>NZ_CP080574.1:0-4800000 GCF_023277505.1 Sphingobacterium siyangense | reverse complement strand
GTCTCCGTTACTGGGTAAGCAATGTCAAACTGGTTGATAAAGATAATAAAGAACATGCCATACCGGATTCCTATTATCTGGTGGAAGAAACTAACGAAATAGTTGTACCACATTTGGTCAATGGAGAGAAGTATCCGGCTACCAAGCGCGAAGAAGTGATGATCAAGGAGATCCCTTTTGGCGAATACAAGGCCATTAAATTTTCTATTGGTGTAGATAAAAAATACAATGATAATATTACCCTGACCGCAGGGGAACTAGGTTCTCTGAACGGAATGGGTGTCAGTGATGGCTGGATGTGGTTCACGAGTTACAAATTTTTGACCCTGGCCGGTACTATACATTGGGCAGACGGGGCACCAACTTCGAAGGCAATGTCGTGGGAAACAGGTTCCAACGAACTGTTTGATGGCGCTGAAAAAACTATAGAACTGGCTACACCATTGAAAGTTGATGCTCAAAACTCGGCAAAAATCACTTTGGACGTGAATGTCAAAGAATTGCTATCAGCTACCGATCAGCCATGGACCAACAACAGCATTAGCCAAAGTAAAAAAGAACTGATGATAGCTTTTCGCGATACTTTCTTAAGTAAATCGTTAACATTCAAAGAAGCGGGTTCGGTTTCTGTGGAAGCAAATTAATGTCTGTAAAGCTAAGAAATAAACATATCACTGGAGTCTTCGTCCTTTTGGTGGGGTTGTTCGGCGTATTATCCTGTTCAAAGGATGATGACCTACCCATTACCGGCGAGGAGGAGATTCCTTTTGCCTTTCGTCAGCCTGTATTTTTTCCCAAAGCAGTGGAATCCGCTATTGATCCCAAAACGGGTCTGCCCTCAAATCCTCTGACCAAAACGGGAGTTGAATTGGGCCGGAGACTCTTCTACGACCCGATTCTGTCTGCCAACAAGCAGGTTTCCTGTGCAAGTTGTCACCACCAAAGCAAAGGCTTTTCCGATGGAGTGGCTATTACTACAGCCGGTGTATCGGGTAAGCCTCTGGAGCGGCACTCACCTACGTTGATCAATCTTGCGTGGACAGACAAGGGCCTTTTTTGGGATGGCGGGTCGACCAATCTGGAGTCGCAGGCATTTGGTCCGCTGACACATGCAGATGAGATGGGCATGTACCTACCCGTGCTGGTGGAACGGTTGCGGGCAGATGCTACTTATGTGGAGCTATTTCACAAAGCATTTGGGGAACTGCCAAGCGAGCATCGAACAGCTATGGCGCTATCGCAATTCCAGCGGATGTTGATCTCGGCAGATGCTCCATACGACTTATACCGTCGGGGAGAGCAGCTGGACGCGCTATCTGCCGACCAGCTTCGCGGACTGAATCTGGTTCGCCAAAAGTGTGGCTCTTGCCACGCAGGGGAATTATTTACGGATAATGATTTCCACAATAATGGGATAGACGATGATTTCTCGGACGGATCGCATGAGGGAATTTATTGGGGCAGATACCGTATTACCTACAGTCCACTGGATTTGGGTGCTTTCAAAACCCCCACGCTGCGTAATGTGATGGTGAGCGCACCCTATATGCACGATGGACGGTTTAAAACGATAGATGAGGTACTAAATCATTATCGTTTCGATATTAAAGATACCCCTGTTACAGCTTCGGTATTATACCAGAACAATGACCGGGTCGGCATACCCATGACAGACAAAGAAGTCGAGGACATTAAGTCCTTTCTGAATGCGTTGACCGATGAGACATTTTTAAAAAACAGGGAATTTTCAAGTCCTTTTAAATAATTGATATGAAATATAAAATGATAAAAAGAAACTGGAAGAATATGGCGACCGCACTTATAGCGTTTTGCTTTTTCCTATCGGCCTGTAAAAAGGATGACGATATTATTGACGAAACTAAAATGGGCGATTTCTCTATTGAGTTTGACCATATCGTTGGGGAAGACCGATTATATATCGACCCTAACTATCTGTACCGAAATGCAAAGGGCGAGCAATTCAGTATACGTATCCTGATGTACTACATCAGCAATATCAAGCTTTACAAAGCTGATGGAAGTAGTTATACCGTTCCGCAGGACGATAGTTATTTTATGGTAGATGGATCAGATCGAACGACCCGTTTTACAAAGGTCAAAGTGCCGGAAGGAGATTATACGAAAGTTGAGTTTATGATCGGCGTCGATCAGGAAAGAAACATGATGCCTATGGAACGAAGAACTGGGGTGCTTTCCTTCAATCCGGGAGAAGGCCATGCGGGTATGTTCTGGACATGGAGCCAGGGTTATATCTTCTTCAAACTGGAAGGGAATAGTGACGTGGTAACAGATGATCAGCAAGGTGACCCTACTGGTAATAAACAATTCAAATATCATATCGGAGGTTTCGGTTATCCTTTTGACGATCCGGAAGCAATGAACAATATCAAAGTCATTACAGTTGACCTGACCAAAACCAGTGGGGACCATCTGGCGCATGTGAGAACAGACTTAAGGAGCAATGTCCATTTGATGGTTGACCTGATGCAGATCTTTAATGGCCCGTATAAGTTGAGTATAGCGGATAAACCTAACGTTATGTTCAATAAAGAGGATAGTGGGAATATCGCGGGTAATTTTGAATCCCTGTTTACGCATGACCATACCGAGAACTATGTGCGAAGTGAAGAGGAGCTTTCCTCGAATTAATAAAACAAGGAAGAGATGAAGAAAATAATAGTTATTACCACGATTCTTGCCCTGATATGGGCCTGCAAAAAAGGAAATGACATTTTGGAGGACGAGGAGATATTCTTTGGATTTGTACAGCCTTCCAATTTTCCGAAGCCTGCCTATGACCTTTCCAGAAATCCGGTGACAAAGGATGGTTTTGAATTAGGGAAAAAGTTGTTTTATGAACCAAGGCTTTCGCGAAACAATACAATCGCCTGTGGGAGCTGTCATATACAGGGCGCTGGATTTACACACCACGGTCATGACGTAAGTCACGGGATTGATGACCGGCTCGGGACACGTAATCCCATGCCGATTATGAACTTGGCTTGGCACAATGAGTTCTTTTGGGATGGCGGTGTATTTGATCTCGACCTGTCAGGGGTAAATGCTATCCATAGTGAGGTGGAGATGGACGAGACGGTACCCAACATCCTACTCAAATTAAGGGCACGTCCGGAATATCCTGCGCTGTTCAAGAAAGCTTTCGGTACGGAGGAGATTACAGATGTGTTGTTTTTTAGGGCCTTATCGCAATTTATGCTCATGGCTACCAGTAGTGATTCCAAATACGACAAAGTGATGCGTAAGGAAAAAGGTGCTTCTTTTTCAGAATCGGAAAAACGGGGTTATCTGTTTTTCCAGAATAACTGTGCGAACTGCCACAAAGAACCCTTGTTCACGGATCTTAGTTATCGTAACAATGGTATACGTCCCAATAGAAGTAATGACAAAGGAAGAGCTATTGTAACGGGTAACGTAAAGGACGAATACAGATTCAAGGTACCCTCTTTAAGGAACCTTTCCTTTACCGCGCCTTATACACACGACGGACGCTATCTGACCGTTAGCCGTATGCTCGACCATTATCGCCATGATATGGTAGATTCACCGACATTGGATCCACTGTTCCGTCAATCTAACGGCACATTGGGCATTGCCATGACCGAGGATGAAAAAACAGATTTAATGGCCTTTCTGAAAACACTGGAAGACCCTGCCTTTTTGTCGAACAAATTACTTTCAGAACCATTCGGCTCTGATTTTATAGTCAATTAGCTATTAAAATATGAGAAAGAGAATAATACTATCGATTTTTTCCGTTGTCGCACTTTTTGCAAACATACCCATGTCAGTAGCCTGTGATGTATGCGGCTGTGGTGTTGGAAGCTACTACTTGGGCATCTTACCGAACTTCAACAAACGTTTTGTCGGTTTACGATACCAACAGAATAGACTACAGACCCACCTCGGCCCTAACGGTATCCGTACACCAAATTCAACGAATGAAACCTATCGTACGATGGAGCTTTGGGGCGCATGGAATTTCGGAGAACGTTGGCGGGTAATGGCGATAATTCCGTATAGTTTTAATGAGCGGACTATTGGTAACAACAGCTTGGAAACCGGAAAGAAGAACGGGCTTGGTGATATTGTTGTTATGGGGCATTACAAACTTCTGGATGATGTCCGTACGACAGGAAAGAACAAAATTCTTATGCAGTCCTTATGGGTGGGGGCAGGAATCAAGGCGCCTACCGGTAAATATGATACCAGCGAACAATCCAGTGCAGAGATGGGTGCTCCGAATAACTTCCAATTAGGAACGGCGAGTACAGATTTTATGATCAATGCGGCTTACGACATTCGTTTGATGGATGCCGGACTCAACGTCAATGCAACGTATAAGATCAATACAGAAAATAAACATGATTATCGCTATGCCAACAAATTAACGATTAATGCACTTGGATACTATAAGTTCAATATAAAGAACAAAGTACGTATTTCTCCTAATGCAGGTGTGCTATATGAAACACAGCCAAAAGATGTGCTTTATAACCGCTTTGACGTTACCCAGTCTGGTGGACATTCTACGATGGGAATTGCAGGTGTTGAGATCAATGTCGGGGCAATCTCTATTGGCGGAAATTTTCAGACTCCGATCAACCAAAAGCTCGCAGATGGACGTATAAAGGCTGAAAATCGTTTTATGACCCATGTATCATTCTCCTTTTGATTTCACCATTAAAATAAATAGATATATGAAAAGATTAAATATAATATTAGCCGTTGGTCTTCTCGCTACAGCTATTGCATGCAACAACAATTCGAAGACAAACAGTTCAACAGCTCCACCGGAGACAAAAGCAGACCAACCTAAAGAAATGGTCGTCCACGATTACCTTAAAGAAGGCAATAAAGGGATCGGACCTATAACGTCATTTACACAACCTGAATTTGACCAGACTGTTGCAGATGAAGGAAATAAACTTTTCATCGTGAAGTGTACGATGTGTCATGAATACAGCGAAAACAAGCTTGGCCCAGCTTTGAAAGGTGTAACGAAGAAAAGAACACCGGAATGGATACTGAATCTGCTATTAAATACACAGGAAATGTTTGATAAGGATCCAGATGCACTTGCCATAAAAGACGACTTCGAAAGTATGATGGTCAGTGTTGGCCTAAATGAACAGGAAGCAAAGTCTATACTGGAATATTTAAGACAGGAAGATGCAAGAACGAATTAGGAACTAAAATCCATTTATCATGAAAACAACAAATAGAAGAGATTTTGTTAGAGGTAGTTTAACACTGGCTACCGGTTTATTGTTAACCAATGAGACATTTGCAGATAGTACGCTAGGATCGAAGGTAACTAGCAAATTCAAATTTGAGAAGGCAAGCCTGAACTATTCCTATAATGAACTGGAGCCTGTCATCGACACGGCTACTATGGAAATACACTATGTGCGTCACTACGGGACATATATCACCAGTGCGAACGAAGCCATTATTTCGGAAAACGTATCGGCAGCTCATGTAAAGGATTTGTTTTCCCGTATATCGAACTATTCTACGAAGCTCCGCAATAATGCGGGAGGAGCATTTAACCACGAACTGTTCTGGTCTATTCTCCGTAAACCAACAGACAACAATGTACCAACAGGACAGCTTGACCAAGCGATTAGAAGCAGTTTTGGATCTTTCGACTCGTTTAAAGAACAATTTTCTAAAGCCGCATTAGGACAGTTTGGCTCGGGATGGGCATGGCTGGTAAAAGACGGCAATCAATTAAAAATTGGTTCGACACCCAATCAGGACAATCCTTTAATGAATGTGTCGCCATTCAAAGGTACTCCAATCTTGGGACTCGATGTGTGGGAACATGCTTATTATCTGAACTATCAGAACAAGCGGGCCGACTATGTCGATAAATGGTGGGAGATTGTAAACTGGGAGCAGGTGGAACATCTATATCGTACATCCAAATAAAATTAATTATACACAATACAATAAACAAATGATCAAAAAGAGTTTTTTTTCTATCGCATTATTGACAATGATGGCATCTTGTTCTAAGGACACAGAACTTGTGGAAGTAGTTGGTGGAAATCTTTCCATCGAATTTGACAATGTCGTAGGCAACGAGGATTTTGCGCTTGATAAGGCTTTCGACATTGATGGCAAGACCTATACATTTAATAGTTTTAGATATTGGGTAAGCAATATTCGATTACAAAAACAGAATGGTGAATGGATCGAAATCCCAAACTCTTATTACCTGATCGAGGAAACTAAGGACATTGCTATTCAGGATGGAGCTTATACCTATCCTGCCAGAAAGCGGGAGCAGATAGACTTACAAAACCTGCCTATTGAAACCTACACCGCAATCGAGTTCGGTATCGGTGTCGATAGTGAACTTAACGACAACCTCAGTATAACCTCAGGTGAACTGTCCGCTATGACAGGTATGACAAATATCTCGTGGATGTGGCACACGAGCTATATCTTCAGTTCACTAAAAGGTATGGCAGAGGACGGTACAACTAAGATCGTTAAGATTGAAACAGGACTGAACGATAGTTATCGAACAGTGAAGCTCGATTTTAAAGCTCCCGTTAATCTTGCCCGGGCAATACCATCAAGAATTGAGTTTAAAGGTGATGTACTTAGCCTTCTCGGTTCCTTTGACACTTGGCAGACACCTGTTGTCGGAGCGCAGCAACAAGATGAGATGAAGGCAGTATCAGATAATTTTTCCACTAAATTTTTTACGCTAAAATAATTATACAACGATGTTGCTTAATATCAAACCATTTATATTTACCGCTCTAGGGATAGCATTATTATTTATAAGCTGTTCGGACGACAGCCCGTTATTAGAATCGGAGCCCGAGCCCGAGTTGCCGTGCCGTGTGAACTTTTACACGAGCAATTGGTATATGGGAGATCGATCTGGAAATCCAGCGCAAACACCGTTCGGTTATGATGCGCAAGGACGCGTTATATTGGCTCCAGTGGGAAACAATCAGATTTCTTTCGAATATTATGATGACAGCGTGATTCTGAAATATGCAGGAGAAGCTCCCAACACTGTAACCGACTACTACTCATTAAATGAAAACGGTCTTATTACTCACCTTAGGCGTGTATGGATGGCGCCTTGGGAGACCGAAGCCAAAGATTATCTAGTACTGGATTTTGTATATGATGAAAAAGGATACTTGTCTCGCATAAAAGAAGAAGACAGAGAAGTTTTGTTTTCATATGAAGACGGAAATTTGGTCAATATCCATGATGGACTCAATGGGAATGATGAGGATATAAAGCTTACCTATTATGCCAATACGGATTTCTCTAATCTTCCAATCCACAGCACCACCCCGATTTATCATATTAGTTCATTACACAGAACACCTACACCAATATTTAATCCGGTCGGAATGGCCGTTCTAACATCCGGCGGATACTTTGGTAAGTTTCCGAAAAATCGTATTAAGACTATTGGTACATATGAGCTGTCATACGAAGCAGATGACAAAAACAATATAAGTAAACTAAAGGAGGTGAATTCGGCTGAATCAATCGATTCGATGGTTTATCATATCGAACATACTTGCTTTTAATCTCTCTTTACATGAAGGAGTAAATGACCATTGTAAAAAATTGAGATTCACAGGAAAGTTATTTCCTGCGTTTTTTGGAGAATTGGAGTAACTTGCCAGTTACTTTTTCAATATAAAGGACTCATAATATGGATTAATTAATTAGTTGTTTGAATTGGTTAATGATAGTGAAATCTAACCGATCAAATACAAAATAACTATCATGTAGATTGGTCATAAAATTAAGTAAAAAATATTGGCGCGCAGACGCTACAGAGCAAAGAAAACTGGTGATTTCTTAATGATACAGGGAAACAAGTGCAGGCCTGCACTTGTTTCCCTGTATTAGGTATTACCGACATGATGCTCAACTAATTTACCCCCGAGATTATCCAGATCTGGTGTTGACGTCCAGAAACTACCTCAACCTGTTCGCCTGATTCGGCCTAATATGCACATCAAAGTTGCAAAATCTCTCCATATTACTTTATTTTTTAGTTCATTATAAATGATAATGAGGAGGGGCGAGGTGGCCGTCATTTTTATTGAACGCGATTAATATTCCCGATTTTTATGTAAGTTTGGGATATAAACCGAAATTTTTTGTGGACCTAATAACAATCTGGAGATAAATGTGCTATGGCATCTATTGAAATAAGTAAAGATGTTTTAGAAGCTATTGGCTATGGAGATCATAGTGCCTTTAATCTGTTTTACAAGGCCTATTACCCAGTTGTCTTACGCGTGGTTAAGCGGTACCTTAAAATAGATGTTTTAGTTGAAGACGTTGTACAGGAAATTTTTACGAAAATTTGGATCGAAAGAACCAAACTTATCCGTGTTGTATCGCTTGAATCCTATTTATTCATCGTCGTAAAAAATTATACACTCAACTATTTACACAAAATTGCAACAGATCGTATCAAACAGCAGCGTATTTTAGAAAGTTTTGAACTTGGTATCAATAGTGTCGACCAACATGTTCTTGATAAAGAATATCAAGTAAAGCTTCAGGAGATACTCAATAGATTGCCGACCCAAACAAAGCGGGTGTTTGAGCTCTGTAGAGTTGAAGGGAAAAGTTACGAAGAATCTTCCAGAATGTTAGGTGTCTCCAAAAGTGCAATCAAAAAGCATATGATCCGGTGCATCAATACCTTGAAAAAGTATTTACAGCATGATCTGAATTTACCCCTAGTCCTGTTTTTCCTCCTGAAATCAATTCTATAGAAAAAAAATGAAAAGAGGGGTGGCCTCTTTTCATTTTTTTTTGTCTTTACTTCTATAAGCAATTATGGAAGACCTCGATTTTTATAAAACATTAATATGCCGTTACCTCAGTGGGGCCGCTAGCCGTTCTGAAGTAGCGCTATTTTTTAGACTATTGGAATCCGGTGAATTGGACCCTTTGATAGAAGATCAATTAAGGTATGATTTGAGGCAAGAGCTATCCACTATTCGTAAAAGAAACAAGGAACGACGGATACGCTGGCAAATTGGAATAGCTGCGAGTATACTGCTATGTGTTACTTCTTTGTGGTTTTTCTTGCCGCATAACGAGACCCCGAAAGCGGAACGTACAAACTTGGTATCCACTACGAAAAATGTTGCTTTAGGTCAGATCGATTCCGTCTTACTTTCCGATGGGACAAAAGTTTGGCTCAATGCTGGTTCAAAAATAGAATATCCCGAAAAATTTGATGGGGGGGAGCGAAAAGTTAAAATAAGCGGGGAAGCATTTTTCGATGTGACCCACAATGCAAAGGTACCTTTTGTGATAGAAACCGAACAAAAGCAAGTCAAAGTCTATGGAACCTCCTTTAATGTTAAATCATATAAAGATGAAAAATTTACCGTTGCGGTAAAAAATGGTAAGGTGGGTGTAAAAGAGGTTAATAGTGACAAAGAATGGCTATTAACGAAAAATGACCTGATCACTTATAGTGAAAAATCAAAGGCGATTTTGTTGAGAAACCAAAATTTAGAAACAATACTGGCATGGAAACAAGGTGATATCGTTTTTGATGGTAAAAGTCTTGCTGAAATCCTGCCTGCCATCCAAAGAAAATACAATATTAAAATTAAGTTAAGTCATCCGAATATTGGGAAACTTCAAATGATCGGCCGCTATAAAAATACATCATTAAGTACACTTTTAGAGGCCATGAAGTTTTCCCTAAATATTGGGTACGAGAAAAAAGGGGAGCTTGTTTTAATAACCACGCAAGATCGCTAACTAATACACCAACATTATAAACCTTATTAAGATATGTAAATGCTCATTAAAATTAATGGCCGCTATTTTAGAAATAACGACCATCATGATTGGTCGCTGTTGCTTCTTTCCACGGGCACAACAGTGACGCTGTTCAATTTTTAATCAAACAATCTAATATAATGAAAAAAACTAATCAACGAAAAATTGTAATTATGTCGTTCGGGTTTGGATTGCCTTTATTTTTGATCTGTTTTTCGTTTTCCTTGTTAAAGGCAGAGATTGCTCTTTCCCAAACGGTGGCTTCCAAAAAGATCTCCATGGACGTGACAACCAATAATATTCAGGAAGCTTTTAATATGATTGAAAAGCAAGTCAACGTCTCCTTTACCTATAAAAAGGATTTGCTTTCCATACCATTGCAAATAGCCCTTAATGTCAAGGATACTCCTTTAAAAACGGTTTTGGAAGAAATCCGTAAGCAAACTGACCTTGATTTTAAAGAAATAGATGGAAATGTAATTGCTGTTAGATATCAACCAGGTTCGCTCGGAGTGAAACAAAAGGCCGCCCGCCAAAATATCGTTAAGGGGTCTGTCGTTTCTGCCGGCGATGGGAATCCGCTACCGGGTATCAGTGTACATGTAAAAGGAACAAACAGAACTTCCGTGACAGACGACAGAGGGAATTTCACCTTGTCTGATATTCCGGGCGATGCGGTTTTGGTATTCACCTATATTGGCTATGAGAAGCAGGAGATTCCTGTAAATAACAGGGGATTTATACAAATTAGACTAATCGAATCTTATACAGACCTGGACGAAGTTGTGGTAGTAGGGTATGGCACGCAGAAGAAGGTGAATCTAACCGGTTCCGTTTCGTCCGTTTCTGCTACTGACATTGAAGACAGGCCCATTACCCAAGCCTCGCAGGCGCTAGCGGGTTTAGCAACAGGTGTTTCGGTTTCTCAAAGCGCAGGACGTCCTGGAAATGATGCAGCTTCGATACGCATCAGAGGGCAGGGAACCTTTTCGGGAGCTGGAAACGATCCGTTAGTACTAATAGATGGTCTGGCAGCTTCGATGAATGACATCGATCCTAACAACATAAAGAGCATTTCAGTGTTAAAAGACGCTGCGTCAGCCTCTATATATGGTACGCGTGGTGCAAACGGGGTTATTCTGATCGAAACGAAACGCGGCACAAGTGGTAGACTTCGGGTTTCGTACAATAACACTATAGGCTGGCAGAAAGTGACAGAACTCCCCGATTTTGTAGCATCGGACGAATATGCGACCCTATTTAATGAGGCAAATACGAATGTTGGCCAAGCTTTAACCTATACACCCGAAGAGATTGATAAGTTCCGATCGGGTGTTGATCCCGACAATTATCCGAATGTACCGCACCTGAAAAACCTGCTTTCTTCGGGCTCGGGCTTTCAGATGAACCACAATGTTTCTTTTTCCGGTGGCTCAGATAAGAACTCCTACCTATTTTCCTTAGGCTACCTGGATCAGGATGGTGTTGTTGCCAAAAATAATTATCACCGCTATAACTTCATGCTGAATTCGGATAGTAAAATACTGGATAACCTTACGCTGAAGGTGAATATGACGGGTAACAGTGCACAAACCAATGAGCCAAGGCAATTCGATGGCGAAATGATGAGCATGATCGGTTTCGCTGTCAGACAGGGACCTATTTATGCAGGTAGAAAGTCGGACGGGACCTTTGGCTATCAGGACAATTTCAGTCCGGAAGCATGGCTTTCGAGCGAGTCTTTCGTAAACCGTGCAAACAAGTTTTTTTTAGGGGGAGCTGAGCTTGCCTGGGAAATAGTACCCGGGCTTACCTGGAGTGGTAAAGCGGGATACAATTATAATAATTTTACGAACAATAGCTTTGCGTCTGATTTTATTTTTGACCAAAATAAGCGGGTTGGCCCGAACAATCTGACCGTTAACTCGGGCGACAACTCGTTGTTAACGCTTCAGTCCCTATTACAGTTTAACAGGACTTATGGAAAACACGCAATCAATGCATTAGCGGGTTACTCGGAAGAAAAATTCCGCTCAGACTGGACCACCGCTTTCCGTGACGATTTTCCAAGCAATCTATTGCACGAGCTAAATGCAGGGTCATCAGCCAATATGCAATCGTCCGGCTCGGCGGCTGAATGGGCCTTGCGCTCATTCTTTGGACGGGTAAACTATATATT
The DNA here is from genome assembly GCF_023277505.1 of Sphingobacterium siyangense. Taxonomy (NCBI): domain Bacteria; kingdom Pseudomonadati; phylum Bacteroidota; class Sphingobacteriia; order Sphingobacteriales; family Sphingobacteriaceae; genus Sphingobacterium; species Sphingobacterium siyangense. The sequence continues at coordinate 4,787,975 of NZ_CP080574.1, read as the reverse complement.
ATCAGATCGTTATCTTTTTGAGGTGAATGCAAGGTATGACGGAACTTCCCGCTTCCCCAGCGAAGGACGTTGGGGTTTGTTTCCCTCTGTTTCGGCAGCTTGGCGGATCTCTGAGGAACCTTTCTTTAAAGAGCATGTGACTGGAGTCGATAACTTGAAATTGAGGGCATCCTGGGGAACGTTGGGAAATCAGAATATCGGTAATTATCCCTATCAGAATGTGCTGAGTTTGGGCAACAATTATCCCATCGGTGGTGTATTGCTCCCAGGTGCGCGTTTAACTACATTGGCAAACAGCGATATTACATGGGAAACAACAGAGGTAAGGGGAATCGGTCTCGATTTCTCACTTATGAAAGGAAAATTTGCCTTCGTGATGGACTATTTTGATAAGCGTACACGGGATATTCTATATAATTTGACGGTTTCAAGTGTACTGGGATTGACACCATCTGAGGTAAACGCCGCCTCTGTACGGAACAACGGGTTTGAATTCCTGATGGATTATCGCACCTCTATCGGAAAGTTGAATATCGGGTTTAGTCCGAATTTTACCTATACGAAAAACCGGGTAACAAAATTGGCAGATGGCCTAACGCAAGATATTGCAAAGAACTTGTTTGTGGGGCAACCGTTGGGAGCCATTTACGGCTATGTAGCCGACGGCCTTTTTGTTGACGAAAACGATATTGCGGCCTACCCAAGGCAACCCTATGCGGCGCAATCCGGTTTTGTGCGATACGCCGATATAAGCGGGCCCAATGGCGCACCAGATGGAGTTGTCGATCCGGCAAATGACCGGACAATTATCGGCAATACCGTACCTAAGTTTAGCTATGGCGCCACCATAAGGTTTGATTACCAAGGTGTGGACCTTTCTGTTCTACTTCATGGATTGGCAGGTTTTGATCGTCAGATGGGCTCTTATCAGGCATTCGCATTTTATAATGGAGGGCAAATTCAGCGCTGGCAGGCCGATAACAGATGGAGTGCCGACAATCCTGATCGAAATGCAGAATATATTAAATTGACCAGTCTAAATATGGGTTCCGGAACGATTATGCCCTCCACATTCTGGAATCGGAACGCAAGCTTTCTGCGCCTCAAGAATATTCAGCTGGGTTATTCTTTTCCGGAGAAAATTACCAGAAAGATGCGGTTGGATAGACTACGTATTTTCTTCAGCGGACAGAATTTATTTTCCCTGAGCAGCTTTTATCAGGGCTGGGATCCGGAGATGGGACAGGGCACAGGCGATAACACACCCTTTTACCCGATAACCAGTGTGTATACTTTTGGCTTGAATGTTAATTTTTAACGGTAGATAATCAATAACATGAAGATAATAATGAAATTCATCACATATTTTAGCCAAAAGGGGTTGTGCTACCTGTTTTTGGCCACATGCACACTTTTTGGAGCGTGCAGCAAGGATTTTTTCGATAAGCAACCCTTGGATGCGGTCTCGGATGCTACTTTCTGGAAGACAGAAAAAGATGCCCTCCTGGCATTGGTGGGTTGTTATAACACGGGAGCCGGATGGAAAGGCGAGGACTTCTGGACACCACGGAGCCTATTGTACCTCGATCTTATGGCGGGTAACGGATCGGAAAAGGAGCTGATACCGGACAGAGTAACGGATGGTACATTAAACTCTGCTTATTGGGTAACGGAAGGATACTGGCGAAATTCTTATCAAAAGTTGACGGCCTGCAACAACTTTCTCGACAATATCGGCAAAGTGGAAATGGATGAAAACAAGAAAGCCGCTATGATAGGTGAGGTTAGAACGTTGAGAGCTTATGAATACTTTAATCTAGCGCTTTATTTTGGAGGTGTTCCATTGGTCACCAAAGTGTTGAGCATCGAGGAGGCAAATAATGTACTCCGCGCCTCACGTGATGAAGTTTGGGATTTTGCGGAAGCAGAGCTGATAGAAAGTGCGGCAGCTTTACCAGCAAGCAGACCTGCAAGTGAACAGGGGCGGATTACAGCGGGTGCAGCATTGGCTATTCTTGGCCGTTTACAAATGGCGAAAGAAAAGTGGGCGGAAGCCGCAGCGACCTATAAAAAAATAATAGATTTTGATGTGTATCGTATTCACCCCGATTTTGCTTCGCTTTTCTCAAGTGGGAACGTTGCAACGAGCGAATTTATTCTTACTTCGCAATACCAGGAAGATGTGTACGGGCATGTGTTACTCCAGTACATGTACCCTGAAACCTGGGGAGGATGGCATCAGTTTTCGCCCTATAATGAACTGGTAAAAGCGTTTGAATGCATAGACGGAAAGTCGATTGAAGAATCCGGCTTATACGATCCATCCAACCCTTACGAAAACAGAGACCCTCGTCTTGATTATACCGTTTTGATCTCCGACAGAAGTGTATTCAAGGGGCAGACTTACATAGCGCGTCCCGGAACGACCTCACCCGATAGATTCAACCGTTACAATTGGAGTGGTTACTGCATACGTAAGTTCATGGATGAAAGTTTCGATGGAAACCTGATGAACTTTGGGGGCAACTGGGCGATTATCCGTTATCCGGAGGTTTTATTGGGTTACCTTGAATCTAAACTGGAAGCTGGCGACCCTATCGACCAAACTCTTTTGGACGCGACAATTAACCTGGTGAGGGGAAGGCAGAATGTTGCCATGCCTAAAGTTACCGCTACGGGTGTAGAATCCTTGCGGTCGGTAATAAGACGGGAACGTCGGGTTGAATTTGCATTTGAGGGTTTACGGTATTTTGATGTACTGCGATGGGGTATTGCTGCGCAGGAACTTAATAGGCAGTTCACGGGGATGAAATTAACCAATAATCCTGCTGGATACAAAGACTTTCCCGTGGATGATGAGGGCTATCTGATCTATCAGCGACGCAACTTCAAGGCAGGTGTGAACGAGTTATGGCCCATTCCCCTGTCTGAACTCCAGATCAACGGAAATCTTACGCAAAACGTGGGTTACTGATTTATCTTGTATCCCACTTCATCCTAGTACAAACACGTTAAAAAAAATACATGAAAAGAAGAACTGTAATAAAAACTTTGGGAATAGCTATTCCGTCGTTTTGGTTAAGTAAAACGATCGCGGGTTCAAAGATACATACCAATGCACCTATAGCTAAAGTAAACTTTAAACCAGATTGGAAATCGCTAGAGCAGTACGAGGTTCCCCAGTGGTTCCGCGATGCGAAGTTTGGTATTTGGGCACATTGGGGACCCCAGTGTCAACCTGAACGAGGTGACTGGTACGCAAGAGGAATGTATCAGGAGGGGAGCGATCAATATAACTATCATGTGCAAAAGTACGGTCATCCCTCGAAATTCGGATTCAAAGATGTGATCAATGAATGGAAAGCAGATAAATGGGATCCGGAAATGTTGTTGGATCTTTACAAGCGTGCAGGAGCTCAGTACTTTGTTGCCTTAGCCAACCATCATGATAATATGGATCTCTATGATAGCAGTCACCAACCATGGAATGCTACGAAGATGGGGCCAAAAAAAGATTTAATGGCAGGCTGGGCGAAGGCAGCCAAAAATCATGGTTTACGTTTCGGCGCGAGCGTTCACGCTGCACATGCATGGACTTGGTACGAAACAGCACAACGTGCAGACAAAAAAGGGCCTCTGAAAGATATACCTTATGACGGAAAAGTCACAAAAGCTGATGGCAATAATAAATGGTGGGATGGATTTGACCCGCAAGACCTCTATGCACAAAATCACCCCTTAAGCGAAAATAGCGGAGATGATGGAATGATTCATCGTCAATGGCATTGGGGTAACGGCGTAAACGTGCCTACCAAAAACTATTGCAATAATTTTCACGACCGGACGATCGAACTTATTGATAAGTATGAACCTGACTTAGTTTATTTCGATGATACTGCATTGCCTTTATGGCCGATAGACGATGCCGGTTTAAGGATTGCAGCACATTATTACAATGTCAGTCAGCAAAAGCATAATGGCAAACTGGAGGCTGTAATTAATGGGAAAATTCTCGATGATCAACAGCGAAAATGTATGGTTTGGGATATTGAGAAAGGACAAAGTAATCAGATAGAGAAGGAGCCTTGGCAAACGTGCACTTGCATCGGTGCTTGGCATTACGATCGACGCATTTATGAGAATAAAAGTTATAAAAGTGCCAAAACGGTCATTCATATGCTAGCTGATGTGGTAAGTAAAAATGGAAACCTTCTTTTGAGCGTTCCGCTTAGAGGAGACGGTTCCATCGATTCGGAAGCCCTCAAAACGGTAGAAGGGATCGCCTCTTGGATGAGCGTAAATAGCGAGAGCATAATCGGCACGAGACCTTGGAATGTTTTTGGAGAGGGACCTGCTATGGAAAATGCTGCCCCTTTAACGGCACAAGGGTTCAATGAAGGAAAAAATAAGCCTTTTACCGCCGAAGACGTGAGATTCACTGCCAAAGGGAATGTATTATACGCTATTGTAATGGGATGGCCTGAAACAGGAAATGTCTTGATCAAAAGTTTAAATAAAGATAATTACCGCGCTAATAAAGTACAGCTTTTAGGTGCAAAGAATAAAGTTAGGTTTGAGCAAACAATGAATGGTCTAGCAGTGACGTTTCCGGATACTATGGATAAAAAGCAACCGGCTTACGTGTTTAAAATCACATGAAAATGAACCTGATTGATTTGAAAGGTCTGGTTTAGGTAAACGCAAAGGATGAGCAATATTGTTCATCCTTTTTTTCTTCTTGTTTTCTTAGAAACTATAGAAATTTCCTATGATCGTGCTCAACCCTAGACCCTACTTAACAGAGAGTGTTTTTTATTCAACGCATCGTATATAAGGGTATATCTTGCTGATAGTGAGGTATTTGATATGATATAGGCGCTTAAAAAGCTGTTTGGCTGCCGTGATCCATAATGGTAAAAATGGGATGAATTGTCTTTTCAGTGTCATTTTGCATAAATAAAATAGTCAACTAAGTTTACTGTAAAGTTAATTTATTCATATTTGTAGTCAACTATGTTTACTAATTAATGCAATATGGCTATTATAAAAGTGAAGCGTCATACACCAGTGGTAGATATGACGGCAATGTGCGACGTCTGTTTCCTCTTACTTAATTTTTTTATTATGACTTCGCAGTTTAAGACCCCTGAGGCGTTACCAGTGGATATTCCTGCATCTACTGTTCAGATTAAAGTACCAGATAATGGGATTGCAACCTTATCGGTAGCCACTGATAAGGTTTTTTTCAGTATACCGGGACAGGATGTCCGAGTAAGGCTGTTAGAACGAATGTCCGAACAGTATGGAGTAGGTTTTACCGAAGCTGAAAAGAAAAATTTCTCATTAACAGAAGGTTTTGGAGTGCCAATGAAAGTTCTTAAAAGCTTTTTGAGGTTAACCGTCAATGAACAACAAAAGAGTAAACTTCAAATAGGCATCCCTACGGATTCGGTGGGAGACAAACCTTCGGAACTAAGTCAATGGATTTTACAGGCAAGGTACGCGGAAAAAGAAATTAGGAACAATGAGCTGAAATTTTCAATTAAAGGCGATTCCAAAATGAAATACCCTGATGCCAAAAGGGTGATAAACATACTACAGGAACAGAAGATTAATAAATTCAGTTTAATAACCAATCTAAGAGCGGATCATATTTAAACTCCGTGGTGATGTTGCACCTTCGTTTGTGAAATCTCAACGTCAATAGAACTTCTTAAACAAGATCGATAGCTGATAGTTTAATTCGTATGATGGGAGAAGTTTTCGTATGAAAATTATGTGATTGTATGTACTACTTTTTATAGATTTACCAGTTCTAATCCGATTCAATTATTGTGTGATTTATTCAGGCTGTGACGAAGTTATACAAGACAAACCCTTGAAGGGACAACAAAAAAGCCCGATACTCAAAAAAGTGTCGGGCTTTTTTTAAAAGGCTTTTAGACAGCGTCTGCCGCCAGGCCCATCTGAAAGGACTGGATTGTAAGCCGTAATAGCTATCTGTCTGTCATTTTCTGTCTGCATCACCCTGCTTTATTTTAAAATAATATTGTTCAAAAATATACTATTGCTTACTTTGCATGTGTACTTACCCCTATGTTATGATACATAACTAAATGGTTAGAATTACTGATTATCAATGGAAAAAAACTTGAAAATAAATCCTCCTTGCGATGATAGCTGTCCTGTGAGAGCATCTTTAACTTTACTGGGTGGTAAATGGACATTAATGATATTGTTTCAAATCAACGAAGGTGTAATGCGGTATGGTGAACTGAAAAGAGCTGTTACAGGCATCAGCGAAAAAATGTTGATTCAAGAATTGAATATGCTTGTTGAAAATAAGTTAGTCAACAAAAAAGTCTATCCTGAAATCCCTCCGAAAGTAGAGTATACGCTAACTGATTTAGGATTTAAGACCTTGCCTATTGTTGATAAATTAGCTGAATTCGGACTGGAAAATTTAATTGAAAAAAAGTCGGTCTAAACGCAAACCATCAATAATGGCATATCAAGAATGACACGGACTTATAGTATTTGGTACCTATTGACCAAGTTATTATGTTTGTCTAAATGTTTCACGAAATAGTATGGATATGAATAAAGTTCTAAAGCCTGTCCAATATATAAGAATAATATACGCCCTTAAAAAAGATATTGAAGAATGGGCTGAAGCTAATTTGCAAGACCTATGGCCCGGCAAATTTCAATTATCCTATATGCAGGTGCTGATATATATTGACGAGGACGGGACTACAAATAAATTGTTGGCTCAACAGGCACAGATTTCAAAGCAGGCTATGAGCCGCATCATCTCAAATATGATAGAAAAAAATATCATTGAAGTACAGCCTATTGAAGCGGATAAAAGGTATTCAAAAATCACTTTAACTGACCTTGGAAAGGAAATTGTCAGAGAATCCCATTTACGTTTTAGCAAATATATCGAGACTATTTCCGAAGGTGGTGACTGGAAATCCATAGTTGATAGCCTGACTGCTCTTTCTTCGCTTCTTAAAAAATAGCAGATCTTTTGGCCTTGTCATATTAATGTAATATCGCATTAATATAGTAAGCATTGTTGACTAATATTAGTCAACAATGCTTACTATTGTATAATTAATTTGTACAACAATGCCAAGAATTAAAATCAAAAGAACAGCACCAAGTGTAGATATGACAGCAATGTCTGATGTGACATTTCTCTTATTGAACTTCTTTGTAATGACAGCAGTATTCAAAACTCCAGAACCCATTCCTATAGATGTTCCAGCCTCAGTGGTAACGGAAAAAATGCCCGACGAAAATTTCGCAATGATAACCGTGAGCAATGATGGGAAATGTCTTTTATCTTTTGCGGAAAGAGATGTAAAAGAACAAACTTTGGATATTATGATTGAAAAATACAATATCCGACTGACGCCTGAAGAAAGGGAAAAATTTTTAGCACTGGAAACTTTAGGTGTTCCGCTAAGGCAGCTAAAGCAATTTTTGTCTTTATCTACTGATAAACATTTGGACAAGTCATTTAATCCCGGTATCGCTGTCGATACGACAACTAATATGTCGAATGAACTTTTCAATTGGATTTCCACAGCAAGAAAAGTAAACTATGGCCTGCACGACAAACAATTGAAGATATTAATAAAGGCAGACGGTAATGTAAAATTCCCGGCAGTAAGTCAGGTCATCGAAACATTACGTAATCAAAAAGCTAATAAATTCAGTTTTATTACAAGTTTAAAGAGTGAGGCATAATCCCCAACCATTCAAATATTTTTATCTATGTTTGATTATATAATACGGTTCTATCGGCTAATGACATTTTTTTCATTAGCAATATGTACTTCTGTGGTTCTGTTATTTCTGTTTTACACTTATTATTTACAAAATTACACTGATTTTTCAAACGGATTGAAGCATGGTTTATCAATAGCAACAATCCTTATTATCCGTGAAACACATGTTTTTATGCGTGGGCAATCAATATTGTTTGAACCTATAGAAATAACATCTGGCATTGTAAGTTCTGAAAAAGTGAAAGGGCAATCAGTTCTGAAAAGTTTAAGAATAAAGATTATGATCTCGTCTGTCATAATCTTTATAATGGGTACACTGATTTTACTGAATGCATATCCTGAAAATTCATATCTCGAAGGAATAACAAGAGCCTTATTCACTTCTGCAACGCTGTTTTTACTGGTATCGACCATGCTTTTCGTAAAATATTCTTACTACATAAGCAGGCTATCCAAGCAAGAAAAAAGCCATCATAACTGATGATTTGTATACCCTTATGTATTGATAACCAGCTATTCTAACCAATTTGTAGGTATCCTGCAAATTGGTACGTACTTGTATGGAAGTGGATATTTTCTCAACTTTACATACGTTCTGATCTTAAAATCATAAGAAAAGAAGAAGTAATTCGATAGTCAAACTATGGAAATTTTAAGATCTTTCGGACAAAAGAAAATAGGCTATCTGCAATTTGATACAACGATTCCATTTGATAGTGTTTCGTTGCCCTGCCATAAATCGGGCGACTGTTACATTCTTCTCTTTGCGGGGACCGGAAGTACTGTTATTTCTGACTTTGTTGAGTATAAAGCGGAGCAGGATACCTTGTTTTTTTTCAATATCGGTTACTGATCAATACAGATCTGACAGTAAAGGAAATCGCCGCTCCGCTCGGCTATGATGATCAATCTTATTTTGTCCGCTTTTTCAGAATCCAAACAGGGAAATCCCCATTTGAATTTAAAAGAATAGCAATTCCCGAATAGCAGGTGGCAAAATGTCCTATACATTGTGCCGTATGTCCATTGTCTGCAAATTTTTACACACGTAACTTTGTATAGTTAATAATTTTTAAACAATAGATTTTATGGCAATAAATATGAAAGCCGTTTGGAAGGGAAGTTTTAAGCAAGGAAACGGAAAATTGGGTATAGAGAATTCTGAATTGAATGGCGTAAGTTTTAAACCTTTTTTTGCAAAAAGTGATGGTAGCTTTACAAATCCGGAAGAATTGCTGGCTTCAGCTCACGCCACATGTTATGCGATGACGTTAGCTTACATCCTTTCGGAAAGCGGAATTTCTGCTGACAGTCTTGAAACGAGTGTTTCACTAGTAGTAGAAAACAATGTAGTTAAGAGCTCAAACCTTAATCTTGAAGCCAAAATCCCTGATATTGATAACGATCGTTTTCAACAGTTTGCGGGTAAGGCCAAAGATATGTGTACAATAGGAAATGCGCTTAGTGTAGAAATTAATTTGAAGGCATCGCTAAAATAACGTAAAGAAAGTCGTTGAAAAGACGGCTTTTTTTAAAGTGACATTTTAAAGCATTAAATCTTAAGAAGATGACTTTTCAGGAAATAATAAATCAGGACAAACCTATACTAATTGACTTTTTTGCAACTTGGTGCGGTCCATGTCAAATGCAAGGTCCTATGGTAGATGAAGTCAAGCAAAGTATGGGCAATGACGTCACCGTTATTAAAATTGATATTGACCAAAACAGAGAACTTGCAACTCAGCTTCAGATTCGTAGTGTTCCCACGTTGATGATTTTTAAAAATGGGGAATTGAAGTGGAGGCAATCGGGCGTTTTTCCTGCTTCAGAATTGGTTACCCTAGTGAAAAAAGAGCTATAAACTAAAGTCTAAACTTACTCAATAAAATGATGAACAGCTTAAAAATGAAAATAGAAATTTGGAGTGATGTTATCTGTCCATTCTGTACATCGGTAAACGAAATTTTGAAACCGCTTTGGAGCAGTTTGCAGATAAAAAACATATTGAAGTAATATGGAAAAGTTTCCAATTGGATGCGTCAATTCCCGAAGTGGCATCTGAAAGTTATGCCCAGTATTTGGTAAAACGAAAAGGAATGGCTGTAGAGAAAGTCAATGGAATGCTGGGTAATGTAACAGAAATGGCATCACAAGTAGGATTAGATTATCATTTAGATCAATCTGTAATCGTTAATTCGCAAAAAGCCCATCAATTGATACAATTTTCAAAATCCAAAAAATTAGGCAACGAAGCAGAAGAACATCTGTTTAGAGCTTTTTTTACCGAGGGCAAAAACATTGCAGATACAGCGATCTTAATTCAGCTAGGCAAGGATTTCGGTTTGCAAGAAAGTGAACTAAAAGCCAGTTTGGATGACGAAAAATACAAGTATGAGATAACCCAGGATATTCAGGAAGCTCAAAATCTGGGCGTTAATGGTGTTCCATTCTTTGTGTTCGACAGAAAATATGCGGTTTCAGGGGCACAGCCATCTGAATCCTTTTTAGAAACTCTGGAAAAGTCCTTTACAGAATGGAGAAAATCCAACCCTGAAACAACCTTAGAAGTTACGGAAGGAGATAGTTGTACGGTTGATGGCAAGTGCGACTAAAATTTTGAAGTTGGACTTTCAAAGGGAACGAATTTAATGAAATGGAACAGCACAGATAACAGAATTCGGAACTTGCCTGAATTGATGAATTTTATATATTTAAACAAAAAAAGTATTTAAAAAAAATGGCTGTTCCAACCAATAAAGCAGAATTACAAAAAGCAATTACGGAAAATTTTTCCAAATTAAATAAAGAACTATCTACCATTCCCTATGAAATGACGACTGCTCAAGAACTGGAAGGACATTGCAAAAATACTTTGATGAGCATTAATAATTTGGTTGCTTATCTTCTCGGTTGGGGCAAGTTGGTTTTGAAATGGAACGTAAAGAAAGATAATAAAGAAGTTGTTGATTTTCCCGAAACTGGTTACAAATGGAACGAGCTCGACAAACTTGCCCAAAAATTCTATGAAGATTATAAAGATGAAGATTTCAATAGTTTAATTGAAAAATTGAACAAAACCGTTGAACAGATTTTGGAATTGATAGAAAATAAATCGAACCAGGAAGTATACGAAGTAAGCTGGTACGAAAAATGGACTTTAGGAAGAATGATACAATTCAACACGTCTTCCCCATACACCAACGCAAGAAGTAGAATACGTAAATGGAAAAAAGAGAAAGGTATTAGATAAAATAGCCGTATATTATTCCAATTTCTCTCAAATAGATTCACAGACATTTTCGCCTATTTTTCAATAATAGAAAAGTAAACAGTAAGGTATTTTCTCTGTACTTTTGAACTTTCATTTCAACCACTTCATCTATTTGCAAAACAATAAAAAATATGGAACAACTGGAACAGATAGCAGAATTTAAGTCTTCTCCTGAATTGATAGAGAAACTTTATCAATACAGCATACGCAAAGAGTACAAGGCAGGAAGTATTATCCTGAATGAAAATGCTTCCATTCGTTCTATTCCCATTGTTACCAAAGGAACGCTGAAAGTCATCCGAACGGAAGAAGACGGCAGGGAGATTTTGCTGTATTACATCATAGCCGGAGAGAGTTGCATTATGTCTTTTTTGGGTGGGATGCACAATGAAACAAGCAAGGTAAAAGCTGAAGTGGAGGAAGATGCCGAAATTCTGTTTCTGCCTATGGATAAAGTAGCGTTGTTCATCAAAGAATACCCGCAGTGGTTGGATTATATTTTCCGCTTGTACCATAAGCGTTTTGAAGAGCTTTTAGAGATTGTCAATGCTATTGCTTTCAAAAAAGTGGATGACCGTTTACTGTCCTTACTGTACAAAAAGCAGGAACTTACAGGAAATAATATTTTAAACATTACCCACGAACAATTAGCCAACGAATTAGGTACTGCCCGAACCGTAGTGTCAAGACTATTAAAGCAATTGGAAGACATAGGTAAAGTTAAATTGGGCAGAAACAAAATCATCCTTATGTGACCAAAGTAGCTGTATAGGATTTGAATTTGATACAATTTTGCAGTATCAAATTCAGAAATCTTATGGATATAGCGGGATATTTAGCATCAATTTTTATAGGTATAGCATTAGGGTTAATCGGCGGCGGTGACAGTATTCTGACCATCCCTGTTTTGGTTTACCTGTTCAGCATAGATGCGGTTTTGGCAACCGCTTATTCTCTTTTTATCGTTGGCTCAACGAGCCTTGTAGGTTCATTTTCCTATTTCAAAAAAGGATGGGTAGATATCAAGACTGCTATTTTTTTCGGGATCCCGTCCGTTGCTGCTATTTTTCTTACCAGGGAGTATATACTTCTAGTTATTCCGGATGACATTTTTACTGTTGGAAGCTACACCATAACCAAGAATATTTTGTTGATGTTGCTCTTTGCCATACTGATGATTGCAGCATCGCTCAGTATGATAAAGAGAGACAGAAAAGCAAGTGACGAAGCATCGCAAAAGCGACAATTCAATTACCTGCAAATTCTCATACAGGGAATTTTTATCGGAGTGATAACCGGATTGATTGGAGCAGGGGGAGGTTTCCTGATAATTCCAGCTTTGGTAAAGCTGCGAAAATTATCGATTAAAACCGCCGTAGGCACCTCATTGGTTATTATTTCCATCAATTCTTTAATGGGATTTTTGTTTTCCCTGTCCCACACTTTCGTAAAGTGGGGCTTTTTATTAAGCATTACTTCTATTGCCATCATCGGTATACTGATAGGCAGTTATTTCTCTACAAAAATTGAGGGTGACAAATTAAAAACTGCTTTCGGTTGGTTTGTGCTGATAATGGGGGTTTATATTATCATAAAAGAGACCATATTAAAATAGATTTCGCTTGTGTGACAAAAGTAGCTGTATAGGAGAAATAAGTCACGGAAATTTGCAGTGTCAAAAGAAGTATTTACCATTTTAAAAATAAAGGATTATGTTTTTTGAACATGTTTATGATAAGAGTTTGGCACAGGGCAGTTACCTAGTAGGCTGTCAGGCTACGGGTGAAGCCATCGTAATTGATGCCCAAAGGGATATAGATGTATATCTCGAAATTGCAAATCAAAATAATCTCCGCATTACGCACATCACCGAAACCCACATACATGCAGACTTCCTGTGTGGTTCAAGGGAATTAAGCGCCGTTACCGGAGCAACAATGTACCTGTCTGACGAAGGACCCGAAGACTGGCAATATCAGTTCCCGCACAAAGGTCTGAAAGACGGAGATATAATCAAGGTGGGGAACCTCACTTTGGAGGTGATGCACACGCCGGGTCACACCCCTGAGAGCATAAGTTTTTTACTGACCGACCAACCGGCAACGGACAGACCCGTTATGCTCTTTACAGGTGATTTTGTATTTGTAGGCGATATAGGTCGTCCTGATTTGTTGGAAAAAGCCGCAGGGATTATCGGAACAAAAGAAGCCGGAGCAAAACAAATGTTTCAATCGTTGAAAAAGTTTGCTGCAATTCCGGAATACGTCCAAGTATGGGCGGCACACGGAGCAGGTTCCGCTTGTGGAAAGGCTTTGGGAGCAGTGCACAGCTCTACAGTTGGATATGAAATGATCCGCAATTGGGCATTTCAGTATGGAGAAGATGAAAAAGGGTTTACCGATTACCTATTGACCGATCAACCCGAACCACCTAAATATTTTGCAGTGATGAAACACTTGAATAAAGTAAATCGTCCATTGCTGATTGAAGTTCCGAAACATCCGAAGCTATCAAAGGAGCAGTTTATTTCTGCCCATGAAAAAGGCATCAAGGTAATTGATACCCGCAATAAGGTAGATTTTGCCAATGGCTTTCTTCCCGGAAGCCTGAACATTCAGGGAAATAACTCTTTCTCTACGTGGTGCGGTTGGTTGTTGAACTATCAGGAGCAGTTTATACTGGTAGCCGATGAGAGCCAAATGGAAGATTTTACACGTAAGCTGATGCGTATAGGCTTGGATAATATGTACGGCTACATTTCAGATGTAAACGGTTTGGGTATTGAGCTACAAACAGCAGCCGTGATTTCTTTGGACGAATTTAAAACCTACATCGGAAAAGACAATGTAAAGATAATAGACGTTCGGGGAGCATCAGAATACGAAGCCAACCACATAGCCGGAGCAGAAAATGTTTTTGTAGGAACCTTGCAGGACAACTTGGATAAAGTCAGTAAAGACAAGCAAGTGATTATTCATTGTCAGGCAGGTGACCGTTCGGCGATAGCGTATGCTATCCTTGCTAAAAACGGTTTTGAAAACGTTATGAACTTTTCGGGCGGAATGAAAGAATGGTTGCAGGCACAAGGCAAAAACAATTTCGTATGCCAAAGCAAAGGGTTAAACTAATTTTCATCATAATAACAGCAATAGCAATGTTTGGAATTTTAAAAAATATGTTTGTACCAACAGACAACAGCGAATTGAAAGAAGCTGTAAAAAATGGTGCATTTTTAGTGGACGTTCGCACACCTGCCGAGTTTTCGGCAGGTAGTGTAAAGGGTGCGGTAAACATTCCGCTGGATAAAGTGTCGAGCCAATTACCTAAATTCAAAGACAAGAAAAGGATTGTTGTCTTTTGCCGTAGCGGAAACCGAAGCGGACAGGCAAAAAGCATTTTGGAACAAAATGGTTTTCTGAATGTGATCAATGGCGGAACGTGGCAAAATGTAAATCAGACTACTAATGAGTAAAACAAATCAAAGTTTTTGGGATGAACGGTACGGACAGGAACAATACGCTTATGGCGAAGCTCCGAATGAATATCTGAAAAACAAGTTAACAGGTTTTCCAAAAGGAAGAATACTATTTCCTCTGGAAGGCGAAGGAAGAAATGCGGTATTTGCGGCAATCCTAGGCTGGAATGTTTTTGCTTTCGACCAAAGTAGTGAAGGTAAAAAGAAAGCAGAATTGCTGGCTAAAAAGAACGGAGTACAGATTGAATACGTTGTTTCAGATGTAGCGGATTTTAGTTGTACCGAAAAGTCATTTGATGCTTTGGTGTTAGTTTATGCTCATTTCACGTTAAATGAGCGTAGGCGATATCATCAAAAGTTGAGTTCATTGCTTAAAAAACGAGGACTACTCATCATAGAGGGATTTGGTAAAGAGCATATTGAAAAACAAAAGCAAAACCCGAATGCTGGCGGGCCGAAAGAAGCAACAATGTTGTATGATTTAGAGGATCTGAAAACCGATTTTCGGGGCTTTGAATTTATAGAAATCTATAAAACAGACACAGAACTACAAGAAGGGAATTATCACGTGGGTGTGGCTTCAGTTGTAAGGGTTTTGGCAATAAAAAAATAAAAACAATGAAAGGATATGTAAGAAATTGGAATTTAATGCGGGTGCTTCGATTAACATTGGGCATTTTTATTATTGTACAGGGCATTATGCAAAAAGAATGGTTGCTCTTGGGATTGGGCAGCTTGTTCTCTTTAATGCCATTAATGAATATAGGTTGCTGTGGTGTATCAGGTTGTAATACGCCAGTTCGGAAAAGCAATAAAAAAATAGAAGATATATCGTATGAAGAAGTTCGGTAAGAAATATTTGTTCACTATAATAGGAATGGCTATTGGTGCAGTCACAGGCTATTTTTATTGGAAATTTGTCGGATGCAATACAGGCAGTTGTACCATTACTTCCAACCCAATAAACAGCACTCTCTACGGTTCGATCATCGGAGGGCTGCTATTATCAATATTTAAAAAAGACAAAAAGCAATATGACGTTTCATGAAATAATTAACAGTGATAAACCGGTATTGGTAGATTTCTTTGCCGAATGGTGTGGCCCCTGCAAAATGATGTCACCCATTCTAGAAGAATTAAAACAGCGTATTGGCGATGATGCAAGCATCATTAAAATTGATGTGGACAAGAATCCACAAGCAGCAGCAGCGTATCAGGTTCGGGGTGTACCTACGCTTATTATATTTAAAAAAGGAGAAATCCGTTGGAGACAATCAGGCATTTTTCCTGCAAATGAATTGGAAAGATTGATTAACGAAAACAGATAAAAATACAAATGTTAGAATTTTTGAAACAACCATGGCTGTGGTACGTTGCAGGCCCACTGGTCGGGCTTACCGTACCTGCACTCTTAATCATTGGTAACAAATCATTTGGCATCAGTTCATCACTGAGACATATATGTGCCTCCTGTATGCCTGCAAATATTCCATTTTTCAAGTACGATTGGAAAAAAGAAGCGTGGAACCTCTTTTTCGTATTCGGCATATTTTTAGGCGGGGTAATTGCCATTAATCTGTTGTCAAATCCCAGCCCTGTTGAGGTCAATCCAAAATTGGCAGAAGAATTGGCAGGCTACGGCATTACCAATTACAGTAATCTAATTCCCGAAGACATCATCAACTGGCAATTGCTATTTACACTGAAAGGATTTTTGCTTATGGTAGTCGGAGGTTTTTTGGTCGGCTTCGGTACACGCTATGCGGGCGGCTGTACAAGCGGACACGCTATTATGGGATTGTCTAATTTACAGTTACCCTCGCTGATTGCCACCATTTGTTTTATGATCGGCGGTTTTATTATGGCAAATTTGATACTCCCAATAATACTTTCATTATAATAAAAAAAGAAATGAAACAATCTACAGATACAGACAAAAATTTAGTGAGACCCAAATGGTACGATAACCTCAAATATCTGATAATTGGAATATTGTTTGGCATTGTATTCGTAAAATCGGAAGTAGTAAGCTGGTTTCGCATACAGGAAATGTTCCGTTTACAATCCTTTCATATGTACGGTATCATCGGAAGTGCAGTCATTACAGGGATGATTTCGATTTTTCTGATAAAGAAATTCAATATCAAAACCATTGATGGACAAACCATTGAGATTGCTCCAAAAACATTTAATAAAGGGCAAATCTATGGCGGTTTGCTATTCGGTTTTGGTTGGGCGATCACAGGAGCGTGTCCAGGACCGCTTTTTGCACAAATCGGGACAGGGGCTACTGTCGTTGCTGTCACACTATTGAGTGCTATTGCAGGAACTTGGGTTTATGGTTTGCTCAGAGAGAAATTGCCGCATTAAAGCGATCATATATTTTGATTTTGTTAAATCAGTTTATGATTTTCTGTTAGTGAATAATTGTTATCAAAAAGGTAGTCTTTAGATAATTTTTGGTATCCGATTTCCATTTTTACTAAGGTAATTTTGTAAAATAATTTTAAAGGTAAATGGAAATGAAAAATGAAATCACAAATAAAGATATAAAACAAAATACATCGGTTTCTTTTACACCGCTTGTAAAGCAAGGAGATGCTCCAGTTCCATTATCAATTCTAGATGTAGCAACCACAGGTAAAGGATATTCTGCCGCAGAAGCAATTAGTAACAGTATAGCGTTGGCAAAATTTGCAGATCAACGTGGCTTTGCCCGCTATTGGGTGGCCGAACATCATAGTATGCCTGCTGTTTCTACATCTTCACCTGCCATGTTGCTTTCCAGACTAATTGGCGAAACAAAAAATATCCGATTGGGATCAGGGGGTATGATGTTGCCAAATTTTCCACCTTTAGTCGTTGCTGAACAGTTTGGTATGCTTCAGGCAATGGCTTCAGGACGTATCGATCTCGGAATAGGAAGAGCACCGGGAACTAACGGACTTACAGCCTCAGCGCTTCGTGGTAACAATCTGGGAGCTGAGGACTTTCCTGAACTGTTGACAGAATTACTACATTTTCTTGATGATGATTTTCCTGAAGGTCACCCTTATAAAGGTAGGGTATTTGCCGTTCCAGGACCAGGACAAGATCGTGAAAACGGTATAGCCCGTTCTTCTGAAAGCCCATCAGTATGGTTACTGGGATCTTCTGGTTATTCTGCACAGCTGGCTGGAAAACTCGGACTGCCGTTTGCATTTGCTGCACAGCTCGCACCAGAAAATATGTTATTTGCGTTTGATATTTATAAAAAGAACTTCAAACCATCAAAGGTTCTTGATAAACCATATACCATTGCAAGTATCTCTGTATTTGCAGCAGATAGTGAAGAAGAGGCAAGAATTCAAACGCGAACTTTTGCACACAGTATGCTTCGTATGATGAAAGGAGAATCCTATGTTGTTCCATCTCCTGAAGAATTGAAGAACTATGATTACAATAGCTCAGAAATGCTTGTATTGGAAAGTTGGCATCAAAAAATGATTTACGGAACTGCCGACAAAGTAGTGAGTAGGTTAAATGAATTTCAAAAGATTTCAGGAGCAAATGAATTGATGATTGCCAATCTGGGGCACTCCCTCGAAGGTATATTGCATTCTGCAAAATTGATAGCAGATGCCTACAATATGCCTAATATAGAGATTGAAAGAAATTTAAGAGATTAAAACATCAACCATAGTATCTACTTATCAAAATGGTACTAAATAATGTGTTTTTGATACCATAAAAATGTTTGGTTATCATGACCTTTGCAACGTACTCATTGTTCGGAAAGTAATAAAAAGAACTTGAGAAATTATTAAAATTTAACAAAAATAGTATGAAAAAAATAATTGTCGCGATGGCACTTTTGCTATCATCTGTATTGTCGTTCGGACAAATAAATTCTGATACTAAACCGAGTGTTCAGCTAATCAGAAATGCAACATTAGTTATTGAGTACAACGGGAAAAAAATCCTGGTTGACCCCATGTTTTCGCCAAAGGGAGCAATTGACTCTTGGGCCGGGATCCAAAAAAATCCTACTGTTGAATTGAAAATGCCGATTGAAAAAATCGTTAAGGACGTTGATTTAGTAATTGTAAGTCATAGTCACGAAGATCATTTTGACAAATTTGCAAGTCAAAACCTTGACAAATCCATAGACTTGATTATACAGCCAGCCGATGCGGATTTTTTCAAAAAAGAAAACTTTACCAATGCAACTGTATTAGAGGACAATAAAGTATGGAATGGTATAAATATCCATCGAGTAGAGGGACAACACGGAAGTGGTGAGGTATTGAAAATGATGGGCAAAACCTCAGGATTTGTATTGCAAGCAGAAAACCAGCCAACTGTTTATATTGTTGGAGATGCTATCTGGACAGAAGATATTAAAAAGACTATTAAAAAATTTAAGCCTGATTATATCATTGTAAATTCTGGAGGAGCACGCATTCAAGGCTTTGAAAATGTACCAATTATTATGGACGAAGCCCAAACAATGGCTTTAATAAGTGAGAGCGGAAAAGCAAAAGTTATAGCAGTCCATATGGATGCATTGGATCATTGCCGCACGACCAGAAGTTCTTTAAAAGATAAAGCCGCCAATTTGAAGATCGGTCCAGACAAATTGATGATTCCAGAAGATGGAGAAGTAATTATACTGACCCCTTAAATTTTCTTATTGCTTTTCACAATTACCGCCTAATAAGTGAATGGTTTTAGAAAAGTGACGTTTGCCAAAATAAGGTAGTAAACAATAATTATGAAGTCATAAAACCCATTTAATTTAACAGGTTTTATGACTTTTAATATTTTTATTTTTACAGACTATCCTCTTAAATTTTCCAATAATGAAACTGATAATAAAATTGGTAGTACCTATTACAATGAAAACCACAAAAAAAAGAATAACCGCGAATCATTCTCGTTATGTGACAAAAGTAACAATACAAGAATAAAGGTTATTTTATCTTTGTAGATTAAGAACTTCTAAAAAGGATGATATGCAGAACAAAACAAACTTAACAATTTCAATACTCTTGTCTGTTATGCTGTTTCTACAGGGAAATAAATTACAAGCACAAAGCTATTTTTTCGAGCGTGTATATGATGAAACGCTGGCACAGGCAAGTTATGTTATAGGTGATCTGAACACCAAAGAAGCCATTGTAATAGACCCCAGAAGGGATATTGATGTTTATTTGGAAATAGCGCAAACCAACAACCTCAAAATTACCAAAGTTACCGAAACGCACATTCACGCAGACTTTTTAAGCGGTTCCCGAGAATTGACAGCCGTTACCAATGCAGAATTGTTACTGTCCGGTGAGGGCGGAGCAGACTGGCAATATCAGTTTCCGCACACAGGGCTGAAGGACGGAAGCATTATTGTAGTCGGGCAGGTGGAATTGAAAGTAATGCACACGCCGGGGCATACACCCGAAAGCATCACTTTTTTGGTAAGAGATATGGAAGCATCAGCCACACCGCAAAGAGCCATTACGGGAGATTTTATTTTCGTTGGGGATGTCGGCCGTCCAGATTTATTGGAAAAAACAGCCGGGCAGATAGGCTCGCAAGAGATTGGAGCAAAACAGCTTTATGCTTCCATTCATAAGTTTTCAAAATTGCCTGATGATTTGGAAATTTGGGCAGGACACGGAGCTGGTTCATTTTGTGGTAAAAGTTTGAGCACCATTCCACATTCTACGTTAAAGGAAGAAAAGCAGAACAGCAAAGCTCTTCAATTTAAAAATGATGAACAAGGATTTGTAAAATACATTATGGACGGACAGCTAACCCCACCCAAATATTTTGCAATGATGAAGCAACTGAACAAAGCTGAACGTCCGTTGCTTATCCAGGTTCCTATACACCCGAGACTTGATCAGACGGTCTTTCAAAAAGCAATAGATAATAATCTTCTGATTATTGATACCCGAAGCAAAGATGAGGTTGCCAAAGGACACATTCAGGGTAGCCTGCATATCGAAAACGGAAAATCACTTTCCACTTGGGTAGGTTCTTTATTAGATTACCAGCAGCAAATCGTATTGATAACCAATGAAAGCCATACCGAAGATTTGACCCGTAAACTGATGCGTATCGGAATGGATAATATCTACGGTTTTGTAACCGGTTTGGATAAAATGAATGTCGAACTGGAAAAATCCGACCTCGTCAGTATTGGGGAACTGAAAAAGCATTTAGACAAAAAAGACATGCAAATCGTAGATGTACGAACCGAAAGCGAATATCGTAACGGACACATTAAAGGTGTGGAAAATATGGTGCTGACTTCGTTGGAAAACAATATAGACAAAATCAGTAAAGACAAACCTGTCATTATACATTGCCAAAGCGGAGTAAGGGCTGCAATGGCATACTCCATATTGAAAAGAAACGGCGTGGAAAATCTCAAAATGTATTCGGGAGGTATCAATGAATGGACGGAACAAAAGAATGAATTGGTTAAATAAAGGCTTTTTCGTATTAAAAAAGTCTAAAAGTAGTTTTTACTCTTGCACCCCTAAACAAATAAGACTATTTTAGCAAATTGATGAACAGGACTATACTAAATATTTCAGCAAATTGTAAGCGATACTTCTTTGTATTCTCCGTAATGCTTTTGGTATTGCTTACGTCCTGTGCCATCAAGGGCAGTATCAAAACGTTG
This sequence comes from Sphingobacterium siyangense, assembly GCF_023277505.1. Taxonomy (NCBI): domain Bacteria; kingdom Pseudomonadati; phylum Bacteroidota; class Sphingobacteriia; order Sphingobacteriales; family Sphingobacteriaceae; genus Sphingobacterium; species Sphingobacterium siyangense. Next base: position 4,766,763 of record NZ_CP080574.1, on the reverse strand, counting down.
GCAGGCATTCCTGCGAATACGGAACGCGGCTTACCAAAAGGCAATCAAAATTTCTCTGTAAATACCGGAGACAAATGTGCCGAGTTTGACATTGCAGACACGCAAATCGTTCAGAAGATTTCTTTCAAAGCGAACGACCTATTACCCGTAGTCCTTTTTACGGCAACCTTTCTCTTTCTGTTCGGCTTTCGTCCAGTAAGCAAAGAAAACAAACACCCCCTTTATAGCTGTAGTGGAAAAATCCGAAACGCTATTCCTCTCTTTTTGGAATACAGGAAACTTATCATCCACTTCTCCCACTAATCTCTTTTCCCTATTGACTGCACAGGTTCGATAGATTGAATTTCTATTTTTTTCATTTCAGAATAATCTTAGGTCGCCTTTGTACGACCTCTCCAAAATCGTATACTAATATGATAAAACATATTATGGTAACCACTGTCACGTGGCTTACCATTGTTGCTACGTTTCCGCTATATGCGCAACAGCAACGAGAAAACACTTTAGGCAGTCTGTGGTCTAAAGTGGAAGATAAGTACCCGGGCGTTGGCGTAAAAACATCGGCAATTGATGTCGCAAAACTTAATGAACGGGCAATAAAAAGCAACATGCTTCCACAGGTAAAAGCACAGGCACAAAATACTTACGGAACGTATGAAGGAAGTGCAGGTGCATTTTTTCCACAGGCAGGCTTTTTCAATGTGAGTGGTTCGGCTGTGCCACTGGACGGCAGTTCTACAGCAGCCAATACTTTTGGTTCCGCCACCATAGAATGGGAACTGTTTGCTTTCGGAAAGCTCCGCAAGCAGAACGAGGCTGCGGCTGCGTTATACAACAAATCGGTCAGCGAAAAAGATGCCTATCTGCTCAGCCTGAAAAAGATCCTATCAGAACGGTACATTGTTCTTTTATACAACAATGCGAAACTGAAATGGTCGGAAAGGAATGCCAGACGATTGGATGACATCCGCAAGATAACCTCAGGGCTATCCGCTTCGGGTTTAAGACCTGCCGCAGACAGTCTGCTCGCTTCATCATCGTATGTACAGGCTATGGGCGAAAACGATAAGTGGAACGGATTTAAAAATGCCTCTTACATCAAACTATTAGAACTGTACGATGATGATAGCGTTAGTTATATCGCATCTGCCGAACGTTTTGGCAATCCCACTGGAAATAATTTAAGCAAGATAAATACCATCAATCCCGCTCACCCCATCTTAGATGCTCTGGATAAGCAGTCCGAATATTACACGTTGAGTGGCGAAGCACAAAAAAGAGCTTCTTTGCCTTCTATAAATCTGTTGGGCGGTTATGCCTATCGGGGTACGAGTATAAGCCCGAATGGGGCAGTATCGGGAGCGTGGAACGACGGTTTTAGCAATACGACCAATAATTTTCTTGCGGGTATCGGTATTACTTGGAACTTGACAAACCTATATATGAACCGCCTGAAAGGAGAACAACTTTTCAAAGAAGCAGAAAGCACCAACTTACTTTATTCGCAATATGAACAGGCGATGCAGGCAGATTTATCCGCTTCACAGGCGAAAATCATACAGCAGCACGAACAGCTTCAGAAAACAAAGCTTGCCGTAAAGCAGTCGCAGGATGCTTACAATATGTATCTGGCAAGGTACAAAAGTGGCTTAATCACCCTTAGCGAACTGTTGCAGATACGCACTTTGCTCGAACGGGCGGAGAATGCCCACATAGATGCTTCGCGTGATTATTGGCTCTTGCTTGCCTACGAGGCGGAACTGACTGCAGATTTCGACTTTTTGTTTAACAACCTTTAATTAATCGTATATGAACATAATAAGATTTGCGTTAAGAAAGCCCATTGCGATTATGGTTGTCGTACTGGCGATAGCTTTCTTTTCCTACAATACCGTAAAAAAAATAAACGTAGATATATTTCCCGAAGTGGAATTACCTGCGATGTACGTCGCTATGCCTTACGGTGGACTGTCCCCCGCCTATATGGACGGATTTATGGCAAACGAGTTCCAAAAGGTACTCCTGTTTGTGAGTGGCGTAAAAAATATTGATTTCAAAAGTGTACAGGGCTTGACCCTGATGAAACTGACCTTTTATCCAGGAACCGATATGTCACAGGCTGCCGGAGAGGTATCAACGTCCGTTTCACGAGCAATGGGCTTCCTGCCGCCCGGAGCCGTCCCGCCAATGGTGGTGCGGTTCGACGGTAGTTCGCTTCCGGTAGGTAACCTCGTTTTTGAAAGCGACCAGCGTTCCGTTAATGAAATACAGACATTGGCACTGACCAAAATCAGACCGATGTTCGTACAAATTCCGGGTATTACTTCCCCTGCGCCTTTTGGCGGTAATATCCGTTCCATTGTCATCAACATTGACCCCGAAGCGATGCAGGCGAACGGGTTAAGTCCCGAAGACATTACGGTTGCTATTACCAAGAACAGTCTTCCTTCACCCGCCGGAAATATCCGCATAGGAGAAGAAAACCTGATGGCTCCCATTAACTCCATCGCCAAAGGTCCGGAAGAGCTATTGAAGACCCCGGTAAAAACAAGTGATAACCGCACCATATATGTGGGCGATGTTGCCAGTGTTGAGGACGGAGCAGACCAGACCGTAGGTTACGCTTTGATAAACGGCAAACGTTCGGTTTACCTGCCCATTATCAAAAAAGCGGATGCTTCCACATTGGATGCCGTGGAGAACTTAAAAAATGCCATCCCAATGCTGAAAGACCAATTGCCTGAAGATGTAAAGGTCAGCTATGAATTTGACCAATCAAGCTATATCGAACGCTCACTTTCCAACCTTATCCACGAGGGGATTTTGGGAGCGGTTTTCACGGGATTGGTCATATTATTGTTCTTAGGCGATACCCGTGGAGCTATCATAGTTGTATTTACTATTCCGATTGCTATCCTATCCGCGGTTACGGTATTGTACCTTTTAGGGCAGACCATCAATATTATGACATTGAGCGGTCTTGCCCTGTCTATCGGTATTCTCGTTGATGAAGCCACGGTGACCATAGAGAATATACACCAGCATATGGAAATGGGTAAAAAGAAACAGCGGGCGATTGTGGATGCCCTGCTTGAAATCTCTATCCCCAAATTGCTGATATTGCTCTGTATTCTTGCGGTATTGACCCCTGCCTTTATTATGACAGGCATTCCGAAAGATATGTTTATGCCTTTGTCAATGGCGGTTGCCTTTGCGATGATTGCTTCCTTTTTGGCTTCACAGACCTTTGTTCCGATACTGGCAAATTGGATGATGAAGAACAAGCATAACAAGGAAGCTAATACACCGAGAAAGCGGGCGTTCTTCGAAAAATTCCGTGTCAACTATTCCTACCGTATGCGTAAATGGTCCACCAAAGCCTTGCCGCTTTTTGCCGTGTACGTGTTAGTAGCAGGCGCTATTGCAGGTTTACTTTTGACCGTCGTTGGTACGGATGTAATGCCCGTTTCCAATAACGGAGATTTTCAGATACGTATAGATGCGCCACAGGGAAGCAGGATCGAAAAAACAGAACGGATCGTTAAAGAAATTACAGAAGATATTAAAGCGGAATTGCCCGAAAACGGATTGAATATTACCTCCGCATTTGTAGGTATGCATCCTGCAGGGTCGCCCATCAACCCAATATTCCTTTTCAGTAATTCTTCACACCAAGCTATACTGCAAATATCCGTCAATCAGGAGGTCTATGGCTGTTCAATGGAAGATTTTAAAGAGAAAGTCCGTCAAAAGATTATCGGGAACCACCCCGAAGTCGCTTTCAATTTTGAACCGATGGAGCTGACCGAAAAGATTATGGGACAGGGAGCGATGACCCCGATTGAGGTAAAAATAGGTGCAAATCAGGTGAAAGATGCTTTTGCACACGCATCAAAGATTGAAGCCAATCTGAAAAAAGTTTCTTACCTGAGGGATGTCCGAATTGCGGAACCCATTGCCTATCCCAATATGGAAATCGAGGTAGACCGTGACCTTGCCGGGCAGTTCGGACTGACGATGCAGGATATTACCCGCAGCCTTGTTACGGCTACATCATCTACCCGTTTCACAGATAAGAACCTTTGGATTGACCCTAAATCGGGATTGGTTTTTCAGACACAGGTACAGATACCAGAGGGTATTATGTCGGAGCAAAGACTGCGTTCGCTTCCATTGAAAGCAGGAAGTCTTCGCCCGGTGCTTGAAGATGTGGCAACCATACGTAGGGTTACGGCTCCGGCTCAAGTAAACCGTAAAGGACCGAACCGCTATGTTACCATTGTAGCCAATGTGTATGGAATAGATTTGGGTACGGCTTCAGGCGCAGTAAAACAAGCCATTAAAGATGCGGGAGAACCGCCTCGTGGCACAAGCATTTGGACAGAGGGCACATTACAGCTTTTAGATGATACGTTGGGCAGTCTTTTGGCAGGTTTGGGTGTTGCTGTTATTGCCATATTCCTGATGCTATCGGCTTATTACCAATCGTTCAAAGTACCTTTGATTATCCTTTCGGTATTGCCTGCTGTAGTTGCGGGAAGCCTTATCATTTTATTTTTAACAGGCAGCACACTCAACCTGCAATCCTATATGGGCATTATTATGTCGCTTGGCGTGTCGGTATCCAATGCGGTATTGCTTGTCAATCAAGCCGAATATTACCGTAAAAAAATGGCCTTAAAACCTGTAAATGCAGCAAGGCTTGCAGCTTCATCCAGATTGAGACCTATATTGATGACAGCCGCTGCAATGTTTGCGGGAATGTTGCCAATGGCAATGGGTTTAGGCGATGGAGCAGAACAGGTTGCACCGTTAGGCAGAGCCGTTATTGGGGGATTGATTGCCTCGACGGTGACCATTCTGTTATTAGTTCCACATTTCTTTTCTTCACTAATGTCAAGAACTTCTATCGTCAGTCCGTCATTAGATCCAGATGATGATGAGAGCCGATATTTTGCAACACAATCCGAAACACAAACGATGTCATAAACTTTAAAATATCAAATACAATGTATCAAAGCATTTCAATAAATAGAAAACCAGTAACACTATTGGCAATGGCAACCACGCTTGCATTGATTTTTACAGCCTGTTCCCAAAACGGACAGAAAAACGAAGAGGAGCAAAATACGAAGGCATCACCTGTTAACTATCCTACTGCTCCGGTGCAGTTCATTAATCCCGAATATGAAATATCCGTTCCGGCAGAACTGAAACCTTATGAGCAGGTAGCGGTATATGCAAAGGTTACCGGATTTGTAAAACAACTATACGTTGATCGAGGATACCGGGTCAGCAAAGGACAGCTTTTAGCAATACTCGAAGCACCCGAAATGGAACAGCAGTACCTTTCCGACAAATCCACAGAACAAAAGGTATATAGTGATTACCTATACGCAAAACAAGCATATGAGCGATTAGTGGATGCCTCCAAGACAACGGGAGCCGTAGCGGATATTGAGCTGGACAGGGCTAAAAGTGCAATGGAAAGTGCAAAATCTGCTTATGATGCTTCCAAAGCAGGTACCGCACATTCTTCACAGTTGCAACAGTATCTACGTATCACAGCTCCGTTTGACGGCGTTATCACTCAGAAGAATGTTTCAGTCGGCGCATTGGCGGGAACAGGAAGTAACGCCCCGTTATTTATGATGGCACAGAGCAATAAGCTCCGTCTGACTTTATCCCTGCCTGAAAAACACGCATCGTCTGTACACGAGGGTATGCCCGCAACGTTTACCATAAGCTCACAGCCGGGTAAAAAGTTTGATGCCAAACTTTCCCGTACATCGGGCTTACTCGACCAGCAAGATCGTTCTCTTACATTGGAGTTTGACGTAAGCAACCCAGCAGGTGAATTGCAAGGAGGCGATTATGCACAGGTCAAACTGAAATTAAAACGTAAAAACCCCTCGCATTGGGTGCAGAACAAGAGTGTCTTAAATACGCAGTCGGGAGCATACGTTATGTCATTAAACGACAGCGAGATAAAGCGTATCCCCATAAAAGAAGGTATTCGTTTGGATACTTTGACAGAAGTGTTCGGTAATCTTTCGACGGAGGACAACATCATTCTGAAACCATCGGAAGAAATCAAAGAGGGTAAAATAAACTAACAAAAATATATAAGGATATGAAAGTAAGATTGAATAAAAGAGCAATGCTCTCGTACATTTTTGTGGCAATGGGAGGCTTTTGTTTTGCTTCCTGTAATAGCAATGGGAAAAATGAAAAAGCGGGGCAATCCATACACACTCCAATAGTGGAAGAAGAAACTACATCATTCTCGGAATATGCCGATAACGATGTCCTGCTTAAAGACAAGAGCGGAAAAACGGTATCGTTAAGCTCATTAAAAGGCAAAGTAGTTTTTATCAACTTTTGGGCTACGTGGTGTCCGCCATGTATTCACGAAATGCCCTCTATTAACCAGTTGAAAAAAACGTTCAAAGGCAATGACGACATCGTGTTCCTGATGGTTGATGTGGATAACAAGATAGACAAATCCACCGCCTTTATGGAGAAGAAAAAGTACGACCTGCCTGTATATGTTCCCGCAAGTAATATTCCGTCCGATTATTTAGCAGATGCAATTCCTACTACGGTCATTCTTGACAAAAGCGGGGATATCATTGCTCGTATGGAAGGCGGCAGGGATTATACAGCCCCTGAAATAATCAAGGGTCTTAAAGAATTGGTGGAAAGTAATTAAGGGTATGGCAATGTTCCGGCAGAAATTTACTCCGGTGCATTGCCAACACCCCTTGTGCTCGATAAAAACGGAAAAATCAGATTTCATCACACAGGATTTGCTAATTACGCCTCCGACAAATTTGTGAAGCAAATTGAAAGACTTATTAGTGAATAGAAGATATAGCTGGCTTTTGCCTGTCCAATGCTACCATTTTGAAAATTTGTACAGAAATAAATTAACTTTGTACAGGTAAAGACGCACAAATAAAATTGTGTGATTTCAGTTTTATTTTAATAATAAAAGAAAGAAATAGTTGAAAACAATAAAATTTAACAAGACAGAATGTGGGGTAGATTTTCTGCTCAACGTACTTCCTTCTGATGAAGTCAGTGAAGCATATATTAGTCAAAAATTGTTTAATACAGATTATTTTGAAATCATTTTTATCAAGAAAGGGAGCGGTCAGCTTACACTTAACTACCAAAAAATAAATATCGAGGACAATAGTATTATATTTATTTCCCCTTTTCAAAAACGTCAATGGAATCTTAATGAAGATAACCTGGAATTTACGTCCTTGGTTTTTCAAGAAGATTTTCTAAATGAATTTTTCTCCGACAAACTGTTTACCTACCGTTTATCTTATTTCTACCAGTTGGAATTTCCATTAAATATGCAGATTGAGAAAGAAAACATGGATATGTACTGTGTTTTGTTATCAGAAATTAAAGTAGAATTACGGAAAACCAGAATAGACAGTGTGCATATCATCCGTTCCCTAATCTATTACCTTTTACAGAAGTTGAACAGAGTGTATGCCGAAAAGCATCAATTATCATTACAAAATCAAGACACAAGTTATGCATTTCAATTCAAAAAACTGATTGAAACAAATATCGAACATAAACAGCGAATCAGCGATTATACAGATCTAATGGGCATCAGTCGTATTACCCTAAATAAGGCGGTAAAAGAGCAGTTCAATCTGACAGCAACAGATTTGTTAAAGCAAAGATTGCTGGTAGAAATCAAAGATTACCTCATCCATTCTGAATTGACCATTTCGGAAATAGCCTACAAACTCAATATTTCGGAACCCAACCATCTAATGCGTTTTTTTAAGAAGCAAACTGGGATGACAACAACTGAATTTTTAGCCGATTATCAAAATGGTATCATTTCTTAATGATTTGGTATAATCGGTCATAACGGTGTTTGCTAATTTTGTCATACAAAAAATAAATGATTATGAGCAAAAAAGCATTGATTGTCATCGACATCCAGAATGAATATTTTGAAAACGGAGCACTTCCATTGGTAAACCCTGAAATGGCAAGTCTAAATGCCCGCAAGGTTTTGGACCATTTCAGAGCAAACAATTTACCCATTGCACACATCCAACACGTATCGGCTGATCCCGAAGCATTGCCGATTTTTGTTGAAGGAACTCCCGGTGTAGAAATCCAGGAAAATGTGAAGCCACTTGCTCGGGAGAAAGTTTTTCAAAAGTATTATCCAAATAGCTTTAGAGACACAGGGCTTTTAGACTATTTAAAGGAAAATGACGTAACCGAAGTGGTTATTACCGGAATGATGACTCATATGTGTGTGGACGCCACCACACGTGCGGCATTTGACTTCGGTTATAAATGTACGGTTATCGGCGATACTTGTGCGTCAAGAGACTTGGAAATTAACGGTAAAACGGTAAAAGCTGATGATGTGCACTATGCATTTTTAGCAGCATTAGCGTTTTTCTATGCGGAGATAAAGAGTACCGAAGATTATCTATCTGCATAATTTCACAAGGAAAAAGCAAAGGACGGGTTAACGTTTTTAGTCTGTCCTTTTTATTCCAATACTAAGAAGGCTTGCATTTGGCTTAGTTGCAATTGTGGCGCAGTGTCTCAACCTAATTTTTATAACGATTTTTGCTAATAAAAAGCCCGAAGTTGGTTACAAAGAAAACGATAGAAACAAAAAGTATGGGTTTATTCGGGGGCTGTATTAAGATTAATTGGTAAAGTGACTTAATAATTCTTAACCACTTTTCCCATACCTCTCACTTCGTTTTTGCTGTCTGTATCTAAGACGACAACACTGCAAAGTGAATTTTTTATTGCTATTGTTGCAGCTTTTTCTGACTTTGGGAAAAGCCCGCAAGTCTCTCTTAGAAATCGGTATTTTTCTACAGTGGGAGAATCGTACAGAGCTTTGTATGTCATTTCTATCAGCTTTATTTAAGTGTCCTTCCTCGAGAGGAATATTTTTACAGAAATAAATGACCAACCTTTAAAAGTTGTATTAACAAAAAATCGAAATCATCTTCTACGTCTTCTTGGCTTCGTTGTAGCCCATATAAATATAAACCATATACCAAAAGCGACACCAAACCCAATCCACGGAGTTTTCATAGATAATGCGGCAAAAAAACCTACCGTTGCAATGATGCAGGTAATAAAAAACCAAATTACATTTTTCATTGTTAGTCAAATTTACGTGTTTAAATACTTAAAAAGAATTACATGAGAAAATTGTCCCATGTAATTCATTCTCTTTTATTAGGCGGCAACTTTTTCTGTTTGGTTTTCCTTTTGCATTTTCTTCATCACCTTAATTTCGGTTTTTTTAAGCTCTGCAATGACTTTCCGTTGTACGTCATCCACAATCTTCCAATCCTTGGCAATGTAGATATCTGTCGTGCGATTACCCTCGTCAACGTGGTTGAGCGCAAGAGCCACATCGTCTTTGCTCATACGGCAATCATTCCTTGCTGTATTGGCAAAGGTGTGACGGGCCCAATACAGGGTGAGATCAGGTATTCCTGTTAACTTGCGCAATTGTTCCATACCTTTGCACAATGCCCAATTGAGGCAGTCGCTACTGGAATAACGTTCACGCAACTTTCCTATATATTTCTCTAATAAAGGTTTGGAGTCGTCAACAATCTTAATACTAATAAAAGCGTTATCCTTCCGCTTGCCCTCGGTTTTGGAACGGTTGTAGTCTATGCGGCCATTTCTAATGTCCCGTTCCGTTAGTTGGTAAAGATCAACCGCGTTCATTCCACAGAGGTAGAACGAAAGCATATAAAGTTCCTTAGCCAATTCAGCCCGGCTTCCAGGTTTGGTCACACAATCGCGGATGGTTAGCACCTGTTCCAGCGTATTGTTCCTTTTCTTAGTGAGGGGCGGGGAACCGACCTTATATTTCTTGAACGGGTAATGTTTGATGCGGTAAATGCCAAGGTCTTCGTTATTATAGATTTCCCGTGCAGCATTGAATAGCGTCCGCAGATCACGCATGTGATTATGTAGTCCGCTATCCCTTAAACCTTTTTTGGTCGAGAGAACAGGTTTACCGTCCTGGTTGTAGCGTGTCATCGTACGCTCTGACCGCAGGAAACGTTCATACGCCACCAACATATTTGAATTGATCTCTTTGATGGATACGGATAGACGCTTGAAATAATCCACCAGACTGTTACGGACAGTATTCTGATTTTTTGCCGTTCCTTTTTCTTTTTGTCCTCCTTTTCTAAGAAGTTCGATGTGCTTATCACAAAACTTGATAAAGTCCACGTCCTCATCTTTGTCACGAAGGTAATCCCTTAATGATTCAGCGGTGAAGTAATCCAGTCGATCATCGAGGTCACTAATCGTCTTCCGATGTTCTTTGAGCTCGTCATTGATCTTTTCCAGAATGAAAGGATCTTTGATTTTCAAATCTTTCGTGAGTTGTTTTTTGACCACATAATGTGCAGTGTCAATAAACTTTCTTTCGCCTTTGTGATAAACACAAACTTTCACATTGTAAGTGTCGTCGGCTTTCTTGTGGTGGGCATAAACTTTTGCGCTTACGGTTGCCATAATTTTTCCAATTACCACGCAAAATGCTGTTACATATTTGTTACATTTTTGCGTGAAGTTCAACAAAAAACTATGTAAAACCAGTCTGTAGGGTGGTTTACCCTCGACCGCTTCACCGATGAAATCGGCTCAGAGAAATGAAAAAAAAACCACCTCGAAATTTCTTAAGAGATGGTGTTTTGTGCGCCCAGCTGGGCTCGAACCAGCGACCAAGAGATTATGAGTCTCCTACTCTAACCAACTGATCTATAGGCGCTTACGTTATTTTATTTGTCAAATTTCGACAAATCTACTCAAAATTTTCAAGTTCCAAAATCCTCTGAAACTTTTTGTCAAAAGGAAAGCCATTTTAACTATGCAATCCTGATTTTCAGCGCCTTAGCCATTCAGTTTATGAGTCTTCCACTCTATCCATCCGGATTGGGTCAAAAAATATCGTTTCTGACTTATAGAAGCGATTTAAGCACTTTTTTTGAAACCACAAAATTTTGCTCCGTTATGTATTCGTTACGGCTTTTTAAGGGGGGAGGATCGTTAAGCCTTTTTTCGTACTCATGTACAAATGAATATTCTTATATTTACTAAAGCTTTAAAAATTAGAAGATGACTAAACCGTTTGAATTAGAATTTTATTATAAGGGTGACGCTATTGATGTAAAGTCATTCGATGTGCTTCCTAATATACCAGATAATGGGGAGGAAATATATTTACAATGTGAGAATGAAAATATGAACGACGACGGATGTTACTTCAAAGTGGTCGAAAAAAGAAGCCTCTTTTTCTCGTCACCAAGATTGAGGCAAAAGGTTATGATAAAATTGGAACGTATTGAACCTACTGATTGGTAAAATGTATAAATAACATCGGCAGTTATTACGTTGAATGGCGGAGGTCGGATCGGGACGGGTTTACAATCCCACGGACGTATTGTTCACACAAAATTAAGTGATTCATTGTGCAGATAAAAGACCCCACTCTATTCAAGCGGGGTCAATAACTTGATTTATTCCCATGTTAAATTTGAATAACAGCTGAAGCTTTGGATCGCTTAAAAAACTATAATGTTTTTTTGTCCAATAATCAGTCAATTCCGTGTTTTAACCTGAAGTCAGGATCGCTCATGTGGCCGTTATAAAAAGTTGGCAGCACTTGGGGTTCACCATAACCAATATTTCCCGAAATACGTGGAAGCGTTACCGCCACAGAGGCATGTCTCATCGGCTTTTTTGCCTTTGCAGGGTAATCGTACGTGACGGTCATCAGCACATTGGTATCTTCTGTTTTGATATTGACCTGGATAAGCCAGTCCAGCTCCCTTTGATCAAATCCGCCGTCTATCCCAATCATTCTCATCATTTTCTCATTATGAAATACCCTGTCTTCGGCATAGGCTATCGCCATCTCTTTGAAATCTGTCCAGACCTTCCCTGGTAATTTTTCATTGGTGACAATTGTCTTGTCAATTGTCGCAGCAAGAATATCGCTGGAAGGAAGTCCTAATGGCAGGTTTGCCAAGGTTTTTAGGCGCTGTTCTATCCGGTGCGTTGGATGGTTTAAGATAATCAGTTCCGCATTCGTCAGATTACAAATAGGACGTTCATCGTCCGAGAGCATGGCGGCACGCGAAGAATAGCCAAAATAAGCCGCCACAAGTTCATGTGCATGGGACGATTTTAGTGGGATATCGTAATTGTTTTGGGTAAAGACGCGTAAAGAATCCGCGCAAGCTTTTGTAATTTCAAGCTTCATAGCAATTTTGTTTTTTGCTGGACTTTTTTGGTTTTCGTGAGTGTTTAAAGACAACCATGCCAGCGGTTTAACAAAAAAATGCTGTTTGACTTGTCAATTATTGATTAACCTCGCGTTTCAGTCACTCACAACTGGGGCACTCGACTCCTTAGCCGAAAGTAAAAAAAATAATTGAAAAAACAAGTAAGATTTTAAAAAGGGCAGTTAAACACTATTTCGTCTCGTCTATCGCGCTTCTCCTGCATTTATCGATTTGCAGATTGATGTACGTCCATGAATGAAGATTGGGGAAGTTTTTCCCTTTGAAGAGGTTACCTTTGTCAAGGCTTGTCTTAAAAAGGAAAATGCCTCAACCCGTCGAGCTGTCAGTTGACTTTTTTTGTTAACAGGATTCATCCGTGCCCTTTGGATCAGTGTTATAGGCAAGCTCGTCGACGTGTAATAATTCGAAAACGTTAGCATTTTTATTTATTACTCTTTTTAAGAGCCAATTGCCCTCTATTGTAAAATGATATTCATCAATAGGTAGAGACTTTAACTCTAATGGGTTTTTAGCAAATGGGTTGTGCCAAACACTCCATTCTGCACTTCCTAATGTTAGGATGTCTGTATTTTTAAACAGAATTACGGCAGACACAGAAGTATTTACTGGTTTGTTGTGATAAAGAAAGCCACTGCTTCCGGGAAATGTCAGGTTAATATGGGTGCCGCAGTCATTTCCGAATAATACACTATACATTTCATCAGTATGGAAAAACATATCATTAACGCAAATACAGATTACATAAGGAGTATCGCTGATACCGTATTTAGACGGTCTCTTATCATTAAGCGCTGTTAGAATAGCTTTTTTGCTATCGAAGATTTTTGCATCCTGAAATACAGCACCCAAGCTGGTCTTTATTTCGTTATTTGACTTTTTTAGCAGACTGATTTCAATTTCCCATTCATTTTCTTTGTATAAGAATTTACGATAAAATAACTGTTCGTTTTCAAAGCCTTCACTTGATATTCTTATTTGTTCAATAAATCTTTTTAGCTTTTTTGGCGTGACACTGATTTTTGATATTCTTTTGAAACCAAGGTTGATGAAATATGGGTAATAGTGAATTTGCCTGATAATATCTTCGACAGCTTCTTTTCGTCTCTCCTCCTCCGTCGAATCAAATGAGTTTGACGAAAGCGTACATTCAATGAGCATCAAAGCTACCGTATCACTTTTAGCTGTAAAGTCAGGCGTAGTCGCTTTTGAAAGGATCGGATGTTTGTCTACTGTCAAGCCCTGTTTGCTTAGAAATGTATAAACAATGAGTTCGAAAATAGCTGCATCATGTTGCTTGTCGCTTTTAGATCTGATCTGGCTAATAAATTCTAAATCATCGGTCAAATCTTTCATCCACATTGATATGAGGGTCCTCGCTAATTTGCAGCGGTTCCATGAAGATCTTTCCAAAAATTTATATGAGGTCTCCTGAACTTGTTTTGCCTCGTTACTGAATGTTATATCTGAGTTAAAAATCATCCTTTAAATGTTTATTAGTATCCAGGCCTGATAGAGCTGATATATCCGGTCTAAGAACAATGGGTCGATCACAGATTCGTTTCCCGCCTGTGTCATTCTTTTTAATGCGTGTTGGCCCCAAAATGTAGGTTCTATATTTTCGAGTTCCGTAGAGTTGTCTAATACATACTGGTTGAAATCGTTTCTGGCATCCTGGTCGTTAAACAATAGGAATGGCGCACCCGTACCGCGGGACACAAGATTATAATTTCCATCAGTAAGAAAATGCAAAAATAGACCGTCGTTGGAGCTCCTATCATAATAGTAATACCAATTGTCCTCACCATCAACGCGCAGATATGCTGATTGTGGCACTGGTAAAGTTATCCTCATCTCATCGCAATACATATATTCTAGCTCAAATAATTCTGTCTGATGGCATTTGAACTTTGCCGTTCCTAAAAACGATTTCTCATTCGTAAAGAAATAACTATATACTTCCCAAAATTTCTCGACTTCACTCAGTTCGATAGTGTATTCTGGAAAAGTGTTATGAAAAAGTACGCTGCTATTACCTATGTTTTTTGTCCACTGTCCTGGATTTTTTAGATAGTGCTTCATCTTTTCATATGGCGTTAGATCGAGCCCGAATCTTTGATACCACATTTTTTCTATAAGATTAATATCAGCCGACTTGTCTATGGGCGTATTTGTATCGTGGGTTCTCGAATAAATATGATTGGCTTTTACTTCTTTGTCTTTGTCTCGATAAGACATCGTTATATAGTATGGCTTGTGCGGCAAATCCTGAATTATCAAAACATCGATTTCTAAACTATCGATTTCGATGGTTTTTAATTCCAAGACAGGTCGGTTGTCTCCGGCAAATTTTTGGGCCCGGATGAAATCAATATAGTCAATTTGCTTTTTTCGGTTGGCCTGTCCAGAGGACAAACCATTAATTGTACAATCGTTAGATGGATCTGTGACGCCAAAAATTAAATAGCGTTCCCCCTTATGAAGGCTATTTGAAAGGCTCAATATATCATGCAGCAATGCTGCATTATTTTCGTGGGGTTTCTCTTTAAAGTCCCAAAACTCCCCCTCTCTTTTTGATCTTATAAGATCAATTATCTTATTTTTTAGCATTTTTTGTTAACTATCTTAAAGCGCATTTCTGATATAATTTCAACAGAGAATTATTGAAATTTACAAAACATATCCTTTCGATTTACACAAAACTTGTATATCTTATAGCATTACTTTAGGATCATTATATATGAGTTTGTCTAAATTATCTATTTTCAGCAAGGATACTGATGCTGCGGAGACTGTTAAGGGGTATGAATATCAAAAGCTACGTACGCTTGAAACATGGTTACAGAGTTATACCGAGCGGAAAAATGAGATAATTTATTGTGATTACGAAGAGGACATTTTTTTGAGAAACCTAGATAGCTGGACGTCAAAGTTTGTACAGCTCAAATTGTACTCCTCAAAAAATTTTTCATTTGACAGTGTTGAGGTAAAAAAGGCCATAAGTCATTTTTTTATGCTTTTTGTTAAAGGCGAATATAAGTTTGATGAGATCCAGTTTGTATTCGAAACTAATGTTTCAGTAGCTGGAAAATATGGAAATAATGATGCGGAACTTTTGAAAGAATGGAAAGATAATCAAGATGCAATGTCTGAGGATCTGCTCAAAAGATGTGCTGCAAAGGTTAAAAGTATGGTTTCCGAATATGTCAAACCGTTTGGTGAAAAAGTAAAAGATGAGGTTTTGGCCAAGGAAATCGAAGATGCGAAGATTATTGTTGGGGAACTGCCTGATGGGGTTTGGGAAGATTTTGTTAAGTCTATAAAGTGGGATTTTGCAAGTGTGGATGCAGATGCCGCTGTGCAATCGGTAATCGATAACTGTCTAAAGCTTATTGAAGCTACTGGATTTGCATCGGCTAAGGCTGATAAAGAAAGTGTTTTTGCAAGCCTCTATTACCAAGTATCTGAAAGGTCTACGGATGCAGACCCAGGTAAAAGATTGCTCGACGCAAGGCTTCTTGATTCTGTTCTATTGTCTGTAGGTGACAAAGATGATAAATGGTATGAGCAAAATTATAAAGCATGGCATGAAGTCGACAAGATCGACTATTTTCTGGCATCAGAATTTTATCAGATACTTCATGCTGCAAATTATTGCAGGTTGACCAAATATCTGGCGCATCATGCACCCATGTGGACCGCACTGTTACAACAATATATTGATCTGGCTGCTACTCCGCAGATTTTCCGACGGAAAGCGGTATACGAATTATTATGGCTTAATTTTCCTGTCAGACGGTTTAACGCCCCGGATGGCAATTTGATTGGATACGAAGAAATGATAAGAACTTATTATGATTCTATCGGTGACTATCAGGAACATGAACAAATCGAAGGTGCAGTAAATCTTTTGGGGGTAGTAAAGGCGGCAATTGCATTCAAAAAGGTAGATATAGAACTATCAGAAGTCGAAACATGGGAAGGTAAGCTTGAAGAAATGGTTTCGCAAGGATTGAAGGCAAACCAGGATGCAAACCAGTCCTGTTACTTTCATGAGCTTGCAGTCGGACTGCTTATGCAGCGGGCAATGAAAGCAGATGAGAATACAATAAATCAACTTTTTGATCATTTCAAATCAATAGCTGCGCAAGCCGACAAGGCGAATATGTATGATGTTGTAAGGTTGGGCAATCGTATTGATGCTTATATAAAGTTGATGATCCACCATCATGCAGATATAAGCTTAATTGAGCGGTTGGAGGACTTTTCTGATGAATTGATGCCCCTGGTGAACAAACTTAATGGAAACTTCTCAACCGCTAAACTCTATTCTGAGCGTGGTTTCAAGTATTTGCAATCTAAAGAACCTAAGTCAATTCTAAGATCTTTAAATTATTTCCATCGAGCTAAAGAACTTTATAAAAATGACGGGACAATGGAGGGTTATATATTGGCTTTATTGGCCATTTCCCAATTGTATTCGGCAACTGATAATAATTATGCTGCAAAATATTATGCATTAAGTGCTGTTTGGCAGTCAACCCAACAAACGGAATTACAAAAAAGAATATCGGACGGCTTTGGCCTGATCTTACATTATGACTTTGATCAGGGAAACTGGTTCAATTGCATAGAAGTTTTTAGATTGTATATCAGATCCAGAGTTGATTTCAAAGATCCTGTTATTGACGTAACTAAGGACGAGTTATTGATGAAATCTTTTGTTATTATTTCGTCCATCTTGTCGGTGTTACCAAAAATCCTAACTGACGGTCTACAAGTAGTGGAATCGACCAT
Source organism: Sphingobacterium siyangense (assembly GCF_023277505.1). Classification (NCBI taxonomy): domain Bacteria; kingdom Pseudomonadati; phylum Bacteroidota; class Sphingobacteriia; order Sphingobacteriales; family Sphingobacteriaceae; genus Sphingobacterium; species Sphingobacterium siyangense. The sequence goes on along the minus strand of NZ_CP080574.1, from coordinate 4,749,613 downwards.
TGCACAAATGGGAAATTTGTATGAGGAGGAACTTAAGCATTTAAAAGAAAAGGCCGATGAAATGGTCGGAGAAAATCCCAAAGACTTCATAAATGTTAAATGTTGTGACGCTGTTGTAAACGATGCCGGGGAAAAGCGTATCATCCAATGGAAAGCATTGGGTACCACTTGGAAAGTGACATTTGATAATAAATGGATTGAAACAAGTTTGGGCGAAGAAATAGCAGCGGCACTACAAATCATCTTACTCCAATTTGCTGTTGCCAAAAATGATATACATTTTTTAAAAGGTGAAGTCACTATAATAGTTGAACCTTCTGACAGGCATAAAATGCCGGAACAGCTCCCGTCAAATGACAGCTATTCGTGGAAAATCTTTAGCAGGCCCGTACTTGATCCTACGCCAGAAAATATCAGATTACAAGCCTCATATTTAACCATTTATCTAAAATTTATTCTTGACGAATTATCCCTTCTTCCAGAAGCAGATTTTGAAGCTGAGTTTACCAGATTTTTTGAAGAAGAAGACCTGGCTGGCAAGACATTACCAGGCTATCTCTATCAACGACTATACAGAAACTTGTTTGTCCAGGAAGGTTTTGAAGATCCCGACCGGGCTCAATTTTTAGGAGAAAAGATATATCCTGAGATAGTTGAATCGCCTGCACTGGCCTGGGAGGGAAATATAAGCAGTAAATATTCAATTGAAAAGTCGTTAGAGCTTATTAAGGGTCGTTACAAGAACGTGGAAAAGCAAATTTATCTAACCCTTGAAAATATCAAGAAAGATCCTAGATATAACCAATTTATACAGCAGCTTAGAGAAAAAGGCTGGTTAGATTGGCAAATTGTCTTAGCGATGTATAACCATATCTTAAACTATAAAACTCAAGGATATGTAAGACAGAGGGATTTTAGCAGTGAAAAGGAGTTTGAAAAACGATTTCAGGAAGTCTTTTGGGAACTTGGTAAGGTTGATGAACAGCAAACGTATGTTGAATTTCCTTTGGACTTTTTCATGGACAAACATTTTGAATTTCAACTAAATAATGTGCTTGTACTTATTTTACGCCGATGGGAATTGGAAAATAAAAGTCGGTTTCCAAATTTCAATTCTTTAAGGCAATTTTTGAACGATCGATTTAACTTTGGTCAAGATGATTTGCCAGAAGAAAGTCCTTTGTAGTATTATTTTCTACTTTAATACAACATGCTCAAAAGTTGTAAGTCTCTAAAACTAAAAACCTATGAAGAAAAAAATTGGCCATATTATGGATCTTCAGGAATATTTTTTGGATTATGACCAGGAAAAACAAAAGTATTATTTTAAGGAATATACCAATAAATTCTGTCTGCATGCAAGGGATACGCTGAAGAAGAGAATTTAAGTTTTACCATATAATTCGAACTGAGGAATAGGCTTCTTCCATTTTTTCTTTCTAACATTGTTTTTATTCTTAAATTATTAAGGTATTCTTGGAATTGGTCAAAAATTATACAATCGACGAAATTTAAACAGCATTAGTTCTAAAAATTTATATAAGTGTGGGATATGATTGTATTTTTCCATAATTGCCTCATAGCAATCTACAACTTCATCCAAATTTCTTTCTGTTGATAACGAAGACAATACAACCATAGAGATATTTACAAGTTCTTCAACCCCTAAATTGCCTAATACAATTAATAAGTGAAAAAATTTAAACATTGTATGTGTTGCGCTTTCAGTAGTAGAAACTGTACCAGACAACATTTTAGTCAAGGATATAAACCTGTCCGTAACTATATATCCGTCACATTTTAAACAATGGAACAAAGTATGTTCATTGATGGATATAAAACTATATTTATGTTCGATGAGTTTAATTAAACAGTCATGATAGATTTCATCTTCAATAGCTTTATCTTCTTTTAAGTGTTTTAGCAAAGGTATTATCCAAACTAACTCCACATTATTCATCAATCTTGTTGTTTGTTTTCTAAAAACAAGATCATCAGACAACAATAAGGCATCTTTTTCTTGAGCTAACAAGGCAGAGTCATAAAATGATCTTCCAAACTCCTTATACAATCTTTCTTTTTCATTATTATTAAGTTTTAAAGTATTAGGACTTTCTATCGTAAAGAACTTATTTATAACCTCTAATAGCGGTGAACTGTCTAAAGTTTCACCATCTTTTATGTTGTATATGTTTTGTTGTAGGTAATCATAAATCAAGTCATAAGTACTATGTGTTATTGTCAATTTTTCGAATTTTGAACTTACGATTTCCAGTAAATTCAAATCAAACAACGTAAGAACTCCGCATATATCAAGAACTATATCACTCTTAAAATCAATTTCTTTTGACAAAACAAACTCTTTAAAAAATCCATGAGAGGCTATCAGTTTATATCCCTTTTGTCTTATTATGTCCCGAATTTTGATAGGATTCTCATTCAATGCCTCCGAAAGAAGTCCTATCCCTACTTCTGCCCTGGTATAGTAAGAGAGTGCTATATCAAATGGGCTCTCTTGACTTTTCTGTTCCAAACCCGCAGCTTTGATAAAATTGACAAGATCATCTATGTGAAATGTCTTTACGGCTCCTTCTCTTTTGAAAATGCCACTTGCATCAGTTTGACATTGTTTGAACTGCTGGAGATACTTATTACTTATAGACTCTACAGTCCACTTTTTTTCCAAAAAACTATTTGGCAATACTATCTCAGACCCTACTTGTTTACCTGCCAAAAGTTTGTATAATTCATCCTCAATTGACACCTCGCTTTTAGACTGAATTAAATCTGAAACACTACGGTTTTCAAATAATAGATTCATTCTTTCACGAATACCGTCATAAAGTACTACATATGTACCCTCTGAAATTAAAGTAGGGGTAGGAAGATGAGAAAATACATCAAATTTTAGACAGAATGTTAAATATAAATCGTTTGATTGGGGATTGTTATACTTTCTATGATATTCATATAAGATATCAATACAGTCTGTCATCCGACCTCGGTACGCTAAAATTGCTAAATAATTGTTGAAGTCGTCAAAATTTAATCCCTCATAATCTAATTTAGAATTTAGATATCGATCAAGTTGCTCAAAGTTCTGTGTTTTGAAATATAATGAAATGATAAAAATCTTAATATCAATCCGTTCAGAATAAACAGCTAAATATTGCTCAGCGATAGAAATAGCCTTATCATATTGATAATTTGAAGAATACGCGTTACATTCCATTATAGTGTACTTGGGATGTATCCCTCGACTGTCTCTTATTCTACCCAATAATTCTATCAATTTAAATGAATCACCGCTCTTTTCAATTAATCTTATCAAATTATCGGTTATGGCATCATAATCAAAGGTGAGTACTCTTTTTTCCAATAGCTCTATCCCCTTTTCAAAATAGTTGGTTTCTTCGTATAATTCTGACAATTGATAAATCAAACTAAATCTGGTTTCATCATTGATTTGTTCGTGGCATTCTGAAAGTAAAGCCGGAAGATCAGGAGACTGCAAATGCAGTAAAATTCTTGCCTCAATAAGTCTAAAGTCCAACCCTTTATATTCCTTGATTTTGGATTGCCAATAGGTCAATTTCTCAACATCTTCGTTTTTAATATATCGATCAACAATAAAGTTAGCGGCTTGGTTTAAAAAGACGTTCCCTTCCCTTGATATTAGCTTTTCGTAATAACCCTCTAATACGGCAACTCTATTAGCTTGCGAACTGATTTCAATAAGCATGAGATTGTCTTCAATCTCATTGAATATTAAGAAATACTTGTCAAGAGTGGCAAGTGCACTATCAAAATCCTTTAAAATAAAATGTATCATTGCTTTAAGCCGATACAACTTTTGGTGTTCAAGAGAGTACTCAGATTCTAATTCTTCAAGAATATTTATAGCATCCTGTTCTTTACGAAGAAGGTAGAGCAGAATAATTCTTGCTTGTTGTAAAAAAAGCTTACTTTTAGTTGCTTCTTTTTCAGATTCTAACAATTCGAGTATCAATTTTAGATGACATTCTATTTCCTCTGTTAGCTCTTTATTAATACTTCGGATATTAAATATTCTGTAATCCGATTGATACCTATGAATGACACTCTCGATATAGGTGATTTTAATAATCTCTGTGTCAGAAGCAACTTCAAAAACCTCTTTAACGGTGCGATAGTAATCCTCGAAATGATTTTGATCTCTATAAGCAAGAGAGATGGCTCTTTTAACTTTGGGTTCATCCGTAAATTCCTTTGGCACTTTTTTTAAGATTTCCTCTATGGGAACCGATTGTTTCTTAATAATGATGTATACTTCCCAAATTTCTGGATTTTTCTCACCAAACAACTGAATTGCTTTCTCAATTAGTTGATTTGCTTTGATATAATCATTTTGATGAAGGAGAACTTGGGAGTAATTACATAAAGCAGCATAATTTTCATTGTTAATCTCATATGCTTTCTTGAAATAATTATGAGCCTCGTCTTGTTTACCAAGTTCAAAATAAGAATGCCCAATATTGGTCAAGACCGTTGATTTGTGATCCTTAGATCTGATAGAGTGAAAATTATTTTCCAATATAAGGAGCGAATCAAGAGCTAAAGTAAACTGCTTATTTTCAATGAATGCATTAGCATATTTAATTTGCTCTTTTACTATTGGGCTGTCATCATTAAGAGCCTGTATCCTTTCTAAAATCACTGTAGCTTGCTGATGAGACTGTTCTTTCAAATCAGCTATGGAGTTAAGCATTTCACTCTGAACGGGAGTCGCTACCTGCCTAACCATAATATCATAAGTAACAAAGAAGTCATCCAGTATTTTTTGTACTAAGAGTTCGTTCCAAGATCCGTCAGTTGTACCATCTTGGCTCTTCATCAACTCGTTATTGACGTGCCGAATAAAGGTATTTTTATCTTTACTGTGGATATAGCTATTTTTAAAAATAGAAAAAGAACCCTCTTTTATTAAAATATGGGAAAAATCACTCTGATTGATTCTGCTTTCAAAGAGCATTAAAGTGTGTATATAGAGAGATTTGTCCTCATCTTTAGGTTTTTCGATGTCATAACTTGCCAAAAATTTATGAAATTCGTTTATATCCTTTAGTTTTTGATATCCCAAAGTGACAGCTCCCTTTAATAGGTCCGTAACGAATGGGATTCCCAATACACCAAAAACAGTCATTATCATATCTTATTTATAGAAATGATAAAAATACTCAAAAACGATTAAAAAGAAGTGTTTTTAAACAAGTCCGTATTCTCTACTTTTAAATGCTCCAGTTTTTTGGAGAGAGGTCAAGGGTAGTATTAAAGATATCTTTCTTCAATACTATAGAGGCTCGAGTTTGCCGAAAATCAATTTCACTAACTATTCATTTTTTGGCTTAGAATCTACTAACAAAGAGAAAAAAACATTAGGCTTTAATTTTTTCATCGTGTCAATTGGCGTGTTTGTATTGGTCGAAACTTCGTTCGTCGAGTTAATTTGGTAATTAATTATATAAGGTTTAGAATTATCAATAATTAGGGAAAGAAGACCTTTTATAATTCGAAATGAAAGTATTTTAAATTACTGCTTTTTATTCCAACTGGATATCATTAGGGAGATATATTCGTTGATATTATAAAAGAAGAAGGGGAAAGTTTGGGTATGAATTGTCCAATTTTAAACTTTATATATTACCGATTATGAAAAAGAAACTAAATTGTATTGCTTTAATAGCAACATTTGTGGTTTTAATCACTTCCTGTTCCAAAGATCTCGTTCCGGGAGGAACCATTGAGCCCAACTCTGGACTGAAAGGTCTGAAAACTTACACATTTAAACCTACTGAGATAAATCTTTCAAGTTTTGATACGGCCGGAATACAAGGCTTCTCAAAAAAAGGCAAACAAAATTCCCTTACATTTCTAAGGGACAGTATTTGGCCCAATAATGCAGGAAAAACTTCATTCTATGAAACTACCGATATTCCAGCTGTTCTTGAAGAAACGAGAAGAAAATTATATCTGGGTGCTATTCTAAAGGGGGAGACGGCAATTGATGTAGACAATGTGAATCCGGTTTTCGTACCAATAACTTATAGAAACCCAATTACCATGTACGCCAATTTCCCTACTGACAGTATCTATAGGACTGTAATACCTTCGAAAATACAAGATCTTAGTTATCTACGTGCTGCATTGAGTTCGGCAGCAGGAAACCAGATCCAATCGTTTACTTATGAGCAGAGTCAATTTAGAAAGACCGAGGAACTAAAAAAGTCTTTTGGCGCAAATTTGAATCTTGCTAAAATTTTAACTGTTAATTATCTGGATACTCTTGAAAATTCAACTGCTACAACAATCGTAAGGGCTGAATTTACGCAAGAGAACTTTTCCATCGCTATCGAACCTCCAATTTATGAGCCTTTTCTCAAGAGCAATTTTGATCCTTCTATTTTCAATGGTATCAGACCTGTAATTGTCAGTTCAGTAACTTACGGAAGAAAGGGGATTTTTATCATGGAGTCAGATTCCTCTTACAACGCGGTCAAAAAAACACTTAATGTCGCGCTAACATTATCCGCAGAAATGTTAAACGTCTCGTCGACTGACAGTCTAGGTCCATCATTTTCGGCAGCATTGAACTTGCGACTAACTAATGCGCAGAAAACTATAATAAATAATTCGCGGATGAAAGTGTATATTATCGGTGCTGATGGAAAGAGTATCGTTAAGGCAATAACAACCGGTCTAACAGGTTTTGCAGAGGTTTTGGCGGCAAATGGTGGCTTTACAAAAGATAGTCCAGGGGATATTCTTTATTACTCTTTAAATTATCTCGATGATTTTGCCACCTTTAGGAATCAGTTCAAGATTAATATTGCCAATTAGGTCATTTAAATTTTATTTGGTATGAGAGTCAAAATAATCATAGCCATTTTTTTCCTCCTTTCATTTATAGGATGTAAAAAAGAAGAAATTCAAAACCCATCGTCTGCTGAAAAAGGCGATGGGAAACTGCTCTCGGAATATTTTAGCAAACTTCGTATTGCGCCCTTGGATATTGTTGATCTGAGGAATAAAAATAAAGACATCAAAACAGTATTTGACCGCAAGAAAACTGCCGGAATGATACATCTTCGGGATAGTGTATGGACAAATGGGTCGGGAACAAGCTCATTTTATGAATCTGATGAGATGGTCGTAACACCGGGAAATCTAAGTTACATTTATCCCGGCTCACTTTTAAAGGCGGCGTCAATAGCATCGGATCAATTTGAAACCTTTTCCGGTTATCAAACTGCACCGATCAGTGTCCAATTATCATTTCCTTCCAGTTTATCAATTGGTACCATCTCCATTCCAAGTCTTTCAAATAGCCGGATATTTTTACGAAATGCACTTTTGGCACCCGATTTTTCAGGGAATACAATACTAAATTACTCAGACTATTTTTCTGCATTTTCAAAATATGAGGAAGTGAAATATGCTTTTGGTTACAATGTAAATCAACATAAGCTGTTTTCTTCGACCAATACAAATTTCGATTCTTATTCAAGCGGAACCTACTATTCCACTAAATTCATGGCCAGTTATACAGTAGAGAATTTTACCTATTCGATGTCTGATCCTACTGCTAATGAGTTGATTGATATGGCTTCTATTCCCGCCAACGCTTTTGATGGTATTTCTCCGGTATATATTAATTCCGTAACTTATGGTAGGTTTGGATTATTGGTACTTGAATCTAACAACAATAGTTCCGAAATGAGAAGTGCTTTTCAGAAGATGGTGAAGAAGATTCTTAAAAAAACTACGGAATCCTATACTCAGGAAGAAACAAATCTTTTTGCAAGTTGTCGTATAACGATTTATCTTTTGGGAAGTACTATCGGAAATAATGTGATACAACTACTGATAAATCCAAGTCCTGATGGCGTATCTGATTTTATCGCACAAAACGTAGGTACATTTACTGCGAGTGATCCAGGAGTGCCGATTCATTATACTGCAAAATATCTAAAAGATAACTCGCCATTTAAAACGACGTTTAGAATTGACCATTAAATATATTTATGATGATGAATACAACATTTAGACAAAAGAGTTTAGGGATTTTAAGTGTATGTTTACTAATGGCATGCTTCTTATTCTCATGTAAGAAAGATACTCCAGATGTTCCTGAGAAGAAAAATGAAAAATGGAGAACCGAAGCTAAAACAGATAGTACGGGGAACCAATACTATGTGGTAAATACGTTGGACAATACATTAGAGATTAGGGTCGATAATAAGGATGGGAAGACCATTTTTTCAGAAGCTTGCCCGACAATTGATTCTACTGAAATACCTAAGGACATGCGTAATTTGATTGTTGATTTGGTTGCTCCAAACAGGTTTATTAACAGAGATCAAGCCACCTTATCATTGGAGATAGTGCTTGATGATCTAGAGACTAGGAACAAATACATCCAGCTTTTGGCGAATATTGATCTTGACAGCAAAAAGTTTTATACCAAAAAGTATAAGGTAGAAGAGCCTCTGGATTGGGCTTATGTAACTTTTCCTTATTCTTTGGTTCAGTGGTATGGTAATTCGTTGTTGGTCCGGGAGGGCACGGATAAAGACCTCAATAGAGGCGGGGGATATATGGGGTTGGGACAGCGCGGTACGCAGTTGGTCTGTTATGAGCGAGATTTTTCCATTCGTTATACCAAGGATATTGATGCTTCTGATGCTTACTATCCTTCTGGTAATTTATGGAATATTCCTATTAACAACTATGAATATATGCTGTTCTTAAATGACGGCTACGTGGGTCGGATGCAAATAGTCACCAGTGTAGAGGACAAATGGGCAGGAAAGCAGGTTGTGATCTGGCGAGATAACCTAAAGGAGACAAATAATATTCCGGCAGATTATTCTGTGAAAATTACCGATTACAATATTCAGAATAATGTGGTAAGTGCTAGTTATAATATCTATGATGAAAAGGGGCAGTTAAAAGAGAAGAGAAGCCGAAAATGGGCAATAAGTAATGGAATGCCACTTGGTAGTTAATCTCCTAATAAATAGAATTCTAGGTTGGTAATAAAGATCTAAATTAATCAATAACACTTTTTTAAACCAATAAGCATCATGTTTCCTGTATGCCAGGGAGACCTATGCCTATAAAATCTTAAAAATATGAAAAGTAGAACAAATTATTTTTTGCAAAGGATCATTAAGGGTGTCCCTTTGTTATTGATGCTATTCTTAGTAGCCAGTTGTTCTAAATTGGAGTCCGACTTTGACAGTGGCAACGGTAAACAAGCTCTTGATAAACTACGAATACCGAAGATCCAAGGTTTTACTGTTGATTCAAAATCTAATCCAGACAATAATTCTTCCGCCAAAAGATCTTCAGGAGGGAAAAGAGCTGACGTGACTACTCCTCCTGATGAAGATAATCCCTTTAAGCCAAAAGCAGGTTCAGGTGGTTATAAAGATGGCCCCGGGATCATTGTTAATGGCAGTAATGCTCCAACGCCTGATCCAAATAAACTATATTTCTATCAGAAATATAAATCCCAGATGTTCACTATTACAGATCAATCAATGGGACTCAATATTTATCCTGGCGCAATATTAAAGGGCCAGAGCATTGAAGGTATTTTTTCGCCTCAAATGTTGACAGGTATTTCCAATAATATTCGTCCGATTACCATATCTACTTCCATGCCTGTCTCTGGTTCCGCGGTTGCTCGAACCAGTCTTCCCCGTCCGACTTCTCAAGCTGCATTATACAATGCCGCACTGACGGATTTGGAGAATACAAATCCCGGAGAGGTCGGTGCTGCTTCCTTAATAGTGGAGTTGGACACTTTCCGTGTATATGAGGAATTAAAAACGATTTATGGATTTAATAAAGGCTTAGATGCATTTTTGATCAACACCAATACAACACAGCAAGGAGAGAACCACCTTATTGCCTCTACATCGGCAATTAAGATTAAATTTTTCCAGCACAATTTTACAATTGATATGGACGTTCCTCAAAATAATACTCAATTATTTGATCCTACAGGTCTGGATATGCAGGCTATAACTGGTGGGGTAACTCCAGTCTATGTAAAAAGCGTGACCTACGGTCGCATGGGTATTATGGTAATCGAATCTTCGTATAGTTCGACTAAATTGTATAACGCTGTATATAAACAACTCGGAATATTGAAAAATCTGATTGGCATCGGTACCTCGTTAACTAATGAAGAGAAAGATATTATAAATTCAGCAACGATAAAAGTTAAATATACGGGGATCGGCACAGATACGTCACCTGCAGTAGCTGTTGCAGGCCTGAATGGTTTTATTCAAGTATTGAGCGCTAATACAACGTATTCCAAGGCAAGTCCAGGTGTCCCTATTGCTTTTCAACTAGCTTACCTGAACAGTGGAAACGGTTTGGTCGAAGCACCTTTTCAGATCAATTATGGGCCTTTTGACAAGCCTTACGTCCGTATTGAGTACAAGAATAGCAATTGGGAGGCTAATTCATCTTCAAATCCAAAATTTACTTATTCAGATATCTACATGAGTTTTTATAAAGATCCAACGGCGAATCGAAAGTATAGTGATGCTCCGATTTTTATTGACTATAAATATGAACGGGATTATGGTTCATTAAGTACTTCTAATTGGGTCGGTTCTTGGAATGACGGGAAACGAACAGAAAGTGTAACTTGGAAGTACCCGACATCTGATCAATTAATTGAGAATAAAAAGGTATTCTATTATGTTCGTTATGGATCAGATGCGACGATATCTAGAGATTATTGTCATTTTGATATGGTTGCAAGCGAAAATTATCATATTCTTCCACGAATAATTGACCATTACAAGGCACAGAGGAAGGGTGAGGCATATCCTAATTAGAATTTTGAAATCAAAATGAAGCAAACGAGTCTTGGAATTTTTATTTTGTCGGTCATCTTTTTAATGCAATCTTGCGATAAAAAGAATGAAGACATTCCTGAAAAGTCTAAAGAACAACAGAGGATAAGTGAAAATCTGGACTCTGTTTTTCTTCTTGCGCAGGGAGTATATTTATGGAACGATCAACTTCCATCGGTTGATCGTTTCAACCCCTCGCGGTTTTATAATGATGGGTTGAGTGAGTTTCGGTGTTACGAGAATGAAATATTTGAAATTACACAATATGCGAAAAGCGGGGAAACAGGCGAACTCTACGAAAAGAATCCATTAGATCTGAATAGACCCAAGTATTCCGGTATTGTATTTAGGGAATTCCAAGAAAAAGAATCTCAAAGTGTTTATAATGTGAGTAATACGTTCGGTCTTTCTGTTGTAGTTAGAAATAATAGTCTCCGTTTATTATATGTTGACCCCAATTCACCTGCAGGCAAAGCCGGGCTTAGGCGTGGTACACAAATTTTATCCATAAATGGGGAAAATGTGCTAACAGAAGATTCGTTTCTAGAGCAATGGAAAAAGTCACTTTCCATGTCGTTCATAAAGTTAGAAGTGATAGAGGATGGCATTAAAAAGCGGGAAGTGCGTTTGAATGCGGCTTCATATGAGATAAATCCGTTGGTAAAGCGAAATATATTGAGAAATGGAGAGAGGAAAATCGGCTATTTTGCATTAAATAGTTTCACCCCAATTCAAAATGCGCAAAAATATCTCACTCCAATTTTTCTTTCTTTTACACAAGAAAAAATTAATGAACTCATCATTGATCTTCGGTACAACCAAGGGGGATATCAGATTACAGCTGATTTTATTGCGAATCTGGTTGCACCAAATAATGCAGATGCAAAGATTATGTATACTGAACATTATAACAGGCAAATGCAGGAAGGGAATTCAAAAGTATTAGAAAACTACAAATTGTATGATGAATATAATCGGCCTGTTATAATTAATGGTAAAGAGATAAGCCTTTATGATATTGATTATAGCGTAGAAGCCAATACAACATATTTTCATAAAGATGACGGGTTGACGGATTTAAAAAAAGTTTACTTTATAGTGAGCAACAGAACTGCATCTGCAAGTGAGCTACTGATCAATATTCTAAAACCGTATATGGATATTCAGGTCATAGGCGTATCAGAGGATAACCTTTCTGCTGTATATACTTACGGTAAGCCAGTTGGATCATTTGGAATTCCAGTGGGTCAGTTTGATCTGTATTTAGGGATGTACGAACTCAAAAATGCCAATAGGGAAAGCAACTATTTCAAAGGTATCAAAGCTGATGTCACCCTAAATGACGATACAGATACGGACTTTGGGGTACAAGATGACCCAGCTATTGCTTGGATTCTAGGATTAGAAAAGAAAACAATTGCACTAAAAGCTAGTAGTGAAATTAGGAAGAATAGATTTTCATTTTATTTTAATACTGATCGGTTAATTGGAAATATTAAAAATAAAAGCGAGTTAAAAATTAAGTTGAAATAGTACCAGCATAGTTTCGTTCCGAAAGATTAATTATGACAACTTATTCCTTTTGTATTTCCTAATTATAACAGGATGGTTGATGTAGATAAAAACCACTGTTAGATGATTCTAGCAGTGTTTTTTTTCAATATAATGAGTTGAATTCAAGTTTCTTGTTAAAATAATGATTGTTGCAAATTGTCATTACCCAATGGAGGGAGTCCTTCCCAACCTTCAAATGGGTCGTAACGATGTTTGCCATCTGGACGGTTTGGATATCCTCTTAGAGTATAAACGGGGTATGACTCTAAAGCTAGACTCGGTATATCATAGGCAAAAATGGAGGCCATATCATCTTCATTTATATTGGATATCCATTTCTTCTCTAAATCAGGTGTAAGAAATAAAGGCATTCTATGTTTGTTAGGCCCATCATTATGTATATTTGCCATTAGTTCGTTTGCAGTCCTTGTTAACATGGCGAATGATCCTACTTTTTCGACCACGCCTTCTTGGTCATAGGATTCATGAAACTGATATAGCCCAGGGATATAGAATATCTCCCGCCCTTCCTGTCCGATATAATAGGGGACTTTCTTTTTCCATCCATTTATTGCACGATGTTCAAATGTTCCAGAAACTGGAATCAGACATCTTTGGGATCGTAATCTATACCAGTATGATTTTTTATCTTCAAGTATCCTTTCGCTTCGCGCGTTAATCATATTTCGACGTCTATCCGTTTGCAACTTGGGGTCAGTTATATAAGTAGGCAGAACACCCCATTGCATTTCTCTGATAGCAAGCTGTTCAGAATCTTTTTCCTTATATATAATTGGATAGTCTGGGAATGTTATGGCTTGTACATTCTCCATATAATCATAATTATAATCCAGTTGTCGGCGCTCATCCCTCAAACCTGGGAATGCAGATTTAACAATTTCTATATCTGTATGTAAGCTAATGTCCCAGCACATAATTTCTATATTTTGGTGTAATTCTATATATTATCCTAATATAAACAAACAATAATGGATTAGGTGTCGGTTTCGATAAGATTTAAAATGATGGAATTTATATTTTGCTATTTCAATAATTCCAAAGCGGCAACTTTTTTGGTAATTTGACCATCTGTTATGACCGCTATCACCCTCCCATATTCCAGAGTGAAAGTAATATCAATTGGATTTTTTCTCTGAAATTTTGTTTTTGTCCTGAGGTAGTTTATAATATTCTTATCATACATTTTAAGCATTCTTGTACTCCAATTCCCTTCTTTGATTTGATTGAGAAAAATGCGATAACCCGATCCAGTTTTTAATAATTTTTCTATTTTTTCAGCATCTTCAGGAAGCTGTAATAGCTTGCCCTCTTTTATATCAAGGTGGTGGGCATGTAATTTGGCCGGCATCTGATCGTCGTATGGAGTTAAAAGAAAACCTGATTTTTCTTTCAAATCGGGCCATTCAAAACGCTGGAAAATAAAATAATTATAACCTGTTTCGACCAGCTCATGGAAGGAATTTTGGGTCAATTGCATAAACGGATTATAAAGCATTTATTAAAGTTATCAACTTTCATTTATATCTAAATGTTTATTATCAATATACTTCTTTGAAATATTCACTGTCAATTATTAACGTGCAAAATAAGTTAAAGCTTACTATTGGTTTGACATTCCGTTTAGGAATATTCATAAGCTGAATTGGTCGAAACACAGTTTGTCGTGTATATTTAATCTAATTCCCTCGGTTATCTAGCATATAATACATTTTATCTAGGTCAAACTACAGTTTGTCGAGATTTTTTCTGGATACTCTTTGATATAAATACTTTTGGCCCATATTAACTTTTATTATTCTAAATGAAGAAACTTTTTATTTTTAAGTAGCCTTTTACTGGTTTCATGTAAAAATCAAGGTATTGAACCAGATGCTTTAAACAAGGATGAGTATTATATCCCATTAAGTGAAAGTATTAAGGTCGCAGACTCACTACATTATTTTATTTTAGGAGACGCAAATAAAAAGGCATCAACTAAATTAAATATTGGAAATACCAATGCAACTTTAAAAAAGGAAATTTTATCGGAAGATGGGACTCCTTTAATGCGTGTTTTTAATTATGGGAAGGGGGGATTTATAATTTTGGCCGCAGATCGTCGGGCTAATCCGGTATTAGCATATTCCGATGAGACAAACTTTCCATCCGACACCATACCAGCCGCAACGGAAGCGTGGTTATATGAAAATAAACTTCAGATAGAGGAGCTAAAATCAGGCACAAGAGAAAATGTGAATGGAGAAAACCTCTTGAAAAAGGGAAATTACGTCAAGCTTTTAGGAGGAGATGTTCCAACAGTTAATGTGAAAAGAGCATCTACTGATAAAGTTGCTGGATTTTTCCCTCCTGCAGGAGGATGTGAACCAACTGGTTTTGAAATTGGCCCTCTTTTACAAACAACTTGGAATCAGAGTGGCGGTTATAATAATTTAATGCCTGATCTAGCATGTACACCTTATTATTGTAACGCTAAAGCATATACCGGTTGTGTAGCGACGGCGATGGCCCAAGTGATGAGATATCACCAATATCCATCTACATATAATTATAGTATTATGCCTAATGCTGTGTCTGGCTATTGGGATGTTTCTACAGGTGCAGATGAAATTTCTAAGTTGATGCGTGATGTTGCAAATTCAGTGAATTCTAAACCGGACTGTAATGGAACTGGGGCTGCCGCTAATCTGAATGATATTCCTTACGCTTTGGAGAATACCTTTGGATACTCAGTTACTGCAACTGCCGCTGATTTTAATTATAATACTGTAAAAAGTGAAATTCAAGCTAACCGTCCTGTTATCTTAAGTGGTTATAGCAATAAAAGTGGATTTATTTTTCATACTTATGATGGTGGACATGTTTGGGTTGTAGATGGAGTCCGAGGAGGTACAAGCTGTGGTGAGCAAAACCCCGATGGTACTTGGACAGGAGGTGCATCTTTCCTTTATTTTCACATGAATTGGGGATGGGGAGGATCTAATAACGGCTGGTTTGGATTTGCAAGTGCGGATGCTGGAAATGGATTAAATTTCCAATATAAAAGAGGAATGGTATATTCAATTAAAAAATAATTACAATATGCAAAAACTAGGATTATTGATAATACTTCTCACATTATTTTCTTGTAAGAAGGAAGAAGGAATTAACAGTGTAAATGTTTATAGCGAAGTGCGTTTAGCTTTGTCAGACGAAGATGGAAATAATATCTTTGAGTCAAAAGGAGCGTCCTTTGGAATAGGTGATCTGGATTTATATTATGTAAACAAAGAAGGTAAAAGAGAAATTCAAAATAATTCGAATCTAGACCTTCCTAAACATATGGATATAGTGGATGAAGAAAGCCTAAAAGAGAAAGTACTTAAAGTTTTTGGAAATCTTACTCCGCAAAGTGATGGTTATGCAGAAAGTATATTAGTAGTCAAAGGATATGCAGAAATATCAATCAAATTAAAAGTTGAGAGTTCTGGTGCTTCTAAAGGTTATTCACAAATACTTGTGAATGGAATGGAGATTTCAAAAAACCAACTTGGTCATCCTATTTCTGTCAGACTTGCCAAGTTGGCTGAATAGGAAAACCTCAAAAAAAAATTATCTTTCATAATTAGGTTTTATAATGAACCACTATTAGGGGAAATCCAATAGTGGTTTTTTTTATTTTCTTATCACTAGAATGCTATTTTTAGAGCATTTATTATTGACTTATTATGAGCAAATTGATTTTTACTTTTTTTCATGTAAAGTAAATTAACTCTCAGGTTGGAGGTTCTATAACTTGAATGTTCCTTTCAAAGATGTTCTGCCGCCGTTTTCATTTGGGATCGAGAATTCTATAGTTCCCGAACCTTTGGTATTACTTGGACTTCCACCATCATCAAAATGAGTGAACATGATGTAACCTGTTCCATAATAATAAAATTTATCATTTTCAGAGTATCGAATAAATGCATTGTCCCAATCATCAAAATATCTGTCTCCTCTTTCAATTTGGATTCTTTCTTTTCCAGCATTAGGCTTTATTTCATATTTCTTGTTTAAAACAACTCCTCCGGTTACAGGACAATAAATGGAAATGTTAAATCCTTTGGGATTTTCACCTTTTGTATATGGAGATGCCGATAATGTGACGTTTTCCTTATACTGCTGATATGATTCAGTTGGTGGGGGATTGTAAGTTAGAAATGGACTATTAGGTGCCCCAGGTGTGAGTATTATATGTCTTGCATCTACATAAGTAATCCCATCTTTCTGTATTTCCAGTTTATTTGAACTTGGTAAGGGATTCCCGTTTTTGTCGCAGGAATATAGTCCAATGGAAATGATTGCTAAAAATAATATTATCGTCCTCATAATTATGGTGTATTTGATTATGAATATTACGGTTTGCAATAGAAAAACGCTACAGTTATTAATTGTTTAATTACTTAATTTTATGAAACCGCTATCTATCTTCGCATTATAATGTATCCTAGATTGTTTAAATTATTCACTCCGTGGATCAGCTTTCAAAGGCATTTTGGCACATCGGAGCACTTCAATTGAATGACAACCATATTCTACTACTACTTTTCCTTCGATGAGATAAATCCCCGCTCCTCGTAAGGGATATTGGTTCAGCGTTTTGGGAAAGTGAACAGTGTCAAAGAACTTTCCATGAGAATCTAAAAAAGTTCCAAATTTCATAAGCTCACCACGTTTAGTTTTGACGAACTTTTCACATACAAAATCCCCGACCATACGGAGCGTTTTTCCTTCATATTGACAAAGATCAGTTGCAAGAACATCCCCACGAAATTCACTTTTAACAAGGTCGAATAATGTTCCGGTTACACAAAAACCGAGTAATTCGATTTCGTCATAATAATGTTCCAATGTATTTTCTTCCAATGGTGGAAGAATCGGTTTTCGGGATTCTGTTTCGAATAATAAATTACCTGCCGGCACAGGTTTATGTTTACTCATTTGTAGATGCGCTTCCCAAAGGAGCTGCTTTTTGCTATCACCGGTAAATCGTAAAGCACCAACACGGATCAAGTTTACCAATTGCTCCAATCCGGCGCCAGTTCTTTTAGTAAAATTTTCCAAATTATGATATTCACCATTTAGCTCACGGTCTTCGACTATTTTTGTGGCTAACTTGCCTTCTAGGTTTTGGAGGCAGTCGAATCCGAGATATATATCTTTTCCAAAAATAGCCGTGTTATAATTAGATTTATTGACACATGGCAAGCAGATATTTGCTCCTGAAACGCGCGCTTCATTCACATAAACTTTCCGATTGTAAAAGCCACCATAATTGTTCAGAACTGATACCATGAATTCCAACGGAAAATATGTTTTCAGGAATAAGCTTTGGTAAGATTCAACAGCGAAAGAAGCGGAATGTGCTTTGTTGAATGAATATCCTGCGAAGCTTTCCATTTGCCGCCATATCTCCCGACTGATTTTTTCATCGTATCCTTTTTCTCTACAATTATTAAAGTACTTGTCTTCGATCTCGATCAGGTGGTCTTTACTTCGATACTTGCCTGACATCATCCTGCGCAATACATCAGCATCCGCCATGTCCAGTCCACCGAAGGCGTTTGCAATTTTCATTACGTCTTCCTGATACACCATTACTCCATACGTCTCTTCAAGCTGCTCTTTAAATACAGGATGTGGATAGATAACTGTGCTTGGATTATGATGCCGTTTGATAAATTCTGCCATCATACCTGAGGACGCAACACCTGGTCGGATAATGCTTGATGCAGCTACCAATGTTAGATAATCATCGCACTTAAGTTTTGTGATAAGTTGCCTCATTGCGGGACTCTCTATATAGAAGCATCCTATCGTATCGCCCGAACGAAGCTGATCCGCAATTCTGGGATCCGAAAAAAATCGTTTGGGATTATCTGTGTCAATGACCTTACCTAAGTTTTCACGGACAATGGATTTACAGTCTTTGATGTGTCCTATGCCACGCTGGGACAGAATATCAAATTTTTCAAAATTAATATCCTCTGCGAGGTACATATCAAACTGCATGGTCGCAAGTCCCTTCGGCGGATTATCCATCGCCGAATAACAGGTTAAAGGTTCTTCTGAAATCAATACGCCACTGGCATGGATAGTCCTTTGGTTAGGAAAGTCCGCCATCTTGTTATAAACGCTCAATATCGTATTTGTCACTTCATTTTTATTGAGAAGATGCTCAGGTTCATTAACCAGACGATCTATTTCGGCTTTTGGTAGACCATATACTTTTCCAAGTTCCCGGAGGATACTACGGGAACGAAACGTGCTCATAGCTCCCATGAGAGCAGTATGTCCTGTTTGGTAACGATTGAAGATATAATCGTACATTTCGTCTCGTTCAGCCCAGCTGAAATCTATGTCAAAATCTGGCGGTGATTTTCGTTTCGGGTTCAGAAATCGTTCAAAAGGCAAATTTAATGCAATAGGGTCGACGTCTGTTATTCCAAGACAATATGCTACGCAGGAATTCGCACCAGATCCACGACCTACATAATGAAATTGTCTGGAACGTGCGTATCTACAAATATCATCGGTTATCAAAAAGTAAGAAGAGAAACGTTGATTTTCGATAATCTCCAGTTCCCGTTTAATACGTTCAATGGCAATCTTGTCATTTTTTGAATATCTCCGTTGAAAACCGTCCATTGAATATTTAAGTAGGAGCTGTTTGTCATTGTAGCGATTACCTGTAAAAGTTGCTTTGTTCTTTACACTTGTAAAATTGAAATTAAAAGAACACTGGCCCAATAACCTGTTGGTATTGGCCAAGATCAATGGTAGCTCAGCGAACAATCTCATTAGCTTTGCCTTGGAGATAAAACATTCGTCATCAGGAGCGATCTGTTCACTATCAAGTTGGGAGATAAGCAGATTATTGTCAATAGCACGGAGCTGTCGGTGAAGGGTATAATCTTCTTTTCTAAAACTTACTGGCGCCAAGATAACGCAGCGTTCGACAGTCCGCTTTTCCATTAACATGACTTTCGTCCGCTCTGACGGTTTTATGCCAATATACTCATATTCCCGTAACTCAAATTTGCCAACTGAGGATAATGGGTATATGACAAAGACATTGTCAAATTCTGGACTCCGCTCTTGAACTTGACGATTTTCCATATTGAGCTTTGTACGGAACTCATTGATTTCTTTGAAGCCTTCTTTATTTTTTGCTATGGTTATGAACCTTTGTTGACTACCCTCACGAAAATCCATCCCGGTTAAAAGGTTGAGACCGGCGGCTAGTCCCTCTTTGATAAATTCTAATGAGCCGGAACTATTGTTTATATCCGTTAAGACAGCTGTATCATAGCCATTGGCAAGCATCCCTGAAATAAGTTCCTTCGGGCTTAAAGTACCATACCGTAAGCTATAGTAACTATGAAGATTTAGGAGCATAGCGACCTCCTTTCTCTGGAATTGGGGCACAGATGGCTTTCATCAAAAATTCCGTCCCATAGCGTTTCCTTATTTTGTCCATCGCCTGCATGAGATTCACATCTTCAACGGAATCATTAAATAAATCGGTTTGATAGGAGCCATAGATCAATCCTGAGAATTTGACTCCGATAAGGCGGATAAGCATCCTTCTACTATATAATTTCTTAAAAAGTGATAAAACAACTTCCGTTAGCTTTTGATCAGAATTGGTATAAGCTATCTTTATCTGTTGAGTATGCGTATCGAAATTACTGTACCTTATTTTAAGAGTTACATTACTTGTAAGTTTTTCATCCTTTCTCAGTTCAAATGCAAGCATATCAACTATGCCAATGAGCGTCTTTTTCAAGATATCCATATCAATTGTGTCATTTTGAAAGGTGGTTTCTTTGCTCATACTTTTCTGTTCACGGTAGGGTAAAACAGGACTCTCATCAACACCATTGGCTTTTTTCCAAATGCTTATCCCATTTTCACCCAATACTTTTTGCATGGTAGAAACTTCCATACGTTGTAGGGTGATAATTCTGGAGATACCCATATTCCTCAATAATGTGTAGGACTTTTGACCCACCATTGGTATTTTGCGAATGGATAAGGGAGCCAAAAAGTCTTTTTCGGTTCCGCTATTTACGTGTAGCGCTCCACAGGGCTTTGCTTCACCGGTTGCAATCTTCGAGACTGTCTTGGTGTTAGACAGTCCAAAGCTTATCGGAAGCCCGGTTTCTCTCATGATGCGGTTTCTGAGCTTTTGTGTCCATTTCCAGCAACCGAAAAATCTATCCATACCGGAGATGTCCAAATAATGTTCATCAATGCTGGCCTTTTCAAAGCTTGGCGTTTCTTCTGATATAATCTCTGTGACTATGTTGGAATATTTGCTGTATTGATCGTAATCGCCTCTTACTACAATGGCTTCGGGACACATTCTTAATGCCAGTTTCATGGGCATTGCACTATGTACGCCATATTTTCGAGCTTCATAGGAGCATGAAGCTACCACTCCTCGATCTCCGGTTCCTCCGATGAGAACCGGTTGTTTTAAAAGTTTGCTATTCTGTAGCCGTTCAACCGATACGAAGAATGTATCAAGATCACAATGCACAATATTCCGTTCCATACAATTTTTGGCAATGTTTAAGGTCTTGACTTTCAATAAATTTCAAGAAGATTGCCTAATCAAAATTACTAACATTTTTAGTAAATTGTAGAATAATAAATTGTCTTATTGTCCTATTTAATTGATTATTAGTCCTATAAAATTTATTTTAAGTGTTGAAAACTATTCGCGTGCTTTGTAGGTTTATTGAGAAACATCATATTTATGATACGAGACGAGCTGATCAAATTAAGAAAGGACGGGTATACCTGTTTATATAGAAAGAAGAATAGTTATGCATATCACCCTTCAAAAAAATCATTAGAAGAAATTATCGAGGATGTATCAATTACACCGTTGGCTGAGGACGACTTGATTACTTTGGATGATGCTATCGAATTTTTTAATGAGGAAGATTTAAGGTACGGTCGGATTCTGTTTAAGACAGAGAACGGATGGATTATATCTGATTAAATAATCCAACTGGCCTTTTAGTATGGAAATGGATTATTTTAAACGATTTGCTTTCGTAATTCGTCGATCAATTGCTGTTGGAGCAAAATAGTGCGCTCCTTTTCTAGAATTATTTCATCTTTTAATTTCAACTTTTGGTTGAGTATATCAATTTCCTCCAATGATCTCTGTTGCTCTTCTTTTTTGAATGCTGCTATAGGATCTTTATCATTTAGATAGTCTAAGAAGTTAACTCCAGCACATTTGGAAAGTTTAAGAAGGCGACTCAGTAAAATATCATCTTTCGTCAGAATTTTTTCAAAAGCAGATTCGGATATGCCTATTGCCTGACCAGCAACTTCATTTGAAATACCTTTGTATCGTAACGTTCTTTGGATATATCTTCCGATTGACTCTTCCATAATACAAAACTGTACACTAGAATCCGTCAAACAGAATTTGCAGCCTCCAAATTACGGGGAATAATTTCCGAAATTTGGAGGTTTAATATATATATATTCTACTTTTGAAGGTAGGGTTAATGTACTATCGGCGCAAATTTTGAGTATTTGTACAACTCAAAAGACTCATTTGCCATATTATACGCTGTTTTATTTTTTGCGAATCAGAGGACTGCATCGGTAAATGGATTTTATAACCCTAAAAAAAAGTAAAATAATTTTATATGTTTTCGAAGAGATTAATTCTTTCGCATATTTAGAAATCTAATACACACTTTTAGTATTAAGCCATTTTCAGTAGCCAAATATATTTTTTAATTTAAATAGGAGATATGAAAGGAAGGATATATAATTTAAAAGCGAAAAACTCACAACGAGTAACTCAAAATTTGGTTGAGAAAATGGAAGAGGTTGTAAGCGATATAGATTTAACAAACTTTTCTATATCGAATAAATCTTCTGCCAATAAAAATTCTATCGGTGAATTCTCTATCAATATTGATTCTGCGATATCTCTTTTAAATACATATTTTAAAGTTAAAGATCATTGGGGCGGTTCCGGTTTAATAACACTGAATAATCTTTTAAAATCTAATCAAACTAAATCAAATGTAATTCTTAACGCATACATGAAAAGTCTTTTTCAGATCTTTTTACATGATGAAGAAATGCACGGGATTATTATGTCTACCCTACAAGAAAATAATCCTGATCTGGATGACCTTTCAATAAGAGTAGAAAAGAGATGGAATGAGGGTGTAAACTGAACTGTGTCAAATAAAGAATTTCTATATTTAGACACAGAATATGAGTAAAGACAATTTTGACTTCGAAAGCTTCAAAGAGGAAGCAATGAAAGGCCTTTATGATGGCAAGAAAATGGGCGGTACAGACGGAGTTTTTGCTCCGATGCTGAAACACCTTCTGGAAAGCATGTTGGAGGGAGAGCTGGACCACCACCTACAGGAGAATAGAGCTTCCGGAGAGATCAACCGTAAAAATGGGAAGACGAAAAAAACGGTCAGGAGCCTTCAATCAGGACATTTTGAACTGGAGAGCGGCCGGGACCGAAACGGTACATTCGAGCCAAAAATAGTTCCTAAACGACAGTTGATTATCACTGACGAACTGGAAGGCAACGTTATAGCGATGTATGCCAGGGGCATGAGTACGCGGGATATCTCGGGTTATGTTAAGGAGATGTACGCCATGGATATATCTGCTACGGAGATCTCCAATATTACCGACAAGGTTATCCCTGCCCTGAACGAATGGCGAAACCGTCCGCTTGAATCGGTATATCCCTTTGTTTTTCTGGATTGTATGCATTATAAAGTTAAAGACAATGGCAGTGTCCAGACCCGTGCGGTGTACAATATACTTGGGGTAAACAGGGATGGTCGTAAAGACCTGATCGGCATTTATCTTTCGGAAAATGAAGGGGCCAAGTTCTGGCTTTCGGTACTGACCGATCTGAAGCAGCGCGGCGTAGAAGATATTCTGGTTGCGTGCGTCGACGGATTAAAGGGTTTTCCCGATGCTATCGAAGCTGTTTATCCGAAAACCCAGGTACAGCTTTGCATAGTTCACCAGATACGCTCAAGTCTGCGGTATGTTCCGGAAAAAGATAAAAAAGCCGTTGTTGCAGATTTAAAGCCTATCTATCAAGCAAATAGTCAGGATCAGGGCTACGAAAAACTATTGGAGTTTGATGAGAAATGGGGCAAGAAATATCCCTTATCTGTAAAAGGATGGCTGGATAATTGGGGGAACCTCTCTACTTACTTTGAGTATTCGCCCGATATCCGCAGAGCTATCTATACGACAAATGCCATCGAGGCGATGCACCGGCAGGTCAGAAAAATTACAAAAACCAAGGGAGCATTTACATCCGATCAGGCTCTATTAAAGCTAGTTTACCTGACCATCAAGGATATATCAAAAAAATGGACCATGCCTATTCGGAATTGGGGATTGACAATGCAACAATTACATATTAAATTTGGGGACAGGATTAAAGCCTTCGGCAACTCCTTTTAGGGTTCGCTCTCGAGGCTTTCAGCCTCCGAGAACGAACCCTAAAAGGAGTGATGTGACACAGTTCAATTTACACTACCGATGGAATTTATTTTTCCCCTTTTCGCAAGTTATCAATGATGATAATTTACGTTTGAGAACTCTTATATCTGTTCTTTTGTCCGGCCTACATTTTTATGTTCTGCAATCCAAAAGTGAAATTAGTATATTCTATAATATGGACTTCAATAGTAAGGAATGTATTGAGCAGGTTGAAAAGTCTATTTGGAACATTCTCGACTGGACTTTTCAATAGTCCCTTCCTTCTAAGCTCTGTTTTTCTGAATATGTAATTGATCGAGTAAATCACCTATTTGGTATGGGTCGATTATTGGTTTGTCGAGAATATTTGGGGATATATTTAATAAGATATATACTTACAACGAAACTGAACCTTATAATTCAAAATGAAAACAAATAGAATCTTAACAATCCTTTTTGTACCAGTATTATCTTTTTTTTATTCCTGTTCCCAATCCAGGGAAGATAAATATATCGGCTATTGGATTGAAGATGGGAAAGAACACTCCGAAGTGTTAGAAATAAAAAAGGAAGGTGATAAGCTGTATCTCAGTAGCAAAGACATAGATGCGCCTGCTACATATAATAAAGATGAAAAGACACTTAGCGCTCAAATAACCAATGGTCTTGCCTCGATTACTATTTTGATGAATCTGTTAGAAGATACCGATAAAATGAAAATGAGCATCGGGAACAAAGGAGCGGATTTTTCTAAAGTTTCTAAGGAAAAAGCGGAAGAATACAAGAAAGCATATGATGCCTATTATGATCCAGATTTTTTTGTAGGTGAATGGAAAAGTGACGTAGAACAAGAAGTTCCCTTGAAGATCGTTAAAGAGGGCGAGTCCTATTTCTATGTAAGTGGCTTTCTGGGTAAAAAGAAGTTGACTTACGACAGTAAAAAGCATTTGTTGATCGGTAGTATGGGGATTAGTACGATTACAGTAAGACGGAGCGGGGAACAAGAAATAACCGCATATGGAAACAGAAAATATAGAAAAATAAAGTAACTTAAATAAAGATTTGGATATAATCGTATTCCGTGATGAAGAAAATAAACTTAGTGTTTAAACCACTTACAAATGATGAACTTGAGGAAATATCGTATAGTCTTCTTTGGTTTTTTGCTCCACAAAACTATGATTCGGTCTGCAGTTTATTAAAAAGGAATCCCGGTACAGTCACTAAACCATTTTCGTACGGTGACTTTATTCATTATTTGGAGGAGAATTCCTCATTTGGAGAGAACGCAATCAATTATATTTTTCATATTTCTGGAATAATCGGAAATCTAGTTCATAAAGGAGCTTTAAATCTTGTTGGCTTTGATGCAGTGGGTAGCCCTCCATTGAATCACCAATATTATACTTACATAAAACTGACCAACGTTCAGTCGACAAATAGACTTTGGTTAAGTAAGTATTTAGGTGAGAACTATCTAATGTATAAACTTAAAGATCATGTTGTGAGATTTGAAGGGATTAATTCCAATGGTGAATCAGGGACAGGGTCAGGTGTACTCATTAATCAATTTACTATCCTAACTTGTAAACACAACATAACGGATCTTAAAGAGTTTAAATGCTATTTAGGTGAAGAAGAATTAGAGATAAAAGGTACTAGTGTACATGAAAAGCATGATATTGGTATTGTAAAATTATCAAAAATAGTCGACTTAGAATATTTCCCATATTTTGGAAGTCCTTTTGAACTAGATAATGTCATAACAATGGGATACCCACCACTTCGAGGGATGAGAGAAGCTGCTCTTATCACCCAAAAAGGAGAAATAAATGCCCTCTGTACAGATTGGGGTGGTTGTGAATCCATCACTATCTCGTCCACCGTTAGGCCTGGTAATAGTGGAGGGCCAGTAATTTCAGCCAATGGATATATTGTTGGAATTGTAACGCAATTCGCAAATTCTGCGTCTTCTGTCTCTGCTGACAAAAGCGAGTTTAACGACAACAAAGCTATTCCATTTTACAATGCGATTTCATCAATAGGTATAAAGAATAATATCAAAGAAATTGATGATTCATTTGAAATTATATTTGAAGACTATACATAATTTATACTAAAATTTCTTAAAGAGACATTCAACTATAGAATGCCCTACCCAAGATAATACTGGATTGAGTTCGATCTGAATGCTTTTGCTTCAATCGAACTACTATCGTAATACCTTTTTCACCCGAAAAAGAGTTAATATCTTTTTTGTTTCATTTCCAGAGCAATTCCCATTTGCTTCCACTTAATCTGTCAAGATCCAGTATGCCCTTTTTGATTCGTTTCAAGAACGAAGGTAAGACGTGTTACGGATTCTAAAGGTCATAGCGAGTTTTGAAAAAATAATCTCCAGCCCTTTGGGTAGTATTTTTTTTCCAAAAACCTTTTATCCTCCTAGACACTAACCTTCTTCTGTTCCTGAAAACGAAGCAAAAGCATACTCCGGCTCTTTAGACGAATAAAAAAAATGTCAGCTATGGGAATTAAAATGCATTGGAAACAGAACAAAAAAGAAAACGAAAACAAGCACCTCCTCTCATTGCCGAATAAATCAAAAAATCCATTCACGAACCATTAAAACATTAAAGACATGACACATCAATTAAATATCTCAGAAGCTAGGGTGTATGTTGGAACATTCCATAAGTACAATACTGGATCATTATATGGTAAATGGCTTGAATTATCTGACTATTCAGACATAGAAGAATTTTACGATGCCTGTAAGGACCTCCACGCAGACGAGGAAGATCCAGAATACATGTACCAGGATTACGAAAATCTTCCGGATGAGCTAATTAGTGAATATGGTATTAGTGCAAACATTTTTGAAGTCCTTGAAGCAATAGAAGGAATGGATGAAAATCATAAAGAACCATTTTTTGTATGGTGCAATAACCGTAGTAGGAATTTGGCCAAGGAAGGAATTTATGACCTCATATCCAATTTTGAAGAAGACTTTCAAGGCGGTTACGATGATGAAGAGGATTTTGCGAGGGAGATCGTTCAAGAGCTGTATGATCTACCCTCAATTGCCAAACAATATTTTGACTACGAGGCATTCGCAAGAGATCTGTTCATGAGCGATTATTGGTTTGAAGATGGCTTTGTTTTCCGTGAATCATAATTATTTTTTCAACCAGGCGATCCGATCTTGGGTCGCCTATAAAATTCAGACAGATGAAAACAAGAATTAATAAGAATAATATAGGAGTACTGACATTTAGAGAATTCGATGAAAATCTACTATTGAATTTCCACTTTGATACCGAAGAATTGTTCAAAATAATTCTTCATGATTTGGACTTTGTTCGGTTCGAGATCTTCGACAAAAACAAAAAATTACTTCTAACAACAAATCAGTTTGAGGGGGCACCCGATGTAGTAATTATCCAACCGGCGAAAGTAGAGCGTGACGAAGAGATTAAATGGACAAATTTCAATGCCTATCGTATTCCTATGTATATCTACGGTAAAAAAATCGAATGGAAGGTGAACGGTAGGATCTTTAAAACCAGGAAATCTGCCACAGCCTTTGCGGAATTAACGAATAGTGACATAGCTACGATCATAGAAAAATTCATTGAGCGGGACTAACTAGAAGGAAATCATAAAAACATAATTATAAATCAAAATAAAATTAAAAAGATGAAAGCATTAAAAGAAATGACATTTGTAGACAAGGGACATGTACTGGCGGGACTATTTCCTGAATTACTCAAAGAATGGGTAGATTTTATAAAAAATGAAACCGAATATTTTAGAAGTGAGGAAGAATATTACCGAAATAATTGGCAAAGTAAAACTTTTATAGCGGTCGGTTTTTGGTACAATCTGGTCACTGATATCGAACATTTATTGAGGAAATTTAATGTCGCATTATACCGTAATCCAAAGGTCTTTGCAGATCAATTGTTTTATGGATTTTTTGCTGTATTTACTTCAAATTGTCTAATTCAATATGCCGAAAGTGAACATTGTAGTTTGGAAGCGAGACTGGCGATTCACTTACTTTTTGGTCAGGGAAAAAATGTAGAACATAAAATATTTAAATTATGAGAATTAATCTGATTTTTAGTGTTGAGAGCGTATTATTCGGCTTAGAAAATACGAGGGGACCAATCGAACTGGTGCAGTTTGCAAATCGTCTAGCATCACATGAAGGTATCCAGTGGTTCAATCGAATGGCTAGTATAAAATTCAATGATCCAAATATCAACAAGGCACTTTCAGGCGGAGTGCCTACTGATGAAACGCTGCTAATTGGACAAGAGAGAGGTGAAAATTTGGATCTTTATCTCTGTATCAGAAGCGGACGAAATTGTTGTAGAATAGCGACAGCACATTTACCTGCTGGCGAAGTATATATTCACGACGAATACAGACATTCAATTCTTTCTGGGAAACTCACTGAAAATGAAATTAAATGGCTATTTGAATATGTAAGGCAAAATATGGATTTAATTCAGCCTAAATCAGCAATTCGAGAGTATTAGTACAATAAATATGTGGATAGGACTATTTTCTATTCACATATTTATTAAAAAAGGCCCCCGCACTTTCGCACAGAGACCGGGTTCTCAAATCTTTATACGGTCTATTCTATTGCAGAAATAAAGCCAAAATATCAAAGAGATTTTAGAGATTTTCGTTGTCGATCCATGTAATGGCCGAAAATGGACCATTCTCTCCCTTATAGCGACAATAGAAAATTGGTCTTCCACTATCGCTTTCAAAATCATAAGAACAAATATCATCATACAAAATTGTTCCACGGTGATATAAATTATTTCCCCAATAGAAATCAACTTGAATTCCTTCATCATTAATACTATAAGGTCTCACTCCAAAGTATGGATACCATCCATGTTCATTTGGTTCATTCGGTAGATCATACTTGAATTCAGGAGTTTGGATAATAAATTTTCTATTTTCGAATCTATGCGCTCCTAAAATAGGTTCTCTAGGATTGAAGTCCTTCATTAATTCATTGATAAAAGTATTTCTCATACTTTTACGTCTCTCAATAGCACTGATTATATTATCTTCCTCGGTTTTTACATCGACTCCAAAATAAGTTTTAAGAAGATCTTGATGTTTAAAATATAAAAGAGATTCTAGTTTTGAGGCTGCCCAAAGATCCCATGAGATGGATAAATTTTCACAGCTTTTTTTTATAAAATCTGTCGTTTGTTTACTGACTGAACAAGTAACAATGAAAATTAATTTGTCTGGTAATGTGCTAGCTTCTAAGATTGAGCTAATAGCTTTTTCAGCATCTTTTGTTGAAAAACGCTTATATCGTTTACATTGAACATATACTCGTTGTTCTCTCTCTCCGATTAATTTTTCTATCAATTCAATATCCACGCTGCATATTCCGGTGATATTGACCCCTTTCCGGCGATACTGACCCCTCAGATTTTGGTTATCTGGGGATTATTACCAATAGCCTGACAATATTACCTTTTTTTTCTTAGACTTTCACCCTTAAGTTCAATTCGGTGAGAAGTATGTACAATCCGGTCCAATACAGCGTCCGCAATTGTATCTTCCCCAATCACATCATACCAGCTTGCGACCGGAAGCTGACTGGCTATAATGGTGGATGACCTAGCATGCCTATCTTCAATAATTTCCATCAGGTCCAGTCTTTGCTGCTGATCCAGATTTACAAGACCAAAGTCATCCAGGATCAGCAGGTCAGATTTTGCAATCCTGTCTAGAAGTTTGTGCATTGATCCTTCGAGTCTGGCAATCTTAGTTCGCTGGAGCAGCTTCTGTAGGTTGAAGTATAAGACCTTTTTTCCCTGTGAGCACGCTTTTAACCCAAGGGCTGAGGCCAGAAAGCTTTTTCCGCACCCCGTCGCGCCCGATATCAGTAGCGGCTCACCTCTTTCAATATACCCGCCAGTAATCAGGTCTGCAATCTGGGCTTTGTCCATACCGCGTTTGGGATCCATATTGAGCTCCTCAATCGATGCCTGATAACGAAAGGCAGCATTCTTTTTTAGTCTGTCAAACCGTTTTTCTTCCCTGCTGTCCAGCTCTGACTGCAGGAGAAGCTGCAATCCATCCTCAAAGTTAAGTTCTGTCATACGACGCGTTTCTACCAATGCTTTCCAGCTACGCTCCATACCCAATAGGCGGAGACTTCTCATGTTGTGTTCGATGTTCACTGTAATTGATTTTTATGTTATGAATAATACCCCCGGTTCCTGATATTTTCGTGCAGGGGAAGTTTTTTTTCGGTCGGTGCCCCGCCGTGCTCCGGAAAGTTTACCATACCGGTTATTAAAAGACCTTCAACAAACTTATACCGTAGCTGGCGATGAGTAATAGCCACCCGACAGGCCTTTATAAACAGGTCGCTGTAGGTCCTTTGAAGCCTGAACAGCCCATCACATGTCCTGTAAAGCTGTTCAGGATGGCGTTTCTGGTCAAAGATCATCTGTACCAGTTCACTGAATACCGGGGATATGGCATTTGCTCTTGTCAGGTAATGGGCAGGGTTCTTTTTTCTGAACTCACGGTACTTGGCATCCAAATGTTCCTCCAGGGTGGTATAAGCATTCTGTTTTGGGCTCCTCTGATGCAGGGCGACCTGTTTTCCTCCAACAAAGATGTGCACGAGATTTTTGGTGTAGATAACCTGTGCTTTCTTTCCGATATGGCAACTGGGTGCACTATAGAAGTGTCTGTCCCTGCCCAGATAGACATGCCCGTTTTCACCGATCTTAAGCTCCGCATAATATTTTAGTGCAAAGCGATGCTCGGGTAATGGCAACAGAAGATGTTTTTCACAGCTGAGGAACCGTTCCTGCCGGCAATAGCTCCTATTCTGCATACGCGTCTGGTTCAGCTTCAATACACAGTCTTCAACGGCGCTGTTGAGGGATGATAATGAGAAAAAGCTCCTGTTTCGAAGTTTGGCAAATACCTGCGTATAAATGATCTTTACATGGTTTTCTACGGCACTCTTGTCTCTGGGCTTTCCAGCGCGCGCAGGGATGATAACAGTAGCGTAATGATTGGCCAGGTCTTCCATACAGCGGTTGATTTCAGGTTCGTACCTGTCACTTTTTATAACCGCAGACTTGAGATTGTCCGGAACGATACATCTTGGCACCCCGCCAAGAAACTGTATGCATCTATCCAGCGCATCCAAAAAGTCGGGTGTCTTCTGGCTTGGTACAGCTGTGGCGTAACAATAATTGGAAAAAGGGAGACAGGCCACAAAGATCTCACAATTTATGATCTCACCGGTATTGCCATCGATATAATGAAGCTTCTTGCCGGAAAAGTCGATATAAAGTTTATCTGCTGGTGTATGTTCCATGACCATCGAGCTGCGCTTCTGTACTTTGAGATATTGCCCCAGGTGGAAACAGAACTGTGAAAGTTCATAGCCATCCGACACACTCTGCTTATATTCTTCCCAAAGAAGTTTACGGGTAACACCCGGACGGCTGAGTTCCTGCTGAAAATAGGAAAGCCGCTCTTTGAAATCCTCAAACCGGGCGTCACGATAGGCTGGATTACCAGCATTAAGAAGCCCGTCGAGAATCGGATCCTCCAGTTCCAGCAGCTCGTTCATGTTGAGCTTTGCCTGACCGATCTTGAAAAGATAGGTCTTTACGGTGTTCTTACTCATTGATAAACAACGTGCTATCGCTTTTATGGCATAGCCCTGCTGTTTCAATCTTATCAATTGTTTTATCTGACTCATGGGTCTTGATTTACCGGCCATTGGAATAACTCTTAAAAATCTTATCCCAAATAAATCAAAATAACCAAGGGGGTCAGTATGATCCGAAATAAGTTCATCTAAATCTTATAAAGGGGTCAACATCTGCCGGAATGGCATGCGATAACTCAATGGAATTGCGCATATACTCCAGTGCAACGTACCGGAATCATGGGGTCAATTTACTCCGGAATATGCACACGCCACCATCATTCCCCAAAGATCCATAATGAAACATCTTAGTATGATTAATTTCCCTAGTTAATAAATTAACCGCCAGGTCCTCAAATCTAAGAGGGGCTAAATCTTCGAAGTGAATTTTATTAGTAGTAGTTGAAGGATTCATGAATGCTTCTAAATATCTAAATTATGGATATTTGAGTTGTTTAAATTGTTTATAATTGAAAAAACCAGATAGTAATTCAATAAAAAGGTCTTTATACATATGTATAAGGACCTTTTTATTGAATTACTTAAAGATATTATGCCTCTTTAATGTTTCTCACGTTTGTGTCTTCATTTTTTTTATTTCCATTCGATGGTGATTTGAGATTCAGAATTTCGGCTTTTAGCTGAGCGATTTCGTCATCTTTTGAAGAAAGAATACCTTTAAATACATTAACGATTTCCTCAACAGGATGGATATTATAATTATTCACTTGATCGTTAAGGATATTGTTATTAATGATAGCGTTTTCATCAAAACCTTTAATAGCTTCTACACTCGCTTGTAACACTTCAGAAACTTTCTTCAATTGTTCCTCACTTATTTCTTTTTTATTTTCCATTTTCGATACATTTTGTTGGGCAATGCCTAATTCCTTAGCAAATGTTTCCTGTTTCATTCCTCTTAATAAACGAATTTTTCGGATATTTTGACCAATATGTTTTTTAGCAAAATCGTACATAACAAAGGAAAAATTATATTACGAATATACTAAATTTTTAGGATATCATTGTTAAACTATTCTGCCCAGAGGTGTATTTTACACCTGATCTAACTATACTATTTTTTAACGGTTTAGTTATATTTGATTAATATTCCTAATGTAAAAATGGGATATTACATAAAAATGAATTAGATTTAAGCACTTAATTGTTAATAATAGGTGCTTATACGAGCCTCGCACAACAAATCTGACAATTTACCCTGCGAGTGTGAGTAGTGCTACCTGACCCTATATTTCAATAGGGTCGGTACCTGCTTATGTTCTAATGGGGACCCCTTCCTTTGGAAGGGTTGGCTTTGTCAGAGCCAGTTGCATTAGACTTTGTAAGGGCCGGCCCTATTGTTTTTTGTAACACTTATATTCTTGTTGTGAGGCTCATTCTTAAAATAGTGAGCAGATGAAAAAACAATTATTAAAGAATATTAAGAAGTCCCCGGAATAATTTTTCGTGTTTCAAATGGTTTATTTGTATTATTAAGCTAATAATACCATTATTTATTAAATAACGATTATAAACTCGAAGAGCTAGATCCTACCTATAAAATATCCAGCTTTTCCTAAAAACCAATGTGATGCGAAATTTAAGCAAATGGGATTTCTATGTCCAAATAAAAACGAAATTAAATCGAAGTTCCCTACATCATGCCATTGAAAATAAACAATTTAAAACACTTGCTCTAATCGTTTATTTTGTTTCTATGTTTAGTTTATTGTCTCAAGCCCAGCCTGCAAAAGCGCAGGCTGGAGCAAGGGATATTGTACCATTAGTAGTTGGTCAAAAAGTTTCCAATGATTTTTGGACTAAGCAACATCTTTTCTTTAACAATGGAGATACAATTCGAAGGTCGCTTAAAGAATATAAAGGCAAACTGCTTGTGCTGGACTTTTGGTCGTCAACTTGCGGAAGTTGCCTTTCTCATCAAAAGGAAATTAGCCTATATAAGACTAAATACAAAAATGATCTAAATGTTCTAATGGTGAATTCCATAATGACAAAAGACAACCTGCCAAGAATTGATAAATTCTATAAGTTACATAAAGACGAATTTTTCAAAGATGGTTTCCAGTCTATCATTTTAGATGAATCCCTTCAAGCACAATTCCGACATGTAGGTTACCCAAATTATATTTGGATCAATGCAAGTGGATACTTTCAAATACAGACTTTCAGAAATCTTATGGATAGAAGTTTAGTTCCTCCATATATATTAAAAGGAGGAGAGCAATGAAATCTATTAAATATATCTTAGTGTACTATTGTTGTTTTAATAGCCTTTCATATGGTCAAGAGCGATTGAAGAATCGAATTGTTGACATGGAAGGAAAGCCGATTTCAGGAGTAAGTATTTTGGATCAGTCTGGTGTAATTTTGGGACAATCTAAATCAAATGGTCAATTTGAATTATTTATTAATAACCAATTATCCCTAGTATTTACACATGTAAGTTATGATACACTTAGAATAGATGTGAGCAGAATTAATAAACTCCAAGAAATTGTAATGAATTTGCGAAACAATTCGCTAGAAGAGATCGAAGTAGTAAGCACAGGTTATCAAAAGCTAACAAGAGAGAGGTCTACAGGTAGTTTTGAAGCTATTGGACAAAAAGAACTTAATCAAAGATTTTCTACAAATATTATTGAGAAAATGGAAGGATTTGTTCCAGGATTACTTTTTGACAAACGATCGGGGCAAACAGAATTGCATATAAGAGGGATCAATACGATGTCACCAGGTTTAATGGCGCCATTAATAATAGTAGATAATTTTCCATTTGAAGGCGATATAGGAAGTCTTAACCCCCAAGATGTGGCTTCAATAACTGTTCTCAAAGATGCAACAGCAGCATCAATTTGGGGGGCACGAGCGGGTAACGGTGTGATTGTGATCACTACAAAAAAATCAAATGCTGGTAAAGTAAAAGTTGAAGCAAGTTTCAATACTTCAATTGACCAAAAACCAAGATTATTTGCTAAGCCTTCAATCAATTCTAAAGAATTTATGGAGATTGAGAAGTTTCTTTTTGATGAAGGCTTTTATGATAATTATCTGGAGGGAAATGGGGGAGCCTATAAGGCTCTTACTCCTTATATAGAAATGCTGGGCAGTCTACGTTCGGGGAATATTTCTGAGCAGGACGTGGAGAGAGAAAAATATATTTGGGAAAATCATGATTATAGGAATGATCTATTGAGTGATTATTATCGTTTTCCTTTTACTCAACAATATCAAATCGGAATAAATGGAGGGGATGAGAGTTTTAATAATCGACTTTCAATTACTTCGGATTTCAAAAACAAATCTGAACCGACTGATAGTTATAATAGAGTCGGAATCTTATGGTCTGGAAATCTAAAACCAAGTAGGAAACTTTCTTTAAGTTATTCTTTCGGCTATAATTCACAAAAAATAAAAGGTTCTTCTGAAAAATTGACAGACAATTTTTATCCTTATGCAACATTAACAAATGAATTAGGAGACCCACTGAATATTCCAAGGGGGTATTCTGAATCATGGCTTGAAAAGTATAAAGGACAGTATCTCAAGGATTGGTTTTATACACCGTTAAAGGATACCTATGAGTCTAAAAGCAGAGGAAACATCGAAACATTAAGAGCCGACCTTGATATTGGTTTTAAGATTTTTGAGGGACTATCAATCCATTCTAGGTATAATATTGTTTCCGAAAAAACAACGATGGAAAATATCTATGGAGAGAATTCATATTATACCAGGAATCTGATAAATCAATTTTCTCAATCTATTGAAGGAAACGTAACATCTGCAATACCGAATGGAGCCATCATGGATTATTCAACGGTAGAAGCGATCCATCAAACAGGAAGACTCTTACTTAATTTTGATCGTAAACTGAATGATGCACACCATTTTACAGGAATAGCTGGAGCTGAGATTTCTGATAGGCCAATTGATAGTAGATCATTTAGGTATTATGGGTATGATGAAATACGAAAGACAGAACAACCAGTAGATTACATTACTAATTTTCCAACTTTTGAAGGAATATTTGGATATAGCTTTATCCCTAAAGGGAATGGTATTACTTCAAAAAATGATAGAATGGCTTCTTTCTATACCAATATAGGGTATGATTTTAGAGATCGCTATTTATTCAATTTTTCTGCAAGGCGGGATGCTTCAAATACATTTGGTGTCGCTACTAACAAACGTTGGAATCCTTTATGGTCCATTGGGATGGGATGGATAATATCGCAGGAAGATTTCTTCAAGAATATAGATCAATTTGATAATCTTAAATTAAGGGGGACTTGGGGACATAGTGGTAATTCAGGAGGGCTTGGGAGCTCACTTCCTATAATTTATTACCTCCCAATTTCTTCGTCTGTGTTGAATCCAGTTCAGCAAGCATACCTTTTCAGTCTTCCAAACAAAGATCTGAAATGGGAAGATGTCCGAATGTTTAATCTGGGATTAGACTTTTCAATTTTAAAAGGTAGAATAGGAGGTTCTTTTGAGTACTTTAACAAGAAATCTACCGATCTTCTAGCAGATGACCCTTTAGATCCAACAACTGGAAGCGACAGAATGATGCGGAATGTCGCTGAACTTTCTGGAAATGGATTTGATTTCCGAATATCCACAAAGAATATGATTGGAAAATTTCGATGGAATACAGATCTGTATTTTTCAATGGCAAAAGATAAAGTATCTAAATATTATGGAACAGAAAGTAATGCTTTATATTATCTTGGGAATCATGGTACCTCATTAGATCCAATAAAAGATAGATCTTTATATCCACTTTTCGGATTTGTATATGAGGGGCTCGATAAAGAAGGTAATCCATTGGGATACCTCAATGGTGACAAAAGCACTGACTATACTAGATTAGTATCTGAGCCAATAAATAACCTAACCTACTTTGGTTCCGCAATACCACCGTATCATGGAGCGGTTAGGAATAGCTTTACATATAACAAGTTGACTCTGAATATTAATGTAATATTCAAATTGGGGCATTACTTCTATAGACCAATGTTGAATTATTCGGATATGTTTGGAGGGTGGAATATTCATCCGGACATCCTTAAAAGATGGAAAAAAGAAGGAGATGAAGCAATAACAGATATACCAAGTATGATCTATCCCTCTGATTCAAACCGTGATCTTTTTTATGCGTATTCTGAAAAAAGTATTGAATCTGCTTCAAATATACGATTGCAAGATATTAGTTTCTCCTATCCATTTAAAATGGGGAAAAAATGGCAAATGATAGGGCAATTTATGATTGGAAATGTCGGTATGCTTTGGAGAAAAAATAAAGCTGGTCTCGATCCTGAATATCTTGGTCTTCCAAATCCTAGAAGCTATTCTATAAGTGTTAAACTTCAAGCATACTAATATGAAAAAAATCATAACTTATATTTCCAGTATTTGTATAATACTTTCTTCCTGTTCAGAATACCTTGATTTAAAGCCTGACGATGCAATTAGCACTCCTGAAACATTAGAAGACTTGGAGGCAATGTTAAGCTATGAGTCAAAAATGAACGAAAATTATTGTGGTCTTGTCGAAATTGGCGCAGATGACTATCAATTGGTACGCTCTGTTTTTGATGGAAGAACAGTTTTTGAACGGGATAATTTTAGATGGGAAAATTATCCATTATATCTTCAATTAGATATGGGTGAAAATTGGCAACGTCCTTATGAAACAATACTCTATTCTAACATTGTTCTTGAAAGTCTAGAAAGAATTAGAGGAGGGGACATAACGTTGCGAAATAAGATAAAAGGAGATGCTCTCTTTGTGCGTGCCTATCGTTTCTTTAATCTTGCACAAGCATTTTCTCCTGTCTACGATCCTTCAGTTGAAAACTCTAATTTGGGAATACCGCTACGCCTTAGTTCGGATGTGAGTGAAAAAACTGTAAGATCAACAGTTAAAGAAACCTACGATCAGATATTAAGTGACTTACTGGAATCAGCCAATTTATTACCAGAGAAAGTTGGGAACAAAACTAGGCCTGATAAAGCCGCTGCTTATGCATTATTGTCTAGGGTATTATTATCTATGCAAAATTATGAAGGTGCCTTAGAGGCGGCAACAAAATGTTTGGCATTAAATAGCACTCTTATAGATTATAATAATATAGATCTTGCTAAAGCCTTTCCTTTTCCTCCGTTGAATTCGGAGACTTTATATTATGGAAAATGCCCCATCTCTTTATTACTTCCGACGAGAGCTGATGTTAGTTTAGACTTGTATGAAAAATATGAGGATAACGATTTGAGAAAAAAGGCATTCTTTTCTATGAGAACACCTCAGAGAGTTCGATTTAAAGGATATTACAGTGGTGGATCAACAGGATATTTTGCTGGTATCGCAATTGATGAGATATACCTTAATGCGGCTGAATGTAATATTAGATTAGGTAAGTTAAAACAAGGGCTGAATCTACTGAATACTTTATTAAAGAACCGATATGAAAGCGGGTCTTATATAGAAAATATTGCAGATAATGAAACTGAGGCTCTTCATATATTGTTGGAAGAGAGAAGGAAAGAACTCCCATTTAGAGGAACAAGATGGACAGACATAAGGCGATTAAATTTGGACACTCGATTTGCAACGAATATTAGGCATACAATTTATGGAACAAATGAGGAAGATGTAGAAACGTTTGTATTGCCTCCAAATGATAACAGATTTGTATTTCTTATACCTCAGTCGATTATTGAATTAACTGGAATCCCTCAAAACAAGAGATAGATAAAAAGTACAAAGCCTCAGGATTAATTTTTTGAGGCTTTGTACTTAGAACATTTTTTATTCCTGAATTGATCTTAGACTTTCAACAGTTTCATTTGTTGATGGAGTACTAGAGAATGCGGCATTGATTCTTTGAGCAACAGTTTGGCTACCACTTACGATTGCACTCATGTTAGGTTTACCTGATCCATCGTTTGGAGCAGATATTTTACAGACTTCCTCACTGGCATCACCACATGGTGTTTCAGGATTAGGTGTTAACTGATATTTAGTAGCGTCCGTACGAGAATCACCCGCCTTACCATGAAAATACCAAGTCTGATTTGCTAGTTTTATAATCGGCTGCTTTTCTTCTTTTGTGATTGCTTTGACCATAAAGAAAGCACCAAATAAAAGCATAAAAGCTGTTACACCTGCTACAATTTTTGATTTAACCGTTTTCATAATTGAAAATTTTAGTGTTTATAAATTTTTTATTTATTCAAACATTTCGGTTTTAACTCTCATTAATGCTATCGAGTAGATTATTTTAATAATAATTCAGTTTCCTTGAAACCGAATTATTCGTTTATATCATTTGTACTTTTATCTTTCTATACCAAAATTAAATAAGGTATATAAGAAAAACCTGTTTGAAATTGAGAGGAATCGAAAAATGTAATCCGTTTTCTCTCAATTTTGAATAGGTGTTTTGTATTTACGGTATAATGTAGGCGACAGTCCTGTTTTATTTCTAAAATAATTGCAAAACGCTGTAGGGGAGGTGTAACCAACTTGAACCGTTATTTCATTTACGGGCAAATCCGTTTCCAATAAAAGTTGAATTGATTTTTCTAAACGCAGATTATTGAGATATTGTCCAATTGAACAGCCTAATATATTTTTAGTAATTTTTCGAAGTTGCCATTCAGATAACTTAAATTTTCTTTGGATAATAGTAAGCCTGCATTCCTCATCAAACATATAATGATTATATAAATAAAGTTTGATGTTATTGCCGATTGTCTCTTCTGCTCTATTCGTATTTCTGTGGTCTTCAATAATATATTTATGA
Source organism: Sphingobacterium siyangense (assembly GCF_023277505.1). Taxonomy (NCBI): domain Bacteria; kingdom Pseudomonadati; phylum Bacteroidota; class Sphingobacteriia; order Sphingobacteriales; family Sphingobacteriaceae; genus Sphingobacterium; species Sphingobacterium siyangense. Next base: position 4,710,038 of record NZ_CP080574.1, on the reverse strand, counting down.
TAAGTTGTCAAACAGGTGGAAATCTGTTGTAGTATACCTATATGGTCTTCCATGTTCTTTACTACAGTCAGCCTTAGTCCCCCTAATATGCTCCATATCTCTTTAGTAATCTTCTTATGCGGAAGTATTATCGGTGTATTGGATCTAGTCAACCAGGCATTGTATAATTCATCAAAAATCGAAAGAGGTTCTTCCATTGAAAAAGACCAAAGCTGTTCCAATGCGATACCTAGAATAGCATGATGACCGTTCTCTAATTTCATGTTATATCTGGCCGCTGGACCATAGGTTAGATAAAATGTTGGTTTGCGCATTTTTGTAAGCTTTTCACCTTGATTATTAAAGTATTCAATCTCTCCGCACAAATGAAAAAAAAGAAATGTCGTTGGTTTTGTCAGTCTAAATAGGATTGATGCTTCTTGCTTTACTTCAAATTCAAAAAGTTGCATATTTGCCCCCATTAAACTTCTTGATTGCTCAGAAATAATAACCTTTGGAGTTTCAATTATTGTCCATGGCAGACCAGTCATAGGAAATCTGCAATTATTCGGTTTATGACGAATTATTTTGGGAACTGATTTTCCACATTTCTCTTCAGTAGGTTCTATGATTACTATCTGCTCCATGCCTTTATTGCTATAAAAAGGGTGCAACATAATTAAGTTAGAGTTCTATCCAAAAATTGATCGATGCGGATAAAAATTCTAACATCAATTTATAGCCAGGCAAAATACGTTGATAGAACCTCAATATTAAATATTCTCGTCCAACGCTATTTTGACCTTGTCAAATCACTAGAATACCACGATATTTTAAAATGTAACGATTTGGAATCTTTAAGCTTACCAAAAAAGTGGATATTTTTTTTAATTGCTTTAGCTAGAGGTTGTTGAGTTTTACGTAAAATATTCCTGTATCAAGTTATGTTCCGATTACGTTTCTTTAAGATCTTTCTTTATTATATTTAGTAAATTTATGACCACATGTTGAATAATATGATATAACTAATCAATCAATATTACATGAGAAGTGAAATTATTTGGGGGAAATGGTATACGTCTTTTGTTAGGGTGATCGTGCATATAATTTTTTGGATGTTGGTCATTTTTACGTATTATTTTACTTATAGAAGGCTAGGAGGGAGCTATATCTGGATTTTAGTAGCAAAAGAACTTTTTGTAACTACATCCTTGTTCTATTCCGGTATTTGGCTTATTTCAAAATGGATAGAAAAACGAAAAGTACTTCCCCTCATAATATTTATTATCCTATCATATATCTGGTGGTTAAATATTACTTATTTTGCATGTGACTTTCTTACTGATTTTGAATTAAAGGAAGGTAGTGGCATTTATAAGTATGTGAAATTTTTTACCAGTGATGGCTATTTCGGTATTTATCAACTTAAAAAATTTCCTGGTGCATTTCCTGATTTTTTAACCCTTGTATCCCTACCATTAACACCAAAATTGGTTAAGCATCTTATTGTTCAAGGCAACAAGATGCTCTTATTAGAAAAGAATCAGGCAGAACTCGAACTTGAAAAAGCAAATTTAGAATTAAAGACTACTAATCTTGAATTAGATAAAGCAAATCTGGAACGAGATAACCTTAAGATGGAATTAGAAATTCTTAAATCTCAGATCTCTCCGCATTTTTTATTTAATACGTTAAATAGCATATATAGGCTGGCTGAAAAAGGAGAACCCAGTACTCCTAATACCATAATGAAACTGTCTAATATGTTACGGTATTTGCTTTATCAGACCAATGACGATAAAATATTCATCGCAAAAGAAATTCAGTTTTTAAATGATTATCTGGCCCTTATCCAGATCAGATTTGGTAATAACATAAATCTGAATTTTAATATAGCGAAGATAAAGGAACCTTATCGAATAGTCCCATTAATGTTATTGCCTTTTATCGAAAACGCGATCAAACATGGACCAGAAAGAAGCAGAGCAGATGCATGGGTTGATGTTTCATTAACAATTGATGCAGGTGTATTGAAATTCGTAGTTGCTAATGGAGTAAATAAAAGCAGTACTCAACCACCAAAAGGTGGCATTGGATTGAAAAATGTTAATAGGAGACTGGAACTTCGATATAAGGATAGATATAAATTAGACTTATCTGATAATCTGAATAGTTACACTGTCGTACTTGAAATTGAATTGTAATAAATCTTGAAAAATGATTAAATGTATTGTAATTGATGATGAACAACTGGCACAGGAAATACTCGTGTCTCATTTAGAGAAAATTCCCGATATAGAAATTGTGGGAGTATTTAATAATGCATTTGATGCAATGAAAGTGTTAAGATCAAACGAAATAAATCTGGTATTCTGTGATATTCAAATGCCTGATTTGGATGGTGTTAATTTTCTTAAAAGCCTTAAAAATCCTCCTTTATTTGTATTTGTTACTGGTGATCCATCACATGCTATCGAAGGATATCAATTAAATGTCCTAGATTATATACTTAAGCCATTTGGTGTAGATCGTCTTTTGCAGACTATAGAAAAAGCCCAGGCGTACTTAAACTTGGAGAAGGGAACCAAACCGGAACTGAACTTTCTTATAATTAAAGATAGGTCAAATATTATCATTACACCTTATGATGAAGTATATTCAATCAAGGCAGATAAGGATTACGTTTGGGTTGAAACATTGGAAAAAACATACCATGTGTGGAAAAAACTGATGGAAATGGAAGAATCCTTGGTCAATGCAAAGCAGTTTATCCGAGTACACAAATCTTACATCATTAATCTAGATTATGCTAAGCAAGTTGAGGGTAATATAATAAAAATGAAAGGTAGTTTAGACGATGTACCAATTGGTGGTCAATATAAAGCAGAATTGTTTAAACGATTGGGATTAACTGGAGGATAATTGTTTTTTAACATCCAGTTCTCTTGAACTCACTATTTAAGATCTTAGCAAGGAAATGGTAAATTACCATTTCCTGTTCTCTTTGTTTGGTGAAGAAAATTCTATTCAAAAGCATATGTGTCAGAGAGCCAATTATTCTAACGGTCATCATTTGAAAATCTTTATTCTTATTGCATTGATCTGCGACTAAAGTCATTTGAGCCTTATATTCGTTGAGTATCGAGCCGTAATTAATGTTCTCTATTTTCATAAATGAAGAAATCTCATCCTTCTTTTCCCGGAAATTTTTATCCAGTTTGTACTTTAATTTTGGTACAGTGTCAAATTCTTCAAGAAAACTGTCTCTCCATAAATTAAGCAATGATATTTGTTCAGCAATTGTATAATTGAATGCTGAAAGAAGATTTTTTGTCATTCCTAATGCCAGCTTCCATCTAAGGACCTCACCTTCACGTTTAACATAGGGTAATAATTTGGTAATCGTTTCACTCTCTAAGTGGAATATAGATTCGCAATTTTCAATGTTGGAGAAACCATAGCGTTCAAGTTCCCGTTCATAAGTATCAAGCATGAACTTTGAAATACGGCGACTTGTAATTAGTGGCTCCAAGATATTGTTGATACTTTTCGAGACAATTAGAAATGTACTTCCCAATTCTCCATTTAATTGAAATCGTACGCGCAGATGCGGTTCTGGATCGGCATATCTGATATAAAACCATTTTTGAATTTTATCATGTTGCTTTAGCCCTTGAACTATCCGTTGCAATTCTTCTTGAATGATCCTATCGCTTTCTCTTTCACCACAATAAATTTTGAGATATAGCCATTCGCTTCCCGGAACAAATGTTCGCTTAATATTACTTTCGGACTGAATAGGCAGGGAAGAGGAACCTCTAGTGGAATTTCCAATAATTGGAATAATCACTTCATTGGACAATACTTCGCCGTCAGAATTAATAACTGGGCTACTAAATTCATCATAAATATTTTCAATTAGCCTTAGACCCTTATGATTCAATTCTTTTAAAAAGATCTGTTTCCCAATTTCGTTACCTAGATCAATTAAAACTTCATTGTCTCCATTGGCGATTAAAACTTTTGTAGGAAGCTGGTATTTTTTTATAAAATATTCGATTTTCTCATTAGCATCCCTAAGATTCAAAGTCCTAAATTCTATATGTGGGATATGCCATTCGGCACGGGAAAGAATAAGATGCTTATAGCATATTCTGGGAAAGAAATTTTTTTTTGTGTTTGGGTGCCAGTCCCAAGAAATTTTAATGGAATTTTCTTGTTGTTGAACATCACATAAAAATCTATAAATAGTCATTCCATAATGGAAGTTATGAGCGCTGCTGAGTCTAGGAAGTACACGTTTATTTAGATTTTTTGATCTTAAAATTACCTTTCCGTTTACTACTTTTAAATATATATCACTTAATGGTATTGTATGATCCTTATCAACGGCAGCTTGACCAATAATAGGAATTTCATATTCGTATAAACTTGGCCTTGCAAGAATGTTTCCGGCATTGGATTTAGGATAAAATACGATCTCTGCCAGAATAGTTTCATTTAATTGGTTTTGTTCTTCTCGTGCAAGCTTTAAAAGTTTGGTCTTTAGTGTCTCATCAAGATATGAAAAACGGGTGAGCAACGGTAAAGACGATGAGCCTCCACAACCTTTTAAATGAAATCTGAAATCCTTAATATCAGATTTTGTTTCTAATAGGTTTCCGAATATATATAAGCCAAGGGGTAACTTGTTTTTTTCTGAATTATTCTTCGTCCCAAATATCTCAAAGTCTTTTTCTTTCAGTTCTATTGAACGTTTACTATAATCTGGCTTTTCAGAATACTTTTCTACAATTGATTCAACAAATTCAGAATAATCGGGGATATTGTTTGTTTGACTGCCAGTTAGTCCATTTAGCAGTGGGAGTTCTCTTTCTAAGATTGAGGCTTGAGTACCATATCCAATACCTTGTTCAAAATCTAAAGCCTCCATCAAGGAGATTTCCTGATCTCCATATCGTGAGTAAAATTTCTTTGTGAAAAGTTGTAGATCGTCAGCTTTTTTATTATGATTTAAATGTATTAATTCAAATATCTCGCGTATTATAATTGAAATTTCTATATCATTTAGATTGCCTTCGGTCATTTTTCTCATAGAATCCACTTGGAACAAATTTTTGGGATCTTTGTGAAATAAACTCGAAAAAGCTTCCTTGATAATACATTTCGATGAGCTGATTCCCTCTGACTCACTGTTAGCTAAAATTTCCGAAAGTTCAATAATACTATTATAAAAATTTGTTCCCTTAGATATATTAAGGGCTCTATTGAAAAAATTATTTAAGCTATCAATTGTAGTAATAGGATCGGTTTCTGGTATGAGAATTTTATGCTCGATTAGCTCAAATATGAATTTTCTAGCCTGAATTTCTTTTACCCCAAACTGTCCGATAAAATTTATTATTTGTTTGATTGTTTGCCCTTTGCTGGCATTGGCAATAACTGTTTTAATTAAAATGTTTGAGTTAATCCTGGACCAGTTAAATTTTCTGTCAGAAAAATGCTCTGTATATTCGATGTATGAGAAGTTGTCGCCATTATCGACGAGCGTTGAATTTGGATAAAAGATTATATTCTCAATCGTAATTTCATCGTTTAATAACTGTTTATTTATTATTTCCTGGCTCGCATAATCCAAGCGGTATTTAGAAAGAAACTTGTTGTTTAAAACAAGTTTGGTATTTACATTTGAAATATTCCCAATAGAAATAGATGAAAACTTTCCAAATGGAGTAGGGCGGTTGGACATTCTACTGATGTATTTATATATTGAAGGCAATATATTTCTAGTTTCCTGTGTAAAAGGTTTATTTAATAATGTTTCTAATTGATTGAAAAGGTCTTGACTGGCTATAGCAATTGCATCAAGCAACTGTGGATCTTTGAAAAATTCAACGATAAAATCCCAAAATTCCAATTCAGTCTTGCAATTATTCACTCTATCGAAAAAGCTAATTGGCAATCTTGGGTTTCTAATTATAAAGAAATCTGCAGGTTTAACAAGCCTATACATTAGTTACCTTAATATTTCTTAAAATTTTGTCTATACATTTATTGAAATCTTCGAAAGAAATCGGCTTCAATAGTTCATATATTTCCCCACTGGGAATTTCTCCATTATAGTGGCTTATTGGTGTAGCAGAAATTATAACAAAAATTGAGGACTCTGGAAATTTTGAATAATTGAAATCATTTTTATCTCCATAAGGTATAACTAAATCAAGGAAAATTATTGTAGGAGAACAAATTCTCAGTAGACTTTGGATTTCTGATCGCTCTATAGCAGTTCCCATAAGGATTAGATCATTCCTACGACTAATATAGTCTTGTAGCATCTCAATCGCTAATGCTTCATCTTCAATAAGTATACATGAAAAACCATTCTCCATCATGTTAAATTTTAATAAATAATCATTTATGAATAGGAAGTTGTCATTGTGACTGTACCAGTTTCATCTGTCTCGTCAAAAATTCCTTTACCTGTACTATTTGAATAATCTGCACTTCCGATAATTTCCTTTTCAATTTTTAAAAATTGTTCAATTTCTGAATTAGATAGTTCCATAATTTTTATTGTTTAGTGACTAATATTTTTCACTAAAATCTGCCTACTATCCACTCGAAAAAAATATTCTCGTCAAACTCGTGTTTGACCATTATGAACTACCTATTTTACCCTATTTCTTTGTTTTGTAGGTTTTAAGGGTGTTTTTTCTGTGTTTTTCCAGTTTGTCGAGTAATTCTATTGTTTTGGATGGGTGAAAATTGAGTTTGACGAGAAAAGTTGGTTCGTGACTCTTTATGTGTTATAATCAATGACAATGAAATGGAAGCGGATTACTTCATCATATGGAATCTTATATCCATGTACCTTAAGATCACAGTAACCAAGAACTAGGGTATTCGAAGTAGTATGGCACGAATCAATAACGGTTTATATAACGGGAATATTAATGTCGATTTCTAAAATATGAGGTTGACATTTTTCTGTATTTATAGACCTAGAAGCCAACTTTATCGATAAAGATGAATTAAATTGAGATCAGCCTTCAATAGTGGCAAATCTTACTCATGTTAAAAGAATCTTCCCGAAAAGCATTAACCCATTAAAATTAGGAAGGTTAATCTTAACTCGAATACTCAATTATATCAGACTAACAAATTCTAAACCTATGCAATTTGCTAAAGAAATTATATATTCCGATTGGTCCACAAGTGAATGGTTATTTAAAATTGAAGAAGTGTTTTGTCCTCTAGAATATTCTGATCATAAAAATATGATGGTCATTCAAACTGAATTTTTGGAATTGCTTAAAACGAAGATGATCTATTTTCTTTCTAGTTTTACAGAAATCATAGGAACGACGACAAAAAAGGCAAAAACTGCGATGTCTCAGCTTATTTTGACCAGTGATAAGATATATTCCTATTTAATCACCATATCAAAGATTGAAATTAAGATTGAGAAGAGCCTTCAAGTTCGCAATTTGTATCTTCAAATATTATCAATAATAGAATCTCTATTAGATGATTGTGAAAAACTAAATGAAAAGTTGTTACGTGAATTGTCATTAACGAGATATGCTTCATTTGTTGGAAAGGGGATATTTAAAAATAACGTCGAGATAGTAAAATCGAAACTAAAAAATACCTCATTAGATCCTTCCCTTACTCAAGTGATAATAAATGGTATGGTTAGCATAGTTCAACGAAAAGAGATTAAAAGAGGAGAGCTAAAATACGCATATATGATATTAGGTAAACTTTTAAATATTGATTTCTTAGTTTCTGAAAACGTTGAAGAGCTTTTAATCACTTATGATTTTAATTCGCCCGAATTTTTTAATTATCATGCCAAACGCTGTAGCGATCTATTGCTCAAAAACTCAAGTCTGCACTTTCAAATGGAGTTACTGATCGCTATGGAGGACTATTTAAATGAAATACCAATGTCGAGTGGCCAGCGATTTAAATTGGATGATGAATCAATAAGGGAACAATTAAAGATCTTTTATCGAGAGAAAAAGGACAATATCAAACAACGGATAGAATTAAGAAGGTCGGAAATCCAAGATTCCAAACTTTGGGAAGAAAATGAGAAGGCTCAAATAAATCTTCCTGTCCCTCAAATTGGGTTTCTAATTCGCCTATTTATGGAGCAGGGTCTAATTCCCAAGGAGGATATCGGAAAAACATTCAGTTACTATGCTAAACATTTCAGAACTCCTAATACAAGTTTTATCTCCGCCGATAGTTTGCAGAAGAAATCATTAGACGTTGAATTCTCTACAGCAAGAAAAATGAAAGGACACTTAATTGGAATGGTAAACTGGATTAATGAACATTATAATACCTCAAATTATAATGAATTATAATTGTTTTCTCACAAACTGTTCCATTAAACCCTGATTCTCCAAAAATTGTAGTAATTCAAAATACCAATGGTAATTGAAATTTTCGTTTTTACGTAAAAGTGGAAGATTGACATTCATAATATCTTCGACTGTGGTAATACCTAATTTATGAGCTCGAAATAAAAATTCCTTATCAAAGTCAAAGGAAGAAAGGTTAATTGTTGGCGTCGTCATAGTTCTAAAATTAAGGAATACCAATCACAAAAAGTCTTGTTTGTGCATACTTTACTAGTTCAGTTATAAATATAGGCAATCTCCATTTATTGCGATTTATCCATTGTAGCAATATGACTACTTTATCAAAATTTTGATAATATTCCTATTTCTTTTTTTGTAATAAAATCCAATTCAACATTCTTCTGAACGGGTTTTTTAAGTGGGGTGAAGGCATTCTTTTCACCCCCTTTCACTGTTTCCGTCTTGCTCATTTTTCGTGCTTTGCAACCAATGGAACAATAAATCCATGAAGTTATGAGAACGAATGTGCTATCTTTTTTTTCGTCAGAATCAATCCCTGTTTTTCTCGCAAATGTTTGTGAAACGATAGGTTCAAAACTTGGCCTTAGTCTTAATATCCGGCTTAATAATAGAAGACCCAATGGCGAAGGATTGATCCAAGTGAGCCTAATTCCAATCTCAAAAACAACTTCTAAAAACTTAACGAACAATATGCCGTCGGACTCATCTGTCCACTGCGGTCAGACTACCTACTAGTAAGCAATTGAGAGGTAAACAGTCCGCCGCGAGGGCAGGACGATTTTGTTCTTTGACGTATGGGGATGAAGCATTATCCTGATAAAAAAGGAAATTATGCGAAAGAAATAGAAGACCAACTCTAGTTGACTTTTTTTCTGAGAACGCGTAGGCAGGCAATTGGCAGCCCGGTCTGTACAGACTGACGTGAGTAATCCCGAAAAAACACAAACCGGCATGAAAGAATCCTTTGGGCTCGTTACCCAATGCCGGTTCTAGATTGAATCCATCGACAATCTTTCCAGTTTATAAGAAATCTTAAACCTTTAGATATGACAGAAAATACGAATATCCAAAATGAGGGTAATTCCCTTAATCACTTGTTATCCATCAAATCTTTATTGAACCATCTGGGATTTAAGCCCATCGAATCAAATGATAAAGAAAGTTTTTATTCTAATATTTTTAAAGCAGCTAAATTTATTCCAAAGAGTTTCAGGTTAGACCATGTTCTAGATGCCTGGTTTGATAAGACGTTGGGAAAAGGAGGTAATATAGTAGATTTTACTAAACATTATTGGCCAACATTGAATGCAGATGAGATTAATGAGAAATTGAGATCTATTTCTGATAATTTTAAATACCATCATTTATTTCCGATAAAAGAAAAACCGAGAAGGAAACGAAAACCCATAAAATTGCCCCATTATCAAGTTGATCGAATTAGAAAGCTAGAACTTTCAGGTGAAGTTTTCGATTTCCTGAACGAATCTAAACTTTGGGAATTTGCAGACTCCAATCTTGTTGAGGTCCATTATTATGTTATTGATCAGATGGGCAAGAGAAAAGATTTTTGCGCAGCAGGCTGGCCAAACGAAAATGGAGGATGGGAAGTCTATGCAAAAAACTTTAGATCATGTATTGGGCCTAAAGGGATGAGCATTTTTCAGGCATCGACTAGAAATATAACCATCTTTCAGGAGTTTACAGATTATCTGAAAAACAGGGATCAATTGTATGCGCTCTATTCTTCCATCTTAGTGCTTAACTCTCCACAATTCATTTCTGCCGCAATCAAAAGAGTTGGTAGTTATGACAATGTAAGATTCTATTTTGATGAAAATCGGGAAGGTTATAAAGAGTCCAAAATAGAAGTACAGGGCAGTTTACCTAATTGTATTTTTCTTCCGCTATAAACCAATCTTTTTAATGACAAATTATATCGACCGAAAAAATTTCGAAGGGTTGTCCATTGTGGATTTTCTCGGACGGTTGGGATACTTCCCTGTCAAAAAATCTGGCAGGGAATTTTTTTACCATAGTATGCTCCGGGAAACCGGTAAAAACACACCGTCCCTAACTGTATGGGACGAAGGAGGAAAATGGATGGATCATGGTGGCGCTAATCATACCGGAATTCATGGCGGTGGGATTGTCCAACTTGCGATGGCTTATTGGCCGAACCATTCTTATTTTGAAATTTTACAGAAGATCCACTTTACTTTTGAGCATTTTGAAAAAGCAGAAATGCCAGCCCTTGAGTCCAGTAAGGCTCCTGATCGGGAAACATATAATATCCTAGAATTTTCGCACAGCCAGAAATTGGGGAGAAATTATGTTCTTTTCAGGTACCTACAAGAAAGGGGAGTAGATTCTGTTGCAAACGGACTGATTTGGGAAGTTTACTATACTAATAAACTCTATTCCGATCCTACGAGATTATTTTATGCGATAGGGTGGAAAAATGAAAAAGACAATTGGGAAATATCCAGCCCAAAGGGATTTAAAGCCAGTATCGGAAATAAAGATATTTCAATCATACGAGGAAAGGTAGATCATCTTGCCGTATTTGAAGGTTTTCTTGATTTTTTAAGCTGGCTGAGATTAACTAAAATGAGTGATCCGCCCACTGTTATTGTGCTTAATTCGGTTTCTCTGGTCAAACGTGCAATTGAGTGTATGGGTGAATTCAATAAGATAGATCTTTATCTGGATAATGATGAAGTTGGGCGGCAATGTACCTCAACGATAAAAGCGTCTTACCCTTATGCGAGTGACCGTGCGAATGCCTATTCAGGGTATAAGGATTACAACGAAATGTTAATGGACTCGACTAAGTATCACTATAGCCGTAAAAATAGATAGCTATCTGGAATTATAAATAATCAGATTTCTGTATATTCAATGATCTGCATATTGGAATATCTATTCCGTTATGAAATTTTATAGATGAATATATTGGGGTAAGTTAATATTTATTACCAAATATGTATATGACCATATATACAAATCGACAGATGTTCCTTTATCAGGCTGTTTAATTATCTGAATTTATTTATATTCAGATAAACTGACCTAAGTATATAAATGAAGAACAAAAAGAAAAAATATGGAAGATGCTATTAAATCCTTTGTCCGTCTGATGAACGAAAAAAGATACTTAGGACCATTTAGTTTAATCAAAAATAATCATCCCCTTTGTAAAAATAAAGATCTGGCGCAATGCCTAAAAATGCTCTATTCAGATTCAGCTGGTGGCGGGAATAATGTAAATAAATATTATCTGGAAACTCCTATTGTTTCGAACCGTTTTAAGCATCCCATAAGTTGCAAATTATATATCAGGGATGGAATTGGAACAGGAATAAGGATCTCCAGGCTGGCAGTTTCTATTGCCGCCAACCAACCTACACAGTACCGGAATTATACGAATAATAGGGACTTGCCAAGTTCCGCACTTATACCGAGCCTATTCCCAAAGCCCAGACTAAAATTTGATCCGATTGATCCTTTGAAAGGATTTCGCCGCAGATAAACCACCTTATCGTTTCTTGTTTTGTTTTGGGCAAGTTGTGTCTTTGTACGTACAGATTTGCTGCTCAAATCATGTACCCACAAAAACGAACTTGCCCTGAAATAGATCTACCCGCTGGGCTGATCCATAACAGGGAAGGAAAAATGTCGCAACTCCATTTTTCTACTTTCTAAATCTTTGCCCCTTGTTTCTGGGGCATTTTTCATACATCTAATCCCAACAGCATGTTAAAAAAACACGGTAGCCTATTTACGGGAATAGGTGGCTTTGATCTGGCTGCTTCCTGGATGGGATGGGAGAATGTTTTTTCCTGTGAAAAGAATCCATTCTGCCGGAAGATCCTAGAACACTATTGGCCCCAAACCAAACACTATGAAGACATCTTTGAATTACAGGCAACTCAGTATCTGGGAAAACTCGATATTCTCAGCGGAGGATTCCCCTGTCAGCCATTCAGCCAGGCTGGACAAAGAAAGGGCATTCAGGATGAGCGCTATCTCTTCCCGGAAACTTGCCGAATTATTAAAGAAGCAAGACCGCGCTGGATTGTTCTTGAAAATGTTACTGGACTCTTCACCATTCTCGAACCCGATAGTCTATCTCAGATGGAAATCGAAGCGGTTGAGCTATTTTGTGAAGACGACAGGCAACAGGCAAATAAAACCATCATACGGCTCCAACGAAGAGTTATCGGAAGTATTATTCGAGAAATTGGTGAAGCGGGATATGTACTTTCCCAATTGCAGGATGGCACACCAGTCGTTCTCTGTATTCCGGCTGCTGCCGTTGGTGCGCCGCATCAACGGGACCGGGTTTGGTTTGTTGCCTACTCCGACAGCCACGGCAAGGAGCAATATGGGAGCAACCCTGAAACAGGTCAGGGAGAGACAGCCACTAAAGGACAGAAAGAACGAAAAGGGGACTGGGGGACAGATTTCTTTAACGGACTTTCTGATCTATCACGCTATGATAGCACTGTCGACGGATCCGGCCAAGCTAAACCAGACCATGCCTTTCGAAATCCAAGAAATGCTTTTGAGAGTACTGCCCACCAAGGAACAGGTTTCGGGTACAAAATTCCCTCGTGGAAACATTGGCCTAGTGAGTCCCCGTTTTTTAGCGGAGTTGATGGGATTTCCAGTGAACTGGACGGAATCTCCTTTTCTGTCTGGCAACAGGAAAGCAGCAGGGCCTATGGAAATGCCATAGTTCCCCAGGTTGCCTATGAGATTTTCAGGGCCATTGAGGCAGTTGGTATTTAAAAGAACCGAAATATGGAAAAAAACAAACCTTTCAGAACTGAAACCCAAAAAAATAATAGAGTATGCCGGTTTGAACTGCGGCTAACAGAAAACGAGAAAGCACAGTTCTTGGCCCTTGAAAAGTCTCTAGGGATAAACCGGTCGGAAATCGTCCGCAATAGGGTGTTATCCCATTCATCCAGGATATTGGTCGATTCTAAAACCATACTCAAAATGCTCGATACGCTAGGATTGGAGCTGGGAAGATCTGGAAATAATATCAATCAGCTCGCCCGCCACATCAATACATTGAAGCTACAGGGTAAATTGGAACCCGATGAACTGTCCCGATTCCCATCCCTAATTGCTGATTATATTAAATATCAACGGCAGATTGAACAGGAATTCAGAAATCTAATGCGATTGATCAAAGGGCAGTGATGATTGTTAAAATATTATCTTCAGCTAAAAGTTTTGGCGGTGTCCGTTATAATACGGACAAGATCCAACAGGATAAAGGTGAACTGGTAAAAGCGGCCAATTTCGGTGCGCTTGGAGCCATGACCAGCTTACGCCCATCTGATTATATCAATTATCTCGAACTACAGACCAGTGCGAACAAAAAAATAAAGAACCCACAATTTCATGTTGCGATTTCATGTAAGGGCCGCAGCCATAGTAAAGAAGAATTAGCAGAAATCGCGGAGAAGTGGTTAAAAGGAATGGGGTATGAAGATCAACCCTACTTGCTGATATTTCACAAGGATACTAAAAATAATCATATCCATATCGTCTCAACACGTGTCGGCAGGGACGGGAAAAAAATCAGCGATAGTTTTGAGAAACTTCGTTCCTATGAAGTCCTCAACCGGCTGATGGGAAACGACGAAAAAATCGAAGCTTCGAAATCCATACGAAATGCCCTTCAATACAGCTTTTCCACACGGGCACAGTTTATGATGATATTGGAAAATCAGGGCTACAGTATTACGCTTAATGCGGGAAATTATCAGGTTTCCAAATTCGGTAAAAATCTTGGTGAAGTACCTCTGGATGTTATTGACAATAAAATCGGACAGTTTCAGAAAAACCTTGATAGATTATCCCAGATTCGAGCAATTTTCCACCGCTATAAATTGGCGCATGATCCATCTGTGAGAACTTTGTATCAGGAAAACCCCGGTGGGGAAAGAAATTTTGATGTTGGTTACACATCCGATCTGGCAGAACTGTTCAAATCAAAATTTGGTATTCAGATCCATTTTCATGGAAAAGCCGGAAAACCTCCTTATGGATATACGGTAATTGACCATGCGTGCAGGTCCATATATAAAGGTGGTGACCTGATGCCACTTTCAGAATTTATCTCCGCAAATAATAGCGATAAAACGTTAAAACCTGTCAGAGTCGAAGATTTCGAGCGAGACGGTTTTAATTCGCCGGCTAATAAATCATTTAGCGCTGAAAATTCAAATGTCCTCGATGACATAGCGGAAAATGGCAGTTTTCCTGTACCTGATTTTCAGATCGACATCCGGGATGACGTCGATGATGAGGCAATTCATGGAAGAAATCGGAGACGTAAAAGAAAATCCCGCACCAATACACGTTAGCAAAACATTATTGACCAAACTCTAAAATTATGCTTGTACTTATCGGAAACCAGAAGGGAGGATGCGGTAAAAGTACGCTTGCGCTTCTGCTCGCCAATTTTTTGGCAATAGAGAAACGTCAGCCCCTGACCATTCTTGATATGGATTATCAACAGTCCCTATTTGCGAAATCGCAAAAAGCTAAAATACTGGAAAATGACCCTTTTTATGAAATTGTTCCCGCAGCGCTTGAAGATTTTCCATTAATGAAGAAGAGACTTCTAAAATCTCCAAAGGACATCATTTTAATTGATCTTCCCGGAAAGATGGATGATGATGGCCTCGTTCCAATTTTCACTTCCGCCGACCTTTTTCTGTGCCCATTTGCATATGACGAATTTTCAGTCGATTCAACGGTGCTCTTTTCAATGGTCGTCAAAAAACTGAACAGCCGGGCACAGGTTCTTTTTATCCCCAACAGGATCAAG
Organism: Sphingobacterium siyangense; assembly: GCF_023277505.1. Classification (NCBI taxonomy): domain Bacteria; kingdom Pseudomonadati; phylum Bacteroidota; class Sphingobacteriia; order Sphingobacteriales; family Sphingobacteriaceae; genus Sphingobacterium; species Sphingobacterium siyangense. The sequence goes on along the minus strand of NZ_CP080574.1, from coordinate 4,694,816 downwards.
ACAAATGTAAAATACGAAACCAAAGAACAAGTCCAGAAGGTCCTGCGAAATTTTGGAACAGTCCTTTCGGAGATTTCGGACAGGATAGATTTTCAAAGGGTCTCAACAGTACATACCCCCGAAACGATCCGTCCGGTATCTTATCCGGTGCTTTCCCATATCTATGACCATTTTCTTAAAAGTGACTAATGCCCATGAATATTAAAACACTAGCGGATGAACTGAGGGAAACCATTCGGAGAGATAATAATGAAGGAACAGGCAAAACAGTCCCTAAAAAGAAACCTGTCCCAAAAAACGCATTAGATCCTATCGTCGAGGGAATAAGGGACCATAAACTGATCGGAAAAGAAAAGCTGCTGATCAGGCTCGACGATAAAACCATATTTCTTCTCAAACAGCTCAAGGTTACCCAAGGAATTGACATGAACAAGATCATTTCCTATTCCCTTCAATACTTCCTCCAAAAACATCCCCAAATTGCAAATCATATCAAAGAAACCCTAAAAAATCTCGAACTATGAACTGGATTCAATTTACACTCTATCTCTCCACCCTTTACCTTGGATACTATGGACTGAACCTCATGTATGATTTTTATCGCAATAATAAGCGGGGTGATGAACCTAAAAACGTCCGAAATGGTGAAATCTCATTTCCTGAATTTCATTCCTCTACGAAAGTGGACCTACCGGGGGAAGATATTCTGGACGACAGCTTCGAAAATGCAGATGCGATCACAAGTGGCCCGATAGAAAGTTCTGGTGGCGTATCCATCAAAGAATTGTTCTCCCTTGCTCAAAATGACCTGATCGAATATACTAAAGCAATTGCTTATTAATCAATAATGAACAATAAGAAAACGATATGGACGGCAATTGCCGTCTTTTTTTTTGTCCACAACCTAATCGCTCAGCCGGGCCTTTCCGAATTCAGGCAGGTCAGCTCCGAGATCAGGGGTTGGTATTTTAATTTTTCCGACTTCGCCCTGGTCCTTGGGGCTATCTGTGGCCTGATAGGAGGGGTTCGGATCTTCTACAACTGGCAGAGCGGAAAAGACCATCATATTGATGCCCAGGTCATGGCCTGGTTTCTCTCCTGCCTTTTTCTTTCCCTACTGAGTGCATCCCTAAAAGCACTCTATGGAATCAGCTAAAACGCCAATCTTTTTTTCCATTCACTTTTTTAATTCCTATTTCTTATGAGAGTAAAAGTAAGCAAGTTACTTGTTTTATCCGCAATCTGCCTTTTTGCGGAACGTTCCTTCGCCCAAGGAGGAACAGTTGGTATTGACGCCGCCACATCGTCGTTAAATACCTATGTCGATCCCATATCGACATTGATACTGAGTATCGGGGCTGTCGTCGGGCTGATAGGGGGAATCAGGGTCTATATCAAATGGAACAGCGGAGACCAGGATATCTCGAAAGAACTGATGTCGTGGGGCGGTTCCTGTCTATTTCTCATTCTAGTCAGTGTGGTCATCAAGGCATTTTTTGGCGTATGATCCAGAAAAACTATCAATTTTATAAGGGGCTCCAAAAGCCCCTTATTTACAGGGGTTTTAAAGGGAAATTTATCTATTACGCTGTCATATCCATCATGGGCGGCATGCTCTGCGGAGGTCTTATTGGCGCATTTACCAACATGATACTTGGCTGTCTGGGCATCCTCTTATTCATGACTCTGGGAATGGTGTATACGATCAGTAAGCAGAAAAAGGGGCTATTCGACAAAACCCGTCACAACGGAATTATTATCCATCCTTCCAAAACACTGTTCAGAAATGAAAAAGCAAAGTAAGCATGCCTTTAATCTACCCTTTGCGGGCATTGATGAATTTATGGGTTTCCCGATCCTCTTTGGGGATAAGGGGGACTATTCAATTATCCTTAGTATTACCAATCCGGTCATCCAATATGATGCCGATGAAACCAAGTATTCCGCCTATCACCATGCACTCTCCAGTGTGGTCAAACTTTTGGGGGAAGGACATATAATCCAAAAGCAGGATGTATTTATCCGTAGAAAGTATCGTCCAGTTCCATCGGAAGTGTTTTTGGAACAAAAATATCAGGAACATTTTAGCGGTCGGGAATTTACCGAAATCAGAAGCTACATCACCTTTACCAAACAGGTAAAGAAAGGCACATTCTATACTTTCGATGAGAAGATGCTCTATAAGTTTATAAGGGATCTAAGTAAAGTAATTGAGGTATTAAGTGGTGCAGGTCTTCATCCAAGGGTTCTTGGAAAAGTAGAAATCAATCGTCTTTTTTACAGGATTCTTTCATTTGATTTTGAGGATACGGAAACAGTATTGGATAATTATCAGTGTCAGGACAATCAGATAAATCTTGGGAAAAGATCCATCAGATGCATTAGTCTCATAGATACGGATATTGTTGAATTGCCTGACACGATCAGTGCGTATGCGATACGGAATGAAACAAACGGCTTGATGGATTTTCCCGTTGACAATTTATTTTTTCTGCACAGGGTGCCAGATTATAAGGTCATGATCTATAATCAGGTGATTGAAATTCCAGTTCAGCAGTTTACACTGAACAAACTGGAACTTAAAAGGAAAAGGCATTCCAATATGCCCGATCCGGCCAATCAGCACTATGTTGAAGATATTGATAATTTATTGGCCGATGTGGCAAAAGACAATCAGTTGCTCGTAAATACACATTTTTCGATTTTGATCGGCTGCGATTCTGAACTGCTGGAAAGGTCATCGAATTTTATTGAATCGTCCCTATTTCAGCAGGGGATTATTCCGAACAGAAATGCTTACAACCAGTTCGAATTATTCAGGTCTTCATTACCCGGCAATGCCGTAGAACTACAGGTTTATGACTGGTTTTTGACTCCGGTAGATGCGGCGCTCTGTTATTTCTTTAAGGAATCACTGCCCTGCGATGAAAAAACCGATTTTCTGATCCGGTTTACAGACCGACAGGGGATACCACTTGCATTTGATCCTGCTGACCTGAGTACAAACCGTATTTCCAACCGTTCGAAATTTGCGCTGGGACCTAGTGGTACCGGAAAATCTTTCTTCATGAATGCGCTTCTGGAACAGTATTATAGGTATAACATGGATATTGTCATCGTCGATACCGGCGATTCCTATCAGGGCCTCTGTACTTTTCTAGGCGGAACTTACCTTACCTATACTGAGGAAAACCCGATATCCATGAATCCTTTTGCCCTGACTCAGGAAGAGTTTAACCTAGAGAAAAAGGATTTCTTAAAAACCCTGGTAGCGCTGCTCTGGAAGGGAGCCGACGGAAAATTGTCCCAGGTAGAGGATACACTTTTATCAAACGTTATATCCTCCTATTATTATGAATATTTTTACCTCGATCCCGGTCCGCAAAATCCTGGGCGTCCAAACGGATTGAGTTTCGATTCTTTTTATATGTATTCCGTTGACAGGATCAAGGATATAATGGAAGATGAATCCTTAAAGTTTGATCTGGATGAATACAGGTATGTTTTGAAGAAATTCTTTACCGGACAGGAATTTGGTACCGTTCTCAACAAAAGCGCTGACTCCTCCCTTTTTGAAGAGAGGTTTGTGGTGTTCGAAATCGACAATTTGAAAGAGAACAAGACTCTTTTTCCTATTGTTACGCTGGTTATTATGGATCTATTCCTACAGAAAATGAGACACCGGACTTTCCAGCGTAAAGCCTTGGTGATCGAAGAAGCATGGAAGGCCATTGCAAGCCCCTTAATGGCTGGTTACATAGTTTACCTGTATAAAACGGTAAGAAAATTTTATGGTGAAATCATGGTCGTTACGCAAGAACTAGGCGATATTTTGGGCAATCCAATAGTCAAGGACAGCATTCTGGCAAATTCGGATACAATATGTTTACTTGACCAGTCTAAATTTCAGTCCAATTATGATGAAATAGCAAAACTGCTGTCCATTACCGATGTAGAAAGACGCAAGATCTTTACCATAAATAAATTACAGAATAAAGAAGACAGGTCCCGTTTTAAGGAAGTCTACATCCGAAGGGGGACGGTGGGCGAAGTATATGGCGTGGAAGTATCCTTATTTCAGTATCTCGCATTTACCACCGAAAAACCAGAAAAAAGTGCTGTAAAAATCTATGCGGACCATTTTGGAAATTACAAAGATGGCCTTACCGCATTCGTCAAAGATCTGGAATATTCTGGCAAAGCCCTGAACGATTTTGTTGGGGAAGTTAACAGAAAGGGAATTCAAACTTTAAATCTTATGGCCAATGAATAGACTAATTATGATTTTGCTGATCTTATTGCCAAGCTTGTCAGTGAAAGCACAGATCTATATCGATCCGGCAGTAGCAGCGGCAACGGGAGCGCATGCCTCGGTGATGAATAGGCAATTGGATCATGTCAACGATAACCTGACACTGATCCAGCGGGGCCAGCTTGCTGTTACCGGGCAGTTGCAGATCGTCAATGATCTACAGGATAAAATTTATAAAGGACTCTCCGAGGTCTCTTCTGTGGTCAGATCGCTGCTGAGCATAAAAGAGATTGCTGGAATTACCGTCGATATTATTGAGGATGTCGAAAAAGCAATGGTACTTGCAAAGGGGAATCCTGTGCTTTTACTTTTTGCCGAAGCCGGTGCAAGGGAATTTAAGAACAGGGCGACAAACCTTGCCACAGAGGTAGGGGCTTTTGTACTCAAAGATGGGAAGGATAATCTGATGGATTCCGGTGAACGGGCAAAATTACTCAACCGGATACAGACGGAAATGACCATTCTCAGAGGTGTAGCTTATGGAATGCACCGCAATATGTATTGGGCAAAACAGCGCGGGATTCTCAATTCCTTAAATCCCTATGCGAGGTTTATCAATATAGATAAACAGATCGCGGATGATGTTATCAGAAATTCTAGACTTGTAAAGAAGTAATGCAATGAAATGGAGAATTATCTTTTGTTTCTGTATTCTCTGCTTATCCAAAACTGCAAGTTGCCAGCTGAATGTACAGCTTTTGCACCAGCTGGTAGGTCACAGCAAGGATGAGTATGAACGGCAGAAAGAGGCCCGTGACCGTCAGGGCGTAACCACGGCAAATGAGCAGGTAAATACTGCGGGCACCACAACGCTCAAAAAGCGGTATCGGGAGATCCAGAAAAGGTTCAGTATCCTGCATACTGCATTGCAGGGACTGAGTATGGGTATTGAATCCAGACCGATCATTGAACGGATTATTGCCCATCAGGACAGAATAATAAGTATCGCATCTGACCATCCTGAATTTATTTCACTGGCCTTAAATAGCGAAAAGGAAATCGTAGATAGGTCAGTTCAATTGGGAAGATATATTGCCGGCCTGTTTTTGACAATTGGGGAACTCAACCAGATGAAAGCCAGTGATCGCCGTTCGCTTTATGCGCATATACTGACTGAACTTCGACAGATAGAAGGAGTATCCAGGGCACTGGCATCTACCCTTTATTACTCCACAAAGAAGAAAATACTGGATGGTCTAAATCCCTTTAGCGAGTATATAAACACCGACAGAAGAATTGTAGAAAATATATTAAGACAATTAGAAAAGAAACCATGAAGTATTCTCTCATAACACTGATTATTTTCTGTTTTGATTTTTTGTATGGGCAAAGTTATGTGACAATAATTTCAGATACCGAACATCTGGCAATCGTAAATGAAAACGGTGCGGTCAGGCTGGCCTCCGAATCGGCGCATAACAGTATGCTAAAGCAGATCAATCAAAATGTTGAAGACATCAATCTCAACCTGTCTTCCCTGGTAATCGTTCAGCAGGTGATCCATAGGTCACTAACGGAGGTAAACAATGCTTTGAAGTCCGGTAGATCCGTGTTACAGGTTTCTTCTCTGATCGCTGAAATTATTAAACAGTCCAATAGCCTTATCGAGATTTCAAAAGAAGAACCCTGGCTGCTTTTAGTAGCGGAAGGAACAGCTAGGCAACTAAAAGAAAGGGGGATAAATATTGCTACGGAAGTTTCTGATTTTGTTCTCAAGGAAGGCAAAAATGTCTTAATGGATTATGAAAAACGGGATTTTCTTTTGCGGAAGATCATCATCGAACTAAAGGTGATGCGCGCGCTTCTTTTCAGTATGGAACGTTCGGTTTATTGGACAAAAATAAACGGATTATTAAAAACGGTGAATCCTTTTAAAAATTTTGTCAATAAGGACATCCAAAAAGCAAACGAGATATTAAGGAATTATGAAGCTGTAAAACATTGAATTATGTGGAGAATATTAACTGTTGTTATTTTACTGCTTGGATCTAAAGCTGTCATTGGGCAGCGGATCAAGCGCCAAACCGATAAACATATTATCAATCAGCAGGAGCGTATGGTACATAAACAATGGGACCGAAAGAAATTTACCCCGACCTCTGGCTTTCTTGGACTGAATTATCAGTATTGGCTCACCTGGGGCCTTCATCCCAATTATCCCAAGCTGGACAGGCGTCCCCTTTCAGGTTCCGGCCCCCAGACCATGCGGATGGGGCTGGTGATTGCCATGCAGCAGACCAATGATTCCTATAAAAAGCAGTCCGATACCATCCGAAATACAGCTATAAAGGAACTCACCAACTATTCAGGGGTTGTGAGTGCCGCAGATCCACTTTGGTTGCTATACTATAAACATGAGTTCGCCCCCCTAGAAAAGGATGAATCCCTAATCCTTCAAGGGCTCAGTTCAGAGGTAAAAGAATATCTGATAAATAAAGGTACTTATGAATGGTATACCAGTGAAAGATCGGGCCTCATAGAACGTCTGGAAATCCTTAAAACAACAGATCTTGAAAGGGGCAGCAGGATTATGGGCTATCATCGCCTATTGTCGGAATATAGGGTTCTTGAATCGGGGTGGGAATCCAAGAAAAGCAATGCCCTGAAATTTCTATCCCTATCAAGTGACCTGTCTTCCATTAAGGAGATAGATCCGGTCATGCCGTTCCCACATACTGGAAAATCTGATATTGAAATTGCGGACAAAATCCTAAATAAGAGCAGATGATAAATTAATTTTTTATGACATACACATTTTTTTTACAGGCATCTCCAGTGGGGGGGCCTGATTCATTTAAGGATACTTTCACTTTCCTGCAGGGAAATGGGGTATACGAGGAAGGGGTAATGCACTTCCTGAAAGGGATGAAAGATACGATATGGACCCATTACGATACTTTTATTACAGACGCACAGGCACTAGCGGCAATTTTTATGCTCATATTTTTTGCCATAAAAAGCTATGAAATGATGTCCGGCGATAAAAAAATGGAGATTATGCCCTTGCTCAGGCCATTTGGACTGGTCATGGTCATTATTTGGTGGGGAGCTTTCACAAGGGTGATCGCTTATCCAACGGATATTGTCGCTGCCAAAACGGAAAGCCTCTTCGATAGCGGACAGACCGAAGTCAATAGCCTTCGGCTCCAACGTGCAAAACTCATGTATGACATAGCCAATTCTTTGACTCAAATCCAGGCTGAAACCGAAGTTGCAAAAAATGAGGCGGATACCTGGTACGGAAAAGCGTGGGATGCGGTCACCTCAACCGTGAAAGATGGGTTTACTTCCGTCTGGAACAATGTTGTGGAGCTAAGAAACAGGATGCAGATCAATTTGCAATTGTGGGCAACCTATACACTGGAAACCTTGGCAGTCTGGGTACTTCGTATCTGTGTTTATATCATATTCATGATCCAGATACTCTATTCGACCATTCTGATCATTTTAGGCCCATTCTCCGTTGCGGTAAGTATTCTTCCAGCTTTCAGGGATTCCTTTGGAACTTGGATAGCACGCTTTGTTTCCGTAAACCTATATTCTGGGATTGCCTATCTAGTGATGCATATAGCCAGTCTTTTTCAGCAGTATGCCTTAGAAGCTGAGATCACCCGTTATCAGGAATTATTATCGACTTCTGGCGATAGGCTCGAAAAACTTGGCTGGCTTGCCGGAAATGGGATAATGTCATTTGGGATCGTCATAGTAACCTTCCTGATCGGCGGGCTTACGATGCTCACAGTGCCAAGTATCAGTACATGGATTGTATCCACTTCTGGAATCACTTCTGCCGCGGGTACAATGGGCCGTGGGGCATCCGGTATGGCAAGAACAGCTAGGAGAGTGATCGCAAAATTCTAAACTTAAATAAAGAACATGATTATCAAAAATATAGAATCAAAGATTCGTCTGGCAACCCTTATTGCCGTCGGGAGTTTAATAACGGCCTTTCTGCTGGTGTCCATAGTTTCTTTCTTTGCCTTCAAACAGGTGGAAAGTGCAAGAAAGTCAGTATATGTACTGGATATAAATAATGTGCCATTGGCCGCGCAGCAGACCAGTGTTGAAATGAACCGTTCAGCCGAGTACCGAACGCATATAAATTTATTCCATAGTCTTTTTTTTACGCTGACACCGGACGAGAAGTTTATAGAATACCAGATGAAGCGGGCGATGTATTTGATTGATGAATCAGGTGCTTTACAATACAATAACCTCCGTGAGAAAGGATTTTTTAATTCCATCTTGTCTTCCAGTGCGGTACTTACGGTCCAGACGGATTCAATCCACCTTGAAGGAAACTATTTTCGCTTTTATGGTAAACAGACCATAGACAGACGGAGCTCAACCGTCGTTCGTAGTCTCATTACAGAAGGATATTTAAGGGACCTTAAAATTAGGACAGACAACAACGCGCATGCAGTTCTGATAACGAGATGGAAAACATTGGAAAATAAAGACCTCAGTTATGTTCAAAAAAATAACCTCTAATAAATCCGAAAGTAGTATCTGGAAAGAGATTGGCAATGAATTTTCCAGATATACAGTCCATCTTAGAAGATGTGTAAGGTCAAAATTGAGCACATATCCCAAACAGGTTTTTATGTTCATGGTGTTATGTATCGTGATTTCAATCTGCTTTTTTTTTATGCTGCCAAGGCAAAAGGAAGTAAAAATGGGGAAAAATGCGAAACTATCGGCGCCTATTGCGGATGGAGTGGGAAATATATTTGGTTCAATCTCCGATCTAAAAGAAGTACTTGAACTCCAGGCTGTCCTAGAAGAGATTTCAAAAAAGGATAACCTGGATAAACAGGACAGTATGATCCTTATCCAGATAAAGGATAGGCTTTTGTCGCTGGAAAACCATAATGGGAAGGATTCGATAACCAAAGATTGATCCAGCATTTTTTCCCTATACCCGCTTAGTATTTCTCAATTCTAAATCAAATTATATTATGAAATTAGACCTAAAAAGGCCCAAATATATCATACCGATTATCGCCCTGCCTTTTATCTGTATTTTCTTTTACGTTTACCAATCCGCATTTTCAAAAGAGAGTGCTGTAAAAGATAATGGGCCCCAGCTAAAAGAACAAATTTCGGAAGTCTCCCCAGAGGTGAAAAATAAAGCTTTAACCGATAAGCTTAATGCTTACCGGGAAATGTACCGTCGAGGAGATGGCTATACCGCTGTGAATCAATTACAGGAAGACAAAGTAGTTGGATTCCGTTTTGATGAAATGTACAATGATAAGGAAAAACGCAAGTTAGATTCCATAAGGGAAAAGCTTAAACAGGAATCGCTAATTTCAGTTGATGCACCAAAGGCTGTGCATGGAAATGAAGACCTGGACCGTGTACTGGGTTCCCTTGTCCCTAAATCCAATCCAGAATCCAGAAAAGAACCAAAACGGAAAGAAGAAGATCCGATGCTCCTGTTCCGCCGGCAGATGGAATTTGCCGATAGTCTGGCAAAGGCAAATGATCCGGAAGAAAGAGCAGCAAGAGAGGAGAGGCAGCGGATTGAAATGGCGAAAAAAGCGGAAGCTGAAATGCCATTGCTTAAAGTCAGAAAGGCCGACGATACCGAATCCGTTTTCAATACGGTAAGAGACAATCCGAACGATTCTTTTATTCAGGCCATAATTGACGAGAATATGACCGGATATGTGGATTCCAGGTTGCGGATCAGGCTCATGGATGATTTATTGGTGGGAAGCAATCTGATCCACAAAGGCAGCTATTTATACGCAAAGATAAGTGGATTTACCGGCCAACGTGTCCTTTTGAGCATTACCTCAATTATGCAGGGAGGTAAGATCCTGCCCATAAAACTTGATCTGTATGATAATGATGGTCTTCAGGGCCTTTATGTGCCCGCATCCGCTTTCAGGGAGTTCAGCAAAGAACTTGGCGCAAATTCTTCTCAGGGAATTTCAATGCAGGGGGGAGAAAACCAGAACCAGATTATTATGGGCGTGATCCAAAGGATGTTTCAGTCGACTACTACAGCAGTTTCCAGGTATATCAGAAAAAACAGGGCGAAAATCAAATATAATACGCTGGTCTATCTGATAGACCCACAAGCACTTCGTGAAAATCAAAAACAATACAAATAATCATTCATCATTTTCAATTATGAGAAATCTATTTCTGTTTTTATCGGCAATATTTCTGTTCGCCGTAACCCCGACAATGGCACAGACAGGAGGTGACCATTTACTTGGCGACCTTAAATCTATCAGGTTTTCCAAAGGAAATACAATTCACATTCTTTCACCGGAACCGATCAAGTACGTGGATATATCTTCAAAAAAAGTAGCGGCAGATCTTCCTATTGATAATCTGCTTCGGCTTAAAATTGTTCCGGACAGCATGGATCTAGATGATTCAGGGACAGAACTCGGCAGCATTACAGTGGTCGGAGAAAATTTCATGACACAGTTCAGAGCCTTGAAATCTGGTCAGGACATTGAAGCACATTCGCCCGTCCTTTATGAAATAAATCCTTTATCTACGGTCCCGCTGGAGCCTTTGGAAAACAACCTAAGCAGGAGTCAGATGAGGTCCTTATCCTATACTCTTTTAACCCAATCCGGAAACCGTCCAAAGAGGAAGGAAGAGAAGTTTGGAATAGGGATCTATCTGAACGGTATCAGAACGATCGGGGATTTCATTTTTCTTGATCTTTCATTTGTCAATAAAACGAACCTTTCATTTAGGCCAGATCAGCTACGTTTTTTTGTGGAAGATAAAAGAATCACCAAGGCAACAAATGTCCAGTCGGTTGAGATAGAACCCATCTGGCAATTTCAGCCATTCGACCTTCTAAAGAAAAAGAACCGGAATATTTATGTTCTTAAAAAAGTAACATTTCCGGGCAGTAAAATATTGCGGATAAGTCTCACTGAAAAACAGCTATCGGGCAGGGCAATTGACCTGAAAATCAAATACCAGGATATTCTGAATGCCGATTCTCTATAACCAATAAAAATATGGAAGAAACAAAAGAGCAGCAGGGCCTTTATAGATTCTTCCAGTTTGCCATTTATCTTTCCATTTTTCTAGAGTTCTATCTCTTTCTTTATGTTGAGAAATCCCTTGAATATGGGATTCTAAACAAGACAAATTTACTTTTTGCAACCAAGTTGGCAAGGATGCCTTTTTATTCGGGGCTGCTTGCCAGTAAGCTATTTACTGTCTTTTTGGTCGTATTGGTTTCTATAGGTACCCTGAGTAAAAAGAAGAAAGATCTAAACCCCAAGAACCAAATTGTTTATCCCCTCACGCTTGGATTCATAATAATTGCGCTTGCGGTATGGCTGCACGGTCATCAGGGGAAACCGATTCTATATGGGCTGAATTATTATGATCTTGGTTATGTATTCAGCTCTTTTCTGGGGATTGTCCTGATCCATGTTGCACTAGACAACATTTCAAAGATTATCAGCTCTAGATTAGGGAAAGATAAATGGAATATCGAGGAAGAATCCTTTATGCAGCCCACGCAGGCGAAAATCACACCTTATTCTGTCAATATTCCAATGTTGTTTTATTATAAGGGAAAGGTTAATCAAGGCTATATTCCACTGGAAAACTTATTTAGGGGCTGTTTGGTCTGCGGAGTTCCGGGAAGTGGTAAAAGTTTTGGGGTCATTATGCCAATTATCAGGCAGATGATCGCCAATTCATTCACCATGTGTATTTATGATCTAAAGTATCCTGATCTTGGAAAGATTGCCTACTATCATTACCTGCTGGCGAAACAGGAAGGAAAAATGCTGGATTATGAATTTCATGTCATTAACCTGAATGACCCATCCAGAAGCCGCCGGGCAAATCCATTTAAGCCGGAATATTTGCAGACCCTTGCTGATGCTAACGAAACTGCCGAGGCTTTGGTAGAGGCCCTTAAAAAGGGTGATAAGAGCGGAGGAAGCGACCAGTTTTTTACCCAATCTGCTGTAAATTTCTTAACGGCTTGTATCTACTTCTTTTGTAAGTATGAAAATGGACGCTATTCAACCTTGCCACATGTTCTGGCATTTTTGAACCTGTCCTATGAAGATGTTTTTGACACGCTCTTTAGCAACGACGAACTTAATTCGCTTCTGTCTCCCTTTATGACAGCTTATAAGGCTCGTGCTTTTGAGCAGCTGGAGGGACAGGTCGGAACATTAAAAATCTTTATCAGCAGGCTGGCGACAAAAGAAACGTTCTGGGTGTTTGGGGGAGATGACTTTGAACTACAGGTCAGTAATCCCAAACATCCCGGAATACTGATCTTGGCTAATGATCCCGCTACCCAGAGCATCAATTCCGCATGTTTATCAGTTGTCGTGAACCGTGTTACAAAATTGGTGAATTCCAAAGGAAACCTTCCTGTTGGAATAGTCGTTGATGAGGCTCCAAGTTTATATTTATACCGTATTGAACAGGTCCTTAGCCAGGCCCGAAGTAATCTTGTGGCAACAGTCCTGGGTATCCAGAGTTTACAGCAGTTTCAGCAGCAGTATGGCAAAGAAACATCCGCGACGATTACTTCAGTCGTGGGAAACGTTCTATCAGGAAGCGTACAGAACAAAGATACACTTGAGTGGTTGGAACGGATCTTTGGAAAGGTAAAACAGCAGAGCGAAAGCCTCAGTATCGACAGGAATAAAACTTCCATATCCCTGTCAGAAAAACTCGAACCTCTTATCCCTGCAGGTAAAATCGCAGCACTCCCTGCTGGCCAGATGGTAGGACTCGTCGCTTCTGATGCAATAGAGAAATTTACCGGAAAATTCAGGACCTCAGCTGTTAACTGCCGGATAAATATTGATGTTGGTGCGATAAAACAGGAAGAACAGCATTATAGAGAATTGCCCATATTCTATGATTTTGGAGAGAGAAAAGAACAGATACTGCTGTCAAATTTCAAAAAGATCAAAGAGGAGGTTAATTCAGTTGTCGAAGCGGTTACCGGATTTCGGTATACGCAGCCTACCGAAACGGAATCCTTAACGGATAAATACAAAAAATCATCGGAATAATTTTCAGATCACCCGTTTAATTTCACTATGCAAAATATTCGTTGCCCCGTTTATCCAGTTTACCGTAGACTAATAATCTGGATATTCTTATTGCTTTTTATTTCCTTAAATGCTGTTGGGCAATCTATAGATTTTAGTCTCCCGCTTGAAAAAATGAGGGTTACGTCGCCTTATGGTTTTAGGGTACATCCCATAAAATTAAAACCTATTCATCATAATGGTGTAGATCTTGCCGCCAGAGGTTCACCCATCTTTAATATAATTTCAGGATATGTGGTGAATGCCGGGGAAAGTCCTACGCTGGGTAAATTTCTGGTAATAGAATCAGGTGATGAAATCCAGGTTATATACGGACATCTATCTCGACTATTGGTCCAAAAAGGCGAATGTTTACTGCCCGGTCATCTTCTTGGTGTAAGCGGTAGAACAGGTCTGGCGACCGGAGAGCATCTCCATCTCTCAGTCAAAATCCGGGGTCAATTTATTGACCCCATTCTTTTTCTTAAAAAACTCAATGAGTTCAGCTTAAATCCTTTAAACGAGCAAAAAAAATGAATAAATCTTTTGAAAGCCTCAACGAGAAACTTAGAATTCTGAAAGAAGGCGAAGAAATTGGGCTTACGCCCGAAGAGGCCGTCATATACGGCATATCTTATGGTGACGAATTTCCTTTTGACGAGGAAAATAGCGAGGAAGGAGAGGAGGATGAACAATAAGGTAAAATCACTGCACGAACAGGTTGCCGTAGCCCTCATCGAAAAACTGGAAAAAGGAACAGCTCCCTGGCAGAAACCTTGGAATTCCGCTTCAACCGATTTCAGTCTACCTTATAACGCAATTACCGGGAATAGATATAAAGGAATCAATATCTTTTCACTGCTGAATTCAGGGAGGGAAGACCCCCGATGGTTGACTTTTAAGCAAGCTGATTCCAAAGGCTGGCAAATAAACAAGGGTGAAAAAGGTACGCTTGTTCAATTTGTCAAAACCCATGATCTTATCCCAAAATTAGATGAAAATGGGAAAAAAGTCCTTGATGAAAACGGTAAAAGCATAAAAGTAAGGACACCTTTGGAACGTGCCATTGTCACAGCAGCTTGGGTCTTTAATGCTGAACAGGTCAGTGGAATTCCTAAATTAGAGTTAAAGCCCCAATTGAAATCTGATTGGGACCCAATAATCCGTGCGGAAGATCTGGTTCTCCTTTCCGGCGCGGTGGTCAATCACAGAAAAGGTGATGAGGCGTATTATAGTCTCCGTTCTGACAGTATAACTATGCCCTTAAAAGAACAGTTTACCTCTCCTGACCGCTATTATGCTACCCTCCTTCATGAGCTTGGACATTGGACTGGACATCAGGACAGGCTCAACAGGTCCCTTTTTAACAGATTTGGGAGTGAGGGTTACGCACGGGAAGAATTAAGGGCCGAGATTGCCTCGATGTTGATCGGAGATGAGTTCAAGATCGGTCATGATCCGGGCCAGCATGCTGCTTATGTAAAAGGGTGGATCGAAATTTTAAAAAATAATCCTTATGAAATCCATGCGGCGGCAACGGATGCAGAAAAGATATTTTCTTATCTGCTGGATTTTGAGCGTAAACGTGAACTTAACCAGCATACCACTAATAAAAGCCAGCAAAAAAATGAATCCAAACTCTTTATTGGCGATACCATTCCGTACAAGGAGTCTGTTTATAAAGTAACCAGTCAACTGAAAAGAGGAAGGCTTCAGATGGAAGTAGAGGACACCGGAAAGAAATTTGTACTCTCTAAAAACGACAGGCTCTATCAATCGCTGCTAGATGTAAAAAACGGCAATGATATAAAATCTCCAGCAATTTCTAATAGCAATGAAGAAGTTCAAAAAGCTTCTTATGGTTTAAAACGTTAATTCTATAACAAGAAAATAGCATGAATCAATTTAAAGACAACGAACTTCCCCTTGGTGAACTTGAAAAATTGGGACTATATATTCAGGGACGGATACTTCTTTCCAGGGACAATATCAATGCACTTCTTATGGGTAGAAGGACCGAAATGACAAATTTTAAAGATCTTAAATTTGATGGGCTTTCTATTCCCGAACTTGATGCCAAACTATCTTTAAAGAAAAATCAGGACGGAAGTGTAAGCCTGAATGTGCATCCAATATACAAGGTGGCAAAAGCACATGAGCTTTTGGATGAAAACGAAAGCCAGAAACTGCAAAATGGCGAGATTGATAATATTGCCAAAGAGCAAGAAGTACAAAAGGGTAAGGTCAGGAAAATAATCATCGAATATGATGAACAGACCAAAGAGTTTATTTCCTATGATCCTGAAAAGGTAAATGCCCCATTAACAGTAAATTCAGAGACGCTAACAGAAGAACAAAAGAAAAAATTTAAAAATGGTCAGATTGTGGAATTATCCGATGGTACCAGGTTTCAGCATACAGCGCTTAACCCTCAGGGATTAAAATCGGATAACAAAAGACTCGCACTTTCGATCCTGTTTGATGCTGGTATCTCGTACCTTGTATATAGAGGGATTCAGGCCCTGAAAAACCGTGCTGCTAAATTTCAATCAGAAGGTTATACTAATGGGTATAATCAGGCCATTGCTGATATGAAACAAAAAGGAAATGTAGTGGATTCTAATGTTACCATTCAGCAATTAATAAATAAACATATCCCAAATCAAGAGTCTAGGGGATATGGACGTTCATCGTCCCGTTAATGAATGCAGGTGATTTGGATCAGGATGTGATCCGATTCTTTGAACCATTCTTTAAAAGATCTTCTGCCGGTTTTGAGTTCAGCTATAGATATTTTTCAGAGCAGCCAAAGGAAATTTGGAATAGCAACGGGTATGTTAACGAGGTCGCTAGTGGTATCTGGAAAGCCCATCATCAAATACCAGATTCTGTAATTCATTTGTTTATCGCTTCAACTTGTACAGATATCTTGTGTTTTGCACATCTTTTTCCACAGTATGTTGATAATGCACTATCTATCGCTTTTGCTTCGGTAGGATATCTACCAAGTAGAGAAAATTATAGGGAACTCATTTATGAGTTCCCTAATGCGAAAATCCATCTTATATCTGAAAATAGTTTGATTGGGAAAATCTTCGACTGCAAGATTGCTCTTTGGAGCCGTGCTATTGACTCAAAATTTCAGATCAATGATGATCTGATAAAAATAGAATTTGACTCGCAAAGTCTTGTGTTACTGATTGAGAAGTTTTCTCTAAACTATTTTGAGATGATTTCTGGTAAACGGTTCGCCCTTCGAACTCATAAACCTATTAAAGGATTTCTGAATTTCCACAAATTATTTGCCGCCCTATAGTATTTAGTTCCCAAAAAGATTAATTATTAACCGCCTTCAAACTTATGGATTTATTCACCTTTTAAATAATATTTTATGAATATTGAACTTAAAAATATTAAACATTTTCCTTCTTTAAGTCAGGAGACGGAGGCATTTACAGCCTCTTTATATATTAATGGTAAACATGCCGGATATGCTGAAAATACAGGGCATGGTGGCGAAACGAATTATTACGAAAAAGATGCAAAAGGAAAAGATCTTATAAAACAGGCCGAAGAGTATGCGAAATCTTTTAAAAAACCGGATGATCGTTTTATCAATATGGCTTTGGAGGAGAAAATTAATGATCTACTTTACGATCATTTACAGAAAAAAGACCTCGAAAAATTCAATAAGAAACTTGCTAAAATAACCGACAATGGAATTGCCTATGGTATTCCAAATGATTCGTATTCTTATTTTACTTTCAATCACTCGATGGAAAAATTCCTAAGTAATATTAAGGGGATCGAACATATCAAGAATTTGATAAGAGATAAAATTATTCCAAAACTAGGGCCCGATAAAATTATTTTAAATTCAAATATTCCTGAAAAACTCCTTTTGGAATCTGGTCTTAAAAAAGGCCAGTATGCCCAACCTAAAGCCAATATAATATGGATAGAGAATTTAGGTCCAAATAATGAGCAACAAACTAAAAGAGGACGCTAGTATATAAAAATAGGGAAAGCTTTTCCCTATTTTTATATTTGCTTTCATATCATTTAAGGTTGTTTTAAATATATAAAAATCATAATTGTTAATATCTGTTGTACTTGAATAATTAATTGTTTTTTGGTAAATTAACATTACCATTTTAGCCTTAAAACAATGAGAAAGATATTATTAACAACAATAGTATTTGCGACCTGCCTAGGTGCGAATGCTCAAGAGACCGAGGAGAAAAGTGACAAAAGACGGACAGATGACCTAAAAGAGTTCATAACAAAAGTTTTAGGAACTAAAACGAACGTTCCAAAAGGAGGTTTTGTGTTTGATATTTCAAAAAGTCCTGAGTTGCTTTTAAATGTTCCTGTAATCCCAGGAATGTTTAATCAATTATATTTTGATGGAAAAGTTGCTTCATTAAACGATTTTACTCCTTTAATTAAAAATGGAGCTTGGTTGCCTGATCTTGGAGTCAATTTGAATTTTAACCGTTTCTTTTTTACTACCACCAAATTTTACACTGACACAATTGAGGATAAGTATAAAGGAAATGTTGAAAATGCTTCAATTTATGATGCCTCCCAAATATTTTGGTTATGGTTAAATACAAAGGCGGGCTATAATTATGCTACTTTAGAAACTTATAATAATGATTTGGCACTATTGAATAAAGATAAGTTTAGTAAGGAGAATCTAAATAGCTTTGTTGCAAAGACTGATTTAAATTTATATTTTTTTCCATCTAGACGATATTTAAAGTTTTTCTCTATTATTGGTAAGGCTGGGTTTGAGTATAAAACAAATGATCATAATTATTCCTCCTCAAATCTGTAAATATTAAAAATTTTGAAACTATTACAGATAGTAACGGAAAAACAATGGAGGTATCTTCTGACACAAAAAGGGTTAAGGAAGGAAAACTAATAGTGGAAAATACAGCCAGTATAAATTATAACCTAATGACTTTGTTTTCTATTTCCAAAACCTTCTATATTGGATTAAGTACTTATGGAAAACAGACATTAACTAAAGATCTGAAATCTTTAGATGCAGGTTTTGGAGTTACTGTTCCTGTTACTAAAAATGAAAAAGATATCGCAAGTTTAACATTGAAATATGAAATTCCTGATATTAGGGATAACATAAGTAACATTCCAATAAAAGATAAAGGAATCTTGGGGTTTTCAATTGGGGTTCCAATTAATCCTTTTGGAAGAAATTAAAGAAAGTTAAATAACGAGAAGTATTCCCTCGTTATTTAACTTTATAAATATGGATTCTTTGGTATTTCAATTAATTTGTACCCATCCTTTTTTAAAGATTCCCGTAATTCGACTTCAGGAAGGGTTTTAAATATTATTATGCTTAAAGACTGACTTGGTACAATGCCAAAATTTGATAAAAAATCCCTAAGACCTTTTTTGAAGAGAATTTTTCTAAACTTCTTCTCTGATTTTACAGCCGGAATTTTTTCACTTCCGGGGAACCAGAAGTTCGGATTGAAATTTTTGATCGCTACCATTGGTAAGTTAATACCAGCTGCAAACTTTTCCATTTCCCTCTCAGAAACCTTATATACAAAGTTGCCAACTGCTTCATAAGAAAAGCGGTTTTTCCATATCTTATTTACTAAGCCATGTTTTATTTTTTCTAAAACATTGTTAATAAATAACAAGAAAGGCATTTTCATAATCGGATCTTGCGGTTCGATAATAACAATCCCCTTTTTTGCTACTCGGATCATTTCATAAAGAGCGGCATAAGGCCGTGGAAAATGATGATAAGTTTCTTTACATAAAATATAGTCTATGCTATTATTTTCAAAGGAGAGATTTTCTGCATTTTCAGCGGAGTATTGCTCAACAATGCCAACCTCTTTAGATACGGCAAGAAATTCATCACTTATATCGGAAGCAATTACGTTTTGGACGCCATTCTCGATTAAATAGTTTGCATCATGCCCGTAAGCGTCACCTACGGTCAACCAGGATGCATTTTTATATTTTGTAATAGGTTTAACACATTCAAAAAACTGATTCTGCAACCAATGATTTATGGTTCCTTTATATGTCTTTATTCCATTTAACAAAGCTATCTTCTGTTCTTTTTCGGGAAAGAGATTTGTATACCAATTGGAATGCCTATTATAACTGTCTTCTTGAAATGATTCGGTATTGTTGTTTGTATTTTCCATAATGTTATTTTACAAAAACGGTTAGCTCGTAGTAATTCTCCCAATATTTCCTTAATGATCTTATATAAGACTGATTTGCTACATTGTTTTCCTGTTGGGAGTTTATCAGGTCTGTAACTGTAATTTTTCCTGTTGAGAATTGGTCGATTAGCAAAGAGTATCGTTGTTTGGCAATTTCAAGCATCTTCCTTGAAATTTCAATATCTTTTAAACTATATTCAATACCATTAACTGCGCGCCGCATATTTTGGAGGATTATTTTTTTGTCGCTTTCAATAGCTAATTCCACCTCCTTTAAATTATATTCAGCAGCTTTAGCGGTCTCTTTTAATCTTCCCCAATCGAGAATCGGAAAATTTAAAGATAAAGTAGCGCTCTGTCTTGGATTTGCCCGACTATACACATTGCCTAAATGATTATCGGTAGAATTATATCCGACTGAAAGTCCAACATTTATCTTATATCTTTCTTTTTTGACTTTTTCCAAATCTCTTTGAGCTTCAAGAGCTTTAATTTTAAATTCGGTATACTCAGCCATGTTTTTTTCCATGCTGGATACCAGGTCTATATTGTCAATTTTAATTTCAGGCAATTGGGAAGGTAAGCGAAGTTCATTGTCTTTCGAAATGTGAATACCAATATAATCGGATAGTTCGACAATGGAATTATTAAGATCTTCCAATGCAGCATTTCTTAATTTCTCGGCATCTAGCATCTGGATCTCAATCTGGGAATATTTGTTGAGAGATGTAGTCCCGAATTTCACTTTCTCTTTTTCTTCATTTAATAATCGTTGAAAAGTTTTGTATGCTTCTTCTGAAAGATCGAATGAAGATTTGCCCTCAATTACATTGAAGTATAATTTTGTGGTTAATAACGATATTTGCGCTAGTTCCGCTACACTTCTTCTCTTTGTATTTTCAAGTCTTATCGGTTCAATTATATTTAACCATTTGTATTCATTGTAAGCATTAATGGGTTGCCGAATAGATAAATTTATGGGAATGCCATTATATTGCTTCTCTTTCAAAATAAAATCATCAAACCGTGTAAGATTGGAGGATACTGAAACAGTTCCTCCGGTTTGGGGAACAATCTGTGTGATTGCCAACCCTAGAGTGGAATAATTTTGCGACCTTGATTGAAATGAGATAGTACCGGATGGCTGTATTACACTAAAGTAATCTTTACTATAATCCAATATATTAGATGTAAAGCCGATTTCAGGTAAAAAAAGCTTTTTGTAACTATTATATTGAGCAATATTTCTTTGATGATGTGCCACTGAGATTTTATTGGCAATTGATTCTGATTTTGCAATTTCGATGATATTCTCCAGCGTATAATCATTTGCCGAGCTCTGACAATATCCTTTAGTTGCCGAGCAAAAAGAAAATATAATAATGTATTTCAGTAGCTTCATGAATTTTTCTTTGTTACTGCATAATAAATCAATGGTATGAAACAGAATGAAAGTATCGTTCCAAGGCTTAAACCTCCCACAACGACACTTACAAAATTTCGCTGGATATCATTTCCAATACCGTGTGAAAAATAAACGGGTACCAATGCTAATGTTGTGGTGAGGGAAACCATGATTAAAGGTTTTAAACAAATTCTCCCTGCATCATGTAAAAGTGAAATGAGGTTCTCCCTATCAATTTTTCTGCCATGGTTTTTTGCTTCCTTAATTAACCTATTGACTGTTTCAACCTTTAATGTAGGGTCATCTACTATTATACCTAGTACGACTATAATTCCTATACCGGCCATTATATCGAACTCTCCACCCATAATCCAAAGCGTAAAGAATGAACCAAACAGTGCGCAAGGCAATGATGACATAACAACAAACGGATGTAAGAAATTGTCAAATTGTATGGCTAGCAGGGCAAAAAGAAGAATTAGGGATAATATAACAACTATGAATAGATCTTTTTTGATCTCTTTCTCAGCTTTGAATGCTCCGGTAAGGGATGCATTTAAGTTTTTGGACTCAATAAGTTTAGTTAATTGTTTTTGAATCTTATCAATATTAAACCCTTTTGGGATCTCATTTATGAATATTGATTTATAGTATCCGAATTTATCTGCCGAAATGGATTGATCTTCATCTGAATAGTCATATGATACAAAGTTTTGCAACTGAAAGTATCCATCGTTGCTATTCTTTAAATATGATATTTTAAATTTCTGGTTTAAGGATGCTGTATCGACAATCTGAGATGTGAAGACATCACCGTTCCCTGTAAATTTAATTTTTTCACTGTCATTAAAGATTGATTTTAATTGATGGATGACATCACTTTTTTCCAGCTGATAGCTACTTAATTTTCGTTCATTAAGATGCAGGTTTACATTCGTAACTTTAGATAGATTGCTGGAGTTTTCCCATTTCAATTCTGGTAAGGCATTTTTAACAAGTTGGACGTTATTTTCGCTATCTCCGCTATCTAAAAAAGCATCCTGTCGAAACCGAACTTCCATTTGTGGCTCATCGTTCTCAAATAAATGTGTAAAGGCATTTTTAGCGCCTGATATTTTTATAAAGGCATTTGGATAATTTACGTTAAAATATGCTAACAGTTTCTTGTCTAATGCATTTTTTGATTCGGTGTCTGTACATTTATAGTAAATATCCGAACTATTGATATTGCGTCTTTTTATATCTATCATAAAGTCGCTTATACCGATGTCGGCTTCCCAATGTACAGCGCCATGCAGTAATTTTGAGAGATCGTTAATTCTATTTTCATTTTCTTGTATCCCTACCGGTTCGTTCCAATCTATATTGACAGACGTTTCGTTCTCTTCAAATTGTGGCATGATCCGTATCGGAATGCGGACTGCTATTAGATAACCTAAAGGAATCAATATTAAAATGCCTAAAACGAATTTCCTCCTGTTTCTAAATATCACTTCGAATAAAACATCATAAAATCTCATGATAAACTTAAATAGAAAGGTTTCCTGCCCAGATTTAATTCGCTTTTTACTTCTTGCATTAAAACTATAAAATAAGACAGGCGTTAGAATAAACGCTACAAATAGCGAAACTAACAAGGAAATGGTCAATGCAATGGCTTGGTCATAAATCAGCTCTCCAGCTATTCCACTTAAATAAATAAGTGGGGCATAGATTACAATTGTACTTAAAACTTGACTCAGAACAGGGACGAATACTTCTCCAGCACCTTTAATACAAGCTTCTTCAAGATCAAAATCCAGATAATTTCTTGAAATACTGTCAATAACAACAATAGAATTGTCAATGAGCATTCCAATACCCAATGCAAGTCCTGAAAGCGAAATGATATTGAATGATATTTTGAAATAATAGAAGCAGATAAAAGTCAGCAATAGTGATATAGGAATACTTATGCCCATTAAAATAGGAGACGATATGTTATTGACAAATAGAAAAAGAAGCAATACACATAAGATGCCTCCATAAATAAGGTCCTGTGTCAAGTTTTCTATTCCTGCATTTAGGAGATAGGTCTGATCCTGAGTGAGATCAAAATTTAGCTTGGTATAATCATTCCTGATTAAATCCAATTCATCATGGACAGACTGTATTACCTCATTCATCCTAGCATTTGCCTGTTTGTGAATCGCTAATACAATTGCCTCTTCATTATTGAACAAATGCTTGCCAACTTCCTGGGCCGCTACCGATTCAATTTTTGCAATATCTCTCAATGAAATAACACGATTATTTTCGAGCCGAATGGAGATATCCCTTAAATGGTCAATGTCACTTATATTATTTGCCATCTTGACCAGATAGGAGTAGTTGCCGTCTTTTACTGTTAAAGCACCAGAAGAAGAGCCGCTTGTCTGAACCGTTTCCCTTATCTTTTGTTCATCGAGCCCTAAATATCTGATCTTTGTTTTATCCAGAATTATTCTGACACTTCTAGTCTTTAAGCCATTGATATCAACCAGGGAAACACCTTCTATTTTTTCTATCCTTCTTTTGATAAGTTGAAGTGTGATATCAGATGCTTCCAACAGGTCTATATCTACTTTTGGTGTGATCTGTAGATTTACTATCGGAACATCTGAAACATTTTGTTTAATTAGTTGCGGTCTAATAAAATCGCTTGGAAGATCAGGAAGCAACTGGTCAATACGTTCATTTAGTTTAATGAATTCATCACTCATATTTGTTCCGAATTCATACGATAAGTTTACTAATGCAAAGTGACTGTATGATTCGCTCTCTATGGATTTGATTGATCCTACAGAACCTATCCCTTCCCTAATAATTTTTGTAACGTTGGATTCAACAGATTGTGCCGCATGGTTTGGATAGTTTATTTTTATCTGTATGGCAGGTTTTTCAATATTAGGTAGTAAAGAGACGGGAATGTTGAAAAAACAAAAGCCACCCCATACAACTGCAATTAAAAAAATAAGGTATACGGCCAGGGATTTATGCAAAAGAAACTTCATCATAATGTAGCCTTAATTTAGTACCACATTAGAATTATGGGAAAGATAATTGTTATTGGAGACAATTACAGAACTTCCCGGTAAGAGACCATTTTTTATTTCCACCTGGTCGCCATTGACCACACCTATCTTTACCTCATTCCATATTGCTTTTCCAGATTCATAAGTAAATACAATATCCTTTCCTGACCTTTTTACCAACGCATTTTTGGGTACCCATAAACTCCTTTGTGGATTGACTAAAACCTCAACATCTACATTCATTCCGAGATAAAGGCGATTTGGATTTAGTATATCTGCAATAATTTCAATAGTACCATTCTCGTCAACTATTGGATTAATTTCTGAGATCTTGGCCTGAAAAGTACCGTTGAATGCTTGTGGGACAATTTTAATGTTATCTCCGATTTTTATCAATTTGATTTCACTTTCCATGATTCTAAAAGAACATTTTAGATTGGACGTTGAATAGATCTTGAATAATTCGTCTCCCTCTTTGATTACACTTTTATTTCCTATTTTGGTATCATAGATCGTTCCGGTAACCGGGGAAACGATCGCTAGTTTTTTTTGCTTTGATTTCAGTTCATCAAGTTCGATTTGAGAAATTGCGACCCCAGATTCGATTTCAAGCCGTTTCAATACTGTGTCTGTAAACTGTCGCCCATCTATGCTGTTTAATCTGCTCTGGCTTATTGAATCACTTTTATACGTTAAACTGTTATTAAATAAGGAGGCTTTTGTTTTACGTAGGCTGTAGTCCAGTTCGTCATTTCTTAATTGTAAAAGCAGGCTATTTTCCTGCACATGTTTTCCATTCTTTAATTCAGACCTCAGAACTATACCATCTATTGGGGAATAAATAGTATAATTATTTTTAGAAACTATTTTCCCATTCGAATAGATTGAAAATGAAAGATCGGATTCATCTACTTTTTTAGCGTGTACTACTATATTCTTATCCGGTTTTTCGGAATTAGTGGATTTGGCCGTTTTTACCTCAGATTCTTGCGTTCCAGAACAAGAAAATAGGATTGAAGCAAAAAGAAAATATGCTATCCTCCTGTTCATTATTGAATAATGGAATTATACGTATTATCATCAAAATTTTGAATCTCACCAATTTCTCCATCATTTCCCTTGAAAGAAATAACTTGCGGATAGTTGGAGACAATTTCCGGTGCCAAGAAATAATTATCCTGATCAATCTTAACATTAGAATTTTTTAGAAATTCTTCTCCGACTTCATTTTTTAGAAGTTTTTTGTCCATTACTCCTGTAAATACTATGGTAACACTATCTTTTATTTTACTATAGTTATTCACTAAAAAATAAGTTGCATTAGATATACATCCGCCGCACCCTGCGCCAGGGACTACCACTACATATTTTTGATTCTCGATGTGGTTTTGATTTAAGGCGTTCTTATACAAGCCGCTATTTTTGTTTCCTTCGGAACAAGAGGCAAATAATAGGAGTAAAGCTGTTATTTTAAATATTCGCATCTTTTTTCAGTTTATATCTATCAAAATATAGGTTATTGTTATCTTCGTTATATTTCTTTTTATTGAATACATACATATATCCATTATCAAAAAAGATCATTCTGTAATCCAATTCCGTTGCGTCCGGTAAAATGGTTTCTCCAATTTTATTGAAGTTATTGTCCATGATTATTGCGCTATATTTAAATTTATAGCGGGTTAATGGATCTCTATATTCTGATTTCGTCCTTGGTAGATAAGCTAAACGAACATACACGTCATTTATGTCATCATAAAAAACTGAATAATAAGAAGGATTGGTCAGTTCAAATTCTGCGGACTTAGCCATGTCATCATGACTAGGATTGAGAGTTTTATCATTTTTGTTAGATAAAAATGGATCAATACTTTTGAAGTTCTCGCTTCCGATAAATTGACCAGGTGTCACTTTTTCGTCATTCAAATTGAATGTATATAAATGGGGATCAGCTGCATAACCCATTACTAAGCTGTTTTCTTTGAAGTTCTGAGTTCCATATAAGTAATAAAGGTTCATGTTATGGCCCCAAAATCCATAGTTATATAGATTGATCCGATTGAATAATGGTTTTATTTCTTTATTAGCAAGATTGACCTTTAACAGATCTTTGATTTCATTCTGAGGAGAATAATATACGTTATATGCGCAAAACAAATAGGCAGTTCCGTCCTTATATATAATTGGCGAATTGGTGCTTGGGTTAGGTTTTGGGCTGTTATCAACTATTGAATTCTCAGTTACCAATTTAACACGATCCAAAAGATCCCCATCTGTATTCAATACATTTAGGTAATCCATATTAAAAAAGAGAATTGAATCCTTTGAGATAACTTTATGCATCGAGGGAAGGTTAATTGCTCCTGTATTATTCCTACCTTCCTGAAATAAGGGAACTTTCTTAATAATTGCTTTCTTATCAAAATCGAATAATAGAATAGACTTTGAGGAAGGATTCAGAAATGAAATCGTCTTCGTGTTGTTATTTTTATCCTTAAAAATATCAATACCGTAGATCTTACTATCTGTATTTTCATCAACGGGTAATAGATAAGAATCTGTCAATTCTAGCGTAGCGCTCTTTTTATAAGATTTGGCGTTTTCATCTTTATATTCGACGGGATTATCACCAGATCCTGAACACCCATATATCGTACTGCAAAGTAAAACTAACCGCAGAGAATTGATAAGTCTATTACTCATTTATTGGAGATTTTAAAAATAACTGATTTTTAGATTTTTGAGATTTTAATAAAGAGAACTGTTCTCAATTGAACAGTTCTCTAAGGCAATTAACCACCAATGTTGTCAATTACCGTTCTGTTACCAGCACAATCTGATCCCGATGTAGCGTAGCGGTTACACTCCACTCCATACGTGGCACTTACACATTTACCAATTGATGGTCCTGAGGCAAGACTTAAACAATAAGTCCCAACGGCGATGTGCGCAGAAGCTGAACCTGCAATACCACCAAGCAACAAAGCAAATGCTGCTACTTTTTTAATTGATTTTTTCATGTTAAATGAATTAATGAAATAATGCCTACGATTATGGGTTTAGGCTTCCCCGTAATTGATTACTGTACTATCAAATTTAATTAAAAGACATTCAGGGTTTTGATTGCATTTTTGACATTCTGATAGTAAGTTTTTCATTTTTAAAAATCCCGGGAAAATTTAAAAATCATTATTTAAGTGTATCCTTATTTACTGAAAATAATGGAATTACGAATGTGGTAATAAAAACAATTGCAATGGATGATGCTAAAATTCCGATGGAAAAAGCTGACCAAAAAGGATCGTTAAATTGAGTGATTAGGTAAGTAAGATTTCCAATATTCACAATAAGAAAGGATAGGCTTATTAATTTAATGTTCTGGCGGAGATGGATTCTGCTACCTTCTATTTTTACTACTACACCTAAATCTCCCCAAAAATAAAGAAGATAACAAAATCCAATTATTATGGTAAATATAAAAGAGGCCTGCCCCCCTTCATCAAATTTAAAATCACCAATATAAAAGGTGACAAAGATGGCCGAAAGAGATATGTAAACCATAAGGAAAACCAATCCTGCTTTTCTAAAACTATTCAATCGAATTGTTAATAGGATAAAGATAAAGGATGTTGTAGAAAGAAATATTAGCAATTTTGTCGTCAGAGGTTTCGAACTTTCATGATCGCTTAAGACATCTATTAAGTAACCTTCTGGAAGATTTTTATTTATTCTTTCTGTTTCTTCTAAAAGATATTTGTATCCCGTTTCGAGAGATCCTACATATTTTAAATTTAGTATCTGAATATATTGCCTGTTCTCCCGGACGATTGATTCTACTCTGTCTGCTTTTAGGAAGGTCGTTATCGAATTTGGCTTGATATAACGATCTTCAAGTCTTATAGAGTGGGTTAAAAATTCATTAATCGTCAGATTATCTTGATTTTTTGCAGTTATTTTTATTGGAATATTTTCGTTGTATATATTAACAATCATTTTCTTATCCATGATTTCCGAATTGTTCAGGATAAGTTCCGATTTAACATTCTTATCATCTAGTTCTAACTGTGCCAGTTGTCTGTCATTTACAGACATTTTGTATTCATGATTATTATCTGAAATAAATTGGTTATCAGAAGCTAATGAGGCACTATTGATTCTATCATTTTTGGAAATCTCTGTTTTAACAAATTCACCTATTTCTTTTAATTTGGCAAAGTTATATCCACTTATTTTTAATTGGAAACTAGGATGTTCCTTAGTCATTTTATTACTAAACCCTTTGCCAATACCAAAAAACGTCCAACCAACACCACCTAAGTTTTGAGATGCATTGATTAACTGTTGCCTCAATTTTTCAGGGTAATGAATAGGTATATCATTTAAAAATTTGACTCGAATAGTTCCTCGTTGTCCAGAAAAAACCTGTGAGACATATAGTTCTATATATTCGGTGTCTGAAAGAAATTTTTCTAAGTATTCCAGTGAGCTTTTCATTTGTTCTGCTGTTGCGCCAATTGGCTGTTCAGCATAAATATTCAAAGAAGTTTCTTGCGAATCTTCAAAATCTGTATTTACATAAATATTTTCATGGAATAATCTCCACATACCTCCAAGTGCTAAACTGGATACCGGAATAATCTTATCCTGTATAAGGGTCGTTCCAAAAATTTTATTGTAAGTGTTGTTGCCCTCTATTTTGGAAGGAAGCATAAAGAGAGGTATTCCTGTAAAGGAAAGAACAAGAAATAAAATAATATATCTGAACTTTATTATTTTAACATTCGTAAAAACTGTTAGATTTTTGCTGCTCTTTTGTCTGTTCGAATTTTTTGTCAGCAAATTGTGTAAACTGTTGGCAAAAAGGAAATTAGTAATTGTTCCCACTGCAATTACAATTATTGAAAATTTTAGAATGGATTGAAGTTGATGAAGATCTTGATAATCTAAAAATTCTATCGCCATATAAATAGAAGCAGCAATAAGAAATATAATTATTTGGGATTGCTGTATTCGTCTTTTGCCTATTTTATCAAATTGTCCCAACGCAATTAGTAGGTTAAAACATAAAAGTGATAAAATGAAGGAGATACTATTTAATGTAATTAAGTCAATTGGAATCTTAAATAAAGAATAAATTAGAACTAATATGCAGAAATTGATTATTATGGTTGTAATTACAATTAGGAGGTATTTCCAGTTCTTAAATAATAGTAATACCAAAGCAATAAGTAAAAGAGTAATTGCGCCATTTATCATAGCTATTCTGACGAGTTTCCTTAAATGTTTGGAATTATCCTGTTCTAACCTTAATTCACTTCCTTCTGGAAGTTCTTTTTTGATCTTATCCAAAACTTCGGAAATTTTCGAATAGGTCGTTAAAACATTTTCTGATTGATCCTCATAAATATGGATCAATGCTGTGTTTTTTCCATTGATTCGATATGAAAAATCATTTTTCTCATAAGTTTCAGAAATAGTGGCAATGTCCCGTAATTTGACTAAGGGAGTATTTTTTAAAACGATCTCTTCTAATGCTGAGGTGCCAACTGAGTGCGACGCTAGTCTAACAAAATAATTCATGCCATGTTCAGTGACATTTCCAAGATAATTTTCGTTTGTAAGACCTTGAAGAGAAGAAATTACATCACTAATTGCAACCTTTCGTGAATACATTCGATTTTTATCGTATTCGATTTGAATAATCTTTCTGCTTCCTCCAGTAACTTCCAATGTAGCCGGGATATCATTGTTTCTAAAGATTTTTTCAAAAATTGTTTTTATAGAATTGATCTCGGAATTGCTAATTCCGCTTATGGAATAGGATATTAAGGGTTGTTTTTCTGATCCTTGCCCTATTTGTGATATGATCGGAAATGTTGTTCCCGGAGGTAAGTTTTCAAAAACTTGCCTTAGATTTAATAGTATATCGAATCTTTTTTGCGTTAGGTTGGAAGAGGTATTAAAAGAAATTTTTATAGAGCCGTTGTCTTCGGTTGAAAAGGAGCTAATTGTTTTGATATTATCTATTCTTGATAAAGCGTTTTCAATTTTTGATGTGACATATTGCTCAGTTTCTTCAGGTGTTGTTTTGAATGTTGAAAAGGATATTTCTAACGATCTTTCAGCTGAGTTTTTGTTCAATTGAAAATTTAAGTTTCTTATAGAAAATATACTTATGAAACCTAGAATAAAGAAGATTATGATTAATCTAAATGAAGTAACCATCGTTTTGTTTAATTAGGATCTCACCTAACAATTTCTTCATTTGATTTATGTCCGAATTTAAATTCGTTATTTGTTTAGCTATTATATTTTCCTGATTGTTATGAACCCTTGAATCTTCTTGTATGATTTCGGCAATCAATGATATAAATTCCAAATTATAGCATTCAGCGAGTTGAAGTAATTTGGATAATGGGATTTCATGATAATCATTTTCCCATGACGAATAACACGGTCTGGATACATGTATTAAATCAGCTATTTCGTTTTGTGTATATCCATGTTGTATTCTATGTCTTTTTAGTACGTACCCGATTACAAGCTTTGAACACTCTATTTTTCTATTTGGCTTCTTCATGAGTTTCTGATTGAATGCTAAAAGATACAATTGAAGCCTTGATTGACCAAAAATTCTCGACCAACTGCATTTTGACCAATACGAACACCTTCTTTACTAATATATTTTTACAGTTTGTCAGAACTCAACAACACTAATTATATAACCTCTAATATCTAGACTACTTTTTTATGATTTTAAATTCGAAAAATAGGCAATTTGAGATTGTTCGATTACTAAAAGAAATAATATTGAAAATTTAGGTTTACAGTGATATGTGTCCTTCAACTCCCTACTTAAGGTGTTTGGGAAAGAGATTCGATTTAAAAATGGAATTAATAAAATATCAAGTTATGTCAAAAAATACAGCTTTAAAAAATAGCAGTAATATTGGTAAAGTGGATAAAAAAGACAATACTATCGCAGATCTAAAAATGAAAAACGAAGAAAATTTAGTAAATTTAATAGTTAAAATTTTGGTTAACAAAGCAATAAAGGAGGCTAATGAAAAAGGGTATACGCTATTTAAGGTTCAGCAGTGATGGTCAAAGTTTACATAGTATCGAACGTCAAGATTTAATAACAGGCCAATGGATGAATAATAGCGGTGTGGAAATTGTGGATACATTTATCGACGAAGGACACACTGCACGAAACTTTGATAGGCCTGATATTAAGGTTCTTTTTGAGTTTATCAAAAAGAACCATGATCAAATTGATTACTTGGTCGTAGCTGAGTTAACAAGATTCAGTAGGATCGCAGGCGACGCCATTAATATGGTTACAAAAATTCAAGCACTTTATGATGTGAGGATTGTAAGCGCTAGTAGAGGATCAATTTATGATTGTATGGATCATAATTCATTCTTTATAATGGGGCTTGAATTTTTAATGGGCAATTCTGAAAATATAAAAAGACAGAATGATATAAATGCAGGAATCTATACAGCCAAAGCAGTTAAAGGACTTTGGATTCAAGGAGGGCGGGCTCCATTTGGTTATAAAAAGGAGGGTAAGAATGAGGCACGTCGTCTAGTAGTGAATGAAAGTGAAGCAATTGTCGTTAGATATATTTATGATGCTTATATAGCGGGAGTTGCTTTATACAAAATTAAGGAAAAGGCTATAGAAATGGGGTTAAAACGCACGGCAACTACTGCCGTTGAACGAATACTAACAAACCCTTTATATTATGGATTTCAACAAGTCAAAGCGTGGAAACAAAATCCAGGAGGGTTATTCCCTCTAAAAAATCACGAGCCAATTATTGAAGCAACGACTTGGAAATTAGTTAATGAAAAAATAAAAAGAGGTAATAAAGAAAGGAAAATTTATGACGACCTAATTCCACTACGTGGTGCCTTACGCTGCCATTGTGGAAAATTATTAACTGGTGCTGCTAGTAAAGGGAAAATGGGGAAATACTATTATTATTATAAATGTAGTATCGCTAGTGCCCATAATAATATAAGTGCTAAAAAAGCTCACAAACAATTATCCGGCGCTTTAGAATTAATGAGTCTTCCTGAAAAACTAATATCTAGTATAAAAGAGAAGAGTGAGATCGAGATGGAGATAACTTTAAAAGAACATAAAACATTATTAAAACAACGCCAAATCGAATACGAGCAGGTAGGAGAAAAGCTTATGTCAATCGAAGAAAAATGGATTACAAATCGGATTCAACACGATACTTATGAAAGATGGCATAATGAGTTGACTATAAAAAAAGAATCTCTTAAAGAACAAATTGATAAGTTAAGACATAATGGAGATAAGACATTTTTATTGCTACGAGATCAATTATTTTATCTTTCAGACCTTAATTACGTTTATACAGAAGCTAACACAATAGAAAAGCAAGAACTCATTAAAATGGTGTTCGACGACTTTTTATACTATGAGAATGGTATCTATCGAACTCCGTATATTATGGAACCTTTTATTCGTAATGAATTGAAAATGAGAGAAATGGGTTATTTAGATTATACAAAAAAACGGGGTAATTTTTCAATTATCCCGTCAAGTGGACCTGGAGAGATTCGAACTCTCTGACTATAAAATTCTTTTATTAGAGGGTATTTACCCTTTATTTTTATTTTATATAGAAAATTTACTGTATATTTGAGGGTAAATACTTTCAGAAATGAAAAATATAGATGTAGATAAACTCCTTCAAGATATATTCAATGATGATGTATCATTTGATTTGAAATCACGCTTTGACGAAAAGATAGAGGAATACGGGATCACAAAGACAAAAGCACTTAAATTATTGGGTATAGACAAGGATGTATTTGAGGATATTATTAGCGGTACAGCCAAACAGCCAAATCTTATTCATGTTGTCAAAATAGCGGAGTTCTTGGAAGTCGGCGTGGACGACTTTATCCAGATGGTCCTTAAGAATCAGAATACGGAAAATATCACCTCAATAGATCGTGCGCGTAAAGTGAGATTTTTAATGAAAAACTTTGATGTGAAGACGCTTACTAAAGAAGGTTTCTTTGAGAACATTGATGACGTTGATCTACTAGTGGAACGAGTATTACATTATTTTGGTTATGATTCCATTAGGTCGTTTGAAGACGAACTGGTAACACCTTTGTATAGTAGGACTAAACGTAAGTTCTCAGATAAGATGAAAGACTTTTGGGTACGTTCTGCTTATCAAACATTCAAGCTGATAAACAATCCTAATGAATACGATCGTGAACGGCTTAAGGACGTTGTCGTTAATATGAAACCGTATTCACAAGATGTTAAGAATGGTCTTTATACAGTATGTAGAGCTTTATACAATATTGGAGTTACTGTAATATTTCAAAATTATTTGACAACGACTCATGTTAGAGGTGCTACTTTTATCATCAATAATAAACCTTGTATAGTTTTAACAGATAATCTGAAAAAATATCCTACCATCTGGTTTACACTACTACATGAGTTGCATCATGTTTTGTTCGATTATGATGCAATCAATACCAATAGTTACCACTTATCTGACGATGAAGATCTGTTTTTAATTGAAGAAAAGGCAAATACTTTTGCTCGGGATTATTTTTTGCCTAAGGCAGATTTTGATTATATCAAGACCTATATCAAAAATGCGTATGTTGTAGAGCGGTTTGCTAAAGACAAGGAGATCCATCCGTCGTTGGTATATTCATTTTATACGTGGTACCAAAAGGAACTTTATGATAAAAATTACCATGCTGCCTTTAAAGAGTTTTATCCCGATTATAAAGTTGCGGTTGCTCGGCTGAATCCAATTGCTTGGAAAGAGGACAGTGTACGAGTAACGAGTGAAAAAATAAAAGCTGTATTTGAAATCAATTAATATACTATTTTATGGAAGATAATAACAAAAAGAAAGTACAACAGGACGAAATTGTCAGTAAAGCAGATTTAGAGCGTCTAGAATTATTGCAGCGTGCCCATGAGAAAAAGGGGAAGCAATTAACTATTGATGGTCAATCTGGAAGCTTAAGGGAAATTGACGAACTCCGAGAGTTGGTTGGTAAACAATTAGAGAATCCTGAGGAAAAATATAATATTTATTACGGAGGTATTCGGAAATTGTTAATGGATCATCTGCCAAAAGGAGAGGAAGCCAAGGAACTGCGTAGTATTATCTATGATGAAAAGAATATCTTCTTAAATCTTGGTAAACGCAAATGTGATGGCGGAGGAGTACGTGGCTCTGATGGCCGCATGACTTTTCAGCCAGTTATGAACGAGATCTTAGATATCATTATAAAATGGGTAGGTAGTTCGCAAAATCCTTTTGAACTTTATCGTGATTTCTATATGCTCAACGAAAGACATGAATATCAACACGAAGAGTATGATGATACTACTGCGAGTGTAGCAAATGCGATGTTAGTTTTAGGTGATAACGTGTGATAAGAACTAATTTTCGGACGAGTATGTCGTTAAAGGAACAATATATCCCTATGTCCCCAATTTAGATATATTAGTGGTATCATAGGTGCAAAAAGGATGATGAATTTGAGATTTAATATGATTGATAATAATACCCTGATGTATAAAAATAAGTCAGTACTTAAGGCAATGCCAAACATGACTGGAAAACCAAACACATTTTACAAGTGTAACCTAATTTTCGGGATATCTTCGTTTCTTGTAACAATTACGTTTAGAACGAATGTAATCTATGGTACTGTAGAAAATGTTAGTGTAGCATCCACTATTATAACAATATGGAATTGGCTCATGCTCTTAAGTTTAGCTATTGCAGCTCTTCAGACTTTGGCACTTTCTTATAAGAATGGTGGGATTCAATACGTGTTTTTAAACATACTACTAGTGATCTGTTTGATTATTACGCTTATAGGAATGTTCCTTATTCCATCGGGAGCAATTTTGTCATAATTTTCGTAAATTTACCCTATGAACCAACTTTCCCATTTACCACAACAAAAACAAGACGAATTAGCTGAAATTGTCGGAATAATCTGCGAGATCACTAATCCGGCTAAGGTTATCTTATTTGGCAGTCACACGACTGATAAGTGGGTAGAGGATGAATACGAGGAGAGAGGAGCGAAGTATTCTTACATCAGCGACTATGATATCCTGGTGGTGATACCTGATGGCGACAAGGATAAAGAGCATGATATTGCTAGCAAGATAGAAAACAGAACGCTAAAATATAAGAATGATGTGAGTCCTATTGTACATAGCTTTAACTATGTAAATAAAGGGTTAGAGATGGGGCAGTACTTCTTTAGGGATATCATCAAAGAGGGGATTGTTCTTTTTGATTCCGGAGAATTTATCTTTTCAAAACCTAAATCATTGAGCAAACAGCAAGAAAGGGAATTTGCAATACAGAATTTTGAGAGTTGGATTAAGGCAGGTAGTTCATTTTTTGATGGTACTAAAGCACTGTTGGAAAATGCATTAGATAAAGGGCTAAACTTTAGACAAGTTATTTTTAACCTTAATCAAACTGCTGAAAAGTTCTACGGTGGAATTCTTCTGATATTTTTTGGGTACAAGCCAAAGACACATCGACTAAAAGTTTATCGGAAATATTCTAAAAATATATCTGATAAGCTCAATCAAATTTTTAATTATCCGATTGGTGATAGTGAAGAGTATCGATTATTTGATATTTTAAATAAGAGCTATTTGGAAGCTCGATACCAAGACGATTATTATATTGATATTGAGGATCTGAAAAAGTTAATATCCAAAGTCGAGATATTGGAGGAAATTTCAATATCTCTATGTGAAGAGAAAATAAAAAGCTTAAACTAACCTAAAATATTTCAATTTTAAATTAATACTCAACTACCATTTTTTTGAAAAAATAAAATCATTATCTAGAAGATCTTGAGGTTGCTTACCTAGTCCTTTCGCATACTCTAAGAAAGTAGTGAAATTAAAATCCTTTTTACCATTTTCGATATTGCTAATATTACTTTTAGTCAAATCGCAGCGCGTAGCAAGTTGATCTTGACTAAGTCCAGCCTTTTCCCTTAGTTGTCTAAGAAAAGCTCCTACTTCAATTAATCTTGGTAAATCACGTTCTTCATTCATTGAAGGCAATTAACTATTACTGGGAAAATAATTTGTTATAAGATCTTGCAACAAATAGATTGGTTTTATATATTTGTATATTCATTCATTGGTAACAGCGTGAGAAACTGAAAACCAAAAATGAATGAAACTTATAGACTTAAAAAAATACAAAAAATTCGTAGAGAGGACCTCCCTTATTAATTTGATAATAGGGTCGCGTAGTTTCTCACGCTCAACCTTTGAGCAAGGGAGGTTTCTCTTCTATCTATTATATATAGGGACAATAGCATTTAAGAATCCTTTGGATCTTAAAAAATGCCCTCCAGAATAGTTTGTAGAAATTATTCCTTGTCGAATTCATATTTGAAAAGGAATAAATCAGTCTACAAAAGTCTGAACTTCTTAAACTGATGCGGTATCGTTTCTATTAATCTCCGTGTAATTGTTTTATAACCGCATTTGAGACGCCATTTTATTTCACTCGCGTAACTTTTTTCAAAAGGGGCATCATATGCGTTAATTTAACGCAATGGGATCTTTTTGCTTAAAGTTATGCCCTAAAAACTTAAAAAATGAAACCCAAATGCAATTCCATTCTCGCCTTAGAAAGAACGATTTATGACGTTCATCAATCTGATTACTACCCGCTAAAAGATATTGAAGATTTTTGGAAACAATATCCAATTGGTATGATCAAAGACCATATTATTGAGCTCCAATCAACAGTAAATTCAGATCAGCTTTCTGGATTCTCAATAGACTTATTGAGAGCTCTTGCAGCTTATTTAACAGCGCACATTAACAAGTTGGATCTTTCTCAAATTGCTCTATTACATGCAATGGAAACGAACAAAAATGAGCTAAAGTTAACCAAGGAAATCTCCGATTTCTTCCATCGCGTATCCCAATCCAATGCTAATTCCTAGTATCATGAAAAAATTAAAATTACAATCCAATAGTAGCACATTGCTATATATTCAAATACTAAAGATCACGGTACTTGTGATCTTATACTTCTTAGTTTCTATGTTTAGTTTATCAGCTCAGACGCCCCGCAAGGACAGCGGGGCTGATGGGCAAATGAAAGCAAAAGATATCACTGAAAACGGCCTGCGTATCGGAGACTATGTCCCTGATCTGTCAATTACGCCAATTCACAATTACAAAACTAAATCCGCAAAGCTATCAGATTTTAAAGGCAAGTTGCTGATTCTTGATTTTTGGGCGACATGGTGTAGCCCCTGCGTTGCCATGATTCCCAAGATGGAAGAGCTCCAGAAAGAGTTTAAAAACAAAGTACAATTTATATCGATCACCGATCAGAAAGCAAAAGATGTACTTGCTTTTATCTCAAAACTAGATGCCAAATATCGGGGTGATATTCCTGTGGTTACAGATGATAAACTGTTATCTAGCTATTTCCCTCATGTCTATTTACCTCATTTTGTCTGGATAGATGCTCGGGGCAAAGTGATTGCCTTTACCGGTGCAGATGAAATTTCTCGCGACAATATTATTCAAGTACTGGAAAAAGATGGCAACACAAACCTCAAAAGAAAGCATGATTATAAGATCGAATATGATTATTCTGATCCTCTTTTTATCGGAAGTAATGGTGGTATCCCCACTAGCCTCAATTTCTATTCGGTGCTGACCGGATATCAAAGTGGCCTGAGTTC
The DNA here is from genome assembly GCF_023277505.1 of Sphingobacterium siyangense. Classification (NCBI taxonomy): domain Bacteria; kingdom Pseudomonadati; phylum Bacteroidota; class Sphingobacteriia; order Sphingobacteriales; family Sphingobacteriaceae; genus Sphingobacterium; species Sphingobacterium siyangense. The sequence goes on along the minus strand of NZ_CP080574.1, from coordinate 4,656,981 downwards.
TATTTTCACCAAAGCTCCCCTTAAAGATAGCACGCTAATACGCTTGACGTTTACCAATGACATTATTCCACATCTTTTTGGTGGTGCATTTGGTGGCAATCGGGGTGAATTTAGTAAAAAAAATATGCGCTTTTTGGTAAAGGATACGACAAAACTTTTGCCTAGCGGATATATGGTGGAGTGGGCCAAAAAGAACACCTATTGTTATGAATTGATCTTACCTAAATCGCGTAACGCTGAGAAATATGTGATCATGAAGGATGAACTTAACCAATTTTTCCCCCAGTATGAAGTCTACGTCCAAAAGGAACTTTCTGAGGTGTTAGCACTCGTAAGATTGGATACCATAGATCGGATTAGGACTGGCGGAGGAAAGGAAATAGCCACATTCTCAGGCGTTGGATTTGAGTTGAGAAATGCTTCGATCAAATGGATTTCCCAACAACTTGGTATGATATACCTCCAAAATTATCCCTTACCAATCGTAGACGATACCGGATATGCAAAAGCAGTGGATATCAAAATAGAAGCAAAGATGTCTGATGTCGGCAGTCTCAATCAGGCGCTGGCAAAATATGGCTTGGCACTCCAAAAAAAGAATAAGGAAATAGAGGTATTGGTGTTTAAAGATAGATAGCTAAAGTAATGAAACAAACAATAAAATGCTGTGCCATGATACTGATGGGGATATTGGTAATATATATTTATCCCATAAAAGCACAGGAAAATCTAGTTATTCGTGGCCAGGTTATTTCACAAGAAAATAAACAACCTTTGTCAGGTGCAACAGTAAAATCAAAGGCTACAAAATTAGTGATTGCGACCGACAAGGATGGGAATTTTAGTTTTGAGAGCAAGTCGGGCGATTATATTAGTGTAAGCTTTACGGGCTTTGAAAGCAAGAGTTTTACGCTTCTAAAGGCTGATAAAAGTCTCGTTGTTGAGCTTCTTCCTTCGGATCTTAGAATCGATGAGGTTCAGGTGGTATCAACGGGCTACCAAAAACTACCGAAAGAAAGGGCTACAGGCTCATTTGCGACGATTGACAATAAGGAATTAAATCGCAGGCCTGGTGAAAATGTGCTCAGTAGATTGGAGGATATGAGTGCCGGATTGTCGATCAATAGAACGTCTACTACCAAAAGCCAGTTTAATATCAGGGGACAAAATACCCTTTTTGGTGGTAGTAAACCGCTTATTATCGTGGACAACTTTCCTTACGATGGCGACTTAAACGCGATCAATCCGAATGATGTCGAGAGTGTCACTCTTTTAAAAGATGCTTCAGCAGCATCTATCTGGGGAGCTAGAGCGGGGAATGGTGTACTGGTAATTACGACCAAAAAAGGTAGTAATGATCGCCCTGTAGAAATTAATATAAACAGTAACTTGATGATCGGGGGTAAGCGCGATCTATTTTATAGACCACGTATCAGCGCAGATGATTACATCGATCTAGAACAAGAGCTTTTTAAGAAGGGCTTTTTCAAAAACACAGAAAACAATAAAAATAAACTCGCACTTAGTCCTGTAGTAGAAATGTTAATACTCGCTCGAGATGGTAAACTTTCTGAGGACGATGCCATCTCGGCCATAGCGCAATACCGGCAACAGGATATCCGCGATGATCAATTAAAATATTTTGAACGCAACAGTCTGGCCAGTCAGGTTGCTTTCGATATCTCCGGTGGAACTAAAGGGTATTCTTATCGGGCCTCTGCTGGGTACGACCGTGCGCTCGAAAATCAGCGTGGACAAGAGCATGATCGATATACGGTAGGCCTTAACAATGTTTATCAGTTAAATTCGCAGCTGGAACTGGGACTAGGTGTCAACTTTGTTAAAACTCTAGCTGAAAATAATAATGTTAATTTTGTTCCTTTTTATCCGTATGGCAGATTAAAGGATGACAGTGGAAATAATATGTCTTCCAGTAAACTGCGACAGCCCTATATATTGGAACAGTCAACAAAGGGTTTGCTCGACTGGCAATATAGACCTTTAGACGAACTTGCTTTGAATGATGATAATACTAATGTGTCTGATTATCGGATCAATACCTCCCTGAAATATAAAATTTGGAACGGATTGTCAACCCAATTTCTATATAACTATACTGGTAGTAGAAGTAATCGAATCAATAATCAGCATGAGGAATCTTACTTCAGTCGGGATTTGATCAACCGCTACACGACAATCAATAAAGATGGAAGCCTGAGCCGGGCGGTTCCCATAGGTTCGGTTGTAGATGGCTGTTTATCCAAAATGGATGCTCATAATTTCAGGTGGCAGCTTGATTTTCAACATAAGTTTGGAGTCTTGCATGATCTAAATGCAATCGGAGGGATAGAAGTAAGGGCAATTAACTCGGAGAATTGGATCAATAGATCGTATGGATATCAAGAAGATACAGGTAAGGGAATTTTAGTAGATTATCTAACGCGTTTTCCGCAATACATTAATCCAGCAAGCTCCTCCCAGATACCTAATATTGATGACCATAAAGGGAATTCTGATCGATTTTTATCGTATTATATGAATGCTGGCTATTCTTACCGAAATAGATACAGTCTTTCTGCCAGTACACGCTTCGATCAAAGTAATCTGTATGGAGTAAAGACCAATGAGAAAGGTGTTCCATTATTTTCCGTTGGTGCTGCCTGGACTTTGAGTTCTGAACCATTCTATTCACTTGATTTTCTCCCTTACCTTAAGTTGAGGGCGACCTATGGAAGGAGCGGTAATACGTCCAACTTCTATTCGGCTAATATCATAACGTCTCTCGCTAACGCTTCATCTTCACCGATAGGTGAACCGTATGCCGTTGTTGAAAACCCGCCAAATCCTAGCTTACGTTGGGAGAAAATGGCCATGTTTAATATCGGAATCGATTTTGCAATGAAGGCTGATCGCATAACAGGAAGCATTGAATACTATACAAAACGTAACCACGATCTCTATGGATCGGTACCTTATCCGTACTCTACGGGTGTAATGTTTTTTAAGGGAAATGTAGCCAGTACAAAGGGAAACGGTTTGGATCTGACTATAAATGCTAAAATATTAGAGAGACATATTAAATGGTCGGCGACAGGCCTATTATCCTGGACAAAGGATATTGTAGTGGATGTCCAAGAACAGTCCATTTCCTCGGGTTTTCTTGATGGCAATCTAGTGCCGATCAAGGGTCAGCCTCTCTATGGCATTTCTAGCTATCGTTGGGCGGGTTTGGATCCATCAAATGGAGATCCTATAGGTTATTTAAACGGCTTGGAGAGTAAAAGTTACAGTAAGATCATAAGTACTGCGACATTAGAGAATATTGTTTTTAATGGGTCGGCAATACCACTTTATTATGGCTCGCTGAGAAACACGTTTGCCTATAGGAATTTCTCGCTATCCTTTTTGATTAGCTATAGACTGGGCTATTTCTACCATCGTGAATCAGTAGTTTACGGTAATAACTTTGGACTGGGTTCTACTACAGGTGGCACACCTACCCATGGCGACTACGGCAAGCGATGGAAGGCAATAGGTGATGAACTCCATACGCAGGTGCCGTCCGTACCCTCGAGCAATGTTAGTGGAAGAGATGATTTCTACAAATATTCAGAGGTATTGGTGGAGAAAGGGGATCATATACGATTTCAGGATATCCGATTGGATTATATGTTTTCCAATAAACAGAATCTGCCATTTCGTACAATGGGGTTATATGCTTATGCCAATAATATTGGGTTGATCTGGAAAGCCAACAAGCAACATATAGATCCTGATTATCGGAATATGCCCTTGCCCTTGATACTGTCCTTGGGTATTAAAATAGGTTTGTAAATCAAAAATAGATCACATGAAAAATTATATAATAACCTTTAGCATTATATCTTGCTTCTTTTTTTGTGGCTGCAAAAAAGAATTTTTGGATAAGAAACCGAGTTTATCGGTTATCGTTCCGACAAAAATTTCAGACTTTAGGGCCTTAATGGATGATCCCTATATTTTCATCTATTATGGTGTTCCCATGTTGGGGACGATATCATCCGATGATTTTGTTGCATCCGATGATATTATTGGGATATTGTCAACAGCAGAACGGGGTGCATATCTCTGGGAAAAAGCTATGGATGGAAATGATAATGACTGGTACTATGGCTATCAGCAGGTTTTTAATTCAAATTTAGTATTGGACGGATTAGCAAAATTAAAAGAAGAGGATACTGGGAGTGTAGCCTATCGTAATCTGCAAGGTACAGCACTTTTTTGGAGATCATTTGCTTTTTTAAATCTGCTGGAAGGATTTGCAAAACCTTTCAATAGCAGTACAGCCAATCATGATCTTGGTATTCCTTTGCGGACAACTTCGGATGTCAATGCAAAATTTGATCGTGAAACTGTGCAGAAAGGATTCGAAAAAATTGTTACCGATCTGAAGCAGGCCGTAGATCTTTTGCCTAACGTAGAGAAACATAAGACCCGACCAACGCGGAATAGTGCATTAGCATTATTGGCACGTGTATACTTGCTAATGGGTGACTATGTGAATGCAGGAGAGTACGCCGATCTAAGCTTAAAGGAAAATCATGCATTATTGAATTATCGTACTTTGAATCCCCTTGCGACAAGACCTTTTCCGCTAGGTTTGAGTGGTGATAATCCCGAAATCTTACTGTATACATGTATGACGCGCAGTATTTTTCTTCAATCAACCTTAATTGGAGTAGACCCTAAATTATTTGGGGAATATCGCGATGGGGATCTCAGGAAGGATTTATATTTTGAAGATAGCGGATTGGGATTTTACAATTTTAAAGGGAGCTATACCGGGGATTCGGAATATTTTGCGGGTTTAACTACGAGAGAACAATTTTTAATTCGAGCTGAATGCTATGCGAGGTCAGGAAATGTGGATTTGGCGATGGCCGATTTGAATGCATTGTTGGTAACGAGGTGGGATGATCGTTTTGTCAATCTAAAGGCTAGATCCAAAGAGGAAGCTTTGTCAATGATTCTTCAAGAAAGGCGGAAAGAGCTGATAGGACAAGGTTTAAGATTTTCGGATCTTAGACGTCTGAATTTGGACCCGGAAAGGGCGGTGACCTTGACAAGGAAAGCCAATGGTCTAGACTATAGCTTACCTCCCAATGATGATAGGTATGTTTTTCTGATCCCATTTCAAGAAGTCCAGATGACCGGAATTACACAAAATATCAGATAAAAAAAGAAGGCGTATTGTAAACGCCTTCTTCTGTTTTACTACGTTGTGGTTTAACTATTGATAGTTTCCTCGTACGATGAGTGTTGCGCCTGGATTGGCGGAAACATCGTTTGAAGTGGTTTCTGGCATCGATTCAAACTCACCCGAACAGATTTTGTTGAGGTTTGTTTGACATTGTGCGCTTCCAGGAGCGGGTGGTGTGTCATGCCATTCGCTATCGTAAAAATAATAGCGTTGCGATTGTTTCAAGGGATTGTTAGTTGCGAATACAAAACCTGTACCTAAAAGTACTGCGATCAATGCAAGGTTTAATTTTTTTGTTTTCATGATGATTGGTGCCTTTTTGCTAAAAAACACAAAACTTTAAATTTATAATTTGTTTGTCTGCCGAATTGTTGATGGGGATCGACTAGCTGCTCTACGCTTCCCCTTTCCGATAATGATCTTCTTACGTAAAGTGATCGGGGGCTTAATCATACTGTTTGCTCGACCTCCTTTCTTTAATTAGATATACAAATCCCAAAATCGCTATTCCGAGAAAAAATAGATTAAATACAAAATGGGCTTTCCAGCTGATGGTCGTAATTACGCCGCCACAAATACAAGGAATGTGATCAAAATAATCCCGTAGGATCAATAGAATGTAAAAAGTGAAAATACTGAGTAGACCGAAGGAATAAATAAATCCAATCTTTCTATACCGTTCGATATAAAGAAGTATTATCGCCACGATCTGCGAAAGTGGTAAAAGATAAAATAGTACCGCCGAAACCTCCGGGCGAAAAACCTGATTATCCAATTGATAACGAAAGAAATTAAGGTCAGCAAGTTTTGATAATACAGTATAGACAAACAATAGAATGAGCATAGCCGCTGATACATTTGAAACTGACAAGTTAAATTTGACCCATTGCATAAATCTGTTATTTTTATTTACAGATTTTATACCTGTATTTATTATCGATTTAGAATCTTTCATATCATCATCCTTTATTTGAAGCTAAGTTACACTGTTGTAAAGAGCATGCGTTAGGCCAACTTTGATCGAGCGATATGCCAAGTTTGATCAGCTCTTAGTAGCCTTCATAGTCTGAAAGCAGATAGGGGTAGCCTTTTGGAAAATCATCATAAACATGGAGGTAGGCCAATACAAAAGGGCATACCCAGCGCCGGTTGAGTAGGTCGACAATTGACGATAGGTTAAGCGGATCAATGTAGGAGCTGTCATAACGCTCGAGGATTTCGCTGATATCGGATTTAATCTGCTGGCACCGACTATCTTTTTCTTCGTAGTCTAGATCCCCATACAAAATCGCCCAATACATATCTTGCAACTCTACAATGTAAAGTAATTCACCATGCCAATAATCCAGCTTAAAGCCATGTTTTTTTAGAATTGTGAACAAAAGTTCCAGACAGTGATGTACGTCCATCTCATCTAGATAGGGGGGCGGAATGGCAGTGAAAGCGATATTAGCCCATTCTTTGTCGACCTGATTATTGACATAAGCCAATTGGATCATGATGCCTTCACATTGCACTTCGTCAAAATAGTAAGCATCGAACTCATGGTCTCGGTAGAGAGCAGAAGTAAAGGTAATTTCAATCAATATGCTGGATAGGATATAGAAGAGCTCCAGATGATCATTGCCAATTGGAGGAAAGGTGAGGTAGAGGTATTCATCAAAACTGAGCGCTGATTCGGAGCTGATTTCCTGATCCGTTTCTGATCGCCTACAATCGATCTCTGTGGACGGATAATCATCCACATGGAGAAATTCGTGGTAGAACTCATAGCGACAGACCATAAGCTCCTGATGGAAGGAACTTTCTCGCCATCCTTCCGGAGCCAACAAGGTCATCAGTTGCGGTACGGCCTCATAAGTATCTTGAAGAATGGCTTGGGTGATTTTAGTGCCTAGTTTTTTTTTGTTGTTGTTAAATTTCATGTTTAAGTTTATCGGTTGTTTTTAGCGTTTGAGATTTTTTTCAATTTCGGCCTTAAACTGTAATGCAGTTTTGCCGGTCAACTTTTTGATAAATCGGTTCAGTTCACTCGGACCGCTAAATCCGGTCTCATCTGCGGTAGCCCCCAATTTATCATGTTCCACGATGGTTAATTGTACGAAGGCCAGCAAGCGCATATTGCGCTCGTCCTGCATGCTGATACCGTAAAATTGATGGTATCGGCGGCTTAGGCTCGCTGGATCGACAGCTAGAACCTCAGCAATTTCATGGATACGCGTCTTCGCGCCTTCATGAAAGACGATCACTTCGAGCAGTTCTTTCGCTTTCTGTGGGAGAGGAAGGATCGTATCCTCTATCTCGATAAGCTTAAAACGGCTGAGATGAACCAGAAAAATTAAATATCTGAGCAGGATATGCTCGTTGTTGAGGGTATTGGGGTTAAGCTTGCCAAATAGGATGCGCAGATATTTGATGGTTAGCGGGCCTACCCTAAAGTCTGCACTTTTAAGTGTTGCCGCCGACTGTTCCTTCCTGGCTTGTATAAGATGTCTGATAAAAGAGAATTGCTGTAGGACAGGTGGTCTGAACATGCCCGCATCGACAATAAAGCCAATCAAAATGTGGTGGCCGACCGGCAGGTGTAGTTTGTAAATGCCTTTAGCGAGGTAAAAATATGCACCTTTTGCTTCTGATAGTTCGAAGGTAAAAGATTGATCCATACGTTTGCCGTAAATATGCCCTGTGCTTAACTGGGGATAGATGAGATGCAGGTCGTTCATCGTCATCTCCACCTGGAGGTCCATTGCCTCGTTGATCCAATACTCGTAATAATAGAGGTAAGCATACCGCCCATCGAAGATCTGCTCGCTAATCTGGTTGTCGGTAGATTGCCAATGCATTTGCTCTGCATTGCGGATGGGGTAACTCAATGTTTGCTGAGGTTGGTTGACTGCGCTAAAACCCTCATCTAAAGAAAATTTGTAAGTTCTTTTCATCTCGGTTATATAAATAGTTAAAAGATGATTTTATGAAGTTTAATTGGAGGGAGCCAAATATAATTGTACATGACTTGTTTTTTAATGCAGTTGACGGAATTAAATTTCAGATGACATTTTTTGATTGTGGATGACAGATCTAAGCTGTATTTGAATTGTAATTGACATTAACCGGTATATGTACAATTTTTTTTGAAAGGATTTATTTGTTCTAACATATTTGCCACCGTCGGATCCGATATGGAGTAGTCAAGTGTTCGACAAAGGGAAGGTACAATCCTTTGAAGGACCAATTGTAAATCAAAGATAGTATGAAATGAAAATCTTGAAAGATCAGGTATTCAATGGCATAGATCAGGCAATGGAAGCGCAGCCTATTTTACAATGGGATGAGCTGCAATCTTTTATTTCCGGTGAGATCAAAGATGAGGAAAGTTGTCCCATCTTAACTTTCTAATTCGCGCAGCCAAATACCCTTGAGGGAGGAATGAAAATAGGGATGTTTTCTTCCTCCCTTCAATAAATCGCCTTAAATGATATATTCAGAAGACAACCATAGCTGGAGCTATGCGATATTTTCGGCGCATCTGCACCGCTACATGCCCCGATTGAAATGGGAGCAACACCAATTTATTTACCAACAATGGTGCAATTATCATTTGCCCAAACCCTTGCATTCTAATCTGATTTGGAATACTGACGCAATAAAAACGCTACCTGAAGCCGAACCCAGTATTTTGGTATTGTATCACTTGGGGATGCATGCCTATATCCCCCAGGTACTAGCTGAAAATAACATCCAGTTCGATATCTTAATGGATAGAAAAGTATTTGCAAAGCATCAGGAAGAAATGTCAGCACTTCGTGATCTATGTCATGAAAAGGGGACATCACACAGTTTTTTGATGAGCGACGATCCAAGTGTACTATTGAAGGCCAGGACGACGATGCGTGCGGGGAGACACTTGCTGATATTTGCCGATGGAAATAGTGGAACTAAAGATACGCTGGAGAGAAAACTTAAAGTTAGTTTTTTGGAAAGCTCTATCTATGTACGCAAAGGTATTGCTGTACTGAGTTTTTTACTTCAAATGCCGATTGTCCCACTATCCCATTCCGTCAAAGACGGCCGCTATTACCTTTTTATGGGGGAAGAGATTTTTCGATTGAGCCACGAAAGTAGAGAAGATTATCTATTGCGCAGTATGGAATTGCTGTTTCAATTCTTAGCCAATCAAATCAAGGATGAACCCTGGCGTTGGGAATGCTGGGCATATCTACATGTTCTCAATTGTTATAAAATCAAAACATATATAACGCCTAACTTTAGTTTGAAACTAGCAGAAAATATGCATGTTCAACTCGAAGAAAGGAATGGAATATTTAACAGAAAATATTTTTGTTACCAATTTGTATAAAAATATTTTTTTAACTTAAACTTGTTAAGTAAAATGACGGGTTGCCATGCGAAACATACTTCATTTAGCATATCAAAATATGCTTGTTTTTGCTTTTATGTTGACTTTAGTTGGGTTGACAAATTTGCTATGGAGTGAAGAAGCTATTCCCTTTATCCAGATTGTAATCGCTGCATCTTTGTATGCGGTATACAGTTATGTAATTACTGTACTGTACTTCTATAGCTGGAAAGAAGGGAATAAACGAAGAATAGTAAGCGTAGTGCTGTATCTTCTTATTTCCTTGACTGTTATTCCCTGCATCCATAGCTTAATTTACACGATACTTCCGAAGGTTGATATACGTTTCTCACGTCATGTGCAATCCGCTAATCTTCCAAAGTTTTATTTTAGGATTATCAGTGGATATCTGGTCGCTAATTTATTGGCGGCTGGAGTTTTCTTTCGTTATAGAGCATCGCTGCTAAAAAAGGAAAGAAATGAGCTGAATAAGGACCTGAAACAATTTAGGGAAAGGGCTTTGGGTATTCAATACACCTCGCATTTCCTGACAACGATATTTCTGACAAGCTTTGGTAAAATCTTGATCGACGGGGAGCCATCCGATAAACGTACCAAACGGGATATCATCCAGTTTTTGGGTTATTTGCTGGAAATCGAGAAAAATGGTGAACTCAAACCTTTTGAGGAAGAGCTTGACGAGCTCAATTGTTTCGTTCGACTGCTACAGGATTACTATGGAGAAAGAGCCGTTCGCTATGAGCCTCTAACAGGAAAAGCTACTTATCCGGCAATACCAACAGGTATATTATTCTTCCCGCTGGAAAATTGTCTAAAACATGCGCTGATTTCGGCAGATTATCCAATCGTGTTTACGCTCCTTGGCAACGGGGTAGAAATGTCTTTGTGTTGCACAAACCATTGGGCGCCCAAAAGTGATAAAATCAGCGCTGAAACTGGCTTTGGATTACTGCGCGCGAAACTGGAACAAGTAGATTATGAGACCGTATTGGAGACACAGCAGCAAAATGGGATCTTTTCTATACATATTAAACTAAAATTTTTTGAAAAGAAATGAATAAGCTAAATTACAGGGTATTGATTGTGGACGATGAACCCGACTCGTTGGTATATGTGCTGATGTCCTTAAAAGAGCTTCCTTTTATCAATGAGGATATCGAGATTGTGAATAATCCCGTGCAAGCCATTGAATATTTGAAAGAAAGTGAAGTGGATATTTTGATACTTGATATGGACCTTGGCGATGCCGATATCGATGGAATCAAACTGGCTAAATTGATCCCTAATCCGCCATTGATGGTGGCTTGTTCTGCGCATACAGATTATGTCTTTAAAGCCAATGAGGCCGGTATCTATACTTATTTCAGTAAAAAGATTAGTTTTAACGCCTTAAAGGCGAAAATGGAAGATGTAGTCGAGATGGTCGACAAAAGATTGGATATGAAAACGCGTGATGTAAAAACGCTGAGGGTGAAAACCTTGGATAGCAAAATAATTGATATTGAGGTGGAAGAAATTTTTTATGCCACGGTTAACAATCTTCTGGTTGATATTTTTATGAAGGAGGAGAGCCATCGCTATAGAGGAAGCCTTAGAGCATTACAATCCGAGCTTCCGGTCGCTAAGTTTGCGCGTCCACGACGTAATACTTTGGTTAATTTAGCGAAGGTTGATCTAGTACGCACAGATGAATTATACTTGATGAAACCAAGAAATACTTTTCCTATTTTAATGACGAGATCTTATAAAGAGAATTTTAAACACCAATATGAAGTGTATAGACAAAATAATAAGTAAAGGGTAGGCTGCCCTCATTTCATGGTATCGACCAATGGAATATTTTATGTCACAATTGGATGAAATCGTACAATTGTTGCGAGAAATCAATGCAAAACTATCAGCACACCACCTCTCTTCGGAGTCTGGACAAATGACAAAGTGGAACATTGATGAATTGATGACCCGCATGGCTGTGGTGTCAAGATTAGGTATCTCCGAACGAACCTACAACCGCTGGGTGAAATCGGGTGTACTTAAGCCCATTTATCTGGGTAACAAACATTATTACCGCGAAGAGGATCTACAGGATGCGATCAAGCGGAGTATCGCTAAGGGACTAATTTGAGTCCTAGTGTTTAGTAGGCTGATCTTTTATGAAAAGGTTGGCCTTTTTTCATTCTCTTTTTAATTGCTGATTTATGGCCAATTCTTTACTTGTTGCGGCGCATTGGTTTGGTATTGCTAGTATACTGACCTGGTATTTCCTTACTTATTGATTACCCATACTAGGCTACTTCATTGCTTATCCTTTGGTCTTTCTCTGCATATCCTTTGCTATTTCTTTGCCTATTCTCTGGTATTTCTTTGCCATTTCTCTGCCTGTTCTTTGGTGATTCTTTGCTGTTTATCTGCTTAGACCTTGTCATATTGGTAATGCAGCGGCCTTTGAATGGCCTCAAAATAGCCTCCAACGGACAAGGAATGACTAATCCTGAAGCGGGCGAGACTGTATCGAAACCGCTCGAAAAATACAGTATTTCCCAACCTATAGCTCGGTTTTTATGTCGCCAAAAATGGCATTTTCAGGCAAATGGCGCAAGATGGCGCCATTAGGCAAACGGCGCTTACAAACCACTTTACCTTAGTGTCATGATATCGATATCGTGGCTGCCTGCAGCGCCACATGATGGTTAAATATTTTAAAAAAATAATAGTATGGCAAGATTTATAAAAGGAATTCACGGGGCCTACCAAGGTAAGGTCGGCAACATCGTAGGTTCGTCGTGGCGGGGTATAGACTATGTACGGTCACTGCCAAAGAAAAGTTCAAAGGCAGCATCGGAAGATCAGCTGGCACAGCGCATGAAATTTGGGATGACAACCAGTTTTCTCAAATCCATTAAAGATATCCTGATGCTGGGTTTTTCGGACAGCAAACAAAGAAACAAAACGGGCTACAATGTAGCTTTCCAACAATTTATCAATAATGCGTTTAAAGGGGCTTATCCCAATTTTACGATCGACTATAGTGTCGTGAAAATCGCAAGCGGTGGTTTGGCCGCTCTGGTAGGGTTGCAGACAGTTGAATCTTTTCCGAAGGTATTGTCTTTAACCTGGGATCCGATCGGAAACCGCTTCAATGCGTTTGATGATGATCAGGTCCTTGTGATTCTGTACGACGTAATAGAAAACCTCTTTTTTGCATTTGAAGGTGCAACACGACTTGATGCCGCAATGGATATTACGCTGCCAGACAGCTATACCGGTAAGACAATAGTCGGCTGGACATTTAACATCCATCGGGACGGAGTGATGACATCAAGCAGCCAGTATTTAGGTGAATTTGTGCTCACCTAGCTGTGTGAATTTATGGAGACTGCTCTTTCGGGAGCAGCTCTTTTTTTGAAACGAATTGATTCGATTAGGTAAAATTTAAAAACAAAAAATGAAAATAGTACAAAAACAATTGGTCGCAGATATCGAGGATATCTATTGGCCTTTGACAGGGAGATGGGTACTGGGCATCAGTCTGTTATGTCTTATGGTGTTTTTTATTGCTGCAGGCTTTCTGTTGCAAGCGATAGAGCCCACGGCAGGGGTACTGGATATCGGTATACTTTCGGTATTGTTCTTTGCCGTACTGGCGGCACTATTGATCATCTACTGCTGCTTTTGGTTACAGGAGATCCTCTGGCAGCCTTTTAAGCTCTTTCGTCAGCAATTTAGTGTTCACTTTAATCAATTGACATCATGGCAACAATGCATTATTTATTTTTCGGTTTTCTTTCTGTCGCTGTTCTCTTTCTTAGCCGTACTGGCAATGCTGCTATAGCCGATAAGGAGCAGTCAGGCAGTTATGCTGAGCTCCCAAATACCAGCTCTGGGCTGGAGCAGGTGGATGACCCATCAGTGAAACGCTACGGCAGTTCGGGGGTACGCGAACGCATTGTCGATATTGCGGTACAAGAAATTGGTGTGCAGGAAGCCACAGGCAATAACGATGGCAAGCGGGTCGAGGAATACCTAGCGTATACTGGTCTTGGAAAGGGCCATGCCTGGTGTGCGGCTTTTGTCTCCTGGTGTTATGGCCAGGCGGGCCTTGCTGTTCCGCGCAATGCCTGGAGTCCGGCACTTTTTCCGTTGGCGCGTCGTTATACGGCCCAGCAGATCAACCAGGGGACTGTCCGCCAGGCAGATCTCTTTGCGATCTATAGCTCCAGTCTCCAGCGTATCAACCATGTAGGGATTGTGCGCAAAAAGGAGGGTAATTGGATCCTGACTGTGGAGGGAAATGTGGATAATCGTGTGTTGTGCAAGCGGCGTCCCTTGACTACAATTTATGCGTTTTCAAATTGGCTGGACTGCGTGGAGGGGATATGGTAAGGTATATATATAAGCGGTTACTTTTTTTTATAGTCTTCTTATTTTTCTCTTCCTGTAAACTTTATCAAAGCGGGAAGAAGGAAGATCATCGCGAAGAACGAATTCGGTCAAATTATAATCAGCAAGCGGATGTTCTGTATAGTAGACTGAAAGACAGTCAATCGCGGTATTGGCTTTTTTGGACGGACAGCAATTTCAGCTTTCACCCCGATAGTGGTCTGATTGGACATAGGGGTCAACTGGCGATGCTGGAATCAAAGGTAAATACAGGTACCAAAAATAAGCTTTCCATTAACAGCAGCGATAGCTTCCTGCAGACGCAGCATAAGCTTAACACAGAGAAAAGGAGCGCATGGGGAGGCCTTGATCTTTGGCTCATCGGATTTTTTTTGGTAACTGTTGCTATTGCTTGGAAGTTTCGAAATTTTTTTAAAACATTCTTGCGCTGACAGTGGTTTTTTGGATAACTTAGGCAAGTTAGATTATTGTATTTATATAGGCTAGGTATTGGTTCCCTAGCCTATTTTTTTCTTACTATTTTTGCATTGACTCATTGATGCAAAAAAAATCTAGATCCCGCACAGAATTTTAATATTTTCGTGGGCTTCACGCTGCTGGCTCAGCTGAATCTGGATCAGGTTTTTGGCTCCTATGGAGAGCTTATTTTCCTCTGCCAGCGCCTTGTTGTAAACCTCTCGGAACGCTGCCTCGCCGCGCTCACAATGCTCCAATAAATCTTGCATATTACCTCCCGATAATTTTGATTTGATCACCATCCACAGCCGAAAAAGCTCGCCGCTTAATTTTGTCCGGTCAGTCGCGTATTGGCCAGCAAGCTCAACCAGTGGACTGAGTTCGGCAATAAACTTTTCAGACTGCCCGATCATCTTTCTGAACACAGCTTCCCGGGCACCTTCGCCCTGCTCGTTGGCCAGATCAATAGCCAGCTCGTATCCTTCGATGCGGTCATTATTGATTTTAATAAGGTCATTTAAAATATTGGGGTCATTCTGATTACTTTTCATATGCTCTAAATAGTTGTTTTTAGGAGGAACAACTTAGATTAATCAATAGTTTAGCTTTATTTCTTTTATGATAATAATCTTTGTCTTACAGCTTGATTTCTAGGATATTTAGATTTGATTAATTGGGCTAAAGACGCATTTGGAGCCTATGGTTATAGCGCATCGTAAAAGCCTAATTTTTTTTAAAAACAAACCTTCTGGCTCTTTAAGGAGTTTCTTTTTTTAAAACGATAACAACTTTTAAAAAAATAATTCCTTAAAAAACAAGAACGAAATGGATGTAAAAAAGAAAAATACAAACAAGCTGCAAACGTATTGGACGATACTTAAAAATACCGTATCAGGTTTTATGAATGAAGACTCCATGAAATATAGTGCTTCATTATCGTATTATACCGTTTTTTCGATCGGCCCCATCCTAGTTTTAATGATCGCACTGGCCGGCATATTTTATGGTGCCGATGCTATTCAGGGAAAGGTTTTTGCCGAGCTTAACGGCTTGGTAGGCAATAGTGCCGCCAAACAGATTGAAGAGGTCATTCAAAACCTCCAGTTATCCGGCAAATCCAATATGGCATTGGTGATCAGTTTGGTGACCTTGATTCTTGGGGCAACCACGGTTTTTGGCGATATGCAAAACTCCATCAACAAGATCTGGCATGTGCGCCCAAAACCAAAAAAGGGCTGGCTGAAGTTAATCCAGGACCGGTTGCTGTCGTCGTCGCTCGTTATTGGTCTGGGTTTTTTATTGGTGGTTACGTTAATTATAAATGGTGTGATCCTGGCCTTGACAGGTCAGCTGCAGCGCTACTTTCCCGATATCACTGTGGTGCTCATGAATCTTATCAATTTTGTCATTTCCTTTGTGGTCATTGTGATCCTCTTTAGCGTGATCTTCAAGACCTTACCCGATGTCAACATTCAATGGAAGACTGTTCGCGCCGGAGCTCTATTTACAGCCATTCTTTTTGTGATTGGCCGTTACTTGATCGGAATCTATTTAGAACATTCGGCAACGCAGGATACTTATGGAGCAGCAGGTTCTTTTGTGCTTATTTTGCTTTGGGTATACTATACCGCTGCAATTCTTTATTTTGGTGCTATTTTTACTCGAGAGTACGCAACGGAAATGGCTATTCCGATCGAACCTTCTGAGTTTGCGGTACATGTGGAAACGCAGGAAATAGAGCGGAATGTGGATGAAATTCCACCGGCACCACTCGATCCAGAGGAAACGACCATTGATAAAACGGAGTAAAATCACCGTGAATTTTTTTTAACATTTGATAACATTTTTTTTAAAACGATTCCAGCTGCAGGCTGTTCTATTTATAAAAAACGAAAGGAAAATTATTATGAGCGAATTAACATGGAAAGGTCGTTGGAACGAAATTAAAGGTAAGGTAAAACAGCAATATGCGGATCTTACAGATGATGATTTACTATATGCAGAAGGCAAGGAAGATGAGTTGGTAGGTAAACTTCAAAAGAAAACAGGTAAAACACAAGATGAGGTGAATAGTTGGTTGAACGGTTTGTAGAATAGTGTTTTCGTGTTAAAGGCGGATAGCAGCAATGTTATCCGCCTTTTTTTTAGGTCTTTTTTCTATAAAACAAATAACTGATCAGCAGGCAAAGGTTCACGAGAACAGCAAAGCTATTTGAATAGATAATCGGTACTTCGCTTTTCATTGTGCCGTACCATACCCATAGGGAAAGTCCTATGATTAATGTTAGTAGCATAACCGGAGAAAGGTCATCCACATTCTTTTCCTTTAGCACTTTGATGAGCTGCGGCAGCATAGAAATAGATGTGAGGATACCCGCAATAATACCCAAAAAGTTTTCATTGATCATAAGGACTTCGGTTTTATGTGATCATTACGTTGACATGACTAGATCAAAATGGATAACCGATCGCAAGATTAAACATCAGATTATCTTTTCGCCATCTTGAACTTCCAAAGTCGATATCCTTAAATATCCAACGCTCGCCCTTCGGTAAATAGGGGATACGGAACGGGATGGAAAAGTCGGTACGCAGGATCAGAAAGGTAAAATCAAACCGTAATCCCAAGCCGCCGCCGACGGCTAGTTCCTGCAGGAAATCCTTGCTGAATTTACCGCCTGGCTTGGTCTCATCGTCCCGCTGCAGCCATACATTCCCAGCATCGATAAAGGCGGCCCAATGGACAGGACCAGCAATTTTTGCCCGGTATTCGGTATTCAGCTCCAGCTTGATATCGCCTGTCTGATCGGCATAGAAAAGTCCATTGCCCAGCCTTTCCGGAGCTACTGTGCCGGGTCCGATCGCACGTGCGCCAAAGGCACGGATACTATTTGGTCCGCCCACATAATATTGCTTAAGATAGGGCAGGGAACGCGAATTGCCATAGGAGTAGCTCATCCCTATACTCACCCGTGATGCGATCTGTGAATTTTCGCTGAGCTTGAAATAATGCCTGCCATCCACACTGGCTTTGATATACTGCGAGAAGTAGGCGTCAAAGAGTTTAAACGTTTTCCCCTTGTTAAAATCCGCCCCTTTGATAAGCCCCAGGATATTTCCCGACAGATCCAGGTTTCCCTTAAAATAAAACGTATTGCGCAGGTGCTTTTTCATGGTGTTCTGAAAGGTGAAGTTATAATTGGGTCCAATTGTGAATTGGGGATCGATTACATGCCGCAGCGCCGGAATGGTATCCATCTGCATCTTGTAGCTTTCCGATATACCTCTCGGCTGTACATAGGTGATTTCCATCAACGCCAGATCATGCTGTTTCTCTTCGTTCTCTTGCCAGGTATAACCGTAGCTCAGCGCCATCGAATTGAGCGTATAGGCTTTGCGCCGGTTTAAAAATTCATAGCGTGCCTTGATATAGGTATTCGGAATATATTGACGGGAAGGATTAATGGTGCCAAATGGTGTCAGTATCCTCGGGAAGGTCAAGGTTGCCTCGGTACCGTAGCGGAAATAGCTGGAGTTCAGATCGGCATTACCACCCGTTTGTATTTCGTAACCACCAAATACGTTGATATTGAGCTTCTCGGCGCCCTTAAAGGCATTCCGAAGAGTCCAGTTGACATTCACTTCGGTCCCATTGTAGACGGAAGCCATTTTTCCCAGCAGTTCTACACGGATGGATTTCTTCGGCAGGGGAGTGAGGTAATAGTATACATCCAGCGCATTGGGTACTTCCTTGCTGTCCACAAAGTTATTTTTGACAAATTTCCAGCTGTTGAGATTCACCAAGTGGCTGATGGTCCTGTTGTGGGCGTCGCGGTTATACAGATCGCCCTCCTTGAAAAAGATATGATTGGCAATTACTGGTTTGCGGAAGGTATGATTTGGGTCAATAAAATAATAACTGCTGTCAAATAGTTCGGCATGCCGCGGTGACTGCTGGTAGCCAGCTCCGGTTTCGGTATAGTTTGGGAAAATATAGATCTTGTTGATTTTGGAGGCAGTTCTTGCCTGTTCGGGCGTTTCCTTTTTTACGGTCACATAGAGGTTGACTTTATGATCCCCGATAGTGCTGTCGACCTGCACCAGGATATAGTCTGGGCTAAAATAATAATAACCCTTATTTTTAAGGACGTTGTCGATGCGGTCGCGTTCATTGAGCACGACATCAAGACTATAATTTTTGCCCACCTGCAACAGGCTGCGATCAGAAGTTGCGCGGATATCGCGTCCCAGCTGCGTGCTGCTGTCGACATCAAAAGTGACGGATCTGATCCGGTAGATCAGATTGGGCTTGGCGGTATAGTCTACCGTAGCTTTTTTATTTTCGACGATTGTATCCGAAGTAACTTCCGCATTGAAAAAACCGATATTCTCAAGCCGGTTGCGCAGCAGATTCTCATTGTACTCCCTGTTAACCTCACTCAGCAGTACGGGTTCTTCACCTATTTTTTTAAGAAAACGTTTCAGAAAATTGCTATTGGCGGTGTCGCCGGCCATATTGTTAAAATACAGCTTGTAGGGCAACCCCAAAACGCGCTTGTTGGGCTTCGGACGTAGCGATTCAGCTAGGTAGGCCGCCAGCTTTTCTTTGTTTTTCTTTGAAATGGTATCGGATGCGATGTTGACATTCCCCTTCACGTACAGGCTCTCACCTTCGGGCAGGTTTTTAGTCGACGAACAGGAAGCAATCAGCCCGCTAAAGGCAAGCAGGCCAATAATCGATTTTAATTTAATTTGCATGGTAATTCCTTTCCTCGTCTTCATTTTTAATCGCTGTGGTTCTGATGGTATCTGAATTTGTAGGCATACTATTTTTTTGCCCATTGTTTGCGGTGCTGTCTATCTGCTGGCGGCGCTGCTGTTCTTTTTGCTGATCTTCTAGCTGTTTTCTGTATTCCGGACTATGGAGCATCAGGCTATCACGGATCACCGTGCGGACACTGTCCCGATAGGCCGAATCTTGTTCCATGCGGTCTACGTCAAAACGTTTCCTGAATTTCTTGCTGCTGGTATTGTAATATTCTTTGAGCTTTTTGGAACGCATAAAGATTTCCTTAAATCGGTTGTAATCCATCGTGATGATAAAACCGATTCCGGTTTCGACAAATTGCCCCTGCAAAGTAACCTGATATTGGTTTTTGCGGTAGAAGCGTGCAAAGTAGCGCCCGTCCTGCGAAAGCTGATAATCCAGCTGTATGTCGCCGGCGATATTATTGGCAGCTTCACCGGGACGTGAATTTCCTTCTACTTCAAAGTTAGATCCGATATTGACCTTCAGGCGGTCGTTGAGCAGCATTTTGGAGACGCCGATATTCAGGTCGGTACGCGTCTGGGCCGTTCCGGTGCTGTAGTCATCTTCTGATGTCAGGTTGAAATCAAGCTCAACGCCTGTAATTAAATCTGAGGCCAGCCTGTTCAGCTGTGAGCTTAAAAACGAACTGACACTATTTCGCACAAGAGCTTCTGTGCCGCCACCTCCGGAAAGGCTCTCAAATGGATTTGCAGACATAAAACGCCCTAGCACAATCAGTGAAAAGACTTGCTTGTTGAGATCGGAAGGATTATCACGTAAGGTGGTCAGTGCATTGTCTACCTTACTGATGACGTCCTGTGATACGATGGCATTATTAGCATTCAGGTCGATATCAAAATTCAACTGTGGCTGAAACAGTTGGTCTGAAATTTTCAGCAGCACATCGAAAGGGATCTTCTGTTTGTATAAATTGGCATTCTGCGTGCCGAGCTGTGGTGCGACAAGTTCCAGGGTAGGAGCTTTTAAGGTATATGCTGCGGTAATATTGAGCTGTGCATCCAATGGATCGCCATTCCAGGTAATCGTACTTCCTTTCTGAAAGGTAAAGTCTTTTTTCACAGGTCCAAAACTGAAAGAATAGCTTCCCTCCTCCACGGTAAATGTTCCCGACATCGTTATTTTACCACTGGCATCCATGCCTGCATTCAATTCAGCCTCGCCCTGAATGTTCAGGGCATCCTGCGAACCGGCGTCAAGGAGAATCTTAAACTTGGCGTCCTTATCAGTTTGCAGATTCAGATCGACGTCTATTCCTGTAAGCTTTGTTACAGTCATAGAATCTAATCTGGCAAGCATATTTGCGGTAGCCGTATCCCGTTTATCCACAAATTCGACCACGCCCTTCCGATCGGCCATGCCAGGATCATTGTTTGGCATCACCATGGTAAAATCAGTGCTGTCGAGAACCTTGATGGTTCCGTCCACAACCGGTTTGTCTAGATTTCCGCCGATCTGCAGATCGGTGCCAAGAAACATTTTTCCATAAAATAGATCATTGTCTGCCTGCGTGGAATTTAGTACTTCAAAATTGTCCATGACGATGTTGAGGTCAAAGTCAAAATCGGTATAGGTCTGGGTATTGACAGAACCGCTGACCTGGGCAATATTGCCTCTGCTGTCTTCGAGTTCAAATTTGGGAAACGATATTCCATTTTGATCAAAACGGATCTGTTCATCCTTTGCTTTGAATAGGGCATTGAGCATGGCCACATTGAACTCGGCTTCCCTGAAATTAAGGTCACCCCTAATCTGTGGTTTTGAAGGCGATCCTGCTATTTTTAGCTGGCCCTCCAGGTTGCCCTTGGCATCCTTCAGATTTCCCATGCTGAATGCCTGTACCGTCTTCATCGTCAGTGGCGCGATATCCAGTGTGAAGTCGAGCGTTGCGTCGCCTTGCGGCGGATTGATAAAATCACCGCTCAGGACGAGGTTGTTACCATTTTCGGTAATGCTCACATGGGCATTGTAGGTGTTTTCGCGTTCATTATTGACTTTGATATTGACGTTGCCCACGGTATCTTTTCCGAAGTAAAACTTATCTACGGTCATATCTGCAATAAAAACCGGACTGCTTTCCAGTCTAGATAGCGTCGTTTGTCCGTTTATGCCGCCGCCAAGATCCAGACTATCACTCATAACCATCTTGCTCAGGGTCTCGATGCGGAAGTTTTTAAAAGCCACATCAATTGGTGAGTTCAGGATGCTGTCCTGAGAAGCGATGCGCAGTTCCTGTCCCTTGTTGCTGAGGACAAAATTATTAGCCAATAGGCCGGCGCTACCAAATTTTAAGGTGTTGTTGGGCGCCACATCCCACTTATCGTAGTTGAGCATTAAGCCGTCCTGTAGTAAGCTGAATACAAATACACCATCTTTGGCTTGCATATCGGCTCCCAGATGATATTGTTCTTTATCATGCTTATCCTTGATCCACAACCCCATATTAACCGTATTTTGCGCGACCTTTCCACTAAAAACGGTGTTGGTGAGTTCAATGCTGCTGACTTTAACTTTATTGATCAAGGCCGAATAGTAGAGGGCACTGTCCAGGCTGTTAATATCTAGGGTAACATTGTTGATCTCGGTACCACCATAGACCACGCGTGGTGCATCTAATTTGGCCGATAGGTTTTTCGATGTACTGTTAAAGAGACCATCCAGGGTAATGGCTTTCATTTCCGTCAGCTCAGGAAGAAAGTCCTGAATGAGTTTATTACGGGTAAGTTGTGCTGAAAATTCGATGACCTGCGGCGAGTAGGGCGGAATCTTAACCGGCTTTTCGGGTTTATAATACACTTGCAGGAGATCTTGGACCGCACTCTGCAGTTCCAGCATTTTGTACTTGCCGACCAAGTGAGCATTTAAAAAATCGGACCGCAATACCAACTGATTACTGCTAGTATCGGCCTTGGCCAAGAGGGAGACAGTATCCAGTGCATAACGATCAGTGTTATATCGGATCAACGAATTAGTAATATGTGCTTCGCCATTCAAAAAGTCTGGATCTGCAGTGCTGAAGTTACCGCTCAGCTTGCCCCGGTAGCTGACAGCTTCCTGCATCAGCTTTAACTTTTGTAGGTTGATGCTGTCGGCCACTAGTTCGAATGCTATTTTGGGATAGGTAGAATTCATATTGGCCGTGGCATCCAGTTTTAGTTTAATATTGGGATCAGGACTTAGAATATAAGCTTTTATGGCGCCTTTATCGGCAGACAGATTCATGTCGATATCATGATAGCGGTAGCCCATGGCATCCATGCGGGTGACTTTACCATCAAAGTTAGCCATCAGTTTTTTTGGATCTGTGCCTCTGCCTTTGATTTTGCCTTCGAAAGAAAGAATACCCAGCGTACTGTCCATTTTCATGATTTGACCGATGTTGAGGTCGCGAATGCTTACTGCTGCATCATAGATGGTATCTCGCTTGGTCATTTGGACCTTTCCGTCTAATTTGGCTGTGCCTTTTTCGGTCACCAATGCAAGTTTTGTATTGAAGGCAGTCATTCCGCCTTTAAATGTGCCACTAAGTCCAATGGTGTTAGGTAGCTCGATACCCTGAGGCAGCATAGACTTGGAAACCAGTTTCTCGATATCGGAACGGCCTGTGGTAAGTTTTTTCAGGTTGAGGTCTACCGACAATTTATTCATATCGGGAAGTCCTTTTAAATGAAGACTAGCAATCAGTCGGGTATTGGAAAGTGTCCTAAAATCGATATTCGGTATATGCAGATCATCGACACGGCCAGTTACGCGGGTATCAATATAAAACTTCTTGTCCAACAGCGGCTTCATTACCTGCATGGTGTCCAGGAAGGGCGCGAGAAATAGGATATCGCGCATATCAATATAACTCTTTGTGATGTTGGCATTGACCGTGATCAGTTCTGGCTTTTTGCCGATGATATCCAGAGAAGGATAACTTAGCTTAACGTAATCTCGAATCAGGGTGCGGGGAGTTTCGGCATATAGATTTTTAATTTCCGCACCGGTATTGCTATAGTTAAAATCAGCCTTCAGCTGCTTGATGACAAAACCGGAATGGTCGGCAGCGATAAGCTCTTTCAATGATCCACTGATGGAATCGGCGCTGTAGTAGAGATCAGTCAGCCTGGTTTTGAGACCCGGCATTTGGATGTTAAAATAGTCGAATCCCTTGATGCGGGGCTGGTTGTCGTCTTTAAATCGGATACTGGTATTATTGATGTTAATGTCTTTTGCCGAAACGACCCAGTTCATCTTTGTGGCGCTGCTGCTGTCGGCTTCAACTTCGCTGGTTTTTGCTGCTGAGACCGAAGACTTTTGGATTTTTCCCAGCAGTACATTATTATCCGAACCGTCGAGATCGAGCTTTTGGATGTCGACAAATTCTTTGTTGAGATCAATCTTATTGATAGCGGCATAGAAGTTTTTCAGGATAAATTGAGATTTAAGTGCACTCGATTCATCTTCATAACGAACCAGCACATTACTGAGCTCGGCTACCTGTATGCCTACATCAGGAAGGAGGGATGTGGTTTGTGCAGTTTTATCGCTGATCCCAAAATCTTCAACCGAAGGGCTAGAATTATAAGTTGTTGGTTTCCATTGTTTTACCGTTGCATTTAGCCCGTCGACTTTAATTTTTGGTAAGTCAAAGGCCATGTTTTTGGTCAAGTCAAATTTTTTAATATTGGTATTTATGCTGCCGAGATATACATCTGCACTGGTGCCGATAACCTCGTCGGCATAGACCACATGTATTTTTGAAAACTTAACCTTATCCAGGTTAAACAGCAGTGTCGAAGTCGTGTCTGCGGTAGGCTCACTTTCCTTTTCAGAGGCAAAGGCCTTAACAATATAATCAAAGTTAAAGGCACTGTCTGGCAAGGTGCGACGTATTTTGGCGGTAATTCCATCGGCTTCCAGGCTTTGGATTTCCACAGTATTCTTTAATAGTTTCAGCATATTGATATCAACCGCTATGCTTTTGCCGGCAACTAAAGTATCCTTACTTCGATCTTCGAGATAGATATCTTCCAAAACCAATTTTTTAGGAAAGTCAATATTGATATAACCAATTTTGACAGGGGTGCCGATCTTTCCTTCGACATAATGCGTTACTTTTCCAGCAATATAATTCTGTATTTTGGGTAGGCGTAATAGGAAAACGATAAGAATAAAAAGCGTAATTATTCCTCCGATAATCCACAATATTGTTTTTAAAGCAATCCGGGCAAATCTGTTCAATGTGTTGTTGATTTAAGTTTACAGATAGGACAACACAGAACTGCAAATGGTTTGGATATTGTGAATTGATATCTCCGCCGATGTATGTTTAGCTTACCACAGCAGCCAGGTAAGAATTGCTAGAAAACCGCCGCGAATAAGTAATTCCTGTGTCAGCTCTTCCCGGTCAAGTTTATACCAGCTATATTTTTCATAATATCTCCTGATGGTTTGTCTATTCTTTGCGTGGATGTTTTTATATGTTGCTTTCATAACCGATTTGTATTGATTTTCTACAAATCCTGCAATTTTAATGCAGTTTATATGACGTTAAAGGGATTTCAGTAGTTATTTTGTGAGATAGGTTATAAAATACTGGCGGTTTGGGTATTTTAACGAGTCAATTCAGGAAATACGGCCCGATAAAACAGCTATAAATAGACATCAGGTATAGATAAGTGCTGTTATCTATACCTGATGTAATAGTTATACCTGATTGTCCTATAGTTCACTGTTATTGTCAAGCGTACCCGGCTCATGTCCGGTACCTTGCTCATATCGGGCAGCCACTCTACGGGTGCGCTGCCTCTGATCTGTAGGAAGACTTTCCGTCTTTTTCCCGCCGCTGTAGAACGTATCTTCACTAAAGTGATAATGATCATAGAATTCAGTCGGGTGATAGCTGATGTCGCTCACGATAAAACCCACATCGCCGGTGCCTTCAAATACATGACGTATACTAAGTTCTGTTTCGGGATCGAGCTGATCCTGTTGGTAAGCAGGCAATCGGATTAACTGATCTTCACTGACGGATATCACCACCACTTCGCCATCGTCGGCAGGATTATACAGATAATCCGTTGCGGGTTCCTCTGTTGGGATTTCGTCTACCGTTAGGATTACGCTATGATCGATCGGCTCAACAGCTGGGGTCGTGTAAGCTTCTTCATTGCTGGGCTGAATCTGTGTGCCATCGTAAAGTGACGCCAGCCCAATGGGAGCCAATACCTTTTTATCTTCGTCAATAACAAATTCGGCGTCATGGAGATCGATTATAATGTAACGGACCTGTTGGCTTTCAGGGTCAAAGAGCAGATCATCTACCTTGCCGAGCAGTTGACCGGCCTCATTCTTTACTTTCCAGCCCCGGATATCAGGTTCGCCCTCGACAATTTCGTAATCGCTTCCACCGAGTTCAATTAAATGATTATATTTTTTTTCTTCTAATGCCATGTCTTCAATTTTTTTTGGTGATCAATTCGTATATGCAACGGAGGTCTAAAGGGTATCTCTTTGCGGCGCTGTTGTGTTAATGCTTGTATCGGGAGTGGATTTATCTAACCTAGCGTCACTGTTGTAACGGTTTATAAAATACAGGACCAAGCCCAGCGCGATAAGTGAAAGCAGCAGCCATAGCCACCAGGGGGCTCCGTTTCTCGGTTTTACTTCTAAATGTGCCATATATACTTTTTTAAAAAGAACAACCGCTACTTGGCTTCGTTTGAAAAATTTTGAGTTGGGCAGGATTGCCGGGTAAAGAATATCAGCTGGAAAACGGTCCAAAAGTCAGAAACGGATCATCGGCATACAGGATGCTATTTCCGCTTGAGACGATTGATTGGATAAGCGGTATTCCATTTGAAATAATTAAGTTTGTGGTATAGCGCTTA
Source organism: Sphingobacterium siyangense (assembly GCF_023277505.1). Lineage (NCBI taxonomy): Bacteria > Pseudomonadati > Bacteroidota > Sphingobacteriia > Sphingobacteriales > Sphingobacteriaceae > Sphingobacterium > Sphingobacterium siyangense. The sequence goes on along the minus strand of NZ_CP080574.1, from coordinate 4,630,804 downwards.
TAAAAAATGCAATCTCTTTATTTCTATTGGTTACTTGTCTGTTCCTTCGTGGGTACGGCTGTTTTCGGGCAATCGCTGGATTATCCCTCTTTTCGGAATATTTCCTTGGGAACGAATGCAAATACAGTCCATTCTTTTGCACAGGATAGCTTGGGGATGCTTTGGCTGGGAAGTAACAATGGGTTATTTAATTATGATGGCTATGCGCTGCAGCCGCTCACGGGGACCAAATCTCCTTTTCAGACTTTCGTTTACTGCATTGCACTGATCGATAATAAACATTTCGCATTGGGGACGGGGCAGGGGGTGCTGCTCTATAACTATCAGTTCGACCGATTTGAATCTTTTCCGGCAGGGGGACCTGGAGATGTCAGGTCTTTGCTACTTGTTGACGACACCTTGTGGATAGGTTCAATAAGTGGTTTGTATTGCTATAATACCAAGACACGTAAACTTATTGATTATCATAATTTATTTCCAAAAAATAAATCAAAAACCGCCGTGTATGCACTGGAAAAGGTGGGCGATAGAATCTTAATCGGTACCTATAATGGACTTTTTGAGTTAAATCCAGCGAGAAAAGATATTGTGCCTCTACCGCTCCCAGATTATAGGCCGGGGAGTAATCAATTTGTGAATTCTATATTTTCTATTCCGGAATCGGCAAGTACCTATGTTGGAACAGAATACGGCCTGTATCGCTATAATACTAAGAACCATACGCTTCAGAAAACTCCGGTATTACAAAATCATCCCATCAAAGCGATGGCTTCCAAGGATTCCAATACCTTGCTTGTCGGTACGGATGATGGTCTTTTTACGTATCAGCTGGATCAGCAGTTGGTCAAACGGATTAAACATGATTCCAGGAATAGAAACTCGCTGGCTAATAATATAGTGTGGAGTATCTTTAAGGATAGGTCGGAAAATATCTGGCTGGGTACCGATCTGGGATTTTCCTTATGGTCCAACCGCAAGGTGGAAAAAATACTGCCGATCTATCAATTGACAGCGAGCAGCGACGGCAACCGTTTTTATAAAATTAACAGGGATCGCAATGGCTGGTATTGGCTGGGAGGCGATAATGGTTTGATCCGTGTACGTGGGCTGGACGACAAAAATACGGAAAGCAACTGGTACCGTATGGATGCCAAGACCTATCGTCTGGCACACAACCGTATCCGGGATATATTTGAGGATCATACGGGATTGGTGTGGATAGCCTCCGACGGTGGCGTCAATGTGTTTGATGCACATACGAAACAGTTTAAAACCTTTACAATTGTCGATGCCAGTGGAAGACGAAATGCGAAATGGTCGTACGACATCTTGCAAGATGGACAGGATAATCTCTGGGTGGCCTCCTATATGGGTGGAATATTTGTCGTCAACCGAAGTCGTTTATTGGAGGCGACGGGCCCGGTCATAGCAAACCGTAATTTCAGTAAAGCTGACGGTCTTCTGGAAGATTTTGCCAATCAGATCGTTGACAATGGAAGGGGGAAGATCTTGGCGCTGTTCTATAATAAGGGGATCAGTAGCATTGATGTGGCCACAGGGAAAATAACGGAGCTTAAAGACAGCGCTGGGCATGCATTGGATCAGGCGACCTTTATGCTGAAGGATGGGCAGCATACGGTGTGGGTAGGAGAACATGGCGAATTGAGGCGTATTGCTCCGGACGGGAAAAATACATTGGTTCGTTTTGATCCTGTTGGTAAAGGAGAAGTAACTGCCATGACCGAGGTCAAAGAAAGCATCTGGTTAGCAACGAGTACTGGAGTGTGGCAGGTTAATAAGCAGAGTTTAAAAACTGAATTATTAAGATACGGGCAAAGGATATCCTCGATGTATTACGATGCAGATCGGGAGGAAGTGGTGCTGGGCGGAATTGATGAGCTGGTCCTGTTGCCCGCGCAAAATGAGCTATCGGATCTGGATGGTTCCAAAAAGATTGTGCTCACCGCAATGTATGTCAATAATGAACGTTTCGGTAATTACGACTATGGCTTACGGTATAAAAACGAGATTGCTTTGGCGCATGATCAGAATAACCTTCGGCTTGAATTTTCCGATTTGGATTATGGAAATCATTTGGGCTATCGCCTAGCTTATGCTTTTAAAGGAAAAAATGAAACCTGGATTCCGATGGAACGGGGTGATAACAAAGTGCTCCTGTCCAACTTAAGTTCGGGTAACTACGACCTTCAGTTGGCTAAAGTGGATGTCGCCGGTCATGTTGTGTCGAAGATTTATACCTACCATATTCAGATCCGTTATCCATGGTATGCAAGCTATTGGGCCAAAACTGCTTACGCCCTCATTGTTATTTTCCTGCTATTTTGGGTTGTCAATTTTTTCAGGGTTCGCAGTACGCTAAAATGGGAAAGGCGCGAACGGAGGAAGGTACTTGAGCTCACAAAGATGAAAATGGACTTCCTGACAGCTGTGTCGCATGAGCTGAAAACCCCGCTAAGTCTGATTTTGGCTCCTGTCAGCCAAATGATTCGGCAGACAAAAAACAGTGACAAAAAGAAGCAGTTGGACGGTGTTCATCGAAATGCCTTAAAAATAAGCCATCTCATTCAGGAATTGATGACTTTTGATCAGGTCGAGCAGCAGCAGACGCCCTTGCAGGGCTTGCTTACCTCTCAGGTGGATCTGGTCGCTTATAGCAGGCAAATTATCACTGACTGGCAGCAGGTTCCGGAGTACAGTACCGTCCATATTGACTTTGTTGCCGATGTAGAGAGCTTTTTTATACAGACCGATGTAGCCAAATTGGGGTCGATTCTCAACAACCTCATTGCTAATGCCTGTAAGTATAATCGTCCGGAGGGTGGCGTGGAACTGCGGCTGAAAGTAATTGGTCCGGATGTAAAGCTTGTCGTTCGGGATACGGGAATTGGTATAGCACCTGAAGACCTACCTTATGTCTTCAGCAAATTCTATCGTTCTTCCCTGAAAGAAGTGAGTGCTGTACAGGGGACGGGCGTTGGTCTGTACCTGGTCAAAAGTTATTGTGAGCAGTTGGGCTGGAGCATTGATATAGCGAGCGATCAAAAGGGCACAGCCGTAACGCTTAGTTGGAAACATGACCATGTAAACGATAAGGATGCGACCGATAGCATACCGGTAGGGGGTAAACGAAAACTGCTCATCGTAGAAGATAATGCCGAACTCGCTGATTTTTTACGAAATGCCATGCAGTCGCATTACGATTGCCGCATTGTGAGTGATGGTAGCGAGGGCTTACGCTTGATCGACGGACATAGTTTTGTGCCCGACATTATTCTCACGGATGCCATGATGCCCAATATGGGAGGAATTGAAATGGTGAAAAAACTACGACAGAATATCGTGACGGCAACTATTCCGATCATTTTGCTGACAGCACAAGACGATGAGCTGATCAGACGCGAGTGGGTTGCCGTCGGCATAGATGCTTATATGGCGAAACCTTTTGATCTGGACCTGCTCCAGATACAGCTATTGCAGCTCCTGGATAGGAAAGATAAGATTGTCGCTCAATTGCGTATCGACGAAATCAGTAAACCCACAGAAGCAATAGCTGTACATTCACCGGATGAGAAATTCCTGACTAATGTGACGCAGCTGATCGAAGAAAATTTGGACGATTCGGAATTTTCGGTACAGCGGCTCAGTGAGCTCACTGATGTCGCCGCCAGACAACTCCATCGTAAAATTAAGCAACTAACAGGCTATACACCGGTGGAGTATATACGCAGCATTCGTATCAAAAAAGCAGCGCTGTTTTTACAGCAAAAAAAGTTTACCGTTTCCGAGGTGATGTATATGGTTGGATTCTCCAATGCTTCTTATTTCTCAAAATGCTTTCAATCGGAATTTGGGATGTCACCAAAGGTTTATATGGAGGGTTATTTGTAAATTACTGATTTTTAGTGCTTTTTGTTGTGTTGGGTGCTGAGAGATGTCCAATTTGTGTTGTTCTTTGTCCGATATGTGGCCTTAAAAAATAATCACGTTTGATAGGTTTGTAAGAGTAATAACCAAAAAATTATAAATCGATACAATCCATGCGTGTAATTATTTTATGCTGCTTTGCTCTTTTGGGCTATGTCAATTCTTACGCTCAATCGAAGGCTATTAAAAAGGTCCCTACAGTTTTTGTCGACCGTGAAGGTGTCATGCGCTGGTCCGACTCCAAAGCTGAAGCTTCATTTTATGGCGTCAATTATACCGTTCCTTTTGCCCATGCCTTTCGGGCTTTGCACGATAAAGGCTTCGATCGAAAGCAGGCTATTGATCGCGACGTTTACCACTTCGCCCGTTTGGGATATAATGCTTATCGTATCCATATCTGGGATGTAGAAATCTCCGATAAAAATGGTAACCTGATCAACAATGAGCACCTTGATCTATTGGACTATCTGTTCTTTAAACTTCAGGAGAGGGGAATTAGGATCCTGATTACGGGAATGACCAATTTTGGTAATGGTTATCCAGAAAGAAATATAAATACAGATGCATTTACGTACCATTATGATAAGTGTGCGGTTCATGCTAACCCACAGGCGATAGCTGCACAGGAAAAATACATTACCCAATTACTTCATCATGTCAACCCGTATACCGGAAATGCTTATCGGACGGACCCTTACATCATAGGCTTTGAAATAAATAATGAACCTTGCCATACAGGTGCCATTCAGACGACGTCGGACTATATCGGTCGAATGGTGAAGGCCATGAAGAAAAGCGGGAATAAAAAACCGATTTTCTACAATGTAAGTCATAATATGGAACATGTTAAGGCTTATTTTGATGCTGATATCCAAGGCACAACTTATCAATGGTATCCTGTGGGACTGGTTGCTGGACGGGAACGTCAAGGGAATTTTCTTCCTTACATTGATCAGTACGACATCCCTTTTTCAAACTTGAAAGGCTTCGCCAACAAAGCGAAAGCAGTTTACGAATATGATCCTGCTGATAATCTTTACAGCTATATGCATCCCGCGATGAGCCGCACATTTCGTTCGGCGGGATTTCAGTGGATCACTCAGTTTGCTTACGATCCGATGGATATTGCAGCCTATAATACCGAATATCAGACACATTATCTCAATTTGGCTTATACACCGGCAAAAGCACTGAGTACCATGATTGCTGCAGAGGTGGCTTATACGATACCGAGAAATAAAAAGTTTGAACATTACCCTCAAGACACCCTATTTGGCGATTTTAGCGTTAGTTATGAGCAGGATCTCTCCCTGATGAATGCGCAGGATAAGTATTTTTACACCAATAATACGACTGTAAGCCCTTTAAATCCAACAAAATTGCAACATATTGCCGGTCATGGTTCATCACCTGTGGTGGAGTATGGCGGATCTGGTGCTTATTTTTTAGATCGTCTGGAAGATGGTCTATGGCGTTTGGAGGTTATGCCGGATGCAGAAAAAATCGCTGATCCTTTTGCAAAGCCATCGCTCGATCGTGAGGTGGTACATATCCTGTACCGGTCACAGATGATCGATATTCGGATTCCTGATCTAGGCGACCTTTTTACCGTCCGGTCACTGTTAGGGAAAAATGACACCGATGAAGCTATTTCAGTCGCTAAAACAAGTTTTAGCGTTGAGCCTGGAGTATATCTGTTAAAACGTAAGAATCTCCAGCTGAAAAATAGCTGGCTAGCTTCCTCGCCCTGGAAAAATGGCCATTTGGGCGAATATTACGCGCCAAAAACTGAAGCGCTGAAGCAGCCTTTATTGATACACCAGCAGCCCGAAATATTGGAAAAAGGGCGCTCTACTAAATTGCAGTTCCGTTATGTTTTTGAAAAACAGCCCGATTCCATTATTATACAAACGGATCAGGTTTCGTTTTGGAAAGATCATAATCCCTACATCAAGTTGATCTCCAAAGATAACTGTACCTATGAAGCGGACATCCCGGCATCCTTATTAGTGGGCAATGAATTGAAATATACAGCTACTGTGTTTGTGGGTGGTGAAAAAATCACCTACCCAGACAATCAGACTGGAGCCCCACTGGAATGGAATTATCGCGTCAATAGTTATTGGACGGTTGGCTTATATGAACAGCGCGCATCTATAGGGCTTTTTGAGTCCTTGTCCAAAGTCTCTTCTTTGGAAACTTTCGCTATTCCAGAAACGGCTTACATGACTGCGCAACGGGAGCATCATGATCTCAGTAAAGTTCCTTTTTGGACCTATACCTTTCATGCCAAGGATTCGAGGGTACAGTATTTTTGGGTAAAAGATATCAAATCGACAATTGCTGAACGGCCTGCGGATATTGCTGCTGCCACAAAGCTCTGTATACTCTTGAAACATGAGGGCGGGAATCCGCTACTGAATGCTGGGTTTGTGACAAAAAAAGGGTATACCTATGTGGATAATATAGCTATTGGGGCATCCGGCGAAACAGTGGTCCGTATGGATCTAGCCGACTTAAAGCTCGTGCCTACGGCTTTGCTACCTGCTCCTTATCCTGTATTTCTTGAACGGTTTTTTAAGCCCACGGTTCCGGTTCAATTTGACAAAAGGGATATCGAAAAACTAATCGTTTCAGGCGAAAAGATGGAAGGGGTGGCACTATCCATAGCTGCGATATGGCTCGAATAGCGATACAGCTGCTTAATGCCACCGATTAGTAGGGCATGGATAATAATCCGTCAGGCTGTAAGGATCAAGGTTTGGAGCAGGACGACGACCTGAAAAAAACGGCTACGTTTTTTAGGGGAAGGCTTAACAAAGCGATAAGGAATACAAAAAATATAATAAAGGGAAAGAAAACAATTATAAACACATCTAAATTTTAAACAATGAAGGGTTTTGCATTTAAAACAAGTTTATTGGGCTTGTCCTTGCTATCCTGTCTTGGGGAAACGCAGCTTTATGCTGCAACGAAAGGGGAAAGCAAGTGGATCAGGTCGATGCAACAACAGGATGTCCGTGGGGTGGTCCGCAACGAGCATGGGCAGGTGATGGCAGGTGTTACAGTATTGGTGGCCGGAACTACGGTGGGTACTTCAACAGCGAGCGATGGCTCGTACCGTATCTCATTGCCCAAGGGTAAATCCCAACTTCTATTCTCTGTTGTAGGCTACAGTAGCCAAACCTTGACGGTTGCAGGGGGAACATCCGTGGATGTCAGCATGGTGCCTGCGGGAAATGTGCTGGAAGAGCTCGTCATCGTAGGTTATGGTAGTACAACAAAAAAGGATCTAACCGGTGCCGTAAATACGGTCGGAAGCAAGGATTTTAACAGTGGACTTGTCGGCTCTCCCGAACAGCTGATCAATGGAAAAACAGCTGGTGTGCAGGTGATGTCCAACAGCGGTTCTCCTTCTTCCGGGAGTACGATACGTATCCGTGGGGGAGCCTCCTTGAGTGCCAGCAACGATCCATTGATCGTATTGGACGGGGTACCGCTAGAGACTGGTGGTATTAGCGGCAATAGTGGCAATTTTCTCAGTCTGATCAATCCGAATGATATCGAAAGCATGACGGTGCTCAAAGATGCATCATCGACCGCAATATATGGGTCCCGAGCGTCAAACGGGGTATTATTGATAACAACAAAGAAGGGTAAAGGAGATGCTTTACGGCTTTCTTTCTCTTCAATCGTGTCCATGCAGCAGGCTATGGGAGTGGCTGATATGATGTCGCGCGATGAATTTGCCTCGCTCATCAATACCAAAGGGAGCACTGCCCAAAAGGCGTTATTGGGCAATGCCTCAACAGATTGGCTGTCTGAGGTTTTTCAGGATGCCATCGGGACGGATAATAACTTAAGTCTACAGGGAAAGATCGGCAAAACCTTGCCTTTTCGTACATCAGTGGGCTATTATAATCAGCAAGGGACTTTGCGTACCGACAAAACGGAGCGCGTGACGGGCGCTTTGGTGTTAAATCCCACTTTTTTTAATAAACACCTGACCGTAAATTTAAATATTAAAGGTGCCCATAACAACAACGGTTTTGCCAATACCGATGCGATATGGTCTGCTGTAGCTTTTAATCCAACACAACCGATTTATTCTGGGGCAGATGCGTATGGTGGTTATTACGAGAGTTTGGATAATGCCGGTCTTCCGGCAACAGGTGCAAACCTCAATCCACTTGGATTGCTCAAGCAGGAAAAACACCGTAGTACAGTCAATAGAGCCGTGGGTAATCTTGACCTCGATTATAAATTCCATCTGCTGCCTGAATTGAAAGCGCACGTAACACTCGGATATGACTATGCCAAAGGAAATGGATCGAATCTTATTCCGGCAAGTGCGGCCAATAATTTTACGATTGGAGGTGCTTTTGACCGTTATGAACAGACGCTTAAAAATAAATTGTTTACAGGCTATCTAAACTACAACAAGTTCTTCCCGGAAATTAAAAGTACAATTGACGTGACAGCAGGTCACGATTATCAATATTGGAGTGCCCGACGGCCACCTATAGTATACTATAACGAAGCTGGTGATATACGCTCGACTGCTATTGCATCTGACGAACGACATACGCTGATTTCCTGGTACGGACGGATCAACTACAATTACGATAGCCGTTATTTATTGACCGCTACGGTCCGTAAGGATGGAACTTCCCGATTCAGCCCCGAAAATCGTTGGGGAACATTTCCGTCAGTCGCCTTGGCCTGGCGTCTTTCGCAGGAGTCTTTCATGAAAGGAATCTCTTTCCTGGACGATCTAAAGCTCCGTGCGAGTTACGGCGTTACAGGTCAGCAGGAAGGGATCGGAAATTACGAATATTTGCCGGTATACAATTTGGGAACAGCCTATGCACAGTATCGTTTCGGCGATCAGTACCATCTGGTGTATAGACCATCGGTTTACAATAGGGACTTACGCTGGGAAACGACCAAAGCATTTAACTACGGCCTGGATTTCGCTTTGTGGAAAAACAGGCTGTCTGGTGCAATAGAATATTACACAAGAAAAACGCATGATCTATTGGCTAATGTGCCTGTAGCCGCGGGAACCAATTTTGATCAGAATGCGACTATTAACGTAGGTAATGTCGAAAGCAGTGGCTTCGAATTTCAACTGAATACCGTGCCCATACAAAAGGATGATTTGCGCTGGGAAGTCAATTTCAATGCGACTAATCAACATACAAAAGTGACCAATATAGCTCTGGTGCAGGATGCCAATGCCGTGGGAACTTATGTGGGACCGAATGTCAGTGGTCGTGGTATACAGATTCTGACAACGGGGTATCAGCCTTACATGTTTTATGTCTACAAACAGTTGTACAATGAGGCTGGCAAGCCACTAGAAGGTGTATATGCGGATCTGAATGGTGATGGAGCGATCAACGAAAAAGACTTATACCGCTATCAATCGCCCGCGGCAAAATGGCTCTTCGGTTTCAATACGCAGTTAACCTACAAAAAATGGACTGCAGCAACGACGCTACGCGCAAATTTGGGTAACTACGTATTCAATAATACCAAAATGAATCTTAGTGCTTGGGAGACAGTTCAATATGTGGATGCGTCTATCAATAACTTACATCGGGATTACTTGAATACCCAATTCCAGACCAGACAATATTATTCGGATTATTATGTCGAAAATGCATCTTTCCTTCGGATGGAAAACCTTTCGGTGAACTATAATTTTGGTCAGGTGGGGAAGATCTCCAATCTACGTGTGGGTGCGGTAGCTCAGAATGTTTTTATTGTGAGCAAATATAGCGGTATGGACCCTGAGGTTCCGAGTGGCTTCGACAGTTCGTTCTACCCACGCTCAAGAACTTTCTCCTTGAGTCTCAATATGGATTTTTAATGGCTGTCTCAAAAAAGAAAACTTATATAGCGATGAAAAATATAAAAAGATATTGTTTTGGATTGTTGAGTATAATCGCATTACTGCAATCCTGTACAAAAGACTTAAACCAGTATCCCACTGTAGAAACTACTTCGGAGTCGGTATACACCTCTGTGGATGGTTACCGGGCTGTACTTGCTAAATTGTATGCCTCATTTGCCGTTGCGGGCAATGGACGTGGTGATGCCGATCCGGATATGGCGGGCAGCACGGCCTCTTGGGGTTACCTTCGGGTTTACTTTAACTTGCAGGAGGTACCGACTGATGAAGTGATCTATACTTGGGCAGGAGGCGACAATATGACCGATATCCAGTATATGACCTGGGGAGCTTCCGATACCTGGGTCAATGCCATGTATTATCGGATCTATTATACGGTAGCCATCTGTAATGAATTTCTACGGAATGCAACAACAGAGAAGCTGGCGACTTTTAATTCGGCCGAGCAGACACAAATTTTGGAGTTTGCAGCCGAAGCGCGTTTTCTGCGTGCATTGGCCTATAGTCATGCCATGGACCTTTATGGGAACGTTCCTTTTGTGACTGAAAAGGACCCGGTTGCTGCATTTTTTCCACCACGGATGACGAGAGCTGATCTCTTTGCATTTATTGAAAAAGAATTGACAGAGATCGAAACGATCTTACCGGAAGCACGTCAAAATGAGTATGGCCGGGTAAGCCGTGCTGCCGCCTGGTCCCTATTGGCCAAAAATTATCTGAATGCTCAGGTTTATACGGGTACAGCACGAAATACGGAATGCCTGAATTATGCTAAAAAAGTGATTGATGCCGGATATTCCTTAAATGCGAATTATAAGCAGGTATTTAATGCTGATAATGATAAACGGACCAATGAAATTATTTTCCCGATAGAGGCCGACGTAGCACATACAACGACTTGGGGAGCGACAACGTATCTTGTCAACGGACCTATTGTTGGAAGCATGAAATCATCGGATTACGGTGTGCTTTCCGGTTGGAATAGTTTTCGTACACTTCGCGAATTTGTGGCACTCTTTCAGGCGGAAGACAAAAGAGGTGATTTTTGGAAAAACGGCCAGTCCCTGGATGTCGAAGACCCCGCTGCCTCGAGCCAGGGATATGGGCTTGTTAAGTTTACAAATTTGAAAGATGATGGTACCTATACCACAGATGAAGGTTTGGTAAGTACTGATTTCCCGATGATCCGCTTGGCCGACGTGTATCTAATGTATGCTGAGGCTGTACTGCGCGGTGGGGGAGGAAGTGTACAGGAAGCGATCAAATTGGTAAACAGTATCCGTCAGCGGGGATATGGTAGTTCGGCCGGAGCCATTGACCAAGCGCAGCTGACACTGGATTTTATCCTTGCAGAACGCGGCCGTGAACTGTTTTGGGAGTGTACGCGTCGCACAGACCTGATTCGATTTGGGAAATTTACCGGTAGCGATTACCTCTGGCAATGGAAAGGCGGTGACATGAACGGCCGCTCTGTGGATGCGAACTTCAATCTGTATCCGATTCCAACCACCGATATGAGCGCTAACCCGAATTTGATCCAAAATCCTGGCTACTAGCGGTGGCTGGCATTAATAACTAAATCTATGGGGATATACGGCTATTTGAGCACACATGCTGCGGAGAGTATCCAGGTATTCCCATATGGACTTTTAAAGATAATGATACCTATGAAACAATTGACACTCTATATTCTGGTGTTGCTTTTCGTTGCCTGTAAAAAGGAGGGCGGGACACCGGCTGTCAGTGGGATAAAACCTGCGGTATTGTACAGCAGTACAACAGAACTGGTCTTAAAATCTACTGACCGAAAGGCCGTGGCCCTGCAGCTTGTCTGGGATGAGGCGATTTTGGCCAGCGATGAACCAATGGCGCAGTCGGCTTTAAAAAATAAAATAGAAATTGCTGCTGATCCATCTTTTTCTGCTGTCACCAAAAGTATCGAGCAGGTAGCAAGCTCGCTCAGCTATACGCATGAACAATTGAATAGCCTTGTCACGGGAATGGGATTTTTGCCCGATGAAAAGAACGTGTTTTATGTACGTATTGCTTCGCGATTGGGAACCAATACAGATTGGCTCTACAGCAATGTGATCGCCCTGACTGTGACCGCTTACCAGCCCGTTCAGGATGCTGCCTATCTCTATCTATCGAATAAAGAGTTTACGCAATTTCCATGGAAACTGTGTTCGAGAAAGGAAGATGGTTTTTACGATGGTTTTGTGCGTCTCGACCAATGGTACAACTTCTATTTAACCAATGCGGAAAGTGCGAGTGCACCGCTCATCTATGGTTCTTATCCCCTGGATGGTAGCCAATATATCTTGTATAGCGGAGCTGATCGCTGGAATTGCTGGACGAGTAAAGGTGGATACTTATACTTGACAGCCGATGTCAATAAATTGGCCTGGAAAGAGACATCCGTAGAATCCATGACCGTAACGGGCGATTTTAATGGTTGGAGTGCAACAGCAACACCAATGATATATGACCAGACGGCGAAGGTTTGGAAAGCAACCATCACGACAACGGTAGCTGAACAATGGGGAATTAAGGTATTGATCAATGGCAGCTGGACTTGGTTTTTTGGCGCAGCAGAGGGCGATGGAAACTGTGCTTTGTATACGGCCGATGGAACTGGCTTCGCTTATGATAAGATCGGTACACATACCTTGATTCTTGATCTAAGCGATCCAAAACAATTCAAATATTATGTGGAATAAAATAGATAGGGACGGGTTCTTAAATGAAATAATCGGATGAAAAAAATAAAAATAATGTTGGCCCTAATAGGCTTGTGTTTGGGCTTGTCTGGCTGCAACGACAAAGATAATCTTAAGGTGGATGTACCTAAAACACATTTGGCAAAAGGTGCGGACGTGAGCTGGATTACTGAAATGGAAGCCTCAGGTGTGCAATTTTTTAATGCAGGAGGCAGCGCAGTGGATGGGCTGAAAATCTTGCGTGGACTGGGCATGGATGCGGTACGTCTGCGTGTTTGGGTGGATCCCCAACAAGGCTGGTGCAACAAGAATGACGTACTGGTGAAAGCTCGTCGGGCGCATCATCTGGGCATGCGTATTATGGTGGATTTTCATTACAGTGACACCTGGGCGGATCCGGGACAGCAGACAAAGCCTGCAGCCTGGAAGAGCTTATCGTTTGATGGTTTAAAGAAGGCTGTTAGTGATCATACAACGGAGGTGCTTCAATTGCTAAAAGATAGCGGTATCTCACCTGAATGGGTGCAGGTCGGTAATGAAACGGGCAACGGAATGCTTTGGGAAGATGGAAAAGCCTCTGTCAGTATGGCTAATTATGCCACATTGAATAATGCCGGCTATGATGCGGTAAAAGCGGTGTTTCCGGCAGCAAAAGTGATCGTACATCTGCACAATGGATTTGACAATAACTTGTTTCGTTGGATGTTCGATGGTCTGAAAAACAACGGTGGGAAATGGGATGTGATTGGCATGTCACTTTATCCGACCCCAGAAAACTGGGAAGAGCGCAATGCGGCCTGCATCAGCAACATCAAAGATATGGTTGCCCGATACAATTCAGAAGTGATGATCTGCGAGGTGGGGATGAGCTGGGATGAAGCAGATATTGCTGAAATATGGTTAAAGGATCTCTTCAACGCGGTCAATAGTGTGCCCGATCAGAAAGTACTGGGTATATTCTATTGGGAGCCTTTGGCGTATGGTGGCTGGAATGGTTATACCCTAGGCGCATTTGACAATAATGGGCGCCCAACAAAAGCATTGAATGCTTTTAAATAAGGTATATTTAAACCGCTGAATGACAATGAAAAAATTGAACTGTAGACTATAAACACCTGATTTGATGATGAGATTACTGCGTACGACTTACTTTTTGTTTCTTTTATTCCTACTTGTTCCGGGCAATTCGCACGGACAGTCTGCACGCCAATCCTTCTTGTTGGAGAAAAACTGGCGTTTTTTTCAGGGTGAGGTTGTTCATGGGGAATCAGCAGCACTAGATGATAAGGCCTGGAAGAAGGTCACTGTACCGCATGATTGGGCTATTTTCGGGCCCTTTGACCGGTCACACGATCTGCAGGATGTTGCTGTGACACAAAATGGAGAGAAAAAGGCAACTGTAAAAACGGGCCGGACTGGCGGTTTGCCTTATGTGGGGGTGGGTTGGTATCGTACCAACTTTGATATTCCACAATTCAATCCCGTCAATAAACGCGTGGTCCTGAAATTTGATGGTGCAATGAGCGAAGCCCGGGTCTATGTCAATGGAAAGGAAGCCTGCTTTTGGCCCTACGGTTACAATGCTTTTCATTGTGATGTGACCGAATTTCTACATCAGGACGGGATGGATAATACGGTTGCTGTGCGGTTGGAAAATAAAGCACAGTCATCACGCTGGTATCCCGGTGCAGGACTTTATCGCAATGTGCATGTAATCGTGACGGAGGAGATCCATGTACCTGTTTGGGGGACGTATATCACGACGCCTTTTGTATCGGACAGTCTAGCCTCAGTTAAGCTTGAAACAAGTTTAAAAAATGCCGATGGTAAGTTGGTACGTATGGTAACTGCGATTCTGGATGCGGCGGGACAGGTGGTTGCACAAAAGGAAAACCAACAGAAACTAAATTATGGCAAGCCTTTCGTGCAAAATCTTGAAGTGATAAACCCTGCTCTCTGGAGCCCCGAACATCCAAATCTGTATCGGGCCTCCACGCAAGTATTTGTAGACGGTAAATTGACAGACAGTTTTGAAACCCGTTTTGGGATTCGGGAGGTACGTATCATTGCCGACCGGGGATTTATGTTAAATGGAAAGGTCCGAAAGTTTCAGGGGGTATGTAATCATCATGATCTTGGACCCTTGGGGGCTGCAATCAATGTTTCGGCTCTTCGTTATCAATTGGAATTACTCAAAGATATGGGCTGCGATGCCATTCGTACGGCACATAATATGCCGGCTCCGGAATTGGTTGCCCTATGTGACGAATTGGGCTTTATGCTGATGATTGAACCTTTTGACGAATGGGATATTGCGAAATGTAAAAATGGATATCATCGATTTTTTGCTGATTGGGCCGAACGGGATATGGTCAACATGATCCGTCATTTTAGAAATAGCCCATCTGTCGTGATGTGGAGCATTGGAAATGAAGTGCCCACACAATGTAGTGCCGAAGGCTATAAAGTAGCTTCGTTTTTACAGGATATATGCCATCGTGAGGATCCGTCCCGACCAGTGACCTGCGGTATGGATCAGGTAAGCTGTGTGCTGGAAAATGGTTTTGCTAGTCTGTTGGATGTTCCGGGATTAAACTATCGCGCGCACCGTTACGAAGAGGCGTATGCCAAATTACCCCAAAATCTAGTGTTGGGTTCTGAAACGGCATCAACAGTGAGCTCAAGGGGCGTTTATAAATTTCCGGTGCTAAAAAAAGGTGATATGTTGTATTCCGATCATCAGTCGTCTTCTTACGATATGGAATATTGCTCTTGGTCCAACCTTCCGGATGAGGATTTTGCCCTGGCGGAAGATCATCATTGGACCATGGGGCAATTTGTCTGGACAGGCTTTGATTATCTTGGCGAACCTTCCCCTTACGATACAGATGCCTGGCCCAACCATAGTTCCATGTTCGGTATTATTGATCTGGCAAGCATTCCCAAGGACCGTTATTATCTGTACCGAAGTTTATGGAATAGAAATGAGCATACCCTGCATATACTTCCACATTGGACATGGCCTGAGCGTGTGGGGCAAGAAACCCCTGTCTTCGTGTATACAGATTATCCAAGTGCCGAACTTTTTATCAATGGGAAAAGTCAGGGAATACAGCGCAAGAGTAAGGCTTCTTTACAGGAGCGTTACCGCCTCATGTGGATGAATACGGTATACGAACTCGGAGAAGTCAAAGTCGTGGCTTACGATGAATCTGGAAAACCAGCGGCCGAAAAAATAATCCGGACGGCGGGAAAACCGTTCAGGATTGAAATGGATGCGGTTCATGATTCCATTTCTGCTGATGGCCGTGCATTAGCCTACATCCGTGTCAAAGCAGTGGACAAAGCGGGGAACCTCTGCCCACGGGCCGCAGAACTGATCCAATTTGACGTAGTTGGCGATGGTACATTTAAAGCCTTGGCTAACGGTGATCCAACGAATCTAGAAGCTTTTCACAAACCGCAGATGCATTTATTCAATGGACAGCTTACCTTGATTGTTCAGGCAGGCGAAAAATCGGGAAAGATTCAGATAAAGGCGAAATGCAAAGGTTTAAAAGAGGGGGTATTAAACGTACAGACCGTAAATTCTAAAACGTTTTGACCGTAGCTTTTGTTTAAATGATATCTTAAGTAAGTTAGTGAGTTGATTGTATTTTAACAGAAAGGCTAGATCGATATCGATCTAGCCTTTTTTGCGCATTATTTTCGCCTAATCTGTAGCTTGACACCTAGGGCGAGTCCAATATAATCATCAAATTTAAGATACTTGTTCTGTACGCCGCTAACGAGGTAAAGATCACTGGTATGAAGATCATAATAGAATTTTAGGCCTTCAAAATAAGAACTGTTGGATTTGATTTTATAGCTGAAGTCCTGTCCCACAAAGATATTGATGCGTAGCCTGGTCGAAAACCGATAATAGCTATTCGGGTATTTGTCAGGTTCTTTATACCAAAATTGTTTACCCAAGGTCGTATTGAGATAAGCGCCGGTACGGAGGGGATGATAGGTAAACTGTTTATTGAGTTTAATTTCCCAAGGTGTATACGATTGACGCAGCGTTAAGGTAAGTTTTGCCCGGTCTGTATCATATTTCGGTACATAGCCAAGCAGGAAATCTGTCGACCACTGCTTACGTCGGCCATAATCCCAGCCTGCTCCGGCAGAAAGCAGTCCTATGGATCCTGCGTATTGAAGCATATAACTTGATGGAACAAGGCTAAAGGCGGCTTTTTTTAGTTCTTTAGTGCTCATGTTTCCCGTTTTGATGCTGTCCGTTGTGATGTTATTCTCCTGGAGGGTGTCCGTTTTGTTGCCAGCCAAGCTTGTTCGTGGGAGATATTGGTGTTCGGAAGCCTGAGCCATATTGTGAACTGAAAAGAAAAGGGTAACAAGCGCGAAAGATCGTATTTTTGATTTAGTAAGAAACAAGTTCATGGGTATAGTGGTCCTTAGTGATTGTAAAAATTAGAAATTGACGTTTACCGATATTGGGAGTACCGTAATAGATGATACCATCCTTAAAAATATCTTCTTCTTGATAGATATGATCGTGGCCATTGGTACAATAAAGGAGATTGGGGAATTGTTTTATACTGTATTGGAAGACCGAAGCTACATTGTTGTTGAACTGATCGGATGTGGGTCTGGCGTGCATGACGACAACTGTTTGTTCAAAACGTGTGGTATCTTTTTGACGCTCTTGCTCAATAAATGAAAAGTCGGGAACGGGATTAGAGTAATCTGATTCCAGCGCATTGGTATTTAGACATAAGAATTTTGTTTTACCTGCAATAAAACTATAATTGGCTGTGCCAAACACTTGTTCGAAGATCTCTTCGCCATTGGCGAGACAATCGTGATTCCCCAAAAGGGCGACATAGGGCTGTTTCAGCTTATCCAAAATATCGCGCTGCCACAAAAATTCCTTGGTAAGTCCAAAATCGCTAATATCGCCGCCGTGTACAATAAAATCGATGTCATTTCTTTTATTGACTATTTTTACAAAATCGTCAAGTTCATCGTGCCAGCGCTGTGAATCACTGATAAAAGCGTAGCGGATGGTATCCTGATTAGCATAATCATGTTCGATTTTGGCGATATTATCTGCATTAATATGTTTCCTTCCATCGATTTTTCCTGAATAAGGGTGGATGTCAAACATGTTGCAACTGTTGGTAAGAAAAGAGAGAGAAGCTAGTGCGATGAGTTTATAGCGCTTTTTCATTTTAATTCTTTTATTGACTTTTTGAACCCAAAAGTAAGTTTTAACGAACGAAAGCACAGTTTTTACCTTTTATTATTACCCTGAAATGATATTAATGGGAGCTAGAAGGGGATTGCTGGGTATTTGTTTAGATCAACAGATTGAAAGGGATTATTTTCGCTACAAGTGCAAAAATTTGATCATGTAGAGCAGGACGAGGAGATGCTGCTTTGGAATACCCATGATATCTTTCAGCGCTTCCATGGCACGATTATTTAGTTTGTATAAGCTTTTGACAGATATGTTGGTCAGTACACTGATTTCTTCATAGCTCAGTTCTTCGAAATAACGAAGAAAAATAACTTCTTTTTGTTTGGCTGTTAGCTGTTCTAATGCTTGAATTAGCTTTAAAGCTGTGGCTTGTTGTTCTTCAGCAGCGATATAAGTGGATTCAACATCATAGGTGAGCTGGAAATCATCTTTTTCGCCGAACGAAGAAAGTCTGCCGTCTCGCAATTGGGTATTCAGTAGGCTATTTTTTAAAGCGACAAGCAAATAATGTTTCGGATTGGAAATGCTTCGTAGCTTGCTCCGGTTTTCCCAAAACTTGATAAATACATCCTGAATGGAGTCTCTGACATAATCCTCGTCTTTTACCCGACGCATGCCATATTCATAAAGACTGGGTAATAACGCACGATAGATCTGCTCGAAAGCTTGTTTGTCGCCCTCAATGAATTCATTCCAGTACCGATCTATGGTGTTGTTCATCTCCGAATTTATACCATTAAATGAAATAGATCATTTGCTTCTCCAAAAATAGTAAAGATTTAATAACAATAATGAAACGCTTATTTTAAATAATAATAGTAGCACATTATTATCTTTCATTGGTTCAAAAATAGGCTTTTGAACATTAATTTGCGTGCTAAATTATGAAATTGGTAAGTATTGAAATCGTCTTTTGATTTTTTTTAAAAAAAAATCAACATCCATGGGATAAAATTTAATGTCCATTTGTCTTGTATTTAACAAAGGCTTAATAATGGAGAAATATACGAGTTACAGTACGCAGGATTTCTTAGATGATCTGGATTTTGTCCGCTTTGCTAAATATCCGGACCGGGATGATTTCGGGAATTGGAAATTATGGCGTGCTACAAATCCAGAAAATGCTGCTGCATATGATGAAGCGCTCGCTTATCTTCGTGCTTTGTATGGCATTTCGCGCATAAAACCTAGCCAGTTATTTGCGGAGAATCTGTTTCGCGATATTGAACGGGGCATAGCCGGAAACAGAAAGAAACAAAAAAATCAGATTATCCGTTTGTGGGCCGCAACTGTTGCTGCAGCTGCGGTAGCGCTTTTTGTAACTGCAGCTTGGTATTACCAATCCATGATTGTGATACAGACCGGAAGCGGTGTCTTACAAACAGTGGTATTGCCTGATAGCAGTACTGTACATTTAAATGCGAATTCTTCTGTTGCTTATCGTCGTGCTTGGAAATGGTTATCCAAACGCGAAGTATATACAACCGGCGAGGTTCTATTGGAGGTTAAACATCTCAACAAAGATACGACAGACATTCAGGCAGGGGAGCGCTTTATGGCCTACACCGGCGACATCACCGTGGAGGTGCTGGGAACAAAGTTTAACCTTAAAAATAGGGACAATAAAGTGATCGTATCGTTATTGGAAGGACGCATCGCACTACGCAACCACAAATATGGCGGCGAAACCAAAATACTCGTACCAGGAGATGTCGTTGTCGACGGAAGCCCGGGCTTCCGCAATTTGAGCGCTAACAGAAAAGCAGCGCAGGAATCGGTTTCATGGACGCGGAAGAGCTTGACAGGCGAAAACTTAATGGTGGCTGATCTAATCAATGAATTTCGCTATGTATACGGTAAAGAAATCATTTTAAGCGATACGACGCTTTTGAACCGAAAAATCGACGGTCGCATATCCCTCAATTCCCAAGAAAGCATTATTTATTCGATTGCGAATATATTACAAGCGAATATCCGGATGGAAAAAGATACCATTTACCTCGATCCAAAATAAGAAAAACACGATCAATCTATACTAAATAAACATCTAACCTAACAAAAAATGAAAATCACAGAAAACAGGTGGCAACCGATACGGTGCTTGTTGATGGTCCCGGTCACTTCGCTACTATTTACTGCTGGTCAACAGGCACTCGGCCAACAAAAATTATCCCTTGCGCAAGCGATCAAACAGATCGAACAGCGCTTCAACGCCAATTTGAGCTACGAGCATAACCTGTTGAATGGAAAAACTGTAGACCCCGAAATGCTGAAAGGAAATCGTCTGGAAGAAGTTCTTAAAAAAGTACTTTACCCCAACCAGTTGGTATTTCTTTATGTAGATGACAGGTCTTATTCAATTGTTCGTCGCGCTACGGAGGATCGCGAAGCCAGCCCTGTAAAGTATGGGGCCGATAATGAATTGATGGACCGGGTCGCTGGAACCGTGCTTTCCACAGGAGGTAAACCTATACCGTTAGCGAGTGTATGGGTAAAAGACACGCGGAAAGGTGCAAAAAGTGATGAAAACGGCCGCTTTCTGATTTACGATATCAAACCAACGGATATTATTATGATCACGGCTGTAGGTTATGAAAGCACGGCCTTAACAGCAGGAAATCGTAACCAGATTACATTTACCATGGAGGAAAAAAATCACATGCTGGAGGAGGCGGTGATTTCTACAGGTTATCAAAAGATTTCAAAAGAAAGGGCAACGGGTTCGGTTTCACTGATCACGGCCAAAGAATTGGAAAAAATTCCCTCTGCCAATCTGATTCAACGCTTGGAAGGTCAGGTTCCTGGTGTACAGGTTTCAATTGGAACAGGCGATCGTACCTTTACCTATAATAACAATCAGTTGGGTATTTACTCAAGCACAAGAACGATAGGCCAGAATGATTATGGACTGACGGTTCGCGGAGTCGGTTCAATTGATAGCGAAACTGAAAAATCACCTTTGATCGTTATCGACGGTGCTATTTCCAGTATTGATTTGGCAATGCTCAATCCGAATGATGTAGACAATATAACCGTCCTGAAAGATGCTGCAGCAGCATCAATCTATGGCGTTCGTGCCGCCAATGGGGTTATCGTCGTGACAACGAAAAAAGGGTCAGTCACCGGTGTGCCAAGGATCAACTTTTCCATGAATACCACTTTTTCGGGGAAACCCGATTTAGGTTATCTGCGTACGATGAACAGCGCACAGATGATCGATTATCAAGAGGAACTGGTGGCTAAGAATATTCTGAATGGTAATAATATTGCGACCAATCTGTACAGCTATAGTACCTATTATCCAGGCGAGGTTGCGGCTGCGGCGATTCGATTGAAAAATGGGCAGATGACGCAGGCAGCTTATGATGCATTGGTGAATCCGCTAAAATCCATCGATAATCGTTCACAGATTCAACAGTACCTGTTGCGCCCCATGAACAGTCAGCAATACAATTTGTCGATCAGTAACGGAACAGAAAATAACAACTATTTTTATTCGGCATCTTATGCGAATGAAAACCCGTATACCAAAGGAGAAAATGGGAAAAGGTTGACTTTAAGTCTAAACAACAATTGGAAGTTATTTAAGATTGCAACCCTGTCAACTAGTATCCGGGGGACTTTCTTCCGCAATAAACAAAATGGAATCGGTCTTTCTCAGATTTACGATACGGGCGGGTCTACCCTGTTACCTTATCAGTTACTGGCAGACGAGAACGGCAATGGCATTGCCTACGATCGGCTGACACCTGGATTTGCCGATGTCCTTGGGCCGGCCTATAAGGACTGGCGGTACAATTATCTTCAGGAATTGGAGCAGATGGATCGCATGCTCAAAAACAATAATTATTCGGCTGTGATCAACTTATCTGTACCCATCTATAAAGGACTGAAGGGAGCGGTGATGTATTCCAATGAGCGATCTTTCGGCAACAACCGAATTTACAATGGCGAGGAGTCTTACGCCAACCGGTCGCTGTTGAATCGCTTTACACCCATCGGAGCGTCGACAAATAGTATTGGTATCAACAAAGGCGGTATCTATAATATCATCAATACCGATGTTAACAATTATACCGTTAGGGGACAGTTGAGTTACGACGCTTTAATTGGACGGAAACACGATATCTCAGCAATAGCAGGATCGGAGATCAGGCAGACGGAAACAGGGCAAGGTAATATCACCTATTACGGCTATAATATGCAGACGGGATTTAATACCGCGGTAAGCTATTTGCCTAATGCCTATCCAAGCATACAGGGGTTCAATGAAAGCCTTTCCGGAGCACCGCAGCAAGCGGATCGGACGCGTCGCTTCCTTTCTTATTTTTCGAATGCTGCCTATACCTACGATGGTCGCTTTACATTTTCCGGTAGCGTCCGTTACGATGACTATAACAACTTTGGTCTCGACCGGAGCTTTCGTGCAACGCCTTTATGGTCGAGCGGATTTAAATGGAATGTGCGAAAAGAATCTTTTATGAACAACCTGCAATGGCTGAATCAATTGGGCTTTAGGGCAACCTATGGTGTGAATGGCAACATCACACAAGATGTGCGTCCCTTTACCTACATCTCGCTCGATGACGCTTCACGTAATCCAACAGCGCAGCCAGCGGCAAGTATCATCGCTATTGCCAATCCGCAGTTGCGCTGGGAGAAAACTTATGTGACCAATCTGGGACTGGATTTTGGTTTATTGGACAATCGCTTAAATGGTACATTGGATTATTATGTGAAAAAAGGACGTGATCTACTGTATGGTTTTCCGATCGCGGCACCATATGTAGGTACGATAAACGCTGGCTCGCTCAAACGGAATACGGCAACCATGAGCGGACGTGGGATTGACCTTGGGTTGAATGGCGTTTTGTTACGTAGTGCAGACTGGCAATGGGACATGACAGCTAATTTCTCCTACAATACCAATAAAATAACCGATAACCGTTTTGATCCGGCAGATATCTCAACATTTACCTACTCGTATACACCTATAGGTATTAGTTACCTGAAGGGATACCCCAGCGATAAACTCTTTGCATTTCGCCATGCTGGGCTGGATGCCAACGGATTGACACAGATCTACAATAAAGAGGGGGAAGTCGTTTCTGTTAAGCAGACCTTAACAAGTGTGGATGATCTCAAATATATGGGCCGTACGGTAGCACCGTATTTTGGGAGTCTTAAAACGAATCTGCGTTATAAACAATGGTCGTTCTATGCCTTGATGACTTATCAGTTTGGAAATGTATTTATGAAACCGAGTATCGAGTCGTACATGACGCCGAGTCGTGGTTTTACCCTGCCTAAATTTGATTTAAGTGCCGATATTGCCAATCGCTGGCGACAGGCAGGAGATGAGGCTACCACGAACATACCTGCAGTAACAGCCGATATTTATGGGCAGTATAGTTTGTACCGCTACACCTATTCGGATATCAATGTACTCAAAGGTGACTATATCCGTCTGCGGGAAGTTTCGCTAAGCTATGCTTTGCCCAAAGATTTCTTAAAAAGGATGAAAATCGAGCAGGTGAGTCTGACGGGGTCCGTACGTAATCTGGGATTGATCTGGACAGCAAATAAGGAAGGGATTGACCCGGATTTTGCCAATTATGTAGGCAATACGACCAATCTGCGTCCAGTTCCTTCGTACAACTTTTCAATCAATGTTAACTTCTAATCGCCAAAATCATGAAAATAGCTATAAAACACAGCAGCCGTAAATGGGCAGTAGCGGTAGCCGCATTGAGCATCGGCTTTACCATGACAGGTTGTGAAAAATATGTCGATATAAAAACCCAGGGACAACTGACACCGGGGACGATTGAAAACTATCGTTATCTATTAAATAATACAACCGCTTTGGAAGCTGCACCGGCAGTGTCGGATATGGCTTCGGATGACCTGGAAATCATCGATGGTTCGCCGCAGCAACTTTCCTTGGCGAACAATGATTTTAATGGTTATTACCGCAGGGCGTATCAGTGGGCAGATGATATTTACCCAATTGACAATCAATATCACAAAGATGACAACTGGGGGGCACTTTATAATGCGATCGCATATGCTAACACTGTTATCAGCGAGGTACCTAATGTTTCAGATGGAACTCCTGCTGAAATTAACCAGCTGATTGCGGAGGCAAAGATTCATCGCGCTTCGGCTTACTTGATGTTGGCCAATACGTATGCTAAACCTTACCTGCAGGCAAGTGCGAATACGGATTTGGGTGTACCTTTGGTTTTGCAACCAACTACAGAAAAGTCGCTCGATAGAGGTACGCTGCAACAGGTATATGATGCTATTTTGGCGGATATTGAAACAGCACTGCCTGGCTTGCCGGCACAACAGCAGTTTACAACCTTGCCTTCCAAAGCCTCGGCTTATGGTTTATTGGCGCGCACGTACCTTTATATGAATCGCTATGCGGATGCAGCAAAAGCGGCCGACCAGGCACTTGCGCTGAATGATAAACTGAACGATTTGACCAAGCTGACAACGACGACCATGGTCAATTATCCATTGCGGGTATCCAATCCGGAAATATTGCTGTCTAAAATACCTGTTAACGGAATCACGGCCTACACCACCACCGCGTTACGCTTGAGTAAGGATCTTTTGGGCCTGTTTGATGCCACTGATCAGCGTTATAATTTATTTACGGTGCCGGGTTCAATGATATCAAATTGGGAGGTTTATGATGGACGCTACTTTTACCTGGACTATATCAAGAATGAAGGCCGAAATGTAGGTCCGTCAGTTCCCGAAATGCTATTGATTAAGGCGGAGGCTGCTGCGCGAGACAATCAGCCTGCCACTGCAATGACATTGGTCAATCGTTTACGCGCCAGTAGAATTCTGCCGGGGTCAACTGTCAATCTCAGCGCGACGGATGCTGAAGATGCATTGGTGAAAGTGATGCAGGAACGCCGTCGTGAGTTTATGTTTCGCATGCTGCGCTGGTGGGATATGCGCCGTCTCAAAGACGACACACGCTTCCAGAAAACTTACACGCGTACATTCGGCGGAAGCACCTTCACATTGGCTCCGAATAGCAACCGCTATGTGTTTCGGATCGCCCAATACGAAATCAATTTAAGTCCCGAAATAGCGCAAAATCCATAAAACCGGGTCAGTAGATCCATTATTGAAAAAGGAAGAATAAGAAATATGAAAAATAGGGTGATGAAAACAACATCTATATTGGCTTGGGCACTGATGAGTTGCTCCGTTGCTTTAGCGCAACAACAGAAACAGCCGCAGATTTTTAGGGTGATACCGGAATTTCCAAAGGAACAGGATACTGTTCAGCTCGTATATGATGCTCGGAATACTGTGCTGAAGGATGCCAAAGATATCTCGGCACAGTTAACAGGTTATACCGATTTTAAATGGACGACGACGGACCTCAAGTTTACTAAAAATGATTCGGTATGGACTGCAAAATATATTCTGCCGGCACATTTGGGGCTGATGAATCTTGTTTTTAAATCGGATACTTTGGTAGATAAAGGTGGGGAGCAAACCTATTCTTATATCCTCTCTGCAAACGATAAGCGTCAGATGTCGGGAGGAATGCTGGGTTGGGGCATGTTGCGCACACCGCATATCGTTGCAGGTGTACCATATGTGGTGGATACAGCCTCCTACAAATCGGATGAGATACTCCTGATGTGGGTGAAATATGAATTGCAGTATCATCCGGAAAACCGCTTTCGCGTGCTTTATACTGCTGCAAGTGCTTTGAAACACATGAATACGCCCGAGTCTTTGGCTAAGCTCGATAAGGAGCTGAACACCCTGGAACAGATTCCTGATATCAGAGAAGAGGATCTACTAGAAATCTATCGTGTCTATAAGGATATTTTAAAAGATGGACCAAAGACAGAAGCAATCCAACATAAGATTGTTGCGCAGTTTCCAAATGGTCAATATGTAAAGGATCAGCGTCGCCTGACCGATTTTAATCTGATCCAGAAGGCCAAAACAGACGATGAACGCTTAAAAGCGGCGATGGATTTTATCGATAAACACCCTTACCAGGAAGCTGAGGTTTCTTTTAATGAGGCCAACCGAATCAGTTATATCAGTGCTTACTGGATCATTTCGGTGTATACCAGCATGAAAAAAGATCTGCCGAATTACAGCAAATATATGGCTAAGATAGCGCCATACGAAGCACTTTCAAATGTGATCTATCGCTCGCTGGACGTTCCTTATATTGCACAAAAAAGTATGGGACCTGCAGAGATATTGCCCTATGCACGCGTCATTATGGAGCGTTTAAATTATTACAAGGATAATTTTCAGGGTGATAAATACGCGACTTTATACTACGGCAATGCACCATTATTTGCCAAGATATTAGTGGACAATAAGCTTTACGATGAAGCCTTTGTGTATGCCTCGGCAGCTCAGAGTGCGGCAAGCTATAAAAATGCGGACCTGAACGATACCTATGTACGCGTGCTTGAAGGGCAAGGGAAAGCAAAAGAATTGCAGATGGCGCTAGAGAAAAGCTATGCGATGAATCAGAGTTCGACGTATATGTTGGAGTTGATGAAAAAAAGCTACAGCGCAAGAACCAAATCAGAAAAGGGCTATGAAGAGTATCTTGCTGGTCTGAAAAATGCAGATAAAGGCAAAGAGCTGAAAGAAAAAGTACAGCAACTTTTAATCAATAAGAGTATTGCAGATTTTGAGCTTTTGGATCAAAATGGGAAAAAAGTACGCCTTTCTGCCCAAAAAGGAAAAATAGTTGTTTTGGATTTCTGGGCATCGTGGTGTGCACCATGCAAAGGCGCATTTCCGGGTATGAAGCTGGCGGTTGATCATTTCAAAAATGATCCGAATGTAGTCTTTTACTTTATAAATACACAGGAACGTAAATCGGATATGAAAGAATATGTGAACAACTATATGAAAGAAAATGGTTATCCGTTCACGGTATTGCTGGATGCGGATAGCAAGGCTTCGAAGGCAGCTGGGGTAGGTCCTATACCGCACAAGATGGTGATTGGTCCAAATGGTAAACTTCGTTTTTCGGAGGTTGGATATATGGGGAGCACTTCAGAGCTTGCCGATGAAATTATTGAAATGGTCAACGTTTTAAAAGCAGGAAAATAAGGCATGAAAACAATCAAATCACTTGTATTGGCTGCGCTTGTATTGCTTTTTTATGACCAAGCTTCAGCGCAATCCATTCAACAGAAAGACGTTGTATTTAAGTCAAAAGCAGATAGTATCACCATCGGTGCCACCATTTCCTCGCCTGTCAAGGCGGGGAAATACCCGGCCATTATTATCGCTTCGGGAACTGGACCGCAGGATCGGGATGGCACAATGGCTGGGACAAAAATGTTTGCACGTATTGCCAGTTACCTGACTCCAAAGGGATATGTGGTCTTGCGCATGGATGACCGTGGTGTAGGTAAAACTACGGGCGAATACCGCTATGCGACGACCGCAGATTTTGCACTTGATATATTGGGCGCACTGCAATTTTTGAAAACAGAAAAGAATGTTGACTTGAGGCATATCGGATTGTTAGGTCATAGCGAAGGGGGAGCTGTTATCTCGATAGCCGCATCACAGAGCAAAGATGTTGCTTTTTTGATCAGCTTATCGGGTTTGGCTTCGAGCGGTCTGGAATCACTTTTTGTCCAGAACGAAAATTTGGTCAATACTTCACCGATGACCGCAGTGGACAAAAAGAGATCCAATGAAATCAATCGACTGATGTTTGCAACAGCT
Source organism: Sphingobacterium siyangense (assembly GCF_023277505.1). Taxonomy (NCBI): domain Bacteria; kingdom Pseudomonadati; phylum Bacteroidota; class Sphingobacteriia; order Sphingobacteriales; family Sphingobacteriaceae; genus Sphingobacterium; species Sphingobacterium siyangense. The sequence goes on along the minus strand of NZ_CP080574.1, from coordinate 4,603,206 downwards.
TTTCAATATGCCAAGTCGGACAGTATGGAGAGTAAGCTCAATGCAGTTTATAATTATTGGAAGCAAAAGGATGACCTTTATTTTAAATCTTTAGGTATTGAACATGATCATTTTCGTTTTCCGATCTGGTCTTATGTGCAGCAAGCTATCGGACCTTGGTACCGCTATTTTGTTAGTTATGAGCCGCAGATCTTCTTAAGTAAGGTTGATGTGCCCATCTTGGCAATCAATGGAAGTAGGGATGTTTTTGTAGACCCGGTCAACTTGACCTATTGGCAACAGTATAGCGGCGCAGGTCAGCGAGGAAAAGTTAGGACGATCTTATTGCCAAATGTAAACCACTTATTGCAGGTCTGTCAAACCTGCCTGCCTTCGGAGTATACAAAACTTGGTGAAATGCCTGATAGTACCTTGGATTCAATTGCTAAATGGTTGGACGAAACAGTAAAATAATATGAAGAAAGTCATTTATATGCAATTTGTTTTGTTGCTGATTGGGAATCTTGCTATCGCCCAACAAGATGACAATAGAAAGTCGATTGATCGGATTATTGGGGCAATGAATACAAAAGATGCAACCGCACTGTTACGTATGATGGCTGATAGCGCAACGATCGGTAATCTGCCCAAAATGAATAACCAAGCTGCTGTACCAGAAATTTTGGCTAAATTCTCCGCCATAAGTTCGTTCCACATAGCCAATCAGCATAAGCTTGCCAATGGGGATGAACGGATTCAGCTTGAAGTTACCTATCAGGATGGTAAACCAGGCAAACCAAGTTTCTTATTTAATCGTGCAGGAAAAATTATAAATCTTGGCATTATTAAAGGGCGTTTGAAAGGTAATCCTGAAAAAGCATTGGCTGATGCGGTGGGGAATGCGGAGCAACCCAAGACAATGGTGATTCCTTTTAGATTAGTTAATGGATTGGTGTATCTGGAGTCTATAGTCAACGGAACAAAGGGTTACTTTCAATTTGATAGCGGTGCCCCCGTTGTTATATTGCGCAAAAAATTTGTTCCCGCAGAACAGATTCGTGCTGATGTTTCAGTAGATTTCGCAGGTATTGGCGGGCAGATGCAACAGGTGGTCTGGTCAGCAGGCAATCGCCTTCAGATAGGAGGCATTGTACTCAATGGATTGGAGGCTCCAGTTTCTGAAATGGACGATATGCAACTTGAAGATGGAAGTCCTGTTTTTGGTTTGCTGGGCATCGGCGTATTGAAAAACTACCAGTTTACATTAGATTATGGACGGCAGGAGTTATTGCTCGAAAAATTGGACGAACGTGGTGAGCTGCTTGCGAAGTCAATCGAGAAAGGGCCTCTGCTTGCGCAATATCCTTTACGTTTGAAACGTCATATTCCGATTGTGGATATTGCTATTGGCGGAAAGATGTATCCAATGGGAATAGATTGTGGTGCAAATGCCAATGTATTGAAAAAGACATTGGAAACTGAACTAAAACCTTATATTAATTTTGAGGAAGGTGAGGTGGATATCAAAGGGGTGAATGGAACAAGTCAAGGCAATCGTATCGCATTTCTAACGCATGCGAAAGTAGGTAAGCTGGCTCTGCAGGATATGTATACTGTGATTACAGATCAGGCTATCGGTGGCGGAACAGGTCACGATGCCTTACCGATAGAAGGCTTATTGGGAACTCCGTTTTTAAATCAGTACAAGATGACAGTAAACTTTCATAAGAATATAATCAGTTTTTATTGATATGACCGAATTTTAAGGACAATTATTATTCAATTCTAATCCTAAAGGTGGCCGATTTTATCGGCCGCCTTTTTTTACGAGGTGAGGCTGCTTGGAGAATTAAGCGACTTTTAAAATCTTTATCGATAATTTCCTTCTGGATAAGGTTGGTCCGATAGGGCTGACCTTTTTAGTTTGTAGGCTGATCGAGATAAATAGTAGCCACAACCCTGCTATGTACTGTTACAGGATGTGGAAAATAATTTGTCGCTATAAGGTTAGTTATTTTGAGAATACATACGCTTTGTTACAGTTTTTTTGACAATGAATTAAGCGTGGAATTTTGCGATAGCCAATCAATAGGCCAATAAGGCGGGTTGAGCACCATATTATTTAACCTACAGGTTAGCAGTTAACTAAATTATTATTTATAATTAGTCTAATTAGTTTTAATTAAACATCAAATAGTACTATATTCGGCTCCATAAATTTTTTATGGAATGAAATCTATACATATTGCTGTAGCGATGTTATCGCTTACCGGTGTCGCCAATGCACAGACAGCCAGTATCTTTGGAAAGATTACGACTTTGGATGGCAATCCAGCGGAATCGGTCAACCTAACCATTAAGGGAACGAACAGACAGACACAGACAGATAAAAATGGTCACTACAAATTTGAACGCCTAAAACCGGGCAGCTATCAGCTCGTCACCAGTTTTACGGGTTTAAACTCCATTGAAAAAACAGTAACCGTTGAGGGCAATAAGCCGACCGTGCTTGATTTTGTCCTCAATGAAAACTATGCGCAGTTGCAGGAGGTACTCGTATCGGCATTCAAATCCAACCGGACGGTAAGCTCTGTCGCCAAAATGCCGCTGAGCAATCTCGAAAACCCACAGTTGTACAGTACAGTCTCTCATGAAGTAATGAAGCAGCAGGCCATTACCAATTTTGATGACGCTTTGCTGCGCAATGTATCGGGTATAAGCCGTACCTGGGAATCGACAGGACGGGGTGGCGATGGCGGTGCTTATTTTTCGTTACGTGGTTTTGAGGCACAGAGCAACCTGGTCAATGGGCTTCCGGGCTTGTCGAGCGGTATCCTGGATCCGGCCGGTGTAGAGGAAATACAGGTGCTTAAAGGGCCTTCGGGAACGCTTTTTGGCGCTAGTTTTTACGGTTACGGCGGTGTGATCAATACCATCACCAAAAAACCTTATTTTGATTTCGGTGGTGAAGTGGCCTACAACTATGGTAGCAACGACCTGCATCGCGCAACCTTAGATCTCAATTCACCGTTAAATAAAAATAAGACGATCGCACTCCGGATCAATTCAGCCTTCCACCGCGAGCATAGTTTTCAGGATGCGGGTTTTAAAAACTCATTCTACTTTGCGCCCTCACTGACCTATAAGGTCAATGACAGGCTGACGGTCAATCTGATGGCCGAGCTACTCGATATGAAACGGGCTGTAGCACCGGTTTTCTTCCATTCGGACCGTGTGGCTCCGCTGACCTTTAAAAATATTGCCGAACTCAACCTCAACCCCAAACTTTCCTTTACAAGTAACGATCTGGCCATTAAAAATCCACGGTCCAATGTACAGGGCGAGGTGCTGTACAAGATCAATGAGCAGTGGAATTCACAGACTGTGGTCTCCATGGGCAATGTAAAGTCTGATGGGATCTACAGCTATATCTGGGGAAATCAGCCCGGTGATAGCTTTTTTGACCAGTACTTCCACAATGAAAACCAAAAGACCCGAACCTTTGATATACAGCAGAATTTTAACGGCGATTTTAAGCTGGCTGGTCTGAGAAACAGGCTCTTGGTCGGGGTCGACTATTTTGCCCGTGATGTGAAGGACCATGGTTCGGGCTGGGGACTGGGAAGGCGGGTAAATCCGCAGGGACTGATCAAGGGGCCACTGGATGGCGATGGTAAGGAACTGACGCCGGTTCCGCTCACCAGTCAGGCGATTGATCAGCTGTTGGCAAATACCGAAGCTGGCGATCCTTCGCATATCAAAAACAGTTCGTTCAGTGTATATGCCTCAGACTTATTGGATCTGACCGACCGCCTTTCGCTGATGGCGAGTTTGCGTGCCGATTACTTTGATTCAAAAGGGGAGGTTTCCAATGCGGACGACAATTATAGCCAATGGGCACTTTCGCCCAAATTGGGCTTGGTTTACCAGGTAGTAAAAGATCGTGTTTCGCTCTTTGCCAATTACATGAATGCATTCTACAATGTTGCGCCAAGTATTGTATACGATGCCAATAATGTCAAGACCGGGGTACAATCCTTTAAGCCGGAGCGGGCCAACCAATGGGAGCTCGGCACCAAGGCGAGCCTGATCAAGGATAGATTGTGGACAACACTGGCCCTGTATGATATTAGGGTTGCCAATCGGGTGTATAGCACACCTACCGGATCCATACAGGGTGGAAAGGTCGAGAGTAAGGGATTTGATTTTGACGTCGAAGCAATACCATACGCCGGTTTTTCAATCAAAGCTGGATTCAGTTACAACCATATTGCCATCATCGCCGGAAACGGAAATGATTTCTACAACGAAAAGGGACGTGCTCCGGGTGGACAAGGACCGAGTACACTGGGCAATCTATGGGGATCGTACCAGATTCAGCAGGGTAAACTCAAAAATCTGGGCTTTGGTCTTGGTGGTAACTATGGTGGCAAATACAAGGTCATCGACAATAGCGTAACGGGTGTATTTGAGCTCCCGAGCTATGCGCTTTTAAATGGCAGCGTATACTACTCGTTTAACAAATTCAGGGTCAATTTCAACCTCAATAACATAAACAACAAACAATATTACATCGGCTACTGGTCTGTCAATCCGCAGCAGCGCAGAAACTTTGTAGCGACGGTTTCCTACCGATTGTAATCGGGGATACAGATAAAATAGGGGTTCTCCTTTGGAACTTCGGTATAGGTCTCTGCTTACAAAGCAGAGACCTGTTTATTTTAGGGGCAACCGAATGCCGCTTACCCTGTCAGTTTAACTTCAATTTCACTGGAATAAGGTGCTAAAGTGTTTATTTTTAGCTGTTTTGTAGTTGCTTCGCTACAGAAAAAATAAAGCTGACCTCAATACCCGCCACTGTTTTCAAATAATCTCTACTTTAGGGTATCTACTGAATTGAAAAGAGTATTTGCCGTTTTTAATTTCTTAATTATTAGTGCTTTGTGTCCTTTTTTTTCGAATCATCTCAATAGTAAACTTTCAAATTGCTTGGAACATTCAAAAAAAATAGAAAATGGAAACTAACAAAGAAAAATTGGCCAACGACAACGGCCGTGCGGATTATGTGGCACCCCGCCTCAATGTCCGAAAAATTGAACTGGAACATGGTATAGCCGCAGGCTCTGTCAATCCTTCAACCAAACAGCAATGGGAAGAAACGGATACACAATCCCATAGCGTAGACAACAATTATTGGGACTAACACGTAAATGATCTAGCTATGAAAAAGTATTCTATGAAAACCCTCCTGTGTTTTTCTGTTATCGGATTCCTATTGGTTACTTCATGTCAGAAAGGCAAAGAAGATAATACGGCCACAGAGAAAGCATCTATTACTTTAAAAATGAATGGTATTGGCCTTGATGATGGCAGCAGCACAGTTGCAAAGGCCTCCACGTCAAATACGGCGGCGGCAAGTTCGGTACAGAGTTTTTCAGTTCCTTTTAACGATGATCTGGTTGTGCGGGCGACCCTGAGCGAAGACAGCAATTTGTCTGCCTCAGGACTGCGTGCTTCGGCAAAGGCCGCAACGGGCGTCGGTGCCATCACCGCTTTTAATGGCGATTATACTGTACGGGTATACAAACAGGGAAATTCGACACTGCTTACAACAGTGAACTGTACGGGCGGAGCAAGCAATAAGTTTGAGCTTGAACCCGGCGCCTATAAATTTATCGTGTCTTCCTATGGAAATCCGAGCGCAACAGGTGCCGACAAAGACCCCCTATGGCAAGAAATAAATCAGACGATAACCTCGGGGAGCAATGTCCTGGATATTGTGCTTAAACATAAGCTCACGCAGGTGACCGTCAAATTTGATGCGGGTAGTGGCCGTACAATATCGGCTATTGGCGGCGGAACAATAGAACCGAATTTTGCGAATTACACCTTTGATGAGGTCAGCGGTGTGGTTACTTTCGCCGGTGCTTCCAGCACTAAATCGTTAACTTTTCCGACCCTGGCCAGTGCACAGGTATGGACAAGCAACCCCACCATGATCGCCGTTGGAACCACCACGGTAGGAAAAGTAAGGCTGGATCCTGTTACCATCAACAGTATCACGGGAAATGTAGAATTAACGGGCTTATCGTTGAAACAGGGCGTACAGTATACACTGGAATTAAATCTAGGTCCTAAGAAACTTCCTACGTTTAATATCGGTAATGAGATCTGGTCGGGTGGTAACTTGGAACGTAATCCGTCCACTGGGGAATATAGTTTTGGAAGCGAAGTGAATAGTCCGGGCGATTATTGGTTTCCAGACCGTCTCTTACCAAAACGATTGGATGGAACCAATCAAAATGCCGATGGTACCAATGGCGGTAATGGCGATCCTTGTGCTTTGGTATTGCCTGCTGCAACATGGCGACTGCCAACAGAGGTGGAAGTGCAGACACTCATAGATCGCACAGATCCCAAACAGCAGGCCGGAAAGGGACAGGATAACCCCAACCTTGTGGCCATCTGGAATCCAGCAAGGTATGTTGATTACTACAACGGTACCTCAGCGACTACGCGCGGTATGTTCTTTGGCGTGAAAACTGATGAACCGGTCAATTTCCCTGTATCTGAACGCGATAAATATCTATTTTTTGCTTACCGCGGTTACTACCCGAACGATAATATCGGCAATGTGATCGGCAGTGAGGGGGCTTATCTGGTGACAGCAACAGCGGGAGGCTACAAAACACTGCACATGACCGGAGCAGCAAAAGATATTGGTTACGGTATCGGATGGAGAGCGGCGAGCAGTACGGAAGCGGTACAGATCCGCTGTGTTAAAAAGTAGGAAATCATATTTATTTAAAATTTATTTGGAATTATTCTAAATAACATTTAATTTTAGATCATACTTAAAATTTGTTGTTTCGTAAAATCAAAGACTAGTCGTGAGACTAGTCTTTTTTGTCGCCTGCAGAAAGACCTCTCTGTCAAAATTCTTATGTTTGCATAACCTGTCATGCTGGCTTTTGTAGGGCTCAGATGATACTTATGAAAAAAAATCTTAATAGACAATCTATCCTATGAAAAAACGAAATCTCTCTTTGATTTTATTGTTATTTACACTGAAAACAGTCGCTAGTGGTAGCAGAGAAAACGAGATTGATTCCATCTTAAATCAAACGAAAGAGCTTCATGTGGCCGCAAAAATGGCTCCGCAACTGGAATCAGCTATGAAAGCTCTTGATTTGTCCATTGAATATGGCTATGATGAAGGGAAAGCAAAAGCTCATTTTTGGACAGCAGACGCACTTTTGAATATTGGATTGTTTAAGGAGGCATTTAGCCATCTTCAACAGATTCAGACGACAGATTATTATAAAAAGGAGACCTTTTTACAATCCGAAACGCATCGCTTAAAAGGACGGGTGTATTTGGGACTAAGGTTATTGCGCCAAGCGATTCGAGAATTTCATCTCCAAATAGCATCTACCGGTAGCTTGAAGGGTGAAATACAAATAAAATCCTATTTACATGCATACGGGAATTTAAGTACAGCATATGATTGGCTGGGACAGGCGGATTCTGTATTGAAATATAGCCAATTTCAGTTGGATATATTACCCAAGTTGCATGGAAAAGATTCAGCGATGATCGGTTTAGGCGTTTATGATGATCTTGGGACATTGCATACCAAGAAGGGGGATTTTGCAAAAGCAAAATTTTACCTCGAAAAGTCGCTGGAATTGATTGAGCAGAATAAAATTCCAATATACTTTAATACATATACTTACCTGGGCAACTTAGAGCAAGAGAAAGGTAATATTAAGGAAGCATTGCCTTATTTTTATAAAAGCCTGGCCAACATGCAGGCAGTTGGCGATAGAAATGCCATGCGAAATCAATACAAGTTTCTAGCGGAGTATTATCAATACTACAAGTTGGGTGCCAATAAAGCCAGTGAATATAATATTCATTATAATCAACTCAATGATTCGCTAGAGAACGAAAATAAACAAGTATTGGATATTGTGCTCAACCAGATCTTGAAATCAAAAGATGCAGAGTCTGAGGTAAAGGTTTCAAAATCAGTAACCGTCTCAATCATGGCCTTCGTGCTGCTCATTATCGCAATTGCATTTTTTATACGACGCGCTAGGCACAACCGAAAGATCCTGGCCGAGAAAGAAGGGGCCTTACAGGAAACAGAGAATACAAATAGAGTGCTGACCGAACAGATTGGAGAAAATAAATTCAATAATCTGGTCGACCTGGCCAAAAGTAATAATCCCGAATTTTTGATCTTGTTTTCCGATTTGTACCCCGAGTTTATTCAAGCATTAAAAACAGTTGATGCAAATCTTAGAAGCACCGAATTGGAGTTTTGCGCAATGGCCTTTCTCAACTTTTCGACAAAAAATATTTCGGAATATACCTTTGTGACAATACGGGCAGTGCAGGTCCGTAAAAATAGGCTGCGTAAGAAGTTCGATATCCCTTCGGAAGTGGATTTCAATAATTGGATGCGTGAGCTGGTGGATAAGATCGATCAGCCAGAGGTGATCGAGTAACTCTCGGGCCTGCGTTGCCGATTTTTGATAAAGCAGGAAACTTATCCGATCGTGCTGTCTCCCCCGAGAACAAGACTGAGGCTGCCAAATCCTGGATAGAAAAGGCGCTGAATAAATAGGGAGTCATAAACATAGGAGACAAAAGAGAAATTCGATAAAAAACTTTTAAAATTGTTCAATTGAATTTAAATCTCTCTATTTTAAATCGTATTATTTTTTATGAAAGCTTTTGGATTCCTTGTCTGCATTTTCTGTTTACTGACCATGAAATCATTGGCACAATTGCCAAGTTATAAGATGGTCGATTGGGCCACGGCCAATGATATGTCCTCAAAAGAGGGTGGATCGTTCCTGAAATCGATAGCATTTAACAATGCACAGGTCTATAAATATAAGGAGATCTTTATTATCATGCCGCTCAACCCATTCAGCAAAGCGATCTTAACCAAAGATAGCGTATTGATGGAAAGCTGGATCCAGAAGGAAATATTTCCCATAGAAGGCACGCTGAACCGTTTCTATTTCAATAACAGAGAAAAAATGGATCATTTAAATAACTTTATCCCTGTACTGAAAAAAGAGCTCCTGCAAGCGGCTGAAATTGAATCCGAGGTAGTTACTGCAGCTGAAATCGATAAGATTTATGCCTTTGTAGCAGACAGGAAGAATTTTGAAAAATATAAACTGAATTATATTGCGGTAATGGGCGATTACCTCAAATCAAAGGCATCACCTGATGTAAAGTGGGGGCTGCTCAAAAGTAAGCAATTGCTGAATCCACTGGTCCAGATGGCGCTGGTGAAAGATGACGGTGGAGTAATCTATTATTTTGATCTGGAAGAGCGATTGGACAATTGGGAGCTTAGCGACAGAGAATTGTTGGAGTATAAATTTCAGGATGCACATTGGCGCCGTTCCAACGAGATTGAAACTGCCATGGCCATTGAATAGGGATTCACTATAAATTTTGCCCGACTGTTTCTTAGCTATAATATTTGAAAGTTTTGGGGTTATAATATCTTTCTGATAGTAAAATATCGTTTTAGGATAAAGTAGACAAAAGCCCGGCGATGGAGATCCATGCCGGGTTTTAAAATTTATTGCTCCCAATAGGAATTATTTTACGCTGTTATTCTTGCACTTTTTTGTATTCGAGGGTGCCCAATTGTTTATGATAAATGACACGTTTGATGCCATCAATGTACTCTAAATTAAATTTGACAGGGATCAGTTTGACTGTCACAGTCAATACCTTATCACCCTTTGAAAGCTTCCATTTTCCGTTAATGCTTTCTTCGGCAATAATACCTTCAAATTTTCCGCCTTCTTCAAAAACCTGATAAACCTGATCGGATTTGAACTGCTCCCTAATGGATTTTTCAGTTCCGTTTTTTGTAATCTTGACCAGCTGCCATTTGCCAATAAGGTCTTTGGATGCCTGGCTATAACCTGCAAAGGAACAGAGCACCAAAATAAGTGTTACGAATGTTTTCATGTTGTGTTTGATTGTGGTGTAACGTATCGCTTAAATTTAGGAAATATCAGCGCATATTGGAGTAATAATAATTAGGTGAGTAGATCGATAACGCTCAATTTTGATTAAATTAGAAAATCAATGGCATTGAACTTTTAAGAACCTAAAACAAGCATGAAAAAAGCAGTGAAATATAAAATTTCTTACCTAAGCCGTACCCTACAGTACGGCTTATTTGTCTTATTATTGACTATCGCTGGGCCAAGTATCGGGCAACGCAAATCGAGTTCAGATCGGATTACCTCAGGGAAAAATGGACTGGAAGACTTTAATCTGGCCCAAAATATGAAATTGGGTGCCTCAAACTTAGATTTCCACGGATTCGAGGGCTATAGTTTCGCCTTCCAGGGACACGAGGCCAAGGTTATCCGTCCAAAAGTGACAGCACAAGGGCATCCTTGGGTATGGCGCGCCCGCTTTTGGGGGCACGAACCGCAGGTAGACATTGGTCTGCTCGAGCACGGCTACCATGTGGTATACTGTGATGTCGCCGAGCTTTTTGGCAATGAGGAAGCGCTTACAATCTGGGATGGATTTTACCGAAAGTTACAGGAAGGTGGGCTCAGTAAAAAATCGGCTATGGAGGGAATGAGCAGGGGTGGTGTCTATATCTACAATTGGTGCCTACGTTATCCTGATCGGGTAAATGCGATCTATGCCGACGCGCCCGTGTTGGATTTTAAAAGTTGGCCCGGCGGCAAAACTACAGGAAAAGGAAGTAAACCGGATTGGGAGATTTTTAAGAAAGACTATGGATTGACCGAAACACAGGCTTGGGCATTTGCGGATGCACCTATTGATAAAGCCAAAATCATTGCGGGTTTCAAAATACCATTGCTCCATGTTGTCGGCGATAAGGACGATGTGGTGCCTATCGCCGAAAATACTTTGCCATTTGCGGAGGAGATTCGTCGCGCAGGTGGTCGTATTGAGATCATCCATAAACCCGAGGTCGGCCATCATCCGCATTGTCTGGTAGACCCTAGTCCGATTATCGATTTTATACTGAAAGCAAGCAGCAGGTAGCGACCAATAGGTAAACCGAACCAACCTGAACGAAAAACTTCAAAAAACGATAAGTTTAATAACAGCTTGAAAAGGCCAGTCCAAAAGGATTGGCCTTTTAGTTTTTATACCCTATTGATCTTATGCTGTCAGAAGATCAATGCCGTGGTTTCGGTAATAAATGGATAATATTTACCCTCTTCATTAATAATCTAGCTTTTCTTTTGTATTCAATATAACCTAAAGTTAATCTGTTTTGTTTTTATTTATTATACTGGTAATTAGTTTGTTATGTTTTTAAAAGCAAAGTGTGATAGCGATGTGATAGCTGCTTTTTCTTTATTTTTTTGCTCGAATGTTAATCTTTGTGGCAACGTTTTGAAGCATGGAAGAACCTGGCGTTGTTGACATGTCATCGAATCGAAGTATTCATTCTAAAATCATAAAAAATACATTAATATTTAATTAACCATTTCCAAAATGATTTCACAATTTCGAACAACAAACGGTTGGAAAACGTTAGCCTTTTCGGCACTTATCTGCGGTTCTTTATTCGCATGTAAGGAAAGTAAAGACAGTGTAGCCCAGAGTGGCAAAGCGAATGTAAGCATTCATTTACTCGGGGTAGAAAATCCTGTCGTCACAACAAAGAAAGCGAGCAACGGCAGTAGCTCGATAGCATCCAATCAGACCATTGTAGTACCGCTTACGAAGACAAGTTCTTTTGAAGCAACGTTGACGAACGAGTCGTCCGCAACAAGTGGCAACCTATTGCGGGCCTCGTCCGGAAATCGCGCTGCGGTAACCGAGGAGCGTACTCCACTTGGCAATAACGTCAAATACAAAATCGTTGTCTACAATAGCAGCGGTGATTATGTGACTGAAAAGACCTATACAAACACAGTAGACAACACGAGCGACATCACGCTGGATGCTGGACAAGCCTACACGTTCGTAGCCTATTCGGTGAACAGTACTTCTACGGTACCTGCGGTGACGGCACAAACAGATTTGACAACAGCCAGTCTGGATAATATCAGTGCTGACCTGATGTACTTTAAGAAGGATCTCACTGTTCAAGCTGGCGATAATAATCTTGATGTTGTCTTAAAACATCAATACAGCGAAGTAACGACCAATCTGAGCATGGCGACAGAAATGACTGGTGCCATTACAAACCTGGCTGCGACAACTATTAACCCAACACATCCAAGTGCTAATCTAAAATTGGTGGATGGTACAATTACCTACAATGGATCAACAGCTACAACTAATGTTGTATTTCCGATATTGGGTGCTGCTGGATTACGTAATGTATCTAGTACGCCGACAGTATTGATCCATCCAAGTGCAACAAATGGTGTCTTTAATTTCGGATCCATCACAATCGATGGTGAAACGAAGAATAATGTATCGGTAGCGGGTTTAAGTATTGTTCCAGGACAACGTTATAACCTGAACCTAAACTTTAAAACCTGTACGCAAGAAGTAACCGGTGGGGCCAATTTGAACTGGAATTACCCAGCGGGAGGTGCAGGTGGAACCAGTGGTGCAGTGGTCGATGGGGTAGTTGTTCCAAACGGTCAGAACATCACGCGCACATTGACTGCGCCAGGGGCCGATTATGGTTTCGTATTTGATATCCAGCAATTGGATAACTCATTCAATATGGAAGTGAACGGTGTTAAATTGGCAACCCAAGAAATACAATTTGAAGCCGGTATTTCGACTTCACCGAAAAATGTGGCTTTTGCGGATGGAAGTAATTATGGTGGAGCGAATACTGAACCAGCGGGCGGCAATATTGTTCAGATTTATAACTTGAACGGTACTGCAAGTAATCCAATTCTTCGTGTCGTCATTAGCCGAACAGGTGAGGTGAGTTTGTATGGTAGTAAACTATCTGGAGGACCATTATATCCTTTGGTGCTAACAGCAGGTTCATTTAATACTGTGCCTTGGAGCCCAAGCTCAAATACGGTTGTCATCACCCAGCAAGTAATGGGTAAAACGACTATGATTGGCGCCGGTAGCGGTAGAAAAAAGATTGCCTGTCCTTAATCTGGCCGTATAATATATTCATTGGAATACCAATAAAAAAAGATCAAATCATGAAAAATATAGAAAAGAAGGTTTATATAAGTCCACGTGTTGAAACAACGACAGTAGAGTTGGAGCAAGGTATCGCAGCGGGTTCAGCCCCTGATACGATCCATAGTACCGATCCGCAAGAGTCATGGGACAATGCGGGTGACGATAATCGAACCATTAATTGGTAAGGTAGTGCTGTCTCAGATGACAGAAGCTAACTTGAAGTAAATATACTCGGCAGGGATTTAAAAGATTTCAGCCGAGTTTTTTTTGAAGGGGAGCTGTACACAACGACGTAAGAAACCAACGTTCGGCTTACAACGGTGGAAAATCCAACGGTTGGGTGTATACTGAATTGAGCGAGAAGTTAATTGGTTATACAGATGTGTTGGTTTTAACTTATTGTTTTTCAGTTGTTTGTTAAGTGTGATAGCAATGTGAAAGGCTGTTTTTTTTGTTTCTTTCTTTTAATCCAAATATTTGTCACCATAATCAGGAAGGGTATTTCGGAAAGGAGATTGGTAGATAAATTCATAGCTGAAAATGCGCTATATAAATGTTTCCTGATGATGAAAATAATGAATTATCGCTCGGACCAATTTGCGTGAAGGTCTGTGATAATATATTTGGATTTACTCGATGGGGAAGATGGAGCCCCGTCGAGTTTATTTGCTCTTCCCTCAGCTGATCGAAAATAGTTGTCAGTGTTGGAGGGAGTTAATTTGGTTCAGGGACTGAATATAAGAACAAAACTTACTGAAATACGATATACAATGGAAAGGAATAACTTTACTGATCTAATTGCTTTAGCGAAGAACAATGATGCCGAGTTTTTGGCTTTGTTTAATGAAATCTATCCCGGGTTTATCGCCTCATTGAAGACAATAAACCCAAAAATCCGCAGCAGCGAACTGGAATTCTGTGCTATGACCTTTCTGAATTTTTCGACCAAAAACATTGCTCAATATACCTTTGTAACGGTGCGGGCTGTCCAGATACGCAAAAATAGATTGCGCAAAAAGCTTAACATTGCCTCTGATATAGATTTTAACAACTGGATGCGCGATCAGATTCACCGAAACCCTCTTGCTAAACAAGAACATGCTGTTGAAACGATCTAATATAAATTGCTTTTGTACTTTGCTCTCGATGTATTTAACTCGAGTATATCCCAAAAACATCGGGTGGTCCGTGTTTTTATTAAATGTGTGATACTTATGTGATAGCTGGGTATTCACCAGTTGTTTGACAATTGTTTATCTTCGTTTTTAATAAATTATTGTAATTCAATACGATTGTTTATTGCATTTCTCCTACCAATGAGTTTGCCATTTATTACAGCTTATTTATATAAACGTGATGGCAATAGTGTCTTGGTCAGAAGGATAACTGTCTTTCTTTTAAGGGTATGAACGGAAGTGTATTGGAAATTAAATTGATTTTGTATCGATTTAACAGTGGTTTAAATTTTCAAAATAGCTAAATGTGCACGTGCTATAATAAGATCTAAAGAACCTAGCAAGGGAGACAATCGAGAGATGCCTAAATAATGACCTAGAACTACCATGAAGAAGCAAATTTTACTTTTTATTTTATGTTTATTTACACTTAAGTCAATCGCTGATGATCGCCAGAAGCGTGAAGTTGATTCACTTTTGAATAAAACAAGAGAATTATTTAACACTGGGCAATTATTGCCCTTTATAGAAACCGCGATAGAAGCACTGAATCTTTCCAATGCAGCAAATTATGATGAAGGAAAAGGAAAGGCTCATTCTTGGATTGCGGAAGGCCTTGTGCATGTAGGCTTGTTTAAAGAGGGATTGCAACATCTTGAAAGTGTAGAAAGGACTAATTTTTATAAGGAAGGTATTCTCGCGCAGTCCGAAGTGCATCGCGTGCGTGGACGAGCTTATGGTGAGCTCAAATTGTACCAACAAGCCATCCGGGAGTTTCGTCTGCAACTGGGCCTGATCAAAAAACTGACAGGCGAAAAACAAAAAAAATCCTATCAGTTTACCTACGAAAATTTAAGTATTGTTTTTGATGCGACAGGTCAGCTTGATTCTGTGGAGAAGTATAATCATCTTCTATTGGATCACTTGAAGGGAGAGGATGAAAAGAAGGAGGCCTTTCGTTACCTGGTGGTCTATGATAACCTAGGAAAGTTATATGTGAAGAAGGGTGATTTCGTAAAGGCGCAACAATATCTCGATAAAGCCCTGGCACTTGTGAAAAAATATAAAATTCCGGTTGTGTTAAATACATATGGTTCGTTAGGAGCTCTGGAGGAAAAGAAAGGGGATTTAAAAAAAGCAGCGGACTTTTATGAAATGAGCTTAGCAAATAAGCGGGCAATAGGCAGCAGAAACGGGATGAAGAACTCGTACCGAGAGCTAGCTGATTTTTATCGAAGGAGCAAAGTGAGCAAGGTTAAAGCCGATCAATATGAAATGGCCTTTAGCCGGCTCAATGATTCGCTGGAAAGCGAAAATAGACAGGTAGTCGATCAGGTGCTCAACCAAATTTTGAAACTCAAAGATGAGGAATCGAATACCAAGGTGTCAAGGGCAGGAACAATTGCGCTTAACGCCCTATTGTTGCTTCTTGTTGCGGTTTCGTTTTTTGTTTGGCGGTCGAAGCACAACAGGAAGATATTGGGACAGAAAGAGGATGCACTCCAAGAAACCGAAACAATCAATAAGGAACTGACCGAACAGATCGGAGAAAATAAATTCAATACGCTCATAGACCTGGCCAAAAGTAACAATCCTGAATTTTTGATCTTATTTACTGAATTGTATCCACAGTTTATCCAGGCGCTTAAATCATTTGACGCTAATCTGCGAAGTACAGAATTAGAGTTTTGTGCCATGGCCTTTCTCAATTTTACTACTAAAAATATTGCGGAATATACCTTTGTGACGATCAGGGCAGTACAGGTCCGTAAAAATAGACTGCGCAAAAAGTTCGACATACCATCAGATGTGGATTTCAATAACTGGATGCGTGAGCTGGCCGGAACATCCGTTAGCCCATTGGAACCGAAGGGCTAAAAAAAAAAGAGCTATGTTAACAGCTCTTTTTTACAAGGGCGGCACTGCTCGCTAATCTTTATTTGATAAAAGCTTACTTTTATAATCGGAAGGCGTAATCCCTTTAATCGATTTGAAAAACTTGTTGAAGTTGGGCAGGGAGTTGAATCCACAGGCATAGGCAATATTGGTGATCGGGTTCTCATCCTGAACCAACAGCCTGCAAGCTTCATTGATCCTTACTTCATTGACGAATTTTGAGAATGTTTTTCGTGTATGTGCTTTAAAAAAGCGACAGAAGGATGGCTTGGTCAAGTTCGCCAATTTAGCTGCCTCCTCTAAGGAAATTTCATTGTTGAAATTTTCAAAAACATAATTGTAGATGTTAAAAATAAGTTCTCCGTCCTTGCGCGGTGATCCATTGCTATAAGACTTATCCGATAGTACAGCATATTCTTCTGTGTGAAGAAGGGTAGCTAAGCTCTCAAATAGATAGGCTGTTTTCTGCATATCGGAGGCGCTGACCATTTTTCGTAGTATTTTTTTGAGTGCATCTTTTGTTTGCCCATAAAATAACATTCCCTGTCGCGATCTTTCCAGGAAGTCATGCAGCGGGGCCGTTTCAACTAATAAGGGGCAAAAAGACAGTAGGGCTTCTGGATCGAAATGTAAGGTGATTGACTGTGCACGAGGTTCGTGGCTGGTATCACCATGGGCATTATACCAAACATGTGGCAAGCCCGGGCCGATAAATGTCAGCTCGTCGCTTTCAAAGTCTTCCAGATGATCTCCTATGCAGCGTTGCCCATTACCCTTGATGATGTAGGTAAGCTGGCATTCACTGTGAAAATGATATTCGGAGAGGTATTTGTCGCAATTTTCTCGTCGAATTTCAAAAATCCTGTTCCCTAAATTTGAAAGTGCATTCGTATAAACCGGTCTCATAAATGCTGAAAATATTTTAATGAAATAATGGCAGCGTGTACCTATCTTTATAATTGATTTGAAATTGTATCTCAAAAGACGCATTATTAACCAAAAAAGCCATGTATTAAAGGCTTAAAATCATGTAAAATATTACTTTTTTTAACCGTTTACCGAATCGAGCATTGTACGATGTCAAAATTTCTTAATAATATGATCTTGATGGGGCTCATTGTATGTGGGGTATCCTAATGGTTCTCCTGCTATTCATATTTTTTCATACAGTATACGGCAATTATTTTTTATGTCTTTATACTCTTATATGTAACTTTCGGTGGTGTCAATGCTGCTATACCATATGATTTTTCAGATTTCCTTTTTCCGCTTATGGTTACCGTATGGAAGCATGACGATCTTAGGATGATGTATTTAAGTGAAATGATATTATTGATCATGCTAATTGTTACGACAACAATCTCTGTTCGGGAGAAATGGAGGCAATCAGAAAAAGCAGCGCTACATTCCTGGCTAAGATGAGTCAATGACGAAGTCGAAACACAAAAAAATACCGAAGGGATTACACTTCGGTATTTTTCGTGAAAAAGAAAACTTACTATTTCAATCTTAGAGGGTTTTGCTATCGCGCAGCATTTTAATGATATTATGCGCTTCGAGCTGCTTGCTGAGTTGTGTATTGATCAAGCTATGAACATTTTGCGAAAGTTCTTCCGATCCTTCAGCCAAAGCTGTTTGATAAGTTGATTTGAAGGCATCTTCTCCCTGCTCACAGGTTTCGAGCAGACTTCTTTCGTCATCTCCCGTGATATTCACTTTTATGCCCATCCAGGCACGGAAAAGCTTGCCGCTCAGCATGGTGCTATCCGTCGCCTCTTTGCCTTCAAGCTCAACATAAGGTGTCAACTCGGCAATAAATTCTTCCGATTGTCCGATAAATTTTTGAAATGTTGGTATAAGTTTATCTAAACCATGACTTGTCGCCAGATCAATAGCTTTTTTATAACCCTCGATGCGGTCGTTGTTGATCTTAATAATGTCATTGATGATCTCCGGATTGTTGATGTTGTTTTCCATAATATTGTTATTTGTTATCATTTTGTTTATTCGAAAAACAGCAGGTACTTGATGATCGTTTGCAGAATCCGAGATTCAGGTATTTAAATCGTGGTCCGTATTTATCCCGTTTTTTATTGTCCGGGAATAAATGGGCCTAAAACTTTCTGCAATTTACCCTTGTTCTTAGAACCGAATACTGTCCTTTAGGCAGCGCAACGAAAACTATGCAACAAAACATTCATGTAGCCATTATCGGGGGTGGACCCAGTGGCCTGTTTATGTACAAGAGATTGGTCGAAAAGAATATAGCCGGTCTCAAAGTATCTATTTTCGAGTCCCGCAAGCAATTGGGGGCAGGGATGCCTTATAGCTACGAAGGTGCTACATCGGAGCATCTAACTAATGTCTCGGATCATGAAATTCCCGCACTGGTCTCCACGATTGAGGATTATGTTCAATCCTTATCGGAAACCGCGCTTCGAAGCTATGGAATCGATGTTGACGATTTTAATCGCTACAAGGTGGTGCCACGGTTGCTGCTTGGCCGCTACCTTTCGGAGCAGTTTATGCTATTGAAACGGATGGCGGATGGAAAGGGGATAGAAACACAGATTCATCTCGGCAGCCAGGTCAGTGATATCATTGATCTCGATAGCCAGATGCAGGTTAAAATCATGGTGGGCAGCACCGATACCTATATCGTAGACAAGGTTATCATCTGTACCGGACATAAATGGCCAACCAGGTATGAGGGCAATGTAGAACATTATTTTGAATCACCCTATCCGCCGTCAAAGCTCGCCTTAAAA
Organism: Sphingobacterium siyangense; assembly: GCF_023277505.1. Classification (NCBI taxonomy): domain Bacteria; kingdom Pseudomonadati; phylum Bacteroidota; class Sphingobacteriia; order Sphingobacteriales; family Sphingobacteriaceae; genus Sphingobacterium; species Sphingobacterium siyangense. The sequence continues at coordinate 4,584,242 of NZ_CP080574.1, read as the reverse complement.
ACAGACCATGCAGTAGGCTTACGTGGCGCTTCGCTCACGGCAATTGATGCTATCCGTACACTGGCACGCCACAATGGGTCTTTTGAGGCGCTGGAGACAGGTGAGTTAAGATATCAGATCGACCCGGGAAGTGAAAATTTTAAGTTATTGATGCATACCCGCAGTGGTCTTCTGCCTGCGATCCGATTCCATCAGGAAGAACCTTTCCTAGCCAACAAGCTCTTGATCTCCGAAGAGGAACTCATGCTTAACAGACTTGAAAATGAAGGTTTCGTGTCGTTGGATTTTCTGTTTGATCGTAATTTTAAAGCGCAGTTTAAAGAAAAGGATCCCGACTTTTATGCGATCGTGGAAAAGCTCAGCCTGGAAGACTTTGTAGAAGCAGTACTCAGTTTAAGGGAACAGAAAGATGCCTTCGAGGGATTTCGCCAGGAGCACGAACAAGCGCTGAAATCTATCAGAAGGCGTCAGTCTATCTATTGGAAAGAAGTGCTTTCTGCCTTGAGCTTTACCCTGAATTACCCGGCCAAATATATGTCTGCCGAAGATATGCTGCGTTTAAAAAAAGTACTGATGCCGTTGATTTCCATTGTCATCGCTTTTGTGCCGCAGAGTTCCAGTCGTGAGCTCCTCGCACTACACGATGCTGGTCGGCTGGAAGTGGTCAATGTTGGTACGGACAGTCGGATTGAACCTGCGAGCGACCGCGGCGCTAACTATTTTTATACCGATGAATCTGGGATAGAAGTAAAAACCCATTATAAGACATTTGTGGATTGTGTAGGACAGCGACCCTTGAACTTTGAAGAATTTCCTTTCAAGAGTTTAGTCGACAATGGCAATGTCAGTCCAGCTTACCTGCGATTTCGTTCAGTGGAACAGGCCAAAGAACAAATGCTGGCAGGCAACGACCATATGTTTGTGGCTCCGGATGGCGCCATTTTTTTGCAGGTACCCGGTGTAAAGATAGACGACAGCTTCCGGCTGGTAGACCACAGCGGCAACGCCAGTCAACGTCTTTTCATGATGGCTGTACCTTATATGGGCGGCTATAATCCGGATTATTCGGGGCTAGATTTTTGCGCCGCTACCTCCGCTATCATTGTTGGCAAGATTGCTGAAGGGGGATAAATACGTAAGTTTTTGTTAAAATACGGTAAGATGGTTGGGGCCGGGCGACACGGGATTTAATTTAAGCTCCCTATTGCTATATTTGGCGGCCATCTAGATCATCAGTTGGCATTGTCTTAACTCAATTGTTGAAAAGCATGCCTAAAACTATTTTAAGAAACCTGCAGGTAGGTTTTGGAATTTCACTGTTGATCCTGTTAGCGAGTTCAACGGCTTCTTATGTGAGTATCCGTAAGCAGATCCATAATAGTGCGATGGTCGATCACAGCCGCCGGGTCATGAGCCGTGTCAATAAAATTTTGCAGGATTTACAGAATGCAGAAACAGGCCAGCGCGGCTTCCTGCTGACGGGGATGGACAAGTTTCTCGATCCCTACAAAAATGGTCTTCAGTCCTTGCCTCAATCGCTGAGCCGCGCGCACGATCTTACGGCTGATAACCCAGCGCAGCAGCAGGTGATTGATACCCTGTCAACACTTGTTCAGTCTCGACTAGATCGATTAGAGAATTTGGTGAACATCAAAAAACGAGGTGGTATGGTCTCTGTTGCCCAGCTCGAAGAAGGCAAAACCTACATGGACAGTTGCCGTTTGTTGATCAGCAAAATCATAGATAAAGAAGAATCGCTGCTAAATCGACGTTCAGATGAACTTACACGCTCTTCGGGATACACCTCCATATTTGTTTTATTGGCTGCGGCAGTTTCGTTGCTAATTACGCTGTTTTTTTACTTCCGCCTCAGGGCAGATTTCTTTAAGCGTGAGGAGTTGCAGAATGACCTGAAACGAAAAGATGAGGAGATCCAGCGCCGACTGAGCATTACCCAGCGTATAGCACGCGAGATTGCTGCCGGTAATTACGATATGCAGATTCAGGATGCCGAACAGGACGATTTGGGCAGCTTGACGGGATCCCTCAACGAAATGGCCAGGTCGCTCAAAACATCATTTGATGAACTCAGTAATAACAATTGGCATCAGGCCGGACTAACCCAGCTGGGCAACCTCTTGATGGGTAATAAACAGCAGGAAGAGCTCACAGCCGTTATGCTCGGCCATCTGACAAAATATGGCAATTGTGTCAATGGTGCCATTTATCTGATGGAACAGGATGAACTTGTCTTAAGGGGAGCCTATGGACTCGAAGATCCCGACCATAAGCGCTTTGCTCCAGGAGAAGGTATGGTCGGTCAGGTCTTTAAAGACGAGAAAGAAAAGTTATTTGAAAACCTCGAAAATAGCAGCTATGTTATCAGTTTTGCTATCGGAAAGGTGCAGGTGAACAACCTTTTTATCTTGCCTGTTTTTGATGGTAATCAATGTATCGGTGTGATTGAGCTGGGGTCACTACAGCCTTTTTCTTCCATACAGCTGGCATTTTTTAGAGATGCAGTGCAAAAAGTAGGTACCACACTTGCGGCGGCACAGGCTAGACTTGTGGTGCAGAATCTATTGGAAGAAACTCAGGCGCAGACTGAAGAGCTGCAGGCACAGCATACCGAATTGGAATCCCTTAATTCGAGCCTCGAAATGCATACCCATAAATTACAGGCATCGGAGGAGGAACTCCGCGTACAGCAGGAAGAACTAGTGCAATCTAACCGTGAATTGGAGGAGCGCTCAAAATTATTGGAAGATAAAAATGTTGAAATCGCGGAACGCAATCAGGAAATTCAGAAAAAGGCGGCAGAGCTTGAGCAAAGTACACGCTATAAGTCTGAGTTTTTGGCCAATATGTCGCATGAACTACGTACACCGCTCAATTCAATTTTGTTACTTTCCCGTTTGATGGCCGAAAATTCAGATGGTAACCTGAATGAAGAGCAGATGGAATCGGCAGCCGTTATCCAGAGTTCTGGAAAGAGCCTGCTGACCTTGATAGACGAGATTCTGGACCTTTCCAAAATAGAATCCGGAAAAATGGATCTGGATGTACAGCCTGTATATTTTGCCGATATACTGAATGGACTGACGGCTATGTTCGGACCAATCGCCGCAGATAAGCAGCTCGGATTAGAAATGAGCGCCGCGAAGGGTTTGCCGATGCAGCTCGAAACAGACAAGCAGCGCCTGGATCAGATTTTACGTAATCTATTGTCGAATGCCATCAAATTTACAGCTTCGGGTAAGGTTACCTTGCATATTGACCGCGAACAGTCGCAGAGACACCGTATCGTATTTGAAGTGCGCGATACGGGAATAGGAATACCAAAAGACAAGCAGCATCTGATTTTTGAAGCTTTTCAACAGGCTGATGGTTCGACGCGCCGCAAATTTGGCGGTACTGGACTGGGGCTCTCGATCAGTCGGGAACTGGCGCGTCTGCTCGGAGGCGAAATCTTGTTGGATAGTGAAGAAAACAAAGGCAGTGTATTCCGCCTTATCCTTCCGGAGCAGATTTCGGGCAACATGCCATCCGTATTTGCTGCGGAATTGCAGCGACCAATGATCGGAGAAACAGACGTTGAAACGGTGGAGCACGCCGTAGTGGGGCAAGATTCACAAGTGGCAGTGCAGGCCATGGAAAGGATGCCTGAGATTCCTATTCCAGCCGATATTCCGGATGATCGCGATAGCATCGTCGCAGGCGACCGCTTTATCTTGATTGTTGAAGATGATATTGAGTTCGCAAAGATCCTGCTGAAATATACGCGTCAGCAAAACTACAAAGGTATCGTGGTCGTCCGTGGTGATATCGCTGCGGAGATGGTGGCCCGTTATATGCCGCTGGCGGTCCTATTGGATATTCAGCTTCCACTTAAAGATGGCTGGCAGGTAATGGCTGAGATCAAGGAAAACCCCAAGACTCGACATATACCTGTGCATATTATGTCTTCTTTACAGGTTAAAAGAGAAAGCCTGCTTCAGGGCGCCATAGACTTTATCAATAAACCGATGGCATTGGAGCAGATGGGCGATATGTTCCGTAAAATAGAAGATGCCCTTACGCGGCATCCCAAAAAAGTATTGATCGTTGAAGAAAATCCCAAACATGCTGCGGCGCTGTCGCTCTTTCTTGAAAGTTTTGACATTGCCTCGGAGATCAAGAGCAATGTAGAAGATAGCATTGTGGCGCTGAGCTCAGACACTGCCGACTGTGTGATCCTTGATATGGGGGTCCCAGACCGTGTTGGCTACGAGACATTGGAAGCCGTAAAACGAAACCAAGGCCTTGAAAATTTGCCGATTATTGTATTTACCGGTAAGAACCTTTCGCAGGTAGAGGAAATGAAATTAAAACGGTATGCGGATTCTATCATTGTAAAAACGGCTAATTCCTATCAGCGTATTTTGGACGAAGTCGGTCTATTTCTACATCTTGTAGAGGAAAATAATGGTCCTTCTACCAAATCGCCGGGTAGACTTGGATTTTTGCAGGATATTCTGCAGGGAAAAAAAGTACTTGTAGCGGACGACGACATTCGAAATATTTTCTCGCTAACCAAAGCGCTCGAAAAATATCAGATGACCGTTGTGCCGGCAACGGACGGAAAAGATGCGCTGAAACAGCTGGAAGATAATCCGGATGTGGCGGTGATCCTGATGGACATGATGATGCCCGAAATGGATGGTTACGAAACGATTGCTTCGATCCGAAAAGATCAGCGATACGAAAATATGCCCATTATTGCTGTTACAGCCAAATCAATGATGGGGGATAGGGAAAAATGTATTGCCGCAGGAGCGTCTGATTATATATCCAAACCGGTGGATATCGATCAGCTATTGTCTCTCTTGCGCGTATGGCTGTATGAATAATAACGCAATAAATCAGGAGCATGGATAAAAATAAAACCATATTGATCATCGACGATGATCAGAACAATATATTTGCGTTGAAATTGGCTTTGAAGTCAAGAGGTTTTCAGGCGATAGGCAGTCTTTCTGCAGAAGAAGGACTTGCTCAGTTACGGGATCATGGCGGCATAGGTATTGTGCTCATGGATATGATGATGCCCGAGATAGACGGCTATGAAGCCACCAAGCTGATCCGTGATTCATGGAATGCAAGTGAATTGCCTATTATCGCCGTGACGGCACAGGCCATGACCGGCGATCGTGAAAAATGTCTGTCTGCAGGGGCAAATGGCTATATCTCGAAACCGATCGACATTGAACTGCTTGTGCAGATGATAAGAGAAATAGCAGGATGACCACGGGGAAAAAAATTGTCAGCCAAGAGCAGGTCATGATCCTGATGGAGGATGTGGAGCGTCTCTATGGTTACGACTTTACCCACTATACGAAAGCATCCTTATCGCGGCGGATCAACCAGCTTTGCCTGCTGGATAATTTTGCGAGTTTCGCCGAGCTACGTTATCGTGTTGTCCACGATCCGGAATACGTGCAGCGATTTGTTGAAAAGATGACGGTGAATGTGACCGAAATGTTTCGTGACCCAAGCTTTTTTGCAAATCTTCGCCATGAAATCCTTCCCAAATTGCGTACTTCGCCCTTTATCCGCATCTGGATAGCGGGCTGTGCGACAGGTGAGGAAGCGTACTCACTGGCAATCCTATTGCAGGAAGACAATCTGCTGCACAAATCATTGATCTACGGCACCGATATCAACCCCTCGGTGCTTGAGCAGGCAAAGAAGGCTGTTATCCCGATGGCAAACCTAAAATCCTATGTTGAAAATTATCAGCTTTCGGGCGGTAAAGCTGATTTTTCATCATACTATACCGCGAACTATAACTGGGTAAAATTCAATTCCACTTTGCGGGAACGTATTGTTTTTGCTTCTCACAACTTGGTGAGTGATGCTTCTTTTAATGCTTTTCAGCTGATTCTATGTCGCAATGTGCTGATCTATTTTGACACAGAGCTGCAGGCCAGGGTATTGTCCCTTTTTGATGAAAGCCTCGAAACATTCGGCTACCTTGCCTTAGGCAGTCAGGAGACACTACGCTTTTCTGCGCTGGCACCCCACTATAATCAGGTGGGTAATGAAAAGATATGGCGAAAGGTCAAGTAGAACTGGAGGGGATTTTTACGTGAACTTATTTTAAAAAATAACTTAATTAAAAAAATAGATTATCTTGGTAGGATTGGAGGAAAAATGACTAAAATTCTTTTAGTTGATGACCATCGACTTGTGCGAAATGGGATACGCTTGATCATTGATACCCACGACAAGCTTTCGGTGGTAGGAGAAGTAGACAGTGCAGAGGATGCATTAATCTATCTTGAACAAAATGCATTGCCGGATCTGGTTTTAACGGACCTGAATATGCAGGGCATGGATGGTGTGAGTTTCATCCGAATGGCCAAAAAAATATATCCTGATCTTAGGTTTGCTGTGCTTTCCATGATTGAAGATCCGGTTGATGTAGCCGAAGCTTTTCGGAGTGGCGCAGACGGGTATCTATCTAAAGGGGGGGATTATGATGAAATCTTATTTGGATTGTTACGTTTATCTCAGGGGCATAAATATCTGATGACCAATTTCGGTCTACGGTTTATGGAAAATTTTGATGTTGAGAATAGCGCGAATGTTGATGTTACTTCACGGCTGTCGCAGTATGAAATCACAGAAAGGGAATTTGCCGTACTGGAACTCATTGCGCAGGGTTTCACCGCTGTGGAAATTGCGGATAAAATCTTTTTGAGCAAACGGACTGTCGAAGGGCACCGTCAGAACCTGATGGACAAAACCAAAAGCAAAAATACGGCCGATCTGATCCGTTTTGCATTTCAGCAAAAGCTGCTGAGCTAAATAGAACCTTAAAAATAGCCTTTGTTTCCACGCTGCTGTGTGCAGCGCGGAAAACAGAAGGCGTATATATAAACGGGGTTAGTTCGACAGAATGGTTGTTCTGTTTGATTATTTTGAAGCTGGCTTCCAGCCATTGTCGCGGGCTGTACCAAGCTCACCAAATTTGCCTTTTTCACCGGCAGACTCATTCCCACCGAAAGTGTAGACAGGTTCTCCGATGAGTTCCAGTTGGATCTGTGGTATCGGAAACTGGGTGGGCGTGCCGCCCTGTAGCAGATCATTTCTCCGCATAAAGGTGAAGGGTACAAAAGTACCACCCGCCCCATCTATTTCTATGGCATATTCATAATGAATGGCATCGCGTAGGGCACTGGCGTTGGCTATCACATCAGGAAGACCTCCTTTTTGTTTGCGGGAGGCTGTCGAAGCATTCAGCTCAGCGGCAGCACCATCGTAATCTTTCAACCAGTATTTTGCTTCTGCCCGCAATAAGCGTGTTTCTTCGGCCAAAAAGTAAGGATTGACAGCGCCAGCAACATTGAGGGTAGACAATTTGGGATACATCCACCGGGAACGCATGTAATTGCTGAAAAGCCCCCTTCCTCTGGCTTCAAGCAAAATACCGAAGTTACTTGTGTAAGTAAAATATTGGTAGAAACGTTTGTCGTCAGATTCAATAGGACCCAAGATAATGCTGTTGTTGGTTGGATAAGCTGTGGGCGTTTTTTTTGTTTTATCCGCCAAATAAGCGATTTTGATATCTGCAGGAACATAGGAGGCCGTTCCGTAAGGCCGTTCGAGTACATCGACCAGGGCATTGTAATAGCCGCCCACGGTAGTGGTGATGGTGTAATCGGTGGTAAAACCCTTGTTGGCATAGGCAAGAACTCTGTTCCAATAAGGAGAACCCAGATTTTCTGCTTCGGCCTTATCCCGTGCTACGGAGGAAAGGATCCGTGCAGAAAGCGAATTGATCAGCAATACGAGATCGCCTTTGGAAATGGTGACACCCTTTAAAAAATCGAAATTCAGGTTGGGTGTTTCGGCAATAAGCTGCAAGGTCTTATCAAGATGTTTGATGCCATTCTCGATCAGCTCTTTATAGGAATTGGGAAACTCCTTGAGTTTAAGGTTGACATCATCGACAATCAGTCCGCGGTCGAATATTGCGCCCAGGTAACCTTGGGAGACACCTTTTGCATAGTAGGCACCAATAAGACAGTCTTTGGTCCGGTCGGCACCCTTGTCATCATAGATCGTCAACTTTTGATTCTCGATCAGGTCGATCACTTTGGTGGCATCCAAATTGGACTGATAGAAATTGGAATACACTTCACGAACGGCTGCATTACCGCGGTAAGCGGAATTGTTGTTCAAACGTAACCGCGGTTCGTTCGCAAAATCCCACCAGGACTGGCTGCCGTTGGTATTGGTTGACTGGTCTGCCCAAAGACTAAAATGGGAGCCACCAGCGTTATTGGTCGTGGTATTAAAGGCGGTTTGCACACTGCTTGTTGTGAGTACATAACCCAAACTTTTTATCTTTTCTATGGCTTCGGCATTCGTCAATGTCGAGGGGTCATCGAATCCGATTGATTCGCATGAGCCTAGTGAGAAAAGCACGGCTAAACCAAAAAATATCTTCTTCATGTTTTACTTTGTCTGATTAGGTTAAAAATTGAAGGTTAGTTTTCCTGAAATAATACGGTAGGTAGGGTAGTTGAATCCATCCTGTCCGATTCCATCAACATTAACTCCCTTATAGTTTGTCCAGATAAAGAGGTTTCTGCCGATAAGAGATAGATTGGCGTTTTTCAGAACCTTGGAAAGACCTAGTTTTTCTGTTGGGATTTTATAGGATAACGCTAGCTCGCGAAGGGCCAAATAGGTGGTTTTTTCGATCCAATAATCTGTTACTTGTGAAGCGTTGAATACCTGGGTGGTAAAGTTTAGCGGTTTGCCTGCGGCGGCACTCCGGTCTGAAAATTCCGAGCGGTAGACATAGGTCAGATATTGCGCGGTTTCATTGAATTTCTGTCCCCCTTGTTGCCAATCCAGCACGCTGTAAAGTGAAAAACGCCCGTAATTAAAGGTGTTTGTAAAGCCCAGTAAAAAATCTGGATTGGCATCGCCGATAATTTTGGCATTGCCAGTTGCAGCATTGACATAAAATACGGGCGCTTCATTTGCCGTACCTAAAGCTGCTTTTTCGACCACAACACCAAAGTCATTTACCACATAGTCTTCAACCCGTTTGGTACCGTTACCGGCATTGATGACAAAACCGTCGGCATTGGTTTGCAACTGCGCGAGATCCGAGTGGATACTGTACCCATAAATTGCGGTGGTACTGGCACCGACAGCTTTTCGATAACCGTTGTATGTAAACTCGGGAACATCGCCCAGCGAGGTAATCCGGCTACGGACGCGGCTGAAAGTAAGGCCTGATGACCAATTAAACTTTTTATGCTCGAGCACTTTTCCATTGACCTCCAGCTCGAGAGAATTTGATTTTACAGCGCCTAGGTTGTCGTAGATGCTTGCTGAGCCCGAAATTGGTGTAAAGGCTGGGACAGAAATAAAATCGTTGGTACTATTTGAAAAAGCATAGTTGAACTGCACATTCAGTCGCTTAAATAAGACGGCATCAAAACCAAGTTCCGTTTCCGCGGTAACTGCCCGCTTCAGATCGGTATTGTCATTTTGTGTATAGCTGACACCCCCTGTATTGGTGATGCTGACGCGGCTGTCTTTGGCGCCAAAAGGAGGAAGGCTTCCCGCTTTTCCATATGCCACCCGCAGCTTAAACTCTGTCAATGGATCGAGCTTGATATCCTGCGTCAAACGGTAGGCGGCGGAAATGCGGGGGAAAAAGGCTGTACCGACATCGCGGCCAAACCGTGAACTCTGATCGAGCCGGCCGAGGGCGTCGACAAATAGTTTATCTGCCCAGGCAAACTTGGCGTTGAGGAAATAGCCATGGTTAACTGTTTTCTCCCAATTGGATGAAATAATCCTCGTGCTCGGTTCTGTCACATCTAGGCTTTTGACTGGGGCCGTAAGATTTCGACCGGAAGCATTGAAACCTGCCTGCGATGCAAATTCATACACATATTTGGCAGTAAGACCCCAATCCAGATTGCCAGTCCTGCGGTTGTAATTTAATTGTAGCTGACCATTTTTGCTGGTGCTTTTGGAGGTTCTTAAAGCATAGTTCCCATTATTCAGACTGACATCCGGGACAATGGTCTGATATCCTTTAGGGTAGTATTCTTCGGTATTATATTGTTTGGTCTGTAAGGAAAGGGCTCCTTCGGCACTCAGGTGTTCGGTAATTACATATTTTAGTTTTCCACCCAGCAGCAGATTCTCGGTCTGATAGGCGTATTCCTCATTGCTCAGTCGATAGAAAGGATTGGTCCATTGCTGACCGGAAAGATTGCTCCCTTTGGGTAGGTAGACATATTTTCCCGATTCATTCTTTTCGCTGAGATCGATAAAAGGCTCGACAAGTAAAGTCGAATAAAGCAGTCCATCCGAACGGCTGGATACAGCACTCGAAGGTGTATTGAAGAAGCTATACTGCGTGGTTAGATCGGCTGTAATTTTGGGTGAAACGCGGTAACCAAGATTGAACAGAATGTTCTGTCTTTTGTCTGCATCGACCACTGGTGAAACACCGCCTTTATGTTGGTTTTGTGCGGATAAATAGATGTTGTATTTTTCACCACTTGCTGCGGCCGAGATGGAATTGGTAAAATAACTGGTCCGGCCCAATAGATTTTTGGTATTGTCCACATAGTCTTTATAGGGATGCAGATTGACCGAAAAACCATTTTCCTTGTAGTCGATCACCCGGGCTCCATTGACCAACAGGAAAGATCCGTCTGGATTGACCTTGAAATGATGCTGATAGGATAGGGGTGGAACTAATAACAGACTTGAGTAACCAAGTTCGTTATCTATACTGATATTCAGTTTTCCTTCCTTTTTACCGTTTTTTGTCAACACCTGAATGACCCCGCCCTCGCCGCGGGTTCCATATAAGGCCGAGGCTGCAGCTCCTTTGACTACTTCGATGCTCTCAATATCGTTGGGATTAAGATCTGAAAGACGGAGGGCTGTGACGAAGCCATCCACCACGATCAACGGTTCGATTTCTCCGGTTACCGACTTTGATCCACGGAGATATACCGATGCCCCGGCATTGCCACCCGACTGGTCGATGCGGAGGCCGGCGACTTTTCCGCGTAAACTCGTGGAAGCATCGAGCGCAGGAACGGTGCCGATCAGCTCCTGGTCTACTTTGGTCAATGCAAAGGATAGCTTTTTGCGGCTCGTACCTTGTGCAACACCTGTTACCACAACTTCTTCCAGGTCTTTGCTCGCTGGGCTGAGCGCAATAACAATGGGGCTTTTGTCGATCACAAGGGATAGTGACTTGTAGTTGAGATGTGTTAGCTTGACCTTAAAGGGGAGCTTCTGTCCAGTAACAAATTGAAATCTACCCTCCCTGTCGGTTTTCACAGAGTGGGTAACAGCATCCAATTGCACAGTGACATCTTCTATAGGCTGTTTTGTAGAAGCGTCAATGATATGGCCCTCAAGGGTAGCGTTTACGATAGGTTTGGGCTTGTTCTGTGAATAAGTGGGTTGTACCCAAAAAAAGAACAATAGAAAATAGATAGAATACAGCCGTACTCCAATGTTTTTCATGAAATTTGGATTAATAGTTAAAAATTAAACAAGTGCCAACGCCAATTGATTACTTGCAGGATTTCTAGGGGAATGTTTCTACAGCAGAACACTGTAGTTTTGTGTTAGCAACACATTCGCATGGATGCAATGTGGAATAGTTGATTTTTCATAAGGGATCTTAAATGTTAAAAAAGTTTAGTTGATTGAATACGATAAGCAAATATAGGGAATTAAAAATAAAGTCTATAAAATTAGTAGATTATTTTTTTTAAATAAATTGAACTGCGCTGCTGCTACGAAACCAAAGCGGGCTTCCATGTAAATGAAAGCCCGCTTTTTGAAGTCTTATAATCGCTTGTGTTTCTAGCATGGAGGCTGGAGAAGATATAGGCCATGTTTTAGTAGGCCATTGTCTGGATTCTTTTCTACTTCAGCTTTTTCAATTTTACTGTTTTTGTTGATAGGGGTATTACATAGCGATTCAATGGATCTTGGTTTATTCCTTCCACCTCATAATGGCTTTCGGGATTTACATTGAGCAGAATATTTGTGCTGTTATGTTTTGCTTCATTATTGAAGATCAGGGTGACGCTGCGGTCTTTTTGATCGTAGTGCAATTCGGCAATTTCTCCGGCATCTGTGGTCAACCAAAGATTTTCTTTTGCCAGGAAGACACGTCCTTTGGAAGCTGTAGTCAGGGCAACCTTGACCTGTTGTTTTTCGGTTTTTAGATTTCCGCTGAAAGCCAGCCAGCCAAATTCGGGATGTTCGACAATATAGGTCCCCGAATTGACGGCATACCCGTAAAAGCCGGTTCCATAATCGCCCGAGATGCCGTCATTGGCCAGTGTGGATGGGTAGGAGTGGAATGCTCCGGGGCCAAAGCCGTCGGCTGTGACATTGGCCAATGCACCCATCATACCTGCATGTCCGATACGGAGCAGGTAGAAGTCGTCTGGATGGTCGCGGTAGGCTGTAAGGACGGGAATGGCATTGAGGGCCGAACCATAATGATGGAGCTGCCGCTCGATACGGGAGAGCTTGCCGCCATAGACAAAATCCCAATAACGGCGTGCACTGCCATTGTAACCCCAGTGCGGTACGGTAGGCATGTAAGCAATGATGGCATTGAGCGTCACTTGAGCTTTTTCGTCGAAGCCGAAAAAGCGCGACCAGAGGTATACCTCTTCCTGACCTGTAGAATCCCATGGCATCTCACTCCCGAATGGATAATTGAGGGTTTTCCAATGCTCTGCTCGCTTGCGCATGGCGGCTTCAAGCTTGTCGGCCATCGTTGTTAATCCTTCCTTACGGAGATCATTGAGGACGATAAGGAAGATACTGCCTTCCATTTGACCGAATTGCGCGTAGTAAGGTGCTTTTTCGACCATGGCGATACTGGTCTGGTAAGCCCGTTCGAGGTACTTGTCCCAGGTTTCCTCATTGACCAGATTGTTGTAGTTGCGGGCGAGCCTGTACATCACCCAGTGTGCTGCCGCAACATGTGGATAATTGTAGGATCGTCCAATGTCATCGGCTTCCTTTTTGGGCCAGGCAGACCAGGTTTTCCAGTTGATATCCGAACGGTAGGTACCGGCGGGCATTGAATCTGGTTCATAATAAAAAAGGCTTTTGACAACACCATATTTCTTGTCGCCTTCTTTATGCTGGATATGACCGTATAGTGTCTCATTGACAAAACGTTTCAATTTGGCTATTTCCTGTTGATCGGGCTGCAGTACTTGTTTCATCAGGGCGGCAAGCCAGCTTGCTGCTCCAGCTTCATCGCTGAGGCCTGCAAACCAGGCGCTCCTATTTTGGGTGATGGGCTGCTGTTCTTCATAGTCATAGGATATGACAGATGGTGAACGGCCAAAGAGATCCTTGTCATTTTCATACCACTGCTTGGTGGTGAGGAAATGGCCCAGATCCTGTACAACTTCTTTTTCGGATTTGATTACTTTATAGTGGATCGTCTGTGTAATGCCATCCCCATAGTTGATGGTAAGCCGCGCACGTCCCCAACGGTTGCCCTTCACTTCGTATTTGGTCCATTGCTGAGCTGTGCTTCCTTTTTTTGTCAGGGTCAATGCACCTTCGGGATAGACACTGACACTTTTGACCGCTTTGTTGTGCTTAACAAAAAGTTTGGCGGGATTGTCCATGGGGACAACATATCCGGGAAGTCCAACAGCGACAGGCCTATTGTTTTTCAATAACTCCGATTCAATTTGCCGGATGCTTGGCGCGAGGACAAATTTTAAGGCAAAGGTCTTTGACTCATGTGGTTTCAAGAGGGTAGAAGTCGGTGTATTCCATTGTTCTACGCCTTTCCAATCAGTCTCGGCATAGGCCTTACTGTGGATCATCCATTCATGAAATCCCTCAAAGGTAATACTTCGGGGGGTAGGGTCTGTATTGAGCGGATTGTAGGCTTCAAAGCCTGCATTTTTATAGGGCAATACCAACAGACTCGGCCCATTGCCATGTAGGCGGTTGACCTGTAGATAACCCGCATCTTGGCCGATATAGGGATCGAAAAAGACATTCTGTGCATGTGCCTGATCGAGATTTTTCCAATCCATGTTGTTGTTGAAGGGAAGTGGGATACCCAGCGCGCCGATTTCGATGGGATAATCGTTGGGATTTGAAACTTCAAAACTCAGGATCAGATCGCCTCCGTCATCTCGCCAGCTGCGTACAACCTTCAACGGAATATTGTTGAGCGTAGGGCTGATATCTGCGCTTGCAAGATCGTTTTTTGCCGGATTTATTGGGATGACATGTTTACGGTCTGCCGCCGATGAGTAGGAAGTCCAGGGGGTATCACCCTGACGGCGCAAACTGATATTGATATCACCGATATGAAAAAACTTATTGCGGTCTCTTTTGCTCAGGAGCTCAACAGGTGTATAGTCAAAATCTTTTTCGCCGCCGTTGGGGCGAAAAGAAGATAGCGTCTGCGATGCATTGAGGATAGCTACATGGAGGTTTTTGAGGGTAAAGTTTTTGGCACCCTCTTCTACACCTAAAGTGGCTTGCTGTGCTTTGACTGCTTTCCATACGGGGTGTTCGTCCTGTTGGCTATATACGCTGCTTGGCAACTGTGTGCATACGAGCGCAAATAGGATCCAATAGCTTTTTTTAAGATTCATTTTTGACATGTTATTGCTCATTTAATACGCCGAAGATCATTGTTCTTACAAAGATGAAGGATTGTACCCTCGATTTATGGGTAGATTTTAACCTTCAATAGCCCATTTTTAACCTATTAGCCCTCAAAATTTGTAATGCGATGATCGAAGTTATAAATTTAATGTTAAATAGACATTTATCGTAGATTTTATTTGTTGTAAAGTTAGTTGAATGGCGATATCGTTTTTTATGTACCAGTAAACTTTGTGTTATCATGAAACATCATTTTTCTTTCGCTATTTTGGTTGCACTGGTTATGTCGCTTACAGGGCTGGTGGCACAGCCGTTGAAACCCTACCAACAGCCTAATGTATTGAATCCACTGTTGCCTGGGTATTTTGCGGACCCGAGCATCAAGAAAATTGCAGATACGTATTATATCTATGCGACCACCGATGGTAATGGTTGGGGAGCAGGGCCATCACAGGTATGGACATCCAGGGATTTTAAGAACTGGACCATTCAACCCATGAACTGGCCCAATACACACTGGTACTGGGCTCCTGATATGACGCAGGGATACGACGGAAGATATTACCTCTATTATAGTCAGCCTGTAGAAATTTTTGGGGCAGTGGCCGACAGCCCCACAGGCCCCTGGGAACCTTTGGTAGCCGGTGGCAAATCGATGATCCCGAACTATATGGTTCCAGGTGTAATTACTCTGGACGGGCAAACCTTTCGGGATGATGATGGTCGCATCTATCTATTTTGGGGAACCTGGGGAATCTACCCCGATCATGGATGTGGGGTGGGGATACTCAACAGGGATATGAAAACGTTCGAAAAAACAGCATTGATTCCTAATACGGTGGCAAAGGACTTTTTTGAGGCGCCCTATATGTTTAAGCGTAAGGGCATCTATTACCTGATGTACTCCTCGGGGCATTGTGAAGATGGTACTTATCGTGTGCAATATGTTAAAAGTAAAATCGGTCCCATGGGACCTTTTGAATATCCATCGGCCAATCCGATATTGATTACAAACGAGGATGGTAGTATTCATGGTCCGGGACATCATAGTATTCTTGAACAGGATAATCGTTATTTCATCGTCTATCACAGGCATAATAATCCACATGCTGGGGGCGGCTTCCACCGTCAGGTTGCCATGGACGAGCTATTCTTTAGGCCTGACGGCGATATTGAGCCGGTGCGGCCCACACATGCTGGTGTGACAGATTTGCTTCCAACAGTTACAGGGCCGGTCGATTTGGCTTTTGGGAAAACGGTGAAGGCCTCCTCTTACTACAATACAGATTTTAGGCCTGCATTCTTAGTCGACAACAACAATGGAACACTATGGCGTGCCAAAAATAATCAAGGACCGGCCTGGGTAGCTATTGACCTGGGTAAGAAGCTGGATATACAGACCATATCCATTCAGTTTGAATACCCAACTTATGCCTATCAATACCGACTCGAAACCTCTGTGGATGGTCTTGCCTGGAAAAGCTTTGTAGATCGCTCGAATAATGACCGTTGGGCAAGTCCTATTGTTGAACACGGCAAAGCTATGGCAAGATATGTTAGATTACATGTATTGAACACGCAAGTGAATGGACTTCCTCGTGGCGTTTGGAACATGAAAGTGTATGCACAAAAGCTTCCACAACAGACGCTGTGGTCTGCAGCACAAACGATGCCCGTCAAGGAAATAACATTGGGTAATTTAATCCATATCGATGCGGCCAATTACCAGGAGGGGCAACAGGTAAAAGGTATTCAGAATAAAGGGCTACTCGGGGGGATGTTCAGTACAGAACATGCCTTGGCCGTTAAAAATTATCAGGGTAAAAAGGCATTCTTCTTTGATGGAGCTACCGCATTGCGCTCGACTTTCACTGTGCCACAGTCGTTGGCTACAAATAGTTCTTATAGTATTGCGCTATGGGTCAATAATCCGGACATCGCCAGGTTTGAACAGTTGGTTGCCTGGTCGTCGGGGCAGCAGGATCTCAGCAAAGCAATTTTTGGTTATGGTACTGATCCCGGACGTGGGGCCATCACGCATGGCTCCTGGCCTGATTTGGGATATGCATCGGTTCCAGGCGCAAATATATGGCATCATATTGTATTTTCTTTTGACGGCTATCAGGAATCTATTTATGTGGACGGAAAGCTGCAACGCAGGGAAAATAGGATGCTGTTTGTCAGGCCCGGAGATGTTTTTGTCCTGGGAGCTTCGGATGTGCTAGATCAGTATTTTTCGGGCTATGTATCCAGTTTGCAGGTATATAATACGAGCTTGGATGAGGAGGAAGTGGCCAGTTTGGCCAATGAAGTCCCGAAATCGGATTTCTTTGGGCTGCAAACTGACGATTTAAATCTCGGAAAGCTCAGCACTTTGCGGAACCAGGGAACAGCAAAGGATACCTTAGTGGCGCTTGACGATGCGGAGGTGGTGGTAGCGGGAAATAGATTGGCATTGAAAGGTAAGGCTTTTGAAAGTGCGGCGCTAACGGACATTCTTCGTCAGCAGCAGTATACGCTGGATTTTGACTGGTACGACGGCGCTGCCTGGCAGCATGCTTTGTTTGTGCATGATAAAGGAAAAAAGCGCTTTTATCGCAATGGGAAGGCTGAAAAGCGGGTGTTTTCTGAAAAACTGCTGGGGGTAAATAAGACTAGCATTGAACTGGCTTATCCATTTCATTTCTTTCGCGCCTATTCTGGCACCTTAACATCGGATGAGATAAACGCAAAGTTCAGTCAGTGGAAAGCAGGCTTGGCCAATGGGCTGGACGGGTATGTTCCGCAGGTGCTTTCTCCGCCGCACCTGATCAATGCGGATCAGGTATTTGTACAGGTCGAAAAGCAAGCGGGAATGTGGTATCTCTTCCGTTCTGAGGGCGAAAGTTCAGGCTGGAAGCAACAGTCTTACCATCTCTTTAAATCATTCGAACCTGGAAAATCCATCGAAGTTCTGGCAAAGGATGCCTTTGGCCATGTCAGTAAGCCGGTAGTGGAAGGGGTTTCGGCGAAAAGGCCGCAATTGGTACAGCCAGCACACGATGAAAGCTATTCCGCCAAGGATCAGAAAATTCCTTTCTGGGATGGTTATCAATACAGTGAAAGAACCGACAGTACACAGACAGCGCTTTCCTACTTGAATGGAACCTGGAAAATCCAGTCCAAAAATACAAAATGGGGTGATGCAGACCTTCTGGCCCCCTTTGTTTATAAAGAGCTGGAGGGAGATTTCACGCTAGAGGTTAAGATAAGCGATGTGGCAGGCTTGGCCCGCAAAGCACGTACATCAAGTGAAGCCGGTATCATGATTCAACGCGTGGATAGTAAGGATGCCTACATCACCAATTGTATTTTGACGGGATGGAACCTGGGCAATCTTTCGCGGAGCATCGGCCCACAGATTTTTCAGGAAGAGAATACAGGAACCGGCCTAAATTTTTCGCCCTACCTTCAGGTTCAGAAGATCGGTAATTATTTCTTTTTGCGTTGCTCGGGAGATGGCATGGACTGGAAGGATCTTCCCGGAACACCGTTTCTACGCCCCGATCTGAACGGCAAAAGACTGCGCGTCGGACTTTATCAGATTGCCGGTAACAACCAGTTAGGTTATGGTGAATTTGAAAGACTTCGTATCTGGAAGTAAAAATGATATGTCCATAAAAAACGGTATTGAACATTGTTCAATACCGTTTTTTATCGAAAGTTTACTGAAGAAGGATCACTTGGAGTCATTTAGCGCTAAAGAGCTGATCAATGAGTCAGCTTCTTTTTTTTCGATCTGTTTACTGTATGATGCGGTCAGCACTTTATAGCGGATATCCAACACTTTCTCCTGTAAATCATAATCTGTCGTCACTTCCAATACCTTGGTATATTGTCTTTTTTCGGCATCATATCCGAAAGAAAAAAGATCGAGTTCTTTTTTGATACTGCAGCCTTTAAAATAGATGTTTTTCCAGCGATGCCCTATATTGCCGCTCGGATTATACCAGATGATGCAGGAATCAAGGTTCCTTCTGCCCCAGCTAGCTGGAATGGGATGCAGCCCCAGCTTTTTGCGTTGCTCGTTGTAATTGACTCCATATTTTTCGGTAATACATGTTTTGCTGAAATACGACCGCATAGATGGGTAAATGGGCAAGAGTATCACAACGAATGATAATACAATAAATAGGTTCCGAAAAAGGGTTTTGTTCATAAATGGTCTTTTGATGTTGCTAGGCTCGTATATTTTGCACCCGCATTGTATCTGTATACAATGGGTTCCTGTTTTCATTTTAAATATATTAAAAAAATATGGAGTGATCGACCTGTTGTGCGGATTTTCAAAAAAATATAGGGCCTTCTTTTTGTTTTCCAAAAAAGTAAATAGGTGGGGCAAAAACATTCTGAAAAGGTTATTGTTGTAAAAATTAAGGCATAACCTCAGGTAATGAAAATACTTCTTCTAACGATCAGATCTTTTCTCTTTTTGTCCATATTGCTGTTGACAGCCTGTTCGACCTTGATCAACAATGTTCAGGTACATACGTTGACAACAAACTACTGTGCGCCAAATGTGGCCTATACATCAATTCCAATACAGGAAATCGCTGCCTCGGATAGTATCCAGATAAGGAAAATTTTTTCTTACCATGATTTTGTGCTGATCAAATACCTCAATCTTGCAGAACCCATTATCCAGTATTTGGGGACTGCGAATAGTGCTACACTGAAATTGGCGGCAAGGCAAAAGATGACTGAAAGGTACATGCTGTTTGAGACAGAACTGAATGCCATTGCAGCGGAGTTGGACTGTAACGGTGAGCGTATCGATAAGCTCGCAGGATATATAGACGAACTGAATGCGAAAACGCAGACCCGTTTGACGGTGGCTTCTATACTTCTGGGAGCGGTGACAGCGGTTACTGCAACAACGGTCAAAAATGATGGCCTCAACAATGGGTTGAGCATCGCTGGCGGGGTCGGTACCGCCGTATTGGGATTTATGACACTGAACCCAAAAGGCAAAAAGGTCAAGATGCAGCTGCAACGTAATATGCTTGAAAGTATTTGGTATCAAAATAATAAGGCGCAGATCTACCCAAGCTCAGTTTGGGGAATTTTATCCGAGAAAAAATTTAGCAACGCTGAAAACTCGTCACTGATAGAAACAATGCGGCAGCGCTGGCTGCAATATGGTTTGGACGATGAACCGGATAGTCCCCTGCAGCAGCTTTATTTTAAGAATGGTGGAACTTTTGCAGCCGAGGAACTACATGATCTAGCCAATATGCACAATGAATTGCAGGCGACCATACGTTCTATTCAGCAGGATATGCGAAGTTTAATACTGGCCATTCATACACTGGAATGAGGGTAAGGGTTCAATTGGTTAATATTGTACTATTTTCGGCCGTTAAGCAAATTCTTTTTATCTAGGAATACGATTATTCCGTTATTCGTTTATACGGGAATCTCTTCCTCAATAGTGACAGATTGTGATTTTTTAATATTTTTGATGCCTTTCCTATGGAGCCATTCGGTAAAATGATCCGGGTCGTCCGGTATAAAATGGATCACCTTACCATTTTTGAGGAGTAAGGAAAATATACCGCAATTAGCGATGAATTTGATGATTTCATCGGAATGGTGTTTCAATAGCGAAAAATATTCCATTAAGTTTGGTTTTTCTTTAAAAAATAGGTCGGATAAACTATCCAAAATATGCGTTAAATGGCCAATTCAATCGATTGCATAAGTCAATTCAAAGATGTGAAATATTTTTAATATTTCTTCAAAAGATTATAAATTAATGTTGCTTTTTTTTGTTAAACTGTTTTCGCTTGGCTACTTAATCACCGCATTTCTATAGATCTCTCAAAATGATATCTCCAGTAGGTTTCCTGTTTTGATCTCAAGATAGGTTCTGGATCGATATCCAAAAGTAATGGCAATGGTCTTCGATAACAGCTTTTAAACATTTTTACCCTTCTTTTAAATATTCGTTGCAAAGCGATTTTGTTGAAAGCAATAGCTTTGCTTTGTAACCAATTGGCGAAAAGCCAGTTCATTTTAAATAAATGATCCAGTAAATGCAATAGTGAATTTTTAAGGGATGCCACCTGTTAAAGCGAGCTTATTATGTGACCAGATAGCACATAGCGGTGAGCAGATACAGTTAGCATATAAGTAATAAATAACCAATTTGTATAAATAAATAACCAAGTACTCGCCTCAAGGGGCAAAAAGACATTTATCTCAAATAAAGATTATGAACAGAAATTATGTGTCTTCTTTCTTTTGTTTTCCCAAAGAAAGGAATAGGAAAGTGAAATGGTTGTTAATGGCTTCCATTTTAATGGGCATTGGACGACTGTCTGCTCAGGAAAAAGTGATTCATGGAAAGATCATCAGTGATCAAGGAAAACCAATTATTGGGGCATCGATCAAAGTGAAGGATAAAACCCTCAGTACTTCAACAAACGAGAAAGGCGAATTTGTACTCAAACTCAATCCGGGAGAAGTCCTTATTGTATCCAATGTGGGTTATAATCAGGCAGAATATGTAATCGGTAATTCTTCGGAAATCAGTATTCCACTTGTTGCCGCAGAAATTGCCGTGGATGAAGTTGTGGTGGTAGGCTATGGTAAACAGAAGAAGGTCGATCTGACCTCTTCCATCGCTGTTGTGGACACCAAAGATCTGGTGAAAGTACCTGGTGGTACAATTGCTACGCTTCAGAGCGCCGTGCCTGGAGTGCAGGTAACCAATGGCGCTATCCGTATCCGTGGCGTTGGATCCATTAACGGAACCGATCCGCTCTATGTCGTGGATGGGATGATCGGCGGAGCTATGCCGGATGAAAATAATATTGCCAGCATTCAGGTTTTGAAAGATGCCGCATCAAGTGCCATCTATGGTTCCCGTGGGGCCAATGGCGTTATTTTGGTCACCACAAAACGGGGTAAAGCCGGAGAGGTGAAGCTCGATTATAATGCCTTCGCCGGCATCAAAAATATTTCCCATAATATACCTCTGCTGAACGGACAGCAACTGGCCGAATTGATTAATGAGGAAATGTACAATAAGGATCCTTCGCGCAAAGATTATCTGGCCGCGCTGTCTAAACCCTCCGACATCGGGCACGGGTATAATATGATGGACGAATTGCTGCAGACGGGCAATTATCAACGGCATAATCTCTCGGTTTCCGGCGGATCTCAAAACGCCAATTTTCGGCTTAGCGGTATCTATGCGACAGACAAATCCATTATTATTCAAGATAAAAATAAGTATTATGGCGCCCAATTTATCTCTGATTTTACCAAAGGAAAACTCAAGATAGGCGAAACCCTTTCCTTAGGTTACACCCGCCGCAACTGGAGCGACAAAAATATCATCGATGCGCAAAAGTGGTCCTCGACATTACCGCTCTACGATGCCAACAGCAGCACTGGTTTTGCCGGAGCTGGCAATGGAACGGATGTTCAGAGTGCATTGGCAAATGCATACCTCAATAAAAACGTCAATGACAACTTTTCGGTAAACGGCAATGCCTGGGCTACTTATGAGATTATAAAAGGCCTGGTTTACAAATTTAATATGGGGATCGACCTTAGCCGGGTGCGGAATGAGGGGTATATAGGTAACTACTCTGTCGGACAATATCAGAACCATAATCCGGATGAACTCAATATTTCCAGCAGTCAGAATAACCGCTGGTTATTTGAAAACACGCTGACTTATGAAAATAACTTTGGTAAGCATGCGATTTCGGCTTTGGCGGGAATCACTTCAGAAGAATCCCGGTATAATGCTGTCAATGCTGGGGCCCGTGGTTTGCCGAGTCCGGATGTTTTGATCCTTAATTCGGCATCCCTGGCGAGTTCCCGTCTTGTGGGGTCAGGTGTGGGACAGTCTGCCATGTATTCCATGCTGGGACGTGTCAACTATAATTATGATAACCGCTACTTGTTGACATTTAATATGCGACGGGATGGATCGGCCAACTTTAGCAATCAATACCGCTATGGAAACTTTCCTTCGGTATCAGCGGGATGGCGGATCAGTCAGGAATCTTTCATGAAAGCATTTCCTGCGATCAGCGAATTGAAGCTCCGAGCTAGTTACGGGCTTTTGGGTAATTCGGATATTGCACAATATCAGTATCAACGGACAGTTAGTTTCGACCATGTCTGGTATTACCTGAACAATGTGATGGTCACGGGGGCCCTGCCACAGACTCCCTCGAATCCGAATGTAAAATGGGAAAGTCAGTATTCAACTGATCTTGGTCTCGATCTGGAGCTTTTTGATCATAAATTGGCTTTGACAGTTGATTACTATAATAAAAAGACCGAGGACATGCTGATCAATGTACCCATTTCGTTTACCGCAGGCTATGGTAACAACTTTCCCGTGCTGAATGCCGGTAGCATACGGAATCGGGGCTGGGATATCCTGGCTTCCTACAAAGATCAGGTCGGTAATTTTGGCTATCGTATCGGCGCCAATATTTCTTTTGTGAAAAACCGCGTGCTGAGTCTGGGCAACAATAATGAAATTTTATGGGGAAGTATCTCTCCTGGGGGTGAAAACGTCACAAGAACAGCAGTTGGTCGTTCGGTAGGGGAATTTTGGGGCTACACCACCAACGGTTTATATACCAGTCAGGCACAATTGGATGCCGATAAAGCTTTTGCACCCCACGCAGCATTGGGCGATGTACGCTTCAATGACCGAAATGGCGACAAGGTCTTAAATGATCAGGATAAGGATTTTTTGGGAAGCCCAATACCTGATTTTAGTTACGGCTTCAATGCTGATGTAAACTACAACAGTTCGATTGGCACATTTGATCTGTCGATGATGTGGCAGGGAAGTAAAGGAAACGACATCTACAACAATAGCCGCTATTGGGGCGAGGGAATGTACCATTACTACAATAATTTTGCATCGACTCTGGATCGTTATCGTGCGGAGGAGCTTGTCTTCAAAAATCCGGTATCTGGTGAAACTACGGTCTATCCAAAAAATACAGATACTACTATTCCACGCGCTGTACTCGGCGATCCCAATCAAAATTTAAGGGCATCCAACAGGTTTGTGGAGGATGGCTCTTACCTCCGGCTTAAAGTACTCAACATTGGTTACAGTTTTTCAAGTCCTAGACTTGAACGTTGGAAGATCGACCGACTGCGGTTTTACGTAGGCGCAAAAAACCTACTGACCTTTACCAAGTATTCAGGTTATGATCCTGAAGTGGGGTCGGGCGATACACGCTCCAATCTAAGCCGTGGTATCGATGGGCAAACGCCTTGGGGGTTGAGCTTTCCAAATTCAAGAGAGTATTTTATGGGTATTCAATTTACATTCTAATCCCTTATTGACATCATGAATAGAAAATATATAAAACTCGCAGCTGCTGCATTGCTGATACAGTTTTCAAGCTGCAAACCGAATCTGGATCTCTCCAACCCGCAGGAATTGTCGACGGACACCTATTATAAAACAGCAGATCAATTGGAAAATTCGGTCATACCGGCCTACCAAGCGTTAATCGGCCGCACACAGGGTGGATATGCGCGCAGTTTGTATTTCGAGCTTTTGGCTCCTGGGGATGATTACAATCATACCTTCAAATGGGAACCCATGTATCAGGATACCTACAATACCCCTGCGAGCGATGGGATGGCCGCCCAGACCTGGAGAGATTTTTGGAACGGGGTGTTTGCGGCTAATTTAGCCATCGATCGGATTCAGAAGTTTGAAGGCGAAATAGATCAAAATAGAAAGAATAGACTCTTGGGGGAAGCGTATTTTTTGAGAGCACTGAACTATTTGCACCTGAGCATGTTGTTTGGCGAAACCATTCCGCTGATCAATAAACCTGTCGAGACCAACGAAGATTATTATCCGGGCAACGCAGCGGCGGGTGCCGTGTATGCGCTGATCGTGGATGATTTTAAGAAAGCATCGGAATTGTTGCCAACGCGGGCAGCACTCTATGCCGACAGTAAAATGATCGGTCGGGCAACCAAAGGTGCAGCACAGGCTTACCTGGCCAAAACTTATTTGTATAAACCCATCCTCGCAAAAGGACAGGCAGCGGATTTTGCCAATGCTGAGATCCAGTTGAAAAGCGTGATTGATAGCAAGGAGTATCAGTTGATGTCCTCTTACAGGGATAATTTTCTGGAAACAAAAGAGAATAATCAGGAGTCTGTTTTTGAGGTGCAACTCTACAATGGACCGGGCTGGCTGGGGGACGATATATCGAGTTCATGGCGGTGGCAGGAAATCGGAATGTTTGACGGAACGGGTGGTGCCTGGTGGAATCTGGCGCCCAATAAAATGGCACATGATGAATTTGAAGAAGGAGATCCCCGGAAATATATGACGCTTTGGTGCGAGAATGGTGCAAAGTTTACGCAGCTGGACGGTAAGGTCACGACCTATACGGACTGGATGAAAAACCTGGCGACCAATAAAGATTTCTTTGGTACCCGGAAATATTGTCCGGATGTTCAGATCGCTGACTTTGATAATGGTAACAATGATCGTATTTTTCGCTATAGCGATGTGCTGCTGCTTTATGCGGAATGTCTCAATGAACGTGGCGATATCGCCGGAGCGAAACAATACATCAACCTGGTGCGTAAGCGCGCCAATAATATCGTTCCGGATGAGCAGCCACACCTATGGTATCAAAAATCCAATGGAACAATTCCTGATGTAGATGGATTGATCGCTCAGGGATTAGTAAAAAACGGCGTTCCTTTAAATACGATCAAAAATATTATCGTGCATGAGCGATTTGTTGAATTTTTGGGAGAATATCAGCGGTATTTTGACCTGTTACGGTGGGGGATGGCCAATCCAAGCTGGCTGGAACCTTTAAAAAAAGGCGGCTGGTCTACCAAAGCAATGTTCTATCCTTTTCCACAGTCGGAATTGGACAACAATAAAAATTTGAAAGGCAATGATATGAACAATTGATCTGGGAAAATAGATGTTTTTATTTATTCATAGTTAGTGTTAGGTGGAGGTGTCCTTTTTAGGGCACCTTTTTTTGGTTCAACTGATCAAAAAGAATCCTGTGTCGATATTGTACTAGTATTGATCGATTATGTAGTTTCTTTCCTGATCCAATACAGGTATTTTTGGTATTCAAGTAGATAACAAATTATAAACCGAATGCCTTTGTCGTGCAATTTGTGTCGAGGCATTCTGATCGAAGATCATTGTATAATGGACAGAAGAACAGCAATTAAGTTTCTCGGTGCAACTATTCCGACGCTTTTCCTGAGTAAATTTAGCCTTTCCCAAGCTCATCTGGGGAAAGCTCCTTTTAATCCCGACTGGCGTTCATTAGAAAATTATCAGGTGCCTGAGTGGTTCAGGGATGCCAAATTTGGTATCTGGGCGCACTGGGGCCCGCAGTGTCAGCCCGAGCGCGGCGATTGGTATGCGCGGGGCATGTATCAGGAGGGATCCGATCAGTATAATTATCACGTTGAAAAATATGGACATCCTTCGGTGTTTGGTTTTAAAGATGTTATCCATCAGTGGAAAGCCGAAAATTGGAATCCGGAAGAGTTAATGGAACTGTATCAAAATGCCGGAGCCCAGTATTTTATGGCTTTGGCCAATCATCATGATAATCTAGACCTTTATCGCAGCAGCCACCATCAATGGAATAGTGTAAATGTTGGCCCCAGGAAAGATATTATAAAGGGTTGGGAAAGCGCTGCAAAAAAAAGAGGGCTGAAATTTGGTGTCAGCGTACACGCGGCACATGCCTGGACCTGGTATGAAACGGCACAGCGGAGTGATAAAGAAGGCAAGTTTGCCGGTATACCCTATGATGGGAAACTAACGAAAAAAGATGGCGCAGGAAAATGGTGGGCAGCATACGATCCGCAGGAGCTTTATGCACAGGATCATGCGCTTAGTTTGGATAGTAAGGATGATAACACCGTTCATCGGCAATGGCATTGGGATGTGAATTCAGGGGTAAGTGTGCCAACAAAGGCCTATTGCGAAAACTTTAAGGCCCGGACCCTGGAATTGATCAACAATTACAAACCCGATATCGTTTATTTTGACGATACGGTGCTGCCACTTTATCCAATAAGCAATGTTGGCTTGGAGATCGTAGCCGATTTTTATAATAAAAGCGTGCAGGCAAATAAAGGCAAGGTTAATGTGGTAATCAATGGGAAAATACTGAATGAACAACAACGAAAATGCCTGGTATGGGATATTGAACGTGGACAGAGCAATACCATTGAACCGCAGCCCTGGCAGACCTGTACCTGTATCGGGTCTTGGCATTATGATCGCCGGATTTATGAGAATAATCACTATAAATCGGCTAAAACCGTAATTCATATGCTGATTGATGTCGTCAGTAAAAACGGTAACTTATTGTTAAGTGTACCATTGCGCGGTGATGGTTCTATCGACGATAGGGCGAAGGAAGTGGTACAAGGCATAGGAAGCTGGATGGCCATACACAAAGAAGCCATTGTTGGAACGCGTCCTTGGCGCATTTTTGGTGAGGGACCTGCACAAGAGGAAGCTCCTACATTGCATGTGCAGGGCTTCAATGAAGGAAAAGGTAAAGCTTTTACCGGCGATGATGTCCGTTTTACGACAAAGGGAAATACAGTGTATGCCTTTATTATGGGAACAACGACCGGAACGCAGATTACAATCAAGTCATTGGGCCGTTCGACAGGCCATACGCGAAAGGTCAGTCAGGTAGAGCTGCTCGGAACGGATGATCGGATTTCCTTTCGACAACTCGACAATGCCCTGCAAGTATCGCTACCCGACGACTTCGTTCAAAACAATATTGCGACAGTATTAAAAATTACCTGATAACATTATCTTTTTGAGCTGCTAATGAGCTGTTGCGCTTTGGATAAAATGTCCAGGATAGTATCTCGAGGGATAGCAAGGCAAGCTGTATGACTAAAGCGTGCAATATTGAGTCCTATAAAATTGCCTTCGCTGTCGATGATCGGACTTCCGCATTCGTCGGCATGAATGCGGGAATCGTGGAGAAATACACGTGGAAAATTATCCCTGCGCGTTGATTTTCCTTTGGGAATGTGATTGGCGGGATGTGGGTTTTGCTGCACTGCCCATTTGGACAGAATGACTTGGGTATGTAGTGCCGTCACCCCGCGACGGAATTGAACCGCTAGTGTATCGCCTGCAGAAAATTGCGGCATGGCAGCATTGATTTTGAGGGCACTTGCAACATCCTGGCCGTTTAATGCCATGATTTGATCTCCAATACGAAGTCCAGCCCGTCCTGCAGCACCCATACTGTCCACTTTTGTTAAGGTTGGAAGACCTGCAATTTCCTGCATCTGCGCATCGAACGTGCCCGGAATCGGTATGCGTGGAAAGGTTCGCGGCGGCATGCCTAGGACACCGCTTTTACGCTTATTGGCGGCAAGCAGCGACAACAGCTTTATACCGAGTAAAGAATCAGGAATGGCCAGTCCGGTGTTCGCCGATACAGTGATTGCCGGAAATTTATGATCACTTATAAGTGCGATCAGGTCGTTTTCTTCATCTCTAAGCAGGATCTTCAAAGCATAGGTGCTGTTGTGAAATTTGGCCATTGGCGCTGCGCCAATCTGGCTACTCTTGGATAAGATCACCTGCTTGTTGTTTGCCAGATTAAATGCGGTGCCTAATATATACATGCTATCTCCCTGCAATGTACTGTGAATAGGGATAGACTGAACATTTGTTTTGGGGTCTTGTGTCGGCTTTTTGATTCCGAATACCGCGAGGTTTTTCGCTAAGGGATCGCTACCGATTGAATCAGTAGCAGTGGGGTTACTGTTTATTGCAACCGGATGGGTCAGCGAGCTCCAATAGATGCGATAGCTGTTTATAGGTACTTCAAAATTGATGCTCTCCGCAGCATCGATACGACTATGTAGGCCAATTACGCGGCCTAAGGCGTCAAATAATGGACCGCCGGAATCACCGGGCTCCATAATACTGCTACTTTGAATAAAACCGTAGTCATCCATTTTTTTTAAAATGCGCCCAGTGCGGAGAAAAGGGATGTTGAAGGGCAGGGTTTCGGGATAGGATAATCCAAAGCAGAGTTGCTTTTCGGCGATGGATGACGACCAGCCCATTTCAGCAAAGGGCCAAGGACCTTCACCCTGCATCTTCATCATCGCAATATCGGGCAGGTTGCTCTGTTGGTCGACGACCAGTCGTCCGAGCGCTTTGGCAACACCCTGCTTGCCATCAGGAAAAATCACCCGATAAAAATTGCCCGGCTTGGTGGAATGCGCCACCGTAAGGATCGTTCCATCCGAGTTCACGATGACTCCACTGAAAGGCGCACTGTTTTGCTGACTGCTCGCACTGTCTATACCGAACATTTTTATGGAGGCCGCTAGCGCTCGGTCAATAATAGATCTCGGTATCTCGCGGTCAGCGGTCTGCTTGTGCTGCGCTAAGCAGTAATTGAAGCCTGTGATCAAGCACAAAATTGTCCAGATAATGAGGTATCGGAGAAAGGTGCTTTCAGAAATTTTGTTGAAGCAAGGTGTCATAGGGCAAATAGGTTGATTTATTGGATTAGGTTTTGCTTTAAAAAGCGACAGCTCAAAGGTAGGGCATTTGTCAACGAAAAAACAAGGGTAGGGAAACAGTTCTGAATAAATTACTGACCTGAGCTTGTTTTGTATGTGCTTGGCTGAAAAATTTATGGTATAGGAGCGAAAATTGTGAAAAAATAGTAGGAAGAATTTAGGGATAGGCCAATCATAGGAAGTATCCATTCTTTTTAGTTATATTTATCCACGAAAAGATTAACCGCTAGCTAAACGAATCTACCCATGAAGTATACGAGCGAGAAAGAGCTGCTTGAAGATTTCCTTAACGGGGAGGAGCAGGCTTGTGCGCATGTATACAACCGTTATTTTAGTCGCATTTGTTTATACGCATCGAGCTTTGTGGATGAAAGCAAAGAAGCTGAAGATATCGCTGAGGAGGGATTTCTTCGCTTATGGCAGAGCAGACGGCATTTTGAAAGTTTATCACATCTGAAGGCGGCGCTTTATCAGGCCACCCGTCATGTAGGCATCAATCACCAGACCGCTCGGCAGCGAAGATTGAATCGAGTCGATAGTTATGTGGCACAACAGGAACAGAATCAAAAATCTTACCTGCATGAAATTGTGTATACCGAAGCCATGGCCGAACTCTACGAAGCCATTCAGAAGCTGCCACCCAAAGCACGTGAAATTATACAGCTGAGCTACCTCGAAGGCAACAGCAATCAGGAAATTGCGGATCTATTGCAACTAAATATTCAAACAGTAAAAAATCAAAAGTTACGTGCCCTAGGCCTGCTACGCCAACATTTGAGACGAGATTCCTTTAATTACCTATTGTCATTAATCGTTCTTTTTGGGAAAATTTAATTTTTTTTAATTGTCTTTGGTACTTTTTTAAATCGGCGTGGTATCTATAGATGAAATAGCTCAAAATGGATCCTAAAGAAGAAGAAAAACTCATCCGTATCAGTGCACTCATTCTCCAAAAAATGCAGGGAACGCTAACAGGCGAAGATCGATTTTTTTTGGAGATTTGGCTACAGGAATCCGAAAGGAACAAACAGATCTATCAACGTTGTCTTGATGCGGAGCAGCAGCGTGATGCTTATACGCGTCTACAGGATTTTGAAACGCGACGTAATTTTGAGTCATTAAAAGCTAAAATTTCCTTCCAGACTTCAAAGAAAGGACCTGGGCTCCTGAAACGTCTATTGCCTTACGTTGCTGCCGCCAGTGTGCTGCTGGCTCTTTCTGTGGTTTGGTATTGGAATAAGGATAGCAACCGGCTGGTTGAAACGCAGCGGGAGGTTGTAAATGATTGGCTTCCAGCTTCCCATCAGGCTGTTATCACACTCTCGGACGGTAGGCAATATGCTTTGAATAAAGGCGAAAAACAAGTTGTTATCGATGGCGGCGGCATACGCTATGAAGACGGACATGAAGTTGCTCCGATCAATGCTGCGGTGTCTGCCAGAATCGAAACCCCACGGGGTGGTATCTACGAAGTCACTCTTCCCGATGGAACCCTCGTTAAACTAAATGCCGGGACGACACTTTCTTATCCGACAGTATTCGCTAAAGATAAACGCGAGGTAACGCTCCGTGGAGAGGCTTATTTTGAAGTTGCAAAAAAGAAGGATCAGCCTTTTATAGTTCATACTAAAAACCAGCAAGTACAAGTACTTGGAACGCACTTCAATATCAATGCCTATCAGACATCGGTACCTACAAAGACCACTTTGTTAGAAGGTAAAGTAATGGTAACGACGCTGCTCGGAAGTCAAAAAGTAACCTTATTGCCCGGCGATCAGTCTGTCAACACAGGTACAAAGTTGACCAAACATCCGGTAAACGTACAACAAGAAATGGCTTGGGTATATGGCAAATTTAATTTTGACGGAAAATCACTTCGCCAAGTGATGGATGAACTTTCCCAATGGTATGCCATAGATGTCGTGTATAAGGGCGATGTGCCTGATGTTTCCTTTTTCGGTGGAACATTCAGAACGAGCAAGTTATCAACTATCCTTAAAATATTAAAAGACCAGGATCTGTCGTATCATTTGACGGAAAATGGGAAACTCATTATTGAAAAAAATGATCCTAAAGCACAGAAAGGAGGGCAATAAAGAACGAAAAATTATACTTCACCAAACGATATGAATTAACAAATTGGACAGTGGATCCTTTCATCTAATCAGTGGATCCTACAATCTAACCTAACTAAACTAACTAGAATTAATGAAATTAAGTTGTTTTTCACAAGCGACCAAACCCCTTTTATGGCTCGTTTTTGCTGTCTTACTCCAGCTGGGCCATAAGGTAAATGCGCAAACCGTTACCTATTCCGGGCACAATGTTCCACTGATGGATGTGCTGCAGGCGGTCAAACTTCAGACGAACTATGAGGTGCTCGGAGCCAAAAAGATATTGGAATCGGCAAAGTCAATTTCAATTAAAGCGGACAAAATGCCCCTTAAATTATTTCTTGATAAAATTTTAAGTCAGCAGGAAATCGGCTACACGATTGAATCAAAGACAATTTTCCTGGAAAGGAAAGCCAGTTCACGGAAATCCGAGCCCAAAAGCCTCCCCCAGGTAGAAAAACCATCCCAGAAGCAGATTCGTGGACAAGTCCTTGGGAAAGATCGTAAGCCGCTTTCCGACGTGAATATTTCACAGGTGGGCAATACCATCGCAGTGGTCGATAAAGATGGGCATTTTTCTTTTGTCGGTACTATGCAACCGCTTACATTCAGTAGGGTTGGCTATAAAAACTTCACGCTCGCTTTGTCCGAAAACAAGGATGAATACAGTGTAGTGATGGAAGAAGAGGCGAATGCTCTTGAGCAGGTCGTTGTAACAGGGTACCAAGTGCTAAAAAAAGATTCCTATACAGGAACGGCGATTACGAAAAGTGGCGACGAGCTGCGACAGGTAAATCCGCAAAACGTCCTCCAAGCCATGCAGGTATTCGATCCATCGTTTAAATTGCTCGACAATAATCTTGCTGGATCCAATCCCAATGCCTTGCCGAATATCAATGTGCGCGGATCTTCATCTTTGCCTACTGGCGGGAACGAAGTGCTGCGAAGGGATAATATCACTACAACTATCAATATGCCGGCTTTTATATTAAACGGTTTCGAAGTGAGTGTACAGAAGGTTCTCGATCTGGATATGACCCGTATTGAAAGTGTCACGATCTTGAAAGACGCTGCTGCTACAGCCATTTATGGCTCGAGAGCGGCCAATGGTGTGATGGTAATAACGACTAAGATGCCCAGGGACGGGAAATTGCAATTGACCTATACGCATGAGAGCAATATAAATATGCCGGATTTGACAGGATACGATGTATTGCATGCTGCTGATAAATTGGCCTATGAAAAACTGGCTGGGCTGTATGATGCAACAATTCAGCGCCAACCACAGGATGCATTGGATGAGCTGTATTATCAGAAACTAGCAAATGTGCTTGGCGGTGTTGACACCTATTGGCTGTCACAGCCAGTACGGACCGCGGTCGGACAAAAGCATGGTCTCTATCTAGAAGGTGGGTCGGAAAGTTTCCGCTATGGCGTAGACATGCGTTATCAGACCAGACCCGGTGTGATGAAGGGATCGGGAAGAAATCAATATTCGGGCGGGCTAAACTTTAGTTATAACCTAAAGGATAAATTTAGATTTCAGAATGAGCTTGCCGTAACCGTGGTAGACGGGCGTGAATCGCCCTATGGAAATTTTGCGGAT
This sequence comes from Sphingobacterium siyangense, assembly GCF_023277505.1. Taxonomy (NCBI): domain Bacteria; kingdom Pseudomonadati; phylum Bacteroidota; class Sphingobacteriia; order Sphingobacteriales; family Sphingobacteriaceae; genus Sphingobacterium; species Sphingobacterium siyangense. The sequence goes on along the minus strand of NZ_CP080574.1, from coordinate 4,551,188 downwards.
TATGTAAGAATGAATCCTTACTACCGCATGACAGATGATCAGGGCAATATTATACAGGAGGCGGATGTATGGACAAGGGTTGCAAACTCAGGTAGTGCACAACGGGAATACGTCTTGAATCCACTCTATAATGCGACATTGAATAGCTTCAATAAATTGGGCTATACCGAACTGCTGAACAATTTTTCGGGGGATTTTGACCTGAGTAATGGGCTGCGCCTTCGGGGACAGGTAAGTTTGTTGAAACGTTTGAATACCGATGATAATTTCCGCTCGCCCTTAGCCAATGACTTTTATTTCTATCCTACGGCACAAACAGACGAAAAGGGTAGTTATACCAGTTATACAAACAATGAATTGTACTGGGATGCAAACATACGTCTCAATTGGATGCGTACGATTGATAAACATAGCTTCAATGTGGTGGGGGGAACCAATATACGGACAGAAAGCTATGACGAGCGTTCATTTCAAGCGATCGGATTTCCGAATGATCGGTTTACAAGTGTAGGATTTGCCAAGGGATATGCTGAGAATGCAAGTCCGTCGAGCAGTTTGGGTGCCTCCAGGTTGTTTGGAGCTTTTTTAAGTGCTAACTATTCCTATGATAACCGCTATCTGATGGATGCAACAGTCCGAATCGATGGCTCCTCAAAATTTGGGGCAAATAAGCGCACCGCACCATTTTGGTCGACTGGTATCGGCTGGAATATGCACAAGGAGAAATGGTTCGCCAACGATGTTGTCAGCCAGCTGCGGCTGCGTGCAACACTGGGGCTGACGGGATCTGTGCAGTTCGATCCTTACATGTCGCGGACAACCTATAGTTACGATAAAAGCAATTGGTACTCATCGGGGCTGGGAAGTATCGTGCGTAACTATGGCAATGAAAACCTGACCTGGCAAAAGACCCAAAGTACCGATGTTGGTCTTGATCTAGGCCTTTGGCACGATCGTCTGACCCTTTCGCCACGCTACTACCATAAGATAACCCGTGATATCTTGGCTGATATTAACCTGGCACCTTCTACCGGATTTAGCTCTTATAAAGAAAACCTGGGGGACCTTGAAAATAAAGGATTTGAGCTCAATGCCAATTGGATTGCCCTTAAAAATGAAAAATGGACTCTGAGTCTATTGGCGAATTTGGTGCGGAACAGAAATAAAATCGTCCGTATTTCAAACGCATTGAAGAGCTACAACGAACGTGTCGACGAAGCTCAGCAGGGAACTGATTTAATGGCTGTTCCTTTGCTTCGTTATAAAGAAGGGCAATCCCTCGACGCTATCTATGCCGTTCCTTCTTTGGGTATCGATCCCGAGAATGGAAAGGAAGTTTTTATTAAAAAAGACGGGACGTTGTCGTATGACTGGGATGCAAGGGATATTGATGTCGTTGGGTTAGCTACTCCAACAATGGAAGGATTTTTCGGAGGGACACTTCGCTATAAGCAATTTATGATGGTCGCTTATTTCCAAACGCGGATAGGAGGTAAAACCTATAACCAAACCTTGGTAGACCGTGTCGAAAATGCCGATCCACGCTACAATGTGGATAGCAGGGTTCTGGAGGAAAAATGGAAAAATCCTGGCGATGTTACCTTTTACAAAAGTATTCAGGATTTGGGACAGACAAGAGTGTCCTCGCGTTTTATTATGCCGGACAACTTATTTGCCCTACAGTCTCTTAATCTTTCTTATGATGCAGGGAAAGCGCTGTCGAAAAAATTGGCGCTGTCAAGCCTGCGTGTCGGCCTTGTTGCAAATGATATCTTTCGTTGGTCTTCGGTGAAAGTGGAACGTGGAATTACGTATCCATTTGCCCGAAGTGTGACTTTTACCCTACAGGCAGGATTATAAAAGATGGTAAATCCCATCCGAAGGATGGAAAAAATATGTACAGATGAAGAATTTAACTATAGTTTTAATACTGTTCACAGCCCTGAGTACGCTTTCTTGCTCCAAGTGGCTCGATATACAACCAGAAAGCGAAATTGACAAATCAGTTCTCTTCTCCACCGAAGATGGTTTCAAGGAAGCCCTGATTGGGGTATATACGCGATGTGCAAAAGACGATCTCTATGGTAAGGAGCTAACCATTGGAACACCGGAGGTATTGGTCCAGAACTATGCATTATCAAGCAATGATCCGTTGCGTTATCAGCAGACAAAGTTGTTTAAATTTAATGACGGTAATTTTATTGGCCGAAAGGACAATATATGGAAAGGTCTATACAATGGTATTGTTAATACCAATCTGATACTCGAGGAAATCGACCGTAAAAAACAATTGTTTACGGGAAGCAATTATCAATTGATCAAAGGTGAGTCGCTGGCTTTGAGAGCATATCTGCATTTTGATGCCTTGCGCCTATTTGGTCCGGCTCCGGTTGTAAATAACAAAATTGAAGCCATTCCATATGTAACGACCTATTCAAATAAGTCTACCAAATTGTCCACAGTGTCCCAACTATTGGATTCGGTAATCGGAGATCTGGAAGAAGCCAAAGAATTGCTGAAAGTTGACCCCATCCGCCTGAAATCCTATGTGGTTGGTTATCCCACTGTCGGTGACACGTTGAAAAATTCGGAGCTACAGGACAAGAGCCTCTTTTTACAGAATAGAAGGCACCGGCTTAACTATTATGCTGTGTGTGGACTGCTGGCACGCACCTATCTCTACAGCGGAGACAAAGTAAAGGCATTGCTGAACGCACTTGAAGTGATTGATGCCAAAAAATTTCCATGGACCAATGCCACTGATTTCCTTGCTGTCGATGCGGATAAAAAGGATCGGATTTTCTATAAAGAACTGTTGTTTGCCTGGTATATCCCGGCTATGAACAACACCTATAACAATGACTGGTTTCAGGACAACAACAGCGCGATCTATTTGGATCAGGATGAGGCAAAAACCATTTACGAAGTTGCAGGAGCCGGTGGCGGTGACATGCGCTATACTCAATGGTTTGGAACAGTAAGCGTTGGAAATTCCTTTATATCATCTATTCACAAATATCGCCGGAATACGTTGGGTGACAGTTTTGCCGCCAATCTTCATTATTTGGTAGCTCCGGCGATCCGCTTGAGTGAAATCTACTATATCGCCGCCGAATGTAGCTACGAAACAGCACCCGCTCAGGCTGCAGCATGGCTTGACGAGGTCCGTGAACATCGAGGCATTGGTCAGAAAGTGGATATTTCGACAAACGCCAAACTCCGAACCGAACTACTGAAAGAATATCGGAAAGAAATGTTTGCCGAAGGACAATTGTTTTTTGCGTATAAACGGCTCAATGAACCAATTGTCGGACAGCAAGGCACTACAATTCCGGCCAGTCAACAAATTTATGTATGGCCGTTGCCGGATGATGAAATTATCTATGGACAACGGTAAATTGTAACCAAAATGAAAAAAGATACTTTATTACTTCTGCTATTGCTACTACCACTGCTGATGTTGTGTTCTTGCAAAAAGGCAGTTTTAGCGACCTACGACAGGTCGGCAAATGTTTATTTTGATTTGAGCGACGCTGATCGGGATAGCATTGTATATACTTTTGCCTACGATATGACCAAGGCGCAGGATACCATTTTTGTTCCTGTCAAAATAATGGGATATCGTGACCAGCACACTCGGCATTTTGAGACTTTCGTGGAAAAAGATTCATCAACGGCGCGTGCAGACCTGCACTATGATCCGTTGAAATCAGAATATCCATTGGAAAGTAATGCCGGTCGGGCCTTTATGCCTATCGTTGTGCATAATATAAGCGCGCTTGAAAGTCAATCTGTATCACTGCTCGTAAAACTTAAGGCTAGTGATGACTTTGGGGTTGAAAACCCAACACTGATACGGGCGCGAATTATTATTTCGGCCCAATTGGAACAGCCTGCCTGGTGGACCATGTGGCTCGATAATTATTCGCGGGTAAAACATCAGCTCTTCCTAATTGTCACCGAACAACGTTCGCTTTCGACGGTCGGGCTCGATGCACCCAAAAATCTCTACTTTGCAAATCTCTTGCTCATGATGCTCAACGATCCATTTAAATGGGTCAAGGATCATCCAGAAAAAAATTACGTGCTGAGCAGCAACGATAATGGACAGACCTACCAATTCTATCATGTGGACAATCCAAACCGAAGCATCTTATTAAAGAAAAATAGCGCTTCGGGTAAGTATTATTTTATAGATGAATCAGGAAAGGAAGTCAGATAGATGAAAAGAAATTTAAACAGATTGAGAGCAATACTATTTTTTGCTATTGTGTCTTTAACCCTATTGGCTTTCGAAAGCTGTTATAAGGACAAGGGAAATTATGCCATCGATATGCCTGATGGGCCGCAGATCTCAGGGTTAGATACTTTGTATGAAGCATCGGTGGGGGACAGCCTTATTATAACCCCAAAAATTACCGGCATCGATGCGGCTTCAGTGAAATGTAACTGGCGAATCGATGTGCCAGAGGCACTCGTGCCCGAAGCTAACCACTACGAAGGTCCCGCGCTGCGTATCGTTTTTGGGCTTCAGGCCAAAAGATATACGGCGCGCCTTACGGTGACCAATACGGGTAACGGGATGAAATATTTCTATAATTTTAAGATCCAGGGAACGACAGCTTTTTCGCGTGGGTCACTTGTGTTATCTGTCGAAAACGGGGTTAGTAAACTCTCGTTTATAAAGCCCGATAATATTGTACAGTCCAATATTTATGAGGCGATCAACGGCGAACCATTACCGGTGGATCCTATGCATATCCATTACTTAAAAAACCAGTTTACGGGAAATACCCCCTTGGGTTACTGGATTATATCAAAACAGGCCGGCGTGCGTCTAGATGTAAACAATCTTGTTAAGGAGGCGGTAAAACCCGGTACCCTGCACGATAACTTTTTTTTGGCACCGTCAACGATTGCTGTGGGAAGTTTGTTCGCCCATCCTCAAGGGGTAATGATGGGGGTGATCAATGACAAATTTTATGGGGGAACTACAAACACCTGGGATCAATCGAACACCTACGGCATGTTTGGGACTTATGCGGATGGGGACTACGCGTTAGCACCAGAAGTAGTATTGACAACAGTAGACAATAATTATAGCGTAATCGCTTTCGAAAAAAATAAAAAGCAGTTTGTCCGAATCAATATTTACGGCAGCCCTATGTATTTTGGTACCCAGTATAGTCCCGTCAATACTGAAATTTTTGATCCAACACAGGTAGGCATGGATCTGATCAAAATGGTGCAGATCAATAATACGGATACCTATGCTTATACGAAGGACGGGAGTGGTCATATTTATGAATTGAAGTTCAATGCAAATTTTAATGGACCATTTATGATCACCGCAATACATAAGAAGATCTTTATAAAACAAGAATGGATCAATGCGGAAACAAAGTTGGTGGCGACCCGAAATGGGTATATTTATGTGGCCTACAAAAATCAGATATTTCGCTACAACCCGCTCAATCAGCAAGTCGATCTATTAAAAACAACCGTCAAATCGAATATAAGCATGCTCAAATTAGAGGACGATGAGAATATCCTGATTGCTGGGGCAGAAGGAGCGCTGTATTATATGGATATCCGTGTTGGGAAAAATGGCGAGTTGCTCAAAACAATTGAGGGTCTTCCAGGAAATCCTGTGGACATGACTTGGCGTAAGTAATAAGGAATAAAAATAAAATCTAATCATATAAACATGAAAAATTTAAAAATAGTTGCCTTAGCACTAGCATTTTTACCCATGGCATCATTTGCGCAGCAAGCAAATTTCCAGATCAATGGAAGTGCACCAGAAGCTTTCAATGGTAAAAAAGTGTATTTGGATTATACAAAAGATGGATTTCCGGCATCGGATTCGTCGGCTATTGTGAATGGCAAGTTTAGTTTCAAAGGAATAGTAGAGGAGCCGTCTTACTCCAGAATGGTTTTTGATCAAGATGGTAAGGGTAAATTGATCGCACAGAATATTGGCGACCGTTTATACTTCTATTTAGGCAATGAAAATTATAACATTACCATCAGAGATTCGCTGCGTACCGCTTCCATAAAAGGGTCGCCGTTGCATAACGCATATGTCGCTTATTTAAATGAAATTGGTGGTGGTTTCATGGATATCATTGATGCGGGGAATAAGGCCTTTGCGGCCGTAAAGCAAGATGCTCCCGATGCCAGCGAGCAGTATAAGGCTATTCATGAAAAGTTTGAGGCGCGTTTTGAAGCCCGCCGGGTAAAAGAGCTTGCATTTGCTGCCAAAAATCCCAATTCAATATTTGCGGTGGACGCCCTTATTGATGCGGCCAACAAACGAAAGCTCAGTGAGATCGAACCTTTGTTTTTGAAGCTGTCCAAAGAAGTGCGTCAAATGACCAATGCGCGACAGTTGGAAGCGCGTTTTCTAGCGGAGAGAAGTGTAAAAATCGGCAATAAGGCACCCGATTTTTCCCAGCCGGATACGGAAGGGAAAATGATCAGAGTATCCGATTTTAAAGGCCAGTATGTGCTTATCGACTTTTGGGCAAGCTGGTGTAGTCCTTGCCGTGCTGAAAACCCCAACTTATTAAAGGCCTATAACAAATACAAAAGTAAAGGATTGGAGGTCCTTGCAGTGTCGCTAGATGATACCAAAGGAAAAAATGCCTGGTTAAAAGCCATCAAAGATGATGGTTTGCCATGGATCCATGTCGCAGATCTAAAAGGCTGGAGCAATGAGGCTGCGGTATTGTATGGCGTACGTGCGGTACCACAAAATTATTTAGTGGATCCTAAAGGAAACATTGTCGCTATCAATATAAAAGGTGAACTGTTACACCAGGAGTTGGCCAAAATTTTTGGAAATTAATGATCGAGCGTTTTGTTATCTCTTTTAAAGATAACGAAGGAAATTATAAGAAAAGAACGGTTTAGTGATTCGGGCGGCTAGCTGCTTGTCATTCAAAGCTAGGGATTGACTCCCTAGCTTTTTTTATTTTTTTATTTTCGTCAGCAATTTAAGCATGCTTGCCGCATAATTTTTACCCAGCTGCCGGTATCCGGCAGGACTGAAGTGTAGTCCATCGCCGATACCCTGGCAACCCGCAGAAGAAATGATACGGGCAGTTGGGATAGTAGCGGGCAATGTTTGGATGATACTGTTCATACTTGCGCATTTACCCCCTGCTTCGGCCGATAGGAGTTCACCAGCAAGTAGGGGTACATCTTCGGCGTTCAGGTGCAAATCGTGCAAGAGGCTTTCATAGACTTTTTTTACTTTATTGGGCCATTCGCGATCGCCGGTATTGGATTCCCCCTGATGAAGTAAAATACCTTTGATAATACCTTTCTGCTGTGCCATCTTGGCCAGGACGAGGAGCCTTTCATAAGGATTATTGTCATAAGCTGCAAGCATGGATTTCATCCATTCGGGTGCCTTTGCGACATAGCTTGCCGTGCTATCTTGATCAAATAATTGAATATGGCAACCACCTACCGAAACGTTGATGACTCCGATCTCGATATTTTTGGGAAGCTTTTCTACAAGCGTTCTGCCAAAATAATCTGCAGGTGTAAGGCCTGTGTGGCAACGCGTGAGTGGTGCCCGGGCAGGATACCACTTACCGTACTGCCGTCCCAATTCGGGGCAATCTACTGCCGCTAGCACATGAAACCGGCTGTTGGTGATGGTGTCCTGAGGTTCGAATTGTCCATGTCCCTCCATATTGGATTGTCCTAAACAAAGGTAGATATGGAAGTTCTTGTCTTGGGCAAAAGCTGTTGTTCCGGTAAAACAACATACCAAGAAGATCAGTAGCAGCATTTTAAATTGTGTTTGTCGCATCGTGAAGCTTTTTATGTTTTTAAAATTAACCTATTTCGCGGTAAGTATGGCTTACCGCGAAAAGATAGTGTTTAGTTCATGGCAATAAATTTGAACTTAAATAATTGACAGGAGGTACCATAGTAATCCCAAAGCTGAAGATTGGAATTGCCGTCCATGGTACAGTTGGGTACATCCCAACCGCGTGTAGCATCTACCTTTGAGGTAATTTTGTAATAGCCATTGGCTACAGCAGTTACCTTCCAGGCCTGAGCATCATTGCTATAGTTCTGCCAAAGCCGGATGGCAGTTCCAAGCGCATTGCTATTACTCGTCAGATCAATGCAGCGATTGCTTGCACTTGCTTTTGAAACAAAGCGCCAGTATCCGTTACCGGCATCTATAGCGACCCAGCGCTGTGCATTTGCGCCATTTCTGGTCCACGGTCTGAGCACTGCACCGTTGGCATCTTCACCTGATTTTAAATCAAGTACCTTGTTGGCATCGGTCTGGAATTCGATTTCGTAAATGCCATTATTGACCAGACTAGTAACTGTACAGTTAGACATGGGGTAATTGGAGGCAGCATACTGCTGAAACCACTGTTTAGCGGGAGCAGCACAGGCTTCCCAATCATTGTTAAAAGCTGTCCCAGCGTTGGGATCCCCTTTGTGGAGCAGATCGTCGGGGGCGAGAAGGTTCCAGCTTACATTGCCGGACTGATCCACAATATATTTTAAATTTGCACCAAAACCGTTTCCGCCGGCGGTACCGGTTGATCCCGTACCAAATGTGCCATATCCCTGTGGAGCCCAGTCTGTCTCTGTAATGGCAATGGGAGCAATGTCTGCAATAGGTTTAACATTGGTATTCCAGGCATTTTGAAAAGCTTGATAGGTATTGACACCACCCCAATACCCGGGGTAGATATGTACTGCATAGCCAATGTTGCCACCCGTAATCGGATTATTGACATAGCCTTGATAATGGGACTGCCAGCCAGTTCCTGGTATCCAGCATACATTGTTGGCACCGTTATTACGGATGATATTGACCAAGGGCTGAAAGAAATTTTTCAACGCAGCAAAATGCTCGTTGCCGGTCGTCCCCCAGTTGCCATTTGTTCCCAGAATCTCAACGGGTTCGTTAGCCAATTCAAACATCACATTGTCAGCATTCTTTAGTGATGGGTGCTGCGATAGGAAAGTCCATACGGTCTTAAGATAGGTATGATAGGCATCATTGACTGCGATACGGTGTGGACATACGCCAGGAGGACGCAAGATCACATACATGCCCCGGCTGCGGGCATGGTTGATTACTGGAATAATGACCTGATCAGTATAGGTAACCAAGCGATTATAGTTAAATCTTGAGATGTCGTCTTCAGGAATAGGAGCGCCTGGATCATTGGTCCAATACGGATCGATGTGCAGACGGATATAATTGAGATACCAACCGTCGGCCGCGCTGCTGAGTTTGTCAATGACTGCTTTATTGTAATTGAGCGCACCCTGAACATTGTAATTATCCCAGGTGCAGTAACCGGAGTTGGCACCATACTGGCAGCCATTGAACCAAGGGCTGGGTGTAATGGCCACTCCATGCAGGACAATATTGTTGTCACAGGGATCTTTGAGGTACTTCCCGCCTACATGTAAGGTTGGTGTCGTTCGTGGCCAACCTGTAACGGCTTGGGCGGAAACATTGGATTTAAGACTTCTTTCGGATTCGCTGGTCAAGGTTTTTTCTTCCAGCCGCGAGCAGCTGGAAAGAAAAACTAAGAAAAAGACCAGAAGTAACCACATTTTGTTTGTTCTCATAATTTAAATATAAAAGGGTGATTAATGATCTTATTTTTTAGCTAACAATGCCTCAGCAACCGCCTGATAGGCTGGCTTTCGAACGAATCCTTCGGTCCATAAACCGATGGGTTCCCCACGTCTCCAGAATGAATTCTCTTGGTCCGGACTGTCCAGTGGGCTCCATATGGTAATACCATATTGCTTATCCTTGGGAATGATCTCAAGATATTTTTGAACGACAAATTTGTACATGTCGGCCTGCTGCTGATACATTTCAGTCGTTGCATTGCTAGTCTTTATGCCATTTCCCAAACCAATATCGAGCTCAGACACTTTGATCAGCTTGCCGGTGGCGGCCAATAGGTTAAACATACTGACGATATTGTCTTTGCTTGTGTTGATGTCGATGTGCATCTGGGTACCGATTCCATCCACTTTGGCCCCTTTGCTTTCGACGTAGCTGACATAGGCGATCAGCCCTTTACATTTGTTGTCACTGCCTTCCAAGCCATAGTCATTGATGAATAGGAGATCATTGGCATTACCATATTTGCGGGCAAACTGGAAGGCTTTTACGGCATAATCTTTACCCAAGTAATCCTGCCAGTAGAATTCATCATCCGCCAGATCGGTTTTGCCCACTCCCGTCTTTAGGGCATATTGGTCGGGCCAGTCGGACATCGGTTCGTTGACTACGTCCCAAGCCTTGATGTAGCCTTTGGTTTTCTCAAGCATGCCGGCAATAAATGTCTCCAGTGCTTTCGCGAGAATGGCTTCTTTCTCGGCAGGGGTTTTCTCGATCGTGCTGCCCCCAGGGCTCCCATAACCTTCGCCATTGGCGGACTGCGTTCGGGAGGAATTGTTTCCCCAGCCAAACCAGCCATCAATATTGCTTTCAAAATCACTGTTGGCAATGAGGCTTGCCGAACTGCCTGTTTTTGTCAGCACAACCTTGTCGATGAAGATGGTACCATCGTATTGACCAAAATTGATGATAAAACGGTTACGCGCGGCAGTTGCGGTCACTTTGAGTTCGTATTCTTTGTAGCTTGTTGTTAATGCCAATGAACCCATATTGTCGCCCGTATAATTGGAGGTGCTCTGCAGATCGATACCAATGTTGCCCGCTTTGCTGCCCCGGGCTACAATCTTCAATACATATTCTTTCCCTATTTCCGTGGGGTTAATGTCTGTGGCTGTCTGTGCTTCCCAGGCATTGACAACAGTGGGATTGCTCATTTTTAATGCATGTCCCGCTAGAGCTGGTCCTCCAGAACCTGGTATTACCACAGGAGCGATTAACTTATTCAGGTAGGCGGCATTCTGTCCCGAATGCCAGCACAGCGTGTGGCCATACAGTGCCATGTTGTTTTCCTGTGCAGCTGTGATCAGCTGTTCTACACGAGATAGATTCAGGCTTCCGTCGGCTTGCACAATGGAACCATGCTTCATTTCATAGCCCATCACCATTTCTTCGAAATTGCGGTTAGCCAAGCGGTAGAGTACTCCTTTGTTAAAATAATCGTTCATATTGAGCGCAACACCGAGCTTAAATCCGGGGTTGCCTTGCTTATCCAGATAACTTTTTAATGGGTTGTAGGCATTTATATCTTCCTGCGTCAGTACTTTCTCCGGTTTATCGACGGCGTAATCCAGTGGTTGATATTTGGAACAGGAACTCCAGGCGGTGCCGAGCGAAAGTAGGATGACGATAGTTTTATTGATTTTTTTCATCGTTGTTCGTTATAGAATTGATACTACTTTTTGATGGGTGTAAATGTTTCCATTTTTACAGATCTGTCCCGCATCACGAGGGTATCCTTGCTGGTGACACTCATTTGTGTCATATCGATCGTGTAGGAAAGATAAAGTGCATCTCTGTCTGCATTGCCCCAGCTGTTTTTTTCGCCCCGTTTGACAAACTTACCGGTTCCTGTAGCGGAGATGCCAGCACTTGCCGAGCTAATGCTACAATTGTTGTCGTCATCAAAAGTTAAGTTCAGATTGACATTGATATTGACATCATCAGCTCCTTTAAAAGAAAGAGGCAAGATCGATTTCTTTAGCGCTGCTGTCGTGACGCTTTTGACTTCGTCTTTTTCTACATAAGCCTGATGTCTGACGATATTTTTTGTCAAGCTGTTATTGGCACCTTTGCCGACAATTTGGTCGGTACCCCGACGCAGGTAATTGCCGTGCCAGGGATTGATATATTTGAGTGCATAAAAGGTAAAATCTTTTGGTGCGACATCCCAATCGGATACAATAGCCCTATTGGCAGCCTGTAGCGAAGTTTTACCGGAGAGGATGGAATCGGCGTTAACCACTTTTGTCATCCTTAGAGGAAGTACGTAATAGGTTTCCAAGGATTTTGGGTCGGCAAAAAATGCGTCAGTCAGCTGTACTTCAACACCACCTGTGAGACTACCACTTGGGATATTGATCTGATTGCTAGCAAGCTGATAGTAATTGTTGGGTAATGCGGTAACTGTCTGCCCGTTTGGATAGCTAAGGCCATTCGTAAGGCTGTTGTCGACAACAAAATCGATACGGATGTCTTTTCCATTGTTGTATACTCCTCCAGTGGTTGCCATGACTTTCACCTTATGCTGGTTGTCGAGACTGTTGTCAAAAATGTCTTCGCCTAGGGTTACCGTTCTGACTGGTGTCTGATAGGCGAAGTATACCGATTGAAATTCGAAATCTGGGAACTCCCAGTCGTTATTTTTGCAAGACGCCAGGCTTACCAAAGCCATGGCGTAAAGAAGATTGATCTTTTTCATTATGCGTGTATTAATGTTAATTCCATCCCGTATTCTGTACAAGATTGCTGTATTTGAGTACTTCACTGTACGGGATCGGACCGTAGTACATAAAGTTTTCATAAAGTCTATTCTCTACCGGAATCTCGGTATAGCTGTTGTTGCTTATACTGATTCCTTTTGCAGCAACGTTGATATCCAACTTCCAGCGACGCAGGTCCCAAAACCGAAACCCTTCAAAACAAAGTTCTAGTCTCCGCTCATTGCGGATCAGCTGCCGCATTTGCTCTTTGTTGTTTTTTACCTGTTCTAGGTAAGGATCGCCATTGTTGGCTCCTACACCCGCCCGTCTGCGAATAGCCTTGATGATGTCGTAGGCCGAGAAGGTAAAAGTACCCATGCCAGTAGGCCCCCAGGCCTCATTTGCGGCTTCGGCATAGGCCAGATACATTTCTGTCATCCGTATACGTGTATTGAAATGCATTTGTTGTGTAGAAGATGAAGGGTTGAGGTTTACATCTTGGCGCAGCAGCTTTTTCAGGTAATAGCCCGTCCGAGTAGATGTCTCGACCTTATTTAACCCATCGTTTGTTGGACTATTGGCAGCGGTATTGATAGCCGTGTTGCTTACGCCTGCCGTGGCACCATTGACAATAATGTAAGTCTTCAATCGGGGATCCCGCTTGTCGTACGGATTGGTTTTATTGTAAGCCGAATTGGCATCGTCAATGGGATAGCCATTTTCCATGGGAAAGGCATCGACCAGATTCTGTGTAGGATTGAGACGTCCTCTGCCAAACAATGTTGGCGGAAAATGGTCCTGTTCCATGCTGTTGCTATTTCCTTTGTCGGTGCGCCAAAGTATTTCGGCCGGATTGGATCCGGAGGTTAAGCCATCGACCACATCTTTATTGTACCAGGTGAATCCTTTCGGATCGATACCACTTGGTCCGCCTTTGGCCTGGATGACCTGCCCCGCATAGGTGGCGGCTTGCTCCCAGGTTGTTTTGCTGCCCTCGCTGTATGCCGGACTTGCCGCCATTAACGCTGCTCGGGCACGAATTGCCTGCGCGATGCGCTTGGTCATGCGGAGTTTGAAATAGGCTCCAAATACACGGTTGTAGTCGTCTTTATTGATTGTGCCTGCGTATTTGACCGGAACTTGACTGTCTGCACTGATGTCTTCATAATCCATAGGCAACAGGTCTTCTGCATTTTTGATGTCATCGTAAAGTTGCTGCATGCAGGCTTCGAACGGTGCACGACTGTGGTTAAAATCCGAATTGACATCTTCGGGAGTCAGCAGGATAGGCACACCAAGTATCTCACCGGTACTCGACTTTCCGGCATGGGATTGCAACAGGTGAAACATAAATAGTGCCCGGAGACCATAAGCTTCACCTTTCATGCGATCGTTAAACATCGTACTGACCTTGGGATCCAAGGCCCATTCTACTTTATCACTTAGGGATAAAAAATTGTTGAGGTACTGTATGGCTGCATAGCTATTGCGCCATTGGTCGAAAGGATTGTTGATGCTTGTCCATTGTCCGGTTGCTGTTTTAAGGTAAGTATTGCTTTTATCGTTGCTCACAGCATTGTCTGTGGCGACATCATCAAAGCTATAGCTATTAGCCGGAACCCGGTTGTATCCATTTAAAAGTAGCCCTTGTGCGTAAAGGGGGCGACTATTGGCTGTTTCAATTTCAAGATTATTTTCAAGAGCCGGCTCAAACATATCTTCACAGGAAGAAAATAGTAAGCTGCTTAGGATGGCTATGGTTAGTATTCTTTTCATCATTCTCGTCTTAGATAGTAAAGATTAAAATAGTGCCTTCAGTCCGATGTTGAAAAAACGCATTTGTGGTGCTTGTCCAATATTCAATTGCATCGTTTCCTTTTCTTTGGCAATGGTCAGTAGGTTGGATCCCGTGGCATAAATCCCCAGTTCGTGTATAAACTTAGCATTGAATAGACGCTTTGGGAAATCGTAAGACAGCTGCACTTTGGATAGGTTGATGCGATCGGTCTTGTAAAGCCAAAAGTCTGAGCTTCGAAAGTTGTTGTCACTGTTAAAGGTGGTAAGGCGCGGATAAGTTGCGGTCTCCTTGGTCGACTCTGTCCAGCGGTCACGTACGACCACTGAATATTTATCTTCCGCATCTACCCAAAAGTAAGAACTGTTTTTCATCGCTTTGGCTCCGAACTGTCCCGTTGCCGCGGCAAATAATGTGAAATTATTCCATTTGACTGTCAGGTTGCAACCTAATGTCAGTGGGGCACCGGCCCATCCGCCTTTGCCTAAGTATACCTCGTCGCGGGTATCGATGGTACCATCACCATTCTGATCTTTATACTTGATATCCCCAGGCTTGACTTCTCCAAATGTTGAAAAGGCAGCTTGGTCAATTTCACTTTGACTGTTATAAAAACCATCATGCTGTAAGCCCCAGATGGCGTCTAGTGGTTTTCCGGCTCTGTTTTGGTAAGCAAATTCATAGAGTTCGTCCCTTTTTACCGCCTTGGTCGTATAGTACATCCCATTGAAACCCAGTGATACGAAGGTTTTGTTGATCTGTTTGTTCAGGTTGATGCCAAAGTCGACACCCCGGCGTTCGTCGTCGTTAAAATTGACATAGGGAAGGTCTGAATAAACCGGCCAGTAAGTCATAAAATACATTGGGTACTGTGTTGCCGCCTGTACCAACCCGCCGCTCATCCGATTAACAAAGTAGGACGTATTAAAGGTGATCAGGTTGTTGTAGAGCCCACCTTCGAGGTTGATATTAAATTCCTTGCGTTTCGGGAATTTCATGTTGGGGTTGTCACCCCTGCGTCTGTCAAAGGTATGGACGAGGTCACCGTCGCGCCAGCTATACCATGCTGCGTCGTTATAGGTATAATAGCCCTGATAGAGGTAATAGTCGCTAATATCCAGATCCGTGTTTAATATACCGGCCGAGGCGGATAATCTTAACTCATTGACGACTTTGCTGTCGACCAAAAAATTTTCTTTAGATAGACGCCAGGCGAGCGCTAAAGTAGGAGATAGGGCTCTTCTATTCCCTTGTGGTAATTTGGCGGAATGACTGTAAGCACTGCTAAAGTCAACATAATATTTGCTTGAATAATTGTAGCCCAACTGCAGCCCTAGGTTGGCATTGCTGGTTTTGTGGTAGCTGCCAGAGGCAGCGATCTGGAACGCATTGGCCAATAGGATTGCCGATACATGGTGGTCATTACCGTAGGTACGGTTAAAGTTTAGGGACCCATTGAGACCGATGGTCTGCCGATAGGTACTGCCACTGATATTTTGGATGCCTGAAATACGGTCGTCACCATATTTTGTGAGGCTACTGATAAGGTCTTTTCCATCATAGTTGTTCCACGATGCCTGATAAACAGCATAATTGTTGTTATAGGATTGGTTGTAATTTGACTGATAATCCACAGCCAGGTTGGTTTTGAAAACCAATCCTTCCAGGATATTTTTCAAGTCAAAATTCAAACCCGTATTAAATTGAAACTGCCGATTTAGATAGCGGTTTGTGCCGCCGGCATAAACGTTTGCAAAGGCATTGGTTTGATCCAGCTGACTTCCCCCAAGGAGATATTTGCCATCGATGAGAAAATTGCTGTTGTTGACATACACCATCGAGTTGACGTCACCTTCTTCGATCATATCAATAGGAATGAGTGGAGAGAAGCGATGTGGCCGCACGGTTGCTGCTGCACCCCAGTAGTCCGCATTTACCCCTTTGGAAATATAAAAACTGGCTGCCGCATCGACGTTCAGGGAGATCAGATCATTGACTTTCACATCGATGTTACCGCGCATATTGAATCTATTGGCGCCACCATTTTTTTTCGCCTGTCCAAAATTGAGGAGGGACCCTTCAGACCAAAATCCAAAGTTGGTATAATATTGTGCACGTTGATTTCCGCCTGAGATTTCGGCGGTGGCATCGTAGCGATTATAGTGATCTTTGATATAGTCCGATGAATAGTAATCCACGTTGGGATAACGATAAGGATTTGTTCCGGCTGCATGTTGGTAGATTGTTTCGGTACTATAGAGTGGTGATAATCCATCATTTTGTCGAGCTTCGTTATACAATGTCATATATTCTGCGGAGCCAAGATATTGTGGATAGCTCATAGCCGCATTGATACCGCTATTGGCTCTAATTTTTATCTGTTGACCTCCGGATTTTCCGCGTTTTGTCGTGATGCTAATAACGCCTTTGGCTGCTCGGCTACCATAAAGAGCGATGGCATTGGCGCCTTTCAATACACTGACCTGATCGATTTCTGTTGGCATAACGTTATTGGCATCACGCGGAAATCCGTCCACTAATACCAAATAACCACCCATACCCCAAATATTACCGTTGTATCCCGGAATAAAGGCATCTAGATTTTCCAGACTGTAGGTATTGTAACTCTTGTCGAGCAATTGTGGAACATTGATGGATTGTACATTGCCCATGAGGTCCTTCTTCTGAACTTTTCGGAAAGCGACCTGTACAAGTGTCGTACTATCGGTGCCAATACTGTCCGGACCAACAAATGTCGAGCGCTCCGGAAAAATATTTTTATGTTGTCTAATGGTTGGATTAAGTGATTCTTTCGCCATTCCTTCAGCGGTAGCTATCCAACTTAATCCAAGACATAGTGCTATTCTTAATTTTTTGTACTTCATTTTTTGAATGATTAAATGAAAAACTTGTTACCAGCCTGGGTTCTGATAGAACTCGGGATACATGTTGACATCTCTGACCTTTAGGGGCAACCAGTAATGCTTGCTTGTAAACTTCCGTTCCAAAAGCACATTTTCTTTCATGTTTACGACGCGGTTTTGGGATGGATCTACGGTGTTGAAGGTTCCTACCCGATCAAAAACAACCGATTTTTTTAAGGTGTAAGGTGATTCGGTCAACAGCAACCAGCGTCGCAGATCATTAAAACGATGACCTTCAAAAGCGAGCTCCACAGCTCGTTCCCGCCGTAATTCAGGCAACAATGCGTTCGCCGAACCTAGAAATTTGGCATCTACATGACCCACGCCAGCCCGATCCCGAACGATATTGATCGCATCAACTGCTGTTTTACCGTAATTGTCGGCTTTGCCTGTAGCTGAGTTGGAAGCCATCATGGCGGATTCGGCGTACATCAGATAGACATCAGATAAACGCATATAGGGCACGTAAATATGAAGATTGGATCCATAATTATAGGCTTGATCATATTTGTTGGCTGTTATAGGAACAAATTTACGTAACACGTAGCCTGTCTGGCTGCCAGACTGGATATCTCGATAGCTTCCATTACTGTAAAGGTTAGCGTATCGATTTTTTTCGTCCTGTGTATTTCCCTGGACGACTTTTGTTCCATCGAAAATGATGTCCTTATAAAAGCGTGGGTCGCGATCTTTCCAAGGGTATTCGGCATTGTAACCTGATTCTGCGTCAGACTGGGTAATGTCTTTGATCGGTAAACCGTTTTTCATACCATAGTAGTCGACATAATTGGCTGTTGGAATAAACTTCAATGCATCTCCGTCGGAGACGACCAGCGGAATGTACTGTTTACTGGTACCATAATTCGATACCCATGCGTCAATGTAGGGCCCTCTAAATATAGCTTCTGTACTCCCGGGCATGGCCCAATTTTGGCCTGTTGTGTAAAAATTCAAGTGGATATTGGCCATAGGAACAAGGGCGTAATTTGTCTGTCCGCTTTCGACAAGTGAAAGTAGTTCGCCAAAGGCCTGAGCTGCTTTTTTACAATAGTCAGTATGATAGGTTTTATTCCCGGTAGACTGAAAATTCATCAAAGGGCTTCCCGCCCAAAGATAATTTTTGCCAAGATAAGCAAGGGCCATGATTTTGTTGATGCGCAATTGATTTTTACCCAGGGTACGTTTTCCGGCAGTGGTATTGTCCCAGTCGATCGGCAATAGATTGGCCGCTTCTCTAAAATCGGCCGCAGCAAGATCCGCACAGGCATGGTAGCTCAATCTTGGCAACCGCAGCTTTTCGTCACTTGGAAGTACATAATTGATGTACGGCATCCCGCCAAAATATTCCATCAATCGGTGGTGAAACCAACCTCGGAAAAATAACAATTGCCCCTTGATCAGGTTCTTTTCTTCGGAGGTGGCTTCGGTTAATTTGTCGATATTTTCTAGTCCGAGGCTTACTTTTCGCAGACCAAACCAGGCCGCGCTCCATAAATCGCGGAAGGCACGGTTGGCAAATACATCCCCATTGATGGTGGTAAAATCACCCTGATCCATCCAGCCGGAGCCCCAGCCGTCGGATTCTCTTTGCCAACCCCAAAAATTACCGTTGTCGATTTTGTGAACGAAATGGTAATTGCCAGCCGTTGAGGTCATTTCATCTTCACCCCAGTTCCACGAGTTGGTCCAGTAGTTGTTGCTGAAGTTGACAACACAGCTGTATAACTCTTCTGTATAGCCCTGAAAGTTAATAAAGTTTTTAAATGCTTCTTTGGAGGACACATTGGACTGTTCTTCTTTATCCAGGTATTTTTTACACGAGAGTAGGGATGTTGAAGACCAGATCACAGTAGATATAAAGATTACCTTGAAATACTTTTTCATAGTGGTAGGATTAAAATGTAATGTTTGCACCTAGATTAAACCGCTTTACGGTAGGGTAGGCGCCCTGCGATGCCCAGCCCGTACCGGCATAATTGGATTCACGGTCGTCTGGCATTTTGGACCAGAAAACTAAGTTGTTGCCATTTAGAAAAATGCGAAGGTTTTGAAGCCCAAGTCGTTTGATTACGCTGGATTCCCGATTAAAATTGTAGGCAATTTCGGCTGTTTTCAATCGAATGTAGGAACCATCAAACATATACCGGCTACCGGGTGTATAAGTACTCGACTGTGATAACCAGCGTGGTAGTGGTACGTCTGCATTGACATTGTCCTTTGACCAATAGGAACCTTCGTCATAAGCAAGGTTAAGCTGGCCCGAGAAGCTGTTGAAAACAACTTGCCGGGTGACATTATTTACGGCATACCACTGGGTCATGACACTGAAATTCTTCCAATCAAATCCAATGGTATAATTATAAGTGTTCTGTGGTACCGAAGGAAAGGCGTAGGGAATATTATCCTTAGCATCGATAATACCATCCCCGTTATAATCCAGTATATGATAATTGCCGGGTAGTTTCGCTAGGTCATTGCTTTCGTGCGCGGTACTCGAATAAAGTTCGTCCCAAGTATTGTAATATCCGGAGCTAACATAAGAATAGGTTTGACTAACTTGTTTGTTATCCGGTTTCTGATATTCGGGCAGCAACTCGGGGGCATCGGCATTGATGACTTTATCCTTGGCATGGGTAAAATTGATATCAGCCCATATTCTCCAGTCGGTATTGAGCTGTCTGTTAAATTTCAGTTCTACTTCAAACCCTTTATTCTGTACCTTACCTAGGTTGGCTGTAGGTGCCTCCATCCCAAAGTAGGAAGGAATGGCTCGGTTGGCGCCGCTAATCAGAACATCTGTCCGCCGGTCTCTAAAAAAGTCGACTTTACCGGTTATCTGGCTATTGAACAGAGCGAAGTCGAGGCCGATATTGAATTTGTTAACTTTTTCCCAGCGGATATTTGGATTGCCAAGCGCACTTTCCTTATACCAGATATAAGGACTGGTATTGCCGTCGGAGTAGGAGTAGCGGCCTTCAACCCCCATGCCAGCGGTGCCCCCATATGCCCATTGGGTTAGGTACAGAAATTGACGGCCGCCACTATCGTCGCCGATGTCACCATAGGACGCACGTAACTTGAGCATATTGAGAAACGAGATAGGCCTCATAAACTCTTCTTCAGTAACTAGCCAGCCTATCCCACCGGAATTGAAAAAGGCAAATCTATTGTCAGGACCGAATTTTTCTGATCCCGTATAGGCTCCATTGTACTCGAGCATATATTTATTTTTGTAGTTGTAGGTGGTGCGGAATACCCAGTCTTCGCGATAGGAGGGAATCATACTCCCTGTTCCGGTCTGATTGCGGTTGAATAACCCCATGGCAGTGATGTTGTGATTCTTAGCGATGGTCGTTGCGTAGTTTAACTGCAATTGATAAAATAATCTTCGATAGGTAGACCAGTCTCTAACCTGTCCGGCACCGGTTGTCCAGTTTATGCCCTCGACGAAGTCAAATCTATTTGTACCATCGAAAGCGATCTGATAGGTTGGCAATCCCGTATTGGGATCGATCCATTTACTTTGTGTACTGTTGTTGGCATCATTGATACCGCGGCCGCCCTCGACAAACGTGTTGTCCAGTGAGATTGTCCCACGAACGTTAAGCCCCTTCGTTAAAAACTTAAGATCTTGTTCGAGCGTAAAATCTGTTGTAATACGACTGGTGGTGATGTATTCGGTTCCGCTGAGTGCCAGCACACGGGCAGAGTTTATCCCGGCTTGTGTGTTTAAGGCATAGTAACCCCAGGTACCGTCTGAATAGCGTGGATAAATAACATCTGGAGCTACCGTATAGGCAGCGATCCAATAGGAATAATCGTTGCCGCCGCCCCATGGACTTTTTTTGACACCGCGAGACCCTGCCAGGTTGGTTGAAAATTTAGTTGTGGGAGTAAGCTGGAAGTCTAAATTGGACCGTACATTTAGACGGTTAAAACCGTAGCCAGCTTTATAACCGCGAGCATTTTCGAACTGGCGGAACATATCGCCTTCGTAAAGAAAGTCCGCATTGGCAAAATATTTGACAAAGGGTGTACCACCAGCAATATTGACGCTGCTATTTTGTGAAAAAGCGTGGCTTTTAAATAATTCCTTTGCCCAGTCGGTATTCACGTAACGTTCGCGTTCCGTCTGGTCAGCGGGAAAACGGTATTTATTGATGACGTCTTGTGGAAGATAGTTGGCCCAACTGGAAGGAGAAATCCCTAACTCATATTCGATAACCTTGTTGCGTAGCATCAAAGCATCGTACGAATCCATTTTTCCCGGAAGTTGGGAAACCGTTTTTACAATGTTGTTGACGGTACCGCGTATCAGCATTTGCCCTTCTTTACCCCGCTTGGTGGTGATTAAAATAACGCCATTGGCCCCTCTAACACCATAGACAGCAGTTGCCGAGGCATCTTTGAGGACGGAAACAGTTTCGATGGAACTGATATCAACGGCAGATAGTGGCCTCTCTACGCCGTCCACCATGACTAAAGGATCAGTATTGTTCCAGGTGCTACGCCCCCGAATCACAATACGGGGATCTTCCTCGCCGGGCATACCTGTACTTGCAGTAGTAATCACTCCGGGGACGTTACCGGTCAATGCGGCGCCTACACTAGAAACACCACCTGCGCGCTCAAGGATTTTACCCGAAGTTTGCGCAATGGCGCCAACGACAGTTTCTTTTTTCTGACGACCATAACCGACGACAATGGTTTCCTCGATTTCGATAGACTTATCGCTTAGTTGTACTTCTACCGTGTTCTTATTGTGGATATCCACTTCGATTTGGCTATATCCTAGCTTGGAGATAGTCAACAAATTATTATCTGCAGGGACTTGGATCGTGAAATCTCCATTGTCATCGGTAGCCGTGGCTAGCGAGGTGCCTTTTACCCTGATGGACGCACCGCTCACTTTTTTATGGTTACTATCGACGACAATGCCCCTTATCTGCCTTTTGGCCTGAGCATAGAGTGTTGTCTGTCCAACATAAAGCAGGAACAGCAGTAAAGTGAATGGCTTAGCTATACCCCATAGCTTTTTCCAATGCCTTACTCGTGTGATTGTACATGTAATCATCATCGCATTTGTGGATTGATAAATAGGTTTAAGAATTCTTGGTTAAATTTTCTCTAATTGGCTAGATACGTTTGTATCGGTGTTCCCTTAATTCATTTTGATAAAAAATCTAAGGGACAGTCATGGATCATCAGGTACTGTCATATGCTGTATAATAATTGGTTAAATTTTTTATAACTATATAGCAACCGGTTGCATTGTTTGCATATAGTTTTCCCTATATTGGAAATGCCTTTCAAAGCAGTTTATAATTGTATACCAAAGCTAGCCATTGGAAAATTTGGTGGATAGCAAGAATGTTTAAATGAAGGATAAGAATGTCAAAAAATACCGCTTACATGGGTCAAATGATTGTAGAGACTAGTTTAGTAGGGATTAATTTGATAATTTAGTTGACAGTTCAATACAGATTTTTTTGTATTAAAGATTACATACCTAAATATATGATACGAACTTTAGTGGTATTCACCTGGATGATGCTGACGTTTTTTTCTTATGGACAAAGCCAGCCTGTAACTTTTCAACGCTATTCTTCAAAGGATGGACTTTCTTCCAATACAATCTATAGTATCTACCGCGATAGTTATGGTTTTCTTTGGCTAGGAACAGAAGATGGGCTTAATCGCTTCGACGGACGTCATTACAATGTCTACCGCTATGATGCCAACAAAGAGAATAGTTTAATGGCAAACCATATTTCGGCTTTATGTGAAGACATGAAGGGAAGAATATGGATCGGTACAAATGGAGGGGGATTAAGTTATTATGATCGGGAAGCTGACCGGATCAGGTCGTACAATCTTACCCCTGATGGTAAATGGCTCAGTACCGCTATTAATGCGATCGATAAGGATGCAAGTGGAAATATCTGGATCGCTTCCTATGGTGCTTTGTATATTTTGGACGTCAATGATCTACAAAAGAGAATGGATCCAACTTATCGACGTATTGTAGAAGCTTTTGCCGGTAAAGTAACGGGCAGTGTTTTTCGTGACCGTGAGAACAACATGTGGGTGTCATCAGAGAATGGCATATTCCGCATATCAGCAGACCTAAAGACCATAAAACGTTTTGAAGTTCTTTCGGAAAAGGAAGGATATGGAAATGGAATTGAAATTAGTTCCATTGTTGAAGATGATCAGGGCCGTATCTGGGTCGGATCTATGCTTGGCCTTAAATATTTGAATCCGGGCGATTCGCAGTTCAATAAATTCAGCGCAGGAGAAGGGAAAGGAGCTTTAAGCAGCCCCCGCATTTACACCTTATGTTACAATCAAAAGCAAGACTTATGGATCGGAACGGACAAGGGTCTTGATGTGCTTAATACCAGGGATTTAACAATTCGGACCTTTAAGCCGGATCCAAGTAATGTTCATAGTCTTTCTCATAAATCGATACGATCTATTTTTGTCGATAATAGCGGAATTTACTGGATAGGTACCTTTCAGGGAGGGCTAAATAAATTCGATACCAATTTAAGCCAATTTAGATTAAAAAGTTTAGATTTTCTGGAGGGTATGACCGGTGACCCAGCTATAGTAACTTCTTTCGCGGCTTATCAAAATAAGATTTTTTTGGGCGTTGATGGTGGTGGTATCTGGAGATATGACCGATCGACAGATAGACTGTCGTCTGTTGAACTTTCGGCCAACTTACCTAAAGATCTAACGGTGTTGACTTTGGAAAGAAAACTCGATCAGCTTTGGATCGGTACCTATCAGCAAGGGGTTATCTGTTATGATCTGCTTAATGGAAACCTAAAAAGATATACTGTTGGTAACAGGGAAGATAATTTGAATAATAACGATATTTTTTGTTTAAAAGTTGACTTTCGGGGAAATACCTGGGTTGGGACAAATGGCGGCGGCGTGAACATCATTCAAAAAGGAAGCGCTATCGTTAAAAAATATAAGCGGGAAGAGCACTCAAACGATGGGATAGAGCTACCTGGAAATTTTATACGTGCGCTAGCGGAGGATCAGGAACATAATATGTGGATAGGAACTTACGGCTCGGGCCTGGTGATGTATGATCCTTTAAAACAACAGACTACACTGTATGATAAAGTAAAAAATAAGCTCCCAAGCAACTATATATTAGCCGTCCATACGGATAAAAATGGAAATTTATGGGTTGGAACAAATGGCAATGGAGTAGGCTTGCTGCGAAAAGGGAAAACACTATTTGAGACACTTTCTGAGAAAGATGGATTAGTGAATGGTGCTATTCAGAGTATTATCGAGGACGATAAAGGGAGGATCTGGTTTTCAACAAACAAAGGATTGAGTTGTTATTCTCCGGTGCAAAATAAGTTCAAAAACTATTCTAATGCTGTGGGATTGCAAGAAGGTGCTTTTATGCTCGGTGCGTCATTAAAAACGGACGATGGAGAAATTTATTTTGGTGGGCAGAAAGGGTTTAACCATTTTTATCCGGCTCATTTAAAAACAAATGGCAATCCTGCGAAGGTCGCACTGACGGATTTAAAAATTGACAATGTGATCGTTCAGCCCACGGAGAAGGGGCCAATACAGCAGTCGCTGTTGACTGCCGATCGCATCAACCTGAAATACAAACAAAATTTTTCAATTTCTTTTGCTGCGCTAAATCTAACTGTACCTGAGGATAACCAATACGAGTACCGACTTGTCGGCTTTGACAAAAATTGGATTCGAAATGGAAAGGAAAATAGTGCCTATTATACAAATTTGGATCCGGGAGATTATGTTTTTGAGGTTCGCGCAAGCAACAACGACGGTATTTGGAACAAGGAAATCAAATCGATTGCGATACACGTTGCTCCACCGTTTTGGCGCACCATTTATGCTTATCTATTTTATGTGCTAGCAGTATTGGGCGGCCTGCTGTGGATCAGACATCGCGGGATTCAAAAGTTAAAACAAAAATTTGCGATTGAACAAGAGCGTATCCAGGCGAGGCAGCTCATTGAACAGCAAAAGAGAGATGCCGAGACAAAGCATCAAATAGATGCAATGAAAATCCGATTCTTAACAAATTTAAGTCATGAATTCCGAACCCCAATCTCTTTAATCACAGGTCCCGTGGATGCTTTGATTGCCAAAAATAAAGATAGCAAACTGGGCGATCAACTAAATTTGGTAAGCCGTAACGCGCGGCGGCTTTTAAATTTGGTCAACCAATTACTGGATTTTCGTAAAATGGAATACCATGAATTGAAAGTGCAGGATGAAGATGGTGAATTGGTATCTTTTGTACAGGAAGTATACCGTTCATTTCAGGATATGGCGCTGCAAAAAGGTATCGATTATTCTTTTTTTCCATGCCAGGAAAAATTGTATTGTCGTTTTGACCGAAATAAGGTTGAGCGCATTCTATTTAATTTAATCTATAACGCTTTTAAATTTACCAAAAAGGGTGGGGATATCGCTGTAAGTATATCCTCTATAAGCCTTGTCGACAAGAAACTGCATGTTTCCCTTGAAGTGCGCGATACTGGTATCGGAATTCCCGAGCAATTGCAACAATCGATATTTGAGAGTTTTTTTCAGCATGATACTGAGGGCAAGGTGGCAAGTCAGGGTTCAGGTATTGGACTGTCAATTGCACAGTCATTTGTTCAGATGTACCATGGCGAGATTTCGGTTAGCAGTCAACCCGACAGCGGAAGTACCTTTAAATTTGATCTATGGCTGGATCAAGCTGAGTCGGTATATGAGGGAGGGGTTGAACCAGAAGTAGTTACGGAGATACAGCCTGTGGAGCTTAGACAGTGCCCGCTTGTGTTGATTATTGAAGATGATGAAGATTTTAGATATTACCTCAGCGAGTCTTTAAAGGAGTATTATCAGATTATCGAGGCTACTAACGGAAAGGATGGCTGGCAAAAAGCACTTTTTCATCACCCTGACCTTGTGGTGAGCGATGTTCAGATGCCATATATGAATGGTATGGAATTTTCACAGAAGCTGGCGCAGGATAAACGGACAAAACATATTCCTGTTGTACTGCTGACGGCTTCACAGGTCGACAATGGTCTTGTTTGCGGGCTTGAATCGGGTGCGGTTGGATATCTGACCAAACCTTTTGATATGGATGTACTGGTAGCGAAGGTTAACAGTTTGCTTCAGCTTAATCAGGCGTTCAAGGAAGTCTATAGTAAACAGGTGTCTATTTTAGCGCCCGAAATGACGATCAGGTCCGAAAAAGATAAATTTTTACAAAAAGTACTCAATTATGTACACGATAATATCGATAATCCGCAGTTATCGGTCGAAGCGCTAAGTGCCCACACCTCAATGAGCCGAGCCTCCCTTTACAATAAGCTGCTGGAACTGACGGGCATGTCTCCCGTAGATTTTATACGCTCTGTGAAACTAGAAAAGGCGGCAGGTTTGCTGGAAAAAAGCGATAAGTCTATTTCTGAAATTGCTTATGAGACGGGATTTGCCAATCCAAACTATTTTACAAAAGTCTTTAAAGCAAAATATCAAATGACGCCAAGTGAATATATCCAATCGCATAAAAGTACATCCGTGCACTAAGCATAATATTGTTATTTAAAAGGTCGTTTTAGGTCAGTTTTTTAGGAGGGTAATCTGTTTTAAACATTTTTACCCTTCTTTTTTTTATTTGTTGCAATCCTATCTGGTTGAAAGCTATAGTTTTGTCTTATAACCAATCGCTGGAGATCTAGCGAATTCAAAACTAATCAACTAAAAAAATGAAATTTTTTATCGATACGGCAAGTCTCAGTGAGATTCGTATGGCTCAAAATTTAGGTGTCCTAGATGGTGTAACGACCAATCCTTCGCTGATGGCCAAAGAGGGTATTACAGGAACAGCTCCTGTACATGCGCACTACAAAGCTATCTGTGATATTGTAGACGGTGATGTAAGTGCTGAAGTGATTTCAACTGATTTTAACGCGATGATTGAGGAAGGTTTGCTCTTAGCGGCCTTAGACAATAAGATTGTTGTTAAGGTTCCAATGACTGAAGACGGCATTAAAGCAATTAAATATTTTAGTACAAAACAAATTAAAACCAATTGCACCCTGGTCTTTTCTGCCGGGCAGGCCCTCTTGGCCGCCAAAGCCGGAGCAACCTATGTATCTCCTTTTGTCGGTAGGCTCGATGATATCTCTGTCGATGGACTGGCCCTGATTCGCGAAATTCGGACGATCTACGATAATTATGCTTTCCCTACCCAGATTCTTGCGGCTTCGGTACGTCATAGTGCGCATATCTTGGGTTGTGCCAAAATTGGTGCGGATGTGATGACTGGACCTTTGCAGGCGATATTTTCCCTCTTAAAACACCCGTTGACGGACAGTGGCCTTGCTCAATTTTTAGCTGATCATAAACGCGTTGCCGCACAAAGTAACAATTGAGATGGTCATGACAAGACATAGTATCCATAATTTAGAAGCGATTGTTAAGCAAGTCCGAAGGGATATACTCCGTATAGTGCATGGTTGCCAGTCGGGGCATCCGGGAGGATCGTTGGGCTGCACCGAATTGTTGGTCTGCTTATACTTTGAATTGATGCAGCGAAACGATCAGTTTGATTTGAATGGCCTCGGGGAAGACCTGTTTTTCCTTTCCAATGGTCATATCTCTCCGGTATTTTATAGTGTGTTGGCGCGAGCAGGTTATTTTCCAATCGATGAACTTGCCACCTTCAGAAAACTCAATTCAAGACTGCAGGGACATCCGACTACGCATGAAGGACTGCCAGGTATCCGTGTCGCTTCGGGATCCTTGGGGCAAGGTCTTTCTGTCGCTATTGGTGCTGCTCAAGCCAAAAAATTAAATCAAGATAACCGCATGGTTTATGTGCTTATGGGCGATGGCGAATTGCAGGAAGGGCAGGTATGGGAAGCGGCCATGTATGCAGCTCACAACGAAATGGACAATTTGATTGCTATTGTAGATTACAATGGTGCGCAGATTGATGGGGCTACCAATGATGTCCTTTCGCTGGGCGACCTACCCCGCAAATGGATGGCATTTGGCTGGAAGGTTATAGAGGTTATGCGCGGTAATGACATTGGTTCTGTGATTTCAGGACTTCGAAAGGCGCAAGCTTCGACCGGAACTAAAATGCCTTTAATGGTATTGCTACATACCGAAATGGGAAATGGAGTTGATTTTATGATGGGCTCACATAAATGGCATGGCATAGCGCCCAGTGATGAACAACTAGCTGTGGCCTTAAACCAGAATGCAGAAACATTGGGTGATTATATCGCCTAATCGTAGGACGATTTTGAAATAGATTAACATGAAAAAATATACATATACAGAATCAAAAGACACACGTTCTGGATTTGGTGCCGGTTTGCTGGAAGCAGGAAAGGATGATGAAAATGTGGTTGCACTCTGTGCAGACCTGATCGGTTCGCTCAAAATGAACGATTTCATCAAGGCCTTTCCGGAACGTTTTTTTCAGATCGGCATTGCCGAAGCAAATATGATGGGTATTGCAGCTGGACTTACCATCGGTGGAAAAATACCTTTTACAGGTACATTTGCTAATTTTTCCACAGGACGGGTATACGATCAGATTCGTCAATCTATTGCCTATTCGGATAAAAATGTGAAAATAGCGGCTTCGCATGCCGGCCTTACGTTGGGTGAAGATGGGGCGACCCATCAGATATTGGAAGATATTGGATTGATGAAAATGCTTCCAGGGATGACGGTTATCAATCCTTGCGATTATAATCAGACGAAGGCTGCAACGCTAGCTGCTGCCAAACACAAGGGGCCAGTCTACCTGCGGTTTGGACGACCCGTGGTGCCGGTTTTCACCCCGGAAGATCAGGAATTTGTGATCGGCGAAGCAGTGATGCTCAATCCGGGTACAACTGTGACTATTTTGGCAACTGGACATCTCGTCTGGGAAGCCATATGTGCCGGCGAAGAATTGGAAACATTAGGTATTCATGCCGAAATCATTAATATCCATACCATCAAACCTCTAGATGAGAAAGCCGTACTGACTTCTGTCGCTAAAACGGGCTGTGTTGTTACAGCTGAAGAGCATAATCGTATCGGTGGACTAGGAGATAGTGTAGCGCAACTGTTGGCAAAACAATTGCCTACTCCGCAGGAATATGTGGCTGTAAACGACAGCTTCGGTGAATCGGGACCGCCAAGTGCGCTGATGGATAAATATGGCTTAAACGCCGATGCTATTGTAGCTGCGGTATTAAGAGTACTCAAAAGGAAAGTGGTGATTTAGTTGAAATTGGGCTGTTGTCCCGTCATGGGTGATAGCCTCGCTATCTATTTGCTATTAAACCAATTATAATATGAAAAAGATGATCTGCACCATGTTGTGCGTTTTTTCCGCCAGCCTAGTGGCCCAGGCGCAGCAGACTGCCCCACAGGGATTTGATGTTGAACGAAAATTGACATCAACTGGGAAAATAGATTCCCTTGTTTATCCTTCAAAAACTGTAGGAGTTAAGAGGAAAGCGCTGATATATACCCCGCCGGGATACAGTGCAGCAAAAAAATACCCCGTATTATATCTCTTGCACGGAATTGGCGGTGATGAACGGGAATGGTTCAGACATGGAAGTCCTCAGGTTATTTTCGATAACCTGTATGCAGAAGGAAAAATGGAACCTATGTTGGTGATTATGCCCAATGGCCGCGCCATGGAAGATGACCGTGCTGGTGGAAATGTGATGGCACCGGATCGGGTAGCTGCGTTTTCAACTTTTGAAAAAGATCTGCTCGATGACCTGATTCCATTTGTTGAAAAGCAGTTTCCCGTTATTAAGGATCGCGAGCACCGCGCGATTTTTGGATTGTCTATGGGCGGTGGACAGGCCCTGAATTTTGGACTTGGCCATATCGATACTTTTGCCTGGGTGGGGGGCTTTTCCTCCGCGCCCAATACCAAGATGCCACAGGAATTACTGCCTGTTCCGAAAGAAGCTAAAGATAAATTAAAACTGCTGTGGATCTCCTGTGGTGACCAGGATGGTTTGCTCAATATAAGTAAGCGCACACATGAGTACCTTTCGGAACATGGGGTGCCTCATATTTACTATCTGGAGTCGGGCGGGCATGATTTCAATGTATGGAGGAATGATCTCTATAATGTTTCGCAATTGCTATTTAAGGATAAGAAATAAGGGCCTTAATAATTTGATAATAGCAATAAACAATTCGACGGTTTGCCTTGGCCGTTCTTAAAATGAGTTTGTTAGTCCTGATGATTAATTCCGAAACTGCAAAAAATACTATCAAGAAAAATGATTGAAAAATTTATTTGGAAGTACATAAGCCTATTCATTGCGATCTTGTCACTGCATACTACATTGTTGTTTGCCCAAAAGCGATCGGCATTGACCCTATGGTATGATCGGCCTGCAGACGAAAAGGTATGGGAACAAGCTTTACCGCTTGGAAATGGTCGGTTGGGCGCGATGGTTTATGGAATTCCATCTTGTGAGCGTATGCAGCTTAATGAGGAAACAATTTGGGCGGGAGGTCCTTATCGCAACGATAATAAGAAAGGCGGCGCGGCATTAAAAACTATTCAGAATTATATATTCGATGGGAAACCAGCTGAAGCCGATAAGCTTGCAAATGAAACCTTCTTCACTAAGACACATGGCATGCCCTATCAAACGGCAGGAAATATTCTGCTGCGATTCCCTGGGCATGAACGGTACCGGCACTATTATCGCGAACTGGATATTGAACGGGCAGTTGCGTTGTCGCGTTATACAGTAGATGGGGTAACATTTACTAGAGAAGTTTTCACTTCGTTTGCTGATGATGCCATTGTTATGAAAATAAAGTCGAGCAAGAAGGGGAAACTCAATTTCACATTAACTTATGAGAATGAGTCGAAGCATACTATTTACAAAAACGGTGATAAGCTTATTTTAGAAGGACGAGGATCCGATCACGAGGGTATTAAAGGGCAGGTTGTTTATCAGATTCATACGGGAGTAAAGCATACCGATGGACAGCTTGTTGTGAAAGAGGAATCGATTGATATAAAAGATGCAAGTTCCGTTTGTCTTTATATTTCAATTGCGAGTAATTTTCAAAATTATAAACAACTGGGAGCTGATCCCTATAAGCTGGCTGCAGAAAGATTGCAAAAGGCAATGGACAAAGACTATCAGCAGGCTTCACACCAGCATACCCTTGCTTACAGCAGACAGTTTAATCGATTCCAGCTGCATTTGGGGGATGCCAATAGCGAACAACAGTTGCCGCTGTCCGCGCGTATTGCAGACTTTGCCCGTACACAGGATCCGGCCTTAGTGACCTTGTTGGCTCAATTTGGGCGCTATTTGCTCATCTGCTCATCACAAGCGGGCGGCCAGCCTGCTAATCTACAAGGAATCTGGAACCGATCCATGCAACCAGCATGGGACAGTAAATATACAATCAATATAAATACCGAAATGAACTATTGGCCTGCAGAGGTCACCAATCTTTCCAGTACGCTTCAGCCGTTATTTTCCATGATCAAAGAACTCAGTGAACGTGGTGAAGAAACCGCGAAGACATTGTACCATGCCCGTGGCTGGGTGGCCCATCACAATACCGATATCTGGCGCGTGACGAGTCCGATTGATTTTGCGGCTGCCGGAATGTGGCCAAGTGGGGGGCTGTGGTTGTCCCAACATCTTTGGGAGCATTATCTTTTTACGGGAGATAAAGAGTTTTTGAGGCAACTTTACCTGGTTATGAAGGGAGCTTGCGACTTTCTTTTGTCTGCGCTTGTCGTGCATCGTGGTTATCCAGCTGAAAAATGGCTCGTCCTGAGTCCCTCAATTTCGCCCGAGCAAGGGCCACTTGCGGCAGGCGTGACCATGGATAATCAACTATGCTACGACATGCTTACCCGTACCGCTTTGGCGGCAGAAGCGCTCGATGTTGATGCAATGTATAGGGATACATTGCTGGCAACGGCACGGCGGATTCCACCAATGCATATCGGTCGATTTAATCAGTTACAAGAATGGCTGGAAGATGTGGATGATCCTCAAAATCAACACCGGCATGTATCCCATTTATACGGATTGTTTCCAGGTAGTCAAATTTCACCGTTCCGCACGCCTAAATTGTTTGAGGCTGCACGTAATTCATTGATATATCGAGGTGATTTTGCGACGGGATGGTCAATTGGATGGAAAATAAATTTATGGGCCCGTTTATTGGATGGAAACCATGCCTACGAAATTATAAAGAAAATGCTGAGCATTTCCGATGAAAACCATCCCGATGGACGTACCTATCCAAATCTTTTTACGGCACATCCTCCATTTCAGATTGACGGTAATTTTGGCTTAACAGCGGGTATTGCGGAGATGCTGGTCCAAAGCCACGATGGCGCTGTGCATCTGCTGCCAGCGATTCCCGATCAATGGAAAGAGGGTTGGGTAAAGGGTATCAAGGCGCGCGGTGGATTTGAAATTGAAATGCAATGGAAAAAAGGGAAGATAAAGGAGGTAATGGTCTTTTCACCTTTAGGCGGTAATTTGCGGCTACGGACAGCTTCGCCATTGAAAGGATCTGAACTTCAAATCGCAAAAGGCGATCAGACTAATACCCTTTTAGCTCCTGTAATAACACCAGTAAGTATTCAATCTGCAGATTCACAGCTGAAAGGAATTGAATTACCAAGCTATTATGAATACGATGTACAAACCTTGTCTGGAAAACATTATACTTTTAAGGCTTACTAAATTAATGCGACTAATGAATCCTGTCAATATGTTAAGAATGAAAATCGGCGCTTTTGTCTTCTCCTTAATGATCCCGTTTTTGGGAGCATTGGCGCAGCAAGCCCATAATCCAATCATCTTTGCTGACGTGCCCGATATGTCCATGATACGCGTCGGTGATACCTATTATATGAGCAGTACGACCATGCACATGAACCCCGGTGTCCCGATTATGAAGTCCAAAGACCTGGTCAATTGGACGTTGATTAATTATGCGTACGATCGTCTTGGCGATCAGGATGAACTCAATCTGTCAAACCATAAAAATGCGTATGGGCACGGCTCCTGGGCAAGCAGTTTGCGCTTTCATGATGGGCGGTACTATGTCAGTACATTTTCGGCCAATACAGGAAAAACGCATGTCTACCACACTGCAGATATTGAACATGGACCCTGGGTTTCGAAAGAATTTCAACCGATGATGCACGATCATAGCTTATTTTTTGACGAGGGGAAAATATATATGATCTGGGGTGGGGGACGTATCCATATTGCTGAATTATTGCCAGATTTTTCAGGTGTTAAAGCCGGAACACAACGGGTATTGATAGAAGATGCCTCTTTACCCGCCAAGCCTAAAGAAGGCAAATCCGGTTTACCTGCGGAAGGATCCCAAATGTTTAAGATTAATGGTATGTATTATCTTTTTAATATTTCATGGCCAGCGGGAGGGATGCGCACAGTAATTGTACATCGGGCGAGCCAATTGGAAGGTCCCTATGAAGGAAAAGTGGTTTTGCAGGATCAGGGTGTGGCGCAGGGAGGGCTGATCGATATGCCCAACGGAAAATGGTATGCCTATCTTTTTCAGGATTACGGTGCTGTAGGCCGAATTCCGTTTTTGGTTCCGGTCAACTGGAAAGATGGCTGGCCTGTGCTTGGAATTGATGGAAAGGTTCCAACCACATTGGATCTTGCCGCAAATAGAAGTTTAAGACCAGGAATCATTAACTCAGATGATTTTGAGCGAAAAGCTGGAGAACCCGCTCTCCCGCTGGTATGGCAATGGAACCATAACCCAACGGCAGATCTATGGTCGGTGACCGAACGCAGCGGTTTTTTGAGACTGCGAACTGGTGAACGTACCAATGACTTGCTGTCGGCCAAAAATACATTGACGCAACGCACCGTCGGGCCGAGCTGCAGCGCCGCTATTGCTGTAGATGTTTCTAACATGAAAGATGGTGATTTTGCAGGATTATCGCTATTGCAGAAAGACTATGGTTTAGTAGGAGTCCGGATGGAAGGAAATACAAAATCGGTGGTAATGATCAATGCGACGACGGGGGCGCCACAAGAACTGGCCAAGATCGACCTCAAACAGCAGCGTATATTTCTTAAAGCAAACTGCGATTTTTCAAACAAAAAAGATATGGCCCAATTTTTTTATAGTACCGATGGACACCATTGGAAGATGATAGGTAACGTGCTAAAAATGAGTTATACAATTCCTCATTTTATGGGGTATCGTTTCGGACTTTTTAACTATGCGAGTAAAGAGGCTGGTGGTTACGTAGATTTTGATTACTTCCATTTGACCATAAATTAAGATGATATGAGAAAACAATTTTTTACGTTATTTCTGTTTGGATTCCAATTCCTGTTTTTGCCTTCAATAAATACGTTAAAAGCACAAAATCCGATCGTACAGACATCCTATACGGCGGATCCGGCACCATTAGTGTATAATAACCGTCTTTATCTTTATACCACGCAGGATGAGGAAGAATCCACCTGGTTTAATATGAACAATTGGCGGGTGTATTCAACCAATGACATGGTGAACTGGACCGACCATGGTGCGATTCTCTCTTATACAGATTTTGAATGGGCAAAAGGGGATGCTTGGGCGGCGCAATGTGTTGAAAAGAATGGTAAATTTTATCTGTATGTGCCTGTTATTTCTAAACTCAACAATCGTGGTGCGATCGGTGTTGCAGTTGCTGATAGTCCGTTGGGACCTTTTCATGATCCCTTGGGAAAACCATTACTACAGAGTGAATGGGGCGATATCGATCCGACTGTGTTTATTGATGACGATGGTGAGGCACATATGTACTGGGGGAATCCTCAGCTGAAATATGTCAGGCTGAATGAAGATATGATCTCTTATGCGGGTGATATCGTTGAGGTTCCGATGACAGCAGCATCATTTGGAAAAAGAGCGGGAGATCCGAAACGACCTACAACCTACGAGGAAGGTCCCTGGTTGTACAAAAGAAACAGCTTGTATTATCTTTTTTGGCCGGGAGGCCCTTTACCTGAATTTATTGGGTATTCGACCAGCAAAAAAGCCGAAGGACCCTGGAAGTATGGTGGTGTAGTTATGTCAGCCGAAGGAAAAGCATTTACAAACCATCCTGGTGTTGTCGATTTTAAAGGGAAGACCTATTTCTTTTATCACAATGGAGCTTTACCCGGTGGGGGAGGTTTCACGCGCTCTGTTGCTGTTCAGGAATTAAACTTTAATCCAGACGGCAGTATCCCGCCGATGAAAATGACTGCAGGAATTACTCAGGGGCTAGCAAACGTAAACCCTTACGAACTTCATCAGGCCGAAATGATTGCTTGGTCCGAGCATGTTAAATCCTATCAGCGTGAAAAAGTAGGTGTTTTTATAAAGGCAAGGAAAGATGGAGCTTATACCTGTGTGAAAAATGTTGACTTTGGTGAGAAAGGTGCCCGCACTTTTTTTGCACGGGTGGGAACAACACATAACGGTGGAGTCAGCATGGAGGTTCGTTCGGGAGCGATCGACGGGGCTTTATTAGCTACCATACAAGTTCCTATGACAGGGGGCGATGACCGCTGGACTACAGTGGAGACCGTACTAGCCGATAAAGTGAAAGGAATACACGATTTATACTTTGTTTTTAAAGGCAAGGCTCCGTCGAATATTCTGTTTTTCGATTGTTGGAAATTTGGAAGGTAAAGTGGTAGAATATGTTTTTTAGAATAGAAAATTTCTTTTGGTTTTCATCTTTTTTTAGTCGTCTAACGCTGGTTACTGTTTGGCTTCTCGGACTACTACCAAGTGCTGCCAGTGTACGGTTGCCAGCAATCCTGGGGGACCAGATGGTTCTACAGCGGGATATCGATCTCAATATTTGGGGATGGGCAGCGAAAGGCGAAAAGATTACTCTTCGTTTTAGAGGTGCATACTATTATACAGAAGCAGGGAGGGATGGTAAGTGGTCTGTGCATATCCCGCCACAGCATTACGGTGGTCCTTATCTCATGGAGATCAATGACATTGTTATTCGGGATGTGTTAATTGGCGATGTCTGGCTCTGTTCGGGCCAGTCCAACATGGAGACACCGATTAAGCGGCTTGTCGAACGTTTTCCTGAAATAAATGAATCGAATAATCATATGATCCGTTATTTCAAGGTGCCGACACAAAATAGTATAGTGGGTAGACAGGAAGATATACCTTCTGGTGAACGATGGCATTCGGGAATCGCCTCTGATGTTATGAATTGGACGGCATTGGCCTATTTTTATGCGATGGAGTCCTATCAGCATAATGGTATTCCTGTCGGAATGATCGTATCTAGTCTCGGCGGATCAGGAATAGAGCGCTGGATTGATCAGAAATATCTGAAAAAGTTTCCTGAATTGTTGCTAGACCAACATGCTGTCGATAGCCTTCGGTTGGCCGAAAGAGATCTGGGAGCGGATTATTGGACGGAAGAAGAATATCACGATTCGGATTGGCCAACGGTGCTGGTGCCTGGATACTGGGAAAAAGCGCAGCGAACTACTAAAGGGGTACGTTATTACCGTAAGAATTTCACTGTTCCGGAAGCTAAAGAAGGGCGGCATGCCAAGTTGTATTTGGGGACTTTGATCGATAGCGATTCGGTGTATGTCAATGGTCATTTTGTAGGTTCTACTGCCTACCGTTACCCGCCACGGATTTACGATATTCCTGCAGGGATACTTCATGCAGGAAGAAATAATTTAACCGTGCGCCTGCGATCGGATGGAGGGGATGGCGGATTTACACCCGATAAATCCTATAAGATTAGATTGGACGATGTATGTATTGATCTTGCAGGCGAATGGCGTTGGCAAATTGCGATCGACCAGGAAGAAGTTGAAAAGTATAAAAGCCGCCTGCGGCATTTGGGGCAGGTTGGTTCAGGCCTGTATAACGGAATGATCTATCCATTGCGCGGCTATGGAATAAAAGGTGTTCTCTGGTATCAAGGGGAAGCAAATGCGGGTGATCCATCCTATTATCAAAGCTATCTTGCTAGTTTGATCAGTAATTGGCGCGCGCAATTTGGTCAGCCTCAGCTTCCTTTTTTGATGGTGCAGCTGCCCAACTTTATGGCCAAAGATACGGTACCGGCGGAGTCTAACTGGGCAAGGATCAGGGAGGCTCAATTTGAGGTTAGCAAAGAGGTTCCTTTAACAGCGCTCGCCGTGACTTATGATCTTGGTGAGTGGAACGATATACATCCGCTAAATAAGAAGGATATGGCAAAGCGATTATTTCTATGCGCGCTTAAGATGTTGTATGGCGAACAAGTAGTCGCTTCCGGCCCACGGTTTAAACATATGCGGACCGATGGAAATCAAGTTGTCGTTTCATTCAACGAAATTGGAAAGGGACTGGCTATCGGTCATGGTAAAAAATTGCAACATTTTGCGATTGCAGGTTCAGACCGAAAATTTGTATGGGCGAATGCAATTATACGTGGGAATGAGGTTGTATTGAGTCATCCAAAGATCAGCAATCCACAGGCAGTCCGCTATGCATGGAGCAATAATCCCGAAGATGCAAATCTAGTCAACAAGGAAGGAATGCTAGCTGTGCCATTTCGTACCGATAATTGGTAGCATGAGTAATTTGGGGCAAGAAAATCAATTGAATAGTATAAAATATAATTCAGCAATTTAAGTAATTAATATAATCAATTTATGAAGGGACTAAATATTGTCTTAAAAAAACGGACAATGGTATTGTTATTATCCGTTACGGGAATTTTATCAACAACACGGGCGTTGGGGCAGCAGCAAAATATGGTGAAGGATCTCAGTAAGGGGTTTGTGCACCAGTCTATAGGTAATCCATACCTACCACTTTGGGAGCATCTCCCTGATGGTGAACCCCGTGTTTTTGAAGATCCTGACCAGCCAGGAAAATATCGCGCATATATCATTGGTTCCCATGATTTACGTTTTACGAGTTATTGTGGGCCTGACATTCGGATGTGGTCAGCGCCGATTGAAAACTTAACGAGCTGGCGAGACGAGGGTGCTATTTTTAGCTATCCGATTGATGGAAAATGGGATGTAATGTATGCCCCAGATCTTGTAGAGGTCAAACGTAAAGATGGAAAAAAAGAATACTACTTGTTTCCGCACAGCAGAGGAGATAAACGTGAAGCAATGGTAGTCAAAGGCGATCGACCGAATGGCCCCTTTAAACCTATAAACCTCACGGAAGACGGTAAGCGTACTTTGCCTGGAAGTATCTTAGGGTTTGATCCGGCCATTTACATTGAATATGTGACGGATCCCAAAGATCCTGATTATGAAATTGGATTCCGGGCATACGGTTTTTGGGGTTTTCAACGCTCGATGGCGGCACAGTTAGATCAGAAAACGATGTATTCGCTACGACCAGGTACCGAAATTATTAATTATCTATTGCCAGCAAGTGCACGATATGGTGAATTGCGTGATCCAAAAGGTACCGCCTATCCTAATATTTTTGAGGGCGAGGATTTAGGAACTTTTAATTTTTTTGAAGCTTCATCAATTCGTAAAGTCGGCAACAAATATGTTTCGGTATACAGTGGGTATTCAGGTCCTGAATATGGGGTAGGGAGCTCAAATTCAACCTTGCGGTACGCGGTGGCAGATTCACCTTTGGGGCCTTGGAAGAGTGGTGGTGTTTTGGTCGATTCGCGTGCTCCAGTATTAAATAAAGACGGATCGGCTATCGAAACCAGCAATGCGGGGCATAATACCCATGGCAGTATCGAACTGATCAATGGACAATGGTACGTATTTTACCATAGACCGCCACGCGGATTTGGCTTTGCACGTCAAGCGGTAGTCGAACCTATCAGAGTTTCGTGGGATGAAAAGAGCGTAAAAGATGGTGGGATGGTTGCTATCCGAGCTTTTGACCCATTTCAAGAAAATTTAACCATTAAAGATAAGCAGGGAAAAGAATATAAAGGTGCTGAGGTGACATCGGAAGGATTCCATTTCTATGGATTAGACCCCTATCGGTATTACTCGGCTGGATATGCCTGTTATCTTTCAGATATCAGTTTGCAACAGGATTCATGGGACGTATGGGATAACCATATGCCTGTGACAAATATGAAAAATGGAACTATCGCAGGTTTTAAATATTTTGGATTTGGTGGCCTGAAACAGGATAAATTTGGATTAAAGGCGTTTGAGGGAACAAAAAAAGGAAATCGTACGACCTTCAATCTGTTTATTACACCAAAAACACAAGCCTCATTTAAGGTCAATGTGTGGCTGGATGGCCCTTGGGATAATGAAACCTGGAAAGGAAAGCGTATTGCTCAAATAACAGTTCCCGCAAATACGGCGACAACAGTAAAGCAATTTACGGTCGATGTTTCTAATTATGTCGATCACTTGGATAGCAAACATGCCTTGTTTCTGGTCGCTGAGGGTGAAGAAGGCAAGGAACTTTTTGATTTTATAGGGTTGGGATTTAGTTCGAAAGACAAAAAAATTGAACGTCCGGTACCGCCTTCGGTTACGATTACAGTGAATGGAAAAAAACTAATGTTGCCTTCGATTCCTGTGCGATCTACCGATGAGAACGGCATCGTTGGTTACAACCATTATGAAGTTACTTTTCCAATGGAAACCAACGACAAGAAGATTCCTGTGGTGAAGGCTATGGCAAATAACCCTGAAGTTGAAATCAAAGTTAAACAAGGCAGCTCGGTGACTGGTTACGCACAGGTCGATTGTGTTTACAAAGGACAAACCAAAAGCTATCTTGTAAAGTATGTAAAGAATTGAACCGTTAGCCGGTAAGCGGTTTTACAAACATGTAGAAAAAGGCTGTCCAATGAAAATGGACAGCCTTTTTTAAACATTTTTATTGGAATATAAAACATTTGTATTGGTTCCCGGTAGAAAGCTACTTGTAGTTTTACCCTTGTAATTCAACTAATCGAATAACCAATTATATGGATCAAAGTATAACAGAGGTAAAGCCTATTAAAGGTTTTTACAAACTTTCAATGAAACAACGGGTGGGGTTTGGCGCTGGTGATCTTGCACAGAATCTTATTTACCAGACTGTTTCGATGTACCTCCTGATTTTTTATACCAATGTTTATGGAATTTCTGCTGCTTCGGCAGGAGTCATGTTTCTCATTGTCCGAATTGTGGATGTGCTGTGGGATCCCATTGTAGGTGCATTTGTCGATAAGAGAAATCCCCGGATGGGAAAGTACAGATCCTATTTGGTGCTGGGAGGAATTCCATTGACAGGGTTTGCAATTCTGTGTTTTTGGAATGGCTTTTCGGGTTCTTTGGCCTACGCTTATATTACATATGTTGGCCTTTCAATGCTTTATACTTTAGTGAATGTTCCCTATGGTGCTCTAAATGCTTCCTTGACGAGGGATACGGACGAGGTGACAAAACTAACATCGACGCGCATGTTTATGGCGAACGTGGGCGGGCTGGCTGTTGGATATGGTGTACCGCTGGTCGTACAGTATCTCGCTCCGGATGGAAAGATAAACTCAAAAGATTCGGCCGAAGCCTGGTTTACAACGATGCTGATCTATGCTTTAGTCGGATTGGCGCTTCTGATTTTTTGTTTCTCACAAACAAAAGAACGGGTTATTATGGATGAAAAGGATACTGATAATGTACGCGTATCTGATCTATGGCGAGAATTTAAGCACAATAGGCCTTTGCGTATTTTGGCCTTTTTTTTCATTACAGCATTTGCGATGATGGCCATCGGTAATTCGGCAGGATCCTACTACATGATCTATAATGTACATGCTCCGGATATGCTGCCTTATTTTATGGCTCTGGGCTCCCTGCCTGCTTTTATTTTTATGCCATTGGTGCCGGCTATCAAACGTACAATAGGAAAGAAGCAAATGTTCTATGTTTTTCTGAGTGTCGCTATCCTTGGAATGCTCATGTTGTACATAATTTCATCTAACGAGACACTCAAGAGTAATATTGGACTGGTATTGGCTGCTCAGTTTATCAAGTCAACGGGTGTAATCGTCGCTACGGGGTATATGTGGGCTCTTGTGCCTGAGGTCATATCTTATGGTGAATATAAAACCGGTAAGCGTATTTCGGGTATTGTCAATGCACTGACAGGTATTTTTTATAAGGCTGGAATGGCATTGGGAGGTGTCGTCCCTGGATTGGTACTGACTTATGTTGAATTTGATAAAGATAATGCCGTAAGACAATCTGCATTGGCTGAAAAGGGAATTCTATGGTTGGTGGCTGTTATTCCTGCCGTTCTTTTGGTGCTCGCGATGTATGTTATCTCCAAATACGAACTGGATGATATAACGATCGACAAAATCAACCAAGATATAGAATCAAGACATACTTATTAATCAAAAATAAACCATGAAGATGTTAAAAACTATTGTTGTGGCAGTAGCAGCCTTACTATTTGGTCCTGCTGCTTCAGCCACTTTGCAGAACCTGAAGCGGGCTCCTGATTCATTGACCTTGAAAGATGCATTTGAGGGTAAATTTTTTATAGGAACAGCATTAAACCTTGATCAGATATGGGAGCGCGATCAGGCAGCGGTCGCGGTGGTCAAAACGCAGTTCAACTCCATAGTTGCCGAAAATTGTATGAAAAGTATGTTTTTGCAACCAAGGGAAGGTGAGTTCGATTTTAAAGATGCGGACCGCTTTGTCGCATTTGGAGAAAAAAATAAAATGCAAATTATCGGTCATACGCTGATTTGGCATTCGCAGACACCAGCTTGGTTTTTTGTCGATAAAAATGGGAAAGAGGTCACCCGAGAGGTACTTATCGAACGCATGCAGAAGCATATACAAACCGTTGTTTCCCGTTATAAAGGAAGGGTATTTGGTTGGGATGTGGTGAATGAGGCCATATTGGATAATGGAGAATGGCGTAAAAGCAAATTCTACCAGATCATCGGGCCGCAATTCATTGAATTGGCCTTCAAATTTGCGCATGAGGCAGATCCAAATGCAGAATTATATTATAACGATTATTCAACTGCTATCCCCGAAAAAAGAAAGGGTATTATGCGCATGGTGCAACAGGTAAAGGCTGCCGGTGGGCAGGTCACTGGAATTGGTATGCAGGAACATAATGCATTGGACAATCCATCGGTCGATGAAGTCGAAAAAACCATACTCGGATTTGCGGGGCTTGGTGCGAAGGTAATGGTGACGGAAATGGATATTTCGGTCCTACCGCATGTACGTCCCAATATGGGAGCGGAAATAGGGGAGCGTCATGCCTACAGTAAAGCGATGAATCCGTACGAAAAAGGACTTCCTGCAGCGAAAATGAATGAGTTGGGAGCGAGATATGTAGCGTTTTTTAATTTATATCTCAAACATCGGGATAAAATATCACGTGTGACATTGTGGGGTGTTGGCGATGGAGATTCATGGAAGAATGGCTGGCCTATTCCGGGACGTACAGACTATCCGTTGTTATTTGACCGGAATTATCAGCCCAAACCTTTTGTAAAGGATATTATTGCGTTGACTCAAAAAAAAAAGAAATAAGAAAAATGAACAAAAGTAAGTATTTATATCCCGGAGATTACATGGCTGATCCTTCAGCACATGTTTTTGAAAACAAAATTTATATTTATCCCTCTCACGATAGGGAAAGCGGCATCCCCGAAAATGATAACGGCGACCATTTTGATATGCAGGATTACCATGTATTTTCCCTAGAAGATATCAATGCGGAGGTTGTTGATCATGGAAAGGTATTGGATGTAAAAAACATTCCCTGGGCCGGTCGTCAGCTTTGGGATTCCGATGTAGCCGAGAAAGATGGGAAGTACTATATGTATTTCTCCATGAAAGACAAAAACGATATTTTTAGACTGGGTGTCGCTATGGCAGACCAACCCTATGGACCATTTGTGCCGCAGGATAATCCAATTAAGGGAAGCTACAGTATTGATCCATGTGCTTTTAAAGATACAGATGGTTCCTATTATTTATATTTTGGTGGTATATGGGGTGGACAGCTCCAATTTTATCGGAATAATAAGATTGTTTCGCCCAATGAATTGCCAAAATCTGATGAAACTGCATTGTCGCCTAAGGTTGTCAAGATGTCTGCTGATATGCTGGAGTTTTCGGAACAGCCGCGGGATCTAGTTATTTTAGATAAAGAGGGCAAACCATTAAAGCATGGGGATACGGAAAAGCGATTTTTTGAAGCTTCCTGGATGCATAAATATCAAGGAAAGTATTATTTTTCCTATTCTACAGGCGACAGCCATCTGATTTGTTATGCCATCGGAGACAATCCTTATGGACCATTTACTTATCAAGGGGTGATCTTATCGCCTGTTGTTGGTTGGACCACACACCACAGCATCGTGGAATTCAAGGGCAAGTGGTACCTATTTTATCACGACTCGGTTCCATCTGGAGGAAAGACCTGGCTCAGAAGCATGAAAGTTATTGAGTTGACGTATGATGAGAATGGTCATATTAAGCCAATCGATGGATTGTCTTCTTAAAAGATGTATTTGTTTTTTCACGGATGAGGTATACCATGTATTTCCATTTCTTATTGTTGATATTGCTTTGTAGTATCCCCACTACTTTATGGTCGGAGGATGGCAGTCAATTGTGGCTGCGGTTTTCAAAACAGGAGAAACCTGTAGGCACCATCCAGGTTATAAAAAGAAAATCAACCGATGTAACATTGGCATTGGCAAAACAGGAACTGGAATGTTACTGGGAGGGAGGGGATGTCATCTTAAAATTAGATCCTAGCCGAAAGGATTTAAAAGATGGCTATCAGATAAGCCAACACGAAAATCAGGTTTATGTGATTGCCGGCCAATCTGTGGGTATATTATATGCTGTTTATCATTTATTACGTCTTCAGGAAACGGGAGCAGGGATACCCCGCTCGGGATTGGTTGAAATACCTGCCTATGATATCAGGGTATTAAACCACTGGGATAATCTCGACGGGACAATAGAACGCGGCTATGCCGGGCATTCATTATGGAACTGGGAGGAGTTGCCGAATAAACTTTCACCCCGATATGAACAATATGGACGAGCCAATGCTTCAATAGGAATTAATGCGACGGTATTGAATAAC
Source organism: Sphingobacterium siyangense (assembly GCF_023277505.1). NCBI lineage: Bacteria > Pseudomonadati > Bacteroidota > Sphingobacteriia > Sphingobacteriales > Sphingobacteriaceae > Sphingobacterium > Sphingobacterium siyangense. The sequence continues at coordinate 4,506,905 of NZ_CP080574.1, read as the reverse complement.
GTGAATGCTTCGTCGGATCTGTTGAAGACGGATTATCTGATAAAGGTTAAAGCATTGGCGGATGTCTTTCGTAAATATGGTATTAAAGTATATGTGTCAATCAATTTTTCCTCACCCCAAAACATAGGCGGTTTAAGCAATTCAGATCCCTTAAATCAGGAGGTTGAGCGCTGGTGGAAATCCAAAGTCAAAGAAATTTATGCATTAATTCCGGATTTCGGTGGATTTTTGGTCAAAGCAAATTCTGAAGGACAACCAGGACCGCAAGATTATGGAAGAACCCATGCGGATGGGGCAAATATGCTTGCTGATGCGCTAAGTCCTTATGGTGGTATAGTGTTTTGGCGGGCTTTTGTCTATCATCCGACCAAAGATGACCGTGCCAAACAGGCTTATCAAGAGTTTGTTCCCCTTGATGGCCAGTTTCGGGACAATGTTATTCTTCAAGTAAAAAATGGGCCTATAGATTTTCAGCCCCGAGAGCCATTTAATCCATTGTTGGGCGCGATGCCAAATACAGCAAAGATGCTCGAATTTCAATTGACACAGGAATATCTAGGCTTTTCTAATCATTTGGTCTATTTGGCCCCTTTGTTTAAGGAAGTATTGGATAGTGATACCTATGCCAATGGAAAAGGGCGGACGGTGTCAAAATTGATCGACACTAGGGGGCATTTGGGACGTAAAACTGCAATCGCTGCTGTCGCCAATATTGGTTTAGATACCAACTGGACGGGGCATCATTTTGCTCAAGCTAACTGGTATGCCTTTGGTCGTTTGGCTTGGAACAATAACCTGTCGTCGGTTCAGATAGCGGATGAGTGGATACGTATGACTTTTACCGGAGTCGAGGAGTTTGTAGAACCTATAAAGAAGCTGATGCTTGAATCACGGGAGGCAGCAGTCGATTATATGATGCCTTTAGGCCTGCATCACCTTTTTGCTTTTGAGCATCATTACGGCCCAGAACCTTGGGGAGATATCCCGGGGGGACGTGCAGACTGGATGCCTTGGTATTACCATAATGCGGATACTTTGGGATTGGGCTTTGACCGAACGGTTAATGGAAGTCGTGCTGTTACACAATATAATCCACCATTGGACAAAATTTATGGGAATATATCCACTTGTCCTGAAAATCTTTTATTGTGGTTTCATCATGTTTCCTGGAATTATCGAATGAATAGCGGCAATACGCTGTGGACTGAATTATGTTTCCGTTATGACCACGGTGTCCAAGAAGTAAGGGAGTTTCAAAAAGTTTGGGATCGTATGGAAAAATATATTGATCGACCACGTTTTTTGGCTGTTCAAGCTAAACTGAGAATCCAGGCTAGAGATGCAGTTTGGTGGAAAGATGCTTGTCTGCAGTACTTTCAGTGTTTTTCGCGTCAGCCGATTCCTTACGAGCTGGAGCGACCGATACATAATTTAGAGGAGTTAAAGAAAATTAAGTTACCGATGGGTCATCATAATTAGCAACGAAAGCAATGTCTTTAAGATCTTATTCATAATGGGTTGCTTTATCTGCTTATTCGACGTTTATAAATCGTAGGTGTTTCGCCCGTTATTTTTTTAAAGAGTCTGTTGAAATAAGATATATTTTCAAAACCCAATTTAAAGCACAGCTGTTGGATATTGTCTTCATCGATTAACATCATCAACTGTGCTTTTTCTATTTTTTTTTGATTGATGTAATGTACCGGTGTGGCATTCATGTGTTTTTTGAAAAGTCGGATCAGATGATCTTTGGAGATAAAAATCAGATTGGCAAGTTGTTCGATTGAAATCGTATGATGGATATTTTCGTCTATGTAATCGAGCACACGCAGAAGTCGTTTTTCTACTTGTGGTATTTTGTTGGTCGCTTCTGCTAGAAATCGGCTCATCAACAAATGAATGATCGCTTGGTTTTCGGAAGCTCTGGCGAAAGGCGAAGCCGTTTGAAGTGCCATGTTTTTCATTAATTCTGATGAATTATCGTAGCCCTTTGGATCGTAAATTTTTAACTCACGACCTGGATTTGAGGCATAGAGATGCTGGATGACTGTCTCCAATAGCTGATCAGATTTGATCTCCTTTGGAAAAGTGTAACGATCAAAAATACTTGACCTTATTTCGGGATTTTCATAAATATGGATGTAATAGAGCGAGAGTTTAGCTGAACAGGCATAGCTATGATGGGTGTAGGCTGGTGTAAGATAGAGATGGCCAGGTCGAAGTTTAATGATTTCATCCTTTAAAATAATAGATGCCTCACCTTCAAATACATAATGTATTCTTGCAAAAGGACTCTTGATATTTTGAAAGTTCCAATCCGCCAGATGTTCCGCATAGCCAATATTCAATAGTGTAAAATCGAGTTTATTCTTTTCGTTATTTATCATTATGCGAAACAGAAAAATAGTTAGATACCATAAATCTCAGATACAATAATACTCGTTTTCTCTAAAAAAAAACAACACTTTTTACGTACAGTTGTCGATAATGTGTTTTTTTTGCGCAATCAACGCATATCTAAGAGATCGTTGTATGTTTTTTGTGGAATTATTCCGAGCGTTTTGTTTTTTGTGAAGGTTATGGTTTCATAACAGCCTTACTAGTAGCTTAACTTCTCTGAGCATTTTTTTTAGCATCAAGCAATTTATCTGATCGTTAATAACCTTCCCTTATTTGGAATTTTTGAAAGAGATGTTTTGCGATATATAATGGGATGGATCGATATCGTGTTAGTTTTTGTCGCTAATGGAGTTCCTTTCTCCGTTCTATATAATTATTTTTGACTATACGATAATAGTAAAGATTCCAAAACAGGAAATCTTATCAATTCCGATATGAACTTTGCATAATCAACGCAATTGTTATTTAAATCTTGATGCCATTTATAAATGAAAGCAATAAAAATAGTGAAAGAGGGACGTGTGGAAATCATGGATATTCCGCAACCGACTGTTAAGGAGGGACATGTCCTCTTAAAGGTAGACTATGTTGGATTCTGCGGTTCGGATCTGAATACCTTTCGGGGGTTGAATCCATTGGTCAATTTGCCGGTCATACCAGGGCATGAAATTGGGGCAACGGTCGTGGAATTGGGGACTAAAGTGACAACTGATCTTAAGGTTGGTACAAAAGTTACAGTAAACCCGTATTCCAACTGTGGTGCTTGTACCGCATGTAAAAATAATAGGCCCAACGCTTGCCGTTACAACGAGACTATGGGGGTACAGCGCGATGGTGCCATGACCGAATATCTTGTCTTACCTGTTGAAAAGATCATCGTTGGGGGACAACTTACATCCAAAGAATTGGCTCTTGTGGAACCTATGAGTGTGGGCTTCCACGCCGTTGACCGAGCATCGGTAACAGATAGCGATATTGTATTGGTATTTGGATGTGGTATGATTGGCGTGGGGGCAATCATTCGGTCAGCATTACGGGGAGCAACAGTCATTGCTGTCGATGTGAGTACTGAAAAGCTCGAACTAGCGAAAAAACTAGGTGCAAAGTATGCGATTAATAGCGCTACGGAAGATCTGCATGCGAGGTTGGATGTGTTGACTCAGTCCATGGGAGCTGATGTTGTTATCGAAGCCGTTGGCCGAAAGGAAACATACCTGGCGGCCATTGCTGCCGCTGCATATACAGGCAGAGTGCTGTATATCGGGTATGCAAAGGAAGCGATTCCTTTTGATACACAATTTTTTGTCAAAAAGGAACTTGATATCAGAGGGTCGCGCAATGCCACGGCAAAGGATTTTGCTGCGGTAATGAATTACTTGAAAATGAAAACCTGCCCGATCGAAGAACTGATAACGGCTATTTATCGGGTGGAAGATGCACAATTGGCCTTGGAATCATGGTTGAATGATCCTGGACGTGTTTTTAGGCTACTGATCGCGTTTTGACCGAAGCGGCTTTGGCTTTGTGAAAGATCGAATTGAAAGAAGGGAAAATATAAAATATCTTGCTGTTAAATGAAGGATAATGAAACAATATTAAAGCAATATATGTACATTTAGGTGTTCGTAGTACAATTTAAATACCTAAAGGAAAAAAATAAACTTCAAGGGCAATGAGTAGGAAATTTTTAGCGTGTTTCTTCATCATACTGTTTTCAAAGGTGCTATTTGGTAATCCGCAAGATTCTCTTCAACAGGGATTTGTCGCCAAGACGGAACGATTTTTTAAAGAATCGGCTAAAAGGAGTATCCGGGATTTGGAAATGGACCGTGCTGCAATCCGCCAAAATCGGGTATTGGAGGATATTAAGTTATTGGCGAGCCAATCGCGTTCCTTTCTGCACAAAGGTTTCGATTCGTTGAGCGTGGACCAGGGGCTGAAGGAGCTGATCATCTTACACGATATTGTAAAAGATGGTGTTTTCGAAAACAAGGGGTCTGCCCAATCATCGCGCAATCTTAAAGTGACCTTCAACATTTTGAACGCACTTTCCATAGAGGTAAGGAGTTTAAAACGCGATATGGACCGTTATCAGGATAGGCTCACAAATTATCAGTTGGATCTCGACTCTTTGAGCAATGACCCCGCACTTTTTGTCATCTCCAAGGATTCCACTAATCTTGCCCGGTATATGGACAGGATTCGGGTGATTGCAAGGGAGATTTCACCCATTACGCTGAATTTGGCAGAGCGGATCAACAGTGTCCACGAACTGCAGAATAAAATTAATATCGAGCTGGCACGGCTGGAATCGGATATGGAGGAGGTGCTCTACTATCAGAACAGGCTCTCTGACCGAACGATAGCTCGCAACTTTGTCAATATTTGGGTCCCAAGTAAGTTTGAGCGACCGATGAATGAAATCCTCTTCTTCTCATTCGTGAAAGCAAAATGGCTCTATTTCTATTATTTGAGAGCGCATCTGGGAAAACTGCTTTTCTTTTTTCTGGCAACCCTGGTCGTCGTTTCCTATGTTTATGTATTGCGCAGGAGGATCAACGATAAAAATATGGTTCAGTCAAGTCTGTTGCTGCACCGGCCGCTTCTGAGTGGGTTAATCATCGGATTGTGCGTCATGCAATTTATATTTCCCGCGCCACCTTTTGTGTTTACCATCACCATATTGACTGTTGCCTCGGTCTTTTTATCCCTCGTTTTTCGACCGGCAATAACAGGGTATTGGATGGCGATATGGCTTTCCATTCTGACCCTTTTTATTTTAGCCGGATTAGATAACCTCGTGCTTCAACCTTCACGATCGGAACGTTGGTTGATTCTTGTCATTGCTAGCCTTTCCTGCCTGGTCGGTCTGCTGGCGCTCTTGAATAAGAAACGTCGCGACGAGATCAAAGAACGCTGGATACTTTTTCCAATTGCATTTATGGTTTTCCTGGAATTTGGGTCCATTATAATGAACCTTTTTGGGCGTTTCAACCTTAGTAAAGTGCTTTTGGTGGCGGGATTGACAAATGCTGTGGTTTTTATTTTGTTTTTGTGGGTGATTCGATTGGTCAATGAAGGATTGCAATTGGCTTCTTCGGTCTATCAGAAGCAGGAAAGAAGATTATTTTATATCAATTATAATAGGGTGGGCAAAAGAGCCCCGGTTTTTTTCTATGCGGTATTGATTGTTGGATGGTTTGTGCTCTTTGGCCGAAATTTCTACGAATTCAGGTTCCTTGCAGATCCATTGAGAGACTTTTTGGAAACCGAACACCGTTTGGGTAACTATCAGTTTTCTGTCAATAACCTCGCGGTGTTTCTATTAATTATGGTCTGTGCAACGGTGCTTTCGAAGATCGTTTCTTATTTTGCTGCGGACTCCCAATGGGAGAAAAAGGAAGGTGCGGCTCAGCATAAATTTAGACTGGGAAGTTGGATTTTGCTCGTTCGGATCACGATTATCGTGATTGGATTTTTTCTGGCCTTTTCTGCGCTGGGGATTCCGGTTCAGCAGATCGGAATTATCGTAGGGGCATTGGGTGTAGGAATAGGTTTCGGCTTACAGACGCTTGTCAACAATCTTGTGAGTGGTTTGATCATTGCCTTTGAAAAGCCTGTGAATGTTGATGATCTAATTGAGATCGGTGGGCGATCGGGAAAAGTGAAATCTATCGGATTTCGCAGCAGTGTTATTGCGACAGCTGAGGGGGCCGATCTGATTATGCCGAATGGAGATCTGCTCAATGCACATGTGATGAACTGGAGCCAGGGTGGTGCCAAAAAACGTCTCAGTATTCGACTTGAGGTAAAATATGGGGTAGATCTTGAACGGGTAACTCAGCAGCTTAAAAAAATAATGGACGAGGACGAGCAGATTCTTTCTTCAGGTGGCACTGCTGTGCAATTTGTGCAGGTGAGCTCGCAGGCACTGGTGGTCGAACTCTATTTTTGGGTCAGAATATCCAAAGATAGTGGCGGTGTCAAGAGCGGATTATTAACCAAAATTTATGCAGCTTTTGCTGATGAAGGTATCGATATGGCTTTGCCGATTCAACAGATAGTCCTCGATCAGACGGATAGCGAACAAAAGTAGAACCCAATCATTAGGGTTGCTCTGCTTGAAGATGTCGAAAGAAAGAAGTACAAAGAAGCCGCCTTTCCGTTATGGAAAGCGGCTTCTTTTTTTAGATCAGGAGATTTTTTACCAGGCTATTCACTGATTGTTGCATCAGTACATTAGTTTACGGGAGTCGACTTTCGACGTAATGGGATAGACGTCTTTGTAAACATCAATTCCGGTTTGGTCGAGTGGAATGCCTGCCATAACGGTTTCCGTTCCCTGAATCGTAATATCTTTCTTACCAATCGATACCGTTGCCCAAATGGGATCCTGATAAACCAATGTGCGTTTTAAGATACCATGATCTTTATAGAACGCTGCATCAAAAGCTTTGCTCTCAAAGGTTTCGCCTGCCCAATAGTACGAAGAGCTATTGATCTGTACGTAGTGTATGCCGTTTATCTCATTGTGATAATTGAGGTGATGGTGTCCTGTCAAAACGAGAATGACTTTGTTGAAACCCGCTTCCTGGTTGATTTGTTCAAGTAAATAGCGTACCTGCATGCCATTATCTAAGCCGCCCATGGTATTATCGAGCCCTTGATGGCAAAAAATAATCGTTCTAAGTTTTGTCTGTTGGAGATCCTGTTTTAACCAACTAAGCTGTTCTTTTCCAATGGTACGTGGATAGCCTTCAATCTTATTTTCGGGATCTTTTTCATTGCCGTCCAGCACCACAAAGTGGAAACCTTTATCGTCAAAAGAATAATAGGGGGATGTTGCATCCCAGAAAGCCAAAGCCTACTGTTTGGTAAATCCGCCGTCGGTATCGTGGTTGCCCAGTACGTAGTGTTTTTTACCCTTAAACTGTGCCCATATAGCCATCAGTTTTTTGTTAGCGGATTTTGGGACACAGAAATCGCCTAAGGAAATAATGAAATCAGGCTGTTGTTGGTTCATTGCATCGATAAAAAGTTGAGCGCGACGTTCACCATCATGCATAAGGTCATAATGCAGGTCGGCAATAATACCGAATTTTAGGTTTTGCTGTCTCGCTTCCAAGTTCTCAGATGCTGCAGAGTCTAGGTCTGTATGTGTTTTTGCAAAGCTGAATGCGGCGGGAACTAAAAGTCCCGAAATACCCAGGCTGCCAATTTTTAGGAATTTTTTTCGGTTTATCATGGTTTTTTAATTGATATTGATTTTGGGCTTTGGACAAAACTAATGATTGTTGCACATATCGCACATATTAGCGTAACGAAAAGAAATATATTGGCAGTATTGCCCGTGTAATCGATCAGCTTGCCAAACAAAGGTTCACCGACAGCAGCAAATACATACGCAAACATATTCATTACACCAATGCCTGTCCCGACGAGCCTGATGCCACAGCGTGTGGTATAACGTATGTTGACCAAAATTTCACCATCCTGCAAAGGTGGAATAGGTTTAATCACTTTGGAGAGCGCTGTATTGGCACGATCAAATACGTAATATGTTGCTAGGTTTTTCATTTTATATAAAAATACATAAGTTTTGTAATACTAAACAAAGTTTATTTGTACTGTATTTTTAAATAATTAAGTTTTTGTGAATTATGTGTTATTTTTCTTCAAGAAAAAAAATGGACAAAGTGAAAACGTTGTTACGGATATCTTGTTATCTTGTCAAAAAAAGTGTAATCAGATTATTCTATGGAACTTGTAAAAAAGAGCCTACTGTTTTTGGGGCTGATAGCAGTCTCTTCCTGCGGTGATAAAGTTGAGAAGAGCGTGGTGGATTGCTTCGGTCAATCCATTCTAGTTGATGTGGATCACAAAGCTTCAGAATCAAATGCATCAAAGATTGATTTTAACATTACATATACCGGCAAGCAAACAGTGGACAATGCGGTTCGCGTGGACTTTGGTGATGGCACGGTGCAAGATTTTACAGGACGAGATGCGAGTCATACCTACACAAAAGCGGGGACGTATACAGCCATTGCTAAGGTAGGATTGAACAATGGACATTGCTCTTTCGATATTAAAGAAACAGTAACGATAAAATAGCGTTTTTAAGTTAGATATACCCCTATAATTATACCCTTATCATGAAAAAGAAATATTTTTTTACGATGACCTTGCTGAGTATGTTTTTTTCGGTAATGGCCCAGGAGAACAAAAAGGTAAATACGGGCTGCGGTATGGCATCTACCTATGCCGAGATGGCCTTTATGAGCTTTAAAAAAGCCTATCAGGCTGGATCACTGGATGATGCCAAAGTTTTGCTTAAGGACGCCGTAGGTAAAGCAAAAGAAGCTTCTGCCTACAGTATAATTCCAGATTGCAATTGTGCGAATGCCAAAAATTATTCACTTAATGCGGTAATCTTTGGAAATAAGGCGTTAAAAGCAGCTGATTTGGACAATCTGAAAAAGTGGGCCAAGAAAGCGATGGATATGTCACTGGATGTGATGACAGCCATACCCAAACGCAAATAATTTTGAGCATATTCAGTAGACTTTAGGCAGGCTTTGGAAATTTAGGAAATCTTTGCTGAAAGTGCAGCATCGCCGAAATGGATTTAAAAATAGATTGGTTTATTTGGTGAATTAACAAAAATAAAATACTTAAAACTATTTTACTGAGCTATTGTTCATTAGACCAAAGGTATATAAGGTATACGTCTATTAGAGGATAGTTTTTTTTAAAGGCTAGGTCAATATTGATCTAGCTTTTTTTTTAATGAATTAAGAAAGAATCGAGGTAAGTGTAATTTTTTTTAAGGTAAATTTTTTAATTAGCATGTGATTGTTTAGCTTTGATATTCCATTAGTCATTATTGTTAATTTATTACCTAAAAATTGTGCAAAGCCAAACTATTATTACCTTACTTATTGTTGGAATAGTCATCAGTAAAACGCTGATAGGCGTACTGATCTACTTTTTAATCCGAAAGAATCGGTTGTTAAAGGTCGAGCAGCTCAAATTGACGACCGCAAACAGTATCCTCAGTGAACAGGCAATTCGTATTCACCATTATAATGAAGAATTAAAAATTGCCGAGAGTTTCAAGACTAAAGTCTTATCGATTGCCTCACATGATCTCAGAGCGCCATTTGCATCGGTCGAAATTTTGTTGGCGATTGATGATATTTCTCTAGTTGATAAGGAGGAGCTTAAACTCATCTTTTTAAATCTAAAAGGACAAGTGGCTAGATCGCGTACGATGTTGGAAGAGGTCTTACTATGGACAGAGTCACAACTCCGGGATAAACTTGAAAATACCGAGAACTGTAATATTCGCGATCAAATTGATGCGGTATTGGGGATCTATACGCTAGAAATCCAGCGTTTCAATTTACAGATCATAAATTCGGTGAGTCCGGATTTTTGGGCGGATACACATAAAGGAATTCTCGCTTTTGTGCTTAGAAATGTGATTAGCAACGCCATTAAATATGGACGAGTCGGCGGTAGCATTGTGCTGCAACTGATAGATGATCCGAACGATCGGTGGGAACTTATCGTCAGCAACGAAGGGGAAGAACTTACGTCGGAAGTCCTCCATAATCTAAATTTTGTCAATAGCTGGGACCGTAAAAAATCTGAGAGCAAAAATGGTGCAGGGTTGGGTATCTCCCTCTGTAAGGATTTGATCAAACGGATTGATGGAAAAATGCAGTTCGAGAATCAGCATGGTACAGGCGTTTCTGTTCGGATCTCGTTTCCGCGGAAGGCTTATCAGGCTGTCTCTTGATAACAATCTATCTACTGTAAAAGCCCGATATAGATCGGGCTTTTTTGATGAAAATTTAAATGACAAACTTAGTTTTTCATGAAAGATCGGTTGGTATGAAAGATCCGTAAACCAATTATTTTGCGGTTTTTCCAGACGAAAAACACATCAAAGGTGTTGAACAAATTTTACTTTTTGATAGCCTCTAGCATAAAAAGTCCTTCAGTTTCGAAAGGGAGTTCAAGAATACGATTTTGTGCATCCATATCGACTTCAATAGAATCAAATCCAACTGCTTCCAATAGTTCGACGTCTTTGGCAGGACGTGGATGTGCACTGATGTCCAATGCCGATTTGATGTCATTGATCTGATCGATGGCGCCCGATGGGCATTCATCGTGCCTGTCGTTACTAAAGACCGTTTTCCCAAAATCGGCATCCAGGTTGATCAGTTTTCCACCCGGTTTAAGTACACGTTCCATCTCGCGGTAGCATTTTTCAAGATCGGGGATGGTCCATGTCATCAACCTGGTGAAGACGAAGTCAAAGGTGTTGGCTTCAAATTGTAGTACTTGTGCATCCATGACCCGATAGTCTACGCGAAGTTCTAGTTCTTCGCTGACGAGTTTTGCATATTCAATCATCTGCGGGGAGAGGTCAACGGCAGTAACTTCAAAACCGGCAAGGGTCATAATGTTGGCAAAATATCCGGTAGCAGTACCAACTTCAAGTACTTTATTGCCCGTAGTCTGGCTACGGACCGACTTGAAAAACGCAAGCCAGCGTTCGGTCTCCGGCCGGGACCAAGCTTCATCCCTTTCCTTGCGCCAGGAGCTACTACGGTCATTCCAATATGCTGTTATTCTTTTAATCATCGTAATAATGTTAACGGGTACAAATTTATCCATTTTATCAGCAACAATTGCTGGAATTTATGTCATATCTCCGATCAACTTATTTTGGATTTTTATTCTGCTTGCCTCAGCTGCGAACATTAATATCACCCAGCCAATGCACCAACGTAGTAATAAATAATAAGCAATACCTGTTGAATATTACACGATGACGTGGGTGATTTTGCTCAGGAAAACAAATTTTTGCTGTTTTTTGATTGTTTCAGTTCATCAATAGTCCGGTTGTATCGATCATAAATGACTTTTTCAGGTTCAAAATTTGGATTAGGTTTCCAATATTCTTCGATCTGAACCGTATTTTCCCTTAAGGTGGTCTTTGAGCTCAGTAGTGTTCCTTTTCCATGGACTTCGTTTATGTCAACAGGGGTGATGGAGGAAAAATGTTTTTCTAGCATTTTCGGGATTTCGCGAAAATTGATGCAATTTTCGTAAATAACGACCTTTTTACTTGTTTTTATCAAGGGTAAGAGAACTTTCGCTATCCATCCTGGCTTTTCTGAAGCGATTTGCAATGCCGGTTGTGTCAGATAAAAGCTGAACTGCGCCAGGTCGTCGCTGTGGTAGTTGGTGTATATAATGGTCTCGATAATTTCCCAGGAGATAAATTGGGTTGTTTTTAGCAAGGGGATTTGATAGGATAGGCCTTTATGATCGAATGTTACACATTCCTGTTGGGCGATCTGTTGTGTTATGGTTTTCTTGGATACTCGAAATCCAACGGTCATACCGTACAGGATAATACCTGGGAATAGTATGAAAAGTCCAGAAACGACATAAGCTCCCACAACTTTGCTGTTATGAACCATCATCAATATGGTCAAAGCTATTCCGATGCAGATAAACAGCCCAAGTAATAATTTAATGACTAAAAGAGGATTAAACTTCATTTGCTCAAAGCGCGTGATTTTTAGCTAAATGTACTAAAACTTCCTGATGTTTTAGAAAACATTTGGGCGTTTTGAAAAGAGGCAGTTCGTTGCTGGTAAGTCAATAATTAGTATATTTGCTGCACTAGCGATACATGAAAGCGAAACAATTGATATGGATTCTACTGCCGCTGATGCTCCTGCAGAGCTTCTCGTCGGTATGGCTATGGACTGTTTTTGAATTTAACAGAGATTATATCGCTAAGAATGAGTGTATCAATCGATTCAACGAAAAGGCACTTTCCTGTAGAGGACAATGTATTTTGATGAAGAAAATGCGTGAACATGAGGAGAAGGAACAAAAGAACCTGGAATCTCGTATAATCGACGTTGTATTTATCAATAATCAGCAATGTTTTAACCTTGATATCGCTTTTTTTGAAGAAGCAGCTGCGGAGACCTTACTTCCAGCATATCAGGCAAACTATTCCTATAGACCAATCTTTACTATTTTTCATCCACCTTTGGTTTAAGTCATTTTGCTTTTCGTACGGGCTGTCGGCATGTTGACTGATGGCAGGTACTGTCTATTTTCAAAAGATTTAAATCAATACATATGAATTTATATTCCCGTGTCGGGACTGTCGGGGGCGTAATCTTACTGCTACTCGCGTTTTCAGTTGCTTTTTCAACTTCATCCTGTACTGCCGATCATTCAAAAAAGAAGGGTAAGAATGCTACGGATTTTATCCTGCCTAAGGAGTCCGATCTGGTCCGTATAGCGGATACTGTTTGGGATGTTAACAATTATACCGTATATGCGGATGCCAAACTCAACAATAAATATCATACCATTTATCTGCGTTTAAGAGATACCTCGGGAATTCCGATCAATGACAAATCCCTTGATTTTTATCCAGAAATGAGTATGGGACGTATGAAGCATGGTGGCCCCTATGAGCATCCCGTCGCGCTCGGCGAAGGCTGGTATAGAGGCCCAATGGTTTTTATAATGGCAGATATCCCGCAGATGGGAAAGGGCTGGCAATTACATACGATACGTAGTCACAATCGCATAAAAGATACACTTGCCATCAAGATTCCGGTTACCGCAGCAGCAACCATGCGAACAATGAGCTCAGGAACCAGAGACGATAGCCGCGTATTTATTTCCTGCCTATTGCCTGATAGCGTAAAGCAGGGGAAGCATCCGATCCGATTTTTAATGAATAAAATGGATGGTCATCATTTTCCGGTATTGGATCATTATGTCATTAAACTAAAGACCAATAGGCCTACTACGGAAACGGGGTCTTCGGAAAATTTTGCTGCTGAAAGTACAGGTAATGGGTACTATGAAGGCACTGTTAATTTTTCTATGCCTGGTCGTTGGGAGGTCATTGTCGAACTATGGAAAGAGGGCAAAAAATCAAATCAGGATGATATAAAATATCTGGTGCAGGTCACTTAATACAAACAGAATTTATTTTACCAATATACTTAAACAATAAAAATGAAAAAGAGAATCAACGTAATCCTAGGCTGTTTCGGTTTTGTAGCTATACTGGCGTGTAGCGGAAATGAGGGTACAAAAGCCAAGAAAGAAGATCGTGCCGAGCAACCTTCCGTAGCTGAGCCCACGGCCATGCTCGATTATAAAACAGAGGGATCCAAAGGTGTAGGAACCATTACGTCCTTTGAATACAAACCCTTTGATGCGCAGCTTGCAAATAGGGGTGTAGAACTATTTGTGTCGAAATGTGCAATGTGCCATAGTTTTGACCGCACATTAGTAGGACCATCATTGGATGCTGTCATCAAACGTCGTACCCCGGAGTGGATTATGAACATGATGCTAGATCCGGCAACCATGCTGGAGAAAGATGCCGACGCAAAAGCACTTAGTAAGGAATATGGTTCGCCAATGATTAGTTTGGGCTTGAAGCAAGAAGAGGCACGTGCCATTTTAGAATATTTGCGCGAACGTAATAGCACAACAAAATAGATCAAATCAATGAAGTCTCAGCGCAGTAGATGGTGGTTTTGTATGTTAATGGCTTGGGCAATATGTGTGCAGGCAACTAATCTATTGTGGGCATTTATCGAATTTGAGTGCAATCGCACGTATATCGAGCAAAATCTCTGCGTCAATCGTTTTGAAACGGCAGTGAGCTGCAAAGGTTTCTGTTTCCTCAGCGAAAAGACGGTTGAACAAAAGGATGTGAACAATGTGCTCGCCAAAATGAAGAGGGTGGAAATATTGGTCTTTGTGCAGTATGTGAAGGAAATCTTGCTGTGCTCTCCAATAGTACCTGCTGTGAAGACTGTCTATCCGAAAGACTTTGTCTCTGATACCTTCGGAGGTATACTACCTAAAATTTTTAGACCGCCAATCATTTGATTATTCCACAAATATTTTTTTACAGAATAATCACAAAGAAATGGTAATACGAAAAGAGAAACTAGATTTTCTAAAATTAGAAGATATTGATTCCACTTCGAAGGGAATCGTTATTATGCCTATAGCAGCTTTTTTACAAGCTAAAGCAAATCAAAATACGCTCCATCTAAGATCTTTTTATACCCTTTTGTTTATCAAGAGTGGTGAACTGTCTATGGTAGCGGATCAGAGCGTACAGATTATAGCTGCCCATGATATAATCAGCATAAATTCAAATTGTGTGTGTAGTTTTCAGGCAGGTTCGTCTGTAGAAGGATACAGTGTCTTATTTACAGAATCTTTTTTCATGGAAAGGCAGAATACTGCTGTAAGAAAATCCTTTCATTTTTTAAGGAGTAGATGTAAGCACGCTTTTGTGCTCTCAAAAGAAGATATGATCAGTTGTCTACATATAGTAAGTTTGATGGAAACTGCTTATAATTCAGTTAAATTGAGTGCTCACGGTGTATTGAGCCGCTATTTAATTATGTTGCTCCAGATTTTGGGACGGCAAATCGTGGTCGATCATGTAGTTGTAAAGCAGGATGATGACGATAAAATCCGAAGTTTCGAATCTTTGGTTGATAGTCATTATGCGCAGCAGCGTTATCCGTCATTTTATGCAGAGCAATTGAATATATCGATCAACTATCTTAATCGGATTTGTCGAAAAAAAAGATCGACGAGCTGCGGTACTATTATCCGTGGACGCATACTATTGGAGGCCGAGCGATTGCTTTATCATACTTTTAAAACGGTAAAAGAAATTGCCTTTGAACTTGGTTTTGAAAATGTACCATATTTCAGTACATTTTTTAAAGCAAATAAAGGAATGAGTCCTGAGGAGTTTAGGAAAAATTGTTAATGTAAATATCACTAAAAGCCTTTTTCATGTAGTTGAAAAAGGCTTTATGTTTATTTTTTCTTTTCTGATTTTTTCTTACCATCAACAGGTAAATCCAATATAGCCATTAATAATAGATAATAACCTTTTTCCAATCCTATTTTTTGTGCTTTTTGGTGTATAGTGTCCATATCTTTAGTCAATTATTGTTTAAATTCTATTTTGCTATTTGGGTAAACAGAATCAAATGCTGTACCCAAAAGCTTCCCTTGGCCAGTTAACCGTATTTTTAGGGTGTAAATAACGTAGCGCATTCACTTTGTGACAAAAAAATACGGACTGCTCAAGTATTTAATGCAGTGAACGTATCGGACGTATCCGCAGTGAGATGTAAAAAGTACATGAACGTCATTGCTGTAAAACATTTTCAAGGCCAGTATTGTCATACTTCCAATTAATAATTAAAACAGGTATTTATGAAAAAGATAATTCCATTTGCGCTCATGTCGAGTTTATTGGTGCTCGTGTCGAGCTGTGCAGCAATTGAAGGTATATTTAAAGCTGGTGTATGGTCGGGCATCTTATTGGTTGTTGTCGTAGTCGCTATTGTCATTTGGTTGGTGAGCAAGCTGTTTGGCGGATCAAAATAATGATATGAAATAGGATTTTCACTAATTAGGGACTTATTGTTTTTCGACGAGATATTTCCAGTAACGTTTGGGAACATGTCTTAAGTGAAGCTTCAGGTTTTTGCGTGATTCAATAGAGGTATTCTTAAAATAAGTCTTCCAGAGATGCTGATAATCTTTTTCTTGAGGATCGAGATCCACTTCTAGCTGATATGGATCTTGAACCTCATGTGTATTGTTGTTGGATACCTCCAAGATATTTTTGCGATCATAATGGAAGCCATAGTTTCGCCGTATATCATAAATTAACCAGCACTGGTCGGCAAATCGGTTTTTAAAGAAGTCTACAATCAGGGGAATCACATTGAAATCGGGTTCAACGATGGCTGTGTAGAGATTATCGTTAGACTTGACAAATCGGATAAAAGCCTTCATGCGGTGTCGTTCGCGGCTGATCTTTTTGATCGTCTGATGGATACGGAGTACAGGTGGGTATCCATAATTGCGTATATCCAATTTTCCCCTTCGAAAAAGTTCGATGATCATCCGAAATCCATTGAGCCATTCAGATTGATTATCGGACAAAAAGTTATGATAAAAAATTTTTGTTTCTTGTGCTCCGAGTATCTTTTCCATTCCCACTAAAATGCGCATGGCTTTTTTTACATCAGTATGAACCTGTCGCTTCTCCGAAAAAATATTAATTTCCATAGACTTTTCTGTTGTGGGAATGCTATCAAATTCTTTCCGTTCAAAGGCTTCAAATACACAACAGAGGTATCCGGAATAACTTCCGTCAAAAATATAGTCCATTAGAAAAGTGTTAGCTGTGTATTGGAAGCCGTGACCAGTGTACGCGGGTTACTTTCAAGAATAGACTTTCTGATTTTTTCGGGATAATGGAAGCCTCCTGCTATGCATGTATCTTGGCAAACCATAAAATATTTGGCGCGATTATAGGCAATTCCTATTTTTCGAAGTTGATATTCCTTTAATTTTCCATATTTGCGCGACTGTACAATTTTGTTTGCGGATTGCCTGCCAATACCGGGGATTCGGATAATCCACTCATACGTAGCGCTGTTGATGTCGATGGGAAAGAATTGTGGGTTGCGTAGCGCCCAAGCAAGCTTAGGGTCTATTTCTAGATCGAGATGTTGATGCGTGCTGTTGAGTATTTCATGAAGCGAAAAACCATAAAACCGAAGTAGCCAATCCGTCTGATAAAGTCTGTTTTCACGTACAAGAGGTGGTGATGTCCCAATTTGGGGAAGGTTGGAATCGGTCGCGTTGATGGGAATATAACCCGAATAATAAACCCGTTTGAGATCGTAATCTTTATAGAATGTATTGGCAGCCTGCATAATCTGTAGGTCGCTCTCTGGAGTTGCTCCAATAACCAGCTGTGTACTTTGGCCTGCTGGTACAAACAAGGGTGTTTTCTTCTCTTTTTTTCGATCCTGCCGAAGGTTGAGGATTTCATTTTTAATAATCGCTAGAGGCTCGCGAACGGATTGATGATCCTTTTCGGGAGCAACTAGCTTGAGTCCCTCCTCAGTGGGAATTTCGAGGTTCACACTCATCCGGTCAACATATAGACCTGCTTCTTTTAATAACGATTCACTCGCACCCGGAATGGCCTTGAGATGGATATAACCATTAAACCGTTCTTCCGTCCGAAGTTTCTTGACGACCAACATTAAGCGTTCCATGGTATAGTCGGCAGATTTGAAAATACCCGAACTTAAAAAAAGACCCTCAATATAATTACGACGGTAGAAGTTCATGGTCAATTCGACAATTTCCTTTACCGAAAATGCTGCCCGTTGTACGTCATTGCTTCGTCGGCTCACACAAAATGAACAGTCGTAGATGCAATAATTGGTCATTAAAATTTTTAGCAGGGAGACGCAGCGACCATCTTCGGTGTAGGTATGACAAATGCCACTAGTCGATGAATCACCTATACCACCACTATTTTTTCGTTTACTTCCGCTTGAGCTGCAACTTACGTCATACTTAGCGGCATCAGCTAATATTTGCAATTTATCATCAAAACCAAACATGATTTATTTTCTACTATTTTGATGTAAAATTACTAATATTATTAGTATTAAGGATGCGTAAAATTACTTGATTTGCCTTTTTTTATTCGTACTTTTCCCCTTTCACTACCCAAGATAGCCTGAATTTGCTGAAAAAATAAACGATTTTCTACAGGATACTGTTCCTTAATAAACGACATATTATGGCAGAGAATAATTTAAATAACAAAGAAGCTTTAGATAAGCTTAAAGCAATTGTAGATCAAATCGATGTGGGAACAGTCTGTTCATTCCCAGCTGAATCGGAGTACCCGCATGGGGTTCCAATGAGTAGACAAGAAGTAGACGAAGATGGAGATATTTGGTTTATTTGTTCTGCTGAGAGTGATACCTTTAAGAATATCGCACAGAACCCAAAAGCTTCCTTATTTTATGCGGACCCAAAACACTACACCTTTCTAAGTATAAATGGTAAAGCGAGTCTTTCGCGAGATCAGGAAAGGATAGATCGTTACTGGAACAAAATGATGGAAGGATGGTTTGAGAAAGGTAAGGAGGATCCCAATATCCGATTGTTGCGTGTTACGCCTAAAGATGCTCATTATTGGGATTCAGACTCCAATATGATTGTCAACCTTTTTAAAATGCTAAAAGTTAGACTAACAGGTGAAGCGGAAGATATAGGTAAAGAAGGAGATCTGAATATTTAAGTTCCTTAGCTAAAGAATTTACAGCAAATACAAGCTCCTCAGCGTTAAAATGAGGAGCTTTTTATCGTAATCAATAAACTGCTTACAGTCTTCACGCGTTTCCTTTAATTACACGCAGAAGCACTGCAATGATAGCGATAACCAAAAGAATATGAATTAGCCCTCCGCCAACAAATCCGCCAAAAAAACTGATTGCCCATATCAGGACCAAAATAACAGCGATAGTATATAATAGATTTCCCATAGTAATGATTATATGTGTTTATTGAATAACAATATTTATCCAGCGATGGTTTACTATTTTTTCTCTTTTTTCCACTTACGGATTCTCCCGACTGCATTTTGATAAGGTGAAGCGGTGTTAAATTGAATCATTCTGCCTAAGGTCCATTTTCCATACCAGGTTACACCATACAGCTGCATGTTTGTTTTTTGCTCAAGGAGTTCCACAATTGTTAAAACAGTTTGATCTAGTTTTGCGCACAAAGTCGTAAAATCTAGGTCGGCATAATCCTGATAAAATTTTTGAGCCAGTTTGCCTAGCTCATTCCATTTAAAACCAGTCTCCGGAAAATCAACCTCTTTGTCATCTTCACTTTTCTTATTCCATTTGAGAACCAGCTCACCCCAGCCAATTAAATAGGAAATTAGATTATTTATACTCATTACTGTTCCTTTAGCATGACCCTGGAGTATAAGAAGATTAGTTTGATCGACTGGAATATCGGAAAGTTCACAGACAAGCTTGCTGTAATTTGTACGTATAGCTTGAAGGAGTTCGTCTTTTGTGGTTGGTATAGCCATGGCATAAATGTGAATCATGCATAAGATACGGATAATTATGTAAAATTGATTCGCTCGGGATGGAGTCGTAGAGCAGAACGCGTTCACAAGCTCGCAACAGACAATGTCTGACAATTCCCTTTGTTTTAGTCTGATAGCCTTTTTTGAATATATTACTGGAATTGAAAAAACTGAGTCTTTAAAAGTGTAAAAAATATGGTTTAATTAGTTTTTTTTGATAAAATTTATTGTTTTATTGTGATCATGTTGTGTTTTATTCTGTTTATAGCGAATATTGTTGTACGCATTTAAGTGGTGTTTTTTACAGAAAAATACTGTATCAAATGTGCGGCCGATGAAATAATAAACTGAAAAATTGATACAAACATGAAAAAGATTTTATTGTTAGTGACCGTGGTTATGTTCGCCGTTTCGGGCGCATTCGCTCAGATCCATAAACCTGTAAAATGGACTGTAGCCAGCAAAAAATTGAACAGCAAGGAAGCTATGGTTTACGTGAAGGCTACCATTCAAGATGGTTGGCACATTTACTCTCAAAATGTAAAAGATGGAGGACCAATTCCAACATCTTTCAATTTCAGTAAAACCGCTGATTATGCGTTGGTAGGTAAGACAGCTGAACCAAAACCAAAGATTAAACACGAAGAGGTTTTCAAAATGGATGTGGGATACTTCACAAATGAAGTGATCTTTCAGCAAAAGGTTTCGCTTAACAAAGGAACTGCAACAGTAAAAGGTACAGTGGAATGGCAAGCTTGTGACGCCTCACAATGTCTTCCTCCAGATGAATATGCTTTTGCTGTAACGATCAAATAATGTCATAAATAACAGCAATTAACCATCTAAAGCGATTTTGCGCTTAGGATAATTGATAGAAAAAGGAAAAATTAAGGATAAAGGCTAGGTGTGATTATCTGGCCTTTTTGTTTAAAGGGCCTTTTGGTATAAAAAATAGACCCTTTGGTATAATATGTTAAATCTATTTTTTACGAAATTTTAGTTTTGTTTAAATGGATTACACAAACTTACTTCAGCAGGCAGATCTTTTTTTAGTGCAGAGTTACCGCGAGAACCACAATCCACAACTGTGTTTTCACACGATTGATAGGGTTCGTGATATTGTAAATGCGGTAGTTATTCTGAGTGAAAAGTATAGCTTGACGGCCGAAGATAAATTCGTCGTAAATTGTGCCGCTTATTTTCAGGATATAGGTTATCTATTTGAAGGGGTAAAAGGAACCCGTCAGAAGAGCGCATCTGCAGCAAGGTGTTTTTTACAGGAATATTTGGTTGCAGAGTCCGTAATCAAAAAAGTTGAAATGTGCATTTTTGCAACAAGGCCCTCGAAAAAGCCAGAAAATCTGCTGGAGGAAATAGTTGTGGATGCAGTTTCTTTTCATTTAGGAAGTAAAAGTTTTGTTGACCTTAACCAAAGGATGTATCTGGAGGTAAATTATAGAAAGAATCAGGTGATCGATGAACGTATCTGGTGTGCACTGACCCTTGTCTTCTTGCGAACCCACACGTACTTTACGAAGGAAGCGCGAATATTGAAGGACAGTATAAAGAAAAATAATATAGCCTATTTTGTGAAGTTGCAAATTACAGGAAAACAGTTATTGGTCTAATGTAATGGTGTGTTTTATGGTAAAAATGATAAAGATAGATCGATTAAAGTTGAAGCATTGTACACTAGTTTGTTTTTTGATCATGGAATTGTTCGGTTTCAAGACCGCATGTTACGGACAAATGGGTTTTGGACTTCGGCTTGGTGGTAATATTTCGCGTGCAAGTGGGAATGCATTTGGCGCCAATAGAATGGGATATCAATTGGGGGGAGATTTGATATTTGAGCTTAATAGCAAAATGGATATTCAAGTTGAACCTAGTTATAATTTAACCAGAATACGTGTTAATGACAACACAGCTTCCCTTTCCGGAGGTTTGTCCAAAGGGACCCGTTCGCTGAAATATCTCAACACTCCGGTGTACCTTAAAGTTAATTTTACAAGAAAATTTTCCATCCTGGGCGGTCTAGATTTTAATATGTTGCTCAATGACGACGCTTATAAACTCAATGATGGAAAACCAGCGTTCAACAGGCGTACACGGATTGGTTACGCATTAGGGATAGACCTTGGTGCGCTGTATTTTAGATACCGACAGTTCAAAAAGAATAATAAAATCGTAGATAACTGGGATGCACATATTGACCAGTATCAACTGGGATTTAAAGTGCGTTTGTTTTAAGCTAATAGTTCCACTGGTAGGTAACCTTTACAGACTTTCCTGTGCTGTAAGCTGAGCCGCTCTGATTTTGCTACATCAGGCGGCTTTAATTTTATTAATGATTTATATTGTTGTGGAGATATGCATTGCTGGATATCAAGGATATTTGCAGGACAAGCTCTACACACCAATCGATGTACTTGTAACGGGGGATGGAAAATGGTGCTCATAAGGGGCTGAAGGATTTTCCCCGTTTATCAAACTAGACTGCAAATACTGGGATGCTGATCGTGAACGTACGTTACGGCAAGGGGATGCTGATCATGTTAAACGAGGTTTATACTTCAGCATTCGCAAGTTTTAAGGAAGTTCACCTGTTAATTGTTTTAGCGTATATTTTTATAACGCAACAATATTGCATTTGTGTTGTTTTGTTTTTACATTTGTTTAAACGAAATTACTATGAGCAGCATTTCCAAAAAAGTTAAATTACCTGTCACCGTTCTAAGTGGATTTTTAGGTGCGGGAAAAACCACACTATTGAATCATATTCTACACAATAAGGAAGGCAAGAAAGTTGCTGTTATTGTTAATGATATGAGTGAAGTGAACATTGATGCACAAGCTGTTGAACGTGAAAATGTGCTTTCGCGAACAGAAGAAAAGTTAGTGGAGATGAGCAACGGATGTATTTGTTGTACCTTAAGGGAGGATTTGATGGTGGAGGTGGAGCGACTAGCGATAGAAAATCGCTTTGATTATCTTCTTATCGAGAGTACTGGTATTTCGGAGCCTATTCCAGTAGCGCAGACATTCAGTTATAGTAGTGCTGACAATGGGATTGATCTGTCTACGTTCAGTTACATTGATACTATGGTAACTGTGGTGGACTGTTTCAATTTTGCTAAAGATTTTGGAAGCGCCGATACCTTATTAGATCGGAAACTGACGGATGACGACTATGACAATAGGGCAATTGTAAATCTGTTGACTGATCAGATCGAATTTGCCAATGTTATCCTTTTGAATAAGGCCGATCTGGTATCTGAGGAAACTTTGGGCACTCTCGAGTCTGCTATTGGGCGGCTCAATCCCGGAGCCAAGTTAATCCGTACACAATTTGGACGTGTTGATCCAAAGGAAATTATGGGTACGAGCTCGTTTGACTTTGATGAAGCTTCCTCTTCGGCTGGATGGATCAGAGAACTTGAAAATGAACATAGCCCCGAAACAGAGGAGTATGGTATTTCATCTTTTGTCTTTCGATCGCAACGGCCCTTCCATCCACAACGGCTGCACCGTTACCTCAACGAGCGTTACCCGCACAATATCATACGAGCCAAAGGTCTACTGTGGTTGGCCTCCCGCCCGCATTTGGCCATCAGTTTTAGTCAGGCAGGTGGTAGCGTAAGGTTGGAAAGTGCAGGCTCATGGTGGAGTAGCATGCCCGAAGAGCAGCGCTATCAGTATCCCGGTTATGCCGAAATCAGCGCTGAACTTCTTAAACGTTGGCATCCGGAGTGGGAAGATCGAAAAAATGAATTGGTATTTATAGGTCAGGATCTGGATAAAGAAAAATATCTGGCGGAGCTGGAAGAATGCCTGTTGACCGAAGAAGAAGGCGATGACTGGCGTTTTACCTGGTGGAAAGACGAATTTCCTAAAAATATTTAAAACTATTTGCGATCTGCATCGGTTAAAAAAGTAAGTAATGTAGGTTAGATATTGTATTTTTCGAAGGTCAGGGGGTGATTTCCTGGCCTTTTTTATGCTGATTTGTCAGATGTTATTAAGTTACGGTTCTGAACCTTCATCAATCCCCCATAAAAAAAATAGGGATCTCTTCCTAAAACGCTTGATCATGATGGTTGAAAATCATCCTTCTGATTCCAAAAATTTCAAAGTATTATAGCAATTTTGAAATTGTATAGTAAAAGGACAGCATAGTTGTGGGACAATTATCGTCACCATGCACGATAAAATTAACTATGAGCAGAATGTAATTTCTAAAATAATACCTTTAAGGTTTTAACTTGTATTAATGTCGATACTAAAAAAGTATTATAAGAAAGTGGAGGCTTATTTTAATGCTATTGAATACATGTACACGCTGGTAATATCTTTAGGCCTTGATTGGGGAAAGGGATCGATCTGAAAAAAGTAATTGATACACTCTCAAAAAAATAGTATTGATATAACCTGAATATAGAAACTCATTGACCGATCTATTCGGTGAAATATAAGTAACGAGATTGTCAGTATAATCATTAGTTATTTAGAATAGTTTTAAATAGATGACTTTGGATGTATATTTGGAATGCAGAAAAGATATACCTTTTAACTGCATACTGATTTTATATTGAACGATTATTGTTAGCTAGATGAGTAAAGTAGAACTGTTTGAAAATGAGCGCGCAAGTGGCTATGACCAATTTGTTGAGAGCTGGATTCCCAATTACCATTATTTTTTAGATCAGTTGCCAAAGCTCCTCCGAGAAACTGAAAATAAGGATTTATTGGTGGTAGGATGTGGCACAGGAAATGAAATAGAACGTTTTGTTGATACAGCAGAATCTTGGACAATAACCGGGGTAGATCCATCGCCTGAGATGATTAGCCAAACCCTGGAAAAATTTGAAGCGGATGAGAATGTTCATCTTGTCGAAGGTGTGGTAAGTGATTTGGACGAAGAGAAACAATATGGTGCTGCGACGCTTTTGTTTGTATTACACTTTTTAGAAGACAATGGCGAAAAATTGGTTATGCTCCAAGACATTTCCAAGAGAATGATGTCGCAAGCACCCTTGTTATTATTAGATATTACGGGCAATAAGGAGCAGATTCAACAAAACTTGCAGTTGTTGAGACTTCTTCTACCCAAGGGGATAGATGAAATACAGGTCGCTCAAAGATTGCGAAGAATCGAGCATGAATTGTTGCATGTCTCGGAAGAACGATTAGCCGAGCTCTGTGAGGAAGCCGGATTTGAACCTCCTGTTCGATTCTTTCAATCATCGATTTACATAGGGTGGATAACCCGAAAAAAAGCTATTATTTCCTTTTCTTAGCAAAGGGATTGAAGGAAAGCCCCGCATTAATATAAAATGAAGGATCGGGATTTGCTTCCCATATATAATCGCGCTGGGTTTTGTTTTTTTCAAATACGCGTGCACGGGGTATGGTTTTTAGTCCTGATTTAAGGGTGGCAATAAAAGATCGGCCCAGGTTATGTTCATAAGTCAGACCCGAATTGATCTCCATCTGACTGAAGGTATATACTTTTTCAGCGCCCTGAAAGTTATAGAGGTAAAAGATCGTACTATTTAAATCGGAACCTATTGAAACGCGGCCATTCCGCAAGACCTCTTTTCGAAGGTAGGCTCCTTTAGGTAAGATGACATCAAGTATCATCCCATTGGCAAATTGTTGCTTGTAGGCAAAGGTTGGGAAAACCGGAATAATGGCTGCCGGATCTATAAAGCCGATGAGGCCCACCGCCATTTGAATCTCCCGCGTAGCTTTTAGTACCACAGTAGCAGATAATATCCCATTCATGCGTTCTATTGCTTTTTCACTCCCATTGGCAGCAACCGTTGCGGTATAAAATGCTACTTTGCCCCATAAACGTGAATAACGGGTAAGATTAAGTGATTCGTAATGATAATGATATTGATGGGTTGACTGTATGGTGGATTGTGCGATGGGGTCTAGACGATTGGAGTTGACAGAAGTGAACTGATAGCCAATATTGGTACCCAAGTTCCAGGTTCTGCTCTTTAAAAAATTAATGTTGATACTACCTCCGGCTTGGTACATCGATTCTACTTTTGTTTTAGGTAAATCCTGACCTTGGAGTTTTGATGAATAACTGTATCCTGTATTGGATTCATAGGTCAAATTGAGAACCCGTGTTATGGGGAATTTGTCGGTAACAACAGCCCTCACTTTTTGCTGTACGTTATCTTTAGTCTGTGCGATTGAAGTGGATATACGAAACAATAGTACAAACACTAAAAGTATTTTTTGCATAAATGTATGATTAAAATCATTGTAAGGATAGCCGAAATTTGTAGGTGGGATTTTTTTTTTAGACCAACAGGTCTTGTTTTTATACAAAAGTCCAATTTAGGGGAACAGTGAAAAGGAACGTTAAAAATCATCTCCCAGTTTTGGTATAAAAAAAACAGGTCTTCGTATAAGAGATCGGATTCCTGCCAAGAAAAGCTTTATTTTTGTTATTTAGGTTAAAATCATTCTAATGCATGCAAGACTTCAATAATAGCATTGTTTTAAGGTATTTTACAGAAAATAAATTCAGGCCACTGCGACATGTGTTTTTTCTGATCGGTTTACTGTTGCTCTTTGCAAATGCAAATTCGAGTTCTCATTTTCAAGGGAGTTACCGGTTTTATTTTTCTATTATCCTATGGTTTGTATTCGTCTGCATGTTTTACGCCAATATGTATGTACTGATCCCAAAGTTTTTCTTTAAGGCCAAATATGAGTTATATGTCTTAGCACTGATATTGCTGGTAACAGCCAGTTTGCTGGTAGTCATGTACATTGCAAATTACATCTATTCCATTCATATTCCCGCTATAAAAAAACCGGAGTCGGACTCTATGGGGCTAATCGCCGCATTATTTATCTGTATTCCGATTATTCTGACCACCACGACATTTAAGCTTTTTAAACGTTGGTTGGAAGACAATAAGCGTATTTCTGAACTGAAAAACCTGGCTTTGACCACAGAGCTTGTTTCCTTAAAAAATCAGATTCAGCCACATTTTTTATTCAACATGCTGAACAACGTTAAAGCTTTAATTCGAAAAGATCCGAATATGGCTACCGAGGTCATCATGAAGTTATCAGATTTTCTAAGATATCAGTTGTATGAAAATAACGATGATAAGACACTTCTGAAGTCCGAAATCAACTTTATAAGCAATTTCCTGAAATTGGAGGAAATACGCCGCGATAACTTAAAAACGCGTATATCTTGCCCAATAGAATTGGAAAAAAAAGGTGTATTTCTACCGCCGCATCTATTTACGGCCTTTGTTGAAAACGCGATTAAACATAGTCTCAGCGCTGGTGATGCTGATACTTTCATCACAATCCATTTTTCTGAGACGGATCAGCAGCTTTGTTTTGAATGTGAAAATTCGAAAGATCCCGACAACTCATTTGTCCGAAGCAAATATAGCGGACTGGGATTGGCTAATGCCAAAAGACGACTGGATCTGCTGTATAGAAATGATTATGAACTTTCGGTGTCAACAACTGAGACATTATATAGCGTTAAACTTACTATTCCCTTATGAATTGCATTATTGTAGACGATGAACCCCTGGCTAGGGAGGAAATGAAAAATTTAATCGAAGAAATTTCGTCTATTCAGATAGTCGGTACATTTTCCAATGCGATATCGGCATTGGAATGTATTAAGACAAACCCGGTGGACTTGCTTTTTTTGGATATCGAGATGCCGACGGTCAATGGACTCGATTTTGCACAGTCTCTTCCAAATGACAAGCTGGTTATCCTGACGACTGCCTATGCGCAATATGCACTGAAAAGTTACGAATTGGATGCAATAGATTATCTGCTGAAACCGATTAATAAAGACCGCTTAGCCAAAGCGATCGATAAAGCAATGGCCTATAAAAAATTACTAGCGTTAAAAGAAAACCAAAGTACGGTTGAGAAGGCCAGTGAGGATGCACTTTTTATTAAATCGGATAGGAAATACTATAAAATTGCATTTACTGATATTCGCTTTATAGAAGCACTCAAAGATTATGTGGTTATCTATACCCGGAATAATAAACTGATTACTGCAATGAATTTGAAGACAATTCACCAGAAACTTCCGGTGAGCCTGTTTGCGCGTACCAGCAAATCCTATCTGATTAATTTATCGTTTATTGATTCTTTTGATAACCATACTGTTTACATCGATAAGTTTGAAATCCCGATTGGTGAGATTTATCGAGAATCTTTCTTTAAACAATATACCGGAGGGCTACTTTGATCGAATAGTTATCCTAGGCAATCACAAAGCGATCCAGAAAATCGACTTGGATACCATAACTACGTAGGAAATTTGTCAGATAGTCGACACAACACTCTTCTGTTTCGAACCGGAAAATAGCATCTTCATCATCAAGATCAACCGTGGCATCTTGTACTTGTGGAAGATGGGTTTTGACCAATTGCATCAAAAAATTTTTCTTGTCTTTGGTCTTCACAGAACTTTTAAAAATCAACACTTGCCTAACTTTCATCGCTACTAATTTATTTGCGTTCAAAATCATTTGATTCCCCAATCACCTGAGGTATCCTTACAAATCTATGTTCCTGGTGACACCGGGAAATCGATATTATACGAAAGCATTTAATTTTTATACAAAACAAGATTGAGCAGGCTGTGTACGCATGATGTAGATCAAAAATAAATACCAGCGGCTATCAATTCTAAATTTCTACAGAAAGGGGAGGCATCTTTGTCAGGTGTTACAGTTAAGTAGCTTTTTAGTTTTTGAAATATGATTACAAATTTAGTTATCCTATTTTTAAGCACGATAGTCGCTTTTTGGATCAGCGCTATCTGTGGAGGAGGGGCAAGTCTTATCCTTATACCTCTCTTGAATTTTATGTTACCTTCATCGGTCATTCCTTTCTCGTTGACTATCGGTACATTTACAAGTTCAGTCTCAAGAATAGTCGTTTTTAAACGGCATATCAACTGGAAAATCTTTTTATGGTTTGTGCCGTTTTCCATTCCAGCTGTACTATTGGGGGGATATCTGATTAAATATATCGAACCCTCTTATTTGCAGTTGATTGTCGCTTTTTTCCTTATTGGAAATATCCCCCAATTATTTGGATCAAAAAATGCGGATTTGCCATCGGAAAATAAGTATTCGAAATCTTTTCTGGCAATTATTGGTTTTCTTTCCGGCTTTATTTCGGGAATTACAGGTGCGATTGGGCTGCTGTTCAACCGGTTCTATCTGAGAATGGGCCTTTCCAAAGAAGAGATTATAGCCACCCGTGCCGCAAATGAAGTGTTTTTACATCTCGTAAAGCTTATTATTTATATTATTTTAGGTTTGTATTCTAAGGCAGCCTTGGGACTGGGCTTGGCTATTGCCATAGCAACAATAGTCTCTTCAGTGACAGTCAAATTTATATTGCCCTATGTCAGTGATCAGCTCTTTAAAAAAATCGGTTATGGCGCTATGGTGGTTTCGGGAGCAGTATTGCTGGTTGGTAGTTCGCGTAAGATTGTCGATCAGGATAGTTTGCTGATTAGCTTCGCTCATTCGCCAAATAAAACCGAGCTTACTTTGAACTGGAGAGAAACAAATCTTGTCTTGGAATATAGTAAAGCTCACGGTCTGGAATTCGAGCGATCTATTCACTGGACTGGTCTGCCGCTTCAGCTCCGGCAAAAATACTTTACCCTCAGCAAAAACCATAGTAGTATCCATATCGAAAAGGTTATGCAGTTTAGCAAAGGAGCCAGCTATGAATTTTACGCCCATAAAGAAGGTGTATTGACACGATTAGATTAGTGTTTTTTTACGAGCAACATGTTTGTTTTTAACCCTAATCCTCCATTATAATTAATACTAATTCTTTATTAAAATATATAATCCACCAATTTAGTAGTTTATTGAAAAATATTCCTATATTTGAGCCGTAGAAATATTTAGTAGGAAGGATATGGCATTGGAATATTTAGCACAACAGGCACACGAACAACATTTAGATCAGGCTTTTTCGCGTAAAGAACAAATGATGATGCGTGCGTTATGTAGGCTTAAAATGTCTGATCGTGTTTTATATATCGGTGCTCATCCGGACGACGAGAACAATAAATTGTTGACCTTTTTGGCTCAACACCAGTTGGTCGATACGGCCTATCTTTCTGTGACGCGTGGTGAGGGTGGACAGAATTTTATAGGCACAGAAAAGGGACTGGATCTGGGTGTACTTCGGGTGCAGGAATCACTTGCGGCTCGTGCAATTGAGGGAACAAAACAGTTCTTTACACGTGCTAAGGATTTTGGATTTGCAAAATCTGTCGATGAAACGCTGGCACGATGGGATGAAAATGGTGTACTTGCCGATATGGTTTGGACCATCCGTTATTTTCGCCCTACTGTAATTGTAACACGTTTTTCACCGGATGTCCCGGACTCACATGGACATCATCAGGCCTCAGCAATTCTAGCGGCAAAGGCTTTTGATCTGGCCGCTGATCCATCAGCTTATATAGAACAGCTATCCGAATTGGAGCCTTGGAAGGCTCGGCAGCTGTTGTGGAATGTGTATCAGGACAGTGGTGTGAAGGATATCGGTGGAGAAGTAAGGCCTTTGCCAGCATATTTTTCGCTGGATATTCCAGTGAGACACGGCTCTTTGGACTTTCATTATGGTGAGATTGCTGCAGAAAGCCGTAATAGGCATCGTTCTCAGGCCATGGGAAGTCTTGTTCGGCATCAGCCTAGCACCGAATATTTTGAATTATTAAAAGGTACACCGATCAGTTCGGAGAGACAGCCCGCTATTTTTACGCAATATACTGCTCAAGATTCTTATTCACTCGTATTTAATCGCTTGGTGGACGATCTTATTGCAAAATGTGAGTCAGATACAGCAGAACTTGTTTTGGAGCTTGGAACGATTTTATTTTGGATGAGGATTGTTCCCGAGGGTCATGTTATCCATGAAAAACGAGCTGAGGTAGAGCGTCTTCTGCTCGACTTTGCTGGTGTATATTTGGAAGTACAGGCTATTGAGGAACTTTGGGTACCAGGAACCGAGGTTAATATGATCCTGAACGCGCATATCCCATCGGAATCCAATCTACAGCTGACTACAGTGAAAGTTCCA
The DNA here is from genome assembly GCF_023277505.1 of Sphingobacterium siyangense. Classification (NCBI taxonomy): domain Bacteria; kingdom Pseudomonadati; phylum Bacteroidota; class Sphingobacteriia; order Sphingobacteriales; family Sphingobacteriaceae; genus Sphingobacterium; species Sphingobacterium siyangense. The sequence goes on along the minus strand of NZ_CP080574.1, from coordinate 4,476,337 downwards.
TTTATTCGTAACGGAGAGCAAAAAGACTTTACTTTGTCACCTTCGAAGACGATCCATTTAAATGGTCAGCTTCTGGATACGATTTTACCTTCTTTTCCAACTTGGCTTAGTGCTGAGGGCGATGCACATAACTATGCGCCCGCGTCGCCTGCTGATGTTGTATTGACACAATTTGGAACTGAATTGTCTGTTCATTTGGAACTGCAGTTTGCTGGCTTACCGATTGCGGTTAAGCTACCTGTAAAACATGCTGCTGGTCCTGTTGCAGTTGCCCCTCCGGTGACAGCAACTTTTGATTCGGATATCGTGGTGCTCTCTAATGCGACTAGACGTTTAATTGCTTTAGAGCTACAATCTAATGTCTCCGAATCCTTATCTATAAAGGTTAAGCTTACGCTACCGGATGGGCTCGATGTATTTCCGAAAGAAATTGAGCTCAATATAGCGGGTAATGCAACCGAGAAGCTTAGCTTTGAGTTGAGGTCGCCTGCGCAGCAGGAATATATTCAAGAGATCGGCTTTGAGATTGAGACGGCTACAGGGCGGTATCCGTTCACATCCAGAAGTATTGTTTATCCACATGTTAATCAAGTAACTTACTTTCCCAAGGGCATATTGCGGGTGCTAAATTTACCCGTGAATATTACGGCCCAGAAAGTTGCTTATATTTCGGGGATGAACGATGAACTTGCAGGGAGCTTACGCCAGCTTGTTGGTCATTTGGAGATTATTCCATTTGAGTCAATTGGGGAAATGGATCTCTCAGGCTTTGATGCAGTGGTTTTGGGAATACGAATATACAATAGCCATCCCCTAATTACGGGATTTCATCAGCTTTTTCGTGACTATGTTGAGCAGGGCGGTGTATTGATAGGGCAGTATAATACGCCGTATGATTTGCATTTGACGGAGGTTGGAGCTTATCCTTTAGTGGTTTCCCCGGAAAGAATTACAGATACGGAAAGCCATATATCATTTTTGAACCCTTCCCATCGCATATTGAACTACCCTAATGTAATCGGACAGTATGATTTTCAAAATTGGGTGCAGGACCGGGCACTTTTTTTACCTCAAAAATGGGCTTCGGATTTTGAACCGATACTGCGTGGGCAAAATGGAGATAATCGTACGGAAGATGGGTTATTGCTACTGCACAAAAAAGGAAAAGGTTATTATATCTATAACAGCCTGTCGCTGTTTAGACAACTGCCAGCAGGAGTAGCAGGGGCATATCGGCTTTTTGCGAATATGTTATCCCTAGCTTCGCGTTAGACCAGAATCTTGTCGGGTAAAAAAAATCCCCAGTGCGTATTGACTGCACTGGGGATGGTATAACTGCTATTTTATGTCGATTTTTTCTAATCCTTTTTATGGAAAAAAGACGCTTTGGGAATATCGATCACTTTTGAATCATTGACATTGTACTGAAGTTTTAAAGTGAAACCTCCTCCAGCTTCAAGGAAATCTACAGCAATTGGGTGGTAGCCTGTTTCTAGCGCAATCTGTCCGCTTTTCATAATCGGTGCATGCTGCCCGTCATTATCAACGACAAGCTGATCATGGATCCGCAGGACACCACCATCATCACAAGTAAAATAGAAATTATAGATTCCTTTTTCTTTGACGTAGAGGTATCCTCTTATTTTTGCACCAAAAGAAGGCATTTTGATGGTATCGCTTAGCGCTACATTGTTAATCACTTCCTGACGCACTTCGGGACCCGAAATGGCAGAAGTATTGGTAAAAGTTCCATTGAAAAATGTTGCCGTAAGACCCGGAACCACCGTGCTTTCATCAACTTTTATACCCTTTTTCCAAGTATCATTTTTAAAATCAACCTGATAGAGCTCACTTTTTGCACCCGAAGGCGAGATTGTCGCAAAACGAATAGGGCCTTCTTTTTTAACGACAAGAGAGCCGTTCAGCACTGCGCTTTGCTTTGTTGGAAGACTACCATCGGTGGTATAATGTATTGGATTTTGGGGAAGTTCATTCGAGACTTTTAGTGTAGATCGTCCGTCGACAATTACCTGTGTTTCGGCGAAACCGTTGAGGTCTGGCATACGATACCGTAAACCCATTTTGTTCCAGAGTCCAAAGTGTGCAATCACTCGATTTCTATAGCTATCATACAGGGATTTGTTGGTCCATACGCGTTCCGATAAAGCACTTAAACGTGGGAGGATCATAAACTCTAACCGCGCGGTTGAGGGGATCATTTCTGTCCAGATATTGGCTTGTGCACCTTGGATCAAATGTGCTTTTTGGCTGGATATATCCGAAGGTACCACGCTCATATTGTACACGGCATCTAGGCTGCTGCTATTTGGAAGGTAATCAAAATAAAGCGGATTTGTAGGTGTCATAACGACCCTGTGACCACGGTTAACAGCTTCCATAGGTGCATTTTTTACCCAACCACGCCAGTACATGACCATCATGCTGGTATCGGAACTGCCGTCCAATATTTCATCCCAGCCGATACTCTGTTTATTTTTTGAACGGATAAAATTGTTCACTCTTTTGACGAAATAACCTTGCAGATCATGTAAGTTAGGTATTTGCTTTTCTTTCATAAAAGCCTGCGCAGCTGCTGATTTTGACCAGGAGTCTTTTTCTACCTCGTCGGCACCAATGTGAATATAATGTGATGGGAATAGCTCAATGATTTCGCTTAGTACATTCTCAACAAAAGTATAACTGCTTTCTTTCCAGGGGCTGATCGGTACAGAAAATTGTTTTCCCCAGCCCGCGGACTGACTGTCCAATAGGAGTTCGGGATAGGCCTTTGTAGCTACCATCATATGCCCTGGCATATCTATTTCCGGAATGATTTCTATTTGTCGGCTGCCCGCATAAGCTACAATGTCCCTGATATCCTGTTGTGTATAATAACCGCCATATTCTTCCTTTCCGTTTGTTGTGCGGATCAATTCCTTAGGCAGATTAAAGTCGGGATTTTCCTTGGCTTTCACAAAGCAGGCAGAATCCTGATTGTTATACGTCCGCCAAGCCCCTTGTTCGGTTAGTTTGGGGTATTTTTTGATTTCTATGCGCCAACCTTGATCGTCTGTCAGGTGCAGGTGAAATTTGTTAAACTTGTAGGTTGCAAGTAGATCGATAAATTTATAAATATAATCTTTTGGAAAAAAATGACGGGCTACATCGAGTTCGACACCTCGCCATTGGAAAGCTGGCTCGTCTTTGACCGTTACATAGGGGAGAGCAAGCTTAGCTGTTGTTCCTGAGAGTAAATATAATTGCTGGATTGTTTGTAATCCATAAAATGCACCCTTTTCAGATGCGGCGATGATCTGGATACCTTTTTGATCTATGATCAATTCATACCCCTCATTTGAGAGGCCTTGATTTTTAATCAATTGCAACGTAGCGCTGGCTTTCTTTACGTTTTTTTTGTTCAGTTTCCCGAATAGGGAATGGTCGATCCATCCCGATAATGATTTAGAAGATAGGGCTGGATCAATATAGTAACCCAATTCTTGACCCTTTAGCTGAAAATGGCCTGGCTTAGCCTCCAATTGCTGCGGAAATGGAATGAGTTGAGGAAGTGCATTTTTTTGTTGCGCAAAATTTAGTGTCGGCAGGTACAGGGCACAGGATAGGAGTAAGGTTGAGAAGATTTTATTCATGAACGTGTTTTTTGTGATTCACAAGTGTTATTAGATTTTGTTGCAATATACCAATATTTCAGGTATTGGTAGGTAATTTTAGTTGATCAATATTCCGTGAGATTATGCACGATATTCCTCTTGGTACTATTATAAATGTTTGTTTGACATTTATATATTTATTCTTATCTTTAACTTGAAAATAACCTTTATTTGAATGGGCCTATGTTGTGTTTATATCCTGAATATTTTCATTGTATAGTTGTTGTGGTGCTCAACAATTTTGCAAAAAGTTGCAAATGGATTGGGGCGAATGATAGTCGGCAAAGGATCCCATTCAAGAGAACAGGTTGGTGTTGTTAACTTATTTGGTGGTGGCGGAGCTATGAAAAATTTTCTCATTATTATTGTTTTTCTTTGGCAGTTGGCCTATGTTTATGGACAGCCCAACAATGCCCATTTTTTTTCCCTTCAAGATGGCTTAAGCAATCAGCAGGTACTGGATATCGTGCATGACGATGAAGGATTTATGTGGGTAGCCACAGAGCTGGGGCTGAACCGTTATGCGGGAAAGTCTTTTAAATCATATTATGCCGCCGATAAGCAGGACGGTCAATCGATCAATAGCAATGAAATTAATACGTTGCTGTATGCAGACAGGAAAGTGTATATCGGAACAAGGTCCAATGGGCTGAATGTGCTTGACCTAGGCACAAATAGATTCAGTTATTATACACATGATGCAGCTAATCCAAAATCCATAGCCACGAATGATATTACGGATATGATTGAAGGCAAGGATGGGAAATTGTGGTTAGCGACCTACCATCAAGGGGTGCAGCATTTTGATCCGGTAACGGGAGAATTTAGTCATTTCAATAAAAAGAATTTTCCGGGTCTTCCCGAAAATAGCATTTGGTCTCTGGCCGAAGATCAAAAAAGAATGCTTTACATCGGGCATGTTAACGAAGGTTTAACAATAATGGATCCCATTAGCCATTCTTTGAAAAGACTAACTAATCACAATACCTCCGGACAATTACCAGATAATGAAATTAAAGTTTTGTTTTGTGATCAAGCCGGCAATATGTGGATAGGGACCCGAAAGGGGCTGGCTGTGTATCATCCAGCTTCCGGTAAACTACAGCAGATTTCTTTGGCAGGATTGGCAAAAAATGGAAATGAACCTTTTGTATATGCGATTAAGGAAATTGGCCATACATTGTGGATAGGCGCCGAATCGTCGCAACTCTTTTTATTGCAGCCGAGCTATGGTTATGATAAGCGTATTGAAGCCGTACAGCATGTAGAGCGTTTTGATCTGGGGAAAGGCAATAATACGATGGTTCAGCATATTACTCCCGATCGGTTTGGAAACGTTTGGCTAGCGTTATATGGTGGTGGCTTGGGAGTTGTGAGTCATATAGCCCCCTTCTTTAGTTTCTTTCCATCAGACAATATGCTGCCGGATCGACTGGCAACAGTGAGCAATGTATTGGTGGGGGAAAATCGGACAATACGTTTGGCGACTGAAGGTTCAGGTCTGGTCGAAATGAATGCGGAAGGGCGTTTATTGAGACAGATTACCAAAAAGAATGGTGGGGCAGACGATTTCCTGCTAACAGCTTTTAAGGACCAGCATCAACATGTTTGGCTCGGATTACGTAAAGGTGGAATTGCCGTTCAATATGCTGGATCGTCCGTTTGGAAAACCATTGATTTAGGTGAGCCTGTGACGGAGGTACGCGCGATTTATGAGGACCATTTGGGACAGATCTGGTTTGCAGCACATCAAGGGGTATTTATATATGATGAAGGAAAGGGGCATGTCCAGAAGCTTTTGATCAACAAACCAATGCTTGGCGATTATGCGCCCCGAACGTTGATGGAAGATGGCCAACACAACATGTGGGTCGGAACTTATGGGCAAGGACTCTATGTTTACGATCCTCAGCATAAACTGCTTCGAAAAATGGACAAGGGTAATGGCTTGCAAAATAACACGATTAATCATTTGTTGCGGGATAGAAATAACAATATCTGGGTGGCTACAAATCAAGGACTGGCTGTACAGGAAGCGGGTAAGAAGATTGGTGATCTGTCTCTATTGATGCCTCCGGGAGGGAATGCATGGCTTTTTGTCAATGGACTCGCAGAAGATCAGACCGGAAATATTTGGTGTTCGACCAAATCGGGGATGTTACGCTATGTCCCGAAAGAAAGACGTTTTCTACAATATGACCAGTCTTTCGGTTTGCCTTTGGGAGGTTTTATCAATGCAAGTGTAGGAAAAGACAGTGAAGGTCGACTGTATTTTGGGATGCAGGAAGGAATGTGTTATTTCAACCCAGCCACAATCCCGTCCAATTTACCAACCTCGCCCCTAAGTATTAGCCGATTTATTGTTTTTCGATCCGGAGAGTCCGGTACGCAGGTCGATAAATATCCCTCGCCGACAAAGGCGATTGAACTCAATTATGATGAAAATAGCTTTCGTATCGAACTTGCTGTTATGGACTTTGCTCTAGACGGTTTGGTCGAGTTTGGCTATAAATTGCAAGGGCTTAATAATGACTGGATTTTTCTGGGAAACGAGACCAACCTCGATTTTCGTAATATACCCTACGGTGAACATGAGTTGCTGATTCGTACCCGGATGAAAAATGGGCAATGGTCGCAGGACTACCAGCATCTATTGATCAACATTGCGCCACCTTTTTATCTCAGTTTATCCGCCAAGATCGTGTATCTGCTCCTTGTGCTGCTAATTGGATATATTATCATTTCTTTCTATTTCAAAAAAATGAAAGCCGAATCCGAACTAAAACTGAAAGAGCGGCAACATGTGCAGGACGAACAGTTACATGCAGAGCGCCTAAATTTCTATACGCATATAACACACGAGCTACGGACACCTTTGACGTTGATTCTAGGCCCCCTTGACGACCTGTCCCAAGAGCAGCAGCTTACTGAAAAACATCGCGAACTGGTTCAGACGGTACAGAAAAGCGCTAATAGACTCTTCACATTGGTCAACCAGTTGTTGGAATTTAGGAAGGTAGAATCGCAGTTTAAACCCTTTGTGCCCGAAGCTGGGTCTTTGGGAGAAATGCTCGCAGATCTTGCCCATAAATATAAAACATTGAATCACAAACCTGGTCTTCGGGTGTTGTCTGAACTCCCTGTGAGGGATTCACGTACGCTATTTGATGCTGAAATCGTACAATTGATCGTCGATAATTTATTGTCGAATGCCTATAAATATACCGAGTCAGGTTATATTAAACTAAGCTTGCATTACGAAGAATCGGATTTGGACCATTGGGCGGTGTTGTCCGTAGAGGATACAGGAGTAGGTATTGACAAAGAAGATATCGGTAGGATTTTTGAAAAGTATTATCAGGTTGCGGGTACAGGTACTCAGGGTACGGGTATTGGTCTGGCTTTGGTGAAAGAACTTGTGGCGATCCATCATGGAAAGATTGATGTGAATAGTACATTTGGCCTTGGTACCACCTTTACAGTAAAATTGAAAACCGATCGATTACCTGTTGAGAATGGCGAGCAGCCTGTTTCTTCGCAACGTCCGCTAGTGCTATTGGTTGAGGATGATCTGGAACTTCGTGAATATCTGGGAAGTACCTTGCAAAGACAATATGACGTGGTGCTCGCCGAAAATGGAACTTTAGGCTATCAAATGGCGATGGCTAGGGTGCCCGACTTGGTGATCAGTGATATTATGATGCCCGATATGGATGGTTTTCAGCTTGTAAAGCAATTGAAACAGGAACGTAGTACAAGTCATATCCCACTGTTGCTATTGACAGCAAAAAATACCGATGCAGATCGGCAGAGAGGTTATGATCTGGGGATAGACTCCTACCTGATCAAACCAGTTACAGCAGCTTTACTTTTCAAACGTATTGACAATCTATTGAGCCGACAGAAACAGATCAATGAACTGATTTTGGAAAGTTTAAATTCAAAATCATCTTTTTCAACTACCAATATAGGACTAGAACAAAAGCCTACGGAGGAACTCTGGCGTGAAAATGAATTTGTTCAGGATTTTATGCAGATTGTCGAACAGCATATGCAGGATGAGGTATTGGATGCTGCTGCCCTCGCTGATCGCATGAATATGAGTCAGTCTACCCTTTATCGGAAATTGAAAGGCATCACAGGGAAAAATATCAATCAACTCGTACGTAAGATACGTATCCATAAGGCGGCAGATCTACTTCGGACCGGGAAGTATAACGTGACTGAAGTGTCATTTATGGTCGGAATCAATAGTGCGATTTATTTTCGACAATGTTTTAAAGAGGAGTTTGGCCAGCTACCTTCCGAATATCAACGATCCGACAATAAAGCTCGCGTAGTGTATTAAAACAATCCACATCAGATAAGTATGCCCCTACTATTTCAACATAGATAGGGGCATAGTTTTTTCGTAGATCAGTTTGAGAAAAAAAACATAAAATATGCCTTAAATATATTTAAAAAGCTGTTTTTGACTAAAAAATATATGTTTTTTGACGGATTTGTGTACGATAGAATGCTGCAAAATCGGCTAAGTTTGAGGTATTAATCCAATTATAAATCTAGGTAGGGGTGGCAACGATGCAAAAGAAATAACCAAAGTAGACCGTAGTTTACCATCATATTGTCTTGTCCGGCTAGATTGTATTATTTACTGTTTAATTCGTATTGAAATTTATGAAAAACTTAAAGATTGCTTCTTTTTACACCATGTTGAGCGTGATGCCAACATTGCTGTATGCGCAGGAGAAGGTTACGGGACAAGTTTTCAACAAAGCAAACGAGCCTATCGTTGGTGCGAGTGTACTCCTCCTGGAAGGAGGTAAGGGAACCTCAACAGACAAATCGGGGAAATTTGAGCTGAATGCTAACAAAGGAACGCTCGTCGTGTCATTTGTTGGGTATAAGACTCGTCGAATTCCATTGGATGGAACAACAAATTTAAAAATCCAGCTCGAGGCCGATGAAAATGTATTGGAGGATGTCGTCGTTGTTGGTTATGGTAAACAGTCCAAACGTAATATTACAGGGGCGGTAAGCAATATTAAATCAGAGGATATTGTACGGTCATCATCGACGACGACTGCTGGGGCTTTGGCAGGAAAGGTGCAGGGGATCTCAGTGCGTGCCAAAGACGCGCGTCCCGGTCGTGGTGCAGCGATCGAAATCCGGAATATGGGCTCGCCTTTATATGTAATTGATGGGGTTGCTTATGGAGGTCAGGAAGGTACTGATTGGGTTGGTACACAGAATGGCTCCGGCGCAGATATCTTTAATTCGCTGAATCTAGAAGATATTGAGAGTATCTCTATTTTGAAAGATGCCGCCGCAGCAGTATATGGATTCCGTGCTTCCAGAGGTGTTGTATTGATTACCACCAAAAAAGGCGCAAAAGGAGAAAGTGCAAAAATCAATATTAATGGCTACCAAGGCTGGCAAAATTTGACACGTTTTCCGACCATGGCAAACGCTAAACAATACACACGTGGATTGGTTGAGGCCGCACAGAATGAAAACCGCGACCCGAGGACGGTATATACGCCCGAGGAGTTGGCGAAATGGCAGGCAGGGACAGAGCCCGGCTACCAAGGCTATGATTATTATGACATGGTGATCCGTAAGAATATTCCACAGCGATACATCAATGCCAATGTTACCGGTGGAAATGAAAAATCCAATTACTTCCTGTCATTGGGCCACCTCAATCAGGATGCAATGATCAAGGATTTCAATTATAAGCGAACCAATTTCCAGGCCAATATGGAAGCTGAGGTACTCAAAGGACTTACTGTCGGGACGCAGATTTCAGGAAGACATGAGGGCACACAGGATGTTGGCTTACCAGGTGGGGATGGATACTTCTCGTCTATTTTGGCTATTATGAAAAATAGGCCGACTGTAGGTCCCTACGCAAATGACAATCCGGAATATATCAATCATACCAATGATTTTCCCTATAACCCGGCTCTCTTTAGTCGCGATATTGCCGGCTATAAAGACAATAAATACCTTGCTGGAAATGTGAATCTCTTTGCGGCCTATAAGACAAATTTTGGTTTGTCGGCAAAAGGAACTGTTTCTTACAACTATACCAACAATAAATTTGAAGGCTTCCAATATACCTATGATGTATATCGGTACGAAAATAATGCCTATAAGCGTACTGGTGGAAGTGATGCTGGCTGGCGTTACGATACCACGAGGGAGATTGTTTCTCGCTTTGCACAGTTCCAGATCGATTATAACAAGCAGATCGGCGATCATACTTTCGCGGGAATGTTAGGCTATGAGCGTTCAGATTGGGACCGGACGTATAAGGCATTGGGCGCAAATCCTTCAAACAATTATATTCCGTTGTTAAGACTGTCGGAGCTCAATAGTTTGGCCGATGAATGGGCTTACGAGGCTCGGGCTGGATATATTGGCCGTATCAACTACAACTACAAGGGCAAGTATCTTCTGGAGGTACTGGGCCGTTATGATGGTTCCTTTAAATATTATGAAGGTAAACGCTGGGGATTGTTTCCAGGAGCATCGGTAGGTTGGCGTATTTCGGATGAAGGGTTCTTTAAATCCTTAAAATCTGTGGTGAGTGACCTTAAAATCCGTGGTTCGATCGGACAAACAGGACTTGAAGAGGGCGTGGGAATGCACGATTACCTTGCCGGGTATAATTGGGCGGCTGGAAGTGCTGTCTTAGACGGAGCTTATGTGCCCGGGGTACAGCCTAGAGGTTTACCAGTTCGCAACCTCTCCTGGGTTAAAAACACCAATTATAACATGGGTATCGATGCGACACTGCTGAAAAATAAGCTGACATTGACGGCCGATATCTTTAAAATTATCCGTACTGGATATCCTGGCAAACGGTACGATGTCCTATTACCAGCCGAAATCGGTTATGATCTTCCCAATGAAAACCTCGGTAAGAACGGCTATTATGGAGCCGAAGGTATCATTACCTATACCGATAAGGTCGGTGAGCTTAACTATGTTGTCAGTGGGAATATGACTTTTTCACGTTATCGTGACCTAGAAACCTATAAGCCTCGTTTCAGTAATTCGTGGAATGAATACCGTAACTCGATTGAAGACCGCTGGGGCGGAGTATGGTGGGGATACCAAGTAGTTGGACGATTTCAGTCGGAAGAAGAGATCCGCAACCATCCGATCAATAATGATGGTCAGAACAATAGGACGCAACTTCCTGGTGATCTGATTTATAAAGATGTAAACGGCGATGGGGTTATCAATGATATGGATCAGCGTCCGATCGGTTATCCGACGGGTTGGGCACCGATGATGAGCTTCGGTGGTCGGATAGGACTTGACTGGAAAGGCATCAACTTAAATATTGATCTGGCCGGTGGTGCGGTGCAATCCTGGTTTCAGGATTATGAATTACGTAATGCCTTCCACGGTGGGGGTAATTCTCCAGCCTATCTACTTGAAGATAGATGGCATCGCAAAGACCCTTATGATCCAAACAGTGAATGGATTCCGGGACGCTACCCTGCGATTCGTAATGGCAACTCAGGTCCCAATAGTCGAAATAGTGATTTTTGGTTGACCAATGTACGTTACCTGCGTGTCCGCAACCTGGAGCTTGGATACAATCTGCCAAAAGCATGGATTCAAAAGATAAAGGCCGAAAAAATACGGTTCTACGTTAATGCCTCAAACTTGATTTCTTTTGACAATGTCAAAGACTACCAGATTGATCCTGAGATCGAAGCGAGAGCAGCAGTAGTATATCCACAGCAAAGGGTATTTATGGTTGGATTTAATATGACTTTTTAACATGAAACTACGATTTAAACTTACATATATAGGAGTTGCTTTATTGACCTTGTCCTCGTTGAGCAGCTGCAATCACGACGATTGGTTTGACCGGGATTCAAAATCATTGATTACCGATGCACAGCTTTGGAATGACCCGAAACTGTTAACTTCACTGGTCGCCAATTATTACGACAGAATGCCAACGCTACATGGTGTTTTCAATACAGGAGGAATGACCGAATTGGATGATGCCATGTGGTCGGGACATCGCGATCAAAACTGGCGTAATGATTATCAGTTTGGTGACGATTACGGTCGCTATTGGGATTATGGACTGATTCGGGATCTGAATCTTTCCCTCGAAAATATCGATCAATTCAGTACACAATTGTCTGATGCACAACGTAAGCAGTATAAAGCCGAATTACGCTTCATCCGGGCCTTTGTTTACTTCGAACTCGTCAAACGCATGGGCGGCGTACCTATCGTTACAACCCAGCTCATCTATGACTTTAGCGGTGATCCAACACCATTGCAGGTAGCACGTGCCAAGGAGTATGAAGTCTACGATTTTATTTACAAAGAATTGGAAGAGATCAAGGAAGATCTTACCGTCTATAATGCCAGTAAGACCAGAGCCAACAAGTATACAGCATTAGCTTTGGAAAGTCGGGCAATGCTTTATGCGGCATCCATCGCGAAATATAATAATCTAATGGCCTCACCGATAACGACTGCCGGAGGAGAAGTGGGTATTCCAGCCAATATGGCGACGGGGTATTATACCAAGTCGCTGGCTGCTTCCAAGGAAATTATGAATGGTCCCTATGCGCTTTACAATGAGAATGCCGATAAAGGTGCCAATTTTTATGATATGCTCAATAAGAAAACTGGTGCCGAAGTCATCTTTGCCAAGGATTTTGTCACGAGTTTAAAAGTTCACCGCTTTGCTTATGACAATATCGTCAGAAGTCTGACCGAAGACAATGAGTCATCATCGACAATTTCTCCTTCATTGAGTCTTGTAGAAAGTTTTGATTATCTAGACGGTAGCAAAGGCACACTACATGATAAAAACGGCGCAGGAAATTACGTAGCCTATCAAAATATCAACGATATTTTTGCGAATAAAGATGCTCGATTGTTTGGGACGGTGATTTATCCGGGAACTTCTTTCCGCGGACGTGCTGTGAGTATTCAGGCTGGAGTGGCAACTTGGGGGACGAATGGAGCTTACCAGTTTACTGCAGCGCCACAACTGGGACAGAATTATGCGAGTGGTGGTTTGTGGACCGGCTTTGATGGACCGCTTTATGACGCACAGGACGTCAGCAACACCGGCTTCTATATCCGTAAATTTGTCAGCGATGCGCCGGCAGCCAGTACACGCGGTACATCAGCTGCTAACTGGTGGCCGTGGTTTCGTCTTGGTGAAATTTATCTCAACGCGTCAGAAGCTGCATTTGAGCTGGGACAGACCGTGGACGCAAGAACTTACGTCAATAAATTGCGCGAAAGAGCAGGATTTCCGGCCAATAGCGTTAGTAACCTAACAATGGATATTATCCGGAACGAACGACGTGTCGAACTTGCTTTCGAAGATCATCGTTACTATGATCTTAAAAGATGGCGTATTGCACATTTGGTGTGGGACGGATCGGAAAATGATCCCAACGCTGTTGTATATGGACTGTATGCTTATCGTGTCGTGCGTCCAGGGCATGCCGATGACGGTAAGTATATCTATGAACGGGTAAGACCTGCGCGTTTCAGAAAGGCACGCTTTTTCCGTATGGCCAATTATTATGCGTCCATTAGTCAGGATGTCATTAATAAAAATCCTAAAATAGTTAGAAATCCATTCCATTAATCTAGTTGTACCATGAAAATAAAATTTTTAAGCTTATTGGTAGCTTTTGCAAGCCTACTCGTTGTAGGTTGCAAATATGATAATTTTGAAGCCCCAAAATCAACGCTTTCGGGACGCGTTGTTTATGAAGGAAAGGCGATTGGCGTTCGGAATAATGGGCCTCAATTGGAATTATGGCAGGATGGGTATCCGCTTCGCTCAGCAATACCCGTATATTTTGATCAGGACGGCTCTTTTTCTGTTAGTCTTTTTGATGGCGAATACAAATTGGTGCGGAAAGGAGATTCACCATGGCTACAACAGGCAACCGATACGGTATTGGTGCAAGTGAAAGGCAATACGACAATTGATGTGCCTGTAACACCCTATTTCACGGTGACAAACGAGTCTTTTCAAAAAAATAATAACAGTATTACTGCTAACTTTACGGTTAATAGAATAGTAGGTACGGCAAATTTGGAGTTTGTGCGACTTTACCTCGGTAAATCTGTTTTAACAGATCAGGTACAACGCGAGCTACGTGTGGATGCCAATTTGGCTAATGTTGCTTTTGGTCAACCGACAAGTATCGTCGGTGAATTGCCGGACAACCTGAAAAACCTCGATTATGTGTTTGCCCGAATAGGGGTGAAAGCTACGGTATCTGGAGAGTACTACTATACGGCAGTTCAAAAAATAGCTTTAAAATAGGTGCTGATGGCAAGTAAAATTGCCGGATTACGAAGCCACGGGATTATATCCCGTGGCTTTCATCGATGCAAAAAAATGGTCTAATGCTTATTTATTCTACTAAACCTTCATGAAAAAAAACAAAATTTCAATCTTAGTTACCTTATTTTTAATACATGCTACATGCGGTGTTTTTGCTCAGGCTTATCGCAGCGGACCTACGGACAAAGATTTTGCAGGTTATTTATTTGCCTATTTCAAAGGTAATGCTGTCGCAGATGAAGCGGTTTGTTTTGCGATCAGCACAGATGGCTATACCTACAGAGCCTTAAATGAAAACCAGCCTATCCTGGATTCGAAGGTGATCAGCAAGACTGGTGGTGTACGTGATCCCCATATTCTCCGTGGCGAAGATGGGAAAACATTTTATATGGTGCTCACCGACATGACCTCCTCCAAAGGCTGGGATTCTAATCGGGGTTTGATCCTGCTAAAATCCGAAGACCTTGTGCATTGGTCTCATCAGGCAATCGATATCCAGCAGCGTTTCAAAGGTCAGGAAGCGTTGAAAAGAGTATGGGCACCACAGACTATATATGACCCTTCGGTCGGTAAATACATGGTGTACTGGTCCATGCAGCACGGAAATGGCCCGGATATCATCTACTATGCTTATGCTAATAAGGAGTTTACAGATTTTGAAAGCGAACCTAAAGTGCTGTTTCTTCCAAAAAATGGTAAATCCTGTATCGATGGCGATATTATTGCAAAGAATGGCTTGTTCTACCTTTTTTACAAAACTGAAGGACATGGAAATGGCATTAAGCTGGCGATAACCGATTCTCTGACTTCGGGAAAATGGATTGAACAGCCGGGGTATAAACAGCAGACCAATGATGCTGTGGAAGGATCCAGTGTCTTTAAACTCAATCAGTCGGATAAATATATCCTGATGTATGATGTCTATGGTAAAGGGAAGTACCAATTCTGCATCTCTGAAGACCTTGATCGTTTTAAAGTAATCGACCATCAAATTGACATGGATTTCCATCCACGTCATGGGACCATTATTCCTATTTCAAGACAAGAACTTTTGGACTTGACCTCCAAATGGGGGAAACCCAAAGATATAGAATTCGCATTCAGAAAGAATCCCGTTTTGGATGGCTTTTATGCCGATCCAGATGTACTCTATTCCAATAAAACAAAAAAATACTATATCTATCCAACGAGTGATGGTTTTGATGGCTGGGGGGGCTATTATTTCAAGACCTTCTCGTCTTCCGATCTCAATCAGTGGAAAGATGAAGGGGTGATTTTGGACCTGAAAAAAGATGTTGCCTGGGGACCTCGCAATGCATGGGCACCTACAATTACGGAAAAGAAAGTCAAGAACGATTATAAGTACTATTATTATTTTACAGCAGCGCAAAAGATCGGTGTTGCGGTGGCTGATTTACCTACCGGGCCTTTTAAGGACGCGGGAAAACCGCTGATCGATTTTAAGCCTGAGGGTGTCAATGGCGGGCAGGAGATTGATCCGGCGGTGTTTAACGATCCCAAATCTGGAAAAAGCTATCTGTATTGGGGAAATGGCTATCTGGCTGTTGCTGAACTCAACAAAGATATGGTTTCCATCAAAAAAAATACAGTAAAGGTACTCACTCCCGATAAGACATTCCGCGAAGGTGCCTATGTTGTCTACCGCAAAGGACGCTATTATTTCTTTTGGTCAGAAGACGATACCCGGAGTGAAAATTATCGGGTACGCTATGGAACTGCAACTTCCCCTGATGGACCGATCACTGTTCCAGCTAATAATTTAGTCTTACAAAAAGATTCTGCGAAAGGGATCTATGGCACTGGGCATAATTCGATTTTGCAGATTCCCGGTAAAGACGAATGGTATATTGTTTACCATCGATTCAATTATCCCAAAGGTATTGATATGGGCGACGCAGCAGGATTTAACCGGGAGGTATGCATGGATCGTTTGTATTTTGATGATCAGGGCAATGTGTTGCCTGTTGTTCCAACGCTTTAATCACTTGAACCTAATGCAAAAAAGTAAAATGAATAATCTCATAAAAAAACTATCCGTCTTAGCTGTTTCTATTGGTATGGGCATCAGTGGCCTATACGCACAGGCTGGATTTGGTGAAGCCGAAGCGATCAATTCAGACTGGCGTTTCCATTTGGGTGATATCGAGGGGCAGGCCAGCGCAGAAACGAAGCGTGGAGCTTGGCAGCAGGTCCGTTTGCCCCATGATTGGGGCGTAAAATACCCCCTCAGTCCAAGTTTAGCCAGCGCGACAGGCTATTTACCGGGTGGTATTGGCTGGTATCAAAAACAGCTCCTGATACCTATGGCAGATCAGGGCAAAAAAATATTTATCTATTTTGAGGGGGTATACAACCGAAGCGAGGTGTTTGTCAATGGCAAATCTGTTGGAAAACGCCCCAACGGCTATATATCCTTTTCTTATGATATCACGTCATATATTGAGTTTGGAAAAGAAAATACCATCGCTGTTAAGGTCGACCACAGTAAAAGTGCCGATTCAAGATGGTACACGGGATCGGGCATTTATCGTGACGTTTGGCTTGTAAAGGCCAATCCCTTGCATATTGATCAATGGGGAGTATATGCCTATCCCGAGCTAAAGCAAGGGAAAGGAATGTTAAATACCGAAGTGACCGTTGTCAATAGTACGTCCAACGGCAGTGCGCTTACCGTTGTGCAGGAGTTGATTGATGCCGCAGGGAAGGTTGTCGCTAATAAATCGGAGAAAGTAAAGATTGATGCTACCGCTAAAGCGACGATACAGCAGCAATTGACGGTTGCAAACCCTAAATTGTGGAGCTTGGATCAACCCAATCAATATACCTTGCGGACAAGCGTATTGCAAAATGGAAAGCAAATTGATCAGTCGGCAATCAAAACGGGCTTCCGAACTTTTACATTTGATCCAAACAAGGGCTTTGCTTTAAACGGCGAATGGATGAAAGTCAAAGGCGTATGCCTACATCACGATGCCGGTGTGCTGGGTGCTGAAATGTATACCGAGGTATGGCGTCGGCGGCTGCAGACATTGAAATCTTTGGGTGTCAATGCCATTCGAACCAGTCATAATCCGCAAGCATCCTCGCTTTACACCTTATGTGACGAGTTGGGGCTGTTGGTTATGGATGAGGCATTTGATGAATGGGAATTTCCAAAACGGAAATGGCTGCAGGGCTGGAATGTCGGAACGCCCGGTTTTGAGGGATCGTATGACTTTTTTGAAAGCTGGGGAGAGCAAGATCTTGCAGATATGGTCAAACGGGATCGCAATCACCTCTCGATTTTCGCCTGGAGTATAGGGAATGAAGTGGATTATCCAAATGACCCTTATTCACATCCTGTCCTTAACGGCGAGAAGAAGGAGGGTGGTTTTACACAGGCTTCGTATGGCGGATACAAAAAGGATGCACCAGATGCGATGCGATTGGGTGATATAGCGAAACGCTTGGTTGCGGTTGTGAAAAAATATGATAAAAGCAGAGCTGTTACAGCAGGGCTTGCAGGTGTGGCTATGTCCAACGAAACGGCCTATCCGGGGGCACTCGACATTGCAGGGTACAATTATACCGAAAGTCGTTATCAACTGGATCATCAGCGCTATCCAGCACGCGTGATTTTCGGAAGTGAGAATCGGCACGATCTTCCGGCATGGCTTGCCGTACGCGACAACAAGCATATATTTGGCCAGTTCTTGTGGACGGGTATTGACTATCTCGGAGAGTCGGGGCGTTGGCCTTCACGTGGATTTTATTCGGGACTGCTGGATTTCGCAGGTTTTATTAAACCGAGGGGTTATTACCGCCAATCGCTGTGGTCCGATAAACCAATGGCTTATTTGGGAACCTATCCATTGAAGGGCGCAGCAACGACTACCGATGTTTGGTCTGCGTTGGAATCCGAGCAAGGACAACGGAAAAATGAAGCGCCCTCCATGGATGCCTGGCCAATTTGGAACTATCAGGAGGGACAGCAAATCAGGGTGGTCTGTTACACCAATAGCCCTCAGGCGCGATTGGAGCTCAATGGTAAGGTTGTTGGCGAAGAGAGAAATTACGATGAGAAGACAGGTATCATCTTTTGGGATATTCCCTATGCAGCTGGTAAACTAGAGGTTGTTGGTCTGGACACGAATAAAAAAGAAGTAGTTCGGCACACTATCGAATCCAGTGAACGTCCGGCGGCGATTCAGGCGACGGTGATAGGAGGGAAAGCGATTGAAGGCGGTGGCATTTTGCAGGTCGCCTTGCAAGTGGTGGATAACAAGGGACTTCCTGTGGTCCTTTCGGAAGATGAAATCACCTGTGATATTGCTGGACATGCGCGATTACTGGGTATGGAAGCGGGGAACAATGCAGATATGGGCGACTATACCGATAATAAACAGCGCGTTTATCATGGAAAAATGATCGTGTATGTTCAGGCTTTGGGCAAATCGGGCGATACAATTAATATACGATTTACCTCGCCTTGGTTGACAATGGCAAACGTAACCTATAGCATAAAATAATTAACTCACTTGTCTTTATTGAACTTCTGAACTAAAAAAGCACCGGAAAACTCCGGTGCTTTTTTTATGCCAAAATCTTATAGGATGTCCATTCCACTATTGGAAAAATTACGGTTTTATATATTGCTCACAAAAAATATAAATCGGCCAAAGCCAGTTTGTACTTTGCTGCTACCTATATAAAAATCAACAAGGTTATTTCCTTTCAAGGAAATAACCTTGTTGATTTTTAGC
The DNA here is from genome assembly GCF_023277505.1 of Sphingobacterium siyangense. Taxonomy (NCBI): domain Bacteria; kingdom Pseudomonadati; phylum Bacteroidota; class Sphingobacteriia; order Sphingobacteriales; family Sphingobacteriaceae; genus Sphingobacterium; species Sphingobacterium siyangense. The sequence goes on along the minus strand of NZ_CP080574.1, from coordinate 4,457,540 downwards.
TAATTGTTTATTATATCTTGCTCAATAGAGTAAACAAAGCTTTAGCAGTTTCTTCCGAAGACCCAGGGTTTTGCCCGGTAATGAGATGACCATCTTTGACTACATAACTATGCCAATCTTCCCCTTTGCTGTACTGACCACCCAATTTTACGAGTTCATCTTCCACTAAAAAGGGAACAACATCCGTTAGTTGAACCGCTTCTTCCTCGCTATTTGAAAATCCGGCAACTTTTTTGCCTTTGACTAGTGGCTGACCATTACTATCCTTGACATAGCGAAATACAGCTGGGGCATGGCATACGGCAGCGACAGGTTTGTTGTGGGCCCAAAATGATTCGATCAATGCAATGGATGTCTTATCGTTGGTTAAATCCCACAAAGGTCCATGGCCCCCAGGATAGAAAACAGCATCATAATCCTGCTCATTGATATGATCCAAAGGAATGCTATTTGCCAATTTTGTTTGAAGTTCCTTATCGGCATCAAAACGTTTGGTTGCTTCGGTTTGAAAATCCGGGAGTGCACTTTTAGGGTCTATCGGTGGCTGACCACCTTTAGGCGATGCGATTGTGACGTCCACTCCTGCATCTTGTAAAACATAGTAAGGTGCTGCAAATTCCTCAATCCAAAAACCTGTTTTTTCTCCCGTATCTCCCAATTGGTCATGTGATGTCAATACAACCAATACTTTTAATTTGTCTTTTTTCATATTAAATAACCAAGTCTGTTAAAAAATTATATGTTTAAAACGATAGTACAAAGTAGGGGATAAATTGCCAGAGCCCTATGTGATATACATCACAATTTAGCGAATGGTTTTGCTTTTGTGATATAGATCACATTATTTGGCTTGGTATAGCCTGCTCAGTGTTTCGCGGGAAACACCCAGATATGCTGCAATCAAATGTTTGGGAATGAGATTATAGAGTTCGGGATATTGCTGCATGAGTTCCTCGTAGCGGCTTCGAGCATCGTTGTTCAGCAGTGACATTATTCTTTTTTGCAGCCCAATATATCCTTTATTGGAACGCCATCTAAAAAAGGTTTCAACTTCGTGAATTTCCTTACATACTTTTTCACGGTCTTCGTTCGATAAGCAAAGAGTGTCTGCATCGCTGACACAATCTAAATTGACCGTAGCTGGGCCTTGGTTATGCAATGCATTATAATCGGAAGCCCACCAGGTTTTTGTTGCGAACTGTAAGATATGCATCTTTTGTTCATCGTTGGTGAAATAGGTCTTTAAACATCCATTTAGCACAAAATACTCTTGTTCCACAAGGTCTCCTTGACGGATAATCATTTGTTTCTTTTTAAAGGAGATCGGTTTAAAAAAAGAAAAGAAGTAGTCGAATTGTTCGTCGTTTAACTGGACGGTTTTGTCGATATGTTGTCTCAGAATTTCACGCTCGGTCATAGCTAACAGTTACTTGATCGATTTAAAATTAAACAAAATCTCACAATGATAGCGAAGGCCTGCATCAAGTTCTCCTCAGATTCAAAATTAAGAAAGGAATAACACTACTTTTATAGGGGGGTAACAAGGGATTAGTAGGGGATATACCCCTGCTAACCCTTTGTTATACCCCTGCAATATATTAAGATAATATCAATTAGATTTTAACTTGTGCCCAAACAAAAAAGGACCTTGAAATACTTTAGCCGCGCTGCTAAATTTCCATGTTTAACCGGTTTAGTGATTTAGAAAAAATGATTTTTTTTGATTTTATTTTGTTTATACAAAGTTATTTTCTATTTTAGTGTTGCCCATTCAAGGGCACTTTTCATAAAATAGGTTAATAATATGGCTAAAACACCCGGAGTACCCCATGCTTTCGGGTGTTTTTTTTGTTTTTTACCCTTCCGTTATTTCCTTGGATATGTTCAACTAAATTTAAATGCTTAAGAACCTATATCTTGCCTGATTGACTCATTAGGTATATATTTCAGTTTTAATATTCTAGAATAATCGCTAGTAATCTCATGATTATGAAAATTTATTTCGCTGTATAACGATTCTGCTACAGTGTTGCTAATTATAATGACTTTGAGTAAGTTTAGGGAAAGAGCCACAGTAAATAAATTATGTCCATCGTTGACAAACAGACTTTAGCAGATTTAAATGTTACCAATAGCAGGTATAAGGATATGATTGATTTTTTCGATTGTACAGTTACCGTAGGTGGGCGGGACATGTTGTATAGTTATTTTCTTAAACCTCTTTCCTCTAAATTGGAAATAGAAAGCAGACAGCATTTAATTCTTTTTATGCAAAAAGTTGAGATTTCGGATCTATTGGATAAGTATATGATGCAGGATCTTGAGCAATATTTGTCTCTGCCACAGGAACCCTATTCACCTTCTCGGACTACTTATTACCTGGAAATGGTGTCAACGAATTTTTTGTCTTTGGATTTTAAAAAACGCGAGATACTTGTAAAGCGATCTATTCACGAAATAGCAAAGATTACGGATGGTCTTGCTATTTTATTAGAATATGTAAAATCAGAAGGTCATACTTTAGCTATTCTCAAAGAGTATAGTAAACACATAGATTATGTTTTGGAAGATATCGATCGGGATGAATTTATACAGTTGCTGAATAACAAATTTTCTAAAGAGCTGATGATTAAATACGATTATCTTTTTAGAAATATAAAACGAAATGCAATACGTGAGATTTTCGATGTTTTGTATCATTTGGATGCCTTGTTCAGTGTAGCAAAAAGTATCAAAGGAAAGAATCTTGTATTTCCTCAGATTGAGGAAAAGACAGGGGGAGAGGATATGATCACCATACGTGGAGCTTATAATTTATTTATCGAAGATGCCATTAAAAATGATGTCGAAATCAATAAAGAAAATAACCTTTGGTATTTGACTGGAGCAAATATGACAGGAAAATCTACCTTGTTGAAGACAATTGGAAGCTGTGTTTATCTGGCACATCTTGGTTTTCCGGTTCCAGCAGATGCGATGAAAACAGTGCTTTTTGATGGAATATCGGCGACCATAAATTTAGGTGATAATATAAATGCAGGTGCAAGTCACTTTTTTAACGAAGTATTACGGGTTAAACATTTGGCGGAGTTACTGGCATCCGGTAAGCAAATGTTTATTCTCATGGATGAGCTATTCAAGGGGACAAACCATAGTGATGCTAGTGAAGCAACCCAGGAATTAGTTAACTGTTTGAAAGGATATAAGAACAGTGTATTCTTATTGTCCTCACATATTACAGAAATTTGCCCCATACTGTATAAAGATGGTATTGCGATGAAATATTTAGAGGTTCAGTTGGATGAACAGGAGGGGATTGTCTTTACGTACCGACTTTTGGATGGTGTTGCCGAAGAAAAGTTAGGCATGTGGTTATTGCGTAAAGAACGGGTATTTGAGATTTTAAGGAAATTTGATTTGGGAAGACAAAAAGAATGAGATTGATTATATTGTTCCAGTTTTATAGTCTTTGGCAAACTTTTGGTCGAACATAACCAATTGTCTGTATCTTATCGGATTCCGTAGACTTGACAAAGTAATCTAAACCATTTTTTATGATATCCCGTATTCAATTTAGTGTTGTTCTATTTTTTATCTATTTTAATTGCTATTCGCAATCTAAATACGTCAATCCGTTTATCGGTGCGGTTACCAGTGGTGAAAAAGCCGAAACCGGTGGGCATGGTTTCGGTAAAACTTTTCCAGGGGCAGCAACTCCATTTGGCTTAACACAGGTTAGCCCCAACACGATCACTGGTGGAGATAATGGTTCTGGATACAACTACGAGCATACCTCCATCGAAGGATTTGCCTTTACACAAATGAGTGGTATAGGCTGGTACGGTGATCTAGGTAATTTTTTAGTCATGCCGACCACAGGAGAGCTGAAAACTTCGGCAGGCAGTGCCGAACATCCGGAAAAAGGCTACCGCTCTCGTTTTTCCAAAAAAGATGAGAAAGCAGGTGCCGGTTATTATGAAGTGGTGCTTTCAGATTATCATATAAAAGCTGAAATGACCGCTACGCCGCATAGCGGTATGCTTCGGTTTACTTTTCCCAAACATAAAAAGTCGCGGATTCAGATCGACTTAGCGCGGCGAGTAGGTGGTACATCTACGGAACAATATGTGAAAGTGGTGGACAACCATACCATCCAAGGATGGATGAAGTGCACGCCCGAAGGTGGAGGTTGGGGAAATGGTGATGGGAAGGCAAATTATACGGTCTATTTTTATGCCCAATTTAGTAAGCCTTTTACCGATACAGGAGTATGGAGTTGTGCCCTTCCAGAGGGGCAAAAACGGAAATTGGAAGATGTCACAAGTGCCAGTTATCAAGAGATGGTTTCCAAATCTGTCGTCACAAAAAATATCGGCATTATGGAAGGTAAACATTTGGGGTTTTATACCGAATTCCCTACACAAGCAAATGAGCAGGTCTTAATGAAAGCTGGAATTTCATTTGTCAGTATGGAGGGAGCCAAAAATAACCTTGAAACAGAAATCAAAGATTGGAACTTTAACAATGTATTGAAGCAAATGCAGAAACGATGGGATGATGCATTAGGGAAAATCGAGGTTCACGGTGGGACAGAAGACGAGAAAACTGTTTTTTACACAGCTTTGTATCATTCGATGATCGATCCGCGAGATTTCTCGGATGTAGATGGAAAATACGTTGGCGGTGACGGACATATTCACCAAACGAAAGATTTTACCAAGCGAACAGTATTTAGCGGCTGGGATGTTTTTCGAAGTCAGTTTCCTTTGCAAACGATTATTAATCCGACTATCGTAAATGATATGATCAATTCTTTGGTGACATTGGCCGAAGAAAGTAAACAGGATTATTTAGAACGTTGGGAATTTTTGAATGCGTATAGTGGCTGTATGATCGGAAACCCTGCCGTATCAGTTATTACGGACGCCTATATGAAAGGGATATCCAACTTTGATGTAGAAAAAGCTTATAAATATGCGCGACAGACTGTTGAAAAATTTGGAAATGGAGAAAAGGGAACTACAGGAGAAATTTCAACGACATTGGAATACGCTTATACAGAATGGTGCCTGTCTCAATTAGCAAAACGATTAAATAAAACGGCTGATGTGGATTTAAATGCTCATCGTGCGCAAAGTTATAGAAACCTATTTGATCCCACAGTCGGCTGGTTTCGACCGAAAGAACAGGATGGTACATGGAGTAAATGGCCAGAAACGGGCCGCTTAACCCAAAATTATGGCTGTGTTGAGAGCAACCCTTATCAGCAGGGATGGTTTGTCCCTCATGATGTGGATGGACTTGCAGGCCTTTTGGGTGGTAAGCAAAAAACCATCGCGGATCTCAATAGTTTTTTTGAACTCGCTCCGCAAGATATGATGTGGAATAATTATTATAACCATGCCAATGAACCGGTACACCATGCACCCTTTTTGTTTAATCGTTTAGGAGCGCCATGGCTCACGCAAAAATGGACGCGTGAAATTTGTTCACGTGCCTATCATAATTCAGTTTATGGTCTGATAGGTAATGAAGATGTGGGGCAAATGTCAGCATGGTATGTATTGGCGGCATCTGGATTACACCCTATTTGTCCGGGTGACACACGCTATGAGATTACAAGTCCTGTGTTTGATACGATCACCTTTAAACTTGATCCCAAATATTATCCTCGGACACAGTTTGTAATCAAAACAGAAAATAACTCGCCTGAAAATCGCTACATCCAAAAGGCTGAACTTAATGGCATCTCTTATAATAACTGTTTTATAGATCACAATGAAATTATGCGAGGCGGAACCTTGGTGCTATTTATGGGTAAAGAACAGAATAAAGAATGGGGGGCTCAGTAAAAGTGTTGAAAGCAAATAAAATCAAAGTTTTAAGCAAGTATCTGAAAGTCGCATCAGTAAATGTTTTGGCAAAATAAAAAGATGAATTACTTTAAAAAACAACTCTATATCCTGTGTCTATTGGGCTTGTTGGGCCAGGCAAAGCAGAGCTATAGTCAGCAGCTGCCGCTATTTAGCAAAGAAAGCAACAGCCTGTCTGGAGACTGGCTAATAGGAACTCCCCAGGCGAAAGCAGGACTTTTCAAGACGAAAGAAGGTCATTTGGTCTTTTCCAATGGTTTGGTCAGCCGTACATTTACGACTTTTCCAAATGTAGCCAGTATTGGTTTGGATGAATTGACTGGAAATACAGCATTTCTACGGTCGATTCGACCTGAAGCCAGCGTAACAATCGATGGGTTTACCTTTGATGTCGGCGGATTGGAAGGACAGAAAGTACATAATTATTTACTGAAAGAATGGATCCCGAGTTTAAAGGCAAACCCCATGGCTTTTAAATTCCATGACTATAAAATTGAAGATACAAAACCCCGTTTTGGTTGGAAAAAGAGACCAAACTGGATGCCTAAAGATATGCCTTGGCCTGTCCCGGGCAAAGAGCTGACATTTACCTATACATTGGATCAGCAGGTGATCGATGCGCTTGCCGCAAAGAATAAAAGTGACCAAAACAGGGCATTGCTGTTGGAAGATAAATTTCAGCATCTAGATTCCGGATGGAAGTTGATGGTTTCAAAATCACATGAGCGTAATTCCTTTGTCAATGAAGGAAAAGTGGGCGAAATTATGGCACTTGAAAATGCTGCTGTGTTCGCTGAAAGAACAGTTCCTCAAGAGGTAAAGGTACTCGTAGCCAAGATGAATAAAGGTACTGATCAATCCAACGATTGGGGATTGGGTTTTGGACTAAGCCTAACGAATAGTAATCCCAGACTTTATTGGAGAGCAAGCGAAGGCAAGGTTGTTTTTTTTGATGGCAAACGCGATAACGGAACTTTCGAAGTTGGTAAAGTAGATCAGCTATGGTTTAGATATGAAATAGCCGATAAAGAATTATTGGCACAAGCCTCTTTGGACGGACAGCAATGGCGTACTGTTGGTCATCTTCCACTAAAGTCGGGTGACAAGATACAACTGGTTCGTGTAGGAAAAATGGATCCAAACGGCGGGAATAAGGATGGTAAGGCTTCGACAAAGGAAGGGCGCTCCAAAATAGAAGGTTTTTGGGCATACGGTGATTTTCCATCCCAATTTGCAGGCGATCTATCCAGTAAACTTGCTTATATGAAAAACATTACGGTACAGGTTCATTATGATCTTTATGATGACATGCCGATCTTTAGTAAGTGGATTACCGTGCAGAATCAGTCGGACCGGGAAATTGTGGTTAATAGCTTTAAGAGTGAGCAATTGGCTGTATTTGAGCCCGAAAGTTCGGTAGATCATAGAAGCCGTTGGTTATACCCTAATATCACGGTGGAAACAGATTATACATTTGGCGGTATGAGCGATGAAATCGTTTATTCCTCGAGTCTGGAGTGGAAAAAAGACCCGCTATATACGACACAGGTCCACTACGACCGGGAGACACCCTGTCTGTTGGAAGTTGCACCTAAAATGGGACCTGAACAACAGGTTGCTGCCGGTGGAGAATTTGCAAGCTATCGGGTTTGGGAGCTGTTGAACGATAGCTGGGAACGCGAACGTAAGAGCCTTGGATATCGAAAAATGCTGCGCTCCATGGCGCCATGGGCAACTGAAAATCCAATATTGATGCATGTACGGAGTTCGGACAACGAGTCGGTAAAAAAGGCAATTGATCAAGCATCGGAAGTTGGTTTTGAAATGGTGATTATGACCTTTTGGTCTGGATTCAATGCCGAAGATGATTCTCCCGAAAATCTCAAGCGTATGAAGGAGCTTGCTGACTATGCGCATAGCAAAGGAATTGAACTTGGAGGCTATTCGCTCCTGGCTAGTCGGCATATTGATGCTAAAAATGACGTTGTGCTACCTGAAGGCATGCATCCTCGCTTTGGAAGTTCACCCTGTATTGAGAGTGAATGGGGCCAGGCTTACTTCAAAAAGCTGTATAACCTGTATGAAAGTTCGGGATTGGGCGTATTTGAGCACGATGGATCTTATCCTGGAGATTGGTGCTATTCCACCGATCACCCCGGGCATCATAATGAAAAAGACTCACAATGGAATCAGTTTAAACGGATCACTGATTTTTACAAATGGTGCCGTGAAAAGGGAATCTACCTGAATATTCCGGATATGTATTTCTTGAATGGCGGAAACAAAGTCGGGATGGGCTACCGTGAGGCGAACTGGTCGCTTCCGAGGGCACAACAGGAGATTGTGGAAAGACAGAATATTTTTGATGGTACCTGGGCAAAGGCGCCGTCTATGGGCTGGATGTTTGTTCCTTTGGTAGAATATCAAGGTGGAGGCAAAGAGGCAACGATCGAGCCTTTGAAGGATCACCTACCGCATTACGAGCAACGCTTGGCCAATCTATTTGGCGCAGGTGTACAGGCCTGTTATCGTGGGCCACAGCTTTATGACTCCCCAGAAACAAAAAATGTAGTGGCCAAATGGGTGAATTTTTACAAGAAACACCGCGAAGTTTTGGACAGTGATATTATCCATGTAAGACGTCCTGACGGGATGGATTATGATGCTATTTTGCACGTGAATCCGGCGGGGAAAGAAAAAGGATTACTAATGATCTATAATCCATTGGACGAAGCGATAAAACGAAAAATTAAGGTCAACTTATACTATACCGGACTGACAGGAAATGCACAAGTGGTTGAGCAAGATCAGAACAGCAGCATAATACCATTAAATGCAGCCTCAGAAGCGATCTTTGAGGTCAATATACCGGCAAAAAGTCAAACTTGGTTCGTCATTAAGTAAGCCGCTCGGCAAACATTTCGGATCAAGACTTCAATTTTTTAAAGAGTCTTCTCATCACAATGATGAGAAGACTCTTTTTTGGACTTGACTTACATGTTATTTTGTGTGCGACTTTATCTGATTGACAAGAGTTCACCACATGTGTCTTTTCCGATCAGGTTTGTCGTCGTTTACGCAATGGGATAAGCCATGCTATACGTTATTCAATATGGAGCAATTTTTTGTGCTGTTGCGAAGAATGGCGCTTCCATTGGAGAGCCTTTTAAGAATAAGTCAGATAGGATCGCAAAAGAAGAAAACTCGTTTATTGTCAGTTTTGGACTTAATTAAAAAGGTTCTTTTTACTTAACGTCTTTTTTCTCCGGCCATTTTACAAACACGCCCGTTTCAAGTGTAAGTTCACCAGTTGCAGCATTATAACTATCCTTGGATAGGATAGGGATTTCACCGGCTACTTTACTTTGTTCGGGATTATGTGTACGGTTATGGTAAGTCGGCACTTTTTCAAGCTTGACCAATTTACCATTGATGCGTAGATTTTTTTGAACAACGGTTACTTTAGGCAATTTATCGTATCGGATGACATTCAACCCTTCGAGGTCCCGCTGTCTTTGGGCGAAATCAATAAAATACTTGTATTGCTCCAAGAACGATGTGATGTGTTTTTTCATCTGGATCTTTTTACCCGGGAAGGCTAGGGACCCTACATTGACCACTCTTTTAGTGCTTAAATCTTCGACATACATCGTGACCCAGGAATGTTCATAATCGCCCCAGCTGAAATAGGTTTCTTTGGGATTAATAGTGTCTGGAACGGCTTTGCCTGCGATATAACCTTCTTTTTTTAGTGTGATGCGATAAGAACCTTTGTGCCAGCCTACGGTATTGCGGACACTGATAAAATCACCCTCCGCATCTGAACTGGCATAATATCCTGTAGTTTTTAAAGCCTTTTTTGTTCGTTCAAACCAACGTGAAAAGATGCCATTAAATTTGATATCTTCTTCTTTACCAGTCTTAACACTGATACCGCCACCGGCAGATTGAATACCACAATATAAAGGCATATTGTTTAGGGATATATTAAAGGGTGAAATGTAAAATGAATAGTGGTCTGGGATTTCATCTTGTACAATAATATCAATGGAAATAGAATGGAAATCATTGACGGCTGAGTCCAATACATAATAGGAATTGGTATGCTGTTTTCATATTTTTTTTTAAGCTCCTCTTTGGTTTGGGAAAAGGCTGTGCCACTGAATAAGGTAAGTGGTACGAGCACCGCCAAAATATTTTTTATCAATTTCATAAACAGTTTTAATTGTGTTCACCAATATACTTTTTTTTCTTTTAGCAGTAAAGGGCTGATTAACCGGTCGATTCAAATAGTACAACAGACGAATCGTAAATCATTTTTGGCGAATTGTAAACGGGGGGGAGAATCTCTGACCGAGCACTTTATATTTGGTTCCAAGAAATGCCAAGAACATAGATTGGAGTTTTTTTTGAAGTAGGGAGTGAAAAGATCTTAATTCGCTAATTCATTGTGCTGTAGGTTTATGTGTGCCATTTTAATTTTAATTGTCATAGTAGATAGTGCCTTATACTTAAGGTGAATGTTTTTCATAGGTAGTAAGCCGTAAAGGACTCCCCGTTCTTGCGGCTTTTTTGTGTCTATTGGCCAGTTATAAGAATCGCTGGCTAGCGTAGTCCTATAGTCAGTTTGCTAGGAGATCTTATATTTCTTGGCTGTTTTAGGCTAGGATAAAAAAAAAAGTCAAAATTTCTTTAGGACGTTTTGTCTTTCCCGTTGTCATCATTGTATAAATGGAGATTTTGGCCGTTAAAAATCCATTTACAATGCAACTACTATGAAATTTTAGCCTATTAATCATTTTTAGCATGGCACTGACTAATAAAATATTCCAACAAAGTGAGATTGAAAGTTTTGAATTCAATCACAAAGTTTTAAAAAACTGTTCATTTATCGATTGTACGATAAAAGGGAAAAGCTTCATGAACTCCATGTTTCGTGATTGTAAGTTCATTCGCTGTACCTTTATAGACTGTAACTTTCAGTCTGTTGTTTTTCAGGAATCTGGGCTTTGGATGGAAAGTACATTCGAAGCGAACGATTTTTCGAAAGCCATTATTGGAAATTTAAAAATTGAAAAGTCCTCCTTTCTTTACAATACATTTGACAAAACAACTTTCGATGGGACAAATTTGGTTCATGTGGTTTTTAAAGGAAAGATCAGTTCTTCATGGTTTTATGGAATTCCTTTTACAGAAGATTTATACTCTACCAATCTTTTTATTCTCAAAAAAGCCAAACCATTAAAAACTCCCTTGATAAATTTCGGTCATGCGGAATTGAAGGACGTTATATTTTCTCGAAGGCTAGATCTCTCCAGTACGGTTTTTCCAAACCAGGAACATCTTAAAATCATCAATAATCCAAGACGTTTTTTTGATAGTTTCCTCAAAAGGTCAAAAGAAGTATTCACGGATAATGAATCGTTAGTTTTCTGTCGGGACTTGGTAGATAATGTCTTGTATAAACCCGAAAATAGGGGTATGCCGATCATATTGGTTGATTTAAATCAATTTTATCCCTCATTGAATGAAAATAGAGATCGTCTTATTGTTGATCTCCTGAAAGCGGGATAATCATATCATTCTATATATAATTGTTAATGCAAAGCCGTTTGGAGTTCCCAGCTCTAGCGGCTTTTTCCCTGTATCCCTGCCGTTGCCATTGTTTGCTCTTGCCAGTGCCTTTGTTCACTCTTGTTCCTCGTAAACGCCTACCTGAGACCTAATGTTTATCTGGTTCACGAGGTAAACACTAGGCGATTCATAGGAATTTGATTGGTTAATTGCAAAAGCAGGGCCGAAGCAGTCCAGTCAAAAGGCAGTGCAAGGGCCATAACTAATGGCGGCGGTTAAAATGCAAGCTGCTGTATCATAGTTTTCTTATATTTTTGTATATATAAGAAAATTAGGTATATTTAATTAATTGTTTAAGATGAACGAATGAAAGATACGAAGTTATTAAAAGGCACTTTACAAACGATTATTCTAAAGCTATTGTCTGGAACGAAAAGAATGTATGGCTATGAAATGACTCAACAAGTAAAACTCTTAACCGGAGGAGAGTTTATTCTGACTGAGGGAGCGCTCTACCCTGCATTACATAAGCTAGAAGCGGAAGGACTCCTGGATACAGCAATAGAAGTAGTCGATGGAAGAGCAAGAAAATATTACTCCCTGACAGTGAAGGGAAAAAAAGCTCAGGTAAGTAAAATGAAAGATGCGTTGACCTTTGTGGAGAAGTTACAGGTTATCTTGAACACTAAACCAATTGTATCATGACAGAAAAGAAATTGACCAAAGCGGAATTAGGTATTCTGATGGATTTTATTCGTTCTAAAGGATATCGTTATGTTGATGTTCAACTTGAAATTCTGGATCACTTTGCTTGTAAGGTAGAGGAACTCATGTCTTCAGATGCCGGTATATATTTCAATCGAGCCATTGATCTCGCTTATGCCAGTTTTGGAGCGGCAGGTTTTGGAAACATTGCCGCTAGCTATGAATTGAACCTGCAACGTAAACAGATCAATAAATTTCCTGCTGATTTTTTACAATTCGTCAAGCATTGGCATAGTGCAATTTATATCGTGTACTTCACATTGTTCTATTATTTTGTGCCGCTCGATGCAGATGCTTTTTGGACCGGATTAAAATTAGGGATGATCGGTACACTCGTTTTTTATATTCCAGTATACTTATTGCGGCATCGGCCTAGAGGGAGCAAATACTGCGTTTATCGCAATTATCTAGGTTTAACGATACCGATTATGGTTTTGATCATCGGGTTGGTTTCTTCTGAATGGATCGTTAATTATATACCTTTAGCTTTGTATCGTGTTGTTATTCTTATTTTTATGTATATTGGATTAGGAATTTTGTATATATTTGAAAAGAATCTAAAGGCCATTGTCCGACGGGTAGATGAGATCGAAGTGCTGCACCAGAGCTGACGATTAATTTTTTAAATTATGAAATATCTTTTCCTGTTGTTACTAAGCATTTGTTTTTTGTCCAGCTGTGACAAAGAAGATATTGACTTTGACTCCACGGAGGTCGGTGGTGGAACAATGGCTAAAAGGTATCAATTTGAAGGGCGTTCCGTCGGGTTTTCGGTTAGCCAGATTTACGTGGATGGTACCACAAATAAAAACTTCTATTTGGGGACAGTTTGGGGATTAAAAGATACCACACCGCAACTAAAACTAACTTCCCTTCGTAACTATTATAAACCTTTCAAAAGCACAATTTTTTCTACACAACCCACTTTATCTCCCATTCATATTATTCCTGGATTTGATGCTGTGCGAGCTTTCGCGAAGAAAAGCAAGGGGGAACCGGCTGTTTTGAAGCAATCATCGGTAGGGGCATTTTTCGATTATAGGGCAATACGTTACCATCTTAATAATAGCCCTGACGTAGATAGTGTACTCAAATTGGTCCGTCACCATGATTCCACCACGATAAAAAGAGCTAATAGCCTGTTGTTGCGTCGAGAACATATTACATTTAGTCTCCATGCGGATCTGAAAGACTATGAACAGGCTTTTAATAGGGATGCACTTGGGAAGTTAAAAAATACAGGTTATAATCCCTACTATGTTTCCTCAGTCAACTATGGTACACACTCAATCATGATGGGAGAAAGTGATTTTCCACGAGGTGATCTTAAAAATGTATTGGAAAAATTGCTGTACAATCAATTTCTGACGAAAACCGACGAAACGGTATTAAAAGGGTCCGACGTATTGGTTTATCTGCGCGGTGGACGTCAAACAAGTTTTATTAGACGCGCGACAGGTCTGGATGAAATTAAAAAACTTGTCATTGATTATAAAAATGAACTTGAACTGCAACAGAATAGCTTTGATTATCCCATTAGCTATAGTCTAGGAGGCCTTAATTCCCATGGGCACCTGAAATTCTGGTACTCTTATGATTTTCTCGTCCGTGAGGAAAAAGAGTAATTTTTATTTAAACAAATAGATAATTAAAGGATATTTTTTACATTTGGCCAATTGTCGCAAACGGCATTATAGTGTTGTTTTTTGTCTATCTATTTTAAATGTGGCATAACCATTAGCCTTTTTGCTTCAATACCATTATTAGCTATAAACAATTATTAAAGAAGAACTATGGAAGAAACAATTAAGACATTGATCTACGTTCACGCATTTTTTGGTGGGATAGGATTGATTACCGGCCTGATAAGTGTGGCTGTAAAAAAGGGGGGAGCAGGGCACAAGAAAATGGGGATTATATTTTCCTATGCGATGGTGATTAGTTCTTTAATTTCACTCGTTATTGCGAGGATGCCGGGCCACGAAAACACATTTTTATTTTTGATCGGTATCTTTACCATCTATCTCATTCTAGCTGGTAATCGCGCATTGACTTTACGCAGTAAAATTAAACAACAGGCCGATTGGAAAGACAAACTGATTTCCGCCACGATGCTACTTGTATCGGTCGGTATGTTATGTCTTGGTTTAATTGGATTGGTACAACAGGTGGCAAATTCTGTTTTATATGTCTTTTTTGGTGGTTTTGGTGCATTTATGAGTATTCGGGATTTTCAGCTGTTTAAAAGTTTCAAAGAAAAGAAAAATGCCTGGCTGGTCAGTCACCTGGGCCGTATGGTGGGCGCATTGATTGCGTCGGTGACTGCATTTTTAGTTGCTGGGATTCAGCTTGGCTCAACGCTGGTTTGGATTATGCCAACTATCATTGGCACCGTGTATATCATCTATTCCAATCGAGCATTGAACAAAAGTAAAGTACTTCGTACGGATTTGCATTAATCTAGCGAGTTCAAATCAAGCATTAAAAAGGCCTAAGTAAAAAACTTAGGCCTTTTTAATGCTTGATTTTATGCAGATGAATCGTTGTCAGGAGGCATTTTTTATGACTTTTTTTTACGTTGATTTTTGATCCAATTCAATGCAATAGCACTTGGTTCACGCGATGCCGAAAGGCTTGTATTGTGATCCAATAAAGGAAATAAGCAATATTCGAAGAGCTTTCCCTGTGCTTTCAGTGCATTGATATGTTCAATCGATAAGCCTACAGGTATTTGGATATCTTTGGATCCAAAAAGCCAGAGTCCTGGAGTTGTTATCGTTTTAAGTGATGTCATCGGATCGGTATTTGTAAACTGATAGCGATCTGGATCATTCGCTACATGTTGTCGGGCATCGGCTTCCGTATGTTTATCCCAAAAATCTTTTTTTCCATTTGTAAAGAACTGGAAGCGGAGCTGCTCACGGGCAGGGATAACTGCTCCACTGTACAATACAAAAAAGTCGACCAAAGGATTTTGGTTAGTCGCTAAGGGAATGATCCATCCCGCTTGGCTGAATCCCAGTAGCCCTACAGGAATGTTCGTTTTCCCTAGTTGTTGATGGAATACTTTTACTGCCGCTTGTGCATCTTTAGCGAGCAGGTGGAGGTTGGCAGAATCGATATTATTGGTACCGACCTCAGGGCCAGCATAGGTCCCCTCAGATTTTCCTACTCCGCGCTTGTCATAAGTAAATACGGCAACACCGTTTTGGGCTAAATATGAGGCAAAATCCATCATTCTTTTCTCTTGTCCAGAACCATGTATGAGGACAATGGCAGCATGGGCACGCCGAGGCTGAAGTATGGTTCCTGCCAGGTTAATACCCTCACTCTTAAATACAATATCTTTTGTAGACCAGTCTAAAGATTGCGCTTTTGTATGCTGTGCAAAAAGAACGCAATAAATGGCGATGAGAAAAGTTAGCGTACTAAATGTAATCCGCTGTAAGGGAGAATAGTTCGTCAAGGAACAGTCTAATGGATAAGTTTTAGGCATAATTAATTCGGTGTTAAATTTACTTTTGTCTAAAGTAATGGGTTTAATTCTAAAAAGTGTGCGTTTTTCGGTAGACTGTGGATTTGAATCGGTAAATCGTACTATTTTCGTTGTAAATGGCGGACTAAAATTCTCTCGAATCCTCTGCTTGGCATTTCGCAGATACACTATGTCCATTCCTGAAAAAAGTTTACAAAAGGTCTAATACAGCTCTTACTTTACGGTTGGTCTTATACGGCTCTTGCTTCACAGTTGGTTTTATATGGGGGGCTATATTTTGTGGGTAGAAACTAGCGATCAAATTTACTTTTGATCCGTTTTATAATCGTTATTTCTACGGAACTTATTCGGTCTTTATTCGCTTTCATCCGAATGAAGTCCGAATGAGGTCCCTATAAAGTCCGTATTAGCTCCCTGAAAATTAAGAAAGTTTGTGGGAAATAAAATAGCGATGGAATAAGATTCGTTAACAGTGTTTTAAGTTTTTCTTTCGTGTTGTATAACGTAATATATCCTTTATCAAAAGTTAACATCTGAAAATTATTTTTGAGCTGAATGAAGCGATTGTTCCTGCGGTAGTTTTCCTTAAGGAAAACTCAGCAAGTAAGAAAAACTCAGCAAGGACAACCATAAATCTTATGAAAGAATAATATGCAAATTTTCTGCAACATGATTCCTCTCTTAGGGGAAACCGATCTTAGTACTGGACTTCTTATTGTTTTTGCCCTTTGTTTATTTGCCGTTGTGGCCTTTGAATTTGTCAATGGCTTTCATGATACCGCGAATGCTGTTGCAACGGTAATTTATACCAAAGCACTTAAACCAATTGTAGCCATTCCTTGGTCTGGCTTTTGGAATTTTCTAGGTGTTTTTGCAGGTGGGATCGCAGTGGCTATGGGAATACTTAAATTGGTGCCTCTAGATACTTTAATGGCACTACCGGTTTCGGTAGGCGCTTGTTTGGTCCTTTCTGTATTATTAGCTGCTATTATCTGGAATTTGGGGACTTGGTATTTTGGTATTCCTTGTTCGAGTTCACATACCTTGATTGGTGCCCTTATCGGGGCTGGTATAGGCTTCACCTGGTATTATGGAGGCAGTGGTGTCAATTGGCATAAGGCCGAGGAAATTGGTCTTTCTTTGATTCTCTCACCTTTGATTGGTTTTGGTCTAGCGGTGTTATTGATGCTCTTTTTAAAGCATGTCGTCCGTTATAAAGCACTTTTTCACATCCCACAGGGAGAAGATGACAGACCTCCCTTGTTAGTACGCGGTATTCTTATACTGACCTGTACATTGGTCAGTTTTTTTCACGGTAGCAACGATGGACAAAAAGGTGTAGGACTGTTTATGTTGATCTTAATTGCATTTCTGCCTGCTCGTTTTGCAATAAACCATTCCGTACCAGATGCGGCTGTCATTAAAACGCTCGATCAAACGGAAATCGTGTTACAGACAATTGCTTCCAGTAATGTCGCTCAGGGAACGATGTTTGTGCAAGTCAATCAGGAGATTGAGCAAGTCAAGTTGCATTTGATGGATAAAAGTGTAACGGATAAAGCCGGTACTTTTAAATTCAGAAAAGAGGTTGAAGGTTTAGTTAAATCCATTGCTACATTAGAGAGCAGTAAACAGATCGATATCAATCCTGAAAATCGATTGGAGCTTAATCGTAAGTTGGGCGAATTGAAACATCTTACGGACTTTGCACCGATCTGGGTGATCTTAACTATTTCAATCGCCTTAGGTCTTGGGACAATGATCGGTTGGAAACGTATTGTAGTAACGATTGGTGAAAAAATAGGAAATGAACATTTGAGTTATGCTCAAGGAGCCTCAAGCGAGATTGTTGCTGCTTCGACAATTGGTATCAGTACCGTCTTGGGTTTGCCGGTTAGTACAACGCATGTGCTTTCAAGTGGTATTGCCGGTTCAATGGTCGCTTCTGGAGGAAAGAGCAATCTGAATAAAGGGACACTCAAAAGTATCGGTCTTGCCTGGGTACTTACTTTACCCGTGTCAATTGGCTTGGCATTATTACTATTTGTATTCTTCCATCTTTTTATTTAGTTGATTGTTATCTGAATGTTTTTGTCATCCATTGCATTTGTACACATGGCTATTGACAGGTAAATATTAAAAACTTAAAAAATGAAACAAATTCTTGTTGCCTCCGATTTTTCAATCAATGCAAGTCATGCTTTGCGTTACGCCTTGTCTTTGGCTTCTCGTTTGAATATGGAAGTTGCTGTTGTACATGCCATACACCCGACAGAAGGGATCAACAACAGTACTTATAACGCGATCTTTATAGAAGATTATTACGCTAGAAAACGTGCTGCTTTGCAAGAATGGACTGATCAGGTGGTCCAGGAAAATAAATACAATGACCTCAAGGTGCGAACCGTTGTTGAAGTAGGTTATCTGCGTAATGTAGTCACAAAGTATGTTGAATATACGGATGTTTCTTTTTTGGTGATGGGAATTACCGGGGCGACAGGCATTAAAGAAATTGTCGGTAGTAATGCGAGTATGGCTGTGACAAAATTGCGTATTCCGACCTTGATTGTACCTCCTGAAAGTAATCTGTCGGTTATTCCAGTCATTACATTGGCAACGGATTATAAAACAACAAAATTGTCTGTTCGTGATGTCAAAGCGCTCAATCGTATTTTAAAACTTTCAGACCCCAAGAAGTTGGAAATTCTACACGTCTCAGAAAGGGATTTGGACGAAAAGCTGGTGCGTAATGGGGAGAAAAAAATGCGTCAGTTGCTTCCTAACGTAGATATCAACTTTAATTATGTGGATGAGGATGATACACGGCCATCACATGCGATCATTGACTTTGTTGAAAACAATCAGACCGATATTCTGTGTTTGGTCAAACGCAACCATAATATGATTTACCGTTTATTTGCAAGTAGTACGGTGAATGAAGTTTTGAACCGATCAGTTAAAGCGATTTTGGTTTTGCATGAATAATATGAATGGAAACTTTTTTTACGCTATATATCAAGCCGTTTTGGATTTTCCAAGCGGCTTTTTTCTTGACTTTACCAATGCTGCAGAACGCGTTAGCGCGGAAAATTCGAGTTGTCTGATCCATTGTTTAAGTCCCAATTTTCGGAATCGCTAAATTGAACAAACGGTTGCGTTTTGATCAGAGTTGCCAATGCTGATAATTCTCGTTATTATCGTAAGGTTATAGTCTGTTCGTAAGCAGATTGACTATCGTTTGTTCGTTTATAAAATAAGAAAATTGTGAAAAAATATCTATTTCTTGCAGGTATTCAGGTAATGTCAGCGTTAGGGCTATCGGCTCAAACGACAAGTTCAAATGTACCATTACAGCTATTGGGTACCCGGAGTTGGATCCGTGTAGACATGAAGGATAATCAACCGAGCATATCCGGAGCGAAAGTCTTTTGGGCAAAAACGAATAAGAAACCGCAGACAGCCAATGCGATATTGGCAGAAGGTGCCAAACGTTATTATATTCAGCAGGTAGAGCCTGAAACGACCTATTATATCTGGGTAGAATCTGCTACAGGAAAATCCTTGGCAAATGGAAAAGTGTATACGAGCAAGAGATGGCAGCTGGATAATACTGAACTCGATGAAGAGCGAAAGAATCCAAGTTCAAGAGCAGTTCCTGTTGGTATGGAAGTTTATTGGCAGGATGAATTTAACGATCAATTACTTAATCGGAATAAATGGACGACCAACTATTTTTCATCCTTGAATTATCTGAATGCAAAATCCAAGGATGAAATGTTGCATGATCGTTTGCCACAACCCGCTTATACTTTAAATGGATCAGCGATCAATCTGTATGTCAATGATACTATTCCCAAACGGATTTTTACAGCGGGTGGCAACCAGAAGATTTCATCCATCCAAACCTACGATTGGAAGTCCAATGAAAATTTATTGGACAACAGCAAAGGTGGGTACTTTGAAGTTAAGGTAAGACGTAACCGACAGGGGAATCCCAAGGGAACAAATACAGCTTTTTGGTTTGATTCACCTGGACCAGATATTCGTTATTATCTTCAAGAAGGATCCGAAGTCGACGGAATTAAAGGCATTCGCCCCAAGGGACAGCTTTTTGAAATCGACGTTTTCGAATATATTACGGCTCAGTTTGTGATACATGGACATGTTGATCAAAAAGGGGTATTTCAACGTAACCTTGCTACACATATTGCAGAGGGGTATGAACATGTCGGACAATGGGTAACACATGGGGTATTGTGGACACCCACAAGTATTAAACATTATATCAATGGAGATCTGATCAAAGAATATACGAATAAAAATCAGATTTATTCACCCAACCACTTTTTGAACGTATTTCTTGGAGCCTATGGATCTGAAGGCGGAGTCAATATGGAGGTCGATTATATTCGGGCGTATAACTGGCCTTTAAAAGATGGTAATGAATTGCCTAATCCAGATTTTGAGGGTAAGTCTGGCCTTGCGCCTTGGGAAGGAGCAGCGGTCATCGAAGAAGGGCGCGGCGAAAAGGGGAGTAAAGCGGTGGTACTTGCGCCGGGTCAAAAAATAGAGCAATATGTTTATTTGGATCCCCAACAAGACTTCAAACTTGTCTATTGGAGTAAAGGAGACAAAGTGCAGGTGGAAGTCGATGATGTCGCTGTCGTAACAGGAAAGTTGTCGAATTTAAAGACGTTAATACCTGATTTAGAAAAGAAAGGTGGAAAACAGGAGCTTGATTTTGTTACTGGCAAGGAGATTAATCCGAATAAAAAAATTGTTCGAATCGGATTTACCAATGTAGGAAAAGGAAATGCATTTTTGGATAATATCACGTTGAAAAAAAGATAGTTATAATGCGGTTTTCTTAATAAATATTGGCTCCATGTATATTACGTAGGAGCCATTTTTATGTTTTTTTATGTGGTAAATGTTTCTTTTGATATGCTGAAGGTGACATATTTGTCTGTTTTTTGAAGAAATGAGAGAAAGTAGCGGAGTCCTCAAAACCCAATTCAATCAAGGTAGTCTTGATTGGATTGGGCCCCAAAATCAGCAGGTGCATAGCTTCCTTTAATAAACGATTATGAATCAGTTTGAGGGGGCTAGTCTCCATGTATTGCTGTGTTTGCATCCAAAGACTTTTTGCAGTTATATTCAGTAAATTTGCGTAATAAGCGACATGGTGTTCTTGTTTATAATGAAGTTCTACTAATTCAAGAAAGCGATTCAGGATGGCTGGATAAGCGTATGGTGCTAAATTATCGATGTGGTTGATTAAGGAGTGGTTAATCTCTAGTAAGCTAGTTGCCAAACGTGATAAAATGAGTGATAATGGTGGCTGATAGTGATAGAGTTCATTACGGATCTTATCGAATTCATAACGGAGCGTTTCAAATTTATATGGCGTGACCTGAAGTATCGGATAATCTTTAAGGAGTTTTATGTTGATTGAAAGCGCATGACATAATTTTTCAAAATTTTGCCAGGGAATTCTAAAATGATAAACAGCGGTTTCTTTGAAAAAATAGAAAGAACTTGACTGACCGGGGAACATTAGATGAATTTGATAACCCATTATATTATGTTGCCCCTGATCAATCTCACGGCGACCTCCGCTCGAATGTATTAAGATAAGGGTCACAACCTCTTTGCTTTTCAGCATATGGTAGGTGTGTACCCTGATATTCCGCATTCGATATAAAAAACCGAGATGCTCTACCTCGTCGTCGCATGTTGTTATGTTTGCAGCATTAAACATAGTTATTTTGGTCTGAGGATGTATTAAGTGCACGATTTGTTTTATTGAGTTTTTACGATTTTTATTTAGTGGCCATAGGGATATTCTTGTATCCAGTTGAAATTGCGCCGCATCAATTCAAGTGCTTGCACGTCTTGTTTAATAAGTTTAATGTGCGCTGTATGGTCATCAAAGGTTTTTGTCAGAAGAATATTTCCGTCAGGGTTGATCTGATAATCAAATTGATAATTGTTTAGGGTAATTTTCTTCCCGGGGGCATCAATAACAACGCTCTCCCTTTGTGGGGTATAGTCTGTGTTGCGTATTAAGACCTTGTTGTTATCAATTTCGAAAACAATAAGTCGCCAATCTTCGGGAATTGATTTGCCTTGTGTTCCCGCTTGTTCAATACGGTAGATTCCATAGAGTGGTGACTTCGTTTGGTACTCCGCTATCTTTTTTTTTGTACTTAATATGCCCATGCCCTGTTGCACCATAAAGAGCAGTAACACCACCAATTTGGCGATAAACAAACTTTTTCTTTTCCAGCTTTTGTTGAATAGGGGTTGTTGGATAGGGTGTAACTGTACAGGTTTTCCTGAAATAAAAATTGCGAACAATGCTTTCAAGTAGGGAAGCAGTAGAAATAAGGAAAGTAGCAGGAGTGCTGTAGAGACCATTTTAACGGGGACGTCATAAAAATAATTGACGGCCATAATATTGATACTGGTCGCAACCGTAATTAGTGCACCAGCAACCACCGTTTTTCTGAAAAGCAATAAGCCCGATAATATTTCTACTGAACCAATAAGTATATTGTAGCCTTGAGAATAACCGATATAGGTCCATGCGAGACCCATGGGGGAATACTCGCCCAATGGCTGCAGGAGTTGTGTTAACCTCGGCGGCGGCATTTGCATATAGAAGACTTTGATCATTCCATAATGAATAAGCATAAAAGCAAGATAATAACGTATTGCTGTAGTTAACCAATAGAAAAGGATTGTGTAGCTGGCTCTTCTTCGATCCAATATGGACCATAAAGCCGCCCCAACTAATGCCAGCAGGAATAGGATCGATAAGGATACCCAGGCATAGGAGGTATCTCCACTTCCGTTGATGAAGATGCTGTGGTCGTAAGAATAGCCCAATATATTTTCTGCAAACCAGGGAGTCAACCTTTGCATGAAATGAGTAAGAGGGATGCTGATATAT
The DNA here is from genome assembly GCF_023277505.1 of Sphingobacterium siyangense. Lineage (NCBI taxonomy): Bacteria > Pseudomonadati > Bacteroidota > Sphingobacteriia > Sphingobacteriales > Sphingobacteriaceae > Sphingobacterium > Sphingobacterium siyangense. The sequence goes on along the minus strand of NZ_CP080574.1, from coordinate 4,434,877 downwards.
CCATATAACGGATAAGTACCGTTATTAAAAACAAGAATAAAGGACAAAATGAAAATAAAGGAAAATCGAAAACCTAATTTTCTAAAGGCAGGCCACCGTTCTGGGGCGTTTTCGTTAAGAATATGCATAATTAAAGTTTACTGTATTTAAGTTAATATTTTTTGGTAAAATAGATCGTATGTTTATTGAAATAAATAATCGATTAAATAGTAAATAATCATTACGATGTATTTGAACAGAAGTTTTTATCTTGCTCTTAAAAAATAAGAATCATGGACAAGATCAAAGAATATTTTGAATCGCTCGTTGTCATGAATGATACGGACTGGGAAGTGTTTTCCGCTAAGCTTGTTAAGATGGAGTTTCCAAAAAAATCACTGATTTTGGAAATCGGAAAAACTGAACAGTATTTATCTTTTATTGAAAAAGGAATTGTACGTTTCAATATCCCAAAACTGGACTATGATTTTACTTTTGGATTTGCTTTCGAAAACTCTTTTGTAAGTGGGTACGATTCCTTCTTGACGCAGCAGCCTTCATCGTATCATCTCGAGGCAATAACAGATTGTATTTTATGGCGGATATCGTTTGAGGATCTCCATGCGGTATATCAAACAACAACGGTTGGGAACCTAATTGGTCGGAAAGCGGTTGAGGACATTTTTCTAAAAAAAATGAAACGGGAACTGACGCTACTTGAAGATTCGGCAAAAACCAGGTATATCAATTTGGTGCGTGAGCAACCCGAACTAATTCGCAACATTCCCTTAAAATATCTGGCTTCTTATATTGGTATTAGACCGCAATCGTTAAGCCGGATCAGGAAAGAAATTTATTAACAAATGTTCATTGATAACAAAAGGAAGGGCACCTATTTTTGTTATAAAAAAGATGAAACCATTTTTTGTTTTAATTGTCGTTTGCATTATTTCCAATCTCATCCTATTGCTGTTGAAGGGGGAGATGGATATTCTTTTAGCGGGTAAAGTTGGATTGGCGGTGATGCTGTTGTTCACTGCATTGGGACACCTACTTTATACCAAAGGAATGATGTTGATGCTGCCCGACTTTGTTCCATGTAAAAAAGAAATGATCTATGGAACCGGTTTAATGGAATTCATGGCTGCAATTGGGCTATTTGTCCCGCAGGTGAGCCGCATAACGGGAATCCTTTTAATTGTCTTCTTTCTACTGGTATTACCTACAAATATTCGGGCAAACTTAAGGCGTATCAATTACGAGACGGCTACTTTTGATGGCGCCGGTCCAAACTATTTGTGGTTTCGTATTCCGTTTCAAATCTTGCTAATCGCCTGGACCTATTATTTTGTGGTTCGTTAAAGTAGTTTTCTTAACCAAAGCATAGCAATAAATTAACATAGTGTTGTTTAGTTTTATTTAACATTTTTTTATTTTTGCTAAACTTTTAGATTGAATAAAATGAAAGAAGCCATCAAGATGGTCGTATTTGATATGGCAGGTACGACAGTGAACGAAAATAATATTGTTTATAAGACGCTTAGAAATGCAATAAATACGGTAGGGGGATACGAACTGACATTAACAGAGGTATTGGCCCATGCTGCAGGTAAGGAGAAGCTACAGGCGATCAAGACTGTACTCAAAAATAGTTTGGATGTTGATGATGATGAATTGGCTCAACGGATGTTTACTTTGTTTTTGAAAGACTTGGAACACGCTTATGAAGTCGAGGAAATTTACCCTAATGCGAATGCGGAAGAACTATTTGCAATCTTGAAAGAGCGGGATATCTTGCGTGTGCTCAATACGGGCTATGATCGTAAGACAGCCGAGTCACTTTTGGAGAAGCTTAATTGGAAAGTTGGCAAAGATGTAGATGCGTTAATTACTGCTTCTGATGTACCTCGAAACAGACCTTATCCAGATATGATTGATATGGCCATGCAAAAATTTGAAATTACCGATTCGAGTGTGGTGATGAAAATTGGAGATTCCATCATCGATATACAGGAGGGGCAACAAGCGGGTTGTGCTTTGAGTATTGGTATAACAACAGGTGCACATGATGCGGCTCAACTCAGATCGGCAAATCCAGATTATGTGATTGATGATCTACTGGAGATTGTTGAAATACTTGAAAAGAAGAATATATCCAATACAGTCGTCTAGTCTTTGACGCAGTTTAATAAAAAAGCGGGTATTTCCTACAAGAAATACCCGCTTTTGATTGTGATATGATCCACATGTTATTGCATTTGTATGCCTTCCATTGAATTCTGGTTTTTGTTTTTCTTAAACATATTCATATCCATTTTTCCAAAACGGTAGGAAAGATTCAATTTGATCAACTGTGGATTAGAAAGTCGATAATAGGTTTGAGAGAACCCTTCACCCGATGAAACAATGGTATTGCCACGTGTTCTGAAGATATCGTTGATGGCCAATGTTGCTGAGGCAGCCTGATTTTTCAAGAAGCTTTTCTTGATGGCAAAGTCGATACCATAGAATGGTTTGATATAGCCTTGTGAAGAGCTTTGCGCCTGGTTCATTGGTGGACCGAATGTTTGTCCCTGTGTCACTGGCATATTTGTTTTGCCTTGATATTCAAAGGCTAGCTGTAGATTCCAGTTTTTCTGTAGGTTGAATGTATTGTTCAGTTTTCCAAATACTGTCCACATACCTTCCGAAGGCGTTTTCTCATCCACCTCAATTTTGGAATTGTAGAAGTTGAGGTCTGCAGTCAGATCCCACCATTTTTTGAGATTATTGGTATAAGTAAATTCTGCCCCATAATTCTTGCTGGAATTGGCATTGATATAGGTATTAATGAAATCCATTTTGTTCGTTACCGGATTGAGTTCCTGTGTCAGGTAACGTGTAATTAGATTGTTTGTGCGTTTATAGTATACTGTTGCCAAAAATGTACCTTTTCCATGTGTACGGCTGTAGGAAAGTTCGCCGGATGTTGTGAATTCAGGAACAAGGTCAGGGTTACCGCGTGTAATATTCAAGCTATCCGTGTAATCAACAAATGGGATGAGTTGAAAGAAGTTCGGACGGTTGACACGACGGGTTACGCTCATCTGTATTTGGTCTTTTTCGGTTAGCTTTTTGCTCAAGAACAAAGAAGGAAATAAGCTCAGGGGATACTTGTTGTGGAACTTTTCGTTTGTATTCAAAAGTTCACCGTCGTACGTTGAACTTTCTGCGCGCAGCCCAATTTTATAGGATACCCAGTCCTTGAGGTTTCCTCCAAGTGAGGCATAGGCTGCGTAGACGCTGTTTTTATTGTTATAGTTAGCTGATGCTGCGGTTATATTCTCAAAATCATCTTCGCCTACTGCTTTTAAGGAATTATTGTTGAGATTTTTGAGTTTATTGATCTGTGCACGCACACCAGTTTCGAGTTTCATGCCATTTTTGAATGGTTTGACATAATCTGCCTGCACAGTCATGAACTTATTATCACCGGAACCGATGTTTTTTTGAATCTGAGTTCCGCTGATTTCGCTGCTTGCATTGCGGTAATTGGTGGTGTATAAACCATTGGATGTGTTGCTGCCGCCGAAATAATTGAAATCCACAGACAATTCCTCGCCTTCAGTTTTGAATTTTTGAACAAGACCTGCCTGCAACCCCCGTGGTTTAAAGCTTCTTTCAGACTCGGAAATCCGATCGCTGCGTGATTCGCTATTGCCAGAGGTGGTTAAGATCGACGAGTTCTCATTCGGCTTAAATTTACCCTGAACCAATACGCCGGCTACAGATAGCGTTGTTTTGGGACTTAAGTCGTAATCTACGCCGAGCCGGCCAAAAGTAATCATACCTTTTGTTTTGCCTTCAATATCTTGATCTACTGTTGATTCTATGCCATTAATTGTACTTGTACGGTGGCTGTCGCCCTCGGTGTTGGTCCGCATGCGCATATTCATTCCCGTCAGTGAGATATTGAATTTATTTTGACGCAGATTTAAACTACCCATAAAGTTGGTTCCACCAAAGCGGTCTCCACCTAAGGTGACCATACCATTGTATCCAGCTTTCTTATTTTTCTTCAGGATAATGTTGAGGATACCGGCCATACTTCCGGAAGCGTCGTATTTGGCAGATGGATTTGTGATAATTTCGATTTTATCGATCACATCGGCAGGAATCTGGTCGGGGGTGAGCGTTGTAGGTTTTCCATCGACAAAAATTGTAGGGGCTGCATTTCTCAGTTTTACGTTTCCGTCGATATCTACTTGTACAGAAGGCATATTGCGGAGTACATCGATCGCAGTACCGCCAGCTGCAACGATATTCTTCTCTACATTGAAGACTTTTTTGTCGATGTCCATTTCGAGTAGTGCCTTGCGGCCAGTCACGGTAACTTCATCGAGTTTACGGTTGTCATCGTCCAATTTGATCGCACCTAGATCTTTGTTTGTTGTTTTGCTATCGCTATAGTCTACAGCAAGATCTATCGGCGCATAGCCTACAGAACTAATTTTTAGTTTCCATTTTTCTTTTGGTGAAATGGCTGCGAAATTGAACTTTCCATTTTCTGAAGAGCTGGTGCTTTTTACCAGGATTTCCCTTTCTTTCCCTGTAGCTTGATCCTTGATAACCTTCAATAAATTCACGGAAGCTTGTGAGATAGGTTTCCCGTTGTTGTCCACAATTTGGCCCGAGAGCTGACCTTCGGACATGGCGAAAGCAGGACGACCACCTGCAGGGGCTTGAGCGTGTACGGAAGCAACCGCAGTTGCCATTAGCGCTATTGCTATAAATCTTTTCATTTTTTCTTTGCTATTCTACCGGCTACGCGGATTAGGCTGTTCGATAGTACACAAATTTGAAAAGGATTTTTTAGCTATGCAATCATCTGTAGACCGAAGCGGCCAATGTGTAGACGAACGGATAATTGCATCGATTCAATTTGTGGCGGTAGCATTAGATAAACTGTTCAATATTTTTGATATATTTTTTACCGATAGGAAGGGCGGTTTCAGGTAGGGTGAGTTTGCTTTGGGCGACCTGCTCAATACGATTTTTATTGACAATAAAAGAATTATGTATGCGTAGGAAGTCTATTGTAGGTAATATTTTTTCCATTCCACGGAGGTTGCTGCGCGTAAGAAGGGGCGATTCACGGTCCACCAGGTATATTTTTACATAGTCCTTCAAGCCTTCGATGTAGCTGATTTCATGGAGAAAAATTTTCGTCTTTTTATATTCTACATTAACGATAATATGATCCTGTTCGGGGAGCTGTTTTGCACGGAGCAGCATACCCTCTTCCACTTTTCGGACTGCAGCTGCGAGTCGTTCTTTTGAGATCGGCTTAAGCAGATAATCAATAGCATTTAGCTCGAAACCTTCAACAGCATATTGGTGATAGGCCGTGGTGAAGATAACCAAGGGTCGGGGAGCGAGCTCGCGAATAAACTGCGTGCCCAATTGATCGGGCATTTCAATATCCAGAAAAATCAGATCGATAGCGTGATTTTTTAAATATTCTTCCGCTTCGGCCGTCGCATTAAATTTATGGACGACTTCGATTTGCTCAAAATTCAATAAGTCGTCTTCTAAAATATTGAGTGCGAAGGGTTCATCATCTATGAGTATACATTTAATCTTCATCGGTCATCAGTTTGAGGGTGACTTCGAAATCTCCAACATCGGTTTTTCTGATGCTGAGGTCATGTCGATTGGGATACAATAATTGTAATCGTCTGCGTACATTGGTCAGTCCTATACCTTCGTTTGGACGCGGTTCTGTATGTTGTAAGATTCTATTACGGGATATAAAGATAATGCCACCCGGAGTTTCCTGAAATTGAAACTGTATCTGTGGAGCTGTTTTGCTATCTACGCCATATTTGAATGCATTCTCCACAAAATGTATGAAGAGTAATGGGGGGATCATTCTATTTTTGACCTTGTCTTCGATATCAAGTGTTACATTTCCTTGGATAGGAAGACGAAGGGTCTGTAAGGCGATAAAATTGCGCATATGGTCAACCTCTTTAAAAAGTTCGACTTTGGGGCCGTCTACTTCGTAAAGTATATAGCGTAGCATTTCGGATAACTTAACAATAGTGTCTTCGGAATCTGGTGATTGTTTACGAATGAGCCAACGGATATTGTTCAGTGTATTGAATAGGAAATGCGGGCTGATCTGTAGCTTTAACATTGTTAGTTCTGCCGTTGTTTTTTCAAGCGCAATCTGTTTGTTGAGCTCCTTTTGTCGCGCTTGCTCATCGTAAAGGAAGATCATTGAAGACGTGATCATACAAAGGGAGTAAATAATGCCTGGGCCGATGACCAACCGTACAAAAAGAATATTTTCCTTCGTCAGATGAGCAAGCTCTCCATCTGGATTAAAATAAACTATGCTGTAGTTCAGTGCTACGTAGGTGGCAAACCCAAGTGCCATTAATAGTACAAAGATCTTTCTGCGACCGAAAAAATAGGTGGGCGCAACAACGTAGCAATGCAAGTAAAAATGAGTAGCCAGGAATACAATATTTACTAAATGCGATAACGCCGAATAGGCTTTGAAATCAGCGATCTTATCCGGCTGGTAGAGATACGTTATAAAGGGCAACAGCAGTAATATGGTCCAGATGACAATATGTAAATAGAATTTTCTGAAAAATCTGCCAATCATGTTATGTCTAATTAATCCCTTTGCTTTTGGATAAGACCAAACTTAGATAAATTGCTTTTTATATGCAATATAAATACGTTTCTATGCAAAAAGAATTATGCATCGAAGCCTGCTTTCCTAAGGTTATCATGACCTGTTGCTAATCGATTTGGTGTTAGAAACATGACCTGCTGTTAAATGATATAGTGTTAAAAAGAGGTTTGCGAAAGAAGACGAAAGCGGGAAATACGCTGGACTGTTGGAAATAGTTTTGTATTTTGCAGGTATAAACTTTGTAACGTGACATTCAATCCAAACCGATATCAGAATATGCCCTACAGACGCTGTGGGAAGAGTGGTATTCTCTTGCCAGCCATATCATTGGGGCTTTGGCAAAATTTTGGCGAAACCGATATTCAAGCTGTATTCCGGAAAACCTTGCTGACCGCTTTTGATCGTGGAATCACCCATTTTGACCTTGCCAATAATTATGGTCCTCCTCCGGGAAGTGCCGAAGAGAACTTTGGACAGCTATTGCGTACCGATTTTGTGGGCTATCGTGATGAACTTTTAATTTCCACTAAAGCGGGTTATACCATGTGGCCGGGGCCGTATGGTGATTGGGGAAGCCGTAAATATTTGATGGCCAGTTTACATCAGAGCTTAAAACGGATGAGTCTCGATTATGTGGATATATTTTACCATCATCGACCTGATCCGAATACACCGTTGGAAGAGACAATGGCAGCATTGCGAGATATTGTTCATCAAGGAAAGGCCTGCTATGTAGGCTTGTCCAATTATCCTCCTGATCTTGCTCAGAAAGCAGCTGCGTTATTGCGTGCTATGGGGACACCATGCCTTATTTATCAGCCTAAGTATTCGATGCTGGTGCGGACACCTGAGGAGGGACTTTTGGATGTGCTGCAGGCAGAAGGAATCGGAGCGATCGCTTTTTCTCCTTTGGCACAGGGACTGCTGACCAACAAATATCTCGGCGGCATTCCGGCGGATTCACGTGCTTCGAAAGAACATTTTTTGAAAAGTGAAATGATCACTCCAGAATTAATGGAGAAGATCGACCGGTTGAATAATCTTGCGGTACAAAGAGGGCAAACATTGGCACAAATGGCAATTGCATGGTTGTTGAAAGATGAACGCGTAAGCTCGGTTTTAGTAGGGGCGAGAAATAGTGAGCAGCTGGTTGATTCCCTCAAGGCCCTGGACAGGTTGGACTTTACGACGGATGAATTGACGCATATCGATACTATTCTGAAGCATAATTAATCACCTAATTGATCATATCATGTTTGCCTTTGAAGCACAATTAGAAATTATTGGTATCAATCCTTTTGTTTTTGTTCCTACGGATATTCTTGAAAACCTATTTAAGGATGCAGGAATAAACAAGGGATATATTCCTGTGAAAGGAAAAGTGAATGAAAAGGATTATGTTCAGACGTTGCTGCGGTTTAAGGAGGAGTGGAGACTGTACATTAACACGGCTATATTGTCGAATTCGCCGAAACGAATCGGTGAGACCTTAGCCGTAACAATCGCTTTTGATCCGGAAGACCGCACTATTTTGCCTCACCCCGAACTCGAAGCAGCATTTGCACTAAATAAGGAAGCTCTGCAGGTATTCGATGGATTGTCTCCATCAAAGCAAAAGGAAATTATCCGCTATATTTCTTCCTTAAAAACTGCGGATAGTCGAAGAAAAAACATCGAAAGGGCAATCGGTTTTCTTTTGGGTAAAAACCGATTTGTGGGACGTGAAAAGCCCTAAGAAATCAGACCAGTACTTCGATGTATGTACTGTAATGCTGGCCAGATATCGGGATTATTGGTCAGAGTCTTAGCAATAATTTGAATATACTTATGGATAATCCTAAAATTGTATGGGGTATCATCGGCTGTGGTGATGTCACAGAAAAAAAAAGCGGACCAGCGTTTAATCGCATAAATAATAGTCAGCTAATGGCCGTAATGCGAAGAGATGCGACGAAAGCTGCTGATTATGCTAGTCGACATCAAGTACCCTTGTGGTATTCAGACGCGGACGATTTGCTCGATAATATCGATCTCAATGCGATTTATGTAGCAACGCCACCGTCATCTCATCTCGCGTATGCAGTATCTGCCCTGCGTAGAGGGAAATCTGTTTATGTTGAAAAGCCCGTTACGTTAAATGCGATAGAAGCAGAAAAATTATTGCAGGAAGTAAAAGAAAGAGACGGGAAGTTGGTAGTTGCACATTATAGGCGGCAATTGCCTTTGTTTCTGAAGGTTAAGGAGCTTGTTGGAAATGGTGAAATTGGTGAGTTAAGGACGGTACAATTGCGTTTATGGCAGAGTAGAATGCCCGACCTAGTGACAAAAGGTGGCGGAGATTGGCGTACTGATCCTGCTGTTTCGGGAGGAGGTTATTTCTTTGATTTAGCCCCACATCAATTGGATTTGATGCTCTATTTTTTTGGAATGCCGGTTTCATACGATGGTTTTAGCTTGATTCAGGATAAAGAAAGTGCTGTAGCTGATCAGACCACAGGAACCATTTTGTTTGAAAATCAGCTTGTCTTCAATGGAAGTTGGTGTTTTAATGTTGCCAAAGAAAACCAGGTAGATAAGGTTGAAATTGTAGGAAGCCTTGGGCATATTACTTTTTCTATTTTTGGAAATTCAGTTGTTGTCAAAACAAGAGATGGAGAGAAGGAATTTATATTTGATCATCCTGAAAATATTCAATTGCCGATGATTTCGCGTACGGTAGATTATTTCCGCGGTATCGGGCCAAATCCATCTCCGATTGAGGAAGCCTTGGTTCTGATGAAGATTATCGATAACTTTTCGACAATAAGACCATAGTGTTCTCGTCCTTCTTATCCTAAGCAGCATGATACCATGTACGATCTGTTGGGTCTACCAGCAGTGTTTTATTTTGCGCATTGCTTTGCAATGCTGTGAGTGACAGTACACCCATAAGGAGTACTGTCAACTGATTGAATTTGTTCATCGCTGAATGTTAAATTTTTGCTAAGGCAAGATTGATAAATGATAGATCTTCGGCGGTAAGCGTGATATCGATGGCTTGCGCATTTGCTATGGCCTGTTCTGCATTTCGAGCACCTGCCAAAACCACAGTGATCGCAGGCTGTAGACTGGTCCAGCGTAATACCAATTGAGAAAGTGTTACACCTTTGTTAGTGGCAATTGGACTGATGGTATCCAAGAAAGTCTTTACCTTGGCCAGATCAAATTGTTGGAAATAACCATTGCGGTGGTCGTTTTCTTTTAATTTACCTGTATTAAAATATTTACCGGTTAATAAACCTCGTTCCATAGGGCTATATACAATGATACCTAGATCATTTTCCTTTGCATAAGGAACAAGGTCCTTTTCGATACCTCGGTTTAGCATACTGTAACCAACTTGATTACTTGCAATGTTGAGGTTCTTCCGTGCTTCTGAAACTTGATCGACACTATAATTGCTGACGCCGGCGGCACGGATCTTACCTTGTTGTAAAAGAAGATCCAAGGCTTCCATCGTTTCCGAAATCGGGGTCGTGCTATCTGGCCAGTGAATCTGAAGTAGATCGATGTAGTCCGTACGTAAGCGTTTTAGGCTATTCTCTACTTCATGAATTACACTGGTTTTTGACGAATATTTATAAACTGGAATAGTTTTACCAGCTTCTTCTGCATCAAAGAAAAATTCACCTTTTCCTTGGTTACTGCCGTCCCATACCAAACCAAATTTGGTCAATAGCTGTATTTTGGTCCGATCATAACCCTGTATTGCCGCACCGATCATTTCTTCACTTAAACCAAATCCATAAAAAGGGGCTGTATCCAATGTAGTGACACCATTGTCGATCGATGCTTTTACAGAATCAATAGAATCTTTCTTTTCATTTCCGCCCCACATGTTGCCGCCAATGGCGAAAGCTCCATAAGTAATTGCCGATAATTCTAAATCTGTTTTTCCTAATTTTCTGTATTCCATTTTTTTTATGTTTCCTATTAAAATTATTTATTACGCTAATGCGCCTTTTTTATCAAATAAATCTGTTGGAAATGGCGCTTATTATTATTTTAATGATTGATAGCACAAAGTTATAACCCTGATTTTTATTATTAAAATAATTTAAATTAGGTTATTCTATCATTTTTGTGATATGTCATTGGGTGTTTTTTTAAGGAAAGGACCGCGGGATTCCTGTTAAGTTTTTCTTGTGCAATCCTGCTCAAACTAGTAAATTTATATAAGGCAGTTGGTCTTGTGAGCAATCACATTTTTATTGGGATAGCTGTTCGGTAAAAGAATAACAATGCAAAAAGTAGAACAATTTAAACCTGATGTGATTATTATTGGATCGGGTTTAGCAGGACTTACGACAGCAATGGAAGTCACCAATGCTGGTAAGAAAGTGCTTCTTGTAGATCAGGAAACGGAAGAAAATCTAGGGGGACAGGCCTATTGGTCCTTCGGGGGACTTTTTCTTATCAATTCGCCACAACAACGTCGCATGGGGATTAAGGATTCTTATGAACTAGCCCGACAGGATTGGATGGGGACTGCCGGGTTTGACCGCGAGGAGGATTATTGGCCACGACAATGGGCTGAGGCCTACTTGAAATTTGCAACAGAAGAAAAGTCTGCCTACATCGCTAAGCTTGGTATAAAGCTGATGTTTATGGTCGGTTGGGCGGAGCGCGGTGATGGCTCGGCCTCGGGGCATGGTAATTCGGTTCCTAGATTTCATGTCAGTTGGGGGACCGGAACCGGAGTTGTGAAACCTTTTGTGGATAAAGCTTATGCTGCGCAGGAAAAAGGTCTTCTGCAGTTTCGCTTTCGACATCGCGTAACAAAATTGCTAACGCAAGATGGTGCGGTAATTGGAATTGGAGGTGATATATTGGCAGACGATCACCAGGCAAGGGGTGTTGCAACCAACAGAACTATTCTTGCAGCGTTTGAATATTATGCAGATCAGGTCGTTATTGCTTCTGGAGGGATCGGCGCAAATCATCAATTGGTACGCGAAAACTGGCCTGAACGATTAGGGAAAGCACCGGCACAAATGATTTCAGGTGTTCCCGCCTATGTCGATGGAAAAATGATCGGAATTGCGGAAGAGGTCGGGGCTCATATGATAAACCGCGATCGCATGTGGCATTATACGGAAGGGATTGAAAATTGGAATCCAATATGGCCTAACCACGGCATCCGTATCTTGCCTGGGCCCTCTTCGCTGTGGTTTGATGCCCGCGGTACCAGACTTCCTGCGCCTTATTTGCCTGGATTTGATACCTTGGGTACACTCAAGCATCTGCAAGAGACAGGCTTTTCTTATTCCTGGTTTATTCTGACGCAGAAGATAATCAAAAAAGAGTTTGCTCTTTCGGGTTCAGAACAGAATCCAGATATTACCAACAAGGATTATAGGTTATTTTTGAAACGCATTTTTGGGAAAAATGCTCCCGGGCCCGTTGAGGCCTTTAAGGAAAAAGGATCTGATTTTATTGTTTCGGACAATCTAAAGGATCTGGTAGCTCGTATGAATCGTTTGACAGGGGAGGATTTATTGGACTATGAAGCAATTAAATCGCAAATTGAAGCGCGTGACCGGGAAGTAGATAATAAGTTCTCAAAAGACACGCAAGTGAATTATATCCGGAATACACGGAATTACCGTGGTGATAAATTAGGCCGAGTGGCAGCCCTTCATAAAATCCTGGCGCAAGAAAATGGACCGCTCATTGCGGTACGTCTCCATGTACTGACCCGGAAAACCTTAGGCGGTCTTAAAACGAATCTCCAAGCACAAGTACTAACAAAGGATGACGAGGTGATAAAGGGCTTGTATGCTGTGGGTGAGGTGGCGGGATTTGGTGGTGGCGGGATGCACGGCTATCGGGCACTGGAAGGCACGTTTTTGGGAGGATGTATTTTCTCCGGCATGAAAGCCGGACAACATATTGCGAGTCTGACAAAGATACCATCTGTCTAAGAAATGTGATGAAAATTAATTTTTTCCTTCATGTTAAAATAGAGGTTCCATAGGCAATCAATGCGATGTTTGCCTATGGAATAAGGAACTATTAAGCTTTTTTTCTGATAGAGCGCATCGTTTGGAGAAGAACAGAAACGAGTACAAGAGCGAGTCCAACATAGAAGGAAGCATTGACTTGTTTGCCTTCGTTGAAGAATAAAAAAGCAATGATAATTGAATAGATGGGCTCGAGATTGAAACTCAAATTGACCGTAAATGCAGATAACTTCTTGAGTGATTCAGCAAAAAGAACATAAAGGCCAACTGTACAAAATAAAGCCAGCAAGATTAAATAGACCCCATCAGAAAAGCTCGGTATAAAACGTTCGGTAGGAAATAGATAATAGAAAATGGGCAGCCCAAATCCCAATACAATGGTGCCACTGAGCATCTGATAAAAATTGAGCAATTTACTATCATATTGTTTGACTAATCGCTCGTTGTAAATGGTATATAGAGCCGCAAAAATAGTTGAAATTACACCCAAAATAATCCCAAGTTGATAAGAGCTATCAAAATGAAAGATTAAACTGATTCCGATCAATGTCAGCATACTTAACATGAGCTGCACTGCGCTAAATCTTTTCTTGTTGATGATTGGCTCTAATACAGCGGTAAAGAAACTGGTCAGACAATAGCAAACAACGCCAATGGAAATGTTGGAAAACTTGATGCTACCATAAAAAAATATCCAGTGGATAGTGATTAGTACGCCGACTTTCGCAATTTTAAACGCATCTTTAGTGGATTTTAAACGCTCAATTTTGAATAATTTGAGAACGATGAATAAGATGATTGTTGAAAGTAAGACCCGAAACCAGACGAGTGGTATTTGATTGAGCGTAATGAGCTTGCCGAAAACACCGGTGAAGCCTGCGAGCAGTACTGCGGTATGAAGTACTAAATATGATTTTTTCATAAGAGAAATGTCTTTCCCATAAAGGGAAATTTAAAAGCTAAATAAATAGTTAATCCTTATATCATCCGAATTTGCTCCTGATCGGAAGCCATTATTCGTTTGACATTGCGCTATATTATTTTGCTGGAGGAGAAAGACAAGTTCTTCGGCCCATGGTTTTATGCTTGTTTTTAACAAATATAGAAATTATCTACGGTATTCAAAGTCCTTTATTTCAGCCATTTTGTTTGGATTAATATTCTTCATCCTAAAGACTAAATGTTATATTAGTAATCTCACTAGGGGGGATCCCAAGATAATCGTCTTCCTAGTAATGAATACACAATATCAATATAAACCAAACTAAAGAATGAAGAGAAAAGAATTTATACGAAATACGAGTCTATTGGCTGCATCGGCGCTTTTTGCACAGACGAAAGTATTCGGTTTTCAAGCTGATACGGTTCGTGTAGGGCTGATCGGTACAAACGGAATGGGTTGGTCCAATCTGAACGCCATCTTGAAAGTACCAGGAGTGCAGTGTACGGCATTATGTGATGTCGATGAAAATGTTTTGGGAAATCGAGCTGAGGAATTAAAGAAACGCAATATCAATGTGAAGACTTACATCGATTATAAAGACCTCCTAAAAGCAAATGACGTTGATGTTGTTATTGTCGCTACCCCCGATCATTGGCATTGTATGCAAATGGTTGATGCTGTTGCGGCCGGAAAAGATGTGTATGTCGAAAAACCGATTGGAAACTCCATTCGGGAATGTGAAATTATGGTTGCAGCTGCTAAAAAGCATAAGCGCGTTGTACAGGTTGGGCAGTGGCAACGAAGCCAACAACATTTCAGAGATGCGATGGATTTTGTTCATAGCGGAAAATTGGGGAAAATACGTCTTGTTAAGGCTTGGGCTTACCAAGGTTGGATGAAGAGTATCCCGGTTCAGGCAGACGCTCCTGTTCCTGCGGGAGTACATTATGATAAATGGTTGGGGCCAGCACCAAAACGTGCATTTAATCCCAATCGTTTTCACTTCAATTTTAGATGGTATTGGGATTATGCGGGTGGCTTGATGACCGATTGGGGGGTACATATGTTGGATTATGCGCTAATTGGAATGAAAGTATCAGATCCTGTTTCGGTTATGGCTGCTGGAGGTAAATTTGCTTATCCTGACGATGCTGCTGAAACGCCAGATAGTTTAACAACGGTATACGAGTTTGATGGATTTAATGTTCAATGGGAGCAGGCAACAGGTATAGATTTGGGTCCTTACCAAAAGACTCACGGAGTTGCTTTCATTGGCAATAATGGTACCTTGGTGGTCAATCGTGAGGGTTGGGAAGTTATTCCGGAGAAAGGGCGAATGGATGCTGTCTCTTTTCAACGTTCACAGGACAATGGATTGGACAAGCATATGGTGAATTTTGTAGAAGCAGTTAGAAAGAAATCCGTGGAAGGTTTACATGCTCCGATAGAAGCTGGGGCACATATCGCGATATTCTCACAAATGGGAAATATTGCTTATCGGGCCAAAAAGAAATTGTTCTGGGACAAACAAAAGCGCAGTTTCAATGATAAGGATGCAGACAAGTACCTGGCGAAAGTTTATCATAATGGTTATAACTTGCCAAAAGTCTAAGATGTTAAAAATAGGTGTTAAAAAGATATTGTTTTGTTTAGCACTGGCGGGGTTGGTTGCGAACCAGGTTTCAGCGCAACAGATGGAACAGATGTGGAATGGTGAAGGGGGAAATAAACCGATCGCCCAAAATAGAGGGAAACTTTTTCGTGAAGGCAAATATGCGATGTTTATCCATTGGGGAATCTATTCGCAGCTGGCAAATACCTGGAAGGGAAAAACGTTTTATGGCATAGGGGAGTGGCTCATGAACAAGAGCATGGCCAATATCCCTGTTGCGGACTATATGGCTGCTGCGGGTTCTTTCCGTCCAGATCATTTTGATGCTAAAGCTATTGTGCGGCTTGCAAAAGATGCGGGAATGCGTTACATCGTGATTACAAGTAAACATCATGATGGATTTTCAATGTTTCATTCTAAGGTGAATTCTTTTAATATTGTTGAGGCGACTGACTTTAAGCGCGATCCAATGATTGAGCTCGCAAAAGCCTGTAAAGAGGGGGGAATTGGTTTTGGCTTTTATTATTCGCAAAATCAGGATTGGACTTATTCTGGCGGAAATGGAGGCCCCAAGGTGAATGCAGCTGGTCAGCCGAAAACATTTGATGATTATTTTTGGGAAAAATGTTATCCTGAGGTGAATCAGATTACAACGGAGTATGGACCGATAGAATTGGTCTGGTTCGATACTCCAGGTGGAATGGATAAGAAATACGCACAAAAACTTGTCGAATTGGTTCATAAAAATCAACCTGGGGCGTATGTGTCAGGACGAGTTGGGCACGGGCTCGGTGATTATTCTACTTTAGGAGATATGGAAGTGCCGCGGCAGAATGTTCCGGGGCTTTGGGAAGCAGTAGATGTAACCAACGATTCTTGGGGTTATGCTTGGCACGACAATAATTGGAAGAGTGCTCGTGAGATCTTATCACGTACATTGTCGACTATTGGCCGGGGTGGGACCTATATGTTAAATGTTGGACCTAAACCCGACGGGACTATTCCAGAGCCAGCGAGCTTAGCGTTGCGCGGTGCGGGTGCCTGGATCCGAAAATATCCAGAGACCGTTTATGGCGCACAGGCCTCACCTTGGGGGCATGCCTTACCCTGGGGAGATGCTACTGTACAGGGACGTAAAATTTCATTGTTGGTCTATCATTGGCCGACCAATGGAAAGTTGTTTGTTCCGGGCCTAACAAAAGGGATAAAGTCGATTAGCCTTTTAACTTCCAACGGCAAAAAGTCCTTGAATTACACGTTCGATGGAAAATGCTTAAAAATCAATACGCCAGGTGTAGCTCCCGATCCATTGGTTTCTGTCATTGAGGTAGTTATGCGGGAAATGCCCGTTATTGATAACATGTTGGGAGTTGATCCGGCCATGGAGACAATTGTGCCTGTTGATTTTGCTGAAGTTGAAGGATGTAATAAAACTGGAAAGTCCTGGATGGAAAAATTCGGTGAATGGAAGCATGTGGTTCAAGTAGGGCAATGGACTGATGAAAGTAAACTAACGTATGCTATAGACATTGTTAAGCCAGGCTATTATCAAATTGATCTAAATTATGCGGGGCAGGGGAGAGTGGTGTGGAAGATCGAAAACTCGGATGGGGAGATCGTGCAGAATCAGCAAGCGGCCTCTTCTGTGTATAATTGGTACCCTTGGGGATGGATGAAATTTAAGGCTCCGGGGCGCTACAAAATTACTGTTTCTTTAGTGGAAGGGGATGGTGATAAACTCAGTCTTACTGCACTTCGATTTAAATCTGTAGAATAGAGCTCAAAAGTCTATTCTACAGATTCTTCAATAATCACCTTTCTGTGCTCTCGGCCCCAGTTAATCATTTCTTGGATGATATTACCAAATGTCCGGCAATAGGCAGTCGGTAGGTATTCAATTAGCACAGGGCTGTCCGGATAGACTTTTCTGCTAACAAGCTTGTTGAGTTCCATATCTTTCAATTCTTTGGACAGCATACGCGTCGTGATACCGGGGATACTTCGTTCAATTTCTCGAAACCGTTTATTACCGTTGCATAGTGAATTGATAATAGGAATACGCCATTTTCCGCCTATAAAATACAGGGTGTCCTGTAATGCTCTTAGTTCTTCTACTTGATTTCTTTCCATGGTAATTTTGGTATACTCTATTGTACTGGTATCAAATGTATATCAAATACCCGATATATTTGTCAAAAAAATAGAACAATGGAAAATTTAGAAAACAAAGTCGTCTTAGTTACGGGAGGAAATAGTGGAATTGGTTTCGCAACAGCAAAGGAGTTTTGCGAAAATGGAGCACAAGTTATTATTACAGAAGAAGAAAGCAAGCTATTGATCTAGCTGCTGAGCGGATAGGAGCAACAGCCTACGTGGCGGATCAGGCTATACTGCAAGATATTGAAAAACTTGCTCAGGAAATAAAAGATCGGTTTGGATATATAGATGTCCTATTTATCAACGCTGGTATTACAGGTGAAGGAGGTTTTATTGGTGAAGCATCAGAAGCGAATTTTGATGCAGTAATGGATATCAATTTAAAAGGCTCATATTTTACATTGAGCAGATTTATACCACTACTTCGCAATGGTGCGTCTGTCGTTATTCTTTCTTCTAATGTAGCTACCTTAAATATGCCAGCGAGTTCGATTTATCAAGCGAGTAAAGCGGCCGTTAATTCCTTTGCCAAAACAGCAGCAATGGAGCAAGCAAACCGTAAAATTCGTGTAAACACGGTGAGCCCAGGTCCGACTAGGACGGATGTTCTTAACAAGAATTATGATCAGCTGACTGTCGAAAATATTTGGAATAAGTTGGCGGCCGAGTCTCCACTCAAAAAGATAGGTACAGCGGAAGATGTTGCTAAAATGGTTGTTTATCTGAGTGGTGAACATGCATCTTACATCACTGGCGCTGATTCTGTTTTGGATGGTGGAATGGGTGTCAATCATTCTTAACCACCTGCACAGCATACTAAAAGATCTTTAGGTTAAGAACTTATCCTTCGTAGATATTGAATTATTATCATACGAAGGATAATCAATAGTTTAGATTCTTTGTATGATCTCGCTTATTATATTGGGGCGGATTGCATGCCGATTTTACGACATTAAATAGTTTCAGCTATTCTTGCAGCAGCGTCTGTATTTTTTCGATAGACGCCTCATTCTCTAGGAACTCGATATATGGAAGCAGCGGTTCGATATCTTGCTTATCCATTGTTTCTAGATCGTCAAATAGTGCATTTACAAAATCAGTACAAAAGGATTTTCCATAACTGTAGGTGCTAATTCTGGCAAGATCCTCACAATTGATTTCTGTGGCATTCAGATTAAATACAAGCTCAGGAATTTCGTAGTCACCTTCCGCCGGATAGCCAATATACCTAAACATGCTTTCCTTCCAGACGCGAAATAGAATTTGATGCGAGACATGTTTCCCAAAGTATTCGAACACTTTGGAAAGTATATCGTAAGCGGTTTCTTTCTCAAAAACACCAGTAATGCTTTTGTCGATCAATTCGGCATAGGAAATGAAAATTGAGCTATCAAAATGAACATCAAAATTAGCGGTCAGCATGGACACAATATGTTCTCTGGGCTGGGTTCTTAAAAGTTGTCTTGCTGTTAATGAGGTTAAGTTATGCTTTTGTTCTCGACCGTGGCTGTCGGGGAGGAGTACGGTGTGTTCTTTGTCGAGGAGCGAGATGACGAATTTCCAATCTTCGGGCCTTTTGAGAATTCTGCAGTTCTGGGCGAGATAACCGCTCCTTTTAGGGTCGGGTTTCTTATCGCCAACAATAACTTCTCCAGGTTGAATAATATGTTCTGGAGGAACTTTAAACCTGCGTATATGCACAAAGAGTTCTTCTCCGGAAGGTAACGCAAGAGTACCAAATCCTTTGTTATTGTCGAACCATTTGACTGCGCCGATAAACATGGCTGGGGTTGAGTTTTGTTTCAATAGTATAAAGGTAATGAATAAATGCCTTTATTAGGTATTGAAAATGAAATATTTGCAATTATTTGTGCTATATCACTTATTTTTCTCGTATTTATCTACTTATTTGGTTGGGGAAAAGATTTTCGGAAGGCCAAAGGCGACATATTTGTCTTCGCTTTGAACAAAACGGAGAGATACCTTGGCATTAATGGTTCTGACCCTGCTGATAATCGGACTTTGGTTATGCGTGCGGTTGAAAAACACTATCCACAGCTCGTGGAAAAATACCAACGATTGTTTGGTCCGGACGGTAAACTTTCGAGCTATTATCGACAGGCATTTGCGGAAAAGGTAAAGGGATTATGTGTACAATATGGGCTGCGAGACAGGCTGTTTTAGCTACTAAGTTTACTGATTTTATCTTCAAAAAATCAGATCTCATTTTTGTTTTTATAAGTTGTTGTAAAATAGGTTTATATGGTCCGAAAAAGACGTTAAATTTATTTTTCGTACCTTTGTACTGTCAAAAGACAGAATGGCGTGAGTTTATTCCGCTATGGCTTTGTGCCTCTGGCACAGCCTAGGTTGTTCGTTATACTTGTTGAAGTATATTTTGGAGATGCTTTTTGAATGGAGCATTTCGTCTTTAAAAGATTAGTTTCTTTTTCATCATTGCTCTTACCGAACCGAGAGTAAAGTATGTTAGTTAATAAGTTGATTGAACTGTACGAGTAAGATTTCGATCAAACGAACTCAACTGTAGGGATATTTTTATTTGTAAGAAAATAGCGTAGGCGTATGGCCTTAGTGGATTACTCATGCCCTTATGGTTTATTTATGTTTAAAAAAATTAAAGAATGGATAAAACTAGCAAGGTAAAAGTAAAAGTTGAAGACTTGGTACTTGTTTTCGGAAAGCAGAAGAAGCAAGCTTTGAAATTACTAAATGAGGGTTTCTCCAAAAAGGAAATCTTGGCAAAGACAGATTGCACGATCGGAATCAACAAAGCTAATTTTGAAATCTTCGAGGGTGAATTCTTTGTTATAATGGGACTATCAGGCAGTGGGAAATCTACCCTGCTCCGTTGTCTTAATCGATTGAACGAACCCACATCAGGAAAGGTATTTATCAATGGAGAGGATATTACAGGGAAAAATAATAAAGATCTTCTTGAAGTCCGTAGGACAGAAATGAGTATGGTCTTTCAAAAGTTTGGTCTGTTGCCACATCATACCGTATTAAGCAATGCCGCTTTTGGTTTAGAACTAAGAGGGGAAGAACGGGAAAAACGGGAATCTAAAGCTCAGAAAGCGCTGGATGTAGTAGGACTGAGTGGATTTGAGCAACAGTTACCGTCTCAGTTATCTGGTGGTATGCAACAGCGGGTTGGACTGGCTCGGGCACTTGCCAATGATCCCGAAGTATTGCTGATGGATGAGGCATTTTCAGCACTAGATCCCCTGATTAAAACCGAAATGCAAGATCAGCTATTGGAGTTGCAGGATAATTTACAAAAAACGATCGTTTTTATTACCCATGATCTCGATGAAGCAATCAAATTGGGCGATCGTATTGCTATTATGAAGGATGGTGTCATCGAACAGATCGGTACTGCGGAAGATATCTTGACAAATCCAGCAAGTGACTATGTTAAAGCCTTTGTTGAAAAAGTGGATCGCAAGTCTATCATTTCGGCAGGTTCACTGATGTTTGAGAAACCTACTGTTGTACGTTTCAAAAAAGATGGCCCTGAGGGGGCTCTACGTAAAATGCGGTCGACAGGAATTGAGATTCTCCCTGTAGTTGATGCTCATGAGACTTTTCTTGGTTTTGTTCATATGAGTGAAGTCATTCAATCTGCAAAGCGTAGGGAACCTACCGTAGAATCCATTATACATACGACCGTTCCAACTGTATCAAAAGAGGTGACCGTTGAAGAAATGTTGCCCTTGATATCGGAGATCCGGTCGCCAATTGCTGTGGTGAATGAACATAATCGTTTGTTGGGGATCGTAACACAGACATCATTGATTATCGAAGCGACAAAGTATAATGAAGAAGAAATTATTGAATTAAAAGAGAAAGCAAATAATCAGTAGAAATGAATAAAGTAATCGATATAGGACAATACATTGCTGTAGCCGTCAATTGGCTGACAGATCATTTAGAACCATTTTTTAACTTGATAAAAAATACGGGGAATGCATCCATTATTGGACTGGAATGGGTGCTAACAACAATACCTTTTTTTATTATAATCGCATTATTTACAGGTTTAGCCTGGTGGAAATCTGGAAAAGGGGTTGCATTGACAACATTGGTGGGATTAACATTGATCTATCTGATGGGATTTTGGATTGCAACGATGGAGACTTTGGCCCTAGTGTTGGTAGCTACACTGACAGCATTGGTTATATCAGTTCCTTTGGGCGTGTGGGCCGCGAAGAATAAACTAGCAGCGAAAATCATTCGGCCCTTACTTGATTTAATGCAGACGATGCCTGCCTTTGTTTACTTGATTCCAGCGGTGTTATTTTTTAGTATCGGTAAAGTCCCGGGAGCTTTTGCTACCATTATTTTCGCTATGCCACCTGCCGTCCGTTTGACGACTTTAGGGATTGATGCGGTTCCAAAAGATATCGTGGAAGCTGCACGTTCATTTGGAGCAACCAATAGTCAGATCTTATTTAAAGTAGAGCTGCCCTTGGCTACAAAAACAATCTTAGCAGGGATCAATCAGACCATATTACTGTCTTTATCGATGGTTGTTATTGCCGGAATGATTGCTGCTGGTGGCTTAGGAGAAAAAGTGCTTGAAGGTATTAACAACTTGGATATTGGTCTTGGTTTTGAAAGTGGTTTGTCCGTTGTGATTCTCGCTATTATTTTGGATCGAATCACACAGGGCTTTGTAAAAAAGAAAGCATAGTATGAGGAAAATAAAAAGTATGGTATTGTGTCTGATGGTGTTGTTGCTTGCGTCATGCAGCACAGGCCGGAATAAAAATATTATTCATATCGGTATGGTCGATGGCTGGGCCGAAGGAGTCGCAATGACAGAGGTCGCAAAAGTTATTATGGAAGAAAAGGGGTATCATGTTGTTATCCAGCGGGCTACGCCAGATATGATCTTAGCCTCCATGAACAATGGCGATACAGATCTATATATGGATGTCTGGCTACCATTGACCCATGGAAGTAAAGTGGCTAAATTCCCAAATATTGAAGAGCTTGGAACGAGTTATAACGATGCGCGAAATGGACTTGTTGTACCGGATTACGTAACAATTGATGGAATTGAAGAGTTGAAAAAACATGAAAAAGAGTTTGATAGAAGGATCATTGGTATAGAAAAGGGAGCTGGAATAACACGTGCCGTGGATCAGGTGATCAAAGATTATAGCCTCGATTATAAGCATGTGAACTCATCTACCGTAGCTATGATTACGGAACTGCAAAACGCGATCAAAGCAAAACGTTGGATTGTGGTAGCGGGCTGGCAACCGCATTGGATGTTTGCTAAAATGAAATTGAAGTTTTTGGATGACCCCAAAAAGACATTGGGTGATGCCGAGCAAATTAAAATTTTTGCAAGGGGGGACTTTAACATTGAGCAGCCGGAGCTAGCCCGATTTTTCTCCAAAGTCTACTTCAATGAATCAACAATGGCTGATTTGTTGTCACAAATGCAGGGAAGCCAGGACAAAGCATCTACGGCAAAAGAATGGGTCAAGAAACATAACGATCTCGTAAAGGGCTGGTTATTGTAAACAGAGGTGATTAAATAGTTATGCCACCCCGGTACGCTACCCGGCATAGCATAAGGAGGGCATTGTCATTACGACAATGCCCTTAAAAATTTACGGGCCAGTTGGATTTGTTGTTGTTGTATGCTGGATAAAGGATATCTGCTATCATCAATCCATGTGTCGAGCCCCTTTGGAAATTCCCAGGCGAAATCTAAGACTTTCGCTTTTTCTGCGGCTAAAATAATATCATGTTTCGTTGCATTTGGATTGGCAATCTTGATGTTATTATAAATGCTATCCTGGATGAGTGGAAAGTTGTCTGCCATATCCTGATTTCTATTTGTATCCATAGTGAATTATTTTTAAAATAATTAAGAATGATTCTAAATAATTTTATACTTTAGTCAAAGATAGCAGGCATTCTATTGTTATGGCGTCTGCATAAAGGAGTAAAATGTCCGTCGAAGGGAATATTTTTGTTAAGGTATATTGCCTAATGTGCGTAGGACTATTTGAATCCTAAAAGGAATTAAAAATGGCACTAAGATTATATGATATTGATTCACCCAGTTTATTATTGGAGCGGACTTACCCAAGTACCTGCTTTTCTGTCGACACGGGAATTTATGAATCTGTAACACATTTAGATACTACATTCGGAAAAGGTTTTTATAAGGAGGTTTTCTTCGATGGTATTCATATTGGTTACGGTCATGCGCAGTTATTTAAACGGATGCGGTTTCGTTTTGAAAGTGATTTTGAAACAGTTGAAATGCACTTTGCCTTAAAAGGCAATAGTCAGGCGAGCGGCGAAATGATGCCCTCAGGTGTAAATTTCGAGACCTACCAGCATAATATTATTTACGGAAATTCAATGTGTGGTCAGATGGAGTGGGGGAATCAGGAATTTCAGTTATGTGAAATAAACTTATCGCCCGAATTTTTTAAAAGATTCCTGCCCGAAGATTCTAAATTCTTTGCAGATTTTCGGAATGCCATTGACTGTGGTAAATCGGGGTTGCTGACCGATATGCATAGACGGATTACTCACGATATGCATGAAATTATCGACGATATAATCAATTGTCAACGAAAGGGAATTTTTAAGAAAATTTTCCTGGAAGCAAAGATTATGGAGCTCTTGCTTCTTCAATTGGAACAGTTTCAGGAGGAGGATTTTGTAGCAGTTTCGTTAAAAAAAGCCGATATCGATAAGATATATGCCGTTCGTGAGTTTCTTTTAAAAAATATGGACACCAATAGTACACTGGTCAATCTCGCGCATCTGGTGGGTACCAATGAATTCACATTGAAAAAAGGTTTTAAGGAGCTCTTTGGTATGACTGTTTTTGGTTTTTGGCATGACGCAAAAATGGAACATGCCAAGAAACTGATCTTAGATGAAGATCGAACGATCGGTGAAGTTTCTGATTTGGTTGGTTACAAAAATCAACGCCATTTTTCGGACGCCTTTAAACGTAAATTTGGAATCCCACCGAGTAAGCTAAAAAATACCTTGTGATGTGGAATAGCTTTTTTCACACTTTACGGACCTTTTATTCCTTCTTACGGAAGTTTTAATAGCGCATGAATCGGGTTTGATAAAAGTCGAATAATTACCTTTGTTTAGAAAGATTCTTAATAGAAATCTTTTGATCAAATATGTATGTAATTAGAAAATCATGGGAAAAACTGAAATGAAAGTAATACAGCTCGCCCTGACTGTAAGTAGAAAAGAATACCTGACGCCACATTATATTCGTGTTTATTTGACTGGTGATGGTGTAGATCAAATCGCTAATACGACCGTCGGGGTCAATAACAAGATCTTGATTCCGCCAAAGCATGTAGATCGCATTTATTTTCCAGAATTTGATTATGAACGAGGGCATTGGAAGCCGATGGATGAAGCGATTAGGCCAACAGTTCGAACTTATACACATCGCGGTATCAACCTTGAAAGAAATGAGGTATGGATTGATTTCGTTGCCCATGGTGATGAGGGGCCAGCTTCCGCTTGGGCTATTGCTGCAAAACCTGGTGATGTGCTCGGGATTCTGATGAAAGCAGGGAAGACGTCTCTATATGAAGTTGTAGCTAACTATCTCCTTGTTGGTGATGCAACTGCAATTCCTGTTCTGGGGGCAATCTTAGAAGATTTGCCACCTTCGGCAAAGGGAATCTGTATGATTGAAGTACATGGTAGCGAAGATATACAGCAATTGAAGACTAAGGCTGCTATTGATTTTATTTGGTTACATAATGATACGCCACAGGAAGGGAGCCTTTTGGCGGATTTGGTGAAGGTCAGATCCTTGCCCGTAGCGGATAAATTTGCTTATGTAGCTGCTGAATTTTCGACAGTTAAGGAGATTCGCAATTATTTGCGTAAGGATCTCGGTTGGGGAAGAGAGGAGCTTTATGCTTATTCGTATTGGAAAGCTGGAGTTGCTGAAGATAAATCTGCTACAGATCGCCGTAGTGAGAGTGAAGAAATCCAGGCCTAACGTTTATGATAGGTTATGGAGAAACAGAAACAACTGATCTTAAACGGTAAGTTAAGTAGAGTGATGTGGCAGATGTCGTGGCCTGCCGTGATTGCAATGGTCCTGTATGGTCTGAACAATTTTCTGGATGGTATTTTTGTTGGTCATCTGATTAACAATACAGCGTTGGCAGCTGTCGGTGTAACCTATCCTTTAGCCCAATTTGCACAAGGTTTTGGTACTCTGATCGGAACAGGTATGGGGGCGGCAATTAGTATTTGGATAGGTGGGGATCAACAGGAGAAATTACATAGGTCATTTGGTACGGTGCATTTTTTGACTATTATTTTCTCTCTTATAATTACGCTCCCTTGCTATGCATTTGCCGACAAATTGGTCTACATGATGGGCGGTAGAGGTGAGATATTGGCTCTTGGGGTGGATTACTTTCGAACAACCATATTGGGTAGTTTTTTCTGGATTTATGGTTTGGCCCTCAACATGATTATTCGTGCAGAGGGTCTTATGAAAACTGCGGCCTGGATGATTGCAATTGGATTGCTTGTTGATGTCTTACTTAAACCGGTTTTTATAGAACACTTTGGTTGGGGTGTATCAGGGGCAGCTTGGGCAACCAATATATCGATGATCATCTACACATTTTTAGGTGTATGGTATTACGCCGGGGGAAAGGCTTCGTTCAAAACAAAGTTTTGGTCTTTATCTTGGGATTTATCGATTTTAAAAGAAACGCTTTCATTAGGAATGCCCGGGTTTATTATGATGGTCATGATTGTAATCCAGAATATTGTTGTCTTCAACGCATTGGCCAATTACGGAAATGATATGGATATTACGTTTTTTACGGCGGTCAATCGGCTTTATATTTTATTAAATACCCCACTATGGGGGCTTATGCGGGCTTTGCAGCCTGTAACGGGGATGAACTATGGTGCTGGGCAGTATACGAGAAGTATCAATTCGTACCGTTTATTTGCCATTACTGGGCTGCTGATTCTGCTTCCGTTCTGGTTGCTGGTGATGCTTCATCCCGTTGCTGTGATATCGATACTGATACCAGAAGCGATTTTTTCAATACAGCAGCTAATGGATTTCAGAATTTACATGAGTGTTTTATTGGTTCTTCCATTTATTTTTATGGCGATGGTGTGGTTTCCTTCCATTGATCATGCCAAGCCTGCGACTTTTATCAGTGTATTGCGACAGGTTGTATTTTATATTCCTATCTTAATTATTGCGCCAAAATATTTTGGTGTACACAGCATTTACGTAGCGAGCGCGGCGATAGATTGGATTATTTTCATTATAGTCATCTATGCGGTTCGACGAAGCACGCGGAAGCTCAATATGCAAGTTGATGTATAAGACATTGCAGCGCGAACGATGTTAATGTTAAGTTAAGCAATCTTTAAGATTGCATTGTTAATATACTACTCATCTTCTAGTAATATAGGTTTCATTTTTTTGGGCAAAATTCAAAATAATGAAACCTATTAAACTACCTCAATTTAGGAAAACAGCTCAGGTGACCTTAGCTATTGCATTGCTGAATGCGGCACATGTCGATAGCGTATGGGCAAACTTTGCGAATGAAACTACCAAGCTCGAAATTGCCGATCAAGCTATTATTAAAGGGATTGTTAAGGATCAGGACGGCAAACCTATTGACGGCGGCACGATCATCAATGAAACCAGCAAACAGAGTACGCGTACAGAGTTTAATGGTAAATTCAATCTGAAAGGTCAGGTTGGCGACCAAATCCGTGTTTCTTCTTTAGGATATAAAACAGCTACAATAACTGCTACAGATGGGGATCTTGTAGTGGTTTTGGAAAAAGATGATTCAAAGTTGGATGAGGTTGTTGTCACGGCAATTGGTATCAAGCAACAAAAGAAGCAAATTGGTTACGCTACCCAAGAAGTTAAATTAGACGTACTTAAAGAGTCTAAAACAATGAATATTGGTACAGCGCTAACGGGACAAGTATCTGGTCTGATCGTTAATAATCCAACGGGGATTTTTCAGGCACCATCTTTTCAATTGCGTGGTAAGACCCCACTTATTGTCGTAGATGGTATTCCTGTAGAATCTGATTTTTATGACATGTCCAGTCAAAACATTGAGAATATCAATGTACTGAAAGGAACAGCCGCTTCATCTTTATATGGATCACGCGGTAAAAATGGCGCGATCTTAATTACAACCAAAAGTGCAAAAAGTGATAGGCTGGAGTTTTCGGTTGGAACCAGTAATATGTTTTCTGCAGGATTTACGGTTTTTCCTGAATCGCAGAAGGAGTTTGGAAGTGGATCCAACGGTAAGTATGAGTTTTGGGATGGTGCTGATGGAGGTATTTCAGATGGAGATATGACATGGGGACCCAAATTGAACTCCGGAATAAAGGTTGCACAATGGAACAGTCCGATTCGTGATAAGCAAACTGGTGAAGTTATTCCTTGGTGGGGTGATGTGAGTGGAACCAAGTATAATGATAAGTCACGTTACGAAAGAGTGCCGATTGATTGGGTCGCACATAACAATTTAGAGGATTTCCTTGGAACTGGACTGATTACCGAAAATAATGCGACATTATCGTATCGTTCGGAAAAGGTAAGCATATTTGGAACAGGGAAATATGCCTATCAAAAAGGTCAGGTGCCCAATACAAAGCTTTCTACAGGTGGGTTAAATTTGAATACCTCTTACCGTTTTACTCCTGAGGTACAATTAGATCTTAACTTATCCTATAATAAAGTGAAATCTCCAAATTATCCAAGGTATGGATATGGGCCTAAAAATCATATGTATACGATTCTGTTGTGGATGGGAAATGATGTAAATGGACAGGAATTAAAGGATCACCTCTATATTCCGGGACAGGAAGGCTATCGTCAAGCTAACTATAACTATGCTTGGTACAACAACCCTTACTTTGCAGCTAATGAGTTGAACCAAGTATACGATCAGGATATTTTGGCCGGGCAGACTGCTTTAACTTGGCGTATTTCACCTGAATTTACCATCAAAGGTCGAGCTGCAGCAAGACAAAAAAATCTATTCCAGGACATGCAAAGTCCTAAGTCTTACATGAATTATGGCGATTCACGGAATGGGGATTATAAAAACTGGGATAGCAAGCAGCTCAATTTTGATGCGGACGTCTTAGCAACTTATATTAAGCAGTTGTCTGATAATTTCGGTGTAACCGTTAATGCGGGATCTTCCACTTTCAAAAGAGATTATCGTGAGCTTTATCAAACTACAGATGGTTTAGTTGTACCATTTGTCTATAACTTAGGCAATACCCAAGGCCCAGTTAAGGCAACAAATACAACAACTGAAAAAATAATCCGAAGTGCTTATGCGTCGGTAAATTTAAATGTGTTTAAGTCGACCTATCTGAATTTCTCAGGAAGAAATGACTGGTCATCCACATTATCAAAGGCAAATCAGTCATTCTTTTATCCATCGGTTTCACTAAGTAGTGTTATCTCCGATTATTTTAAACTGCCAGCGCAAATTGACTTTGTTAAATTGTACAGTTCCTGGGCATCGGTATCTTCTGATCTGGATCCTTATAGCATTGCCGCGACTTATAAAAAAGATGTTACCTATGGTTCGACGCCATCAGTAACCTATCCTGCAGGTATTATTAATCCTGATATCCTTCCGCAGCAGTCCATTTCCTTAGAAATTGGTGCATCTATGGCTTTCTTTAAAAATAGGCTTTCAGCTGATGTAACGTACTATAATGTTGTTGATAAAAATCAGATTATCGATTTGAGTATTTCTCAAGCATCCGCTTTTACTTCGCGTAAAATAAATGGAAATAAATACCGTACAAAAGGATTAGAGATTTCTTTGACAGGGAATATAATTAAAAATGAACAATTTTCGTGGACGTCTACTGTAAACTGGTCTCGTGCAATTCAGCGTTTGGAAGAAATTTATAATAACCAAGCGAAATACGGTAATCTTAAAAAAGGCGATCGTGCAGACAGCTATTATGGTACTGTTTGGGAAAAATCGGCTGATGGTAAGGTTATCTTGAATCCGAATACGGGCATGCCGACCAAAAATCCATTTCCACAGTATTTAGGATACTTTCAACCGGACTGGCAATTTGGTTTTGCAAACCAGTTTAAATTTAAGGGATTTCAGGTAAATCTTGATTTCGACGGATCTATTGGCGGCGTGATGAATTCGACAACCATAGAAAAAATGTGGTGGGGTGGAAAGCATCCTTCTTCGGTCTTATATCGTCAGGAACAATATGATGCTGGAAAACCAGTTTTTGTGCCAGATGGGGTGATCGTAACAGGAGGTGAGCTTACCCGCGACGTGAACGGTAATATTACTTCAGATACCCGAACGTATACAAGTAATACAAAAGCTGTTGATTGGCAGGCTTGGAGCCAAAATTATCCTTACCAGGCCAGAGTTACAGAGTCTGAAAGTAAACTGTTTGCCAATGTATTTGATCGATCATTTGTAAAACTACGTAGACTGTCGGTAGGTTATGATGTCAATAAGGTGTTTAAATTAAAACAGCTTACGGCCTTAAATGCATCACTATTTGGCTATAATTTGGCTATGTGGAAGAAAGTACCTTATATCGATCCTGATTTTGGTGTTGGAAACGATGGAAACTTACAAGATCCTTCCACACGATATATCGGTTTTTCTCTAGATTTTAAGTTTTAATAAAGTAGTACGATGAAGTTATTTAATAAACATATATTTCTTGGATTATTTTCTCTTTCAATCATGACTTCTTGTCAGAAATTGACTGAAGTAAATGTTAATCCAAATGAAGCGACAACAACCCACCCGCAAGCTTTATTGACGAAGGTAGAATGGGATGCTTTTCGGACCTGGCACGGTACCTCACCACTATATGCCTTGAAAATGATTGTGCAAACGGATGGTGAAAATGCGAATCAAATTTATAATTGGCAACGAGGAAGCTTTGAGCAATATGGTAATCTTCGCAATATTACCAAGATGACCGAAGAAGCTGAACGTATTGGCGCTGAAAGTTATTTGGCATTAGCAAAATTTTTCCGTGCGTATTATTTTTATAATCTTACCTTAACGTTTGGTGATGTCCCTTATTCAGAAGCAGCAAAGGGTGAAAATTCGGCAATTTTTGCGCCGAAATACGATACACAGAAAGACGTTTTGGTGGGTGTATTGAAGGAGCTCGAGGAAGCAAGTATTATTCTGAAGAAGAACAATAACACCATAAATGGGGATATTATTTATGGTGGAAATAGTAGCAATTGGAACAAGTTAGTCAATTCATTTCGCCTAAAAGTGCTATTGACACTCTCGAAGAAAACGACTGATCTTCCATTTAGTGCAGCAACAGAATTTTCAAAAATATTTACCAATGAGTCCAGAATCACTGATGTTAGTGGTGCTGAAGATGGGCAACTCATCTTTTTGAATCAAGAGGGTAATCGCTATCCTGAATTTAACTCTAGCGGTTATGGATCGGGAATGTATATGGATTCCACTTTTATCCAACGATTGCAGGACCTGAAAGATCCGCGGTTATTTGCCGTCGCTACACAAACAAGACTGGGTAAAGAAGCGGGTAAAGCGATTAATGACTTTACGGCTTATGAAGGCGGTGATCCGATTGTTCCTTATGCACAGGTGAATGCAAAAGCCGTATTAGGTAAATTATCGAAAGTCCACGAACGATTTTATCAAGATCCCACAGCTGAGCCATTGGTCTTCTTGGGCTGTTCGGAGATGCAGTTTATTTTGGCTGAAGCCATTTTGAAAGGTTGGATAACGGGCGATCTCAATGCAACGTATACCAAAGGAGTACAGGCATCGTTCAAATTTTATGAAAAGTATGCGAAAAATTTGGGAACTTATACAAATGAAGCACAAGCGGCCAAATATCTTGAACAAAATTCGGTAAGTCTTGACGGAGCTAGCTCCAATGAGCAAAAGCTCGAACGTATCTTGATGCAGAAATACCTGCGCTCATTTCATCAGGGGGGATACTCGGCTTATTTTGATCATTTGCGCACGGGATATCCGAGTTTCCGTAAATCGGCGAATGTGAAAACAGCCTATCGCTGGATGTATCCTCAAGATGAGTACAATAATAATACGGCGAATGTATCTGATGCGATCAAATCACAATTTGGCGGAAATGACAATATTAATTTACAGACTTGGTGGTTAAAATAATGGATTCAAGGAGGGTATTTTTAAAAAAAGCAGCCATGCTGGCAGGGAGTACAGTCGCTATAAACTGGCTGCCTGAATCAATACAAAAAGCCTTGGCGATTGAAGCTCCAAAAGGATCAACTTTTTTGGATGCCGAACATGTTGTCTTTTTGATGCAGGAAAACAGATCGTTTGACCATTGTTTTGGAACTTTGAAGGGCGTACGTGGCTTTAACGATCCCCGCGCGATGAAATTGCCGAATGGCCTACCTGTATGGATACAAGGAAATAAGGAAGGTGCATATTTTGCACCTTTCCATTTAGATATCGTCAATAGTAAATCGACTTGGATGGGGTCGCTTCCGCATGGTTGGCGTGATATGGTTGCTGCTCGTCATGACGGGAAAATGGATAATTGGTTGGAAGCAAAGAGCTCTGGCAATGCAGAATATAAGGCCATGCCTTTAACAATGGGTTATTATAACCGTGCAGATATTCCTTTTTATTATGCTTTTGCAGATGCATTTACGGTTTGTGACCAGCATTTTTGTTCTTCACTGACGGGAACGAGCGCTAATCGATCGTATTTTTGGACTGGTACAGTGCGCGAAGAACCCCGTAACCCCGAATCTGTTGCGCATGTAGACAATGGTCAGATCAATTACAAGGATGTCAAATGGAAAACCTATCCTGAACGACTGCAAAAAGCAGGGGTCTCGTGGAAAGTTTATCAAAATGAACTAAGTTTACCAGTAGGCTTTAAAGGAGAAGAGGAAGATTGGTTGGCCAATTTTACAGATAACAACCTGGAGTTTCACCAACAGTATGGTGTAAGATATCATTTGGCACATTATCAGTGGATGAAAGAACGGGTAAAAGAGCTGCATAAATTTTTGGAAACAAATCCAAAAGAAGAATTGCTGCACAAAGCCAAAGCGGAATTGGAGGATTTGAAAAGAGATGTCATTCATTATACCCCTGAGAATTTTGAAAAGCTATCCCAGTTCGAAAAAGAGATCCATCACAATGCATTTGTGACTAATCTAGCTGATCCCAACTTTCACAAACTTGATAAATTAAGTTATAAAGAAGGTGGAAAGCGGCAGGAAGTTGAGGTGCCTGCCGGAGATGTTTTTTATCAGTTTAGAAAAGATGTTGAAGATCGCCAATTACCTACAGTGTCGTGGTTAGTGGCACCTTGTCGTTTCTCGGATCATCCGGGCTCACCTTGGTATGGGGCGTGGTACGTATCCGAAGTCCTCGATATATTGACCAAAGACCCTGAGGTTTGGAAAAAGACTATTTTCATCTTAACTTATGACGAAAATGATGGATATTTTGATCATATCGCTCCTTTTGTTCCGCCGTTGAGCACGAACAAAGATCAGGGTGCCGTGTCAGAAATCGACACTTCGGATGAGTATGTTACGCTAGAACAGGAGCGAAAAAGGAGAAATAGTAATCATGTAAGTTTTGAAAGTCCTATTGGTTTGGGCTATCGAGTACCAATGGTGATAGCTTCACCCTGGTCTAAGGGAGGTTGGGTCAATTCCGAAGTTTTTGACCACACCTCCTGTCTTCAATTTTTAGAACATTTTTTGGAGAAGAAAACGGGTAAGGTGATACGGGAAGAAAACATCAGTCAATGGCGAAGAATGGTTTGTGGCGACTTAACAACGTCTTTTCGTCCTGTAGATAACATTTCCAAAACAAGGCTTAATCCGGTAGACAGAGACGGGTATGTTGAACGTATATTCTCCGCCAGGAATAAAAAGCTCCCAACAGATTTTGTGAAAATCGACAGCCAAAAACTGGAGGAAATCAAATCGACAGGTCAGTATCATGCAGCTATGCAGATGCAAGAGCAGGGATGGAAGGATGCTTGTGCTTTACCTTATGAATTGCAGCTAAAAGTACAGCATACACCAACGATGCTTTCCATCAGCTCAACCTTGGAAAGAAGGCTCAATACAGCTAAAGCGGGAGCGGGTCTGCCTTATTATGTTATTTCCTATGTGGCGTATGATGGCCATGCGGCGGGTAAAATTTGGAATTTTACGGTACGGGAAGGAGATCAATTAGCGTATGAATGGGAACTCGATAAAATTGTAGGAGAGTACATATCATTTGCATTGCATGGCCCTAATGGTTTCTATCGTACGATTGAAGGCGCAAAGTCACATATTCCAGCTATTGATGTGTATACGAAAGTAGTCGCTGGAAAGCCTATTCTTTGTGTACAATCAGAGTCGCTAAATTGGGATTTACTTCTTAAAGACTGTTCCTATGATCTTTTCCATGCGAAGGCAATGCGCAAGGATGATCCTGCTTTGGTTGAAATCGATTGCAGCAAGAGTGAAGGTTGGTATGATATCGAAATAACGTGTTCCGAAGATCATGCGGTCAAATTCCGTTATGCTGGACATATAGAGACTGGTAAATCAAGTAAGACGGATCCGTTAATGGGTAAAGTAAAATTATAGCTGAACCAATTAAATACTAGGACGAAAGCGCTGTTTCACGATCGATGAACACAGCGCTTTTGCTTTTGCAAAATAGAGCAAGATTCTTTTTGTGTGGATTCGGGCAAAAATGGGATTTGTGTCTCTTGAGTCAAAACGTTATTTTTATGGTTTGGATCGTAGTTCATTACAGAGAACTACACATCATGACGAATATGGAGGAGCAAAAAATTATTTTGGTTGAAGATGAACAGGATGTTGCTGATTTGATCGTACAAGGCTTAGGAGAGGATGGCTATAGGGTCATTCATCTGGGGCGTTCGGAAGGTCTGGAACAGCTTTTGGCGAAGCAAGATGTCTCTCTTGTGCTATTGGACATTCTTTTGCCGGGAACCAATGGCCTGGATATTTGTAAGCAGATCAGACAGTGGGGGTATACCGATTTACCTGTTATGATGCTGACTGCACTTGGTACTCCAGAAAATGTGGTGCTCGGACTCGATAATGGTGCCGATGACTATCTTTCCAAGCCCTTTAAGCTAATTGAATTGAAGGCTCGGATACGTTCGTTAATCCGCAGGCAACAGTCTATCGTACAGGCAACACAACGTGAGTTACAGCCCTCGAAAGACACATTTAGTTATGGTTTTCTAAGTATCGATGATTATAAAAAAATAGCCTACTGTGAGGGGCAGGAACTCAATCTGACAAGTACAGAGTATCGTTTACTCTTATTGTTTATTCAGAGCCCCAAAAAGGTATTTGAGAGAACGGAGCTTTTGGATAAAATATGGGGAATAAATTTCGATATTGGATCAAATGTTGTCGATGTTTATGTGAATTATTTGAGAAAAAAGATTGAAAAAATAACAAGCAAAAAAGCGATCCATACGGTTATTGGTATGGGATATGTTCTAAAAATAGAAGACTGAATATTTAAAAATGCACAATTATAATCGAAAGCTTATTTATCTCATTGCAATTCTGGTCATTTATGTGAGTTGTTTTGTTGGCTTTATTTTTTATTCCGTTACGAATTTTGCTTTTACAGATTTTTATAAACGGCTGGATCTGCGGCGAAATATTGCTGCGGAAAAATTTCTGAATAGTAAATCCGCCTCCCAGGCCGATCAGTGGAGCCTTGATTTTATAGAAAATCTCAATAATCAGCATGAATTTTTAGTTGAATTTGATAGCAATGGTACTATTTTAAGAAGCCAGGGATTTCATCAAGAACTATGGGATAAAATCAATAAAAAGGGAAGCTCAAATTTCAAGTCGGGTAATCAATTCTATTCAACGAAATATTTTTCGCAAAATGGTCGAAAGTATATTGTAGGCGCTTCCGCTGAAAATTACTTTTATACACACCATTTGGCCTACCTTCGTAATCTGCTTATTATAAGTCTGATTTTGGGGATTCTCTTTATATTCGTTGTTTCGGTTTTTATGAAACGTTCGTTCTTAAAGCCAATATTAACCATGATGAAAGAGGTGCAAGAGATTGGTTCGGAAAATCTCTATAAGCGATTGGATGAGGATAAATATAAAGGTGAGCTTCATGGTCTGTCACTCACATTTAATCGGATGTTGACGCGCTTAGAAACTTCTTTCGAAACACAAAAGAACTTTATCAGCAATGCATCACATGAGTTAAATACGCCATTGACATCCATCATAGGACAGGCCGATCTTGCTTTATCCAAAGAACGAACAACAGCGGAGTACCAACGAACATTATTTAAGATCATTGAGTCGGCAGAGCATTTGGAAAAGAAAACAAAAGCACTTTTACTGTTGGCGCGTACAGGTTTTGTGAATAATGCGACCGCATTTAGCCCCGTTCGTATTGATCAGATCGTGATGGACGCCGAGTTGACTGTAAAGGCCATCAATGATAAATTTAAGATTATCACAGATTTCAGCCTTTTACCAGATGATAGTATGCGACTTAAGGTGAATGGAAATGCAATTTTGTTACAGCTTGCGCTATCTAATATTATCAGTAATGCCTGTAAGTATTCATCCGATAGAACCGCTTATATTGCTTTAGGAGCATTGGACAATAAAGTGTTTATTTTAATAAAAGACAAAGGTATAGGAATACCCTCCCGCGAATTGGATCATATCTACGATCCTTATTTTAGAGCGTCCAACACGAGCGGCATTGATGGTTATGGTATTGGACTTCCTTTGGCCAGAAATATTATTAAGTTGCATGGTGGCACATTGAAGGTCAATTCTATTGTGAGTGAAGGCACTACGGTAGAAATTGAACTACCCACTTACCTTCGGTTTTAATGTGGTTTTAATTTCAACTACATTTCTAATCTCATTTTAATCCTGTTGCTCGCTTTCTAATGGAAAGCTAATTTTAGATTCATTCCGTTGCCATATGTGCGTTTTAACTTTGCTAAAAAAAAAGCATGGCTAAAACAACGCGTATATTAATACCTAGTGATTTTACAGTTGACTCACTCCGTTTTGTGCGTCAAAGTATTGAAGAGTCAGTGGCTGATTCTATCGATATTATCCTTGTGTATGGCAATAAAAGCAGCACTTCTGCGAGTGAATTACTCGGAATTGGATTGGAAGATCAATTGGAAACACTTCAATCTGAATCTTTTTTAAAAGCCTGTAGCGGAATCTATCAGCGCTATAAAAACCGTAAGCTCAGTATTTTTGCAGATATTTTGGGTACCGATAACAGTCATTATTTGCAGCATTACCTCAAAGGACAGTCTGTAAATGAGGTCATCATACCACGTGATTATACCTATAAAAAGAAAACACGCAATTTTTTTAATGTCGCTAGTGCACTCCGTAAAGTCGAGAGTCAAATTCCTTCTACAATTTCATTTAAGGAACAACCAGGTATCAGAAACAGAGAGATCGGACTAATTGAATGATCGATCGGAGTTTTTACCATTGTTTTTAGCTGAAATTCATCATTTATAACTTATCTTCTATCTATTTCTTATGGGGCATATACAAGGCGGACCATCACCATTGCAACGGTTGGCTAGCTTATTACATACTGAACGGAAAACGATCAATTATATATTTATTTATGCCATCGTCATCGGTATTTTTAGTTTGACTATTCCAATAGGGATAACAGCTATCTTTAATTTTTTAAGCAATGGAGCGATGTATAGCTCTACCTATATCTTAATTGCTTTTGTGTTATTTGGCGTGATTGTGGGCGGGGTATTATTGATCGGACAATTGACCTTAGTCGAGTATTTAGAGCAGAAAATCTTTCTAAAATCGGCGGTTGAATTTTCTTATCGCCTGCCGAGAATTAAACCTAAAGAGTTACTTGGAAAAAATCTTGTGGAGTTGGTCAACCGATTTTTTGATGTTATCATTATCCAAAAGGGAATTATCAAACTTTTGATCGATATCATCGCTGCAGTGGTGACAATTTTCTTTAGCGTGGTCTTATTATCATTTTATCATCCTGCATTTCTGGCCTTTGGCCTTATTGTCATTTTTTCTGTTATTACGATACTTGTTTTATACTATAAAAGAGGGTTGAAAACAAGTATTGAAGAGTCTGAATACAAATATGAGACGGTAGCCTATTTGGAAGCTGTTGCCGGACAAATTGACCATTATCGTGCTGATGAGATGAAAATGAACGAAGTGACAAAAACAACAGATTATATTGTCAGTAAGTATTTAGGGGCGAGAAACGATCATTTTAAGATTTTAAAGCGCTTTTTTATTGGTTCTGTCCTACTTCGCACCCTGTTGTTTGGAGCGATGCTCTTGCTTGGATCTTATTTTGTTGTGGAGCGGCAAATGACTTTTGGTCAATTTGTTGCGGCTGAAGTTGTCATCGTTCAAATTGGTTATGCCATTGAAAAACTGATGACAAATTTGAATACGATTTTTGATATGCTTACTGGAGTTGTCAAATTGGCGGCTGTAACGGATCTTGCGTTGGAGGAGGACGCTGCGGTTTATGTTGATTAATAAGGATCGTTCGAGTCAGAAAACGCTCTCATGGAGAGATCTTTCCGATGATGCAGTTGGCAAGTTATTGAAAGAGCGGGGATCCCTAGTCTTGGGGCGAATTCTTGTGTTTTCTGGGATTGTTTTTGTACTAGCACTTTTTCTCCCATGGAGGCAGACAATTCCTGGAGTAGGAGCGGTTACCGCTTTACGTCCACAGGACAGACCGCAGACCATCCAAAATCAGATTGGTGGTCGCATTGAGTATTGGGCGGTTACCGAAGGGCAGGAAGTGAAGAAAGGTGATACGATTTTAGTGCTTTCGGAGACTTCTCAATCTTATTTTGATCCCATGTTACCATTGCGATTAGAAGAGCAATTGAATGCCAAACAAAGCGGAGAAGATGCTGCTAATCAAAAAATGAAAGCCACTGAAGCACAGATTGAAGCATTGAAAAATGGGCTTGATTTCCAGCTTGCGTCAGCTAAAAATAAGGTGATTCAAGCTCAAAATCTGGTAAAAATAGATAGCGCAGAATTGGTCGCTGTCATGAGCTTTTTTGAGACCAGCGAAAAGCGGCTCAAACGGTACGAAGAGGGCTATCGTGACGGTTTATTTTCCTTAACAGATATTGAAACAAGGCGCTTAAATCTGCAAAATGATCGAGCTAAAGTTGTAAGTGCAGATAACAAGTTGTCGAATTCAAGACAATCATTAACGAATGCCAGTATCGAATTAAACAATATCCGTGCAAAGTACAATGAATCATTGGCGAAAGCGCAGTCCGATTTAAGTTCCGCCTTTTCCTCCAAAGCCTCAGTACAAGGGGATATCGCCAAACTGAGAAATGAGATATCCAATATTGATGTACGACGTGGGTTATATGTCGTGAGGGCGCCACAAGATGGTTTTATTGTAAAAACCTTTAAGGCAGGAATTGGTGAAAATATGAAGGAAGGAGAGTCCGTTGCGACATTACAGCCTAAAAAACCACTGCTTGCCGTAGAGCTTTATGTAAACGCAATGGATGTTCCACTGATTGAGCCGGAAAGTGATGTAAGGCTACAATTTGATGGCTGGCCATCGATCCAATTTTCCGGATGGCCGTCTGTCGCGGTCGGTACCTTTGCTGGAAAAGTTTCAGTCATCGATAAAGTGAGTAGTACGAATGGCCGATTTAGGATTTTGATACGCGCAACAGATCCTGTTCCGGAAGGAGATGAGCCCTGGCCTGTTCAGTTAAATCAAGGCTCAGGTGCTTATGGAAGGGTTATTTTAAATAAAGTCCCATTATGGTATGAGATATGGCGACAGTTGAATGGCTTTCCGCCGAGTTTGGAAAGAGAACCAAAAGAAAGGGAGAAAAAGTAATTGTTATATGAATAAATTGAATTTTATTTTTATCGTGTTTTGCTTTTTTTTCTCTCCTTATCTTTCGGCTCAGGAAAAGGAGTATGGAGCAACGAATACTTTTACCGTGGATGACATGGAAGAGCTTTTAATGGCCAATCATCCCATCGTTAAACAAGTGAATCTGCTGAGTGAAACTGCAAAAGCCCAGGTAACACAGGCGTTAGGAAAGTTTGATCCGACGCTAAATTCCAGTTTTAAAAATAAGCATTTTGGCAAGACGGATTATTACAATCAGTGGAATAGTGAGTTGAAAATTCCACTTTGGTTAGCTGGCGCAGATCTGAAAATTGCTTATGATCGAAATGTTGGTGATTATACAAACCCGCAATCCCGAACAAATAATGCAGGGCTTTCCGCAATCGGTTTAAGTATTCCATTGGGGCAAGGTTTAATTGTCGATAGCAGAAGAAATACGTTGCAGCAGGCAAAGGCTATGATCAGCTACCTAGAAGGCGAAAAGATAAAACAAATAAATGCCATTTGGTTTCAGGCACTTTCAGATTACTGGAATTGGTATTTTGCCTATCAACAGTATCAGCTTTTATTGGAGGGTGTAAAATTGGCTGATCAACGGTTTAAAGCAATCAGTGAGCAGACGACGCTGGGAGATAAACCTGTAATTGATTCCATCGAAGCTTCGGTCGTTGTAAAAGAACGGCGGATAGAACTTTCAAAGTATGAAGTTGAACTTAAAAACGCGAAAATTGTATTGTCCAATCATCTGTGGAATGATCAACAATTTCCAGTAGAACTTCCAGATCATGCCATACCGCTTAAGCTCGAAGATCCTGCTATTTTGCCAGATAATAGTGTGATCGAGGCACTTCTTGATTCGGCAAAAATTGCTCATCCCGAAATGATCAAGTTGGCTAGTAAAAATCAACAACTTCTATTTGAGGAACGTTATCGAAAAGAAATGCTTAAACCTAAATTTAATGTGTCAGGCACGCTCATTTCTAGCCGTCACGGTTTTAATGACTTTGTACCACCGCAGTATGATTTTAATTGGCAGAATTATAAAGTAGGTTTTGAATTTGCTTTTCCACTTTTTATTCGCGCCGAACGTGGGAAGCTCAAAGAAGTACGGATTAAGCAAGATCAGCTACGATTTGAACAGGTTGCGACCGAGAGAAATATTTACAATGAAGTCGTTAAGAAGTATAATGATTTAAATGCTTACAGTAAACAGATTGAACTTCAATCGATCAATATAAGTAATCAGGAACTGCTTCTTAGGGGTGAATTAAATAAGTTTGAACTGGGGGAATCCACCTTGTTTGTTGTTAATAGTAGGGAAAATAAGCTGATCGAAATGCGTATCAAGCAAGAGAAGCTTGTTACGGACTACAGAAAGGCACTAGCGGAATTATATTACAAAGCCGGAACTAAATTTTAATCCCATTTTAATCTGCATTTTATTTTTAATCTCATTTTAATATAAGTCCTAAAATTCTAATAGAAAGTTAATTCCAGATTCATTCGGTTGCCATGATGACCTATTAATTTTGTATAAAAATAATTGGATATGGCAAAGGCAATGCGTGTATTGATTCCAAGTGATTTTACGATTGATTCACTTTTTTTTGTGATTCATAGTATAGAGCAATCGACAGCCGAAGAACTTGATATCATTCTTGTCTATGGTAATAAGAGCAGTACATCGATCAGCGAACTATTGGGAATCACATTGGATGACCAACTCAGTAATCTTCAATCGGAGGACTTTTTGAAGGCCTGCCAGATGATCTGTCATCGTTATGAAAATCGTAAGCTAAATATCTATACAGATATCATCGGCTCTGACAATCTCAATTATTTACAACATTATTTGCACGGAGCTCGGATTGATGAAGTCAAAGTTCCCACAGATTATGAATTTGAAAAAAGAACACGGCATTTTTTCGACGTCGGACAGGCTTTGCTTCACTTGAGTAAAAGTAAACAGAAGAATGTATCGATTGTAGCGAGACCTGGGACAAGCAAAACGGGGGGAAATGTCTTGGCGGATTTATTTTTTAACAAGAAATGGGATGTTAACTATTAAGAGAAAAATATTGGCAAGGTTCAACTTCGTGCTGTTGTCCTTTTTGCTTTTAGGTGCTAGTTCGATGGTTATGTTTTATGAAAACCCCGAGCGGCTTTTAGAAGGGGAGTGGGAAGAGCAAGGTTGGTACTTTGAGAAAGTGGAGAAGTCTCCAACGTTCAAAAAACAGGCGGTTATACATGAGGGAATAAAAGATGCTGCAATCGCTCACCTTCCACCCTTGCAGGATGGGTTATGGCATTTTGAAAAAATGGGTGACAAAAATTTTATTGCCCATCATGAGGACAAACAATACAATTGGTTTTTGAAAGGACGAGGCCATATCCTTGAGCTTCGGAAAAATGATAAGCTTATAGAGAGCTTTGTCATACAAAAATTGAATAAAAACCAATTGGTGCTGCATCTCAATTTGGATATGCAGACGAAAGGAATTGCACGTATTGTGCTGAAGAAAGGAGGAAAAGAGAAGTATGCTGAGAAAATATAGTAACCATAGGACGATTCAAGATAATATCAAATTAGGGGCAATAACTGCATTTTCTGCAGGAATGGTCAATGTCGCATCTGTCATTGTCTTTTTTTCGTTTACCTCTAATGTTACGGGATATTATGCTGTCTTTGCGCAGGAGCTAGCGAAAGGAAATTGGTATCAAGGTGCAGTAGTGCTATTTTGGATTTTACTTTTTTTAGTCGGGAGTATGCTTTCGAATCTTATCATCATTCATGGTAAAGGACGTTTTAGCTCCTATCTGACACATTCCATTCCTTTGGCATTAGAAATACTGAGTATATTATTTGTCGGGATATATCTTGATGTATTTTATGAAGATTCTTTGAAAGAAACAGAGATTCTTGTCGGGGCGTTGCTGTTTGCAATGGGATTACAAAATGGTTTAACAGCGAGCATATCGAATTCTGTTGTGAAAACGACACACTTGACAGGACTAACGACAGATTTAGCAATATTGATTTCGATGTTCACTAAGGAGTCGAACCGAAGCAATAAGGCATTGGTCGACAAATTCCATTTACTGCTGAGTATCGTGGGAGCCTATGTCATGGGAGGGCTTGTGAGCGGTATTTCATTCACCTATTTATCGAATAAGACATTTTACGTGGTTTGTTTTGTTCTTTTAATCATTGGTTTGTACGACCATTACAAGTTGTATCTATTGAAAAAGCAATTTGTGAATCGTCATCGCCAGCCAGTGGCAGCTTAGTTGACCGAGAAAGTTCTTGGTTAACTAAGCAAAAGGGCAAATATTTTTTAATCGCATTTCAAAAAATGCGATTTTTTTTGTCCGAAAAATGCTTATCTTCAACCTCGGTTATCACGCTCTACCAATGCGCATGAAAGACTACTTAATCAATTTAAAACCGTATCATGATCAAATTCTTTTCCATCCGGCCTTTTTGG
This sequence comes from Sphingobacterium siyangense, assembly GCF_023277505.1. Lineage (NCBI taxonomy): Bacteria > Pseudomonadati > Bacteroidota > Sphingobacteriia > Sphingobacteriales > Sphingobacteriaceae > Sphingobacterium > Sphingobacterium siyangense. Next base: position 4,391,968 of record NZ_CP080574.1, on the reverse strand, counting down.
GCACTCTCTCTAATTTCTCTGTCAGTATCACCGCTCTGTGTAAAACAGGTTTGTGCGCAAGAATTGCACAGCCAAAGATCAGTACATGATCAACATAAAAACCAACAGAATCTTTTACGAGCAATTCAGTTAATTGATCGATCAATGGAAGTTTATTTCTCCGATGACGATTTCAAAATGCATCGTTTTTATAATCCATTTACGCAGGTTCGATCCGAAGAAAAAGCGAGTGTATGGATGTACTCTGCTTCCATAGAAGCTGTAAATGCTGTGTTGAGCGGCTTGAAAAAGCAACAAAAGGCAGGTAATACCGAGCTTTACGGAAAGTATTATTCCCGCTATGTGGATTTATTGGCTAAGCTTCATGCAAATGCAGCTTATTATTTAGGGACATTTACGCTAACATCTTTTACACAACATAAAGAATGGACGGTGTATGCTGTCGATCGCGTCCGAGAAAAAGGAAAAGCAAATGTAACGGGAGTACTGAATGTCTATGATGATCAGATGTGGCTAGTACGGGAATTATTGGAAGCTTATCATTTGACTGGGCAAGAACGCTATTTGCAAGAAGCTGAATACCTTACTGCTTATGTTCTTGATGGTTGGGACTGTACTTTGGATGAGAAAGGGAAAGAGCATGGTGGAATCCCATGGGGCCCAGGATATGTAACTAAGCATGCCTGTAGTAATGCACCGATTATTAGTCCGCTTGTTGCATTGTATGAAATCTATAAAAAGAAAGGAGATCAAATCGTTGCGCATTCCATTGATCCGAAAGATAAACTAACTCGTATTTCTAAAAAAGAGAAGAAGAGCGATTTTTATCTCCGTTATGCTAAAAGGATTTATGACTGGCAAAAGGCATATCTTCTTAATGAAAAAGGTGTTTATGCGGATATGATGGGTGATTGTTTTCCAGATTGTTCGATAGCTTATGAAACGGTCAACGGTGTACAATACCGAAAAAATACCCAGCTCAGAAAAGCGGTTGGAACAGCATTTTCCTATAATAGTGGAACGATGATTTCTGGAGCAGCCGACTTATATCGTGTTACGAAAGCAAAAAGCTATTTAGAAGATGGCAAGAAACTGGCCGACGCGACTTTTACTTATTTTGGAAAGTTAGGGCAGCAGATTCCTGAGCACTATACCTATGCGACAGATGGTTTTAATAATTGGTTTAACGGCGTATTATTAAGAGGATATACTGCTATATCTCCGAATTATAGCAAAGCTGGAGTCTATGCAAAATCTTTTCAGGATAACTTAGATTATGGCTATACCCACTTCTTGAAAGATGGATTTCTGCCGAATGATTTGCTTGGAGGCTGGGCAGCTGATAAAAGTAAGAATGATTTGGAAGGAATGTTCATGTTCACTTATGCAGCACAGTATGCAACACTTGCGCAAGTTGAATCAACACAATAGGTGTGCGCCTAGACGGACACCTATTTTTATTCAGATATGATTATTTGCTCGGTCAAGATTTAGATAAAGCAGTTTGAGCGTCCTGAAATTCGGTAGGGCTCTGTCCAAACTGCTTTTGAAAATTACGTGAGAAATGAGTAGCGGAACTGTAGCCCAATAAATTAGAAATTTCGTAAACTTTATATTGTTTTTGAATAAGCAGTTCTGCTGCTTTTCTGAGCCGAGTTAAATTAATCAGTTCATTGGGTGATAGGCTGGATACCACATTGATTTTGCGATAGAGTGTAGGTCTGCTCATGCAGAGAATATCGGCCATTCTATCGACATTAAACTGGGGATCATCGAGATGTTGCATAATGATTTCTTCAATCTTCAGCAAGAACTCTTGTTCACTTTGATTTTGCCCGATCTGTTGGATTTGTGACATCGGATTTTTAATAAAAAACTCCTTGACCTTAACTCTATTCTTTAATAAACTGGCTATTTGTGCTCTTAAAAAAGCGGGCGAAAAAGGTTTTTCAATGTAAGCGTCGGCACCAAATTCTAAACCCTGAATTTTTGATTCAATACTATTTTTTGCTGTCAAAAGTATAACTGGAATATGTGCATAAGCGATATCCTCCTTAATTTTTTGACAGAGCTCAAAACCATCCATTTCTGGCATCATTACATCACTTACGATCAGATCGAAATATTCAGAGGCTAATAAATCTAGGGCTTCTCTTCCATTAGAACTCGTTGTTATCTGATAATCTTCATTGAGATCATCCGCAATAAATTCAAGCAGTTCGGTATGATCATCTACTAATAATAAATTGGATTTGGCATTCATAATTATGGGTTTGTATTGTGATTCAACGGTAACGTCAAGCTAAATACGTTCAATTGGAGGTCGTTTGTACTATATAACAAGGTACCTTGGTGTTTTAAGGTTAGGGATCTTGTCAATGCCAAGCCTAGACCACTTCCGGGAACATTCTTATTTTGCTTTAAACGATTGAATGGTTCAAAAATTCTTTCCCTTTCTTCTGAAGGAATTAAAGCTCCGTCGTTTTTCACGGTCAATATAAAGATATTTTTCTGTTTATCCATATTCAAATTCACTTCAATATAGGATGAGGAATATTTAAGGGCATTATTCAATAAGTTGTAACAAATCTTGTCGAATGCGTCGATATCGACTTGACCTATAATATCCGGCATAATGTGTGACACAATCTGCTTTCCCTGTGCCTGGAGTGTGACCGTAAAATTGTTGATGATTTCCTGAACCGTTTGGCTTATGTTTTCTGACTCAAAGTGTAATTTGAATCCTTCCGTTTCGACCTGTCTAAAATCCAGTAATTGGTTACTAAGCGCAATCAACTTCTCCGTATTGTTCTGCATGGTCAATAATAGCTTGTCTGTTACAGGATTGTGATCTACCTTATCCATAAGCTTCTCTAAGGGGGCCTTGATCAATGTCAATGGTGTGCGTATTTCATGGGCAACATCGGTGTAAAAATTGATTTTTGAGCGGTAGAGTTCTTGCTCACGTAGATTTTGTACGGTTAGAAGGTGTTGTCGATTGCGTTGTTTGATCTTTTCATTGAAATGATGAATAACAAATACAATGAGCCCCACAAGGATTAGTGCGTAGCAAACAAAAGCCGGTATACTTGCCCATATAGGAGGAAGAATCGTGATTTTAAGACTAGCAAAGGTGGGTATTGTATTACCATTTGGATCCTCCGCTTTTACGGTAAAAACATAGTTCCCAGGCGCAAGTTTGGTGAAGTAAGCACGTTGATTGCTTGTAATGTCTATCCAATTGTCGTCAAGACCATCCATTTTATAACTATAGTGAATAGAGTGGGGGGCTTGGTAGTGTAATGCCGCAAAATCAAGACTGAAGGATGATTCGTCGTGTTTTAGTTTGATATTTTTTGTGAATAAGATTGATTTGGATAAAATACTTGCATCGGTATATTGATTGATCGCTCTATTGTTGATGTAAAAATTAGTGATATAAATCGGTATTTGATTCTTATAGTTAATTTGGTTTAGTTTTTCCGGGTTGAAACGTATAAGGCCATTGATGGTACCGAAGTAGAAGTTCCCATTGTCGTCATCAAAAGATGAATTGTAATTGAACTGAATCGTCGGTAGGCCTGACTCCAAGTTGAAGATCCGTTTTCTGCCATTGGGCAGATGAAAGCGTACCAGCCCTTTAGAGGTACTTACCCAGAGATTCTGTTGTTTGTCTTCTAAAAATGCGAGCGTTACGTTACTGGGCATTCCTTCTTCCAGGCCAATGTTTTCAAAACTGTCCTGATTTAATTTCTTCTTAGCCATTCCACCTTCAGTGGCGATCCAAATTTGATTTTTTGAATCCTCAAATAGACTATTGACCCTATTGTTAGGCAAAGAATTGGGGTCATTCTGATGATGTGTATAATGTTTGAAATAACGTGTGGTCGGATTATAGCAAAATAGCCCATCGCGCCATGTACCTACCCAGATATTTCCCTCTTTATCTTCCAAAATAGTCGTGTAAAACATGTATTCGGGGACATTATCAATGAGGTGAAAAGACTTTTTTTCAAAGTTAAACCGGTATAAGCCACGAGTTGATGCAGCTATAATGTCTCCTTTTCGAGTTTTATAGAGATAAAATAGAAAATTGCTTTGTAGATCAGAAGGGGTTGCATTGTTATTGCGATCGATGTGATAAATGACTTTTTGAAGCTTTGGCGAAAATATGTCCAGGCCATTGACGAAGGTGCCGATCAGTAGTTTATCACCAATAGGAAGAACGCCATGGATATTATTGTTTGCCAGATTTCCCTGCTTATCGGAAAAGTTTTGGATATTACCCGACTTAGGGTCCAGTTTAGATAGTCCTCCATTTTCGGTGCCTATCCATATATTCTGATCGATATCTTTTTTGATAATGCGTACAACAGAGCCTTTTAGGCTCCCGGGGCGATCTTGTGGGAGGAATTTTTCGATGATACTATTGTTCTTATGATAATAGTTGATCCCACCAAAATAGGTTCCCAGCCAAATACCCTCATCCTTATCCTGTAGGATGTTATAAATGGCATTGTCAGATATACCCCAAGGGTTTTCTTGTTCTTTCTGAATGTTGATGTAACGTCGGCTAGCAATTTGATAAATGAAGAGGCCAGACTCCGTTGCAAACCAATATTCATGATCATTTGGCTGTATAATATCTCTGACATAGAGAAATTGATGCAGTTGATCTGGTCCAAGGATAGACTTAAGGGATTTATCTTGAAAGCGATAGCAATAAACACCAGTTTTTGAAGTACCAATCAATAAGTCTCCGTCGCGGTTTTCCATTATTTTCTCAATACTAAACCAATCCTTAGCACCATATTTTGCTTGAAAGTCAAGCATGAGTACGGGTTTTCCGGAAGGACCTATTTGGAAGATTTTGCCTTCAGGAGTTCCAAAAAATACAGCTCCATTTTTTGTGCAGCTGATGGACGTAATATAGAGATCTGATTTTGTAAATTGTTGAATTGCATGACTAACTAAATCATGGCAATAGAGCATTCCATTTGATATAAACCAGATCCTTTTGCGTTGATCGGTAATAATAACAGGGACGTCCGCATTTTCAAATTGTTTACTCAGCAGTCTAAATTGTTCATCGACGGGGTTGTAACAATAGATTCCCTGATCTGTACCAATCCAAATTCTCTTTCGAAAATCTTCTTTTAATGAAATGATATTATTGCCCCCCAGACTATTTTTTCCGGATTTTGATGCATCAAAATGTTTGAAATTATTACCATCAAAACGATTTAACCCATCTTTTGTACCGAACCAGAGAAAGCCCTGACTATCTTGCATACTACAAATGACAGCATTGTTAGACAATCCTTCATTGATTTGATAATGATTGAAATAATAGGGCTGTGCATGGAGCAACGAGGGGAGCAACAGAAAAAATAGAAGACGTAAAGGCTTTAGGTTGATCATGATCATTTGGTTATTGATACAAAATAGTGCTAAAATGAAACAATTTAATCTTAAAATTTCTGAAAAATTTAAGACTTTAGCTTATATATTGTAAGCGTTAAAATTATAAAAAATCTAGAAAAGGACGTATGTTCTATCTAAACAAAGATTATAAACCATTTAAAATATTACGAATGAGAGGAAAATTGACCTTGCTTGGTCTTTCTGCAATGCTGGCATTTTGTGTGTCTTGTCAGCAATCGACTGGTTCCAAAACTTCAAAAGCAGATTCTTTATCGGCCTACATGGATACCGCACAGTTCAGCGGAACTATTGATCAAAAACAGGCTTATCTATATGAACTGAGCAATAAAAATGGCGTACAAGCTTATTTTACCAATTTTGGTGCACGTTTAGTGGGATTATGGGTGCCTGACAATAAGGGGGAGTTATGCGATGTTGTTTTGGGTTTTTCTAAAGCGGCTGATTATAATAATCCCAAAGAACCATTTTTTGGTACTATTGTAGGGCCTTTTGGTAATCGGATTGCTAAGGGAAAATTTAAGTTGGATGATAAAACCTATACATTGGCGGTAAATAACGGTCCTAATACACTGCATGGAGGTTTTAAAGGTGTGCATTTTGCCAATTGGACCTTAAAATCGTCAGATAAATCGTCTCTTACTTTTGCTTATACCTTACCTGATGGACACGAGGGTTTTCCAGGAAACATCCAGATGGAAGTGACCTATACGCTTAACGATAATAATGAATTGATGATTGCCTATCGTGCTACTTCCGATAAAAAGACGGTGATCAATTTGACCAACCATGCTTACTTTAATTTAAATGGTGAGGGAAGCGGTACAATTCTGGATCATCAGCTTCAATTGTTTGCTAATGAATACACACCAGTGGATAGTACACTCATACCAACAGGGCAATTAGCACCGGTAAAGGGAACAGCTTTTGATTTTACAATCTTGAAACCAATAGGAAAAGATATTAATGCCAATGATCAGCAACTGAGCTTTGGAAAGGGCTATGATCACAACTTTGTCTTAAGCAAGGAGAAAGATGGTGAGTGGTACAAAGCAGCCCATGTGATTGGAGATAAATCGGGTATTGTTATGGATATTCTGACCGCAGAACCTGGAATACAATTTTATAGCGGTAATTTTATGAATGAACAAGTGCAATTGAAGAATGGAAAAAAAGATTCCTTTCGTACGGCCTTTTGCCTCGAACCGCAGCATTTTCCGGATGCCCCAAACCAACCTAATTTTCCAACAACTGTCCTAAACCCCGGGCAAGTTTATCAAACGAAATCCCTGTATCGTTTTTCGGTAAAATAATACATATTTAATAATGATTGGTTTGAAAGTACACCACTGAAAAGAGGTGTACTTTCTCTTTATAATAGACTTTAAAACGTTTTAGGTCTATTTTATTTATTTGATACAAATAGGCAGTTTTTTGAGAAAAAACGAAAGTCTGTACGATTGAATATACCTTAATTTTGGACAAATCAATTATACAAACTAATCAATCTAGGTATGTTTAAGGGTCTTAAATGTCTGCCACTATCTGCTACATTGCTCTGCTGTGCGAGCAGTTTTATCCCCTTAGCAAAGGGAGCTAATTTAATTCCGGTTTCTTCAGAAGGGATCGAGTTGCAAAAAGCAATAAAAGGGGTTGTTAAGGATAAGGATGGCAATCCTATAGTAGGAGCGACGGTCGCATTGAAATCAAAACCCAATATTGCAGTCTCAACAGATGCGAAAGGTAATTTTAACTTGACAGGTGTCAATGCCGGTGAACTTTTGACCATAAGATCTGTAGGCTACCTTTCCAAAGAAGTGATGGCAATCGCTGACTTGGCAATCACTTTGGAAGATGAAAATTCGCGCATTGATGAAGTGGTCGTTGTAGGTTACGGTACGCAGAAGAAAGAATCCGTTACCGGTGCAATCACCGCAATTTCTTCTCAGGATATCTCCAGATCTGTTGCTACAACAACGTCTGGAGCCTTAGTAGGGAAGATCGCCGGTGTTAACAGCAGGATGTCGGATGGGCGTCCTGGAGCTCCAACAGGAATTAGTATCCGCAATATGGGGACACCCTTATATGTGATCGACGGTGTTCAAAAGGATGAAGGGCAGTTCAATAATTTAGATTTCAATGATATTGAATCGGTTTCGGTATTAAAGGATGCGTCTGCTGCTATTTATGGTGTGCGTGCTGCCAACGGCGTTGTTGTGGTGACGACAAAGAAGGGGAAGCGTGGCGATAATAATACCTTTAATATCAATTCATATTATGGCTGGCAGAGTATGTTTCGTTTTCCCAAGCCAGCCGATGCCAGTACTTATATCAAAAGCTATATTCAGTCTGATGCTATTCTCGGAACTGAACATCCACAATATACGTTGGCAGATCTCGAAAAATGGCAACAAGGTACCGAGAAGGGATATCGTCCTTTTGATTGGTATGATTATATTCTCAAAACTAGCCCACAAACTTATATCTCGGGTAATGTCAGTGGTGGGTCCGAAAAAATTAATTATTACCTGAGTGTAGGGCATCTGGACCAGCAGTCCATCATTCGTAATTACGGCGGCTTCAATCGTACCAATGTGCAGATGAATATTGACGCGAACGTATCAAAACGATTAAAGATTGGTGCTAATTTGAATGGGCGGATCGAACAGCGCAAACAACCGGGTGTACCTGGTGCTGACGATACTTGGCAGGCTTTATTTGCGATATATCGCAACCTGCCTACTGCACGGCCTTTTGCCAACGACAATCCTTTATATCCAACGCAGACATCGCCCAATGCGGAAACTAACTTTGCGATGCTGAATTATGATCTGTCCGGTACTTATCAGGAAAAATGGCGGGTGATGCAGTTAAATTTTAATGCGGAATATAAGATCACAAATGATTTGATCGCTAAGGGAACAGTAGGCTATTATCTGGCCAATAAATGGATGGATAATCAGGAGTTTACCTATAAACTATATGGCTACGATGAGAAGACAGATACGTACCCGGTAACTTTTAGCATGGACAACCCTTGGCGGGAGAGATCTATTTCGCAGGTTGAAGAAATCTCAACCCAATTTACCTTAAATTATAACAAGCGATTCGGCAAACATGGAATCAATGCCGTGCTTGCTGCGGAGTCCATAAAAAGGGATAATCCAGATGTTTATGTACACGATCGTCCAGCCTCTAATGCCTTGAGTTTGATCTATTTTCAGACGATGGACACCTACAATGATACTGGAGTGAATACCCAGGCGAGAGCCGGTTTTGCAGGTAGGGTCAATTATGATTATGACCAGAAGTATCTTTTGGAGCTTTCTTCGCGCTATGACGGTTCATGGAAATTCGCGCCAGGAAGCCGATGGGGATTTTTTCCTTCGGTATCTGCAGGCTGGCGTGTTTCATCTGAAAAGTTCTGGTCTGAAGGTATGAGAAAGGTATTTGACGATGTGAAGTTAAGGGGATCTTACGGTGTATTGGGCGATGATAATTTGGATGCCTGGGAATATTTTGCTTTTGGTTATCTAAGTGGATATAATTATTTCCGAAAACCAGTCCGTGATGGCTATCAAAATATCGTCGGTTCGACAATTGACGGGAAGTATGTTATCGGTTCTCAAGCACGTGGCCTTCCCGTTAAAACGCTTTCTTGGATTCAGGCCCATATGCTAAATGTTGGTTTGGACTTTAGTACACTAAAAGGTAAATTAACAGGTTCGGTAGATGTCTTCCGTCGAAAAAGAACAGGACTGCCTGCCAAGCGAGAAGATGTATTGATACCGAATGAAGTAGGCTTTAGTTTACCTTATGAAAATCTGAATTCGGATATTCATCAAGGTATCGATGGATCATTAATGTGGCGGAGTAGCGTCAATGGATTTAACTATTTCGTAGGCGGTAATTTCACTTTCGCACGGCAAACTGACGGCGAACAATATAAACCACGTTTTGGAAACTCTTTGGATCAATATCGAAAATCGATCTATGACCGTTATGCCTTTCTCAATTGGGGATTACATTCCATTGGACAATTCCAGTCGTGGGAAGAAATTGCCAATTATGATATAGACAATGACCGTAAAGGCAACTCATCATTACGGCCGGGTGATATTAAGTATGAAGATATTAATGGCGATAAAGTGATCAATGAGCTGGATGAACGGCCAATCGGATATCGACAAGGCGGTCTTCCTTATTTCAATTACGGAATTAACCTTGGCGGCCAATTTAAGGGATTTGATTTGGCAATGGATTTCACCGGAGCAGCTTTTGCTTCTTTTAATCCCAGTTATGAAGCTGTTTTCCCTTTCCATGATGGTGGCAACAATCCGCAATACTATATGGAAAACCAGTGGATGCTGAGCGATATTACGGATCCAAATAGTGCCTTGATCCCAGGAAAGTACCCTACATTAATTAAAGGAAATAGAGATCATAGTAATTATTGGCATAGCGACTTCTGGCTTACCAATGTCAACTATTTGAAATTAAGAAACCTGCAGATCGGATATACTTTACCGGAGAAATGGATGAAACCTCGAGGAATTCAGAAATTGAGGATATATACCATGATGCAGAATCTGTTTAGCATAGATAATTTGGGTGATATGAAGATCGATCCAGAAATCACAAGTGATTCGGGCGTTCAGTACCCAACAAACAAAGTTATAAACGTTGGTGTTACCTTAACTTTTTAATAAGATGATAAATAAGAACGTTATTTTATTGGGTGTATGTCTCGTATGTACATTTTCAAGCTGCAATAAATTTTTGGAACGGGAATCACAGGCTATTTTTACCGACGATCAGATATTTTCGGATCAGAATATGATAAAATCTGTTCTAGCGAATTATTATGGGCGGATTAGCTGGGGACAGCAATTTGGAGACAATGGATCTTTTGCGATGTTAGATGAGGCAGGATTTTCAAGCGGTGGCCCCAATACGATGCAGGAATTTCCGAATGACTTTTGGCGTATGTACGATTATGAACTAATTCGCAATCTCAATCAATTTATCGTAGGTGTTCGTCAATCATCATTGGACGAAAATAATAAAAAGAGCATCGAAGGCGAGGCCAGATTTATTCGTGCTTGGACCTACTTTAATATGATCAAGCGTTTGGGCGGAGTTCCTTTGGTGGGTGATAAGATCTATGATTATACGGGTGGCATGGATCCAGCAGAGTTGCAGACACCGCGATCAACAGAAGCAGAGAGTTATAATTACGTGATTAACGAATGTACCGAAGCCGCTAAAATGCTCGGTACAGAGAAAACCATAAATTCAGCTAGAGCTAATAAATGGACAGCTTTGGCACTTAAGGCGCGGGCCAGTCTATACGCCGCCTCAATAGCGAAGTATAACTATAAAACGCCAGACGTCAAAACAGCAGGTAACGAGGTGGGAATCCCTGCGGCGGACGCCAATAAATATTACCAGATTGCTTACGAATCAGCATTGGATATTATCAACAATAGCCCTTATGCCCTCTATAATGGAAATGCCGATAAAGGAAAGAACTTCTATCTTGCTGTAAGTTCAAAATCAAGTAGCAATGAAGTTATTTGGGCCAAGGATTATGCGTATCCAGGTGAAACACATTTTTTCACCAACAATAACATTGCCTCATCGGTCCGTGGAGATATTGATGCCAATTTTGTTACGCCTGTTTTAAATTTGGTGGAAGCATTTGAGTATACAGATGATCGAAATGGAGCATTGAAAACGAAGACTGCTACGGGAGATTACATTTACTATAACAATCCCGAAGAGATATTCGCCCATAAGGACGCGCGTCTGTATGGTACTGTAATTTACTCTGGTGCTGATTTTGCTGGTACCAAAATCACTTACCAAGCAGGCGTTAGATATAAAGAAGGAGGTGTTTGGAAGACGATGACCGCAATACCCGGTACTTCAGATTCCAAATTCGGAGGAATTATTACAAGCAAAGATGGACCTACGACTTCCAACGATATGTATGTCAACAAAACTGGATTTAATATCCGGAAATTTATCGACGAAAATAAAGATGCCTCTACTCGTGGGCGTGGGTCGGATATTTGGTTTGTGCGCTTCCGTTATGCTGAATTTTTGTTGATCGCTGCAGAGGCAGGCCTAGAGCTTGGTAAACCACAAGCCGAGTTGACGGGATATGTCAATAAGATTAGGGAGCGTGCGGGGATACAGGCATTGACAACCATTTCCCTGAATGATATTATTCAGGAGCGCCGGGTTGAATTTGCCTTCGAAGATCATCGTTATTGGGATCTGAAGCGTTTGCGAATTGCCCATGAAATCTGGAACGGAAGCGCTGATAATTACAATGCGGTACACTATGCCCTATTTCCATACAAAATATATGCTCCGGGGGATCCGAACGATGGTAAATGGGTTTTTGAGAAACAGAAATCGAGTCATACGCTCTATCCACGAAATTTTAAATATCAGAACTATTATAATTTCATCGATCAAGATTGGATTAATAACAATCCGAAGTTAGTTCGAAATCCTTATCAATAGCATTATCCTTATGAAAACTTTTTTTTGTAAATTAATAGTCAGTTTGTGTTTGATCGTAGGTGTATTTGCGTGTGGCAAAGATAACTATGATGCCCCTAAAAGTACACTGAACGGTCGTGTAACCTACAATTCAGAACCTCTAGGAGTAAGAGGATCAAACCAGTCCGTTTCACTTCAGCTATGGCAAGATGGTTTTCCGCTTCGATCTGCTATTAATGTGTATGTGACGCAGGACGGTTCATTTGCGGCAAAACTCTTCGACGGGCAGTACAAATTGGTGGCAACCAGCGGAAATGGCCCCTGGCTGAATAGTGCGGATACAGTGCTGGTTGATGTGAGGGGCAATACAAGCATCGAGTACCCGGTTAAACCTTATTATACCATGAGTAATATTACCTATAATGTTCAAGGGAATATGCTGAAAGCTTCTTTTGACGTCAAGACAATAGATGCTTCAAGAACGATTGATTTTGCCACCTTATTGGTCAATGATACAAAATTCGTGGATTTGGGTCAATATACTTATAAGATGGAAAAAACTGGAATTAGTTCGGGGCATGTCGATCTGGAGCTGGATATCAAAGATATTTTGACCAAGAGTGCTGCAGTGCATGCGCGTGTGGGCTTGAAGATAAGCGGTATCACCGAGGCGCTATATGATAGTTCACCTAAGAAATTGAAATAACAATGATCAAAAGAATTAGCTTTGTAAGCCTATTAATGGGCATCGGTCTTGTTACGTCTGCACAAACGGGAATAGCAACAGCTGTAGACCAATTACCATTAACCGGAAAGAATACGCAATATCTGAATAATAGGGCTCCTTTAAGACAGAATGCCTTGCTAAAATTACCCGTGGGCAGTATCGTCCCGGAAGGTTGGCTCGGGAAGTATCTGGAGCTGCAGAAAGATGGTCTTACAGGCCATCTGGGAGAAATTAGCGCTTGGCTATCGAAGAAAAATAACGCTTGGTTAAGTACGGATGGGAAAGGAGATTATGGCTGGGAAGAAGTTCCTTATTGGTTAAAAGGCTACGCTAATTTGGGCTACATCTTGAAAGATCCTAAGATAATAGCAGAGTCAAAAATCTGGTTAGAGGCCGCGCTAAGAAGCCAGCGTCCTGATGGATACTTTGGCCCATTGATCCTGCGTAATAACAAACCTGATCTTTGGGGGAATATGTTGATGTTATGGTGTTTGCAGTCCTATTATGAATATAGCGGTGACCAGCGTGTTTTAACGTTGATGACCAATTATTTTAAATGGCAGGCCAATTTGCCGGATAGTTTTTTTCTCAAGGATTATTGGGAAAACAGTCGTGGTGGTGACAATTTGCTATCCGTATTTTGGCTCTATAACAGAACACAAGGTAATGAATGGTTGATGGATTTAGCGGATAAAATCCATCGGAATACAGCCAATTGGCGGCAGAAAGATGATTTGCCCAATTGGCATAATGTCAACGTAGCGCAGTGTTTTAGAGAGCCAGCAACCTATTATCTGAAAAGCCAGTCGACTGCAGATCTTAACGCAACCTACGATAATTTTCATTTCGTCAGACAAGTATTTGGTCAGGTTCCGGGCGGCATGTTCGGTGCCGATGAAAATGCACGTCCGGGATATACCGATCCCCGTCAGGGAGTGGAAACCTGTGGAATGGTGGAGCAGATGGCTTCCAATGAAATCCTTCTCGGGATAACAGGCGATCCTTTTTGGGCGGATCATGCGGAGGAAGTTGCTTTTAATACCTACCCAGCCGCTGTGACAGCCGATTTTAAAGCATTACGCTATATCACGAGCCCTAATATGACTATCAGCGATAGCCATAATCATGCTCCCGGGATTGATAATAATGGACCATTTTTAATGATGAACCCTTTCAGTTCACGTTGTTGCCAACATAATCACAGTCAGGGTTGGCCATATTATGCGGAGCATCTGTATATGGCAACGAATGATAATGGTGTTGCGGCAGTACTTTATGCCGCATCAAAAGCTGAAGTCAAAGTCGGAAACAATCAATCCATTCAGATCAGACAAGAATCCAATTATCCGTTTGAAGATTCGCTGCGATTTGAAATAGGAACACGGGGTAAAACGGTTGATTTTCCCTTTTATCTCCGTATACCTGCCTGGGCGAAACAAGTCAAAGTAACGGTTAATGGTAAAAGTCAGGCTATAGAAGCTGGAGCAAAATATATTCGGATTGAACGGAAATGGAAAGACGGCGACAAGGTCGAACTCTCCTTACCGATGACCATAGATCTGAAAACATGGACTGCCAGTAAAAATTCAGTTAGTATCCAGCGTGGACCATTGACCTATGCACTCAAAATCAAAGAGAATTATGTGAAAAAGGATAGTAAGGCTTCGGCAATTGGGGATTCTAAATGGCAGGAGACTGCAGATCCATCAAAATGGCCATCCTATGAAATCCTTCCTGCAAGTGACTGGAATTACGGACTTGTACAAAATCAGCTACAAGCTGTTGACCAACTAAAAGTGGTCAAACGACCATGGCCTAAAGATGCATTTCCTTTCGACGCAGAAGCAGTACCAATTTCGATTCTTGTGAAAGCGAAACGTATTGATGGATGGAAAATTGATGAAAATGGACTAACGGGCGTATTGCCACTGAGTCCGGTGGAAAGCAAGGGTGCGGTGCAGGAAGTTGAACTGATTCCCATGGGAGCAGCACGTTTGCGCATTGCTGCTTTTCCAACTGTGAAATAATGTAAATACGATATATAAATAAATGACTTAACGATTTTTTATGATGAAGAAAACCTTACTTTTTGCCAGTTTGATGATGGCAGCACAATTGAACTTTGCTCAGAATTGGAAACCAGCAGGGTCACATATATTAACCCCTTGGGGCGAGAAAGTAACGGCACAAAAGCCACATCCTGAATATCCTAGACCACAATTAACCAGAACCAATAACTGGCAGAATTTAAATGGGCTATGGAAATATGCTGTCACTCCAGTAGGTACTAAAGAGATTCCTCGTCAATGGGACGGAAATATCCTTGTTCCTTTTGCTATTGAATCGGCATTGTCCGGTGTTGGTAAAGAGGTCGGGAAAGATAAAGCGTTATGGTATAATAATACTATAACATTGGACAAGTCTGTCCATAAAAATAAGGTGCTGTTGCATTTCGGTGCCGTAGATTGGCAATGTGATGTGTATGTAAATAACCAATTGGTCGGAAGACATGAAGGTGGTTTTGATCCATTTTCGATGGATGTGACAAGCTTCCTAAAGAAAGGAGCGAAACAGGAAATAGCTATTCGGGTATGGGATCCGACTGATGATGGTCCACAACCACGGGGTAAACAGGTGAACAAGCCGAATGGTATATGGTATACACCAGTGACGGGAATTTGGCAGACCGTTTGGTTAGAAAGTGTCCCCCAAACTTACATCGTGAGTACCAAACAGACTCCGCGTTTGGACGATGGAGTCTTGGCCTTTCAGGCTTCGGTAGAAGGAAGTCAAGCCGGTGACGAAATAAAGGTGCGTGCATTGGATGGCGGAAAGGTTATTAAAGAACAAATAGGACAACCGAATACTTCTTTCGATCTTTCGGTACCTAATCTGGAGCCATGGTCCCCAAGTAACCCTAAGCTCTATGATCTAGAAATTCAGCTGATTCGAAAAGGAAAAGTCGTAGATCAGGCGAAAAGCTATTTTGCCATGCGGAAAATAGCTATGCAGAAAGACGAAAATGGCGTTCAACGTTTAATGTTAAACAATAAGTTTACCTTCCAATATGGTCCATTGGATCAAGGCTGGTGGCCAGATGGTCTACATACAGCACCAACAGATGAAGCGCTGAAGTTTGATGTTGTCAAAACAAAGGAAATGGGATTCAATATGATCCGTAAACATATCAAAGTAGAACCGGCGCGCTGGTACCGTTACTGCGATAGTATAGGGATGCTTGTCTGGCAAGATATGCCTAGCGGCGATCTTGGCGGAAACCATTGGGATATGCAACCAGGAAAGATTTCAGGAGGAAATAGGGATAAAGTACGTTCGCAGGAATCTGAAGGGTATTACAGAAAAGAGTGGAAAACCATTATGGAAGTGTTGCACAATTACCCAAGTATTGTCATCTGGGTACCTTTTAATGAGGCTTGGGGGCAATTCAAAACGAAGGAAATAACGGAATGGACAATGGCCAATGACCCTTCAAGACTCGTAAATAGTGCCAGCGGTGGTAACTTTATGGAAACTGGACATATCTTGGATATCCATAATTATCCCGATGCAGCCATGCCTGATCCAAATTTATTCGGCGCCAAACAAGTGCTTGCTTTGGGTGAATTTGGTGGCCTGGGATTACCGATCGATGGGCACTCCTGGCAACAAAAAGACAACTGGGGATACCAAAGTTTTAAAAATAAAACGGAATTATTGGAGCGCTATAAACGTCTGATCCATGACTTGACACGTCTAATTCCTATGGGATTGTCTGCCGCTGTTTATACACAAACAACAGATGTGGAAGTAGAAACAAATGGTTTGATGACCTATGATCGTAAAGTTGTCAAAATGCCTGAAGCAGAATTAAAAGCTGCACATCAGGCGCTTTATAATGCACCTACCAAATAATTGATAGCGATATGGCCGCAACACGGGTTGCGGCCTAAATTTATCGCTGAAAGTATACCTGTCAACCTAAACCTGTTTTATACAAAATCAATGAAATTAAAATTACTAATTGCAACGGCTATTGTATGTCAATCGGTATCGTCGTTTGCACAAAAACAAATCCTTAAGAATGATCTTCGCGCGCCTGCCTATCCTTTAGTAACAATTGACCCCAATACAAGTGCCTGGTCGTATAGCAACGAATTGAATGCGGATGTTGTACGCCATTGGACCGGAAAATCCTTCCCCTTATTGGGCGTCCTTAAAGTGGATGGGAAATCCTATCGCTTCTTAGGTAAAGAAGAAGTTGAACTCTTGCCTTTGGCGCGGATGGGTGAACATGCGGCTTGGACCGGAAGTTATGTTGTCAATGAACCCGCCTCAGACTGGATGAAACCTTCATTTGATGCACGGCAATGGGAGACGGGGGCAGCGCCATTTGGTACCAAGGATAAAGAACCCAATGTGGAGACTGATTGGCAGGAACCTAAAATTTGGGTTAGAAGAGAAGTTGACCTGAGTGAGGATCTTACAGGCAAATCCGTATATATCGAATTTACACATGACGATGACGCTATTTTGTACGTCAACGGTATTGAGGTTGCTAATACAGGCAATTCGACAGGTAAAAATAGTCGGGTCAAGCTGCCCGATCATGTCGTAAAAACATTGAAGAAAGGAAAAAATATACTCGCGGGTTATTGCTATAATAGGGTAGCTAATGGATATTTTGATTTTGGACTCTTTACAGAAAAAGAAGGTAGTATTCAATTCGACAATGAAGCGAAGCAGATCGCTTCCAATGTGCAGGCAACACAAACACATTATTCGTTTAACTGCGGGCCGGTCGATTTAAATATTACATTTACTGCACCGATGTTTCTGGATAAATTGGACTTAATGGCTAGACCCGTAAATTATCTTTCCTATACGGTCCATGCGAAGGATGGCAAGAAACACCAGGTACAACTTTATTTGGAGGCAGCACCAAATTGGGCACTGAATTCTCCACTTCAAGATGCTGCAAGCAGTTCCTTTGTTTCAGGAAATCTCCAGTTTGTAAAGACAGGAAGCAAAAGCCAGCAGGTTCTAGGAAGGAAAGGTGACGACCTACGGATAGATTGGGGGTATTTCTATATGGCTGGTGCAAAATCAAAGACAAAGTCCGCGGTCGGAAGTAGCCATCAATTACGGTCTAATTTTCTGAAGAGTGAAAATAGCTCTTCTTCAAATGGAGGACAACAATTGGCGCTGATGCAAACTTTTGATGTCTCATCAAGCTACCAGGATAAGATCTTGTTGGGGTATGATGACCTGTACTCCATCCAATATTTTGGACAAAATTTACGACCTTATTGGAATACCAATGGAAATAGTTCCATTGAGAAACAATTTGAACTGGCCGACAAAGAGTATACTGCTCTCAAAAAGGCTGCTGATAAATTTGATGCCGAATTATGGGGTACAGCTTTGCGCAACGGAGGTGAGGACTATGCTGCATTATGTGCCTTGGCCTATAGGCAGGCAATCGCCGCTCATAAACTTGTAAAAGCACCCAATGGCGATCTACTTTTACTGTCTAAAGAAAATGACAGCAATGGGTCAATAGGAACTGTTGATGTAACCTATCCTTCGGCTCCGATTTTCCTTTACTATAATCCGGAACTGGCAAAAGCACTAATGAACGCCATTTTTTATTATAGTGAAAGCAATAAGTGGACAAAACCTTTTGCTGCACATGATGTTGGGACCTATCCTTTGGCGAATGGCCAAACTTACGGTGGAGATATGCCTGTCGAAGAATCGGGAAATATGTTGATATTAACTTATGCTTTAGCAAAGGTCGAAGGAAATGCAGCTTATGCCAAAAAACATTGGAAAGTGTTGTCTACCTGGGTAGATTATTTAGTAGATAAAGGCCTTGACCCCGAAAATCAGTTGTGCACAGATGATTTCGCGGGCCATTTTGCGCATAATGCCAATTTATCAATTAAAGCTATTTTAGGTATTGCATCTTACGGTTATCTAGCCCAAATGCTTGGTGAAGAGGCTACGGCGAAAAAGTATCTGGCCGAAGCAAAAGCAATGGCTATGAAATGGAAAGAGATGGCTGAAGATGGAGATCACTATAAGTTGACTTTTGATAAAACCGGAACTTGGAGCCAAAAGTATAATATGGTCTGGGATAAATTGCTTAAGATGGATATTTTTGACCCTTCTATTCGTGAAACTGAAATTAAATACTATCTCGGTAAACAAAATAAATATGGACTTCCCCTGGACAATCGTCAGCCTTATACCAAAACCGATTGGATTATTTGGACGGCGACCATGGCAAATGACAAGCCTACCTTTGAGGCATTTTTAAAGCCAGTCTACCATTTTATGAACGAAACAACAGACCGTGTTCCCATGTCGGATTGGACGTATACAGACCGTCCTAAGAGAGCTGGATTTAAAGCAAGATCCGTTGTTGGGGGCTATTTTATCAAAATGTTGGAAGAGAAATTGGGAAAAGCAAAATAGCTTTTCCTGTGATGAAGAAAATAATATAAAAAAATAATAAGATGTTGAATGCAATGTTGTTCAGATATTGGATCGGCGGAGTTGTCGTACTGAACTTGTTGAGCTCCTGCGGAAGCTCTCCAGGTTCAGTTAAGCAGTCGGGTCAAATAACAAATGCTACGGCTCAGCATAAGACCTACAGCAATCCGGTTTTTGAGCCTATACTTGCTGATCCTACAGTCGTTAGAGATCCTCAGAGCAAAATGTTCTATGCGTACGGGACAGCCGACAATTGGGGCGACGGAAAGGGACAGCGTTTGGTGTCTATTCTACAATCGGCTGATCTTGCTCATTGGAACTGGATTGGCACGGCCTTCAGCTCAAAACCGAGCTGGAAAGCCGAGGGGGGAATCTGGGCACCAGATGTGGTGCGGTTAAATGGTAAGTATATCTTATATTATGCTTATTCAACATGGGGAGACCCCAACCCCGGTATTGGTGTAGCCCTAGCCGATAGACCGGAAGGCCCCTTTATCGATCAAGGTAAACTTTTTGATAGTAAGGAGATCGATGTACCTAATTCAATAGACCCTTATTTTTTTACAGAAAATGGGCAGAATTATCTGTTCTGGGGTAGTTTTAGTGATGCGAATACGCAGGGAACATATGGTGTTGAACTCGATGAAAATGGGACTGCGGTACCCGATTTAACTAAAAAATTTAAAGTTGCTGCTGGGGATTTTGAAGCTGTGGTGATCCATAAACGGAAAGGATATTACTACTTTATCGGATCCAAAGGCTCCTGTTGTGAAGGAGAAAAAAGCAGTTATCATGTTCTTGTGGGTCGCTCTCGCAAGCTGAAGGGACCTTATACCGATCAAGAGGGGCGTAATCTTACACAGCGGGGGAGTGGAACGTTGTTGTTAAAGGGTAATGATCAATTTGTGGGGACAGGTCATACTTCGCGCATTATTACAGACGATAAGGGAAAAGATTGGATACTCTATCATGGCATGGACCCAAAGCGGCCTCGTGTTGCGACGGGGGGAAATCGTCGGATGCTATTTTTGGATCAGATTATCTGGGATAAGGACTGGCCCAAAATTGAAGGGGCAACCAGCAGTGTTGCAGCGCAACGGGCCCCAACGTTTAATTTTAAATAGAATTTTCAATAGCTAGCATCTGATCGCCCAGCGTTGTCCAACGGAATAGGGGCGGGTATGGTGATTAGTTTGCTAGTGTTGATTTTTTTAGCTTAATTGGTCTTTAAATATTTAGATGAGCCTATTCGGAAATATTACAGCCGGAAACTAAACTAAATGGCGATGAAGCCAGGTGCTGATGAACTGGAATACCTCCATTTTGCAGTCTTCATTTAAAATTTCATGCCGCATGCCTGGATATAATTTAATGGTTATATCGGTCTGCCCCTGTGCAATTAACTGCGCTACGCTCTTTTCAACGCCCATTCCAAAATCTCCAATTGGATCATCCTGTCCGCTGATAAATACAATTGGAAGATTTTTTGGGATATTCTTGGTAGCTTCGATATCTGTCGCTTGCAAGGAAAGATCTAACACGGTATGAAATCCATTGTTGGTAAACAATCCCCCACAAAGTGGATCTTCCAAAAATGAAATACGGTTTGTCTTGCTTACGCTTAACCAATTGCTGTTATTTTGGTTGGGCTCGTTCTTAAATCGAGCATTATTACGCCTGTCAAAAATACGGTTGATCAATTTACTTCTTCTTTTTGGGGCAATACTATTGAGCAGCGTGAGTAAAAGGCGAAAAGCTGTGGAACCTTTTTGACGTTGGCCTGTCCCCACGATAATGGCCCCCTTATATTGCTGGCCAATTTTTTGTAAAACGCAGCGTGTGACAAAGGATCCCATGGAATGCCCTAAAATAAATTGAGGCGGTTGCGGATATGTTTTTCTCAAGAAATTACTCATTGTAATGGCGTCATCAATGAGTTGTTCTTTAGCCCCATGCTGTTTAAAATACCCCAATTGATCGGCATCTAGAGCTGTCTTTCCATGACCCAGTTGATCGTAGGTTAGAACCGCAAAATTCTGTGTAGTCAGATAATTGGCCAATTCTTCATACCGACCACTATGTTCCTGCATGCCATGTACCAGGAGTATTGTTGCTACTATCTGATTGTCGTCGGGTACATACAAACGATAGAAAATTTTATGTTCATTTTCAGTCGTCGCGCTGATTGTATAAAAATTGGATGCTACCTTGCTCATTATACCTCTTTATTTTAAGTAAACTAAGATAATTTTAGTGCATTTGCAAGTTTAACAATCTTCTTTCCGATTTTGTTCGGATGAGACCGAAAGGCTTTAAGGGCAGTTGATCAATGAAAATTAGCACGATTAATTTTTGTGGTTTGGGAATATTTTTTAGATTTGCATTAATTTAGAATTAATTTAAATAAAGTAGTTGTTCTATTTTAAACATGGGCTTCTCTGTATGCAGAAATTGTTGTACAAAATCGAATTCGGAAAGCTCCCTTGTTCTTAAAATATACGCATTTACACTTATATTCTGATGAAACCAGCACGATGTATTTCGACCCAAGTTATCGTATGACTGTAGCTCAATTTGCCGAATAATTGAGTGGGAATGAATAGGCCATGTTACTTCATCAACTTCAAAAGACAAATAAAAGGATGAAAAAGACACTTTTAGCAGCTTTATTATTCGCTGCAACTTATGCACAGGCGCAAACAAATTCGTTAATGAACGGCGAGTTTTGGAAAGGTAAACCTACCTTGACAATTGTTAAAGAAGAAATCAGCAAAGGAAATAGCCCTTCTCAGCCTAATGCGGCATCCTTTGATCCAGTCACAATGGCGATATTAAATGGCGCTCCGACGGATGTTGTCAAGTTTATGATCGAACAAGAAGGGAATAGTGTAACGAAGAAGACGCATCACAGCCGTAGTTATTTACACTGGGCAGCGTCAAGTGGAAATGCGGAGCTTGTCGAGTTTTTAATTGCAAAAGGATCGGATGTCAATTACCAAGATAGCCATGGTTACCCAATTATTGCTTACGCAGCTTCGACAGGAAATACAAATACTGCCGTTTATGATGCTTTGTTTAAAGCGGGTGTGAATCCCAAGCAAAAATATGAAGGTGGTGCTACATTAATGATGCTTGCAGCGTCTGCAGACAAGGACCTTGCATTGACGGATTATTTCATTAAAAAAGGATTATCTATTCAAGATAAAGACGAGTCGGGCCGTACAGTGACGGATTATGCGGCTAAACTTGGAAATACCGAGCTCATGGAGAAATTCATCGCCCGTGGCGTAAAACCAACCAATAATGCGTTATTTTTTGCGACTCAGGGTTCCAGACAAGCATCGAATGGTTTGTCGGTTTATACCTATTTGGTTGAAAAGTTCAAATTGGATCCCAAGGCTGTAAATAAAGAAGGAGCGACAGTGCTGCATGCTTTAGTTCGCAGACCAGATATGGCCGTGATCAATTATTTTTTGGATAAAGGTGTAGATGTCGCAAAAGCGGACAACGAAGGAAATACAGCGCTTATGGTGGCTGCTAGTGGTAAGGATGCTAAATTGGTCGAGCTGCTACTTGCTAAAGCGAAGAACGTAAATGCAGTAAATGAAAAAGGCGAATCTGCATTGACCAAAGCTGTAGCGAATGGGGCCCCCGAAATCGTGGCATTGTTGATTAAAGATGGAGCCGATATCAAGCTATTGGATAAGGAAGGTAATAACTTGGCCTTTTACTGGTTTAATTCCTACAGAGAATTGCCTCAGGGCGGCAGACCCGGTGGACAGGGAAATGCTTCACAAGGGGATGAGTTTAAAGAAAAATTAACGATCCTTAAGACGAATGGATTGGACGTTGTTGCTCCGCAAAAAAATGGTAGCACATTGTATCATTTGGCAGTAGCGAAAGAGAATGTGAAGCTTATCCAGAAAGCCAGCGAACTTGGAGCAGATATTAATGCACAGGATAAAGAGGGAACGACGGCACTACATAAGGCAGCTCTCATAGCGAAAGACGATTCCTTGCTAAAAACATTGGTTTCCCTTGGTGCAAAAAAGGAATTGAAAACAGAATTCGATGAAACGGCTTATGATTTGGCGAAAGAAAACGATTTCTTGTCTAAATCCAATGTGCAGCTTGACTTTTTGAAATAAAATTAGATACAACTGAAGATGAATAACATAGTTAAAACCACGATAGCCACCCTTTTATTTTCGATGGCAGCCCTAAGCTCTTTTGCACAGGCAGCTAAATATAAGTGTATGATCCAAATGAATGCCTATGAAGGTGAGAAAGCCTACGTGGTGATTTCACTGATTAATCCTAGTGGAGCTTACGAAAAAACACTCGCCGTATTGGGATCTGATAAACAATGGTATAATACAATCAAGGAATGGTACAAGTTCCAAAATAAAACCAAAGAAAAGCTAAATGCGGTGACGGGCGCGTCAGTTGGTGGCGGTGACCGTGCCATGCGGACATTGGATATTGATGAAACGAAGTTTAACAAAGGGTATAAACTCCGTTTTGAATCTGCTGTAGAGGAACAAAAATACCATACTGCTGATGTTGAAATTCCTTTGACAAAGGAGGCTATCACTGAAAAAGCTAATGGCAAGGGATATATCAAACTTGTTAAGTTAAATAAAGTACAATAAGAAAAGGGGTAAAAATGCTGGTATCTATTTGGAGGTATGCACATTTAGCCTTAGCTATTGTTTCTTCTATCTTTTTACTTTTATTATCGATAACTGGCGTAATATTGGCCATTGACGCCGTTAACGAAAAAATTCCGCCTTATCGGGTTGAACATATTGAAACGTTAAACCTTGCGCAGTCAGTAACAGCTTTGCGCAAGGTTTATCCTGAAATCATAGCGATCTCGGTAGATCACAATCAATTCGTGAGCATTGATGCCATAGACGCAGATGGCAACACCGTGAAAGGTTATATCGATCCGAATACGGGGCGTCTGCTGGGTCCCCAATTGAATAAGTCCCAATTTGTTCAATGGATTACAGCTTTACACCGCTCACTCTTTCTTAAAGTGACCGGTCGGGTGATTATTGGTGTGGTTTCATTTCTGTTGTTTCTTATTACTATTTCAGGAATTATTCTGATTGTCAAGCGTCAACAGGGCGTTCGACATTTCTTTGCTAAAATCAACCGGGACTTTTTCGCACAGTATTTCCATGTTGTTTCAGGACGTCTATTTTTGATACCAATTTTGATATTGGCCCTAACAGGTACCTATTTATTTCTGGTGCGTATTGAAATCTTAAAAAAGCCGAACCAAACAATTGAATATCCCAATAAGATGAAGGAAGATATTCAATTGGAGGTGGCAAAATTTTCAATATTCCAAAATACAAAACTTGTCGATTTGAAGACGTTGGAGTTTCCGTTTATGGAAGACGATCCTGACGAGTTTTTTATATTGAAGCTTCGCGATCGGGAATTGACCATAAATCAGTTGAATGGAAGCTTGCATAAAGAAGTAAAGTATCCCTTTACAGCATTGGCCGAGCAGTTTTCTTTGGACCTCCATACGGGCAAGACCAATATCATATGGGCCATTATATTGGGGCTCGCATCTTTGAATATTGTGTTCTTTATTTACACGGGCTTTGCAATTACATTCAAGCGCACGCGTACTAAAATCAAGAATAAATATAAACCTGAAGAAGCGGAGATTGTTATTCTTTTCGGAACGGAAAATGGAAGCACGCTGTTTTTCGCCAATCAGATCCATAAACAGCTCTTAGCGGATGGGCAAAAATCGTTGCTGCTCGGAATGAATCAATATCAATGCTTTCCAAAGGCAAAACACTTGCTTGTGTTTACCTCAACATACGGGTTAGGAACTGCACCATCCAATGCACTTCAATTTGAACATAAGCTCAACAGCCATCCACAAGAACAAGACGTACAATTTTCGGTTCTGGGCTTTGGTTCAAAAGCCTATCCCGACTTTTGTGCCTATGCGCGCGAAATTGATCATTTATTAGAAAAACAAGCCTGGGCTTCTCGACTAACAGATTTACATACAGTTAATGATAAGCATGTTGATGAGCTTATTTCATGGATACATCAGTGGTCTGCTCAAACCAATATTGCATTAGCTTCTGCACCGGCTATTTATAGTGCTAAAGTCGTCGGATTGACGAAATTTAAGGTGATAGCGAAGTCTACAGTTTCAGCTAGTAATACGACCTTTACTTTAGTACTGAAACCTTCAGGTAAAATTAAAATGCAATCGGGCGATTTATTGGCAATCTCTCCCGCGCAAGATCAACGTGAACGTTTTTATTCGATAGGTTACAAAGACGGTATGGTTCAGCTTGTGGTTAAATTGTTTCCTAATGGATTCGGTTCAAGCTTCCTGTATCGATTGGAACCGAATCAAACCCTGCAGGCACGAGTCATGGTTAATCCAAGTTTTCATTTTCCGAAAGCCGCAAATGCAGTTGCTTTAATTGCGAATGGTACAGGGGTAGCACCTTTTCTAGGCATGATTTCAGCGAATGAAAGTATGACTCCTTTGTGTCTGTATGCTGGTTTTCGCCATCGAAATGAAATGACAGCACACTATATAGATTTTGCTGATGAGCAGATAAAGCTGGGACATCTGAAACAGCTTGAACTGGCTTTTTCACGCGAGGAAAATGCACAATATGTCATGGATTTGATTCGTCGGGATGCGCTATATTTTGTCGAATTGCTTGATAAAGGAGGTTATATATTGCTTTGTGGAGCATTGCGTATGCAGCATGATGTTGAATATACTTTAAATGAGCTACTTTTGGAACATGTCGGCAAAACTATTGCAGTCTATAAAGAAAATGGACAGATCTTAACCGATTGTTATTAGTAAATTGGTGGTACAATAGCATTTCCCATCGGTAAGACTGCTTTTGGTACGCATCGACTTTTTAATCCCTTTTTCAGATCAATCTCATGAAGAACAATAAACACTGTGGCCTGCTTTTAATTCTCTGCTTTGTATCCATTACTTCAGGGATTGCGCAGGTCTTGGTAAAGCGACAGGTTACCCTTATGGGCTCTGTTTTCGAAATTAGCTTGGTAGATCGGGATAGCTCGATTACAAATCAGCATATCGATGAAGTCATCTCCGAAATAGATCGAATAGAAAATCTGATTTCAGAATGGCGTCCGCAAACCCAAATAGCAGCGGTAAACCGCAATGCAGGGATTAAGCCAGTTAAGGTGGATAGAGAAGTGTTTGAACTAACACAACGTGCAATCCAATATGCTCAAAATTCAGGTGGTGCTTTTGATATCAGTATTGTTGCCTTAGATAAAGTTTGGCTATTTGATGGCAGCATGACCACAATGCCCTCGGAAGAAGTGATTAAGAGGTCTGTAGAGAAAGTTGGTTATCAACACATTCGCCTCGATAGTGCGGCTTCGACAATTTTTCTGGAGTTACCGGGTATGAAGATCGGTTTCGGCTCTATTGGGAAAGGCTATGCGGCAGATAGGGGCAGGGAAATAATGAAAGCAAAAGGGATTGAGGCAGGTATAGTGAATGCTTCTGGTGATCTGTCGGCTTGGGGAAGCCCACCCCAGGACGATGCATGGAAAGTGGGCGTAAACAATCCGTTCAAAGCCCATCGAATGGTCAAAGTTCTTCGTTTGAATGAAATGGCCGTAGCAACTTCGGGCAGCTATGAGAAATATGCGGAGATTAATGGAAAACGTTATTCACATATTATAAATCCGGTGACAGGTTACCCAGCTACGGGATTAACTTCAGTGACGATTTATGGACCCTCAGCGGAAGTCGCAAATGCACTCAGTACGTCAATCATGGTACTGGGCGAGAAAGAAGGAAAAAAATTGATTCAGCGTTTTCCAGCATACCATTATATTTTTATTACCGATAAAGGTAAGGTCATTCAGCAGCGCCGGAAATCTTAAACCATGGAACTACTTTTTTATGTTGCATAAAGTGTATAGAAAGCATAGCCTATTAGCTGATTATCTAGTATATTTATGCGAACAAAGCGTATACGAAAGACGACGAAAAAAGAATGTGTGATGTTGTTCATCCGTTGGAAGTCAGCAAGAAAGTAGATCCTTGAAAATAATTTAAAGTAAAAGTTCGACTAGTTCGTCTATGCTGCTATGGACATTGCATACCAAAATCATATGGCAGAAAAAAATTCCAGATCATTTACGGATATCGTTAAGACTTATGGAAGTCAACTGCTACGTTTTGTTAAGGGGAAAGTAAAGAAAACGGAGGATGCAGAAGATATCTTACAGGAAGTCTGGTATCAATTTAGCCGTTTGACCAATATGGACGAACTGGAGAATGCGGGAGCATGGCTCTATGCTGTCACACGGAATAAGATTACCGATAGTTATCGGAAAAAGAAAAGTGAATCACTTGACGATATGATAGCAGGTGATGATGATAGTGAAAGTACTTTTCCTATTCGTCAGTTCCTTTTGGCCGACGACTCCAATAATCCCGAGCTAAAATTATTTAAGGATATTTTTTGGGATGAGCTGATGAAAGCATTGGAGGAATTGCCGGAGAAGCAACGTCGAGTTTTTGTGCTGAATGAGCTGGAAGAGAAAACACTTCAAGAAATTGCCATTATGGAAAATGAGAACCTAAAGACGATTATCAGTCGAAAAGGGTATGCCGTGAAGCACCTGCGGGTACGGTTGCGAAGTTTGTATGAAGAATTAAAATTTTAAAAGGATTAAGCTATGAATGGAAGAATGAATAGACAGCGGAAGGGTAAATTCGCTTTTATGTTTGTCGCTATTATCATTGGTGTTTTTTTGTTGGTAGCCTTACTACAATATTTATGGAATACATTAATGGTTGATATTTTCAATTTAAAAACAATTACCTATTGGCAGGCATTGGGACTCTTTGTTTTGTCAAGAATTCTGTTCGGCAGGGGTTTTGGTAAACCTGGAGGGGGGAGATTTCGAAAAGGTTTTCCGCGTCAGATGGAAAAAGGAGAAGATCTTTCCGATGAGGAAAGGGAGCGGTTGCGGGAAGAATGGAAGCGTCGTTTTGGAGGACGATGTGGATTCTAAAAAAAGTATAAAAATTTTAGAGTAAAAACTGTTGTTGGGCGTCTTCTTTTATAAAGGCGCCTTTTTTTATGTCGGTATCCTGATTCTAAGGGAATAGCAGAACGCGATGTTCTGTCAGAATGGATGTTGGACAGCATAATAATTAGTTACAAAATACGAATGGTCAAGGAGAATGTCGTTTTCAATCAGATGAAAATGGAGGAAGCCAGCAACCATTTTACAAAAAAGATGTATTCAAATGAAAAATAAACTTCGATTTATATTGCCTCGCCTGATTGTGCTTACGGCAATAGCTGGATTAGCAACCTTGATTATTGGGACGATCTTTAAACTCTTATTGTTTGGGACAGTTCTCTTCGGAATAGGAAGCTTCGCGGCAGCAAGAATGCGTAGGAGAGATAGACAAGCATTCAAAATGGATAGGACTCCGGTATATCCGAATGTTCACCGTCATTACAACACTGCGGTCGCTATCGTACCATTACAAGGACAAAAACGTGCTAGGAAAGCAACGATAGTTCCCGTTTATTAAGGTTAAAAAACTGCAAAGACGAAGCAATTCGTCATGTATCAGTTCAACGTATTATTCAATATTAAAAATTAAAGACATGTTTAAAAGAGATCATTATACCAGAGGATATTCAAATCATAACAAATTTTGCGGACAACATTTTAAAGACCGTTTTGAAAAATTTCAACAACATTTTTTTGAAAGTGAAACCGCACACAGTGGTGGCGGACAGCAATCTGTTCCTGTAAATATTGTAGAGAATCAAGAATTCTATGAAGTACAGCTTTTTGCTGCTGGCCGTAAGAAGGAACAATTCCAAGTCAGTATAAATGACGGAATACTAAAAATTTCATGTACAGAGAATGCACAGGACAATGCCATAGATTATATTTATAAAGAGTACAATGGAATGGCATTTGAACGTGAATTCCAATTGAATGAACAGGTGCTTACGGATAATGTACATGCGAGCTTCGAGGATGGGGTATTGACTGTCATTCTTCCAAAAGATCTTGAAAAGGTAATACGACCACAAGAAGTTGCTATTGATTAGTAAAAGCCAGTTTTTGATTTGGGCGCACATCAAAGTAAAGGTTGCTTATGTGCGTAAACTTAAATCAGCATAAGGGCTAATTTTGAAAAAGGACAGCATCGAATTTTGCTGTCCTTTTTTTATGGTTTACCTCCGGCCTCCACCCAAAGCAGCATATATATTTACTAAATGGAAAAAAACTAATACCAAATTATACCTAATAACAATTTTTAATCAGTTTTTAGACAGTAATTAGTCACTATTTATTCAGTCTACACTGAGTAAGCACTGAGCAAGCACTGAATGAGCACTGAACAAGTACTGTTGAAAGATATAATTTGGTTACCATTATATTTTCGTTTGATTGACAGGTCTAAAGGTTAGGGATTTTGATTTTATGCAGATATTGATCAGCTTAGGTCTATAAGATGGAGAGAATATTCCTAGTTGGTTTGTGCATCTGCTAAATTGGCTGCTGCCTGTGTAGGTGAGGCTTGCTGTTATTGTAGATTGTATAGCGCTGTGTCAAGTCTATTTAGATGTTTATGTTATGACAGCTATTCAGTTCTTTTAAGTTTTTTATTTAGTTGTTCTCTGCCAAATCGCCAGAAGAAATAAAACAAGCCTATAACAACGATTGTAGCCATAAAAGGCACAAATATGGCGAGTATGGTTAAAATCGTAGAACCGATGGTTTCCATTGTCGAAATCATAAAATTACCAAAACCGGCCGTTCCGATCGAAGAGGCGGCTCGGGTGCCTGCCAGGGCCGTGCTAATGGTTGCTGCAGTACCGCCACCGGCGATTATGGCCATAGCCCAGCGGAAAAAAGGAGAAATATCTGTAAACTGTATAGCGAAAAGTAAAGTACCGGCTATGGTTGCTAAGGGGATGGATAGGCTGTCCAATATGTTGTCTATAAAAGGGATGTAATACCCCGCTATTTCCAAAATCATGGCTATACTTGTTGCTGCTAAAACAAGCGGTGAACCCGCCCAAGCTAATTCATTGCCAACTTGGAACAATTCCAGCCGACAGCCAAGACTCAATAAAAATAAGGGCATGAAAATTCGGAAGCCAGTGGCTGCTGCCAAACTCACTCCTATAAAAGCACTCACCAAAAATGTAGAAAAGTCACTCATGGCCAATATTTTTTGATACAACCTAATTGTAGAATAATAAAAGAATGGCTTTTGTTTTAGCAATGCTAAAAATCCGCGTTTTCTGGAGTCTCGCTAAAAGATGATTTTCAAGTTTTTATATACCTGATGATGGTGTATATAGATTTTGATTATAGTGTATCAAATCATTCGATGTACAAGTGGGAGCGCATTTGTGTAATTTTATGAAAGTGGAAGTCAAACAATTTGATCACTTAAGGTATTATATAAATAAACTTTCTTTTCATATGGACAACAACGAAAAAGACATTAGCAAATGCCCATTTCACAATGGTACTATGCGCAACGCCGTTGCGGGAGGGGGAACTCAGAATCAGGATTGGTGGCCAAATAGACTTCGTGTAGATCTGTTGAGACAACATGCGAGCAAGTCAAATCCGATGGACGAAGGCTTTGATTATGCAGAAGCATTTAAGCAGTTGGATTTAGAAGCTGTAAAAAAAGATTTGCATGCATTGATGACCGATTCACAGGATTGGTGGCCGGCAGATTTTGGTCATTATGGACCATTATTCATCCGGATGGCTTGGCATAGTGCCGGTACCTATCGGGTAAGTGATGGTCGAGGCGGAGCTGGGTCTGGTCAGCAACGTTTTGCACCCTTGAATAGCTGGCCTGATAATGTGAGTTTAGATAAAGCGCGTCGCCTGTTGTGGCCTATCAAACAAAAATATGGTAAAAATATCTCCTGGGCAGATTTATTGATCTTAACCGGTAACGTCGCTTTGGAGTCTATGGGCTTCAAAACTTTTGGTTATTCCGGTGGGCGTGTGGATGCTTTTGAACCAGAATTGGACGTGTATTGGGGCTCTGAAACAACATGGTTAGGCGGTGATATTCGTTATGCACATGGTTCAGAAGGTGTAGTTGAAGCACATGGTGTTTTGTCTGCCGATGATAATGCAGATGGTAAGCAACACTCACGTAATCTTGAAAAACCGTTGGCAGCGGTACAGATGGGGTTAATTTATGTTAATCCAGAAGGACCGGATGGAAATCCTGATCCTATCGCGGCTGCAAAAGATATACGAGATACTTTTGGTCGGATGGCTATGGATGATGAGGAAACTGTCGCTTTGATTGCAGGTGGACATACTTTTGGAAAAACACACGGAGCTGGACCTGCCGACAATGTCGGAAAAGAGCCTGAAGCTGCCGGTATAGAACAACAAGGATTAGGTTGGAAAAGTACTTACGGCAGTGGAGTAGGTGCTGATGCAATTACTAGTGGACTGGAGGTTATCTGGACACAAAAACCGACGGAATGGACCAACCTCTTTTTTAAGAATCTGTTTGAGCATGAATGGGAATTGACTAAAAGCCCTGCAGGAGCACACCAATGGGTCGCCAAAGGAGCCGATTCGAATGTTCCAGATCCTTTTGATCCCAATAAAAAGCGTAGGCCAACGATGCTGACGACAGATTTATCGTTGCGTTTTGATCCAATCTATGAAAAGATCTCGCGTAAATTTTACGAAGATCAAGATGCGTTTGCTGATGCATTTTCTCGTGCCTGGTTTAAATTAACGCACCGTGATTTGGGACCAAGAGAGCGTTATTTGGGGGCCGAAGTTCCTGCTGAGGAATTATTGTGGCAAGATCCTATTCCTGCTGTCGATCATGTTTTGGTCGATGCGGATGACATTAGTATATTGAAATCCGCCCTATTGAACGCGGGACTTAGCACTGCCGAGCTCGTAACGACAGCCTGGGCTTCAGCGTCTACATTCCGTGGGTCGGATATGAGAGGTGGTGCAAATGGCGCTAGAATACGTTTGGCTCCGCAGCGGTATTGGCAAGTCAATAATCCGGCGCAACTGCAAAAAGTTCTTACTGCGCTTGAGCAGGTTCAGCAGGATTTTAATGGAAAACAACAGGGTGGCAAGAAGATCTCATTGGCAGATTTAATTGTTTTGGGCGGTGTAGCCGCGATAGAGCAGGCAGCTCGTGCTGCTGGGCATGATATCAAAGTACCGTTCCGTCCTGGGCGTATGGATGCGACACAGGAACAGACTGATGTAGAATCAATGGGTTATCTTGAGCCAATTGCGGATGGATTCAGAAACTATCGCAAAGGCGCTTATACCGTGTCTACGGAATCGTTATTGATTGATAGGGCACAACTACTGACTTTATCTGTTCCTGAATTGACTGTCCTTATTGGCGGGATGCGTGTTCTTCAAGCCAATTTTGATGGTTCTCAACTAGGCGTAATGACTGACCGACCTGGCCAACTGACCAATGACTTTTTTGTTAATCTATTGGATATGGGAACAGCTTGGAAAGCAATCTCTCCGGATCGGGAAGTTTTTGAAGGATCAGATCGTAAAACTGGTATAAAAAAATGGGAAGCCGGAAGAGCAGACCTTGTTTTTGGTTCGAATGCTGAATTAAGAGCCGTTGCCGAAATATATGGCAGTGCCGATGCAAAAGAAAAATTTGTACAAGATTTTGTGAAGGCATGGAATAAAGTGATGGAGCTGGATCGCTTCGATTTGCATCGCTAATAAATAAAAATTAAGCCTTTCAAGAAGCCAGTCTCAAATCGAGGCTGGCTTCTTACGATTTTGCTATATGAGAAAATATCTCGTATTGTGTTTAGCTGCGACAAAAAATACCCAATTTTTGCCTCTAATATCATTTTAATCTCACTTTAACCAAATTTTAATTTAATATATATAGAATTATGGAATTTTCTTTGGGTGTTTCCTATTTTGTGAAATAAAATTCAAGATTTGTGCTACTTTTTCTTCTTTGATCGGTAGTAACTTTGTATTGGTTTCAAAGGAATCTTTGATACTTTGTTAGGTTAAAGCTATGTGGAAGCACTTTATTTTTCTGTTTGCAGCACTGTTATTATCATTTAAAATTTTAAATGCAAACAGTCTTGTACTGAAAAGTGATAGTTTTAAATCCTCGGATTTATCTTCAAAAAGTCCTTCAGAACACGCTGGAGATTCACGTATAACCCATTTTCCAAAAGATCATAGCCACTTTTGTTCACTCTACCCATCGCTTCAATCCATTGTTGCGGAAATGGAC
The DNA here is from genome assembly GCF_023277505.1 of Sphingobacterium siyangense. Taxonomy (NCBI): domain Bacteria; kingdom Pseudomonadati; phylum Bacteroidota; class Sphingobacteriia; order Sphingobacteriales; family Sphingobacteriaceae; genus Sphingobacterium; species Sphingobacterium siyangense. The sequence goes on along the minus strand of NZ_CP080574.1, from coordinate 4,358,450 downwards.
GTAGAAGTAGCACAAGATTGGTTAATGGATCGTTGGTTGGTTACTGTTGATTTGCTTTGGCATGAACTACTGCCATCCCCATTGCAGAAAGACTATCGGTATGAACATACCTTAGATCTTGAGCCTATACCCATAGCTCGATTTTTGCTGTTTGAGCAAATCAAAATTCCATGCTAAGGCGTAAGCTTTTCTTCACATCAGACAGGCAAAGAAATCTGCCATTTCTTTTCTAAATTTATTTATTTCTTAAAATATACCAATGCACGAGCTAAGTATAGTAAAGGATATTTTTGATACGTTGACCTCGCATTATGAGGCTAGGGTAGATGATATTCAAAAAATTCAAGTTACAGCAGGATTGTTATCCAACGTTCAGCCTGTATTGATCCAAAATGCATTTGATGCTTTTATTGCTGAAAATACGCAATACCAGGATATGGAAATGGAGGTCGTTGTAAACGATATCATTGCATATTGTAAACATTGCCAGAAAAATTTCCCTGTTCATTTTCATCGATTTGTCTGTGACTGCGGGCAACCCTCCAGTACAATTGTTCAGGGAAATGAACTCTATATATCAAAAGTAATTTTTAAACAAGACTAAAAATCGTTTATCATGTCAGACAATACTCCAAATCCTAAAAGTTTAGGTAACCGTGTAGGTTCGGTTCAATGTGAAAATACAACACTACATTTATTAAAAGCAAATGATTTTGTCGCAAAAGCCATCCGCGATAGACTGAAAGATGTCTGTGTGATCAATGTATGCTCTTCCCCGGGTTCGGGCAAAACAACCTTGATGCAAGAAACCGGTAAACGTTTGTCGAAGGATTTGAATATTGCTGTTTTAGTGGGCGATCCAGAAACTGAACGCGATGCGGTACGTATGCGCGATGTGGGCATCAATGCCTTGCAGATTGTCACTGGAGGAATGTGCCATATTGAGGCACAAATGATCTTACAAGCCCTGGATCATATCGATATTGAAGGAATAGATCTGTTGTTTATCGAGAACGTTGGGAACTTATTGTGTCCATCGGCATTTGATTTGGGTGAAGATTACCGCGTAACCTTATTGGCGACAACAGAAGGGGATGATAAACCAAAAAAATACCCACGTATGTTTTTAACAAGCGAATTGATGTTGGTTTCCAAAGCGGATTTATTACCATATGTACCTTTCTCCGTGGATGCGGTAACGAAAGATGCGCGCGAGGTAAATCCCAATCTGGAAGTTATTACAATCAGTACATTAAATGGTGACGGCCTTGATACCTGGTGTGATTGGTTGAAAGAAAGAGTTCAGGCAAAAAAAGATCAATATAAAGCGCTTGAAGTAAAATAGTGAACAACAGATAAAATGAATAGGATAATAATGATCCATGTTTTATTGTTATCCTGTTCAATGTTGACGCAATAGTGCTGTTTTTTGAGGAAATAAATAGCACTGAAAACAAAGCCAAACGGTGCTGTTAACATGTGATGAAGATAAGTTTACAAAAATGAATAAGCTGCTCATACCAATAGATAAAATTGTCGCAAACAAGGCGTTTGCCCTTAGCGACGTCGATCAAGTGCATCTTGAGTGGTATGAAGTCCATAAAAGACGCCTGACGCGTAATACAATAAACGGAAAAGCAATCCTTATGCAATTGGACCAGGGAGCGGAATGGCACCATGGTGATGGTTTATTTCATCAGGAAGCGTTACAAGCGATCCTGGTTGTCAAGCCTTCGTTGACGATAAGATTTAATCCAACGGATTTGGTTCAGCTTGCAGATTTCGGTTATTTCATCGGAAACAGACATCTGCCGATATTCAACGTAACAGATGCCGAATCGCTTCGTCTTCCTTACGATGGACGGCTTTATGAACAGGTTCTGGCAAAATATGGAACGTCGATTCAGTTGGAGGAAGCCTTACTGTTATCCGAAGATTTGATTCGTTTGCAGGCGAAAAATAAGAAGAATCCAGATTTGAAAGGAGTAGACGGGCATATCAGCCTGGGTGAACAAGTTCGAAAAGATAATTAAATGAAAGTGAATCGAATTATAGTTGTATTGCTTTTGGTATGCTGTGGTATATGGAGTGCCTGCCAAAATCGGCAATCCGGCACGCTCAACAGTCAAGTGAAAGCAGTCGATAGTAGAGGGAAGGAAGTTGTGTTGGCGCATGTGGCAAAGCGTGTAGTTGTACTATTCCCTTCGCTTGTTGATGAAGTGTATATGTTGGGCGCTGAAAATAGCCTTGTAGGTATTCCTGAACAGGTTTATCAGCTCGAAGATATTTATAGCTTTTTATCCAAATTGGATCAAAGAATTGCAAAAAAAGAACTGGCAACGCCTACCTTCGCAGGCCAGGCAAATAATGTAGAAAGCATAGTGGGCTTGAACCCTGATCTTGTTTTGACGTTCAATACTGATCAGGATAATATTTCTCAATTAGAAGATCTTGGAATTCCCGTGTTTACTTTTTCTTCGCAAGATGAAAAAAGTATTTTTAATGAACTGATAGGGATGGGAACCTTACTCGGAAAGCAAGCGCGAGCGGAAGAAATTGTTCAATTTGTTTCGGCGGAGATCAAAAAAATGACTGCTCCTAAAGATCAAATACAGAAGAAGGTTTATTATGCCTGGTCTAAAGGTAGAGTGCTTTCGACATCCGGTCGTGGTAGTTTGATTGATATGGCGATCCGTCTTTCGGGTGCAGCGAATGCCTGCCCGTTGGAAATGGAAGCCCCAAATGTCGGCGCAGAAACGATTTATAAATGGAATCCGGACCTCATTATTCTTTGGAATTCTAAATTGACAGACGTATATAATCTGAAGGAACTCGCGGCATTACCTGCAGTGAAAAATAAACAGGTATTTGTGATGTCACCGTCCTTCCCATTCGATCCACATACCGTCAAATTTATGCTTTTTGCCAAACAGATTAGGCATTGGTGTTTTTCGGATTATACGAAACAGCAGCTTGATCAGGATATGACCATAGCTTTTGAAAAACTATACGGTAAAGCAGGACTACTTCAATGATACATCAATTAAAAAAGCTGTTTCTGCTAGTTGTTTTACCGTTGTTGGTTTTATTGCTTTCCTTACTTGTAGGATCAAGTCAGAACATTGGTTTTGTCGAGCTCTGTCAGCGCATCGGATTGGAAGTGGGAATTTATATCGGAGACCATAATACGGTATTGAAAGATAACATGGATACGATATTGTGGCAGGTACGTTTACCACGGATTCTGTTGACCTTTATGGTCGGAGCAGCATTAGCTTCTTCCGGCGGAATTTTACAGGCCATTTTTAGGAATCCAATCGTTGATCCTTTTACATTGGGTATTTCTTCGGGATCTGCTTTTGGGGCCGCATTGGCCATGTTGTTCCCTCTATTGTCCGTCAATCTATCGGCATTTCTGTTTGGTGTATGTGCTGTAGGTTTAACCTATTTTGTTTCAAATGCCGGCTTGAAAACCTCGATTATTGGGATGGTGTTGGCTGGAATGGTTATTTCCGGTGTATTTACAGCGATGCTAACCCTGTTACAATACATTAGTGATCCCTATAAATTACAAGCTATTGTGCAATGGACAATGGGGAACCTACATACAGCATCATGGTCGAAAGTACAGCAAGCGTTCCTGCCGATCACAATAGGATTGGGCATCCTGATCCTTTTGCGCTGGAAGCTGAATCTTCTCGCCCTTGGTGATCAAGAAGCAATTGCTGTTGGCGTTAACCCGAAAATATTGAAATTGGTCTTCATTGCTGTAGCAACACTAATTACGGCATCAGCTGTAGCAGCTGTCGGGGTGATTAGTCTGTTCGGATTAATTGTACCACATATCAGCCGCATGATCTTTGGACCCAATAACAATATTATTGTGTGGGCAAATATCAGTATTGGAGGTACTTTCCTATTACTTATCGATGATTTTTCTAGGGCTGTTATGCCATTTGAAATTCCGATCGGTGTTTTTACAATGATTATTGGCGCTCCCTTGTTTATTTATCTGATGCGTCGTAACGAAATCAACTGGAATTCATGAGTAATTCGATTCATATCAAAAAACTTTCTTTTGCCTATGGTAAGGATATCATTTTAAATGATGTAAACATGTCATTTCCGGAAGGAAAGCTTTCTGTTATTCTTGGTCGAAATGGAAGTGGTAAATCGACTCTGTTTAATATTATTGCCGGGCTGGAAAAAAAATATAATGGATCAGTTCTTATCGGTGAAACAGAACGTCGCGATTGGAAGGTTGGTCGGGCCAATTCATTGAAATTGGGTTTTCTCAACCAGTTCCATCAGACCACATTTCCTTTTAGCGTTGTTGATGTTATTCTGACGGGACGCGCCTCGTTTTCTCGTTTTTCACCAAGTAAGGAAGACTTCGAGGCCGTTGAACAGATCTTGGATAGATTTAACCTCACACATTTAAAGGACAAACCCTATACCTCTTTATCTGGAGGAGAGCGACAATTGGTATTACTTTGTCGCGTGTTGGTACAACAACCTGATTTATTATTGCTTGATGAACCCACCAATCATTTGGATCTGAACTATCAGATTGCGGTTCTGCAGACAGCCAAGGAGCTGGTCAAAGAGGGGACAACCGTGTTATGTGTGATGCACGACCCCAACATGGCGTACCTTTTTGGTGATCAGTTTTATCTGATGAAGGACAATAGGCTTGTGGATCTGCACGGTCTGGAGCAAGAGCAAGTACGGGAATTATTGGAACAGACCTATCAACTTCCTTTGATCAGTTTGGAAAATCAGAAGAAATGGATGTTTGTTCCGATGCTGGGTGCGGATAAGGCATTTGACACCATTGCGGGTTCAGCGCATAACGGCGAAGCCAAAATTGAAATGAATACGCCATGACGAAGCTGCCTGAGTAGGTGTGCTTATGAAAAATCATGGTTTGCAAGTGAGATGCTCAGTTTACTGTGCAAATATTTTAAAAATAGCTATAACGATATGAATACCATCAAAGACAGCGGCAATATATTGATTAATAATCAACTGATAAGCAAACGATGTTTTCCCACGCAACCCCATTTGAAAAATATCAGCATATCTCGTGTTGAAAAGGAAGATATTGATGTCGTATTACCTTATGTCATTGAATTTCGGAAACAGTTGTTTCCGATGTTGGATGCACATAAACTTCCCAAAGATCTACTGGCATTTTCAGCCGTGTATCTTGAGGCTGAAGCTGGTGCATTCTTGCAGGCAAAAGATCAGCAGGGTAAACTGATTGGCGTCGTTGGCATGCTGGCTTATGACTACCGTTTCCCGCATTTGGATATTGATAGAAGGAAAACGGTGGAAGTAGCCCGTCTTTTTGTGGACCCGAGTTACCGTAGGTCAGGTTTGGGAACGGCCTTATTCAAGGGCTTGGTCGCTGTAGTTAAGGAGAAAGGTATCGAAAGGCTTTATTTACATACCCACCCATTCCTCACTGGAGCCTATGAGTTTTGGGGAAAACAGGGATTTCAATTGAAAGACTTTTGTAATGAATCGAATTTTCCAACGATACACATGGAATTATTCGTTGATCGTATTGCTTAACCCTAAAAGTGGATAAGCCAAAAAATATATAATTTATTCGAATGAACAACGTAATGAAAGCGCTAGCTTTCGCTTTATTGACAAGTGCTTCCGTACCGGGAGCGGTGTATGCACAACAAGGTGTGGCACTATTTGGTAAGATCCAGGATGAAAACGGTAATCCAATCTCAGGGGTCACATTAACCCTGGCAGATCGACAACAACAGACAAGTTCTAATGCTCAGGGCGAATTTAGTTTTACCGGAATAACATCTTTTCCTGTACAGCTACGTGCAGCTGCAATTGGGTATAAGCCTGTATTGCTGGATTTGAACACGGCCAACTGGAATGCAAAAAAAGGAGTTCGATTGCTTATGGTAGCCGGTGATAATACATTGGATGAAGTATTGGTTACGGGTAGACGTAACAATTCATATCTGACAAATAATATGGAGCTGGGGGGTAAATTTGCAGGAAAATTAAAGGATCTACCGCAATCTGTCGCTGTACTCAGTAAGGAATTTATCGAAGATAAACAGGCCTTTACTACTGGAGCGCTGGTACAGGACCTGGCTGGTGTGACAGAAGCATCTTCCTATGATGATGTTGTTATCCGCGGTTTCAAAAGCGGTTACGAAACGGGTGTTCGACTTGTCAATGGTTTACGCTCGGGGTATGGGTATGGTAACAGTTATTATAATTCACCATTAACGATCAATCTTGAAAATATCGAGGTTTTGAAAGGGCCTGGGGCATCTTTGTTTGGGGATATTGTGCCGGGTGGTACAATTAATATGACGACAAAGAAGCCTTTGGAAGATTTTAAGGGGCATGTGAATTTTGCTGGCGGTAGTTTTGAAACGATGCGAACTACTGTAGATCTCGGTGGACCATTGGATAGTGCCAGACGTATTTTATATCGTTTTAACGCGGGTTATGAAGATACCAAGACTTTCCGTGATGTAAATCGTCAGAAACGAATGATGATTGCTCCTTCCTTTACCTTCAAACCAGCTGAAGGCACGGTGGTTGATATTGACATGGTATATAATCAGTTCAACGGTTATCTTGATCGGGGAATGGGTATTAAGGAAAATAACTTTTATGCGTTGCCAAGATCATTTACGTTGAGCCAGCCTTCCGATTTTTATAATTCCAAGACTTTTTCATTAAGCGCTCGTTTGTCTCAGCGTCTGGCAGAACATGTTAGTTTGAATCTGAGTTACATGAAATCCATCTATCAGGAAGATGTCAATGAACACCGGACAATGAATACGTTTGCTGATGCACCACATAATACCATTATGAATATGCGCTTTTTTGATCGCCATGGGCGTGATTATACCGATAATGTTGTCGGTTACGTCAAGTGGGATCTTTTGGGCGATAGAGTTGATCATCATTTGGTTGCTGGGATTGATTTTGCCCAATATCGGGGCGACAAAGAAAACCAATTGCGGGAGGCTAGGCAGCAAACTATAGATGGTAAAGTTGTTCCTTTGACTTTTGATTTAAACAATCCTACCTATACGACTCATGATCTGACGAATTATGTATGGCGTACAGGAGTCGCTTATCCTTTTTTGAGCCCTTATAAAACAACGGGTAAATATATACAGGATCAAATCAGCATTGACGACCGACTGAAACTTATTGTAGGTCTACGTCATGAACACTATTCTTCTGAGACACTTGATGGACAAAATCGGTTTCATGCGACACAAAATGCCTTATTACCTCGTTTTGGTGTAACCTATGGAATCAATAAACAGATTAACTATTTTGCAAGTTATTCACAGGGGTTTGTGCCTGTAGGCGCCAATTTTATTCAGAACTATAAAGATTATGGTGCCGATAAACCCTTTGATGCCGAGCGGAGTTTCCAGGTGGAAACAGGGGTGAAGACGGGTTTCATTAAGGAACAATTGCAAGTTGATCTATCCTTATTCCGAATTGAACGACGGAATATGCTCATTGCCACAGGGGCTATCAATGATTCAGGGCTGCCGGAGTATAGACAATCCGGCAAAGCGCTATCGCAGGGTGTTGAACTCGATGTGCGTGGGCAGTTGACACGGGAGTTTCAGGTTATGGCCAATTATACCTATAATGATACGGAGGTGAAATCATCCTCGGTTCCTTCTGAAATAGGACAGTCCCTGCCGGGAGCACCCAAAAATATGGCGAGTGCCTGGTTAAAATATGTGTTTTCAAATAGTACCTTAAAAGGCTTAGGTTTGGGTGCTGGTGTTTATTATGTAGACCGTAAGCGGATGGACAATAGTATCGGAAAGGATAGCGATGGAAATGCACTCTGGGGACAATGGCCATCTTATACAACTGTTAATGCAGCGGCCTATTACCACATTGGTGCTATGAAAATGGCCGTAAACCTGAACAATGTATTCGATAAATATTACTTTTTAGGTGGTTTTGACTACACGAGAGCCTTTGCTGGTGCACCGAGAAATATCATGGTATCAGTTGGTTACTCTTTTTAAATTCGAAAGATTGATCTAAAATCTCCAAAGCGGGCTTTTTCAACAAATTTGGACTATTTAATTCAAGATTTGTGCTAGTCAAGTAGCCCGCTTTGGTTGTAAATTTGAACAACAAATAATAGAATTGTGAACACAAGAATGAGGTATAGTTTAGTCTTTTTAGTTTTCCTTTTGAGCACCCTGCTCATGAAAGGAATAGCTATACCGACGCATTCTACTGTCCAAAGTTTACCCGTCTTCCGGATAAGCCTGGCGGCTTTCCATACTCATGTAGAACAAGGTTCAGGAAATTCCGAGCGGGAAAATTTGGTCGCTGCGGTTAAAGATCATGATGTCTATGATATCACCGAACAGATGGACCTCAAAGATGAATGGAGCAAGCTGCTCTATTGGGGAGTGCTTTCAATTTGTCTTTTTGTATTCTGCTATCCTGTACGTCTCAAAATTCAGAATAACAGAAGGCCTTATATGGATCGATTGATCCTTCCGCCAAAATATATTCTTTTCCAAAGTTTAAAGATCCCGTTTCTGGGGTAAAAATTTCCATTTCTTACAACGGTTGAGAAAAGACAGACCTTGCGCTGCGTAGGGGTGTAATCTGTCCTATTCATCACGATTTTGAACGATTTTTTTAAGTCGTATGGCCTTGTCGTGACCTGTACTCACCGTGACTTGTTTTAATTCGAATAACAACAATTTAAATAATATTTATATGCATTTATTACCTAGAGAGACAGAGAAGCTATTGCTTCATCTTGCCGGCGAACTAGCGAAAAAACGTAAAGCTAGAGGACTTAAATTAAACTATCCGGAGTCTATTGCATTGATCAGTAGTGAACTTTTGGAAGCTGCTCGTGACGGACGTACTGTTGCGGATTTAATGCAGTATGGTGCAACGTTGTTGACACGTGAAGATGTCATGGAAGGTGTCCCTGAAATGATTCATGATGTACAGATTGAAGCTACATTTCCAGATGGTACAAAACTGGTTACTGTTCATAACCCGATTCGCTAATTGTTAAAAATATAATCTATGATCCCAGGAGAATTTTTTATTGCAGATGGCTGTGTTATCTGCAATGAAGGTAGAGAAATTACAACGATCACTGTGACAAATACAGGTGATAGACCAATTCAGGTAGGTTCACATTTTCATTTCTTTGAGGTGAACAAAATGATGGAGTTTGATCGTGAAAAAGCATTTGGCAAACGGTTGAATATTATCGCCAGTACAGCAATTCGTTTTGAACCAGGTGAATCAAAAGACGTCGAATTGGTCCCTTATGCAGGTGCAAGAAGGATCTATGGCCACAATGATTTGGCAAATGGAGATACCGAAACCGAAGTTGCGAAAGCAAATGCAATGAAAAAAGTAAAAGAACAAGGCTTTAAAAACAAAGTATCATGAGTTTAAAAGTTAGCAAATTAAATTATAGCGCCATCTTTGGCCCTACAAGTGGAGATAAAATCCGTTTAGGAGATACAGATATCATTATTGAAGTCGAAAAAGACTATGCTTACTACGGCGATGAAGCCAAATTTGGCGGTGGTAAGACTGTCCGTGACGGGATGTGCCAATCTTCAGTTCATACACGTGATGAAGGTACATTGGATATGGTGATCACTGATGCTATCGTCATTGACCACTGGGGTATCGTGAAAGGTGATATTGGTATTAAGGATGGTAAAATTGTTGGTGTTGGTCGTGCTGGAAATCCGGATACAATGGACAATATTACACCAAATATGATTATCGGTGCTTCTACTGAGGTACATGGTGGATCGGGATATATCTTAACTCCAGGTGGTATTGATACCCATATTCACTATATCAGCCCAACACAAGTTGAAACGGCCTTGTATAGTGGTGTTACAACAATGATTGGTGGTGGTACAGGTCCAGCGGATGGAACAAATGCAACTACAGTAACACCGGGTAAATGGAATTTACGCCGCATGTTGCAAGCTGTTGAAGACCTTCCAATGAACTTCGGTTTCTTTGGTAAAGGAAACGTAGGTACGGAACAACCTATTGTGGAGCAAATTGAAGCAGGCGCGCTAGGCGTTAAAATCCACGAAGATTGGGGTGCTACACCAGCAACAATCGACAGAGCTTTGACTGTTGCAGATCAATACGATGTGCAGGTTGCAATCCATACAGATACCTTGAATGAAGCGGGTTTCTTAGAAGATACGATCCAAGCTATCAATGGACGTGTCATCCATACATTCCATACAGAGGGTGCTGGTGGTGGTCACGCTCCAGATATCATCAAATCGGCGATGTATCCAAATGTTTTGCCAGCATCGACAAATCCAACACGTCCATTCACAAAAAATACGATTGACGAGCACTTGGATATGCTGATGGTTTGTCACCACTTGAGTAAAGAAATTCCGGAAGACGTAGCTTTTGCTGACTCTCGTATCCGTCCAGAAACGATTGCTGCTGAGGATGTACTGCAAGATCGCGGTGTATTCAGTATCATGAGCTCGGATTCGCAGGCAATGGGTCGTGTAGGTGAAGTCATTACACGGACTTGGCAGACTGCAGACAAAATGAAGAAGCAAGTAGGCCCATTACCTGAAGACGAAGGCAAGGACAACGATAATTTCCGTGCACGCCGCTATGTAGCGAAATACACGATCAATCCAGCAATTGCTCATGGTATTTCCAAATATGTTGGTTCAATCGAGCCCGGTAAAATTGCCGATATGGTGATCTGGCGTCCTGCTTTATTTGGCGCAAAACCAGAAATGATTATTAAGGGCGGGATGATTATCGCTTCAAAAATGGGTGATGCGAATGCTTCCATTCCTACGCCACAGCCAATTATTTTAAGAACAATGTTCGGTGGTTTAGGTAAAGCTGTTCACCAAACTTGTTTTGACTTTGTCTCTAAAATTTCATTGGAAAAAGGAATTAAAGAAGAATATAAATTGGAAAGAACCTTACTTGCTGTAGAAAATTGTCGGAATATCTCCAAAAAAGATATGATCCACAATGACGCTACACCTGAAATTATCGTTAATCCAGAAAATTATGAGGTAAGTCTTGACGGTGAGATCTTGCGATCAAAACCGGTTGATACAGTTTCGTTGGGACAACGATACTTCTTGTTTTAACCCTATAGTACTTTTTTATGGCGTGATCCGATATCACGCCATAAACTATGAAAAACAATATGTTGATGAAATCATCATGAGCTTATCAAAAGCGCATAAAGAGAGGGAATAATGACCGCTCATGATGCTTCATTACTGCTAAAATACGATTTACGCTAATGAAAAATTTGAAGACATTTTTAGGCTGTTGTATAGCAATAGCATGCTTTACGATACAATCGGCCTATGCGCAAAAGGGGGGTATCATGGTTTATGGGTCACTGAATTACCACGAAACAACAGCTGGGCATCAATTTAGTGCCGCTCCGGTAGGTGCTGCCTATTTTTTCACGGACAACATGAATGCGGGGCTAAACTATGGATTCAATTCTGCTAAGGATAAAGCATTGGATTTCACAGATCATTCGCATGAAATAGGACCTTTCTATAGTAATACTTGGCCTCTGAGTGAGCATTTCATGTTAATTGGCCAGGTTGATGTTCATTATTTGTGGGGCGATCAACATGTCGTTACCGGTGGTACTATGGTCGATGGTAAATACAATGGCTATCTATTCAGAGTGTACCCGCTTGTGGGTATCGCCTTGGGAAAAGGTTGGGCATTAAAAGCTAAAGTGGCAGAATTGTCTTATAAAAAGAGAAATAGTAAAGATGCTGCTATTCCCAATGATCACGAAGTCATTACGGGAATCAATGGATCTACAGTAGGTTTAGGCTTATCTAAAAATCTATTTATTAAAAATTAAAAAATGATAATCACGGAAATCACAAGGAATATTCAGGGGGAGCAGATCAATAAGCGTCTTGATTCGCTCGCTATTGAATGGTATGAGTCGACCAAACGTATTCAACGTTTACGTACAGCGGAGGGAATGGATATTGCCGTCAAATTGTTGGGTAATACCTCCAGTTTGCAGGATGGCGATATCTTGTACGAAGATGAAGAGAAAATGGTTGTGGTAACGATCAAACCTTGTGAAGTAATCCGTGTCATGGCAATTGATTTCCTGCGAACTGCTTTTGTAGCCAGTGAAATTGGAAACAAACATTTGCCTCTATTTGTGGAGGCAAATGAATTGCTTATGCCTTATGAAAGGTCAATGTACGAGTGGTTAGCGAAACAGGGGTTTGACCCGCAACGTTGCGAGCGCCAACTTTTACGTCAGCTCAATGCAAATGTCGACCCAAAACATCATCAGAAGATGAAGTTTTCGACGAAGAATATACCGCTCTTAATCAGCGATAAAGCCTTCATGAATTCGCAAGGGCCAGCAGTTATGAAATGAGATTGAAGATCCTTTCTGTCCGATAAGCGAACGTAGCGAGCGCATTGATGTCTTAATGGGAAAAATAGGGATCAAAGGAAAAACTTGGTCAGCTTGGATGCCCAATGATAGCGAAGACTACGCAAGGGGCTGATTGGTCCTTGAAGATATATACTTACAATAAAAAATAATGTCAATGAAAAATACATTTCTAGGCAAGTTACTTCATCTAGCAGATCCTACATTGCCAATTGGTGGGTTTACCCATTCCAATGGACTGGAGACCTATGTGCAACAGGGCTTGGTCTGTGATAAGGCTACGGCGGACAATTATGTGCGTCATAACCTCTGGTATAATCTGAAGTACAATGATGCTGCTTTGATGAAATTGGCCTATGAAGCAACTTCTTCGCAGGACATGGATGCATTGATCGCCCTAGATCAAGAATGTACAGCATTAAAAAGTCCAAGAGAAATTCGCGATGCCAGTAAAAAACTGGGCGTCCGTATTTATAAAATATTCAGTCGGTATCAACAGCAGGATTTTATGTTGTCCTGGGGTGAATTAATCCAAAAGAAGGAAGTAGATAGTCATTACTGTTTGATGTATGGCATGTTGGCGTCACTTTTAGCAATTCCTTTGGAAGAAGCGTTACACGGCTTTTATTATAATGCCGCTATTACAATGGTGACCAATGCTGTTAAACTGGTGCCATTAGGGCAGTTGGATGGCCAAGATATACTTTTTGGTTTACATGATGATATACTTGATCTCTGCAAAGAGACCTTAACAGTTGAACGGAATTTAGTGGGCTTATGCAACATTGGATTTGACATCCGTTGCATGCAACACGAACGATTATATTCTAGAGTTTATATTTCTTAAAAAACAATTACAATGGAAAATAGAAAATATGTTAAAATAGGAGTTGGTGGACCAGTAGGGTCTGGTAAAACAGCATTATTGGAAAGATTGAGCAGACGTTTGATGAATGAAATTGATCTTGCAGTAATTACAAATGATATCTATACGAAGGAAGATGCGGAGTACATGGCTAAAAATAGTTTGCTGCCCCGTGAACGAATTATCGGTGTAGAAACCGGCGGTTGCCCGCATACGGCCATACGGGAGGATGCGAGTATGAATCTGGAAGCTGTAGATGAACTAGCAAGCCGCTTCCCGGATTTAGAGTTGATTTTGATTGAAAGTGGTGGTGATAACCTAACTTCTACCTATAGCCCGGATCTGGCCGATATTACCATTTTCGTAATTGATGTTGCCGAAGGTGAAAAAATGCCTCGTAAAGGTGGTCCAGCAATTACAAGATCTGATCTTTTATTGATCAATAAGAAAGATTTGGCACCCTATGTAGGCGCAAGCTTAGAAGTAATGGAGCATGATGCACGTAAAATGCGTAAAGGTTCTCCATTCTTATTTTCAAATCTAAAAACCGGAGATGGTTTGGAAGAGATTGTAGGCTGGATTAAAAAATACGCACTCCTTCAAGATGTTGAGGAACCTAATTTACTACGTTAGTTATGATCTGTTCTTTAGATATTAAAATAGCACATCGCGAAGGAAAATCCTTTTTAAAAGATGCATATGCGACACAACCGTTTCGTATCGTTCCAGTTGGACAATATCAAAAAGACAATGCAGCGTATCTGATGATTATGAGTTCATCGCCTGGTTTGTTGGATGGAGATGACCATCGTATTCAAGTTGATATTGCTCCGGGCGCTAAGCTGCAGTTACAAACGCAAGCTTACCAGCGTTTGTTTCATATGAAAGGCCATTCGTCCCAAACTATGGAAGTGAATATCGGTGAAAATGCTGTTTTTTCTTATGTGCCCCATCCTGTAGTACCACAACATTCGTCTCATTTTTTGAGCCATAACATTGTACATCTTGCTTCTAATTGTCACTTATTGCTTAGTGAAATCGTGACTTGTGGTCGGAAAATGTCCGGAGAAGAGTTTATGTACAATCACTTTCAAAATCTGACAGAATGTTATGTCAATGGTAGGCTTGTAGTGAAAGATAATGTATTGCTGCAGCCAGATCGTATGCCTATACAAGGCTTGGGTATTTTGGAAGGCTATACGCATCAGGGAACTTTGATCTACCTTAATAGTGCCGGCTTGAATCCAAGTGACTGGATCGAGACTTTCCATGAACAATATGGGGAAACCAAAGACGTTGCGTTTGGTATTAGTGAATTGCAGCACGACGGTTTTATGGTTCGCGTTTTAGGTTACGGTGCCGAACAGCTTTATCTTCTTTTTAAAGAAATGCAAAGCGCATTATGGGACAACATATTTTTGAATAACAACTAATTATATTCCAATGAAAAATAACATCCTAGCTTTTGTAAAAGCTTTTTTTAAAGGATTTGGGCAAATTATGTTACAGGGTAACATTTGGACGGGTATTTTATTTATAGGCGCCATTATTTATGATTCGGCACTAATGGGCTTTGCGGGAATCCTCGCCAATATCGTCGGGGTATTGACTGCCAAGTTGATGAAATTTGATGAGGGTCATATCAATGATGGACTCTTCGGATTTAATGCTACGCTTTATGGTATTGCTTTGGTTTTCTATTTTCAGACAAACGTCTGGGTATGGGGAGCTTTAATCGTCGGATCTGCGTTGACCACCATCTTGATGGGTTTTGCATTAAAGAAGAATCTGCCGGTATTTACATTTCCTTTTATCTTAATTACCTGGATCGCATTGTATGTGTTGAGTATTCCAGAATTGGCTTTAAGGACGGTACCCGAGCATTTTGTTGATATTCAAGAAATGGATGATTTCTTAATTGAAGGCCATGCCTTTGGTCAGGTTATTTTTCAGGGTAGTTTAATTGCTGGATTGATCTTTTTCATTGGGGTTTTCCTGAGCAATCCCATGGGAGCACTTTACGGTTTCGCTGCTGTTATCATCAGTGTTTATATTTCGCACCATGGCCATGAATCTGCAGATATGACCAATAATGGCATTTTTAGCTTCAATGCGGTTTTGGTTGGAATCGCTCTGAGCGGCCCACGTGTTCGTGATGGCGTATATGTACTGATCGGAACAATTATCGCCACATATTTTGATCACTTTTTGATTCATAACGGCTGGACAACATTGACTTTCCCATTTGTTTTTGCGATGTGGGCGATGCAACCGGTCAAACTTATCGATAAATGGTTGGTGAATAAATTTTCATCAGCAGAAGGGACTTCCTAGTCCTTTTTGTGAACTAAAATTTTATGTATGTTTAAATTTCGTTTAATAAAACTATTCCCAATAATGCTCTTATTGGGAATTCATGTAAATACTGCCTACGGGCAAGTCAGTCCACCGGGGTTAGGAAAAGCAAGGACCGCATCTTGGTCTGTTCTGGGCCTACGCCGGAAACTGGATAGTGCGGGAACCAAAGAGGCACTAACCTACATCGGTCTGGGAACCAAAAGTACGCCCGACGATTCAAATCCATTTCATAAGCAGGCCATTTGGGTGCTAAATCATGAAGTCTATCATAAGTTTGCCAAGAATCAACAATATAGCTATGCATTGAGCTATCGTCGCCAAAACGTTTATGATGAGGCGGCACCCTACCATAATGAAGGTGTCGAGCAAGAATTTAGGTTATATGGGCGATATGCGTATACATTTATCCTGAATGATCGTTTGAAATGGAAAAATACCTTAAGGCAAGAGTTTCGAAAGTTCTTTACAGCTGATTTTCAGAAAACAGAAGAGAATTTTCAATTTAGGACTCGCTTGAAATCGCAGCTAAATTTTAAAATTTCGGCTAAAAATAAGCAAGAATTGGCTTTGAGCGCAGAAGGGCTTTTTGCAATCAGTAAGCTTTACGAACCTGCTAGTACATGGTCTAGCTTTGCTTATAAAGAGACCCGTCTGGGTTTCTATTACATGACAGATATTCCAAAAACACCTTTGCGATTGGATCTGGGGTATATGAACGACTTAATTAAAGGCTATGACAAAGTAGATTTTGGCGTTCATTATTTGGCCGTAGATTTAATCTGGAATTTACCTTACAGTAAAAAACATTAGCCCGCCATAAACTTATGTTTTCGATAGTCACTGGGTGAATACCCAGTGATTTTTTTAAATAGCCGAGTAAAATACGAGGGCGATTGAAATTTCAATTCAAAGGCTATACCGGCAATATCTCTCGTAGCATCCTGCAGCAGAATCTGGCTATGTAAGATACTTATTTCGCTAATCCATTGTTTCGGTGGTTTATTCGTCGCTTCTTTAACACATTTATTGAGGTAGTTTTCTGAAATATGTAATAAATTGGCATAGAATAATACGTTTTTATGATCGATATGGAATTTTTGTACATATTCGCGAAAACGGAAAGCAATATCTAGCTGTCGGCTCATCGGGGCCTTTGTTTCAATATCCGATTTTATCACCTTTAATAAGATACACTGCATCATTGAAATGCAGACTTCCATCACACGGCCCTCAGTAAAAAGTTCTTCTTCCAATAATACCAACATTTGTTGGATCCAATGTGCTACATGGGCTTTTAGTGTGGTAAAAGGATGGGAATTGAAAAATTTGATATCGTTTATACCAAGTTCAATATCAGTCACAATTTCATTTTCATAGACTACAAAAAAACCTTCTACATCATCAGAGATTGCCAGTGTGGCCGTGATATTGCCTTGTTTGATGTTAATGACTTGATTTTCAGTTAATGTGTAAGATGCGCTTTCGAGATGTTGGGTCAGGGATCCCTTCGTTACAAAAATGAGAAAATTAAACGTTGTACGATAGGGGATGACAGGCATCAGGATACTGCGTAGGTAATTCTCAATTCGATAGACTTGAATTTTATTTTCATTGAATAAATTGTGCTCAGAAACATCAGGTAGAAATAACTTTTTGTACTCGTAATTGTTGATGATCTTAATCGAATTTTTCATAGTCTTAAAACAACGTACTTACTAATGAAATCAACTAAAAAAGAATAGTTGTGTGTATGACAAATATACTTAAAAGTTGGCGAAAAACAGGTTAAAATCCAATGCTTTCATTTAAGTAATTACTGTGTTAATGGAGTGTAAAAGCCTATTTACTACATATTCTCCTGATTTCCTTTTAGAAACTCGGAGGTGAAATGTTGTTGCTGTTTTTCGTGGCTGAATTTCTCCTTATTATAGGAAGCTGAATGACCTTTGGGTATCGATAAGGTGGACCATTTATCATCCAAACATATTTTTCCGATATAGAGAATCTGCCCGATGTGGTAAGGATAATGTGCGAGTTGCCGCAAGATCGCTTCCATGACGGTATGTCCTTGATTACGGATATAGATGATTTTAACGAGATCTTCTTCTCCGAGCGATTCTATTGCTTGAAATAGACAAGCCCATCCAGCATTCCAATAAGTAATAAGCTCGTCGCGATCTGTCCAGCTGTTCTCAAATTCCTGATCCCGGTTCCTATTTTCTTTTTCACCATCTGTGCTGAGAAAATCCGTCCAACGGGAAAGCATATTTCCACCTAAATGTTTTACAATTAATGCAATGCTATTGCTTGAATCATTTGGATGCCAAAAGAGCTGTTCAGTGCTTAGTTGTGTAAATGTTTTATCACCCAATGATTTATAATATTGAAATTGCTTTATACAAGTCGCTAAGAAATTATCCATTACGCCGAAAGTTTATCATTTATATGCATATTAATATACAAAAATGTCGTGAAACCGAGACCTAAAATAGTTTTTTTTGAGCAGAAATCTGGTGGTGTTATCGATCTCACTAATTTCCTGATACTGCTTTTTGAAGTGATTAATGTGCAAATTTATAAGGAGAAGGAGAAGGAGAAGGAGAAGGAGAAGTGTGAGCAAAAAGGTCGATAAAAGCAAAGGTGATACTGGGGTATGTATCACCTTTAAGCTAACTAAACATTAAACATAAACAAACAGTCTTTATTAAAGACCACACTAAAAATTATAGTACTACTCTGCCGCTAGTTGATTTGTCAACTTGGACATTTTTTGGTTGATTTTTTAACGCAATTCTGGCAGATGTAGAAACCTTTCCCTGTAAGTTTTCTTTCACGCTGAGCGTTACATTTGCAGACGAATTCGCTTGTATTTGGGCATTTGTTGTTGAGAAACGGCTCATATCAACCGATGCCGATGAGTTGGTGTTCAAATTTAAATTTGAAGCACTTCCCGAAATGTCTTGGCTGGACGAACTACTTGCAGATACCTGCAAATTTTTACTGCTCACATTCGTTGTTAAACTACTCGAAGAACTTGTTGAAAGGCTTATATCATCCGCAATTAATCTTTTAAGGGATATGCTTGCTGAAGAAGATACGTCAACAGAAATTTTATCGGCCTTAATTGTTTCATCGGTATGAATTGAACTGCTAGAAGATGCCGAAAAACGTGTTGGTATCTTACTTGAGTAAACAGTTACGCGATTGTTTCTCGCATTTCTGACAGAACTGTTTCTTTTATACTGTACATAGAGTGTACCGTTTTTTACAGTCGTTTCGATAAGGGATAAATGCTCGGGATTATCTGCTTCAACAACAACCTCGTTGCGATTAGAGTGAATATAATCTACACGTAATGAAGTTGCCGATGAAATGCCATCTGGAGCAGTGATTTTGCGTGTTTCGCGTTCTTGTGCCTGAGCTACATATAAAAATGAAATAAAGGCAATGGTTAAGATTCTTTTCATTATTTTTCTGTTATTAGTTTAAATTTATTGTTACTGAAAGTTTCATTTTAATTCCCCTTTTTATCGTTTCTTATGTGCTTATGCACTTATGTGCACGCTCTATCGTTAACTGCCACCTATAGTATAATAGTAATGCCAAAACTTTAAATCCGTTTAAAATACTGATTAACACTAGTTTTGTTTCTGAGTGCTATTTTCGTTAATGCTCATTTTTGAACATCAACTGTTCGGTATCGGACAATAGTTTGTTTACCATACCCTTCGTTTGTAGGCTGCTAACCAGAATTGATACTCTAATTGGGAAGCTGTTATAAATACTTGTCGCATCTTCTCCCGTTTTGTTGCAGTAGTTTCTGCAGCAATTTTGTCAACGTAGTTTTTCGCCTTGATAACGCCCTGTGCAAAATCCTCACCGCTATAGGTTTCTATCCATTTGGAATAGGGATTTCCCTGTGTATTTGCTGTCGATACAATGTGATCTCCGACCTCCTTATAAATCCAAAAACAGGGGAGTGTTGCCGCCATAGCGACCTCAATGCTCTCGAAAGCGGCTACGCTTTTAAGAAAATGGACATAATGATGGCAGGTTGGTTCGATTTTGTTGCTCTTGTCGGCAGGACTTAAACCAAATTCCCGAAAGTAATTTTCGTGTAATGCCCGTTCAACAAGAAGCGCATTGCGACCAAATTCGAAATAGTCCAATGCTTGTTGGTTATCCGCACTTTTTGCACCTATAAAGGCGAGCACACGGCCAAATTCTTCTAAATAGAAAGCATCCTGCTGCATGTAAAATTGAAATTTATCCAGGGGAAGACTACCATCACTAAGCTGAACAATAAATGGCATAGTAAGTATATCCGAATAAATAGCTGTTATGGATTCCCAGGCATGATCAGTCCAGTTCATATTGAATAAGTTTAATCGGATTATGGAAGTGATTTAATGGCCCATTTCCTTTGCCAATGACGAGATCTTTGCTACCAGCTATTGCTGCGTGTATATAGGCCAATGCGAATTCAACCGCGCTATCGAGACCAACGCCTTGTGCCAAATGGCTCGCAATTGCTGAAGAAAGCGAACAACCGGAACCATGTGTATTTTTGCTGTTAATTTTTTGAGATTTGAATTCAATTGGTGGACTCTTGTGCTGGAACAACAGGGATGTTAATTCTTGACTTTGGAGATGCCCGCCTTTAATCAAAACGGATTGACAACCTTTCGCCAATAGGCTATTTCCCGCTTTTTTCATCTTCTCAACATTGTCAATAACTTCGTTTACTAAAACACTTACCTCGTCTAAATTTGGTGTAATCAGCATTGCTAAAGGAAAAAGAAGTTCTATGCAGGCCTGAATTGTATCATCGTGAATGAGCTTGTGCCCGCTGGTCGAGACCATGACTGGATCAAATACGATAGGCCCTTTATATTCTTTTAAATAGCTGCTAATAAGCTCCACAAGTTCAATATTGTGTACCATTCCTATTTTGATTGCATCGGGATAGATATCGTCAAAAATAGCATCCAATTGGTCCTGGACGGCTGCTGTAGGAATTTCATAAATACGTCTTACACCTTGTGTGTTCTGAACGGGTAAGGCAGTTAAAACATTCATGGCATAACAACCTAATGCAGATATGGTTTTGGTATCTGCCTGTATACCTGCACCACCGCTACCATCGAACCCCGCAATGCTGAGTACGGTAGGGACGCGGTATTTTTTATCTTTTGTCATTTTAATAGTTCTTTTAGTTGTGCACTGGCAGCTCTGGGATCTTGACTTTGGCATATGGCCGAAACGACTGCAATGGAGTCTGCACCGGCATTCCAGGTCTCTTCTGCTGTTTGTAAATTCATCCTTCCGATAGCGATCAATGGTTTTTCCGTCCTACTCCGAAGTTGTTTTAAACCCGCAATTCCCCATTCAGTAACCGTATCTACTTTTGTTTTCGTAGAAAAAATGGGGCTTACACCAAGGTGGTCGACGGTGTACATTTGTTCACTTTCCAGTTGTTGCATGTCTTCTATGGACCAGCCTATGGTTAATTTATCACCATATTTTTCGCGAATAGCGAGCGGCTGCAAATCATTTTGACCCACATGTACTCCCCATGCCTCGATTTGGGCAGCGATTGCTACGGCATCATTGATCACGAGCGGAATACCATAATGATCGGTCAGTTTTTTCAAACGGATGGCTTTATCCAAAAATGTGGCCGGATCGTCAGCCTTTTCGCGCAATTGTATAAGATCGACTCCGCCAATAATGGCTTCTTCGGCAACATTGAGCCAATTTTGAGGATAACAGTCCCGCTCAGAAATTACCAAATATAAAGGGTAGGGAAAAAGCGGATTAATGCGCATAGCGTTTGATCTTGAGCTTTGATTTTAGACGTTCTGCATTGAGCTGATAGAGTTCATCATAGAGATTCAATTGCAGGGTGCCCGGTCCAGCTGCTGTTTGGGCAGCGAGTTCTCCCGCTAAGCTCAGAATGGATACACCGGCAACAGCTGCTTCAAAATATTGGTCTGTAACACCTAGAAATGCACCAATAAGCGCAGTAGCACTACAGCCAAGCCCAGTTACCTGTGTCATTAAAGGGTTGCCATTAAAAACTTCAACCCGATATTGCTGTGAAAGGATATAGTCTACTTCTCCAGAAATACAGATAATGGAGCCGGTTTGTTCTTGTAATAATTGGCCAAATCGGAGCGCATCTTTACTCGCTGTCGTGCTGTCGACTCCCTTTGTGTTCGGTTGGTTGAAATTGTACAGCGTCATGATTTCTGATGCATTTCCACGAATAACCGTGGGTTTGAGATCCAGTAGATTGGATAATAAATCATTGCGGAATGCTGATATCCCAGCACCAACAGGATCAAGTACCCATGGCCGTCCAATGGTATTGGCATGTTCGGTAGCAACCAGCATAGCTTCGGCAGTATCTTCACTCAAGGTGCCGATATTAATGACAAGAGCTTGTGCAATATCGACAACCTCGCGTACTTCTAATGGGCTGTGTACCATCACAGGGGACGCTCCTAGGGCTAAAAGTGCGTTGGCAGTATTGTTCATCACGACTAGGTTTGTGATGTTGTGTACAAGGGGTTTTTCGACCCTCAGCTGCTCTAATAAATTGATAATTGAATCTTCCATTTTTTTACATATGCTAAGATATACTGTGTGGCCTTGGAGGGAAGAAGAGCGATAGCCTGTGCAGTAAAGGAGTATGCTGTACAGTGGATTTTTGCTTTTCCCTACGCCGGTATAAACCGAATCAGGTTCAAAGGGACTATCTCAATTCTATACAGAATACCCCCAAAGCCAGACCAAACTTAAACAAAAAAGAGGACTTTTCATATCCGTCATTTTTCGATCATTAGCTTGTTGAATTAATCGGCCGGATTTTGATCGGCACTAATTTCAATGTATTCAACAGGGGTATAGGTAACCCGGGCAAAATTTTTGGTCAAAAGTTCGGTTTCCAAAATCTTTCCACCCTGAAACTTTAAAAATTTCTCGCGCCAAATCTCATTTTTCCGAAAGAACTGATTGTCTATTTTAAGAAATTGATGTTCTTTTTCAACGACATGGTACGCAAAATCCAGTTCTTGATCAATTCTTAATTCGCCCTCTAAACATTTGTCTGTGAACCAGAGATTTATTTGAAAGGTGTAAGGCGTGTTGTTGGTGAATTGATAGTCGCGGTAATTATAAAAGACGGTAGCTCCACTACCGAATGGCAAAACACGGCCATCGTCCGGAAATGGATCAAAAGAGTGGTGATAACGTTCATTGACGGTGAGTGGACTATGGATAACAAGCCAATGGATGAGGTTGGATATTTGACAGATTCCACCGCCAATACCCGCTCTTGCTTCACCAAAGGATAACTCCATGCCGGGCAGATATCCTTTTTTTACAGTGGGTAGTCCAACGAGTTTACAAAATGAAAAGGTTTCCTTCGGTCTGATCAGAATGCTATTAATCTGTGCTGCTGCAATTTTCAGGTTGGTAACTTTGTTAATCTGCAATTGCATATTATTTTCGCCTAGTTTTTTTAATAAGACAGACTGATGCTTTTTAATACGAAAGGGAAGTTTTTCAGTTGATTTAGCTGTGCTGTATTTCTTATTATCAAATAGCCAAACGGCTTTGCGCTGCACTCTTCTCGCCCATACTGCAATAAAATAGAGTATGGGATGAAGTTGACTGATCAGTTTTCTTTTTCTCAATTTGACGTTTATGTATCGCTATCAAAATTAGTGCAGAAATGTGTTTTTTGCCGAATTTCGTCGAATATTTTTTTGTCAAAATCAAGAATCTTATTGTCTGAGCTTAGTGCAGTTTTTCAGTTCGTTTAGTTGGTTTTCTTTGCCTGTATGTATTTCGCTGTTAACTTTCCCTCCTTGTTATAGATCAAGCTTTCGTAGGCACAGTTTCCGAGATCTTTTACAATAGATTTTTGTTGTAATACACCCTCATAATAAAACTCATCAATCGTTTCGTTGGCTCGGTACGATCGCTTGATTTCGGCTGTCAGTCGATCGCTTTGATCGAAGGTTTGGCGCAGCGAGTAGTCACTTGTTTCCGGACTATCATACTGATAGCGGACGCGACTTTCTCTTTGATCATTTCTGCCCGAAATCTCTTCAGTAATTCGATTCTGTTGATCATAACTGTAAATGGTCCAGTCTCTCCGTTGATAGACAAAATGAATGGATTCACTTTTTATAACCTGGAGTTTACTGTTCAAGTGATAAATCATCGCCGATTCAAATGTAGGATCGTAGGAAACAATGGTATTTGGGAGATACCGGTAAATTGTACTGCTGCTCCACTTACTATTTCGAAGGTACTGTATGGAGTCGATAAGTCCGAATTGATTATAGCATCTTTTGTTGTAATAATTATTTCCCCCGGAAAGATTGTTCGATGTGATCTCTTTGCCTTCTTCATATACAGTCGTCATAATTGCACCGGATTGCACCGCATTTTCGTCCGAAAACTGCTGCATTACATAAGTGCCGTCACATTTATTCTTACGCTGACTGTAATAAAGAGGAAGAGCGGAATTTGCGATAATAGCCGCTGCATATTGCCCGGATGGAATAAATTGAACTTGTGCGATTGAGTCAAAGAAATGTGAGGCATTATATTGTGCAGAAGCTTTCTTTGACGCAATTTGTGTGCTGGTGTTTAATATCGGTTTGGCTGCTGCCAGATAGGTATTACTATCGTATATGATCTTGGGTTTGGCTAATCCATCAAACAAGATCATGGCATGACGTTGCTTCAATGACAATACGTCGATGGTCCACTGGTGATTTTTAACGATGAATGTGAGTTTTTTTGCATCGGTTTTTGTGACCAGTAACTTTGTTGTGCTATAAGGTACTAATTTGAAAATCTCAGCAGCATTTTTTTCGTGTAGACGCATGATAAAATCAGTTGATTTATCGGACTCATTGGTTAGAAAAAGAACTGCATGCGTTGGGCTAGCTATTGTTAGCGATTTTACTGTTTGCGATGCTGCGCTGGGACTATATAACAGCAATATCAACAACTGAATGATAATCGGATAAATGTGCAGTTTCGCGTTATAATTCATTTGGGTCGATATTGCTGTTGTTGACTTTGCTATTTAATTTAATACTTCTTTCAAAAATAATAAGGTGTGCTCCCAGGCACGTTTAGCCATTACGGGGTTATATTCGGCTGACTCGGGATTCGTAAACGTATGTCCCGAATTTGCGTAGGTAATTATTTGCCAGTCTGCTTTTCCTTCATTTAATTCCTTGACCAACCCATCGTAATCTTCTTTTGATACGCTTTTATCGGCTGCTGGGTGCTCAACGAGTACTTTTGTTTTGATCGAACCATTGGGTCTGTCGGCAGCTTTGGATAGGCCTCCGTGGATACTGATCACTGCATTGACGGGGAAGCCGGCTCTCGCTGCTTCTAAGGCTCCTGAACCTCCAAAACAATAGCCGATGACAGCAATTTTCGTCGGATCCGCGCCCTCTTTTTTCAGTTGTTCCAATGCGAGCATTATGCGATGCTGATAAGCTTTATAGTCTGTCTTATAGTGGCCGGCAATTTTCGAAGCTGCGGTGTTGTCCGAGGGAATATTTCCTTCACCGTAGATGTCGGCAATGAACGCGATGTAACCTTCTTTTTCAAGAAGCAATGCAGCTTGTTTCGCTTCGTTGTCAATTCCCTTCCATGCCGGAAGAATTAAGACAGCAGGGCCTTTTTTTGCCCTATTGGAGGTTACCATGCCGTTGAGTTTTTGTTCACCATCCTGGTAAGAAACCTGTTTTAATTGTTGGGCCTGCGTAGTCATGGTGACCATAGTAAGCACCAATAGTGTCATAACTGTTTTCATCTGTTAATAATTTGTTCCACTTATTATTTTGTGTGATCAGAAATGAACCTAATTTGGAGTCCATCTCAACTAAATATAATTTTCAATGTACATTTTTTTCACTGTCGCCAACCTGAAGCTATGACTTGATGGATTCAATGATACCAATAACATCGAGCTGTCCGAGACCTTGATCCTGTGCTTTTCCGTAGGTTTCGAGTAAGGTCTTGAGGAGGGGATAGTCAGCACCGGCCTGTTGAGCCAGTCGAATATCTTTCAGCATAAGGTCTAGCGCAAATGCAGGACTGTAGTTTTCTTCCACCAATAATGGTGTTTTCACTTTTGTTGCCCCACTGCCGCTGGCACTATCGTTGATGATTTCGAGCATATCGCTTCGTTGAATTCCCAGTTTATCTGAAAATAAGATCGTCTCCGCGAGACCTTGGTAAATCGTCGAAAGGAAATAGTTGATCGCAAGTTTAGCGGCAATTCCCTGACCATTTTCGCCGAGATGTTTGATCGATTTTCCCATCTGCTCGAGGTATGGTCGGGCGCGATGAAGGTCTTCGGGATCACCACCGACCATAATAATAAGTGTACCCTCAGTCGCTGGCTTGGTACTGCCGGCAACGGGAGCATCGATAAAAGCAGCGCCTTTTTCTTTTAGCTTAGTGGCTATTGAAATACAGCGTTCACGAGATATTGTACTCATATCGACAAATAATTTGCCCTTGATCTCCCTTTGGAGGATTTTTTCATAAACTTCGTTGACCGCTTCATCATTTGTGAGCATGGAGAATATAATATCGCTATGATCGACTAATTCACCTATATCTTCTCTGATAATTGATTGCTCTTCAAAACCTGCTGCTTTAGCCTTGTTTCTATTGTAAACAGAAAGGGGGAATCCTGCTTTTTCTAGATTTTTAGCCATGGGATACCCCATGTTTCCTAATCCTATAAATCCTAATTTTTCTATCTTCATCTAAAAATTACATTAATTGCTCTTGAAATTTACGTATAACTAAAGATACAAATGTTTTGCTCATTCCACCAATACCCTAATTTCGTTACGTAGCAGCACTATTTTATCTTCCTGTTCCAGTTTTTTTAAAATTCGGGAGACAACGACTCGGGATGTATTTAAATCGGAAGCGATATCCTGATGCGTAAGGGTGAGTATTCGGTCGTCATTCAGCTTCACTTTGGCTTTTAAATAGTTGATGATGCGTTCTTCCATATTGGAAAAAGCTAGACTATCAACAGCTTGTAACATTTCGTCCATACGGCTTGAATAGCTTGATATGATGAAATTTCGCCAGGAAGGGTATTTTCCCATCCAAAGGTTGACAAGCTCATTTGGAATCATGGCTACAGTCGTTGTTTTTTCTGCGAGCGCACGAATTTCACTTTTTTTATTCCCGAGGCAACAGGCTATCGACATTGTACAGGTTTGACCTTTTTCCAGATAGTAGAGCAACAATTCGCCTTTATCTTCATCCTCCCGGACAATTTTTATTGCCCCATCCAAGAGGAGAGGCATCGCCTTGATATATTGATTGGTATCAATGATGAGATCACCTTCACGGAACGTTTTTATATGCGCGTTTTCCGCTATTTCAGCGATTAATTCCGGTTCAAGAATGCCTGTATAAGCTTGTTCTATGGATAACATATTTTTTAAATTAGTTAAAGTTAATTATTTATAGGCTTATTTCAGCTGTTGTGGGAAGAAAAGGAGGTAGGTGGAAACGACGGATTGAAAGAAACAATTTTTAGCACCGCATGGGGATAAGCTATAAAATCTTGTATGCAATTCATAAAAATCGTAAAATTGATAAGTTTTGATTTATTCAAAACAGACAAAATATTATTCTGACTATTTTTGATGTTTTTTCATGAATACGATGGATGTGTTGTATTTATTTTATGTATGCTGTATTTTTATTGCCTCTTTTTGCTGAAATTTGCTGTTTTTCTGTGGAAGATTAAAATTCATTCTTTCTATATAGAGATACTGCATCATATTGGTATTGTTAAAATTAGTTAAAAAGACAATCAATTCCTAATTTTGCGGCACAAAAACAAAACAATCACATCTAACATGAAAAAGTCTTTACTTTTTTTTGCCCTTGTTTTTGCTAGTTATAGTGCCGTTCAAGGTCAAACAGCAAATACTGGTTCGGTTTCAGGAGTTGTCAAAGAAGCTACTGGACAAACGGTTAAAGGAGCAACCATTAAAATTACCCACATCCCAAGTGGACAAGTAGTAAGTGGCTCAGCCGATGCCCAAGGAAAATTTCAAATTTCAAATCTTCAAGAAGGAGGCCCCTACAAAGTAGAGGTAACTTACATTGGCGAAACGCCTGTTGTTTTCGAAAACATCATGCTGAAATCGGGGGAATCGTTGAATATCAATCCAATTTTTACGGCTGGATCTTCAACAAATTTGGATGAGGTTGTTGTTGTCGGTCATGGGGTTATCGATATTGCGGCAGGAAGAAAGACACCGATTGCCGTTTCGACGATCCGTAAGCAGGATTTAGAGGAACGGGTAGGAGCACAGGATATTACTTCAGCATTAGCTAATACCCCTTCGGTTTATATCACTGGTCAGGCAAAAGGTTTTGGTGAGTCTTCTATGACAACACGTGGTTTTGATCAGTCCAATACAGCATTTTTGTTGAACGGTCAGCCTATCAATGGTATGGACAATGGAAGTGTATATTGGTCAAATTGGTCGGGACTTACAGATATTGCCTCTTTAGTGCAGATTCAACGTGGTTTGGGATCATCTAAATTAGCGATTTCATCTGTCGGCGGAACCGTAAATTACGTGACACAATCCACTGCAATGAAAGAGGGTGGTTTTGTTCGTACCACTGTTGGTAACGATATGTTTATGAAGGCAACAGTCGGTTACAATACTGGTCTGATGAAAAACGGTTTTGCTGTTTCGGCTATGTTTACACAGTGGTCAGGTAACGGTTATATGGATCATACAGAAGGTGCTGGACAAAGTTATTTCTTGTCTGTTGGATATAAAGCGAATGAAAAGCACAACCTGAACTTTATGGTAACGGGTGCACCACAATGGCACAACCAAGGCTATACCTCAAAATTGTCTAACTATCTCGCTAATGGCAGACGTTATAACGACAATTATAAGGATGCAAACGGCGTGATGATGAATGCACAAAAGAACTTTTATCATAAGCCAGTAGCCAACTTGAACTGGGACTGGACGATCGATGATAAATCATCTTTGTCAACTGTCGTTTACGCATCGTTAGCTGCTGGGGGTGGCCAATCCTTGCGAAGCGATAAATACAATACAGGCAAATATTTAGCTGCTGATGTGAACAATCACCAATGGTTCGGTATAGTTTCTAACTATAATCGTAAACTTTCAGAATCCTTGAATTTCAATGTCGGTTTTGATGTAAGGGACTATAAAGGTACACACTATCGTAAATTGACTGATCCACTTGGAAATACAAATGGTGTTGTATTAGGCGGTAATGTTAATTTCCCTAATAAGCCATTGGTTACAAATACATACTCAACGAACCCTTGGAAAGCTTTCTCAAGTAAACCTGATTCGCGTGAAGATCGTTTAGCTTGGGATTACAATCAATACATTCGTTACGGAGGTCTGTTCGGTCAATTGGAATATGCGAAAAATGGCTTTACAGCGTTTTTCCAAGGATCGGTTTCCGAACAACAAAACAAGCGTTCTGATTATTTTCAATACACACCAGGTAATGAGGATTCTAAAGACGTGAACAACTTTGGTTACAATACGAAGGGTGGTGTAAGTTATACATTGGGACATCATAGTGTTTTTGGTAATGCGGGGTACTATTCCCGTCAGCCTTATCAAAACAATATTTTCATGAATTTTGCAAATGATATTAATGAAAATGCTGAAAATGAAAAAATTCTTGGTTTAGAGGCTGGTTATAAATTTGCTTCTCGATTCTTGGATGTGAATGTGAATGTTTACCGCACAACTTGGGAAAACCGTGTTACGGGTAGTTCGAGTTTAGCGACGGCAGATGATGTGAAAAAATACAATCCAACAAATGATCCTGGTATTTTGGTCGAAGGCGCCTATTTATATACAACAAATTACGGTGTAAAACAGGTGCATAGCGGGGTAGAAGTTGATTTTGAGGCCCGCCCAATCGAAAAATTAAGCCTAACAGGTTTTTTATCGATAGGTGACTGGAAATACGATGGCGCAGTAAACTCGGTCGTACGTAACGATAACCGCGTCGAATTGGGACGTTCTCAGGTTAATTTAACCGGTGAACATGTTGGTAACGCAGCGCAAACTTCTTATGGATTTGGTGCTAAATATAAAGTGTTTAAGGGTTTGTCTGTTGACGCAAACTACAGATATTACGAGCGTTTGTATGCATCGAATTATCGTAGAGAAGTAATAGATGGCCAAACTTATGGACGTTATATGAAATTACCGTCTTTTAATCTTTTGGATGCCGGTCTTTCTTACAATGTCAAAGTAAGTGACAAGAACAGTATGAGTTTCCGTGTCAACATGAACAATGTGTTGAATAAGTTCTATATTTCGGAAGCTACTTCGAGTAACTTGGTGACGGATGTGAACAATACTTGGAATGGTATTGACACGTCCAATTTTGTTTTGATCGGACAGGGTAGAACTTGGAATGCATCTGTGAAATTTACATTCTAATAAGATTTACGTCGAATACAAAAGGCCCACAATTATTTTGTGGGCCTTTTTTTGTTTTTTAATAAAAACTTAATAATTTTAGGTGATCTAATTGTCAACCTGATGTTGCATAAATTAATTTGTCTGGAAAATTTACAGATCGGTACTGTCCATTTTTCTGCTTTTGTTGTTAATTTGGATGGTGGAAATACAGGCTTTGCTTTATTTATTAACCAAGAAAATGACCCAATCTTTATTTTTCGAAAAGAAAAGAAAAATGAGGTATCTTTCCATGTAAATGAAGAGCAATTCTTTTGGATTGTAAAAAACAGCCAGTTTACACCAGGAGAACGTCAAGCCTTTTTTGCTGAATTTGTTGAATTCCTGCGTTTGATGGAAGAGAAGGTTTCCAATTATGTTTTCAAAAAGGAAAAATTAATCAAATTTACAAATTCGAGGGATATTGTCCGCTATAAATACTTATACCTGACAGGTGAAATTAGTTGATAAGAATACCCGATTATAATACCCGATCCCCCATTAGATTTCTTTTGTAACGAAATTTAGCTTAGTTTTGGGTATGAAGCATATGTTTTCAAATCTAGCTGTCATTCTACAAAACAATACTTTTGTGGAATCAGATTTTACACTGCCGGTACCCGTACTTCTTGCTAAGTTTTCTTTTTTACCTATTTCATCATTTTTTCCGGAAGCGAGTTCATCTTTTTCCGCTAATTGGCTAGAAACCGTCCAACAGAGCGCGATTAGATCTACATTGGAAGGATTTAATGTCGGAATCAGTGGCGATGGCAATCCTGTCGCTTTACTTGAGCAAGCGATTGCTTTGACTAATCATGCACTTGCCTATAGTTATTTAGGTCTTTATTATTTTAAAATAGCGGCATATGACCAAGCTATTGCAACGTTTACAAACGCAATCGAACAGTATAAAGAGGAGCCATTTTTTTATGCGAGCCGTTGTTTAGTTTATCGCCTCATCGATGAAGACGAAGGTGCTTTCTATGATTATCAAATAGCCAAGAGACTGGATTTTAATTATCATAGTGTATTGGAATGGGCGGAGAATCAAGCTGAACTCACTTACTTTGAGGCCGATAATTTGGTTATTCAAGAGCTGGAATCGAAGCCAAATCAGCTGAGTACTGACGAAATAAATTCATTGGGACTTGAATATGTTCATTGCTATAGCTATCTAAAAGCAATCGGTCTTTATTCTTCGGCTATTGCGGAATCCGATAACAAGGATAGCAATCTGTTGGTTTTTAGAGGAAGTTTGTACCTGAAATTGACCTGTTTTGAGTTGGCATTGTCCGATTTCAATCAGGCTATTGCTCTTGATGAGAATCGTTCTGCCGCCTATATATTTCGCGCTAAAGTGTTTGAATCCTATCGTAATTACCAAAGTGCGCTGGAAGACTATGCCAAAGCGGAGGAAATAGATCGTGATTCATCGATCGTTTACGAAGAAAGGGCATCTTTGTTTGAGCGATTGGGAAATTTTGAGGAAGCATTATTGGATTTTGACCGCCTTGTTACGCTCAATCCGGAAGATTTTTATGTGTATTCATTACGGGCCGATTTGAATGAAAAGTTGGAGGATTTACCAGGCGCACTGGCAGATTACTCGAAAGCGATCGATTTGAATCCATATTATTCTGATTTGTATTCATATCGCGCAGCAATTCGTGAAAAATTGGGTGATCCTATCGGGGCAAAAGCCGACCTGGATAAATTCAATGAATTGGAAGATGAATAAAAAAAGTCCACCTTTTGGTGGACTTTTTATACCTACTGCTCTAACTAGAGCAGCCTTTATTTAATGATCCTTTTTATCTTATTGGAACGGGTAATAAGTTTGTGCAATTTGTCATAATCCTCCGTGGCAATAGAATCGTGCAGGGATTGAAGCTGCTTGATATGTTCTTCGAGTACTTCGAGTACATTTTCGCGATTTTGCTTGAAAATAGGTGTCCACATATCGGGCGAACTTTTGGCAAGACGTACTGTAGATTCAAATCCCGATCCTGCCAGCTCAAAGATACGTCCCTGAGATTTCTCTTTTTCCAATACCGTTAAGGCGAGGGCGAAAGAGGTTAGGTGGGAGATGTGTGATACATAAGCAGTGTGTACATCATGTTCGTCCGCATTCATAAAACAGCTGCGCATCTCCAATTGGTCTGTGATGGCATCGGCGATCTCGAAAGCATCCTCATCAGTTTTAAATGCTTCGACATACACCATCATCTTGCCTTTGAATAAGCCCGGTATTGCAGCCTCAGGCCCCGAATACTCGGTTCCGGCCATGGGATGGGCTGCAACGTAACGCCCCCGGTTAGGGTGATCCTTGATTTTGTTGAGAATATTTGTTTTTGTCGATCCCATGTCAATGACGACCTGATCTGTAACCAAATCCAAGATTTGAGGAACAACATGTAAAATGGCATCGACAGGAATTGTGAGCACCAATACTTTACAGCTCTTAATCGCATCTTCTAAGCTTGCTGTTTCGTCAATGAAGCCGATGTGCATCGCTTTATCTAAGTTCTTTTGACTCTTATCTACACCGATAATTTTGTCGCAGAATTTTGTTTCTTTTAGGCGAATGGCAACTGAGCCGCCGATCAAGCCTACGCCTACAATGGCAATGTTCATATGTAAACAATTATATTAAGCGTATTTTTGTTCAAATGTTATACACCGAACGCTTTATACCCTGGTTGTTTGTCGATCAATTATTCTATCGATAATTTCAAAGCAGTTAAGCTGCCCCGATATCGAATGTCTTAGAAATTATCTTTAATGCGCTGGATTGATTCTTTGAGTACCTCTACTGTGGCACAGAGACTGATGCGTATATATTGATCGCCTTTGTCTCCGAAAATTCCACCCGGTGTAATAAATACCCGTGACTTGTCCAAAACAGCATCGCTTAGCGCATAACCATCCTTGTATTTTTCAGGGATGCGTGCCCATACAAACAGACCTACTTGGTCCTTTTGATAAGAACAGTCCAGCAAATCCATAATTTCATACACCTGTTGACGTCTTTCAGCATAAATTTTGTTTAGATCAGCATACCAGGAGGCATCAAGTTGTAAGGCTTTTGCCGCAGCCAGCTGAACAGGTAAAAACATACCTGAATCCATGTTGCTTTTGAAACGGAGTACTTGGTTTATACGTTCTTCGGCACCCACGAGCACACCAATTCGCCATCCCGCCATATTGGAAGACTTGCTCAGCGAATTCAACTCAATGGCCACATCTTTCGCGCCAGGGATACTCATAATGCTTCTTGGCGTATCTGTCAAAATAAAGCTATACGGATTATCGTGGCAAATCAGGATATTATGCTCTTTAGCAAATTGAATCAGCTCTTGATAAAATGCATCGGGTGCCGAGGCACCTGTTGGCATATGAGGATAGTTTATCCACATCAGTTTAACCTTTGACAAGTCTTGTTTTCTGAGCTCATTTAGATCAATAAGCCAATTTTTCTCTTGTGTAAGATTATAGGTAATTGCTTCAGCACCACTCAATCTCACTGCAGCAGCATAAGCTGGGTAGCCAGGATTGGGTATAAGTGCTTGGTCTCCTTCCTGAAGATAGGTCATACAGATGTGTACAATACCCTCTTTTGACCCTATTAAGGGTAATATTTCTGTATTGGGATTAAAAGTCGCGTTATAATAACGTTGATACCAATCTGCA
The DNA here is from genome assembly GCF_023277505.1 of Sphingobacterium siyangense. Classification (NCBI taxonomy): domain Bacteria; kingdom Pseudomonadati; phylum Bacteroidota; class Sphingobacteriia; order Sphingobacteriales; family Sphingobacteriaceae; genus Sphingobacterium; species Sphingobacterium siyangense. The sequence goes on along the minus strand of NZ_CP080574.1, from coordinate 4,324,483 downwards.
ACGGCTTGTCGTAGGGCGGGAGCGCCTTTATAATTTTGATAGCCATGCACATTTGGAAGTTGGGCATTCGTATTTAATGTCTCGATCACCTCCGGGTGTGGGGGCAAGTCTGGACTTCCAATTCCTAGGTTGATTACACGCGCACCCTGTTTGTTTAACTCATCTATTTCTCTTAATTTTTTGGAGAAATAATATTCTTCAGTATGCTGCAATCTTTTGGCAACGTCTATTTGCATTTTATTTTAATAAATTTGGTATTTGAATAAGGCTAAATTAGGGAATTATCTATTAAAAGGAGATTTTTTTATCGATTTTTCAAGCTGAACAAGCTGAATGCTTTAGTCTTGAGATGCAACAATTTTATAGTCCCTTACCAGGATATGCGCTTTTCTTGATTAATTTGTTATTTTTGTTCAATTTCCTCGTCAAAAATCTGAAAGTTAGAGGAGAGACCGACGAATGACTTTTCGTATAAAGGTAATTTGTCTTAGTTCAAAATAAATGAAAACATATTTTAGGCTCTTATCGTTTGCTAAACCCATTGAGAAATTTGCAATCCCATATGTAATTTTCACGTTGATCACGGTTATTTTTAGCACATTGAATTTAGCGTTGCTAGCTCCATTACTCCATACACTTTTTAACGTTGGTAAAGAGACCGCCGAGGTCGTAAAACCAGAAGCTTATACAGACATTCTCGCGTGGTTTAATTACTACGCCAGTGTTGCTAATAGCCAGTTTGGAGCCTATGGTGCATTGAAATACGTCTGTATTGTTATTGTGATCTCCGTATTTATCAGTAATCTATTTCGTTATTTCTGTCAGCGTATCATGGAGAATTTTCGCATTCATACCCTGCTTAAATTGCGCAGAGCAGTGTTTGATAATGTGATGGATCTGCATGTTGGCTATTTTACGGGGCAACGAAAAGGAGATATTGTTTCTAAAGTCGCGTCAGATGTGCAGGTAGTTCAGTATTCTGTTACAGGGACATTACAGGTGGTTTTTAAGGAGCCTCTGCAATTGATCGCTTATATCGTGATGCTTTTTAATATCTCTGCAAAATTGACTTTTTTCTCCCTCTTGGTTATTCCAGTCTCTGCATTTTTTATAGCAAGAATCGTTAAGAATCTTAAAAGTCAGGCGCATGCAGCACAGGAGTCGTATGGAAATATGATTTCCTATTTGGACGAAGCATTATCGGGGATTAAAATTATCAAAGCCTTCAATGCGGTCTCCTTTATTAAGAACAGATTTCATAATGAGAACGAACGTTATGCAAATATCGGCCGTGATATGGCTAAAAGACAACAGTTAAGTTCGCCTGTTTCTGAGCTACTAGGTGTCATTATGGTCGCAATTATTCTTTTATATGGCGGTCATTTGGTGCTTTCAGGTGACAAGGGGTTAACTGCACCGGAATTTATCGCCTATATCGCTATTTTTTCACAAGTGATGCGTCCGGCAAAAGCGTTGACAGATTCTTTTAGCGGTATTCATAATGGTCTTGCTGCGGGCGAACGCGTATTGGAACTCATCGATGAACGGACGGAAGTGAAAGATCGCGCCGACGCGAAGCTTGTGAAAAGCTTTGAGAAGAATATCGTATTTAACCAGGTCAATTTTTCGTATAGCAAAGATAAAGAGATTCTCCAGAACATCGATTTGACTATAGAAAAAGGGAAGGTCGTTGCATTGGTAGGGCCATCAGGTGGAGGGAAATCAACTTTGGTTGATTTGATCCCGAGATTTATGGACGTCACTGGAGGGCAAATTTTGTTTGATGGTACTGATTTACGGGATTTAAGCCAGGATTCTTTACGGGACATGATCGGTGTGGTTAATCAGGAGTCCATTTTGTTTAATGATACGATCTTCAATAATATAGCATTTGCTAATCTTTCTGCCAGCCAGGAAGAGGTTGAAGCCGCTGCACGGATTGCCAATGCGCATGAATTTATTTTGAAAACTGAACATGGTTATCAGACCAACATTGGTGATCGGGGCGGTAAATTATCAGGTGGCCAACGCCAGCGGATCTGTATCGCACGGGCTGTCTTAAAAAATCCACCGATCATGCTTCTTGATGAGGCGACTTCTGCGCTAGATACCGAATCTGAAAAATTGGTACAGGACTCCTTATATAAATTAATGGACAATAGAACAACAGTTGTCATCGCCCACCGCTTAAGTACCATTCAGAATGCGGATATAATTGTGGTAATTGAAGCTGGAAAGATTGTAGAAGTAGGTAGCCATAGTGAGCTGATACAACGTGAGGGATTATACCGCAAATTAATCGAGATGCAACAATTTACAGATTAGCTTTCTTTTCTAAGAGGTTTGTCAAATTAGTTGTTATCACATTTTTTATTATAACTTTTGTTGCCTTTTCGGTACATTTGATTTAAGATAGGAGATACATTTAATGAACGCAATAGATAAATTGAATTTCTTGATTAACGATAAGAATTTAGCTGTCGAGTTGAGAGATATAGCGGAGAAAGTTTTGCGAGAGGAGCGTATCACTTTTGAGGAAGGAGTGCTTTTATATGAAAAAGGTGAGCTAGGCTATCTTGGTGTGCTTGCTAACTATATTCGTGAGAGACGTCATGGAGATCATACTTTCTTCAATCGTAATTTTCACATTGAGCCGACTAATGTTTGTGTCTATGACTGTAAGTTCTGTTCGTATTCCCGCTTAATAAAAGAAAGGGCAGAAGGTTGGGAGATGGAAGTTGATGGCATGATGGATATTGTCAAAAAATATGACAATGAGGCTGTTACTGAGGTTCATATCACTGGAGGGGTTGTTCCTAAACAAAACCTCGAATTTTATGCCGATTTCTTTCGCAAATGTAAGGCGCATCGCCCCGAGTTGCATATTAAAGGACTTACACCTGTAGAGTATTACTATATTTTTAAGAAGGCAAAATTAAGCCATTACGATGGCCTGAAGTATTTGCAATCTTGCGGCTTGGATTCTATGCCAGGGGGTGGAGCAGAGATTTTTCATCCAGAAATCAGAGAGCAGATTGCACATGATAAATGTACCGCCGAACAATGGTTGGATATTCATGAGCAAGCACATAAGCTGGGAATGCATACCAATGCCACAATGCTGTATGGTCATATTGAGCAGTTTTGGCATCGAGTAGATCACATGGAGCGCCTAAGACAGCTGCAGGATAAGACTGGCGGTTTTCAGACCTTTATTCCTTTAAAATTTAGAAATAAGGAGAACCAAATGTCCCATATTCCCGAGGTATCCGTTATCGAAGACCTAAGGAATTATGCGATCGCTCGAATTTACATGGATAATTTTGATCATATTAAAGCGTATTGGGCAATGATATCGAGAGATACGGCCCAGTTATCCTTAGCTTTTGGGGTCGATGATATCGATGGAACACTGGATGATACGACAAAAATATACAGCATGGCGGGAGCAGAAGAGCAAAAGCCGGGGATGACCACACAAGAGGTTGTCGAGCTGATAAAAAATGTTGGACGCCATCCGATCGAAAGAGATACCCTCTACAATGTGGTGACCGATTATAATGATTTTGTTTTTGATCAAGGTGATCAAAAGAAAAGCTACTATGCATTACCTGTTGTCAATTCATAACTCATATCGCACGTTGAAAAAGACATTTTATTTTATACGACACGGACAGACTGATCTAAATTTAAAAGGTATTGTGCAGGGACGGGGTGTTAATTCCCCGCTCAATAAGATGGGCATAGCTCAAGCTCAGGCTTTCTTTGATCATTATAAGACAGTGCCTTTTGATAAGATATATACCTCCACTTTATTGCGTACGCATCAAACTGTACAAGGATTTCTTGATTTGGATTTACCTTGGGAACAGCTTGTTGGTTTGGATGAAATAAGCTGGGGCGTTTATGAAGGAAAAGAACAAACACCAGAGTTGCTAACTGGTTTTGAAAAATTGGTCGCATCATGGCGCAACGGAGAATTGGATGTCAGTATTGAAAACGGAGAGTCTCCTCATGAATTGATGGCTCGTCAACAAGTCGCCTTGGATCATATGCTCGCTCAGGCAGATGAAAAAAACATATTAGTCTGTATGCACGGTCGTGCTTTACGAATTATGCTTTGTCTAATGACTGGTGTTGATGCCCGTTATATGGATGATTTCCCGCATACAAATACTGCTTTATATAAATTGCTGTATGATAATGGTCAATTTGAGATTGTGGACCATTACAATACTGCACACTTAGAAGCATTGATAAATGAATAAAATTAGAGTTTCTGCCGTATCGTATACCAATACTTATCCATTTTTGAATGGAATACGTAAATCGAAAGTGATGGAGCAAATCGACTTGAGCGTTGATTATCCAAGTGCCTGTGCACAGAAAGTAATCGATGATCAAGCTGATATCGGTATTATACCGACAGCTGCCTTATTAAGTCTTCCCGAGTATTATATTAATACCGATTTTTGTATCGGCACAGAAGGTGCTGTTGATTCTGTCTTTATTTTTGCCAATAAGCCTATTGAAGATGTAAAAACTTTACGTTTGGATAAGCAATCGCGCACGTCAAATGGTTTAGCACGTGTATTGATTAAAAATTATTGGAAAAAAGATGTAGAATTGGTCACTGATGAATCTATAGAGCCAGATGCCTATGTTTTAATTGGGGATCGTACTTTCGGTAAGAAGAATGCAGTACCCTATGTTTATGATTTGGGGGAAGAGTGGTTTAACTTCACCGGATTACCTTTTGCTTTTGCTTTATGGGTAAGTAACAAAAAGCTTCCCGACTCTTTTGTGGAGCAATTTAATGAAGCTTTAGCATATGGCGTTGAACATGCAACCGATGTGATAGCCGGTCTCCCAGAATTTGAGGGCTTTGATTATACCAAATATCTGACACAGCATCTTAATTTCCATTTGACAGATAAGAAACGCGAAGCTGTGCAGTTGTATCTCCGGTATTTAAAAGAATTGGATTAACCTGGGTCGCTTGACCTGAACAGGAACCATGACATACCCTGAAAAATTTTAAATCAGAATCGCCAGGTAAGCCTTACACGGCATTGTGAAGGCTTACCTGCCGATTGATTCCCCGGGTGCACTACACCCCTGATAAATTCCCTTTATTTCTTGCTTTTGTTTATAACGACTTCGATAAGGCGTATAACTCCGATTACACCATGTTTGGAATTAAAAGGGTGACAGTACCCTTTTTAAAGGGTATTAACAAGGGGTTAATAGGGGTATACCCCTGTTAACCCCCTGTAATACCCCTGTTAAAGTCAAACATGGTATTAACCAAGAGTTAATCAGGTTCCTATAAAAAAAACACTCATTGAGTGGTTTTTATATCAACTTATTTAAACGACAATTCAGGTCTCCTTATGCATTGGAATCACAGTTTGATGATGGATATGACCTTCACAAGCGAAATAGGTAAGGAGAATCTCTTGGAGTGTAAAGAACTAGGTACGTCCAATTTTTACTTTACGTCCTTTGATTTTTTGCCCACTAGCCTTATTGATAATAATGGAAGCAAGCTTTCTTTTAACGGCAACATAAGCTACCTTATCTTTCACTTCTATTATACCGATGTCGTCTTTTTCAACACCTTCCAAATGCAGGAGAAAACCTACGATGTCAATTTTATTGACTTTATCTTTTCGTCCAGCACTGATATAAAGTGTGGCGAAAGGTGAATTTTCCGGAAGATCATAGTATTCGGGAAATTCCTCTTCAGGTATTTCTTCCGCTATATAGGGATAGGCTTCTTCAGGCTTTAAGATGACATAGACATCACCCTTTGCCTGCATACGCGCAGTACGTCCATTGCGATGAATAAAGCCATCTTCTTTATGCGGTAGCTGGTAATGAATAATGGCATCGACTTCGGGGATATCCAGCCCTCTTGCAGCCAAATCGGTCGTGATCAAAACATTGTTGGAATGATTACGGAATTTGAGAAGCGCCAGCTCACGATCTTGCTGTTCAAGTCCGCCATGAAAGGTGTCGTGAATAATATTGCGATTGTCCAGCAGTTCGCTGATGTGATCTACTGCATCGCGATGATTACAGAAAATAATCATTTTTTTCGTCCCGATCTTGCAGATGAGTTTTAGCAATGCCTCCAATTTCTTTTGAACAGGAGCAACGACCTTTTTTATTGTAATGCGGGGTATGTTCTGTGAGTTATTCAGAAAATCAACAAGGATAGGCTCCTTTATCTGTGTAAATGGCGGGATTACATCCATCATTGTTGCAGAAGTCAATATCCGTGATCTGATGGCCGGTATATGTCGAATAATGAAATCCATTTGATGCTGAAATCCCAGTTCCAACGATTTATCAAATTCGTCTAACACAAGGGTGTGGATACTGGTCGGATCAAAATTTCCTTCTTCGATATGTTGCTTTATACGTCCTGGAGTTCCTATAATAATTGCGGGAGCATCCTTGAATTCATTTTTTTCGATACGGGTACTATGACCGCCATAGGCACAGGTGACTTTGTGACCTGTGGTCACCTTGCGTAGCACTTGCTCTATCTGTAAGGCAAGTTCGCGGGTCGGCACTAAAATCAGTACTTGAACCTCCCGAACGATGTCCTTCAATTGCGCTAAAATGAGCAATGAAAAGGCCAAGGTTTTGCCAGATCCTGTGGGTGAAAGTAAGATGAAATCATGGTCTTTTTGATACGATTCCACTACTTTTTTTTGCATCTCATTTAAGGATGAAATGCCTAATTTATTTAAAATAGCTTCTAGCTGCATTTGACAAAAATACAAAATACCGCTATCTTGAAAGGAACAAACTAGAATGAAAATTTTTTAAGCATTTTATACCTAAAAAAACAAGGTAATCGGTCTATAAAAGATGATTACCTTGCAATGATTTGTATCGATATATTGGAAAACGCGGTATAGTTGCCGCGTTATTAATTCTTAATAAGTATTGTTTTATAAAATATCAATACCTTCTTGTCTTAGCGTTTCTTTTTTGTCCTCTTCCCAGATACTGACTTGGACTTCTCCAATATGTTGTTTCTTGAGCATAAACATACAGACACGTGATTGTCCAATTCCACCGCCCATAGATTCCGGTAATTGATCATTAAGAAGCATGCTGTGGAAAGTCAGTTTGGATTTTTCATTGCAATTTCTGATTTCCATTTGATGTGCCAAAGCTGTTTTATCGACACGAATTCCCATGGAAGAAAGCTCAAACGCTGAATTTAAGATCGGGTTCCATACGAGAATATCGCCGTTCAATCCTTTGTGGCCAGCCTCATTGGCAGTACTCCAGTCGTCGTAGTCGGCTGCGCGTCCATCATGTGCAACACCATTGCTCAGTGCCCCTCCGATACCATATAAAAACACAGCACCGTATTCTTTTGTGATTGTATTTTCACGTTCCTTTGCACTTAGATTAGGATATTTTTGCAGTAGTTCTTCAGCCGAAATGAATGTAATGGTTTCTGGAAGAATCGCTTTTATCTGTGGATACTTGCTTTCAACCTGTTGTTCTGTAAATCGTAATGCATCGTAAATTTTTAATACAGTTTCTTTCAGCAAGGCCAAATTACGTTGATCTTTATCGATTACTTTTTCCCAATCCCATTGGTCTACATAGATCGAGTGAATAGGGGTGTAATCTTCATCAGGACGCAGTGCTTTCATATCTGTCACGATGCCTTCCCCAGGTAACATTTCAAGCTCTTTTAAACGGACTCTTTTCCATTTTGCCAATGAATGTACCACGACAGCTCTTTTTTCATTCAATGATTTAATCGGAAATGATACCGGACGCTCAATTCCATTTAAGTCATCGTTTAATCCTGTGCCGTCTAAAACCACCAATGGTGATGAGATCGGAATTAAATTTAATGCTTTCTTTAGTTGTTGGACAAATGTATCTTTAACGAAGCTGATAGCAACTTCGGTACTTAAAAGTTTTCTTCCCTCCATATGAGTCAAATGAAATACCATGCATGGATTGATACGCATGGTTTTATTTTTTATTCAGTTATTTCATACAAAAGTATGAAAATATCATTGGTTAATCTGTTTGGTTGTGATTTTTAATATTTATCCATTAAAAAGTTGAAAAAATAAAAAAATTCTAACAAAATGAAGATAGGTCAATATTTAATTATAAAACTAATAATTTGTTGGTGCAACTAAAAGTGTTTGGTTACTTACCAAAAGAGCCCTGAAATATTTCAGGGCTCTTTTGTTTATGGTGGATCGATTGAATTGATTAAACAGAGAAGCTTTCGCCACATGCACAGGTCCGGCTCGCATTCGGATTGTGGAATTCAAAACCCTTTCCGTCCAAACCATCGGAATAATCCAATTCTGTACCTGCCAGGTATAAAAATGATTTTATATCCAAACAGACTTTCACGCCTTTATCTTCGAAAAATTGATCACCTTTTTTTTCTTCGTTATCGAAGTTCAGCTTATAACTCAAGCCCGAACAACCGCCACTTTCCACAGCAACACGCACAAAGTAATTGCTGTCATATTGCTCATCCTTCATGATTTCCTCGATACGAGTTTTTGCTTTGTCAGTAACTGTAATCATAGTAATATCCTTTGTATGACACAAAGATACATACAATCTTGTTATATTTCGTCTCCTATAAAGTTTTTAGAATGTCATAAATTAATCGATCAAGCCAGCTTTGAAAAGTTGCCAGATGGGGGATTGATCGCGGATTTTGCGAACCGCTGCTGTGATCAATTGGGCACATTGTATAATATCCTCTTGCGTCGTAAATATGCTTAAGCTGAAGCGAATGGCCGATAATGCATCTTCTTTGGAAATACCCATAGCCATTAAAACATGGGAAGGTTCTCTGGATCCGGTCACACAGGCCGAGCCCGAGGAAAGGGCCAATGTGGGACAGGTAGTCATTATTTCACTGGCCAGTATATGTTTAAAACTAATGTAACTGGTGTTTGGTAGGCGGAGTGCATTTTTTCCATGAATGATGATTTCAGGAATCTCACTTAAAATTTCTTCCAATAGATTGCGGTTTCGTTCGACCGTATTATAAGATGTTGGCTTAATCAGAGATATGGCTTTTCCAAAGCCGACGATAGCTGGCACATTGTATGTACCGCCTCTAAATCCGCTTTCCTGACCACCACCTGCAATCAGCGGGGCAATCTGAATCGGCTTAGATTTTCGACGAATGTATAAGGCGCCGATTCCCTTTGGGCCATGAAGTTTATGCGCACTCAGACATAAGAGGTCGATAGGGATTTTTTGTAGATCAATGTCGATTTTTCCAACAGCCTGGGTTGCATCACAGAAGAACAAGATATCTTTCTCTGTACAAATCGTAGCAATTTGTGCCAGTGATGCACATACCCCTGTCTCGTTATTTGCAGCCATGATGCAAACGAGTATGGTCTGTGCACTCATCGCATTTTTCAAGTCGTCCATATTGATCATTCCTTGTGCATCGACGGGGAGATAGGTGATCTGTGCTCCTTTTTTCGTCAATTGTTCACAGCAACTTAGGACAGCCTTGTGTTCTGTTGAAACGGTGATAATATGATTCCCCTTGGATTGATATTTGTCAAATATGCCACAGATTACGGTATTAATACTTTCTGTTGCACCTGAATTGAAAAATAGTTCTTTCGCTGAACAATTCAGCACTTCAGCTAGTTGTCCTCTAGCAAGTTGGATGGCAGCATTGGCTTCGCGTCCCATTTGGTGATAGACACTCGATGCGTTTGCATAATTTTGGATGAAATAGGGAGTCATGGTATTCCATACTTCATCCAAAATTCGAGTTGTTGCGTTGTTGTCCAAATAAATGATATCCTTCATCAGGATAAAGATAAGGATAATAAAGGTTATGCTGAAGCCTTCACATCAACTTCCTTTTTTTTGACATTCGGATCATACCTTAAGCCTGGCGTTAACCAATACATCAGTATGATACGGGAATAGCGGTAGTTGAATGGCGACATTAAAACAACGCTCATGATCGCAACTGTTGCATAGAGTATAAAAGAAGAATCATTGCCTGTCAGGATATAGGTTGCCATGCAAGCAGTAACCATTTCGGCGATGGAAAACGCATAGGTAACATACATGGCACCATAAAAATAACCTGGCTCACGTTCGTAACGAAGTCCACAGTATTCGCAATGGCTATTCATTTTTTGTACTTTCAGACCGTAAGCAGGCCCTTGGTACACATGGCCGATTCTACATCTTGGACATTTTGCTTGCCATGCGGCCTTAAATTCAGATAATTCGTATTTAACCTCTTCCATAGTTATAGTTGTTTTCTGAACTCTTCTGGTGTGAGCCCAGCGGATTTTTTGAAAAATTTAGTAAAGTATGAGTTGTCCTTAAATTGCAGCTCATCTGCAATTTCGGTAATATTTAAATTTCTATTGACCAGGAGCCGCTTTGCTTCAAGGACAATGCGGTTCCGGATGATTTCTCCCGCAGACTGTCCAATATAAGACTTACAGATCGCGTTGAGATGATTGGGCGTGATAAATAGCTGATCCGCATAAATGCTGGGCAGCTTGGTCGATTTAAACTGCTGTTCAACCAATTGCTGAAAGCTGTTGAATATTTTATGGTTGTAAGGATTGCCTCTTTCGAGATGTTCCTTCTCTGTAGCAATTGAAATATATAATATAAATTGCAGTAAAAGTGTACGGATATAGTCTTCCGATAATCGCTCGGCTTTGGCGGATAAGATTTGGTCAAGAATAGCAGTCGCCTGGTAACGATACTGTTCAGCCAATACAAATATCAGATGTTCAATTTTACCCTGTAAAAAGCTAAAGCGCTCCAGGTAATCGGTACGTAAAAGAAAAGATTGAAAGTAATCAATCGAAAAATTGACAACATAACCTGCTTCATCACCCACAAAATTCCAGGTATGTACCTGACCCGGCACCATAAAATAGATCTGATAAGGCGCTATCTTATAATGATTAAAATCAATGATATGCTCACCCGACCCCTTGGTGAAAAGGACGAAATGAAAAAAATTATGCTTATGTGGGAACACCATATCCTGATGTTTGATGATATATTCTTTCAGATCATCAATATGAATCGTTGTGTTATTGTTGAGATCAATACTACAACTATCAATGATAGGTATGGTGTTTTTTCTATTCATATTACAAAATTAGGGTAAATATTCTTTTATAAGTGGTGTTTATTTGTTGTTTTGTGGTATTTTTCAATGATTTTGATCTTTTGATAGGTAGTGGACGATGTTGGAACAATCCTTGTTCCTAAATTTTTAAAATATATTAATAAATGGAAAGTAATTTGAATAGCCTAGAAACGAGATTTGGGCGTTTGACAGACATTGTGATTGAGTCTATTCCGGGGATTATAGGGGGAATTATCCTATTAATTCTCGGTAAATATGTGATTGGTTTTGTGGACCGATTATTACATAAACGTTTTGAAAAGAAAAATGTGGATCCTTCGATCCGGGCTTTTATCTCTAGCATCGTCAAGATTGTCATGTGGGTGATGTTGCTTCTTACTGTAGCCAGCCAGATTGGGATTCAGACAACCTCGTTTATTGCAGCGTTGTCTGCTTTTGGATTGGCTGTTGGTATGGCGCTTCAGGGCAGCTTGAGCAATTTTGCTGGCGGAGTGCTCATATTGATGTTTAGGCCTTTTGAAGTAGGAGATTCCATATCGAGTGCAAATGGTACTGCAGGTACGGTAGAAAGGATTGATATCTTGTATTCCACTTTAATAGGGGATGATGGGGTACGTGTTTTTAGCCCTAATGGACCCTTAGCTAATTCGGTTATCAAAAATTACACGAAAATTGTGCAACGGATGTTTGAATATACCATCAGTATCTCTTATGATAAAAACGTGAAAGAAGCGAAAGATATCATATTAAGGGTTCTCCGTTCGAATGAGAATGTGTTGACAAGTCCGGAGCCAACTGTTTTCATCAAAGAATTGGGGGACAGTGCCATGGTTTTGACCGTTCGTGCCTGGACGAAAAGAGAGCACTATGTCGCTGCGCGAAACTCGATGCAGGAAAAGATTATGTTGGAGCTGGAAAGGAACGATATTAGTTTATCTTCCAATCCGACGCAGATTAGCATTGTTTCAAATTCAAGTGACCAAGGAACTGCAAAAACTTAGTCCTGGTCCGTTTCCAATGCATGTATAAGGACAAAGTACCTGTAGGCAATGATAGCCTGCTGGTACTTTTTTAATTTTAACGGATCCATCTTACCGTATTTTGGTAAGATGGCTTTATTTAAGCTATTTAAAAGCTGAAAAAATCTTCGTTTCATTGATATACTTCTTTATTGATAATTTGTGGCATTTTTTCGCCTTTGATTGCGGCCAGTAAGTTGCTGGCGGCCATCAATGCCATATTATCCCTTGTTTCTACGGTGGCAGAGCCGATATGCGGCAGGATACAAACATTTTCCATCGTTAAGAGTGGGTTTTTTGGATCCATCGGCTCCGGGTCTGTTACATCAAGCCCGGCGCCCCATAATTGGCCAGTCTGCAGGGCTTCTGTTAGATCCAATTCATTGACCAATCCGCCCCTAGCCGTATTCACTAATATAGCGGAGTTTTTCATGCGCGTAAACGTATTTTTGTCAAATCGGTTTTTAGTCTCCGCAGTCAAAGCTGCATGGATTGAAAGTACATCGCTCCGCGTGAGCAGATCGTCGAAATTAACATATCGTGCGCCAAGAATTTGTTCTGCTTCCTCATTACGGCTCCGATTGTAATAGATAATTTCCATGTTATACGCTGCTTTGGCTTTTCTGGCGAATTCAAAGCCAATTCGTCCCAGTCCATAAATGCCTAGTGTTTTGTTATTGAGCTCGATGCCTAGGTTTGCCGTGGGATCAAAACCTTTCCATTCGCCCTGCAAAATTCTTTTGTGGTTGAAAAATGCTTTCCGCGATACCGATAGCATCAAGAGGAAAGCAACGTCTGCTGTTGCTCCCGAAAGGATGCCCGGTGTATTGCTTACGGGGATTCCATGCTGTGTAGCGGCTGAGATATCCACATTGTCATAGCCGACGCTCATGAGAGATAGGGCTTTTAGGTTGGGGCAGTTTTGGAAAAAATTAGCATCAAACTTTTGCATCCCACCGTTAAGGACGTAGTCGACCTGTTGGCTAGCTTTGATAAGCTCCGTTTCGGATAGGGGAGTACTTGAATCGTGTATAGAAATGTCGTGCCCAGCAGATTTTAATAGATCTATGCCTTTTTGTGGAATTTTTTTAGTGATAAATATCTTCATGTAAATAGATGCTGTTTAGCTTGTTGTTGGTTGATTCCTCTGAATCCATTTGTTTTGTCCTATCTTCAAAATTAATGATCACTCATCGCTATTACAACAAAAAAAGCCATATTGTTGTTTCAATATGGCTCATTATTCCTTGTTTTTTGAACTTTACTTTTTACGGAGTAGGTAATCCAAGATAGCTTTACCCGTGTCATCGGTAGAGATGGCTGAATTGGACAAGATGACCACGCCACTTTTTTTGTCGGGCGATAAGGCTAGATAGGAGCTACTTCCGGCAGTTCCGCCATTGTGCCAATAAACCGTTAGGTCGTCAATCAAATTCATATGCCATGCGAGTCCGAGGTCTGTGTCTGGAGGTAGAAAAAATGTAAATAACCGGGTATTTGCCATCGCATTTTCCAATGGAGTCTGCGGCATTTTAAATTGCGCATTCGCAAATTTAAGCAGATCCTCCAGAGTCGATTTTAATCCACCAGCGGGACCGAAAGCGTCAAACGACCAAGGAATTACTTCTTGGCCTTCTTTGTTGTATACTTTAAAAGTATCTTTTCTCTTAGGGTCTAATACTTGAAAGGTATTACTCATTTCAAGTGGTTTACAGATGATGTCTTTTACAAGCTGATCATAACTTTTTTTATAGATACTGCATATAATGTCTCCTAATACGGCGTAACCAAGGTTGCTGTACTCATATTCTTCACCTGGATTTTTTTTATTTTTAAAGCTTGCGAGGTAATTATAAAGTGCTTTTTTGTCGTATGTTTTGTAGGGATCGTTTTCGTTAAATCCTTTGACTTTGTCGAGATTCTCAGGAAGCCGAGGTAAGCCAGAAGTATGATTGGCCAGCATTTGAAACGTTATTTTCGAAAGTTCTCCATTTTTCTTGAGTGTATCAGGAAGAAATAGCGCGATAGGTTGATCTAACGTGACTGTTCCTTCTTCGACAAGATTTGACAAAAGTATAGCCGTAAAAACTTTGCTCAGCGAACCGATTTCATAAATAGACGTTTTTGTTGGTGGAGTTTGGTTGCCTTTGGCCGTCTCGCCATAGAAATAGGTTTTGGTTTGTCCGTTCTTTAAAATGCCAATGGCAAGTGATTGTGTGTTTTGTTGTTTCAGGTACGTATTTGCAACTGAATCGACAAAAAGGTCGTCGTTATCGACAGATTTCTGTGTAGCAGGTACCACAATAGTTTTTTCCACTTGAGGCTTCCCTGCTAAAGGTGTGAATTTTAATGTGTTGAATTTTAGGGTAGTATCCGTTGCAAAAAGGACCGCATATGATTTGCTGTCGAAGTCCATTTGATAGGTTGCAAGACCTTTTTCAAATTCTTGTATCGTTGAGCTTTTTACTCTTCCTAAGGGGTATAGCTCTTGGAGTACTTGCGTGAATTTGGCTAGGCTAATTTGCTGTTTAAAAGAATCACTGGCCAAATTATAGGCGGAGTCTGTCATCTGGGAATTGATAAAAAATTCCAGCTTATTGTAAACTCCTCTGTTGATCTGTTCCGCAGGATTCGTTTGGGCAAAGGAGTAAGAAGAGATGCCCAGCAATACTATTGTAATTAAATGTTTCATAACTATTGATGGGCACAAATCTACGGAATGTTTAAATTCCAATCAATTGTTTTAATCGTGCATAGCCTGATTTACTGATATTGAGCTTTTCGCCCGATGTCAGTGCAGCAATATAAGAGTCTTTTTCATAAGGTTCCAATTTAGCCAACTGATCCACTTTGATGATAAAAGAACGGTGGATGCGGACAAATTGATTTGGATCCAAAGATTTTTCAAAAAAGGACATGGTTTTGTTCTTGAGGTACATGCCATCTTTGGTATGAATCTTAACATAGTCATCGTAAGACTCCAGATATTTGACGGTATCAATTGGAATAATTTTGATCTGGGTGCCTGTTTTTACAACAATACGGTCAATTTTTGTTTCGTCTTGCGCTGTAAGGACTTCGTAGTTGGGCTGTACCTTTTTCTCCGGAGCTGAGAAGTTAGCCCTAAATTTTTCCAAGGCTTTTTTAAAGCGCGTAGGTGATACCGGTTTTAACAGATAATCCAATGCGTTCTTCTCAAAAGCTTTTAAGGCGTACTCATCAAAAGCCGTCGTAAAGATGACAGCTGGTGGATTGTCTATCAGTTCCAGCATTTCAAAACCCGTTAATTTGGGCATTTGTACGTCCAGAAAAATTAAATCCGGTTCGTGCGCATGGATAGCCTTAACAGCTTCAAAGCCATCACCGCATTCTGCCATGATGGATATATCGGCTTCATTTTTTAGGTAACCCGCGATAATGGAGCGTGCAAGGGGTTCATCATCGATAATAACGACTTTAATCATATTGAGGTATTTTTAGGGTGCTGATAAATATGTTGTCCTGAATTTGAGTTTCCAGTAGATCATTTCTTCCATACAGGAGATATAATCTGCGCTGAATGCTCGAAAGCCCAAATCCAGTGCCTTTTTTCGGTTTTGACTGTTCTTCGGTGTCGAAGGGGTTGGTAATCTGAATCAGCAGCTGACCATCATTCGAATGGCATTTTATTTTAATTTCTACTTGATCCGTTACATTATATAAGCCGTGTTTAATTGCATTTTCTACCAGTGGCTGAATAATCATGGCTGGTAATCTATTGTTGAAAATTTCTTCTGAGGAAGAGATGGATGTATTTAGTCGATGACCGAAACGAACTTTTTCAATATCGAGATAAAGTTGAAGGTGATCGAGTTCTTCTTCAAGTGTGATAATTTGATTGTTTTCTTTTCTTAATGTTCCTCTTAAAAAGTCCGATAGCTGAAATGTCATGTTTCGGGCTTCATCCGGATTGGCACCAATAAGTGCTATAATGGAGTTGAGGCTATTGAATAGGAAATGCGGCTGTAACTGTTGTCTTAGATTATACAGTTCGGCTTCCCGAAGTAAATTTTCGGATTCCTGTTTCCGCTTGATATTGTTGATGTTATCTTCCTGAATATTCCAAACGATGTTGATAATGGCAACAGAAGTCAAAATGAGGAAGTTAACGATACCCCGATAGGGTAATGTTAAATCCAGCAAAGGGGTAAAGGTCGATTGGATAAAGTAACTCATCAAGAATCGGCTTAATGCGATGCTTATTGCGCCCATGATTAAACCGATGATGAGTACCTTCCAAATCTCCCGGGGTTGTGGGGTATAGAAATTAAGTGCTGATGACATGCCATAACAGCAAAACATCATCACCACACTGTTTATAAATGAATCTTTGAATGCGAGTTGTTGGTCAAAACCAGAACGAAGCATCAATAGGTATTGTAATGCAAGATATCCGATAAATACGGATATACAGATAATGCCAATTAATCGACTTTTAACACTGAGGAACAGCTTACTTTTCATCTATTAAGCATTTTTTATGGTTAAATTACCTAAAATACAGGTGCCTGTTATATAGATTTTTTTATCTGTATCGGGGTTATAAATCGTTTGGAACCGGCGGTCATCGACAGAGCCCAAGATTGAGGCGACGTTGCTAAATACCGTCCAATGCGGAGGTATAATAATACGTGCGCTGCCAAACAATTGGAATGTATCGATCACAATAGGCTGCTGAATATCAGCTTTCGTTAGATCCAGCTCTACACTTCCAAATACATTGGTCATATTGCCCCCTCTAAAATGTTTGGAATAGATTACTTTCTTTTGGCCTGCAAAGATGGTATTCAGATTGAGGTTGTCCTCAAATGACTGGTGAAAGGAATCTTTATCTTTGTCGCCAAAAGCCTGCTGATTAGGCGAGGCTTGTTGGCTTGAACCGTATTGTTCGTTAAAAGGTCTGGATTCCTGGTCAGTAACACCGCTGTCAGTAACGCCTTCCATAGGTACGTTGACTCGCTTATCCCAGTCGTAAGAGCCTTGCGGCGGATTAGGGTAAGTTGGGGGAACCATCGGAGGTTTCCTTTTGCTCATGATAAAGTAAATCCCGAGAGAAATGATGATGATCGGGACGGTTACGGAACCAAAGTCTGTGCGCATCATTCTTGAAATAAGGCTTGCTCCGCCTATGATCAATAGGATAATGGCCGATTTTTTCTGAAATTGGGAATTTATACCAATGACCAATCCAATGATGATTAATATCGTTTGCCAGCCAAATAACCAATCCGGAAACCAGCTTCCTAAATTTAGGTTATTCAATAATAAGAATATACCTACGATGATCACAATCGCTCCTACAATATTGCGGCTATTATTGCTGTTTGGTATGATGGGTTCTTTTTCCATAATGTTTTTACTATTTATGACTCAAAGATAGAGGCACAAATATATTCTACATATTTGCTTTAGGTAATACAACTTATATTTTCGGTAAATGTAATGATTTCGTCGGTAAAAAATCTTGTTGTTTATTTTTTATCTCGGCTATAAATAGAAGTGAACTGCCATTTTTACGCGTAATTGTCTTTTTTTTTAATATTATTTGGTGTATTAAAATGAATTATTATATATTTATCAAAGATTAAGATTACTTTAAACTTAAATAACAACCAATGGGAGATTTTGAAAACAAAGAACGTGAAGAAGTTTTTTCAAAAAAGGTGAGAGCAGGTAAGCGTACTTATTTTTTTGATGTAAAAGCAACTCGATCGAACGATTACTACATTACTATCACAGAAAGCAAGAAGCGCTTTGAGGATGGCCAGTTTATTAAGCATAAGATTTTCTTATATAAAGAAGATTTTGAGAAATTCGCTGATGGTTTGACGGATGTGGTTAATTACATCAAGTCTAATCAGGAAGTAATCGAGAAACGTTATGAGCCTAACTTTGATGATGCATACGCTGAGGAAGCGGATGTTCGGTCAAAAGATGATTTTTCGTTCTAGTATCCGTAGAACGAAATCTTAATGAAAAAAAGAAATAAAAGCCACTGTTGTGGCTTTTTTTATTGTTTTTATATCCGATGCCGCACTTGACGACCAAGGTGATGGTTATAATGGTATATTTCGCAGGAAATCATTGAGCACCGCATTAAATTTTTCGGGTTCCTCGAGATTTGGAAGGTGCCCGGATTCTTCAAACTCCATATAGCGGACGTCGGGTATATTTTCGATAAGGATATTTGTTTGCTCTTCGCTCATCAACTTGTCGTGTTTACCTTTTATGATCAGTGTTGGAATAATAATTGTCTTCAACGAATGGGTTGTATCTGTTCGTGAAGCAAGAGCGAGTTGTGTCGCGCAAATGCTGGCGACTTCATTTCTGCGAATACAGCTTTTGACGAGTTCAACAGCTTCGGGGTTTTCACGGATTGTTTTATCGTGAAACACGTTTGCGATAAAGCCAATGGCAAATGGTCTTCTGCCATATTTTAATAAAGCCTGAATGGAATCAAAACGCTTTTGTTTGCCTTTGTTGTCGTCGGAAAGAGAATTCGTGTCACAGAGGATAAGTCCTTTGAGCTGTTGTCCGATCAGTTCATAGGTTCTGAGGGCGATGTAGCCACCCATAGAGATTCCACAAAGGATGACATGATTGAGGTCGAGTTTACGAATAAACTCCACAAGATCTTTGGCAAAAACATCGACGGAGAAAAAACCATGTCCATTGGTACTTAGGCCATGTCCTCGAACATCAATGGCGATGCCTGTATAATCTTCGTCGAGTTGTAGGAGTTGTTGTTTCCAGGTGTTTTTGTTGAAGGGGAAACCATGAATGAAAATGACTGTTTTCGGAGAGGGGTATAATTTGCTTGGGCGAATATAGTAAGAGATACTGATATCTCCGATGCGAATTTTACTGAGTTTTAATTCTCTTTTGCTCATGAATGCTAACATTTGTCCGTGTCTGAAAAAAAAAGTTGATATTTTAAATATAATATTATCAACGAGATAAAAGAAATGTTGTTGTATAAAGTTTAAAAAAGAGAAAAAATGTTTGTTAAATCGATAAATATAACGATATTTGCATCACCAAAACGGAAAAGGATAACGGATTTGTTTTGGTTGCCTAGCGCTCCTAGCTCAATTGGATAGAGCATCTGACTACGAATCAGAAGGTTAGGGGTTCGACTCCCTTGGTGCGCACAAATACAGTTTTTGTATTGTTAAAAGAGGCATTCCTAGCTCAATTGGATAGAGCGTCTGACTACGGATCAGAAGGTTAGGGGTTCGACTCCCTTGGAGTGCACAAATAAAAGCCAGTCAATTTGATTGGCTTTTTGTTTTTAGAAGCATAATTGCAGGGCAGTCGATGGAAGGAGGGAACTTCTTTTTGAAAAAAAATTTGTAAAAAAACGAATTCTGACTATATTTGCGTCACCAAAACACATGGGACAGAGTTCTAAACGTAATGGTTTATTGCGCTCCTAGCTCAATTGGATAGAGCATCTGACTACGGATCAGAAGGTTAGGGGTTCGACTCCCTTGGAGCGCACAACTGAAAAGCCTAGTCATCATCTGTGATTAGGCTTTTATTTTTTAACTCGTTTTAATTTCTTAAATAAAACTATGCTAAACCTTGTAATATTTGGCCCTCCGGGTGCAGGTAAGGGAACCCAATCTGCAAAGCTTATTGAAAAATATCAATTGGTTCATGTTTCAACTGGTGATATTTTTAGAGCACATATTAAAGGTCAAACGCCACTTGGTCAACAAGTGAGCCAGATTATTGCTGAGGGAAATTTAGTGCCAGATTCGATTACGATAGCAATGCTGGAAGAGGAAGTAAAGAAAAATCCGGATGCAAAAGGATTTATTTTTGATGGATTTCCTCGTACTGTTGCTCAAGCTGAGGCATTGGATGCTTTTTTAGAAGGTATCAATACATCAATCTCGGTAGTAATTGCACTGGATGTGAATGAGGATGAATTGAAAGCACGCATCGCTAAACGTAAGGAAATTTCTGGTCGTGCGGATGATGATGCTGATAAATTGGTGAAGCGTATTGATGAATATTTCACGAAGACGATTCATGTGTTGCCGTATTATGAGGCACAAGGTAAACTTTCTAAAGTGAATGGTATCGGTGATATCGATTCTATCTTTAAAAGTTTAACAGATATCATCGATAATTATTAATTAAGATAAGTACTTTTTAGACTGTAATAAATTGTAATGGCGCAAGGTTCGAATTTTGTTGATTATGTG
The DNA here is from genome assembly GCF_023277505.1 of Sphingobacterium siyangense. Lineage (NCBI taxonomy): Bacteria > Pseudomonadati > Bacteroidota > Sphingobacteriia > Sphingobacteriales > Sphingobacteriaceae > Sphingobacterium > Sphingobacterium siyangense. The sequence continues at coordinate 4,304,039 of NZ_CP080574.1, read as the reverse complement.
AAAGTGTGTTGTCGTTCTGGACATGGTGGGGCAGGTTCGGCTCATTTGCACCGTGACAAGCACACAGCTACCGGTGGACCCGATGGTGGTGACGGCGGTCGTGGAGGGCATATTATACTGAAAGGAACGACTAATCTCTGGACGTTACTCCATTTAAAATATCGTAAGCATATTATTGCGTCAAACGGTGAGTCTGGCGGCAGTTCTTTGCGTACGGGGGCAACTGGACGTGATGAGATCTTGGAAGTGCCATTGGGTACGATTGCGAAGGATGCAGAGACGGGAGAGGTGTTGTTCGATATCACAGAAGACGGTGAAACCAGAATATTGGTTCCGGGAGGAAAAGGCGGACTGGGTAATTGGCATTTTAAGTCGCCAACGCAGCAGACACCGCGGTTTTCGCAACCTGGTCTTCCAGGTAAAGAGCAGTGGATGATTCTCGAATTGAAGGTTCTTGCTGATGTTGGACTGGTTGGATTCCCGAATGCTGGTAAATCAACGTTGTTGTCAGTCGTCTCTGCTGCGAAACCAGAAATCGCGAATTACCCCTTTACAACACTGGTACCTAATTTGGGTATGGTGAGCTACCGGGATAACCGTTCCTTTGTTATGGCCGATATTCCGGGTATTATCGAAGGCGCTTCAGAAGGAAAGGGATTAGGGTATCGTTTCTTGCGGCATATTGAACGAAATTCTGTTTTGCTGTTTATGGTGCCGGCCGATACCGATCGGACGATCCGTGAGGAGTACGCAATCTTATTGAATGAACTGACTGCGTATAATCCAGAATTGGCAGATAAACCCAAATTGCTGGCTATTACCAAGTCTGATATGCTCGATGAGGAGCTGGAGAAGGAAATGGAGCAGGAGCTACCGGAAGATGTACCCTATATTTTCATTTCTTCGGTGACCGGTAAAAATATATTGCCATTGAAAGATATGATCTGGAAAGCAATCAACTCCTAAAGGTTGAATATATAAATAGAAAAGGCGCTCCATACCGTGAAGCGCCTTTTCTGTTTATATTAAATGCTATATGTTGCTAAAAAAAGAACATTTTATAAGTTTTTTTGTTAATTTCATGCTATTATTTTATCCCGGATGGAAGGCTGGTTTTTAGCCCCATTACCAAATTAAATCTAAATGAAAACAGCAGACGAAAAGTATTGTGTAGAATGTGGCAAGTTGATCAATATCAAGGCCGAGGTTTGTCCCTATTGTGGCGTAAGACAGCCTATATTTTATGCCAACCAACCCTTTCAGCAACAAAATAACACGTTTCAGGATGACAGATGGTTGCCGGCATTGTTATTTTGCTTTTTTCTAGGCCCTTTTGGAGCACATCGGTTCTATTTGGGGCAAATTGGTACTGCCGTTATTCAGCTGCTTACCTTGGGCGGTTGTGGTATCTGGTATCTGATCGATTTGATTATGATTCTTGTCGGAAAATATAAGGATGCAGATGGCAATTACATTAAGAGTCCTATAAACAATAATTAATGATTTATATCCTGCTGAAATACCTTAAATATCATTGGATCTATTCGTTGGTATTGGGGTATTTCGGGATTGCTATAGGCTTATATCTTTTCACGGATATCCATATTCTTGTTCCTTGCCTTTGGAAGGCTGCAAGTGGCTATGATTGTCCGGGATGTGGTCTTACTACCGCTTTGATTGCCTTGCTACGCTTGGAGTTTCGAGAAGCCTGGTTAGAGAATCCATTGATTTATATGCTTGTGCCGCTATTGACAGGTCTGATTTTGAGAGACTTTGCAACGTTTTGGAGGAAGGAATCAGTTGAAGAATAAAAAAATAAAAAATGTTTTCACTTTTAAGTGATATGTCGTAACTTTGTCTCCCGTGAAAATTAAAGTAGAGTCTTTATTGGTAGGTGCCTTAGGAAACGGTTTATCAATCGTGATGATGCATTGTTAATTGATATTTAGCCCATTTGAGGGCTTTTTTTATATCCAATAAAGAACGCTTTAAAATTCATAAAAGTAAGGATACACATTTTATAATATTACATCGATAATGACCAACTACAGCAAATTGCCTGCAATTTTAGTTTTAGAAGATGGTACAGTTTATCACGGTAAAGCCGCTGGTAAAATTGGTACGACTACTGGGGAAATCTGTTTCAATACAGGAACAACTGGTTATCAAGAGATTTTCACTGATCCATCTTATTTTGGACAAATCATGGTAACCACCAATGCTCATATTGGTAACTATGGTATTGATGAGGATGATACCGAATCAAATCAAATTCAGATTGCGGGACTAGTTTGTAAGAACTACAACATCAACTATAGCCGTAAAATGGCTGATGAATCTATCCAAAGCTACTTTGAAGAGGGTAATTTAGTTGGTATTTCTGATGTGGATACCCGTTCATTGGTGCGACATATCCGTGATAAAGGTGCGATGAATGCGATTATTTCTTCAGAAACATTGGATGTTGAGGAATTAAAGCGTCAATTGGCTGAAGTTCCTTCAATGGATGGACTTGAGCTGTCTTCAAAAGTAACAACAGCTGAGCCTTATTTCTTCGGTAATGAAAATGCTTCGTTACGTGTAGCGGTTTTGGACTTAGGCATCAAGAAAAATATCTTGCGCAATTTTGAGGCTCGTGATGTTTATACAAAGGTTTTTCCTGCGAAAACAACATTTGAGGAAATGGAGAAATGGAATCCGGATGGTTATTTCATTTCCAATGGTCCTGGCGATCCAGCACCAATGGATTATGCAATCGATACGGTAAAAGCTATTTTGAATGCAAATAAACCGATGTTTGGTATTTGTTTAGGGCACCAGATCTTAGCATTGGCAAATGGTATCCGCACAAGCAAATTGCATAACGGACACCGTGGTATCAATCACCCAGTGAAGAATATTATCGCCAACCGTTGTGAAATCACTTCGCAGAACCACGGTTTTGGGGTTGTGGCTGAAGATATCCAAAATTCTGAGAACGTCGAAATTACACACGTTAATTTGAACGATCAGTCTATTGAAGGTATCCGTATCAAAGGACAGAAAGCATTTTCGGTGCAATATCACCCAGAATCATCACCGGGTCCACATGACTCGCGCTATTTGTTTGATGATTTTGTAGCGATGATCAAAAACTAAATTGTACAATATTATATAAAAAAACCCTTCAGATTTCGAAGGGTTTTTTATTGTGACAATAGTACCAATTATTCAGATTAGTACTATTTTATTCATAATAAATAGGGGAATAAATACATTTTTTATTATATTTGGTTGTGAAAAATGTCTGTAGACAAGAGTGTGTCTTATCTACACTAAGTAATGAAAATAAATTATAGTCTAATAAAGAGATGAGTTTAATTATCGATGTTCATGCGCGTCAAATTTTGGATTCGCGCGGTAACCCTACAATTGAGGTAGATGTTACTACACAAAATGGTTTTGTTGGTCGTGCAGCTGTTCCTTCAGGTGCTTCAACTGGTATTCACGAAGCAGTAGAATTGCGTGATGGTGACAAGTCAAAATATCTAGGAAAAGGTGTTTTGAAAGCTGTAGAGAATGTAAACACTAAAATTGCAAAAGCATTAGAAGGTGTAGATGTTTTCGAGCAAAATGCCATCGATAAAATCATGATTGATTTAGACGGTAGCGAAAATAAAGGAAACCTAGGCGCAAATGCTATTCTAGGAGTTTCTTTAGCTGTAGCGAAAGCTGCTGCACAAGAGTCGCGTCAACCATTATACCGTTATATCGGTGGTGTAAATGCGAACACGTTGCCTATCCCTATGATGAATATCATCAATGGTGGTTCACACTCTGATGCACCTATCGCATTTCAGGAATTTATGATCATGCCTGTGGGTGCGCCTTCATTCTCTGAAGCTTTGCGTTGGGGTACTGAGGTTTTCCATACCTTGAAAAAAATCTTACATGACAGAGGTCTTTCAACTGCAGTAGGTGATGAAGGTGGTTTTGCGCCAACTTTTGAAGGTACTGAGGATGCTATCGAAACAGTTTTGAAAGCGATTGAAATCGCTGGTTACAAACCAGGTCAAGATGTTTGTTTAGCATTGGATTGTGCTTCTTCTGAGTTCTACAAAGACGGTAAATACGATTATACGAAGTTTGAGGGTGATAAAGGTGCTGTACGTTCTAGTGAAGAACAAGCAAGCTATTTGGCTGATTTAACAGCTAAATACCCTATTATTTCTATCGAAGATGGTATGGCTGAAGATGATTGGGCTGGATGGAAAACATTGACTGACAAAATCGGTGACCATGTTCAATTGGTAGGTGATGATCTTTTTGTTACAAATACAAAACGTCTTCAACAAGGAATTGATACCCATACAGCAAATTCAATTTTAGTAAAAGTAAATCAAATCGGTTCATTGACTGAAACGATCAATGCGGTTACTTTAGCTCAAAATTCTGGTTATACTTCTGTGATGTCACACCGTTCGGGCGAAACTGAAGATGCGACTATCGCTGACTTAGCTGTAGCATTGAACTGTGGACAGATCAAAACTGGTTCTGCTTCACGTTCTGACCGTATGGCTAAATACAATCAATTGTTGCGTATCGAAGAAGAATTGGGTGGTAATGCCCGTTTCATCGGTAAAAACTTTAAATATGCTAAAAAATAAGCTAAAGTTTGATTTTTAATAAAAAAAGCCGAAGTATCTTCTACTTCGGCTTTTTTTTGTGGGCAAAATATATTTTTCTATTAGTGCATCATGGACCGGATCTGATAACTTGTCTTAAAATAAGGTATTTCCTGTGTTTTTGTTGGGATAGGTTAGATCCAAGTCGAATGTTGTATTCAGTTTTTTGATAAAATGTGTCGCCAGTAACGGTGATTCTACCTCAATATTCTGGTGGATAAAGAAATACAATTTTTGCAACCCGTTTTCCCGCCATAGTTTCAGAACATCAATCCATTGATCCAGTCGATCATAGTCTGTTGCATGATTTGCACCTACATATCGAACAAAAGCAATCGGGGTGGTCAGGCGCATATGGAGCATATCTCTCCGGCCTGCAGTATCGACCAGTACATTGGTCACATTGGTTTCCTCCAACAGTGCATAGAGTTCTTTTGTTACTTCGGGTTTGGAAAACCAATCTTTATTTCGGACTTCCAACGCTAGCGGGACTTCTTTTGGCCAGTCATGAAGAAATAGTTTTAAACGGGCCATGTCCTTTGGATTATAATTGTCGTGCATCTGAAGAAAAGCCATACCCAGTTTTTCATCGAAATGAACAATGGAGTCCGTAAATAATTTTACTTTATCACCGGTATTCAGTAGTCTGCTGAAATGGCTGATGGATTGTGGTATTTTTGGGAAGAACTTGAAGTTAGCAGGTGTTTTCTTTTTCCAGGTCTCTACCTGGTCTATGCCAGGTGAATTGTAGAATGTAGCATTGAGTTCAATGCTGTTAAACTGTGTGGAGTAATAAGCAAGTTCGTCTTTTGTCCCTCTGGGATAAAAGCCTTTTAAATCTTGTTTATTCCATTTTGCACAGCCTACATATACCTCAAAAGGCTTGTCTATTTTGAAGTGCTGTAATAAGGTTAAGGTTTCTGGTGTAGTAGGAGGAAGGGTAAAATCGATTTCCTCGGGATGTTCTACTTGGCCGAATTTCATATCAGTTTTTTCTTAATTTATAATCAAATAATAGATGAGCCAGCAATGCCAACAGCGTATAGCATGTGCCTACGAAAATAACACCGGGCCATTGGAAGTGTTGCCATGCTTGTGCAGCAAAAAAAGTGCCTGTTGATCCGCCAATAAAATAGCTGACCATATATACGGTATTTAGTCGGTTGTTGGCACCAAGGTTTAGCGCATAGAAATCGCTTTGATTTAGGATATGCATCGACTGTAGGCCAAGATCGATGAGAATAACACCAAGGATCAGGCCCCAATAGTAATTGCCGAAGAGGGCGAATAATAACAAGCTGATTAACATCAATAGGATCGCGTACAAGATGATTTTTGCTTTGCCTATATAAATAGTTAGTTTATTGACAAAAGCAGCGGCAAGCGCCCCACATGCACCGACGAGGCCAAAGGCTCCTGCAGTTGCCGGGCCATCAAAGAAAGGTGGGGCTTCAAGATGGAAAACAAGCGTTGTAAAAAATGCAGAAAAAGCCCCAAATCCCATGGCTCCACGAAAAGCAGCCAACTGTAATACAGGTTGTTTCCTGGCAAAGTTCCAGACTGATCGCATCAATTCCTTATAAGAACCTTTAAAATTAGGCAGTACCTCTGGTAGTTTGAATGCGATGGTGATGGCTGTAATGACCATAATTGCTGACGCTATCCAATACATTTCGCGCCAGCCAAAGTAGGAACCGACAAACCCGCTTACAACCCTAGAAAGTAATATACCGATCAGCAGACCCGACATAACCATACCTATCGCTGAAGCCTGCTTTTCTTTGCTCGCAAGTTCGGCTGCCATGGGCACAAAAACCTGTGGAATAACAGATGTGAAACCTATCAGAAAGCTGAATAGCAAGATAGATAGGATAGAAGTAGACATGGCCATGCCTACCAAAGAAAAAATAATGAAAAAGAAATCGATCAAGATCATTTTCTTTCTTTTAAACATATCCCCTAAAGGAACGATCAGTAACAGGCCAAAGGCATATCCGATCTGCGTTAACATGGCCGAATTACTGACCATGGCCTCGTCAATATGTAGGTCTTTGGCAATCAAGCCCAATAGTGGTTGATTGTAATAATTATTGGCGACAACTAAGCCTGTGGCGATGGTCATCAACCACAAGGTTGCTTTGGATATCTCGTTTTTTGAATCTATTGTTTGCGACATGAGCAATTAATGTAATTCATTCCAGAGATCCTGAAATTGCTGTTTCAATGTTGCAACTTCCTGTTCCAATTGTGCAATTCGATCGAGTAAGATCTGGTCGTTCGAGGAGCTGCTCACCGGGCCACTATTTTCATAGGCCTCCAGATTGATTTCTCCTAATAAATGGATGTAGCGGACTTCTTTATGTCCCATTTGCTTAGGTAAGGACTTAAGATAGCCTTCTTGTGCCAATTTTTCCAATTGTTCATTGATTTCGCCCAACGATTCAAACTCATAAAGTCTTCCGGAGTTTGAATTAATTTCGCCTGCGGTCAGCGGTCCTCTGAGTAGCAATAAACAGACAATGGTTAATTCAGAGGGAACCAGTGGAAATTGTATGGCAAAATTGTGTTTGTACTTTGTTACACGAGATCCACCGCCAACAACTGTCGAGATTAAGCCCTTTTTCTTTAATATATCCAAAGTCGCAATAATATCTTCTTCTGTATATTGTACAACCGGTTTGCGGGAAGTCTTTTGGTTACAAGCAGCTTGTAAGCTGTTGATTGTCATTGGATAATATTCTGGAGTTACTTTTGATTTTTCGATTAGTGCGCCTAGTACACGTTGTTCCATGGCAGACAATTGGGGCAAATTAGTTGTTTCCATTTATTTTGAAGAATATAAATTTATGATCGAATACAAGTATGTTGTTATGGCAACATAACATGGGCTTGCTGTTTTGTTTCTTCTCAAAGATGCCCTTTTTCTCCTATAACTCCAAAAGATCTTTTTCTTATCTTCGCATAGAGTAATAGAAGATTTTAAGGTGCTTAAGATAGCTTTTCGTCAAGAATTTGTCCATCCCGTCAAAGAGGGGCATCGATTTCCGATGTTGAAATATGAGTTGATTCCTTTACAGTTAAAACATGAAGGTCTGGTAGAGGAGTCAAGTTTTTTCAGTCCTGAGCTCGCGAGTTTTGAGACATGCTGTTTAGTCCATGATCCAGTGTATGTAAAGCAGTTGTTTGAGCTTACTTTGGATTCCAAGATGGTTCGTAGAATAGGTTTTCCATTAAGTCAAAGCCTTGTTGATCGGGAGCGATATATCCTTGATGGGACGATCCGAAGTGCTAAATATGCACTTGAGTATGGTGTTGCTTTTACCATTGCCGGAGGAACACATCATGCGGGTTATGATTTTGGCGAAGGCTTCTGTTTGCTGAATGATCAAGCGACTGCCGCAGGCTACTTATTGAAGTATAAATATGCTAGCCGTATCCTCATTATTGACCTGGATGTGCACCAAGGAAATGGTACTGCCCATATTTTTGAGGGGCATAACCGGGTGTTTACTTTTTCAATGCATGGTGAGAAAAACTATCCCTTTGTCAAACAGCGTTCCCATTTGGATATTGGCTTAGCAGATCATATTACTGATATGGAATATCTCACTTTATTGGAAGAGAGTTTGGTTGATGTATTTCGGGAATTTGAGCCTGATTTCGTTTTCTACCAGGCTGGGGTAGATATTTTGGAAACAGATAAGCTGGGTAAATTGAACTTAAGCAGCAGTACCTGTCATCGAAGAGATGAATTGGTCTTTCAAATGTGCCATAAACACAATATCCCTGTTCAAGTAAGTATGGGCGGAGGTTATTCTCCTGAAATTAAAGATATTGTCAATGCACATTGTCAGACTTTTAGAATAGCAATAGATATATATAATTTATAAGATAAGAAATATGTTTTTTCACCAAGATGCAACTTTTGAAGCGTTATCTATTCATCGTGTAGGCAATAAAGCGCAAGATGAATTTTATATTTTGTCGGATGCCCCGGTATCTCTTGAAGGAGACGATGTGTTACCTGGACTCCTGATGCAGTATTTTATGAGTCCTTTTGCAAAGGTGAATGAAGTATATCGCTTATATCATCCCAATGGAGAGTTGGAGCTGAATGAGATTTTCTATTTTGTAAGACAGTATTTTAAGGAGCAGCTTCCATTTCATGATTTTTCCCAACAAATTTCAAAACACCTTTATGAGGTATCCAACCATCCTAAAATTAAAGCTGGAGAGGTATATGTAGTTGCCTTAAAAAATGTGCAGATCGAAGGGGAAGAACATGATGCGATTGGTATATTCAAATCTGAGAATAAAGAGACTTATCTGAAAGTATATCCGGAGCAAGGTGCTTTTATGTTGGAATATGAGCAGGAGGCGATCAATATCAATAAACTGGACAAGGGCTGTATTATTGTCAATGTGGAAGAAGAAGAGGGGTATAAGGTGCTGGTTCTCGATCAGACAAACCGTCAACAGGAGGCTGTGTATTGGAAAGATGAATTTCTGCAGCTTCGCGTGCGTAACGATAATTTCAATCAAACGGGGAATTACCTGAAAGTGTACAAGAACTTTGTTCAGGAAAAATTAGACGAAACGTTTGAATTGGAGAAAGCGGACAAGATTGATCTGATGAACAAATCCATGAATTACTTTAAGGAAAAGGAAACTTTTGTTCAGGAAGAGTTTGAGGAGGAAGTATTGGGTAACCCGCAGGCGATTGCTTTATTTCAGGACTTTAAAGCTGGTTTTGAAGATGAATTTGACTCTCCATTTCAGGCAAGTTTTGAAATAGCAGATAAAGCGGTGAAAAAAATGGAATCTTCTTACAAGTCTGTTTTAAAGCTGGATAAGAACTTTCATATTTATGTTCATGGTAAACGAGAATATCTTGAGAAAGGTTACGATGAGGATAAAGGCATGAATTATTACAAGGTCTATTTTGAGAACGAAAGCTAATCGTTTTATATCATTATTTGAATGGAAAAGCGCAATAAAATAGCTGTTTTCACGCTGCTGTTACTTCTGATTGGAATTTTTATTTTCTCCCTGATTGAGAAACATAGCCAATGGATTGAGGTGTTTTATGCGCGCGGCTTTTACCGTTCCTTTAGCCATGTGCCAAGATTTATTTTTGGTTATGTTCCTTTTAGTTTAGGTGATCTATTTTATGCTATAGTAGTTGGGTTGCTACTTTATTCAATTGCTAAATTGATCGGAAATTTATGGAAAGAAAGATGGAAGAATTCCTTTCGTCCGGTTCTATTTATCATAAACTTGTTATTGGGTATCTATTTTTTCTTTTACCTATCTTGGGGCCTGAATTATTATCGTGAACCAATCAGTACCAATGCCAATTTGCAAGTTGATAGCTTAAAGTTAGCCGATTATCTCCTGGTTTTGAATGGGTTTCTGGACAGTACAAATAATTTACGGGAACATGTGGATCCATCCCAATGGGAAGAGCATAAAGAAACTATTCAAACGGATTTGAGTACATGGGTACAACAGGATACGGCTTTTGCTGATTTCTTGTCAAGGGGTCAAATTAGGGCAAAATCACCAATAAATAGCAGGATAGTCTCTTTTTTTGGTGTCTCGGGCTATTTTAATCCTTTTACCCATGAAGCACAGGTTAATAAAGCAATGCCAGTCACCTTTTTACCTTTTACAACAGTGCATGAACTTGCACATCAACAGGGAATTGGTTTTGAAGACGAGGCGAATTTTATAGCTTTTGTTCGCTTACAGCAACATCCACAGTCCTTTTACCGATACTCGGCTTATCTACAGACCACGCTTTATATGTTACGTGAACTGCAGGGTATGTATCCTGATTTAAGAAAGGATTACAAGGGAAGATTAAGCGCGAAAGTATTGAAAGACGTGGAAAAAGAACGGTATTTTTGGAGTCAATACACGGGTTGGGCCGACGATGTGATGGGATTGTTTTATAATCAATACCTGAAACATAACAATCAACAGGAAGGAATAGCACGGTACGACCGTATGACGCGGTTGGTATTGGCCTATGAGCTTAAAAGAAAAGGGTGTAGATAATAATGAACCCATAAAAAAGGCGCATTAGAGAATAATACGCCTTTTTTATGGGTTAAGGATTTCGTTATTGTGTTGAAATTAGTTCAAATGTACCTTCAGTTCCGGCGCTGCCAGAATAAATTTGTCCTTGAGGCAACCCTCTTAATCCGGTGGGAGCAGTTTTAATCCGGTCATAGATGTTTCTCAAGTCTGTGTTTGCATTGACAGCCCGTCCACCTGCAGCTACGTCTCCATAGATATAGTTCGCCGCTTTTTTGTTTGTTGTTTGCGGTTTGAGACTGCCATCTGTTAAAGTGACTTTAATTTTTCCTCCGTTCCCATTGGGAAAAGTTTTGGTACCATTAAAAGCGTCATCTCCCTTTGCAATGATATAAAGAGAACCTAATTTTTGAAAATTAGCATTGATGTCAAAGTTTGCACCGTTATTCTTTCCATCGGTTCCATAGATGGTTGCCTTATTTCCAATTTCAGCATAACCAATCGTTAGCTTGACATTTTTCTTGCCATAGAACGAAAGGGTAGCATTGTCTTTCATGATTAAAGTATCGATGTGCATGACGACAGTTGAGTCTCTATTATCGATATTTTTTTTTGCCTTTTTGCCAATTTCCAGTTTAGAAATATGTTGTGTTTCTTGTGCTTTCCCAGTGAAGATCATTGCAAAGCAAAGAAAAAAGCCGAGAATAAATTTAAATTTCATAAAACTTTTAATTAATTGTAACTAACTAGTAGTTTGACAAATAAAAGGTAAAAGAGTTTAAATTTTAGCGAGATATTTTACAATTAATTTGGCAGTTTTCTCTGATGCGCCAGGAGAACCTAGTTTCTCAGCCAAAATATCGTAGTTTTCCATCACACTTGCGCGATGAGCTTTATTATTGATAAGTTCGCCTACTTCATATGAAATATCATATGCCGTGCAGTCGTCTTGAATCAATTCCCTCACTGATAAGAAATTATTAATTAGATTCACTAGAGAGATAAATTTAACCTTGATGACTAATTTGGCTATCCATACAGATATTGCGTTAGCCTTATAAACGACAACCTGAGGTACTTTCAGAATACCTGTTTCAAGAGTAGCCGTCCCACTTGTAACGACAGCGGCTTCTGCGTTGTGGAGAATATCGTACGTTTGATCGAAGATCACGGGAATATCAATACCTTTAAAAAACTGCTTGTAGTAGGCTTCATCAAAATTAGGAGCACCGGCGATGACAAATTGATGAACAGGAAAGAAAAACGGAAGTTCGGCCATGATAGGGAGAAGCTTGGAAATTTCCATTTCGCGGCTTCCCGGTAAAAGGGCGATCAGTGGTTTTTCTGAAAGTCCATTTTGTGCTCTAAATTTGGGATTGAAATTATAGGTTGAAATCGCATCCAAAAGCGGGTTTCCAACGTAATCAACGGGCATGCTCCACTTCTTATAAAAATCTACCTCAAAAGGCAAAATACAAAACATATGGTCGACAATGCGTTTGATTTTCTTTACGCGACCTTGATTCCAGGCCCACACTTTTGGGGAAATATAATAGCATGTTTTGATTCCATGTTTTTTTGCAAAATCAGCAATTTTCAAATTGAAGCCCGGGAAATCTATTAGAATGACGGTGTCCGGTTTTTCTTTTAATAGATCATTTTTAACAAGTTTGAGATTCCTAGATATCTTTGGCAGATTTTTTAAAACTTCTATAAAGCCCATAAAAGCCATTTCTGAAGTATGTATTAATGCTTTTTTTTCGGCCTCTGCTTGCATTAGATTTCCCCCGACTATTTGAAAAGTCGCATTGGGGTCTTCAATTTTTAATGCTTTAATAAGATTGGCGCCATGTAAGTCCCCTGAAGTTTCACCTGCAATAAGATAGTATTTCATATGTCAACGATTTATTCTTTAATGATCATTTGGAATATCTTTTATCGTTAAAACTGCGTTTCGTCTTAACGATGAGTACTTCATTGAAATGATCGTTTTTTGAACTGTTAAAGATAAGATTATTCTAGGTATATGATGACTTTGAACATATTATTCCATATCTTTAATTAAAGATGTTCAACTTTTGAAGAAAATATCCTAAGTATAAAAGCTAAATAGTATTTTTGTCTTATGCAACGATTATGGTCTTTAATAAGAAATAAGTATTTGTTAGCCGCTTTGGCTTTTCTCGTGTGGATGTTATTTTTTGATCGAAATGACTTTGCCACGCAATATAGTTATCAAAAGCAGAAAGCAAATTTGGAAAGTGAACGCTCCTTCTATCTGAAGGAGAATGCCGCCATCATTAAGACAATTAACGATATTCGATCAAATCCGCAAGAAGTGCAACGTATTGCTCGTGAGAAGTATAAGATGAAAAAAGACAATGAGGATATTTATGTGATTACTAAAGTAGCAGCTAAAGAGAATCATTAAGATCTACAGTATCGTATAAAATGAAAAACAACGGCCATCATGTTTACATGACGGCCGTTGTTATAAAGTATATAGATATGGGTATTTTAATTTGCGGCTTGCGCTACTAAACCAATGTATAATGGTTTCTTTTCATCATTAGCTTTGCCTATGAGTATTAATGAATAATAATAGCCTTCAACCAATTTAATGTCGCTGCGTGTTGCGATTGTTTTTCCCGCTTTATCACGAGCTGTTACAGTGAATGTACCACTTTTTTGAGCGATAAAGCCCTGATGGGCACTTGCCGAATTCTGTGTTTCTTGCGCTCTATTTGTCCATTCTGATGGGGAAGCCTGATCGCCTATTTTAAGGCTAACTAAATCCGTACCTTCAGCAAGATTAAAGAAGCGTAAACCAGACTCTGTATTTTTGATGTCTTTATTGATTCGATCTGTAGTGATCACCTGTACGGGTTTGGATTTCGTTCCAAATAAAAAGGATGTATATATGGTGCTGTCTTTGACAGTTATTGTTGTATCTGTCAAGATAGTATTATATTCAGCAGAAACTGCTATTTTTCGTGCGCCTGTAAATAATAAGCCTATTTGAGCATAACTCTTGAATCCCAGTGGATAATTGGGGTTTTGAAGTGAGCCTCCGTCCGCATAATAGATAACTGCATTGGAGTCGCTGTAGCCATTGACCATGGTAAACAATGCACCAGGAATTGGCTGGTCATCGTTATCTTTAAGACAGCTTGTTAAAAAAAAGGCCGCTAAAGCAATAGCAATAAAATTAAATAATCTATAGTTTTTCATAACCGTGTAATATTAAAATCTGTTTTTGTGACTCACATTGCGCTTGTGTTGTCTATTATACGGAGATGACTGACACTTTGCTACAGCGATTTGTAAAAATAATAAAAATCTATGTTCAGACCTCGTTTTTTATTCCGATAGCCTTTGCAAGCCAGTTTTTAAAGATGGTGGTTAATCGGATCGGCGGCAGAAGAATATGGTTCCTAGGCAAAATTTAATCAGTTTGAGGGAAAGGATTTGCTTATGTTGCGATATGCAATCCGATTTTGATTCGAGTTTGGTTTAGGGCGAGGATTTGGATTGTTAAACTAGTAATCCTAATTTTGAAGTATGAACAATAGAATCAAAAGAATTGCGAAGGGAATGTTTGAGCAGTTTAGGCATCGTAAAATTACGGAATCTGAATTTGTACAGGCGGAAGCAAAAGCGAGGAATCTAGGGGGCTATATGGACGACTTCAACGTATTAATTGCAATGTGTAAGGACACAGTTACGGGGAAGTATAAAATGGATAAATGGAATTTATCGATTATTATTGGAACGATACTTTATGTGGTTTCGCCGATTGATGCGATTCCTGATTTTATTCTTGTTGGTGGGTGGATAGATGATGTGGCCATTGTTGGTTATGCGATTCGCAAACTTAGCGCTGAGATGGAACAGTATAAGCGTTCAAAGTTTCCTGTAGAAGCGAGATAAATAAAAAAAGCTACTTTTCTAAAGTAGCTTTTTTTATTTATTATTGAAGTTCAACTAGTGCTTAAAGTGTCTAACACCTGTTGTTACCATGGAGATTCCTTTTTCATTGGCCATATCAATTGACAATTGATCTTTGATTGAACCACCAGGTTGCAACACCGCCGCGATACCAGCTTCTGAAGCAATTTCCACACAATCAGGGAAAGGGAAGAAGGCATCCGATGCCATCGCACAGCCTTTAAGGTCAAAACCGAAAGAAATGGCCTTCTCAATAGCTTGTTTCAATGCATCTACACGAGAAGTTTGGCCTACGCCTGAAGCTAACAAAGTACCATTTTTAGCAAATACGATTGTATTTGACTTGGTGTGTTTTACAATTTTGTTCGCAAAATAAAGGTCCTCCAGTTGTTCTGCAGTAGGCTGTACTTGTGTTACCGTAACCATTTGTTCAGGTCCTTCAATCGTATTGTCTTTATCTTGAAGAATGACGCCGTTCAATAAAGTTTTGAACTGTTGTTCTGGCAATGTAACCTCTTTACGAACCAAAATAATTCTGTTTTTCTTTGCGGTAAGTATAGCGATCGCTTCTTCAGAATAAGAAGGTGCAATCAACACCTCGAAGAATAATTTATTGATCTCCTCAGCTGTTGCAGCATCAACTTGACCATTCGTTATTAAGACTCCACCGAAAGCTGAAACAGGATCACATGCTAAAGCATCTAACCAAGCTTGTTTGATTGTTGAACGGGAGGCAACTCCACAAGCATTTGTGTGTTTTAAGATCGCGAATGTAGGTTCTGTGAACTCATCAATCAAAGCAACGGCAGCATCAACGTCAACCAGATTGTTGTAAGATAACTCTTTACCGTTTAATTTATCAAACATCTTATCTAAATCACCGAAGAAAGTGCCTTTTTGGTGTGGGTTTTCACCATAGCGCAACACCTGCGCTTTTTGCTCAGATTGTTTAAAAACCTGAAGCGGATTTTCTTGATTGAAATAGTTGAAGATTGCCGTATCGTAATGCGAAGATGTATTGAATGCACGTTTAGCAAATTCTTTACGTTGTTCCAATGACGTATTACCTTCTTGGTTTGCTAGTATTTCTTCCAATTCTTTGTAATCATTTTTGGAAGAGATAATAACAACATCGTTAAAGTTTTTAGCGGCAGCGCGTATCAATGAAATTCCACCGATATCTATTTTCTCGATAATATCTTGCTCGGATGCACCGGAAGCAACAGTTTCTTCAAAAGGGTACAAATCCACAATAACCAAATCGATCTCAGGTATTTCATACTGAGCAAGCTGTTGTTGATCCGACTCAAGCGGGCGGCGCGCCAAAATACCGCCAAATACTTTTGGATGCAATGTTTTTACACGGCCTCCTAAAATAGAAGGGTAGCTGGTGAGGTCTTCAACTGGAACAACATCTATACCTAAATCTTTGATAAATGTTTCTGTTCCACCAGTGGAATAGAAGGTAACACCGTATTTGTTTAATAATTCAACTAAAGGAGCAAGGCCGTCTTTATAATAGACTGAAACCAATGCATTTTTAATCTTTACAGGATGGTTCATTATGATGGATTTGTTTCGTGGCGCAAAGATAGGTATTTAAAATCTTGATACCAATAAATCAAGTACTTTAAATAGAAAGGAGAATCTGTTTACGAGATTCTCCTTTCTACATTGTTTTAATTTTATACCAAATTGAGCTTTAATTTTAGCTCTTCAGAAATTTGGTTGGTGATATCCCAGATTGGTTCTGGTTCATCGGTATTGTTAAATATAACCTGATCGCAAGTATCTCGGTAGGGAAGTAGGAATTCGTTGTAGGAAGGCAGCACATGGTTTACCCATTTGTACATAACATCATCTTCAAAGTAGCCACGTTCAACCAGATCACGGTGTAGACGTCGTCTTAATGCGATATCCTGATCAGCGCTTAAAAATATCTTATGATTGATTAAATTATTAATTTCCGTATAATAGAAAATGAATAGGCCCTCAATAATTAAAATGGGTGCCGGTTTAATTTCTAGTATCTTGGGGGTTAATGCCGGGTTGTTAAATGTATACTCTTCTTTATGTATTGTCTCACCGTTAAAGAGTGCCTTGATATCTTTATAAAAAGCATCTCTGTCGATTGATGTCGGAATATCGAAGTTATACAGCCTATTTTCCTCCTGGGTTTTAGTATTGGCAGGGATGTAATAATCATCTTGGGAAATTAAGGTTACCTCATTAGGCTTAAAATGTTTTAAAAAACTATTTAAAAAAAAAGTCTTTCCAGAGCCACTACTTCCGGCAATACCTATGACATACGGTTTGTTATTCATTCTTACTATGCTATAAAAGCTATTTTATTCTGTTAATTTTCTAGCGGTAATCCATACGCAATTTCGACCTGGAAGCGTTTATCAAGTGCGCCTATGCTTGCGGCGGCAGACTTTGACAACACGACAATTGCATTTTGGTTTTCGGCATTATCATTAAATTTACCGACCACTTTTGCGTAAGTAACACTTTTGGTCATTGGGTTGGTAATTTTTAGAATAGTACCTACTGGAGCGCTCTTATGAAGAGCAAGGTTGCTTGTACCCTGAGATGAAAGTCCATCAATCCACACACCAATACCACGTTCGGACTTTTCACGAATTCCGTAGCGGTTTGTTGAAATTTGATTTTCTTCTTTATCGTTATCGTCTGTAGAATCAGGCGTTACAATTTCGATTCCTTTAGGTTCAACTAATTTTGGCCGTTCAGGAGGTAGGGGCTGATTGGGGATCATAAGCTTCATTCCGCCGCCAATAACGTTATTTTTTAAATTGTTCGCTTTTTTGATATCTTCAACAGAAATACTGAATCTTTTAGATATGGCATAAAGTGTCTCTTTCTCTCCAACGATATATTCCGTAAAACCTTCTTGCTGTTGCGGATTACGCGGGTTTTGCACAGCCGTATTTCCACGGTCGTTGCTTACTGTTGATTTCGCTTTTCGACCTGTCGGAATCTTAACAATTTGCCCCAGGCTTAATGTTCCATTGCCATTTATTTGGGTCAATTGGCCCACCGTTGTTTTATACTTTTTACTTAACTGGTAATAATTGTCTCCTTTTTCAATTTTGAACAACACGTATTCTTCACCATTGATTGCTTCAGTTCCTACTGAATCAGGGATAAAATCAGTACGTAAAGAAGTTGAATTCTTTGCTTCAACTTGTTGAATAGCTAATATCGCGATGGATAGAATAGCTATCTTTTTATATGTTTTTAATTCGAATAAAACTTTCATATATTTTGCAATTATACTAAATACGAAACAAACTCCCGTTTATTATCTGTCAAAAGGAATATTTGTTCGTGAATAAGAAAATAAATGTTGAAGAGCTTTAGTTCCAGCTCGGAAACTGCAATAATAGACTCTGTCAATTTTTCTCTTGTGGATTGCACTAGCCTGATTTGATAACGATTGTTTCTGTCTTTTTCATAGAAAGCCCAAATAAAGTAGTCATTCACCGTATTTATCCAGAGTTCACCATCAATTGGGAAGTCCTTCAAAAAAAGGGGAATGTCACCATTGTAGATAATAGGATAGACGAGCTCGCTGGCATAAGGTTTAAAGGGAATTTTATTTTTGCTTTCAATCGACATCGATTGGAGGTTCAAAAATAACTGGAAGCCTTCTGCTATTACTTTTGGTCTAATAAGTACACCTTGATCAACCATACCGATGAATATGTAGTTGAACCAGGTTTCTTGAAGCTGTGGATTGTAGCAATCGATTACCTGTATGCCTGCGTCGATAGGTGAATTATTGGCAATCTTCTTAAGTATTAATTTTTTGCATTGAATTCCAGCTAGGACCCACTCTTTGGCTATTGCCTTGAAGTCTTGTAATACGTAAGTTCCTTCAAAAGTGACTACATTAAAATAGGGCAGGGTATCGTCTGGGTTTCTGGTCTCCACAGCGATCAATTTATTCTCCGCATCGATTTCTATCCGCCAAATGGGGTATGTAAAAATGAAATTGAATGCTTTTGAAATTGTGTGATTTGCCATGTAATTTTCAATCCAAGGGGACAAACTTAGATAAAGTTACCTTTATATACAAGTATAATCACGCGTAAACTAATTTTATCGTGTTTATGTTTGTTTTCTGCTATTTTTTCTCAAAAAAAAAAGTCCAGACATAGCTGGACTTTTTTGAGAAAAATATAGTTTAAAATTTTGAACCAATTGTTAGTAAAACATTAGTCCGTTGATTTTTTATGTCTGCTACTGGACTAGCATTATTCCAGTAGTTCTCATTAATCAAATATGGGCTTTCTTTGTAGTTGACTGCATTATACGCACCAGTCAGATCAACATACATGCCACGGCCAAGTTTAGCGCCGATACCTAAAGATGCTGTATAATTCGTATAGTCTGCATTTTTATAGGGGTTACCACTGTAGTTGAAACCAGCTCTTCCGCTGAATACATTGTCAAACATCACTTCACCACCAATTCGGGCATTAAATGCACCTTGGTAAGTATCTTTGATGTTTTGGTTCATGTTCTTTTCTAACGTTTTACTGTAGTTTCCTATATCTTTAAAACGCATAGCTGCATAATCTACCCATTCGACATCAGCGGTTATTAGTCCTCTTGAAAATAATTGGCTCGCCCCAAGAGACAATTTATAGGGGGTATTCATATTATATTCCAAGTAACTGTGTCCTGCGTCATCACTGGTTCTATACTCTTTAAATGATTTGTCTTCATTTGGCCTGAAGTAACGGAACTCAGAATTAATATATGATTCATCCCGGATGCTCATAAATGTAGGTGACTTAGCGGTGAAACCCATGCTAAACGTTGGTGTAAATTTATAGATTACCCCAAGTTTAAAGTCTACACCAGTACCATCAGTGGCTTGCGCATAATCATCATATAACTCATAATCTTTATCCAACATGGCATACTTTTGGGTATTGGTTGGTTTTAAAAATTCTGAATCTTTGTTGATGGCTTTTAATTGGTCGGCCGTCATTGTTTGACCATATTCTGTAAACCAGCTGGAATTGTCGTAGCTAAATGCGGTGAAACCTAAAGAGGCTCCTAAATACAATTTGTTGCTATAATTGGCTCCAAATGACAATACAGATTCGGATTTACTACCTTTTTCTAGGATGGAATTTACTTGATTAAAGCCATTTTTTCCATCAAAAGTTCCGCCGACAGTAATCGGGATATAGGCGCCTGCATTTTTGGGGTCTACGTCGAATAATAAAGAGTTGTTATAGACTTCCTGGCCCCAACCTTGTGTTCCTCCGACGTCCGAAAGACGGTCTGAATAAGCATCTGATATCGAACTTGTATTATTTACTCCTCGATACTCTAGTAGGTTGTTATAGACATAATTGCGGTTGTAAGCAATACCAACATTAAAATTCAACCAGCCCCTATCCAGGTTACCTCCATTGCGGTAAGTTGGGAGGTGAAAAACGATTCCAGCATTATCTAAGTTGAAATTATTCTTGCTGCTGTTTGAATTTTGACCAAAATAGTCGGTTTTGTTTTTATTGTTAAGGTACCTGCCAGTTACTGATACATCAGACTGATTGAAGTAACCCAAACCTGCAGGGTTACTCGTAATTGAACTTATATCTCCACCTAAGGCAGTTGAAGCATTTCCCATGGCTTTAAAACGAGCTGTTCCGCCATTGTCCCCTTGGGAGAATAAAAGTACATCTTTCGTATATTGCGCTTGAGTAGTCCCTGCTGCACCTAAAACGAATGCAGTTCCAAAAAGTAATTTTTTGATTGTCATATGCTAAAATATCGTCAATAATAATCAGTAGCACACAAGATGCTGTATGCTACTGTTTAAATGCTTTTAACTATCGAGTACGTCCTCCACTTGATCTTGAGCTACCGCCTCCGGAGAAGCCTCCTCCCGAAGATCTAGAACTACCACCTCCAGAAAAACCACCACTAGAGCGTGATGATGAACCACTATCATAGCTTCTTGTTGGCGGAGTATAAGATGGTCTTGACGTTGAGCTTGGGTTGCTGGAACGTGTTTCCATCGAACGGCTCATTGGACGAGATACTTCACCTGAACTGTTTCGTGATCTGGAATCATTATTATAATATCCGCTAGAGGTGCTCCGTGTGTTGTTTGGATAGGAACCATTGACTCTATCTGACGTTCTTGAACGCATACCGTCTGAGTAAGCTCTATTCGACACACCATCCGATGTTCTTGTTCTTCCTCCAGTTCTATCGTATGATGAGCTCCGTGACGATACTGTGCCATCAGAATTTCTTGATCTGCTAGCAACGGATGTAATCCTTCCTCTAGAATCACGTGCTACGCCAGTACGGTCATATCCTCCAGAATTTCGAGCAACGCTGTTGCGGTCATATCCACCTGAAGTTCGGGTTCTTGATGATGAACTACGTGTGTTATAGTTATCTCTGTATACAGATCTACTTGATGCATACCTTGGTCTTGAGTTACCCCAGGAACCACCGCCCCAGTAACCGTTTCCGTACCAACCAGATCCCCAGTAGCCGCCGCCATACCAGCCACCCCAAGGTCTGTAACCGCCATACCAAGGAGATCCCCAGCCCCAGCTAGATCCCCAACCCCATCCGAGGCCGATAGACCAAGATGAACCCCATCCAGAGTTCCATCCCCATCCCATTCCGAACGATGGGCCGTATCCGTACCAACCGCCGAAACCATAACCATACCATGGATCAAAAAATGGGTCGAAATACGTCATGCCCGGACTAGCGTAATAGAAACGGTTGATACGATTGGCATATTCAAGATCTTCATAGGAATCATTGTTGTAATCCTGATCAGAATATTCGTCATCATAGTAACCGCCTTGCGCTTGCCCGTTTGGTTGGGACTGATCTGCATCTGTGTAATAGTAATCTGGGCTTTGATAAACCTTTTGTCTAGCTTGCCCATTATTGCCATAGACATCGTCGCCATAGATTTGCCTACTTGTACCGCAGGAACCCAGCATGAACGCTCCTGTTATGGCAAGTGCTCCGATAAATAATCTATTTTTTTTCATAATATCCTAAATCCTTATTTTCGATTATACAGCCTTATTTACTATCTTAGACGCAAATTTCTCAAGGGGGTTTAATCGAAGTAATCAAAAATACAAATATTTTTTATTGAACGCTTTTCGTATTAAAATTACAGACGAGATTTAATGTAATAATGTTACAATAATTTATCAATTTCATATGAGTAAAGGAATAACAAGTCGTGCTGAAGATTATTCACAATGGTATAACGAGCTTGTGATTAAAGCTGATCTAGCTGAAAATTCAGCTGTACGAGGCTGTATGGTAATTAAACCCTACGGATACGCTATCTGGGAAAGGATGCAAGCGATCTTAGATAAAAGATTTAAAGAAACAGGTCATAGCAACGCTTATTTCCCTTTATTCATTCCCAAATCGTTTTTTTCTAAAGAGGCGGCGCATGTGGAAGGTTTTGCTACAGAGTGTGCAGTGGTAACTCATTATCGATTAAAAAACGATGGTACAGGTAAGATCGTCGTGGATGAAGACGCGAAATTGGAGGAAGAGTTGATCGTGCGTCCGACTTCCGAAACGATTATTTGGAACACCTATCGTGGATGGATTGAATCTTATCGTGATCTTCCAATTTTGGTCAATCAATGGGCGAACGTTGTACGATGGGAAATGCGTACACGTCTTTTCTTGCGTACTGCAGAGTTTTTATGGCAGGAGGGCCATACAGCCCATGCAACAAGAGAAGAGGCTATTGAAGAAACGGAACGTATGCTTGATGTGTATGCTGAATTTGCTGAAAATATTTTAGCTGTGCCTGTTGTACGTGGTAGAAAAACAGAAAACGAGCGTTTTGCGGGTGCCTTGGATACGTATTGTATTGAAGCATTGATGCAGGATGGAAAAGCATTACAAGCAGGAACTTCTCATTTTCTTGGCCAAAACTTTGCAAAGGCGTTTGACGTGAAATTTACTTCTAAAGAAGGTAAATTGGAGCATGTCTGGGCGACATCCTGGGGTGTTTCTACACGTCTGATGGGCGCATTGATTATGGCTCACTCAGATGATCAAGGATTGGTATTGCCGCCAAAATTAGCACCAATTCAAGTTGTCATCGTTCCGATTTTTAAGACTGAAGAAGAAAAAGCGCAAATCGATGCTTTTGTGAATCAGTTAACCAATGAATTGCGTGTGAACGATATATCGGTAAAATACGACGATCGGGACACACAACGTCCAGGTTTTAAATTTGCAGAATGGGAGTTAAAGGGTGTTCCTGTACGTGTAGCTGTTGGAGCGAGAGATATGCAAAATGGTACGGTAGAATTGGCGCGTCGTGATACTCAAACGAAAGAAACGGTCGTTCAGGAAGGCTTGGCTGGTACTATTGTACAATTGCTAGATACCATACAAGAAAATATATATCAAAAAGCGTTAAATTTCAGGACATCTCATTTTACTGAGGTGAATTCTTATGATGAGTTTAAAGAAGTACTGGAAGGTAAGGGTGGTTTTATCTCTTGTCATTGGGATGGAACAACAGAAACGGAAAAACGTGTAAAAGAAGAAACCAAGGCAACAATTCGTTGTATTCCTTTGGATGCGAAGGAAGAGGAAGGTATCTGTATCTTTACAGGGAAACCTTCAAGTCGGCGTGTACTGTTTGCAAAAGCTTATTAATAGTGTTGTCGTAATATGAGGATACTCATTTTGGGATACGGTTGGCTCGCAGAATCTTTTGCGATACATATGAAGCATCAAGGCCATGAGGTTTGGGCTAGTACAACAACATCTGAAAAATACCATCGGCTTAAAGCCGATGGTATTTTTTCGTTTATTTTAGACTTTGATTATGAAAATTTTCCAGCACAGGTAGATTTACCTACTCAATTTGACTTCGTATTAAACAGTATACCGGCAAGTCAGAAAAATAGTGTAGCGATCCTTGAAAACAGATTTTCGAATATCAAATCATTTTATGCGCATATGACATGGAAGAAACAAGTCTTCCTGAGTTCTATTGGAATTTATCCGGACAAAGATGGCGTATTTGATGAATCCTATGCAGATACAACCAAACTTTCATCAAAACTCTTGCTTGCTGAAGCAAGTATGTTGGGATTGGCTGATACTATCATTTATCGATTAGGAGGTTTGTTTGGTAAAAATCGTGTTTTTGCCAAATATTTTTCCGAACGTATTTGTACGACGGGCGAACAACCCGCCAATTTTGTTCATATCGATGATGTGATCAGACTGTTAGAGGCAGCATCTTGCAATGCGCTTAAGCATACTGTATACAATGTTGTTGCTCCCTTACATCCTAAGAAAAAGGATGTTATTCTAGCTTCGGCAAAAAAACATGGTTATGCTTTGCCGCTTGCGTTCGAAGCTGCGGATGCGACTCAAAAAATAGTTAGCGGAAGATTACTTCTAGAGGAACTTGATTATCAATTTGTCCTGCCTGATCCTTTGCAATTTTAATTCATTTTTCTTTTTAAAATAAAAATGAATTTATGATTGTCAGCGTGAAAAAATTAAATAATTTCATTATTTTAACATCAATTCTACTAAGGGAAATTTAAGTAGAAAGTCATATTTGTTGAAATTTATTGATATCGATGGATTTTTTCAAGATATCGACATATTCCTTTAAACAAACCGATAATAGATTTAGTATTTTAACAGCTTATTATAAATAGAGCCATGACAAATGTAGAAAGACATCAATATATCTTAAAACAATTAAAGGAGGTCGGCGTAGTTCAGGTAATTGATCTATGTGAGGAATTGGGCGTTTCCTCTGTAACCATTCGGAAAGATTTGACCTTGTTGGAAGATAGTGGATTGTTGTTTAGAACGCATGGCGGGGCAACACAATATAATCCTTATACGACTGACCGTACAGTATTTGAAAAAGAGAAGCTTCGTTCGGACGATAAAAGCCGGATCGGAAAAAAAGCGGCTGAAATGATTGAGGAAAATGATTCAATCATTATAGCTTCAGGAACGACTATGCAGTCGCTGGCAAAGCAGATCATTCCTAAAGGAAATATCACTGTAGTAACTTCGGCATTGAATGTTGCGATGGAATTGATCAAATATCCTTCGGTTGAAATCATGCAGATGGGTGGGACGCTTCGCAAGACCTCAACATCCGTAACGGGAAAGTATGCAGAAAATTTATTGCATGATTTTTACTGCAGTAAATTGTTTCTGGGAGTCGATGGTATTGATCTGGAATACGGCGTATCAACTTCGAGTGCCCAGGAGGCACAGTTAAATCGCATTATGATCGATACGGCTCAAAAGGTTGTTGTACTAGCAGATTCGTCTAAATTCGGACGGCGAAGCTTCGGGCGGATTTGTGGTTTTGATAAAATTGATATATTAATTACCGATGACAAAGTAAATACAAGCTTTGTGGAATCGTTAGAAAAAGCTGGCGTAAATGTTATTGTTGTTTAACTCAGCTTAATTAAAACTCACAACGGAGCTGCTTATTTTTATCATAAAAAATGTCCCCAAAGAGTGTTTAACTATTTGGGGACATTTTTTTTATGGATAGCTTTTTTTAGCTCAGCGCCGGCTCTTGCTGGCTTAAACAGTGGAAACTTCCCAGCCCCCAAATAATGTCGACGGAATTTATTCCTATGACTTTACGTGTAGGGAAACAGCCTTGGATGATATCCAGCGCCCTTTGGTCATTTTTATCGTTAAAGATCGGTACAACAACGACATCGTTTGCAATGTAGAAATTAGCATAAGAAGCCGGTAATCTTGTTTCGTCATAGATGACCGGTGCTGGCATTGGGAGCTCAATGATATGCAGAGGCTCTCCATTTAAGAGCCTAAATGAACGAAGTGTTGCTAGATTTTCTTGAAGTATCTCATAGTTCTCGTCTGTTGGATCTTCCTCCACAACCGTTAAAACGGTGTTTTCGTTGATGAAACGTGTAATATCATCAATGTGTCCATCTGTATCGTCTCCAACGATACCGTCTCCAAGCCATAAAACCTGTTCCTGACCGTAAAATTCTTTCAAGTAGGTTTCTATTTGTTCTTTTGTCAGGTGTGGATTTCGGTTTTTATTCAATAAACAAGCGGTTGTTGTCATGATTGTTCCTGCGCCATTAAACTCAACTGAACCACCCTCCATAACGATATCAGGCGTAAATAAAGGAAGGTTAAATTCTTTGGCAATACGCGTCGGAACGACGTCATCCAGGTCGAAAGGAGGGTATTTTCCACCCCAGGCATTATAGCCCCAGTCGACAACTGCTTTTTGATTTGTTGCCTGGTTAATAATAAAAGCGGGACCGTGGTCTCTACACCAAGCATCGTTAGTCGGATTAAAATAGAATTCGATATTGCTAAAATCTGTTGTTACTTCTTTGAGCGCGGTAATAGCAAAATTTTGCATTTCCTCATTAGCGACGTTAATCCTTACTTTTTGCCCTGCTGCTACGACTTTAATAAATTCGCAATAGGGTTTGTATATTGTTTCAATCTTCCCAGGCCAGGATTCCTCTTTATGTGGCCAGCTCAACCATAAGGCTTCTTGCTTTGCCCATTCTGCGGGAAATGAGAAGCCCTGTTGTTTTGGGGAATTGTCAAAATAGTCCTGTGTGAATGTCTTTTTTTGTTCCATACTTATTTTAATGGGATTAAAAAAAGCCATTTCAGTTCGTCTCAGCACAATTGTGTGCGTTCGAAACTGAAATGGCTAGAATATCCAATATTAGTCTTCGTCAATAAAACGTTTGGTGATCGGTGCGTATGTTTCGATTCTTCGGTCTCTCAAAAATGGCCAATGTTTTCTGAAATAATCCGATTCATTTAAGTCCAATTCGACGACCTCAATTTCTTCTTTGTCATGTGAGGCAAGGTAAAGTAATTTGCCTTGTCCGTTCGTAACGAAGCTTCCACCCCAAAATTTCATCGCACCATTTTGTTCAAATCCTACACGGTTAACGGATACAACAGGGACACCATTTGCAACAGCATGGGAGCGTTGTATTGTTTGCCACGCATTGTATTGATCTTTGTTGGTTTCTTCATCTTGATCTGTTGCCCATCCAATAGCTGTAGGGTAGAATAAGATTTCGGCACCCATCAATGCGGTAATTCGAGATGCTTCAGGGTACCATTGATCCCAGCAAATTAAAATGCCTATTCTTCCAAATTTTGTTTTGAATACCTTGTAGCCTAAATCTCCTGGGGTAAAATAGAATTTTTCATAAAATGCAGGGTCATCCGGAATGTGCATTTTGCGATATTTTCCTAAATAGGAACCATCTGCATCTAATACAGCGGTTGTATTATGATACAGTCCTTCTGCTCTTTTTTCAAATAATGAAGCGATAATTACGACGCCTGCTTCTTTAGCAACAGCCGATAGGGCGTCCGTGGATGGGCCGGGAATGGATTCAGCCAATGCGAAATTGTCGTAATCTTCCACATCGCAGAAATATAAAGAGGTAAATAGTTCTTGCAGACACACAATTTGCGCACCTTTTGCAGCGGCTTCTTTTACTTTAGCGATAGCTTTTTCGAGATTCTCTTGTTTGCTTGCGGTACAGCTCATCTGTACAACTCCAACTTTTACTTTGCTCATTCTTTAATGCTTATTTTAATACAGCACAAAGATACTATTCTTAATTTGGATTTGGTCTGTGGGAAAAACAAAAAGAGCTCTTAGAGCTCTTTTCGTAATCTTGCTACAGGAATATTCAATGCTTCCCGATATTTTGCCACCGTTCGCCGCGCAATATTGTATCCTTTTTCTTTTAGGATCTCAGTTAGTTTCTCGTCAGCCAAGGGTTTCCGTTTATTTTCTTTTGAGATGCATTCCTCCAATATTTTCTTAACCTCTTTATTGGATACTTCTTCACCAGAATCAGTCTGGATCGCTTCAGAGAAAAATGATTTTAAGAGAAATGTTCCGAATTCTGTTTGCACGTATTTTGAATTTGCTACCCGCGACACCGTAGATATATCCATGTCGATTTTATCGGCGATGTCTTTCAGTATCATGGGTTTTAATTTTCGATCATCACCCGTGAGGAAATAATCATATTGGTATTCCATGATTGCATTCATTGTTTTTAGTAAGGTTTGTTGACGCTGTTTTATTGCATCAATAAACCATTTGGCTGAGTCAAGTTTTTGTTTGACGAATTGCACAGCCTCTTTCATTTTTTTATCCTTTTGATCCGATTTCTCGTAATGCTCGAACATGTGTTGGTAATCACGACTTATGCGGAGCTCAGGTGCATTTCGGCCATTTAAAGTCAAATGCAGTGTCCCATCATTATTGCTGATATGGAAATCCGGGATAATATGAAGCTGTTTGCCCGCAACTGCGCCAGAATCTCCTGGTTTAGGATTAAGTTTTAGGATCTCATTGACGACGTTTTTTAAATCCTCTGATGAAACACCTAAAGATTTTTCTAATTTATCATAATGTTTTTTGGTGAATTCTTCAAGGTAATTCGCTACGACTTTAATCGCGAGTTTGATTGTGGGGTTTTGGGTATCTTTTTTTTGTAATTGGATCAATAGGCACTCTTGTAGGTCTCGTGCTCCAATTCCTGCAGGTTCAAAATCTTGAATTACCTTTAGCATATCAAGTACTTCCTGCTCATCGGTCATTACATTTTGGCCAAAAGCGAGATCGTCGACAAGATTGATGATGGGTCGGCGTAAATAGCCGTCATCATCGAGACTGCCAATAATTTGTTGGCCAATTAAAAAGTGCTTGTCATCTAATGCTAAAAGGTCTAATTGTTGTTGTAACTGCTCATAAAAGGAGTGTTGAATAGCAACAGGCATTTCTTTCCGGTCGTCATCATCGTCTCCATAGTCATAGCCGTTGCCGTAATCTTTGAAATCATCTTCCTGGATGTAGTCTTCTAAACTAAAGTCTT
This sequence comes from Sphingobacterium siyangense, assembly GCF_023277505.1. Lineage (NCBI taxonomy): Bacteria > Pseudomonadati > Bacteroidota > Sphingobacteriia > Sphingobacteriales > Sphingobacteriaceae > Sphingobacterium > Sphingobacterium siyangense. Next base: position 4,275,424 of record NZ_CP080574.1, on the reverse strand, counting down.
CTGAGTCGAATCCGTCTTCATTGTCGAAATTGTCGTCTGGATCTTTATCGGGGTATTCTTCTATAGGATCGGTCATATTAGTCAAGCTACCATCTTCTAACGCAGGGTTTTCTTCTAATTCTTCCTTGATTCTCGCATCTAATGAAACAGTCGGAACCTGCAACAATTTTATAAATTGTATTTGCTGCGGGGACAATTTCTGTAATAGCTTTTGTTGTAATGTTTGTTTTAACATGCTAATAGTTGACTTTTTTACATCTAAATTTAAACAAATATCATTATTATTTTAAAATAAAATCGATAATAAATAAAAATTGGGTATAATATTTGTGGAACGCGGGAAAATTTATAAACAAATTTGAGACTGAGCTTGTTTTCTCCATACCGGGCTGTTCTTATTTAGTCGTCGTTGTAAATTCCAAAATATCCCTTTCGAATGATGTCGTATTTTACCGTTGTTTGGCGCGTGTTTTTTATTGTTAAAAAATGTAAATAGTTGATTACAGCGATTTATTTAGTTGTATATTTAGCCCCTGAAAATAGGTAAAAAGGCATATTGGACGGGCGTAAAACCTTTTGCTGGTCGGATGTGTTGAATATAAGATAAATTTCCATTTATGTTTAAACGTATTAAGAATAGGATTCTTCGTTATCTCGTTATAGCAATATATTTTATCATTATATTGGTGTGTGCTATACAATTGAATTTTTTGTGGCTCTTTGGTTATTCTCCGACAAAAAAGGATATCGTTATGCCCAGTGTGAATATCTCTACCGAATTATACACGGCAGATAGTGTTTTAATTGGGCGTTATTTCGACGAGGACAGAAATCCAATTCCATTTGATAGCATTCCGAAGTCTGTTACTAATGCGTTGATAGCAACAGAGGATGTGCGTTTTTATAGTCATAATGGTGTTGATTTTTTTGGTCTAGGGTCAGGTATTATCTCTACATTAAAAGGGGATAAGCGGGGTGCAAGTACAATTACGCAACAGTTAGCTAAAAATCTTTATCGTACACGTTATAATAAGGCCGGTGGATTGTTGACGCGTCTTCCCGTCGCGGGCTTGGTGGTCACGAAGTTTAAGGAGTGGATGACGGCTTATAAATTGGAGCAACGTTATTCCAAAAATCAGATATTGGAGATGTATTTAAATACGGTATCCTTCAGTAATAATGCCTATGGGATTGAAACTGCTGCAAAGCGCTATTTTTCAAAAGGAGCCAACCAATTGAATCAGACCGAAGCTGCTGTTTTGATTGGGATGTTAAAAGGTACGACTTTATATAATCCTATTCGTAATCCCGAAAATGCTTTTGCGCGAAAAAACACCGTTTTAAGTCAAATGTATAAAGGTGGTTTTCTGAAAAAAGAAGAGTATGATAATCTGGTTAAGGAGAAGATTGTTTTGAATACAAATAGTCAAGATCTTAATGCGGGGGGCGATTCTTACTTACGTGCTGCAGTAGCTAAATGGTTGGAAAAATGGTCTGAGGATAACAATTATGATATCTATACAGATGGTTTGAAAATTTACACGACGATAAATTCTAAACTTCAAAAGCATGCTGAAGATGCTGTGGCGAAACAAATGGTTGAATTACAGCAACGTCTAAATAACACCTGGGAGGGACAGGAACCTTGGCGTGATTTATCAGGTAAAGTTATCCCCAATTTCTTGGATAATTTGGCAAAGAAAACTCCTTATTATGCTTTTTTGAGTAAAAAATATGCAAATACCCCTGATAGTATCAATTACTTCCTAAATAAAAAGAAGAAGATCGAAGTTTATAATTGGAAGGATGGCAGTAAGATCGAAAAGGATATGTCTACAATGGATTCTTTGAAATATTATGCCATGATGTTAAATGCAGGCATGATGTCTATGGATCCGTATTCGGGTGAAATTAAAGCATGGGTGGGTGGGATCAACCACGAATATTTTAAGTATGATCACGTGATGCAGGCGAAGCGACAAGCGGGGTCTACATTTAAACCTTTTGTTTACTTGGCTGCTTTGGAGTCAGGGATGTCTCCGTGTGATAAGATTACCGACAAGCCTGTTACGATCAAGATTGATAAAGGGGATTCTGTTGAGATTTGGGAGCCCAAAAATGCAGACTGGAATTTTTCCTATCGTGAAATGTCGTTGCGTCATGCGATGGCACGTTCCATCAATTCGGTTACGGTTCAGTTAACTGATATGGTTACGCCTGCGAAAGTTGTTGATGCGGCCCATCGTTGTGGTATCACAAGTAAATTAAATCCTGTTGCCTCTGTGGGGTTAGGGCCTAATGATGTTTCTGTTTTTGAAATGGTGAATGGATACTCGACGATGATGAATCACGGTGAGCGTGTCACTCCTTTATTAGTGTCTAAGATCGAAGATCATGATGGTAATGTTATTGCTACTTTTCAGGCGGAGCGTAAACAAGTGGTGGATAAGCAAGATGCCTGGTTGATGACGTATATGTTGCGTGGTGGTATGGAAGAACCTGGAGGTACATCTCAGGGATTGTGGGAATGGGATTTATTTGATAAGGAAAATGAAATCGGCGGAAAGACAGGTACTTCATCGGAGTATGTGGATGGCTGGTATATGGGGGTGACGAAAGATTTGGTTACAGGTGTTTGGGTTGGCTGCGACGAACGGAGTATTCACTTTAAAAATTCTCATTCGGGAGAAGGTTCTCGTACAGCATTACCGATATTTGGGGTATATATGGAGTCTGTTTATAAAGATAAACAGTTGGGGTATACGCAAGGTAAGTTTCCTAGTCCTACAGTTGAAATTACGAAATCTTACAAGTGCGAAACTCCGCGTTATAGTGATCCAGAGCCAGATCAGAGTGATTCTACACAGGTAGAAGAGCCCGCTGATGAAGGATTTATCGGACCTGAGGAAGAGGGAGCGGAGCATCCTGTTGAGCGTAATCATACTGAAGGTGCTGATAGTGGAACGAGTAGCGAAGGGTCATCCTCGTTGGAGGAGGTTGGTAGTTAAAATTGATACTACTTAAAGAGGATTCTATCTGAAAAATAAAGATGGCCGCCTAGTTTAACTAAGGTGGCTTTTTTTATGCTAGGCTGCGTGGTTGGAATCTCTCTTGGCGAATGCTTGGTGTTGCTGTGGAAAAAGATTATTCCAGTTAGGGTTGTATTTACGAATGAGCCGTTCGACTTGCATGGTTGTAAAATGTTGCAGTTCGCTTATTCTCTTATTGGCAGTCTCCGAATTTGTAAAAGATTCTGTGTAGATTATTCGATTTAAACTAGGGCCTTGGTTGAAAATAAAACTATTGGATTGCTGTAGTTCCATTACTGTACTAAAGATGTTGGAACTGAGGCCGATTTTAAAGTGTTTACGATTGTTGTCAGTTGATATATATACAATAAAATTGTTCATAATGCTAAATTATTTGGACGTTTAAAATATATTTACTAATTTTATTGGCACAATATTACTAATAAAATTAGTTTTTGCAAAATATTTTTTGAAAAAATAATATGTCAAATATTTCGTCCAATCTGAAGTTCCTGCGAAAAGGAAAAAAAATCACACAGCAACAATTTGCTGATCTTATGGAAATTAAGCGTGCGTCTGTCGGCGCGTATGAGGAGGATCGAGCAGAGCCCAAATATGAGTTATTAAAGAAGATTGCCGAATTCTATGGTTTGACTATGGATGAGTTGGCAAACGACGTTATTGATGATAAATGGAAGCCGGTTCCCAAAAGCAATGCCTCAAATTTAAGGGTGCTTAGTGTGACTGTAGACGCAGATGATCGTGAAAATATCGAACTTGTGCCCGTTAAGGCAAGTGCCGGGTATTTAAATGGGTATGGGGATCCGGAATATGTGGCTGAGTTGCCTAAATTTTCGCTTCCTATGTTTGGTCAGGGGACATTTCGTGCTTTTGAAATAAAGGGGGACTCGATGTTACCTTTGCCATCGGGGTCCATTATTGTAGCGGAGTATGTGGAGAACTGGCATGATATCAAGCCGGGGAGTACCTATGTTATATTGTCTAAGGAAGATGGCGTGGTTTATAAGCGTATCGCTTTTAAATTTAAAGAAGATAAGGGTTTGAAGCTCGTTTCAGACAATAAAACATATGAGCCTTATTGGGTGGAGACTGCGGACATTCTTGAAGTATGGAAAGCGAAGGCTTTTATCAGTACACAACTGCCTGAGCCTACGCCGGAGCCAACAATGGAAACGCTGACGAGTATGATGGCGCAGATGCAGAAAACAATTAATGCGGTAGTAGATAGTTCGAAATAGTGGGGAATTGTCTTCGTTTTTTTTTACGATATAGTTGCGCCGTGAAGAGAATTTCTATGACCGAGGAGCGATCGATAGCTTGTTTTTATAGGGAATGTAAGTGTATTGAATATAAAAACAATCTATCTAATTTTGTTTTTTATTTTATAAAATGCTATATTTGCATATCTGAAAGGAAGGGGGCTCGTATTGCCCCCTTTTTTTAATTCAATTAATTTAGCATTTCTAGAAACAGAACAATGCAGCATATAGAAAAGAGAGTTATTGAACTCATCGGGGAAAAAATTGCAGATCGCGAGGATTTGTTTATCGTCAGCGTGAAGATGCGCCCAAATAAAATTCTTGAGATTCTTTTGGACGGAGATAATGGTGTGAATATTGATGATTGCGCACAGGTGAGCCGTCATGTTGGTTTCCACTTGGAGGAGGAAAATGTAATTGATGACGCTTACCGTTTAGAGGTTTCATCTCCAGGTATTGATGCTAATTTTGTTAATATCCGACAGTACCAAAAGAATATAGGTCGTACAGTTCAGGTAAAGTTGAACGATAATACAAAAGTTGAAGGTACATTATTGACCGTAGACGAGATGAAGATCAATGTTCTTCAGAAGATAAAAGAAAAAGGTAAAAAAGCACAAGAGGTAGAAAAAGAACTTCCTTTTGATCAAATAAAAGCAACAAAAGTGGTAATTTCATTTTAATAATAATGAGTAACAGCAACATCAATCTGATAGACTCTTTTCAAGAGTTTAAGGAGTTTAAGAATATCGATAGACCTACTGTTATTACAGTATTGGAAGAGGTTTTTCGTAGTATGATCCGTCGTCGTTTTGGTACGGATGAAAATGTGGATGTTATCGTGAATCCAGATAACGGAGATTTGGAGATTTGGAGGACGCGTGTCGTTGTTGAAGATGAGTTTTCAGAGGATGATGATCTTGAAATCGAATTGGCGGAAGCTAGAAAGCATGATGAAGATTTGGAAGTAGGCGATGATTTTATTGAACAGATCACATTGGAAAGCTTTGGCCGTCGTGCAATTTTAGCTGCACGTCAGACGCTTGTATCTAAGGTTTTGGAATTGGAAAAAGACGAGGTCTTTAAGAAATATAAAGATAGAGAAGGAGAGTTGGTCATTGGTGAGGTTTATCAGATTTGGAAAAAGGAAATCTTGGTATTGGATGAGGACGGTAATGAATTAATTCTTCCTAAATCAGAACAAATTCCGGCTGACTATTTCAAAAAGGGAGATGGCATTCGCGCAGTTGTGCATAAAGTGGATATGATGAATAATAATCCAAAGATTATCATTTCACGTACCGCACCTGCGTTCTTACAACGTTTATTTGAACTTGAGGTTCCTGAAATTTTTGATGGTTTGATTACGATTAAGAAAATCGTTCGTGAACCAGGAGAAAGAGCGAAGGTTGCTGTTGAGTCTTATGATGATCGTATTGATCCTGTAGGAGCTTGTGTTGGTATGAAGGGATCCCGTATTCATGGTATCGTTCGTGAACTGCGTAATGAGAATATTGACGTGATTAATTTTACAACAAATCATTCATTGTATATCGCTCGTGCTTTGAGTCCAGCAAGGATTAGCTCAATCAAAATCGATGAAGAAAATAAGACTGCGGCTGTATATTTAAAATCGGATCAGGTTTCTTTAGCAATTGGTCGTGGAGGACACAATATCAAGTTGGCTGGTAAATTGACTGGTTATGAAATTGATGTTTATCGCGAAAATGACGAGTTTGATGAAGATGTTGATATCGAAGAATTCAGCGATGAGATTGAAAGCTGGGTTATTGATGAATTGAAACGTGTTGGTTTGGATTCAGCAAAATCGGTGTTGTCTCTTAGCGAGGAAGAGCTGGTTAGACGTACCGATTTGGAAGAAGATACTGTTCGTGAGATTGTACGTATTTTACAAGCTGAATTTGAATAAAATTCAGCTCGTTAATTTTTTTCTATCTAACATTCGGAATAAATTGTTTATGGATGGAAAAAAACATATTTTTGTAATTATATTAAAATAGTTTATATTATAGATGACTGAAGGAAAAGGAACAAACTTGCTTAAAGCAGCAAAGGAACTCAACATCGGGATACATACCGCCGTGGAATGTTTAGTGAAAAAAGGATATGATGTAGAAGCAAAGCCTAACACTAAATTGAGCGGAGAGATGTATGGTGTGCTGTTAAAAGAGTTTCAGGGAGACAAATCACTGAAAGATGAAGCTAAACAAATTGTGATTGGCAAAATTCGTCGTGAGGAGTCGCCGTCCACTTCTCCTAAGGAATCATCTAAGAATGAGGATTTCGAAGATCATGATGAATCCAAGGAAATCTTGGTCAAAAATACGGTAGAAATCCCTTCTGTTAAGGAAACTACTCCTGCAAAAGTAGAGGAGCCCGTTCATCAAGGTGGTATGAAGGTGGTTGGTAAGATTGATCTGGACGCATTGAATAGAGGCGGAAATAAGGTCAAGAAGGAAGAACCTGTCAAGGAGGAACCTAAAACTGTCAAAGAAACACCTGCAGAGGTTAAAGCTGAAGCTAAGGTGGAAGAAAAGAAAGAAGCCGAAGTCAAAGCGCCTATTGTTGAAGCGAAAAAAGAAGAACCAAAGGTTATTGAAAAGAAGCCGGAAGTTGTTGTGCCAAAAGCTGAAATAGAAAAACCCGAAGTAAATAAAACTGAAGTAAAAGCAACTCCGGTTGTAGAGACAAAAACTGAACCTGTGAAGGTAGAAGACAAGAAAAAAGAAGAAACAGCGCCGAAAGCTGTACCAGTAACTCCAATAGCGGAGCCTGTGAAAAAACAAGGAGATGAAATTATTTCTGCTCGCGCAGAAAGATTGACAGGTCCTAAAGTCATTGGTAAGATTGAATTACCATCTGCTAGACCTTCCCACAAACCAGTGGCATCATCTTCAAATGCTGGAAATAATAATGAGAAACGTAAGCGTAAGCGTACGAATCCAAATGGTCCAGTAAACCCAAATGCGGGGCAAGGTCAAGGTCATAATAACCAACACCGTGGACCGCGTGATGGTAACAATCCCAACAACCGGGACCAACAAGGGGGTAACCGAGGTGGGAATCATGGTCCTAACAACAACCCGAACAATCGTCAAGGGCAAAACAACAACCAACACCCGGGTAGACCAGGACAAGGAGGTAACAACCAACACCCAGCTAGACCAGGACAAGGTACAAGACCGCAACACGGTAATCGTTTTGACAATAGAGGGAAGGGAAGACCTGTTGAGAATAAGGAAGAGCCTACTGAAAAGGAAATCCAAGATCAAATCAAAGCAACACTTGCTCGTTTGAGTGGTGCAGGTAAATCTGGTAAATTTGCGCAACGTGCCAAATTGAGACGTCAGAAACGTGATGATGTTGCTCAACATGCAGAAGAAGCTGCAATGGAGCAAGAAATGATGGCGAAAGTATTGCGTGTTACAGAATTCGTAACAGCAAACGAATTAGCTAATTTGATGGACGTTCAGGTAACCCAAATTATTGCAACTTGTATGAGTTTGGGTATGTTCGTATCAATTAACCAACGTTTAGATGCGGAAACTTTAACAATTGTAGCGGATGAATTTGGTTATCAGGTAGAGTTTATCAAACCTGAGGACGAGGAGACTGCTGAACTTGAGGAACCGGATAACGAAGCGAATTTGATATCAAGAGCTCCTATTGTAACGGTCATGGGACACGTTGACCATGGTAAAACATCTTTATTGGATTATATCCGTAAGGCGAACGTTACTTCTGGTGAGGCTGGTGGTATCACCCAACATATCGGTGCATACGCGGTGAAATTGGAGGATGACCGTAAAATTACATTCTTGGATACTCCTGGTCACGAAGCTTTTACGGCTATGCGTGCCCGCGGTGCTAAAGTGACGGATATTGTTATTATCGTTATTGCAGCGGACGACGCTGTCATGCCGCAAACAAAAGAAGCAATCAACCACGCGCAAGCAGCGGGAGTGCCAATCGTATTTGCATTTACTAAAGTAGATAAACCGGGAGCAAATCCTGATAGAATCCGTGAGCAGCTTTCTGCGATGAATATCTTAGTTGAAGACTGGGGCGGTAAATTCCAAGCGCAAGAGATTTCAGCAAAAACGGGAGAAAATGTTGACCTATTATTAGAGAAAGTTCTATTGGAAGCTGAGATGTTAGATCTAAAAGCTGATCCGAAAAAACGTGCTGTTGGTTCAGTAATTGAAGCAGCTTTGGATAAAGGTCGTGGTATCGTGACAACGGTATTGATACAAAGTGGTACATTACGTGTTGGAGACCCTATTTTAGCGGGATCGCATTCAGGTAAGGTGAAGGCTTTGACTAATGAAAGAGGTGAACGTGTTAAAGAGGCGGGACCGTCTGTTCCAGTACAAATCTTGGGTATGGCAGGCGCGCCAACAGCAGGAGATAAGCTTTATGTTCTTGAAAGCGAGTCTGAAGCTAGAACTGTCGCCAACAAACGTCTTCAGTTACAACGCGAGCAAGGTATGCGTGCAACTAAACATATTACCTTGGATGAAATCGGTCGTCGTTTGGCCATCGGTAACTTTAAAGAACTTAATATTATCGTTAAAGGTGATGTGGACGGTTCTATTGAAGCATTATCAGATTCATTATTGAAATTGTCTACTGACGAGATCCAAGTTAATATTATTCATAAATCAGTGGGTGCGATCTCTGAATCAGATGTATTGTTAGCTTCTGCTTCCGATGCGATCATCATAGGTTTCCAAGTACGTCCGACACAAAATGCGCGTAAGTTGGCAGAGAACGAGCAAATTGATGTACGTTTATATTCGATCATCTATGATGCGATTGACGAAATCAAGTCTGCGATGGAGGGTATGTTGGCTCCGAAATTTGAAGAGAAAATTGTTGCTGAGGTTGAAATCAGAGAAACTTTCAAAATTTCTAAAGTTGGTACGATTGCCGGATGTATGGTTAAAGAAGGTAAGATCAATAGAAATAATGATATCCGCATAATCAGAGATGGTGTCGTAATTCATACTGGTAAACTGGCATCTTTGAAACGTTTCAAAGACGACGTGAAAGAAGTTTCAATGGGTTATGAATGTGGTTTAAATATTGACCGTTTCAATGATATTCAAGTAGGAGACATTGTCGAAGCTTACGAACAAGTTGAAGTGAAACGTAAATTGTAATCACTTAGTGATACACTAATAAAACAGAAAGCGGCATTGATTAAGATCAATGCCGCTTTCTGTTTTAACGTTCGTATAGTTCTATTGGAAGCTGATCAGGATCAAAGAAGAATGTAAAGCGTTTATTTGTTAACTCGTCTATTCTGATCCCTTCATGTGATACACCTGCTTTTTCGAGCTTATTTAATTCTAGGTCGAGATTATCGACTTCGAATGCAAGATGTCTTAAACCGGCGGCTTCTGGAAAGCTGAGCCGATTAGGCGGTGATGGAAACGAAAAAAGTTCTATAATGTAATGATCATTGAGTTTGAGATCCAGTTTGTAGGAATCACGTTCCACACGATAGTATTCTCTAGCAATCTCTAGGCCCAGTATGTCAGTATAGAATTTCTTTGAACGCTCATAATTACTACAGATAATGGCGATATGATGTATCTTGTTGAGGTTTAATTTCATTTTTAAATCTTATCTCATTGTGTTTGTTATACAAGGTTGTTTCTTAAGGATATGGATCATATACAAATTATTTTACAATGTTTCATCTTATTTTGCTCTTTCATATTGTTTAGGCCAGGGTATGTCAGCGTCTAATTCTTTGGCAAAATGTAATGGAAGATGTGGATCATCAAGAAATCCCCGCGCGATTAAGATTAAATCAGCTTGCTTTTGTGCGATGATCTCGGACGCTTGAATAGCCGTTTTGATTAAGCCTACTGTGGCAACGTTATTCTTGGTATGTTCCTTAATCGCGCTGGCGAAAGGGAGCTGATATGCTGGTCCGACATCTATTTTTTGATAGGAGACCAAGCCTCCACTCGACACATCAATTAAATCTACCCCCAATGTATACAGTAGTTGTGATAAGGCTATGGACTGCTGTAAATCCCAGCCTGCTTCGGCCCAATCCGTTGCTGAAATACGTATCCATAAACTTTGGCTTGTTATTTCTTGTTTTACTCTTTTCACAATTTCAATAAGAAAACGTATCCTATTTTCAAAGATCCCGCCGAAAGAGTCTGTCCGTAAGTTGCTCAGTGGTGAAAGAAATTGATGGATCAGATAACCATGTGCAGCGTGGAGTTCAATAATTTCATAGCCTGCCTGTATGGCTCTTTTCGTTGCTGTTCCGAATTGTTCAATTAGATTTTCAATGGCGTCTACATCAAGCTCCTGTGGTTCATAATCTCCAGCATGGAAAGGGATCGGAGATGGGGCGACTGTTTGCCAACCCTGTGGGTCAGTTGGTGAAAATTGATTCCGCCCGACCCAGGGTTTATTACTGCTTGCTTTGCGTCCTGCATGAGCAAGTTGTATGCCCGGTATGGAATTATTTTCTTTAATGAACTCGGTTATTTCTTTTAATTTTTCGATATGCTGGTCGTCCCATAAACCAAGGTCTCCATCACTGATTCGACCGTCAGGGCTAACTGCTGTTGCTTCCTGTATTACTGCTGCAGCTCCGCCGATTGCAAATTGGCCCAAATGAACCAAATGCCAGTTATTTGCAAAACCGTCTTTTGCGGAGTATTGGCACATTGGAGATACGACCAAACGATTTTTCAATTGCAGGGTTCCAATATTTACTGATGAAAATAATTGACTCATAATTGCGTGTTTATAGAAGGCAGGAGCAAGGGAAGCTCCTGCCTCGATCAATTCTTTGTTTTGTAAAGAGAGGCTCTTAGAAGCCTTTATTTAAATCCTTGCGAACCGTGGTTCAACTGTTAAGGATTTGTAGACCATAAAGATGCTGATTTTAGCATTGCTCTTCTTGGCAGTTTTAAATTGGCAACCACCAACTCTGCGAAATCTTCGGGCTGGAGAACTTTTTCTGGATCGCCATCGGTAAGTCCAAGTTCTTTGGACATATCGGAAGCAATCGTACTAGGCATAAGTGTACATACCCGAATATTGTTTTTCCGTACTTCTCGCATTAAAGAATCGGCGAAGCCGATGACGCCGAACTTTGACGCACTATAAGCGGAAGTGGTGGCCGCACCGTTTAATCCGGCTGTCGAAGATACCATAATGATATCGCCTTGATTTTTTTCAATCAGTTGTGGAAGGATAGCTTTTGTAACAAAGTATGTACCCAAGAGATTGGTATGAATGATCGCTGTCCAATCGGCAACGTCCATGTCGAGCACAGAGGAAAATGATGCCACTCCCGCATTGTTAATTAAGATATCAAAGGTACCGAAAGTGTTTTTCAGTAGCTCGATCTCCTGTTGTACAGCACTATAATTTGATACGTCAAAAACGGCGTAGGTGACCTCAGTGCCTAGCTTGGCAAGCTCCGCAGCCGTATCCTTCAAAGCCGCTTCATTTCTCCCAGTAATCGCGATATGAACACCTTCTTTCGCTAATGCATAGGCAATTGCTTTTCCTAATCCCCGCGCGCCACCTGTAATTAAGGCTCTTTTTCCTGTTATATTTTCCATAACATAAAAATAGGTATGATCTTTTTTATTCGTGTCAGATGAACCTCAAAAAGGCAACTTATTTTGCCTTTTTGAGGATATTTTCGATAATAGGGTAAGTGTTGTTCCGTATGTCTTCAAATTGGTCCACATGACGCCATTCCGCTTTGGTAATATCTTCTGCGGTTTGTGGAATCAATTTAGGGACTTTGTTGACACCCATTTCATACCAGTTTGTTGCTTTTAGGACGAATTCTCCATTTCGCAAAAAATAAGTATGGTATGATGTGGTAATTTTTTTTCCTAAGTAGTTGATTTTAATGCCACATTCCTCTTCAACTTCGCGTACAGCTGCTTCCCGCATTTTTTCATTGTCTTCCACTTTACCTTTAGGGAGGTCCCATTTTCCCAATCGGTAGATAAAAAGATAATCTCCATCACCGTTTTTCACCAATCCACCGGCTGCTTTGATGAGCTTAATTTTATTTTTTAAGTTTTGAAATACAGTTTCAAAATCCTTGTTGATGTAGAGATATGTTTTTGGAACTTTATCAATTTCAGATTGTTTGAAAAGTTTTTGGAGGTCAATCTCTTGAAAACTAATTGTTTGTGGGTTTTTGGTTTTCGATGGAACAAAATCTGCTAAAATTAGCACGGTTTCGTTCATATAAATTTTATAAATTTGCGCCATGAATAATTTAAATGAGGTTGAACAAAAAGTTGCTGAATCCTTATTGCAAATTAAAGCAATAAAATTGCAACCTAAAAGTCCTTTTACATGGGCGTCGGGTTGGAAGTCTCCAATTTACTGTGATAACCGTATCACTTTATCTCATCCTGCGATTCGTACATACATTCGTCAAAAGCTTTCTAAGCTTATTCAAGAAGAGTTTGGATCAGTGGATATGATTTCTGGAGTTGCTACGGCAGGTATTCCACAAGGCGTTTTGGTAGCACAGGATTTGGGACTACCATTTTCTTATGTTAGAAGCTCAGCTAAGGATCATGGTCGTCAGAATTTAATTGAAGGTGAGGTAGTTAGCGGTCAACGTGTAGTTGTAATTGAGGATCTAATTTCGACAGGTAAGAGTAGTTTAGTGGCTGTAAAGGCATTACGTGAGGCTGGCTGCAATGTTGTTGGCTTGGTGTCTATTTTTACTTATGGATTGCAACAAGCTACTGATAATTTTGCCGATGCAAAATGTCCTTATTTCAGTTTATGTAATTATGATGCTTTGATTCAGGTCGCTGCTGAAAATAGTTATGTATTGGAAGAGGATATTGAGATCTTGAAAAAATGGCGATTGAACCCTGCAACTTGGGGAGATAATTTTCAATAAAAAAGATTAATTTATCGTTATGACTACTATTCAGAACACAACAGAAATCAACAAAAATGTCAGCGAGGTGTATGCATTTTTGGCGGATCTCAACAATCATGAACAGTTGATGCCGGAAAATATCTACAATTGGTCCTCGACTACGGACGAAGCTCGATTTACAATACAGAATATGGCAAAATTAGCTCTTAAGGTAGAAGAACGTAGTGAGAATCAATTTATTAAGTTGGTTCCTTCGGAGAAGGCGCCTTTTGAAGTTACTCTTCGTTGGGAATTGCAAGTTGTTGCTGATACGGTGACAAAGGCAACCTTCATTATAGATGCTGATCTCAACATGATGATGAAGATGATCGCTTCTGGACCACTTCAAAAATTAGTTGATTTTCAGGTCAACAAATTAAAAGAAAAGTTAGGGTAGGTTGTTCATAACGGATATAAAAAAAAGCTCGATTAGTAATAATCGAGCTTTTTTTATGCTAGTCTTTCATTGACTTTTTTCCAATTCACAACATTCCACCAATTTTTAATATAATCAGCTCTTTTGTTTTGGTAGTGCAGGTAATAAGCATGCTCCCATACATCAAGGCCTAAAACGGGGATACCTTTTACCTCTGCGACATCCATTAAAGGGTTGTCTTGATTTGGAGTAGAGGTAATTTTTAAGTTACCTGAGTCATCCAAAATCAACCAGGCCCATCCCGAACCGAATCGTGAGGTTGCTGCTGCGGCAAATTGTTCTTTGAATTTGTCTAAAGAACCAAATGTCTTATTGATCATGGACAATAATTTTTCAGAGGGCTGGCTCGGCTTATCGGACAGACTTTCCCAAAAAAAGTTATGGTTCCAAGCTCCACCAGCGTTATTCCTTGCTTTAGGAGAGTACTTAGATATGTTTGCTAGAAGTTGCTCCTCTGAGGCTTCTTTGATATTTTCAGCAAGAATGGCTTCGTTAATGGCGTTAATATAGGCCATATGGTGCCTTGTATAATGGATTTCCATTGTCAACGCATCAATATTAGGTTCCAAAGCGGCATAACTGAAAGGTAATTTTACTTGGGAAAACTTTAAGGTAGCGGCATTTAATTCAGTAGCTTTCGCGGAAGCAATATCTTGTAATATTGATCCAGATACAGCGATGCCAAGTGTAGCTTTTGCTGCATTTTGAAGGAAGTTTCTGCGTGTTTGCATATAATCTTATTGTGATTAGTTTTGATATAAATATAACGTGAAATTTTACAAATATTGTGCAAGAATTGTCTGTCAATTGTAATACAACAAAATTGTTATAAAATCATCTTTTAGGGTGGCATATATTGTTTTGAATTTTGGTTTATGTTATTTACGTAACATATAATTTGCATTCTTTTAAGAACGCTTCAAGGCAGCCATAGGACAGGGTAGCTAGAGAATTATAATTGTTTATAAAGTCAAATTTAGCTAAGTTTGATTTATGTATACATTAAGGATTTCAAAAATTATCCCCCAACCTAATAATAACATTACTTTTCAGCTTGAGTCTATAGCAGGAGACTATCCTTCCTATAAAGCTGGGCAGTTTATTACACTTTCTTTTGTGTTTGGTGATCGTGAGGTACGTCGTTCTTATTCTTTTAATAGTTCGCCTGATAATAATGAGCCCTTAAGTATCACTGTTAAGCGTGTCGAAAATGGGGAAATATCCCGACTGCTCCACCATACTATTGTGGAGGGGGATATCGTCAATGCAATGGAACCTCAGGGTTTATTTGTATATGAACCTGAACCGGAAAAGGTTCGGACCTTATTTTTGTTTGCTGCAGGAATTGGCATTACACCCTTGTATGCTATTCTGAAAACAGCGCTTCTTGCTGAAAGTAAGTCCAAAATAGTTTTAATTTACAGTAATAGTACGCTGGAGTTAACACCGTTCCGATCGGAATTGGAGCACTGGGCAGATCGATTTCCTGATCGCTTAACTATTGTGTGGATTTACTCCAATAGTAAATACTTGATGAAAGCCAGGCTAAATAGAGATTATATACATGCTATTGTTAACGATCATTTGTTTGGAAATAAGGAAGATGCTTTGTTTTATACTTGCGGCCCTGTGATTTATATGGACCTATGCCGTTTTACACTTTTGGGGATGGGATTTGATTCCAATCAGATAAAACGAGAGACATTTCTATTGCCCGAAAATGAAGAGGATGATGATGATGAGACTGAAAAGGAAGTCGATACAACAACCTATGCCATCGAACTATCTTTTCAAGGTAAAACTTATCATCTAGAGGTTCCCTACAATAAATCCATTTTGGACATCGGGCTGGAACATAAAATTAAGTTGCCGTATTCTTGTAAATCCGGTATGTGTAGTACGTGTATTTCGCATTGTACAAGGGGGAAAGTAAGAATGGACTATAATGAGGTGTTAACAGATCGCGAAGTTGAACAAGGAAGGATACTTTTGTGCACGGGGCATCCGGTAGAAATGAATACCGCTATTGAAGTGCTATAATTGAGCATTCGTATTTAATCCAAAAATATGCTGTGCAGTTATGGGGCTCCAGAAATATTTAAAATTGCATATACAAGTAAATTTATCTAAGTTTGGATATAACCGTTTTATATCTAACTATTATGGGGAAATTACTCTGGAGCCCAACAGAAGAGCAAAAATCTCAATCTGAGATCAATAAGTTTAAACAATATGTTGAGAAGGAGCATGGCTTATTCTTTCCATCCTATCAGGAGCTTTGGGCATGGTCTACGACGGAACTGGCTAGTTTTTGGAAGAGTATAGCCACCTATTTTAATATAAAGTTTCATTCAGACTTTACAACTATTGTTGAGTCGCTAGCAGATCCTACAAGCTTTATCGGAACAAAGTGGTTTGCTGGGGCTACCTTGAATTATGCTGAACACGTATTTCGAAACACAACGGAAAAGCGTCCGGCATTAATCTTTCAATCTGAACAGCAAGTTAAAAGAGAGGTGTCATGGACTGAGTTGGAATCCATGGTTCTCAAACTTCAGGTCTATTTGAAAGAACTAGGGGTACAAAGTGGAGATCGCGTCGCTGGTGTATTAATTAATGGCATTGAGGCTGTTGCGTTATTTTTGGCTGTTAATTCCATTGGTGCTGTTTGGTCCTGTTGTTCGCCCGATTTTGGGGAGGCGAGTATTCAGGATCGTTTTGAGCAGATTGAACCCAAAGTGCTTTTCGCAAATTCCAGTTATTACTATAATGGCCGTCTTTTTGAAAAAGCGGAGAGTATTAAACAGCTTTCTCTGCGACTACCATCTTTACTGGCTTGTGTTTTGATTGATGACAATATTTGGGAAGAGATTCTGAAAAGGGATCTTACACAGGCTGAGCTCCAATTTACGGCAATGCCTTTTGATGCGCCAATATGGATTTTGTATTCTTCGGGAACAACCGGGAAGCCCAAAGCCATTACACATGGAGTTGGTGGTATGCTGCTGGAACATATGAAAGCACTTGGACTGCATCAAAATGTGCAGGACGGGGATCGATTCATGTGGTATTCCACTACTGGATGGATGATGTGGAATTACGCGCTTTCGGCCCTTTTAATGGGAAATACATTGTGTATATATGATGGGGCTACGAATTATCCCGATAAATTAAGTTTATGGAAGTTTGCACAGGAAAGCAAGGTGGACCATTTTGGTGTTGGCGCTGCTTATCTCATCTCCTGTCAAGATCAAGATTTAAAATCCTTGGCTTATCAGCCGAAAACAATAGGGTCGACAGGTTCACCACTTCCACCGGATGTATTTGAATGGCTAAATGTACAGTTTCCAGAGAGTCAAATTGTCTCGCTAAGTGGTGGTACAGACGTTTGCAGTGCCTTTCTTTCGGGGTGTACATTGCTTGATGTTTATGCAGGGGAGATTCAATGTCGCACCCTAGGAGCTAAGATAGAAGCATTTGATGAGAATGGTCATCATCTTTATGGAGAGGTGGGAGAGCTTGTTATTTTAGCTCCCATGCCCTGTATGCCCATCTATTTTTGGAATGATTTGGCGAATAAAAAATACTTTGATAGTTATTTTGATAAATATAGCGGTGTTTGGAGTCATGGTGATTGGATTAAGATCACTGCACATGATGGAATAATTATGTACGGTCGTTCAGATGCAACGCTGAACCGGGGTGGGGTACGTATCGGTACTGCAGAGATCTATAATGTTTTAAATAGAACCGAAGGGGTCTTGGATAGTTTGGTTATCTGCGTAGATCATGAAAATGGATCATCTGATATGTTGCTTTTTGTTCAATTGGACAATGGTTTATTGAATGATGCGTTAAAAGGAGAGATTAAGCGGGAGCTTCGGCAGCAATATAGTCCGCGACATGTGCCTGACGATATTTTTCAGGTATCGGCTATTCCTTACACGTTAAGCGGTAAAAAACTGGAGCTGCCTATTAAGAAGATTTTTTCGGGAATGGCTGTAGAAAAAGCGGTGTCAGTAGATATTATGCGGAACAGAGAATCTTTGTTAGACTTTGAAGCGATCAGTAAAATCTGGAGAAGATCTTAAGTATAGTATAAGATAAAAATACCTAATTAGAAAACCCCTCGGATGACGAAGTTTATCGTTTGAGGGGTTTTCTAATTTAATTTTACTCCACTCAGACCTGTATAACACCTACATTATACCGTTCTAGAATAGGCTTTTCGTTGGCAGCTTCAATTCCCATGCTGATGACTTTTCGTGTTTCTTCAGGCGCTATAATTCCATCAACCCATAATCTTGCAGCAGCGTAATACGGACTTAGTTGCTCGTTGTACCGATCTTCTATTGATTTAAGGAGACTGTTTTTTTCTTCTTCATTAATTTCTTGACCCTTGGCTTTTAAAGCTGATTCTTGGATTTGAAACAGTGTCTTGCCCGCAGCGGCACCGCTCATGACAGCCATTTGGGCAGTAGGCCAAGCGTAGATTAGTCGTGGGTCATACGCTTTTCCACACATCGCATAGTTTCCTGCGCCATAACTATTTCCAACAATAAAAGTGAACTTTGGGACTACGGAATTGGCCATTGCATTTACCATTTTTGCTCCGTCTTTGATAATCCCCCCTTGTTCTGATCGGCTTCCTACCATAAATCCGGTGACGTCCTGAAAAAACACAAGCGGAATGTTCTGCTGGTTGCAATTCATGATGAAGCGCGCTGCCTTATCTGCTGAATCACTATAGATGACCCCGCCCATCTGCATTTCCATTGCGTTGCCGGGTTTCTTGGCTTTGATAATTTCACGTTGATTGGCAACAATGCCGACGGCCCAACCGTCTACACGTGCGAGGGCGCAGACAATGGTTTTTCCATAATCGGGTTTGTATTCCTCTAAAGTATCTGCATCTACAATTGCATCCAAGATATCCTGCATGCGATAAGGTTTTGTCCTGTCCTCGGGAAGAATCTCTACTATTTTACTCGGATCTGTTTTTGGAGGAAGGCTTTTTTTTCTGTTGAAATTAGCTTTTGGATTTCCACCTATTTTGTCGATAACATTTTTTATAGCCTCTAAACAACTTTGGTCGTCGGGAAATTTATTGTCTGTCACGCCGGATATCTCCGAATGGGTAGAAGCTCCGCCGAGTGTTTCAGCGTCTACGGTTTCACCTATCGCAGATTTGACCAGGTATGGGCCTGCTAAAAATACAGAGCCTGTTCCTTCGACGATAAAGGCGTAGTCAGACATGATAGGGAGATAAGCGCCACCTGCCACGCAACTTCCCATGATTGCTGCAATTTGAGGTATTCCCATGGAAGACATTCGGGCATTGTTACGGAATATGCGGCCAAAGTGTTCTTTATCGGGAAATATTTCATCCTGCATCGGTAAAAACACACCTGCAGAATCTACCAAATAAATAATTGGAAGATTGTTTTCCATGGCAATTTCCTGTGCGCGTAGATTTTTCTTGGCAGAAATAGGGAACCAAGCTCCTGCTTTTACGGTTGCATCGTTAGAGACGATGACACATAGTTTGGATTTTACATAGCCCAGTACCGCTGCGCAGCCTGCATTTATGCATCCGCCATGTTCTTTATACATTCCCTCGCCGGCAAACATGCCTATTTCCAGATATTCTCGGTCTGGGTCCAGTAGATATTCTATTCGTTCCCAGGCTGACATTTTACCCTTTTCTTTCAGTTTTTTTATTTTATCGATGCCACCACCCAATTTTAAATTTTCTCTTTTTTGGCGAAGTAATGCGAGTAGCTCCTTCATAATTTATAATCTTGGTTTTAAAAAGCTGTTGAATTAAGAATTTTTTATTTTTAGATAAATTTAAAATAAAATTTTAAAATATTTGCAATTTTATTCCTAAATATTTTGATATATTTGAATTGAATTACCGATTGTAAATTTAATATTCATGCTTATGTTTATTGAAAATAAACAACAAATGGATATGATCAGACAAAGTGCACGAGATTTTGCACAGTATCATATCAAACCTTATGTGATGGAATGGGACGAAGCCCAAATATTTC
This sequence comes from Sphingobacterium siyangense, assembly GCF_023277505.1. Classification (NCBI taxonomy): domain Bacteria; kingdom Pseudomonadati; phylum Bacteroidota; class Sphingobacteriia; order Sphingobacteriales; family Sphingobacteriaceae; genus Sphingobacterium; species Sphingobacterium siyangense. Next base: position 4,255,658 of record NZ_CP080574.1, on the reverse strand, counting down.
CAATAGAAGTTTTTAAAAAGTTAGGCGAACACGGTTTCATGGGTGTGATCGTTCCTGAAGAATATGGTGGATCGGGACTCGGATACCAGGAGTATATTACCGTTTTGGATGAGATTTCCAAGGTGTGTGGCTCAATTGGACTTTCCGTAGCGGCGCATAATTCGTTATGTACAAATCATATATTAAGCTTTGCCAGTGAAGAACAGAAGAAACGTTATCTTCCAAAGTTGGCGACAGCTGAATGGATCGGTGCCTGGGGACTTACAGAGACAGGTTCTGGTTCGGACGCTGGTGGAATGACGACATTTGCTGAGCGAGATGGTGATCACTACGTGTTAAATGGTTCTAAAAATTTTATCACGCATGCCATCAGTTCTAGTGTTGCTGTCGTTATTGCGCGGACGGGGGCTAAGGGAGATAAAAAAGGGATGTCAGCTTTTATTGTTGAGAAAGGTACACCTGGATTTACCGCAGGAAAGAAAGAAAATAAATTGGGGATGCGTGCCTCAGAAACTGCCTGTCTGTTTTTTGATAATTGTCGGATTCATCGGGATCAACTCATTGGTGAAGAAGGGCAGGGCTTTGTGCAGGCCTTAAAATTATTGGATGGCGGACGTATTTCTATTGCGGCACTTTCTTTGGGTATTGCACGCGGAGCTTACGAGTGCGCGTTGAAATATGCGCACGAGCGTGAGCAGTTTGGGAAAAAGATTTACGAATTTCAGGCGGTTTCTTTTGCGCTAGCAGATATGGCTACACAGGTGGAAGCCAGTGAACTGTTGACGAGGCAGGCGGGTTATTTAAAGGATCATGGAGATCGTGTTTCTAAAATTGGTGCGATGGCTAAACTTTATGCGTCAGAGGCTGCCGTTAGTGTCTCGAATGAATCTGTACAAATCTTTGGCGGTTATGGATTTACAAAGGACTATCCCGCCGAGAAGTTTTTTAGAGATGCCAAGTTATGTACAATAGGTGAAGGGACTTCAAGCATTCAGAAAATGGTGATTGCTAGAGAGATTGAGAAAGATATTTTATAGCATATTATGAGGGATCAAGTTGTATTGGTTGATTGCCCAAGAGACGCTGTTCAAGGGCTTCATAACTTTATTGAGACGGATAAGAAAATTAAACATATCAATACGTTAATCGAAAGTGGGCTGTTTGATGTTATTGATTTTGGATCTTTCGTTTCGCCGAAAGCAGTTCCGCAGTTGGCGGATACAAAAGCAGTACTGGAAGGAATCAGAACGAATGAAAAAGTGAAGTTATTGGCGATTGTCGCCAATCTTCGGGGCGCGCAGGAGGCAGCTCTAGAGGAAAAAATCCACTTTTTAGGGTATCCATTTTCAATATCGGAAACATTTCAACTTCGAAATACCAATATGGGCTTGGCGGCTTCTTATCAGCAGGTAAAAGAAATGAAAGCTTTGGCCGACTCGCAGCATAAATCTCTGGTTGTTTATATTAGCATGGCTTTTGGAAACCCATACAGTGACCCTTGGTCCCCGCTTTTGGTAGAAGAGTGGATTGGAAAATTATGCGATCTTGGCATTCGGGAATTTTCTTTGGCAGACACAACTTCAGAAGCCGATGCAAATCAGATCTCAGAATTATTTAGATTTGTTAAAACTCGTTTTCCAACACTGGAAGTAGGCGCACATTTTCATGCGAGGCGAGAGGAGAGTCTTGCAAAGATTGAAGCAGCTTATCTGGCGGGTTGCCGTAAATTTGAAGGCGCATTGCTCGGTTATGGCGGTTGTCCATTTGCAAAAGATGATTTGGTCGGTAATATACCTTCAGAGCTGTTGTTGCATTATTTTGGACGAGGAACTGATGCTGAAATAATCGGATTGGAGCATAGCTTCAGACAAATGATTTTGTAGATGGAAAAACTGAATTTTATTAAAGTGCACGTTGAGGGGCATGTGTTCAACTTGACCTTAGCCCGTTCGGATAAAAGAAATGCTTTTAGTCCGACAATGGTGAGCGAAATAGCCTATGCATTGAATCTGGCGAATAGCAATCCTGATGTTCGTTTAGTACAAATAGAGGCTGAAGGTCCGGTGTTCTGTGCTGGTATGGATCTTAAAGCTTTTGAGGACCCTACATTAGATATTGGAAATTCGGCAATTCCCAAGGTTGAAAAGTCACTGGCAGAAATATTTGCCTGTTTAGATAAGCCTTCAATCTGTGTTGTTAGGGGAGATGTTATTGCAGGTGGTTTTTTGATAGCATTATCCTGTACGTATTTATTTGCTCTCCCACATGTACGTTTTTCTTTGCCTGAAGTGAAAATTGGGCTCTTTCCATTTCAGGTGTTGGCGTTGCTTACAGAATATATGCCTGAAAGAAAAGCCATGGATCTCTGTATCAGTGGTCGGTCTTTTTCTGCGGAGGAGGCTTTGAAAAGGGAAATCGTTTATGGCATCCTGGATGCTGAAGAAACAGTATTGATTGAATTGAAAAGGACGATCCTGGAAAATGCTCCCTTGGCCATATCACGGGGTTTTGTAGCACTGCGAAAATTAAAAGAGCAAGATTATGATGATAAGTATAACTTTCTATTGGAGAGCTTGGCGGATTTGCGTAAAACCAATGATTTCAAAGAGGGAATGGATGCAATGCGAAATAAGAGAAAAGCCAACTGGCAAAATAGCTAATTAAAATGATCGAAAACTAGGTCTGCTTGTCAGCGGCGAGAATTCCCAGGGAATGGAGCTAAGGACGATCAGGAGAGCTAGTCCAAACCAGATTAATAATATTTTAAAACGTCGATCGTTTGTATCGGCGTTTTTGCTTTTAAGGGCACCTAATGTTAAACAGATTGCGGCAATAATCATCATGCTACTGTGCTCCATGCCAAAGAAGCGAATTTGCCTGAGGTGAACAGCCTCGTCAAAATGTTGCAGGAAGTACTGTGTGATGGGGCTCAGTACATAGAGGCTAAAACCTAAAGCTAGCTGAATATAAAAAGAAATAACCGTAGTTTTTAAAAGAAATTGATCAGTAGGGGAGAATGGAAGTTCCTTTTTTCTTTTGTAAAAAAAGTTCACGAGACTAATCGTTAATACAATCAATACCTCCCATCTCCATAAAGAATGCATCGCTAGAATGAAAGGATAAATGTAATTCATCATACAGACAAAGATGGTAATAAAATAGATTTAAAGCTATTTTAAGCAATATCATCATATAAAATAAACGAGGGTTTTTCATCAGTTGACTAATCCGTTGTTCAAGGTATGTTATATTTATGTGTATTTCTTGTTTATATAAGTTTTTTATTGTTTTGATTATTAGTTTGTTTTGTATTTTTTTTAACTCTTGGTTAATACTACTATTACGTGTAATTTGGTATTCGTCGGTCAGGTGGAGAATAACGATTGACTAGTCCAAACACACAGTTCAAATGATTGGAAGAACAAAGATGCTTCCTGTTGAATAATCAATACTGCTCTTGTGTATTCTCTTTTTGGTAGTTTTTAGCCCCTCTGAGGTGCTGTTTATTATTCGCAAGGGGTTTTGTGTGGTTTTGATTTATTTAGGCTTAGAATGCGGTTATTTTACTTTTGGCGGATAGTTATAATTTGTTCAGTTTTTTAACACGGATAACACCTATCCCAAAGTTGCCTTTTGTTTATTATGAATTTCATAATATATTTAAATAACTATTTGTTTGTCATTATATTATGTTTATTAAGTAAATTGAGGGTTTATGTTGACTTATGTCCGATTTGCGCTGTTAAATTAACGTAATGCCTGAGCGTAAGCAAAGCTCTGCCTGTGTTTTTTTTAAAATATTTTTGGAATTATATAAAATTCGTTTCTATATTAGTGTATTAATTAAATAATACAGTAGTATGATTACTATCCAAAATCTAAATTTCAGCTATAGTAAATCAAGGCCACTCTTTCTTCATATGGATCTTGAATTGAAGCAGGGGCATATCTATGGCTTGTTGGGGAAGAATGGTGCTGGCAAATCAACTTTGCTTAAGAATATTGCCGGTTTGGTATATCCTGTTTCGGGGCGAGTTGATGTGCTGGGGCATAACCCTAATCGAAGGGAACCTTCCTTGTTAAGAGAGATTAGTTTTATTCCGGAAGAGTTTTATCTTCCTGCCGTAAAATCAGAACAGTTTCTGAAGGCTAATGCAGGGTTCTACCCCAACTTCGATCAGGTATATTTTGATCAGCTTATTCGTGAGTTCGATATTCCCATTGAGCAAAAATTAGCAAACATGAGTTATGGACAGAAAAAGAAATATATTATTTCTTTCGGTTTAGCGTCTAACACAAAAGTGATCATCATGGATGAGCCAACGAATGGTTTGGATATTCCTTCTAAGGTTCAGTTTCGAAAGATCATGGCTTCTGCCATTACTGACGATCGATGTGTGATTGTCTCCACACATCAGGTGCGTGATCTGGATAATCTTATTGATGCTGTTATATTACTTGATGATCATAAGGTTGCACTCAATGCTCCGATGCAAGTGATTACTGATCGTTTATGCTTTAAAAAAGTAAGAGAATTGCCTTTGGATACACTCTATTCCGAAGAAGGAGTAGGCGGTTTTAATGTTATTCTCCCAAACTCGGCGGTAGAAGATTCGAAACTGGATTTGGAGTTGCTATTTAATGCTGTGTTACAGTGCAAGGAAAAAATTACGGACCTTATTAAACATGATGAATATGTCAAATCTATTTAATGCTACGCGTTTTTTTGGACTAATTCGAAGACAATGGATTGGTTTTGGGCGAATTTATCTGATGTCAATAGGGATTATTGCCGGGGTAATTTTTGGTTTTTATGCGGTTAATTTGGGGTCAAATTATGATGACATCAAAAAGAATACTGTTTATTCGTTGCTAAATTTCAGAGCACCGTTGTTTTGTATCTTGGGACTCTTTTTTGTAACGGTTATCTCGAGCAGTTATTTTGCTGATTTAGGGAAGAAGACCCGGGCGATTTTTGAGCTGATGATTCCAGCTTCACAATTGGAAAAGTTTCTGGTCAGCTTATTCTATACGGTTGTCGTGAGTATTGGTTCATACTTATTGGTTTTTTATTTGATCGATTTGGCATTTGTTTCTTATTTGAGGAGCGTTGGTTCTGTGGTTGTAAATGAAGTACAGCCATCAGGAGAGACGGTCAGTGTGGATCTATGGCAGTACTTTTTCAAGGTTCAATACCCTGAACCAGCTTATTATTTTTGTTTTGTACCAATTCTTCTGAATGCAATTTTCTTACTTGGTGGGATCGTCTACCAAAACTATCAATACGTAAAGACGGCTATTTTTCTTGTGCTTTACTGTGTTGTTTGGATGTGTCTTTTTGTTTACTTAATGAAGACTCAGACCCATGATACCGTAGGTACAATGGATAATAACTATTGGTCTGATTCAAATCATATTTTTGCATTGATCGGCGCTGTAGGAGTGTTGCTTACCATAATGATTTGGGCGGTTGCTTTTTTAAGGTTAAAAGAAAAGGAGATTTAGTATGGAGTTCAATGCAAATAAAGCCATTTACCTTCAGATTGCTGAGTACGTATGTGATCATATTTTGCTAGCGACCTGGAAAGTGGATGAAAAACTCCCCTCAGTAAGGGAATTGGCAGTTCAGATGGAGGTTAACCCCAATACTGTTATGCGGACCTACGATATGTTGCAGCAGAAAGAAATTATAGCCAATAAGCGCGGGATCGGTTTTTTTCTGACACAAGAATCGGTGAAGAATGTGAAGTTATATAGAAAGGCAATTTTTCTAGAAGAAGACCTTCCCTTGTTTTTTCGTAATATTTATTTATTGGAAATCGGTTTGGATGAGTTAGAGCAACGTTATAGACGGTTTGTAAGTCAGAATTTTAATCAAAATGAGTCATGAAATTAAGTACAAAAATAATAATGGGATTAGCAATAGGCTTATTCGCGGTTCCGATGCTTGTCGCGTCCTACCTTGTTCGTATAAATCGAGTGGATGCGAAAAAATATAATGCTGATGTTGAGCAGGAGGTATCTAAGCCAGGTGCAAAGGATGTTTATTACCGGTCGTTCCCCTTGGCAGCTTTCGATAAGCTTTATATTGTAGGTACCAATGCAAGCGGTGTAGGGTTGTATTGGGTGAAAAGCGATAAGTTTATGGTTAAAGTTAATAAAAGTCAAGCCGACTTTGTGAAAGCGAATGTTGATCAATCTGGCAATCTTACCTTAGATCTTTTATCAGGAGGAGAGGGGTTTTATAAGTCAATCTATATTTTTTCACCTGATCTTAAGGTTTTAAAATTAAAAAATGCGGGTATTAACGAGTTGTCCGCCAAGTTGAACGAGTTGACTGTTGTAGGTGATAGCGTTGAGGTATTTTCCCTTGCAGAGAAATCCGTTATAAATACGTTGAACCTGAACCTGACAAATTCCACTATTGATGATCTTGGCGGGACGGACAGTAAGGGGAATTCTCTTGTTGGTCGTTTATTTGTTAACACGACGAATAGTGTTTTGGGACTTCCGCGTACGAATTATCAAAGTGCAGATATTGTGGTAAATAATTCAGAAGTTTATTTCAATAGGAAAGGACCTGAGGCCAAAGTTGGTCTTCTGAATATTAAAACTGAAGGGAAATCATCTGTCCGTTTAGATAGTTTGCAATGGGGAACATTGAACGGAAATCTATCCAATGATACTAAAATAGATTTGCCTGTCCATGCATTACGATCATTGATTAAGTAGGGTTTAATTGGTGGATGTTGCGGTCGATCGTTAATAGTAGAGATCGGTATTTTCTGAAAAGGTCAAAATTCCGCTATGGAATTTTGACCTTTTCTTTAAAGGGATGATGTAGATTTTCGGTGTTCGATACTGCAGTCCAAAAAATACGTCTCGAATTCGAAATAATTCTTTTTGTTTTTTTTCTTTAACATCTGCAAGAGGAGTTCTACCGATTTTTCTGCCATCAGCTGTGTTGGTTGGGTGATTGTTGTTAGAGATGGATTGAGACTGTTGGCAAAAGGGGTGTTGCTAAAGCCAATTAAGTTCATGTCATCAGGAATTTTCACCTTCAATTTATTTAATATGTGCAAAACTTTTAACGACAAGGTGTCTGTCGTTGAGAGGAGTGCATTTGGAGCGGAGGGCTTATTTATTAACGTGTTTATTTTGCTTTCCAGTTCGTCATCGATATTGTCTTTAGGGCTGGAATAGGATATTTCTATAATATTTTCTTCTTTGAAGGGTACGCCGGCGTTGAAGAGTGCATCTTTATATCCTTTTATACGACTTACATTTCCGCCAATATCTTTACATAGTAAGAGAATGATATTTTCTCTTCTGTTTTTGATCATTTCTTCTGTTGCCTGGTAGATGACCTTGTTATTTTGAATTCCGATTTTGAATGTCTCGAGCTGATGGTTTATTCGGTCGAAAATAATAACAGGACAAACCTGCTCCATCATATAAAACAAAAGCGATAAGCTTGAATCATTTTTCACAGGGGAAATGATCACTCCTTCGATATTGCTTTGTATGCAAAGTTCCAGCGCTTCTTTTTCTTTTTTCTCGTCGTTAAAAGTCTGCAATAGGATCAGTTTATAATTCGTCTGCGATAGAATGTGCGAGATCTCTTCGTAGAAATCAAAGAAAAATGAGCTTGAGATAAATGGAACAATGATTGCTAAGGTGTTTGAGCGCCCAGTCTTTAAGCTTTTTGCGGAGAAATTTGGTATATAATTGATTTTCTGCGTAAAATCTAAGATTAGCTTTTTTGTTTCTGCACTTATTTCATGGCTATCGTTTAGTGCTTTGGAAATGGTTCCTGGAGATAGGTTTAACTGTTGGCCAATCTCTTTTAACGTAAATCTCTTCATGTGCTCGATCCTCTTTCATTGATTACAAATGTTCTAGCGTCAATACGATGGTAAGATAGTGCGCTAGAATTATTCTTGAATTATCGGTTACTATTTTTAATGTATTGAGCCCGTAAATTCTTGAAATTATAAAGATAAGATAAAAAACATGTTTTCAAATGGAGATCAAGAAAAGCGTTGTTAATGAGAATTGATGAGATGTTGTTGGTATTCGGGCGAAAGGTGTCGAAAAGTTTGTTAAAAGAGTAGGCTGTTATTTGGTGCCGCCGAAAAGTTTACTGATGAGCCAAAGGACAAGGGCGACTATAACAACTACGATGAGGATACCTGTCCAAACACCAGCCTTAAATATCCCTTCTATTACGGAGCAACTTGTAATTAGGAAAAAAGAGGATGATATTATTATGTATGTTAATTGCCTTTTCATCATTTAAATCTTTGTCTGTATAAATAGAGACAACTGATAATGAAAATAGTTTTGTGAGAATAGTCCAATATTAGATTATCGGTAAACTATAGGCTAAATGGGGTTGCGCATTGGAGTTGTTGTAGCTTTTCGGTTTTACCGGTAATTTTTGCAGAACAAAAAAAATGTTCCCGTGCGTGTTAAACAAGAAAAGCTAATCTTGCGATTAGCTTTTCTTTAGTGATCCCGCTGGGATTCGAACCCAGGACCCATACATTAAAAGTGTATTGCTCTACCAGCTGAGCTACGGAATCCTTTCTGTTTTTGAAAGTGATGCAAAGGTAGAATTTCTTTTGATATATGCCAAATTATTGCAGGCAAATTTTGATGAAAAGGCCTTAACTGCTTAATAAATAAACGGATTATTTTTTATCGCGCTTTTTTTGCATGGATTATTCGGTCTGCTCCATTGATGTCTTTTATGAGTTTGACCTGCTCAAATCCTTTTTTGACCATAAGTTCTTTCATTTCTGCACCGAGATATTGATTGATTTCAAAATATAGATCTCCATCTGGGACTAAATGTTTCAGTGCAAAGGATGAAATAACATCATAAAAAATCAGCGGAGCGCTTTCTTCAATGAATAATGCGAGCTCAGGTTCATAAGCTAATACGTTTTGGTTCATATGCTGCTTTTCTCCCGGAGTTATATAGGGCGGATTGGATACAATGATATTGTATTGTTGGTCGGAGAAAATGTATTCCCATTCAAATATATCCGCATTGATAAATTGAACCTGAGTTTTTAAATTCTTAGCATTTTCTTGTGCTGTTTTTATCGCCTCTTTTGAGATGTCTATCGTTGTTACCAGGGCATTATTGAGATGCTTTGATAAGGTGATAGGGATGCAGCCAGAGCCAGTTCCGATATCTATAATTTTTAGGTTTTGAGAAGATTTGTGGTTTTTGATGATCAGATCGACAAGTTCTTCAGTTTCCTGGCGTGGAATGAGGACCGATTTATTGACCTGGAAAACTTCACCATAAAAATCTGCTTTATTGAGTATGTACTGTATAGGTGCGTGCTTTTTTAGATCCTGAAGGATGCTAAGTACTTCAGCCTTATCCGCCTCATTGACGATAGCTGTTTTTCTCAATTGATAATTGGTTCTATTTAACCCAAACTTTTCGGCAACAATCACTAAAAATATAGCTTTTATTTCATCCTCATCATATAACTCCTGAAGCTCATGTTGAAATAATAATTCCAAATCTTGAAGTATTTTCATGTGTCAAAGGTACGATTTTCATAGATTTGTATCTATGGATATGCACAAGCAATATATGCATCGTTGTTTGGAACTGGCCCAAATGGGTGCGGGTTCAGTGAGTCCCAATCCAATGGTTGGGGCTGTCATTGTTTTGGACGGTAAAATTATCGGTGAAGGGTATACTTCTCCGTATGGTGGACCACATGCTGAGGTCAATGCTGTACAACAGGTTATGCAAAAGTATGGGGAAAAGGCAAAGCGGATTATCGCGGAAAGTACTTTTTATGTCAGCCTTGAACCTTGCGCGCATTATGGAAAGACGCCACCCTGTGCTAATATGATTGCGGAGCTGAAACCTTTGAAGGTTTTTATAGCCTGTTTGGATTCTTTCGCAAAGGTCAATGGCAAAGGAGTAGAAATACTACGGGAAGCTGGTATTGAGGTTGAAATTGGTTTACTGGAAAAAGAGGCCGTATGGCTCAACCGTCGGTTTTTTACACGTATCGGTCAATTTCGTCCCTATGTTATTTTAAAATGGGCACAAACCAAGGATGTTTTTATAGGACAAGAGGGTAAGCAGGTGTGGATAAGTAATGCCGCAAGCCAACAGTTGGTTCACCGTTGGAGAGCGGAGGAAGATGCTATTTTGGTTGGTACAAATACTGCAGTCGTAGATAATCCCAGTCTGACCGTAAGAGAATGGCAGGGTAAAAACCCATTGCGTATTCTTTTAGATAGAGATCTTGCTATCCCGCTAGATGCTAATATTCTCAATGATCAAGCTGATACAATTGTGTTCAATGCTAAAAAGACAGAATGGACAGCAAATGTGAAGTATATTGAGCTTGAAAATTATGGGTTGTATCTGCCACAGAATATTCTTTATCAACTTTATTTAATGGATGTTCAGTCAATAATCATAGAAGGAGGGCGTGCTACTCTGCAAATGTTTATAGATGCGGATCTCTGGGATGAGGCAAGGGTATTTGAGTCTGAAACAACATTATTGAACGGGATTGAGGCTCCTCAATTTAAGGGACAATTGCTAGAAAGCAAATTGGTTTCCAATGATCTTTTAAAGATCTATAAGAAACAGTAATTATTAAATTGTATATTTAAGGAATTATAAGCCATAGCCGGTTGATTTAATTCTAAAATTACAATTATGTTAGTTACAGAAAGCTTAATGCAGTTTATCTGGAAACTTCGGCTATTCCGTGCAAATGGGTTGAATTCTACTGATGGAGAACCCTTGGTCGTTGTTCATGTGGGGCAATATAATACAGATTCCGGCCCCGATTTTCTCATGTCACATATTAGGTGTAAAGATAATGATTGGTTTGGTCATGTCGAGATGCATATCCAATCTTCGGATTGGGATCGACATTGTCATCAGGAAGATTCCGTTTATAATAATGTTATCTTACATGTGGTTTGGAAAAATGATAAAGTTATCTACCGAAATGATGGAACATCGATACCGACATTGGTGCTTTCGGAATATGTGGAACAGCATCTCTTGGAACGGTATTCAGTGATGATGAATACTAAAAGTTCGATTCCTTGTGAATTTCAGCTTGGTTCTATTGATCTTTTTAAAAAATCCATGTGGCTGAGTAGTTTAGCTATTGAACGCCTAGAAATGAAGGTTCAACAAATGTCGGTGATCCTAAAACAATTTAATACGGATTGGGAAAAAACTTTATGGGTATGGATCTGCAGATGTATGGGATTAAAAGTTAATGCAGATACATTTCAGGAACTTGGGGAAAAATTACCTTGGAACATTTTACAAAAATATCGTTCCAACCTATTTAAAATAGAGGCTCTTTTCTTTGGGATCAGCAGGCTGTTAATTCAGGGACAAGAAAGCGAGTATATGAAGCGGCTAGCTGATGAATTTGAGTACCAAAAACATATTCACGGTATAGAGGCTATTTATGGGGTTTGGAAAAGGATGAGAATGAGACCTTATAATTTTCCTGAACGGCGAATCACGCAATTAGCTGTTTTGTTTAGTAAGAACGAGTTGGGCGTTGCTAAGATTTTGGCTGTGGATGATTTGGAGGCTGCTCGAAAATTATTTAAGATAGAGTCGCCGGGTGATTATTTTGGGGGATATTTTTCTTTCGGTACAAAAACGAAGGTAAAAACATCGGTTCGGCTGGGTAAAGAAACTATTGACACACTTGTTATTAATGTGATTATCGTATTTCTTTTTACATACGGTAAATATTTTAGTATCCAGTCATATATTGATAAAGCGCTAGATCTTTTGGAGCAGCTTCCTGCAGAAAAAAATGTTGTTGTGAGACAATTTGCTCAATATGACTGGCCTGTTCAAAGCGCATTGCAAAGTCAAGGAATTTTGCAGTTAAAGAGATTTTACTGTGATAGAAAGCGCTGCCTTCATTGCAGCATAGGATCCGAAATTTTAAAAAGAAATTAATTCTTTAAAATCTCTGCAATCTCCTTATGGCCTTTTTCATATGCCATATCCATTGGAGCTAATCCTGAAATATTGATGACTCTGGTGTCGGCTCCATTTTCGAGTAAGGCAACAATAAAGTCGATATTACCAAATTGAGCAGCGAAATGAAGTGGAGTTTCACCAGTAGCTTGAATGGCATTGACATTTGCATTAGCATCGATAAGCAACTTGCCGATCTCTTCATTGTTGTTTGCCGCAGCAATATGTAGCGCAGTGGTGCGTTGTTCATTTTTGGTTACAACATTCGGATTGACTTTTTTGGATAGTAAAAGACGGACAATGTCTGCTTTGTTGAAATATGTTGCTAAGGTCAATGGCGTAAAACCCTGTGATGACCATTCGTTGACAACAGATGGAGCTTGCGAAATAATAGCCTCCAGGTATGAGGTTAACCCAGCCGCACAGGCCTCATGGATAGTCATGGATTTGGTGTGCTGTAAAAGTGTCCGAATGATCTGGGGTTTGTTATAATAGCAAGCCAATAGGAGGGGAGAAATTCCATGACTCGTTGTTTCTTGTAAAAGTTCGGGATTTCCAATCAATAATAAGTCGATATCATGGCTTCTGCCTTCTTCAATATATTGTTCTAAAACGGAAAGGTTCATGTCTTAACAAATTGTCTAACGTTGTCACTAAAATAGACTTTATTGATGAGAATAAATGTTTGATTTGCGAAAATATTTGTATTTAATTTTGCTTGGAATTAAACTGAAATTTAGAAGAAGGGTGTTTTTACGGGGTGAATTGGATCTTAAAATCCGGAAAAAAGTTATTTTTGGGGTATTTTATATACACAAATGTGTAGTAATGCGCATAATGTTTTTGTAAATTAAAAAGTAGATGTACTTTTGTTAAGCCCCTCCCAAGGGCATGTTTTTCATAGGTAGATGTAGGGTCGGGTGTTTCTCACTACGACCCTTTTTTTATAGCTTTGTTTTTATTATTTTAAAAGAGATGTCTAAGAGAAAAATTGTTATTGCCATTACTGGAGCTAGCGGCTCAATCTATGCTAAAGTTTTACTTAAAAAACTATTGGTATTAAAAACACAGATCGCAGAAGTTGGAATTGTAATGTCGAATAATGCGAAGGATGTATGGCGTGCAGAGTTAGGCGATGAGAGTTATCAGGATGTACCGTTCAAATTTTATGATAAGGGTGATTTCTTTGCTCCTTTTGCATCCGGGTCGGCTCGCTATGATACGATGATTGTCTGCCCGTGTTCAATGGGGACATTATCAAGGATCGCCCACGGAATTTCTTCTGATCTGACAACTCGCGCGGCAGATGTAATGCTAAAAGAACGACGAAGATTGATTTTGGTTACCCGTGAGACACCGCTAAGTATTATACATATTCAAAACATGAAATTGGTGACAGAGGCCGGAGGTATCATTTGTCCTGCATCACCTTCATTCTATAGTTTGCCAAAGACTTTGGAGGATGTTGCAGAAACGGTGGTTGATCGGATTTTGAGTCTTGCGGGGTTTGAATTTAAACATTATCAGTGGGGAGAAAATGCCTAGTTATTCCTCGTTGAAATCTATTTTTAATGTTCTTTAATAAATTTGTATTTTGTAACTTTGTTTCTCGAAATGAAGCAATCACAGGCATCACGCGAAAAAGTTATTTGCAGCTATATGATTTATAGTGATAAAGCCACCGTTTGTCTGTTAACACTGCGCACGCTATATGCTTCGATAAATAAGTTGTATCCTTTTAATTTCAATCACATTCATATATGAAAAGCTTATTGATTACTTCTGTTAAAGTAATTTTACCTGGTAATGAATTTCATCAGCAGCAAGTTGATGTATTTATCGAAAAGGGAAAGATTGCACAGATTGGAAAATCTGTCAAAGTAGCTGATAAAAACATAGAGACCATCGATGGCGCCGGAAAAATTTTAGCGCCAGGTTTTTTTGACTTACATGCCAATTTTGGAGAACCTGGATTAGAAACCAAGGAAGACATTGTAAGTGGAACCGCAGCAGCAGCAGCGGGAGGATTTACTGGAGTTGCTGTAATGCCAAATACCGAACCGGCGATTCAAAGCCGTTCTGAAGTTGCACTTATTGTCAATACAGCGAAAGGAAATCTTGTTGATGTACATCCAATTGGAGCTATCAGTAAAAAGCGAGAAGGAAAGGAACTAGCCGAGCTATTTGATATGAAGCAAACGGGTGCTGTCGCTTTCAGTGATGGAAATAGGAGTGTACAGCAGGCAGGATTAATGAGCAGAGCGTTGTTATATGCGAAGGGATTCGATGGATTGATTTTTTCACATGCTGAAGATGAATCTATGGCAGGTGGAAACAAAATGAATGAAGGTGCGATGAGTACTTATTTGGGGATGAAGGGTATTCCCAATCTTGCCGAATCGTTAATGGTTTCTCGTGATCTGTATTTGGCGGAATATACCGGAGCTCCAATTCATTTTGCATCTATTAGCACACCAGAAGCCGTTGACCTGATAAAAAAAGCTAAAGCAAAAGGTCTTCCAGTGACATGTGATGTTGCTGCACATCAATTGGTCTTTACTGACGAAGATATTGTCGGTTTTGATAGTAATTATAAGGTGAGTCCGCCGTTACGCACAAAGGCAGATCTTAAGGTATTACTTAAAGGAATTAAGGACGGTACTATTGACGCTGTTGTTTCGCAACATACACCGCATGAAATAGAATTTAAGAATGTAGAATTTCATATTGCAAAAAATGGAATTATTGGACTACAGACCGTATTGCCACTCATGGTTCGTGCTGGATTAAACGAAGAACAAATTGTCAATAGTCTTTCAGTTAGACCCCGACAGATTCTAGGACTTGAAGTTCCTCTTATTGAAGAAGGGGCAGTAGCCAATCTTGTCATATTTGACTCAGCGAAGACTTGGAGCTTCGATGAGAAAACCAATAAATCCAAATCAAAAAATTCTCCATTGTTCGGACAGACCTTAAAAGGGGCTGTCGAATTGGTCATCAATAATAGTCAAATCATTAAAAACGATTAAAACCATGGAAGCAAATGTTAAAGCAGCCGTTGAGGCAGGTATATTAAATTATGGCAAGGTTGATGGAATCTCGACAGCCCCAGAGTTTCTCGAAAAGATTATTGGCGTATTCAATACGGAGGCCAGCTATCTTGAGAAATTAGAACTGTTGGATCAGTCTTTTGATGACTATCCGTTGTTTGACGAACTTCGTGAAGTATATGTCGATCTTTTATTGATGAACTTTTTCTCCAATGACGTATTAAAATTGGAAGATGATTATTTGGATTCTGAAGAATGGGAAGCGATCGAAGATGAAACAATAGATCGTGGAACAGAATTGTTGAATATTTTTCTTTATTTAGGAGAATGTAAGGATGATGAGATTGAACCTGAATTGGATGATTTCCTAAAAGAATTTTTACTGGTCGATGAAGATGAATTCCAAGACGAACATGAAATTTATGAAGATATCATTGCTAATCAGATTGTCGTAGATAGCCCATATGCTGAAATTGCAAAAGTAGGAAAAGGAATAAATCCGAGAAGCGAAGTTTATGAACTTTTCTATCCTATTATGAGTTTCTTTAGCGAGTTGAAACCATCTGAAAAGCAATTTGAAGAGTATGCTGACGCTTCTTCCAATAAGGCTTTTGATATCGCCCTTTACCAAATAATTAGTACTTACTATAACAAATAATTTTATGGCAGAATCATTCAACCAAAGTAATGTAGGATTTGATGCGGTAATCGACAAAAAGAAAAGTATTATCTATGGTGTTATTTTAGGAATAATTTCTTTTATTCTAGGATTAGTTGTTTTGTTTGTTGTCAAAGACTTAAATTCCTTTTGGGGGGTAATGTCGATGTCATTTATTGTTAATACGGGGATTTTTGTTGTTATCTCTGCGCTGTTCGCCTTCTCTCTTAGGAAAGCAAATGGTGGATACTGGAATTTTTCTATAGCATTGAAATCGATCTTTATGATGCTTGCTATCTCTACGATTATTTCTACTATTGGTACGCAACTTTATGTTAATTTCATTAATCCAACTTTACAAGAAAAGGTGGTGACGCATACAATTAACGTTACCATTGAGTATATGGAGAAAAACAATGTGCCAGATGAAGTTATAGATTCAAAAATTGCAGAACTTGAAAAGCAAGTTGATGCTATAGGAAAGATAACCTTAGGGCAGGTGTTCAAAGGATTGGCAATCACATTGATGTTTCAATTTGTTTTTGCATTACTATTATCAGCCTTGACGAAACGAGAAAAATTAATAATTAAGCAAGAGACCAATTAGTATTTAATAAAATAAAATTGACCCTATAAGGTATTACTGAAAAAGTAATACCTTTGTTGGTATAATAATACTACATTTTTAGCATGATTAACATTCACATGGATATTTCTGTTGTTGTTCCTTTATTTAATGAAGAAGAATCCTTACCCGAATTGACAGCTTGGATCGACCGTGTTATGGCGGCCAATCATTTTTCCTATGAAATTATTTTAGTTGATGATGGGAGTAAAGATAATTCTTGGAAAGTTATTGAAGAGTTGAAGTTAAAGAACACGAATATTTCTGCGATAAAGTTCCGACGCAATTACGGAAAATCTGCGGCTTTAAATGTAGGCTTTGCTGCTGCACAGGGCGATGTTGTTATTACAATGGATGCGGATCTACAGGATAGTCCAGATGAGATTCCTGAACTGTATGATCGGATCGTGAACAAGGGAGCGGATTTAGTATCGGGTTGGAAGCAAAAGCGCTATGATCCGTTAACCAAAACAATCCCAACCAAATTGTTTAATGGGGTAACAAGATCTATGTCTGGAATTCATAACCTGCATGACTTTAACTGTGGTCTTAAAGCTTATAAAAAAGATGTTGTTAAAAACATTGAGGTTTATGGCGAGATGCATCGTTATATACCCGTTATTGCGAAATGGGCTGGATTTACCAATATACAGGAACAGGTTGTACAGCATTACCCACGTAAATACGGTACAACCAAATTTGGGCCGGGCCGTTTTGTAAAAGGTTTCTTGGATTTATTGTCCATATTTTTTGTCGGCAAATTTGCGAAAAGACCGATGCACTTTTTTGGTGTTATGGGAGTGATTAGTTTTCTTGCAGGTTTATTTATCTCCATTTATCTGATTTGCCACAAACTGATGAGTATAGCAAGCGGCACACCATTTAGAGATATAACAGATCAACCATTATTTTTCTTTGCGCTAACAGCGATTATTTTGGGAACACAATTATTTCTGACAGGTTTCTTGGCAGAATTAGTCTCTAGAAGCAGCTCCGATCGGAATGATTATCAAATTGAGAAAGTCATTTAAATAATTATGCGAATTGTGATTTTAGGATCCGCCTATCCATTGAGGGGAGGGGGGATAGCGTCTTTTAATGAACGATTGGCATCCCATTTTCAGGAGTTAGGTCATGAAGTGGATATCTATTCCTTTAGTCTACAGTATCCCAATTTTCTTTTCCCAGGAAAGTCGCAATATTCAGATGAGCCTGCACCAACCGGTCTTCATATTAAAACGACAGTGAATTCTATTAATCCACTTAATTGGATAAAGGTTGGTAGGGAGCTTAGGAAGGCGAACTACGATTTGCTTATCGTGCGATTTTGGATGCCGTTTTTTGGGCCTTGTTTGGGAACAATCCAGCGACAAGTTCGAAAAAATAAACATACTAAAATTGTATGTATCGCTGATAATATAATCCCTCATGAACAACGCATAGGGGATAAGATGTTGATCCGCTACTTTTTGAAATCTGTTGATGCTTGTCTCACGATGAGTAAAAGTGTGCTGGCAGATCTGAAAATGTTAAGCCCCAAAATGCCAGCGGTATATACGCCGCATCCCCTCTACGATAACTATGGTGCGCATCAAAGTAAAAAGGAAGCACGTCGATTACTTAATATTGCCGAAGAGGACAAAGTCGTATTGTTTTTTGGTTTTATTCGTCAATACAAGGGATTAGATATCTTGCTCGAAGCATTAGCTAATTCCAAGGTTCGCGATCTCGGTGTTAAATTATTGCTTGCCGGAGAATTTTATGGTGATCCTGCTCCCTATCTGGAGCTTATAAAAAAGTATAAACTCGAAGAGTTTATTTTTATGCATACCGATTTTATTCCAAATCAGGAGGTGGGGCATTATTTTTCAGCTGCGGATTGCGTTGTTTTGCCTTATCGTAGCGCTACTCAGAGTGGAATCACCCAAGTTGCTTATCATTTTGATCTTCCCATGATTGTGAGTAATGTTGGGGGATTGCCGGAATTGGTTCAAGATGGCTACGTTGGATATGTTGTGGAACCTGATGCCCGTCAAATAGCCGACGGTATTTTTTCATTTTACCATTACAACAAAGAAGAGCAATTTAGAACGAATATTATCGATGAAAAAAGGAAATACAGCTGGGAAACTTTTGGCAATGAACTTCTTAAGTTGGCGCGTTGATGAGTAGCATTGATTTTATTTGTATATAAAATCAAATTTATCTAAGTTTGGAAGACTGAGGTAGAAATTTAAAAGGAAGGAGAGATTTTGTTGCCGTTTACACAAAGCAGTTTAACTAAGTTAGAAGAGTTTTTTAAGGAGCAAGGGTATAAAGTTAGGTACGAGAAAGGTTCATTCCGCACGGGCGCTTGTATGTTGCAGACGACAAAAGTTGTAGTAGTCAATAAGTTTTCGAATCTTGAAATAAAAATCCAGTCATTGTGGAACATATTATTGGATATTGAAATTGATTCGGAAGCTATTTCTGAAAAACTTCTTCCGATTTATGAAGAAGTATTGAAATCAAAAATTGTAGCTTGAGAATAACATTTTTAGGAACCGGAACATCACAAGGGGTGCCTGTAATAGCATGCCAATGTCAGGTCTGTCAATCTGAAGACAGACGTGATAAGAGGTTACGTTCTTCTATTCTTATTGAATACAATCAACATACATTGGTTGTGGATACTGGGCCAGACTTTAGGTATCAGATGTTGCGCGAGAAAGTTATGCATTTGGATGCGGTGTTAATGACACACTCACATAAAGACCATATTGCTGGTTTAGATGACGTAAGGGCATTTAATTATCAGCAGCATAGCTCAATTTCTATTTACGGTACAGCAGCTCTCCATGAAGCGCTCAGGCGAGAATTTTATTATGCGTTTACTGAAGTTAAATACCCCGGAGCTCCGAGGTTGGATTTGGAAGAGATAAAGGCCGGTGTACCCTTGTCTTTATTTGGAAAAGAAATTATGCCTATTGAAGTTCTCCATTATAAAATGCCAGTCTTGGGTTTTAGGATCGGAGATTTCGCCTACATTACTGATGCGAAATTTATCAGCGCAGAATCACGGAAATTATTGGAAGGAGTAAAGGTTCTCGTGGTAAATGCTTTGCAAAAGGAATCTCATATTTCACATTTAACATTGGATGAGGCGATTGAATTTGCCTATGACATTCATGCCGATAAAACCTATTTTACACATATAGGGCATCGAATGGGACTGCATGAAGCTGTTTCCAGAGAATTGCCCGAAAATATGTTTCTAGCTTACGATAGATTACAGCTTGAAATTAGCTAATCCATTTAAAATAAAACTATAGTTCTTTTTTCGTTGTTATACCTATAAAAATAGATTTAGGTATTAAATTATAAAGAAATGGGAAATTTACTGTATATCATCGCCGTTATCTTAGTTATCATTTGGGCGATAAGTTTTTTTGGAGGTTATGCGGCTGGCAATAACATTATCCACATCCTTTTGGTCATTGCCATTATTGTGGTTTTATTGCGCGTTATTCGTGGCAATGCTTAATCCATTAAATCAAATTCAAATAGAACTGGGCAATTTGTAAGTCTTGAGGGTAGGTGATTTTTATATTTCTGGAGTCACCTTCAATGATAGCGATACGCTTGCCCATTTTCTCTACCACCGACGCATCATCTGTAAAAAGGGGATCTTCGGTTTGCTGATAGGACTTTAGAAGCAATTCTCCATGAAAAATCTGTGGAGTTTGTACTAACCAGGTATGATTTCTATCAACAGCGGAGTTGGATGTGGTGTCTCCCATCCGAACTGATTCAATGCTCTTTTGTGCTAAGACAATTGCCTGATGGTCATACGCCCCCTGGAAGGCTTTTTTAATAAGAGCTTCAGTGATGATAGGACGAGCTCCGTCGTGTACCGCAATATAGTCTTTTGGACCGATATCAAAATTTTGCTGAATGTAATCTATTCCGTTCCTTACACTTTCGAAGCGGGTTTGTCCGCCAAAAGCGATATGTATAGGGCGATCAAACTGATGCTTCAAACACAGTTCGGTCCAAAAACTTTCCATTAGCTCGCTGATGACCAAAATAACTTCCGAAATAGTTTCTGATTGGCAAAAACGATTAATTGTATGCATAACAATCGGCAGTCCATTTAAGTCAAGAAACTGCTTTGGAAGATCGCTATTCATTCTATTTCCGGTTCCGGCAGCAACGATAATTACAAAGTTCATGTTGTTATTGAAAGGTTATTATTTAAAAAAACGTGGATAGTTTAAGGCTATCCACGTTTTTTTTATTTTATCTTTTAAGCCACATCGTTAAACGATTAACATAGCGTCGCCATAGCTGTAGAACCTATACTTTTCTTTTACAGCAACTTCATAGGCATTCATCACATTTTCGTAGCCTGCAAACGCAGCAATCATCACTAAAAGTGTGGATTCTGGTGTATGGAAGTTTGTAATCATCGAGTTTGCAATACTGAAATCGTAAGGAGGATAGATGAACTTACTCGTCCAGTCAGACGCCGCTTTTAAATGGTGATCTGCAGATACAGAAGATTCTATTGCACGCATAGAAGTCGTTCCTACAGCACATACGCGACGTTTGTTGTCGATTGCTCTATTGACAACGCGCGCAGCTTCATCAGTGATGATGAACTGTTCCGAATCCATTTTATGTTTGGTTAAATCTTCGACTTCAACAGTACGGAAAGTTCCAAGACCAACGTGAAGAGTAACCTCTGCAAAATCAACACCTTTTAGTTCCAGACGTTTCATTAACTCTCTTGAGAAGTGAAGTCCAGCTGTAGGAGCAGCAACAGCACCTTCATTTTTTGCGTAGATCGTTTGGTAACGGAATTTATCTTCCGGTGTAGCTTTACGCTTGATGTATTTAGGAAGTGGAGTTTCACCTAAGATTTCAATATTACGACGGAACTCTTCATCGGTACCATCAAATAAAAATCTAATTGTACGGCCACGAGAAGTTGTATTGTCAACTACTTCGGCAACCAATAAGTCATCATCACCGAAATATAATTTGTTGCCTACACGGATTTTACGCGCAGGATCTACCAACACATCCCAAAGACGAAGTTCATTGTTCAATTCACGCAACAAGAAAACTTCAATCGTAGCTCCAGTTTTTTCTTTATTACCGTAAAGGCGGGCTGGAAAAACTTTAGTATTGTTTAAGATCATGACATCTTTGTCATCGAAATAATCCAATACATCTTTGAAAATTTTGTGTTCAATTTTACCAGTATCTCTATGTAGGACCATCAAGCGTGATTCGTCACGATTTTCAGAAGGTTCAGAAGCAAGTAATGATTCTGGTAAGTTGAATTTAAATTGAGATAACTTCATCTTTAATGATATATATTTTAATGTCTGCCTTTCAGTGCATTACAGTGCACCAAATACTAGGTTGCAAAAAGCATACAAAGTTATAACTTTTTCGGGTATAGAAAGGGCTTATTTCTAATTTATGTATATATTTTTAACGATTTTGACATTAAATCAAAACTATATTGTATTTTAGAATACAATTATGCTATTTTTTAGATTGATATTGGAGAGTTGTCAGTTTGCTTTTTCGGCATTAAAAGACAATCGTACTCGCACCTTACTATCGCTGTTGGGTGTGACCATCGGTATTTTTACGATTATTGGTGTATTTTCTGCGGTAGATACCCTACGGAATAATATAGAGGAATCAGTAAAGAAGATCGGTAGCAAAACACTTTATATTGAGAAATGGCCCTGGGATGGAGGTCCAAATTTTCCTTGGTGGAAATACTTGAATAGACCCGAACCTACATACAATAATTACCTGGATTTGAAGAGTCGGATGACGACAGCCGAGTATATGGCGTATATGATCAATATTGGTAATACGACTATAAAATATAAGAATAATTCGGCCCAAGGCTCATCGGTCAATGCAGCGACCTATGAGAACCTGTACATTCAAAATTTGAATATTGTGGATGGTCGTTACTTTGCTGAAAGCGAGTCGAGGGGTGGAGCTCTTGTAACTGTATTGGGAGCAAATATTGCGGAAGGGCTTTTTCCTAATGAGGAACCTGTTGGCAAATATATTAATATGTTAGGCCGAAAAATTCAGGTTATCGGTGTATTAAAGAAAGAAGGAAATGGTGTATTGATCAATACCTCCCCCGATGATACCGCCTTTATTCCATTTGAGCTTGCGAGAAATTTGGTCAACTATGATAATTTCTCACCGAGCATAGCGATGGTTATTAAATCGAACTATACGCTTGGCGAGGCGGAGAGCGAAGCGAAGACACTCATGCGTTCGATTCGTCGTATATCGCCACAACGGGAGGAAAACTTTTCCATTAACCAGACAACAATGATTACAGGTGCGCTGGATCAGCTTTTTGGGATAATTAATCTTGCGGGTTTTTCAATCGGTATTTTTTCGATTTTGGTTGGTGGCTTCGGTATTGCCAATATCATGTTTGTCAGTGTCAAAGAGCGTACACATATCATCGGAATCCAGAAAGCGCTGGGGGCTAAAAATTTCTTTATTCTTTCACAATTTTTAGTTGAGTCTATCGTACTATGTTTGTTGGGGGGAGGGATAGGCCTCGTTGTTGTTTATTTTTTGGCGTTTCTAGTACAAGCTGCAACTGGCGTTGCTATTGTCGTAAGTTTGAAAATGGTTATGCTTACCGTTTCGCTTTCGACGTTTATTGGTCTCATATCTGGTATTGTTCCGGCGCTCATGGCTTCTCGATTGGATCCGGTAGAAGCGATCCGGAGTAAATAGAAAGCGATATGTTTAAAAAAGCTCAATTTTCGATATTACAAGGATTTTGGCTTTTAATTTTTGCCTATAGCTGTATGCTGATGGCAGAAATCACACTTCGCTATCGTGGTTTCTCACTCGATGCTAATTTCCTGATGATTAAACAAACGGAAATTGAAGAACTTTGGTGGTATCGCTACGTGTTTTATGTCCATGTCTGCACAGCTATCTTTGCCTTGCCTGCCGGCTTTACGCAGTTTAATACTTATCTATTGAATAAATATCCGCGAGTCCATCGAAGTATCGGGTATTTGTATGTATTCGCCATTTTGGTTTTTGCCGCTCCTTCAGGTTTGCTTATTGGATCCGTGGCAAATGGCGGGTTAACGTCTATTATTGCCTTTGAATTATTGGGGCTTGGATGGTTTTATTTCACCTGGATGGCAGTTCGTTTGGCGAGTCAGCGAAAATTTGATAAACACCGTGATTTTATGATCCGTAGTTTTGCCTTAACCTGTTCAGCACTTACCCTACGTTTTTGGAAGCTTGTTTTAGTGTACCTGTTTCAGCCCAATCCGATGGATCTCTATCAAATTATTGCCTGGTTGGGGTGGATCCCTAATTTGTTGTTGGCGGAATTTATTATTTATCAAAAAAATCATAAATTATGAGGAAGAACCTTTGTTTAATGTTAATGCTTGGAGCAATCCTTGGTTGTAAGGACGGGAAAAGCAAAAAGAATGAAGCCACCGAAACAAAAGATACTGTTGTGGCCGAAGCTGAGGCACATCAGGAACTTTATGGCAACTGGGTGGGCGAATTTGTTGTGGATGAAAGTACTCTTGAAGAAGGAGAAGGGCTGCCCACGACAGATTATTCTCCGAAGATAAATTTGACCATAAAAAAAATTACGGATAAGGGTAATATCTTCGGACAGAATGTTGTCAAAGGAAATCTGCGTTCTTTTGTGGGGAAATTGGAGGAAAATGGTGCCGATATTCGGTTATTATTGGATGAGCCCGGCGACAAAAAGTCCGACGGGCGATTTGAAATTAAGCTTAATCACGATACCTTAATAGGTAATTGGACCGCATATGACCAAGGGGTAAAGATTAAAAAGCGAAGCTTTAAATTGTTGAAAAAGCAGTTCGCCTATAATCCAAATCTGATGCTAAAAAATCAGGATGGAGAAGACGGAACTTTGGTCGACTGGATTAACGAAAAAAGAAAGGAGGAGACTGATGTGGATGGAGATTCAACTTATACTTACATTATTCAATACTATCGATCGGCATCCCCTGCGGTCTTTACTGTAAATGCATCTAAACAAAAGTTGACGGAGAAAGACCTTAAAAACCTCAAGAAATTAGATCTGGAGATTATTCGGAATACGATTTTTGCCCGACATGGCTATGCGTTTACCAAACCTAGCATTCGCCAGTTTTTTGAACCTGTAGATTGGTATGTGCCTATTTCAAAAGATGTGTCCGCAGACTTAAGTCCCTTAGAAAAAGATAATATAGCTTTGCTGACTAGATTTGAAAAATATGCAACGGATAATTATGACACCTTCGGAAGGTAATGCAGTCAACATTAGTCATGAATATTCGAAAGATCAGTATCACAAAAAAGGCTTTACATCGTAAAGCCTTTTTTGTGATATCAAGAGTTTATGTTTTATCATTTCTTCCGAATAGAAATCGCATTTTTATGCGCTTGCAGGCCTTCGAGTTCAGCGAGTATTTCAACTACCGACCCGATTTGTTGAAGTCCAGTTTCGCTTATATGTTGAAAAGTAACTTTTTTCACAAAAGAATCTACAGATACGCCAGAGTAGGAGCGTGCATAGCCTGATGTAGGCAGCGTGTGATTTGTACCTGAGGCATAATCTCCTGCGCTTTCAGGGGTTAAGTGCCCTAAGAAAACCGAACCAGCGTTACTGATATAACGTGTTAAGGACTCCCATTGGTCCGTCTCCAAAATAAGGTGTTCTGGCGCATAGTCATTTGAAAACTGTATGGCCTCCTGAAGATTCTCGACAGTTATTGCATAGGAATTTTCAATCGCTTTTGCAGCAAGTTCCTTGCGAGGCAAAACCGCTAATTGGGCTACCAATGCTGTGTTGACGGCATCAACTATAGCCGCGGAAGTTGCAACCAGCACAGCTTGACTGTCGGCTCCGTGTTCGGCCTGTGCCAAAAGATCTGCGGCGACAAATGCTGGATTAGCCGACTCGTCAGCGATGACCAGTACTTCGGATGGTCCCGCAGGCATGTCAATGCTAACATTTGCAAGGCCCTGTATGATGGATTTTGCTTTTGTGACAAACTGATTTCCTGGGCCAAATATCTTATCGACTTTTGGTATAGTCTCTGTTCCAAACCCCATAGCAGCAACAGCTTGAGCGCCTCCAACGAGGTATATTCTATTTATCTTAAGTAATTTTAAACAAAAAGCAACAAAGCCATTTATTTTTCCATTGGATTGTGGAGGAGAACAAACGACAATCTCTTTACATCCAGCTATTCTCGCAGGAATACCGAGCATTAAAAGTGTGCTAGGTAAAACTGCTGATCCCCCTGGGATATAAAGGCCAACTTTTTCAATGGGACGAACCTCGCGCCAGCATTTTACGCCGGGCATCGTTTCGACAGTGCGCTCCCTTTTTAATTGTGTACTATGGAATTTATGTATATTTTGAAACGCGATTTCCAATGCTCTTTGTTGATCGCGGTCAATGGTAGATGCCAGTGCGTCGATATCTTCCTCGTCTAAATATAATCTGTCAAGTTCAACTTTATCAAATTTGGCCGCATATTCGCGTAATACGATATCACCTTGGTGGCGTACTTGTTGAATAATTTCCTGGACAACCTCTTGTATTGCATTGTTTGGATCCGTATTCCTAGCGACCAGTTGCTGGATTTCGGTTTTTCCTAACGTTTTGTAATCATATTTTTTTAACATGGTTGTATAAGTGCATCAAGTTTAAAGAATGATTTTTTCAATGGGCATCACAACGATACCTTGGGCACCTTCAGCTTTTAACTTATTGATCTTATCCCAAAAGTCATCTTCAGTGATAACGGTGTGTACGGCTACCCAACCTTCTTCTGCCAATGGAACAACCGTAGGGCTCTTAACACCATGCAATAAAGAAGTGATGGCTGGCAAATTTTTCTTTTCGACATTCAATACCACATATTTAGTTTCTTTTGCTAAAAGAACAGATTCGATACGTTGTACTAATTCAGCCAAAACTTCATTGCCTTCTAATCCCTTTCTTCCAACCAAAATGGCTTCTGAATTTTTGACATCAGCAAAAGGTTTCAAACCGTTGCTTTTTAGTGTTCCTCCGGTAGATACGATATCGCAGATCGCGTCACTAAGACCCAAGCCCGGTGAAATCTCAACTGAGCCGGATATCAAACGGATGTCTGCATTAATCTTATAATCGTCTAGAAAATTCTTTAGGATATTTGGATAAGAGGTTGCGATTGCTTTGCCGTTAAGGTCTTTAATGTCTTGGATGGTGCTATCTTTGGGAATAGCCAGTTTCAATGTACATTTTCCAAAACCAAGCCGTTTGATGTATTCTACTTTGGATTCAGTCTCATCGATGATGTTTTCACCGACGATGCCCAGGTCGGCTATGCCTTGTTCCACATATCCCGGAATATCATCGTCTCTCAGAAATAATATTTCCAGTGGGAAATTCCCAACAGTTGTGATTAAAGAGCTTTTGTAGTTCTCGAAGTCTAAACCACAATTTTTCAGTAATTGAACAGATTTTTCGTTTAACCTACCCGATTTTTGGATAGCAATTTTAAGATTTTTCAACGCTTTATAAATGTTAGCAGTAAATTATTAATAATAAGAAATCAAACAAGAGGGAAGGTATTCTACGTAAGAACACATTAAATTAACATATCGCCACAATGGCGATGATGCAAATGAAAATGATGTACGTAAGTATAAACCATGTTTGTATTAATAACTGCAAGCAAATGTATAGTAAATTAATGGGAAATGCAAGACTATCATTTTAAAATTCTTATCCCAATGGACTTGTTGTTGAAATGAATTCAATTTTCTTGAAAAAAATGTGAAAACAATACTGTTGATTGGGGGAATATACCATAATTTAGACAAAAGGTAATGTTGATTTCCTATCCTATAGTAAGCTGTTTGAATCACGCCAATAGCAAGTTGTGAAATCTTGTCCAATCGAAACGCTTTTTATAGGCTGACAACTCACATAAATTTTCTTATTTTTAGGAGTTGGGGGTGACATACTACATTAGCAGCGAATAAGAGTTACAGTAGTAGGAAGTATAAGTTGTTGTTTAATAAATAGGAGGAATGTGTTTAGTGGTACATGTTTCAAAGAGATTGTAAATTAGATAGATTATTTATTTGATGAAAAGATTAGCTTTTATTTTTATTTGTTGGATTAACTGTCTATATGGTCCTGTTCTAGGACAGGAAAAGCCAGCGTCGACGTTAGATATCCGTATATTGGAGTCCATAGCCGAGACTCGGACAGCGCCGCAAACACAAACATTTAAAGTGCTTTCTGATATCAATAACTATGTTCAGATAGCCGTTCCGGTTGGTTTACTGGTTGCAGGTGCAGTCAACGATGATAAGGCAATGCGTCAGAATGCCTTGTATGTTGCTAGCAGTACGGCTGTAACAGCGCTCGTGAATGTTGGGTTAAAACATATTTTTAAGCGAAGCAGGCCATTTAAAAAATATCCTAATTTCATATCGGTTCGTACGGCCGGTGGGTATTCCTTTCCGTCTGGTCATACGTCATCTGCTTTTGCTACTGCTTCTGCTTTGTCTCGGGCTTACTCAAAGTGGTACGTCGTCGCGCCATCGCTTTTATGGGCGAGTAGCGTGGGGTATTCTAGGATGTATCTGGGCGTACATTTTCCCTCCGATGTGTTAGCAGGTGCTGTATTGGGAACAGGAGCGGCCTTTGCTTTAGATGGATTAAAGAAATAATATAGAAATAGAAAAAATGATGCAACAGGTTATTAAAATATTGGTTGTTGGATGTGGAAATATGGGCGCATCTCATGCGAAGGCATATCACGATTTAGATGGCTTTCAAATTGTGGGTCTAGTAGCTCGTGGGGAGAGCAAAAGTAAACTGAATGAACAATTGGGAGGCAACTATAAATTGTTTGAATCTTATGAGGATGCACTTCAGGAAACGAAACCGGATGCCGTTTGTATAGCGACCTATCCGGATACACACAAAGCGTATGCTATAAAAGCCTTTCAGGCTGGTGCTCATGTTTTTATTGAAAAGCCTTTAGCTGAAGATGTGATTTCCGCGCAGGAGGTCGTCGATGCTGCAGTGAAATATGATAAAAAATTGGTTGTTGGATATATTTTGAGATATCATCCCTCATGGGTCAAATTTATTGAAATAGCTAAAACGATGGGAAAGCCACTTGTTATGCGTATGAATCTGAATCAACAGAGCCATGGATATATGTGGGATGTGCATAAAAATCTAATGGCTAGTTTAAGTCCTATTGTTGACTGTGGAGTTCATTATATTGATGTTATGTGTCAAATGGTGGGTGCGAAACCATTGTATGTATCTGCAATCGGCGCGCGGTTAACCGATGAGATTCCTGCTTGGAACTACAACTACGGGCAATTGCAGTTGCATTTTGAAGATGGGTCCGTAGGATGGTATGAAGCTGGATGGGGACCAATGGTTAGTCAGAACGCTTTTTTTGTAAAGGATGTTTTTGGGCCTAAAGGTGCAGTTTCCATTGTCGCAAAAAAAGCAAGCAATGAAGGTAAATCGGATTCGGTAGCATCCCATACACAAACAGAAAGCCTTCGCGTACATTATGCTGATTTAGATTCGGCAAATGAATTTACGAAGGTTGATGAGTGGGTCAACTTATCGGATGAGCCCGATCATCAGGAATTATGTAACCGGGAGCAGTTATTCTTTCAGCAGGCGATTGTAGATAATTTGGACCTTTCTGATTCGATGGAAGATGCTGTTAATAGTCTACGAATTGCTTTGGCATGTGACGAAGCGGTGAAAACTAGGCAGATGATTAAATTGTAGTATATTTTGCTTAGTGGCCTTTTTTTTGCTTTTTATCGAAATATGAAGCGAAAAAAGTAAATAAATAAAAAAATAGCGTAAAAGATAGGCTTTTTGGTCTGTCTTTTGTTATTTAGCTACATATTTATCATTCTTATGAATAATTTACTCAACGTTGCACTATTATTTGGATTATCAATTTCGACAACCTATGCACAAGATAAGCAATGGCAGATGGAGTTGGTGTTTAAAGGTGAAGTTTCTCCTGAAAAATTTGAAAATGAAGTTCCGGAATTTGCAAAAGAGTTTTATGAGCCATTTTTGAAAGGAAAAATGGCTTATCGGAACGTGGAGATTTTGGCTGATGCCGATTATTCTTCCACTGTAGTGAATCAAAAAGCACATGCTATTTTAAATCGAAAATTAGCAAAAACATATTCGTATTCGGTCGGAGATGATATTGTTACTGCCGAAGCATACAGTCCATCCTATAAGATTGTCAGTACGAAGTTAGGGGAGTCGGAAGGGCCTTATGTGCAGCTGCAAGATATGGGCGAGATCGAATCGATAGCGGGAATTACCTGTAAGAAAGCAAAGTTATTTATAAAAAATCATGCCGATTCCGCGGTAGCAACGGTATGGTATTCGGAAGCAGTGCCCACGTATTATCTGACGGCATTTTCATTTATCAATGATTTACCCGGAGCTGTGCTCAAATTGTCTTTGGGTGAAAACAATGACCTTGGTTTTGAAACAACGAAAGTGACCAATGTATCGTCTGTAACAGATTTTACACTTCCTAAAAATGCAAAGGTGATTGATATCTCAGGGGGAGGGTATACGAGTGAAGGGGAAGATGTGAGTTTGTTTGAAGATACTTTTCCATTGGAAAAATCACTTAAATGGACGATGGTCAAGGATAAAGATACCAATGATGAATATTATGGTATAAAAAACATGGCTGGAGAAGAGGTGTTGCCTTGCTCTCTTTTCTCTTTAGCCTATTTTAATGAGCAGACTGCAATTGTTTCAGATAAAGATAATTATTTCTGGTTGTTGGATAAGAAAGGGGGGAAGGTGAATAAAGAAGGGTTTGACTGGCTTACGCCTGCAAATCAAAAACTGGCCATTTTTCAGAAAGATGGTAATTTTGGATTGATCACACAGGAAGGGAAAGTTCTGCTTGACAAAAAGGAAAATATCAGTAAATTTCTAGACAATTATTTGATGTTCTCTGAAAATGGAAAAGTTGGATTGTTGGATGAAAATGGGAAGATTTTATTAAAGGCGAACTTATTATTTTTAGATGCTGATAATGCTGGAAATGTTCTGGTCCGGGAGAAGGAAGGTGAAGAAACGAAAACGTTAGACCTGGAAACTTTTTTAAAGACCTATGTGAAGTGATTTTAAATTATATGCATTAATATAGATTTATTATTTATAAAAAAGGCCTTAGATACTATCGAAGGCCTTTTTTATGTGTCAATTTAATCGTGCATTTGCACGATTAAGGAATGTTCAAGAACTTATGTGTTTGTAGTGAAATATCCCATTTAGGGTTTTCTTTTACGTAGTCAATAATAGAAGGTGTCATCTCTTTCGATTTCGACCATTCAGGTTGAAGGTATAATCTACAGTTTTGTCCTACAAGTTGTGCGTATTCTTCTCCCCAGGCGAAATCGCTTTTATTGAAAACGATAACTTTAAGTTCACCAGCAGCTTCTAACACATCTTTGCGTGGAGCTTTGAATTTTTTTGGAGATAAACAAATCCAGTCCCATTCGCCACTCAAAGGATATGCACCTGAGGTTTCAATAAACGTTTTAATACCCGCCTCATGAAGTCCTTTTGTTAGGTAATCCAAATTATAAATAAGTGGTTCGCCACCCGTAATGACAACTGTTTTTGCAGGATATTTCTTTGCATTTTCGATAATCGAATCTGCGGTTGTAAGGGGGTGGATAGATGCATCCCAACTTTCCTTTACATCGCACCAGTGGCAGCCCACATCGCAACCACCCAATCGTATGAAATAAGCAGCAGTCCCGGTGTGGTAGCCTTCTCCCTGAATAGTGTAAAATTCTTCCATTAAGGGCAATAGTGTTCCGTCTTCTGGTACTTGATTTGACATAGTTAAAATTTCAGTCTGCAAAGGTAGCAAATATTAATGAGATGCTCAATTTGTCCTGTGGCTTTTAAGTAGCTGTCCTGTCATTTTTTTTATATATAGTTGCTGGTAATAATCTGTTTTATCCCTTTGTTTTTAGGTTGATGTTTAAGCAAAGCACATTGTTTACCGCTACTATGGTACCAGGTTTATACGATGTTTTCTATTAACAGCGAAACAATACTCTTTTTACAGGGGGTTAACAAGGGGGTAATAGGGATTTACCCCTGTTAACCCCCTGTTATACCCCTGTTAACCCCCTGTAATTACCCTGTTAATATATAACCTGATTTTCATTCATTGTTGGGATGTACAGGGGGCAATAGCGAGGAGCTGTTGATCAATAAGATCAGATTATTAATTCGCTTTAAACAGCAATGATGAGGATGTAAAGCGTGTAAAGCTGATGAATTTAGCGCATTTAAACTATGGACAAGAGGGGTGTAGGTTCGGCTTTCTATTTTTGTCGGGTCATAAATTATAAAAGCTGAAAACAACTTTGTTAAATTGTGACGATAGAATGCGTTGAATAGCGCAAAAAACCTGTTATTTTATCAGAATTTTTACTAAATTTGTGTCACAATTTATTTATTGAAAACATAAGTGTAATAACATAATTGTACATGTTGTTTTATGTTTTCTATTTTTTAACAATTTAAAGATCATAGTTGTAAATGATTAAAATTACACTACCAGATGGTTCCGTAAGAGAGTATCAACAAGGGATCACTGCTGCAGAGATTGCGTTATCAATCTCAGAAGGGCTTGCAAGAAACGTCCTTGCTGCCGAAGTAAATGGTGAAGTGTGGGATTCTGCCCGTGCTATTGAAAATGACGCTACTGTCAAGTTATTGACCTGGAATGATACCAAAGGTAAATCCACTTTTTGGCATTCTTCAGCACACTTGTTGGCTGAGGCTTTGGAAGCATTGTATCCTGGGATTAAATTTGGTATTGGTCCCGCGATTGAAACCGGATTTTACTACGATGTTGATTTTGGTGATCGTGAATTCTCGTCTGATGACTTTAAAGCGATCGAAGACAAGATGCTGGAGCTGGCTAAACGGAAAGAAACATTTGAACGTAAAGCTGTTTCGAAATCGGATGCATTGGCTTACTTTACTGAAAAAGGAGATGAGTATAAGCTAGATTTAATCAAAGACTTGGAAGATGGAAAGATTACTTTCTACACTCAAGGGGAATTTACAGATTTATGTCGTGGCCCTCATATTCCAAATACTGGGTTTATTAAAGCGATTAAATTGACTAATGTTGCCGGTGCTTATTGGAGAGGTGATGAGTCTCGCAAACAGTTGACACGTATTTATGGTGTTACGTTCCCTAAGGCATCGGAGCTTACAGAATATTTGAAATTTATAGAAGAGGCGAAAAAACGCGATCACCGTAAACTGGGGAAAGAGTTGGAACTTTTTGCTTTTTCTGAAAAGGTTGGTGCAGGTTTGCCTCTTTGGTTGCCTAAAGGAGCTGCATTACGTCAAAAGCTGATAGACTTCTTACAGAAAGCACAGTTAAACTCAGGGTATGAGCCTGTTGTTACTCCGCATATCGGACATAAGCAGCTATATGTGACTTCTGGACACTATGAGAAATATGGCGCGGATTCATTTCAACCAATAAAAACTCCTATCGAAGGAGAAGAGTTTTTGTTAAAACCAATGAACTGTCCGCATCACTGTGAAATTTATAAAGTAAAACCACGCTCGTATAAGGACTTACCGGTTCGATTTGCTGAGTTTGGTACTGTATATCGTTACGAACAGTCTGGTGAGCTTCACGGATTGACAAGGGTGCGTGGATTTACTCAGGATGATGCCCATTTATTTTGTCGTCCAGATCAGGTTAAAGGTGAATTCAAAAAGGTAATCGATTTAGTACTTTATGTTTTTGGAGCCTTAGGCTTTAATGATTATACAGCCCAAGTGTCGTTACGTGATCCTGAGAATCGTACGAAGTATATTGGTACTGACGAAAATTGGGCTTTGGCTGAATCTGCAATTATTGAAGCGGCGGAGGAAAAAGGCTTGCCGACAGTCGTAGAGTATGGTGAAGCGGCTTTCTATGGTCCAAAATTGGATTTTATGGTGAAAGATGCTTTAGGTCGTAAATGGCAGTTAGGTACTATACAGGTGGATTACAATTTGCCTGAGCGCTTTGAGTTGGAATATACAGGAAGTGATAACATGAAACATCGCCCTGTGATGATTCACCGTGCGCCCTTCGGATCTTTAGAACGTTTTGTAGCTGTATTGATCGAACATTGTGCTGGACAATTCCCATTATGGCTTGCTCCTGAGCAATTTATCGTCTTGCCAGTGTCAGAAAAATATGAAGAATATGCTCAAAATGTTTTGAATTCGCTAAATAATTCCGATATTCGCGGACTGATAGACTTACGTGACGAGAAAGTGGGCAGAAAAATCAGAGACGCCGAAGTGAAAAAGCTTCCTTATATGTTGATTGTAGGGGAAAAAGAGGTGGAAAATGGCACAGTTTCTGTACGTAAACATGGCTCAGTGGAATTAGGAACTATGACTGCTGAGGCATTTAGAGATATATTAATTAAGGAAATAACCGTTTAATTTTTAAACATTTGGCATTAAAAAGACCCGGTGGTCCAAGACCACCAATGAGAAAGAAAGAACCAGATCACCGCATTAATGAGTTAATCAAAGTACCTGAGGTACGTTTGGTAGGAGATAATGTGGAGCAAGGAGTTTTCCCTACGCGCAAAGCGTTAGAGTTGGCTGATGAGTTGGAACTTGATTTAGTGGAGATTTCGCCAAATGCTGTACCGCCGGTTTGTAAGATTATCGACTACAGTAAGTTTGTTTACGAACAGAAGAAGAAACAAAAGGAAATCAAAGCTAATGCAAAACAGACTGTTATTAAAGAAATTCGTTTCGGACCTAACTCTGGTGAGCATGATTTTGAGTTCAAATTGAAGCATGCGATTAAGTTTCTTGAAAGTGGAGAGAAAGTTCGTGCTTATGTACACTTCAAAGGTCGTGCTATTGTACACAAGGATCAAGGTGAAATCTTGTTGTTACGCTTTGCTCAGGCTTTAGAGGATTACGGTAAAGTAGAGCTTTTACCGAAATTAGAAGGTAAACGCATGTTTTTAACAGTAGCTCCAAAGGCTCCTAAAAAATAATAAGAATTCTAACAGATTGATATAAAATTTATAAGTATTATGCCAAAAGTTAAAACCAATTCCAGCGCAAAGAAACGTTTCAAATTGACTGGAACAGGTAAAATTGCAAGAAAAAACGCTTTCAAAAGCCACATCTTGACAAAAAAGAGCACAAAACGTAAACGTAACTTAACACAAACAAGTTATGTATCTGATGGCGATATGGGCAACGTAAAACGTATGCTTGCTATCGGTAAATAAGTTTTATTCGATTTTATTAATAATAATTTTTTAACCGGGTATAAGGTTGTAAGTTCATTGAAATACATGACACCTTCTACCAAACTAATTTTAAAAATATGCCACGTTCGGTTAACGCAGTAGCTTCTAGAAGAAGACGCAAAAAAATCCTAGGCCTTGCAAAAGGTTACTTTGGATCACGTAGCAAAGTTTATACTATTGCTAAAAATACAGTAGAAAAAGGTTTACAATACGCTTACCGCGATCGTAAAACCAAAAAACGCGAGTTTAGAGCTTTATGGATTCAACGTATCAACGCTGGAGCTCGTCAACACGGAATTTCTTATTCCCAATTGATCGGTAAATTAAACGCTAAAAACATTGGTTTGAACCGTAAGGTTTTAGCTGACTTAGCTTTAAATAACCCAGAAGCTTTCAAAGCAGTTGTAGACGCAGTAAAATAGAGTTTTTAATCCGCTGTCAATTTGTTAGAGATATTAAAGGAGCCTTTTAGGCTCCTTTTTTTGTTATGACGGTTACTGTATCTTTTTTGGGACGTTATGTGCCAGGTAAACCCAATTCAATGCTATGTTTCATTTTAGTTCTTACTCCCCAATTATACTCTTGATGCAAGTGACGCTGTATATTACAACTTATAGCTCTTTTAGATTTGAAATTAGGTTTGATTTTTGTTGATCTGTAGAAAACATAACATTATGAAACTAAGAACAATTACATTCGGATTTTCACTTCTTTTGATCGGAAGTTTGTTGATGGCGGCCAAAGAGCCAGTTTCCAAGGCTCTAACGAACGAAGTGGTTAATCAGCAGGGAAAAGTTATCTCAATTGAAGGGGTGAACAATAATCGTACGATAGAGGCCAAAGGGGGGGAGATTGTACAAATAGAAGGTGCTGACAATAAAGTTGTAATCCGTGGCAATGTAAGTAAATTGATTATTGAGGGGAAGGGGAATACTGTAACAGGGAATGACATCACAACGGTGACGATAGAGGGGGCAGACAATATGGTTAATATTGGTTCAGTAGAGACTGTTCAAATTGAGGGAGTCAAAAACCATGTCCATTATAAGTCTACGAAGAACAAGTCTGGTCAGGTAAAAGTGTCTACTGAAGGCGCGGATAATATGGTGATGAAAATGAAATAATGTAAATCAGATTTCCATAAAAAAGGGTTGTGTATATTATTTACAGAACCCTTTTTTATGAAAATGGTAGCTACGGTTTGTCTTGATCGTCCTCGGGATGACTGCGAGCAACTGTATCCCCCTGGGATTGAAATTCCGCTCCAGCTTCGTTTTCTCCTTGTTTCATCGTTGAATAAGGCTTTAGAAAGTCTTGATCAAAAGGATGCTCTGTCGCAGCCTTGGGAATAATCTGATCGTTCTGATATGGGCGAACACAGGTACCCTTTACACGTTCCGATTTATAGACATAAGTTCCCCAAATACAGAAAAAGATAATAGTTCTTATCGTATCTTCATATTTGGTAAATATGTCATCGGTTTTATTCAAGTATTGTTTGAACATAAAATAGCCTGCAATTGCATCTAGTGTACAAAATATGGCCATAAATAGTGCAACCATAAAGAAGGTCTGAGCGAAAATATCCCTTCTCTTAATTAGAAGGATACAGCTATAAATCAATCCAGACAGTATCAATATATTACCGATTATTTCCAATAATAGTAAAGTTCTGTATAGAACGGGGGAAACACCTTCCAGTTGATCTACCGCTTGCCAAGTATTTAAACTAAAGAAAGACTGTTGGAAGATAAATATACCGGATAAGGTCAATATATTTATAAATAGTACAATAAGTAGTACGATCATCCATCCGCCGATCTGATCGTAATAAATTTCGTCATAAGGTTTGATGATAAAAGCTTTGGTCCTATTATACTTTTTAACAATATACCAGATGACAGCTGGCACCAGAAGAACGAATAGGATCAGGACAAACCAATTAATGTCTTTCACTGATGCCGGCGTATTCAGATTAGTTATCCCATCTGTTACATATCCATCATTGTCAAGATAGAAACCATTATAAAAGATATGATCACGATCTGCAAAATCTGTATAATACTGTTTCAGGTCTTTTTGTTCGACAAAGGGTTCGTGGAAACTTAACGTGTATGCAACCTTAATACTATCCTGTTCAACTTCCAGTGTTTTGCCGAAAACATACGCAGTGCGGTCGAAATAACTATTGTCTCTATAATTGCCAAATTCCTTTTTCCCTTTGTTGACGATATACATTTCGTAGGTTAGATCTGTTGGAAAAGAAAGGCTTAGGGGAGCAATACGATCCTCCATAATCTCTGGAAGCTTGTCATTTATATTTGTTCCCAACAAAGGAATATATTTTTTAGTAGATCCGCTTTCTGTCTTTCCAATGTTTTTTATTTTATACTTTTCGATGATCTCCACAATATTGTTCTCCAGATCATCTTTGTATTGTATTTGACCAATTTTATTGATCTTCGGATAGATCTTGGCATAATACTCCAAGTATTGCTTCTGTATGTCATTTTTTGCACTACTTTGAATATAAGTACGCATATCGTCCGCTTCATTTCCAACATAAGTTGTGTGGACATCAAGGGTAGCCTCAAATTTGCCTTCCATTGTCAAGGTTTCCTTGACTTTAATATTACCAGTAACATGCTGCGGTACGTCTGTAAGCTTTCCACTACCTATAGTCGAGAGTACTTTTCCATAAGCTGGAAAATACCTGTTTTTGATATCTCCACCCTGATTAGTTATGGTTGGATCAATATATTGGGACCGTCCACCAATATTAACTTCAATAACCATATGGTTGAAAGCATAAGGTGAGGGGAGTTCTTCCTGCAGGCCTCTATTCTTATAGGTATTGGCTAATACGAGTCCTGCATCAATATTCTTGTTTTTGAGCATTGTGGCCAGCAGCATTGATTTATCTTTACAATCGCCGTAGCGCTGGGAAAATACTTTTTCTGGAACATTTGCCCGGTGCGAATATTCTCCCATCTCAATACCCATATAGCGTATCTCATTTTGTACAAAGTCGCAGGCCTTTTTCAGGTACGCATAGGGTTGCCCGTTGGACTCTTTCCAAAGTTGATTGACGAAGGCTTGAAGTGTACTTGTCGTTGCTATTTGTGGAATAGGATTAATTTTACGGTTCCATTGATCAACTTCCTGCCAGGTATTGAATTCCGAGCATTGGATATATTTTAAAGGGCTGTACCACGACGGACTATAATCCTCGTACTGAACCGTTTTGTCCGCCGTCAGCTCCCAGAAAAAATTTGTTGTATTTCCTGTTGACTGTTGCTGTGCCTCAGGTGCGCCATTGAAACTTTTAAACTGAAGTTTGCGACCATTGGGTACAATATAGTTGAGATGAACCAGACCTGTAGGTTCATATCCCTGTAAGTAATAGCTGTCGAAAAATTTCTGTTTAAATACCGGATTTACACCTATTATTGAATAAGCGAATACAATCTTGTCGTCTTTACGTAAATCCTCCAAAACATAATGGGCCATTTGACTTCCGTTGTAGATGGATCTCGAAAGCTCCGTTTCAGCGGCAAGCAGCTTAAATTTTGCCTGCGGTAATAGGTTAATATCTTTGCCGTTACGAATAACCTTTAGCTCATGTAGTTGAAGTTTTTGGAAATGCGGGTCAAAGGTTACCTGAACTTGTCCCAGATTTTCGATTCCAGTCTGATCAAAGAGAACTTTGATGTCCTTATAATATTTCGTTTGGGTAGCTAAGTTTATTTGATGTTCGATTAACTCATAGTAATATCCATCACTAATATCATCCAAATTTGGCTTTATGGCCTTTTTTGTAGTGGAGCGCAGCCAAGCTGGCGATGCTGTTTTTTGGATGGTTGTTTGGCTAAAAGACCAGGAAAATGCAGCTAGTACGAGTACAAAGGCAAATAGAAGATGGCTAAATCTTTTCATTAATTCATAATTTAGCCTAAGATAAGTAAAAATTGGAAGCGACGATAGTCGAATTTGGGGAATATTGGAAATTCGACTTTAGTTGAGTCTAGGTTATTTGGCAACTAAAAGGGGTGTCCATATATAACGGACACCCCTTTTAGTTGCTGATTCGGTAACCTTATAATTTACTTTCTCTTTTTTTCTTTTTCTTAACAACTTTAGGCATTTGAGCCTGTTTTGCTTCATATTGTCGCTCAATATATTGTATAATTTCTGAGGCAATATCTTTTTTTGTCGCTTTTTCGATGCCTTCCAAACCTGGAGATGAGTTTACTTCCAGTACCAGAGGGCCTCTGTCAGAAGGGATCATATCCACACCACAAACCGTAAGTCCTAATTGTGCAGCTGCCGCAATTGCTGTTTCTCTTTCGGCTTTACTTAACCGGATAATCTGGGCAGTGCCACCCCGATGGATATTTGACCGAAACTCACCCTCTTTGGCTGTGCGTTTCATCGCACCAACAACTTTACCGTCAACCACAAAAGCCCGGATATCTGAGCCTTTTGATTCTTTGATAAACTCTTGAATCAGGATGTTATTGCCCAGGCCGTAGAACGCTTCAATAACAGAAGAGGCTGCTTTTTTAGTTTCGGCAAGTACAACACCGATACCTTGTGTTCCCTCAAGTAGTTTAATGACTAAAGGAGCTCCACCAACCATGCTAATAAGGTCGTCCACGTCAGAGGCCGTGCGTGCAAATCCCGTAATCGGGAGTCCGATTCCTGCACCGGATAAAATCTGCAGGCACCTCAATTTGTCCCGAGATCGCGTAATGGCTTGACTGGGATTCGCGGAAATGACATCCATCACCTCAAATTGTCTAACGATGGCAGATCCATAGAATGTTACCGATGCTCCTATTCGGGGAATAATGGCATCAATATCACTCAGATCCTGTCCTTTGTAATGGATACTTGGTTTACCTTGCTGAATACCGACATAACACTTGCTGTGATCAATGACAACACATTCGTGTCCTCTTTGTTGTGCGGCTTCTACGAGACGACGAGTCGAGTATAAACTCTTTACTGTCGATAATACGGCAATTTTCACGATTTGTATAATGAGTATATTTTGTGCTAAGATAACAAAATTGCTTGGCTATTTGTTTTATTTTACCAAGGTCTTCTCCGAGAGATTTTCTTTGGAAACATCAACCAAAAACCTTTTGTTCAAGAAATTTTTACCCAAAAGCATGGGGTAAGTCATTTGTGATCTATTTCTAAAGGAGATTTTAATGCTAAATACCTGGTTATATAATGTTGCTGTTGTGCGGATGTAGTAACGCTTTTCTTCTTGGCCAAAAGAACTTTTTACGAGTTTTGTTCTATAGAGCTTTAACTTTAGCGTTTTCGTCTCTTTTGTCTCAAAATTTATGATCAGCTCGCAGATAATCCAGTCCTGACCATCCTCGTTAACGATCTTGTACGAGTTGCAGTGTAGTACCGATGAAGCAGCGCCGGTATCGACTTTTGCTTCTATACCATATATTCCCAATTCAGGTAAATCAAGGGTCTCTTTCCAGCCCACAAGAAGTTTTTCTTTCATGTATACCAAATTGAAAAAAATATCCTTGTCTCCTAGGTAAATAGGAGACAAGGATAAAAAACTTTTATTCGTAGATAAATTCTCCGTAAGGGGAGGTTATAGTTACTTTTTTGGATGCAGATTCCTCTACACGGCCTATGATCTGGGCCGGAATCCCGAATGACTCTGAAATGGCGATGATATCCGATGCAATCGATTCAGGTACATATAATTCCATACGGTGTCCCATATTGAATACTTTGTACATTTCTTTCCAGTCAGTATTGGATTCTTTCTGTATTAACGCAAAAAGAGGTGGAATCGGGAAAAGATTATCTTTGATGACATGCACATTATCGACGAAGTGCAAGACCTTGGTTTGCGCTCCACCTGAGCAATGTACCATTCCGTCAATTTGTGAACGGTACTTGTCTAGTATCTGTTTGATAACAGGCGCATAAGTACGTGTAGCGGAAAGGACTAGCTTGCCCGCGGTTATTTTTTCTCCAGTTTCAACTTCGATTTCATTTGTAAGATCTTGGCTTCCCGCGAAAACTAGTTCGTAAGGAACAGCTGGATCATACGCTTCAGGATATTTTTCAGCTACTTTTTTGTTAAATACATCATGACGTGCAGAAGTTAGTCCATTGGAACCCATTCCGCCATTGTATGCCTGTTCATAGGTTGCTTGTCCATTTGATGCTAAGCCAACAATAACGTTACCCCCTTTGATACGATGATTTGAAATAACGTCTTCACGTTTCATCCGACAGGTTACTGTACTATCAACAATGATGGTACGAACAAGGTCGCCAACGTCGGCAGTTTCACCGCCAGTAGAATAGATGCCGATTCCCAAACCTCGAAGTTCCGCCAGAATCTCTTCTGTGCCATTGATGATTTCTGCAATCACCTCTCCAGGAATGAGATTTTTATTTCTGCCAATCGTTGAGGATAAAAGAATGTTATCGATGGCACCCACACAAAGCAAGTCATCAATATTCATGATAATTGCGTCTTGTGCGATACCTTTCCAAACTGAAATATCACCAGTTTCTTTCCAATAGACATACGCTAATGAAGATTTGGTACCAGCACCATCCGCATGCATAATATTACACCAGTCTGGGTCTCCACCCAAAATATCTGGAATTATTTTGCAAAATGCTTTGGGAAACAGACCCTTATCTATATTTTTTATCGCATTGTGCACATCCTCTTTCCCTGCGGATACGCCTCGTTGATTGTATTTTAAATCTGACATCTTAGGGCAAAAATAAGCAATAGGACTGAATTAACGAATCTAATTCGTGTAATTTAATCACTTATTATTACGCACCACTGTTGAATTAGATTTTCGAGATTACTTTTCGCATTGGCTGGACTTGTGCTAGGTAAGCATCTGTAAATAATGTCCTCTCTTTTGTTGAAATGCTTTAAGTATAACGTGTGCGCTTTTTGCCCGTTAAAAATAATTTGTG
The DNA here is from genome assembly GCF_023277505.1 of Sphingobacterium siyangense. Taxonomy (NCBI): domain Bacteria; kingdom Pseudomonadati; phylum Bacteroidota; class Sphingobacteriia; order Sphingobacteriales; family Sphingobacteriaceae; genus Sphingobacterium; species Sphingobacterium siyangense. Next base: position 4,213,887 of record NZ_CP080574.1, on the reverse strand, counting down.
TGATTTTAGGGTGGGCTTCTAGCAGCTCAACAATCTGGTTTGGAACTTCATTTTGTATGGCTAGATCCATACTGCCGGGACGAGAGGCTTCTGCGCAAACATCCCAAAGACCGATGTTGTTTTTGAATAATAGATCTATCTTCTCCGTATAATTTGTTTGCTCCGGCGCGTTAAACAAAGAGGTGATTACTTTCCAGAATCGATTTTGTGGGTGTGCATAATATTCATTTTCTGCCAAAGACTTATCTCCGGGCAAAGAGCCAAGGATGAGTATTTCTGTGGTAGAGTTTACTAAAGGTAGAAAGGATCTTTTGCGCATAATCAAAAATAGTAATTTTAAATTTTCATTTGAAATTTGAAAAATATTATAGTATATTTATGATATTAAAATGATATCAAATATATATTAACAAATTATGGAAAAACTAATTAAACCAATGTCAGGCTATTTAGCTTTATTGATAGCTGTCGTTTCGTTTGTGGCGGCAATATTCTCATTTGCCAGCGTAGAAGCAAGCTCACTTTATGTCGTATTGGGGGTTGTGCTGATGATCGCTACTTTTTTTATTCTGAAAGGATTGATGATTATTAATCCAAACCATTCGCGTGTACTGAATTTCTTCGGGAAATATGTAGGTACGGTTAAGGAAAACGGTTTGTTTTTTGTCAATCCGTTGTATTCAACGATTAAAATAAGTCTTCGGTCGGATAACTTACAGGGACAGACACTGAAAGTCAATGACAAGATGGGAAACCCAATTGAGATCGGAGCAGTGATTGTATGGCAAGTGGGAGACACGTATAAAGCTGCTTATGATGTAAGTAATTATACCTCTTATGTACGTACGCAGAGCGAAGCAGCGGTAAGACATTTGGCTGGAAGCTTTCCTTATGATAACTTGGAGGATGAAGGAGCGGAGATCACCTTGCGTGAAGGTGGCGATACCGTAAATCATATTCTTGAACAAGAATTGTCTGATCGTTTGGCGCCTGCCGGGGTTATTATTAAAGAGGCTAGAATCAGTCATTTGGCTTATGCTTCCGAAATAGCAGGTGCTATGCTTCAAAGACAGCAAGCAGCTGCTATTGTGGCTGCAAGAGCAAAGATTGTAGACGGTGCTGTTGGGATGGTGGAAATGGCCTTGCATAAGTTGTCTGAAAAAGATATTGTAGAGTTGGACAACGAGAAAAAAGCAGCAATGGTCAGCAATTTAATGGTGGTACTTTGCGGAGAAAAAGCAGCGACACCAATTGTAAATACAGGTACGTTGTACCAATAAACGAAATGAAATGGCGGATAAGAAAAACTTTATGCTACGCTTAGACGACCAGATGTACAAAGCATTGGAAAAATGGGCTGCAGATGAGTTTAGAAGTGTTAATGGGCAGATCGAATATCTTTTACATAAAGCGCTGCAAGAAAATAAAAGATTGGGCACAGAAAAAAAGACTGCCGATAAGAAATAGCCTATAGTAAGGAATGCCTATAGTAAGGAATGAAAACTGTACCTTTGGCCTCGCAATTGACAAAAACCAAAGGTACTTTTTATTTAATGTTTTAACGATAGAAGATGAAGATTAATCCAGCGTACAAGTTATTGGTCGTAAGTACAAGCACGATCCATGGTAGTGAGTTTTTAGCTTATATTAAGCAAGATTTTGTAGAATTTATTCAGTCAGACGAATTGCTATTTGTCCCTTTTGCGAGACCTTCAGGAATTTCGTTTGATGGTTATACGGCTAAGGTACAGGACGCATTGAAAGATAGGGGTATAACGGTTAGGGGGCTGCATGAGTTTCATAACATGAAGAAGGCTATTCAGGATGCTAAAGCTATTTTTATTGGTGGAGGAAATACATTTCTACTGTTAAAAACGTTGTATGAGCTGGATTTGGTACAGCAATTGCGCGTACAATTAGCAAAGGGGATTCCATATGTCGGTACATCGGCGGGGTCCAATTTGACCGGACTAACAATAGGAACTACAAATGATATGCCTATTGTTTATCCGCCTAGCTTTGACGCACTTGGTTTCTTGCCTTTTAATATCAATCCACATTATTTGGATCCGGATCCAAATTCTACACACAAAGGAGAGACAAGGGAAACGCGAATCCAGGAATTTCATCAAATTAATCCTCAGCCAGTCATAGGCTTACGTGAAGGGAGCTGGTTGCATGTAAATGAAGGAAACATAGAACTGAAAGGTAATTTAACAGCCCGGCTATTTAAAGCTGGTTTCGAGCCCGAGGAGCTAGCGCCTGGATTAATTAATTTTTAAGATAGTGTAAAGTTCATGGGCATATCAAGTCAAATGTGCTCTTCAATGTGGTAGTAGACGATTTTACGGAAGACTAGCAGCAATTCCCATTGGAAAAAATAGTTTTTCAGATTGTTGAAAATCATACAAAATAAGCTACTTTTGCGCTAAATCCATTAAATTTTCTTCCAATGGAACAAAATTCAGCATTACACCCAGCCGATATCGCGGAAGAAATATCGCGTTTAAGTAAAGGGGAGCAACATCAAGAGTTTATGGACTATCCTTTGGAGGATAGATTGGAGATCTTTTCTTTTTTTGAAATGGATGTCCAATATACGTTGATCAAATCCATGACGGAACATGAGCTGTCCGAATTGCTGAATAACCTGAAGCCGGATACGCGTAATGAACTGTTGTCGGAATTGCCGGATGATCTGATCAAATATCTGATCAATCTTTTGAATGAGCGCGAGAAGCAAATGGCTTTGGAGCTGATTGGTTATAAAGAGGACAGTATTGCCCGACTTATGACACCAATGTATGTGCAAGTTCGTCCTTATTATACCGTCGATGATGTTTTTCGGCATATCAAGGTGTTTGGAAGGAAGGCAGAAACGCTTAATTTTATTTATGTAGTTGATGAGAAAAACGTCTTGATCGATGACTTGAAAATTGGTCAATTACTACTATCGGATTCTTCTACCAAGATTTCCGACTTAATTGACTACAATTTTGCCGCGATTAAGGCTTCCACACCCATGGAAGAGGCATTCGAGATTTTTCAAAAGTACGATCGAAGTGCTTTACCTATCATTACAGAAGCAGGGGTATTGGTCGGAATTGTGACATTTGATGACGTATTGGATCGAATTGAAGATCGGGATACAGAAGATATCCAGCGATTTGGAGGGATGGAAGAATTGGATCTGGCCTATACGAAAACTCCTTTGTTGCAATTGATCCAAAAAAGAGCCGGCTGGCTGATCATCTTGTTTTTTAGCGAAATGCTTACAGCTTCAGCAATGGGATTTTTTGAAGGGGAATTGGAAAAGGCGGTTGTGCTTGCTTTATTTGTTCCTTTAATTATATCCAGCGGGGGTAATTCCGGGTCGCAGGCGGCATCTTTAATTATTCGTGCCATGGCACTCGGTGAATTAAAGTTGAAAGATTGGTGGTACGTGATGAAGCGCGAAATTTCTTCTGGTTTAATCTTAGGTGGAATATTGGGTTCGATCGGATTCTTAAGGATATTGGCTTGGCATTTTCTTGGTCTGTATGACTATGGTCCTTATTGGATTTCAATTGGTTTTACGGTTGCTGTTTCCTTATTGTTTATTGTTTTATGGGGGACTTTGTCAGGATCGTTTATTCCATTTATTCTACGTCGGTTTGGATTAGATCCGGCGACGGCATCAGCGCCATTTGTAGCTACCTTGGTGGATGTTTCAGGATTGATTATCTATTTTACTGTTGCGGCATTCTTTCTGCATGGAAAACTACTGTAGTTCAGATGATAAGATTTTTTAAAAAAAGCCTAAAGCATACTTATGATTTAGGCTTTTTTTTATCAAAAAATTTTCTCGTGTCTTTATTAAAATCATCTATCCATTCATTGTGGTCTGCATTCTTCTTTTTAGCATGTTTTTTTGGCCTATCCTGTTTTTATTTGAAGTAGTTCATAATGGAATACAAGGAGATAGACTGAGAAGCTGAAAGCGCATTGTCTTGTTTATAAATTGAGTCTGCTTATAAATTGAGTCTGCGGTATAATTTTTCCTTTAAACCGCCTTTTTGTGCAACATAAATTCCTTTTTTTCCGGAAAATAAAAAAGCGACTATACACGCTATTGCTATAAATAAAATAGGCTGAATCCCAAATAATTCATAACCCATTACAATACAGGCGAGCGGGGTGTTTGTAGCGCCTGAAAATACGGATACAAAGCCCATGGCAGCCAGCAGGCTGATGGGAAGTGGAATAACGGTGCTTAACGCACTCCCCAAGGTTGCCCCGATAAAAAACAGTGGGGTGACTTCTCCGCCTTTAAATCCGGCAGAAAGGGTGAAAGTCGTTAAAAGTAATTTGATGATAAAGTCATAATAATTCGACTGATCGACAAATGCGTTCTGAATCATCGGGATACCAAGTCCAATATAGTTGCTGCTATGGAGTAACGTAATGATAAGTACCAAAATAATACCGCCAATTACCGGTCTAAGCAGAGGATATTTAATTCGTTTGAATTGAAGGCTAAAGAAATCGCTGGTAAATATAAAAAGCCATGCCGTCACACCGAATAGAATGCCTGCGGCAAGGCTAAATCCAATATTGGTCAAAGACAGCATTGGAATAACATCATGAATTGGATAATGAGTGTGTGGAATATTCCATAATTGACAGCTGAAGTTCGCAAAATAGGCGGTAAATAAACAGGGCAGGATACCGAAATATCTTTTTTTGCCAATCAGTAGGACTTCCAGACCAAATATTGTTCCGGCGAGTGGGGTGCCAAACACAGCGGCAAAGCCTGCAGTGATGCCAATTGAAATTAAGATACGGCGTTCAGTTTTATCGAAGTCAAACCAGCGATTGAGCTGATCGGAAACTGCTCCACCTATCTGCACGGCAGTTCCTTCACGGCCTGCCGAACCTCCAAACAGATGTGTAAGTAAAGTTCCGAATAGGACAAGAGGCGCCATGATAAGCGGAATGCGGTGTTGGGGATGCAGGTATTCTTCAATCAGCAGATTATTTCCTTTGCTTGATGGATTGCCCCAATACTTATAGGACAATGCAATGGCAAATCCCGCTAGGGGGAGTCCATAAATTATCCAAGGATGAGCTTCTCGGTACTGCGTTACCCAATTGAGGGAAAAGAGAAAAAATGCACAAATAGATCCTACGATGAAACCTATCGCACTACAGGAGATAAGCCATTTACGAAAAAAATGAAGATTGCTTTGATTTGAATGTGTTATAGCCATAAGTCTACACTTTATATAAAATTGTTGTTTTATACTAAAATAGTAGACGTCATCAGCTTATTAGGGCGGTTCAGGGCAGACATCATTGCCATATTTATTTCAAATCTACAAAAAGCGAATGATAATAGCAACCCAGCCTGCGATCATAAATAATCCGCCGAGCGGGGTAATTGGGCCAAGAAACTTTAGATTCTTTTTCCAGTATTCGGCAAACGATAGAAAATATATACTTACTGAGAATAAAAGAGTTCCTAATGTGATCAGATAAAATGCAACTCGTTCAGACTGAAGCTCAAAGGAGAAATTAAATCCTAAAATCAACAGTGTAAGAGCAGCATACATTTGATATCGAACGCCGACCTCAAAGGATTCCAGCTTTTCAGGTGATAGGATTTTTTTGAATGCATGGGCTCCAAATGCACCTAGGATAATAGCGAGGCCGCCAAATAGGGCGGCTGTGATGATGACAACGTTTTGCATGCCTAAATTTACTAAATTGCGGGTTTAATCATATCAATATGAAGGATTCCATAATCAGGGTAGGGCTCGGAAATTTGCTCAAAGCCTAATTTTTCATAAAAGGATTTTAAATGAAATTGCGCACCTATCTGTATCTCGCCTTCACCAAATTCTTTGTAGAGCGATTCGATGGAATGAATCATTAATTGTTGACTCAGACCGGTTCCGCGCGCTTCCTCGGCAACGATAACCCGACCAATGGAAGCTTGTGGGTAGGAAAGGCCCGGAGGAACTAATCTCGTGTATGCAATAATACGATCATCTTGTTCTGTCCACAGATGCAGACAAGCAAAATCTTTATCGTCCAATTCAGGATATAAACATTCCTGCTCCAGAACAAACACTTCCATGCGAAGCTTTAAAATACGATATAATTCTTTCGTGTTGAGTTCGTGAAAACTCTTTAGATTCCACTGAAAAGCCATAATTGAAATAAAAATAGAGTCAAATTATGCGATCGATATGGCTGGAAAGACATATCCAATTTAATTTGACTCTATTGATTTGAGCGTTTTATGCGAGAAGACTTTTAACAACTTCAGAGATGGTTTTCCCATCTGCTTGTCCAGCAAGCTTTTGATTTGTAGCGCCCATTACTTTACCCATATCTTTAATGGAAGAAGCTCCTGTTTCGGCGATAATTGCTTTGACAATCGTTTCAACTTCTTCTTTGCTTAGTTGTTTTGGCAAATAAGCCTCAATTACTTTTTCTTCCTCAATTTCAATTTCATAAAGATCTTCCCGGTTTTGAGTCTTATAAATTTCCGCAGATTCGCGACGTTGTTTTACAAGTTTTTGTAAAACTTTAATCTCCGCCTCCTGATTAAGGTCTTCGGCATGACCTTTTTCTGTTTTTGCTAAAAGTATAGCTGCCTTAATTGCACGTAAGCCACGTAATTTTGCCGTGTCTTTTGCGATCATTGCCGCCTTAATGTCTTGATTTATTTGTATTTCTAATGACATGATATTTAAATTATTTTCGATTGACAATTGCGCCTGTCGCTTGTGCTGTAGGCATTATTAATAGATCGTTTATATTAACATGTGCAGGTCTGGTAATGACGAAAAGGATCGTTTCGGCAATATCTTTCCCTGTCAGGGGTTGTACACCATTGTAAACATTTTTAGCTCTTTCCCGGTCTCCATGGAAACGAACTTCCGAAAACTCTGTCTCCACCATTCCGGGGTCGATAGATGTTACTTTAATGCCCTGAGTTAGCAAATCAATGCGCATAGCTTTAGTTAAAGCATCAACAGCATGTTTGGTAGCACAGTACACATTTCCATTCGGATAAACCTCTTTCCCTGCAATAGATCCCAAATTAACAATATGGGCGCCGTTTTCGGTATCCATAAGTGGTATCACAGATTTACTCACATACAGTAAACCTTTGATATTGGTATCAATCATTCTGTCCCAATCTCCGATATCACCATCTTGAATAGGATCCAATCCTTGACTCAAACCAGCATTGTTAATGAGAACATTTATTTTTTTCCATGCTGGAGGTAGGCCCTCAATTTGATTCGCAACTTGTTCTGCATCGCGAACATCAAGCTCAAAAATATGGATCTGAATAGTAGGGTAGGCCGCTAACAATGCATCTTTTAATGCCTCTAAACGGTTTAACCTGCGCGCGCAAAGTAAAAGATTGTAACCCTCTTTCGCTAAAACTTCGGCGCAAGCCTGACCAATTCCTGAACTTGCTCCTGTAATAAAAACTGTTTTAGTCATATAATGTAACTCGTTGATATTAAAAATGAATCCGATTTGACTCAAAACCAGATCTTAGCTGGTACTATTTTGTAGCAATATAGATTGTACAGATACCAAATGTTTGCGGTCTAACAATCGTTTCGTTAAAGCCTGCTTTTTTGTTTATGGCAACGAACTTTTGTCCATCTGGAAATTGAGCAACAGATTCTGGTAGGTATTCATATGCACTGGAATCTTTTGAAAAGAATTTTCCAATGGTTGGTGTAATAAACTTGAAATAAAAATTATAAAGCTGTTTAATGGGGAATTTCTTCGGATTCGAAAATTCTAAAATAACAGCTTTCCCACCAGGCTTTAATACGCGGTATATGTCTGATAGGCCTTTCTCCAAGTTTTCAAAATTACGGACACCAAATGCTACGGTAACAGCGTCGAACGTATTATCTTCAAATTGAAGCCTCTCTGAGTCTCCTAACGCTACCTCAAATTGATTCGCTAATCCCTTGCTTGCAATTTTTTTCTTAGCGACTTCAAGCATTCCTTGGGAAATATCGACACCAATAATCTTTTTTGGATTCAAGATTTTAATTGATTCCAATGCAAAATCACCAGTTCCTGTCGCTACATCCAACATCAGTTGCGGTTTTATGGACTTTAAAGCATTGATGGCTTTTTTGCGCCATATAATGTCAATACCCAAAGACATGAAATGGTTTAAAAAATCATAGGAATGGGAGATGTTGTCAAACATATCTGCTACCTGTTTCTTCTTCCCATCGTTGGTATCTTTATAGGGTTTTAATGTTGAGGAGTCGTGCGTCATAGTTACAAAGATACAATATATGAATATTTTTTAGTGCTAAAAAAGGGATTTGTTTTCATCTTAAAGTCAGTTTGTATTGATGATAGTGGAGCGTATTGATTTGCTTTTTACCATTTTGCTTATTCACAATGGCTTAAGTTATTAACATTTTTTAATGTGTTGATTTTAAGTGGTAATTTTTTATTTTCAACATCTTTTCAACAGTAAGTGTTGAAAACTCACTATGTAAATCTGTGTCCTTCAAAGCTTTTTGAGGTTTCGGGTGTGATCGTTGAATTTCGCTGTGTGTAACTCCGCATGGTGGTGAATTTTATTTTTTATACATTTGTTATCCTATCTAAAATTTATAAGGATAGCAAAGCTATATTTCTGATATAATATCATGATGAACGACAGTAATTTTGAGGCGAATAACACGGATAATAACAAACGGGGTAATTATGGCGAACGTCGTACCAAATTAAATAATTTGGTGAGTGGTTTGGGTAAACTTCCGCCGCAGGCAGTGGATCTTGAGGAGGCTGTTTTAGGAGCTTTGATGCTTGAAAAGAATGCGCTGAGTGAAATTATTGATATTTTAAAACCAGAATCGTTCTATAAGGAATCACATCAAAAGATCTTTGAAGCGATTTTTGGCCTTTTTCAAAAGACTTCTCCAATTGATATATTAACCGTTACCTCGGAACTCAGACGGATGGGGGCTCTTGAAATGGTCGGCGGTGCCTATTATATTACGCAATTGACAGATCGCGTGGTTTCGGCAGCTAATATTGAGTATCATGCACGTATTATTTCACAGAAATATATTCAGCGTGAGCTGATTAAAGTTTCTACTGAAATTATTAATAGCTCATACGATGAAACGTCAGATATCTTCGATCTGTTGGATCATGCCGAAAAAAGCTTGTTTGATATCGCGCAGAATAACTTGCGGAGAGATTCAAGAAAGATGGACGATATTATGCGTGAGGCGATTTCTAATCTTGAGATGCTGCGTGACCGCACAGATGGTCTGACAGGTGTGCCTTCGGGTTTGACTGCCTTGGATCGTATGACTTCAGGTTGGCAGCCTTCTGATCTGGTTATTATTGCAGCACGTCCAGCGATGGGAAAGACGGCATTCGTACTTTCCGTTGCACGTAATGCTGCAGTGGAACACGGAAAAGCAGTTGCCGTATTCTCGCTGGAGATGTCATCTGTTCAGCTTGTCAATCGTCTAATCGCTGGTGAAACGGAAATTGAGCAAGAGAAATTGAAAAAAGGAAATCTTGCTGATCATGAATGGCAACAATTACATTCGAGAATTGGTCGTTTAACTGATGCGCCTATTATTATCGATGATACGCCGGCGTTGAACGTGTTCGAATTTAGAGCTAAATGTAGGCGCTTAAAGGCACAATACGATATCCAAATGGTTATTGTCGATTACTTGCAGTTAATGCATGGAAAAGCTGAAGGTAAAGGTGGGGGGAACCGTGAACAAGAGATCGGTAGTATTTCCCGTGCTTTGAAATCTGTAGCTAAGGAGCTAAACATCCCCGTGCTGGCATTATCGCAGCTGAGTCGTGCTGTAGAGTCAAGACCAGGAAATAGTAAGCGTCCTATGTTGTCCGATTTACGGGAGTCTGGTTCCATTGAGCAGGATGCGGATATGGTTCTTTTCTTATATAGACCCGAATATTATGGTTTGACAGAAGATGAAGAGGGACGTCCTACTGCCGGTGTTGGTGAAGTTATTATTGCAAAACACCGTAATGGTGAGACCGGAATTGTTCCACTTCGATTTGTGGGTAAATTTGTGAAGTTTGTGGATTTAGAAGATGAGTTTTCGGGTATGGGTGGTGGAGATGGATTCGGTGATGCGCCGGCTACATTTTCTGCTTCTGCATTAAATCCGTCGCCAAACTTTGCTGATGATTTTAGTGCTGGGGGCTTCAGTGGGGGTATTACGATGCCATCCCGCATGAACGACATGCCTGATGATGCGCCATTTTAGTGATTAATTTTACATAAGTATTCCTAAATAATAGAAAAAACCGAATGATTTAAATTCGGTTTTTTCGTTTACGGCGCCTTCGTAATTTGTCTTGCTTATGTGGACTTGTTCCTGCTGTTTTTTTACCTTTAAAATTTGTATGTCACGCCAGCACCGACAATTTGCCTAATTTGTAGGGCAGAATTTCTCTTTCCAACTTCAACATTATCTTTAATAATCGGAATAGCCGTATTGTCATCGTAGATCATCTGTACGCCTGCGTTTACTGTAATAAACTTGTTTACCTTCATAAAAAGATTGGCCGTATAGTCAATATCTACATTTTGAGGTTTATCTAGATAGTTTGAATAGAGTTTTAGTATATTTTCAAATGAAATGTTCTCCATTAAATTTACTTTATAATAAGCATCAAATGATGCGCCGAATTCAGTGCGGGACTTGCTGTTCGGATTTAGTCCATATCGTGTGGAAAGGAGCGTATCACTTACGAATACAAACCGCACAGCCGCAGGCGAAAGATTAAATCTGAGGTTGTCCGATCGTTTGTACGCAAAACCCGGACCGAAGCTCAGGTATGCCGGCGCTAAAAACTTGGATATCCTTTTTTGGGGTGAAGCTGTGTAGTCATAACCATCGGCAAATTGTGTGTTAAAGTTTAGAAAAAAGGTATAAAGCCAATATTGAGATGCCTGATGTCCCAACAAGCTATTTAAAACTAATCGGTCATCATTTTTGCGCCAGTCCGACTCTTTTTGAAAGGTTAGCCCATAAGCCGCAAGGACCTTGTTGTCCCATGACCATTTGCCTTTCTTGTAATTGAAGTCGTAATTAAGAGTTAGGTTGCCGGAGAAAGAATTCACCCCACCTGCAGCCCAATTAGAAAATGAACTTTGGTTGATCAGAAAGGTGTTTTCTCCTTTGATAATCCAGGTTTTTGTACTGTCTACCGCGGTTGTCTGAGCGTAGGTTTCATGTGCTAATAAGCCAAGAGCAATAAGAATGATTGATTTTATTATTTTCATGTGTATACTTAATTTGTTTGCATTTCCATATTATTGTAATCCAAATGAGCACGTACAGCTTTCCATCTTATTAGCAACTAACGCAGTGGTTTTATAGCTGCGTATTGGATTTGTTGAAATATATTTCGTTCCTGTCGTTATAAACAACAAGTTTGATCTGATCGATGCTCTTAAAACGAGGTCATTATCCATTTTCAGCGTGATGTTTTAAGCGTGTACGAGAAAATAAATGTTTTATAACTAAACGAATAAATGAGGTTAATGTTTTTTTGTCCTTTTGATTGTGTTTATTTTAAATAAAATCAGAACTTTGCTCAATTGTATGTATGCGCTATTTATTAGCGTAGCAGCTCTTGGATAAAAGTTTATGAGCAGCTTTTGACAATACCCGGAAACAAGAACAAAGCCATTATTTTGGATCGAGAAAACCGGCTTCTATTGTGCTATTCATAACAAACACTTATAAAATGTTTAGATGAAGATAACGCTACTTTGTATAGGTAAGACAGATGATAAGTACCTGATTGAGGGTATTGACAAGTATATTAAACGGTTAAAGTTTTATGTAAATTTTAGTATTGTGGTCATTCCAGATATCAAAAATGTCAAGAATCTTTCTGCTGAGCAGCAGAAAGATAAGGAGGCTCTGCTGATTTTGAAACAATTACAACCTCAAGATTTAGTCGTTTTGCTGGATGAACATGGAAAAGAGTTTCGTTCCTTGGAGTTTTCTGCTTATCTGGAAAAAATGATGGTGCAAAGTGTTCAGCATATGGTATTTATTATTGGTGGCCCCTATGGGTTTGACCAAAAAATTTATGATCGAGCAAATTCGAAAATTTCGTTGTCCAAGATGACATTTTCGCATCAAATGATTCGTTTGTTTTTTACAGAGCAGCTTTATCGTGCATTTTCTATCATGAAGGGAGAGCCTTATCATCACGAGTAATATGGAAAAAAGTCCGTAACTTCATCATGAATAAAAACAAGCTTATGAATTTGCCCAACAAACGAGATTATCACTATAAAAGTGACGAAGGAGAAAAAAATAGCCAATTGAATAAATACATTATGATTGCTTGTATTATAATCGTAATCGCATTGGCCTATTTTTTCGCATAGCTTAATGCCCTTCCATACGGATCTAGTAAAAGAAATAAATCTCTTACTTAATATCCGTATGGAGGATATCAGCAGATGATTTTAATAAATTTTAATTGAATTGTTTAAGCAAGAACGCTTAATTTTTGGGAGAAGGTTGGCAGGTTTTGCGCGTTCTTTTTGGGGCGGTGTTGTTTACGAATCCCCAGTTGGTCATATAGAATGACAAGGGATTAATTTCTAATAATTTTTTCATTTTTTCTTTTTTTACCATATAATAATTTATTGATTCGCTAATAAGTGATCAATAATCGAGCCAAACTATAGGGCTTGTCATGTTCGAAAAGAAATATAGCAAATAAGGTCAATAAAAAATAGTTGAAAGTGTGTTTTTTAGGGCTAGGTCAACATAAAACGCAGCCCATTTGAAAGGGGCTGCGTCGAATCGAAGTATTTATTTTTTATCAATTTTATATAATTTTCCGATATCTGTGATAGCGTACAGCGCGCCATCTTTGCCCTGCGTGATATCTCTAAATCGTTGCCCTTCACTACCTAGGAGGCGTTCTTCTCCAACGACCTTGTTATCCTTTAGTATAATTCTGGCAATGTGCATGCTGCTTAAACCGCAAATAAAGAGATTATTCTTCCATTCTGGAATATTCTGTCCGGTATAGAATGTAATTCCACTAGGCGAGAGAACAGGATCCCAATAATAGACGGGTTGTTCCAGACCGTCTTTTTGTTGTATGCCCTCACCAACCTTATCTCCTTTATATTCTATACCATACGTAATCGTTGGCCATCCATAATTCTTGCCAGCTTCAATTCTGTTCAACTCGTCGCCGCCCCGTGGACCAAATTCGGTTTCCCAAAGATCGCCAGTTTCAGGATGTAAGGCAAGTCCCTGTGGATTACGATGTCCATAACTGTAAATTTCCGCACGTGCATTTGCCTTGCCTATAAATGGATTCCCAGGGGCAGGCTGTCCATCAGTGGTGATACGTAGGATCTTGCCCAATGCTGCATTCAGATCTTGTGCCAATGGTCGCGTGACCAAATCAGATCTTTCACCCGTACTCAAAATAATATTTCCCTCTTTATCAAAGATAATTCGTCCACCATAATGCAGATTCCCTTTATGAGCGGGAGTAGCCTGATAGATAACTTTAGCGCCTTCTATTGATTTCTCATCGGCTGAGAGCTTTCCTTTTGCGACAGCCGTCAAAGTTCCAGCAGCGGTATTATCAGAGAAAACCCAATATATCATACGGTTTGACTCGAATTTTGGATCAAGACGTAATCCCAAAAGCCCACCTTGCCCACTGCTATTGACTTGAGGTAAACCTTTAATTGGTTCACCTAATTTGCCGTCTGCCGTTGCAATGCGAAAATCACCTTCTTTTTCTGAGATTAATAATCGACCATCGGGTAGCGCAGCGATACCCCAAGGAGATTTTAATCCCTCGGCAATTACTTTACCTTCGAATGGCGTGCTCGTCTTTGCACCTTTAATTCTGGTTTGTCCAGCAAATGCTGGTTTATAATTTGTGTTTGCCTTTTGTGTTTCTACGGGAGGATAACTTGTTGTATCAGTTGCAGAATTTGCACTGCTATCCGAACTTGAATTTGAATTCGCATGGTTGGAATTACATGCAGTTAATCCTAAAGATACTGTTAAGAGGCTTATTGTCAGTTTGGTTTTCATTATCTGTGACTTGTTTTTGGTCTGATTATCTGCTTGAAGATATTAAAAATTAATGAAATATTATTTTTCAGAATGTAATAATATAAATATATAACTCATACTAATAAGAAAGGGGAATGCTAGCCAGCTAATTTGTTTTTAAGTGTTATAGGAGTTATTTTCCCGCCAGGCAGTTTCTTACGATTCGGTGGAGCTCAATATCGTTGTTTATATAATAATCACTTATATCTAGAATGGTGTTTGTATTTAGATTGTAAATACACACGGGAACGTAGTTGGGTTGTGCGGAGGTCTCGAAAGTTTTAAAATAATCTGCACTTTCCTGTATGTTTGAAAACTCTTTGGATTCGCAATGCTGTGTATCCTGATTATAAGCAATGGTTATAAAGTTCTTTTTCATTTTACTCGCCTTTTATCAGAATAACGAAAATTGGGAAGTAAAAGTTTTAAAAATTATTGCCTTTTATTTTTTAAACACTGATATGGCTTGCGGCTATCGGCTGTCCAAAAAATATTTTTGCTTTGTTTTCAAAGTCCCTTGGATCATCTGTTGTATAAAAGGCCAGTTGGCCATTTTGAGAACAAATTGTTTCAATTTCCCGGTGTCTATCAAGATATTCTTTTAAGCTATTGGCAACAATAGGTCCCTGGGAGATGATCTTTATATTACTTGGTGTATATTTTTGGATTACGGGTAGCAATAAAGGATAATGGGTGCAGGCAAGTACAATGGTGTCGATCTGATCGGATTGCTGTAAAAGCTCCCGTAAATCTTTTTCTATAAAGTAATGTGCGCCTTCTGTATTGATTTCATTGTTTTCTACTAAGGGAACCCAAAAAGGGCAGTCGTGCTGAAAAACCTCAATTTCTGGATTGAATTTGTGTATTTCTATTTTATAGGATTCGGATTTTACCGTTCCTGTAGTGGCTAAAATACCGATCTTGTTAGTTTTCGTAAAATTGTGTACGATTTCTGTAGTGGGTCTGATGACGCCAAGGACTTTCTTTCCAGGGGGAAGATCATGTTGTTGAATAGTCCTTAATGCTTTTGCAGAAGCTGTATTACATGCGAGAATAACGAGATTACAGCCCAGGTCAAATAATTTAAAAACACATTGTTTGGTGTAATTATAAACGGTCTCAAAGGATCTTGTACCGTATGGAACACGTGCATTATCGCCTAAATAGATATAATCGTATTGAGGTAAAAGTTGTTGAATTTCCTTGAATACGGAGAGTCCTCCATAACCGGAATCAAAAATGCCAATCGGACCTGATTTTGATAAATTATCCATAACACAATGTTATAAGTTCTTTCACTTACAACATTGTGTTATAAGTTTCAGATTTATTGAAGCAAAGATGGTTTCTCTTTGTATATTTTCCAAATTAATTCGCCAAATAATGTATTTGTCCAAGCAAACCAATGTCTTGTGAATTTTTTAGGATCGTTTTTATGAAAAGACTCATGCATAAATCCGGTTCCACCATGTGTATTTACCAGGGTTTTAATACAATTACGAATCTCATCATCATTTGTTGAGGTCTGCGCCCGCATAATAATGGACATCGGCCAGATCATATCTCTTCCTATGTGAGGTCCACCAATGCCTTCTGCTGCTGTCCCCTTAAAAAAGAATGGATTTTTATCAGACAAAACAAAGTTACGCGTACGTTGATAAACTTCGTTATTTAGATCTACAGCTCCCAAATATGGTAGGGCCAACAAACTAGGGATATTTGCATCATCCATCATAAGATGGCTCGAAAAACCGTCTACCTCAAAAGCATATATCCGGCCCAGTGTCGGGTGGTCGATGATACCATATTTATTGACTGCTGCTTCGACCTCATTGGCAAGCGCTTCCATTTTTGCAGCGAGTTCGTGTTCATTTTTAACCTTTTTCAAAATTTCGGCAGACTGTCTAAGGCTAACAATCGCAAATAAGTTGGATGGAATCAAAAATGAGAAGATTGTAGAATCGTCCGACGGTCGAAAGCTAGAGCAGATCAAACCAACGGGATTTACAGGATATCCGTAGCCATCTACCTGTAATGTGTCGGATCCTCTGGAGGTTGTTCGCTCAAATTTATATGGGCCTAGACTATCTTTACGTTGTTGCTCAACGAAAGTCTGATATACTTTATATTGAGCTTCCAGCCATTCCTCATTAAATGGACTGCTGTCATTTGTTTCTTTCCAATAATGATAAGCTAATCGAATTGGATAACACAATGAATCGATTTCCCACTTTCGTTCATGAATTCCCGGTTTCATGTTTGTGTGATCACTGAACCATTCGCCTTTCTTTGTTGGATCGTTATAAAATGCATTGGCATAGGGATCAATATTGATGCATTTACTCTGTTTTTGGATTAAGCCAACAATAAGATCCTGCAGTTTTTTGTCCTTTTTCATAAAAGGGAGGTACGGCCATACCTGCGCACTGCTGTCACGCAACCACATGGCATCAATATCCCCTGTAATCACATAGGTATAATTTCTTCCGTTTTGGACATAGGGAAATACGGTAGTATCTAGGGTATTAGGAAAGCAGTTGTTAAATAACCAAGCCAGTTCCTTATTTTTAACATTTTTCTGAAATTCTACAATTGCATCTTCGATTACCTTGCTCGAGAAAAGTCTTTTCTCTTTACCTGTCCGAACAGTGGGAAAAGAATGTTCCTGAGCGAATGAAAATTTGCTTGTAAGTGCACCTGCGGTTAACAGGGTTGCGTTTTGGATAAATGTTCTGCGTTTCATGCTTATTAGGGCTATTTTTTATGATTGAAGGTTATTTACTGAAATGCAAGATATAAATATTTTTGAATAAAAGGAACAGCAAATACGATTTAGCATGATAAAATTGACTGAACATATGAATAAAGTCAATTTTATTCGGTTAATTTGCGTTTAGGAATGCATTTTGCTAGAAAAAATAATCTTTGAAATAATTTTATGAGGCTTAATATAACAAAAAATAATAATTTACTCCGAATCGTGCTGGCAGGCATGGGAGTAGGTATTTCCTGCGGAGGTTTTGCCCAGATTAAGAGTCAGCCCTATTCGTATCATTTTTATCAAAAAATGAACGATGCGGTTTATTCTACTGAAACGAGAATGCATACTTCTGCTAAACCATTCGTCATAAAAGACTCTTTATTGTTAGCTAAGTTTGATTCAATCCAATCTAATAAACCCGTTTCTTCGTCTAATTGGTTCATGCGCAAGATCTTTAACGAACATCTTGTGCAGGTTGAAAAAGACGATTACACATTCTATGCTGATTTTCTACCGGATCTTTATATTGGAAAGGACATGCAGGGCGACAAGCGCCGTACATGGATGAATGGTAGAGGATTTCAAGTGGGATTGAACGTAGGAAATAAATTTACATTTAATACTTCCGCATTTGAAAGTCAAGCTGTCTTTCCTAAATATTTAGATGACTATATTGTTGCACATAAAGTTATTCCGGGTCAAGGAAATACAAAATTTCAGTCCAAGAATAAAATGGACTGGATGTATGCGACAGCTAGTATGACTTATGACGCCCATAAGTATATCCAGGCAACTTTGGCTTACGACAAAAACTTTATCGGGGATGGCTATCGATCGATGCTTTTATCGGATTTTTCTTCAAACTATGCCCATTTGAAATTGACCGGGACCATAGGAAATGTTCAATATACTTCGATTTGGGCCTATATGAATGATCCGACGCATCCTAGACAGGATTTGACGGGTACAACTCCGATGGAAGGGCAGAATAATACACGTTTAGGAGACGGAAAAAAATGGGGGGCTTTTCAATATTTGGATTGGAATGTGACAAATAAGTTATCGATAGGCTTTTTTCAGTCTGTCGTTTGGGCTGCTCAAGATGAAGCTGGTAAAAGAGGTTTTGATTTTAGCTATATTAGTCCAATTATCTTTATTCGACCTGTTGAAAGTAATAACTCAACGTCGCCCGACAAAATGTTTTTGGGATTGACCTCCAAATATAAATTACCTTATAGATTGACTGCATATGGACAGTTTTTACTGGGTGAATTTACTGCGAAAGAGTTCTTCGCTGGTAACGGATATGCGCACAACAAATGGGGAGCACAACTTGGCGTGAGGGGATATGATATGTTTGGTGTGAAGAATTTAAATTTTCTTGCCGAGTATAATACAGCAAGACCATATACTTACGCACACTTTAAATCGTATTCAAACTACAGTAATAATGCCGAACCATTGGCTCATCCGAAAGGGGCAAACTTTAGAGAGCTCGTTGGTCTTGTGAATTATGCATGGGATAGATGGGACTTTTCGTTACAGGGCATGTTTACCCAAAATGGGCTGGATCTACCTGATGGAAGTAATATGGGAGGAGATATTTTTCAATCCTATCGAACGATACCAAATCTATATGGAAACCATATAGCGCAAGGAATAAAGAACAATATCTATTATGCGGATGCTAAGGCTGCCTATGTGCTTAACCCCAAGTATAACCTTCGCTTAGAACTTGGTTATACCCAACGTTACGCAAAAGCACAATACGAAACACCTGTAGTCAATAAGTCTGGTGTTGTTTCATTTGGACTTCGCTCAAGTTTCCGAGCAATTTATAACGATTTATAGAAATTTTTATAAACTGATCTATACTAGAAATAAGACAAACTATATTGATTTGGCCATAAACGCTGCAAAAATCAATATAGTTTGTTTTTAAAACGAGGTCTCAGGACAAATTGAGAAGATAGGAAAGGCAACTTTGATACAGCCAGAATAAAATATCCGATAGTTGACAATCCGTTCTTATAATTTATTACGGCTTAAAAACGATCTATTTAAACAAAAATGGTATGGGTTAGCTCAGTTAGCCAATGGCCCAGTACAAAAATAATTATATTTCAATGAAAAAAATCCTCATACTGAATGGCCCAAATTTGAATTTGTTGGGTGTAAGGGAGAAATCGATTTATGGTAGCCAGGATTTCCTTAGCTACTTTGAAGAGCTTAAACAACAGTTTGAAATAGTACAATTGCACTATTTTCAAAGCAATTCAGAAGGAGGGTTAATCGATAAGATCCACGAAGTTGGTTTTGAATTTGATGGAATTGTGTTGAATGCTGGAGCATATACGCATACATCTGTTGCTATTGGAGATGCAATTGCGGCAGTCACAACACCCGTTATTGAAGTTCACATAAGCAATGTTCATCAAAGAGAGGAATTTCGCCATCATTCGTACTTGGCAAAGAATTGTAAAGGGGTGATCTGTGGTTTTGGGCTGGATAGCTACAGATTGGGTATCGAGGCTTTTATTAAATAATATCTTCTTTTGCAAGGAAGAGAAAAAATAGCTATAAAATAAAAAAGCGGGAATTCCCGCTTTTTTATTTTATAGCTAACAGACTTGCTCTAACCAATAAGACTTCTGATTTCGACTTCGTCTGCTTTGATCTGAGCTTTCATTTCTTCAAGCGAGTCAAAGCGTTCATCATGTCGGATAAAATGAAGGAACTTGACACGTAGTGTCTTGCCGTAAATATCCTGATCGAAATCGAATAGGCTGATTTCAATAGCACGATTCATCCCATCAACAGTGGGTCTGGTCCCTATATAGCCCATACCTTTCGCAATTGAAACCGGATTTTCCTCTTTATACTCGCCAGTAGTGATGTTTTGGATATGATTATAGATGTAAACCTCAACAGCATAAATACCATAGGCTGGTATTAGTTTATGAGGTTCGTGAACCTGTAGGTTTGCTGTTGGAAATCCGATTGTACGCCCGATTTGGTCGCCTCTAATAACAGTTCCCGTTAATTCGAAAGGATAGCCTAAATAGAGATTAGCTGTTCTTATATCGCCTTTTATAAGCGCTTCACGTACTCGTGTAGAGGATACTGCAATATCGTTGATATCCTGCTCCGGAATTTCGTCAACACTGTAGTCAAATATAGATGCAAACTGTTCTAAATCGCCCATAGTACCCTTTCGGTCTTTTCCAAAATGGTGATCATAACCTATCACAATCTTTTTTGTACCCAATTTGCCTACAAGAACATTACTAATATATTCTTCCGGAGTCTGATTTGAAAAATCACGGGAAAAAGGAATGATAATTAAGTGGTCAATTCCCACTTTGCTTAATTGACTGACCTTTTCTTCGATATCGTTGATTAGGCGTAAACTATCATCATCTGGATTGATAATCAACCGTGGATGTGGGAAAAAAGTAAGCAAAATTGTCTCACCATTAATTTTATGAGCTGCTTCCTTTAAGTGAGCCAATATTTTTTGATGGCCAATATGAACACCATCGAAAGTACCGATGGTTACAACTGCATTTTCAACTGGTGAGAAATCATCTAAACTTCTGTAGATTTTCATTTATAGGAGTTTTTGCAAAAATAAGATAAAGAATCAATAAAATGGGAGGGTAAAGTTATTTAATGATTTCTTTATGACGTTTTATTTCAGCGATAAGTTGTTCTAGATTCCAGGCATTTTCTACCGAATAATCTCCACTTTTGGTGCGTCTTAAAGAACTCAGATGTGATCCACTCTGTAAGATTTTTCCAAAGTCATAGGCCAATGATCTAATGTAGGTTCCTTTTGAACAGGATATGCGAAAATACACGTTGGGAAGCTCGATCTTTTCAATGAGAAAGCTATTGATGCGTACCTGACGGGATTTTATTTCAACCTCTTCGCCACGACGGGCCTTTTCATAGACGCGTTCACCATTAATTTTTATGGCTGAATGGGCTGGAGGAAACTGCTGAATTTCGCCTTCAAAGGATTTTGCTGCTTCGAAGATCATTTCCTCTGTGATGTGATCGATTGGAAAGGTTTGGTCAATTTCTGTTTCCAGATCGTAAGAAGGCGTTGTCGCTCCTAATGTGATCGAACCTGTATATTCTTTGTCTTCAGCTTGGTAGCTGTCTATTTTCTTTGTTAGTTTTCCGGTACATACAATCAGTAGACCTGTTGCCAGTGGATCTAGAGTTCCTGCATGACCGACTTTTAATTTTAATGGCTTGATTGAGTTTCTAACTTTACCAACAACATCAAAACTTGTCCATGTTAAAGGTTTATCGATCAACAACATTTCTCCTTCAGCAAAGTTGAACTTTGCTGAATTTTCACTAACCTCTATATTTTCCATCCGAAGATTTTAGATAATTTGTAAACTATGGCCCGAAAGTAGGAGGGCAAGAATAATAACACCAACGATGATTCGGTACCAACCAAATGCTTTAAAACCATATTTGGTCAAAAAGCCAATAAAAGACTTAATGGCTACAATTGCAACAACGAAACCAATTAGATTTCCAATAATAAGCAAATTAAGTTCTTCTCCTGTGAAGGTGTTACCTTCTTTAAAAAACTTTAAAAGCTTTACTGCAGAAGCACCAAACATCATAGGCAAAGCAAGGAAAAAGGAAAATTCCGCAGCAGCTTTACGGGTTAGTTTCTCAGCCATACCGCCAATAATTGTACTTGCAGATCTTGAGGTACCCGGGATTAATGCAAGACATTGGTATACCCCGATCATAAAAGCTTGTTTGTAGGAAACCTTGTCCGAATCTTCAACAGTTGGTTTGTTGAACCACTTGTCAACGAAAAGTAGCACTACGCCGCCGACTACCAACATCACTGCGACCATTAAAGGACTCTCTAATAATGCATCAATATAATCGTTGAATAGCAAACCCAATATAGAGGCTGGAATAGCTGCAATGACCAATTTGTAGTAAAATGATAGCGTTTTAAAAAAACGTTTGTAGTATAGTACCAGAACCGATAATATTGTTCCTAACTGGATGACAATCGTAAATAGTTTGACAAATGCCGATGGTTGAATACCCATTAAGGCAGTAGCAATGATCATATGACCTGTCGAAGATACAGGCAAAAACTCCGTTAATCCTTCAATGATAGCAAGGATGATAGCTTCAATAATAGACATCTGTTTAAGATAAGATTATGCTTTAATTTGATTTGTTTTTGGGACGATATAGGATTGCCGCAAAGCCTATCGCAAACCCAAGAACAACAACAATAGGGGCCAAGGTAATCTTGGTAAAACTATAGATATCAGTTTCACCAGACATCAATGTAAAGCCTATGATTACAATAGCTAAGCTCGCTATGAACAGTTGGTAATTTACTTTGGAGAATACAAATGAACCTTTGTTGACTGATTCAGTAGATTTCTTTATTTGAGCCATTTTTATCTGTATAAATCGTTAGATTGTGCCTTTAAATATTTTGTTACTGCGAAATAGGTGCTAAGTCCCGAAATGAGAATTCCAATCAAGATTACGCCTAAAAAGATCACCGCAAATTCGAACCAGTTGCGTAAAAAGACCAGTTCTGGTATTTGCTGTTGTGCAAATTTCAGCGTTAAAATGAGGAGTAAAATCGCGATCAAAGATCCCAGTAAACCATGAATGATGCCATACGTTATAAATGGTTTACGAATAAAGTTTTTAGTAGCCCCAATCAATTGCATACTTTTGATTAAGAAACGTTGTGAATAGATCGCAAGACGTATCGTATTGTTGATTAAAGCTACGGCGATAATCAATAGAATAACCGCAAAAGCAAGAACAATCATTCCGATGATGCGTACGTTTTTGTTGACCATGTCAATTAATGACTCTTGGTATACAACTTCTTTAATTTTATTGTTTTTGGAGATCTTTTCAATAAAAGTTTTAATGCTATCTGTATTGGCATAATTCTCTTTCATGTAAACATCCAAAGAAGGTAGAAGTGGGTTATGGCCCAAATATTGTACGAAATCTTCACCAAGATCTTCTTTCAAGTTTTTTGCAGCCAATTCCTTACTAATATATTCGGTGCGAAGCACGTAGGGATCTTTTTCAAGGTCTTTTTGTAGAGAAAGGACATCACCTTCACTTGTGCCATCATTTACGATGACATTTAAGACGATATTTTCCTTAACGTATTTCGAAAGATTTTTAGCGTGCACCAAGAGTAATCCCAACATACCTGTTACCAACAACACGAGAGCGATACTGATAACCGTAGATACATATACAGATTTTGTTTTTCTTTTTTGTGTGCTTAATTCGTATTCTGACATAATAAGCAAAAATTTATTTGCGAAAGTAACTATTTGAGTGGAAGATTTCGAATTAATCTTGTAATTACTTTGATAAAAATCAATTCGAGGGCTGTTTTCTTCCTATGTTTAATTAACTTTTCAATACTATAATTTATTGTTCAAACTACAAAACTTTTATCACATTTCAGTATTAAAATCGTAATTTCGCAAGTCATAAAAATTCCTTACGAATAAAAATGGAGTATAATCACAAATCATTAGAGAAAAAGTGGCAAAAGTTTTGGGCGGATCATAAAACGTACAAAACGTCCGATACGCATCAAAAGCCAAAATACTATGTATTGGATATGTTTCCTTATCCTTCCGGAGCGGGGCTGCACGTTGGTCACCCGCTGGGATATATTGCTTCGGACATCTTTTCAAGATATAAACGTTTGAAAGGTTTCAATGTATTGCATCCGATGGGATATGATTCTTTTGGACTTCCTGCAGAGCAATATGCCATTCAAACTGGTCAGCATCCTGCAGTGACGACTGAGGTAAATATCAATCGGTACCGTGAGCAAATGGATAACATTGGGTTCTCTTATGATTGGAGTAGAGAAGTACGTACTTCTGATCCGTCGTATTACAAATGGACACAATGGATTTTTATGAGATTGTTTGATTCTTGGTATAATAAGGAATCAGATAAAGCTGAACCGATCGAAACGTTAATCGCGAGGTTTGTTGTAAGTGGTTCAACTGGCATTTCAGCAGTTTCGGATGAAGATGTCTTGGAATTCAGCGCTGACGAATGGAAATCTTTTGATGAAGAAAAACAACAACGGGAATTGTTGAAATATCGGATTGCTTATTTGCGTGAAAGTACAGTAAACTGGTGTGCTGCTTTAGGTACAGTATTAGCGAATGACGAGGTCATCAACGGTGTCTCTGAGCGTGGTGGTTATCCTGTAGAGCAAAAGAAGATGATGCAGTGGTCTATGCGTATTACTGCTTATGCGGATCGTTTATTGAAAGGTTTGGATACCATTGATTGGCCAGAACCTTTGGTTGAAATGCAACGTAACTGGATCGGAAAATCGGTAGGTGCCTCGGTGAAATTTCCCGTACCACAATTAAATACAGCAATTGAAGTGTTTACGACGCGTGTAGATACGATATATGGTGTTTCTTTTGTCGTTTTGGCTCCAGAACATGAATTGGTTGCAGCATTGACTACCCCTGAGCAGCAAACAGAAGTAGACGCCTATATCGAGAAAACTTCGAAAAAATCTGAATTGGATCGTATGGCCGATACAAAAACAGTCTCTGGTGCTTTTACTGGCTCTTACGCGAAACATCCAATTTCTGGACAGGATGTACAGATTTGGATCGCAGATTATGTACTTGCTGGTTATGGTACAGGTGCTGTAATGGCTGTTCCTAGTGGCGATCAACGCGACTACGTATTCGCTAAACATTTCGCTCTTCCTATTATTCCTATTTCGGATACTCAAAATATTGAAGAAGAAGCTGATCCAAATAAAGATGGAAAATACATCAATTCCGATTTTATCAATGGTATGACTTACCAAGAAGCGGTTCCGGCTTTGATTTCGAAATTAGAAGAATTGAAATTAGGTAAAGCGAAAATAAACTTCCGTATGCGTGATGCTATTTTTGGTCGTCAGCGCTATTGGGGAGAACCCGTTCCTGTCTACTTTAAAAATGGATTACCTTATTTAATTAAAGAAGAAGAATTACCGCTCTTATTGCCCGAAGTTGATAAATATTTACCGACAGAATCAGGAGAACCTCCTTTAGGAAGGGCCAAAGATTGGAAATATGAAGATCAGTACGAGTATGAACTGAGCACGATGCCAGGATGGGCGGGCTCTTCATGGTATTGGTTTAGGTATATGGATCCGAAAAATGAAGGTAATTTTGCGTCTAAAGAGGCTGTGGATTATTGGAAAGCGGTGGATTTATATATCGGTGGTTCTGAGCACGCTACAGGGCACTTATTATATTCGCGTTTTTGGAACAAGTTCTTGAAAGATTTGGGTTACCAAAATGAGGAAGAGCCATTCCGCAAATTGATTAATCAAGGTATGATTCAAGGGCGCTCTAATTTTGTGTATCGTGTACTTGATGACGAAGGGAGAGGTACAAATCAATTTGTGTCTTATGGATTAAGAAATGAATACAAAACTATTCCTTTACATGTAGACGTGAATATTGTTCATAATGATGTACTGGATTTGGAAAAATTCAAAAACTTCAGGCCGGATTTTGCAAATGCTGAATTTGTATTGGAAAATGGGAAGTATATCTGCGGTAGTGAGGTGGAGAAAATGTCTAAATCCAAATTCAATGTGGTCAATCCTGATGATATTATCGAATCCTATGGAGCAGATACATTGCGTCTATACGAAATGTTTTTAGGGCCTTTGGAGCAGGCTAAGCCTTGGAATACAAATGGTATTGAAGGGGTTTATAAGTTCTTACGTAAAGTATGGCGACTGTTCCACGATGCTGAGGGTAATTTCAGTGTTTCCGATGAAGATCCATCCAAAGCAGAGTTTAAAGCCTTACATAAAATTATCAAAAAGGTGGAAGATGATATCGAACGTTTCTCATTCAATACTTCTGTTTCAGCCTTTATGATCTGTGTCAATGAATTGACTGAGTTGAAATGCAATAAAAGACAGATATTGGAACAGCTCGTCATTGTTCTTCAGCCTTATGCACCACATATTACGGAAGAGTTGTGGGCGCTGTTGGGTAACGACGCCGGCACACTTTCTTACGCTTCATATCCTGTGTTCAAGGCAGAATATTTGGTTGAATCTGAATTTGCTTATCCCGTATCTTTCAATGGTAAGATGAAATTCAATCTATCATTAGCGCTTGATTTAGATCAAAAAGCAGTAGAAGATACGATTAAAGCACATGCTGATGTACAACGGCATTTAGATGGGAAGGCGATCAAAAAGATTATTTTTGTCAAAGGAAAAATAATCAATATCGTGATTTAACCCACCCAATACAGTATAAAAAGCCGTTTTATCGACAGGATAAAACGGCTTTTTATGCCAATACATCTTGAAAAGCTATTGTTTTATCGAAGATAGCTTTCGCATAGGGACAATTTGGGATAATTTTGGCGTCATTCTTTCGGGCATAGTCAACAGCCTCCAATACCAATTTTTTTCCCACACTCATTCCCTGATACTCATCGTAGACTTCCGTATGATCAATGGAAAACTCATGATCGTTTTGCCAGGTGTACTCTAAAATTCCGGCTTCATTATTTTCAACTTCTGCAATAAAATTGCCTCTTTCGTCCCTTTCGATGTTTCTTATTTCCATAGTTTTTTTTAAAAATAACGTCCAAATGATCTTTTTGTTTTATGGAATTTTTCAATTTTGTGATCGAAATAAATCTTGTTTAAAAAGATCGAAAGATCGATGGCTTCAGGTAGCTGACTGTTATCAGGGGCCATTGTACGCGACTAAGTTTAGACAAAAAATTATGAACTTGATATTCGTGTTTAAAGTCGAAGAAACGAATCGGTTCCAGGTTGAGATCACTTTGTACAGGATCGCTCACTATCCCTTTTTTAAAGAATTTTTTGTACCTTTGCAATTATCTCCTTAGAACACATCGCATTTTTATCTTTTCAACGAAGCTCTAAAGGTCCGTAACCTCCTCGGGAACATTTATTTTAATCCATATTGAATGAGCAAAAGCCAAATTACATTTAACAAAAAAGAACGAGAAAAAAAGAAACTACTCAAAAAACAACAAAAAATTGAGAAAAAAGAATTCAACAAAACAAACAACGACAAGGGGAAATCTTTGGAAGAATTGTTTGCTTATGTTGATGAACATGGGAATATTTCAGACAGACCTGCGATAAAATTGAAAGAAGGGGAGAGTCCAAGCATGGCCTCAAATCATCATGACGAGTATTCCTTCGGAAAAGTTGTCCATTACAATAACGACTCCAACTATGGGTTTATTAGAGACAACGAAACTCAGCAATCGATTTATTTCAATGACCGTCTTGCTGGACAGAAATTGAACCTGAATCAGAAAGTGAAGTTTAAATTTAAAAGTGCTAAACAAGGTGCTCAAGTCACTGAAGTCTTGATCGAGTATTAGCTAAAAAAGTACTCTTAATCGAGTATTGATGATTATAAGGCCTTTTGTTTGATGTCAGGGTATTTGGAGTCAAACAAAGGTTTTTTACATTTATCTGAATGCCTGCTTCCCGTTAATGGTATTCTTTAAAAGAGAGGCTTCCCGCAGTTTTAGCTTTTAAATCGCGTTCATTAATCGCTCGCTTCAGAGCGAAAAGAGTTTTTCCCTACCGATATAATTTCACGATTACCTTTATAAAAAAAGTTCAATTTTTAGAATTCCCTTTATTTCGAATATGTCGCTGATCTAATTTTGATGTGATCTGTATACTTTTTACGTGATCTGTATGCTTTTTATATGGTCCTTCTGGGGTTACCCTTGTAGTTTTGTGATATTTTGCCTTAAATGCTGTTGATTCTAAGTTGTCTTCTAAGAATTTATAGGGTAAATTTCTGGTTATTGTTCCTCTCTTGTATAAGTTGATGATTTTTTTTGATATAGAAGGATTGATGGAACCAGAAATAAAATAACCCTCCAGCAAAGTAAGCTACGACGTCAGCAATATCTCCAGTATTATAAATGGTATATTGAGGCATGATCCATTCAAAAAGTAAGGAGGTAAAGAATGAAATTATCCAGATTTGGTAAAGCGGATAACCATGGGCTCTGCCATTGTTGAATACATAACTACCCACGATAGATGAACAATGGATAATGATCGGTACAAAAACGAAATCAGTCAGCCAGTCGTTCAGGAAGGGGATAGGGAAATGATTAGACCGAGTAAATCGAATAAAGAACCAACAAAACCAGTAGAAGATAAATAAGCCGTCAAACAGCTCCCTACTTAATGAGCGAAGGAGACGGCGATTAACATTGCTATAGCACCACATGCCATTAAAGTTAAAAACATAAAGAAAGCAGTCTGTTTACCGAATTTCTTCCAAGAACTGTCGTTTGGATGAGCTGGGATTAAAGTTTGTTTTAATTCGATGTATTGCCTTTTTAGCCAATTTCCCGTTGATTTTTCCATGTATATGATCTTATTTTTAGTTCATGACGTAAAATTAGAACAATTGTTCTAATTTTACGTCATGAATACGAAAGAAAAAATTATTGTGGGTGCGTTGAAGCTTTATAATCGTGATGGTATACGTACGGTAACAACGCGTCAAATTGCTCAGGAACTGAATATAAGTGCCGGTAATCTTCATTATCATTTTAAACATACCGAGGATATTATTTTTCAACTCTTCCAATTATTGCAAAATGAGTATGAAAAGGTGATTTTGAAGCCTGAAGATGATGCAAGCACATTTCGCCAGGTGCTGGATAGTTTTATTGATGGCTCTTATGCGTTGATATCGAAATACAGGTTTATTTTTGAGAATTTTGTTGAAATTTGCAACTGGATCCCCAGTATTGCAAAAGCTTACAGAAATTTGGTGGCACAGCGTGAAGAGCAACTCGTCTCTCTATTTTTGTATTACGCTGAGTTAGGCATGTTTCGTTCTGATATACCCTTGGTAAATTTACAGGGGTTCGTGCGCCAACTTTTTATCATTTCAGATTTTTGGAGCTCAAGCTATGCTGTTTTGGGTGCACACCAAAATGGAAATCCACTGGAAGATTATAGACAGACGATTCACACGGCCTTTTATCCATATCTTCTTTAAAGGAACGGGTCAAATTGGATCGATCCTTGGATTGTTATTCTTTCCTTAATGTGAAAATGGTAACCTCGGGTCGGGCGTTGAATCTGATGGGAATGCTGTGTCCCAGTCCGCGGTTGATATATAATGTTCTGTCTCCGCTTATTTTCTTGATTCCTTGATCGTAGTTTTTATTTTTTACGGGAATAATCGGGGAGCCCCAAAAAGGAATTCTTACTTGGCCAGCATGTGTGTGTCCTGCCAGGATCCAGCCATTGTATCTATTCCAGCCGTCGAGGTCTGCGGCATCCGGATTATGACATAATACTAAACTGGCTTGAGATTGATCGTAGTCTTTCATGGCCTTTACAAGGTCAAAGTTTGTTCCCCAAAAGTCATCTATACCAAATATTCTTAACCCCTGGGTTATTACGCTTTCATTTCTCAATACTTTTATCGAATATCCATGGAGTAGGCTAACGATTGAATCTGCTGCCGCACTGTCCTGAAAATTTTTTCCATAGTCATGATTGCCTAGAATTGCCAATGTTTGAAGTTTGCCTTTTGGGGCATCTTGCATGACTTCATTGAGTTGTTCTAAGGGGATTTTATTGTTAACAAGACGTACAAAATCGCCGGTGTATACCACGATATCGGGCTTTAATGCTCCGATTTCCCGAAAGGTTCTTTTTATAAAATCTTTATCCACATAGTTGCCGATATGGATGTCCGAGATCTGGATCAATGATTTTCCTTCCAATGCTTCTGGTAAATGTTTTACAGTTAGATTGATCTGCTCGTATTTTACCCAATGTGGCTCGATTTTCCAGCTGTAAAAACCGAGCAATGCACCCATTACGAATAAACATATTGCTATATGCTTTAATTTTCGCTTATTTTTCATAGCGCTAAATTAACTTTTCCAGTCAGATTTGCTAATCTTCATATTGAGGCTTTTCCAGGTTTCGTTGCCAATTGTTACTTCCGAAATCATATTTTCGTTAATTCGAAAACCTACGGCTTCATAACATCGGATTGCATTGTGATTCCAGTCATAAACGTTTAAATCGGCTGTTTCATAATTGCCTTCAATAAAAAGCCGTCTGAGTAGTGTGTTTACAGTGCTCTTGCCGTAACCTTTATTTCGTTCCCAATTTTTTGCGATCAGAATACGGCAAAGTCTTGGAATATCCCGTTCGAAGCTTAATTCGCAGTGGCCGATAATTTCTTTGGTTGCTGTATCGATTATTTTAAAGGCGTTTCGCTTTGGGTCTTGAATGTATTTTTCAAGTTGGTCGTCAGTAAGCGGAAACGAAAAATACGGTCCTGCAAACTGTAATAGTTCCTCTGCTGATCGAATCCATGACTTAAAAAGCGGGAAATCTGATTTTTCGAATTGAAGTAGTGTTACCATGATTATTGTCTAGTTGCCGTTCTGAAGGCAAATCAATTTAGAAAATTCTCGAGCCCGATCCTAAAGAAATTACTGAATTTTACGAAATTCGTGCGAAATATATTGAAAGAGCAATATGCCGCAGCTTATTTTAGATACAATTATAGAAGCTCCTTTATCGGTTGTTTTTGATTTGGCACGTAGTATTGATCTGCATATGTATTCGACAAAGAAAACTGGAGAGAAGGCAATTGATGGGGTGACGACGGGATTAATCGAGGCAGGTCAGCAGGTGCGCTGGCGCGCAAGGCATCTTGGTGTAAAGCAAACATTGACTGTGCAGATAACAGTGATGGAAAAACCTCATTTTTTCGAAGATCGTATGACTCAAGGAGTGTTTCATTCGATGGATCCCCAGCATATTTTCAAGGAACTAGAACATGGTAAAGTATTAATGCGCGATGTGTTCAATTTTAAGGCTCCGCTCGGGGTTCTGGGAAGGCTTGTGGAATGGCTATTTTTAACCCGATACATGCTGCGCTTTCTTGAAGAAAGAAATCAGGCGATCAAAGAAGTTGCTGAGTCGGGTAAATACCGGCTGTATCTTCCGGTCTAGTTTCCTTCGGAAATAAGCGATAGGTTGTAGGTGTCGACTTTCAATTTTCGCGAGAAACATTGGGGTAAATTTTTCAACTAGATCACATTTAGCAGTTCAATAAGCGATGATGTTGGGATGCTCCACTTTTTCGCTGAATTATCTGAAAGCTCGTATGTGTTTAATGGTTTCTAGCAACAACAACTATCGTTGGATTTGCTTTCCGAAGTTGCTCCTGTAAGAAATCAAAAGCTCCTTTCTGATTCATGGTGACCTGATAGATTTTGTTGAATTCATTATAGAAATAGATGCGATAGCTGTTGGGCCCCCGGTAGTTTCTGATGATTTTTGTTTCAATGCGATTAATTTGACTAATTGGGATCTGTTTGTCTCCAATGAATGGGAAAAATAAAATTTCATTTTCACAAAAAAGATATGGGGCGATAGCTGAAAAGATGCGGACCAGTCGTCTGCTATATTGTTGGTAGATGTCAAGATCATCATCGTTTAGTTGTTGCAGTGCATGGATGAATTTTTGGTTTTTAATGTAAGCTATCCAGCTCAATAGGCCGAACGCAAAGCCTAGATAAACGAAAAGAAAGGATAGGGTAGGGAGTGATTTTGAAAAAAACGACAGCCTGTCTTCACTGTCCGACCATTTCTGAAAAAAAGCCACCAGAAAAAATCCGTAACAAAAAACGAACATCGCGAGGAAGATGCCAATGGTCACATTGCGGGTTTTCCTGATTTTTATAAGTTCTGTTTTTAAAAATGATCTCAATACAGAGGGGTCGTTACGCATGGTTTGTTTGGAAAACTTAAATATAATAAAAGCGTTTGTTTTGTTCTGTGTGAATTTGATTTTATGGATTTGGGTAGTTTTAGTTGTAATGTTTTACTTAAGGTTATTCTGTTTATTTAGCTGTATTAAATTTTCTTATTGATTTGTTTTGTTGTTTTTTGACGCTGTTAAGTATACCGAATGGGGTATCTAACCCATCAAATTCGATTGCGGTCCCGATGCTGTAAATGTTGTTTTAAGCTCGTTTGTGCCTCTCTTTTTCCTGAGCAACCATGCGCTGCTCAACTCGGAGATGATGTCTTAAATTGATTAAAAGAGGGCTAGAATTAAGTCGGGCGATTAGGATGGTTAGTCTCGGTTGCCGCAGATCGAATCAGGTGGGAGTTGTGTGTCTATGTAGCGGACAAGTTTTTTACATCATCCTATAGTTTTGATGAAAGGTTGTTATTACTCGTTCTAAGCAATTTTATGTAAATTGTGAGTAAACGGGTGATTGTGTAGAGATATTGTCTTAGATCGAATTAAAATGATGTTAAATCCGGTGTTTACTTATATCTAATGAAGTGGTCTTTGCAAATGGACTTGCTTGGGGGGCGAAACGTTTCGCATGATGTTGGTAGAAGCGGTAGAGAAATATAGTAAAGTACATGTGCACGCTCTGCTGCATGGATGCTCTTTTGGGTAGGCGGCCATCGTTAATGGCGGGAACTGTGACCTCGAACTGTACAATGCACATGAAGAATTTAAAGATTGTGGTCTCCTGTATTTTTTTTCTATCCGACACTGGATGGAATGCCCGCTTTGGCGCTATCCATGAATAGCAGAAAGGGCATGGATAAAATTTTATCCATGCCCTTTCTGCTCTAAAAACCGATCTTTTTAAATCGTTTTAATGTGTTTTTTTTATTTATATAATCTATGTAATGTATTGCTATATAGATATTAATTTGTGTTTTTTTTGATTTTATTTTAAAAACTGTAAAATTGTGTGAAAATGGTGTTATAGTCAGAAAATGATCCATATTTTTTTGGTTTAACCCAAAGGAAAGACGTCATAAAAGGAGCGTTGTTACCTTGGTATAGGCTGACAAAAAGCCTATTTCTTTGTTTTATCGAGCGGATTAAATTAAAAGGGAGGGTTACTTTCAGGGAGTTATAGCCAGTTTGGTGGTGACCTTATTACAAGTTTAGAAATGGTCCTAGGATCATCTTATTTCGCGTAATTTCAATGATTTGAATAATTGAATGGCGGGACGCTTAAATGCGATACATTTTAATGTTTTATAATTTTTATATTGCTTTTAATCAGTTGTATTATGTGGATTATATGAATGTGTGGTTTTATACGAAAAAAGCGAATTTTACGTCTTCCGAATTATTTTCAGAATAGTACTCAATAGAAAAAATGAAGGAAGAAGCTGAAGAATTAGCCTGTTAATCCAAGGAATTACCTATGGTTTTATCAGGGTTGATATGGCTTTTTGTTAATAGGATTTTCCCTTTAATCAGGTCGTCGTTGAATTGGCCGACCGTTGTTTTTTGAAGCATTTCCGATAGGTTATTGCGTATGCTTTTGAACTCATGGTGAAAGGGTCAGGGGTACTTTTCGAAACAGAATTTAATCATCCGCTCAATTTTAATGAGCGGATTGTTCATTGCAGACTATGGCCAAGTTTTGAGGTTTTTAGGATAAAATGTCCATTCAGGGGTTTTTATAATATCCTGGTCTATATCGTACCAAGGACTAAGCGTGCTGTTGTTCCAATTGTTTAAAATCTGTATTTCTTGAGCTGGCATGTAGCTTTGTGCGAGGAGTACGATTGTTTTTCCAGTACTGTCCTTGGCTAGATCAACTACAATGATTGCGTGGCCAATGGGTGATCCTTTCTGGATAAAAGTATCTCCAATCTTAACTTCCTGAGTCGTTTTTACATTGGGTAGCTCATCGTGTAAAGAGGCTGTGTTGGCATAGGCAAACACATATTCCAGGTATTTCCAATAGGTTGGGTAGGAATAGTCTCCTTTTGCATAGTTTGTAAAAGCGCGGGGTTTGCTATCGGAAAGGAAGTTAAATTTGATATCCTTATACCGCTTTTGTTGGTATAAGTAATCTGCCCTGAGCCGCATTACAGCATCGGCGCATTGGTGTAAATCGCGCTTTCCAATGTTTAGTTTTACAACACTATTGTAGATGTTATTTCTAGGTTTAATTTTTCCGTTATAATAATGTACCTCCTGGTCGATGGGATATAATGGAAGATTTTCGAGAAAATTTCCAAATTCTTCGACCCGGTAGGTAGGCCTTTTAAAGCCTTCTGGTAACAAAATGCGCGATTTGATCGTCATCCCATCGGGGTTGATAAACTGATTTTCGTCAGGTGCTATTGACTCAGTAGTTGCCGGATTCAAAGTTTTGTTATTAGGTGCAGCAACATTTGGCTGCCCACATCCACTGAAAACCTGACACGAGAGGAGGGGAATGAGTATATATATCGATCTCATATAAAAGTTTCTGAGCTAGTGTATTGCGTTTCATCGAATATACTTAAATTTAGATAGAATTCGAAGTGTGAATCGTCTGAAAAAATTAAGAAATTTTTAAGCTATTCATCCACTTTTTGGATCATTTTCTGATGTAGCTTAGCCGAAGTTAATAAGAATAAGATTATGTCAGGAAAACAGATTTTTCAGACGTCAAGCAAAAAGCGCTGGTACGCTTTTTCATGGATGAGCAGAGCATTGGTGATCGGTTTGATCATTGGTGTTATCTGTGTGGTTTATACATTGGGAAAGATTCAGATTCCTCCTTTTCCAACAATTAATACCAACACAGCATTGACTGAAAAGTCCACCGCCAGATTAAAAAAATCCAAACAATTTAAGGAGTTTAACATTGTAAAATCCGAATTAGAGAAGATTAAACGTGACCGCGAGCTGAAGCATTTGAAACATATTGGTAGCAAAGATAGAATCAATATGGGGTTTTATGTCAGTTCTTGGTCTAATGAAGTCCGAGAGCAGTCTTTATCGGATCTACGCCGCAATATTGGTCATTTGGATATGGTTGCTATGGAATCCTTTTTTACTGTGCCTAATCAAGATACAGTAGTGGATAAAGCAGATACTGCTGCACTTAAGGTCATTCATCAATATAAGCGCAAAGCTATTGCACAGATTTCCAATTTCAGTGGTAATGATTTTGACGGGCAGACTGTAAAGGCTATTTTACTTAATCCGGATAAACAACAGCGTTTTATAGACGACATCCTTCTTAAAGTGAAGCGCAATGGCTTTGCCGGCATAAATATTGACTTTGAGAATTTACAGTTGGATGATCACAAGCCATTAAACGATTTTATGGCGCATATCTATACTGTATTTCATACGGAAGGCCTACTTGTCACGCAGGATATTTCACCTGAAAATGATGATTACGATCCCATTGCCTTACAAAAATACAACGACTATATTATTTTGATGGCTTATGATCAACATTCCATTGAAAGTAATGCCGGCGCAATTTCACATCAGGCATGGGTCGAAAAAAATCTCGATGAACTTTGCAATAAGATCGATGCAGACAAGGTGATTCTGGCTTTGGCCTGTTATGGATATGATTGGCCAAAAGGCAGTGTCGGCAAGACATTGACTTATGATAATGCGGTTATTTTGGCGCATAATTACAATGCTAAGAT
The DNA here is from genome assembly GCF_023277505.1 of Sphingobacterium siyangense. Classification (NCBI taxonomy): domain Bacteria; kingdom Pseudomonadati; phylum Bacteroidota; class Sphingobacteriia; order Sphingobacteriales; family Sphingobacteriaceae; genus Sphingobacterium; species Sphingobacterium siyangense. Next base: position 4,178,387 of record NZ_CP080574.1, on the reverse strand, counting down.
TACTTTTGATCCCGAATCTGCAAATCTCAACTTTAGCTATAAAGATGGGACAGGGATGCATCATGATGTTTATTTTACAGACGCTGCAACCTATTTTAATCTTATCCGCAAAGCAGATGACTGGGGGCTAGCTGGTATTGCACTTTGGCGTTTAGGAAGTGAAGACTCCCGTTTATGGTCGTTTATTTCAAGATCATTGGACCGAGAAAATCTGAAAAAAGAATCTTTTGACTTTAGAAAGATAAGCCAGATCAATGTCGGTGGGATTCAATATATTGGGGATGGGGAAATTTTGGACTTGGTCAATAGTCCTGCTCCGGGAGAGGTGAAATTCACTTACGACCCATCAACGCTTATGGTTCAGAATCAGGAGTATGTAAAAACGCCAAGTAATTATGTAATCAAACGCTTTGGAGAACGGGATAATACGGTAGTCCTGACCTTTGATGACGGTCCCGATCCTACGTATACACCACAAGTATTGGATATCTTAAAAAAGGAACATGTTCCCGGAGCTTTCTTTCTTGTTGGTGTTATGGCTGAGAAAAATATGGATCTGGTTCGGAGAGAATATCAAGAAGGCCATGAACTCGGTAACCATACCTTTTTTCATCCTGATATGTCTACAATAGGCCCAAATCGCGTTAAGTTTGAACTGAATGCCACCCGAAAGATCATCGAATGCATAACCGGTCATAGTACAATTCTTTTCAGGGCTCCTTTTAATGCTGATGCCGAGCCACAGACTGTTGCTGAAATTCTGCCTGTTGCTCAGAGCCGGAAAGAGAACTACATCAATATCGGCGAGTATATTGATCCCAACGACTGGTTACCTGGTCGTACTGCAGATGAAATCTATAATGAAGTCATAAAACAACGCGATAATGGAAACATTATTCTATTACATGATGCCGGAGGCAATCGAGAAGCGACTATAGCCGCCTTGCCGCGTATTATTCATTATTTTAAATCTCATGGTTATAAATTTGCGACGATTGGAGATTTAATGGGGAAAAAACGTGATGAACTGATGCCTCCTGTAGAAAATGCTTCCGATTCGGGATTTAGTGGATCGTCCAACCGCTTGTTCTTAGGAACATTGTTTTACGGTAACATCTTCCTTAACCTGGTTTTTTCCATTGCAATTGTATTGGCAATTTTTAGAACAGCAATGATTGCTTATCTGGCAATCCGACAAAAACAAAAAAGTAAAAAAGAGCGATCTCAATTGGTTGTGGAACCTCGTGAAAAGGTAAGTGTGATCATTCCTGCCTATAATGAGGAAATAACAGTTTTGGCAACGATAAAAAGCCTGTTGAATTTGGATTACCCCAATTATGAATTGATTTTTGTTGATGATGGATCAAAAGACAAGACTTTTGAGATTGTCAGTAAGGTGTATGGCGATCATCCTAAGATAAGGTTATTTACAAAACCAAATGGGGGGAAAGCGTCTGCGCTTAACTATGGTATCCAACAATCCGAAGCACAGTTTGTGCTTTGTATCGATGCCGATACACAACTGAAAACAGATGCGTTAAAACAGTTGATGAAATATTTCAATAAACCTCAGGTCGCCGCTGTTGCGGGTAGTGTTAAAGTGGGAAATGTGCATAATATATTAACACATTGGCAATCGATCGAATATATCACCTCACAGAATATGGATCGGAGAGCGTTCGATTTGCTCAATATGATATCGGTCGTACCAGGAGCAATTGGGGCCTTCCGTAGAGCTGTTATTTTGGAAGTGGGTGGATTTACTACGGATACCTTAGCGGAAGATTGTGATTTAACCATGCGCATATTAAGAGCGGGTTATACCGTGCGAAATTCATCTGAAGCAATCGCTTATACGGAAGCACCGGATACGGTCAAAATGCTCTTCAAGCAACGTTTCCGTTGGAGTTTTGGTGTGTTGCAGAGTTTTTGGAAAAATAAACAGACCCTGTTGAATCCCAAATATGGCTATTTTGGTATGGTCGGAATGCCTAATATTCTGATTTTTCAGATTATACTGCCTTTATTTGCTCCCTTGGCCGATATTTTTATGTTATTCGCTCTCGTGAGTGGTCTTTTCTCCTTAAGCGAGGTAAATGGTATCAGCTGGACAGGAATTGCAGGATTATTTTCACTGCATAACGGTTTTGGTCAAGTGATGTTTTATTACTTCCTTTTTGTACTCGTGGATATGTTCTTTGCAGGTATTGCCTTTAAAATGGAAGGCGAGAAGCTTAGCAATTTAATTTATTTGTTTCCACAGCGTTTTTTCTGGCGTCAACTGATGTACTTCGTTTTATTCAAGTCTGTCAGAAAAGCGATTAAAGGTGAATTGAATACCTGGGGTACTTTGAAACGGACAGGGGGAGTAAAGCAGGTAATAACAAGTGAATAAGAAGCTGGTAACAACAAGTGAATAAAAAGCAGGCACGTGCATGAGCTAAACGATAGCGATCCGATGTGGTTCCTCTGTGGGATCCTACACGAGGATCACTATCACCAGCTCGCCAAAAAATGATACCGAAATTTTTAATTGACCTTGAGAATAGGTACTTTCAATAAAAATAGCAGCCACATGAAGATACTTTCCGCTCAGCAGATAAACAGGATTGATAGTGAAACCCTAAAGGATCAAAAAATCAGTAGCCTAGACCTGATGGAACGAGCTGCAACAGTTGTTTTTGAGGAAATTAAAAGGCTTCATCCCCGATTGGAGTACAGTACTTTTTTTATCTTCTGCGGTAAAGGAAACAACGGCGGCGATGGCTTGGTGTTGGCCCGTTTGTTGGACCAACAACAGGCCCAAGTCAAGGTCTATTTAGTCGATGTGGAGGATTACTCCGCTGATAATCTTGCCAATCAAAAGCGTTTACCCAATCATGTCATTCAAAAAGTTGCTGCGCAAGACCAGGTTGCTATCCCTTCCGATGCAATCGTACTGGACTGCTTGTTTGGTTATGGATTAAAGCGTGTATTGACAACTGATTGGAGCGGTATAATTTCCAGTATAAATGGATGTGGTGCAAGGATCTATTCCGTCGATATGCCTTCTGGACTACTGGCAGATAGAAAGACTGCTGCAGATGTTCCAATTGTAAAGGCAGATTTGGTTTATACCTTTCAGTTTCCAAAGCTGGCCTTGCTGCTGCCCGAAAACCAATGGTATGTAAAAGACTTCAAGGTATTGGATATCGATCTTAGCCAACGAGCAATTGAAGCGGCAGAAACCAATCTTTTTTATGTCGACGAGCCGCTTGTCAGGTCCTTTTATCGGCAACGGAGGAAATTTGATCATAAGGGAACATTTGGTCATACCCTGATTATTGGCGGAAGTAAAGGTAAAATGGGGGCTGTTCAGCTTGCGCTAAAAGCGGCTCTTCGAGCGGGCTGCGGTTTAGCTTCCGCTTATGTACCTGACGGTGGTAATACCATCTTACAGACCGCTGTGCCCGAAGCGATGGTGATAACAGATCCTGAGCAGGATTTTATTAGCCAATTCCCGGCAATCGATGGCTATCAGTCTGTGGGTATCGGAATAGGCATGGGAACAGCGCTGCATACAATTGATGCGCTAAAGGTATTTATAACCCGTATTAATGATACCCCTTTGGTATTAGATGCTGATGCTTTAAATATTCTTGCCCGCGAACCGAATCTTTGGGCTTTCGTTCCGGCGCACAGTATATTGACTCCCCATCCCAAAGAACTTAGCCGGATATTGGGTGCTTGGCAAGATGATTTCGAAAAGATGGAGAAAGTGAAAGTTTTTGCGCGTAAACATCAGTTTTACGTGTTAATAAAAGGAGCTAATAGTGCTATGGTTATGCCCGATGGAATGGTGTACTTCAATAGTACGGGCAATGTTGGGATGGCAACAGGAGGCAGTGGTGATATCCTGACGGGGATAATTACCTCCTTGCTTGGACAGGGCTATTCTTCCAAAGGGGCTTTAATTATGGGGGTATATATCCATGGGCGCGCGGCAGATATTGCGGTAAAGACCATCGGTACCTATTCCCTGTTACCGTCGGATACCATTAGTCATCTTTCCAATGCATTTATCGAATTAGATAAGGATTATGATGGATTGGTACATTGAACAAGTCTTTGCTGCCCGGACCTGGAAACTTCGAAAAGAGGTTTTCGCTTCGGAAGGAAAGTTGGCCGAGGTGATGTTGGAGGGCGATTTTGAAGCGACACATTTTGCGGCCTACGATGGAAACGACGTGGTAGGCGTGCTGAGCCTGATTAGTTTAGGTGATACTTATACAATCCATTTCCTCGCTGTTGCTCCACATGTAAGGCTGAAAGGTGTAGGTACAGCATTATTGAAGCATGCGCGACTATTTATCCATACTTTTGCTGGTAAATATCTTCTTGCAAATGTGACCGGCGATCAGCAACATTTTTGGACAAGTAATGGATTTGTTCTTCTAAAACAGCATGAAGACACCGTCACCTATTCACTATCTATAACAGATGATCCTATACATTAACTGTAAGTGGGATCCTTTTTCCCATAAATGTGACCCATGTTATCCCTTGTGACCTGTGTTATCCCTATAGATTTTCAGTGTAGGTGATCCGATCCGCTTCGGTAATGTTACGTATCACCCGGCAGGGATTACCTGCAGCTACGACATCCGCTGGTATATCTTTTGTGACGACCGATCCAGAACCAATGACCGAATTTTTTCCGATTCGCACGCCGGGGTTGACCACAACATGTCCACCGATCCATACATTATCTTCGATAACGATCGGCAAAGCAAATTCCCAACCTTGATTTCTTGCTTCAAAATGGAGGGGATGACCCGCTGTGAAGAGGCTTACATTAGGCCCAAATAATACATTCTCACCTATGGTAACCGGTGCGCCGTCTAAAATCGTACAGTTATAATTGCTGTAAAAGTTCTCACCGATCGTAATATTATATCCATAATCGCAACGAAAAGGAGGTTCGAGAAAGAATCGAGTTCCCGTCGCTTTAAACAGCTTTTGAATAATCTGTTTTCTGAATTTCAGTTGTTTAGGCTCTGAATCGTTAAATCGCTTCAGTTCTTCTTTTGCGTATTGTCTTTCCTTAAATAATTGCCCCTCCGAATCGATGTAAGGAAGGCCGGCAATCATTTTTTCCTTTGCTGATTTCATTCAATGGCCATTTTTCTGCAACAAACTTAGATAAATTGATGTTTAAATACAATAGCAATCTACGCGTTAAGACGTTAGGTTTTAGGTTCTCTTATTTCGCAGAATCAGTGAAACCCTTGTTTTTTGCTAAGCATAACCAAAGCATAGCCTGTTTCCATCAAATTACGCTGTTTCCATCAACTTGACAGCCTTGCCACACCAAGTTTTATAGCACCGTACGGATTTGTACAAGGTATCATTAAACCCTCTTCTGATTTAAATCATACAGTTGTGACAAACAATTTGGGTTCGAGAAGCATTTAGATAGTGGAGCACACGATGCTATTGCCTTTGTCCGGGCTATATTCAAAATTATTATTTCAATGAAGATTGCTTATATAAGTACCTACTTGCCCAAAGAATGTGGAATTGCCACTTTTACATCAGATTTGTTGCATGCTGTAGCACTGCATAATCAGGAGCTGACGCAACATGTGTTTGCGGTCGCGGATCGGGACTATGTTTATCCCAGTGAGGTCGTGTTTAGAATAGACCAACATCATCAATTGTCCTATATTGAAGCCGCAAATTATATTAATGAAAACGGCTACGATTGTGTGATACTGGAGCACGAATATGGCATATTTGGCGGAAACAGTGGAACATATATATTGTCCTTGATTAACGCGTTACATATTCCCTTGCTGGTAAATTTTCACACCATTCTTGAGAAGCCCAATGTTGATGAAAAGGCTATTCTTATTGAAATTGTTAAGCGAGCATCCATTGTGATCGTTATGAGCAATTATGCAATCACTTTACTCAAATCGATTTATCGGGTAAATACCTCTAAAGTGAGATTGATTCAGCACGGGGTTCCAGAGTTTACTTTGGATCATGAGCTTGCAAAACTTAAGAAGGGGCTTTCCGGAAAGAAAGTCTTATTGACCTTCGGTTTTTTGGGGCGAAACAAGGGAATTGAAATGGTGATCGAAGCTCTCCCCGAGGTCGTCAAGGATGAACCGGACCTGTTGTACCTCGTTGTTGGTAAAACGCATCCTAATGTATTGGCACATTCCGGTGAGGAGTACCGGGAATACCTGGGCAGTCTAGTCGAAGCTTATCAGTTGCAGGAACACGTACAATTTGTTAATTCCTTTGTGAGCCAGGCCGATCTTGTGGATTATCTAAGCGCCTGCGACGTTTATGTTACACCTTATGTTAATGAGGCACAGATTACAAGTGGAACATTATCTTACGCCATCGGTGCCGGAGCTGCGGTGGTGTCCACTCCTTATTGGCACGCCAAAGAATTGCTCGCTGATGGAAGGGGAGTGCTCGTCGAATTTAAAAATTCCAGCAAGATGGCCGAGGTGCTCAAAAATTTGTTTTCAAATTTGGACTATCGAACAACATTGCGGGACAATGCCAGCGCATTTGGGAAAGAGATGACCTGGAAAAATATAGGCCTCCGGTACACACGAATTTTAAATAAAATTATTCCTACCTACGATAGCCTCAAAGAAAATGTCGGATTTAACAGAGAGGAAATGCCCAAATTTAGCTGGAAGCATATCGACAGACTGACCAATCAGGTCGGTATCGTACAGCATGCAACTTATTCTCTACCGAACTACAAAGAGGGCTATTGTCTTGACGATAATGCAAGAGCGCTTTTAGTTACTTTATTGGCGCAGCAAGATTTTGCTGACAAAAGGCTTGATCGTCGCATCTCGACCTACTTGAGTTATATCTATTATCATCAGCGCGAAGATGGGCTTTTTCACAATTTTATGAATTTCCAACATAGTTTCCTCGATGAGGTCGGTTCGGAGGACTCCTTTGGACGGACCATGTGGGCATTGGGCGTACTTCTTCGGGAGACAAAATTGACAAGCTATTATCAATTGGGGCATGAACTGTTTTTTAGGGCCGTGCCAAATTTTGGCCAGTTGCGTTCCAACCGGGCGATAGCTTATACTGTACTGGGAATTGCGGAATATTTGCATCATCAATCCAATGACGAGGTGATGATAGAGTTGATGCGGGCACTTATCGGCAAGCTGGTACGGGAATACGAAGCAAGCTCAGATGAAAACTGGCAATGGTTTGAAGCGGTATTGAGTTATGATAACGCAATTTTGCCCTATGCGTTATTGACGGCCTATCCTTTTTTGAACGATGAAACAATAAAACAGTTGGGACTATCGACTTTAAAGTTTCTCGAAAGTATTACAGTCCAAAACGGTGCGCTCTCATTGGTCGGAAACCAAGAATGGGCCAAGCAAGGAAAGCATATCAGCAAGTTTGGTCAGCAGCCCCTTGATGTCACGGCAATGGTATTTATGTATCGTGAAGCTTTTCGACTGACGAATAAAAAGGTCTATTTTACCCGTATGATTGCTTCCTTTCGCTGGTTTTTGGGCGAGAATGATCTTCGGCTCGCTTTGTATGATGAAGAAACCAAAGGTTGCTGTGATGGCCTTGAATCCTATGGCATCAATAGAAACCAAGGGGCGGAGAGCACCCTTTGTTTCTATTTGGCTTATATCGTAGTTTACCGGGCTTTTATTGATAACGATCAGGATTCAAGATAGCGAGCAATAGATCTTCGAGCTTGATGGTCGCATAGGTTGATGCATAATCGGACATCGCATAAGGTAAGATAAGGTGTTCGTTGTGTACAATGGCTCCGCAGGAATAAATGACATTTGGTACATAGCCTTCTCGCTCTTCGTCATTGGGTGTCATCAATGGGCTATGTAGGCGCCCAATTTCCACATGCGGGTTATCCAAGTCCAAAAGAGCCGCGCCGAGGACATATTCACGCATTGGTCCAACGGCATGGGTTAAAATCAGCCAGCCGTATTGCGTTTCTATCGGCGAACCGCAATTACCGATCTGAACAAATTCATACGGATATTCTGGCTGTTGAATCCGGATTGCCGTTTCCTGCCATATATTGATATTATTGGAGTAGGCGATGTAGTTGTTCTCACCATCAATACGGCAGAGCATGGCATAACGTCCATTTATTTTACGTGGAAATAGTGCAGCCCCCTTGTTGGCAATTTCACCATAAATAGGTTTCACTTTAAAATGGTAAAAATCTTTTGTGGTGAGTAATTTCGGGAGGATGCTGAATCCATCGTAAGCGGTGTATGTTGCATAGTACGTGCTCTCACCTCTTTCGTTTTTGAACTGAACGAAACGCGCATCTTCAATTCCTCTTTTTTCGGTATCGGCAATCGGAAATATCACGCGTTCTGAAATGGAGGTATCCAGGGAGAAAGTCATTTCATAATGCGAGGAAGCGAGCCAGAGCGCCTGTTGTAGAAATGTCACATTTTCCAGGTTTTCGTCGCTATCGCGCCGTACTTCATCGATGTACCGTTTGAGTTCCTCGTAGGTAAATGTCTCCGTTAGCTTGGCTTCCAGTTTGGACTTAACTTCCGTTGGCTCGGCATGCAACTCATTCATCTTCTTTAAGAATGACTCCTTGTGATAACGGTGATTTTTGACTTGCATAGGTTTGTCCAATAGATTGCCGACGTAATCGATATGTATATTGTTGTCGACATCCAATGTGCCGGACCGAAAAACGATCGAAGAGACATGGCCTTCTCCTGTAGCCCTGAAACTCAAAATAACCCGTTTTTCACCTCGAAATAATTCTGTTTGATCCGGATGTTCTATAATGGAAGGATTAAACAATGCCGCCGATTCAATCGAATATTCCATCGTGAAATAGGAGCCGATCAGTAGCTTGTCAATTTGGCTCAGTTTCTCTTTTGGAAATGGAATCTTTTCCAATAAGTGGCTTATGCGGTCAAAATTACGTTCAAAGATATTAACAATGCTGCGATGTCTTTTCGTATAACTTCGTAAAACCTGTCCAAAAACTTCTTTCCGTTGCGCCTCGTTAAGGGATAAAATGCGTTTAATAACTTTTATCGTGCGATCATCGCCCAACGAAAAAAAACGTGCTAGCACTCTCTTTTTATCAGGTTTAAAATAAATATCCTTTCGTTCAACTTGTACTGGTCTATGCATATTAATTTGTTCATGTTTATACCCTGTATTAGAACGAACAGCGATTGGCTTTTGTTTTTATTCTAAACCAATAATCAACGGATATCTAATAAAAATGGAGTAACTTTGACCAAGGAAAAATTTTAGATATGATTGAAAATAGTTTAGAACCAAAAGCAATTTGGAAAAATTTCTCTGCATTGAATGCGGTCCCGAGAGCTTCTAAAAAAGAAGAGCGCGTGATCGCCTTTATGGTAGACTTTGGTAAATCCTTGGGTTTAGAAACAAACGTTGATGAGATTGGCAACGTGCTCATCAAAAAATCCGCTACTCCGGGAATGGAGGACCGTAAAACGATTGTATTACAGTCGCATTTGGATATGGTGCACCAAAAAAATAACGATACTGTTTTTGACTTCGATAATGAAGGTATTAAGATGTATGTTGATGGGGATTGGGTGAAAGCTGAGGGCACCACCTTGGGGGCTGATAATGGTCTTGGTGTTGCGACAATCATGTCGATTTTGGAATCATCCATTATTGAACACCCTGCTATTGAAGCCTTGTTTACCATTGATGAAGAGACAGGTATGACGGGAGCTTTAGGTTTAAAAGGCGGTGTGCTTTCGGGTGAAATCCTGTTGAATCTGGATACCGAAAACGATACTGAAATTGATATTGGTTGTGCTGGGGGCATTGATGTGACGGCAACGCAGTCCTACGTTGCAGAGCCTTGTCCCTTTGATACGTTATCTTTTGAAATTACCGTAAAAGGACTACATGGCGGGCATTCTGGTATGGACATTCATAAAGGTTTTGCCAATGCTAATAAAGTGATGAACCGTTTGCTCTTTGGCGCCAATGCACATTATGGATTGCGTATTGCTTCTTTGTTGGGCGGAAGTCTACGCAATGCCATTCCGAGAGAAAGTGTTGCAAAGGTGGTTATCGCGAAGGATAAAGCAACTGACTTTGTTCAGAATTTGACACAATTGGCTCAGGATATTAAATTGGAGTTTGCAACGACAGAACCGGCTATGGAAATTGTCGTAAAGCAAACTGATGCTGCTTATGCAACAGTAGTTCCAGTAAACGTGCAGGAAAACCTGATCAACAGTGTTTATGCGTCCTTAAATGGTGTGTATCGTGTGAGCGCCGATTTTGAAGACTTGGTAGAAACCTCCAATAATATTGCTAAAGTAGAAGTAGGCGGGGAAAAGGTTTCCATCAAATGTCTAACCAGATCTTCTGTTGAAACGTCTAAATTTGATTTAGCCCAATCTTTAAAAGCCGCATTTGAACTAGGTGGTTTTACTGTCAATTTTTCGGGCAATTATCCAGGATGGGCACCTAATCCGAATTCTGAAATTTTAGAAGTGCTCAAATCAATTTATACAAGACAACATGGTGAAGCTCCAGAAGTCGTCGCTTGCCATGCCGGGCTTGAGTGCGGTATCTTGGGAACAAACTATCCCGAAATGGATATGATTTCTTTTGGACCAACAATCTTGGGGGCACACTCGCCTGCAGAGCGTGTCTCCATTTCTTCGGTACAGAAGTTTTGGAGTTTTGTGCTCGAAATTCTCAAAGAGATCCCTAAAAAATAAATTTTCAACAAGGGCCTATTGCTGGTTTTTTTTGACGATAGGTCATGAAAGCAAAAAGAGATAGGTCACGGAAACAGAAAGGTATGGTGTAAGCCATACCTTTTTTATTTTCATTAATTTTTCATTTTTCTTGCAAAAAATGAAAAATTACCTTACTTTCAGGATGAAAAAATGATTTAATAGACCAAATTTTATACAAGCTCTCAAATTGAGGGAAAACCTAATAGTGATATAATGACTATACTCCTCATTGTAATCAGCATTTGTTTGCTTATCCTTTGCATAACTTATTTTAAGATCAATGCCTTTCTCGCTTTTTTAGTTGTTTCCCTACTCAGCGGACTTTGTTTGGGTATTCCACCGGCACAGTTGGTGGGTACAGTTGAAAAAGGTGTTGCAGGCGTCATGGGAAGCCTAACTTTAATCATTGTTCTGGGCGCAATGTTGGGGAAAATTGTTGCTGAAAGTGGGGCCGCTGAGATAATTGCTGAGCAAATGGTCCGCCTGATGGGAGAGCGATACCTGCAGTGGGGGCTTATGTTGACGGGTTTTATCGTTGGAATACCGCTATTTTATGGAATCGGATTTGTCTTATTAGTCCCCTTGATATTTTCGATTTCCTACCGCTATAAGTTGCCGACAGTATATATTGGATTACCGATGCTGGCAGCCCTGTCTGTCACACATGGCTTTATTCCGCCGCATCCTTCCCCGGTTGCATTAGTTGCCCTGTTTCACGCTGATATGGGACTAACACTTATCTATGGTCTTTTGATCGCCATACCCGCTATTATATTGGGTGGGCCAATTTTTGGAAGAAGCCTCAAAAATATACGGGCAAGTCAGGAATCAATTTTCCGCGAGAAAGATCACTCGGAATCAGCGCAGTATCTGCGCCCCACAGTGGCCGTGAGTTTGGTTGTAGCCTTGCTGCCGGTATTGCTCATTGTCTTATTTACATTGCTTCCTTATTGCTATCATACAAGCAATATAGCGCTGCAGCAGGGAGTTAAGTTTATCGGCAACCCCACCGTTGTTATGGTTATTGCGGTCAGTGTAGCAACCTATTTATTGGGATTGAAATTGGGGCGATCGATGACCAATGTGATGAAAATCTATGAATCTGCAGTGAAAGATATTGCCATGATCCTACTGATTATTGCTGGCTCGGGAATCTTTAAACAGGTGATGGAGGATAGTGGTGTGAGTCTATTATTGGCCAATACCCTGCAGCAGCTGTCGATTTCACCTCTACTATTGGCTTGGTTAATTACAGCTGTTATCAGAGGTTGTGTCGGCTCGGCCACAGTAGCCGCTTTAACGGCCGCTGGTGTGCTGCTACCGATTGTTACAGGGGGAAAAGTGGATCCCAACCTTATGGTGTTGGCGATAGGAGCCGGCAGTTTGATGTTTTCCCATGTTAATGATACCGGATTTTGGCTATTTAAAGAGTACTTTGGACTTAGCATAAAGGATACCTTATTTTCCTGGTCCATCATGGAGGCGATTGTTTCCATTGTTGGGCTGCTTGCAGTTTTACTATTGCAATTAATTTTATATTAGCTTTTATTTTAAACTTTAAAATCGTTAAAGATGTACAACGCAGATGAACAATTCGAAAAATTAGGTTTGACATTACCACCAGCACCGGCACCTAAAGGTGTCTATAAACCATACGTCATTGACGGCAAGTACCTGTATCTTTCTGGGCATGGTCCTGTACAAGATGATGCTGCATTAATTATCGGTCGAATTGGAAGTGATATCAGTCCTGAAGAAGGCAAACTTGCGGCGAGACAAGTTGGTCTAACCATGTTGTCGACCATTAAAACCAACTTGGGCTCATTAAACAAAATCAAGCGTGTGATCAAGGTATTGGGCATGGTCAACTGTACCTCGGATTTTCTTTATCATCCAGGCGTAATTAACGGCTGTAGTGAGCTATTCGCTGCGGTTTGGGGAGAAGAGAATGGTATTGGAACACGTAGTGCAGTTGGATTTGGTTCTTTGCCCGATAATATTCCCGTAGAAATCGAAGCATTATTTGAGTTATACTAATCGGAATTGTATGGAAACTTGGTGCCATATACATGATGTCGATCAGGTCGATTCGCCAGCCTTGCTGGTCTATCCTGATCGCATTATCAAGAACATAGACCGCGCTTTACATATTGTGCATGGGCGGGCTGATCGATTGCGGCCGCATATCAAAACGAACAAGTGTCGGGAAGTATGCCAACTGATGATGGATAGGGGGATTACAAAGTTTAAGTGTGCAACCATTGCAGAAGCTGAACTATTGGGTGTTATCGGTGCAAAAGATGTTTTGCTGGCATACCAGCCCGTAGGGCCAAAGATAGATCGTTTTTTGAATCTTGTAACCGCCTTTCCGGAGACACATTTTGCCTGTCTTGTGGATCATGTCGATGCAGCACAGGAGATTTCAAAGCGTAGTCTGTCGAAAAGCTTACGCAGCGCTGTTTATCTCGATGTTAATATTGGCATGGGCCGTACAGGAGTATCTTTAGAAGGGATTGAGCGTCTCGTTATGGATATCCATCTTTTGGAAGGTATTCAGTTGGTAGGTGTGCATGGTTATGACGGTCATATTCATGACAAAGATTATAAACTTCGCGAAAAGCAATCCCAACATTCGTATAGTATACTCGAAACCGCCTATCTTATGGCGCAGGGGTCTACTTCTAAACCTTTGACTAAAGTTATTGGCGGTTCGCCAAGTTTCCCTTTTCATGCCGAACGCAGCGATGTAGAATGCAGTCCCGGAACGTTTGTGTTTTGGGATTTCGGCTATGCCGAAAATTACGCAGAACAAGATTTTATGCTTGCGGCGGTACTTTTGACGCGTGTCGTTTCTATCGTTGATCACAAGCACCTTTGTTTGGATCTGGGGTATAAATCAGTTGCATGTGAATCGCCGCAACCCCGCGTCAAGTTTTTTGATCCGCGTATTGGCGAAATAAAAATGCAGAGTGAAGAACATTTGGTGGTTGAAGTTTCCAATACTGCACAATTTAATATCGGCGATGCCCTTTATGCCATGCCAAGGCACATCTGCCCAACAGTAGCTTGTTATGGCGAACTTCAAGTTGTCAATGAACGGCAGGCAGATCAAATTTGGACTGTTTATGCGCGAAATAAAAAAATAAATTATTGATATGTACGAATTTGAAATGCCATTTTTGGTCGATGCACATTTGGATTTGAGTATGAATGCCATGGAATGGAATCGGGATCTTCGATTGCCGATTACCGAACTGAACCGTAGGGAAAAGGGGATGGATGACAAGCCCGATCGTGCTAAGGCAACAGTCACTTTTGACGAATTGCGTCGTGGTCATATTGGTTTGGTTGTTGCTACACAAATCGCCCGTTTCGTAAAACCCGATAGCCCATTACCAGGCTGGTACTCACCGGAACAGGCATGGGCGCAAACACAAGGACAGCTTGCATGGTATAAAGCAATGGAAGCCGATGGCCAAATGAAAATGATCTGTACAAAAACTGATCTGGACCAACATTTGGCGCTTTGGTCGGATGGTGGCGATCATGCCGATAGGCCAATCGGGTATCTGCTGAGTCTGGAAGGTGCCGATTCCATTGTGGATATCAGCTATCTCGAAACAGCCTATAACTATGGTTTAAGAGCGATTGGGCCAGCACATTACGGGCCAGGTCGATATGCCAACGGAACAGATTCATCCGGCAAGCTTAATGAGCAGGGAATAAGGTTGTTGCAGGAAATGGAGCGATTGGGGATGATATTGGACGCGACACACCTAAATGATGATGCTTTTTGGGATGCTGTACAACGTTATCAGGGGGCGATTTGGGCCAGTCACAATAATTGCCGCAAATTTGTGGACCATAATAGGCAGTTCAGTGATGAAATGATTAAGACACTTGTGGAGAAAAAAGCGGTGATCGGTGTAGCGCTCGATGCTTGGATGATGGTACCGAATTGGGTCCGCGGTGTATCCGACCCTAAAACAAGCAATTGCTCCATGGATATCATGGCCAACAATATTGATCATATTTGTCAATTGGCAGGAAATGTCGATCATGTTGGCGTGGGGAGCGATTTAGACGGAGCATTTGGCCGTGAGCAGTGTCCTTATGATCTGGAAACGATTGCTGATATCCAAAAAGTATTTGGTATCCTGTCAAAAAGAGGGTATGATAACACGGATCTTGAAAAGATTGCCAGCAAGAACTGGCTTAATTTTATGCGAAATGCATTGCCCGAATCATAAGAATAAAATAGAGCTCTATTTGAGCTTGTATAGAGCAATGACAACTGAAGACAATAGCCTGTTTAAGCGATAGTCACTCGAGGACAACGAGCGCGTTATTTCAGCAATCGTATCGCTCGCTGTCGTTGTGTGTATCAATAACATAAGGCGTCTACGTGGTCATTGAAACCGATGAAATAAATCAAAACAAACACCTCCAACACGAATTAATCGATGAAACCAGTATTACGCGTCCAATTGTCCCTGATGATGTTTTTAGAATATTTTATCAAAGGGGCCTGGTTTGTTACTTTGGGAACATACCTTATTAAATCGCTCAATGCCTCGGGTATGGAGGTCGCGAATATTTTTGCAACACAATCCCTTGGTGCTGTATTTGCTCCTTTTTTTGTGGGTTTTGTCGCCGACAGGTATTTTAATGCCGAGCGGGTACTTTCAGCATTACATCTCATTGGAGCTGCACTACTTTACGGGATGTCGCAGGCACCCGATGCGACACATTTTTATCCCTATGTATTTGTCTATTTTATGGCTTACATGTCTTCGCTATCCTTATCCAATGGGATCGCATTCCGGCATATTGAAGACGCGAAGAAATATTTTCCGGGGGTACGCGTGTGGGGAACGATCGGTTGGATCTGTTCGGGACTCGTGATCAGTTATTTGTTCCGTTGGGATGCTCCCGAATCGATACAGGCAGGTGCCTTGCATAATACCTTTATTATGGGCGCGGTTTGTTCGTTGTTACTGGCATTCTTTAGTTTGGCCCTGCCAAAAACTCCACCTCAGGTGAAACTCAGGGATGAAAAGTTTGATTTTGGAAAGGCAATCGGTTTGGATGCATTGAAGCTTTTAAAACAGCGGAGTTTTCTGATTTTTTTTGTAACAGCAATTGTCATCTGTATTCCCATTTCGTTCTATTATCAAAATGCGAACCCATTTTTGGTCAACGCCGGAATACCGAACCCCACAGCAAAAATGGCGTTGGGGCAATTTTCCGAAGCCATCTGCCTGCTGTTGATTCCATTTTTCTTTAGACGCTTAGGGTATAAAAAGATGATTTTACTGGGCATTGCGGCCTGGGCACTCCGTTATTTGTTTTTTGCTTACGGCGACGGACAGGAACGGTCATTCTTATTGCTATTTGGAATTTTATTGCATGGCATCTGCTATGATTTTATGTTCGTAGTGGGTCAGATCTATACCGATCGAATTGCTGGTGAAAAATACAAGGCTTCTGCACAGGGTTTTATTACCATTGCGATGTATGGTGTAGGGATGCTGATCGGATTTTGGGTTGCCGGTGCTGTTTCAGATTATCTAAAAACAGCTTATGCTGCTCAATTTTGGGAATATCTTTGGTTTATTCCTGCAAGTATTTCTGGTTTTTGTCTTGTGCTATTTGCCCTGTTTTTTAAAGAAGAGAAAGCGGTGCCCGATATGAAAGCTAGCTAAAGATGCGCTATGTTCAATTAAAGGCAGAACGTTCATAAAAAACGATAACATGGAGCATCTTTGATGGGAAGGTGCTCCATGTCTTGAAAATGTCGATTAGATCATATTGAACCATTCCTGGTATTTTTCACCGATGAAGGGGAGTGGTTTCCGCTCTCCGGAAAATGCGGACATTAATCCTAGTATAAGAGCAATAAGTAGGAGCAATCCAACAATACTAATGGCGATTCCGCCAATACCCGGAACAAAACGTAACAGTCCCAAAGCCATTCCTGTTACTGAAATGCCTATACTTTGTCGGATATGGAATTGCGCTAAAGCAGTCTTTTCCTTGTTGTTCATAATGATGGCAGCAACAAGGCCGATGATGGTTAAGTAAGAAATAATAGCAATTGTTTTTCCGTCACTTGACGTAGCCTTCTGAATAGGGGTTCTCTCCATGATCCTTTATTGTAAAATGTTTGACTTAAATATTTAAGACAAATTTAGGAGAGATATCCCTTCTATCCTTTAGCTGAATTCAGGGATATTTTAATTATCCTTCGACACTTTCCAGTAATTGCTTTTCATGGAGTTCAAAATATTCACCTCTTTTCTCCATCAATTCAGCATGTGTACCCTGTTCTACAATTTCGCCTTGATCCATCACCAATATATGGTCTGCATTCTTGATCGTCGAGATGCGATGGGCAATAAAAATACAGGTCTTGCCTTTCATGATGCGGCTTAGCGAACGGAGAATTGTTTCTTCTGTTTTTGTATCCACGGCGGAAAGACAGTCATCAAAAATCAATACTTTGGGTTCCTTAATTAAAGCGCGTGCGATGGATACCCGTTGTTTTTGTCCACCGGAGAGGGTGATACCACGTTCCCCAACGGCAGTTTCAAATCCATCTTCAAAAGCTATAATATTGTCGTATACAGCGGCATCTTTGGCGGCCTGTTCCACTTGTTCCTGTGTAAAGTGGTCTAAACCAAAGCCTATATTATTGGCAATGGTATCTGAAAATAGGAAAACATCTTGTGGGACAAATCCAACTTGTTGGCGCAAGCTTTTGAAATCAAGGTTTTTAATTTCAAGACTATCATAATGAATACTTCCTTTGTCGATATCATACATCCGAAGGAGTAAGTTGGCCAGCGTAGATTTTCCGGATCCTGTTTTTCCGATAATAGCAAGTGTTTTGCCAACCGGAATTTGGAACGATATATTTTTAATCGCCTGAATACCTGTTTCTGGATAGGTAAAGGAGATCCCATCAACCCTGATTTCACCCGCTAGTTCTTGGGTAGCTGTTCCGTTAACAATTGGAGATTCAGTATGGAGAAATTCGTTGATGCGTTTTTGTGAGGCTGCAGCACGTTGTACCAATGATGTAACCCAAGCCAAAGACATGGCAGGGAAAGTCAACTGGTTGACATAGATGATAAACTCAGCAATATTTCCGGCAGTGACTGTTCCTTTGGCAACTTCAATTCCACCAATATAAATGGTGATTACCGTACTGAGCCCAATCAGCAATAGAATAAGCGGAAAGAAAACAGCCTGTACTTTGACGAGATCAAGAGCCGTATTGCGGTAAATGGTACTTTCCTTCTCAAATTCCTGCATTTTATTTTGTTCTCTGGTATAGGTCTTGATGACGCGTATACCTGCAAAAGTTTCCTGCACGAAAGAAGAAAGGTTCGCCAGCTGTTTCTGTATTTTTAAGCTACGCTTGTTAATAATCCTATTGACAAATAAAATAATAACCGATAGGACCGGTATTGGCGCCAATGCATAAGTAGCCAATCGTCCATTGACGCTATACATCGCATAGATGACCATGATCGATAAAACTACCGTATTGATCGCATACATGATGGCGGGGCCTAAGTAGTTACGTACCTGATTGACATCTTCGGTGGCTCGGCTCATGAGATCTCCGGTATTGTTCTTCCGAAAGAAACCGAAGTTTAAATCTTGGTAGTGATTATAGATCTCATTTTTGAGGTCGTATTCAATATAACGCGAGGTTAAAATAATCGTCTGACGCATAAAGAATAAAAATATGCCCCGCAAGAGCGACAGTAGGAGGACGACGAAACCAAAAAACAGGAGGCTGGTGCCAAATACCTTGTAGATGAGTTCCTGTCTGTCGAAACCATCAAATAGACGGTATAGATAGATGTTTTCCTGTACCAAATCAAATGCTTCGCGAATTACCTTTGCAGGCAATACCCCGAAATAGTTGGAGATGATAACAAAAATAACCCCTGGAACCAGTTTCCAGCGGTATTTATAAAAGTACTTATTTAAGTAGGCGAGATCCTTCATATTACGAATACAAAAGTAGGACTAATTCATCAAAATGCTTTACGATTTGAGTGAATTTACTGTCATTCGGAAATCAAATGTTAAGTCTTGGATAAAAAAAGTTGTTATGCACAACGAATAATTTTCCTACTTTTGCATCAAGTACCTTAAAAAATTAAAACAAATTAGAGTAGTACATTTTATGTCAACATCTCAAAATTCTATTTTTGAATTGATGAGCCAGTCTGGCCATCAAAACTTATTTTTCTGTAATGATGAATTGGTGGGCTTGAAAGCTATCGTTGCGATCCATGATACAACCTTAGGGCCAGCGATAGGAGGGGTTCGTATGTTACCTTACGAAAGTACAGAAGAAGCTATTGAGGATGCTTTACGTTTATCCAAGGCCATTACGTATAAATCAGCCATCACTGGATTGAATTTAGGCGGTGGTAGTGCTGTTATTATTGGGAATAGCCGTTTGGACAAATCTGAGGTTTTATTGCGCCGTTTGGGCCAGTTTATTGAAGGATTGAATGGAAATTTCATTGCTTCCTTGGATGTAGGTACCACACAACGCGATTTAGAACATATTTATACCGAAACTGACCATGTTGCTGGTTTACCAAAAGCAATTCATGGCAGTGGCGTTGGTGATCCTTCGATTTTCGCTGCTCAAGGTGTTTATTTCGGTATAAAAGCCTGCTTAAAGGAATTATACGGATCGGAAAATGTTGCTGGTAAAAAAGTAATTGTACATGGAGTAGGCGGTGTTGGTGAGCGTTTAATTGCGATGTTGCGTGAAGAGAATGCGCGTGTATATGTAAGCGATATTACGGAAGAAAAAATGCTAAAAGTAGCGGCTAAGTACAAAGCTGAACCAATACCTTACGGTGAAGTATTCGATCACGAATTTGATGTATATTCTCCCTGTGCATTAGGCGGTACCGTAAATCCAGAATCCGCGCAGAAAATGCAATGCAAAATTATTGCTGGTTCTGCCAATAATCAATTGAAAGATGAACTTGTTACAAGTTCTATCCTTCATGAAAGAGGTATATTATACGCTCCTGACTATTTGATCAACGCTGGTGCATTAATCGGCTGTTATTCAGAAATTCAAAGTTATGGCGTAGATCACACTGAATTTGTGATCAAAAATATTTATAATGCGACTAGAGACGTGTTAAAAAAATCAAAAGAAGAGAATATCTCTACTTTTGAAGCGGCCAATCGCATCGCGGAGAAGCGTATCCAAGATATTAAAAAAATCAAGAGATAGTCTTCATCCCAAAATCGTTCTTATTTATTATTTTATAAAAAATCGTTCTTTAAAATTACTATGTTAAACAGGAGACACCTGAGGGTAAAAGTAGTGCAAACGCTTTATGCGTACAGTCTTTCGGAAGATAAAGACATCAAAACATTTGAGAAAGCACTATTAAAAAATGTGGATGAAGTTTATGAGATGTATATGTGGACACTGAATCTTTTAGATGAAGTATCTGATTATGTCTTAATAGATGCAGAGGGTAGGGCCAATAAGTTTTTACCAACTGAAAAAGACTTGTCTTTAACGACCAAGTTAAGTACAAACACTTTTATTGAGTCATTGAGACAAAATCCACAATATGGAGAAGGTGTCAAAAAGTATAAGATTTCCTGGAGCTTTGATCCGGAGATCGTACGTACTGTATTTTTGCAGTTAAAGGATTCTGAAGCTTATTTGGAGTACTTGCAACAAGAAGATCGTTCGATCGGTACGGAAAAAGATATCATCAAGCATATCTTTAAAAAGATCATCTTGAAATCGCCGGTTATAGAGCAGGTTTTTGAAGAAAAATTCATCAACTGGCCGGTAGATAAAGAAGTATTGCAAGCTTTGATTGCGAAGACTTTTAAGAATTTTAGTTCTGAAGATCCACGTAAAAATAAACTTGCAGAGATTACGCAAAACTGGAATGATGATAGCGACTATGTCATTGCATTGTTGGGTAAAACTATCCGCAATACAAATGAGTATCAAAAACTTATCTCTGATAAAACGAAGAATTGGGAATCAGATCGTATTGCCTTAATGGATACATTATTGATGCGTATGGCTATATGTGAATTGGTTAATTTTCCATCTATTCCAGTGAAAGTGACAATAAATGAGTATATTGAAATTTCTAAGGTATTCAGTACATTGAAAAGTAATACATTTATCAATGGTATCTTGGATAAAATACTGAACGATCTGAACCAACAAGGAAGAATTCAGAAGGCAGGTCGTGGTTTAAGAGATTAAAACCAAACGCATAAATAATTTATACGAATGAAAAACTTTGGCAAATATTCGGTTTTAGCTTTGTCGGCAGTACTTTTATTTTCTTGTGGAAATGCACAAAAAGGAAAAGAAGAGGGAACCAAGACAGCGACTGAAACAGCAGCTGCGGATAGCCTTTCTAAGGCAGCAGCACAATTGGGAAAAGTAGAATTTGAAGAGGCTGCATTTGATTTCGGTCAGGTGAAAGAAGGCGCACAGGTAAAACATACCTTTGTGTTGAAAAATTCGGGTGATGCACCTGTTATTATCTCGAAAGTGACTGCTTCATGTGGTTGTACACAACCTGAGTTTTCGAAAAGCCCTATTTTGCCAGGTGGAAAATCTGAGATCCATGTAACTTTCAATAGTGAAGGACAGGTTGGTAAACAGCAGAAAATCATTACGATTCAATCGAATGCTTCCAATGGCTTAACAACGGTGCAGCTCAAAGGCGAAGTATTAGCAAAATAACACATTATTAAACGATATAATAGAAGATGAACACAGTATTATTACAAGCAGCGGGAGGCAATTTGATGAGTTTTTTACCAATGGTTTTGATTATCGTGGTATTTTATTTCTTTATGATCAGACCGCAGATGAAGAAGCAAAAAGATCACAAAAAATATATTGAAGAACTTGGTGTGAACTCTAAAGTTGTTACTACAGCTGGTATTCATGGCCGTATTGTAGAAGTATCAGAAACTACTTTCTTAGTCGATGTAGGTTCGGGTGTAAAAATCCGTTTTGATAAATCAGCAATTGCTTTAGATGCTTCTAAAGCTGCTAACAATACGGAGAAGAGCGCTTCTTAAGCTTTTTCCTGAAAGAAATCAAAGCCAGTTTTCGTAGAAAACTGGCTTTTTTATGTACTGGTCAAACCTTTATCTTACCTAAGTGCATACTGTCTGTATTACCTCCTCCATAGCGCTCTACAAAAAAGATATACACTTCATAGGTCACTTGCTTTTTATGTTTCGGTATATCAATATTTTGTCTACAAGCTATTAAGCTATTTTTCGCCTCATTCGTCAAAAATGGATATTCAGCCCCATTATCCGCTGCATTATATCCGCTGCATTATATAGGAATAAGAACGAATCATAAGTTCCCATGTCAAATTTCTGCTCCAGATAGGCGTTATATTCCCAAGTAACCAGAAGTACTTGGTTTTCTTGATCGAAATCCATCGTGTAGGAAGTGATGGGATTAGGGCTTCCTTTGGCAATCATAAATTTTTGCCAGTCCACTACAAAACCGTTCTCTTCCTAAATAAGCGCATGGTTCAAATTATAAGAAATTGCGACATCATAGGCCCGTTTCGGATAACTGTATGCCTTGTAACCCATATTGATGATTGGGTTTAACACGCTCATATGCGACCTCGTAGTTTTGAAGCGTGTTCTACTCAGCAGTTGTTCAGGTGTGGGCTCTCGTTTTCTAACGCGAGGGAGAGAGCGTACATAATTTCCTGTTTTAGTCGACACAAATACAACAGAGCCTGCTTTCCCGGAAACAGTCCCATTAACGCCATTTTTGATAATTGCCATAATTTATTGGTTATCTTATACATAATTAAGATAAGCATTAAAAAGAAGATATGCTAATATCAGGTAATCCATAATCACAATTTTTAGTCTATGTTTAGACAGTAATCAGTCATTGTTTATTCAGTCTGCACTGAACGATCACTGAACAATCACTGAACAATCACTGAACAATCACTGTAAAAAATCCTAGTTTGGTTACCAGCTGATATTCTTTTGTTGCAGCTAAAAAATTAAAAGAGAAAATAGGGATGGGGCTACATTATGTAAAAAAAAGTATATCGCAAGAAATGCTAACTTCCCCCAAAGGAGAAGATGAAACATGAATTATATAATTTGAGTCTGGTTTAAGCAGCAAGAAATAGATGATGTTGCTGCTGTTCAAACTGAAGATTTAAACGTATTTTTTCGGAAAACAGATATAAGTGCGCGAAGAGATCCTGCCTTTATGATGGATTTATATTAGGTGTAAATGTTTCATCGATCTTCTGAGGATTGGTAAGTACATACTATAGCGGTTAACAAATGTTGTGCTGGTAGTGTAAATTGAACTGTGTCACATCACTCCTTTTAGGGTTCGTTCTCGGAGGCTGAAAGCCTCGAGAGCGAACCCTAAAAGGAGTTGCCGAAGGCTTTAATCCTGTCCCCAAATTTAATATGTAATTGTTGCATTGTCAATCCCCAATTCCGAATAGGCATGGTCCATTTTTTTGATATATCCTTGATGGTCAGGTAAACTAGCTTTAATAGAGCCTGATCGGATGTAAATGCTCCCTTGGTTTTTGTAATTTTTCTGACCTGCCGGTGCATCGCCTCGATGGCATTTGTCGTATAGATAGCTCTGCGGATATCGGGCGAATACTCAAAGTAAGTAGAGAGGTTCCCCCAATTATCCAGCCATCCTTTTACAGATAAGGGATATTTCTTGCCCCATTTCTCATCAAACTCCAATAGTTTTTCGTAGCCCTGATCCTGACTATTTGCTTGATAGATAGGCTTTAAATCTGCAACAACGGCTTTTTTATCTTTTTCCGGAACATACCGCAGACTTGAGCGTATCTGGTGAACTATGCAAAGCTGTACCTGGGTTTTCGGATAAACAGCTTCGATAGCATCGGGAAAACCCTTTAATCCGTCGACGCACGCAACCAGAATATCTTCTACGCCGCGCTGCTTCAGATCGGTCAGTACCGAAAGCCAGAACTTGGCCCCTTCATTTTCCGAAAGATAAATGCCGATCAGGTCTTTACGACCATCCCTGTTTACCCCAAGTATATTGTACACCGCACGGGTCTGGACACTGCCATTGTCTTTAACTTTATAATGCATACAATCCAGAAAAACAAAGGGATATACCGATTCAAGCGGACGGTTTCGCCATTCGTTCAGGGCAGGGATAACCTTGTCGGTAATATTGGAGATCTCCGTAGCAGATATATCCATGGCGTACATCTCCTTAACATAACCCGAGATATCCCGCGTACTCATGCCCCTGGCATACATCGCTATAACGTTGCCTTCCAGTTCGTCAGTGATAATCAACTGTCGTTTAGGAACTATTTTTGGCTCGAATGTACCGTTTCGGTCCCGGCCGCTCTCCAGTTCAAAATGTCCTGATTGAAGGCTCCTGACCGTTTTTTTCGTCTTCCCATTTTTACGGTTGATCTCTCCGGAAGCTCTATTCTCCTGTAGGTGGTGGTCCAGCTCTCCCTCCAACATGCTTTCCAGAAGGTGTTTCAGCATCGGAGCAAAAACTCCGTCTGTACCGCCCATTTTCTTGCCATCATAAAGGCCTTTCATTGCTTCCTCTTTGAAGCTTTCGAAGTCAAAATTGTCTTTACTCATATTCTGTGTCTAAATATAGAAATTCTTTATTTGACACAGTTCAGTTTACACCCTCGTTGTGCTGGTCGACGTTTTGAGAAATCGTAGCTTTCAGTAAAACATTTGTTGGTCAGGATGATTTTTGGTGTAGTATTATTACTTTACTATAATAATAGATTTTACTTCTTTTGAGATTAGTGTTTTAATTGAATCAGATTTGTTAATTAGTTTAAAATTCAGTTTCTCATTTTTAGCGAGTGTATCTATCAAATTGAAATTATTTAAACTGTAAAAATTATTATTGTAGAGTATCAAAGTTTTATTGTTTTTGTGTTTGTATAAGCTATTGAGAATATATTGAGATTCTTTTTTATTCTCTAACATAGCCATATCATTTTTCTGTTGACTATATAATCTGCTAAAGAACAGTAAACAAAATAATATTGAAAGATAGATTAGTTTGAACTTTTTCATAATTTATTAAATTTAATTTTTCGGAACCTTTGCAAAAGCCTCATTTGGGCCAGGGCAAATATTTAAAAGACTTTGTGTTGTATAATCTGCGGGGAAAAATAGTTCTACTCCTTCTTCATTACGAATTAATGTCCCCCAAACAAAGCATCTTCCGTTCCAGCCATACAAACCTGTTGATGTTGTGATCGGAGATTTAGCAGTTTTATTTATGGCGGAAGAAGTTTTACCAATAGATTTTAAATAAGTATAGCCATATATAATTTGGCTGCTTTTTGAATCTTTATATTCTCTTTTGATGATATTTTCTGTTTTTGGAACCCAGACGCCATTTTTTAAGTAAAGCGTTTCTTTAATTGCTCCATTTAAAAATGTTAATTCAACACTTCTTAATGATTCTGCTTTTTTACTGAGAGAATTTTAATCTTTTTTTCATAATTTATTATATATATGGTTACTTAAATATATAGAAAAACTTATTTTTTATGTTTTTTTCTCTAATTTTTTTATAAAAGATCCTGGAAGAGCGCATTCAATAATCTTTAGAATCCACGATTATCTGATATACTATTATATTGCAAAACTTGATGTAGTCGTAATTTAGTGTTCAGATTACAAGTGTATTATATTTTCATCTCAATAAGGCTAATTTTTACGCAACTTGATTAAGTATGCATCATGGATATATTTTGATGTTTTGTTTTCCGCAGTTAATGGCTGGGAAGAGACTGATGAATATTATCTTAATCTAATTTTTCCGCCCGTGACAAACCGAAAATTATGAAACTTATTGATGACGCTGAATAGTTACTACAATTTCTAATCTTAATGGGATAAATTTATTCAATACAAGCCTACAGAAAGCGGATTTCTTTATTGTTGACATCTAGTTGTCAATCGAGCTTCTAATTTTGTGAAAAAGAATGCTATGAAAAATCTTAGACCATTTGATGGGCAGCATTGTGAAACAACGGCAACAGGTACATTACTGGCCCATATAGGCATTGAGCTTTCGGAGCCGATGCTTTTTGGACTAGGGGAAGGGCTCAGTTTTATCTACTGGAAAATGAAAACCATGGACTTTCCATTTTTGGGCGGACGAATAAAACCAGATCTCCTGACGCAGCATATCTGCAAAAATCTCGGTCTAAACCTCAGCGTTCATGAAACTTCTTCAAAAGTAAAAGCTTGGCGGGCTGTACAACAGCTCTTGGATAGGGGGCAACCAGTAGGCTTAAAACTCGACGCCTATCATCTGGAGTATTTTGCAAACCCCTTTCATTTCGCGGGTCATTATGTAGCTATTTATGGCTATGACCATGATAATGCCTATCTGGTGGATACGCGGCAGCAGGGTGGAAGCGCGCGTACATCCATTGCGAGTTTGGCGCTAGCTAGGGCTAAGAAGGGGCCTATGGCGTCTAAAAATCTGTATTACACGATAGCAGGTAGTGGTAGGGATTTGGAATTGAAAGAAGTGCTGATTGCTGCAATGGTCAATAATGCAAAGGAATATCTTGCACCGCCCATCAGCAACATTTCATATAAAGGAATTTTGAAGACTGCTGAGAAATTGACCAAATGGTACAAGACGAGTCATGCGATTGAAAGTGAGTTTAAAATGGCTACAAATTTGATGGAAAACGCAGGTACTGGCGGCGCCTTGTTTCAAAATCTATATCGCGACTTTATAAAAGAAAGTTATGATCTGCTCGAAATAGAGCAGATCGCTGAGGTTCATCATGAGTTTGTGCAGATTGCATTATTGTGGACATCCTTGTCGGAATTGTTTAATCAAATTGCGGAGACAATCAGTTTCGATGACGTGCAACAGGCATCGGAAATTCTCAAAACCCTTGCCACAAAAGAGAAAAATGCAATGAAGCTGTTGGTTTCATTAGAACACGGTGCCAGCTGATGCGGTTTCCTGTAAAAACAGGAGTTGCCCGTTTCTATGTTAGCTTAATTTTGAGATAAAGAGAAATTTGGCACTATACTGTTCTGTATCTTTTTGGTTTACTCGATATCAAGAATGTCTCCAGGTTTGCAGTCCAGTACTTTGCAGATGGCTTCTAAGGTTTCAAACCGGACGCCTTTAGCCTTACCTGTTTTTAAGATGGAAAGATTGACAAGGCTTAAACCGACTTTCTCCGATAATTCTGTCAAAGACATTTTACGCTTGGCTAAGACAATATCTAAATTAATTATAATGGGCATGTTTAATTAAATAAAGGATTCATTCTCCCTACTTAAGACGACACCGGATTTAAAAGCTGCGCCAAAAGCTAATAATACTAATCCAATGATTGTCTCCGTATCGAAAAGATGTGTTCCATTGTGTAACATATAGTCCGAACTATTTAAACTTAATTTTGTAATACAATTAAGGAAAAATTCCTGTGTAATCCATCTCATAACAGGCAAAAGCATTAGGCAGAATGAGCTGAAAACGATTAATGAAGCATTTTTATCCGTAAAAAATGTATTATTACTAAACGATTTAAAAAGTTTCTGAACAACGAGAATTAATAAACCAATTAGAATCCAGTAACATAACTGTGCGGTTTGATAAAGAATAGATGAGAAGGAAAGTAATTCTTTCAGGGATTGAAATCTCAACTGAACGAAGCCCTTCGCATGGTAAGGACTGATAATCAATGTGTCCTTGAACCAGTGATCCAATGTTTGAGAAACATCCTTTTGTTGATTTGCTGGGCCATCTGCGGCTTTGGGTATTATATTAACATTATAAACCCCATAAGCTTTGAGACCGCTACCTGCGACAGGTATGCCGGATGAAAATAAATTTGATGCCAAGAATAGGACATAGAATACCATTACTACGCGAGAAAGATAGTAGAGATATCGCGCTGTGTTATTAGTGGATAGTTTCATAATTGATTTTTTTTTGATTAACACAAATTTAATGAAATTTAAAATAAAACATATATTATTTAATGTTTTATTTTAAATTTTTATTGAATTATACTATTTATTCGAGCTATGGTTGTATCGGGTGCTCTTTCGATTACAGTATTTTAGTCTAGATTTGATCAAGCCATCTTTCGGTTTTGACCAAATTTTAAGTACAGCTTATTTGGATAGACGCATGCAATTGGTGTTTTTTTACTTTGGATGACCGTGTCTGCCTTTACGAACAGATCAAGTGCTCTCCTTATGAAAGATGTTCATGGATTTTTTTGGTGATAAGTGAGTTGTCGTTGGACAGACAATTTTTTATTAGCTGATTTATACGCCTAGTGGACTAAGTTTTTATTTGCCTATGGGCTGATTTTTACGCAAATTGATTAAGTTTGTATCATGGCGAATGCAGTTCGAATAAATAAGACCCAACGGCGTAAGATTAATGTCTTCGTGCGTTGTGTTGGAATTTCGTTGTTAGCTTGGTTATTGTTTTCGATCTCCAATCAATATACTGTTTCCGTCAAGGCGGCGATTGAATATGTCAATCTTCCCGAGAAACGCGCATTTCACCCCCAGCAATCCGATACGGTAAAAGTGAAGCTGGAGATGACGGGATGGCAATTCCTGTTTTCCAAAGCTGCATTGGAAACCCCAAAGGTTCAGGTGGACCTAAGCTCGTTAAAAACCAAAGACTGGATTGTTTTTTCCAACCAATTGGGCTTTATCAACCGACAGTTTCCACACGAACAACGCGTGGTGTCAGTTAGCCCAGATACCCTGTTTTTTGATTTTTCCAAACAGACCCAGCGTAAGGTGCCTGTAAAACCCCTTGCTAATATCGGATTTAAACGCGGCTACGGTTTTATCGCTGATACCAAAGTTACACCAGCTTATGTGACAATAACCGGACCTTACGAGG
This sequence comes from Sphingobacterium siyangense, assembly GCF_023277505.1. Lineage (NCBI taxonomy): Bacteria > Pseudomonadati > Bacteroidota > Sphingobacteriia > Sphingobacteriales > Sphingobacteriaceae > Sphingobacterium > Sphingobacterium siyangense. Next base: position 4,149,602 of record NZ_CP080574.1, on the reverse strand, counting down.
ATGTTTCGGCTATCGAGTATTGGGAAACGGATACCGTTCGTGGAAAGGAAGTCGAAACCGACGTTCGGACCGTGGCCAACCTGGCACGTAACCAAAAAGCGAATATCAATGTTTATCCGACTTCGGTCGAGGTGCTCATGCCTGTAGGTGAATTGACCGAGAAAATAATCGAGCTGCCCGTAAAGGTGGAGAATGGTCAACGTTATAGTTCGGTCAGGCTTAGTCCGAGCAAAGTTGTCGTCACCGTGTTGATGTCTGTCAAAGATTATAATAACTATACATCGCGTGATTTTGAGGCTGTGGTAGACCTGGCAGACTGGGAGAAGAATGAGGTGCAATATCTGCCTATTTTGCTGACCAAAGTACCTGACTATTGTAAGGTTATCAGTATTGTCCCTCAAAACGTGGACTTTTTTGTACGTAAATAACAATATTTTCATGAAGATTGGAATAACAGGCGGAATTGGATCAGGTAAGACTTTTATCTGTCAGCTTTTTAAAGCCATGGCTGTACCTGTTTATAATGCTGACGAGGAAGCCAAGAAGCTTATGAATACCGATTTGCGGATCAAAGCACGCTTGATTGCGGAGTTCGGCGAAGAGACCTATAAGGGTGGAAAGCTGGATCGGGCTTTTTTGGCTGAACAGATATTCTCCGACAAGGCGAAGCTCGAACTTGTGAACAGCATTGTACACCCCATCGTTATTCAGGCGGCAAAGGATTGGGCCGAACAGCAAAAGTCACGTTATTCACTCAAAGAGGCTGCTTTGCTTTTTGAAAGTGGGTCCTACAAGGATCTTGATTATACCATACTGGTTACTGCGCCTTTACCCATACGCGTTAAACGTGTCATGGAACGTGATGCTGTTACTGAGGAACAGGTCATGGAGCGAATTAATAAGCAACTATCTGACGAAGAAAAATTAAAATTGGCAGACTTCGTCATCATTAATGATGGAACCACTCCGCTATTACCGCAGGTGTGGACTTTGCATCAAAAGTTTCTAAAATAATATGATGTCTACACTATTGGCTGACTTCTTAGTCAGAAAGCCAGAAGGCTATTACTGCCGTTATGGTGATTTTTTTATTGATGCCAGCAATCCCGTTATGCACAATGTCGTTTCTCATGCCCATGGCGATCATGCCAGTTCAGGACACGACTATGTGTATGCCACACAGGCGACCTCACTGTTTATGACTTATCGGTATAAACAAAATCGCAAAGATTCTTATCAGGTCAAATTGTTTAATAGTCCCTTTAAAATAGGTGCGGTCGAAATCACATTTTTACCAGCAGGTCATATACTGGGTTCAGCACAGATTCTAATGGAATATCGGGGGGTACGTTACTTGTACACCGGCGATTATAAATTACAAACTGATGATACCTGTGAACCGATCGAGCTGCAGCAGGCCGATGTCCTCATTACGGAAAGTACCTTTGCAAATCCCGAGATTATCCATCCCGATCCGGCGGAGGAGATAAAAAAACTTGATGGACATGCCAGTAATATCTTATTAGGTACTTATGTGTTGGGCAAGGCGCAGCGAATTACTGATTTGATCAACAGGTACTGCCCGGATCGAAAAGTGCTTGTGCATAGTGGAATATTGCCCTACCATCGCCTTTATGATCAACACGGGCTGAAGAAGTTAGACTATGAGCCCTACAACAGAAAAGAAATGAAACAGGGCGAACAGAACAAAGTGTACTTGGTACCGCCGATGACCTTCAATAGTTATTTTAGGGCGACCAAAGTATTACGCGCATTTGCCTCAGGCTGGAAACGTTTACAGGCACAGAATGATATCGAGCTGTATATTTCTGATCATGTGGACTGGAATGACATTCTTCAGTACATTAAAATGGTAAATCCCAAAGAAGTTTGGACACTACACGGTGACGGCAGCATTTTAAAACGTTATTTTAACGAAAAATTGATCGTCCGGGATGTGCTTTCTGCATAAATAGGCCTTTTCGAAAAATCTTCTATCGGAAACGCAAATGCGGCGGACAATAAGCAGCTCATGGAAGGGCACCCCTACAATAGCGTGCTGATGTAGTTTAACTTATTTAAACGGAACTTCGATAACTCCGCTGGTAAACACGGCGGAGTTCGCTATTTCATATTGACAATTTTGTCAACGATATAAACCGTGTTTCCACGCCAGGGAAGCACACCATGGTATTCTTTGTAGCGAAGATCGAAGTATTTTCCACTATTGAGCTCCAATTGACGGAATATAGAATCATCTTCAATGGAAAATTCAAATTGATTGCTGGCGATACCACCCGTTTTGATACTTCCAAATCCCTCCTGAATGAGCTTGCCTTCGTAGGTCTTGAAAATATTGCCCTTTTTTACAGCATAATTAAGATAGCCAGATTTTACGCCTTCACCGAATACGTAGTAATACTTCCAGTAAACGTAGGAACCGGCCCCCACAAGGAGGAAAAGGATCAGCAGGAGTAAGAACTTCTTAAATCCGGATTTTTTCGGTTTTTGTTCGGGTAAATTTTCCATCATGTGTGCTAATTAAAACCATTTCATGCAGTGCCTAGGACTATGCGCCGGAACGATGATTTTTCTGTCCAACGGATAGGTTCACCTAAAGATAAATAATTAACAGCATAATGACGAATGCATTATACCTAGATTAACGCTTGGCGAGCCTAGTGATTGTCGTTTTTTGCTGTGTTGCTAATTCTATTAGTTATTTTTTGGTTTTCTTAGTCTATAATGCTAATTTTTGTAAATTTGGATCATGGATTCCGAACAGGTACATCGCAAGATTATTCATTTGGATATGGATGCATTTTATGCCTCTGTAGATCAGCGTGATTTTCCCGAATATCGGGGAAAAGCGATTGCAGTAGGTGGTTCCCCGGATGGGAGGGGAGTAGTTGCAACGGCCAGTTACGAAGCGCGAAAGTTTGGTGTCAAATCTGCTATGAGCTCCCGAAGGGCTCTTCAGTTGTGCCCCCATATTATCTTTACCTATCCTCGCTTTGATGTTTATCGTCAGGTTTCCTACCAAATTCGGGAGATTTTTCTCCGTTATACGGATTTAATCGAGCCGCTTTCCCTGGATGAAGCTTTTTTGGATGTGACCATAGACAAACAGGGTATTGGTTCGGCTATTGATATCGCCAAAGCCATTAAAGAGGCTATCCAAGAAGAGTTGAATCTGACCGTCTCTGCTGGTGTTTCCGTCAATAAATTTGTTGCAAAGATTGCTTCGGATATGGACAAGCCCAACGGCTTAACATTTATAGGCCCTTCGAAAATTGTCAAGTTCATGGAGTCATTGCCCGTGGATAAGTTTTTTGGCGTAGGTAAGGTGACCGCAAAAAAAATGCATGAACTGGGGCTGTTTACCGGACTCGATTTAAAAAAACAGCGTGAAGAGGACCTCGTACGTTGGTTTGGAAAGACTGGGCACTTTTTTTACCGTATCGTACGCGGGATCGACGACCGTCCTGTTGTCCCCAATCGCAGCAGTAAATCGGTCGGGATTGAGGATACGTTTGGCGAGGATGTAGAAGCATTTGAAGAATTAAATACCATTTTGCAACGGCTCTGCAAACAGTTGTGGACACGCATCGGGAAAAAGGAAATCTCTGGAAGAACCTTAACCATAAAAATTAAATATGCCGATTTCGTTCAGTTGACACGGAGTATAACCTTAGAAAATAGTTTTGATTCGGAAGACAAAATTTACGCCACCGCCCATAGTTTGTTGAGCAAGGTTGAGCTGGTGAACAAAGTGAGGTTGCTGGGGGTTTCGATATCAAATTTTGTGGAAGAAGCTGATTTTCCAAAGGAAGGTATACAGCTTGCACTTTTCGAGCAGCGTCCTTAGCAAGGAATCATCTGGTTTAATCAAGTCTTTGGCAAGCCGTTTGGTACGCGCAATCTGAATTAAGCTTGTTACAGGCAAAATCGTCGTTATTTGCCACAATTCTTTATCTTAGCCAAAATAATTAATAAACATATCCAAAAATTAATGAATACGGTATCAAGAGTACTCTTAGGTGCGTCTATCGTTTTTTTAGTGCATGAGGTTGGTTTTGCACAAAAGAAATTGGATTTTGCACAGTCCTGGGGGCAAAAGCCATCGTTGACAATTCGTACGAATCAGTATCCTGGCTGGGCAGACGGGACAGCTTATCTGGAAAATGATGTAAATGATGGTCGTTTATATCAGGTTAACATTAAATCAGGTCACAGAAGCATTTATACAGTTCCCGCTAAAGAAGGGACGGTTGTCTATGTCGAAAACAATGATATCTTCCTGAAAAGTACAGATGGTGTAGCCAAGAAGTTGACAAACTCTCCTGATGTTGCGGAACAGAATCCGACCTTATCGCCGGATGGTAAATATGTTGCCTTTACCCGCAAAAGCAATTTGTATAGCGTGGACGTGACTTCGGGAAAGGAAATGCAGTATACAAATGATGGTACCGACGTTATTTACAATGGTTGGTCATCTTGGGTATATTACGAGGAAATTCTTGGGCGTCCAACAAAATACAAAGCTTTTTGGTGGTCTCCGGACAGCCGTAAAATCGCCTTCATGCGTTTCGATGATACCAAGGTTCCTATGTTTCCGATTTATTCGTCCAAAGGCCAGCATGGCTACCTGGAGGAGACAAGATACCCCAAAGCTGGAGACCCAAATCCGGAAGTGAAGGTGGGTATCGTTCATCTCGATGGGGGGAACGTTACCTGGGCTGATTTCAACGAAAAAGATGATCAGTATTTTGGGCAGCCTTACTGGGCCTTTGATAGCAAAAATGTGATGGTGCAGTGGATGAACAGGGATCAGAACAATTTGAAGTTTTATCAAGTGGATCCGAATTCTGGCTCGAAAAAAGAAATCTACGACGAGCGTCAGGCTTCATGGATCAATTTGGATCACGATGAGCGTATCACCTATCTTGCGGACAACAAATATTATATCTTAAAATCGGATAAGACGGGCTGGGCGCATTACTACCTCTATAAATTGGATGGAACATTGGTCAATCCAATTACTTCAGGCGAATGGCAGGTAACCGAATTAAAACGGATTGATGAAAAAAATAAGGTGATCTATTTTACCGCACGTAAAGAAAATTCGGCACGTTTTGATTTGTACCGCGTGGATTATTCGGGTAAAAACTTAAAACGTCTGACTTTCGGTGAATACTCACACGATGTCAATGTATCGCCTGATGGCAAGTATTTTATTACCAAATACTCCAATGTGAGTACACCCGATCGGTTTGCTTTGTTGGATAACCAAGGTAAAGTCGTCCGTCAGTTAGCAGATAGTAAAGCGGCTGATTTTGATTCGTATACGTATGGTAAAACCGAATACTTACATCTTAAATCAGATGATGGTTTGTTCGATCTTCCCTTAACAATTACTTATCCGACAAATTTCGATAAATCAAAAGTTTATCCTGTTGTTTTCAGTATCTATGGTGGTCCTGATGCTGGAACGGTAAAAGATACCTGGAAAGGAACGAATAATCAATATTGGGCTAATGAAGGAATTATTCAAGTCTCTGCCGATCACCGGGCATCTGGTCATTTTGGTAAACAAGGTGTTGCTTATATGCACCGCAATCTTGGTCACTGGGAGATTATTGATTATTCAACGATTGTCAAATGGTTAAAATCGCAACCTTGGGTAGCTAAAAACAAAGTGCTTATCACCGGGCATAGCTACGGAGGTTATATGACTTGTTTGGCGATGACGAAGGCCGCAGATGTATTTGATTTCGGTATTGCGGGTGCGCCTGTTACCTCCTGGGATCTGTACGATAGTCATTATACGGAAAGATGGATGGATACGCCTCAAGACAATCCTGAAGGTTATAAAGCTGGTTCTGTGTTAACCTATGCAAATAACTATAAAGGCGTTTTGCGTATTATGCATGGCGATATGGATGATAATGTTCATTTACAGAATACAATCCAACTTGTTGATAAATTGACAGATCGAAGTGTTCCTTTTGAGTTGATGATCTATCCGGGAAGCCGTCATGGATTTGACCGTTCGAAAAGTAAATATGATTCTAATGAGCGTGCACGTTTCTACTACCAATACTTATTGGAGAAGCCGCTTCCCAAAGAATTTAAATAGGCATAGTTCGATATACCCTATAAAATCCCCTGTCCATTCGGATAGGGGATTTTTTTTATGTTAAATATTATAAAAAAAATGAATTTTATGGGAGTGTAAATTGTTGAAAATTAAAAAATATGGCATCTTTGTAGAAGTTTATTCAAAGAAAAAATGATTCAATTCCTAAAGGAAAGTACTTTTGCTGTTAATGAGGTTTTTAATAAGTCATGGGAGTTGCTGAAAAGACATTATTTTTCAGTGGCAGGGCTTTGTTTTTTACTGTTCGTGACCTCCGGACTCTCTAATTATCTCGCGACTACCATCAGTGATTTCAATGTGGTGTTGAGTGGTTTCATGGCGTTTTTTTTCATGGTGATGTATTTCGGATTGAATATGACTTTATTTAAGTATATCTTAAGTCTGATAGATGGAAATCATGATAAGAAACTGATTCAATGTATTCCCAGCTCAAAGGAGCTTGCCTATTTTTTTGGTGCCATGTTAAGTATAATGGTGCTCTCCATAGCACTCCTGATGATTTTAGGAGCCGTTTCTTTACCATTCCTTTATCTATTTGAAAATGGTGACAATCGGATGGAGCTGATGAGTAACTTTACGATGTTTGTTGTTTTTATCGCGGCAATATTGACTTTCATCTTGATTATTAGAGTGGCATTTTATCCATTTTTCATTATCGATAAACACGCGGGCACATTGAGGTCATTACGCTTCAGTTTTGCACTGACGAAGGGCAATGTATTTAAACTATTATTGATTTTGGCTGTATTTGCTTTTTTTCAGTTATTGCAGATGTATTTTAATTATTTAGAATATTACATAATTTTTATTATTTTGAACCTCGTGAGTTCTTTCTTGGTGGTACCTTTGGCTAGTATTGTTGTTTCGGTCGCTTACCGATCCATGATGGCGGATTACCATGGGGGAGAGGATCCAAAGATTTTAAATAATATATTTTAATTAATAGCAAAGGTTTTGAGTAAAAAAGGAATTGCCATTTTAGGGGCAACGGGAAGTATAGGTACACAAGCCTTGGATGTGATTCGAGCCTTTCCTACTAAATTTAAAGCAATCGTTCTGACCTGTGGTAGCAATGCCACATTGTTGGTTAAACAGGCCTTGGAGTTTAAGCCCAAAGCGGTTGTTGTAACAGATTCCCTTCAGTACAGTTATGTGCAGGATGCTTTAAAAGGACATGATATTGCTGTTCTTTTGGGAGAAGCAGGACTGGTTGAAGTGGTGCAGTACGAAGAAGTAGATGTTGTTTTGAATGCGATCGTTGGATCTGCGGGATTAAAACCCACTGTTAAAGCAATTCAGTCAAAGAAAGATATTGCGCTGGCCAATAAGGAGACGCTGGTTGTCGCCGGTAAGCTGATTATGGCTTTAGTGAAAGAATATGGTGTACGCATGCTTCCTGTAGATTCGGAGCATTCGGCGATCTTCCAGTGTTTGGCTGGCGAGGAGCATAATCCAATCGAGAAAATATATATCACAGCTTCCGGAGGACCCTTTCGTGGTAAAAAGAGAGCCGATCTTCTCGCAGTGACTAAGGCTGAAGCCTTGAAACATCCCAACTGGTCGATGGGTGCCAAAATTACGATTGACTCGGCGTCCTTGATGAATAAAGGGCTAGAAGTGATTGAGGCAAAATGGCTCTTCAATCTGTCAATAGATCAGGTCGATGTGATTGTACATCCCCAATCTATTGTACATTCGCTGGTCCAATTTCAGGATGGTTCCATGAAGGCCCAAATGGGGGTTCCTGATATGAAATTGCCGATCCAGTATGCACTGACCTATCCGGCACGTTTTGAAAACAGTTTTGAGCGATTTAATTTCATGGACTATCCAACGCTCAGTTTTGAAAAAGCAGACATGGAAACTTTTCGGAATTTGGCACTTGCCTATGAGAGCCTTCGTGCCGGCGGAAATAGAAGCTGTGTATTAAATGCAGCCAATGAAGTTGTTGTGGATGCCTTCCTGAAAGATCAAGTCGGGTTTTTGGAAATGAGTGATATTATTGAACAGACATTAGGTAAAGTAGAATTCATTGCGACACCGACGCTGGATGATTATCTGGAGACGGATCGTGTCGCAAGATTAATAACAAAGGAAATAATCAAAGATTAAATTTTAAAAAGCATACATGGGTGTTTTAATTATGGTCGGACAAGTGATTTTAGGCTTGTCAATTTTAATTGTTCTACATGAGTTAGGACATTTCTTAGCAGCACGTGCATTTGGTATCAAGGTGGAAAAATTTTATCTGTTCTTTGATGCCTGGGGAGTGAAATTATTTAAATTCAATTATAAAGGATGTGAATATGGTATTGGCTGGTTGCCTTTAGGTGGTTATGTCAAGATTGCGGGTATGATCGATGAATCGATGGATACTGAGCAATTAAAGGGTGAGCCACAACCTTGGGAATTTAGATCAAAACCAGCTTGGCAACGTTTAATCGTTATGCTTGGGGGGATTATTGTCAATATTGTCGTCGGCGTTGTTGTCTTTTGGATGCTGACTTTTAAAATGGGCAATACAGATATCAAAATGGATCAGCTGGTAAATGGTATTGTTCCGGGATCCATTGGTGAATCCATCGGTTTGAAAGCTGGTGATAAAGTGATTTCAATAGACGGTCACCGTATCGAAAATTACTCGGAGTTGATCAGTTCTAAAGTATTGATGGGCGGAGTGGCACTTACAGTTGAGCGCAATGGTGCAACAACAGAAGTAAAAGTTCCAGCGGATTTATTGAACACGCTTTCTGATAAGAAAGGTGAGAAGTTTATTGAACCTCGTGTTAAAACAACAAGTGTTGCTGAAGTATCACCTGGATCGGCAGCAAGTAAAATGGGTTTTGTGAAAGGCGATAGCATTATTGCGGTGAATGGGGTACAGGTTCCTTTCTTCGACGAGTTTAAAGCACAAATAAAAGCGAATATCAATAAAGCTGTAGCGATTAAAGTTTTACGCAAAGGAACTGAAGTTTCATTGCAAGGGAATGTTCCTGCGGATGCCATGCTGGGAATAGGCATTAACCGTGATTATTCCATCAAATCTTTTACAACGCAATATAGCTTAATGGAGGCATTTCCAATCGGCGCTAAAAAAGCATTTACGGTGATTACCGACAACGCCAAAGGATTTGGCAAAATTTTCAAAGGCGAGGTACGTGCTGATAAAGCATTATCTGGCCCAATTGGAATTGCGACCTTGTTCGGTACAGAAGTGGATTGGATCCGTTTTTGGTCCTTAGTAGGGATGTTGTCTATGGCATTGGCATTTATGAACCTATTGCCTATTCCAGCTTTGGATGGCGGTCACGTATTGTTCTTGTTGGTTGAAATGATACAAGGCAAGCCATTGAGCGAAAAATTCCTGGAGAAAGCACAAATGGTCGGTTTCTTTATTTTATTGGCTTTAATGGTCTTTATATTCGGAAACGATATTTTTAAGCTATTTAAATAAATTCAATTGGTCAAACAGCCAATATGCTGATGACCTACATACCATAAAAAAAGGCTTAAAGCCAATCATGGTCGGAAGAAATTCCGACCATTTTTTATGGTAGTTAGGTATTGAATAAAATAGCCTGCAGTTCGGTTTATAACATTCATCTACGCTATTGGCTTTCATTTGCTTTCATTGTACCTGTTCCAAAATACGAGACGAAGGTTTTTCTAACAATAAATTGTTTATTTATATTGCATTTAAAAAACAATTTTTCTAAGTTTGACCATGGATGGAAGAAATAGAGCAGATGTAAAGCCAGGCATGTTGGTGAATATAATCTTAAAAAAGGACCAACGTACAGGAAATTTAACAGAAGGCATTGTGAAAGACTTGCTGACATCATCCTCATATCATTCGAGGGGAATTAAAGTCAGGTTGACGGATGGCCAAGTAGGAAGAGTGGCTGAAATTATTGAAGATGATTTTTAAGGTATAGGCTACCGATCTTTATTTCTCTTTACTTAATCTTTTCTAACGATATTGACACGGAGAGATTTACTACCTATGATGTTCTTATTGTATAAATCAAACTAAAAGCTTGTTGGATTGTTAATACTGAACATTTTGAAATAAAATTTGTATAATAACATAATTATTGCTAACTTTTTTCTGTATTTTTTATTTTATTACATATTTATATAATATTATTTTTATAATTATTAAAATGATAGCTTTTTCAAATGGATACCAAAAGTAAATGTACGGTTGTCTACGCAGATGATGCGCTGATTCATCATGTGTTGATGCGAGCTATGGCTCAATCTCATTTATTGGATTTGGTTTATTGTGCTTCCAATGGTAGGGATTTAATCGACTACCTCGATGAAAACGAGCACGAACTTCCTGAAATATGTATATTAGATCTGCATATGCCTGTATTAAACGGGATAGAAACGGCAAAAATCTTACGGGAGCGGTTTCCCGCTATTCGAATATTTGGGCTGACATCAAGTAGTGATGAGAATGAACGGATGGAATTGTTGGACGCTGGCGCAGAAGAGATTTTTTCGAAAGAGCAGATGCCGCTATTAATGAAGCAACTTGCCCCCAAAGCATAGAAAAATAGTTATAAAGAAAAAGCCTAACGGATGTTAGGCTTTTTCTTTATTTTCTAAAGCATCCTTAAATTTTAAAAGTCTAATCCAAGATGGACATTTGCTTAGATCTTTTTTCCATAATCCAACATGGATAAAACTTGTGCTCAAGAAACGTTGTACGTCGAAGACCTGCATGTCCTGCTGTATTTCTAGCGAATCAGGCAAGTCTTTGGATTGAAAATAGTGTTGTAATTCTTCCGGAGTCATACCACAAAAATAGGGTTTTAAATCCTTATCTCCAACCTCCACCGAGTGCCCGGTACAGATCCACAAATGCATCTAAATGCTGTTGCCTTAACTCGACCAGATCGAGGTCACTGTTTAAGGCATTGCTTTGCGCTGTAATCACCTCTAAATATGTAGCGTAACCACTTTTAAAGAGTAAACCCGCATTTTTGACGGCAAGATGTGCATTATCGACTCTTTCTTTGGCCAAAGACAATTGCTCCCGTTGCTTGTCGACCGTGACCACTGCATTAGAGACTTCGGCTACGGCTTCGACGACCTTTTGTTGCAATTGGATTTCGGCTTTATCACGTTCCAATTTAGCTACCTCATACTGTGTTTTCAAGGTTTTGTTTTTGAAAATAGGTGTGGTCAAATTCCCGGTTATTCCACCGAGCAATGCCCCGGGTATATTGAACCAATTTTTGGGGAGCATACTATTTACCCCCAATACGCCGCCTACGGTCAATGAAGGATAACGCATGGCCTGTTGGATATTGGCATTTGCATTGGCAGCCATCAATTGAAATTCAGATGATCGGATATCTGGTCTATTGCGCACAATTTCGATTGGGGAACCTAAGGAGATGTCTTTGCTTTCAGCGAAGAGATGCTCGTAAGAAGTGCCTCTTTTGATGCTATCGGGTAATTTTCCGGTCAGTGTCTGTAGCGCATTTTCCTGGATGACAATTTCCTTTTCGATTTCGGGAACGAGGGAGGCCGCCAATAGGCGCTGTGATTGTGTTTGTTGGATCGCCAAGGCCGTGATCTCACCCGCTTCATATTGGAGCTTGATCATACGCAGCGTACTGTCGTTTAACTGAACGTTGCGTTTAGCAACCTCGATCTTGGCATCGAGCATCAAGAGATTGAAGTAACCTTTTGCGACAGCAGTTATGATAGAGGTCTGTATCGCATTTTTTGCCTCCTGTGTATCCAAATATTCGGCTAATAGCTGCTCCTGTTTGCTACCTATTTTCTTCCAGATATCTATTTCCCAGCTAAAATTAATATCGGAACCAAACATAGATTGATAGACAAACATATTTTGCGGTGCCTTTTCACCTTTATGATCGTAATATTTGGTCAGGGGACCGCTGCCAAAGTCTTTCGATCGCCAGGTGCGGTTTCCATTAGCAATTGTCGCATTTACACTCGGCAGATAATTGGCTTTGTTCTGGGCCAAAACTCGGGTTGAAATCTGCAGGTTGAGCAATGCTGTCTTCATCTCAAAATTATTCGCTAAGGCAGAATCAATCAATAGTTTCAAGGTAGGGTCGTGAAAGAAGGATTTCCAATGGATCAGTCCCATACTGGAGGTGTCTCCGAAGTAATCCAACGTATCGCCACGAAAGTTTTCGGGAAGTTTGAGTTTGGGCTGCACATAATCTTTGCCGATCTTACAGGCATTCATCAGACCTAAGAGACTAATGATGATCGATATTCCCGAAAGGTATTTTTTTATGTTTTTCATTATTCTTCCTCTTCTTTAGCTAGTTTATCATGTAGTTTTTCATCCAGGCTTTTGAATACGACAAAGAGTACAGGGATGATAAAGATGCCGAAGGCTACACCAAAGAGCATGCCGCCGGCAGCGCTGAAACTGATCGAATGGTTACCGATCGCCGACGGGCCCACCGTCCACATCAAGGGCACCAGGCCAGCAACAAAGGCTAAACTGGTCATCAAGATTGGCCGTAATCTCAGTTTGGAGCCGCTAATGGCTGCTTCGACGATACTTTTTCCGTTTTTACGCTCCTGAACGGCAAATTCTACGATCAGAATTGCGTTTTTGGCCAATAAGCCAATGAGCATAATAAGCCCCACCTGCACGTAGATGTTGTTTTGAAGTCCTACAAGGTTGATCACGGAAAATACGCCGATGAGTCCCACAGGTATAGACAGTAATACTGCCCAAGGAAGAATGTAGCTTTCATATTGAGCGGAAAGCAGGAAGTAGACGAATAGGATACTAAGAGCAAAAATCAAGATCGTCTGTGAGCCGGATTGACTTTCTTCATAGCTCATGCCCGTCCATTCAAAACCATAATTACCCGGAAGTTTGTTGTCGGCCAATTTTTGGATAGCCTGCATCGCGTCATCTGTACTATAGCCTTCCGCGGGTGTAATATTTACCGCAATTGCATTGTATAGATTGTAACGCGTAATGGTTTCTGGACCCACCGTCTTTTCTAAGGTCAATATGGTGTTAATAGGCACCATTTCGCCTTTACTGTTACGCACAAAAATTGAATTGAAGGATTCGGGATCTTTGCGGAAGTCGAAATCTGATTGGACATAAACACGGTATTGGCGACCAAACCGATTAAAATCGCTCGCCTGTACACGCGCAAAATAAGATCGGATTGTGGACATGAGGTCTTTGATCTCAACTCCCAGGGATTTTGCCTTTACGGCATCGATATTTACTTCATACTGAGGGAAGTTTGATTTAAAACTTGTGTAAGCACTTCGTATTTCCGGTAAGGTATTGAGTTGGTTAATAAAGGTATCTGCAATGGTGTTAAAATCCCGAATGTCACCACCCATTCGATCCTGAAGAACCATTTCAATTCCGGCAAAATCTCCAAAGCCCTGTACGGTAGGGCGGGGGAATACTGTAAACGTTGCTTCATTAATCTGGGATAGATCATTTCTGATGGTATCCATAAATGCATTGATATTTTTGATGTGCTCGCGTTTGGCATGTGGTTTTAAGGTGATATAACCAGCGGCAAATGCCGGGCTTGAGCTTCCGTCCAGGGCATTAAAACCAGAAACTGTTGTCATTCCATTGATGTCCTGTCTTTTCTTTAAAATACTATCGGCACGATGAAGAACCTCAGTTGTTCGGCTCAATGAAGCGCCGGGAGGAAGAGCAATGTTGTATGTGATAAATCCATCATCCTCTGTCGGAATAAAACTTTTGGGTGTTTTAATCATAAACACAACGCCAAGTGCTGTAATTAAAATTAAGCCTGCCCAGGCTATTTTCTTATTCTTGATCAGTATTTCTACAATCGAGACATAACGGGCGGTCAGTCGATCAAAAGAGGTATTGAATGCTTTAAAGAAGCGATCTTTAAATTGATTGATTTTGCCGTTTTTTTGATTGGTATGCTGTTGCGGGGCTTTCAGGAGTAGCGCACATAAGGCTGGGCTTAAGGTCAAAGCATTGAGTGCTGAAATCAGAATCGCTGTTGCAAGGGTATAAGCAAACTGGCGATAAAAGATACCTGCTGGCCCTTCCATAAATCCCACAGGCAAAAATACAGCGGCCATGACCATGGTTATGGACAGGATCGCTCCCGTAATTTCGGACATCGTCGATAATGTAGCGGCTCTGGGTTTCATTCCTGTGCTGTGCATTTTTTCGTGGATGGCCTCGACGACTACAATCGCGTCATCCACTACGATTCCAATAGCCAACACCAGGGCAAACATCGTGAGGACATTGAGCGAAAATCCAAAAAGCTGCAGAAAAAAGAAGGTTCCCACCAATGAAACGGGGATTGCAATTGCAGGGATCAAGGTGGATCTAAAATCTTGCAGGAAGATAAAGACAATAATAAATACCAGGATAAAGGCTTCAAAAAGGGTGTGCTCAACCTGGTTGATCGATTCATCGATCTGGTCACGTACCGAGTAGGTCACCTCGTAGTGTATGCCTTTTGGAAATGTTTTGGATTGTTCTTCGAGAACCTTTCTGACGGCAATATCAATATCATGGGCGTTGGAACCACTGGTTTGTGTTAAGTTGAGTGTAAGACCGGGATGTCCATTTACCTTATTGTCGCTGCTTAGATTTGTAGCACCGAATTCGACGCGTGCCACATCTTTTAAATAGAGCACTGAACCGTCGGTGTTGGTTTTGATCACAATACTCTGGAATTCCTCCGGTGTGGTGAAACGCCCTTTATGACGGATCACTGTTTCGAAAGCTTCATCTGAGGTTTCTCCAAATTTACCGGGGGCAATCTCAAAGTTTTGATCTTTTATGGCGTTGGTCACATCTTGTGGGACGAGGTTATACAGGGCTAGTTTTTCGGGGTTCAACCAAAGTCGCATCGCATAATCCCGTGCTCCCAGACGGGAAACCTGGGCTACGCCATCAACACGCAGCAAAGGCCGCATCAGGTTAATCTGTGCATAAGCCTGGAGAAAGGTTTCGTCGTAGGCACTATCCTGGTGATCAGAGTAGAGATTGATGGTCATAATGACACCCGTTTGCCGCGGCATGACTGTGATTCCAGCCTCATTTACTTCTGCGGGAATGGAACTGATTGCTTTGGAAATCCGTGTCTGTACGTTGACCGAGGCAATATCAGGATTGGTACCTGTCTTAAAATAGACCGACACACTTCCCGATCCTGAATTGGAGGCAGATGACTTGATATAGGTCATATCCTCTACACCATTGATGGCTTCTTCGATAGGTAGTAAAACGCTTTTTGCTACAGTCTCGGCATTAGCTCCCGGATAACTTAGTGAAACAAGCACACTTGGTGGTGCAATTTCTGGAAAGCGCGAGACAGGCAGAAGTTTTAGCCCCACTAAGCCTAAGATTACCAGGATAATGGAAACCACCGTGGCTAATACAGGCCTATTTATAAATGTTTTTAGCATATATATGGAATTTTAAACACGCTACATGAAGTGTACAGTATGCCGGACACCTTGTAGCATGTAAAAATGATAGATAATTATTTCTGTAAAATCGGGGTTACTGGTGAACCGTCGGTCAATTTGTCAAATCCACTGGTAATAACGCGATCGTTTTCCTGTAGTCCTGAGTAGACGATATAATTGTTTTTACTTTTACCTGTCAGTTGGATATTTCGTTTTTGTGCTTTGTTGTTTTGGTCCAGTATATACACGAAGGTTTTATCCTGCAATTCATTGACTGCAATCTGGGGGATTTGAAGAACGTCTTTTTTAACCTCTGCAATTTTAAGCGTACCACTACTTCCGGACCGAAGTATATTGTCGTGATTTTGAAATGTCGCACGCAAGGAGATCGCACCTGTAGTACGGTTGATCTGGCCATTGACGGCATCCACTATACCTTTTTTTGCGTATTCTTCACCATCTGCAAGGACGAGCGTAACTTCGGGGAATACAAGCTTCTGATTCTGGTTGTATTTTTTTCCTTCCAAACTATCTTTTTTTGCCTGTGCTTTGGAAAAATAAAGAAAGTCAGATTCATTCATGGAGAAATAAACATAGACTTCCTGGATGTCTGAAAGATAGGTGAGGGGTTCTTTATCTCCTTTTGATACCAAATTTCCAATGCGTTTTGGAATCCGGCCAATATAACCGCTTACCGGAGCGGTGATCACTGTAAAATCCTTGCTGATCTGAGCCGAACGTACGGCAGCGATGGCTTGATCCAGTGTTGCCTTGGCTACCTGATAGTCTGATTTGGCCGATGCCAGTCTGACATCGGAGATAACGTCGTTTTGAACCAGTGGTTTCAGTCTGTCGACTTCGAGCTGTGCATTTTTAAGTTTGGCTCTGGCGACCTGCTCTGTAGCAACCATGTTATTGAGGTTTTCCTGATAGGTAGAGGGGTCTACTTTGAACAGTTTCTGGCCTTTTTGTACAAAAGAACCTTCATCAACATAAATTTCCTGCAGCAGACCTTCGACCTGCGGGCGAACTTCGACATTGACTTTACCTTCAATAGTCCCTAAATAATCCTTGATGGTGATCGCATCTGATTTAGTGACGGTATAAACGGGTAAGGCTACGGCTTTTTCACTGGTTTTATTTTCTTTTGAAGAACTTGAAGAACAACTTACCTGCGTGGCTAAGGCTGAACAAATCAATACGGATACTTTGAAAATAGATAATGTTTTTTTCTTCACAATGTTTGATTAATTTTTACGATATATATGTAGTGTAATATGATTATTACAATATAAACGTCAAATAGTTTAATTATTGTGAAGATTAACATTTGTTAACATCTCAAATTTTAGTTAATAACTGTTCAATTATTAATCAATAATAATGTTTAATAGTTTTAAATATTTGATAGTTATGGTTTTATGGAGGGGGTGCATCATATTTTCCCGCCAAAGGAAAATATGATGTTGCTTGTATTGTAGCTTAGAATTTAAGGTGCTTCACGGTCAATCCGTTATTGATAAGCTGTTTTAAAGCATCAATACCTATACCGATATGTGCTTCGACATATTTTGCTGTAACTGTTACATCACTGACCGAAGTTTTGACTCCTTCTGGCACCATCGGTTGATCCGAAACGAGCAGTAAAGCACCTGTTGGAATCTTGTTGGCAAATCCCACGCTGAATATCGTTGCGGTTTCCATATCAACGCACATGGCACGGATTGATTTTAAATATTTTTTGAAAGCTTTGTCATGTTCCCAAACCCGTCTATTGGTGGTGTATACCGTTCCAGTCCAGTAATCGCGTTGGTGATCCCGAATTGTAGTGGATATGGCCTTTTGCATGGCGAAGGCTGGTAATGAAGGTACTTCGGGTGGAAAGTAGTCATTCGATGTTCCCTCGCCGCGGATAGCGGCAATTGGAAGAATCAATTCACCTACAGGAATTTTTTTCTTGATACCCCCGGTCTTACCCAAGAATAGAACGGCTTTTGGTGCAATTGCTGATAATAGATCCATAATGGTTGCGGCCATTGGACTTCCCATTCCGAAATTGATAATGGTGATGCCTCCGGCAGTGACGGATTGCATCGGTTTGTCTTCCCCGTAAATAGGCGCATTATCATGCATTTCAGAAAACAGGTGGATATATTTTGAAAAGTTTGTTAAAAGGATATACTCCCCAAACTCTTCCAAAGGCCTTCCCGTATAACGGGGAAGCCAGTTGTTCACGATTTCTTCTTTGGTTTTTAAACCTGGTGTGATCGGACTATTTACGGTATTCTTTGCACTTTTCTTTGTTGTCATAGTCATTAAATTTAATTTCTTGAATCTCTTATCTTCCTGTCAACATTCCGTTATGGCTATGTTATTATTGTAATATAAGATTTTTAATTCTTTTCTAAAAAAAAATCCCGTTCAGCGAACGGGATTTTTTTAAGCGACTTTAAGCTTTTTTAAATCGGACTTTTCGAATTTTTTCTTCGCATAGTCCAAGGTAATTTCTAAGGCTTTCTGTCCCGTTTGCTCTTTTGTTGACGGAATCTCAAACATGGCATCCAGCATAATGGCTTCGCAGATACTGCGGAGGCCACGGGCTCCAAGTTTAAATTCGTCAGCTTTATCAACAATAAACGTATATACGTCAGGATCAAATTTTAGTTCGATACCTTCGTATTCAAACAACTTCTTATATTGTTTTACCAATGCATTTTTTGGTTCAGTCAAAATGCTCAGTAAAGTTTCCTTATCCAATGGATTTAAGTAAGTCAATACAGGAAGACGGCCAATTAACTCTGGAATTAAACCAAAGTTCTTCAAGTCTTGAGGTGTAATATACTTGTACAGATTGTTCAAGTCAATTTCCTCTTCGTCTTCGTTCATTTTATAACCTACTGTTTGCGTGCGCAGACGGTTTGCAATTTTCTTTTGAATACCGTCGAACGCACCACCACAGATAAATAGAATATTACTTGTATTGACTGCGATCATTTTTTGATCCGGGTGTTTACGGCCGCCTTGAGGTGGAACGTTTACAATCGTACCTTCCAGAATCTTCAATAAAGCTTGCTGCACACCTTCACCCGATACATCTCTTGTAATAGACGGATTGTCGCTTTTACGTGCGATTTTATCAATCTCATCGATATAGATAATACCGCGTTCTGCAGAGGCTACATCATAATCTGCTGCTTGCAATAAACGTGTTAATATACTTTCTACGTCTTCCCCTACATACCCTGCTTCTGTCAATACAGTTGCATCCACAATACAGAAGGGGACGTTGAGTATCTTGGCAACAGTTTTTGCCAGCAAGGTTTTACCTGTACCTGTTTCACCAACGATAATCAAATTGGATTTTTCGATTTCAATCTCGTCTTTATCCACTTTCTGATTTAAACGTTTATAGTGATTATAAACTGCTACTGAAATTACTTTTTTCGCATCATCCTGACCGATTACATATTGATCCAGGTGAGTTTTAATCTCCAAAGGACGGATCAACTTTAAAGCAGTCTGTAAAGTTTTACTTTTTCGTTGTTTTAATTCTTCGGCCAAGATTTCGCCTGCCTGCTGGATACATCTGTCACAGATGTGTGCTCCGTTGCCTGCAATAAGCATCTGGGCCTCATTTTTGCTTATGCCACAAAACGAACAGTGAATGTCTCTATCGTTATTCTTTGCCATTGTTATTTAATAATCTCCTTCTTAGGAAGTAAAATCTCGTCAATCATACCGAATTCTTTGGCTTCATTGGCTCTCATCCAGTAATCGCGATCTGAAGATTTTTCTACCCATTCGTAAGTTTGTCCAGAATGATCTGAAATAATGGTGTATAATTCTTCTTTCAATTTCATCATCTCACGTAAGTTGATTTCCATATCGGCGGCAACTCCTTGTGCACCACCGGAAGGTTGGTGAATCATGACGCGTGAGTGACGTAAGGCTGCACGTTTGCCTTTTGCACCAGCAACTAAAAGAACAGCTCCCATAGACGCAGCAATACCTGTACAGATCGTCGCTACATCTGGTGTGATATATTGCATGGTATCATAAATTCCTAGTCCAGCGTATACGCTGCCACCTGGTGAATTGATGTAGATTTGGATATCACGTTGTGCATCGGTAGATTGTAGGAACAAGAGCTGTGCCTGAATAATGTTGGCTACCTGATCATCAATACCGCTGCCTAAAAATATGATACGGTCCATCATCAAACGCGAAAACACATCCATCTGAGCAACGTTCAATTGACGTTCTTCAACGATGTAAGGTGTAAGGTTTGTCGGAATGCTTGTCTCTGTACGAGCAATGAAGCTATCAACATGTTGGCTTCCAATACGGTGATGCTTTACTGCATATTTTCTGAATTCGTTTTTATCTATATTCATCTTTTTATTTTTTCTATTCTGTAGGACTAATATAAAACTATATTTTAAAAATCAAATAAATTGAAAAGATGTTTTACATCTACTTTACATTTTTTCGGTGATCCCCTTTCAAGACTTGGGGGACACTGTATCTCCGGATTAATTCTTTATCTATTTCATGCATAGCTCCTTAGTCAATTTCGTTGTAGTTGGGGAGGTCTTCCAAAAATTCGTAAGACGCGTTGATAAAATCAATTTTACAATAGTAATGATTCATGCCATTGCTCACTAACAGGTATGGGATACGGTGAACCGTATTATAATTTGCAATTTGCTCAAATACTTGTTGTGTGATTTTTATATGTGGCGCTTTAAACTCGGCTAACACGACCTTATGCCCGCTACTGTTGTAAATCAATAAATCACTTCGTTTCTGAAGGTTATTTAATTTCAATCCGCCTTCAATATGCATCAGTGATTTGGGGTAATTTTTCATGAGCGACAAATAATTGATCCAATGTTGTCTAACCCATTCCTCTGGCGTTAATACCAAGTCCTTTTTTCTGAGCTCATCAAAGATGTAAATCGCATTGTTCTTTTTGGATATTTTAGCTTTAAATGGCGGTAAGTTCAGTGGAGTCGGTGAAAACATACACAAATATACTAAAATTTTAGCAAAAGAAATAAATTCGTGAAGTCTGAAATATGGTGTTTTTTTGACTAGTCTGATTTTTTAGGTTGATGAAACCCGAGGTCTGTATTTATGATGCGATTACTTAACGAGATGGTGAAAGCTATGTTGCTGAATGTTCATGGCATTAAATCAATAGTTTAATGTAATCGCGGTGCAGGAGTCAATTATAAAAGCGTAATTTTACGGAGTTTACTCGGTTGAATTGCCATTAAAATCGTAATTTTGCTTCGCATAAAATGCCCATGGTCGAACTCGACAGACATTTTGATATGTGGTGACATGGGGTATTTTAGCCTTCGTAGATAGCTTGGATACCGGAAAGAAATTTGGGCAACTGATCTATTGCGGACGAATAAATAGACTATATATATGAACATCAATCCGATCTTATCCGATATTAAGAACAGGTCTTTTAAACCAGTGTATTTATTGCAAGGGGAGGAGAGTTATTTCATTGATACCATTGCCGACGCTTTGGAAGCAACCGTATTGAATGATGCGCAGAAGGGCTTTGATCAATCGATTTTCTACGGAAAAGATATTGATATGTCTACCGTTGTCAATGCAGCAAAACGGTATCCCATGTTGAGTGATTATCAGGTGATTATTATCAAGGAGGCACAGGAGCTAAAATGGAAATCGGATACGGAAGAACTGTTGACTAAATACCTGGAACATCTTACACCGACAACCATTCTTGTGTTTTGTTTTAAACATGGGAAATTTGACAAACGCAAAAAGATCTATAAAGTCTTTGAAAAAAAAGGGCTAGTTGTTGATGCAGCCAAACTATACGACGATAAGGTGGGCCCTTGGATCGGAGCGTATGTGAAAGACGCCGGCTGGCGCATTCATCCGCAAGCGACGATGATGATTGCGGACTATCTCGGGAATGATCTGTCCAAAGTGTCTAATGAACTTGACAAGCTGATGCTTAATGTTCCAAAGAGTCAAGAGATCAGCATGGAAGATGTTGAACGAAATATTGGTATCTCCAAAGATTATAATGTTTTTGAATTAAATACTGCATTGGCTAAACGTAATGCCCTAAAGGCTTATCAGATCGTTGATTATTTTGTGGCCAACCCCAAAAATAATCCGCTGGTAATGGTCATTGGACAAATTGCCACTTACTTCACGAAGATTCTCAAATACCATTATCTGATCGACAAATCGGTCGCAGCAAAAGAATTAGGGGTACATCCTTTCTTTCTGAAAGAATACGAGCTTGCTGCAAGAAATTACAACCGGCGGAAAACTTTCGATGTGCTCAATGTGTTGAAGGAGACTGATTTAAAATCCAAAGGTGTCAATGTGCCGAGCAATTTCAATAGTGAAGAGATTTTAAAAGAAATGATCTATCGGATACTTAACTAATCCCATCCAAAAGCAAGAACACCAGAAATGGTGTTTTTTTTTACACAAATTTAATAATTAAACACTTGTTTAAATTAAACGTTTGTTTAACTTTGTCGCGCATTTAGCGAGAACGTATTTTATAATCGCTATGAATATGCGATTGTATCTTTAAAAGATCGAGGTTTAAAATGGAATTTAACGAGAAACAGATTGATATTCTGCTTGCAGCAGAGCGTCTTTTTGCAACAAAAGGATTTGATGGGACTTCCGTTCGTGATATCGCCAATGAGGCGAATGTAAATGTTGCGATGATCAACTATTATTTTGGATCAAAGGACAAGCTACTGGATACGTTTTTTGAATGGCGTGTTCCTGATTTTATGATCAACGTGGATGAGTTGGCGCTTGTCGATAATGCGTTGGATAAAATTGACGCTATGGTGGATAAATCGTTTAAGTCCATGAACTCGCATCGTAAACTGTATCATATCATCACCATTGAAAGTTCGTTAAAACAACGCATGCTGATCTCGGAGGCTTTTCGCAAACTCAAGCTGCACAATCTTGAAGTGATATCGTCTGTTATCAATGCAGGGGTAGAACAGGGTGTATTCAAAGCGGGGTATGATCCCATCTTGATCCACTCCATGATGATGGGCGTATTTATGAATTTTCAGATGAATCATTGTTTTTTACAGGATCAGTTGCATATCGATAACGATGAGGACTATGCAAATTATATAGAAACAACTTTAACAGAATTTATACAGAAAACAATTAAAGCTTTATTGACATATGAAAAATAAGTTGGCCAATTTGAGTGCTTTATTGCTTTTAAGTCCTATGGGTCTGTTGGCGCAAGACAACAAGCACATGACTTTGGAAGAGATAATTCACTTGGCCGCAAATCAAAGCGTGGAAGCAAAGTCTACCGATACCAAAGTACTGGGGAGACAGCTCGAAGTTGAAACGGCCAAATCGAAACAGCTTCCTGATGCAAAATTGAGTGGACAATACATGGCTATGACTACTCCAAATGTGAATTTAAAGTTGGCTTTAGGTGAGGGGGGATCTGCTCCGGATATTGCTGCAAACCAATTGTGGTTAGGACAGGCTTCGGTGAGTATGCCAATCTATACAGGTGGACGTATTAAAGGCGGTATTGATATTGCAAAAGATGCATTAAAAGCTGAGGAATACAACGCTGTAGCAAGTAAAGAACAACTGGCTATACGTGCAGTGAATCTTTATTTAAGTCTTTATAAGGCTCAGCAAACCAACTTGTTGATTGCTGAAAATATCAAACAGTCGGAGCAGCGTGTTTCGGATTTTAAAGCGATGTTGGACAATGGTTTGATCGCGCGTAACGACCTGTTAAAAGCAGAATTGCAGCTTTCAAATTATCAGGTTTCGCTTCAGGAGGCGCAGAAAAATATCAAGGTGCTGAACTATCAATTGGCTAATTTTTTGAAAATTGATGAGGATACACAGTTGGATCAGATCAATCTTGCTGAGGTGAACGGTGTTGATTTGGGGTTAAAAGCATCTTATGACGCTGCGAAAACCTCGCGTTCTGATGTGAAATCTTTGGAGTCTCAACGTTTGGTTGCAGAAGACCAGTTGAAGGTAACAAAAGCATCCACATTGCCACAGGTTTCTGCAACGGCAGGTTACAATGCTTTTGGTTTGCAAAAAGTGGTTACTGTAACAAATGCGGCCATGGTGGGTGTAGGTGTATCCTACGACATCGGTTCACTTTATAAAAACAAAAGAGAAGTGAATGTTGCGAAAAATCGTATAAAAGAAATTGATGAGCACATTGAATTATTAAATGATAAGGTGAAAGTTCAGGTTCAACAGGCCAATGAAAACTATATGCTGGCACAAAAGCAGGATGTGGTTTACCATCAGGCGGTGGATCAGGCAGTTGAAAATTATCGTATTACAAAAGATAAGTACGATAATGGTATCGCGGATACGGACGATTTGTTAACGGCCGACGTACAGCAGCTTCAAAGCAAGATCAATCTTGCGATCAGCAAAGCAAATACCATTGAAAAATATTACGACCTGCTGTTAGCAAATGGGTCTTTAAACATTAAATAGCAATTAATCTAGACATGGAAAATACAGTAGAAAACGCACCTGAAAAGAAAGGTACAAATAAAAAATTCACAATTATTTTGGCAGCATTGGTCATCTTCGGAGGAGCCTATGGTGCTTATAAATATATGCATGGTCAGGCGCATGAAACGACAGACGATGCGCAGGTAGAGAAAAACATGAGTCCGATCATTCCACGCGTTGGTGGGTTTATCTCGAAAGTGTACGTAAAAGATAATGATTTGGTTAAAAAAGGGGATACGTTGTTCACCATTGAGAGCCAAGATTATCAGGTTCGTGTGGATGAAGCGCTAGCAGCCTTGGCAGCAGCTCAAAGTAGCTTTGATGTTTCAAAGGCAGATGTATCTGCATCTTCGGCGAATGTAGCTATTTCGGATGCAACGATCCAATCTAATTTGGGTAGCATCGATGCAGCACGCATTCGTGCTAAGCAAGCGAATAATGATTATATCCGCTACCAAAACTTATACAACAATCAGTCAATTACGAAACAACAGTATGAGCAGGCATTGACAGCGAAACTGGAAGCTGACAAGCAGGTTGAAATTTTGCAACAACAACGTAACGCCAGTGCTTCACAACGTAATGCAATCGTGAGTAAGACTACAGTAGCTTCAAAGCAAACTTCTGTTGCTGAGGCAAATATAAAAAGAGCGAATGCGCAACTTGAAGCGGCTAAATTGAACCTTTCTTATACTGCAGTACTTGCTTCTGTGGATGGTCAGGTATCGAATATCAAGGTACAACCAGGGCAGATGGTCAATCCAGGTCAATCTTTGTTCTACATTGTAGATAATATTGAAACTTGGGTCGTTGCTAACTTTAAGGAGACGCAATTGGAAAAAATAAAACCTGGACAAAAAGTCGGTATTAAAGTGGATGCTTATCCTGCTATTGAGTTTGAAGGAGAGGTAAACTCTTTCTCGCCAGCCACTGGTTCACGTTTCTCTTTATTGCCTCCAGATAATGCAACGGGTAACTTTGTAAAGACGGTTCAGCGTTTACCCGTAAAGATCAAATTGACAAAAGACAATAAAGCAGAAAATGTGGCTTTGCTCAGACCGGGGATGAATGCTGACGTAGATGTGCATGTTAAATAACTATGGAAAATTTAAATCAACAAGATAGTCTGGTTGAATATGGTTTTCGTCGCGTTGTAATCACGATTACAGCGGTGCTTTGTGCGCTGTTGGAAATTGTAGATACAACGATTGTCAATGTGGCCCTGAACGATATGAAAGGTTCACTGGGGGCGACGCTGACGGATGTCGCATGGGTGATTACGGCTTACGCAATCGCTAACGTCATTGTGATTCCGATGACAAGCTGGTTGTCCCAACAGTTTGGGCGTAGAAATTACTTTGCGGCTTCTATTATCATATTCACAGTATCTTCATTTTTATGCGGTAATGCAACCAATATGTGGGAGCTTGTTGCATTTCGCTTTATACAAGGGATGGGTGGGGGAGCCTTACTGGTTACAGCCCAGACTATTATCACGGAAAGTTATCCCAAAGAAAAACGTAGTATGGCCCAAGCTATCTACGGGATGGGTGTTATTGTTGGTCCTACATTAGGGCCACCGTTGGGTGGGTACATCATCGATAACTTCTCTTGGCCTTATATATTTTATATCAATGTGCCGCTTGGCATTATTGCGACCTTGTTGACCTTATCTTTTGTACGCAGTCCTAAATACAGTCAAAAGCAGTCTGCTAAGGAAGTGGATTGGTTCGGTATGATATTTTTGATCATGTTTATTGGTTCACTTCAGTTTGTATTGGAACACGGACAACAGGATGACTGGTTTGACGATCCTTTGATTTTAGGTTTATCGATTTTGTCTGTCTTTGGATTGCTGTTTTTTATATGGCGGGAGTTGGTGTACGATAAACCGATTGTTAATCTGCGTGTATTGAAGGATAAGAATTTACAGGTGGGTGTGGTGATGAGCTTTATTCTTGGTTTTGGCTTGTTCGGATCGACGTTTATTATTCCAATCTATACGCAGTCGATATTGGGATGGACGGCAACAGATGCGGGTTTGCTCTTGTTACCGAGTTCGATTATGACCGGTATCATGATGCCTTTTATCGGTAAGATGATCCAAAATGGTGTTCCTCAGAAGTATATGGTTGCTTTAGGGCTATGTATCTTTTTTGGCTTTTGTTTTTGGATGTATAGCCTCATGACAAACGATACAGGTTCGGAGCATATGTTTTGGCCATTGATTCTCCGCGGAGTTGGCCTAGGATTGTTGTTTGTGCCTGTTATGACACTGTCTTTATCAACATTACATGGTAAGTCAATCGGTGAAGGAGCTGCTTTTACAGGGATGATGCGTCAATTGGGTGGTTCATTTGGAATTGCTTTGATTACGACATTTATCGCCCGTGATAGCCAAAAACACCGTGTTGATCTGGTAGCTAATTTAGATCCAAGTAAGTTTGATGTGCAACAAAGGGTGCAGCAATTGCAAATGAGTTTTCAGGCGAAAGGTTTTTCACCTAATGAGGCTTTGGCCAAAGCGCATCAAATATTGGACTTGAGTGTGATGAAACAAGCAACAGTGCTATCTTACATGGATGTGTTCCTGTACCTCGGGGTTGTCTTTCTGATTTGTGTCCCTTTTGTATTGATGATCAAACAGGGGAAAACACAGATCGATATGTCCAGTGTACATTAATATTGGATTCGTCTGCTGCGCTGTTATTATAGTGCACCATCAGTGAAGAATAATTTATCGTTCAATCAGAAGTCCTCAAAAGTGTTTAACTTTTTGAGGACTTTTTTTGTGCACGTTCTTTTGTGGTAGAAAATCACGTTGAGTTGGCGTTTCTTTTTGAGTTGGCGTTTGTTATTGTAGGGGCGTTAGAAAGCATACATTTTTGTCCATTGAAAAACCTGATTTAAAATTGATTGTTTAATAATAAAGAGTTTGGAAGAATTGATCTTTTGGCATCAGAAAAGACGGTTCTTGTTGAATTGCGATTAAGGTAGATTTTTTGTCTTCAAAATAGCGACTGCATGTATACAGAAAAACTTAATTTTTTGGCGTTTATCATTCCCTTATTTTTAATCTTGATGGTGTTGGAATATTGGTATAGCCTCAAAAAACAGAAACGTTTTTATTCTTTTGATGAATCGATCTCAAATCTCAATGTTGGTATCGTCGAGCGTATGTGTGATATGTTTTCTGTTAGTTTATTTTACTTTTTTTTCGTTTGGGTGTATCAAAACTTTGCGATATTTCACATTGAAGCGAATGTTTGGACCTGGGTTATACTTTTTCTATTTACAGATTTTCTCTGGTATTGGTATCATCGCTATAGCCATGAAATAAACTTGTTGTGGGCAGCTCATGTTGTACATCACCAAAGTGAAGATTATAACTTTACCGTAGCAGCCCGGATCACCATATTTCAAGCCGTTTTCCGTTCGTTATTTTGGGCTTTTATTCCTCTTTTGGGATTCCCTCCCTTTATGATGACCACTATTTTGTTGATCCATGGCGTATATCCATTTTTCTCCCATACGCAGACGGTAGGAAATTTGGGGATTTTGGAGCGCGTATTTGTAACGCCATCTCACCACCGGGTGCATCATAGCAGCAATGAAATCTATTTGGATAAAAATTATGGAGATATCCTGATTATTTGGGACAAGCTATTCGGAACATTTATCCCGGAGCAAAAAGAAGAACCTTGTGTTTATGGACTCACAAAACCCATTCATCGCTACACTTTTCTATGGCAGCATTTTCATTATTTATTTGAAATTGGTTTATCATTTAAGCGGGCCGAAGGATTTAAAAACAAAATGCGGACTATATTCGGTAGGCCTGACGATATACAGCCTGAAATTCGAGAAGAACTGGAAGAGCGCATATTTGCAGGAGCAAGGCCACAAGTTCATGCACAGGTGTTAAGCCGCTATATCTTTTTTCAGTCCATGCTGACGATGCTCTTGCTTTTCTTTTTTTTGCTTTATGGTAATTATCAGCAACTCATACAACTCCTTATTGGCGGAGGATTTATTCTCTGTAGCGTCATTTGTATTGGGGGGCTTCTAGAACATGAAGACTGGGTTTTTCCACTTGAGATGCTTCGGCTATTCTTATTACTACTGTATATCAGTCTAACTTTTTATTCACCATTGGGGCTTGTTTTGGTAGGATGTTTCGCTTTGATTCAATTGATTTCTTATAAAACGTTAGCAGGTCACTATAAAAAAATTTTGCGTCTTGAAAGATGTTGAAAATTGCTTTCTGGAGAGCCATTCCCTCTGAATGATAGATGCGGTCAAATTTATGAAGTGTTACGGTCAATTATTGGTCTGCTGCTGTAATTAAGTCTGCAAATGATTGACAATAGGATCTGGCCATAATATCCCAGCTATATTGTTTTAGGGTATTTTGTTTAAATTGTAGGCTCAGGCTTTTATAATGGACTGGATTTGCTAAAATGGCTTGAAGTTGTTCGATCCATGCATTTTGGTTTTTGCTTGCCAGGAGCAGGCCATTGCAATGATGTGTCACGGCGCTTGTAATTCCTTCTAATTCGGCGGCCACAACAATGGTGCCTGCTGTGGAAGCCTCCAAACAGACGAGCCCAAAGCCTTCCATATCTCCGGGCACTTCAATATTGGGCATTAAGAAGGCCTGTGCGTTGGCCAAGAGGCTTTGCAGTTGTTCGAATGGGACTTTTCCAAGATGCTCAATTTTTTCGGGGTACGCTTTCAGTAATTTTCTGATCTCCCTCTGATCGGTCGGAAATCCGAGGAATAAGGTGATTAAATGATTTATCTTTTTGGGTATAAGCTGCAATAGGCGTTCTTTCCATGTAGGTTCGTGATCGAATGGAC
The DNA here is from genome assembly GCF_023277505.1 of Sphingobacterium siyangense. Classification (NCBI taxonomy): domain Bacteria; kingdom Pseudomonadati; phylum Bacteroidota; class Sphingobacteriia; order Sphingobacteriales; family Sphingobacteriaceae; genus Sphingobacterium; species Sphingobacterium siyangense. The sequence goes on along the minus strand of NZ_CP080574.1, from coordinate 4,120,579 downwards.
CGACCATCAGTAATTTGAAATCACCCTGAATAGCGGGAATGACATGTTTCATCAACCACGAAAAGCCCTTCCGTTTAACAGGGCGTCCCAAAGTGATAAAATAGGGCTTGCTTTCGCAGGCTGGTTCATTGTTTTCAGTGGAGTGGTTTATCGGATCTACACCGTTGGGTATAACAATAATTTTGGATGGATCGATACCACGTAACTGGGCGGCGTCGGCGGTAGCTTGGCTAACCGCAATAAGCTGATCAAATGTATTAAACCGCGGTATGATCTTACGTTGAAAATAGCGAAAGGGAAATACGATATCCAGTCCGTGAAGCGTGGCAACACGTTTTAAATGGGGGTATCCTTTGTGAAAAGAGGCTAAAGATGCAATTAATCCATCATTAAAGTGAATAACCTTGATGCCGGGGTTATCGTTAATTTTGGCGAGAATTCGGCGATTCAGTTGAAAGAAGAAGGCTAAAAGAGGTTCCTTGTTGTCATAGACTAAGGTGTGTACCTTCAAGTAAAGAGCCGCAGTATTGATCAGTTCAAAGCTTTGTTTTTCCATACCGCCAACACTTGGGGGATATTTGTGGCTGACAAATAGTATTTCTATTTCAGATGGATACATGTACTGGTTTCCTTTTGATGCATAGATAAAATATAAAACCCAACGCTACCCAGGTGAGCTGTCGGCCGCGACGTAATAATGATGCACTGAGCCAAATACTACCCCCAGTAATACCGATCAAATGGAGTAGGAGCCTATTGGCGATTTCTTCAATACCCAGTTGCCCTGGAATAAAAGCACCGATGCTTTTCAGCACAATGACACTCATATCTACTATTAAACCATGTATTGGTTGTACTGCAACACCCAAAAATTTTAGAATATAATAGAATTCAAGGCTGCCAATAATCCAATGTAGTGCAAAAAGTAAGTAAGAATACCAAAAAACCTTATTTTGATGCCGATAAAAGTCTTTTACGTTCCAAAGTAGTGACTGAAAATGCGCTTTTGCTTTTCCAAAAAGTGTCGCTGTTGAAGCCTTGGTTTGCGAGGGACTTTTTGCAACCATTAACCAATAAAGTATCAGGATCATCAAAAGGAACAAAAATAGACTGATCATATATATTACCGGGCCGGCGTAGCGTATAATTTCATTTTTTAAAGGAGAAAATACCAACCAAAGCATAGCAATCAAAAAGAGTGTCAATTGAGAAAGTACGGCGGTAATACGGGATATTGCAACTGAGTTCAATCCTTCTTTTAAGGGAATGTCATAACGGGTTATCAATTGTGCCTTTAATAAATCACCACCTATAATGCTTGTAGGGTTGAATAGTCCAATGGTTTCCCCGATTTGACGGATGGCAAAGAGTTCGATCAGATTGACCTTCTTTTTTGCGGAGCCCAAGCATATCCACCAAGCTAATGTGCCTACAAAATAAGCCGCGAAAGTCGTAAACAAAATAACTATGAAGCGATAACCAACTGAGGAGAGCTCTTTTTTCAAGGCATTTAAGTCGCTTTTCGCTAAAAAGACAGTGATGGACGCCAGAATCAAAAATAGAAAAATACCTTTGATGAGTTGGCTTGGGTTTGTTAGTTTGCCCATGCCAAATCGACTTCCTGTGTTTTGTCAATCAATAGTTCAATGTCATCAAAATAGCACCCAGATAGTCTATTCCAATCCAGTTGTCCGACATAGGATAGACCTTCATTGATGAGATTCTTTTTTAAGCTCACGTCAGAGAGAATTTTTTTGAGGTAGTAAACATATCCAGCTGCATTTTCAGGTTGGCACTTAAATCCATTTTTCCCATGCTGAATCAAGGAAGCCGAACCCCCACCATCGGCGATAACACAAGGAAGTCCAGATGCCAATGCTTCGACAACGACATTTCCGTACGTTTCTGAGACCGACGGAAAAACAAAGGCATCTGCCGAAGCATATAGAATTGCAAGCTCATCATGGCTTTTCTTTCCTAAGAAAATGGCATTGGGCATCTCTTGCATTGCAATTATTTTGGCTGTTCCTTCACCGACCACAATGAAATTATAGTCAAGATTCTGAGCCTGTATCTGTTGATAGATTTCAATAAGCGTTTTAATATTTTTTTCCCAGACGATACGACTGACAAAGAGGATTGTTGGTTTGTCATTCTTTGTGATAGTCTGCAGCTGAGATAGATTCTTTTTATTGGGATTAAACAAGGCTGTGTCTATTCCTCTTTGCCACAGTTTTAATCCTTCTTGTTGTAAGCCGATCTGCTGTAATTCGTTTAGAATAGATTTGGTGGGTACATAGACAATATCACATTTGTTATAAAAGTTATTCATTGCTTTTTTCATCCATTGTTCAGTTGGCTTGACCAAGGGTAGTATGTTTTTGAAGTAATAGGCAATGTATGAAATGAAGTGTGTATGATAGATCGTAAGGACAGGAATACCTTTCCGTTTGGCATAATTTAATGCAAAAAAACCTAAAAGGGAAGGCGTAGCAATGTGGATCATGTCGGGAGCAAATTTATCTAAGGCGAGCTCAAGTTTCTTTTTAATAAGCTGTGGAATAGCGAGACAATAATCGTCGTTAACCGGTATTTTGAATGTGGGCACCTTGTAAGAATGAAAATTGCGGAATTGCGTAGGGCCGCCACCATAAATAAAAAAATAGTTGAATTTCTGCTGGTCTATACGGTTTATTAGCTGAAACATTGTCCGTGATGCACCGTCGAAATCCTCGACGAGTATCTCTGTAAAGAAGGCTACCTTTCTCATTTTATTCTTATTAGGGGTTGTATAAAAATAGCTGAAAGCTGTAACTCCTATGCTATGCAGGTATTAACCTTTTGTCATTATAGTGTTTATAAATTATTAGTTTTTAATAATTTGTGCATAATTATTAAAAATAGAATTAATTGAATATGATAATAGAGCTAATGTTGGCGCAGTAGCTTTGGAGTGAACGAAATATTCAGTCCATGCTATTAGATCTATTGTTCGAAAAAAAAATTAGACCTAAGGGTTTTCGAAAGATTGTCATCCTATTTATTTGTGCGTCTGCCGGTGTTATGTTGGGTTTTAAGTTGAGGCCAAGACAACAGCCAAAGCTCAGTAATGCTGTGTATGCAGCTATGCCGGAAGCGACTTACGGAAAGCTAAATTTGTTAACGTACAATATAGCTGGCCTTCCTGAATGGATTTCCAGTGCTGTAACCGAGCGGTCTTCCAGTATTACGTCGATCGGCAATCGGATCAATGGATTTGATATTGTCAATGTACAGGAAGATTTTAACTACAACAAGTTCCTCTACAGCGAAAATAAGCATAGTTACCGAACGGCAAATATGGGTGGGGTACCTTTTGGGGACGGGCTGAGTACACTTTCAAAATATCCTATTGTTGAGTTTGAGCGGGTAGGCTGGACTGATTGCAATGGTGCAGATTGTCTGACTCCTAAAGGCTTTTCTTATGCTCGAATTCAATTGGCCAAAGAGGTATTTATTGATGTTTATAATGTACATGCGACTGCTCAGGACGATCCGAATGCAACGACTGCCCGGCAGAAGAATATAAATCAGCTAAAAGCCTATATTAAAAAGTATTCGGCTGACAGACCACTTTTGATTATGGGCGACTTTAATGCACATTACGCTTACGAGCTGGATAACATCGGTTCTTTTCAGAAGGACTTAGGTTTGGTAGATGCATGGGTAAGTTTACGCAACAAAGGTAATATTCCTGGGCATAAAGTGAATTTTGAAGCGAAAACAGCATTGGAGCTGACAGAGGATTGCGAAGGTATTGATAAAATTTACTATCGCAATAACCATCATTTGCTATTTGAGGCAAAGAATTATCAGGTTCAAAAAAAGCTTTTTCAAAACGAAAAGGGACAGGATTTATCCGACCATTGTGCGGTGTCCTTACAATTAGGTTGGCGTGTTGTCAAACCTTCGGTTCAGTAAAGTAAAACTTTCTCAATTCTTTCATATCAATCGCGATTAGCACTGAACCCCTCAGTGCTTTTTTGTTGCACATCAAAAAAGCCCCATAAAATGAATTATGGAGCCTTTATTAAATTGGGATAAATTATCTTATTTATACATTTCTTCACGTTGTGCTTTCACCACATCGCTATTAATGTATTCATCGTAAGTCATCAATTTGTCGATGATACCTTTCGGAGTCAATTCGATGATTCTATTTGCAACAGTTTCAGTCAATTCGTGGTCACGGGATGTGAACAACATTGATCCTTTAAAATCAGACATTCCATTGTTCAATGCAGTGATAGATTCCAAATCCAAGTGGTTGGTTGGTTCATCAAAGATGAGGAAGTTGGCGCCTTGAAGCATCATACGAGAAAACATACAACGCATTTTTTCTCCTCCTGAAAGCACAGATACTTTCTTCATAACTTCTTCACCAGAGAACAACATTTTCCCTAGAAATCCGCGTATAAATTGTTCGTCCGCCTCCGGGTTAGTCGTATAGTTTCTCAACCAGTCCACTAAATTCTCATTTTTTCCTTCGAAGAATGCGGCATTTTCAATCGGCATATCGGCAGGAGTGATGGTAACGCCCCATTTGAATTCGCCACCGAAATCGGTGTCTCTACCAGTTATAATATCATAAAATGCTGTGGTTACCAATGAATTTGGACCTAGAACAGCGATTTTATCGCCTTTATTAATCATAAAGGTAATATCCTTAAAGAATACCTCGCCATTGACCGTTTTGCTTAAGCCTTCAACTTGTAGCGTTTGATCTCCTGGTTCACGATTCATGGTATTGAACATGATGGCAGGATATTTACGGTTGGACGGTTTAATCTCGTCAATATTAATCTTATCCAATGCTTTCTTACGAGAAGTAGCTTGTTTGGATTTGGAAGCGTTGGCAGAGAAGCGACGGATAAACTCCTGAAGTTCTTTTACTTTATCTTCCATTTTCTTGTTTTGATCAGAACGTTGCTTTAACGCTAATTGAGAAGATTCGTACCAGAACGAGTAGTTACCCGTATAGATTGTCATCTTACCAAAATCAATATCCACCGTATGCGTACATACAGCATCCAGGAAGTGACGGTCGTGGGATACAACTAAGACGATTGCCTCGTAACTTGCTAAAAAATCCTCTAACCATGCGATGGTATTAATATCCAAATCATTGGTAGGCTCATCGAGAATCAAAATATCTGGTTTGCCAAATAATGCTTGCGCTAAGAGTACGCGGACTTTTTGGTTACCGTCAATTTCAGAAACTAACTTATAATGTAGTTCTTCTTTAATGCCCAAACTGCTCAATAAAGTTGCGGCATTAGATTCGGCATTCCATCCATCCATTTCAGCAAAAAGACTTTCCAGTTCGCCGGCGCGTTCGCCGTCGGCATCAGAGAAATCCTCTTTCATGTAAATGGCATCTTTCTCTTTCATGATTTTGTAAAGCTCTTGGTTACCCATCATGACGGTTTCAAGAACAGTAAACTCATCGAAAGCATAGTGATCCTGACTTAAAACCGACATGCGTTCGCCTGGCGTGAATGCCACTGAACCTGTCGAAGGATCAACTTCCCCTGAGATAATTTTTAAGAAAGTAGATTTACCTGCTCCATTAGCGCCAATAATACCGTAACAGTTTCCAGGTGTGAATTTTAGATTGACATCTTCGAATAGTACACGTTTACCAAAACGAAGGGAGAGATTTGACACATTAATCATGCTGCAAAGATACGTTTTAATATTGTATTTTTAACTATTTGCGGTGATCAGTTTCTAGAGAAATTGAGGAGAGCAATGTTGGGGAAATCCACTGTTTTTAGCTTCTTTGGCAAACCTGTATGCTCTGAAATTTCAATGGATGGAGAGGATCTTTGAAATGAAGCGTGAAATCCAGCAATGTGTGCAAATTATGAATTAATAAATTATAAATATTGTGCTGGTGATTTAAATTGGCTTCTTTTTTGTGGACAAGAGCTGAAATGAAATCAATTATGAAAAGAAATAGAATAACGGGTGTCGTTATACTTGCAGTTGCTTTTTTATTTAATATCCAAGGAGCCTCGGCTCAATTTGGAGGGCTATTGGATAAGGCAAGCAAAGCCGTTGCTTCCAAGGGAAGCAAGGTACTTGGGCTGGATAAACTTTTAAAAGAGCCCGAAGCGATTAGTACAAGTTTTGAAGATGTAAATAGGAAGGGGGAGCAAATGCCCGATTTTCAAAATACGGCTGTTTATAAACCTTTAGAAAATTTGCAAAAGAATGGCAATGATGGTTACTTATTGGAGGCTGGACATTTTGAAATGACCAATAAGAGCTATTGCTTGAAAGCGGGTACCTATGCGCCTTCGAAAGGTGATGGATATATGTATGCACCTACATTGGGCAAGAAGAGAGACGTGGTCATTGCAATTTTGAAAAGCGCTGAAAAGCACCCTGAAGTTGCACAATCAGACATACAGATGCTATTGTGGACGATCATTGCGAAGACAAAATTTATTGATTATTCGGGTCCGGTGAAAGAAACAGCTTTAAAATTGCTTACAGCTGAACAAATTTTACATTTGGAAGGTGGTGCACTCGGCGTTTTGCCATTTGACGTTGTCCAAAAGGCAAAAGACCAAATGCCACCGGCAGTACAGACAATCTTTGAAGCAGAAAATAATATTCGGCAGCTCGTTTCCTCAGGAAACTATTCGTACGCTGATTTTGAACAATATGCGATCTTAGCTGGTATGGCTGAGCCTCGTACGGACGTGCCAAGTGGTATTTGGACGCTTCATCCTGATGGTTATTATGTTCGTTATTATCCAAGTGGTTATGCGGTTACCAAAGTTCAGGTGTATGTCCCTCAAGAATTGATTACAAAATTGAATGGTAAGAAGCTTGTATACGATGCAACAGATGATATTGCCTGTCCGGCAAATACGGGGTCGCAACGATTAGCACAAACGAATGAACCGATTCGTGATTAATATGTTGATTCATTGAAAGTTTGATGGGAAGTGAAGGGGATGTGGAAGGAAATTTAATGAATAAGGGAGATCTACTGATCTCCCTTATTCATTAAATTTCCTCTTTTGCCTCCTGTATAATATATAAACAATGACAATGATAGCGATGATTGCTAAAATAATGTAATGGGAACCTGAATGTTGGGTTTTATCCTCTGTCGTCTGCGCATATGTAAAATTTGCTACGAAAAGAAGCACCATGAAAATCCACTTCTTGCACATAATAAACGGTTTATTAACTATAGTAGCAAGCTAAGTATTTTTTGCAACAAAGTCAAATTAATTCGGTAAAAAATAAGTTAGATTTTTATGAAATTTTAAGGTATAACCTCTGTTTCTCACATTTGATTCGTTAGGTTCGAAAAATAAAAGGATAGCAGAAGAGCTTTTGTCTTTTTATTCGCTTTTTGGTTCTTTTACCACTAATAAAACACAGCTAATTCAGCTTTTTTACATTGGATATAGCTCCGGATATTGTTTAGGGAATTCGGTAAATGGTCCTAAAAATCGTATCTTGTGAACCTTTGTAAGCGTTTTTAGATATTCAAATCATGTCAAAACTTATCAATTTAACTGTCTTTAGAGAGTTCTTAAAATCCAGCTTTGCTGGCGGAATTATACTTTTTTCCTGTGTTATTCTGGCATTGATCGTAGCAAATACATCATTGTATGCCAGTGTAATGGAATTTCTGAACCGGGAAGTAGGTTTTGAGAGCGGTCATATTCATTTAAAATATTCCTGGTTGTTGTGGCTCAACGATGGTTTGATGGCGATTTTCTTTTTACTGGTGGGCCTCGAGATAAAACGTGAAATTGTAGAGGGTGAACTCTCATCGCCAAGTAAAGCAATTCTGCCCATTTTGGCTGCGGTTGGTGGGGCGCTTTTGCCTGCCATCATTTATTTTGCATTAAATCAGGGAACCGATACTGCAAACGGCTGGGGAATCCCTATGGCAACGGATATTGCATTTGCTTTAGCGGTTATCACGCTTCTGGGAAATAAGGTACCTGCCAGTCTTAAGATCTTTTTGGCTGCGCTAGCGATTGTTGACGACCTACTTGCCATATTGGTTATTGCGATCTTTTATAGCAATGGTATTCATGCGACCTATTTATTTATTGCTTTAGGTATATTTCTGTTTTTGATCGTGTTAAATAAATTGGGCGTTAAAGCGATATGGGCTTACCTGATTCCGGGACTATTTATTTGGTACTTTGTTCACCACTCGGGTATTCATGCAACAATAGCTGGCGTGCTGGTGGCCATGACGCTGCCGACAACACCGGATGCGGAAGAATCTCCCTTGGAAAAACTTGAGCATCTATTGACCAAACCTGTCAATTTCATTATCATTCCTTTGTTTGCATTTGCGAATACGCTTATTCCAATCCATGGGGAAATGATTGGTGGTTTGACTTCAAAATTGGGGATCGGTATTATCCTTGGCCTAATCGCTGGTAAATCAATTGGGATATTTTTGATCTGTTTTATTGCTAAAAAATTGAAGATTGCGCAATTACCGGAAGGGGCTGGCTGGAAACAGATTTTTGGTGTAGGTTTGTTGGGGGGAATCGGTTTCACGATGTCGATCTTCATCTCGATACTATCTTTTGATGATAGCATGCTGATTGAAGAAGCAAAGTTCGCGGTTCTGATCGCTTCTTTATGCGCTGGCTTGCTAGGCTATGTTGTTTTGAGCGCAGTGTCAGCCGCAAAGAAAACAGCGGTTATTGATTAGATTTTGAATAGATAGCAGTCGTATGCTTGGCTTACGGGAATGTGTAGGACAGTTGTTTTTGGTCAAATTAATTACTGATTCTCTCATGGATTATTCCTATCTGGACATCTATTTGAAAGCGGATAACGAGCTATAGGTATTAATTTTAGACTTTTATGAATTAGATTTAGTAATTTAGGGCACAACAATAAAAACAATACGTTGAGATTTGATGAATTTGGCTTTGTTCCAGCTTTGGAAGAAGGTTTAGAAAGTATGATGTTTGAGGAGGCTACGCCGATCCAAGAACAGACCATCCCGATTATTAAAGAGGGAAAAGATATGATTGCCTGTGCACAGACAGGTACAGGTAAAACAGCAGCTTATATGTTGCCGATCCTCGATGCAATAGCACGGAATTCAAGGGAATCTATCCTCGCTATTATCCTTGTTCCGACCCGGGAACTTGCTATGCAAATTGACCAGCAGATTATGGGCATGTCTTATTATACGGGTGCAACATCCATAGCCATTTATGGTGGTGGTGATGGTATGGGGTATGAACAGCAAAAACGGGCCATACGAGAGGGGGTAAATATTATTGTTGCTACGCCGGGAAGGTTGATAAGCCATCTTACCTCCATGAAGATTGATCTCTCTCATTTAAGGCACTTTGTTTTGGATGAAGCCGATAGTATGCTGGATATGGGATTTCAAGACGATATCTTACGTATTGTAAGTTATCTACCGAAGAAAAAGCAGATGCTTTTGTTTTCGGCGACGATGCCGATGAAGATCAGGTCTTTTGCCCGAAAAATTCTGCAAGAGCCTGTGGAAGTCAATATTGCCATTTCTAAACCTTCGGAAGGGATAGATCAACGTGTATATCTTGCCTATGATCAACAGAAAATGGAGCTTCTAAAGAATATACTGAAGGATCCCAACTATGTATCTGTTATTATTTTTGCATCCCAAAAAACTACAGTCAAACTTCTCGCTCAGGAATTACAGAAGCAGGGGATTGATGCGGAGGGTTTCCATTCGGATCTCGAGCAGTCGAAACGGGAAGATATCATGGCCAGATTTCGGTCTCGTCAGGTGCGGGTACTGGTGGGGACAGATGTGATATCTCGCGGTATCGATGTGGTGGGGATCAGTTTGGTCGTTAATTACGATGTTCCACCGGATCCGGAAGATTACGTACACCGTATTGGACGTACTGCGCGGGCAGCAACTACAGGAACAGCCATTACCTTTGTCAATGAGAAAGACCAAAACCGTTTCGCTCAGATTGAGAATTTAATAGGTTATCCGATTGAACAACTTCCATTGCCAGAGGGGTTTGAAGCGGGACCTACTTACAATCCTGCCAAAAAGAATCCACAGCATAAGAAGAAGCGTTTCAATAGGAATAAAAATAAAAACTATCAGAAAGCTAAAAGAGCCTGATCTTAAAATACAAAGCCCCCATATGAGAAAAATATGGGGGCTTTGTATTTGAGTATATACTGTATTCAACTATTATTCAACAGTCCATACGGCCAATTCATATCCGTCAGGATCCTGGAACTGAAATCTTTTTCCTCCGGGAAAGCTAAAAATATCTTTTAATATAGTCCCGCCAGCACGGATAATCTGATCACGCGTAGCCTGCAGATCGTCGGCATAGATAACGACGAGAATACTGCCATTTATGGGGTCACCAAGTGTAAAACCACCATCAACATATTTTCCGCCAAAAGCCGTATATGCTGGCCCATAATCCGTAAACTCCCAACCGAAACTCGTTGAGTAGAATGCTTTGGCACGTTCAAGGTCGCTTGATACAAACTCAAGGTATTGGATCTGCTGGTTGACAAATTTGTTTTCTGTACTGCTATTGCTCATAACGGAACTATCTATTTAATGTATATATAATAAATTGCTTGACCGGTTGTGCCGGTTTTGGAATTAAAACCCGAACCGTCTCATAAATATAAGGCTTTGTTGAAAATGACACACATTTTTCTTTTCAACATGTTTTTTCGGGGCTACCTGTTTATCGGGGCTACCTGCTTGGCAAAAGGAGGAAACAATATTCATTTCCCAATCTTCGTTGGACTGGGAAATGAATGGAGGTTGTTAAGCGCTCTTTTTACTGCTGATCCAATACTGCAATAACACAGATGAAACAACCAAAAACAGTCCAACATAGAAGGATAGGTTTAATTCTCTTGCTTCATTAAGAAGTAAAAAAGCAATCAAAATAGCATATACTGGCTCAAGATTTAAGCTTAAGTTCAATGTAAATGCTGATATCTTCTTTAAGATTTCTGTAAATGCGAGATAGACTCCCACAGTGCAACATAAAGATAGGATGATCAGATAGAAAATATCCAGGGCATTGGGAATAAAAGTGCTGATTGGATAGTGCTGAATGTAAAAAGGAAGTAGACATGCCAGCCCTATTGTTCCACCGATCATTTGATAATAGTTAATGCATATTGCATTGTACTTTTTGGTCAATTTTTCATTGTGAACCGCATAGAGTGAGGCAAAAGCCGGAGAAATTATCCCTAAGACTATGCCAAGCTGGTGTGAGGTATCGAAGTGAAATATCAGTGCTATCCCACACAACGTAAGTCCACTCAACAGAAGTTCAGACAATCTGAATTTCGTTTTATTGATCATCGGTGCAAAAATAGCGGTGAAAAAACTTGCCATACAGTAGCAGATCACGCCGATGGAAATGTTTGAATATTTGATGCTAGCATAGAATAATAGCCAGGATGCTGTCAATAGTAGCCCATTTTTTGCAATATGCAGTTTCTCTTTGAACGTAAAATCTGTAGGTATTTTATACCATTTTAGAATAAAAAATAGGATAACGGCAGCTAAAAATACACGGTACCATGTGAGTATCCCCTCGTTAAGTGAAATCAGTTTTCCAAATACGCCAGATAGTCCCAGGCACAGCACAGCGAGGTGCAGCATGAAATATGAATGTTTCATAAGAAATTGTCTTCCAGTTCCGTCCATTAAGGACGAAAGGTGTTAAATCATAAAATTGATCGTAAATAAGAAGCACAGCAAATTGGTCCATTTCTGGTATTGGGCTTCAGTAATATAGAGAAAAAATATTACGCTATTGGAGGGGGAAGACAACTCGTTCTATTCATCATATTTGTATTTACCCGAAGATAGGAAATTTTGGGCGCAGCTGCAAAAAAGGAATGAAAAAGCCCCTAGAAAGTCTTTGGTTCTAGGGGCATATATTTAGTCAGTTGCCTTTATTTTGTGATTCTATGGCGTATTTGGCGGTAAAGTATCTGTTCCGCCACCCAGTGCACGGTAAAGATCTATGGCTGCGTTGAGCTTTTCCCGTTTTACTGTAATACGTTCCAAATCATTTTGTAGCGCATTGTTTTGGGCAGTTATCACTTCCAAATAGTTTGCCATCCCACTTTTATAAAGTAAGGCTGCATCAGCGGTGGCTTTGGCGAGGGCATTTGATTTGGCATGGATAAGTTGCAGGCGCTGTTCCGTATGTTTGATTTTTGCCAAGGCATCCGAAACTTCTGAAACTGCAACCATAACCGACTGTTTAAACTGCAATGCTATCTTTTCGCGTTCGATGACCGATATCTCATAGTTTGTTTTTAAAGCACCTTTCTGAAAAATTGGCTGTGCAATATTCCCCGCTATTGTTTTCACAATCGAACCTGGTAGATCAAACCATTTGTTAAATTGAATGGAGTTTGTACCAATGGATGGTGTCAAGCTTAGGGAAGGGTACATCGCTGCTTTGGCGAGTCCCATTCTGCTTGTGGCAGCCACAACCGCGTATTCAGCTGCTCTGACATCTGGTCTGCGGCTCAAGAGTTCGGCCGGCACCCCTGTAGCAAGTCCGTCTCCAACAATCGTATCATCTAAACTTGCTGTACGTTGAATGCCCTGGGGGAAACCTCCGCAAAGAATGCTCAGTGCATTTTCTTCTACAGCCATGTTTTGATGGGCTAGGGGAATCAACAATTCAGCAGTTTTCTTCTGAGCTTCGGCTTGCTCCACGGCAAGCGAACTGACCAGTGATGAGTTGTATTGCAAACGTATCATATTCAGTGTGCTGTCGCTCAATTGAACATTTCTTTGCGCAATCTTAAGCTGCTCATCCAAAGCAATCAGATTATAATAGGACTGGATGACCTGTACAATCACCCGGGTTTTCAGAGCCGATAAATTTTCCTTTTGGCCAAAAAAATTGGCCATAGATTCCTCTTTTTGCATTTTTACCTTTCCCCAGATATCGGCTTCCCAAGACAATCTGAGCGTGGCACTATAATCGTCCATATAAGGTGTCCCGATAAATTGGTCACTCAGCGAGCCATTCAAGGAGTTGCTCGATAACCAGGTTCTATTCGCTCCAACGCTTAAATCAGCTGTTGGCAGTAACCCTTTCTTAGACTGCTTGTACGCGAGTTCCAATTGTTGCATGTTGAGGAGTGCAACATTGACGTCTGTATTGTTGGATAATGCCTTCTCAATGAGTGAGGTCAACAAGGGATCCTGTACAAAGTTACGCCAGGATAGCTGTAGCGTATCAGACGTCAGGACAACCTCGCTGTTTTTGAAATTTTCGGGCATGGCTATCTCCTGACCTGTGTATTTTTTGCCCACACTGCATGCGGACAATAACAGGGAACTGCTTGCGAAAATTGTTATATAGTGATGAAATTTTTTCATTTTAATCGTTTGTATTGTGTACTGTATTGTCCGTAAGCTTTTTACCCGAAACTTTTTCTTGCAAATATTGGAACACCAGGTATAGCAACGGTATGATGATTACCCCAAGGATAACACCGCTTAACATACCCATTGCTGCTCCGGTACTGATGGAATGGTTACCTGTAGCCGTTCCGCCGGTCGCAAACATCAAGGGGACCATACCCGCAATGAAAGCCAATGAAGTCATCAAGATTGGGCGTAGACGAGCTCTTGCGCCTTCTAAAGCCGAATCAATGAGTGAGGAGCCTGCTCTTCTCCGCTGTAAAGCAAATTCAACAATCAAAATGGCATTTTTTGCCAAAAGACCGATGAGCATGATCAAGCCGACCTGGACGTAGATATTGTTGTCCAATCCAATGGCACGTGTTCCTAGGAAAGAACCGATCATACCTGTTGGGATTGATAACAGGACGGCAAGGGGCAATAAATAACTTTCATACTGTGCTGATAGTAAGAAATATACAAATAGTAAGCTTAATGCTAGGATAAGCACAGTCTGATTGCCCGAAGACTTCTCTTCCAAGCTAAGTCCCGTCCATTCGTAGCTATAGTCTCCCGGTAACTTAGTCAATACATTTTTCTCCAATGTTTCCATGATCGCACCATTACTGATACCAGGCGTACTAACCACGTTTATCGTGAGTGAATTGTATAAATTATAACGGGTTACCGACTCAGGACCATAAACTTTACGAAGTGTAACCAAAGTGTTCACCGGAACCATTTGGCCAAGATTATTCTTGACAAATATTTCGTTGAAGGCTTCTTTATCGGTTCTATAGATGCCATCTGCTTTAACTGCTATCCGATAGAATTTACCGAAACGATTGAAATTCAATGATTGGTCACCCGCAAAGTAAGTTTGAACGGACGAAAGCATTTCACTGACATCTACGCCAAGTTGGGCAGCTTTGTCTTCATCTACTTCTAACTCCATCTGTGGATAATCTGCTCTGAACATGGTATAGGCAAACTGTACCCCTGGTTGTTTCATAATCTGCGCAATAACGGAGTCAGACATTGCTTTGAGCTCTACCGGTGATTTACCAGCTCTGTCCTGCAAAACGAGTTCCGCGCCATTCATCATACCATAACCATCAACAGGAGGGGAGCGAAAGGCCATTGCGTTACCTTCTTTGACACTGGATAATTTTTGTGAGATCACTTGGTGAATCTGATCGATATCGTTCATCTCACCACGTTTCTTTTTATCTTTCAGACGTATGAATCCTGTTGCATAGGCTGCGCTGGAGTTGTTACCGATCATATTGAATCCAGTAATACTTGTATGGCTTTCAATAGAAGGGATATCGGCAAGTAGTTTTTCGATTTTTTCTACTGCTTTTGTGGTTCGATCAAGTCCCGTTCCTGGGGGCATTTCCAAACTGTATACAACAAAGTTATCATCTTCCATTGGTACAAAACTTTTGGAAGTGCTTGTCATGAGGTATCCGGCAATGCCAATTGTAGCCAGGATCAAAAGTGCCGAAATCCATTTTTTCTTTGCCAGGAATTTTAATGAACCAACGTATCGGTTGGTCATGTTTTCGAAGCCAGCATTAAACGCTTTGAAAAAACGTTGAGAAAATCCTGTTTTTGGGGTCTGCCCATCGTGATTTTCGGCGTGCGTATTTTTAAGCAATAATGCGCAGAGTGCCGGTGTCAGTGTCAATGCATTGATCGCAGAGATCACAATGGCGATAACAAGGGTATAGGCAAACTGTTTATAAAACATGCCCGATGAACCTGTCATAAATCCAATGGGAATAAAAACTGCACACATGACCAAGGTAATGGAGATTACAGCCCCTGTGATTTCACTCATGGCACTATGGGTAGCCTGCTTACCGGTTAAGTTGGAAGTCTCCATCTTTCCATGTACTGCTTCGACAACGACAATTGCATCATCGACAACGATACCAATGGCGAGTACTAAGGCAAATAACGTCAATATATTGATGGTAAAGCCAAACACCAGCAGGAAGAAAAAAGTACCTACGATGGCTACCGGAACTGCGATTGCTGGAATAATAGTCGACCGTATATCCTGCAGGAACAAAAATACAACGAGGAAAACCAAAATGAAGGCTTCAATCAATGTCGAACGTACTTGTGCCGTACTTTCATCCAAGCGTTCTTTGGTACTGATCAATTTAAAAATCTTGATCCCAGGAGGGAAAGAGCGTTGTGCTATTTCAATCTGTTTATCGATTCCGATTTCAATTTCATTGGCGTTGGAGCCTGATGTCTGGAATATACCAATGGTAACTGTATTGAGGCCGTTATTTTGCGAATTACCACTATAACTGATCGAGCCAAACTCGATACGTGCCACATCCTTTAAGCGTACGATCTGAACGTCATTGTTTTTGACGATAATGTTTTCATACTGTTCAGGAAGGTTCTTTTTCCCTTTATAGCGTATGACATATTCCAGTGGTGCTTTTGATTCTTCCCCTAATTTTCCAGGTGCAGATTCCAAACTTTGTTTGGAAATTGCAGCAATGACTTCTTGTGGCACAAGTCCATAACTCGCCATTTTTTGCGGATTCAACCATACACGCATCGAATAGTCTTTGGAACCGAATACCATAGCCTGACCAACGCCAGGTACACGCTTGATCTGTGGGATCAAGTTGATGTTCACATAATTCTGTAAAAATAGTTCATCATATTTTTTATTATCTTCTGTATAGATATTAAATATCATGATCATACTATTTTGTTGCTTGGAGGTCGTTAATCCCATTCGGACAACTTCCTGTGGCAGGATAGGAGTAGCCTGTTGTACTCTGTTTTGCACATTAACGGCTGCCTGATCTGGATTTACACCTGCTTTAAAGACAATGCGTACAGAGAATGTACCGTCATTACTTGCAGTAGATGTAATGTATTCCATGTCCTCCACACCATTGATTTGCTCTTCAAGGGGTGTAACAACTGATCTCAATACTGTTTCGCTATTTCCTCCGGGATAGCTTCCGGTAACTTGAACCGTGGGCGGGGCGATATCCGGGAATCGCGTTTGAGGCAGCCTAAAAAGACCGATGACCCCCAGTATGACAAATATGATAGATATAACAGTTGCCAAAACTGGCCTGTCAATAAATTTCTTTAACATTTTAGTTTAAATTTTATAAAGCTTTTAGTACCGTTTTTTTCCAAAAGTGAATACTGAATGTATAGGCTTGTTGCCTTGCCTTTCTTTGAGCAGTTCAGCTTTTGCTATACCTGCTATCCTTGTTACATGGTGGATTTTTTAGTCGGTTGAACTTGCATTCCATCATTAAGCATATCAATTCTATTCATAACGATTTTTTCACCAGCTGTGAGTCCCGATTTTAGTAAATAGGCGTTAGCGGTATTTCCTGCAATTTCAATCTGTTTCATGGAAATTTTATTTTTCTCACCAATAACATAAACGAAATAGCGGTCTTGAATATCCTTGACAGCGGCCATAGGTACCAACAATACGTTTTCATGCGCTTTTTTCAATATTACTTTTGCTGAGCCACCCGAACGGAGAATTTTTTCGGGATTGATGAAACTTGCTTTAAGTGCCATGCTTCCTGTTGTTCTGTCGATGTTACCACTGGCTAACTCTACTTTCCCCGAATGGTTGTATGCTGTTCCATCAGCCAGTAAGAGCGTTGCTTGTTGATTGGATGATTTGTTATTCTGATCTTTGATAAAGGCTATAAAGTCGGCCTCACTCAATGAAAAATACACATTTACGGTATTGATTTCAGATAGCGTTGTTAAAGGTGTCGCGTCTGCTGCGGTAATTAAATTTCCGATCCGATTAGGAATACGGCCGATATAACCACTCACTGGCGCATTGATCAACGTAAATTTGGCATTTATTTGAGATGAACCGAGTGCAGCTTGTGCTTGTGCTACCTGTGCTTTAGCTGCAGCATAATTGGCCTCTGCAGTTTTTAACTGTAATTCGGTATACACTTTACCTTCAACAAGTGGTTTGATTTTTTCAATCTCCAATTTAGCGTTTTGTTCTGCCGATAAAGCAGCTTGGTAAGCTGCCTTGCTGTTGTTTACTTGTTCGTTGTAGACATCAGCTTTTATTTTGAAAAGGGGTTGACCCTGGGATACATAGTCTCCTTCTTTGACATAAATCTGCTCGAGATACCCCGTTACCTGCGCTTTGACATCGACGTTGACGGTCCCCTCTAATGTACCAGGATATTTTTTTTCGGTCTCCGCGTGGGTAGGAGATAATTCGATAAAGTCAACAGTAACTGCCTGCTCTTGCGGTTGTTCTTGGTTGCCTCCACAGGACGATAATAATGCTGCTGCTGTAATAAGTGTAAGGAAAGGTTTTAAAGTCATCGTTCTTTGTGCCATTTTATCATTTTATAATGAAACAAAGAAAAGAATTCTTTTAAGCCGTAAGGCAAAGAAATCTACCGAGACGTTACAATTGCTTACTGAAACGTATCAGTGATGATCTGAATTTTACGATATTAAATGGTCCGATCCGATTGTGTTGGAAATATTGGTCTTACCGATTGACATCCCCTTCTTCATCGCGAAAAACTTACTTTACCTTTCTGACGAAAAAAGGAGTAAGCGGATCAGTTTTAATATTAATAGTCTAACCAATTTTTTAGCAGTTGAGCCTTTTCTCTGCTCACAAGGATTTCCACTTGATCGTTATTTTTAATTTCTATTTTTAGTTTTCCGTTGAAGTGGTTATGTAATCTTTTGATCGCATCTATATGCACAATGAATTGCCTGTTGGCGCGAAAAAATACTTTTGGATTTAATTGCTGTTCGAGTTCTTCCATTGTTTGAGGGACAATTTCGACAGTGCCACATTTGAGTTGCGCATGGGTAAGTTTAAATTCGGAGTAGAAGTATAATATCTCTTCAACAAGAACGGTTTTATAGCCGTCTTTGAATGGAATTAGAAAGCGTGAGCGAAAATCTTTCGGATAGATAAAATCCAATAAACCTTGAAGCGGTTGTTGGTTGATCTGGATATCTTTTTGATAGTCAAGTTTTTGGATGGCGTTTTCCAGCTCTGTTTTTTCTACAGGCTTAAGCAAATAATCTATGCTATTGAATTTAAAGGCCCTCACAGCGTATTCGTCAAATGCTGTTGTAAATATGATTGGGCAATCTATTTTTATAGTCTCTAATATTTCAAAGCTTAAACCATCGGATAGACGAATATCCATCATCACCAGGTCGGGAAGTTCATTGCCATTGAACCAGTTGATGCTATCAGCGATATTATCCAGCACATCTAAAATAACGATGGATGGCTTTATTTCCTTCAAAAGTCGTTTTAAACGATCGGCATTGAGTTTTTCGTCCTCGATGATTAATACTTTGGTTATATTCATTATGCTTGCGCTAAAAGTGGGAGGATAACGTTAAATGTTTTGCCATCATTCTTTATTTGCAGTTTTAAGTTGGATAGCAAATCGTATCTCTTAATGATGTTTGAAATCCCGATTCCCGATGATTCGGATACATTCTCAATAGGGATTAATATATTTTCAACAACAAGTTGATTCTGGGAGTTGGTGTATACCTTTATTTTCAGCGGTTTTTTCTTATTTGTCTGATTATGCTTTAATGCATTTTCTACCAATAATTGTAAGGTAAGGGGAGGTAATTGGCAATTGCGTTTGGCGGGATTGACGTTTATTTCGAAGTTTACCCCATCGCCAAATCGGTTTTTGATGAGAAATATGTATGAATTTAGAAAGTTGAGTTCTTCTTCGAGTGAGATAATGTCCTTTTTGGAATTGACAAGAAGGTAGCGATATATTTTGGAGAAGTTTTCTGCATATTCATAGCCTAATTGTTGGTCTTCGAGGATGATTTCTGAGAGCACGCTCAGGTTATTAAAGACAAAATGGGGGTCGATCTGTAATTTTAACGATTGAAGTTCTGTTTCAAGAATGACCTGATCGAGCTTTGCCGCACGCATGGACTCATTTTTCCAGTTAGTGATCAAATGACTACCAATATTGATCCCCATTATCATGAGCGCAATCAATACACTGATTGTAATGTTTTGAATCATCCCCCTTTTTTCCTCCAAAGATGGGGCTATAGTAACATTTTGAGGTCCAAAATAATATTTTGAAATCAGGTACTCCAGCAGTAAATTGATAAAGAGTACTGCAAAAAGGTTGATGACGGTTTCAAGTAGAAGTCGCTCTGTCGGACTATCTTTCCAAGTTAAGAACTTATTAAGCTTGTCATGGACAATGATGCTAAATTCGGAAATGATAAAGCTGTAAATGATCGTAAAGGTCCATTCACCGAGTATTTCGAACATATTCCGTTTAAAATAGCCATCCCAGCAAGTCGAGAAAGGATCAATAATATAGGCGACGAGATAAATAAGCAGAAAGGACAGAAAGGTAAATATCAGCCTTTTTTTATTTGTACTAATTAGAGTCTTATCGTTTTTATAGATCGCTATATCCTGCATTCTTTTAACTTATATGTATCGGTGAAATCTATGCAAATTTCGTAATTCCTTTTAGTATTGGACGACAAATTTCTGCTGAAGCGTATAAAGCCCCGACTGAAATATCAATTTGATGTACTCAGACGTATATTGACGAAGGTCGATAGATTATCTTGCCTTGGCATATCAGAATATACTTTTTTATGAAATTCGGATGTTCTGTTTTTTAATGGATTGTAAATCTTGTTGTTATTGGTTTTTTGTTATCGGTTGATCTAACAGTGTCAAAGAATGACTTTGGAGATGGGGTTCGTTTTTAGCTATAAACAGAAAGGCTTGACATCATTTCGTCAAGCCTTTCTGTTTTATTGAGGTAACTATTTTTTCGATGTGTTATCCTGTAAATTATTTTGGCTCTTGATGTGTTGTTGGTGTATGGATAATATCGAAATAGATTGTTTTGTCATTAGCGTTTGGATAAACTCTATACGTGAATTCTTTCTTCGTTAATACGGTAATATCAACCACACGAGTAAACAATGTTTCACCAGCAGCATTTTTAGCAACAATTGTTCTCGTTTTACCATCTGCAGATACGGTCCAGTCGCCGTGCATTTTGGGAGAATTGTCAAGATTGAACATTGTAAATGTACCGTCAGATTTGAAATAAGCAAATCCTACAAAATTTGACACGTTAGCATCTGTTAACACTACACTTTCTCCTTTATTATTCTTTGCGTTTGTTGTTTCCCAGGGTGTACTGGCTAATATTTCACTTGGTGTAAGCTGTGGTTCAACAACAGTTTCGTCATCTTTACTGCAGCTCATCGCTACTAACGTGCTTAAGGCGATACATACCGCTAATGCAATTTTTTTTAAATCTCTCATTTTATAAAATTTATATGATGTCACAAAAGTAATCGCATTGTTTCAGCTGCATTTGTCTCTTTTATTCCAAGGTTTGAAGGATTTATAAATTGAATGAGATCGCGTTGTAGAAGAAGGTTAAACAAAAGAAAAAGCTTGCTTTTAATTTGCTTTGAAGTATGCTTCACATGGAAACAAATTAAAGGTGATGGAAGCATGCGCTTTGGATAAAATAAAACAGGGGACCCTAAGGCCCCCCATCTACCAGATATGTATAATAAAATTAGAAAATTGCTTTTTTACAGCACTAATTGTTGCTCCATCCACCACCTAATGAACGATACAGGTCAACAACTGCAGAAAGCTCCGCTTTTTTTACCTGAGCAAGTTCGAGCTCACTTTGCAAGATATTGCTTTGTGCCGTAATTACTTCCAAGTATGTGGCCATTCCTGTTTCAAATAAAAGATTGGCGTGCTTCGTTGCTTCCTTTAGACGCGTCGTTCTATCCGAAGTAATCTTTTGTTTTTCTTTCAATTTTTGAATTGAAATTAAAGCATCGGAAACTTCTCCAGCTGCTGAGATTACTTTTTGCTTGAAGATCAATACGTTCTTTTCTTGTTCGACACGTGCCAGTTCATATTGAGTTTTCAATTCCTTCCGCTGTAAAATTGGCTGCGTAATACTTCCTGTAATTGCCCCAAATAATGAAGCCGGTAAGTTGAACCAATTGCTTGCCTTGAATGCATTTACGCCTGCTTCGGCGCTAATAACCAAGGAAGGATACATGCGTGCCTTTGCGTATTGTTGATAAGCTTGTGAGGCTGTAATAGCCAGTTCAGCTTGTTTTACATCCGGACGATGACTTAACAAATCGGCTGGGACGCCAGTTGCTAATTCTTCGGGGAATTGAATACTCGACAATTTCCCCGCTATTTTAATTTCCTGCGGGAGTTTTCCGCTAAGAATCTGAATGGCATTTTCCTGAATACGGATCTGTTGTTCAAAGTCGGGGATCAAGGCAGCTGCAGACAATCGCTGCGCATCGACCTGTTCCAATGCAAGCAGCGTAATGTCACCAACTTCATATTGTTGCTGGACAATACGTAAAGTTGTATCGCTCAATTGCAAGTTTTGTTTGGCGATATCACGCAATTGATAAAGCATCAGTAGTTGATAATAACCTTGTGCAACTTGTGCAATTAATTGGGTTTGAATTACTTTTTTCGCTTCTTCTGTCTGTAGATAGGAAGCTAAAGCAGCGATATTTTGATTTTTGATTTTACCCCATATGTCGGCCTCCCAGGATAAACCTAAGGATGCCGTATAATCTTCCACATGGTGTTGGCCTAAAAACTGCCCCAGGCTCAATCCATTCATACTGTTATTGGATGGGTTGGTGCTATTTCCGCGGATCTGTAGCTGGGCCGTGGGAAGATAGTTAGCTTTTGCCTGTTTCAGGCTCAGTTGAGACGCTTCTATATTTTTTAGTGCCAGTTGCATATCTAAGTTATGTTGTATAGCACTATCGATCAAGGTTTGTAAGACTTGATCCTTAAAAAAATTACGCCATGGAATAGAACCTATGCTAGTTTCCTGCGGAGCTTTAGCCTGGTCGCGGTACTGTTCGGGCAAGTTGGGGGCAAGGTGTTGATTGCTGACCAACTTATCTGTTTTGCAAGACCATGCGACAAAAGATAAGATGAAAACCGTCAGTAATTTTGATTTACTATTGATATATTTAAATGCTGTCATGATGTACTAATTGTTTGTATGCACGGGTATTTCCAATGAAACGACATCGCTTTCATGTTGTTTTTGCCGTGGAGTACCTCCGATTTTCTCTTGGATAAATTGGAAGAAAATAAAAAGAATAGGGATGATAAAGAGTCCTAAAACTACTCCAGTGAACATCCCACCCGCAGCGGCGATACTGATTGAGTGATTTCCTTGCGCTGATGGACCTACCGCTGTCATCATTGGAATCATACCAACGATAAAAGCTAAGGAAGTCATAATAATAGGTCTCAAACGTAATCTCGCTGCTTTAAGTGCGGCACTAGGAATTGATAGTCCTTGTTTACGCCCTTGGATGGCAAATTCTACGATCAGAATGGCATTTTTGGCCAATAATCCAATCAACATAACGAGTGCGACTTGTACATAGATGTTGTTGGCAATATCAGTGAAGCTAATTGCTGCGAAGACCCCAAATATACCTGTAGGAATAGAGAGAATAACCGCCAATGGAATGATATAGCTTTCATATTGTGCTGCAAGCAGAAAATAAACGAAGATCAGACAGAGAATAAAAATCAATGTGGATTGGCCTCCTGAGACAATTTCTTCTTTAGTCATACCTGAGAACTCATAAGTAAATCCGGTCGGCAATTGTTGTTTTGCAACTTCTTCAACTGCACGGATAGCATCTCCAGAACTATATCCTGGTTTTGGTATCGCATTTATTCCAATCGAATTAAATAAGTTGTAACGAGATGCTGTTTCCGGACCATATACACGTTCTAATTTGACTAATGTATTGATGGGGACCATGTCTCCCAATCTGTTTTTTACAAAAATACCGTCCATTGAAGTTGGTTCACTTCTATCCTTGGCATCAGCTTGGACCATCACACGATAATACTTTCCAAAACGATTAAAATCTGAGGCTTGGGCACTACCAAAATAGGCTTGCATAGTCTGTAAGATGCTTTTTGTGCTTACGCCAAGTTGTTCTGCTTTGATATCATCTACCTGGAGTTCATATTGTGGATAATCCGCTTTAAAGGTTGTGAAAGCCATCATAATTTCTGGACGTTTCATCAATTCGCCAATAAACTTTTGGCCTATGCCACTGAATTTTCCGAGTTGTCCACCGGTCCGGTCCTGCAGTACCATATCCAGACCATCCACGTTACTGAATCCTGGGACAGTAGGGAAGGTAAAGACAAAGAAATTTGCGCCTTTGATATTTGCCAAGCGCTGATTGACATCGGCCATAATAGCATTGATGTCTTTTATCTTACCACGTTCTTCATGTGGTTTAAGGAGGATAAATGCAACACCTGCTGATGGACTTGTGGATTGTGTCAAAATATTGAAACCAGCAAGTACATTTAAAGTTTTGGTAAAATCAGCATGTTGAAGTTGCTTCTCTGCTTCGGCTAATGCTCCGGAGGTACGATCCAAAGAAGCACCTGCTGGCATAGATAAGGATATGGCAATGAATCCTTGATCCTCTGATGGGATGAATCCAGTAGGTGTTTTACGGATCATAAATACAGTCAAAAGTAGGGTAATTCCCAATCCTGCAAATGCAACCCATTTATAACGGATCAAGAAGCGTAAACTACCTAAATAATTCTTCGTCAACCGATCAAATCCAACATTGAATCCAGCGAAGAAACGCTCTTTGAAATTAAGGCTTTTAGCCTCAGAATGACCATGATGCGTTGGTTTTAAGAAGAGTGCACATAACGCAGGACTTAGTGTCAAAGCATTGATTGCTGAAATAACGATTGCAATCGCCAAGGTGAAAGCAAATTGTCTATAAAATACCCCGGTTGAACCTTCCATAAAGCCGATGGGAAGGAATACGGCAGACATCACCAATGTAATCGAGATGATGGCGCCTGTGATTTCACTCATGGCAGATGTCGTAGCAAGCTTAGGCGGGAGATTTTCATGCTCCATCTTGGCATGAACAGCCTCCACGACCACAATCGCGTCATCGACGACAATCCCAATGGCTAGCACCAGAGCAAACAAAGTCAGTAGATTGATTGAAAAGCCGAAGAGCTGCATGAAGAAAAATGTTCCCACGATGGCTACCGGTACCGCAATCGCTGGTATCAATGTCGATCTAAAATCCTGAAGGAATAGAAAGACAACTAAAAATACCAGTATAAATGCTTCAACTAGTGTATGTTTTACTTGGTCAATAGATTGATCAAGTGCATCTTTTGTGTTGTATAAAACGAGATATTTGACACCTTTTGGAAAGCTTAAAGAGGCTTTCTCCATGAATTTTTGAATGGCAATCTGAATTTCATTTGCATTCGAACCTGCAAGCTGCATTACCCCAATATTCAATCCTGCTTTACCGTTGATGCGCGTATGACTCGCATAGGTATAAGATCCCAGTTCGACACGAGCGACGTCTTTGAGTTTTAATACAGAACCGTCTGTATTGGAGCGGATAATAATATTTTCGTAATCACTTGGCTGGTTGAGTTTACCTTTATATTTGATTACAAATTCAAAAGCTTCACGGCTGCTCTCTCCGAATTTACCCGGAGCAGCTTCGACGTTTTTATCTTGAATGGCGGCCATTACTTCCTCTGGCGTTAATTTATAGGTAGCCATTTGATTTGGATTGAGCCATACACGCATGGAGTAGTCTTTGCTACCACCAAATGGCAATGCTTGTCCAACCCCAGGTATCCGTTTCAGTTCAGGAATAATATTGATCTGGGCGTAATTGGTAATAAAGGTCTGATCGTATTTACTCTGATCTTCCGTGTAAAGGTCCAATACCATGATCAAGCTGTTTTGCTGTTTTGCCGTGGTGATCCCGGCTTGTACAACCTCAGCCGGCAATTGGCTGGTTGCTTGAGCCACACGATTTTGGACGTTTACAGCAGCTTGGTCAGGGTCTGTACCAAGTTTAAAATATACCGTAATCATTAACGAACCGTCGTTGCTGGCGGTAGAGCTCATGTAGCTCATATTTTCAACACCGTTGATTGACTCTTCTAGTGAGGGGGCTACGGCACGAAGGACCGTTTCGGCATTTGCCCCGGGATATAAAGCCGTTACTTGCACCGCGGGCGGTGCAATATCGGGAAACTGCTGCAAAGGCAGTTTTAGGATACCAATCACCCCCAATATGACAAGTAATATGGAGATAACGGTAGCAAGTACAGGTCTTTCTATAAATTTCTTAAGCATGTGATTTTCTAATATTATAATGAATTGATGCTATCTCTTGATAAGGCTTGCGGTGTAATTTTCTGACCATCCTGAAGCAAGTCAATGCCTTTGTAGACAATTCGATCTCCCGCATTCAGTCCTTTACTTACCAGGTAATTTGCACCACTTTTTCCAATGACAGTAATAGGCTGTTGAACAACTTTATTTTCTTTACCAACGGTATAAACGAAGATTTTATCCTGCATTTCAAGGGTAGCAAGTTGTGGTACCAACAATGCTTGTGCATACTTCTTTTGTAGTCTTACACGACCCGTATTTCCGTTGCGTAAAACTCCTTCTGGATTGTTGAACGTTGCACGAAGTGTAATCGCACCGGTATTTTTATCAAACTGCCCGTCCACCATATCTATTTTTCCTTTCTGATCATAAATTGTCTGATCCGAAAGAACTAGGCTGATCGGAGGGAGGTTGTGAAGCTTTTGTTGTAAATTGCTCCCTTCTGTATTGTTTTTGAATGCGATAAAGTCATTTTCTCCCAGTGAGAAATAAACATGAAGATCTCTTACATTTGACAATGCGGTAAGTGGTTGTGCGTCTGTAGGACCAACCAAACTCCCTTGCTTGCGCTGTAATCTACCGATGTATCCTTCGGCTGAAGCCCGTATTAGCGTATATCCGACATTGATTTTTGCAGTTTCAACGGCCGATAGAGCCAATTGTACGTTTGCTTTAGCGGCATTACGTGCGCTAATAGCTGTTTTTAGCTGGAAGTCTGTCAGTACTTTGGTATTCACCAGCTTTGTTTTCTTCTCGACTTCTAACTCCGCATTTTCCAGACTAGCTTTTGCTGCCAGTAGATTTGCCTTCGCCTGGTTTAATTGTTCCTGATAGGGGCGGTCGTTGATCTTGAAAAGTGCTTGACCTTTAGTTACTTTGGCTCCTTCATCGACATAGATGTTTTCCAAAATTCCCTCTACCTGAGGTCTGATCTCAATATTGGCGGAAGCTTCAATAGTCGCTGGATACTCCTGGTAAACCGTCTCGTTACCGTTCTCGATGGTAACGACCGGGAGGTTAACTGGTGGTGGATCAATGGGTTTACTTGTTCCTGTTGAGCAACTGTATAGAAAGATTGCACTCAACACATATGCAGTCTTTACGATATTAATTCGTTTAACACTGTTAAGTGTTGGAACGTAAATCTTTTTAAGACTTGGTGATAAATTTGTTTTCATGTGATATTAAAAATTGAAGTTTTGGTGTATTTAACGGTGTTAGATTTCTTAACGTTGTATTTTTTGCTGTAAAAAAATTTAGTCAGTCAGTGAGCGCGTGATGCCATAAATAGCATCCTTTAATACTTCTTGATTGGTATTGTCGCCATTGCCTTGGTTTACCAGATTGATCGAAATCAATCCATGTATAATAGACCAGTAGGTGAAATACTTTCTACAGATCAATTCTTCGGATGGATTTTTCTCTTTCATGATTTCACGGATGACATCACTTATCAATTTTCCATGGGATTCTGCACATTTATAGGTTTTTTCAAATCCACAACAGGCAGTTCCCACACCGAACATTAACTGATATAATTCCCGTTCTTCGAAGGCGAAATCCCAATAGCTAAACCACATTGCTTCCAATTGTTTCTCCAGATCGGTTTCAGTTGATTTGGCTTGCTTTACTTTTTTGGCAAGTAGGAGATAGCCTTGGTTGGCAAGTTCCATCAAGATGGCATCTTTATTGGCGAAATACTCGTATATCATGGGGGCGGTATATTCGATGATATCTGCAATTTTGCGCATACTTAAGGCCTGCCATCCTTCTTCTTTGACGATTTGGAGCGCAGCATCTAGAATATTGGTTCTATTCTCATCTTTGAGCCGTTGTATACGTTCTTTACTACCCATGCTAATGCGTAAATAATTTAACAGTGTTAGGCAAAAGTGATACTTTTAATTTTATTTATTGACATCTAAAAGTCATTAAATAAAAAGGCCTTATTTTTTCGGTTCCGAAGAAGCGTTTTCAGGGCTTGCAGCAAGGGTTAAAATCTGTTTTATGCGATTTTTTTCTTTCTCAGTTAGGGGAAGTGCCTGTTCGATGATAGGGAGAATTTCCGTACTTTTTTCCGATTGTAATAACAGGTCGATGAAACCAAGATAGGTGCGGATAAGGTCTGTTTTAATGCCGAAGAAAATGCGTGGATCTACAATATATAATTCCTGTACTAATGCTAACAATAGGTTTTTTCTTTTTTTATCCTTTTCCGAGTTGTTGTAGGTGGGTAGTAGGCCCTTTCTTTCAAGATCTGTTAATTTTACCGCGACAGCGTGCTCAAGTACATATTTTTTTTGCTTTCTATCGAGTAAGTCACGTAACTCGGCAAGTAAATTTCGATAAATAACTTGTTTGGCTTTCCCCGAGAAAAGATTATCTTCTGTAGATAGGAGGATATCTTGTTGTTCGAAATGATCAAAGAAAGTAGATTCCACATAGACGGAGTGGTGGAAATTGATCGCGTTATTATTGAAACTGCTAAGTACTTTGGCAATTTCCTTTTTATCACTATTAAGAAAATAATAATAATATCGATCACCAATTTGCTGGTTCCAGCGAATGTAATTGATGGTAAAATGATAAGAGGTATCACGATCCGGGCTATAACCTGTCCACGAAAGCTGGTCTGTCTCCTGGATTAAATGATCATAAACCAACAGCTTTCCATTGACGCGTATGGCGTAATCCCTTTCCTTATTCAAGTAGAGAAACCAACCGAATTCTTGTGCGAGGAAATTGTTAAAGTCATCGCTTTCAAAAAATGTAGCATTAAGTCCAAAAATACCTTCAAGAGTAACTTGGGTTCCTGTATTTTTATGTCCTACTGGTGTGTTTTCACTGATATCGTATTGCTCTTTACTTTCGCGATCGATTTGAATTCGGTAGTTTGAGAAATATTCATCCTTCTGAAAAACAGTATTCCAAATTGCACGTGTTGCAAAAAGCGAGAACGAAAATCGGCCCTTTCCCTTTTTTCCTCTTGTATAGGAGCTGCGTTTGAGGCTGTTCTTTTTTATAGAATCCAAAAAGTTTCCAAATGAGGAAGAAAGCGTCTCTAGGGATATGCCTTCGCCATTGTCCTGTATGCTTATACGATTTATATAGCCTAATTCGTTACTGTCTATGGAGAGTTCGATCTGTGTGGCTTTTGCATCAAATCCATTCCAGATATATTCAGCAATGGCATGTTTAGGGTCTTTGGGAAGTCCTGCAGATTCGATACTTTGGTTGGTTATTTTTGTGCTCCTCTTCATCGTAAAGGCGGTTTAGCTTAAAACTTGTAAAAAAGATGGAAATAATTTGGTCGATTAATTCCATTTCAATGTACACTATTTTTTAGATCTCTTGATTAAAAATGTGAAAAAATAAGCAAGTCCAAAATAGATAATAAGATCGAAAAGAAGATAAATAAAATTGAAACTATTTCGATTCTCAGGTTCTATTGAGCGTTTGCCGCCAATATATTCATAAAAAGGAAATGGAAAGCCTAATCTGTCATTTCCATCGGATGGACTATCGCATTTAGCGAAGAGAATGGTGGCCGCAACTGTTATTACACTAAAAATTACCCAGGTTTTCTTTGGGAAATTTGAAACTATCTTCATGGTTATTGGGCTTTAAGTAGCTTAAAATTACATAATATCATGTGGAGATGTATACTTTTCATTCGTATACATATGGCCATTGACGGCTAAAGTTGATGTGTTGATATAGAAGTTGCTTTTTTGGTAGAAAATATATCTAAATTTAGTCTATGCTTATAGAAACTTTAAAAAACCTTTTCCGACGGGACTTAAACAGGCTGCGTGATGAAATTTCTTTGTACAAACAGGAAGGAAATATATGGCTTATTGAACGTGATATTTCCAATTCAGCTGGCAACCTATGTTTACACCTGATCGGAAATCTTCAAACATATATTGGTGCTGAAATAGGCAAGACGGGGTATATCAGAGATCGAGCGGCTGAGTTTTCGTTAAAAGACATTCCTCGAACACGATTATTAGATCAGATAGATGATACGATTGATGTGGTTACACGTTCTCTGGATCTGTTGTCGGAGGAGAACCTTCTTGAGATATATCCTTTACGCGTGTTTGAGGAAAAAACAACAACGCAGTATTTGCTTGTTCATCTGACCACCCATCTAACTTATCACCTTGGCCAAATAAACTATCACCGGCGACTGCTGGATCAACCTGAGGTATAGTTAATGTATTGGTAAACCTATTCTTGTTCTAAAACATAGGAAACAAATTTATAGTATGGACATATGAAAAGCGGTATTATCTGATGCTCCGGAGCTCGCAACCTTGACCGAACAGCTGGGTTATCCAGCCGATATTCAACTTCATCAGGTCATCAGTATGGAGACTGGTGTTTATGTAGAAATCATTGGCTTGGTTGTCGATGAAAAATATCGAGGTCGGGGGCTAGGTCGATTATTATTGCATACGGCATCTGATTGGTCTAGGTCTCTCGATTGTTACCGTTTGCGTGTAAGATGCAATAGCATTCGGACCGAGAGCCATAAGTTTTATCAAAATAGTGGTTTTATACTAAAAAAGGAGCAGAAAGTTTTTGATTCTTTGCTTTAAAAGGTGAACTTTAGCCCAATTAGATATCGAGACCATCAAACATTCTACCTGTATCGACTGTTGATTTCTCGAAGACCCGACTTAGATAAAATGAGAAGAATCTTTACATTAATTGCCTGTTGCTGTGTTTTTAATTCGCATGCACAACGTATGGACAGTATTACCACGGTGATCGCACCTGAATATGACCGAGTGGGTTTACTGCATCGATTTTGGCTTGGAGATAGTTATCGTAAATTATATAATACTCCTGTTAAGATGCGTGTGATGGATCTCGCTACAGAGCGGGGCGGGCTTCAGATTGTTAAGTTGGGTGGTGGCATGCAGACACAGTCACTTCGACTGGTAGATTCTATGGGTAGGGAGTGGGTTCTTAGGTCTATTCAGAAATACCCTGAACGTAGCCTACCGGAAAGCCTTCGAAAGACATTTGCAAAAGATATCGTACAAGATCAGATTTCGATACATCATCCATTTGGTGCATTGACCGTTCCGCCATTTAATAAAGCCTTAGGTATTCCTTCAGCTTCGCCAGAACTGGTTTTTGTAGGAGATGACCCTAGGTTCGGCGAGTATCGTGAGGTATTTAAAAATAGGGCCTATATGTTTGAGGCGCGTACACCTTTTGAGGATCAAAAAACAGATAATAGCGCAAAAGTCATGCGTAAAGTGTTGGAAGACAATGATACGCAAATTGATCAGAAGCTCACGCTACGTGCGCGGATGCTCGACTTTACGCTTGGGGACTGGGATCGTCATCAAGATAATTGGCGTTGGGATCCCGAAAAAGAAAAAGGTAAAAAGATCTATACTCCCGTCCCAAGGGATCGGGATAAGGTATATTATAAAACTTCGGGTGTATTTCCCACATTACTTTCCTATCAATGGCTGAAGGCTCATTTGCAACCCTTTAGTCCACATATCCGAAATGTGCCCCATTGGAATTTTAATGCGAGTACTTTTGATCATTTTTTTCTCACTCATCTTACAGAGGATGAATGGATTGACGAAATACAGTTTGTTCAGAAAACACTGACGGATTCGTTGATTCATCAAGCGATGTTAACGATGCCTGATACAATTGTGAGAATGAGTGCGAATGAATTGGAAACAAATATTCGTTCAAGAAGGGACGAGCTGATGGAAAGCGGACTGACCTACTATCGATTTCTTGCGCGTGTCGTTGAACTACCATTGTCCGCCAAATCTGAATTTGTGGATGTCGATTACAATAAGGATGGCTCGGTCACTGTCAATATCCATAACAAGAAAAAAGATGGTACCGAAGGGCGAAAACTGCTAAAACGCACCTTTGTACCTGATCAGACCAAAGAAGTTCGTATATATGGCATATCGGGCACTGACGAATATAAGTTACATGGATCGGGCAAATCGTCCATAAAGATCCGGCTAATCGGGGGGGATGGACAGAATCTATATCGTACAACTGATAAATTTGCCAATGGCAGCAAAGTTTATATCTATGATGGTAAAAATCAGGTGCCGGGTGCTATGCAGGTTGATGATGCTATTCATCTGAAGTTGAGCAAAGACAGCGCTGTCCATAAGTTTGACTATGAAAATTTTATCTATGATCGTAAAGGGGTCGTTTTTAACCTAGATTATGGGGTTGATCGTGGACTTATTTTTGGACTGGGGTATATGATCGAGAATCAGGGGTTCAGAAAGAAGCCTTATGCCTATCGGCATCAGTTTCTTGGAAGTTATTTGACTGGTCGCGAATCATTTATGTTTGATTACAAAGGGAATTATAAAGATTTCATTGCAGGGCATGATCTTTATATTCATCTTTCGTCCCTTGGTCCCAAAAACCTGAGTAATTTCTTTGGATATGGAAACAATACTATTTTCGATAAATCGGATTCAAAGCGCATTTCGTATTACCGAAATCGATTTGATCTTGTGAGCGGTGACATTTTTCTGGAAAAGTTCCTAGAACCTAAATTCAAGGTGTTCTATGGATCTTCTTCCGAATATTATACGAGTAAAGAATCGAATAATGTTGGACGTTATTTTGAGGAATTCCATCAAAAATATCCATCGGAACCTATCTATGGGAGTAATTTCTTCACTGGGCTTACTGGCGGGATAGATTATGATACACGTGATAATATGGCCAATCCTAAATCTGGAGTACACATACATACCAGGCTGGGCTGGAATGCTGAAATTGGAGGGGAGGGCCGCAACTATACAAAATTGCAGCATTCCATGAGTTTTTATAAAACGGTTGCAGACAACTATATTACTTTCGCAAATCGTGTGGGATTTGATGCGGTATGGGGAGATCCCTATTTTTATCAGCATGCGCAAATTGGAGGGGAAATGAGCTTAAGAGGGTATAATTCCCGACGGTTCACTGGGAAAACAGCGCTTTATAATAATTTTGACATGCGATTAAAATTATTTAGCTACTCTTCTTACATCGTCCCTGGAACAGTCGGGGCAATTGGTTTTTATGATGTCGGAAGGGTATGGATGAGTCATGAAAATTCCAATGACTGGCATATGGGGTACGGCGGCGGAATTTATTTTATGCCTGGAGACCTGCTCACTATCCAGGGGGTAGTCGGTTTTAGTAAAGAAGCAACCTTGCCTTATCTTCGCGTTGGACTTTCTTTTTAAAGACCTAAAATGAAGCTTTTTAAGTGTGAAATGAAATGAAATCGGAGATCAAAAAAAAATTAGATAAGAATTTTTCGGAGCGTGGACTACGAAATAGCAGCATTGATTTATCTGTGCTAAAACACTATAAGAGTTACGCAAAAACTTTTGCCGACATTCATAATGGTATAGCTGTACTGAGTGACCTGACAGCGAACTGGAGTTATACCTATATCGGAACAATTGCGGAGCGACTTCATCTTCCTGCAGGTGAAAAGAAAATGGAAATAAACGGTATTTGGGAAGATTTTCTGCTCGAACGTGTTTACCCCGACGATTTGGCCATTAAGCATGCTTTGGAGCTTCAATTTCTTGACTTGGTCAAAAAAATGGATCTAGCGGAGCGATTCAATTATCAAGCAAATAGCGTCCTGCGGGTCGAGGGGCGAGAGGGGCAAATCATGCAGCTGTTCCATCAAATTTTTTACTTAGACACCCCGGGACCGGAATTTCCACAGTTGGCTTTATGCTGTTATACGCTATTACCAGAAACTGAAACATCAGTCAATCTCCGAAATTATATTGTCAATCAGGTAACGGGCGTTGTCCATCACCTGGATGGTTATGGCACAAAAACTTCGATTAGCACACGCGAGAAAGAAATTTTAAGTTGTATCAAGGAGGGAATGATTAGCAAGCGAATTGCCGAAAAACTAGGCCTGAGCATAAATACAGTTAATCGGCATCGGCAAAATATACTCCAAAAGCTTCGTGTACGAAATTCATATGAAGCAGTGAGTGTGTTTAACAAGATGCAGCAGGATATACTGACTTAAGATAACGCCCACCTATGCGACTGTCTTAGGCGGGCGTCGGTATTTTTAGTTTGAATTATTCTCTTTCAGCCATTTGCTTCGACGTTGATCTGCAAGGTGTTTGATCGTAAAATAATCAAATTTGGCCTGAAAGCCATTGCCGTCTGGTGAAGCTGCCATTAGACCGACCATAACAGGGTGATTATCCTGTAGCCAGGCATTTCTCATCATGATATACTCCTTGTCATCAAAGGAATAGAAAAATTCTACAGCATCTAATCGACGTATCGCTTTGATCCAGATGTAGGGGATTTCCTTATCGATCGGAACAATGCTCCAATCACTTGTTTTATGCGTAACGACCGTACTTAAATTGTATTTTCCGTCAACAAATTCGATTCCTGCTTTTATATAGTTTTCATGATCAATGCGCAGCATAATACCTGCTTGATCGAACCGGGTTTGATAGTTCGCCGAGATCTTCGCCTTGACTTCAAACTCTCCCCCGCGTAGCGTATAGAAAAAGGGGGCGTCATCTACTGTAAATCCATAATGAGAGATACGCCAATAATCGCTTTTAGGCGTAACGAACATCGAAAGCGAATTGTCTTTGATGTTCCATTCTGTTGGTTCGTTAAACCAAAGCATCTTATCCAATTTTTGTGCGCTGGCCTGTATCGTAAGCAATGGAAATAATGAAGCTGCTAAAAATGTCTTTATAGTTTTCATGTTTTTGTTTTTGTGATGATATTCATTTTCATCAGCAAAGATATTTAAGCATAGCACAGGTTTTCAATACTGATAAATAACCATGATTTCAATAATTCATCCTATTGTAATTTATTTGCAATTTAATTGCATTTAATGTTTTTGCTACATAGTTGCAATAGTGAAAAATACTATCTTCGCTGAGTTGACTTTTAATCCATTGTAGTACCGAATTGGTATAGCCAACAGGATCGATTTCAATTTTAAACAATGTAAGCAACAGTAGTATGGAATTTTGGGAACGTAATTTTATAGAGAAGCAAGAAATGTGGGGGGATGAAGCCGCAAAGTCTACAATTTTTGCATTAGGCTTTTTTTTGGAGCACAACATCAAACATATACTGATTCCTGGGTTCGGCTACGGTCGCAACGGTCGCCCTTTTTTGGAAAATGGAATAAAAATTACAGGCATTGAGATCTCGAAAACGGCAATAGAGCTCGCCCGGAAATCCTTTGGGGCAGATACGGTTATCCATCATGGTTCAGTTAATGAAATGCCTTTTGATCAGGATATATATGACGGTGTATTTTGTTACGGGCTTATTCATTTATTGGATGCTGAAGAACGTAATGCGTTAATCCAGCATTGTTTTGACCAATTAGCTGAAGGCGGTTATATGATTTTTACGACCGTATCAAAGCAGGCAGGCATCTACGGAAAAGGGGAGGCCATAGGCACTGATCGATTTGCAATGTTTGCTGGAGTACATATGTTCTTTTACGATGTTGATTCCATTCATGCCGAATTCGATCCCTATGGATTAATGGAAATTAGGGAAGTGGAGGAAAATTTTCCATTCTACTTCATCATTTGTCAGAAGAGGATTAATATTTAATAATGTATATATGAAAGATGATAGAAGCTATGAGGTAATTATTGTTGGGGGAAGTTATGCGGGGCTTTCTGCAGCGATGGCATTGGGACGTTCCTTGCGGAATGTGTTGATTATCGATAGTGGGCTACCTTGTAATCGACAGACGCCGCACTCCCATAATTTCATCACGCATGATGGTGAAAAGCCGCTCAGTATAGCGAAAAAAGCAAGGGAAGAAGTCCTGAACTACCCGAGTGTCAAGTTCCATAAAGGGCTTGCTGTGAGCGGCACGAAGACAGCTACAGGGTATGAAATAACGACCGAAAATGGGGACGTCTTTCAGGCTAAAAAGCTCATTTTTGCGACCGGTGTGGAAGATATTATGCCTAGTATACAGGGATTTTCAGCTTGTTGGGGAATTTCCGTTATCCATTGCCCATATTGTCACGGTTATGAATTTCGAAAAGGAAAAACTGCTATTATGGCCAATGGTGAAAGAGCTCTTCACCTTGCAGGTTTGGTTCACAATCTGTCATCCGACTTAACGCTATTGACTTTGGGTAAGGCTAGTTTTGATGTTAAGCAGAAAGCAAAACTGAAGTTACACGGTATTTCGATTATTGAAGAAGAAATAGGTAAAATCCAGCACAAGAATGGATGGGTTCAGCAGGTACAATTAAAAAACGGCCGTGAACTTGCCTTTGATGCTGTTTATGCGGCCATTCCTTTCAGGCAACATTCGGCTATTCCTGCCGCACTAGGTTGTGAAATAACGGAACAGGGACATATCAAAATAGATAATTTTCAAAAAACTTCACTTGCAGGAGTTTTTGCCTGTGGAGATAATTCTAGTATGATGCGTTCGGTGGCGAATGCTGTTGCTACAGGAAACCTAGCTGGAGCAATGGTTAATAAAGAACTTGTCGACGAGGTTTTTTAGTGGCAGCATTGATCTGTTTTCCGGCTGTAATCGCACTTTGTTAATTTATCAGGAAGTTTATATCACAAAAACTTCCTGATGCGTAAATGCTGTCTTTAAGCGTGTCCCTAGTTCGATGCTTGTCTTAAAAGAAATTCAAATGGACCGTTCTTAAATTTTTTTGTCCAAATTTTGCTAAAATAATAGCTGCCGATAAAATAGGTCGATGATAGGAAGAGAATCATCCCTGGTGATAAGAATAATTAGATTTTTGTACGGACCCTGCTTAATGTTTCCAGGGAAATTCCCAGATAAGAAGCAATATAGGTAAGCGGTATATGGCGTATGAAATCTGGCTGTTCCTTAAGGAGTAGCTTATACTTTTCCATGGCGCTGAGGGTGTGAAATTAAATAGACGCTTTTCTAACCACATTGTATAGTATTCTGTCATTAAAAGATCGAGTTGAATGCGTTGAGGATGATTTATTTTGAGATACTGAAAAGCGTGTTTATCCATACACGAGACAGTAACGTCTGTAATTGCCTGAATAAACTCCCTGCTAGGCTGATTCGAAACATAACTGCTAAAGGCGACTGCGAGATCATGTTTAAAAAGTAGCTCAGTCGTTACTTCTTTTTTCTCATTCATATAGTATTTCCTCGTAATACCTTCCTCTATCCAAAAGCTAGACTTACAGACCTCACCTTGGTATAAAAGAAATTCGCCCTTTTTGTATTTTTTGGTTTTGGAAATGGCCTGTAATGCTGAGTCTGTTTCCGCATCAAAACCGTCAATTAAAGCATTGATTTTTTTAGATGCTCATTCATTATAGCTGATTTGAGTGATCGAAAGTTGCTGACGTTACATTTGTTGAATCCGTTCGGTCCGACCCGCCGTTTCTCTTCCCCACTCAGCAATCGACTCGAGTAGTGGAACAAGTGTTTTTCCGAATTCTGTCAGTTCGTAATCTACTTTCAGAGGAGCTTTGTCGGTATGTACTGTACGTTTTACTAAACCATCAGCCTCAAGTTCCTTTAATTGTAAGCTTAATGTACGCTCTGTAATTAAGGCGCATTCTTTTCTTAGCTCATTATAGCGTTTTTTTTCAATTAAATGGATCAAAATTACTGCCTTCCACTTGCCGCCTATGTATTTCATAGTCAGGCTGGTACTGCATGGATATTGTTTGTTGTCTATCAAATACATCTGTTACTATCAAGTTTGACCGTTATTGCAAATATATAACACTATATTTAAGTTTGCAACTATAAAAAATATAGTTAATTTAATCTTGTATATTATGGATTTTTTAGAAACTGCAAAGCAACGTTACACAACGAAAAAGTATAATTCAGAAGCGCTAATTCCGGAGGAGAAAATCGCTGAATTAAAGGAAATAATCCGATTGAGTCCATCTTCCATCAATAGCCAGCCATGGAAGTTTTTCTTTGTTTCTTCTGCGGACATGAAACAAAAACTCGCTGCCGCATCCTATTGGAACGCACAGAAGATAAATGAGGCAAGCCATCTGGTTGTCTTTAGTGCACTTACTGATGTAGATCGCTTTGAAGAGCAAATCGCAAACACGCTTCCAGAGGGATCGATTAATTACTATAAGCAATTTTTGCAGTCGAAAGGGGAGGTCCATGTTCAATCCTGGATGAAGCAACAAGTGTATCTTTCTTTGGGATTTTTCCTTGCAGCCTGTGCTGCAAATCATATTGACGCAACCCCAATGGAAGGAATTGAAAATTCCGTCTACGATGAAATACTGGAACTCGATGGCTATCAGACGCTGTTTGCAGTTGCTATTGGCTATCGACATGTGGAGGATGCAAATCAGCCTGCCATTACCGCAAAATCACGCTTGACAATTGCAGATATAATTGAAGAGTTCTAGGTAAAAAAAGATGAAACCACTATCGGTTTCATCTTTTTTACATTAGTTTAAACTTATCTTTTTGCCCTGTTCGGGGAAAATATAATTTACTTTAAGTGGATTATTCTTGAGCAATTCGTTTTTAATGATTTCAGGGTTGTCACCAGTTGGTTTTCGGTGTGTGACCACTATGCTTAGCCCTTGCAAGTTTTTCAGTCCCGTTTTTTCTTTGAGCTTTAGCAGTTCTTCTAGCAACAAATTGGGGGTTAGGTGACCAAAGAGTAAATTTTCCGGTTGATTATTTGGAAAGGAGACTTCAATCAATATACTGTTTAATTGTTTGTTTTTGATCAGTGGGGCAATGGTATTCCAGAGCTTATCTAGCTGATCGGATTTTTCCACCCGATCGGCACCGGTATCACCAAGGTAAAGGAGATAGTGGTTGTCGTAGTGGACGAGGGCAGCACTACTTTTATATGGATTTACATGGCTCAGCTCGTATGCCGTCAAAGATAATGTCGTATTTGGTACTTGCGTTTCCAGCCCCTCTTGTAAACTGTTGTAATGATACTTTCCTAGTATGGGTTTTTGGCCCTGATCCCCAAAATTGATCCAGGTATCCGTGATAAAGTAGTGATTTTGTAGAATTTGAAGGACGGGATCAATAGCGAAAATGTTCTTTTTGCTATCGGCAGGAGAATTAATAATAAGACCCGATAAATGATCGAGATGTCCATGGGAAATGAAATATCCCTTTATTTGGTTATGTAAAATTGTTTCGACCGAACCATTTAGACTTTTCAATGCAATGGCTTTTCTGATGCCTGTATTTATGGTTCCGGCATCGAGGCAAAGGAAGGCCGTGTCTTTTGGAGTTCCTACTAAATAA
Source organism: Sphingobacterium siyangense (assembly GCF_023277505.1). Classification (NCBI taxonomy): domain Bacteria; kingdom Pseudomonadati; phylum Bacteroidota; class Sphingobacteriia; order Sphingobacteriales; family Sphingobacteriaceae; genus Sphingobacterium; species Sphingobacterium siyangense. Next base: position 4,081,476 of record NZ_CP080574.1, on the reverse strand, counting down.
GCAGAAAGATTGTCTTCTTGTTCGCCACCATATATTCCCAGCGGGACAAGGTCAAAATGCTGTGCCTGACAGGTCATGGTCACAAGAAATGTAAAAATGGAAAGCGCTAGTTTTTTCATGATTATTAAACTAAAAACCCATCCTTTGTTATAGGATGGGTTCAAATTTACACTATTTTTTGTTTATTGGTTGAATCGGTAACGTACACCCAGCTGAATTCTCCAGCGTGAAGTTTCATCCACACTGTTCGAGAAAGTGTTGGTTAAAGGAATCTGATTTGTTGCATCTAAATAAGGGAATGAGAATGTCGGTTGTCCCTGTGCATTCAATCCTTTGTAATTTAAGATACCGTTTGCTTTGTTGGCAAATTGGGCAACTCCCCAGCTTTTGTTGATCATATTACCGAAATTAAATACATCAAAGGTAATCTGCAATTGATGTTTCTTTCCGCTGGTATTTAAAAACACATCTTGCGCAATACGAATATCCAGTGTTCCGATCATTTTTCCTACCAATGCGTTACGTTTCGCGTATTGGCCTCTGTGCGCATTCAGGTAATTGTCCTGATTAATGTAGCCGTTCAATTGAGACCATAGTTGATCAGCTGTCCGAGTGTCTTGCGCATTGTCGCCAACAAGAGCAATTTCAGCTTTACTATTCGGGATATAAATCAAGTCATTGCCCGACAAACCATCATTATTCAGGTCACCGCCATAGGTATAGGAGTAACGAGGCCCATCCTGCAGTTGATAAAATAAGGAGAATGTCGTTCCTAAATGATCCAGGTATTCTTTACGATAAGAGAAGTTGGCAATAAATCTATTTTTAACCAGATAAGTCGAATAAGAAAGATCAGCACTATTTGGATTGCCCGAAACATAACGATCACGCCACATCGACTGTGCAATAGATCCCCCATCGTTCACAGATCTTGAATCTGTATAGGTATAACCGATATTTGCAAAGAAACCACCTTTGAATTCTTTCGATAATGTTCCCGTCAGGGTGTAGCTATAGCCTTTTGATGTATTGGACATCACAATAGCATCCGAAATGTTAGGATTTTCAGGAGTCGGTTGTGCGGCGCCATAGATACGTGGTGTTGTATAACGCATACGGTTATCGGCACCAGCTAAAGATTTTCCATCCGTTGTATTTAGATTGACGTTACGGAAATAAACCGAATTGATATCTTTCGAATACATGGCTTCAAAAGTACCAATAACACCGCCCGGTAATTTTTGGTCAACGGCAAGGTTCGTTCTCCAAAGCTGCATAAATTTGAAGTTATTATCCGTTACCGCCAGGTTATAACTCGAGTTGTTGGCTGCAGTTTGGTGGTTCACGTTGCGATAAGCATCCACATCAGGTGTAAACGGTCTATTTGTTGGATTATTGATGGATTCAGAACCAAACATGACACCATTATTGCCGGCCTGATTAGAAATCCATACTAATGGCGGACGACCTGTAAAGATTCCCGATCCACCACGTACCTGTGTTTGATTTGTTCCATTGACATTCCAATTAAATCCAATTCGTGGCGACCAAAGAATTGCACTCTTTGGATATTTTGATACATCGATCTTTTCACCTTGATCAAAATTCAACTTGGTTACATTATCATTTTTCAGTTCATTGGGGGATGATATGTTCGTCAAATCGGCTCTCAATCCAGCAGTCAATTTAAAATGATCATTTACAGCATAGGCATCCTGTGCATATAGGCCAAACATACGTGCTGAAATCTCTGCATAAGGAAATGATCCATCAGGTAAAACAGAATACTGGATTTGGTATTTGGTTGCGTTAGAAACATTATTTTTTGCAGAGTTGTAGAAATCATCTAAACTGGCAAATGTATAGGCACCATAATAGTTCGGTGCAAATCCATTGGTGGTTTTGTAGTTTTCAAAATTGGCACCCAATGTAATCTCATGTTTTCCGGCATAAATATTAAAGTTGTTGGTAGCTTGAAATACCTTCGTCTTTAAACTATTAAATGCTGTAAATGGCTCGTAACCAAATGCTGTCATGCTACTACCGTCGGGGTTCATGATGTCTACCAAAGGAAATGGCTGACCACCTTTGGATTCCCTAAAATCGTTCATGACATTGTAACCTACGGTCAATGAATTTGAATATTTGCTATTGATACGTGTGCGTAATTCTAAATTCACATTGTCCATATTGTTGTTTATACCGTAGCCTGCTGAGCTGAAAGGTAGGCCAAGGTTGGACGGTTGCCGATTATTTTTGGGCGCACCACTATTGGACGGTAGGATGTCGCGATAGGAACGAAAGTAGAAATATTTGGCGCTTAAAGTATTTTTTTGATCGATATTGTAATCTAATTTAACGGAAAATTTGTCACTGCGTGTATCTAAAGGATAATCTTGATAAGATCCAGGATTATAGCCGATCGATTTTAGGTAGTTGGCTAGATCATCAAGTTTTTCCGCAGATACGGTTGAAACATTCGGCCCCGTATTTCCTCCACGTGAAGCTATAAAATTTGTTCCTGGGTCTGTTCTTCGCTCAAGCTCACCGCTTGCAAAAAAGAAAAGCTTGTTTTTGATAATTGGTCCACCCACGGTAAAACCATAGCCTTTTAAGCTGAAGTTGTTGACTGGTGCTCTTAACCCGGCCGAATTGTATTTGTTGACTAAATTCTGATTTCTGAAATAATAATTTAACGAACCTTGTACTTCGTTTGTACCGCTTCTTGTTACAGCATTGATTGCAGCACCGGTAAAACCATTTTGTCTGACGTCATAAGGAGCGATGTTTACTGAAATCTCCTCAAAGGCGTCCATATTGATGGGTTGCGAGTTTGTTTGACTTCCGATAGTTCCCTGTAATCCAAAAGCATTATTAAATAGCGCTCCGTCGATCGTAAAGTTATTTGCAAGGTTGCTTCTTCCCGCAAAAGAAGGATTACCGTATTGCATCGAAAATTGAGGGGTCAGTTTGACAAAATCTGTAAAGCTTCGATTGAGTGTAGGTAGATTTTGAATCGCTGTTCTGGAAATGTTTTGTGCTGCACCTGTTCGGCCGGAGTTGAAGACTTTTCCCTGTCTCGTTCCTACAACGACAGCTTCATCCAGCACTTGCGATGCGGACTGCATCTGAATATCTAATGTTGAGCTTTGTCCCAAAGCTAGTTTCTCGATCTGCTTGATATTGGGTGAATGCCCCAGATAAGTTACGGTGATTTGATAAGGGCCACCAATTCTCATATTGGGGAGATTGTAGCGACCGTCACTTCGCGATGAAGTAACGTACTTTGTCCCAGAAGGTAAATGTATGGCTTCAATTGTCGCCCCATTGATTGGCGAATTTCCCTCTCTGACGGTTCCATTCAGAGCAGAGGTGGTTTCATTTTGCGCATAGGTAAGTGATGTACCAATTGTGCTTAGCAAAATGCTGGTAATCAAATGTTTTCTCATTTGTTTTGTAGCTGTTTAAATGACTAGGTGATTTTTAAACCGCGATAAAGGTAGGAGAGTATTATTGATTTTGTGTTAAGTAAATATTATTTAAATATTTCCACAATCGCTGCTATATGAAGCTTTCATTTGGTAATTATATAGCTTATCGTTTAATGGTTGATGATAGGTTATTTCACTGGTTGATGGCTATTTTTTAATTTTAATTGTGCCATTGCGATAGAGGTTTAAGGCGGCCGTCAGAATACTTTCGATTGTGTCTATCGGAAGATCTTCCTGTGGATCAATAGGCAATGTTTTCATCCGAAGACGCTGACCTGCTTCCAGTTGTAACTGGTCCAAATGTTTACCTTCAACCATCAGTAGGTACGGAAATGTAGTCCGTTTGTCGGTCCAAAGGTAACAGAAAGCTTTTTTTCTATAGCAAAAACAAGGCATACCGTACTTTATGGTCTCACTCACATCCGTATCCTGTTGAAGAATAATATGTCTTAATGCTAAAAGACAGCTTTTATTTGGTTCTTTTTGGTTCAGATAGAAATGTTGGATCTCCTGCATATGAATGATGTGTTGCAAATAAAGATACAAGACTTATCGTTTTTTATATGATTTAGTTACAATTTTCTTTTGTTGTTTAGTATATTCTGACCTATTTTGTGTGATCGAATTATCGATTTGCTTATGACCATAAATTTTAGAAATATAGAGTATTTGAAGAGTGGAAATAAAGTGCAAAAAAAAGCCTATCGGTTACTGAGGGATTATCAGATTATTAACCGTCTTGAGGGCTACAGTCCGATTGTAGTTGGCACGATACCGATTCAGATAGATATTGATGGGAGCGATATAGACATTATTCTGTGTGTAGATGATTTTGATGCTCTTGAAGAAAAGCTGTATCTTAATTTTTCGCAGCATGCACATTTTCGGTTACAGCGGGCTACCGGTCATGTAATCGTGTGCAGCTTCTCGATTGAGGAACAGCTTTTTGAAATTTATGCAACGGATAAAGCAACTGAAATTCAGAATGGATATTTACATATGCTTAAAGAGCATGAAATCATTCAATTGAGGGGGGTAGAATTCGCTGAGCAGGTCAGACAGCTCAAAAGGAGCGGGGTAAAAACTGAGCCGGCATTTTGTCAGCTATTGGGAATTGAAGGCGATGCATATACAGAACTTCTAAAGTATAATCCAGCAGATAATTCGATAAACTATGAATGATTTTAATCTAAAATAGTATGAATCCCCTAATTGAACAATTTAAAAAATATGGCTATCTCAATGAAGCACTTGAGAAAGCGGTAGAAAATAGAACTCGTTATTTTTTTAAGAAAAAGGGTGAGCATTTTTTGAGGGAAGGGCAGCATTTATCAAGCTATTTTGTTTTGCGTACAGGACTGATTCGTGCTTATTTCTTAAAAAATGGACGTGAAATAAACAGTTGGTTTGGTGAAGAAAACCAGATTTTTGGATCGATTTTGCCCGTTTATACTGAAAAGCCCTCTTTTGAAAATATCCAGTTTCTGGAAGACTCCGAGATCTATGCAATTTCTGTGGACGATTTGAATGAATTGTATAGGATTTATCCTGAACTAAATCTTATAGGCCGAAAGATTGCTGAGGAGGTTTGTATTATTCTTGAAGAACGGATTATGTCCCTGCATACCGAATCTGCAGTAGAACGATATCAATCTCTCATCCGCCTACAGCCAAATTTGTTAAATAGAATTAATCTTGGCCATATTGCATCATATTTAGGAATTACACAGGAAACGCTCAGCCGGATACGGCGATAAGTACGCGATTTTGATATAAGTCAAAAAATGCCCCTTATATAGCGATTATCTTTGCTTTAGAAATTTAAACTATTGAAAATGAATTGGATTGCATTGATTATTGCTGGCGTTTTTGAAATTGGCTGGCCGCTCGGATTAAAAATGGCTCAACAGCCAGATTCCAATAAATTTGGTTGGATTCTATTAGCTATTGTCTCCATGAGCATTAGTGGCGGATTATTATTTTATGCTCAAAAAACTATTCCTATAGGTACAGCATATGCCGTATGGACAGGTTTAGGGGCAGTGGGCACATTAATGGTCGGAATCTTTTTTTTCGGAGATTCAGCCAATGTATTTAGACTCCTGTCTGCAACATTGATCGTCGCAGGAATTATTGGCTTAAAGATTTTTTAAAAATATTGGAAATGTTATTTATCTCAGTGTACGAAAAAAAATAGAATGTGCGCTCAATTTTCTTCAATTGGATTGTTAAAAATATATAAAATCTATTTTTTTTAGTCTAAACTCATTAGAAGAGAGTAGGTTGGGATGATTTTTGCTGCGCAATTAAATTATGAGGCAAGAACTAGCTGAAAAAATAGAATTGTATAGTAAAAGGTACGGCCTATTTATGCGACCGGAGTATATTAGCTTTGCTCGGGATACAACAAGGCTGTTGCTTCGCAACGAATGTCTCCGTGAAGGTGATATAAAAGCTTATCAAGACTATATTGCCTCACATTATCCCGAAGATCTTCCCTGGGAAATGAAACAATTTCAGGAAGCGACCAAAGCATTGGAGCGCATGAGTAAAGAGACGGCTATTGCATGGGTGAATGCGCATCGAATCAATATTTTTGAATCCGACATTTTTATCGATGATGAAGATTCAATTCTGCGCCCCATTCAATCAAAAGATGAAGACATGTTTCGCTATAATTTTAACGCCTTGGAAGAACTTATCTACAATCACCAAAGACCGGACGACTTATTTCGGCGGAATAGAGATTGTTTTTGGATAGATACAAGAATTGACTGGCGGTAGTTTACTGCTAATTGAAGTGTGGTTTCCCAAGAGCTATCTCGTTCTCCGACGAATACCTCTTGGGAAACTTTTTTATTATTTGGATTCTGCGACAAAAATTTCATTTTCTTGTCCAATGACCACAGTAGGAAACTTTTTGTTGAAGTCAATCGCAATATCTCCTTTTCCCTTTTCGCCGTCTCCGTTGGAATCCCAATCTAATGTTACGTAGTATTTTATGGGCTCAGCGTCACTGACTTTAGGCTGGATGAGCTTAAGGTGATTTTTAGGTAAATCGAGTTTGAGATCAAAAGGTATTTGGTTCGCTGTAAAACTCTTTTCCAGAATCATTGTAGCTGGTACATCTGCTATCTGGGCCGAAACTGCATACAGACGAATCTTGCCCGTTGGATTTTTAACTGCAATAGCATTTGTTGATTGAATTTTTACGGAAAGACCAGTTGTATCCGTATTCATTTTTTTCGTATTCAATGTTGTTGAACAACTGCTTGCAGCGAGTGCGACAGCAATTACTGATATTGTAAGTTTTAACATCATATTTTTTTTGTTTGTTTTGTTTTAACTGTTAATGAAACACCAAAATTGGATAATTTACAATTTGAAGGATATCCCGACATTTGCAATCCCAAGGTAACCGAATCCAAATTCGCCATAGACACCTAGTTTATTGCCATAACGAATGGCTATCGGTGTAAATTGATAGGATAGCGCACCGAAGCTTTCTCTATCTTCTTTTTGTCTATTGTTAAATTTTGCTAGGACGATGAATATAATTTTCTTCATTAATATAGTTAAGTCAGGATTTTATGTGACTTACAATAGGTAACGTTTTTGAAATTTAATTCGCTACAATTTATTTTACATAGTATTTTATTTCTTATTTAATTCATATTTTGATTTTAAATTCTTTTTAACTTACTAAAGGCTTGTGAAGTTTTTGGGGTGTATAAGGCATCTTTTTCAAATCAAGGTGCAGATCCTTTATTAAGGACTGAATGTCTAGCGATGGGAGAGCTTAACTCCTGACGGATTTCATTGGCAAAGACAGTCGACAAAAGGCGGGGATTGAAAGCGGAACAGGAAGATAATAGGAGGGTTAAAGCGGGATGATGGGGCTGAGGCTATTGCATAAAAAAAGTCCTTAGCATTTGCTAAGGACTTTTTTATTATAAGGTTTTTATTTTTAGGTTTCTAAATGAAACACCTCTGGACCAATCCTGTAGTGCTAATTTCCCACTAATATGTTTACCAAACTCTGGATAATCTTTGAAATTACTATGTTTTACCAAATCTTTCCATTTAGCGGAATTAAAATCCATTTCAGCAGTGATTTTACCATTCAGGTAGAACGTTACCTTTCCGTCTTTCTGAATAATACTGGATTCATTCCAATCATCCTGTGCTTTAATATTGACAAAGTTCTGCTGCGGTAGAAATGTATAAAGACAGCCGGAACGCTTTAGCGGCTTATCAAAATCAGGATGGGAATCTGCTAACAATTGATATTCTGGTCCTGAATGGTAGGTCGCATTGATATCCGGTCTTTCCTGTACATTGACAAAAACGCCACTATTTCCCTCTTTTTCGAGCTTCCATTCAAACTTAAACTCATAATTTTTATACTCTTTGTCCGATACTAAGTCATATTTTTGGCTTTCACTGTTTGGATTGCAGTAAATAGTCCCATTTTTAACGACCCAGGCTGTAGGAGCATTTTTACTATTATTGTAGGTATGCCAATTGTTAAGCGTGGTACCATCAAATAGAAGTTGCCAGCCGTTACTTTGCTCTTCTTCTGTTAATGTATTCGGACTGCTTTTTTCATTTTGACAGGAGAGTAAAATACAGCCCATAAAGACCGATAAGATGATTTTTTTGAAAAGGTTTAAGTTTATCATTGTTTTTATTTGTATAAGTGTCTCTTTAATAAGTTTTCCCATTTAATATGTATCCCCTAAAATAATTTCTAATATGAACTTTTGGCGATAATTTCATGTTACTTTGCAAATTTGTTACATAGTACTTCTGCTAATACTCATTCGGAGGTTCACCTATTCTCCTATTCATTTATGAATTTTTAAAACATTCTTTTCCGTCATTTTATAGAATAGACTGGTTCAAACCCTCTATGTTTTTTGGTCACCTTTCAAGTATAAATGACAAGTTACACATTATAATGATTTGATCACATTTTCAGCACAGTCATTCTCATTTTGATAAAATAACCTTATCAAAATGATAGGATTCGCCAATGCTATTTTGTGGCTTATTTTTTATAACACCTGAATAACAGTGTGTTATGATTTTTTGTGGCATAGTGGAACATTGTTTGGCTTATTGGGACAAATGAATGTAAATATGAAAACAGGACGGAAAAGAAAAGTATGTGGCAAGAGTCCTCCGAGAGGGACGATCGGTAAAGCTGCTGGTATGTAATTGAGTTTAACAAAATGAAATCGCGATTCACTAATAAAATTTAACAATGGTAATAACAATCATACTCGTCATAACTGGAATTTTGTTCTTCTGGTTATTCTATAAAATGGTCGATTTTTTCGGCAAAATATGAAAGAAATAATATGAAAGAGAAGCAAGAAAATAAAGGCAGAAGTTCCGCACATAATTTATCGGGAGACCGTATAGCGAAGATCATAGTAGTGGTGTTGATTATTGCAATGATTTTTCAACTCTATATCGGTTAGATTTTGAAGTATAGTTTTACGCACAACATGAAAAAATTAAATCAATACGGTGCAGGTTTGTATATGGCGCTCCATTATAAGGAAATCCGATCAGAGATTAATTTCTTATTGCGGAAGCACAATTTTGCAGGAGCCCTACAGGCCGTTATTAATCACCTTCGGAGCTTAATTATATTGCAAAGTACGGACAAAATTTGCCAGCATATTCATTTCCTCGGAATGATTTATGGGCGAGGAAACCATTATGTCAAATACATTCTGGAAAATCTCTTTGTAAGATCTTTAGGAGGTCTTCGGCGCATCAGTTCGGTCAATGCATGGGCGGTAATCGAAGCTCAGCTACCAATACCATTTTTAGAGGTCCTTAAAGGACAACAAATTCATAATCTATTAATATCAAAGTAAATGACAGCTTTATTTATTGTAGCACTACTGGTTTTTGCATATATCTGTTATGTACTTCTAAAGCCAGAAAAATTTTAATAACAAGATTACTCATTCTCTATCGTCTGCGATGAAATCCCGCTTTCAGTCAGTTCTTTTCGTGTTACATAGCGAAAAGAAGAGCTTGAGGTTAGATGACGATCGGTCATGATACACTTTTTATACAAATCAACTAAAGAAATGAATACAGAGATTCTTGGAATCATAGTGATGTTCATCGTAACATTACTACTCGGACTTCCCCTTGGGAAATATATAGCTAAGGTATATGGCAATGAAAAAACCTGGTTAGATCCATTGTTTCAACCATTGGAACGATTTTTTTATCGGGTGACAGGAATTAATCCTAGCCTCCAGATGACTTGGAAACAGCACCTCGTTGCTCTTTTGACAATTAATCTACTGTGGTTCCTGTTGAGCATGGCTATCCTGATGAATATGGGACATTTGCCTTTAAATCCAGATGGGAATCCTGGAATGACTGCTGATTTGGCCTTTAATACCAGTATATCTTTTTTGGTCAACTGTAATCTCCAGCACTATTCCGGTGAATCAGGAGTGAGCTATCTAGGACAAATTTGGCTCATGTTTCTTCAATTCGTTACCGCAGGCGTGGGAATGGCTGCTGCAGTGGTTATTTTCAAAGCTTTTAGGGATAAGACAACAACACAATTGGGCAATTTTTACGATTTCTTTGTGAAGTCTTGCACCCGGATTTTACTGCCTATCTCTGTCTTGGTTGCTGCCATCTTCGTATTCCAAGGCATGCCGATGACTTTCGAAGGTAAGGACAGCATGATTACTGTCGCTGGAGATACCGTACAGGTAAGCCGAGGACCAGTAGCTGCCTTTGTCCCAATTAAACATCTTGGTACAAATGGAGGTGGTTTTTTCGGTGCGAACAGTGCGCATCCATTTGAAAATCCCAATTATTTGACCAATATGGTGGAAATGATTGCCCAGTTTATTATCCCGATGGCGATGATATTTGCATTCGGCTTTTTTATTCGCAAGCGTAAATTTTCATGGATGATGTTTGGTGTGATGACCATTGGGTTTATCATCCTGACAATACCAAATATAAAAATGGAGATGGCTGGAAATCCAGCGATCGCACAGATGGGTATTGACACGTCTATGGGCGCCATGGAGGGAAAGGAAATACGTATTGGTGCAGCGGCATCGGGGTTTTGGAGCATTGTTACAACGATGATTTCGACGGGTTCTGTCAATTCTATGCATGATAGTTACATGCCCTTATCTGGTATGAACGAACTTATAGCGATGATGGTGAATGCTTTTTATGGCGGTGTAGGCGCGGGAATACTCAATTTCTTCATTTTTATTATACTCGCCGTTTTCATTAGTGGCTTGATGGTGGGGCGCACACCAGAGTTTATGGGTAAGAAAGTTGAAGCGCGGGAAATGAAAATTGCTATGATTGTTGCTCTTGCCCATCCTTTTCTAATCCTTGTCGGTACAGCACTTGCCACAGCCTTTCCAGCCCAAGGTGCTTCTACATTGAATAACCCTGGATTCCATGGTTTTAGTGAAATATTGTACGAATATACTTCATCCGCAGCTAACAATGGTAGTGGGTTTGAAGGTCTTGGAGATAATACAATTTGGTGGAACATTTCGACAGGTATCGTATTGTTACTCGGCCGCTTTATACCGATTATAGGCCCAATTGCTATTGCGGGATTATTGGCTGAGAAAAAATTTATACCTGAAGGTGAGGGAACGCTAAAAACAGATACAAGTACATTCGGTTTAATGGTATTCGCTGTGATCGCGATTATTGCAGCACTCTCTTTCTTCCCTGCGTTGGCATTGGGTCCAATTGCGGAATATTTTTCCATGTAGTACTTAAAATTAAAGAATTCTAAAAATGAGCAATCAACAAACATTGTTTCAGAAAGAACTTGTACAACAGGCTTTAAAGCAATCTTTCGTGAAGCTAAATCCTAAAATAATGTTCCGTAATCCAGTGATGTTTACTGTGGAAATCGGGACGCTGATTATGGCCGTCGTTTGTCTTTGGATAATGACTGGGGAAAAATCACAAGGTACACTTGGTTATAATTTTACGGTATTTCTTATTCTATTTTTAACCTTGTTGTTTGGAAATTTTGCTGAGGCAATTGCCGAAGCCCGCGGTAAGGCGCAAGCAGATAGTCTTCGGAAAACTCGGGAGGAAACTCCAGCAACCCTGCGTGATGGTCGGGTAGTTTCGTCCGCTCAACTGAAAAAAGATGATGTTTTTGTTTGCCAGGCTGGTGATGTAATTCCGTTGGATGGGGAGATTATTGAGGGATTGGCAACCATAGATGAGAGTGCAATTACTGGAGAATCAGCACCGGTGATCCGCGAGGCTGGAGGTGATAAAAGTTCAGTTACCGGTGGTACCAAGGTTTTGTCCGATCGAATTGTCGTGCAGGTAACGACAGAACCGGGGGAGAGCTTTTTGGATAAGATGATCGCATTGGTTGAAGGGGCAAGCCGCCAAAAAACACCTAATGAGATTGCATTAACAATCCTTCTGGCAGGTTTTACACTTGTATTTATTATCGTAACGGTGACCTTAAAACCATTTGCGGATTATGCCAATGTTGGTATCACCATTGCTTCGTTTATTTCACTTTTTGTCTGTCTGATTCCAACAACAATAGGTGGTCTTTTATCGGCAATTGGTATCGCGGGAATGGATCGTGCACTTCGTGCAAATGTTATAACAAAAAGTGGCAAGGCAGTTGAAACGGCAGGAGATATTGATGTCTTGTTGCTTGATAAAACTGGAACTATTACGATCGGAAATCGTAAGGCGACAAATTTTTACCCCGCAGATGGCGTCCTGAAGGAAGCTCTGGTACGTGCAGCCACATTGAGCTCCATGGCGGATGAAACACCGGAAGGGAAATCAATTGTCGAATTGGCTGGTGTCAACCCATCGAGCTATAAGGTCGAAAATCCTGTATTCATTAAGTTTACCGCGGAGACCCGTAGCTCAGGAATAGACTTTGCACAGACACGTATTCGTAAAGGTGCAACAGATGCTATTCGGAATATCATTGTAAAGACTGGAAATCTGTTTCCTCAGGAAATAGATGAACGCGTAAAGCTTATCTCTCAAAATGGGGGAACCCCATTGGTCGTTGCAGAGAATGAACAGGTTCTCGGTGTCATAGAATTGCAGGATGTGATAAAACCTGGAATTCATGAACGCTTTGAAAGGTTGCGAAAAATGGGTATCAAGACTGTTATGGTGACGGGAGACAATCCGTTGACGGCCAAATATATTGCGGAAAAAGCTGGAGTGGATGATTTCATAGCCGAAGCGAAACCTGAAGACAAGATGAACTATATCAAAAAAGAACAGCTTGATGGACGATTGGTCGCCATGATGGGGGATGGTACAAACGATGCTCCAGCACTTGCACAAGCCGATGTTGGTGTAGCGATGAACAGCGGTACACAAGCTGCAAAAGAGGCTGGAAATATGGTCGATCTCGACAATGATCCAACCAAACTGATTGAGGTTGTGGAGATAGGCAAACAATTGTTGATGACCAGAGGTACGCTAACAACGTTTAGTATTGCAAACGATGTCGCCAAATATTTTGCTATCATTCCGGCCTTGTTTATTGCAGCAATACCCGCACTTCAAGGTTTAAACATTATGCAGCTCAGTAGTCCACAAAGTGCCATACTATCAGCTGTCATCTTTAACGCAATTATTATCCCATTACTGATTCCTTTGGCATTGAAAGGAGTCGCATACAAACCTATAGGTGCAAGCGCACTGTTACGGAGAAATCTGCTCGTTTTTGGACTTGGTGGAGTACTCGTTCCATTTATTGGTATCAAGGTCATAGACCTACTGGTTTCCCTATTTATCTAATACATTTTTAATAATAAAAGCAAAGATGAAAACACATATATATCCGGCAATAAAGATTACAATTGTTTTATCGCTCCTGCTCTCAGTGGTATATCCAGCCCTCGTATGGGCAATAGCTCAAATAGCACCCAATCATGGAAATGGGGAAATGCTTGAGTACAATGGGCAAAAGTATTACAGAAATATTGGACAGGCCTTTACGCGTGATGATTACTTCTCGTCGCGTCCTTCAGCTGTTGGTTATAATGCTGCTGGATCGGGTGGAAGTAACAAAGGACCCTCTAATGGGGAATATCTTTCGGAAGTTAGGGCCCGTATCGATACTTTCTTAGTCCACAATCCTACTGTAAAACGCGAACAGGTACCGGTAGACATTGTTACAGCCAGTGGTAGTGGTTTGGATCCAGATATCTCCATCGAGGCCGCAAAAATACAAATTGATCGTGTTGCGAAAGCGAGAGGTGTATCGGTAAATAGCCTACAGTCTCTTGTTGACGCCCACGTTCAGACGCCTTTATGGAATATGTTTGGACCTCGCAAAATCAATGTCCTTGAACTAAATATTGCTTTGGACAAGATGGTTGAAAAATAAAATTGACCTAAAGGGTCATCGATATACATTTTATAAGAACAATTTACATGAAAAAACTAGCGATGTTGGCCTGTTTACTCGCAGGGGCAACACAATTATTTGCACAGCAAGATACGACTCAAAATACCCGATTTTCTATCAGTGGTTACCTTGAAGCATATTACCTCCGTGACTTTAATAATCCACTTGGAAATACACGTCCAGGCTTTGTATATAGTCACAATAGGACGAATGAAGTAAACATAAACTTGGCACTTTTAAAAGCTGCATACGAAACAACAAATACCCGTGCAAATCTTGCTTTAGGTGTCGGCACATATATGAATGCCAACTACGGTGCGGAACCCGGAGTCTTAAAAAATATTTACGAAGCGAACGCCGGTATACGTATCTCGAAAAAACATAATTTATGGATCGATGCTGGCATATTTTCTTCCCATTTGGGCTTTGAAAGCGCTATAGGAAAGGATAATTGGACTGTAACAAGGAGTATTTTTGCGGATAATTCCCCTTATTTTGAAACAGGAGCAAAAATATCCTATACATCCGCATCGGGAAAACTATTTTTAAGTGGGCTTATTTTAAACGGATGGCAGCGGATTCAACGTGTAGATGGTAGCAGTTTACCGGCATTTGGGCATCAATTGGTCTATAAACCGACAGATAAATGGACCATCAATAGTGGTTCTTTTATAGGCAGTGACAAAGCGGATAGCGTCAGACAGATGCGCTATTTTCATAACCTATATGCAATTTATCAAATGAACGAAAAGCTGGGAATCACATTCGGATTTGATATTGGAGCGGAACAAAAAGCAAAAGGTAGTTCGAAGTACAATGTATGGTACACCCCAGTGTTAATTGCACGATACGCGACGACCGAAAAATTTAGCTTAACTGCAAGAGGAGAATATTACAACGATAAGCATGGTGTGATCGTTTCTACGACTACAGAGCAAGGTTTTCAAACGTTTGGCTATTCTTTAAATGCAGATTATGCCATTCTTCCCCATGTTCTTTGGCGTACGGAACTACGTAACCTCACAAATAAAGATGCTATTTTCCTTGATCGGACAAATAAGTTGGTGAAAAATAGTGTGACGGCTGTAACAGCACTTACCGTTAGTTTTTAAAAACAATCGTTCCTGCCGTGTGTTGGATCGGCAGGAACCTTCTGAAATGAAAGGCAATAAAAATGGAAGAGAGGAAAAGCGCTGAACACTTTTTGGACCTTATCCGGAAATCGAGAAGAGGTCGCTTCAAACTTTATATCGGTATGAGTGCAGGCGTAGGAAAAACCTACCGCATGTTACAGGATGCACATACCCTTTTACAGGGAGGAATCGATGTGCGTATTGGCTATATTGAGACACATAATCGGAAGGAAACACATCAATTGCTCGATGGTCTACCCCTTATCGCCCGACGCCATCTTTTTTACAAAGGCAAACAGTTGGAGGAACTGGACCTTTATGCTGTCTTGAATTCACATCCCGAGGTTGTCATTATCGATGAGCTCGCACATACAAATATTGAAGGCAGTAAAAATACCAAAAGGTGGCAGGATGTTATGGAGATTCTTGAGGCGGGGATTAATGTGATCAGCGCTGTTAATATCCAGCATATTGAGAGTTTAAACGAGGAGGTCAAAGCGATTACAGGTGTTGAAGTGCAAGAACGTGTTCCCGACAGTGTTATTGATTCCGCAGATGAAGTCGTTAATATTGATCTTACTGCAGAAGAGCTTATCATTCGACTAAAAGAGGGCAAGATCTATGACGCGTCAAAAATTCAGGCAGCGCTTCAAAACTTCTTTAAAAGCGAACATATTTTACAATTGCGTGAAATGGCGTTGAAAGAAGTTGCCTCCCAGGTTCAACGCAAAGTAGAGATTGAAGTTCAACCCCAACGATGGGTGCGAAAGGAGCGTTTCCTGGCTTGTATAAGTTCTAATGAAATAAAAGCAAAAAACGTCATCCGAAAAACAGCACGCTTAGCAGGATATTACAATAGCAGTTGGTTTTTGCTGTATGTACAGTTGCCAAAAGAGCGCGGAGATCGGATAGCGTTAAATAAACAACGGCACCTGATCAATAACTTTAAACTGGCGACAGAACTTGGTGGAGAAATTATCAAAGTAGAAAGTCATAGTGTGGCAAAAGAGATCATCGCTTTGTGCGAGCTCCGCAAGATCACCACAGTTTGCATTGGAAAACCACGATTATCTCTTTTAAGGATGTTACTTGCTAAGGATACATTTAGCAAACTGCTGGCACAACTGTCGACCGAAGACATCGACCTGATTATATTGTCTTAATGATAAAGACAAATTGTGAATAAGATGAAAATAAAAACGAAACTTACCTTTGGTGTAGGATCACTTTTTCTCATGATCTTTCTACTTGCCGCGCTGAGTGGTTGGTATGTAAACCGGTTAAAAAAGGATACCGCAAATATACTGACAGCGAACTACAATACGCTGCTGTACGCCAAGAATATGTTATTGGCATTGGAGGAAATTCCTGTTGAAAAAGCTGCTTTTAACAACTTCCAGATTAATCTTGACAAACAACGGAAAAATGTTACCGAAGTCGGAGAGCAGCAAACAACAAACGCAATTGCCAAACATTTTTTAAAACTGCGAGATAAGCCCTTAGATGTTACTATTGTCTCGTCTATCAGAAAGGATATTGCCTTGTTAATGGAACAAAATATGACGGCAATTTCTCGGAAGAGTATTATTGCGGATCGCACTGCCGAACATGCAATTTTGGTCATTTCATTTGCCGGGGCGCTCTGTTTTATCATTGCTTTTATATTGCTGGTCAATTTGCCGTCCAATATAGCTGATCCCATTGCGAAATTGACAGCGAGTATTCGACAGATTGCAGGACAGAACTACAAAGAGCGTATTCAGGTACAGAGCGGTGGTGAGTTTGCCGAACTCGTCGCTTCATTTAATTCCATGGCAGAGAAACTTGAAGAATACGCTGAAAGTAAACTTGAAAAAATTTTAAAGGAAAAAAGACGAATTGAGTCTCTTGTTGATCATATGCATGATCCGGTGATAGGCTTCGACGAAGAGCGACGTGTCATTTTTGTCAACGAGGAAGCACTTCGCATCACAAATCTACATAAAGATCAACTTCTCGGAAGATCTGCTTTAGCGGTTTCAGATGAAAATGATCTTGCTAAGGATATTTTTAAAGATCTTTTTCTTCCTGTAGAAAAACGTGAAAAAAATGCTGTTAAAATTTATGCAGATGATAGAGAAAGCTATTTTGAAAAAGATGTTATCGATATCAATGTTTTGCCTACGGGTGAACTTGAGCCAAAGTTTATCGGGCAGGTGGTTATCCTAAAGAATATTACGCCATTTAAGGAACTTGATCTTGCAAAAACAAACTTCATCGGTACTGTTTCGCACGAGTTCAAAACACCTATTGCGGCGATTCAGATGGGGGTTCAATTGTTGGAAAACGAGCAAATAGGTCATCTGAATACCGAGCAGCTCACGTTGTTAAATGGAATAAAAGATGATTCTAACCGCTTGCTTCAAATAACCGGTGAACTGTTAAATATGACGCAGGTTGAAAGTGGTTCTATTCAAATTAACTTACATACGACAGAAATACAGCCTATTATTGAATATGCTATCATGGCAAATCAATTTGCTGCGAATCAAAAAAATATCCACTTTGTTATCGAGGTAGGACCTAATGTGAAAGCTATATTTGCTGACAATGAGAAAACGGCCTGGGTTCTTACAAATTTTCTTTCCAATGCAATACGTTACTCCCATGAGGATTCGCTTATTCGTATCGCAGTGGAAAACAGCGAACTTAAAACAAAATTTATCGTTACCGACAGTGGGCAAGGGATCGAGCCGAAATATTTGGATAAAATATTTGCGCGTTACTTCCGTGTGCCAGGGTCAAAAAAGGGTGGAACAGGACTTGGTTTAAGTATTAGTAAGGAGTTTATAGAAGCGCAAGGTGGCGAAATTGGTGTTGAAAGTGATTATGGCGCAGGAAGTTCTTTCTATTTTTCGTTGCGTACCGCAATTTCCGATAATTAATACCATATTAAACGATTCGTAACTGTTCCTACAGCATATCATGACAATAGAACAAGGACGGATGAGAACAATTTTTGAGATTATAAGCGGCGCCAGCAAGCCACTTATAATCTCAAAAATGGATTAATGGTTGACTAAAGCCATAGCGCCTTCGCTGTATCGTGCTCCGATATTGGGGTATTTATGAAGTATCTCATCTATTTTTTTTAAATCATCATGCGATAATTGTACATCAAGGGCACCGACATTTTCCTCCAGGTATTTTCTTTTTTTAGTTCCTGGAATAGGAATGATGTCATTTCCCTGTGCCAGTACCCAGGCTAAAGCGAGTTGTATTGGACTACAGTTTTTATCTTTTGCCAGTAGGGAAAAGTCGGCGACTAAATGTGCATTGTTCAATGCATGTTCACCTTGATTTCGAGGTAAGGTTCTTCTAAAGTCGTCCGAAGCAAGATCTTCTAAATTTAAAGAATTGGAAAATAATCCACGCGCTAGAGGCGCATAAGGAATTAAACTTATCCCCAATTGCCTTACGGTGTGTAAGATTTCTTTTTCTACATCACGTGTAAGGAGCGAATATTCGCTCTGTAAAGCAGCTATAGGGTGTACGGCATTTGCTTTAATGATTGATGCGGGAGATGCTTCGCTTAAACCCAAATACCTCACTTTTCCTTCTTTAACCAATTCTGCCATAGCGCCTACGGTCTCTTCGATAGGAATATTGGGGTCTACGCGGTGCGCATAATAAAGATCTATGGTATCGATTCCAAGGCGTTTTAAACTTTTTTCTACCGCTAATTTTATCCATTCGGGCGAGCCATCGAAATAGGTGTTTGCCGTACCACTTGGACCTGCTATTTCATCTTTAAAGCGAAATCCAAATTTTGTTGCAATAAAAACTTTGTCACGGTTGGGAACAAGCACTTTTGAAATAAGTTCCTCATTGGCTCCGTTGCCGTACATATCCGCGGTATCCCAAAAATTAATGCCGAGGTCCAATGCTCTTTCCAATGTTGCAATGCTCTCTTTTTCGTCCGTAGGTCCGTAAGCAAAGCTCATTCCCATACAACCTAATCCAATCGCAGAGAGTTTTTCATTTGTTGTTCCAAGATTTCTATATTTCATAATGATTACATTTTGTTCAATACAAAAGTACATATGGAACAAACGAAGCGAGTTAAGACAATCAAACAGATTGTTATACAATTCAAACAGTATTGCTTCGGACTTGGTTTGGAGACATCCCGGTTTGCTTTTTGAAGAAATTGGTAAAATAGGATGGATATTCAAATCCTAGGCTGTAGGCAATATCCGATACATTCCAATTGGTATGCAGCAACAAAGCTTTGGCTTCTTGGACCACACGGTTTGCAATATGTGTACTGGTGGTTTTGCCTGTGGCTTCTTTTACCGACCTATTGAGGTGATTGATATGAACCGAAAGCGCATGCGCATAATCTGCTGGGCTTTTCAATTGCAGGCTAAGTTGAAGGGTATTGATTGGAAATTGTCTTTCTAACAGCTCAAGAAATAGCCCCGATACCCTGGTCGATGCATTGGTATAAGATCCAAAACTCGCTGCGGGACTCGATTTCATCGTTTCATGAATTAGAAGATGTAGATAACTTCGCAACATATCATCTTTATGGATATAGCTCGAGTTCATTTCAACCATCATCTTTTGGAAGATTGTAGAAATTTCTGCTAATTGTGTTTCATCCGGAAAATAAATCGGGTTGCTACCTATCTTGAACAGGGGAGAGTCTTTTAGACTTTCTATCCGTTCACTATGCTGTATAAATTCCTCTGTAAATACACAATACCATCCGGATTGTTCTGAGGATTCGGGCTCCCAAGCATATGGAACAACCGGATTCGCAAATAACATGGCAGGTCTATCGATTTGTATCCACTTATCCGCGTAATATAGTTTTCCACGCCCTATGATAAGGGAGGTTTTATAAAAATCGCGGCGATTGTACGGAGAGACGACAGTACAGGATTCCCTGCTGAAAACATTGAAATGCCCAATTCCCGTATTATTTAGCGGCAAATCCAGATGAGTTAAACCTGGTTGCCTTTTGTAAAAATCTGTTACACTTTCGGCTGATTGCATATTACTAAATTAAAAAAAGAGAAACAATCCTACGTCATAAACGGATCAGTTTCTCGAAAATGAATTCGAATATTTGGTTAGCCAATGGCATTTTATTTGAACTGTTTGTGATTTTGTTACTATTTTTGAGGGTATCCAATAATTGATTTTTTATCACAAGGATATCCTTTACATATTGCGACCATGATTAAAATTTATCATAATAAAAATTGTAGTAAGAGTTGTAATGCATTGGAACTGCTACAGCATCAAGCTGTGGATATAGAAGTACAGGAGTACTTAAACGATGTTCCGACGAGAGGCCAATTGATTGAATTATTGGGTCAACTTGCTTTAAAACCTTTGGAACTTATCAGAAAAGGAGAATCGGTCTTTCAGGAAAAATTCCAAAATCTTCACTTAACAGATGAGCAGTGGATCGATGTGATGCTGGAGTATCCGATCTTGATTGAGCGCCCTATCGTTGTAAAGGACGGTGTAGCAGTAATTGGTCGACCTATTGAAAAAGTTTTAGCACTCATTGGTGCTAAGTGACGATGCTGGCTTGATTGTTATATTTCTTGATTGTATGAAACATTTTTTGAATATAGCTGCATCTGTGTTGGATGTACTTAAATTTTTTTTTCTAATCACTAATTTTGGCTTTTTTTGAACGGTTAAAGATATCTCCTATGATATTATTTTAATCGACATGATTTAGTGGGTTATTCTTTTAAAGAGGACATTTATACTTGTAACTTTAATATTAGCCGTTTGCTGTGCATACGTTTGTATGACCCCAATGGAAACGAAGAATAGCATGATCGTCCAGGTTTTCATATTTATTTTAAAGCTCAAATGAAAGGATGAATTTTTGCATTTACCGTTTATTTATTAGTCCTGCAATATGTTCTTTAAGGTCATTGGTTGATTGTAGTCCAATGTCCGAAAATTGGTAATCATTTAGCATAAATTGGTGGAAGGTATCTTGTTCCAACAATATGGTTCTACCTTTTGAAAGGTTATAAATTTTAGTGTTAATTACGCTAATATCATGGTTTTCTTGCGTAAATGCGATAAAATCAATACGATAGTCATCCCGTATTAAGGAGCCCTGGCCAAAATAGTCGGGGTGGTTTCTAGAAACATTTCCCGCGTAAATTTTATTCGTTTGAGCTAAAGTCATCATTGACTCCTGCGAGGTTAATTTAACGACAATATTGCAGAAAGAATAATATTCCTTGCCATGAGGAGATTTGGTTATACTAAATGTATAAATGATATAATTATCTGCTCCGATCGATAATGAGTCTACGATCACTTTGGTTCCTACAGCCTGATAGGGTTTGACGTGGAAGTTGAAATTTTGTAGCGGTAAAATGTTGGCCTGCGGAGGTACCTTAGTATTATCTTTTTCGAGAAAATAGTTTGAATCTTTTACTTGTCCAAAACTATTTTGAGTAAAGCAAATCAAGAAGACGATCCATATTCCTATAATTCTATGCATTGTTTTTATTTTATTGGTTATCTGATCTTGCCAAAATAAACACATAATCTATATCATGATAGGGCTATTCGGTCAATATGGGGTTTACATCGGTTAGTCAATATTATTTATCGGTAAGCCCACATGCTTTTGGTGTATATGCTGTGGGCTTCTTTAGGACCCTATTTTAATGTTTTGTAGTTAACGATAAGATATTCTTTATTTGTACAATATGCCTGGTATTGTGATGAATAATAAAACGAAATATATCTCCTAAACGGAGCTGTATCCAGTTGCTGAAAGATAGCCTAATGCGAATTTTAGTTAAATCTTTTGACCTTGCCTTATCGAGTAGATGAAGTAGTCTATTTTGCTGTTCTAAAAAAACTGGAATCGGTTCGGCGCTCTGCATAAGATTTCTAGGATCCATTTTTCGAAAAGTTTTCATCTTTTTTTCCTTATCATTTGGTAAAATAGAATTAGCAAAATAGTTCCCTAAAAAACCACTTTTGAAATCAACATTGTAGCCAAAATTGCTTTCGGATATTTTTTTTGTGATTTCAGGTAAATAGAAACTTCCGTACAGATTCAGGTGCTGTATGCATTCGAGGATATTCCAGGACCCTTCATGAGGTCTTTTATGTAATGTCTCCTGAGAAAGGGCTTCTAGGGAATTGACAAATGATATATGTTCCTGTACTTGCTTTTCCAGTTGATCAAGTAGTTCTAATGATTTATATTTCATCTTTTTTTTGATAAAATACTCGAAAATAAATTGGAAAAAAATTGATTTAACTCAAGATTTACTGATTCTTGATAAAGTTTCGGGACTCATTCTAAGATAATTGGCGATATGCTTATTCGGAATTAGTTGAAATAATCTAGGATTTCGTTTAACGAGTCTTTCATACCTGTTTTTTGGGGATTCCAGCAATAGATCTCGTTCTCTTTCAAGCTGCTGTAATACCAACTGTTCCAAGATAGTGATATATAATTTTGTGTTTTCTGAAGTGGAATAGATAAAATTCATAAAATCTTCCTTCTCGGCGATTAGCATATCTGTTTTCTTTATTGCCTGAATTGCATAATCCGAGTAGCTACCATGAATAAAAGAATCCATAGCTACAATGAGATCTCCATCATATCCAAAGCGAATAATCTGTTCATGATCTTCCTGAAAAATAGAGATTTTGATGCTGCCTTTTTTTATGAAATAAATCTTTGAATCAATCGAACCATTCATTTTAATGTATTCGTTCCTCCTAAAAGAAATTTCTTTTTTAAAGATTCGAGGTGATATGAGATCTAACAGCTTATGCATACACGTTGGATTTAATTGAATCATTAAAGGTCTTCGAAATTAGCGATTGTATTGCTGTTTTCAAATATTGATTATTGAGCTACAAATATCGCCAAGTTTTGACCTAATATGGGTTCCAGATTTATCGGTTGAATAATTATGTGCAGATTTACGGTATTAAATGAAAATATGGAATATGTTTTCACGATTTTACAGATTTAAATACTTCATTAAATAATTTTAGTTTGAAAAGAGTCCTCGTTATCCTGTTCATTTTGCTGGTTTCATTTTTAATAGCGGCGTTTTTTATCAAAGTCAATAAGAGGGAAACCTTGCTCTATAAGATACAGCAGTGGGTTACCTACGATACAGCAGATTGGGAAAATTATGAAAACAATAAACAGCTACTTGCCGCTGAGGCTACCGAAGTAACGACGACTGAAGTGGCAGCTGTAGAAGATGATCTATATCCGGTTGATACAAATCGCATATCTCCAGAATCTAGGGCTTTAGAAATCGAAAAAATTAGAAAGACAGATTTTGGACGATTAGTAATAGCGAAGTTACCACCGGATCATGAGGATGCACAAATCGCATTAATTCATCTCACGGATCGTAAATTGACCGATGTGATAATCAATCAGAAGATTAATATTAAAGTTGGAACTTGTTTTGAAAACCTAAAAACAGCAGGTAATTATCGTTGCGTGAGTTGTATGATTTTACTTTACAATCGAGAGAAGAAAAGTTGGGTGGAGGCTCCAAACGGTGAAAATTTCTTGAAAAATGCCTATGATTTTTACCAGGCGTCTGAAGGAGATATTTGGCAAGCACGAGACTTGTCCATGAGAATCCCCTATGATTATGCACTTGTAGCAAAATATAGTAAGTAAGATTTCTTTTAAGTAGTTAATATCAATACCGTTATGTTTAAATTTTTAAGAGAATTATTGAATGCGGCAAAGGAAGGTGTGCATGAAGCCAAAGATGAAGTTACTTTGAAAGCCGAAGAGGAAAAAATGGCGGAGAGTTTAGCAATTGATAACAATATACTTCTGGATATTCCTTATGAAGAACAGTTTGGAAATGCATTAGGAGCCGCATTTAGAGTCATTGTTTTTGGGGACTGGTTTACGGTATTCGGCAGTACGGGAGATGATGGAAGTTATCCGATTCACTTATATCAATTTGGAAATTATCCCAAAATTGATCAATATAGAAGTGATTTTATCAAATTGTTAAAAAGAGATTTTGGTATAACAGATACAGACAGCTGTCTTGAAATGTTGAGTTCATATTTTACATTACTTGGAATCGAAAAGACCGGGACCGCATTGGAAGGAAAAAACAGCAAGATCGATACAGCCGTTTGGGATATCTCCAAAGTAGGGGTAAATGCCTTTGTTGTTGCTGTAGCAAGTCATATTACGACATCCGCAACGGACGTTGGATATCTATCAAAACCTGTGGCATTAGATGTTCTCAAAAAGTTGTCAGTATATGCGAAAAAGCATTTTAGTGATTGGTTGCTATTTTCCGATCAATTTATGAAAGGAGAAGATCAAGTTGGGTTAAATAGTAAAATTGGGAAATCTTACTTGAAAAGGTATATTGGATATCTTAAAGAAAAGAAAGGAAGTCCCTGGAATAATGTCGCATGGTGGAATGGTAATCATTCCGTCTGAGTATTATCTCATGTGGCCTTCACATCCACTACATCTTACGGCTATTGATTTGCGCTATCAATTGGAACAACAAATTGCTCAGAAAGAACTACGCGACCATAGCTATTTCGAAGGATTAGATGCTATCGAGATGAAGGGGAAATTCCTATGTTCTGTCTGATTTGTGTCAGTTAATTTTTTTTGCGAAAAATGAATTCTAAAGGCATTGTTTTGGTTATCAGTTGTATGTTGATCGTTGTCGTGTTGACAGAAGTCTATAAGAAAACTGTAGCTGAAAATTATTTATACGGTGTTAAAAAAAGCTATGAGATGAATGATCATTTTGAAACAGATAAATTAAGAAAACTGTCGTCACGACCCTTTCTATTTGGTATAGAAGATAATCTGTTAAGTGACGAAGATTATTTTTTTGATGAAAATTATTTTTATGCTGTCGGTCGAAAAGGCGGGGCAGGTAGATCCTTTAGGTTAGTGGATATCATTGAACTTCGTAGGACATCGACTCAAATTAATAATCACTATATCTGGCAAGTTGTCGTTCAATTGGATAGTAAGGGACAGTCCATTTTCAGTTTTACGCATAACTATTCCCTCTGGAATAGAAATTTCTATGTTTTTTATCAAAAAATACGAGAACTAAATCCACATGCAATCAAATCAAAATGGAGTTTGTGGACGATGTAACAAATTCAATATCAACGGTTGAATGTATAGAAAAAGAAAAATGGCTAAAACTGTAATCTAATTGCTTTTGTTATCCTAAGTAAAACGTTATGGGTAAATTACGATTAGTAATCATGAATGTGTTGGCTGTTTTTCTGTATGGAGCTTGTCAATTACCTCAGCGCCCGCCACAGTCCAGTACAAATGAATCTAAGCACAGGGCACAGGAATTACCTTCTAACATAACCTTTTTTGGTGGTGGAAGATCTAAGGAAATGAATATGGTATCGGGGAAAACGGATACTATTTTCATTTCAGTCCATCAGGCGGATTCGGTTCTTATCAAAATAAAAACTCCCACGGATACAGCCAATGTACGAATTAGTCAGCTTTTTATGCCCGATGGTTCGGCTGATGGCCCCTTTGGCCAAGAGTTTGCCTATAGATTTAAAGATGTTGGCCAATATCATATTACTGTAAATGAGAATAAAATGATAGGGAATCATTACTCAGGACCATATGTAGTACAAATTGTGCCAATAGTTCAATCTTTCTAGGCTACTCAACATCACCTGTGTACTTAATCGTATTATCCACGTAAAGAGCTGATTTTTTAGCATCATATTTATAGTTATCCTTTTGGTAAATGTCGTTTTCGACTTTATCCAGGATAATGGTTTTTTTACTGTCATCAGGTAAAAATAATTCTACCTTTGATTTATCCTCGCTAAGGACAACAAAGGCACTAATGACAGCTTTCCCTTCTTCTTTCTCCGTTGGATTCAGGCGTAAGCCAATATTAAAGACCTGGATACATCCTTGTTTGATCTCACTCCAAGTTTGTCCCGCCGCGACTAAACAACCGTGCTCATCCTTGCTGCCGCCGATCGACGGAGTTGCTTCCTTGCTTTGATCAGTTGTTTCTTTTGATTCGCTGTTCTTGGGAGCATTGTTACAGGCTGTAAAAGTAACAAGGCTCATGACTATAAATGCTAATTTTCTCATTTGAATCGGTTTTTTATATGTTCTCTCATGTTCACACAATAAATATACCATAGTCTTCTGTTTATTCAATAATTGACTTATTACGGTAGGCTTTCATCCTTTTCTTAAATATAGAGTGAAGCTCCGCTGTATAGCAGAAAAATGTGTGTAGCGTAAGTCAATATTGTCATAGGACAAGTCGAATTTCTGTATAGTTTATTAATATTGTGATGCCGCTCGATGCAATCATTTATCTCAATATATTGAACGGAATGATTTTAAGCCAGTGTAGATAGACAAAAGTATTCTTATCATTTAAAAACATCGTATGAAACGTAAAGATCGTCCTGTCAAAAATTTGGTTTCGGTTATTTTAGTTGAAAAGCCACTAGCCGATGTTTGGAAATACTGGAATGATGCTGATGCAATTATGCAATGGAATATTCCATTTGACGATTGGCACTGTCCTGCTGTTCATATTGACTTTAGGGAAGGCGGGATGTTTAATTTTAGAATGGAGCAAAAAAATAGCCGTGAGGGATTTGATTATGTAGGCGTTTACGATGAGATTATTTGGATGGAATACATTGGAAGTATCAGTGGAGGGAGAACCTGTGTTGTTGAATTTCAGGCGATTGATAACAATACAATTATCCGGGAAACTTTCGAACCTGATACATTTACACCTTTGGCCCTACAACAGTCTTTTACAGATGGGGTCTTGCTGAGTTTTAAAAAATTTATAGAAAACAAATCGCTGTAAAAGCGTGTTGCTACTGACAGAAATATAGACTTTATAGGATAAATTATGCGTGAAATAGAATCGAAAAGCGGTTATGCACCTGCAAATGGAATAAAACTTTACTACGAAATATTCGGCACAGGAAAGCCTTTAGTATTGATTCATGGCGGAGGTTCCTCTGGCTACGCTGATTTTGAAGAGACAGTAAAAAGATTGCATGACCAGTACCAGTTGATTGTGATAGACCTGCAAAATCATGGAAGATCCGAACACAGAACCACTCCCGAAACCTTCGAGCAGGATGCGAAAGATATTTCGGCTGTTCTTGACTTCTTTTCTATCGAAAAAGCTTCATTTTTCGGTTTTAGCAATGGAGCGACAACACTTTTGAAATTTGCGACGATGTATCCGGACAAGGTGGAAAAGCTGATTGCTGCATCGGGAAATACCAAAAGAGAGGGGCTTTTAGATGGTTTTTTTGAAAGTATGGAAGCTTCAACAATTAACGATATACCGCCTTTTCTCAAAGAAAATTTTATGAAGCTGAACCCAGATCCAGAGAAATTTCGAAATATGTATGAAAAAGATAGCCAGCGCATGATAAACTTTAAAGACTTCGAAATGGAATCCTTAAGCCTTTTGACCTGCCCGGTATTTTTGATAGGGGGAGACCAAGATGTTGTAAAAACGACACATCTAGCTGCCATGCAACAGCAGATTCCTCATGCCCGACTGCTTATTTTACCGGCTAATCATGGGAACTATATGATGGCTGATTTTAATGGCGATGTAAATGACCAACTGATCGATTTTACACTAGGACAAATACAGCATTTTTTGGCACCCAATTGATACCTGTTCAATCGATTAAGTTCGCGCCAAAGGTTTATCGATAATTACGCATATTACGTTCCATCTTACGTATGCGCTGTTCGTTTTTTCCGTCAACACGAGATGCAACCGCCCAAATGGCTGCGGGTATCCAACCCAGTATGGTCATCTGTAGGATCAAACAGAGAATGCCACTTAGAATCTTACCGCGTAAGAAAAACGATAACCAAGGAAGTAAGACTGCTATTAATATCATAAATAATAGGGTTATAAACATTAAAATACAAAAGTACGGTATTCACCATTAAAAATCGCGAATAATATCAATTAAAGCAAATTAAGTTATTTTTTTGTTTGGTTGTAATGTGTTGATAATTAATGTGTAGTAGTTTTGTGTTGGTAGAATAGGTAAATGTTAAGAAAACTTAAAATATGCCTTCCGACAGATGAATTTTAAAATTTTAAGGAGGTGTGGCACCAATGTTGATGTTCCCCTGTCGAATATTTTAGATGCAGATTACATAGAATAAATGACGGAAAACATGGGAAACAACAATAGTATTATTGAAAATTTAGACAGCAAATATCGTGGATATCTAGAGGATGAGGGGAAATGGCTCAATGATGGATTTAAGAATATTTTCATCGATGGGGAACCAAGTAAAGCAAATCTGAAAACCTCGGTTTATCTTATGTTACCCCAAGAGATCAGAGAATATGTCGATCAGTTGTTGCCCAACGATTGATTATAAATTATACCCGCAAATCGTTCAAAGTAAAAGTTTACTAGAATCAGTTTTTTCTGATTTTAGTAAACTTTTACTTGTTTAAACAGGGGAGAGCAGACCACATCTCCATTAAATACCATATTCTTTCACGGTTTGGCAAATTTGCTCTTTTTGTTTTCGGCTTAATACGTTCAACATGGTAAGGATTTCTTTACCTTGAAAAGTCTCAAGCTCAAGTCTAGGACCCAACCAATTGCTTTCAATAATACGGATATTAACGATTTGAATGTAGGGCACGAATACCAGCGCATCCAAATCTGCTAAAGCCCACATACTCCCGGTCTTCTTTTTAATCCGTTTAAAATACAATCCTTTTTTATCTGTTCGGGCTCGGATGATCTTCCTACTGCTCTTTAGAAGAAGGCAGCCGCCGATAATAAAAGATAAGTGGAGCAACAACATAAATAATGAGACTAAAAAGCGAAATACATCTTTAAAGTCAAGTACCATGGCACTGAAATTCTCTTTAAATGAATCATTCGGATGATAACCGATGAAACATGTAGATATCCCTATTAAAATCAAGATACTACCGATGATAATGGATCGCCAATTGGGTAGGTAATAATTAATAAAGGTTTCACTGTCTGTGGCTGCTAATTTTCTCCTTTTCATATCTAAATATAGGGACCTTATAAATTGACCGTACAGAAGACTTACAATTCGTTCAGAAGCATTTATAATTCGATAACTATTGTTATAAAGGCATGAAGTCTGTTTTTGAAATTATTATGAACTTGTTTATTGGTCGCGTCGAAATCCATGTTACGGAAGATTGGACCACTGTACATCTGCTATCTGGATGAGGTCGATACGAAAGAGTTGCGATACATTTGCACTATAAATCAAACTATTTAATGAAATGAATTATAACATTAGAAAGGCAAGTCTTGAGGATCTTGACCAAGCAGCGGCGTTATTCAATCTTTATCGGATTTTCTACAGACAGGAATCGGATTTGGAAAAAGCCAAAGAATTTTTGAGGGACCGATTTTTGTACGGAGAGTCAGAAATCTTTTTGGCAATTCAGGGCGAACAAGCTGTTGGTTTTGTTCAGCTTTATAAATTGTTTCATTATACTAAATTGCAGCGACAGTGGTTGTTGAGTGATCTATTTGTGCATCCTGATCACCGGAGTAAAGGTCTTTCGGTTCGGCTTATAGATCGTAGTAAAGTCTGGTGTGAAGAGACTGGAGCTTGTGGTCTGATGCTTGAGACCGAGAAAACAAATGTTATCGGTAATAGTCTTTATCCGAGGTGTGGATTTGAATACGACGGCATGCATAACTATTATCATTGGTGGCGATAACCTTAATTGGATCGTCAGGGCACTTCTGCGCCTGGCGATCCAGTTGGCAACTGAGATTAATTAGACGGCAAATTGTGTCAAATGATGATCCAGGTGTTTATAAAACATGTTGTTCCACTCCCAGCTTTTCAGCTTGCCGAAAGAATGGGACTCCTTCCCATCAAAATAATTTTCGCCCAATTCCAGCGTTTTTCTAATGTAATCGATTAACCTACGTTGCTCGATCTCGAAATCACGTCTGGATGTTACCAGAAACTCTGTAGCAGTAGGGTTATTTCTCTTATAAGGTTTTTCATTGACCACCAGATTCTTTACAAACCATTTTAGTAGTAGTTTCTTTAATCCAGTAGGCTTAGGATGCTTGTCTTCATAGATTAATTCATAGGTCACGTTGCAGTGGGCTAACATTTGATCGACAGTCATTTTACCCCATTGGGCACTGCTGTCTGGATTAAGATTTTGAATCCGTGCTATCACTTCATCACTCACTGTTTTGTCAAAAATATTTTTCATAATTTAAATGCTAATTGGTTTTCAGGTTGCTGGAACTTTGGTTGGGGATGATAACGTACGAAATAATAATCTATATTAATTGAAGTATAATATCACATTTAAAGGCTCATCTTTTACAGTTACTTTCTTTTCGGTGGGCCCATTTTTATTGCTGTACCTCAAGGTATAAGACTGATTTTTTTTCACGATAAATGTTAAATAATCATTCGCATCCTGCAGTTTAGTTGCGGTCGAACCACCGCCAATTTGATCATTTCCTTGAAAGATATCTACATTGCATTTTGTTCTGCCTTCCGGTTGACATTGATCGTTACTGAGATACATGGTTACGTTTAGACGGGTGTAAGATTTGTCGTTCAATTGTTGGCTATATTGCTGATTGAATAGATCAATATAGCGCTGGGAAACATTATCTGCATATACTTCTGTTTCGCTCCATGCTGGGAATGAGGTAGCTGCCGGTTTGTAGGAAGCCGCATAAATGGAATGTTCCTTGCTATTCGGATCGGCTTTCCCTGCGTCGGCCAAAAACCAGCTGTAATTTAGGTCTTTGTCCGGATAATATTCAGTAAAATACCATTTACCATTCATCCATACCTCGACCCAACTGTGGTTACCACGATTGTCATGCCAGTTTGGTGTACCTGCAATCCGGGCCGGTATACCTACTGATCGCAATGCATCGATCAGTAAAATGGATAATCCGGTACAAGATGCCATCCCTTGGCTTATCGATTCAGATGGATTTTGATCTGCTTTTTTTCGTTGGGTGTTGTAATCGACTTTTACTTCATCTCTGATATTCTTATTTATGGCTACAATGGCATCTTTCATCGTTTTGCTATTTGTTACATATTTTGAGAAACGATCGTAGAAATCACCACGCCAGTCGTCTAGATCTTCAGAAAATACACGATAGGGCAATACCTCATTTAGAAAAATAGAATCTGGAATTTCCTTAGCCCAGGAAAATGTTGATTTTGCCTGGTAAGCCTTTTCAATATTATGGATAAGATGATCACTCTTAATCGTCGTTAAATCATTCTTAGGCATATAAGCTATGAGAAAAGCCGCGCCTTCACGCATTTCTTTGGGCAGTTTCTCTAGTACTTTTTCCAATTCATTACGATTCGTGCCGGCAGCTTTTAGTCCATTTTTGACCGGTTTTTGATACTGACTTGGTAAAGAGGAAAGCTTGAAATCTTGTGCAGATGCTTTGAAAAAAATGGCTGTAGATAAACAGCAGAAAACTAAAGAAAATACCTTTTTAAACATAATATACGCTTGCTTGTTCTTTATCTATTTAAATTAACACAATTTGTATATTTCAAACATAGATAAATTGATTTTTATATGCAAAAATAGGTTTTATAGTCTGACTCGTAACTTAGAAGCCCAATTTACATAATTTCTTCTTTGACAGCCCGTGAGCCTCTGTTCTAGCCCGATAGCTACCTGCATTGGGACAGAGCCGTATCACAGTCCCTGTGAATCCGAGATGAATCCGACATTCTCTTGGAGTGACAGCCCTTTATTAAGGTGGACTCAACGTGGATCCAAAGCGAACGAGGTACGACGATGTACTTTTGGATTGCGCTGCACTTCTAAAAAGTCAAAAGGTGTTAATCCCGCACAATTTCATTTGCAAATGAATACAAATTTATTTTAGTTTGAAGATCTTTACGGCAAAGTAAAGATCATAACCCAAAAAATAATTTGAATGACAATTCCGATGAAGCCGTTTCATTTTCTATATTATAGTGTATGCTGTCTGATCCTTTTATCTGGTATGCTGTATTCCTGTCAATCGCAAAATCCGGATCGGGTGATACTTGAAAAATTGGATAGGACCTTTAATGCATCCAAATTTTATGGCCCCAAAATAAAAAGGAGTGAAGAGTTGCTGCATGCGGACGTTAAAAGTATGGATAAGAAAGAGTTGAAAGAAGTCTTTGAAACCGCCATATTTAAAAAGGATACGCTTGCTATTTTTAATTCAGAAGGGAGTCTGCCAACGTTATTTTATATCGAGTCTACCGCAGCTTGGGGAACACGGAAATTAAAGCCAGTTAAAGATTTCGGTTACCGTTATACAACTGTTTCTTACAATGAAGAAAAGGATACTTTAGCTGTATTAAACGGAGTTTCTTTTCCAGCCTTGACTATGGCAGAGGATAAAAATGGTGAATTGGTTTATCTATATGCACTGAAGACTTCAAAAAATAAAGATGATTTTCAAAATATTTACAACTATCTACAGAACTCGTTTACAAAATTGACGCTTCAAGATGATGCGGGAAGTGGTATAAAAGGTTGGGAAAATAAAGACTTTTACTATTTTCTACATAAAAAAAATAGAAGGGAAGAACAGATTTTTTCGTTTGGAGAAGATGAAGACGACAAGCCGACGACTACAGACATCACCGATATCCGTTTGGAAATTTATTCTAAAATTTACATCCAAAATATGCAAAAAGAGCAGGTTTACTTACCGGATTATATTCCCATTATCAAATGACAGATGTAGATAATGGGTAACCGTCAAACTTGTTACAAACCTGCATAAGCGAATTTGTTTATATTTACTTCCTTGTAAAAAAATCAATCAAATCGTTTTATTTTTATGTCAGATACTCAAATACCGACTTCCGCTTATGCAGATACCAAACCACATTATGCTGTACTTGATGGGTTACGTGGTGTCGCAGCTATTACAGTGGTTTGCTTTCATATTTTTGAAGCCTTTGCAACGAGCCATTTAGATCAGCGAATTAATCATGGTTATTTGGCGGTCGACTTTTTCTTTATGCTTTCAGGGTTTGTTGTGGGCTATGCTTATGATGATCGCTGGAAGACGATGACAACAAAAGAATTTATCAAACGAAGAATAATACGTTTACATCCGATGGTTGTTATGGGAGCGATCATTGGAGCGGTTATGTTCTATTTTCAGGGTTGTTCTGTTTGGGATGTGACAAAAGTGACATTTTCTTCGCTGGCAATCGCAACCCTATTGAATGCTTTGTTAATTCCTGCGATTCCGGGACATGAGGTGAGAGGGCTTGGGGAGATGTTTCCATTAAATGGACCAAGCTGGTCGTTGTTTTTTGAATACATCGGTAATATCCTGTATGCATTGGTCATTCGAAGATTTTCGACCAAAGCATTAGCCGGACTCGTTATTTTATTCGGAATAGGTTTGGCTGCATTTGCGATATTGGGACCCTTGGGAGATATCTGTGCCGGTTTTTCACTCACAGGAACAGAATTTACGGCAGGTTCACTTCGACTTTTATTTTCTTTTACAGCGGGTCTATTTCTATCGAGGATATTTAAATCTTTAAAGATCAAGGGGGCATTTTGGATTTGTAGTTTGATCTTAGTACCTCTTTTGGCTATGCCGCGCATTGGTGGGGCCGAGCATTTATGGATGAATGGTCTGTACGATACATTATGTTGTGTTGTTGTTTTCCCTTTGCTTGTTGTTTTAGGAGCATCTGGCAAGGGAGAAAGCGGTATTACAAGTTGGCTTTGCAAGTTTTTAGGCGATATATCCTATCCTTTATATATGGTACATTATCCCTTTATTTATCTATACTATGCTTGGGTCAAGAATGAAAATCTGAGTTTTGAAGAATCTCTGCCGGGAGCAGCAGCTGTTGTGATCGGAAGTATTGTGCTTGCATACGGCTGTTTGAAGTTATATGATATCCCCGTGCGGCGATATTTGTCAAAACGATTTCTAAGATCAAAAGGGAAATAGCAGTCGGCAAACTAATCCTATATTTATTATAAAATAAAAAAACACCAATTTATGGTGTTTTTTTATGCATATTACGTAGGACAGTGACCTGTACACAGAGAAAATATCGTGACATGTTAAATAACGCTTGAATGTCAGTCTTTTTCAAAAAAAACGTTGTTATATTTCGACGAATAAAATACCAAATAGAAGCCTAAAGGACTTCGGTACACCGTTGGATCTGACGCAAGAAGTCCCATAATAATCTTATTTTTTTAAGATTTTTGGGCTAGCGATCCATTGAAAAAGTTGAGACAAAGAAAAAAGTAGAATTGCGCCACCGATGAGAGATAAAATTGCGTAACCAAAGAAGCGTCTTTCTGTGAAAATTCCGCATAACATTAGAATTACCAGCAGTGGTAGAAAAATAAAAACAATGAAAAAATTGGCCCCAAATCCCATTTTATAAATTGTTGTGGCTTCGAAGAAAACCAAATGGATTCTCTTTTACTCCTCTTATAGAAACCTACTATCTAAATTGAAAGTTTTAACTAAAGTAGCCCCATAGCGACCAAATCCAACACCGTATGCCTTCTGTTAGCTAATTTATTCTTGACACATGCTTCAAGGATTTTTTTGACACCATTTGAATAAGAATCATGTCCGAGGACCTTGGTCTCAATTTTAATTTCATCATTTTTATCTTTGATCACAATCTGATGGTAGGCATGCTTTTCTAAGTAGGCAACGGGAATATTTATTTTATAAGCTTGCGTTTTCGCATCGCGAATGGAGACAACACGCTCATGAGCGACCTGTAAAGAGTTGGCGATATGATAAGCTGTACCTGGTTCAGTATTCTTGGAGGCCTGATGAGACTCTGTAATAGATATTTCATAGTCTTTGAAATTATGACCAAATTGTTGAAGCATATGGAGCGTTTTTAGCAAAAGTATGGAGGTATTCGGGCAAATAACAAGTGGAAAAGCAGTCTCAAGCTTTTCGGTCTCTAGCCCCGTCGACAGTTCAATTAATACCGAACCCGTACGTGCACAAAAATCAAGACAATCTTGTAACTCCCGGCCAGATCCGGCATGTATAACAATAGATGGAGATGTCGTTGTAATGGATGGTTGCCAAGGTGAAACTTCTACATTGGGAATGGAATAATCGGCTTCCAGTATTGCGTTTGCAAGTTTTCCTGATCCTACTACAAAGGCTTTTTTTGTATTCATATTGCTTGTTTTATCAAAATATCCGCTATCCTTCTGACTATGAATCGATAAAATGATACCGGATGAATTTGTAATGAAGTAAAGGTTGTGCTTGAGCTAGGTAAGTTACAAAAATAGACGGTAAAATTTAATCTTTGCTATTATGGAATTATTCTTTTTTCACGCATTTCGTCAAAGAGCTGATAAAACATTTGTTCAGTATCGATAAATTCATGGAAACCGAGCCGCCTTGCCTTTGTGCCGTCGGCAAAAAAATCATAATCCCAAGAAAAGACAAAGTCGCCAAAAGGCCAAGCTGAAACCTGCGCATAGTTATAGCTTAATGCATGCTCTTCTTTTAATTTTTGCCATACAGGCTCCTTATCTGCCATCATTGTTTCGAGCGATAGCGGGATCGGGTCAGCACTTTTCATATCAAAATAGGCTGCTAATTTGGGCCATAGTTCCTTCCAGCGGAAGAGATCGCCATTGTTAATGTTGAAGGCTTGATTGGCCGCTTGTGGATTGGTCGATGCCCATACCGTTGCTTTGGCTAATAGTGTTGAATCGGTCATTTCCATCAATGTCTGAAAAGCGCCAATTTTTCCTGGAAACCGAAGCGGAATACCGAGTTCTTTTGAGATAGAAGCATATACAGCAATGAGCAACGCTAGATTCATCGGATTATTGGGAGCCGTTCCACCAACAACGGACGGACGGATCGCCGACCAAGTCCATTTCTTACCTTGTTGCAGTTGTTCGAGGTATTGCTGTTGGCTGGTATTGAATTCAGGTGGCATATGTCCGGCATCTGATTCTTTGGCCGGCGTCTTGAAAGGGCCCAGGTGAGCACCGTATACTTTATACCCCTGCATTAAGCTGATGTGTTGAAGATTACCTGCTATTGGTTCCACCACAGTCAAAACATTGCTTAGCATTCTCATATTGGGCTCTACCAGCTCAGCCCAGGTCGGCCTATCCTGATATGCAACATAGTAAATATGAGTGACTGAATCCAAGTTGCCTAGTTTTTTGATACAATCGGCTATATCTAATAAATCTACGGCAATAAAACGAACCTTATTCCGATCGGCATTTGTTCGTCGTGATAAACCTATAATTTCCCATTCTTCCGTCTTTTCAAGGTAGTCTATGAGATTGTTGCCTATGACGCCATTAGCGCCCACAACTAAAGCGGTGTTTTTTCTAGTCTTCATCTTTATCTATTATTTATAAGGCCAAAGTTAGTTGGAAGCCTGGTGGGGTTTAATGTAAAAATCCAACATAATTATGTATATTTCTGAAATGAAACGTTATCGTCAGTTTGAACCGGTGCTTATTTCAGGATTTAAGATGCTCGAATGGAACCATCCCGAACACAATCACAATCATTACGAGTTTATTTTTATTCGGGAGGGTGTCGGACGACATATCGTTAATGGACATTCATTTCCATACGAGGCTGGAACGATCTTTCTACTTGGGCCAGATGATCAGCATTATTTTGAAATCGAACAACTCACACATTTTGTTTATCTTAAATTTACCGACGCCTACCTTGGTCGTGACACTTCGGGTGCTACGCCCGCAATACAACAGCTGGAATATATCATAAAAAGTAGAGAAACCCATCAGATGGGGTTTCAATTAGCGGGGGAAGATAAGATGGTGATAGAACAGATCTTTGATATACTCCTTTTATTTAAGAAAGATCAAATCGGAAATCAGGAACTTATTTGGTTGCAATTATTCAGCATTGCACATGTTCTGCAGCGAAATATGCCTGAATTGCGTCGTAGTAGTACCAAAAGTCGCGATCTGCAGGCTATGTTTTGCTATATTCATAAAAATATTTACGATCCCAACTGTCTGCGGATACAAATGATGGCGGAGCACTTTAATATTGCCAACGATTATCTCGGTATTTATTTTAAACGTCAGGCAGGGATTACCTTACGGGACTATATTCAAAACTACCGCAGTACATTAATACGTCAACGAATAGCAGTAGGAAGAGTTACCTTAAAGGAAATTGCTGCTGAATTTGGGCTGACCGATGTAAGTCACCTGACTAAGATTATACATAAAGCGTAGTCTATTCCCGTCGAAAGAAGTAGTTGAGATTAATAGCTTATGAATATAATGGGTTACCGACCCAGGCGGAAAGGATTTAGAGAAGTAAAATACGTAGTAAAGATTTTAGAAAATTGAGATGTTATATAGAAATATTGCGGAAGAGATTATCCGATTAGCGCAGGACGACGAATCAATGCGGGAAAAGTTATTACAGAGGGGAGAGCTTCATGGTCGATATCATGCGGAGATGGAAACAATTCACCAACGGAATGCAGAAAGACTACGTGAAATCATTGCCGAAATAGGTTATCCAACTATTTCAAAAGTCGGCGAAGCGGCTAGCAATTCAGCTTGGCTGATTGTTCAGCATGCGATAGGAGAACCTCAATTTATGCAAGATTGTTATCAGTTGCTTCTTGATAATATTATGGACATCAATCTCGCAAATCTGGCTTATTTGCACGATCGAATTCAGGTTTTCAAAAGTAAGCCGCAACGTTATGGGACACAGTTAAGCAGCGGTGGCAGTATTTATCCCGTTGAAGATAAAAGTGCAATAAACAGCTTGAGGAGCCGAATGAACCTTTTACCCCTTAATCCTATAGAAATGAATAAAATTGAACATGTGGAGCGAATTCAATTACTGGATCAGGAGAATGACACCTACAATGAGTGGCGAAAAAAAGTTGGCTGGGTGAATTGATTTTTCGACATTTTTTGTAGATTTGTCGAGTAATGACAGGTCAACAGGAAAATATTAAAGAGGAAATTATCTTATCATCCATGAAAGTGTTTGAAACATATGGATTTGCAAGGGTTTCTATGCAGGATATTTCAAAAGCTTGTGGAAAGGGTCGGAGCACGTTATATTACTATTTTACCAGTAAAATGGATGTCTTTGATGCAATTGCGGAGTATCTATGTCAGCAAGTGTTTGAGGTCGCGCGTAGAACTTATAACAGGGACGCTTCACTGGAAGATAATTTAGTCGGTTTTTTACAAGCAAAACTACGTCAGATTAATTTAATTACCAAACGTTTTCATCTCGCATTCGAAGATATGAAATCCGATCCAGCCTTGATGGTTTCGAAAACACGTTATATGCTGGACGACGAGATTAAGTTGATTCGTGAAATGATTGAATTAGCCGTTGGGAAAAAAGAAATTCAGGCCTTAGAGGAAAAGGATATCCTGTTTTTATCCGAAATGTTAGTGACAACATCACGTTGTTTTGAGCAGGAAGTTTTACTTTTTGATCGTTTTCCAGATTTTGAAGCTAGGCTTTCCTGGTTGACAAGTATATGTGTTAAGGGACTACGCTAGCAATTCGGAGGGTAGCGCGAAGTAATTATTTTGAACAGTAAGGATGTAGATTTATTGTTCTTTTTTTTGAAGCTTGTTTCGACAAAAATACAAAATATGTCTATTTTGATTGGTCGATTCTTTTTATACAGACAATAAACAGGATTACAACTATGGTGTTAAATGCGAAAGTAGGAAAGTCGGTGGATAGCTTTGCATCAGAAAGATGCGTTTTGGTTATGGTGGAGACAGAGGAAACAATCCGCCCTGAAATGATGGGGTTGTTGGATCCAGATATTGATTGTTATTTATTAATACACAACGATGTGGAGCGCTTGGATAGCCTAGCTCTTGCGCTGGAAAATGAAAATAAAAAGGTTCGACTAGCCCGAGATTTTGAGGAACTGAAACAGATGCGTTTTTTGAACCACCAATTACAACAAATTGCCGTTAAAATTTTGAAATAATCTAAATATGTATAAAGTTGTTTATTCTTTATCTCGTAAGCTGAAGTGGAAAGCTAGCGAGATTTATCATTTTCTCTATCAGAGTTTCCCGGAGATAAAAAATATTGATTTATTGTTGGATGACCAGCAATTTTTGCTTGTTCTGCGGATTAGTACCCGACTGGAATTTTCTATTCTGAATATATGCCAGAAACAGGGCTTGGCAATGCAATTTGTGCAAGTCGAGGATACTGATTAGTCTGTCCGCTTTACAAAGCTAGCCTATTAGAGATGTTCAGGCATGATGCGATGAGCCGTAAAGAAATATCAATTTGAGCTTTATAGCAAAATCATTCTGAAAGTTACTTTTTACTTTTGATATCGTTCCTTCAAAACATTTTTCACATCCATTGGTTAATTTTATCGTGCGGATGGAATCTGTGTTGTATCATGGGAATTTTATGCATTTATTTAAAACAGAAAACAACAATTTTATCAAGTATGAGTACATTTTCAATTAGAGCTTTTGGAACAAGCGCACCAACGGCTGATCTAAAACAGATGGATATTGAACGCCGTGAAGTGAAGGATAAAGATGTCGAGATTGATATCTTATTTTGTGGAGTTTGCCATTCGGATTTACATACAGCGCGAAATGAATGGGGCGGAACCGTTTATCCGAATGTACCCGGTCATGAAATTGTGGGTCGAATTACTAAAGTTGGATCCGCTGTAACCAAGTTTAAAGTTGGCGATTTGGCCGGTGTAGGCTGTATGGTCGATAGTTGTCGCGAATGTGAAAGTTGTAAGGAAGGACTGGAACAGTATTGTGAAAATGGAAATATCCAAACATACAACGGACACGATAAGCACCTTAATAAACAGACATTTGGTGGTTATTCTGAACGTGTTGTAGTAGATCAGGATTTTGTGCTCCACATTCCTGAAAATTTGGATCTCGCAGCGACAGCACCTCTATTATGTGCTGGAATTACCACTTATTCACCTTTGAGGCATTGGAATGTGGGACCAGGAAAAAAAGTTGGTATAGTAGGTATCGGTGGCTTGGGACACATGGGAGTCAAAATCGCAAAAGCAATGGGAGCGCAGGTCGTTGTTATTACAACGTCTGCTTCTAAAGTTGATGACGCCAAACGTTTAGGTGCCGATGAGGTGATCTTGTCAACTGATGCAGAACAAATGAAGGAACATGCAGGAACATTACATTTCATTTTGGACTGTGTTTCTGCACAACATGACATCAATGCCTATTTAAGTTTATTGAAACGAGATGGTTCCTTGACTCTTGTTGGCGCTCCGGAACATCCACTTCCTGTGGCTCCTTTTAGTCTGATTCCAACACGTAAGAGTTTTTCAGGTTCTATGATCGGTGGGATAGCCGAAACACAGGAGATGCTTGATTTTTGTGGTAAACACAATATTATCTCTGATATAGAGCTGATTAAAATGCAGGATATCAATCATGCTTATGATAGACTATTGAAAAGCGATGTTAAATACAGGTTTGTTATTGACATGGCGAGTTTGAAAAACTAACGCAATAAAATTATTCAATGGTGAACCATCAAGGGGAATTTCGAGTACCTTTGATGGTTCAGTTTGTTTATATAGGTATTTTACACCTAGATTATCGAGCTAACCTTTTGCCCTTTAAAATTGTTAACATGGGGTAGTGAATTCAACTATTAGTCGTTTTTATGGAAAAAGATAAAATTATTGTGTTTTGGTTTCGTCGGGATCTACGTCTGAATGATAATGCTGGGCTTACTCGCGCCTTAGCTTCGGGCTATCCTGTATTACCTATATTCATATTTGACGAGGATATTCTAATGCAATTGGAGGATAAAAAAGATCGACGTCTTCATTACATCCATCAGGCTTTAATCCGTATCAATACCATACTCGGAGAAAGCGGTGCAACTTTGAATACGTTCTACGGTAAACCTATTACTATCTTCAGGGAGCTGATTGAAAAATTTGATGTGCAGGGAATCTATTGTAATCGGGATTATGAACCGAAAGCAATTCGTCGGGACAAAGAGATTTTCGAGCTTTGTACAGCTATGGGAATTCCTTTCAAAGCTGTGAAAGATCAGGTTATTTTCGATAAAGGAGATATTTTAAAGAACGATGGAACACCCTATACGGTTTATACGCCGTATGCAAAAAAATGGCGGGAGAAATTACGTCCTGAGGACCATCTTTCCTATACCTGCACAACGGGATTTTTCTTTCAGCAAAACCATCAGCAGATTATTTCTTTGGCGGACTTGGGGTTTCTGGAAACTGACCTTATTTTTGAAGAACCAGAGCTGAATGCGACGATTATTGACCATTATGATACCACCCGCGATTATCCGGCATTAATGGGTACAACCAAATTGGGGATTGCACTTCGCTTTGGAACAATCAGTGTTCGTCGATGTGTTACTTTTGCTTTAAAACACAATGCGACCTGGTTGTCTGAATTGATCTGGCGTGAATTTTTTATGCAGATCCTCTACCATTATCCGCATGTTGTTACGGAATCTTTTAGAAAGCAATACGATGCCATACAATGGCGCAATGACGAGGTAGAATTCCAGCAATGGTGCAACGGAGACACTGGATATCCTTTGGTAGATGCGGGTATGCGCCAATTGAATAGTTCGGGTTATATGCACAATCGCGTACGAATGGTCGCAGCCAGTTTTCTCTGTAAGCACCTTTTGATCGACTGGAGATGGGGAGAGGCCTACTTTGCACAAAAGCTAAATGATTATGATCTCTCGGCCAACAATGGTAACTGGCAGTGGGCCGCCGGTAGTGGTTGTGACGCAGCCCCGTACTTTAGGGTTTTTAATCCGACGCTTCAGGCTGAGAAGTTCGATAAAAATCAGGAATATATAAAACAATGGGTTCCTGAATTAGACACTTCAGACTATTGTGAGCCTATTGTTGACCATCAGTTTGCCCGTGATCGCGC
This sequence comes from Sphingobacterium siyangense, assembly GCF_023277505.1. NCBI lineage: Bacteria > Pseudomonadati > Bacteroidota > Sphingobacteriia > Sphingobacteriales > Sphingobacteriaceae > Sphingobacterium > Sphingobacterium siyangense. The sequence continues at coordinate 4,039,322 of NZ_CP080574.1, read as the reverse complement.
GATAAAGACCTACGCAAAGGCGTTGAAATAATAGTATTGAATGTCTACTCCTAACTAAAGGTGGTAAGAACCAATAGATAGGAGTGGACATTCGATGTAGCTAATTTTTATTGATCTAAAAACTCGGCAACAAATGCGTCAAATGCCTGTGGATTTTCGGCTTGAACCCAGTGACCGGCATTGGGAATCGTCTTAAACACGGCATTTGGAAATTGTTCCCTGATCTTAATTTTATCCTCAGGTAATATATATCTTGATTTCTCTCCAGGTAGAAATAATGTGGGACCGTTGAATATTCCTGATTTGACCCCGACAGTGATGAACTCCGTATATTTATTTTTTAAAACATCCAGATTAAAGCGCCAATCTAATTTCCGATCTTCTCTGATATATACATTTTTTAATAAAAATTGGATCACTCCCGGATCACTCAAATAGTGTTCAATCTTTATTTGTACATCTTTCCTATTTTCCAGTGTTGTGATATCGACAGCAGATAGCGCATCGAAGATATCCTCATGATGTGGAGGATAAGCTTTAGGGGCTATATCAGCGATGATCAGTTTTTCAATTTTTTCGGGATGATCAATAGCAAATTGCATCGCTACTTTTCCGCCCAAAGAATGGCCCAATAGGAGTACTTTATCTGCTCCAATGGATGTTATATAGGCCAGCAGATCTTCTACCATAACTTCCACCGACATATCTTCACTATGGAAACTTCGTCCGTGATTACGAAGATCGAGTAAATGTACCTGTCTTTTCTCTCCGAAACTACGACCAAAGGATCCCCAGTTGTCTGCCATACCAAAAAGCCCATGCAGAACAATTAATGGAGTGCCACCGTTATCTGCGCCATATATTTTGCTGTGTTGTAATTCTTTCAATGCCATGCTATCTATTATTGCAATTATTACCTCTCTGTGATGTGTATATGCAGCGAAGTTAGCTTTTGTTGGTGATTTTTTGATCGAAATTATGTAAAACATTTATATAAATCCCACTTGATCCCATCTTGTCGCTCTTATCAAAATGGTAGTATTTGGTGATTTATTGGTAGTTCATCGCCGCCATGTCCACCTTAATTTTGTGTAAACTTAATTCATAAAATAGATGAGCAATCCCAATGTTTATTAAGACAACTAAGCAAGAAGTAAAGGATGGATGACACATGTTTGGATAGTAAAAGTCTTTCCAATGTTTGGTGTCTCTCAAAATAGTTATCAAAACAGTTAACAGAGCATAGATGAGTTGGGGGGGATGTTATGAGAGAAGCTGAATTTTGAAAATGGAAATAAAATTTTTGGTAAAAGTGATTTTCATCACTTTTTTGTTGGGAAGAATACGCTACATTTACTGCCGTAGCCATTTATCCAGTAAGATTAGTCTTTGGTATTGACAAAAATTATTTAGCCATAAAAATATATTATTTGGGGGTTTTCTCGTTATGAGAGGCCCCTTAATTTTTATAACAACCTCTAGTTCTGAGATGAAGGGACTATGTACGCCACCGCAAGCTTGAAGTCTTGTTGCAAAGAAAATAGGTCTTTTCGATAGCTTTCAATAACTTGTTCGAAAAGACCTATAGGTGCCTTCTTATTCCTGCTTAGTAAATTGCATTCTGTGCTGTTAATATAACAGGAGCGCCATCGGTAATGAGAATTGTATGTTCATGTTGAGCCATGAATCCACCTTTGTCCCCAACCATTGTCCAGCCGTCGTTGAGTTCGGTCGCGTATGTGGAGGTCGTTGAAATAAAGGTTTCAATAGCAACAACGGTATTTTTTCGAAATCTTCGTTGGTCGAAGCGATTTTTATAGTTAAGCAATTCATCGGGTTCCTCGTGAAGACTTTTTCCTACACCATGTCCGCCAAGGTTCTTGATGACTTTATAACCTCTTTTTTTCGCTTCAGTTTCTATGAGATGCCCAATATCGGCTATTTTCACACCACCACGAATAGTATTGATTGCCTTTTGAAGAATTTCTTTTGATGCTTTTACCAATTTTTCGTGTTGAAATATGTCCTTTCCTATAACAAAGGAACAACCATTATCGGCCCAATATCCATCCAGTTCGGCAGATACATCGATATTGATCAAATCACCTTCTTGCAATAGCCTTTCCGCGGTAGGTATTCCGTGGCAAAACTCGTTGTTTATACTGATACAGGTGTAGCCCGGGAAACCATAGGTAAGAGCAGGAGCAGAATTTGCACCCATGCTTTTTAATATTTCGGCTCCATATTCGTCAAGCTCTTTCGTGGACATACCCACTTGAGCATGTGCTATCATAGCTTTTAAGGTGATGGCAACGGCATCGCTCGCTTTTTGTATGCCTGTTAGTTCTGTTTCATTCGTTATAGACATCGCTGATGTTTTTATTGTGGAGCAGGTGAGCTCTGTTTTTTATTTTGTTATTTATAACTACCGGGAACAATGATTAAAGGTCATTTTGTTTTGATCGGATATAAACCAGTACAAAGGTCTTAATAAATTTGAATAAAATAGGCATTTGCTTGCGATTACAAGTAAATATACTGTGTTTGGGCATTAAAAGTCTAGTAACAAATGCCGAAAAGCATTGTGTTTTTGTCCTAGTTTTTATTGTTTTAGTCTTTTGTTTTGATGTTTAGACATTTATTTTTTTATGTATCTTTACATAACTTTATGATGTTGCTATTGATCATTTAAATTAGAATAAAATGGCTTTATTAGATACCCTAGCATGGCGTTATGCCACAAAAAAATACGACCCTACAAGAAAGGTCGCTCAGGAAGATGTGGATAAGATTTTGGAGGCAGCACGTATGGCTCCGAGCTCGTCTGGACTTCAACAGTTCCGTGTGATTGTGATTACGAATCAGGAATTAAAAGAAAAAATTGTACCTGTGGCTTGGGGCCAACAAATTGTTGCTGATAGCTCACATTTATTGGTTTTCGCAGGATGGGATAGCTATACGGACGAACGTATTGATAGTACCTTCGACAAGATGAATGCCTTGAGAGGTTTACCTTTAGACACCACTGACGAGTATAAAAATAGATTGAAAGCACAGTTATCAAGCCTATCCGTTGAGCAACAAGCAGCCCATGCGGCTAAACAAGCCTATATTGCTTTTGGTTTGGCAATCGCTCAGGCAGCTGAATTAGGCGTTGATGCAACCCCTATGGAGGGTTTTTCAAATGCCGAATTGGATGAACTGCTTGGTTTAGATAAACTGGGATTGAAGAGTGCAGTTATGCTTCCTTTAGGCTATCGGATGGAAGAACAAGATTGGTTGCTGAAGCTGAAAAAATTTAGACTTCCGAAAGAGGAATTTTTGATTGAACTCGCATAAATTGCAGAACAGTATTAAAAAAAGCGTTTCAACACTTGGTTGAAACGCTTTTTTTATAGTTGCCTCCAACTTACATAGGGACCGCCTTTATAGACTACATAAGTTTACTGTTTGCCCCTTTTTTAGTTTCACATATTGTATGGTGTTATCTTTCTGTAAGGTCTTTTTCGTACTGACATGCATGAGCGTCTTGGGTTCAAAAATTCGAAAGGTACCATCTTCGGTCGCAGTTATTTTCAGCATAACGATTTTATCTCCTTTTTTCTCAGCGCTTACGATAAATCCGCCCATCGTTCTTAAATTTTTGAAAGATGCTGTTGCCCATTCAGCAGGTAAGGCTGGAAAGATTTCTACATAGTTATTCTTGCTCTGAATGAGCAATTCGTGTATTCCTTGCGCAAATGCAAAGTTGCCTTCCAACGTAAATGGTCGATACGTAAAGTCTGAATATTGCCCACCTTTCTGGTCGCCATTCAGATGAAAGGAATTGGTGGAACAAAAGTTCTGTGCAAATTTTTGAAGATTGCTAACGGCTTCCTTTCCTTGTTTAGCTCGCGCGTGTAAACAAGCCATCCATGCAAAGGAATAACCTACCCACGCACGGGTACCCAGTTTTTCAATATGATCTAGGGAACTTTCGATGAGCTTTTTTTCCTGCGGATTATTGATGTCTAATAAATCCAATGGATAAATTGCCATATAGGGAGACATATGCCGATGGGAATGTTTCATTGGAAGATTTACAGCAACTTGTAGTCCGGTTTTATCCGTCGCATAATGAGGTAGTTGGGCCTTACATTTTAACCAAGCTTGCGCTTCTTGCGGTTTTCCCATTGCTGTGCTCACCTCAGTAGCAGCCTGGAATAGAAAATGCGCTAAGCTAAGGTCGAAATTGGTCCAGTTGTCAAACCACGCTGATACACTATTGTCGTTGTATTCGGGACTGCTACTCAAAGGCAGGTAACGGAGTCCATTTTTTAATGTGGTTATATTCTTAAGGTAAGTCGCAGACTCAATGATATAGGGATAGGCTTGTTCTCTTAGAAAGGTTTTATCCATACTATATTTCCATTGCCAATAAAAATGTTGGGCCGCCCAAGCACCAATCGTAGGAGAAAGAGAATACTGAATCCATCCACCCATAGGGTCTCCATTTAAAGTAAGGACACCGGGTACATTCAGCCCATCGACACCGAAATATTGCTTCGTAAAGTCGCGATTTTTTTTGCGGATCTTCCAGAGCCAATCTGTATAGCTTTTGGCTTCGGCTAATCTATTCCCCGAATAGGCTGGCCAATAGCTCAATTGGGTGTTAAGGTCATTGTGAAAGTCTCCTTTCCAAGGGGGGAGGCCACCATTATCTGCCGTCCAGACGGCCTGAAGCGTAATTGCTGGAGCGCCTTCTCTTGCGACAGCACCGAGCTTGTACATATCAAGATAATATTGCTTTTCAAGATTTTTTTCAGGAATAGTTATACTTGATTTGGACCAATAGTTTGACCACCAATGCAAATGGCTTACTTGTTCTTCGGTGTATTTTTTGAGGGAAAGTTCAGAAGGGTTTGCCCTTTGATCGTTGACGATTGTCCAATATCCAATCAGTTTTTTAGCTGATATTTTTTCCCATCTCAATACAACTTCAAAAAAATGATTGTCATAAGTTTTTTGGTGCAGCACTTCGTAATTGCTGGTTCTGGTTATATTTCCTTGCTTATATCCTAATCTTGCTAAATCTTGACCTTCTACAACGCTTTTGTTTTCATCTTTGTTTGCGCTATTTTCATATTGATGGGGAATTAATTGAGGAACAAGTTCACTCACATTGTTTCCTGTAATTTCAAAATAGCCAAAGGGTTTATAGGCGTGTATGAAGGTTCTTAATATCCGACCATCTTTGAATTTAAGAATATTGGTGGCCTGTTCCAGGTCAAGTACGTTCGAAACGACAGGGCCAAATTTCGCTAAGTCAAAGAACAGCGACGCTGCTGGAAGCTTGGTGGGATAGGGGGATCTATCGTAAGGAGCGTCTCCCCACTCTTGTACAATGCCATAGCTGTTGTTTTTTATTTGTTGTTGGACCCAATTGAAATTGTGGTTTTCTATTGCAAAGGCCTTTCTTTCATCCCATAGATCTGCGCGATCAAGTGAAAATCGAATCGTATTATCTTTTTTCCAAATCAGTGCACCCAATTGACCATTTCCCAACGGAATGGCTTCATCCCACCGCGAAGCTAACTGATCGAAATGGAGGTTGTTGTCCGGTGTCGGTTGACCGAAAGAGAACACTGTAAACGAACAGAAGAGTATTAAATAAAGATATTTCATAATTGAAAGGGTTAGCTTGTAAATTTAAAACTCTGGAAGGGGAGATACTGACACTATTGTTACTTTTTTGCATACTATTTTATCTATGCGATGCCCTTGAGCCTGTTGAAATCATTTTAATAGCAAATTTAGCGGTGGTTGTATGCAGTGCAGAAAACTAAAAAAGTTAATTCGTATCGAAATTGTTATACTTTTTGATTCGAATAAATATGTCGCAAAAGTGTTGTTTTATTGTCTGCTGTTTAACCAAGGAAAGTACGTTATGCTGTCTTAAATCAACCTTTTGAGCAGGTGGGTCTATAGTGTCCAGAAAATCTCGCAAGGGCAAGGGGTAATATTGTTTATGTTTCTGTTAATCTAGTTTTAGTATAATCCAGTGTTGTTCTCTAATTTTATCCTACTCGAAACGAGCACATTTATGGAATAGTTTCGGCTCCACTTAACGAAGAAAATAATCATTATTCATTTCGTTTAGTGCATAAACCTAAAATAATACAGAATAGATATATCCCCAGGCTATGAAAAAAAAGATTTTGGTGCTAATATTATTGGCGCTTGTGCTTATTGGTACAAGCATTTTGACTTTTGGAAAAAAAGAGCCAGTTGATTTTAGCGCTGATGTTAAACCGATATTGAATAAACATTGTATCACGTGCCATGGTGGGGTTAAAAAAAATGGTGGTTTAAGTTTTCTTTTTGAAAATGAGGCATTCGCCAAAGCCGAGTCAGGCAAATCAGCAATTATTCGTGGCGATGGCGAACACAGTGAACTGGTAAAGAGACTGATTTCCGATGATCCTGAATTGCGTATGCCTTACAATGCCCCTAAACTGAATGACGATGAAATTGATATACTCAAAAGATGGATCGATGAAGGAGCTAAGTGGGGAGAGCATTGGGCCTATACAACACCTAAGGAAACGGAGGTCCCTAAACCTTTTTCGTTGCTCAGTATATTTGGTGTAAAGCCCAAAGGGGTGAACAATACGATAGATTTTTTTGTTTTGGATAAGATGAAGGAGAAGAAATTGTCCTTTGCAGATGAAGCCGATAAAGCATTGTTGCTCCGAAGAGTGTATTTGGATCTAATTGGTATCCCACCCTCGTTGGCGGAGATTCAAGCCTTTGAAGCAGACCAGCGTGATGATGCTTATACCCGGCGGGTAGACAGTCTGTTGGCTTCTCAGAAATATGGCGAAAAGTGGGCGAGTTGGTGGTTGGATATGGCACGATATGCCGATACGAAGGGCTACGAAAAGGATGGCTCGCGCACGATATGGACTTATCGGGACTGGGTCATCAAGGCCTTAAACAAGGACATGCCTTATGATGAATTTACGATTGTACAGCTTGCCGGGGATTTGCTGCCGGAGCCAACCAAGGATCAGCTTATCGCAACCGCCTTCCATCGCAATACCATGAATAATGATGAGGGTGGGACCGATAGTGAGGAATTTCGGATGGCTGCGGTTTTGGATCGTTTAAATACAACTTATCAAGTATGGTTGAGTACGACCTTCGAATGCGTGCAATGTCATAGTCATACTTATGATCCGTTTAAATTTGAAGAATATTATAAATCGTTAGCTTTTTTTAACAACACCAGAGATGAAGATACCCAAGGTGATCATCCTAAACTGCGTTTTTATACTACACAGGATGAAAAGCGAATTGACAGTATAAAGAGGTGGTTGTCGACGACAGGAAATGCAAGCTTGGTAAAATCAACAGATCTATTCCTTCACACCCTTGAGCCCAAAGTCCATGCGCATTACAGCGACCAAATAGTAGATGGTGCGCTTTATGATACGAAATGGTTGGGGGTGCGAACTGGAGGATCGGCTCGATTAAGGGCAATAAACCTGAATAATAAACAACAATTCTTCATGAATTTCTGGACAGGTGCAGTAGGAGGAAAATTGGAAATTCACTTGGATAAACCTAGCGGACCAATACTTGCCGTTATTGATTTACCGAGTACGAATGGAAGACAGGTTATTCAGTCTCCCATAAGTGCGACTCGTGGTGTACATGACTTATATCTGGTTTTCAAGAATCCATCTGTCGCTCATGGACAGCCGATCTGCATGATTGAATGGTTTGCATTTCGCGAGAACTTTCCACATGAAAAGTCACTGGATAATATGAATTTTCAAAAAACTTTTCTCCAGTTGGTCAATATGCAACCTGAGGGAGTACCAATCATGATTGAAAATCCCAAAGACATGCATCGTAAGACAAATGTATTTATACGCGGTAACCGCTTGTCCCTAGGTGCGGAAGTGCAGCCCACGGTTCCGGCGTCACTGAATAGTTTCCCTAAGGGGGCTCAACGCAATCGTTTGGGTTTTGCGCAGTGGATTGTCAGTAAGGAAAACCCATTGACAGCGCGAACTTTAGTTAATCGCGTATGGGCTCAACTATTTGGTCGGGGGCTAGTTGAACCATTGGGAGATATGGGCACACAGAGTATTCCGCCGATTCATCGAGAATTACTAGATTATCTTGCCCTAGATCTGATGAATACCAAAAAGTGGAGTATTAAAAAATTGATCCGCGAGATGGTATTATCCGGAACTTATAAGCAGTCCTCTAGCCTGAACAATTCCAATTTTGAAAAGGATCCACAGAATTATTATTTGGCAAGGGGACCTCGCTTTAGGTTATCTGCCGAACAGATTCGTGATCAGGCTTTAGCCGTAAGTGGATTGCTCAGCAATAAAATGTATGGACCAAGTGTAATGCCATACCAACCGGATGGGGTATGGATGACTGTATACAGCGGTGAGGCCTGGGTGAAAAGTGCTGGAGAAGATCAATACCGAAGGGGCATCTATACGTTTTTAAAGCGTACGAGTCCTTATCCTTCCTTTGTTTCTTTCGATGCTTCTAGTCGGGAGGTTTGTTTGGTCGACCGAATCCGTACCAATACACCGCTACAAGCGCTCGCCACATTAAACGATCCTGTTTATCTCGAAGCAGCTAAACATCTGGGGGCTATTATGGAAAAGGAGGGAAATGGAAACCTTAGAAATAGTATCCGTGTCGGTTATAAACGTGCAATGTTGAAGGATGCCGATGAAAAGAAACTCAAAGAGCTGGAACATCTTTATCAAAAAGCGTTGATTGATTTCAGCAAAAAGCCTGATTCAGCAGCCAAATTTTTGAATGAAGATTTAGCAAAAAGCAATGTAAAGGTCCTGCCTTCAAAAGCTGCCTACATGCTTGTTGCCAATGCAGTGTTGAATCTGGACGAGTTTTTAACGAAATCATAAATAATGAAATAATAAATATGGACTGAAACTTCTGGATAAGGGCTTTTCGTATGAAAACGAAGTCTCTTGTTAAGAAGGATAAGGCCTATGAAATAATAAGAATATAAACCGAAATGAGCTAAAGCTGCGGACTAAAAATTTAGTGACACAGACCGTTCATACGTAATGATAGTCAGATGAAAGATCTAAATAAGCTAATAAAAGAAGCGCAACAATTTGAATTGCAGGCTGTCACAAGGAGACATTTTTTAAAGGACTGTGTGGCAGGTATCGGAGGTATTGCTTTAGGGAGTTTGTTGACGAGTTGTAATGGATGGGGACAGTCAAAATCAGCAGAAAAGTTGGATCTGAATGCACTCAATCCGCTGGTACCCAAGCCTCCCCATTTCCCAGGTAAGGCTAAAAGCGTAATTTATCTGCATATGGCCGGCGCTCCGTCGCAATTGGAGTTATTTGATTACAAGCCTGCATTGCAGAAATTACATAATCAACCTTGCCCGGAATCCTTGCTCGCAGGAAAGAAATTTGCCTTTATTCGTGGGGTTCCAAAAATGTTAGGGCCACAGGCTACTTTTAAACAATATGGAGCAAGTGGGGCTTGGGTATCAGATCATTTGCCTCACTTTAGTAAAGTTGTTGATGAAGTGAGTTTTCTGAAGGCCGTGCATACCGATCAGTTCAATCACGGTCCAGCGCAATTGTTTATGCATACGGGAAGTGCCCGTCTCGGCCGGCCAAGCATTGGTTCATGGGTAACTTACGGTCTGGGATCTGAAAATAGCAATTTACCCGGATTTGTTGTGTTAACATCGGGAGGTAAAACACCGGATGCAGGAAAAAGTGTCTGGGGAAGTGGATTTTTACCGTCCGTATACCAAGGCGTTCAATGTCGTTCAAAGGGTGATCCCGTATTGTATATTGCCGATCCTGAAGGGATGGGAAGGGATATGAAGCGTGATTTGATTGATGCCATAAATAATGTCAACAAAACAGAATACGATACCTTTAAAGACCCAGAAACCTTGTCGCGGATTGCACAATATGAGATGGCTTATAAAATGCAGGTTGCAGTTCCTGAAGTGATGGACATCAATAATGAACCTGCGTATATTCACGAATTGTATGGAACTGAGCCGGGTAAAGAATCGTTTGCCAATAATTGCCTTTTGGCTCGAAAACTTGTAGAACAGGGGGTACGATTCGTGCAGTTATTTGATTGGGGTTGGGACAGTCACGGTACAAATCCCGCAGATTCGATTGATCTTGGCTTTAGAAATAAATGCCGGGAGATAGATCGACCAATGACCGCATTGATTATGGATCTCAAACAACGTGGTTTGCTGGAAGAAACACTAGTTGTGTGGGGCGGGGAATTTGGACGCACACCGATGCAAGAAAATAGGGACAACAGCGATATGCCATTCCTGGGACGAGATCATCATACCGACGCCTATACCATCTGGATGGCGGGCGGGGGAGTTCGTAATGGTATAAGTTACGGTCAAACCGATGATATTGGGTTCGCTGGGGTAGAAGGGCGCAGTTCTGTACACGATGTCCATGCGACCATGCTCCACCTTTTGGGTTTTGATCATGAGAAATTTACATACGATTTTCAAGGAAGGCCATTCCGATTGACAGATGTGGAGGGTGAACTTATTCAAGCTATAATTTAAAAACATGAAACAATTTCTAGTATTAATTTTATTTATGAGCAGTTTTCTATCCATGACTGCCCAGCAGTTACACATCAAATATTATTGCACCAATTGGGGAAATAGCGATTCTTGGGATACATTCTGTCTCCGGGTGAAAAATGCTGGTTACGATGGTGTTGAATCCTGGTTACCCGGTAGTCCAAATGAGCGCAAGGAGATGATTGATGCATTACATAAATATGGATTGAGTTTAGGATTGCTTTCAGGCGGATCGGGCGGAACTTACGAGGAATATAAACAAAGTTTTAAGCGTAATTTGGATGAAGCAGCACAGCTGAAACCCGATTATATCAATTGCCATACAGGTAAAGATTATTACTCGTTTGAGCAGAATAAAACATTGATTGAGCTTGCCGATGCGGCTAAAAATAAGTACCACATCCCCGTTTATCATGAGACTCATCGCGGAAGATTTAGTTTTGCAGCTCATGTGACAAAAGAATATTTAGAGAAGATTCCGACCTTACAACTTGCATTGGATATCTCGCATTGGTGCAATGTGCATGAATCAATGCTTTCTGATCAGCCCGAGGCTGTAACAAAAGCACTTTCCAGAACGGAGCACATTCATGCACGAATTGGGCATCCTGAAGGACCACAAGTCAATGACCCCGCGGCTCCTGAATGGAAGAGTATCGTTGCACAACATTTGACCTGGTGGGATAAAGTTGTTGCTAAGCACAAGGAAAATGGGGTGAAGTTATTGACCATAACGACCGAGTTTGGTCCAGCGGGTTATTTACCCACATTACCATTTACACAACAACCGGTGGCCGATCAATGGTCAATCAATGTTTATATGTTGCATTTACTCAAAGACAGATATAAAGAATGATAGTTTTCTTTGATGAATTATTGGGCTTTTTGGGACGATTTCACCCGCTTTTGGTCCATTTACCGATCGGCATATTATTGTTGGCTTTTGTTATGGCAATTAGGACTCGGTTTAAAGGCGGTGATATGTATTTGCCTGCTATTAAGCTCTCCTTATTCCTAGGGACTATCGCTGCTATAGTAGCTGCTTTATCGGGTTATCTGCTTTCACGAAATGGAGGTTATGAGGAGGATGTCCTGAGCTATCACAAATGGCTGGGAATTGCCGTGGCTATCAGTAGTTTATGGCTTTGGTTTCTTTATCGTAAAGAATCTTCTGGTGCATTTCGCTTTTGGCTTTTTTTCATCCTGGTGCTCTTAATTGGGGTGACTGGACACTACGGTGGAACACTGACACATGGAAAGGGTTACTTTGTGGAAGCTATGCCAGTAGCACTTAAAAAGCTGTTTAAAGCGGAAGAAGATAAAGAGGAGGTTCTTATCGTTCAAAATGCGCAGGAAGCAGAAGCCTATAAGGGAATTATTCAACCTATTCTAAAACAGCGTTGTCAAAGCTGCCACGGGCAAAGAAAGCAGGAAGGGGGGCTGGCACTGGATACAAAAGAGAATTTGTTAAAAGGAGGAGAGAACGGCACAGTACTAAATGCAAATGATTCGAAAAAGAGTGAATTATATGCCCGATTGGTGTTGCCCGAGGGACATAAGAAACGTATGCCACCTAAAGGTCGTACACCGATAACCGCTGATCAGATAAAACTGATTGCCTGGTGGATTGACCAAGGAGCCAATTTTGATAAAAAAGTGCATGAAATACCACAAACAGAGGAAATAGCTCATTTGTTGAAAAAATTGGAAACAGGGGAAAAAGAGGAGTCTGCTGTATTGTATGCTGATCTACCAGCAGCACCAGCTTTGCCAAAAGATAAAGTTGATGCTTGGCAGGCTAAGGGTATTAAGATCATCCAAGTTGCAAGAGATAATAACTTCGTGTTGGTTAATGCGATTAATTATCCTCAATTTAATGATAGGGACCTACAGGAATTGTTAGCCATTAAGGATAATATTGTACAGCTGAAATTAGGAAATACGGCTGTTACAGATCTTGCTTTTTCAACATTTTCGGCAATGCCCATTCTTTCCCGTCTGCATCTGGAAAATACAAAAATTTCCGATGCTGGATTGAGCCAGCTGAAAGGCCTGTCAAAATTAACGTATTTGAATCTGACAGGCACAAAAGTTACATCAAAAGGTCTATCAAAACTGAACGAGCTTCCGAGTTTAAAGAACGTCTATCTTTATAAGACGGTAAATCAGGAAGTCGTCGCAATAAAGCAGTTGAATGCTAAGATTAAGGCAGATACCGGTAATTATAGTTTGCCTTTTATTGAAACCGATACAATTAGGTTTTAAGCTGTTATTGGACCTGTTGGCTACACGATGAAAATCCGCGATCCAAATGGAATGCTCTTGTACAATTTAACGATTGAGCGAGAAGGACAAGTAATTTAAGGAAAATAAACAGGATATTTTAGCGGATAGGAAACGACTATACAAAGGAGAATGCGGAAAAGGCTTTAGCGTAATATAAAATAGGAATGCTAAGGTGACGATTTCAAATAAAACCTTCATGACTTCGTAGACATCAACAGCAATGAAAGCAAACTGAAGGTTCTTTCTGGCCAATAAGATTAGACACTTTCAGAAAAAATGCCCCCAGAAAGTGTCTAACTTTTTGGGGGCACTGCAAATTTCCTGCTGCTCTTTTTACATCGCGATAAGCTGTTTTTATTTCGTGCCAGCATGTTCTAGTAATTCGATAGCATCGTAAAGCACACCTGCTTCACCTCTAAAAGTTCCTGAACCTTCTGGTTTATTATCTTTTGTGTACCATTCATAAAAACCTTTATTTTTGATAACACGGGCAAGCATCGGCTGTATTTGTTCATAAGCTTCCTGTTGAAAACCATTTTTAACGAGCTGCTGAATCATACGCCCACCGAACCAGGTCCAGTCCCCACCATTTTGATAACCATACGGATACATGCCCTTGTTTTTAAATGAACCTGCAGGATAAGTTGGGTACACGGTGAGTCCAATTGTTGCCGCACCAGCGTCTTTTACATTTTTAATCATTTTATCCAATGAAACTTTTATTTGCTCTTTGCTGAGTAAATTTGCCTCAATAGCGATAGCTGTTCCTCCATGATAATAGATTTGATTTTCATCAAAATCAGCTGCAAATGGAGAGCCTTTGATATAAATATGGGGAATAAACTTTTGGTTCTTTTCATCCCAAAGGTGTTTCATGGTGTTACTTGCTATGGAAGCTCTGATTTTTTCCCATTTTTCTTTTTTCTCAGGAAGTAGATCCATGTAGTTGTCAAGGGCGATCAAAAACATCGCATTGTCGTAGATGTCCAAAGCAATATGCGAATTTTCATCTAGATGTACACCCCAGTCATGCTCGGGTTGAACGTCGCCCCAATCAACCGTGGTTGCACCCCAAAGTAAACCATAAGTATCATTATAACGTTTGTCCAATAAAAATTGCAAAGCATGTTCCATGCGATCCTTTACAGTTGCATCACCAATTTTTTCATTGAGAAAAGCTTTGTCTTTAGTAGCAACGATATATTTGTGTACCGCTTGAATTAAAGAAGATTCCTGGTCTGTTTCAACGGTGTTTTTATGTGCAGCATAATCAGGAGCCAAGGAGCTGGTGATTGTGTAATAGTCCGATACGCCATTTTTTAAGCTGGACTTTTTGACAAAACCGTCGGCAATATTACCATCAGAACCTTGTAGTTTAAAGAACAAAGCCAATTGATCTTTGATCTGTTCATGGGGATGTACTTTTGTTGCTAAGGTGATAAATGTGTTGTAATCTCTAATCCATACCTCACTGTATCCATCCCCCGCATTGAATCCGCTTTTGATGATGTTCGTAGCCATATCTTTGACAATATGGAAACTGCTATCTTTTTGGATGCTGTCTTGTAAATTGTTCGTAGAAACTTTACTGCCCGCGTTTTGGCAGGACAGTAATAGGAGCGATGAAGATAATGCAAAAAATATAGTTCTCATTGTGCTGTTTGTTTATAATAAATGGTTTAATTAACATTTGGATTCTTTGACAAAAGATTGGATAACCTTGGCCTTACCGTTTCCTAAATTACGCAATGTATAGGACCCAGCAGCAGCAGGAACGGCAAAAGTCTCGGCATAATGGAAGACCCTTTTCATGCCATTTGCTGTCGTCAGCTCAATTGCCTCGCCCTCGACAAGCATCATGATATGACACTGTCCCTGCGTTTCAATCGAAACATTCTGATCGAATTCGTATCTAAAAACATCGTAGAAATGATCTTCATGCGTTGGCAAATGTATTCTTGTTGTTTGCGCATCAAGGACTTTTTCACTGGGCTGAGATAGCAGTGTGTTTTTTACGACATCACCTTTCCGGCTAAAATTGAGGTTAGCGAATGCTCTATCGATATTTAATGGACGTGGTTTCCCATCTAAATCGGGACGCACCCAGTCGTACATTTTAAAGGTATAATTATAAGGTGTTGCACTGATTTCGAGTACGAGATTGTTCACGCCGGAAGAATGTACGGTACCATGTGGAATCAAATATAACTGGTGTTTCTTGGATTCGAATTTTTGAACGTATTGCTCGATATCCATAGCTATTCCGCTATGGAAGCTCTCTTCTAAAGCTGAGCGAAATTTGTCTGCATCAATTGTTTGCTGAAAGCCCAGATACACTTGCGCGTCTTCTTTTCTATCAACGATATAATATGATTCGTCCTGTGTGAAGTTTTCTCCAAATTCTGCTTTTGCATAAGCTGGACTGGGGTGACATTGAATGGATAGGTTGCCGCCATCAAAGGTATCCAGGAAATTGAAGCGTATTGGGAATTCAACATCGAAACGTTGCTGTGCATGACCGAGTACATTGGCACTTTCTTGAAACATCAATTGATCGAATGAAATTTCGAGAGTATGTCCATCTGCTTCGAGCAAAATACCATTTTCTGGGACAATCATTTCGAAGGACCACGCATAGTTTTTGACATCCTGATCGATGCCTGTAAGGTGCTCTTTCATCCATTGTCCACCCCATACTCCGGGTTCAAAAGTTGGTCGTACGCGGAAGTAATTTTTGGACATGGCTTGCAAAGTATTGTGTAGATCTTTCCCTGTAATCCATGGTAAGTTGTGTGATGATTGTTGATCGGCAAGAATTTCGACACGGGACAAGATGGATCTTTTATGTCGGTTCAATATTTCCCAGTCGACAAAATAATAACGCTTATAGGTTTCCTTTTGATTGGTTTGTGTTGAACAGCCTAAATTTAAAGCTTCGCCCGCCCGCATGCGTTGAATAAGCACATTTTTGGGCAGATCAATAAACATCAGTTGACTAGACGTATCGACTAATGATGCGCCAGGACCATAAAAGATGGTATATTCACCTTGTTTTGAATTGGAGTTCGCTAATATTGTTTGAAAATCCGCTAGCTTTTCGGTATCAAAGTATTCAATGAGCTGAATCCCGGCCTTTTTTCCGAACAATGGGTCATTGCCGCCTAGGTAGGGGGAGACAATATCCTGGATGGCTGATTCCGATTTTAAGGCAGAATCCATCGCAATAAATCGTGTGGCTATGCCCTGTTTTTCAAATTCTTGCTCCAGGTTGGGGATGATTGTGTCCCAGTTAACACCTACAAAACCATCAATGCTATGTATATTATGTGTAATGAGATGTGCAACAAGATCTTGGTAAGAATTTGATAAGGATCCTTGAACTGGAAACGTCGGTGCGATTTCGTACTGAAAAGGTTTTGTTTGAGTATTAGAATACATATTGATGTAATTTTTTATTGCAAATGAATGATGTTGAAGTAAATAGCTTTTTGCTTACTTGTTTGTTGATTTTTTGTTGTGTTTTTCAATCCAGAATTTTTCGATCTCCTCCAAAGGTTTGCCCTTCGTTTCTGGAAGAAATCCAAGTACAACAAGGAATGCGATGGCACAGAAAAATGCAAACAACCAGAACGTATAGCGGGCGCCCCAGGAAGCGAGAAGAATAGGCGTTAGTTGCCCCACGATCGCATCGGAAATCCACATCACCATAATACTGATACCCATGGCACGAGCCCGGATGGCATTAGGGAAAATTTCGGCTGCGACGACAAATTTTAGTGGGCCAATGGAAAAAGCAAAGAAAAATAAGAATGAAAGTATCGCGATAATCAATGCGATATTATTGACTTGACCTTGATTAAAAAGATAACCAGTAACCAGCAAACTCACGGTAGCACCCACAGTTCCCAAAAGATATAAGGGACGTCTGCCCCAATTATCAACCTTCCAGATTGCGAAGAAAGTAAATAGCACATTGGCGGCTCCAAAGAATAACTGGGCATGATAGGAATTGTTTAATGAAATACCTGATTCAAGCAATATGCTCGGACCATAATAAACAATTGCGTTGATTCCACTGAGCTGTGAAAATAAAGGGAGGAATAAGCCCAATAGAAAGGCCTTGCGATAAATAGGAGAGAACAGATCACGTAGATTTCCTTTCGAGGAAACATGGCTGACCTCTTGTATATCCGATAGTCCTAATGTGGCACTGATCGCTGCAACTTCAGTGTCTCGTCCATTTTTAGAAAGCCAACGCGGACTTTCAGGAATAAAGTAAACTCCAATGCATAACAATAAAGCCGGTATTGCGCCAACTAAAAACATAGTTCGCCACAGTTCATTTTGCTGGGCGGAGGTATATTCAAGAATCAGGTAATTGCTGATATAGGCAAATAAGATACCGAATGTAATAGCGAGCTGGTAACAGGTGACTGATCTTCCTCTAAATTTGCTTGGCGATATTTCCGCGAGATATAAGGGCACAACAATTGAGGCTATTCCAACACCCAGGCCCCCAATGCTTCTACTCACAATCAATATGCTGTAAGAAGGACTGAATCCACAGCCAATTGCTGAGAATAAAAAAAGCAGGGCCGCAGTAACAAAGGCTGGTTTTCGGCCGTATTTATCTGTTAATGGTCCTGTGAAAAATACACCAACAATACAGCCTAGCAAAGCTGAACTGACAAAAACGCCCTCTTGAGCAGGAGATAGCCCGAAAAATTGCTTCACCAACGGCAAAGCACCTGCAATTACAGCCATATCGAAACCGAAAAGGAGTCCTCCAAGTGAAACGATACATAAAATGATGATAAATCTCTTTGACATCTGCGGTTTATATTAGTATGTATATACATACAAACATATATCTATTTTTTTAATTATGCAAAAAATCTTATTTTAGCACAAGCAATCCAAATGATGAATTTAAAAATAGATCATAAAAGTCCTGTTCCGCTGCATATACAAGCTGAGAATTTGTTACGCGAATTAATTAAGCAGCCTGAATATATAGAAGGGAAATTATTACCCAATGAAATTGAATTAGCAAAAAGATTGGCAATTTCCCGTTCTACTTTGCGTTTAGCGATCAATAAACTGGTATATGAGGAGCTGCTAATTAGAAAGAAGGGGATAGGAACGAAGGTGGCTAGTTCTAAATTCAGTTCAAAATCCAAAAATTGGTTGAGTTTCTCACAAGAGATGAAAAATCGTGGGATTGAGGTGAAGAATTTTGAACTTCACGTCAGCTGGGTTGTTCCGGATAAAGCTGTTTCGAAGTTTTTTAATGTAGATGAGGATCAGAAGCTGTTAAAACTAGAACGTCTGAGAGGAAAGAAAGATGACCCATTTGTTTATTTTATCTCTTATTTCCATCCACGTATAGGTTTAAACGGCGATGAAGATTTTAAGCGGCCTCTATATGAAATCTTAGAAGCCGATTATCATGTCGTTGCAGATCTTTCTCAGGAAGAGTTGGATGCAATGGCTGCAAATAAATTTATAGCGGATAAATTGGAGATTAATATCGGTGATCCTATTTTGTCCCGCAAGCGGTTCGTATTTGACCAATCTGGAAAGCCAATTGAATATAATTTAGGGTTCTACCGTGCGGAAAGTTTTAC
Source organism: Sphingobacterium siyangense (assembly GCF_023277505.1). NCBI lineage: Bacteria > Pseudomonadati > Bacteroidota > Sphingobacteriia > Sphingobacteriales > Sphingobacteriaceae > Sphingobacterium > Sphingobacterium siyangense. Next base: position 4,020,773 of record NZ_CP080574.1, on the reverse strand, counting down.
CTATACTGTTGAAAGCAGAAGAGATTATTAAGTAATTCACACATCCTTTTTGAATGGATAATAGGATGTGTGAATAGCTCATTTATTTATTCTTTTCTTTTAATGATTCTTTTCTACGGTAGTTTCTGCCCAGCTTTCTAGGAGCGCTATTGCTTTACTGAGCACTCCTGCTGAACCTTTGAATTTCCCTGATCCGCTAGGGATGTTATTTTGACCATACCATTCGTAAAATCCTTTGTTTTTCACAACCCGATCGATCATCGGTTGGAGTTCTGCATAGGCTTCTTGATAAAAACCGTTTGAAACGAGTTGCTGGATCATCCGTCCGCCGAACCAAGTCCAATCACCACCATTTTGGTATTGGTAAGGCTGAGCCATTCCTCCGATGAAAAATCCAACCGGATAGGTCGGGTATAAGGTCAATCCAATACTCGGCATGCCAGATAACCGCACGTTTTCCAGCATTTGCGTATTAACTGTTTTTATTTCTGAAAGGGAAAGTAACCCGGCTTCTATCGCGATGGCGGTGCCCCCATGATAATGAATCGTATTTTCATCAAATCCTTTTGGGATAGGAGATGTCTTAGGGTAGAGATGAGGGATGAATTTTTGTTTTTTCTTATCCCATAAATGACGTCTACTGTTTGTTTCGAGACTCTTTTTTAATCCCTTCCATTCTGTCACCTTCGGAGAGTTGGGCTGAATATCAATCAATGTCTGCAATGCAATAATAAACATCGCATTGTCATAAATATCGATCGCCTCATTGGAGAGCTCATTCCAGTCACAACCAAAGCTATCGTTGGGTTGTACATCTCCCCAATCTGCCGTCATCGCACCCCAAAGCAATTGATACTTGTGGTTGAACCGTTCTCTTTTCAAATAATCCAACATGAGTTGGATGCGATCTTTGACAGAAATTCCACCGATAGACTCCTCCAGGATACTGTAATCCTTTGTTTTCAGGATATATTTACCGAGCAGTTGGATGAGTGACGTTTCCTGGTCTGTTTCTACTGTATTTTTAAATCCAACATGGCCTGGCGCATTTTCTGAATAATAAGGTGTGTCATCGTGCCAGGTAAAATCCTTCTTAAGGACATAGCCGTCTACCATTTCACCATTAGGCTGTTGCATCTGAAAGAATACTAAAATGGCCCCTCTAATGTCCGCTTGGGACCGCTCTTCCAAGGCGGTTTCAATAAATGTATTGAGATCCCTGGCCCAAATCTGTGAATAGCCACTTCCAGCATTGAAACCTTCTTTGATGACCTCTCGGGCAAGGCTGTCGACATATTTTAAGTTTTGATCCGCGAGAATGCTTTTTGCCAACTTAAGTTGAGTTATACCGTCGGGTTTTGTTTGTTGTGCAGCTAGTTGGGTTCCGAGTAACAGAAGTATTAGACTAAAAAATAGGGTGTTTTTTTTCATTGTGGTTTTATTGTAATTTTCATCTACTTCAGGGCTTTTGATCGAAGATCAGCCGTCCAATGTGTGTTTTTTGAATTTATTTACTGGTTATGTTTTTAGTATGTATGTACAATCAAAGTTATGGAAAAATGTCATTATTTAAGCTTTAATAACGTTTTATTTGGTTAGTATTTAAAATTTTACAAATTTAGGCAGTATGGTGAGGCCGCTTTCGTATTTAAATCGCGTAAGAAAATAGATATCATGTTTATACATACTCTATTTTTTTGTAAGTTTGCTGTAGAACCTAATTGAAAACAATGGTAAAGCGTATCATTTATTATTTTTGTAGTTTATTTGTTAGTACGGCAGCTGTTTTCGCACAGCAGAAAACAGATCTGACCGTTTTTGTAAAACCTAATATTGGATCCGTTCATAGCCGGTATTTCTTTTATACACCAGCAGCAGTGCCTTTTGGAATGGCTAAGCTCGCTCCGAGCACAAATGGAAGCTATGGGAACAAGTCAGGCTGGGAAGCTGTGGGGTACGATGATAGGCATGGGTCAATAGAAGGATTCGCTAATTTTCACGAATTCCAAGTAGGCGGAGTGGTATTTGCACCGTCCGTTGGAAAATTGAAGACAACTCCTGGTCAACTTGATCGTCCACAAAGCGGCTATCGTTCTGCTTTCGATAAGAAAGATGAGTTTGCTACTTCTGGCTATTACCGCGTCAAGTTAAAAGATTATAATATACTTGCGGAGCTCACTGCAACCAAGCGCGTCGGTTTTCATCGGTATACTTTTCCAAAAACTGAAGAAGCCAACCTTATTTTCGATATTGGCCATGTTATGGGGGAAAGTGGCCCGGTCGTTGATGCTGAAGTGAATTATGACAAAAAGCGCGTCTGGGGATATGTGGTTACCAACCCTGTATACGTACAAAAATATCAGCAGGGTGCTCACGTTAAGATGTTTTTCTTCGCGGAGATAAACAAACAGCCTAAATCTTTTGGGACATTTAGAGATTCCACAACTTTCGATCAACATAGTCGTATAAAGGGAAAAGGGGCTGGCTTGTTCCTGAAATTTGATACCCAGGTAGGGGAATCTATCGAAGTCAAGACCGGTTTGTCTTATACATCCGTGGAAAATGCACAACTGAATTTGCTTAAAGAAGCAAAAGATATGTCGTTTGATACGGCAAAGAAAAATGCCTTGCAAACCTGGAATAGTGAACTGGGAAGAATTTTGGTGGAAGGGGGGAAAGTGGACGACCGCATTAAATTTTATACTGGATTGTATCATGCTTTACTTGGTCGTGGGCTTGCAAGCGACGTCAATGGTGCATATCCCAAAAATGATGGCTCGGTAGGGCAGATTGCTCTAAATAAACAGGGGCAACCTATTCATCATCATTATAATACCGATGCGATCTGGGGCGCATTTTGGAATTTGACACAGTTATGGTCCATTGCTTATCCGGACTATTACAACGACTGGATTCAGAGTCAATTGTTGGTTTATCGCGATGCCGGTTGGTTAGGAGACGGTATTGCCAACAGTAAATACGTTTCGGGTGTAGGGACTAATTTTACAGGTTTGGCAATTGCAGCGGCGTATAATGTGGGTATTCGTGACTATGATGTGAATCTTGCCTATGCTGCGGTGCGCAAAAATGAATTGGAAGGGAAAGACCGTCTGCCTGGAGCGGGGAAGTTAGATGTAGGAGTTTTCGTTCGCAAGGGCTATTCACCCTATATAAAAGATGATAATGGTAGTCCCGAATTAATGACCAATGGATCTCCATTTGGTGCTTCGCATACCTTGGAATATGCTTTTTCTGCTGCTGCAGCCGCACAGTTTGCAAAATCATTGGGGCACCAAAAAGACTACATTAAATTTCAGGGATTATCCGATGGATGGCGCAATCTGTACGATACTACGACGAAGTTTATGCGACCAAAGGATAGTACTGGGCGATTTATTTCAAACTTTAACCCTTATGAACCATGGCGTGGATTTCAGGAGGGAAATGCTTGGCAGTATACCTTCTATGTTCCGCATGCCCCACAGGAATTGGTTAAACTGGTTGGAAAGGATCTGTTTAATCAGCGGTTGGATAGTATTTTTACGGTGTCGCAGAAGAATGTGTTTGGAGGCGGTACACAAATTGACGCTTTCGCAGGGATTGAAAGTCTTTATAATCATGGTAATCAACCGAACCTGCATATCTCTTGGTTATTCTATTTTTCTGGTAGACCTGATTTAAGTCAGAAATGGGTACGGGCAATTTGCAATGAATTTTATGGTAATGATGCAATACACGGTTATGGCTACGGACAAGACGAAGACCAAGGACAGCTTGGCGCATGGTATGTCTTGTCGAGTATCGGCCTATTCGACGTACGAAGTCTCACCACCGAGAAGCCCGCGCTTCAGATTGGCGCGCCACTTTTTGATCGGGTAACGATACAATTACCGGAGAAATTAAGAAAAAATAAATTTATCATTCAGGTGAAGAAGGAGCAACCCAATAGTTATATTGTTGATCAGGTTCGGTTGAATAACCGCCTGTGGAAAGGTTGGCAGCTTCCTTTTGAACGCCTGGTAGAAGGTGGGATTTTAGATGTCAAGTTGAAAGGCAACTAAATTTAAGCAATAAAAAAATAGCCCCATTCGGGGCTATTTTCAAGGTAGGTTGGTTTGTTGATTGCCTACGCGATTTCAGCAATAAAATTGCCCTCTTGATCCAAATCGGCTTTGTGAGCTGCGATTTGTTGAAGATTAATATGTCCTATGACATATTTGAAATCTGGTGCGTAATATCGTTCTGTGATTTCACTGAAATTTAACTTTTCAATCAGCGTATCATCTGTGTATCTCAAATAAACCTTAATTAAATAATCTTGGCTATAATTTAATGTGCTGGATTCTAAATGTTTTTTATATTCATAACGGTATCCATAGCGAAGGGCAGCGATATCCGATAGTACAGCAGAACCCGTAGGGTGGCCACCGGCCCCTTTACCATAGAAAAATTGTTCGTCTGCAAAGGCCGCTTTTACCAATACACCATTGTTCTCATTTTCCACATTATAGAGCATGCTGTCTTTGCCTACTAGGCGTGGTAATACATAAAGTACAACTTTGTTGCCGTCGATCTCTTTTGCTGTTGGTATCAATTTGATCTTGAGGTTCTTTTCTTTAGCAAAACGAATATCTTGCTGTCTCAATTTGTCAATACCAATATTAAAGACATCGTCTGGTTTGACATAGATTCCGTACGCATGGGAAGCAACAATACATACTTTAAATTTTGGGTCAAATCCACCTACATCAAGGGTTGGATCTGTTTCTGCAAAACCAAGTTCTTGCGCTTTCTTTAAAGCGTCTGTGTATTGCTGGTTTTCATTGAAAACTTTAGATAAAATATAGTTGGAAGATCCATTAAAAATACCGCTGACAGAATGAAGTAATTCATTGTCATAGTACTCTTCTAAATTCCGTATAATGGGAATACTTCCGCAAACGGCACCTTCATACAATAAACTGGTGCCGTATTCATGTTGGATATCAACCAGCTCTTCCAAATGGCTGGCAATCATTTTTTTATTGGCAGATACCACATTTTTTCCCGATTTCAAGGCACGAACAGTTAGTTGATAGGCTGCTTCGGCATCATCTATTAGTTCGACAACAGTATTAATTTCTGGGTCACCTAAAATTGTTTCGGCATCGGTAGAAAATAGATCTGCTGGTAGCGAGCGCTTTTTATCTCCGTTTTTAATGACAAATTTTTTGATTTCCAGATTAAGGTTTTTGGTTTTGATGATATCGTAAAGACCTTGGCCTACTACACCAAACCCAAACATCCCTATTGTTAATTTATTACTCATATCTCTTCTTAAATTCTCTTATATATTATTTATTCTCTTATACTAATTCGTTGATGTATTCTTTTTGTTTCCGCAGAAAGCTGCTGATGATTTTCGTGAGTTTTTTTGTTTCGATCAAAAACCCATCGTGGCCATAAGTAGATTCGATCTCCTGATAGTGGGCATTCGGAATATGTTGAGCGATGAATTGTTGCTCTTGTGGAGGAAACAACAAATCTGTATTGACGCTCAGCACTAAAGTTGGACAGTCGATGCTCGCTAAAGCGGATTCGATAGATTTTCTTCCACGACCTAAATTATGGCTGTCCATTGCTTTGGTTAGGAAGTAATAGCTGTACGCATTATAGCGTTTTACCAATTTTTCACCCTGATAGTTTTGATAGGAGGATGCTTTATAATGATCGAGTTTTTCGTTATCATACTCCTTTTGTGTGTTGGCATACGTTGTATAGTTGCGGTAAGACAACAGTGCCATAGCGCGTGCAACTTTTAAACCCTTAGCTCCGCCATCGGGATGATTCGCATAAAAGGTTCGATCAGTAGTAATGGCAAGACGTTGACTTTCATTGAATGCAATACCCCATGCTGAATGGACGGCATTTGTTCCAACGACGATTAGATGGTTGATGGCTATACTGCGTGATACGGCCCATTCCAATGCTTGTTGACCGCCCAATGAGCCCCCAATAAGGATCTCTATTTGTTTGATATCCAGGTGGTCTGCAAGAAATTGATGGGCTTTGACCAAATCCCTTACTGTAAATTCAGGAAAAGATAAGTAGTAAGGTTGTCCAGTAGCAGGGTTTATAGATAGCGGATTACTGCTATTATATGCTGATCCGATGACATTGGCGCAGATAATAAAATAATCGTTTGAATCAAATAGTTCACCTGTTCCAAAAAGACCTGACCACCAATCCAGTACATCCGCATTGGCCGTTAGTGCATGGCAAACCCAGATCACATTACTGCGATCTGCATTGGGTTTGCCAAATGTTTCATAACTGATTTGTAAATCAGTAAGCTCTCTTCCATTTTCAAATACAAAAGGCTCCGGGTGCAGATAAATATGCTTACTCATTTTACGTTTACGTTTTAAGCCGAAAAAATCTGATTATTTAATTTTATCAAAAGCTTGTTGTAAATCAGCTTTGATGTCATCAATATGTTCTATTCCTACAGAAAGACGTAATAAACCTTTGAACACTCCGGCATTGGCTTGATCTTCATCACTCAATTGTTGGTGAGTAGTCGCTGCTGGATGGATAATCAATGACTTCGTATCACCGACGTTGGCCAGGTGACTGATCAATTCTAAGCTGTCGATAAAGCTATTGGCCTTTTGTGCTGCGTCACCTTTGAGCTGGAAAGAAAGCACTGCACCATAGCCATTTTTAAGGTATTTTTGTGCGTTAGCGAAGCTCGGAGAGCTTTTTAAGCCCGGATAGTTTACTTTTTCTACCTGTGGATGCGCCTCAAGCCATTTAGCTACCTCTAAAGTGTTGTCTACATGGCGTTGCACCCGTAAAGACAGGGTTTCAAGCCCTTGTAATAATAAGAATGAATTGAAAGGAGAGAGTGCTGGCCCGAAATCCCGAAGCCCTTCCACACGTGCCCGAATGGCAAATTGAATATTTCCAAACGGTCCGCCTTCACCGAAAACTTCGGAAAAAACTAAGCCATGATAGCCTTCAGATGGTTCGGAAAATTGAGGGTATTTTCCATTGCCCCAATTGTAGTTTCCGCCGTCGACGATGACACCACCAATGCTTGTACCATGTCCACCGATCCATTTAGTAGCCGATTCAACCACCACATTCGCACCATACTCCAAAGGTTTAAATAAATATCCCCCAGCTCCAAAAGTATTATCGACGATTAACGGTAAGTCATATTTTTTTGCTACTGCAGCAATTTTCTCAAAGTCTGGAATATTGAAACTTGGGTTTCCAATTGTTTCAACATAGATGGCCTTTGTTTTATCATCAATGAGGGCTTCAATTTTATCTGCCTCGGCGTCCGTTGCAAATCGAGCTTCGATGCCCAGACGTTTAAAAGAAACTTTAAACTGGTTGAATGTACCGCCGTATAAGTTGGATCCGGCAACAAAATTGTCACCACTTTCCAAGATATTATTTAATGCAATAAACTGTGCCGCCTGGCCAGATGCAACAGCAACAGCCGCGACTCCACCTTCCAGTGCCGCAATACGTTGTTCGAAAACATCCGTGGTAGGATTCATAATCCGTGTATAAATATTGCCGAACTGCTTTAATGCAAATAAGTTTGCGCCGTGTTCGGCATTTTCAAATACAAAAGATGTTGTTTGATATATAGGAACTGCTCTAGATCCCGTAGTAGGGTCAGCGACTTGGCCAGCGTGAACCTGAAGAGTTTCGAATTTTAAATTTTTGTTTGAAGACATAATATATCAGATTTTAAGGGTTCAAAAAGAAATTGCTAAGTAAAAAGAGAAGCATACACACCTCCTTGAAGGGTCTGTTAAATCTTTATCCAAGAAAAAGGAAATGATTCTTAACAAGCGTGGAAGTGCATATGCATACGCATTCGCATCAATACAGTTGTATGATGGCTTACACTTTCGCTTATCGTGCGGCTCACTTGTGTTGAACCTGAATTTTTAATGGACTTCAGTAGTTTAATAATCATTGTCTTATGTTATTTATATGCTCCAAAACGATATTGTTTTGGACAGGAATTGGCACCTTTTCAAACAAATTGAAGGTTGCCAGTGGGTCATTGAGCCAGTCTCTCGCCACTTCTTTATAAATCAAGACCTACTGATTAAGGGAGGTGTTGATTAGAAATCTTCTTTCGAAGACGATACAAATATAAACTCTTTTTTTATTAAAGCAAAAGAAAAGCTGTTTTTTAGTTAAAGGAATTTTGAATAACATACGGATCGGATCGCATATTGTTCGATGAAACTTGATAAGTAACTGCCAATCGGGTATTATGATTTCTTTAAGTTGATCCGTTCTGCAATTTGATTTAAATCTGTTAAAAGAGGTTTAAGTGCATCAATTCTACTATGGATGTCATACGTCAGGTGGCGATTCGTCTTTTTGCTTAACGATAGCGAAAGACCCACCAAATGGGAGTTGACCTGATAAGAGAGTGCCTGAAAATGGTGTATATGTGACCAATCCATCCATTTGTGTTCGGGTTCTTTTTTCATTTGATTGATAGCGTCTGAAAACAGGGCCATGGCAGTCTGCGCTTTTTTGCGAGCCAGCCGTATATCAAACGAACTTTGTCTCTCGTCCGACAGACGGTTATTGATGATCTGGAAATAATGTTCGTTGTAAAGAGATACCTCTTTTGCCAGCTGAACCATGCCTGTGCTCTGGCGTACAGGTATCAAGAAATAACCTGCTATAGCCAAGAATGCTCCAATAAGTGTAAAAAGCATTCGGCTGCCTAAAATGAGATTGATATTGCCTTCAAACAAATTGAGTGCAATCACAATTCCCAAGGTAATAAAGATGACACTGACCATATAATTAGATCGATTGAATAAAAAGAATCCGAAAAGACCTAATGCAGCTATGGTAAGAAGAGCCGGGAGAAAATGAATAGCAATTAAGCAGAATATGCCAACGATTATACCCGAGAATGTGCCTACAATACGCTCTATATTACGCTTTTTTGTCATTGAAAATGCTGGTCTGGCAACAATAGCGATCGTCAGTAAGATCCAATAGGTATATTTAAAATCTAAAAATAAAATACCGATCAATGCGCCTGTTCCAAAAAGAAGAGCCATCCGAACGGCAAATCGAAAAAGCGGGTTATTCAGATGGAGTTTACTTTTTAGATCAGCAAGATTGCGCAAAGGTCGATTGATAAATTGTTGGTACTCACTGCTGTCAATCTTATCCTGGATTTCCTGATTTTGATAAAAAGCCACCTGAATTCGGTTGAGCACTTCAATAATTGCTTCGATGTTGCTTATGATCGAATATAATATACTTTTTGCTTGACCGGCCTGCTCTTCTTGAATTTCTTTTAAATCCTGTAAGAGGGCATTAATTTTAAAGTTATTGTGATATAATTGATGTGCATACCGAAACCTCTTGTTAGGTTGTGAAAAGCTATCAATTTCTAAAGCTAATAATTTGATTGTTTGACGGATTAAAGGGAGGCTGCCCGTGTCTGCAAGGTTTTTGCGAATCGCATCATAGTCGTGATCAAGTGCAATAATTAACTCATGGAGGTCAATTAACCCATAAACTTGACTGAGCCAATAATTGCTTTTATGCCACTGTTGGCTTATGATTTTTTTTTCTCGAAAAAGAAGGGACCTGATTTGTTCCTGCTGTTCGCTGATCTGGCCATGAATTTTGCCTACACGACTGTACGTTATATTCAAAGGAATATCGGGATCGTAAGACTGGGATCGTATCAATAGAAATTGGGATAATCCATGAAAACCATTGGCCATCGCATGTTTTAGCGAGCGATAAGGTTGTATATAGGCCTGTAAAAGGCTAAAAAAGTAATATATAATGGATCCTGTTGTAATCTGTAAACTAACTGCAAGGGGGTGTTGCGGGGCCATTCCGATCACAAAACTCATGAGAATCAATGTCATGTTTCCAATTGCAGCATAACGAGCTCCAAAAAGACCGTATAACGTACATATAAAACCGGCCGCCGCTAGCAATATAACCAAGGGCCAATGATACGGAAATACAATCGCTGTAAACAATGATGCAACGAAAAAGGTGGGAATACATACGAGAGCAGAAGAAAGTTTATCCTTTCTGTTTCCAGGAGGATCTGTGAGTGTTGTTAATAACGATCCGACACCGATTCCAATTGCCGTGCTCGCTTGCGCTCCCAATAAGTAGATCGCTAAACTTGGCAAGATGCTGATGGAAACATTACGTAATGCGTCTCCAGAATGCTCGCCATGCATAAATCGTATCATAAGGATATAAATACGGTAGAATCTTTTCTTCAATGATACAGTGCTCATTAATCAGTTTACTAATTTTCTGTGTAAAAATACAAATATTATGCTTGATATTTTTTGTGTACAATTTATTTGTTTTGATTTTTGTTTATTTTTTGAATTTTTATTTTGATTCGATGTGCTTTTCTTGCGCTGTGCTTTTTGGAGATTCAAGATTAGCTGGGATGATTTCACCGGCTTTAGCATCGATCAGTGAGGGATATGGTTTACCGATGTTATTTGGTTGTCTACCGAGTGAATCGGACGATCTATCTATTTCTACTAGTCAACGTGTAATGAATACACGAGGTTTGTTGTCATTATTATGAAGTTGACTATCTAATCGATAGCCTAAAGAAATTACATTATGAAACCACAAAAAATTAAATTGCTCTTATTTTCTCTTATTTTATTCCTGTTTTCTATTGCCGGACCCGTTTCAGCACAGTCTGACGGCGGAAGATTACGTACAGTCGTTGTTGGACAAGACAACCAGCCTATTGTGGCTGCAAATATTTCACTATTTCGGAAGCCCAATGATATCTTGTTAAAAGGAACTTTATCCAACGAAAATGGAGAAATTGTGTTATCTGCGATTCCCGAGGGCAAGTATAGCCTACAGGTGTCCACGGTAGGGTATGCTATTTATCGTTCTGCTGAAATGGTTGTAAGTACGGGAGATCTCAAGGTGCTGGATACGATTCGTTTACAAATGGAAAGTAAAGTGTTGAGTGAGGCACAGGTGATCGGTAAGAAGCCATTGATTGAAAGTCATCTCGATAAAGTTGTCCTCAATGTCGAAAACAGTATTTTGGCAACAGGGAATAACGCATTGGAGCTCCTGCAAAAGGTTCCAGGAGTAACTTTAGACAACAAAAAGATCAATCTACGTGGAAAAAGTAATGTGATTATCATGATTGATGGTAAGCCTACTTATCTTTCTGCTGATGAAATATCGCGATTATTGGAAAATACGGCTTCCAATGCAATAGCGTCGATCGAAGTACTGACCAATCCACCCGCAAAATATGATGCCGCAGGGAATGCAGGAATCATTAATATTAAGACAAAGAAGAATACGCAATTTGGAAGTAATGTTAGTTTAAACCTCAATTTAGGGCAAGGTAAATATACAAAGGCGGATGGTGGCTTTCTAATAAACCATCGTAACAATTGGGTAAACTTATTTTCTTCTTATAACTACGCAAATGCCTTAGGATTTAATGATTTAGATATCGATAGGGCTGTAGATACCAAAAATGGAACGACTTTTTTCAATTCGGATTCTTATTCGAAATTCCGTTATCGAGGCCATAATTTCAAATTTGCGGCAGATTTTAACCTGGGAAAACAGGAAATCATTGGATTTGTGGTTAATGGTAATGTAAGCAATGGCCATTCAACACGCGAGGGAAGCAATCTGATCGCCTCTCAAAAAGGAAAGCTTGATTCGATTGTATTAGGAAGCAATTTGTCAGATTTTAAATACCATTACCTCACTTATAATCTTAACTACAAAAAGACATTTGATACTTTAGGGACTGAATTGACCGTTAATGGGGATTATTCATATTCGAAAAATAATGACAATAGCACTGTTGGAAACCGTTTTCTGGACGCAAATTGGGAAGAATTTAAATCACCGAATATTTTCCGGAATGATATGCTTTCTAAGACAAACATATTAGTTTTTAAAACTGATTTTGTGCATCCTTTTAATAAAACGACGAAACTTGAGGCGGGCTTAAAATATAGCCGCGTAAAAACAGATAATAATTTGTTGTACGAAGATCAGGATCAGCAAGGCGAGTTTGTGCAAAATAATGGTCAAAGTAATCAGTTTTTGTATATTGAAAATATAGCTGCAGCTTATTTCAGCCTAAATAAATCGTTCGGAAAGTTTTCCGTACAAACTGGACTGCGTGTTGAAAATACGAGCTCCCTGGGAAATTCGGTGACGCTAGGGCAACAAACAAAACGGACCTATACCGATTTTTTTCCATCCATATTTGTACAGCAACAGATTAATGATAATCACAAGCTTGGTGCGAGTTATAGCAGACGTATTGACCGCCCTGATTATGGGTCATTGAATCCCTTTGTGTATTATTTGGATCAATACACGTATCAGTATGGCAACCCTTATTTAAATCCACAATATACTAATTCGTATGAAGTAAATTATACTTTTAAAGAGCGCTATTTATTGAGTTTGGGCTACAAGAGGACCAACGATGCCATCACTCAGGTCATAGAAAGCAATTCGGAGACCAAAGCTATTGCACAGACAGACCGAAACCTGGCTTATTTTGATTATTACAACATGAATGTCAATATACCAGTTAAACTTTTTAAATGGTGGAGTATTTCTAACAATGCCAGCGCTTTTTATAATAAGTTTAGTTTTGATGAGCACTCCGGAGCGCAACGCCAATTGGAAAAGTTATCCTTCCAGGTAAGTTCCAATCATGATATTCGAATTGGGGAAACAACAAACCTGGAGCTGACAGCCAATTATTTTTCGCCAGCAGTTTATGGGGTATTTAGTTTTCAGTCTTACTATGGTATCGATCTTGGTGCTGGAAAAACATTTCTTGACAAAAAATTGAATGTGAAGTTGGCTGTAAATGATGTGTTGAATACAAGAGGTCAGCGCAGATTGTCGAGTTATCAGGAAAATGGATACTATCGTATCCGCAATGGATATGATAGTCGGGTTATCCGATTGTCAGTTTCTTATCGTTTTGGTAATATGAATATTAAGTCAGTCAATAAGAAGGCTGGTAATAATGATGAAGATAATCGTTTAAAAAAATAGGAGCTACTGTTGTGAGGGGAGATAAGGAGCAAGAGATAACGAACGTTTCCCTAAAACAAAAAGAGCCTGCGGTATCGCAGGCTCTTTTTGTTTTAGAGAAGTTATCTTAACTTAAAAATAAGATCTCTCTCAATTTTGGAAGAGGCCATTTTTTGTCATCAACAATTTTCTCCAATTTGTTGACATGATAACGGATCACATCGAAATATGGTTTAACCGATTCATCGTAAGCGATTGATCTTTCACGTACGTCATCAATTTGGTTTGCTTTTTTACGTTCCTGACGCATTGCTTCCGCCTGCTCTAGGATGGTATTTACGTGTGTTGAAATACGTTCTACAAAGTTCAATTGAGAGCTGAATGCTGCCTGCGCTAGACCAAGGTCTTTTAATCCTTTGACATTTTCAATCAATTCGTTTTGATAAATGAAACATGCAGGAGCAATTTGGTTATTAACCATCTCTTCGATGACACGTGCCTCAATTTGTAATTTTTTATAGAAGTTTTCAAGCAAGATTTCGTGGCGAGCTTCTGATTCACGTTTAGTATAAATACCTAGTGATTCAAACAGGGCTAAAGATTCTTCTTTTACATAAACATCTAATGCTTTAGGTGTAGATTTGATGTTAGAAAGACCACGTGCCTCAGCTTCTTTTTCCCACTCTTCGCTATATCCATTGCCTTCGAAACGGATTGCTTTTGAATCTTTGATGTATTTGCGGACAACATTTAAGATCGCAAGATCCTTTTTAATGCCTTTTTTGATTTGTTTATCTACTTCCGTTTTGAACTCGATCAATTGTGCTGCAACGATTGCATTCAATACGGTCATCGGTAAAGCAGAGTTTGCAGAAGAACCAACAGCGCGGAACTCAAACTTGTTACCTGTAAAAGCAAATGGCGAAGTACGGTTCCGGTCTGTATTGTCCAATTTCAATTCAGGAACCTTAGGAATACCATGCCATAAGTTTGCCTCTGCTTTTACTTTTTTAGCAACACGAGCAGATTCAACTTCTTCTAAAAGCTCATCCAATTGAGAGCCTAAGAAAATCGAAATAATTGCTGGCGGAGCCTCATTTGCGCCTAGGCGGTGATCGTTGCTTGCACTAGCAATAGAAGCGCGCATCAAATCAGCATATTCATAAACAGCTTTAATGGTATTGACAAAGAAAGTCAAGAACATCAAATTGTTTTTAGGCGTTTTTCCAGGAGATAATAAATTTACACCGGTATTTGTGATTAAAGACCAGTTGTTGTGTTTACCAGATCCGTTGACACCGGAGTATGGTTTTTCATGCAACAATACTTTGAAGTTGTGTCTTAAAGCAACTTGTTCCATGAGATTCATCAACAATTGGTTGTGATCGATAGCCAAGTTGATTTCTTCGTACATTGGAGCACATTCAAATTGAGAAGGTGCAACTTCGTTGTGACGAGTCTTTAAAGGAATGCCTAATTTTAACGCTTCATTTTCCAAATCCACCATGTAAGCTAATACGCGCTCTGGAATTGCACCAAAATAGTGGTCTTCCAATTGTTGGCCTTTTGCCGACATGTGGCCAAATAACGTACGGCCAGTTAACTGAAGATCTGGACGAGCATTATATAAGGAAAGGTCAACCAAGAAATACTCCTGTTCAATACCAAGAGAAGCATTTACTTTAGTGACCGATTTATCAAAATATTGAGCAACATCTGTTGCCGCTTTATCTACAGCGTTGATCGCTTTCAATAAAGGAGCTTTATAGTCTAATGATTCACCCGTATAGGAAACAAAAACTGTTGGAATACATAATGTTTTACCAGCGCCTGTTTCGTAAATGAAGGCAGGAGAAGATGGATCCCAAGCTGTATAACCTCTAGCTTCGAACGTGTTACGGATACCGCCATTTGGGAAAGAAGATGCATCAGGCTCTTGTTGAACCAGTGCGTCAGCTGTAAACTTTTCAATGGCTTCACCGTTTTCATCTGGCTCAAAAAAAGCATCGTGTTTTTCAGCAGTCGAACCTGTCAGCGGTTGAAACCAGTGTGTGTAGTGAGAAACGCCGTGGTTAAGTGCCCAAGTTTTCATGGCCTGTGAAATGTGTTCAGCCAAATCTCTTGAAATAATCTGTCCCTCTTCAATGGATGCAACTAACTCCTTGTATGAATTTTTAGGAAGGTAGTCTTTCATTTTGTTTACGGAAAAAACATTCTTTCCGTAGATGTCAGTTGCTTTTTTAGTTTCAACTTTTTCAAATGAAGCAATTTGGCGTGAGCCTGCTGCTTCTACTGCTTTGAATCTTAGGTTCGACATTTGTATTTTGTAGTTAAATTACAGTTTTGTTGATTTTGTTTTTCAAAAATATTGTGTTTTTATTGAAAACTGAAATTTTTTTTGATGTTTTTTGTGAAATAATTCAAAAATTATGGTTTTTGGCTAATAAAAAAGGTGTGATTTCTATAAATCACACCTTTTTTATTGTTTTGTGTTATAATTCGAATCCCCAGTCTATTCCTTTTTCGGTGGCAGGTACTCCTTTCTTCATCCAAGCAGGAGCGGGGGCACCTTTTAGGAAATGATCGAAGAACTGCTGCTCGCGAATTTGTATATCCTTGCGGTTTTGTCGCAGCATGAGGTTATGTTCATCACCATTATAATTCAGCATCCATACAGGTTTGTTTAATCGGCGCAATGCAGTAAACATTTCAATGCCTTGATACCATGGTACGGCCCCATCATTGTCATTGGCCATAATGACAACGGGAGTTTTAACTTTATCCAAATGGAATAAAGGTGAGTTTTCGATGTACAGTTCCGGAGCTTCCCATAGGGTTTTTCCGATGCGGCTTTGTGTATGTTCGTATTGGAATTGACGCGACATACCGGTCTGCCAGCGTATTCCGCCATAGGCAGATGTCATGTTGACAACAGGAGCACCAGTCCAAGCTGCAGCATACATATTGGTCCGTGTAATGAGGTGAGCAACTTGATAGCCGCCCCAACTTTGACCTTGTATTCCCATCTTCGTACTATCAACCCATGCATTCTGAGCGAGGTATCTCATCCCCGAATTGATGTATTCTTCAGCTGATTGACCAGGGTGACCTGTTTTGTAGCTTATATTTGGTGCAAATACAAGGTATTCGTTACTTACAAAATAGGGGATGTTCAAACGTGATGGCGTAGGAGCAGGAGGTTGATATGTATATAATCCATCGGAAAGCTTTTCATAGAAATAAGCTATAATGGGATATTTTTTTGCAGGATCAAAATTTTCTGGTTTATAAAGAATTCCCTCAGCCTGATTTCCTTCAGGCGTTGTCCAGTGAACAAGCTCCGCTGTACCCCAATTGTAATTAGCCTGTTGGGGGTTAATATTGGATAGCTGTAATTCGTCTTTGAACTTAATGGTATTGGTATATATATTAGGTGAATTCATATAATCCTCTTTACTGTACAGTATCGTCTGTTGATCTGCTGATGAGCTGATATTCTTGAACGTTTTTGCCTCTACCAAAAGACGTTTAGGATCGTTATGTTGTCCCTTGAACTGGTAGAAACCAGACTCTTTGGTTTTATTGTCAAAAGACGTTAGAAAACCACCCTTTTTATAGTCGAGTGTTGTGGCTTGTTCGCGATCCTCTTCTCTTTTTAAAGGCAAGTAGCGGAAAGTTGTCTGGGAAGCAGCTCCATAGCCGTTTGTCAAGATGGATTTGTTGGATCCGTCCAAGTTAAAATACCAGATATCATATCTCGAATTGACGTAAATCCCTTTAAAGTCTGGGCTCCACGCCGTCATGCCGTATCCTTGTGCTGAGGTAGGCATATCATTTTCCTCGTCGGCAAAGGACGCCGGTATACCGTCATTTAGAACTGTTTTTTTCTTTGAACTAACCTGATAGGAATTCCAGGTTCCTTTATCTTGGTCGAAATATACGATGTATTTTGCGTCAGGACTTAAGATTGCATTTCCCGAAAAGTCTGAAAGGATTAACTCTTTATTTCCTGTTTTTGTCGAAACCAGATAGATGTCATCTCTTGTTCTACCTTCCCATTGGCTTGCGATGCGCTTGCCAAAATCAGTACGCGCTAAGATATACTCTTCATTTCCGTCCGGTGTAAGTGCGGTGGAGTTGAATGTTTGGTCCGTTAGGGGGATAATGTTACGATTGTATTTGGGGTAAGTGACCGCTAAGAAGTTTCTTGCAAGGTCTTTCTTTAAATTTACCAACTGCATGGGTTGTAAATAATCGTCTTGCCAGTTCCAAACGTCTACTTTAGCATGCTCAAAATCAACCAAAGTGGTGTCTTTGACACGCGGTATTGGTGCTATGCCGAAAAATAACTTCTCTCCATTTTTGCTGAAACGGATATCCCCATCCCCGCTAACGGCCCAGTTTTTAGGTATACCATTGCTGGTTTTTGTTGCGAGATATTGGGCTGTATCTATACCATTTGAATAGTAATATAAATTATAATTTTTCAGCAATGCCTTTTCATTGGAGAGATCCCCTAGGTAAGCGAGCTGGTTGCCTGATTCATCAAATTTGAAATTTTTATAATTGCCTTTTCCATTTGATATCTTTTTAAGCTTTTTAGTTGCTATTTCGTAGAGGTAGACTCCAGAATCTTTTGACAGGCTATCTTTAGAATCTGTTTTTTTTGAAAAAACAATTTTTGATCCGTTTTTATTCCATTCGTATTGGTCTACGGATGAAAATTGTACCGAATCACCAGAATTTAAATCATATAAAGCAAGAGTGGCAACCGTTTTTTTCTTTTTATCGCTGCTTTTCTTTGCTGATGGGGCATCAGTGGCCGTCTTTGTTTCAGATTTTTCATTTATTTCCTTGTCGAAAAGAAAAGAAACGAAATTGTTGTTTTGATCGGCAATTTTGTAGGATTTTACCTGCGCAAATTTGACAAGGGATGAAGTCGTTAAATTGTAGATCGCCAATGAATCTTTTGGGAGTTCTTCGGCTTTCTTCTTTTTGATTTTGGCTTCGCGGGTTACGGCAAATGGCGCTTTTACCAAACTTAGCAGATGGTTTTCAGTATCTGTCAGTTTTCCATTATATCCGCGGGGAATTTGAATGAGTTCTTTGTTTTCTTTGGTTTTGAGAAAAAGCTGATTATCGCCTTCTTGTGGTACGACCTGGAACAGGACAAATTTTCCCGATTTACTGATATAGGGCGATGATACGCTTTGCCAACTATCATATACCGTATGATCCAATGGTTTCTTTTGTGCATGGGCAGCGAATGCTGCCAGAAAACAAAATGGAATACAGATACTTTTCTTATTCATATTTTAAACCTTTTTGTCGCAATTTATTCATAAAAAATAAATAAACATCGATTTTTTGGTATATTCATTGTTACGTAAACATAAAAAACTGGTTATGAAATCATCATCCGCTGTTATTATTTCGATTATAATGGGCGCTGTGCTCCTGCTTG
Organism: Sphingobacterium siyangense; assembly: GCF_023277505.1. Taxonomy (NCBI): domain Bacteria; kingdom Pseudomonadati; phylum Bacteroidota; class Sphingobacteriia; order Sphingobacteriales; family Sphingobacteriaceae; genus Sphingobacterium; species Sphingobacterium siyangense. The sequence continues at coordinate 4,002,226 of NZ_CP080574.1, read as the reverse complement.
GCACCTGGATATTGGGTACAGCTTATCGCTATAAGTTTAAATCGACGCAGACAATCACTGTTAATGGTAATGCCAAAAAAGATTTCGAATCCGATCTAGTCAAATGGAGTGCTACTTTTAGCCGAAAGAATTATGAATTGAGTGCCGCTTCAGCACAATTGGCCACTGATCGTGATTTGGTGCGGGATTTTTTAGTACAACAGGGGGTTAAAGCCGACGAGATCCGTTTCGAGGCCGTTAATATTGCCAAAGATTTCGAATATCATACAGATGGAAAGGGGAATGGTTATAATACTTTTTCCGGTTATACCTTATCGCAGGCCGTAAGTGTCGAATCAAAAGACTTAAATAAAGTGGACAATGCCTCACGAGAAATATCGACATTAATTTCCAAAGGGATAGAACTTAGCTCCAGCACCCCCAATTATTATTACTCCAAGCTAGAGGATCTGAAATTGGAACTTATTTCACAGGCTTCAAAAAATGCACATCAACGTGCAGACAATATTGCAAAGGAATCGAATGCCGGATTAGGTAATCTGGTAAAGGCCGATCTCGGAATTTTTCAGATAACAGGACAAAACGACAATGAAGAGTACTCTTCTGGCGGTGCATTTAATACAAGCTCGAGAAAAAAAACAGCTAATATCACGGTTAAAGCAAGTTTTTTGAGTAACTAATGAAAAATTATTCGACTGAATTTCAGTTCTATATTGGTTTTCATTGAAAATTTGTTCAAAAAGTTTTCTCCTTTTCAATAAAAAACCTACTTTTGCATCATCCCAAACGGATATGCCCGGATGGCGGAATTGGTAGACGCGCTGGTCTCAAACACCAGTGGGAAACCGTGCCGGTTCGACTCCGGCTCCGGGTACTAAAAGCCTCTTTACTTACTGTAAAGAGGCTTTTTTTGTGCGCCTATGCTGCATCTGACCTGAAGATTGCCTCAAGTTCCGGATTATAACTAATCAAGGTAGGTACTAAAACAGATACATCCTAATATCAATTTATATCTAATAACAATTTTCAATCAATCTTTAGACAGTGATCATTCAGTGCTTATTCAATTTGCACTGAATGATCACTGAACAATCACTGAACGAGCACTGAGCAAGCACTGAATAAGCACTGTCTTAAGATCTAATTTGGTCACTACTTGATTCTAAGTTGCTGCAGCTATTGCTTGTTCTTTGGTGTTTCTTCGCTTATTGTAGCTACTTTCATTAGACCTTCCTCGGTATTCGTTTGCCGTTTCTTTGGTGTTTCTTTGGTATTTTAACAATAAAACAGCAATAAAACAGCAAAGAAATAGCACAGAAACGGTAAAGTAGGTGTAATCTTGAACCAGACTTGTAGATAAGAAGGATAAATTAACTACCGTCGAAATGGCAATAAGAAATGGGCTTTTTTTTATAAACGTTCTTTAATCTGAATATTCTTGTTTAAATTGGAAATACCAAATATAAACTTGGATGAAAACAGTTTTTTTATCGCTGGCACTGCTGTGTTTTTTCATTACTCATGGGCAAGTGGGGTTTGTCTTAAACGGAAAAAAGAATGTTAAAATTCCTTTTCTTTTCGTACATAACCTGGTGATTATACCTGTACAGGTAAATGGATATATGATGAACTTCCTGTTGGATACGGGGGTTAAAGAAACCATGATATTTGGCGAAACATTAAAGTCAATTGATAGCGCTGTTTTTGTTAATAAATTTCAGGGACTGGGCAGGGAAGAGGGGTTGGATGGCTATTTATCCATACATAATCAGGTGAATATTGCTGGGGTATATGAAGATTTAGACCAACCGATCTATATTCTTCAAAATGCGCATATTGATATCTCTACCCGGATAGGCGTGGAAGTTAATGGAATTATGGGAAGTCGCTTTTTTGAAAACCAAATGATGGAAATGGATTTTCAAAAACATCGTATTACCTTATATGCCAAGGCGAACCGGCCCAAGGGACTTGACAAGATGCAGCGTTTGCCGCTGGATATTTTAAATAGTCGTCCCTATACTTCGGTTGCTTTTAAACAGGGGGATGTTTCTATTGATGGTCGTGTATTGATCGATATGGGAAATAGCGATGCTTTGATGCTTATTCCTTCTAAATTAAACAATTTTGATATTAAACCCCCATTTATCGATGACTACATAGGGCAGGGGTTTAACGGTGAGATTTATGGAAAGAGAAATCGAATCCGATCGCTCGAACTTGGGCCATTTACAATGAATTACCCGCTTGTGGCATATCCTGAGCTGAGCTCGTTACAGCATGCAACATTTGTAAGTGGTAGGATAGGTTCCATTGGCAACGAGTTGTTGCGCCGATTTAAAGTCGTATTTGATTATCCCAACAAGTCGATATATCTTCATAAGAATAAAGATTTTGACCGCTTTTATTATTTGAATATGAGTGGCTTGGAGATTATACATGATGGCATTAAATACGAAAAAGAAGAAATACCTGTCGTTTTGCAAAAAGATGGTGGTACAGAGGTAAGAATGGGTAGCAGCGTACAGTATCGCTTTGTACTTCGAAATATGTACAAAATTGCGACCGTTCGTGATGCTTCGCCTGCGGCAATCGCAGGACTAATGCCTGGAGATAAGGTTGTACGGATCAATGGTAGAGCTGCATCGTCATTTTCCCTGGAGTCAATTCACAATCTTTTTAAATCAGAAGAGGGAAAGGAAATGCATTTTCGAGTGACCAGAGGCGAGAAAACACTCGATTTTAAATTTGTGTTAAAGGATCCGCTTCCATTTAACTCGGATTAAATTTTTGCGAATTTTTCCATTTTAAACTGAACTTGCTTATATTTGCACTTGATAATACTATTTTAATAATTTATACACGAAAAGATATGTTGGTCGCTAGAATAATAACACAGCAAGCTTTTAAGGCAAATGGATTTGCCGAAAGCAATCTTCGTGCTTTTCGTCCTATTTAAGATATTCTTCGAAATAGGAGCGCATCGTGTCTGTTCAATCCGCTGGAGTGAATAATCAGGTCGCTTTACTTCTTTTGAAAAACCAATTTATACAGATGAAAAAGCCGAAGTTCATTCGGGCTTTTTAATTTTCCGGATTTTCGTTTCTATTTAGCTATTCAAAGCTCTTCAGGGCTGCAGCGTTTTTGAAAAACAGGTGCGTTCGACTCTATAGGAGTAATTGACTGTGCATTAAGAAAAAATGCTTAATAGAATCGTAATCCCCAAAAGAATATTCCCGAAATTTTTTCAAAAAGGCTGCCGATTTCCAAGAGGAAATTGATGGCTAATTATTTATATTTTTTATAAAAATGGGAAGTAAATTAGCGGGAAAAGATCTAGTAAAAATAGGTTTTCCACAAAATAATATAGTTAATACAGCTTTAGGGCTGATCACAAGGTATCGAAAGAAGGAAAATAAAGAAAACATTCTTCTTGAACTTACTGAATTGATAGAAGCTCCGGAGCGATTTATGGGGCATAAAATATGGGGAAAGGTCTCTGAAGGACTTGTTAAACCTGTTGAAGTACGCATGCAGGAGCTTCATTCACATTGTGCTCCATTTAGCATATTTGGTGAAAATGAAATTGATGAGCAGGCAAAAAGACAGTTGTATGATGCACTGAGATTGCCTATTTCAAGGCAAGGTGCACTGATGCCGGATGCACATACAGGGTACGGACTTCCCATCGGCGGAGTACTGGCCACAGAAAATGCCGTTATACCGTATGGTGTAGGCGTAGATATTGGTTGTCGGATGAGCCTGTCGATATTCGATTTACCAGGCAGTTATTTCAAAGGAAGGGAATTCCAACTGAAAAATATATTGAAGGAAAATACCAAATTTGGTTTAAATGACACACATCGTGATAAGCATGACCATGTTGTTTTCAGTAGAACTGAATTTCAGGAAATCCCACTATTAAAATCCCTGTTGGGTAAAGCTTACAGACAATTTGGGACTTCTGGTAGTGGAAATCACTTTGTCGAATTGGGCATTGTTGAGCTTCAAACCGTGCGGGAGGAATGGGGGATAAATCCAGGACAGTACTTGGGGATTTTATCCCATAGTGGCTCTCGAGGTTTGGGGGCGAATATCGCTAAGCATTACACAAGTCTTGCAGCACAACAATGTCCATTACCGCGTCATGTCCAACATTTGGCCTGGTTAGATTTAGCAGGCCAAGAAGGACAAGAATACTGGATGGCAATGAATTTGGCTGGAGAGTATGCCCAGGCCTGTCATGCAGACATCCACCGACGTTTGGCGAAAGCACTTGGCGGTAATCCCGTGGTAACGATCGAAAATCATCATAATTTCGCATGGAAGGAATTTGTGAATGGGGAGGAATGCATCGTTCATCGGAAGGGAGCAACACCTGCAGGCAAGGGCGTGCTGGGGGTGATTCCCGGCTCGATGACAGCACCAGGGTTCATTGTGGAGGGAACGGGAAACCCCTTAAGTTTACAGTCTGCTTCCCATGGAGCGGGGCGTGTCATGTCGAGATCTGCCTGCAAAAATAATTTGACAAAAAGCGCTATGCTGAAAGATCTGGATGCACATGGTGTGGAATTGATTGGCGGCGCATTGGATGAATCACCCCGTGCATATAAAGATATTCATCGGGTGATGAAATTACAGCAGGAGTTGGTAACTGTTCTCGGAACGTTCAGTCCGAAGATTGTACGTATGGACAAATAAGGTTATGAATGAAAGGTATTTACAAATTTCTTCGGGACGAGGTCCTAAGGAATGTAATATGGCCGTTAGGTTGGTAGTCGACAGAATCTCTTCTGAATGTAGTAGAGTAGGAGTTGAGGTCACGGAAATAGAAAAAGAAGAAGTGGATGGACTTCCTTGTTCGTTAATCGTCAGATTGAGAGGAAAAGATATGGATCAATTGATTGATCATTGGATTGGTACAATCTGTTGGGTGTGTAAAAGCCCTTTTCGTCCTTTACACAAACGGAAGAATTGGTTTGTCGAAGTTAAAACGTATCATCCGGGTGAAAAGAAAAAGGTGTTGGATGTGAAGGATGTAAATTTCCAAACGATGCGAAGTAGCGGTGCAGGTGGACAGCATGTCAATAAAGTAAGTTCTGGCGTTAGAGCGACGCATGCTCCGACAGGGATAAGTGTTCAGGTGATGGATACGAGATCACAATTGCAGAATAAAGAGATCGCAATGCTGCGCTTGGCTGCACGTCTGCGGGATTTGGAAAGTGTTGAGTTAAATACAGCCAAAGAAGAAAAATGGAAAAACCAAATCGAGGTGACGCGGGGACAGGCGAAACGGGTCTTTGTTGGACAGAAATTTATTGAAAATTAAGTAATTTGTATTGTTTTTACTGAAGCGAAAACCCTTGTCAATATGTTGGCAAGGGTTTGTTTTTTTAGTGGTATTGTCTTGTTTAATAGGTGCTTGTGGTTTGTTTGTTCAAGCTGGGTGATATGGGTTTATTGTTTGGAGGTTGTAATATTTTAACATTTGAGGTTAAAATATGGGTAATATTGGTCAATATCATAGCGAGCTCTGTTTTAACATTTGCATAAATTAGATTTTATAAAAGCATTTTAAACTAACTAACAGAGACTAGCTTATGAACAAAAGAAGTATTGCAATACTAGCATCCAATATACTAGTATGTTCTGCGCTTTATGCCCAAACAGCACTTAAAGGCAAAGTGTTGGATCAGGACGGCAAACCAATACCGGGAGTATCGGTAACCATTCGAGGCGGTGCCGGCACGCAGACAGGAATTGATGGTGGATTTTCATTAACATATACAGGTGGAGGAGTTTTAAATGTCACTGCAGTTGGTTACAAATCCAAGCAGTTTCAACTGAATAATCAAACGAATTTAAACGTTACATTAGAATCTTCAGCAGAGAATTTAGATGAAGTCGTGGTTACCGCATTAGGTATCACAAGAGAGAAAAAATCCCTGGGTTATGCCACGCAGGAGGTCAAAGCGAAAGAATTGACAGATGCCGGGCAACATAGCCTAACAGGAGCATTGGCGGGTAAAGTTGCAGGTGTACAGGTGAACCAATTTGGTGGAGCGATAGGTTCTTCAGCGCGTATTTCAATTCGTGGAAATACATCGTTGCAGGCAAATCAGCAGCCGCTTATTGTAGTGGACGGTATTCCTATTACAAATAATTCTCAGCGTAGTGGTGATAATACGTATACTGGGGTGGATTACGGTTCGGGTTTAAACGACATTAATCCAGATGATATCGAAAGCATCAACGTACTGAAAGGTGGGGCTGCAGCATTATATGGTATGCGTGCTGGTACAGGCGTTATTATGATTACGACAAAATCTGGAAAACGCGCCGAAAACGGAGTGCAGATTTCGTACGACGGAAATTTTTCCATCGACAGGGCGGCCAATTTACCGAAGTACCAAAATTTATACGGTCAGGGATCACGTGGGGATGAATACAGTTTTAAGAAATTTGGCGGAAATCTATCCTATCAGGATTATGTAACGCAGAATTCATTCAGTTATGTTGATGGTACAGGAAACATTGGGGTTAATGATAATATCGATGAATCTTGGGGTCCTCGCATGGACATTGGCTTGTTGATACCACAGTTTAACAGTCCGGTTGTGAATGGTGTACGCCAGGCAACCCCATGGAATTCACATAAAAACAATGTTAGAGAGTTCTTTCAAACCGGTTTTTCTCAAAACCATAATGTTTCATTACTTTCCAAATCAGATCGATCGTCTACACGCGCATCTATTTCCTTTAGGGATCAAAAGGGAACGGTTCCCAATACAGATCAGAAAAAATATACCGCGCAGCTGAACAATGAATATAAGGTCAGTGATAAAGTATCTTATGATATCATGAGTAATTTTACGCGTACAGAAAGTAACAATTTGGTCACGCAGGGATATGATGCTGCCAATCCAATGAATGGCCTGATCTGGTTTGGCCGTCAGGTGGATATGCAGGACCTGAAAAAAAATTGGGATCAAAAAGATGCACAAGGGAATTATACCTATTACAATTGGAATTCCGCTTACCATATGAATCCTTTTTATACGATGCACGAATCGCGCAATGCAATGAAGATGAATCGTGTTTTCGGTAAGACCTCCTTATATTATCAACCTTTTGATTTTTTAAAATTCGAGGGGCGTGTAGGATTGGATTACTATAATACCCATATGTTTGAAACGACGTATTTTAACTTTGATAACCAAGATGGTAAGTTCAATGAAATAAAAAATAGCAATTCTGATTTTAATGCAGATTTTATTGCAAATTTTAATAAACAATTTGGCGATCTGAGTTTAAGCGGTATTTTGGGTGCCAACTACCGGGATTATCAATTTGAAACAAATACAATAGGCGCAAAAGGATTAAATGTATTGGGTGTCTATACCATTTCGAATAAAATTGGTGATGCTTACACCTTTATGGACCATTCAAAAGGCCGCTCCAATTCGGTATATGGACAGGCTAATTTGGGCTGGAAAGATCAATTGTATTTAGATTTGACCGCACGGAACGACTGGTCTTCAACGTTAAAGAAATCCTTTTTCTATCCTTCGGCAAGTTTAAGCTGGATCCCAACAGCTTCATTTGAAGGTCTGAAAAGTGATTATTTGAATTTTTGGAAAATGCGATTTAATCTGGTGAAAGTGGGTAACGCTACACAACCTTATCAAAATGGAAACTATTATTATGCACAAACAGACGCTTATAATAACCTGGCGCAAATGTATAAAAGCATGGTCTATGCGATTGAAGGCCTAGAACCTGAAGCCATTACTTCTTATGAAATTGGTACTGAGCTGGGTTTATTCAAAGACCGTCTTCATTTGGACCTTACCTATTATCAAAAAGTAAATAAAAAACAATTACTTTCTGTACCTACCTCCAATGTGGTTGGGTTTAGCAGTATCTTCTTAAATGCCGGAGAAATTCGGAGCAAGGGGATTGAAGTTCAATTACGCGGTGATATCCTGAAGCGTGAAGATGGGTTAAATTGGACAACGACTGTCAACTTTTCAAAAGATAAAAATAAGATTATAGAACTTTACCCGGAATTAGGCTTGGATGATTTGAGGCAGGGTTGGACTTGGGGTATTTCCAATATGGCTTCTGTTGGGCATCCTTGGGGTAGTTTGGTAGGGCCAGGTTATGATCGTGTAACAGATGGACCGATGAAAGGTGCTATTAAAGTGGGTTCCAACGGTCTGGTTTCTACACCACTTGATGGTCAAGTGATTGGTAATGCTGTGCCGGACTTCTTGGCTTCGATGCGTAATGACTTCACCTTTAAAGATTTTAGATTCGGCTTTATGCTCGATTTCCGTAAGGGGGGAGATATTTGGTCACAAACAATGTCCCATGGTTATGCGACGGGTATAGCGGAAATTACTGCTGCAGATGGCATTCGTGAACGTGCTATTCTTGCCGGTCGTGACGTGATGAAAAACGAAAGGTTTGCAATGTCGGACGGAAAAGGAGGCTGGGTTGCAAATACCATTGAGACTTCAGCACAAGACTGGTATGAAAATGGAGGCATTGCCGAAATGTATGTTTTTGATGGTTCTTTTCTGAAATTAAGAGAGGCCTATATTTCTTATAATTTACCCAAACATTTGTATAGTAAAATAAAAGGGATTAAGCGTGCTAATATCTCTGTTACAGGAACCAATTTAGCGTTGCTTTGGGTGCATAAATCGAATACGATGCGATTAGATCCGGAAGGCGGAGGTGTATCTAGCGATTCTAGAGGTGTAGGATTTGAGCAAGCCAGTGTTCCAAACTCAAGAAGTATAGGTCTTAAACTTGGTTTTACATTTTAATCGACAGATAGAGTTTAAGATATAGAACCCTCAAAAAATTATGATTATGAATACTTTTATTAAAAAATTAAAATACACGCCTTTATTAGCCGTTCTTTTGGTGACAGGTTGTACCAAGAATTTTGAGAAAATTAATACCGATCCGGATGCATTAAATGATGTTCCACCACAAAATATGTTGGTCAACGTGATGCGAAATGCTGGAGACCAATTTGGTGGCGACGTTGATGGTTATGGTACATTTGCTGGATATATTGTCAAAATTCAATATCCCGATAACCTGAGTGGATTGATTCCGACAAATAATACTTATGGCAATCGTTGGGCCGCTTGTTATTATAATATCACCCAAATGAAAGACTTGCTTAAAAAGACAGATGATAAAGCTGAAGGGTATAAAAATACTAGGGCTATAGCAAGAATTTGGAATAACTATATGTGGTCCTATTTATTGGACGGATGGGGTGATATTCCATATTCAGAGGCATTTAAAGGTCGGCCAGAAGATGGTTCGGTATTGAAAGCCAAATACGATAAACAGGAGGACGTTTTTCCTGCAGTATTGGCGGATCTTAAATCCATTGCTGATGAGTTGGCAGCTGGTATTGGAACGGATGATGTTGGTAACTATGACGTGATCTATGGACAGGCTAATAGTGGTAGTCCAGATGTAAAAACACAAATGTTAAGGTGGCAGAAGTTTTGTAATTCGCTGCGCTTACGGATGGCAATACGTATTTCTTCTGTTGCCCCGGCTTTGGCTAAATCTACGATTGAAGAAATTGCTGGAAATAAGACGAAATATCCAATCATTGAAACCAATTCGGAAAGTTGTCAAATGTTTTTCCCTGGAACACTGCCCTATATGGAGCCTTGGTATGAGTCTGGTATTTACGGTAAACGCATCAATAACTGGGGAATGTTCGATATTTTTATCAATCATTTAACGGAAACGAACGACCCTCGGATTGAGTCGATCGCTCAGAAAAATAATGCCGGTAAATATGTTGGATTTGTTAATGGTTCGTTAACCAATCCTTCGCCATCAACGTCAATTTCATGGATTGGATTACATTACATCAATAATCCTGCTGGGGCAGTACCTTTTTATAAAGCCTGTGAAACTTATTATATGTTGGCGGAAGCCGCATTATTGGGTTATAATGTTGGAATTACGGCTAAAGCAGCCTATGAAACAGCCGTTAGGCTTTCTATGGAAGATAATGAGGTTGCTGAATCAGCTGTGAATGCTTATCTAGCCGGAGCGGGAAAATTTGATGGAACAAAGGATCGTATCTATTGGGATATGTGGGTCGCTTTATTTAAAGAAAATTTTGAAGCCTGGAGTTTGTATAGAAGGACGGGAATTCCTAGCACCAACTATCCTTCAAAAATTCAAAATTCAGCAACTCCACATACAGATCAACCATTTCGACTGCCTTATCCGAATAATGAATACCTATATAACAAGGATAACGTTACAGCCGCTGCACAAGGGACTGTGGATTATAACTGGGGAAAACGCTTATGGTGGGCTAAAAATAACGGTAAAAACTAGTTTAAAATGCTTTATTGAGCGGGTATCGAAAGATCCCGCTTTTTTTTACTCGTTTAGATAACATTTTGCTACCCTTTGTAGCAAGGAGTCCTGTTAACATTTCGGATAGAGCCTCAACATCAAAAGCTGAGGCTTTTTAATTGATCATGTATCCTCCCTTAGAAAAAATAGTACACGGTTGTAAGGCCATTTAGCAGACTGAGGGGAAGCTTTACCACTGAAATAATTTATTTATAATTAATAGGGGCTATTACCGTATTTTCTTCTGTCATTGACCTTTAATGTAGAAAATAATTTGTTTTATTGCGGTGATAATTAGTATCTTTAAGAGGAAGGGCCTCAAAAGAATTCCTTCAGACTAAGTAAACTTAAGTAGTCGCTGTAACCTGCATCTAAAGGAGGTTATAGGGCTTGGAATTTCAAATTCGATATTATGATAAAATCCCCGGGCTTCCTTTTTAAGGAAGCGATCAAGAATGAAAAACCATTACAAATTGTTGGAGCGATTAATGCTAATCATGCGCTTTTGGCTGAGCAGGCTGGTTTTAAAGCTATTTATCTTTCTGGAGGCGGTGTTGCAGCAGGTTCACTTGGAATTCCAGATCTTGGGATTACAACACTTCAGGATGTTTTGATTGATGTGGATCGCATAACAAATGTGTGTAAACTACCCTTGCTGGTGGATATTGATACTGGCTTCGGTCCTTCGGCATTCAATGTGGCACGTACAATAAAGTCTTTAATTAAAGTGGGCGCGGCGGCAGTTCACATGGAGGATCAGGTGGGGGCTAAACGTTGTGGTCACCGGCCTGGGAAAGAGCTCGTCTCGCGATCTGAAATGGTTGACCGCCTAAAGGCGGCCGTGGATGCACGAACGGACGAGCATTTTGCCATTGGTGCACGTACGGATGCACTTGCTTCTGAAGGCCTTGAACTTGCTTTGGAAAGAGCGGTGGCTTATAAAGAAGCTGGAGCGGACTTTATTTTTGCTGAAGCAGTACATCATCTGGAGCAATACGTTCAATTTAGTGCAGCAACTGGCCTTCCCATTTTGGCGAATATCACCGAATTTGGACAAACACCGTTGTTTAGCCTGAATGAACTACGTCAAGCCGATGTTTCTATTGTTCTTTACCCACTCTCTGCTTTCCGCGCCGCTAATAAAGCGGCTACAACTGTTTATCGTCATATTCGGGAAGACGGCGGGCAGGTTAATGTAATCGACGACATGCAGACGAGAGAAGAGTTATACAGAAGTATTGATTATTATGCCTATGAAAATCGATTGGATCAATTGTTTAACAAATAATTATATTCAGATGGAAGAGACAAACAGCACAGGTTTTAAGCCCAAAAAAAGTGTAGCACTCTCTGGTGTAGCAGCTGGTAATACGGCTTTGAGCACTGTCGGAAAAAGTGGTAATGATCTGCATTATAGGGGTTATGATATTTTAGATCTGGCGCATCAGGCAAGTTTTGAAGAGGTCGCTTATTTACTTATTTATGGAAGTCTACCAACACAGGCCCAGCTCGTCACTTATCAAAGTCAGCTGATCAGTCAACGTGGTCTGCCTATTACTGTTCAACAGGTCCTCAAGCAGTTGCCATCGACGGCACATGCCATGGATGTTTTACGGACTTATGTTTCTTTTTTCGGCAGTGTTTCGCCCGAGAAAGACAGTCATCCCATTGCTGGTGCCCGTGACATTGCAACTCGCCTGATGGCTTCGATGGCCTCAGCACTCTTGTACTGGTATCATTTTAGTCAGCATGGACGTGAGGTGCAGGTAGAGACATCAGATGCAACGTTGGGCGGGCATTTTTTGCATCTGCTACACGGAAAATCGCCGTCGTCTTCTTGGGTAAGAGCGATGCAGATTTCACTCAATTTATATGCCGAACATGAGTTTAATGCATCTACATTTACAGCTCGGGTAATTGCCGGTACAGGATCAGATATGTATTCCTGCATCGCTGGCGCAATAGGTGCGCTACGTGGACCTAAGCATGGCGGAGCTAATGAGGTCGCTTTCGAAATTCAGAGTCGTTATGCAAATGCTGATGAGGCGGAAGCGGATATCCGGAAGCGATTGGCAAACAAAGAAGTCATTATTGGTTTTGGCCATCCTGTATACACAATCTCGGATCCAAGAAATCAAGTGATAAAACAAGTCGCAAAAGAGCTGTCGGAAGAAGCGGGCGACATGACGCTCTACCTGATCGCTGAGCGGTTAGAAAAAGTCATGTGGGAAGAAAAGAAAATGTTTCCGAACCTGGACTGGTATTCTGCGGTGTCCTATCATATTATGGGCATTCCAACGGAGATGTTTACGCCATTATTTGTTCTCTCGCGTACTACTGGCTGGTCAGCGCATGTTTTCGAACAGCGTCAAGATGGAAAAATTATCCGGCCGAGTGCAAACTATGTTGGTCCCGATGACAGACCGTTTGTACCTCTTTCCGAACGGTAAATTCGGGTCGGGAAAAGGCGTTAAAAGGTGCTTTTTGAACAGGGGGCTCTGAGGAAGAATTTAGCGCAGGAAAAAACGAATTATATTAATAAATAGAACGAGAGTCTTATACGAAATACACGAATGAGTTCAGCAATATCAAATGAAAGACCACAACCAGATCAGGTTTTAGTGGACATTGTGGACTATGTCCTAAATTATAAAATTGAGGAAAAAGTCGCTTGGAATACGGCCTTTTACTGTTTTCTTGACACCATTGGCTGCGGCTTGGAAGCATTGACCTATCCTGCCTGCACCAAATTGTTGGGGCCAGTTGTGGCCGGGACCATTGTGCCGAACGGTGCTCGGGTGCCGGGTACAGATTTTCAATTGGATCCCGTTCAGGCAGCATTCAATATCGGCACGATTGTTCGATGGTTGGATTTTAATGATACCTGGCTGGCAGCAGAATGGGGACATCCATCCGATAATCTAGGGGGAATTTTAGCAGTGGCAGATTGGTTGAGCCGAACGAATATTGCGAACGGGCAAAAACCGCTGAAAGCTAGGACGGTTCTTGAGGCAATGATTATGGCCCATGAGATACAAGGTGTCTTAGCACTTGAAAACTCGTTTAATAAAGTGGGGCTAGACCATGTTATTTTGGTGAAGGTAGCTTCAACAGCGGTCGTAGGTAGGCTCATTGGCCTCACAAGAGAAGAGCTGCTCAACGCGGTTTCTTTGGCTTTTGTTGATGGACAAGCCTTACGGACTTATCGGCATGCGCCAAATACCGGTAGCCGAAAATCATGGGCAGCCGGCGATGCAACTTCGCGTGCTGTCCGATTGGCCTTGATCGCAAAAACTGGAGAAATGGGCTATCCATCTGTTTTGACAGCACCAATATGGGGATTTTATGATGTGTCTTTTAAGGGGAATCCATTTAAGTTTCAGCGAGGATATGGATCTTATGTGATGGAAAATATTCTCTTCAAAATTTCATTTCCCGCAGAATTCCATGCACAGACAGCTGCCGAAGCGGCAATGCAGCTCAATCAACAACTGAAAGAATTTGGAAAAAGCAGTTCAGATATCGCCCGTGTAACCATTCGTACACATGAAGCTGCTATCCGGATTATTGATAAAAAGGGGCCTTTGCATAATCCTGCCGACCGCGATCATTGTATCCAATATATGGTTGCTGTGCCTCTAATCTTTGGACGTTTGACGGCTGATGACTATGAAAATCATATCGCTTCGGATCCAAGAATTGATATACTGCGCGATAAGATCTCCTGCGTGGAAGATGCTCAATTCACCGCTGATTATCACGACCCACAGAAACGTGCCATATCAAATGCTTTGACAATTGAACTGGTTGACGGTACAATATTGCCTGAATTGGTCGTTGAATATCCGATAGGCCATCCAAGAAGGAGGGCAGAGGGAATTCCTAAATTAATCGAAAAATACAAAACAAATCTTGCTCGGGTATTTTCTGAAAAACAGCAAAAGGAAATACTTACAGCTACTTTGGACTACGATACTTTTCTCGAACAGGATGTCTCGCAGCTGATGGATCTGTTTGTACGCTAATGATATAGAGAGGACGGGGTGATCAAACTATTTGTTTTGTCACCCCTGCTTTCGTTTCTATTACAGCGTTAAACTACACCGAATATTCTTTTTAAGGTCGCAACCTTTTGTTTTGTTGTTTTTATGATTACCTGTACTTTAGTGCACTTAAACAGCTTATGCACGCTTCTTTAGACGAAAGAACATAGATTGGCTAATCTATCGCCAATTTGAGTCAAAACCGCTATAAAATCTGAAATTCTCTTTTGCCAGTTCTCTTAAAGATTCTGGTATATCCCATTGCTCACCTTTGGCCTGAAAGTCTTCGCATTCAGCAATGAAAGTAGGAAGCGTTGTACGGTCGATATGTCCAAATACTCCACCTGTATAGGATGCATACCCTACACCTAAAATAGAACCAATATCGCCATCGATGGGTTGGTTGAGTACGCCTTCTGCGAGACATCGATAGCTATCCAATGCCATGACATGCAACAAACGTTTCCGGATAATTGAAGGTGTTACATTTTCCTTTGCAGATGCAATTACAGGGTTTTTCCAAATGGTTTTCTTTTTGGTTTCAACGTCATAATCGTAAAATCCAGCGCTCGATTTTTTTCCTTTTCGTTCCTGATCGACCATTCCTTTGAGGTAGGTATATGCACGTTTTTGGCTGGCATGCAGACCGGGTAATTGATCATAAACGTGTAGCATCAATTCCAATGATATCTCATCCAATACTGCCAATGGGCCCACGGCAAATCCTGCAGCCATCGCTTCCTCTTCGACCAGTGTCGGTGAGATGCCTTCCAGTACCATTGTAATACCTTCGAGTAAATAATTGAAGAAAATACGTGAGGTGAAAAAACCCGGACCATCCTGCACGACTATTGGAATTTTATTGAGGCGTAAAGCTGTGATAAGTGCTTTCTCTAAGGTTTTTTGCTCGGTTTGTTTACCGCAGATGATTTCGACAAGGGGCATGCGGTCAACAGGCGAAAAGAAATGCATTCCTATAAATTTTTTAGGATCATTGGTTGCTTTAGCAAGCTCAGTAATAGGCAATGAAGTGGTATTTGTAGCGAAAAAGCCATTTTCGTTTAAATAGGGTAGGCTTTCTTTTGTAACCTCAGCCTTTAGGTGGAAATCTTCAAATACAGCTTCTATAATGCAGTCAGATCCATTAAGGTCATCGACTTGGTCAGTTGGTTTTATGCGTGCAAGCAATTGCTCCCGTTGTGATGGGCTCATGGCTCCTAAAGCCAATGATTTTTCACAAACCTGGCTAGAATAGGCTTTGCCCCGTTCGGCTTGGGGAAGTGTAACGTCTTTTAAAGCAACTTCTATTCCTGCCCGGGCGGCCTCATAAGCAATCCCCGAGCCCATCATCCCAGCACCCAGTACACCTATTTTATTTAACTTATAGTTGTCGAGATGTTTTATTCTATTGGGTGATTTTGCCAATTGGACAGCATAGTGAAGTGTACGGACCATGCTGAGTGGTTCGGGGCGATTTAAGACTTCCAGATATAAAATTGCTTCTCTCTCACTAGCTTCAACCGCTGTGGATGACGGGTTTTTTCTTAGTAATTCAATAACTGCGTTTGTGCCAGGGTACAAACCGCGTGCTTTTTTTTGGATAGTAAGAATTGCTTCAGGCTTCAGTTCGTCAGTTTGTTCCGTGTGATGGCCAGCATTGGTGTTGGGTAGATTAAGTATCCAGTTTATTGCTAATGATAGGCTGTCGCTTGGCTTCTGCGTCAATTCATTGATTAACCCAAGTTTATGCGCTTCTTCACTGCTCAGAAGTTTGCTTTGTGTCAGCAGATTTAGGGCATTTTCAGTACCTATCAATGCTGGTAAATAGATCGTTGTACCAAAAGCTGTAAACAAACCATACTTACTCTCCGGAAAGCCAAACTGAAGTTTTTCGGAGGCGATACGACAATTAGACCATAGCATCGTCGCTAGGGCCATAGCTGTACAATTGTCTGAAATAATAGATACAATGGGTTTTTTAAACGTTTCCCAATGCAATACTTTTGATGTAAGCTTGTATAAGTCCGAAGGTCTTGAGCGGCTTGAAGAAAACTGCTCAAATAATTGCGTATATTCGATTTCTTTGTCTTGAATCGGGCAGCTATATACGACACCTATGGTATCTTCCCGTTCGAGAATGAACGTAACCAAATCAACAAATTGCGTGAGATAGTCTATAATGTCCAACTGCTCGGGAGCTGCTGTCGATAGCGGATGGATTGTAATGATGTGATGATTATCCTGTTCTACACGAAAGAGCGTGTGGGTCATATAAGATTTATTTTCATCCATTGTGCTTGGTGATAATTTTTAAAAAGCTTTCTATTGTTTTGACTTTCCTGATTGATAAGTCACATGATCTATTGTCATTTTCGCGATAATTTCAAGCATGATTTCTGAGGTTCCCCCGATAATGGTGCCGACACGGACATCGCGATATAAACGTGCGATTTTATAATCTTCTGTAAACCCATAACCACCAAATAATTGGAGGCATTGGTTTACGACATTGACGGCGAGCTCACTTGCTTGTAGCTTCGCTATGGAACATTCTTGGACTGCATATTCGTTTTGGTCCTGGAGATCACAACAATGGTAGACAAAGGCTTTCGTGGTAGCGATATCTGCTGCCATTTGTGCGATTCGGTGCCGTATTGTTTGAAATTCCTGGATTTTTTTTCCAAAGGCTTCACGTTGTGCGATATAATCAAGTGTATACTGAAATGCGGATTCTGCGGTAGCGAGACTATGGATAGCTGCGGTAAGCCTTTCCAATTGAAGTCCATCCATTAAATAGCGAAATCCTTCTCCCTCCATGCCGATGAGATGAGAAATAGGGACTCGTACGTTATTAAACCCTAGCTCGGCGGTATCAGAGGCGTGCCAGCCTAGTTTATTGATTTTGCTTGACGAGACCCCAGTTGCATTTCTGTCAATAAGTAATAAGCTTATACCCTTTGTTCCCTGATCAGAAGCAGTTTTGACTGCTGTAATGAAGAAATCACCGTAATAACCGTTGGTAATAAATGTTTTAGATCCATTGACAATATAAAAATCGCCATCCCGGACAGCTGTTGTTTTGATCTGCTTTACGTCAGAACCAGCCCCGGGTTCAGTAATAGCAACAGCACTGACCATATCACCGGCAATAACCGGTTTAAGATAGCGTATTTTCAGATCTTCTGATCCATATTTCAGTAGGTATGGAGCCGACATAAACTGAATGACAAGTGCGGAAATGGTAAATCCTCCAGAAAAACAATACGATAATTCTTCGCAGAGTATCAAGGAATAATAAAAATCAAGCTCTAGTCCACCATAAACTTCTGGATAATTGAGTCCCATCAATCCCATATCACCCATTTTCTTCCACACATTTCGGTCGATCTCACCCCGTTTTTCCCAATCATCGACGTAAGGTGTAATTTCTTTTCGAATAAATGCGCGAAGTGTATCGCGAAAAATCTGATGCTCAGCTGTAAACTTGATTGTCTGCATAATCGTTTATCTTGCTTTTGGTTATCTTATGTAAGGCGGTCTTTTGAATGACCATCTAGTAGGATGTTATCTAAACGAATTTAACGAAAAGCCTTGGCTTTTTGCAAATTTTTATTCTTTATTTTTCGTTCAATTGGTTAAGTAGGGAAGTTTTTGCATTATTTTTTTTCTATTTATTCTGTTTTGATAAAAAAAATAAAACCGACTTGTTGTGGGTTATCTGTTATATTTTTTATCTTTAAGATTAGGAAGGGTTGTTGGGGATATGCTAGCAATAAGCCCTCAAAATTTTAGCAGAACAATTATAAACTTTTTATATCATGTCAAAGAGTGTATTTATCGTTGCAGCGAAACGCACACCAATTGGAAGTTTTGGTGGTGCCTTGTCATCTATTTCGGCGCCAAGTCTTGCGGCCCAGGTTGTTGGGGCTGTAGTTGATGAGGCGGGTATTTCCCGCGATATAGTGGATGAGATTATTATTGGTACTGTTTTGCAAGCTGATTTGGGACAAGCGCCTGCCCGGCAGGTAGCCCGGTTAGCAGGTTTGTCGGATCATACCGCTGCAACGACCCTTAATAAAGTATGTGCTAGTGGAATGAAAGCAATAGCTGTTGCTGCGCAAAGTATTCTATTGGGAGATGCTGATATAGTGATTGCTGGTGGGATGGAGAGCATGAGTAGGGTGCCATATTATACGAATAGTATGCGTTGGGGGGCCAAATTTGGAGCTCAGAGTCTTGTTGATGGTTTACAACGTGATGGTTTGAGCGATGCTTATTCGAATGATGCAATGGGAATGTTTGCAGAGTTGTGTGCCGAGAAATATCGTATTGGCCGTGAAGAACAGGATACTTATGCGATAAGTTCCTATAAAAGAAGCCTGGACGCTTGGCAAAAAAATAAGTTTTTAAACGAGGTTCAACCTATAACGATACAAAGTCGTAAAGGAGACGTCGTCGTTTCGCGCGATGAAGAGTTTTCGCAGGTCAATTTTGATAAGATACCTGAGCTTAAGCCCGCCTTTAAAAAAGAGGGGACTGTAACTGCCGCAAATGCATCGACAATAAGTGATGGTGCTGCTGCGGTGCTGCTTATGTCTGGCGAGAAATTGGAAGAACTTGGACTTGTTCCCTTAGCAGAGATTATTGCTTATGCTGATGCTGAACAGGCTCCGGAATGGTTTACGACTACACCAAGTGTAGCCACAGAAAAGGTGTTAAAAAAAGCTGGATTGACACTAGAAGACATTGATTATTTTGAATATAATGAAGCTTTTTCCGTGGTGGCTTTGGTGAATGCACAAATTTTGGGTTTACCCATGAACAAAGTAAATGTTTATGGAGGAGCGGTATCTTTGGGGCACCCATTGGGATGTTCGGGCGCTAGAATTGTTGTAACACTAAGCAGCATCTTAAGACAGGAGGGGGGATCAGTAGGGCTGGCAGCGATATGCAATGGTGGCGGTGGTGCCTCTGCAATGATTATTAAAAAGATTTGATGCTTCTTCCAGATAAGATTGCTTTAATTTTATCTGGAAGAAGCTCACGCTTATTGAATTCGGGTGTTTTTAACCACATAGCTTCCTGGAAACTTATTTTATTTGCTATACAGGGTCGTACTTCTACTCCTCATATAGACGGCTTGCCTCTACTCCATGGAGCGCCAGTTCTGATTCGATTTCCGTTGGGTTGAGTCGAATGCCTTCTATGGTTAACAGATTATAAATAGAATCCAAGTCGAGCTTCCATTCGTGGATGCCATTCAGTTTTTCAACAGCTTGTTTGATTTTGTCTACAAGACTGGGATGTTGTGCATTAGTTTCGAAAATGAGCTTTTCCATAGTGTTTCATATTAGGCCTGATTAAAAATCAGGCGGGTTTAACCAAAATAGCGTAGACAATCATTTGATCGGCTAATTACAATAGTCTCAATATAAGGATAATAATCTTAAATTAATGCTTTGAAATGACTAAATTGTAATGAAACTGTTAATTTTTGTAATAAATATATGGAAATTTTATAGTCGTTAGATTGCCTTTAAAACACCGGATTTCATTTTATTGTAATCGAACAAGTCTATATGTGGATTTCGGATTTTCTAATACGACGTTTTCATTGGTATAGAAATTTTAAGTAAGTTTGAAATGAACATGACGACTGAGACCTCGAATATAATCATCCTGTTATTGCTGGCAATTGTTGCTTTAATATCGGGTTTGTACCTCTTGTTAAGACAAAAATATAGGAAACTTGAGGTAGAAAATAAACGACAAAAGGAGCTTTTTAATCGTATGGACAATCAGAAGATTGACGATTTCCATCGGGCCCAATTAAATCCCCACTTGCTTAAAAATTCATTGAACGGAATACTTTCACATGCCTATCAAACCTATTACACCATGGATAAGTTGGCTATGGTATTGGACTACGTTTTGTATGAAAGTGAAGATGAACTCGTTTCACCTAAAGCAGAGATTGAGTTTGCGCGTAATCTCATTGAGATTAATAAGGTAAAACTGAGTCCCTTATTTGATATACGCGTTAAGTTTGATATTGATGAACTAAATAGTTCCTTGTTGAATACACCTTCATTGGTCCCTTTGATGTCTGTGGATTTAATTGAAAACGCATTTAAACATGCAGATTTCCATGGCCCTGATTCTTTTATTTCTATCATGCTGACCTTTAAGAATGGTTTGCTGGAGCTCATTGTGAGCAATCGAATTTCAAAACGTTCGCCCCTACAAAAGGCCAAAAGTGGAATAGGCAGCAAAACGTTGGAAGAGCGTCTCATGTTGTATTATCCAGGTAGACATCAACTGCGTCGATTTGTAGAAAATGATGTCTATACTGCCAACCTTCAAATTAGATTGTATGCGGATTGAAAGAAGTTTGAAATGTGTTCTTCTGGATGATGAAATACCAAGCTTGAGGTTCTTGAAAATGCTCTGTGAGCAAATTCCAGGGGTAGAGGTGGTGAAAACCTTTAATGAACCAGCAGCATTGTTGAGAGAATACCGTTCACTAAGTTTTGATTTTTGTATTCTGGATATTGAAATGCCGGAATTTAATGGATTTGATGTAGCCAGAGAACTCAAGGATTTTCCGATTGTTTTTTCTACCGCATATAAACAATATGCGAGCGATGCTTTTGATATTAATGCTGTAGATTACATGCGTAAACCAATATCTCTGCAACGTCTTCAGCAGGCCATTATGAAAGTAGAACAAATAATCAATAATAAAGCTGAAATTGTCTCGTTTGCACAGTTTAATACGAATAAAGGAAAAACGGTATTGTATTTCGATCAGATTAACTATGTTCAAATAGCTGAAGTAGACAGCCGTGATAAAACAGTTTATTTGGCTGATGGTTCGTTCATTTTGTTGAAAAATATAAGCTTCGATAAGTTGATGGAGATTTTGCCTGAGCATGACTTTATACGCATCAATAAAAAAGAGATCATTGCAACCAAGATCGTTAAATTTTTCTCCGCTGATCAAATAACAAGCAACTTGTTTGACGAACAGGATATGCCTCTTTTGTTTAATTTGGGGGAATCGTACAAGAAAATGTTTTTCGAGAAATTCAGTTGATTACAATTTTTTTTTGTTTCATTACATATTTCCTTCCACCTAGCAGCTGAAAAGCACTAAAACTCTTACAGAATTATATTTTTGTTGAGACTGTATTTTATCCCTCCTTGTTTAGAGAATATTGGTTGGGACTTAGTATGCTATTGTCATTATATTTATTTTAATTGCTATTGAAGATGAGGAAATATAAGAATACAATTTTCTATGTAGTTTTAGTTGGTACATTACTTGGGGTGATGTATTGGGTGATTCATTTGGGGGCACAGCTAGAGGCTCCAGAACTACTGCGTGGGGAGAAAACAAGTCAAGGTGCCTGGAAGGATTTTACATCAACTTTATTCCATAGTCTGCAGCATCCGCTAGCGATATTATTGGCTCAAATCGTGACGATCATTATCGCGGCACGTATTATGGGCTGGATTTGCATTAAGATTAAGCAGCCTGTGGTAATCGGAGAGATGCTCGCAGGTATCATATTGGGACCATCATTGCTGGGGCTCTATTTTCCTGAATTTTCGCATACACTTTTTCCTGTAGAATCGCTCAGTAATTTGCAGTTTTTGAGTCAAATTGGGCTAATCTTATTTATGTTTATCATTGGAATGGAGCTGGATCTGAATGTGCTGCGAAATAAAGCGCATGATGCTGTTGTCATTTCTCATGCAAGCATTGTGATCCCATTTACGTTGGGAATTTCATTGGCTTATTTTTTATACCTATTCCATCCACCTACAAATGTAGAGTTTCTATCCTATAGCTTGTTTATTGGTATTTCCATGAGTATCACAGCATTTCCTGTCCTTGCCAGAATTATACAAGAAAGAGGATTGCAAAAAAGTAAGCTAGGTGCAATGGCGATTACCTGCGCGGCTGCAGACGACATTACGGCTTGGTGTATACTCGCTGTCGTAATTGCAATCGTCAAAGCCGGCGATTTCGCCAGTGCGTTGTATACAATAGGGCTTGCTGTTGCTTATGTGCTCATTATGATTAAGATCGTGCGCCCATTTTTGATGCGCGTAGGAGAGGTTAAAGGGAGTAAGGAAGCTTTGAGTAAACCTGTTGTTGCTATTTTCTTTATTGTGCTGTTATTGTCTGCTTATGCAACCGAAGTAATCGGTATCCATGCCCTTTTTGGTGCATTTATGGCGGGAGCAATCATGCCCGAAGGAAGTCGATTCCGAACAGCATTCATCGAAAAAATCGAAGATGTCTCTACTTTGTTGTTGTTGCCTTTATTTTTTGTCTATACTGGACTGCGTACGCAGATCGGTCTACTTAATGATCCTCAGTTATGGATGATTACCGTTGGTATTATTTTGGTCGCGGTTATTGGGAAATTTGCAGGTAGTACGTTGGCGGCACGTTTTGTCGGTCAAAGCTGGAAAGATAGTTTGAGTATCGGCGCGTTAATGAATACGCGGGGTTTGATGGAGCTTATCGTCCTCAATATTGGATACGATCTTGGCGTTTTAAGTGCTGAATTATTTTCGATGATGGTCGTTATGGCCTTAGTGACCACCTTTATGACAGGGCCATCCTTAGATCTCATCAATTTTCTCTATAGACCAAAGAAAAGTTTATTACAGCAAGATATCCAGGATAAATCAAAATTTAAGATTTTATTGTCTTTTGCGAAAAGTAATACCGGGATTTCACTACTGTATCTAGCTGATGCTTTAACGTTGAAATCGAAAAAGAATGCTGAAATTACTGCATTACATATTGAACCCTCCAACGAATTACATCATTATGAGGTGGAAACCCAGGAACTGGATAGTTTTCGTGAAATCAAGCAGGTCGCTCAGCAACTCGAACAGCCTATTCAGACAGTATTTAAAATTTCTAGTGATATCGATAGCGAGATTGTTCAAACTTCCAATGAGCGCGATCAGGATTTATTACTTTTGGGTGTCAGCGAATCCATCTATGAGGGGAGTTTATTGGGACGATTTTTAGATTTTACTACGCGGATTGTAAATCCTGAAAAGTTATTCCATACGGTTACAAATGCCGAGTCTCCCTTTACGACATTTGACAGAAATCAGCAGATCAACGCCAAAGTGAATGCAATGGTAGGCATTTTAATTGATAAAGACTTTGTGAAGGCGAAGCGAGTGATAGTTCCTGTTGTTTTGAAAAATGATGAATTTCTATGTGAAATGATACAGCGCCTGATTCAACATTCGGATGCCCAAATTATCGTTTGGGATCTCAATCAAGTATTGAGAAACACTGCGGGGTTCAAAGAAAAACTTAGGCAGTTGGAACAACTTGTTCCAAACCACCTCACAATAACTGAAAGAGAATTAAATAGGGAGGCCTGGCAGGAACAGGACTTAATGTTGATCAGCCTGCCCAGCTGGAACAAAATTGTCAATAAAAAAGTACATTGGCTTCCTTTCACGCCATCGACATTGTTGATGGCGGATCGTAAGCCATAAATAAAAACAAAAAGCGGCTAGATCCATTGATCTAGCCGCTTTTTGTTCATGGGCTATAAAGGCCTATTTATTCATTTTTTCTATCTTGATTTTTAACCCGATTAATTTTTCAATATCAGCTAAATACGGTCTTTCTTCCACATCGCAGAAAGAAATGGCTTTTCCTTCCTGACCAGCTCTTCCTGTTCTACCAATGCGATGGACATAGGTTTCAGGTACATTGGGAAGATCATAGTTGATGACAAGAGGGAGTTGTTCGATATCTATTCCTCTAGCCGCAATATCGGTAGCGATCAAAATTTTTAGATGACTGTCCTTAAATTCACCTAAAGCTTTTTGTCTTGCATTTTGCGATTTATTTCCGTGAATGGCCGCTGCTCTCAAGCCATTTTTAGCAAGCAACTTAACGATTTTATCGGCACCATGTTTTGTTCTGGAGAAGACAATAGTGCGCTCATTTTTCAGCTTTTTTAATAGGCTTGTCAATAATCTGATCTTCTCCTTCTTTTCTACAAAAAATACAGATTGATTTACTTTCTCAGCCGTTGAGCTTACCGGTGTGACGTCAACCTCGACAGGTTTATGTAGTATTCCATGTGCGAATTTACGGATATTAGGAGGCATTGTCGCCGAGAAAAACAATGTTTGTCGCTTTGAAGGAACCTTGGCGAGGATCTTCTTGATGTCATGGATAAAACCCATGTCAAGCATGTTGTCCGCTTCGTCCAATATCAAGATCTCGATTTTATCTAGAGAAACTATTTTTTGGTTCATTAAATCCAATAAGCGCCCGGGGGTGGCAACAAGAATATCGATCCCTTTTTTAATTTCTTTAACTTGCTTTTCTTGGCTTACTCCACCGAAAATAGTGCAATAGTTTAGTTTTAGATATTTTCGGTATAAGTTGATATTGTCTCCAATTTGAATGGCTAGTTCACGTGTTGGCGTAAGAATCAAAGCTCTAATGGGAACGAGTTTACCTAATGTCTTAGTTTCTTCAAGACGTTGTAAAAGCGGAAGAGCAAAAGCGGCCGTTTTTCCGGTTCCTGTTTGTGCACAACCGATAAGGTCGTTGCCTTGCAATACAATTGGAATGGCTTTTTGTTGAATTGCTGTAGGGTGTGTGTATCCTGTTTCTGTTATTGCTTTTAAAAGCGGAGCGATTAAACTGAGTTGTTTAAATTCCATAAATAGTATGTTCGAATTTGTCTTAAATAAAACCTCTGAGAATCCTTTTTATGCTTTTTATTTGAAAACTAAAAGTCTTCAACGGAAAAGTAAAAGATTGCTGAAAAATTGTAAAGGAAGAATAGGAAAAAGAAATGGGATAAGTCATTAAGAATTACCCCATTAACAAGAAAGTGTATTTTTTGGATTACGCCAATTTTACATTTGTAGCGCTGATCCCCTTTGGAGTTCTTTCTACATCATAAGTAACAACGTCGCCTTCAGATACTTGGTTTTTAAGCGCAGAAACGTGTACGAAAACATCTGCACTACCATCCTCTGGTGTAATAAAACCAAAACCTTTAGTTTCATTGAAAAATTTAATTTTACCTGTATTCATTATTTTTAATTAAGTGCGGCAAGGTAGGCATAATAAATGATTAATCTTTTATTTTTTTTAATGAATTATAAAATATGTTGTATAACTGAGTCTTTTTTTGAACGAGATGTTGATTGAAACGGTGTTAGCGGAAGGAATTTATCGAACATAAATGTATAATAAAACACAATCTCGCCAAGCAATGTAACATGGTCAACTCATGATGTTGTTATTAATGGTATTATTAATTATTTAGATAAATATTTTTTCTAAATGTTTGTTCTTAGGGAAATTAGTATTAACTTCAACCGCCCCTCCCAAGGGCATGTTTTTCATAGGTAGATGTATGGTCGAGTAATTCTAACTCGACCATTTTTTTCGTTTTTTTCATAGGGTTACGCTAGGTTTGTCTATATATATTTTACAATGCTTTTTGCGAGCACCTAAATACATTTTTGTATTTTCATCGAAGCAATTTGTTTTTAATAATTAAGAAGGCAGTTCTTATTTAGGGTATTCATCCAAGCGTATGTATTCTATTCGTATTGAGAATTTAGATGCTATCCAGTAAAAACAAAACTTAAACCAATATCCAATGAATAGAAAAGATTTTATCAAAACGTCCACTGTTTTAGCTGCATCGTCATTTTTTTTTAATGCTAAAGGTTCAAACTTTTTAGATCAATCCATCCGGGTTGGATTAATCGGTGTAAATGGTATGGGCTGGTCTGATTTGAATGCATTGTTAAAGAATGATGGTTTGGTGTGTACTGCACTTTGTGATGTGGACGAAAATATTCTTAAAAAGAGAGCAGAAGAACTTCAAAAAAGAAATATACAGGTCGAAACGTTTGTAGATTATAAGAAGATGCTCAATAGCTCGATTGTGGACGCGGTTATTATTGCAACTCCGGATCATTGGCATTGCCTGCAAATGGTAGATGCCGTAAATGCTGGAAAGCATGTATATGTCGAAAAGCCCATCGGTAACTCCATTGTTGAATGTCAATTAATGGTTCAGGCAGCAAAAAAGAATAAGGCTATTGTACAAGTCGGGCAATGGCAAAGAAGTCAGCAACATTTTAAGGATGCCATTGATTTTGTTCATTCCGGTAAATTGGGCAAAATAAGATTGGTAAAAGCGTGGTCTTATCAAGGGTGGAAAAGTGCTATTCCCATCGTGCCCGATGAACCGGTTCCTGCAGGTGTACATTATACGGAATGGCTAGGGCCGGCACAAAAAAGACCATTTAATTCGAATCGATTCCATTTTAATTTTCGATGGTTTTGGGACTATGCGGGAGGTTTGATGACAGATTGGGGCGTGCATATGTTGGATTATGCTTTACTTGGGATGAAGGTTTCCGATCCAAAATCTATTATGGCCTCTGGAGGTAAGTTTGCGTTCCCAGACGATGCTGGACAAACACCTGATACGATGACTGCTGTGTACGAGTTTGATGGCTTCAATATCCAATGGGAACATGCCAAAGGAATTGATCTCGGACCTTATAGCCGTAATCATGGCGTCGCATTTATTGGTAACAATGGTACGCTGGTCTTGAACAGGTCGGGCTGGGAGGTTATTCCAGAAAAAGGGAGGATGGAAGCGGTCACTATCCAACCTTCTTTAGATAATGGACTGGACAAACATATGGAAAATTTTGTAGCAGCAATTCGCCAACGTAATCCAGAAGTACTTCATGCACCAATTGAAGTGGGGGCGCATATTGCCATCTTTTCCCAGCTCGGAAATATTGCATTCAGGACTGGACAAAAACTCTACTGGAATAAAGATAAACAGCATTTCACCGATCAGAAAGCAAATAAATACTTAGCTTCGGTTTATCATAACGGCTATAAATACCCAAAAGTATAATGCCTTAAAATTGGTTGTTGATTAATTATTATAATCAACAACCAATGGATCACTGTTTACCAATGGATCACTTCTGTATTTCTTGAAGAACGAATTCGTTTGCGAGATCGATCTCTTCGCGATTGATGGTGTGTCCCGCGTCTTGATATACCATGAGCTTTACATTGGCATTCATTTGTGCTAAGATGGATACCGTAGCTTCAACCCGCTCAAGAGGAACATGGAAATCAGGATCGCTCGTGCCAATAAAAATAGGCGTTTGTGCAAAGTCACCCGTGTAATTATCCCTGTTAATTTCTTCACCGATTACCCCACCTATAATTGCTATAGCCCCACCATAGCGCTGCGCATGCCGTGCAAGGTATTCTAGTGTTAAACAGGCGCCCTGAGAAAAACCAAAAAAATAGATATTTTCGGCGCGGATCCCATTGTCTAAAGCTAGTTTAACTGTATGATCGATCAAATCAATTGCGGAACTCAACCAGGGTTCGTTCTCTTGTACGGGAGCAATAAAAGAGTAGGGGTACCAAGTGTGATTTTCTGCCTGCGGTGCAAGTAGTGCAAAATTATCGACATGAAGATAGGATGACATGCCAAGGATGTCTTCTGCACTCCCCCCACGACCATGGATCATGACAATGGCTTTTTCTGTCTGTTCTAAATTTTTACCAGCTGTTTTAATATTTATTGAATGACTCATTTTATGCTTTCATGTAGGATAGTTTATACCGTTTTTTTAAACCAAACGTCTTGATATAGTTCTGGATGACGATGAAACTGCGCATTTACATAAGGACATAATGGAACAATTTTCATGTTGTTTTCGCGCGCATGAGATACCAATTTCTCGAGCAGTATTTTTGCAAATCCTCTTCCCTCATAGGCTTCGTCCACCTCTGTATGGTAAACAACGAGATTACCGTCAATGATAGCGATACTCATCAAACCTGCTTTGCGTTCATCGGAGAATAATTGGAGCTCTCCACGTTGATTTTTGTCTAATACAATTTCAGTTCTTTCCATAACTTCCTCGTTTGTATAATGATGTTTATATAATTTAATTAATCGATTTTTGGCAATGTCTGTTCAATCTGCGAACGGTAGCTTTCATATTGCTTTGGCAATTTGAGTGCCGATCCTAAACTGGATAGCGGTTCGTCTACCGTAAATCCGGGATTGTCTGTCGCGATTTCAAATAAGACACCACCAGGTTCACGAAAATAGAGTGAGAAAAAGTAATCTCGATCTATTTTTGGTGTGATATCTAACCCTGCTGAAAGCACCTTTTCACGATACTCCATCAAAACATTGTCGTCCTTTACCCGAAATGCGACATGATGGTTTGTACCGGCTGCATTTTTGCCGTATGGCAGATTTTTATCCGCTATTATGTCAACGATGTTAGCTGTATCAATGCTATCCGTTGTTAACCTATAACGATTATCTTGTTGTTGTTGCAGCGAATAACCCAAAATATCGGTCAATACTTTTAGCGTCGGATCTGCTTCTTTTAATGAAAGTGTGATATTATGGAAGCCTTTTAGTGCATGTTCGCTATTGATGTCAGTCGTTGTCCATGCCTTTCTATCATCTTTCGTTTCAATAAACTGAAGCTGCAATCCATCGGGATCATTAAATGAAATTAGCTTCTCTCCAAAAATTTCACTTTCCTGTAAACTAATCTG
Organism: Sphingobacterium siyangense; assembly: GCF_023277505.1. Lineage (NCBI taxonomy): Bacteria > Pseudomonadati > Bacteroidota > Sphingobacteriia > Sphingobacteriales > Sphingobacteriaceae > Sphingobacterium > Sphingobacterium siyangense. Next base: position 3,973,120 of record NZ_CP080574.1, on the reverse strand, counting down.
ATGTTCCCCTAAGCGATTTTTCCAAAAATCCAAACTTCCTTGAGGTACGGCATAGCCAATATGAGTTGCCATTCCTGCTCCTGCGGTACCCTTTCCGATACCTTCCCATGGGAAAAATGTAAGGATCGTTCCTGGTTCGCCCTGTTCATTGCCGAAGTAGAAGTGATAGGTGCCAGGGTCGTCGAAATTAACTGTTTTTTTGACAAGGCGTACACCCAGTACTCTCGTGTAAAAATCGAGATTTCGCTTTGCGTTGTCTGCTATCGCAGTAATGTGATGTAACCCTAATATTTTATTTTCCATAGCTGATAATTTTATTTTCTTAACTAATGTAAAGTTACGCCGACCAACAGGGAATTTTATTGAACTAGATTAATAAAAGCAATAATTGGCAATTTTGTTTTTTAGGCGATAGTGATTTTCGAAAATCTATAAAAAAACACCTGAAGTTGGGGGCTTCAGGTGTTTAACCTAACCAATTATTAACCTAAATTTATGAAATGTATATTTCTGAATATTATACTATAGACAGTAAATCCAATTTTCATGCCAATATTTAATCGTGTAAATGAACTCAAATAAAAGCCTTATATATTGTATAATTTAGGTAAATTGGATTGTGCTAATGTGAGGTGGAAATCGAAGACTTCAATTAAAAATAGATTTAAAGATGAAAAATAGAACAATAGTTAAGGTCATGACTTTCTCTGTTTTATTGCTAACGCTAGGCTGTCAGCAGCCACAGACAAATGAATCAAAGGAGGCTGCACAAAAACAACTTGACGAAAACAAAGAGAACAAAAGAATCGTTTTAGATTTTTATCAGCAAATGTTTGGTGATAAGGATGTTTCTGCAGTTGATAAGTACATTTCTCCCGGATATATCCAACATAATCCCTCTGTTGCGGATGGAGCAGCAGCATTTAAGCTCGCTGCGGCGAAATGGTTTGAAGGACAGCCTAAAACGAAGATTGATGTGCAACACATTGCTTCGGATGGAGATTTGGTCTTCATTCACCTAAAAAATAAGAATCCAGATGGTAGTCTTAAATCGACTATTGATATCTTCAGGCTAGAAAAAGGTAAAATTGTGGAGCATTGGGATGCACAGCAAGATGTTCCTAAAAATGCAGCAAACGCACATCCTATGTTTTAAGGATAGTAAAAAATTACATTTCCTTTTTCCTTTGCGTTTTAGTCCCTCTTAATTGTTCGGGAATCTATCAGGTATGGTAAATTATGTCTAAATTTAGGCCTAACTCATTTTTTTCGCAAACAATTAATGTTAATCATGAAAAGAGTCCTAGGACTAAGTTTTTTTTATCTGTTGTTTTCTGCATGTGGTGTTCATTATAGTCCCAAAGATCATCCTTATGTATATGTGCAAAAGAAAGATCGCGAGGTTAAGGAATGGAAGCTGGTATGGGAAGAGCACTTTAATTCCCCTAAGCTAGACAGTAGTAAATGGTCCCGGATTCCAGCAGGCGGAGCTGACTGGAATCGACACATGAGTACAGATGACGCCTGTTTTGGATGGGAAAATGGAGAGTTGATTCTTAAAGGAATTAAAAATACAGACAAAAATAGAGATTCAAGACCATTTTTGACAGGCGGGATATGGAGTAAGGGAAAGTTTGCTTTTCAGTACGGGCGTATAGAAATCCGAGCTAAACTTGGAAGTGCAAAAGGGGCATGGCCCGCCATGTGGACATTCATACTACACCTTAGATCTGGGGCAAAAGGAGAATCCCAAACATTTTGGTAGCGCTTCGATCAAATCAGAAGAGTACAATATCGCCGACTATTGAACCGCAGTTTTCTGATAACAGTGAAATATCCTAATTTTAGAGGTGGCCTATGATTAGGTGATAAAAACTTAATATACGCGACATAGGAAAAATGTTTACTTTTGGCCAAATTATGGAAGATAATACGATATTCAAGATTAGTAATAAGATTAAGGAAATTCGAAAAGAAAAAGGAATTACCATACAGGAAGTTGCTGATAGAGCGGGGGTAAGCAAGGGACTTATTTCGCAGATTGAAAATAATAGAACAATACCCTCCTTACTCGTATTGATTAATATCATCAATGCACTGAATATTGATCTTAATGAGTTTTTTAAAGATTTTAATTCTGAATTGGATTCAGGTCCTGTGGTCGTTCGGAAAAAAGATACGTATAGTCCGTTTGAAAAAGAGTCGGCGATTGGTTTCCATTATAAAAGGATTTTTACATCTGCGATGGATAGTTCGACCATGGACATTGTTCTTTTGGAGTTGCTTCCAGATGCACAGCGACCAATGGTTGAGACCGAAGCTTATGAATATAAATATATCATTAGCGGACAGGTTGAGTACATCTTCAATGATCAAAAAATAAGCTTAGAAGAGGGCGATTCGATCTTTTTTAATGGACGATTGTCACATACACCGCGTAATGTTGGAAGTGAAAAGGCCGTTATGCTAATTGTATACTTTTTTGAAAATAAGAAATAGAGGACAACCTGTTAATTGTCAGAGCATCATTGAATCATTCAGTGATGCTTTTTTTATTTTATACTTTTCGTATCGCAAAGGGATGTTTATATTTGTTTATAAATACTTAACAAAAGTTTAGTCTTGTGTTAATTTCCAAAATTTACTTTTGATTGCGGACAATGAGGTCTGTTAACAAGTTTAAATATGGAGTTAAACCAACGAATAAAAAGACGCATAAATAGATTGGATGAGAAATCTGTGGCTATTGTTCTGGCTGTTACAGCATTTTTATGTTACACGAGTATGTATTCATTTAGAAAGTCATTTACGGCATCTGCTTTTGCAAATGATACTGTTTTTGGTGTCGATTATAAAGTCTGTATGGTGGTCATTCAAATGCTGGGGTATTTGTTGTCCAAGTTTTATGGCATTAAATTTATCTCTGAAAGTAAACAGCGTAATAGAGGGCGATATTTAATCGGTTTGATTTGTATTTCATGGATAGGACTTTTGGCATTTGCAGTTTGTCCGAGACCTTGGAATGTTGTCTTTCTTTTTATCAATGGTTTTCCATTGGGAATGGTTTGGGGCTTGGTATTTAGTTATTTAGAGGGAAGGCGGTTTACAGAGATTATGGGGGCAGTGATGTCTGTGAGCTTGATTTTCGCGTCAGGACTGATAAAAACGGTTGGACGGTGGTTGATGTCTTCTTTTCATGTTAACGAGTTTTGGATGCCATTTTTGACGGGTTTACTGTTTTTTCTGCCCTTTGTTTTGTGTGTATGGATATTGGAAAATGCTCCAGGGCCAACAGAAGAGGATAAGAGGCTACGGACGGAACGCATTGCGATGGATAGTAAAATGCGAAAACACTTTTTTAAAACCTTTATGCCGGGTATCGTTTTGACTATTATCGTTTACACCATGCTTACTATTTTACGTGATGTACGCGATAATTTTGAGGTTGAAATCTGGCAGATGTTACATGTGAAAGGGGCGGGCATTTTTGCAAAAGTTGATGGGACTATCTCCTTGATTGTACTGCTGCTGGTAAGTTGTCTAATCATGGTTAAAAATAATCTTAAAGCATTTAAGTTGATCCACTATATGATCATTATAGGTTTTCTGACTGCAGGTATTTCTACCTATTTGTTTACGAAACAATGGATTGACGGTTTAAGTTGGATGTTGCTCGTCGGTTTGGGCTTGTATATGGCATACATCCCTTACAATGCGATATTTTTTGAGCGAATGATCGCAACATATCGTATGAAAAGTAACATCGGTTTTGTTATGTATATGGCTGACTCTATCGGTTATTTGGGTAGTTTTCTGATATTGGTAAACAAAGAGTTTATGCCAAATTCTGTTACTTGGGGAAATTACTTTATTCAATTGGTCTTTTTAGCCTCTATTATCGGAGCTATTTTGGGTATCTTCTCTCTACTCTATTTTATTCGAAAAAAAGAACAGATGAAAGGAAGTGATGGTGAGTTGTTGGCCCCTTGGCATACCACAAAAGGAGAAGTGCAAATTAGTTAACTATACTTTTTTATGATATTCTATTTATAAAGATGAAAACAAATACATATGATTTAATTATTGTTGGGGGGGGGATTTTAGGGACCTTTCATGCCTATCATGCGTTACAAATGGGATTACGCGTGCTCCAACTCGAAAAAGATAATTTCCCCGTGGGATCTACTGTTCGTAATTTCGGACAGGTAGTGCCATCGGGGATGGCAGGCGAATGGTTTGATTATGGTGTGCGAGGACTTGAAATATATCAGTCTATTCAGAAAGAGATGGATATATCTGTTAGAAATAACGGCAGCATCTATATTGCTTCGGATAGTGATGAAGTTCAGGTGCTTCACGAGCTATCTAAGCACTATGAGGGAAAAGGATATGATCATGAACTTTGTTCAAAGGAACAGGTTTTATTGAAATATCCCGTAATGAATGCTGATTATGTTAAAGAAGCTATCTTTTTTCCGCAGGAACTCAGTGTAGAACCCGAGTCAATGATTAGACAACTGCATATTTATATGCAAAATAAGTTTGTGGACTATACGTTGAAATACGATACGACAATTGTGGCCTGCGAGGATAAAAATGATGCTGTTGTTGTCACAAGCAGCACGCTAGAAAACTTTGAAGGGAAGAAATTGCTTATCTGCAATGGATACGAGTTTAAAATTTTATATCGTTCCTTGTTTGATAATAGCGGGCTTGAAATTAGCAAGTTGCAAATGATGCGTACAAAGCCTATCGCTCATATACATCTTCCGGGGAATATCTTAACTGGGTTGACCATTCGTCGATACGAGAGTTTTGAAGAATATTGTCCATCGTTTCAGACAATTCCAATGCCTGATCACTATCAGGAGCTGCGCAATTATGGAATTCATATCCTATTTAAACAGGCCACGGATGGTAGTATTATTATCGGTGATTCGCATGAATATGCAGCGGGCAACAGACTGGATGAACTGGGCTTCTCAGTAAGCTCCTATATCAATGAATTAATGATTGCAGAAGCCAACCGTATCATGCCAATGGAGCGTACCTGGATTTCATCTTCTTGGGCAGGTTATTATTCGCAGCACAAAGATCATATTCTTGAAATCGACGTTAGCCCAAGAATACATGTCAGAACCGGTATTGGAGGGAAGGGAATGACAGCAAGTGCTGGCTATGCCGAACAGAGTATTGGAAAACTTTTTTAATTTAAATATATTGAAGAGCCCCGCTATCACATCTAGCGGGGCTCTTTCGTTTTTAAGCTATTTATTTGATCAGTTTGTACAGACTTCATAAAATATACAGTTGTCTTTCTTAATAAGGTCAAGCTTTATAAAATTCAATTAGTAAATAACTAAATTATGAAAAGGATGTCTGGTAAATCTTTTTATTGCATCAACTAATTTACCAGTTGTTTGTTCTTTATAAAACATTATCTGATCAATATTTCCTTATTGTTTAGGCGTTAAACAATGTTTTTATTAACTTCACGGTCACAATAAACCAGATCTAAATATTAGAAGTGAATGGCAAATAATGTTTTTCCTGAAAATGAGTTAAGAAGGATAGAAAAATTAAAGTCCTATGAGTTAATGGGACTCGGGAAAGACCCTGAGCTGGATGTTTTTGCGCAGGCAGCCTGTCTGATTACAGATTGCCCTGCATCTTTAATTGCCATGATGGAAGAAGAAACACAACGTATTCAAAGTTGTGTTGGGATGGAGCTGGATACCGTTGAAAGGAAGAATACGGTCTGTCAATATACCATAATGAGCAAGGAGGTCCTTGTTATTGAAGATACTTTTGAAGATCCACGCTCGTCTTCCAATCCATTAATTCGCGAAGGAAATATTCGTTTTTATGCCGGAGTTCCTCTTTTGGATGATGATGGCGATGCTCTTGGAACAATCTGTGTCATTGATTTCCATTCGAAAAAGCTTTCGGATAAACAAAAAGACTCGTTGGAGGAGCTTGGCAAGGCAGTAACCAAAATATTATTGGGAAAAAAACGAAAAGTACAGGCTGGTTATTTCTCCGAAATTTTTCACTTGACGAACAATATTATTTGTGTATTGGATGAGACGCGCAAGGTAAGAGAAGTTAACCCTGCATTTAGTAAAGTCTTGGGATTGTCCAGATCGAATAGTTTAGGCAAATCTATTTTTACATTATTGGGAGACACTGAAAGGGAGTTAGTGTCGGACTTAGGTCGAGTTGAGGAAACAAAATACGGCGTTCAATCTACAAGTAGGACTAAAACAGAAAATGGTCAAGTTGTAGAAATTGAATGGCATTTCAAATATGATCCGATAAACCATGATATTCTGGCCTTTGGCAGAAACGTAACAAAAGAACGCGAAGAAAAACTCAAGTTGGAGAATTCCGAACGTAGATTTCGTAGCTTTTTTGAAAATGCGATTGGCCTCATGAGTATGCATGATTTGGACGGTAATATTCTATCCGTCAATGAAAAAGGAAGAGAGATATTGCGGTATGCCAAAGAAGAGGTAAAAGGACTTAACCTGAAGAAATTGGTTCCGTCTCATCATGTGGGTCTGGTTGAGGAATATCTCAAGCGCATTGCCAGCAATAAAGAGGATTCTGGAATGATGGTTCTCCAAACAAAAGATGGTGAAGATATTTCTTGGCTATACCACAATATGTTGGAAACGGATGAAAATGGGCGATCTTATGTTGTCAGTACAGCCTTGAATATGACGGATCGATTGCGACTTGAAAATGATCTTTTGCATACCAAACAGATCCTGGAGCAGACCAATGCTGTCGCTCAGGTTGGCGGATGGGAGGTCAACTTAGTTGAAAATAAGGTTTATTGGTCCGACTCCACGAAGCTAATTCATGGTGTGGCTCCTGATTTTACACCTGATTTTGAACATGCAATCGGATTTTATGAGCCGGAAAGCCAGGTTATTTTGCGTGGAATTTTTGAAGATGCCATTACATCAAGAACACCTTACGATACGGAATTGCGTCTATTAAAGCAAGATGGCGAATCAATTTGGGTACGGGTAAAGGGTATTCCCGAATTTGAAAACGATGTGTGTAAGCGTGTTTTTGGAATTATTCAGGATATCGATCAAAGTAAATCGCTATACTTGGAGCTGGAACGCAAAGAATCGATGTTACGTGCGTTTGTGGATTATGTTCCTGCTTCGGTTGCTATGTTTGACCGAGACTTTAACTATATTTCGGTAAGTAATCAATGGTTAGAAGATTTTCACGAAGGGGCAAGCTTGCCGCCAAATAGTAACTTTTTTAAACTGTTCCCAAATATCCCAGAAAATAGAAAAAAAATCTACCTTGATGCGCTGGAGGGAATACCTTATAAGAATACGGATGAGGTCATACAGGCTGGTGGACTTGCCGAAGCGCAACATTTCAATTGGGAAGTAAGACCTTGGCATCTTGCTGATGGAAGTATAGGTGGGATCATTATTTTTACACAAAATACCACGGAATCGGTAAAAATAAATGATGAATTAAAGTTAGCGAAGGAACTGGCCGATCTGGCGAGTAAAGCAAAGTCCGAATTCCTCGCCAATATGAGTCACGAAATTCGAACGCCTTTAAACGGTGTGATCGGATTCTCCGATTTGTTATTAAAAACACCGTTAAATGATACACAGCTACAATACCTCGGCTATATCAATGAATCGGGAAATAGCTTACTCAATATTATTAATGACATTTTAGACTTTTCAAAAATTGAATCGGGTAAACTCGAATTATTTGTCGATAAGTATAACGTATATGATGTAGCCAATCAGGTTATTAATGTTGTTCTCTATCAAGCACAACGAAAAGAAGTCGAACTGCTTTTGAACATTGAGCAGGGACTGCCGGCTTTTGTTTGGATTGATGAGGCACGTATTAAGCAAGTGTTGGTGAATTTATTAGGTAATGCAGTTAAGTTTACGGAAAAAGGCGAAATCGAATTTAAGATCAGCAAACTTCGCAATGATGAGAATAAATTAACCTTACGTTTTGCGGTTAGAGATACCGGGATAGGAATTCCGCCAGAGAAACAACAACGCATCTTTGATGCCTTTACGCAAGAAGATAGCTCAGTAAGTAAACGATATGGCGGCACGGGACTCGGTTTGACAATCTCCAACAACCTCTTGAAATACATGGGAAGTAAATTGAATCTGGAAAGCGAACTGGGTGTCGGATCGACGTTCTATTTTGATATCGAGGTCCGATGTGAAGAAATGGAAGATGAAGATACAGCTTTACCTTTAAATCGTGTTCTCGTTGTCGATGACAATGCTAATAATCGGATTATCCTGCAGCATATGCTGGCCTATAAAAACGTCGAATCTGTCCTCGCAGAAAACGGCATGGAAGCCTTACAGTTGCTGATGAAAGGGGAACGTTTCGATGTTATTTTAATGGACTACCATATGCCGATCTTATCGGGCCTCGAAACGATAGAAAAAATCAAAGAACTCTTTAAAAAACAGGAAGAAGGTATCCCTTTGATCGTGTTGCACACTTCGTCTGAAGAGCATGAGGTAATTTCAGCATTTAGACAGGAGGAGCGGTCATTCTGTCTACTTAAGCCGATTAAATCTGAGGAACTGTATTCGACTTTAAGAAGGGCGATACAGCAGAATAGGGAGGATGCCGTGCAATTAAAGGCGAATGCAAACTTATCGTTATCATCGGATTCGTACGGTCAAGACGTTCAAGTGTTGTTGGCAGACGACAATGCCGTTAATATGGCCCTTAATTTACGCATGATGGCAAGCATAATGCCTGGAGCACATTTAACCGAAGTTTCTGATGGAGCACAAGCCATTCAAGCTTGCAAAGAAAAACAATTTGATTTTATTTTGATGGATGTTCAGATGCCCGAAGTCGATGGGATCGAAGCAACCAAACAGATCCGGCAAATGGCAGCTTATGCTGAAACACCCATTATCGGTGTTACTGCAGGTAATATTTCTGGCGAAAAGGAACGCTGTCTCGATGCGGGGATGTCGGACTTTCTCGCTAAACCCATTCGACAACAGGATTTGTTCAAGGCCCTGGAAAAGGCGATGTTATCGGTAAAACCTAGTGCTGCCGAAGCTTCAGATCTAGAGGATTTGGATGAGCATTTGGATATGCAGCGCCTCGAAGAACAGGCCGGTGATGATCCCGCATTTTTAACCTTTTTTCTGGATTTGGTCGTGCGGGAAATAACGGGGTCTAGAAAGCAGTTAAAGGAGGCAATAGATACAAACGATATTGTACGCATCAAGGAACTCCTTCATAAGTTGCGGGGAACTTCATCGACAGCCGGACTTATCAAGTTGGCCCAAATGACCAAAGACTTGGAGACTAGCCCAACGATTGAAACAGAGCTTGCCATCGCTTTTGTGGCAATCGAACAGGAAATGGATATCGGATTGGAATTAATTGGAAAAATCTTAAATAAATAATGATATGTTGATTTTAATAGCGGAAGACGACGAATTGATACTACGTACTGTTGAACACAAATTAGTAAAAGAGGGACACGAAGTGGTGCTGACCAGAAATGGTCGTGAAGCCATCGAGAAAATTAATGAGCTGGATTTGGATTTGGTTGTAACGGATATTATGATGCCTTTTGCTTCCGGTATTGAAATTCTTTCAGCAATAAAGACTATCGGAAAGAAAATCCCGGTCATCGTATTATCGAGCATGGGCCAGGAGGAGGTCGTGGTCGATGCATTTGATCTAGGCGCATCTGATTTTATGGTTAAGCCGTTTAGTCCAAACGAACTGATTCTTAGGATAAAACGCCTAATAAATAAATAAATAAAACTAAATTATGCATCACAATATCGAGCTACATGAGCTTATTTTGGCGATTGTTATCGTATTGATTTTAGTACTATTGCTGATTATCACGGTACTGGGATACAGCTTCTATAGCTATAGAATCCTTCATAATAGGCAATCGTGGCGACAGATCATCGAGTACAAAATTATGGAGACTATTGTTGGTGGCGATGAGAATGGCGATCGAGACCTGCAGTTTGCGGAGTATTTGAAAGAACCTTCTTTTCGAGCTCTTTTTTTGGATGTATTAGTTGATTCTGATAGAAAATTTTCTGGTGGGGCTAAACAATCGATCAATAGGTTGTTTCAAGATTTTAAATTGGAGGATGAAGCTTGGCGAAAGCTTCGCCATAGAAAAGCTTATTTGGTTGCCGGTGGGGTTCAGGAGCTTGCTGCGATGAATGTCGAATCAGCAATCCCCGAGATAACAGCCAAGCTTAATGATTCCCGCACTGCGGTATATCAAGAGGCACAATATGCAATCGTAAGTTTCAAAGGGTATGAGGGACTTGGTTTTTTGGATCATTTTGATCGCCCCTTATCCGACTGGCAACAATTACGTTTATTGTTTTCTATTCATGAAATACCCGAACTCTCGGAGTTACATGTGGATACCTGGCTTAAGAGTTCAAATGATTCGGTTGTCATATTTACATTGCGCTTGATCCGAAAATTTAGATTGATGACTTTTTATACGGAAGTTTTTAACCTATTGGATCATCCATCTACGAAGGTGCGTATACAAGCCATACGAACATTGCAGGCCATTGAGAACAGTGGGACAATTCAGCAATTTATACAGAATTTTGATCTGCAACCCATCGAAGTCCAGATTGAAATCCTTAAAGCGATGAAAATTGCCAAAAGTAGAGAAAGTGAGCATTTTCTAAAGGATCAACTTTGGAACCATAGCGAAGTGTCAATTAAAATTTCTGCTGCAGAAGTACTTGTTGTGCTGGGAGAAGAACATTATCTCCGCGAAATTTCACAACGTGAAGATACATACGACGAACTTACACAAATTATTAAACACGCATTGCAAGAGAAAAAATGTTAGAGTTTTCCCATATCGTATACGAAATTATAGTTTGGTTATTTTTGCTTTATTCGGCAGCAGTATTCATTATCTATACGTGGATAGGGCTATACGCTTATGGAGCGGTGTTTCGTTACAAACACAATAATACGTTTACGGATTATAGTATTATTGCGACCAACCCCAACGCGCCTACATTCAGTCTGATTGCTCCAGCCTACAACGAGGGGATGACCATCGTTGAAAATGTACGTTCTTTATTGTCGCTATATTATCATAATCTGGAAATTATCATCGTCAATGATGGTAGTAAAGACGACTCAATTTTGAAATTGATCGCCTCTTATGAACTTGAGCCAACGTCTTTTTTTGTTCAGGGAAATATTGAGACCAAGGATATAAGGGGAATCTATAAGAGCAAAAATCCAGCATTTAAGAAGCTGATTGTTGTTGACAAGGAAAATGGCGGTAAGGCTGATGCGCTCAACGTCGGCGTTAATATTTCTTCTGGAGATTATATCGTCTGTATTGATGTAGATTGTATTTTGGAACAGGATGCTATTCTAAAATTAGCAAAGCCATTTTTGGAACAGACCGACAAACGCGTTATAGCCTGCGGCGGAGTTATACGTTTGGCCAATAACTGTAATGTCGTGAATGGTTCTGTCGTGGACGTTAATCTTCCAAAATCATGGTTGGGGCGTACGCAGGCCTTAGAGTACATCCGTGCTTTTATTTTAGGTCGAATGGCTTGGTCAAGGGCTTCGGGTTTAATTCTTATTTCCGGGGCATTTGGCGCTTTTGACCGGGAGATCGTATTGGCTTGTGGGGGGTATGACCGAAATACGGTAGGAGAAGATATGGAGCTTGTTGTTCGTATGCGCCGTTATATGGAGGAGCAAAAGCAAGCCTACGAGGTGGTCAACATTCCTGATCCATTGTGCTGGACCGAAGTACCCGAGTCAAAAGAAGTATTACGTAAACAGCGTAATCGTTGGATGCGGGGCACAATGGAGACCTTATGGAAACATCGGAAGCTCATGTTCAATCCGAAATATGGCCGTTTTGGTATGGTCAGTATGCCTTATTGGTTTTTCTTTGAATTCCTGGGGCCCATTGTCGAATTTACCGGCTATATAGTTTTTATAATCTTCTTTATTCTGGGCATCATCAACTGGCCATTTTTCTTTGCGCTATTTGCATTGGTGATTGCTTCCGGAATTTTATATTCGATCTATGCAATCTTGGTTGATCTTGTTAGCCATCAGGTTTATTCTAAGAAAAGAGATCTCTCCACGCTAATTACTACGGCGATATTAGAACCTTTATACTTTCATCCCATTGTTGTTAAAGCTGGAGTACAGGGGGTTGTTGATTATTTTCGGAAGCAGCATGGCTGGGGAGAAATGACGCGACAAGGCTTTCAACAAAAAGATGCGAATGAGTCGGTTTGGAAATACCTCGGTCAGCGATTAAATCTGTCGTTACAGAGCTTAGGGCCTGTTATGTTGGTGGTCTTTGCGCTGTATATGTTATCCGTTGGAGTAGAATGGTGGTGGTACGGTCGTCGATTTGTTCAGCTTTCGGAGTCACATGCCGGGAAGTACCTGTTTTTGGATAACACCCTGTTCATCTTTCAAGCCTTGGCCTGTTTGGGAATCGGCTATTTATTGCTTCAGTTCATAAGCAGTTTTTGGGCGAGACTTCTTATGGTCATATCGTTCTCGTTTATTGTCGTTATGCAATTCATCTTGTTTCTGTATTTTGGCGAATCCAGAAATTTGCTTGGAGCTGATATGTTCTATTACAGTTCGGAAGAGATGAAGCAAATTTTGGAGGCTAGCGGTATGTTGAGTTTTACCAATATTGCCTTGCTTTTATTATTGATTGTAATCTCTTGGGTCCCCCTTTGGATTGCCAATAAGCAAACATTCAAAAAGTCCTATGCTAGTATTGCACTGTTATCTTTGGGGATCATATCGTTTTTCATCTCCTCGGCTTCGCTTTTGGGAGGTCGCGCCGAAAAAGATGAATTCGTAGCCAATGCAAGCCGGAGTAAATGGCGTTATTTTTTCGACTCCAATTTATCCAATTACGTGGATGAACACCCGGGGATGCTCGCGATGTTCAGTAAAGACGGCGATGATGGAAAAGTATTAGATACTAAATTTCCTTTTTTGAAAAAAGAGGACACGAAAGATTTCCTGGGGACATACATGCAAAAAACAGCGAAAGTACCCAATTTGGTCATTCTTGTTATCGAGGGTTTAGGACATGCCTATAGTGCTGAAAATGGTTATATTGGCAACTTTACACCTTTTATAGGTACATTGAAGCAACAGTCTTTGTATTGGGATAATAATATGAGTTCCTCAGGTCGGACATTTTCCGTTTTACCGACCATAACAGGTTCGTTGCCTTTTGCGACACATGGATTCCTGGAACAAGACACCTTGCCAGACAACTTCAATCTCTTTAATATTCTGAAGAGCAATGGATTCAATACTGGATTTTTCTATGGTGGTCATTCTAATTTTGATTTCATGAAAAAGTTCATGGATTATAATAAAATAGATATGCTCATGGACCAAGCGGCATTTGGACCTCCCTATAAAAAATTGCCCGAAAAGGGTGGGGAGAGCTGGGGATATGAAGATCAAGCTGTCTTTAGCAAACTTCTTGAAGTGCAGAAAGTACAGGAACACCCTTATTTCCATGTGCTTTTAACGCTATCAACCCATAATCCGTTTTTGATCAATAATGCGGCTCATTATGAGCAATTGTTTGATCAACGTATAGCAACATTGAACCTTACACCGGAACAAAAAAAGTGGGCTTTGGAAAACCGTACCCAACTTGTTTCGGTACTGAATTTGGATGATGCGATGGAGCAGTTTTTTAAAGAATATAAAAAGAGACCAGATTTTGCAAATACTATTTTTGTCATAACTGGAGACCACGCGATGCCTGAGATACCCTTACAAAGCAAAATCGATCGTTATCATGTTCCCTTGTTGATTTATTCACCACTTTTAAAAGAGCCAAAGACTTTTCATAATTTTGTTAGCCATTTTGATGTCGCGCCTTCTATATTGGCCTACTATCGCGAGAATTTTGGGCTTAAAACGCCTACCCAGGTTACATGGATCGGTCAGGGGCTCGATAAGGGTGCATCGGCACAGGGTGATGGTATAGCCATGATGCAGAGTAAAAATCAATTGAATGATTTTGTGAAAGGCAGTTACCATCTTTCCGATGGACAACTGTATAAACTGGATGGTGTGCTCAATGAAGATGCCGCCGCGGATAATGCGAAAGAAGAATTGTCCAAGCGCTTTGAATTATTTAAGCGCAAGAACAAACTTTTTTATACGCAAAAGCGACTTCTTCCGGATAGTGTTTATACAAATTACTTTAATCGAACAAAAAACAACTAGAATTTTCGAATATAACCAAGGATGATGTCCAATTGATTTCCTCGCTCTTTCGGCCTGAATTCTTGGTTATAATAGGTGCCCGAAATTGAAAATAAGTTACTTTGCTTAACGGAGAAATTATACTCGGCACCTACTTTGAATGTTTTTAATTTATAGGAAGCGTTGTCCAATAGATTATTTCGGTTTTCCTCGGGGCTCAGACCCGTTCCGGCACTAAATCCGAAGTAATCATTTGCTCCTTTTGTATAATAGCGGACTGTTCCGGTATAGGATTGGGAAATATTCTTTTCGCCCGGTGTAAGGTAAGTCCTCAGATTGAACCAAAAGTTTTGGTAATATTTTCCGACTGAAGCCGTGTACATCCAGATATTGTCACTAAAATAAAGCTGACGATATCCGATTTCCCCCTCAAAGCTGTTCGGAAGATTGGCATAGAGAGACACACCAGTTCTATATTTCGCAAAAATCCCCACATTATTGGAATATCCAGCACCGACATATAGGTAAAATATTTTTGAAAGCCGTGGGTAAGCCTCCATCTCAAATTGGACGCCATTTTCTGCAAATTTATTCGCATAGTTCGTTCTGAAAATAACGGATCCTATTGGTGTTGCCCGTTTATAGCTTAATCCAACAATGTGCCAATTATGATCAAACTGTTTGTCAAAATATACGAAATTGTACGTCAGACCGATTGCATTTTTAGCCGTATATTCTTCAATATTTTTTGCCAGCGCTCTTGCTTCCGTATTTTTAGGATTAATTGCCAATAAACTATTAATTGCCTTTTCGGCTGCCTCATAATGATCATTGCCATAACTTATTTTACCTTTTAAAAGAAGTAAATCCTGAGACTGCGGATGTATGCTAAGCCCTTTGTCTGTAATTGCAATCGCTTTGTCAGTCTGATCATTCCAATATTCCAATGAGGCGTAGGCTAAAAAGAAATCTTCATCACTTGCATTCTTTTTTTCCAGTTCTGTAAAAATGGTTCGTGCCGAATCAATTTTATCCGACCAGGTATAAAGACGTCCGAGAAAAATGCTAATATCCGTGTAATCTGGTGCTTGAAGTAGGGCCTGTTTTGATAATTGAATGGCTTGCGGATAATCTTTTGAATCAAAAGCTACTTTTCGCGCTTTTACAAATAGATCATCAGCGGTGAGTTTCGTCTCTTGCGCGACAGAAAATAAGGGTAATAAAGAGAGGGAGAGTAATGGATAAATTACTTTTTTCATTCCAGATCGTAAATTTGACATTTAAGCTTGCTAATATATAAACTAAAATTAGGAAATTTTGTTTGTCGCTAGTTGTTTTAAAATAAATTTTTGAGCTCTTTTAAAGCGTTCTATCTCATTTTGTGGTACGTCTTCCGAAATAATCCTTAGAATAGGAGTTTCGAAAAACGCCAATGAAATGTGTCAACAATCGTTAACTGGTTGCTATCTACGGGTAATCCGGTTACTATTTTAAGTACCTGCATGGCCATCATACTGCCGATAATACCGGGCAGGGGGCCTAGCACCCCATTTTTATCGCAATTTGGAACCTGCTCCGGATCGGGCGGTGTTGGAAAGATATCTAATAGGTTTTTACTACCCTGATAGTTAAAGACAGCCAGCTGGCCTTCGAAACCATAGATGCTACCGTATACCAAAGGTTTATCGAGTTGTAGGCAGGTCTGATTAAGCAGATAGCGCGTTGTAAAGTTATCACAGCAATCGACAATGATATGATAGGGCGCGAGCATTGCTAGCGCGTTGTCAGCATCTATTTTTACCTGAAAGGGTTCAAAATCAATTGTGCTATTGTGCTGTCGTACATAGGCTGTGGCACTTTCTGTTTTTGCTTGGTGTATATTATTTTCGGAATGAATGATCTGTCTATTAAGATTGTGGATTTCAACCCGGTCAAAATCAACCAGCCCAAGTTTGCCTATACCGGCCGCGGCTAAATATTGAACGACAGGACTCCCGAGTCCGCCTGCACCGACGACCAATACCTTGGCATCCATAATCTTCCGTTGTCCGGCAACGCCAATCTCTTCGATAAAAATCTGTCTGCTATAGCGATCAAAAATGTTATCTTTTTTCATGTATTTAACGTACTATACCGGCATAATTGCTTTCCCAGTCTTTCATCACTGGAGAATAGCCCATTTTTCGGATTTGATTTTTTATTGTTTCCATATTTCTTTCATCACTTACTTCAAATTGTTCCAAAGCTTGGGGATCGACAACATAGCCTCCAGGATTGGTTTTTGAAGCTGCACTCATTGTGGTTACGCCAATGGGTATGATATGATCCCTGAAGGTTTGGTTTTCTCTGGTTGAAATGGAGATTTCCAAATTTTCATTCCACAGACGATATGCGCAGATCAACTGCAGCAGATCACGATCGGCCAAATGAAAATTTGGTTCAACAGAACCCGCGGCTGGTCGTAAGCGTGGAAAGGAAATGGAATAGCGTGTCTGCCAATATTGTTTTTGCAAATAGGCAATGTGTGCCGCGGTGAAAAAGCTGTCCACCCGCCAGTCCTCTAGCCCAAGTAATACCCCCAGACCGATTTTATGGATTCCAGCCCGGCCTATACGGTCGGGCGTATCCAAACGATAGTCAAAATTGGACTTCTTTCCTTTCGGATGATATTGTTTGTAAACTTCCCGATGGTAGGTTTCCTGATAGACCAAAATTGCATATACACCTGCGGTCTGTAGTAGTCGGTACTCGGATTCTTCCAGTGGCTGTACCTCAATGGATATCTGTGAAAAATGAGGTTTTAAAAGGTGAATAGCGTTTAGGAAATAATTGATCTCGACCGTTTTGTTGGCTTCTCCGCTGACTAGCAAAATGTGGTTGATTCCCATGGATTTAAGTGTCATCGCCTCCAGTAATAGTTCGGTGTTGCTGAGGGTTTTGCGTTTAATTTTATTGTCCATGCTAAAACCGCAATATGTACAGATGTTTTGGCACTCATTGCTCAGGTAAAGAGGGGCATAGAGCTGTATGGTTTTACCGAAGCGACGTTGGGTGATTTGTTGTGTTTTTTGTGCCATTTGTTCCAGATACGGTGCTGCAGCCGGTGAGATGAGCGCCCTAAAGTCAGCGAGCGTTAAATGGTCTTTTTCTAACGCATGTTGTACATCCTGATTGGTAGCGTCATAAATCTGCATGTGGACGTCATTCCAGGAGTATTCATCGAGTATCGTTTTGAAATCTGTCATAAGTGAATCATCAATCAAATAAAAATGAAGTTAAGGGACTCGAACCGATTGCTTGTGATCCGATCTTTCCTAAACCGGCCTCATAAGCCTTTCGGCCAGCGATAACGGCCTCTTTGAATGCTTCGGCCATACGTATCGGATTATTCGAGACCGCAATTGCCGTATTGACCAAGACTGCATCCGCTCCGATTTCCATGGCTTTGGCGGCATCGGATGGAGCTCCGATCCCAGCATCTACAACCACAGGGACATTACTCTCCTCAATAATAATTTCGAGAAAGTCCAGTGTGCGAAGCCCTTTATTACTACCAATAGGAGCACCTAAAGGCATAACAACTGCTGTACCTGCATTTTCCAATCTTTTACAAAGTACTGGATCTGCGTGAATATAGGGCATGACAACGAAACCCAGTTTGGCCAGCGATTCAGTTGCACGCAGGGTTTCAATAGGATCGGGCAGTAAATAACGGGGGTCGGGATGAATTTCCAGCTTTACCCAGTTGGTTTCCAATGCCTCCCGTGCAAGTTGGGCTGCGAGCACAGCTTCTTCAGCAGTTCGTGCTCCCGAAGTATTGGGAAGCAAATGGATTGCCGCCAGATCGAGCGCACTGATGAGACTGTCGTCTGCGTTGGTCTGGTCGATTCGTTTGAGGGCAACGGTGACCAATTGGGAGGCCGAAGCCACAATGGCATCGCTCATTTCTGTGAGATTACCGAATTTGCCCGTACCAAGAAATAATCTGGATTCAAATACGCGATCGGCTATATGTAGGTTGCTCATAATAAAATTTTATTGATGGATGAAACAATGTTTGGAGTCTTGGTTACGATTCCGGAGAGTGCTACACCGTAAACTCCAATTTCTAATAGCTGTTGGATATCTTCAAGTTGGCTTATACCGCCAATTGCGAATATTGGAATAGGGGGCAAGCCTTCTAGGCGGACTTGTTGGATGATGTTTTCATATCCTGCAATCCCCAATAGGGGACTTAGTTTTTGTTTTGTTATGGTATAGTTGAATGGTCCGAGTCCGATATAGTCACAATGTTCACTTATTCTTTGTTTTACATTCGCAAAGCTATTGGCAGTACCGCCGATTATTTTTCCTGTACCCAATATGTTCCGGGCAGCTGTGACGCTGCAGTCATCCAGTCCCAAGTGCACGCCATCAGCATCTACAGCCGCTGCAAGCAAAGGATGGTCATTGATAATACAGCTGGCACCAAATTCAGAACAGGTTTGCTTGATCTGTTCTGCAAGCATGTAGCGGCTCTTTTCATCGGCGTTCTTCCATCTGATCTGTATCCATTTGGCCCCCGCATCCAGCGCTTTCAGTATGTTATTTTTTTGTTCAGTTAATGTTTGTCCCTGCGATATATATTGGAGTTTTTCCATAGTTTTTGTTTGCATGCTATAAAATTTTGAACTGGATCAGGGTGCTTCCATAAAGTACCATATAAGGCAATTCCATCTGCACCTTGCTGCATCGGGATAAGACAGTTATCTTGATTTATCCCTCCAAGACCGATGAGACGAACAGTAAAGTTGGAGCGTGACGGGAGCTGATCCAACCTTGCATTATACACGCCATACCCCACTTTTGAGATGCTCGGAAATAATGGACTTAAAAAAGCATAGGCCCAACATTCATCAAGGCTATTGAATTGATCGATATCATGCACCGATGTCGAACAGATTGTTGTAGGCAGCATTTGATTTGTTGATCTATCCTTTCTATCCTTTTCGTTCATATGAATACGTGCGATTCCGAGCTCAGCCGATAGGTGAGGGTGAGAATGTAGGACCAATCTGTCCAGGTATGTGGAATCGATAGATTCCACATATTGGGACATTTGTAGGTCTGTAAAATGATACTTGCGCAAGTGCAGGATATCGAGTCCTTCTTTGAACAAAGCATCTATAATCACTTTTTCAGAAGGAATCGTTTCTGCTGCTGTCAAAGCGATGATCATAAATAAATCTCTTTTCCTTGCGCGATGAATTCCTGCGATTTTTCCAGCATCCCTTGTGCGGCACTATCTCTGATTTCCTGTGTAATTTTCATCGAGCAAAATTTGGGACCGCACATGGAGCAGAAGTGAGCCACTTTGGCCGCATCTGCCGGCAATGTTTCGTCATGATATTCACGTGCTGTATCTGGATCGAGGGAAAGGTTGAATTGATCTTCCCATCTAAATTCAAATCTCGCCTTACTCAAGGCATTATCACGGTATTGCGCACCTGGATGTCCTTTGGCCAAATCGGCCGCATGGGCAGCTAGTTTATAGGTGATTACACCGTCTTTAACGTCTTTTTTATTTGGTAAGCCCAGATGTTCTTTGGGCGTCACATAGCAAAGCATCGCACATCCATACCATCCGATCATCGCAGCTCCAATGGCTGATGTGATGTGGTCATAACCTGGAGCAATATCAGTTGTTAAGGGGCCCAAGGTATAAAATGGTGCTTCGTCACAACAAGCCAATTGCTTGTCCATATTCTCTTTGATCAATTGCATAGGAACATGGCCCGGACCTTCGATCATCACCTGAACATCGTGTTTCCAGGCGATCTTGGTGAGCTCGCCCAGTGTTTCGAGCTCCGCAAATTGAGCCGCATCGTTGGCGTCCGCAATGGCTCCTGGACGGAGACCATCGCCAAGTGAAAAAGCAACATCATATCGCTTCATAATCTCACAGATCTCCTCAAAATGGGTATAGAGAAAGTTCTCTTTGTGGTGGAAAAGACACCATTTGGCCATGATAGACCCTCCTCTGGAGACAATTCCCGTTACTCGAGAAGCGGTGAGATGGATATAACGAAGCAGTACGCCGGCGTGTATGGTAAAGTAAGAAACACCCTGTTCGGCCTGTTCAATCAAGGTATCTTTGAATATTTCCCAGGTAAGGTCCTCGGCCACCCCCTTCACTTTTTCGAGCGCCTGATAGATCGGTACTGTACCGATTGGAACGGGCGAGTTACGGATAATCCATTCGCGGGTTTCGTGAATATTTTTGCCAGTGGACAGGTCCATGATGGTATCGGCTCCCCAACGACAGGCCCATACTGCTTTCTCAACTTCTTCCTCTATACTTGAGCTTACAGCACTATTGCCAATATTGGCATTAATTTTAACAAGAAAGTTGCGCCCGATAATCATGGGTTCACTTTCAGGATGATTGATATTATTGGGGATGATTGCTCTTCCGGCAGCGATTTCCTCACGGACAAATTCTGGTGTAATTGCTTTATCATGTGTTCTGGCACCAAAATTCTGTCCTTTATGCTGATGATCCATTCCGGAGGTACTGGCCGTGAGCTGCTCGATACGTTGGTTTTCACGGATAGCAACGTACTCCATTTCTGGGGTAATGATGCCTTGCTTTGCATAATGTAATTGGGTGACATTCCTGCCGGCAGAGGCTATTTTCGGTTTATGGCTATACGCGAATCGGAGTTCATCCAACGTTGGATCAGAAAGGCGTTTTTGTCCATATTCAGAGCTGGTGCCAGGCAGCTGTATGACATCCTGACGATCTAAGATCCACTGTTCGCGAAGGCGCGGGAGGCCTTTTCGGATATCGATATGGATGGTGTCATCGGTATATGGTCCAGAAGTATCATAGACTGTTACCGGGGGATTAATTTCTACTTCTCCATTCGTTAATTTGGTTGGACTCAAGGAGATTTGACGCATAGCGACTTGAATAGGAAATAGTTTTCCGGATACAAAAATTTTCTTTGCATTTGGAAAGGGCGATTGCGTAATTTTTTCAGCTGTCATTTTTTTCTTATTGGGGTGAATTACTCGGTTCGATTGATTTTTGGGGAATAGCTATCCGCCCTGGGACGCGGTGATTAAAATAATCTGATCGTGCGGTTTTAGTGGTGTCGTAGCCCAGTCCTTTTTGGGTATGACTTTGTTGTTAATAGCTACAGCCACGCCCTGAGTTTGGCCGGATAATTCCAAAAGCAACAAGCCTTCCAATGAAGTAAGCGAGGGGTCGAAAAATCGAATCTGATGGTTTATTGTAAGTTCCATTCCTTAATTTTTTTGGTAAAACTTTAGGAATGGCTACACAAAGGCACAGCAATGCACCTTGTAGACAGCTCACTTTTCCCTACGCCAGTATGATCCGGATCAGGTTCTAAGGGTAAAATCTCAGCCTGCACGAGCAGACACCCCTAAAGTTGTGACTAAGATAAGGTTATTTTTATGAAAGTTGCAAGAATTTTATTTTGCAGACTTGGGTTTATTGTACAGGAAAGTACAGGTCAGTATGTGGGAAATATTTGATATATTAGTTTTTTGAATCAGCTAAAACAATTTAACAACCACCAAGAATAGTATCTTTTAATGCGTAGGATTTTATTGACAACATTGTTGTGTATCGCTAGCAACACTTATGCCCAACCTAAAAACAACTGCAGCGCCGTGCAGTTGACATGCGAACATTTGGTCAATCCATTGGGTATTGATGCAATTCACCCAAGACTTAGCTGGCGACTTGAGGACCAACGTAAAGGTGCGGTACAACAGGCTTATCAGATCTTTTTAGGGCAAGATTCGCTGGCACTGCTGCGAGAGACCAAAGATAACTGGGATAGTGGCAAACAGTTCAGCTCGGCTATGTTAGTGTCCTATAATGGCGCACAGTTAAAGCCACAGACCAAGTACTTCTGGAAGGTTAAAGTATGGGATAAGGATGGTGTATCAACACGTTCAGAAATAGCATCGTTCGAAACGGGCATGATGGGAATGGACCTTTGGAAAGGAAAATGGATCAGCGACAATAAGGATATTCATGCGCGAGAAACGCCTTATTTTAGAACAGAATTTAAGGCAAATAAGCAGATAAAATCTGCCCGCGCATATATTGCCGCAGCAGGATTATATGAACTTTCCATTAATGGCCAGCGCGTTAACGACCATCGTCTGGATCCAATGTATACTCGATTTGACCGACGGACATTGTATGTCGTGACGGACGTAACCCAGCAGCTTCAAAAAGGAGAGAACGCCATTGGCGTTGTTTTGGGGAATGGCTGGTATAATCATCAACCACTGGCCGTTTGGAATTTTGATAAAGCACCATGGCGGGCCCGGCCAACATTCTGTTTAGAACTGAAAATCGTTTATACAGATGGAACGACGGAAACCATTGTTTCGGATAAGCAGTGGAAGACAGCGTCAGGACCAATCACCTATAATAATATTTACACTGGTGAGCATTACGATGCAAGACTGGAAATACCCAACTGGGATAAACCAAAATACGATGATTCGGCCTGGCAGGCTGTTCAGTATAGAAATGCGCCATCTGCACATATCGTTTCCCAACAGATGGTACCGATTCGGCTCGTGAAGTCCTATAAGCCGAAATCAGTGACAAAGATAGACCAACGTACCTATGTGTTCGATATGGGCCAGAATATGGCCGGGATTACAAAAATTAAGGTGAAAGGAGCTGCGGGTACTATGCTGCGTATCAAGCATGGTGAGCGGTTGTTGGCGGATGGGCATCTTGATCAGTCCAATATTGATGTTTATAATCGGGGCGATAAGGAAAAGGAGCCCTTTCAGACCGATATATTGACCTTAAGTGGTCGGGATGATGAGTTTATGGCCAAGTTCGGTTACAAGGGATTTCGTTACGTCGAAATTAGTAGTAGTGCAGCGATCGCGTTGGATAGTTCGGCTGTGACCGCCTATTTTATGCATAGTGATGTGCCTGCTATTGGACAGCTTAAGACATCATCAGCGTTGGTCAACAAACTATGGGAAGCGACCAACAATGCCTACTTGTCCAATTTGATGGGCTATCCTACAGACTGTCCGCAGCGCGAAAAGAACGGTTGGACAGGGGATGGGCATCTAGCGATTGAAACAGCTTTTTACAATTTTGACGGGATAACAGTTTATGAAAAGTGGATGGCAGATCATCGTGATGAACAACAGGAGAATGGTGTCTTACCCGATATTATTCCAACTGGCGGATGGGGCTATGGTACCGCAAATGGTTTGGATTGGACAAGCACCATTGCCATCATTCCATGGCAGATCTATCAGTTTTATGGAGACCCACGTGCATTAGAAGAATGTTATCTAAATATCAAACGCTATGTCGATTATGTAGATGGAATCAGCCCGTCTGGCTTAACAACTTTTGGGCGTGGAGACTGGGTGCCGGTTAAGTCACAGTCCAATCTGGAGTTGACCTCATCTGTTTATTTTTATGTGGATGCGACCATCTTGGCTGCTGCGGCCAAATTGTTTGGGTACACAGCAGATCAGCAAAAATATGAACTGCTAAGCGAGAAAATTAAAACGGCCATCAACGCTAAATTTTTAGATGCTTCCAAAGGTGTTTATAGCAATGGAACACAGACCGAACTGAGTGTACCACTCTATTGGGGTGTTGTACCCGATGAAATGAAAGCCCGCGTTGCAGCCAACCTGAATAAGAAAGTGGAAGAGACCAACTTTCATTTGGATGTAGGTGTATTGGGTGCTAAAGCATTATTGAATGCGTTAAAAGATAACGGTTACGCAACGACAGCCTATAAGGTCGCGGTACAAGATACCTACCCGTCTTGGGGATGGTGGATTGTAAATGGAGCGACAACATTGTTGGAGAACTGGGATTTAAAAGCAACACGGGATATTTCAGACAACCACATGATGTTTGGCGAAATCGGTGGTTGGTTTTTTAAATCTATCGGCGGGATTCTGCCAGATCCTAAACAACCTGGATTTAAACATGTGCTCTTAAAACCTATCTTCCCCCAGGAATTGAAAGAATCTTCTATTTCTTACGATTCACCCTACGGTAAAATTGTTTCCGAATGGAAGTTAACGGATAAAATGATCGTATATAATATCCAAATACCTGCTAATGCGACGGCAACATTTTATCCACCGGATAATGTTAGAAGCAGCGATATCGTCCAATTGGAGGCTGGTAAACACAGGCTGGAACTGGAACTCAAGTAAGCATAGGCTTCGACTTGTTGTTTCCTGTCTTGACTGTTGGTTTTATTCTTTAATGTTATAATCTATTGGAGGGCTTTTGCGAGTTTACCAAGCTGTTTTAATTTTAAGGCGATTTCATTGCTCCAGGGTAAACCAATGCAGAGCCGCATGCAATGGTGAAATTGATCCTGCAAGGTGAAGATCCTTCCCGGTGAAATGCTAATCTGTAGTTTAAGCGCATAATTGTATAGCTTGCCTGTATCGATGTGTTTTGGAAATTCAACCCATAGGGCGAGTCCGCCCTGTGGGCGGCTTATTTTAGTGCCTTCCGGAAAATGGTCCGCGATGATAGCGGCATACTGCTGGTAGTTTTCTGTTAATGATCTACGGAGTTTACGTAGGTGGTTTTCATACTTTCCTGTTAATAGAAAATTTCCCACCGCCTCGTTGATGATCGTTGTAGATGATAGGGAATGGATTAGTTTTAGTTTGATAATCTGCTCCTTGTATTTTCCAGGAGCGACCCATCCGACACGGAAGCCCGGAGCCAATGTCTTTGAAACTGATCCGCACCAGAGTACATTGCCATCGAGGTCAAAAGATTTGCAACATTTGGGGCGTTGGATACCAAAATGGAGGTCGCCGTAGGTGTCATCTTCGATCAGCGGGATATGATGTTTTGCTAGCAGTGATACAATTTCCCGCTTGTTCTCATCCGGCATGCAATAGCCCAGAGGGGTGTTAAAATTGGGAACCAGTAAGCAGACTTTGATTTCGGGCAATAGCTTTTTGAGGGCTTCAATGTCTATTCCCGTGATGGGGTCCGTGGCTAGTTCCAGCACCTTAAGTCCCAGGCTAACGGCAAGTTGGAGGATACCCGGATAGCAGGGGCTTTCAAGAGCCAGTGTATCTCCAGGTTTGGTTAAGGCCATCAGACATAAAACCAAAGCATTCATACAGCCGTTGGTGGTAACGACCTCATCTTCGTTTAGATTTCCACCCCAGGCCAATGAACGTACAGCTACCATACGACGTAATTTTATATTGCCCTGCAGGGGCTCATATGCTGTGCCACCATCGCTGAGCTCCTGTGTAGCGAGAACGATTTCTTTTTTCAATTTTGCGGTAGGCAGGAGACTTCCCGAAGGAACACCGATCGAAAATAAGGTTAAATCCCGGCGCCCAATGGTTGAATACACCTTATTCATTAATTGATCTGGTTCTCGGTTATTGGCGATTGGAATAGGTTGACTGGCTGCGGCCAAAGGAAGCTGCAAATAGTTTGGAGGACTAACGAAGTAGCCGGACTGAGGTTTGGACCGTATAAGTGAACGTCCTTCCAGCTCTAGAAATATCCTTTTTGCGGTATTTATACTGATACCGTGTTCAGCACTTAGATTTCTCACTGAAGGTAGTTTCTCGCCGGCTTTTAAGACACCTGAATTAATCTTATTGGCAATATTGTCTGCTATTTCATTATACAAATAATCTTTTTTCATAAAATAAGGATTAATATCTGTCTTCAAAGGTAACTGTGTCCGTTGAATTATCAAAAACTGTGACTGTGCTTAGTTCTTGTAATGGACGAACTTTGTGTAAAAGATGGAAACATGGCAGAATTAAGTATAAGTAAATTACAAGAAAATACCGCAAGCGGTTGGTTAAACGGTTTTATCGGGGTGCTATTATTTAGCGGTTCGTTGCCGGCAACACGAATGGCGGTTTTAGCATTTGACCCCGTATTTGTGACGCTAGCCAGAGCTTCGATTGCAGGTATATTGGCACTGGTAACATTGATGGTTTTTAAGGAAAAACGACCAGAAAGAAAAAAATTGGGTTCGCTATGCATCGTTGCAATAGGATGTGTCGTTGGATTTCCCTTACTGAGCGCTTTAGCCCTGCAGCACATCACGTCTGCGCACTCTATCGTTTTTATCGGTATTTTGCCCGTATCGACAGCCGTATTTGGTATTATACGTGGTGGCGAGTGTCCGAAGCCAATCTTTTGGCTGTTCTCTGCTTTAGGGAGCCTACTGGTGATCGGCTATGCGCTGGCACAAGGACTAACAGCCTCGCCTTTAGGGGACGTTTTAATGATTTTATCTGTCATTCTCTGTGGTTTGGGCTATGCTGAAGGCGCTAAATTGACCAAGACGCTGGGTGGTTGGCAGGTCATTTCCTGGGCCCTGGTTTTGTCGCTGCCGCTGATGTTGCCACTTACTTTTATCTATCTTCCATCCACTTTTGATGCTGTACCTATGGACGCCTGGGCTAGTTTAGCCTATGTTTCTTTGTTCAGTATGTTTATTGGCTTTGTTTTTTGGTATAAAGGACTCGCTCAAGGTGGCACGGCAACCATCGGACAGTTACAGTTATTACAGCCATTCTTTGGTTTGGCTTTAGCCGCCTGGCTTCTTCATGAACAAGTCAGTGTTGGCATGCTTGCCGTAACAGTTGGTGTTATCCTCTGTGTCGTAGCGACGAAGAAATTTGCCCAATAAATGCATTGGAAAAAGAGAACTGGTTTATAGGTTCATTACAGAAATCAGATTTTGCCTGAATGATGAAATTTAATCCCTAATGAGTGGTGTCCTTACTTCTTAAGGATCTTTTTTGATAATATCAATTAAGAATTAAAGTATTTCTTTTATAATTAATAACTGCAAAACAATTGTCAGTGTAAATTTGTTGTCTAATAGGTGGTTCTACAGTTTTTACGCTAAGACTACCCAAAATAGATCGATGTACTGACTTATCCCACGGAAAATACGAAGAGACTCTCTGCTACACTTCAAAAGGACACTAATTTTTAAAACATATGAAATCGAAGTCATTTTTAACCGCAATTGTCTCAAGCTTCTTATTGTTGGCTTGTAGTACCTCCACAAGGATAAC
The DNA here is from genome assembly GCF_023277505.1 of Sphingobacterium siyangense. Taxonomy (NCBI): domain Bacteria; kingdom Pseudomonadati; phylum Bacteroidota; class Sphingobacteriia; order Sphingobacteriales; family Sphingobacteriaceae; genus Sphingobacterium; species Sphingobacterium siyangense. The sequence goes on along the minus strand of NZ_CP080574.1, from coordinate 3,945,718 downwards.
AGATATCTATAAAAATAGAGATCTGACTCCAAAACAATACCAAACAATATTCATTATTGCGATGACAAACCATGCTAAAGCACAGGAGGTCATTGAATCCAATTTGGCTGAAGCGGCTTCCATGCATGGCTACAAGGCTATTAAAAGTACTGATGTTTTTAAACGCACGTTCACCAAAGATGAAAGTCAAAATAAAGATTTAGTGATGAAAGCAGTACACAGTCTGAATGCGGATGCTATTTTCACTGTTACCCTGATCGACAAAACCAGCGAGACCAGATATGTACCGGGAAGTGGACCTTATATGCCTTATCCGAGGTTTGGATGGTATGGTAATTTTTGGAGCTATTACTCCCATTGGTACCCGATTGCATACGATCCGGGATATTATACCACGGATAAAATGTACTATCTGGAAAGCAATCTATATGACGTTAGTTCCGAACAACTGGTTTGGAGTGTGCAGTCTGAAACAATCAACCCTTCCAGCTTAGCTGATTTTTCTAAAAGTTATACGAAAGCCCTTGTTAAGGCTCTAGAAAAGGATATGTCCGCTAAATAACCATCGATAAAAATATATTTAAAAGCTAGCTTCAAATCAAACAGTAGTATTGGTGTATAATTATTCTTTGTGTTGACGATATAGCTTCTTTAAATGTTTTTTATAGTATATTTGTAAACTAAATTGCGGTAATGTTGTTATATTGACAAGCAATAAAGTTAGTTCAAATAAGATGAGATACAAATTATATAGAGAACAACAATTGGCCTGCGATTTGGATACCGCTTGGTCTTTTTTTTCTTCACCCATGAATCTTTCAGAAATTACACCAAAAGATATGGGGTTTGTTGTCGTCTCAAACTTTTGTAGGCAAGAAATTGCTGAAGGAATGATTATTGATTATTTGGTATCTCCGATCCTTCGGTTTCCGCTGAAGTGGAAGACCAAAATAACGCAAGTGGAAAAGAATAAAAGTTTTACTGATTTTCAACTAAAGGGACCTTATGCCTATTGGAATCATTTTCATGAGTTTATTCCGAATGAAAGAGGAGTGCTCGTAAAAGACAGGGTAGATTATGAATTGCCTTTGGGAATTCTAGGCACAATTGTGCATGGAGTTTTTGTTAAAAAAAAGTTGGAGCAAATCTTCGATTACCGTTATCAGGTTTTAGAAAAATTATTTAATCAAACTAAGAATTAGTGATAACGAGTCTATTGCAGTTCACGTGACCGGTGAGAAGGAGGTCAGATGAGCTTTTCAACATATCTTATGCTGTATACAATGAAGAAAATCTATCAAATAACCAATGGAGTTGCTTTGGTCATCACGGTGATTATTAATTACCTATCCAATACGGGAATTTTTAATGGGGAGACCATGGCAACGGTTTCTGCTAAATATCAAAATCTATTTACACCCGCGGGATATGCCTTTTCCATATGGGGCCTCATTTATTTAGGGTTGTTTGGATTTGTAATTTATTTTGGTCCTTTTGTCAGACAGACAAACGAAAAGGAAAAAGTAGTTTTAAAAGTCGGATGGTGGTTTTTGATTTCTTGTCTAGCAAATAGTCTATGGGTCATTACCTGGTTGTATGACTATACCTTTTTAACTATTTTATTGATGATCTTACTTTTTGTGTCGCTATTAAAGATAATTCATCATACTCAATCTATTGCGCTTCATGCTGCACGCAGCAAGCGCATATTTCTTAAGTTCCCTTTTCAACTTTATGCAGGCTGGATTTCTGTCGCTTTGATTGCCGACATTGCAGCCTATCTCACGAAGATAGGCTGGGACGGTTTTGGATTATCAGCTACAACATGGGTTATTATCATGTTTGTAATTGCATTAATCATTCACTTATTGATGATATGGCAACGTCATATGCCCTTATTTGGACTTGTAGCTGTATGGGCTTTAATAGCAATTTCAGTTGCCAATAAATTAGTTAATAGCACTGGATATACAGCGGCTATAATAGCGGCTCTTATTGTTTTGCTAAATGTAATTGTATACTATATCCAATATCGTAAACGACTGCCTGTCTAGTGCTTATTAGTAAATGATAGTGGTTTGGCAATCAAAGTTTAAACTTTCCATCGTATTGTAGTCAGCTGCTATTTTATTGCTGATTCCGCAATCAATAGCTTTTGAAATTCTTTTCCGATAAATGGATTGATGACATGCTGAAATCCTTTTTGCAGCGTAAAGACAGTGATAGTCGCATCAGACTCCGGTGAATAGATGACATCTGTTCCCCACCAACCGCCATGATAGTAAGCGTTGAACCCCATGTCAAAATGATAAATTCCCAAACAGTATTTAGATTTATCTGGTGGTAAGACGTAGGTATGCATCGCTTCAAGAAGTTGTTTATCCTGAATGATTTTCCCGTCAAATACATATTGGAAAAATAGGGCTGCCTCTTTGGCTGTCGCTGCTATCCCACCGCCTCCGTAGAGATCCCAAGAAGGATCAATGGTATAAGAGTCCCAGTTGTACTTGCTTGCGTACTGATGGGCGAGAGGCAAGGTGTTTTCAGGATATTGTTCTAAGTTTATAAACCATGTCTTTGTTAGATTTAATTCTCTGTATCTAAGTAAGTTTCGGATGGCTGCATAAAATGGCTGCTGTGTTTTTTGCTCAATAATTTCGGTAAGAAGTAGATAATTAATATCAGCGTAACTAAATTTTTCACCGACAGGCTGAGGGTTTCCGATATCGATGGATCTTTTGATCTGCTCGTCTTTTTTCCACTTATATTTAAGATGCTGATTGACGAATTCAAAATAAGCTTCATCTACATAATCTTGAATTCCCGAAGTGTGTGAGAGCAAATTCTTTATCGTAATTACCGCTAGATTATAACCATCGCTTTCAAATAAATGACATGTTTTTTTTGATAATAAATTTGCAATTGGTTGATCAATAGAAAGTTCACCTTTTTCTACCAATCTTAGGATTGCTGCAGCGACATAGGGTTTCGTGTTGCTTGCAATCAAAACGGGCTGTTGGTCTTCTAGCGCTTGGTTCGTGCTGGTGTCTGCTACACCTTTTGCATAGCTCCAGGAAATATTATGTTTCGGTGCTTCTACATGAACAATAATCCCTACTGCATCCTTATTTTTATTATAAATTGAATCTACTTTTTGCTTAAAAACGGTCTGTAATTGAGCAAATCCGATCAACGGAGTAAACAAGGTATTTAATAACACTATTTTTTTCATATGTTCTTTTCTAAACATTGTGCCTCAGACTCAAAAACTCTCTGAGCATTTGCTAAGTATATTTCTTTGCTACTTCACTAGCAATCGCCTCTGCACCTGCAAATGCATCGACTTCGCAGTAGGGGTAACGGATTTCGTTGCCTGTTGCGCTTGTGAAAATAAGAATTAAAATAATAATCTTGATGGTTAAATATGTGAAATAGCACATCGAGCTTATTTAATAAACTGAGTCTGTATTTATTGATGTTCTATTTTTGAAGCGAAATGCCTTCGATTTGACAATAGGAGTTTGATTTTTACACATTATTTATTTTAATATCTTTGCGGTGTCAAATTATTAATTATTAATGAAAAGAAATTATTTTACACTCTTTATGACGGTGGCTTTTGCCTCAATGTCCTTTGCACAAACGAATACAGCAGTTGAAGCCAAAGCGAATTTACACCTGTTGGCGGTATAACGGTTGGATTTAGATTGGGAAAATAGATAAATAATTCCCATTTCTTTCCCAAATTGATGGATAGGTTTAGATTATTATAACATTTTAAATCTTAATCATATGGTCAATTGGAATTTAGTAACCGGCAAGGGTGAAAAACTTTCTTCCCAGGATGTCAGAAGGAGTATTTTAACTTTTATCATAAAAAATTATCCTGGGAATCAGGTTGAGTTTATCGAAAAAAAACGCAGTTCATATCGAATAGATATCAGGGGTGGAGATGCTCTTATTTTCGATTTCAATGGACAATTTGTGAGAACAGATCGTGACTAGCCTGCTTCGATGATCTGAAATAGACTTCATATTTTAAAAAAGGGGCAGGAGCTCAGCATTGTGCTCCCCCTTCAACGGTAATTATCTTTAGTGGTTTGACTTTTTTGTTTTAATTCCTTCCACCTGCAATTTTATTCGGTGGCTATTATTTATTCTTTGAAACGTTAGCTTTCTTTTCTATCATTACCCCGGTTTATTTCTTGTCTTATGCAAAGCCTATTCAATGTGTAAAATGTTAGATTTACGGTGTAAAAGAAGCTTATTGGAAGGACATGAGAAAAGTAATTGCAGCATTCAATATGACCCTTGACGGGTTTTGTGATCATACAGCTGGCATTCCCGACGAGGAAATACATCTTCATTATACGCATCTGTTAAATAGCGCTGATGTCATTTTATATGGTAGGATTACCTATCAGCTTATGGAATACTGGCGGCCTTTTGTGAAAAATCCCTCAGGTGAAAAATCAATGGATGACTTTGCATTGGCTATCGATAAAATTCCAAAAGTTGTTTTTTCAAACAGGCTAAAAAATGTAGACTGGGCGAGTGCAAAATTGGCCGAAGGGATGCTAAAAGATGAAATATTGAAATTGAAACAGCAACCCGGTAGAGATATTTTGGTTGGGAGTCGAAGCTTAATTGTCCAGCTGATGAATCTCAATTTGATCGACGAACTTCAATTGTGCATTTATCCCCTTGTGGTAGGACAGGGGCTTTCACTATTTGAACATATAAGCGATAGAATAGTTTTTAAACTATTAAAAACAAGGTGTTTCTCTAGTGGTTCAGTCCTCCTGTACTATCAGTACAGTCCAACATCTACTTCCTCATAAATTATTCCCTCGGGAAATATCGGCAACACAGCGGGAAATTCAGATACCTACAGCTCCTCCCATGAAATTTACATTTGTAATGTAATTTAAAAAGAATTCATTATGAAACATAAAGATTCAATTTTGTGGGCTATGGCAGCAATCCCTTTGCTAATTATCGCTTGCAATAAAAATGATGCTATGCCATCAACGTCGGCGACAACTATTACGATAGAAAATGTATTGGATTCAAAACCATTGGTCGAGTCCGGTAGCTTTAAAAACACTGGTGCTTCGCCAGTGGTTATGCCTGGCGAAGCAATTTCCATTAAGTTTTCTGCAGCCAAAGGACAAGCGCTGAGCTTTGCAACGATGTATGGTTGGTCGAATGACTTGTTTTTTGCTCCCGAAAATCCTGGCATAAAGCTGTATCAGGACAATGGAACTCCGGTTGAGGGCGATGTTTCGGCACAGATTAAATTATGGGATAATGGTACTCGTATCAATCAGATGCCAGGTGCAGCTGTAATTCACCCGGGAACAACAGAAACTGCTCCAAGAGCTATTACGGAAGTAAACGGAACCGATGCACAGGGCAATACTTATGCTCCAGCTTCTACTTTAATGAAAGCAACACTTCATTATGAAGGTAATTCCAATTTTACACTTATAATCACTAATGTCTCGGGCGGTACGACCAATCCGACCCCCTTCAGTCCCGGAGTTTGGGCGATTTCATATAACGTGGGAGGCAACCTGTTAAATCCTAATCCATTATTTGAAGTAGGAAAACCAAGTGTAAATGGCTTGACAAATATTGCGGAGATGGGAGACAATAGCGTGTTGGGGAATTACATTGATACGCAAACAGGTATTTTTACACCATTATCTCCAGTTTTGGTGGTGCTATATAAAGGCATCGAAAACCCAATATATAAAATCGGTGAAAATGACCGTGGTAAAGGACTGAAAGCTTTAGCGCAAAAAGGTGATGCATCGGGCCTGGCGGCTTATCTTAAAACACTCTCCGGTGTAAAAGCGGTTTATATCCTTCCGGCGGCTAGCTCAACAGTATTACTTCCTAAAATCGGAGCGCAGGCAGGAAGTAGCGTTTCACAGCAGTTAAGTATAGCAAGTGGAGATCGAATTGCCATTGCAAGCATGTATGGCCTTTCCAACGATTGGTTCTTTGCAACAAAAAATAATGGAATTGATGCAACAGTAAAAGGAGATGTATCCTATTCAATTGGATTGTTTGACAATGGGACAGCGATTAATCAGTTTCCCGGAGCTGGCAATGAGCAGGCAGGATTAGGTGGCACTCCTGTGACCGAAAGTAAACCAATCGGAGAAGTACCTAATCCAAATGGGTTCACCACACTGCCATCAATTTCTAGCATTATTAAAGTAACAATCAACTAATTTTTGAGGCCGGTTATACGAACGAAAATCTCATGGCTATTATTGTCCTTATTGGAGACAGGACGATCAGCAACCTATTAAATGCAGTGGCCAAAGTATCGATTGAGTTTCCATGGACAAAAAGTATCGATTCAATATTTATTAAGTAATAAACGTATTATAAAATGAAAAATCCTATAAAAACAAAATTAGCTGCGTTTGTTGCGCTGCTGTTGTTCACGACCTGCATCGCAAGCATAGCCAATGCGCAGGAGCGGTCCAGCATGCGGAGAGCTGACAGCAGGATAGATAAAATGGATATGAAGCAAATCCCTTATCGAATTCCGCAAAATCCGGAAGACATCAGTCCGTTATTGTGTGGAGAAAAAATACCGATGGCAGTATTGGTAGACGTTTCAGGTAAAAGGTTTGATCTCAATAGAGCGATTTCCCAAAAGCCGACCATTTTGGTTTTCTACCGCGGTGGCTGGTGTCCTTATTGTACCAGACAGCTTTCGGGCTTACAAGAGGCCTTTCCCGGCTTGGAAGAAATGGGGTATCAGTTGATTGCCATAAGTACAGACGAATCCGAGGGATTAATGAAAGCTGCAGCGAAAGAAAAATTAAGCTACACACTTTTATCGGATGCAGATCTTTCACTGTCGAAACAAATGGGGATTGCGTTTAAAGCTCCGAAAGACTACTGGGAGATGCTACCGAAAACAACTGGAGGTAAAGACACCGACTTGCTGCTTCCGGTTCCATCAGTATTTATACTTGATCAAAAGGGAACAATTCATTTTGAATTTATCAATCCCGATTTTAAACAAAGATTATCCTCCAATCTGCTGCTTGCTGCTGCAAGCAGTATTAAAGAAGACCTTTAAATTTCTAGCTTGTGGGCGTTAGGCTCTTACAAGAAAATGATTAAATTTAAGCGAATTGAAATGCTGTAAGTAAATGACAACATGATTAGGGAGTATAGCGATAACGCAACAGCAGCACTGTTTGTGATGCACAGTGACAACAACCAGTTTTCAGGCAGGGGACTTCGTAATGCGAATTCCCTGCCTATCAATACATTTATTTATAACAAGGGCGGCGAACAAAAAGTGACGATCGATGAGATCAGCTATACGATGCCATCAAGGTGTATACTTCCCTTGGTTTCCAATCAACATTTTGTATTTGAACAGCCCGATGTGCTGATTGCCTGGCAGTTTAATAGGGAGTTCTATTGTATCGTTGATCACGATGCTGAGGTCGGTTGCGTTGGTTTTCTGTTCTATGGTATTCGACATCCAATGTTCATTGTATTAAATGAAACTGCTGTGGAAGAAATGTCTCATCTGGAGAATGTGTTTTCAAATGAGATGATGGTAAAAGATAATTTCCAGGGTGAAATGCTGCGCACCCTTCTTAAGAGAGTGATCATCAATACCACAAGAATTGCAAAGCTCCAAAGTGAAAGTTATCAGCTATTCCCCGACGAAAAAATGGATATTGTGAGAAAGTTTGCTTTGCTACTAGAATGTAACTTTAAAGAGGAACATGAAGTCAGGTTCTATGCGGCTGCACTCAACAAATCACCAAAAACACTAAGCAATGTATTTGCGCTGTTGAAACAGTCGGCGCCATCCGTTCTAATCCGCAACAGAATAATTCTTGAGGCTAAAAGGTATCTCCATTATACCGAGAAGTCAGCGAAAGAGATCGCTTACGAACTTGGTTTTGAAAGTCCTGCTCATTTTAGCCGGTTTTTCAAGATGTATTCCGGAACAAATATTTCTGCATTTAAGAACCTTTGATCATCAAAGAGGGAGACTTTTTCTTCATGTTTATGACAACATAGATTTCGTTCAATGAGACTATGTGATTCCCCTGCATTTATAAATTACGCCAGTTGATTTCAATTAGAGCTGACTGCTTGCAAACTCTATTTTTATTGTGTTGTTATTTATTGCGGGGATCTCCAGAAGTAGGCAGGATCAAACGTAATCACGTTGTTTTTTAAATATTTGTTACTGCTTTTGTCAAACCCGCTAGGAACTAAAGAAATATATTGCAGATCAGGGGCTACGGGCCTATATCTACTTTCTGTGTTAAACTGGCTTTTATTCGTGCATTGAATCCAGTATAAATTCTTTGCCATATAATAATCCAGGTACCAAAGTTTATTTACTTTGGACTCTGCGTTTAGCTTGAGCGATTGATTATTTTTTAAACGCTCCCTAACTTCTTCAATGCTCAGTAAATTGTTGTTGTCGTCCATCACAAATGTACCATGGGAAGGATCCATCCACAACCATTTTTTTAGAGTTTCAGCATATACGCTATTGATCACATGGCAGTCAGTATCTTTGTCGTCTTTTGGCATGCATGTAACATAGCGTGACTTAAATCCCATCGCGAGATACATTTCATTTAATGTCATCGCTTTGTGCCGACAGTTGATACCTTTTCCTGTTGCCTTGTGGTAGTTGTAAAAATCGATTGCGTCAAACTCACATAGTGCCCAATTGCTGCCGTCATATTTAATGTTATTTGCTACAAAAAACATGATATTACGGATTTTCGAAATTTCGTCGCCATTACCGGCTATCGAGTCCAAGTTGAAAAAACTTTTTACCGCTAATAAATTAGGACTGCTTGTTACCTGGTAGGTAAATGTCGGCAAAGAGTCACTATTTGCAGAAACATATCCGCCTGATTGTTGCAAAAGGGTCAATTTATCGTATTGTTTCAGTTCGCCTAATGCTTTTACAAATTTTTTTTCCTTACGGAGATTATCTAAATCAGGATCATTTAAAGCATTACGATAGTCAGTATATCCCCACAAAATTGCCTTTTCAAAACTTGATACAGCTTGTTTTTTTTGATTGAGTAATGATTGCAAACAGGCAAGGTTGTAGTTTATATTCGCATTAATCTCGCTTATAGTTGTTTGATATTCCTGCTTTTCTTTTTCAGATAGTTGTAAGCTTTCCATTTTGGCTGCAATGGCGTTTAATACTGTGGCTGCTTTTTGATAATCCTTTGCCGGATAATAATTATTATATTCCTGTTCTGACTTCTTAAACTCTGAGAGAAATTTATGCCATGTCGTCGAAGCTGTCTGCGCGAATACACAGGTGGGTCAGCAGCATGAAAAGAAGAAGGTTAAATAATAGTTTCATTGGAGGTTTTAGTTAAAGTAAATAGTTTTATTGTATAAATATCAACTGTAATGTGTGCGCTTAAAAAGCTTTGTCCTGCGATTTTATACAATAGATTTTTGCTTTAAGACAACTATACCATGTGAAATATTACATTTGGCTTGTAAAATATTATCTGAATACTTTTAAATAGTTGTTGCTTAATTCGCCGTGATCGAAGATCGTCTTTAATCCATTTAAGCTCTACGCGAGTAGGAGGTATCAATGATGCACGGGTGAATATTGATATGAAATTATTTGAAAAATGCAACAAATAAACCTATTGAGTTGTTAACATTTTGAACGATATTATAAGGGATTAATGATTGTCAAATGAAAAAGATATTTTATGTGTTTCTATTTATCCAGTCCATGATGAAACTTTATGGTCAGGGGCATTACTACGGTTCATCGTTTAATCCCAACGATTATTTTGCTCCGCATGAAGGCTTTATTATACCGGTATGGTATGGTTATGCCAATATGAATTATTTCAATGGTCAGGGTAAAAAGACAGATCACTTGATTAATCCGGTTCCTGGAAATCCTACTGCTTTACAAATTGAACAAAAGGTGATCACGCATTCTTTTATCCTAATGGCAATTTACGGAGGAAAGGGAAAGATTTTGGGTGCTAATTGGGGACTGATGGTAATTCCGACAATAAACAGTCCTACCGCCAATATTGCTTTGGACTACTATTCGCAACAGACAGGTCCTGGAAGCTATGTTTTTACCAATAAGAGTTTAGGATTTGGCGACATGTATGTGCAACCAATCTGGTTATCATGGAAGCAGGGAAGGTTTCAATATGCGTTAAATTATGGCGTATGGGCGCCGACTGGGAAATATGAGCATGGTAGTTTAGATAATGGGGGACATGGGTATTGGTCACATAATATACGTGGTGCCCTAAAATACAAAGCAACTTCCAAGATCAATTTAAGTATTGCTCCTACATTAGAAATCAATCAGTGGCAAAAAAACACTGACTTTAAAGAAGGAAGTCATCTTACATTTGATTTAGGTGGTTCGTATCTACTGAATGCTCGGGGAAATGAAGTAGGGGTATTTGGCAATTATTCCAAACAAATATCCGATGATAAAGGAACGGAAGGAAGTTTTCTTTCTGACCAGAATGCGGGAATAGGTGCATTCGGATCGTATTGGATAGTACCTCATAGAATCGGTATAATGGCTCGAGTAACGCAGAATTTTGCGACTGAAAATAGATTTGGTGGGATTGCTTTTCAAACAGGCGTAAATTTCTTGATACCAGCAAAGTAACTGACATTCAAAAAACAAAGAATAATTACCAAAAAATGCCAAAACATATGATTCCTTGATCGTTCACATTTCAATACAACTCTGATTTTTTGAAATGTGATATTTAAGAAAGCTTGTGCATAATAAAAGCTTATACCTTTCAGGAGCTTGTGCCGTCAGCATTCGGACTTCATCTATTTTTTAGACTCTAGTTAAATAAGAGTAATATTTACGTTCCTTTTTATTTTGTATTCAAGATTCATTTAATAGACTCGCTGAGACTTCATCGTGTTAGTATTTATTTGAGGATCTCCTGTTTCTTGATCTTAGTAGATATTCTGATACCGTTGACCATTCAGATTCGAACAGCCATAATTACTAAACACTAATATATTTTTTGAGTACTTCAAGAAGGTCTGCCCGCCGTATCGGTTTGGGAAGAAAGTCATTCATTCCGGATTCAAGGCATTTTTCTTTTTCCCCCAGCACATTTCCAGCGGTAACGCCTATGATAGGTATATGTTGATATGCAGACAGCATTCTAATATGTTGTGTTGCCTCAATACCACTCATGATCGGCATTTGTACATCCATAATAATAAGGGAAAACTGCTTTTTTTTGCATTCTTCCAAAGCCTGTAAACCATTAGCTGCTTCCGTTAGAAGTATATTGGGAGCAAGAGACTTCATTATCCTATTGTTCAGGACCATATTCACTGGGTTATCATCAACCAAAAGTACGTCTAACTCTCGTGCAAATGCATGCGAATCTTTCTCAGTCTGATCCTGAATAATTTCTATTACTGTACTTCGGTCTACCTTTTTAAGGGTTTTGTATAGATCATGTGATTTTATAGGCTTCAATAGCAAATGTGTATTTTCTATTTTCCTAACCGATGTAAGTATATCCAGTTCTTCCGAAGAAGACGAAAGTACTATAAATGGAGCAACTTCTTTTCGCTGATTTAACAAGCCTTTTATTTTTTCTATTGTTTCCAATCCGGACATGATAGGCATATGATAATCCATCAGAATGACATCGAACCGCTCACCTTTCAACATGATATCCAAGGCTTCCATTCCATTAGAAGCTAACGTGGATTTGATATTTTTATAGGTAAGCATGTGTTCAAGAATAATCCTGTTGCTTTCATTATCATCCACCACTAAGGCAGTTTTAATTGTCGTTTCATCCTCTTCTTTCCATTCAGACATTTCGTAAGGAACCTCAAGATCGAAGAAAAATACAGAACCGCTGTCCATTTCGCTGGTCAGCGACAAATGACTTCCCATATATCCCAAGATATTGTTCGAGATGGTTAGTCCCAGTCCTGTGCCGCCAAATCGTTTACTGATTGAACTGTTTTCCTGGGTAAAGGCATCAAAAATATATTTCTGTTTCTCTATAGGAATGCCGATTCCAGTATCTCTTACCGAGAAGCGCAAGGCAATCGTATGATCATCCATGCGCAATTTCTCTACTTTTAGTTCGATCTCGCCCTTTTCTGTGAATTTTACAGCATTTCCTAACAGATTGATCAAGATTTGTTTTAATCTGACTTCATCAATGAAAAGTATTTTTGGGAGGCCAGGCTCAACGTTGAGAAGAAGTTCGATGTTTTTTTTCTGGGATTGATAAAGAATAACATTGATGACTTGGCTTAACATATCATACACATCACTTTTTTCAATCAAAAGGTCCATTTTTCCGGATTCTATTTTAGAAAAATCCAGTATATCATTGATGATGCTAAGGAGGTTTTCCCCTGATTCATTGATGTAATTTAGATATTGCGTCTGTGTTTCATTCAGTGGTGTCCGGAGGAGGAGGTCTGAAAAACCAATAACTCCGTTCAAGGGAGTACGGATCTCATGACTCATATTGGCCAGGAATTCGGATTTTGCCCTGCTGGCTATATCTGCAGTTTCCTTGGCATTTTTCAGTTCCTCGTTTATTTTTACGGCATTTGTAATATTCTGTATGGAAATAATTATACCTCCAACCTCATCTTTTGTAAGATACCAGGGTCCGACTTTAAGATCGTAATGTTGAATTTCTTCTTTTCCTTCCACCTTTAGTGCAAAATCCCCGTCGATGTACGTTTCTCCCAAAAGCGCATTCCTGTAAATCTTTTTTCTTTCTTCGGGAATATTGGGCGATATTGTAAACAGGTTATTGCCGATAAGGTCGACATTATTCATACTAAATTCATCTCGCCATCTGCTGCTGACGGCAACGTAGTTAAGGGCTTTGTCAAGCATCGCCAAAGGAATAGGAACATCTGTAGCACAGGACTGCATCATAGCTTCCTTCTGAGCAACTTCCAGAAACATTTTTTTGAAGGCATCAATGTTCTGAATAATTCCAAAAACCCTGTGGCAAACTTCATTTTCAAATTCGGGAATTCCTTTTACTCTTACCCAGATGGTGACACCGTCATTACGCAGAAGTTGTAGCTCCTCATCAAAAGAGATCCCTTGTTGTACTGCTCTGTTGAATAGAAATTCTATTCTCTCTCTGTTTTTTCCTTCGTAAAATCCAAGGACATTTTCAAAAGTTGGTTGGAAATTAATGTTAGTTTTATGAATTTCTCGTACACTTTGAGACCAGGTGAGCTTTCCGCTCTTTATATTGACTTCCCAGCCTCCCACTTGGGCAACCGCGCTTGTTTCCTCGAGCATTTCCTTCGTATAAAACAGATCTTTTTCCAACTTATCGCGGCGCATAATGTCCGATTTTAGTTGAATATAAACGAAAATGGTGACGCCAATGGCCGCAACCGCTGAAAAGATAATGAATAAAACGGTCCGTTTGGTGGAGTTATTCAGATCTTCATTTTTTAGGGCAAGCTGAACTTCCTCGTGTTTTACAAATTCCTGAACGAGCATTCGGCATTTATCCATGGCCATCTTGTTTTGAACAAGTTCCTCTGGAGTCATTACTATTCCCTTAGTACGATTATCAATCAACAAGACATATTCTTTCATCAACCTGTCTGAGGTATGCAGCAGTTCATGAAGGATATTAATCTGGCGTTTATCGTTAAGATTAAATTTATCTTTGTTAGCAACAAGCAGCGGATATTCATTCCTGCTTTTATTGAAAGGTTCAAGAAAATTTTCACGGCCGGTAAGCTGATATCCCCGATTGCCTGTTTCGGCATTTAACAGCGTGTTTAAAATATCTTTTATTAAACTGATAGACTCCTTCGTTTTTAAGAGGCTTTTCCTGCTCTCCATCTGGTTATGTATGCTAATATAAGATGCTATAGAACCCGCAATCAGTAGTATCAAAGAAAGCATTACACCTATCTGGAGATTTCTTATAATTTTTTTTGGCATTGGTCGGTAGTTTACTGTTAAGATACTAAAAAAGTAGAATTGTATCTCTAATCAGTCAGTAATATTTGATGGCTTTCATCATGTTTCTACGAGATAGCTGATATTGGAGATTTCACCTATTGAGATCATGCGATTCCACTTTAGCTAGCCTGAAACAACAGCTTTTCTGCCGATAGCGTTTATTATTTTTTGTATTTTGTTATTGCATAACCGTCAAATCTTATTAATTCTAATTCTTCCTTTCCTTTCGGTATGTTGTAATAAAAGTTATAAAATTGAACAACTTTACCGCTAGGGAAACCTTTGGTAAATTTTGAAGTTATTGCCGATTGTTTGATTATTTCTGAATTCTTTTTCACAAGAGTTGCCATTGTTCCGTTTCCATAAATTTTGACGTCGCAACTATCCTTTGGTAGCAATGTAAAAGTATTTGATAGAAGAGCTTCTCTTTCTTTTAATATCCATTCTTTTTTCATCCCTCGTAATTGTGCCACCTCAAATTCTGCGTTTTGGATAATTTCCAAAACGTTATTGCTATTTTTATCATTTAAATCTTTCGTCAGGTTGGTAAGAGCACTATACAGGTTGTCAAGTAGTTCTGTTGAATTCTTTAATTGAACTGATTTATTTAAGGAAGATAGTTCGACAGGAATTTTGGCATTAAACTTTATCGTTTTCAAGAAGTAACCACTTTTAATGTTTTCTTGAGTAATATCATCATCTGATAATTCATAATTTACTAAAATATTTTCTTTGGGAAAATCTGATTCATTGGAAATGATTGATATTCCTTGGGCTGACCTGACTAATAGAATTTTTAAAATCGGATTTCCTTGCTTTTTATAATTGGATAAGTCAATTAGTATTTTTAACTCTTGTTCGCCATTTTTGTTGATCGCAATGTCAATAAAGTTTGGAATTGTGTTTCCAAAGAATTCAAGCCCTTTGACTACAGGATAATCATTTATTGAGATTTCAGTAGGATAATAAAACGTCGGTTGGATACCATAGTTGCTCTTGTCCGCATTATATTTTAGTTTATCCAAAATTTCTGTCTTACTTTCTTGTCCTTTACAAGAGGCTAAAGTCAGTAAAACAATAATTGATAACATATATTTTTTCATAAGTCAATTTTGTTGGAGCGTGTTGGTTTAATATTTCGGCCAACGCTATTAAACAGCTTTCCGATATACTAGCCGTATTGCTTAAGAAGTATTGGTAATTGTCAAATGTAAAAATATCAATTTTTGCAGTGTAAACCGTTTACAATTCGCTGACTATCGTTTAAAATTCGTTAAAAAGGATGTTATTCAATTTCATATGTTGTTCTGTGATAACATACTTATCGATACAATACACATAAATAATAGCTTACGAACCCAGGAAATTCCCATTGTATTTCTATATAACTAAGTAGCTAATTTACATAACTAATTTGTATCTTAATGCAACAGTTCTCTGTGAAAAAATCAATAAATACTATTTTTTTGATGATACTAATTATTAGACTGTCTTGCTTCTCATGCATGATTTACGGACAGAAATATTTTGATTTAGACCTTTCAGGACGATATGAGTCTTATATAGGACGATATATTATGCGATAAAATGAGGTATACTTAAGTTTTATTATAAGTTCTTAGGCCATTATCAATTTAAAGGGGCATAAAAGCCCCAGTGAATTGCAGCATAAAATACCAGATGCCTCTAGACGGTTTTAAATACCCAGCTGAAAGAACTGGAAGACCATGAACTTATCAGCAAGAAAATTTATCCTGTTGTACCACCAAAAGTAGAATATTCACTCACAGATTTTGGAATGACGCTGATCCCAGTAATTTCCGCACTTGGATATTGGGGAGACCAGAATGAAGATAGACTGAGAAGAGTAATTTTAAAAAGAATTTCAGAATGATAAAAAGGGTGAGGATAGTCGCCTTTTTCAGAATAGGTGGGTATGCAAAATTTACCACTGTTCAGCGAATCGTAATTTTCTGCTCACGGATTTTAAATAGAGGGCCATGGGTATTGTCGAATACCTTATTTTTATTTTGGAATAATAGAGAGCTGCAACGGAATAAACTAAAAAAGTTATTGCTATGCTTAGTGCTTACATCTGAACAAAGGGTTATGAAATCAATTGGCAAATTTCTTCAATGGTCTGTGGCTGCTGCCTTCATCTTTGTCATCGTTTTCTGGGGCAACAGTTACCGTTATTTTGTTTACGCGCTGGTATGCTCTTCTCTGCTTTATTTCCCTTTGCAAAAAATAATCCTTAGCAAATTAGGTAAAGGAGATGGTCGGGATGAAGTCCGCTATAATGTGAATGGAAAGCGCATAACAATGCGAAGTGGCAATCGCATAGCGTTTGTTGTTCTGTTGGCAGCAGTGTATGTTTTAATAATTTCCGTTTTTTCTGTAAGTCCATCTTTGGAGCGTAAAGAGTTTGCGCGGACGCATCCGAGCTGGATTGCAACAGCGCCCGCTATCATAAACTTCGAATCTAAAATACATAGAGGCAAGACAAAATACGCCTATTTAAATGTCGAATACCGATATACTGCCAATGGACAGCTATACTTGCGGAAATTAGATAAGGCGGAAAAGCAGTATGCATTTTTACCTATTGTGAGCCAGCGACGTTTTGAGCAGATGCGAACCGAACTGCTGGATAGAGCAAATGGAATAATAACTAATAAGGAATACATATTGTTTTACAATCCACAAAATACTGAACAGCAGAAGTTTTGCCTTGCAGACGATTCTTTTTATCTGCAGGGATCTTGGCTGTACGATATATTGTTTGTCTATTTATTACTATTCTTATTCATTGTAATCATCGCGTTTTTGTTTAGAAAAGACTACAATAATAGGATGAAAAAATCTAATTCGACCATTCATTATTACCGTCGTACAGATTATTATGAAAACAGGTAAAGTTTGCGTACTACAGGATTAATTTAGAATGTCTAAACTGGTTTCTGCTTGGAGATTTCTACTTAAAAAGCAGCTGTTTGTAAAAATTGTCTTATATTTCATTTCAATTTTTACCGTCGGCCACTTTGATTATGGAAATTAGATCCCTGGAAAAAATAGATCCTGAAATTTTGTTTTATGCATTTCAGAGAGCTTTTGCCGAATATGAAATGCAATTGGATAAAAGTCAGCTCTTGGCTATGCTCAAGAGGCGCGGTTTTAGGCCTGATCTTTCCTTTGGGGTTTTTGACGGTGATGCTATCGTATCTTTCACCTTTAACGGGATCGGTGATTTCGATGAGGTTTTAACGGCTTATGATACGGGGACAGGTACTCTTAAAAATTATCAGGGACAAGGACTTGCCACATCGGTATTTAATTATTCGATTCCCTATCTGAAGAAGGCTGGAGTCCATAATTATCTGCTGGAAGTACTGCAGCATAATAAAAGTGCCGTATCGGTTTATAAAAAGATCGGCTTTACTGTGGTCCGAAAGTTCTTTTATTTTAAGCAAAAGATTGAGGCAATTACTTTATTGGCCAAAAGTTCAACCTTTAATATAAAACCAATAGATATTTTTGAATATACTGAAATTGAAACTTTTTGGGATTTTAAACCATCCTGGCAAAATAGCATTGAATCAATTCGTAGGTCTTTCGACAATTTTATTTGCACAGGCGTTTTTTCAGAGGATAAGCTGATTGGATATTGCGTATTTGAGCCAGGATCAGGAGATATTACACAACTGGCGGTAAATAAAGAACACAGAAGAAAAGGTGCTGGTACCCTATTGCTTCAGCATATAATAGAGACTATGCAAACTGACGCTATAAAAATTATCAATACAGACATTAGCTGTGAATCTATGACAGCTTTTCTGAAATCCGTGAATATTGAACCAGTTGGAAAGCAATATGAAATGATCAAAAGGCTGTGACAAATTTCCGATTCCTTTTTTCTTTTCTCACGATCCCATTTTCTTTTTTGTTTAAAAAAAGGAAATTAATAGGGATGCAAAACTACTTGTTGATTTAAATATCAGGTAACGATGCAGATGATTTTTTTATTGTCTTTTCTAAAAAATTAACGTTGATGAGTGAGGATTTGAAATAGGAAACTATTTACCAAGTCTAATTATTTCATTTTCAATATCATGGTAAAGCAGGATTTTCCATTGTTCTTCTTGTGCTCTTTGCTTCCAAATGATCCGTTTTTCCATTGCTTTTTTGCCATCATAATCAGTTTTAAATGCTATTTGATAGTTTAGATATCCCATTTGAGGAAGATTGTCTGCACCATAAAAAGCGGTTTCTCCATCTTCCTTAATCCAGAAAACCTGATGATAAGGGGTATGTCCGCCAGTCACTTCGAAATCAATTTCTGAAGTAATACTTCCTTTATCAGAATCCATCCAGACAATATTGGCATTCTCAACAATGAACTTCAAAACATCCAAATCAAAAGAAGGACTCCCTTCTTCTGAGAGCGCAAAATCATATTCACGCTTTTGCAGATAGACTTCGGCATTTGGAAAATTAAGCGTCCAATCATTTTTCTCTCTATTCACAAGTCCGTCAATGTGATCTTTGTGCAAATGAGAAAGCATAACTAGCTTGACATCTTTTGGTTGGAAACCTGCTTTTATCATGTTGCTATGAATTTTTGGGATACCGTTTCCCATCCAGCCTAATCCTGCATCTAGTAGCACTAGATTGCCAGCTGTTTCAATAAGAAAAGGCTGCACCGCCATCTTTAAATTTTTATCGTTTTCCGTATCTTCTAGATAGGTGAAATTTTTGTTCTTATCTACACTGAAATCACCGTCTTTTAAAGGATATATTTTCATTTGTTGTTATTTAATCTCACTTATGCTATTGACCGATAAAGCGTATTAAACAAAACTAAACATCCCAAAAGCAAAATCCTCATTCTATTGAATTAATTACGGTTCCCGTAGAGATATCAACGAAATTTCAAGACGGAATACCCAATTCTTGATTTTTCAACGTTTGCCCTTAATACATGTTTAAGAATGGTCTAAAAAGCTATTGGATTTGAAAGTTTATTGAATTTTCCAAATCATCCTTTTCTAACTCAAGAAAGTAACTAGAGAGAATTGCAGCGATTGAATAGCAGATTATTGGTTACATAACTCCAACGGTATTAAACAAATAGATTGTGGCGCCAATGCCAAGAATTGTGGTAGAAACCAAAATTAGTTGTAACCATTTTGTGCCCATTTTACTATGTTTGTTAAGCCCGTAGATGACTAAAATATAAATAAGTAGGGTGGGTAAAGAGAAGACAAGACTTACCGCAGGTAGCATGAGTGTAACCACCACTACTTGATCTGACTTTGGCTACGCCTAAAAATTGTCAGATATCATTATCGTCCAAATAATTTTGATAAAAATCCTTTTTTAATTGGCTTCTCAATTCCCCAAATTAATTCCGTTTCGTGTCGTTTTGCTTTGTCAATGTTCGGCCCGAATTTGCCCCACGCAAATCCGCTCTGAATTTGTTTGTTTCTCAAGTCTGCAATTACAAAATTGTCAGGAAGTGATAGTGCAAAGTTTTTCAAAGTTGTGTCTTTAGATTGTCTTGCATTTTCAAGTTCAATAAATCCATCTCCTTTGCTCCAAATATCCATAACCACTTTTTCGTGAATAATATCAAGGTTTGACTTATTCCCATTTTTTCCAAAATCGTCGATGTGTTCTATAAACTGAGTTAAGTTGTCCGAGTGTTTTACGATTACAGCTGGGGCGTGGCACACATAAAACACGCTTCCCCAACTTCCACTGTTGTCAACATCTAAAATCCAAAAATTTCCGAGTCCGTCTCCCGCAAGTTGAACTGAATTAGGAAAAAACTCTTAAAATCCAAATTGACCTACTCCGTCAAATGTGACTTCTTCAAATCCGAAAAATTCAAAACCGCTTGCAAATTTTAGTAATTCTCTTATCTCTGGCGGAATTTGTCCTGTCGGCAGTCGTCTGACTAATTCGTCAATCTGCTGGTTGGTCAAACCTTCTTTTAGTTCTACTTTATATTCGTCACCATCTTCTGAAATATATTGTTCTGTCAAAATGGACGTCAGTCTTTCTATTGGTGTCATAAATTCAATTTTGCTGTCTTGGTGTGTTTTGTTATGCTTGCAGCTAACTTTTTGCTAATACCTTGTTGGTGGTAGTTTTTTATTTAATCCACTTTTCTATTATTTCAATGAATGGGTTTTGCTGGTCAACAAATGGATAATGCGAGCAATTGTCAATTGTCTTGAAATTCTGTTTTCCAACTATTTTCTTCATATCACTTAATTGCTTTTCTGAAAAGATTTTGTCTTGCAAACCATAAATTGCAAATAATTTTACATTCTCTTTTTCTAGTTTTTTTAAAATAGGTTTGGTGTCAATATTATTTTTGTTTTCATTTTTATAGAACAAAATAGGGGCGTCGTCATTTCGGATATTGCTTTTTCCATATTCACTATTTTCATAATTTTCCCGCAATTGGTTTGCTTCATTTGTCGGAAATGGCATTTTGAAATAGTTGTTCATACTTGCAATTTCATAACATTGCTTTCTGTATTCAGCCGAATTTTTAGCTAATCTTTCAATTTCAGAAATTTTGGAAAGCATTAAAGTGTCATTCTTTTTTTTGTAGATTTTTCGTGTCGTTTCCAAAATATGGTTATACGTTTCTTGTTGGGAAAAAAGTGCACCTGCAAGAATTAATGAACTTACTTTTTCAGGATTTTGTTCTGTAAAAAGTGTTCCAACCAAACCACCAAAACTATGAGCAATGATATTTGCTCTTTTGATGTTATATTTTTCGTAAATGCTATTTAAATCACTAATTGCTTCTTGAAAAGTAAATGTTGCAGTTGTGTCGATTGAACGACCTTCACCACGTCTGTCATAAACGATAACATAAAAACCTTTTCCGGCTAAATTTTCTGCAGTTGTTCCCTCGAAGAGTGTCGAGTTTCCTCTTGGTCCGCCGTGAATGAAAATTATTGTCGGATTTTCACTCTTTCCGTATGTTTTTGAGTAAATCTTTTCCGTTTGAGCTTTTCCAATTATTGATGTTAGCGTACAAAAAAGTAGTAAAAAAATTTTTTTCATTTTAAGGTGCTATGTTCAGTTATGAATTCAGATAAAATTATCGGCAATGGGGCAACGACTTGGCGAAGTAGTGTAGCCGTATCGAAGATACGAAAGAGGAGCTGTTTTGCCGAGACGCTTATTGTAAGTTTATCTTCGTAAGTCAATCATCACCGCATAGATCCACATCGGCTCTGTTTGACCTGCTCGTTCAAAAGCGTTCTTTTTATAAAAGTCGATTGCCTTTCAGGCGGCAGTAAGTGTTATGAAGAAATGTTACTGTGTTAAAGAAAACTGCTGTAGAGTGTTATATTTAACGTTTTACCCTTAGCTACCTGGTAAGAACCAAACCCCCAGCCATAGTTACCATATGTCTTGTGGTGAACAATAAAATCAAAAATTTGGTTAGCTGGTACTTTTAGGCTTACGCATCCATTTTTATCCGTCAGCCCTTTCAGCGTCGAGCTTTTTACTATATCCGCGATATTATCAGAGGTGACATGGATCTTATTGACAGGAAATGCGACGACTCCCTGATCTTGGATAGGGGTGCGGGTTTCGTACGATAGTAACTGAATTATCAGGGTGCCCGAAAAATCAGTTACCTTTGTTGTCTTTTTACGTTCTATACCCGCTGTAATCTGTACATATTCATCGACGCTGTAATCGTTGTTATTTAATTTTATAGAATCTGTCCTTAGTTGATAATTATTAGGTAACAAATCCGTAAAATTGATTTCGCCAACACTGCTCGTAATAGCTGAATCTATCGGTGAATTAGGATCTTGCTTGCTCCCAGGGTTATAAATGTAAACTTTGAGACCAGACAATCCCTTACCAGTATCGTCTGTCAATTTGTAGTTTAGTTTTCCCGTAATTTCCCCTTCCGCCAGTTTGACAACGACCTCCTTCTGACAGGAGACTGTTGCAATCAACAGTGTGAGCACAATAAAAAAATAGCCTTTCATATCATTAAAGTTTTTTATCAGCTAATTATTGATAAAAACCTGCAAAATAGTTCATCGTCATACCTTTTTGAATGGATGTTGTGCCCCAGTTAAGGTTTGACAAGGTTGTTGTATTATAGAGTAAGACGACATAATCTTTGCCAGATGCGATCTTTAATGTAGCAATTCCATTTTCGCCAGTCACACCTTTAAATTCTGCGTTAGCTAAGTTTTTTGAAATATATTGCTCATATTCGTAGTTATTAACAGGAATGATGAGAACACCTATATTTTTTGCGGGTTGATTCGTGTTATAGGAAGTTACTTTAACGACTAATGTTCCTGAAAAGTCTGTCACTTTGGTCTCTTTGTTCTTTGTCATACCAGTGGTGACCTGAACATAATCTCTAACAGTATAATTTACATTGTTTACTTTTGCCGAATCAGCGACTATTAGATAACTTTTCGGATTTAGATCACCAAAATCAACTTGGCCGTTTCCGTCGGTGCGACGCTCATCGATTAATATACTGTTGCTTGCATAATAGCTGTCCAAGTGATCAAACAAGGATATCTTTACATTAGATAGGCCTTTACCGTTTGCGTCAGTTAATTTGTAAGTAAGTTTTCCACTATTGGAGAGAGACATCTCTACCTCGGTTGTTTTCTTACAAGATACAAATGCTATCGCTATAAGCATTAAATAGGCTAATTTTAATTTCATAAATATTAGTTAATTGTTTAAGGTTGCAAATATATCACTTTGGTTACTATGTTGTGCTTTTTAAACGAAATAGTGTAAAATAGTTTTGCCGACAATAGTCGGTAAATTTCCAACTATCTTTAGCCAAAATTTTAATAGAATTTTAGTAGATGAAGTATAAGATATCAGAAAAAAGAGCAGCTTTTCTAAGCAAAGCATTTTTTGAATACAGTTTTAAAGAAAATGTGCTTGATAGGGAGCTGTTGGAGGAAATCAACGAACCTATCGAACTTGATTTTATTGCAAAAAATCACAATTACGACGATGGGAATGATCTGCTACTTGCTATTGTAACCCATCCTTACTGTGATATTTCGACTGTTAAGATGATCTTGCATAGAGCTGATGTTGAAGGTTATTTAACGGATGCTGAGAGGTCAGGTGATTTCGAACTGATCAAGGCTATTATTACCCATTTAGATAATGGATTCTACAAGCATGAAAAATTCTATTATGATCCCGTTAGTGACCCTGGTGCTTTATCTTTTGATGTAGAAGAGTTAAAAAAATACATTAAGGAGGATGCTGTTCTGTTTAATAAACCCAGGGGAAAAAAACTCGAAACATCATTTGCAGATAATTTTCACCGCAGGGATCTGAAGTTCTATAATGGCACAATAAAAACTGTAAAATCATCTCAAGCTCTAAAGCTGATAACTGACAGATGTAATTTTATTTTTAAGGTACCTGAAGGAGATTTTAGGATAGTAAAGGACAATACGATAAAGAGTTTTATAGATTGTTATACTTTTCCTTCGGTTATAAAAGACCGTTTTGGAGCAAATGAAAAGAAACTAAGAAAGGTCATAATGCAGCCGGATCTTGTCATTGAGAATGATGATATTCTAGTGGTTCTTTTTCTATTTAATAGCCAAGCATTACAGCTGGAAAATGCGGCCACCAATGTTTCTACAATGATGCGCAATGAGTTTTTCTATATTCCGGCTTTTATTGAAATAGTTGCTGTTGAAGAAAATTTTGATAAGATAGCCCGCATCAAACATAGTGATACTTGGTTTGCTGTCAGTAAAGGCATGCAGGTCAAAATAAATGATGTCGGAAATTTAAAATTCCTGAGGCTCATCTTAGTGGAAAAAGGCGGCGTTTTATTTTCATTCTCAGTTGTTTCAGATCAGCAGCAAAATCTGAATAACGAAGTGATTAAAAATTTGATCAGCAATTGTTCATTGGAGTAATCGCTATGAATTGAAATATTACAGTGACTTTAGTGACTTAGCTGGATATTTCGATGCCATTGACCCTCCAGATTCGAAAACTGATGACCAATCAATTCGCTTCGGAATCGCATGGTCTCAATGCTTGAAATCTCCAGCTAAACTACGGACTATAATAAATATCAATATTCTGCAACATTCCGCCACAGTACAATATTAAAGTCAGTCAACAGCTGACAAATTGTACCCTCGCTGTCCTTTCCGATGTAAGTCGCATAAAAACCATCTCCATACCCCGTGGAGAAAAAGATGGCATTGTGATTTTGAAAGCTGTAATTTAAATAATCCTCGAATTTTTCGGAGAATATAATGTCCCAATTTTTACCGAGCAGCGTATTCAGACTATTCTTAGCTGCCTGATCAACGAAAAGACCTAGTCCTGCGTCTACTCCATATCCATATATTTCTTTGGATTTGAGGGGGATAGAAGTCTCTCCAGGTAATAACGCAAACTCCCATTCTTGGATGGGCTTATCTGAGAATTTTACGCGTGCAAATGCGACCCTTCGATCCTTATTGGCATTAATATTGGCCATTGCCAATTCGACTGGAAACTCTCCAACAGGAAAATTTTCACTAAAAGCTGCCGCATCCCTTAAGGTAACGGGATCAGTTGCGATAATCTGGCCTGATGATACCTTTAGATTTCCTAAAGCTATCTTATCAAAAGTTATTTCCGTACCGAATTGCGCTACTTTTGTGGCCTTCGTGAAACTTCCCTCAAATATCTGTGGGAATGTGAGCGATGTATCCTTAATGGTTATTTTCGGTATGGTATCCGTCAGGTCAAATTTGGCTGTTTGTACAATGACATCGTTAGTATTACGTGGAACTTTGTTTCTTGAAATGTATAAAAATAGCACAACGGCCATCAGACATATTGTTATTGTTATTTTGTGCATGGGAAATAATTTTCTTTATTTAGTTCATATCTCTATAGGATGAGAAACATCCTGAAAAAACTTTCTGAGCATTTCATATGTGCTGCAATCAGCGACAACCTGATTGGAGCTATCTATTGCCATTGCTTCACAACTTAAACAGATATTCAGTGCTGATACAATTTCGCCCGAACTATTATAGAGTACGATAGCATCCCTGTAAATGGGGGCACACATCCAGTTGGGCACGTCAGTTGTTTTCGTAAGTAAAATATTCTTTAGTAGACCGACTACCTCATTATCATACTGAAAAGTATTGATTCTTTGACTCGAAAAATGAAACTGCCCTGTATCATCAATTAAATATTGTGTTACACCTAATAGCTTGTCCAATTCGCTCAGTCGAATTTCTTCGATTTCGGTCAGATTGTTTCGTTTCTCCTTTCTCACTTTTAACCCATTACGTTCTGGTTTTAGCATTTGGATCACCGCATTGTATTCCTCTCCGCGCTGGAGGGAATAGGTCTCAACCTGGTCAAATGCAAAACTCTGTATATAATGAGAAGATGTGATTGAATTCGTGATCCTTTTCATCTTTGAAAGTGAACGGTTATTTCTCTAAATCCTAACGATAAAAGTATAAAAAATAGATTGTAGTAGCTAATAAGAATCTTAATACGCTTCTTCAAATAGAACTTTTAAAAAATCGCTAAGAAATTTTCTGTCTTACTTTTGGTGCTATCCCAGATCATAACTCTTAGCGTTTTTTTAACTTATTTTCTCATTTAAAAAGAGATCGAGCTTATCAGTCATTTGCAATCAAATTTGCAGCGTCACTTTTTAGATTGGTGGATAAATTTAGCTCGAACCATCTAAGAGCTCAAAAGTAATCCCTCCAGCATGATGCTTTCTTAATTGGTCGATTAATGGAATACAAGACGCATCATAAGCAATATGAGTTAGGTTTTTGTAAGTTAATAGCTCAATTAGAAGGTTTGGAATATCAATAATATGAGCATTTTTAAGAACCAGTGTTTTTAGGTTTTTTATCCTTAGGTTGGTCAAACCAATTAAATCAAAATGATCCAAATACAACAAACTTATATTTTCAAGGTCATTTATCCATAACGGGATATCATATGGACTGTTTTCTTTTACCCTTCTACTGCTATAATCACCTGTTAGAAATAGTTTTTCAAGCTGGTCAAGGTGTTTAACATGTTCATTTGGCAAGGTATTTCTGTCAAACCGAGTTGTTGTGTATAAAGCAAAGGGAACATTACAAATTCCTAATAAGATCGTTTCCCCCTGAAAAAATAGTACTGATCCATTTTTTTCATCACCCTAATTGACATGGAGCATACCACTTCCTCTAATGATACTTCTTCCTTCATTGTTGTCTTTTTCCATGATGACTAAATGTGGGACCCTACAACTACCAGGTCACAGTTTAACTTTTCCTGCAATTCAACTATAAATTCAGGTTTCAATTCAGGCCAGTTCCAAAATGTAAATCCAAGATTGCTGAATCCCGACTGTGGTTCGAAAACATATTGATGGATGTCACTTTCAGTGCCGCATATCGGAGACACAACAAGTTATCGGTAAAACCCTGGTACCAGGGATCCAGATCCCATTCATTGTCTACAATATTTTCAGTACAATTGGGGCATACTATACGATCGATACCATTTTGTCCGGTATTAAATATAGTACGCTCAGTTGTTATTTCCAGACCATTTACATCAAGTTGGTGTGGAAGGAAATGAGGCTCAAATACAATGTATTGAGCACCGTCAGAAAATGCATATCCAAGGTTGCCCAGTGTGCATTCCGATAATTCAGCTTTGACGATATCTTTCGAAACTAACCACTTTAAAATATCATCTACAGCAATTTCAGCGAAAGCGTACCTGGACACTCTTGGCACAAGCGAAATAGTATAATCACTCATAGTCTAAAAATAAAGAATAATGGGAATATTGTTCCAACGGTTTTATACAAATTTTTACGAAATAACTGGATCTGTTCCAGTGCTCGAAAAGCGTAGTAGGGATTAAGCAATGGATTTTGATTAATTCAAATTGAATTGGCGTCAGGAAATACTTTTCAGCAGACTTGGTGCAAATCCAAACTGCTTCTTAAAGGCGAATGAAAAATGGGAAAGGTTTTCAAAGCCTACCTCATAGCAAACTTCCAGAGGCTTTTTTTTCTTTGCTGTTAGTTGATAATAGGCAAGCTCCAAACGTTTATAAGTTAACCATCGTTGTGGGGTCATGGTAAATGCTTTTTTGAAATCCCGTTTAAATGTTGTGAGGCTTCTGCCAGTGAGGTAACCAAACTTTTCCAGCGGAAGATTGAACATAAAATTCTTCTCCATATAATCGACTAGGTTGATCTTTCCGGGTTCTTCAAAATTAGCAAGTAATTGATCGATCCTTTTATCCAGGGTTCTGAGAATGCTGATGGCTTCGGTAATTTTAATCGCAGCAATATCCTCAGGGATATCTTTCATGTCAAAATAAGGGATAAGCGAAGCTAGACAGCTTTCTAGGAGAGGATGATTATTGAAACAAAAAATCTTCGGTGAATTTTGTGCTTGGGGATCTATGGTCTTACCAGCATAAAAATTTTTTAATGTTTCTAATGATAAATGCATGACTACCGTCTTGTGAGGTTCGCCATCTTTAGGGTAATTAATTATTGTAGCCAATTGGTTTCTAGGAATTAAAAAGATATCCCCTTTTCCAAATAGATAGGTGGCATCAGCCTGTACAATCTTGGTTTCTCCGGAAAGAAACCAGACCAACATATGTTGGTCAAACATAATGTCCGATTTAAAAAATTGGTCTTCGTAGCTGGAAAGCTTTATATCTTCGGTGATGTATCGGGCTTGGTATTCCATGATTTTTGCTTTTTTATGAAAGAAATAAATGAGGTAAATATAAGAAATAACATAATTTACTTTGTTTAAAAGTTCATTGCTGAAAATAGAGAGGCAGAAGGGCCATCTTGCCTCTCTTTTATGCTTGAAAGTAATAAATGGATTTATGGATTGAAACGGATACCTGTCATCTCTTCGGTGAGTTTCCAAAGTCTTTTGGCGTTAGTTTCATCCAGTGAATAGGGATGTACCCCTTTTTGGACGGTAATATCTGATGAGACTACTGCGATATCTCCGTCTTCACAATAAACGCCGCCAATATGATCAAGCATAGGGCTTGTTGCACACCATACCGTTGTGGCAGCTCCTTGTGGGATCGTTTTTAGCGATGCAGCTACTTCGGGTAACATATTACCGTCTGCATCCACAAACCCCATTTTGTGGAATAGCTCCAATGGGACTTCTCTGCCCAATTCTGTGTCGCCGATAGAACCGGGATGAACCGCATAACTTCTGATATGAACAGATTGTCCTCGAGCGTCCAATTCCATTGAAAAAAGATTGACTGCGGTCTTGGATTGTCCATAGCCCTGTAATGTTTCATATTCTCTGTGCAGGAAATTAGGATCATCAAAATTAAAAGGTGCGAAATAGTGGCCATGAGAGGAAACATTAACCACTCGCGCTCCGTTGGCTTTTTTAAGGGAAAGCCATAATCTGGAGCTGAGCTGAAACAAGGCTAAATAGTTGGTAGCGAGTTGTGATTCTATACCCCGTTCATCTCTACGCAAAGGGACCCACATAATACCTGCATTGTTAATGAGTAAATGTAAAGGTCTTCCTGAAGCGACAAAATTTTCTGCGAAAACATCAATAGAGGCGGGAGACATTAGATCCATTGCTGCAATTTCAATATTGGATATTCCTTCCAGATTTTTCTTTGCTTTGTCGATATCACGTGCAGCGACAATTACGGTAGCTCCGGCTGCGGCGAGTATTCTTGTGGTTTCCAGTCCAATCCCTGTGTTGCCGCCTGTTACGATAGCTGTTTTGCCGGTAAGATCGATGTTTTGAATCACATCATTAGCCGTTGATTTTACATTGAAGCCCGAACCTATAGGTTGTTGTTGAGCTCCCTGATAATTATTCTTTTCCATTTTGGATACATTTAATTGTTATTACTGAGACAAAATTAGGACGGATCAATGTGTTCTGTTTTGTTCAAAAGGCCTAATTAACTTTGTTCAAAAGGGCAGGGGATCTTGATCAGGATATAAGCAGAAAAAAGGCAGGATCTTCAAAATTCTGCCTTCTATTTCGATGTTTTGGGCAAGTGTTACATTACTCCCAAGCCATGAATCCTCATAAGCAAAATACATCAGTTTTAATGATTAGAAAGTTGAGGATCCATAATCGTATATACATTACTGATTGAAGCAAGCCACATTTCAACGACTTCAGGAGTGGCCCGGTCAGCTTTATCAAAAAAGAGATGCTCTTTGATCTGAAAACCGCAGTACGTATAGATACCTTTATCAGATGTCAGTAATAATGCTTTATCCATACCGATAGCGGTATATTCTTCGTGGGATTTTCCGTGGGTATTGAGAATTATAGCCTGTTTTCCGGCTAATAATCCTTTTTGTATTCCCTGATCATAACGATAGGCAAACCCGTAGCTGAATACCCTGTCGATATACCCTTTCATAATGGCCGGCATGCCGGTCCACCAAATCGGATAGATAAAGGTGACCACATCTGCCCAGGAAATATACTCCTGTTCTTGTCTGATAAGTTCATTAACGTAGCCTTTTCGTTGTCCGTCCATATCTTCCAATGATAATACAGGGTCAAATCCCAGTTGATACAGGTCTCTGGTAATTACTTTATGCTTCTGTTGTTGCAGAACGTTTTCAATAGATTGTTTAAACTGAGCATTCAGACTTTCCTGATTGGGATGGGCGTAAATAATAAGATGTTTCATACCGTTACTTTTAATTGATTGAACAGTACAAAAGTAAAATAGGGAACACCTCAAAAATTGTAAGAAAACGAAACGGGTTATTCATCAGCCCGGCAAATATCCTGCTGGAATTTTAGGTAATTCTTAGGCGAAAGATTAATGAAATGTTTAAAGTCGTGAATAAGCTGGCTTTGATCATAATAACCACATTGATCGATGATTTCAAACCAGTTGACTTTTTCTTTAGAAAAATCTGTCTGCTGAATCAATTCAATGGCTTTAACAAAACGATGGTATCGATTCACTTCCTTTGCACTGAAGCCAAAGTGCCTTTTATGGATCAATTGGATGTTTCTTTCACTTTGTCTAGCTTCTTCAGCAATGGATTTGATGGAGTTCATCGTATCCGATCTGAAATTAGCCAATAGCGTAGAGGTGGCATTCTGCTGATTAAGATAGGGTTTGCAGAAATTAAGAATATGGTCTACCTTTTCTTCTGTGGCGGAAATACTATCTAATTGAAACCATAAACGGGTAAAACAATTTTCTTCCATAGCTTCATCTGGGTGAACAGGCAAATGATCAGATAGAAATGCTTTGCCAAAAAAACGATAAAATGCATCAGCCATGAAATTAGCAACTAGGATAATGGAATCGGGGGGAAGGCTGTATTCAAATGCTGATTTAATAGGTCCCAAAACGATACATTTGTCAACTTCAATTTTTGTTTTTTGCTTGGAAACCAAAAATGCCTGAACTCCGAAATTAAAAACCATAATGGTTTGAAAAGAAGGGAGAAGGGTTTTGGTTATGGTATGTTCAGACTTATTTTCAGCATAATAGAAATGAGAGAACACTGTTTCAAACTCTTTAGGAGCAGAAATTCTGAAACTACGATATGTTTCTTCCTTTGGTTTCATTTATAACTACCAATATAAGAAAAATCTATGTTTTTGATCCTCATAGTTTGGATTATTTAAAAGCTCTTTATTCCTTTATAACCCGCCCAGTATTTTTCCTACCACAGGGAGACAAAGCCGGAAACTCCACTTTTGACTATCTGAACAGTGCATTCTTATTTGTCCTTCACAGCGGCTTAATAATGATAAAAATCGACAAAAAATTGAGACAGAAAGGCTACTAAAATTTTTGCTTTTAATGTATTTTTCTATAATTGTAAAACTTTAAACGATATCTCAAAATATTTGAGAAAACATCAGATAACCAATGAAGATTTTAAAGCAAGCTGTTCCATTTTGTTACTTTCGCACATCAAAGTTTTTGTCTGCCACGTGGAAGGTCAATTAATCAAAAATACGTTAATTATGAAAAGGATGCACTTTATTTTAGTCATGCTAATATCCACAGCGGTTATTTTTCATGCGAAGGCTCAAACAAATAATAACAACAACAACAACAACAACAACAATTACGATTTTTTTGATACTGTCATAAATAACCACAATCAACTCTTTCAAATGTCTTGCATTCCATCTGCTATCGAAATGATCTTAAAGTATTACAAAGTGGTGGATTTTGATTTTTACGGCTTACAAATTAAATGGCAAAACAAAGCAGATGGTTCTTTCCGGGATTTTGACAATAAAGAATTATACGGTATTACTTTTACTCAAAAATTTGTTTTACCCCGAGATTCTAGCTTTCCTGTGGACAGCCTTTTTCAAACGATAGAAAATGAATTGAAGTCTGGGAAAAAGGTTATTATCTCCCTTCCGGCAGATGGTGGCTGGCATATGTTTGTTATATGCAAACAAACTCCGGATGGAGACTTTGTATCATATAGCAAACTTGGAAGTCATACATTAATACTTAGAAATACAAAGGAGATTGTGAAAAAGTCTAATGGTACGGAAATCATGACCTATCACACTCCTCCTGGTATGTAGCCTTTGCGAGAAAGCCCTTTTAAGAATAGTTCCCTATCATTTTGCCAAACTGTTATTTGGTCCCAATAAGTCTGGAAAAATCTACAGGATTCTGATCAGTCAAAATCAAATTTAAAGTTTATATCTAATAAACTATTTAGTTCATCCGCAAGTTGGATTTGCACTAGTTCCCTTAATTTTGGTCCCAACAAGCATTAAAATCAAGGTTAGTATTGACATCTCCTTATAGCGGATTGACAGAAAAGAATCTGCACATTTTGAAGACTATCCTTAACAGATAACTTCCTTTCCAATTGTCCTCTTTTTTATCGTATTGAAGTAGCCAGGTTTCTGGAGAGATTTTCTCTCCTTTATCGGTTGAATGTTCACCAAGCGTAATCGTGATCTCTGAAGGAAGTGCGGGAATAATTTTGGCATAGGCTTTTTCGCCACCAAGGAATTCGATTATTGCTGACATCGCCTTGTAACCAATTCCCGGCTGAATAAGAACTCAGCTATGCCGCCATAATGAATCTCGGTGCCATGAAAAATAATACCATTCAGCAATAAAATTGTTTAAATCTGTAAAATACGCTACCCAGTGGATTTCGTTATTTTTTTTGCGTTTTTTATAGGTTGAATACCGTCCCGGCTGGGTCAGTAATCCAATGCATATTTTCCGGTAATTCTTCAATTTCATCACAGGTTTCCACCCCGTTGGATAGTAAATATGCTGTCGCCATTTCTACGTCAGGAACCATAAGCTGTAACCAAGTTTCAGAATGTGTGTAATTGTCCACACAGTCAAGCCATATAATATTATTGCCGAATTTTACTTCACATGTCCTCGACACAGTTGGGTTGTTAATCGGCTTTTCCTCCACGTTAAACTTTAAAACATCCCTATAAAAAACGACTGTCTTTTCATATTTGCTTTTGGGAATTTTTAGGGCAATATTAATTCCTGCCTCAAATTTTGTGTTCATATTTTGTGACTTTAGGTACTATACAAAGTAATCAAAATGCTAAATCAATACTCTTATCTTATGGCAAGATTTGCACATTTTATACTGAACATTATCATTTTATTCTTTTTTAGTCGAAATGGCTTTTTATCTTTCCTTTTTTATAAATTTAAAAGATAATAAAAGGCTGTTGCTTTTCTTGAAAGATTGAAGGATTTCTAATCCGCGGCTATCGCCAATACGCGACCCGTTGGCTGTAATTTTAAACCAAAGCTCAACCAAAATAAATAATATCTTCACAATTTAAATCTAAAAAACTATGGGACATTATTATAATTACGTCAATGTGCTTTCTTTAACAGAAAGAGAGTTTAGTGATAAATCAACCAAAGAAGTTGATTTAAAGAATCTAGAAAATTTACTAAATCGAATTCTGATGAAATAGAATAGTATTGCCAAAAGCGGGGAGGACTTGGGGGCAGAAACTTTTCGGCTCTAAAAGAACTTATGTCGTAGCTTGACATGTTGGTGCTGCGAAAGGGCCGTCTTCACCAAGCTGCCGAACCGTTACAAGCAACCGTGAAAATGACGTCAAACAAATAACAGGACTGAAATGAAACTTTCACATAAATTAGAAAATATACTGACAAAGATCACTGAAAAGAACACGAAACTTGGAGACTTACGAATTGTTGCCAAGGATATTAAAAAAGACCACGAATTGGCAATGGAACTTTGGTCATCCAAGCTTTTTTTTGCTCGTCAATTGGCAATCTTGATTATGGACAAGAAACTTTTAACCGAAGAAGTGATTGATCAATTAATTGCGGACATTAAGCAACATAACGAAAACGAGAAACTTCAAATGATTGATTGGCTCATGGCGAACCAACTAACAAAAGACAAAAAGACAATTGCTTTAATAGAAAGTTGGGCAGATAACCAGTCCTCGCTAAAAAGACGAATTTATTGGTATTTTCAAGGCCGTTTGCGCTGGACTGGACAACCACAACCCAACAGCGAAGAATTACTTACTAAAATTGAAAGTAAAATTGAAAAAGAAGAGCCGGAAGTGCAATGGGCAATGAATTTCACAACAGGTTGGATTGGAGTTTATGAAAAAAAATATCGAAATCGTTGTATAGCACTTGGCGAAAAAACTGGACTTTATAAAGGGAAAATGGTTTCAAAAGGTTGTACACCTGAATATTTACCAGAATTTATTGTCATTGAAAGCGATAAACGAAAGCTATAAAAGCATTATTTTTCGAATATCCACAACTGACTGACCAAAAGCCTGTGATAATAGGCCTATTAGTAGAATACATATAAATGATAGCTTA
This sequence comes from Sphingobacterium siyangense, assembly GCF_023277505.1. Lineage (NCBI taxonomy): Bacteria > Pseudomonadati > Bacteroidota > Sphingobacteriia > Sphingobacteriales > Sphingobacteriaceae > Sphingobacterium > Sphingobacterium siyangense. The sequence goes on along the minus strand of NZ_CP080574.1, from coordinate 3,911,745 downwards.
CAAATCGAGAAAATCCCTATTGTATTAATATATAGCTCAGTATCTAAATTACACATCTATTTTTTATAAAAAATGATTATCTAACTCTTTGTGAATTATGATCTAGTTTAAAAAAAGGGAATTCACTGTTTAACAATGTTAGACTGTAAAACTGAATTTCTTATAAGCATAAAAAGTTGATTAATGTCCAGGTTAGGGGATAAAACCGATTGGACATAATTTGTACATCGCTTTGCTTCCCCAAGAAAAGTTTGATGTACAATGAGTAAAACGACCGTGTCGGGATAAAAATAATTTACAAACGAAAAGAAAAGTGCTGTGTCTTTAAATACGAGGCGATAATCTATCAACAGCAATTCTGGCCTTTCATTGATGTAAGAATTGCTGCTGATAGAATCAATAGAAGTTGCTTCAAGTACAATATTTGCCGGACTTTGTATATGCTCAGAAAAAAGTATACGGTAGGCGAACAGTAGCTTTCTCAAATTCGTAATAATACCAATATTGATTTTTTCCATATCTAACGATATTATTGTTATTTACAAGCTTTCTACTTATCGCTACCGATATATTGACACCTTTAAAATTGAGGTATACGTTGATTTAGGGATAGCATGTCAGATTTGTGCTGAAAAGCATTTTCTCCCTTTTCGGCTTCTTTATCACTTACAGTTTTTCGAAGTGATTGGCTCGAGAACCTATTTTTGTTTTTGGTATAGCATATTTCGATTCCTTCCGAGATACAATAATCCTTTCCTGAAAAATCGACCAATTTATATTCTTCACCTATAAAATACTTGTGAATGGGCAGCGACTGAAGCATATCCGTGATGTCTTTATCCGATTCAAAAGGAATAATTTCATCAACAAATTGACAACCCTCCAATTTGATAAACCGTTCAACCATTGTTTGTGCTGCATCTTGGGATTCAGCATTCTGTATGTTTGAATCGGTTTTAAGTCCTACAACCAAATAATCACATTTGCTCTTAGCTTCCTGTAGTGCAACAATATGGCCCACATGTAACATGTCGAATACGCCGAAAATAATACCTACGTTCATATATTCATTATTAGTTTATGCATTTATACGCTTTAAGGCGTAGTTAACTCCCTCATTTATGTTCACGACAGAACCCGGACTGACTCTTTCTTTCGATGCAATTATTCGGCGTAAAGAAGAACTCGAAAACCTGTTTTCCCGTCTATTGAAATACAATTCTATTCCTTTTTCTTCGCAATATTGCCTTCCTGTAAATGCTTTATCCATATATTCATCGCCTAAAATCCGCACATGTATTTTGAACGAACGTAGTACATCTTCCAGATCCTGTTCTGTTGCATATGGAATAATCATATCTACATGTTTACATGCCTTTAATTGCATATAGCGTTCAAATACAGATTGTGTTGGTTTGTTTTTCTCTGGACGATCAAGTGTTGGATCGGTTTGTAGGCCGCAGATCAGAAAGTCGCAATGTTCTTTGGCATCTTCGAGCATTTTAATGTGACCTGCATGGAGCAGATCAAAAGCAGAAAACGTAATTCCTATTTTTTTCATTTTATATTATTTTATAAACTGCAATTATTGAAGAGGTATAGGTAGAACGTAGCTCAAAAAGATTCGTTTTAATTTTAAATTATTTTTTTTCTGCAGTATTTTCAGATTTCTTAGACCTTTTTCCATCTCTCTTTTTTGAAATTCGTATGAACTAAAATTGCTGGCCGACGTTCTGATCTAAAATGAAATTCAGCGAGCCATGCAGATGAATAGAAATGTATCTATAAATACACCAAAGACTACTTACAGAATTCAGTTTCACAAAGAATTTAACTTTTCCGACTTCAAAAGAATCATTCCTTACTTAGGAGACCTGGGCATTGATACAATTTATGCTGCACCTATTTTTCAGTCAACACCAGGGAGTATGCATGGTTATGACGGCACAAATTTGAATAAAATAAATAGTGAACTTGGTACGCTGGACGAGCTGAGATCCATTAAAAAAGAGTTAAGTGAATATCATATCAAATGGTTACAGGATATTGTTCCTAACCATATGGCGTTTCATCCCTCGAATGAATGGCTAATGAATCTGCTCGAATTTGGACAGACATCAAAATTTAGCCATTTTTTTGATACCTGCTATAGTTCCAATTTATTCGAGAAAGGAAAGTTAATGGTGCCTATCTTGTCTAAGACTTTAGACGAAGCGATTTCAAACCATGAAATTGCTGTCGTTTTCTCAGACGATAGTCTTCGGCTTTCTTATCAGGAAAACCTTTATCCACTTTCCCCTGAATCCTATTTTTTCGTCCTTAATGATTATTTAAAAGAGAGCCAATCGGATTTTAGTGGACTTCTGGTTCAAATAAATACGGTTCAAGCTAATGGAGATGTCGAGGAATGGAGACAGCTGCGTGTCCATATTTTTAAGAACCTTTCTAATGAGAAATTAAAGCATGTCCTTGATCAATTTAATAATAATCTGGAAAGTATTCACGAACTGGTAGCTAGTCAGATTTATGAGCTTTGTCCTTGGTGGTTTACAAATCAACGTATAAATTTTAGACGTTTTTTTACGGTCAATGAATTGATTTGTTTAAATGTACAAGACAAACATGTATTTGAGCAGTCTCATAAGCTGATAAAAAAACTTGTCGATGAAGAACTGTTTGATGGATTAAGGATTGATCATATTGATGGACTTTATAAACCTACTGACTATTTATTTAATTTGAGGAAATTAATCGGTCCACAAACTTATATCGTTGCTGAAAAAATACTTGAACAGAGGGAGAAACTTCCACTCGAATGGCCTATACAGGGAACAACAGGCTACGATTTTTTGTCGGTTTCCAATAATGTTTGCTCCTGTAAATCGGGAAAGAAAATATTGGATAAGTATTATAGAAAAGTCATTGGAGAAAATCTATCCATTAAAAAACAACAGTATATAAAAAAGAGCATAATTCTCGATGAATACATGCAGGGCGAGCTTAATAACCTGGCCCGGTCATTGGCATCACTTTTAGCCGTTAAAAGTCCGAATAAGCTAGGGCCTTTAAAAGATATTCTAACCTCTTTTCTAGGATTTTTCCCTGTTTATCGATTATATGACGAAAGCTTTCCACTGGTGGCAAACAATTTTGATCTGCTGTCTTCTCTTTTTAAAAAGTTGACCCGAAAGCCCGAGCTCGATCAAAAGCTGGTTAATCAATTTCGAGAACTGTTTGAGCAAGCACAGGCAGATTCAAAATCGCTGAGCCATACTGTTGTGGCTGATTTTTTTCTCCGATGTATGCAGTTGGCGGGCCCAGTAATGGCTAAGGGTGTGGAAGATACGTTAATGTATACATACAACCGTTTTATAGGACACAATGAAGTCGGCGATCATCCGGATAACTGGGGGCTAAGTAAAAAGAAATTCCACAGATTAATGCAGGAAAGGCAAAAATTTTGGCCACTGTCCATCAATGCAAGTTCTACACACGACACCAAACGTGGTGAGGATTCGCGAAGTCGCTTATTAGTCCTCACTGCTATGGCTCAGAAATGGGTTAAACAGGTTCAGATCTGGCAAGATGTGGTTTGGAATGAATATCGAAAAGACCTCCCACATCCGAATGATGAATATTTTATTTATCAGTCGCTGGTAGCCTCTTATCCAATGGAAAAACAGCATGGAGAAGCATATGACGTATTTGAAAAACGTTTTTTGGACTACATGGTTAAATATCTACGCGAAGGGAAAGAGCGCTCGAGCTGGGAAAATCCAAATTTAACCTATGAAGACGCTGTTCGGGAATTTGCCTCTTTTTTGCTTGATAAAGATCGTCCATTTTTTACGAGCTTTTATCAATTTATTGAAGCGGTAGCTGATTTCGGGATTTTAAACTCGCTTACACAGCAAATCTTGAAATTTACTTGTCCCGGTGTACCTGATATTTACCAGGGGTCGGAACTCTGGAACCATAGTTTTGTTGATCCCGACAATCGACGACCGATAGATTATCAATTAAGTGAAAATCTGCTGAAGGCTATTGAAAATATGCCCAACGACAGTCGAATTAGACAATTATGGCAAAATAGATACGATGGGACAATTAAGCTATGGTTAGTTAGGGAATTGGTAAAACTCAGAAAGCATGATGCTGCACTTGCATCAGATAGCAGTTATATTCCATTAAAAGTAAGCGGTCGTTATCGTAAACATATTTTGGCATTCGCGCGTAGATCTGGCGATGATTGGATGATCGTAGTACTTCCGCTACACTTGGCTGCTATCGGTAAAATCTCCAAATTCGTACCTGGCTCATTTGACTGGGCAGATACGAGCGTTCATCTTTCCGTAAATCATTCCGTGACCTGGCATCACATGCTATTTGACATAGTGGGCGAAGGCACAGAAATTTCAGTGAATGCCATTTTTAGGGATCTTCCAATGGCTATTTTAAAATACAAAAGTGCCCCACCTAAGCGTAGTGCGGGTGTTTTGATGCATATCAGCTCATTGCCATCATCCTATGGAATTGGTGATTTGGGATCCGGAGCTCGTCGTTTTGTTAAACAGCTGCATTATAGCGGCCAAAGCTGGTGGCAGGTACTTCCTTTAGGGCCGACAGATGTTGAGCAAAACCATTCTCCTTACAGCACCCTAAGTAGTAGAGCAGGTAATCCGTTATTCATCGATTTAAACGAATTACTAGAATTTGGCTTATTGGAAAGAGGGGAACTAAAGACTTTAAAAAGAAATAGTTCTAAAACAATAGACTTTGCTGCTATAGTGTTCACAAAATACAAACTTTTGGAGAAGGCATTTAATAGTCTTTCTGTTCAACATGCGCTTGATTTCTCCGAATTTGTAGACCGTGAATCTTCGTGGCTTAAGGATTATGCGCTTTTCAAAGTTCTAAAAAACAGACATGGGAATCGTCCTTGGTACGATTGGCCAACACAATACAAACATCGCGACAGCGCCGCACTTAACGATTTTGCAATTGAATTCGCAGATGAATTGCGAAAGGAAAAATGGTTTCAATACCTATTTTTCAGACAATGGGATGCCATAAGAAAGTACGCATACGATTATGGCATAAGATTTATTGGTGATATCCCATTTTATGTTGCCTATGATTCTGCCGATGTTTGGGCCAATCCGCACTATTTTTCCATAGGAGCAAATGGTATTATTAAAAATGTTGCTGGGGTTCCGCCTGATTACTTTAATGCAGCGGGGCAATTATGGGGAATGCCGACTTATCATTGGGGATCGCTCAAAAAAGATGGCTACAAATGGTGGATTGAGCGACTGTCACACAATTGCGCGCTGTTTGATAGGTTACGGCTTGATCATTTTAGGGCATTTTCTTCCTATTGGGAAGTTCCCTTTGAAGAAACTTCCGCCAAGAATGGACGTTGGTCAACAGGTCCTGGTTCGGATTTTTTTGATCAAGTAAAAGTTCATTTAGATGACATGCCTTTTATCGCTGAAGATCTTGGAGATATCGATGCGAAGGTATATGATCTGCGCGATCAATACAACTTTCCGGGCATGGCGGTTTTACAGTTCGCTTTTGATAACGATATGGCACATTCACCACATATTCCACATCATTATTGCAGAAATTCTGTTGCCTATCCTGGAACACACGATAATAATACGACACTTTCTTGGTATGGTGAAGATCTTAAATCATCGAGTAAAATAAATATCAATACCTATTTTGGACAAATTGTTGACAGTGGAAATGTAAATGAGGTCCTCATACGATCACTTTACGCTTCTGTCGCAGATACAGTCATTGTTGCGATGCAAGATATCCTCAATCTTGATGGATCGTGTCGTATGAACCGACCTGCCAGTACGACCGGAAATTGGCTGTGGCGCATGCAGAAAAGGGCTTTTTCTCCAAAACTTCAGGCGAGATTAAATGATTATACAAAATTATACAACCGTTAAACATAAAGATGGAAACAAAAATCAATACTGGAAGCCCTTATCCTTTAGGCGCAACTTACGATGGAGAAGGGGTTAACTTTGCCCTTTTCTCCGAAAATGCCGAAGCTGTCGAACTTTATCTCTATGATAGTTCGAACCAACAAGAAATCGAGAAATTTAAAATAACGGAGAAGACGCATCAAGTTTGGCATATTTATGTTTCGGGAATTAAACCAGGACAACTATACGGTTATCGTGTGCATGGTCCTTACGATCCGGCCCAGGGGCATCGTTTTAACCCGCATAAATTACTGATTGATCCCTATGCAAAAGCAATTTCGGGTGTCGTACAATGGAATGATGCTTTATTTGCGTACAATATAGGAGAGGACGATTTGAGTTTGGATACAACTGATAGCGCTCCTTTCGTCCCGAAATCCGTAGTTATAGACGGTCATTTTGATTGGGGGGACGACCATCCTCCGCGTATACCGATGCACCAAAGTGTGATTTATGAAACACATGTAAAAGGTTTTACAGCAACTCATCCGGAGATTCCCGAAGAAATAAGAGGAACATACGCTGCCTTGGCGCATCCTGTCACCATAAATTACTTAAAGGAATTGGGGATCACTGCAATAGAATTATTGCCTATACACCATTTTATTACAGACCGTCACCTACAGGATAAAGGACTAACTAACTATTGGGGATATAACAGTGTTGGTTTTTTTGCCCCTGATGTACGCTACTCTGCTTCAGGTACCCATGGAGAACAGGTCGTGGAATTCAAGGAAATGGTAAAGGCACTTCATGGGGCAGGGATAGAAGTTATCCTTGATGTCGTTTACAATCATACTGGAGAAGGAAATGAAATGGGGCCAACACTCTCTTTTAGAGGAATTGACAATGCTTCATATTATCGTTTGGCTGAAGATCCACGTTATTATATGGATTTTACTGGAACAGGCAATACATTGAATACCCGCCAGCCTAACGTACTACGGTTGATCATGGATAGTTTACGCTATTGGGTGCAGGAAATGCACGTTGATGGATTCCGTTTTGATCTGGCATCAGCATTAGCGCGGGAGCTCCATGACGTAGATAAATTGAGCTCTTTCTTTGACGTTATCCATCAGGATCCCGTGATCTCACAGGTTAAACTAATTGCCGAACCATGGGATATTGGAGAAGGGGGGTATCAGGTCGGCGAGTTCCCCGCCGGTTGGGCCGAATGGAATGGAAAGTATCGTGACTGTATCCGCGATTATTGGATCGGAGCGGACAGTATGATCGCTGAATTTGCTAATCGCCTGACTGGATCGTCCGATTTATACCGGGGAGACAATCGTACACCTTCCGCCAGTATAAATTTCATTACTGCTCATGACGGATTTACGCTCCACGATCTGGTATCGTACAACGAAAAGCACAATGAAGCTAATGGTGAGGATAATAAAGATGGAGAAAGCCACAACCGCTCCTGGAACTGTGGGGCAGAAGGACCTACAGATGATTCTACGGTAAATAACCTAAGAGAAAAACAAAAAAGAAACATGCTCGTCACATTATTTCTTTCCCAGGGAGTACCTATGCTTGTCGCTGGCGATGAACATGGGCGAACACAGCAGGGCAATAATAACGCCTATTGTCAGGACAATGAGATTTCATGGCTCAACTGGGACAATGTGGACGTATCTTTATTGGACTTCACTAAAAAATTGATCCATTTTAGGCGAGAACATCCGGTATTCTGTCGTCGCAAATGGTTTCAAGGATTGCCTATCCGCGGTACAGGTGTTGAAGATATCGTATGGTTTCTTCCAGATGCATCTGAGATGGATGATCATCACTGGCAGGAAGACTATGCGCGCTCACTCGCTGTGTTTTTAAACGGTGCGGGAATTAGATCAGTAGATACCGATGGAAAGAAAATCGTGGATGCTAATTTTTACCTGTTATTTAATGCGTATTGGGAAGATGTAACCTACACGCTCCCCGGTGAAAATTATGGTGCTGGTTGGTTTAAGATCTTAGATACGAATAATGATACGATAGAAAGCTTTGGAAACTATTCAGCAGGAGATGCTATTTTAGTGCCCTCACGTTCTATACTTTTATTTCAGTCACAATAAAGTGGGGATATATATGAGCAAGACAGGAATTCAACAATTGGGTATTCGTCGCAATGGTGACCTTTGGCAGATTCGCGTATGGGCTCCAATGGCAAAGAATGTGCTTTGCCGATTTTATCAAAAAGATATGGAGATCGCGCTTAAGCCCCAACAATATGGTTATTGGTACGCGGAGACTGATTTGTTAACAGCTGGAGATTTATACTGGATCAGTGTCGATGGCAACGAATTGCCGGATCCGATTTCGCTCTCCCAGCCAGAAGGTGTACATGGTCCCTCAAAAGTCGTTGATCTTACTTTTTCTTGGACCGATAATGACTATCGGCCTCCAGCATTGTCTGATTTTATTATTTACGAGCTTCATGTAGGAACATTTACCTCATCCCATGATTTTGATGGTGTTATCAAAAAGATTCCCTATCTGAAAGATTTGGGGATCACTGCTATTGAAATTATGCCTGTTGCACAGTTTCCTGGTGAAAGAAATTGGGGCTACGATGGTGTTTTTCCTTTTGCAGTGCAGCATTCCTATGGTGGCGCTTCGGAATTTCAAAGGCTTGTGAATTCCTGTCATGAGGCCAATATTGCGGTAATTTTGGATGTTGTCTATAATCACCTCGGGCCAGAGGGAAACTATTTCTCGAATTATGGCCCATATTTTACCGACAAATACCATACGCCCTGGGGTAATGCGCTGAATTATGACGATAGCTATTGTCATGGACAGCGGGATTTGGTACTGAACAATGTACGCATGTGGTTTGAAGACTTTCATATCGATGCGCTGCGTTTGGATGCGGTACATGCAATCAAGGATTTTAACGCTGTTCATATCCTTCAGCAAATTCGTAAGGAAACGGATGAAATTATTGCTAAATCCGAAAAAAGCCATTTTCTTTTTATTGAATGCGATCTCAACGATAGACGATTTTTAGACCCATTAGCGAAAAATGGTTTCGGGATGGACGCACAATGGCTAGATGAATTTCACCACTCTTTAAGAGTAAGCGTGGGCGAACCCAAAAAAGGGTACTATGAGGAATTTAGTGGATTGGCCGATCTCGCAAAAGCTTATGAAAAAGCATATGTATTCGATGGTAACTATTCTCCCCATCGGGAAAAATTCTTTGGAACGGACACTCTCGGTATCAAAGGGGATCATTTTATAGTTTTCTGCCAGAATCATGATCAAGTCGGCAATAGGATGATGGGCGATCGCGCGGCTTCACTCTATCCTGTAGAAACAACGCGACTTATGGCCTTTGCCGTGTTCATATCCCCGTATCTTCCTTTACTATTCATGGGAGAAGAATGGGGTACAGAAAGAGCTTTTCCCTATTTTACCAGTCATAGTGACCCCAAACTTGTAGAGCAGGTGAGACAGGGAAGAAAAAAAGAGTTTGAAGATTTTTTTGAAGATTCAGAATTTCTCGATCCGCAGGACGAGACGATATTTAGGAATACCGTTTTGAATTGGGACGAACAGGATAGCGAGGTCCATCAGAAACATTTATCTTATTATAGATCCCTGATAGCATTCCGTAAAACCAATCCTGTGCTGAAAAATATACAGCGCGATGAAATGACGGCCAAATGCCTCCCGGAGCAAAAAGTACTTATCTTAGCGATGAAGAAAAGCGATAGTTCTTTATTTGCAATGATGAATTTTTCTGCCACTGTACAACAGGTAACGCTGCCTGAAGATCTGCAATGGAAAATTATATTTAATACGAATGAAATGGATGCCGCGGTTTTGTCAGATACTGATTATGCTCAAATCACTGTCGCATCGCTAAAGCCTTGGTCAGGTCAGGTCTATATTTCTATCTAGATGTATGGTATATAAAAATTTTATATACCATACATCAGATTTTTATCTCTCGTTAAGCAGCCCCTCGGATGACACGTAACAGAACGACAATAATGGCGATAACTAATAAAACGTGAATTATATTACCTGTAGCATAACCTCCAAAGAAACTAAACGCCCAAATAATGACTAAAATAACAGCAATGATATATAATAAATTTCCCATAATATATTTGTTTTTGCAGTAGAACAGCCTTCGATGGATTATGGTTTGAATGGATAAAATTTAAACGTTAGTTGTTAGTTATCAATAAAGTGTACAGTTTTTAGCGACTGACTAGCAAACTGGTTTGCAAATAACACTTTAGAATAAACGTATTTATAACATTTCCCTATATATAAATACCCTATTGTCTTTTTTTATTATTTGCTTATTTTTTTATCTGTATTTAAAATTAAGGGCAAAAATCCATTAAAATTTGCTTAATAGGCTTTGTAAATAAGGACAACGTATTTTTACCACTAACAATGCTATTTATTTTACATGCAAATTGGCCCTCAAAATTAGCACTCTTCTTGTTATCCTTTTCTTGTAAAATCATTTTAAACAATCAGTTGAATAAAGAAAGAGGATAAGTTATGAACAACCACAATTTAAATATACTCATCACCGAAAAAAGAAGTTTACTTAATCATTTTGCTGCTAAATTTACAGCTGATCCGGATGAAAAGGAAGACCTGATCCAAGAAACGTGGATACGCGCATTGAAGTCCATAGACAATTTTGTTCAGCATCCGAAGCTAATGAGCTGGTTATATGTAATTATGAAACATACTTACATCAATAAGTATAGAAAAGCAAAGCGTACCACCGAAATTCAAGATCAATATGTGGTCTTGGAAAGTACAAATACAATAGAACTCAACAAAGGGATCAATAAGTTTATGGCCGAAGATATCGAACGGGCGATGAACAGCTTAACGGCGGAAAACTATGAAATTTTTCGTTTGTTTTTAGATGGTTATAAATACCATGAAATTGCATCCTATTTTGATATGCCAGAAGGTACAATAAAAACTCGAATCCATATGGTAAGAAAAAAGCTGCAAAAACAGCTTAAGGTCTACCGGTTAAATTGACAATTCCAACAAATAAAACAAGAGCTAACGTTTCAGTTTAGTTTGATATTTGCGAAAGGCTGACCTTTTAAGGTCAGCCTTTCTTTCGTATACTTTCAAAACAATAGTTCCTTTGCGGAAATCGTATGTTCATCAACTGAACATGACTGCACTCCGGCGAAGGTTCATCCCGGCTGCAGCTTTTTAGCTATTTTCCAATTGTCCTCTTTTTTATCATAGCGAAGTAGCCAGGTTTCCTGGGGCACTTTCTCTTCCTTATCGGTTGAATGTTCACCCACCGTAATCGTGATCTCTGAAGGAAGAGCGTGAATAATTTCGGCGTAGGCTTTTTCGCCGCCGAGGAATTCGATAATTGCTGGCATCGCATTATAACCAATTTCCGGGCTGAATAAGAACTCAGCTATGCCACCATAATGAATCTCAGTACCATGAAAAATAATACCATTCATAATCTTACAAATTGAAAGTTAAAGTTATAGTGATCTTATCTCAGATCATAAATTTTGGAATTTTGATCTGCGATAATTTTAACAGTCGTATACCATTTTTGTTTTTTTGGCGATCCAATAATTTATTTCGCAAAAGCAATCTATTTGTTTTTGAGACGTGTTATATCAGTAATTAAAAGCAGGAGCTTGAGGATGAAATAGAAAAATTTTCAGGCAAAAAGGATTCAAAAAAATAATATATTCATCATGAACGTAAAAAGAATATTTGGAACTATTCTCACAGTATTGGGTATTGTAGGGCTAATCTATACCGGCTATGAACTGATCATGAAAAGTAATGCCTATACGAATTTGGCAGTAGTCGGCATTTTGGCGCTTATTTTCTTCTCATCAGGAATAAGTCTTGTGAAGAACACGAAAGACGAGTCTTAAAGGCGGTTCATTTTTGGAAGTCTAATTTTCGGCTTTTGCTAAAAATTAATGAAGGTCGGATTATCAAGTCCGACCCTCACACATGAATTTTACTTAATATAGTTGAGAATATAAATAACAACTATATACCTCGCATTGTTTTCGTAAAAAGCCTTTAGCTGTTGGCCAAGGTTTTTGCTGTATTTCAGCTATTCTTGTGCAGCCTTGTCGTTTACGAAACCGCCTGCTATCCCTGTTAATGCTTCGTCGGTATCCTTCTCATTGTCTAAGGTTTTTTGGAGCAGTGAAGCTACATCGTCGTGTCCCATCGTTTCTGCAAATGTGCGAAGAGTACCGTAAGTAGCGATCTCGTAGTGTTCTACTTTCTGTGCTGCAAGGATGAGGCCTGCATCTCTGGTAAAAGTATCCTTTTCTGTGTCAGAAATGATCGAATCGGCTTCATCAAGTAGACCCTGCATAGCGTCACATTTTTTAGCAACAGCTTTTTCTCCCAATTGCTCAAATACCTGTTCAAGTGTTTCTATATGTTTCTGAGTTTCCTTGGTATGCTTTTCAAAAGCAGCAGCGAGTTTTTCGCTAGTTGCAGCTTTCTGCATTTTGGGTAAAGCTTTCACTAAGTGTTTCTCGGCCCAATAAATGTCTTTTAGTTCATCGACAAAAAACTCGTGGAATTCACTGTCTTTCATTTTTCCGGTATTACCAGAAGGTTTTTTTGTGGCATTTTTTGCCGGTACAGATTTCGTAGTTGCCATAATAAAAATTTTAAGTGTTATTGCATAGATAACCCAGCCCAAACCACTTTAGTTCAATAAAATATATTTAACTGTTATCAAATAAAAACGAAAGCGATATTCTCTTCTAAGTTTGGGTACAATCCTGGTAGCAAAATCTTTCGCATGCCAATATTGTTCAGATTAATATTCATCAGGCCATAAACAGCAATTTGATAAATGAGAGAAAACCATTTCGTATTGAGTTTTGTGCTATATCAAAATCGAATTAACTGGTAGCGTAATATGCATTTTATTATTTACCAATATATTAATTTTTAAAATACCGATCATGGCCGATAATAAATCAAAACAGGGAAAAACAGCTAGAAACAGATCACCTAAAGATACAGTTACTGGATTAGCTAGATATCGGCAAAAGCGTACCGAAGAGAAAACCCCGGAACCCTTCGGCGGGAAACCAAGTGGAACAGAATTACGCTTTGTGGTTCAGAAACACGATGCTTCACATCTCCATTATGACTTTCGTCTTGAAATGGATGGTGTTCTGAAAAGCTGGGCGGTACCTAAGGGGCCTTCAGTCGATCCAGGTGTAAAACGTCTTGCCATGATGGTTGAAGACCATCCCTATGATTATCGGAATTTTGAAGGAATCATCCCAAAAGGGCAATACGGCGGCGGTACAGTTATTGTCTGGGACGAAGGTAGCTATGAACCTGCTGAAGGCGATTTTAAGGATGTTCCGAAACAAGAAAAAGAACTTTTACATCAGCTGTATTCTGGTAAGCTAAAATTCAAACTCAATGGCAAAAAACTCAAAGGTGAATTTGCTCTTGTTAAAGCCAAGGGCAGGGGAGATAACGGCTGGCTGCTGATAAAACTGGATGATAAATATGCCAGTGAAAAAGACATTACGACGAAAGATAAGTCGGTGCTATCTGGCAAATCCATTGCGCAGATGGAGCAATCTCCAGATCATGTATATGGAGAACGTATCATTAAAAAAGACAGTACCGTTAAAGATAAACGCTCCGTAAAAGCCAAAGCATCTGAGCTTATCAATGATCAGCTTGATGCAGTTCCAAAAAATAAATCTTCGAAAAAAACAGATCTTCAAGATTTGTTAAAAAATACACCAAAGCAAAAATTCTATTCCCACATTGAGCCCATGCTTGCCACATTGGTCGATAAGCCTTTTGATGATGAAGAATGGATCTATGAAGTAAAATGGGATGGGTATCGGGCGGTAGCTTTTATGAACAAAGGGGAAGTGGAATTGAAGTCTCGCAACGATAAAAGCTTTAATGAAAAATTCTATCCCATTTATGACAATTTAAAGGAGCTTGGATTAAATGCCATATTGGATGGGGAAGTAGTGGTGCTTGGTGAAAACGGAAAGGCCAATTTCGGGTCTTTACAAAATTGGCGCAGTGAAGCAGATGGCGATCTGGTTTATTACGTATTTGATATCCTCTGGTACAATGGGCAAGATTTAAAAGATCTTACGCTGCTTGAACGAAAAACTATATTAAAGGAAATCTTACCAGAACGGAAAAGTATTCTAGTCAGTGAACATTTTGAAACTTCGGGAACCCAGTTCCTCGAAGAAGCCAGGAAACTGGGCCTTGAAGGAATTATGGCCAAACGAAAAGATAGTATATACCATGTTCATAACCGTTCAAAGGACTGGCTAAAGATCAAGGCGAATAAAAGGCAGGAGGTCGTGATAGGCGGATACATGCTGAATGATAACTCCAGTAAGTTATTCAGTAGTATTCTTGTAGGTGTCTATGAAGGAAAAAAATTAGTCTATACAGGTAAAGTCGGTACAGGTTTCGATGAAAAATTACAGAAGCAGATGATGCAGCGTTTTAAACCGCTGATCATTTCTAAAACGCCTTTCAGTGAAGAACCAGATTTAAACAAACCATCACGCTTTAGACCCAATCCACCACACGCCTCGGTGACCTGGCTTAAACCCGAGCTCGTCTGTGAGGTTAGTTTTACGGAATTGACAAGTGATGGCGTAATGCGGCATCCTTCTTTTGATGGAATACGCGAGGACAAAAGTCCTAAGAAAGTTATTTTGGAGGAGGAATCTCCTATAGCAGAATTCGTTAATGACATGGAAGATAAAATGATTAAACCGCGAAGTAAAGGTGAGCGTAAGACCCTATTGAATCCGAAAGATAATACGCAGGTCAAAAAGATCAATGGGCATGAGTTAAAATTCACGAACCTAGATAAGATCTTTTGGCCAAAAGAGGGAATAACAAAAAGAGATCTTATCAATTATTATTATCAGGCAGCTCCATTTATATTGCCTTATCTAAAAGATCGTCCCCAAAGCATGAACAGATTTCCCGATGGTATTGAAGGTGAAGGTTTCTATTTCAAGAACGTAACGGATACTGCTCCGGACTGGGCGGAGACATATCTTTACCATAGCGAGACTGATAACAAGGATAAGCATTATCTGGTCGGAAAAGATGAAGCGACGCTGCTTTACATGGTCAATCTTGGCTGCATTGAGATGAACCCCTGGAGTAGTACGGTCAAAAAGCCCGAAAATCCATCATTCTGTATTATCGATTTAGACCCGGATAAAAATTCCTTTAATCAGGTCGTTGAGGCAGCACAGGTAACGAAGAGCATCCTAGATGATATGGGCGTTCCAAGTTATTGTAAGACCAGCGGTTCTACTGGCCTTCACATCTATATTCCGCTCGGGGGGAAATACACCTATGATCAGTCCAAGGAATTTGCCAGGGTGATTGTCACATTAGTTCATAATGAGTTGCCCAAGTTCACCAGTTTAGAACGGTCCATTAAGGATCGGAAAGGAAAAATGTATCTGGATTTTTTACAGAATAGACCCCATGCAACCATTGCTGCAGCCTACGCTGTCCGTCCTAAACCCGGTGCAACGGTATCTATGCCGCTTCATTGGGATGAAGTTAAGAAGGGGCTGAAAATAAGTGATTTTCATCTCTTGAATGCCATAGAAAGGATGAATAGTGAAGGTGATATTTTTAAGCCTGTCCTTGGTAAAGGTATTGATCTCAAAAAAGTAATTGAAAAATATACGAAATAAACGCATCAAAACCTCCATGGATAATCCGGAATTAAAAACCAGTAATAAAAAATCAATATACAGTGCACTCGCGGCGAATGTATTAATTGCATTAACTAAATTCATTGCAGGAGCATTTACAAATAGTTCCTCCATGATTTCAGAGGGTATTCACTCAACGGTAGATACAGCAAATCAATTGCTCATACTTTATGGCTTGAATAGAAGTAAGAGGTCACCCGACCAGTCTCATCCTTTTGGTTATGGCAAAGAACTATACTTTTGGTCTTTTGTTGTTTCCATTCTGATTTTTGGGCTTGGTGGTACATTATCTATTTACCAGGGTGTAGCTCATATCATGGAACCCGAATTAATGAGCGATCCTTTTTGGAATTATATTGTACTCATACTCTCCTTAATTTTTGAAGGAACTTCTTTTTTTATTGCTTTAAAAGAATTCAATAAAACCCGCAATGGTATGGGGTGGTGGGATGCAATTATTAAGAGTAAAGATCCTTCCAGTTTCCTTGTGGTCTTTGAAGATGGTGCAGCTGTGGCAGGGCTAATAATCGTTATGGTACTCATGGGACTAAGTCATTACTTGCAGATTCCTGAATTAGATGGCCTAGCTTCAGTAATCGTAGGCTTGTTGTTGGTTTTTGTATCCTTTATATTGGCTAGAGAAAGCAGAAGCTTATTAATGGGAGAGGGAATTGCTTCAGAAACAAGATTGAAAATTGCCCAGCTTGCTGAAAAGGATTCGGCTGTTATAAAAACTAAAAACATACTATCCACTTATCAATCGCCAGAGTACGTTGTATTGATGCTTATTATTGATTTTGAAGATCATCTTGAAACAGAGGAAATCACCGAGGCGATACGCCGGATTCGTGAGGATATAAAAAATGAATTTAAGTTTGTACACTTTGTGATTATTCAACCAGAATAATCAAATACAAGCCCATTTAACACGCAATCAATACATCATCTTCAGGCCAATAGCGTCAGAATTGTCGGTAATCCTGGCAAATGTAAATACCTGCCAAACCTTTCAGACTTTGGTTTTGTTCACCTGATGGATCAAACCAGAAGAGCATTAGATATGAAAAAAGAAAAGAATTTAAAAACTGCTGAGATAGATCAGCATTTAGTGGATAATTCCGAGCAGATTATGACCACCAATGATGGTGTGCCTATTTCCGACAACAACAATACATTAAAGGCGGGTGAGCGGGGGCCATCATTACAACAGGATCATATTTATTTTGATAAGCTGATGCATTTTGACCGCGAACGTATACCAGAACGTGTCGTTCACGCGCGTGGATCAGGAGCTCATGGAATTTTCGAAGCGACCGCTGACCTATCTCAATATACAAGCGCAGCATTTTTAAAAAAAGGAACGGTAACGCCTCTTTTTACTAGATTTTCCACAGTAGCAGGTTTCAAAGGCTCTACCGACCTTGCTAGAGATGTACGAGGTTTCTCTGTTAAATTCTATACCGAAGAAGGTAACTACGATCTTGTGGGAAACAATATCCCAGTTTTTTTTATTCAGGATGCGATGAATTTTCCAGATCTCATCCATGCCGTAAAACCAGAGCCGAACAACGAAATGCCTCAGGCGGCATCTGCACATGACACCTTTTGGGATTTTGTATCACTGATGCCCGAATCTGCACACATGATCATGTGGACGATGTCAGATCGTGCAATACCCCGAAGTTTAAGGATGATGGAAGGTTTTGGTGTCCATACATTTAAATTTATGAATGCCCAAGGAAAAGGCACATTCGTTAAATTTCATTGGAAACCCAGATTAGGAGTACATTCAGTCGCTTGGAACGAAGCCCAAAAGATCTCAGGATTTGATGCTGATTTTCATCGAAGAGATCTCTATGAAGCTATTGAAAGGGGCGATTTTCCGCAGTGGGATCTCGGCGTTCAATTAATTCCTGAAGCGGATGAATTTAAATATTCGTTTGACATTCTGGATGCGACAAAGATTATCCCAGAGGAACTGGTGCCTGTTCAGATTGTCGGAACGATGACACTAAATCGAAATCCAGAGAATTTTTTTGCAGAGACCGAACAAGCCGCTTTCGATCCCGGAAGGTTAGTGCCAGGTATAGATGTTTCGGATGATCCGCTTTTGCAAGGGCGAATATTTTCGTATATGGATACCCAAAATTATCGATTAGGTGGTCCGAATTTCCATGAGCTTCCTATCAATCGTCCCGTAACCGGCAAACATAATAACCAAAAAGATGGTTTTGCGCGGTCTGAGATTCCTACAGGTGCCGTGAGTTATTTCCCTAATAGTAAAGCTGCAGGCTGTCCTTATCATGCAATGCTCAATGATGGAGTAGGATTTGAATCCCATAAGCAACCTTTTGATGGCTCGAAAATTAGGGCCCGCTCAGATTCCTTCGCAGACCACTTTACACAAGCAAGACTATTTTTTAATTCACAGAGCCCAGAAGAACAGGATCACATGGTCAATGCCCTGAGTTTTGAGCTTTCGAAAGTAAATGATGTCAATATACGAAAGCGAGAACTGGCTATTTTGAACCAGATAGACCAAGGATTAGCAAAAAATGTTGGTTCAAACCTCGGGCTTACACCGCCAAAAGAACTTGATCCTTTAACCCTCAAATTTGCACGTCAGAACCATCCCGAATATCCGCTTAAACCAGTCAAACCCGAAGTTGAAAAGTCTGCTGCTTTGAGTATGAAAGTAAAAGACGGCGAGGGTACGATCAAGAGTAGAAAGGTTGCTTTTCTTGTTGATCATGGAGCTAGCAAATCCTCCATAGATAAAATGAAAACAGCACTCGAAAGGGAAGGGGCGCAAGCAGTGCTAATCGCATCTCATGTAGGAAAGATCCGGTTCAAGGAAGGGACAGAAGAAGATATCCAACATTCCTATCTTACGGAGGCATCAGTTTGTTACGATGCATTCTACACAGCAGCAGGCGAATCGGTCAAAACTCTTGCGGAAAATGCCGATTACCTTCATTTTATCAATGAAGGTTACCGACACTGTAAGGCCTTGGCATTTGCACAAGGTGCTGAAGAGTTAGCTGAAAGATCATTTATTAAAAAAGATAAAGGCGTTATTTTCGAAAGCAAGGACAATTTAACAGAAGATTTTATAGCGGTAATGAAAGGCCACCGTGTTTGGGAGAGAGAAAAATCCAGAAAGGTACCTTCTTGATTTCTTGATATACAACAAATAGTCCTTCGGTAGAACGACTATTTGTTGTAGTCGAATAGAAGGAGGACCGGAAATCAGAAATTGCTTATAATTATTTACAAGAAGTAGCATGAAAAAAGAAGCAAGTAAAAAGATTCGACCGCTGCAAAAGCAAAAGCGACCGGGATTGGAAATAAATATGGTACCAATTCCTGACACGTCTCCAATACAGTATCCTGCAGAAGGAAAATTAAAAAATAAGGTAGCATTGATTACGGGCGGAGATAGCGGTATCGGCAAAGCTGTCGCTCTGTTATTTGCGAAGGAGGGTGCTGATATTGTTATAGCCTATCTTAGTGAAACAAAAGATGCAAAACAAACCAAAAAAGAGGTTGAATCCTTCTCTCGAAAATGTGCGCTGATTAAAGGTGATTTGCGAAAAGAAAATCACTGTAAAAAAGTCATTGAAATTGCAATAAAAGCGCATAAGAAAATTGATATTATAGTTAATAATGCGGGGCTTCACTGGGAAACAGAATCAATTGAGAAAATTTCCACTGAGCAGTTAATCAATACTTTTCAGAATAATTTCTTTTCCTATTTCTGGGTTACGAAGTATGCCATACCTTATCTTAAGAAGGGAGCAAGCATAATTAATACATCCTCGGTCACTGCCTATCGAGGCAGTCCAAAGTTGATCGATTATTCTGCAACAAAAGGTGCAATAATTTCGTTCACACGGAGTTTGTCAGCAAATCTTATAGCTAAAGGAATTCGGGTCAATGCTGTTGCTCCAGGTCCGGTATGGACACCATTGATAGCATCATCTTTTGATCCTAAAAAGAACTCCGAATTTGGAAGCGACTCTCCAATGAACAGGGCAGGAATGCCTAATGAAATTGCGCCAAGCTTTCTATTTCTAGCCAGCGAAGATTCACATTTTATGAGCGGTCAAGTTTTACATCCCAATGGAGGAGAAGTCGTAAATGGTTAGTAAACGTATAACTCATAATCAGCCCAGGAAGTCGTCTACCGGGCGATCTTTGAAAACCGAGAGGTAACACGCTTCGGCTAATTGCGCATTTTCGTCAAACTAATTGCTTCTTAACAATCAATAATTTATATATATTGTTTTTGCTGAGTAAGGAACTATTGCAACCGGAGGAATGTTTTAGGATTGAATGTGCGGAGGCCACATTAAGATTTTTGGTTTTAAAAGGTTATGATTGATATACAAAAAATATTTGCTGAGGGGGTGGAAATCTCCTTTCTTGTTGAAATAGGAGCGAGAACAGTAATAATGTTTCTTCTAATATTGATAATTCTAAGGCTCTCGGGTAGAAGGGGAGTTCGACAGTTAACTCTTTTTGAGGTTGCGATTATTATCAGTTTGGGCTCAGCTGCGGGAGATCCAATGTTTCAAGAAGACATACCGATTTTTCATGCGATTGTTGTTTTTATAGGTGTAATTTTCGTCTATAGGTTGATAACCTGGCTCGCCTCCCGATCAGAGAAGATTGCCCATTTATTGGAAGGTAAAGTTTTACCTGTAGTAAAAGATGGTGTCTTTGATATAAAACATGAAAAGGATAATAACTTTTCACATATGGAATTTTTTTCTGAACTGAGAAATTTAAATGTAGAACATTTGGGACAGGTTAAGGAAGGGATTCTAGAAGTCGATGGAACCTTAAGCGTTTTATTTTATGCGGATAATGATGTGAGATATGGGCTACCATTATTCCCATCATCTTACAAAATGGTTGATGTATCGAGTTCCGAAGGGCCATTTGCATGCATGTATTGCGGTCATGTTTTATTTAGTTTTGAGAATGATTCCCAGTCATGTCCAAGATGCAATAAAACACAATGGAGCATAGCCTTGAATTCACGAAGAGTTTAGAATAAATAATACCATGTATTATTTGAACATATCATAGGATGGTGCAGTAAGACCGTTTTTATTCGAAGGATTAAGGGTTGATCAGATGAAAATACCATTTGGGAAGAAGTTTGTGACATATAGACTCTTCAATCTGAATCGCCGAATCTACACTGTACTTTTGAAAATATATCCTGTTGATATAGTGAAAACTATTTACGATATGGAATGTATGATGTCAGGCCTCTAAATGCCGGCAAAGAAGGCCCGTATGCTAAACTATGGGAAACCAATTTAGCCGGTCTTTTGATAGCTGCCCAGCGGCAATAAGATTGAAACCACCGGGCAAGCTTAGGTTTATCGCAACAAAGGAGCTACTGTTGGGAACGGGGGGCCATCGCGCCGAGCAGCCGCAGGTCGTCCGATGCAGGCAGTTCAAATACCTGCAGGTGAAAGTGCTTAATGGCAGCTAGTAGATGGTCAAATATATCGGCCATCGTATCTTCGAAATAGGCCCATTGTGTCCCCTTGGTAAACATGTAGAGTTCCAGCGGAATACCGTATTCACTAGGGGCTAACTGACGGACCAATAAAGTAAGTTCCTGATGGATATTGGGGTTATGTTTGGCATAGGCGAGTACATAGGCCCTGAACAGGCCGATATTGGTCATCCTGCGACCATTGACGGGCGAGGAGCTGTCTGTACGCCAGGTTTTATTGTACTCGGCAATCTCGCGCTCTCTTTTTTCGATATAAGGAGCCAGCAGCCGGATCGTTTTTAATGCCGTGATTTCCTCCGCACTGAGGTAGCGCACCGAAGACATTTTAATGTTCAATGCCCGCTTTATCCGACGGCCACCAGTCTCCTGCATTCCACGATAGTTTTTGAATGAATCGCTCAGTAGGGTATAGGTCGGAATGGTGACAATGGTCTTATCCCAGTTCTGTATCTTCACATTGTTGAGGTTGATCTGCAGCACGTCGCCGTCCACACCGTATTTGGGCATTTCTATCCAGTCTCCTACACGGACCGAGTCATTCGCCGACACCTGAATACTGGCCACAAAGCCCAGGATAGTGTCTTTAAATACGAGCATGAGGACGGCGGACGCCGCCCCAAGTGAGACTAGAAAGGACCAAGGTGAATTGCCGGTCAGCAGGGAAACGACCAGTGTACCGATCACAAAAATTAAAAAGATCTGTACCACCTGCAGGTAGCTGTCGATGGGTTTGTCCTTAAACGCATTTGAACCACGAAAAATATCGCGGCAGGTTTTTAACAAGCTATTGGCCAAATGGTAGATGGTGAACAATACCACGATATCTAGAAACTTGACAATAGCCGCTATCAGCACCGGAAAACCAATGAAGATCACCGGAAGCAGCTGCCGTGTGAGCAGCACGATTAGGGTACGGCTCACGCGTACATGCACCTTGTTTTCCAACAGATAATCATCCCATTTGGTCGAGGTCCTCCGGGCAATCCGGTTCAATGCGGAATAAAATACTTTGCGCATGATATAATCGAGTGCATAGAGCAGCACCGCAAAAGCAAAAAGTAATCCGGTGGCCGTAACAATATGTGCCTGCTGCTCGGATAAACCCAATTTGCCAAAGAAATTAAAAATGTACTGATAAATTGAACTTGATGATTGTTCACTGAAGTTAAGCATGTTTAAATTTTTCATATGAACAAACAAATTTACGAAGAAATATAAACACGGATTTTGGCGTGGAAAATACCCCTTTAACCCTGTTTTAACGCCTAAAGTTTGCTTATTGATTAATTTTTGCGTATATTGGTAAATTAATAGATAACCCGATGCCGAAAATTTTCTTTTTCGCGTCTTTAAAACCCCCAACGATTTGAATGAGATTAGTGTGATAGGTGGTGGGAGTTGGGCCACGGCCCTGGTTAAAATTTTGACAGAAAATAGCATCCATACCAACTGGTACTTGCGGCGTTCAGAGCAGGTTCGCTCGATAAACCGGGATGCTGTTAACCCTGACTACCTATCGTTTTTAAAACTTGACAATACAAAAATTTATGCGTCCGATCAGTTGGACGAGATCGTGGCCCGATCGAAAGTAATTCTTTTCGTCGTGCCCAGTGCGCATCTGGACAAAGTTTGCGCCGTAATCCCCAAAAAGGACCTTGCCGAAAAGTTTGTGATCACCGCTATTAAAGGAACCGTCGGCCCGGACAACCTGCTTCCCAGTGCTTATCTCGCTAGGTATTTTGAATTGGAAGATTTTCAGCAAGCAATCATTGCGGGACCATGCCATGCCGAAGAAATCGCACGGAACAAGAAAACCTATATGACCCTGTGCGGTCCCAACGAATCCTTTATCAGTAAGATTTCCAAGGGCTTCGCTTCAAGCTATATGCAGGTAAACTATAACCCCGATATGCTGGGCGTGGAGTACGCCGCTATTTACAAAAATGTCGTCGGCATCGTCTGTGGCATGGCCGAAGGACTCCATTACGGTGACAACTTTATGGCGGTGCTTGTGGCCAATGCGATTGACGAACTGGGGCTGTTGCTGCATTCCCTTGGTGCGCCCGATGTCCGACTGGGCAGTTCCACCTATTTGGGCGACCTATTGGTGACGGGCTACTCCGCGCATAGCCGTAACCGGACTTTCGGTAAATACCTTGGCCAGGGATATTCGGTGTTCGAAGCCCGTCAACTCATGGGAATGGTTGCTGAGGGATATTTTGCAACCCGGGGGCTGATGGCGACGGTCTCGAGCCTCGGGCTCAATTTACCCCTCTTGCAGACAACATATCGTGTGCTATACAACCATATGGCCGCAATTGATGAATTTAAACTTTTAGAAAGGAATATAAAATAATATGCTATTAGCAACAGATTTAGATGGAACTTTTTTGGGCGGAAGGATGGAAGACCGCCTCAGATTATATAGATTGATAAAAACTAGCCCGAATATGCAGCTGGTCTTTGTCACCGGAAGAGGGCTGGAGTCGGTATTGCCGCTGCTGAGCGATCCGCTTATTCCGGTGCCAGATTTCATTATTGCGGATGTGGGCGCCACGGTCGTTAACGGCCATAGCCTGGAAGCAATTGAGCCGCTGCAGAGTGAGATCGAGGAAAAATGGCCGCAGACTTATGCCATCCGGTCGGCGTTGGAGGAAATACCGCAGTTGAATTACCAGCATGTACCGCAGCAGCGCCGCAGCTCCTTTTATTTTGAAGCCGGCGTGGACCATAGCCTTGTGCAGCAGGTAGCGGACAGGTACGAATGCGACATCATTACTTCGGCCGATAAATACCTGGACTTGCTCCCCAGAGGGGTCAATAAGGGTACGACATTAAAGAAGCTGGTTGAATTTCTGGCCGTTGACCCAGATGATGTGATGGTAGCTGGCGATACACTGAATGATCTGGCCTTGTTTGAAATCGGCTTTCGTGGTGTTGCTGTCGGAAAATCTGAGCCGGGGCTGCTGCAGGCCATTGATCAGTTGGATACAGCGTACAGTGCAGAGGCCGCTGGAGCGGGCGGTATACTGGAGTACATGGGTAAATACCGCCCGTTTCAGCAGCTGATCCGCGGGGAACAAAAATCGGTGCCTCGAAAAAGAAAATCCAAAAAATCAGACCAGCTGGTGATGGTGTACCATCGGCTGCCTTTTGAAAAGGAGTCGGTAAACGGTAAGACGGTAAGGGTAACGCCCAAAAGCCCGAACGGCATCATTCCTTCGCTGCTGGGCTTATTTGAAAAGGGACGCTCCGGTCTTTGGATCGGGGAGGAAGTCATCCAACAGGACGGAAAGCCGGTTCCAAATCAGTTGGTGGACGAAAGCCGATACCCTAATCTGGTCGCTTCCACCATATCGCTGTCTAAAGAGGATATCGATAAGTTCTATCGTGTATTCTCCAAAGAGGCGTTCTGGCCGACGATCTTTTCCTTTGTGGACCGGGCAAAATTCAACCACGAGGACTGGGAACATTACCTGATGATAAACAAGCGCTTTGCCGAGCGGATTGCCCGCGAGGCCGACGAGGAGGCACTGGTCTGGATCCACGAGTATAATCTGTGGATGGTGCCTTCTTTTTTAAAGACCATGCGCCCGGATCTGAAAATTGGCTTTTTTCATCATACGGCTTTTCCGGCAGCAGATATCTTCAATATTATTCCCTGGCGCAAAGAGATTATCGGCAGCCTGCTGCTCTGTGATTTTATCAGTTTTCATATCCCCCGTTATGTCGAGAATTTTGTGGATGTGATCCGTAGCCATACACCATTTAAAGTGGTCAAAAAAGTTGATGTCGCCAATCAGTTCCTGACCTATAGCTGTGCGCTCGGCGTCGATCAGATGACCAAGATCATAGAGGTAGATGGCCGGCAGATTAGGCTTGGCGCACAGCCGGTGGGGGTCAACAGGGATCATATCGAACAGATTTTGACAGATGATAAGGTTAAGACCGAGATCAATGCCCTCAAAGAAAACAAAGCCGGATCGGGAATAACGCGTATCATATCCATCGAGCGCCTGGATTACGTCAAAGGCCCCTTGGAAAAAATCCAGGCTTTTGGTGAATTTCTGGCCGAATACCCAGAATTTAGGGGCAAGATAGAACTGGTCAATGTCTGTACGCCGCCATCACAGGGGATGACGATCTATGACGAAATTCGGGATCAGGTGAATCAGGCCGTGGGTGAGATCAACGGTAAATATGCAACGATGAACTGGACCCCGATCCAATATTTTTACAGGGCCTTACCTTTTGAGGAAGTGGTCAAACACTATGCGCTGAGTGATATTGCCTGGATCACGCCTCTGCGGGACGGACTGAATCTAGTCGCAAAGGAATACATTGCGACCCATGGGTTATTGGAGACTCCCGGGATTCTCGTGCTCTCAGAATTTGCAGGTGCCTCGGTCGAATTGCCTTATGCCATATTGACCAATCCCTACGACCGTAAGAGCATGAAAGATGCACTGTTGAAAGCCTTGGTCATGGAACCCGGAGAGGCTCAGGTCAGGGCGCGCAGGCTGTACGAGCATATTGAGCACTACGATATCCATTACTGGGGGCGGGATTTTGTGAAAGAGCTCGAAAAATCGGGTAAGGCAATTGTTCCTGAAAAGAAGTAACTGCTAGTCTTAGGTGTCAAACGTGCTTTTTTAGTCATCTTAGAAAAAAAGAATTAGAAATCCGTGTTAATCTGGTTTCTTGAATAGAAGACAAAATAACGTTGAAAACGAAGCTGCTGGATGTATCCTTTAGGAAATCCCTCTATTTTACAAACAAAATTGTTTTAACGAGGGTTTTTCTTGAGGGAATAATTCAATAAAAAATAACGCGCAAAGTCTCGAAGAAAAAATAAAATATGATAAATACTGGTAATAATAATGAATTTCAAAATGCTTTCAGTGCAAGCTTCAGTTATTATTTTGACAATTTTGGAAATGAGGAGCAATTTTTTGATTCTGCCAAAAGATGGATTGATGATAAATATTTCTTGATTGTGTTTGGATGTTCAAATAAGGATCATCGTGGACAACATATCTTATTATTTTTCAGCAGCCAGTATTTTCCGGTCCAAGAAATAAGAGGATATTTTAAAGAAGGGGCTTATTTTGCATTCCGTTCAGATCTATTTACAGGATATAGTCTGCGAAATAAATTGAAAGAATTTGGGTTTCTAGAATACTCCATTCAGGAATCGATGATCTTATCGAATAACGATTACAGACTTATAAAAAATATCTTTGAACTGATAGACCTCGAGACTAAGATGCCCATGAGTGAAACGCAGTCTAAAATACTTATTTCTTATCTTGATTTGCTTTTACAACATATGCAAAGGTTTTATCAACAGTTAATGGAAGATAAGCTGAATGAGTTTAGAGCGTTACAAAAAGATTTCATGAGCGAGCTGCACACTCTTTTTGATAGCAAAAGAAAATGCTTGTCCCTACTTCCTAGTTTAACATTATTGTCCAGGAAACTAAATTGTACAACACGATTTCTCAATGATGTTTCTTTAAAAACTTCTAAAAATACAGCACAGTATCATATTGATAATTTTATTGTTAAAATAGCAAAGGAATTACTTGCTGAAACTGATTTATCAGTAGCTGAAATCGCTAAAAAAATGCAATTTGATCAACCTCAGTCATTAACCAGACTGTTTAAAAAGAAAACAAGAATTAGTCCACTCGACTATCGTATATCAATTATATGACAAATTTATTCCCAGAGGAATCAGCATTAGCCTAACCAAATCAGTTCATTGGTCAAGCCAATGAACTATATTGAGCAAAAATTGAGCATTCTGTTTTGCGGCCGGATGGTTCATTCCTCTTTTTTCACTTTTGATGCCATGGAGTTGTGCCGAAAAAGGAGCACCATCTCCGAATACCACAATTCTCCCTTTCCCGAACTGCAGGTAAGCACCGTTTGCAAACCCTTTGCCCGACAATCGGGGAATATTGTCTGGAATAGGCCTTTTTATCTGATTCGCATCATTGGGTAGGTAGATGTCATATTCTTCATTTAATAAAGAAATAATACGTGCCGTCGTTGGTACGATAAAGCCAGTTCCGCCCCAGCACATAATACTGTCTATTTCTTTACCTGATCCAGTGGTTATAGAATTTGATAACAGTGTTTCTCTGTCCTTTGAAAAGATCTCGGGACGTCCATTCTTAGGTAAGGCAAAACCGTTCACGATATGAATACCAAATGCCGCACCGAGCGTTTGTACAGATCCGCCACAAGGCATGTGGTCGGTGACTAGAAATAGGCTTCCACCATCAAATACCCATTGGCGGAGAGTTTCTATCTCCTGATCGGTAAAGGCTGAATAGGTGGGTAATTTCCAGTTTTCCGGATTATATAAGGCATTTATACTGATATAGATTTTTACTTCTTTTAGTTGATCGTAAGAGATTTTTTCTTTAGCACTTCGGAGGCGATATCCATCAGCCAGAAGGAGATCTGAAAAAGGAGCGTAGGCTCCTCTCAAAGTAACCGGATTGTTGTGTGCCTCGTCAAATAGGAGTAGCGGTCCATCACCGATCCGGTGGTGCGGATCGGTGATGGGATAATGAAACTGTTCATCCGCCACCTGTTGGGCGCTAAGCTGAGCTGTACCCAGCAGCAGGAATAAGCAGGCAATAAATCTGTTCATAATATTTTTTTATTAGGATTATTGATCAGTTTTTAGCCAAAGATCATTTTCGAAACACTGCATCTGCTCTACCTTTCCATTGGCAACAGAAAATGTCAATGGAAAGGTGCCATCATCATTGAGGAAGAAAAATTCCGATCGTGGGGTAAATGAAATTGTTTTGTTATCCCACAATTGAGTAAGCGTTAGGCCTGTTGAGGAGGGATCTATTTGAATTTTAAAGTTGTTGTCATTTACCTTGAGGTAAGTTCCGGCAAGTTGTTTCAGTTGAGATGCGGTTAAACTCGCGATTTTAGTGGGGTCAAATGGCACGCGCTCACATAAAATCCTACCCAGTATCTTGGTTTGGCTAAAATCGCCGGAATCATCCTTTAAAAATTCTATGGCATAGCCTTCGTTTTTGGATTCAAAATGCGTATCATCTTTGCGGACCAGCTGATATCTTTTTTTCTGATCCCACAGCTGTGTCGCATACAGGTTGTTATCTTGCTCCTCGAAAGCAATGAAAGCTACTTTATTGGGTAGCTGGTAGTAGCCTTGAAATGATTTTAGTGGAACCAACTGTTGTTGCTGGGGGCTATCTTTAGAGGCGGACTGGGCAAATGTATCAATCGAAGCAAAAAGACAACATGCTCCCACCAGAAGACCATATGTTGCTTTGGAAAATTGGCGGATCGCTCTCGAGTACCCGCTTGGTTTGGTGTATTGTATCATAATTTCTTTTGTTGATATGATACAAGAGTAGGTCTTTTTGATAGGCTAACCGTCCGAATGGATGCAATCGAACAAACTTCATTGTGCCGAGTTAGTTTGATTGTTTACTATTGACTTTCATATATTCTGTCGGCGTAATGCCTGTTGCTTTTTTGAAGCTGGCATAAAAGGTTGTTCTTGAATTGAAACCTGCCCTTATTGCGATTCCAAACATATCAAGTAGCTTGGCCTCTTCGGATAATAAAAGTTGTTTCGCTTCCTCCGTGCGAAGCTCGTTGATAAACTGGTAAAAATTTTTCTGCAGTCCATTGTTTATGATGTAGGACAGATCGTGCGGATTGATCCCGATATGCTCAGCGAGAGACGATAGTGTTAAAGCCGGGTCGAGATATAGCTTTTCAGCTGTTGTTTTCTGTACTAGTTTTTCTTTTAATGCGTCTACTTGTTGTGCTGTCAGCCGCTCTTCGGCTTTAACCTTTTTATGCTGCGCTTTGTTGATGAGGTTTTCTGTAGACTCAATTGTGTAAATTGACCGTTGTGTTAGCGTTGCGTACCCAAGTGCCACTGCGCCCATAAAATATAAAATTGGGGCGACAGCACTGAAAACTAAATGAACCATAGCCAGCAGACGGACAACAATCATCAATAATAGCGCAATCAATAGATACTTTAACCAGGCCATGTTTATCTTTTCCGTATAGGAAGATAGCTGGCGAATGTTTTTCTGGTGTATTTTAAAGAGGTTATAACAGGCAATCCAATAAAAGATACATTGTGCAAAAAAGAAATATTTGATAGCAAAGATGATCCATTGCGGTAATTGAGGCGGATGGATGTGTCTATTAAAAAGTCCGGGTATTAAATAGATGATGGAGAAGAAAACGAAAGCGAGGAATGGAAAAAAATGTAGTCCCCAATACCGAATTTTTGCTGTTGGTTTGACCATGTAGTGAACGGCCAGGTAGAAGCAGGGGAGTGTAGCCCATCGCGGGAGTTCCAGCGTATGGATCAATCCATTGCTCTCGATATGAAAACCTTCAAGAAAAAGCTGGGTAAATAAGCATGCCATCAAATAATACCAAGTCCCAAGCCACCGGTCTGCGTGGGAACAACTGTGGTTGACACCCATAACGATTAAGGTGCCGAGCAACAGAAATGCACCCGCTGAAAAAGCATGAAAGGTATAGAGTATATTGATCATGGGCCGTAGCAAGTTATCATTGTAACGTGAATTTAAACATAATTGATCAAATGGTGCTACATCATCCATATAAGTACCCCGATCCAACCATTTACGGATAGCGGGGCGACGAATAAGCTTTTTTTTACAAATTAGCAATGATCTTTACTGGTCTTGTCCGTGTCCATCCAAACGGATAAATCTGTTAGGGTTCCATGCGATACAATATCAAACTGCTGTCGAATGAGATTACTGATATAGGTTGCTTTTTCGTTTTTCGGTTTATGCTTCGATCGCTTAAGCGGAGATAGTGATTTTATCAATGACAGCACAGTTCTCGATTATAGCTTATTGTTTCCATTTCACTTTTCCCTTATCGTCCAACATTTCGATAGAAGGGTTACCCAGACTGTCCACCTTTAAAATAATTCTCGGTATCTCATTGTTATCTTTCATCACCAAAGAAGCGTTCCCATTCTCTGTTAGTAGGTTTATCCGGTTAATATTATGCCCCGGCTTACCGGATAGATCTTTATCATTAATCAATAGACCAGCCCTGAAATAATTGTCGTGTTTATTATCCTGTGCCAGGATACCAATGGCATCGGCATTCTGATAATCAAATGCAAGTGCATTCAGGTTAGTCTCTTCATTATCGGTAATTGCCAAACCGCCTCTTTCGTCTCCATTTTTATCATAGAAAATCAGGCCCGCGGGAGCGTAAGCCCTTTTATATGTTTTCCCTTTGATAATAGGTTGCGGAATGTTATCTGTGTTTGCAATAACGACACGATTATTTCCAGATCTGTCCTTGATATCTATTCTTTCCGCGCTTAAACTGTGCTTGTTGTTCAGAAAAAAGTAGACCACACAAGCCATCAGTACGATATTGGAAAGAATAAGTGCGGTTAGAAATATTTTTAGTGTTTTGGAAATTGTTTGCATAATTTAATTTCAATTGTTAATTATTACGGTCTCCTATTCCAAACTTCAATTAATAGTACGATGCGTTCTATTTCAAAGAGTTTAATAGTATCCTTTATTATTGTTTGATAATAAGCAAAAATAAAGTGTGATTTCGAAAACGCACTCTACATAGGTTGAGCGTAATGATTTTTTTATTTGGTTAGCCCTTTACGTATTCGGCTCAACTGTGTTGGGGTAATGCTCAGGTGCGAAGCAATATATTGTAGTGGAATTCTGCTGTCAATTCCCGGATGTGCCGCCAGCAATTTGAGATATCTTGTGGTTGCACTTTCGGTCAGTAAAGAAATTTCTCTTTCTTCATTAATGACGATCCATTTTTTCTCCAAATAGGCAATGTAAAGGTTTTTTAGTTCATCATTTTGATTGATAGCTGCTCTTGTTTGATGATAAGGCATACATACCACAGTAGTGTTTTCAATAGCTTGCAGTTTAAAATCGTTGGGCGTTTTTATGATTGCCGAAAATCTTGTGCTCGCAAAATCCCTCTCCAAATAAATCCATTTATTCCAGATAGCTCCTTTTTCATCAATAAAATAAGAGTTTAAGGCTCCTTTACAGACAAAGAAAATGTCATTGGCGACACGCCCTTCCCTAAGTAAAACTTCATTTTTCTTAAACTGCTGAACGTAGGCCGTTTCAGCCAATAAATCAAATGCCTTATCCGAAATGGGATATACGCTTGTAACAGCTGTTTTAAAGTCAGCAAGATATTTTTCTGTTTCTGTCATTTGCTTTAGCGGGGCTATATTCGAATAAATATAACGTATATTTTAAATAGCTAAAATTGATTTTTCTTCTTCTTTGGATATTTCGATATCAATGACCACTAGATATATATGATAGATTTTATCTTGGTATTATTGTGCCTGAATTTGTAGCGGCAATAATAGTCGTCTGTATTTATTGTTCTGTTTCGTTTTTGAAACCGAAGCGTTATCCCAGTAGCTGCGGTGAGAATAATCTCTACCGATTCCGTATCGAGATCCCTGGCCGACCTCAACGAATAAAATTTCCAGATAAGTCCAAATCTGAGAATAAGTTATAAGTGTCGAAATAAAGGAACTATTTTGGCTACTTCATAAGTGGCTCCTTTGTAGGGGCTTATTGTTTTTTTTGTCAATTTTTACCATCAACTCTCATCCTTTGCAGCATTTTCTTCGGCAAGCTTTCCTTTAAGTTATAGGACACCAGCTATCCCGATCACCCTTTGACTTTCTGATCCTGGCATAAAAATTTTTACGATCTTTAAAGAACCAATACGTCGCTATTATGATAAATATATTATTAAAAACGGTCACAGATGCAATAGACATTAATCAAGCAGATAGGGACCTGATTTCAAAACTTTTTAGGGAAAAGAAATACAGGAAGGGTGAATATTTTTTGCGTGAAGGGGACGTTTGCCGTTATGTTGGTTTTATTATCAGCGGTGTTATGCAGTATTATATCAACAATGATGGGGAGGAGAAAACATATGGATTTGGTAAAGAAATGGATTTTGTCTGCAATAACGAAAGTTTTATTCCCCAAAAGCCATCTAGGCAGATTATTCAAGCTCTTGAAGATTGTACACTATTGGTAATTTCTTATAATGATCTTCAAGTGTTTTATTCTGAGATCAAGAATGGCGAACGTTTCGGCAGGTTAGTGATAGAGCAGGTTTTTGTTCAGACCCTTCAAGGGCTTAATTCTTTTTATACTGATTCTCCCGAAATTCGTTATGAGAAATTTATAAAAGAATACCCTGAGCTAGTACAAAGAATTCCTCAATATTATATTGCTTCGTACGTCGGGGTGAAACCACAATCGTTAAGCCGTATCCGGAGCCGAAATACGAGGAGGGACTGAGTTATTAACTTAGGTGCATGAATAGTGAAATCGGTCCAGATAACTTTGTTGTCAATAAAATTATATATTATGGCAACAAGAATATGTTACATCATTTCATTTTTGACCGGAATAGGTTTACTATTTATAGGTCTAAGATTTTTGTTTTCACCGCTTAACGCTGAATTCGATTACGGTATCTCTACTAATACACATGCTGATTATTCCTTTCACTACATCAAAGGAATTCGCGATCTATTTTCTGGTATTCTTCTGGTGCTTTTAGTATTGGCAAATGAAAGGAAAGCACTGGCCATAGCGTTGCTAGCAGCGACCGTCGTGCCCTTAGGCGATTTCATGATTGTAATGGGCAAAAATGGCAGCGACTGGCAGCATGGCATAGCTCATATGATAGCTGTATTGATCTGCATTATAGTGGGGCCGGTGCTTTTAATGCAAAAAAAGAGAACCGACAATCCTTATAATCAAGTATCTTTTGATCTTATTCATTCTGCGGCCAATGGTGGTTCTACTATAAGTGAATGTGATCTACTCCCCGGAGCAAAAACGCCATGGCATTATCATACACTATTTTCTGAAAGGTTTGAAGTCCTTGAAGGTGAATTGGAAGTGGGTAGAAGCGGTAAACGTTACCAACTCAAGTCGGGGGATAAGATCTTCATATCGGCTAATGAAACACATCTTTTTAATAATAGATCTAAAGGTGTGTGCCGGTTACGGACAACCATCGATCCAGGAAATATTGAATTTGAGAAGGCCGCACTGATTCTATTGGGGCTGGCAAAGGATGGTCTTACGGACGGGAACGGAATTCCAAAGAATTTTTCAGACCTGGCTCTGTTCATTTACCTGAATAACTCCAAGATGACAGGAGTAATGAAAATTGTAGAACCTCTTCTGAGTATTGTTGCGAAAATTGCAATAAAAAGCGGACGATTGAAAATTCTTGAGGAAGCCTATTGTAAGACAACTGGTCTACAAGGCTATGGTGATCTGAAATGATGAAGCTGGCCACCAGCGTTATCGAGGTCGCAAATTTTACGTCATATATCATAGTTAGCGTATGTATATAAGTCGATTCTAAATGAAGAATCGACTTTTTTTGATATTTAGCACGTCATTTTTTTGAATTTCCCTCAGGGAAATTGGATGTTTTATTTCAAAATTACTTTCCTTAGACGCTCCTGATGCTCATCACCCCAATTTCCTAGTGCAGAAATTACAGGGATTAAAGTCTTCCCAAATTCTGTAAGACTGTATTCCACTTTAGGTGGTACAACAGGGTAAATAACTTTTGCAACCAATTCGTGCTCTTCAAGTTCTTTTAGCTGAACATTTAGAACTCTTCGTGAAGCATCCGGTATTTTGCGCTGGAGTTCGCTTGGGCGTTTGTACCCTTCATTGATAAACCACAATAATCTTATTTTCCATTTACCATAGAGAACTTCACCAATCAGGTCTAAACCACAGTTGAGACTTAAAGGTATTTTCTTTTCGTACATATTCCAAAATTAAGTCAATGTTCGAAAATATACAATATGGGATAAATTTATCCCTATGCAATTCGTTTTTCCGTACTTGTGTAAACTGTTTATAGGTCGGAAATTTGTATAAAAATATTTCAATAATGAAACATATAGTTGATTTCAACAAGGAGTTATCGGGTAAATTTGCTTTGGTGACAGGTGGTACAAAAGGCGCGGGAAAGGCAATAGCTGAGCGCTTGTTAAATGCAGGCGCAACGGTTATTATTGCGGCAAGAAATACCCCTAAACAAGCCAACGACAAGTTACATTTTATTTCTGCTGATCTAAGCCAATCTGCCGGAACCAAAAAAATAGTTTCAGAAGTTCTTCAAAAATTTGGAAGGTTGGATATACTCGTCAATAATCTGGGCGGTTCAGATGCAGAAGGCGGAGGTTTTTCAGTATTGAGCGATGAAGATTGGGAAAAGGCTATTCATACTAATCTGCTTGCGCCGGTCCGTTTAGACCGAGGCTTTTTGCCTCATATGTTAGAAAGGGGAAATGGTGTCATTATTCATATCGCTTCCATACAAGCTAGGTTACCACTACATGATTCAACATTACCTTATGCGGCAGCAAAGGCAGGCTTGTTAAATTACAGTAAAAATCTATCAAATGAAGTATCTCCGAAAGGAGTACGAGTTTTAACTGTTTCGCCGGGCTGGATTCAGACAGATGGTGCAACGGGAATGATGCAGGAAATTTCGGAGCGAAACGGTATTAGTGTTGAGGAAGCAATCCAACAGGTCATGAATAGCCTGGGAGGAATACCTTTTGGCAGGCCGGCAAAACCCGAAGAGGTTGCGGAGTTGGTCGGTTTTTTAGTATCACCACGAGCAGGATATCTCACCGGAACCGAATTTGTAATCGATGGCGGGACAATACCAACCGTTTGAATTTAGTCATATGCCAGCATACATAATATTTACAAGAATCACAACTATTGATCAAAAAGAGCTAGAGAAATATTGGAGCCTGATCAGGGAGACTATGAAGGGTTACCCAATTGAAGTTCTTTCTCCTTATGGAGACTTTGAAGTTCTCGAAGGTGATCAGATAAAATAAGAAATCATGGAATTACCAAAAGTGTTAATAGATTTAGTGGCAGCACAAGCGAGCTACAATAGCGTTGCATATGCCAAGTGTTTCGCCGAAACAGCAGTAGTTTATGATGAGGGCAAAATGCACAATGGACGAAAAGAGATCGAAAAATGGATTTCAGATGCAAATAAAAACTATAAGTCAATTATGAAGCCTATCAGCTTTGAGAAGAATGAGGATCAAAGTATTTTGAAAGCGGAAGTCTCAGGTAATTTTCCTGGAAGCCCTATTGTATTGAGTTACCGGCTCAATATTGTTGGTAATCAAATCCAATTTCTAAAAATTACAGGATAAGGAGAAATTTTATGGACCAAAGGGTATCGGTGGTATTTATCGAAGAGTGGGTTGATCTGGAGAAAGACTGCGGAATAGTGCTGCTGTAACTATGTTTCTATCGTCGAGAATAAAAGGTGCTGTATTGACGGAGGATTTTCCCCATCTGCCTCGAAGATATCAACCTTAGTTTGTAGCAACCTATCATCTTTAATTATCAGATGCGCGGGGAAAACATTTTGTACTTTCTTTTTCAGCTTTTCAAATACCTGAAAATCAGTATCGCTTACAGAGGTAAATGATTTTTCCCGATTGGAAAGGCTCATTATCCTGATCGCAAAATAGGGTAAGATAACACTGACAAATAAAGAGTATAAAATGTCTTCATTCTGCTCAAGGCGGAAGGAAAAGTGATACGAAGGGCTTCCCCCTAAGAAGGAGTAGTCCCAGATTTCAGCAGACAGGTCGGTAAGGGATTCTTTTAATTGTTCCCATTGCCCGCGGTCTGACCAGGCTGATTCAATACATCGTTTCCGGTTACTGTAAGGTTCTGAAGAGGAATAAGCCATGATATCGTCGAGGGTAAGACCCTCCGGATAATACTCTTTTAACTGCTCCGTTATTTGTTCCTTTCGCATCTGAATTTATTTACAATTAGGATCCCAGTTTTTCACTCCCGTCCCAGGATTAGTTCCTACCATATTGGCTACTCTCGCAAGATTCGCTCCAAGCTGGGCATTGATATAAACCTGCATTTCAGGAGGCCTTTTCTTTTGTTAAAACTGCCGAACGAATCGACTGTTCTTCCGCGTAACCAACTCTTCTTTCGAACCCATACCGTAGCCTTAACAATGCGTCATCATCTTGAAATTAAGAGCTGTAGATATTCTTTTTAACAACCTTTTGATGAAAAGGACACTTACATATTTTGGGATATATTAAGGTTAATACGATTTATCCAAATTTGTTCTCGGTCTTGGTTGTTTTCAAAGTTCTGCAACATATATTCACGATTGTACTTTACTTTTTTATTGAAATACAACTTGCCATTTACGTAAACCTTTACTTTCTTCTTCAGATTGACCATTTCAGGCGAAATATTGATTGAAAATGATTTAATAGAAGAAGTTTTAATTCTGAAAATGTTGTTTTGATATTCAGCTTTTATTTTTCCTGATCTTCTTGGAAAATCAAAAGCTTTTTTATCAACTTCCTGAACAATTAAGCTATCGTCTTTGTCATATTTCAACCATTGGCTGATTTTAAAATTTAGCTCTTTGTGCCAATTTGATTTTTGGCTTAAGGTATCTAATTTTATGTCAGAAAACCAATCAATATTTCCGTATTTTTCATCATCGAATTCCCAAGATATTTCTTTCGGAAAAGGGTTTCTCTTTCGGGGTATTAGGTCGTTAAAAAGAATCTGATAAGCTGGTTCAGATTCGTCAAATTGTGGAAACCAATGCGGAAATCCATTGTACCGATAATCTTTGTAATCGGCATTTATTCCGTTCATTAATTTTGTTAAATCATCATTTGCGTTTGGTGGATAATAATAATCCTCATCTGTTGAAAAATTGATAAATGAACGGTTTTTAATATTTTCAACGAAAGTACCACCAGTGAAAATTTTTGGATAAGTGTTAAATCCGTAAAAACCTGCAAATTGTGTAGGTTGTTTCATCAGATATGAAAACGACCCCGTTCCTCCGTTAGAATGTCCCGAAATGAAAACTTTATTGTCATCAACGTTGACTGCTTTCTTGATAATTTGAAGAATTTCTGGAATCATAAAAAAGCCCTCATTTGATGTCATCCAATTGTATTGCCTGCTCCCTTTTGGAAAAACTAAAATGACATCATTTTGCTCTGCATATTTTGTGTAATACCTATTCCAGCCACCTAAATTCCAATCGGCAAACTGATAATCAATCAATGCATTATTTCTTACTGCTCCGTGGAGAAAGAAAAGCAGGGGATACCTCTTTTCAGGATTGTAATTTTTTGGTAAATGAATAAAAAAAGAAGTTTTGGTTGAATCGTTTATTTTGAATGAAATAGAATAATCCTGATTCTTTTTCGCTTTGTAGGGATTAAAGTTTTTTATTTTCCCATAAAGAGATTTTTTATCCTGAAGTTTATCTAAATTAGTTTGCTCTATGCTGAAAAATTCATCTTCCTTTACTTTTAATTGGCTGTAAAAACGATCTTTATTTTTAATAGCATCGCTTTTCAAAATTTGCCATCTTGGGTCACCTATTAGATCTTTATATTCTTCCGAAGCATAATCTCTAATTATGTAATTCCAAGCGGGATAAGTTTTCCAGTCGGTTTCCTTCTTTGCCAGCGGAGATAAATAGGTAAATGCCTTATCTTTATTATTCAATTTATAAGCTAAGATTGAAGCGTTATAGCGGCTAAATTGATCTATACTATCCGGAAATCTTGCGAATGCGTCTTCGTACAATCCTAATGCATGAAGATACGCAATTGAATCTTTTGCATTTTTTTTGTTTTCGACCGCTTTTCGAATCAAAGTTGAATAATTTTCCTGTGCTTGGGCAAATAAACTTAACAGAACTAAAAATAAAACAATACAATATCTCATAAATCAAAATTTAATGAGGCAAATCTACAGACAAACTATTTCGGAAACTTGTAAAAATGGAACATTACTCGTTAAGGATCCAGATGCCAAAAAGTATCTTCTTTTCCTAAAATAGTTCCTTTGCTAAAAAAGTTTCTTGGTGAATTATCAACGAGGTTTTTATAGATTTTATTGAGATGAGATTGATCGCTGAAATTAAACTCGTAAGCAATTTCAGTGAAGCTACTTTCAGGGTTCTCAAAAAGTTTCTTGTTAACGGACTGTCTAAAAAGAACTATTTCGTAAAATTTTTTGATGGAAACTCCCAAATTAATTTGAAAGACTCTGTTTAAATGTTGTCTGCTGATTCCAATGTAAGTTGAAAGTTCTGTGACAGATATTTTCTCGTCATTACTGAAAATATATTGAACTGCTTGTTCTAAAATTGGGCTCTCAAATTTTTTAAAACGATGTAATAAAGCGTTGTCTAAAAAATCTGAAATACGTTTTATTTGAGTTGTAGAAAAGATTTCTTTTAGTTCTTTTGGACCGAAAAACTCGTAATCTGTTATATAATCTGCAAAATTTAAATTTTCATAAAATTGCTGAATACCTAAAGGATGAAATACAATGACGATTCTGTAAACTGTTCCAGATTGTTTTACATTAAGTACTTTTTCCCGAATAGGGGTGAAAATCTGAAATGGTTTTGCGTTATCATCAAATTTTATTTCTCCATTTTCCAATCTCACATGATATCTATAAATTGAAATTGTATTATTAAAATGGGGGAAACATAGGAATTCATTGATCACATTATTTGGTTTAATGTCCAAATAGTAATAATCAACATACTTTTTGACTATAGGATTTTTTGGTTTGAATGTTTGAAATAATTCCTTCATTTTTAACTTTCTACCTCGCAAATCTGCAATAATTTCAAAAATAAGAAAAAAGTTAACATATATCTGATCGGCTAAATAATAATGGAGATTGGGAAAAAACCTATACAGCTTTGTTGGAGATTAGCGGTTAGTAAAGGGCTACTTTAGTCTAATATAATTCACTATCGAACTGTCCTAAATCAGCTACGGTTTCCCGTAACCAACCTTACTTTCAACCCAATACCTTAGCCTTAAATGTTTGTAATCATCTTGAAAGTTGATATCTGTAAGCCTATTAATTCAGCATAAATAATGTATATTAGGCTTGGGTATTAACCTTGCCCGATTGAAAAGTATAATGCCATGATAGTAACCACGACCAATTCCATCGAAGGGAGGGAGATTTCACGCTATAATGATCCAATAGCGGCCAATGTTGTCATCGGCACCACTGTCTTTAGCGATATAGGAGCGAGTTATGTCGATTTATTTGGCGGTCGCTTATTCGTGTAATTTACTATAAGTCGATAATTTCTTAAGCGTGTTATGTGATAAATATTTAAATAATTGCAGTTATGGGGAATTTAATTAATTAGTACGATTTTTGTTTGCTACACATTTGTGTAGATTTCAAAAAACCGCCTTATAATCATAATTTTTATAAATATATTCGATATTATATTAAATATAAATTACGAAAAAAAGTATTTTAAAGATGATGCTACTAGGTGGTGTTATCTTTGGAGCGAGCCAAGTTCAAGCATCAACCATCGCTGAAGAAGCTCCTGTCAAACATGAAAATGTGTTGGTTGAAGAAACTCCTACCAAACAAGAAAATGCGCTGGTTGAAGCTCAAGATCCGAGGGTAATTTGCGTTATACAAGTACTAATTCGAGGGAGTCAGATGGTTGGGGCATATCCACAAGATGTATTGGATGACATTTTGCAGATTGAAATGGAAAAGTGTGCAGATGGTACACACTCTTCATTGCCGCAGACATAATGTCATTATTAATTTGGTAAATTTATATTTCATAAATATGGCTGGATTTATCCAGCCATATTAATAATTTTAAGAATGAGATTACACAGAACTCTACTTCCTTTTTTTTTATTATTTTTTATTTTAAAAAGCCAAGGTCAGGGAACTTCCGGCTATGCATATTATTCAGTAATAAAAAGCGCCGATAGTTCACTTAACACGCCAGAGGAGCTTTGGATATTGAGCGCCCATTCTTTTGTCCCGAAAATCGCTTCCATGATGACTTTTAAACTTGAATTTACAGCAAGCAGGTCCTTATTTACCAGAGTCAAAAGTAAAGAAATTGACAAGTTGGCCAAGGCAGATGTAAGGAGTACTGAGACTTTAATAGGATATAGGGATTCTACATGGCAGGATACAGCGTATTGCTATAATTTTGATCGGGATATGAAAAACCCGCTTGATAAAAAGGGTTTAATGCTAAAAACAAATAATAATTTTGATTGGAAAATTAGCGCTGAAACTAAGCAGATAGGTGAATTCATCTGTTATAAAGCAACGGGAAATAGGGAAACAAGCTATATCGAGGAAGGAGTTACTAAGATAAAGAAAAGGCTCGTTATAGCTTGGTTTTGCCCTGATATTCCGGTATCCTTTGGTCCTATATACACACGGAATCTTCCAGGACTGATCTTTGAATTTCAAGAAGGTGGAACTCTTTATGGATTGAAGGAATTGAATTTTGCAAGTAAACCTGAGATTGCACCATTACCAAATAAAGAAATTATTACTAAAGAAGAGTGGCGTACTAGATTATATGAAAAAGCCAAAGATTTGAATATTCCCTATTAATAGCTTGTGAAGTTTAGATATATACTATTATTTATTCTCCTATGTCTACTGACCAATAGTTTACTGGCGCAACAAAACTTGCTATTTAAAGGCCTTGTTGTGGATGACAGCGACAAACCGTTGGAGAACGCAAGTATCGTGATCAAACGTATTCCTTCTTCCGGAATTGCTCCCGTATTTCAGAAAACTGATCAGCAGGGACATTTTCAGCTCGAATTTTCGAACACAGGAAAAATTGAGCTTACGAT
Organism: Sphingobacterium siyangense; assembly: GCF_023277505.1. Taxonomy (NCBI): domain Bacteria; kingdom Pseudomonadati; phylum Bacteroidota; class Sphingobacteriia; order Sphingobacteriales; family Sphingobacteriaceae; genus Sphingobacterium; species Sphingobacterium siyangense. The sequence continues at coordinate 3,870,606 of NZ_CP080574.1, read as the reverse complement.
CTCCAGGTTAGGCTATCAGAAAGTTGTTGATACCTTGGATATTCGATCGGCAGAACAAAAATTCAAATTATTAAAATCCGTCAAGAGACTTGAAGAAGTAAAGATCGACTACCAATACCGTGCAGTTGAAATTGCCAAAGATACGATCCGTTTTTCTGCTGACTATTTCCGGGACAGTACCGACCGAAAATTACAGGATCTTATTGAAAAGATGCCTGGCTTTTCCATTGAAGATGGAAAAGTGCGTTTTCAGGGGAAGCAGGTCAATGTAACCTTGGTGGAAAATGAACGCTTTTTTGGTGGCGGCAGTAAGCTCGCTATCGAGAATATTCCCGCAAAAGCAGTGGACAGGGTTGAAATGATCAGTAGGTTTTCCCAGAACGACCTGCTGAAAAGTGTGCAGGTAAATGATCAGCTCGCCATGAACATCAAACTGAAAGAGAATAAGAAGAATTTCATCTTTGGGGATCTTGAATCGTCATTGGGGAGCGAAAAATCCTACAAGGAACACGCCGCCCTATTTTATTACTCACCGGAAAAAACCATGTCTTTTATTGGGGATATCAATAATATCGGTACTTCACCGGTCTCCAAAGAAGATATTGATCGGGTTCAGGGTGCCGAATTGCAATATTTTTCTAATTCAGTTAATAAGAATAACCTGGCTGGATATGATCGCGACAATCGAAATGTGATAAAGAACATCAATAAGTTCGCCGCATTCAACGGTTTTCAAAAGGGACTAAAGAAGAAATTTAGCGTAAACCTCTATGGCGTGTATGCCGAAAACAGGTTGGGTACCATGTTAGATGGCACTAATCATTATTCTTTTCCCGATCTTCGGTATACAGAACAAACCAATATGCGTTCTTCGCAGGTCAATAGACAGGCGTCTTTCAATATTTCGAGCAATTTTAAGCCAAATCCCTATTTTAGCTTGGATTACAACCTGGGTACATTCTGGACAATGCCCAGGCAGGAGGTACATATGAACAATGTCATTGACAGATTTGGAGTAGACAACAATAGTATACAAATCCAGGATGGACATTCCATTGTTTTAAAACAATATCTCGAAGGGAGCTGGAAGCATTCTTTGCGAAGTTACAGTTCTTTTGCTTTTCAGCACCAGTATACCTCAGAGAAAGATAATTTCTCCCTTTCTTCGGACAGCCTTTTCCTACGTGGCTTCATACGTTTTGATTCTATGGCGAACTATAGTATAGTGAGACCTGTAGAGCGGAAGATGCATCTTTTCAATGGGTCTTATAAATACTATTGGGTCATCAATCAGAACCAGCAGCTTCATCTGGAAGCGAACTCCCAAAATGAATTATTACGGCAGAATGGACAGTCAGTTGGAGCCCAGGATACAACGGGTGCGCACATATTTGACCACGAGCAGTATTATCGAAACAGCAGCAATTATTTGGGTGGGAGCTATCGGTTGGACTTTGATAAGTTAAAAATACTATTTTCCTTAAAGCAGTACTATTTATACTTAATCAATCAGACTCCAACAAACGATGATCGTCATGGGCAATGGTTTCTACAACCGGAGCTGGATCTTAAATATGGGAAAAGTGCGTTGGATGGATTTCGCCTTAATTACCGAAGGGGTTATACTTTTGCGACAGCAATGGACCTTAATCCGTCTTATTGGATCACAGGTTACAATAGTTTGTCCCGGGGAAATATCCTGCTGGAGGGACAGACATTCCATAAACTTACTTTTACCTATAACAATTTTAGACTTACGGACTTTCGGGTAATCCATTTTAACAGTGCATTGACTTTGAAAGATAAGATCAAAGGGAACAGCCTTTTGACTTCTTCCTACGAGCAGTTGAAGACGGTGCAGTTGTTTGATCGACCTGATCTCAATTTCACCAATATCGGGGGCTATAGTATAAGATACGGTAGGTTTGAACCTGGTGTATTCCTGTCCTATATCCATATGAGGTTAGCGCAGCGTATCGATAACAGCGAGATTTATCTACGTCAGAATACAGTTTCAACAGATCTTTCCTTAAGATGGTTTATACCAAAGTTGGCAGATGTAAAAGTGGCCTGGACAAGAACAGATAGTTGGCAGAAGAGTTTGGGCGATAGTCAAAAGGTCGCGCTTAATAAATGGAGCATTACCGGGAAATATCAGCTGAAGAATATTGTATTTAAGACAGATTGGAGTCTCTTGAAGACAGGGCTGGGGGATAGCAGTGCTGATCCAACTACTATAAATGGAAATTTTGAATTGCGTTACCAGAAAGTAAAATCTCCATTCAGTTTTTATATTCAAGGGCTAAATGTGTTAAAAAATACGAGCTACCGCACTGCGGTACTGACAGAGTACATCAGTTCCGAAAAAATCATCTATACGATGCCCCGTATTTTCCTATTGGGTTTATCGTATAGTCTATAATATTCTTACGTTTTCCCGTAGCCATTCTATGCACATCATGGATGATTTGGTTCAATGTCGCCTCAACTTTGCATACTAAATTAGGGTTGAATGCCTAGAGCCTACGGATTCCTGTAACCAATCCTACTTTCAAATCAATACCTTTGCCTTACAGTTTGTATTAACCTTGAAAGTTAATAGCTGTAGACCTATTAATTCAGAATAAAGAATGTATATTAGTCTTGGGTATTAACCTTGCCCGATTGAAAAGTATAATGCCATAATAGTAACTAATAACAGTAGCATTTATGTTGATTTTAATAGTTATAAAGATGATCACTATATCAATCAAAAAAATTGAAGGGACATATCAGATTGCTAAGCGAACAGCTTTATTGGTCGATTTAAAAACTTACACCACGAATGAGAAATAAGATATTGACACTATTACTTTTATTAACAACCTTAATATCCTACGGACAAAAGAAAATGGAACAGACATTCTTCACCTGGGACAATTTTGTTGGCGGATTTGCCAAAGAAATGGTTTCTGCCGAAGACGTTTTTAATAGTATGGTCAAGAGTGGTCTTAAAGACAACTGCTTAACAAAAATGGACTTTACTTTTATCTCAGATAAAAGTGAGAACTTACAAAAGCTTGGAGAATTTATCAAGGCACACTATCCATACACTGTTCAAGAAGTTAAGAAATACGGAAAATTATGGGAACTAAACGGAGAGACAAATGAAATTCCAATGACAGCCGACAACTTACTTTTTTGGGATTTGGATATGTATAAAAGAGGTTTTGAATTTGACGCAAAACTTGATGCTTACGGTGGACCTTTTGATCCAAAGGAGCAGAAATTTCCAGTAATTGACTCAACAAAGGCGGACTATTATTTTGACAAAGGTTTAGCATGTTATAACAATGGAGATTTAAGCGGAGCAATATTTAATTGGAGCTTAACAATCCAAATTGACCCCAAAGACCCAAATGCTTACTATTCAAGAGCTATCGTAAAAAACGAGCTATACACTTGGAAATTGGCACTTAAAGACTACGACAAAGCAATAGAAATTGCACCAAAATTTGCGAGTGCTTTAATAAATCGTGGTGGACTTAAAGACGAAAATGGAGATTATAAAGGTGCAATCGCTGACTATGAGACAGTTTTGCAACTTGACAAACTGGAGCAGGAAGCAAAACAACAGGCATATTTTAATTTAGGCAACACTTATTTCAATATAAAAGACAAAGAGAGAGCTTGCGAAAATTGGAATAAAGCATTGGACAACGGAGCAGAATATGCGAAAGAACGAATTAATGAATACTGCAAATAGAAAAACTGCTCATAAAAATGAAATTTAAGTTTTTATTTTTATCTATACTTACTATCCTCTTAAATAGCTGTGGTTTTGACCTATCTAGTGAATGGGATATTACTGAATTATATGTACAAAAAATAGAGGGGTCGTCTAAATTACTTTATAAATATGATGCTTGGGGGGGAAGAGATTCTCACATATCTGGTTTTATAATTATCGATTCTACACAATCTTTTAAAATTAATTTAGATAACACTCTTCCTATGTATAATCTTTCAGAAATTCCAAGCAAAAATAAAATCTCTGGTATAAAACACGAATGTAAAAATGATTGTGGTGACGAGTATTATAAAACAAAACCAAATTATTTACCACTTAGAATAGATAAATTAAAATCTGAAGGAATAGCTATTGAAAATATTGTATTTCAATATCGTGGTTTAAGCGAAAAAGATAGAGGATTAAGAGGCGATTTTGTTTTCGAAAAGTTTATTGAAACAAAAGATAGTATTTACTTCTTCAATCTTAATGATATTAAAAGCGTGTATAAGACGCATTTAGATGAATTGAAACTAAAAAAGGGAGAAGTTTATTTAAGTGAAAATGAAGCTGGAAAAATAACTAGAATTGTAATAAACCAAACAACTTTAAACCCTCTAAATAAGGAGATTATTCAGACAGTTGCCTATTTTCTTAGTCCAGAAAGTAAAATAGAAAGTAGTGATTTCTCTGATAGAGGAATATTTAAAGAAGTCAGAGCATCAAAGTAATATCGCATATAATACCGGTTTGTCAAATTGATGTACGACGGGAGTGTGTGCCGAGGTTTCAATAAATAAAAATTCAAAGCGGATTTGGAGAGATTTTTTAAGATAAAAAGATAAAACAGGAATTCTAATTTATGAGAAAATTAAAAGTAAGTTCAGTATTTATTACAGCAATTTCAATAATATTGATTGTATTTGCCTGTAACAAGAAATCAAACTATTCAATTAAACATACAAAAAACCTTGAGATACTAAAGAAAGAACCCAAATTTCAGGCAAGTGCTTTTTATCCAGGTTTAGAAAAAAGGCATGACAAAAAAGTTTTATCAGACTTGCTTAACGACAGTATTGATGACTTTATTGAAGGCACAAAGGATAATTTTGACGAGGCTGAATATAAAGAACTTTTAAAAGAAAGCCTCCAAAGGTTCGAAACTTTTAATTTAGATACGGAGGATAGGGAGTATGTTTCTGGTTATTTTGAAAAGATTATGGATGCGGTAGAGTTGAAAAGTTCTGGAGGCGTACTAAATAATGGGGTTTATAACCGAAACTTCTAACATTAGACTATTGCACTAAAACTTACCTCTCCCCGAAAAATTGGAGCATTTAAAAGTATTACCCCCTAACAATCTTTATCATGGAGCTTTTAGAATTAATTGATTTTTTTAGGGATGGTGGTTCGTTCAAAGAATTCTGCCATCTGCAGTCATTACATGAGGAATCCGAAGTGATTGAGATTTTTATGGAGATCCCATTGGATATTCATAATGAATTGAGATATTTTGAAATCGAGAAAACTGGCGGTAGTATAGCATATTCAGATAATGGAATAAATTACCATAATTTATTTGATTTTTATTATTTCTTAGATGCCATTGAAGATGCAAATAATAGTCAAAACAGATCCCTTTCTAATGAAGAACTGGCAGAATTACTCTATAATTACGCGATTCATGATGCATAGGGAAATAACTATATCTCGCTTCCAAGTAAATAGTGGATATGATGAAATTAAGTCAAATTAGTCTGAGAGCGAAATTTTTACCAGGTAAAAATTTTAGAGAATTTAATAAAGAATGTTGGAGTATTGCCGAAATGTATTGGTCATTTCTTCGTGAATATAATACTGATGATGTCAGAAAATGTATGATTTCTGTTGGAGAGGATCCTTCAGAGGTGGATAAAATAACATCGCATAAAGGTTTTCGCGAAGTTTATAAGCAAATAAATTTTGACCAGTATTTTGAAATGAATCCATTTGAAAAGAAGTCTTTACAGCTTGATTTGATTCATTCCGGAATGACAACTATTTGTGGATTGGAAAAGTGGGATACTGAACCATTACTGAAAGCATATAAATACTGTCTTGACAACGATTTAAATTACAAATTCTTTATAAATAGTAAATACAAACGCTCACCAAATTGTCAATGGAAATTAGGACTTTGGTGTGAATGGGAGATTAACTGTTTTAAATTATTTTGGGTTTTATTTGACAAAACTGGTCGTGAAATCAATCGAGATTTGATAACAGAAGGTGAGCCTAGCGGTGGTGAAATAGTTTATTATTTAGATTATAAATGGGATGGCAACAATTATATAACTATCCGCAATAAATCGAGACAAAATATAGAAATGTGGAAAATTAAAATTTTATAATAAAGCAATTCTTCCTCCATGTGAATTTGGATGCTTTTCCCAATGTGGAAGAAATATTGGTCCATTATACTAATGTGCAAAATTTGGAAGGTATCGAGAGGCTCAAAAATCTAAGAACATTTCGTATCGACTACGGCAGAAACTTACAATCTGTAAAGGACGTAAATGAATGTGAGCACATCGAAATGGTTATTTTCAATAATTGTAGAAAAATAGATGATTTTGAGCAGATAGAAAAGAGTCCAGGTCGCACTGTCCTGCATACAAGATTTCCAGGGTAATTTTAAAAAATAAGCAATATGTTAGATACAATTTGGGTTTTTCATGGAGAAGGAGGGCGGTTTTCAAGTGGAGTTTTTACTTCAATTGAAAAGGCGGAAATATGGATAGATAGACATAAGTTATCAGGAGTTTTAACAGCATATCCAATTGATGAAGGGGTTTACGACTGGGCATTATTTAATGATTTTTTCAGTGTGAAAAAACAAGCTCAAATGGAACCCAGTTTTATCCAAAAATTTACTTCCGCAAGTCATGGTTTAAATTAGACGACAAAGTGAGCATTTAGCCAACATTGCCGTGTCGAATTAGAAAATAAATAATATGACAAGAATTCTGAAAAATATCTTTTACAATTTTGAAGAAGGAAATTATGGGCTTAAGGTTGTGTTTGATTTGGACGGTTTATACCTGCTGTTCGATTCGACGAATTTTATATATACTGATGCTCCTAAATTTGATGGATGGAAAAATTGGAATAAACTAATTTATAAAGAACTTGAAAAAGATTCATTGCACATTACAGAAATTAAAGAAGATGAATTGACAAGTTACTTCGTCAAGCTTTCAAATAGCGATGTATTTTATATTTATCAGCATCTGGATTTGGAAGGGACCTGGCACCAAAATTTTACAATGGTCTTGCCGAAAGAGGACAATTATAATGAAGTTGTAGAATACATGGAAGAGGAATGGGTAGAAACAGTTGTTCCTGAATTCCGCCACATGTAGCATCATTAACCTTACTCGTGAAAGGAATCAGTCCAAGGAGGATAAGTTGTTTCAGTATATGCCAGTCAAGAGGGTGTAAACTGAACTGTGTCAAATAAAGAATTTCTATATTTAGACACAGAATATGAGTAAAGACAATTTTGACTTCGAAAGCTTCAAAGAGGAAGCAATGAAAGGCCTTTATGATGGCAAGAAAATGGGCGGTACAGACGGAGTTTTTGCTCCGATGCTGAAACACCTTCTGGAAAGCATGTTGGAGGGAGAGCTGGACCACCACCTACAGGAGAATAGAGCTTCCGGAGAGATCAACCGTAAAAATGGGAAGACGAAAAAAACGGTCAGGAGCCTTCAATCAGGACATTTTGAACTGGAGAGCGGCCGGGACCGAAACGGTACATTCGAGCCAAAAATAGTTCCTAAACGACAGTTGATTATCACTGACGAACTGGAAGGCAACGTTATAGCGATGTATGCCAGGGGCATGAGTACGCGGGATATCTCGGGTTATGTTAAGGAGATGTACGCCATGGATATATCTGCTACGGAGATCTCCAATATTACCGACAAGGTTATCCCTGCCCTGAACGAATGGCGAAACCGTCCGCTTGAATCGGTATATCCCTTTGTTTTTCTGGATTGTATGCATTATAAAGTTAAAGACAATGGCAGTGTCCAGACCCGTGCGGTGTACAATATACTTGGGGTAAACAGGGATGGTCGTAAAGACCTGATCGGCATTTATCTTTCGGAAAATGAAGGGGCCAAGTTCTGGCTTTCGGTACTGACCGATCTGAAGCAGCGCGGCGTAGAAGATATTCTGGTTGCGTGCGTCGACGGATTAAAGGGTTTTCCCGATGCTATCGAAGCTGTTTATCCGAAAACCCAGGTACAGCTTTGCATAGTTCACCAGATACGCTCAAGTCTGCGGTATGTTCCGGAAAAAGATAAAAAAGCCGTTGTTGCAGATTTAAAGCCTATCTATCAAGCAAATAGTCAGGATCAGGGCTACGAAAAACTATTGGAGTTTGATGAGAAATGGGGCAAGAAATATCCCTTATCTGTAAAAGGATGGCTGGATAATTGGGGGAACCTCTCTACTTACTTTGAGTATTCGCCCGATATCCGCAGAGCTATCTATACGACAAATGCCATCGAGGCGATGCACCGGCAGGTCAGAAAAATTACAAAAACCAAGGGAGCATTTACATCCGATCAGGCTCTATTAAAGCTAGTTTACCTGACCATCAAGGATATATCAAAAAAATGGACCATGCCTATTCGGAATTGGGGATTGACAATGCAACAATTACATATTAAATTTGGGGACAGGATTAAAGCCTTCGGCAACTCCTTTTAGGGTTCGCTCTCGAGGCTTTCAGCCTCCGAGAACGAACCCTAAAAGGAGTGATGTGACACAGTTCAATTTACACTACCCCAGTCAATGAAACTCTCCAGCAATGTAGTTTATCATTCGATTCCTAGCGTTGTAAAGCGAGCATCTAACCATCATAGTCTCCCTTTGCGGTTAACAAGGGAGGCTATGTTAGTTACTTTATTGTCTTATTAACTATGTTGAATAAATTAGCTATAGTTTCCCGTAGCCATTCCGACTTTCAAACCCATACCTTAGCCATACAGTTTGTAATCATCTTAAAAGCTAATAACTGTAAGCCTATTAAATCAGTATACCACCACCAATTCCAACTTTCCAAAAGCTTTAAGAAAACATTTGCTGATCTGTAAAGTTTTTCAGGACGAGAAAATATGACAACAGAAAAATAGAACTTTACAAAAAATAGTAACTTAGCATATGAAAACAGTCAATGAACTATTATTGAAATACAATTTTCCAAAAAGCACTCAAAAAGCCAAAACAAAAATTGAACAAATACAAAGAATTTTGAACTTCAATCTTCCTAACGATTACTTGTTTTTTTTACAGAATTACTCGGGTTTTGAACTGTTTATAGGATCAGAGTTCGTGAGACTTTGGGACATTGACGAATTAATTGGAGTCAATACCGACTATCAAATTTTTGAGAACCTTCCAAAGACTTTGGCAATTGGCGGAAATGGAAGTAGTGAATTTATTGCAATTGAACAGACAGTTGATGATTCAATTAGGGTAGTACTTACGCCTTTTATTGATTTGGACAAACAATATCATATTGAAATTGGAATCTCTTTTACTGACTTTTTACAACGATTAGACAACGGACAAGAATGGTTCAAATGAAACTTATTACGTGAAGAGCATCAGAGACCCTAATCGTATTGGCAATAGTGGGGCTGATATCAATATTACACCTTCACTAAGCAGTTCAATTACCAGCTTGAAGACAATGGCTTATTCACCGATGATCAGGTGCAAAAATATATAGCCCTGATACAACGTGGAGAATTAAAGTGGATAAAGGATGATATTCGATGAAAAAGGATAGAAAGTTCGAATGTGACGTGTGTGGTCAAAAGTTACCCCAAATTACGAAGCATGGTGTGCTGCAGATTAATCCAAATTACAGAAATTTATAAAAAGGTTACTAAACTTATCAACAAGGTAGCTTAATTATATGGACAATAACTAAACACAGCAAGTTTTATTTTGACATTTGATGGGGCAGTCCGCTTTGGTTTTTAATAACCTCTATCCTTGATAAAATTATTGAACCCGAAAGAATAAATACACTTCCCAAAATCAATAAATTAGTATCAAAAAGACCTTTTTGTTTATCAATTATAGTAATTTCATGATTCAATTTGATTGATTTATCTTTTTTAAAACTAATTGCTATAATTATTATACCGGCAAATATGAAAAGACATGATAGCACAGATTTGATTTTAAAAAGCATAGTTTTTTATTTTAAGTTGTAAACTTTATAAAAATAGTAATTCCAGAAAGCGTAACGAAATAAAATTTATCTTAATTTGATTGAGCTCATTTAATAAACTAGTTTAACGAGCCGCTAGAAAATACGCTGTTACTTTGTAGAAAAGAATTAAATAGTATGAACAACGTAGAAAAAATGATACAACAGTATCTACATGCCTGGAACCAAAATACAGCTGAAGCTTATGGCGAGGAATTTGCCAAAGTATGGCACAAAGATGGGATTTACATCGATCCTTACTTTCACTTAAATAGTCTGGATGAATTGCTTAAATTTGCCATCGACACATTGCCTATGGCTCCGAGCCGCCGTTTTGATCTTATAGGAAAATTTGATTTTCATCACAACTATGTACGTTATCAATGGCAGTCAACGGTAGATGGTAAAACAAATGTGGGCGATGATTATTTTGAATTTAATGAAGACTTTAAAATTACCAAGTTGATCAGTTTTTATAAGCTTCCTGCCGATCATCCAGCCAACAAAAAGGACTAAGAATTAAGGACTATGCTATACAATACGCTTTTTTCTAACCTCGCAAAACACGTGATCCTGACGGCAGAGGAGCAACACATCGTAGCATCTTACGTCAAACCCATTCAAGTACATAAGGGTGTTCATTTGCTTCGGGAAGGGGCGTATTGTAAGCATATTTATTTTGTAGTAAAAGGCTGCCTACGATTGTATGCTTATGATGGTAACAACGAAGCGACCGTTCTTTTTGCTCCAGAAAACTGGTGGATGAACGAAATTGATAGTTTTAGCAGCAACAAGCCATCCAAGTTTGCCATAGAAGCCTTGGAGGATACCGAAATATTGGCTTTTGAAGCCAAAGATTACGAGTTATTGTTAAACAAAATCCCGAAGTTAGCACGTTTTTTTCGCTTACTTTTTCAAAATGCCTTTGGTTTGTTTCAACGCAGAATGCACCTGATACTATCGCAAGATGCATCCAAAAGGTATGCCTGGTTTGGTAAACAATATCCTAAACTAGAACTTAGAATTCCACAGAAATATATTGCTTCGTATTTAGGTATCACTACTGTTTTCCTGAGCAATATAAGACGCAAGAATGGTGGGTGATTTAGTGATATGTTTTAAGATTTTTTCTATTATCATTGATATGTCTGTGGATACAGTCGCCAATCGAAAGATATAGATCCGAAAGAAATAATATTAGCGGATTTTTTTCCGCCATTCAACTATTTTTGAAGGACATGTTTTGTCTGTTGTTATTCAGTATTCTTTAGTTAGATGTAATTGAAGAAAACCGTTTCTAAGCCTCTGTCCTTTGTACTTGAATTTTGAACTTAACTCCTCATTGTTTGCTAAAATTGCTCCAGCTCCAGTGATTATAGGGCTGACGTTAAAATAAATATCGGTAACCAAATCCTTGTCCAAAAAAGCGTTGAAAGTACCTGCTCCGCCTCCAACGGCTATTTCCCGCACTCCTTTTGCAGACATATATGCAATTGCCTCTTCAGGACTTGCTACAGTCTTGTAGCCATCAGCCGTATAAGGTTTATCGGCCAATATGATGATTTCTATTCCATTAAAATGATCTTTTATCTGATCTGGAAAATTTAGAAAATTTTCAAATGTTTTCAATCCTATCACTACATTTCCAACCTGCCTTACAAAATGTACGTAAAATTCCATTGCTTCCGGTGGCAGCTTATGATGCGGATTATCGGATATCAAAATTCTTCCATTAGCTGAAATATTTGCGATTACTGTTACTTTCATAATGATTTTCCTTAAATTTCTGTTCAACAAAACTATTGGATATTCAATATATATTCACTATTCATTACCTTTAGGAAAGTAACTATCATATGAGCAATAAAAATATTGATAAAGAAACTATATTGGCATTAAAAGATGGCATTGAATTGCTCAGTGGTAAATGGAAATTTTGTATCCTGAACAATTTGCAGCAACACGGCACAATGCGGTTTAAAGATCTGCAAGAGATGGCTCAGGGAATATCCCCAAAAATTCTATCCAAGGAACTTCAGGAATTAGAAGACAATTTACTGATTAGTAGAACGGTTAATGACACCAAACCTGTAACCGTTTCTTATGCGCTTACCGCCTATGCTAAAGAAACGCAGGAAGTTGCCAATGCTTTAATTAAATTTGGTCTAAAGCATAGAGATAAAATTAAAGCAAAATGACTCGATTTAGTAAGATTCCCCTTAGAGACAAATTAGTGAAAATTATGTTTTAGGTTAGAACTGCAATCGATTTATCCCCGAATTACAGCCACGGACAGTGTGTCCATAAAAGTTATCAGGTCGCATTGTAAGAGTGGGTGCTCCCTTAGATCTGAAAGGAACTAATCCGGTTTTTAATAAGAATTGGTGGAAATGGTAAACATAACAGAATTAGAAAGATGAAAATTAAATATTCTTTTGCAGTATTTTTATATGCCTATTTGAACCAGATTGACCTGTCTTTGGATAGAAGTAGGTGGGAACCTCTTGATAATCTGGGGGGGTATCGAAGCCAAATTTCTCCTAAAAAAGTTGCAAATTATCTCATTGATAAAAGGTAGGTACATAATTATGAATAATGGGGTGCGAAAAATATACACGGTTATATATCAAATCAAAACTCTCTTTATTCATGAAGAGAAACAAAATAAAGTCAATCAAAGCGATAAATGCGGGAATAAGTGTCCAGCAAAAAAGAGATAAAGGACACCTAATCTGGTCTGCCCTAGGTAAAATCTATGTGCACCAAATCCTCCAAGGAAAAATGCCATTAAAGCTGCGGTTGTTTTATCTTTCCTGTGTTATTGATTAATGCGATTTGTATTGTCTTTTCATACCTACGGATTGCCTGTTATGCATTCTTACGGTTTCCCGTAATCAATCCTCCATTCAACCGATATCTTGGCCTAAAATTGCATTTTAGGCTATTTTAATCGTTACTTTTGGGTGATCATAAGTCATGTTAGACTTTAAAATTAACTTTCTAATTTGGCAAATTGTGTATATTTAAGAGTATGTTACATAGTTGTAAATCAAGTACTAAATGGAACAAAGAGAATTTTCGAAATTAATACTTAAATTCCGGAAGGAAATTATCCACAGTTTGCTCAGGCAATAAAGTTTCAAGACGACGGATCTTTTGATCGTGATTTGAAAAGTGAATCCGGAATATTTTCAATTTGGATTGCAACATATAATATCGAAATAACTATTGGAATTGAAGATCCAAATGGAAAAAAAGTATTATTTGCTCATTATTATTCATAAATTTTAAGGATTCTATAGATACGGCGATGTCGATGTTTTCTTAAATATCCAATTCTTCAAGAATTTACTACTCCCAATCTGTCAAATGCCATTTTGCCAATTCCCAATTATCGTCAGGATCGATTCGATATTCAAACTGTCTAGGGGAGGAGTTGGATGTAATAATTTCTTGCAGAAAGCTATTTGAGATTTCAGGATCGTAGACTCTCCAAATTAATTCTCGAGTTTTATTCCAGGTTATTCTTGCAAGAAATAAGGCGTTAGGCCTTTTCTTATTTTTTCCTTTTATTTCATTATCTAAATAATCGCCATAGTTGTCAATTACTTCAATTTCACTTTTTGAAGGCATTCCATTGTCGATTAAATCGTCTAGATCTATCATAATTGATAAATGCCATGAGAAAACTATTTTTGGTTCAAATTCCTTTAATGCCGTATTGACGACGGCTACTCCAGGTAAATCATCTTGTCGAAAATTAAGCAATGAATAGGATTCATCGGGTATTATTACTTTAAATTCTGCCATATATTTTATAACCTTAATCTTCTCTCAGTGATCATTACCTTTATAGATCCACATAGGCTCTGTTTGACCTGCTCGTTCAAAGCCGTTCTTTTTATAAAAGTCGACAGCATTTCCATCAGCCGTAAGCATCTGCATGTGAAAACCCTTATAAATCTCTTGCATTTTATCCATAATCAAACGTCCAACACCTTTGCCTTGATAAGAGGGTAGCACCAGTAGATGTGGATAATAAACCACGAGGTATCCATCGGAAATAGCATTTCCTAGACCTACCAATGTCGTACCATCCCATGCAGTCACTAAGGAATGCGAATTTAAGAGTGCTTTGATCAGTAGTTCTGGTTTATCGGCTGCACTCCATTTGTTAGCTTGATAAAGTTGCAGTATGTCGTTTGCGTTTAAATCTCTATTGACACTTAGCTGTATGTTCATCTATTATTCTGTAGTTTTAGTTGGTATTTTTAAGCAGATATTCTTCGTTCGTAAATATGCGAACAGGTGAAAATCGACGATTACGAACCGTAAAAAACAAATTAGATTTTATTCCTTGTCAAATTTTCCAATATATTTCATACCGAGCATATCGGCAATTTTTTCACCATGTATTTCAATTGAGCCTTTTACAACAAGTTCAAGTACGGAATGGGCGGTGATCATTCTCAGCTCTTCAGCTTTGAGAATCATCTTTTCGGCAATGTTGTAATCTTCTATTTGGAGAATCAGTATCTCGTCAAGTTTTTCGCTTTTTGAAGTATGGTAATAATTCAGTTTTATAATATCCTTTTTATTTAGTGCCGCTTGTTGGAGAATATTCTTTTTATCAATTTTATTGTCTCCTATCCATAAATAATGAACCTCATAATCAGATAAAGACTGGTGAGAAAACTGAGCCAATTTCCCAATGTACTTTATCGTTTCAGAACGTGAAGCATCTTTTTCATCTAGGTCATTGTCTTCAAAAGCTACAACAGCGTTAAAACCAATGAAACTATGTCCTCTTAATAATGTTTCTAACTCATTTTTATCTACACCAATATCATTTGCAATGGTTTTGATATTTAGAGAGTTCTTATAATATTTCATTATCATGAGATCTTCATCATAGTTATCCAAATGAACTTCCTTGCAAAAATCACAGCGTAACTCCGTATTTGGTTCTTTATCGTCCTCTTCGTTTCCGGTTGGCGGTTCGTTGTCATAAACAGACCATGCTTCCAGATAGTCATTTTGATCCAGATATTTTTTTAATTCTTTCTCCGTTTTAAACTTTCCGAACCATACATGTATTTTTTTCATCCTGTGATGTAATTTAAGAATCAGAATTAGCAATGGTAAAGATAAAGCAATGCTCCGGCTTTATGGCATTGCGATTAGTATGACGCAGCGTGGTAGCCTTATGATAACGCGCTAGCTGAACGTGTTAATGGTATTCTTAAAAATGAATTCTATCCCAAGCGAGTATACCAAAATCATAAGGACGCAGCCAAAAGCATCGATAAAATTATTAAAGTTTATAATTTGCAGCGACCACACAGCAGTTTGGATTTCCAAACTCCCCACAAATGCACTGTATCGTCCGTTTATGGTTTTACACGTTCCTAACGTGGGAAAATAAAAACCTATTTCCAGTGATTTAAAGAGTTACTGGAAATAGGATAAACTAACTTTGTTTCAATATATAATAGGGTTCCTTTTCTAAACTGTAGGATCCATCTTTAAGAATATTATATTTAAAGAAATTCATTGTTTTAATAAGTTCGTCAAAGATGACAACAAATGATTCCTTTTGCTTAACACCTGAGGTTTGAAGGACTATAAACGCATGGGGACTGTTTACCCGAGGTTTTATCTTTCCCGCAGCTCTAGTCACATTCCATTTTGAAAAGCTATTAATCCCCTTTAAATTTCCGTCCATATCAAATGAGACCTCATCATTAGAATCGCCTAATCTATAAGTACCGTTTATCAAATGTGCAAAGTAAATTTCCGATACGTCTTTATTCATCATGAAATCTGTAGGTCTTATAAATTTGATAGAATCTACAGTGTTTCCACTTTTATCATTAACAGTTAAAAGCATTTCATTTGCCCTTTTTGTTAATAAGAAATCCTTTCCATCTGATGAATAATCATACATATGATTACTTGTCATTGTTTCGCCGATATTCAGATATAATTTATCCGAGCCTTTCACAGGTGTTAAAGAAACGGGAATCAGGTCGTCACCTATTGCCGGTTGATAGTATAATCTATCTTTCTGTATTAAAAATGCCTGTATAGGAAAGCCTTGGCTTGGATCGGGTGTTTTCTTTTCCGAGAGGCTGTCTGATAATCTATCAGAAAACCAATACTCTTTGGCTGTATTTACATTTATTTTTTTCTGTGCAAAACCAACAGAAAAATCAATAAAGAGAAAGAGTAAAACTAATATTTTAGTAAACTTCATAATAAAAAATTTTATTGACATGCTGAATTATCTATAGGAATGAAGATCACTTTGTCAACATTTCCTGATAACCAAAGAGATCCTACTTCGTTTTTTCCTTCATCGCCTTTAAATACATCAATGTGATTTACTCCACCACGTTGCATATAAACTATACCATTTAACTTTGAAGATGCCGAATCAAGGAATGCATTTGTCGAATTATATGTTTTTATTTGGCTCTCCATACCTTTTGATTTATAGTCATCAACTAGATAATTTTTTAAGTTAGCCGCCCTAATAGGATAACCTTCTGATGATAAAGGGTCGTCAAATTCTGTACCATAACTACCGAAGTCAACATCATATACTTCTTTTAATGCCGCTCCCACGCGAATAGCACATTGGTTTGCGTAATCATCTTGGCTTGGATGTTGGGTTTGACCATTTACATTATGTGGATAAGCATCCCAAATAGCATCAAAACATAATTCAGGTAGTTCATCTGCATCGGGATCATTATCAGGATTGTTATCGATTCCGCCATCGCCTAAGTCATCATAATCCTCAAAATCTTCGTCATTTCCATCATCCCAAGGATCTTCCCAATCGTCATCTCCTCCATCATCCCAATTGTCATCGTCACCGCTACCCTCAGGAGGATAAACGTCAATTTCTGGACCTTCTGTTTCCCATGCGATATCACTATCGCCTCCTTTTAATTTAAAAAGCTCGTTTTCTGGTAATTGATCAATTTCGCTTGCGATATCGAAAAAGTTTAAGATTGGTTTTCTTTTCATAATTTTTAATTATTTGTAATTTGTAAATCTTCCTAATTTATCGGTTATAATAGGCACGGTGGTCTGTTTTTATACTATGCTTCTTATACTTATGCTACCAAGAAAATAACCTTATTTCTTCGCGCCAGGCTTTATATTTCAGATCTAAGATGTCATACGGCAGTATTTATCTCTTCAAAGCTTTCTCCTTTTCCATTTCTTTAAGCATCCAGTTTCGGAGTTTTTCCTCTCTTTCAGGACTGATGCGTTTTAGAACGATTACTCCTTGAAGATTCTGAGTTCGGTTTTCTGTAAACCTATCGAATTCGACTGTAATATCATATGCTAGATGATTCCATTTTGGTGAAGTGAGACTGTCAAATGGAACTCTGAATATGGAGTCTTCCTGCTGAACATAAACCAGTTTAGCCCAATTGACTGATGTCTTACTTGGAACACCAGACATCATTGCAACATCACGGAGATCCAAATGTATTTTTTCAACCAAAGTCTGAAGTATCGATAACTCCTTTTCTTTTTTTTGACCAAAAGCAGATGTTAAAAGGCAAATTCCTACAATTGTTAAAATGTTATTCTTCATTTGTTATCTATTAATTGGGGTTAGAGGATACGCCGTGGATCGGACAGTTTCCACCATCACCTAAGTTTGCGTATGGTTTGATCGTTTGAGGTTGACCATCGGCACCAGTTACTGTGATCGTCTGGTTTTTTACCCAAGTTTCATTTATTTCAACAGGCGGATTACCAAAAGTTGCATAATTATTTGCAAATGCGAAAGCTTCAACTTCATCCTCGATGCCGTATTTTAGTTTTATTTCATTATCAAACATGTTAAAACCGATCCTGCCATCTAAAAATTGCTCAACATGCTTTAATTCATGAGCTAATACTTCATTAAAAGCGGCATAGTTTAAATCACCCTTCTTATGAAGGAGGATTTCGGTGCCGGCAAGATATATATCCTTTTTATAAACCAATTCGGACTGATCCATTGTAATTTTAACATCTTTATTTCCGCTGAGTGATGTATACGCTGCGCTGCCATCGGCATCACCAAAGTTGATCACCAGATTAAAATTAGAACTCTCGATCCTGTTAAAAATCTGATTCAGTCCATTTAACGTGTCTTTGAATGCCTGGTTTGTATTTGGGTTATTTAAATCAGCAGTTATTGCACTTCTAAAAGTACCCAAATGATTAGAATAGTCAACAATCCCTCCAGAGCCAAGTCCCACAATTCCTTTTGTACAGGTACATTTCGGTTGTTCCTCCTCATCATTATCGGTTCCGCCATCGCCGTGATCATCACCATCCCAGTCTTCATCCCATTCATCATCCCATGGCTCTTCAGGACCGTCATCACCACCATCGTCCCAATTGTCATCGTCACCACCACCATCCGGGGGATATACATCAATTTCAGGGCCTTCGGTTTCCCATGCGATATCACTGTCACCACCTTTTAATTTAAATAGCTCATTCTCGGGTAACAGGTCGACATCGCTTGCAATGTCGAAAAAATTTAAAATAGGCTTTCTTTTCATATTTTCATTCATTTATAATTTGTAAATCTTCCTTTCTTGTCTGTGGTGATGGGAACGCTGATCTGTTTGACGCTGTGCTTTTTAAATTTATGCGACCACGAAAATATCTTGATTTCATTTCTCCAGCCTTTATACATTGTGTCCAGTATATCTGTTGCCACGGCGGGATGATAGAATTTAGCATTTTCAAATTCGATAGGCTGCAATGGAAAGTAGCTCTGTTTCTCAAAAACATACCCGTCATTGGTATGGATTTTATTCCCGATTTCTTCAGTCCACCAGATGTCGACAAAGGGAAAAGTGTATTCATAGCCTTCTGTTTTATAACCGCCCTCTTTCCAGATCTTATAATATGTTTTTCCTGTTTTTGACCATGTCCATTCGGTCACATTATATATACCATCCTGCCGGATAGCGGGGATCAATTTGATGAGATCTTCTTTTTTTACCATGAGATCGATGTCATCGTCCCAAGGCATAATTTTTCCGCTATGCCTGATCGATCCGAGTAAGGTACCAGCGTGCAGAAATATCTTTACATCCAGTGATGCGGCGGTTTCCGAAAGGTAGGTTAAGATTCCCCGAACTTGACTTATTTCGTCCTTCTCCCAGACACTGTACGACCTAATGTATTCGATCATACTGTTTTTTCTTGCCAGGTAAGAAGGGGCCTTTCGGTCGGAGAACATAGTCCAGTCGGTATCAACGGCAATCATCTTGATTTTACGGTCAATTCCCAGTTCTAGAAATTGTTCTGCTAAGGGCCACCTTATTTCCGAACATTTCTCTATGAGTTCCTTTATGGACTTTCTCGAGATAATATAGGACGAAGTACCCCAATAAAATCCAAATCTGCTGAATGCGATTGGCATTTTAAGACGTGTGTCTGAGTTAATGAGGTCAAAGGGAAATAAGACGTGGAAATTTAGATCTTGTTCCAGCAATACCGATTTTATTTCCGTTAGATCCTTCAAAATTGCGGTGCCATGCTCCTGGATCAGGCAATAGTCTTTTGTGGAGTTTTCCAAAAAGTCTTTCCAGATCGCATGATGGACCTGAAATAAATTGACTTCGTAATCAGGAATCTTTGCTCCATACCTGCTCTGATAATCTTCTCCCAGAGCTAGTTGATCCGATCCCTCTTTTGCCGACTTTTTGTAGTCGTTCTTATAATATTTTAGTGTAGGAGTTACCGTATATTTTTCCATTTGTTTCAATTGAACTGCTAGCGAGCAATCTGTCAAGTCCTTCTGCGATGTAAAGGTCTTGTGGATGTGTTATCTTTATATTTTCGTAATTGCCCTGGCAGAGCTGTATTTTGTAGCCCGCCTTTTCGACGATAGTTCCATCATCCAGCATGTCGGGCGTATAGTTTTGGCAGTATGCGGTTTTTATAATCTTGGAACGGAATACCTGCGGGTTTTGGACAATCTTGACGTACTGCCTATCAAGTGCGTTATTCTGGTTCTCTTTTGCTATCCGAATAGTGTTGACCGCATTAAAGACAGGCACGGCGGTACCGTACTGAGAAGCGGTGGTGTAAGCATGATCGATGGTTTCTAAGGTAACAAAAGGGCGTACGCCATCATGTATTCCTATCAGGTCGTTGTCACTGGAGTCAATAGATGCTAATCCATTTTTTACCGAATGAAATCTTTGTTCGCCACCGTCAATAAATGTTATTTCACGGATAATCGGATAGTCAAGTTTAAGCTTGTTCCAGTGCGCAATGTGGTCAGGGTTGACCACGATTCTTATCTTTTGCGGTTCAAAACGTTGTAAGAATTTACAGATGGTCTTAATAATCACCGGAACACCGTTTATGGCTTGAAACTGCTTGCTCATAACGCCTCCATATCTTTCCCCAAGACCTCCTGCAAGTATCACTATATAATTTTGGTGCATTGATTATTTATCTTTTAAGAGCTATAAAATTTCTTTAATCTTCTTTTTGTGTCGATGAAATTTAGTAATTTTCATTTTTATTTACAAAAAGTAGTATAAAATTAATATGTTGTTAACATTAAGTGTACGTAAATTTAATAGCCTAAGATTTTATGAAGGTGTTTTTTAAGCGTTTCCCATTTGAAATCCAGATGGATAAGATGGATTGCGGCCCGACCTGCTTGAGATTGATTGCAAAATATTATGGACGGTTCTATCCAATAAATTTTTTAAGAGAATTATGTGGTACCACCAAAGAGGGGATCTCTATTATTAACCTGATCCATGCAGCTGAAAAAATAGGGCTCAAAAGCAGGGGTGTTAAGTGTACGCTCGCACAGTTGCAACACGATGTTCCGCTTCCTGTTGTTGTTCATTGGAAAGATTCCCATTTTTTGATCGTATATAAAGTAGATAGAAAGTATTTTTACGTTTCTGACCCCAGTGCCGGACTAGTGAAACACCCCATAAAAACGTTTGTTAAAAACTGGTATAAATCGACAACAAAGAAAGGGGTGGTGATCGGATTTGAGCCTGACGGTAATTTTTTTGATCTTCACCAGGAAGAGAATTTCAGACGGAAGAAGAGCTTTAATACTATATTCCAATATTTTAAGCCATACCGGCTGAGTATTATTAACCTTTTTATTGTGATGCTTTTTGTCACAGGGCTTCAGGCCATCATCCCTTTTATTGCGCGGTCAATAATTGACATAGGTATAAGCACCCAGGATATGAATTTTGTCAATATTATGCTCTTTGCAAATATTGCCATACTTTTAGCCACAACACTTTCCAATGCAGTAAGGGACTGGATTGTTCTCCATCTCACAAGCCGCATCAATATTTCTTTGATTTCTGATTATCTGGTCAAGCTTATGAAACTTCCCATTGGCTTTTTTGAAAACAAAATGATAGGTGATATTCTTCAGCGGGCACAAGATCATCAGCGTATCAAGGACTTCATTATGGGTAATTCACTTAACCTGATCTTCTCAGGCTTAACCTTCATTGTTTTTGCAGTTATACTTGTGACTTTCAATACCTTTATATTCTGGGTGTTTGTGTCTGGTAGTGTGATCTATTTCCTTTGGATATTTGGGTTTCTGGCCATTCGGCGGCGGCTGGATACCAACTATTTTGGTCTTATGGCAAAAGATCAGAGTTACTGGGTAGAGACGATAACGGGAATGCAGGATATTAAGGTAAATAATTATGAAACGCAAAAACGGTGGAAGTGGGAAAACTTACAGGCAAGGCTCTATAAGGTAAATCTAAAACTTCTGTCTATAACCAATTATCAGAACCTTGGTGGACAGTTTATTGAAAACCTTAAGAATGTTGCCATTACAATTGTTTGCGCAAAAGCGGTGATTCAGGGAGAGATGAGTTTTGGGATCATGATGTCCACCCAGATTATAATCGGCATGCTCAATGCTCCCATACAACAATTTATACAGTTTATCATTTCGGCCCAATTTGCGAAAATTTCATTTGCCCGTATCAACGAAATACATGGTTTGGAAGACGAGGAGCAGGTTGGCTCTTTTAATGAGACGATTTTGCCTCAAGGGAAAGACATTGTTTTAAAAAGTCTTTATTTTCAATACGCACCAAAAAATCCGTATATCGTAAACGGGGTTAACCTTGTCATACCGCACGGGAAAGTAACGGCTATTGTAGGAGATAGTGGAAGTGGTAAAACAACACTGATGAAGCTGATACTAAGACTTTACAGTCAGAATCACGGAGAGATCTATCTGGGAAATTTAAACGTCAATAATATCCCGCTGCATTATTGGCGCTCCAAATGTGGTGTCGTATTACAGGACGGTAAGATATTCAATGATACGGTTATCAACAATATTGTTCTTGGAGATGATAATATAGATATTGAAAGATTGGAAAAGGCTCTGGAGGCTGCCAATATCAGGGAAGAGATAGAAGATATGCCCAAAGGTTATAAAACAATGATGGGTGAGCAGGGGAGGGGGCTGAGCGGTGGACAGAAACAGCGGATATTAATCGCGCGCGCCCTTTATAAAAATCCTGACTACCTGTTTTTGGATGAAGCCACCAATTCACTTGATTCACGTAACGAGAAAAGAATTGTGGAAGCTTTGGACAAGATCTTTAGGGAGAAAACGGTGGTCGTCATCGCACATCGGCTAAGCACCATTCAGAAAGCCCATCAGATCGTCGTCATGAGGGATGGAAAAGTCGCAGAAATTGGCAGTCACGATCTGCTCATGGAAAGAAAAGGACACTATTATCAACTCATCAATTCACAGATAAGCTTAAATTAATGGAAGATTTACATAAGGTCAAAAAAACAGAGGAACTCGACCATATTGTGAACAGGATGCCAAAGAAGTTCGGTGTCCAGATAACCATCATCGTAATGGTAAGTATATTTTTACTGCTTATTTTCGGTTATCTGATTACTTATCCTGATGTGCAGTCGGGGACTGTGTCAATCAACACCGAAAATCCTGCTGTAAAAGTTGTGAGTCCGGCATCGGGTAAACTAATTTTACAGAAAGAAAATCAACAGGAGGTATTAAAGGGTGATATCATCGGCTACCTAGAAAATCCTGCGAATATGGGTGATATCCTGCTCGTAAATAAACTAGTTGAAGGCATTGATATCAACGATAGATTTTCGCTGATTAATCTATCGCTTCCCGGCAAAGTTTACTTGGGGGCAATAAATAATAAATACTATGCTTTACTCGATGCACTTCAACAATATAAAAATTATTATAATAATAAGACACTGGACCACCAGTTGCGGACGTATAATGAACTGCTCAATGAGCAAAAAAATATTTTGAGCACATCAAGAAAAAAGGCGGAGCTTTCGCACAACAGTACTTCATACATTGAGAATTTTGCCAAAAGAGATTCTATACTCCTGGAAAAGAAAGTTATCAGTGTTGCAGAATTTGAACGAAACAAAATAAACCATATTAATGCGGCCTACACAGAAGTCAATACCAAGGCAGAGGCGTCTCAGGTTATGCTTGAACTTTTCAGGACGCAGAATGCAATTACGGAGACGCAGATTAAAAAAGATGAAGTTGAAAAGTCTCTGACGTTACAGCTGACATCTTCCTATCATGAGCTATCGATGGCCCTGAAATCGTTTGAAGAGAATTACATATTTAGGTCTCCCCGAGACGGGATTCTGCAATATTTAAATTTCTGGAACGATGATTATTTTATTAGGTCTGGAGAGGCCGTATTTTCTATCGTTCCGGCTGACAGTAAAATTGTTGCCCATGTGCGTCTTCCCAATTCAGGTGCTGGCAAGGTCTTAAAAGGACAAGAAGTTATTATTAAGCTCGATAATTTCCCCTATAATGAATATGGCTCTTTAAGGGGCGTTGTTCAGGAGATATCATTAATGACCAATATCCAGCAGACTAGTCAGGGAGATCTGGAACAGTATCTTATATATGTAGAGTTGCCCGATGGACTAAAAACAAATTACGCTCAGCGATTACAATTTAAATATGAGCTGAAAGGGGTTGCAGAGATTATTACCAGGGATAGACGGCTGATAGAGCGCATATTTGATAACCTGAAGTATATGCTCTCGAAAAAAAATAATGGATATTCAACCTGAATAAAGATCATTATTTCAATAGTTATTTATGACGGATTTTCTTAAAATAGTTGCTACAGTTACCTGTATATTGACAAGTAGCATATGTTTCGAGATAAAGACATTTTACCATAATGAAAAAAGACCATATGCATCGAATGCTGACATGAGCTATACGCTTGTTGGCGATAAAAACAACAAATATTATGGAATCAAACATACGGCTTCTTTTAATGGTAATATATTAAAGGTAAATTATATTGATACAATTCGAGATATTTTAATAAGGTATATGGATGAGTCAAAACTGAGTGATTTTGACAAAGAGGCAGAAATTTTTGTCTCGATATATTTTGATCCACATACCTTAAGGGTTAACGAGGTATACTTTGGATTTACCGGCATTTCTCCTTTTAAAGTTATGACATTAAAACAGTTTCAAAAAATAGATGAACAAATTAAAGACAGTATCATAGGAGAGAAAAATGTAAAATGGTTTAGTGAGCAGGAAATAGATGAAACACTTTCTAAACTTGATTATCTTGATGGTCATGGCGTCGGATTCTATTTAAAGCAACTAATGTTGTATAAAAACGGTAAGATTCCGAAGGAAAAATTGATATACTTCCGTTGATTTCATTTTGGCTCAATATAATTTTTCGCAGTATTTAGCCTCTAATTTAAATAAATTAGTTCTGCTTTTCACCGATAATAGACCTGAGTTTTTCTTCAGAATAATTTTCTATAATACCGTGTTTGGTCTTCAGATAATCAAAGATGGCAGGATTGTCCAGCCAATGTGATTCCCGAAGTCCATCAATAATTGTTTTTAAATAATCATTGCTAGGTTTAGTCGAGGACTGTGAATCTTGTTCATTTGTTATCGTAAAAATAGGAAACCCGTTGTGCTCACCTAAGTATAATAGATTGCCATACCAAGATGGCTGTTTAAAAATATGAAAGCCATTTTTAACTGCCTTTTCAAAGTCAATTTCCAAGCTGGTACTTGTATTTGTCTTTTGTCTAGCAATATCTATCAGTTGGCCTTTTGTTATCAAATTTATTCGTCCATAAGTAGACGCAGTAGGATTAAATGTAGTTCTAATAAAGGCAATACCTCCGTTCCAATTTTTCGAGACCTTCGCGAAATATAGCTCTGAGGAAATATACATTTCTTCACTGTCGATCGGCGACGTCTTATCCTCACATCCAATATAGGATGTGTTTGCACCGGCGGGCTGGCCACCTTGTATATAACAAAGAAACCTCTCTTGCAGCAGATTGGAACCATAACATGCATACCAAACTTTTTCGTCCAAATTTTTCATTTCTTTAATGTTTTCTGACTTCTTTCAGATGCCAGCGCAATTCCTCGGGAACTAATTCAAAGGCGAAGCTGGAGATTCCAAAATCTTTTGAGAATAGTTCCCTATCATTTTGCCAAACAGTTATTTGATCCCAATAAGCCAGGAAGAAATCCCCTTCCTGAATAAAGTCCATCCAGCCATCGGCTTTAATTGATGCTTGCTTGTCGGTCAATATAATACCCGAGTAATTCTCCAGGCTACCATCCAGAAACATTCCATCATGCCCTTCTATACAGGATTCTGACCAGTCAAAGTCAAATTTAAAACTCATACCTAACAAATTATTTAATTCGTTAGCAAGCTGGATTTGCACTAGTTTCCTTAATTTTGGCCCCATAGAACTTGAAAATCCATATTTACTCCAATTATCTTCCATAGATTCCTATTTACGTGTTGAGCGTACTCTTTTCAATTTAAATATAGTATATCCGATCGAGGGAGATATGGCTGAGAGAATAATATAAATGCATTTCGCTTGAAATTGCCAATTTATATTCAATGGTAGCGGGATTTCCTTGATGAGATAAGCTATTAAAACATCATATGTTATGTAATAGGCCTCAGGAATCAGCCATAAAATCGTGATATTTATATGGGTATTAAACTGATAATTTCCCGTGATGAGTACACACGATATAAGTATGATCAACCCAATCAATGCTGGCCAGAATATGGAGAATATCTTTCTATTTCTTTGCGCCTGTAGGTATCCTGCATAAATAAGTCCTGCAACTTGCAATCCAAAAATAATTAGATTAAAATTTAAACTCCCCGTAAAATACCTCAGCCAATCACCGTCTGTTAATGCTACATAAAATGTCAAAGCCATAAAACTGAGGTGTACAAATAGGGGAGCGTTAATTCTCTTCATTATCTATATTACGTTTATGGAATCTCAATGTTTTTATCGCTTTGACAAGATCCTCTTCTGTTTGCGTTTTTAGATCTGTTCCATGGAGATTAAACCGGACTTTTGAAGAGTCTCCCCATAGGCTGCCGATATACACTCCGGTGATTCCTTTTCCGGATATTCTCGGAAATACGATTTTCGCTCTTCTGTTATCAATGGTATCCCAGGATACATTTTGTTTTCTGTACAGATCTGCATCAATATTCATCGACATGATATCTTTAACAACAATGAAATCGGAGGAGTCCAAGTTATTTTCCTCCATCATTTGCCTTGTAATTACCTGAATATTTGGTTCTGTCAAACTATTTGAATACATGCCCAGATCAAAGTAAAGGGTATCCGTGTTGTCTATAGCCATCGCGCCAACATAACTGTCTATACCGTCTTGTTTGACCTGTTGCCACTTATAAGGAACTTCAAGCGTAAATAGACCAAAATCCATTGTCTTTGTGCGAGAAGGATCCTTGCATCCAACAACGAGGATAATAAGGGCAGAAATGTGGGATAGTTTTATGAACTGTTTCATCCTATGGCTTATGCGTTTAATTTACAAAATTAGGCTGGACTATCCATCTATGGCTAATATTTTTTATTAATAAATCGCAAACGGGTGGAGTGGAAGTGCTAAGTAATTTCCCATTAATAGTTGTCGTATTGATTATAGACTCAATCGCATAAAAATTGAAAAGCTGGATAGTTTTTCAACTTGATATAATCAAATCTGTAGTAACAATTCCAATAGCTTACTATTCTATTTCGAATTGTCCTTTCATATGATAAGTTTTCAGTAAAGAAGTCATTTATCCAAAGTTTTTGCTGTGGGATGATCTGTCCGATAATGGTTAAATGAATTTCCATAACATATTCACCTAATAGCTGCACTAGATATGGAATGCTTGCCGAGGGAAAAAGCTTCATTAATTTCACGATAGCTACCTCACGAATGTACCCATCGTGATGACGCGTCATTAGACTTAGTTTCTCAAAATCCTTCATCGTTTCGACGTCGTTTTTCGTTGCGGATGTATATATCCGATATGGAAATTTATTAACTTTTCCCTGCCATAGGACTTCGAGTTGTTCCATACTCATTTTTTGTTCATATCTCAATAATAAGATCTTTATTAAATCCGTTGTACGGTTCATTGATATAGCCGTGTGGATTGCATATAATATCGGTGTTGCCGATTTTATAATTTGCAGGAGTATGTATATGGCCATGGATCCAATAGGAAGGCTGATGCTTTATTATAAAGTCTTCCATATCCGAGGCGTAGGCAGCGCTGATCGGATCGTCCAAATACTTCATTGGTAAGGATCGAATGCTCGGCGCATGATGCGTCACTACGATATTATGCTTCGCTTGATTGACACTAAGACTATGCTCCAGCCATTGCCTTGAAGTTTGGTGGATTCTAAACGTATCGATGCTTCTTAATTTGGCATAATTGTCACCTAGTCTGATCTTCTTATAATCATTCATACGGCTTTGGCATAGCGCCCCATATGCAGCTGGATTGCCCTTTAAGGAAAAATCAGTCCAGAGTGTGCAGCCATGGAAACAAACGTGGTCGATCTCCAAAGATTCATTTTCCAGCACATGAATATTTGAATTGCTTGCAGCGTCCATGATTTTATGGAGTGTTTTCGGATACGCTCCCTTATAATATTCGTGATTGCCCAGCACATAGATGATCGGTATATCCAAAGAAAGTGATTTGAGCCAGCCGATCCCTTTTACTCCTAGATCAGTATCTCCCGCTAGTATAAGCACATCTGCTATATTCAGATTGATATCGTTGTATCCAAATTCTCTATGCAGGTCGCTAACGATGTGGATTTTCATTGTAGATTATGTTAGTCAATTCAATGCCAGTCGCAATAACAAAAACGACATTGTTTTGCTGTTGGAGTTCTGGCTAGCGTCCCACAATTGGGGCAGTAATTAAAAAAAATTTCAGAAGCATGATCATGCATAATACGCGTTGCTGTATCTTCATTAAATTTCTCTAGTCCATTATTCAATAAACTTAGTGCATTTTCGTCTATGGTTAGCCATCCAGCTTTAAAGTAAACTCTCTTTATTTTATCAATATCTGCCTTTTGATCTATCTTTAAAAGTGAATGCGCATGTTTATAAGCAAGCTTTTCTTTTGGGGACATCAAATGAAGGTAATAGTTTATGATGTAATCTTGTTTATCTTTTTCCATAACTATAATGGTAAAGTTTCCTTCTTCCAACTTGAAAAAATACAATTGACAACTGTTAATAGGGTGGTTAACAACCAAATGATTAATGAGTAAAATAGCACACCTAACGATGCTCCACCCTGAAAATTAGCGGGGTCTATATATAGAAAAATATTAGATACAACGCTAATGAACACAATGAATATCAGTCGAACTTTTTCACCTCTGCTACCAATTACCAACCTATAGCTGATATAGCAGAATAGCAGTATGTACAGTGCGTATACCATTTTGAATTCATGATCTATGGGAAACATATTAGTTATTATTTAGCTTTTCTTGTACTATTTTCTAATGCTAGATTACCAGAATCAAACGACAGCGGGTACATATAAATGATAACTCACGAACCGAGAAAATCCACATTTTATTAATATATAACTCAGTAGCTAATTTACATATCTATTTTGTATCTTGATACAAAATGATTAATCTAATTATCAGGAAGGTATTGAATGATTATGTTGCTTTCATTAATGACTTCAAACATCAGTTTTCTCCAAACATGGAAGAATTTGAAAAAAAGAGCAGCGGGAATCGTTCGGGGCATATTGATGAGCTCAAATATCAGTTTCACGGCGCGGGTTGCCGTTTAGAGAAAGACGGTGTTATATGTGAATTTGATTTTATGCCTACAAATGAATATTCCATAAAGTTCTGCCTATGGAAAATGCGTGAATTTATTTTGACCAATAAAGCATATGGAATAGTGAAAATGGAGGAGCTGGAATTACATGAGGTGCTACATACACTGGTTGAAGATGGCACTCTTGTCAAATTGGTATTGGGTGGCGTGGTTTGGGAAATATACCAGATTTAACACAAAATTTTATTTTCGAATATACTCCTTAGGTATAGGATGCTTTTTCAGAAATTCAATAGCATCTTCGTTTTTTTTCTTAAAAAATGAAGATATATTATAAATATTTTGACGATCTTGAACCGTCATATCCGCGTTATTTTTATCTTTTTTATTCGTATTTGTGCTCATGTTTTAAACCTCCTGATACAAAGTTCGTTATTATTTTTTAAATATAAAAAACGCATCATAATTTTTACCTCTCTCAAAGGATTCCCACCTGTCTTTATAATAGGCTTTCACTTCAAATATTTCTTGAATATCTTCCCAAAATTCCGCTATTCCCATTTGATACAATCTCGTTCTAGATGCCGTACTACCTTTTGCCATTACGATGACTTGAGGATGTTTATGAATAAAGTCAATCAAAGCAATAACCTGCAGATATAAGCGTCGAGCAGAAACAGTCCATTTTTTTATGTAATTTGGTTTCATGGAAGAATATTAAGCAAGTACAATCCTAACAGGCCGAAAGATTAAATACCAAACTGACAATTTTAATGACAAACAAACAGACAACACTAAATAAATTAAATGCCTTTATACTGCGGGACAAGTTTTCTATTTCTGCTTGGGAAGAACGGGGACTAAACCCATCTGATAGTGAAACCTGCGACCGACTTCAAAGTTTATTCAACGATTGTGCTAATAATTTAATTGAAGCTGTAAATTCCGATTATAAACCAATACAACTCAAAAGCGTATTAAAAAAATCGTTGGGCAGCATTGATCGTTCAGATTATGATACAGAAGAGCGTGAATTTATCTGCGATTATTTCGACAAACTTTCAAAAATTGTTTCAGTTGACTTTAAAGACAACTTAAATGGATGGCTTTATGGAAAAGTGCTTAATACACTATTTAAATTGACTTCATTTTTCAAAGGACAAGACAATATAGTTGAAATTTTATCTCAAGACTTTACTCAATGTGGTTCAAAACTTGAGACATTCATTATAAAAAAAGAAGAAGGTATTCCGGACTATAGTTGGAATATTATTCAATATAACAATTGCAATGAATTTAATTTACTTTCGACAGGTCCAAATATTAAAGTAATGCGTTTTGGTAATTATAAATCAATTGAGCAATTGCCGAAAGCGGAATATACAGAGGAGCAAGCCAACGTGAGACTTGAACAAATAAAATTCTTTAGAAAAAAATGACAGAGCGAAGAAGGGCGGCACATAATAGATGAGGACAACCGTTGTAGCCAAATTGGTAAATGAACCAAGATGATAAGCTCAAAATATTATAAAAATTGCCACAAATTAAAGATACACAACGTTGAAAATAGATTACGAACAGTTTGCCGGTAAAAAATGTCGGGAACTTATGCAGATCCAGGAGAGGTTTATGGAACAGTTGAGTATCGGCAGCTATCAGCATTGGTATTATGATGCTGAACTTGCACTCTTGCGCTTATACAATGACGGTACAGATCAATTGTATCTAAAATATATTCCCGTTGGTACCTTTTCACTTACGTCAGAAACATGGATGTGGAGTTGGTTCAATGATCATAGTTGCGAGCCTAATAAGGACAGCACATTTGCTGTTAGGGAATTTGGCCTCGAACACGATTACCCGAAATTGACAGCAGGCACTTTCTCGGCCGATGAATATGATTGTTGGGAGTTTGCTGCGATATCATTTGCCATTCTGGAGGGGATAGGAGTTTATAGAGCTCCCACCGAAAAACTTCAAAGCTATCTTCTAATTACCGCTGTTTTGGAAGAAGATTCGCGGGAAGTTGTCCATTTTAACCAGGCAAAAGTTGAATGCAAAATCCATGGGCGGTCAAGGCCAGCGTTTGTTTGTCGGCATCTTAACGTGGAGCATCCGAAAGGTTTTGAGGAGGCTTTTGAAACATATAAGGGGATGGAACTTAGTGAAGATGACGATTTTCAAGCATGGTGTGATGAATGTGAAAAGGTCAGGATCAGAAATAACGGTTGGAACGAATACGCTGAAGAGTTTGCAAAGATCAAACTGGTCTGTGAATATTGCTACTTTGAACTAAAATCCTTTAATTGTCTTTAAACAGACGATTATTTTCTTGAGCTTAACTCTCTAGCATTGCAAAATTATTAGATGTATGAATAAGCTTTTAATTATTTCTATTCTGCTTTGTTTGTCTTGCGCGAGACAATTTCGAGATACAGAGGAGATCGTATTGTCTGTTTTATCCAAAAACGTTGTAGGGAAGACATTCAAGTTTAATCTGAGTGATAAGAAGGATTACCTGAATGAAGTCGATGTAGCCTATCTAGGTGAGATAGAGACGAAAGCCAAGGAAAAATTCATGACTCTACAGGATGACCTATCTCCTTAAAAAACTGTCTAAGCATTTCATATGTGCTACTATCGGCTTTAACCTGATTGGAACTATCTAGCGCCATTGATTCACAACTTAAACAGATATTCAAAACAGATACGATTTCGCCATAGCTTTTGTAGAACACAATAGCATCCCTGTAAACGGGGGCACATATCCAATTGTTGACGTTCGTTGTTTTTTTAAGTAAAATATTCTTTAGTAGACTGATTGTCTCATTACCATGCTGGAAAGTATTGATTCTTTGACTAGAAAAATGAAATCGACCTGTACTATCAATTAAGTACTGTGTTAAACCTAATGGCGCGTCAAGTTCGCTCAGTCGAATTTCTTCGGTGTCGGTCAGATTATTGCTTTTCTCCTTTCTTACTTTTAAATTATGTCGTTCCGGTTTTAGAATTTGGATCACTGCATTGTATTCCTCTCCGCGCTGGAGGGAATATGTTTCGATGTAGTCAAATGGCAAGCCTTTTATATAATCAGCAGAGTTTACTGAATTGCCTTTTACGCTATCTTTGGACATGTATTAATTCAAGTCTATAGTTATCTGCTAGACACTCTAGCGTAACAAAATTGTACCATATATCATGACTTTTTCTAAAATGAATCAATTTATCGCAGTCATGAGTTGTCATCGGAATTGTACCTCTTATAATGTATACCCAATGCAACTCCAAATCCAACAAGTGAGCACCATATCGTGATGATATTTTCACGCCCATTTAGCGCAGCTAATTTAAATGTTGGATGGGCGTGCATATAATCTGCTATCGGCCATACTGGTAAAGACAATACGAATATAACCACCATTGACAGCCAGAACTTTGGAAAAGTCAAGTTTATATTTGTAATAAATGCAAATAGTATGGCAGCTAAAGCCGAACCAATATACATCGCATGCATTCCCATCGGAGAAAGAATAAATACAGTGATGCCAATCGTGATGATAAAGATAACAATACTCAAAAACCAATGTAGGAGTATGCCTATCAATTTCTTGGGAAAACTGATCCTATCAAAATTGCTTAATGATACGGCTAATGATATTAATGTCGGAATAAGGATAAATGACCAATCCCATTTTATGAAAACTGAAGAAATAAAGCCCGCCAAAATGCAGCAGAGTGAAGTCGTGGTTATTCTAATAATTTGCATTTTCCTGTTTTTAGATTTTACTTCATGAACCCCGATCGTTATTATAATCATCTATGTCGGAAAATCTTGATTCCTCCAATATCTTTTGTCGATTTGTCTGACATTCCGTACATTCTTTAATTGTTTTAGGTAAGAAGCCAATAGGAGTAACTCATCATCGTTGGCGTTCCCTGTAAATTCAGCTATTTGGATTGCATTGCCATAGTTCAGCATTGATTTTTCAGCGGTGTCGTCTATTATAAGCGTTCTTTCCAATAAGAAGCCTTTGCGTTTTACTTTGGATAACCTTTTTACGTAATAATATTCATCAGTCACACTGATCCGTTTTTTTGTTGTGCGAGATCTTCCCCAGATAAATTCAAAATCGACAGCGTCTGGTTTTATTTTATCAACGAGCTCATGCACGTAAGCATCATCCGCAGAGCTCCAAATTGCAAGTTTAAAATCTCCAGCCATTTCTGATAAAAAATAGTCTAAATTTGGACGAACATATACATAATAAGGCCCTACAACAAAGTCTTCCCGCTGTTCCAGCTTATCTTTTGTAGCGTACAGCAATGTTTCGTCCAAATCCAATACCAAAAGAGTTTCCTTCATATGATTTATACCGGTTCATTTCCGGTGTTCTGACTTTAATATCCAAATTCTTCAAAGTTCGCCCGGCCCATTGCTATCCAGCTTTCCCAATATGATTGACCCGTAGACCCAGCACCGTTTGGGTCGATAGTATAAAAGTCAGCGATCACTTCAAAATTTTTTCTTGTATTAGTTTCGTTTAAAAAATGGGTTAAGCATGCCAACATCTTGTTGAATGACGAAAAGATAATTTCGCTCAGTCCGTCGAGATCACCATCATATTCATGGTCGTAGACTCTGATCGGATAATCATTTGTTTCTCTGGCGGAATTTGTCCTGTCGGCAGTCGTTTGGCTAATTCGTCAATCTGTTGGTTGGTCAAACCTTCTTTTAGTTCTACTTTATATTCGTCGCCATCTTCTGAAATATATTGTTCTGTCAAAATGGATGTCAGTTTTTCTGTCGGTGTCATAAATGCAATTGTGTTTTCTTGATGTGTCGTGTTATGCTTGTAGGTAATTGGCGCGGCGACTTGTCGTAGCTGTATCGAAGATACGAAAGTGGAGCTGTTTTGCCAAGTCACTTGTTATAATTTAGTGGATGCGCCATTAAATGAGGAATCTGAAGCTATCGGAATTTTTATGGAGATACCACTAGATATTGACAAGGAATTGAGATTTTTTGAAGTTGAGAAAGCCTTGAAGACAATTGTTTATTGACCGATGATCACGTGCAAAAGTATATAGCCCTGATACAACGTGGGGAATTAAAGTGGATAAAGGACGATATTCGATGAAAAAGGATAGAAAGTTCGAATGTGACGTGTGTGGTCAAAAGTTACCCCAAATTACGAAGCATGGTGGTGCATTGAAAACTTTATCGATTTACCACAGGGACGGAATAGCGCTTTAGATTTCGGGGTACATGCAGGCGAAGTCAAAGTCCGACTGGAATTTTTGCCAAGGAATAGATGGTCTATCTAAAAGCAGTGAAGCATGAAGCCACTCGGTATGATATATCAGAGATTTATATGCAGTGGTAAGGCTATTTTAATCAAGAGACAGAAGAGAAACTCCAGATAATAAATATACGCGTTAAGGAATTAAAGATTTTTTGGCGTATAGCCGGGGGCCTAGTTAAATAGTTTACAGAAGAAACTATTTTGGTAAATTTATAAGTAGTTCCTTTGCAGGTACTTCTTGAATTTTACCATCAACTTTTACCACCAAACTCTCACCCTTTGCAGCACTTTCTTCGGCTAGTTTTCGTAAAGCCTTTTGCACTCCTAAACGAATTCGTTCAGCAAGATTAATATTTTCAATATTTACCTTATCGTTCATTATAGTATTTCGATTTTAGTGTTGACCAAATTTCGCTATTTGAAACGAATTCTCCAAATTTATCACCCTGAGCAATAATTTCGGGGATTAAATCCATGTTATCAAAAACCAACCAGCGATCACATATTGGAATATAAATGTTAAACAAATTTTCTAAACCACGATGATAACGTCTTTCTATCACATCAGATGGAATATTGTGTCCTCCGTTTTCTACTCTTTTCTTTACACGTTGTATGGCTAGTGCAGGGGAGTCGAGCCAAAAATAGAGTACAGTTACTGAATAGCCTATTTTTTGAGCTTCGATTACTAAATTTTTATAGCTTCGAGTCGAAAGCGTTGTTTCAAATGCAAAATCAGCTCTAGTCTTCATTAACTCCGTGATACGCTCCAACATAATTCGACCAGCTGATACAGCTACGCTCTGTGGATTGAAAGGAGAAATACCTGCTGCTATATTGTCGGCATTTACAAACTCTCTGCAATCTAATATCTCAGGTAACACAGTGTAACTAGCGGTTGTTTTTCCGGCTCCATTGCACCCAGAGATAATGTAGATATTTGGCATATGCGTTTTTTTTGTCAAATTAGGGAAAATTGACCGAATTTTAATTTCTTATTTTAAATTGGTTATTTCGGTGTGGTTCTTCTGTATTTATTGTTTTCCAAATCTTTTTAAGAAAGATTTTGTAGACGGAAATTACCTTTTAAGATTATTTTGCGCTTATTTGCTCTTTTCTAAAGGGAAAGTGGCACAAAGCGGAAGTAGTCACACTTTCTATTTCCTGTTCCAAAGAATTCGATATCTTGAAGGTCAATGCTGCGAAAATAAAATATTGCGGGCTTTTATAAAGTTACTAGATTTTGCCAAATGGATGTTATCTGCTGTTTTTTTAATAAAAGTCACAGTAGAAATTCCATTCTTCTGTTTTCGCATTTTTAGCAAAATACATCGTTCCGCTATCAACTATATTCAAATTTGCTTTGTCGTCGGATGCAATTTGAAATACAAATTCAAAGTCGTTACCAAAATAAACACCCGGTTGACAAAAGCTTGGGTAACCTCCAAGTTTGTGTCCATATTGATTGTCAGCTATATCATAATAACCTTCAATTACTCCCGAATTTTCAAGTTTTAATATTTCATCTTCCATTTCACTTGTTAAACCACCTCCATCCCACACAGGATAATCTTCTTCTATTTTTGAAGGTTTTAGGGGAAATGGTTTTAGTCCTGAATCAGGATTGTTTAATTCTTTAATTATTAATTTGTCTGATTTTTTATATTCTCGCAAAAGCCATTCATTTCCGTTGGCAGTTATATCCATTGGAAGTTCTTCTGCTATAAAAACAGTAATCACCATTGTATCAGCTAAAATATCAGGTCTAATTTCAATATCTTCTAAGCAAAGTTGGAACAGAGGAAACATTAGATTTCCATTTTTGTCTTTCGGAATTTCTTCATCTTCTTTGTATAAGTAAACTTTTCCTATCCAACTTTCAGAAATAGAATTTGTTGGCCTAAAACCTCCTGTTTTAAACTCTATAGCTTTTCTTACAATCTGTTGCTTTATTTTTTCTACTTTATTCATTGTGAATCGCGTTTGGGCAATTGCAGGTAATAACTGTATTAGCGAAACTAATATACTAAAAGTTTCGCCAATCCATCCTCACATATATATTACCACTACCGTCCAAAACGATAAGATAATTCGTATAAAAAAGTGGCGGATAGTGTTTTCAGTCAGTTTCTATCCTTGATAGACCGGGATAGGAATCTGTCCAATCTTGTGAGCTTTATACGTATGAACATATTTCGCTAAGATTGCCTCCTTTGGTGGTTAACGAGAGGAGCTTTTATTGCTTAATTTGTTTGTCTCATTAAAGTTACTGAATAAATAGATTGGCTACGGATTCCCGCAATCGGGTAATGTACGCTCAAATTACCGTGCATGATAAAAGCATGGGCATGAAAGATTATCATCTTTACAACAAAAATGGTCTTGCTTTTTATGTTTTCAGGAAATCTCAGGGAGAGTGGGAATTGGCATTCGGTCTACTCGCCGATGACATCAAGGAAGCGTGCATTGACGCTCTTATACTTCGCTTTGATACGGATGTTCCTGAGTTGTTTTATCATCATGGAAAACGCCAGGTAGTGGAAGTTCGGGCCAAGAAGTACAGCCTTTGGCATATTTATCTCAATAATGCTTATGTAGGAAGTATTCAGTATGACACCTTCACTAAGCAGTTCAATTACCACCTTGAAGAAAATTGCTTATTGACCGATGATCACGTGGGACTCAAATATAGGCGTTGCTGTGGGCAGGATCTGTTTTTGGGGTACCATAGCAATGGGTGTGACTGCATTAATAGGTCATCTTTTTGGAGTAAATATCGCTTAGTTCATTAGCTATAAATTCTTTCAGTACTTGTTGCAGTTTCGATTACAGCATTTTTTGTGTTCAGTCTTTCATATGCCGGTATAAAGTACCGAGACTTTATAGTGTGTTTTTACACAAAAAAAGCTTTACTTGCTTTTTCGGATTTTTATAGAACCCGTGTGAAAAATTTGCGTGTATTTTTGAACTACTTTGATCTTTAGATTGTTTGTCTAATCAAAAAATTGAAAATTATAATTATGAAAGACAAAAAAATATTAGTTTCGGGTGCTAGCATCGCCGGTCCTACATTGGCTTACTGGCTGGATAGGTACGGCTTCGAGGTTACCGTGATAGAGCGTGCAGCAGCCTTGAGACTGGGTGGACAGAATATAGACGTGAAAGGACCAGCAAAAGAAATTGCGCTTAAGATGGGTATTTTAGAAGAGATCCGCGCACATAATACCACCGAGATTGGGCTACGTTTCGTTAATTCCGACAATCATACAATAGCAGAATTTCCATCTGATAGTTCAATGAGCATGACTCAGGAACTTGAGATCCTACGTGGCGATCTGGTTAAGATACTGTACGATCTCACCGCGAAGCGTGTAGAATATATTTTTGGTGATCACATCATTGATTTGATAGAAAGTGAAAATGAGGTAAAGGTGGATTTTGCAAGTGGAAAGAAGGGTGTCTTTGATATTGTGGTTATAGCTGAAGGTATCGGTTCTGCAACGCGTGATCTTGCCTTTGGCGGTCGTCCTCGTTTTAACTATTTAGGTTTATATACCGCTTATCTTACTATCCTTCGAAATAATACCGACAGTCGGTGGGCACGTTGGTATAATGCGCCAAAGGGCATTGTATTTATGTTGAGGCCTGATAATTATGGAAAGACAAGGGCTTCGGTAACTTTTCTGGCAAAAGAGAACGCGTATAAATACCTAAGTGAAGCAGATCAGAAAAGAGCGCTTATTGATCGTATACAAGGTGCAGGCTGGGAATCTGAACGATTAGTTAATGAGATAAAAGAGAGTGAAGATCTTTATTTTGAGAGGGTCAGCCAAGTCAAGACTGATAAATGGACTAGGGGAAGGGTTGTCATTACAGGTGATGCCGCTTGGTGTGCTACACCAATAGCAGGAAAAGGTACAGACCTTGCCGTGGCAGGAGCCTATATCCTTGCTGGAGAGCTTTATAGAGCAGGTAATTATGAAGAGGCTTTCCGTAACTACGAAAAAATAATGAAACCCTACGTTCAAGAGTGTCAAAAGCTGCCTCCGGGAATTCCTCGTGTAGTATATCCGGAGTCGAGAGTCGGAGTTGCACTCCTAAATCAATTGATAGCCATTGTTGGAAGCAAACCTGTAAAATGGTTGATGCGCGTTTTTTCAGGAGATAAAAAAGACAATAAGAAGAATAGAGAGAAAGAAATTATACTACCAGATTACGAATAGGTAACACTTAGCCGCGAAACAAAAAAAGAGTTTTTGTTAGTTTCTATTGTCACTAAAATATATGATCGGAATAAAAATATGATTCAAGAAAAAACTGACAATTTTGATGGCAATATATCAGGGGTTGTTGATATCAGATATGACAATTCAAATAAACCAATCGAGCTAAATTCTTCTTATTTTAAAGAAACAAAAAATTATAAATACAATTCACATGGCGAAATAGAAGAAGAAAAAAGCAGATCTGAAGAAAGCCCTACCATACAATCATCAACCTATTCATATATTTATGATCATTATGAAAATTGGGTTGAACAAAAGCAGATTATTAAAAGAAATCCTAAAGACGAATTTGAAGGTGGAATTTTAATAAAAAGAAAGATCGAATATTATGAATAAAACGACCACTAAAAAGTGGTATTTGGTTGTTTTTAATGGTTTGATGATTACTTTGTTTTTACAATAATTGATCAACATTGGGGTGGAAGGATACGAATATCGAACATTTGGGACAGGTTAAGGAAGGGATTCTAGAAGTTGATGGAACGCTAAGCGTTTTATTTTATGCTGATAGTGATGTGAGGTATGGGCTGCCATTATTCCCGTCATCTTTCAAAAAGGTTGATGTATTCAGTGCTGAAGGGCTATTCGCATGCATGTATTGCGGCCATGTCGTATTTAGTTTTGAGAATGATTCCAAGGCATGTCCAAGATGCAATAAAACACAATGGAGCAAAGCCTTGAATTCAAAAAGAGTTTAAAAGAAATAATACCATGTATTAATTAAACAAATCATAGGGTGATACAGCTCGTGGCCGTTTTTATTCGAAGCCATTCTTTGAATAGAAAAACTTAAGATTGGGCAGCAGCATAATGAATTCAACGTCCCATCGAGGAAGGGAAAAAAGCAAATGGCCACGAATCGTTATTTATACCCAGTGAATCGTAATCCGTTCATTTAGCTCTAAAATTTACAGCTAAATTTGTTTGGTAAATGAAGCTGAAATCTTAAACAATAATATCAACATTTTAGCATCCTGACAAATGAATAAAGTAATATTAATTCCATCGATTTTAATTTTAAAGCTATCTGCTTTAAGGAAGATGCTTGCCGGCATCTTTT
The DNA here is from genome assembly GCF_023277505.1 of Sphingobacterium siyangense. NCBI lineage: Bacteria > Pseudomonadati > Bacteroidota > Sphingobacteriia > Sphingobacteriales > Sphingobacteriaceae > Sphingobacterium > Sphingobacterium siyangense. The sequence goes on along the minus strand of NZ_CP080574.1, from coordinate 3,830,671 downwards.
TTTTATTTTTCTTTTTAATTCCAATCAGTAATGGTTTTGCACAGACATGGATCAATATTGAACTTGAGCAAACCGAATACGATGATGCTACTGATAAAACCTGTTTAAAGGAAACGGGAGAGCCTTTAAACGGGAATTATGCGATAAAATTTAATGGTTTCCAAACCAATTTCGAGCCATTTATAGATGGTTTTAAAAATGGGGAGGCCAAAGTTTATAGACATAAGAAGCTGGCAGAGAGGGGCACATATCTAAACAACCTTAAGGAAGGTGTATGGTTTTACTATAAAGAAGATGGAACAATTCGTAAACGGGTTATTTATAAAAAAGGGAAAACAGAACCTTTTGGTGATCGGAGATTAAGGTGGGAAAGATCCAGTAAAAAGTAGTGTTTTGCCTGTTATTAAAAAAGAATAAGAATCATGAAGATATTATTATTACTAGCTATTTTACCCTTTGTTATCTCTTGTAGGGGTCAAGAAAAAATAGATTTAGCAAACTTGAACTTAAATGAGCCGATTGACCAAATCAGTAAATATGATGATCGATTATTAATTGGTGTGGAGACAGTAGAGTATCCCTTCAGTCTGTTGCTGGAGGTTGAAAAATCACAAAGGTATAGTTTCGATGGAATTGATTTAGCAGGGCAGCGGATTATTTTTCAAATCAATTCGGAAACATTAAAAACAGATAGTATTACACGTCTTGGCGGTGGACATATTGATCTCAAACAAGCCAAAACCGCAAGTGAATTAGAAGAATCTTTAAAACGATACGCTGCTGATGATAAAATATATGGCGTAAGAATTGAGCTCAAGACGCAACAGCTAAAGGCGAGTATTTTAAAGAAACTAGAGGTAAAATATGGCAAAGGGACAAAAAATCCAAATACCGACAATGGTTTATACTGGAATTTAAAGCCCCAAAATAAATTTATTTTATACGCGCCAGACTACGATAGGTTAATCATTTTGAACAACACAAACTTGTCTAAAACGTGTTACTGGGATATCATGAATGGTTTAATTGATTTTGGCGGATGCAACAATGAAAAATATATGGCGGACTTGCTAAAAAATGCGACCAAACCGGAAGATGTTAGAGACAAACCCACGCTGAAAATTGATAAGAACTGGAATATAAACAATTTGATTGTTGGCAAAACAACGGAAGAAGAATTTACGAAATCTCCTATAAATAAGCGTTTTGAACGAGTGACAGAAATTGATGGCACTACCGGAAAAACCAACGAGATCTATTATCAGAATACTTATCATGATTTCAATCTTTTTTTTGCTGTCAGTAAAAGTGATCCGGAGAACCAAAAGGAAAACACTATCAATGGTTACGCCATCAACGACTTTAGAAAGGTCAACATCTCATTTGAAAATAACTTAAAACCAGGCTTACAATTTGAAGAAGTGCTTAAGTTGTTAGATAAGCTTAAAATAATTTATCATCCGGTGGATTTTGCCAATTATATTGAAATCAAAACGCCCCCTTATACAGTAACCCTGAATTTTAACGAAAGTATGTTGCTTTCCGGAATGTTTGTTAAATAGCTTTCTGATATAACATTTGGCCGATTGCTTGGGTATTGACTTTGCCCGATTGAACGATAGAACGCTATGATAGCAACCCCAACCAATTCCAACATTCCAATAGCTACCTATGTTGTCATCCGCACCACTGTCTTTAGTTATAAGGAGCGAGCCATGTAGATTTCTTTGGTGGTCGTTCTACCAGCTATGAGAAGAAGATGCAGGAAATGTATAATCGTCTCATAGAGACGCTCAAGCAACATGTCCAGACAATTTTTGCGCTGCTATTATAGGGCTATGATAGGCTTAATACATCCGATTACATATAAAAAATGGGAAACCCTAAATATCTTTACCGTATACAATATTACTAATATTATTAGTAGTATTGTAAAATGAAACCGCTAGAAATCTTTTGCCGAAATCGGGTAATGTACGGTCAAATTACTGTGCATGATAAAAGCATGGGCATGAAAGATTATCATCTTTACAGCAAAAATGGTCTTGCTTTTTATGTTTTCAGGAAATCTCAGGTAGTGTGGCAATTGTCATTCGGTGTACTTGCCGATGACATCAAGGAAGCGTGCATTGACGCTCTTATACTTCGCTTTGATAAGGATGTGCCTGAGTTGTTTTATCATCATGTAAAACGCCAGGTAGTGGAAGTTTGTGCCAAGAAAAATACAGCCTTTGGCATATTTATTAATGTTGGTTTTGTCTGTTTGGAAAGATTTTGCCTGCAGCGTCTAAACTTCTTTTTTATGTCCTGTGGGAAAGTGAGCGATTCGAATTGATCCTCATTTTTCATTTGAAAAATTTGAGCTGTGCAATAATTAAATTAATGAAATAAATTTTGTGTTAATAGAAAATTCATCGTTTTGATGAACTTTCTACTAATAATTGCTATTTTGATTCGACAATATCCTGCAATGCTCTGAACAAATTTAATGGATATTCAGCTAATCTGTTGCAGAGATAAAGGTACCATTCCTGACCGTAAACGAAATAGAGTTTTGTTGGATAGCCTTCATCTTTCAATTGGGCCAACTGATCGGTTTGGATTCCGAAAAGACTTTCAAACTCGTAGAGTTCTTTATTTGGTTTTAGCGTATCTATAAGTTTTTTTACTTCCTGTTGTATTTCATGATGATGGGTTGCGATGGAACAGGGATGGCCTTTTGAAAGTAGCTGTTCGACAAAATAAATATAGCGGTCATTGAGTTCCTGTCCACGTGGTAGGGACAGTCCTTTAGCAGTTTCAAATGCTCCTTTTACGATACGGATACGTCCCCTTTCATTACACATTGCTTCAAAATCATCAGTTGCCCGATGGAGGTAGGCTTGTAAGGTAATGGACAGGTTGGCATACTTCTTTGAACCATTTTGATAGAGTTTCAAAATGCGGTCAGTTCTGTCTGTTCCTTCAGCACTAATAATAACTTCCCTGTCCTTTGCTGTTTCACATATTTTAGATAAGTGCTCATAACAAAGACTTTCAGAGACTTCTAGTCCAATGTGCGAAAGGTCCAGTGAAATCGTGGAACTGAGATTTTTTTGCTCGATTGCTTTGCAGATATCCAAAAATTCATCCGTCGCTTTTGCCGCTTCCTTAATAGATCGAGTGCTTTCACCCATATACTCGATCGAACACTTAAAACCGGTATCATTTGAATCTTGTACTTTTATTAAAGTTTCCGAAAGATTTTCACCGCCAATGTATCGGTCAGCGGCTTTCTTCATTAGCTTGTAGAGTGCTTCGTTATTTAAAACATAAGCTTTTGCATCTTCATTTAATGCAGCTTTCCTTAATGCTTCAGCACCGATTGATAGTAATTGTTCCATCTAATAATATTAAAATTAATGTATAAGCTTCAAAGCATTTAACTTATCCAATATGATCTTTACAACCGCTGATGTTCGATCCCTATCCTGATAGGTTATCCATTCCAATGATGCTATTTCATTTGTCGGTTCAGGATTTCCGGAATAATCAGCAAAATAACATGTCATCCTTACTGATATACCATCAGTTTTACCATCGGCAAGAGCCTCGAAAGTTTCAAAATATTGCACTGAATCTTCTTTGATTTGGACATTAAGTTCCTCATGAATTTCTCTTTTTAAGCATTCTAAATCTGTTTCACCAATTTCTCTCTTGCCACCAGGCAGATATAGCTTTGATTTTGAATGGGAAAGAGCTGTTAATACTTTCTTTTCAACTATACAGATTAAAGCAACTTTGTCAATAATGTTATCTTTCATCTTATAAAATTAATAAATTTAAAATGCGCTGTCCGCCAGCCTTTGTGTATGTGCCTTCAGATTGATTTTAAACTGTTTTTATTGACAATGAAATTAAATCCAAAAGCGTCCAACAGAATATGTTCTTGCCTTACCAGCAATAATTACGCGATCAGGCTTGTTTTCACAATACAACTTTCCACCTCTTTCTGATAATTGCAGGGCTAAAAGGTTATCCTTTGTTAATCTTTTAGCCCAGAATGGTATAAGCGAACAATGCGCTGAGCCAGTAACTGGATCTTCAAGAATGGAAGACTGTGGGGTGAAAAATCTTGAAACAAAATCGCTGTCTGTCCCTGCTGCTGTTACTACTACGCCTCCCGGATCAAGATTGATAAGGTCAAAAATGGATCTGTCAATTCTGATATTTATTATATCCTGCTCAGATTCATACAGTAATACATAGTCTCTAGATTTGAATACCTCTTTTGGCTTGATATTTAATGATCTCTCAATGATATCGGGCAGGGCAGTAGGTTCTGGCATTCTGGAAGGAAAATCCATATAATAAACACCATCTTCTACATTTACTTTTAACGGTCCCACCTGCGTATCAAAAATAATTCTGTTTTTTTGATAACTCAGGTGTGCAACTAAACAATGGGCTGTTGCAAGGGTTGCGTGCCCGCATAGATCCATTTCAATCTCGGGCGTAAACCATCTCAGGTGTATAATATCACCTTTATCGATAAAAAAAGCAGTTTCGGCAACCGCATTTTCACGAGCTATTTTTAAAAGTGTTTCGTCGGGTAACCAGTTTTTTAAAGGAACAACGCATGCGGGATTACCATGAAAAACCTGTTCTGTAAAAGAATCGACTTGATATATTTCTAACTCCATAAAGTATATTTTTTGTTAGTAAAACATTTGGTTAAAGAAGCTCCGATGCTGGAATTTCTTCTACGGAATGATAAATTTTCAATCCTCTTTCCTGGGCTAACCGTACATCTTGATCAGCTCCTTTTGATTCTCCTTTGATTCGCAATACGGCATCGCATTTTTCGAGCATCCGATGTGCTATAGGATATTGGATTTCATTCCAGTGCTGATCTCCAACATGTTTTGATCCTGCTAATTTTATCAATGGAAGTGCCATCCATTCACCAATGAACGGTATATGCCCTTTTCTAAAGATTTCTAAAGCAAATGATTCAAGGTTGTCCAGGTTCTTTTTCATTAAAACCGGATCGTCGTTAGTGCCACCTCGATAAGGGCCCGCAATTAATATTAGCATCATATTTACATTCGTTAATTACTGCAAATTAAAGGTGTCCAAACTTGAAAAAAAATAAACTACTTTAAGACTTCCGCTTTTTTCGCTTGATCATACTTAAAAACTCAGGTGTGATTCCTAAATAGGAAGCAATTTGTTTTTGCTTCACTTTATTGGCAACATCAGGATATTTGTTCAGGAATATGTCAAAGCGTTCTTCGGCGGTTAACGAGAGATTTTGAATCACACGCAATTGTTCCCTTATATAGGCATTTTGCATCAAGATCCTAAAAAAACGTTCAAATTTTGGTACTGTTAAATAGAGTTTTTCCAGATCATTTTTTTGCAGCTGATAGATGACGCTTTCTTCAATAGTGTCAATGGTAAGCATGGCGGGAAGTGCATTTATAAAGCAGTACATATCTGTTATCCACCAGTCTTTTATGGCAAACATAATAGTCGATTCTCTGCCGGACACATCAAGGTAGAATGCCCGTAATGCTCCAGTATCAACAAAATAAATGGAATTACATAATTGTCCCTGAGTTAATATCATACTTCTACGCGGTATTTTTGCTTTTTTTAATAACTTAAGAAATTCTGCAACTTCATTATCGTCTAATGTTATGTGCTTAGCAATATTCTCCAAAATTAACCCATGTTCCATTCTTATTCTATCTTAATCAAATGTAGTGATTTTTGTTTTTTTGTTCAGCTTATTATATTGGAGATTTCGATACCATTGACCATCCAGATTCAACATCCGGTTACCATTCGATACGGATAATTTTGATCATTTGAATATTACGCTGAGAGGTCACAAATCCATTTTTGTTTAACTTTGGATCAGCTATTACGATATACTGTTGCTAATTGTGGTCAAGCTGTTGATAGAACTGTAAACAGCTTTGGAATTGAGACCTTTGATCGAGACATTTATAAATATGGAGGAAGTGTTGGAACACCAATATTTTATAATATTATACCTAATTTAATGTATGAAACAATCAAAAAAGTGAATAAGAATTTACCGCGTTCTTTAATATTCAGGAAAAATGATAAATAGATATTTTTTGCTAATATTTATTATACTATTGTATAATAAATGCGATGTTGAAACTAATACAGTTGATCCACAAGCATCTTCTTCTGTCAGGGAAGCTTCTGAAAATGGTTTACTTGTCTTAGTTGGAAAGCCCTTAAATGAGAGGGATACCCTGGTTAAATAAAGCGTTCTGAAAACTTTATGCGCTATGTGTTTAGATTTGACCTTTCTGAATCGACGATTTCCCGAATTAGTAGTTCGCTGAATTCCAAATTAGTTGCCGATAGAGCAAGCAGTCAACAAGCATATGTTACTTGTCTACTTATGTTTTTTTACTAATTATTTTAGTATTATTCAGTTTATTGTTGTATATTTGGCTGATAACCAATTAATAAATATTATGGCTAGATCAAAAAAACATTTGGGTAGGTATGTAGATCCACGTACCGATTTCGGTTGGAAATTTTACTTTGGTAGGGAGGACAACAAAATCTTACTGATTGAGTTTCTCAATAGTCTATTTCATGGAGAGAAGATAATTTCCGATCTAAGATATAAGCCTGTAGAACATGATGGTGATTATGAGGAAATGCGTCGTGTTGTATTTGATTTACATTGTATCGGCAGCGATGGTGAGGTTTTCATCATTGAGATGCAGCAGCTCTTTCAAGAATTTTTTAAGGACCGTGCAGTGTACTATACCTCACGTCTCATCAATAAACAATTAGCGCGAGGTAAGAAGGGTAGTGATTATTACCTACCGGAGGTTTACTTTATTGGTATTTTGGAGTTTGACATGGATAGAAATGGAAGTTCTGGTATATCCCGTGTCACAGAGCGGCCTTATTTCTATGATGTTGCGCTGTGTGACAAATTGACCAAAGAAATATTCTATGATAAATTGGGATATAAAATTATTTCGCTTCCATTATTTAATAAACAGCCAGAAGAACTAAAGACAGTTATGGATCAGTGGTTGTACTTACTTAAACATTTGAGTACCATGGATAGATTGCCATCATTTTTGGATAAAAGAATATTTGGTCTTATCTTTGAGATAGGAGAGATAGGTAAATTAACGGAGGAGGAGCTAATGTCATACGAAGCAAGTTTAAAACATAAGCGTGATGCTGAGAGCGTATTTAATTCGGCCAAGAAATCCGGAGAAGCTTTAGGTCACGCTAAAGGCCTAGCAGAAGGTCTAGCAGAAGGTAAAGCCAAAGGACTAGCAGAAGGAGAGCGTAAAAAAGCTCTTGAGACTGCTAAAGCATTTAAGGAAATGGGGCTACCTATAGCTGATATTGCTAAGGGCACTGGACTTTCTGTCGAAGAGGTCGAAAAACTCTAAGTTTCTTTATTTTGGATGACTGCTCCACCAATAGATGAATGCCAACCACCATATCCAGTTGGGGTTTCATAAAGGGTTGCTATACTGTTATAAGGTCTTTTTATTGTTAATTTGTATTAATCGTTATCTTAAATCTTTAATAACATTTTTCAATTTTTCAGGATTATTCTCGAAAGCTTTTATTTGACCTATGTTGTCAGCCGTAAATGAAAGGAGCGGACCGTTTGGATCGCTGATCCTGTTTTCTCCCTTTACCTTTAAATTTCTATAGATGTACACGGGGGTTTTCAGTATCCCCCAGGGAATTCCCCACCAACCAAGAAGTGAGCAAGACACAATGGCTTTTCGATTTTGCTTGTCCAAACAATCCGGGCAGGCAATGACCCATCTAGTTTCGGTAATGCTCGTAACTATGATGCTTTTGATACTGTGGTAGATTGTCCCATTTAACTTGTCCCGAGTATTGTTGCAGATAGGGCAGGGACAATTCCGCAGCAGTTCCGCATAATGATAAATATCTTCAATAGAATGCTGTTCATTTTGGGCTATTAAGCTATTTAAAAGATCAGGGTCGAGGTTGCGCTTCTTAATTTCATTTTCTATGATACTAACTACTTCCGGCTGAATTCCCTACGCATTTGTGGTAATAACCTCAATGAGCCTGTTATCCGACATTCTTTCATAGTTTTTTTCTATCTCCCTTAGTTCCATGATAATGTGATGAATGCTCTAAAATTAATTGCTATGATATTTAGGTATTAAATTGGCTTCCTAATAATTGAATTTACAAAACAGTATTTGTATTGGCAAAATATAAAATCAGTCTTCACAAATTCCTTAATTGGGATTAATGATTAATCAGCTACAATTTACCGTAACCAATCCTCCATTCAACCGATATCTTGGCCTTAAATTGTATGTAAGGCTATTTTAAACGTTACTTTTGGATGATCAGAAGTCATGTTCGACGGTAAAATTAACTTTTTAATTTGGCAAATTGCGTATATTTAAGAGTTATGTGACATAGTTGTAAATCAAGTACTAAATGGAACAAAGAGAATTTTCGAAATTAATACTTAAATTCCTGGAAGGAAATTATCCACAGTTTGCTCAGACAATAAAGTTTCAAGATGACGGATCTTTTGATTGTGATTTGAAAAGTGAATCCGGAATATTTTCAATTTGGATTGCAACATATAATACCGAAATAACTATTGGAATCGAAGATCCAAATGGAAAAACAGATATTCATAGTCATATTCCATGTTATGTGTTAGATGATTTAGAAGCTTGTGTTGCAGAATTATCATCATTTATTGAAAATATTAAAGCTGACAATTTAGTTTTATATCAAGATGAGGATGGAAAATATGATTGGATAGAATCATTTGAATTTGAAAACCTTGATAACTGTAAAAAGTTTTCCTGGAAGATTAATCACGACGTCACATCATAGTTTTTTTTCCCCTTCCACCCGAATATACACATATGAAAAAGTATTAACCTTCTCTCAGTGATCATTACCTTTATAGATCCACATAGGCTCTGTTTGACCTGCTCGTTCAAAGCCGTTCTTTTTATAAAAGTCGATAGCATTTCCATCAGCAGTAAGCATCTGCATGTGAAAACCCTTATACATCTCTTGCATTTTATCCATAATCAAACGCCCAACACCTTTGCCTTGATAAGAGGGTAGCACCAGTAGATGTGGATAATAAACCACGAGGTATCCATCGGAAATAGCATTTCCTAGACCTACCAATGTCGTACCATCCCATGCCGTAACTAAGGAATGCGAATTTAAGAGTGCTTTGATCAGTAGTTCTGGTTTATTGGCTGCACTCCATTTGTTAGCTTGATAAAGTTGTAGTATGTCGTTTGCGTTTAAATCTCTATTGACACTTAGCTGTATGTTCATATATTATTCTGTAGTTTTCGTTGGTATTTTAAGCAAATATTCTTCGCTGGTAAATATGCGAATATGTGAAAGAAATGCTTACTATTACTCGTAAACTTTAGCTCCCTTGAAAATATCAGCAAATGTTGACCACGCAGCTTTCTCAGCATCTACATTTGCGTCTGTATTATCATAATACCCTTGAATATCTTCTGCGTATGAGGCCAAAGCCTCCAGAAAGTCGGGTAATGGCGCGGAGGCTTAAGGCAAGCGAATTAAGTCGCCACCGTTATATGCTGTGCTTCCTGTCATTCTGTTGTCGGTAATAGTTTGTCAGCTAAATATTGTTTCCATTTTGCCCCGTTAAACTCGCAATTTCCGCTTTTGATTTGAGCATTAGGAAAGTCTGCAAGAATTGCTGTTAAGTCGTTCCAAACATCTTTCAATTCATCGTCCTAGTTTTCAGAATTCAAACTAAATTTTCCGTTTTCTACTTTTATATGCTTGAGAAAAATACCTTCTTGTGTCGAGCTAATTCTCTCCGCAAGTTGTATATAGTAACCTTGATAGTCTGGGTAAGGAACTTGCTCTGGTTGTCTTTCTTCACCTGAATAATAACGAAACAGAATGTCGTGTCCGTATTTGTTTAATTTTTCTTTCCAAAATAAAGGTCTCGGAATTTCAGAAAGGTCAGCGGTCAAATACATTTCTTTTTCGCTTGTCCAAGGCTTAAATGTTGTTTTTATTAGCTCTTGTTCTTCAATTTCAAGGCTGTTTGTAACAAGTCGAAAAGTCGCAAGTGTAGAGAACTCTAAGCAAATTCCATTTTCAACTTCTTGTGCTTCAATATATTCAATATAGTTGTCGTCACCAACATTTGCTAGATCTTTGTCAAAAGTCCATTCGTAAATTTTTGATGGAATGATTTTGAAAGGCAAAATGTGTCTTTCTGAATTTGCCTTGTAATTTGCTTTCACATTATAACCAACAATAATTTCAAGCGGATTTTCTTTTATTGCCAAAACGTGTCCGTCTTCAAAATAAAAGTTGTCGGACAACCATTTATCAAGGTCGTTGAATGTATGTATCGTAGTTTTCAGCATAGTATATAATGGTGCGGCGACTTCGCGAAGTAACATAGCCATATCGAATATACGAAAGTGGAGCTGTTTTGCCAAGTTGCTTCTTGTAAGTTGTCCGTGTAATGACGGCTTATGTCAATTCTAATCTTAATGTACTATGGTTTCCCATATCCAATCCTACTTCCAAACCAATACCTTACTGAAGTACAAGGGATCTTGAGCGAATTGCGGGACTTAAAAGCGAAGCTAAGGGCTGCAGGCATATTGGCAAAATAATTAAATAACATATAACAAAAACCTAAAGTGCGGTATTCCAAAAAATATCGCATTTTTCTTTTAAAATAACGGATAGGAACCGTAATCATTTCAACTTTTCGGTATCGTCCAACTACCGCTTACAAAGCCCTATTTTCTCTCAGATCGACCTGGCAGCAAACATACTTTTGCCTATATCATTTAAATCAAAGAAATATGGCAAATCAATTTTTAGTTAAGGAAACTTTGGCAGCTATGCAAGGCATATCAGCCATTGAAATCACAGCATTGCAAAACGGTACCTACGAAGGAGTGGAGCTATTAGGCTATTACGAAAAAGGGGATACCCCAGCACCGATCAAGTACTATCTGGCTGCGGCTACTCCGGGGCCTGGGGCAGACGATGGTGGCAGTCTAATTGTAGTTAGTGGAATCGGGCTTATCCATGAATTTTGTGATCGGGTTGATGTGAGTTATTTTGGTGCCATAGGTGGCGTTGTCGATTGTCTTGAAAGAATCAACCGTGCCATTGTGTATGCGCAAAACAATAACGTAAAAATAGTTGAAGTCAGCCAAGATGTGCTTTTAAGTTTGCCAGCGAGCTATTATGGACCAGGTATATTGATGAAGTCACATGTTTATTTGGAGCTCAATGCGACGATCGCTATTCGAACCAATAACAATGACCGGTATGCAATTATATTATTTTCGGAGGTCGTCGATAGCGGTGTGTTTGGTAGGGGGCGTATAACCGGCGATAATGCAACACATATTGAAACTTCGAGTGAGTGGGGGCACGGTATAAATATTGTCGATGGCTGTAGCGATATCAGCATTCAGGATATCACGATTGAGAATTGTTGTGGCGATGGCATATGTATAGGCGGTGCAGAAACTGCCGACGGGGGGAGCATTAATATTTCTGTAGAACATGTAATCGTGGACAATAATGGACGTCAGGGTATTACGGTAACGAAAGGAAGCAACATCAGTATTTCAAAGTCGAGGATCAGCAATACAGGAGTGATTAAGGGCAAATTCCCCATGGATGGAATAGACATTGAGCCGAATAAAAATAATAGCGTTTTGAACGTCAATATTTATGATAATACTTTCCTGAATAATGTCGGGCATGATTTCGAAAGCAATTGCATGCGGACAAATACGATGATCGAGAACGTTAATTTTTACAATAATACCATTCAGGTAACTAAACAAAAATCTGCGACGGTAAGCGCACTGATCAAGGTGAATGCCGAAAGGCTTAAGGATGATATGATTACCAAGAATATCTCCATTAAAAATAATCAGTTAGTTTATGAATTTGATGGAGTACCTCAGATTACAGCATTTATCTATTGTTACGGTTCTGCAAAGGTGATTGATATAAGCAGCAATACATTTAAAACCAATCTTGACATCACTTCGATCAAACTCGATACCGTCTTTGATGTTGTGGTTGGCTCTAACTTCTCCTGGCGATCGTTCCACTTTGTGCTATGCCAAACAGAAGTACAGGGGCTAACCGTGCATGCCAATACTGTTGATACCTTAATGCATGCCATGGTATCCGCTGGCAATAGCTCCAAGATTAAAGTTTATTCCAACACGATCAATAAGCAAATAGGAACTTCGGTGATGGCGTACAATTATAGTAATTGTAGCGATCTGTTTATTTACAATAATAATAGTACCAACTTGAGCATGGGCTTCTTTTCCAATAGCGGGATGTTGTCCAATTGTATTATTAAGGGGAATGTCATTAACAATTTCAACACTTCGGGTAAGACGAATGGTCCTTGTATTTATGTCACGGGCGTTTCCGCCAGTGCCAATATCGTCGTTGAGGATAATACCATATTACAAACAGCGAATGCTTTGTCGATCGGTATTCGTGCATCCTTGTCGCTGTCTGAAACCTATATTAAAAATAACATGCTGATCGGACAGTTTGCGCAGCGCGTTTCCAATGAGGTTGGGGCAGCAGTAAAGGTGCTGGATCAGAATATTATATTAGAGGCCAATAATACGGTTCCAGGCTTAGTGAAAAAGTCGGCAGCAGTAGGAGGTTCAGCAAGCCCATTGCCAAATGCAGTTACAGATTCGGTAGCGGATACACTACCAAAAATTGTCACTGACCTAAATACATTGATCGGAAAATACAATGAGCTTCGCATTCTGACTAGTGAGGTACGCGGTTCGCTGAATGCCAAATTGGTTGCTGATAGAGCGAGTGGCCAACAGGCATAATTTTTTTGAAAGGCTTATTGCTTCGGTCTCCCTTAACGACCGTTAAGGGAGACTTTTCGATCTATTTTATACCTTTATAGCAGCTTACGTTTTGCATCCTCAAATTCTGCTTTTGTAATCATTCCTTTTTCCATCAATCCATGTAATCGCTCTATTTCAGTCGCAGCATCCTTTTGGGGAATGGGTGAAGTGGGTATATAATTATGAATAATGGGCTGTGAAAAATATACACGGTTATATTTCATATCAAAACTCTCTTTATTCATGGAGAGAAAAACGATAAAATCAATCAAAGCGATAAATGCGGGTATAAGCGTCCAGCAAAAAAGGAGGTAAAGGACACCTAATCCGGTTTGCCCGAGGTAAAATCTATGTGCACCAAATCCTCCAAGGAAAAATGCCATTAAAGCTGCGGTTGTTTTATCTTTCATATGTTATTGATTAATGCGGTTTGTATTGTCTTTTCAAACCTACGGATTGCCTGTTAGGCATTCTTACGGTTTCCCGTAACCAATCCTCCATTCAACCGATATCTTGGCCTTAAATTGTATGTAAGGCTATTTTAATCGTAACTTTGGGGGCAAAATTCAAATAAACAAAAAATCTATAGTTGTAACACAGAAACCGACTCCTAAAATTTATTTAGGACACATGTGGTATGAATTTTTTTAAATCGAAGGTGCTTTCCGTATTCATAAAAAATTTAATCAAAAATTAGTGGTGGTCAGATAGCCCGACGCACGTAATGATTCCAAGATATGGTTTGCCTCAGCTTGATCCATATCATTTGCAAATTTTATGGTTTTAAAACCATATTCAAATCGAATAGTGCCTCTGTTTCTAAAAATACCTAAACTATTCCCCTGGTTCCAAAAAACAAACTCAAAATGTTCTTCCTCAACATGAAATTTCTTCGCTTCTTGTAGATCATAAATCTTATGCCTGAATAGAATATCGTTTTTTCTGGCAATACTTATTTGCTCGCGATCTATTGTAATAATTTCTTTTCCAATGAGGTACCACATCAACGTTTTCATTACAAATAAGCCCGCTGCCATCGAGAGCATCAACCAAACTATAAAAAATATTCCCTCGAAGCTTAAACCGCCAGTGGTATCGTAAAAGTTTTCAAGTGTCGGGGCAAAAAAAATAATTGATTGTATCCAACCAACTAGCCATAAACTAAAAATAATGATAATAGGTAAATGCTTTTTTGCCGGGACAATAATGGAATACCCCGTTGGAGTTTCGTAATGGGTTGCAATACCGCTATATGGCCTATCCATATTCAATTTGTTTTATAGGTGTACCAATTCAAATGGTCCAATTTTCGATGGCTAATATGCAATAAAAAAACGAATTTCAATATGATAAGGTTTAGAACAAACAGAATGCTGCGTTCTTTCCCTAAAATCATGCATGAAGATATTATAAATCTAAAATTTTTACATAAATTTAAAGCTTACTTGTATTTATAAGATCTATTTAATCCTTTTTAATGGCAACAATACGGATGACTTCCAGCGATATACTGACGAGCCGAACTATAACCACAATAATCTGTTTTTTTATTTTTAGCCTTAGCAATTCTTTTGCGCAATCACATGACAATTTTTTAGTGATTGGACAGCGCTATACGATAAACTCTAAAATACTTAATGAAAGGAGAAATTATTCTGTTTATTTACCGGCTTCCTATAAAAACAATGTCGACAAAAAATACATCGTTGCCTATGTTTTAGATGGGGACAGAAGTAAATTTTTAGAAGTGTCGGGGATTGCACAATCGATGCATTCAGATGCAAATCTTAAGCTGCAAATACCTGAACTTATTATTGTATCAATAGAAAATACCGATAGAACGAAAGAATTTTACTCCTACAAATTCATTGAATTATTTGGATAGGGAAGATATTTCTGCATTTAAAAGTAGCGGAAAAGCGGATGATTTCATGCGTTTTATGGAGAATGAATTAATGGTGGAAATAAATAAATCTTTCAGAACCGTTCCACAGAGTATGATTATCGGCCACTCATTGGGTGGACTATTTGCGTTACATTGCCTGTTAGAAAATCCACAGCTGTTTAGTTATTATTTACTTATCGACCCCTCTTGGTTTTGGGATCATAATTATATTGGGAAAAGAAGTAAAGAAGTTTTGGCGAATCGAGTCGACCTAAAAGCTAGGATATACATTGCATTAGCCAATAATATGCAGGAGGATAAGAGGCATTATCAATGGGGAAATCAATTTTATAAATTACTGAAAGAGAATAAATCTCCAGATCTGAAGGTAGACTTTAGATATTTTGAAGACGAAAAGCATTTAACAGTAACAATTCCTGCTACATATTATGGCCTTAGATATCTCTTCGAGCCATATAATATTGATATAAATGAAGTAACAAAAGACCCCAATTTATTGGTAAATTACAGTGCAAAAATAAAAAAGGAACTTTTCTTTGATACTAAACCGGACCAAAGTTTTGTAAATACAATTGGATATGTTGCCCTTTATGATAGGCAACTACCTGATATAGCAATTTCTATTTTTGAGCTGAATACGGAAAATTATCCGCAATCAATCAATGTATGGGATAGCTTAGCCGAGGCCTACACAGTCAGGGGTTATATTGATAAAGCAAAAAAGTGTTATGAAAAAATCTTGACACTTTCTCCAACTAATAATACTGCAAAAACGAAACTAGAAGAATTAAATAGCAAAATAAAACAGAGAAACTAAATGCTGGACATAGGAACGCGAAACCAGCATTTTATACCACTTCGCCCGCAATAAATAATGTATATTCGGATTGGGTATTAACCTTACCTGATTGAAAAGTAGAATACCATGATAATAACCAGGACCAATTCCAATTGTTGCCAATGTTTTTATCAGCAGCGATATCTTTAGCATTATCGGTGCTAGTTTATGTAGATTTCTTCGGAAGTCGCTCTATCAGCGATGAGAAGAAGAGGGAATTACAAGCGGAGCTACAGACATGCTCAAGTTAGTGTATACTGTATTTGTGATATGACGATACTAACTATATTTACTAATCGCAGCAACCGAACATAATATCCATCTTTTAAAGCGAAATGGTGGGCATATTATTAAGAAATCTGCTCATTCTAAAGCAGCCTCTGTTTTGATTAAAAATTGATCAACGGCCTTCCGGATGTCAATTCCAGATCTTTTTGCCAAGACAATCAGCCACCAAATGTTTTCACCAAGTTTATGTTCCAATTGCGCTTCAGAATCTACTTTCGGCCAACGTTGTTGTTGCGACATAATGTTTCTGCCTACCAATCCAGCATCCGTTAAATAAGCCAGAGCATCTTCTTCCACAGTCCATTCACTTCCATGGTGCATCAATTCCAGTTGGCGGTATTTTCTTCTAATTTCCATACTGCGGCGAATGATTTCGTCAAAACTATCTTTATTCATATCTTTGCTATTGTTGTTATTATAAATGAATTAAATCTGCCCTTACAAAGGCTATTTTGCCTTCCTTAAATTTAAAATCAAAGGTACCCTCAATTTTACCTTCGGAAAAATCTCCTGTGAACTGTACAGCTAAATGAGCATTTGCTTCATCAATTATTTTCAGTTCTGCCTGTTCCGTATGTGTATTGTATCCGATAAAGTAGCAATCAAAATACTGCTGAATTCCTTTATGCCCTTCAAATATTCTTCCTACCGAAGAGTCATCTAAAACAGCGTCTGGCAGATAAAAGGTAAGATATTTTTCAGTATTGAATGCATTGCTCGTAGCAATTAAATTTTTGATAAATGTCTTTATATTCATATCATTACTGTTGTTTAGCCCACATTGGATTTGTCTCTAATATAGTTCTATGCACAGGACAGGAGGGGGAGTGAGCACCGGGGAGATAACCAATACTCATTAGGAACTCATTTACGATTTCTCCACCGGTAAAACGGAATGTTTTTTTGAACAGTTTTACCCATTCTCCTTTGGTTTTTGGGTGATGGTGCTCCAGCCACTTTTCAAAACTACCATATTCCCTTTGCAGAAGTAGAAAGGTTTTCGCATTCTCAATGGCTGCATTAACCTTTAATTTGTTACGGATAATTCCCGCATCATTCAGCAACCGTTCGCGATCTTTCCCGTCATAAGCAGCCACTTTCTTGACGTCAAAATCATCGTAGGCTTTACGGAAATTTTCCTCTTTTTTAAGGAGAGTTTCCCAACTCAACCCCGCTTGATTTATTTCCATAATCAAGCGACCGAAAAGCTCATTGTCATCATGAATGGGAAATCCGTAATGATTGTCATGATAATTCTGATGAAGGCTCCGGTTGGGTTCCTTCATCATAGGTATGTAGTCGCAATAACTCATTGTTTATTAATTTACGTTGGTACAAAGATCGACTAAGGTGCGAAGGTAAAGTTCGTCAAAATGGAAGAGTTAGTTGCCATTTTGACGAACATTTTATCTAAATAATGTGTGTATCGGACAATTAAGTTATGGATCTGCTGTTCATCGCCCATTTTTAAATTTGATTTTATTGTTAGGCATTATTGTCTATTAAATAGGTGTCGGGAATATCGTTGATGATATCCTCACCATACGCCGAGCCAGGTGATTGATAGCCCACTTTAAAATCACCATTCAAGATGCGATGTGCCACAGCTACTACCGAAAGCGGTGTAAGGTCATATCCCGATGGAGCATCTACATAAGCTTTTACTACTTTCCCGTCTTTAGCGGTAAGCTCAGCTGAAATCCCATTTCGCCCCGCTGCTCGCTCCTCAGCTGTTGGTCCATCAGGCAGATTTTCGGCAGTTAAATCAGGAAGTTCATTGGCGGGCAGATTTAAGGAAAAAAACTCTTCAATATTTGGAATTCCTGTGGATTTATAGCTAAGAATAATTCCTCCCAGAGGCGTTGGCATACATTCCACTTCCTCTTTGCCAAACGAAAAAAGTTTTGACTGTGGATCGGGATGATCAATAATTTCATGATTTCTACGCACTAATATACCTAAATCGGCAATATTCTTACTGCTTAAAACCGAACCTCTGGAAAAGCCGCCGTAGTGTCGGAAACCCACTTTCAAATATTCGGGATCAGTCACTAATTTTGAAAGATGCACCACCAAAGCGTCATAACTTACAAAAAGTCCAGCTCCGGATATTAATTGTATTCCAGCTTCCAGAGCTTCTCTATTCAGCGATTGTGCCAATCGGTAGGTGTCCAGTTCCGCACTAATATCCAAATAGTGAACACCAGCTTTCAGGCAGGCTTTCATTGCTTGTTCGGCAGTAAATTTAAACGGACCGGCGGCATTGATTAGAGCCTGTTTACCATCTAATGCAATTTTCCAGGTGTACTCGGTATCTACATCAAAAATGTGATAATTAACCGCTAATTCTTCTGCCAGTTTTCGCGTTTTATCGGGTTCTCGTCCTGCAACCTCAAAATCAATATTCAATTCCTTTGCCCTGGCTGCAATGATTTTTCCAGTATATCCTGTTGCCCCATATATCAGGAGCTTATTTTTCTTGTTGTCCATATGCTGATATTATTTAAGGATTAAGAATTATAATGATGGATTTGTCCCTCCGTCAATAATATAATTTACACCGGTGATATAAGATGCTTTTGGAGATACCAGAAAGCCAACCAGTTCTGCAATTTCCTGCGGCAGGGCCATCCTTCCCAGCGGTATTCCGCCGAGGCTATCCATCAAATCTAGTGTTACCTGTTCTACGCTCAAATCCGATGTTTTGGCCAGTGATTGCAGGTAGGCATCCATTGTATCTGTTTTTACCATTCCCGGAGAGACCGTAGCCACTCTGATCCCTTTTGGGCTAAATTCTTTCGACAAACTTTTGCTATAATTATTCAGAGCTGCTTTGGCAACTGCATAGCCACCTAGCGATTGATATACCGGAAGTGTACCTGTGACTGAAGAAATGTGAATGATTACACCGCTCTTCTTTTCTACCATCTGCGGCAATATTGCTCTATCAATGCGTACGGCAGATTGAAGGTTTAATTGCAGGTCATTTTCCCAATGTTCATCGGTAAGGGCTCCAAACCCGCCCGAGGGACTGGTAGAACCACCCATATTATTGACCAGAATATCTATTGAACCAAATTTTTCGTTGATTTCATTAACCATCTTATCGGTTTGAGCGGCAATAGTCAGATCTGCTGCAATGAAATGATGTTTTGTGTGTGTTTCTATAGGGCGGGTTCTGGCCGTTACAATTATGAGTGCCCCAGCTTCCGACAACCTTTCGGCGATTGCCCTGCCTATGCCTTTTGTACCTCCTGTTATCAGGGCTACTTTGCCTATAAGTTCTTTTTCCATTTTATCTTTTTTTAAATTGATTGATATGTCGAAATCAATGTTTCCGATCTTATTATTTTTTTTATTATACTTAAACTAACCGGTCATTAAACAGTTGGATAAGTACCCCCGTCAACAACTATATTAGCTCCGGTGATGTATCCTGCACCATCCGATACCAAAAAGGCCACCATATTGGCAATTTCTTCAGGTTCAGCCAAACGGTTCAACGGTACCCCGCCCAGGCTATCCATAAGTTGTTGTGAAGCTTCTGCTACAGTTTTGCTAATGGTCTTTGCATAGCTTTCCAAAAAAGTTTCCATAGCTGTTGTTTTGACCATGCCCGGGGAAACTGTATTTACCCGAACACCATTCTTTGCTACTTCATTGGCAAGTGTTTTACTGTAGGCATTTAACGCCGATTTCATTACGCCGTAAGAGAAATTGGACTGGTACAAGGGTATCTTGCCATTGAGTGAGGAAATATGGATCACAACTCCCGAATTCTTTTCGATCATCTTTGGAACCATAGCCTTATCCAGCCTGATAGAAGCCATAAGATTGAGTTCGATATCCCTGTTCCAATCATCGTCACTGAGCATCTGGAATCCTCCTGCCGGAGAAGAAGTACCGCCCACATTATTAATCAGGATATCTAGCGTTCCGTATTTTTCGATGATTTTTCCTGACAACTCAGCAATATTGCTATTATCGGTCAGATCGGCCGCTATAAAATGATGTCCGGTTTCTTCCTCGGATGGTTTTCGTGCTGTTATCACAACTGTTGCGCCATTGGACGCCAACTTATCTGCTATGGCTTTTCCAATACCTTTTGTTCCACCCGTAACCAGTGCAATCTTGCCCCTTAATTCTTGAGTTGAGTTCTCCATTATTGATAAATTATTGAAACATTTGTTTCAGATTTGATTAAAAAATTAGTATTGTTTACTGACTGGGTCACGCAAGATGGTCTGCAGATGATCCTGACTTTGCCCCGACTCAAAAGGGGTCAAGTGGATTTCATGGTGCATTCCGGATTTCTTAAATCCATTCTCCGTCGCAAATTTTTGGAGTATGGGCAATGTTTGCAATTCTCCAGCAAAAGGTCCTTTATGTAAAAGCTGTACACAAGTTCCTGCGGTGTAAGTAAAGTGCTCAAAGTCTTTTGCGAAAGGGAGATTGGCTGTTTGCGCAATCTCTTGTATGGTTTCAGCCTTTATAAAAGCTGGAATGCGGATCACAATGCGGTACAGCAACAGGTCTAAATCAACAGTGGTATAGAAATTTCCGATATCTACATATCCCACTTTTTGCTCTTCAAACCAGTAGAATATTTCTACCACTTTGCTCGAAAATGCGAAATCGGTTTTAGCATATTGCTGTTCCAATATAGTAACAAACTTTTTAATTGCTGCTTTCTTTTGATAGAAGAGAATAGTTCCAGGAGCACCTGCTCCAAGAATAGACACATAGCTAACTTCGCCTATTTCCACTAGTTCAGGCTTTTCGTCTGCTGTGTAGTAATGTTTGTATTCTTTCAGTATATCCATTTTTTAAAACGTTTGTTTCAGATTTTGGTAAAAAAATTATTGATTGATCTGTTTGATCAGGAACTTTGCCATGCTTTTAATGCGGTTTTTGTCTTTATGGATGATAAAAAATTCGTGCCAGCCACTAAAATGATTGATGATATAATCCGTCAGCATAGCTGCATCTTGACTTACCGTTATTTCTCCCTTTTGGATCGCTTTTTCGACCAAGCCATTCAAAAGTTTATAAGTAAATTCATTGTCAGCCTTAATGATTTTTTGCACCTGCTCATCGGTTGCAGCGACTTCAAAAGTAGTTTTAATGGCCAAGCAACTGTTGGGTTCATTTGTAATGGTATAAGCCGAAGATTGGATAAATTTTTCGATCCCTTTTATTGGAGACTTAATGGGCTCCAACTGCTTTACGGCTTCTTTCATCCTTGTCTCGGTATAATGCTTTATACAACGGATAAAAAGTTCGTGCTTGTCGCCAATGGTATTGTAAAGGCTGCTACTATTGATACCCATAGCCTCGGTCAGATCCCGCATCGTGGTGCCATTATAGCCTTTTCTCCAAAAGACATCCATTGCCTTGGAAACCGCTAATTGTTCGTCAAATTCAACATTTCTTGCCATATTCAAGTGCAAAGATATAAAAATATTTGAAACAATCATTTCAAAATTTAATATTTATTCCTTCTAGTCAATTCAATAAGCTCTTTTTATAGTCAGAAGGGGACAACGAAGTTTTACTTTTAAAGAGTTTATTGAAAGATTGCGGATGTTCAAATCCTAGATGATATGCGATTTCAGCGATGGTCAGTTTATCCTTTGTCAAGTATTCTTTCGCCTTTGTTATTACTTTTTCGTGGATGAACTGCTGGGTATTCAATCCGATTAGGTTGCGCAGCAGATCGCTTAGATACCGTGGTGTAACATTAAGATTTTCTGCCACTGATTGGACGGTTGGCAGTCCCTTGATCAATAATTTATCTTCCTTAAAATAGTTCTCCAACAACACTTCCAATTTTGAAAGAATATCATTGTTTGCCGCCTTTCGGGTCAGGAACTGGCGATCATAAAATCTGTTGGCATAATTGAGCAAAAGTTCAATCTGTGAAATGATCACATCTTGACTGAATTTATCGATACGTTCGCTCAGTTCCTCCTGAATGAATCTGTAAATACTCAGAATGGTTGCTTTTTCCTTTTCCGAAAGATAAAGAGCCTCCGCAGCCGAGTAGGCAAAAAAGCCATATTGTTTGATCTGCGTATTTAATGTATAGTGTCGAATAAAATCGGGATGGATGTGGAGTGTCATCCCACTAAAATCCGCTTCTTCGTCCTGCATTTTTAATAACTGACCGGGTGCTATAAATGACATACCGCCCGATTCAAAATCATAAAATCCCTGACCATATTTCAGTTTTCCTGAAAAGCTTGTCTTGAAAGATATCTTGTAAAAGTCGAGTATAATCCCGTGTTCAAAATCCTTTGGGTCAAATATAGCATCTCCATAGTTCATTATACTGATCAGTGGATGTGACGGTGCCGCTTGGCCCATTGCCTTATGCAATTGGAATAGCGAACTGAATATGACCGGCTGTTTTTTCATAGTACAAATTTAAGCAATTCATAAAGAAGTCGTTTCTGCCAAGTTGGTGTTAAATCTGACAGAAACAACGAAATTAAAATATAAATTGTGAACGTATTTTTTCGAATTGTCCTTCGGGTGTCAATTCCAAACGCTCCTTATATAGACCAATAGCATCGTTGCCTGCTATATACCTGAGCTGTTTTTTGTTATCAGTGGCTGCATCATAAATAATCTGGGCCACGTCTTCTGCCTTTGTATAATTGGCGAGCTGTTCCGCGCTATAGCCTTCACTTACTTTCGCCACCAGCTGGGAGTAAGCATTATGCATTCCTCCTTGTAATGATCTCCCTGCAAAATCAGTCTGCATTCCGCCCGGTGCTACTACTTTGACTTGAACGCCAAATTGTGCCAATTCGTAGGCCAGACCCTCTGAAAAACCATCTACTGCAAATTTGGTGGCATTATAAATTGAACAGGTTGGATACCCCAATAAGCCAAATGTACTGGTAATATTGATGAATATTCCATTTTTCTTTTCTCTAAAGTAAGGAACAAATGCTCTAGTTATATTAATTACACCCAGCAGATTGGTGTGCACTTGTGACGTAATTTGCTCATCGGTCAAAGCTTCCAGCGGACCTATCAGACCATAACCGGCATTGTTCAATACTACATCAACAGAATGGGATTGTAAAATAGACGAAACTGTTTTTTGAATTGCCACACCATCGGTAACATCCAATTTTATTAAGGTTACATTTTGAAGTTCTTTCAGTTCCTGTTCCTTTTCAGGGTTTCGCATCGTTGCAATAACGTTCCAGCCCTTTGTGTGAAATAATTTAGCTGTCGCCTTTCCTAAACCTGAAGAGGCTCCTGTAATGAAAATTGTCTTTTGCATGTCTCTTTATTTTTATTTAACTATACAAAAGTGGGCATTGCAAAAAGCCTGAGATTAATCTAAAGCGTAGTATTGTAAGTCAAAATGACGATAGTGTAATAATGGAAATTTTTTTCTACGGAGGACAAATATTTCAATGCTATTTGTAGGTGGTATATTACCAATCCTATATCCTGTTATTATTTAACCGATATAGCAATACCGACCACTATCAGGAGTATGGAGCGTCTATGAAGTTCTTAACAGCGCACTGCCAGTAGATACTAATCGCTCCGGAAGTATACAGTACAAATAGCAGATTTTTTTTTCAGCCTATGCTACCTTAAATTTTGATCTTGGAAACGAATGGACATTGCTTCTCGGGATCCGCTTTGAGAATACAGACATCAGCGACATTTCAGAATTATGCGCCTTACACGAGAAAATTTTCTAACTGGGCACCAAATTTATTGGTATTGACGGAGCTTACCAAAAAACTGGAACTTTCCCATACCTATACGGGAAGCAGGAACACCTTATTGATGGGCAGCATCAGCTGTAGGATTACGGTTGGGTACCAGTCTGACGATGCAAGTGGCAAATCAAGCATGGTTTACAGCATTATAAAAGTGCTTTCCGCAAAATCGTATCATTACCACTCACATTTAAATCTGGTTTGTGACAATTGAATGTCAGTAGTCAAAAGTGACGTCTCCCCGGATTTAGGAGTGTTTTTAAAATTCTTGCCTGAAAAAAATTACTCCGTCACCTTTTTCTTATGGTTTATTCCCCAATCCTTAAGTGCATAAATAATGGGGGTTAGAGTGTCTGCATAAGGCTCAAGTATGTAGGAGATCTTTATTGGATACTCATCAATGATAATTCTTTTCAGCAATTTATGCTGTTCAAGATCCTTAAGTTCTTTCGCTAATACTTTCGGTGAGATTCCGGGTATACTCTCCTGGATATCTGTGAAGCGATCATTGCCAACACCAACTGATATGATGATGGGTATTTTCCATTTCCCATTGATAACATCCAAAGTATCTCGCACTGGTTTTATAGTCTCTAGACAGTCACAGTGAATTTTTTTTTGTGCCATTGTTTTGTTTTTATTATACTGATGAGCCAATTACGTTAATTTTAGATTGCGCTATCGACCTCATTGATTTCTTTCATTACTTCAGCAAACATTTCTATCGACTTAATTCTATCCTTTATGTCATAAATCGTTGATACGACAATAAGTTCGTCAACCTGCGTTTGTTCAAGAAACGCTTTCGTCTGTTCTTTAACGGTTTCCTTAGTGCCCACAAAGGAATATTTAAGCATCTTATGTACACTTGGATGATGGAAAATGTCTTTCAGTTCATCGGTCATTTCTGTAGGCGGATGCAAAGGCTGAGAATATCCTGTCAAAATAGCCAAAAACATCCTGATCAGTGATGTAAACAATTTTTGTGCTTCTTCATCCGTATCAGCGATGATCACATTGACACCCGCAATTGTATAAGGTTTTTTCATCATTTCGGAAGATTGAAACTCATCCCGATAGATTTTTAATGCCGACATTAAATGATCTGTGGCAAAATGGCTTGCAAATGCATAAGGCAATCCTTTTCGAGCAGCTAGATGTGCACTATCCGTACTTGATCCCAAGATGTAAATGGGAACATCGGCACCTTCTGCGATCGGTGCTCTTACTTTACCCGTACTGTTGGATTTTGAAAAATAATGTTCAATTTTCTCAATTTCCGCAGGGAAAGAGTGCGCTGCTTTCATAAAGTCCGATCGGATCTCCTGAGCCGTCAGCGTATCTGTACCTGGCGCTCTTCCCAGACCTAAATCAATTCGGTTAGGATAAAGATGAGCAAGAGTTCCAAATTGCTCCGCAATGATCAAAGGCGAATGATTGGGTAGCATAATGCCACCCGACCCTACTCTTATTGTACTGGTGTTTTCGGCTACATAAAGTATGAGTAGCGAAGTGGCACTGCTGCCTACCGAAGCCGAATTATGATGTTCCGCAAACCAATAGCGTTTATAATTATTTGCTTCTGCCACTTTAGCCAGTTCCAGCGACTGCTGTAATGTCTGTCTAAATGTACTGCCTTCTGATACGATGGCGAGTTCTAAAATGGAGTGAGCGATATGTTTTTTCATTTTTTCGAAATTTTGATTTTATTAAATAACAGATAACACGAATAACAGCACCTAACCTCTTATCAAATAAATCAACACAAAGTTATCAATTGAAACTTTATTATTGATAGCAATTAACAAAAGACACTGAATCCGTTTAAATTGCTCCCATGTTGAAAAGCAAATAGATTGATGTGATTAAAAATTTCTGAATGCTGGTTTTGGAAGCTCGAGGTTTCCACGAAGTGTTGTTTCTTCATACTCGGTATGGAAGATTCCTCGTTCTTGTAATATAGGAACGACCAATTCGATAAAGTCTCTGAGACCGTACGGATGATCTTGTTTGATCATCAGCATATCCATAATTCCCCCTTCGTACCAATTCTGAATTTCATCAGCAACACTTTCGGCAGACCCAAAAAATAGCGGTGGTGCAATTCGCTGATACGGATTCAGTGCCGCCAGCTCCATATATTTTTGATGAGCTTCAGCATCCGTTCTTCCCACGATTGGATTTTGCGAAGTCGCGATCACAAAGTTGTCTGGATTTCTATTCTTCTCATCCAATTTTTTTCTAAGTGCCATGGCCGTATGTTTTATCTCTTGCAGCGAAAAACCGCCTACAAAAGCACCATCCGTGTAAGTAGTAGCTATGTCAACAAATGTTGGTGAACTGCCAGCAGTGTATAAAACAGGTCTTCCCTGAACAGAACGGCTTATATTCAACGGACCTTCGACAGAAAAATATTTCCCCCTGTAGTTTGTTAAATGCATTTTGTACGGATTCAAAAAGATTCCATTTTCTTTATCCCTTACAAATGCATCGTCCTCATAGGTGTCCCACAAGTTCCTTATAATTTCTAAAAACTCGCGATGCATAGGATACTGGTCTGCTTTCGACAAGTGCCCCCGACTGAAATTGACCATCCCTCCCGGATTGGAAGTTATGGCATTCAGTGACGCTCTTCCTCGACTTATTTTATCTAAAGACAGAACCTGACGCGCTACATTATAAGGATCTGTATAAGAACTTGAAGCCGTCATAGAAAGTCCTATTCGTTCGGTCTTCATGGCTAAGGCAGACATGATAGAAACGCCTTCGAACATACTCAGATAATGCGGAATATTTCCTGGACCAACGTGGCTGACATCAATCAAAAATAAACTTTCAAATTTGGCATCTTCCGCAAGTTTGGCCTGCTGAACATAAAAGTCGATGTTTTCGCTTGCGTCTGCCGGCATATCCGGATGTTGCCAAGAGGTATGATTCCAACCTGTACCTTCGATAATGGCGGCAAGTTTCAATTTCTTTTTATTACCCATATTGCTTGGTGATTTATTTAAATGCCTTATCTCAACTCGAGATTTTCTAAAGTATCGATCCAAACATTTTTACATCTTACAAAATTACAGCAAAATTACTAACCAAAATATAGTAGTTACCTAAAGGAAAGTGAAATTGATCTATTGATAAGGGAATATGTTTTTTCCATACTAAATTAAAAATCTACTTTCCTTTGGGAAAGTACTATTAAAAGGAAAGTTTAGTTTCTGTAGATTTGTCTCATTATCTTTTAATACTTGAAGCTCAAGGATTAAAAATACATGTCAGATTTGTAAAGGACATGCGTGGAGTTAATTAAAATTAAATATTTAAAATATTAAGATATGAATATAGGAATAATCGGTGTCGGCCTTATTGGCAAAACATTAGCTTTAAAATTATCAGAAGGAGGTCATAATGTGGATGTAGCAAATTCTTCGGGACCAGAAAATATTGCAAAGGATATTCTCGCAAATGGTGCGCAGGCAGTCAGCATCCAGCAAGCTATTGATAACAAAGATGTTATCATTATATCTATTCCGTTAAGCCGTATACCCGCTATAGCACCACTATTTTCTGCTGTTTCGGAAGCAACTACCATTATAGATACCTCTAATTATTACCCTGCGCGTGATGGTAGCATTGACAGCATTGAAAGTGGGCAGGTAGAAAGTTTATGGGTGAAACAGCAGTTGGGACGTCCCTTTGCTAAAGCTTGGAATGCAATTGGGGCTCACTCTTTTGCCGTGAATGGCAAACCTTCTGGGGCTCCTCAGCGTATAGCAATTCCAATATCTGCAGATAGGGATATAGATCGACAGGTTGCAATCAAATTGATCGATGAAACCGGATTTGATGCATTTGATGCTGGCGCTCTGTCTGATTCCTGGAGACAGCAGCCTGGATCTCCGGTATACTGTACAGATCTAACTCAAAAGGAAATAGCATCCTTGATGGATACAGCAGAAAAGGAGCGCTTACCAAAACGAAGAGATTTAGCTATCCTGGCTATTACGGAACGATTGGGTGGAATTTCCAAAGATCTAGATCCAGCGTATCTACTTCGCATCAATCGTGCATTGTATATCTAATCTAGAAAATAAATGTAGGTTTTGCATTTAGATCATTTCTGGCTCTAAAAGCTGTATTTGTGTTTAGAGTAAAAATGGGAAGACAAAATAGTAAATAACATATGAAAATAGGAATAATAGGTACTGGAGCCATAGGCGGAACAATCGCCAAAAAAATGGCTGCGGCCGGTCACCAAGTGAAAATAAATAATGCAAGCGACATCGACAAATTGAATGCCCGTGCTGCGGAATTAGGTGTTACAGCTGCTCATCAAAAAGATGTGGTAAAGGATGTAGATGTCATTATTCTATCTTTGCCGACTATAGCCATCCCCACTCTGCCCAAAGATTTGTTTGCCGACGTTCCGAAAAATGTAATTGTGGTCGATACCTCCAATTATTATCCATTCCGCGATGCAGATATTGAAGAAATCAAAAATGGAAAGGTAGAGAGTGTCTGGGTATCTGAACAATTGGGAAGACCTGTAGTAAAAGCATTCAATAACTTATTGGCAGAAACACTTGCCAGTGGTGGAAAAAAAACTGGTGCTGAAAACAGAATTGCAATGGCCGTAGCCGGTGATGATGCCGAAGCAAAAAAGGTAATAGCCGGATTGGTTAATGAAGCTGGTTACGATGCAGTTGATTCGGGTAACCTTTCCGAATCTTGGAGACACCAGCCCGGCACACCAGCTTACTGTACAGAATTGGATGCAGCAGAATTAAAACAGGCATTGGCAGATGGTGTGAAAGAAAATGCACCCATTTTGAGAGATAAAGCTATTGTTGAACTTTCAGCTAGGTCAAGCTATCCGTCTCATCCCGATGTTGTTAAATACAATAGAGCATTGTTTGAAAAAAATCCAAAAACAAAGTAAAAAACTGAACGACAACTAGAAAATTGAATTTGATCGTTAGTAAAAGTAGGTAAAAACGTTTCATTATTGCCTACTTTTGTATCATAATTACAGGTAAAAATTTGCAGAAATTTGTCCATATCAAATATTTAGAAATAATATAATGGCAAAGACAATTTTTATAACAGGCGCATCCCGTGGGTTCGGAAGAATTTGGGCGGAAGCATTTTTAAGACGTGGCGACAATGTCGTTGCGGCTGTTCGTAATCCTGAGACCTTAGCAGAACTGGAACAAGAATTTTCATCAAATCTTTTGGTTCTTAAACTTGATGTTACAGACAGAATTGGAAGTTTTGAAGCAATTGAAACCGCAAAAAAACATTTTGGAAGTATCGATGTACTCATAAATAACGCAGGTTTTGGACACGTTGGAGCTGTAGAAGAACTTATCGAAGACGATGTTAGAGCGCAATTCGAAACCAATGTATTGGGTTCATTATGGATGATTCAGGCGGTTTTACCAATTATGCGTACGCATAATTCAGGTCAGATCATTCAGCTTTCAAGTGCTTTGGGACTAAATACAGTACCATTAATGGGACTTTATAGCGCCACTAAATTTGCAGTTGAAGGGCTTACGGAAACATTGGCAAGCGAAGTAAGCGGTTTTGGCATTAAAGTAACCATCGTAGAACCGGGCGGATTCGCTACAGATTTCTTCGGAAACAATTCTCTTGCGATCAGCTCAACAGTTTCTGCTTACGATACCATAAGAAAAGATTTTTATGACCACGCAGCAGACCAAGATTCTGGTAATCCAAATGCCACGGCTACAGCTATCCTGAGTTTAGTCGATGCCGAAAATCCACCATTAAGACTACTGTTAGGTAAAAATGCATTCACCTGGACACAACACACTTACGACGAACGTCTTAAAACCTGGGAATCTTGGCAGGATGTCTCTGTAGCAGCACACGGTTAACAGAAATTTAAAATGAGCGGGATCTGACTTTTCCAGAATCTACTTTTAATATCGTTTAAAAAAATATGGAACATTTTACCAAAATTAGCGACCTGCACGAGGCTTTCGGTATTAAGCCGCCTGAAAACCCGCTTTTTAGTGTGGTCTATGGTGAGCAAGATATGTGTAAAGGGAATAATAAACTTGAATTTTCTTCCGGATTTTACATCATCGGATTCAAAAAATTGAAATCGGGGAGTATGTCGTATGGTAAAACCAAATATGACCACGACTTAGGTTCCATGTCGTTCATAAAGCCACAGCAGAAAGTAGCATTCCAAAACATAATGCTAGAGGAAAAAGGCTTTTTAATTATTATTCACGAAGATTTTTTAGCCGGAACAGCACTTTACAACGAAATAAAAAAATACAGTTATTTCGATTATGAAGTCAACGAAGCTTTACACCTTTCACCTGCGGAAGAAAATATCATCTGGAATTTGTATTTCAATATCGAAAAAGAGTACAATAACAATACGGACGAGCTAAGTAAGTCTATCATTATCAGTCATCTTGATTCAATGTTAAAATATGCACAACGGTTTTATAAAAGACAGTTTATCAACCGAAAGCAATTAACAGGATCAACGGTAACGAAGTTTAATGCGCTGCTTGTTGCAAATTTTGAAAGCAGAAAAACAAAGGACATTGGATTACCCACGGTAGCGCAGATGGCAGAAAAGCTGCATATATCACCCCGTTATTTAACCGATTTACTTAAAGAAGAAACAGGTAAGACAGCCCTGGAGCTCATCCATCTGTTTTTAATCGCCGAAGCCAAAAATTTACTGAGTGAAGGTGAACTCAATATCTCTGAAATTTCGTACCTGTTAGGTTTTGAAAACACCACTTATTTTTCCCGTCTCTTTAAGAAAGAAGTAGGTGTCACCCCTAATCAATTCAGAGGACGCTTCTTAAACTAACAATGGCAGTTGCCAATAATTGACCTATAAATACAACATCATAACGTATGGAACGTACAGCAAAAGCACATTGGTCTGGTACTATAAAAGAAGGTAGAGGGGAGTTGACTACCCAAAGTGAAATTCTAAACAAGACAAATTACAGTTTCAAAACCCGTCTTGAAGACCATCAAAAAGGAACAAATCCTGAAGAATTATTGGCAGCAGCACATTCTGCATGTTTTACTATGGCGGTTAGTTTTGCATTAACAGAAAAAGGACTAAATCCAACATCATTGGATACCGAAGCTACATTGACCATGGAAGGTCTTTCAATAGCAGGAATTCATCTTTCAATCTCTGGGGCAGTGCCCGGTATTAGTGCAGATGAATTCGAAACCATAACAAAAGATGCTAAAAAAAATTGCTTAATTTCTAAAGTATTGAATATACCAATAAGTTCGAAAGCACATTTAATAGCCTAAATAACCAGAAAGTTATTGATCTTTTGCATAGTGTAAACATCCTATTTTAAACTTTATAAAAACAAATAAAACAATAAAAATGGCAAGTAAGATAGCATTAGTAACAGGCGCAAGCCGTGGACTGGGTAAGGATTCCGTTTTGCAACTGGCAAAAAAAGGGTTTGATATTATCCTTACATATCAAACCAAAAAAGAATTTGCCGATGAGGTAGTAACGGAAATTGAAAGTATCGGACAAAAAGCATTTGCATTGTCTCTTGATATCTCAACAACGGCAGGTTTCGATCAATTCACAGCAGAAGTGAAAAACATCTTGGATACACAATTTTCTTGCGCAAAACTGGATGCACTCGTAAACAACGCAGGCATAGGGATCAACCAGAGCTTTGAAACGATGACGGAAGAAAAAGTCGATCTCATGACAAATATCCATTTCAAAGGCCCATATTTCTTAACGCAGAAACTACTACCCCTATTAAATGACGGAAGCAGTATCGTGAATATTTCTTCGGGTTTGGCCAGATTCTCATCTCCAGGATACTCTGCATATGGCGCTATGAAAGCTGCAATAGATGCACTATCAAGATATCAGGCTTTGGAACTGGGAAGTAGAAAAATAAGAGTCAATGCACTTGCTCCAGGTGCAATTGAAACTGATTTTGATGGCGGTGTTGTCCGTGATATGTCAGACGTAAATAAATACTTAGCTTCCGAAGCAGCTCTGGGAAGGGTAGGATTGCCGGATGATATTGGAAGTGTGGTAGCATTCCTTTGCTCCGATGATTCCAAATGGATTAATGCGCAACGGATAGAAGTTTCTGGTGGATATAGAATATAATTAGCTAATGCACAGTTTGCAAAAATCATTGATAAAGACGGTTATGTAAATGGGAGGAAACAAACCACAGTTAATAGCGCAATTGGCTCAAAAATTGCTGCTGATGAAATTGTCTATGGCTTTCCCGATCAAAAACTCGGCGTCTTATAAGCATATCCCCAATATATCCTTTGATGAACGCAGGGCAACATAACGGGCTTGCCGCTGTGTTGTCCGGTTCAATGTCTCCGCGTTCATCGGCTTTTTGTGCTATGTTTAAATAATCATGTTTTTATAATCACCAAGATAAAGTGAAAATCAACACGTAGCGCAGCTGCTTAGCGGGGGGATGAAAAGGCATTTACGGTGAATAGCTGATGTGTCATGCAGGGCTTTTCTTTTGCCAGCCAATAGCGAAGAATTTTATTTTTTAGTAACTTTGGGGTAGTATTATTAATATATAATAAATAATGACTGGATGGGAACTTGAAAAACCGGGAGAGTTGCTGCAAACTAGCCGTAACAGGTTAAACAAAACATTGAATGAGTTTTTAAAGCGATACCCGCTGGCTACCGTAAGCGCGGACCATAACATTTTGCTTATCATACGTAAGTACCACCCTTCCCTAAATTGCAGTCCCGAGAACGAAACTTATCAAACAGATGATTTCCGATATTGTATGGCGTATTATACCATAAACGCCTATACATATTTTGAACTGCCCACTTATGATTATCAATATGTCTCTATGCAATATGATGCTGCTATAGGGGATTTTACTATCAGGATATCCGCAAAAGGAATAACCCGGATCACTAATATCAAGGAACTGTCACAGCAGCTCAATAATTTTATCGAGCGTGATGAAGCAACAAAACGTACTATTTTTGAATCACTCGACAACAAGGTGCCAATTGTCACCAAACCGTCTCCCATCACCCAAACCGAGATACAGTCCGCCGTTGTCGGCAGATTAACTAATACGGAGTATGATGATTGGTGGACGGCCATAGATGAGGTCGACATTCCCTTCTTCAACAATGAAAAAATGCCGGTTTCGTTTACGGATTTTAATCCAAATGAAGACCATTCTTTTATCGAGGAAGCGGATGAACTGTTACGTAACTTCTTGGCGCAGGATAACAGCCACCGCCTTACGGTATCGGCATATGTGTACCAAAATTGCATGGATTTTTTGGACGCCATTGGTTACGATGATGCTGATGATGCGATGTGGAAGATGAAGCAGCCTGAAGAGGTGTGGCAGTTTGTAAAATGTACCGGGCTATATGTAAGCCGCGAGCCGTATGAAGATAAAGGTGTATATCTGCAACTGCTTTGCGATTGCGATTGGGAGCAGGAACATGGGCTGCAGCTGGTGTACAATAAACAGGGGAAGCTCGTTCGTGTAAGTGCGCAGGACGGACATATTATAGGCTAGAAAAGAATTATATTTAACTATGCATATTAATCATAATGACAAACATTCACCCTTTTGGAAACTGCTGCCGAGGGTCGGTCTTGGACCTATACGTTTTCCTGATGCCCAGATCGGAGGTAGATAACTATCAGCATGAGCTGGGTTCGATTGTCGGGTAGCGGAGTGATAATTTGGATCAGCAGCTAACCAATAGCGCTATTTAAGGAATGTAATCCACCTTCCGTTAAAGCGCTGAAAAATTACAAACTTTTTCCATCTTTAAGGTTTGGGGATTTATTGGTCATAATATTTTTATTCGATTATATTGAGAAAGTTGTTTCTTCAAATATATATATTGGATCAAATCCTTGT
This sequence comes from Sphingobacterium siyangense, assembly GCF_023277505.1. NCBI lineage: Bacteria > Pseudomonadati > Bacteroidota > Sphingobacteriia > Sphingobacteriales > Sphingobacteriaceae > Sphingobacterium > Sphingobacterium siyangense. Next base: position 3,796,999 of record NZ_CP080574.1, on the reverse strand, counting down.
GGTATTAATTTTTCTTTGATAATATTTTGTGAATATTAACTATCCATTTGCTGAATATAATTATATTGGTACGGTCAAAATATTTAAAAATTGAATTATTAGCCTTTTATAACCATGAAATTTAGAGAAGCAAAAATTGAAGATATTAAACAGATCCAGATCGTTAGAAATTCTGTCAAAGAAAATACGCTTTCTGATCCAGCACTGGTAAGTGATAAAGACTGCGAAGAATTTTTATTTGAGCGGGGAAAGGGCTGGGTTTGTGAGATAGCTGACCAAATTGTAGGTTTTGCGATTGCAGATTTAAAAGAAGATAATATCTGGGCACTTTTCTTAGCACCGGAATTTGAAGGACAAGGAATAGGCCGCAAGCTCCATCAAATGATGCTTGACTGGTATTTTTCTACAGGAAAGCAATTTGTATGGCTGGGCACAGCTCCTAATTCAAGAGCAGAAGGGTTTTATCTGAAATCAGGTTGGGAGAGAAACGGAATGCACGGCAGTAAAGAGGTTAAGTTTGAAATGACAAAAAGCACTTGGGAAAATATTAGGCAGGAGGCTTAGGCAATTGGAAATGTCGGGAAGGAATATTTTGTTTGAAGTTTTGATCCTCAGATCAAGTAGTGGCTATTACAGTTGTTTTGAGCTCTGCTGTTTTTGTTAATAAAAGTCACAGTAAAAATTCCATTCTTCTGTTTTCGCATTTTTAGCAAAATACATCGTTCCGCTATCAACTATATTCAAATTTGCTTTGTCGTCGGATGCAATTTGAAATACAAATTCAAAGTCTTTGCCGAAATAAACACCTGGTTGACAAAAGCTTGGATATCCTCCAAGTTTGTGTCCATATTGATTTTCAGCTATATCATAATAACCTTCAATTATTCCCGAACTTTCAAGTTTTAATATTTCATTTTCCATTTCACTTGTTAAACCACCTCCATCCCACACGGGATAATCTTCTTCTATTTTTGAAGGTTTTAGGGGGAATGGTTTTAGTCCTGAATCAGGATTGTTTAATTCTTTAATTATTAATTTGTCTGATTTTTTATATTCTCGCAAAAGCCATTCATTTCCGTTGGCAGTTATATCCATTGGAAGTTCTTCTGCTATAAAAACAGTAACCACCATTGTATCAGCTAAAATATCAGGTCTAATTTCAATATCTTCTAAGCAAAGTTGGAACAGAGGAAACGTCCAAAACGATAAGATAATTCGTATAAAAAAGTGGCGGATAGTGTTTTCAGTCAGTTTCTATCCTTGATAGACCGGGATAGGAATCTGTCCAATCTTGTGAGCTTTATACGTATGAACATATTTCGCGAAGATTGCCTCCTTTGGTGGTTAACGAGAGGAGCTTTTATTGCTTAATTTGTTTGTCTCATTAAAGTTACTGAATAAATAGATTGGCTACGGATTCCCGCAATCGGATAATGTACGCTCAAATTACCGTGCATGATAAAAGCATGGGCATGAAAGATTATCATCTTTACAACAAAAATGGTTTTGCTTTTTATGTTTTCAGGAAATCTCAGGGAGAGTGGCAATTGGCATTCGGTGTACTCGCCGATGACATCAAGGAAGCGTGCATTGACGCCCTTATACTTCGCTTTGATACGGATGTGCCTGAGTTGTTTTATCATCATGGAAAACGCCAGTTAGTGGAAGTTGTGGCCAAGAAATACAGCCTTTGGCATATTTATCTCAACAATGCTTATGTAGGAAGTATTCAATATTACACCTTCAATAAGAAGTTCAATTACCAGCTTGAAGACAATGGCTTATTGACCGATGATCACGTGCAAAGGTATATAGCCATCATCCAACGCGGGGGACTAAAGTGGATAAAGGACGATATTCGATGAAAAAAGGATATAAAAGGAATAAAAAAAAACCTTGAGTCTGGGAGGATCTCAAGGCTTCCTAATTACTACCTATTTTGAAAAGTACTATTAATACAATATCGAGTCCTGTTTGGTTTTTAAAAAAAATTATTTCTAGCTGCTGAGCACTGGGTACTAGCTGTCAAAAAGTTTTCTGTTACCGGATTTTTGACTATAGATGGTCTATACACCAAAAAATATTTTACTTTGACGGATCAGGTGTGGATGCTCATGGAAGAACTTTTTGATAAACGGCGGTTTTCATTATCGAAGAGTGGGTTGATCTGGAATTTTCGTAAGACAGATAATAATATTTGATGAAGTGAAATAGCCTTTTGGAATCGAATTATAATTAGAATGGAATTTTTGAACAACATTTTATAAGAAATGAACAACAATTATCTCAACTAATCTCACGATCTTTACAGTAGATGAATGCCCAAAGCCGGTTAACATCTAGCCCAAGCAGACATCTAGCCAAAATTGCCTCCCTTAACGGTTATAAGGGAGGCTTTTTTTTATTTTATTGTCTTTTTAAAACGGTTGAGTAAACCGGATACGGTTTCCCGTAACCAATCCTTCTTTCAAACCAATACCTTAGCCTTACAGTTTGTAATAATCTTGAAAGTTAATATCTGTAAGCCTATTAATTCAGCATAAATAATGTATATTAGGCTTGGGCATTAACTTGCCCCAATGAAAATTAGCATGCCATGATGGTAACCACCACCAATTCCAACTTTCCAATAGCTGTCAATGTTGTCATCGGCTCCACTGTATTTAGTGATATAGGTGAGAGTTATGTAGATTTCTTTGATGGTTATCTACACAAGTTATTAAACAGAAATGATAGCAAATAATATAAAGAAAGAAGTTATAAATAATTGGTCCGATAACTTTTTAGAATTGTCCGTTTATAACCAAAATAAATTGTACAAAGTATGTGGAGCATTTCTTTTAGGCATAGAAATATTAAGTCTTCCGCGAACACAATGTTATAGGCCAATTTTTGTGTGTTATCCTCTATGGAAAACAAACATAAAGGAATGTCTTATAGAACCTATTTTTATACAGGAAATATATAATAGGAGAGGTTTTCAATTTAATATTCCTTACGAGAAACATCTGAATTTTTTTCAAGAAGCTGTAGAATGTACAAAGAAACAGGTTCCAATTCTTGGGAGGAATTATATAACTGTCGGTCAATTATTTGAGATTTTTAATAAACAGTTTACCCAAACGCTTATAAAATCAAGTCCAGTTGGACAGGCAAAACTTTTTGAAGCAAAACTTTTAGCAGCTTTTTATGTAAACGATATAAATAAGGTTGAACAAGTTTTGACTGAGATAAATAACGTTTCAATATCTTGGTCACCGAATCTATTTGAATGGAAGTTTGGCAAGTTGGATGTTTGGCTTCATAATTTACAAGGAATGATATCCAATAGAGAAAAATTTTTACAACAGATAGATGCCAATAAACTGGATAAAAAAATAGCAGATTTGCATAGTTCAGAACTAGAAAGTGTAAAATAAGCTCATTCATAAATTTCTAAAATTTGTCCAATCGAAAATTACATCAATATAAAACGTTTATGAAAAGAGTACCATTTTAGAGGAATATCGTATAAAGGGAAAAGTCATATTTTATTTAGTTTCGGTGGGCATTAAGCCGCTACTACAACAGGATCTCTAATGGAGTTAATTAACTATTTTTCTGATGCCAAAGAGGCAGTTTTGACAACATCATTTGTTTTGAATAAGACGGATCAAATAACTAGAGTGTATCATCATCTAGAGGATGGAATGTGGGAATTTATTAGTGACAGAGCGGTTGAAGAATCGGAGTATAAAGTTATTTCCATGGAAGAGATATTGAACATAGATGAGGAACTGTTGTCTCTTTCTGATATGGAGCCCGGCTTTTTTGCTTATAGAAAAGAACCGAATGGTACCTTTGAGATAAAACCCTCAATCCTATAGAGATTGGGCGTTATTGCTTTATTTGAGTATCGCCTGCATCTTGCTTTTGGCGATGAATGCGTCAAATAGTGCAAATATGTGATCCTTTTCAATTTCGGTGAGCTTTTCAATATCCTGAAACCTTTCCACTGTCCTACGGTCTTATTCCGTTGTACCTTACTTTTATGTATTCATATCCAGAAATCGCTACCTGGTGTTTATCTTAATTGCCTTCTTAAAACTGCTAACTAAATCAGTACGGTTTCCCGCAACCAATCCGACTTTCAAACCAATACCTCACCCTTACATTTTGTAATAATCTTGAAAGTTAATAGCTGTAAACATATTAATTCAGAATGCCACGACCGATTCCAACATTCCAATAGCTGCCAATATTGTCCGCCACTGCCTTTAGCGATATAGCAGCGAGCTATGTCGATTTCTTTGGTGGCCGCTCTACCATGTATGAGAAGAAGATGCAGGAAATGTACAAGCGTGTCATAGCAACGCTCAAGCCATATGTCCAAACAATTTGTGCGATGCTATTATCGGGCTATGATAGGCTTAATATATCCGATTACATATAAAAATTGAGAAACCTATAAATCTATACCGTTTACAATATTACTAATAATATTAGTAATATTGTAAAATGAAACCGCTAGAAATCTTTTGCCGAAATCGGGTACTGTACGCTCAAATTACCGTGCATGATAAAAGCATGGGCATGAAAGATTATCATCTTTACAACAAAAATGGTCTTGCTTTTTATGTTTTCAGGAAATCTCAGGGCGTGTGGCAATTGGCATTCGGTGTACTTGCCGATGACATCAAGGAAGCGTGCATTGACGCTCTTATACTTCGCTTTGATACGGATGTGCCTGAGTTGTTTTATCATCATGGAAAACGCCAGGTAGTGGAAGTCCGGGCCAAGAAATACAGCCTTTGGCATATTTATCTCAATAATGCTTATGTAGGAAGTATTCAATATTACACCTTCACTAAGCAGTTCAATTACCACCTTGAAGACAATTGCTTATTGACCGATGATCAGGTGCAAAAGTATATAGCTATGATACAACGTGGGGAATTAAAGTGGATAAAGGACGATATTCGATGAAAACGGATATAAAAGGAATAAAATAACCTTGAGTCTGGGAGGGGCGAATCCTGTTTGGTTTTTGAAAAAACATTATTTCTAGCTGTTGAGCACGGAGTACGAACAGTCAAAAAGTCTTCTGTTACCTGATTTTTGACTATAGAAATTCTAAGCATTAAAAAATATTTTACATTGACGGATCAGATGGGGATGATCATGGAAGAACTTTTTGATAAAAGACGGTAGTCATTATCGAAGAGTGGGTTGATCTGGAATTTTCTTAAGACAGATAATAATATTTGATGAAGTGAAATAGCCTTTTGGAATTGAATTATAATTAGAATGGAATTTTTGAACAACATTTTATAAGAAATGAACAACAATTATCTCAACTAATCTCGCGATCTTTACAGTAGATGAATGCCCAAAGCCGGTTAACATCTAGCCCAAGCGGACATCTAGCCAACATGGCCTCCCTCGACGGTTAACGAGGGAGGCCTTTTTGTTTATTTATTGTCTTATTAAAACGGTTGAGTAAATCGGCTACGGTTTCCCGTAACCAATCCTGCTTTCAAACCTATACCTTAGCCTTACAGTTTGTAATAATCTTGAAAGTTAATATCTGAAAACATATTAATTCAGAATAAATAATGTATATTAGGCTTGGGTATTAACCTTGCCCGATTGAAAAGTATAATGCCATGATAGTAACCACGACCAATTCCATCGAAGGGAGGGAGATTTCACGCTATAATGATCCAATAGTTGCCAATGTTGTTATCGGCACTACTGTCTTTAGTGATATAGGTGCGAGCTATTTAAACTTTTTGAGGGTATTTTTTTACCTCTATTATCGTCATCGAAATATTCTTTCGATTCATTATTAATAACCTAATCCATAAAGAGAGACGTGCAATAATAAGAGTTCGTACTGTACCCCGATAACAACGAGGGGCCTTAAGTAGGTATTACACATAAGACTGACTAATAAAGAATAATTAAAATAAAAAATAGAATATGGAAGCGATAAGCATAGCAATTGGCTTTTTAGTAGGTGGAATAGTAATTTACATTATTTTTCATTTATTCAACAAAACAAAATATGTTTTAAAATCAGCATACGACGAAATGTCTTCAAAATACCATGAAACAACGACACACCTTCGAGTTTATGAAGAGAAGATAGCAATGTGCCAGACGAAGAATGAAGAACTTTTAGATAAGGTCAGATCAAAAGAAAATGAAGCTATCCAGTTCCAAACGAAGTCAACTTCACTGGAAACACAGTTAACTAACAGAGAAAACAGAATAGCTGAGCTGTCACACAGGCTTACAAATGAGCTTGAAACAAACATAGTTCGACAAGATGAGATCAACAACCATAAGCAAAAAATATCTGAATTAAATGCGGTCAATAGTGCTATTTCTGAAACCTTATCCAGGCAGAACGATATAAACCATAAGCAAACTGAACAGATAGATAGTTTACAATCAAAGCTTAATGAGCTAACAGCACAGGTCAGCAAATTAACAGCATATAATACCACAATATCGGAAAAGCTGACCACGCAAAAAACAGAGGTTGAAGATCTCCAAAAAACAGCACACCTGCAATTTGAGAAAATTGCCAACAAATTATTTGAAGAAAAATCGTCAAAATTTACAGAGACCAACAAATCAAATATTGAAACATTGCTCAATCCGCTAAAGGAGGATATCAACAAGTTCAAAGCAAAAATCGAAGAAACGCATACAGAAGACACAAAACAAAGATCAACATTAGAGGAAAGAATAAAAGGGTTGATCGATCAAACAAATATTGTGAGTTCGGAGGCCAACAGTTTAGCTTCTGCATTAAAAGGGAATTCACAAAAAAGGGGTAACTGGGGTGAAATGATTTTGGAAAGGATACTTGAGTCTTCTGGTTTGACTAAGAATCGAGAATATTTTGTTCAGCAGTCAATGAAAGATAAGGAAGGTAATAGTCTAAGACCTGATGTAAAAGTTGTCCTTCCTGACGAGAGGGCAATCATGATTGACTCAAAGGTTTCATTAGTAGCATATAACCAATATACTGCTAGTGAAAATGTAGACGAACAATCAAAATATCTGGCTGAGCACATAAAATCAATAAAAAAACATATTGACGGGCTGAACAATAAAAAATATGATGATGTTGAAGAAAAATCTTTAGATTTCACAATGATGTTTGTTCCTATTGAACCAGCATATTTAATTGCAATACAAGGAGAATCTGATTTATGGTCTTTCGCTTATGAAAAAAGGATTCTTCTAGTTAGCCCTACTACGCTGATAGCCTGCCTTAAGTTATTCTCTGATTTATGGAGGCGTGAATGGCAAAACAAGAATGCAATGGAGATTGTAGAGCGAGGGGAGAGCCTATATAACAAATTTGTAGGCTTTACAGAGAGTTTTGAAGCTATCGGAAAAAAGTTAAAAGACGCTCAAGGTTCCTATGAGACTGCATTAGGTCGACTTAAAGACGGAAAAGGGAACTTGATTGACAAGGCAATAAGCTTAAAAAATTTAGGTTTAAAGTCTGAAAAGAAAGTACCCGAGAGTCTGATGCCAATAAATTTTGAAGAAGATATGCAGCTGGAAGAGGAAAATTAACAAATGGAGTATTAAAAAGAAGAGGAATGCACTGTATTTTCCGGCTATGGTAGCTTGTTGATACAATGCATAGCTAAAGGAAACCAACGTTAGAATCATTCAAAAAAAGTCATCAAAAATGGTCGGGCAGGTTGCCATACAGAGAAAATTATTAATCATAATGCATACGATTTGGAAAAATGATACAGTATTTATAGAAAATTATAAAGTAAAGGGAGTGTAACACCAACTGTGTCATTGGATTAAAAACTTAAAAACCTCTTTCGAGTTTGAGTCTATCCCCAAATCTAATATATAGTTGGGATATAGTCAAGCCCCAGTTATGTATTGGCATCGTCCATTTTTTAGAAATGTCCTTAATAATCAGATACATCAGCTTCAATAAAGCCTGTTCAGAGCTAAACGCTCCCTTGGACTTAGTAATCTTTCGTATCTGACGGTGTATTCCCTCAATCGGATTTGTGGTGTATATAATCTTGCGAACCTGTTCTTCGTACTCAAAGAAAGTGGAAAGATTAGTCCAATTATCGATCCAGGATTTGGCGGCAAGAGGGTATTTCTTACCCCATTTTTCTTCGAAAGACAGTAGGTTTTCATATCCCATTTCTTCGTTCACGGCCTTATAGATTGGCTTTAGATCCTCCATTACTACCTTCTTATCTTTTTCGGTTACATAGCGCATGCTTGTTCTGATCTGATGAACAATACACAGTTGGATCTTTGTTTTTGGAAAAATAGCTTCTATGGCCTCGGGAAACCCTTTTAGACCATCAATACAAGCTATAAGGATGTCTTCAACACCACGTTGCTTTAGATCCGTAAGAACTGAAAGCCAGAACTTAGCTCCCTCATTTTCTGAGCTATAAAGACCGATCAGATCTTTTCTACCATCCATGCCAACTCCCAGTATGTTATAAATAGCTCTTGATTCAACAGTTCCATTCTGGCGAACTTTAATGTGCATGCAATCCAGGAAAACAAAGGGATAAACAGCTTCAAGAGGCCTGCTACGCCACTCATTTACCGCTGGAAGTACACTTTCGGTAATACGTGATATTTCTGTGGCAGAGATCTCCATTGCATACATTTCGCGGATAAACTCACTTATCGCCCGTGTGCTCATTCCTTTGGCATACATGCTCAATACGTGTCCCTCAAGCTGTTCAGTAATGATTAATTGTCTTTTAGGTACTACTTTCGGCTCAAACGTGCCGGATCTATCACGACCTGTTTCCAGTTCAAATGTCCCAGTATTAAGGCCTCGGACAGTCTTTTTTGTCTTACCATTTCGCCGGTTACTATTGCCCGACGCTTTCTCTTCGTTCAAATGGTTTTCCAGTTCTCCATCCATCATTGATTCCAACAGATGCTTCATTAACGGCGCTAGGACGCCATCGTTGGGAGACAAACTTTTACCTTCGTAAAGACCTTGCATGGCTTCTGTCTTGAAGCGTTCAAAGTCGAATGGGTCTTTTTCTTTCATGACCATGTCGTTTGAATAATTGAATATAAATAATCTTATTGAATTATTCCATTGACACAGTTCATGTTACAGTCTCAAAGTAAATAGTCCCGATCGGAAAATCGAGATTACACTATATAGTTCAGATGTTGAACTTCTTTAGAATACAAAAATACTTTTTGTCTAAATATTTGAAATTTAAAACAGTACCTTTATTGGTTAACTATTTACCTTGATTTCTTTGTAGAACCGATGGATCATCAGTTACGGTTTCCCGTAACCAATCCTTCTTCCAAACCCATACTTTAGCCTTACAGTTTGTAATAATCTTGAAAGTTAATATCCGTAAAGATATTAATTCAGCATAAATAATGTATATTCGGCTTGGGTATTAACCTTGCCCGATTGAAAAGTATAATGCCATGATAGTAACCACCACTACCACCAATTCCATCGAAGGGAGGAAGATTTCACGATTTAATGATCCATTAGCAGCCAATGTTGTTATCGGTACCACTGTCTTTAGCGCTATAGGAGCGAGCTATACATCTCTCTTTGGAGGCTTTGAAGAGAAAACTTTGAAGCCTGAAATCGCGCATGAAATGTTCAGTAGAAGAGTACGAATCGTTGAAGGAACTAACGCCACATAATCTTCACCTTATTGATTAAAAAAAACTTAAGCGATTTCTATTTATGTTTTACGAATTATTTAAGCTCTCTCCAAAAGACGGCGGAGGTAACCGAGCTAGCGAGGATTTTACAACCGAAATTTTAGCGAGCTTACTCAAAGCTGAATCACAGTTTGCTCAGTCATTTTATAGTTTGATACATTTGCCAGTAGATGACTATACCATTTATACACAAAGAAGATTTCCCTCAAAATCTGGATGTGCGTGTATTGTGGATCTTGTGCTTGAGAGTAATGATAAAATTTGTTTTATTGAAAATAAGGTAGAGTCGTCGGAAGGCGACGATCAGTTACTCCGTTATTCTGATGTCTTAACAGAAATAAATAAGACAAGGTTTTTAAGATACTGTACGAAGTATTATGAGGATAAAACAATTGCCGATCATCGTTTTTACCAATTTACTTGGCATCAACTTTCCAAGCTATTAAGACAATATCCTGAAAATTATTATATCACAAGTTTTTATCACTTTTTAAAAAAACAACATATGGCCGATAGTTACGAACTCACGCAGGAAAAGCTTGATGCAGCCAAGTTTTTGCAGGATACCTTGAAGACATTCGAATACTATTTAAAAATAAGCAAATCAGATTTTCAATCAATTTTCTTAGGGCCGGGAATGTCTATTTCTAAACAAGAAGTTGCCTCGGGAAATAGCATTCGAATCGGATGGAAAATTGTTGGATTTGATTATAATGTAGATTCTCCAAATGAGTTAGCATACAGTATAGATTTTGAAACACAGGTCTTGAATGTCCATTTGTATTATAACAAAAATTTAAAATATGAGCCTATATTTCGAGAAGCAGAAAGAGAGGAATTTATTTATTCGAAAACTATCAATGGTATAGGTTTACATTTAAATAAAGATCTGGCAGAATTTCTCAATCAAGATGATCCTTCCAATGACATTAGGCAATGGTATTACTATGCCTTCAATAAGATGAGAAGATTTATTGACTTAAATATTAAAATAATATAGTAGAATATGATTAAAAATGTAAAATTCATGATTCCTCAAGATATATTAAACTCTATACATGTTAAATGTTAGCTTATGCTTTTTCAGAAATTAAAAAAAACAGTTTATAGTAATGAGTGATCTAATTACAGATGGTTCTGAAATAAAAAATAGAATTATTTTAGAAATTAAAGGGGCAGAGCAAAGTGTTTTGCTAGCTATGGCGTGGTTTACAGATCGTGATATTGCAGCAGCAATGATCGAAGCAAAAAATAGGAACGTTTATGTCGACGTTATTCTATCTTCAAATGAGCAGAATGAAACCGTTAAGAATATGCTTGTTGAGGCGAATATAGCAGTACATGCATTTGAAACAGGCGATTCTAGGGGAATAATGCATCACAAGTTTATATTGATCGACAATAGACTGACAATTAATGGCTCTTATAATTATTCTTATAATGCAAGTAAGAACAATGTTGAGAATGTATCTATTTCTTATGATACAGCATTGTATTCTAAGTTTTTGGCTGAATTTGAAAGATTAAGACACAATATTGACCATAAACTTGAATTAAATCGAATATATAATAATCAAAGTGAAAATAATACATCTACTAAAGAACCAAGAATGCAATCATTAAATAAAATTGATAGTTTTTCAGATCAATTAAACAGTCTAGTTTATTCGGCAATAGATTTAAATACAGATAATTATCGAGACAAAGGTTATGAAAATGCTAGAGAAAGTACGGGTAATTTGGATATTTTCCGTACTGAATATAATAGTATTAAAGAAAAAATAAGAAGTTATGCTACAGATGAGGGCCTTGGTAGTAAAAAGAATCTTTTGATTTCGAATATTTCAATGGCTTATGAAAGTGAGAAGATTAGTTTAAATATTGAACGTGATGATAAACTTCTCAATGAAAAGCGTAAAAATGATTTAGAAAAATTTTCAATTCAAGGTAAGCTAGAAGAAGCGAGGGAGAAAAAATCAAAGTTGGAGTCAGGCGATAAAATTACAGGAGAAAAAGGAATTCTCCAGTTAAATATGGAAGTTGAACAGAATAAATTAGAAAAAAGTACTTTGGAACAATCTGTTGTATTGCAAAAATTCTGGACCCCAGGTACAATTATGGCTGTAATAGGTTTAGGATTATTGTCTATTTATTTGTCAATATTTTTTGGATCAGCTGTTTTTAAATCTTTCTTTGAAGCAAATGAAATACGAAATGCCTTGGAAGCCACCGGTAATGCCAGCATTCCACCTATTGTAGACGCCAATGCTATTGGGAAGATGTTTACCAGATATGGTTTTGCTTTTGGTTTTGTAGGTATGTTATTTTTTTTAGTTCCAGTGTTGATTTCCAATATTAAAATTTTTGGTAATAAGAATGAACGGGTAAATAAACTTATGTTTTGGATAGGTATCGTTGTATTTGATGTAATTGTGTCTATTATGATTACCATGACAACTGCGGAAGTGAAAGCATTAGTAAATGGTGAGCAGTCTGATATCGAGATATATCAGGCATTTTCACACGCCGAATTCTGGTTAATTTTTGCCTTTGGGATGCTTCCATTAATTATAGTACATCATATTATAGATTATCTTACTAATGTCTACAAAAAGTCGCAAAGGGATATTGTAGATGCCAATACAAATAGCAGAATACTTTTTTTGGATAAACAATTGATTGATTTGAATACGGAGAAGGAGGTTTTATTTAGTAAAATTGGATATACTACCTCTGTAATTGAAGGTCATATTTCAACGATGCAAAATTTGGATATGGAATTAAATTCTCTTCAAACTCAGATAGCAACTTTATATTCAGATTATCAGAAGAATATAAAGTCAATATTTGATGATTATTATGCACGAATAATGAGTGGAAAAATGTTTACAGAAATGATTCTAGATAGCGTTGTATCTGCTTATAAATCCGGATTTGTAGCGTTCTTGCCTGAATATTTTGCTCCAGATGAGGTCGCGAAGAGAGTAAGAGAAATAGAGCAAACGACATTACGGATAGTAGCATAGAAATTTGAAAATGAAAAGAATATTATATTTTATCGCTGGCTTATTTACACTTGTAGGGTGCCAAACGGAATCGAAAATAGTATCTGTGGAATATCCAAATATTGTTATTATGTCAGATTTGTCGAGTCGACTGGATAATAAAAAAAATAAGGATTTCGACGAAATACACAAGATTGTTGAATTTTTTAAGAACGACTGTGTACAACCGGGAAAAAAAATAGGTAGTAAATCATCGCTTTCATTTGCATCTTTTGGTGGAAAAGTTGAAAATGTTATTGATTTAAGTCAGATCAAAGGGATATCTGAGAAGCAGCAGTTTGTAAACTCAAAAGGTAATTATCAAGGTAAAGGCTTGGATTTTGAATTAGGAGCTTTCGAGAGTAAAGTACATTCTATTTACGCTAATACAAGAAATCCTGGATTAGACCTAATCAGTAGCTTAATGGAAAAAGTCAAGAGTGGTTCTATAGGTAAAAGGGATACTTTTGTGGTCAATGGTGTTGACACAACTTATGTAAACTTTACTAATCATATCTACATATTTACCGATGGATACCTAGAATATAACAATGAAAATTTGAATAAACAGTATTATTTTGGAGAAAAAGAGATTCATAAGATTAGAGATTATTGTATCCAGAACAAGACAAATATTACCGAAGCATTACGTAAGGAACCATCATTAGGTTTGCCTGCATATCCTTATTCTTTCAACGAGGATTTAGAATTACATGTATTTGAAACACATGAGCGTGACAAGAATGATCAATTGCAAACTTACAAATATGCTACCGGTCTAAGGGATAATGAAATCTTAGAGGCTGTCTGGAATAAATGGGCTAAAGATAGTGGTTTTAAGAGTTTTGAATGGAAGAAGTATTAGTTTCTTTCAAAAATACACCATATTGTGATTGCCTATATTATGGATTTTTAACGAGAGAGGCTGTATTTGGTAATTGGAATGTTATAGATAATCTTTTTATATTCTCTATAATAAAATTATGATAAAAAAATTAAACTGTATTTACTAATGTCTCAAAAAATAATCGCGCTGGAATTTCTCGAGGAGCTTGAAAGCATTCATAAAAATGAGGCTTTATCTTTATCTATAAAATATCCGCAACTTAGGACTTTATTGGAAAAAGTTTGTAAGAATTTAACCTCAAATAGTTCAACACAATTTTCCGATTTTTTTTCTAGATTGGTTTATGTTTGCAATCAATACAAAGTAGACAGGGCAATACATGGGTTACGTATTATCGCCAATAAGGTATTGCATGCGGGACTTAAACCTAATGAAGATGACTATAAAACTCACGTATCTCTTTTCGCTGAGTTTCTTAAAGTTGTTTACGGCATTAATATTCCCGCGACGTTATTATTTGAGGGAAAACGGAGGGTCGATTATACACCTGTCAAAAATGTTCATTTAACTGAGGCAAAGGTTTGTATCGTCGAAAAACGTGAGAATCATTTGGTTTGTCAATTAGACCCCTTGACAGTCAAGGAGAAGTATGAATTTGCTCCAGATAAATTGATGACTATTCAGATATTTGAAACGGGAGTGAATGATGCTATTACATCATGCAATAGTTTTTGGGTTGGTGCTTTGTTGTATCTTGTTGATATTGAAATTGATATCAATGAGGTTTTTCACCCCAAAATAATTGTTTTAGAGCCAGATTATCTACTCGATGTATCCTCTATTGCTGAATGTATACAAGACTATGGAGAAAGCGAACTTTTATTTTTTAAATCAAAGTTCGAAGAAAAGCCAGATTCGAAACATCTCTTATTGGGAAACTTTGCCAACTTAGTTGTTGATGAAGTCTTTTCAAATCCACAGACACCGATAGAATTTAGCGGTGTTTTCCGAAAACACTTCAAAACAACTCCACTTGAATATACGACCTGTAAAGATATCAACGATATACAAGAATTTAAAAGCTATCATGAAGAGTGCCACAAGCAGTTTTTAAAAATTAAAGACACTATTGAAAATGGATTTTCCAAATTAGACATAAATTTAGAGAATATCTCACTTGAGCCATCTTTCTTATCCGAAAAGTTCGGTCTACAAGGTCGATTGGATATGCTCGATTGGCGAAAAGGTACTGAGGTGTCAAAGATTATAGAGCTGAAATCGGGAAGTACACCATTTCGTGATGATGGAACTAGTATTAAAGGGAATCATCTTGCTCAGTTATTTATGTATTATATTCTTTATTCTCAGGTGGGGAAATTAAGTCTTAGTCAGGTGAATAGTCGCTTACAAGGTTTCATTCTTTATTCTAAACCTGGGGAAAATAATTTAAGAAATAAAGGTGCATATTTAAGGGGATTTCAAGAAGTAATTGATCTTAGGAATAGAATTGTAGCTACTGAACACCTTTTAATTGCAGACAATAAAGAAACTACTGAGAATATTTTGTGTCGAATTACTCCACAAAATTTAATCAATAAGGATATTTATCCTAAATTTAGAATTATAATTGAAGCTCAAATAATCGATTTTCTAGCTCCAATTTCTTCGGCTACGGATCTTGAGAAAAGTTATTTTCTCTCATTTGCAAACTATGTTTCATATGAGCATTTTTTGAGCAAAGTTGGAGGCCCCGACAGAGATAGAGAGGGGGGATCAAATGGTTTAGCAAGGTTATGGCTGGATAGTTTTGAGGAAAAGAAAAGTAAATTCGAGATATTATATGACCTAGAAATTGTAGAAAACAAAATTAACAAAGAAGAGCAGGTGATTGTATTTAAAAGAGCCAATCTTGAAAATAAGCATGTTAATTTTAGAAAGGGTGATATTTGCGTCCTATATCCACGCAATACAGATACTGAAATTGTATCTCACAGCCAAATTTTTAAATGCACAATAAAGGAAATTTTTGCTGATTATGTTACTGTTTACTTTCGATACAAACAGCGCAATAAGGCTTTCTTTGATTCGTTTGGACTGAATGGAAAGTGGGCTTTAGAGAGTGATTTTATGGAAACCTCTTTCAATTCGATGTATAGAAATCTTTATGGTTTCTTAAAAGCCCGACAATCATTTAAAGATCTAATATTGACTCAAAGGCAACCCAAGAAAGAAAGGGATTATGGTTATATAAATCCATCTCTGTCTTTAGAACAGAGAAAAGTGATCAATAAGGCACTATCAGCCAATGACTACTTCCTACTGAATGGCCCTCCTGGAACAGGAAAAACTTCTATTATTATTAAGAACTTGGTTAAGGAACTAATTAATGCTCGAAAAAGTATTCTAGTTTTGGCATATACAAATAGGGCCGTGGACGAACTTTGTGAAGCTATTGATAACGCCTGCGGTGGTCGACAAAATTTAAATTTTATACGGTTCGGCTCAAAGTTGTCCACTAGCGATGAATATCACGATAATCTTATAGATGTTGTGATGGAAGCGAAGGAAAAAGAACTGCTAGCATTGAATAAGAGATTTGACCGTGCTGAAGTAAGGAACGTAATTGTTCAGAACAATGTATACGTTTCTACCGTGGCTTCTGTCGGAAGCAAACAGAATATTTTTCAAGTAAAGACTTTCGACTATATTATAGTTGATGAGGCCTCTCAGATTTTGGAACCGCAATTGGTGGGCATTTTGTCTAAGGCCTCCAAGTTTATTCTCATAGGAGATCATAAGCAATTGCCTGCAATATCTTTACAGTCAATAGAAAAATCTAAAACAAATGATACGTTGCTTGAGTCTATTGGGCTTTATAATAGAAAAAATTCGTTATTTGAACGTCTCTATAAGTTCTGCCAGGATAGTGGTTTAACGGATGTCTATGATACCTTAACATATCAAGGGCGTATGCATAAAGAGATTTCTTTATTCCCAAATTTTGCATTCTATAAAGGTCGATTGCTTGAAGCTTACGATACGCCAGATATCGATATAGCTGCAAAAATGCTCTTGCAAAGGCAGATTGCAAATTTGGATTTTCACGAACCTAGCGTTAATACTCTTCCGAAATTGCTAAGTCAAAAACGGTTGATATTCTTCAATAATAAGAACGTTGATGATCTTTATGCCAAATCCAATTCGTATGAAGCTGATTTTGTCGTTACAATCGTTAAAGATATTATCTCTTTATATAAATCAAATAATAAGGTATTCGATCCCTATAAAACCATAGGTGTTATAGCACCTTTTAGAAGTCAAATAGCCTTTATTAAACAGAAGTTGGAGGAAGCGGGGATTCCAAACTATGAAGCAATTACTGTGGACTCTGTTGAGCGTTTCCAGGGAAGTCAACGAGATATAATTATTTATTCCTTTTCAATTAATAATCCTTTCCAGCTAAGGGGGATGATAAATCTGAATGACGAAGGCGATGTTGATAGGAAGCTAAATGTCGCGCTTACTCGAGCTAGAGAACAAATGATATTGATTGGTAATGATAATATTTTATCTAGCAATCTGATATATTTGCGGTTGATCGAGTACTGTAAGTCAAAGGGAGGATATATCAACAATTCGTTGCCGGATATGATAAGTGGAGCACCAATCTATTTCCCTGATGAAACTATTTCCAAAAGTTACGTAAAAACTGTTCAGATTGTTGAGCCTTTTAAAGGAGTATTTGAAACCCTGATAGAAATTCCACTTCGAAAAGATAAGCGAACAAACTGGCCAAAAGAGATATTGGGGCTAAATACTGATTTTGCCCGTAATAATTTAATACGATACGGTATGGCTGACTTTGATCAGCAAGTTGATTTAAACTATGAGCAGAACTTAGGCGATTTAATAGTTGATCAAGGTTTTCTTACCTATTATACTGCACGCGAGAATGTGTTACTCTATTGTTATTGGAATATGAGAAAGCAGTTTCTTTCTTTGGAAAATATCTTTATACATCATAAAGCATTCTTTCTATCAAAGTTTCAGAACACGAATAATAAAGTAATGTTTATAGACTTTGGCTGCGGACCTTTGACAGCATCATTAGCATTCAATAATGTTTTTAAATCTCATATTGCAAGAAAAGTGCATTACTTAGGAATAGATATTTCTGAGACTATGCTTATGAAGGCACAGGAATTTATTGGATCAGGAATTTTTAAACCAAATGATACTTTTGACCTTTGCGGCGCCATAGGCAAAAGTAACACTAGCTATTATAGAGATGAATTTATCTTACCTTATACGGTTGTTATAACGATCGCTAATTCTCTTTCATGTCTTGATCTTGATAAAATAGGGGAACTGGCTGACTCCTTGAATAATTTTATTAACCAATATCCTTTGAATAACTATGTGTTAGTTTATCAAGACCCTGTGAATAGAGATCAAAACCTCAGAAAACTTTTAGAGAAAACGCCTAAGTTGAATAAGGTAATAGTTTCAAGAGAAGACACCGTTTCTTTCGAAAATCCACATCAAGACTGGTATGCAACAAATGAGCATTTCAAATATGAGTTGATTGAGAATTGATTATACGTTTTAAATAATTAATTATTTCCAACAGGCGATCTTGACCAATGTTTTTTAGTTTTTGGTAAGAACTTCTGTGGCAGTACCGATATTTTTTATTACTACGGCAAAAACACTTCGATGTGCGTGACGGATTTTCATTTTTATAGATTAATTTTAGTAACTGGTATGCCTTATTTAGTTCATTCACATTTAATAGAGCATATATAGATTCTAAGATTCCCTCTGAGCCATGAGACCTTTCATTAAGAAAATAACCTTCTTTCTCTCGGAAACTTTGGTTGTGTAAGTACGGTATAAGTTGTTCTTTAATAAAGCCTACAAGTGTAATTTCTCCTGCGCAGTGGATGTATTCCTCGACAGGTGTACAAATACAAAAATGCCCGTCGGAGTATACATGCCAATCGATATTATGAGGTAATCGCTTTCCAGTTTCGTATACATAGGGGAAGCTGTTGGGATAATTGTTAGTACATTCTATTTTTATAGAATAGGTGTCGTATAGAACATTGTTTGCGTCCTTGAGTTCGAAAGTCCCAGTTAAAAACGGAAGTGAATCTTCCCGAACACATAACTGTAGTTCGGGAAATTCACTTATTGCTTCATCAGCATCAGTCGTAAATTTAATGTATGCGTTATTCATGGCCAAATGGATATGATGTTATCGCTCCGGCTGCCGCTGCAGCTGCGGCAAAAGACTTCGTTTCTTCTTTGTCTTCACCAAGAGGAAATCTTTCACCTAAATGTTTACGCCATTTTTTACTAGCGTCTTTTTGATTGGTTCCACGAATTGCCGCATCAGCATCTTCGATAAATTTATCCAATGCATCTAAGAACTTTTCTTTGTTGGCATAGTTTTCTAATAGATCATCATTTGGTATTGCAGGTACGATGCATTTAAAAGCTCTATTCAGTTCGTTTTTAATCTCTTTTGCGACGTCTCTTAATGTTATATCATCACGCTCGTTAAGGACAATCTTATCTTTAGCATTGCTTGCTAAAATAGTTAAGGCTAATCCGCTAGGCATTTTGAAGGATTGTTGATTAGCCCAGCCCTTTAGATATTTCACAATTCTAACAAGTCGCCCTTCTTTATCTTTTTTTCCAATAAACCAGTTTACCATGGCTTTGGGATCACTGTCTTCAAAACCAACGCCATTAACTGCGATCTGATACTCCTTTCCGTCTTCTTTACAATAGACAGGGTGGTCAATTTCGTAGTCATTCGAAAATATTGTGCGAACACATTTCTTACGATTCTCCGCAGCAGTACTGGTGTAACCGTCAACCGCTTGCCGAACCCATTCTTTAAGCGTTGATGCAGTGACATCTGGTGCACGAAAAAAGTAAATTCCATCGTCTAGGTCGCAAATATCTTCTGATGTGCGAATTCCATTTTTCATTTTGTAAGATCCTTGGATGTAAAAATATGGGATATACTCCGGTTGGTTTTCCTTGAACCATTTTCTTATTCTGGTACGTAGGCCTTCTTTTGAGTACTTCATTCTCTCATTCTTTTTTGAGCCAATGGATATCTCTGAGTGATAATCCTGAAATAAATTGTGACAGTTTGCCATATTGTTATTGTTTTAAAAAGTTTAAAATTTCCGTTAATCTATTTTTTGCTAACTCCTCCCCAATAGATTTCATTCTGTCTATATGCTTTTTTTTGGAAGAATTAAGTTCTATATTGTCCCCTTTCATATCGTACTGTATCCGTAGATGTTGAAATGTGTTTCCAATTTTCCCCAAAGCACGCTGCAAGAAATTAAGATATTGCTCAGTGATTTGTGCTTGTGTATCTAGCACTATGTCTACGAGCTTCGGATTTGGAAACAACCAGTCAAATACATTTTTCGGTCGCCAAGAGCGCTTAATAATTTGCTTCCCCTGGCCTGTTCCAAGTGATAGTAAAACTATATTTCCAATTGGAATATCTAGTTTGTCCGTTGCTTCAAACACGCCTATCAAAGCAGGATTATTCGCAAAAATTCCCCCGTCAATCATATTGATATTTGTTCCTTCGCCGAACTCATTTTTAAACGAAAATGTATGAGGAGGGAAATAGACAGGGGCAGAGGCACTCGACATTGCGACATGATAAGCGGGAAGTTTATAATCCCTTCTGTACTCTGGATGGTGCTTGGTCTTTAGTACGTTTATTGCTCCGTCATTTCCATTGAAAGCCGGAACGCATACTTTAGTCTTCAGATCATTCATTAATGGGTCTCGTCCTCCGTTGGCATCAGCATACACACTTTTCAATTTCTTCAATAGCTTTTTGTTGCTATATATTGCGTTAAAGAAAGCTCTACTTTTTCGTGGTAAAAAGCGAAACACAAACCGAGGAAAGATAATGTTGGCATGATCTTCATAAAATTTTGCCAAATCTTTGGCCGGTATCCCTAAGGAGATGCCGATTGCTAGAATCGCTCCAGTTGATGTACCACAAATCAAATCGAAATGTTCGTATAGTTTCTTGTCCGGCTCTTCCTTTTGAAGTTCTGCCTCTAACTCAGCCAGGACTTTGGCTGGGATAAGTCCCCTTATCCCGCCTCCATCTATGGAGAGTATTTTAAATTTTTTATCCATGCAATAGCTTTTAATTTAGTAGTTCTCCATAAATTCCTGACCAATCTGGGCCAAATTGGCTCGAGATGCACCTTTCAAGAGTTATCTTCAAAGCAAAACAGATTTGTTTAGCATCATCACGTGCGTTCTCTGAACTCTTTGTTTGATGTAGAAGTGTAGTATTGGGAAGGTTAACATCTTTTCCTTTTGCGTCTTTGAGAACTTGTTTATACCCCAATTCAAACATCTTTTGTTTGAATTCCCGATGCTTAGAAGGAATGTCGTAAGTGATTATTGTAGCCATTTTGTAAAGCTTAAATTGTTTAAAAATGGAGTCATCTTATCCTTGATAACTCCGGTGAATTATTTGGATTTTTTGACTGTTTCCTTAACAGTTGTTTTAGGATGTTTATCCGCGTAAGTTTTTGTTACGAATTGTCCAGTTCCTGCGTCGCGGTGCACTGATGTTTTCTTTGCCATTTTTATATACCTCCTTTCTGTTTTATTTACGGTATACAAGTCTAATTATGTGCCAATTGAAAAATATTTGTTTTTATCTTGTTTTAATCATTAATTATATCAATATTTGATTTTTAACTATCAAATATTGATATGAAAATACTTATTTCGTGGGTGGCAGCTATGCATGATTTTCAACAAGAGAATAATGAGAGAGGTAACAAAGTGAATTTAAATGGGCCAACGTTTAATTTTCATAGAGAATTTTATAATCATGATAGACATATTATATTATGCCGGGGTAAAGGGGAGGAACCCGACCCAAAAACTGAAGTACTTAGCACGGAATTAAGAAAGGAGTTTGTCAATCATGATGTTCAGGTCTATTATATCGATGTTCTAGATGTTATTGATATTGAGGAGATAAGAAGTAAAGTTGAGCACTACCTTTTGGAGAATCATATAGATGATGATATCGATATTTTCTTTTCGCCGGGAACCTCTGCTATGCAAATATCCTGGTACTTAATTAATGAATCGTCAGCATTTAATACTTCTCTATATCAAGTAAGACCAGGGAAGCATACTAAGAATGGTAAACCAGAATTGCTGCAAATAGCTACGGAAAAGTCAACTATTCCATTGAGCAGCTTAATGAAAGAGAGGGCTTTGGGCAAATATTTTGAAGACTATAAGATCACAGAATCATTGGAGCCTATTTATGAAAAAGCCAAAATGATTGCGGCGGCAGATTCGGTTACGTCGTTAATTTATGGGGAAAGTGGCGTCGGAAAAGAACATTTAGCAAACTTCATCCATCAAGAGTCTGCTCGTTCTGGGAAACCTTTCGTTGCTGTAAATTGCTCTGCGTTAACGGATGAATTGCTGTCTTCGCAGTTATTTGGTCATAAAAAGGGGGCTTTTACAGGAGCTATTGAAGATAAAATAGGTTTGTTTGAAGAGGCTAAAGGAGGTACAATCTTTTTGGATGAAATAGGTGATATTTCTCCTTTCATGCAACAGTCATTACTTAGGGTTATTCAAGAGAAAAAAATATTAGACGTAGGTTCGAGTAAGGAAAAGAAGATAGATGTTCGAATTATAGCTGCTACGAATAAAGATTTACCATCTTTATGTGCCGATGGTCGTTTTCGTTGGGACCTTTATTATCGATTAACCGTAACTGAGTTATCATTACCATCCTTAAGAGAGCGAAAAGAGGACGAAAGAAAGGAGTTGATTGATTTCTTTATTAAAACTAAGAAAAAAATCTTTAAAAGATCGAAACAGTTGTTAGTGGATAAAGACGTTTATCAATCGTTGCTGAACTATCAATTTCCCGGAAACGTCCGTGAATTGGAAAATGTTATCGAAAGTTTCTACGTTTATAATGGAGAAAATGTTGGGATAGATTCAGTGCCAAATAGAATTTTAGAGCCGAAAGAAGAAAATAGGCTAGATTTGGCTTCCGTTGAAAGAAGACATATTGCTAATGTTTTAAAGATGACAAAAAGCAATGCTGAAGCAGCCAGACTACTAGGTATTACTGTCAATACTTTGAGGTCAAAAATAGTTAGGTGATTGGGTTAGAACGCAGGCATATGTCCAATAGGTTATTTTTCCAGTGCCAAAATGCAGATAAACCTAGTTTTTATAGATGAGATTTATAAAGTTTTTATGAGATAATGATATGTTAGTTAAAGAACTAAATGAACTGGGTAGACATCTTCACGTACAGCCTGTCAATTACAAATATTATGATGCATCAACCGCAGAGATTGTGCTTAACGAGGGTGGTTTACAGTTTTCGCATGCGAGCGTATTTAACGACCCATTTGACTGTAATGTCGCTTTATTTGAATTTGGAGAGGAAGAGGTGGAGAGATATGCTAAAGATCTTATTAAGCGCGAAAAGGGGAGCAACTATCAAGAGCGATTTAGGTTATATAAAAATTTTCAATCTAGGCTTAAGTCCAACACTACGCAATTTATGGAACAGTGTTTTATCAATGAGAATGCTGATAGAGGTGTAACATGCTTTTCCAAATGCTGCGATAAAATGCTTATGTGGGCACATTATGGTGCAAGTCATAAAGGTATATGTATTGGCTACAACCTATTAGCTTTACGAGATCATATTGCTGCGATAAATCCAGAGTCATGTGTTATTGCGGTAAGCTATAAAGATGAAATTACCAAGATAAAAGATTTTAGGGGCATAGATAGTGTTATGGCTTGGTTTGGTACCAAACATTCAGTATGGAGTTATGAGCAAGAAATTAGGCTAATTGCTAGGCCTCTTGCTTTTAAAAATAAAAGATTCTATTATAAGTTGCCTAACAGTATTATTAGCGAAGTTATTTTTGGGGCTTCTGTAGATCCTGTTTTACGAGAGAGGTTAATTAATGTTTTAAAAATACATTTTCCACATGTCAGAATGTATGACATTATGCCAGATTATAACAAATTTCAATTGTCTAAAAAAGAAATCGTATTTTAATTTCAGTATATTTGTTTTCAACCGACAGATCAATTAAGTAGAAAATATGGCCGTATCTAATTTCCAATTTTTAGAACTAGAATATCCCTTGCTTTTTAATTTGGCGCAAGCCGCCGAATACAATCTATATCAAGATCCAGCGACATCTTTATTCAAGCTGCGGCAATATGGAGAATACATGGCCAAGCAGATTTTTGAGACCTATGGAATTGATCTGCCGGATGATACAAAATTTCAAAATCTGATTTATAACCTGCGGAGTCAGGGTATTCTACCTTCAAACGTAATAGACCATTTTACAATACTTCGCAAGCAGGGTAATGATGCAGTACATGAATATATAGGAACCACTGCAGATGCGACCTCATCTCTTTTTTCTGCATTTAAACTAGGAAAATGGTTTTACGAATCCTATTCTGTAAAGAATATGGACATTTCTACAGTAAGATTTGGTACACCGAAGGATTTAGATGCTAGACACGCATTGCATATCCTTGAACAGGAAAATAAGGTTTTAAAGGATCAATATGAGCAGGCGATAGCCCAGCAAAAAATGGTCAGTGCAGAACAACGGTCGACGTTTACGGCGCGTGCCAAACAGTCTGCATCCAAACTTGATATGGACGAATCCGAGACCAGAGAGCTTATCGATCTAAATTTGCGTAAGATAGGATGGGAAGCAGATACCAAATTACTGAATGCTAAAATCCATAAGACACAACCTGAAAGAGGGCGTAATATGGCTATTGCTGAGTGGCCAGTTAAAGGTGGCTATGCAGACTATGCACTATTCATAGGGACAAGTTTATATGGTGTCGTTGAAGCCAAAAAATATGGTCAGGATATATCGACCAATCTTGATCAAAGTAAGCGCTATGCAATGAATGTTGTTCCGCAAACAGGGGTCGAGCTATTGGGCGACTGGAATGGCTTTCGAGTACCATTTCTATATTCAACCAATGGTCGCGAATATCTTCAACAGATTGCTACCAAAAGTGGTGTATGGTTTCTTGATATCCGTGAGAAGTATAATAATTCTCGCTCCATCAAAGGATTCCATAGCCCAGCGGATCTGCAAAAAAAGTTTGAGCAAGATATAGCACTCGCCAATAAGAAATTAGAAGATAATTCATTGGATTTTCTTCAGCTCAAGACAGGATTGGGTTTGAGAGATTATCAGATTAAAGCAATTCAAGCTGTCGAAGATATTATTATCCATCATCCCCAGATCAACCGGGCATTATTGGCCATGGCAACCGGTACTGGTAAGACACGTACAGTTATCGGGTTGGCTTATCGCTTAATCCAGACCAATCGCTTTAAACGTATCTTATTTTTGGTAGACCGCACCCTGCTGGCTACACAGGCACTCGACGGTTTTAAAGATTACAAGGTTGAAGATTTGAAAAGTTTCAGCGACTATTACCACATTGATGGGCTAAAGCATGTATGGCCCGATATCGATAGCCGTATCCACTTTGCTACTGTACAGAGCATGGTCAAAAGACTCTATTCCAATGAGAGTGATGAAAAAGCACTCAGTATAGATACATATGACTGTATTATCGTCGACGAAGCACATCGGGGCTATTTACTGGATAAGGAAATGGACGATGAAGAGATTTACTTCAAAGACCAAGATGATTATGTCAGCAAGTACCGTCAAGTGTTGGATTATTTTGATGCTTTTGCAGTTGGTTTAACAGCTACACCAGCGCTTCATACGAAAGAAATTTTTAATAAACCTATCTATAACTATAGTTTACGAGAAGCCGTATTAGATGGTTACCTAGTTGATCAAGACCCACCAATCAAGATCAAGACCCAACTGTCAGAAGAAGGAATTGTATGGGAGAAAGGCGAAAAACCTACTGTCTACGACAAGGAAGGTAATCAGATTGTTGAACTTGATGAGTTGAGTGACGAACTCAAATTCGATATCTCAGGATTCAATAAACGTGTTATTACCGAAAACTTTAACCGTACAGTACTTCGAGAACTTGTCAATCATATTGATCCCGATGGCGACGCCAAAACCCTTATCTTTGCGGCTACAGACCATCATGCAGATATGATTGTCAAAATTCTGAAAGAAGAGTTTGCCGCTGTAGGGATACCTGTACCTGATGACGCTATCGTAAAAATCACAGGTATCATTGATAAGCCTGAAGAGAAGGTCAAACGGTATAAAAACGAGAAATACCCAAATATTGCTGTTACAGTAGATTTATTGACCACAGGGATTGATGTACCTAAGATTGCTAATCTCGTATTTATGCGTCGCGTTCGGTCACGTATCTTATACGATCAAATGATCGGTCGTGCCACCCGTCTCTGTCCGGAGATAAACAAGGAAAGTTTTCGTGTTTTTGATGCGGTCAATCTGTATGAGGGTATCAAAGATTACACCGATATGAAACCGTTGGTTGTCAATCCTTCGGTTGATTTCAGTACATTGAACAGCGAATTTGCAGCTATACAAACCGATGAACGGGCCGCTGTGCAGGTTGATCAGATCATTGCGAAGTTGCAACGCAAAAAGCGAACCGCAGGCCTAGATGCTGAAATGATCAAATACTTTACCGGAGCCGATACATTGGACGAATTTATTCAGCACCTTCGCGAGAAAGACATTACAGAGCAGGTGAAAATGCTGACTGAAAAAACGGAGCTCTGGAAGTATTTAGACGAGTACAGGCAAGCACCAGCTCATCAGTTTTACTCCAATCATGCTGATGTACTTCGTGAGGTAAGTACCGGATATGGGGAGATGGATAAACCAGAAGATTATATCGAAGGATTCAGACGTTATCTAGAAGAAAATCAAAATGAGATAGCTGCACTTAAATTGATTGCCACATCTCCAACGCAATTAAAACGTGCCGACCTCAAGGAACTAAGCTTATTGCTTGATACCAAGGGCTATAATCTTCGCACCCTACATGATGCATGGAAAAATGCAAAAAGACAAGATGTGGCTGCCGATATTATTGCCTATATTCGTACTCTTATGCTAGGATCTGTACTTGAAAGCCGAGAAGATCGTGTCAGAAAAGCCTTTCTACGGCTGTACCAGGAACAAAACTGGACCGTGCCGCAGAAGAGTTTGCTCCAGCGAATTGAAAAGCAGATGATTGCCGAAGGCATTGTGACTGTAGAAGATCTGGACAAGCAGCCCTTTGATGAGATAGGTGGATTTGAACGGATCAATAAAAGGTTTGAAAATCATCTGCCTGATATTCTGCAGAAGATCAACACTTATATGTATAATGGAAATCAAACAGCTTAATTGAAATGTCTAAAACTAATGTACCTGATACCATACTAGTGGTTTTATCAATAGCAAATAGAGATTATTTTTCGTTTGTAACAGGGTGTTAATGTCATTTTAAAGTGGTGGAATCTCACCACTTTAAAGGTTGAAAATGTAAAACAAAAACTTATAAAACTCAATAAAATAGCTATTCAACAAATAAGCATATTGCAAAACGTGGAGGACCGCAATTTATTGAAATAGATACAATAACAAATCATGAGCGCTGAAGAAATCGCACAGAAACTTTGGAACCTCTGTAACGTCCTACGTGATGACGGAGTTACCTATCACCAATATTTAAATGAATTGACTTATATTCTTTTTCTCAAACTTTCCGAAGTTCGGAAATTTGACAACGAGATACCAGAAGAGTACCGCTGGAACAAGTTTAAGTCGATCAAAGATAATAAAGAATTATACGACACCTATCGGGAGCTCTTAGCTACAATATCTGCAAAGACGCAAAACGCAACGATTAAAGAGATCTATACCAATGCAAGCAGTATGCTGCGTAAGCCTGTTAACTTACGTACCTTGGTTACAGCTATAGACGGTATTGACTGGTTTGAAGATACCGAGAAAGATCAGATTGCAACGATCTATGAAGAACTTTTAGAGAAAAATGCCAACGAGAAAAAATCTGGCGCTGGGCAATATTTCACGCCACGGCCGTTGATCAATGTGATGGTCGATCTGTTGGTGCCCAAAATTGGCGAACGTTGGAACGACCCTGCTGCGGGAACATTTGGTTTTATGATCGCAGCAGACCACTATCTTAAAGAGAAGACCGATAGCTATTTTACATTGGGCGAGAAGGAGCTTCACTTTCAGAAGTATGAAGCCTTTACTGGCTGTGAACTCGTACAAGATGCCCATCGTTTAGCATTAATGAATGCCAAACTACATGGTATAGAGTCCCCGATTGCTTTGGCGGACACACTGAGCCAAGAAGGAGAGGCTTTCAACAATTACGATGGTGTACTGGCCAATCCGCCCTTTGGTACCAAAAAAGGAGGGGAGCGACCTACCCGTACAGACTTGACCTTTTTAAGCTCCAACAAGCAGCTGAATTTTTTACAACACATTTACCGCTCATTGAAAAAAGACGGTAAAGCACGTGCGGCAGTTGTGCTACCAGACAACGTGCTATTTGAAGACGGTGACGGTTTGAAAATCCGTCGTGACCTGATGGACAAGTGTAATCTACATACCATCCTGCGTTTACCTACAGGAATCTTTTACGCGGCAGGTGTCAAGACGAATGTATTATTTTTTACACGTGGCAATACAGAAACCGGCAACACCAAAAACGTATGGGTCTATGATATGCGTACCAATGCGCCGAGCTTTGGTAAGCGCACACCATTTACCCGTACAGCCTTTGCCGATTTTGTAAAAGCATACACTGGAGGGATTTCTATTGATGAAGTCAAAGAAAACTGGCAAGGTGATATCGATGAGACTAAGCGTGCAGAAATTGCCAAAGACGATAACCGTTGGCAGGTATTCAGCCGTGAAGCCATTGCTGCCAAAGGGGACTCGTTAGATATTGGCTTAATAGCCGATAGCTCATTAAGTAGTGGAGATGATCTCGGAGAGCCTATTGATATCGCCCGTGAAGCGTTATTGGAACTGGATGCTATTACCAAGGAGTTGAATGATTTGATAAAGGAGTTGAATTGATGGAAAAGGTGTTACCTAAGGGGTGGGTAGAGACGGAGTTGGGAAGCTTTGCATACTTAAAAAATGGTTATGCTTATAAAACAACACAATTTAAAGATTCTGGTATACCAATTTTAAAGATTTCAAATATAACAAAGGATGGCAAAGTGGATATTTCTAATCCACAATATGTTGACGAAAGCTTAATTAATGAAGCTTTTTTGGTGAAATCTGGCGATATTGTGATAGCCATGTCAGGAGCAACTACGGGTAAATTTGGTGTATATAATTCTAATGACTTATTACTGCAAAATCAACGTGTGGGCAATATCAAGCTTCAAAAAGATAGCTTAGGTAGTAAAAAATTTTTGTACTATTTGATAGCTTCATTAAGAAAAGAAATAGAAGATCGGGCATATGGGGGAGCTCAGCCAAATATATCTTCAACATTAATTGAGAATATACAAATCCCTCTACCGCCATTAGCAGAACAAGAACGTATAGTCGCTAAATTAGATAAACTTTTTGCACAGCACGAAAAGATGAAAACGGTGTTGGACCGCATTCCACAATTGCTTAAAGATTTCCGTCAGCAGGTATTGACACAGGCCGTTTCTGGAAAACTTACAGAGTCATGGCGTAGAGGAAAAAAATTGGGAGATTGGCAGGAACGGCTGATGAAGAATATTACTACTAAACTCGGTAGCGGATCGACTCCACGTGGCGGAAGTACAACATATCTTTCTGAAGGAATTCCACTTGTTCGGTCGATGAATATCGTTTTTGGAGGAATAAAATCGGATGGTCTAGCTTTTATCAACGATGCTCAAGCTACCGCACTAAAAAGTGTAGAAATTCAATTTGAAGATATCCTGTTAAATATAACAGGCGCCTCAATTGGTCGTTTGTGTTTAGCTGATAAAACCGTCACTGGAGGCAGAGTGAATCAGCATGTTTTTATTATTCGTTCTAATAGAGAAATTGTCAACCCTAAGTTTCTAGAATGTTGTTTACGATCCAATATAGTTCAAAGTTTTATAGAAGAGATAAAGTATGGAGCGGGAATGGAAGCTATATCTAAAACTCAAATTGAAAATCTAAAAATTAATGTTCCTACACTTCAAGAACAACAAGAAATAGTCTGTCGAGTAGAAAGCCTGTTTGCTAAAGCTGATTTAATTGAATCACATTATCAAACGTTAAAAGCAAAAGTTGATGCCTTGCCGCAAGCTATCTTGCACAAAGCCTTCAAGGGTGAACTAGTTCCACAGCTGCCTACCGATGGCGATGCGAACGATTTGTTAGCTGAGATTGTTAGGCTAAAAGGAGAAGTTAAACCTAAGATAGCAAGGAAGAAACATAGGGTAGAATGATAAAGTTAATATTCAATGTATTGGATAAAGGGTGTATGGAAGGAGTTATATACCAGGTATTAGGTTGATTACATTAAAGATGGAGCTCATCTAAGCTTTGATAAGTACTCCTACAATTTACCTGAAAAGGTAGACTTCACCGTATTCTTGCTCATACCAAGAATGCGGGCGATTGTTTTTATTCCGCTACCGCTCTGGTACAATCTGATTAATTGCTTTATCTGACTCATTAGTTTTGGTTTTCTCTTGCTGGTACTGATACTAAATCTAAGTCAAGAAATGTCAATTCTAAATGAGATGGAATTAAGTGTAAATTTTTAATTCCACCAACATTTTCAATTATTGCGTCTCGTATGTCAAAATCATCATCTCTCGAAGATGCACCCCTATTCATACCGAGAACGTCTGCTATTGTTGCACTATCCTTTAACTGCTCCCATTTGTCTAAGGTTATAAATGAAAGGGTTGCATTAGTTTGGGGATCAAGGTCAATTACGAGAACTTTTTTATCATGTTCTGTTGCGAGAATAGTTGCTATCTCGACTACTGATGTTGTTTTCCCAACACCACTTTTCATGTTAATAAAAGAAATTGTTGTTATGATTAATAATTATATCTTTTAATCTTTAATATTTTGGTTATGAATTTTTGCGTTAAATGTAATTAACTAAGGGGCACTGAGGAAGGTGGCTCACATATGGCTGTTTTATTTTAATTAGAGTTTTGAAATAATCAGTGGGTATAAAAACTTCTTTTATATTATTATGGATTCAATCCCTCAGGTATTGCAAGCTCTTCAATTACATCCTGTCTCACGCAATTTTTAATATAAAAATAAAAAGTTGAGTCAATAATTTTAATAGACGCGGTACTATTATCATAATCAAATATTGGTGGTGAAATTCCTTTTGTAATTTGACTTGAAACTAGATTTTTAAGAAAATATCCCATATCAGAGGGCCTAACATCATCTGGACGGTGATGAATTTCTTTTATTTTATCTTGTAAAGGTTTTCGCTTTAGCCCCTGAATGATAGTATCTATATTTTCTGTAAAAAGAATCTTGATAAAATAATAAGGTATATATAAAGGGGTTTCTTGAGACGAGCGAGCCTTTTGCTCAATAAAACTTTCCAAACACCTGACATGTCGACTTGAATAATCATCCAATTTCTTTT
Organism: Sphingobacterium siyangense; assembly: GCF_023277505.1. NCBI lineage: Bacteria > Pseudomonadati > Bacteroidota > Sphingobacteriia > Sphingobacteriales > Sphingobacteriaceae > Sphingobacterium > Sphingobacterium siyangense. The sequence continues at coordinate 3,765,742 of NZ_CP080574.1, read as the reverse complement.
GGATAGCAGAATCAACATGTTCTTTTGTAATTTCTACTGAAGCTCCTTGAGTACCGTTTACGCCAGCTGAATAGCAAGACTCTTTGCAAATTTCTTGGAAAACACCGACACTATCAAAGCAACTATCTATAATATAATCTACAACTGAATCAAAATCTGTATTCAATAACGGTCGCCCTTCCTCAACAATTCTTTTCAAATCATCTCTTTCCCAAGGTTCAACTGGCACCTCTATAACTCGATCGAGCAAATCACCATTAAACTGGGCTAATCTGTTTTTTTCTCTCCAAATACCAAGAATTATAAAAAGAATATTATAATCCTCAAAAATTCTCAAGTCGATAGATAATTGCTTCTGGGTATCTTCATTTAAATAATGAAAATTTTCCAATATTATTCTTTTTTTGAAACTTATACTTTTCAATAGTTCTGACAGATCTTGAGCTAAAGCCAAATTAAAATCAATTATCCTGAAAGACTGGCCGGATTCTTTTTCTCCTGAAATCGAGGCTGATGTTTCAGCGTCGCCGCCGCCGAAAAAGGGAATTCGTATTTTAGCTTTTAAACCAACTGTAGCTTCTCCACCAACTGTTGTCGATACTTCTTTAGTTTCGAGGATATCTATTTGAAGTTGTCTTGCAATTGAGTTATAAATGTCTAAAACTGTGGAAGTTGGTGAGCAGTTAACTTTAACGTATTGGTCTTCAGTCAAATGTTTATTAGTTAGCGATGTTTTCCCTTGTTTTGATGCCCCATAAATAATTATATGTTTATTTTTCTGAAGTCCCTTTGTAAATAGCTCATCGACTTGGGGTCTTTCTATGTATGTATCAATCAATTTATTGGATACGCCATAGACTTCATTTGTTAGTCTCATTTATTTCTTTTAATTAGTATTAAAGTTAAGTTGAAAAAAGTTAAAGATAGAGTATACTATTATTGTTTATTCTGCTTATTTCCTTCCGCTTTAGTCTCTGCATCAACAACTACAATCTCAACGACTACATTTTCCATCAACTTTGAGTCCGTACCATCAGCTTTTTTCTTCGGTACCTTTTTATATTGAATTACGATTTGCTCATCAATAGGAATTCCGTTAGGAAAAAAATCATCCAAGCTTTTCAAACCAAATACTTTCTTTAATATTCCCATATGGCGAAGGTTATACTTTTCAGGTTGGTCGAGGGATTCGCATTTACCTACAAATTTTACAGCAAACCCCATTTTGTCGCTCAATGCTTCTTGTGACCAGCCTTTTTTGTCACGTAGAATTTTGATATTGCACATCAATTCGTACTCTATTCGAAATATAGCTTTTGTTTGATAAATTTCAATCATTTAAATAAATTATACGACCATATATTTGGTCGTCTTAAACATTATGTGTATATTTGTGTACCCAATCAAGGATTGGTTATAAAATAGTTAACTAACTCCGCCTAGGTGGAGAGTGAGTTGAACGAGCCTCTGAATCCAAAAACTAGCAACTTTAAATTCAAAGCGAGGTAGCAGGTTTAACCCACGTCTAAAGATATTGTGTATATTTACGCAGTCTTTAGGCAGGGCCTGTTGATTACCGCTTTGAGGGCTGCTAGTCCCTGGATTCAGGTATGAGACAGATAACCCTGCCTTCTGCATTTTAGGTCGTTCACATAAAAACCAAAACGATTATGAGAACGAAACGAACAAACACCACCCATCACCCGCATTCGATCAGAGATCGGATGTCGAGGTATTCCCGCAAATCATTTTTAAAGAACATATTCCGCGCACCTGAATAGGTTGCGTCCAATCAAAAACAGGCTGTAAAGAGCAATAAAAAGGGGAGGTCTTGACTTTCCTTATAACGAAAAGACAGCTGAACCCGGTTCAGTTTAATTTCCCTCTTGATATGCCTGTCACCGACCTATACATATATATAATTGCATAAAAGGTAATATTGGCCAATGTTACAGCTTGATTTAATATTTGCACCTTAAAATTAAGCAAATTTTCATTGAGTCCAAACTTTTTACCCGTAGTTTTTATTGCAAGACGATATTGCTGTAGGTCGGTTTTTACTTCTTTCCGGCAGGGAGCGCCATAATTAACCCTATATATGCCTTGAAATTGTATCTCGGCGCTTTTCGGACTTTTAACCTTATTTGTCCATTTGGCATAGGTCGCATTTGACCTGTGCAAAGACAAGCCATTTTAACGCGAAAAAATCGCGAAGGGGGAAGCTATGCCTTTATTTAAGCTAGTAACTCGGGTTTGTCATACTTGATGAAACTAAATTATGAACCAACAAGCAAACAACATGCTACCTTTTGAGCTAGCATGTTATGAAATATACGACATTGGATACGATCCATTAAATACCATTCGGGAGTTCTGGTCCCAAAATACAATAAATGACTGTCAGGAAAGCCTATGCGCACTCTTTGAAAACTATAGAAAGTGTACGGTACAGGAAGATGCTATTGATGTAAAGCAGATGCATACCTTTTTGATGAAAGTGTGCCGTGTGCTGATGGCTTATTTCCTAGTGCATTTTCGTAAGATCGAAATGGATGCGGTACCATTTTCCTTCGCAGAACCTGCAGAAGCGATAATCGCCGATCTGGAAGCCAAGCAAAATATCCACAGTTTCTTTAATAGAATTTCAGAATAATATCTAATCCATAAGCAGATGATAAAAAGATCTAATCTATGCACTGCCTTATTGGATAAGGTAGTCAATATTCCAGTTATACAGATTACACTACTTGTAATCTTATTCATACTAGTTTTTCAATCCTATTTAACTTGTTTTTTAAAGGCATTGAAGAATACAACAATGCTTTTTACTTGCATTGCTGTATTTCATATGTTTAGTTTATCGGCTCAGACGCCCCGCAAGGACAGCGGGGCCAATGGGCCAACTCCTTTGCAGATCGGTGATACTATACCCGAATCACTTTGGAGTACGCCTTTGCAGGTTGTAAACCACTCCGATGGTAAGAAAGTCATTTCTTTAAATGACTACAGAGGAAGGCTCATTATCTTGGACTTCTGGGCGACTTGGTGTAGCCCTTGTGTAGCAGCCCTTCCAAAATTGCAAAAGCTACAGGCCGCTTTCAGCGACCAAATAGCGATAGTTCCCATTACCTTTCAAAAGGAACAGATTGTAAATACCTTTATAAAGCGTAATGAAATTGGTAAGAAGCTGAACTTCTCACTTGTCACCGGTGACACATTGCTTTCCACCGTTTTCCCGCATCAATTACTTTCACACTTGGTGTGGATTGATAAAAAGGGAATACTTAGGGCAACCACATGGTCTGAATATGCCAATGCTGCAAACATTAGTATGGTATTGGAAGGCAAAGTGCTAAACTGGACAATGAAAAATGACATGCTCCAATTTAATAAGGACATGCCGCTGCTCACATCTACAGAAAACGGGGCTCCCGTACCATCGAAAATCTATTACACGATGTTTTCAGGGCATCTGAATGGTGTGAACCCAACTGTGGGTACATCTAGGGACAGCATAGCCAAATCAGTCCGCAAATACTTTATCAATGTAGGGCTGGTAAATCTTTGTGTGATTGCATGGGGAAAATCCATACCCGAACTATCTGCAAAGCAATATGTATATCCGACCGCTAAAAAAAGTATGTACGTACGGCCTGAAGCTGTTTATAGTGAGGACTGGAATAGGGAAAATACCTATTGTTACGAGGCGGTGATGCCCGAACATACAAGCTCTGCAGATTTTAACGATATGCTGGCGCAAGACCTTAAACGCTATTTTGGCATAGCGGGATATTTAAATAGGACCAATATGCAATGCCTTGTCATCCGTTCTACAAAAACCGCTAGAAATAGCAATAAGGTCGGTATCAAATTATCTGACCTAATTTGGACCTTCAATAATACGATTTCTTCAGTTCCACTGATTGTGGATGAAACGAATGATCCTACGAAGCTAGTTTCTTCGTCGATTATGCAGTGTAAAGATCTCATAAGTTTGCGTACATCGCTTGAAGCCGAGGGATATGCTTGTATGCTGGAAGATCGGGAGATAGAAACATTTACCATTCATAAAATCCGATAAGCCATGAAAAACATACTGATAGTAATATTCGTTGCCTTAGCCGGAATGAAAGGGTTGATCGCTCAAACTACGCTGCTGGGGAAAGTTTTTGATACAGATACGCATAGGCCATTATCCCATTGTACTATAAAAGTTGGTGGAGAAGCAAATGTCCTTGTCACTGATGAGGGTGGACTATTCAGTTTAAAAACCGATAAACCAACAGTGGTTTTGACGATTACTTATACGGGATATAAAAAGAAGGAAATACAGGTGGATCTTTCCCAAAAGGAAATGCTCTTAATTCCTATGGGTAAAGAGATAATGGCGCTGGAAGAAGTCAGTGTCATCAACACGGGGTATCAGAATATTCCAAAAGAAAGGGCTACGGGCTCATTTGAACATATCGATAGTGCTTTGTTTAACCGAAGGGTAGGGCCCGATGTGCTTTCGAGGCTGGAGGGAGTGACGGGAAGTTTACTAGTCGACAAAAGAAATGCCGACCAGGTGAAACTTCAAATAAGGGGAGTCAGTACGCTTTATGCTTCCGATGATCCGCTGATTATATTAGATAATTTCCCGTATGAGGGGGATATCAACAATATCAATCCTAATGATATAGCGTCGGTATCAGTTTTGAAGGATGCAGCAGCGGCATCCATTTGGGGTGCTAGGGCAGGAAATGGGGTTATTGTGCTCACCTCGAAAAAAGGCAGGTACAATCAGTCTGTTCATTTGGATCTGAATACAAACCTCACGATTGCACAAAAGCCTAATCTTTTTAACATTCCAATAATGTCCACCCCGGATTATATTGAAGCGCAAAAGTTTTTGTTCAAAAATGGCTTTTATGATAATGAACTGAATGACTTAGATTATCACCCTCCAGTGGGACAGCTGATTGAACTGCTGGAAAAGCAGAAAAATACTCCGGAAAGTGACTTGGTGGGCATATCTGCTATTGATCAGCAGATTAAAGCATTGGGAAAGATTGATATTCGTAACGATTTTGAAAAATACCTCTACAGGTCAGCTATTAACCAACAGTATGCGCTGAACCTAAATGGCGGAAATGAAAAAATAAAGTATGTGTTGAGTGCCGGCTATGATAAGACGGCCAGCGAGTTAAAAGGCAACAGCAGTGAGAGGTTCACATTTCGTTTTAATCAAAGTCTGAAACCTATTAAAAATCTTGAAATTAGCACGAATATATTATTTACTCAAAATTCAACCCAATCCAACAGCCCTGGTGGTTATTTTGGAGCCTATTCGATCGGAAATAGACAGCTTTACCCGTATACAAGATTTGCTGATGAAGCGGGTAATCCCTTGCCTATTGAACGGAATCTGCGCCAATCTTATATCGATAGCCTGCAAACGACGGGTTTTTTGGACTGGTCTTATAGGCCGTTAGAAGAATTGGAATTAGCCGACAATAGAAATAGGGGTAAAGACCTGCGGATCGGAGCGAATGGTACATATAGTTTTTCATCCGCCTTAAAACTGGATGTCCGTTATCAATATGGTACGTATGATGTAAATGGTAGGAATTACCATAGTTCGAAAACCTATTTCGCACGTGACCTGATCAATAGATTTACAGATATATCGTCCGGTAAAATGATCCGAAATATTCCTTACGGAGGTATCCTTGATGAAAATGTGAGTCAGTTGACCGAAAACTCAATCCGTTCTCAACTGAATTTCAACAAGAGCTGGAAAAATGATCACCAAGTTGTCGCAATTGCTGGGGTTGAAGCGAGGGAGATCAAAACTCAAAGTAAAACAACGCGAACTTATGGCTACGATGATAATCTGCTCACTTTTGTTCCCGTAGATTATGTGACGGAATTTCCGAGTTACAATAATTTATTTGGGTCGAATAGGATAGATGGGAATCAGAATTTTGGTTCCTTGTTGAACCGTTTTATTTCGTTGTATAGTAATGTTTCATATACCTATAAAAAGCGATATACGGTAACAGGAAGTGCACGGAAAGATGCTTCAAATTTATTTGGAGTAGAAACAAATAGAAAAGGAGTGCCACTATGGTCTGCAGGAGTCTTGTGGAATATTGCAGATGAACCTTTTTACAAGATTGATGGATTGTCAAATCTAAAACTAAGACTTACTTATGGTTTTAGTGGTAATCTGCCAGCGAACCAATCTGCCCTGGTAATTATGAACTATCAGCCCGCTACTGCAAGTCAGGTAAAACTTCCTTATGCAACCATTACCAATCCGCCCAATCCAAATTTGAGATGGGAAAAAGTTGGTATGTTCAATATGGGGCTTGATTTTGGGTTAAAGGGTAACAGGCTTTCTGGAACTATCGAATATTTCAATAAAAATGTAAGGGATATGCTGGGAAATAAGACGATGGACGCTTCTACAGGATTTAGCAGTATGGTGACCAATAGTGCCAATATGGAAGGACGAGGGTTGGATATAAACCTAAGCTCTGTGAATACAACTGGTGCCGTAAAATGGAGCTCCAATGTATTGTTCAGCTACGTAAAGAATAAACTTACGCGTTTCCTGACAAAACCGTCAGTATATGCAAATAGTTATGTCAACAGTGGCGATTTAATTTCAATTGAAGGAAAAATGCCCTATATGGTGGTGAGTTATAAATGGGCAGGCTTGGATGGCAATAATGGTAATCCCCAGGGCTTTTATAACGGCGAGCTTAGTCAAGACTACTATAATCTCGTCTATAGTTCACTATTATCGGATGCGGTATTTCATGGCTCGCCCTTACCTTTATATTTCGGGGCAATACGCAATGATATATCCTGGAAAAATCTATCATTTTCGCTCAACATCAGCTACAATTTTGATTATTATTTCAGGCGCAACTCCATTGACTATTCTTTATTGGCAAGTTATGGGAAGGGGCATAGCGATTTTGCGCAGCGCTGGCAAAAGCCAGGCGATGAAAAATTGACAAATGTACCTTCGTTTACCTATCCATTAGATAATGACCGTGACAACTTTTATGCACTTTCAGAAGCTACGGTTGAACGGGGCGATCATATCCGGCTAAATGATATACAGATAAATTATAGCATCAACAAAAGTGGTCTATTTAAACAGATCCAGATTTATGCTTATCTGAACAACCTAAACATCATCTTATGGAAAGCCAATAAGAAAGGAGTTGACCCCAATTTTGTCGGTGGTTTAAAAGCACCTTTAAGCATTGCTTTTGGACTGAAGACAAGTCTCTAAATTAAAAGATTAAATTATGAAAACTAGATTCTATTTCATCGTTATAGTATGTAGCATGTTTTTGGGATGCAAGAAATATCTTGATGCAAAACCTGATAAAAAATTAGCTATACCAGCTACGATAGCAGATTTGTGGGCATTGTTGGATAACTATACAAAGATGAATATGTCTTCTCCAAGAGCAGGAGAAGAATATGCCGACACGTATTATTTAACCGCTACGGGTTTCAAAGCGATTTCCAACATAAATACCCGCAATAATTATATTTGGAATGACAAAGGCGAGCTTTTTAGCGATTGGGTAAATGCTTACAGTGCGATTTTTTATGCCAATGTTGTATTGGATGAAATTGATGCAGTAGCTAAGAACGAGCCTGATGATATGAACCAATTTGATGCAGTTCGGGGATCTGCGTTGTTTTTTAGGACGTTTATGTTTTATGAATTGGCACAGATATTTGCACCGCAATATGCGGAAAATACTTTATCGGCCCCCTGCATTCCACTGCGTCTGAATCCTGATCCTGCTATACCTTCGGTGAGGGCGACCGTTAGCGAATGCTATTCCCAAATGATTAACGACCTGCGTACTGCTGCTCGGCTCCTGCCTGAGAATTCAGAAACGAAAAACAGACCAAGCAAAGCTGCTGCTTTCGGACTGCTCGGCCGCATATATTTAAATATGGGGGATTATAAAAATGCCGCGTTGTATGCCGATTCCTGCCTGCGAATTTATAGTAAGCTGATGGACTATAATGCATTAAGTCCAACGGCAGCAGTACCCATCCCAAAATTTAATGAGGAAGTGATCTTTGCAAGCCGTTCTTTTAGTGAATCGTCGTTGCTGTACACATCAAGGTGCAGAATAGATACTGTCTTGTATAGGAGTTATGCGGAAAACGATCTCCGTAAAGACATCTTTTTTAAAGCTAACACGGACGGTTCTTTTACAGTAAAAGCGAGCTATGACGGGAGTTATGGAGGTGCTTATTTTAATGGTCTTGCTACGGATGAACAATACCTGATTTTGGCCGAATGTTATGCAAGATTGAACAATATACCGGCTGCAGTGCAATATCTGAATCTTATGCTTGAAAAACGATTTTTGAAAGGCAAATATCAGGCAATACAGGCTAGTACTTCCCAACAGGCATTGGATATTGTTTTGTCGGAAAGAAGAAAGGAGCTGGTTTTTAGAGGTGTACGTTGGTCGGATATAAGGAGACTGAATAAAGAAGATCGGTACCGTATCTATCCGGTCAGAAAACTGGATAACGAACTGTTTGAATTAAAACAGGATGATAATCGGTATATCAGCTTGATTCCGTTAAAAATAATTGAAATTACCGGACTTCCACAAAATGAGCGTTAAAAGAGAACTGGAGGCCCATATATCGGCCTCCAGTTCCTTTATTTACAACTAATCTCAATTTACAACTAATCTCTTAATTTAACATTAGTCGTTTCCACACCGCTGGCTTGCGCATTATTGATTTCGTTTTTAAATGCAGTTGAAAACGAAGCAGGGTGCATTCCACTACCTTCCGGCGCATTAATTACACAGATCTCACCTACATTCGGACATAAATTTGCCGCTTCGGTTTCATTTGCAGGCTGTGTGCTTAACAGGGTATAGTTGCTTTCGGCAGTTCTTGACCCACTACCATTGTATTGATACCACTTAGTAGCAAATACTTTATTGGCATTGTGGTTTGAACTGTCTTTAACATCTGGCTTAAAAGCAAATGTTAGGGTCGCAATTCCGACCATAGTGGCTAGCGCAGACGCACTGAACCATCTTTTATTATTTTTAATGATTTTTTTTGAAATCATGGTTGTGGTCTTTTTTATACGGTCAAAAAAAGGTTGCCTCAAAAAACTTTGATTAATTTTTATGTTGTTGGGTGTCTTTTAGCAGACCTCGCTGGCCGGCTTTGCATCCCGATACGCAGCCTGCCTGTTCCCAGATGCCCCCTAAGGGCCATCCGGGATTTCCGTGAACAGTGCCCCTTTACGGTTGTGCGACCTTCGCTGAACAACTCTCTTCTGGGCGAAGGCTATCTGATGCGGCAAAGTGTCCAGCTGAAGCTTGTCTTTGACCAGTCTGCAGACCAATGCCTTGGGCATAGACAGCAGATGCACCTGCGTCCTCAGGGACGAGTATAGCTTTCCGATCCAGCGGAAAAGGGCTGTCATCCTGTTCAATATATGGTGCTTTCTGTTCATACAACTTTGTTTTACCTGATCCATTTTTCTATTGGCAGCGGCGCCTCCTTATCATGGCCTGCCCACTTGACTTTTATTATTTCTTCGTTTTATCCGGTTAACGTTTTCGTCGTTAACTTATACCAAAGTTCGGCCTTAAAGGAGCACTGGGCTTGGCCGAATCTGGAGTCGTGTATGTACAGGTTTGGAATAATGAAAGCGTATAGCAATAAAAAATCCCCTCGGGGGGGAATGCTACGGTTAAATTTTCAAAGGTATTGTGGTGGCTTCTTGGATAATCTCGTCAATGAATGCCAGATATTCGTTTTCGCTTTTAAAATTTGGTGTAATTTTCCGATCTACTCGATAAAGAATATGATCGCGTATAAAGGCTTCTTCAAAAACAGAACAGATAATTACATATTTATGTGTCAGGTCAACCTTCGAAAGAAGATGATTTACTTCAAGATAATCACCACCGCTGCTCAAGATCAGTATCTCGGCTTTCGCTGCAGACAGTTCCAGCGTTTCCTCACGAATTTCTATTAAACGAGGGTGTTTGGTGAGGGTTGTCACGATATCCACTTTTGATAGATTGATCATCTGCCAGGCCACATAGCTATAGCTCTTTTTAATGGGTAATGGCTGCCGTGGTGCCGCTACCTTTCTCGCATGGGACAAAAGATAATAAAGCATAGCCTTTGGAGAATAAATGTTGCCAGCAGCATTTGCTTTCCTGAGTACCTCTTCATCAAGCTGATAATTTTCAGGGAAATATGAGGCGGCCATCTCGATACAAATACGTAACGGGCCATATTTCCAGGCTCTATATTTTCCACAGACTTTTCTCGCAATTAGCGTGCTTTTGTCAGCTGGCTCAGCTACAAAAAATTGTCCGATCACGCTGAAAAATTTTACGCTTTTTTGAATGATTTCTTTCATGTTTTTAGGTCACTAGGTTAATTTAACAATAAATTTTATAAATAGTCTTGGTTATACCGCTTAAAAAACTCCGTAGCCGTCATGCCCGTTTTCTTTTTAAAAAAGCGTGCAAAACTGCTCGGTGAGGCATAGCCCAGTTCATAGGCGATTGCATCGGTAGGCATACCGTCTACAATATATTTCTTGGCGAGATCCAGCATAAATTCTACCTTCAGCTCTTGAGGACTCTGTCCGTAATAAAGTTGGATAAGCTGATGCAGATAGTCCATACTGATCCCGAGCTGCCAGGCAATGTCGTCCAGTTTAAAATCCTGGCCAAGCTCGGCTACTGCCTGCTTAATGGCAGCATGGGCTTCTTTGGATTTGATTTGGGATTCCGAAATCTTGTCATATTCTTCAAAGATCTTTTCCTTCGATAGCTGGATCAGTTTCTTGATACCCCAGAGGATATTGACCTCACTGTCGAGGTCGCCTTTCTTGATTTTTGACGCAATGGTTTTTAGCAATGAAATGGTCCTGGTGCCGGCACGGAAATCGATGCTGCACCACGAATTCGGATCGTGTTTTCGATAGGCATGGATTAAGGGGTGAAGAAACTGGAAGGGACGCTCATTGCCATCGCGGAAAATGCTGCCGCGGAAATAAAAGTTAACAAGGGTATAACTTCCGGAAGGAACATGGATTTCATAATCACTTCTGGTTAAGTAGAAGTAGCGGCCACGATTGCAAGAGATGCTGTAACTGATCCGCTTCTGGACATCCCTGATCTGAATAGCACGATCTTCTGTGAAGAGATAAAAGATATGCAGGTCTGAACGTGTGACTTGTATAGGAATGACAATATCGGCAGGTAGATGCAGATCCAATATATTGATGTAGCCGAGCATGCCATCAAATTGCTGCAGGCAGGCTTGCCCATGTTGGTTTTCGTAATGTTGATAGTCCGCATTGGACATGCTTATTCTTGGCTTGAGCATATCAGTTCTCGGACTGATCGGCTGGTCAAATACCTTTGCGATATCGATCTGTAGTGCTGTTTTCATAATGGTGTATAGGTCAATAAAATCCCCCCGATCAGGATTTCGGTATGATCGGGGGAAATGGTTTTTGGATAACGTTGGGCTTAATTAGGCCTGCGGATACCGATAGTGTATCCGAAAGAAGAGTGGACTCCAGGCTTGTTCGGGCTCTGGCTCCTCCCATAGCTCAAGCCCTAGGGTCGACAGTTCTTTGTAATCCGGATCTTCTTTTTCCTTTTCGTCCTTCTGAAACTGCACGGCAAATCCGCGCATCAGGTAATTGGAAATGGACTTGCCGAGCTGTTCCCGGACATCAATCGGCATACGATCGAGCTGTTGCGATTGATGCTCCAGTAAATTAAAATTTTGCTCCATCCAACCGGCAAAATTCACTGCCATAAGCTGCAGCTCAATGGTGCGCTCAGCTACGGGCAGAGCGAGAAGTGTGGCTACTTTACGTGCCACACCTGCATTGTCTAAATTTTCTTTCATGCAATTGAAATTTTAGCAAATATTTACTTTACAGGTTATTAAAGCCAGTATTTGGAAATAACCTACCACATTTAGTAGGTTAATCTTCTTTGAGTACTTTCAATATTTCTTAAAACTTTAAATTTTTAGTATTTTGGATGTTCAGACATTAAACTTAAATATTTACGCTTGACGGAACATGAGAAAGAAATTCTTGAAGCTATGCTTGGGCAGCGTATGCTTTTCCATGCTATTTAATTTGATCAGTAATAACGGAATTAAATTCGAACGTTTTGGAACCGGTACATACTGGGTATTTACAGTACCTTTTGCTGTGGCAATTATTATTGCCACGATATTGGCCCGCTTCTCCTTAAAAATATCCTGGATAAAATGGCAAAAAAAATATCCTGAATTGGAATTGTTCAAGGAGGGACGTGTGCACATCAGGGAGCTACCCAATTGGGAGAAAGTATTGGCTATCCTGTTGACGGCAGTCGTACTGCAGCTTGCCTATCTCTGTATTGTCTATTGCATTGCTTATGTGCGCCGCGATTATGATCCGGATGTTTTATTTAAGAGCTATCTTAAGCATTATATGCCCTTTATCGCGATATGCTGCATGTGTTATATCGGTTATGTTTTTAAACAGGGCGAGCTCTGGTGGTTTACGCCTCAAAATGCGATTGTTGTGTTCAAGCGGCAGCTGCCCGAAAAAATAATCACCTTGGAAAAGGTCGTAGAAAAAGAAATTCCTATAGTGAACCCCAGTGTATTAGATGAAAAGATCCCTGTGGGGTCGCTGTATGACATCCTTTATAACCACGCCAAATTTGAACATGACTTTACAAAAAAGACGTCCATTCGCATGTTTGATGTACCGTTTTACTTTTCGACGAAAGGGGAGAAAGAAGTTATTTTGATGGACGGTACGAGACGTAGAGCGGAGCACTTTATGCAGGAACTGGAAGTAATTGGATTGGATAAATGGTATTTCCGCATCAGCAGCACCTGCCGCGTCAATATGATGCTCATTCGTTATCCGGTACTTCCAAACGCAACGCAGCTCGAATTCCGTAAGGAAGTATTTGCTAACCTGCGTGATAAAATGACCGAACTGGAGATTCAAAATCTCTTGGCTGTATCGCAATGGATACGAAAGAGTAAAAGGCTTACAAAATTTTTGGATAACGTCAATAACCTGGAGCATAAGGGATGGGATCACCTTATGCCGCTCTATTAAAAAATCCCATTTTATAAACTTAGATAGACCGAGCGCAGTAGACAACAGGTCTGCTGCTGAGCTGGATTTCGGCGGTTAGTCGAGCTAACCTTAACCGTTTATGTTTTTTGTAAAAGGATCTCCTGATCAACAGGAGATCACCCCCCGTTTTGTGTCCAATGCGACAGCTATTCACCTTAAAATCCACTATTCTTTTCAATTAAAATCAGGCATCGGATATACGCCCTTAGCGGCCAAGCTGGACCGTATCCTCGACCTGCTGCAGGAACAGCAGTATACCGAGCTCCACAAGCTGACAGGCACGATGACCATCCACGAAGTCGCCTATTTTTTGAGCAAAAGTGTGCGTACCATCGAGCGCCGTATCGCCAAAGGCCTGCTCAAAGCCACCTATAAAGAGGGTAATGCGGATCTCTTTCTCAAAAAAGATGTGGTGCAGCTGTATGTGACCGAATATAAAAAATGGCCGCGGCAAATTGTCCATTCCTGAAAAAGGTTTACAAAAACCGAATATTAAAATCTTAAATTTAATATTATGAAAAAGCGTATGACAAAACGTAAATCAGGGGGACAGCAAGTTTACAGTGATAGCTTCAAGATCCTCGTTTCCAGAGAATACCTTGCGGGCAAGCTGAGTTATTCGCAACTTGCCCAGAAGTACAATCTTCCGGGGGAAGCCACTCCGCGGTATTTTATGAAATGGTACCAGCAGTGGGAAAACAATCTGGAGCTGGAAGTTTCCCAGACTGTTGAGCCAGAAGACACTGGGGTGAAAAATGAGCAGGATCTCAGGGATGAACTCTTCCAGGCGAACCTCAAAATTACTGCCCTGGAGATGTTGATCAAAAAAGCGGAGGAGCTCCATGGGGCTGATTTTGTAAAAAAGTCTGGGGCCAAATCGTCCAAGAAATGAAGTCGTGTTACCAGAATGTTTCGGTCTCCAGACTTTGTGGACTATTTGGCAGAACAAGGCAATCCTACTATAAATATATGGGCAGAGAACAGGAATACTCCGTTCGCAGCGGGCTTGTGCTGGCGCGGGTACGTGAAATTCGGAAGGACTCCCATCGCATGGGTACCCTTAAACTCCGCAGCATATTGGTCAAAGAAATGGGTAGTGCGATGGTTGGACTGGGAAGGGACGCTTTCTTCAGACTGTTGCGCGAAAATGACCTTTTGGTCAAATGCAAACGCAGGTATGCCATCACCACCCAGTCCGACCACCGTTTCAAAAAGTGGCCCGACCTTGTGCAGCGCAGGCAGGCCCTGCGTCCCGAGCAGATATGGGTAAGTGACATCACCTACATCCGCATCCGGGACAAATGGATCTACCTGTGCCTGGTCACAGATGCCTATTCCCGAAAGATCGTGGGCTACAAACTTACGCACAGGCCAACAGCACAGGCCTGTATATCAGCGCTCAGGATGGCAATATCACATAGAATGTATCCACAGAGCGATCTGACCCACCACTCCGATCGCGGCATCCAGTATTGCAGTACAAATTATGTCACTATATTGCAGGAAAATAGGATTACAATAAGCATGACACAATCCGGAAGCCCGTACGACAATGCCGTGGCAGAAAGGCTAAATGGCATCCTAAAAAGCGAATATCGCATGGCTGAGACCTTTCCAGACTACAAAACGGCACTTGCACAGCTGGTCAAGGCAGTCAATATATACAATCATTTTAGGCCACATATGTCCTGCAATATGATGTCTCCCCAGCAGGCACATCAGCAATTGCAGAACCAAAAAGTTCCCAAAATGTTTCAAAGACGTAACGCTGAGTCAAAAAAGTTCCGCAGCAAAACTAGGGAAACTGTGGTTAGGGAAAGGACAACCGATAACAGTCAGAAAACGGACAATGACAACCAAATCCAGTAGAAAAAATAGGATGTAAAATCTATATAGTAATCTGTTCGGTAAATGTAAACCTATTTCAGTATAAGACAAATGCCTTAAATCCCTACACTATTCGTACCTGCTTCGTATTGTCTTCGGCGCTGCATGTAAAGGCAGCCACTGTTAATCCGTTGCTGAACAGTATTTCCCTGTTCGGAGACTGGTGAAGGTCTGGTCAGTATCTGTACAAGATCTATTGCTGATCCGAAGCAGGTACGGAGAAGGTCCGAAGCAAAGGCCCAAGACTGCTGCTCAAACCCGTAGTTTTTGAAGTGCCAGACGACTGTGTGGATGGAATATGTCCGATTGCCTCCGACAGCCCGCCGACAAAAATCGGGGTACCGCCGACGAGTCTCCGCCAAGCTGATTAGTGCTATTGACAAGGGGCTATGTGATGTGGTATGTTTGTCGAAGTAAAGCAATACATACCGGTATAAATGAAAGCTTTATGGGGTTTAACTTTTTAAATAAAATAACAACATGGCAACAATCAACAATGGTGTAATCGGAAGAGCAAGTGGTAAAGTGGGCGCTGTGATAGCTTCGTCCTGGAAATCCATCAACTACCTCAAAGGCCTACCCAAAAAGCGGACGAAAGGGATGTCCGAAGAACAGCTGATCCAACAGGACCGTTTCCTGAAAATCTCCAAATTTCTGATGCCGATCACGCCGATCCTGCAGGTGGGGTTTGGGCTTTCCAAAACCGAAAAGATGACGCCCACAAACGTGGCACTGCAGCTCAATATCGCACAGGCGGTAAGCGGTACTTATCCAAACTTTAGCTTGGATTACAGCAAGATCGAAATCAGTACGGGCTCTTACCTCAACGGCGGCGGCATGGAGGCTGCTGTGGATAATGGAATTCTTTCTATCTACTGGGATACCATCCTCAACAGCCTGTACAAGACCAAGGCCGATGATCAGGTCATTATCTTGGTCTATTCACCCGAAAAGGATGAATTTATGACAGCACCTACACCGCCTACCCGTGCTGCCGGTACGATAGACATCCAGATTCCGGCCCACCTGCTCGGTGGCAAGGGGCATGTCTGGATCTTCTTTACCGACCGCAAGGCCGAAAAGGTATCCAAAAGTACGTATTTGGGCGAATTTGACCTGGCTTAGCCGCTAAAGGATTAATTGAACGGGAGGAGCATGTGGCTCCTCCTGATTTTTGAACACAAAATGATAAGACATGCTGGTGATTTCTGAGTTTAAAAAGCAGGTTACAGATCCGACACGTAGGGAGGCTGCGCAAGAGCGCTTTCGGCTGGCACGCCGATTTTTAAATCCGCTGTACCCGCTCATCCGCAAAGGTTTTGCCCATAGCAAGTGCACGGTGCAGGCGGCTTTTGGCCGTGCCATGTCACATACGCTGACGAACGTGATACAGGGGGAATATCCGGATTTTAAGGTGGTGCCCGCCCTGGCAAAAATTAGCAATGGCATGCTGTCTCCGCTCGCAGTGAACACCTGTGTACGTACGACCAATACGATTCAGCTGAGCTGGGATGTAACCGAATCCAACATTAAAGATTATAACCAATGGGATGACCAGGTCATACTCTGTGCTTATGATATTATTGGCGAGCAGGCAGCCATCAATGAACAACAGGTGCTGCGCAAGGATCTCCAAATGACGATCGAGCTGCCATCCATTCTGCATGATCGACCGGTGCACCTGTACCTTTTCCTACATGATCGTGATGAAAACCTGTATTCCAGAAGTCAGTACCTCGGTCTTTTCTAATGAATAGCTAGCGTATGAAATCAACGATAAAAGTTCTCCGCACAAAACAGGGCAAGCATAGCACGCTGTCCGAGATCTACCTGAACAATCAATTTGTCTGCTACGGGCTGGAGAATATTCCGCGCACCGTGAAAATAAGGGGCGAAACCGCCATACCAGCCGGGCATTACCCGCTGGGTTTTAACAGCGAGGGGGCAATGAATGGCCGTTACTACGACGCTTACCCAAAAATGCATCGCGGGATGTTAGAGATGCTTGATATTCCGAATTTTAGCTATGTCTACTTCCACAAAGGAAACAGCTACAAAGAGACTGCGGGCTGCATCCTGGTAGGCACGCAATATGTACTGGAGGATGGTGATTATCGTCTGTTAGCCTCGGGTGTCGCCTACAAAAAGTTCTATCCGCTGGTGGTCGAACTGCTGCTCCAGGGACTGGTCGAAGTACAGGTCGAGTGAGTAGCGGTTCCTGCTAAATAATTGATCATCCTTAAAAAAGTAAACATGAAACCATCATGATTTATTCAATCATATTGGAGAATGAATAAATCTGATAGCTTCATCTCAATTGAAAAACAAATTTATACAGATGAAAAAGATCTTCAATAAAATAGGACAGGTGCTGCAACTGCTGTTGGTGGCACCTGTAAAGCTGCCGGGTAAGGTGGGAAATGTATTAAAATACCTGGCTTTGGGGCTTGGTATCGTGGAAACAATATTGGACGAGGCTAAATCACATTCCGAGATAGACGATGCCAAGGAGCCGCAGGAAGGGAAATACAATCCGGACGATGGCGAAAGGAATCAGTCGGCAATGGATGATACGATGTCGGCAGCTGAATCGCCTACCGATAAGGATCCTTCGGCGGGCGGCCCGAAGAATAGGTCCGTTAAAGATGGAACTGAAGAAACCGTAGAAAGGAGCGCGATGGATGAAAGTGAATGATATCCGCATTTCGGCCATCGGCGGTACCGTCTGTTCCATTTGGGCCAGTATCTCGCTAGGGGATGTTTTGCAGACCGCCTTGACGGCTGCTTTGGGTACGCTGGTCAGTTTCGCCACAAGTAGGTTGCTGGCCAAATTGGGTAAACGGAAAAGATGAGTTGAACAAAAAGGCGCACGGGATTGTGCGCCTTTTTGTAAAGCAACATCTTTATGTGTAAGGCAACATCTTCAATTTTTATCTTTTTTTTATTTCCGAAAACAGCCGATCGACATCTTCCTTAGCGAACAGCCCGGTTCCCTGCGCCATCGTCGTCGCCGAGCCGCAGGCGATTCCCATCTGAAGGACATGCTCCATATCTCCCTGTTGGGCTAAGACAGAAACCATTCCGGCAACCATACTATCACCAGCGCCCACCGTACTGCGTACCTTGACCAGTGGGGAAGGCAGCTGGATTCTCTCTGTTTCGGAATATAATATAGCGCCCTGCGCACCTAGCGAGACCACGATTAGCGTAGCCTTTCCCTGCGAAATGAACTGCTGGGCCGCTATATCCAGATCGGAATGCCCCAATTCCTCTTTTCCCACAAGAGCAGCGAGCTCTCCGGCATTTGGTTTGATTAAATAGACACCTTCATCCAGTGCAAGGCGAAGTGCATCGCCAGAGGTATCAATAATTATTTTACTGCCCTTCGTTTTGTACGTATTGATCAGCGATCGTGTAAACTCGGGCGGCATACCAGCGGGCATACTACCGCTGATAACGACAAAATCCGGAACATAGGTGATTTCCTCAATCGAAGTCCTGATCCCCTCCAGTTCGTTGGACTCAAACTGTTCGCCTGGAAACCCGAACCGATATTGCTGATTCGTTGCGCTGTCAACCACAATAAAGTTTTCGCGGGTCTCGCCGTTCACCCGAATAGGATCTATAGCAATATCTTCCAGCTCCAATAAGCTTTCGAGTAAACTGCCTGTCTTTCCCCCGGATGTAAAATGGGCTGTTGACTCCAAACCAAGTCTTTTCAAGGCCCGAGATACGTTAATTCCGCCGCCACCAGGTTCATATACAGGTTTTTCACAGCGCAATTTCTTTTCAGGAACGATATGTGGTACACGGGTACTCTTGTCTACGGATGGGTTCAGGGTGATTGTTAAAATAGATTTTGCCATTTGTTTATGTTATAAATGTGAATCATTGCTGTTGGTAGACGAGGTCTTTGCTCAGGCAGTGTTCTTCCCAGGGTAGTGTTATAAGCCGACTATGTGCATTTTGGGGAATGATACTTTTTGATGTCGGCAGGTAAAAATAATTTTTATTTCCACTGCTTAAGGTATCGCGTAGATCGGGGATCTTTTTGAGGCTGCGCTGCAAGGCATTAAAAAATGCTTTTGCGGATTTGTCCGCTTGCTTCATGATCTGCCGTAAGTGGATAATTTCTCTTGTCCGGTCCGTTTCATAACCACCGCTTCCTGCAATGGTATATTCGGCTACAGGCGAGTCATAGAAGACACCGGAATCTACGCTGGTTTCCTGATCTGAAAAAGGATAGGTGGAAAGGAAAAATCCCTGATAATCTGCTGATGAAAAGCTTTTCAAAAATGCCGACTGATTTTCCTTGTTATATTTCACATAATTCCGCTGGCCTGAACGACGGTTTATCTTCTCAACATAGGCATGCGCCCGATGTTTTTCCATCGTTTCCGCGCAATATTGATAAAATAGCTCCGCTGGTATAGCAATCCAAAAGTATTGGCCCATTTTCTTTCCTATGTTTAATTTAACTTTGATGTGTATTTGCGCAATTGCTGATCGTGTTACTGCGGTATTTCTTCCACCAGAATTTCATTCCCGGCATTATCATAATATGCGCAGGTCATCTTGTCCAAAAAGACAGTCCATTTTTCGATACCACATGTTGCACACATCGCCATAAAAGTGGGGTAGTCTGTTTTGCCCTGTTGATGCTCTTTTAAACCTTTTTTGAACTGTTCAGCGTCAACAGTACCACCAATAGTTAATGGTTCATGACTAGCTGGTGAGCTGGTTTTGTAATGATTATCACCATAATAATCAGCGTGTCCATCTGCAACAAAAACGTCGTAAGTGGTAACCCCTAATTTTTTGATCTCCTGGATATAGGCAGGAAAGTCCGCGCCTGATTTCACTTGGCTATGCGCTGTTTTAATTTGTTCTATTGTAAACATATTTTCTTGATTTACAGTGTTAACCCCTCTCGAATATCCTCCCATTTGGTAGTTAAGTAAATAAACTAAAGAAACAAAGCGCCAACCGAGGTTGCAGAAGTTATCTTATTTTTTATTATCTTAATTGAACTAAAGATAATGAAACAGACGTACAATAATGCTTGAACAGTTCAAAAAACACCTGGATAAATTTATAATAATTTCCAACGATGAATTTGTCGATATAACCGGATATTTTGAGCGGCAGCGCCTTAAGAAGAAAGAAAACGTATTGACCGAAGGGCAGATCTGCAAAGCAAGTTATTTTGTACTGGATGGAATTCTGCGAAAATTTTTTATCAATGAAAAGGGTGTGCAGCAGACAACTGAATTCGCCATTGAAAACTGGTGGATGACGGAGACCTTCTCTTATATCAATCAGACCGCCACAGAATTTTACATCCAGGCTGTACAGCCTACGGAAGTGCTGGTCATTCGCCAGCATGCCTTCGATGATTTGCTGGAAAAGCACCCGGTCATGGAGAAGTATTTTCGCATGGTGTACCAAAAAGCGTATGCTGCAGCACAGATGCGTGTGAAGATGCTTTACGAGCACTCCAGGGAGGAGCTATACCGTCAATTCCTCAAGAATCAGCCTGCATTCCTCCAGCGCGTACCTCAATATCTCGTGGCTTCCTATCTGGGCTTTACACCCGAGTATCTCAGCGAAATCCGCAAAAAGAATTTTTCTTAAACCCGTTTAAGTTTTTCCGGCTCTCCATTTTCCAAATTTGTAGTATCAAATTAAAAAATAAAAATCATGGAAAAACGAATTAACATCAGCACCCATAATTATGAAATCAATTCTTGGCTTCTTTAAATTGGGCAGGTGTAACACCTACCAATTTTTTAAACAAACGGGTAAAATATGAAGGGCTTTCAAATCCCAGATCATAGGCTATGCCCGAAATGTTGCTGTCCGATCCCAGCAATAGATTTTTCGCCTCTTTAATCAGGTAAATATGGACATGTTCGAGAGCGGTTTTTCCGGTTTCCTGTTTAAGAAGATCGCTCAGATACCTGCTTGATAGAAAAAGTTCTCCCGCAAGGTAATTTACGGTGGGCAAGCCTCCTTTAAGGTGTATCTTGCTATCAAAATAGTTCTGTAATACTGTCTGGAACCTTTTTAGCGTGGTTCCCGAAACGTTATTACTTCGATCCACAAACTGTCTTTTATAAAAGCGGTCAGAATATTTTAGGATGGAATCAATATGTGACAGTATAATTTCACGGCTGAATTCGTCGGAGTTTTCGTCATATTCCTTGCGTATTTTTTCATAGAGCTCCCACATGATAACCTCCTCAGCAGGAGATAGGTGCAGGGCTTCATTTATTTCATACTCAAAATAGCCGTAGTTTTTGATTTGGTCATGCAGAATATGGCCGGCCAGATAATCCTCATGAAAAAATATAACAAAACCCTTTTCTGCAAACTGTACATTACTGACCTCAATAATCTGCCTTGGCTTCATAAAAACGGTAGATCCATTACTGTGGTCGTATTTCGTTTTGCCATATAGCACATAGCCCGATTTGATCTTTTTCAGAGCAACCATATAAAAGTCTCCGGTGAACCTGTCTTCTCCGACCGAATAGGTCATAAGTTCTTTACAGGTCATCAGGCTCAATAGTGGATGCTTCGGAGTTTCAAAACCACTTTTATCATGAAGTTCGGTTATGCTTTTATAATGATTGATCTTTTCCAATGTCTCTAATTTTAGGAATTTGCTTGTTGAAATGTTTCAAAATTACATTTTCGTAAATCTGTGCTATTCTTCCGCTGATATGGAGTAGAGCATAGGCCGGTTCTGGATATAACTTTGTCTTATCAAAATAACAAATAATAATTTAAACAATAACAACATGGCAAAGACAATTTTTATAACAGGAGCAACTTCAGGATTTGGAAAACTTTGGACAGAAGCACTGTTGCAACGTGGGGACAACGTGGTCGCAACTTCCAGAAAAGCGAATGCTTTTACAGCATTATCAGAAAAGTATGGCGATCAGTTATTACCGTTACAGTTGGATATTACCGATAGAGAAGCTGTATTTGCTACCGTAAACAAAGCAAAGGAACATTTCGGTCAGCTTGATGTGGTGATCAACAATGCAGGGTATGGCGTTTTTGGTGCAGTGGAAGAAATCGGTGAAAAAGTAGCCCGGGATGTTTTCGATGCAAATCTGTTCGGAACACTATGGGTGACACAGGCAGCACTGCCAATCCTCAGAGCACAGGGACATGGGCATATCATCCAGCTTTCAAGTGTACTGGGCGTATGGAGCCTTCCGACCTTAGGCATTTACAACGCTACAAAATTTGCGGTGGAAGGCCTCAGTGAAGCGCTGGCCAGCGAGGTAAAAGATTTTGGCATCCATGTAACGCTTATCGAACCAAATGGCTATAAAACAGAATTTGGAGGAAGTTCGGCAGTTTTTGGCGATTCGCTCGATGTTTATAATCCGCTGAAAGAAAGCCTAACTAAAATTGAAGGACTTGGCCCTACTGATTACGGTACTCCGGAAGCTACTATTCCGGCTATATTAAAACTGATTGACAGTGAAAATCCGCCGTTAAGATTATTCCTGGGCAAATTGGGTTATGTCAAAACAGAAAAAGTGTATGGTGAAAAACTTCAACAGTGGAAGGAATGGAAGGATGTTTCAGAAGCAGCGCACGGGTAATGCCGTGCTTTTTTACACATTTGGGATTTTTGTCTTTAAAAGATCAGTCCTTAGACGGGGATGAAATTGAAAGATTCAAGTAAACAATAATAAATAATAAGAATATGAAAACTATTACAGTTCCAAACAAAGAACAATTGAGCGAAGAAGCTCAGGTCATTTTATCATCAGTAGAGAAAAAAATGGGCAAGATCCCGAACCTTTATGCTACTATAGGATACTCTTCATCAGCTTTAAAAGCGATGCTGGAAACAGAAGCAACCTTAGCGCATCATTCTTCTTACACTGCAAAGGAAAGGGAAGCGATCAACTTGGTTGTGTCACAGGTAAATAATTGTGATTACTGTCTTGCTGCACATACCATGCTGGCTAAATTAAATGGTTTTAGTGAGGAGGACACTTTAGCAATCAGAAAGGGAGGTGTCGAGGATATTAAATTGGATGCCATCATCAAACTTGCGCAATCGATCGCAAACAATAAAGGTAATGCCGGAAATGCTGCAATGGAAGGCTTCTATAAAGCTGGTTTGGATGAGAAAGCGCTCGTAGAACTTACAGCCTTGGTTGCCCTTAGAAGTTTTACGAATTATGTTTTTGCAAATACCCAGATCCCGATTGATTTTCCGGTAGCGAAAAGTTTATAATAAGTGTTTTAATTGACGTGTTGGTGAGAGCTTCTTTTAGAAATTGAAGGAGCTCTCTTTTTAACTAAGGTGTAGAGCTAAAGCTATATCGTAATTATGTGCTATTCTTCAGCTGAAATGAGTTAGTGTATGAGTATGGATAACGATAATTTTGGATTAACAAAAAAAGAAAAAATAATGAGCAAAATAATTTTTATAACAGGAGCTTCCAAAGGATTTGGAAAATTATGGGCTGAGGCCTTACTTAGAAGAGGCGATAAAGTTGCTGCTTCCGCTAGAAATATTGAAGCGTTGCAGGATTTAAAAGAGAAGTATGGTGACAGCATTCTTCCTGTGAAACTGGATGTTAACAACCGTACAGAAGTTTTTGAAGTAGTGGAGAAAGTAGAAAAACACTTTGGAAGAATTGATGTTTTGATTAATAACGCTGGTTTTGGTTTATTCGGAACGACGGAAGAAACAACAGAACAGCAGGCGAGAGACCAAATGGAAACCAATTTTTTTGGTTCACTTTGGGTAGCACAAGCAATTTTACCGGTGATGAGAAAACAAAGAAGTGGGCATATCATTCAAATTTCCAGCTTTTTGGGTTTAACGACGCTACCGCTTTTAGGATTGTATAATGCTTCAAAGTTTGCCGTCGAAGGATTAATTGAAACGATTGGTTCAGAAACAGCACATTTGGGAATAAAAACAACATTAATTGAACCCAATGGATTTGCAACGGACTGGGCAGGAGCTTCAGCGGTGCAGACTTCTTCGGATATTACCGATTACGATCCAGTACGAGAGGCATTTGCGGAAACAGGGGACAATCCTGATACATGGGGAAAACCTGAATCGACAGTAGACCCAGTTTTGAATCTTATTGACAATCAAAATCCTCCACAAAGATTGTTGTTCGGTAAAATTGCATATCACGTGGTCAATGAGGTTTACACCAAAAGATTGAAAGATATCCAAAATTGGAAAGAGGTGAGCATTGCCGCACATGGGCACTAGATTTATTAGGAATGATCCGCACAAAGAAATTGTTTTCTTGCTACAGTTGTACTGGTTTGCTTTTCTAGCTTAACTTCAGAGAATCAGTTGTAATAGAAAGAGATTGTCGAACATTCTATAAAAGAATAAAATGAAACATTATAAAACCCTTACAGAATTGCACAGCGGAAATGGCTGGGACGCTCCGGAGCATCCGCTCTTCAGTATGATTGGCTGTCAGGCGGCCTTTCCGTTGGGAAATAGGGAATTTACCACAGATTGTTACATTATCGCTTTCAAAAGAATAAAATCAGGGATGTTTATGTACGGACGTACAAAATACGACCACGATAATGGCTGTCTATTTTTTGCCAAACCACGGCAGATCATTGAAATGAAAGACCTTGAATTTGAAGAAAAAGGTTATATGTTGATGATTCACGAAGATTATCTGAACGGTCACGAGCTCTTTAAAAGCATTAACAATTATGGCTTCTTTGACTACGATGTAACGGAAGCGCTGCAACTTTCTCCAAAAGAAGAGCAGATTATTCTGGATCTTCATGCGAAAATTAAGGGTGAATATTTTAATAATCCCGATGAATATAGCCGTGAGATTATCTTGAGTCATATATCATCGATTTTGAAATATGCACAGCGTTTTTACAAAAGACAGTTTGTCGACCGAGAACAGGTTATTGGAAAAATAGCAGCAAGATTCAATGATATCCTTAAAAAATATATTGATGAAGGAGCTCTGGAAAAAAACGGGTTGCCAAGCGTTACCTATATTGCCGAACAGCTGTTTATTTCGCCACGTTATTTAAGTGACGTACTAAAACAGGAAACAGGTAAAACTGCTTTGGAACTCATCCATATATTTTTGACTTCGGAGGCTAAAAATCTACTGAGATTGGGAGAGAAGGGAGTTGCGGAAATAGCCTATCATTTAGGGTAGCAAGGTTTGCAAAGGTCCACGCAGCTTCTGTGGAGTAGGACATATCGATTATAACGTCTTCGACTAGAAATCAGCAGGCAGAACTTTCCTTCTATCTGTAGGTGACGCTCTGTAAGCACGGATCGGGTATATTGGATGAGGTATCTCAGCGAAATACACAAAAAGAATTTTTCTTAAACCCGTTTAAGTTTTTTGGGCTCTCCATTTTTCAAATTTGTAGTATCAAATTAAAAAATAAGAAACATGGAAAAACGAATTAACATCAGCACAACGGAACCACTGGCATTCAAAGCAATGTTGGGATTGGAAGGTTATCTTTCGAAAATTGAGATCGCGCAAACGCTTAAAGAGCTCGTCAAAATCCGTGCATCACAGATCAACAACTGTGCGTACTGTATCAGCATGCACACCAAGGATGCCATTAAAAATGGTGAAAAACCGGAGCGTATCTTTTTGTTGAGTGCCTGGAGGGAGGCTGTGAAATTTTTCACCGAAGAGGAGCAGGCCATACTGGCAATGACAGAGGAAATAACCCTTATCCAACAGCAGGGATTAAGTGAAGAAACGTACAGCAAAGCGTCCCAATTTTTTAATGAAAATCAGATTGCTCAGATCATTATGCTCATCGTCACCATCAATGGCTGGAACCGCATTGCTTTGAGTACGCATCTGGAA
Organism: Sphingobacterium siyangense; assembly: GCF_023277505.1. NCBI lineage: Bacteria > Pseudomonadati > Bacteroidota > Sphingobacteriia > Sphingobacteriales > Sphingobacteriaceae > Sphingobacterium > Sphingobacterium siyangense. The sequence goes on along the minus strand of NZ_CP080574.1, from coordinate 3,739,780 downwards.
ATTGAAGATTAAAGATCAGGAATACAGGGAGCTGTAGCAATAAACCAGAAGTATTCCGTTAGCTCCCTCTATTTAAAAATTCCTAAAGGACACAGGCATATCAAAACAGGACATTTCAAAGATTTGATCGGCAGTGGTATCCAAAAATTAGGGCAAGGCCGGGTAACAGCATTGGAACGGAAGGAATTCTGGTACAACATCGCTAACCTTAGGAATAGAACGGAAAGATGAACTCCACAACAAAGAAAAATTGAACTTCACAACAAAACGGCGTAACAGCTATTCCACGAATTTTGTAGCAGAATAAAAACAAAGGGTTATGTGGACAAAAAATAATATACCTGATTTATCAGGTAAAATAGCAATCGTGACGGGATCAAACACGGGCATAGGGTTTGAAACAGCAAAAGCATTGTATGCAGCAGGTGCACAGGTGACCATCGCTGCACGAGATGTACAAAAAGCAAAAAATGCGATCCAAATAATCCAATCCGACACGGCAGGGACCGGAACATTAGACTATGGAAAACTCGACCTCGCAAACATTGGACAGGTTCGGGAATTTGCAGATCTCTTTATGCAAAAGCATACAAAACTGGATATACTCGTCAACAATGCCGGAGTAATGGTGCCTCCAGCTGCTAAAACGGATGACGGATTTGAATTGCAGTTCGGTGTAAACTTTATGGGGCATTTTGCGCTGACAGGATATCTGCTACCGCTACTTAAGCAGACTGCCAACGCACGGGTAGTGACACTTTCCAGCGGGGCGGCTACGTTGGTGGATAGCATAGATTTTGATAACCTCAGATTGGAAAAGAGCTATGACGAATGGCGTGAATATGCGGTGAGCAAACTGGCAGATATCTTGTTCAGCTATGAGCTGGACAGGAGATTCAAAAATGCCCGTATGTCAGCGATTGCTGTGGCGGCACACCCGGGTGTTACGCGCACCGATTTACAGCGGAATATACCGGATGAAAATCTGGAAGGCATGTTTGCTGCATTTGATCAGGTGATGGATCCCTGGCAGGGAGCTTTGCCCAGCTTATTCGCAGCGACAGATGCGTCGGTTGAAGGCGGAAAATTTTACGGACCGGATGGTCCGAAAGAATATGCGGGATATCCGGCGCTATCAAATCATCATACCGCAGCGATGAATGATGAAGCGCTTGCCAAAAGGCTGTGGGATTATGCGGAAAACGCCATACAATTGACCTACAAATTCAAATAATTGATCCGAAATGAACAATCAAACAGTTTTAGTAACCGGTGGTACCGGATTTTTAGGCGTTAATACTATTCTTGCACTACTTGAGCGGGGATTTACCGTAAGAACAACACTACGCACGCTCGCCCGTAAGAACGAAATCTTGGATGCGCTGAGCGAAGGCGGCATCAGCACGTTTGATCAGCTATCTTTTTATCAGGCCGATCTGCTTTCCGACAGCGGATGGGACGAAGCGGCGCAGGGATGTGACTATGTCCTGCATGTGGCCTCGCCATTTTTCGCCGAGCAGCCCAAAGACGAAAACGAGCTGATTATACCTGCCAGAGAAGGTACGTTGAGAGCCTTGAAAGCCGCGAAAAGGGCAGGCGTCAAACGTGTCGTGCTCACATCCTCTTTTGCTGCGATCGGTTATAGCATCGATCCCAAAAATCATGTTTTTACGGAGCTCGACTGGACCGATGAAAACGCACCGATACAGGCTTATATAAAATCAAAAACAATTGCAGAAAAGGCCGCTTGGCAATTTATGGAGGATGCAGCCACAGGTATGGAGTTAACGGTCATTAATCCCGTCGGAATTTTTGGCCCCATCCTCGGCGGTATTTCGTCGGCCTCGCTGGATACTGTCGTTAAGGGTATTGTTGACGGACTCGTCAAGGAAAATGCACCGTTTACATTTGGTGTGGTAGATGTACGCGATGTCGCTGATATCCATATTAAAGCGATGTTACACCCTGAAGCGGCCGGACAGCGATTTCTGGCAACTTCGGAAGGGGCTATGTCCTTTTATGATGTAGCCGAACTGATCAAAAAAGAACGCCCAAAACTGGCCGGAAAAATTGCTTTTCTGCAGCCTACACCACCCCAAGAGTATACAAAGATGTCCAACAAAAAAGCGACAGAAATGCTCGGCTGGCACCCGCGTGCGAAAGAACTGGCGATACTTGCAAGCGTGGACAGTCTAAAATTTAGTCAGGTACAGGATTAAACGTTAGGGATCGGTATATTTGGTAAACCATGAAAGTAAACAACATCCAATCCTGTCACCTGGGTCCAGAGATCTCCCCCGAAAACTATATACCGGAAAACTATTTTCTATATTTATTGAAGGGAGATATGAAGGCTTATGACGGCGAAAAAAACTACAGCATGAAACCGGGCGACTATTGTATCGCCCGGAAAAATCATTTGGTACGTTATACAAAATATAAGGACAATGATGAATTTGAAAAAATCATCATCACCCTGGATGAGGAATTCCTGAAGCGCTTTCTTGAACGCCATGTTTATGAAATTCGGCCATCAGCCATCGGCGACTGCTTTATTTTCATACCGGAAAATAGGTTTATTAAGAATTTTATAACATCCCTGGAACCGTATTATACCGGCGATCTGGAGATCAGTGCAGATTTTGTTGATGTCAAGAGAGAGGAATTACTGATTATTCTGTTAAAATCGAATCCTGACCTCATTCATATATTGTTCAATTTCTCGTTACCTAATCGGATTAATTTAAAGGAATACATGAACAAAAATTTTAGGTTTAACATCAGCCTGGAAAAGTTTGCATTTTTTACGGGGAGGAGCCTATCGACCTTCAAGCGGGATTTTCAACGTGTATTCGGAATGGCTCCGGGCACCTGGCTCAAGAGAAAAAGATTGCAGGAGGCCTATTTTCAAATTGCCGAGCAATCCAGAAAGCCGAGTGATGTCTATCTTGAAGTAGGGTTTGAAGATCTGTCGCATTTTTCTTTTGCGTTCAAGAAAGAATTCGGAAAGACACCAAATGAGGTAGCAAAGCCCGTTTCAAATGGGATTTAATACCAAGTAGCAAAAGTCCAACTATAAAAAACCTCCCCCTGACATTTCATCTACAATGCTGTTCTTGATGCTGAAATAATCGTTAAGGAAACCATCAGATTGCAGAAGAACATTTACTGACACCCTGAACGTAAAAAACATAGAGCCGCCGCGCGCTTTGCAGATTACTTCATCCTTCATCGCCTCAACGATTAATATTCCCTTTTTAACGATACTTTATGCCCGTCCGATGGATAGTAAATTCGGCGGACGGTAAATAGGCCTAGATTTACATCAGTAAACACAAATCAATCATTTAAAATTTAATATTATGGAAATTATTCAAACCTCAGAAAACGCATTGTCACATTCAGCAGTTACAGCAATCATCAATGCACCAATTGAGAAAGTAAATATTGCCGATTGGTTATTGAACCTGCCCGATGCAGAATATCAGCGATGCTCTACCCAGCATATCGGTGCAGCAATCTCCACAACATTTGACGGAGAACCGGTTTCACTTAATGTCGAAACAATAGGAGATGCCTTAATGGTACAGCATTACGTAGCCGTTGTCCATGAACCGGATTACTGTCGGATGCTTTCGATTTCAGACTCAATCACCAAAGGAGGCCGTACAAAAGTTCAGGTGCTTTGGGAGCTTAAGGCCACCAAAATTGACGATAACTCCTGTCTTTACACCAATGAGATCCATGCAACTGCTACTCCTGAAATGCTGGCTTATATCAAAGAAAATGGCATCAATCTTTCGGATGCAGCTGCAGCAAGACAGGCCGCTTCGGATGCACACAACCATGAGGAGACTCCGAACTTTGCTAAAAGTATCGAAAATAAAGCCCTTACAGGAAAGTACAATCAGCCTTTCTAACAGCAAGTAGGCGTACCATTAATTGCGCCTAATAAAACTCTTTTAAAAATGGAAGCGACATTATTTAAACGACTGATCGGTACCTGGACTTTGGTGGAACTGATCGAAGTGAGGCTCGAAAATGGTGATATTTCATATCCGATGGGAAAATCACCCAAGGGTCTCATCATATATAATCCTGACGGCTATATGTCAGCACAGATTATGAATCCTAAGCGGAAGAACTTTAGTCAAGAGCACTGGACCGGTGCTACTGCAGAAGAGTATGTGCAGGAAAGCTCTACCTATTTAGCCTATTCTGGTCCATTTGATACTGATGAAGTAAAACAGACATTAAGTCATACGATGTTTATTTCGCTTTTTCCAAACTGGACCGGTCAAACACAGAATAGGTTGATACATTTTGATAATGAATATCTGTTTTTGGAAAGTGGCAAACCTTTTCTCTCAGCGGGAAAAGAAGTTGTGCACAAACTGAAATGGAAAAGAGCTGAAAATTTAAGAACAAATAATTGAAACATATGAAAGCGGTCGCAATAACAAGCTACGGCGGGCCCGAGGTCCTGCAGCTGAGAGAATTTGAAACACCAATACCCACAGCCGACCAAGTCCTGATCGAAGTAAAAGCGGCGGGTCTCAATAGATCTGATATTTTTCAACGGGAGGGCAATTATCCTCCTCCTGCCGGTGTACCCGCAGACATACTGGGACTGGAAATAGCTGGTATAATCGTAGCATGCGGTCCACAGGTCGCAAACTTTAAAGTGGGCGATAAGGTGTGCGCACTGCTCGCTGGTGGCGGGTACGCCGAATTTGTAACTGTGCGTGAAGGGCAATGCCTTGAAATACCCGCTGATCTCACTTATGCTGAGGCTGCAAGTTTACCAGAGACAGTTTTTACCGTATGGTCAAATGTCTTTCAGAGAGCGGCATTGAAGCCTCGTGAAACTCTTCTGATCCACGGAGGTAATAGTGGAATTGGTATTACAGGCATACAGTTGGCGCATGCGCTTGGGTCACGCGTCGTTGTGACCGTAGGATCAGATGAAAAAGGTCAGAACTGTATTGACCTGGGGGCAGATTTTTATATCAACTATAAAAAGCAGGATTTCGAGAAAGAACTGATGCAGGAAGGTGTAGATGTTATCCTGGATATGATCGGAGGGGACTATGTCCGAAAGAACCTCAATATCCTTAAACCTGAAGGGCGGCTTGTCTATATCAATGCTGTATCTGGCAGTCATGTGGATCTTGACATCTGGCAGATGATGATCAAGCGTCTAACGATCACAGGGAGTACCTTAAGAAGCCGGGAGTATGAGTTTAAGAAATATTTAACAGCCGAAGTTAAAAAAAACGTATGGCCGCTGCTTGAATCAAAAAAGATAAGACCTGTCATTTTTCAGACATTTCCCTTTAGCGAAGCTATTCAAGCACATAAGCTGTTAGAAGAAGGGACGCACACAGGTAAAATTATTCTTGTTCGATAGCGCAGGTCATTTACATTAAAAAAATAACACTAAAAACATACATATTATGAAAGCAAACATTGGAATAAACGAAGCAAGCACAGATGCTGTTGCTGCACAATTGGCAAAATTATTGGCCGATGAAACTGTACTTTATATCAAGACCCGAAACGCACACTGGAACGTCACCGGAGACAATTTTCATGCAAACCATATCTTCTTTGAGGAGCAGTACAAGCAGTTGGACGAACTTATTGATAGTGTTGCAGAACGCCTACGAAAAATCGGGCATTATGCACCAGCAACCCTGAAGAGCTACCTGGAACTGACTCACCTTACCGAGTATAGTGACAGGACGAATGATGGTCTTGGCTACATGAAAGACCTGCTGGCAGACCACGAAAGTATCATTGAATTTTTACGTGGAAATATTACGCCTTTTGCAGAGTCATATAAAGACTACGGAACCAGTGACTTTATCACTGGACTGATGGAAACTCATGAACAGATGGCATGGATGATCCGTTCTTATTTTAGATAGGAGCTATTGGTGAGCGATAAAAAAAGAAAGTAATAAGTATATTTGTCATAATAACATATATACTTATTACTATGAAAGCTCTGATTGTTGACGATAATGATATTGCAAGAACGACCTTGGCCCATTTGGCAAAGCAGGTTCCGGATCTTACCATCGTGCAGGAATTTTCAAACGCTATGGAGGCTTACCATTTTATTCAGAAAAACGAGGTTGACCTGCTCTTTCTGGATATTGAAATGCCTGAAATGACAGGTATTGAGCTTACCAAAAGTTTATCGGGAAAAGATACAATCATCATTTTCACTTCCTCCAAAAAGGAATATGCGATCGAGGCTTTTGAGCTTAATATCGCGGATTATATTTTAAAGCCCATTTCTCCTGTCCGGTTTTTACAGGCCGTGGAGAAAGCCCAGGCAATCCTGGATAGCCGAAAAGACCATGTGCATATCAGTAACGATGAATTTTTGTTTGTCAGAGATGCTAACGTGACGAGGCGCCTGAAGCTTGAAGATATCTTTTACGCTGAGGCAATGGGAGATTATGTGAAATTTTACACAAAAGAAAAGATGTTTGCCATTCATGGCAAGATGAAAACCGCAGAGGAGCGTTTACCGAAGAATGATTTTATCAGAGTGCATCGGTCCTTTATTGTATCTATCAGTAAAATAGATACTTTACAGGACGGAGGTATTGTGATAAACGGTACATTCATTCCGGTAGCAGATGCGTACCGTAAGGCTTTAAATACAAGAATGAATGTATTTTAAATCACCTACTGTTTTTCTTCTTAAGCTATTACTTAACCAATCCTCTTAACTTTTGTTTATGACAAGTAATTCTATAATGAACAGTAAACGGTTTAGCTACTTTATAATTCTGACATTTATAGCGGGAACAATACTGCTGATTGCCGTTCAGGTCAATTCGGCCAGAAATACAGAAGCACTTATCCATAACAATAACACACTGCTGAACGAGCTGCGTGCGAGCAATCATCTGCGCGAAATCGACCGCGATATCCTTGGTGTGGAAAGTAGGATCAGAGCATCAATAGCCACCAACGATACGACCCATCTGGAAGGGATCGATAAAAAGATAAATCAGATCGAGAACTTTCTGGATTCCTTGTCCAGAGATAATTCCGATCCTGTTGAAGAAAAGCTTATACAACGGCTGGGCGTCCTTGCAATGGACAAAAAAATAGTCCGTGATCAGCTTTTGGCACGGTATCTTTCTCTTGGAAACATGGATGATCAAACCTCAATTGCCAATCCAAGAGCCCGAATCATTTCAAACGAAATTACGGGAATAACAGCGAAGATCTATAAAAGTAGGCAATTGCACATGAGTGAGCTCAGCTTGCAGAGTGAGGAAATGGGCAGAAAAGCACGGCTATACGATATTTCCCTATTGGTTTTATTGATTTTGAGCGGTTCGGTAGTCGGTTTCCATATCCTACGCCAGTTCCGCCGGCAACGTGTGCTGATCGAGGAATTGGACGCTGCGGAAAAGAAAGCTTCCATTGCAGCGCAGACCAAGGAGAACTTCCTTGCCAATATGAGCCACGAAATCAGAACCCCGCTCAGTGGAATTCTCGGATTTACAAACCTGCTGCAAAAAAGAAGTCTGGACGCGACCTCTTCTGAGTTTGTATCATCCATTCAACAGTCGGGAGAGAATTTGATGACGATCATCAACGATATTTTGGACCTTTCCAAAATCGAGGCTGGTATGATGCGCATCACTGTCGGTACATTCAGTATCAGTGGATTGTTAAATTCTGTTGAAACATTTTTTGTTCAACGGGCAAAAGAAAAGGGGCTTTCAATCTCTAGTAAGGTCGATCCATCCATTCCGGATACACTAACAGGCGATGCAACCAGGTTAACCCAGATTTTGGTAAACTTGATTGGAAATGCCATTAAATTTACCAAACAGGGCAGTATACATATCGAAATTTACCAAAAGAGCAGGAGCGAAAAGGAAGTTGTGGTTGGATTTGTCGTCACAGATACAGGAATTGGAATTGACAAGGAAAAACTCAATGAAGTGTTTGAACGTTTTAATCAAGGCGAAGATTCCATTACCCGCAATTATGGCGGAACAGGACTCGGCTTGTCTATCGTAAAAAACCTCGTACTGCTCCAGCATGGCGACATTGAAGTACAGAGCGAGCAGGGAAGCGGCACAACGTTCAAGTTTTTTATTCCCTACGGTATAGCACAAGAGCAACTAGTAATAGCACCCCTGGCTCATACTAATTATTTTAAAGATCAATCCAATGTACCGCTTCATATTTTGGTGGTTGATGATAATATGATGAACCAGAGCCTGATGAAGCATCTGCTCGTACAATGGAATGTAGATTTTGATATTGTTTCCAATGGACAGGAGGCCGTAGCGTATCTAAAAAATAATCAGGCCGACCTTGTGTTGATGGATTTACAGATGCCCCAGATGGATGGTTATGCTGCAACGCAACACATCAGGGAAGTGTTGCAATTGGATATTCCGATCATTGCCATGACTGCGCACGCTTTGGCAGGTGAACGAGAAAAATGCCTCAGCAGAGGAATGAACGAATATATTTCCAAACCCATCAATGAAGAAGAGCTCTTTAAGCTTATTTCACATTTTGGCATCGGATTTCAGCCTACAGTGCAGTTTGAAGAAATTGCGGATAAGGGGAAGTATACTTATTTGGACCTTGCTTACATGCATTCGGTAAGTAGGGGGGACGCCGCTTTCGAGCGGACAGTCACCCGCCAGTTTATCGACAAAGTTCCAGGCCAGCTTCAGGAGCTAAAGGCCGCTTATGCAAGTCAGGATTTCTCCAGATTTAAATTAAGAGCACATGATTTTAAAACTAGCGTCGCCATTATGGGATTGCTTCCTATTCTTGATGATAAACTGGGAATACTTGAACTTACAACCGAACAGAACACCTTATCGGAAGGTGTTTTAACCGAAGTCGTGCAGATCCTTACCGCAGCCGTCGAAGAAGCTCAACGTTTATTAGCAAGCTATACGGACTAAGTTCTACATGAACAATACGTAATTGAAAAGATCATCAGCTCATGCTTAATGATCTTTTTTGTTGTCTGTTTAACGACTCATTTTGCCCATTCGTCGAATGATTTTTGAAATTGGCTAATTGTTCGTGTAGTTTTATAGTAGCAAAAAGAAAATACATATTCACATTTAAACCAAATAGCTATGAGCACTTTAAAACTAAAAGACGGAACAGAAATTTTTTACAAAGATCAAGGACAGGGACCAGTATTGATGTTTCACCACGGCTGGCCGTTATCTTCTGATGACTGGGATGCACAGGTGATTTTCTTCCTACAGAGAGGGTATCGCGTAGTCACTCATGACCGAAGAGGGCATGGCAGATCGAGTCAGGATATTTATGGACACACCATTGAGCAGTACGCTGCTGATGCTGCCCAACTTGTTGAATTCCTTGATCTCAAAGATGTCATTCATATCGGTCACTCAACAGGCGGAGGTGAGGTCATTCGTTACGTGAACAAATATGCTAATGGAAGAGCAAAGAAAGCTGTACTTATCAGTGCTGTTCCTCCGATCATGGTACAAAATGAAAGTAACCCTGATGGTGTGCCAATGGAGGTATTCGATAATATCAGGGATCAGACTTTGAACAATAGACAACAGTTTTATATCGATCTAACACTTCCATTTTACGGTTACAACAGAGCAGGAGCCGATGTTAAGGAAGGAATTCGGAGAAACTGGTGGAGACAGGGTATGATGGGGGGAATTGTCGCCCATTATGAGGGTATCAAAGCTTTTTCAGAAACAGATTTCAACGAAGATTTAAAAGCAGTTGATATTCCTGTTCTGGTGCTGCACGGTGAGGATGATCAGATTGTTCCATATCAAAACGCTGGCGTCAAATCTGCTAAACTCTTAAAGAACGGAACCTTGATTACTTACCCAGGCTTTCCGCACGGTATGCCTACGACAGAGGCTGCTACGATCAATAAGGATATTTTAGCCTTTATTGAATCCTAAAACTTCCTTATCAAAAAATATAAAAAAGTGAGCCGCATGGTTCACTTTTTTTGTTAAGGAGCAATTAAGAATGGTACCTCAATTTTATAAGCCTTTCAACTAAACAAAGTTTTATTGCGCTAATGAACGAGTACCATGCTATCTCAATAGATCAACTTTTTAAAAAATAAGTCTAAAAGCTACTCCAATCCATAATAATGTGAATGACGAATGTTTTGTTACATGACTCGTTCAACGATCATATTTGCCTGTTCACCGAAAGCCAGTATCACTCGCGTCCTTTCTTCGGTAAATTTACAATAGTAAAAAATAGGAAGATCAACCATTAAAAAAACAATATTATGAAAACAACATCATTAAGCTTCAAGTATGAATTAGAAAAAAAAGAGCCTCGCACAAACGATGGTGGCACCACCAGAGGTGCTTCTGTAACCGACTTCCCAGCTTCGATCGGAATCGCAGGTGTGTCGATGCGATTACAGCCGGGGAGTATGCGAGAGCTCCATTGGCATGCAAATGCTGCTGAATGGGCCTATGTCATTTCAGGAACCGTTCGTACAACCATTATTCATCCGGACGGTCATAGCTATACCGACAATTTTGAACCGGGTGATGTATGGTATTTTCCTAAAGGTTATGGACATTCGATCCAGGCAACAGGAACTGAAGAGTGTCACTTCATCCTGATATTTGACAACGGTAATTTTTCTGAAGACCACACGTTTAGCGTAACTGACTTCGTTGCGAGTATGCCTCCAGAAATTGTCGCACAGAATTTAGGGTTGACATTGGAAGAAGTTGCTGCGCTGCCGAAAAAAGAAGCCTATTTCGCCGCAGGTATTGTCCCGGATGAATTGTCGTTTAATGCTGCTGCAAGACCAGAAGAATCTGACATAGAACTTACCAATTTACATCGTTATCCGCTTCACGCCCAGCAGCCTAGAATTATTCCCGGGGGTGGTCTTCAGCGATTGGTTACAAGTAAGGAATTTCCGATCAGTACGACCATGGCCGGTTCTATTCTTGAATTGCAGCCTGGGGCACTTCGGGAAATGCACTGGCATCCGAATGCCGACGAGTGGCAATATTATATTTCGGGCCAGGCGCAGATGTCTGTTTTTCTTGCCGAGGGTACTGTAGTCACCGAACAGTTCAATGCAGGTGACGTAGGCTATGTACCTATGGGAGCCGGGCACTACATTAAAAATACGGGTGATACGGTGTGCCGTATTCTTATCGGATTTAACAGCGGGAAATACGAGTCTATTGATCTGAGCGAATGGCTTTCGGGCAACCCCAAAGATGTGGTGGTGACAAACTTTGGGCTTACAGATGGCGAGATTGAAAAATTTCCAACAAAAAAGATTTTTATTCAACCTAAAAAGTAAATCTTATGCTGCCGGAAAAGAAGGTTTTTCTACGAGCGTTCTTTCTACCGGTAGCGGCATTCATATTGCCTATATCAACTATTAAACAATAAAATTATGTTAGAACAAAATACTGTTGCACCTGATTTCACATTATTTGCAACACCAGACCAGAAAATCACCTTATCCGAATTTAAGGGCCGTAACGTGATCTTAGCATTCTATCCTGCCGATTGGAGTCCAGTCTGCAGTGATCAGATGGCACTGTACAATGAAATGCTCAAGTACTTCAAAAAGTATGACGCAGAATTGTTCGGAATCTCAGTGGACAGCAAATGGTGTCATCTGGCTTTTTCGCAGTCCCGTAACCTACACTTTCCGCTACTTGCAGACTTTGAGCCAAAGGGTGGGGTAGCAAAGAAATACGATGTCTATAATGCGAATGAAGGTCAGTGCAACCGCGCACTTTTTGTAATCGATAAAGAAGGTATCATCCAATGGAGCTACAAATCACCGACGGCGGTAAATCCCGGTGCAGATGGAATATTGGAAGCTCTTGAAAATCTTAAAATAAAATAGTTATGTCATTAAAAATACCTGTCAGTACAACTGACCACGCCCAAGGCAATCTAAATGCCGATTTAGTTATCGTAGAGTATGGTGACTATCAATGTCCTTACTGTGGAGCCGCTTATCCGGTGCTAAAGAAGCTCTTGAAAAAATTTAGTGGAGAGGTGAAATTTGTATTTAGAAACTTCCCACTTTCTGAAATGCATGAATACGCGCTTCCGGCCGCGATCGCTGCAGAAGCTGCGTCTTTGCAGGATAAGTTTTGGGAAATGCACGATGCCATTTACGAAAATCAGCGGAACCTTGACGACCAGTATCTTTTTACAATAGCGGAAAAAATAGGATTAGATATAGAAAAGTTTAAGTCCGATATACAAAAAGAGGAGCTGTTGAATAAAATAGATGCCGATTTTCAGGGCGGCGTTATCAGCGGGGTCAATGGGACACCATCGTTTTATGTTAACGGCAAGAAGTTCAACGCTGGAGCTGAAGACCTTTTCAATCTTTTTGTTAGATAACTGGCTAAGCATTTCATATGTACTACCAGCATCAGCATTTTAGCTGATGGTAGTACATAGAATACAATTCTAAACCTTATCCTCTACAATCATTTTTCGATGTTCTCTACCCCAGTTAATCATTTCCGAAATAATATTCCCGAAAGTCCTGCAATATGCAGTGGGTTCATATTCAATTAAAACAGGCGTATCGGGATAAACAGTTCGTTTAACCAACTTATTTAATTCCATATCTTTCAGTTCTTTTGAAAGCATTCGTGTGGTAATCCCGGGGATACTTCTTTCAATTTCGCGAAAACGTCGGTTGCCGTTGCAAAGCGAATTAATAACAGGTATTCTCCACTTGCCACCAATGAAATAAAGGGTGTCCTGCAACGCTCTAAGTTCTTCTGTCTGATCTCTTTCCATGGTTACAAAGTTAAGTGATATACTCAGTTATACTGATATACTCAGTTATACTGATAACAAAAGTATACCATTTCTCTGATAACTTTGTAAAAAAAATAAAGAAATGAAAAAGTTGAATAACAAATTAGCCATCGTAACAGGTGGAAACAGCGGAATAGGCTATGCCACCGCAAAAGAGGTAATCGCCGAAGGAGCAAAAGTCATTATCACTGGAAGACGAAAAGAGGCCATTGAAAAGGCCGCTGCAGAGCTAGGAGCTATTTCTTTTGTGGCGGATCAGGGGAAATTGGAAGATATTGAAAATTTCAAAAGCTATATTGAAAAGGAATTCGGAAAAATTGACATCCTGTTTATTAATGCAGGCATCACCGGAAGTTTAGGTCCGATCGAACATATGAGTGCCGAAAATTTTGACAATGTAATGGATATTAATTTCAGAGGTGCTTATTTTACTTTGAGCAAATTTATTCCGCTGTTGAACGATGGTGCTTCAGTGGTATTTCTTTCATCCAACGTCGCGACCACCTCCAAACCAAATAGTTCGATTTACCAGGCAAGCAAAGCAGCATTGAATTCCATTGCGAAGACCGCTGCTGCAGAATTAGCACCAAGAAAAATCAGGGTAAATCTAGTAAGTCCGGGCCCCACAAAAACAGAGATTATGACCAAAGCAGGATTGGACGAAAAAACATTGGAAGGTCTTGATGAATGGTTAATCAGCGGAATCCCTTTGCAAAAAATGGGAACTGCTGAGGATGTTGCAAAAGCTGTTATTTATCTGTCAGATAACCATGTGGCAAGTTTCATGACCGGAACGGAAATCCTTATTGATGGTGGAATGGTTTTATAATTGGGACTTTACTTTTGAAATGCAAGTGCTGGAACCTTGAAAAAATTCCAGCACTTTCTATTGATATACACCAACTACTGAGCGTATCGATCTATAAGATATCCAGCTCAGCAAAGGTCGGTGATTTCTCTTTTCTGATGGCTTAAATCACAGCTGTATTTAGTGCCCAATCCTCAAAATGAACCTTGCCGGCACAATATGCTCCAGCAGGTACGAGCAATGATTTAGGAACAACAAGATGCATATATTTGCTATCGTCGTCAGAAACTACCCTTATGTGATTCCCGGTGATCGCGATATATTTCGCAACAAAATCGTCCATATTGGCCTTTATAGGCCCCGCAATCTCGACCGTGCCATTTTTAGGCTCCTCGAGTGCAAACTGCACAATGTAGTCTGTCACATCTTCCAGGGCAATGGGTTGGTAGTCGATCTTGGAAACAAAAACCTCGTCACCCTGACCCTGAACGGCAATGATGGCATCAGTATGCTCATAAAACTGTGTCGAACGAATGATGGTATAAGGTATTCCGGAGTTTTTGATATTGTCCTCCTGATATTTCTTGGCGCGAAGATATCCGATCTCCAGCGCATCGTCCGTTCCGACAATGGAAAGTACGAGGTGATGCCTGATGTTTGCGGTCCGCTCCGCTTTTACCAGATTCTTTCCTGCGGTCTGAAAAAAGTGGATTGCATTTTCTTCTTCAGGAGAGGAGGAATTGGATAGATCGATGACGATCTCTGTATTTTCCAGGGCCTGGGAGAGACCTTCTCCCGTCATGAGATCCACGCCATGTGAAGGCGAACCAATGATTACCTGATGACCAAGGTTTGCCAGTTTTTTTGTGACCAGCCTTCCAGTAAGACCTGTACCACCGATTACTAAGATTTTCATAGCTAAACTATTTAAATTTACAACTTATCTATACTGCAAAATTGATCAAAAAATGAATGCCGGAAAACTGACAAACAAAGGTAAAAGGTGGACAAAAAAAGAAGCCGTGTTTGAGTTGAATAGTATAAGATTGTCTAATCCAGGTTCGGATTGAAACGTAGCGTCTTTCTGTAATCGCCCGGTGATCGCCCAGTTTTTTTTGTGAAAAGCCTGATAAAGTACTTGGTGTCTTTATAGCCTAGCTGCACCGCAATTTCCTTAATACTCAATCGCGAATAATAGAGCAGGCGCTGTGCTTCGCTCAGTACTTCCTTCTGTATCAGCGCTGATGCGGATAAGCCCGTCACCATTTTAACGACATCGTTCAGGTGGGCCACGGAGATATTTAACTGCTGGGCATATGCTGCGGGGCGTTTAAGGCTGCGGTAATCACGCTTCACAAGGTTTCTGAACTCGTTGGCAATACTTATAACCCTGGGGCTGTGACTTATGGACCCTGCGGCGGATCTGCAATCGTGACAAATCACCGCCTGGGTTATAAATGCTGACAGCAGTGGCTGCTGCACTTCCTTATTGGCACTATAGTTTATACTGTCCAAATTTATTAGCGAGTCCAAGATGGAAGTAAACCATTGTTGCTCGGTCGCTGAGAGGGACAATACAATGGTTTCATTTAAAGATGCATCAAGCATATCTTTGGCTGACCTGGTCATGTGATGGCCTTCGAAGGAAATGTAATAACCGGATGCGCCTAAAACCGTGGTGATCTGATGGACCTGATGGGGAGGGCAGACAAAAAGCGTTCCCGCTGGCATGATCAGCTGTTCAAAATCAAATAGGACTTCCAGCTGTCCAGCTTCAACAAGCATGCAGGTATAATGGTCATGTCGATGCGGATTGAGCGCTTTTAGGATGCCCGTCGTTGAACCATCCCATATTCCAACAGCCATACTGCTGCTGGAATCCATGCTGTTCACTAAAATAGAATCTCTTTTTGGCATGCGGCGCAATTTTAAGTTCAAATTTAGTTCATATACTTTAAGAATTACTATCGATTACGTTTTATGTTAGTTCCTTCTTAGTTGTATTAGATTCTATCTTTTAATATCAACCTCGTACGGTATGCAGTAGATCGTGCGGATACCCGAGGCTAATAGAGCTTAAAGCGTCCAGTTTGGTTAGCTCATCAGCTGTCAAATTAATTTCAGTAGCGCTAATAATTTGCTCAAATTGATTGATATTGCGTGCTCCCAGTAATGGAAATGCCTCTTTTGATAAATTCCACGCAAATGCAATCTGACCGGGTGTTGTTTCATATTTTTCCGCGATTAATACCAGTTCATCAATGATCAGTTTGGTTTTCTCGTCCTCCGAATAATCAGCGCCAGAGGAATGACTGATGCGCCCGGCTTCTCCTTTTCTATATTTTGCGGTCAGCAGTCCGCCAGCCAGTGGCGAGTACATCATCACACCAAGACCAAATTCCTTTGCCATCGGCATCAGTTCACGGTCTGCGGTACGTTGCAACAAACTATATTCAATTTGTAAAGCAGTGACTTTCGTTGCTGATGCAATGGCCGATGCTTTCCATGCCGGGAAATTGCTGAGTCCCGCATACACTATTTTCCCTTCGCTGACCAAATCTTGAAGTCCCAAAGCTATTTCTTCCCATGAAGTTACACCATCATCGTAATGCGGCATATAAATATCGATATAGTCCGTTTTCAATCTTTTCAGACTTTGTTCAACAGCCTGTCGCATAGATTTACGGTTATTCCCAAAATTACTGATTGCAGGGTTGGGATCACTACTTCTAGTATATTTTGAGCAGACGATAAAATTATTTCGCTGTCCCTTTAAATAGTTACCAACGATTTCTTCTGCCTCCCCAAATTGATAGACATCCGATATATCGATAAAATTACCTCCTGCATCTGCATAAGCTGTTAAAATCTTTTTTGATTCATCGGGATCGGCTCCATAGCCTTTTTTTGTCCCAAAGTTGGCGGCTCCTAAGATTATTTCACTGGCATGCAGTCCTGTTTTTGATCCAAATATCTTGTATTTCATATTTTTATATTTACTTTGCCGCTAAGTTAAGGGCATCAAGTAACCGTGTCAATTACGGATAAATTTATCTATACCCACTTTATGCCTTCGTAAAATATATCAGCTATGTACGAAAAAAAGCTTCCGGTTAATTTAGATTGCGGTTTACATCTGTTTTTGCAGGTGGTTCAGGGCAAATGGAAAATAAACCTGCTCTGGGCCATTCATTCAGGTATCAAGCGTCCGGGTGAGTTGCAGCGGAAAATCCCCAATGCAACCCGTCGTGTACTTGATGTGCAGCTTGGTCAATTGATTGAACATGGATTAATCAATAAAGTCGTCTTTGATCAGCTTCCGCTGAAAGTAGAATATGAACTGACCGGACTAGGGGAAAGCCTTATACCAGTCATTGCGGTAACGGCCCAATGGGGTGAGGATCATAGAAATGAATTGGAAAAGATTTTGTAAGAAATCCCGCTCATTAGGGGAAATACATGCTTAAGACGCTATTATAAACTTAAAAAACACCAAACAGAGATACCTATTTGGTGTTATTCTTTGGAAATGCAGGGTATTTTACTTTGCAAACAGCGCTTTTCTTAAAGCGGTTGCCGCATCCAGCACAGATTCCTGTACGGCGTGGATATGCGCTAGCGGATTCAGCATCCCATAATCGTGAATAAAGCCTTTATACTCTGTAAGAGTCGTTGGAACACCGGCTTCATCCAATTTTCTTCCATAGGCGACACCCTCGTCATGGAGAATATCATTCTCGGCCACCTGAACAAGTGCAGGAGGCAAACCTTTCAGCTCTTCCAGAGAAGCTTTCAGTGGGGACGCGTATTTGTTGTCGCGTTCTTTTAAGTCAGGCAGGTAATTATCCCACATCCATTTCATCAACGGCGTTGTTAAAAACCGTTCCTGTGCAAATTTTGTGTACGATGCTCTGCTGAAGTCGGAGTCTGTTACGGGCCACAAAAGTACCTGCTGTTTTAGCTTGGGACCATTTTTGTCTTTGGCCATCAATGCGACCACTGCGGCCATATTTCCACCGACACTGTTTCCGGCAACAGCAAGCCTGCTGGCGTCGACCCCGATTTCTTTTCCATGCTCGGCAACCCATTTTGTTGCGGCATAAGCCTGATTGATGGCTACGGGAAATCTGGCTTCCGGAGATGGCGTGTAATCCGGGAACACGGCTACTGCACCACTGTTGACAACAAGGTCACGAACCAGTCTTTTGTGGGTAGGGTAGTCTCCCAATACCCATCCGCCGCCGTGAAAGAACATAAATACGGGTAGGCCAGCTTGGGCACCTTTGGGTTTTACGATATGTATTTTTACGGTCTGCCCGTCCTGGGTAATGGTTCTGTCTGATTCCTGGATATCGGAATAATCGAAGCTTACTGATTTTTGAGCGCCTACCAACACCAATCTGGCGTCTTTTGGTGAGAGGGTTTCCAGCGGTTTTCCGTCGCCGCTGTTCAACTCTTTTAAGAATGCTCTTGTTTCCCGGCCAATGTTGGGGTCTTGAGATGCGGGGTTTGATTGTGCCATGATATTGGAATTTGTGATGGCGAGTGCCGCCAATGTTAAAACTGTTGAATAGATTGTCTTCATCGTGATTATTTTTTTAGGTTGATGTTTAAGATGATTTTGAAGCTGAATGCTGCGCTTACGGGACAGGTTTTTTCGGCCTCTCGGGCAATTTTTTCAAATTCTTCCGCTGAGATGCCATCTACTTCTGCATCAAGTAGAAGTTCCGACTGTGTGATTTTACCATTATCCAAGGTAATAATGGACTTTGTTTCGAGTCTTTTAGGGGGATAACCCGCCTGTGTGAGATCAAGGCTCAGCTTCATTGTAAAACATCCTGCATGGGCAGCAGCAAGCAGTTCTTCGGGATTTGTACCGACACCTTCAGCGAAGCGGCTGTTGAATGAATACTGGGTCTGGTTCAGAACAGAACTTTGTGTGGTCAGATGTCCGTTTCCTTCTTTGATGGTGCCGTTCCAAACGGCGGTAGCATTACGTTTCATACGCTTTATTTTTGATTGTTAATTTCTTATAGGACAAAGGTATGTCATATAGGCAATCTAAATAAAGAGCAAAAAGTCTATATAAATTGTACTTTTTTCCTTTTATAGTTTAATTTTTAATTTCTTTCCGAAAAGCCGCCGGAGTTTTTCCCGATTTCTGCGTAAAGATCCGGTTGAAGTAAGCTGGGTCCTCATAACCCAATTGATAAGCGATTTCCTTTATGGTAAGCTCACTGTAAAGGAGCAGGCGTTTGGCTTCAAGGACGATCCTGTTTTTGATCATCTCGTTCGGATTTTCAAGGTTGAGTTTATGGAATTTGTTGGAAAGCGTTTTCGGGGCAAGGTTCAGTAGGTCTGCATAATCGGCTACGCTGTGTTTTTCCCTGTAGTGAATATTGACCAGTCGGCTGAAGTTTCTGAAAAAGTCCTGATCCATGCTGACGAGGTCGAGCGTTTCATTTTGGAGGTTCTGCTTTTTCCACTGCCGCGTTGCACGGATGATAATCTGCTTGAGGTACGTTCGGATCATTTCTTCCGAAGAGCGGTCCTGAAAATCAAGCTCATTGCTGATTTGAGCGAATAATTGGGGGATGGCGTGCAGCTCATCGCCGGACAAGTCCACTATCGGATTCTCAAAAATATTATTGAACAAGAGTCCGTCACAGGCAACCTCCTCATCATGAATCTGAATACAGTAGAAATCCCTGTTGTAATGGATTAAAAAGGCTTTATTTTCATTGGCCGACTGAATGTCAAGATATTGATTGGTATTGATGAAAAGTAAGGTGGGATTTTGGGTTTCATAGGCCGTGAAATCCACCGTTAGTGCGTAACCAGCTGGAATGAGCAATATTTTAATGTAATGGCGGAACGTTTCGCCGTTTACCAGGTCCAGCGAGGAGGAATCGAAAGAAATCAGGCCTAATTTTTTATGGTTCGATTCGAAAATGGAAGTAGCACTGTTCATAAGGACTTTTGTTTATGTTCAAATGTATCTCTTTTGCTTATAAAACTAAAATAAACGATACAATTTACAGCATCAGGAAAATCATCCTGCTCCAGTTATGCGTAATCGTCTCTAGATGAATTCATGTGTAAATAAATCTTGGTTAGCGTGGAATAGTTTTTTTTGCCCGTTTTGCTGACTAAATTAGCCGACAGACTTCCCGAATTTTATAGGTTAATATAAGGTGTAAAATAATAATGCTAATATTCTTACAATAAGTATCTTTACGTAATTGAAAAGCACTTTTAAATCCTAACAATTGTATGATTAACTTGCACGGTGCGGATTCTACCTTTACGGTATCCCAAAAACATCTTGCGCAGGCGCTCGCACAGGCCCGTATCGGCTTCTGGGAAGTTAGCCTTCGGGAAAAAAATTACATGTCCTGTACCGATCAATGCAAAAGAAATTTTGGCTGGGATACGGCAAAGGATTTTAGCTATAGTGATATGCTGGGCTGTATTGTGGATGAAGATCGGGAAGCGATGCAAGCGAGTGTCGCAAGGGCTATTGAGCAGCACATACCCTATATTGCACAGTATCGTGTAAGATATGGTGATGATAGCATCCATTGGATTGAGGCACGTGGATCGGTTACTTATGACGAGAACGGCTGCCCACAGATAATTTCGGGCACAACGCTTGATATTACAGAGAAAAAGGAACTTGAAATTTTGCGCGATGAAATGTTGAGCATCGCCATGCATGAAATTAAGACACCGCTATCATCCGTCAAAGGAACCCTGCAGCTTCTGAACAGGCAGTTGACAGCGCAAGAAAATGCTCTGTCAAATAAACTCGTAGAAAATGCGCTCAAAGCCACTGACCGTATTAATCGTCTCCTCAATGAGATGATAGCTCCCGTGATGGTAATGGCTAAAGGAATCGAACTCGATAGATCTACGATAGATTTGACCCAGCTTATCCTTGAAATAAGTCATAATGCTGCGCTCATATTTCCCGAGAGTGATCTGTACTTACATCTGCCCGATGATACCGTATTTTTGGAAGCGGATGGTTATCGTATCGGACAGGTGATTACCAACCTGATCAATAATGCCATTAAATACAGTGATAAAAAATCACCCATACACATCACGATGACAACAGATCAGCATGAAATATCCGTATTGATTAGCGACCTTGGTATAGGAATAAAACCTGAGGATAGAAAAAAAGTATTTGAGAAATTTTATCGCTCCAAAGGTCACAGCCATATTGAAGGTTTCGGTATCGGGCTGTTTCTCTGCGCCGATATTATATTGCGGCATGGTGGTCAGATCCATGTGCTCGATAAAGAGGGGCCGGGCACCGATATCGCTTTTACCCTTCCGCATAAATGAAGGGAAATCTTCCATTAAATAAAACCTACCGAGCAGACTACAAGAAAAACCGGAGCAAGATTCTGGTTCACATTGCTAGTATTATTGGATTTTTGTGAGAGGCAATCTAATTGCAACATGATGTTTACAAAAGCTTTCGTTACGTCAATGTTACAATGGTCTACTGCGTCATTTTTTATATTTGTAGTGTACGCAAATCAAAATGCTGTGCTTTAGATATCATACAACCTATGTTAAGACGAGTCATATTTCAATTTCTCTTACTGGTAAGCGCTATGCTACTGATCGTGAAGCCTTTGATCGGATTTTCATTGTATCATCAGGCAAAGACACAGGGCGAGAATGAGTTTATCACCGTTATCAAGGCCTTTAGTAAACGAAAACAGGAGTACCTGGATTGGGTTGATGTAAACGATAGCGCCTGTCTGACGATATCGCCGCTTCGTCACTTTACCGCCAAAGTAAAGACGTTTTTTATTACTCATTTCTTTAACACCTTCTTTCCGAATTCGGATACGTTTTCGATTGGTAACTTGCTATCCAAAATAATATTGCCGCTCGAACGGCTATACCTCCGTCATCTTCAGCTGACTTTATGATAAAAAAGCCATTTTAATCGTATGAAGTGGCTCCAATGGAGCTGCAAACATTCATTTATTTTAAAATAAGCTTTTTATATGTTTCAAAAACTTGTCCTTATGGGGCATGTGCTGCTCTGCTGTAGCTTCTTTAGCTATGGACAGGAGAGTCATGTGCCTATTAAACTCAACCAGCTGCTGTCTTCGGTAACGCAGCATGCGCCATCCCTACGCACCGACTATGTACGTACACAGGTGCAGCAGGCGCGCGCCGCAGAAGTCAAAAACAACCGTCTGCCGAGCCTAAAGCTGTCGTATCAGGCAGACGTCGGCTCCAATAATAATGTGCCGGGGCCTTACTTCGGATTTGGTCTCGTGCCGACCAATAATGGCGGTATCCGTGCCGATAATAAGTATCAGGCTGTGAGCAGCAATCTTGGCATTGCCGCCTTCCAGTGGGAGGTCTATAATTTTGGTCAATTCAATGCCCAGGACCAACTTGCGCAGGCGGAGGTGACCTTGGAGAACCGTCGTTTTGAACAGTCGAAGTATGACTTACAGTCCTTCACGATTTATAGTTACCTGCAGCTACTGAAATTGCATGACCTCATCGGTATCCAGTCGCGCAGTATAGCCCGTAATCAGGAAATACGGCAATCGATCTTTGCCCTGGTCAAAAGTGGTATACGGGCAGGCGTGGATACCAGTATGGCCGATGCTGAAATATCGCGTAGCCAACTTGGTCTCATTGAACTGGATAATCAGCAACAACAATTACAAATTCAACTGGCTACTTTGGCGGGTATGCCGCCAGCGCAGATTGTAGCGGATACCACTGCCGAAAAGATTCTTTTCGAACAGGTAAAGAACGCGCCAATTGAACTCGATGGCGGCCGTCAGCATCCTATGGTAGCCTATTATAATGCATTGTTCGACAAAACGAAAATGGAAGAAAAGCTGGTTGCCAACAGTTACCGTCCCAAGCTGTTTCTCTCGGGAGCTGTATGGGGTAGGGCATCCAGTGTACATAGCGATAATAGTTATGGTTCGCTCGCCGATGGCTTTGGGCTACAGCGAGGTAATTACCTCGTTGGTCTGGGAATAAACTACAACCTGTTTGATCTGCGCCGCAAAAAGGTAAAACTCCATACGCAACGCCTCATGGTGGACGAGGCTGGTCAAAAGCTACAGGAACAACAGGCCAACATCGCCATGAATATTGCACAGTCTACCACTGAAGTGGCGACTGCAGAAAGACGTCTGAAGGAAATTCCGCGTCAGACCAAAGCTGCAAATGCCGCCTACCGCCAGAAGTTTTCCCTATATAAAAATGGACTTATCGATATTGTGGAGGTCAATGTTGCCCAGAACATGCTCAATCAGGCAGAGCGCGATTACATCACCGCCAAGTATAATTATTATCTGGCATTGTTCCACCAGGTGGTGGCGCAGAACAATGTCGATGGCTTTCTTCAACTTTTTAACTAATCACTTATGTCACTAGTCACAGCTGCTTTACGAAGGCCGATTACCACAGTGATCATCACCCTGAGCCTACTGCTCTTTTCGGTACTCGCTGTACTGAAAATACCGATTGATATCTTTCCGCAGCTCAATTCACCGACCATTTACGTTATTGAATCTTACGGCGGGATGTCTCCCCAGCAGATGGAAGGTTTTTTCTCCTCCCGGATGCAGGATCAGTTTCTCTATGTCAATGGAATCAAGAATATATCCGCCAAAAATATTCAGGGACTTACGCTCCTGAAACTTAGTTTTTACGAAAATACCGATATGGCCGAAGCCTCAGCGCAGGTAGCACTGCAGGTAAACCGCGCCATGAAGTTTTTTCCGCCAGGGGCGCTGCCGCCACAGGTGGTCCGTTTTGACGCTTCCTCCTTACCGGTGGGGCAACTGGTGCTATCTTCGAAGACAAGAAGCCTCAAGGAGATTTACGATATGGCGAGTACCCTGGTGCGGCCCATGTTTTCTGCGGTACCGGGTCTCTCTGCACCGCCACCTTTTGGCGCCAACTCCAGGACGATTACGGTCAATGTTGACCCCAATAAACTGCGGAGCTACAACCTGACCGCCGACGAGGTGGTGATGGCATTGTCGAAATTTAACGTGATGTCACCATCCGGTAACCTGCACCTCAACAACACGATGTATGTGACAACCATCAATTCACTGATCAAGAATGTCGCAGATTTTGCTGATATCCCTATTCTGACAAAAAATGGAATTCCGATTTATATCAAAGATGTCGCACGCGTATCGGACGCCTCGGACGTGACGGTAAGTTATGCACTGATCAATGGCCGGCGCTCTGTTTATATCCCTGCCGTTAAGACATCGGATGCGTCCACCTGGGCAGTGGTCAGCAACCTCAAGGCCAAGCTTCCGGAAATCCAGAATCTGCTGCCCGAGGATGTGAAGGTGTCTTATGAATTTGACCAATCAGTAGCGGTTATGAATTCGGTGCAGAGCCTTTTGCACGAAGGGGGGCTCGGTGCTTTGCTTACCGGTCTCATGGTTCTCTTGTTTCTGCGCGACTGGCGGAGCAGCCTGATCGTAATCGTAACCATACCGGTATCCATCCTTATCGGCGTCCTGCTACTGACATTGTTTGGCCAGACCATCAATATCATGACCTTGAGTGGTTTGGCCCTGGCCATCGGTATCCTCGTGGATCAGGCCACGGTGACCATCGAAAGCATACACCAGCATCAGGAACAGGGTACGCACAAGCGTAAGGCGATCTACAATGCCTGTCAGGAGATTGCCGTGCCGCTGCTTTTGATCCTGTTCTGTATTTTGGCCGTATTTGCACCTTCTTTTATGATGACTGGAATTCCCCGGGCGATGTTTCTGCCACTTTCTTTATCCATTGGATTGACGATGATCGCTTCGTACTTTATGGCCCAGACCTTGGTACCTATTTTATCCAACTGGCTGCTCAAAGAGCATCATATCGGTCATTTCAAGTCAGACTCGCCGGGCTTTTTCGATAAGTTCAAAAAGCGTTATCGCTTCGGCCTATACCGCTCCATGCGCCATAAGGGCAAAGTCATCATCGGTTATCTGGTGCTTACGCTGGGGCTTGCAGCAGCGGCATTTGTGTACATCGGCAAGGACATGATGCCAAAAGTCAACAATGGACAGTTTCAGCTACGGATCAAAGAGCCCGATGGAACCCGGTTGGAACGTACCGAAGAGTCCGTTAAACAGGTGCTGCAGGTAATCGATAGTACGGTGAACCATCAGGTCGCCATCAGTTCGGCCTATGTTGGTCTGGTGCCCAGCAGCTATGGAGTCAGCAACCTCTATGTATTCAATACCGGAACGCATGAAGCCGTGATCCAAGTGAACCTCAATGCAGACTACCATGTGAATATGGACGAACTCAAAGATGTTTTACGACGAAATATCCATTATAAACTGCCCAAATTGCGCCTTAATTTTGAGCCTATTGATATGACCGAAAAGATTATGAGCCAGGGCGCTGCAACGCCGATCGAGGTGCGCATAGCCGGAAAGAAAATGGACGAACTGAAGGTCTATGCCGATCAGGTTGTCAGCGCATTGTGGCACATCGATTATCTGCGGGATGTGCAGATCGCGCAACCGCTGCGGCTGCCAACCATTTCCATTGCCATCGACCGGCTCAAAGCATCCCAGCTTGGTCTGCAGATGGATGATATTGCTCGATCGGTAACGGCCAGCACTTCCTCGAGCCGGTTTACGCAGAAGATCCAGTGGCTCGATGAAAACAATACCTATACCTATCAGGTACAGGTGCAGGTGCCTGAATATGTGATGAATACCATGGACGAGCTGCGCGAAATTCCACTGGTGAAAGGACAGCTCACACCGACCTTGGGCGATATAGCCACTTTTAATACACAGTATCTACCAGGTGAGTATGACCGGCAGGGGCCAAGGCGGTATTTGACCGTGATGGCAAATATCCATAAGAAAGACCTGGGCACAGCAACAGCGGATGTGCAACAGGCTATTCGTGAACTCCAGGCTCCACCGCGCGGTGTCGTGGTAGAAATGAAAGGGATGTCGACACTATTGCTCGATACCATGGGTAGTTTGCAGTTGGGGCTTGCCTGTGCAGTTGTTGTTATATTTCTGCTACTGGCAGCGAATTATCAGAGTGTGAAGCTTTCGCTGACCGCATTGGTGACTATTCCTGCAGTGATCCTTGGATCCTTGGCGATGCTATTGCTCACAGGGTCGACGCTCAATCTGCAATCCTACATGGGTATGATTATGTCTACCGGTGTCTCCGTAGCCAACGCTATTTTGATCGTGTCCAATGCGGAAGCACTGCGATTGGATTTCCGTAATGCCAGGACGGCGGCGCTGGCCAGCGCGACAACGCGGCTACGTCCGATCCTGATGACCAGTATGGCAATGATTGCCGGAATGATTCCTATGGCCATGGGAATGGGGGAGACGGGTGAGCAGGCGGCACCATTGGGCCGGGCCGTGATCGGCGGTCTGTTTGCCTCCACATTTGCTGCTCTTTTTATCCTGCCGCTCCTGTTTGTGTGGATGAAGGAAAAATCCACGTTCGATTCCGAATCACTATTGCCGCAGGACGAGCCCGATCATCAAAAGTTACTGGTGGAAAAAGACAAGTATAGTGTTAACTAAAAAAAATGTAGTGTTCTTTCAGAATTTAAACCCAGCAGTATAAACTAGGGCGATAAAGATGGAAGTGGCTATGCAACAGGAAGAGAATCGTATTTAAAGATAAAATCGCCCATGGCAGTGATGCCTTAAAGACACAATTGAGTAATGAATATGAAAATAAAACGGATGAAAAAAATAGGCTATTTACTACTACTGACAGGCTTACTTTTCGCTTGCGGTCAAACCGAAAAGCCGATTGACCTGACGCCAAAAAATCCGGCTAAGGCCAGTACCTATCAGACAACAGTCATACAAGAGAAAGTCATGTCCAGCAGTGTGCGTTTACCCGGTAAGCTCAAACCCTTTAATGAAGTAAATATCTATGCCAAGATGAATAGCTTTGTTAAGCATATCTTTGTGGATAGAGGTACAGTTGTTAAAAAGGGGCAGCTGCTGATGCAGCTGGAGGCGCCAGAAATGCTCGCAGCGGTTCAGGCCGCACATTCACGTTTTGTACAGGCACAGGAGACCGCATCTGCGAGTAAGGATAAATATAAAAGACTCAAAAATGCCGCACAGGAGGAAGGCGCAGTATCCCCGCTTGATCTGGACAATGCCCTCTCGAAGATGAAAGCTGACGAAGCAGTCGCCATGTCGGAAAAAGCAAATGTGGAAGAAGTTGAAATGTTGCAATCGTACCTGAACATCAAAGCGCCATTCAATGGTGTGATTGTACAGCGTAATATCTCCGAAGGAGCACTGGTCGGACCGGGAAAAGGCAATGATCAACCTCTGTTGATTCTGCAGGATCTCAATAAATTACGGTTGGAAGTGCAGATCCCCGAGACCTATGTCGATAAAGTAGACCTCTCGAAAAAGGTTGCATATCGTTTTAATAATACCCCGAATAAGGTGTTTGAAGGGATGATAGCCCGTTCGGCGAATTCGTTGGGCGCCATGCAGTCTGAAGCAATAGAGGTCGATGTCGCAAACTCGGATAATAAGCTCAAACCCGGTTTATACTGTGAGGTCGATATTCCATTGTCTGCCGGAGCCAATTCGTTATTGGTACCTTCCAATAGTATCGTGCGTTCTACAGAAAGGCAGTATGTGATCCAGCTCATAGATGGCAAGACACATTTTGTGGATATCAAAGAAGGGGTATCCACGCATGATTCTACCGAAGTTTTTGGAAAGCTAAACAGCAGTGATCAGATCTTGCTGCATGCCAATGACGAAATCAAAGAGGGGGTCAAGCTGCCTTTGGAAAAATAAGTATACATCTTTATCTCCAAAAAGTGTGAAAGGTCCTTTTGGGCCTTTCATTGCTTTCATTGTATTCTATAAAGAAACGCTTGTTTACTAATCAAGAATAGAAAAATAGCTTCAGCTAAAAGCGGCAACTATCATGAAATCAGCCTCGAAAAATGGCTGGCATACATAATAAGGCTAGGCGTTTTTGTATGAAATCCGTATATACAGGGGAGTCGCCTCTGCTTCAGTTCCTCCATCGAGCCATTCGTCGACCCCGTATATACAAAGCTCTGTGAAATCTGGTTGCTCAACTTTCTTTTCGTCTTTTCGAACTTGAAGTACATGGCCCTCCATGAGGTAATTGCTGATCGCAATGCCAAGTTTTTGACTAAGCTCAGCGGGAAGTTGGTTAAGTTTATCCGCCTGATTGGAGCTTAGGTTAAAGTTGTGCTCCATCCAGTCCACAAAATTATCTCTCATAAGCTGCAGCGCTAGTGCGCGATCTACCCGAGGTAGCGCGAGAAGTGTGGCAACTTTAGCTGTCAAACCGACATCGTCTAAGTTTTCTTTCATAAAAGTTCTCTTTTGGCAAATATTTATTTTAAAGATTACCTAAGCGAATGCCAAAGAATAACCTCCGGGATTTTGGAGGATAATCTACTTTTTGAAGATTAAATTTTGCTTAATACTTGATTAATTTTAATAAATTAGATGTTCAAACAATATAAACCTTAGTCTAATAACAGTATTTGATGGAATGATATGAAAATGTTAAAATTATTCGTAGAGAGTTTTTTCGTCTCTTTGATTTTTAATCTAATTGGAAACAATGGATTTAAATTAAATAGAATTTGGATGCCAGCGTATTGGACCTGGACGTTGGCATTTGCTTTGGCAATAGTCGTTGCTGCGCTGCTCATTCGTGTTCGATTGAAAGTTTTGTGGATTTATTGGCAGAAAAAATATCCGCAATTGCAACTATTTGGAAGAGGACGCGTGCAGACCAATAGTTTACCAAAATCAGAACTGGTATGGGCTATTCTGTCCACATCCTTAGCAGTTTTAATGCTATACCTCTGCTTTATCTTTTTAATCGCTTTTGTACGTAGCGGTAGTACGTATATGCTTTTTATAAACTATTTATTCCATTATATACCTTTTATTGCTACAGGATGCTTGGCCTATGTAAGCTATGTTTTTATTGGAGGCCAATTATGGTGGCTTACGCCAACAAATGCAGTGGCGCTTTTCAGCGATCTATTACCAGAAAAAATAGTTCCTGTAGAAAAAGTGGTCACCATACTGCCTCCAAGCGCATTGGATAAAAGTATTCCAATCGGATCACTCTATGATGTGCTTTACCTCCAAGCTCGATTCGATCTAAGTTCATTGCAGAAAGATGCTGTTCGTATGTTTGATGTCCCTTTTTATTTTTCTAAAAAAGGAAAAAAAGAAGTTGTACAGATTGATGGTACGCGGCTAGAAGCCGATCGTTTCTTGCATGAGCTAGAAACTAGAGGACTTGACAAATGGTTTTTCCGTATAAGTAGCACCTGTAGGGTGAATATGATGCATATCCGTTTTCCAATTTCGCCTAACGCGACTCAACTGGAGTTTCGTAAGGAGGTGATTCAAAGTCTGAGGTTGAAGATGACGGCGATGGAGATCGGAAACCTGCTGCTGGTAACAGAATGGATGCGAAAAGAAAAAAAGTTAAAAGATTTTTTGGATAACGTACATAATCTGCGGCATAAGGGCTGGGACCAACTTATACCACTGAACTGATAAATTCTGCTATTATAAAGATCAAACGGATATAGCCTAAAATGCTGTATCTCTGACTTTTTTGAAAAACAATCAGATGACGTTCCTTGAATTATTCTTGCGGGTAGACAAGGCCTTTGCCGAGGCAGTGTTTATCCAAAGGCATTGTTATAAACCGAGTATGCGCATTTGTCGGATCTGAGCTTTTTTGCAAAGTATAATTGAGCTTTTTTGCCAAGTTAGGTGAATAGGTTACAGCTAAATTTGTACTATAAATAGAAACAAAATGAAAACAGTCAATACGATTTATGTCAACGGGGAATTTGTAAGCCCGCACGGAACGGAAATTTATGAGCTCATCAATCCGTCTACGAATCAAAAAATCGGTGAAGTCACTTTAGCCGATGTAACCGACACAACAAATGCCATTGCAGCTGCAAAAGCTGCCTTCCGGACATTTTCAAAATCCACCGTTTCGGAACGCATCGGTTATTTAACAAAACTGAAAACCGCGATTGAGAACAGAAAGCAGGATTTTATCGATACGATGATCGAAGAATACGGTGGAACGCATCAATTTGTCAGCATGAGCAACGCACACACCGGAGCCTGGTTTGACAGCATGATCGAAGTGCTCAGCAGTTTTGAATTTGAACGGACAATTAACGCCGCCTCGGTACGATTTCAGCCTGTAGGTGCTGTCGCGATCATTACGCCCTGGAATGCCAGTAACAGTTCGGTGGCCAGTAAAGTCGCTACCGCAATCGCAGCAGGATGTACCGTAGTCGTCAAACCCAGTGAAATGAGTGCTTTGCAGACGAATGTGCTGATGGAAGCTTTTCACGAAGCCGGTTTGCCAAAAGGTGTGATCAATGTGGTGACAGGTCTCGGAAATGTGGTGGGCACGGAACTGACCGAGAATCCCGGAATTGCCAAAATTTCATTTACAGGTTCTACAGCCGTAGGAAAATTCATCGCTAAACAAGCGGTCGATACCATGAAACGCATCACGCTCGAACTGGGCGGAAAATCGCCCAATATTATACTGGATGATGCAGACCTCGATAAAGAAATTCCGATGGCCGTATACGGCGCTTATATGAACAGTGGCCAGGCCTGTATAGCGCCGACAAGGCTCCTCGTGCCACAGGACAAGGTGGATCAGGTAAATGCTATAGCAAAGGCCACTGCGGAAAGTATGGTTGTCGGTCTGCCACAAAATGCCAATACCAACATCGGGCCGATGGTGAGTGTGAAGCAGTTTGATAAAGTACAGCAGTATATTAAAACGGGTATCGAGGAAGGGGCGACCTTGTTGACCGGCGGATTGGGAAAACCGGAAGGTCTGGAAGATGGCAATTTTGTGAAAGCCACCATTTTTACAAATGTCAGCAATGCGATGACCATTGCGCGGGAAGAGATTTTTGGTCCCGTTTTGTGTATTATTCCTTATCAAACCGAAGCGGAAGCCATAGAAATTGCCAATGATACGCCTTATGGACTAGCTGCCTACATCTCATCGGCGGATAGCGAAAGGGCAAAACGTGTGGCCGCAGAAATCGATGCCGGGCGGATCTGTATCAATGGATTCAGTCACGACCCAATGGTTCCGTTTGGCGGATTCAAGCAGTCGGGCATTGGACGGGAATATGGCGTATATGGTTTGCAACCTTACCTTGAAATCAAAGCCGTACTAAGCTAATTTTTTATACATTTGACAAAGCGTTGTCGTACGAACGGCGCTTTGTCTTGATCGAGAGTCTTATGATAGAAAATTCGGATATTGTCTATTCCTGTTACCACCAAGTGAGCAGAAAAGGGGAAAATTTTGTGGCTCAGCATACGATTTCATATCAGCTGTCGGGAAGTTTTATGTTGTCCGACAATAGAGACCAGCATACTGCGCATCCGGGCGATTTTCATCTCATCAGAAAGAACCAGCTGGTGAAATTTGCAAAGATTCCGCCGCCAAACGGCGCCTGTGAAAGTCTGAATATCTACCTGAGTGATGAAACGCTAAAGAATTTTGCGCATGAGTATGAGCTGAAAGCAGAACATTCGACGACAACAGAAGCGCTGGTTAAAATTGATGTCAATGCGGTTCTTGAAAATTTTATCGTGTCGCTGAAGGCCCTTCTCCAAAGCAATTTGAATAATAAATCACTCACCGACCTGAAAATCAAGGAACTTTTGTTGATCCTCCTGCAAACGAAACCAGCGCTCAAAAATATCCTGTTTGATTTTTCTGAACCGCATAAAATAGACCTTGAAGCCTTTATGAATCAGAACTACAGGTATAACGTTAATTTAGACCGTTTTGCCCGTCTCACCGGTCGGAGCCTAGCCACCTTTAAGCGCGATTTTGAAAAGGTTTTCCAAACCTCGCCGCACCAATGGATGCTGAAAAAAAGACTGGATGAAGCACATTATCTCCTAAAGGAAGAAAAGCGGTCTGCTTCGGACATCTTTGTTGATCTGGGCTTCGAAGATCTGTCGCATTTTTCCCATGCGTTTAAAAAGCAGTTTGGCTACAATCCCAAAAGCCTATCTAATACCGAAAAGCCTACCTAATATTTAAAAAACTAAGCGGCATTCTGAACTTCTTTCTTTAAGGATATACCCCTTAAATTGGCTCCGTCGCTTGGTTTAATTTTGAAATACTCGATTAAGGATAGGAGTGATAAGCCAGCAATTAACTGCAAGGCCAAGCTAAAATCCCGCATCTGATAAACCGTATCCTGATAATAACTGCTTGCCAGGTGTAGCGTCACTGCGCCTAGGGCGATACCCATACCAAGTGCCATTTGTTGTGCCGTATTATACAGTGTATTTGCATTGCTCATCTGTTCATTGGGCACGTCTGCATAAGCCAGGGTATTTAGGCTGGTAAATTGGAGCGAGCGTGTAAGGCCCGAGAAAAAGAATACAATTGCCACCAGCCAGATCGGCGTTTGTATGGAAAGCAGGGAGAGTCCGGCGGTTACGAGTGTTAAAATAATACCGTTGCCGATCAGGACCTTGCGGAAGTCAAATCTGCGTGTTATCCACATGGCTACGGGTTTCATACTCATACTACCGAACATGTTGGCCATATAAAGGAGTCCGGCGTGAAAGGGGCTCAGTCCAAAACCCAGCTGTAACATAAGGGGCAATATAAAAGGAGCAACATTGATCACCATACGGGTAATGGAGCCTGAAAATACCGTAATCCGGAAGGTTTTTACGTTCAAAATACTATAATCAATCAACGGATACTTGATACGTTTGGAGTGCCAGATCGAAACGGCCATCAGCGCAAAGCTTGCCACAATGGTCGCCGCTGGTTTTGTATAATCGCCTTGGGCTGCGCCGATCATTTCAGTTCCCAGCATAATTCCGGCAAGACCGATACCGCTGATAAAAAAACCGATAATATCAAGGGGACGATTATTTTCGGAATCCATCGCTGGAATAAATTGATGCACGGCCCACAGCGCAAATACACCGACGGGTATATTGATAAAGAAAATCCAGTGCCAGCTAAAATAGGTTGTAAAAAATCCGCCCAGCACTGGGCCGATAATAGGGCCCAATAACCCAGCCCAGGCAATATAACCGATCGCTTCAACCAGATCTTTCTTTTCGGTGTGCTTAAGTACAATAAGACGTCCCACCGGTACCATGAGGGCTCCGGCAGTACCCTGGCAAATACGTGCAATAACGAAAGATGTTAGGTTGGTACTCAGTCCACATGCGATTGAAGAAAGTATAAATCCGATAATCGCCAAATTGAAAACTTTTTTTGCGCCGTAGCGGTCGGCAATCCAGCCGCTGATTGGAATAAATACAGCTAACATGACGGTGTAAGAGGTAATACCTGCACTGAGGTGTACAACATCACTCTCAAAATCATGTGCCATTTTGGGTAAGGCTGTCGATATCGCTGTGGTGTCGAGCATCTCCATAAGTAAAGTGCCACCTACAATGAGCGATATGATGCGCGATTCTTTCTTCATCTTGCTCTTCTTAAATCCCGAACGGGAAACATTTGCGACAAAAGTAAGCCTATCGTAAAAAAGAAAAGTCATAAAAAGGCAATTAAATGACCGATATGTCCGCGTATGTGTTTGCTAAGAACCGAAGAAAAGAACTTATAATATTAACAATTTTTACATTTACTGAGCTGGAAGCCGCACCTTAAATGTGGTTCCGCCCGCTGAATTGCTCTCCACAGTGATATGTCCATTATGCAGTTCTACAATTTCACGGCAGAGATACAGTCCTATGCCAAATCCCGAAATTGTTCCGACCTTATCTTTTCCTGCCCTGTAAAATCGCTCGAAAATCTGATCCCGGTCTTCTTCGGCAATTCCCATACCCTCGTCACTGACAAAAATCTCTACATCCTGATTTGCAGTAGGCAAATAGCCAAATGTAATCTGGGTTCCTATCGGCGAATATTTGGCCGCATTTTCTACAAGATTTTGGATTACCTGCGAAATCTTATTCGGGTCAGCAGCAATGGATAGACTTTGCGTCAGGTCAGCGACGATCTGATGGGAGTTTATCCTCAATTTAAATTCATCTTCAAGTTCTGCAAATAATTCCTTCAGATCAAACACTTCTCTTTCTATCATCATTCTGCCGGAGTCGAATCGCGAGATGTTCAAGAATCCATTGATTAAGTTCTTCATATTGCGAACTTGTCGAAGGGATTTCATTGTAATGTCTTGATAACTCGTGTTTGCTGTAAGGAATGCCTGACGCTGCATCAATTGAAGATAGGCGTTTATAGAGGTCAGGGGTGTCTTCAGTTCGTGGCTAACGATGCTTATGAAATCATTTTTCCGCTGTTCCTCAGCTTTTTGTTCGGTAATATCCCGTAAAGTACCGTTCAGACTTACTGCTTTTCCCTTAGCATCGTAAAATACTTTACCACGTGCCTGCACGAGTCTGCCGTTCGGGGACTGCGCATGGGCAATACGGTATTCAATAAAGTAATTGCCATCCGACTCTTCGCTAAGTGCTTCAGTTATGGCAGCCATTACACGTTCCCGATCCTCTTCTACGATGGAAGAAATAGCGGCGGATAAATCCAATTGATCCTTATCGGCTAAACCAAACCATGATTTTAACAGGGCATTTCCGGAGAACAGATTATTTTTGGGCTCATAATAGAACGTCGCAAGCTCTCCGGCATCAATAGCCATGGACAGCATGTGTTGATCTTTTTCACTTTTCCGCCGTTCAAGGACTTGGTCGGTAATATCTTCAAGGATAATCAGAATTCCAGTGACTTTGTTGTCAGTTGAAAAAATAGGTTGATAGATCGAGTTTACGATAGCCTCTCGCAGTCCGTCATTGTGACGCAGTAATATGGAGAGTTCATTGTTTGTTTTACGTTCGCCTTTTTCGAACGCTTCCCGGAGCCACTGATTCACTGGCTGGCCTTGCAGTTCAGGCCTTGCGATTTCGTGGGGCCGGCCCTGCACATCCGCTAATCGATGGCCCCAGATTTTTAATATTGTTGGATTGGCTATGTCAATAATCAGTTCCGGCCCCTTCAGCATCGCTATGCCGACCGGTGCCTGCTCAATAATTGTCCGCACTTGTTCACGGCTTTCTGCCAGAAGGTGTAAGGAACTGTTGAGCTCATCATTTGTAGCGGTCAATTCTTCGAGTGTTGCCGCCATTTCCTCCATCAGCCCTTGTTCCTTTTTTTCTTTTTCCCGAATCTGTTGCTGATGCTGCCTTCTTAAAGTGACGTTACGGGCAGTGTTTAAAATACACCAGGTTTTATTGTTTTCGTCTAATAGGGCTCTATATTCATAATCGAAATAATCAGTCACCGGAACACCGTTTTTAATGAGTCTGGCTGGTGCCTCGGTCACGGAATAGGATTTGCCCGTACGCCAAACCTCTTGCAGAATAGCTAAAAACGGCTGATCTTCCAGTTCGGGAATAGCACTGATCAGCGCTTTGCCAATAACGGATGCGTCTTTGCCCCAAAGGGAAAGCATGCCCTCATTGGCAAACTGGATGGTCATCTCTGTTCCAGTATAGATTGATGTAGGCTCGGGAGAACAACTCAGTGCCTGTAAGATAAGGTCTTCGCCAAATGAGGCACTACCAAATTTTTTCTTGATGTCCATTAGACCAAAGATAAAGAATACATTCTATAGCGTAACACATTATCTTCCGCTTTGGGAAGTGAAGTCTTGAAGAAAGCCGAACGGTGTGCTTTCTTTATGAAAATCCTAGCGAAATGTTGCTTAAGGCTTCGCATAAGGTAATCGTTCAATCCGGCTTGTGGTATGATAGCTGTCAAGACCGCTAGAAGTAACTGTCCCGGCTTCTTCGATATCGATATAACCATCCTCTTTTAAACAGTTATCGGGCACGAAAGCTGTTTTTATTTGGCCGATGATCAATGTTGTACCGTTCAGCTCAACAGCTGTTTTCTGAACAAAGCTGCAGGCGAATTTTATTTTACTTTCTTGAACAAAAGGGGCCGGAATATTTTCCAGGTATTCAGGGCTAAGTCCAACCTGTTCAAATTCGCTAACACCTTTAGGATATTTTGCACTACATTGGTGTGCCTCATGTACAAATTCGGATGAGACATGATTAATCGTATACCATTTCTGCTCCAGAATATTATCCAGGGTGCTGCTAAAATCTGTCGTCGGCCGAAGTATAATGCCACAGAGTGCCGGATCTGCGCCCAGGTGGAACAAACTGCTGAACGTGGCAAGGTTTTCACTTCCGTCCCTGTTTTTTGTACCGATCAATACCAGGCTTTTAAAGCCGCCCAGCGAGTTTATAAAATTTGCTCTGTATCTTCTTTCAAATGCCGCAATGGCCTGTTCATTATAAATCATCGTTTAAAAATACTTTTCTACGTGTTAGCAATTCTATTAATCATGCCCCTAAATATGAAGCCGTGAAAAGGCCATACGGCATACCAGTAGAGTCTTCCGGCAAGGCCCAGGGGTCTAAAGGTCGCAGTCTGCAGCAGGATATTATCTTCGATTTTAAATTCTAGCCATGCTTCTCCCGGGAGTTTCATTTCGGCATAGAGCAGTAATCGTTTTGTCTTTTTATCGGCGATCAGCACGCGCCAAAAATCAAGTGCATCACCTGCAGCCAGATCGCTTTTATTTTTTCGTCCCCTTCGCATCCCCACTCCGCCGACCAATTGATCCATGAATCCACGGATTTTCCAGAGCCAGTTGCCATAATACCAGCCGGAATTTCCTCCAATGGACCAGATTTTGGTCAATGATGCTTCACTATTGTGGAGGGGAGCCGAGCGGACATCCCTAAAGCAACCATAACTGGGCACTTCCAGCAACCGGGTGAGTCCGCCCGATAAAATATGAGTGGTCTGTGCGTCTTTCCAGCTGGACACCACATTGTCGCTTTCAATTTTTTGAAATGCTAATTGGATGGATTGCCTGTAATTGATCAGCATAATACCGAGTTCTTCCGCCAGATTATTGGGTTTACAGATCACTTCTACTTTCATGCTATCGACCAGATTTTTGGCTAGGTTATAGGACGTCGAGGTAACAAAATAGAGCCAGTAGGAGGAAAGCCGCGGCGTCATGAGCGGGATAACAAAGATCTTTCGCCTCAGTTTTCGTTCGGCAGCATATTGCAGCAGCATCTCTTTATAGCTAAGGATGTCTGGACCGCCGATATCATAGCTTTTGTTAAAGGTATGCGGGTTGGCGATAACACCGATCATAAATTCGATCACGTTGCGTATGGCGATAGGCTGACATTTCGTCTGCAACCATTTGGGCGTAATCATAACCGGAAGTTTTTCCACAAGATCCCGAATGATCTCGAAAGATGCGCTTCCCGAGCCAACGATGATACCGGCCCGCAAGGTGGTTATCGGAATCCGCCCGCTGGCCAGGATGTTTTCAACGTTTCTTCTCGAGTCGAGATGCTTCGATAAGTGATCTGAATTAATTATTCCGCTCAGATAAATGATCTGTTGTGCGCAGGTTTTTTCCATAAAGTTGCGGAAGTTGGTCGCACATTGCGCTTCCATTTGCTGGAAATCACCGGACTGCGTCGCCATGGAATGGATCAGGAAATAAGCAATATCAATTTCAAGTGGTATTTCTTTCAGACTTTCGTTATCCAGGAAATCGACTTCAACAACTTGAACATGCCCCGGGATTGCCGAGGTATCAAAACGATTCTTATCTCTTACACAACAAATAATTTCATGTCCCTGTTCTAACAACACAGGCAAAAGACGTTTTCCAATATACCCCGTCACTCCGGTCAATAGAATTTTCATAGCCTGATTTGTTAAGTTCAGTTGTTAATTTTGTTGTATACAAATATACCACAATGAAACCTAATTTGTTTTGATTTGGTGTGTTTTTATTCTAATGTAGCAAGGTACACGCAGTTGATCTTTTACTTCTTCAATAGGTAGCACTTTAATTGCAACATCATGTGTACAGCTTTTTTGGCTCTGCCCTGGCTTCGGTCAACTCCAGTGCATTGGAGCCTTTGAAGTGAGTGCTTGTGCCATCCCCACCTATAGGCTACGTGAATAGGGTGCTTGCTAAATGATCGAAAAGAGCGAGCGAAAAGGAAATAATAAAGGCGCACGGAAGCGTGCGCCTTACAGTTTGTGAAAGCAGTTCTGACAAGCTGCTTTGGTGGAAACGCTTAACTTCTGATTTCCCTTCGCATAAAAATGTAATAGGACCAGGCAAAACAGATCATCATGGCTGCGCAGAGTCCACTGACCTGTGGCCACACCATCAGAAAACTTTCCCGAAAGGAAAGTGGTGCGGGGATGGCACCGACCATCTGTTCCATGGAAATGGGACCTAAGCTGCGTACCGAGGGCATCAATAGGGTAGTGGTGGCATCGGTATAGAGCTGACTTGGTGATAAGCGGAGCAGATTTAAGATGAGCTCATTATAGCCGATGTACTCCTGCTCCGAAATATAATTGGGGTTAGGTAAAAAAGGGCGTATTGCCAGATTGACCAGAATAGGAAAGAATACCGTAAAAAACAACCAGATGCCGATCGCGGTAAGTGCTGAGGTGGCCGGCTGGCGAAAGCGTATCGACAACAGGATGGAAAGGCTCAGCCAGAAGGCAACATAGAGCACACTGATCAAGGTAAAACCGAAGATACGCAGCAACTCCTGGGGTTCTATCCGGACACCTGTACCCAGGAGACCGCCGCCGATCATCAGCATGACCAGCGCAACAAATAATGTGCCCACCACGGCCAGTGGTGCCAGAAATTTGGCGAACAGCAGGTTGTCTCGGTAAATTGGCTGCGCCAGCAAACGGGTGAGTGTACCGTTGTTGTATTCTGCATTGACGGCGTCAAAACCCAGGGCTATGCCCAGTAGTGGCGCTAGAAAGTTTAAAAAAACATGAAATGGCGGAATGGAATTATCCGTTGTGGTCAGTAGCTTGAGATAAAGAAATGACTGATCAGGATCGCGCATATTGCTGACAGCGTCCTTGAGCCCCATGGATGAAACGTAGAGGGATGCGCCGAAAGTCAGTACGATGAGCAGGATTAGTATAATAAAACGCCAGCTGCGGATATGTGCCGCAATTTCTTTGCGGACCAGCACCTGCATCGGAAAGGATGGCCGTTTATTGGTATCTTTTGAAGAAACCCTTGGATTTTTCATAGGCATTATCTGTAGTTATGCTGTTCTCAAAATATGTATTATAAATATCGTCGAGCTGGTAGTCGTTGCGGCTCACGGAAACGATATCGGCGCCATTGTTTACCAGCATGCGTACCGCTATTGCTGTCATATCGCTGTCTGTCTTTAATTCGATCGTAAATCCGTTCACTTTAAGATCACGGAGTCCGGGCAGGGCCTTTAATGCTTCTTCAAACCGTTTGGTATCGCCCTGGGCATGGTCAAGGGTAATGACGGTACTGATGCCTTTCTGCTGCTGCAGGTTATGGGCAAGGCTTTCGAGCGATCCTTCAACCAGTAATTTTCCGCCAACAAAAATACCCACCCGATCGCATACACGCTGCACCTGGTGGAGGTGGTGTGAAGAAAGCAGTACCGTTAGGTTATGCTCCCTGCTGAGCTGCTTGATGAGCTCAAGAAATTCGTCAACACCCTTGGGATCAATGCCCAGCGTAGGCTCATCAAGGATGGCAACCTCGGGAGCCTTAATCAGCACTTCGGCCAAGCCTAGACGTTGTTTCATACCGCGGGAAAAAGCGCCGGTTTTTTTATGCATTTCCCGTTCGAGCCCCACGACATGTAACATGTCTTTTGCAGAAGCTTGTGCATAGGATTCTGTGAGACCATTTAATCTGGCAATAAAGCTTAGGTTTTCCAGCGCTGTCATATCCGGGTAGAAACCTACGTTGTCGGGCAGGTAGCCGACTTTTCGTTTCACGGCGATCGGATTGCGCGTGGCATTATGGCCACAGACATAGGCTGTGCCGGAAGTGGGTTCGGTCAGGCCCAGCATCATGAGGATGCTGGTTGTCTTGCCGGCACCATTGGGGCCGAGCAGGCCAAAGATCTCTCCGGGATAAATGTGCAGGTCCAACTGATCTACAGCGGTTACTTTGCCGTAGCTTTTTGTCAGGCCTGTCAATTGAATGATAGGATCCTTCATCATGATAATCTTTTTGTA
Source organism: Sphingobacterium siyangense (assembly GCF_023277505.1). NCBI lineage: Bacteria > Pseudomonadati > Bacteroidota > Sphingobacteriia > Sphingobacteriales > Sphingobacteriaceae > Sphingobacterium > Sphingobacterium siyangense. The sequence goes on along the minus strand of NZ_CP080574.1, from coordinate 3,699,876 downwards.
GCGCCCTTATCTGCGGCCGTATTTGCGGATGAGAAAATACACCAAACCAATGGCCAATACAATGACAAGCATACCGATCCAGCCAGAAAGCAAAGAAGTTTTCACAATCATACGGAATGAAATGTCGGCGCTACTATTGGATGATTTGATCTCAAATTTTGAAGCATAGTCACCGGCAATAGTTTTGTCGGGAACTTTTAGGTTGACTTTGACGTCAATAGATTTCCCTGCTTCGAGCTGTTTGATGTTCGACGGATCGAAGCTTGCCTCCCATCGGCTGGGTAATTGGGACGTCAGTTCCAAGGTATTGAGTGGCAGGGTGCCCGTGTTTTTGACTTTAAGTAGAATTTCCTTGCTGCTACCAGACACGACTTCGTCACTTAGCCGCCCACTGGGGGTGGTCAACTCAAGGGCATAGGAGCCTTTGACGACTGCTTCGAGCTCAAGCTTTAAGGTATCGGTTGAGGATATAGCCCGTAGCGGAATTTTATATTTATCGGGCTTGGCCGTAATCGGACAGCTGATTTCAATGCTGATTTCCTGTGCCTTATTGGGCTGCATCTGAAGGGAAGTCACTTGGGAGCCTTCTACGCGGTAGCTAATCTGCCATCCATCGGGTAGCTGGGCATTCAGGTTATAGTTAACCAATTGAGCAGATCCGTTGGTCAAGGTCGTCGTATAACGAAAAGGTTCGTTGCTGGGGGCCTCAATATTGATGAGTCTCGCTTCGAAACCGGATTTGAGGGGCTTCAAGGCCTGCCCCGATAGATAGAAACTGTTAGCCAGCACAATAAGTGCGATAAGAAATGGCCTGAAAGAAAAACGTCGGTCTGTGTTTGTAATTAGTAATTCTGTTAACATGATCCAATAACTAAAATTTATATTTAAATAGAATATTAGCTTTTAAAAAATGTCGGTTTGGGTATCAGCTACCTTTTTGAAAAACCGCACCCAAATTAAAAATCAATTTGATAAAAATCAAGATTGAAATAAAAAAAATAGTGTAAAAAAAATGTGTTTAAATGGTCTACAGGCTGATAGCTTGTGTTGTATGCTAAAGTACACTTCCGTCAGTCAAAGTTTACTGAGCGGAAGGTCTTCTTGATGATAATCTTGGTATTCTCGGCCAATTCATCCAGTGTACAGTGGATGGATCGTAATTGTGTCCTCTGAATTGTAGCGTCGTTCAGAAGAAGATTGATGCGAAGACGTCTGCTGTCTGAGGCTTCAGGCTCACCGCGCAGTTCATCAAACAATTCATGAATAATCTTTTCGCAGCTTTTTTGGTCAAAACTGGCGATAGTGATATAATGTCCGTGGCTGTACATCTGTAATTCAATATAGTAATTCGACGTTTTCATAATCTTCGTTTTAAAGACTGAAAAAAATAGGTTAGCCTCCGTGGGAGGCTAACCATTAAAATTTGCTATCTGGATCTTTAGGATATTTCGATCATCCGCGGTTCTTTCTGTTTGGCTTCTTCTTTCTTCGGTATTGTCAATCGGAGCATACCATTCTCATAGTGTGCCTGAATATTGTCCTGATCGACAACCTCCTTCTGAAGTTCGAAGCTGCGTTGGAAAGATTGGTAACTGAACTCCCGGCGGGTGTAGTTGTCCTTATGCTCCTCGTTTTGTTCTTCCTTAGCCGAGGATATGGTTAAGAGATTGCCGTCGAGGGTCACCTTGAAATCGCCTTTGGCCATGCCGGGAGCGGCGACCTCCACTTCGAAGCTATCTGCGTTTTCCTTGATGTTGACCGCAGGAACGGTGGTACTTGTTGATGAATAATTTTTGTTGTCCCAGTTTAAAAGCTCGCGGTTAAAATTATCAAACATGGGCGAAAAAAGTGAAAAATTGTTCCAGTTTCTTTTTGCAAGTTTCATAGTAACCTCCTTTTAATGAAGTATAACAATAATTTAAATCTATCAGTCGGCCGACTGTATTAAAAATCTCACAAAAAAGGTACCGAGCTTAAAAAACTGAAATTTTTGCAGCAAAACTGTCAAATTTTACCTGATAAATTGACAGAAATGATAAGATCTACCTACAACAAACCGAAAATTGAATTTGTTTCAAACGATGTTCAGCTCAATCTTATCCTTATAATAACCCATTTGATGGATAAATAGTTAGAAAAGACCGGGCTTCTTAGCGATTTCTGGTCTTTTCTTTTTTGCTGAAAGCTACCAACTTCTATGGCACATAAAGGCCATAGGGAAGGGACAAAGGAAATGAAGCGACTTGCTAATAACTAGGTTATTTTGACAAGGCCTCCAGCACTTTTAAATGCGATCTAAATGCTGTCCAGAAGCTCCGAAACTCGTTGTATTGTATTTTATATTCCTTGCAGGTCTGCTTCACAATCCTATTGAGCGCAGGATAATGAACATGGCTGATCTTTGGAAAAAGGTGATGTTCAACCTGAAAATTGAGACCGCCAAGCAACCAGGTAAGTACCTTGCTGCCCGTAGCAAAATTTGCGGTGGACTGAATCTGATGAATCATCCATTCTTCTTCGACCTTTGACTGGTCAATGGTTTTGAATTCGGTTTCTTCCACCACATGGGCCAGCTGGAATACTGTGGCCAGACTCATACCACATACAGTACCAGAAATCAGCAAACCGATAAGTGTGGGCAGCCACCCGACGAAAATGATCGGAACAATGACAAATAAACTGAAGTGAATTAGCTTACTGACCCAAAAAATAATACGCTCTTTGACCGGAAAATGAAATTGCTCCGTTTTATGTCCCATGCGCCCACGGAAATATTTCTCATAATCCTGATAAAAGATCCACGCTAAATAGGAGATTCCATAGAGCAACGGAAAATAAAAACGCTGATAGCGATGGTGTTTCCGAAGTTTCTGGTCGTGGTGTATACGCATAAACTTTACTTCGATATCGTGATCTTCGCCATCGATATTTGTATAGGTGTGGTGTGCAATATTATGTTTGAGCTTCCAAAAGTAGATATTGCCGCCCAGTAGATTGAGCGAGTAGGAGAGCACAGTGTTCAGGTTTTTATTGTCCGAAAAAGAATTGTGCCCAGCATCGTGCATAATGTTAAAACCAATCGCAGCGAGGTTAGCTCCGAAAATGACACATAATGCTATTGCAATACTCCAATGCAAAGGTGCAAATACCAGAAGGAGATACAATACCGCAAAGCTGATCAGGAGGATAGCGGCTTTCAGATAGATCTTACGATTCCCGGTTTTTGGCTGAAGTGAATTTTGAAAATAGTTATTAATTTTTTGTTTTAACGTTTTAGAGAACAATGTATTTACATTGCTGAATTTTACAGACTGGGACATTTGGATTTTTACTCGAGAGATATGCTTAATATTTATTACGTTCGATCTTGAGCGATAGAACAATGTAAATATACGCTATAAAATTTGAAAGATCGCGGTAGTAAAGTTAAAGATTGTTAAAGGTCATTCTGCCATCCTTGATTTCCCATGGACCGGAAGATACACCTTTTGAATTTTTGAAGCCTCCGGTATTTATTCCGCGCCGAGGTATCCTGCGCGTTAATCAACTATTCCATATCAATTTGCCGGAGCGCAGGTTTCTTTAAATGTAACACACAACTCGCACTAAAATTTATTTTACACTGTTTTGTCAGTTAAACGATTGCCTGAACGCTAAAGGTGAAACATTGGTTTTTTTCTTAAACAGTTTGTTGAACGATTGCGGATGTTCAAAACCGAGCTTATAGGCAATTTCGGCCACGGAAAGGCTTGTCGCCGTGAGTTGTTCCTTGGCTTCTTCAATTAACTTGTCGTGAATATGCTGCTGTGTGTTTTTACCGGTAACGGAACGTAGTAAATCGCTTAAATAACGTGCTGATACATGGAGGCTTTCGGCTAAATACTCTACGGTTGGAAGCCCTTGTTTTAAGGTTTCTTCGCTGTCGAAATAATCGTCCAGCAATTTTTCCAATTGGGTCAGCAGCGCATGGTTAACCGCTTTCCGAGTAATGAATTGACGCTCATAGAAACGGTTGCTGTATTGCAAGAGCATATCAATTTGGGACAAAATAATGTCTTGGGTATGCTTGTCGATATGCTGATATTCTTGTTCGATTTTAAGAAAAATTTCTATAATGTCTTTTTCTTCCCGTTCGGAGAGATGTAATGCTTCGTTAAGCGCATACGAAAAGAAATTGTAGTTTTTTATTTTGGTGGCTAGGGGATGGGTATACAAAAAATCAGGGTGGAATAGGAGCATGTAACCTTTTCCGCATTCGACCTTCATCTTTCTGATTTCGGCCATCGTCAACGATTGAATCTGCTTGGGCGCAATAAAATTCATTGTTCCTTTGTCGAAATCGTAATATTGTTGGCCGTACTTTATTTTTGCAGTAACATCTTTTTTCAGCGAAATACTGTAGAAATTCACGTAGAACTGCTCCCAGATGTCGCTTTCATCGGGTTTTATTCCAGCTACATCAATTACACTGACGAGCGGGTGTAATGGGGCCGGCAAGGACAATTGCCGATGAAATTCGGATATGGAATTGATACTATGCATCCTTTTTTTGTTATACAAATTTACAAAAAACAACTGCCTCGCAAGGCAGTTGCTGATTTAAAAAATTAGGCCTCAAATTGTTTCGCGATTTCTTGCCTGAAGGCTTCTTTTCCGATTTGTAATCGTCTTTCATAGAGCGCATGTGCATCTTCACCTGCCAGATAACGTACCTGATCTTTATTGTCCGTGGCGGCTTCATACACCACTTGGGCAATTTGCTCGGCAGTGGATGCATTTTGCATCATCAGACCCATTTGTTCGAACAGTTTGTCTTCGATGTCCTGATAGTCGGAAGTTCGGTTTAGATCCAAAGAACGACCTGCAAAATCTGTCGCTATTCCTCCCGGAGCAACTGTTTTGATGGCTATTCCAAATTTTTTCAGTTCAAAGGACATGCTTTCGCTCCAGCCCTCCAGGGCGAATTTTGTCGCATGATACATGGAATTTAGCGGGAATCCCATAAATCCACCAATCGATGTGGTCGAGATAAATAAACCACTTTTCTGTGCCTTAAAATGGGGAATAAAGGCTTGTGTAACCCGCAATACACCCAATAGATTCGTGTCGATTTGACGAAGTATTTTTTCGTCGCTCAACGTTTCAAAGGCACCCATTAACCCATAACCTGCATTATTGAAAACGACATCAATGTTACTTATAGCGATTGCTTTTGCTACAGTTTCTTTGATCTGGGCAGCATCGGTAACATCTAATTTTAATAGCCTGATGTTTTCGATCCCGGTAAGTTCGGTTTCATTTTCGGGATTACGCATGGTTGCGATCACATTCCAACCCGCCTGTTGAAATAATTTGGCAGTTGCTTTTCCCAAACCGGAAGAAGCCCCTGTAATGAAAATTGTCTTTTGCATGCTGTTATTGTTTGATTCCATACCACAAATGTCTAAAGAAGGCATCGGATACCTGTTGCCAAATTGAGCTTGATTGTAGCCAAAATGACGAAATCAAAATGTGTGAAAAAAATCATCGCCAATGGAGCGGAAAATTCATCGACTTTGGCACGATTATTTGTTGATATTCGTTATGAAAATGATGCAATGTTAAGCTGATTTTTGCTCGATTTTATACTTTTTATCGTATTCGTATTGGCGTAATTGCTGTATTTTAAAAATTTTAGAAGATCTATATTTATGCAAGGCACAATTGACGGGATAAGCGGGGAACCACATCGTTCACAGGTGTTCCGTTTAACTTACAAAGGACAGGATTATCAGCTGGTGTTGTTGAAAAAATCTTTATCAAAGCTCGATACGGAATTGCCAATTTCGCTTGATGGAATTGACCAAAAACTCGTAAAAAAAGGCGACCAGTGGTTTTTTGAAAACAGACACTCCGATCAGCATTTTGCGACAGAAATCTGGCGCAATTTATCGCTTCGCTATCGCCTCTAAGATCAAAAGTCTGCTGTATGGTGGCCCGCCGCTCAATATGCAGCAGATTTTAAGGATGCTATCTTAGCTTGTAGCCATCTTCCGTCTAAACTCCAGTGGTGAGAGCTCCGTTTTCTTTTTGAATAAACGATTGAGTGACTGCGGTTGTTCAAAACCCAGCTGATAGGCAATTTCGGCAACGGAAAGCTCCGACCTGGACAGCAGATCTTTCGCTTTTTCGATGAGCTTATGTTGGATATGGTTCTGCGCACTTTCACCGGTCTGTAACCGTAATAAATCGCTTAAATAGTTTTTCGACATATTCAGCCGCTCAGCAAAGTAGCCCACCTGCGGCAAGCCCTTGTGTTGGGTTTTGGCTTCAAAATACTGATCCAACAATTGTTCAAACCGGCTCACCAAGGGCACATTGTGTACTTTACGCGTAATAAATTGCCGGTTATAAAACCGCTGCGAATACACCAGCAACAGTTCGATGAAACTGACAATGGCATCCTGGCTATAGCTGTCGATCGGACTGTCATATTCGCTTAAAATCCCTTTTCCGATATTTCGGATCTGCTCTTTCTCCCGGTCGGACAGAAAAAGTGCTTCGTTGACTTCGTAATCGAAAAAACTATAGCTGCGGATTTTGTGTGCCAGGTCATAGGTGCGGATAAAATCGGGATGGAAAACAAGGGAATAACCTACTTCGGCATGGGCAGTATCGGGATCAACACTGATCGTCTGCCCGGGTTTAAAGAAGGTCATCAGGCCTTCCCGGAAGTCGTACTGATGTGGGCCATAACCCAATACGCATTGTGCATCTTCTTTGATGGAAATGCAGTACAGGTTGAGCTGAAAGGTGGTCTCGACCGTTGGATGTATATGCTTGTTTTTGGAGAAATCGGTGATGCTAAAAAGCGGATGCTGCGGTTTGGGCAGCTGTAGCGCTTCATGATAGTCGGCGATACTATTGATCCTGATCAGTACGGGTTCTTTCTTTGACATGCTCTTTTTGCCTGTTAAATAATAGCCTAATTTAAGTAAAATGCCATGCGGTTTTTGCTCGCATGGCATTTATATTTTTTAAGATTGCAGCGGAATACTTACATCGCGGGATCCGGTATCCAGTCCGATCGGCAGAATAGCCTCAATGCGTTGCAGCTCTTCGGCGGTCAATAGGATGTCTGTTGCGGCGATATTCTGCTCCACATAGCGCACTCTTTTTGTCCCCGGTATCGGCACGATTCCTTTTTGGATCAGCCAGGCAAGGGCCAGCTGCGACGAGGTAATGTCTTTTTCTTTTCCAATCTGTTCGAGTTCACGCACCAGATCGAGGTTTTTATAAAACTGCTCGCCCTGAAACCTCGGGATAAGCCTGCGGAAATCATCTTCGGGGATATCGTCCGGCGACTTGATCTCACCCGTGATAAATCCACGGCCCAAAGGGGAGTAGGCGACCAGGCCTATACCCAGCTCCCGTGTCAGATCGTATACGCCATTGGTCTCTACTTCGCGTCCGAACAGGGAAATTTCATTCTGCACAGCCGTGATCGGGAAGGTCGCATGTGCCCTGCTGATCTGCTCGGCACTGACTTCCGAAATGCCCAGGTACCTGACCTTGCCCGCTGTGACCAGCTCGCCCATGGCACCTACGGTTTCCTCAATGGGTACATTGGGGTCGGGGCGGTGCATATAATAGAGGTCAATCACATCGGTATCGAGGTTTTTCAGCGAGCGCTCGATAGACTTTCGGATATAATCTGGCCGACCATTGATGCGCCAGGTCACCTGATCCTTATCATCAATCTCAAAGCCGAACTTGCTGGCGAGGATATAGTCGTTGCGCTTGCCGCGTATGGCCCTGGAGATCAACCTTTCGTTTTCAAAGGGCCCATACAGATCGGCCGTATCCAAAAAATTTCCACCCAGTTCCAACGAACGGTGGATGGTAGCTATGGATTCTTTTTCGTCGGCCTTGCCGTAGATATCGCCAGTGGACGCAAAACTGCTCATCCCCATACAGCCTAAGCCGATCATTGGAATTTCAAGTCCCTGCGTGCCTAATTTTCTTGTTTTCATCTGCTTCTTATTTTTGTTACCCAAAATTACGAAGCAGCGCCTGCAGCATGTTTACCCCAATTACGGAAACTTGTAACTGAATTACGGATCTAATCGCTAATTAAGCTACCCTGAATTTATCGTTATAAGCATCTTCCAGGTACTGTCCCAACGTTCTTGTCCGCTCGGTATCAATGGTACTGATGTAGCGATGGAACATCTGCTCGGTACTGTGACCTGTAGCTTCCATGAGTAGCGGAGTAGGGATTTTACCGTAAAAATTTGAGGCAAAGCTTCTTCTTCCGATGTGGCTCGTGATCGCTTCCCATTTTTGGACAAACATTTCTACCGCCCGGAAGCCCTTTCTTTTGCGGACTTTGACGAGGCTATTGATACCGGCAAGTTCCGCGACTTCCTTGATCTGCAGATTATACTTTTGCGCAGTAAGCTTCTCGGGAAATACGTTTAAATTGCCCGACAATATGGTCAATGGTACCGGATGTAAAGGCAGCAGAATTTCTTTTTGCGTTTTCTGCTGGACAAATGAGATACAGGGTTTTCCCTTGATTATCTCGAGGTTCTGGATATCAAAATTCATGAAATCTGAAATGCGCTGGCCGGTGTAGCAGCTGATGATCAGCCAGTCCCGGGCTGCCTGTAGGTTTGGCGGGACATCCGTTTCCTTGAGTTTTACCAGTTCATCCTCACTGAGGGTGACAAAAAGATTGACTTTTTTTTCCTTGGGAAGTTCAAGTTCATATACGTAGGTTCTGACCCCTCTTTTTTCCAAAAAATTAAGCACCGTCCGGACAAAATGTATGGTGCGGCCGATCGTACTTTTATTGTATTCTTCCAGCTCGCCAAATTCAAGGAACTCTTTGACAAAGGATGCATTGACTTCGTGCAGCAAAAGGTGTCTTTTGCGATGGCCTTCAAATCGCTCAAGCAAATGGAGGAATACCCGGTAACGCTTGGAAGTCGGTTCAGAAATAAGGTGGGCACGGCTCCGGATATAGGCTTCCACATAATCTAGAAGGCTGTTGGCGGGGCGACAAGTCTTTGTGCCATCACAATTTTCTTTTATGATCTTGCGGAGTTTGATAGGCGAAATTTTGCTGTTTTTTGCCGTGACATTGGCCAGGTATTCGGCGATTCCGATTTTTAGCCTATCGAGCTTGGCATTTAAATTTTTATTTTTTTTGAGGTAAATATTGTGGGGTCGCTGTTTTTTTAAATCCCATAAATCCGGGCAAATTTTAAGGGGAGTATTGATCACATGTTCCGTCTGAGAATCATCAAGGATCGTGAGGGATATTGTTGAAAAAGGGGAGGAATATAGCAGCGTAAATTTGAAATTTATCATTGGACTTGAATCTAATTTTCTGAAAATAAATATATAAGTTTTCCAGAGAAGTCCAATTCAGACTACAGTTCCAATAATCAAATGTAACTATTTTACCTTACAAAAAATAATCTAATAAATATTATTAAAAACTACACCTTAATCGCTATTCATTTCATGACAAATTCTATTTAGCTAGATAATTTCATTTTTTTTATCCTTTATAAATCAGTTAATTAAAAAAAAGTTGTAGTCTGAATTGGACTACAGTACTATGTAACTAACGCATATATTTCAAACTTAAACAGAATCGCAAATGAAGGATCAATTAAAGTCCAAACGAGAATATATACCACCTGCAATTCATGCAACCAGCGTGGAGATGGAGGATGCTTTCGGGGCTATACAGGTTACTTTTGTAGCAGGAACTGAACAGGACTATTTGCCATTGGATATTTTGCAGAAGGGAGAAGATGGCAACTGAGATCGGAAGAAAAATAAAAATAGCATTTGTCGACGATAGTCTCTTTCAGCGGACGCTCATGAAAATAGTGCTTGTCAACAATGAAACATTTGACCTGCGTTTTAATTGCAGCAATGGACTGGAGCTCCTGAAAAAACTCGAAAGTACCACTGAATTGCCCGACGTATGCCTTGCGGATCTTAATATGCCTGTAATGGATGGACATGAGGCCGCTCTTCATATCCGCGATCGGTTTCCATCGATTAAAGTATTCGGGTATACGACCACAGATAATGTCACCGAACTTGAACGGTTTAAGGCCAACGGTGCACTTTTCATTTTCAGTAAAACCAACCTGAGAATGACATTGGACGAAATTAAATATTGGCTTGATGATGACATCCGATCTCCATTAAGCAAAGGATAGATACATAGCATAGCTCATTTATGGACAGTAAAGCGGCTGAATTTGAAATTATACCGTTAAAGGAATGGCAGCAGAAGCGGTTTCCCCACTGGTATCATGGTCAGGATCTTTTCACTATCCTGGTACCATTTGATGACATTGAGATCCGCCTGGCGAATGATTCTTTTTGCATGGAAGGCAATACGCTGATTTTTATTGGTCCGGCGAAAGATTTTACCCTCAGTGGATCGGGCACTCCGAACGGGTATCTGATCCGCTTTACTTCACGGTTTTACGAAAGGTCGGCCCTGGATAGGACATTGATCAATTCAGGACTATTTTTTGACAGTGAAAGATTGCTCAAAGCTGTTAAAAGCCGGATAAAACAGGAAGAGATGAAGATGCAGATCATGGGAAATATCCAACGTCATCCATCAAGAAACGCCGCGGTGACTTCGCTGATCGTGCACAACTTCATCGAGTCGGTCCTTTTACAAGGGGTATGGGAAACAGATTTCGATAAGGAACTCAGCAGGGGTACGGACAGTACAGTGCAGGGAATGGCCAACCGTTTTTCCATACTCGTACACAAGCATTATAAAGAAAATTGCAACGTCAAATTCTATGCAGACAAACTACATATTACGCCAAGAAAGCTAACGAATCTATGTACAGAAGTCTGGAATAAAACGGCAAAGAATGCCATTATCGACATCGTTCTGAAAGAAGCGCTGCGTTATATTGAAAATACGGATCTTTCTATTTCCCAGATCTCCTATGAAATGGGGTTTTCAGAAGAGTCCAATTTTCGGCATTTTATCAAAAAACATTCGGGTTCCAATCCACTGCAGTACCGTGAAAGAATGCGAACGGCGAGCGATGCGTATGCGCATTAGCAGCTGTTTTTTTGTGCGGATTGGTGTAAAAAAATACTGGAACGAATCCCTTCGCCCCAGTGTCCATTAATATTATATTAAATAACAACCCGCAAAAAAGTTGTTATCCAAAAGTAGGGCGATAAAAGGTGTGAAAGTATGTGAATAGCGGCAATAAACGTGTAAAAAGTGTTAACCGAAAGGAGCGTGGGGGCATGTATAGCGGATCGAAGAAATTGAGATTGGATAGAGAAGGTAGGGGGCTGATTCGGTATATAATAGGATACTTTAAAATAAATTAAATTATGGAAAAATTTGAAGATCAATGGCAGGATGTTGATGCGGATGTGGGACGTAAGATTAGAGAAGCCACGTTCAATGATGAAGAGATCGGCCGGTTAAGGGAGAAACTCAAATCACTTCTGTTAAAATTTGCTGAGCATAAGTTGGTTGAAGGTGAGCTGCATCCGTTCTTTAGGGATCAGAAGGTTCAGGAGGAATACGATCATACGGTTCTTCTGATCGAAAAGAGACATGCCGAGATAAAAGGGCTGTTTTCTGTTAAAGATAACTGAAGCTTTTTTAAACGATTTCAATCTGACTCTTGTCTTTCTATCAATCCATTTGATGGATAAATAGTTAGAAAAGACCGGTGCTTCTTTGAGGTTTCTGGTCTATTCGTTCTAAAATAACCTGTCGATCTATGGCCTCGGCAAGATTGAGAACTTAACAAGCAAGATTGAAAAAGTAAAAAGACAAGCTATGAACGGATTGAATAAAAATATGCTGGGCGGATTGATCGGGGCACTCGTCCTCAATATAGTGCACAGCGCTGCCAAAAGATTTGATTCCCAGGCTCCCGAAGTGGATAAGGTGGGTGAGGAGGCGATGAAGAAAACAGTACGCTTCGCCGGATTTAAACCACCCCAAGGTAATGCGCTGGTAGCAGCTACATTTGGCGCCGATGTGGCATCAAATGCCATGTTATATACGCTTATCGGCTATGGGGGGCAGAAAAATAGACTGCTTAAAGGAGCCTTGCTCGGTACTGTGGTAGGGCTCGCAACATTGACTATTCCGGAACAGGCAGGACTCGATGCCGAACCCATAAAAAAGACCAGTCGTACGAAGTTAATGACTGTTGCTTGGTATGTCATCGGTGGTATTGCAGCCGGACTGGCCATGAAAGCGATGGAAAAACGCTAAGTTTTTTATAGCTCGGGCTTTGATCACACCTTTTTAGGTACTATACGCTACGTGGCTACAATTCAACTGTACGCTATGCGACAACGGTTCAACTGTACGCTAAACGGCTACGATTCAACGATAGTTAGCCGCGGTGCTGTATCGCTATTTTATTGAACTGATTAGCCAACTGTTGCGAATATGAATTAATATCCAGCGGATTGTAAATGTGATTAGCCAGATTTCGAACAGTAGCAGAAAACAACGGACAAAAAATGTAATTTACATTAATATTAGGTCTCAAGACCAGAGTTTAATCGTTTTGAAATCGCTAAATTAAAACAATCATGATGAGAAAATATGTTGGTATAATACTCTTTTTTATTGCTGCAGCGGGTAGCCTACATGCGCAAACGCTGACTACGAAATTGGTCCCGATGCGTTTAGCTGCAAGTTTTGACCGCGTAAAAGAGGCCATCCCGGATATGTCCGGCCAGTTTGTCGACAGCAAGATGAAAATCACATCCCTGGGAAGTACAGATTCGACTGCCCGATTTGAAATCGAGGAGCAGGGGATAAGCATTGAAACGGTTGTGGATAACGAAAAAGAGTATCATAAATTGGTCACGGCTGCGGCAAAAGATGTTTCCAAACCAAGTATTCATATGCTGTATACGTACACGTTAAAGAATAAAAAATTGAAAGTACCGCCGCCAAGAAAAGTCTTTTTCTCTCCGGAATATGGGGTAATCTGGACTTTGACGTTAAAAAAAATAGCAGAAAAGGAAACCGAAGTTGTACTTAACTACAAATCATTATCGCCTGCATTCGCCGAGAAAATCGAAAGTGAGTTTGAAAGCGACAGCTATTACAGCCACAAAATCGTAAAAATCGACGTCAATGATAAGCGAATGAATCACCTGATCAAGGAGATTTTGATCAATCAGATGCATGTCGACAGGGATTATCCCGCGCCAACCTATCCCGCGCGCAATTAATTATTCCACATGAATTGAATTTTATCTTTGGCTATTCCATTTCTTTACCTATTTAACTACTTTACCCATGATAAAGTGTGTAAACCTTTATTTTATGTAATTTTTTTGCCGGTAACTGGGTAGCTGGATCGGCTCCTTGCGGCATAATTTGTGTATACGATAGTTTAAAAGCAGTTTATTCTTCCAATATGGCACTATTTGTGTGAATGTATTTGAACGATATTCCCATATTTTTTGATTTATTTTTACACAATTAGTTAATTATGATGCTCAACGATCAGTTTTTGCTGCCGATACTTGATATGTCTCCCTTGGCAACTGCTATATACAGCAGCCCCGATCTACATATAGCCTACGTCAATAAGTCTATGCTAGAAACCTGGCGAGCTGATAGCAGTATAGTCGGCAAAACGTTTTGTTCATGTTTTCCGAGTTTTCATAAAGAAGGGTTTTCATCCATATTGAAAAATGTTTGGAAGACGGGAATCACGTACACCGCAAAGGATACTCCAGCAGATATTGTCTGTGGAAATCAAGTTGTAAAGCGCTATTTTGATTTTGAATACAAAGCTCTCCTGGATGATAATGGGAATACCTATGGCATTCTTCATTCTTCGTGGGACGTGACCGAGCGAAAGCTAGCTTATGACATTGCCGAAAGTCAAAATGAACAGTTGATCTTTAATAGAAAGCTTGATGCTTTTGCAAATACGTTATCTCATGATTTAAAAAATCCATTGTCAGTTCTAAAATTGGGAAATCATTTTTTGAGCAGAAACATTAACCTGCCACAAGATGTTAACCAAAAATGGCTTGAAAACATGAATATGGCTATACAGAATATCGAATCTATACTTGATAAAAAACTCCAGCTAAATAAAATAAGAGACCACAAACCTGTGATAGAGTACTTGGAGATGGATAAAAGAATGATGGAATGGACGGAAGAAGTCAATTTGATATATCCAAATTCGCAGGTGAAATTTAAATTGGGAAAGCTTCTCGCACTGCGTACAGATGCCAATGCTGTTTATCAGATATTTTTTAACCTTATTTCAAATGCCATAAAATATGCGGCACAGACAGCCGATGATTATCTACATATCTACAGTGAGGAGACAAGTAAAGGAATTGTATACTATCTGGAAGACAATGGCGTCGGTATTCCCGATGTAAATCTCAATCTGGAGTTTATGGCCCATGAAAGATTACATCTCCAACCGGATCAGGTTTCAGGAATAGGCCTTCCTCTGGTAAAAGAACTTATCGAGCGTTTAGGTGGATCTATTAATATTTCCAGTAAAATAGGGACAGGAACCGTCGTCCGTTTATTTTTTCCTACAATGCAACTCAACTGAAGTTTGTAAGGATTGTAGGTTAGCCGTGAATTTATATCTACCCTTATTTTGGTTAGAAATATCCTCAATTCAGCTACAATTGTCCGCCCATAGTTGCGGAACTTTGTCCTGTTACATTTAAATAAGTTTAACATGCAGACAAATGAAATAAAAGTAGCCCTAGTTACAGGTGCCAATACAGGTGTTGGTTTTCAGATTGCCAAAGCTCTTGCTGAAAATGGATATCATGTGTTTGTTGGATCACGAGATTTAGAAAAAGGAAAGGATGCCGCCAATCAGATAGAAGGTGAAGCGCATGCCATTCAGCTGGATATTACCGACAATAATTCAATCAGGAATGCTGTCAGTAAAATAGAAAATGAGTTTGGGTACCTTACTCTGCTGGTCAATAATGCGGCAATTTCAAACGCAGGGATCCCCGGCCGTACATTGTGGGAAATTCTTAGTGCCCAGAAGGCAAGCGTCACATCCATAGATGAAATGCGCCAGGTTTGGGAAACCAATGTCTTTGGCACGCTTGCCATAACACAGGCCTTGTTGCCCTTACTTCGGAATGCAAAACAATCTAGGATCGTAACCGTTTCAAGTTCTCTAGGCTCACTGACCCTGAATGCAGATCCGGACAATACATTCCGAAGTGGATTTGATGCCGTATATGGCGCTTCGAAAACCGCTTTAAATGGTGTTTTCCTTTCTCTTGCAAATGAATTGGAAAATACAAATGTTAAGGTGCATCTGGTAAGTCCGGGTTTTACAGCGACAGCCCTGAATAACTTTGAAGGTACAGATACGGTGGAGGAAGGCTCACTTGAACCGATACGCGTGGCACTGGCGGAAGATATACCCAATGGAAGCTTTACTGGACCGGCGACCTATCGCACAGAACAAGGCGATCAAGTGCCATGGTAGAATCACACAAAGGAAGACCTGTAGCTATAAGCTACAGGTTTTTTTATAAATTTATTTTATGAAAAAGAAAGAGGATAAGTTAAAACGCTTTATATCCATATCCGAGAGTCACGAAGCTTTTGGCCTACCAAAACCGCAGCATCCCCTGATTAGCCTGGTCCATTTCAATCAGGATAATCCATTCAATACCGATATGGCACCAATATACGATGTCCTAAGTTTCTACAAGATAACTTTTATAACAAAAAACAGCGGAAAACTCAAGTACGGCAGGGGTTATTATGATTTTAATGAAGGAAGTATGCTTTTCTTTGCGCCCAATCAATTGGTGGGCAGCACAGAATATAATAGAGATACCTATGCTTATCTGCTGCTGATCCATCCTGACTTTTTCCTGGGTTCCCCCTTAGCCCATAAAATTAGGAAGTACGGTTATTTTTCCTATTCTGTGAATGAAGCGTTACATCTATCTGATCAGGAAAGAGAAACGATGATCGCGATCTTGAATTTCATGAAAAATGAACTTGACAATCGGATAGACGAATTTAGCCAAGAAGTCATTATCTCGCAGGTGGAGTTAATGCTGAGCTACGTAAACCGGTTTTACAAGCGGCAGTTCATTACGCGAAGAAATATAAACAATGATATTCTACTGAAGGCAGAAGCGCTGCTGGATGATTATCTGGATCAGGATCATTCGGTAATTCTGGGAGTTCCAACGGTCCATTTTCTTTCGGAGCAGTTGAATGTGTCTGCGGGTTATCTAAGCGATATGCTACGCTCGCTCATTGGCCAGAGCACGCAGCAGTATATCCACCATAAACTTATTGAGCGGGCAAAAGAGAAATTATCAACGACACAACTTACCGTAAATGAAATTGCTTACGAACTGGGTTTTGAGCATGCACAGAGTTTCAGCAAACTGTTCAAAAAGAAAACGGCTCAGACGCCACTGGAATTTAGAGGGATGTTTAAGTCAAAGTAAGAAGTTGAGTAGCCAAGCACCATAATCTTGTTCTACAAGATATAAACACGCTAGATACTTTTACTTTATTAAAACAAACACTTTACGCGCTATATGTGTTTTAAAATGCATAAATCACCAACAAATGACTACAGAAATTAAAAACAGAATAAAAGAAGTATTCGAAAAACAGAAAGACTTTTTCGGTACGCAAGCAACGAAGGAAATTGCATTCCGTAAAAGACAGTTGCAAAATTTCCGTAAAGTTTTTGCGAGTTATACGGATGCGGTCTGTGAAGCAGTGAATATCGATCTTGGAAAAAGCAGGGCAGAAGCAGAGTACGTCGAAGTTCAGATTGTTCTCGATGAACTCGATGATATGATCGAAAATATGGAAGAATGGGCAAAACCCACGTATGTCAAATCAAAACCGCATGCTTCGGGAGCGGAAGTCATCAGCAAATATATCTATGAACCCTATGGTGTAAACTATATCATAGGTCCTTTCAATTATCCGGTGCAGTTGACTTTCAGTCCGTTGATCGGTGCCCTGATGGCCGGAAATACAGTTATCATCAAACCTTCTGAAAACACGCCCCATGTTGCCCAGGTTATTGAAGATATTGTTAGCGAAGCTTTTAATGAACAATATGTTGCCGTTTTTCAGGGCGCTATCGAAGAAAATACCTATCTATTGAGCCTTCCTTTTGATTACATCTTTTTTACGGGAAGTCCGAATGTTGGCAAAATTGTCATGAAAGCCGCTGCCGAACAACTGATTCCGCTTACACTGGAACTGGGGGGGAAATCCCCAACGATCGTGCACCATGATGCGGACATCGAAAAAGCAGTTCAGCGCATTTCTGCCGGCAAATGGATCAATTGCGGACAGACCTGTGTTGCTCCGGATTACGTTTATGTGCATGAATCTGTGAAGGGGACCTTTATTGATCAGTTGAAATCTTATCTTAAAGCTACATACAACGACGAATCTTTAGGGAAAATCGGCAAGATTGTTAGCCAGCATCAGATAGGGAATTTAGCGGGATACCTGGATGCCGCTCCCGAAAAAGTTATTTATGGGGGAAAATATGATTTGGAAACGCGCCATTTTGAAGCAACTTTGATGGATGGTGTTAACTGGAATGATGCGGTGATGCAGCAGGAAATTTTTGGTCCGATCCTTCCGATTTTAACTTACAAGAATATTGATGAAGTACTGAAAGAGATCAATAGTAGACCCAAACCATTGGCGCTGTACGTGTTTTCTGAAAGTCAGCAATTTGCCGATGATGTGATCGCAAGAACCACCAGCGGCGATGCGGAGATCAATAGTACATTGATCCACGTCGGATCGCATTATCTTCCTTTCGGTGGCGTAGGTGCTTCAGGAATGGGAAAATATCACGGCAGATTTAGTCTGGAAAACTTTAGTCACCAGCGTTCGATCCTGCAGGTAAAATAGCGCTACTCTTTCTAGCTATCGAAGCATATGGATTGATAACCAGGGGACTACCTGCTATTTTGATAAGTGTGATAGCATTGTGAAACCCTGTTTTTTTTGATTGGCAGCTCAATTATTGATATTTGGTTTGAGAGATTCTAGCGGGGTAAAATGGCTTTGAGAGGCCAGAATAAGCGCTGATAGAATCTAAACCTGTAATCCAGCACGTCCACGGCAAATCAGTGGGTGATGGATTCAAATTTTCAAATTTATGGCAAATCAAGAAGTAAATGGAAAAGTAGTTTTGATCGCAGGTGGTGCGAAAAACTTAGGAGGACTGTTGAGCCGGGATTTTGCGGCACAAGGAGCAAAGCTTGTCATTCACTACAATAGTGAGAGCACAAGAGCCGAGGCAGAAAAAACATTGTCGGATGTACAGGCGATTGGTGCCGAGGGACTGCTTGTCCAGGGCGACCTTACACAGCTATCAAATATAAAAGCGCTATTCGACCAAGCCGAAGAAAAGTTCGGAAAGGTTGATATCGCAATCAATACAGTCGGTAAAGTACTGAAAAAACCATTTGTGGAGACTTCAGAGATTGAGTACGACAGCATGAGTGATATTAATTCGAAGGTCGCTTATTTTTTTATTCTCGAAGCCGGCAAGCGGATCAACGATAATGGCAAAATCTGTACTGTCGTTACGTCTTTATTAGCAGCCTATACAGGCCTTTATTCGACGTATGCGGGAATGAAAGCTCCTGTAGAACATTTTACAAGGGCTGCTTCTAAGGAATTCGGACCGCGTGGAATCTCAGTTACGGCGGTAGCTCCTGGTCCGATGGATACACCTTTCTTCTATGGACAGGAATCTGAAGATGCTGTGGCCTATCACAAGTCGGCGTCTGCGTTGGGTGGACTGACCGATATTAAGGACATTGCACCACTGATTGAGTTTCTGGTAACGGATGGCTGGTGGATAACCGGACAGACTATTTTCGCCAATGGCGGGTATACCACAAGATAACATGTGTAAGCAAAAGGCAGTCAAAGCTGACTGTCTTTTGATACACAGATAACAGAGCATGATAACATAGCACAGCTTCATAATACAGCACAGCTTCATAACATAGCACAGCTTCCAATCCGATGTGGGTTCCAAATAGGATCAGCTTATGATCTCAGACAAGTGAAGATGATCTGCAGGAGGTTTTAGTGCTGATAACTGTATAAACGCTTATCGAGACGATGATGAATAGTAAGGACCTAGAAATAGGGCTACAGGATTTTGGGATTTGTACACTCGCCGAATTCCAACAAACCGAAAGTGATATAGCAAGTGATACTTATTACATCATAAAAATAGATGAACCGATCGTCATTGCTGTAAATAGGGAGTTTTATACGCTGAATAGCGGACAGCTACTATTTGTAGGGCCTAGGAAGCGAATCAAATTCATGAACGATGCGCCAATAGGGGGCTATGTGCTATCATTTACCGCGGCGTTTTATCTGAGATCGAAATCCGACGTGAAGATGCTCAACTCCATATTGTTCTATGGCATTCAGAATGCCATACAGATTGAAGGTAAAATGGGAAATCAGGCCTATTTTGATGGGGCTATTATTGAACGCATACAAATGGCGCGGGTACAGGGACCGGAAATATTGGATCTGGTCGCTCATCACTGTGTCGAGTCAATTTTGTTGGAAGGACATTACAGGCTCTCTCTTCAGGGGATTCTATCAAAGCTGTGCAGTTCATCGGAGCAGATTGTTTTTAATAGCTTTAACATTTTGGTATACAAGTATTATCGTGAAAGTACGTCCGTCAGTTTTTATGCCAATAAATTAAAACTTACAAGCAGAAGGCTTTCCGCGCTATGCGCAGCTAACAGCGGAAAATCTGCAAAAGCATTCATTTCGGGAATTGTAGTCCAGGAGGCTATCCGCTTGATCAGACATTCGAATCTATCCATTTTACAGATTTCTTTCGAAATAGGTTTTAGTAATGTCGCAAATTTCAGAAGTTTCATCAAGAAACATACCGGCAAACAACCCCATTTGTTCCGTAACGAAAGAGATCAATAATTTTGGATATCGTATATCATTTGCGGTCTAAGGGCTGGGATGAGTATAAACCAGACAGACCGGTGAGGGCAAGCAACCGCAAACCCTAAATGGCATTTCGCAAAGACTATTTTTTCAATGAAGCAGCCCCCGGGCTGCTTCATTTGTTATGAAGCAATATCCACTGCTTCATAAAAGGCTCTCGCAAAGCGTGACTTTGCTTTTTCAAATCGTGATTCAAATCAAGTATTTATTTCAATAAATTGATATTTGTTTGCTAATTTTATTAGTATGTCAATCGTTTTTAGTATATTTGTTTAGTCAACGAAACGTTTCCCCGGATGCAATATCACGCTCAAAGCATGAGGAATGTACATAGCGCAAGGGTACCTCAAGCTCATGGCCGAACAGCCGGATCTGCTGCACAACGTACCCATGCAATATATCGCATCGTTCCTCGGCATGAACCCCAAAAGTTTAAGCCGTATCCGCAAACAGATTATTAGATGATACTCTCCTTGGCCTATCTGATGGAACACCGGGAATTGCTTTAGTGCAGATCTTGAAAATTGAATCCCACACGGATCGCTTTCAGGCCAACCAGTCCCTGTAGATCTTCCACCTCAAACTGCTCGATGTTGTTGTCTAGTAATCCTTTGTGCTGTAGTAGGTTAATGTATCCCAGGTATTCTGTTTCTTCATGTATATTGGAGTAGACAATAACCAGTTTGCCTTTTTGTGTGATGCGCTCCGTCGAGCCCTTGATCTTGGCTTTATCAATGCGTTTCTTGGCAATCTCGTAGCGCACATTGTAGGAGCCGTCGATATCGAACTGCTTCTCGTCCATACGAAAGCGGATGGAAATGGGGGTGGCAAAGACCAGCACCAATGAGGTCACCTCCAGCTGATGCGGAAGGGCGGGCTGGAGCTGCCTAAACTCGCGTTCCATCGCACACATCACCTGCAGCTGCCACAGCCGTAAATTGCGTAGGTAGTAGAGTTCAAAATTCCGACCGGGAGCGATGGAGGCCCCGATATACATGTTGTGCTCGATACCATCTGTCTTGTAGCGCTCATAATAATGAGGAAAGTATTCTTGGGCTTCTACCTGCTTTTCGTCGAGGATGGCCACCAGCTTTTTGTTGATCAGGGTGATGGAGTTGTCATAATCCTGTCGGGCCTCATAAAAACCGCCGATAGAGAGGTTGATTCGCTCAAAATAGCGGTCGATGGCCTCGGTGGCGACGCTATTTTTGTTGTTTTTCCTGAAATTCTCCAGAATAGGGTGAATATCCTGGTTAAAATAATCGAGCATAAGCTGTTCCGTATCGGTCAGCAGCACTTGCTGCAGCGTCGTCAGGTTTCTTTCCAAGTCGAAGACCTTTTGCTCAAAGAGCGGTAATCGCTGCGTTTGGTTGACCGCAGTGAACAATGCGATCAGTTCCTTGCTCTGATTCATCAGATCTTGGCGGATGGCCTGATTGCGAGATTCCGAGGAGCCCTGTACGTCAATCTGCCCATAGAGCGGATAAACATGGTCAAAGACGATTTCCTGCAGGGCATAGTCTTTTCCAAAGGCGCGGTCGTTGAGGAAATGCATGGCTTCTTCCTGAAACCGCCATTTGACACTCGGGTGTATAGCGGTATATTCCTTTTGGATCACCGCTTCGATCTGATTTTCAGTTTCTGCAAAGGCTTTCGAGACTTTATCTTTGATAAAGGGCAAGATGAAGTTGAGCTTGTTGGCATTGACCGAATTGAGTTCTCGCACCTTGGATGAGGACATTTCCAATAGACCGAGCACTTTGTCGCCTTCGACGAGGGGAACAAAAATAAAGCTCTTCACCTGTTGCTGCTTGAGCTTGTTGATAAAATAGGCCTGCTTTGGATCATCCAGTGGCACCTTGTCAATATCCGGTACAACAAAATATTCGTCCTTGGTGAGCAGGTTCTCCAAGGTCTCGCTGCAGAGCATGTTTTCACATTCTTCGATCGTCGAATCGTAAAGTAGATGACTGTACAGCTGTTTTTCGACAATCCGTAAGTTGTACTCGTTCCTGACCTTTTCAAAGGAGGTCAATCCGATGCGCAGATCATTTATTTTATAAATCGACCTGAAAATGCTTTCTATTTCTGCCAGCTGGACAGCACTTTTTTCGCGCAGCAGATTGCTTTTGAAGCTTGACACCGCATTTTCAATGGTCGCATCAAAAAGCGTCATAATGGAAAAGCCTTTTAGGATCCAGCTCTGCTCGGGAAATTTGGACTTCCATAGGGCAATATCCGAAAAGTTGTCGACCAGTTCGGTAATATCTTCAGCCGTAAGATCGAGTGCCCGTTCTGTTGGAAGGACATCGATAAAATCGGCATTGAATAGGACGCGGTAGTGATGGATGATATTATTCTTGTCTGGAATATCCAAAAAGAGGGGGGCATCCATAGCATCCACCTTAAAGCCGTAATACTGGCTGATAATAACACAGCAATTGAGAATATAATAGGTATCGGGCGAGATATCACGAAGACTAAATTCATAGTGATCGCCGGCATCCGCTAATATTTTTTCCAGTCTTGCGGTATGGTTGAACGTATAGAGATGGAAGGGAATGGTAATGGCCTTGATCTCATTATGTGTCAGTGAGCTCGGGAACAGGTCGGCCAGCAGCACCTTGATAATAGGCTCATAGCGCAGCACTTCTTCTGCTTTTTCGACCCCATCGATAAGTTCGGGGTATTTGCTGATTTCTTCCAGTAGCGATCGGGCATAGCTGGCCTGAAAGCCAACCGGCGATAGAGCCGCTGCTTCAAAGGATGGTATAATCTTATGAAAAGCGATCAGGGTTTTAAACGGACTGGAATCAAAGGCGAAGTTAAACTGCATAATGGTTGTTCCCGACTAAATTAGATTATTGCTGGAAGATGTACAAAAATATAAAATAATCGGCGAAAAGAAAACCCAAAGCGGACGGATAAAAACACTGCAATGACATTGGCGCCATTGAACTGTGTTTCCAAATAATGTTGTATGCTTCGAAAACTGCAGTGCAAGAATATGAACGAACTGATGCGGTTTCAGCAGTTTTTGTAGTGCGTATTACTTACATTTTTTGATTTTTTCTTTTAGCCTTTTGCTTGCAGTTCTGATGCTCTCCTTTTGTTCTTCCTTGTCGTTGATTAAGAAATGCAGCGATTTAAGATAGCCCTCTTTCGCTTCCGAATATCTTTTTAAATGATAGAGCGCATCGGCTTTAATTTCCAGATGCCCCCAAAAGTCAGGTGAGCTTTTTAAACGCCGTTCTTGTTCCTGCAATATATTTTGCCATTCCCACAGATCGAAAACATAGCTTAATCCCAATCCAATGCCTACAGTTGGTGTTGCGTTGTGACTGAATCCATCAAGCCGGTTTAGTCTGTACCTGATTTGTCGCTGATGCTTAGTCAGCAACCTGTCCATTTCATCGATGTATTTTGTGATCGAAATATCGTCCCAACGTTTGTTTCCGATAGCCATGTAAAAATCACCTGAAATTGAGTTGTTTCCTAAACTGTTAAGATCATTGAATAGGTCTTTTTTATTGGGCCAGTATGCTGGACTTACAGCAATGCAAGAATTGAACAGCTCATTGTTTGTCAGGTACAGATAGGTAGCAAAATATCCACCAAAAGAATGCCCAATAAGCGTAATTTTTTGTGTGTCGTATTGATTTGCTTTTAGGTGGGGGATCAATTCTTTTACGAGAAAAGCTGCTAACTTTTCTTTTTCAAGAAATTCTGTATTTCTATCGACCTGCATAATACCGACCAGATTTGATTTGGGCATTTCACCAGTTGCGGTAAGGTTATCGGCAGATTGCAAAACAGTTCCGTTTATGTGGGTATCGTCAGCATCGAAGTAGATAACGGTCTTCCTTGCCAACGTATCCGATTTGCCCATTAACGATTTGGTCAGTATGACTTTTCTATCGGAATTAAAGATTTGTGATTTAATTGAAAGGGTATCGGATTTTCCATACTGGGTAAATTGCTGACCCTGTAGGTGCTTAAGATTGCATAGTAAAAATAGGACAATGATCAATAGAGGTTTTATTGTATTCATCATACATTTTCTTAATAATCCAAATTTCATATAGATCTAACAGTGATTAATCCAATAAATAGATCTTCTTTTCTTTTAAATTGAATCCAAGCTTTTTGCCCAGCCAATTGATGCTGGTCTTTCCTTCATAGATCAATCCTTCAACAAATGAGACTGTAGGATGCTCTACTTTTACAGAAGAATTGGAGATGGATGCTATATGTCCTTTGTAATATTTTGTTTTTATCTCGGGATTAAACTCACTAGCTCTCTCCGTTATTTCCAGTTTGGACGGATCCAATCCCAAGATAGGGATAAACCGATCGCTAAACCAAAATGAATCATCGCCAGCCCCTGAATCTAATAAAATGTTGATCCTGTACTTGTCGTTTAGATATATGTACGTGGAGATATCAAGGGATTGATCGGCATTGGTCGTCAGTTGTATCGGAATAATTTTGTCACTTTTTAGTTTTGCCTTCGGAAAAATAAGCTGTTTCTTTGTGTAGTCTATTATAAACTCCGTGTCGTAAAGCATTGGAAGGGAAATTAGGCCATTAATACCGGCCAATTTCATGTCGAATGTTGAAAACGGAATATCATTAAACTCTTTACCATTGAATTTAATGGTAGAGGATCTATAAAGAGGGATTGTCATTTTTTCACCTGTTGCGCGAAATGCCGTGAGAAAATTATAGCTTTCATTTTTTTTCAGGTCTTTGGCAAAATCTTCAAAAAAAAGATTAATCCCCCCGCCTGTATCGAAGATAAAATTTCCTTTCTTTCCTTCGATTTCAGCTTCTACTACAATATGACCGGAGGGTAATAGTTGTAATGGAAGGCTTTGGCCCAAGGTGGCAAATGGTAGGATTATGATGGCGATTACGCTTAAATAAAATTGCCTCGTTAATACGGTTTTATACATGTTGGAGTGATTTTTAGAATTAAAGATGAAATGGTCATTTTTAATCGCTTTTGCCAGAATAGCTAAGCGAATCTTTATTTCAATATAAAGATAAATAAAATTGCTTATAGTTTCATCATCTACCTTTAAAACTGGACTGTTACTTATCAGGGAAATTGAATATACAGACTGAGCATGCTACTGACCGGAATGCTTATATTGTCGTAACCGTCTTTGCTACATGCTTCGGCTATGGTCGCGGCCAGAGCCAGGGTACCTATCATGGTGATTTCGCTCATGTGCAGGCTTGGCTCTTGCATATAGTGTCCAATTACAACCACGGTAATCAAAGCGCATATAAAGAACACTGCGGACCCTAGTAGTGTTTTTCGCGCACCGAATAGGCGGTAAGAACCATAAGGCCATTTTTTGCCAGATAATGCCGCCATCGGATCACATATTGCCAAGGTGAGCAAGGGCAAATAATAAAAAATAGCCCCTTTGTCTAACAATGTCTGTGCGAGAAAGCAAAGATAGACTGCCGCAGGATAGGCCAGGCTACCGACAGATTTTCGGTCAATTGCATGGATAGAATTTAATAAATCGAACTTGATGGACAGCAATAAAATCAAAGTGAACAATCCGCATAGGATGAAAACAGACCAGTGGCTGCTGATCAAAATCGGAAATGACATGCAGATTATCCCCGTACCTACATGGACGAGTTTTCGGGTAAACTCTGCTTTGACCTTAAACTGTTGATACAATAGTTCAGCAAGCGCGAATAGCAGCAAGAAAAGGGTGCCTAATAGGAGCATGTTCTCTAAATCGTTTTTCATAATCTTGTTTTTAAAGATAAATTAGTCCGTACATGGCTCCACTGAATATAAAGCTGTCAAATCGATCCAGTATTCCGCCATGCCCTGGAATGAGGGTGCCGTAATCTTTAATTTGACAGCTTCGTTTGTACCACGAAGCCAATAGGTCGCCCAGCAATGCGGAAAAGCAAATAAAAAGGGCGGTCTTTAAAGTTTGCGTGATGGACAGGTCGATGGATGGAAAGAGGAAAAGGCTGGTGCCAGTGGCAATG
Organism: Sphingobacterium siyangense; assembly: GCF_023277505.1. Classification (NCBI taxonomy): domain Bacteria; kingdom Pseudomonadati; phylum Bacteroidota; class Sphingobacteriia; order Sphingobacteriales; family Sphingobacteriaceae; genus Sphingobacterium; species Sphingobacterium siyangense. The sequence continues at coordinate 3,673,802 of NZ_CP080574.1, read as the reverse complement.
ACCAAAGCACCAATTAGACCCTCAACAGTTTTATTGGGACTAACCGAGGGAATAAGTTTTCTTTTGCCGAATAATTGACCGCAGAGCTGGCTGAATCCATCAAAAATCACCACCATAAAATAGATAAAACAAACCTTTTCTGTCGATGCCCTGTGCCCGAAGTTTATAAACGCAGCAATAAGAGCGACGTAAAGGACCACTACGGGACATAAGAATAGCAGTGGTCGTTCTGAATATAGGTGGGCCTTGACAATTTCGTAAAAACCGGCTATTCCAATGCAAATAGCCAAAAGTCTGACATAGTCCATATAAATGGAAAAAAAGACAAGGATCAAAATCAGGAAGTAAAAACCCAGTTTTAACCAGCGTTCTCTGGTTTGTGCAACTTGACTATTCTTATTGAGATAGCCTGTGACCAATGCTCCGATGCCAAAAAATAACAACACTATATTCGCCATTAATACATACATAATCAAGCTTTTTTTTGTAATTGGATAAGAAATATACTTTTCAGATTGGATTGCAGCTTCGGGAGAATAATCACGAGGACCAATTCTTCCAAATAGGCCAAATAACTTACGGTTAGCATCAGGTGGAAATAAAAGGTGTTAAATCCGAGTACAAAATAGCTAAAGATAAATATCCCCTGGAGATAGCCTGTTAATTTATAGGACCATAAATGGAAGCTGGGAAAGCGTTTAAATCGGATAAGAGCATAGATCTGGGGAACAATCCACAGGACAATAAGTAGGATAAATTCGATTTTATAGGCCATTACAAATCCTTTTTCCAATGTTATCATGCCGATGAATGCCATGAGGTATGTTCCGATATCTGCGATCGAATCTATTTTGGCACCAAATTCCGTCTGAAGGTTAAATAGCCTGGCGATTAATCCATCGAGAATATCGCTGATCAGGTTGATGGACAGCAATAGGATAAACAGATCCCTGTCTGCCGTTAAAAGGGCATAGCTGATAAAGGGTAATGCCAGTATACGATAGGCGGAAAGTGCATTGGGCACATTCCATCTGTTTTCTTTTTTAGTTTCCATTTTATAGTGATTTTTTTCTGCCTAATTTTTGATGCGCCTGTGTAAAATGACCTGCCGAAAGGGCCGCGGCAATAGATAATTCTCCGGCGAGCGCAAGGGCTGCAGCTATTTCGGCATATTTTATGGCCTTCCCTTCGCCATAACAGTCCATCATTTCCAGGCACTCTCTTTGGGTCGGAAGTGCTGTTCCACCACCGATAGTGCCGACAATAAGATTGGGTAAAGTCACGGCTGCATAGAGTGATCCGTCTTTATTCTGCTCCATTCGCGTGATACCCGTTGCGGCTTCGGCAACACAGGCGACATCCTGGCCCGTTGCCAAAAACAAAGCAGCCAATCCATTGGCATAATGCCCCTGTGCACCTATAGCTCCACTTTGGATAACACCCATGGTGGACGTACGCCAATAGCGATCCATCAGCTCGGCTGAAGTTTTAAGGATTTCGGACACGATGTTGGCCGGTAATGTTATTTCAGCGGTTACCTTTTTACCCCTGACATGATTGAAAGCTGCGGCGGTCGCTTTTTTGTCTCCCGAGCTGTTTCCCTCAATAAACCAGTGACTGGGCTTAATAGGACAAGAGTCAATCATAAAGCGGCAGATGGCCTCTGTGCAGATGGTAACCATATTCTGGCCAGCCGCATCGGCAGTGAAATATTCAAAGGATATGGTTAAATGGTTGCCTTCAATCTGTATGCGGGTATCGGTTAACTTAGCAAATCTGCTTGTGCGTTTGACGATTTCCTGAAAGTTTTCTTTCTCTGCGAGGAACCAGGAAACGAAAAGACTTAAATCCTTGATGTTCTCAAATTTGAATACGGGGCTTCTTTGAACTCCTTCTTGCAGACAGATCGAGGTAATCCCGCCGGCGAGCAAACAGGCTTTAGATCCGCGGTGATAGGATGCAACCAATGCACCCTCAGTTGTGGCAAGTGGAATATGGTAATTTCCGTTGGCTGAAGTGCCATGAACTTTAAGGGGGCCGATGACCCCTGTAGGGACTTGACTCATGCCGATGAAGTTTTCAATGTTGCCCTGGAAGAGCGATGGCGATAGACGGGTGTCTGTCAAGATCGGGAATCGGCTTGCTAATTCCTCTTGTTTATTTATTACGGTTTTCATAGCTGGCTTTTAATAAAATATGTGTTTATTGTCTTCCAAAGTTATTGTGATAATCGCAGTTAAAATTGTGGGAAACAATAATATAAATTTTTATTTTTGTGATTATCGCAAAATAATAATTGGCTTATGTATCAGGAAAAGTTGATTCAGGAAATACAGCGGAAAATTGATCCTTCGAAATCTCTTATTGAGGTGATTGCAGACGCGCTTGATATTAGTTATGATGCGGCGCACCGCAGAATTTCAATGAAGAGCAAATTTTCAATAGGAGAGACGGTGCAGCTTGCAAATCGCTTTTCACTTTCTTTGGATAAGCTATTTCAGCAAAGTGATCACATCTTAGTAAAAAAAACAGCGGAAATCCAGTCCTTTAATGATCTGTCAAATTATCTAGAGCATTCGTTTAAATCGTTAACGGAGTTTGAATCCAATCTTCAGACCTACCTGTATTACTCGGCAAAGGATATTCCGATCTTTTATACCATCAATACAGGGCTTTTGTCTATATTCAAAAAATATGTATGGCTCAATTTGTTGAGTCCAGACGGTTTGGAATTGTCTTTCGAATCTTTTTTGTCGAAAACACCCATCGATAGTAGAGGCCAGAAGCTTTACGATTATTATTCGTCCATCCGGGTGAAAGAGATCTGGAATGATACCACAATTAACAGTACACTCCAGCAGATCATCTATTTTTCCCAGGCCGGCTTACTGACCGCCGAAAACGGAAAGATGCTCTGTGAGCAGCTTAAAGAACTGCTGTTTTCACTGGAGAAAAGTTGTGTGCCAAACAATGACCAGTACCAGCTTTACTACCATGAGCTATTGATTTTAAACAATAACGTCCTAGTTGGAAATAACGACAGAAAGTCATTATTCGTTCCGCATACGATGCTGGGCTATTTCATTACCAATGATAAAGACAGCTGCCGACACGCTTTCAATTTCTATCAGCATCAGCTCAAAAATTCCAGGTTGTTAAATACGGCCGGAACACGGGACAAGAAAATGTTTTTTAACAAAGTTTACCAAAAGATTGATCGCTATAAAGCACAGGTAAGTGCGGATAACGAAATGTAAGAAGAGAGCGCGATTGGTACATCGTTAAGGTTGAATTGGGTAATCGGAACGAGAGTGATGTTCGGATTGGGTGCTATTTCTGAGAATGGAGTGTCCCCTTTTGTTTTTCTTGGTCGTTAAGTCGTAAAATAGTTAAAACGAATGAAGACCATTTTACACATTACATCAAGTGCAAGAGCAGACAGCTCCTATAGCACAAATTTGGGCAAAGAAATTATCGATCGTATCAGAAAAAAATACGGCTCAATCTCCGTGATCACATGGGATCTGGTTGATACACCTCCACCTTTGTATACCCATGAGATGGTTCAGGGATTTTATACTCCAGTAGATACGCCAAATTATTGTTCGATTAAGTCATTGGCCTATGCGAATGATTTAATTGAGCGAATTAATGCGGCAGACATGCTCGTCATCAGTACGCCAATGCATAATTTCGGCATTTCTGCTCACCTTAAAGCATGGATCGATCAACTGGTTCGTTTTGGTGTTACCTACACGTATGATGGCACCGGTAATCGTGTTGGACTTATCGCGGATAAAGATGTCTATTTGGCTATTGCTTCCGGTGGAATGCAAAGTTCATCGCCGGTACAAGACTACATAGCGGATTATCTAGTTGCTGTCTTCCGAACCTATGTTGGGATAACGAAAATCCAGACGTATCGGATAGAGGGTACGGCTTTTCCTAATTTTTCACCCGATTACAACGCGATATTGGCTGACTTTCCCCACTGAGGTCAACACAAGGGAATAAAGCTGATACCTAAACCGTTGTTTTCAGCCCAGATCTCAAGACTTTTGCCTTGGGATCTGGTATCGATTATCACTGGAGCGCAAGGATTTGTTTTTGGTAAACATCCTGTTCAGTTAATGAAGAAGCTAAATTCAGCGCTTTAGTATAGTTGTCAATTGCTTCGACTTGGTCAAGATCCCGATAGAGGTAGCCCAATAATCCAAAATAATGGGACATTTTAATGAGATTAAGTTTTTTTGTTTCCTCGATACCTGTTTCTGTGCCATACACCTTGGCATAGGCAAATGCCCGGTTGAGTGCCGTCACGGGCGAGTATTCGATCAGAATCAACTGATTATAAAATTTTAAAATGTATTCCCATTTCGATTGGTTATCCACCACGGTGTGCCAATAAGCGATGGCTGCTTCGATATGGTATTTGGAGGTTTCCTGCGTATCGGTCGCCTGTACCATGTAGAAATTACCTTGATCGATCATATCGCTATCCCATTGTTGCACATCCTGTTGTTCAAAAAGTACGATTGCCCCATCCTTATCCATTCGGGCATCAAGCCGCGAGCTTTGGTAACACATTAACGCGATTAAAGCGTTGGTCTGTGGCAGGTTGGTTGTTTCATGTGCTGTCAACAGGAGAGCTAATCGTATGGCCTCCATGCATAGTTCTTTTCGAATGATGTGATTTTCATGTTGAGCATAATATCCTTCGTTGAAGAGAAGATATATCGTTTTCAATACTGCGGCTAGGCGAGCGCTTATTTGGCTATCTGATAATTCTTTTAGTTCAAATTTGCTATCCCTTAAGGCTGTTTTTGCTCTAAATATGCGCTTCTTTATGGTTTCTTTATTTGTGAGCAGCGCCTGGGCGACCTCTAGGATACTAAATCCGCATAAGATCTGCAATGCTAAACTAATCTGCCCCGCTATGGGTATTATCGGGTCACAGATGGCAAATAGCATCGCCAATTGGCTGTCGCTAATGGTACGTTGGTCTATGTCGTCTGGCAGCGTCTTTTCATTCAGTTCCTTTAAGATATTGTCTTTGACTTTAAGTTCAAAGACAGCCTTATGTTTAAAGTAATCTTTTACCTTGTTTTTGGCGACAGTGTAGAGCCAGGCTTGGGGGTTTGCTGGGATGCCGGTAATCGGCCAGACTTCCGAAGCTTTTAAAAATGTATCGCTGGCAATATCTTCCGCAAGCTGGATGTCGGACAATCCAAAATGACGGCATAATACAGCCGTCATTTTGGAATATAGGTCGCGAAACAGACCTGGTATCAACTCAGCTGTTGATGTAGGCTTTTCCAACGGAATTAGGATTTTAGGAGCTCACGCACTTCAATACTTCCGCCAATTTTAAATATTGGATTCTGTTTGGCAATTTCTACAGCTTCATCAATGTTTTCGGTCCCCACTACAATAAAGCCACTGACGTATTCCTTTAATTCGGTAAAGGGACCGTCGGTAACTACTTTATCAGCGGATATATGTCGTCCACTGTCGATCGTCGGTAAAAGTGTTTTTCCCTTATCCACCAATTTTTCCTGAGCAGCGATACTGGCCAGCCAGTTCATACGCTCCTGTATTTGTGCTGGAGAAGGCTTGAAATCAGCGCCGGCCTTTAGTCTGAAGATTAGCATAAATTCTTTCATCGTTTTTAAATTTTAGTATTTACCATCAAACGATCGAGCATTACAAAAGGGGACATCTGTGCTGATAATTGAAAAAATAACATTGGAAACAGTCCATTTTAAAACGCTGCGGTGTATGGCAAGTTACGAAATATCGGGTGCATGTTTTTTTCTTTTGCTGGTATTAATCCACTCCCTGGGTATGCATGGGGATCTTATAGATGGCTGCTGAAGCGGTGATAAATAAAACCGTACGATCTTTACCTCCAAAACAGACATTGGATGTCCATGGTTCATTTACTTCAATATGGCCGATCAATAGACCGGTCGGACTATAAATAAAGACGCCTTTGCCCGTTAGGTAAATATTTCCTTGATGGTCCAATGTCATCCCGTCAGAACCTTTATCGATAAGCGCTGTCTGTCCGCTGAGCTTGCCGTCAGATTCAATGGTGTACCTATACGTTTTATTCCGTTCGATATCTGCGACATAGAGGTATCTTCCATCGGGCGAGCCGACAATGCCGTTCGGCTTGCTTACATCATCAGCTACTACGATGGGTTTTTTCGCTTTTCCTGGAGGAAGGTAGTAGACTTTCTGCCCCGCTATTTCTGGCTTTTTCCGGGTCCAATAATCGCGCAGATAAAAGGGGTCTGTAAAGTAGATGCCACCTTTCTTGTCTGCCCAAAGATCATTTGGACCATTCAGTTTCTTTCCGTCGATAGCGGTCAGCAGGACGGTAACCTGACCATCTTTGCTGATTGACCAGATCTCGTTCTTTTCGTCGGCACAGGCAAGGAGCTGACCCTGATGGTTAAAGTACAATCCATTTGCGCGGCCTGCAGAATCTTTAAAAAGCGAAAGTTGCCCTTTGGTGCTATATTTCCAGATTTTGTTATTGGGCTGGTCGGTAAAATAGATGTCCCCGGCTTTGTCCACTGCCGGCCCTTCGGTAAAGGCAAACTGTCGGGCTATTAATTTTAGGCTGTCCTGATGAAACAACTGTGCGCTGAGGTCTAAGCCATTTAAGGAGAAGAGTACGGACAGCAGGAGTGTAGACCAGTGCCTGCGAGAATGAGCTGAATGGAACATATCAACTAATTTATCAATTTTCTGGCAATAAATAATTTTCTTGGGCTATATCACCTGGCCTTTGTAATATTTCTTTCTTAACCAAAAAGCTACATTGACCAAGGCAATCAATGCGGGCACTTCCACGAGTGGACCGATAACACCGGCAAATGCCTGGCCACTGTTGATGCCGAAGACGCCAATAGCAACAGCAATAGCCAACTCAAAATTATTACCGGAAGCTGTAAAAGAAATGGCTGCATTTTTGGAATAATCTGCGCCCATTCGTTTACCGATAAAAAAGCTCACCAGGAACATAATGGCAAAATAGATCACCAAAGGAATCGCAATTCTGACAACGTCCATAGGAATCTGAACGATCAGTTCACCTTTCAGGCTGAACATGACTACAATTGTAAATAATAACGCGATTAAGGTGATGGGAGAGATCAGCGGCACAAATTTGCTTTGGAACCATTCTTCTCCATTTAACTTAATCAGGCCATAACGGCTGATTATGCCCATTGCAAAGGGAATACCCAAATAAATTCCGACACTTTCCGCAATCTGACCGATCGAAATATTGACATCAAGACCTTTCATCCCAAATACTGGGGGTAGAACGGTGATAAAGATATAAGCATAGACGCTGTACAATAAAACCTGAAAAATGCTATTGAGGGCGATGAGTCCAGCAGCATACTCGCGGTTTCCTTCTGCCAGCTCATTCCATACAACGACCATTGCAATGCAGCGGGCTAGCCCGATAAGAATAAGGCCGATCATATATTCGGGGTAGCCCCGAAGAAATACAATCGCCAGGATAAACATTAAAATAGGCCCTATGATCCAGTTCAGGAGTAGGGAAGTCCCCAGTATCTTTGTGTCCTTAAATACGTTGCCCATATTTTCATATTTCACCTTGGCAAGTGGTGGATACATCATCAGGATCAGGCCAATAGCAAGTGGAATATTGGTGGTGCCGCTTGAGAAAGAATTGATAAAATCAGACGAAGACGGGAAAAGGAATCCAATAGATACTCCGATTGCCATCGCCAGGAAAATCCATAAGGTAAGGTATCGGTCGAGGAAACTCAATTTTTTCCTTTCATGTGCTGGGGCGCAGTTGTTGGCTGACATATTTTTTTGTTAGTGGGTATGTTTATTTGTCGAGATTTTCCGCTACAAATTCAGCACTGTATGTTTTGATAAGATCACGTACCCTTCTGAATTCATTCATAACTTCTTCCTCCGTCCCGGTAGCTTTTGCCGGGTCTGGGAAATTGTAATGTAGTTTTTTAGCCCTTGAAGGAAAATATGGACAACTCTCTTTGGCATTATCACAGACCGTAATTACATGGTCAAAGTCTATTGCCGCATACTCATTGACATGATTAGAGGTGTGGGATGAGATATCAATGCCGGCTTCAGCCATAACCTGAATAGCTTTAGGGTTAACGCCATGCGTTTCTATGCCGGCGCTATAAACCTCGGCTCGGCTACCTGCGAAATGTCTTAAAAATCCTTCTGCAATTTGGCTGCGGCAACTGTTGCCGGTGCAGAGTACCAATATTTTTTCCATTTTTTAATGTTTTGATTAGCAGCAGCCGCCACCAGGTTTACAAACGGGTCCATCAGCAGCCAGATTAACCATTTCCAGCTTTACAGGTTCGGCTTTAGCAACGGGTGCGCAGCATTCTTCTCCAGCTGAGGTGGTGCCACAACTTCCCCCTCGATTAATGGCTTTGCACTGGGTATAATCTGGAGTAAGGTTAACGATTAAATCTTGTCCGGATACGGTAAAATTACCCGGATACATTTGGCGTGTATCGAACTGCGAGTTGCCAAATTCAATTTTTACAATAGCATTGGGATTAAGCGATAATTTCTTTTCAACGATATCTACGATAGACATCGCTTTACTTGCCTGCATTGCACGGCCTTCTTCTGTTTCCCTTGGTTCCCATAGTTGGACAATGATTTCAGTCCAGGAGTTCATTACGCCACCACAATCGACGGATACGATCGGAGCCTGTTTGATTTCTGTGATATGGTAGGAGGGATCTACCCATTTACCTGCTGCATATTCAAATTGTAAAATTTGATTCGGGTTTTGCTGGAGCTGCGTTTTAAACGTTTCCCAGTTGATAAATGCGGAGTTGTTCATGTTATATTGCAATTTAACGATTAATTGATGTAAATTTTTTTAGCAACAGTTTGTGTTCTCTTTATAAGAGTCAAAGAAAGCTGCCAGGTTTGTTTTCAATAATTTCCAGGCTTTCGGTTCAATGCAATAGCATACCCGTACACCCTCAATGGTGCCCTGGATAATACCGGCATTCTTCAATTCTTTAAGGTGCTGGGAAATTGTTGGCTGTGCCAATCCTAGTTCCTCAACCAGATCACCACATATACACGAATTTGCACGGATGATGGATTGAAGGATCGCAATACGGGCAGGATGGCCCAACGCTTTGAGCATTGTGGCGAGCTGATTCTGCTCTTCTGTGAATATTTCTGTCTTAGTAAGTCCCATAATGTTATTGCAATATTACGATTAATTTTTCTAAAATCCCAAATTGGAAACATAAAAATTATGTTACGATGATATTAATCGTAGTATTGCGTTCAAATCGAACTCGAAATGGCCTAATATTAAATTTGGGGCAAAGGGTTTATATTGGTATAAAAAAAAAGAGACAACCGATATTCGGCGTCTCTTTTTGTACCTAGGGCGGGAATCGAACCCGCACTCCCTTAACGGGAACAGGATTTTAAGTCCTGCGTGTCTACCAGTTCCACCACCTAGGCAGGTGAGCGAAAAACGAGATTCGAACTCGCGACCCCAACCTTGGCAAGGTTGTGCTCTACCAGCTGAGCTATTTTCGCATTGGAATTATTATTCTTTCAATCTGTCAGAACCTTGCGTTCTTCCTTTTTGGTGGTGCCAGCTGGATTCGAACCAGCGACACAAGGATTTTCAGTCCTTTGCTCTACCAACTGAGCTATGGCACCTTTTCAATTTAGCTGTCTGCCTTATTGATGATGCAAATATAGACGGATTATTTGAATTACGAAAGCTAAAAGCGCTTTTTTTTGCGTTTAAACGCCAACCTGCTGATTTTTAAGGAAAAAAAATAAGGGGCTATTCGTGTAGAATAGCCCCTTTATAGGATTACTGGTCGAGTTGATTAAGACAATTTACCAACTTCTAATACCAAGTCAACGATTTTGTTTGAATATCCCCATTCGTTGTCATACCAAGATACAACTTTAACGAAGTTATCATTCAATGAAATTCCTGCTTTTGCATCGAAGATTGATGTACGTGCATCACCTAAGAAATCTGAAGAAACAACTTCGTCTTCAGTATAACCTAAGATACCTTTCAATTCGCCTTCAGAAGCTTCTTTCATTGCAGTTTTGATTTCTTCGTATGAAGCACCTTTGTTCAAACGTACTGTTAAGTCAACAACTGAAACGTCTGCTGTAGGAACGCGCAATGACATACCTGTCAATTTACCTTTCAATTCTGGAAGAACCAAACCTACTGCTTTAGCAGCACCTGTAGATGAAGGGATGATATTTTGGTATGCACCGCGACCACCTCTCCAGTCTTTTACTGAAGGACCGTCTACAGTTTTTTGTGTTGCTGTAACCGCGTGTACTGTTGTCATCAAACCTTCAACGATACCAAATTTATCGTTTAATACTTTAGCGATAGGTGCTAAACAGTTTGTTGTACATGAAGCGTTTGAAACGATGTGTTGATCAGCTTTCAATTCTTTGTGGTTTACACCCATTACGAAAGTAGGGGTGTCGTCTTTCGCCGGAGCAGACATCACTACTTTTTTAGCACCTGCATCGATGTGTTTTTGAGCCAACTCTTGAGTCAAGAAGAAACCTGTAGATTCGATGATTACTTCAGCACCTACTTCATTCCATTTCAAGTTTGCCGGATCTTTCTCAGCTGTAACACGGATAGTTTTTCCGTTAACAACCAAATTACCGTCTTTTACTTCTACAGAACCGTCAAATTTGCCATGTGTTGAATCATATTTCAACATATAAGCCATATAATCTGGTTCAACTAAGTCATTGATACCAACAATTTCAATTTCTGGACGATTGATAGCCGCTCTAAATGCTAAACGACCAATACGGCCAAATCCGTTAATTCCAATTTTCATATTCTTAATTTTTATTGATATAATATTTAATTAAATTATGTATCGGTTCTTTTACAACAGTACCAATACTGATATTAAATTCGTCTGTGGCAACTTCCCGAAGCAAGTGCTCATAATTAAACGCTACTGAACCCGTAAAGTTTACGTCACTGTCCGGATATTCTTTCATTAAGGGCTTGATGTAGGTTTTTATAAACGTACGAAGCCCATTTTTAACCAATTGACTAATGAATAGATGATCTTTATTTTCGAGGACAAAGTCGGTAAATGAATTCAGAAAATTTGTCGGTTGTGGGGAAATATACACCCTTTCCAAAATGGTTTTCTTATCGATGTTAAATTCTCTTTCCAGTTTGTCCCGCAGATCAACAGGTAAGGTATCCGTCATATAATGTTTGAGCAGCTGCTGGCTATTCCAGTTTGTCGCCCCCTCATCGGCCAGAATATAACCTAGACCATAGTTATTGTCAATGATTTTTTTCCCTGTATAATAAGCTGCATTTGATCCACTCCCAATGATGCCAATAATTCCCCTTTCGTCGCCGAAAGTGGAAATTGCCGAAGCAATGACATCATGATCAACCCGTACGCGCGCATTGACGAAAAAACGTTCGAGGACGTTTTTTATTTTATCTTTACGTTCCTTCGACGAAGATCCCGCTCCGAAAAAATAGATCCGTCTGATTTTTTCGGCGTTGTTGATCAGGTTGGTGTTTTTATGCAAATGCTGTAGTATGGAGCGCTCATCTTGAAGATAAGGATTGATCCCGTTCATGCGGAACCCCGTAGTGATCCGCCCCTTGTCGGCCAATCTCCAGTCTGAAAATCGAGATCCACTATATACTACTGCTATCATGTCTGTTCAAATTATGATTATAAAATCTCAGCCATTTCCAATAAATCAGGGCTAAGTTTAATTTCCTTATTGCTGATTGCTTCTTCAATTGGAGTTGTCTTGATTTCATTACCACGAAGCCCAACAGTAACTCGTGTGTTTCCGGCCAATAATTCATTGACAGCAGCAAAGCCCAATCTACTCGCAAGCACGCGGTCGAAACTCGTTGGAGAACCACCTCGTTGCAAATGCCCTAATATACTAACTTTCGTGTCGTAATGATCAAACTTTTCTTTTACTTTTTTTGCGACATAATAAGCACCACCATTTTGGTCGCCCTCTGCAACAATAACAATAGATGACGATTTCTTTTTAATGGCGCCGTCTTCTAAATGACGGATTAAATCGTCAATGGCCGTTTCTTTCTCTGGAAGTAAGATTGCTTCGGCTCCGCCTGCAATACCTGCATTCAACGCAATACAACCTGAATCCCGGCCCATTACTTCAACAAAGAAAAGACGTTCATGTGACGCCGCAGTATCTCTGATTTTATCAATAGCTTCAATGACTGTATTGTTGGCCGTATCATAACCGATGGTATAATCAGAACCGTAAAGGTCATTATCTATTGTACCAGGTATACCTATAATAGGTATCTCAAATTCTTTGGAGAAAAAATTAGCCCCTGTAAAGGTACCGTCACCACCAATAACCACCAATGCATCCACACCGGCAGCGATCAGATTGTCATAGCCTTTTCGACGGCCTTCCGGCGTCTTGAACTCCATGCAACGCGCTGTTTTTAATATCGTACCACCACGTTGTATAATATTGCTGACCGAACGCGTATCCATTTCTATGAAATTTGCATCGATCAGACCTTGGTATCCTTGATAAATACCCGTTACTTGCAATCCCTTATGTAATGCTGTTCGAACAACAGCACGAATACAGGCATTCATACCAGGAGCATCACCTCCCGACGTTAATACACCTATTTTTTTAATTTCTTTTATCACACGCTATATTTTAGGTTTTACGAATATAAGATTTTTATAGTGTATATTCTACACTTTGAATAAATTTTTCAATATTTTTTTGCGCATCACGTTTAGGAAGCGTATAATTGTTACAGATAACCCGATGATTAGTAACCGCTAAATTTAGCTCAGTATATTGCACATAAATAAATTTAGAAGTTTTGTATAGTAATTTTACCGTTGACTGTGTCATATTAGGCTTTCACGAAGGAGAATTAAAAGTTCTTTTGGCCGAAAGAAATGAATATCCTTTTAAGGATTGGTGGGCATTGCCAGGTTTTTTCGTGGATAATGACGAAGAGATGGAAGATGCCGTAAAACGAATTTTGTATGAGAATACAGGTTTGAAAGATGTATTTATGGATCAACTGCATTCCTTTGCCGGATTAAAACGGCATCCAAAGGGGCGCATTCTGACGGTGGCCTATTACGCCCTCGTGCAGCTGGACAATACCAAATTGAAAACCAAACCTGTTACAAACTATATGAAGCAGGCGAAATGGTTTCCCGTTCGGAATGTACCTGAACTGGCATTTGACCATAAGCAGATTTTGGACCTCTGTCTGGAGCGATTGCAGCGGCGTCTTGCTTATAAGCCGATTGCTTTTGAGTTGCTGCCCGAAAAATTTACCCTCACACAGTTACAGCTGGTGTATGAGGGGATCTTGAATAAACCACTCGATAAACGCAATTTTAGAAAGAAAATGCAAAATTATGGCTTTCTAAAAGAGCTCGACGAAGTGCAGACTGGAGTTGCCTATCGCGCAGCACGGCTCTATAAACTGGATAAACGAAAATTCTTAAAACATTTTCAGAACACGGTCGCATTCTAACAGATCTGTTCGTATAATAAAAGGCAAACTCGAGAGTTTGCCTTTTTTGTTGTCAGGTTAATATCAAAATTATTACAATTTCAAAATTTATTTTGCCCAAGATGTTACTTTTTATATTTTTGAACAATTTTTGATAAAAGTCAGAAAGTAGAAAGGAGTTTTTTGAAGAATGGAAGATAGAAAAGATCAAATCATTCATGCGGCGATAAGACGCTTTATGCATTACGGTTTTAGTAAGACTACGATGAATGAAATTGCGGAGGATATAAAAATTACCAAAGCGAATTTGTACTACTATTATTCGGAAAAGAATGCACTTATACGGGATGTGATTGTGCGTTTGACAGATGAATATAGGGAAGAGGAGGAGAAGATGGTGGCGGTGCACGTGGGCACCACTTACGAGCTGATCATGAAAATACTGGAACTGCGCGATGCATTCGTCCGGAAATACTATATGCTGCACATGAACGAAAATCTGGAATGGATCAAGGGACTTTCCATGCAGGATTTTTTTCAATGTCTCCACGACCGCGATGTGAAAGCCTTGTTTGAGATCCTTCAGATCGGTGCCGAAAAAGGTGAAATCGATGGGGAGCATCTCTATGAAACAGCCGAAATCTATGTGGAATTGATGAAAAGCTTATCCTTGATGTGCAATATTTCCGATATCATTTCGGGGATTCCAAATCAGGATCGGTTTGATGAAGTATTGCAGAAACAAAAGCTGGCTACCAAGCTGTTTTTTAATGGTATAAATAAAAAGTAGATATAAAATTAGGACAAATAAATTAGGAATGAAAACAATCAGAATACTAGCCAGCCTTTTATTAGGTACGATGGTTTTCCAGAGTCATGCACAGCAACAATTGAGCTTAAGTGATGCGATTAAATTTGCTTTGCAGAACAAAGCTGATGCGAAAAAGGCAGGACTCGATGTCATAAATGCCGAACATAAAATCGCGGAAGTTAAATCAGGCGCATTGCCACAAGTGAATTTTAATGGTGGAATTACCTACAATCCAATGATCCAAAAAGTTGCTTTACCAGGAGAGCTTGTTGGTCAGCCAGGGACAACCGTGATGGCAGCTTTTGGACAAAAATGGCAATCCACAAATTCAATAAGTTTAAACCAACAGCTGTTTAATCAAACGGTATTTACTGGATTGAAGGCTGCTAAAACTACACGCGAATTTTATGTAGTCAACAAGACTTTAACAGATGAGCAGTTGATTGAGAAAGTGGCAAATAGTTATTATGATGTTTATCAGTCCAAATTGCAATTGAAAACTGTAGATAACAACTTGGAGAGCACAACAAAAACAAGGGATGTTATCGAGGGGTTGTTTAAAAATGGGTTAGCCAAGAAGATTGATTTGGACCGTACAAACGTTGCCGTGACGAATTTAAAAGCCTCTAGACAACAGCTGATAAATGCTGTTGAGCTAAAGGAAAATGCGTTGAAATTTGTGATTGGCATGTCCATGTCGGAGCAGATTTCCATGCCGAGCTCCACCTTTGAGACCGTTGCCTTAGATGCTGTATATAATCCGCTAGACGTTTCTGACAGGACGGAGATTCAGGTGTTGGCAAAACAAAATGAATTGCTTGAATTAAATAAAAAAGCAGAGATCTCCAAATATTATCCGACGCTGTCGTTGACTGCCAACTATGGAAGACAGGGTTTGGGACCTGTTTTCCCAATATTTTCTAAAGCTGAAGGTGTAAATTGGTCCGGCTTTTCGGGTATCGGACTTAATCTGACCGTTCCTATTTTCAACGGATTCCTGACACGTTCGAAAGTTCGTCAGGCGCAAATTGATATTGATAAGTTACAGGTGGATATTGCTGATACGAAACTGGCCTTAAGTATGGCAGCAGAGAATTCAAAGGTTCAGATCAAAAACTCCTTGTTGACGATCGAGTCGAATCGCAAAAATGTGGATTTGGCGAAATCGGTATTGGAAGATACAAACAACAACTATAAAAATGGTCTAGCGACATTGACTGATCTTTTGGATGCAGAAAACGCTTATGCAGATGCACAAAATAATTTAAACACTTCCTTGCTGGATTATAAAATTGCTGAAGTTCAGCTGATCAAAGCAAATGGAAAACTTAAATCACTCATTAACGAATAATTGACTAATACAATATGAAACGCGGAATTATTACCCTACTTATTATTGCTGCTGGTTTAGCAGGAATATTTTTTGTGTTAAATAAGAATAAAAAGAAAAACGAAGCCGAAACTGCGGAAGTAGCCAAAAAAAATGTGGCTATTGCTGTGCGTATCGATACAGCAAAAGTATCTTCCATGGATTTACGCTATACTGCTAACGGAACATTTTCTCCGAAACAGGAAGTAACTGTTTCGGCTGAAACTGCCGGCCGGGTAGTGAAAGTATTGGTTGATGAGGGTTCGCATGTGAGTGCGGGACAGACTTTGGCAATCATCGAGGGTGATAAACTGAATGTTAACGTGGCGAATGCGCAAGCGGCATATACCAATGCGCAGGCTGATCTGAATCGTTTTGAAAGTGCTTTTTCTACGGGAGGTGTAACCAAACAACAGTTAGATCAGGTGAAATTGCAATTTGAGAATGCGAAAAATAACTTAAAAGCTTCTAAATTAAATGCTGGCGATGTAACCATAAAAACGTCGGTATCGGGTATTATCAATTCACGTAAAATCGAACCGGGGACTTACCTGAATGTCGGTGCTGCGGCCTTCGATATTGTGAATGTAGCGACCTTGAAATTGCGTGTCAATGTAGACGAAAAGAATGTAGCTACCTTAAAGATCGGTCAATCTGTTGATGTGACAGCGAGTGTGTATGCAGATCAACGCTTTACCGGTAAAGTAACATTTATCGCACCTAAATCGGACGGTAGCTTAAATTTCCCGGTTGAAATCGAGGTAAATAATGCATCGAACCAATTGCGTGCTGGTATGTATGGCACGGCCATCTTCGGCGAGGGCGTTGCCAGCAATACATTGATCGTACCACGAAATGCTTTTGTGGGTAGTGTGAGCGACAACAAGATCTTTGTGCTGAAAAACGGTAAAGCAATCGAAACAAATGTCAAATCGGGTAGAAACTTTGGTGATTACATCGAGATCTTAGGTGGTTTGCAAAATGGCGATCAGGTGATTGTTTCGGGTCAGATCAATCTATTTGACCAAAGCCCTGTAGAGATTATTAAATAGAGCATACTGTAATCAGTAGCAGATGCAACCCCGGTTGCATGGCTATTAAAAATAAATTATTCGAATGAAAATTACCGAAATATCGATAAAACGCCCCAGTATAATTATCGTATTATTTATAATACTGACATTAGGCGGGTTGTTTTCTTATACGCGATTGGGCTATGAATTGGTCCCTAAATTTGAAATTAACGTCATTACGGTACAGACGGTCTATCCGGGAGCTTCACCTGCAGAGGTTGAAAGTTCGGTGACCAAAAAAATAGAGGATGCCATTTCATCCCTAGAAAGTATCAAAAAGGTGGAGTCTACTTCGTTGGAAGGGGTATCGATTGTCATGATTACCCTCAACAACGGTGCGGATGTCAACTTCCTGCTTACCGATGCTCAACGGAAAATCAATGCCGTGATCAACGATTTGCCGGATGATGTAAAGACACCTTCACTCTCCAAATTCTCCCTGGATGATGTGGCCATCATGAGTTTGGCCGTCACGTCCAACTTATCGGAAAAAGAACTCTATGATCTTTTGGATAATAAAATCCAGCCGGTCTTTGCGCGGATCAATGGTGTTGCAAAAGTAGACCTGATCGGTGGTGAGGAGCGTGAAATCCAGATCTCTGTAGATCCGAAGAAAATTGAAGGTTATGGACTGACAATTTCTCAGGTACAGCAAATAGTAGCTGCATCCAATCTCGATTTCCCGACAGGTAACGTAAGTACCCGCGATAACCGGACAACCATCCGTCTTTCGGGTAAAGTAACTTCGATCGAGGAGCTGCGTAACCTTCCGATCACAACGCCGGCAGGGGTGCAGATCTATCTGCGCGATATCGCCGATGTACGGGATGGTATCAAAGAGATTGAAAAAGTAGCTCGTCTGGACCGTCAGAATACAATCTTATTGCAGGTCTTTAAACAGTCTGATGCAAATGCGGTAGCGGTGTCCGAAGCGGTCAAGAAAACGATTGCTGTACACGATAAAAGTGGAAAAGTAATTAGTGGTGTAGAGAAGGATTATGCGGCACAGAATATTAAAATTCTGGTGGCCAATGACTCTTCAGAATTTACATTGAATGCGGCCGATAACGTGATCCACGACTTAATGATTGCCATTGCCTTGGTGGGCTTTATCATGTTGTTCTTCTTGCAGAGTTTACGTAATGCGGCGATCACCATGGTGGCGATTCCTTTATCTTTGATTGCTACCTTTATTGGCTTGCTTTTGATGGGCTATACCCTGAATTTGATGTCTTTACTAGGTTTATCCCTGGTGGTAGGTATCCTCGTGGATGATGCGATCGTTGTTATCGAGAATATTCACCGTCACATGGAGATGGGTAAAAACAAGGTTCGTGCAGCATTTGATGGTGCTTCGGAAATTGGATTTACGGTAACGGCGATCACCTTAGTTATCGTGGTGGTGTTCCTTCCGATCGCTATGTCTACGGGCTTGGTGGCCAATATCCTGGCGCAATTCTGTGTGACTGTAATCATCTCGACTTTATTATCCTTATTGGTGTCATTTACGGTAGTACCTTGGTTATACTCGCGTTTCGGTAAATTGGAGCACTTGAGCAAAACATCTTTCTTTGGCCGTATTATTCATGGCTTTGAAAGCGGTTTGAACAGCTTCACACATTGGGTTGCAGGATTATTGACATGGGCTTTACAAAACGTTGGTACAAAACTAGCTACTTTGTTTTTGGCTATTGGTTTGCTTGTGGCATCGTTTTTTTTGGTCGGTATGGGTTATATCGGTTCGGACTTCTTCCCGAGTATCGACCGTAAGGAGTTTTTCATCCAGTTGGAACTCGATAAAGACGCTTCCCTGGAGAAGACCAACTTATTGACGCAGAAAGCGGAAGCTTATATTAAATCGAAACCCGATGTCAAAGAAATTATTACGACAGTGGGGCAGTCTTCGGACGGTATGGCCTCGACAACGGGTTCGCGTTACAAATCGGAGATCCACGTGATCCTCGACAAAGAAAATTTTGAAGGCAACTCACAGGTATATTCAGCGACGCTGAAGCGTGAACTCGAAAATAAACTGATCGGTGCAAAAATCAAAACGGTCAATGTGGGTATCATGGGAGCGGAGCAGGCGCCATTGAAGCTGACCATTATAGGTGCTTCTGTCGAAGATGCACAGGAATTTGCGGAGAAGGCGGCAGATCAATTGCGCAAGATCCCTGGAGCAGCGGGTGTCAAATTGACTTCTGAAGCGGGAAACCCCGAGATCAATGTGAAGATCGACCGTGATAAAATGACCTCTTTGGGGCTGAATGTCTCTACTGTGGGTATGACGATGCAAACGGCATTTTCAGGAAACACGGATAACAAATACAGAGCCGGCGATAATGAGTACGATATCAATATCCGCTATGCGGAAAATGGTCGTGCCAATATCGACAACGTGCGTGATCTGAAATTTATCAATAATCAGGGTGCTTCCATTTCTTTGGATCAATTTGCCAATGTAACTTATGGCTCGGGACCTACTTTGTTGGAACGTCGCGACAAGTCGCCGGCAGTATCCATTCAGGGACAGGCCATCGGTAGACCGATGGGTACCGTAGCGCAAGAGTGGCAGGCACAGTTTGAAAAATTGCCGCGTAAACCGGGAATCGTCTTTATCTGGGGTGGTAACATGGAGAACCAAACCGAAGGTTTTGGTACTTTGGGAATTGCCTTATTGGCATCTATTATCCTAGTATATTTGGTAATGGTTGCTTTATACGATAGTTTTATCACACCATTTGTGGTCTTGTTCTCGATTCCATTGTCGTTTATCGGAGCCCTGTTGTTCTTGGCTTTGGGAAATCAGACCTTGAATATCTTTACGATTTTGGGTATCATCATGTTGATTGGTCTAGTGGCCAAGAATGCGATCATGCTGGTTGATTTTGCCAACCATCGTAAGGAAGCTGGCGATAACACGCACGATGCATTGGTGGCAGCCAATCATGCACGTCTTCGTCCGATTTTAATGACGACAATTGCCATGGTATTTGGTATGATTCCTATTGCAATCGCTACTGGAGACGGTGCCGATATGAATAGAGGTCTTGCGATTGTTATCATCGGTGGTTTGTTATCTTCTTTATTTTTAACCCTGGTTGTTGTACCAGTGGTGTACTCCATTTTTGACAGTCTTCAACGTCGTTTTGGCAAGAAGGAAAAAACAAATTATGAAGCCTTGATGAAGGAAGATTATGACCATGTAGATGTGGCAGAACACTAAAAAATAATACATTTTACAATAGAAAAAGGCGACTAATAAAACATTAGCCGCCTTTTTTGTGTTAATTCTAGGTTAATCAATCGATTGCGTAGATATTTTTTATTACATTGCGGCGCATTAACAAAATATACACTTAAAATTGAGACATACATGTGTGGAATTGTAGGATACACAGGTTATCGTCAGGCGTATGGTATCGTCATTGACGGATTACAAAAGTTAGAATACCGTGGTTATGACAGTGCTGGAGTGGCATTGCATAAAGGTGAGCAGATCGATGTTTACAAAAAGACAGGTAAAGTCGCAAACTTGGAGGAGTTTGTGTATGGCAAAGATCTACAGTCGACCACAGGGATAGGCCACACCCGTTGGGCTACCCATGGTGAGCCTTCTGATCGGAATGCACATCCGCATTATTCCAATAGCGGGCGTATTGCGATGATTCATAATGGCATCATTGAAAACTATGCTTCCTTAAAATCAGAATTAATCAATAAAGGTTATACATTTAAAAGTGATACCGATACAGAGGTTCTGGTCAACTTTATCGAAGAGATCCAAGTGCAGAATGAATGTTCTTTAGAAGAAGCGATTCGTATTGCTTTGAAACGGGTCGTAGGGGCCTATGTGATCCTTGTATTGGAGGCTGGTCATCCGGATCGTATTATTGCAGCGCGTAAAGGAAGTCCTTTGGTGATTGGTATCGGTAAAAATGAGCATTTTTTGGGTTCAGATGCTTCCCCGATGCTAGCATATACCAAAGAAGTCGTTTATATCAATGACTACGAATTGGCTATTATCACTCCGGAGGAGTTGATCCTTAAAAATCTGGGTAATGAGCGCATCACGCCTTATGTCCAAAAATTGGATCTGGAGTTGTCGGCTATTGAAAAAGGTGGCTTTGATCACTTTATGTTGAAAGAGATCTTCGAGCAACCGCAAACGATCTTTGACTCCATGCGTGGACGTCTGGATCTGCAATCCCATCAGATTACATTGAGTGGCATTGAAAAATTTGCGAATGAGATCAGCAATACCAATCGCATTGTGATTGTTGCCTGTGGTACGAGCTGGCATGCCGGACTTATTGCAGAATATGTTATTGAGGAATTATGCCGTATTAATGTAGAAGTTGAATATGCGTCGGAATTCCGCTACCGTAATCCGGTTATTCATCCAGGGGATGTTATCTTGGCGATTTCCCAAAGTGGTGAAACGGCTGATACATTGGTTGCGTTGGAAAATGCGAAAAAACAAGGCGCTATTATATTGGGGGTTGTCAATGTTGTTGGATCTTCTATCGCACGACTTTCGGATGCAGGTGCCTATACACATGCTGGACCTGAAATCGGTGTGGCGAGTACAAAAGCATTTACGGCACAGTTGACTGTATTGAACCTGATCGCCTTAAAGATTGCTTCTTTGAGAGGCTCGATCAGCGAAGAACGTTATCAAAAACTTGCACAGGAATTAAATGAGGTGCCTGAAAAGGTCCAGTGGATTTTGGATACGCAGGTTGATAAAATCAAAACCATCGCCAAAAAGTACAAAGATGCCCGAGACTTCCTTTTCTTGGGTAGGGGGTATAATTTCCCGGTTGCCTTGGAAGGTGCGCTTAAACTCAAGGAAATTTCCTATATCCATGCCGAAGGTTATCCTGCAGCAGAAATGAAGCATGGGCCTATTGCATTGGTTGACGAGAACTTACCGGTTGTTTTTATCGCTACAAAAGATGCTTATCACGAGAAGATTGTTTCAAATATTCAGGAGATCAAAGCGCGTAAAGGAAAGATTATATCGGTGGTTACCAAAGGCGATGCTGTTTCAGAAAATCTATCGGATGATTTTATGGAAATTCCGGAGGCCGATGAGATCATTGCTCCATTGATTTCGGTTGTACCATTGCAACTGCTATCGTATTATATTGGTGTAGAGCTAGGCTTGGATGTGGACAAACCACGTAACCTGGCGAAGTCGGTAACTGTAGAGTAAGGAGGCCGATGAGTGTATTGAAGAAGAAACCTTTGGAACAGCTGGGCTATGGATTTATCCCAGATGAGTTTATTCCAACAGGACAGGACGAATATACCCTGCGCTTTCAGCAAAACCCGCGTAATGACTATCGTGATCTGACGGAAACGGAGGTTCAACAGTTGATTAACAATGGAAACTGGTCCAGAGACTGGTCCAAGGTCAAAGTATCGGCAGTCTTTGATCCGAATCAGGTTCAGCACTGTAAATTCTATGGTCTGGTCCGTATTGGCAATTTGAGTCCGAGTTACCTGGATTACCGCAATTTGCAGCTGCCCATTGGCCTGTATCATTCGACGATCATCAGTTCGGACTTTGGCGACGATGTTGCTGTCCACCATGTGGGTTACTTGTCCTACTTTATTGTTGGTAATGAAGTGCTGTTGAGCCAGATCAAGGAAATGGAGACCGGTAGTACAGCCAAATTCGGTAATGGTATTCTCCGTGATGGTGAAGAGTCAGAAAAACGGATCGAGCTGGAACTCTGCAACGAAAATGGTGCCCGTTCGGTTTACCCTTTTGATGGTATGCAGGCTGCAGATGTGTACCTATGGACCCGCAATCGACATGATCATACTTTACAGCAGCGATTTGGAGAACTGACTGATCAGAAATTTGGAAGTCAACGGGGCTATTACAGTCAGATTGGCGACCGTTGCGTCATCAAAAATACGTTAACGATCAAGAATGTCAAGATCGGAACTGATGCTTATATCAAAGGGGTGAGTAAGCTGAAAAATGTAACCGTCAATTCCTCGCAAGAATCGTATACACAGATCGGAGAGGGTTGTGAGCTTGTTAATGGAATTATTGGCTATGGCTGTCGTATATTTTACGGCGTTAAAGCTGTACGTTTTATCCTGGCTTCCTATTCGCAGTTGAAATATGGCGCGCGCCTAATCAACTCTTATTTGGGAGACAACTCGACAATTTCCTGTTGTGAAGTGTTAAATTCCTTGATTTTTCCAGCGCACGAACAGCACCATAACAACTCGTTTTTATGTGCGGCATTGGTGATGGGCCAAAGTAATATGGCTGCTGGAGCAACCGTAGGATCCAATCACAACTCCAGAGCTGCGGACGGTGAAATTATTGCGGGACGTGGTTTTTGGCCTGGACTCTGTGTGAGCCTAAAACACAACTCCAGGTTTGCATCGTATTGCCTTATTGTAAAAGGGGATTTTCTGCATGAACTGGATATCAAGTTGCCTTTTACCTTAGTGAGCAATGACGTACAACATGATCAACTGGTCTTGATTCCGGGGTATTGGTTTATGTACAATATGTATGCTTTGGTACGGAATGCCAATAAGTATGCGGCGCGGGACAATCGACATTTTAAAAACCAATATTTTGAATACGATATGTTGGCACCGGATACGGTGAATGAAATGTTTGAAGGGATGGATATGCTGGCCTTGGCCGTGGCAGATAGTCTCCACAATGCAGTTGGGAAGGATAAGCACGAACGTATTGTTGCCGGCCGGGCACTGCTTGCCAACAACATGGACCTAAAAGATCAGACAATTTTGCTGCAAGGAGCCGAAAATTCACGCAGACCGACTGTTATTCAGAAGGTTGGCGAGGCTTATCATTTATATCGTTCGTTTATTAAATACTATGGTGTACTGCACCTGATGGATGCCCTCGAGGAAGACCTGTCACTGCAGGATATTATTGGAACCTTATCGGGTAGATCGCGTACGAGCTGGGAAAATATAGGTGGACAGCTGATCGAAAGCAATGCCCTGCAAACTTTCCTAGATGACGTCAAATCAAAAAAAATAGATTCATGGGATGATATTCATGAATTCTATCATGATAAAAGTAAAGCATACCCCTTAGATAAACGTGAACATGCACTCTTGTCTTTAATAGAAATCTTAAATTTGGAAGGTATGGTTTTATCAACAGATAAAATTGTATCTTTGTTGGATCAGGCGCTTGGACACCGTATCTGGATTGGTGAACAGATTTATAAATCCCGTGCCAAAGACTACAAAAATCAGTTCAAAAACATGGTTTATGCCAATGATGAAGAACGTGATATTGTGGTAGGAAAACTAGAGGAAAATTCTTTTATCAATCAACAACAAAAAGAATTAGAGATATTTAAGATAAGGGTTGCTAATTTGAAAGGGCAATTTTAAAAGAAAGGCTTCCGCTCGGAAGCCTTTTCTTTTTTTGTGAACCACGTATTAACGGTCTTGACAGCTGGTAATATCCCAAAAGTGGCGTTGTATATTCTTTTTCTGCGATAGCCAGAAGTGGTCAAACTTTGATTTCTTCCTGTGCTGTGAAGCGCATCGCAGGTCCTTAGTCGTTGATCTTATCAAGTGGTTTGCGTTTATTGTCTTTGATCTGCTTAAAGTGGCTTGGCGTCAATCCGGTTACTTTTTTGAATTGATTGCTTAAATAAGCAACACTGGAGTAATTGAGTTTATAGGCAATTTCACTCAACGTAAGTTCATCGTAAACCAATAACTCTTTGACATATTCAATTTTCTGGCCGATGACGTATTTTTCGATGGTTATGCCTTCAACATCCGAAAAAAGATTGGAGATGTAGTTGTAATCATGGTGAACTTTCGTGCTGATGATTTCGGAAAGATTAAGGGTGGTGTCGTTATGTTGATTACGGATAAGATCCAATACGATATGTTTTACCTGTTCGATGATGACGGTTCTTTTATCGTCAATCAATTCAAAACCAAGTGCCGAAAAATTTGAGGCAAGTTGCTTGCTCTCCGCTTTGGTCAGCTCTTCTTCAATCTCAACCTGGCCCAAAGAAATATGCTTAACATGGAGATTGAGCTTAGCCAATTCATTTTCAACAACCATAATGCATCTATTGCATACCATATTCTTTATTGCAAGTTTCATATATAAATTATTACTGATTTAAGTCTGCATCCAATGGTAGTTATGAATGCTTCACATATTGTCGTTTAGAGGTCCTATGGAATTTCCTGTTGATTTTGTGCAGGTGTATTTAATTCTTGGATGCCGTGCATGCTGTGATGTGGTCATCGGTATTTGTGTTTATCACATTGGATATTCCATCGGAATTATTTTAAATACAAGTTACTAATGTAAACTCAAAAATCGATAATTTATTAGACATGGGGTTGTAATATTTCGGGTTTATCTTGTAGTATTTTGAAAACGGGGTATAGGGTTAAATAGGGGGAACGGCTAAGCGGCCAGCGGATGAGCGTAATGGGCGGGCCATTCGACGCTTTAGCCTTGAGGACGTTAGGGGTATGTTTCAGTCAAGAGTTATTTTAGTTATGTCTTTATTCCAGTTAGGGTTTTATTTCAATAGCTGTGCCTATCGGAACAGCATCAAAAAGTTCGTCAATCTCTGCATTTGTAAGTGCCATACAACCGAAAGTCCAGTCCATGTGGCGCTGCAATTTACCGATAAAGCCTAGTCCGTTTCGAAGTCCGTGGATCTTGATGTCGCCACCGGCATCTTTTCCTAAACTTTTGGCGTGGGCAATATCCTGTTCATTTGGGTAGGAGACCCCCAGGTTTTTGTGATAGCTGCTATATTGATTTTTATCGTTGATCGTGTAAAGCCCTTCGGGTGTTTTTAAATCGCCTTCAAATTCTTTGGCGCCCACAGGTTGGCCGCCCAATGAAATACGGTAAGATTTTAGGAGCTTTCCCTTACTATAGGCCAATAGTGTTCTTTTTGATTTATAGACGATAAGCTTGTCTACTTTGGCATGCTGATCCAACGTTGGTTCTGGATAAAGATTATAGCCTATCAGGCCCAGGCAAAGTAAGATGACGAGGCTGATTACTGTTTTTAAAACTATTCGACGATTTCTTGGTCGCTTCATCTTGGAGATTGTTAGCTAATGGATAAAACGTTTAGACCGAGTGCCTAACCTAGGGCCCTGCACTCGGCCTACTCATGTATTTTGATGCTGCAGCTTAGAATTCGCGGTCAACATCTTTGTCGCCACGTCCCGAGAGGTTCACAATAGCGACTTTGTTTTTGTCTTTTAGCAATTTCACCGCAAGGGCAACAGCATGGGATGATTCAATGGCCGGAATAATACCTTCCAGTCGGGAAAGTAGCTTGTAGGCTTCAATCGCTTCTGCATCTGTCACGGGGTGATAGTTTGCACGATTGCTATCTTTTAGCTGGGCATGTTGTGGCGATATCCCCGGGTAGTCAAGGCCTGCAGACACCGAGGTTGACGGGATCGGGTTGCCCTCATCATCGACCAAACAGTACGAAAAGGTTCCCTGGAATACGGTTGGTTTGCCAAAAGAAAGTGTCGCAGCTGTTTTTGGATAAGTTCCGGTTCCACCGCCTTCGCCACCATGAATTTCGACCTCATGATCATCGAGGAAACCCGAAAATAAGCCAATGGCATTTGAGCCACCACCTACACAGGCGAAGATGCTGTCTGGAAGGCGCCCTTCCTGATCAAGTATCTGCTGGCGTGCTTCCTTACCGATAACGCTTTGAAAATAGCCGACCATTTTTGGATAGGGGTGCGGGCCGACATGAGATCCCAGTAGATAATAGGATGTTGGATTTTCAACGTAATACATCAAGGCCGCATCGACGGCATCCTTCAATGTACGGCTACCTAAGTTGGTCGTTACAACTTCGGCGCCTAACAATTCCATGCGTTTGACGTTCAGCGCCTGGCGTGCAGCGTCAATTTCGCCCATAAATACTTTACATGGTATGTTTAACAATGCAGCCGCTGTTGCTGTTGCAACACCGTGTTGACCGGCGCCAGTTTCGGCAATGATCTCTGTTGCTCCCATCTGTTTGGCCAGAAGAATTTGACCGATACAGTTGTTTATCTTGTGGGAACCAGTATGGTTGAGATCTTCCCGCTTCAAATAGATTTTGGAGCCAATATACTCACTTAAATTCTTGGCGTAATATAAAGGTGAGGGGCGACCGACATAATGTTTTAAGATCGCAATAAACTCTTTCTGAAATTCTTCTTTTTGGACATGGCTATCGAAAAAAGAAGCCAGTTTATTTAATTGTTCTTCCAGTACCGGGGGGATATAAGATCCGCCGTACGCTCCATATTGACCATTGTATTGGAGCATCTTTTCGTTTGCTTCGACAGATGCTGCTTGTGTTAGACTCATTTTAGGCTTAAGTTTCTTGTTGTAAAAGGATATATTATTTATTGAAGCCTAATATAGTAATCTTTGCAGGTATTGGAAAAAAACAAGGCATCTTTTCTAGAAAAGATGCCTGTTAAATCTTGTATTTGCAAATAAGGGCTTATTGCGCCCTGTTTTAAGCTTTGGTTTTCCGGAAGATAAAGTAGAAACCCACCAGAATAAAAGGTATACTCAGCAATTGGCCCATGTTTAAAGCCATACTTTGCTCGAAGGCTTCCTGATCAATTTTAAAATGTTCCAAGACCATACGGGCGCCAAATAATAAGACCAGGAATATGCCAAATAATTGACCTTTTTGGCGATTGGGATTCGATTTGAATAGGGAACCGATGATAATAAAGATCAAAATATAAGCGATTGCTTCATAAAGCTGTCCCGGATGGCGCGGTACATTGTCGACACGTTCGAAGACAATAGCCCAAGGTAAATCTGTAGGGGTACCAATTATTTCAGAATTGAAGAAGTTTCCGATACGGATAAGTGCACCGGCAATAGGGACTACGACAACCAATCGGTCCGCTAGCCATAGAAAGTCGGTTTTTGTTTTTCTGCAGAATAAATATAGCGCGAGAATAATGCCGATGGCGCCGCCGTGAGAAGCCAAACCTGCAAAGCCGGTGATATGAAATCCTGTTTTATCCCATTTAAATGGAAGGAATATTTCAAGTATATGATCTTTGTAATAGTCAAAATCGTAAAATAGGCAGTGTCCTAATCGAGCTCCGATCAAAGTGCCCAGGAAAATATAAATTGAAAGCTGATCCAGCTGTTCTTGTGTGCGGCCTTCCTTTTTGAATATACGCAACATGATCACGTATGAAACAAAAAACGCTAATAACCAGCATAAGGCATAATAGCGAAGGGCAAAGGCGCCAAAGTTGAACATTTCCGGGTCAATATTCCAATGTATTGCACTTAATATTGAATTCATAAATTTTATAGCTGTTTAAATTACTTTGGAGTAAAGATAAGCTTTAATCTCATTTTTTATTCCTACAATTTGTTTTTAAATATAATATCATTGGGCTGCGAACTTAATTGATTCATCGTGAATGAAATATTGTCTTTTGCTGATCCTTTTTACTAAAATAAGGGGCTATGATCTAAAATAAATTGCGCAAACAATATTTCAAAAAACATTTTTACTTTTGCATTTCATTGAAATTTTCATATTTTGACGAAAGTAAATAGAAAAGGAAAAGATGGCAGAAAAAAACAAGAAAAAAGAGCCGAAGCACAACGCGGTTGTGACTAAAGATTCGCTTTCATTTTTTGAAAAATATATCAATAATGCTTCTCCTACAGGATTTGAGTGGGAAGGACAGCGACTGTGGTTGGATTATTTGAAGCCTTATGTCGACGATACATTCGTTGACAACTACGGTACAGCTGTAGGGGTAATCAATCCAAAAGCGGAGTACAAGGTCGTTATAGAGGCGCATGCGGATGAGATTTCTTGGTTTGTCAATTACATTACAAAAGATGGACTGATCTATGTGATTCGTAACGGTGGTTCAGATCACCAGATTGCACCGTCTAAGCGCGTGAATATCCATACGGAAAAGGGTATTATCAAAGCTGTATTCGGCTGGCCGGCAATTCATACACGTTCGGGAGAGAAAGAAGAAAATCCTTCGCTGAAAAATATCTTTTTGGACTGCGGCTGTAGTACCAAAGAAGAGGTTGAAGCCCTAGGTATACATGTGGGCTGTGTTATTACCTACGAAGATACATTCTCTATCCTCAACGACCGTTATTATGTTGGGCGGGCTATGGACAATCGTGCCGGTGGTTTTATGATCGCTGAGGTTGCTCGTTTGCTAAAAGAGAATAAAAAGAAATTGCCATTTGGATTATATATCGTAAATTCGGTGCAGGAAGAGATTGGTTTACGTGGCGCCGAAATGATTGCAGATCGTATCAAACCGAATGTCGCTATCGTAACCGATGTGACACATGATACACAAACTCCGATGATCAATAAGATCACGCAGGGAGATCTGTTTTCAGGAAAAGGCCCTGTATTGTCGTATGCTCCAGCGGTTCAGATCAATCTGAATAAACTGTTGGTTAAGGTTGCTGAAAAGAATAATATTCCTTTCCAGCGTCAGGCTTCCTCTCGTTTTACAGGAACTGATACGGATGCATTTGCTTATAGCAATGGTGGTGTACCGTCGGCATTGATTTCTTTACCGCTCCGTTATATGCACACAACAGTGGAGATGGTACATAAAGAAGATGTTGACAACGTGATCAGATTGATCTACGAGACATTATTGAATATTGAGAACGGACAAGACTTTAGAACATTTACAAAGTAGAATTTAAGAATATATTAACTTATCATTAGAATTATTATGGAAAATAACCAAAATCAAAACGAATTGAGCATTGAGTTGACAGAAGAAGTAGCAGAAGGTACCTACTCAAATCTTGCGATTATCACTCACTCTAATACTGAATTTGTGGTTGACTTTATCCGTGTGATGCCAGGAGTGCCAAAAGCAAAAGTGAAATCAAGAATCGTTTTGACTCCAGAGCATGCAAAACGCTTGTTAGGTGCATTGGTTGATAACGTGAACCGTTTCGAAGCATTAAATGGCCCAATTAAAATGGACTTAGGTGTTGCTGAACAACCTCAACAAGGTGGCGATCCTACAGTTGCATTCCCTTTTGGAACGCCACAAGGTCAAGCATAGTTGATAGCAGCTATCATTGAGATATCGAAGCGCCAATTGAACATTGGCGTTTTTTTTATGTCCTTAATTTTAGCAAAGTCTTTCCGATACTCCGATTCGGTTCATGTATGAAAAAGACGATTGCCCTAACTGCCTGTTAAGGTATAAGATCATCAAGATCTATATTAAAATTGAAAGATCTGCATACCAGATAGTATCTATTAACATTTTTTAATCAGTGTTTAAACAGTAATAAGTCAGTGCATATTCAGTCTACACTGAGCAATCACTGAACGAGCACTGAACAATCACTGAGTAAGCACTGTCTAAAATATGAAACTGGGTGCCATCTGGCGTTCGCTTGTTGCCACCTGCTAGTTTTGGACTTGGCCTTTAGTTTTACTAAATTTAAATAACTAATTTCAAAAAGGAGATTTATATGGATATTCAAGTGCGTAACTTGACAAAGAAGGATTATGTTGATTTGAAAAAATCGATGGAAGAGGCTTACGATGGTGTTGGCGAAACCTGGTCAAAGGAAAATATTCAGGATTTGATAGAATTATTTCCCGAAGGGCAGTTATGTGTGGAGATTGATGGACATGTGGTGGCTTGTGCCTTGTCGATTATCCTGAATTCAAAGAAGAATAATATTTACGATAGTTATTATGATATTATCGATGACGGTAAGTTTACCAAACATAGTGATGATGGAGATACACTGTACGGAATAGAAGTATTTGTCCATCCGGCACATCGGGCCCTACGTCTTGGACGCCGTCTCTATGATGCACGTAAGGAGCTGTGTGAACAGATGAACCTCAAATGTATTGTTGCCGGGGGGCGTATTCCCAATTACCATAACTATGCGGATAAAATGAGTCCGCGGGTTTACATCGAGAAAGTCAAACGTAAAGAGATCTATGATCCGACGCTGACCTTTCAGCTTTCAAATGATTTTCATGTCAAAAAAATACTTAAGCATTATCTGCCCGAAGATGCTGAATCCATGGAATTCGCTACTCTGTTGGAATGGAATAATATTTATTATGAGTCAGAGACGCGTTCCATTTCGACGACCAAGCAGACGATCCGCTTGGGACTGGTGCAATGGCAGATGCGCTTATTTGATAATCTTGAGGCATTTTACGATCAGATAGAATTCTTTGTGGATACGGTGAGTGATTATGGAACCGATTTTATTATGTTTCCGGAATTCTTTAATACGCCGTTGATGAGTCCGTATAATGATCTTCCCGAGCGCCTGGCAATGGAGAGGCTTGCGCAACATACCTCAGAGATTATCGATCGTATTCAACAGTTTGCTGTATCCTACAATGTCAATATCATTGCCGGGTCGATGCCTTTGATGGAAAACAAAAAGCTGTATAATGTTTCCTACCTCTGTCATCGCAACGGTAAGCTGGATGCGTTTAAAAAAATTCACATCACCCCAAATGAATTTAAATATTATGGTATGGTGGGCGGAAGTGAGGTGAAGGTGTTTGACACCGATTGTGGTAAGGTGGGACTGTTGATCTGTTACGACGTAGAGTTTCCTGAACTGAGCCGTATTTTGGCCGATCAGGGGATGCAGATCCTATTTGTGCCCTTTATGACGGATACCCAAAACGGATACATCCGGGTGCGTACCTGTGCACAGGCTAGGGCGATAGAAAATGAATGTTATGTGGCTATTGCCGGTTCTGTAGGTAATTTGCCGCGTGTGAATAATATGGATATACAATATTCGCAGTCCGCTGTTTTTACCCCTTCGGACTTTGCCTTTCCCAATAATGCCATTAAAGCTGAGGCGACACCGAATGCCGAAATGGTGCTTATTGCTGACGTTGATCTTTATGCCCTGAGAGACCTGCATGAGTACGGTACCGTTAAAGTCAAGAAGGATAGACGGAAGGATTTGTATGAAGTTAAACTTTTGAAGTAAATTTAAATACTCTTTTAATCTCTTAAAATATGATACAAAAAGTCAAATGGGGGACGCTATCCATAGTCTTAATGATGATGTCATGTCAGTCAAATAAGAAAAGCGATACTGCTCAGGAGGTCCGCACAAATTTTTTTGATGTCTCAGGCATGGATACCACAGTGAATCCAGGAGATAATTTCTTCCAATATGCGAATGGAAGCTGGATGAAAAATACCCAGATCCCGGCTTCTGAAACTGGCTGGGGTTCATTTTATATTCTTGCTGATGAAAACCTGGCAAACCTGAAATCTATTTTGGAAGGTGCGGCGAAGTCTGATAACAAAAAAGGTTCCGATCAACAAAAGGCCGGCGATTTCTATGCGAGTGGTATGGATACGGTGACGATTGATAAATTGGGCGCGAAACCGATCGAAGGGGCCATTCAAAAAATCAATGGGTTGAAAAGTATCGATGAATTGATTGCTTATGCTGCGGATGGATTTAAAGAGGGTGATGGTGATCTTTTTACATTTTATGTGGCTGCAGATGACCGTATCAGCACTAAAAATGCATTGCAATTTTTCCAGGGGGGACTTAACCTGCCTGAAGCAAGTTATTACTTGGATCAGGATGACAAAGCGAAGAAAATCCGGGAGGCCTATGTTGCGTATCTGGTAAAATTATTCGGACTAATCGGCGAAGGGGCAAATGCACAAAAGTCGGCAGAGGAAGTGCTGCGCTTGGAAACAGAAATAGCCAAATCGCATGCTACACCGGTGGAATTGCGCGATCCCATCAAAAACTACCATAAATTTGCGGTACAGGAATTTCAAAAGCAAACACCAAACCTCAATTGGAAAGATATTTTGCAACGTTTGGATGTAAAGACCGATACCATTTTGGTACAGCAGCCCAAATTTTATCTTGCTTTGAATAATTTGTTGAAATCACAGTCCTTAGATAGTTGGAAAACAAAACTAAAAGCAGATTTAGCGAATGCTTCTGCGACGGCACTGAGCAAAGGTTTCAGAGATGCAAAGTTTGAATTATTCGGAAAAACCCTGAATGGACAGAAACAGGAGAAAGAGCGTTGGAAGCTGATGGTGAGCTCGGCCGACGAGAACCTTGGCGAGATTGTCGGGAAGCTGTATGTGGATGAGTATTTCAAACCCGAGGCAAAAAAACGAATGCTCGAATTGGTCGACAATTTGCAAAAAGTCTATAAGAGCCGTATCGAGAAATTGGACTGGATGACGCCTGAAACCAAAAAGAAAGCAATTGAAAAATTGGAAGCGTTCACCAAAAAAATCGGCTATCCGGAGAAGTGGAAAGATTACAGTGATGTGGAGGTTGCCAAAGATACCTACTATGCCAATTTACAGTCTGCTGCAAAGCATGCCTATAAAGAAATGGCAGGTAAAATTGGTAAACCGGTTGACAAGGCCGAATGGCTGATGACGACACCTACGGTGAATGCCTATTACAATCCACCATATAATGAAATAGTATTCCCGGCCGGCATCTTGCAGTTCCCATTCTTTGATGCCAATGCGGACGATGCGATCAATTATGGCGCTATCGGTGCCGTTATCGGACACGAGATGACACATGGTTTTGACGATCAGGGGCGTCAATATGATAAAGACGGTAACTTGAACGATTGGTGGACGGCAGTGGATGCGAAACAGTTTACGGAACGCGCCAATCAGGTAGCGAAGTTATATGGTGGCTTTACACTGTTGGACAATCAACATGTAAACGGTGAGCTTACTTTAGGTGAAAATCTGGCAGATATCGGCGGTTTGAATATTGCTTATGATGCTTTCAAATTAACCAAGCAAGGGCAGGGACAGGATAAAATTGATGGTTTTACACCAGATCAACGTTTCTTCCTGAGTTTTGCGCAAGTGTGGCGCGTAAAGAGCAGCGATGAGCGCATGCGGTTACGTTTAAAAGTTGATCCACATAGCCCCGAACAATTTCGGGTAAATGGTCCCGTATACAATATGGGGGCCTTCTATAAAGCATTTAATGTACAACCTACGGCAAAAATGTATGTAGCACCTGAGAAGAGAATTTTGGTTTGGTAAGCGAAAACTGGGGTGAACAGCATTGTCCCGATACGGATTAAGACAATGCTGTTCAACTGATAACGTTTAATTGGAAACGAAAAAGTAAATTTGTCTTTGAATTATGATAAAAACTGATTACTTTTGCCCTTCATTTAATAACACATTTAATTAATTAACAATGTACGCAATAGTAAATATAGCAGGACAGCAATTTAAGGTTGCAAAAGACCAGTTCCTTTTTGTACACCGTTTACAAGGAGATGAAGGCGCTAGTATTGAATTTGACAATGTATTGTTAGCAGAAGACGGTGGTAAATTTACCATTGGTACACCTAGCGTTGCTGGTGCAAAAGTTTCGGCTAAAATTTTGTCTCATTTAAAAGGCGATAAAGTTATCGTTTTCAAGAAAAAACGTCGTAAAGGCTACAAAAAGAAAAACGGTCACCGTCAACAATTTTCTAAAATCCAGATCACTGGTATTACGTTATAATTGAATTTTTAATCAGACAAATAGTCTTAAATTAAGATAAAGAAATGGCACACAAAAAAGGTGCGGGTAGTTCTAAGAACGGCCGTGAGTCACATAGCAAGCGTTTAGGTATCAAAATCTTCGGTGGTCAACAAGCAATCGCTGGTAACATCATCGTACGCCAACGCGGTACACAACACAATCCTGACACAAACGTTGGTATTGGTAAAGACCACACATTGTTCGCTTTAGTAGACGGTAAAGTAGTTTTCCGTAAAAAAGCTAACAATAAATCTTATGTATCTGTAGTTCCTACAGAACAAGCGTAAGGTTTTGCAACAATATTGGAAAGGCATCAAGAAATTGATGCCTTTTTTTGTTGTTTATACTTTTAGCTACTGTTCCGATGTGTCTGCTATCGGGTGATGCTGGAGCAGGATAGCAGGCTGCTCTGCGGAATTGCTACCTGGTATATTGAATTTATCGTGCTTGGTACTGAGCTTTTTAAGCTTTTTGGGCTGTTTAAATTGTTATTTTCTGTTAAATGTAACCGTTTTGGTACAATTTTTATAAAGGATAGGTGTTTTTAAGACAATAGGCAAAGCATTCGTAAATATCACTGGATGCAAGCACGATTGAATAAATACTTACATATGAAATACAACAAGTTTGGATATGGTTTGTGTGCCGGGTTATTTGCCTGTTCATTTTATTCCTGTAGTTCGATTTACATGCCCAATGTGCCTTCAGCGCCGATGTTTGCAGAAGCTGGCGAGGTCTATGTTTCCGGCAATATCAATTCAAAGGCCAATGTATCGGCCAACCTGGGGGTAGCTGTAACTGATCATGTGGCTGTCATTGCCAATGGTTCATATGTCGATAATAGATCCAATATCAAAGACTATGCACAAAAGATGGGTGAAGCGGGGATAGGTTATTTTACACGCTTTGGTAGAAAAAATAATCGTGTATTTGAGGTTTACGGGGGCTATGGGCTGGGTAATACCAGCGTGGTTGATAAGCGTTCGTCGACGATGGGACAGGCCGTTGTGGAAACGAAGGACATGGATTTTGACAAGGTGTTTGTGCAGGTGAACTTTTCATCGGAGAAAAAGGATGCTCTGAAATTGTTCGGCAACCGGCATGATATCGATTACGGTACCATTATCCGGCTGAGCAATATGCGTATGAAAAATTTTGCTATTGATGGTCTTCCGGCAGAGAAAGAAGATAATATGCTTATTGAACCTGTATTTTATACAAGAATGGGGTTAGGGAAAGGATGGAAGTTGCAATATACGAACGGTATGGTATTCGGTTTTAAAAGTAATACCTATTTAAAAGCAGGTTACCCATTGTTTACACTGGGAGTTTTATATAAATTTGGAGGAAAATAGTGGCTATGAGCAAGAAAATTTTATTTGGATGTTTGGTTCTGCTGGGTTTGTTTATTTCCGGCTGTGGTGTGAATCGACAAAAGGCACAGATCGAAAATTTGGCGAAATGTAAGTTCGATGTGGAATCGGTAGATAGTATTCGGTTGGCTGGAACATCATTGCAACGACTGATCAGGAATAATCAAATTGACCTGGGAGCGGCGCCGAGCTTGGCATTGGCCTATTTGCGGAAAGATATTCCATTGGATGCAGTTATCCGACTTAAAATTGATAACCCGACGCTCAAAAAAGCGTCTATTAATAAGTTCCAGTATATCATTCTTTACGGCGGACAGCAGCTTGTGGAAGGGATTGTGAATCAATCATTACAAATAGAGCCCGGAGAATCTACAGTGGCCAATGTGCGTATAGCCACCAATATCTATGATTTGTTGAAGAATTCGGACCTGCAGGATTTTTTAATGTCAAGCGATGAGAATAAAAAGGGAATATTTACGTTAAAAGTTAAACCTTCTATCAATATCGCAGGGCAGTCGGTGTTCTACCCGGGGTATATTACCATCGATAAGGCGGTAAGTCGTAAGATTCTGCTTTAGACACAGGCATGCTGTGATAAGATATCGAGGTTTTCCATGAAAATGGAAAACCTTTTTTATTGATCTTGATTTTCAGGCTAATTAAGTTCCCCGAGGATCCTAATCAGTATCTTGCTAAATCGTTATTACGAATGGACTATTATGTTAAGAATTAAACTGTAATAAAAAAGTTATAGTGTCAAAGTGTAAAGTATACACCTTATTTTATATTTTAGTCTCTAATTACAAACCTAAATATGTTAAAAAGAATCTTTATTCCTGTTTTGTTATTTGCTGGCGTGCACGCTATGGCTCAGAAGACGTTCGAACCGTATGAGCAACCCATTGAAGGAACCAATCTGACGTTCAAAATGCTAGCAATCCCTGGTGGTAGTTTTAAAATGGGAACTACAAGCGGCGGGAAAGAAGATGAAAAACCTGCACATGAGGTGAAGTTGGACCCATTTTGGATGGGGCAGTATGAAGTAACCTGGGATCTCTTTGAACCGTTTCTGTATAAAGATTATGAGATCGCAAAGAGTAAGGACGGTAAAGTATCCAAAGAGATTGATGCCGTTACGCGACCTACCAAACCCTATTTGGATATGACTTTTGGTTTTGGAAAAGAAGGACACCCGGCCTTGGCGATGACCCATTACAATGCCATCCAATTCTGTAAGTGGTTGTATGTCCGTACGGGTGTGTTTTATCGTTTACCAACAGAGGCTGAGTGGGAATATGCAGCCCGAGCTGGTTCAAAGACAACTTATTTTTTCGGTGATCAAGCAACGCCATTAGCAGATTATGCCTGGTTTAAAGATAACGGTGAACAGAAAACACATATTGTAGGACAGAAGAAACCGAACCCTTGGGGCCTTTATGATATTTATGGCAATGTTGCTGAGTGGACTTATGACCAATATAAGGCCGATAGTTACAATGAAGGCAAAGGAAAGGTATTGACCAACCCCGTAGTTGTTCCGACAACCCTGTATCCACATGTTGTACGAGGTGGTGCTTTTGACAGTGGGGCCGAGGACATGCGCTCTGCAGCGCGTGGTGCTTCAGATCCCATGTGGAAACAGTTGGATCCACAAATTCCAAAAAGTAACTGGTGGTTTCCGGAAGCCCCATTTGTGGGTATGAGACTGGTAAGACCCCTTAATCCACCCAGTCACGAAGAAATTATGGCTTATTACGACAAACAGCCAATCAAAGACTTTTAATATAAAATAATCAATATAAAACTGTTATGGAAAATCTAGAAAGAAGAGATTTTATTAAAACTTCTGCTGTAGTTGCTGGGGGCGCTGTGTTGAGCTCAATGCCTTTATCAGGTGCATATGCTGCTGGTTCAGATGTTATCAAAGTTGCCTTAGTGGGCTGTGGGGGCCGCGGAACTGGAGCTACATTTGATGCGTTAAGTTCGGGAATGAACATTAAAGTGGTGGCACTTGCAGATGCTTTTAAAGATAATTTAGAAAGTACTTATAAAACGCTGAAAGAAAAATGGCAAGATAAGATCGATGTAAGTGACAACCATAAATTTGTAGGGTTCGATGCGTATAAAGATGCAATTCAATTGGCCGATGTTGTTATTTTGGCAACTCCTCCAGGATTTAGACCAATGCATTTTGAGGAAGCGATCCGTCAAGGTAAACATGTTTTCATGGAGAAACCGGTAGCGGTTGATATACCTGGTGTACAACAGGTCTTACGTGTGGCTGCAGAAGCTAAACGTAAAAAATTGAATGTTGTGGTTGGTTTGCAACGCCGTTATCAAACGAATTACCGTGAGGCTATCAAACGTATTCACGAAGGTGCTATCGGTGATGTTACCTCTGGACAAGTCTACTGGAACTCAGGTGGCGTATGGGTGCGTCCGCGCAAGCCAGAGCAAACTGAAATGGAGTACCAAATGCGTAACTGGTATTATTTTAACTGGTTGTGTGGCGATCATATCGTTGAGCAGCACGTGCACAATATTGATATCGCCAATTGGGTAAAAGGCGCTTATCCCGTATCGATCCAAGGTACAGGGAGCAGAGCACACCGTACAGGCAAAGAGTATGGTGAAATCTATGATAATTTTGCATTAGAATTAACCTATGCTGATAACAGTGTTGTTTATAGTCAGTGTAGACACTTTGAGGGTATACATAACCGTGTAGACGAGCAATTCCAGGCAACAAAAGGACGTGCTTATCTTTCTGCAGGTGGACAGGCTGTATTGTACGACTGGAAAGGAAAAGAAATCTATCGCCATGATGCCAAGGGCAATCCAAATCCTTATCAACAAGAACATAAAGAACTTTTTACAGCAATTTCGAAAGGCGAATATAAATTTGATAATGCAGAATATGGTGCTTATAGTACGTTGACAGGTATTATCGGGCGTATCGCTTGTTATACAGGTAAGGTGATCAAATGGGATGAAGCCTTGAAATCTACTATCAAACTGGGGCCAGATGTACTTGCCTGGGATGCTAAACCAAAGTTACTTCCGGATGCAGAAGGTTTTTACCCTGTAGCGATGCCTGGTCAAAACACAAACCTATATATTTAAGTTTTGGGGCCGATGGGATTAAGGTGGAATTTGTGTCTTCTATTTTTTGTCACGATTTGTTGCATTGATGTACAGGCGCAAATACCATCAACGAAACTCCATAAAATTCGGCTGGAGGGACCCGCGCAGGGCACTCAATTCCATATCACTTACTTCGCTTCCGACAGTCTTGTTAGACGGTCGGAAGTTGACAGTATTTTAACGGCGATCGATTTGTCGATGTCAATTTATCGGAAGGACTCGAGAATATCCAAGTTCAATACAGATACGGTAATGTCTATCGTGATGGATAGTCATATGGCCAAGGTGATAAAAGCTTCCTTTAAATATCATAAATTATCGAAAGGTCAATTCGATATTACTATTGCCCCGCTAGTCAACCTATGGGGCTTTGGTGCTAATAAGAGTCCGGTCGCCCCAGATTCGGCGACAGTGCTAAAAGCGAGGGAACTGATGGGAATGCACTATCTGAAGGTTAGCGGCAATCGGCTGTTCAAAAAGAAGAAAGGGATTAAAATAGATGTCAATGGTATTGCCCAGGGCTATACGGTGGATGTTTTGGCCGACTTTCTTGGGCGAAAGGGAATTGCCAATTATATGGTAGAGGTCGGTGGTGAAATCAGGGCTTTGGGGACTCCGCCAGGTGGACAGGGCTTTTCCATTGGTATTGTTCAGCCCGATGATGCGGGCGGGGAGGAATTGATGACCGCTGTTGCGCAGCTCAAAGAAGGGGCGCTCACAACGGCCGGCAGTTTTGAAAAGTTTATTAAGTACAAAGGGAAAAAATTGGGTCATCATATCGACCCTGTTTCGGGTTTTCCATACATGACCGATATATTGAGTGTCAGCGTCTATGCGAAGACTGCTATGGAAGCAGATGCACTGGATAATTATTTTATGGGCATGGAACCCGAACAAATTAAGACAAAGGCCAAAAAATTGAAGGGTGTGGAGGTTTTTGTCATTTTTAAAAATAAAAATCAGTCCATTGAAGCGATTTATTCGGATGGATTTGGTAAATTATTTAAAAATTAATCAATTATAAATAAAATGAAGAGATCGGATTTTATTAAAGGTAGTCTTTTGGCCGCCGGGGCAGGACTAGCTGGGCAGACTTTTGCGTCAACCACTCAAAATACAGCAAATACGATGGATAAAGGAAAGACATTTAACTTAAATTATGCCCCCCATCAGGGGATGTTCAAAAATCATGCAGGTGACAATTTCCTGGATGAAATTCGGTATATGTATGATTTGGGATTTCGTGGAATAGAAGATAATGGCTATTTGGGCAGAACATTGGATGAGCAGAAGAAGATCGGTGATTTATTGGCTAAGTTAGGCATGACAATGGGTGTATTTGTTGTGGATGGCGGACAAAACTGGATGCCTTCTTTAGCGACGGGTAAACAAGAGTATTTAGACAAGTTTGTCGAAACATGCAAGAAGTCTGTCGAAGCTGCCAAGCGCTGCAATGCAAAATGGCTGACTGTGGTCCCTGGCTTTTATGAAAGAAAACTGCCTTGGGGTAATCAGTTCAGCAACATACTTACTGCGATGCGTAAGGGTGCTGAGATCTTTGAACCACATGGTTTGGTGATGGTGTTGGAAACCTTAAGTGATACACCAGATTTATTTTTGCAGCAAACACATGAGACGTATGCTTTATGTAAGGCCGTGAACAGTCCATCCTGTAAAATTTTATATGATATTTATCATATGCAGCGTACCGAAGGAGATTTAATTGCAAATATGAATCGTTGCTGGGATGAAATTGCTTATATTCAAATCGGCGATAATCCAGGCCGTAAAGAACCGACTACAGGAGAGATCAATTATAAAAACGTATTCAAACACATTCATAGTAAAGGATATAAGGGTATCATGGGGATGGAACATGGTATTTCCAAACCTGGTAAAGAGGGTGAGGATCGCTTGGTGGCGGCTTATCGGGAGGTCGATAGCTTTTTGTAATATTTTAATAGTGTACTATTGACAATTAGATTTAATTTCTTAAATTGAGCAGGTAAAACCAATTAGTAGTATTGTAAAACACCATTTTTTTTATGATTTCATCAACAATAAAATTTAAACTATCCTTCATGATGTTCCTCGAATTTTTTATTTGGGGGGGAT
The DNA here is from genome assembly GCF_023277505.1 of Sphingobacterium siyangense. Lineage (NCBI taxonomy): Bacteria > Pseudomonadati > Bacteroidota > Sphingobacteriia > Sphingobacteriales > Sphingobacteriaceae > Sphingobacterium > Sphingobacterium siyangense. The sequence goes on along the minus strand of NZ_CP080574.1, from coordinate 3,632,706 downwards.
GGTTTGTCACATTAGGTACTTTCTTGAGCAAAAATCTACATGCAACGGATTTTGAAATGGCCAATGTATTTTCAACACAGTCATTGGGTGCTATTATTGCTCCCTTTATTGTCGGAATGATTGCAGATCGCTATTTCAATGCGGAGCGTATTTTGGGTGTTTTACACTTGGTCGGTGCGGTATTGATGTATCAGATGTATGGTGCTGCAGATATGTCGACATTTTATCCGTATGTATTGGCCTATATGATACTTTACATGCCAACATTAGCTTTGGCTAGTTCGGTTTCCTTTCGCCAATTAACCAATCCGGAAAAACAATTTTCAGGTATACGTATCTGGGGAACAATCGGTTGGATTGTTGCAGGTCTTGCAATCAGTTATATCTTTAGATGGGATGCTGCTGCATCAGAGGGAGCCTTGAAAAATACCTTCTTAATGTCAGGTGTTGCCTCATTGGTACTCGGGGTGTTTTCTTTTGCATTGCCTAAAACACCGCCGGTTAAACTGGATGAAAATGAAAAACCATCCTTTGCATCAATCATTGGTCTGGATGCGATCAAATTATTGAAAGACAAAAACTTTTTGATTTTTTTCATTTCGTCGGTATTGATCTGTATTCCTTTGGCATTTTACTATTCAAATGCAAATTTGTTCCTTTCAGAAATAGGTCTGGAAAATCCAACGGGTAAAATGACAATCGGTCAGGCATCGGAAGTATTGTTTTTATTAGCCTTACCTGTATTTTTTACAAAATTTGGCTTTAAGAAAACAATCCTTGTGGGGATGTTGGCTTGGGTAATCCGTTACCTGTTATTTGCTTATGGCAATGCGGGTGAATTATCGTTCATGTTGTTGATCGGTATTGCATTGCACGGTATCTGTTATGACTTTTTCTTTGTTTCGGGACAGATTTATACAGATAGCAAAGCTGGTGTTAAATACAAATCAGCAGCACAGGGCTTGATCACTTTGGCAACCTATGGTGTTGGACAATTGATCGGCTTCTGGGTAGCAAGTTATGTCGGAGACAAGTACAAAGAATTGAAAGCAACTGATATGGCGGCATTCTGGAATCATACTTGGGTTGTACCTGCAATTATCGCAGCTGTTGTATTTTTTATCTTTTTAGCTTTATTTAAGGACGAAAAGATCGACAGTACAAATGCTGCACATTAAACAGAAAAAATAACTATTTAAAAACAAATAATTAGAAGAGAGATGGCAACAAATACTTATGACGCAATTGTAATCGGTTCGGGGATAAGTGGTGGATGGGCTGCGAAAGAATTGACAGAGAAAGGGCTGAAAACAATTATGCTGGAGCGTGGTCGTAACATTGAACACATCAAGGATTATACTGCGCCAAATAAAAATCCATGGGAATGGCCTCATGCTGGCGGTCGTACGCAACAAATGATCGAAGATTATCCGGTTTTGCGTAGAGATTATCCTTTGAATGAGAAGAACCTGGATTTTTGGGTAAATGAAAAAGAGAGTCCATATACCGAAGTAAAACGTTTTGACTGGTACCGTGGGTATCATGTTGGTGGACGTTCTTTAATGTGGGGAAGACAATCTTATCGTTTGGGTGATTTGGATTTTGAAGCTAACTTGAAAGATGGCCACGGTGTGGATTGGCCGATTCGTTATAAGGATATTGCCCCTTGGTATAGTTATGCTGAAAAATTTGCGGGTATCTCTGGAAATAGAGATGGTGTGCCATCTTTGCCCGATGGAGATTACATGCCTGCAATGGCGATGAACATTGTTGAAAAAGACCTGGCTGAGCGTTTGAAAAAACAATATGGTGGTCAACGTCATTTCATCATGGGTAGAACAGCAAACATTACCGTTCCGCATCATGACCGTGTAAATTGTCAATATCAAAATCAATGTTGGTTGGGCTGTAACTTTGGTGCTTATTTCAGTACACAATCGGCGACTCTTCCTGCGGCAAAAAAGACAAATAACTTGACATTACGTCCTTTTTCCATCGTAACAAAAATTATCTACGATAAAAACACGAAAAAGGCAAAAGGCGTTGAGATTGTTGATGCTGAAACAAACCAAACTTATGAATTTTTTGCTAAAGTGATTTTTGTTTGTGCATCTGCATTGAACTCGACTTGGGTATTGATGAACTCGGCTACAGATGTTTGGGAAGGCGGACTTGGTAGTAGCAGCGGTGAATTGGGCCACAATTTGATGGATCACCATTTCCGTTGTGGTGCTGGTGGTAAAATAGATGGCTATTTGGATAGCTATGTATATGGGCGTAGACCAACAGGTTTATATGTACCACGATTCGTGAACGTCGAAGGTGATACCAAAAAACGAGACTATGTACGCGGATTTGGCTACCAAGGTGCTGCGGGTCGTGGACGTTGGTCTGGTGCTGTTGCCGAGATGGAAGTAGGTGGCGCTTGGAAAGATGCAATCTGTGAGCCAGGCGACTGGACGGTTGGCTTCACCGCATTTGGGGAAACCTTGCCATATCACGAAAATAAAATTACACTTGACAAGAGCAAAAAAGATAAATGGGGCTTACCTGTATTGTCTTTTGACGCTGAGATCAAGGATAATGAATTGAAGATGCGTGGTGACATGCAAAATGAAATGAAGGAAATGTTGGAAAGCATTGGCGTAAAGGATACCTATACATACGATAACGTATATGGTCTGGGTCAAGGTATCCACGAAATGGGAACTGCCCGTATGGGGCGTGATCCAAAAACTTCGGTATTAAATGGTAACAACCAAGTTTGGGATGCATTGAATGTTTTCGTAACGGACGGTGCATGTATGACTTCTGCAGGTTGTGTCAACCCTTCATTAACGTATATGGCGCTTACTGCTCGTGCGGTTGATTTCGCAGTGAGCGAATTGAAAAAAGGTAACATCTAATAGCTAAAGATTGATAACAATGGAAAATAACTCAAATAAGACGAGTAGAAGAGGTTTTATAAAGAGCGCGGCAACAGCTGCTGCGGCTTTTATGATCGTCCCTCGCCATGTATTGGGCGGAAATGGCTTTACAGCTCCAAGTGACAAATTACAAGTAGCAGGTATTGGTGTAGGGGGTAAAGGTTTTAGTGACATCAACGCATTCCATGATTCAGGAAAAGCAGATCTAGCTTTCTTGTGTGATGTGGACGACCGTCGTGCAGCTGGTGCGTTGAAACGTTACCCGAAAGCAAAATATTACAAAGACTACCGTGAGATGTTGGATAAGGAGCACAAACGTATAGAAGCCGTTTCTGTATCAACTCCAGATCATCAGCATGCGATTCAAGCGCTTGCAGCTATGCAATTGGGTAAACACGTGTACGTTCAAAAACCGTTGACTCACGATGTATGGGAAGCGAGAGCATTGACGCATGCAGCTAAGAAATATAAGGTTGTTACCCAAATGGGAAATCAAGGTGCATCAAATGATGGACCGCGTTTTGTACGTGAATGGTACGAAGCAGGTCTGATCGGTGATGTACATACGGTATATTGTTGGACAGATCGTCCGGTATGGCCTTCAGGTATTGCATGGCCTACAGGTAAAGCTGAAATTCCAAAAGAATTGGATTGGGACCTTTGGTTAGGTACAGCGCCGCATAAAGAGTATGTTGACAAATTGGTGCCTTTCAACTGGCGTGGCTGGTGGGATTATGGTACTGGCGCATTGGGCGATATGGGCTGCCACTTGTTGGAAGTTCCTTTCAGTACTTTAGGATTGACTTATGTACAAGATGTACAGGCAACTGTTGGATCGGTGTATGTGGATGAGTTCAAACGCGGATATTTCCCTGAAAGCTGCCCTCCATCGAGCCATGCGACATTAACTTTCCCTAAAACGCCACGTACAAATGGTCCTGTTACCTTACATTGGATGGATGGTGGTATTCAGCCTGCCCGTCCAGATGAATTAGGTCCAAACGAAATTTTTGGTGACGGTGGTAATGGTATCTTACTTGTCGGTACAAAAGGTAAAATCCTTGCTGATACCTACGGCCAAAATGCACGCTTGTTACCTACTTCGAGAAAAGAGCAAGTGGCACAGAAATATGCCCGTGTTCAAGGACAAGAAGGCGGACACTATGCACAATGGGTTGAAGCTTGTCAAGCTGGATACGGCAAGAAAGAAGTGAGCTCACCTTTTGAAATAGCAGGTCCGTTGACAGAAGCTTTATTAATGGCTAACCTGGCGATCAGAGGGGCTGATTTACGTATTGATGGTAAATACCCTGGACGTAACTTAAAATTGTTGTGGGATAACGATAACATGCGTGTCACCAATTTTGACAACGTCAATCAATATGTAAAACGTAATTACAGAGAAGGTTGGGAAATGAAATATAATTTCTAAAATTAAGATATTTAGTAGTATGAATAGAAGAGAAGCATTACAACGAGTTGCCTTAATTTTAGGAGGTACCGTTATCGGCGCTAATTTATTTTTGGAAGGTTGTACACGCTCAGCAACAAAAGATGTACAAGCCTTGTTTGAAGCGAAGACAACTGATTTATTAGGTGACTTGGCTGAAGCAATTTTACCAGCTACCGCAACTCCGGGCGCGAAAGAAGCAGGGGTAGGAAGTTTTATTCCGGTCATGGTTCGCGATTGTTATACGGAGAAGCAACAAAAAGCATTTTTAACGGGTTTTGGGAGCTTAGATGATAAAGCAAAAGAGGTGAAAGGAAAACCATTCCTGGAGCTTTCTGCTGAAGACAGAACAGCTGTTGCCGCTGCTTTGGATAAAGAAGCAAACGAGTTTAATAAAAAGCAAGCTGAAGATCAAAAAGATATTCTGGAGAAAAATAAAGAAAAACAAAATCAATTGTACAATTATGTTGAGAACGATCCACCACACTGGTTTACGATGTTCAAACAGTTGACATTGACTGGTTTCTTTAACTCAGAACTGGGTTGTACAAAAGCTTTGCGTTTTGTGAAGATCCCAGGAAGATTTGATGGCAACCTTCCTTACAAAAAAGGAGATAAGGCATTTGCATAACATGATGCTATATGTAAAATAAAGGGAGGCCCAAAGCCTCCCTTTTTATTTTGTTTCTATAGCCAAAGCAAAGTGGATTCGTTGCTGTTTAGTAACCGTCATAAAGTAACCTTGATCTGTTGCATCACCATTAATTTCTACCGTATCATTATAACGTAATTCACGCAGGTAATTCATCTCCAAGGATCTGATCTGATTGGTCAATACCAGCTCAATGGGCAATCTGTCCATACACCAATCCAGGTATTTTACATTGTTGGCGTGATTGACAATATCCAGGTCAGAGAGCTTAACGCTATATTCATCAATATTTTTGACGGTCTGGGAAATATCCAATTTTGAAAATGGCTGTTGTGTTGCCGGGCGATCAGGATAGGTGGTAAAATCTTCGGTGGAAATTGCGAGTGTTTCAGAGTTCCTTTTCACGGTATTGATGACAGCCCAATAACTGGTTGCAGTAACATAGATCTGTCCATTGACTGTAATTTCAAAATTCCGCGTTGAGCGTGCGCCCTCTAATTCTTGAACCCAAGTTTTTACCTTGACATGATCCATCCATTTGGGCAACCGTGCAATCTCTATGCGTATGCGGCTAAGAACCCAGGTTTGGTTATGTTTGGCCATTTCTTTAAAACCGAATCCGACAGCATTGGCATGTTCTCCCGCGGTAAGCTGCAGGATATTGGATAAATCGGAGAAACGAATACGGCCGTTAGAATAGCATTGTGTGAAATAAATTTCCCACTCTTTTTCAAAAACAGATTTTTCCATTTACATATTGTTTTGATCAAAAATAGGCAATATGAATGATTTGGGCTATAAATTCAAAATGAAATGACACTATATTTAGATATCTCGTTATAAATGCCTGTTGGGCTTGCTAGTGACCCTCAAAGTAATGCAGTGTGTCTAAAGTACAATCGTTTTTTTATTGTAAAATAAATGATAGTTTTCAAGGATTTTATTGATTTTTATCATGGGAATCGGTAGATTTAAATAAGCCAATGGCAGAAAGAGATAAAATAAGATTGGCTTTAAAGCGTTATAAAAGTAGCATAGCGCAAAACAATAATTTACACATTAAATGCTAGTATTATGGTTGGAGAACTAATAGCTAAAGAGGAAATTCCTCAATTTAAATTTATCCCGGCGAGTGAAGATAAGACAGCGACTTTTATGGATAAATTGAAAGGGGCACTTCGGTTGGGAAATGAGTTTAAATCCAAAACTGAAATCGCCTTTGAGACTGATTCCGGACCAAAGCGTATCGAGACCACTGTATGGTCGTTAACCGATAGATATATTCAGATTAAAAGTGGCGTTTTAATACCGCTGAGATCTATTATAGCGATTGACTATTAAATAGACAAACGAAAGGCTCCTCATTTAGTTAAGGAGCCTTTCGCTTTTAATGATAGATGCTGTTAAGAAGCGTATCAGTATTGTGTTCCTTTCTAAGAGGACCTCTTGCAAAAAGAAATTTCTAATACGTTTCGCCTGTTAATTCTTTTAGGCGTATCTCGGATACCTTCGCATCATATTGCGCTGTATAGCTACGTGTCATTACATTGATGTAGTTTAACTGCGCTGTTCTTACTTCTAAGGTTGTGATGGTACCGATACGGAATTTATCCATGGTGATGTTTAAATTTTCTTTTGCCAGCTCCTCATTTTTCCGTTCTACATTAGCCAGCTCCATATTGGTGATGTAGGTTTGGAATAGGGTTCTGACCTGAGCCTGGATATCCTGTTTTTGTTGCTGTATCTGTAGCTCGGAGCCTTTAATCTGAAATTTGGCAATCCGTTCGTTTCTATTTTGCAGAAATCCATTGAAAATATTAAGGGAAGCCGATACGCCGTAGGTAAGACCTCTATTTTTGTTTTCTGTCGAGAATCCGAGGGAGGAGTGGGATTCGTTCCAGTTGTACCCACTATTTAAGCCAATTTTGGGATAACGTTCGGCCTTAACTGCTTTTAAGTTGAGCTCGGCCACCCGATTGTTGATGATGGCAAGCTGAATTTGCGGATTTTGTCGATCGGCAATTTCGATCAGATTACCAAGTTTAAGATCCGTATCAAGTTTCATGTCGTCTTCAATTTGAAAATCTAGGCTCAAGTCGCGCGTCATCAGCTGATTGAGGTAAGTCTTGGTATTTTTGAAGCTTTCCTGTTGTCTGAGTAAGTTTGTCTGATCGGTATTTAAATCGACTTTTGCATTCAGGAGGTCAAGCTTGGAGCCTTTCCCGATCTCCAGGCGATTTTCGGCAAGCGTGACACGGTATTTCGATAAGGTGATGGTTGTATCTAGGGCATTTATCAGGCGCTTTTGTTGCACCAGATTGTAGTAGGTAGCCATGACTTCGCTGAGCTGGGTAATCACTTGATATTTAATCTCCGCTTCCCCTTGACGTTGTATTTCTTTGAAGCGGTCGCGACGGGCGAACATGCCCAATCCATCGAATATCGTCCAGTTTAGGTTAACTCCATAAGACATGTTATCATTTTTGGCATTGGAAATCTGCTGTATTTGACCATCTGCTCTGACCTGCCTTGAATTCTGGATGGAGTTGCTTCTATTGAACGTTCCACTTACCGCTGGAAGCATACCGGCGCTTCCCAGACTGGTATTCTCCATATCGATGTTATTGTCATTTTTAGCCAAAAGAATATTGAAGTTATTGCTCAACGTTGTTTTTAGCGCATCTTCCAAGGTCAGTATCTCTTGTGCACGAGCTTGAAACATGAGGGAGTAAAGTAATACTAGTAGGATGAAATTTCTCTTCATGTCTTTATTATTCGTAGCTTTTAATGTTATCAAATTCAGGTCTATGCTTTTTTTGTCTTGACCACATGTAATAGATTGCCGGGATAATGAACAAGGTTAGGATAAGGGAGAATATTGTACCACCAACGATAACAACCCCCATACCAATTCTACTCGTTGAAGCAGCTCCAAGTGACATGGCAATCGGTAATGCGCCCAAGGCAATGGCTAGACTTGTCATTAAGATCGGTCTGAGGCGTGATTCGGCAGAGTGCATAATTGCTTCAAATTTTTCCATTCCCTCTTCGCGCATCTGGTTGGCAAACTCAACAATCAAGATACCATTTTTGGTCACGAGACCAATTAGCATAATCGTTCCAATTTGGCTGAATATATTCCAGGTTTGATCAAATAACCATAGACTTATCAGTGCTCCGGCAACGGCCATGGGTACCGTAAGGATAATGATAAATGGGTCGAGGAAGCTTTCAAATTGGGCCGCTAAGATCAGGTAGATAAGCAACAAAGCAAGGCCAAAGGCAAATAGTGTATTGGAACTACTTTCAACGAAGTCACGTGATTCGCCACTGAGGTCGGTGGTGAAACTCTGATCGAGGACCTTTTCTTTTATGCGATCCATTGCTGCAATGCCGTCACTCATACTCATGCCCGGCGCCAAACCGGCTGAAACTGTAGCCGACATGTAGCGGTTATTGTGGTAGAGTTGGGGTGGACTGCTCTCTTCCTTAACGCTTACAACGTTGTCTAACTGGATAAGCTGTCCGAGGTTATTTCGCACGTAAATTGACGCAAGGTCTGTAGGTGTGGCTCTACGGTCGTTTTCAACCTGGCCTATGACCTGATATTGTTTGCCATCACGCATAAAATAAGCGAAACGTTGGCCGCTTAGTAATAATTGGAGGGACTGCGAAACGTCAAGTACGGAAACGCCCAGACTGAGGGCTTTCAGACGATCAATTTCGACATGCAGTTCGGGTTTGTTGAACTTCAGGTTGATGTCCGTTGTGGAGAATGCGGGATCGCTGTTGACCTCATTCATAAATTCGGGTATCTTTTCCTGAAGTTTTTCAAAATTTTGTGCCTGGATAATGTACTGAACAGGTAATCCACCTCTGCGATTCATGGATATCGTCGGCGTTTGCGAAACATTGACGCGGACACCATCGTATTTTTTTGTCCATTTAGTGAGCTCTTTGGCAATATCGTCCTGTGATTTTTTACGCTCACTTGGATCAACGAGAGTCATCCGTATACGTCCGGAGTTGACTGAGCTTGCGCCGAAACCCGGAGAGGTAATGTTTAAACTGATTTTGTTCTCAGGAATGGAATCGTAGACCAATTTGTCCAATTCCTGCATGTATCGGTCCATGTATTCATAGGTAGCACCTTCCGGGCCTGTCACATTGACGGAGATATTACTTCTGTCATCATAAGGCGCCGTTTCTTTTTTAATGGAGGAGAAAAGGATGCCAATAATGACAAAACATAGGATCAGGATTGGAAAGCTGATCCATTTGAATTTCATGAATTTCTCCAGTGCATTGGCATAACCTTTATTCATTTTGACGAACATTGGTTCGGTCCAATCGTAAAATTTCGTCTTCTTGTGTCCACCACCTTTGATTAGATAGGCATTGAGCATCGGCGTGAGGGTGAGGGAAACAAATGCGGAAACCAATACGGCCGAGGCGATGACGACACCAAACTCCCGGAAAAGCCGTCCCACAAATCCCTGAAGAAATATAACGGGTAAGAATACGGCTGCAAGTGTGATTGAAATGGAAATAACAGCGAAGAATATTTCCTTCGACCCTTTCAGGGCCGCCTCAATAGGGGACATTCCTTCTTCAACTTTCTTGAAGATATTTTCGGTAACAACGATACCATCGTCGACAACAAGCCCCGTCGCGAGTACAATAGCGAGCAGTGTCAGTACATTGATAGAAAATCCGAAAATATACATAATAAAAAATGTCGCGATCAAGGATACGGGAATGTCCAATAAAGGACGTAGTGCGATACCCCAGTCGCGGAAGAAAAAATAGATAATTAGGGTGACCAGAATGATCGAAATCAGGAGTGTCTCGGCGACCTCCTCAACAGATTTTTTGATGAATGTCGTATTATCAGAAGCGATGTTGAGTATAATATCCTGCGGCAGATCTTCTTTGATCTGATCGAGCATTTTATAGAAATTGTTGGCAATATCGAGGTAATTTGTTCCTGGCTGCGGAATAATGGCAATACCGACCAGCTGTTTACCGTTACTGACCATTTTTGTTTCGAGATTTTCAGCATCTATTTCTGCCCGGCCAATATCGATAAACTTGACGATACGGCTGCTATCGGCCTTTAAAATGATGTTATTGAATTGCTCAGGAGTAGACAGGTTGCCGACGGTTTTTACGGTGAGCTCGGTTGTGTTTCCGACAATTTTCCCCGAAGGTAATTCAACATTCTGGCTATTCAATGCCGTACGAATATCCGAAGCTGTGATACCATAGGCAGCCATACGGTCGGGGTTGAGCCATAGACGCATGGCGTAACGTTTTTGACCATAGATCTGTGTGCTGCTGACACCGGGGATGGTTTGCAACCTTTCGGAAATCACATTTTCGGCGTAGTCGCTCAGCGAAAGTTTATCGCGCGTCTCACTTTGCAATGTCAATGTAATAATAGGATCGGAGTCCGCATCGGCTTTGGATACCACTGGTGGGGCATCAATATCCTGTGGTAGGCTTCGCACGGCTTGGGATACTTTATCCCGGACATCATTTGCGGCTTCCTCAAGGTTCTTTTTTAAGTCAAACTCAATGGTGATATTACTGGATCCTTGATTGCTCGAAGAAGAGATGTTGCGGATACCATCGATCGAGTTTATGGCCTTTTCTAGCGGCTCGGTAATCTGAGATTCAATGATATCTGGATTGGCACCGGCATAGTTTGTTCTGACGGAAACAATCGCTGGGTCAATAGAGGGGTATTCGCGTACGCCTAGAAAACTAAAACCAATATAGCCAAACAATATGATGGTAATATTGACGACAATAGTTAAAACAGGACGTTTAATAAAAACTGCAGATAAATTCATGTACAACTAGTTAGCTAATGATACCTTAACTTTTGCTCCATCTTTTAACGACAGAACGCCCGTGGTTAAAACGGTGTCACCGGCACTGATGCCAGATAGAATGACGATGTCTTTGTCGGTACGCGCACCTGTTTCAACCTTCACTTCCTTGGCAAGGCCATGCTGTAATACAAAGACCTTTTTTCCATCCTGTACGGGAACAATGGCTTCTGTTGGAATGGATATCGCATCGTTTTCCACTTCGATCGGCACAATCACATTGACAAAGGATCCGACTTTCAATTTACCCTGATCGTTCGTTGCTCTGGCGCGGACGGTGAGTGTTCTGGTGTTAAGTGATACTTGCGGTTCAACGGCGTAAATGTTTGCTTTTATGATGGTTGGGTCGTTGGCTACGCTGAACTCAATGGGCATGTTTATTTTAACAATATTGCTGTATTTTTCGGGAACTGCAAAGGTAATTTTGACAAGATTGTCCTTCACTAAGTTTGTAATCAGGGTACTGGATGAGACAATGGCTCCTACGGAAATATTCCGAAGTCCAATCATGCCACTAAAAGGGGCGCGGATGGTTGTTTTGGATATTTGTGCCTGAATCAACTGGATCTGTGCTAAGGAGGTTTTTAAAGCTGCACTGGCTATATCAAACTCCTCCTGACTGATTGCTCCTTTTTGCAGCAGCAGTTTGGCCCGACGTTCATTTTCGGCATTCAGCTGGTTTGTTGTTTGTGCTTGTCTTAATTGTGCCTGAAGTTCAATATCATCAATCTTGATCAAGGGTTCGCCCTGTTTGATGCGCTGCCCTTCGGAGAAATAGATTTTGGTGATTCGACCACTTACTTCACTTCTGATTTCAACCTGCTCTTCTGCGTCAATGCTTCCTGAGAGATTAATGGATCGATCGGCGACGGAAGATTTGGCAATGATAGCCTGTGCGGGGACTGGCATATCTTTTTTCCCATTGGGCTTATCAGCTTCTTTTTTGTCTTTTTTAGCAGTTATCAGAAAGTATCCACCTCCAAACACAGCACAAGCCAAAAGGAGGTAAATGATCGATTTTTTATTCATACGGATATAGTCTCTTATGTACTTTTTACATTTAACGGGTAAATATAGGTTTATTATTATGAGGATATCAGTTGTCAAAAGGATTTTACAATAGGACCAAAACTTTGCAAATGGACATCGAAATGGGCGTATTGGGAACGATTGGAAATAAAAAAAGCCAGAAATAAGTTTCTAGCTTTATTGACTACTATTTTTTTGATTTTGCTTTTTGTTCCACTTCTTTTGAAGCCCCATTTTTTACTTTTGGCTTGATGGCAGCTTTCGATACATGTGGTCTTCTTTTTCCAAAAGAACCATTTGATATTTTTCCTCTTCTGGTCTTGATATCACCTTTTCCCATAGTGTAAAATATTTTGGTTTTAACAAATTATATTGATTACCTAAATATAACACTTTCTTTTCGGATGTTCAACCTGTTCATTTTTAAATAATTGGAAAAATACGTTTTTGAATAGCTACATTGAAGTTTTGGTTAATCGTGTCGAAAAATAAATTATTGACGAGCCTGTTTTCAGCGACTAAATAGGGGATTTCCAATATTTTGTTCTTTAACTTGATACGGTAGTAGCCGTATAATAACCCTTTGGTCGTTTGAATTGATTCGATTTTCTGAACGGCTTCTATGTCCTTAAAAATGTTAAAAGCATAATTTTCTCCTTTTAGCTGTTCAATAAAAACCTCATTGGTTTTGGCATTGTACCATATTTGTTGGCTTTTGAGCTTACTAAAGTGGTTGTTGAACAGAAAGAGATAGCCCAACAAGAAAAAGGCAATCGGAAGCAGGAACAGGACAATTTTTATCTTCATGAACAGCAACACGGTGATCAAAATGAGGATAATCCCCATAACGGCATTGGAAACACTCTTCTTTAGATTTGCCTGGATGACTGGAGATGAAGCTTCAATCAACTGAAAACCTGATTTTAAATTTCTGGACATATCCTCGGTAAACCCAAATAGATTGAATTTTTTGCGTATCATCAGATAAGCAATAAGAACAATAAGCCCAATGATCAAAAACCGCATATTTTTCTTCTAGTATTGTTCGTCTTCGTTCGGGTATTGTACTGCTTTTACTTCGGCCACATAATTTGCTACTGCTGTTGTGATTTGTTCGTGCAAATTAGCGAAATGACGCATAAATTTTGGTTTGAAATCGGCATTCATTCCAAGCATGTCGTTAATCACAAGGACTTGTCCATCGCAATCCGGCCCAGCCCCAATACCAACTGTTGGAATCGCTAGTTTTTCGGTTACTGTTTTAGCTAATTTTGCCGGTATCTTTTCCAGAACAATTGCAAAACAGCCCGCCTCCTGCAAAGCGAGTGCATCTTCTATTAATTTAGCGGCTTCTTGCTCTTCTTTTGCCCGCACACCAAAATTTCCAAATTTATTGATGGATTGGGGAGTCAAGCCCAGGTGTCCACATACAGGGATTCCTCCGGCAATGATTTTTTTGATGTTTTCGATGATTTCAAGTCCTCCCTCGAGTTTTAATGCGTGCGCACCTGATTCTTTCATCATGCGTACAGCTGCATTGTAAGCTTCATTGGCAGAGCCCTGATAAGATCCAAATGGCAAATCTGCTAATACCATGGCACGCTCGGTACCCCGAGCAACGGCAGCGGCATGGTAGATCATATTATCTAGGGTGATAGGCAAGGTTGTTTCGTAGCCAGCAAATACGTTGGCAGCGGAATCTCCAATCAAAATAACGTCAACACCAGCTTGATCTACCATTTTGGCCATGGAGTAATCATAGCTTGTAAGCATAGAAATCTTTTCCTGACGTTCTTTCATGGCTTGCAGCATTGCTGTGCTTACTCGTTTCATTTCTTTGTTTACAGACATCTTAACTTATATTGTGTGTTCAAAAGTAAGCTTTTTATCATACATTGACCAATATTCTGCCTTGTGTTTTGTATTTTTGCAAAATGATACAAAATGAGAATCGTCTATTTAAATTTCCCAAATTTTCAGAATTAATCATCCATGAGGATGAAAATTTGATTGTTATCAATAAACCGCCGTTTGTCGCTTCTTTAGATGAACGTGAGGGTGGGGAGGTCAATATTCTTCGCTTGGCGAAGAAATATCATCCTGATGCACAGGTATGCCACCGCCTGGATAAAGAGACCTCGGGTATTTTATTAATTGCAAAAAATCCAGAAACATACCGTACAATTTCCATTGCATTTGAAAAAAGAAAAGTGAATAAGATTTATCATGCAATCATAGGTGGTACACATACTTTTCAGGATTTGCTTGTCGATTTGCCCATCTTGAACCAAGGCAATAAAAATGTATCTATTGATCGTGCAAACGGCAAACCGGCAGAGACCATCTTTAATTCGATCAAATACTACAAGAACTATACCTTAGTGGAATGTAAACCCATTACAGGACGCATGCACCAAATCCGTATTCACCTAGCGACACAACATGCCGCTATTGTGGGGGATGACATGTATCGCGGTAAACCTGTGTATTTGTCCCAAATCAAGAAAAGGGGATATACATTATCCAAAGATGAAGAGGAACAACCCATTATGAAGCGTTTTGCACTACATTCAAAACATGTTGAATTTGAGTTGAACGGAGTTAAGATGGCTTTTGAGGCACCTTATCCAAAGGATTTTGCGACCTTGTTGAAGCTGTTGGATAAGTTTGATTCTTAATAGCGGGATTACCTATGAGTCCGAAGACAAAAAAGATAATCGGAAACGTTGTATTTGTACTGCTCATCGGTTTGTTGATCTGGCCAACAAGTAGAAGTTATTTTCAGCAATTTTTAATGAAAATGGGTTTTTTCAAACCTAAACTGGAGCTTAATTCAGCTTCTAAAGAATCCGATAGGGTGGCTCCAGGGGGCGCATTCAGTCATGTCTCCTTTGTCAATTCGCTGGGAGAAACAGTCAAGGTGGCGGATCTGAAGGGAAAAGTGGTGTTTATTAATTTTTGGGCAACGTGGTGTGCACCTTGTCGCGCAGAAATGCCTTCGATCAATGTACTCTATAATCGCTATAAAGATAACGCAAATATGGTGTTTTTGATTGTGGAGATAGAAGGCAGGAAAGCAAAAGCAGAGGCTTTTATGAAGGAACAGCAGCTGACTTTGCCGATTAGTTTTCCAGACAGCGATATTCCAAAGGAGTGGCTCTCGGGATCTATTCCTTCAACGGTGATATTGGACAAAGCGGGTAATGTAGCGACACGGCATGAAGGTATGGCGGATTATTCAAGCCCTGATGTAGGTAAATTTATTCAAGATTTAATCAATAAATAATTTTAAGATCTCTAAATATAGCATGACAAGAGCAGAACTTATTCATCAAATAAAAGCGAAACGCTCATTTTTATGTGTCGGATTAGACACAGACCTCACGAAAATCCCGGAGCATCTCTTGGATGATGAGGATCCGATCTATAGCTTCAATAAGGCTATCATAGATGCAACGGCTGATTTGTGTGTTGCCTATAAGCCCAATATTGCGTTTTATGAATGTTATGGAATCAAAGGCTGGCAATCGCTTCAAAAAACCTGGGCTGCGTTACCAAAGGATTGTTTCAGTATTGCTGACGCAAAAAGGGGGGATATTGGCAATACGTCGGGACGTTATGCGATGGCATTTTTTGATGAAAAGACGTCTGGTCTTGGCTTTGATAGTATTACAATCGCACCTTATATGGGGAAGGACTCGGTGACTCCATTTTTGGATTTTAACGATAAATGGGCAATCGTACTTGCTTTGACATCGAATGAGGGTAGCTTGGACTTTCAAAATTTTGAAAACAAAGAAGGGCTGCAATTGTTCGAACAGGTGATCGATAAAGTCAATACCTGGGGGACACCTGACAATTTGATGTATGTTGTCGGAGCAACACGCGGAGAGGGCTTTATCAAAATTAGGGAACATGCACCATACCATTTTTTATTGGTTCCAGGAGTGGGGGCGCAAGGAGGTTCGCTTGAAGATGTTTGTAAATTTGGTATGAACAAAGATTGTGGGCTTTTAGTAAACAGCACAAGAGGAATTATCTATGCTTCAAAAGGACGTGATTTCGCTGAAAGAGCACGAGAGGAAGCCCTAATTCTACAGAAAGAAATGGAAGTAGAACTGTTAAAAGCAGGCATTATTTCCTGATTTGACATTTAATAATTCATTCGTAATACTTACCTTTGCAGCATGCCAGAAAAAATTATAATTCTAGACTTCGGGTCTCAGTACACACAGTTGATCGCTAGACGTGTCAGAGAACTAAATGTGTATTGTGAGATACACCCGTTCAATAAATTGCCAGATTTTGATGACTCCGTAAAAGGTGTTATCTTTTCAGGAAGTCCTTATTCTGTTAGACAAGAAGATGCACCGCAAATTGATTTTGTCGCTATTCAGGATCGTTTCCCACTTTTAGGAGTTTGTTACGGAGCACAATACATTGCTCAAAAATCAGGTGGTGAAGTGTTACCTTCTGAAATCCGCGAATATGGTCGTGCAAATCTGCAGTTTGTCAATAGTGAGAATGAATTATTGGCAGGAGTACCAACTCAATCGCAGGTATGGATGTCTCATGGAGACACTATCAAAGAAGTTCCTGCAAATTTTGATATTATAGCAAGTACGGATAAAGTTCGCGTTGCTGCTTATCAAGTAAAAGGCACCCGTACCTATGGTATACAATTCCACCCGGAAGTAACACATAGTACTGATGGGGCTATCTTATTGAAAAACTTCGTTGTAGACATTTGTGGTTGTGCACAGGATTGGACACCAGACGCATTTGTTGAAACAACAGTATCCTCTTTGAAAGCGCAATTGGGTGACGATCACGTTATCATGGCTTTGTCAGGAGGAGTAGATTCAACAGTAGCAGCAGTATTGTTGCACCAAGCAATCGGAAAAAATTTACATTGTATTTTCGTAGATCATGGTCTGCTTCGTAAAGATGAATACGAGCAGGTATTGGATTCTTACAAAAATATGGGGTTAAATATTAAAGGAATAAATGCCAAGGATTTATTTTATGGTAGATTAGCTGGGGTTTCTGAACCAGAAGAGAAACGTAAAATCATTGGTAATTCATTTATTGATGTTTTTGATGAAGCTGCAAAAGAAATCCAAAAGGAATTACCTGAAGGAATTGAAGCGAAATGGTTGGGACAAGGAACAATTTACCCAGATATTATCGAGTCGGTTTCAGTGAAAGGACCTTCAGCAACAATCAAATCGCACCATAACGTTGGTGGTTTACCTGATTTCATGAAATTGAAAGTCGTAGAACCACTTAAAACGTTGTTTAAAGATGAAGTAAGAAGAGTAGGAAAAGCTTTAGAAGTGGATCAGGCAATTTTAGGCAGACATCCCTTCCCTGGACCAGGTTTGGCAATTCGTATTTTAGGTGATATTACACCTGAGCGTGTACGTATTGTACAAGAGGCTGATGCGATCTTTATCAATAATCTGAAGGAAGCTGGCTGGTACGATAAAGTATGGCAAGCTGGTACAATTTTCTTGCCAGTGCGTTCTGTAGGCGTAATGGGTGACGAGCGTACTTACGAGCATGTTGTTAGCTTACGTGCAGTTGGTTCTCTTGATGGAATGACTGCGGATTGGATACATTTACCATATGACCTGTTGGCAAAAATTTCAAATGAAATTATCAACCATGTGAAAGGAATAAACAGAGTTGTATATGATATCAGTTCAAAACCGCCCGCTACAATTGAGTGGGAATAAAATATGGGTTGCGGCACTTGTAGCATTATGTCTTGCAAGCTGCACAACGAAAAAAAGCACAGTATTGCGTTCGCCTTCCTCTGGTCAAGGCGAACAGCAAACTGCTGTGACTAAACCGGCAGTTGACAAAGATAAGATCGTTGCCAAAGTGGGGGATATCCAGGATGTCAACGGCCATGCTGTGAAAAATAATCGCATCGCCTTGCTATTACCATTCGAGTTAAGTGGTATTGCGGGGACGATTACAAAAGAAGATGTGGAACGTTCTTCCTTGGCACTTGATTTTTATCAGGGATTTCAATTGGGCCTTGACAAAATTGCCAAAGAGGGTGCTTTATTTGATCTACAGGTAATTGATTCTCGAGACAATGTTGCCTACAATGCGACTTTAGGGACTTCGGCGAATGTCAAAGATGCCGTACTTGTGGTCGGTCCGGTATATCCGCGTGAGATAAAAAGCTTTGGGCAAACATTTGCAAATAAGAATGTGTTACAAGTTTCTCCGTTGGCGGCGACTATGGCTTCTGAATTTAGCTTACCTAATTTGGTTTCCATCACACCATCTATTCGTACACACTCGGAAACATTAGCAAAATATGTTGCTGATCAGTATTATACGGGTGATCAGATTCTGGTATACGATGCCGGTGACGATGAAAGCAAACAGTTTCTAGTCAATTTTGTTAGCGAAATTTCAAAGGCTAATGCACAGGCAAAAGTAAAAACTGTTATGAGCGTCAACGAGCTCAACAATAGCCTTGTGTTGACTGGAACTAATCATGTCATTTCTGGTACGGCCAATAAGAATTTGGTAAAGGGGCTTTTGGATGCTATGGACGAACGCTTTTTGAATCCAGGTAACCAGTTTAAGTTGTATGGACATCCAAATATGGCTAAGCTTTCGTTTGAGAATTTCGAAAATATGGATTTCTATGGACTTACTATTACCTCTTCCAACTTGGTGAATGAGGGTGATAGTGATACCCGGAAATTTATTGGAAATTATAAATCGGCTTATAAAGTAGACCCGTCTGAGTTTTCTTATAAAGGTTATGATGCGGCATTGTATTTCGGTCGATTGATTCATAAATATGGCGTGGATTATGTTAGCCGAATGACGCAAGATAAGTTTTCGGGATTGAATAGCGATTACAAATTTGAGTTTTATCCAAAATGGGGCTATGCTAATAGAGCTTTGGGTATAATGGTTTATCACAACAAAAAATTTGAAAGAAAATAATCTTTGAATGGCTGAATTCAGTGAAAGACGTGTTCATCAGCAAATACGTAATTTTGAGCGGGCAATGGATGGTTTTGAAGCTGATCAACCATTTTCGCGTTATTTGACTACTTTTTTTAAGTTGAACAAGCAAATGGGATCTTCCGACCGGAAGTCTACCTCCCGTTTATGTTATAATTATTTTCGTTTGGGAATGGCGGCTTCGCAGTTGTCGCAACAGCGTAGATTGGTGCTTGCGGAATTTCTATGTGAACAGGAAAGTCCCTTGGTGGCCCTTTTTGAGCCTTCCTATAGCGATAAACTCCATCTGCCGCTGAAAGACAAAATTGCATTTCTAGCGTCTGAGGGTATTTTTAAACTTAATGACCTCTTTCCTTTTGCGGATTATATTTCTGAAGAGGTTGACTTGGTGCAATTTTTAGAGAGCCAGTTGATCCAGCCCAACTTATATATTCGGGTGAAACGCGGGAAGACAAAGGTCGTGTGCGCTATTTTGGATAACAATCAGATTCCTTATTCCATGATTGGCGATCAGACTATCGCCTTGAATAATGGAACATCCTTGCAGCGATTTGATGTCTTGGATGGGATCATAGAAGTGCAGGATCTGTCTTCGCAGCGCACTTTGGATTATATGGAACCCGCTGAAAGAGAATCCTGGT
Organism: Sphingobacterium siyangense; assembly: GCF_023277505.1. NCBI lineage: Bacteria > Pseudomonadati > Bacteroidota > Sphingobacteriia > Sphingobacteriales > Sphingobacteriaceae > Sphingobacterium > Sphingobacterium siyangense. The sequence continues at coordinate 3,613,114 of NZ_CP080574.1, read as the reverse complement.
GGGATGCATGTGCGGCTTCGGGTGGGAAATCGCTCTTGTTGATGGATGCTTGTCCATCTGTTAATCTTTTGGTTTCTGATGTTCGCATGAGTATTCTCCGAAATCTCGATGAACGTTTTGACCGTGCCGGAATAAAGCATTACCGAAAAAAAATACTCGATCTTACCAAGGATAGCTTCGCAATTCTTGGGAGCGAACGATTTGACGGGGTGTTATTGGATGCGCCTTGTACTGGATCGGGGACTTGGGGGCGCACACCAGAAATGGTTAGACAGTTTCGGGCCGCTAAGATTGCCGAATTCAATGCACTACAAAAGAATATTGCAAGTAATGTGGTGGGGCATGTTAAAGCGGGCAAGCCTTTGATTTATATAACCTGCTCTATTTTTAAAGCAGAAAACGAAGATGTTGTCAATTACATTGTAGATAATTTTGGTTTTGAAATAGAACGTATGGACTATTTGAAAGGTTATGAAGAGAAAGCGGATAGTATGTTTGTGGCGAGATTGATTAAAAAGTAATTTATATATATAATACAAGCAAAAAGGCTATTTTTTCCAATGAAAAAATAGCCTTTTTTTATACATATGGACCGTTTAATATCAGTCACATTTACTTGGAACAACGAGTACAGGGCAGGTAGATTTACGAATGACTGATTCGGATACAGAGCCGGAAATAAAGTGATCAAAGCCCGTCCGTCCATTGGTCCCCATAATAATAAGATCTGCAGACCACTCATGGGATGCCGCCAGAATTTCTTCTTTAATGGATCCGATTCGATTAAAAAGATATACTTCGCCTGCGCCTGTAAATTCGCGGCTCATTTTCTCAAGATATTTTTGTGCATTATCCTGTTCCATTTCTGATACTTCTGGAACGATGATGGGTTGCTGACCTAATAGCGGGTCCGCACCAAAGCTGGCCGGAGAAGTAGGGGGAACAACAGTGACAAGCGCTATGGAGGCTCCAAATACCGCGGCCATTTCTTTGGCATATAGTATAGCCTTTTCTGAGCATGGTTCGTCGTCAACAGCGACGAGTATCCTTTTGAATTTTGAATTTGTATTCTCCATTTCTACTATAATTAATTTATCTTAGTCATATAATATATAATCACATTTTTGACGATTTTGTTTTGTTTAGCACATGAAATATGGTATTTGTACACTAGCTCTCGTTCCGTTACGTTTAGAACAGGCACACCGTAGTGAGATGGTTTCTCAGGTATTGTTTGGGGAACTTTTTGAGATCCTTGATGAACAGGCCGATTGGACATCAATACGTCTGTTGGAAACGGACTATTTAGGCTGGATTCAAAACTGGCAGTTTCAGGAACTAAACGACTTGGATATGCAACATTATCTGACCGGAACACCAATTATCGTTGGAAGGGAGGGGGGAGTTCTTTTTACTGATACCGCACAGTTTCAGCTCTGTCATGGAACCAAGCTTTACCTAGATGCAGCAAATACTGTCAATTTATCTCCATTGAGATTAACTTATCAAGGTAGTATCAATCCGTTTACCAGAAATCAATTTGAAACTGAGGTGTCGCGATTGGCTTTGAGTTATAAGGACACTCCTTATCTATGGGGTGGGCGTTCACAATGGGGAATCGATTGTTCCGGTTTCTCCCAATTGATTTATAGCTGTTTTGATCTTTCCTTGCCTCGTGATGCTTATCAGCAGGCAGAGATGGGGCAAACTGTGGATTTTGTTTCGGAAATACGGGTAGGGGATTTGGCTTTTTTTGACAATGCCGAAGGAAGGATTACTCATGTAGGAATTATGCTGGATCGCGATACGATTATCCACGCCTCAGCGAAAGTCCGTGTTGATCGGATGGATACGGAAGGTATTTTTAATGCTGAACAGAATCGTTATACACACAAACTCCGGATTGTTAAACGGTATAATTGATAAAGGTGGACATATAAAAAAAGGCTATAAGTAATTATAGCCTTTTCTATTGTCAAACGCCTTATTGACTAGAAGTGGAATTGTACACCTAAAGTTGGCGCTAATGAGTTAACATTCAAACCAAATGTATTTACTGCAACGTCATTCGTTTTATCTTTATTGTAGTTGTAGTATAGACCTCTGACTTTTAATTCGATACCGATTTTGCTTGTCGGGAAGTAAGCTAAACCCGGAGCTAGTTCCACACCATATGATTCGAATTTATTTTTTGTCTCTACGTTATTTACTTCAGTTGTAGTTGTACCCCATGCCATTGGAACTGATAATTGAGCAAAGAATCTTACCGGGCCGTTTGCAGAGTACTTTCTAGCGAAAGGTGATACCTGGAAAGCATCGTTTTTAATACTATTATCTTTACTTGTTTCAGTTTTTCCCCAGTTATAACCAATTCCAGTACCAATTGCCAAGTTGTCACTTACAAAGTAACCAACTGTTGGGTTGATTGAGAATGAATTATTTTTATGGTCAGTATCTTTCACTTTTGATGTTTCGAAGCCAAGTTGACCACCAACCATAATTTTTCCTTGTTCAGTTTGAGCTTGTGCTGCTATTGTTAAACCTGCAATGGCAGTCAATGTTAGTAAAACTTTTTTCATGTCTTTTTTATTTAATAGTTTGTTTTAATTTGCCAGTAATTACTTCCTGACTTTTTAAATTTGTTAGTCAAATATCGAAATCTTATTTTAATTTTTTGTCACTGGATTGTCTAGATGTTTTGTTATTATTGTAAATTATAGTGGTTCAATTGATTAAAATTTGATGTATTTTTATTTTTATCGTTTCTATTTAACAATAATGATATTAGGCTGACTTTTTGTTTTTAATTGTCAATTTCAAGTAAGAAGATAAAAAAAAGCCATTTGTCAACAGCGGACAAATGGCTTTTTTTTGTATTTGAAAGACCGGTTTTAATCGAAATATTCTTTGATTCGCTCGAAGAATGATTTTTCACTTTTACCTGGTTGAGGTTTAAAGTTTGGCGATTCTTTCAGTTTGTTCAATAATTCTTTTTCTTCGTTAGATACGGCTTTTGGTGTCCATATATTAACGTATACAAGTTGATCCCCTTTGTGATAAGAGTTGACTTCAGGAATACCTTTTCCTTTTAACCGTAAAATTTTACCACCTTGTGTGCCGGGCTCAATTTTGATCTTCGCTTTTCCATCTATTGTAGGGACTTCAACGCTTGTGCCTAAGGTCGCATCTACGAAATTAATGTATAGGTCATAGATCACATTTAGTCCGTCACGTTTTAAACTTTCGTGTGGTACTTCTTCGATCAGGATAATTAAATCTCCTGGTACACCACCACGCGGAGCAGCATTTCCTTTTCCACTCATGGAAAGTTGCATGCCTTCACTTACTCCTGCAGGAATATTGATTGCGATTGTTTCCTCACCGCGTTCGAGTCCTTCACCTCTACAAGTTGTACATTTTGCTGTAATTTCAACGCCTTCACCATTACAAGTAGGGCAAGTGCTTGTTGTTTGCATTTGTCCTAAGATGGTATTTGTTACTCTTCTAACTGATCCGGATCCCCCACAGGTTTTACAGGTATGGAAAGAAGATTTATCTTTAGCACCAGATCCGTCACAAGAATGACAGACCACTTGTTTGTTAACCTTTACCTTTTTCTCGACGCCTTTGGCAATTTCTTCGAGTGTTAATTTAACTTTTATGCGTAAGTTGCTTCCACGAGCTACCCGACGGCCACCACGCTGGCCACCACCGCCGCCAAAGAAACTTTCAAATGGATGTCCTCCACCAAAGATATCACCAAATTGGCTGAATATGTCTTCCATATTCATGCCGCCGCCACCGCCAAAGCCACCACTTGCCGAATTACCGGCATGGCCAAATTGGTCATAACGTTGACGTTTTTGTGGATTGCTCAAGATATCGTATGCCTCAGCAGCTTCCTTAAACTGTTCCTCAGCTTCATGATCACCAGGATTTTTATCCGGGTGGTACTTTATCGCCAATTTGCGATATGCTGATTTAATCTCCTTCTCGTCCGCTGATCGCGAGACACCAAGTATATCGTAATAATCTCTTTTTGACATCGTCTTAATATTATTGACCTATAACTACCTTTGCGTGACGGATCACTTTGTCACCTAAGTAGTACCCCTTTTCGATCACGTCCACTACTTTATTCTTTAATTCTGCTGTGGGTGCAGGAATTGCCGTGATAGCTTCTTGTAATTCAGGATCGAAGGCTTGGCCTGTAGCTTCCATTTCCTTTAACCCCAATTGCGACAACGTTTGTCTGAATTTGTTGTTAACAATATCCATTCCTGTTTTTACAGATTCAACATCTGTCGCAGTTTCCATGGCTGTTAATGCTCTGTCAAAATCATCTAATGTAGGTAATAGCTTACTAATGACATCTTTTCCCGCTGATTGAATCAATTCAACACGTTCTTTGCTTGTACGTTTTCTATAATTGTCAAATTCAGCAGAAAGACGAATGTATTTATCCTTTGCCTCTGCCAATTCTGCAGCCAATTTCTCTTCAGTAGACAGTTCATCTGCTATATTATCAGCAGGCTGTTCTTGTTGTTCAGAAGAATTTGTTTCTACTGGATCTTGACCTTCATCGTAATAATTATCTTGCTCATTCATATCTTCAATGCTAAAATTAGATTCAAAAATTTACTCTATGCTTCGTTTGTCAAAGTTTTTGCCAAACAATAAAATTCCGACAGCTTGTCAGATTTTATTAAAAAAGCCTAACAATTTGTCGGAATCTCATTTTTTATATGTCAGTTTTCCGTCTAGATACTGACATTGTCCTGTAATACCCCATCGGTGGTTTTGATGATGCGGGATGGCATATTACGGATAATGGTATAATCGTGTGTTGCCATTAAAATAGCTGTTCCCGAATTGGCAATGTCACGTAATAATAAGACGATTTCTTCTGATGTAGCAGGATCCAAGTTACCGGTAGGCTCATCTGCCAGAATGATTTCGGGGTTATTTAGTAATGCGCGGGCAATTACAATACGCTGTTGTTCACCGCCAGAAAGTTCATGCGGCATTTTCTTAAGTTTGGAACGAAGCCCAACTTTTTCCAGTACATCCAATATACGGCTATCGATCATTTTCTTATCTTTCCAGCCTGTTGCTTTCAGTGCAAATTCGAGGTTTTTCTCGATGCTTCTATCGGATAAAAGATGAAAATCCTGAAATACAATACCCAATTTTCTACGCAGGTAGGGAACATCATTTTCGTGCAGCTTCTTAAGATCAAAGCCCGCAATCATTCCCTCACCATTGCCGATGTATAAATCGCCGTAAATGATTTTTAGTAAACTACTTTTTCCACTACCGGACTGGCCGATAAGATAAATAAACTCTCCTTTACCAATGTTTAAATTGACATTGGACAATACCAAATGTTTTTGTTGGAAGATATCAACGTTTTTTAATGTAATTACTTTATTTTCAATCATGGAAGCTAAAATTCTAATTTTTTAATTTGCCCAAAAGGCATTTCTTTAACCAGTTGCATGATATATTCTGCCTTTTCTCCTAATCCAATCTTATCGAGTGATTTATCTGGGCGGTCGACTCTAAAATATGCCAGCAAGGTGAAGGCATCATCTCTTAATTGAACATAATCAGGGATTTTGGCGACACCTTTTACTTTAATGATATACATGATTTCAAAGTTAGTATTTTTAATGCAATTTATTTACTATGAATTTAAAGGAAGCTTATTGGTTTGCGAATAAAAAATCCAGTGTATTCACGCCATCAGCAAAATCATCTAAAGCAGGGCATTGGCTTTCTCCAAAATGAAATACCGGCGACGGCACATTTAATGCTATTTCTGAAACAATACATTGGATATTTTCTTGCGCTAGTTTGAGCTTATTTTCAACTTCAGCCAGTGTTTCGTATGTTTCGTAATAAACCACAGCAAGGGGAGAAGCCGTGCGCTCATCTTCTTTGAGCAATAAAAATCCATTGTCAAAATGCTTGTCGCCATTGATCAGATAGATGGATTTGTTATAGTCGTAATTGTTATTGTATTTAAAATGCTCTGTTATGCTGTTAAAAGCAGCGATACCTTCAAAGAAGTGTGCTATTGGGTAATCTTTTGGAATAAATAGCTTTGATACAGAGCGACAGCCCAACCCAAAATAATCAAAGATGTCGTGTCCCAGTGATTCCAACTGGTTAGGAGATTCTTGGCCACCGACAACGGCAATACTATTTCTATTGCGACGAATAATATGTGGTTTGGTGCCAAAATAGTAATCAAAGTAACGGGAGCTATTGTTAGAGCCTGTTGCAATAACCAGATCGAAATCTTTTAGAATGTCAACAATTTCAAAGGCATCATTAAAGTATGGGTCAATTTGTTTAAGCAGGTTGAGCACATAGCTTGTCAATCCTGCATCGTCCGATGAGACTTTGATTTTTGCTGTAAAGCCGCTGATCAGTACCGATAGGATATCATGGAAGCCAACCAACGGAATATTGCCGGCCAGAATTAAACCTACAATTTTCGTTGAATGAAGATCTGGATAAGGCGCCAACCAGTGATTCAGCTTTTCTATCGTCAAATTGGCAGCAATGGCTTGAATGGCGCGTTCAACATTTTGAGGGGTATACCAAGGGTTTTTATGTTGGGCGAATTGAATGATTTGAATCAAATCTTCAGGGCGCTTTTGCAGCTGTTCGCCTAATTTTACAAATGCATTTATTCGTTGTTGTTTTGTCAAAATATTAAAATTTTAAAAGATGAATACACAAATTTGTATTATATTTGTGCTGTTAACATTAATCAACGTGAATCAACTAGCCTTATTGTTCAATCAGACGTTGTTTCATATTGATAATGCAAAAATAGTTTATTTATCATAATTGTGAGGTTATAAATGGCGATTAAAATTACAGACGAATGCATTAACTGTGGTGCTTGCGAACCGGAATGCCCAAATAATGCAATATACGATGCTGGTGTAACTTGGAAATTCTCAGACGGGACGGCTTTGGATGGGGTTATCGATTTTGGCGATGGTGTTACACTAGATGCCAACGAGTCTCAAGAAGCAATCTCTAATGAAGTCTATTATATTGTTTCAGATAAATGTACAGAATGTGTAGGTTTTCACGATGAGCCTCAATGTGCAGCGGTTTGCCCTGTGGATTGTTGTGTGGATGACGAAGATGTACGTGAATCGAACGATGAGCTATTAGCGAAAAAAGCTTGGTTACACGCGGAATAAATTTAGTACTCCGTTAAAATATAAGGCAGGATAAGAAATTTTCCTGCCTTTTTTGTGTCTTTCTATTTTGGCGAAATCGATATTTTGTTGCGAAACTTGGCTATTTGGAATAATAATATTTGCAAAAGCATAGTATTTTTTTATTTTTGTTCTTTTGACCATTAAAATCTTTTAAATGTTAAAAACCAAAATAGGGTTGATTACCCTGATCACAGTTACATTAGCTTGTATCATTGCTGTATTATACGAATTTGATGTTGTAGGCTTTTCGCATGAATTTCTAATGGCTGTCCGTTGGATAGTTGCTACCGTTTTGGTTGTAAATGCGCTCTTTAAGAAAAATTTGACGACCTGGATTTTGACCTGTATGATTATGGGGATATTTGTCGGGTTGGATTTTCCAAATTTAGCGATTTCCCTGCAACCTTTGAGTAAAGGTTTTATCAAGTTAGTCAAGACGATTGTGGGACCGATTCTTTTTTCTACGCTTGTTTATGGAATTGCAGGCCATTCTGATTTGAAACAGGTGGGACGTATGGCATGGAAATCTATGCTTTATTTCTTTTGCGCAACGACATGTGCTATTTTTATTGGTTTAGGTGCTATAAATCTGACTCGAGCAGGAGTGGGCGTTGATGTTGCACATATGCCACATGAAGAACTCCCTGTAGCAAAGGAAAGTATGGATGAGCATATCCTCAAAACGCTTCCGGACCATGTGCATCCTGTATACAAGTTCACTTCTTTTATACGCGACTTGTTTCCTGAAAATATCGTCAAATCTGTAGCGGATAATCAAGTTTTACAGATTGTTGTATTTTCAATTTTGTTTGGGATTGGATTGGCAATGGTAGATGAGAAAAAGCGTAAACCCTTGGTTGATTTTACCGAGAGTATGTCTGAAACGATGTTTAAGTTTACGAACATGATTATGTACTTTGCGCCTATTGGGGTTGGTGCCGCTATGGCCTACACGGTGGGGCATCTCGGTGTCGATATCCTAAAGAATCTTTTCATGCTTTTGGCGACGCTGTATTTTGCTTTAGTGTGCTTTTTATGTCTGGTTCTTCTTCCGGTAGCACTTTATCTGAAAATACCTGTGAAACGTTTTATTAATGCGATTAAGGAACCTGTTTCGATTGCATTTGCCACTACAAGCTCAGATGCGGCATTACCGAAAGCAATGAGCGCGATGGAGAAATTTGGTGTACCACGTAAGATTGTTTCGTTTGTAATTCCGACAGGATATAGTTTTAACTTGGATGGTACTTCACTTTATTTATCATTGGCTGCGATCTTTGTCGCTCAGGCGGCTGGTATCCATTTGTCGTTTGGACATCAATTAATGATTGCATTTACATTGATGATCACCTCTAAAGGTGTCGCTGCTGTCCCAAGGGCTTCATTAATTATTTTGATTGCGACAGCGGATCAGTTTGGTTTACCAACATTTGTCATTGCTGCAATTTTAGGTATCGATGAACTCATGGATATGGCGCGTACCTCTGTCAATGTAATCGGAAATTGTTTGGCAACCGTTGTTGTTGCTAAATGGGAGGGCGAGTTTGATGAAGAAGCTCCTTACCGCGAAGATACTGAAGAGGCAATCTAATAGAAATAACTGACGAATAATCGTTGAAGAAAAGCAGTCTTGACATTTCGTTGAGACTGCTTTTTTATTGTCTTTAACTCATGTTGATGATTTTGCTGCGCCTATTTATTATATTTAGCGCAATAACTACCGTTCTTTAAACCAAATAGAACTTTAAACCAAATCCGTACGGGGAAATGAGACGATCTATATTTTATTTTTTTTGTTTAATGATTACGATCAATATGGCATTTGCTCAAACAAAGACGACTGCTTTGGATCGTGATTCATCCGTTTATATTGAAACCCAGGATGGGGTCAAACTTTTTGCGAAGTCTGCTGGAAATGGTCCGGTTTGTATTTTCGTACATGGAGGGCCTGGAGCCTGGAGTAAGTCGTTTGAGGAGATGGGAGGTCGAGCTCTTGAAAAACGGCTAAAGATGGTGTATTTGGACCAGCGAGGTTGTGGAAGACTGAGGTGTCGACTAGTGGAAATTATTCGTTAGATCGCATGGTAGAAGACATTGAAGCTATTCGTCATGCCCTAGGGGTAGAAAGAATCTATCTATTGGCACATTCCTTTGGTGGGATAATCGCTGTAAATTATGCGAAAAAATATCCAGATCATTTGTTTGGTTTAATATTGGCAAATTCGACTTTAGACCTCAATAGTTCATTGGAAGATCAGATAGGGTATGTTAACCAATTGATCCATAGTAACTTCAAGGTTACAGCCAGAGATTCTATCTTAACAACTTTTTCATTGGCGAGGCGTGCACTTTCAGCGAAGGACTTGAGCTATAAAATGCTCTCTGACGATAAGAAAACGGTCGATAAGCTAGATCATATCGATGAGAGTCCTGAACGAACTTATGATTTTGGGAAACATGTATGGGATTATAAAATCTATTGCGAAGATTTTAGGCCAGAAACAAAAAAGATTAAAGTGCCAGTTTTGGTCATTGCGGGTAAAAAGGATTATGCTATTGGGGTGAATCATTACCGAAAGTTTCAATTTCCGCACCAAAGAACTGTGCTCATCGAAGGTGGGCATGTCTTGTATTACGAGCAAAATAAAGCCTTTGTTGATGCTATATTTTCTTTTATAAAATAAAAAGCTGCTTGCAAGCTGTTGTTGGCGGCCTGGGATCCTTTACAATAGCTTGCAAGCGAAATATGTTATATCAACGTCCGTCCACGTAGTACCATAAATCACCTTGTTTTTTGAAAGTTGACTTTTCATGGTGAATTTGAACTTCCATTTGCGGATCCAGGTAATGTGCTTCAAACTCGACTGTGTGTAATCTAGCTTTAAGGATAGAGAGTTGCATCCATTTATTCTCCCTTGCCCATTGTCCGATTGCCTGTTTATTTTGGAACCGTCGTGTTGAGGGATGGAACGTATCGTATAGGAAATCGATCTGTTGTGTCGCAAAGGCGCTATAACGTGCGCGCATCAATGCCTCTGCTGTGGTTGCTTTGGCATGAAGACGATGAATTTGCTGGCAGCATTCCCCATAGGTATTGCCAGAGCCACAAGGGCATAATTGGCCTGATTCTATCACTTGTCTGTTTAAAATTTTACCAGCCTTTAATGGCGCCATTTTTGAACACTTTTTTTGCGGTCGCTTCGACTTCTGGTGACTGATACGCCTGGATAAACTGCTGCACCTTCTCATCGTTTTTATTATCTGAGCGGGCAACAATTAGATTAACATAAGGCGATTCTTTATCTTCTGTGAATAAGCCTTGTTTTTCGGGATCTAAACCAGCTTGAGAGGCGAAACTATTGTTGATGATGGCAATTGTAACCTGAGGATCATCTAGGACGCGAGGTAGCTGTGGAGCCTCCATCTCGATGATGTTAACCTGTTTAGGATTGCTTACTATATCTGTTACTTTAGGTTGGATACCTACATTTTCTTTTAGACCGATAATTCCCTCGCGCTGGAGAAGTAAAAGAGAGCGTCCACCATTTGTAGGGTCATTAGGAATAGCAATAACGGCTCCCGGTTGTAACTCTGTGATTGTTTTTATTTTCTTTGAATAGGCAACAATGGGGAATACAAACGTGTTTCCGACAATGGTTAATTTCGTGAAACCGCGTTGTTTGGATTGCTCTTGTAGATAGGGCTGATGCTGAAATACGTTTACATCGATATCACCCTGATTTAAGGCTTCATTGGGTACGACATAGTCGTTGAAAGCCACTAATTCAACGTCAAGATTGAACTTTTCCTTTGCAACTTTCTTAGCCGTCTCCGCAAGCTCCTTTTCTGGGCCGGACACAACACCGACTTTGAGGATATTCTCTTTCTTTTCTCTGTTATTGCATGCTACAATCGATACGAGACTGAAGGCTAAGATTGCAAATGCATAGTTCAATTTTTTCATATGATATAATTTATGTTAACGATGGTTTACTTTTTTTGAGATGTAATCTCCTGTATACTGTAACAGGAATACTATTAAAATTAATAAAATTAGAACAGAATTCATGATAAAAGTATCATATCCGACATAACCATACTGATAGCCAATCTGTCCAAGTCCACCGGCACCTACAGCACCGCCCATGGCGGAGTAACCAACAAGTGTTATCAAGGTAATTGTCGCATTGTTTACTAGTGAGGGGAGAGCCTCCGGAAGTAAAACTTTGAAAATTACCTGTTGTGCATTTGCACCCATTGCTCTTGAGGCTTCAATCAGGCCATTTGGAATTTCCAGAAGACTATTTTCCACAAGTCTTGCTATAAATGGGGCCGCGCCTATACTCAGGGGGACCAATGCTGCGGCCATACCGATTGATGTTCCGACAACGTTGCGTGTAAACGGAATCATCCATACGATAAGTATGATAAAGGGGATAGACCTAAACACATTCACCAGCAATGAAACAAGTTGGTGCATGGCTTTGTTTTCGAGCAGTTGATGTTTTCGGGTCAAGAACAGGTATATCCCGAGTGGGAGACCTAGGACAAAACCAAAGAAGCCTGATAGGAAAGTCATGGTTAGGGTTTCTAAAGTACCCGATAGCAGAAGATTAAATACCTGATCAGACATAGCCTAATATTTTAGTTTGTGAATGCTTTTCTTTTAAGAAAGATAGACTACGCGTTACATTTTCTTTTTCACCCGATAGTTCGGCCAATATAACACCAAATTTCATTTCGCCAATATAATCTATTTGAGCGGTAATGATATTTGTCTTGACTTGATATTGTTGTTCCAAATGCTGTATAAATGGGATGGATTCTTCATTTGAAGTTAGATAGATCTCTACGAGTGGGTTTCCAGCGCTTTTTAAGCGTTCCTGAAAACTTAGTGGAATTTCAACTTCAAGTGAAGACTGAATAAAGTTTTTAGTTGTTGTTTGCTGAGGATTGGCGAATATTGATTCTACCGGGCCGGTTTCAATTAATTCTCCGTGGTCTAATACGGCAACCTGATCGCAAATACTTTTTATAACATCCATCTCATGGGTAATCAACAATATCGTAAGGTCAAGCTGCTTATTGATTTTTTTTAGCAGTTTAAGGATGGATTTTGTAGTTGCGGGGTCTAAGGCACTTGTGGCCTCATCGCAAAGTAGAATGTAAGGATCATTGGCTAATGCTCGCGCGATAGCAACACGTTGTTTCTGGCCTCCGGAGAGATTTGCAGGGTACACGTCGGCTTTATCTTCCAACCCGACCAAACGCAATAGTTCCAACACTTTTTGGCTGATAAATTCTTTCGATTTGCCTTCAAGCTCGAGCGGAAAGGATATATTTTCATACACTGTTCTTGATGATAGTAAGTTGAAGTGCTGGAAAATCATACCAATTTTTCTTCTTTTCAACATAAGACCAGTGGAAGATAGCGACATCAAGTCGTCATTTTCTATAATTACTTGACCACTGTCTGGTCTTTCCAAAAGGTTGACGCAACGGATCAAAGTACTTTTGCCGGCTCCGGAAGCGCCTATTACACCAAAAATTTCACCTTTTTCAATAGACAGTGAGATGTCTTTTAAGGCATCAATACGTGTCGCTTTTACCTCAAAAGATTTGGATATGTTGTTTAGTTGAATCATTGACCCTGTAGGGATTTAGCAATTTTAGTTGGACAAATGGATGATGTTGATATAAATGTACACAAATGCCAGGGATAAAATAAAATCAAGTGAAAGAAAATGGGTTCTTTCATACGGAAAAAGAATGAAAGAACCCAGATATATGTTTTTTACAACGCTTGATAAGCCGAAATCACTTGTTTTGCAGATCCGAGTCCATCGATGCCATATTCGATGATATCGCCATCTTTCAGGAATCTTTGTGGGGATTTGCCCATGCCAGATCCTGCAGGTGATCCTGTGGAAATGATGTCGCCTGGAAGTAAGCTCATAAAATGGCTTAAATAAGAAATCAATTTGGGCACACGATAGATAAAATCACTTGTATTGCCATCTTGCATAAGCTCACCATTGAGTTTAAGCCATATTTTTAAATTATCAATATCTGTGAATTCATCTTTGGTTGCTATAAATGGGCCAATAGGAGCGAAAGTATCACATCCTTTACCTTTATCCCATGTTCCGCCACGCTCGATTTGAAATTCACGCTCTGTAACGTCATTGTGTAGCACATAGCCAAACACATGGTCCAAAGCTTCTTCTTCAGTAACATAAGAAGCTTTTTTCCCAATTACAATGGCAAATTCGGTTTCCCAATCAGATTTTACAGAGAACTTCGGAAGGGTGATTCCATCAAAAGGGCCATTGAATGCAGATACAGATTTCATAAATACGATAGGCTCTGAAGCTTGTTGCAATTTGGTTTCTTTGACGTGATCATCGAAATTAAGCCCTACACAAAGTATTTTGGACGGAGCTTCCAATGGTGTACCGATACGCTCGTCGTCGGCTATCTCTTTAAGCGTGTCGCCTTTTTCATTTATATATGTTTGAAGCCTTTCTAAATTTGCAATATCCGCAAAGAAATCGCGGTTGTATTGAAAATTTCCCTCTGAAACATCATATTTCTTTTCGTTTAAAATGACTCCCGCTTTTTCGGAGCCCTTTGCGCCATATCTAAAAATCTTCATAAGCCGCAAATATACGGATTTTGTCCTAAAAAGGGCAGAAATTAACGCGAATTAACAATTAATCAATATGTAAATTATCTATACAATTATTGTCCAAAAGGGGATATTTAAAAGGGAATTTTTCATGTATTATCTTTTTGTTGCTTACCCAAGTACCATTGAGCACCATTTCCTGCCCTTTTTTTCCAAGCATAAATTTAATCAAAAATGACGGGACGGGTAGGGGAATATAGAATGGACCGTATTTACGTTTGGCTATTCTTTTTGCAAACTCCGCGAGGGGAAGTGGTTCGGATGAACAGGCATTATAAATTCCGGCTATGGTATCATTTTGTATGCCAAAGAGCAGCATCCGACAGAGATCATCCATATGGATCCAACTGAGTATCTGTTTTCCAGAGCCTAATACCGGAATTGACCGAAAGGGTAGGAAACGGTTGATTTCTTTGAGTAGGCCCTGATCTTTGCTGATAACTACCCCAAAACGGAAAACAATGAGTCTTTTTCCCAATGTTTCGATAGGTTTCACGCTTCCTTCCCAGAGGTTACATACCCAGGAGAGAAAATTTCCGCCTTGTGGATCTCCTTCTTCAAAAGGTTTGTTTTGGTACTGATCGTCTGCTCCATACCAACCTATAGCGGAGGCAGATATGACTGCTTTTACTTGATTTGGTATTTGTTTTAGACTTTGATAGAGCAGTTGCCCACTTTCAACCCTGCTGGCAATAATTTCTTGCTGATAGGATTTTGTCCAGCGTTTCGAATTGAGGTTTGCACCCGCCAGGTTAATGATATAGTCGGCTTCCTGAATTGATTTGACGTCAATCTCCTGCTTACTGGGATCCCAATGTACATATCGGACATTGTTTTGTACGGGATGGGACTTCGGATTTCTGGTAAAAATAATAACTTCATAGAAATTGGCAACCAATAGCTTTGTTAAATGAAGACCTATAGCTCCAGCACCACCTGTAATAATTACTTTTTCCATGAATTGAACCTTGTTTTATAATATACGCCTGTTGTTATTTAAGCGAACCAATTTCTGTTGATACTAAATATACTATTTTGGTTTATAAAAATCGACCATTGCGGCAGCAATTACAAAAAAAGGTTTATCTCGTGGGGAGATAAACCTTTTAAGAGTCGATTAAACGACGTTATTTGTTAAAGCGTTTGAATTGTGCTGCCGCATGTTAGCATCTGTGCGCCGTAGTATGGATTTTTGATTTCTTTATGTCGGCTTAACCAAGTCGCACCTTTGCCTTTGTTGAACATTGGACACTTTTGGTAATAAACAGAGGAAGACGGTTTCGAGTTTTTGGACAAACTATAGATATCTTCTGACAGTAGCGCGAAGGCTTCTCGTTGTTTACTGATATCCGTTGCCTGTTGTAGGCTCTTCACTGTCGCTTTGAGTGATGTTGTTTTGGTTTTCCAGACCTCCTGTTCCGCTTTCGTTAGATCAGCAGTTTGTATTTTAGCGATTGCATCGGCAAGATCGTTTGCTAGGCCTGTAGCTTGTTTACTATCCGCAGCTACAAGTGCATCTTTAAGCAGAAAGTATTGGTCATAGATCTTTTGAAAATTGCTTGCGTTGCTGATGTAATCTACTGAAGCTACCGGCTCAATGCTTTTGTCTTGTGGGCTATCTGAAGCTGGAGGAGCTAAATTTCTTTCGTATTGGCAGCAAGCATGTAGTTTAGCATAATTATCTTCCGCGGCAAGGTATTTTTCATTGTCATAGCCTGCTCCTGCGATACTTTTCAATACAGCATCTAAGGAAGTTTTCTTTCCGTCATAGGCTATTGTCGCTGTTTGGTTGTCTTCGTTCCATTCAACTTTAGCCTGAGCGGCGGCTCCTGCATTTTCTATTGTTTTTTTACACATACCGCAGTTTCCAGCAATTTTAACAGTGGTGTTCACGGTGTTGTTTTGTGCATAGTTTGTCAAAGAGGATAGTACTAAAGCCCCTGTTATAATATAATGTTTGATTTTCATATGATTGGATGAAAAAATAAATAAAAATAAGTAATCAAAAATGATTGATAAATGATCAATGTATGGATTGTATGGATTAACTTATTTTTGGCGGGACCCAAGGACAAAAATATCCCTCAGAAATAAACGTTGGCGCTATGGGTTTATAATTTTTTTTGATTGCTATACAGCAAAGTTCATGACCTTGTTCAAGGGGATTGGAAATTGCCAAAAATGTACCACTATACGTGCATTGACAATTGCAATTTTTACATGGTTTGTGATGTTTACAGAAAGCCTTTTTTTGGAAAGATTTAAATTTTGAACAACAATGGTTCTTTTTGTCAGTGGTAGTATTACCTTGTGTGTGACTACTGTGTGCATTCATTTTATGGCAGGCGAAAGCGTCGGGTGCACTTAAAAGGAAACCGAAGGTTAAAAATAGTAGTATAAGTCGCTTAAGTACCATATCAGCTCAAATATAGTTGTTTTGGGTAGAATTTGCTTCCACTTTTAACTTTTTTTGGCATTATGGACTTTTTTATACGCTCCATGTTATTTGAGTTTGGGAGGACCAGATAACATGGAGCGACGTTTGGAATTCTTTTTTCGGAAAGCAAAGAAATACTTAAAACTTAAAACCAGAAAAAAAGCCGGGCTTTTTCCAGGTACGTTTATATTCATCAGCTAAAGGAGAATGATCCGAATAGGCGAGCACTTCATCAAGCAAATTGTGTGCTTTTTTCAGATTCCCTGTTTTATAGTTTGCATATGCCTCTGCTAATTTAACCGATTCGACATCATCGTCGTAGCCCCAATCACATTGCTGATAAATACCGTTGAAAACACTGACGTATTTATTTACTTCATCTATATCTCCGTTTTCGGCCAAAAGTTCAATTCCAAATTTTAACCAAAGGACATAATCATTAGGCTCCATGACAGACTGTACCCAGTTGTCATACGTTTGGAATGTTTCTATACCTGCGCTAAATTCCGTAAGATAGTAATGGCTTTTAACAATGAGATAGAGCGTCTTTGCTTTATCGAAATTATCGATGATAAATTCCCGTTTATTTTTAAGGTATTTCTGTGCAGCGAGGTTCATGGACTTGTAATTGCTCTTTTCATTATATAGCTGCATCAACACATATTGAGGCTGTGCTTCATGTGGGTACCGTTGTGCCATATTTTCGTAATAGGAGACACGTTGCTCAAAATTATCCGGCTCGATTATCTGATAGATAATATGTTCGATCCCATTCTTTGATGCCTCAAAATCACGATACTGGTAGTCGTCTAAATTGGGATGATCAATATAGAATTTGTAAATAAACTCGAGGAGCTGTTGGGCCCGGGATTGAATATTCGCTGATCGACCTAGCTGGTATTCAACATCGATTTGATGCATAAGCATGCGGTAACAGGGAGGAAATACAACAGACTCCATATCTTCAGCTTCTTCATCTTCTTCGGAGGTAAATGCTTGCTGCTCCAGGGTGGCTTCCAGCGAGATCTGATAGGTGTCAAAGTATTGTTGAAGTACCTCCTCCAGACGTGCGTAATCTTCCAATGCTGACAAGGCATCGGCTCGGGTGAAATGAAGTTCTTCAAAGTCGGAATAGCTTAATCCTTCGGTGGCGATAGCATAACAGATTTCCAGTTCTCCTGCTGCCTTATACGCTAACGCTAGATTATTACAATTCATAGCTCTGTTGTGGGAGCCCCCAAAGTAGTCACTTTCATATTTATTCTGTTCAAAATACTCGTTGAAAGCGTCGTAGGCTTGACGATAAAGTTCGAGGACGAGCAATTGTAGTGCAGATTGATCAACTGTGGTTAAGTTGTCCTGAGCGTGAATAAAATCAGATAGCGTGACAGCTTCATTATAACATTCACGGGGAAGGTCATGGAAAGTAGGAACCTGATCGTAAACTGTTCCATTAGCTTTAAAGGTGCATTCAACTAGGCGTCGCCAGGATGTTGCATTCCATTTTCGTTCACCTACCATTGTTAGATGCGGAATAGCCGCGGCATACTGCCCCTCGTCATAGAGATAGGCTGCCGCAAAATGGTAACCGACATAAGAATCAGGATAGGCATCGACCAATTTGAGTGCATGGAGATAATAATAGTCAAGCGGGATTCCGATTTCTTCTGAGTAATTGCGCTCAATGATAAGCTGATAGTAGAAGACCTCAGGGTGCTCATACCCCTCGGCAATCAATTCCTCAAAACGAGTATGCCATTTGACCAACTCCTGATGGATATGCAGGGCTGAGTTTTCCCCTTTGATAAGCTTAAGTAAAATTTGCAGTGCTAGGTCGATTGCTTTATTTTCGTAAGCAATTTCAGCGAGATCCACATAATTCATTTCATTGCTGCTGATGAAATGCTTAAAATCAGCTTCCATTAAAGCTAAAATATTAGACTCATTGATCTGTTTGGTACGGTCAAGCAGGTATATTTTCTTTATCCAAAAGATGGAAAAATTATGATCCAAGGTTTCCCGTTCATCCTTGAATGTTTCTTTAACGAAATCAATGCTCGCCTCCAAAACTGGAAGCATCGCTGTATCGTCCTGGAGCCCTTCGTAGATATTGGTTAAATAGTTGTGCCCATATCCGGACATATTTGGGGAAGCGATTAGTTTTTTTGCGTATTCGATGAATAGACCTTTATTGCCTTCAGTAATATGAAATTTTGGACGACCAATTTGTGCTAATGTCGCTTGATTGTCCAAAACATAATTCAGTATATGATATAGGGTCGTTTCATTATCAGGTTCGATGGCCAATGCTTTTTGAAAATAGGGGATCATTTTTTCCTGAATAACATCGAAAATAGCTTCGTGGCCTTCATAGAATGCCTGATCATGATAGGCGATGGCTAGGTGTGTCCAAAGCGTAACATCTTGATCGTTTTGTCGCAGTTGGTTTTCTCCTTCAATGATAAATAAGTCTAGTTGTCCGCTGTAGAACAAATCATATATATTCTTTTCTTCCATTTATTAATTTTTATATGTATCCAGTATGTTAAAATCTGTGGAAAATACTATTTAGCCGTTGAAAGCTTTTCAAAGCTATTACCGTTCCATAGAAATTCTTCACTTTTTTTTGTGATCTTGAAATTCGGATTTTCTGCATCGTCGTCAATAGCTTCTCCCTCTTCGATGTATTTATAGATAATCTGATTATTTTTTCCGTGTTCGGAAGGGAAAAGAATCTTTTCATCGTAATAGAACACACCAGCATCACTAACAGAATACCTGCTGGGAAGATCTACAAGTCGTTGTCCTGTCCAGGCCACATAGTTGTACTCAGAAGGTATACCACAGGCTTCCCCCAGAAATTCGATGCGTATGATTTGTTTGACATTTTGCAGCCCCATGGCCGGCAGCAATTTACTCTGAGAGAAGGTTTGTTCTGAATAGGCGAAAGGGAAGGTGTGTTCAGCTAGAAAATTTCCTTTTGCGTCGAGAAGTTTTACCACTGTTGAAAAATGATCCTGTTCCTGTTCGTTGATACTTTTGGTAAAACGTTCAAAACCGTAAATATATTGCGAGCCGTCCGAAGCGGTTTGTTTTCCGAGCGCTAATAATCCGAGCCAAATAAATCCACTTTTTTTGATACTGCCTTCGAAATAGCTTATTTGGTGCCAAGGTGCATAAAAATTTTTCAGCGTATTTCCTTTGAAAGGCGCGCTGGTGATCGTAACGACATTTCCTACCGATAAAGAATCTACGATTGCTGCCTTAAGACTAGGTTGAGCACGCACATAAGCTTTTGTGGCAAAAACAGTTGCCGACTGACCCTTTTGTATGTTCCATAGGTTGAAATTATCGTCAAATTTTAAGTTTTCCTGCGCCTTTGAACAAAATGGTCCGATGACAAAGATGATTAAATAGCATCCCATTAGTTTTCTCATTTTTCACTCTCCTTTCCTGCAAAAATAGACGAATTGGTCCATAACCCTTATCACTGGTTTCAGGTATTTTTTGTGGAGTGTCCCGAACGAAGAAATAGCTTGCGAGGAAGTTGTAAAATAAAAAGGCTGGACTTTCGTTCGAGAGAAAGTATGTTGGAATCTTTAGATAAGTGATAGGGCTAGTCGGGTCGATCTTTTTAGCACATGAATTTTAATTATATTTATCATTGCGGAAATATGAAATTACATTTAAAATAGGGGGAAAGCTGTGGAAAATGAAAACAATAAGCTGCTCGTATTAGAAGCTGGTAAGTATATTGGGAACGAAGTTAGCCAAAGTTCTTTTGCTGGTATCATTACTTCTGATATTTATTACGAGGCTGGTATTATCTCTGATTGGCATTGTCATCAGAATCCACATTTTTCACATATTTTGAATGGTGGAAGTGTTGAAATCAGGCAGAATGAGAAAAATCGGCAGCAACAGGGTACTTCTCTATATTACTATCCCGGTATTATCCACCAGAATATTGGTTATATAAAAGGGACAAGAATCTTTAATCTTGAATTTACCGAAGATTTTCTAACTAAATATGATTTAAATATACCAGATGAATCCTGTATGTTTTCGAATGGTATTCAATGGGGCACAAGCGGTTTAGTAAAGATAATGGGGGAACATTATTTAGACGACCAACAAAGTTTATTGGCAATGGAGCAACTTTCCGTCCTGCTTTTGACATGTACCACTCCCATTAAGCGTATAGGGCCAGCGTGGATTTTCCGTATCAAAGATTTTTTGTATGATCATTGGGATATTCCATTATCGTTAAGTTATATTTCTGAAGAAATGAATTTGCATCCGGTTACAATCTCTCGATATTTTCCTCAATATTTTGGTTGTACAATTGGAGATTATCTTCGGCGGATTAAAATTGAAAAGGCATTACCCATGATCAGATTAAAGAAGCTATCACTCACAGAAATAGCATTCAATTGTGGCTTTGCTGATCAGGCTCATTTTATTAAAACCTACAAAAGGTTTATGGGGATCACGCCGAGTCAGTATCAACGGATGTAGAAAAAAAAGTTGAGGCTAATTGGGTACAATTTTGTCTAGCGCGTTGATTTTAACTTTGATCATAAGGAAAATGGTCCAGATGGATTATTTATGATTAAAGCTTTAATTCCAATGAAAAAGAAAATTTTAACAACTGTATTGTTGCTCTCCTCTATCTTGTACTCGAGAAAATCTATGGGACAGCATTTAAGTGCTTTACATAGGCTATTTGAAAAATACTATGAAAAAGAGTGCTATTTCAATCCGCTCCAAGCAACAGCGGATGGTATTCATGTCTACGATGACTTGCTTCAGAACGAGGGTTCTTTTGATTTTTTAGTCGCTAAGAAAAATTTCTATCAGTCATGTTTAAACGAATTACAGCAATTCGATAGGCAAAACTTGACAGAGGCAGATCGTATTTCCTATGATGTATTGGATTATACGTTAAAAACGGGTTTAGAGGGGCTCTCTATGCATTTTGAATATATTCCTTTTAATCAGTTTACAGCTTCGGTTCCAACAGACCTTGCACTATTTGGTTCGACCAATGGTCCCCAGCCATTTCATACCATTGAAGATTATACAAATTGGTCTAAAAGGATGATCTCTTTTAAGGCCTGGGCAGATACTGCTATCGCAAATTTCGAGAAAGGGAAGAAAGCGGGAGTTGTTCTACCAAGGTCTCTGGTTGGCCGTATGATTCCACAATTGATCGCGCTCGGCGAAAGAGATACTTTAAAAAGTGTTTTTTACAGGCCATTGCAACAATTTCCGGAAAACTTTTCCCATGAGGAAAGGAAAAAATTGACAATGCTATACAACGAGGTTATTCCTAATTATGTCTTGAATTCCTATGCGAAGTTAGCAAGTTATTTACAATACGATTATATGCCTTTTGCATCTTTACAATCGGGCTTGAATAGTCTTCCTGACGGGGATAAAATGTACCAGTACTACATCAAGTTATATACGACCAGCTCTACACTTAGTCCCGACCAGATTTATCAGATCGGGCTTAAAGAGGTGGACCGTATAACCCATGAAATGGAACAAAATATGGTTCTCAATGGCTTTAAAGGCTCTTTAAAAGATTATTTTAGATTTTTGCGCACAGATCAAAGGTTTAGGCCATTTAAAACCCCAGAACAGGTGCTAGACGCCTATCAAAAAATATATAATAAAATTCAGCCTCATTTAAAAGATATGTTTTTAGTGGAGCCCAAAACGAAATTTGTTATAAAACGCGTAGATCCTTACCAAGAGGCGTCACAAGGAGGTCCTTATTATATTAAAGGAAACTTAAAAGAAAAGAGAGCTGGCATTTTTTTCGTTCCGATACCTGACCCGACTAAGATAAATACAGTTTTTTATGGCCTAGAATGCACATTTATACATGAGGCAATACCTGGGCATCACTATCAGATTGCATTACAGCAGGAGTATAGCGAACTTCCTACTTTCCAACAACAAAATGCCCTATATGCTTACATGGAAGGTTGGGCACTGTATTGCGAATCCTTGGGTGAACAATTGGGATGCTATACAGATCCATATCAAAAGATGGGTGCGCTAAATAATGAGATCCACCGTGCAATACGTTTAGTAATTGATGTTGGTATTCATACCGGAAGGCTGACTGAACAACAGGCAATTGTATATATGATGGATCATGAATCAATAAGCGAAAATATCGCAAAGGCAGAAGTTGAAAGATATATGGCTTGGCCAGGACAAGCACTTTCTTATAAAATCGGGGAGCTAAAAATCAAAGAATTGAGAAAAAAATACCAAAACTTACAGGGCGAGAAATTTAGTTTTCAGGCTTTTCATGCCGCAGTGTTAAAATATGGTTGTTTGCCATTGGATGTTCTTGAAAATTTCCTGGATGACTGGAATGCTAAAATTTCCAATTAAAATTTGGAATATTATCTGGTTTGATCTTCTCATTGGTCCACAAACAACATTTTATGACCTTAGGCATGTCGCTGTTATTAGGGATTAAAAGAGCTATTTGGCCAACAAGTATATCAGTGGGAAGAGTGCTGCACTACTAATCTATTTTTTGTGAATAGGGGCCTGTTTTAATGTAATCATTTCTTCTTGGTAGTAGGTGAAATGAAAAATCGTTTATAAAATTCATCTATATGCTTTATCAAATCATTCATTTTGCTGCTTACGTTTTGAGAATCGATAAATTCAATGTTATTTTAATTCGATATTATTTTCTGTTGAGGGAGAATGGATAAATTTTCTCACACATATGGGACAGGTTCCCTAGAATCATATGGATGGCGTTCTGATCATGTCAAAGATGTTGATGGCGTCATTTGTTGCAAATAATTGGATAGGATGAAAAACAAAAATTATGATATAGAGCATTTCGAATATTTTCAGGAATTGAGGGCGACAAAAGAAGAGATTCTATATTTCAAGACTGAGCGGCAGATGTTTAGAAATGAGCCTATCGGACTTGATTTTTTTTCGTTTTTGTTGTTTGAAAGAGGTGGTGGCACGCATACTATCGATGGGGTTGCCTATGAAATAAACGGTAAGCAGTTACACATAGTCTTTCCTGGCCAGCTTCATCACTGGGATATTTGGGCAGGCACGAAATCACATACCGTATTTGTTTCCGGGCGACTTTTTAAGCATTTGAGAATTTCTTTATTTATCCGATTGAATATTGTAAAAAGAATCCTGTGATGAACCTTTCGACTCGGATTTTTCAAGTGATGTTGAGAGAGTTTAGGGGAATTGATCGAGAGCTTGCGTTCAAGCAGGGGATGAAGTTGATTATTTTTTCAAATTTAGGATTATAGCATTAATGTTCAACCGAGAAGTTTTTGGGAAATTAAAACGTAAGAAAAAAAGGTAAACTTGAACGATCAAGTATTTTTATCCGTGTGTCCACAGCACGATTGAAATCAATATCCCATTGGGTTCCCCAATGAGGCTGGGAAACTAGGATAGGTGAATGTATCAGATCGACGAGATTTGTAATTGCGCTATTGCCGGATTTTATGGTATAGATGATATGTCCGGGGTATGCGCCGCTGTTGATTCTGTATGAACGCAGGAAAATAGTTGGTCGCCCGGTTCAAACAGCTGCAATTTAACCTTAATACCTAGAAGTGTTTTTCGTATTAAATCGATGCTAGATTGAGCAATTTCAGGATTTTCGCTCTTCGAAAAATCAAGACGATCTTATATCCAAATTTCAAATTCGGGTTTGATCATTTTAATTTAAGATGCAAATTCCTAATAGAAGCAGCAGCTGTTGGTGTATATGTAATTAATTGTAATAATAAGAATGCCGTATCTTACTACTATTTCCAATATAATAAGATCTCCCTGCGCAGTAAGGCAGTCTGCCTTCCAGAAAACAGTTTCATGAACACCATTTTTGATGACTCATAATTGCCTGATTAGGTTGGTAGCTAATCAAGAACAAAAATAAAACGGAAACATTCTAATACCAAGCGGTAGGTAATAACAATATTCAATCAATCTTTAGACAGTGATTAGTCACTGCTTATACAGTCTATACTGAGTGATCACTGAACAAACACTGAACAAGCACTGAACAAGCACTGTAGAAAGAGATAATCTGACCACCACCTGATCTTCGTTTGCTGCTACCCAAAAAGTGTACGAGAGAATAAGCTGCGCTTGTGTAAAAAATAAAAATCGCTGTCGTCATTGAGGGGGACAAACTGCAACGCAACGATGGTGATAATCTGATCAGCAAGCGAAAATAACGCAAGTGGCTTTTACAATGAATTTAATACGAGTGTAGATATACTTTAAGTGCTGCCCCTGCTCCAAAAACAAAAAAAAGGCTTTCTGATTTCTCAGAAAGCCTTTTTGTCTTGGCGGAAGAGGCGGGATTCGAACCCGCGGTACCGTTTCCAGTACGACAGTTTAGCAAACTGTTCCTTTCGGCCACTCAGGCACCCTTCCTCGTTTTGACATTGCAAACATAAGGCAATTATTTGATTCTGCAAAGTCTAAATATTAAAAAAAATGCAAAAAAAATGTAATGTTGCAATAAGCGTTTGAAATTCAATTTGTTGTTTGACAATTAAAATTACATTGTTTTTTTGCTTAAATCATAATCTACCCGAACATGGTAGATACTTTTGAGCATTGCCTTAAAAATAACTGCAGATTCGGTGATATCTTTTAGCGTAATGTTACTATTATTGAACTGCCCCCGCATCAATTTATGTTCGATAATTTTATCGACAAGGTTATTGATAGATTCTTCAGATGGTTCTTTTAATGCACGGGATGCGGCTTCGACCGAATCCGCCATCATAAGTACAGCTGTTTCCTTGGAAAAAGGAATAGGTCCGGGGTAGGTAAATAAAGACTCGTCAACCAGTTTATCGGGGTTGTTCTTGACAAAAACGTTATAAAAATAGTCAACACGCGTTGTTCCGTGGTGTGTGCGGATAAAATCCAGGATCACGTCAGGCAATTGATGTTTTTTGGCGATATCGACGCCTTTGATGACATGTGATATAATAATCTGCGCACTTTGTTCCGGTGAAAGCTCATCATGCGGGTTTTTTTCTGTCTTCTGATTCTCGATGAAAAACTGGGGATTTGTCAATTTCCCGATGTCGTGGTACAGGGCTCCGGCGCGGACCAACAGCGGATTCCCGCCAATTTTGTAGATAGCGGCTTCCGCTAGATTAGCCACCTGTAAGGAGTGTTGAAATGTTCCCGGAGCTTTAAAAGAGAGCTCCCGCAATAACTTGGAGTTACTATTGGTAAGCTCCATGAGTGTTAGATCAGATACAATACCAAATAACTTTTCGAATGCATAGATCATTGGATAAGCCAACAAGGTAATCATGACACTTACGAAAAAGGGAAGGAGGTCGGACCAGTAAATGGTGTCTATAGATCCATTTCTCGTGACGACCAAGCCAATGTAAGCAATCCAATAGGTACCGAGGATAATAGCAGAGGAAATGAACAGCTGCTCTCGTTTGACCAATGTTTTAATACTATATATCGCAACTATCCCCGCCATAAATTGTAAAAAGACAAACTCAAAACTATTCGGTACAAAAAGACCTGCTAGCAGAACCATCAACAGATGGATATTGAGTGCTACACGCGTATCAAAAAGGATACGAATAATAATGGGGACGGCGCAAAATGGGATGTAATAGAGATTAGGGATTTTGATTTTGATCGCCCAAGATAGGACAGCGAGCATACCAATGATCACAATCATGATAATGACCAGCAACCTATTGTTAAAATAGATGTCCTTACGGAAAAGAAAAAGGAATACCATCAAAATAGACAGGGCAAGCGAGATAATCAGAAATTGCCCAAGGGTCACATAGTTTTGATTTCCGCTGATCTTGCCTTCATCTTCATATACCTTACGAAGCGACTCGAGTTTCTGGTACGTCTCATTGGATATGATTTTCTCCTTTTCAGCGATCAGTTCTCCCTTTTGGACCACACCGCGCGTAGCCGATATGTTTGCAATGGCATTTTGTTCTAAAGCTTCTGTTTGTTGATCGTTGTAGATGTAGTTAATGGTAATGTAATTTTTTAAAGTTTCCTCCAGCCAGCTCTTTTGCTTTATCTTGGTCAATTTGGGCATAATTTCATCCATATAACCATAAGAGCTTTCGATGGTGTAACAGTCGGCCGTGTTTTTTTGGCTGGCAACTTTGTCCTGGATCAGTGTAAAGTTGTAATGCTTGGAAGCTGGAGATTTGTCATTGCTGCGGTTCTGAAACCGATTGTTCAATGACAGAATGCCTTTGCCATAGAGATGGCTTAAGATGGCATTACCGGCATTTCTATAATCTACTATATTTTCATGCGTTGTATCCAATTTGCTGCTTTGCCACTTTTCGGCAAGATCCGTGTTGAACTGATCAATTTGCTCTTTGCTTGTTGTCGTATTGGCATTATAAATCGGTTGAATCGTGTTTAAGATACTTTTCTTGTCCGCATTCAATTCCTCCTGCGTTTTTAATATGGCAAAATTATAGGGTGATATCAGATTCTCATGATTCCATACTTTTCCCTTTTGGAATTCATAGCGAAAACGAGGCTGTTTGGGAAGGAATATACAGATCAGAATAATGGTGATAAGTATTAATCCAATTTTTCGGACGAGGTTCTCCGTTGTATTTAATTCTCTTCTGTATTTTATTTTTAGTCTTCCCACGGTGAGCTGTATTTTATTGTCATGTTAATATACAAATGTAATTATAATTATTTTCTGCAGCTTCAGCCAATTGTCGTTTAGAGGTATTAAATCGGGTAAACGCTGTGATGAACCAAAAATACTTGTTATCTTTGCAAAAAAATACAACATGTCAACAAAATCACATCTAATTGCACCATCCGTTCTTGCTGCAGACTTTGCAAAATTATACGATGATATCATCATGGTAAACAACAGTGAGGCAGATTGGTTTCATATTGATATTATGGATGGTGTTTTCGTTCCAAATATCTCTTTTGGATTTCCAGTTATGCAGGCTATTGCAAAACATGCTGCTAAACCTTTGGATGTACATTTGATGATTGTTGATCCAGACCGTTATCTGCAGGTATGTAAAGACTCGGGTGCAGCAATCATTACCGTGCATTACGAGGCCTGTACACATTTGCATCGTACACTGGCTGCTATTAAAGAATTGGGCTGTAAAGCAGGCGTTGCATTGAATCCACATACGCCAGTAGCACTTTTAAAAGATGTTCTTGCGGATCTGGACTTGGTTTGTATCATGTCGGTTAACCCAGGTTTCGGCGGTCAGAAATTTATTCCAAATACCTATGCCAAGGTACAGGAACTAAGGGTCATGGCACAGGGAGTGAATGATGGTCTGATGATTGAAATCGATGGGGGAGTAACGACTGCGAATGCAGCACAGTTATTGAAAGCCGGAGCAGATGTGCTGGTGGCAGGTTCATTTGTATTCAACGCGACAGATCCTCTGGAAACCGTGAAAGCATTAAAAGACATTGATATAACTGTAGAAAGTATATAAAACGAAAAGGTGATTTAATAATTTAAATCACCTTTTTTTTGAAAGAAATAAATACAATATAGCGGATTTCAAAAAAAGATGGCAGGATTGCATAAATGCTGTTTAGAACAATTCCAAATTGATTTAAATAAATGGAATGCATGCGTTTAAAGTTGGATTTTCACTATTTTTGTAATTAGTCATACAAGTTGATTTACGACAAATAGATCAGCTTCAAAACATGAAGTGGAAGGGCTAATTTGTGATTTGTCAGGGAGGACCCGATAGATGGCGTATTAGCTTAATTATATTACAGACATGGTAGCATAGAAAGACAATGTGTTTTTAGGCTGCCCATAAAATAGAAAGATAGATATCTATGAGTATTTACAACGATTACGTACAAGAGGTTGTAGAACGAGAAGGCCAAGGATTACATCCTAAGCCTATTGACGGAGCAGAATTACTAAGTGAGGTAATTGCTCAGATTAAAGATTTAAACAATGAAAATAGAGCTGAATCTTTAAGATTGTTTATTTACAACACGTTGCCGGGTACTACGCCTGCAGCGGGTGTTAAAGCGCAATTTCTGAAGGAAATTGTTTTGGGTGAATCAGTTGTTGCTGAAATTACACCTGATTTCGCTTTTGAATTGTTGTCACATATGAAGGGTGGTCCTTCAATCAAGGTTTTATTGGACCTGGCTTTGGGTACAGACCTAGCTATTGCAAAACAGGCAGCTGAGGTTCTTAAAACACAAGTTTTCCTATATGACGCGGATACCGCTCGTTTGAAAGAAGCTTTTGAACAAGGCAATGATGTTGCAAAAGATATTTTAGAAAGCTACGCAAAAGCAGAGTTTTTTACAAAACTGCCTGAGGTTGCTGAGGAAATTCAGGTGATTACTTTTATCGCTGGTGAGGGTGATATCTCGACAGATTTATTGTCGCCAGGTAACCAGGCGCACTCGCGTTCAGATCGTGAACTACATGGAAAATGTATGATCACACCTGAAGCACAGCAACAGATCGTTGCCTTACAGGCGCAACACCCTGGTAAAAGTGTCATGTTAATTGCTGAGAAAGGAACAATGGGTGTGGGGTCATCTCGTATGTCGGGTGTCAACAACGTTGCATTATGGACGGGTAAACAAGCGAGTCCTTATGTTCCTTTTGTGAACATCGCACCAATTGTAGGCGGTACAAATGGTATCTCACCTATTTTCTTGACCACAGTGGATGTGACCGGAGGTATCGGTATAGACCTTAAAAACTGGGTGAAGAAAGTGGATGAAAATGGCAACGTAATCCGTAACGAGAAAAATGAGCCAATCCTTGAAGAAGCTTATTCTGTCGCTACAGGTACTGTCTTAACGATCAATACCAAGACTAAAAAATTATATAATGGCGAGCAGGAGCTGATCGATATTTCCAAAGCTTTGACTCCACAAAAAATGGAATTTATCAAAGCGGGTGGTTCTTATGCTATTGTCTTTGGTAAAAAAATCCAAACTTTTGCAGCGGAAACGTTAGGCATTCAAGCGCCGACAGTGTTTGCTCCATCAAAAGAAATCACGATTGAAGGACAAGGGTTGACTGCTGTAGAGAAAATTTTTAATAAAAATGCGGTTGGTGTAGCTCCAGGTAAAGTGTTACATGCCGGTTCTGACGTTCGCGTTAAAGTAAATATTGTTGGTTCTCAGGATACAACAGGTTTGATGACAGCGCAAGAGCTTGAAGCAATGGCTGCGACTGTAATTGCACCTACTGTAGACGGCGCTTATCAATCGGGCTGTCATACGGCATCGGTTTGGGATAAAAAAGCACAAGCGAATATTCCAAAACTGATGAAATTTATGAATGACTTTGGATTGATCACAGCACGTGACCCTCAAGGTGTATATCATTCGATGACAGACGTTATTCATAAGGTATTAAATGATATTACAATTGATGAGTGGGCAATCATTATCGGAGGCGACTCGCATACCCGTATGTCTAAAGGCGTTGCTTTTGGTGCTGACTCTGGTACGGTTGCACTAGCTTTAGCGACAGGTGAAGCTTCTATGCCAATCCCTGAATCGGTAAAAGTTACGTTTAAAGGCAGTATGAAAGAACACATGGATTTCCGTGATGTGGTTCATGCTACACAAGCACAGATGCTGCAGCAATTTGCTGGCGAGAACGTTTTCCAAGGCAGAATTATTGAAGTTCATATCGGAACGCTTTTGGCCGATCAGGCATTTACTTTTACTGACTGGACAGCAGAAATGAAGGCGAAAGCTTCTATTTGTATTTCGCAGGATAATACGTTGATCGAATCATTGGAGATCGCTAAAAACCGTATCCAGATTATGATCGATAAAGGCATGGAAAACAAAAACAATGTTTTGCAAGGCTTAATTGACAAGGCGAATAAACGTATTGAGGAAATTAAATCTGGCGCTAAGCCTGCTTTAACTCCAGATACCAATGCAAAATATTATGCTGAGGTTGTTATTGATCTGGATATCATCGAAGAACCAATGATTGCTGACCCGGATGTGAATAATGCAGATGTTTCCAAACGTTATACACACGATACAATTCGCGACCTTTCGTACTACGGTGGCAACAAAAAGGTAGACTTAGGTTTCGTCGGTTCTTGTATGGTTCACAAAGACGATTTGAAAATCGTATCGAAGATGTTGAAAAACATCGAACAGCAAAAAGGTGTTGTTACGTTTGAAGCTCCTTTGGTCGTTGCAGCGCCAACGTACAATATCATTGATGAGCTGAAAGCTGAAGGCGATTGGGAATTCTTACAAAAATACTCTGGATTTGAATTTAGCGATGCTTTACCAAAAAGTACTGCACGTACTGAATACGAGAATATTATGTACTTGGAACGCCCTGGTTGTAACCTTTGTATGGGTAACCAGGAAAAAGCAGCTAAAGGTGACACGGTAATGGCTACTTCAACACGCTTATTCCAAGGACGTGTGGTTGAAGACAGGGATGGTAAAAAAGGGGAGTCTTTATTAGCATCAACTCCAGTTGTTGTTCTTTCAGCAATCTTGGGCCGTATTCCGAATATCGAAGAATATAAAGCTGCTGTGGAAGGCATTAACTTAACAAAGTTTGCGCCTATTCCAACAAAATAATGAGTGATTAGGGTTTAGTAACTTAATTAAACAACATAAATTAGAGAGATATGGCTTTTGATATAGATATGATTAAAAAGGTCTATAGCCAATATGACGAGCGCATTGCTGCGGCTCGTCAAGTGGTTAACAAACCTTTGACTTTATCTGAGAAAATTTTGTATGCCCACCTTTGGGATGGCAATGCTACTGAAGATTACAAACGTGGCGTTTCTTACGTCGACTTTGCTCCAGATCGCGTTGCTATGCAGGATGCAACTGCACAGATGGCATTATTGCAATTTATGCAAGCTGGTCGTCCAAAGGTAGCAGTTCCTTCTACTGTACACTGTGATCACTTGATTCAGGCGAAAGAAGGAGCAGACAAAGATTTAGCACGAGCTAAAAACGAAAGCTCTGAAGTATTTAACTTTTTGAGTTCTGTGTCCAATAAGTATGGTATCGGTTTCTGGAAACCCGGAGCAGGTATTATTCACCAGGTTGTTTTGGAAAACTATGCTTTTCCAGGCGGTATGATGATCGGAACAGACTCGCATACGGTGAACGCCGGCGGTTTAGGTATGGTTGCGATCGGTGTGGGTGGAGCTGATGCTTGTGATGTTATGGCAGGTTTGCCTTGGGAGCTTAAATTTCCTAAGCTGATCGGTGTAAAATTGACGGGTAAGCTCAGCGGATGGGCTGCAGCAAAAGACGTGATCTTGAAAGTTGCAGGTATCTTGACTGTAAAAGGCGGGACAGGTGCTATCGTTGAGTATTTTGGCGAAGGTGCGGAGTCTTTATCTTGTACAGGAAAAGGAACAATCTGTAACATGGGCGCTGAAATTGGTGCGACAACCTCAACTTTTGGGTACGACGAATCCATGGAGCGTTATTTACGTGCTACCGGTCGTGCCGAAGTGGCGGATGCGGCAAATGTGATTAAAGAGCACTTGACAGCGGATGCCGAAGTTTATGCTAATCCTGAGCAGTATTTTGATCAGTTAATAGAAATCAATCTATCTGAGCTGGAGCCTTCTCTAAATGGTCCTTTTACGCCAGATTTGTATACACCAGTTTCACGCATGCGCGAAGAAGCTGAAAAGAATGGCTGGCCATTGCAAGTGGAATGGGGATTGATCGGTTCGTGTACAAACTCTTCTTATGAAGATTTATCCCGTGCTGCCTCCATTGCAAAACAAGCAGTTGATAAAGGATTGATTACAAAAGCTGAATTTGGTATTAATCCAGGGTCAGAGCAAGTACGTTTTACGGCTGATCGTGATGGATTGCTGAAAACTTTTGAAGACCTCAATGCGACAATTTTTACCAATGCATGTGGTCCTTGTATCGGTATGTGGGATCGTGTAGGTGCCGATAAACAAGAGAAAAATACAATCGTTCATTCTTTCAATCGTAACTTTGCAAAACGTGCAGATGGCAATCCAAATACTTATGCATTTGTTGCATCGCCAGAATTGGTAGCTGCAATCGCGATTTCCGGTGATTTGGGTTTCAATCCGGTAACTGATACCTTGATAAACAATAAAGGTGAACAAGTGAAGCTAGATCCGCCTGTAGGGGATGAGTTGCCAACGAAAGGCTTTGCGGTAGATGATCCTGGATATCAAGCACCTGCGGCTGATGGTAGTTCGGTGGTGGTTGATGTAGCTCCTACTTCTGATCGTCTTCAACTGTTGGAGCCTTTTGCGCCATGGGAAGGTACGGATTTGAAAGGGTTGAAATTATTGATTAAGGCAAAAGGTAAATGTACTACTGACCATATTTCAATGGCTGGTCCTTGGTTAAAATACCGTGGTCACTTAGATAATATTTCAAACAATATGTTGATTGGCGCTTTGAATTTCTTCAATGAGAAGACTGATAGCGTTAAAAATCAACTCACAGGCGAATATGGTCCTGTTCCTGCAACACAGCGGGACTATAAAGCACACGGTATTGGTTCAATTGTAGTCGGTGATGAAAACTACGGTGAAGGTTCTTCCCGCGAGCATGCTGCGATGGAACCTCGTCATTTGGGTGTTCGTGCTGTTTTAGTTAAATCTTTCGCACGTATTCACGAAACGAACTTGAAAAAACAAGGTATGTTGGGATTAACTTTTGCAAACAAAGACGATTATAACAAGATTCAGGAAAATGATACCATTGATATTCTCGGCTTGACAACATTTGCACCAGGTAAACCTTTAACACTTGTATTACATCATGCAGACGGAACGCAAGAAGAGATTTTGGCGAACCATACCTACAATGCGCAACAAATTGAATGGTTTAAAGCTGGTGGGGCTTTGAATATCATTCGTAAAAATCAAGGGTAACAATTCCTTGGAAATAAAATAAATGAAAAGCTGCTTTCCTGGAAGGCAGCTTTTTTTGTTTCTGGCGTGGAATGACATTTCTGTGATCTTCGTCATATTTTTCCAATTTCCATTGATTTTATTTGCTTATAAAATAGAATGCGGGTACTTTTGCCCAACGTTTTTAGCACCGATATGAGAAAAATATTTTTAACGATTGGAGCACTTGCATTAAGTGTTTCTGCCTTATTTGCCCAAGAAAATCCTGAGATAGGAAAAAGCATTTTCAAACCGAAAAATTTGAGAACAGAAAGTAACAAGGGCAAATTCTTCTTCTTTTGGGGGTACAACTTCTCTTCTTACGCAAAATCAGATATTCATTTTACGGGTCCTAATTATGACTTTATACTCCATGATGTAAAAGCGGGTGATAGGCCAACTAAATTTGGTTCGACGTATTTTGATCCAAGCCGGTTAACTATTCCACAATTTAATCTGCACTTTGGTTATTATATCAAAGATAATTATTCAATTTCATTGGGATGGGATCATATGAAATATGTGGTCGATATTCCGCAGCAGGTGAAAATTTCCGGTTTTATCGGTGAAGAAATTTCTAATCCTGGTATCCCGACGGGAAACCGCGCCGGTCAATATAACGGTGAATTGATTACTGTAGACTCTGCTATGCTGACATTTGAGCATACAGATGGTTATAACTTTGCCTCAGTAGGTCTGGAGCGTTATGATGACATCATCAATAATCGCAAAGGTCAACAGGTGCTGACAATGGAATCTGGTGTGGATGTAGGTCTATTGATTCCTCGTTCCGACGTGCATCTTTTTGGCGAAGGGGCCAACCACTTTTGGAACATTGCGGGTTATGGTGCTTCGGCAAAAGTTGGTTTGCACTACCGTTTTTATAAAGGACTCTATCTTCAGGGGAACTTCAAAACGGGCTGGACTGATTTAACAAACATTCGTACAACAGGAAGAAGAGGGGTAGATAAAGCATCCCAACAAATATGGTTTTTTGAGAATTATTGGGCTTTGGGCTTTAGATTCTAAACATATTCATGAAACAAAAAAAGGCTACTTTCAAAGTAGCCTTTTTTGTTTATCCTTTTTCATATCCTATTTGATCTTCTTTAAAAAGACAAGCTAAATCTCGCCTAGTTTGAAAATATCCTTTACCCGGATACCTTTTTCAGTACGTTGAAGTGTACAGCATTCATGTATGGGATCGTGTTCGAAAAATAAGATGTATTCATTATCGACGATCTCATTCCAATAGCTGTTGCGTTCCTCCATGGTCACGAGGGGTCTGACATCATAACCCATAACATAAGGAATGGGAATATGTCCCACCGAAGGCAATAGATCCGCCATATAGAGGATTGTTTTGCCCTTATACTGTATCTGTGGCAACATCATAGCTTCTGTATGGCCGTGTGCATAACGGATAGCGATATTGTTTCCAAAAGGATTCTGATGATCTTCGACAAATTTTAATTGTCCGCTCTCCTGTATCGGTAAAATGTTCTCTTTTAAGAAAGAAGCTTTTTCGCGCGGGTTAGGATCGGTCGCCCAAGACCAATGGTCACTATTGCTCCAAAAATGAGCATTTTTAAAAGCCGGAACCAGCTGTTCACCTTCGCGCACTATAGCGCCGCCGCAATGGTCAAAGTGTAGGTGTGTAAGGATGACATCGGTGATATCGCTTCTGTCAAATCCAATATTTTTTAATGATTTATCCAGCGTTGCATCGCCGTGAAGATAATAATAGCTGAAGAATTTTTCATTTTGTTTGTCTCCCAGTCCTGTATCGACCAGCATTAATCGATTACTGTCCTCGATGAGGAGCAGGCGGTTTCCCCAGGTACACATATTGTTTGAGTCGGCCGGGTTTGTTTTGTTCCAGATACTCTTTGGAACAACACCAAACATTGCACCGCCATCGAGTTTAAAAAATCCCGTTTCTATAGCATGTAATTTCATTCGCAGATTATGTGTCGTTTAATGGTTATATAGCATATCCAGTTTATTTTAAGCACAAGCAACTATTTGTCAGATAGCATGAAAGCCACCCTGTGCTCTTCCGTGTTCGTGCTACAATTGTAGCTATTTCATCTCTTTATCTTTACTCATGTTAGTCCGTCGGCCTGGACATTGCTGCCACTTTCAAGGATCAATGGCTGATGGACGTTACATCTTCTGTTTTTTTACTTTATTAATATTTGTAAAGGTTGGAACAATTTACGAAAAATATGTGATATTTTTTGATAGTGATAAATTGATGTGCTAAAAAAATATGCTAAAAAGTTTAATTTTTTTTACTAGCGTAAGTTGTTGTTAATGAGTTGTTTGTTTTTGTGTTTTTTGTACAATAAGCTTGATTTTTAGATAATTAAGTTTTGTTTTTAGCGAAAAATGCCTTTAAATTTGGGCACATTTTAAAACAAACAAAAAATATGAAAAAGGGTAACATTGGAAACGCGCCTGATTTGAAATATTTAAAAATTGATAGTACAAAAAATGTATTTTATCAATTGCCTGTTTCTGAATTGGTCGAACATGCCTTAGCAAATCACGAAGGTCGGCTTTCTGATACGGGGGCACTCGCTGCTGATACGGGAAAATTTACTGGGAGATCGCCAAAAGATCGGTTTCTGGTCGAAGATTCTTTAACAAAAGATAGCGTTTGGTGGGGAGAGATCAATCAACGGATGTCTCCGGCTAATTTTGAAGCACTATTTTCGAAAGTAGCTGCTCACTTAAGTGATAAAATCATCTATGTAAGAGATTGTGCTGCCGGGGCTGATCCAGCTTATCAAATAGATTTGCGTGTTGTTACGGAGACAGCTTATCAAAGTATATTTGCCAATAACCTGTTTCTGCGTCCGGAACCAAATTTGGATGCTCAGCCTGCTTGGTCGATTTTAGCTGCCCCGACGCTGCTTATCGAAGAGCCGCATCAATATGGCATTATCAACGAAAATTTTGTTGCGATTGATTTTACAAAAAAGATAGTACTGATTGCAGGGACCGGTTATACAGGGGAGATTAAAAAGAGTATTTTTTCAATATTGAACTTTATTTTGCCATTCCAGCATAATGTGCTTTCTATGCACTGTTCGGCGAATACTTCGAAAGAAGGGGAGACTGCTTTGTTTTTTGGACTTTCGGGTACAGGGAAGACGACCTTGTCAGCTGATAGAAATAGAAAGTTGATCGGTGATGACGAGCATGGATGGAGCGAAAAGGGAATATTCAATTTCGAAGGTGGCTGCTATGCCAAATGTGTAGGTTTATCGGAGGACAAAGAGCCTGAGATTTTTCACGCAATTCGTTTTGGGTCTCTGCTTGAAAATGTTGTTTTGGATGAATTTGATCGACCTGATTACAACGATATTAGCAAGACGGAAAATACCCGCGTATCCTATCCAATAGATTTCATGGAAAATGCCGAAATGAGCGGTATTGGTCGTGAACCTGAAAATATTTTTTTCCTAACGGCAGATGCTTTTGGTGTACTTCCTCCCATTTCATTGTTGACCATCGATCAGGCAGTATATCATTTCGTTAGTGGTTATACAGCAAAGGTCGCGGGTACAGAGGTAGGGGTAAAGGAGCCTACAGCAGCATTTTCAACCTGTTTTGGACAGGCATTTTTGCCGCTTCATCCTTCAAAATATGCGGCTTTGCTGCGTTCAAAACTAGAGCAAAATCGCAATATCAAAGTTTGGTTAGTGAACACGGGCTGGATTGCCGGTCCTTACGGAATAGGCAGACGTATTAAGCTAAATTATACGCGATCGCTAATTCGAGCAGCAATAGATGGTTCACTGCTGGAGTCTCACTTCAACAAGCACAATATTTTTGGACTGGAGTATCCAACGAGCTGTGGAGAGCATGTTCCTGCACAAATTTTAGATGCGCGAGGCTTATGGAACAATGACGAGGCTTATGACATGCAGGCAAAACGCCTGGCGAAGCTGTTTATTTCGAATTTTGAAAAATTCAATAATGAGATGCCACCCTCGGTGCACGCAGCAGGACCTAAAATAGAAACTACGGTTCTGGTGTCCTAATTCGTTCTGCCATTATAACAAACAGGAGGAAATACTTTTCCTCCTGTTTGTTATAATTGTACCTTTCCTAATCGACGGACCTTTAATCGTGTTTTGTGACGAAAGAATCTATTTTTTCCTGTTCACTTCCAACAAGAGCATTGATAATAAGTTTGAAGGACGCCAGGCGAGCCTTTTTCTTATTATCTTTCGCGATTTCTAGCCAAGGCGATTTTTTTGTACTTGTCTTTTTAAATAAATCCTCAATATAGCCCGTATATACATCCCATTTCTCCTGTGCCTGCTGGTCTAGCACACCGATTTTCCATTGTTTTAGGATATCTTCTTTTCGCTCTTTTAACCTTTCGGCTTGCTCTTCTTTGCTGACGTTCAGGAATAATTTGATAAGGATGATGCCATCGTCGATTAACTGCTTCTCAAATTCAGGGACCTGGTTCATAAACAGCTCATGTTGCTCCTTGGAGCAAAATCCAAATACAGGTTCAACAACAGCTCTGTTATACCAGCTACGGTCAAAAATCACAATTTCGCCGGCATTAGGGAGCTGTTTGATATATCGTTGAAAATACCATTGCCCGGCTTCCTCTTCGGTTGGTTTGGGCAATGCAACAACGCGTACCTTTTTGGGATTTAGATATTGGGTTATGCGGCCTATTGTACCACCTTTACCCGCAGCGTCCCTACCTTCAAAAATAATAAGGACCCGTTTTCCTTTTTCAATGATTTCATATTGAAGCTTTAAGAGCTTGACTTGAAGCTCGTAAAGTTCTTTCTCATAATCGTAAACATCATTGAATTTTTTTATTTCCAGAATGCCATGTTGTTCCAGATAGTTTAAAACATCTTTGTTTTCGTGGATCTTCTGAAGTTCATTTAAATCGTACTCTGCCATATGATATTTATTTATATGTTCGTTTTCCTAAAGTTACTTATTGAATTGTTAAAAAATGTCAAATTTCACATAAATCCGTAAGAGCTGCGTAATAATAAGCTTATGGTTTACGTTTAATATTCAAAACAGCGAAAGAGGCTGTTTGTATAAATTAGACTTTTCATAAATTTAGGTTAATAATTGGTTAGGTTAGCTCGGAGTTCCCCACTTCGAGCTTTTTTTGTGAACAGGATCGGAGGATCCCTGACAAGAACACGAAAAATTATGGTTTTTGCCACGCTCAAATAGAGTTTAATATTAATCTCTTCTAAACGTTAAAAAATGTTAAATGACTATTCTTGTTATAATGAATTCAAAATTGTGGCGTTTTCATTACAAATACTTTTCATAAAATAGGTTAATATATGGCTAACGAAAGCTCAGAGTTCCCCACTCTGGGCTTTTTATTTTTCAGCTCCTTTTTTGACGTGCAGACTCTTTTTTTGACTTGAGTCAATGTTTAGCTTTTTGATCCGCGGCATATTTGCACTCGAAATATAGTTAAACAAAAATTTTATGAGTGTAATTTTAGAAAAAGGACAAACAATTGGCTTCTACAAAGCCATAATTCCCATTATTGTATCGGTATTTGGAGTCTATTTGACTATTGGAATTGCTTTGGGGCTGCTTCCGAAGTTTATTGAGGGGAAATTAGGATACGACAGTTTTATTGTTGGTTTGGTCATTGGTTTGCAATCGCTCGCGACACTTCTTACACGCGCTTACTCGGGTAAAATTACCGATACGAAGGGGGCTAAGAAGAGCAAGATGTCGGGCGCTATTTTAGCTGTTTTAGCGGGATCAGCCTATGTTTTAGCTGTTTTTTTTCAATTTAGCAGCGGTACAGCGCTTGCATTGCTTCTTTTGGCCAGAGTAATGCATGGTATTGCAGAAAGTTTTCTGGTCACAGGAGCGCTTACTTGGGGGATCGGGTTGGTCGGACCGGCGCAGTCCGGAAAGGTGATGACCTGGAACGGTATTGCGATGTATGCTGGTATCGCTATCGGCGCCCCCCTAAGTATTTGGTTGGGACGAGTATCCGGAGACCTCTCCGCCTGTTTTCTTATGTTATTATTGCCAATGATGAGCTGGCTAGCCACGGTAAAACTGCCAGCCGTAGCCATTGATAAAGACCATATCCGTACACCGTTTTGTAAGGTGATAGGGGCGATTTCTGGACAAGGGCTTAGCCTGGCATTCTCTTCCATGGCATTTGGCTGTATTGCGTCCTTCATTGCCTTGTTCTTCAAGGCAATGAATTGGGGGGAGGCTTCATTGGCGTTTATGGTTTTTGGGACATGTTATGTGTTGACCAGAGTGTTCTTTGCATCATTTCCAGATAGATTTGGCGGTCTTAAAATAGCTTTGATATCATTGTTTATCGAAGTTCTGGGACAAGCGCTGATCTGGACTGCCACATCCAAAATGCTTGCAATAATAGGCTGCGGACTTACAGGTGTAGGGTTTTCCCTGGTATTCCCGGCTTTGGGTGTGCTAGCCATAAAAAAAGTTGCACCGCAGATGCGTGGTACATCACTTGGAGCTTATGTTGCGTTTGTGGATTTGTCGCTGGGACTGGCAGGACCATTGGCGGGAATGATCGCGGGCTCGTTTGGTTATCAGTCGGTCTAATTATTTGGGGGAATCAGCTGTCTGCTGTCTATCCTTATATTGATCTGCAACAGGAAATAAGCTTACGGAAATTCACAGCATGTTGCAGCAAAGAATTTCATTAAAGGCGAGAGGAAATTAAATTGATCTGTATAAATAAGACGGACCGGGTGTAGATCCCCTGAGTCCGTCTTATTTATTGTGTATTTCGTTGCTCACTAAGCAACTTCTCTTAGATCTACTGCAACTACACGGGATACACCTTGTTCAACCATAGTTACGCCATAGATGATGTCTGTACTTGCTATCGTTTTTTTATTGTGTGAGACCACGATAAATTGTGAATTCTTGGAAAAATCCCGGATAATATTATTGAATTTATCAATATTAGTATCATCCAACGGAGCGTCCACCTCATCGAATATACAAAAAGGTGCCGGTTTAGAAAGATAGAGTGAGAATAACAAGGCTGTTGAAGTCAAGGTCTTTTCACCACCCGAAAGCTGATTGATAGACAGCGGTCTTTTCCCTTTTGGTCTTGCAATAATGTCGATGTCTGAATCCAGCGGATTGCTTGGGTCTGTGAGCACCAGGTCGCAGCTGTCTTCTTCGTTAAATAGCGAACGGAATACCTTGACGAAATTATTCCTTACGGCATCGAATGTAAACATAAACTGAACTTGAGCGGTATCGTCAATTTCTTTTATTGTTGCCATCAATGAGCCTTTTGCTTCGATTAAATCAGCTTTCTCTTTGTTAATGAAATCATAGCGTTCATTCATCTCGTCAAAAGCCTCTTTTGCCATTAGATTGATCGTTCCAAATTCATCAAGCTGTTTCTTGAGTTTACTGCATTTGGTTGCCAATGTCGTCTGATCTTCTGTGATCTCAGGCACATCTTCACGGTCAATCAGGTCTTTCAGTTCAACGTTGAATTCAACAGAAAGACGTTCTTTCAAGGCATTGAGGTCGATCTGAAGACCCGTTTTTTTATCTTTGATCTCTGAAACAAGAAAGTCACTCTGTTCTTTTGAACGACGCTGCTGTGTCAGAGCATCTTCGAGGTTATTGATTTTCTGCTTATCTGCATAGTAGCCGTCTTCCAATTCTTTGAGACCATCTTCCAGGGCGATCTTCTGCTCATACATGGCAATAAGATCCTGATCTTCTTCATCTTCAAATGGAATGGTTGTTCTTAAAGCTTCCTGCACTTCAACTAATTCTGCACTGTTTCGCTCCACACGGATTTCGTGATCATCTTTCTGCGTCTCTCTAAATTCGAGATCTTTTGTGATATTGGAAACTTTGTTTAACTGTTGATGGTAAGCGATATTCTCTTGATTGTATGCGGTTGATTTTTCGTTAAGTACCTCAGATATTTCATGGAACTGATCTTGTAAAGTCGATAATTCGGCTATACTCTGTTCTTTTTCCAGACGGAGCTCCTGAAGCTGTGGCTCCGCAATTTTTAAATCCGATTCTATACCTTCAATTTTCTCCTGAATATCTTTTTTACGGGCCTGGGAGTTATTGATGAAGGCTTGGTATTGCTCTTGCTTTGTTTTGACGGTAATTAATTCATTATTCAGTCTATTGAGCTGAAAGCGCAGCTCATCTATTAACTCTTTCTGTGAATTGCCACGCAGTGCATCCAAACGAGCTGTTTCGGCCGTTATTTTATCTTCAAGTTTTGCTATTTCCTGATTTAAGGTTTTGATCTCTTGGGATAGCACTTCCAGATTTTTCGCTCTTCCGATACGTTTGCCCTCAAATAATCCCACTGAACCACCCGAAAGGCCTAAATGATGTTTCGAATAACGTCCATTTTTTTGTAGAATCACCTGTCCTAGAGCAGGTAGCTTTTCATCCAGCTCCTTTTCATTTTCATGTTTAAGGATGAAGACTTGCTGGAGCAGCATCGTACATAAAGCCTTGTACTTTTCGTCTACGTTAATCACATCTAACGCAGACATCAAATTGTCATTTGGTGCGGGGGCAGCGCTTGGGGAATCTACTATGGCATCTAAAACAAAGAAATTAGCTCTTCCTTTTGCTGCATCGCTCAATAGTTGGATAGCCTGAACGGCATCTTGTTGTGTTTCGACAACATAATGGTTCATAATAGGCTCTAGGTAGTTCTCAATAGCCACACGGTAATCTTCCTGACAGAAAAGGACATCTGATAGGAGTGGGGGCTGCTTTTTCCAGCCTGCATTTTTCTTGAGGAAGCGAATGGAATCGGGGAAACCTTCTAAATTATCAATAAGGGATTTCGTGAGGTTGTATTCGTTTTGTTTGGCATCTACCAGGCGGAGATCTTTGGCAAGCTGGGCCTTAAATTCCTCGAGGTTTGCCTGGCACTGATTAATCTGTCCTTGGAGCTCTTCTTCCTGCTGGTTTGCTGAATCGTACTGTAGCTGCTGTGCTTCTACACGGCCTTCCAATTCCATAACAGAGGAATTGAACTGCAGCAATTCGGCTTCTTTTGCTTCTGTATCTACACTATTGCGAACAGATTCTTGCAGAAGAGCTTCTTTCTGAATTGTGAATACCGCAAGATCTTTTTCTAATTTGTATATTTTTGCCTGTAATTCAGCATTGCTCTTATTAAAAATATCGAGCTTTCCCTTTGCAGATTGTTGCTGTCCTCTCAATTCGTCGACTTCGGTTTTATCCGATTCAAGATTTGTTTTTAACGAATCGAGTTTATTTTGCTCATCAAACAATTCTTCATTCAGTCGTTTGATGGTGTAGAGGACATGATTAAGCTGTTGTTTATCGCTGTTGATATCGAGGTTCAGTCGGTTTTCTTTATCTTGAAGATTTTTGACTTTTTCGTTTTTGATCTTCTTTTCCGATTCATAACCTCGGATTTTATTGACAAATTCCTGTGTTGTCTTTTGCTGTACCGAAAGGTTTTTTTCCTGTTCCAAATTTGTCTGGCGGAGTATTTGGAGTTCAGTTTCCGCGTTCAGAATATTTTGCTGTGCATTGACGGCATCTTTTTGAACCTTGGATTCTTGTGTCTGAAGTCTTTCTAATTCGGTCGAAAAATCAGCAATTCTATAATAAGCCAAATCTATACTGCTCTGGCGGTATTCTGCTTTAAGGGAGGTATATTTTTCAGCTTTTTTAGCTTGATTTTCTAATGATTTGAGATTCTTTGTGATTTCGTAAAGCAAGTCATCCACACGGGAAAGATCGGCTTCAGTATCTCTCAGCTTTGCTAAAGTTTGTTTTTTACGAACTTTATACTTCGAGATTCCGGATGCTTCTTCAAAGAGGTTGCGACGTGAATTATCTTTGTTGTTGATAATTTCATCAATCATTTTCAATTCGATGATCGAATAACTGTCGGCACCAACTCCGGTATCCAGGAACAGATCCGTGATATCTTTTAAACGACATTTGACATCATTCAATCGATATTCACTATCGCCGTTGCGAAACAGCTTACGGGTGACCGTCACTGTAGAGAATTCCGTTGGTAAAATATTATTGTTGTTGTTGAAGGTCAGCGAAACCTCTGCAAGGTTTGCCGGCTTTCTATTTTTCGTTCCATTGAAGATAATATTTTCCATTTTATCGGAGCGAAGCATCTTTGTACTTTGTTCCCCCAGTACCCAGCGTATGGCGTCGACCACATTGGACTTTCCGCATCCATTGGGACCGACAATCGCTGTGACACCATCATTGAAGTTGATCGTGATCTTGTCTCCGAAACTCTTAAATCCTTTAATTTCTAGTTTGGTTAACTGCATTTATACCAAATTTGTTTGTCGTTATAAGCTTGCGAAAATAGTAAAATTAAACAATAATTTTTTCTTTCTTTATTCACATTTTCCTGTTTCAGGATCACATGAAGGGCCTTCTTCGCCTCTGCGTTCAAGAGGTGCAGGCTGACCGGCCAGGCATTCATTTATTGTATTGTGAAAGACTTCCATGGGCTGTGCTCCGGGGATAGCGTATTTTCTGTCAAATACAAAGAAAGGAACACCTCGGAGTCCTAAGCTGACACCTTCTTGGATATCCTGTGCAACATCATAAGCAAATTCATCCGATTCCAATAAGTTTTTTACATCCTGAGCGGAAAGCTGCTCTTGCGTTGCGATAGTGACGAGAACCTCATTGTTATTTACATCGAGACCATCGGTGAAATGAGCCTTAAATAAGGCTTTTTTGATCTGAGTGCCTTTTTGCTGCGCCTGGGCAAAATGGATCAGACGATGAGCTTTTTTTGTATTTACAACGATTGCTTTTTCAAAATTCAGGTCAATACCCAGCTCTTTTCCCTGCGCACTGAGCTGTGAAGTCATTGCAACAACATCGTCCATGCTCATGCCTTTCGTTTGAACGAGGTAATCGTAGGTTGGCATTGCCGGAGCATCTTCGGGATAGTCGGGGTTAAGCTGATACGATTTCCAGATGATTTCAGCGGCTGGCTTACTTGCGGTTTGTTGAAGAGCCAATTCAAGCTTTGTCAAGCCAATATAACAAAATGGACAAATAATGTCCGACCAAATTTCTATTTTCATATTTCTTTTTTTACTGCGTATATTGTAATCAAAAATACATATAATAACGATGATTATCTGTTTACATTGTTGCTTGGATGTAAACAAGTGTTTCATGTACTTGTATAATTATGTTGGAGAAAGCTTTTTTGAATCGTAAAGTTACCCTTGTCCTGGGCGGAGGTGGTGCAAGAGGTCTTGTGCATATTGGTATTATTCGACGGCTTGAAGAGCTGGGCTTTGAAATCGATGAGGTGGTAGGTTGTTCAATAGGAGCACTTGTCGGTGGTATTTATGCGCAGGGGAAGATGGATGTTCTCGAAGACTGGATGCAGCGCCTGACGAAGAAATCGGTCTTTAATATGATGGATTTTAGCTGGAAGGGACTAGGAATGATGAAGGGGGTCAAGGTGTTTAACGCCTTGAAATC
This sequence comes from Sphingobacterium siyangense, assembly GCF_023277505.1. Taxonomy (NCBI): domain Bacteria; kingdom Pseudomonadati; phylum Bacteroidota; class Sphingobacteriia; order Sphingobacteriales; family Sphingobacteriaceae; genus Sphingobacterium; species Sphingobacterium siyangense. The sequence continues at coordinate 3,568,216 of NZ_CP080574.1, read as the reverse complement.
TGTGATCCCCGATGCTAATATAGAGACTTTTCCAATTTTGTTTAAAGCCGTTGCGACAGATCTAAACTACGAAAAGGAGGTTGTGCTGGATTTTGGGAGTATGTATGATGCCATTCGGGCTTCGATTGCAATTCCAGCTGTATTTACGGCGGTAGAAGAGGAGAACCATGTGTACGTTGACGGTGGTGTACTGAATCCATTGCCCATAAATCATGTAACCAAGAAAGAGAATTTAATCATTGCTGTCAATCTGGAATCTAAACCAGATAAACAATATTCTGTTATCAAAAAACTGGATCCGAGGACTTCGAACTCCTTGGATATTCTACAAGCCTCGTACTATGTGATGCGCAGGAAAATGAGCCGTATGATTGTTGATTTATACCATCCCGATGTGGTGGTGGATATTCCCTATAATATCTGTAACCTTTGGGATTATCACCGCTCTGAATTTTTGGTTCAAAAGGGACGGGAATATATTGACAAGGCATTAAAAAACAAAACCAAAGCAAAGTAGTTGAGACGATTAACGAACTGCTTTGCTTTGGTGTGGCTTGGTTTCTCTTGGCATTGAGATGAACTAGAACTCAATTTTTTTTATTCTAAGCGAAACAAGCAAGGTGTTTGTTAAAACAAATTGGGGTAATCGCTAATGATTCCATCAACCTTTACAGCCTTCAGCTGTTCTATCTCGTCCTTTGTATTGACTGTCCATGGAATAACCTTGATATCCGCTTTGTGACACTGTGCAATAAAATCGCGTGTAGCTATTTTATAGTGCGGACTTATAATAAAAGGTGTAAAGCCCAAAGCTGCAATTGTTTGCTCAACGCTTTTGGTATAGTTTGCATCAATAAGATAAGAAACTTTGATTTGAGGATATGCTTTGTGCAGATATTTAATAGCTCTGCTGTCAAACGATTGGATGACGGTTCGTGAAGCAATTTTCTTATCAGTGATCACCTGCACCATAAGGTCCACAAATTCTTCTACCCTTGGATGGAAAATACCATCTTTATCTTCCTTACTCTTCACTTCGATATTATAAAACATCGGCGCTTTCCTTTTTACACTTGCGTAGGCTTCAGTACTGTCAATAAGGTCTGATAGTTTTGCTATACGCGTAACCTGTTTTTTCTGTTCAGGAAACTCTTTATAAAATTTCGATCCGATATCGTATTTAATCAGCTCTTTATAAAGCATATCATAAATTCTCAGTGGTTTATCTTTGTCAGAAATTTCGGAGCCATTGGGTTTCAGTACAAATTTTGGGTTAAGATAATCGTCGTGAAAGACCACAACCTTACGATCTTTGGTAATGTGGCAATCCATTTCCAGTGTGGTCACCTTTGCCAGATCTATTGCATTTTTCATGGCAGCGATAGACTCTTCAGGATATAGGCCGCGGCCACCGCGATGTGCTTCCAGACTAAGTTTAGGGAAATTGCCTGGATTTGATTTTGCTGAATCTTTCATAACTGAACAAGATACAAATGGTAATAACGTGCCCCAAAAGGCAATTCTGAGAAGACTTCTTTTCATTATTAAAATATTTAAACAAAATAGGGGAGTTGTTATATATTGCCCTTTTGAATAAGCGAATATACATATATATTTTACTTATACGTATTTTAACTGTTTCGAATATTTGGTTTTGCAACTTTATGAAGGTGGATTCGAAACAGAATAAAGTTAAATGAATTTGTTTCTGTCTGAAATAGACGGAAACAAAGTGGTTAGTGTGGCAAATTTGCTGGATCTGACAGCGTTTCTGTGTCGAGCTCAACTCCGTTGCGCGGTCCTTTGCTCTCGGATAAATTTCTTAATTGTTGACATGAAATCTATTTTTTTTGTCTTTTTTGCAAGAAATTATTGTCATTCCTTTCAGAATTCCCTTTATTTGCACAAATCTCAAATTAGATGGCGAAAAATTTATTGATAGTTGAGTCTCCAGCGAAAGCGAAAACGATAGAAGGGTATTTAGGAAAGGATTTTTTGGTCAAGTCAAGTTATGGACATATTCGCGACTTGGTGAAAACCGATGATGCAATTGATACCGAAAAGAATTTTGAACAAAAGTATGAAGTTCCCTCCGACAAAAAGGCGGTTGTAAGTGAACTGAAGAAATTGGCTAAAGCTGCAGAAACCGTTTGGTTAGCGTCCGATGAGGACCGCGAAGGAGAGGCTATTTCATGGCACTTATTTGAGACTTTGGGATTAAAAGATGAAAGTACAAAAAGGATTGTGTTTCATGAGATTACGAAGCCAGCTATTCTGAAGGCTATTGACAATCCGCGTAAAATAGATTATAACTTAGTAAATGCACAACAAGCGCGAAGAGTTCTAGATCGATTAGTCGGTTTTGAATTATCTCCGGTTCTATGGAAAAAGGTGAAGCCTTCCTTATCTGCTGGTCGGGTGCAGTCTGTTGCGGTTCGTCTGATTGTAGATCGTGAGCGTGAAATCAATAAATTTGAACCAGAAGCGGCTTTTAAGATCGTTGCTTTTTTTCATACGGGCAAAATTAAAGACAGTTTTAAAGCCGAACTTCCGCAGCGTTTTGCAACAGAAGTAGAGGCAACCAAATTTTTGGAAGATTGTAAAGCAGCGCTGTTTTCAGTAAAAAATCTAGAAACAAAACCTGCAAAGCGTTCACCAGCGGCGCCATTTACGACATCAACATTACAGCAGGAAGCAAGTAGAAAGCTTGGATTTTCGGTTGCCCGCACCATGCAGGTGGCGCAAAGGCTGTATGAATCAGGACGAATTACCTATATGCGTACCGATTCTGTTAATTTGAGTGATACGGCGATTGAGGCTGCTGAAAAGGAAATCAAATCGGCTTACGGCAACCAGTACCATAAACTCAGAAAATATAAAACAAAAACATCGGGTGCACAAGAAGCACACGAAGCTATTCGTCCTACTTATTTCTCTGAGCACACCATTGATGGTGATGCATCCGAAAAAAGATTATATGAGCTCATTTGGAAAAGAGCAATTGCTTCCCAAATGAGTGAGGCGGAGTTTGAACGTACATTGGCAAAGATCGACATCTCAACCCGTACCGAAGATTTGAATGCTTCGGGAGAGGTTATGAAATTTGATGGGTTCTTGAAAGTTTACATGGAATCCTTGGATGACGATCAAGACAACGCGATGGACGAAGATAGTGACAATGCTATTCTTCCGCCGTTAGCCATTGGTATGCCATTGACTTTGAAAAACATGTCGGCAACGGAGCGTTTTACACGACCTCCAGCACGGTATACGGAAGCTGCTTTAGTGAAAAAATTGGAGGAATTGGGAATTGGCCGTCCTTCAACCTACGCCCCTACGATTTCAACTATTCAAAACCGCGGTTATGTTGTAAAGGAAGAGCGTGAAGGTAAATCGCGCGATTACCGTGTACTGACACTAAAGGATGCCGAATTAACAGCGGTAACAAAAACCGAAATAACCGGTGCCGAAAAAGGAAAAATGTTTCCAACGGATATCGGTGTTGTGGTAAATGACTTTTTGGTTGAACACTTCAACGGTATTGTGGATTTTCATTTTACGGCCAACGTAGAAAAGGAATTTGACGATATTGCGCATGGACTGACCGAATGGACAAAAATGTTGCATGATTTCTATGGGCCTTTTCATTCTGAAGTAGAAGATACTTTAGTAAATGCAGATCGTGCGAATAATGAGCGTGAGCTCGGTGTCGATCCAGTTTCCGGAAAGCCCGTTTCGGTTCGTATTGGTAAGTTCGGCCCATTGGTACAGATTGGTTCTCCTGACGATGAGGAAAAACCTCGTTTTGCTTCCTTGCGGAAGGGACAAATGATCGAAACCATTACTTTTGAGGATGCCATGGAATTGTTCAAATTACCGAAAAAAGTCGGTTTATTTGAAGATAAAGAAATGACTGTCGCGGTGGGACGATTTGGACCTTATATACGTCACAATTCATCGTTTTACTCCTTACCAAAAGGTGTTGATCCTTTGGACGTAACAGAAGAAGAGGCGATACAGATTATCAAAGACAAACGTCAGAAAGATATCGAGAAAGTGATTCGGGTTTTTGATGAAAATCCAGACGCTCAAATCGAGCAGGGACGCTGGGGGCCATTTATTCGTTTTGGTAAGCAAAATCTGAAAATCCCTAAAGGAACTGAGATCGAAAAAATCACGTATGCGGATGTGTTGAAATGGGCTGAGGCGGATGCTCCGAAAGGAAAAGCGACCAAAGCAAAAACAACAGAAAAGAAAACTGTAGCAAAAAAAGCTACAGCAAAGAAGGCTCCAGCTAAAAAAACTACAAAGTCTAAATAAGGATGAAAGCAGATTTGCCTGAAAATATTGTCAAAGACATTATGATCGCCGTTGTTTTGGAAGGTGAGACGGTGGAGACAAAAAATTGGACTGTCTATGTGATCAATGACAAGAACATTGCCATTCAGAATGTGCTGATCAGCTCAAAAGGTTATGGTGAAAAGGATGGTCGGCAAGTAACAACAACGACTTTGCGTCATTTTATTGGAAATATAGAAGCTAAATCTTTCGATCGTGTTGAAGCGATTGACGAACAGGTATTCGGGTTGACAAATGAATATTGGTTGAGTTTTTATATTGATAATATTATTTACGATAAAAAATATATCTTTTTACCCGAAAGCATTGTGGATGGCAACCTGACTAAGGTTCCTTTGGTCAATCGTCCCGGTGTAATCATAGGAGGAAACGAATAATGAGTGGACGTCACAATTTTATTATCGCCATAGATGGTTTTTCCTCCTGCGGTAAAAGTACCCTGGCAAAGGCTTTGGCAAAAAAACTGAAGTTTGCCTTTATTGACAGTGGAGCTATGTATAGGGCCGTCACACTCTATTTTATCCGGCATGAGATAGCGCTGGATGATCAAGAAGCGATCGAAAATGCACTGAAAGATATCCACATTGATTTTATCCCAAATGCAATAAAAACAGAAATTCATCTAAATGATGAGGATATCTCGGAAGAGATCCGTCAGATGTATATTTCTGATAAAGTCAGCGATGTGAGTGCAATCAAAGCTGTTCGGGTTGCTATGGTTGCCCAGCAGCAAAAATTGGGTAGCAGACGAAATATTATTATGGATGGCCGTGATATTGGTACTACTGTTTTTCCAGATGCTGATCTGAAAATTTTTATGACGGCAGACCCTAAAGTACGTGCCGCGAGGCGTTATCTGGAGTTGACGGAAAAAGGAGAGGACGTGACTTTAGAAGAAGTCGTGGAGAATCTTTCTACACGTGACCGTATCGACAGTACGCGTGCGGAAAGTCCATTACGGCAAGCCGAAGACGCTATTGTTTTGGACAATTCAAATCTGACACCAGAACAACAGCTTCATTTTGTTGAAGAAGAATATTTAAAAGCTAGGGCTGCAAAAGCACAATCATAAAACAAAAAGAAGGCCGACTATTTAGCCGGCCTCCTTTTTTTAGCTATTTTACACTATTGATCTGCTGCTGTTCCAATAGTTTTCCAACGTTGTTTTTCTCTCCGAATTCTGCTGTCTGCTCTTGAAAAGACTCCAGAAGAGCTTTGATAGCATCTGAATTATCTGCTGTACGCTGATAGATATCGGGAATTGTTTTTTCAATATTCTTATCGCCGAGTTCAATGTTATCAACTTCGATTTTGCCTATTTTTTCCAAAACAGCTTGTTGACTATTTCTGACATCTTCTAATTCTCTTGCTATTTTTTCCATCAATTGGAATTTCTTCAATTTATCCATATGAAATCGTTTTGGTTACTATAATAAGAACAAGATGCCTCGAAAGTTTGTTTTGTTTTTTTTTAAAATGCAAATAGAAAAGGAGTTTATGGGAAGGAACTATAAAAAAGAAAAAGGCGGAACATGCCTGTCCCGCCTTTCGTAAGTCCTGTTATTTTGTTATTAACTTGTACGTCCCGGATACACTTGAAGAGCTTTCTCTAGGCAAACCAATGCTTTATTGAGATCATCTTGATTAAGCACATAGGCAAGGCGTACTTCATTTACACCAGCGCCCTCCGTACTGTAAAAACCCGTAGCGGGAGCCATCATTACTGTTTCGTTATTGTAAGAGAACTCTTCCAACATCCATTGGCAGAATTTATCAGCATTGTCAATCGGTAGTTTGGCAACGACGTAAAATGCACCACCTGGGTTAGGCGAGTAAACTCCTTCAATGGCGTTAAGTCCTTTCACGAGGGTATCTCTTCTTGCGGTGTATTCTTTGGATACTGCTTCAAAGTAACTGTCTGGTGTATCAACAGCAGCTTCACCAGCGATTTGACCTTCCAGCGATGGGCTTAAGCGAGCTTGTGCAAATTTCAGTGCAGTCTGATATAGTTCTTTATTTTTGGTAATGATACATCCAATACGCGCACCACAAGCAGAGTAACGTTTTGATACTGTATCAAAAATAACCACATTATTTTCGAGACCTTCTAAATGCATTGGTGAGATAAACTCTCTGCCATCGTAACAAAATTCACGGTAGGCCTCATCTGAGAAAAGGTAAAGATCATATTTTAGACAAAGTTCACGAAGAGCGTCGAGTTCTTCTCTGGAATAAAGGTAACCCGTCGGGTTATTTGGATTACAGATGCAGATCGCTTTGGTTTTAGGGGTAATTACTTTTTCAAATTCAGCGATAGAAGGTAATGCAAATCCATTTTCAATATAGGACATGATTGGTTTGATTACAACATCAGAGGAACACGCAAAACCATTGTAATTTGCATAAAATGGCTCTGGAATGATAATCTCTTCTCCTTCATTTAAACAGGCTTGCATAGCGATCATAATCGCTTCTGAACCGCCATTCGTTACTAATATATCTGTTGGCGCAATATTATAATTTAGCTTATTATAATATTCTGCTAACTTATTTCGATAAGAGGCTGTACCTTCAGAAGGTGTGTAGGCCCACACTTTGAACTGTATATTTTTCAAAGCATTAAGCATCACTTCAGGTGTTTGGATATCAGGTTGTCCGATATTGAGGTGGTATATCTTTTTACCTTCTTTTTTTGCTTGATCAGCATATGGCGTCAACTTTCTAATAGGCGACGCAGGCATATTCAGCCCTTTTTCTGATATTACTGGCATTATAGTTTTTTTAAAATTAGTAGTGCAAAGCTAACCAAAATAAAACGAAAAAAGCCACATGATTATGTGGCTTTTTTCGTTTTATTTACGAGCATTGTTATTCTACAATACCCTTAATATATAGCGTTTTTACAGGAGTCTTGGTGTTCGACTGTACCGTGAAACTCTTTGTGAATGGAGCTTTTGCCGCCGCATTGTAAGTTACTTTGATCGTTCCGCTTTCGCCTGGTTTAATTGGTGTTTTCGTAAATTCTGCTACAGAACATCCGCAGGTAGGCACAACATTTGAAATGATAATTGGCTCACTGCCTGTGTTTGAAAACTTGAAATTATACGAAACGGGCGTACCGGCCGGAATTTTGCCAAAATCATGGGTTTCTTTTTCGAATTTAAATTCCCCTTGTCCTGTCTGCATCGAAGAAAAACCTATAAAGGAAATGATCACTGCTAAGATTGTTATATACTTTTTCATGCTTCTAAAATATTACTTTACGATTAAAATAGTACAACTGATATGCCAAATTTAATATTTATTGCCAATTTATTGTACATCTAACAACTTTATTACAGTTATATTATACCTTCTTTCAATAGATCCTGTATGTGGATAACACCAGCATAATTCCCTTTGTCGGAAACCAGTAGTTGTGTGATGTTATTTTCACGCATAATATGGAGAGCATTGGCTGCCAATTCATTTTTGTCGATGATTTTTGGTGATTTTCCCATGATATCGGCGGCAGTAATTGCCGCTAAATTGGTGTGTTTCTCCAGCATACGACGGATATCACCGTCTGTGATGATGCCGAGTATGTGGTCAGCATCCAACACCGCTACAGCTCCCAGTCTAAACTTTGTTATGGTGATGATGATATCACTTACAGTGGCTTGCGGTTGGACACTAGGTTTGCCGTTCTGATCGGATAGATCGCCGACTCTTAAGTACAGTTTTTTTCCTAATGCTCCTCCTGGATGGTATTTTGCAAAATCTTTATCCGTGAAATCGCGGCACTCTTGTAAAACGACAGCAAGCGCATCGCCCATGGCTAGCTGAGCAGTTGTACTGGAAGTCGGCGCAAGGTTGTTAGGACAAGCTTCTTTCTCAACGGTGGTATTTAAAATATAGTCTGCATTTTTAGCGAGATAGGATTCCGTATTTCCGACCAAAGCAACCAAAACATTCTTTGTCTGTTTTAAAAAGGGGACAAGTACTTTAATCTCAGGTGTATTACCACTTTTAGAGATCGCAATAATTAAATCATTTTGTTGGATAATACCAAGGTCTCCGTGGATAGCGTCAGCTGCATGCATAAAGATCGATGGTGTGCCTGTCGAATTTAGCGTTGCAACTATCTTTTGAGCGATAATGGCACTTTTGCCGATTCCAGTTACAATGACGCGGCCCTGTAAATTTAGAATACGATCGACAACGGTAACAAAATCATCATCAATATATTGAGCTAAAGCAGCTACCGCCTTGGCTTCTTCTTGAATAGCTTGAATAGCTATATTTTTTATCTCGTAGTTGTTTTTCACAAAAAATACTCTTACTTTTATGTATTAGAATAGATTGCAAAAATAGATTATTTTTCAAGATTATTTCTTCATTTATCTATCTTATTTTTGCCCAAGGCGCAATGGAAATAGAAAAATCACTTTTCGACAATTTACAAGATTTTTTTGGTTTTGATACTTTTAAAGGGGATCAAGAGGCAATTATAACTAGTATTCTTCAACGAAGAGATACTTTTGTAATAATGCCAACCGGAGGAGGAAAATCAATTTGCTACCAGCTTCCTGCTCTTATGAGTGAGGGAACTGCAATTGTTATTTCTCCGCTGATTGCTTTAATGAAAAACCAGGTAGATCAGCTTCGTGCATTCGGTGGCGAAGATAGTATCGCTCATTTTTTAAATTCATCATTGAATAAGAGCGAAATTACAAAGGTTAAGGATGATGTACTCGCCGGGAAGACCAAATTGCTGTATGTAGCTCCAGAATCCCTTGCCAAGCAAGATAATTTGGAATTCTTACATCAGATTACCGTGTCTTTCGTAGCGGTTGACGAAGCGCATTGTATTTCGGAATGGGGGCACGATTTCAGACCAGAATATCGTAAAATACGCCAGGTAATCAACGAAATAGGTGCCAATATCCCTATTATCGCTCTTACGGCAACTGCTACTCCCAAAGTTCAGTCGGATATCCGTAAAAATTTACAGATGAATGATGCTGTTTTATTTAAATCATCATTTAATCGGAGCAATCTGTATTATGAGGTGCGGCCAAAAAAGGATGTTGTTAAGGAGATTGTTCGTTTTATCAAAACCAAATCGGGAAAGACTGGTATTGTCTATTGTTTGAGCCGTAAAAAGGTAGAAGAGATCAGTGAGGTTTTGAACCTAAATGGCATTAAAGCGTTACCTTATCATGCTGGTCTAGATGCGAAAACGAGAGCTGATACACAGGATAAATTTTTGATGGAAGACGTCGAAGTTATTGTGGCTACCATCGCTTTCGGTATGGGAATAGACAAACCTGACGTTCGTTATGTCATTCACCATGATATACCAAAATCTATGGAAGGATACTATCAGGAAACTGGACGTGCTGGACGTGATGGCGGAGATGGTTATTGTTTGGCTTTTTACTCGGAAAAAGATGTTGAAAAGCTGACCAAATTTATGAAAGATAAACCTGTGGCCGAACGCGAGATCGGTACACAGATCTTAAAAGAGGTTATTGATTATTCGGAGTCTGCAGTATGTCGTCGTAAACAAATTCTTCATTATTTTGGAGAAAATTTTGACGAGCAGGGCTGCAGTAACATGTGCGATAACTGCCGCTCGGAGAAAGAATATTTTGAGGCCGAGGACTCCCTGAAAAATGTACTGGGCTTCATTCAGGAGCAGGGCGAGAAATTTGATGATCATCACGTGATCAACGTCATGATGGGTCAAAATAATCAACCTGTATCTTCCTATAAACATGATGAACATCGTCTTTTCGGAACGGGTAAAGAGAAAGGTGTTATCTATTGGAAATCTTTACTTAGACAGGCAGTGCTTGATAACTTTATCGAAAAAGATATTGATCACTATGGCCTTTTAAAATTGACAGATATTGGCCGTCATTATTTGGATAACCCTTATCAACTAAAATTTGTTTTGAATCGTCCAATTGAGGGGGGAGATAGCACAAATTCGGAAGATACAGGGCAAGGCACAGGAGCCTTAGATACCGTCTTGTTGGGTATGCTTAAAGACCTACGCAAGAAAATTGCAAAAGGGAAGTCATTGCCTCCGTTTGTCATCTTTCAAGATCCTTCGCTGGAAGAAATGTGTACACATTATCCAATTGCCATCGATGAGTTGAAACAGATCCAGGGAGTAGGGAATGGTAAAGCGATTAAATTTGGCGCACCGTTTATTGCCTTGATCAAAGATTACGTTGAGGAAAATGAAATCGATAGACCTGTAGATCTTGTCATTAAAAGTACAGCTAATAAATCGGCATTAAAGGTGTCTATTATTCAAAATATCGATCGTAAAATAGCATTGGATGATATTGCTTCAGCTAAGGGGATAACTTACGAGGAAATATTGAAGGAAATAGAAACGATTGTAAATGCGGGCACAAAAATCAATATCAATTATTTTATTGACGAGATTATTGATGAGGATCGCCAGGATGAGGTATACGACTATTTTAAGACAGCCGAGACTGATTCAATTAATGATGCGCTTAAAGAACTTGGAGGGGATGATTACAGTTATGAAGATCTCCAATTGATGCGAATCAAATTTTTATCAGAGCTTGGCAATTAATATTTTTATAATTATATGATTAACAAATACATTCCCGAAATAAAGAATGGGACATCGCAGAATTTCTTTTTAATGGCGGGGCCGTGTGCAATTGAGGGAGAAGAAATCGCTTTGCGTATTGCTGAAAAGATTGTTACGATTACAGATAAACTTAATATTCCTTACATTTTCAAGGGATCCTACCGTAAGGCCAATCGGTCCCGCCTAGATTCATTTATGGGAATAGGTGATGAAAAGGCGCTGAAGATTTTAGAAAAAGTTGGAAAAACTTTTGGTGTACCGACGGTGACAGATATCCATGAGAGCCACGAAGCAGAAATGGCAGCTGCATACGTTGACGTTCTTCAAATTCCAGCATTTTTGTGCAGACAGACTGATTTATTGGTTGCGGCGGCAAAAACGAATAAGGTGGTCAATGTAAAAAAAGGCCAGTTTTTGAGCGCTGGATCTATGAAATTTGCAGTAGATAAGATCGTGGAATCTGGAAATGAAAAGGTTTTTTTAACTGATCGTGGCAATACATTCGGCTATCAGGATCTCATTGTAGATTATCGAGGGATTCCCGAAATGCGTGCTTTTAACGTCCCAACAGTGATGGACTGTACACATTCCTTGCAACAACCAAATCAGACTTCTGGCGTAACAGGAGGAAAACCAGCTTTAATTGAAACGATCGCGAAAGCAGCTATCGCCGTGGGAGCTGACGGTCTGTTTATAGAAACACATCCTGATCCGGCAAATGCGAAATCTGATGGCGCCAATATGTTAAATTTGGATTTACTTGAAGGCTTGATGGAAAAACTGGTACGAGTTAGACAAGCTATTTTATAGTATAATAAATAAATCACAATAAAAAGGAGCCAATAGGCTCCTTTTTTATAATCAATTATATCAAACTTAAAGCTAAATTATTATATGTTATCAAAAGTTGCGTTGACAGCGTTTTTTCTGTTGTCTTTTTCTGCCATTAAAGCGCAGGAGAATTATAGTTGGTTTTCTCCACTAGAAGATAAACATGTAGAAGGTAGGTTGGAGAATCAGAAGCTTTCAGCCTTCAACAGACTTCCCGATGAATTGGAAAGTCAGGTACGTAAACCAGTATGGGAGCTAGGTAAGAATAGCGCAGGATTCTATATTGACTTTCAAACTTCTTCGCCTGAGATTACAGTTCAATACCAAGTTGTCGGAGGCTTAAATATGCCCCATATGCCAACAACAGGTGTTAGTGGGCTGGATCTTTATGCTTATGATACGGCAAAGAAAGAATGGAAGTGGGCTTATGGCAGTTATGATTTTTCCGATACTATTTCTTATACGTGGAAGAATATCGGGCGCAATGAAAAATTTAATTACCGTTTATATCTTCCGCTCTACAATACTGTTAAGTGGTTAAAGATTGGTGTGCCAAATACGGCTAAATTAACATATACTCCTACTACAACGGAAAAACCTATTGTTGTCTATGGAACTTCGATTGGACAGGGGGCCTGTACAAGCCGTCCTGGTTTGGCTTGGACCAGTCAGGTAGGAAGGGCATTTAATCACGAGGTGATCAATTTATGTTTCTCTGGAAATGGCCGGCTCGAGCAACCTATTTTAAATATGATGAACCAAGAAGATGCCGCCTGCTATATTCTCGATTGTATTCCCAATCTGGCTATTTCGAAAACGTTAACAGAAACAAAATTGGATTCTTTGTTGGTCCATGCGGTGACATTTTTAAGAAAAGAACATCCCGCAACGCCTATCATTTTGACCCAGCATAGCTCGGGGAGTATAGCAGAAGTCTTTAATGAAGATAAAAATGCAGAGTATCAGCAAAGCAGCCGGGTATTGAAAGCTGCGTTTGAAAAATTACAATCGAAAGGAGTTCGCCAGCTTTTCTTATTGTCGAGCCAAGAGCTTAATCTGGATCTGAATTCGACTGTAGACTATGCTCATCCAAATGATCAAGGTATGGAAAGAATCGCAAATGCGTATATTAAATTGTTGAAGAAAATTCTAAAGTAGGCTTACAGTTAACAGCGACTTCACGGTATCAGCGTCCGGAATTCACTGAATCAATAATAGGGCATCGTATATGAAACAGGTTTATTGGATTAGCATACATCCGTCAGCACAAGAAATAAAAATAGAAAAGGGAAGTTTTAAACTTCCCTTTTCTATTTTTATTTCTTTTTCATTTTCATCGTCATTTTTGCCTTTTCGCCGCCTCCATAATTAAAGGTCTTGGCATTGCTTTCTTTCTTTTGGTGAAAAGCCCCGCCACGGGAAAGATCTTCTTTATTATCTTCCTCCTTGCTCGACTTTTTCTTTTTGTCGGTGATGGGATTATAGATTGCAAGATCCTCAGGTAATTCCAAAACATCCATTCTTTTACCGACGGCCTGTTCTATTTTTTTGACCATTGGTAATTCCAGATCTGTTGTGAAAGTCAACACGACCGATTCTTCATTATCGTCATTTTTAACAAGATGATTTAAGAATTCCTCCTTTTCATTTGGTAACTCAAATTGAAAAATGAATGGAATAGCGGAAAGGTCCACATCGTTTGTATTTTCCCGTGCAATAATCAAGACACGAGATTGATTATTTTCCTTGAAATCTTCCATGGTTTCGTAGCCGAAATCGTCGTAGAACAATGGATTGAGGATAGCAATTTCTTCTTTATTGCTACTGAACAAACTGCTGGCCAACTTTTGGGCAGTAAGTTTCGAGTTTACAAAGACGACTATTTTTTGAAATACTTCTTTATCCTGCAACAGAAGATTTAATAAATTGATCTTTGTTGTGAAATTAGGAACATGATATAATAATAGATCTAGGGTGTCGACAGTGTCATTTTCAAGTTCATCTATTTCGACTGAGGCACAATTTTCATTCATGAAATTGTCGATCATGTCATAAAGTTTTTGGTGTTCAACAGTACTGAAAACCAAATGTTGTACCTTTCCACAGCTTTCGGCTAATTCCCTTACTGTATTTTGCATTCCTTGTTTGATAATCTCTTCAGCATCATCAATAATTAGTGTCTGAATACGGTTGAGATTCAAGGCCAATTTAAGATAGATCGCTCTTGCACGATTTGGAGTAGCGACAACAATATCTTTTCCATCAACCAGTTCTTCGATTTCTTCTTCCATGCTACCTGAAGCCCGTAATCCAATGATGCGAAGACCTTTATTTTTGCTTAATTGGTAGAATCTCTCAACAATTTCGTCGATACGTTCTTCATTAGGCGCCAAGATCAAAAACTTCGGAGCTTCATCTGTTGTGAATTTCAACTTCATCAAGGTAGATAAGACATAAGTTGTGGTTTTGCCAGCACCTTCCGGAGCGATGGCAATCACATCCTGTCCACCAAGAATTCTGGAAATGCATCTACTTTGAATTTCCTTTGGAGCTAAGTAACCGAGTTCGGTCATCGTAGCAGTCAATCTTTTGCTAAGTTTTAGTTTCTCTAACGACACGTATCCTTTTATTTATGTAAGTTACAAAAGTACAAATTTAGATCTTAGATCAGCTAATGTGCGCCCATTTTTGAAAAGAGATTAATAATAATGACTCCAACGACAATCAAGACCATGCCGATAATGGCTGCTGTATCGGGGATCTGTTTGAATAAGAACATACCAATCAGCGTAATGGCTACAATACCAACCCCAGACCAAATTGCATAGGATATCCCGACGGGTAGGTATTTAAGTGTGATGCTTAAAAAATAGAAGGCAATGATATAACCTACAATACAGATGAGAGTAGGCTTTATAAGGGTAAAACCTGCAGACTTCTTTAGAAAAGTGGTTGCAAATATCTCAGCGGCTATAGCAAGAAATAGATAAATGTATTTCATTGTTACAAAGGTACAATTTTTTGTTCGGTAAGGTTCGGTTAATTAGGTCAATAACAGCGAGAAGTTAAGTTTTTTTCGAGTGAATGAATTGCGTATAAGGGCAAATTTATCTAAGTTTGGCCAATTCACATAGCTAGAACAATTATTTTTTTATGGGGCATATTCAAAATTTTTGGAGATCGGTACTAATATTTTTTGTTTTTTTGTGCCTTTGTAGTGATATTCTTGCCCAAGAACAGCTGCAAGAGTTAAAGAAATCATATTACAGTCTTGCTTTAGGAAGCAAGGAGCGGTTTGTATTGACTGGAAAATATGCGCAGGCCTTATATTTTAATAATGAAAAAGTACTGGCCAGTCAACTGCTTAATGATAATATTCAGTTGGCAAGAAATTATCCTGACAAGCAATATTATGCTTATTTGAATTGTATTGCAGCAATGAACAGCTTTAACGATCATGCATATGAAAAATCACGGTATTATTTAGAACATGCTAAATCTGTGCTACCGATTGTCCGCGATAATGGAATTAAAGGCTATGTATATTATTGTGATGGATGGGTTATGACACGGCAGAATAAGGAGGATGAAGCCGTTTCTCAATTTCATAAAGCAATTTCATTTTTAGAGAAAGCTTCACAGACTGACGCAAATATCGCTCGAAAACTAGCCGTCTATAAGGAACTGACAGCAATATATGCAAACCAACGCAATTATGATTTTCAAGAAAAGTATACCTCTCTTTTGTTAGAAACGGCTAAAGAAGGGAAGAATGTCAATAGCCTATTTGACGCCTACATGCAGGCTGGTTATCTATTTGAAGAGGAGTATAGATCAAATAATGCAGATCGTGATCTATTGAGGAAAGCTGAACAACACTATCTTGAGGCTTATAATTTGATCAATAACAATGAGAAGCATCTGGTTAATCCGACTGATCTAGCGTATGTTTCAGTTAATCTAGCGAATCTGTACCATGAGTTTTATCCTGATAATGGCGGTAAGAAAGCGATATCCTACGCCAAACAGGCTTTAGATATTGCTGCTGAAACGGGGCAATATGCCATTACAATACCTGCTTATGGTATCCTCGCTGATGAGTCTTTCAAAGTGGGGCATCGCGAGGAAGGGAAAAAATATCTGCAGCAGGCACTGTACAATCTTCAAAGAGAGGCCCATTACGATTATCAAGTGGGGCTAAGCCTATTTAGTAGACTGGCTGAAGTAAGTGTTGAAGAAGGTAAATATGAAGAGGCTTTCAATTATCAAAAAAGCTACATAGATGTATTTGAAAAAGCATTTAATTCGGATAAACTCGATAAGACGAAGCAACTGGAGCTGAAGTATGAGCGTGAACTGCAAAACCAAAAGTTAATGCGGCTTCGATTGGAAGGGGAGAAAAAGGAACAGCAAATCAAGTTGATGAAAGCCTTGAATGATAGGCAGCATCAACTGGTGGAGAATTTGAAATTAAATGAACTGAATCGAACCCAGCAACTTAAAGTATTGCAGCTCGAACGGGATAAGAAGGAGCAGGATCTGCAATTAAGCCGGCTGGAAAATGAACAACGCTTACAGGAGCTTGATGTTTCCAAAAAACAGATTGCTTTCAAATCACGGATGAATTCGATCTATATCTGGTTATTTATCAGTTGTTTGATTGTGATCGTATTGTTATTTTACGCCTATTGGCAGCGTTCAAAGGCATTGAAACAAAAGGAACATTTGCATGAGCTTGAGATAGAAAAGAATAATCAACAACATGCCATTAAAAACCTGACTGCGATGTTGGCTGGGGAAGAGAAAGAGCGTACCCGTCTTGCTCGCGACCTTCATGATGGATTGGGAGGTTTACTGTCAAGTACCAAATTGGGATTATCAGCCATCAATAAAAATGCTTTGGAGCAAGACACCATGAAAGCAGGAATCGATCGAAGCATTGATTTGCTAGACGGGGCTGTCGATGAACTTCGCCGTCTTGCGCATAATCTTATGCCCGATTTAATTGTAAAATATGGTTTGAAAGAAACTTTAAGAGACTATGCAAGCCGAATGAGTCAATCTACATGTCAAGTTGAATGTGAATTTTTACAATTTGAATCAAGCCTAAGTACGGAACAGGAGATTTCTTTGTATAGAATTATTCAAGAATTGGTGAATAACGCGTTGAAGCATGCCAATGCGACCAACATTTTAATACAGCTTTCTTCACATAATAAACGTTTACACATTACAATTGAAGATGATGGCAAGGGTTTTGATATGGAAAGTGTCGATTTGCAGCATTCTGCAGGAATGCATAATGTGCGATCAAGACTTTCGTTTCTAAACGGGGAAATGAAGGTTATGTCGGAGAATGGAGCGGGTACAACCATTGAATTGGAATTACCCATGATTTAAATTTTTGGAAAATGATAAAAATAGCGATTACAGACGATCACCCTTTGCTACTTGAGGGATTGAAAAACATTATAAATGCGCATGAGGATTTTGAAGTAGTGGGTATGTATTCCAGTGCAACTGAACTGTTCCATCGTATTGCCACTGATATGCCATTGGTATTGCTACTTGATATCAATCTACCAGATGCTAACGGTATCGATTTGGTTAAAGACCTGAAGGATAGTAATAAGGATTTAAAAATTATTGCGTTTAGTGTCCACAATGAATTTGCAGTGATCAACAGCATTTTAAATGAGGGGGCAAATGCCTATTTACAGAAAAATGCGAATGGTGATGAAATACTTGCTGCCATTTCCGCTGTTCTTGTTGGAAGAAGATATCTTTGTGAAAAAACTCAGGCTATCTTGAATAAGAAAGTTGAAATGGGGCTTAAGCAAGTGCCAAAATTAACACGTCGTGAGAAAGAAGTGCTTACTTTCGTAGCGCAAGGAATGACAACAAACCAAATTGCAGATTCATTGTTTATCAGTTCACATACGGTAGAAAGCCATCGCAAGAATCTAATGGAGAAATTTCAAACCAAAAGTGTTACTGCTGCAGTAAAATCGGCTATTGAATACGGATTAATTCGGGAAACCTAATTAAATTCCCCAATTCCCTGATTTCAGGGATGAAAAGATCTCCAGGCATTTGATACTTTTGCTATTACTGATTTAAAATAGGAGGTATCAAGTGCATTGTTGAAAACTAGTATTTTGCGCTATTTCAAAAGAAGACATTGTTTCGGTCTTCGATTCATTGCTCTATTTTAAGATTCATCGGTTTATTTTAAATAGAATCTGTTTCAGAACAAAATTTCAAATCTAGGTCTTTCTTAGAGCGCCTAATACTGCAAAATATAACTTTTTCAGCTTGAGGGACCTTTCAGGGGAGCTTTTAGGAGATAAACAACCAAAAATTAATGATTCAATTGTTATGATTAAAAAAATAATACTTTGGACGATAGCTGTCCTCGTACTTTTGGCGATCGTTGCCTGGGGCGGTTACATACTACGACAGCAAGAATCCTACAAATCATTGGTCCATAAAAAAAGTAAGGCTTTGTTGACCGTATCATTAGATGATATTCTTTTGAATCAGTTTTTTAATAAATGGCAGTCAGCGCCGAAAGAGGGGCAAGATTTTGGTCAAAAACTAAGTAAACTCAAAGACAATGGAATTGATATCAAAGCGAATGTATTTCTTTTTGCTTTGGAGCCCCACCCCAAAAACTTTTATGCTTTTTTTCAGCTAAAGGATAAGCAACAATTTTTGACCTTTCTAAAAGATGTGATACAGGTTGGTGCAGTGGAAAGTAATCTAGCCCCTGATGTGAGCTATGCCTATCATCAACCGAGCAAAATCGCATTTATCTGGAAAGGGGATGACCTGCTGCTAAGTCTAGGTTTTGATCTTGATACAAAGAAAGAAGAAATGCTGCAGTTAATTCAATCAAAAGAAGACCGGGTTACCATCGAACAATTTATCAACCGTCCAAGTACATTGACAGGTAAATCACTGCGTTATAGTGATATTTCAACGGATAATTTTATCGAGCTTGATTTGAAAGGAGACCATCTCGATGTGTCTGGCGAATTTTTCTCAACAGATTGGAGCTTTCCGAAGGAATATCTTGTTAGAGAACTTGTTTCTTCAAAATACATTGGTAAAGCTTGGATCAATATCCCCAATAGTCAACTTAAAAATCAGCTAAAGCAATTAGTTAGCGAACTTCCTATAGCCGCTGATTCTATTATAGCACATTTGGATGGAAATTACGTCGATATTGAAATTTTGAAAAACAAGGTCATTCAAACAGATACCATTATTAATTATGCGGTTGACGAAAATTTCGAAACGATCGAAGAGAAAACACCCTACGAAACGAAAGTTCCCGAAGTAAGATTAGCCATGCGTGGAGATAACGACATGCGCAGGTTCCTCCCCAGTAAATTATTTTATCAATGGTTTCAAAAACAAGATAAGGAGTTTAGCTTGCTGACCACGTCAAAGGATATTGATAAACTTAATGTGGCCTACAATAAGACAGCTGAGCTATCCCATGTTGCAGTTCATTTGGTAGATTGGCCAAATGAAGCTAAAATATCACCGATTCTATTATTGAAAACCATCGCTTCAGATATTACGCTGAGTCTGAAAGTTGTAGACCACAATCGCTTGGTTCTCCAGGGAACTATAGCGGACTACTCGCATTAAAACATACTAATTACAAACTTTCTTCGCTTCTCAATGGTTTTGTTCTTGAGTACAAAGTACAAGAACATGGATAAACGAACTAAAAGTAGAAGTAAGGTGAAAACCTATTGGCGAATTTTAAAAAGTACGGTCTCGGGATTTTTGAATGAGGATTCGATGAAGTATAGTGCTTCATTATCCTATTATACTGTTTTCTCTATTGGTCCAATATTGGTTTTAATGATTGCCTTAGCCGGAATTTTTTATGGTGAGGATGCAATTGAAGGGAAAGTATTCTTGGAACTCCGTGGATTGGTGGGAAGCAGTGCCGCAAGACAGATTCAAGAGGTTATTCAGAATTTGCAACTTTCTGGAAAATCAAACCTGGCATTGCTTGTCAGTGGTATTACATTGATTTTAGGAGCAACGACTGTTTTTGGGGATATACAGAATTCGATCAATAAGATTTGGCATGTAAGGGCGAAGCCGAAAAAAGGCTGGTTAAAATTGATACAGGATAGATTATTGTCTTCATCTTTGGTAATTGGATTGGGGTTCTTGTTAGTTGTTACATTGATTGTAAATGGTGTAATATTAGCATTGACAGATCAGCTCCAGCATTATTTCCCGGACATAACGGTGATGTTAATGGATGGGATTAACTTTGCATTGTCCTTCGGAATTATATTCTTGTTATTTAGTGTCATATTTAAAGCGCTTCCGGATGTCAATATACATTGGCGGACAGTACGTGCGGGCGCCTTATTTACTTCAATTTTATTTGTATTGGGACGTTATTTAATTGGAGTCTACCTGGAGCATTCTGCAACCCAAGATACGTATGGAGCGGCAGGTTCATTTGTGCTGATCCTTCTCTGGGTCTATTACACAGCAGCCATTTTATATTTTGGTGCAATCTACACAAGGGAGTATGCCACTGTAATGGGAATTCCTATTGAACCCTCGCAATATGCTGTGCACGTTGAAACGCAGGAAATTGAGCGTAATGTAACCGAAATACCTCCAGCTCCTTTAACGCTTGAGGAGCAGACGGTTACCGAAGAGGATGCTAACTTTCCCAAGAAACCATAAACGTTAGATTTGATGAATTTTTACGGCCAAATTCTGTAAATTTGGTCGTAAGATCGATCTATTGTTTATGAACAAATTACAATCATTACGTGAGAAACTCAATTTAACCCAAGAGGAACTAGCACAAAAATCAAGTATTTCAGTAAGAACAATTCAGCGGATTGAAGCGGGGCAGCCACCAAAGGGCTACACCCTTCGTGCACTTGCACAGGCATTGAATGTGGACGAATCGGAGTTTTCTGCATATGATATGCCTGCTGAATCCGAAAATCTCACATGGATCAAGATTATCAACCTTTCTTCCTTACCCTTTTCTATATTGCCTCCATTAAATGTTTTGGTGCCCATTGCAATCATGCTGTTAAAAAAACAGCATTCGTATAAGGTTCGTCAGTTAATCTCAATACAAATCGTATCTACCTTAATCGCGGTGTTACTGATGCTTGTTATTTTTATGCTCAACGATTGGCTAGGTGTTAAAAGCAATGTGAAATTGCTTATTCCGCTATGTTGGATCCTTATGAATATTATCGTTATACTGCGAAATGCGATCGGATTAAATAAAGGTGAGAATGCACGGATTTTGCCCGATATTAGTATTTTATAGCGACTGTTATACAATTGTCGGGTAGCTGTCGGGACATTGTCGGGATGCAAAAGTGTACTCTTCGTCTGGTATTTTTTTTCTTTGATTTTGAAAAAAATACAAAATTATGAAAACACACTATGAAAAAAGGAAAAGCCATATGGCCTTGGCTACCTTTGTTATTTTTCTTTCTCTTTTTACGATGACGAACGTCTTTCCACAAAATAAGATACCTTTGATCAAAGCTTCATCTGAGAAAGTCCGTATTAAAGACGGCGCCTATTGCCATGTCGACTGGAAATTAGATCCTAAAGCAAACCCTGATGTCTATTTCGTGAATATTCCAACGAAAGAAAGCACAGTCGTTTTTAAAACAGATCAGGAGGAATTAACTGTTATGACTAAACCTGGAGCAATGTATGATTTCATCGTACTATTGAATGGTACGGATTCTTGTCACATTCGTATAAATGCTCAACTACCACCTGATCTACCTGTATTGGATCAAAATGATCCGTTTCCTATGCCAATACCTTTTCGTCTTATTGGCTCAAGGATTTTCCTGAATGGAACAATTAACAAGAAAAATGTCGCGATACAGTTTGATTTAGGAGCAGGAACAGGTGTTGTTAATAGAAATAACTCGAAGCAGCTGGATTTATCATTTTCATCGTTTACGACAGTTTCGAATACCGACGGGGTCAATAGCGAGCGGACAAGCCTAGGCAATCAATTGCGTATTGGGTCTATGGTATGGAAAAATGTATCAATGACAGAGGTCGGCAATATGAAGTCCTTTGAAGATCTTATTATAGGTAACAGTTTCTTTCGAAATCACATTATTGAAATCGATTATGACAAAATGGAATTGGTAATTCATCGCGATCTCCCCACCAAAGCAAAGGAGTATACAAAGCTTCCGATATTTTACGAACAAAATCGACCAAAGTTTAAAGCTGCTTTTAGACATAATCAACGGCAATTTGATTTTTGGTTCCTTTTTGATACAGGTCGTGATGGCACGATGTTGTTAGGTGAAGATTTTACCAGTATAGGACACAATTGGGACGATCTAGAGCCACTTACCATGATCAGTAACCGGAAGATTATCCGTTTGAATGCTTCAATAGCTGGTGTTGAATTTAAAGATATTGTGACGAATGCCGCTGATCCGGCCAAGCGTAATGGCAGACCAAGTTTATTTGGAAATCAGATTCTGAACCATTTTAATGTCATTTTGGATAATCAGGAAGGATTTCTTTATCTGAAACCAAATGGTAGGATCAAGGAACCTTATTCAAACTATGAGGGATATTTGAACCAGATGTCTCAGTCAATACAGAAAAATTAAAGTGTGCAGCCAATGTCGTTTGTTCAGGTAGCAAATGACATTGGCCACTTATGGTAAGTATATATCTAACGAATAAAATCGGTCCATTTTTGTGTTGATTTTCCCGAGGCAATCACAGTTTCTAGGAACTTCATGCCACGCAGACCATCAGCTACGGTAGGAAAATCTGTATCTTCTTCTCGCGGCTCTATACCTTGCATAGATGCCAATAGCGTGGCTGCAAAATTTCTATAAATATTGGCAAATGCTTCTATATATCCTTCGGGGTGACCGGCTGGTAGACGGATGTTATGTTTGGCGATTGGTGAAAGGTACTGTTGACCTGCACGAAATAGCTGGGTCGGCGCATCGAGCTGTTTAAAGATGAGTGTATTTGCATCCTGCTGGTTCCATTCCAATCCCCCAAGTTCACCATATACTCTAATTTTTAATGCGTTTTCTTCTCCTGCGGCAACTTGAGATGCCGATAGTACGCCTGTGGCTCCATTTTCGAATCCAAGTAATATATTGCCGTCATCTTCAAGTTTTCTTCCGGTCACAAATGTTTGAAGATCGGCGCACATTTTAGTGATTTTTAAACCTGAAATATATTCTGCTAGATGGGCAGCATGTGTTCCAATATCGCCCATACAACCACTTTTCCCACTCTTTTCGGGATCTGTTCGCCAAAAGGCCAAAGAAAGACCATTTTCGATCATCTTACTGAGCCAACCCTGCGGATATTCTACCATAATCTTTCTAATCGAACCTAATTGGCCCCCTTTGACAAGATGACGAGCTTGTTTTACCATCGGATAGGCCGAGTAGGTGTATGTAACACAGAGTATCAATCCTGTTTCAGCTACCTTTTGTTGGAGCAATACGGCCTGTTCTGTTGTCAGCGTCATCGGCTTTTCAAGCACGACATGGAATCCATGTTCCAGCGCCATCATTGCTGGTTCAAAATGAGCAAAATTCGGCGTGACTATACTGACAAAGTTCATGCGGTCATCCGCTGGGCGCTTACTTTCCTTGACAATCATTTCCTGATAACTTCCATAGCTCCTTTCCTCTGGAAGACCTAAAAGCGCGGCGGATTCTTTTGCAACGAGGGGATCAGCGCTCAGTGCGCCGCAACATAATTCAATCTGACCATCAATTCCTGCAGCCATACGATGTACAGCCCCAATAAATGCATTTTTTCCACCGCCGACCATGCCCATTTTTAGTTTTGTATTGTGCATAAAGTTGAATTTTTAATGCCGATATCTTTTGTAATTATAAACCCAATAGTTTACGGTTAAGGCTATCATTGGTTTCGACGGCAGCAAAATTATCGAATGCCTTGTCAGTAACACGGATAATATAGTCTTTAATATGCAGCGCGCCTTCCCGCGCACCATCTTCAGCATTCTTGAATGCACATTCCCATTCCAGTACAGCCCAGCCTTGATAATCATATTGTGTGAGTTTGGTAAATATAGATTTGAAATCCACTTGGCCATCACCAATTGATCTAAAACGACCGGCTCTTGACTGCCAGCTCTGGAAGCCACCATAGACACCCTGACGACCAGAAGGATTGAACTCAGCGTCTTTAACATGAAACATTTTAATTCGCTCATGGTAAATGTCGATGAATTGAAGATAGTCAAGACATTGAAGAACAAAATGGGAGGGATCATAGAGAATGTTTGCCCGCTTGTGGTAATTTACATTTTCGAGAAATAAGTCAAAAGTAGCACCGTCATGGAGATCTTCTCCAGGGTGTAATTCATAACATAGGTCGACATCATACAAGTCACATTCATCGAGAATGGGTAACCATAATTTTGCAAGTTCAGCAAAACCCGTTTCGATAAGGTTAGCTGGTCTTTGTGGCCAAGGGTATATAAATGGCCATAGAAAGGCGCCACTAAAGGTTGCTAGCGCTTTAAGTCCGAGGTTGTTGGAAGCTTGTACGGCATATTTTAATTGCTGGATCGCCCACTGTTGTCTTGCTTGAGGGTTACCATGTAAATGCTGTGGTGCGAAGGCATCAAATAGATCATCGAAACTTGGATTCACAGCCACCAATTGCCCTTGGAGATGGGTTGAAAGTTCGGTGATTTCCAATCCAAATGACTGTACTTTAGCTTTTAGATCAAGTGCATAGCTTTTATCGAGCGCTGCTTTTTCTAGATCGATAAAACGGGCATCCAAAGTTGGTAGTTGTATACCCTTATAGCCAAGGGCTGCTGCCCACTGGCAGATTGAGTCCAAAGAGTTGAACGGAGCTTCATCACCGATAAACTGTGCGAGAAAGATGGCAGGACCTTTAATTGTTGTCATATGTATTGTGTTTTGAAAAAGACTATATTACGTACAAAACAGATCAATATTCCAATGCGATGGAAGAAATGGCTCAGTCTGTCGTTTATACTTTATAATTTGGTTATCCAAGCTACCTGCTTGTTTAATACAATATTACAAAAATTTGCAACCGGTTGCAATAAAATCAAAAAAAAACCTTAAACTTGTTTAGACGATTCATGCTTACACTTTCCAAAATATAAGAATGGAGCGTCTAAACTAGGTATAACTGTCAGGCATCTTTGCAGCGCTTGATTGTGGAGGAGACTTTATTTTAAAGGGAAACTTCCCTTTGAGTAATAACCAAATAAACCAATTATAAATAAATGGCAAATAATGTTTATGATGCAATTGTCATCGGGTCTGGGATCACAGGTGGCTGGGCAGCCAAGGAACTAACGGAACGTGGATTGAAAACCATCATGTTAGAAAGAGGACGCAATATTGAGCATATCAAAGATTACCCATCACCAAACAAAGATCCTTGGGAATTTCCGCATCGGGGTCGGGTACCTTTGGATCGAGCACAGCACTACTTACCTTTTGGAATTAAAAATCAATGGATGAACGAAGGGAACATCGACTTTTGGACTAATGAGACAGAAAGTCCATATAAGGAAATAAAGCCCTTTAATTGGTTCAGGGGCTATCACGTTGGCGGTCGCTCGCTTATGTGGGGGCGGCAGAGTTATCGATGGTCGGATGTTGATTTTGAGGCAAATAGCAAAGACGGGCATGGTATTGACTGGCCGGTACGTTATAAAGATATAGCACCTTGGTATAGTCACGTTGAGAAATTTGCGGGTATTTCAGGTAATAGAGACGGTATAGCGGTGCTGCCCGATGGCGAATTTATGCCGCCAATGGATATGAATATTGTGGAAAAAGATCTTGCTGCGCGCTTGAAATCGCGTTATCAGGGAAAAAGACACTTTATAATTGGCCGGGTAGCCAACATAACAGTGCCCCATCACGGCCGTGTTAATTGCCAATACCAGAACAAATGCTGGCTGGGTTGCAATTTCGGCGCTTATTTTAGCACACAGTCTGCAACATTGCCCGCAGCAGTGAAGACTGGAAAACTTACCCTAAGACCACTTTCAATTGTAAAAAGCATTATTTACAATCGCGATACGCAGAAAGCTAAAGGAGTCGAAATTGTTGATGCGGAGACGAATCAAACCTACGAGTATTTTGCTAAGATTGTTTTTGTATGTGCTTCGACTTTAAATTCCACCTGGGTGTTAATGAATTCAGCTACTGATGTATGGGAAGGTGGTCTTGGGAGCAGCAGTGGTGAACTGGGACATAATCTGATGGATCACATGTTAAATAGTGGAGCTGGGGGAAGAGTTGAAGGATTTGAGGATAAATATATTTTTGGGCGACGCGCCAATGGATTATATGTACCCCGATTTGCCAATATTGCCGGCGATACCAAGAAGAGAGATTACATACGTGGTTTTGGCTATCAGGGCGGAGCTTCAAGGGGACAATGGTCAGGTAAGGTCGATAATAAGAGCGTGGGTGGGGCTTGGAAAGATGCTATCGCTGAGCCCGGAAGCTGGGGAGTAGGTTTTACTTCATTTGGCGAAATACTTCCATATCACGAAAATAAAGTCGTATTGGATTCATCTGTAAAAGATAAGTGGGGGCTTCCTGTATTGGCTATAGATGCAGAGATTAAGGATAATGAGCGAAAAATACGGGTTGATGCAAGCAATGAAATGAAGGAAATGTTGGAATCTATCGGTGTCAAAGACGTAACAACCTACGACAACGGGTTTAGTATGGGACAGGGAATTCATGAAATGGGCACGGCACGGATGGGCAATGATCCGAAAACCTCGGTATTAAACAAATTTAACCAAGTATGGGATGCTAAAAATGTTTTTGTGACAGATGGGGCCTTTATGACTTCGTCTTCCTGTGTGAATCCATCGCTTACCTATATGGCATTTACTGCAAGGGCCGTAGATTTTGCTGTTAATGAATTAAAAAAAGGGAATCTTTAATATTTTATGATGCAATAATTATGAATAGACGAGAAGCAATACAACGTGTAGCCATGCTCATGGGAGGAACAGTTATTGGTGCTTCGTTATTTTTGGAAGGATGCCAGAGGTCTGCTTCGAAAGATATAGAAATGCTCTTTGGTCCAAAATCAATCGATTTTTTTGGAGATCTTGCGGAGGCGATTCTTCCTAAAACTACTACCCCAGGGGCGAAAGAAGCTGGGGTAGGTTCTGAAATTCCTGTTCTCGTGCGAGACTGCTATAAACTTGAAGAACAGCAGGTTTTTTTGACTGGAACAGCCGGAATTGACGAACGTGCCAAGAAAGAATTTGGACGTAAATTTCAGCAACTCGACAAAAAAGACCAAACTGCTTTTGTTGATATTTTGGACAAGGAAGCACAAGATTACGATGAAAAGAAAGCAGCTAATGAACTGCCCCATTTTTTTACGCTGTTTAAACAGCTTACACTGCTTACTTTTTTTAGCTCAAAATTAGGCGCTACGGAAGTGTTCCGTTATGTGAAAATCCCAGGGAAATATAACGGCGATTTCCCTTATCAAAAGGGTGATCATGCTTGGGCAACCTAGCTAATAAATTGTATATTGACCCCTTGTCTTTAATTGGCAGCGGGGTCAATTAAAGAGGTTGTCAAGCCTATGAACTTTAAAAGATTTTTGCTATCGAAAAGTAAAGTGGTAAAATGTGTCCCTGTTTTCATTGTTAGTCTGGTACCACCCGGAAAAGAGCTTCCAGCATCAAGTTTTTCCTTTTTAACATTGTGTCGGCTGAATTTTGAGAGCGCCTCTTTGACTGTTGTTTTATTGATCGCAAGATCAAAAGGCAACCCTTCGACAACCAGAAACTTGTCTTCAGGGATATCAAAAAATAGTTCATTGACGGATTTATCAGCCCCATAATTGCTATAAAGTTCCAAGCCGGATTTTGTGATCCATTTTGCATACTTTTCTTCGTTGGCATCTTCATAGAAGACTGTTTTTACGTTTAATGTAGCCGCTATTTTATCTATTGTCTGGGGAAATACAAATTCACTGTTTTTATTTAGCAATGATTTTAACTCCGCTTTGTTCTGCGCGAAAGTCGTTGCAGCAAAAAGGAAAAGGCCTATATTTAATGTAAATGCTTTTATCTTCATCATATCCTTGTTATATGTTTGGCAGTTGTTTATGTCCGTTAGATTAAAATTAATCAAACGAGTAACAATATACAATAGTGCTTTATACTTGTTTTGATAGCGGGATCAACCAAAGTTTTCAGCATGCGTATCGCCTATAATCGATCTAATTTAATCCTAAAAGCGCATATAAGAGATCTTTTTTATTGCTCGCAATGGGGATAGTTTTTCCATTTGAAAGCTGGACTATATTTCCATTTAAAGATTGTATGCTATCTGTATTGACAATGAATGCTCTATGAATTCGAAAGAAACTGGTGTTATGTAAAATTTCTTCCATCGCCTTAAGGGTAGATAGGGTTTGATGTGCACTGTTATGTGTGACAATATTCAAATAGTTTCCCTGAGCTTCAATATATAGAACATCATTAAGCATAATCTTTATAAATTTATTTTCACTTTTTATAAAAATTCGTTCTGTTTTTATTGGGTGGTTATTTAGTTTGTTAAAGGGTGATATTTGTTCCTTTACTCTATTTGCAGCTTTCAAAAAGCGTTCAAATCGAATGGGTTTAATAAGGTAATCTACGGCACCTTTTTCAAATCCGTCAATGGCGAAATGTCGATGGGCAGTTATAAAAATAAAGTAAGGTTTTTGGGCCAGCGTTTCCAACAGATCTAAACCAGTTAAGCGGGGCATCTCAATATCGCTAAACACAATATCGATCGGATTTTCCTGCAGGAAAGCCATTGCCTCCAGTGGCTTACTGAAGGTCTTTTTTAATTCCAAAAAAGGTACTTGTTCGACGAAATCCGTAATAAGTTCAATGCCTAAAGGTTCATCATCGATGATGATGCAACTATATTTTTCAATCATGTGGTAATGCGATATTCAATGCAACGCTAAATTCATTGGAGCTATCTATGATGTGAAGGTCGCTTTGGTTTGGGTAAATCAATTGTAAACGCTTTTGTAAATTTTTAATACCGATACCCGTAAAGCTAGGTGTTTTCACGGTATTGAATACATCTTTGTCATTTTTTATTTTAAAGGCAACCTGATCTTTGCTGATGTGAATAGTAAGTATGACAAAGGATGCTTCTTCGTTTTTTAGCCCATATTTAAATGCATTTTCGATAAGGGTGAAGGTCAATAAAGGAGCAATCGTTAAGGCGTGAGCATGCGCTCGCCCCTCTATATTTAGTTCAATCTGATATGATTTTGGGTAACGCATTTTTTCCAATGAAAAGTAATTCTCTATAAAATCCAGCTCTTTAGCTAAGGAGACGTATTCTGCATCCGAATCGTATAGTGTATATCCCATAATTTCGGATAAATTTAATACGACCTCAGGTGCTGTGTCGTCTTTTTTTAGCGTCAAACGATAGAGGTTGTTGAGCGTGTTGAACAAAAAATGTGGATTGAGTTGCGCTTTTAAAAAAGCCTTCTCTACGCTAATATTTTCCAATAACAATTTTGACTTCTGCTCTAGGATTCGCATTCGGTCTTTATTTATTCTTCTGATGTCTATTAATATTTTGGTAAAGAAAAAAGGAGACAATGAATAGATAACCGACAATGCATTTAATAGCACCGCTTTAAAGCTGAATACGGACCACAGGTTGGGAATGAAATCCTTTTCCTTACCCATTAATGGATACAAATTAGAAATATCAAAATCATATTTGTAAGCTAGCACATAAAACAAATTATTGATAAATAACCAAATAAAAATACATACTGGCGCAGTTAAGAAAGGTAATATCCATAAATTTAAGTTCCTCGCGTAAGGTATAACCAAGTAGAAAAATAAGTAAAACACAACAAGAGAAGACAATAAAACACGCGATGACAAAAATATTGATTGGTTTGAGGATATTCCAGTTACATAATAGTAGTTGCTGAACAGGAGCAGGGTAAATGTAAACCACATTCCAAAATGAAGTAGGATACGTACATTCGTTGTATAAAAAGTATCGAAATCTTGCTTCCTGAAAAATGTATCTGCTTTAGTGATGTATTGATTAAGTCGAGATTGTTTCATAAATCCTTAGATAGTTCAGTTTTGCGGCTCAATGAGCCGCAAAGATAAAAAATAGTGGTACATTTATAATCTTCCTTTCTCCTCCATACTGCTTGATTCCATTCGTTTTGCTTTAAAGGTAGTGCCGGTTTTGAAGTTATATAGTAAAGAAATGGAGCATACACGCGATTGCTCCTTGTGCATTATCCAGATTTTAGTATTGTTAAAATAACTTGTCGCCCGATAATTATTGGTAAAAAAGATGTCGCTAATATTTGCCTTGGCAACCAATTGATCTTTGATTAATTTTTTCTGAATCCCTAGATCAACGGAGCCGATGGCTTTAGTTACAATATTTCCAAGTAACATTTGGGGGGTGTAAAAAGCATTCAGATTTATACTATATCCTTTGCCAAAGGAAATTTCTTGTTCTGTCTGTAATATAAAAGAAGCTTTCTTTAGATTAAAATAGGGGGAAGTTGAACGTGTATGAGTGAATAAAATCGTGTTCGTACTTGACCAGCAGGGTAGCAATGAAATGGGAGCGCTCAGAGTGGCCGTCCATACTCCTTGAGTCCCCACGTTGTCTTTAATAATCGTTAACAGTTCTTCTTCTGCCTGGTTGCGTATAATTTGCGAGATCGCATTTTTGGTATGGGAATAGTTCAAAGCAGTATAATATTTTTCTTTCCATAATCCACTAATTTCGAACGAATTTGTGAACTGCGGTTTCAGAAAGGGATTTCCTGTCTGTACGGAATAATTATCTATATAATATTTATAAGGGTTTAAATCAAAATATGAGGGCCGTTTAATTCTTCTATTGTAGGTAAGTGATACATAATTGCTTCCCTGCGAGTTTAAATTCTTCTTTAAAAAAAAACTTGGGAACAAATTGAAATAGCCTTGTGCGAGTTTGTCCCTTTGCTCGCTCAAAAGTTGTCCTTGAATATTGGATTTCTCGCCTCTTAATCCCAATTGATAATCTATTTGGGCCCATTTTCCCGTATAATTTGCATAGGTAGCATAAATTCGTTCTTTGTAATCGAACTGGAAATCAAGGGCAGGCATTGGCATCCAGGCCTGATGAAAGACCTGGTATCGATTGGTATTCATGATATCCGTTGCGGTCGCTTTTACACCAATTGATAAATTGCTTCCAGATTTAGTTATCCAATTATACTTTGCGTCGCCAGTAAAAATTTTTGCTTCGCTGGGATAATCCAATCTGAACAAAGTATCACTGCGTATGTTACCATTCGCATCGAAATCGACACTATTGCTGATACTATTTCCGCTTCGTTGATTGTGTGTATAATCGATGGCAAGGCTGAATTTCGAATGTAAACTGTCTGTTTCCAAAACATAATTTAAACCGAGATTTTGGTAGTTAGATTTTGATTCAGATGGGAAGCTACCTTGCGAGCGGATGTTTTTTGCCGCATCGGGATAGGTAATTGTCGAATGCGCCATGGATGGTCCAAGGAAACTGCTGTATTGACCGGTGTAGGAAAAGCCTAGAAATTGTTTCCCCGTGAAATCATAGGTCGCACCAAGCCGTATACGGTCGTTTTTGTTGGTCTGAGTGTTTTCCGTTTCTTGCTGATATAATCCCTGATTTGGAAAATCTCGTCGTTGTTTTAGTTCCTCGTATGACTTTGCACGACTATGGGAATAACTTGCCATTAAACCAACTTTACCTAGTTGATAATTCAAACCTGCATAAGGAGTGTACGTTACATATTTTCCAAGCCCAATTGCATAGTCATTGCCAATATAACCATTGAGTCCCTGTTTATCTTGCTTTTTTAGCACAATATTGATGATACCACCACTGCCTTCTGCATCGAACTCTGCCGAGGGATGTGCGATAATCTCAATGGATTGGATGTCGTTGGAACGCAAGGTTTGAAGGTAGTTCCTGAGATCATTTCCCGCGAGGTTAATACTTTTGCCATCGACAAGAATACGTGTTCCTACAACTCCATTAATGGAGATTTGACCATTGTTAACGAATACCCCGGGAGCCATTTTAAATAATTCCAAAGCTGATTTTCCAGAAGCATTGGCGGTTTGTGCTACGTTCATAATGATGCGGTCAATTTTTCGCTGTATTGTTGGTTTGCGCTTATTTACTGTTACTTCATCTAACATGAGGTTGGATAGTAGTGATTTTGGGACAATGAACGCTAGCGGGGCTTTAAGGTCGTTAATTTCAATTTTTTGTTGCATTTTGAGTACATTTTCCACGCGAATCGAAACGAGGTAAGTCCCTTTTTCGGTAAGCGTTAACTGAAAATTTCCATGTTCATCTGTTATTTTTTCAATGAGAGAATCTTTCTTTACATCTAGTGCACGAAAGGCTAATGAAGCATAGGGGATCGACGCGCCATATTGATCCGAGACTTTACCAACAATGGCGGTTTGGGCGAACAGGAAGTTGTTAAGAAGAAAGGTGATGAGACTGAAAGTAATTAATTTGATCATAAATTTTGAATAATTATTCAAAACTAGTTTCGCTGGTGGCTTATTTCAATTTTTTTGGATATAAGGAAACCTTTTAGGGATGGAAGCCGTAAATTTAAGGATAAGCCATTAAAAGCGACGAGGTTTAGTGTTATAAAAATGAGCGGAATAAAATATCATCGTGTCGAAAACAATTTAGCGTATTGGACAGTTACAATTTAAATTGTACTTTCATAACGTTTTTAATAAAGGAAGATATTTAATTTTTATGATCACAACCAAGTATTTTAACCATCGACAAATATTTAATTTAGCGGGCGCACATTTAATATGGCTGACGCTTTGGTGCTCTCTGGTGGCGGTCATCTATTATTTTTTTAATTGGCAGTGGATGATAATTCCTTGGGTGCCATTGGCTTTGATTGGAACCGCTGAGGCTTTTTATGTCGGGTTTAAGAATAATCAGGCCTATGATAGACTTTGGGAAGCCCGGAAAATCTGGGGAGGGATTGTCAATTCAAGTCGCTCTTTCACTGCAATGTTATATGCCTTTGATACTCAAGATGGTGATCATACCGATTTGGAGGAGCGGAGGAAAAGGATTGCCTATCGCCATATCGCTTGGTTATATACTTTTCGTGAGCAGTTGTTGATCCCGACAGAATGGGAGCATGTCAGTTTGAAAAAACACTTTGGTTCAATGAATGTTAAACGGAACAGGCTGATAAAGGCTGGCTTTCCTGATTACAGTAGAACATCGATTTTTTTGCGCAAATACCTTTCTACAGATGAGTTTAAGTTGCAGAGTACCTATAAAAATTTTGCAACGTATTTGATTTCTAAACAAGCAAAGGAAGTTAATGCATTGAAAAATGATCAAATCATTTCGGATTTTAACCAAACGCAACTGCAGAATTGCCTGAATCAATTTTACGACTATCAAGGTCAGGCAGAAAGAATCAAAAAATTTCCTTCACCGAGACAGTTTGCCAGTACAGCATTTGTCTTTAATGTTATTCTCATCATTCTGCTCCCATTGGGCCTAGTAAATGAATTTGCGAAATTGGGCGACTGGGGGATATGGACGAGTATTCCTTTTTGTGTGGTAATTGGATGGATTTATATTGTGATGGAATTGGTCGGCGATTATACCGAAAATCCTTTTGGAGGACTCATGTTTGATGTGCCTATGCTTTCGATTTGTCGAACCATAGAAATTGATGTGTTGCAAATGGTGGGAGATGAGGATCTTCCGGAAGCAATAGCATCAAAAAATGGTGTTTTGGTTTAAATTTTCTTACAGATCAATTGCAATCGTATTTTTCACCTCAGCGATCATAAATGAGCTATGGGTGCTTGCAATATGCTGTAAGCTCGTTAATTTCGTTAACATAAAACTGCGATAATCTGCCATATCCTGGACACAAATCTTTAGGATATAGTCGTAGTCGCCACTCACGTGGAAACACTCGGTTACCTCCTGAAGGTTCATGACCTCTTTTTCAAATTGTAAAATATACTCCTTTTTGTGCTGTGTTAATTTTACGTGGCATAATACAAGGAAGTCTTTTGCTATTTTCTTTTTGTCAAGTATGGCGACATAGCCCGCGATAATTCCAGTATTTTCGAGTTTACGGACTCTTTCATAGACCGCTGTTACAGACAAGCTCAGTTTGTAGGAGAGTTCTTTGGTCGTTTGTTTGGCATCTTCCTGTAGAAAACGCAATAGCTTACGGTCAATCTCGTCAAATTGCATAGATTTTTTTTTGGTTTTTACTAGCTCGTTTTAAATCAGCTAGATGTTTTAACTAATTATTGTTTGTATAATAGATTTATATTCTAAGATAAGTAAAATTACTTGTAATATAATTTGAAATATCTCAATTTTAAAGATAAAAACATGGAAAATTTTAATGCAGCAAATGAAATTCAAGATTTGCAATACTTTGGTGAGTTTGGAGGTGTGAACCCGTCAATTTCAGATAGCTCTACCTATACTTTTCTTTCCGCTAAAAAAATGTTCGACACATTTGAAGGGAATGCGGAAGGCTGTTATCTCTATTCAAGGCATTCGTCGCCGATGAATTTGTATTTGGCACAAGCCTTAGCAAAAATGGAGGATACCGCTGCGGCCAATGTAACATCTTCGGGGATGGGAGCGATTACAACAGTTCTTTTACAACTATGTAAAAGTGGTGACCATATCATTTCAAGTAGGACAATCTACGGTGGAACTTATGCCTTTCTTAAAAATTTTCTCCCGCCTTTCCAGATTGAGACGACATTTTTGGATATTAATGATGTCGAAGAACTCGAAAAATCGATAAGACCTAATACAAAAGTGTTGTATTGTGAAAGTGTGAGCAACCCTTTATTGCATGTGGCAGATTTAAGAAAACTTTCGGCCATCTGTAAAAAACACAAGCTAAAACTGATTGTCGACAATACGTTTTCTCCATTATCCATCTCACCAACACTTTTGGGAGCGGACATTGTCATTCATAGTTTAACGAAATTTATCAATGGCAGCAGTGACACAGTCGGTGGGGTTTATTGTGGAAGTCAGGAGTTTATTAATGAAACGAAAAATGTGAACACAGGTGCCTGTATGTTATTGGGGCCAACGATGGACAGCTTACGTTC
This sequence comes from Sphingobacterium siyangense, assembly GCF_023277505.1. Classification (NCBI taxonomy): domain Bacteria; kingdom Pseudomonadati; phylum Bacteroidota; class Sphingobacteriia; order Sphingobacteriales; family Sphingobacteriaceae; genus Sphingobacterium; species Sphingobacterium siyangense. The sequence continues at coordinate 3,533,126 of NZ_CP080574.1, read as the reverse complement.
GGCAAGTATATTGAAGAATTTAAGAACACTTCATATACGGATGAAACAACATAGTTATAATGCAATGTATCTTGCCGAACGGTTTGAGAAAGATGGATTAAAGGTATCTTATCCGGGCTTGCAGTCGCATCGAGATCATGAACTAATGAAAAACATGATGCATGAAACCTATGGTTTTGGTGGCTTAATGACAGTTGATGTGGAAACAACCGAAAAAGCCAATGAACTAATGGAACTGATGCAGGCTGAAAATTTAGGGTATTTAGCTGTCAGCCTAGGATTCTATAAGACCCTATTCTCCTGTTCGGGTAGCTCTACGTCGTCAGAAATTCCTGAGGAAGATCGTTTGAAGATGGGTATTTCCGATGGATTGATCAGGTTTTCCATTGGTCTAGATCAAGACATTGAGCGTACCTACCAAAAAATGAGAGCATGTATGCAAAAGACTGGAATTTTGGAGTAATAAGCAGTATCTCGGTTGGGTTCATTTATGGGATAATCAGACATCTTGACATGTTTTGGAGGAAACTATGGATAGTTTTCTGATTGATTGGAGTGCAAAAAGTTTCAATTGTCACATAGACATCACTATTTACGATGAAAGGGGCTGTAATTGCTCAAAAATCTCTTTTGGCATATCATTAGCAATTTAAAATCAATATTTTAGTTAATATGGCAAAGAGACTTTTACTGATATTATTCTTATTTGTTTTGGGTGATATCTATTTTTTTCAGGCTTTCAGTACAGTTATTCGTGGTTCGATTTGGCAGAACATGTATTGGGGGATTGATATCCTGTTGTTTTTTGGTGTTTTTACATTAATTTTTTTGCGGAGAGCGGGTTATGATGTCCAGGAGACAGCAACAAGTCTGATTACAGCATTTTTAATTGTTTTCATACCAAAATTGCTTGCTGTTCCCTTTTTATTTGTTGAAGATCTGATGCGTATTTTTCGTTCCTTTCCTCCACGTAGTATATTTTTGAGTGAGATTGTATTGTTTTTGGCGGGGGCCATGTTATTGGTTATTTTTTTCGGTTTAACGAAAGGTCGTTATTTTTATAAAGTGAGAGAGGAAGTATTGAGTTTTCCTGATCTACCTACGGCGTTTGACGGTTTTAAAATTACGCAGCTATCGGATATTCATTCTGGTAGTTTATCTGATATCAAAAGGGTACGTAAAGGTATCGAATTGGCAAATGCACAAAACAGTGATCTGGTATTGTTTACGGGTGATTTAGTCAATAATAAAGCTTCCGAAATGGAACCCTGGGTTTCGGACTTCAACCGATTAGAAGCTCCTTCGGGCAAGTTTTCAGTCCTTGGAAATCACGATTATGGGGACTACGTACAATGGGAAAGTGTTGAATCAAAAGCCTTAAATTTGAATAGGCTTAAGGAAATTCATCATGAAATGGGATTTAAATTGCTGCTAAATGAATCGATAGCAATAGAAAAGCAAGGTGAGCGTATTTCGTTAATTGGAGTTGAGAATTGGGGGAAAGGAGGGTTTCATCAATATGGTGATCTTGCTAAAGCAACCCTTGGATTGGACGCGGATACCTTCAAAATTTTGATGTCTCATGATCCTTCACATTGGGATCATGTTACTTTGGACTATGACCAACATGTCCATCTGACGCTGGCAGGACATACGCATGGTATGCAGTTTGGGATAGAACTATTTGGGTTAAAATGGAGTCCAATTCAATATTTTTATAAACAGTGGGCTGGACTCTATCAAAAACAAGGAAAATATCTTTATGTCAACCGCGGTTTTGGTTTTCACGGCCTAAAAGGTCGGATAGGTGTTTGGCCTGAAATTACGGTTATTACATTACGGAAAAGCGTTGTCTGATATTTTGGTATGAGAAACAACGCTCATCTGTTCTATCAATCGATAAGATTCATTTCCTTTAATCGGCTAAAGATAATCTGATCTACGGCAGAAGTCCTATGTTTGTCCTTATAGGTTAACCATTCAAATGTCTCGATTTCATTCGCTGGATGCAATACTCCTTCGAAATCAGAAAAGTAGCAGATCATTCTTACGAGCGTACCTTGATTTCGTCCATCGGCGATTGCTTCAAAGGTGCCCAAAAGGCGCATTGATTCTTCGACGATGTGCACAGAAAGCTCCTCCAGTATTTCTCTTTTTAAACAGGTAATATCGGATTCATTATTCTCTCGTTTACCACCAGGAAAGTAAAATTTTGTTTTAGTCTTGGAACGTGTGCTCAGGATTTTCCTATCTTTAATGCTAATTAAAGCAACTTTGTCTATTATTTTATGCTGCATATTGCAAAACTAGCCATTGAGAATGAAAAATCAGATAGCATAGTGAGATACTGCTTGAAATTTTATTCAAATTTAAGTTATTTAAAGGAAGATGAACCTTTATATTTCTGATGTTAGTATCTTAACAATTTCTTTGAAGCCTCTTTGTTTTGCGTGTTGCAAAGGGCTTGTGCCATTGAAGTCAGGAATATCCAATTTTGCCCCAGCATCTTTTAGAATCTGAATAATTTCCTGATATTTTTTACTTCCGTCACCGAGTACAACTGCTTCCATCAAAGCAGTCCATCCTAAACGATTGACATGGTCCAATGGGAAATTTTTGGTATTGGCCAATAATCTTACCGTTTCTACATATCCACGTTCACAAGCCGGGATTAAAGCTGTGCCATTATATCGATTAAATAAATCAAAGCGAGCGCCGTGATATAAGAAAAGTTTGACGAGTTCAACTTGCCCACTTGCTCCTGCGTATAAAAATGGGCTGTCCATATTGTCGGCCTGAAGGTTGACATCGGCACCATACTCTACCAATAATTTAGCCATTTCAATATTTCCGTTGTTTGTCGCGATAAGTAGAATAGAACGTTTATTCGTATCTTCACTATTCACGTTGGCATTATTTTCTAGCGCTTTTTTCACTCCCTGTAAGTCATTTTTGGTGACCAATTTAATAATCTCTTCCTGGGACGGATTTTCAGTATATGAGTTTTCTGTTAATGCCGATCGGCACGAATTTGTTATGCTCATCATTATCAGGAGTATTAAAGTTGTTTTCATCATTTTATTGTGCTGTAATTTTTTCGATAAAGCCGAAGAAGCTTCGCTGTTTAATACAAAAATAGTAGCTAAGGCTGTTTTTACAATGTGGTTTTCATTCCATCTGTTGGACAATTTATTACTACAGTGTATTTTAAGTGTCGTTCTCATTGGTCTCATGCTGGCTGAAAGCACATTCGTTGTAGTTTCACCTTATGCATACTGTTGAGCAAAAGTCGGCGCTGTGATAAATTGTTCAAGTATCGAGATGTATTCTGCAAAAGATCTGGGAGAATCATTGCGACCTTTGTTTTGGTGATACTGAATAATAAAAGTGGAAAAATAATACCGTTTCTATTGTCCGGTAATTTTTAGAGAAAAAGAATATTATCAAAATAAATATGAAAGCTAAAACATATATTTTAAAAAACGTACGGCTTGAGACAGGATTCGAGTTTGATGGAAAGGAAGTTATAAGCACAAATACGGCTTTATTCTGTGTAGAAGTTGAAGAGGGTAAGATCAAAGGAATCAAACCAAATACTGCAAATGCTAATGCGATCGATGCAAAAGGACATTTGATGTTGCCGGCTTTTAAGGATATGCATGCCCATTTGGATAAAATGTTGTTTGGTCTGCCATGGGAAGCTGTATCGCCAACACGGCATACCGTAAAAGATATGATCGCGTATGAGCAGAAGATGATCCCAGAATGGTTAAGCACCTCAGTCGAAAGAACGGGCAAAATGCTGAATTTTCTGCAGGCATACGGAACTGATTTTATTCGTTCACATTTCAATGTTGATCCAACATCTGGACTAAAATCGTTAACAAATTTGGAAAAGGCACTGGCATCGAAAAAACACACGGTAGAAGCGGAGCTGGTTGCTTTTCCACAGCATGGCCTCTATTATACGGATACTTTACCCATTTTGAAGGATGTTGCAAAACTGGATGCTGTTAGTTTCATAGGTGGAGTAGATCCGTACTCTTTGGACGGAAGTATCGAAAAAAGTATGGAGCAGATTACACAGTTGGCGCTTGATAACAATAAGGGAATTGACATACACCTCCATGAAATGGGAGAAAGTGGTATGAAGACAATCGAGTTTTTGATCGACCGTACATTGGAAAACCCCCAATTAAAAGGGAAAGCTTTTGTTAGCCATGCTTTTGCACTTAGTCGTCTCACAAATGTCGACGCTGAAAAAATTGCGGCACGTCTCGCAGAAGCGGGGGTGGGAATCGTGTCCTCTGTGCCCTTTGGCAATATGATTATGCCTATTCCGACACTTCGGAAATATGGGGTGGAGGTTTTGATTGGAAATGACAATATTCAGGATCACTGGAATACGTTTGGCTCGGGAAACATGCTGCAGAAAGCGAATCTTATTGCTGAGCTTTATGGTTATGGAACAGAATTCGGCTTATCTAGAACACTTGCTTTCGCGACACGCTACAAATTGCCTTTGGACAATAATGGAAATCAACAATGGCCGAAAGTGGGTGATGAAGCAAGCATGGTTTTTGTTGATGCAAGTTGTTCCGCTGAAGCAGTTTCTCGTATTTCACCGGTGACTTCCTTGATACACAAAGGCAATATTGTATTCTAAGGAGACCATCTATCGGATAATTTAGCTGCTCTCTGGAGGCCAACTGTTTTCAGGATTCCAGCGAGAAATATTGAAAATAAGAGAACAATTTTGTTGAAGAGCCGGTTATTCTTAATAACTGGCTTTTTACATACATAGCCTTGCTTAAGTCCTGATGTTACTAAGGGTGTTCACTTATAACTACAGCGAGGATAATATTCGGTTGAATAGATAATAATTTATACGATGGAATTTTCACCATTTAACGGGGTTGTCAAACTTTGCCTAAAAGGCATACAATTGGAAGAAAACGGTAGACACGATGAAGCGCTGTCCTTTTTTGCAGAGGGTTATCGGGAGGCAAGCGATGACCATGAGAAGTTTATTGCAGCCTATTTTGTATCCCGGCAGCAGAAAACGGTGTCGGATCGTCTGAAATGGCTGCACATAGCCTTAGATCACGCATTGGTAATCAGTGATGATCGGACTACCAGTGCATTGCCCAGAATGTATTTGAAGATTTGTGCCTGTTACACAAGTTTAGGAGAAGAAGCAATGGCAAGTGAATATGCTAGGTTGGCCTCTTCTTATAAGAACATTCCCTTTGATAAGGGACCTTTTTATCACGGTACAAAAGCAGATGCACAAATCGGCGACTTATTGGTTCCAGGCTTCAATTCTAACTATCAAGCCGGCTTCAAAATGAATCATATTTATTTTACAGGTATGATGAATGGGGCCGGACTTGCAGCGGCCCTGGCAAAAGGTGAGCGCAGCGAGCGGGTATTTATTGTTGAACCTACCGGTGATTATGAGCATGACCCTAATCTGACGGACCAGAAGTTTCCCGGAAATCCGACACGTTCCTATAGATCTGAATTTCCATTAAAAATTATAGGTGAGGTTGCTGAATGGGTAAAACCAGGTGTTCAGGAACTTGAAAAATTTCGTGATAAACTAGATCAGAATGGTGGCGAGATTATCAATTAAGAAACCTGGAGCGGTTGCTCCGGCAATTGGAATTATGTCTTACTGATAACAATCTTACTGATGACTTCAAAATCTGAAATTCGATAATCGTCGTCAAAAAATAACCCGTTGATATAACGTTGTATAGGATAGAACAGATCGGACGGTGTATCACCGAAAAACGTTTTGAAATCGTTCGGAATAGAATACAGATAATTGTATTGCCCTTTACCCAAACTGATACCGCCGATCTTTTTGAGATAACCCGTTATCTTATGTTTATTTTTGTTGGAGAATGCTTCTTTCGTCTCTATAAAATAATCTTCAATGTAAAAATTACGGATATCCTGAAGATTAAGTATGCTATTTGGAGCAGGTTTGATACGTCTTGAATAGGATACATCAACCAAAATACAACTGGCTTTATGCGCTTTCGAGAGATCAATAAAGTAGCCTTCATCGACCATAAGGTGTTTACTGTCTTTATATACACCGAGCAGCATTTCATTGATCTCCCGATCCGAATAATCGGATATATTAGAAGATCTTCCCAACTTTTCAAATGCGAGGTCACTTTCACTCCAATTTTTTCTAATTCTATTAAGCTCGTGTTGTTGAAAAGTTTTTATTTTCTCCATATATAATTTGTCTAACCTTACTTTAGCGAGTTTAAAGATAATTTTAAAACTTTACTTTCATCAATCTTATCGCTTGCTAAGTGCAATTTGAATCAAATCTAATTTAACAGAGTCTTTGTTTAGTGTTGTAGCACAGCGCTAATGCGCTATTTCTGAGGAAGAATAAGTGCCACACTGTTGGATTTTCCGTGCCGGTATGAGGTGACATCACAGCCTTAAGTAGTCTGTGTGTAAAAGCAGCTCGAGTAAATTATGTCGATTCTCGGTGCGATTATTCAATGAAGGAAGAGCCGCCTGTATTAACAGAGGGCTCTTATGAGGTTTTTATTTTACAGCCTTAAGCACGATATCTAAGGTGAATTCATCATCGATGGCGCGATTGCCTAAGTCGGAGAAAAAGCTTGCTGAACGATACTGTATATCAAAGTCCAGTCGATTTACCTTAACTCCTATAGCTTCAGCAGAAAGTCCGTCTGCAGTTGTGGTGACTTTTGCTGGAAAGGAGATCGATTTTGTTTTATTCTTAATCGTCAGATTACCCGTTATGATTGGATTACCTTTGCTATTATCAACTTTACTGATGACAAATTTACTGCTGGGGTAGGTAGGCACATTGAAGAAATCTTCATTTTTTAGGTGCCCGGTCAATTTAGGAGCATCAGTACAAGCCATGGAATTCATATCTATGGTAAAACCACCGCCGGTAATTTTCCCCTTTTCTGTCTGTACCGTTCCATCTTGTATATTGATTGTTCCCACATGTCCCCCGACAACTTTTTTCGCATTCCATTTGATTGTCGAATTTTGCGTGTTCACTTTGTAGCTTATCTTTTGGGCGAAGGCCATTGATGTTAAGCAAATAATTGCTAGCGTTAGACTGGTTCTTTTCATTGAAGTGATTTATATGAACTCAAATATACATGGTCTTGTGCGGATAGTTCTATGTTTAAACTTGTTTTTTTGTTTGCGCAGTGTCAATATTGTGCCTGCCTTTCTTTATTCGTCATCGATACCCGCTAACTTAGTACAGCGTAAATAGGGGATCGAAGATATCTTCGTATCCAAATTGTGGTCTATAAAAAAAGATAATATGATTAAGTCGAAAGGTTATGCGGCGAAAGACAGTAGTTCTCCACTTGAATACTGGGAGTTTGAAAGGAGAGAGCTTGGTGCAAACGATGTTTTAATAGATATCTTGTACAGCGGGATCTGTCACTCTGATATTCATCAAGTACATGATGAGTGGGGTGGAACACAATACCCAATTGTTCCTGGGCACGAAATTGTTGGTCGGATAAGTGCAGTTGGTCCTGGGGTGACTAAGTTCAAAAAAGGTGACCTGGCGGGTGTCGGTTGTATGGTTGCTTCTTGTGGCGAATGCGATAACTGTAAGTCAGACCAACAACAGTTCTGTTCAGAAAAAAAGACCGTCTGGACGTACAACAGTAAAGATGTGATGCATGATCACAGCTTTACTTTTGGTGGTTATAGCAATAATATTGTTGCGGATGCAGACTTTGTTCTGCATGTGCCTGAATCTTTGGATATTAAAAAGGTGGCACCGCTACTCTGTGCTGGAATCACCACCTATTCGCCATTAAAAAGATGGAATATTAGTAAGGGGCATAAAGTTGGCGTGTTGGGCTTAGGCGGATTGGGACATATGGCTGTTAAAATTGCAGTGGCAATGGGGGCAGAAGTCACAATGATAAGCCATTCACCACGCAAAAAGGACGATGCCGCGCTACTTGGAGCACACAAATTCTTAAACACCCATGAGGCTGATGAAATAAAGGAATTCTCCTCGTATTTTGATTTTATTATTGATACCGTATCGGCACCACATGACTATAATCTCTATCTTGCATTATTGAAAACAAAAGGAGTTTATATTTGCGTGGGGATTCCAGCTGCACCCATGGAAATTAATGGACGCTCAATCATGGGGGGAAATAAGATCCTAACGGCTTCCAGCATCGGGGGAATACAGGAAACGCAGGATATGCTCGATTTTTGTGCTGAACATAATATTCTACCCGAAACAGAAATGATTGATATCGATTATGTAAATGAGGCGTATCAAAGAGTATTGGATAGTGATGTGAAATATCGTTTTGTAATCGATATGTCGTCTATTGAAAAGTAATGAAAAAACAGGTCGGTTAAAGAGCCGACCTGTTTTTTAAAATCTTATCCTTGTCTGAGTACTTCATATGATATGAATGCTCATCTTCTCCGATAATTTCGAAACCAAGACTAAAGTAGAGCTTTTGCGCTTTATTGGTTTTTAATACATGTAATGAAATCGACTTCCCTTCGTAAATTGCTTCATCTATAAGATCTTTTAATATCTTTTTTCCTAGCCCTTTCCCTTGGTATCGGGGATCGATCTGTATTTGAATCAACTCGATATGAGCCCGTCCTTTCTCGGTTTTCAAAAGTCCGATAGGGATATGGTTGTATTCAATGATAGCAGCATGTTCAAATTTGTATTTAATTCTTTGTAGATGTGAATCCCTCGTTGTGGGTAAAGCAGCGGCTATAAAATGTTGGGTCATTGTCTTTAATCGTAGATCTAAAAGAAAAGTCAAATCACTTTCCATTGCTGGTCTATATACTATTGGGATCATAGATGATTGGGTTTTATCAATGTAATCTGTTCAATCTATCGAAGGCTTTATCTGACATGCTCAAAGAAGGTCAGATTGATATGGGCCATGAGTACGAAGATAAGATTTTTAACTATGAGCACAATGATCTGATCGAAAGTCGGCTGCAATTTAGTATAATCATAGTAACTGCGTACTAAATTGCAATAGCGTACTTTACTCTTTTTGACATTTAGATGTGAAGAATGCTGGCGTGGCTCAAGATGAATACCGTAACTTTAGCTTTATAGCTGTACTTGCATAGCGATTTTTTATTTAAAGGAACAATAAACAGATAATTTCAATGAAAAAGGTAGAAATACAACACACAGATTTGCAGATAGCTCCAATTAATTTTGGCGGGAATGTTTTTGGCTGGACATTAGATGAGCAAAAATCGTTTGAAATGCTAGATAAATTTGTAGGAGCAGGATTTAATTTTATCGATACGGCAGATACGTATTCTTGGTGGGTGAATGGAACCGGCGGGCAGTCCGAAGAAATTATTGGGAAATGGTTAAAAAGCCGTGGCAACCGTCAAAATATAGTAATCGCAACAAAAGTTGGATCCGAGATTAAGGAGCACGGGTATGATATCTCAAGAAAACATATTTTGAAATCTGCTGATGAATCGTTGCGACGATTGGGAGTAGATCATATTGATTTATACTATACCCACTTTGACGATAACGTAACACCTGTGGAAGAGACATTGTCGGCTTATGCTGACTTAATAAAAGCAGGCAAGGTACGTTATATTGCCGCTTCTAATCTATCGCCGATGCGGTTAACGGAAAGCTTTGATGTTGCGGAGAAAAATGGTCTTCCTAAATATATTGCATTGCAACCGCATTACAATTTGGTAGAGCGTGCAGGTTTTGAAACAGATTATGCGGGATTGGTCGAGAAGTACGGTTTGAGTGTATTTCCATATTGGTCCCTTGCTGCAGGTTTCTTGACCGGTAAATACCGTACTGAAGCTGACTTTGATAAAACGGCTAGGGGGGGTGGGATCAAAAAATATTTTGATGCTAAAGGTAAAGCTGTCCTAAAAGCGCTCGATGTTATCTCCGAGAAACACGGGACAAAACAGGCTACTGTAGCATTAGCATGGTTGTTGGCTAAACCGCTAATTACCGCTCCCATTGTAAGTGCTACAAGTGAGAGTCAATTGGATACGCTATGTGCGGCGCCGACTCTTAAATTAGATACGGAAGATATTGAATTATTAAATGAGGTCAGCAAATGAAATAGTGATAAAGCGTAAAAACAAAATCCCTACATTTCTTAGGGATTTTGTTTTTATTGGGAAGCCGTTCCTAATAGAAGGTAGAAATTGCTTACGCATTTTAACAAGTTTATCGTAAATTGGAGCCTAAATTGATCGTATGAAACAGTTCCTGATATTATTTTCTTTCATGCTTTTTGGCAGAAGTTATGCGCAAATACTTACACCTTATGAACGGGGTAATGGCAATCAATCGGCAACTTTTGAGGAAATGCGGGCATATTATCAGGAATTGGCACGGAAATATACAACAATTCACTATGAAACACGGGGAGAAGACGATAACAATAAACCAATAGATGTTGTTGTATTTAATCCGTTTGGAAAGACACTGGAAGTGGCTAGGGAAGAGAAGTGCGTTTTATTGGTCAACAATGGTATTCATCCTGGAGAGCCAGACGGTATTGATGCGACTATGATGCTGATGCGCGATTTGGCGACAGGAAAGATAAAGGCACCTCAAAATGTTATTGTTGTTGCGCTGGCGAGTTATAATGTGAGTGGGATGTTAAATCGTGGGAGCTTTTCCAGAGCTAATCAAAATGGCCCTGAAGAGTATGGTTTTCGTGGAAATGCAAGACACTATGACTTAAATAGGGATTTTATTAAGACAGATACTAAAAACTCGCGGAGCTTTCAGCGGATTTTCCAATGGGTCAAACCAGATGTTTTTATAGATAATCATGTCAGCAATGGAGCCGATTATCAGTACACCTTCACCTATATCTCAACAAACAAAGAACGTTTAGGAAACCTTTTGGGAAATTATTTTAACAGCCACATGCAAAAGAACTTACTCAAGGATCTCCAAAAGAAAGGATTTATGTCTGTTCCCTATGTCAACATCCACAACGATGTGCCCGATGGTGGTTTTCCAACCTTTATGGATTCGCCAAGATACGCAACAGGCTACACCAGTCTATTTAATGTAATCGGAACTGTTGTGGAAACACATATGTTGAAACCTTATCAAGAACGTGTCAAAGCGACTTATGACTATATGCGTTGTAACCTGGATTTTATCGAACAGAATTATAAGGTGATTAAACAAAAAAGAGCTGAAAACCTAAAGCAATATCAAATAGGGGATAAATATGCCATAGCATGGAAGCTTGATTCATCAAAATATGAATCGCTGGAATTTAAGGGCTTCGAGGCAAAATATAAACCAAGTGACGTTTCTTCGAAAGATAGGTTGTGGTATGATAGAAACGCTAAGTTTTCAAAACAAGTTAAGTTATATAATACATATGTTCCGACAAAAGAAGTGACGATTCCATCGTATTATGTCATTCCGCAGTCTGAATGGAAAGTTATTGAATTGTTGACACTCAATCAAATCAAGATGATTCCGCTTAAACAAGATTCTGTTATTGCGGTGGAACAGTATAGGATTAAGGATTTCAAGACAACTTCAAGTCCATATGAAGGACATTATTTACATTTTGACACCAGCCTCCTTAGGGACTCTAACAAGGTAAACTTCAGTGCCGGTGACTTTTTGGTCCCTTTGAATCAGGACGGTGTGAAGTTTCTGCTGGAAACCTTGGAACCTGAAGCAATAGACTCTTATTTTAATTGGAATTTCTTTGATGCGATCTTAGGACAGAAAGAATACTATTCAGCTTATGTTTTTGAAGATACAGCAGCCAAGCTTCTAAAAGAGAATAAAGATTTAAGATCTGCCTTTGAACGCGAAAAGATGAACAACCCTAAACTTGCTGCAAGTAGTAGTGCGCAGCTGGATTGGATATACAAACATTCACCTTATTATGAAGAGTCACATCTTCTTTATCCCATTTATCGCATCAATTGATGATGGTGGCTTCATAGATACATGTCTGCATCAGTCAAAAAAATGCTATTTTATAAGTACATCCAATGTAATACCAATGAAAAGTATGACGATCAAATAGGAGAAAAAACCTATTATTGAAGCGGCAAATGCTTTAAAATAGTTGATCTTTTTAGCTTTATCAAAAAACTGTCCTATGGCCCAGGAGTAATATATACAAATTACTAAAGTTGCATATAGGATTAAACTTTGGTGCGTGATACCGTCAATTATTGCAAAAAGTGCATAAATTAACATTGTCATCCCCATAATAAAACATAATAAGATGATGATTTCAAAAAGATTATAACCGTATTTTTTAAAAAATAATTTAGTCCAAAGGGCAATAAAGAACCCCATAATAATGTTAGCATAACCATAATGACCTTGTAGCCATCGAAAGATGTTAGTTGTGATGACGAGTTTACTTTCAATACCATGGCTGTCGATTGATTGCAGATAGCGCTCTTCAGTATGGAAAAAGTGGGCAATAATAGAATACACTAAAGATGTGACAATAACGAAAATAATAGGTTTGACCAGTCGGCTGCGATTTTCAGAAATGTAGTTTTGCACATTCTTACCTGGAGCTGTCACCAATTCTCGAATGGTATAGAGAATACCGCGTTCAAAGTGAAGCACATGTTCTATTTCGTGGGTGATGTAATGAGCGTCTATCCTTTTTAGCGTCGCAGGTTGGCCACAATCGGGACAGAATTTTGATGTAATGCCCGTGCCACAGTTTCTGCATGTTATCATGTTGAAGTGTTTCTTTAAGTAATTAAGGTTTGTTAATCTGTTTCATTCGAAAGTCGCCAAAAGAGTCTTTGCTTACCGATGGTTTTATTGAAGGTATTCGGCAACCTCTACGAGTTTGTATTTGGGGCTCCGTTGCAAAAGTTCACCAAGGAAAGCTGCGTGAGTAGCGCCCGTGATTAGCAAAATTCGATCCTGCCCAGTGACTGGGATCTGATTTAAATTGGAGAATATCCGTAGATTTCTTCGGTAGAATTTACTGGCTTCATCTGCTCCTTCAAAATTACCTTTTGTACTGCTGTAGGTTAAGATATCGGCGTTTACATTGATAAACTTTTGCAAGGTCTCTTTTTGATTAAATACCTTTAATTTTTCTAAAATGGAGAGTTTATCAATATGGGTGAATTCCTGCATAATTTTTCCCATGTAGCTTTTATAGGTTACACTGTCTACCTGATTCTCCAACTCATTTGCAATGTTGTAATTATAAGCAGCAGTTTGTTGTTCATCAATTCCATAAATTTTTTTTACCCCTGCAAGTTTGCCAACTTCATATGCAATTATGGCTATTTCACCACCGAACTTAGCTTTATATCCTTTATCTTTAATAAAAGAGCTGTAATCGCCGTTCAATTCTTCGTTTTTTTCAGGAATGATTTCCACGCAGATGATAGTTGGTTTAAAGTCTGCCAATAGTTTGGCTACTTGGTATGTTTCTTTTCTGTTTTTTTGATCTTTTTCGTCAAATTCCACTTTATGTGCATCAGGCGTATAGCTCATGTGAAATGTCCCAAAATTTAGAACCTCAATTTTCTGCTGTGCATAGCTGTTTCCAAAAAATAAGATCCCGATAGCGATTCCAATATTTCGAATTTGAATAGTGTTAATAAGCATTTGTGTAAGAAGTGGTTTTATGTTTTTTCCGGCTTTTCGTTCAGTTAGCTATATTTCTTAGCTGTTTTGTCCAAAAGTATTACAGTTTGTCCAAATAAAAGCTACACTTGAGTGTAGTTTTAATTAACTTCGACATTTAGAATTTCGTTATGGATTTTAACGCGCTATTTTCACAAAAAAATACTGTTGATCGTCTTTCAGAAAAGGACATCCAGCAGACCCACGGCTATATTGAGCTCGTCAAAGCCTTCTCACGGATTACTTATCAGAGTATTTACCTAATCGATTACCAAGCTAAAAGTTTTGAGTTTGTTTCAGACAACCCGCTGTTTCTAGCTGGTTTAACAGCCAAAGAGGTGATGGAAATGGGCTATGGCTTTTATCAAAAATATGTTCCATCTGATGATTTCCAGATGCTCATTACGATTAACGAAGCGGGGTTTAGCTTTTATGAAAAAATACCCATTGAGGAACGGAAGCTTTATGTTATATCGTATGATTTTCAGATACAAAATGCACACAACAAGTTTATTTTAATTAATCATAAACTGACACCTGTTTTTTTGACAGAAGAGGGGAAAATATGGAAAGCAATTTGTATCGTGTCTTTATCCACTAATATATCTTCAGGTAACGTGACTATCGAAAAGTTGCACTCCAACTTAGTATGGGAATTGGATCTGTTGACTGGGAAATGGAACTCCCAAAAAAAGATTAATCTTACCGAACGTGAAATAGAGATTTTACGTTTTTATCATCGAGGTCTGACCATTCATGAAACTTCGGAGAAAATTTTCGTTTCCATTGATACGGTGAAATTTCATCGGCGAAAATTATTTGAAAAGCTAGGGGTAAGCAACATGAATGAAGCATTGGTTTTTGCATTGAATAATAGGTTATTATAAGGGTAGCCTGAAGGATTCTGAAATGTTCAGAGCAAGCGCCTCCAATGAGGCGCTGCAGCCTATTTTTTTACCAATAATGGCAAATACTTTTCGTAACCCTGTGCTTTCATCTTGTCTTTTGGAATAAATCGAAGTGAAGCACTGTTTATACAATAGCGCAGACCACCTTTATCTGCCGGTCCATCGTTAAAAACGTGGCCAAGGTGTGCATCACCAGTTTTGCTGCGTACTTCCGTTCTGCGCATCCCGTACGAATTGTCGGAGTGTTCTTGAATCAGGCTATCGCTAATCGGTTTGGAAAAACTGGGCCACCCACATCCCGATTCAAATTTATCTGTAGAAACAAATAAGGGTTCTCCGGTTGTGATATCGACATAAATACCTTCCCTAAATTCATCATTATAGGCATTGTCAAACGCGCGCTCCGTTGCACTGTTTTGTGTAACATCGTATTGCAATGTAGTCAACTCTTTCTTCAAGGTCTCCTTATCTGCTTTTTTATACGTGTTTTTAACGTCCGCTTTCGCTTTTTCGGGGTTGGCATTTCGCGCAAGTTTAAATAAATCAGGGCTTATATGGCAATAACCGCCAGGGTTTTTGTCCAGGTATTTTTGATGATAAGCTTCAGCATTATAATAATTCTGTAAAGGTTCTATTTCCACCACGATTTTGCTGTTGTATTGACTTGCTAAAGCAGCTATCTGTTCTTTGATAACAGCGGCATCATCCGCATTGGTATAATAGATTCCTGTACGGTATTGTGTACCGATATCGTTGCCTTGTTTATTTAATGAAGTTGGATCAATTGTTTTGAAGAAAAGGTCTACGAGAAGCTTTAGATCGACAAGCTCCGGGTCGAAGGTTACCTTTACCGTTTCGGCAAAACCTGAGGTTCCTGTCGAAACTTGTGCGTATGAAGGGTGCTGAAGGTTTCCATTGGCATAGCCAACTTCGGTTGCCGTGACCCCGCGGACTTGTTTAAAGAAATGCTCAGTTCCCCAGAAGCATCCTCCGGCAAAATAGACAACATGATCTTTTTGATTTATAGTATTCATAGTATTTTGTATTGACGGTTTTGAATCTTTCCCTTTTTGTGAAAAGCAAACCTTGCTGATCAGAAATAAGCCTGTCGCTATAGCAAGGAGGACGAATAAGTGTTTCATGGTATGAATTGCTACATGAAAGAAACAACATTGTTTCTTTCATGTAAGCCACAAACACCGTACCTTTCTGGATGTTTGTCTTAGAAGATATAAGCAGTTTTGGTTCTTATAGATTCTTTTTACAATTGAAAGACGAAGTAAATCTATGAAAGGCATGTCCTGACAAAAAGACCTTTTAGGAAAGCTTCGCAAGCTGAATGTCTGACAGGGTCGGCCCTTTGCTGTTTAGATCCTATGATCAGACCAAATGATAGTTTAATCTATATTGTTTAAGCACTACTATTGTGACTAAGTTAACTGTTTGGGGAAGACTCGTTCGGCTTAAGGCTACACCCTGAGCCTGCCGATTCGAGCGGGCCCGTGTATAGCTGTCTCACCGTGACGATAATAGCCTGCTTATTGTAGTAATAAAGTTGGTGAAGCTGTTGCTGTGTACCCTGTACTGCAAAAGTATCGGGCAAGCCAAGTCGCTTCAAGGTCGCTGAGTAGCCATGTTCGGTCATAAATTCCAGTACTGCAGTTCCTACTCCACCAGCTATACATCCATCTTCAACAGTGATGATATAGGAATATGATTGGAATACTTCATGTAATAACGCTTCGTCGAGCGGTTTAAAGAACCGTAGATCATAGTGCCCAACCTGCATGCCTTCCCGGAGCAGTTCGTTGCATGCGTCCTGTGCATATTGACCAACGGGCCCAAGAGAGAGTATGGCAATGTCTTGCCCTGAACAAAGCCTTCTTCCTTTTCCAATTTCAAGTCTTATAAATTTGTCTGATTGCTTCTCTCGACCACCTGGGCCTTTTGGGTAGCGGATTGCAAGCGGTCCGTCAAGAGTGATGTCCTGAGCCGTGAACAACAAATTTTTAAAGTCTGTGAGCGTCATGGGCGAAGCGCCTGCGATGTTGGGTATACAGCGAAGAAAAGCAATGTCGAATGCCCCCTGATGGGTGGGGCCATCGGGGCCGACAACGCCGGCCCTGTCGATACAGAACACGACCGGTAATTTCTGTAAAGCGACGTCGTGGATTAGTTGATCATAGGCGCGTTGTAAGAATGTCGAATAGATCACACAGAAAGGAAGTAGCCCATCAGCAGCAAGGCCTGCGGAGAAAGTAATGGCATGCTGCTCGCAGATACCAACATCAAAAACGCGGTTAGGCATCTGCTGTTTCATTGCCGTCAGCCTGCTGCCGGAAAGCATAGCTGGGCTTATAGCGATAATACGGCTATTATGTTGGGCGAGCTGTATCAGCGTTTCGCCCAGCACTTGCTGAAAAGTTTCCTTGTAGAGTTGCGGTAGTTGGTTTTCTAACCGTATACCTGTCAGTTTGTCGAATTTCCCTGTGGCATGCCATTCCGCCTTGTTTAACATGGCTGGTGTAAAACCTTTTCCTTTTTGTGTTACACAATGCACTATTTTGGGCCCGGGGATATGCTTCAACTGTTCAAATATTTTGATAAGCTTGTGGAGGTTATGACCATCCAGTGGTCCAAAATAACGTATTCCTAAGGCCTCGAAAATATTGCTCGAAGCAAATAGCCCTGTTTTTATCAATTTCTCTATTTTTCTAATCGCAGCAATTGACCATTGTGTCCGATCTTTATGGGATGACAGCAGCTTTTTGATCTGTGATTTGAACTGATTATAGGCTTGCCCCGAGGTCAGGTCGGTCAGATAGTTTTGTAGGGCTCCCGTACCGGCATCAATAGACATATCGTTATCATTTAATATAATCAATAGGTTAGGCTGTTCGAAACCTATATTATTTAAAGCTTCGAATGCTAGACCGGCAGTCATGGCGCCGTCGCCGATAACAGCGATGTGTTGACGGCTGTTATCACCCTTATACCTGGCTGCGCAGGCCATACCCAGAATTGCTGATAGGGATGTGGAAGAATGACCTGTACCAAAGGCGTCAAAGTTATTTTCTTCCATAACAGGAAATCCGCTTATGCCGCCTAGAAGTCTGTTCGAATGGAAGCGAGCCGCTCTCCCTGTGAGTAGTTTATGGATATAAGCCTGATGACCAACGTCCCAGATCAATTTATCCTTAGGGGTGTTAAATACATAATGAACTGCTATAGTAAGTTCTACAACACCAAGGCTTGAACTAAAATGACCGCCATGTGTAGCAATATGGTCAATGAGGAAGTTTCTTAGTTCCTGACTTAATTCGGGTAATACCTCCTGTGGAAGAGCACGTAATTCGCTAGGGCTATTGATTTGATAATTACCTGTCATTTCTTTTTTAGACAAATTTAGATTGATTAGATTTGCGATACAGGTACAGTATAGGTAAAAGTGATCAATACAGATGAAGAGCTATAAATTTGAAATTTTTACACAAGCAATTGAGAAAAATATAAAATCAGGAGTCTATAAACCGGGGCAAAAGCTGCCTTCAGTACGCGAGTTTAAAGATTACTACGGTTTAAGTATGAGTACTGTTCAGTCAGGTTATGAGTATCTTATGATTATTGGTTTGGTGGAGAGCGTTCCGAAATCTGGCTATTATGTCAGTGCGAAGAATGAAATGCTGGCAGAACCGGAAGGGCGTCGACGTCCACCGGTAGTAAGGGATGCTGTCTTTGAGCAAGGGCTTGGTCTGACAACAGCGTCACCTGTGGGGCGGGGTTTTTCGGAATTTAATGTTGCTGCCCCGGGGGACCTTCTTGTTCCGCAAAAACTTTTACTTCGGACCATGCAGCAGGTCATTCGGGAACAAGGGGCGGGGTTACTACGCTATTATCCATCTAACGGTTCGGTACAATTGAAGGACAATATTATCAGGCGTGCGGCCTCCTATCAGACCTTACTGCATGCAGATGAACTGCTGATCACAGATGGCGCCCTGCAGGCTTTGTATATCGCCTTGGCTGCTGCATGTGAAGCCGGAGATATTGTTGCTGTGGAAAGTCCGTGCGTATTTTCTGTATTGGAGGTCATTCGGGTGCTCAAGCTGCGCGTTATTGAAATTCCTGTTCTTACTAAAGATGGTTTTGATATAGACTTTTTTAGACAAGCATGTCAAGGAAGTGCTGTAAAAGCAGTCGTCCTAACACCGAATTTTCATAATCCAACAGGTATTTTGCTCTCAGATGAACAGAAAATTGCTTTATTGGCGATTGCTCATAAATATCATGTTGCTGTAATCGAGAACGATATCTATGGAGACCTGAACTTTCAGGGGAGCAGACCATCCACACTAAAACAATTTGATGAAAGCGGATTGGTCATGACGTATTCATCGTATTCAAAAACCCTGGCACCTGGAATTCGGCTGGGTTGGTTAAGCACAGGGCGATTTCTGAAAGATGCTGAACAGATCAAGTTTGCATTGGGCAGTACAGTTTCTCCTCTGAATCAGGAGACCGTAAACCGTTTGATCGGTAGCAGCAGTTACGATCGGCATATTCGTTCACTGAAGATGCAACTGGCAAAAAATGCCTATCTGGCCACCAACCTAATCGCTTCCAGTTTTCCTGAAAAAACCAAAGTGATCACACCTGCAGGTGGGTATAATCTTTGGGTTAAAATGCCTGAAAGTACAGATATGGCGGATTTTTACGCGCAGTGTGAAAAAATTGGTGCAAGATTTACGCCGGGCTATACGTTCTCTTTTGCGAATACTTTTGAACATTATTTTAGGTTGGTCATCGCGGACAAGTTTTCTGCTAAACGAATAGAAGCGATCCAGCATATAGGTCGTTATTTATGTGGGAGCCTGTACTGATGCTAAATGAACAATGTGTATCGAATAATAGCAAGTGATAGCATGTACATTTGTGTATTTAATAGTAGATGCACATATGAATATAGTCACAAAATTTACGGTAGCAACAGAGCAGGGAATTGAAGCGTTGTCAATGCTCACCAAAACTCTAGCCCTAGAAAAATTCGGCAGCTTAGTGGAGCCAGCTGAACTAGACAATTACATTGTTGATAGTTTTAATTCCAAAACACTTGTCAACGAAATAAACAGTATGTCAAATCAATGGCTGGTAGTATATGCTAACGATCAGCCGATGGGTTATGCCAGAATAACCTCGAAAGGGCAGAAGCCGGATGGCTTGGCAGGTAAACGTGTGATTCGAATCGCGGATTTCGGTGTCTGCCAGCATGAGGCTTTGCAGCAAATGGAGGTATCATTAATGGACAAATGTCTTGCCGTCTGCAGTACCTACGACGTGATTTGGATCAATGAACCCTTAAAAAGTTCGTTGATCGGACTTTTTGAACAGAATGGATTTGTAAAACAACCAGGTATTAGCAGACTCGATGGATTGAACTTGGAATCAGTAGTATATCTCAAGGAGACTTTGTAGTTCAAAGAGTCTTTATATTGATGTATAAACACAGCATAGTCTATGTTGAGCAAAAAAGTACACATATTAAGTGTGCTTTTTTTTGTTTAATGATAGATATTTTAGTGATATAATGTATTTTTAGGGATTTAAAAGAAGATGTTTGTCAAATTCTAATAATCTCTTTTTAACTAAAAAATATCATTTATAACCGTTTTCACAAGTGTTTAATGAAGAAAATATCTATAACGTTTCTATATCTTTTGCTCAGTGCATTAGCGCTTGGACAAGAATCTAAGGAGACAAAGCCAGACAGTATCGTTCAATATTTTAGTGAAATTAAAACTGCAACTAAAATTGGTTATTCGTTATGGAATAGGGATTTATATGGTGATATTATTTTGGTGGAGCCTCAGACACGACAGCTATTTAGTAATAACTTTGGTGCCGATAGTTCGTTTGTGCAATATAAAAATAGCTATATTGGTAAATTGCCCGACAGTGTAAATATTGCCAATACGTCTTTAACGTGGAATGGCCGCACTTGGGCGATGATTATGTTGCCTTTATCTAAAGGTTATTATGCACGGATCAATTTGTTGGCTCATGAATTGTTTCATTCCGCACAATCGGCTTTGGGCTTCGTTCAAAATAACAGCGAAAGTACCCATCTGGATCAAGAGAATGGACGGATATACTTACGTTTTGAATTGGAGGCGCTTAAAAAGGCGGTTTGTTCAGACGCGCAAGATGAACAACGAATGCACTTGAAGGATGCTTTGATTTTTCGGAAGTATCGAAATTCACTTTTTCCAGGCTCTGCCCATATTGAAAATCAATTGGAACTTAATGAAGGGATTGCAGAGTATACCGGAGTAATGATCAGTGGGAGAGATAAAGAAAAAACAAAAAAACATTTCATTGATGTAATAGACAGATTTTTCAAGAATCCCACTTATGTAAGGTCTTTTGCCTACAATACCACGCCCATCTATGGATATATAATGAGTTTAAAGGATTCGCTTTGGAATCAAAAGATTTCAGTAAATACAGATTTAACTGTATTCTTTATGCGCGAATTGAACGTTGAACTTCCGAAAGATCTTGCAGCAACAGTAAAAGCCATTACAGCGGAATATAATGGAAAACAGATATTCACAGAGGAACAATTACGAGCGGAAAAAATAAAGAAGCAAATTGCATTATATCGTTCCTTGTTTGTGGAACAGCCTCATATGACCATTAAATTTGAGAAAATGAATGTGTCTTTCGATCCGAGAAATATCCTCCCAATCACAGATTTGGGAACTGTTTATCCAACCATAAGGATCACCGATAACTGGGGGATTCTAGATGTCAAAAGTGGGGCGCTCATGGCGCCCAATTGGGATAAAATAACCGTTAGTAGGCCTACTAAAATCGAAGGACAGCGAATAGAGGGTGAGGGTTGGGTGATGCAACTCAAAGATCAGTATACTGTTCAAAAGGACGAATCGCTGAATAATTACAAGCTTATCAAAAAGCAGTAGCTGCACTATCTTGATTTTTATCCACTGTGCAGCCTTATTGAATAAATATTAAATGTTGGTAAATGCATGAGTATCATGAAACATCGTAAAAAGGTTTACCTAAAGATATTCAATTTTTAACTATCGAAATGAGAGATAGTCGCTGGACAAGTCTAAACATAATCCAATGCGTTTAATGCTCTAAATTTTCGCGGACTAAGACCAGTATGCTTTTTTATAAACCGTGTTAATGATGCTGATGAACTAAAACCATAATACGAAGTCAACTCTTTAATCGGAATCTCCGTAGAAGCTAGTTTTTTGGCAATCTCACCTGCAACAATTTCCTTGACGATCGTGCTGGGTGAAGTTTCATTACTTGAAAGCGTCAATCGATGTAACGCTATTCTTGATATATTGAGCTTTTTCAAGTAGAATTGGAGGTCCCAGTGATTCTGGGGATACTGGTGAATAAGATTTTTAAATTCTACTAGAATGGGGTGTTCTGCTAGTAGCAATGCTGAATTTTGATCCAATTGATTTAACGTTTCGTTTTGTTCCTTTATGTAGTTTTTCATGTTTTAAGATAATCGCTCGTTATTGCCGCACTATAGTGTATAGGGCTATAGTTTAGGTTAAGTGTTCCATCAATCTTGTTTGAATGCAAGCAAAATTAGCGTATTAATTTCATAGTGTACTGTTCGAATTTAACGATTCGCTTTTTAAAATTATAATTTTTTATCACCGATTGTGGTAAAACTAACCTGCAGCAGACTCTCACTGGAAAATAGGCGGATGGATAAAAACCTGATTCCAATAATAGAGAAATAGCTTTTTTTAATCTAATTTTTGACTGCTATTTTTTTATGATTTTATTTTTCATTATTCTTTGTAGTATAGATGTTTATGTTTGTTATATGTATTAAAAGTTAGGTAAAGAAATAGGCGGGTTATAACTTTTGGTTATACTTTTTTTAGGAGGTTTTAAGCTTCACGTAATGATTAATCTACGTCAAGAGAATGATATATAATTTTATTGATGGTAACAGATGCGATGATTATGTGCTGCCATGTTAATCCCTTATGATGTAGTGTTCG
The DNA here is from genome assembly GCF_023277505.1 of Sphingobacterium siyangense. NCBI lineage: Bacteria > Pseudomonadati > Bacteroidota > Sphingobacteriia > Sphingobacteriales > Sphingobacteriaceae > Sphingobacterium > Sphingobacterium siyangense. The sequence continues at coordinate 3,510,471 of NZ_CP080574.1, read as the reverse complement.
AGGGAATAGCGTTGGGGCTGTGTAATTAGTTTGAATAACATCTAGCTTCTATAGCAGTAGAGAATAAGGGGGGTACTTGTTTCTTATCATTTTTTTAAAACAGATTTTCTTAATAATTATTTGAAATTCATCAAAGCGAAAAGGTTTTCGTTGATTGTGCAAACGTTTGATGTGGAGTGGTTGATTATTTTTCCGTACAATATATTATATCTTGCTTTTAGATTATGAACTAAAATACTTTGCTGAAGGTGAAGTGAATTCTTTGCATGGATCATCTGGTTTTCAAGTTTCGATGAACCATAAATCGATCAGAAAAATAAAAACTTCGAAACAGCCGCTGAGGCTTTGAAGGGTGATCTAAAAGAAGGGTGGACAATTAATACAATTTATAAACTTTAGTTAAAAATTATGAGAAAGACCGTGTTTTCCTTAATCGCGATTTTAGTGATCGCTATGACTACTTCCTGCCGGAAGGATGGGAGCTTAATGTACACTTTACTGAACGATTCCAGCGCAGAATCCCTAGCAATAGCGGATTCGGTCCAACTATTTAAAGTAAGTCCTTCCGCTGCAACTGAGGTTGATAGACTTCAGTTTCGAGCAAATCATAATGAAATGCAAATGACCGGATTTTATGTGGCACCAAACAGTACTATAACCATAAAAGTGAAAGTCAACTCGGGGACGACAGCAGCACGCTTGGCGATCGGGACGCCTTTTAGAGACAATATTAGACCAGTGCGGCAGTATTTCAATCTGCAGGCAGGTACGCAAACGTTCACAGTGGACCAATACGGGGGCTTGGTTTATGTGATTTATACAGCTGATAACTACACAACAACTGGAGAAATAGAGCTTTCTTTTGGCAATGGCTTTATCCCGGTGCCTTACTTTCAAAAGGGAATTACCACCCATGAACAATGGGTAGCTACATTGGATTCGTTGAAAAATACCGTGCCGGATGTCGTCTTCTCGTCAGATCACACCATTATGGTAACCAAAATTGCCGATGCACTATTGTATAAGAACGAAGATCAACAGCTTATTGTGGATAGACTGGATTCAATTATTGGTTTTTCCAATCGTATCAGTGGTTTGAATGGTACGAGTGGAGTCCATGCCATACCATATAATAAACACCTGATTACCGTGAGAGATTCGAGTGCAGGTGGTTATATGGCTGCCGGTATTTCAATTTATTTTACCGATGCTTTATCTTATCGTATGTTGCAGCCAAAATACCTGTCCAATACAAATGGATGGGGAATATGGCATGAAGTAGGGCATACCTATCAACAAAAAGCTTGGACCTGGGGCAATCTGACAGAAACAACCGTGAATGTCTATTCTCTAGCCAGTGAAAGGGGATTTGGATTGCCGGTAAGCCGGGTGACTGCCAATAATTCCTGGCCTAAATTGACGACTTACTTTCAGAAAAACATCGCGGACCGCAACTTTAATTCAGGAGATAATGATTTGAAAATGATTATGTTTCATCAGCTTTGGCTAGGATTTGGTGATGATTTCTACATTAAACTTAGCAAAAGAACCCGCGAGAATAGACCCACAGTTTCAACAGACGCAGAGAAAATGCGCTATTTTATGCTGTCGGCATGTCAGATTGCACAAAAAGATCTTTCGGATTTTTTTAGAAAATGGGGTTTTAAAGTCGATGAATCTGTCTATACGGCGATAAGTGATCTGAATTTGCCGGCTCCTACACAAGATTTAACCGCTTTAAGAGATTAAACTGTCTTTCGTACTGTGACGTTGAATCTGTTAGTACATATTTATAGGAAGTATGTACCTTATTGATGATAAAAAAATTAATCGTTGTTTTACAATAAAAACATTGAAAAGTATTACCTTTAGTATGGAAGTTAATTCCGATAACCACATATTTATTTAATTAATTGAGAAAATGGGTAAATTTGAAGTAAAAACACGGAAAAATGGAGAATTCCAGTTTAATCTAAAAGCTGGAAACGGACAGGTGATTTTAAGCAGTGAAGGCTATACAACTAAAGCAAACTGCTTAAATGGCGTTGAATCTGTAAAAAAGAACGCTCAGGACGATAACAAATTTGATCGTAAAACTTCTACGAACGGTAAGCACTACTTCAATCTCAAGGCTACCAATGGCCAAATTATTGGAACCAGCGAGATGTATGAGAGCGCAAGTGGTATGGAAAATGGCATTGAATCTGTCAAGAAGAATGCGCCTGATGCGACGGTTGAGGAGATAGCCTAAGTCTATTTTCAAATGCCGGACTACTACACGTAAGTGTAAGCAGTCTGTCAATAAGCACGTAGGATTTGATAGTAAAGAGCCGGGTAAAAACCGGCTCTTTTGCGTTTATTTTTCTGTTGTCGGGAGTGGGATGGAAAACCAGAAACTACTGCCCAAACCCACGATGCTATCAACTCCTATCTGACCCCCGTGTTTTTTGATTATTTCAGCGGAAATATAGAGCCCCAGTCCAAGCCCCGAGTAAGATTTACCTTCGTGATTAGCTCTATAATATCGATCAAAAATAAAAGGCTGTACTGCTGGATTAATACCTTCACCTTGATCTTTAACGGTTATTTTGATACGATCTTGCAGTTGTTCAACCGTAATATTGATTTCTCTCGATTCTGGGGCATATTTAACGGCATTATTGACAAAATTGACAAGGACTTGTTCAAGACGTTGTTCGTCAGCAAAGATATCTGCATCGAGATCGCCGGTAATATTAACTTGATGGTTGCCTTGGGATATGATATTGTGACAACTGGAGGTAAGTATCTTTGATGCCTTGAAGGTAGTTTTTTCGAGATGAAGCTGCCCTTCACTGATTCGATGCATATTGAGCAGGTCGTCAACAAGTGTAACGATCTTTTTGATATTGACAGCAGACTGATCAATAAGTCTTGAAATGATGTCACTTCCAGTTTTGTCTTTGAATCGTTCCAGCAGTTGAATCGTTCCCTTTAATCCCGTGACGGGCGTCTTTAGTTCATGGCTGGCAATACCCAGGAAATCATCTTTTTGTGACTCATAATTTTTCCGTTTTGTGATATCCGCCACTACACCAATGAGGTGAGTCGCATTACCTTCTGCATCGTATTTGGGAAGACCCGACGCATTGATCCAATGCAACGATCCATCAGGCCAACGGATGAGATATTCAGCGTGATAAGTGGTCTTGTTCTGGATAGCATCCTGAACTTTTTGATAGACCATTTCGCGGTGATCCGGGACGATGCTTTGCGTGAGGACGTCATAGTCAAAGCGATCGTTTTTAGTGAGGCCAAAATTGAGTTTACAGGTTTCCGAGCAGTCCATTTTACCTGTTCTTATATCGCGATTGTAAGAACCGAGTTCACCAGCTTTTAATGCAATTTCTAGCTGATAGTTGAGGGCTTCAAGGTGTTCGTTTCTTTTGATACGCTCCGTAACCTCATTGGCGATGACAATAATAGACTCCGTTTCACCTTCATCATTCTTCAACGGCTCATAGGTGAAATCAAAATAATGGTCGCCCAATACTCCCATAGACTCAAGTCTTGCGTAGGCAGTGTCTCCAATATAATTTTGGCCAGTAGTAAAGACATCATCCAATATCCCCAAATAAGGCTGTCCCTGTAATTCCGGAAGTGCTTGTGCTAGTGGTTTGCCGAGAATAACCTCTGTTTTGCGCCAGAGTTTGAGCATCATATCGTTGGCAACTTCAATGACTAATTCACGGCCTGTTAAAATCGCAAAGGCTATTGGGGCCTTATCTATAAAGGATCTGAATCGACGTTCACTTTTTTTGAGGTTTTTGTTGAGCAGCACTGTCAAATCATAGGATTTGTTGAGCTGGCTATTGGTACGATAAAGTTCATTGTTGGCAAGCTCCATCTCGTCATTAAGCTCGAGCAGCCGTTGTTGCATGGTTGCCATAGTAATATTGACACCCTCAAGCTCATCAATTTTATCTATGGAAGAACTTCGAAGCTCGATTTGATCCATTGCGGTTCGAGCAAGACCTTCTAATATCTGTCGATCAGCTGCAGTGAAAGCGCGCGGATGTTTGTCGATGACGCACAGTGAACCGATCATAAAACCATCATGCGTAATAAGTGGTGCACCTGCGTAAAACCGTAGTCCAAAATCACCAATTACATTTGGATTGGTCAGTAGGATATCTTCTTTCAGTGTATCTTCAAAGACCGTTACTTTCTTGTCCAGAATAGCTAGACTACACAAGCTTTGCCCTCGATTCGTTTCCTTTGTGGTGCCCATGCCAATATTTGCTTTGAAATAGACAGATTCTGCATCCACCAGTGAGAGCAATGCAATAGGGGCATTGAAGATTTGTGTGGCTAATTTTGCAATTCCATCAAAACTGGCTTCAGAAGGGGTTCCAGTTATTTTATAGCGTCTGAGGGCATTCAGTCTGTCATGTTCATTTTCAGGCATTATATCCATTCCAAACGTATTCTCTATCATAGTGACCGTGTAATTCTTTTCATAAAGATATAGTTTTAATTACAAAAGCGGAGATGCAATTTTTTTTCTCTTCATCGGCAATTCAAAGATTCCCTGAAATGGTTGGTATACCGCAGGAATAACATGCTCCAAGGCTAATAATCAGCGTTAAAGATCGAATAGTGTTGGGGTTTGATCGTGTTGTTCAAGGTCCAGCAGGATAGACTTATTGCGAATGCCCCCGGCAAAGCCAACAAGCTTGCCCGAGGTACCAACTATCCTATGGCAGGGGGCAATGATGGCTATAGGATTTTTATTCAACGCGCCACCAACGGCCCGGACGGCTTTGCTGTCGCCAAGTTGCTGCGCCAGTTGACCGTAAGTCCTGGTCGTACCATAGGGAACACCTAAAAGCACTTCCCAGACCCTGATCTGAAAGGCTGTTCCCTGAAAATCAAGCGGAATATCAAATATCTTTCTTTTTTTTGCAAAGTACTCATTCAGCTGCAGTTCTGTCTGTATTAAAACTGGAGCTTGTTCATTGTAGGTTGCTGTAAGAAGTTTTGTGCGGATATAATCCTTGTTCGCCCAAACTAAACCTGAAAGTTCCTTTTCGGTAGCGATTAAGTGTATAGGACCAACTGGTGTGTCGATGATTTTATATACATAATTGGCATTTACTTCCATATTTCCTTTGCGTCAATGTGTATTAGGGGTAAATCTACAAAAATGAACCTATATTGAAGCACATAAAGTTTCTCGACCGGAAATAATATTACAAAAAATTTCTAAACCTATATTTGAGTTAACAGCATGTAGGCACTTCGACATTGGTTTGCGGCTTATGGCTGGGGCAGGATGGCAATCCAACTGTAAAAACCGATCCCTTATTGGGTGTACTTTTGATGTTCACAACACCTTTGTTTCGTTCAATAAGATCCTTGCATAAGACTAGGCCTACACCCGATCCGGGCTCGTCTTCAGTGCCAAAGGACTTTTGCTGAATTTCATTAAAAAGTGCGGCTGACTTCGAAGGGTTAATTCCTATTCCTTCATCCTGAATATGAATATGTGTATAGGTTTCATCCATGCTGGTGTAAATGTTGATATTCCCATTCACATAGCTGAATTTGATTGCATTGCTAATCAGGTTGCGTAAAATAATGATGGTATGATCGCGATTGGCAATTATCTGCGTGTTGTTAGGTATATTAATATTGATTTTTAGTTGTTTAGATTGTGTGTTCTCATTAAAAACTTTAATAATTTGTTGTATCATAGGTTTGATCAATTGGGGTGATGCTTTAGTATTCATACCTTGCATACTGCTGCTGCCCCACTGCAGCAAATCATCCAAAGCTTGATTCTGTTGCGTAATCTGCTGATAGATCTGTTGGATATATTCCTGGGATGCCGTACTGTCGAGCATTTGATTACGAAACATAAATACCAGTGCTTCCAAGTTGGCAAAAGGACTTTTGATGTCGTGCGCGATAATAGAAAAAATTTTTTCTTTGTCCCGATTCATGGATTCTAAGTTGAGACGTTGCTGCTCAATTTTTTTCATATTCTTATAGATGATATCAAGAAAGAAGTTGACCGCAACGACCATGAAAGCAAGTGCATTGATAATATTGAAAACAGATCTGGATCGTGGAACTTGTTGGCTCAGGGGAAGTATATCAGGAAGCAAATATAACAGTAAAATCAGGAAAGCTACCGTAATACAAAGGACTATATGGATCTTTCGGTTGTCATACATTAACATCGAGACAATCAAAGTGCACAATAAAAAATATTCACCGCCATTTTTATAAAGTAGCGCCCCAGCGAAGAAAAACACAGAATTACTTGTCAATAGTGTTGCCTTAGCGATATTGTGTTTCCCATAATATTGAAGCAGAAGGACCGTAAACGAACATATAGAATTGGAGAAATTAATCGCCGATAAAACATAGCGGTGGTCGATAAGATTGAGGATTGAAAAGAAAATTGTCGGAAATAAACATAACAATGCAATCAAATTTATCATGTGCACACGTTTGAAATCGATGTATGACATGCCCGGATGTGCACCAATATGGGAAAATAGTTTCCAATATTTACGAAAATTATTCATAGAGACGTGTCTGATTTTGCTTACAATTTCTAAACACTCAAAATTAGCCATAAATCAGCAGTCCAACAATGATTTTTCTTGAAAGCAGGTTAAGATTGGTAAAATCTGCCATGAAAGGAAGATAAAAGGGTTACGTCGCTTGATTAATTTGGGAAAAATAAACGGATTTCGGTTCCTTGGTTTTCCTTACTGAAGATGGCCATCTGCGCTTTGAGTCTTTCAAGAATTTCCTGAACGATAAACAATCCGATGCCTTTTCCCTGGTAATCCGTTGAATTTGAACCACGGAGTCTTTCCATGCGGATATTTTCGAGTTCATGCTGCGGAATACCGATACCATTGTCTTTGATGATATATAACACACCGTTCGTTACTTTTTCACTATAGATATGCACCGCTGCTTTCTTATTGGCCGAAGAGTATTTGACGGCATTGTTGATCAAGTTTGTAAAGATTTGGTAGATTGCATTTTGATCACTGTTTACTGGAAAAAGATCGCCAAAGATAAGTTCAGTATGTGGGCTCCGGTATAGTAATTTGGCTTCCCGGCACCAATTGGGCAATTTAAGATCTAAACGAAGAGCTTGTTTCCGTAGTCTGTTAATTGGAGCAAGACTCAGTTCGACCGTTTTGTCGATAATATCAGCAATGTTTTCAAGTGATTGATCAATGACATCATACAATTCGAGCCGTCTATTGGACTGCATATCCAAATGTTCTTTTAGTACACCTATACCCAATTTAGCAAGAGCCAAAGGATTTTTAGCATCATGTGATAGCGTATAGGATATCATGCGCAGGTTGGTTGCGGGATTGATTGTTATATTTTCTTGATCTTCAGGTTTCTCTTCGTGTATCTTATGCGTGACATCTGTGGCTGTGTGGAGGATGGAATAAGTTCGGCCACGCTTATCAAAGAGGGGCCTATATTCAAAATCAAAATAACGTTTGATCTTGAAATCACGATCAATGATCGTTGCAGGGGTTTCAAATGCCTTGTAGGTGACACCGCTCTCCCAGACATTACGGAGTATATCTGTAAATCCTTCTTGGGTAAAAACCGGAAAAACCTCTCCAAAGGAATGTCCAAATATTTCGTTTTCTGTACGCCACATATTTAGCATTCGCGAGTTGGCGAATGCGATATTGAGGTTCGAATTATCATAAATGGCAGTTGCAATCGGCATCTGATTTAATGCTTCAAAAAAAATCGGAATATCCTTTTGAGGTTTTTGCATATTGGGTATTTAATGATCATCTGCTTACCGCAGTGCGACCGTAAAATTAATCAAAAATCAAGCCAATAGCGATGGTTTTTAATGTTTCTTGGGAAAAATATGGCCAATCATTGGGCGTGGAAATAGCGCAATAAAAACACACTAAATTATTATTATATTTAATAAACTTCAAAGGAAATGTAAGTTAACAATAGACAGGGATTTGTAATCATACCAATTATGGATAAGTATTTGGAAATTAGGAAATATGATGTTCAGGATAGAAATAAGCTGATCGATATTCTTCATATGAATATACCGAAGTACTTTGCACAGAGCGAGGTTGCTGATTTCACAGAATATCTTGACCAGGAAATGGAGACGTATTTTGTTGCACTGGTTAACGGGCAAATTATTGGTGGCGGTGGAGTAGGTTTTTCTGATGATGAGCGCACAGGATTTTTGAGCTGGAGTTTTTTAAATCCAAAATATCACGGATTTGGTTTTGGAAAAAACCTATTGCATCACCGTATTGACTTTCTGTACACCCATCATCAGGTTGAAAAGATCGAAGTCGGTACCTCTCAATTCACGTTCGGATTTTATAAGAAAAATGGTTTTATACTAAGGGAAATCCATAAAGACTATTGGGCTGAAGGCTTTGATTTATATGATATGGTCCATACAAGAGAATAGACAAAACCATTACCACTGATTCGATGAAAAGCTGATGAATAAAGTGTAGCTCATTGATTGAATGAGACCAAGTTTTCCTTGATTTGATTCAGGTGGTGTAAGGGATGATAGCTCATCAGAAAAAACATTTCCCGTATACTGAGTTTGCCGAGTAGAGGATGTGGTAAAACCAGGCTATCGAGCTCCTCTTCATTGTACAGTACAAATAGCTGATTGATTGTAGCCAATACTTCTTCCAGTTGCGCAATCAGCCCCTCTTTCTGTGCGGGCAGGATTTCTTCAGGCAAAAATTGACTTGGGGCCTGCCGGCTTGTTTTGAGATAATTGTTACGCACCGTGTCGTAGTCCCAGGTTGCGCGTTGCAGGGATCCAAATTTTTGGGCTATATAATCTTTTGACTGAAGTACCTTTGGAAAGGGTAGAAGCGTTAAGAGAATATGTTTTAGCTGCTGACCAGCCGTCCATTTTTCATGATTACGATATGAAAAATGAGGCTCAGGTAATGCCTGGATATAGGCAATAACCGTATAGTGGTTGTCAGAAAAAGTTTTGATCAGTTCTTGTCTATTCATCCTAATTTTAGTGATAAGTGATTATTTCGATCGTTTTTTCTAGCTTATTGATAAGTCAAAGTCAGTATGATCTACTAAAAATATAAAATTATTTGCTACCCTCAATTATGAATCTCACTTATTCGGTGTTGATCAAAGCTAGAAAAGGCCGATATTATTTGCGATATCGGCCCTATATTCTATCGATCTAAATTTTAATATGCACCAAAATCTGCAAGATGAGAATAGAAGAAATCACCCCAAGAACTTGTGGATTCTATTTTAAGGTATTGGGTGGTAATGGATGTATTAAGATCGACATTGATCCAGGAGCCAGCGACTTTGCTCAACTGAGTCGTTTTGATCAACGTCCAGCTTATACCATTTGTACTTGAGTAAATATTGACATCTTTCATCGCTCCATTTAAATTGTCGCGGTTACGGAAAGCAACTCCTTTTACGGTACGTAATGCACCCATATTGACGGCGAAGAAATGTGGCTGCGGAGTTTGAGTGGACGACCAGGGAGTATGCCAGACTGTACTTCTATTCATATCCAATACATTGCTTGCCGGTGATCCAGGCTCATTACTATCGCTAGCTACAATTGACCAACCTGTGGTCGGTAACAATGTATAGGTCACAACCTTGGATAAATCGGGGATATTGTTAACGAAGTTATAAGCGTATCCTAAGGTAGTACGGCTTCCATTGACATGGAGAAATCCTATTCTCATTTCATAATTTCCTGTCAGATCATAAAAATCAGCTAATGGGCACTCAAATCGAAAACTATCCTGGCCTATTATTTTTGTAGCCCATTGTACGGCATCATAATCGTTATTCACTCCAAAAGGCTCCCTATCGTGCCAAACAACAATGTCATTGACTGGTTTTGTTGTTGTAAATTTCCCCGAAATGATAATCTTATTGTTCACAAAGCTTGATGACATGGATGTTATTTCTGCAGATGCAGAAGCATACCAGTCACTTCTTGCTACAGGGCTGAATACTTGGCTATTGTTAAATGTTGCCGCTGTGGTACCGGTCAAAGAGGTTGTAGATATTCCGTAGGTTGAATTGCCTGAGCCCATTAATGCGGTACCTAAAGTTGGCGCTAGCGTTTTGTTCATTCTGTTGTGGCTGGCATTTAATCCATGGCCCAGTTCGTGAATCATTCCACCTATCCATACAGTTGCTTTCCATCCAATATCACCGCCTATTCCTAAGTTTTTAGCGTCCAGATTTACATAATCTAATGCGTAGCAGCTGGTACCTGTGCCATAGAATGGAGGGCCTCCCGGATTAGCTGGATCTGTATTGTAGGTTGGAATAATGATTAGATTGTGCTCGCTTTTTTTTCCTGACGGATTTTGATTAAAATAGCTGTCCACTTCGGCTTTCACAGCGCCGCTGCCCCCTGAGTACGGATAAGTAGCTTTGCCATATTTTCCAGCGATGTAATGGATATTAATCAGGCTGTCATTGAGCAGATCCAATCCGAAGGATTTTCTGCCGAAGCCTTCGCGATCCATATTATTTGCAAACATATTTTGGGCGTCCAACAGGATCTTGCTAAGACGCTTTCTGAAGTTGGGAATGGAATCCACATCATTTGGAACAAAATAGATGACGTTCAGCTTGTAGGGATTACTGTTCCATTCATTTGTTACCGAGCTAGTTGATGTTTTTGCTTTTAGAGTTTCGACACTTTCTTCGGTATTTACCAAGGTCTTGTTACAGGATGCAGCCCCTAAAGCGAGGGTTGCAAGCATTAGATTTAAAAGTTTTCTCATAATGGTTTATATTGTGTATCAATAAATATAAATAAGGCATCTTTTATTGGTGTGTAAAAAAATAAACTTTTATCACAATTAGTTTAGTCAATCGATTGATTAATCAACTTTGAAAAATGTTTTGTAACATTTTAATTTATTTGAGCATGAAATGGTTGAGAGTTAATAATGGCTGGATAAAATTTAACCGACTTCTTACTTGCTTTTCATCCAGGTCTTATTACATTTGATTGTATGAATATTTAAATCGTATGGAAAAAATTAAAAACCTGATATTATTGTTGGGCGCACCCAATGATGAGCAGGGGAATCTCAGCGTTATGGCATTAGATAGAAATGAATGTGCCTATAATTTCTATTGTCATAATGAAGGGACTACAATTTTGTGTACCGGCGGCATGGGTGAACATTTCAATCGGACAGAAAAGCCGCATGGCGCTTATGCTCAAGCTTATCTTATGGAAAGAGGTGTCGCAGAGAAAGATTTACTTCCATGTGTACTATCCACAAATACTGACGAAGATTTTATGCTATCAAAAGAGATCATCAAAAAGATCTCTCCGGATCTCTTCATCGTGATTACCTCAGATTTTCACATGAAGCGAGCGAAATTATTGCAAGAAAAACTCATTGACTACCCAAATGTATTGTTTATTGCTGCAAAGTCGACTGTTAGTCCCGACGAACTTAATTTGTTGTTACGGCATGAACAACAAGCTATTCGAAGAATACTGGAACGTTAAACAGGTGTATTGAATAGCACTATTTTTAGCGGTTGCCTCTTATGCCGGCAAATTTTTTATACATTAACCCAGTTTCTTTCTGAGCCATTTGCGGACAGGTTCGTCATACCATTTCAAGCTTACATAGGCCATTGTAATACTTCCTACCAAAATCAATAGGGCATAAGGCAAAGCTTTTATAAGCGTCATATCCTTATTGTTGCTGATCCAGGCAACATAAAAATAGACGAAAGGGTAGTGTACGAGGTATAACGGGTACGAGATGTCACCCAGAAATTTACAAAGCTTGTTTTCTAATCTGCTGCTTGATATGCTGCTTGTCCCCAGGTAAACGATCAGGGGGAATACAATGATAATACATACCGACTCATATATCCCGTTCATCCAGAGCTGTTCTGCTCCACCTATACGAGGCATATACAATACAATGGCGATTAAAATACTACAGTATAAAAAAGCATGTCGGATACGGCTCGGGCTCGTTATTCTGGATAGCAGGAGTCCCGCAAAAAAAGGGTACATGGTGCGGGTGATTCCTATCCGCACTTGTTCAGCATTTAATGTCCAGCCACCGCTAACATCTCCAGTAGGACTTGTGATCGCCAAATGGGCGAGTGCCACAGCTGCAATAAAGACCAAAATGCTTAACGCTGTTTTGGATAGTTTGCGAATACCGATGGCATATAGCATATTGGCAATATATTCAAAAAACAATGACCAACCGACACTATTGAGCGGATGCATTTCCTGCCAGCCTCGAATATCCAAAGAGAGGGGAACTGGAAGAATCGTATAACCAATGAGCATGACCAAAAGCATTTTCCAGAGCGGAACGGTGTGAATAAGTGGCCAGATTGTAGAATCTGTAAAATAAAAGCCTATTGCACCAAGAGTCATACCTAATATAACCATCGGCTGAAGGCGTTCAATACGGCGTTTAAAGAAGGTACCAATAGACATTTTATGCCAGCGATCATCATAGGCATAGCCGATTACAAATCCAGATAAAAGGAAGAAAAAGTCAACGGCCAAATAGCCATGGTTGACCAAGATATCGAGATGTCCTGTTCCCAATGGCTCCGTGAGATGAAAGGTTACAACGATAATCGCAGCGACGCCTCGTAGTCCGTCTAAAATGGGATAGTGTGGCTTTTTAGAAAGGTTTTTATTGTTCATGGCTTCTGATTGTATTTCGAAGATGTCTATGGACTTGCTAACTGTTTATAAATGTTATTGAATGAATGGCTGAAAATAATGAAATAACAGGTTTAAATTTGATCAAATCGTATCAAAATCCCGATGGTTAGTCTCATTTTTTGTGATGTACCGAATCGTTTATGGGGATTCACAATTTTTATTGCTGGTACACTCAGCTGCCGGCATTTTAATGCTTATAGATTGTACATTCCGAGATCCAATGACCCAAATTTTTCATATCTTGTTGTCCAATTCACAAAGGCTTTCTTCGACTGTCAGTTTACGTGAAATCGAGAAGCTCCCTTTGCGCATTGAAAATTCCGCTGTGCATTTATAAACATAAATTAATAAAAGAAATGATCGTTGTTAAAGTAACCTATAGTGTCCATGATGACTATGTACACATGAATAAAAAAATGATTGAAAGCTTTCTCAAAGATTTCAGGAAGTTAGATGGAACACAATTCCTGTATACTATTTTGCAGGGTGGTGAAAGCAATACTTTCGTACATATTTCCCAATATAAGAATAAAGAGATACAGTATCAATTGCTGAGAATACCGAGCTTTGTCCTTTTTCAGGAACAAAGAGATAAAAACCTTGCTGTTGAGCCCAAAATTGAGTTTATGAACTTTATAGGGAGCTCAAACGATCCGTTTTAGCGAAGGAGGGACCGCGCTTCATGCAAAAGATATGTTTAATCACTATAGGCAATTAAACCACTTTGTTTGTTACTTGCAATGTCAAGTATTTGGATGAAGCTATTTATGTCAGTATCCATTTGGAGTCCCTTGTTTAGTATAATTTGCTCAATTTGTTTAATCAGAGCAGTATCCAGCCTGAAATCCGTATAATAGTCAAATCGTGTGGCGATTATGCCTTTTCGCTGAAGACTGCTGAAAGTTTTTTCGTCAAGTTGTCCAGCGAAAACCAATCCTGCCTTTTCAGGGAAATCTGGTTTTACTTGTTTATCATCAATAATATAAAAATCTAACATCTCAGGATTTAATTTTTACAAGTATCTGGTTATTACGACTCGATAATGGGCCGTTTACTTCAATAGCTTGTATACCAAAGTCGTCAATCCAATCGCGGAGTAAATCATTAACTTTAGATCTAAGTTTGGGTAGATCCGACTTGTGGCAAGGTATCAAATCGGGGTCTTCAATGGGGACAAACACCAAAAGATCAATTTCGGCCAATATAGCAAAGGTCTTTTCAAAAAGGAACTGAATATTTTTCTTTGGATCAAGAATATACAGATAAGCTAAGATATCGAGTACACATCTATCGAATATTACATTGTCTCCGCTTTGTGAAATTAGCTGGGCAGAGTAGTTAAATTGTTCAACGAAGTCTTCGGCAGTGGGTTCTTCAAGGAATTCATGCCCCGATGATTCCAGCTGATAGTAAGGTTCTACTTCCAGTGTATATCCGGGAAGCTTTTCTAGAAGCTCTTCTGCTAAGGTGGTTTTACCTACTTTCTGCGTGCCAAATAGGGCAATTCTCATTTTTAAATTTATTTTATGAACTAAGCTGTCAATATCTAAGGTAATGTTGTTAAACAAGAAAAGCTAATTAAATATCCGATATTCTAATCGCCTTCATATGTTTTATGCTGTATCTAACGCTTTCCAAAAAATTACATGCAATAGCCGGATCAAGCATCCGCAAACAGAATATAGTGTTATTGATGGACAGGAAAAAGGCAAAGTAAGGGACATTAATAATTTGCTCAGGAGAGATCAGATCAAAAACATGACTTCCGATGCTGAGAAAAAAGCAGTAATTAATATCACGACTTTTAAAAACCTTTAAATAGAGAGCAGAATCTATTATCTCTATTAGTATTCTTTGGATTGGTTTACGCGCGCATATCCCTAAGCTTCCAAAAGCAGAAAATAGAGACCGGTCTTTCGAATTTTACTCCGTTAAAACAAAAAAAGCTAATCTTGCGATTAGCTTTTTTCTGTGATCCCGCTGGGATTCGAACCCAGGACCCATACATTAAAAGTGTATTGCTCTACCAGCTGAGCTACGGAATCTTACTTCTTTATTTTTGAACTACCGTTCCTTGTTTGAAGTGATGCAAAAGTAGGGCTTTAATCCTATTCCTGCAAATAATTTTGGCTTAAAATCACGCTCTAATGCTTAATAAGCTGATTTTAAGCCAAAAAAATTAATCATTTTCCAAATCCATGATTTCTTCCGCCAACTGCTCCCAACTCTCCTGGAATTGTGTCAATAATGCCTTTGCTGAGTTGTAAGAACGTGTAGTTTCCTGTAACTTAGTCGCATCCGAATAAACCGCTTCGTCCGCAAGCTTCGATTCTAAGTTTTTGACTAAAATTTCCTGCTCCTCAATTTTTTGTTCAAAAGACGTTAGCTCCTTATTTTTCTTGCTCAACAAACGTGTCTTATCTTCCGTAAGTGGTTGCTTCTCTTTCTTTACTTTGGGTTCTTCCTTGACTTTTTTCTCGGTTTTTACCTCCGTCTTCACAACGCGTTTTGCAGCCCATTCTTCATACTCCTGGTAAGTACCTGGGTATTCCTTGATCTGTTTGTCTTCAATGTACCAGATTTTGTTCGCTACATTGTCCAAGAAATACCGGTCGTGGGATACAACGATAAATGTACCTTCGTATTGCTGCAAAGCCTGGATCAGAATGTTGACAGACTGCATATCCAAGTGGTTGGTAGGTTCATCGAGCGCTAAGAAGTTCGCGTCTGCGGTTAATGCTTTTGCAAGAGCCACACGTGATTTCTCGCCTCCGGAAAGTACTTTGATCTTTTTGAAAGCATCGTCTCCAGTGAATAGAAAACATCCAAGAATGGAGCGCAATTCGGTCTCTGTATGCTTCGGTGCAAAAGTTTGTAACTCGGCAAGGATGGAATTTTCCAGATGTAAGGCTTCCAGCTGATGTTGTGCAAAAAATGTTTGCGAAACGTTGTGTCCCTGTTCTGCCTTTCCTTCAAACTCGTGATCCGCGTTAGCCACGATACGTAAGAGGGTAGATTTACCTTTACCATTGGCACCAATTAGTGCAATCTTATTACCCTTTTCTATAATTGCTGAGGTATTTTTTAAGATCTCCAGGTTAGGGTAGGACTTGGAAATATTTTCCAACGTCACAACGTGACGACCTGAAGGTTTTGAAAATTTAAAGCTGAAGTTTACTGTAGGATTGTCATCGTCAACATCGTCAATTCTCTCCAAGCGATCCAACGCTTTGATCCGCGACTGCGCCATTTTGGCTTTGGAAGCCTTAGCGCGGAAACGCTCAATTAAACGTTCTTCCTGTTTTATCTTGGCTTGCTGGTTTTTAAACTGATTGGCCTGCAATTCATTCCGTAATTCCTTCTCTTCAAGATAAAAACTGTAATTACCTGCATAAAGTGTTAATTTTCCTTTACGTGATTCTACCGTTTTCTTGATGATGCGGTCAAGGAAATATCGATCGTGGGAAACAATCACAATGGCGCCATCAAATGCTTGCAGATAGTTCTCCAGCCATTTGATGGAAGGTAAGTCCATGTGGTTGGTCGGCTCATCCAGTAACAGAATATCCGGAGTTTGCAATAAGATACGGGCAAGCATAACCCGCATACGCCATCCTCCAGAGAAAGTGGCCAATGGTCTTTTTTGTTCTTCTTCCGAAAAACCTAGACCAGCAAGGATTTCATGGGCCTTAAATTCGATGTTATAACCATCTAAGGCCTCAAATTCTACTTGTTTATCGCTTAGTTTATTCAGGATGTCATCCGAATAATCTGTTTCTAGTTTGTGGAGTAAGTCTTCGATTTCGGCATGTAATTGATTTTGGCGCTCAAAAGCTTCCATGGCAACATGCAGAATGCTTTTGTCAGAATGGTACGACAATAAGTCCTGGTTTAAATAACCGATCTTAAGGTCCTTCGCCATGGAAATCGTTCCTGATGTGGGCGTATATTGACCGACAATAAGGCGAAGTAAAGTCGATTTACCTGTACCATTGGCACCGATCAAGCCAACTTTATCTCCTGGTTTGATATGCCAGTTTGCTTCGTCATATAAAGCGCGAGATCCTATTTCAAATGTTAAATTATTTATTGATATCATTTCAACTGCAAAAGTACAAAAGTAATGAATATTTCTTCTTCTTTGAGTAACTTTGCGATTATGTATAAATTAGTCAAACCTATATTCTTTACAATGAATCCGGAGACGGCTCACCATAAAGTGACCGGTGGATTGAATGTTTTCTCAAAAATTTGGGGCGCCAAACAATTATTGAACGCTTTTTTTACCGTGGAAGATCCACGTTTGGAACGCGAAGTCTTTGGATTGAAATTTAAAAATCCTGTGGGCCTTGCGGCTGGCTTTGATAAAAATGCGGAATATATTGCAGATATGACTAATTTGGGATTTGGTTTTATCGAAATTGGAACGGTAACTCCTAAGCCACAACCGGGCAACGATAAACCCAGGATGTTCCGACTTGTTTCCGATGAAGCTTTGATCAATAGAATGGGATTTAATAATCAAGGGGCAGACGTTGCTGCCACAAGATTGAAAAATCTAAAGGATCGAAAAGGATTGTTAATAGGGGGGAATATCGGTAAGAATAAGGTGACGCCTAATGAAGAAGCTGTCAATGACTACATTTATTGCTTCAATGCATTGTTTGACTACGTGGATTATTTTGTTGTCAATGTGAGCTCCCCGAACACACCGGGCTTACGCGATTTGCAGGAAAAGGAACCTTTAAAACATCTATTAAATACTTTACAAAGCCTCAATGTCGCTAAAATAGCTCCGAAGCCAATTCTGCTTAAAATAGCACCTGATTTGACGGATAGTCAATTGGATGATATCGTCGAGATCGTATTGGAGACACAAATTGCAGGTGTCATCGCAACGAATACAACAATTTCAAGAGAAGGCTTAAAGAGTCAACAGGAACTTATTAATGAAGCGGGCGGGGTAAGTGGACGTCCTTTGACCAAGCGTTCAACAGAAGTTATTCGCTACTTAAGTGAAAAGTCCAACAAGGCATTTCCTATCATTGGTGTAGGGGGGATTCATTCGGCGAAAGATGCCATAGAGAAGTTAGATGCTGGAGCCAGTCTTATTCAAGTTTATACCGGTTTTATCTACGAAGGTCCAGGCTTGATCGCAAAGATTTGTAAAGGCATATTGCAGACAGGAAGATAAGGATTAGCATGGCAGTTGATTTTGATCTGAAAGATTTCTTGGATAAGAAAGTTGATGAATATAATCAACCTGGTTTTATTCCAAATGATCCCGTATCCATTCCGCATCAATTTTCAGCGAAGCAGGACATTGAGATCATGGGATTCTTGGCTTCCATTATGGCTTGGGGGCAAAGAAAGACGATTATCAATAAATGCAACGAGCTGGTGGCTCGAATGGATGGTTCACCATACGATTATATCGTCAATCACCAAGAGCAGGATTTAAAAACCTTACTGGGATTTAAACACCGCACGTTCAATGATACCGATATTCTTTATTTTGTTTCTTTTTTTAAGCATCACTATCAGCATTTCGAATCTTTAGAAGATGCTTTTCTTGTAGGGCAGGAGAACAGGGAGGAGGTTGACTTAGAAATGGCACTGAATGCCTTTAAAACCTATTTCTTTTCGTTGCCTGATTATCCTGTTCGCACACGGAAACACATTAGTAGTCCAGCACAGAAGTCAACCGTCAAGCGGATCAATATGTTTTTACGTTGGATGGTCAGAAAAGATACAAAAGGGGTAGACTTTGGGATTTGGCACCGTCTGTCCCCAAAAGATCTAATCTGTCCGTGCGATGTTCATGTTGAGCGCGTTGCCCGTAAATTTGGTCTAATTACATTGGATAAAGTGAATTGGAAAATAGCCCAGGAATTAACGGCTAATCTACGCCTACTAGATCCGCTGGATCCGGTCAAGTATGATTTTGCGTTGTTTGGCTTAGGCGTAGAAGGGGAAATGTAAAATTAAGGCGTGAAGAAAAAAGCGTCCTTGTCAACTATAGCTGGCAAAGACGCTTTTTTTATACCGGAACCTATCGTAAGATGCTGCAGGGGCAGCTGATTATACAAGCTTGTCGATCTTGATCAGGAGGTCAACCAAACGATTAGAATAACCAAATTCATTGTCATACCAGCCCACAACCTTGACCAGACCACCCACTACCGAGGTTAACTGGGCATCAAATACACATGAATAGGGGTTATTGATGATATCTACCGAAACTATGGGGTCTTCTGTATAAAATAATACATTTTTTAAATCGTTTTCTGCTGCAGCTTTGAACGCTTTATTAATTTCTTCTACCGTGGTTTCTTTCTCAAGTGTACAGGTAAAGTCTGTCAATGAGCCATTGAGTACAGGTACACGTATGCCTGCACCCCCTAATTTATGCTGCAAATGTGGAAAGACATTGGTTATCGCCTTAGCAGCACCAGTAGTTGTTGGAATGATCGCCGACGATGCTGCCCGCGCTCTTCTTAAATCTTTATGTGGTGCGTCGTGAAGATTCTGGTCTCCAGTCATGGAGTGGACCGTGGTAATATAGCCATCTTTGATGCCCCAATTTTCATCCAATATTTTAACTAGGGGAGCAACATTGTTTGTTGTACAGGAGGCATTGGATAAAATCGAAGCAGATAAATCAATGACACGATCATTAATGCCCAATACCACTGTTGGAATGTCTTTATCTTGTGCCGGTGCGGAAATAATCACTTTTTTTGCACCAGCTTCCAAGTGCAACGACGCTTTGTCACGACTGGTAAAGTACCCCGTAGATTCTATGACAACATCAATCTGAAGCTCCCTCCAAGGCAATGCCGCGGGATCTTTTTCATTGGTGACCAAGATGGAAAGATCATTGACAATAATATGTTTGTCGTCGTGCGTCACAGTACCAGGAAAAGGACCATGTACAGAATCATATTTAAATAGATGGGCCAACGTCTTGGTGTCTGTCAGATCATTGATAGCGATGACATTCAGTTCATCGAAAGCCCCCCTTAAAAAGATATTACGTAGTGTATTTCTACCGATACGTCCGAATCCATTGATTGCTATGTTTAGCATTTCAGATTATTTATGAAATTGGCTTATTGCTTCGTTAATATTTTTTTCACCTTCCCAATGCGCTTTTAGCTTTCCATCCGCACCATACACATAATTTGCCGGAAATTGTGAAGGCACATGGATTGTTTGTATAAACGTTTGGTCTTTATCAATCAATACCTCTACATTAGATGCTTTGGATAGCTTAGGAGCGAATGTGTCAAAAAAACCTAATACTAATGCCGGGTCATTCATGGAAATATAATAGATATTGACGTCTTTTATACGATCAATATTCTTTTCTAGCTCCGTAGCTTCATGTTGACAATGACTACATCCTGGATCAAATAGGATAAAAACGGTATTCTTGTCTTTGGCAACGTTTTCCTGCGTAACACGGATGCCCGAACGAAGCTGATAAAATGTGAAATTAGGGAGAATGGCTGCAGGGTCGGAAGATTGCGTTGGTGCAGCTTGACTATGGTCGTGGCCTGCATGATCGTGACCTGCATGGTCATGGCTTTCAGCGCTGGCTTCCTGGGTCGTATTTGCAGTATGATCTGTTTTCGGTTTGTTGTTGTTACATGAGGAAAGAATTCCGGCAGCCAATGCCACAGTCACTCCTAAGATTATCTTTTTATTCATAGAATACGTTTGCTTTTAAATCAGTTTTAGTGATTTTATCGTTTTAATATTTATGCTTAATAAATTGTCAAATTCTGTGTAGAAAGCATTGAACAATCTATTGTATTAATGATTCAAAACTATGAAAAAAAAGGGATTATCAATCGTTGAATCTCATTTATGACAGTTTACTGGATATTGATGCATTTGTGATCAAATCAACTTAACCTATTGAAGTGCCCTTATTCTATAATGTCAGGGCTGTCATGAGTAGACTTTGTGTCTGTCAATGAGGTAGATTGAATGATTTCAGGCGTACTTCGTCCAAATTCAATACTGTAGACTTTCAGGAGTACGCTAACGCAGGATAAAATGAGCGGACCGAAGATCAATCCCAGCATACCAAATAGATTTAATCCTAATAATACACCGAACACGGTTATTAATGGATGTACATCGCCCAACTTTTTCAATATGGTAAATCGAAGGACATTATCAATACTCCCGATGATAATGATCCCGTATAAGGCAAGACCTATTGCATTTCCGGACTGCCCATTCGCAAGTAGAAAAAGCGCTGCCGGTAGATAGACTACCATCGTTCCCAAAATAGGAATTATGGTGGAAACAGCGGTGAGTATCCCTAGAAAGATAGGGCTTTCCAAGCCAAAGAACCAATAGCCAAGACCGGCTACAATACCTTGGCACATGGCCAAAATCGGGATACCGATTGCATTGGATTTTACCATCATGTCAAACTCTTTCCACAATTCGGCTTTACTGGCCTTGGTGAAAGGGATCGCTTGATAGATGGTTTGTTCCAATTTTTTGCTGCTAACCAACATGAAATACAAAACAAACAAAGCAACCAATATATTGACACCCACTTCTGCAACGGAATTCAGAATATTGGGTATGAATTTAGCTGCTTTTTGAAGCGCTCCCATTAAGGCAGTATCTGAAAGATCAATATTGCTTAAATAAGGACTGTCTTTAAAGTAGGTTTTGATCGAGTCAAACTTGTGCATCAGATCGTCTTTGTTGCTAATGACTTCTGTTACCTGAGGTACCATGTAGTTGATTAACAGATAGAGTGGTCCTACCAAGAATATGATGGTCAATAATATCAATAAAATACTGGCGAAAGATTTATTCCATTTTTTTTCTTCAGTCAACTTAAAGTTGATTTTTCTAAAAAGAACATATAAGGTAACTGCTCCCAGAAAACCGGGTAGGTAGTAAAATAGGCTTGTAAAGATCAATATACATATCGCCAGAATGATGACGATTAGCATGATTTGATTGATGGAATTATTGTTGATTTGTTTGTACTTCATATAGCTGACAAATATACTGTCTATCGATTGTTATTTATCGTATGACAATATTTTTTTAGAAAAGTTTTATCTTGTTAAATTAAACTTCCTTTTTTATAATTTCAATGATTTTTTGAATTTCTTTTTTTTGTCCCCGGATCAGCTTGGATGAGGTGGCTCCATGAGAATGGCAATGACGCTATTTTGCATCCAGCGACTACAAACCAATTGTTCACTTTTGGATGGAAAGATAAGCCTTTTTATTCGAATTTAGTTTTGATTCTGCGGCATTAAAACCTCCCTCAAGATCGTTAGGATATCGTATTGTTTGACAAAAAGCATGGATTGTGTTGTCCTTAATGGACTGGAATCTTTAGCTGAAAAGGTCGTGTTGACTACTGCTTTGGTCGCTTTATGAAAAAAAGGATGAGACCCTTTTCCTTTTTTGTTGTTTGAAAATAAGCCCATAATCTTTTGTTTTTGTTGGTTATAGCGATCAGGCTTGTTCAGCGGGACCGCTATAACTAATATACAAAATAAAACGGAATTAATTGATAAAAATTTGGCTACCCTGTTCTTCATCCTTTTCTATCGAAAGGGACACTGGAATACGTTCTTTGAGTTCTTCAACATGTGAAATAATGCCGACGATCCGGTTTTCCTTATGTAAATCCAATAGCGTTTCGAAAACAATATTAACAGAAGTGATATCTTGTGTTCCAAAACCTTCATCGATAAAAAAGAAGTTTTTGGCCGCACGTGAATTTGACTGTACACTTTCTGCCAAAGCCAAAGCCAAACTTAGGGATACCTGAAATGCCTGTCCACCGGATAGTGTTTTTACGCTGCGACTTTTTCCTTCATTCAAATAATCTATAATTTCAAATTCATTGTTGTCGTTCAGCTGTAAGCTAAGCTGATTTCGGGTCATGCGATGGAAACGAATATTCGCATGATCACACAGCTGCCGTAGGTAAATCGAAGAAACATATTGTACAAAGCCCGCACCTTTAAAGAGATTAAAAAGTTGCTTCAAATTGTCATGGCGTAAATTTAGTTTTACCTGTTGTTGCAGGAGATTTTCCTTTTTTGCATAGGCGATTTTTAGCTGATCGCGCTCCTGCTGAAGTCGGGCAACAGCTTCAGTGCTCGCTTTCAATTGTTGGGCGCTCTCATCCAGGATTTTTTCCTGTGCGAGAAATTGGTTTTCGTCATATACCTGGTCGACGAGTTTCTTTTCCAACTGACTGATCTGTGCCTTCACGGTTTCAAACTGGATTTGAAACTGTTCAAGCTCTTGTCGAATCTGTATGACAGACAAATTCTCGGCAAGGATTTGCCGAATCTCTGCCAAAGTTTCAAAGGGTGAAGCCACAAGTAGCTGCTGGATTGTAGCATCGGTTTCTTGACTTTCACGACGGATATCTGCAAGCTGTTCAACAATCGTCTGTACCAAGCTGTATTGTGCTGCAAATTGACTGTTTAACTCATTTAATCGTTCGCTTAAAGTAATGTAGTCGCGCTCAATCTCCAGATTTGATCTTTTCAGTGCAGTATATTCCTTTTCAACTGCTTCGGATTCCCGCATCTCATAATCAGACCAGCGCAGCGCTTTCAGGTTCCCCATATTTTGATTAATCTGGGCCTGTTTGCTTGCTTCATCACGTTCAAACTGATGCAGTGCTTTATTGTATTTCTCCAGCTTTTCCTCAACGGAAGCCAGTGTAGTCTGGTGCTCACCAAGCTGTTGCTCCACTGTTGTTATCTCTGTTTCGATCCGGGAAAGTTCCTGCTTATTTGATGTGTAGCTGGATTCATCCGTAGCGCTATAACCGATCCATGTAAATTGCTGAGCATGCGCAATTTTGTTATTGGTATTCAGCTGAATTTTCGTGTTTAGATCTTGTTGCTGATCATTTAATGACTGCAAGCGCAGCTGGAGTTTTTCGACTTGGAATTGTTGGTCCTGTTGATGCTTAAGACTTTCATTTGTCTCGGCAATCAATTTTTCATTGGCGGCAACTTCCTGGGAAATATCCTGTCCTTGGTTGATAGCAGGATGTTCCAATGCTCCACATAGTGGACATGGGGATCCTGCTTTAAGGTTTTCTGCATATTGGGTCAACCTTTGCTGCAGGAGAAGATGTGATTTTTCATTTTGGAGAGACTGAAGTTTTCGCTCGAGGGCACTGGCTACAAGGAGGTGATTTGATCGGAATTTTTCGAGGTCCGGATGAATGGCCTGGAGTTCCTGCTTCAGCACAGCTATACTTGTTTCTAAATCAATGGCCTGCTTGTTTAGATCGTCTTCCTGTTGTTGGATGCCCTGCTGTTTGGCGTACCACTGGCCCAGCTCCATGAGTTCATGGGCAGAAGGCTTTGATTGCTTTAGACTAGCGATCTGAATTTCTGTCTCTTGGATTTTGGCTTTAAAATGTCGTTGTTGCGCTCTTGTTTCCTCCACAAAATTACGCCCCTTCTGTGCCCGATCCTGTAAACTCTTAATTTCATTTGAAAACGTAATCAATTGGCTTATCAATTCAAGGTCCAGTTCCTGGACACGACGTTGCGGCAGTAGTTCGTATTGTGATTTCAACAGATTGAGATTTGAGGAATGCTCCTGCATCAGCTGCTGAATTTCGGCCTGTCTCTTTTTTTCGGTTTCTACTCTTTTATGTGCAATTAGGCCTTCTTGTGCTAATTTTTCCTTGGATTTAAGAATATGTAGAAAGTTGGTTTGCGCTTCCTCAAAGCGGTTTAACTTTAATCGTAAGGTCTCTTTTTCACCTTTTTGTTCTAGCAATTGCTGAAAGAGCGCCTTCACCGTACGAAGCTCTAAGACATCCTCTTTGAGTTTTTTGAGCCTTAAGAACTTTTCATGATGCGACTTGTACGACGATTCAATCGCGACAAAGGACTCGACTGCCAGTTGGAGATTTGTTTCGGTCGTTTCTATCTGTTCGCTTGTAACCTCGTCAAAACCTATTAATTGACCGTTGAGGTGATCCAGTTCGGACTGATTTCTTTTATAGAGGTTGGAAACTTTATCCTGCAGGTCAAATCGATGCAGTTGAAAAATCTCTTTCATCATATCCGTCCGTTCCTTAGCGCCAAGTTCTATAAACTCTTTGAACTGCCCTTGGGGAATGATGATTGTTCTTTTAAAGTTCTCATAGCTTAATCCAATGATATGCTGTGTGTTGCTGCTTTCCTGTGGAACCCATTCTTCATTTATTTTTTCGTAGAGTACAACCGTGGGGGATTTTACATCATCGAAATTTTTGGAATTGCGTTTAAATTCGCGGGTAATTCTAAATGTACGGTCTTCAAAATTGACAAAATCAAGCTCGATATAAGATCGATTGGACTTGAGATTCATCATGTTATAAGCGCGTTTATCCCGTGCATTCAAGCGTTCCGTTTCTCCAAATAAGGCGTAGGTAATCGCTTCCAATATCGATGATTTACCGGAGCCTACAGCACCGAAGATACCAAAAAGCCCCGCTTGAGAAAGCGCGGTAAAGTCGATCGTCTGACGTTCTTGATAAGAGTATATCCCCTCTAGAGTTAGCTTTAATGGAATCATGGATTAAGAGTTTAGGATTTCGCGAAAAAGATCAAGGATGTCATCATTGGGCGCCTGATTACCATTCTTGGATTTGAAATAATCGTTGAATAAGGTCGACATGTCTTGTGTAAGATTGATTTCTTTGTTGTCCAGAAGCGCTTGCTCATCTTGTTTAACGAGCGGAATGAGATAGATTATTCCCGAATGGCTCTGATAGATTCGCTTGCGGTCTTCGGCTTTTAAGAAGGTTTCTGATTTTAGCGTGAGCTCCACCAAAGCATCGGGGTTTTCAGACAACCAGGATATGCACAGTTCAATATCGTCGAACGATTTTCGGATCAGCGGTTTGCCCTGAGTTAGTGGAATGCGCTCAACCCTTGCTTGCTCGCCGGCCGATACATTGACCAGTGCAACGTATTTAGCTTGCCCAGCCTCCGAAAAACTATAACATAGGGGTGAAGATGCATAAATCACCGGTTTTTCGGCAGAACCGATATTTTTATACCCGTGGAGATGCCCTAATGCGGTATATTGGACCTGTGGTGGGATGGCCTCTGAATAGATTAAGTCTGCATTGCCAATTTTGACCGGTTTTTCGCCGTCAGGCTCCTCTAAAAGTGCGCTGCCCAATTTATTCATGTAAAGATGTGCCGTCAATATATTCACGCCTTTATCATCGCAATAGGTATTGGCTATTTTTTGCCAATTTGCTGCTAAGACCTCATTTAATTTACTTTCTTTCTCTTCGCCTAGATATTGTTTTAAGCGTATTTCGTTGGCATAGGCTGTATGAAGAATACGAATCGGGTAGTCAAATTGCGGTAAGCTCAATTCAATGAAGCCCTTATCTGACTGTAACACGGTGAAGCCATCTGTTGCGAAAGGGGTAACCACAGCATGCGGATGCCCAATTAGGATGATGCCCGACGCTCGTGCCAAAGGATCGGGCGCGTCAATCAAATGGGGTGAATCGTGATTGCCCGCGATTGCTAGTACTGGGCGTATGCCATTCTTGGTAAGACGCTTGATTGTTCGGTAGAATAGTTCGATGGCTTCCACACCGGGATTGAAGGCATCGAACAGATCTCCTGCGATGATCACGAGATCCACGTTTTCCCGGTCTGCGATATCAACGATTTCATTCATGACCAGTACTTGTTCATCTATCCGGGAGAAACTGTCCAATCGTTTTCCTAAATGCCAATCGGCGGTATGCAATATTTTCATGTGAGAGCTTGGATATTTTGCGCAATGTTACAAACTAAGATAAATTTGGCATGAAATGCAATTATAATTGGATGGAATCTTCCAAATGATCAGTTTGGGGCCAATATGGGATGTAGTCTTTGCTTTGTGCTAAAGTGTAATGTTGTCGCAATTGAAATGTTAAAACATGTTAAATGCGTGTTATAAAAGTCATTTAATTGTATTTTTAGTGCTCCAAAATTAAGCTAGATAGTCACAGACAAGAAATATGCGAAAAGTTTACCTGTATATCTGTTTTTTCTTTATGCTGTTGATGCGCGTAAACGCGCAGGAAATACACGCTATAAAAGGAGAAACTGCTTATCCTTTTTTATTGAAAGATGCCGCACCGGATTCATTGGAATCTGAAAAAAAGCCTGTATTTGTGTTTTTACATGGAAGAAGTTTGTCCGGGACAAATTTAGATCGTGTAAAGCGTTATGGTGTATTGTATGCCATCAACAAAGGGCAGGAGGTACCTGGGATAATTGTTGCGCCACAGTCCCGCGGAGGATGGAATCCGGACAAAGTAATCGAAATTGTTGACTATGTTATTGAACATTACAATGCTGACCCCGACCGTATTTACGTTTGCGGCATGAGTATGGGGGGCTATGGCACCATGGATGTGGCTGGTAAATATCCCGAAAGGGTGGCTGCTGCAGTAGCAATTTGTGGCGGCGGATCGAGTCAGTATGCATCCAACCTGACGCAGGTGCCGATATGGCTTCATCATGGTACCGCTGATCGTGCAGTGCCAATTTCGGAGTCCAGAAAAATTATGAATGCGATCAAAAGAGAAGATCCGGATGCAAATGTGAGCTTAAATGTGATAAAAGGGGGAACCCATGGAAGTGTGGAGCGATTGTTCCATGATGATGCAATTTACAATTGGATGTTGAAGTTTAAGAAAAAGCATAAATCTTAGGGTCGTGTTGGTCCGGTAGCGGTGTATCAAAAGACAATTTATAAATAAAAAAGCCTGATGAAGTATTTCCATCAGGCTTTTTTATTTATTAGCCTTCGTGTTCAAATGCAGGCGGTCTTTTTTGAAATTGTGCCATCAATATATTAGGTTGATGAATCAAGTGTGTCTTTGCGAGATATTCGGAGTTGTCGGCATAAATAAACAACAACGTTCCATCTTTGATGGTGTTAATGATAGGGCCTGCAAATTCCCTTGGTACTGCGGGGCAGCCGTAGCTTTTACCGAGTCTGCCTAAACTTGCTATTGTACCTGTGCTACAGTAATCGGCGCCATGCATCACAACGTATCTTGCTTTTGCATTGTCATTTATACCTTCTTCAAGACCATTTAATACCAAGGAGTAGCCATTCTCGCCGTTGTATGTGTTTTCTGTTGTGAAGAACCCTAAAGAACTTTTAAGTGACTCCTGTTGATTTGAAAAATTGACGGCATAGTTTTCTCCGCTATTTTTTCCATGCGCAACCAGTGTGTTGAAAAGTACTTTTTTGTGCGCAAGGTCGAGTACCACAAGTCTTTTTTCCGTTGATGCCAATGAAAAGTCAATGACGGTCATGATGTCCTTGTTGTGGATCGGAAGTTCTTTTCTGCCTTCCATTGCTTGACGAAACGCTTCGTATTTTAATACTTTGCCTAGATTCATTTCATCATACAACGAGTCAACTTCGGTGCGTTGACGTTCGACATTGATACGATGAGTGCTGGTGGTTTGTTGATCTGTTGTTTTTAATTCTTCTTGTGAGGACAATGCTGTATTGAGTGCCATCAAAAGAAACATAAACGTATTTCCCATTCTTCTCCCTTTTCTGTGTAGATGTTTACAAAATTAATTATTAAAGTTAATACATATTTGATTTACAGAATGTTAAATATTGTTAATCAATAACAACGACCAGTGAAGCGAGGTCTTTTGACCGTTTATAGACAAATTGAGCGTGAGATGACGCATTTCTGACGCACATATGCGACTTGGGGGTTGTGCCTAGGCTCTCACTATATTCGATAATGCTGCCATTGGGATTGTTGACTGGAACTCCATGTATATAGGCTCCAGCGGTAAATCGAGTGGCATAAGGTGCGAATCCGGCGTAAGTTTTGGTGCCGTCTTCATAATAAAACATCTTGGATTTGTGTTCCTGAACAACAAAGAGGCCTGTTGGTGTTTCCTGGGCATGAGGAGGTTTGTGCCGACCACTCGTCACAGGGTTCATGCTTCGGATAAGCCATTCGTTTCCGACTTTTTCCAAGGTACAGATATTTTGGTTCTTTACATCGACGACATTGATGATCTTGAACTGCACAGTGTCGCTAATAATACGCAGATACCTTTTGGGAACCGTATATTTTCCTTCGAATGAAATCCCTTCAATCGGAATTCGAGCTATGCTGTCGGGGCCTTGTATGCGGACGAGCCAGCCGTCCCGACCGTAACGAACAGCTTTAGCGCTGTTAAGATCGTAGAGTGGTGCCGCTTGATAGCGTTCAACGTTGAAACTGTCGGATACGCGTTTATAAGAGTCCCGTTTATAGTCCTGTATTGTTGGGGCTTCGCCTTTTTCATTTTGATAATTCTGTAGAACCCCATACAGCGATGGTGTCTGTTGAAAATCTTCGATAAAGGCCAGGCGTTCTTTGATCTTTTCCCATTGAAAACTGCGTGTGGTGTCTTTGTAAGGATAGCTGTCTTCCAGGGTGTATTTGTTGTAAAGCAGCTCTTTTTTTAAGATAATATCCTCAGCGGTAAATATTTTTTTCTGCTCAACCTGCTCTTTAGGTGGAGTAGGTTTTTGCTGCTCAGTTTGCTGATTGGTTTTTGCTGTGTTTTTCTTGTCCTGCTGGCATCCCGGCAATAGAAACAATATGCTTAGTATTAAACAGGTTAATCTTCGATTCATATATGGAAGTATAGATTATCGTTTTATACCTTAAACTTAGATAATTAGTTTATTATTTGCAATTTTATTGCAGTTGAAGGAAATAGATCTGCTGTTAAACCTTACTATTCGTTTTGTGAACTGTAACAGATTTTCAATGATAAGGCATTTATTTCGGTAAAATTTTATTTTAAAGAGCTGTCTTGAATGCGGGGGGAGATATTTCTGCAATGATGGATAAAAAGTTAGTTTTGTGATCTGAAATAAATGATTCTGAAATAAATGATATGGACAAGATTGTTATTTGCTCGGCGGTGATGCTTGCTCCGGAAGGAGATTTGTTAATGGCTCGTAAAAAAGGGTCTAACTATTTTCAGCTACCTGGGGGGAAGGTAGGGCCGGAAGAAAGCCGTGAGCAGACCCTAATTCGTGAATTGAAAGAAGAGCTTCGGTATGATGTGAGCAGCATGGAAATAAGCTTTATCGGTAGTCACAGTACACAGGCTGTAAATGAGGTAAATACGGTGGTCGTGGGCTATATCTATTTAATTAAACTTGCAGAGCGACATGCATTTGAGCCTTATGAAGAACTGGAAGAAGTGCTGTGGATCAGTAGAGCTGATTGGCAAAGTTACCAATGGGCCCACCTGGCATCCGAGTTTGTTCTACCAAAATGGCTTTCGGGTGATTTTGATCGTTAAATCGTGTAGGGTAAACAAATTAAACCTTTGTTTGTTAGAGTTTTATATAAACTATAAATAAACAAAGATTATGGAAAATCAGCTTTTAAAAGGGGCGAAGGACTTTTTTGACGAAGAGGCGGTCGCTCAGATAGGGCAAGTTTTAAATCAGGATAAAGAGGGGGTAAAGCAGGGTTTGAATGTAACAATTCCCGCCTTGTTTTTAGGTTTAAGCCAACATTCCGATTCCGGTAGTGGGATTTCGGCGATACTTGAAAGGGCTAAGCAGCACTTTGCGAATTTTGATTTCCACGAGCTTCTCGGTAGTGTGACCAAAGCAGATGAGCCCGCAGGGGATCCTGCTGTGAAAGGCGAGAATGCTCAGGGTTTATTGGGATCAATATTTGGTGACGGTCTGGATACTGTTTTGAGTACTGTTGCCGGTTATTTGGGGTATGATGGCAGTTCCATTGGGAAATTAATGAATTTTTCTTTGCCCGCGATATTCTCCAGTCTAACAAATAAGGGCCAAAATTGGGATTTTGATCGTATCGGTCATGTTTTGGAGGAAAATAAAACCGCTTTTGCTGCTGCTGTTCCAGCTGGGTTAGGCTTAGGCGCCTTTGGGAAGCTTTTTGATGGTGCGCATTTTTCTGCACCGGAAGAATCCGCGACTGAACATGCAATTCCTGCTGACGTTGCTAAGGAGGTGGATAGTCATAAGTCAATACCCATTAATCCGGCAAATGAACTGGAAGCACATAAAGAGCCCTTGTCACTGCCAAGAGCGGAAGAGTCCAGGGCAGCAATCGCTGGAACCGGTTCGGGTGGCGGTTGGTGGAAGATTTTAATCGCCCTGGTCGTATTGGCTGCACTTTGGTTTTTATTTGGAAAAGGCTGTAGTGGAAGCAAGCAAGACGGTGCTACCGACACCAGTGTAAATAAGACAACGGTAGAGTCAGATACTATGAAAACGGGTTCCGGTATGGTCGAGCGCGAGCAAACGGAGGTCATCCTACCAAACGGTGTCAAACTTGCTGCTTTTAAAGGCGGGATAGAGGATCACTTGGTCCAATTTTTAAAATCCGATTATAAATCGATGGGTGAAGATTCTCTGAAAAATACCTGGTTTGATTTCGATAACCTGAATTTCAAAACAGGTACAGCCGAGGTGCTGCCTGAAAGTCAGGTGCAACTAAGTAATCTTGCAGCGATATTAAAGGCTTTTCCTGCAGCTAATATCAAGATCGGTGGCTATACAGACAAAACGGGCAATGAGGATTTTAATAAAAAGTTATCGCTTGAGCGGGCAACGGCTGTAAAGGATTACCTGAGTAAAGAGCAGCTTTCCAAACAGGTAATAGGTGCAGAGGGTTATGGCTCACAGTTTGCCAAGTATAAGGCCGATGCGCCAGAATCTGATCGTATTATGGACCGGCACGTTTCGATAAGTGTTCGATAATTGCTCTGTGCAGCATAACTAGACCGCTGCGAAAATAAAAAAGAGCAGATTCCACTGGAACCTGCTCTTTCTTTTTATGTGTAATGCAAAGTTGTTTAGAAACTGTAGACACAGGCCAACAGAAATTGTCCTGCAGATTTGGTTGGGCTTAGATCGTTTTTGATGAATCGTTCGGTATTTCCTTTGTCAATTCTGATTTCGGGAATA
Organism: Sphingobacterium siyangense; assembly: GCF_023277505.1. Classification (NCBI taxonomy): domain Bacteria; kingdom Pseudomonadati; phylum Bacteroidota; class Sphingobacteriia; order Sphingobacteriales; family Sphingobacteriaceae; genus Sphingobacterium; species Sphingobacterium siyangense. The sequence continues at coordinate 3,478,667 of NZ_CP080574.1, read as the reverse complement.
AATTTGAATCCATGGTAATTATATTCTGCTGTTAAGGTGGTTGCGAGGATATTGGAACTAGGGATTCCATTTTCTTCCTCTTTATGCGTTTGGAAAAACTCTTCGCGTAATCCTAGGCCGAAATGTTCTGAAAAATGAATTCTTGGGTAAAGTGCTACTCCAGAGTACCCCCCACCATCTCTCTTTTTATAATTTGTAGCATTTAAACCAAGGAAAAATTTGGAGGTGAAGTCATAATTAGCAACGAGATCGACCAAGGTTCCAGAGCTGTAATTGGTTTTACCGCCAGCAGAGGATCCTGTCAGGAAATTGAGATAAAAGCTGCTTTTATCATTGGGGGTATAGGCTAGTTGGGAGCCGACATGGGAAACTCCGTTCATATCTTGATAGACATTCCAGTCGTTAAATAGTCCGACCATTAAAGCCACTTTATCTGAGAAACTATACGTAGCTTTTAAACCAGCGTCTTGAAATGGGCCGGCGCCGAATAAATAAGAAGTTGAATAATGGAAGTTGTAGGTTGGTGATATCACTTCAAAACCCACAAATGTTCCCATGAATCCTGCAGTAAGATTGAGTTTCTCGGTTAGATCATAGCCTACATATAGATTTTGGATATGAAAACTGTTTTTGTCGTCGCCAGCCTGGCCATCGCCATTCATAATGGATCGATATTGCCCTCTGGGGCCAAAAGATAATTCTCCGACAAATGATGCTTTTTTAAACTTCTTTTTTACAGCCAAATCCACCATCCCGATAGAGACGGAGTTGTTGTCTTCGGTAAAATAGGTGTTGATGTTAGGTTTGTTTTGAAAATCATATTTCCAATAGGTATCCACTGATCCGGATATTTCTATCCCTTTTTCTTTTGTTTCTTCTTGTGATGTCGCTGTTTTTATTAGAAATAGTGATAAAAAGATGGTTGTTAGAAGTTTTTTCATGTTTTTTTTGGTTTAAGTTTGATTTGTTTGATTTTTTAAGGCTTAATTCTTTTGTTTTGTCTGTTTTGTATTGGTTTTTGTTTAAAAATTAATTGGTAATTATGGTTTTTGTGTTTGTTTTTGTGAAATTATGTAAAAAAAATCATAAAAAATAAAATAACATAGTATTTTTTTAACAAAAAGAGCTTATATTTGAAAAAATTATAAGGGAAAGTAGGTTTTTGTTTTGTTCTTGTATTTTTTTTAACAATTTTATTAATATATTGAAAACACTAATCAGTTTAAACAAATGAAAAAAATTATTCCACTCATTGTTCTAGTTCTTTTGGGAGTATTGGGACTTGTATTTCCGTCCATCGACTTGTCTGATTTAAACAAGGCAGAATTTGATACGGGAGATACGGCCTGGTTGTTAACTTCTTCTGCATTGGTGTTGATTATGACACCTGGACTTGCCTTTTTTTATGGCGGTATGGTTAGCAAGAAGAATGTAATTTCAACGATGATGCAAAGCTTTATATGTATGTGTTTAATGACAATCCTCTGGGTCATTGTTGGCTTCAGTTTGGCTTTCGGCGATGATATCGGTGGTATTGTCGGTGATCCGCGTACATTTTTTATGATGAAAGGTACATTAGGGAATGTCGCTTGGGGAGCGCTTCCCACTATACCTTTGGTTTTGTTTGCGATGTTTCAATTAAAGTTTGCGATTATCACACCAGCATTGATTACGGGGGCTTTTGCGGAACGTATTCGTTTTAATTCATTTATGCTATTCATTATTCTGTTCAGTATTTTTATTTATATGCCGTTGGCACATGCTACTTGGCACCCTGAAGGTATATTAGCAAAATTTGGTGTTCTTGATTTTGCCGGGGGTACAGTTGTGCACATGTCGGCAGGTTGGGCAGCATTGGCAGCAGCGATTTATTTAAAAGGACGTAAAATGCAAATTCATAATCCGGCGCGCATAAGCTACGTGATATTAGGTACAGCACTCTTGTGGTTTGGCTGGTTTGGATTTAATGCAGGTTCAGCTGGTGGAGCAAATTCTTTGGCAGCTTACGCTTTTGCGACAACGACTACAGCATCAGCAATGGCCGCCATGGCATGGATATTTGTTGATATCATACGTGGAAAGAAACCTTCAGCAATGGGAGCATGTATCGGTGCCGTTGTTGGTTTGGTTGCGATTACACCAGCAGCTGGTTTTGTCAGTATTCCACATGCTATGATCATCGGCTTGGTTGGCGCGTTGGTTAGTAATCTGGTTGTATATCTGAGAAGTAAAACAAGTATCGACGACACCTTGGATGTATTCCCTTGTCATGGGGTAGGTGGCATGGTTGGTATGGTACTTACCGGTGTGTTTGCCCATCATAACATTAATCCTGTTGTTGTGGACAATGGTTTATTTTTTGGCGAAACGAAGTTGTTTTTTGTCCATATGGTCGCACTATTTGCCGTGTCATTTTTTGCCTTCGTTGGTTCACTTGTGCTATTGAAGATCACCGATCTTATTGCTCCATTACGCGTCGAAGAGACAGATGAAGAGCTTGGTTTGGATGTTTCTCAACATGCAGAAGCATTGTAACCTAGTCGCAGCATAACGCATACGTTATCCCAAACAATCTACTGCTTAGCGGTACATTGTTTGGGATATTTTTTGCATTTTTGTCCTGCCAGGAGAGAAGTGTATGATGCTATGCGCTATTTCGAGTACCTGTGCCTCTAAAAAGATTTTCATGACTACTGAGATTAAAGATACTTTGCGTTCTGATTTTGAAAAAATGATGCGTTATTGCCTACAGAAAAATGGTGATTTCGGTTTTAACGTGTTTGGTGATTATGCAGTATCTGTATTAAATTTTTATGTCGGGAGTTCAATTTTGCCACTCAACGAAAAACGTGCTGGTGCCCTATTTCTTGTAAATCTCTACAATGCAGGTATCAGAAATGCAATCACGCCGGAAGATATTGAGGAAATAGCTGATGTACTCACACAGGACAAGACGTTAAACTACCCGCTATTAGCTCCGATCTTCGACTAATGTTTGGTCCATACAAGATCGCCGGTTTCATAGCCACATTGCAGGGCATAGGTTAAAAATTCATTTCTGATTTTATCTGGAATCTCTGTCTCACGGCCCAAAATCCACATATAGTCTAGATTGTCACCAAAAACGAGTGCGTATTTATAATCCGGCGTTATTTTTACAATATTATATCCACTGTAGAAAGGACCAAAGAACGATACTTTAAGTGCGCCTTCATTGGGGCTGTTGACAAATTTGGCTTTTCCGATAGACTGTTTCCAGCGTTCTTTGCCTTCGGAGTACCCTTGGTTATTGACACGTATTGTGCCATTTTTATTTTTGCTATATTCTGCGGAAACTTGACTTAAGCCTTTTTCCCAATAGAAGTCGAGTCTGGCTATCTCAAACCATTTTCCAAGATATTTATCCAAATCAAATGGATCCACGACATCAGGTCGCGAGACGACAGGTTTAAAGGCGTTATAAGCCACAGCCCCAAGTGCTATGCCAGTTAATAGTAACAGTGATTTTTTCTTATCCATGTTCATCTTCGAATATGTTTATTGTTAAAACAACAATTTTGATACCAATAAGGTTTAGACATACCGAGCTATTTTACTAATTTTGTTGACTAAAAATTTGTATCGGTGTATTCAAGGGAAGAGATAAAACAATTAAAACAGTTATTCTGGACGAAGTTTGGCCAATTTATGGCTTTACATGCATCGGCAGATGGGGAGAAGGCAAATTGGATTAACTACAAGACAGGTATTAAGCATTTATACTTCAGAATGGATGCGGATAAGAAGCTGGCAACTATTGCGATACAGTGGTCCCAACCTGATGCTGGGCTCAGGGCATTAATGGCAGAACAATTTCTTCAGTTTAAAACATTGCTGCAGGATCTTCTTGAAGAAGAGTGGATTTGGGATATGGACGGAATGGACGAATATGGAAAGCCGATTTGTCGGATCTATACAAGCTTAACCGGTTACAGTATTTTTAAAGAGGATGACTGGGCCGAGCTCATTTCTTTTTTTAAGCCTCGAATAATTGCTTTGGATGAGTTTTGGTCATCGGCTAAGTATACGTTCGATATTTTCAAATAATTAACATTCAGTATAGTAAGATGAGTTATTACAGGTCTGATTCCGCTTTTCAACTCCAGTTTGTTGGAGCGTGCGGCGTTTTTCTAACAGGTAGGAGCTTCGTCATCATTTAAAACAACAATCTAATGAAAAAAATGATCAAGGGTTTGCTGGCAATGGCATTGTGTTTTCAGCTTTCTTCGGTATTTGCGTGGGGGACAACAGGGCATCGTGTCGTGGCTGAAATTGCGGAACGCCATTTGACTAAAAAAGCCAAAAAGAATATTGGAAAAATTATTGGACAGCAAAAGCTGGCCTATTGGGCCAACTGGGGGGATTTTATCAAATCAGATCCCAATCCTGAATTTAAAAAACTGGGGAATTCTCATTTTATAAATTTAAACTCAAATTTACCCTGGGCCGATTTTCAATTGGGTTTAGAAAATTCAGCTGATGAGAATCTGTATAAGACAGCGCTCCGTATTGAGAAATCCTTTGCAGATAAGACTATTCCAATGGATCAACAAAAGCAAAACCTGTATTTCTTGATCCATATTTTGGGCGATGCGCATCAACCCATGCATGTTAGCCGTGCCGAGGATCAAGGAGGTAATAAGATTGAAGTAAGCTGGTTTGGAAAAAAATCAAATATTCACCGTGTTTGGGATAGTGATTTGGTAGACAATGAGAAGTATAGTTATACCGAGTTTGCAACTGTTTTAGATGTGAATAACAAAAAAGAGAATGAACAGCTGGCGGCTGGAGAGCTCGCTAACTGGTTGTATGAATCAAATCAATTGGCTGAAAAGATTTACGCTGACGTAGCTAATAATGCCAATTTATCGTACTCCTATGTTTATCAAAACAAGGATATTATGGAGCAATGTATGCTAAAAGGTGGCTTAAGGCTAGCTAAAGTATTAAACCGAATTTTTGGTTAATATTACGGCTACCATAAATTATTAAAAAGGCGTATCCTGAAACGATACGCCTTTTTTGTCGTAGTACGTCATTGCGATCACATTGATTTTATGCTTTCATTTAAACAATGTCCCTAAATTAGTTGTTTCCTCTATATTAAAATCAATTTCAATGACTATCCCGCAATTATTCAAAAAAATTGTTCCCTTTGCCAAACCTTATCGTCAGTTGATTATTTATACCTTGCTATTAACGGTAGTGGGGTCTTTTGCTGCGCAAATAAACGCTTTTATTTTGCGTTATACCGTCGATCAAATTAATGACCTGATGGTCGCCAAAGAACCCTTATCAAAAGGCATGTATCTAGTAGGCATGATCAGTATTATTTTGTTAATTAAAGAAATTGTCTACGCTTTTGTTCAGTTTGGTCAGAAATTTTACGGAGAGAAACTTCGAATTTATATCGCACGAGACTTCTCTCAATCCATTGTAAACCGCATTTTAACCTATAAGTTGGCTTTTTATACCTCAAGTGATAATGAAAGTGGAAAATTGGCTACCCGAATAGACGCCGGTATTAGCTCGTTGACACGTTTAGTCCAAAATTTCTTTATTGATATTCTGCCTTTGTTTGCAAATGCAATCATAGCATTAATCTGTATGTTCTATGCTAATGTATATGTAGGGCTGGTGGGAGTGGCTGTTATTCCTTTGTACCTTTATATTAGTCAGACTCAAGCCTCCAAGTTGACAGGCTTTAGGCGGCAGATGCGCAATTACAGGGAGTCGAAAAATAATCGGATCATTAGTTTGATCGATTCAATTTTAGTAATTAAATCATTCGTTCGGGAGCCAGAAGAAGCTAAACGTCATGAAAAGATCCAATTTGAAATGACGGAGAATCAAATGGAAACTCGAAAAACGAGTTTTCTTTATGATAGCATTAAAAATTTTGTCGAACAGATTGCTGTCGTTATTATCATCGTTTTAACAGCTTATCTTGTTCTCTCTGGCCAAATTACTATTGGTGCGATTATGTTTCATATCATGTTATTTAATAACGTTTCGGCGCCGATACGTCAGTTGCACCGTATTTATGATGAGGTAAACGATGCCCTGATCTATTCAGAATCTTTCTTCGAAATTTTGGAATCTGACGAGCATATTGAATCAAAGGGTAATTATAAGCCAGCACATATTCAAGGACATTTGGCGTTACGGAATGTATTTTTTGAATATCCAAATGGAACCGTTGCTTTAAAGGACGTGAATTTTGAGATCAAGCCGAATGAAATCACAGCTTTAGTGGGGCTGAGTGGGGCCGGGAAAAGCACGATTATCAACTTATTGGATAAATTTTACGAACCCAGCAGCGGCCAAATTTTTTTGGATGGGGTAGATCTGGCAAAGTATGATACAGCGTTTCTCCGTCGACATATCGGTATGGTATTGCAGCGTAATCATATTTTTAAAGGGACTATCTTTGAAAATATCGAATATGGTAAGATAGGAAGTTCTAGGGAAGAAATCATTGAAGCAGCCAAGAAAGCCTATATTCATGAGCAGATTATGGATCTGCCCAAAGGTTACGATTCCGATGCGCAGTCACTATCAGGGGGCCAACAGCAGCGGATCGCCATAGCCCGTTTATTTTTAAAAAATCCACCGATTATTTTTCTCGACGAACCTACGGCTAATTTGGACGCCATCGCGACCGAACAGATTAAAAATAGTTTGGATGCCATAAAGAAAGACCGTACAGTAATTATCGTTTCCCATAGTATCTCTCAGATCATCGATTCCAATGCCATTGTGGTTATGGAAAAGGGAATGGTGGTGGAGAAAGGGCAACATGAAGATCTATACGCACATAAAGGAACTTATTATGATATTTTCTCAGCAATGGCCAATAGTTTAAACCTGAGTAAAATAAGCAGAACATTACAAACAGATGAAAGGTGAGGTATTATTAACTTGTGCGACTATGTAGAATCATGCCAATGACCACCATGACAATACCAATACAGGAATATACATTTGGAAGCGCCACCTGCAGGATAAGAATTTCGCCAACCAACGTAAAAATGACTTCCATGGCCTGTGTTGCCTCTACAGCTGCCAATGCTTTATGGTCCTGATGAACGAAATCGGTAGCTGAGAAAAATAAAAGTGTGGCAATTACTCCCGAACAGATGGCTACTAAAAAGGTTTGGAAGAGTTGACTGTCAGTGGGTAGACCATTATCTAAATAGCCAAATAGGCTCAGGATAATCCAAAATGGCATACTACAGAGTGTCATGCCGAGTGTACGTTGAAAAGCATCCAATCTATTGTTCGATATTTTCATCATTTTACGGTTACCTAAGGGATAGGCAATAGCGCCGATCAACACTGGGATGGTTCCCAATAGCATTGTTTTTAAGGAAGTTGACTGAGCTTCTGAAATTTGCATCAAAAGAATACCTAAAAAAATAAGGATGGAGAAGAGGAGTGAAGCTTTTGAAATACTTTTTCGTTGCCCTTTTTTATCAAGTAGCGGACCAATAAACATGCCGGCTATAATGGTGAATTCGAAGGTGCTAGCTACGAGCCAAGATGGGCCATAATTTGCGCCATAGGTAAGTGTTGCATAGAATAGCCCGAATCCGATCGTACTCCAAAGAAGCCATTGCCAAAGGTTGGATCTGATTTCTTTGAGTAAATCGATGAGGTTTCCTCTTATGGCAACAATGATAAGTAAGATTGGAAGCATCCAAATAAAACGTAAAGAGGCTGTCCATTGCCAACTTCCGCCGGAGACTGCCATAATTCGGTTTAGAACGAAGGTGCTGGCAAAAAATAATGCAGCTAGCGTTCCTAAAAAAAGTGCATTTTTTTTATTCTTTTTTATTGTAAATTGGATTGGCATAAATAAAAGGAGTGCGATGTATACTTAACTTTGTGAAAGTAAGCAAATGTCCGTTCAAATGGAAATGAAACAAAAACTAATTGATTTTTATCGCGATTTTCTCATTTAAAATTCCTTATTTTGCCTAATCAATAAAACAAGTAGTAAGAAAATTAATCAAGATGATTATACAACCAAGAACTAGAGGTTTTATTTGTTTAACCTCGCATCCACAAGGGGCTGCGCAAAACATTAAAAATCAAATTGAATACGTGAAATCCAAAGGTGAGATCGCGAATGGTCCAAAGAAAGTATTGGTAATCGGTGCTTCTACTGGATTTGGTATTGCATCTCGGATTTCTGCAGCATTTGGTTCTGGAGCTGCTACAATCGGTGTATTTTTTGAAAAACCTGCAGCAGAAGGTAAGCCAGGAACTGCTGGATGGTACAATTCGGCAGCTTTTGAGAAAGAAGCCCATGAGGCGGGATTATATGCCAAAAGTATCAATGGCGATGCTTTTTCGGACGAAGTGAAAAAACAAACTATTGAACTTATTAAAAAGGATCTAGGACAGGTTGATCTAGTGGTTTATAGTTTGGCATCACCACGCCGTACGCATCCAAAAACTGGCGTAGCACACGCTTCTGTTTTGAAACCTATCCAAGAACCTTTTACAAACAAAACGGTAGATTTTCATACGGGTGTAATTTCAGACATTACCATTCAGCCTGTTGAAAATGAAGAAGATATTGCGAATACTGTAGCTGTTATGGGTGGAGAAGACTGGAAGTTTTGGATCGAAGATCTTAAAGCTGCTGGTGTGTTAGCTGAAGGAGCAAAAACAGTTGCCTATTCTTACATAGGTCCTGAACTTACTTATCCAATTTACCGTAATGGTACGATTGGTCGTGCAAAGGATGATTTAGAAGGAACAGTGCCTGCAATAAACGCGATTTTGAGCGATATTAATGGTGTATCTTATGTATCGGTGAATAAAGCCTTGGTTACGCAATCAAGTTCAGCTATTCCAGTTGTTCCTTTATACATTTCTTTATTGTATAAAGTCATGAAGGAAAAAGGTATTCACGAAGGTACAATTGAACAAATGCAACGTTTGTTTGCTGAGCGACTTTATACCGCTGACGGAAAGGTATTGCTCGATGACAAAGGTCGTATCCGTGTTGATGACTTAGAAATGCGCGAAGATGTTCAGGCTGAAGTTGCAGCATTATGGGAGAAAGCAACAACTGAAAATTTAGCCGAAATTTCAGACATTGAAGGTTATCGTAACGAGTTTTTCAATTTGTTCGGTTTTAATTTCGACGGTATCGATTACAACGCTGATACCAATGAAGTTGTTGGTGTACCTAGTATTGAAGGTTAATTTTAACGGATATACCTACAAAAAGAGCGGATAATGTTTAAACATTATCCGCTCTTTTTGTAGGTATATCTTTGATGCTATGTTTATATGTTTAGGAGACTATGGTGTCAGCTCCCGCCGTTTTTGATAGAGTAGGTTGCCAACAACGGCAAAACCAATAGAGACCATAATGGTACTAAATGGGTATATCGCTGTCATCCCCAAATTATTGGCCACAAAGCCAATTAAAGGGCCTGTGATACCTAGTGAAATGTCTATAAATAGTCCGTAAGCAGCGAGAGCAGAGCCTTGTTGACTTTGATCTACCCGCTTAATGGCTTCGACACCAAGCGCTGGAAATACCAGTGAGAAGCCAAAACCCGTTAATGCTGCGCCCAATAGAGTCCATAATGGATCAATAGCCACGGCGATAACCATGAGACCTAATGCTTCAACGAAAAGACTCACTAAAGCAACTTTAAGTCCGCCATATTGGTCAATAACCTTATTGAAAATAAGCCGTGTTAAAATGAAGAATACGCCAAATATAGTTAAGCAAGCTGCGCCATTTTGCCAATCGAAATGTTCATAGTAAAGCGTCATAAAAGTGGAGATACTGCCAAAGCCTAGACCTCCTAAAGCAAGACAGATTCCAAAAGGTGCTACTAAAAGCAATACGCGTTTAAAACTCACCTTTTCAGCCTTTTTTCGTGCCACTTGGTAGGGTGTTTTAGCGCGACAATAAAAATAACCAAGGAGGCCAACTGCACTGGTCAGTAGAGCCAAAGCTTCGTAATTGATATGATCCACCATCAAAACACCTAAGGGGGCACCAATAGCCAATGCACCATAGCTGGCTATTCCGTTGAAAGAAATCGCTTTTGCGGCATGTTCATCGCCGAGTTCCATTAATGCCCAATTTATTGGGCTCGCACCCACCAGCCCCTCTCCAATTCCAGTAAACAAGCGGGTAATAAGCAGAAGCCCTAAACTGATAAAAGGCTGTGATTTAAATAAGAAAACAAGGAGCAGAAGAAGTCCAGATAATGCAAAAAATAACATGCTACGCAAAACTGAAATCTTGGGGCCCTTGGTGTCCACAATTTTTCCTGCATAACCGCGGAGTAAGAATGTAGCAACATACTGAACACTAATGACCAATCCCGCAATAATTGTATTAAATCCTAAAGTCTGGTGAATAAAGATGGGAAGGGTTGCAAGCGATAGGCCGATTGTGAAATAACCAAGGAAAGTTAAAGAGACATAGCCTAAAATCTTTTGATTGACCTCCCGAAGAGAAATTGTCATTATAAAAAATTTTAGGCGAAATTACGTCTTTATGCTTGTTTTTAGAAATAAAATCAATAAACAACTGTCTCTTTAATATCACAATTTTTCTCGAGCCATTCTTGATCAAATTGTTTTGGTGAAATTCTTTTGCCTTGATAGATATAGTAAACTTTTTCAGATTCACCCTTTACTGGAGGGCCGGGGATTTTATTGACAATCTTCTCTTCAGGACAGTCTTGTATTAAAGCCTGTTCTTTGACTTGACGAGTTTTACATGAAGTGAACGCAATTACAAAGATAAAAAGGTACAGTAGTTTATTCATGAGTTTAGTTTTAATACAACTGTTAACGTAAGCACTATCTAAAATGCGACATCAATTTATTCAATAGTGTACAACTTTTTGATCGACTATTTGTTCTATAAAAGATACCTGAAAAATTAGAAACGCGACAGGAGAAATTGACATAGGAAAAATTAAATTGAATAATTGATCGTAGAAAACATGAGAAGAAAAGCAACAGCCCAATGGAATGGCAATCTGAAAGAAGGAAAAGGTAGTCTGACTACAGACAGTACAGCGTTGGATCATACGCAATATTCATTTTCGACACGTTTTGAAAATGGTATTGGGACAAATCCCGAAGAATTATTGGCAGCAGCGCACGCTGGATGTTTCACCATGCAATTGAGCGCTTATCTTTCTGAGTCTGGTTTTGTTCCCGAGGAATTAACGACAGTGTCGACAATTGTTTTCGAAAATGGTTCAATTGTGCGATCTGAACTGGAGCTGAAAGGAAAGGTCCCAGCGATTACAGAAGCTGAGTTTCAAACAATAGCGCATAAAGCGAAGGAAAACTGTCCTGTGAGTAAGGCTTTTAGTTTCGAGAAAACCTTAGATGCAAAGCTACTATGATAAAGGTACAGTATTGAACAAAAACCCGGCCTTTTTTCGTAAAAAGGAGAAAAAGCTGTTATTTTGAGGATATCATAAATAATTAGCAATATTGAATTTTAATCAATTGAGTTTTGGTTCAGAGAAAGAAAAATAAGTTAAGTTCAGCAGCGCTTGCGGAAAAGAATCTGGAGGCTGGAAAGGTCTTTTTGGAAAAGTATGCACAACAGGAAGGTGCTGTTGTATGTGCATCGGGTTTGCACTATAAGGTATTAACAAAGGGGGCGGGGCAGATTCCCAAAAAGTCCGCGAAAGTTATCTGTCATTATAAAGGCGAGCTTTTAGACGGAACTGTATTCGATAGTTCCTATAAGCGGAAGCGTCCCGAAACGTTTTATATCAATGAACTCATAGTCGGTTGGCAAGAAGCGATTTCAATGATGCCCGTTGGGTCAATCTGGGAAGTGTGTCTTCCACCAAAGCTGGCTTATGGAAAGGAAGAATTGTTACCTCGAAAAGGAGGGGAATGTACGTTGATATTTCAGATTGAGTTGATTGCCATTTTAGCTTAACGCAAAAAAGACTTTCATAAAAAAGCCCTCTAATAAGAGAGGGCTTTTTTATGAAAGTTTATTTTTTATTCTACTTCTTTGATTTTAGCATTGATTTCTGCAGTTTTAGCTTCGTCTTGCATAAAAATATAGTAGTTCTTTAAATTCGTTAAAGCATCTACATTTTTGGGCTGCAAAGAAACTGCTTTCTCCAAGTACGGAAGCACTGGCTTTAATTCTGCTTTAATCTTATTTAATTCTGCATCATATTGTGCCTGCGTCAATTTTCTGTTATTATTAACAACATTTAATTTTTCACGTGTTTTGTTCATCAACGTGATCGCCAAATTTGTATTTGCTTCAAAAAAGTTAGGGTCGATTTCCAAAGCCTTTTTGTATGCTGCAACTGCTGCATCCTCATTTTTTGCTGAAGATTGGGCAATACCTAAGTAATAATTTAAGCTTTTATTGTTTGGATCTTTTGCTAATTGTGCTGTAATGGCATCAATTGTTTCTTTTTCGTGACCTGTAATCAAATTCAATTCGATGTTTTGAGTCATTGCTGCATTGTCATCCGGATAAGCTTCAGCTGCTTTTTTCGCATATTCAAGTGCTGAAGTCGTATCTTGCATAGAGAGGTACAATTTAGGTAAATCGACCATAATCGTTTTATGCGAAGAGAAATCTTTTCTTGGAATTAGTTCTTTATAACGTTCCACAGCATTCTTATAATCTTTGTTTGATAGTGCTGCAACGCCACTGTAATAAGTAACTAATGTATCTCCAGGAAGATATGTCAATGCTTTTGTAAAGGAGCTATAAGACTCAGCATATTTTTGTGCTTGATAGGCTTCTGCACCCAAATTGAAATTATATTGTCCCAGAATTTGTTCTGCAACAGTAATATTCGCTTTATTTGCACCGTCTGTATCGAGCTGTTTTGCTCTGGCAATTCCGTCCTCAGCCAATTTCGCTAATTCAGATGACTTATCTATTGTTGATAGGTTTGCATTTACCAATGCGTATACCGTCCATGCCTCAGCATTATCTTTTGTTTTGTCATTGACAACAGCTGCGTCAATAGCTTCTTTTGCCGATTTCAAATTGGAGATACCCAATTGAACTGTACCAGCGTCTTTCAATTCTTGGAATTTCGCTAGGGCTGACTTCGCCTTTTTAACATTACCCGTCTGCGCAAAAGAAACTGAGGTAGATACAGTACCTATTGCTGCTAATAATAATAGAGATTTTAAATTCATATCTATTTAACTGTTAATTGATTCAATAATAAATTCACTCTGTCTAATTGTGATGCGTCATCAATAAGCTTATAATATTTAGCCAAAGCTTTAAGCGCATTGACATCATAAGGCTTAATCTCATTTGCCTTCAACAGATATTCGATGGTCAATTCTTGTATATCTTGGTTGGAAGGTTCCTTTAATAAAGTCTCCAGATTAATTAGTCCTAATGCAAGATTAGATTCATAATTATTCGGATCCAACCGCAATACATTATTATAATACTCTTTCGCTCGTTTTATATCATTGGCGTTTTCATAAGAATAGCCCGCAATATAGTTCAGTTCGACATTTTCAGGTTCTAAACGAATGGCATCAGCAATGACATTTAAGATAGCGTCATAAGAATTATTGGCCGAATACACATCAATTAGTCTAAAAAGTATCTGTTTATTTTCAGGAAATATAGCATGTCCTTTTTCAAGAACGTTCAAGACATCCTGTTTAGTACCTCCGAGCGAATAAATCTGTGCCAATTCAAGAAAGTAATTAGGTTTTGGATGTTCACTTTTAATGAGTTCATCATAATATTTGATCGAATTCATATAATCTTTATTCTTGCCCGAGAGTACGGCCAGATTATATTTGAGATCATTATTTTTGAAGCCAAGTGAATCTATTCGAAGGTAAGCTTTATACGCTTTGTCAAACTTACCATCTTTTAAAGCCAAAGCTCCCTGATAGGAGATGGCTCCAGCAAGATTTTGACGAATATAGTCCATCTCTGCAGGAAAGTTTCGACGTGCTTTTTTTTGATCCAGAAGCTTAAGTGATTTGATGGATACGTCGATAGGATCCATTTTATATGGCTGCTTCCTTGTTGAATCTGCAACTGCCAAGGAGCTATATACCAATGCTCTTAAAAGATTATTGTTGACGGAAGCTGAATCTTTCTTCGATTGGAAGGCAGCGTCTGCAAACTTTCGCGCATTTTCAAGATTTTTAAATTCGCCAGTTTTGGTATATAAAGCAAAACTGTTGCTGCCCTCTTTCAGATTGGATTGGGCAACAACAGTTAAACTACTTGCAGATATTAACAATGATATCAGTAAGTTTTTCATTAGACTATTTATTCTTCGTTTGAGTCCGTGTTTTCTTCAGAAGTCGAATCGCCATTTTCCGTTGACTCTTCGGTCATTTCAGACTCTTCTTCAGATTCTTCTTCACGATCGACTTTCGTAATAGAAGCGATCTCGTCGTTATCTTTTAAATTAATGAGTCTTACACCTTGTGTCGCACGTCCCATTACTCTTAATTCTTCCACAGCAATACGGATAACAATACCAGACTTGTTGATGATCATTAAATCTTCGTTGTCTGTAACGCCTTTTATCGCAACGAGTTCGCCTGTTTTATCTGTAACGTTGATTGTTTTCACACCTTTACCACCACGATTCGTTACGCGATAATCTTCGATATCTGTCCGTTTTCCGTATCCTTTTTCAGAAACGACCAACACGGTAGTTTCCGAATCATTCACACTAATCATGCCAATCACTTCATCACTTTCAGCTCCCAAGGTGATACCACGTACACCTGTTGCTGTTCTGCCCATTGGACGAACTGTAGATTCATTGAAACGAATTGCTCGACCAGAACGGAGAGCCATGACAATTTCACTGCTTCCAGTAGTCAAACAAGCTTCAATTAATTGATCGCCTTCATTAATATTGATGGCATTGATACCGTTTGCTCTTGGACGAGAATAGGCTTCCAACGACGTCTTCTTAATCGTACCTTTTTTGGTACACATAATAATGAAGTTGTTTTCCAAATATTCTTGGTCCTTCAAGTTCTTCACCAGGATGAAGGCCTTGATTTTTTCTTCTTTTGGAACATTGATGATATTTTGAAGCGCTCGACCTCTAGAAGTACGGCTTCCTTCAGGAATCTCAAATGCACGCAACCAGAAACAGCGACCTGCCTCTGTAAATAGCAGCATATAGTTATGTGCTGAGGCTGTGATGATATGCTCGGTAAAATCTTCTTCGCGTGTGTTTGTGCCAATTGATCCACGACCACCGCGGCCTTGGCGTTTGTATTCGGATAATGGAGTACGTTTTACGTAACTATTGTGGGAGATTGTGATAACGATTTCCTCATCATCAATAAAATCTTCCATACGCATATCTTCAGCAGAGTGTACAATCTGAGATCTACGTTCGTCGCCATATTTTTCCTTGATTTCAATCAACTCGTCTTTGATAATTTTCATACGAAGCTCTTCGTCTTCCAATATCGATTTCAAATAGTCAATTGTTTTCATCAATTCAGCATATTCCTCTTTAATCTTATCACGTTCCAGTCCTGTTAGACGACGTAAGGTCATATCGAGGATCGCGCGAGCCTGAAGGTCGGACAGTCCAAATTTTTCCATTAATCCAACGCGTGCATCTTCTGGTGTATCCGAGTTACGGATCAATTTGATGACTTCATCCAAATGATCTAGGGCAATTAAATACCCTTCTAGAATATGAGCACGTTTTTCAGCTTCTGCCAGTTCATAGCGTGTACGTCTAACGATTACATCATGTCTATGCTCCACAAACTCATGAATCATATCTTTCAGATTCAACAGCATTGGCCTTCCTTTAACTAAAGCAATATTGTTTACTGAAAATGAAGTTTGTAGCGCTGTATATTTAAACAAATTGTTTAAAACAACATTTGCATTTGCATCACGTTTGATGTCGTACACAATACGCATACCCGTACGATCAGATTCATCACGGATGGCAGAGATACCTTCTAGTTTCTTCTCATTAACCAGTTCGGCTGTACGCTCGATCATATTCGCCTTGTTCACCTGATAGGGGATTTCGGTAACAATAATCTGCTCTCTTCCAGACTTGGTTGCTTCTATTTCAGCTTTTGCACGCATGACAATACGGCCACGTCCCGTATTACAAGCATCTTGAACCCCGGCATAGCCGTAGATCAATGCACCTGTAGGGAAGTCTGGGCCTTTGATGTGCTGCATCAATTCTGGAACCTCAATATCACGATTATCAATAAAAGCGATTGTACCATCGATAACCTCAGATAGGTTATGTGGAGCCATATTTGTAGCCATACCTACAGCAATACCCGAAGCTCCATTTACCAGGAGGTTTGGAATACGCGTAGGAAGGACTGTTGGTTCTTGTAAGGAATCGTCAAAGTTATTTTGGAAATCAACAGTGTCTTTGTTGATATCGGATAGCATTTCCTCGGCAATTTTCTTTAATCTTGCCTCAGTGTAACGCATCGCCGCAGGTGGATCGCCATCAATGGAACCGTAGTTACCTTGACCATCTACCAAAGGGTAGCGTAAACTCCAATCTTGAGCCATACGAACCATGGTGTCATAAACGGACGAATCACCATGTGGGTGATATTTACCTAATACGTCACCAACGATACGGGCAGACTTTTTGTAAGGCTTGCCACTGGTAACCCCTAAGTCCAGCATGCCATAAAGAACACGTCTGTGTACTGGTTTCATGCCATCACGGGCATCAGGAAGTGCTCTTGATACAATGACAGACATGGAATAGTCAATGTAGGCAGACTTCATCTGATCCTCGATGTTGATTGGGATAATCCGGTCGTTTGCCGGAACAAGATTGTTGTCGTTTTCTGTTTCTTCAGCCATATGAATTTGGTTTCAATAAAACTAGTAAGCAAGCCCTGTAAACTGGCTTGCTACGCATGCGAAGTTACAAAAATTTAACCTCAAAAGCGAATGATTTAAGCCCTAATATACACAAAAAAGACAATCTTTTATGGATTGTCTTGGTACTTATGGGGTATCGTTTTTATTTGATTTTTTTAAAGCGGAGCCGAATCGAATTGCCTATGACAATTAAGTCTGAAAAGGCCATGCTTAAGGCTGCAAGCATAGGTCCGAGAAAGCCCACAGCGGCAAGCGGTATGGCCACAATATTGTACGCGAAGGCCCAAAATAGATTTTGTTTTATTGTCAATAGGGTATGGTGACCAATCTTTAGCAGCTTTTCAATGGATTTGAGATCATTGTTTAATAAAACCACCTTTGCCGATTGAATAGCAATATGTGTCGAATCACCGAGCGAGATGCCAACATCGGCAGCAGCTAATGCCGGAGCGTCATTGATACCGTCACCAACCATTGCAGTAGGACCATTCTTTTTGAGCTTGAACAATATCTCTAGTTTTTCTTCTGGCGACTTATCCCAGTATACATCAGCAATACCAAGCTTCTGTGCTGTGCGTTCACATTTACTTTGTCGATCCCCACTTAAAAGAATAGGGCGTATCCCTTTATCTTTGAGGTATTGGATGAGTTCCTTTGCATAAGGCTTAATCTGATCTTCCAATACAATGCCAGCAATTACAACGCCATTGATTGTTAAGGCAAGATCATAGCGATTGGAGTAGTCCTTTTCACCAAGTTTTGCATTACAAATGGAATAGTTATTACCATTTGTGTCTGTAGCAAATATCCCTTTCCCTTTTATTTCATTGACTTCCTTAAAGATAATGCGGTAAGATTTTATCTCCTTGAGTTGTTTTCGGATCGACTTGGCAATCGGATGACTCGAATAACTCTCCAATTGTGCTATGATCGATTCGACCTGCGATTGTTCAATACCAAAGGTCTGAATCGCTTTGATATTAAAATCGCCAGTTGTTAAGGTGCCCGTTTTGTCAAATACCATCTGTTTGAGATCGGACATCTCCTCAATGGTGCTTCCGCCTTTAATCAGTATTCCTTTTTTTGCAGCTCTTCCCAGACCAACCATGACAGCCGTAGGTGTTGCTAACCCCATGGCGCATGGGCAAGATACAACAAGTGTAGCTATCGCATTCATGAGGGATTGTTGGAGCGGTAATTGTGCAATAAAGTAAGTAATAAAAAAAGTGAAAAATGATATCGTAACGACGATTGGGACGAAATAAGCGGCTACTTTATCACCGAATTTTTGAATAGGTGGCTTTTTACTTTGCGCATCTTTAATTAATTGAATAATTTGATACAGTACACTTTTAGACCCAACTTTGGTCGCCACGATTCTGATGTTTCCTTCAGTTAGTAACGTACCACCAATCACTGCATCATATTTGAGTTTTTCGATAGGTAGACTTTCTCCGGTTAACATAGATTCGTCCACCCAAGCCTGTCCTTCCAAAATATCACCATCAGCAGGTATCTGATTTCCGGAATTTACCTTTAAAATATCACCTGATTTAATTTCTCTGGCTAGTATCTCTACTTCTTGGTCGTCTTCAATTTTAATAGCTGGTATATCTTGATATTTAACCAACTCTTTGATAGCTGAAGTGGTTTTGGTAACGGCTCTTTTTTCGAGGACATTCCCCAAAAATACCAATGTTATGATTGTTGCACATGTTTCGTAGAACTGGTAATCATGACCTAGATTATAATATGTTCCAATGAGGCTATAGCTAAAAGCAGCTGTAGATCCAACAAAGATGAGTACATCCATATTGGGCATTTTGTTCCAAATGGAACGGAATGCGCTGATTCCAAAATAGGAAAAACCAATGATATAAACTGGGACACATAACGCAAGTTGGATATAAGGATCATGCAGAATGGGTAAGTCTGTAAACATGTGGCTCCACAGGGGTATGGTGAAGATGAGGCAGCAAAGGAACTTAAAATCAATAGATTTCCAAAAGTTAGGCTTATTATCCTTACCCGAAATAACTTTGTAACCCAAAGACTCGATACCTTTGACTAGCACAGGTATTTGTTCCAGGGGAATCTCCGAAAATTTCACTTCATCTGAGGCGAAATCGACGTAGATATCCTTAGCGCCGTTGTTTTCTAGGTATTTGTGGATTGAAATAGCACAATTTGCACAATGCATTCCGCTTACGTTAAGTTCAGTTTGCACGTTCGATTCCTTCATTTAATAGCATGTAATGTCTTTAGGCAAAGATAGCTATTTCCTGATAATGCTTTTTACGTAAAGTAAAATTGTTTAGTTTAGCAAGCCTGTTTGGGACCGTTTTACATGAACTATCGTGCATAGTGAATGGAGAACACTAAAATTTGACTAGATAGACAACTTAAGCTTGTGTAAAAAATGACAAAACCAATTTCAATTTCTTTTATTGTACGAATTATACTGCTAATTGCGTTAACGGCATCATTTGTTCAATTTGAAACCTTTTATACGCAGCGGGAGGTTATCCGGAATATGGCTTACGGCTTAAATACTTTTCTAACAGCTAGTGTCCTGATCTCAATCGGTCATTTTATCCTTGTAAAACTATACAACAGTCGAAATGAACAGCAGGTTGTCCGGGGTAATTTTGTGCTCGGAATTACACGTGTGGCTACAGTAGGTAATGTTTTTTTTATTATAGTCAGCCTAATGATAGCGGTTGGTATTAATCCAAAAGATTTTATCACCAGCATGACAATTGTCGCAATGGCGATTGCGGTAATTTTTAGAGAATATATCACGAATATGATATCCGGTTTAATTATTATGTTTTCGGATCAATTTTCTGTAGGAGATCGCATAAAAATAGGTGAATATCAGGGGAAAATTGTTGATATCACATTGGCCAATCTGGTTGTGCGCGATGAAGATGATGATGCTGTGATGATTCCCAATAATTTGGTGTTTACAGCGACGTTGGTCAATAAGACTTCTCAAAAGTCAAATAAAATTGTTGTAAAGTTTGAATTGCCGATCGATCGCTCATTTGCAGTGGCGGAATTGGAACAGTATTTAAGCCCATTATTTCAGAAAAATCCAAATTTAGATCATTCCCAGGGCTTTACAATTAAGGTCGCCGACATGACTAAAGACTATATCAAGTATAAAGTTGAGGTTAGTACAATCTCTTCCAGCAACAAAATACATCAACAGGTCCAGAGCAACATATTAAATGAAATCCTCCAGTTTACAAGAATGCAGGGTTAAATCTTTCTTACTTTGACATTTTTAACAAAGTGGTGGCTTCCTTTTTCTAAAATGAGATCCGCGCGATATCTAGTCGGCAAAATGTTTTTAAGTAGATTGGGCTTATTAATTTCGTTCCAGATATTTACAGCCATGGCATGGCTTTCATCAACTGTCATATTTGCATATTTATGGAAAAATGAAGCCGGATTTTGAAATGCCGTAGCACGCAGTGATTCAAATCGATTGGTATACCATTCAATAAGATTTTTCTCGCTGGCATGTACATAGAT
This sequence comes from Sphingobacterium siyangense, assembly GCF_023277505.1. NCBI lineage: Bacteria > Pseudomonadati > Bacteroidota > Sphingobacteriia > Sphingobacteriales > Sphingobacteriaceae > Sphingobacterium > Sphingobacterium siyangense. Next base: position 3,458,200 of record NZ_CP080574.1, on the reverse strand, counting down.
TGAATAATCAAAAAAGTCGGAAACGAATACGCTATGTCCCTTTCGTGGTCGTTGGGAATTGACTTGTAATACATTTATCCCTTCTACAATGAGGATATCGGGTTGTTCAATCACTTGTTGCTGTTCGTCTGGCAAGACGTCATAGACCAAGTGGCTGTATACTGGTACCGCAATTTTTGGAGCCCCTGATTTCACTGCTGAAAGAAAATGAATCAATCTTTTAGCATCATAGCTTTCAGGAAAGCCTTTTCGGTTTAGAATACCGCGTTCGATAAGTTGTTGGTTGGGGTATAGAAAACCGTCTGTGGTCACCAAATCAACCTTCGGTTTGGATGGGAGTAAACTTAGGACGCGCTGCAAAACCCGGGCAGTAGTACTTTTTCCGACAGCGACCGACCCAGCTATACCAATGATATAAGGCAGTTTGCTCTCTTCTTTGCCAAAGAACCGGTTTGTACGCTGGTGAAGACTCTGGAAACGATCAATATGAATCTCAAGTAGATGACTTAAGGGAAAGTAGACTTCTTCTATTTCCTGATTTGTCAAAGGTTCATTCAGTGCATGTAGATTTTCCAGGTCTTCGACACTGAAATTGTGCAATACCTTCCCGTTTAAATTTTTCCAATCTTCCCGTTTGATCGATCTAAAAGGCGAGTCTATTGCTATTTGCGGATCCAATTGCATCGTTTGCTTTATTTTTATTACAAATATCTATATTGCAGGACAAGTAAACCTTTACTATTCGATTCTATCGAAATTAAAGGTCTTTTTTGCGCGGACAAATATAAATAGTGTTATCCGTTATCCCAAGAAACATTATAAATGATTTGAAGTTATTACAATAGGATTTGTTAATATTTTATGAACAGGACACTTTTCAGCTATTTTAAACAAACGCTGCTTTTGAACCTCATCTAAATCTCCTTTAAAGCTAATAAAGCATTGTATATAGGTCGTTTGTTGCTGTTCACTTGTTTGCACCTCATAAGATAAACGCACCAGCACTTCTTCCAGGGGCCAGTTTTTGCGGTCAGCATACATTTTGACTGTAATGGCTTTGCAGCTCCCTAAAGAGGATAGTAATAGTGGAGTAGGGTTTATGCCCTGATCTTCACCACCTACATCTTCGGGTTCATCAACCGTTATTTGATGCTTGCCGTATTGTACGGTAGTTGTATAGGGTATTTTCCCTATTGAAACGATTACTTCATTGTCCATAAGCGATTAAAATTATGATTCCACGTTTTCTAATAGCCCTTCAATGATGAGGCTTCCTGTTGCAGGGTTTGTTGCCAAAGGGACATTATAAAGATCACATACACGCATGAGCATTTGAATATCTGGTTCATGTGCGTGTTTTCCGAGTGGATCGCGAAAGAAAATAATACCATCAACTTTTCTTTCGGCCGCCAAAGCTGCGATTTGTGCATCACCACCCATGGGGCCACTCAATTTCAATTCCACAGGCAAGCCCGTCTGTCTAACATAAGATCCCGTAGTACCTGTGGCAATGATATTGGCGCGCTCCAATAATTCCTGGTGGTCTTTGACAAATGCGACCATTTCAGGTTTTTTGCCGTCGTGGGCTATTAGTGCAATTGTTTTTTTCATCAGTATATAATTATATGTAAAAGAATCGGCTCAAATCTAAAAACAGAACCTTTCTAGATCCGTTTTGTATACTATTTAAAAAATATATAGGATATAATAATTGCGGCTATCACACCAGCCAATTCAGCTAGCAGAGCGCAGGGTAATGCATGTCGTGTACGCTTTATTCCCACTGCACCAAAATATACCGCGAGGACATAAAAAGTAGTTTCTGTTGATCCCTGAATAACACAAGCAACCCTGGCAGCGAAGTCCATTGGCCCCTTGGCATTCATCAAATCGACCATAAGTCCGCGTGCACCGGATCCACTGAGCGGTTTCATAAAGGCTACAGGTAAAGCATCTACAAACGATGTATCTAGACCACATAATGCGATAGCTTTGGAAATTCCAGCGACCATATAGTCCATGGTTCCTGATGCTCTAAATACAGCGATACCGACAAGCATCGCGACGAGATAGGGTATTATTTTTACAGAGACTTCGAAGCCCTCTTTGGCACCCTCTATAAATGAATCGTATACATTCACTTTACGGAAAAGAGCCAAACCTATAAAAGAGGTGAATAAGCTAAATAAAATAAGATTGCCGAATACCTTGCTGAATATTTCAATTTCTGTTTGTTGGAGTCCTGAAAAGTAATAAAGTAGTCCACCGATAAATAGTCCCATTGCTCCCAGGTATCCTAGAATTACACGATTAAATAAATTGATTTTTTGGTAGATGGAAACGAGAATCAATGCCACCAATGTGGAAAAGAAGGTTGCGATCAGAATTGGCAGAAATACATCTGAAGGATCTGGTGCACCAGCTTCTTTCCGATAAGCCATAATTGAAATGGGCAAGAGGGTTAAGCTAGATGCATTGAGCACAATAAACATGATTTGTGCATTGGTAGCTGTTTCCTTATTTGGATTGAGCTCCTGGAGTTCTTTCATGGCTTTAAGCCCTAATGGCGTTGCCGCATTATCTAATCCTAGTGCATTAGCCGAGAAATTCATAAGAATAGAACCAAGCGCAGGGTGATTTTTGGGTATCTCTGGGAATAGTTTATGGAAAAAAGGGCCCACGATTTTTGCGAAGATATTGATCATACCGCCTTTTTCGCCAATTTTCATAATCCCAAGTGCAAAACTCATCATGCCGATCAGTCCTAAAGAGATTTCTGCTCCTGTTTTTGCACTGTCAAAGATTGAATTTACAATTTGCTGAAAGATTTCCGTATCTCCGAAAAAGATTAGTTTTACAAGGGCTACGGCAAATGTGATTAAGAAAAATGCAACCCAAACGTAGTTTAATGCCATATAGATTTAAAATATGCGTAAAAGTAATCTTTTAGAACTTATCCATCAACTGGCTCCATGGATTTTTCTTCTTATTTTGACTCTTTTCTTTAATGAGATGCGCAACGATATAATCCAATGTATCCTCATGCTCACTGATCATTTTATCGGATAAGGAGATCAACTTCTGTATATTGTTGGGCGAGGCTGCATCTAATGATGCATTGATGCTCGATAGATTGGCTGGTTCTATGCGGAGATAATTCTGTTGCTTACCGTTACTTTGAAATAGTTGCCGAATAAAAAATTCGGTACTTTCAGAAGATGCACTTGTCATAATGTCAACTAAAGCGGGACCGATTTGTATAGCAAGTTTCTTTTTAAAATGTTCGTAATTATAAGCTGTTTTTGACATTCCTGTACCTAAGGATACCATAAACATGTCGTTTATCTGCGTGCTGTTAAAAGCCTTTAAAACTTCAAGTAAACCACATATTGAGGGGTTTTGAGCAAACACACCGCCATCAATCAAAGGGTATCTTGTTTTTGAAAGCGAATAGATCTCTGCAACAGGAAAAAATGTGGGTGCAGCGGACGTAGCCTTGCAAACATCTTTAAGGTAGAAATCCCTTGCTTCGCCGTGTGTAATTGCCTTTTGTTGTCTAAAAAAATGATTCTTCCGTAATTCAATGTTATACGCAGTGATGATACAGGGTTTGATAAGATGGCTCAATCGTGCATTTTGAAAATACTCATCCAAAACGTCTGATAATGTGTTGGACGAGTAGAGCTCGCTGACAAGACCAAATCCACCTAAAAAACGCCGCCATTTGGAAGCGTTGAAAATTTCAGTGCCATGATTAACAAATAGATTTAAGGCATCTCGCGCAGAAAATTTCGGATGGGTGGGATTGCCTTCTTCCGGATACAAAAGAATGCTAGTCAGAATTCCGCCGCTGCTTGTACCTGCAATAAAGTCAAAGTAGGAAGCAATCCGTGCATTGGGATCCATGGTCTGCTTTTGTAACTTCTCTTCCAGAGCGACAAGAACCATTGCAGGAATGATACCCCGGATACCACCACCATCAAGCGCAAGAATATTCTTCATATGCTAAAAACTGACTTAGTTAACGATATGTAAATATAATAAATGTCTCCAATTGACGGGAGTCATATATTGGTGACAATTGTGTCATATATCCTGTGCTTAAATGCATAGCGCATCTTTTTAGCTGCATTACGTTGCATAGCATCGTGCTATCCTCTTAACAGCTTCTGAATTGATGGGGATTTACCATACTTATTGTAGGGGGTTAACAGGGTATTAACAAGGGTTTACCCCTGTTAACCCCCTGTAATCTCCCTGTTAATATAGAGGCTGATGAGCGGATTATACAAATCTGATAGGATCGGAGATACTACAGAAAGGAATCTCGGGGTTTGTGGGTCGCATTGGACCATTTTAAACATTTTTACAAGATCGCTCTAAACAAAAAAAGCTGCCTCAAATTTTATTGAGGCAGCTTTTTTAGCGATTATAGATACCGATTTAATTGAACCAAGCAAATACTTCGTCTTTCGTTGGCATATTGATATCTAGTTTCAGTTTTTTACGCATACCACCAAGGTCATTAAAAACCTTGTTCGGATTCGCTTCTTTTAAAGCTTCAATGGTTGTAAAGCCCATTTTTTGTAAGGCAGGAACCCAAGCTGCAGGAATACCTTGTTCCTCATAATCTTTCACTTCTGCTACTTTGGCGACTTTTTCAGGTCTCATTTGTGGGAAGAAAAGAACTTCTTGGATTGACGCATTATCGGTCAAGAACATGATTAAACGGTCCATACCGATTCCAAGTCCAGAGGTCGGCGGCATTCCATATTCCAATGAACGAAGGAAATCCTGATCAATAAACATGGCTTCATCATCACCTTTTTCAGAAAGGCGCAATTGATCTTCAAATCGTTCGCGTTGATCAATTGGATCATTAAGCTCTGAATAAGCATTGGCAATCTCTTTTCCACAAACCATCAGCTCAAAACGCTCGGTTAAATCAGGATTATCTCTGTGCTTCTTCGTTAAAGGAGACATTTCTTTTGGATAATCTGTAATGAATGTTGGTTGGATGTAGTTTCCTTCACATTTTGCACCGAAAATTTCATCGATCAATTTGCCTTTACCCATGGTTTCGTTTACATCAATGCCCATTCCTTTGGCGGCAATACGGATTTCGTCTTCAGATTTTCCAGTAATATCAAATCCAGTAAATTCCTTTATGGAATCTGTCATCGATATCCGTTTATATGGTGCTTTGAAGTCAATTTTATGTTCCCCGAAGGTAGCTTCAGTCGTACCGTTTACAGCCAAGGCACAATGTTCTAACAGACGTTCTGTAAAGTCCATCATCCAATTGTAGTCTTTATAGGCTACATAAATTTCCATTGCGGTGAACTCTGGATTGTGGGTACGATCCATTCCTTCATTACGGAAGTTCTTAGAAAATTCGTATACACCATCAAATCCACCAACGATTAGTCTTTTTAAATAAAGCTCGTTGGCGATACGAAGATATAATGGAATATCTAAAGCATTATGGTGTGTAATAAACGGACGTGCTGCAGCACCGCCTGGAATGGATTGTAGGACAGGTGTTTCTACTTCCATATACCCCGCGTCGTTAAAGAACTGGCGCATGGCATTGAAAAGCTTCGTACGTTTGATAAATATGTCTTTGTTACTTGGATTTACGATCAAATCCACGTAACGCATTCTATAGCGTTGCTCTGGGTCTGTAAAGGCATCAAAAGTTTTACCTTCTGCAGATTTAACGACAGGTAGGGGACGTAGCGATTTGGATAAAACGGTAAGTTCTTCTACGTGTACTGCAATAGCCTCGGTTTGTGTTGTGAAGACATAGCCTTTGATACCAACGATATCTCCGATATCCAATAGCTTTTTGAAAACGACATTGTATAGGTCTTTATTCTCATCAGGACATACATCGTCACGCTTAATATAAGCTTGAATACGTCCGGTAGAGTCTTGAATTTCAAAGAACGAAGCACTACCCATCACACGACGACTCATGATACGTCCAGCAATGGTAATGTTCTTATAATTCAATTTATCTCTATCGTAATTTTCTAAAATATCAGCAGCATGTGCATTGACGACAAATTCGTTTGCTGGAAATGGATCAATTCCCATATCCAACAACGATTGCATCGCTTGTCTTCTAAGTTGTTCCTGTTCGGATAATACAGTACTCATTCGGTATGAATAATATTTAAAATGTGAAAATCACGCAAAAATAGCCATTTTTTTCAATTCTTTTTATGGATTTTTTTTGAAAACACTGTAGCGAAAGGAAATGGCATTCCGTTATATGGGATAAAAATAGTTAAATAGTGATATTATTACAAGGGGACATTCGACTATTTGATTTTGAGTTTTATAATTTTAATTTCGTTATCTCCTCGAAAAAAACGTTCATAATGAAGGGGAGAATTCGATAGATTGTTTACATGGCATGTGTTATTGATTGCATATGAAAGGCAATTTGTCTAAGTTTGAAACTTAATAATTAAATGGTTTAAGTGGGCATAATTCGGTCATATTTTTATAACAAGAAGCTATCATCTTTACATGATGCCTTAGAGCGTTGCTTGCGCGATCGTGAGGACGGCAAGGCTTTCGTTTATAAGAAGTATTATGGTTATCTCATGGCTATTATTATTCGTTATGTAAAACAGGATGTGGACGCGGAAGAGCTCGTGAATGAAAGCTTTGTTCGGGTATTTCGAAAATTGGAATCATTTAATAGGGATATTGAAGATGAAAATCTCGAAAAATCGTTTAGAGCATGGATAGGACGAATTGCTGCCAATATTTCGATTGATTTTTTACGAAGTAAAAAGCAGTTTTATTCGGTTGAAGATTTGGGAGAAGGGGATATGCATACACCGGCAGTACAATTGGACAGTCGACTGGAGGTCAATGAGATTATGCGTCTGCTCGATCAGCTCCCTGAAATTCAAAAAACTATTTTTAATCTCTATGAAATTGAGGGGTATTCACATGATGAAATTGCCCAGATGCTTAATATACCAGATAGTACGTCAAGGACTTATCTGACGCGAGCGAAACAAAAACTTAGAAAATTATACTTGGATTATACAGGCGTAGTTCAAGAAATAAGATAAATATTGTTGTTACGATGAAAGACAATAAGAAAAAGGAATTGATAGAAGAGATCATTGGACAATTAAAAGACCATGAACTACCTTATAAAGAAGGTTCCTGGGAGAAATTTGCCTCAAATTATGGCGTTTCAGCACATCGTTCCTCTAATTGGAAGTATTGGAGTGCTGCTGCGGCTGTGTTATTGTGTTTTGGTGTAGGATATTGGGGGCTAAAGACGAATGTGGAGACTGATTTACCTGCTGTCGTTTTGACACATCTGCCGGAACGCGAAGATGTTTTAGGTGATCATAAGGATTTAAAAGGATCGATACAGCGTTCGTTATCGGATGTTACGGGCGATAGGATTGTGAGTGCAGAGGTATTATCGGCGAAGAAGCCCTATACCTATTCTGTGCCAACGGACCATTCAACTGAAAATTTGGACAATCACCACTTGGTATTGAGTACTGGGCAATTAATGCGGGGCCACGATGTGGCTGTATCAGCCGATTTAAGAAGGCTGCAGTCCATGCAATTGAAAAATAATTCATTTTCAGCGCAGGTTGGTCTAACGGAAAGTGAAGTGGAACGAGTAAGCGCGTCAACAAATACCACTGTGACGAATAGTAGTGCCGTTATTGCTTCGGCCAATTCAGGGTTTATGTCGCCTGTTAATCAAACGCAACGCGATGCTGCAAAACTATCACAATTGTATGCTGCGCAACAAGGTGGGGCAAGGAATAGTGTTGTACACACGAACGTTAACCAAGATAAGAAATGGGAAATGGGCGCTTTTGTATCACCTGCCTCTACGTCAGAAAGTATAACGCTGGGCGGTGGGGTCGCACTAGCCTATAATATTTCGAGTAAGGTAAGTCTTCGTTCAGGAGCTTCCATTCAACATTATGGAGCTGTTTCGGGTAATTCACCCATTACTCCTGCAATGGGATCAAATTCTCTTAATGCAGATGCGCCAAATTATATTTCTCAATCGAATTTGAATAATTCCTTTGCGATGCGGGCAGCAGATGCAAAAGATGCAAAGAGTAATGAACGAGTGTCAGGTAAAATCCTAACAGTTGATATCCCATTGGATGTTAGATATGCGATCAACAAGAATTTCTATACCTCAGTCGGTGTATCCTATGTTGGTGTATTGGATCAGGAACGGGCAACGATCTATGAAACAAATAATACGGAGTACAGACAAAAATCCCAAGACAAAAATGTTGATGATAAAGGTGTGAACGGCTTTATTAATTTTTCAGTTGGTCGGAAACAGAAAGTTGGAAAATTATCCATTTCTGTAGAGCCTTATTATAAAGCTCCAATCGGAAATTTGAAATCATCCGATTTGAACTATAGCAACGGGGGAGTGAAAATAATTACTAGTTTTTAAATAGCATAATGCTATAAAAAAGCCGCAGTAAGCTTGAAGTTTACTGCGGCTTTTTTTATAGTCTGCAAATCGGGATTTATTAAATTTCATCAACGCGAACCCAACCCATTCCTGCGGCTTTCGCACCTTCAACTCCTGGGATCCCGTCTTCGTAGACCAGGCATCTTTCCGGAGCAATATTCAATTGAGCCGCTGCCAAAAGAAAGGGTTGGGGTGAAGGTTTTCCCTCAGCTGTATCTCCAGCACAAACCAGTGTTTCCAAATCATCCCATACACCAATGGTGGTTAAGGTCATGGATAAGGTTGTTCTGGTTCCTCCTGAAACGGCAGCGATGTGTTTTTTACCTTTCTGATATTTTAGATGTTCAACAACGTAATCTACAGGCTTAGTCTTGAAAACATACTCGTCTCGAAAAATGGTAGACTTTAGTGTTGAAAATTCTTGATAATCGAAATCTACGCCATAGCGTTTGCTGATTTCCTCTGCAACAGCCACAGTGGGCCATCCGGCAGTTTCATCAATCAAATTGACGTCCAACTCGACCCCGTATTGTTGAGCTGCAGCCTTATATGATTGCTTGTGTGCATCCATATTATCAGCCAGGGTACCATCGACATCAAATAATAGCGCGTCATAGGATTCGGCAAGAAGGTTTAGTAATTCAAATTTTCGTTGTGATTCAGGTGACATATACTTTTAATAGTGAGCTGTAAAAATAAAAAAATATAATTGGACGAGCAAAAAAGAAGCCTTCCCCTTGTTACAAGGAAAGGCTTCTTGCTGTTAGCTCCGTGTGGATTCTTCACAGAGGCAGCGTATAATTAGTGTGAACTTAAATTTTTCGCTTTCTCTTCATCGAAATTAGCTTCTAATTCAGCCAATTTTTTCTTACCGTATGCCATACGTGTAATCACAACGAATAGCACTGGAACGATAAAGATCGCTAGGAGTGTGGCTGCAGTCATACCACCAAATACCGTCCAACCGATTGTTTGGCGAGAAATTGCTCCAGCTCCATGGGATAGCATCAATGGAATAATCCCCAAGATGAAGGCAAAGGACGTCATGATAATTGGTCGTAAACGCAATTTTACAGCATCTAATGTCGCTTCATAAAGGTTCATCCCAATATCAACCCGTTCCTTAGCAAACTCAACGATTAGAATCGCATTCTTAGCAGCAAGTCCAATGATGGTGACCAGACCAATCTGTGCATAGATGTTATTATCCAATGTAGGGATTAATGTTAGGGTTAATATAGCCCCAAATACACCTAGTGGTACAGATAACAAAATGGAGAAAGGTACAGACCAACTTTCGTATAAGGCAGCCAATAGTAAGAACACAAACAGGATACATAAGGCAAAAATTTGGATGGTCTTTGACCCGGATTGCATCTCTTGAAGAGATAGACCGGAGAACTGGTAGTCAAAACCTTCTGGTAATGTTTGTGCAGCCACTTCTTGCAAAGCTTTCAATGCATCTCCAGATGAGAAACCGGGAGCCGAACTACCATTAATCTCGATACTTCTAAAGATATTGTAGTGGTTGATGATTGAAGGCATTGTCATTAATTCGTACTTGACCAGTGTACCCATCGGTACAGGGTTCCCAGAAACATTGTTGACATACAATTTGTTGATGTCTTCAATATTCATACGGTACGGAATATCAGCTTGTGTCACGACACGGTAACTACGACCATACTTTGTAAAGTCATTGACATAGCTACTTCCCAAATAGGATGATATTGTCGAATAAATACTTGAGATAGGCACGCCCATACGTTTTGCCTGTTCACGATTGACCTCCAATTTGTAGTTTGGAGAATTGGTATTAAACATCGTGTAGGCCATTCCAATTTCCGGACGTTGGTTGGCTGCCATCAAGAATTTGCCGACTGTTGCTTCGAAATCTTTGATATTTACAGTCTGTAAATCCTGTACTTGCAAAGAGAAACCTCCAGATGTACCTAAACCTGGAATTGCCGGCGGTGTTACCGCCAATACCCGTGCTTTGGTATAACCCATGTATTTACCCATAATCATTCCAGCGATATCGTTTGCAGTACGTGTACGGGTTTCCCAAGGTTTAAGAGAAACGAACACTGTTGCTCCATTGGATTTAAACGCGCGGTTTAGGATATTGATACCAGAAATTGCGGTAACATACTTGATTTCAGGGAAAGTCTTGTGTAGATCGGCTTCAATCTCTTTAAGGACTTCATTAGTACGTGCAGAAGAAGAACCTTCCGGCAAAGTAATACCTGCAAAAAATGCACCACCATCTTCCGAAGGAATAAATCCTGTCGGTTTGGTTGTAAACATCCAGCCTGTTCCGATAAAAATACACAACAGAATGATCAATACAAGTGGTGCTTTTTTGATTGCTTGTTTTACACCATTGGAGTATCTGATGGTCACCTTTTCAAACCAGACATTAAATTTGTAGAAAAATTTATTCAAACCTTTGGCACCTTCATGTACTGCTGTTGGTTTTAATAAAATCGAACATAATGCTGGGGTCAACGAAAGGGCAATAAATGCAGACAACATAACGGACACAGCGATCGTGATGGCAAATTGTTGGTACAATTTACCGACCATCCCAGGGATAAAACCTACAGGAACGAATACGGCAGCCAAAATTAATGCAATTGCAATAACCGGAGCGGTGATATCGCCCATGGCGCGACGTGTCGCTTCTTTTGCATCCAGCTTATAATGGTCGATATAGTGCTGGACAGCTTCCACCACAACGATGGCATCATCCACCACAATACCGATGGCCAATACAAAGGCGAGCATGGTCAGGTTGTTGACCGAAAAGCCAAACATCAGGAAGAAGATGAATGTACCGATGATGGATACAGGAATTGCCAATACGGGGATTAATGTTGCCCTCCAGCTTTGAAGGAAGAAAAATACCACCACTGTTACCAGGATCAATGCTTCAACTAGGGTATGGATAACCGAAGAAATTGAGGCATTTACTACCGAAACTGTCTCGTAACTGATGGTATAATCTACGTCAGTTGGAAAAGATTTCTTTAATTTTTCCAATGCTGTCACAATACCTTCTGCGGATTCTACGGCATTTCCTCCCGGGGTCTGGTTAATCATCATCGCAGATGAGGTCATACCATTTACGGTAGATGATGTACCATAATTAAATTGACCCAATTCAACACGTGCAACATCCTTTAAAAGTACGATAGATCCATCTTTGTTGGTTTTTACAACGATGTTTTCAAAGTCTTCCGGATTCGAAAGGTCACTATCGGTAATGATTGGATATTCAAATACCGTCGAAGACTCTTGTGGACGTCCACCCACACTACCACCAGGTATGCGGGAGTTTTGTTCCGCAATCGCTGTCGATACATCGGCCGGGGTCATGCTTAGATTAGCCAATTTATTTGCATCTAGCCATACACGCATTGAAAACGGCTGACCAAAAGCGGTTACGTCACCGACACCTTTCACACGTAAGAGCGCATCTTTAACGTATAAGTTATTGTAATTGGCCAAGAAATTTTCATCTCTTGTTCCTTTTGGTGAAGTTAAGGCAACCAACATCAGGATATCGTTATTGGCTTTACGGGTCGTAATTCCCAGACGTCTCACAGCTTCGGGAAGGGCTGGTTCAGCGATTCCCACGCGGTTTTGTACGTCTAAGGTCGCAATATCGATATCCGTACCTACTTCAAATGTCACCGTAATTGTTGCTTGACCATTTGACGTACTATTGGACGACATATAAATCATGCCAGGTGTACCATTGATCTGACTCTCGATAAGAGTTGTCACGGTTTGTTCAACCGTCTGTGCATCAGCTCCGGTGTAATTGGCCGTAACCGTTACTGTTGGAGGTGCAATAGAAGGATACTGGCTAATTGGCAACGTGGATACTGCAATGATCCCGATAATTGAAATCAATATCGAAATAACGATTGCGGTAACTGGCCTCTTAATAAATACTTCTGAAATCATTCTATATCTTTTAGATTCTCTTTAAAAAATTAATGGTGTTATTTTCCTTGAGGTGCTCCTTTGGCAGCCTGTTGGGCAGCGACAGCAGCATCAACTACTTTAACTCCATTTTGGACATTCATGGTACCGTCGACGATAATCTTTTCACCGTCTTTGACACCTTCTTTAATCACAATTTTATCACCAGCTTTAATACCTAATTTTACTTGACGTATTTCGGCTTTACTGCTATCATTCACCGCATAAAGGTTAAATACCCCGAGCTGCTCAAAGACCGCTTTGTAAGGTACAACAACTTCTTCTGTAGCCGAGGTTGTTGATACATTCATCGTAATATTCATACCAGCCCGCAATTCGTTGGCATTGTTCGGGAAAGTCGCCCGCACTTTGATTGTTCCGGTAGCAGGGTCAACTGCGCGGTCAATGGTTGTGATCGTTCCTTTGCCTTCATAAGTGCTTCCATTTGGCAATAAAAGAGAAAGGTCCGAAGATGAATGGCTACTTTGCAATTGAGTAAATTTGGCAATATCCTTTTCGTTTACCTGAAACTCAACAGCAATTGGGCTGGTTGAAGACAAAGTATTCAATAGGGTTGTACCTGGGTTAACCAAGGCTCCCAAACGTACCTGTGATATCCCTACAGTACCACTGAAAGGAGCGCGGATCGTCGACCGTGATAAGTTTGTATTTGCAGTGACCAATGCCGCACGAGCCGACTCTACCTGTGCCTGAGAAGCTGCTACATTTGATACTGCATTGTCAAAAACCTGCTTCGCAATCGCATCTTTATCGGCCAATGTCTGGTAACGTGCTAAATCTCTTTTTTGTCGGTCCAAATCAGTCTGTGCGACCTGTAAGCTTGCTTTAGCTTGTTGGACAGCTGCGTTGTAGCGTGTTCCATCAATTTCATAAAGAGCTTGTCCTGCGGAAACTACTGCACCGTCAGAAACATATATTTTTGTGATATAGCCGCTTACTTCCGCATATAGATCTGCTTCGTTCAACGGTTTGACTGTTGCTGGATAGCTGATTGTACCTGTAACAGTCTCATGCGATGCGACACCAAAGCTGACAGGGACAACTTTTTCAGCCTGAGCCTGTGCTGCACCTTGCTTTTTTGCATCTTTATTTCCACAAGAGGTCCATACTAATGCCGTCCCAAGGAAGAAAGCGAATAATAATTGTCTTTTATTCATGATTTGTATTAGTTTCCGTTTATTGATTAATTTGTGTGGATTGCCCCAACTGCTTTCTGAACATCCAATTTACTTGATAATAGCGCATAAAGGGAGTTCAAATAATTGAGCTGTGTTGTTTTGAGATCAGTCTCTGCCGTCATTAAATCGAGGTAAGTTTTGATACCTTCGTCATATTGAAGTTTGATTGTCTCGTATACTTCTTTGGAGAGATCCACATTTTCTTTAGCTGTTTTCCAGTCATTTAAATTTGCATTATAGGTTGCCTTTGCCAACGAATATTCTGTGTTAATGCTGTTTTCTAAATTTTTGATATCCCAGTCAATTCTTTCTTCCTGCAATCTGGATTTATTGATTTGTTTTTTACGTTTAAACCCGTCGAAAATTGAAAAAGAAACATTTAGGCCAGCTACTGAACCCGGGAAATTGTCGGAATAAAGCTTACTGAATTTATCATTTCTATAGTTGAATGCGTAATTATAAAAGGCACTTACGCTTGGTAAATATGTCCATTTATAATACTGTGTGCTCAACTGTTGAATCTTTTTCGATGTTTCCAATTGTTGGAATTCAATTCGATTAGAGACACTTATTCCTGCAGTTGTATCAAGTAGAATCTCTGATTCCATACTGCTATTGTCAAATGAAAGCGTCAAATTTTTGCTTTTATCCAAAGCTAGCAATTGTTTAAGGTATTCGTATTTATATTTACGAAGCTCAACCGTTCTTTTCTCGTCAGCATTCGAATTTGCCAACGCAATTTGCGCTCTCTTATAGTCGGTTTTATCAACTAAACCCACATCATATTGTGACTTCGCATCTTTCAATTGTTTTTGAAGGCGAGCAATATTTTCGCGAACAATCTTGATCTGCTCTTCCGAGGTAAGGATGTCATAATAGGCTTTACTGACCTCCACAACAGCTGTTATTTTTTTGTTCTCCGTATTTTGTTTATTACCGAGACGTACCAGCTCAGCGGCTTTTTTTGCCTGCATTAGCTCCGGATTAAGGATCTGTTGGTCTGCTTGAAGCGTTAAGGCACTCGCATTGTTCTGCCCCATTTTAATATTATTTCCGCCAATATTTGCTAATGGAACAATGACATTATAATTGTAACTTCCTTTTAGACCCAATTGTGGATACCAACCTGAAAGGGAGATGTCAATATCTTTTTCACCGATGGCCTCGTCCAATTGTGCTTGTTTTACAGAGATTTGATTACGTAAGGCGTAATCAATCAGCTGCTGAAGTGTTGCATTTGCCGGCAAGTTTTCAGATTGCTGTTGTGCAAATCCTGTATTACTCAAAAGCGACAGGGCCGCCAAGGAATAAACGATTCTATTAAACTTCATATATGTAATTAATTATTTTTTTCTCTATTAATAGCTCCATCCCAAATAATCCCAATTAAATCTTCTACATTCTGTTCAGAGAATTTGAGATCTTTAAATTTGATACTGTGAACAGTCGATAAGGCTACACCAATATAACTGGCCACCAAAAGATGGACGTCTACCTGTTTCAATATTTTTCGATCAATGCCTTCTTGTAAAAAATCAACAACTTTATTTTGTCCACCTACAGGTTCTTGTATCTCAGCTTTGTTTTTCTCGTAATAAGGAGAGGAAAAAAACTGTTCAAAAAAACTGAAGATATGCCCATTTTCTAAATAGAACTTGACAAAGTTGCGCCAGATATGAATAAAGGAATCTTTATAATCGAAATCATCTTTTATACCATCAAAAATGTAATCATTCAGTAATGTTCTACAATGTTTGAACAGTGCAAAGATTAGGTCATCTTTTGATGGAAAATAATGGTAGATAGTTCCTATTGCTACATCAGAATCTTGTGCGATTTTGCTCATCGGCGTTCCATGGAAGCCGTTTGTTTGTATAAGTTTTAGTGTGCTGGCAAGTACTGCCGCAATTTTTTCATTGGAATTCATCAATCGAACGTTCATTCGGTTGCAAAATTAACGATTAATTTGGATCCAAAATGTCAGAATATTGTTATAAATCAATAAATATAAAACGATTTGAACCAATAATACAATAAGGAAAAAAAGGTGAAATTGTTTTCAACTTTTTATTTTTTTTGATGGGCGGAGGGGAAGTAGTGCCAAGAGTGCCAGGGTTGTAGCTTGATTGTCGCTTGCAGATTGGCCCGAAGATCTTTCTTAGAGGAGGTGGATCGGTTGCATAGAAAAAAAAGCGTTGGCTTATAAAACCAACGCTTTTTTCTATTTACAATTTTTTAAATTTTTCTCCACTTCTTCCAGAGGATATAGATTCTTTCCTTTATTGATCTTGGTATTGATGTATGTTAATACATAAGCGATATCAATTGCAGAAAGATTTGAAGCGGGCATGGTATTATTAAACTTTTTGCCTGCTACTTCAAGTTCTCCGGAAGTCCCGTGCTTGATGATACAAGCAAGCTCCTGACGATGCGTTTGCAGAAAGGTAGTATCGGTTAGGGGAGGATAGAGATTTCCCAATCCTTCACCTTTCTCTCCATGACAATTTTGACAATGTGTCCGGTATACCTTTTGACCATTAACCGCATATTGTGCCGTTTTGATATCAACTTCCTGCTGACAACCAATCAAGATCGATAAAATAACCCCGATCGTTATACCTGTTGTTAAGAGAATGCGCATGTTATTTTTTAGCCCCACTCAAGAGTAAAGGTAAATCGTTCATCAATTTTTTTACCTGCTCATCGTTTGTACCGTCGTAGGCACCCCGAATTCTTTTATCCTTATCTATTAAGACAAGGTAACCTTGATGATCGTAACCTCCAGGTGCATTTTTATCTTCAGCGGTATAAACCAGGTATTGATTGGCTAGACCATATATTTCTGCTCTAGTCCCCGAAACAAATTGCCAGTGATTATTGGTTACACCCAATTTATTGGCATAATCTTTCAGTACATAGGGTTGATCGTATTTAAAGTCTATACTATGGGACAGGAAACGAACTTCTTCATTATCCTTGTATTGCTGGTATATCTTTAATAGGTTGCGATTCATCGTCGGACAGATACTTGGACAATGGGTAAAGAAGAAGTTGGCGATATATACTTTACCCTCAAAATCTTTATCTGAAATCATTGTACTATCCTGATTGAGCAGTTTAAAAGGTGGAATAGTATGATAGACTGTATCTACGATTTGTTTTCCATCAACTGTTTTTTCTACAGCTTCTCTTTCGCCATAGATGGGTAGGCTTGTCTGGCTATTGTTTTTACAGGAAAATAAACCGAGTAAAAGGCCAGTTGCGCAGTAAAATTTAGTTATGGATCTCATGTGTTTAATAGTTTTGTTTGTAAAAGCTTGATTCCATCTTTACACGAACAATTTAATGTTAATCTAAAGCGGGGTGGACTGCGTTATTTGAATTTTTGGATTTAAAAATTCTTTAATTTGTCTTGGCTTTCTTTAGAAACATTATCAAATATTTTTTTCATATCACTTACTTTTTGCAGCTCTGTTTCAAAATATTTAACATCTGTTGAATCTGGGTTATATCCTTTCATCCAGTCCATCATATGGTCTGTAGCACTTTCTAAATTAGCTTTCAATGTGCTTAGCTCTTTTCTTGTTAAATTGGTGTCTAAATCAGCCTTAGTTGTTTTTAGGTTTTTTAAATTTGCCAAAATAGAATCTATCTTAACAGCATCGCGGTCGAAATGAGCGATTTGAGGCATAATTTCATCATGTATCTTAATAGTTGAATCTTGCAGGGCTTTTACACCTGTTGCACCATTTCCCTGAGTTCCACATGCTGCTATTGCCAAGGATGCGATAGCTACAAACGCGATTTTATTCATGTTTTTTGTTTTTTGGTAATTGGACAAATATATTAATTTCTTATGGCTCAATATTTCGATTTCTGGAAGGGAATGTAAAATTCAAGTCACGAATATAGGTTTCACAACGTACCGTGGCACAGAGATCGCCAGACTTATCTTTAATTTCCAGTGTAAAATCCTTTACTACTTTGCCTTTTGTGCGGATAATATGGGCACATTCTTCAAGGATTTCCTCGGAGAGTTGCACAGAATATTCCACGCTGGTTTTACCGGGTTTCTTAAAGGTGATCTGTGATGATTTTAACCAGGCCACCGTTTTCTTAAAACCAATCTTTTGAAGATACTGATCAATGAGGATGGGGAATATTGGATCTGCTGCAGAAAAGATCGTTCCGCCAAATAATGTTTTGTTGGTATTGATATTGAATGGTGTCTTATAAATTTTTACTTTGGCGCCTTGGAAGCCGGGGCTAATTTTTTTAACCCAGATTCCCTGAAATAGAAATGGTGGGTAAATACGTAATAGCCATGTTAAGGCAAGTGGACTATATCTCATGATGCAAAAATAAAACAATGTGTCGGATTATTTTTCGAAATCTTGGTTTTATAGCTTCACTATGGTATTTTTACAGATCAAAAAACCTAAAATGTCAACAATAAAAGAAAAACAATCCAGCAAAAAAGTATGGTTACTGGTTATGATTGCATCACTGGGCTATTTCGTCGATATCTACGATTTGATTATTTTCTCCATAGTTCGTATTCAGTCCTTCACTGATAT
Source organism: Sphingobacterium siyangense (assembly GCF_023277505.1). Classification (NCBI taxonomy): domain Bacteria; kingdom Pseudomonadati; phylum Bacteroidota; class Sphingobacteriia; order Sphingobacteriales; family Sphingobacteriaceae; genus Sphingobacterium; species Sphingobacterium siyangense. The sequence goes on along the minus strand of NZ_CP080574.1, from coordinate 3,439,940 downwards.
TGGCGTCCCTGCGGAAGAAATGCGGGTAAAGGGTGAATTTGTGCTCAATATGCAAATGGGCGGTTTGCTGTTGGGTGGAATTCTTTGGGGGATTATAGGGGATAAATTTGGACGTTTAAAAGTGCTTTTTGGATCGATTCTTTTATACTCTGTAGCGAACATTGCAAATGGTTTTGTACATGATGTGCTTATGTATGGTATTATTCGTTTTATAGCGGGCGTTGGATTGGCCGGAGAACTGGGGGCGGGAATTACCTTGGTTTCTGAAAGTATGCATAAATCAAAACGCGGTTATGGGACCATGTTGGTTGCCGGTGTCGGTGTTTTAGGCGCTATATTGGCCTATTTTGTCTCGGAAGAATTTGACTGGCGGACGGCCTACTTTGTCGGTGGTGGAATGGGCTTACTGTTGTTACTGTTGCGCATTGGCTCTTTTGAATCAGGATTATTTAAGGATCAAGATAAATCGGGTGTTGTGAAAGGAGATATCCGTATGCTTTTTACAAATAAAAGCCGGTTAAAACGGTATGTTAACTGTCTCTGTATTGGCCTTCCAATCTGGTTTGTTGTCGGTGTTTTGGTTACACAGGCTCCGGAAATCGGCAAGGCCTTGGGGGCTACAGGTACACTGAGTGCTGGTCAAGGGGTGATGTTTACCTATATCGGTATTTCTATCGGGGATGTACTGGCAGGAATATTCGCACAGATTTTAAAATCCCGCAAAAAAGTGGTGTTTATATGTCAATTAATTATCATTGGAAGTTCACTATGGTATTTATTGAGTGATGGTATTACAGCGACAAAGTTTTTAAGCCTTGCCTTTATAATGGGCTTAGGAGTAGGATATTGGGCAACCTTTGTGACTATCTCAGCGGAACAATTTGGTACAAATCTCAGAGCAACTGTTGCAACGACGGCCCCCAATTTTGTACGGGGTGCACTCATTCCGTCAACAATGCTATATGGGCTTCTAGTAAATGCATTTGGAATTGTGCCAGCAGCAATTACAATGGTTGTCGTTCTTTCGGGTATAGCAATTTATTCGTTGACCCAGTTAGAAGAAAGCTTTGATAAAGATTTAGACTACCTGGAAGAGTAGTCAACAAATAGCTATTTTTTTCGTCCCGGACATTTTTTACAGCGTTTGCCTTCTTTATATTTTTTGCAACACTTTTTAAAGCAGGCACAAGAAAAGTCAGAAAAAGGGTTCATAGCCGTATTCCGAAACTGAAACAACCCGGCTTTATTTTCTGACTCATCGATCTCCAACACAGATTCAATAACTTCGTTCATAATACAAAGTTACAATTTGTTTAAAACAATTCTAAATAATAGAATTGTTTTTACATTTTTTTGATAAGATTTTCAATTATTTTAGGGAAGTACTGATGTTCGAGTTGCTGCCCTTTAAATTTAATAATGTCTAAAGTATCGTTGGGATCCACTTTGAATCGTGCTTGGTATATAATTTCCCCCTCGTCAAAATGTTCATTTGCGAAGTGGATCGTAATGCCATGTTCCTCTTCCTTATTGGCCAAAACGGCTTTGTGCACATGGTCACCATACATACCTTTGCCACCATATTTTGGTAGGAGAGCAGGATGTATATTTATAATTTGATTTGGAAATGCTTTCAGAAGGTTATTCGGAACGAGCCAAAGAAAACCTGCCAAAACAATCAGATCAATATTTAAGTTTTTAAGAATATTGACAACGTTGTCGGTTTTGTAAAATTCATCACGATCAAATATATGTGCAGGTATTTCAAAATTGTCGGCTCGTTGAATAACGTAAGCATCAGGGTTATTGGATAAAATCAAGGCAACCTCAGCTTCATCTGAATACTTGAAATGTTCCATTATTTTTTGAGCATTGGACCCTGAACCTGAAGCAAAAATAGCAATTCGTTTTTTCACGATTAATAAGTATTAATAGATTTGATCGATTTAAAAATTAGCCCAAACTTACGGATTTTTTGTAAAAAAACTAAAATAATAGTTGACTGAAGCGCATTTTTAAGTATTATTGATTAAAATTAATTGAATAGTCACTGTTGGTTTAAATTTCTTTAACATGAGGTTCCTTTGTTCCCTATTTTTTGTAAGTGTATTTTTCTTATTTCAACCTGTTTTTGCACAGGCACCCAAAACACTTCCATCGTTTACTTTCGAGGAGGTCTATCAGGCTAACAAGTTTAATTCGGACAAGCTTCCAAAATCGGGTTATATTGTGTTGGATTTTTACGACCCGGGTTGTGGCCATTGCCAGAAAATGGGCGCTGGTATCGCACAGCACTTGTCCAAATTCAAGAATGTATCCTTCTATTTTATCTCCATGAATGACAAGCCTTATGTCGATGGATTTATTAATATGCATGCGAAGGCATTGAAAAGTGCCCCAAATGTCAAATTCTTGTTTGATGCTGGAACCCAATTTATTGAAAAATTTAAACCAAGCAATTACCCTTCGCTTTATATCTATGATGCAAAAACCAAAGTATTGGTGCAGCATTTGGACGGCGAAGACGATATAAACAAGTTGTTAAAAGCTTTAGGTATTACAGGTTAAATGTTTAAAAATTAGCAATAAAAAAAAGAACGTCCGATAGTACTATCGGACGTTCTTTTTTTTATTGTTCTTGTTTATTGATGAACACAAATTTACCGTCGAATACATCCAGACGAATAATCGAATCGCGATTTACTTTTCCGGATAAAATTTCCTTTGATAATTCATTTAAAATTCGTTTTTGAATAACACGTTTTAAGGGTCTCGCTCCATAAATAGGGTCATAACCAAGCTGTGCCAACCAATCCATTGCTTCATCAGAAGCCGTAATGAATATATTTTGTTCGGCCAGCTGTTTCTGAACATGTGCAAATTGTAAACGAACAATATCTCCAATTTCGTCTCGACTTAATGGCGTAAACATAATCACTTCATCGATACGGTTCAAAAACTCGGGGCGAATCGATTGTTTTAAAAGATCGAAGACCTCATTGCGTGTTTTGGCGATAATTTCATCCCTATTATCATCGGTCAGATGACTGAAATTCTCCTGTATAATGGTTGACCCCGTATTGGAGGTCATAATGATAATGGTGTTTTTGAAGTTTACCGTACGACCTTTGTTGTCTGTAAGATGGCCATCATCCAATACCTGCAATAGGATATTGAATACATCGGGATGAGCTTTTTCAATTTCATCTAACAAAACAACAGAATAAGGTCTTCTTCGGACTGCTTCAGTCAACTGTCCGCCTTCATCATAGCCGACATATCCCGGAGGCGCTCCGATTAAACGAGACACTGCGTGTCGTTCTTGATATTCCGACATATCAATACGAACCATGGATTGTTCGTCGTCAAATAAGAACTCGGCAAGTGCTTTTGCAAGTTCGGTTTTTCCGACTCCAGTAGTCCCCAAAAATATGAACGATCCTATTGGTCGTTTCGCATCATTTAATCCAGCACGTGATCGACGAATGGCATCGGAAATAGCTTCTATTGCTTCATCCTGACCGGCGACACGTTTATGAAGCTCTTCCTCTAGATTCAGTAATTTTTCGCGTTCTGATTGAATCATTTTACTCACAGGTATTCCCGTCCATTTTGCAACAACATCAGCAATGTCTTCTGAAGTAACTTCTTCTTTGAGCATACGCTTACTTTCTTGTTTTTCGGCGAGTTCAGCCTTTAGTTTGTCCACTTTTTCTTGCGCTTCTTTAATTCGTCCATAACGAAGTTCTGCTACCTTTCCATAGTCTCCGGAACGCTCGGCCTGCTCAGCTTCGAGTTTGTAGTTTTCAATATTCTCAATCTCTTGATTGACATTGTCAACAAGACTCTTTTCTTCTTGCCACGATGCTCTCAACGTATCTCTTTCTGCAGATAGATTAGCGATACTTTCCGACAGTTCTGCGACTTTTTTATCGTCATTTTCACGTTTCAAAGCTTCACGCTCAATTTCCAATTGCATGATACGACGTTCAAGCTCATCGACAGCTTCCGGTACAGAATCCATTTCAAGGCGCAATTTGGATGCTGCCTCATCAATTAAATCAATCGCTTTATCTGGTAGAAAACGATCGGCAATATAGCGCTGTGACAATTCCACTGCAGCAATGATAGACTCATCCAGAATGCGTACCTTATGGTGTGTTTCGTAGCGTTCTTTTAGGCCACGGAGAATGGAAATGGCATCTTGCGTGTCAGGTTCTTCAACCATGACTTTCTGGAACCTGCGCTCTAATGCTTTATCTTTCTCAAAGTATTTTTGGTATTCGTTTAAGGTTGTCGCTCCAATTGCACGTAGTTCACCTCTAGCTAACGCCGGTTTGAGGATATTAGCCGCATCCATTGCGCCTTCACCACCTCCAGCACCCACTAATGTATGGATTTCATCGATAAAGAGTATAATGTCTCCATTGGAATCGGTAACTTCTTTTACAACCGCTTTTAGACGTTCTTCAAATTCACCTTTATATTTAGCTCCGGCAACCAAAGCGCCCATATCTAAGGAAAATACAATCTTAGATTTTAAGTTTTCAGGTGCGTCGCCTTTTATAATTCTGTAAGCAATACCTTCCGCAATAGCCGTTTTACCAACCCCAGGTTCACCAACGAGTATTGGGTTGTTTTTGGTACGACGGGAGAGTATCTGCATCACCCGTCTAATTTCCTCATCACGGCCGATAACAGGATCCAATTTGCCGGATTCGGCATATTCATTTAAATTTCGTGCATATTTCCCCAGAGCATTATAGGTGGCCTCCGCATTTTGATCGGTTACCCGACTGTTTCCGCGCAATTCTTTTATGGCGGTCTTTAAGTCTTTTTCTGTAACGCCCTGTGACTTAAGTAATGTTGAGGTCTTATCAGAGGTCGCCAGGATACCCAATAATAAATGCTCTACCGAGACAAATTCATCATTGAATTCTTTGAGATAGCCCTGTGCTTTCTGAAGTGCATTGTTGGCATCGCTACTTAAATAAATATTGCTACCACTAACCTTCGGAAAACCTTCAATTTGTTTGTCAAGTTCAGTTCCGAGATAGCTGATGTTGACATTTAACTTTTTTAATAAGTGGCTGACAACATTTTCATCCACTGTGAGTAAAGCTTTTAAAATATGCGCTGTCTCAATCGCCTGTTGTTGATGGCCAGCCGCAATTTCGGATGCTTTTTGTATAGCCTCTTGGGCTTTAATTGTATAGTTGTTAAAATTCATTTTTATTCTCTTATTTAAAGTTTCGTTGATACATATTGGTTATAACAATTGAAGTGCCATTCGGTTTTTAAGCCATACTTCGGAAAAAATGGCGATATTTTTTATTGAATCATGACAAATTTTCAGTTATTGAAAATAATGCGCTTGATTTTTAAATAATTGGCTTAACAGGGTATAAAATTCTTGAAATCGACTTGCATTTTTGGTTTAAGCTTTCGATATTTGCAGCATCTTAAAACGGTCAGACGTTGTAAGATTGAAAAGAAGTAACGCCTCTTTAGCTCAGCTGGTAGAGCAACTGACTTGTAATCAGTAGGTCATTGGTTCGATTCCGATAAGAGGCTCTTTTAAGCAACATGCATTAAACTTCTTTAAAAAGCCTCTTTAGCTCAGCTGGTAGAGCAACTGACTTGTAATCAGTAGGTCATTGGTTCGATTCCGATAAGAGGCTCTTTGAGCGACACTCATTAAAATTCATGTGAAAGCCTCTTTAGCTCAGCTGGTAGAGCAACTGACTTGTAATCAGTAGGTCATTGGTTCGATTCCGATAAGAGGCTCATAAAAAAGATCCCCAAGATTTCTTGAGGATCTTTTTTTGTTTAGTCCAAACTAAGTTGTGCTGCTGTAGCGATTTTCTTTGGTATATCTGTGTTATCCATTTTCTGACTGAATTGCTCGGAGCCAACTCCGATCGCATATACCGGTGCATAGGCGGCCGAATGGTTGTTAGAGGCCCAGCTTATTGATCCCATCCGATTTAAGATTGAAATACTCAATGCGGCTATTTTGTCGTCGCTTGCGTAAAGGCTTTTTGCGGTTTCATTGTGGTGATCGACAAAGCTTTTTTGATAGGCAGCTTCTAAAGCATTACGATCAGTTTCATGGATTGTAATTTTGGAAAATAAACCAGTTTGAGCAGCAATGAGATTCTTGAGATCGTCCCATGTTGCATTTGGATTATTCTTACGAAGGTTGCCAATTGCGTTCGAAAGTTCTGCATGCGAGATTTTTTGGTGTGACAAGAATTTTGTTTTCAGCGAAGAACTTCCATTACCGACACCTAATCCTCCTGTTTCATGGTCCGCCGTAACGACTATAAGTGTTTCATTTGGGAATTTTTTATAAAAATCATAGGCGAGTTGTACGGAGGCATTGAAATCCAATACTTCCTGGATCGTTGTAGCCGCATCATTTGCATGGCATGCCCAATCAATTTTTCCACCTTCAATCATTAAAAAGAAACCATTTGTATTGTTTTTATGCAGTGAAGTGATAGCTGCAGATGTGATATCTGCCAATTTTAAATCATTTGGCTTTTGGTCTATGGCATATTTAAGGGCATCTATAGGACTGCCATCTGAATTCATCAATATGATCTTATCTGATTTATTTGGTAGTTGTGCATAAGCATCTTTTCCTTTAAGCACTTTATAGCCGGCTTTTTCTAATATGGGGAAAAGCGATGGCGCCTTTTTATGATCAAATGTTGTTTCGGGTTTGAGAAAATTGGATCCGCCAAAAAAATCAAAATTGGAAGTGACAATTTCTTTACCGATTTCATAATACATGTCGCGGTCTGCTTGGTGCGCATAAAATGAAGCCGGGGTAGCGTGGTCTATGCTGACGCTTGTAATAATACCGACTTTCTTTCCTTTTTGCTTTGCGGCATAAGCTATACTCTTATAGGGGACAGTTCCTGTACTATCCATACCGATAACGCCATTTTTGGTTTTTTTTCCAACGGCTAATGCGGTACCTCCAGCGCCTGAGTCCGTTACGCCATTGGAGAGTGAATGTGTGGAGGCAAATCCAACATGAGGAAATTGGGTAAACACAAGTGGGATGGGATTATCTTTATGCTGTACTTCAGCTTGATGAATTTCGGTGAGATTAACCTGGTTGAGGCCCATGCCATCACCAATTAAATAAAAGATGTATTTTGCTTCTTGGCCAAAAGAGGGGAAAACATGTACAAAAACGAGGAGAAACAGAAATAAAACGTGTTTTTTCATTTGAATGGTTGTTATTTTAAAAAAACACAAATTACAACCTTAGGATTAGCTTACTGTTAATTCAATATTATGAATTGTTTTTTTACTTGTTTCAACTGGTTTCTGCTGCTAATTTCTGGATATCTTTCACGGTTACTGTATGGATACCTGTTTTGTAGTGATTGATCGCCTGTAACATTGCCATAGCAACTTGTCCTACTGAAAGAGGCTCGTATGTTTTGAATAATCCTATTGTATTAAAGATACGAAGGGCAGCTATAGCTGTTTTTTCACCCAAGCGATCTGTATTTGGTCGGATTAGTCCTCCAGGCTGGAAAATAATAAGCCGATTGAAATCAAGTGCCTTAACATCCTGTTCAAGGCTTCCTTTCATGCGGTTATAAAAAATTTTTGATGCAGGATCCGCAAGAACAGCCGATAATAAGAGAAAGGTAGGAAAACCATTTTTTTTAGCCAATGCCGCAAATTGCAAATTAAGATCATGATCTATTTTCCATTGTGCATCTTTACTGCCTGCGTCTTTTAATGTGGTGCCAAGGCAGGAAATTGCGACATTGCCCTGTATCACTTGCTCAAAATCCGTTAGATTTTCGAAATCTACGATAACCTGTTTCAATTTAATATGCTCCTCAAACGAGACACGTCTTAAAAGCACTACGATTTCCGTAATTTCCTTAGATTTTAACATCAATTGAACGAGCGCCCTTCCTGTAGCGCCAGAACCGCCTATTAAAACTACCTTCATTATTTCCTTACTTCTTTTCTTTACTAATTATCTTGTATTAATTGCTTTACTGAGCGTTATTTGCCGAGATGATTGAGCATGCAATTAATCTTTATAATTAGGCTTGCCAGGAGTAAAGCGAACAATAGATTGATCCAATCGGAGGGTGTCTGCGACGGTAATCAAGTCTTCTTCGACGATAAAATTTTGATCAATAGCGGTTTTTATTGTCGTAAAATCCTCTTGATCGGCGTCCTGAAAATAGAGGAGGGATTGAATAGTAGATACAGCCACCAGTTCGAGTAATTCGTCTTCACCTTCGTATCCAACGTAGAAAAAATCTGCCATAACAATGATATTTGATGTTATACGAATATACTTTTTTTCTTTTTAAAATTTGTCAATTAGCGCGAGAACTTATTAAATTGTGATAAAGGCTATGTCAAAAAGTTGTTGAAATTTGAGTTTCTTTTAGACAGATGTGGGTAGCCATCGTAAAATACATTATATTTGATATAGTCATTTTAAAGATAATTAACAATAAGTTTTGATAACGATGGATAAAGAGCAGATACAAAATTGGTTGGACAATGGATATGACATACTTCATCATGGAAGACCTGTGAAAGTTGAAGGTGATTTGTGGGATTATATCGATGGATTGGGAAGTTATGAAAATGTGTATGTTTTGCGCGAATTGATCTATTGGACGGAAGAAGAGTTGGCAAATATCGGTAAATAACGTGGAGACCCTGAAAAATCATATTCAGGATCCCGTCGGTTGTTGCCTTGTTCTAGAATATAATATTTCGCTTGAAGGCACAGCCTAATTCAATAAGGGAATCTGTTTTTGCAATTCCTGGAATGCTATCGATTTTTTCATAAAGCAATTGTCGCATATGTTCGTGGTTCTTAGCAATAATTTTTACATATAGCGTGTAATTGCCCGTAATGTAATAGCATTCTGTAACTTCTGGTATTTTCTTAAGTTCTTCAATAATTCGGCTCGAGTCATGATCTTTTTCTAAACTTAGCCCTGTAAAAGCACCCCAATCATAGCCTAGCTTTTTTTCATTTAATACAGGCTTTATACCGGCCAGTATTCCTTGTTCTGTCAATCGGTTGATTCGTTGATGGATCATCGTATTGGATACGCCCATAGCTGTTGCTATTGCAGAGTAGGCCATTCGTCCATCTTCGTCTAAATATTTTAAAATTTGTAAATCAAAATCATCGATATTATTCATTGTAGAAAGTGGTTTAAAAGTTAATTTTAATATTTCTATGCTAATTTAGTGTTAAATTTTATTTTTCAGTCAATAAAAAAGTAAATATTGTATATTTGTTATTATTAGAAAAAATCTGAATTATGAGTACAGTAGCTAAACATGGTAAGGGCGAGATGTTCATTGCCAAAGAAGAAAAATATGGAGCGCACAATTACCATCCTCTTCCAGTCGTATTGGAAAGAGCTGAAGGAGTCATGGTGTGGGATGTTGATGGAAAATCTTATTTTGATTTCTTGTCTGCATATTCTGCTGTCAATCAGGGACACTGCCATCCGCGAATTATAGATGCTTTAAAAGAGCAAGCTGCGAAATTGACACTTACATCGAGAGCGTTTTATAATAATAAATTGGGCGATTTTGAAGAAATGCTTTGTCAGTTATTTGGGTTTGATAAGGCTTTGGTGATGAATTCGGGAGTTGAAGCGGTAGAAACGGCAATGAAGCTTTGTCGTAAATGGGCCTATCAGGTGAAAGGTGTAGCAGCCAATCAAGCGAAAATTGTTTTTGCCAAAGACAATTTCCATGGTAGGACAATCTCCGTTATATCGGCATCCAATGATCGTACTGCAACACATGAATTTGGTCCCTTTTTAGATGGCATAGTACTCGTTCCCTATAATGATGTTGATGCGCTAGAACAGTTATTCAAAGCAGATGAAAATATTGCTGGCTTTATTGTTGAGCCAATTCAGGGCGAAGCGGGTATTGTCGTTCCTGATGAGAATTATCTGATGCGTGTGAGACAGTTATGTACAAAATACAATGTATTGTTTATTGCAGACGAAATCCAAACCGGTATTGCTCGGACGGGAAGTATGTTGGCATCCTATGATATTGATGCTGCGCAGAGTCAAAGCAAACCAGATGTTCTGATTTTAGGGAAAGCGTTATCGGGAGGTGTATTGCCGGTATCGGCAGTGTTGGCAAATGATTCCATTATGTTGTGTATTAAACCGGGCGAACATGGTTCGACTTATGGTGGAAACCCGTTGGCCTGTGCAGTGGCTATGGAAGCGTTAAATGTTGTACGGGATGAAAATTTGACGCAACGGGCGTTTCAGATGGGGGCATTGTTTTTGGATGGATTGCGTCAGATTGCCGCTAAGTGCACGTTAATTACAGAAGTGCGAGGAAAGGGGCTCTTGACTGCCATTGTAATTGATGCGGATGAAGAAAGTGATTTGGCCTGGAATATCTGTCTCAAATTTAAAGAAAATGGACTTTTAGCGAAGCCTACACATGGTAACAAAATTCGATTGGCTCCGCCGCTGGTTATTACAAAAGAGCAAGTCGAGACTTGCTTAGGGATTATTGAGCGATCGTTGACTAATTTGAAATAGTGTATGGAGAAAATGATTGAATTGATCAAAAACAGATCGGATATAGGAGCAGGGACTAGGGGTTCAGATCTAGGCATCGACGCCATCGAGATAGCTGCAATTAATAAAGGAAGTCAATATTTCATTAACTATCCATTTGTTGATGTGCCGACTCGAAATAGCTCCATTTATCAGAATGATAATCATCCTTTTGCGAAACATATTCAGCAGATTTATGAACAATGCAAACAAGTAGCTTCCACCGTTGAAGATAGCTTATCTTCCGGCAATTTTCCATTGGTGTTTTCGGGGGATCATTCCTCCGCAATGGGGACGATCAGTGGTATAAAGTCCGCTTATCCCGATAAGCAACTCGGTGTAATCTGGGTAGATGCGCATGCCGATATTCATTCTCCGCACACAACACCCTCAGGCAATATGCATGGAATGCCTTTAGCGGCGATGTTGAATGAGGATAATTTGCCATGCAAAATCAATGAAATAGACGAATCGACACAAGAATTTTGGAATAAACTAAAACGAATAGCTGGCCCAGTAGGTAAAATACAATCCAATCATTTGATTTATTTTGGTGTAAGGGATACGGAAGAACCGGAAGATCTGGTCATTGAACGACTTGGCATTAAGAACTATCGTGTGAAAGATACGAGACAGCGGGGAATAACCGATTGTGTGGCTGAAGCATTGAAAATCCTAGAAGCATGTGATATGGTTTATATCTCTTTTGATGTAGATAGCATGGATAGTGAATTGATCTCGGATGGCACGGGAACACCAGTACCTAAGGGTTTTTTGCCAAGGGAGATTGTGTTGATTTTAGAAGAGATCATCCGATCTGGAAAGGTAATTTGTTTTGAAATTGTTGAAGTTAATCCGTTATTGGACAATAAAGGTAATAAAATGGCAGAGGTGGCATTTGATATATTAGAACGGATCACTCCGCTCATTGAATTGAAATCGGGTAATTAACCGGTTTTGGGATTGTCTATTTTCAAGCCCTTTTATTGATGTGTATCGTCAATAAAAGGGCTTTTTTAATAGTATATCGTTGAGCTTGGCGGATAAAAATAAGTCAGCCTTCCTTATGTTAAAACTCGTATTGCTTTATGTGATTTAATATTGTGTTAACATGTTTCATGTACATTTGCAATTCGATTATTTACGTTAAATATGAGGATTTCTGATAAAATTATTTTGTTTCTACTTTTTTTTATACAGCTTTTTTTGTGTCACCCGGGTACTGCGCAGGTTGAATCCTTTAAGGATATTAGAGGATTAAGTCAAAACCATCCTGATTCTGCAATTATGCTCGTCAAAAAACGTTATGCAAAAGCTGTTACGGATAAAGACTTATTATTACAAGCCAATTGTTTACAGGCGATTGGATGGTTATGTGTCAATCAGGGACATTATGGACAGGCGCAGGACTACTATTTTCAAGCCGATCGAATCTATACGCAATTAAATTCAAAACAGCATCTTGCTTCGAATTGGAGTGATATCGGGGAGCTCAATATTTTCAACAAACAACATGATGTAGCGAAAGTTTATTTTAACAAGGCGCTACATTCTTTCCGAACAGAGGGGGATAAAAATGGAGAGGCAGGTACATTAGGGAATATAGGTCATTTATTTGAAAAGGAAGCTAACTACGACTCCGCCTTTGTCTACCAGCATCTTGCTTTGTCCATTTATAGCAGTGCGGGTAATAAAAATGGAGAAGCCAAGATCCATGAAAATTTGGGCAGTATTTATGAAGATCTTGCAAGGTATGACAGCGCTTTTTTTCATTTTGAAAAAGCAAGTACCCTCTATACGGAAACAAAAGACAATTATGGAAAAATTGTGGTCATAAATAATATGGGCGATATTTTTAGAAAGACCAATAAATATCCAGAAAGTATCAAACTCACGCAATTGGCCTATCAGATGGCGGAAAATTTGGGTGATGTGTATCAAATGGCTGCTACGACAAAAGATTTGAGTAGAACATACGCCTTGCGTGGCCAAATGGATAGCGCATATTTTTATGCCGAAAAGAGCCGTAAGCTGGTGCTTGAACTGTATAGCGTAGATGGTGCTCGACATACCGCTTTTTTTCAGGCGCTCTACGATATGAATCAAAAAGCTGAGGAGATTGAAAAATTGCAGGTAACAAAAAGAATTAACTTAATCATGCTGTGGGGAACAATCGTGGTTTTAATTTTGTTAATTGTATTATCCTATGTATTGCATAGTCGTCAGAAAATTAAGATCAAAAATCAGATTACTGAATCGCGAAAACAGGAGGCCGAACGTGAGTTGACTGAAGTAGCCCTTAAAAACCAGTTGCTTGAAGATAAGCAGCTCAAACAGGAGCTGTCGATCAAGCAGAAAGAATTGACATCCCATACCTTAAATCTAATCCGTAACAATCAATTTTTGGAAGAACTTCGTGATGAATTAAAGGGAATGGTTAAGGACGAACGCAGGGATCAAAAACGACAAATGCAGAAGTTGGTGTTGCAGATCAATGAAAATATCACACAGGGCATCCATTGGAAAGAATTTATGGGAACTTTCGAAAAGGTGCATCACAGCTTTTTTGAAAAACTTATTCAACGATTTCCAGATTTGACGGCCGCAGATATGCGATTAATAGCATTGCTTAAAATAAATTTGAATAATATCGAGATTGCCGTCCTATTGGGCATATCACAAGATAGCCTTCGTGTTGCCAGACATCGATTGCGAAAAAAATTAAGATTGGAACAAGGAGATGATCTAGCGGGTTATCTCGTTGGTATTTCATAATTTTTTAACACAGGAGTAATAGAATGTTAATGGCGTGTAATTTGTTTTTAAGTTGCTGTTTGATAGTGTTTTAGATCTATCTGTTTCCTTGCTGTATAGTGCTCTTTTTACCTTGTTTCCTTGTTGTAACGCTAGATATTTTGTGTGATTAAAATTGGCTGCCATCTTTGCGACAACAATCAAAGATTCATAATAATCTAAGCAAAATGAAAAACTTTTTAACGGTATTACTTGCCTCCAGTATTTCGGTCAGCGCTGCTTATGCGACCAAAATCAAAGGTAAGGTATTGGATGGTCAAACTGGTGAAGCTATTGCTGGTGCAACAGTATTCTTGGAACAGCGTGGGCTATCGACCAAAACACAATTGGATGGTTCGTTTGAATTCAAAGGATTATCTGCAGGTGTGGATAGGGTTCATATCAAGCATATGGCCTATGCCGAATTAATTAAAGAAATCGAAATTCAAAAAGAAAATACTCCTCATTTTATTTTTCAGCTGACATCTACCGAACAGACATTAATGGAAGTAACCATAAAGGGACGTCGGAATGGGGGGGATGATGATCCTAGTGCAAGGCGTTTGGAAAAGAATGCGTCACAAATTATGAATGTTGTTTCGGCGCGTGCAATAGAGATTTCTCCGGATATCACCGTTGCAAATGTTGTACAGCGTGTTTCGGGTGTATCTATAGAAAGAAATTCGAATGGCGAGGGACAATATGCTATTCTGAGGGGGATGGACAAACGTTACAATACCACTTTAGTGAATGGTGTAAAGGTTCCAAGTCCGGATAATAAATACCGTTATGTGCCTTTGGATTTATTTCCTTCAGATATGTTGGAACGCTTAGAAGTCTACAAGTCGCTAACACCAAATATGGAAGCCGATGCGGTGGGTGGAGTTGTCAATATGGTTATGAAATCGGCACCGACTAAATTATTGCTGCAGGCAAACTTGGCAACAGGTTACAGTCAACGTTATTTTAATCGTGATTTTGGAAGCTTTTCAACAGGCGGAACTTCGGCAAAATCTCCCTACGAACTGAATGGGAAGAATTACAATGCAACCGCTGCTGATTTTAATAAGGGTGCGTTAGATTACACCTATAAAAAACCCCTTCCAGACCTTGTCGGCAATTTGACAATAGGCAATCGGTATTTGGATGATAAATTGGGCGTTATTTTGGGTGCGAGTTATCAAAATTTACATCGAGGTAGTCGTTCTATTTTCTACAAATCGGCTGTCGTTGGCGTAAATCCCAATGCGGTAATTACTGAGCAGAATGATCGTCAATATGATGAACAGCAACAACGCTTAGGTTTGCATAACAAGATCGACTATCGATTTAATCCAAATCATCGGGTTAGCTTTTATCAAATGTATGTGAATTTAAATAACATGCAATTGCGTGATGCTGTAAATACGATATATAATGGTCAGTATGATCCCAGTATTGGTAAAGCCGAACTGACCTATGTGACAAGAAGCCGAAAAACACAGCAACAGATCTACAATGGTACGCTACAGGGGGATCATCATTTTTTAGATAATCGTCTGAATGTCCGTTGGTCAGGTGTGCTTTCTTCAGCGCGCAATCAATTGCCACAAAACACGATGATCAGTTTGGATGGAGTAGAAGAAAATTTTGAACGTAAAAGGGCTTCTCTCGTCAATAAATCTCCTGTAACCTATCGTTGGGAGCGGAATACCGATAATGATCATGCAGGCTATTGGGATGTAGCTTATAAAGTTCCAATGGAAAACAGTAAGCTGGAGCTATCGACCGGAGGTTTGTATCGTGATAAACAGCGTAGTAGTTTTTACAATAACTATAACTTATCACCAGCTTCGGCAGAAGAGGCAAAGTATAAATACGGCGTAGATTTTCAGCGCTATACCGATCTCAATTTGACCGTCACCAATCCTACCGGAGCTGTTGCAAATCCATTAACTTACGATGCTGGTGAGAAGACCACAGCATTGTACGGTATGTTCAATTATGAGAATGACAAATGGCAGATGATCGGTGGGATCCGGATGGAGCATACCAATCAGAATTATAAATTATTGTTTCCTGCAGGAGAAAAAAGACCGGAAGGATCCCAAATTTATACAGAGTGGCTGCCAAGTTTGACCATGAAATATCATTTGGACGAAAAACAACAGCTTCATGCGGCCTATTATCGTGCGTTAAACCGACCTGGATTTTATGAAATTGTACCCTCAAGTGTGGTTAATGAAGAGTTTTTAGAAAAAGGAAACCCAGATTTAAAACATGCCTTAGCAGATAACTTCGATTTAAGGTATGAATTATTCCCAGAAGCTTCCTCTCAATTTCTTGTGGGTATGTTTTACAAGAAAATCAAAAACCCAATTGAATATACCTTTCAACCGGATGAGGTTCGTAAGCAGGATGTATACTACACACCTGGTAATTTTGGTAATGCCAATAACTTTGGTCTTGAGGTTGATTATATCAAGTATATCCAGAAATTTGGTGTTAAGGCCAATTATACCTATACCCATTCACGTATAACGACCTCCAAGATGTCACGTCGAATCAATGAGACCACCCAGGACCCTGAAGCGATTATCGTGGATCAAACGAGACCGCTATATGGGCAAGCTGCACATGTGGCCAATCTATCGTTACTTTACAAAGATGCTAATAATGGCTGGGAAGGACAGTTAGCTGGATCTTACACCGGCTCACGAATCAATACAGTGTCGCAATTTTTGAACGATGATTTATGGCAAAAAGGATTTGTTCAGTTAGATGCTTCTATTGAGAAGAAATTTAAAGCTGGCTGGGCCATTTTTGCCAAAGCTAACAACATCTTGAATACACCAATGGAATTGTATGTGAAAGGAACAAATCCCGAAAATGAGAAGATCGCTGAAAAGCTTATTGAAGGCGGAAATACTTTGATTAGAAAGGATTTGTATGGACAGAACTATATCCTTGGTTTACGTTATTCGTTTAGTAAATAATAGACCCGCGTAAAACGGGGCATGTTTTAATCTGAACATGTGCGACGTGAAATAACAACAGTTTGTTTCGGTGAAGCTTTCACTTTTTTGGAAAGCCAATGTTTTGGATAAGTGAAATCTGCTTCATCATTAAAAATTAAATATATACAGATGAAAAATAAATGTATTTTATCGTTTCTAGCGTTTTTTATCGTGGTGCTAAGTGCCTGTGAAAAAGCAAATATTGATGTTGATACTTCTGATGCTGATGGAAGTGCTATAGGTGAGGTCTCTGGTGTGTGGAGCAAAGGGAGTGTGCAGCATATCAAGGGAGATATTATTATTCCTGAAGGCAAGAGCCTGACGATTGAGGAAGGTGTAATCGTATTGATGGATTCTGTCAATAAGCCTGAAATTGTTGTTTTGGGTAATTTGTATGCACTAGGTACAGCTGAAAATCCTGTAAAATTTACGGTTGAAGATGGGTATAAGACGAAGACGAATGAATTTGGCAAGTTATGGGGAGGAATTTTAGCCGCTCCAAGCTGCCAGGAACTTGTTTTGGACAATACCGTCATTGAATATGGTGGTGCAATTACATCGGATGCGTCGACTTCTGTAAAAATGGGCTTGTATAAAAAAGTGTCTGGTGAAGCTTTGCCAGCTTTGTGGTTCTCAAATCCAGACGGAAAGCTAGTTGTTCAAAATAGTACTGTAAGTCATTTTCACGAAGACTGTACGTATATTGAAGGCGGAAAAATCATTTTCGCTAACAATCGTTTCTTTTCTAATGGAGTGACAGGTGGAGAAGCGATGAATTTCAAATCCGGATGTCTTGCAGATGTTGCTTATAACCTAGTGTATAGTGTAAATACCAATGCATTAAAACTATCCAATTCGGGAGATCGTACACCTCAGGCTTATATTATTGTTTATAATAATACCATGCTCAATACAGGGTGGCGCAGACCTACAGCCAAAGGAGGTTCCATATGGTTAGAAGCCTCTGTCAGAGCAGAAATTTATAATAATCTTTTTGCCAATACACGTTTTGGAGTCAAGCGTGATCCTAAAAAACCAGAAGATAGCCGTTCTGTGTCAGGTAATAATTGGTATTATGGTTACGGTCAATTGACTGTAGATCAGTTTCAGGTCGGTAAAAATGATATTGTAGGCGGTAGTAATGATGTTAGAGGTAAAGTTGCAGGGGAGAATAATCCTAAATTTGTTTCTTATCCTTTAGAAACATCAGTTGACAATTACGTATTTGATTCAAGCTGGGATTTTCATCTTCAGGGGAATTCACCTGCATTAAAGGCCGGTACTTTGGCTTTTAAACCCCATTTTACGAGCGGCCTGGTGATGTCAAACGGCCTAACATATAATTCTCCTCAGCCTGCAGCTTATGTTGGGGCATTTGGTTCCAAATTCTAATTTACTTCATATAATGACAAATTTAAAAACAATACTAACACTAACTTTGGGAGCATCAACCCTGCTTCAAATAGCATGCAAAAATGCGCAAACAAATACGGTAAACTCAGTTAAACCTGTTATTGTGACCGATGCTGTACGCTATGATTCGGATGATCCTGCAATTTGGATCAATAAGAACGATCCGAGCAAGAGTCTGATTATAGCAACGGATAAAGATGCCGATGGAGCTTTATTCGTGTACGATTTACAGGGTAAAACGGTCAAAGAAAAAGTGGTTTCCAATTTAAAACGGCCAAACAATGTCGATGTAGCTTACGGTTTGGTATTGGAGGGGAAACCTGTTGATATCGCTGTCACAACAGAGCGTATGACCCATAAATTGCGTATTTTTTCACTACCTGACATGAAGCCGATCGATCAAGGGGGATTAGATATGTTTGTTGGTGAAACTGAACCTGAATTCAGAGATCTAATGGGGATTGCCCTATATACTTCTCCAAAAGGAGAGATCTATGCTATTGTTGGGCGAAAAAATGGACCAAAAGAAGGCTATTTGGGACAATATTTATTGGAGGATAATGGCTCTGGTTCAGTAAAAGCTACACTGGTTCGCAAATTTGGTTCATTTAGTGGAAAGAAAGAGATTGAAGCAATAGCGGTGGATAATGAGCTTGGATATATTTACTATTCGGACGAACAGACTGGCGTAAAACAATACTATGCGGATCCAGCAAAGGGAAACCAACAGTTGGCATTGTTTGCTACAGCAGGTTTTAAAGAAGATCATGAAGGTATTTCGATTTATAAAGTGACCGACAGTACTGGATATATCTTGGTTTCGGACCAGGGGGCAAATCGTTTTCAGGTTTTTAGTCGGGAAGGAACCAAAAGCAATCCTTTCGAACATAAATATCTGAAGACTGTGCCAGTTATGGCAACACAAAGTGATGGTTCAGAAACTACCTCTTTTAATTTAAATGAAACCTTCAAACATGGCTTGTTTGTTGTTATGAGTGACGATAAAACATTCCATTATTATCGATGGGAAGATATTGCCGGAGCCGATTTGAAAAAGAAATAGGTGGCGAATTCATATTTCAGCAACAGTTGTGATTTGATTCGCAACTGTTGCTTTCTTTTCGTCGAAAATTTTATCGGTGGTAATTAGCGCTGTTATTTATACACTGACCGGAATTTTAAACCAAAAGGTTGATCCTTGGCCGATCTGGCTGTCGACACCAATTTCTCCTTGATGTTTTTGAATAATTTCTTTGCAAATAAACAGTCCTATGCCAAATCCCGATGCATAACGATCCGCATCGTCATTTACACGATAGAATTTATTGAATATTTGTTTTTGATCCTTATGATTGATGCCTTTTCCTTGGTCTTTGATCTCGACTTCAAAATAACCTGAATGTATCGCCACATGCATGGTAATTGTTGAATTACTGGGCGAATATTTAATAGCATTATTCATGAAGTTGATTAACACTTGTTCGATTTTATCACGATCGGCGATAATCTCCAAATTCGAATCTATTGCTCCTGAATAATGAATGAAGTGCTTTACAGATTTTAAAGAATAGATATTTTGAATATAATCGAGTAAAGAACAAACGTTAAATGTCTTTTTGCGAAGTACTAACTTACCCTCATTTAGTTGAGTAACATTTAGAAAGCCGTCGATTAAGCCGCGCATACGCGTTGCTTGCTCATTCGATTGGTGGAGATATTGCATGCGCTTTTCGCTGCTCAATGTACCTTCTTTGGCTTGTAGTAATTGGATATAGGCAATGAGTGAGGTCAAAGGTGTTTTGAGTTCATGACTTGCGATACTAATAAAATCGAGCTTTTTCCTTTCTTCTTCCTTGTCATTGGTGTTGTCTATTATGGCGCCATAGATCATGTGTCTTGTTGTATCCGATTCCAATTGACTTCCGCCTATTGACCTTAACCATTTTATCTTACCCGTTTTTTTATCTTTTATCTCATATTGACAATCGAAAGGCGATTGCTTGCGTGTTACTTCCTGAAAAACATGCTGAATGATATTTCTATACTGAGGTAGAATTTGGGCGAAAAAGTCAGCTTCTTTTATGTTGTCATGCTGGTGGAAGCCAAATAATTCACGGCAGCGATCATTGAGTTCCATTTTCTTGGTTTCTATGTCAATAGAAAAGATACCAATACCGGCGGCTTCAACGATCATTCTGAACTGTTGATCTCTTTTGGCGATAAGTTGATTAATTGCTTCAAGTTTTTCATGTTCTTGATGCGGGGTGGTAATATCTATAGCGGTGCCTGCAAACCATTCGGGCTGTTGGTCTTGGTCAAAGTATACTCTTCCTTTACAGTGCAACCACCGTAATTGAAGATCTTGTGCTCCAATGGTTCTAAATTGTACGTCATATACACCTTTGTTTTGAAAAGTCAGTGATTTTTTGACTTCTTGATCGATTCTATTCCTATCTTCTGGATGAATATATTTGAGGACCTCATTGTATGGAACATATTCACCTTTCGCAAAACCAAAGAGTTCTCGAGTCCGTTCATCCCAATTGACTAGGTAATTTTTGCAATTTAAGTTCCATGTTCCCATCTCGGCCGACTGTAATGCAAAATGGTAATGTTCTTCACTCTCTATGATTTTCTTTAGTGCCCCCTTGAGTTTTTCATTGAGATCTTCGGTATGTTTAGGTGATAAGGTGTAATTATTCGTGGGGATTTTGTAGTGATTTCCTGCTACTGTATATTTTTGAGTTAATAAATCTTGTAGCAGTTTTCGTTCAATGGTATTTTTTTCTTGTGTAAGTGGATGGTTGTCTTCATTTTCAGGTAGCAGCCTAATTTGATTAAATATGCCATAAATTTCACCCTTTTCATTGATGAGCGGATGATATTCAAACGTGTGCGTATATCGGAGTGAAGACTGTTGTTCGCTTTTGAGTTTAATCTTTATCTTGTCGATCAGCTGTGTATTTTCATTTCCCCAAACGTTTTTCAAGAGAGGGATATATGGCGTTAATTCTTCTTGTTGAAGACAATTCTCAAGATATTGCCCAATCGCGCTGTGATCACAATTCCACAATTTTAACATGTTAGTGCTTGCATAGGAAATACGGAGATCTGCGCTATCATAAATTGCGCAAGCATCCAATGAAGAGGAGAGAACGGCTAAAATATCTTTATCTGAACAAATCATAACATATCAAAAATTAAGCGTTGATTAAAGCGACATCATGTATAGCTTGATTTAATAGCGTACAAATATTGTTCCTTTTCTCATAAGTTTTCTCTTTATCGATAAATGATAGCAGTTGTCGGTCATTAGCAATACCTACTTTCTGATCTGTTAGTCATCGCGGAGGCTGTTTAATATGGAGTCATGAGATCAATAGTACAGTGAATAGAAATTCGTATCTTTATTTTGTTTATGCAGTCTGTTTCTTTTTTATTCCAAATCGGAAAATACAATACACCATCATTGTGGTATATGGTTGGAAGAAAATAGAATTGAACGTTTATATTTAAATGCTAAAGAAGATGAATAAGGTTAAAATACTATTGGTTGAAGATCACATGGTCGTACGGAATGGTATTAAACTACTTTTAGAATCCGATGGAGAATTTGCGGTGATAGGCGAGGCATCTGAAGGTACGGAAGCCCTGTCTAAATTGGCGAATGGTCTAGCTCCCGATATTGTCTTAACTGATATAAGTATGGAGCATATGGACGGGATGGAGCTCTTAAAAATCATCAGTCAAAAATATCCGCTGGTCAAAGTTGTGATATTATCCATGCTTAGTCAAATTCATTATGTGGTTGAAGGGTTTGAACATGGTCTTTCAGGCTACCTGTTGAAAAATGTAGGTTATAATGAATTACTTTTTGGATTAAAGCATGTCGCTGAGGGCGGGCGGTATATGAGTGAAGAAATTAGCTTAGCCTTACTTGAACAAGTTTCTTCGGGTCAAGTTTATACGGATGCTGGCTCGAATACTATCCTAGATTTGGAAATAAGCGAACGTGAGCTAGACGTATTGGAATTGATCGCAGACGGGTTTACAAATCTAGAAATTGCAGATAAAATCTTTTTGAGTAAGCGTACTGTTGAAGGGTATCGGCAGAACTTGATTGATAAAACAAGGGTGAAGAACACTGCGGAATTAGTAAAATATGCTTTTCAACATGGCTTATTAAAAAAATCATGATAAAATTTCTGTTCCTGGTGGCCATGTCATCGGTGATGATTTTTGGAAGTATTGCGCATCCCGTTACTTTAATTTTGGTATTCTTTCTTGAAAACGGTTGAAAATAAATAGACTAGCTCCAATAATAATAAATGGTATGCTAAGTAGCTGTCCCATATTGATGAATAGGGAGTCTTCAAAATGCTCTTGATTGATTTTCAAAAACTCATCCAAAAACCGGAACGAAAACAGCAAAACCAACAGCAAGGCGAAATAGTTTCCATTGTTACGTTGAAGCTCTTTTTCTTTCCACAAACGATATAACCATACGAATAATAGGAGACAAAATAATGCTTCATAAAGCTGTGCCGGATGCCGGGGTATCGTATCGATATGGGTAAACACAAAGGCCCAAGGTAAACTACTTGCGGTGCCAATCATTTCAGAGTTCATTAAGTTGCCCAGGCGAATGCAAGCCCCTGCTATAGGGACGACCAAAGCAACCCGATCTGCAACCCAAAGAAAAGGAAGCTGCTGTTTTTTTGCAAATAAATAGATCGCAATCAGGATACCTATACCTCCGCCATGGCTTGCCAGCCCACCTTCCCAAATGGCCATTATTTTTAAGGGATGATCCAGGTAATAACTGGGGTCGTAAAACAATACGTGCCCCAATCTAGCACCAATAACAGTACCTAAAACGATATAAATGGTTAGCTGATCTAAGAACTCGGTTGGCCGACCTGCTTTCTTAAATAATGAACCTAGTATCTTATAGCATAATACAATGCCCAATAACCAAAATAGTCCGTACCAGCGAATAGGGTGTTCAATAATTGGAATAACAAAGATGTCACTATCTATATTCCAGTTTATGTAAGTTAAGATTAGATTATTTACCATATGACGTTTTAGCGTGATGCTCCATAATATAGGTATGCGGTAGGGATATTTCGTTACACATTTTGATGAGAAAACACGAAATTCTCTTTATTGATGCAAATATTGATTCATATACTGCGATTATTAAATATGAAGTTTTCGTTGTTTGACCAATTTGTATGTTTGTGGGGAGTAAAAGGAAATTAACTATAGCCGAGTTCCATAATTGCGACCGGTGTTTTTATTGGAGAAGAATATTAGCATAAGTATCAGCCGGGTTAAATACTTTTGAAAGTATATCTTGTTTTTTTGATAATATTCCGATATTCGACAATTGATAACATGATATGGACAGCATCTTGCATATTTCTTTAATAGCTGTTTACATCCGGTGAAAGCTTATCATAGTTAATGAACGAGGTTATGGAAAAATATAGGCACTTTCATGTAAATTTAAACAGATAGTTATATTCTGATGATACGAAATTTGACAAGATTTACTTTTTGTTTTTTATCTCTCGTGCTCATGGCACAGTTACTCTCTTGTCATCAAAGTGGCCAACAGGCGTCTAAAAATAATACGCATATCGAAGATAACTCACTTGATTTAACCTATCAGGATACGTTATTAAAATTTCTCGCTTTACAAGATTTTAGGGATCAATCTATTATAGCAAAGAAGATAGCGGAGTTTGCTCAGGATAAGTATTTTAATAATTCTGGTTATAATTGGATTTTTTTGGCGTACAACTATTTGTTGGACGATAACATAGATTCAATAGAAATCGCGCTGAAAAACCTTGAAGGGAGAAAACTGCCTCCGGATTTGCTTGTTCTGAAGGATTACTTTAAAATAAGGGCTAATTTTAGTTTTAATGATGTGACTACTATTGGCATCATGGAACAAATTATCGATGCTAAAGAATATGCGTTAGAAAATAAGAGTAGGTTTAGCTTTCTTTTTTTCAATTTATTGGCTAATGCAAATTATCGTCGAGCTGACTATAACCAGGCGCTCAAAGATAACGAGTCATGGTATCATTATCATCCCAATAGATCCGATGCCCATGTTGCGCAAGCGTATCAGGAGATCAAATTTATGCAGTATATTGAATTGCATGATTTTGAGAAGCTAAAAGCAACACTGGATAGCTGCAAATATTACGCTAATAAAACGGCGGATTCTGCTATCATTATGCGCATGTATAATTTACAGGCACAGTATTTCTTTAGCATAGGGAATAGTCGAAAAGCGGTAGAGGCATCCCAAAAATATTTTAATTATTTATCTTCAAGCAAGGCACTCAATGCCTATGCGTATGCGAATTTGGCAAAAAATTTTTTGAATAATCATCAAGTTGACTCGGCGATCTATTATTTTAATGCTGGATTGCAGTTTATCAAAACACATAAAGGCAAGCAAAATAAATTATTCTATTACCAGAATCTACAAGTAGCACACGCATTAAAAGGAGATTATGAACGGGCTTATTTTACCTTGGATTCGGCCTATCAGGATTATAAAAATAGCACAAAAAGTATTGAAAATGAACGTATCAATGAGATCAATACACGATATGAAACTGAAAAAAAGGATCAGGCGATTAAGCTTTTAAAAACAACAAATGCATTCAACCATAAGATTATGGTCCAACAGCGCTGGATTTTTGTTATTTTATTTGCACTAATCTTTAGCATTGCGTTCTTCATTTATTACCGGAATAAACAAAAGCTATTGAAAAATATTAATCAGCGTATAGTTGCCGAAAATAGACAATTAATTTTAGAGCAGAAGACGCGACAAAACCAGCTTAATCCCCATTTTATTTATAATGCTATAGCTAATTTGCAAGGTTTGATCAGTAGTGAGCAAAAAGCAAAGGCAAATCAGTACCTCATCTTATTGTCCCGTCAAATTCGCGATATACTCGAATTAAATAGGGAAGAGTATATTTCTTTGGATCAAGAAATTAAATCATTAAAGAATTATATACTTTTACAGCAGATGCGCTATCAAGATGTATTTGATTTTGAAATTGAGAGCGGTAACTTGGATGTTGATGATGTCATGATTCCTCCTATGTTGATTCAGCCTTTTGTCGAAAACGCTATTGAACATGCTTTCAAAAATTTGAATTATCGTGGACAATTGCAAATTCTTTTTAATCAGGAAGCAGATCAATTGCATATTGTTATCAGTGACAATGGCTGGGGAATGCAATCTTATCAGAAAAATAATGCACACAAGACCTCTCTTTCACAAGTTATCACGAAAGAGCGCCTTGAGCTTTTGTTTAATGATCCTCATCAAAAAGCAAGGATTGAAATAAAGCCCAATTATAGAGAAGATAAAAGTGGATATCGCGTAGAACTCTATATCCCACTCGTTTTATATTTTAATTAAATACGTGAAATTATGAAAGTTTATATTCTTGAAGATGAGTATAATATCTATTTGTACATTAAGTCTTTATTGGATGCTATTCCTTATGTCCAGATCGTTGGTTATAGTCCATCAATCGCCCAAGCAGAACGTGAGTTACTTGTATCTAATCCAGATCTTATTTTAGCTGATATTCAATTGAAAGATGGATCAAGCTTATCCTTCCTCTCCGAGCTGAAATTGGACATAAATACAATCTTTATAACCGCATTTAACCAATATGCTATAGAAGCCCTTAATATAGGCGCTATTGCCTATTTATTAAAGCCTTTGGTTCCGGAACAATTTATAGAGGCTATTGAAAAATGCTATAAGAAAAATACAGAGTTTAGATTCAATAGCATGCAATTAAGTATGGCCGAAAGCTATCTGAAGTCACCAGTTAGACCAAAGAAAATAGCACTACGTACATTTGAATACACTCAGATTGTGAATATCGATGATATTCTTTATTGCCATGGAGATAAGGGGTATACCACATTTTATATTAAAGACAATAAACCGATGATGGTTTCGAAAGTCCTCAAACATTTTGAAACTATGCTTCCTGAATCCGAATTTATTCGTTGTCATCAATCTTATTTAATCAATGCAAACTATATAAAAAAATATTTCAAGGATGGCCAGATAGAAATGTCCGATGGTAAAATGATTCCTGTTGCGACAAGAAAAAAAGATGTTATCCAGCAATTCTTGAATGAAATATAAGGCTTGAAGTAACAAAGGCTCTACGGTTCTAAGTTTTGTTGTTTTTACTAAAAAATGTAGTATTCTCTTTTATTGCTAAAATAATTAGTATTATATTTGTATGTAATATTAAATACGAGGGGCTATGATGTTAGAAGATAAACAGGCTTTGATCAGCAAACTTAAAAAGGACTTGCTTGCCTGGCAAGGGGTACCTCAAAGGTCAAATGATGCAAGCACGATGGGTTTGGGGCCATTGGAGAAAGCTTTTCCGAATGGCGTTTTTCCTAAAGGGGTAATACACGAGTTTGTGAGCTTTAACCGCATGGATAGTGCTGCATCCTGTGGGTTTATTGGTGGTCTTCTTGGAAAACTAATGCAAGCTGATGGGATTTGTATTTGGATAGGCTCCATTCAAACAGTATTTCCAGCGGCAATCAGATCATTTGGAGTCGATCCAGCATCGATTGTTTTTGTTTCTATGAAACGGGAGAAGGATGTGTTATGGGCGATGGAAGAAGCGTTGAAATGTCAGGGCATAACAGCCGTGCTGGCCGAAATACATCAGCTGGATTTTGTTCAGTCGAGGCGCCTTCAACTTGCCGTAGAAAAAAGTCGGGTTACAGGGTTTATACTTCAACATAACCCAAAGATCTTGTTGGCGACGAGTTGTGCGGCACGTTGGAAAGTCACTTCTTTACCTAGTCAATCGGATGATGGATTACCTGGTATTGGCTATCCCTGTTGGGATGTAGAGCTCCTCAAGGTAAGGAATGGAAGTCCAGCCAAAGAGCAAATAACCTGGTCTCCACAAGGATTTAAAACATTTTCTAAAAAGGAGATACAGGTAAAAGACTGGAATTATAACTACCAAAATCTTGGCTAGTCATGAAAAAAAGATTTGCCTCACTTTGGTTTCCTCATCTGAAAACAGATTGGCTCACTGTTTGCAAACCACATTTGCAAAATATTCCCTTTGTATTGTCCATCGCCGCTCAAGGAAGATTAATCGTCAGTGGGAGTAACTTATTAGCGGAGCAAGCGGGGGTGCATTCAGGTATGGCCATAGCGGATGCACGGGCATTTATTCCATCACTTAAAATAATCAATGAGCAAGCTGGATTGGCCGAAAAGTTACTCCATTCGATAGCAGAGTGGTGCATCAGGTACACACCACAGGTTGCATTAGATACGCCCGACGGTATCATCCTGGATATTAGTGGTTGTGCTCATCTTTGGGGCGGGGAGGCGGCCTACTTAACAAGTATTGTCTCGAAATTTAGACAACATGGTTATGATGTACGTATGGGGATTGCTGATACCATTGGGGCCGCATGGGCGGTAGCGCATTTTGGACACGAAGATATCATTATAAATGAACAGGCGCAGTCGGAAACGCTTCTTCCATTAAGTCCTGCTGCATTACGACTGGAAGATGTTCAATTGAAGCGCTTACAATCGCTTGGATTACGGTCAATCGGAAGTTTTTCAAAAATGCCACGTTCAGTGTTGCGTAGAAGGTTTGGCGATAGTTTACTGCTCCGACTGGACCAGGCCATGGGATTGGAAGATGAATTTGTTATTTCTATAAAACCCATCTTACCGTATGAAGAGCGTTTACCTTGTTTGGAGCCTATCTGTACAGCAAATGGTATTGAACTGGCTTTGGAAGATTTATTAAACAAGTTGTGTAAGCGTTTGTCGGGGGAGGGTAAAGGATTACGTGCAGCCGAATTGAATTGTCATCGCGTGGATGGAAAAATAGAGACCATTACTATTGAGACTAATCGTGCTACTGCTCAGGTTAAACATATCCTTCAATTATTTGTCCTAAAGATTCCGCAAATTGAACCGGCATTGGGAATTGAATTATTTACCTTGGGCGTATCCAAAGTTGAGACGGCAGATCCAGTTCAGGAAAATCTTTGGAACAATAGAATTGGTCTCAAAAACCCGACGGTTACCGAACTTTTAGATCGCTTGAAAAGTAGGGACGCCAATTGTGAGATTTCACGCTATGTGCCATCTGCGCACTACTGGCCGGAACGATCCATGAAAATAGCGGCTAAAATGGATGAGGTTGCAGCTGTTGACTGGCAAACTGCAAGGCCACGTCCAACACGACTATTGAAGATCCCTGAACGTATTATAGTCACAGCACCCATACCCGACTATCCACCCATACTGTTCCGTTATAAGGGAGATACCTATACTATAAGGAAAGCAGATGGCCCCGAACGTATTGAACGCGAATGGTGGATTGATCCTGGTGAACATCGGGATTACTATGCCGTGGAAGATCTGCAAGGTCGGCGCTTTTGGCTATATCGCGCCGGGCATTATGACGGACAGGCAGATCAATGGTTTATACATGGTTTTTTTGCATAAGGTTAGTGTATGGTATATTGTGAATTACAGATAACAAGTAATTTTAGTTTTCTCGAAGGTGCTTCTCATCCGGAAGAACTGATCGAGCAAGCGGCCCGATTGGGGTATAATTCCGTTGCAGTAACTGACCGCAATAGCCTTGCTGGAATCGTCCGTGCACATATGGCTGCAAAAAAAGCCGGTATACGACTGATTCCTGCTTGTCGTCTAGATTTACAGGATGGGCCAAGCTTATTGGCATACCCCACAGATAAAGAGGCTTACGGACGGCTTTCAACATTGTTAACTGTTGGAAATCTAAGGACGGAAAAAGGAAGATGCGAATTGTACAAAAATGATGTGTTTCAATATGCTGAGGGGATTGTATTCATTATTTGTCCACCTGAAAAACTAGTGGTCGGTTTTGAGCTTGAGCAGTCATTTATAGCGTTTGTACAGGAATGTCAACAGCGTCTACAGGGGTGTCTTAATCTAGGAATAAAAAAACTCTATCGTGGTGATGATGCTAAATTATTGTTTAGAATAAATCAGTTGGGCGAACACCTGGCTATCCCGCTTGTTGTACTTGGTGATGTATATTATCATGTACCTGAAAGGCGTGAATTGCAGGATATTTTAACCTGTATTCGTGAAAAATGCACAATACATACGGCTGGATTTAATTTATATCCCAATGCAGAGCGCTATCTAAAATCAATAACTGAAGTTGAACGCTTGTTTAGGTTGTACCCTGAAGCTGTAGAACAGAGTGTAAAAATTGCCAATGCTTGTCGTTTTTCCTTAGATGATTTGAAATATATCTATCCAGATGAATTATCATCTCATGGTCGGACTACACAGGAAGAATTAAGTTATTTAACTTGGGAAGGTGCCAGTAAACGATTTAACGGAGATATCCCGGATGCAATTCGCGAAACGATTCAAATGGAACTTGATTTTATCGAACGGAAAAATTATGCTTCTTATTTTTTGACGGTGTATGATTATGTTCGATTTGCGAAGGAAAAGGGAATTTTATGCCAAGGGCGTGGATCTGCAGCAAATTCAACCGTATGTTACTGCTTAGGTATTACTTCTGTTGACCCGTCAAAATACAGGCTTTTGTTTGCGCGATTTATGTCCGATGCACGCGATGAACCACCAGATATAGACGTCGACTTTGAACATGAGCGCCGTGAGGAAGTCATCCAGTATATTTATGAGAAATATGGCCGCAATCGTGCTGCTATCGTAGCAACTGTCACACAGGTACGCTCCAAAGGGGCTATACGTGATGTTGGCAAGGCCATGGGACTTTCCATGGATGCTGTAGGGCGTTTAGCAGGGGTTGTGAGTAGCCATTGGGACGATTATATCAATTTGGAACGTTTGGTTGAACAGGGCTTTAATCCTGAAGACCAACATTTGCGAAAAGTTCTCGAATTGACACATCAGTATATTGGCTTTCCACGTCAATTAGGGCAGCATACAGGCGGATTTGTTATTACGCAAGGTAATTTGCATGAGCTTTGTCCTTTAATAAATGCCCGCATGGATAATCGGACAAATCTCGAGTGGAATAAAGATGATCTTGAAGCACTCGGCTTTCTAAAAGTTGATGTACTTGCTTTGGGGATGTTGACCTGTATTCGCAAAGCTTTTGATCTCGCTAAAAAGCATTATGGAAAAGAGCTTACCCTGGCTGATATTGGGGCAGAAGACGATCCAAAGGTTTACGATATGATCTGCCATGCAGATACTCTAGGTGTATTCCAGATCGAAAGCCGGGCCCAGATGTCGATGTTGCCGCGATTAAAACCACGAGAGTTTTATGATCTGGTCATTGAAGTAGCTATCGTTCGGCCTGGACCGATACAAGGCGATATGGTGCATCCCTATTTGCGCCGTCGGAATAAAGAAGAGGATGTTGATTATCCCAGCACTGAGATCCAAACCATTCTTGAAAAAACCTTGGGGGTTCCTCTCTTTCAGGAGCAGGCCATGGAAATTGCCATAGTCGCTGCCGGATTTACTCCTGCGGAAGCCGACGAATTGCGGCGTAGCATGGCTACATTCAAAGCAAAAGGACAGGTATCTGCTTTTCACAAAAAAATGGTCGATGGTATGGTAAAGAAAAACTATACGGAAGAATTTGCCAATAGAGTTTTTAAGCAATTGGAAGGTTTTGGGAGTTACGGTTTTCCAGAGAGTCACGCAGCGTCTTTTGCCTTACTGGTGTATGTGTCCTCATGGCTTAAGTATTACTACCCCGATATTTTTGCGGCATCCTTACTCAATAGTCAGCCCATGGGCTTTTATCAACCTGCTCAAATTGTTATTGATGCACAGAAACATGGCGTAAAAGTACGTTCTATTGATATCAATCATTCTTCATGGGACAATACTTTAGAGGGAGAAATTGGAAAACCACATGCTCTTCGATTGGGTTTACGTCAGATCAAAGGATTTTCAAGGGAAGAGGCCGTTGTGTTGACTCAAGGTCGGCAGTCTGCCTATTCATCCATTACTGGTATGATGGATGTTGGACTATCTCTTATTGCGTTGGAGAAATTGGCTGATGCAGATGCCTTTACATCATTAGGTATTGATCGTCGGCAAGCGCTTTGGGAAATTACAGCATTGGGTGATCGGCCGATTGCATTATTTGAAGGCCAAGCATCTGAAAGTATCATGGAGGGGCAAATTGAATTACCATTGCTAACAAAAAGCCAGCATGTTGTGGCTGATTACGCAAGGACCTCGCTATCCATTAAAGCACATCCAGTAAGTTTCTTGCGCGGAAAGCTCGATCTTCTCCATGTAGTGCCCACAGCAAAATTGGGCTTGATACAAAATGATATGCCTGTGAAAGTATGCGGGTTGATTACTGTTAGACAACGACCAGGAACCTCCAAAGGTGTTTTATTTATCACTATTGAAGATGATACTGGTTTTTCAAATATTGTCGTTTGGAGTAATGTATTTGAAAAATATCGTAAAGAAATCCTTCGGGCAAAACTCCTTATGGTTGCGGGTAAAATCCAAGTTGAAGGTGAAGTTATTCATGTAATAGCGCAACGATGCTTTGATATGTCAGGTTTGTTAAAAGATCTGACCACAGACGGAGATCATGCTGCGGATATTTTTCATGGGGGAAGAAATTTTCATTGATCTCTCATTTATTAATCTCATTTTTGAAGTAGAATGCTTTTACTTTGCGTAGGTAGCAAAGCATTCTAATTCATAGAAAATTAAAAGATATGACCAAAAATATTCTCGTCAATACGATCGAAATTGATAAAGATACTATTCGTGAATTCATTAAACAGGGTGATGTAAATGCTGCTATTGACCTGATTGCCATCCAGGCAAATGTAAAGTATAAAACTGCTCGGGATATTGTAGAGATGTTTAAAGAAGACCATATTGATCTTTTTGATGGTAAAGACCTGTTTTTGGCTGATTATGATCTTGTTGAACATCGCGGCGATTCTCAAGAAGCAGATCACAAAGGATCTTCTTTTTTGGAAGTAGAAACAAATGAGCGTGGGCGAACTAGTATTTGGAAGGCACTTTTTATCTTTTCAGTCCTTGCCCTGTTGGCTTTCGTTATCTTAAATTACGTTGTGGGTTTTAATCAAATAGGGCATCATATTTCAGAACTTACGCAGCTATTCGATAAAAATGAAGGCTCAGCTGCCGCTGATACTGATACATCCAAACAAAATATTGTATTAAGTGCTGGTGTTACCCGGGCGGGTGATGTTGAAGACCTCCATCCCGTAGATACAAATCTCTTACCATTGGATGTGAGGCAGGCTGAAATAGCGCGAATATATCGGGCTCAGTTCGATCAATTGAAAGCAGCAAAACATTCACCAACAGATGACGATGCACAGATCGCTCTAATTCACCTTACAAATGGGCGGTTGACTGATGTTATTATTCAGCAAAAATTAACTGTAAAAATAGGGAAGTGTTATGAAAATTCGACCATGAAAGATAAGGGCACCTGCGTGAGTTGTATGATATTACTTTACAATAGGGAGAAGAAAAACTGGCAAGAAGCTCCCAATGGGGAGAATTTCCTGCGTAATG
Source organism: Sphingobacterium siyangense (assembly GCF_023277505.1). Classification (NCBI taxonomy): domain Bacteria; kingdom Pseudomonadati; phylum Bacteroidota; class Sphingobacteriia; order Sphingobacteriales; family Sphingobacteriaceae; genus Sphingobacterium; species Sphingobacterium siyangense. The sequence goes on along the minus strand of NZ_CP080574.1, from coordinate 3,407,472 downwards.
CCTATGATTTCTATTTGCCCAGCGGTTCAGACTTATGGGAAGCCAGCCCGCTGAGCATCCGTATTCCTTACGACTACGCTTTAGTAGACAAGTATGAAGCAGCAAATTAGCTACATTAATCCTGAGAGAAAGTATGATAGACCCAGCGAAATCATGAACGAATTACCTGCTATTTTACTTTTTTTGAGGGTAAATAAGCTATTGTACATACGACAAATAAGAGTAATATGACCGATAGTACGATCGAGTAGCCATAGGCAGATGAGATGTTCTGCAAAATAAGAAATTTAGTCTCTTTCCGATGGAGGAATATACCGACAATAAAAGCGATTCCCAAGCATATAGATAACTGTTGTACAGTAAGATAGATGGCGGATCCTACGGAGATTAGTTTTTCGTTAAGGTCTTTTAATGCAAGTGTCATTAATGCCGGCAGTACACTACCGCAGCCAATACCATAAAAAAAGAAGAGCGCGTGTATTTGGTTGCTATCTATGATCATCGTATTGAAAACGAAAAGATGAGACAGCAAACCCAAAATCATTATTCCTAATCCATATAGGACAATGATCTTTCCGTGGCGCTGTATTAACTTGCTGACAATAACACTTGCCAATACGTAACCAATACCCTGAAAAACAAACGCAATTCCTGTCATTGTTGCCGTATAATTCTTTTGATTTTGAAGGTAATTGGAGTTAATAATAAAATAAGCATCTTGGACCATATAATAGGCTAAAGCCGCTAGAAGGCCTAAATTGAAAACCCGATTATTAAATAAGGAGAAATTGAGTAGACTAGAACGGCCCGTTTGTTCTAATTTACGTTGTTTTTTTAGAAACAACAGGACGAGAACAATTGCTGCTCCCAATAGCAGTAATGACCAGAATGGCCATTTCAACTCAGGTCCCATGATTAAAGGAAAAATTATTCCCATTAAAAGGATAAACAACGTTATCATAGGGATAAAAGAGATCTTAGATTTTCCAGTAACTTGATCATTGAATGTATAGCGATAGACAGCAAAGCAGGCAAGTACCCCAATGGGAACATTGATCAAAAAAATAAGTCGCCAACTTTCATGTAACCACGTCTGATCCGGCAGAATTCCGCCTAACAATTGACCTATTACTGAGGCAATACCTGCTATACTTCCATAGATGCCCAAAGCCATCGACCGCTTCTCGGGATTTTCAAAAAGTAAGGTGATCAATGCGATGCCCTGTGGAACCATAAGTCCAGAGCTAATCCCCTGGATCAATCTTCCGGCCAATAAAATGTAAAGATTATTGGCTAAGCCACATAAAAGGGAGGCTACAGTAAAACAAGCCATCCCAATTAAATATAATTTCTTCTTTCCATAATGATTTCCGGCATTCCCAGCATTGATTAGAAGACTTGCATACCCAATAATATAAAGTATTATAATCCATTGCGTATCACTGTCTCGTAGATGTAGTCCATGTTGAATTGTGGGAAGGGAAACATTAATAATAAAGAGATCTATGACAAATAGAAATATACCAGTTGAAAGGAGGAAAATATGAATTAAATCTTTAATTTGAAAGCGCATATAGAAAGTTTTTAATAATTTTATGGTTAAAAATAGCTTGGATATTTTCTACAATCAAGTAGTTATAAATTATGTACTTGGTATGTTTTTATGAACTAATGGTCAGTATGAGGTGATTATGAATGAAAAAAAAAGTGAAAATTTTGGCGCCTGCTGTGATGTCAATGGAATTTTTAAGATAATAGGTGGAAAATGGAAAGTTTCGCTCATTAAGGCTGTTGCTAAACAATGCCCCAAAAGATTTGGTGAGCTACGACGGGAAATGGAAGATCTGGCACAAACGACATTGACTGTTCAGCTCCGTGAGCTCGAACGCGATGGTATTTTATGTAGACAGATTTACGCTGAATCTCCACCACGCGTGGAATATAAACTCAGCGAATTAGGTAAAACTTTACTACCCGTCATTGAAAGACTTGATGAGTGGTGGTCAGATTACAAGCGCGAAAGGGGATAGGCATTTAGCTTATCCTTTTTCGCTCCTCATTTTTGGTGATGCCCAATAAGACTATTGTACCGATAATACAAAAAGTGCCGATCCAGTCTGTTTCTCTAAATGGTGTATTTAACCACAAGACAGCTAATAGGGCCGCCGATAAGGGTTCGGCAGAAGCTAGAAGACTTGTCTTTTGTCCACCAATAAGCTTAACTGCTGTTAGATAAGCATAAAAAGGGATTAGTGTGCCGAAGACAACAATAAAAGCAGTGTAGCTATAGGTATATATATCCCAGATTCCATCAATTTCCCAAGGAGGTTTGACAAAGCAAAAAACGAGACCTCCCAATAGCATTCCCCAACCGATAACTATTGCCGCATTATACTTGTTTAACAAGTGGATTGGTTGTAGTGTATAAAAAGCAAGCGTAACAGCTGACATCAAACCAAAAAATAATGCGAGAGGAGAAATCGACAGGGAACCAAAATTCCCATGTGTGACTAAAAGAAATGTGCCCAGTATAGCTAAAAGTATGGCCAGGCAGGCAACTTTCGAAGGGAATTTTCTCTTGTTCAACGCCATATAGATTGCGATCAGGACCGGACCTGTATATTGTAGCACAGTTGCGGTAGCAGCGTTGGAATAATTTATGGCGGCAAAATAAGTATATTGGACGGCTAATACACCAAAAATACTGAATAGAAGAAGTGCTAAACTATCTTTACGATGACGCCAAATCTGCCAAATCTCATTTTTCTTGTGCATTCCCGCCAAAAGCAATAATACAATGCCTGTCACAAGCATTCTTACCGTAATAAGCCATTCTACGTTAACTGCCCTTTTTTGAAAAAGAAATTGGCCAAAAGTACCCGATACACCCCAAAGAATAGCCGCCCCGATTGCCAAGAGGAATCCTTTCAAAACATGGTTTTTCATTGTTTTATCCGAACTAAATTTGGTACTTAGTCTTGCTATAGCAAGACTTCTGCGTCAGTGATCCCTTTGGTTGATAGGTCGGAGATGCTCCGAAGCGTTCTTTGAGAAATTTCTGTTAATGCTTCTGTTGTAAAAAAAGCTTGGTGCGCCGTAACCAAAACATTCGGATAGCTCATCAATAATTGTATTGTTTCATCTTCAATAATTGTTGTCGATAAGTCTTTAAAAAACAACTTTTCCTCTTGTTCATAAACGTCAATACCTAATAAGCCAATTTTTCGCTCTTTAAGCGCTTTAATAGCATCATTGGTATTGATTAGATTGCCTCTGCTTGTATTAATAATTGTTACCCCATCTTTCATCTTTTCCAATGACTCCTTATTAATGAGATAGTGGTTCTCGGGAGTAAGTGGGCAATGAAGAGAAATAATATCTGATTCTTTGAAGACTTCATCCAACGATCTGTAATTAACACCTTGTGCTGTAAGCTGCTGGTCTGGGTATAAATCATAGGCAATTACATTTGCCCCAAATCCCAATGCGATTTTGATAAAAGCCTTTCCAATTTTTCCAGTACCAATAACGCCAATTTTTTTCTGGTGGAGATTAAATCCCAAAAGTCCATTCAATGCAAAATTTTGCTCCCGCACGCGATTATAGGCTTTATGTGTTTTACGATTCAATGTCAATAACATGGCCATGGTGTGTTCAGCTACGGCTTCAGGGGAATAGGCGGGCACCCGACAAACTTTTATCCCAAATTCCCTGGCAGCTTCCAGATCAACGTTATTAAAGCCAGCGCAGCGTAAGGCGATCAGTTCAACACCTTTTTGAGCAAGTACTTCAATAACTTGCCGGTTGAGTTTATCATTGACAAATGCGCAGACTACCTTCTCATCTTCAATAGCATTAACAATGTGTGGACCTAAATGCGTTTCATAAAAATTGAACTGAAAGCCATAGGTGCTGTTTTCTTGCTCAAAGAATAATTTGTCGTATGGTTTTGTCGAAAAGAAAGCGATTTTCATAAAATTGTTTGTTACTTAATACTATAGTATAAATATACGGTATAAATCGCTTATTTGGTACCGCAATGCAGGATGATTTTCTAGTATTATAGTATAATTTGTTTTAAAATAGCTTAAATTAGAACAATCACATGAAAGCTATTTTAGTTGAATCTTAAGGATATTAATTACTTCCGATATGAAATGGTCAAATCAAATTACACAATTAATAGGTATTGATTATCCGATTATCCAGGCCCCCATGTTTGGTGTTACCACACCAGAAATGGTCATTGCAGCATCGCGTGCTGGAGCGCTCGGGTCGTTATCGTTGGGTGATTTACCAGCAGAACGCTGTAGTGAGCTTATTCGTTCAACCGCTGCATATGTAATGAAGCCTTTTGCAGTCAATATTTTTGTAAATCATGTTCCTGAAGTTTCACTGAATTTGAGGCTGGCATATAATGAAACAAAGGTTTTTGTGGAACAGTTAGCCCTGCAACATGGTTTAGAAGTAGCTTTACCGGAGCTCGATAGCATCCATATTACAGATTACAGGGAACAAATTGACGCGATCATAAGCCATCAGTGTAAAGTTGTGAGTTTTACTTTTGGAAATCTGGATGCACAAAGTATAAAACGATTGAAAGACAATGATGTGATGATTATTGGTACATGCACTTCAGTGGCAGAAGCAATTGCTTTGGAAGAAGCTGGTATTGATGTGATCTGTGTACAGGGATTAGAAGCTGGGGGACATCGCGGAAGTTTTCAGGAGGCACCTGTTCCTGAGATTGGCGGATTTTCTCTGCTACCACAAGTGAAAGAGCATGTAAACGTGCCGCTTATTTATGCGGGTGGATTATATAATGCAAGCACGATCCATTCTGCAAAGCTATTAGGTGCCAGTGGTTTTCAGATTGGTAGTTTATTGCTCAAATCTAAAGAAAGCGCACTACTGGACTTTGAGAAAGCGCGTCTTTCTCATGTTAAGGAATCAGATATTGTCTTGACAAGGAGTTTTTCAGGGCGCTATGCCAGAGGTATAAAGAATACATTTATTGAAGCTTTGGACAAGTCGCAATATATCTTACCATATCCCTATCAAAATAAACTCACCGGGGAATTACGAAAAGTAGCCAAAGCCAATAAAAATGTCGATTTTGTAAATATTTGGGCCGGACAATCGATCCATTCTTACAGTGAACTTTCGACAACAGATATTATGCAAACGTTAATCCGAGAAGTTGAAAATTTGCATACTAGTTTAGTTGTTTAATAATATAATAGCGTCCGCCTCCTGTCAACATACGGTCATTTTAATTAAAACTAATAACTAAAATCTTTGTTTAAATTATTTAAACGGAGTTGTAGTGGTTAATCTACAACGAATTCTCTTTTTTTTTTGAAACTTTGTGTCACCGTGAAAAACTAAAATTTTACCGCTATGGGGAACGAAAAAAAGAGAATTCTTGTTATCGAAGATAATGAGATTCTATTAAGCACAATGCAATTTGTTCTTGTAAGGGAGGGCTATGACCTATTACTTGCTAAATCTGGCAAGGAAGCGCTCTCGTTGGTTTCTGACGAAACCATTGATTTGGTCATAACAGATCTGGCATTACCTTTTGCTAATGGTTACGAAATAATCAATCGCATTCGGAAAAGCGATACGAATAATCAGGTACCTGTTATTATTATTTCTGGTTACCGTGATGATAATAGTATTGTGGAAGGCTTTGAAGTCGGAGCCAATGATTATATTAAAAAGCCTATCTCTCCGTCAGAACTTATATCTCGAGTACGATTAAGAATAGGTCATGCTTAGTAAAATTGAACATATAATCCATTTCATTCGATCCTTTTTCGAAGGTGAGGGCTGGTCTATTTAGGGGGGATCACGATCAATTAACGCTGGCTGGTAACATCGTATAGACAACTGGGGTTTTACACTCATGGGCGGTTGGAGCTGTTACAAAGTTGCTGAAAATAGATTTATGAATCAGTATGACCTAAATCTATCATTAAGGAAATATTTTTAATATGATGTGGAAGTTTATGTTATGTCTATTGTCAATGGTAACGATAGTTCAGGGTAAAGAAAGAATTACATTGGTTGATCAAGGGAGAACGGATTATGTCATTCAAGCGGATGCAAATGATCCTGTTTTACAAAAAGCGGTTGCAGTGATAAACACTTTTACAAAAGAAAGTACAGGCGTAAATTTTGCAATACAAGCTAAAGGCGAAGTCACACATGCCATTATTTTGGAAAAAAGCTCAATAACTAATACGTTTCCCGAAGACAGTTATTCCATACAAGCTGTAGGAAAGAATATTTATCTCAAGGGAAGTGGTAAAGGTGTGCTATTTGCGGCATATCGTTATGTCAGGGATATTATTGGCGGACGAAAGTGGTATGTAGGTAAAGAAAATACATATGTTCCAAAATTGACATTCCTGGCAGTGGATTCAGATCTTAAGATTTATTCCAAACCAAATTTTGAGTTTAGAGAGGTTTATTTCCCTGTTGAATTAGATCAGGAGTATATGGATTGGTATGGTTTACATAATTTGGAAGAACGCTGGGGAGATTGGGGGCACACTTTCAGTAAAATATTGCCGCCATCAGTTTATTTTAAAGAACATCCGGAGTATTACTCCCTTTATGATGGAAAACACCAACCTATTCAACTTTGTCTATCTAACGAGGACGTTTTTAATCTTACAGTAGCTTATTTCAAGCGTAGGATAAGCGAAAATCCCACAGCTACTTATTGGTCTATCGCGGCCAATGACGATATCGGAAGCTGTACTTGCGATCGTTGTCAGGCTATTGATAAGCGGGAAGGTGGAGCGCAAGGCTCACTGATTCACTTTGTGAATAGAGTGGCCGCACAATTTCCCGAAAAAAAAATTACAACACTGGCGTATTTAGAATCAGCAAACGCCCCAACACACCTCAGGGTTGCCGATAATGTTTCTGTTATATTAAGTAATATCGATGCTTTTAGAAAAAATGACATTGGAAGCGAACCATCAGCAGCAACTTTTCGTAGACAATTAGGAGCTTGGAAAGCTAAAGCCAAGCATGTATTTGTATGGGATTATCTGACACAGTTCACCAATTATCTTGCGCCATTTCCGATCCAAGGAACCATGCAGGAAAGTCTACAATATTTGAAAACGCAAGGTGTCGAAGGGGTCTTTTTGCAAGGTGGAGGAGCGACTTATAGCGATATGGCAGAGCTAAATGCCTATATATTGGCTAACCTCGCCTGGGATACGACGCTTTCAGAAGAACAGCTAACCAACGAGTTTATCGAGGGTTATTACGGCAAGGCTGCACCCTTTATTAAAGCATACCTTGCTGAACGAAGAAATCACTTGCCTGGGCCTTCATCAGCTTTATCTATTTACGGAAACCCGATCGATAATAGACATGACTTTTTAAGTCCAGAGGCCATGGATAAATATAGTACATTATTAGAAAAAGCGGAAATAGCCAGTGAAGGTAATCCTTTATTGGAATCCCGTGTCAGGCGTATTGGACTTGGGTTGGATTATACCTATTTGCAACAAGCAAGATTCTATGGACCGCATCAACATGGCATATTTGAACAAGAGGGGGAGCGTTGGGGTGTGAGACCAAAGGTAGGTCGTAAAGTAACACAATTTGTTGAAGATGCAAAAAAATTGGGCGTTATAGAGCTTGCCGAAGGTGGCGCATCACCCGATAGTTATGCAAAGGAGTGGTCTGAAATATTCAAAGCCGGCGTTAGAGCAAATAAGGCCTCTGAAGCAAATATTAAGTTGAGATATCCATTTGATCCTTCTTTCCCTGCCAATGGGCTAAAAACACTTACAGATAGTGTGCCGGGCTATATGGATTATAGCTATAATTGGTTGCTATGGAACGGGGAGCCGATGGATATTACTTTTGATTTTGAAAAGGAAAGGCGAATAGATACCATAGCGCTTAATTTTCTAAAGGATGCGCGACATTGGATATTTCCACCAAAAGAAATTCGAATTTCGGTATCTAAGAATGGAAAAGATTTCCAAGATGTATTTCTCAGTAAGCTTGAATCCGTTGAGGAGGATTACACCTTGGACAAGATACCTTATCAAGTATTATTAAATGACAGTGTTAAAGTGATCCGAGTTTATGCTGCACCTTTGGCAAAACTACCCGAATGGCGGTATCATCCTAAGCGAAAGCCTCTTATAGCCTGTGATGAAATCTGGTTAAATTAATATAGAAAAGCTTATTAACGTTGGTTTTAAAGCGGTGTGGATATTGTTCTACAATAATTTATTGAGCAGTATAATTTTATACGGAAAATGATTAAATTAGAGTTAACTAAGTTATAAACAGATTCATATGGAAATTAAAACATCTTCAAAATTTATCGCCGAACTAATTGGAACATTTGGTTTGGTACTTTTTGGTTGCGGTGCGGCCGCTATTGCAGGAGCCAATACCACAGCTGGGCTTTCTGGTCTTGGTCTTTTGGGTATTGCTGTCGCATTCGGTCTTTCGGTGGTGGTATTTGCGTACGCGATCGGTGGAATTTCAGGCTGTCATATCAATCCTGCGGTGACCGTTGGTGTGTTATTGGCAGGTAGAATGTCTGCCAAGGATGCGGTTGTCTATATTGTTGCTCAGTTTATTGGTGCACTTTTGGGGGCATTTGTCCTTCAGCAGATTTTAAGTGGGCAATTGGCCGGATTTACGGCAGGAGACTGGGCGTATGGCTCAAACGGTTGGGGTAAAGGATATCAAAACGAGTATGGTACTGCTTCCGCCTTTTTGATTGAAGCCGTGTTAACCTTCATTTTTCTGTTTGTGATATTGGCAACAACTTCGAAGGTAGGAAACAGCACAATGGCTGGGCTTGCAATCGGCTTTACGCTTCTTTTGATCCATTTGGTTGCTATTCCTGTAACAGGTACCTCGGTTAATCCTGCTCGTTCATTTGGGCCAGCGATTCTGGCTGGCGGTCAGGCTTTATCGCAGCTTTGGCTCTTTATTGTAGCACCATTAGTAGGGGCAGCTGTAGCAGCAGGGGTATGGAAAGCCCTTGAACCTAAAGACTAGTTTTTCAATTTTATAAGATGCGCCCAATACGTAAGAGATTACCTATTGGGCGCTTTCGTGTATATAAGATTTATTGGTTGGGGCGGAACAATCCCTAGGAATTCAATATATCACTTATAAAGTTAGTAACCTGTTTCTCGTCCGTAGCCCAGGACGTGATCAAACGAACCGCTGCATAATCTGAATCGATATCCTTCCATATATAAAATTGATAATTTATAAGCAGTGCTTCGATGAGCGATTTAGGTAAAATGGGGAAAATCTGATTGGTGGTTGATTCCGTTAAAAAGGAATATCCTTTGCCTTTGATGGCCTTCGCCATACGCATCGCAAGCGAATTAGCTCTTAATGCCAGCTCAAGATACAAATCATCCTGAAATAGCGTTAGAAATTGAATTGAAAGCACTCTGCCTTTGGCGAGCAAGGCGCCTTTCTGCTTAATCGCATAGTCAAAATCTACGGCTAATTCGGGACGGTTAAACACAACTGCCTCACCCAGAAGAGCTCCGTTTTTTGTTCCGCCAATGTAGAAAACGTCAGTATACTTAGCAATAGCTGCAAAGGTTAAATCGTTGTTTTTCGCCGTCAAAGCATGGCCCAATCGTGCGCCATCCAAATAAAGTAACAGCTGTTGCTGCTGACAGCACACATATAGCGCTTCCAATTCTGCCAAAGAATATATTGTGCCGATTTCAGTGGAATTAGAAATATAAACTATTCTTGGTTTTACCACATGTGGCGCCAGGGCATGTTCCTTGAGTACCGTAGTAATATCGTTAGGTGTCAATTTTCCATCAGACGTTTCAACAGTAATGACTTTATGTCCAGTTGCTTCTATAGCACCAGTTTCATTTGCAGATATATGCCCTGTTTTTGCACTGATCACTGCTTCATGGATACGTAAAAGAAAAGATATGACAAGAAGATTCGTTTGTGTGCCCCCAGATAAAAAGTGGATAACGGCTTGCTGATTAGCTATCTTTTTCTTCAAAATCGATTTGGCTTCATTGGAATAGTCATCCTCCCCATAGCCCAATTGCTGTATCAGATTCGTTTCAATAAGCTTATCTAAAATGCGGGGATGTGCCCCTTCTGAATAGTCATTTTTAAAGTTGTACATAAATTTATCTATTTAATGCGGATGCTTTATTAAACTCTTTTCCTAGGGTAGGCTGCTCGAGTCTTGTGTAGGTCAAATGTATACATACAATCTCATTTTTTAACAATCTTGATCTGGAAAAAATTAGGACAAAAGCTATGCGTTTTAAGTATTGATGTTGTAGAATAAGAATGTTTTCTGGAGCACCGTAAATGTTTTGTCAAAACTAATGATTAAATTCGGGAGAGAAGGCAGAATAACTGATTTGTCCTTATTAAATTATGAAAAGATTCATATTTGTTGCAAGTATTTCGCTGGCATTTGGAATGGGATATGCTTTTAATAACTTGAGCCATTCATATCGATCCACCGAGTTGAAAAGAGTAACCGGTATAGGTGGAATTTTCTTCAAATGTAAAGATCCTAAAAAAGTAAGCGCTTGGTATGCCGATCATTTGGGACTGGCTACAAATTCTTACGGCGCTGTATTTGAGTGGCATCAGGGAGCCGACAGTACGAAAAAGGGATTTACGCAATGGAGCCCTTTTAAAGAGAGCTCTTCCTATTTTGGCCCTTCGGAAAAAGATTTTATGATCAATTATCGGGTAGCCAATATTGAGCTTTTAATCGAAGAATTGAAGAAGGAGGGCGTTACGGTACTTGATACGATCGAATCCTTTGACTACGGCAAATTTGCTCATATCATGGATATTGAAGGAAACAAAATAGAGCTTTGGCAGCCCAATGATCTTGCTTATGAAAAGATGGGCATCGATTTGGGGGCCAAAACTACGAAGTAGGTCTATTTAGTTCTTAACGTAGGGTCTGTCTTTAACATTTGATAATTAAGATAATCAATGCATGCAGCTCCGACGGTTCCCAGGCAGTAAGCCACAAGATCCGACCATAAAAAGCCCTGTCCAAACACGAGCCGCAAAAGCGGATTGTTTCTTATCCATATAAGTAAAGGATGTTGTACAAGCTGTAAAAATTCGATGGCAAAACAAAATATAAGTGTCGTCGTAAAAGAAAATAATAACGATTTCCTCGTAAATAAAAAACGTGACAACCAATAAATCATAACCGCATAAAGTACATCGCCGGTAATGGTAGGAACGGCGGATATTTTCCGTGACAACAAACCCATGAAGATGGTTAAAGCAACGCAAAGTAGATAGTGTATTTTTGGTTTCATCGAAACGAATGTGCTACAGTGTTATTGCCTGAAATATGAGCTCGTTTCAACGGGATTACCAAAGATCTTTTTGGTTCCTTTTTTTTGTGTAAATCCACCCTGTTGCGCGATTATATTTGCAATGGAGAAAATAACATTCATATCGTTTTGAGGGTGAATAGTCGTAAGTAGTTTTCCATTTTGGTCGAACAGTTGAAGTTGGTTAACCAAGGAATGATTTATTTCCATGGAATGAATTACTTCTAACGGAATAATTTTGTCCTCCTTTCTCGGTTGTTTAATAGATAAGTTATTTTTATCAACTTGTATTTCTATCTTGGGATTGATGAATTGCAATAGTATGACTAGGGGACCGATTACAACGACAGCAACCAATATCCCAAGACCTTTTGCCGAACCAAAATTGTTTACTGCATCGGCTAGTCCGTTTATACCGCCAAAAATTAAACAGCATAGGATAAATACAACAATTAGGTAACCAAATCCAAAGATCAAGCCCTTTTTAACATTATGTGATTTAAATTGAAAGGTATTCATAGCAGTGGCTTCTATTTTTACGCATTTTTATTTTAGTAAAGATATTTATATTTATGCAATCAGAGCTATCTTAGCGACAGAGATTTTGCTATTTCATTAAAGAAAGCATTGGAAAATATCATTGAAATTAAAAGAACTAATTTTCAGCGGAAGTCAGCATACTTTCAGCTGTTGAATTATGCGCTGTTTTCAATTCTCGGAATTGTGAGTATATTTTGGGATTGGAAAGCCGGTATTGCGCCAATAGTCTGCGTCATTATCTTCTATTTAATCGAGCGGAAAATTGACTTTTGGTCAAATGTTATTTGGTTTATCATCGCTTTTTTACTCCTTTCATTTTCTTTGTCATGGATATTCAGCTTGTCTTTTGGTATATTTATTTTCCAATGTCTATTACTAGCAGCCATTAAGCCTGCTATCGTTATATGGAAAGAAACCAAACAGGAACATACCGATGTGATCTTCGCAATGAGTTCGGAGTATTTTGTATGTTTAAGTCCAGATAACAGTGACTACAAAGGATATGCAATGAACCCTATGGGGTATAAAAAGCGCTTTCCAATGTCAGCAGTTATTTCAGTTCAACGAGATGGAAATAGTTTAGTTATTGCCTTACAACAGCAGATTGTACGTCCTCGTGAATTGCGTTCAGAAGAAATCGAAATTATTCTCGAATATTTTAGAAAGAATAGACCGGATGTTTTAGCCGCAGTTGAAACAAAAATTATCCGTAAGGAAGAAGACCGAATATATTGGGTCAAGCTTATTGTTATCGGTATTCCATGTATGTTGGCTGGACTATCCATCTATTTTTTTGCAGACAACGGAAGGAATACATTGGTCACAATACTTAGTATTGTTGCCGCATTGTTTCTTGGCCTGATTTTATTGAAAATTACAAATTTGATATATCGTTCATAACGATGGAAAAGCCATTTATTTATTTTAAAAAGTCTCCGTACCAATGTCCAGAGGATTTGACGATGCGCTGTTGATTGTTGAAATCAACATAAACTAGTCCAAATCTTGGACGGTATCCTTCAGCCCATTCGAAGTTGTCCATGAATGTCCATACAAAATACCCGTTGACATTTATTCCTTCTTGTTTTGCGCGATAAACCTGCTGTAAAGCTTGCTGTAAATAGCTCAATCTTTTGGGGTCATGCACTAAACCATTTTCAATTTGATCAGGAAATGCTGCACCATTTTCGGTAACAATTAAAGTGGGGATATTAGGGTAGGCACTAAATTTCTTGAGCATATAATAAATGGAGGCTGGGTAAACTTCCCAGTTCATTTCGGTCATCTCAACTTTGCGCTCTTTCGCCGATACTATCTTCGCTTGAAGATAAGGAACGAACATGGCGTATCGTATAATTTCCCGTGTATAATTTTGTACGCCAATAAAGTCCATATCAAATTTCAGATCTCGCTCATCATTCGCGTGCATATACTTTTCAATTCTACCCAGTATTTTAATCTCTTGTGTTGGATAGCCCATTCCTAGTAGCGGTTCTATAAATAGGCGGTTGAGCAATACATCTGCTTTCTTTGCCGCAAGAATGTCTCTGTCTTTCGACGTAAAGGGCTCAACATGGGAGCAAGAAAAAGTCGTTCCTACTTCGCTATTAGGCTGTAAAGACTTAATAATTCGGCCGCCTTGAGCCTGTGCTAATGCAGCATGATGGGCCGCAGCCAAAAAATTGCCCAGACCTTTTCTCTCTGGCGCATGTACACCGAAGAAATAACCTGCAGCAGTAAATACTGTAGGTTCGTTGAGAACCATCCAATGCTTGACCCGGTCCCCGTAGGTTTGCACACATTTGGAAACAAATTCTCCAAACCAATCTTTCACATCACGGTTTACCCAGCCACCTTTCTTTTCCAATGCATGTGGAAGATCCCAATGATATAAGGTAGGCCAAGGTGTTATCCCTAACTCAAGGGATAAATCGATCAAACGATCATAAAAATCCAATCCAGATTGATTTACCGCACCAATACCAGCAGGAAATATACGACTCCATGATAAAGAGAATCTGTAATTAGGAATATGCATTCCCTGCATCAAATACAGGTCCTGAACATAGCGATTGTAAAAATCACAGGCCTCATTACCATGTTGATTTTGAAATATACGGTTTCTTTTTTTGACGAATATATCCCAGATAGAAGGGCCTTTTCCATGCAAATCATGTGCTCCTTCAATCTGGTAGGCAGCTGTAGAAACTCCCCAAATAAAATCTTTGCCAAAGGCATCTTTGGTTAATAGCATTTACAAAAATAAAATTATCGGACCTCAATGCCGTTTTTAAAAACAATTAAGTTTTGTGGAATCTTAATGGTGAATAGAATGAACTGAATCGACCTAAAAAGATTCTAAATATAATCCGCTGGAAAAAATAGTTTATCGTTTTCATAATAGATACATTAACTCCGTTGACTACATTAATTATCGCATTATAAAGTAACAGAACTTATATGAACTGGATATAAACTATATGTTAAATATACGAAAAAATAGTTCGATGATCATCGGTAGCTAATTCGTCCGCGTAACGGCTAAAACACTATCCCTCGAGCGTTATTTTTTCATTCAACTATTGAATCGATGAAGCTGGTTGATTGGAGACAGAATCGGTGTGGCCTCTATTTGATTTCAAATTCCGTAAATATCGTTCTTTTAAATTCTAAAACTTCGGGAGCAATTTTAAAACCTTCACCACCATAGCCTTTATTGAATGTTTCTAAAGCCATCCCCGTTCTGTACTGCGTTGATTCGTTGGATGCGCTTCCATCATTGGACAAAAATAACAGTTTACCAATTTTAACGTCAGCCCTAGATGCAAGTTTTTTTGCCGATTTTAAAGCATCATCATATGCAATAAGATCTGCCTCTCTTAAAATACTATCTGCTTTGGAGTGGTCAAATGAGATGGAACCGATTCCACTAATTTTTGTTTCTAGCAATTTTCCCGTTAATTCTGTGAATTTCGATAAATCATGTAAAACGAAATCGATTGTTTGCTGTGCTTGATAACCTATAAATTTATTGGTATTACCAATGTATTGATAGTCTTTATTTGCAGACACGCTACTCGTTTTGATATCTTCTTTTTGATGTCCATATTTTTGGAGCAACGCTATTACGGTGTCGACTGTTGCTTGTGTTTCTCGTACCGCGTCTACCATTCTGGGTTTTGTGAAAGTCGTATTGATGGTCAGGGTGACCTGGTCGGGCATGATCCTAATCTTTCCTTCGCCACTTACACGAATTCTGTTTTCACTTTCCTTTGATACCGAACCACACGACGATATTAAAATTATGCTGCTCAAGCATATAAAAAATATAGCGATTGTTTGCTTTTTCATATTACATGATGTTCAAAGTGATATTTTAATTAGTAAGTTTCACCCTAAATATAATAAATATATTCAGAGGTAGGGGCAGTGACTAAAACAATATTAGCCAAAATAACGGGGTGTAAATTCAAAAAGCAGGCTATAGCCTGCTTTTTGTTCTTTAAATAAGATTATTTTTTTTAATTAATACTTTTTGAGTAAATCTTAAGCTGTTTTTGCAAGGACTTTCGTGCCATGTGTATACGTGTTTTCACAGTTCCTTCCGGTATTTGCAAATGCTCTGCAATTTCATAATATTTAAATCCTTCCAAAAACATAGCAAAGGCGTCATAATAGTCTTTCGATAAATTATTGAGCGCATGCTGTATATCAGAAGCAACAAAATTATCTTCTCCGCGATTGGTTGTTATTTCATTGCGATAACCAGTGCTGATGTATTCGCTTCTGTAATTTTCTAACCTTTTGTTACGTGTATATTGATTGATATACGTGTTTTTCATAATGATATAGAGCCAAGACATCAATTTCGGATGTTTCAGGAATTTTTCGATAGATGCTAGTGACCTCACCATGGTCTCTTGAACCAAATCTTCCCGTTCATCCGGATCGTTCGTAAATTGCGCTGCCAAATATTTTAACGTAGGCCTTTTTTCCTTAAACAGTTGATCGATTGTTGTATTTTCCATATTATCAAATTTTAAGTGTCTATCTTTTCTACATTCTCTGCAATTAAGATGCTAGAAAAAACAATTTGGAAGGATGGATTGAGGCAAGTGTTATCAACCGAGTAGATTTATTTATTACTCTAAATTGTTGTTGTACAGTGTTTTGCGCGGATTGTTCACTAAGTGTATTGGTGCTTTATTTGAAATTTTTTACTTTAACAACAAGTGTTTTCCTGTCTAAATTCCCCCATTTATCTTTTTCTTGCACGTATTTATACGTAGTACTTTAAAGAATACATCTTTTAGCTAAATAGGTGTTAATTTTTAAAACTGTTCGTGCCTTGAAGTGGTTATTAGTTACAACATGAAATGGAAAACAATATGGGGGACGTGAACAAAAAACTATATTTTGACCTATCAGATGGACCGAAAGGCCAATCTGAAGGTCTAAAAGATCAGGCGGAGTTAAAGGAGGTATGGGACGGTAGCCAAGAAGATTTTTATAAATCGATTATTAGAAATCAACAGGATGATATCGGAAAAATAGGACGGTATTTTCGCGATGAACTGGCTCAGGAGCTTTACGGAATGCGTATATCGCTTCAGAATTTTACTAATCGTTATGGCGATTTTGAAGAATTACGTTGCCTACGTGATTCATTGACTACCTTAGTTATAGAAATCCGCAATAAAGCGGGATTGCTTTACAATCCCATATTAAATGACCTGGGAATTTTTCACGCCGTTGATGAAGCCGTTGCCAGTTACAAGAAACGATCTGGTTTTATAATTGATATCCTTCTTGATCCTCATCTGAGAGAGCTGCATCAACAGGCACAAGTTCATCTATTTAAGCTCCTGACAGCTATTTTTCAGTACTTAAATGATGAAGTACCCGCACATGCGATCTCAATTTCAGTGCAGGTAATCGAATTTGAAATCTTTGTCAAAGTATCGCCGTTTTTCAAACAAGGAGAAGCCTTGTCAGTATTAAAACTCGAAGACAGCCCAATGCGTTTGATAAAGATTGCTGAGCTCTATAATGCGCGGATTATGAATGATACGCTTGCGACAGGTATTTTACTAAAATTGACTATTTAAAAAGATAATAATGATAAAAATCCTATTGGTTGAAGACCACATGGTTGTACGTAACGGAATAAAATTACTATTAGAATCTCAAGAAGGATTTGAAGTTGTTGGCGAAGCGTCGAATGGCAAAGAGGCGCTCGACTTCCTAAGTGCAAATCCTGTTCCTGATATCGTCTTAACGGATATCAGTATGGATGAAATGGACGGCATGGAATTGCTTCAGGTCCTAAACAAACAGTATTCATCTATTAAAGTGGTTATACTATCCATGCTGAATCAGATTAATTATGTCATTGAGGCGTTTGAATCTGGTCTGGCTGGCTATTTGGTCAAAAATGTTGGCTATCACGAATTGCTTTTCGGGTTGAATCATATTGCTAACGGCGGACGGTACATGAGCGAAGAGATCGCCATGATACTTTTAGATCAAGTCCGTTCTGGTCAAAGCTATGCGCAGATCCCAGGAGAATTGCAAACGGATTTTGATATTTCGGAACGGGAATTGGAAGTATTAAAACTGATTGCGGAAGGCTACACGAATGTCGAAATTGCAGATAAGATTTTTTTAAGTAAGCGTACTGTTGAGGGCCATCGTCAGAACCTCATAGACAAAGCGGGAGTAAAAAACACGGCACATCTGGTTAAGTTTGCTTTTGAAAGAGGAATTTTGAATTAGCGAAAATTTTGCGGGCAAATGATCAGGGAAATTTTGATCCGTAAAGATAGTGTCAGTATGTTGGTGTATATATCGAAATGTTTTCGGATAGAAAAAGTCTGGATAAAAAATGGGGTTGTGGGAATAGAAGAGGAATGGATTTCAATAAATTTATCAGGAGATTTTTAATCTGATACAAAATGATATTCAATTGATACGATTTACCTCCAATCTTAGCAAATATTTGTTCAATTTTAGGTTTTCACCTATATGATGTATTATAATCAATGAACAAAATATATTTGCTGCCTATTGCTCTCTTGCTGTTTTTTGTCCAAAGTACATTTGCGCAAACTGTAAACAAAGATCAGATTGAAAATGTGCACATGCCGATAAATGGCATTTTTCAAGCGGATCCGACCATATTCTATCACAAAGGAAATTATTACCTCTATGGTACGAATGGTGATCATGATGAACAACAGGGTTTTAAAGTATACCAGTCCAAGGATTTAGATTCCTGGGTAAGTCCGGAGGGAATTAATTCAGGTTTTGCGGCTGTAAAGGGCGATATCTTTGGATCAAAAGGTTTTTGGGCACCGCAAGTATGGTTTGAGAATGGTAAGTTTTATATGGCTTACACAGCCGATGAGCATATTGCAATCGCAGTCGGTGATGCTCCAGCGGGTCCTTTTAAGCAAACAGCTAAAGTGCCAATTGCTATCGGACAAAAGCAAATTGATCCGTTTGTATTCCGCGATAAAGATGGAAAAAAATACCTATTTCATGTAAGGTTAAAGGAAGGGAATAGAATTTTTGTGGCGGAGCTGAAGTCAGATTATTCCGGAATAAAGGAAGAAACGCTGAAAGAATGTCTCCATGCAGAACTTGCCTGGGAAAATACGGCAAATGCCGACTGGACAGTAAGTGAAGGTCCCACCATCATTCGAGAGGGAAAATATTATTATATGTTCTATTCGGCAAATGATTTTCGGAATAAGGACTACGCTGTGGGTGTTGCTATCGCCGAAAATATTTATGGACCCTGGAAAAAACTAGAAGGTCAGCCAGCATTAAGCCGAAAAAATAGCGGATTTGCCGGAACTGGACATGGCGACATTTTCAAAAAAGGAAAGCAATGGTATTACGTCTGTCATACACATTTTTCAGATGAAAAAGTTGCACCTCGGCGGACAGCCATAGTACCGATTCAATTTGTGGCAAATAGCAGCGGTGTCTTGGTTCCCCAATTCGAAACTGCAAAGTTTCGATTTTTAAGCACAGATCAACGATCGAGACAACCTAGAAAATCCTATCAAACAGATGTAGCCTTTGGTGATCCTTTTATTGTATTCGATCCACCTTCGGATCAATACTATTTATATGGAACCGGCGGGACTGAAAATGGATTTATAGCCTATAGTTCCAAAGATCTAAAGACATGGAAAAAGGAGGGAAAAGTATACGATGCCAAACAGCCGAATGGTTGGGGGGAAAAGGATTTCTGGGCGCCAGAGGTCTATCGTGTGAATAACAAATATTACATGTATTATAGTGCTCATTGGAAAGAAAATCCGAAAAAACACCTGGAAAACTATCGTATAGGAGTTGCAGTGTCGGATAGTCCATTGGGGCCATTTAAAGATCTGAGCGGGAAACCTATTTTTGATCCTGGATATCCCATCATTGACGCGAATGTTTTTAGAGATACAGACCATAGAAATTATCTGTTCTATTCACGCTGCTGCTACGAACATCCTGTGGAATCAGAAATTGCAACTTGGGCAGAAAAGAAATTTGGCTATAAGAATATTGAAGAAAGCTGGGTTTACGGAGTCGAATTGGATAGCAGTATGACAAAGGTGATAGGGAATCCGGTTCTTTTAATGCGCCCCCCAATTACGATGAACGATGCTCAATCAGAATGGGAAAGTAGATCGGTAACTTCAGGTGAGGTCAATAGACGATGGACGGAAGGTTCTTTTTTGGTCAAAGAAAACGGATTATACTACATGATGTATTCGGCCAATTATTTTGCAGGAGCCAATTATGCTGTTGGCTACGCAACAGCAACTGCTCCTTTGGGAAGCTATCAAAAATCGGCATCTAATCCGATCATTGAAAAGAATACCAATAGAGGTGGAGTGGTTTCGGGCACTGGGCATAATAGTTTATTTCAGGACAAGGAGGGAAAAATCCGCTGTGTATATCATGGCCGCACCCTAAAGACGGGAGATCAGCGTATCGTTTTTATTAGCGATGTTTTTTTTGATGAAAAAGGACAGTTGAATATCTTTACAGATTGACCCTGGGTCAATCTGTCTTTTTGGATATGGCCCGATTTTCTACATTTTCGTCCCAGTTAGCGGCAGACTTCTTTCCAGGACTTATACTGTTTCTTGGCTGCGGGTTTTTATGTGTGTAGTTGATATTCTCCTCTTCTTCAGGATCGGTTTCATCTATATCAGGTTCAGGATGTTCGATGGGATCAGTGTCATTTGAATCGGGAATAGTACGTTCCCCGAACAATCCTTTACGATACCAGATGTTACTAAAATAATAGGCAATAATTAAACCTCGTTTTACTACTGCATGTTGCAATATCTCTTCCATTTTCAATTTCTTTTTTAAGTGATACGATCCTTTTTATTGGATGATATACTCTCCTTAAATGAACAACTTTAGATGGAAAATAGTTTGAAAGAGTTCAGGATTTGAAACAACGATCAATCAAGTAGCATTTGCTCAGGAAATGGTTTAACAATAGGGAAATAAAGGTGGACGACGGTGCCTACACCAACCTCTGATTCAATTTCGATACTTCCTCCCAATCGTTCCATTATCCGTTTCACCAGCGAAAGCCCAATGCCCGTACCAGGTATTGATCCCACATTGTCGGCTCTGGTAAACATTTCGTAAATGTGGGGTAGGTGGTCACTTGGTATGCCAATACCGTTATCCTTAATCCGATAATGGGTATAATTGTCTTCGTTGGAGCTATCTATTGTCACTAAAGGCCTGTCTGCTTGTGCAGAATATTTTATTGCATTAACAATTAAATTTGAAAAAATTTGATACGCGGCACTTTTTTCGCCCCAAATTGGTAATAGAGTACCAAAAGTGGGTTGGCAATTATTGGCGTTATATAAAATGCTGTTTTCTTGAAATATGCGCTGAATTGTATAGGCCATAGGAAGTGGTTCCTTGTCTAAAACGCTGGAACGGTGCTGGCTCAACTGGACCATATTGTTGATAATATCTTCAATGTTTGTAACGCTTCTGCTGAAATTCTGGTACCACTTATTGATTTTTGTAAAATCAATATTGTCGGAGTGCTGCTGGAGAAACTGTATGCCCATTTTTAAGATGGACAAGGGATTTTTTAAATCATGAGAAAGGGTATGTGTAAACATTTCCAACTCATTGTTCAAGCTCAGAAGCTCTTCATTCAGCAACTGACGTTCCTTTAGTTTTGCAAAAATGGATTCCTTGATAATCTGATTCAGACGAAGGACAAAATTGATTTCAGCATCATTCCAGGGTTTGGCAACGTCATAGCGCATATCTTCCCAAATTTTGAGCTGTTTGTTTTCATGCGGCTCATTTTTCAGCTCCATCTGCATCACTTGATTGCGGTTTTCCTTTCTAAACCAAACCAGGTAATAATCGTTTTCCAAGCCAACCTTTAGATACATGAGACCCGCAAAATCAAGTTTATCGTTAAAGTTATCCTGATGATTCAGCCGAAAGTTATAATCTTTGAAGAGCGCTTTATCGGTATGTTTCTGCAGGAATTGAATGATTTCATAAAATTGTGCTTTCTGCGGAGAGTGACCATAGTTAAAGACATCGCCCTGATTGAATATGGCCAATCCATCTGCATTGACCAGCTGGGTAAGAATATCCATATGTTGTATCAAAGCACAATTCACCATTTTATTTTCAGAAAGGCTCCTTTTTAACTCTTCTTCAGCGAGTTTAAGAAGCTCCGTTCTTTCCAACAGATTCTGTTTGACATGACTCTCATATTTGCTGGTGGCTGCCTGGATGGCAAACGTACATAGTTTTCGCTGCTGCAGATCGACCACCCGCTCTTCATCATTCTGTGCGACCACAAGACCCCAAAAGTCATCATCGATACAGATTCTAAAAAACAAGGCGCTTTCGACATTTATCTTTTTTAAAAAAATCCGGTGAAGTTCTGGTAAAGGTGATAATAAGCTCGAGACCGGATCAATTCCTTCGTCCGTATAATAGAATTCTTGTCCCTCGATATTAATATTGGGAGCATATCGATATGAATAGCTCCGATAGTACGACAAGACCTCTTCGGGCATGAAATCTTTCGAGAACTCCATTCCTTTGAAATGAGCTTGTCCATCTGCTGTATGTTCCGCAATCACGGAACTATAACCCGTTTCCTGAACCTGCAAAACGAAAACCCGATCGTAATTCAGTAATTTGTTGATGGCCGAACAAACACGGTCCCAATTATTTGGTTGAATAGTATCTAGCAAAAAATTAAGTTCATTTATTTTTTTTGCAGCAATGTATTTTTTGTGTTGTTGTTCCCACTCGATATAGAAGTATTCATCGTGTCTTCGCAATTTTACATAAACACGTTCTTTTCTCATTTTAATGGGTATAATATGGCGCGACTGCCCGTTTTCAAGTAGATCAGTTACTGCATTCTTGATTTTGGATAACGCTTCACCGAATGTATTGCTAAAGCTATCAAAGAAATGAGTTCCTAATAGGTTCTCTTTGGCGTCGTGATCATTTACGACAGATTCGGTTATCCCAACGACATTAAAATGTCGATCTAAGATGACCAGACTGCCAAAAGATTGAAGCGTAATGATGGTTTGATTGTTCGGTTGAAATGTATGATTCATAATACCCCAAAACTTCTTATGATATACATAAATATACAAAAAAAATTACGACTACATAGATCGAATCTTTGCTAACAGAATGTTATAAAGTTATATAAAATTGTCTTATTGGTTTTTTTTTACTTTTAAATTAAAGCAGCTGCCAATTTCCGTTCGGCAGAAGGAACTAATGCTGAACATTAAACTCTTTGGCGATTGCATGAGCCATCCCTTTAAGAAGTGATTTCCATTGTGGGTAAGATGCCCCAATTTTAGCTGCTAGTCCAATAACATAATTCCTGACATTATCACTTATATTCTCATTGTCGACATTGATGATCTCGTTTCTTCCAGCGTACTGGAACAAAATACTATTCCTCCGTTGTTCGATCAAAAAGGTAGAAGATGAAATCCCTTCAAAAAAATGAGCTGTATTTTTATCTCCAGGATGGCTTGGATCGGGGCAAGGTTTTAATGTTATGGCAAAAACCCTATAATCGTCCGTTTTGTCTGATATGAGGCTGACTACATTCACCCAATCATAACCATTACTACTGGGAAGTCCCGGTCCTGGAATATCGAGTCTGATATAATCGTGTAATTCGAGTAAACGATCTATTGGAGTACCATAACCCGTCGTTAATTGAAATACAGTGGAAGGAATCTGAGCGAGTTCATACCAATGATTGACCTTTCTAAGATTGTTTATAGCCGAAGTATAGGCTAAATCGGCAATAGCCTCACTTGGAAACTCGAGGGATTCAAAGCAATCCAGTTGCTTGCCTTCTTTCTGTTCTGGTATGATATTCTTCATCTTATTTCACTTCTTATGCTTAAAATATTGAATTTCTTGCTCGTGTTTTTTTGCCTCCTCAAGGGTATCAAAAGTACCCAGATTCCGACGTCGGTTAGTCTCTTTATCAGGATGCTTGGCATATATTCGATATTGACCCGATTTTAGTTTACGTATCATGGCACAGGGTGTTTTGTTTAACCAAGGCTTGCTTTAAGTTTTGCAAGCAAATCATCTGCTTTTGTATGCTCTATTTTCATCTTTCGAATGGTAGGACGTTTACCCTTGTCTTTTTGTTTGATTATTTTGAGGAGCTCGTCCATATATTCATTTTTATAGCTGCTGATATCGAAGGATGTGCTGTGTTGCTCGATCAGCTGTGTAGCCATATCCATTTCTGCTTTTTGAATTTTAATTGCAGCAGGTAATTTAAGCTCATCAAGTGCTCTAATTTCCTGTTGATAACGTATTTTATTTAAAACCAATGCATTTTGGTAGGGCTTTATAAGAGCTAGATGTTCTACATTTCGCATGACGAACGACCCTAAGCCCGCCATTTTAGTTTTTTCTAATGCTTTGAGCAATAACTGATAGGCTTTTTCTCCACCTTTCTGTGGCTCCAGATAGTAGGGCGTTTCAAAATATATACTGTCTACATCCATCAGTTTGACAAAAGCATGAAGATTGATAAGTTTGGTCTTCTCCGGACTTGCGTCTTCAAAATCTGCATCTTCCAGCACGACATAGTGGTCTTTCATGAAATATCCCTTAACGATATTGTCCCATTTTACTTCTTTGCCGGTTTGTTCATTTACCCGCTTGAATTTAATATTGGATAGATCATTTCGATCAAGCATATCCAGATCTAAAGCTGCATTCTCCGTTGCACTATATATTTTAATTGGGATATTGACCAAACCAAAACCAATAGCCCCCGTCCAAATTGCTCGCATAAGTAATCTATTAATTGCTAATAGGATAACCTTGGTAATGCTCAAATGGTTTGAAATTTAATAAAATGCCAACCAAACTATTTCTGAAAAGAAATAGTTATACAAACATTCAATAAGCTTTTATTACAATGGATTTAAAGTCAAATGAACCTTTCTGGTTAATAAAAAACGGTCTTCTAAACAGTTATCCTTCCTTGCAAGATGATCTTAACTGTGATATTCTTGTCGTTGGGGGCGGCATTACAGGGGCGCTGATCGCACATCAATGCATAAACGATGGAAAGAAATGTATTCTAATCGACAAGCGTGAAATTGTGAATGGGAGTTCGGCGGCAACAACCTCTATGTTGCAATATGAAATTGATGTGCCTTTGTATAGATTAAAGGAATTAATTGGTAAAGAGGGCGCAATAGCGAGCTACAGAGCCTGTGGTGAAGCAATTGTCAAATTGGGGGAAATTGCAAAGAAAATCCGGTCCAAAGCTGGTTTTCAAACAAAAAAGTCACTCTACTACGCGGCAAGGAAAAAAGATATCTCCTGGTTGAAGCAAGAGTTTGAAGCCCGACAAGCGGCGGGTTTTGATGTTAAATGGTTAACGGAACAAGATATCAGGGCTCGTTATGCTATACATGGCGCTTATGCTGGAATTCTCTCGGCTTTAGGGGCAAGCATAGACGCCTTTTGCTTTACACATGAACTGCTGGCATACAACGTTAGAAAGGGATTATTGATTTTCGACAAAACAGCCTTAGGCTCTGTATTATATAAGTCGGGGCATAATCTTGTAACCACTTCGACAGGAGCTAAAATCAAAGTGAAGAAAATTATTTATTGTACAGGATACGAAACGACAAACCTTATTCCTGAAAAATTTGTCGATCTATTGAGTACATTCGCAATCGTGTCAGAAGTCGATAAAGACAATTATGATCGGTATCGCGATCTGCTCATTTGGAATACTGCTGAACCCTATCTGTATATGCGTACCACAGATGATCATAGGTTTCTGATTGGGGGAGAAGATGAAGAATTTAAAGACCCCATCAAGCGAGATAGTCTCATTTCAGCGAAATCACTTAAATTGGAAAAGTCATTTAACAAAATTTTTACCGATAGGGTCTTTCATGCAGATTTCGCCTGGGCTGGTACTTTTGGAACAACCAAAGATGGATTGCCCTATATTGGAAAACATGAAAAGTTTAAAAACTCATACTTTGTGTGTGGTTTCGGTGGAAATGGTATCACTTTTTCTGTTGCCGCCATGGATATGGCATCATGCTGGATGAATAACCTAAGCCATCCATTGGACGAATGGTTTAGGTTTGGACGTTAAACAATTGCCTTATCGGTGTGTTTAAGCAGAAAACGGTACAATTTATCCTCTAATTTCGCAAGCGGTAATTTACTTTTTATACTGGGGAATCTTCCCTCCATAAATAAACGTTGTATGGCAGGATGGATATAATAAGTCTGTGAAACAGTCTTTGTATTGCCGAGTTGCTCAGCAACATGTTTAATGACTTTGTTTAACTGTCTTTTTCGGGCATTAAGCGACTCAGCCTGTTTTGTTTGGGCGAGCTGGTAAAAAGCTTCTCGACTGGCTCCCCAAATACGAATGCTTTTACAGCTGATCTGACCTGTAGAATTCTCCCGGAGATACTGATTAAAGGCCGCACCGCAGAACGTGCTTTCGCACGTAGCACTATCAATCTGAAATATCCTTTTTCCTTTCATTTTTAAAAGTTCTTCCAAAAGCTTAGCTTGTTGCCTATTGGACCATGACTTTTGCTGAAAAACACCCTTTTTACCTTTATAAGCCAAAGATATCGTGTTGTTTTCGATGGTGACGTGCCTTTTTTCCAGTGTACTTAGGCCATATGACTTATTGGTCAGTGTATAGCGCTTATTGCCGATACGAATTAATGTGCTGTCCATAATTTTAAAAGCAATTGCACACAATTTATCCATATCCCAGACCTGTTTTTTTAGATGTTTAGTGCTGATCTTTCTTAATTCTTGTAAATATTTACCCATAAAAAGAATATTGCTGAACTTTGCCGCTTGCCGTTGGTCAACGAATTTCGTATGGTAGATATATTGTTTACGCTCTTTTTGATCGAATCCAAAAGCTTGCAGATCACTGGTCTTACTTTTGGCAATCCATACATCCTTCCAGTTGGGTGGAATAACCAGTTTCATAATTCTTTCTAAGATCTTTTTATCAGATACTTCTGTTCCTGATGTATCGAAATATTTAAAAGACTTGCCTATTTTCTTTCTTGTATAACCAGCTTTTACTTTCATATAATAATCTCCAAAGTCAATGTATGCTTAAACCCAAAAATGTTATTTAAATTTCTTATGTGGATGCTTGAGACCATATCAGTTGCCATTTGTTAATCAGCAATTCGATCATGGTTGATCTGTATAAGATCGATGATCATTCTATGGTCATTTATAAGGTTGGTTTCCATTGTATCATGCTGATGAGTGAATTTTTAATCTTTCTTGTAAGAACGGATGAGAGGTCTCTCCAGTTTTCAAAAAAGATAAGATGCGTATTATTTACATAAATCAAGGGTTTTATACAGGAAAAGGGGGCGGGGGGGCGGACTATCATGTAAATAGAAAGAAAAATATACTAAAAAGGGTTACTTTCTTAACAAAAACAACCCTTTCTATGGATAAATTTCAAATGTTCTATGAGTAAATTCTCATCTATTTTGTTTTATTTACAGAAGAAGATTTTTTAGCTTTTTCTGTCTCTACTTTAGTTTGATTTTTGTCTAATGTGTCCGTAACGGCCGCTTGTACAATGGTCTTACCATTTCCCTTTCCAATGGGACCGCCACAGATAATCAGCGTAATGACCATATTGTGCTGATTTTTTGTTTTAACTTCTGATTTCATATATTTATTATTTAGCGAATTGTCAGCTATCTGGTTAAGTTACTCTAGGTAAATAACCTCAAAAGCTACATTTTGTTTTATTTTAATTTGTAAATTTTAAGCTGTTTTTGAAGCTTTTTTCGCGTCATATGTATCCTTGTTTTGATTGTTCCTTCGGGCATGCCAAAATAGGTGGCGATCTCATGGTATTTGTATCCCTCAAGGAATAATTGAAATACTTGATAATTTTCTTCGGACAAACTGCACATCGCTTTTTGAATATCATCAGCGATAAACTTGTTGTCACTTTTATTGGATTCTACAGTGTTCGTGCTTTCTAGACCGATGTATGTTTCATGGATGTCGTTTGTACGTTTGGCTTTACGATATTGGTTAATGTAAACATTTTTCATAATAACGTAGAGCCACGACATTAATTTTGGATGACGGATAAAATCATCGATCGATTTCAATGCACGAATAAGCGTTTCTTGAATTAAATCCTCTTTTTCATCGGGATCATTGGTGAATTTTCCAGCAAAATGTTTCAAAAGACTTCTTTTTTCCTCGACTAAAATATTCAAATTGGAATTGCTCATAGTACCGTTTTTTAAATTGATTGATGTTTATTTGATACATGGAGGTGCAATTTAAGTGCTACATTTACGTTTTCAGGTTCATCTAAAACTTGTTTAAACAGGCATAGGGGGAAAATACGTACACATGCGTATTGATCGTTTTGTAGCCTAAACGCTACAAGAATACACAATTGAAAGCGTCCCGATAAAAATAGGCGGCCGATTAGGGGCCGGTCAATTGGGTATTTGTTCCATTAAAAAATGTCTTTATTACGGGTATCCTTCTGTATTAGGTGGAGTATGGGAACTGTCTATTTTTTTAAGCAGAAGTTTAAATGATTGTTTTTTATCAGTTTTTATTAAACTAATAAGTTCTGAATGTGGTTCTTAAGAAAAAGGTTGATCACAAAAACAAAACAGAATATGAAAAAGAGCAAGAAATTTACGGTAGTTTTGGGAACGTTATTATTTTGCAGCACACTATTTTTTGCGTGCCAAAATCCAAACAAAAATCCAGCAGAGGGAAGTGGTCAGGCAGACAATATCGCTCCGAGCGCTGCCGATGAAACAAGATACAATTTAAGCGAGCAACAAAAAATGAGCATGCAGAAGGATACCAGTTTAGCAGACACGCTTAGGAAGGATAGCATCAATGCTATACAATCTAAACCTTAAAGGAGCACTCAGAAAAGGTCACTCGGACCTCTTCGTTATATTCACAAAAAAACTCCCTTAGTTGTGGGAGTTTTTTTTGTCCTTTTCCTTTTGATCTGAATCAGCATCATAAATATCTTCTTCTGAATGATCTGGTTTCTCTTTATGTTGATCCTCTTCTGTATTAATCTTTTCTTTAGTGGTGCGGTCGCGTTGTTCTTCTTCACTTGGATCGGGGCCAGCCATACTTTTTGGAGAGTCTAGTTTGAGATTGAACGTATCTCGATCCGAAACCTTGGATGGACTAAATACGGACTTAAGACTGTAGCTGTCCGGTTGGTTTTCCATTGGGGCTATTTCGTGCAAGAATAGGGAGCTTTCTTGGAAATAATCTGAAATAGCATCACCAAATTGAATTGCTGTATTCATCGTCTTTTTAATAGGAACATGAGTCAAATCTGATTGGTTCTCTTTTTTACAAAATGACAAAACGATATATTTTAAGAATAAATTTAAAACTTTTCATTTGTCGATCTTGTTATTAAACTAAAGTAATTTAGATAATAGAGATACTATGAGAAAATTGACACTTCTTTTATTAATAACAGCAGGAATTGGGTATCAGGCCCATGCTCAGAAAATTGAAACTACGCCACAGATGTCCTCGGATGTCGGAATTGAACCTATTCGACAAGGAAATTGGATGGTCGGTGGATCGATCGGTAATCTTGGCTATAGTTTTGAAGGAAAATCATTTAATGTAGCACTTCAACCACGAGCTGGTTATTTCGTGTCCGATGGATTGGCTATTGGTGCACAGGCAAATCTTGGCTTGGCTACTCAAAAAGATGCTGATAATGAATGGACTTATGGTGTAGCGCCATTTGTGCGTTATTACTTTCCAAATGCGGGATCAAGTACAGGTCGGTTTTTTGGACAGGGAGACATTGGTATTTCAGGAAGTTCTAGGGGCAAAGATGTCGCACTGGCTGTAGGAGCCAATGTTGGATATGCACATTTTATCACACGAACTGTTGCTTTGGAAGCTACCTTTGGCTACAATTATAGCAAGGCTAATATTAATACAGGCAGCGGTGCGAGTGGTTTAGGCGTTGGCGTAGGTTTTCAAATCTATTTACCAGGTAAACGCTAACAAAAAATAGTAAAAGCAATCTTTAACAGTATGTTTCCAATTAATCAATTGGAAACATTTTTTTTGGACGCCACCGTATAATTACTTGCTCTTGTGTATGAAAGACCTATTCTTTTCAAAATGACAAAAATTAGAAAACATTTGAAGTAAAGTAGCTGTTTTTCTAATAAAAGGAGCTGAAATGATGACAGGGACAAAAAATATTGGTTTGGTACTCAAAGATAAAATGGGTAAATGGTCTTCTTATAACATTCCATTACTCAAAGAGTGTCACCTGAACAACAAGCTTGTGAAGAGCAATGAGCTGGAAGGTATTTTTGTCATAGGGAGTTTGGCAACGGGACTATACATATTTTCCTTGTATAAAAACCGTTTTATAGACTTGATGGGCAAGCAAATCGGGATGGAGGAGATCTGTGAACATTTTGACAGCTATAAACAGACATTAATATAAAAGCACATACATTTCATTTTTTAAAAACAAGGAGCATTTATGAGTAATTTAACATGGAAAGGCCGTTGGAACGAGCTGAAAGGTAAAGTGAAACAGCAATATGCAGATTTAACCGATGATGATCTGTTGTATGCCGAGGGAAAGGAAGATGAATTGTTGGGTAAATTGCAACAAAAGACCGGAAAAACCAAAGAAGAGGTAGAAAACTGGCTGGATAAATTGTAATATTTTATCAAGGCCATTTAATTGGCAATTATAAGCGCAAAAATGTGCGATCAATTTATTTTGATCGCACATTTTGTTTTTATGTCATTGAAAAATTGGTTTATCTAATTTGATGGCAAGACGATAAACGGCATTCATCAAGCCAACGTGACTGTAGGCCTGTGGGAAATTGCCCCATTGGCTGCCATTGTCCTCGGTAACATCCTCACTGAACAGCCCCAGGTGATTGCTGTAGGTCAGCAAACGTTCGAGGATCTCTTTCGCTTCCTCCACACGGCCGACACAGGCTAGCGCTTCCACGTACCAAAATGCACAGACTAAGAAAGTGGATTTGGGTCTGCCGAAATCATCCTGATGTTTATAGCGATAGAAAAGTCCATTTTCACCTTTTAATTCCTTTTCCAGCATTTCGAGATGATGAAGGGCGCGTTCCGATTTTGGGTCAAGGTAATCCATGACAATGAGCTGCAAGGTACTGGCGTCTAAATTCCGGCTATCAATAGCATTCTGATAGACTTTTCGCTCTTCGTCATAACAGGCCTCGATGTAAGCTTCTGCTTTTTTTAAGAGGACATTCGCGCGATCCTCCATATCTTGATAACCATTTTGACGCGCAATCAATAGGGCCGCCTTACATCCGACCCATTGAAAAAGATTGGAATAACAATGGTGGTTGGCGAAATTTCTAAACTCCCAGATACCGGCATCTTTTTCCTCGATAGTAGCCTCAATCTTTTCGAGAATGAAATTTACCCAGCCTAAAACATTCTTGTTTTCATGGATTTTAAAACGCTGATCAGTGAAAAGAGGTAACAAGGCAATCATTGCTTGGCCGTATACATCGTTTTGGATATGTTCAAAAGCTTGATTGCCAATCCGCACTGGACCGTTATCCTGATAGCCTTTTAGGTAAGGTAAGATATGTTCTGTCAGTTCGGTGGTACCAAGGATACCATACAAAGGTTGAAGTCTTCCAGGGTTGCGATGCGTGATACCAGCAATATAATTAGCAAAGCTTTCCATTTCTTCAAACTGACCGATGTGCGTCAATGCTGTTAAGACATAATAACTATCACGTACCCAGCAATAACGGTAGTCCCAGTTTCTGCCCGAACCTGGATATTCGGGCAGACTAGTTGTTGATGCAGCGATAATTGCTCCGGTATCCTCATATTGATGAAGTTTCAGCACCAGAGCCGATCGTATAACTTCTGTTTGATAAATGTTAGGGATACTACACCTTTTAATCCATCGCTGCCAATAACTGAGCGTTTTATGGAGGAAATCCTCACAGGTGCTTACAATGGCCGATTCGAAAGCAGCATCATACGTCAGTATAAGGTATTTATTTTCACTGATAATGGTCCAGCTTTCCTCTTGGAAGAAATGTGAAATAGGCAGATCAGTGGTAAGTCGAATTCGTTCTCCGACCTGATCGTTGCTATAAAGAATATGGTTGCTGCCACGGGTAGGCTTAAGTGCCAATCGGCCGTAGTCAGCAGTCGGCTGACATCTAATGTTGACGCTAGGGGCACCATGCAGTGGTTCGATCTTTCGTATCAGCATCAATGGTTTAAAATACCGCCCGAATTGTTCAAAACGAGGTGCAAAATCTGTAATACGATAGGCGTAGGATTCCGTGTGGATTTCCGTACAGAGCACATTGGAGTTTTTGATGTAATACTGCTTGGTTTCCACAACTGCTTCCTCTGAACTGATCTTGAAAGTTCCACCTTGATTTTTATCAATCATACTGCCGAATACAAAGCTATCTTCGAACGATGGCCAGCACAACCATGATATGTTTGTATCGATGCCAACATGCGCTATGTAGGAACAATTTCCAATGATTCCAGATTGGTAGATATGTCTGTTTTCTGTTGTATTTTCGTTCATTATTTTACGATAAGTTGATTTAAAAATTGAAGAACATCTTCTTGTTCATCTAAATAATATTTTGCTGCAGATTTGTTGCTGCCTACCTTAATACTTATGGTCGATTGCGGTAGATACCTGAATAGATCCTCGTCGGTAATGTCGTCGCCAATAGCCAACATGAAATCTGCTTTTATATGTCCTGCGATTTCCAATGCCGCCTTACCTTTATTAACTTCTGTATTTTTGACCTCAATGACAGCATTTCCGTCCAGTAGCTGTAATCCATAGTCGTTGAGCATTGGGTTTAAGATCTCCTTTAGCTCGGTTGCTTTAAGTTCGCCTAAGCCCAGTTCCACTTTTCTATAATGCCAAGCTAACGAGTAGGGCTTGACCTCGATGTAAGCCCCCGGAGTTTGATCGGCGAGTTTTTCCATCAGCTTTTTTACTTCAGGCATCCAGTGGAGGGCCAATCCTTTCTTATACGACCAGTTGAAATTTGGGAAATTTGACCAAATGCCATGTTCGGCAACTAAATAGTATGATCGACCGTCAAACCAAGACGATAAGCTCTCTTGTGATCGGCCGCTTATGATGACCAATGTATTGAGTGGATCAGAAATGATATTATCCAAAAGGTTATACAACAGGGTCGTCGGACTCGCTTTCTGGGCATGATTCTGGAATTTGACCAAAGTACCGTCATAGTCCAGAAAAAAGAGTCTATTGCTACTTTTGCTATACCTTTCTGAAATACTATTCAATACCTTATCCGAGATTCGTCTTGCCCATTCGTCACGTTGTATGGCTTTGGTCTCGGCCAAACGATTGGTAAAGAGCTGCACCCAATGCTGCACATTAAACTTCTGTATAATCTGAATATTGGCATCGGTACGTTCCTGAATTTCTTCGGGCGGCATTTTAAGCGCTTGGTAAATACTGTCTGCCGTTTCTGTACGATTATAGGGGTTAATAATCAAGGCATCAACGAGTTCCTTGGAGGCGCCTGCAAACTCACTTAAAATCAATACCCCCTTTGATAAAGTCTTACTGGCGATGTATTCTTTACTTACAAGATTCATCCCATCTCGCGTAGATGTAATCATACAGATATCGGATGCAACATATAATCCAACCAGCTCCTCGAATGGAAGTGATTTGTAAAAATATAGTACCGGCGTCCAGCTTAGATTGCCATAAATGGAGTTGATTTCACTCACCTTCCGGTTAATCTCATCTTTCAGTTTTTTGTATTGCGATACCTTATCCCTAGAGGGTACGATAAGCATATACAATATAACTTTTGTATGCCATTCGGGGTATTTTTCAAGGAAAGTGAGAAAAGCACGTAATCGCTCTAATATGCCTTTGCTATAATCGAGCCTATCTACAGCTATAATAATCTTTTGATCGGGAAAATGGCTCCGGAATTGGCTTGCAATCGACTGGATTTTAGGCTGACTGCTGACTTCGACGAATTTATCAAAATCAATGCCCATCGGAAAGGATTCTATAAATATATGACGGTCTTTGTACTTGAGCTGGTTATGTCCAGATGATACATGCAATATTTTTTTGCAGGCATTTAGAAAGTTCTGACTATCGGCGAAAGTATGAAATCCGATAAGATCTGCTCCCAGTAAACCTTCAACCAATTCTTTACGTTGCGGAATGTTCATAAAGAGTTCCTCCGAAGGAAAAGGAATATGGTGAAAATAACCGATGTTGAGCTCTTGTTTCTCTGAACGCAGCAGTTGAGGGAGCAGCATAAGCTGATAATCATGGACCCAAATAAAATCGGATGGCTCATCGATAGAAAGCGCAGCCTCGCAGAATTTCTTATTTACCATGACATAGGTAGACCAATATTCGCGGTCAAAATGGATGTAGCTCGGCTGATAGTGGCAAATAGGCCAGAGGACCTCATTGGAATAACCTTCGTAGAAATTATGTATTTCATCTTTTGATAAGAAAACAGGAAGTAAGCTCATCGGTTTGAGAAGCTCGACAATCTTTTCTTTTTCCTCTTCATCTTTGGGAACAATTCCCGGCCAGCCAACCCAAAGTATTTCATCCGTATCAAAGGCGGAATTTAAACCGGTTGCCAGTCCGCCCGCACTCGGCTTGATGATTAATTTTTCTTTTTTTCGTTCTATTTGTATCGGCAGTCTATTTGAAATTATTATTTTCTTCTTTTTCTTCATAAGAATATTAGATCGATTTATTTGCAGTGTGGAAGAGTTATATTGAAATAACGATGGGCTTGTAATCCACTTATCTGAACAACCTCGGGAGAGAATAGTTTGAATAAATTCAAATTAGAAAGACAAGAGGGAAGCTGTTGAAGAAAGAACACGGTAATTTGCAAAAAAAAAGACCTTTATTTCTACAGGTCTTTTTTTTGCTATTTCATTAGATTACGATATACTGACCGCAGCAGCTTTTTCGTTATCCAGCTTTTTCATGAATTGATCGAGAATATCACCTAATCTCCCTGAAATTTCTCCTAAAATACTTTCCCAATCTTTAACTGTGCCATCACAATTGTCTGAAACAATTTTAATACTATGAAAGGTGAGATTTTTTTGAAAACAGAAATTCGCTAGGGCATAAGATTCCATATCAAATGCCAAAGGATTAAAATGTTTGATATCCTGATAAAAAGCAGTATTTACATTGATAAAACGATCCGATGTCAAAAGTGCATCTTCGTAGCGAAATTCATCACGAGATATGGATTCCAATACGCCTTGACCTTTAAAAAACAAGGTGTTTTCCAGGAAAAATCCATCCGTATAAGCATCCCCTTGTGCATAGTATGCCGGATAAAGGACATGGCCTATCGGATGCCTTGTACAACCTACCGTGCCAACATTGAGAAGAACAGGACTGATCCCTAATGCTTTGATGTCTTCGTAAAGCGTAGCTACGGACAGGAGCGCATTTACTTTACCTACACCAATTTCGTATACAAAAGTCGATTCACTTGTCGAATTAAAAGATAGCTCATTTTTATTTGCTACCAAGATAATCGTTTCAATATCTTTATTCAGGATCATTTAATTTTCTTCGATATATGGATACTCAAATTCCAATTCTTCGGCAGTAATTAGATTTAAGAAGTTAACACAAGCCTGTTTTGAGGTGGGAAAATCCATGAATGTGTAGTTTCCGCAGCTAATTGGATTTTGGAAAGGTACTTCGTATCCTTCTGTAAGAACAGTCTCTAATACTTCTTTCATCAATTCCGCCACGTTCTGAGGAGTTTTCGCTGTTCCAGCCAATACAACATAAAATCCCGTGCAACAGCCCATTGGCCCAACATAAATAACTTCATCACCTAAGATGGTTCTAATTTCTGTTGCAAAACAATGTTCTAAGGTATGCATGACCTCAGGTGATAGCATACGCTCCGGAGAATTCGGTCTGATCATGCGAATGTCGTAAGTTGTATAACTCTCAACATTGCTGTTATTGGTTGTAGAAGCTTTAGCGTAGATCCCTTGTTTTAACTTGGTATGATCTACCGTAAAACTATTTACTTTTGCTTTTTCTTTTGTGTACATCTTGTTCTGTTCAAAGCTATAACGCTTGTGACGTTATAGGGGTTAAAAGTTGAATATCAAAAATTTCTACAAAGATACTAGATTATTGTAGAAAAGGACGACAAAACTACTATTTTAACACTTCATAATGTTCGACTGTTGGAAATGGATCGTAGTAATGGTGTAAAAGTTTCTCCCATTCCTTAAATAATGCCGACTCCCTGAAACCAATGGTATGGTCTTCTAAAGTTTCCCATTCAACCAACAAAATGTACTGGTTATCTTTTTCAATACATTTACGTAAGGAATGCGTGATATAACCTTTACTCGCACTAATATACTGGCAAGCTGTTTTATAATCTCTTTCAAAATCGGACTGTTTTCCTTCAATAATTTGTAATACAGCTACTTCTAAAATCATAATTCGTTTTTTAAATAAAGTTTAGTAAATATATCAAACTTAGAGAATTTGTTTTTTATATGCAATACAATAACAAGCTTATCCGAACAATTTATTTGGCATTCTTTTGATGCAGTCTTAGCTATTATTGTTTATGCCGGCAGTATCAGGTCCAGTTTTGTTGGGTTGCGAAGCGATGATCTGAATAACTAATGGAATACCGGGATTACGATTTTGGGCATTCCAAACTAAAGAGAGCGTTGTTCGTTGTGGTAAAGTGGTCAATTCAAGGAAAGTGACATCAACATGGTATCCGTTCTTTAAAGATGAAGGAACTATTGCAACACCCAGTCCCTGAGCAACCATATTGAAAATAGTTAAAGCATTCACTGTGCGTAAAGTAACTTTGGGGATAAACTTATGATCACTAAAAATGCTCATCACGAGATCATAATACGAGTGGCTATAGTTTTTGGAAAATAAGATAAATGATTCATTTTTGAACGCATCAAGACTTGGTTGCGGCGACTTCAATAGGGGATGATCGTTGGGTAAAACGAGGCTAAAGTGCTCTGTATGTAGAGGCAGGCTACATAACCCGGGGGGCGTTTCGGAAAGACGAACAAACCCTAAGTCCAGTTCTTTTTTCTCCAGCAGATCCAGCTGGGTTTCATTCGCTAGTTCGTGAAGTGATAACTCGATATCAGGCTGCTGCTGTTTTAAGGTGACAAGCAATTGCGGTAAGATTGTTTGAACAGCCGACCCGATAAACCCCAGCTTTAAGGTGCTTATTTTACCGTTGGCAAAACTTTGAAGTTGAGTTTCAATCTGATCCAAGTGCCTAAATAGTTCTTTCACCTCCTGAAAGAGATACATCCCCGCTTCAGTCATTTGAACATTTCGTTTATTACGCTCAAAGAATGTTACGCCATAGGATTCCTCCAGCTGCTTAATTTGCCTGCTCAAGCCTGGCTGCGCAATAAACAATTTTTCGGCAGCCCTTCTAAAATGCAGTTCTTCCGCCAATACTTTAAAATACAGTAAATGTCTTAGCTCTATTTGATAATTCATGGTTATCAATTGATGATAAAAATGGTATTTCTAATTATCAAATATAGCAAGTACATTTGAGTAAAGCAGTTATGATAATGGAAAAATTTTTATATGGCAGTGGGCAGCTAACATGCTCCACAGCTTTAGCGATAGCAAAAGGAACGGTTACCGGGGAAATTTCCCCCGAAGTCAAGGATAAGATCGAGCAAAGCGCCAGTTATGTCAGGAAAATAGTAGAGCGCGGTGAGGTTGTCTATGGGATCAATACAGGTTTTGGTCCATTGTGCACCACACTTATTGATGCAAGTCAAACGCAGCTGTTACAGGAAAATATTCTAAAAAGCCATGCTGTCGGTATGGGAGAACCTATAGCCAACGATTTGGCCAAATTGATGCTTATTCTTAAAGTTCACGCGCTTTCTAAAGGATTTTCAGGAGTTCAGTATGCGACGATTGAGCGGATTATTTGGCATATTGAAAATCATGTCATTCCTGTGGTCCCCAAACAAGGTTCTGTGGGCGCATCGGGTGATTTGGCCCCATTGTCACATTTATTTTTACCATTGATTGGTTTAGGAAAAGTTAACGTAGAAGGGGAGATTGTGGAGACAGCTGCCGTTTTGGAAAAACACGGTATGGCACCGGTTCAGCTGGGCGCAAAAGAAGGGCTGGCTTTAATCAATGGAACTCAATTTATGGCGGCACATGGTGTGATGGCTGTTGCCGAGTTAAATCGTGTACTTCAGAACGCTGACATTATTGCTACCTTAATGATTGAAGGCTTAAATGGTTCAATAAAACCATTTTTTACAGAATTACATCAATTACGCCCGCACCCAGGAAACCGCTATGTCGCTGCAAGCATTTTTAACATGCTTCATGGCTCGGCCATTTTGGAAAGCCACAAAGACTGTTCTCGTGTACAAGATCCCTACTCGCTGCGCTGTATCCCTCAGGTCCATGGAGCATCACGCAATGCTTGGTTTCATTTGAAGGATACCATAGAAATCGAAATAAATGCAGTGACCGATAATCCTGTGATCATTAATGATGAACTAACCATTAGTGGCGGTAGCTTTCACGGACAGTCAATTGCTCTGCCTTTGGATTATGCCACACTGGCCGCATCGGAAATTGGCAATATTTCGGACCGAAGGGTCTATTTGTCTTTAGAAGGTCAAACCAACGGCGTCCCAAAATTGTTAATGAAGTCAACCGGTCTCAATTCAGGATTTATGATCTTACAATATAGCACTGCCGCGATAGCAAGTGAGAATAAAGGACTTTGTTTTCCTGCAAGTGCAGATAGTATTCCTACCTCTTTAGGCCAGGAAGATCATGTCAGTATGGGATCTATTGCCGGCCGAAAATTACTGCAGGTCATTGACAATGTCGATAAAATACTAAGTATTGAACTGTTATGTGCGGCACAGGCCAAAGATTACCATCAGCCATTAAAATCGACTGCAGCATTGGAAGCTATCCATGCAAGAATTCGCCAGTCCATTCCGCATATTGAATCCGATCAACCGATGGAAGAGCTGCTGACGGAGGCACTAAGCCTCGTAAAATCAGGCGAACTGATCACATTGCATCGTCAATATGCTACAGGTGAGATTGAAGCGGATTTGAAACAAAGGTTTGAAATGTTTTAAACGAAGAATGATGGAAAAAGAGCTGAAATTAGTTGGACCTTTTAGGCAGGTATTAACGCTGTCAAATATGCCCGTAAATGGGGCACTCCACGATAAACAATTGGCTATTATTAAAGAAGGAGGTATTTTAATAGCGGGTAACCATATATTGGAAGTGGGGGATTTTGAGCAATTACAACTGCAATGGGGAAAGGAGGCGGCACTTGTACTTGTAGAAGGAGATCAGGTCGCTCTGCCAGGCTTTATTGATTGCCATACACATATTGCTTTTGCCGGTAATCGAGCGAATGATTTCGCCCTTCGAAATGCAGGCTCAAGCTACCTGGAGATTGCAGCGGCAGGAGGTGGGATCTGGAGCACCGTTTCCCATACGCGGGATTGTAAGGCAGAAGAATTGATTGATCTCACTATCCAGCGCGCAAATTTTCTATTAAGGCAAGGAATCACAACAATTGAAGTTAAAAGTGGTTACGGCCTCAATGTTAAAGAAGAACTTAAGATATTACGGGGCATTCAGAAATCGGATCGTCGTACAGCATCAGACCTTATTCCAACTTGTTTGGCTGCACATATGCTCCCACGGGACTTCGACGGATCCGCAAAAGATTATCTTCATCTGATCACAACAGATCTTTTTCCCCTATTGAAATCAGAAGGGCTATCGAATCGGATTGACGCATTTATCGAAAAAACGGCTTTTCAGGGGGAAGACATTGTGGCCTATTTACGAAAAGCAAAAGAAATGGGTTTTGATCTGACTATTCATGCCGATCAGTTTACCACTTCGGGAAGTCAGATTGCTGTAGAACTCGGTGCGCAATCCGCGGATCATCTTGAAGCATCAACTGCGGCTGAAATAGAACTCATCGCACACTCAGCTACTGTTGCTGTGGCGCTGCCTGCCGCCTCAATCGGTCTGGGATGTGGTTTTACACCTGCTAGAAAGTTGCTGGATGCAGGGGCATGTTTGGCAATAGGAAGTGACTGGAATCCAGGTTCCGCGCCCATGGGACAGTTACTGACGAGTGCGAGTATTTTGGCAACAGCAGAAAAGTTGACGAATGCTGAGCTGCTTGCGGCACTAACCTACCGTGCTGCAAAAGCCTTAAACCTGTCGGATCGCGGCGTGTTGACCAAGGGCATGAAAGCAGATTTTAGTTTATTTAAAACAGATAATTATCAGGATATTACCTACTACCAAGGAAGCTTGCAGCCTACAGCAGTATGGAAAAATGGTCAGGAAGTATTCTCAATATAACAACATGGAAGATACATTTAAGAGTGAGGTTGCGGAAGGTATTCCGACCGTATTACCTCCAAAAGTAGAACGAGATCATACAATAAGTCATGCCCCCAGACGAAAGGATATTCTCACCAAGTCGGAAGAGAAGCTGGCCCTACGGAATGCATTGCGTTATTTTCCAAAACAATGGCATACGGTTTTAGCACCTGAATTTTTAGAGGAGCTTCGTAGTTTTGGGCGAATCTACATGTACCGCTTTAGACCCCAATATGCAATGCACGCTCGACCGATAGATGATTATCCAGCAGTGAGTAAGCAGGCGGCAGCTATTATGTTGATGATTCAGAACAACCTCGATCCAGCTGTAGCACAACATCCCCATGAACTGATTACCTATGGTGGGAATGGAGCTGTTTTCCAAAATTGGGCTCAATATCGCCTCACCATGCAGTATCTTTCGCAGATGACAGATGAGCAAACTTTACATCTTTACAGTGGTCATCCAATGGGGCTTTTCCCTTCCTCACAACATGCACCTCGTGTTGTTGTAACCAATGGCATGATGATTCCAAACTATTCGAAACCGGATGACTGGGAACGTTTTAACGCCTTAGGTGTTACACAATATGGACAGATGACAGCAGGTTCCTATATGTATATTGGTCCGCAGGGTATTGTGCATGGCACCACAATTACTGTCATGAACGCTTTTCGAAAACATTTAGCAGTAGACGATACCATTCAAGGCAAGGTGTTTTTGACTTCTGGTTTGGGAGGTATGAGTGGCGCACAGCCCAAAGCAGGTAATATTGCCGGCTGTATCACCGTATGCGCTGAAATCAATCCCGCTGCGGCAAAAAAGCGGCATGAACAGGGTTGGGTAGACCGATTGATAGAAAATATCAATGAACTCGTTGAACAGGTACAGTTGGCGATGGATCAAAAGGAAACAATTTCCTTCGCCTATATCGGTAATATTGTCGAAGTGTGGGAAGCCTTTGATCGCGAAAATATCCACATCACGGTAGGATCTGATCAGACATCATTACATAATCCCTGGTCCGGGGGCTATTATCCAATGGGGCTGACCTTTGCAGCATCCAATGCGCTATTAGCGACCGATCCTGACCGGTTTAAGCGATGTGTACAAGAAAGCTTAGTACGACATGTCGATGCCATCAATAAGCATGTATCCAAGGGAACCTATTTCTTTGATTACGGCAATGCGTTTCTGTTGGAAAGCAGTCGTGCTGGTGCAGCCGTATGGAATGATAAAAAGGATCAGTTCCGCTACCCATCTTATGTGCAGGATATTCTTGGTCCAATGTGTTTTGACTATGGTTTTGGACCATTTCGCTGGGTTTGCACGTCTGGAAAGACTTCGGATCTCCAAAAATCAGACGAAATAGCCATGACAGTTTTAGAAAAGCTCCGAAAAGAAGCCCCTGTGGAGATTCAGCAGCAGATGCAAGATAATATTCAATGGATCAAAGAAGCTGGTAAAAATAGACTTGTAGTAGGCTCTCAGGCGCGTATTCTTTATGCAGATTCCAATGGACGTATTGCCATAGCAAAGGCTTTTAATGAAGCCGTAAAAAGTGGCTTATTTGAAGCACCTATTGTTTTGGGAAGAGACCATCATGATGTGAGCGGTACCGATTCACCTTATCGGGAAACAAGCAATATCTACGACGGCAGTCAATTTACAGCAGATATGGCTATTCATAACGTCATTGGCGACAGTTTCCGGGGGGCCACTTGGGTATCTATTCACAATGGCGGCGGAGTCGGTTGGGGTGAAGTCATCAACGGAGGCTTCGGTCTACTGCTAGATGGCTCTGAAGAAGCAGCTTTTAAGTTAGAAAAGATGCTGTATTTTGATGTGAATAATGGGATTGCTAGGCGCGCCTGGGCTAGAAATAAGGAAGCTAATCAGGCGCTAGATCGTGCAATGGAGAAAAATACGACATTGCAAGTTACCCGCGCCCAACTTGTAGATGACGATATTATCGAACAATTATTTGATCTGAGCGAATGAACTTATTGTTGAATAATCCGGAAATATACAACAAAGGAGACCAAGCGGTCTGGAAGGGGCGTATCGATGGGCAGGATCGTGAATGGATGCGCTGGCATCAATTAATGGATTGTGTTGATCTTCTCGGGCAGCCCGATTTAAGGCAGTCCATTGCTTTTCTCGGATTCTGTAGCGATGAGGGGGTTGGACGCAATCAAGGTCGTGTAGGAGCCAAAGATGGACCGACAGCACTTCGGAATGTATTAACAAACCTTCCTGTACATTTTTCTGATAAACTAAAACTTAAAGACTGCGGTGATATACTTATAAAAGACAGTGATTTAGAGCTATCTCAACAGGGGCTTGGGGCTGCATTAAATTGTATTCTCGAACAAGAAGGATTTCCAGTCATCTTAGGTGGTGGCCATGAAGTAACTTACGGCCATTATTTGGGTGTTAAAGAATTTCTAAAGAGTCGTAACCAAAGTCTTGGCATTATTAATTTGGATGCCCATTTAGACATCCGTCCATTGCAGGATGGCAAAGGGAATTCTGGAACGGGCTTCTTTCAAATCGAGCAGGATCAGTCTAAAGCTGATTTGCCATTTCATTACTTGGCGATCGGTATTCAGGGAATTAGTAACACCAAGGGATTGCTGGACTATGCCAAAGAGAAGGATGTGCAGATTATTGAAAGAGAGAGTTTGGTCATTGAAAAGCTGGATTTAATTAGGGAGAAAATTGTTCGTTTCTCCAAATTAGTGGATTATGTGTATTTGACGGTTGATCTTGATGCTTTCGCTGCAGCCTATGCACCGGGAGTAAGTGCATTGGCATTTAACGGTATAGTTCCTGATCATTTGTTTTTTACGATCTACGATATGCTACTGGATCTGCCTAATCTAAAATCTGTCGATTTTGCCGAATTCAATCCCCATTTTGATATTGATTCCAGAACGGCCAAACTAACGGCTGATCTCATTTTTAAGTTGATAAACAAATTAGCAATCAAACTTGATTAGCAACTGCTCATTAGCTAAACAGGAGGCAAAAAAGATGGTTAGATACATTGCGACAGCAATCTAACCATCTTTT
Organism: Sphingobacterium siyangense; assembly: GCF_023277505.1. Taxonomy (NCBI): domain Bacteria; kingdom Pseudomonadati; phylum Bacteroidota; class Sphingobacteriia; order Sphingobacteriales; family Sphingobacteriaceae; genus Sphingobacterium; species Sphingobacterium siyangense. The sequence goes on along the minus strand of NZ_CP080574.1, from coordinate 3,364,355 downwards.
TTCACATTGGCGAGGTCTTAAAAAAGCACATCGGCTAATGCTGGATCCTTATCAAAAACTGATTTTGCAAAAGGACATAAAGGCATAATTTTTAAATTTTCTTTACGTACATAAGTCACTGCCGCCATCAATAGCTGTTTACCTAGCCCTTTTCCTGCGTATTCTGAATTTACTTCCGTGTGGTCTATAATGAATTTTGTAGGGCCAGCCCAGGTATAGGTCATTTGTGCCACTGACTTTTCTTGATCGATAACCTCAAAGCTACCATGTTTATCGTTATTTTTTTGTATTATTTCCATGAGCATGAATTTAATTAAGAAAAGCCAAAATAAACAAAATCCAGCAATATATAACATGAACAGTAGTTTAGAAAAACAGCTATTTCTATCAGCTAGATTGTATAATTGGCGTCCGTGTTTTGTAAAATTGCGATGATTCTTTTGGATAGCTAATATTTTTAGTATGTTTGCTTTGCGTTATGAGTGTAAATCAAAGCAAAAGACAAGAATTTGCCATTGTGGACATAGAGACTACAGGTGGCAATGCAAAATCGAGCAGGATCACAGAGGTTGCCATTGTTATTCATGATGGTAATCAGGTTTTGGAACGTTGGGAGACCTTGGTGAATCCAGGGAAAGAGATTCCGAATTCGATTTTTGCGCTTACGGGTATAAACAATGACATGGTGAAGGACGCTCCATTATTTGATGAAGTAGCCGAGCAGATTTATGAAATGCTCAAAGACCGTATTTTTGTTGCACATAATGTAAATTTTGATTATTCATTCATTCGATTTCAGCTTCAGGAATCGGGCTTCGAGTGGTCGGCGATTAAATTGTGTACAGTACGCTATGCGCGAAAAATAAAGCCGGGATTATTGTCCTATAGCTTGGGGCGATTATGTGATTATTTAGATATCCCGATTGAAAATAGGCACCGTGCAGGTGGCGACGCCGATGCAACAGCCATTCTCTTTGCTTATTTGAAAGTGCTAGATACCGAACAGGTATTTCAGGATATGATTAAACATAAAGCGCTAGATCAACGGTTTCCACCGCATTTAAATCCCTTGGAGTATGAACAATTGCCCAACGAGGCTGGAGTCTATTATTTTCACGACAAAGCTGGAAAAGTAATTTATGTTGGCAAAGCCGTCAATATAAAAAAAAGAGTATTGTCTCATTTTACAGGGAATAATATTCAAGCGCAAAGGCAACATTTCTTAAAGGAAATTCATCATATAAGTTATGAGTGCTGCGGGACAGAGCTGATGTCATTGTTGTTGGAATGTGCGGAAATCAAAAAGTTCTGGCCAAAATATAATAGAGCACTTAAACGGTATGAGCCTAAATTCGGTTTGTTTTCTTATGAGGATCAAAATGGCTATCTCCATCTGGCTATTGGGAAGACGACAAGGGGACAAGAATGTGTTCAGTTGTTTCAGCGCGAATATGACGCTATTCAGTTGCTGCAAAACTTTATTCAGCATGACGCTATTAATCCGCAATTTTGTCAGTTTGGGCACGCCAGTTTGTCTACGAAAGCGCTAAAGAAGACCGAATTGCCCGATCGAGACCTACACAATACCCGGGTGGAACGTTGTATCGAGGATTGGCTCAAACAGCAGCCATCCTTTGTATTGATCGATAAAGGACGTAATTCCGATGAAAAAAGCTGTATCGTCATTGAAAATGGTGTTTTTTATGGAATGGGATATATTGATCAATACGGCCAGTATAGCGGGTTTGAAGATATAAAAGGACAAGTAAAAAGATATCAGAGCAATCACTACATGATGGAATTGGTCAAAATGGCAGCAGAAAGACATCCCGCTAAAATACATTTCCTAACAAAATCAAAGATTTTACCTGATGTTGCGGCAGAACCTGATTTCTCTTATGAAAAATTGGCTCCGAATAGTCTCTTTAATTTCTTTTAACAGTTTATGTTCTATTCTTATTTTGGAAATGTCTTCCCTTTAGTCATTTCAATCTCAGTAATCTGTTAAAGAAATGTGAAATAGTAAATTACGCGCGATTTTGGTCCAATAGTTGAAATATTCTTTGTGTAGAATATTAAAAAAAGACTTTTCATAATTTAGGTTAATAATTGGTTAGTTAAAACCTGGGGCTCCCAACCTCAGGTTTTCTTTTTTTAATATTTCCGGACAAGAATTTTACGCGAAGTATGACTTCTATTATGATTATTCAAAATAAAGTAGCGCTTTTTTTAATTTAAATACGTGTTTCAATTTGCTGTTTTTCAAGCGATTGTATTTTGTCCCCCCTTTGTCCCCCTAAGTTTTTTCTCTGTATAGTTAGTTTGAGCTATTTTAGTGTCAGCATACTGTAATAGCGAAATAGTAAAACAAAGATGGGGCGTTTTCTAAAAGTAGCTGCGGTATATCTTATCCATATCTTTATATATAAAAAGGGCCTTGGCCCTTTTTTTTTATTCCTATTATTCAGATTGCCTATTTTAAGCCAACGGTACCTCGACCTAGATTTTAATATAGATCTTTTTCTTCCGTAGGCAATATGCGATCAACCAATTCAAAGCGACAAATAGCAGCGCAAATAGGGCGGACGATAATCGTTGGTTTTGCCAGCTATCAAACAGGAAATGGTAGCTTAAGTTCCAAAGATTTTGATGTGTATCCCCGATGAGAATAAAAGAACAAATCGTGGGGATTAAGCCGCTAAGACAATAGATAAATAGTGTATTCTTACCGAAATCGTCAAGGACAGTGTAAATTATCCCTTTGATGTTTTGAAATTCGATAAGATAGATTAATATACCAAGAAAAGAGAGTGCAATTCCAGTGCTGAATACGGCGTAGCTGCTGGTCCAGATCTTCTTATTAATAGGAAAAACAAATGACCATAGATAGCCAATAAGGATAAAGGACAGACCTACGACAACGAGGTTCATCAGCTCCCTTTTTCCTGTCAGTTTTTGAATAATGTACTTTCCGGTAATATACCCGAATATTGTTTGACTGATGGCCGGTAATGCGCTCCAGATATCCTCTGGATCAAATGCTGTGCCCTCGCCGTGATAGAGATGGGATGCACCAAAGATTCGGATATCGAGTGCTGTTCCGAACCAACCGTCCAAACTATAGGGATCCGATGGATTACTATAGTAGCAAATCAACCAATAGAACAAGAGAAAGGCCACACCGATGATAATTGTGCCTTTATCTTTAAAATAATATATTAACATGGCGCAACTGAAATAACAGATAGCGATACGTTGCAATACGCCGAAATACCTGTACTTGGCAAATGGAATCCATTCCAGCTTGTGAAGGCTATTCCATTCAACAAAAGGAAAAACATTTAAAAAGATGCCCAGCATAAAAAGGATGCCCGTTCTTTTCGCAACTTTTTGCCAATAGGCTGATGGAGCCTGTTGATCTATATTTTTTAAAGAAAATGCCATCGAGTTTCCAACAGCAAATAAGAAAAATGGAAATATAAGATCTGTAAACGTACATCCATGCCAGATGGAGTGTTCAAGTTGAGGAAATACATGATGATAGTTGCCGGGATTATTGACGAGAATCATAGCCGCGAGTGTAAACCCACGGAAAATATCCAGTGATTTAAAACGAGTCATAATAAAGTATATTCGTAAAAAAGGCTGTTCAAGGAATTAATCCTTTGAACAGCCTATGCTTGGTCTAATTAATAGCCTGGATTTTGAGTCAGGCTCGGATTTGCCTGCAGTTCCAATAATGGTATTGGAAGGAGCAGGCTATTTTGGTTAAAATTATACTTAATCAACGTAGGGTTGCTCTGTTTGCCGTTATCGCATGTAAATTTTATTTCATTTAGTTTATTCATTACATCTACCGTGACACCATAACGATTTAAATCATCCCAACGTTGACCTTCGAAAGCAAGTTCCAATCGGCGCTCGTTGAGAATGATGGCCTTTAGCGCACTGGAGCTGACACCGGATAAATCGGACAGCCCTGCGCGATGACGTATGACATTAATGGTGTTTATCGCACCAGAAGTATTTCCCAAGGCGTTTTGAGCCTCTGCTTTAAGCAGAATGATGTCCGCAAGCCGCAAAAGGTAAAAATGATCGCCACTTTGGAAGCTGTTGGCATGTTTTTGCTTTACATTAAATGGGATTTCTGTATCGGCATCTCCACAAGGGTTCCAGAACTCATCTGCCCAAGGGACAGAGAAAAACCAGATGTTGGCATTCTTTCGTTCAGTGTCGCCAGCGTTGTCATAAGCTTCGACTAGATCTTTCGAAGGTGTGCCATACCGGCGCCATTCGTTTTCGTTGATTTGGCCATTTTCATCAAGATCCGGGAAAAAGAATGCGCCACCCCAACAGCTTAGATTGGGACTGCCGGCGATATAGGGAATCTCTATGATAGATTCACTGTTATAGTTATGTTTACCGTCAAAAAGATCCGCATAGTTTTGAAGGAGCTGATAGCCACCTTTTCCAGTAATCACTGCATCGGCGTATTGCAATACCTTATTGTAATCTCGATCAGGGCGTTGTGCCCATATCTTGGTCAGCAAGGCATTTGCAGCACCTTTTGTAGCTCTAACCTTGTCAATAGAGGCTTGTCCAAATCCATCGGGAAGATTGTTTGCTGCCACTTGTAGATCCGAATCTATAAAATCATAAACCTCCTCTACAGTTGATCGCTTGATGCGTAATACTTCGGCATCTGTACTGTTGGAGTGTTTTTCCAAGGGTACACCACCATAAAGTTTGACCAATTGATAATAATGGAAGGCTCTTAAAAATGAAGCTTCTCCAAGAATTTGTTTGCGTCTTTCATCCGAAAAAGTAGGATCTGTGACTTTATCAACATTGTCGATAACGATATTGCATTTTGAGATTGCTCCATACAGTTCTTCCCAATCCCTGCGTACCATGTCATTGGTATTGGTAATGGTATTATAGTCAATTTGTGCAAAGTCTATCTCACCACCACCGGCCGCATGCGCATTGTCCGAACGGATATCGGTCTGTAAAATCATCTCCCATTGATAATAATTGGCATTGCTTCCTGGGCGGGTACCATTGCCTATAAAAGAATTATAGGCCCCGTTTAATGCTTTCTCAATATTGTCTCCGGTGAGATAGGCATTTTCACTCGTTACCGTGGAGGTAGGCTGAAGATCTAAAAACTTTTTGCAGGAATTTAGAGCAAGAGAAGCCAATAAGGCGATGGCTAATGACGTATATCTATTTGATTTCATTGTTTGTAAGCTAAAAGGTTAAAAAGTTAGGTTTAAACCAACAATAAAGGTGCGTGCCTGCGGCGAAGTGCCAAAATCGATGCCCGGCGCCATATTGGAGCTCACGGTTTCCTGGTTAGCTCCCCCATACATGCTTACCTCAGGATCTAAACCTGAGTATTTTGTGAATGTTAACAGATTCTCGCCTGTCACATAAAAACGGACCTTATTGAGCTTCCATCTTTCAAGCACTTGTTTAGGTAGGGTATAGGCCAAAGTCATCGATTTTACCCTGAGGTAGGAACCTTTCTCTACAAAACGGGAAGAAATCTGTGAATTGTAGTTGTCATCTGTATTGTTTAGATCCGGACGTGGCATAGTACTATTTTTGTTATTGACTGTCCATCTGTTTAACACGGCAGTACTTTGGTTTCTCGGTTCCCACATACCTTCTGTATAAATACGTGTCGCATTAAGGATATCATTTCCCTGTACACCCTGTAAGAAAAAAGAAAAGCTGAAGTTCTTATAACTAAAATCATTTGTCATGCCATAAGAGAATTTTGGTGTAGCATTACCAATGATAGACATATCACTCGTTTGAAGACCTGCTTCAGGGTCGGCCATCTGATAGATCATATCTCCGGTCTCTGGATTGACACCTTTCGCGACGTAACCCCAGAATGATCCCAATGCAACCCCTTCTTTCGCAATCGTACTATTGCCGCGGCCATCAATATTTCCGTCATAGTAGGTTCCGCCATCAATATTCAGTACTTTATTGCGATTGAGCCCAAAGGTGACTGTTGTATTCCATTTGAAATCGTGAACGAAATTTCGGCTACTCAATTCGAATTCGAAACCTCTATTCTGTAGGTCGCCGAGGTTTTTCAGCGCAGTTCTATAACCGGAACTATACGGAACTCTTGAGTTGAGAAGTAGGCCTACAGTTTTTTTTGCATAATAATCTGCACCAAATATCAATCTGGAATTAAAGAAACTGGCATCCACACCAATGTCGGTCTGGTTTGTTGTTTCCCATTTTAGATTGGGGTTGTCCAAGGTAGAAGGTGTATACCCCGGTACAACCTGATCGCCGATATTGTACGATCCCGTGACGTCAACTAAACCAAGATAGGAAAAGGCCGGGATTTGGCTATTTCCAACCTTACCCCAACTAGCGCGGATTTTCAAATCGTTTACTGTATTTTTCAGCGAACTAAAGAAATCTTCATTGGATAAACGCCAGCCGGCAGAGAAAGAAGGGAAGTACCCCCAACGGTTATTAGGCCCAAATACAGATGACGCGTCAGCTCTCAGATTGGCTGTAAATAAGTACTTGTCGTTATAATCATAACCGATTTTTGCAATGCCGGAGACAGTGGATACAGCAGCATCTATCGCTGTTGGCATCGCCGTAATCATCGAACCTCCATTGACGGTGTGAATCGCTGGATTAGCAAAATTCTGGGTAGCAATATTTGAGATTGTTGTTTGTGTTTTAGTGGTAATATAACCTAATAAACCTGTGAAGTGGTGCTTGTCACTAAAAGTTCTGTCATAGTTTAATGTATTTTCGGACATCCAATACTGATTGTCCTGCTGCTGGAGCGTCGCCATCCCTTTATATTTTCTACCCTCTGTCGTGCGGAACGGATCCACAAAAGTGCGATACTGGTTGTTAAATTTCTCATACCCAAACAGCGATTTGAATTTTAGTCCCGGTAGGATATTAGCCTCCACAAAGGCATTTCCTGTAAATCTGTTGTTGATATAGCTGTGCTCGTTGCCTGTTGCCAATGCAACGGGGTTGTCAAGATCCGTATAGAATGGATCTACTGTGAAAGCCCCCTTGTCACCGTATATGCCGATGACTGGAGAGCCCAGGTAAGCATTCATGATGACTCCATTTCGGGAGTTCTCGTTAATGTCCACATCGTACCAACGGTTGTAAGATAAGCTTGTTCCAACTTTAAAGATTTTATTGATCTGATGATCCAAATTAACCTTAAAATTGACCTTGTTTACTGTATTTGTGATGACCGTGCCATTATCTTTTTGATAAGATCCAGAAATGTAAAACCCTGTCTTTTCATCTCCACCGCGTACTGAAGCCTGGTATTTTTGGCTGTGGCCGGTGCGGAATAGCTGATCTGGCCAGTTCGTATCAGCGGTATATTTCGACCAATCCAAGGCTTCTCCCACCTCAGTCATTAATTCTCTATACTGTGCCGCATTTAGAACGCTAGGCTTTTTTCTGATGGCTGAAAATCCTTGATAGGTTTCGAAATTTACCTGTGTCTTACCGTTTGTTCCTCTTTTGGTCGTAATCAACACAACGCCATTGGCTCCAGAAGATCCATAGACAGCGGCAGAAGCAGCATCTTTTAATACCGAAATGCTTTGAATATCTGATGGATTGAGCTCCGATATATTTTCGGTAGGAACGCCATCTACAATGTATAATGGATTGCTACCTGCAGTGATTGTTGAAGTTCCACGAACACGAATGGAGAAGCCAGCTTGCGGTTGTCCGGAGGATTTTACAATTTCTACCCCCGCCATCTTACCTTCCATGGCACTCGCCAATTGGGTCACAGGGCGATCTTCAATATCTTTTGTGCTCATGGTTGCAATGGCTCCCGTGATGTCCTTTTTCTTCTGTGTTCCAAAACCGACCACAACGATCTGTTCCAGTTGGTTGTTGGCAGTTTTCATCTGCACGTTGAGGAAGCTATTGGAGCCTACCGTACTACTGATAGTCTCATAACCTATCGAACTAAAGCTGAGTTGATGTGTAGGGGTCGCTTCAATCGAGAATTCACCTTTACTGTCTGTTTCCGTTTGTTTACCTGTTGTTGTATTGCGGATTGTGACCCCTGTTAATGCTTTACCATCGCTATCGGAAACGCGTCCTTTGACAAGCTGTTGCACATTGATCGTGTTTCTTAAGGGCATATCATCTGTTTTCCTTTTTAGGACAATGGTGTTGTTGACAATTTTATAAGAATACGATAGCTCTTTTAGGTTGTCATCCAGAATTTCAACAATAGAACCATCTTTATGGTTTATTCGGATTTTTTGGTTATCATTAATCTGTGAGTTATCGTACAGAAACACATAAGAACTCTGACGTTCGATCTCTTTAGCAAACTTAGCCAAAGTGTATTCCTTGTCTTGTAACTTGATTTTAGTTTGGTTTACATTCGCCATCGCCAAATTATTTGCATGGGAAACGCATTGGATCGCAAGTAAAGCAGCAAATAGTTTTGCCTTTTTACCAGCCCCTTGGATGGTTTTAAGTTTATACATAATTAGTTGGGTAAGTTTGTTTTATATTAAATAATTTAGAGTTCAACTTCAATTTTATTGTTTTGCAATCGACATTTTATATCCAGGAAGTTGAGGGTCTCAACCAGTTGCTGGGCCGTTGAATTACGTTTTATTTTTCCTGTCAGTTCACGCTTTTCATTTGTTCCTTTATAGACAATATCTACATTATACCAGCGTTTTATGGCGGCGAGTGCATCTTTTATTGGTGTCGATTCAAAATAGAAAAAGCCATTTTTCCAGGCCATTGCCTCTTCGATATTGGCTTCTGCTACGATAAGATTCCCGCCTGTGGTAAATGCTGCTTGACCAGGTTTCAGCATTTTTGACTTGCCGAATTGCGAGACTTGTACAGAGCCCGCTATAAGTGTGGTTTTATTGTTTTCATTTGGATAGGAGCTTACATTAAAATGTGTTCCGAATACGCGAATGGTTTGTTCATTCGATCGCACATAGAATGGTCGCTTACTATCGTGGCTGACTTCAAAATAGGCTTCACCAGATAATTTTACTTCACGGCTATTTGACGCAAAAGATTCAGGAAATGTCAGCACGGAGCCAGCGTTTAGCCATACCTTACTGCCATCGGCCAAAATGATCGTATATTCTGTTCCAATCGGCGTTTCAATGGTATTGGTTCGGCTAGCAGCAGTATTCTTACTGGCTGTAAATTGATATTGCACGGTTCCGGAAGCAGTTGTAACAATTTTCACCTGTTCATCCTGATGAAGAACGCTCTGTTGGTGGGCAGAAAGGTCAATTTTAGTTCCGTCGGCTAAAGTTAATACGGCTGCTTTAATGCCCGGATGAACTTGCTGTTGCGTCTTCACGGCTACCTGTGGGGTATCTCCGGTTGTTCTTTTAACAAGGTAAAGGGGGAATATAAATAACAGTGCTAAAGCAGCAGCTATTCCACCCAATTTCACCCATTGTGGAATTCGCTTGATTTTTGACGCTTGGATTTCCTGCTTTATATTTAAGAATAACAGCTCTTTGAGTTGTTGTTCATCCGTTGCGAGCTCCTCGGGGATAGGGAGAGGTTCGCCATTACTTGTTTCATACCATTGTTGCAGTTCGGCCTCTTCTTCAGGGGTACATGTGCCTTGAAGCCATTTATAAGCCAATTGCTTTATCCGGAATTGATTATGATCAACCATATTTAGGGGTTATTTATATGTAGAGTCCCTAAATCGGGCTGATACCCTGACAAGAAGAGAAAAAAAATTACAAAGTAATCAGAAAGCGCTGAATACCAGTGCGTATTTTTTTTAAAGCACGGCTTAATTGGGTTTCGACAGTTTTCACAGAGATGTTCATGCTTTCAGCGATCTGTTTGTAGGAGAGGCCCTCCTCGCGGGATAATTTGAAAACAAGCTGGCATTTTTCAGGCAGTTCCGAAACAAGCTGATCTAGCCGAACACGAAGCTCTTCAAACTGGAGCCAATTTTCCGTCGAGTTATCAAAATCCACCCATTCCGTATCATGCTTAAAAGCTTTCTGTTTGTATTGTTGTGCGAGATATTTAAATACTTTGTATTTAACGGCCACAGCGAGGTAGGAGGCGAGATTGCTTTTGATTTGGAGTTGATGGCGTCTCAGCCAAAGTGAAGTAAAGATATTTTGTACAATTTCCTGCGCATCTTCCAGTGAATTTGTTTTGCGGGCAGCCTGGTAATAAAGCGTTTTCCAATAGCGATCATACAAAGCTTCGAAAGCTAAGCTATCGTCTTGTTGAATCAACACGATCAACTCTTCATCTGAATGGCCTCCAAAATCTTTCATGCAAGACAATAATTTGTTTTTCTATGGTTATACGACGTGAAATGCTAATTGCGCTATAAATGTAGGGACTAAATTATGAATAATGCAACTTTAATATATAAAAGCTGGCTTTAAGCAGCTAAACGCATATTTTACAAAGGATAGCAGCTTCGAATAGACAAAAAAAAGGAGTATCTGAATCAACAGATACTCCTTTTTTTAAGAAGTACTTCTTAGAAGTTTGGCTTCAACAAGTATTTATCGTAGAATCGGAAAATATGATCAGCTGCTTCCTCGGCCGTATCCACAATTCGAAATAGTTTTAAATCCTCTTCACTGATATATTTGTTTGAAATCATCGTATTTTGAACCCAGTCTATTAATCCTTTCCAATATTCAGAGCCGACCAATACGATTGGAAAACGTGCAATTTTACCGGTTTGAATCAGTGTGATTGCTTCAAAAAGTTCGTCCATGGTTCCGAAACCTCCAGGCATAACAATATACCCTTGAGAATACTTCATAAACATGACCTTTCTGACGAAAAAGTATTTAAATTCAAGCAATTTGTCGCGGTCAATATATTTGTTGTGAAATTGCTCGAATGGCAATTCAATGTTTAGACCAACAGACTTCCCTCCAGATTCGTAGGCGCCCTTATTGGCTGCCTCCATAATACCCGGTCCACCACCAGAGATAATACCATAACCGCGTTCCGTCAATAAGCTAGCAATATCTACCGCCATTTGATAATATTTGTGTTCGCGTGGGGTACGTGCTGATCCAAATATTGAAACACAGGGGCCAATTTTCGCCAATTTCTCAAACCCATCCACAAACTCTGACATCACTTTAAAAATCTGCCAAGAGTCCTTTACTTTAATTTCCTGCCATGTTTTGTTTTCAAATGCGCGGATAATTTTATCTTCTTTTGTAATGTCCATATATAACGTTATACATTTAATTTCTAAAACCTAATTTTTCAAAAAGGAATACAATATAGCTATTTTTTTAATACTAGCTACTTTTTCTGATTATTCTTACATTTGCATTATGAATTTTTCTTCTAAACTTCTCGAGAACGCAGTTGCCGAATTTGGAAAATTACCTGGCGTGGGACAAAAGACGGCATTAAGACTGGTTTTGCATCTGTTGAAGCAATCCGATGCAGATGTAGCGCGTTTTACGGCCTCTATCGATCGCTTGAAAGAAGATATTCAATATTGCCAAGAATGTTTCAATATTTCTGACCACAATATATGTGAGATATGCGCCTCATTCAAACGCGATAAAAATTTGATCTGTGTTGTAGAAGACACGCGAGACGTGATGGCCATCGAAAATACAAATTCCTATCAAGGTGTATATCATGTATTGGGAGGATTAATTTCGCCTATGGATGGTATTGGCCCTGCTGATTTAAAAATCGAAGGGTTAATTAACCGAATCCAGAGAGGTGAGGTAGAAGAAGTTATTTTGGCCCTTTCAGCAACAATGGAAGGGGATACCACCATTTTTTATTTATACCGTAAATTGCGTGAATTTGATGTAAAAATTACAACGATTGCCCGCGGTATTGCCTTTGGTGGCGAGTTGGAATATGTCGATGAGCTAACCCTGGGACGCTCCATTGCGACACGGGTGCCTTACGAGCGCAACGTTGGTTAATTGTATTTAAGATAGATTTGTTTCACGCCTTCGTGTACTTTTCTTCCTTTTTCAATTTGTTGTTGTCGCCATAAGCTGTCGGTAACCATACGATTTGCTTTTTTATTTTTTAAGATATTCACATAAGCAATTTTACCGAGTACCGTCTTCTTTAAACCCAATAGTGAACACGAATAGTCGCCCAATAGATAATGATTGTAGTAGAGGTGAATTTCGCGCATGAGCTTTCGTCCCCATTTGTTTGTGGGGTAGGCCGCTTTAATGGGCTCTTCCATGAGTGATTTTGCTAAAGCTAAACTATCCTGATCTCCTGATTGTTGTGTCATGGTCCAATAATACAAAGCTTCAATGGCTTGCTCCTCTGTGTCGGGGAGAAGTTGCAATGGAATACCCAGCAATGTTCCGATAAATTTCCAGACATGGAATAAACCTTCAACCTCGTTTTTCAATACATTGAATTTCATGCGTTTTAGTCCTGTTAGGTAAACAAGAGAAAATCCGAGATTGGTTGCAAGCATATCCCACATATTTAATGGAATACCCCATTTTTCTGTTTGCCACTGACCGTGCTTTAGGATGTTTAATCGCGCATACGAATGGATACACCGGGTGAGTAGAATGGCCTCTATGCCGATATTACCCTTTTTCAGTGCATCATCGCCTGTGATATCCACCCAAAAGGTTACCGTTTCGGTGAGTCGTTTGACAGCCCCTTTTTTTAACGCACCTGTAAAGATTAAGGGTTTATTGATCGCACTGGATTCATAGCCCCCCATGAGGACATAATCCCGTAACACAATAAGTCCTGATAAACCAGAACGTTGACTGAGCCCAATGCCTTGTTCTATTTTATCCCAATCTAACCAAGAAGGGCTGAGATCTAATGTATTTAAAAAATTCAGCAATACATGTTCGTATGCTGCATCAATAGGCTTGCCTGCAAGTGCATCTTTAAGCAGTTGTTGACCTTGATGGAAACCAATTTTTAGGTGTAGCTGCTCGACAAGTTGGTCGCAGCTATTGTCAAATTGATAGAGTAAAGGAGTAAATTGATCGGCAGCAGCGAGGGAAAGTTTCGTCGGCAATTTGCGAAGCAATTCGACACCAAGACCCTTCGACCAATAAAAAGAAAATGAACTTGTATTAACTTGATAACGTTCGGGTACTCGCATATCTTTTATTGAATTGTCCAAACGGTATAACTTCCAGTTAGTGTGATACTAATATTTGATTTATTAAACTTAAAGTCTATATAATCCATTTGACACGATGAGAGATCACTGCAGCAAAATTGACGATCAATTTTAAAATGAAGTCTAAATGAACCTTCGGTACTATTTGTATAAAAAGTTAATCCACTTATGCTAAAGTCACTTAAATGCGGTGCGCCATCTTTATCTTCCAATTGCTCGATAACGTAATCATTGATTTCTTGCTGATGTTTGGCGATGAATGGTATAAGATCTTGATTGCTGAATGGTATGATTAGATCGTCTTTCTTTAGTTGGATTCTGATGTTAATTTCTGTCATCTTATTATGCTGTACTAATAAAGATCTCTCCAGTTTGGAATATATAAACTGAAGATTGCTTCTGTTTCTTTTCGCGTCTTATGAGCAAATTTACAGAAAGCCTTTAGAATAATTAGATTGATGTGTTCTTTTTCGAAATCAATGAGTCGATTTGAAAAATGAAATCCACCTTCAACGATTCTAAAATCGTTTTTGGATAAGTTATGGATGGTTACTGTAGCTACATCATATATATCCAACTGTTCTTCCCAATAAGCAATCTGCTTGATTATTTCATGATAGAGTAATTCCTGACTCCATTTGTGCAGTAATTTCAATGTATTCGTGCTCTTCTTTTGATATACACATATACTTGTAGCTGTCAGTTCAACGGTTGCTAGCGTTGTGGAAGGATAGATTTTGACCAAATAAGGTTTTCCAAATAGGTAGTAGGGATTTTCTAGATAGGAATAGGATATACCTTCCGATTTACTTTCTGGCGGGTTTAACTTGATGTATTCTTTAAGGAAAGCAACATCGCAATGTGCCGGAGCATGTACACGATAGGGTGATGAACTACCCGAAATTTGGATATAATCTTTATTCCAGGGAACTATTTCATAAAATATACGACCGATTTCGATTTGCATTTCTCGATTTTAAATTAGATATGGGGGCGTCGGCATTCAATATCCCTTGACACCCTGGCAACCGCGTTAAAGTAACATTTTTTTATATTAAACAATAGTTATAATCGTAACAATTTTCTTTTATACAAGGAGTCCAAACAATAAGAGTTTCATTTGAACAAATTATGGACTACAAGTAACCAACTTCGGACTGTAAGCAGTATGTCTGTACGATGCATCCATAGTAAATGCACTTAAAAAGGTGGACTCAACGTGGACTTACTGTGGACTCACTGTGCTTACATGACGAAGTTGGTCATAAGTTAGTCGTAATTTTTAGCATTGTTACCAGCTCTCACTAGCTTTTGTTTTTTGTTTTAATATTTAGATACTATCTTTGGAATACTGTTTATGTATCAACCCAACGACCATTTTCCAATATTAGACCTGCAGAAATTCCAGGAAGGGATTATCGCTGACCGCGATTTACTTTTTCATGAACTCATTGGCCCTAGAGAAATTAGTGAACCGCACAAACACGATTTTTTTATCCTTTTATTATTCCAGGAGTCTGTAGGTACACATACAATAGATTTTGACCGTTTTGTACTAGGCGCAAATCAGCTACATCTGGTTTTTCCGGGACAGGTACATCAGTGGCAGATGGCTGATCCTACCTATGCGCTGCAGCTCATGATCAGCAGACATTGGTTCGAAAGTTTATTACCTGCGTTGCGATTTCCTATTTCTTATTATCTTAAGCATTTGGTCATTGATCTTTCAACGACCAATTTTCAGTCGTTATTGACAGAATTCAAGGCAATTGCAAATGATTTACAGGATGGTGAGATCCTATGGGAATTGATTTACGCACGGGTCAAAGTAATTACGCTTCTGATCAGCAAGATCGTTCAGGATAATTATGATGATTATGAACAATATCAGGCTAATCCAATTATGGCAAAATTTGTGCAGCTTATCGATGAATGGTATAAAAGTGAAAAATCAGTCGCTTTTTATGCCGAGAAGCTAAATATTTCGGCAAATTATCTGAATGTGTTAAGTAATCGGGTTTTACAGAAATCAGCTTCATTTTTGATTCAGGAACGTGTGTTACTGGAAGCAAAGCGGTTGCTTAAAATTTCGGATAAAACGATCAAAGCTATTGTCTTTGATTTAGGGTTTTACGATAATGCAAGCTTTAGCAAGTTTTTTAAAAGTCATACGAATATGACGCCAAGCCAGTTTAAAGCGCAGCCATAATATCTACATAAGCTGTGATAATTCGTACAAAGATCATTGTCTCAAATCACTTAGCTTTGGTAAAAATGATATAGGTATGAATGAGATCAATCAGAATCAAGAGACATATTTGTTGAAGAATGTATTGCTAGAAACAGGCTTTCTTTATGAGAAGGAAGAAATTGTTGCTACGAAAACAGCATTATTTGATATTCAAATTGAGGCAAATAAAATAAAAAGTATTGAGCCTGCGCAATCGGCAGGGGGCGGAAAAGCCTTTGATGTGAAAGGTAAATTGGCATTGCCGCCATTCCGTGACATGCACATTCATTTGGACAAAACCTTATATGGCCTGCCCTGGAAGGCGGTATTTCCAAAAAATAGGACTGTAAAAGATATGATTGCCAAGGAACAGGTGATTATCCCCGAGTTGTTGAAAACCTCTGTCGAACGGGCCGAAAAGTTAATCGCGCTATTGCAGGGCTACGGAACAAATTTTGCACGTACGCATTTTAATGTAGACCCTACATCGGGGACGAAGTCATTGGAGCATTTGTTACAGGCGCTGGAACATTTAAAATATTCATTTGCTGCAGAACTGGTTGCATTCCCTCAGCACGGTCTATTCTACACAGCATCAGCGAAGCTGATGGAGGAAGTCGCTAAATGGGAGCAGGTAGATTTTATTGGTGGTTTGGATCCCTTTAGTATTGACGGCAGTATTGAGAAACCGATGGACTTGACAGTTCAACTTGCATTGGATAATAACAAAGGAATCGATATCCACTTGCATGAGGGTGGGGAATCAGGTGTTAAGACCATACATTATTTGATTGATAAAGCATTGGAAAATCCGGCATTGCAGGGACGTACATTTATCAGTCATGCTTTCGCCTTAGGTTACATGCCGAAAAAGGACTTAGCACATACGGCCGAACGATTGGCAGAAGCGAAAGTTGGTATCTGCAGTTCGGTTCCTTTTCGCAATATGTTGATGCCATTTCGGGAACTGAAAAAAGCGGGAGTGGAAGTTTTTGTAGGAAACGACAATGTTCAGGACCATTGGGGTACTTTCGGTAGCGGTAATATGCTTCAAAAAGCCAATCTAGCTGCGGAATTATATGGTTATGAAACTGAATTCGAGTTATCCCGTTGCCTTCGTTATGCGACCAATGGCAAAATTCCGCTTGATGATCAAGGGAATTCCGTATGGCCGAAAGTTGGAGATGATGCTAGCCTCCTTTTTGTCGATGCGAGTTGTTCTGCAGAAGCAGTTTCTCGCATCTCAACCGTCGATGGGCTTATCCATCAGGGAAATGTGGTCAAATGGAACAATAGTTTCCAAGCTTAATTGAAAGTAGCAAATAATCATAAATTGAGAATGCCAATTTATCGTCTAGAAAATTGGCATTTTCAATGCTGGGGGGTAACGTTTAGTGTAGGAAAGTCGTCTTGCAATAATCTATTTTATAAGCACCTTGCTCATTGACCAATTGAACTTCATTTTTTGTTCGGATGTCATTACCGTAATCAATAAATACGATAAATTTGCTTTCAGTTACTTTGTCGATTTTGACATCCTTGATATCCAATGCGTCGTCATTACCTCTTCCAAATAACCAGGTTTCCGCTGTATATAAGGGGTAGATTTTTTCCCATTTTGCCTTGTAAGCTGCCTCAGCTTTGGGTAGTTCTTCATCTGTGAGGTTGGAGGGCCCGTAAATTTCATTCGCATCTTTTAAAAAGGCTTGGAATCGCTTGGTACATAATGCGTCCTCTTTATCCAGATAGTAACAATATTTTCCAGATGCGGAACCTGTACATTGAAAAATTCCTTTCAACCAAGCTTCTGCTTGCTGATTCTCACCCACTGCCGTGTCTTGCTCCGCTGTCCTTGTGCTGTCTTTGAATGGTATTTGCTTTGCAGGATGATTTGCCGTAGCGCTTTTATGGTCTTGCGCTGAATTTGTACAGCTTGCTAACATGCAAAACAGCCCTATTGTTGTACATAAACTTTTCATTTTTTGATATCGTCTTAATATTGGAATAAAATTAGGATATAAATTGGATAACATGATCACGGATTACCACTATATTCAACAGAATATTCATCAAAAAATCTAATTTTCCATTCTTTTTGAAATAATGCAGCGGGCCGTAAGTCTACCATGTCGATTTAAGACGCAATGAATTTGCGTAGTTCAGGACTTCTAATCTTTTTTTACAACAATTATTTATTTTTATTACCTGTATATCAGAGCTATATAATTTTATATGAGTTTTTCTTATTTCTTTTTATTGTTACGCAAATTCCCTGCGTATTAAACCAATGATATTTGTAATGTCAACAATGACAAACGTTCTTTGATGGAAATTATAGCGAAAAGCTTTAAGATATATACTTTATTATGAAGTATAAAAGAGCCTTTCTTCTTCAGATTGCATCCTGGTCACCTGTTTCAGTATAGCAGGTTAGTATTGTTCTCTATGAGTTTCAATATACTGATAAAACGAGAAGTTGAAAGGAAAGTGCTCGTGATAGAGGTTCGAATCCTCTCCTGTAAAAAAGGTAGCTCAAGGGTAGAGCAAAGCATTTAGTTGTGGGTCGTAGGTTCGATTCCTACTCTTGAGCAATCAGGATAGTTCAGTCTGGTTAGAATAACAACACAATCGTGTGGGTTCGAATCCCACTTCCATTTTCGGATGGAATAGCATAAGGGTATTGCATCGAACTGTCCATTCGGACATTCAAAGTTAAGACTTTCTTCAAAAAGGTCATTTGGTAGAAGCTTGCTATCTTTTATCCTGCTTATACGCTGTTTTCATGCGATTGAGCAATTGATTGATGGCCTGAGATTCCTAAGATGAGGTGTCTAGATTTATCATAAAAAGTCATGACAATAAGATGGGGTATTTGTTCATCGACTTTTGATTTTAAAAAAGGGTACCAGGACTTTCGAATCCCGCTTGAGGTCAAGGGATAAAAAATAGCAGGTTTTATAATAGAAATGAGGAAAATTTAAAAGAATATACAATGAAAAGAGTACAGCTAACCACAGACGAAATCGGATTGGTTGTTAAGAACAATGCGGTGATCCGTGTTTTGAAATCCGGTAACTACTGGTTGGGATTTGGTGAAAAACTGGAGAAGTACACGATTACTCATCCATTTCCTTCCAGTCGCAATGTCGATGTACTGTTGCAGTTGACAGGTTTTCGCGAATTGGTCGATATCGTTGAAGTGGGTGATACGGAGATCTGTCTTGTTTTTTTGAATGGTAATTTTGAAAAGACGTTAGCGTCTGGCAGGCATGTTTTTTGGAAGGAATTGCGCGAACGCAGATTTCAATTGGAAGACATTACGGAGATTGAGATCCCTGCATCTGTTAATCGTCAATTGCTGGAGAAGCAGAGCTTAGGCTATTATGTACGTCAATATAAGATTGAACCAAATGAGAAAGCGCTGCTTTTTGTAGACGGTGTGTTTGTGGATATTTTGAAGTCGGGAACGTATTGTTGGTGGAAGAATGCAAAAACCATAGCGATTTTAAAAGCTGATATGAGGGTCTTGACATTGGAAGTGGTAGGACAGGAGATCTTGTCCAAAGATAAGGCACAGATCAGAATCAATTTCACGCTGCAATATCAGATTGTGGATATTGTCAAAGCGCTATTGGATAATAAAGAATATGAAAAGCAATTGTATTCGTTGATGCAGTTGACCTTACGGTCCTATATTGGCCAGATGACTTTAGACGAGTTGATGGAGCGAAAGACTGAAATACAGGGCTATGTCTTAGAAAACACATTGCCACAAGTCGCGGGCTTGGGTATAACACTGTTGACCTGTGGTGTTAAAGATGTTATTTTACCAGGAGATGTGCGAGACATCATGAACCAGGTGTTGATTGCAGAGAAGAGGGCGCAGGCAAATAGCATCATGCGTCGTGAAGAGACTGCTTCAACACGGAGTTTGTTGAATACTGCGAAGCTGATGGAAGAAAACAGTATGTTGTTTAAATTGAAGGAAATGGAATATGTTGAAAAGATTGCTGAAAAGATCAATACGATTTCGGTTTCCGGAAATGGACAGATTGTTGATCAGCTCAAGCAATTGTTTGTGAAATAAAAGATTAATAAGTTGAAAGAGGTGCAGGTAGCAACGTAAAGAGATGTTGTTACCTGCTTTGGAGAAGTTGTATGGCTGCTCCATCAAAAAAGAAAGTAAAAAAATGGAAAATAAGAGAATAAATGGCAATGATTTAATTGCATTAGGATATAAAGAGAATCATACTTTGGGTGTTGCATTGAAAATCAACAGTAAAAGACACGGTTTTACGCGGGTAGAAATACTCGAAAAGTTCAAGGCTGTCTTGGAAGATCCAATCGGCTATTCAGAAGATGCTGTTTTCGGAATTTTGGCCCATGCCATACTTGGGCAAGAGGCTATTGATAAGACGTTAATTGCATTGAACGAGACTCCGGCGGAATATACGATTTATGGTGCGTCTGAGATCGAAACAGGGGCGAAAGCACAAATGAGTGTCGCCATGAAATTACCTGTTTCAGTTGCGGGAGCATTGATGCCAGATGCGCATCAAGGATATGGGTTGCCAATTGGTGGAGTACTGGCGACTAATAATGCGGTGATTCCTTATGGGGTCGGTGTCGATATTGGCTGTCGTATGGCTTTGTCGATCTTTGATTTGCCAGCCTCATTTTTGGAAGACAATTTAATGACCTTGAAAGACATTATTCTGCGTAATAGTAAGTTTGGTGCTGGCAATGGATATTTGAGACATGAACGTGTCGATCATGAGGTACTAGATAACAAGTTGTTTAGGGAAAACAGTTTGCTTTCTTCATTGAAGGATAAGGCCTGGACGCAATTGGGATCTTCGGGTGGGGGGAATCATTTTGTGGAGTTCGGTATAGTCGAATTTGAAGAAAGAGATGAGGTTTTGAACATTGATAGCGGAGCCTATTTAGGCTTATTGACCCATTCAGGTTCAAGAGGAATGGGCGCTACCATTGCTGCACATTATACAAAATTAGCCAAATCCTTGTGTAAGTTGCCTTACCAAGCGGAAAATCTGGCCTATCTGGACCTGGACAGCCATGAAGGGCAAGAATATTGGCTAGCGATGAATCTCGCCGGCGATTATGCATCAGCTTGCCATGAAGTGATCCATGAAAAGATTACGTTGGCTTTAGGGGCCGAATCGTTGGCGAAGGTTGAAAATCACCACAATTTTGCATGGAAGGAAACCTGGAATGGTCAAGAGGTTATTGTCCATCGAAAAGGTGCTACACCGGCTGCAAAAGGGGTAATGGGGATTATTCCAGGCTCCATGGCTACACCAGGATTTTTGGTTCGTGGAAAAGGGGAGTCGAATGCGATACAATCGGCATCTCATGGGGCAGGTCGACTGATGAGCCGTACGCAAGCGATTAAAACGCTATCTTCCCATGATCTCCATTCGATGCTTAAAGATAAAGGTATTATGTTGCTTGGGGCAGGGATGGATGAAGCGCCGATGGCCTATAAAGACATCCATACCGTAATGGCTTCACAAAAAGATCTTGTTGATGTCGTGGCAAAATTTTCGCCCAAGATAGTCCGTATGGCAGATGATGGGAGCAGGGAAGATTAAATCATGAAAAAAGCGTCTCAAATGTATTTGAGACGCTTTTTTATTATAATTTGATCATGTTTTGTTGATCAATGCGTGAGATTAAAGTGGTTTGGCTGTCGCCACTTCCTTATAGGTGTATACATTATAAGGATATAGTTTTTTTGCCAGCGCTTTCGCAATAAAACTGCTGATGAGTAGCGGTGCTAGTAATAAATAGCCTGAAGGAACAAGGCTTGCAATAATAAAGATTGCCGTAAATGGTGCGTGTATAGCCGCAGAAAGCATTGCTGCAGCACCAAAAAGAGCAAAATTTATAACCACCAATTGTGTGCCCAGGTAATGATTACAAAGCTGTGCAAACAAAACGCCTAACAATGCACCGGTAACAATACTTGGGGCAAAAACGCCGCCATCACCACCTGCACCTAAAGTCAAAGAGGCTACAAAAGGTTTTAAGAGAACAAGCAGAATCAGCGGAAGAAAGTACAGTAAATTAACAGAATCATGCAGACTGCTTTTTAGAATTTCTCCAAGACCATGATAGCTGTCGCCATACAGTGCCGGCAAGAAAAAGATAAACGTCCCAACGGTGATTGCGCCCAAATTGACACGGATAAAATTACTTTTTATGCCTGCAAAATAGGATTTTGCATAAATAACAATTTTAGTGAAATATAACGCTAAGATCCCGCCAATCAGTCCTAAAATAGCGACAAAAGGGATCGCCTGCCATCGCCATGCTTTTACTTCAAATGTAAATAAAGGACTTGCCTCAAGGTAATAAACAAATACGGACGCCACAGCCATTGAAGTTATTCCACTAATGAGTAAAGTCTTATTATATCTCCGTGCAATTACCTCAAAAGCGAAAAGAAAACCACCCAATGCGCTTCCAAACAACAGTGTGACTCCAGCAATTACGCCTGCGCAGATCAACTCGGTTTTGTAGGCCCAAGCCGGATGTAATCTCTTATACGCTTGGTTGCCTACTGTAGCTGTGGCAACAACTGTGGAGACTTCAACACCGGTTGAACCACCGAAAATTACAGTTAGAAAACCATTGATATAATGTGAAGGAATCTTAAAAAAAGGCAAATGGTCTTTTCTTGTTTCCAATGTTGTATAGATTTCTTTGATCCCTTTGTTTTTTCTGTTTTGAAAAGCGTATTTCCGTAAGAAATAAATAGCTGTAATACCGATGCTGGGTAGAATAATAAACAGTTTAGGATTCCAGGAAGATACTCTTTCAAACAATTCTTCCTGTACATAACCTGTGCTGTGCTTGAGGCTGTATGCCAATAAGCAACAAATGATACTAACGAGAGCTGAACTTCCAATTAATTTTAAATAGCTATATCGAACAACTTTTTTTCTGTATGTCGTATTGCCTTGCATAATGTTTTTCTTTAAATCGGCACAAAGGTAAGGGTTATTTAGTTTAAAATAAATGATAAATACCTTAAGACATACTTTTTGTTACGGTATACCGCTAATGGATACCTATATATATATCCACCTTTGCATCTTGTGGATTTTGGGCTTTTTCGCCATATATTTCGAAGTCTGCGGCATACGTTCTTGGTAAATCCGAACTCCATATCTTTTGCCAAGTTTCATAAACGATGCCATCTTCTAAACTTCCTTCCGCGGTAAAGTGTTGGTAATGATTTTCAGCGATATGAATACCATCCAAGTCTTCGGGTACTTCTTCAAGATTGCTTACTTTACAGCCCAAGAAAGTCGTATAAGGTAGGGTATGATCCTTTTCATATTCGGTATAGATACAGTAAAGTTCGTTGGATATCTTGTTGGGAATACGGCTTAATACATCTTCTTTAAAAAAGCGGGCCCAAAGTTCCGGAATGTCCTTAGCTGCCTGTCCATTTTGGTTGCTCGTACGGATGGCGAGGCCAATTATACTGAATGAAGGGATTGTTTGATTTTTCATGTCTTTTAGTTTTCCCCAAAGTTAGATCGGCAAATGACAGCTGTATGTCACGAACAAACAGCTAATGTTGTTTTTTCCAGATTTTATCTACTTGGGACAGGTATTCTGCCAAAGCAGCTGAACCATACCAAGGGTAAAATGAAGCTTCTAAGAGACCATTCTTTATCGCTGGATCGTTTTCTAAAATATGCTTTGCCGCATCAATAGAAGCCATGTTATTTAAGATAAAAAGCCCCCGGAAGTTATTGTCATTTTTCCCAAACGGGCCAGCAACAATCAGTTGCCCATTTTTTACGAGAAGATTGATATTTTCCATGTGACCTTTGAAACATTCATTAATAAATTGTTTGTCTGTTGTTTTATTCTCGCCAGTTTTCAGGAGGACAAAGATGTAGGATTTCATTCCATAATCATCGGCCCCTAATTTTTTTGCGAGTTCATGATCGTAATTTGGGTTCGCTACGGTCGTTGTCGGTACGATTTTAGTCGCATAAAAAGATCTGACTTTTCCCGATTTTCCTTCCACTGCAATATGAAGTCGGTTTGTAGCGACGCGTGTATATCGAATGAAATTAGGGAAATCATGGACCTCATTGACAAAAGAATAGGTACTATCCTGGTAATTTAGCTCAAAATTGACTTCTTTCCCATTGTTTTGTCCGATGACCAGTGCTGTATATATAATTTTATCCTTTATTTTGGTCAATTTTAGGTATTCGCTAACTATCTTTTGGCCATTTTTCAACGCATAGGAAAGGCCTTTTAATTCATGTTCGTTTATACGATCCCATTGTTCGTATTCCTCTTTATTGTCAACCTTCCACGTCCCTTCCAAGAAAGAAGGAAAAGATACTTGTGAAAAAAGGGGTTGAGCAGCTCCCAAGCAAAAGAGTAGGGTGGCGATTAAAATTGTTTTCATATAGGTTTTATATTTTGATGCTTAAGTGCTTTTATTTAAAGAAAAAGTATGGTACGAAAGCCCCGTGCCGCATAATAGGAGATCGCGCCATTATGATAGGTGAAAACTTGGTTGTAACGTCTGTCACCAAATAAGGCGCCACCAAGCTTACGAATACCCGCTGGAGTTTGTATCCAGCTGGAAGTTTTTAAATCAAATTCACCTAACATTTGGAGTTGGCGATATTGTTGTTCAGAAAGCAGCTCGGTCCCCATTTTTTTAGCTTCTTCGACAGCGCTTCCAATAGGCTTGTTTTCCTTCCTGTCATCTAAGGCTTTTTGGTCAAAACAGAGACTTCTTCTTCCTTTGGGACTTTCTTCTGTACAATCCACAAAAGCATACTGCTTTTTGTTTGGATCAATAATAACAAGGTCGGGCTCGCCACCGCTCTTTTCCATTTGGAACAAACTCCATAATTTTTGGGGGCTTTCAAGCAATTTATGCACTACTTCGTCCCAGCTGATCTGTGGGTGTCGTTTGGGGAATTTCTGAAACCTTTCTTTTAGCGTTTCAAGTAGCATTGACTGTTCCTCTTGTGTAAGCAAATTTTTCATAATGGTTGTCCTTGTGGTATTAAAATTACGTATTTAATTCAAAAGTAATGTAGCTTGATATTGCAAATGGATTAAATTCCTTATTTCAAAATTGAATTAAATTTATATTTTTACGTTCAATTTTTATATAAATATGGCTTCAGGAATATTTGCAATTCTAGATGATATTGCAGCGTTGATGGATGATGTGGCAGTAGCGAGTAAAATCGCAACAAAAAAAACTGCTGGAATCTTAGGTGACGATTTAGCGGTTAATGCCGAGAAAGCGACTGGCTTTTTAGCTTCACGCGAGCTCCCGGTTTTATGGGCAATTACAAAGGGCTCACTGCTCAATAAGTTGATAATTGTACCAATAGCATTATTACTGAATGTCTTTTTTCCAATTGCCATCAAATATATTTTAATCTTGGGAGGCTTCTATCTTGCTTTTGAAGGTGTTGAGAAGATTATTGAATACCTGTTCTATCGCAAACATCCTACGGAGGAAACAAAAGTGGAGACTGTCGTTGCTGAAAACTCAGTTGCCGCTGAAAAAGCGAAGGTAAAATCGGCTATTACTACAGATTTTATTCTTTCTGTGGAAATCGTCATTATTGCTTTGGGAACGGTTCTGGGAAAAAGCTTATCCTTACAAATTATTACGGTTTCGGTTGTTGCTTTTCTAGCCACAGTCGGAGTCTATGGTATTGTAGCACTTATCGTTCGTATGGACGATGCAGGTTATAAATTAATTAAAACCTCCCGTGAAAAAGGTCCTGTTGCGAGCCTAGGTCGGTTTTTAGTCCGTGCGCTACCCTTTGTTATCAAATTATTGGCTGTTGTAGGTACATTTGCTTTAATTCTGGTTTCAGGCGGAATATTTGCGCATTATATTGATTTCTTACACCATGCGCTACCAACTCTGCCAGGAATGATAAAAGAGCTGTTATTTGGCCTAGGAGGAGGTATTATCGTGGTGATTTTATTTACGATCGGCAAAAAGCTGTTTAAAAGGAAAAAATAAACTCCTATTGATCTTTGATGATCGGCAAGCGTATAACAAAAAAGGCAGCAGGTATATCTGCTGCCTTTTTTGGTTTCTGGTTCTTAAATTGTGTCTGTTGCCTCTGCCGCGGCATCCATTTCTACACGTTCACCTTTTGTATTAATCAAAATTACATCGTCCGAATCCGCTAATGAGACAGAAGCTACACCATCACTGAAAGAGGTGGCCCCGCTGTATATAAACGGTATGGCCACTTTTCCCTGGCCATCTAAATAACCATATTTTCCATCTTTACTAGCAAGGAAAAGATTAGGTTCTTCTGTAACTGAAATCAAATCGTAGTCGGGAGCAACGATTTTATTGGTTTTTATTTCGGTAAGATTATACGTGTCGTTTTCAATACTGATGAAATGCGTTGAATTATTTTCAGAAATATAGCTATAGGTCGCCGGGACAATTATTTTGCCCGCCTGATTCAATATACCATATTTATTTTTCTGCTGAAATACGGCATAACCACCGTTAATGAACGATATCATATCATAATTTGCGGAAATTAAAATTTTGCCAGATTTATCCATGACCCCATATTTTTCGTTTAGTCCAAAAACCAGTTGTCCAAGGTGATCATCGTATCCTAAATAATCGTATTGGAAGGGAATGATTGGTTTACCGGCCAGATTAATGGCACCATATTTTTCATTTTTATATTGAACTATACTAATATCGCCAACAAATGGTGCGATGTATAGATATTGTGCTGGTACAATTGTTTTTTCTTCACCGTCTTGTACCCCTAGGAGATTAGTTGCAGCATCTTCAAATAAATACAGGTTTTCAGCAATCTGGTTGCTTTCTTCAGAATCTTCCTCGTCGTCATAAATGGATGCTACTTGCTCATAATCCTCAGGAACGATAAAATCTTTATCGTCCAGTTGGCTATCGGCGATGTTCTGGGCAATCATATCCATTCCAAGAGGTGTTGTTAACTGCAGCACCGCCCCGGGGATTTTTTTAAACAGATCAAATCCCTCCCAATAGGTGGCTGGCAATTTATCGCTATACCAGATCGATAAGGTGCTGTTTTCGTCATTATCTTCTGAAATAGGAATTTCGACCTGAGCTAGTTTGCAGGGATAACCGGCAATCATTTTCGTCTGGTTTGGGACGAATTTGATTGCATGTGGGCTGAGCGCATTTTCTTTAACGACGTATTTTGCCAGTCCTGGGTACAATATAATTGATTGCTCTTCATTTTTTTTAATGAGAAAGATTGACTCTTCGCCGTCTCCGGAAGCCGATATGACTTTTATTTTATCATTGTTAACATACGCTTCGTACACAGAAACTGGAGCTGCTTGTGCTTCTTCACTGGGATCGACAGCATACGTAATAGCATAGTTGATCTTGAATGCTTTATTGATCTGTGCAAACGACATTGTGCTGGCCGCTAAGATAGCTGCGAATGATAGGGATATTTTTTTCATCTTCTTAAACTTTGAATGACAAATATCCTGATTCAAAGTGGGGAGTTTTATCCCTGAAATCCGTTATTTAACGATAAATCAACATGTTTCAAATGAATACATTGATTTGGGGAGTTAGCTGAACGGTCTTCCCCATATTTAATCAATAACCAGCTGATATTTAAGTAGTAGGCCAGGCAGTTGTTCCGGGCCAAATTTACTTTTTTTCATACGATTGACCTCTGGATCTAGCTGGATATTGATCGAAGACCGAAAATCGCAGCCCTCGAGATTGCATTGTACAAAGCGGGCATTTAGCAAATTCGTTTTTTTAAACAGCACCTGTTGGAGGTTGGCCCGTTCAAAATCCACATGTTGCAAAGAGCATTGTTCAAACTGGAACTTCTTTATATTTCTTTCAAAAAAAGAGGAGTAATCCAGAACCGAGTTGCTGAAATTGGCATGAAAGGAAAATGAACTACATTCATTAAAGTGTATGCCGAGCATTTTGCAGTCATTAAAAACAACATGATCTAATTGTGTGCCCTTTAGACTGACATTGGAAAGATTACATGATTTAAATTCACAATTTGTGAATAGGAGATCTACGAGTTCTGCGTTCTGGAAATCACATTGCTCAAAGGTGCATTTGTAGAATTCCTGAACTTGCTTCAGTTCAGCTGTAAATGTTTGTTTAGAGATTGTTTTTTCGACAAGTTCTTCCATTCTGTATCGTGTTGGCATTGATTTTAGCGAAAATAAGGAATTCTGCCGAATGATTTTACTTTAAAATAAAGTCAAAGGCGCTATTTTCGCTTGCGAACAAAATACCTGATTTCAGGGATAAAAAGTGGGATTTTTTATGGCTATTTTTGGCGTAGCCATAAAACATACTTCTTGGGGTGCTGGGTGTAAGACTGAAGTATTGTAGAACTCTGGTAGGTTTTTATATAGTTGTTAAAGGGCACTGATCAGTGCCCTTTACTATTTTAGGTATTCCGATTCTCTATTTGCACAATGTTAGTTGTTCTTTAAATACTGACGCAGTACATATTGTAGAATACCGTCATTCTTAAAATACTCTATTTCAATGGCTGAATCGAGTCTTGCTTTCACTTGAAAATTGGTTACTGTTCCATTGTCATGTACCGCCTTTACCGAAAGAAGTTTATGGGGTGTTAAATCGGTCTCAAGTCCTGAGATGCTATAGACTTCTGTCCCATCTAGTCCTAATTTCTCTGCGTTTTCGTCATTGATAAATACAAGCGGTGCTACGCCCATACCGACAAGATTACTTCGGTGGATACGCTCGAAACTTTCAGCAATAACCGCACGCACGCCAAGGAGAAATGTTCCCTTTGCTGCCCAATCTCTGGAGGAACCCGAACCATACTCTTTTCCTGCCAGTACGATGAGCGCTGTGTTGTTTTTGCGATATTCCATTGCGGTTTCATACACCGTCTTCACCTCATTTGTGGGAAAGTAACGGCTAAATCCACCTTCACGATCGGTAATTTTGTTTTTAATACGCACATTGGCAAATGTTCCGCGCATCATGACTTCGTGGTTCCCACGTCTAGATCCATAAGAATTGAAATCTTCTTTACTTACCTGATGTGATCTGAGGTATTGTCCAGCTGCAGTTTCTTCTTTGAATGAACCAGCGGGTGAGATATGATCTGTTGTCACCGAGTCACCAAGATAAAGTAATACCCTTGCATTCTGAATATCCTGTATTGGATTAGGAATTGCTTGTAAATTTTCAAAAAATGGCGATTCTTTGATGTAGGTGGACGTATTGTCCCACTGGTAATTTTGATCAAGATTCACTTCAAGTTCTTGCCAGTCTGTCGACCCGTCGAAGATGACATCATAGACTTCTTGGAAATCCGATTGTTTGACACAGGCATTGACGGTTTCGATAATATCCTCGCGGCTTGGCCAAATATCTTTCAGATATACGGGCTGACCGTTAGGGTCGTAATCCAATGGTTCCTCCAGGAGATTAATATCCACTCTTCCGACCAGTGCATAGGCAACAACAAGCATTGGCGACATTAAGAAGTTCATTTTGACCTGTGGATGCACACGGGCCTCAAAATTTCGGTTACCGGATAATACCGAGGCAACAATCAATTCACCTTTTTCCACCGCTTCTGCTATTTGTGGCGGAAGAGGACCGGAGTTTCCAATACAGGAGGTACAACCGTAACCTACGGTATGAAAACGCAGGGCATCAAGATCAGCACTAAGTCCTGATCTTTCAAGGTATTGTGTAACGACTTTTGAGCCAGGGGCTAAAGAGGTCTTTACCCAGGATTTGGTGCGCAGTCCGCGCTCGATGGCGTTACGGGCCAATAATCCTGCACCGATCATGACAGTAGGGTTCGAAGTATTGGTACAGCTTGTTATAGCTGCGATCGCAATACTGCCATCACTGACAATATACTCCTTATGATTGTGTTTGATGCGAACGGCATGAATAGACTCTTGAATAACTTCATGCGGTGAATCATGTTCGACAGGTACTTTACCAAAGGTAAACTCTGTTCCTGAACCGCCGTCAGCAAGCCAGGCAGATTCCGATCGCTGCAAAACAGGGACATATTGTCGATGGTGTTCGCTGTCCAAAAGTTGTGAAAATGTGGTTTTTAAATCCTTCACTAGAATTTTATCCTGAGGCCTTTTGGGTCCAGATACAGTTGGTTCAAGGCTTGATAAATCGAATTCAACGACCGACGAATATTGAATTTCTTCCTTGCCAGTGCGCCAGAGTAAATTGCTTTTACAATAATCTTCAACGATTTTAATCTGCTCTGCACTACGATTGGTGCTATGCATGTATTCAAGGGTTCGGTCATCAATCGGAAAATAGGTAACCGTACAGCCAAATTCTGGGGACATATTGGAGATTGTCGCACGATCTGTCACCGAAAGGCTGTCCAATCCATCGCCAAATACTTCAACAAATTTACCCACAACACCTTTATCGCGAAGTATTTTTGTTATCGAAAGGACCATGTCTGTGGCGGTGCATGTCGCTGGTATCTTGCCCATAAGTTTAAGGCCGATAACTTCAGGACAGGTGAAAAAGATGGGTTGTCCAAGCATGGCTGCTTCAGCCTCAATGCCACCAACTCCCCAACCCAGTACACCAATACCATTGACCATTGGTGTATGCGAATCCGTCCCTACTAAGGTATCCGGAAAAAGCCAATTGTCGCGTTCAATTACTCCTTTGGCAAGATATTCCAAATTGACCTGATGGCAGATACCCATACCCGGAGGAACAACAGTGAAATTTTTCAATCCTTTCTGTGCCCATTTAAGGAGTTCATAACGCTCGCGGTTGCGTTCATATTCCAACTCGACATTCTTGTCATACGAGTAGTCTGTGCCAAAGTAGTCGACCTGAACGGAATGATCTATGACTAGATCCACAGGGATAGCGGGATTTATTTTTTGTCCATCCTTGCCATGACGGATGAATTCGGCACGTAGGGAAGCCATATCGACTACAGCAGGTACTCCGGTAAAATCCTGCATTAAAATTCTGGCCGGTTTGAAGGGTATATCTTTGTCAACAGGCTGTGGAGTCCAATGAATCAGGGTATTGACATGCTCGTCCGTGATACTGAATCCATCATGGTTACGCAATACATTTTCCAGTAGTATCCGGATGCTAAATGGCAGGTGCGTGATATTACCTTCAGGAAGATCTTTAATAGCACTATACTGGTAAACTTTTCCGTTAATTTCAATTTCTCGTATTGATTTCTCTTTGCTCATATTCATTTACTTATTTTCATACTATATAATACACATATCCCCGAATTTGTTTGTAATATCTTTTACACATATCTTTCGGCTTTTGTATTCCAAAACGGAATTTATGCCTATATCGGCGCTAAATAATGAATTAAAAAATAGGATAAAAAAAGATTGCTTTTTCTGATTTAGAGACAATCAAATTAGGATGCAAACGTTATGTTAATGTTTATGCTTAGAAACAGTGTTGTATGAGAAAAAGAGTAAATTATACTGTCCTTTTCTTGGTTAGTTTGTTGTTTTGCAGCCCATTTCCGGGTAAAGCAAGTACACTTTCTGTTGCCGAAGGGGAGGACAATGGCTGGACCGAAGGATATGATCTTAGTTTTAGGGACAGTAAAAACAATGTGTTGACCCTAAATCAACTCAAGGGGAAAGTTGTGGTTATTAATTTATGGGCGACATGGTGCCCACCTTGTCTTGCGGAGATGCCTTCATTGGATCAACTCTATAAGGATTTTAAAAGCAACGATAGTATTATTATTTTGTCTGTCGATATTGATGGAAATCTTAGCGCTTCGAGGAAATTTATGGCGAAAAGGAAATATAGTCTACCTGTCTATCAATTAAATTCGGCGTTGCCGAATGGATTGAGTACCACAAGCATACCCACAACAATTATTTTGGACAAGGCTGGTAAGCTGGTCATTAAGCATGTAGGTGGAATGAATTTTGGGTCGCAGAAATTCAGAAAATCCCTATTGGATTTAAGTAAGGAATAGATTTTGATGTTGGAGATTATATTAATATAATGGAAGATAATTTATGTTTCATTTAGCATTTATGGCATTTTCTTGCTAATTTTGCATGCTAATTGTATAAGGAGAAATTATCTATGCCGGTCAAACTTCCTAATAACCTTCCTGCCATTGAGCTGTTGAAAAAGGAGAATATATTTGTCATGAGTGATTTAAGAGCAAATGAGCAGGACATTAGACCGCTTCGCGTTTTAGTGCTGAACTTGATGCCGCTTAAAATTACGACAGAGACAGATTTTATTCGTTTGCTGTCAAATAATCCTTTGCAGGTGGAAATGGAATTTTTGCGACTTGAAACGCATGTGTCAAAGAACACTCCTGAAGAGCATTTGGAAATGTTTTATAAGAGCCTCACTGAGGTTAAGGAGAATTTCTACGACGGAATGATTATTACGGGGGCTCCAGTTGAAATGGTTGCTTTCGAGGAAGTGACCTACTGGGCAGAAATTCAGACCATCTTCGATTGGGCACGAACCCATGTAACATCAAGTTTGTATATCTGTTGGGCATCTCAAGCTGCATTGTATCATTTCTATGGTGTAGAGAAGAAGCCATTAGCGGAAAAGCTTTTTGGTGTATTTAAGCATACTACGTTAAACAAAAGACATCCGCTATTCCGTGGATTTGATGATGAGTTCTTTATACCGCACAGCCGCCATACGACCATTGAGAAGAATGATCTACTGGCGAAAGAGGGTTTAGAAATTCTTTCGGAATCGCCGGAAGCAGGTATTGCTATTGTTTCTTCACGAGGTGGACGAGAATTTTATTTGACGGGACATTCAGAATATGCTCCTTTTACATTGGACGAAGAGTATAAAAGAGACTTAGAAAAAGGGCAGGAGATTGCTATGCCTGCAAATTATTATGTCGATGACAATCCCGAAAATCGTCCTCTAGTGCGTTGGACAAGCCATGCGAACCTGCTTTTCAATAACTGGTTGAATTACTTCGTGTATCAAGAAACTCCTTTTGATCTGAAAGATGTGGTTTACTTAGGCGAAATCAAACAAGGATAATTTAATTCATTTCAAACAAAAACGGCTAAAAAAGCATTCTATTCATGTTAAGTGATTAAATATGAAAAAGACTGCTTTACTAGTTGGTTCTGTTCTTTCATTTTTTGTATTGAAAGCACAGGTTACGCAAGAAGAAAATCAAAAACTGAAAGAAGCGAATGGTACTTTATGGTATGCTAATCCGTGGGTCTGGATCGCTGGTATCGCTTTATTCTTCCTTATTTTTATCCTTATACTACGCAAATCAACCCGCAATAAAGCATAGACCCAGCTATGCTTCTTACTTTTGGTTGTCATTAGAACCATATTTGTTGCATCAACAATAGAAGAACTTTTCTTAAGTTTGTGTATAGCGATAAACAAACTAAATTTTTATATGAAGAAAAATCTACTTTTAGCAGCCTTGTTAGCCTGTGGCTCGTTGGCAAGCCATGCGCAAAACAATGCAATCAATGTGAGTTACATGGATAAGAGTATTCGTCCGCAAGATGACTTTTATAATTTTGTGAACGGGCAATGGATGAAAACGGTCAAAATACCTTCTGATAAAGCACGTTGGGGTTCTTTTGACGAATTGCGTGAAAATACCGATATTGCTACTTTGAAGGTTTTGCAAGAATCATTATCTGGACAGTTCCAAAAGGGTACAGACAATCAGAAGATAGGTGATTTGTATAAATCATTTGTGGATATGAAAACGCGCAATAAACTTGGTTTAGCGCCTGTTAAACCTTATCTCACTAAAATTGCAGCCGTTAAGAATTTCGATGATTTATATAAATATCTTGTTGAGGTAGCACCCATTGGTGGAAATCCTTTTTTTAGTGGCTATGTATATGCACATCTTAAAAATTCCGATGTTAATACGGTATACCTTGGTGGCGGAAGTCTAGGTTTAGGACGTTCATATTATCAAGTAAAAGACAAGAAGAACGAAGAAACCTTAACTGACTATTCAAATTATATTTCTGCACTTTATGCTAAATCGGGCCAAGTTACGAAGGATTTAAAAGGTCCAAAAATTGTTGCTTTTGAAAAGCAGATGGCCGCAAACCTTAAAACTGTTGAGCAATCACGTGATGCTAATGGTCGATATAATCCGATCGCTGTAGCAGATCTAAAAAAGATGGTGAAAAACGTGGATATTGCAAAGTACCTAAAGGATGTCGGTTTTAAGGCTGATACTGTGATTGTGCCGGAAATAAAGTATTATGAGAATTTGGATCGAGTTTTCAATCCTGAAAATCTACCGCTAATCAAAGAGATATTGACATTTCATATTTTAAATAATGCAGCGTCATATACTACACAGGAGCTTAATGATCTGTATTTTGACTTCTGGGGTCGTAAGTTAAAAGGACAAAAGGAGCAGCGTGCTTTAGATAAGCGTGGTGTGGAATTTGTCAATTCGATCGCAGGAGAATTATTAGGGAAATTATATGTGAAAGAAAACTTCCCTCCGAAGGCCAAAGCTGAAGCTGAAGAACTTGTAAGCTATCTTGTTAAAGCTTTCGGGCAGCATATCAAGGGATTAACTTGGATGTCGGATGAAACGAAAGTAAAGGCATTGGACAAACTGGCTAAGTTTAAAGTTAAAATTGGCTATCCGGATAAATGGAAAGATTATAGCAAACTTGATGTTGGTACATCGTTGTATGAAAATGTATTGGCTTCGAGTAGATGGGCATTTTACCAAAATTTGGCGAAACAAGATAAGCCAGTAGACAAGTCAGAATGGGGGATGACTCCGCAGACTGTAAACGCTTATTATAGCCCATTGTTTAACGAGATTGTCTTTCCGGCAGCTATTCTCCAGCCGCCGTTCTATGATTATAAGGCTGATGCTGCAGTTAATTTTGGTGGTATCGGTGCGGTAATTGGTCATGAACTTTCGCATGGATTTGACGACCAGGGTGCGAAATACGATGGAAACGGAAACCTGAACAACTGGTGGAGCGACAGTGATAAGGCGAAATTTGAAGCAGCGGCTGATGCTTTGGTACGTCAATTTGAATCCTATGAACCTGTACCAGGCGTTTTTGTGAACGGTCGCTTTACATTAGGGGAGAATATAGGGGATTTGGGAGGCTCATCAGTTGCTTTTGATGCATTGCAACTCTATCTGAAAGATAAGGGAAATCCTGGATTAATAGATGGTTTTACGCAGGACCAGCGCTTTTTCCTTTCCTGGGCTACCATATGGAGAACGAAGACAACAGACGAGTTTGTGGTCAATCAAGTGAAAACTGATCCGCATTCTCCGGCACAGTACCGTGCTTTTGCGCCGATCATTAACCTGGATGCTTTCCATAAAGCTTGGGATACAAAGAACGGCGACAAAATGTTTGTTCCAGTCGATAAGCGTATCAAAATTTGGTAGGTTTCGGCTATAGGTAATGAAAAGCGGGTGTATTTAAAATTAAATACACCCGTTTTTTGTTTATTTAGTTTATACTATTTCATCCATTTCAGAACCAAATAGAACCCGATTGCCGTTGCAGATAAAGTCAATGCAGTTGCCCACCATAGTGTTGTAAAACCAAAGGAGTCAACTATGCTTGTCCCTAAAAGTGGTGAAAATATATTTGCAGCTGAAAAAGCAAGGGAATTGAAGCCCATGTATGCTCCTTGTGTTTTGGGTGTCGAGCGGTTAACGGAGACCGTTGCCATAAAGGGTAATGTCAGCATTTCGCCGAGACCAAAAATAAAGAATGTGAAATATAACCAACCCAGCCCGCCTGTAAAATTTAGCATGGCATAAGAGCTGGCACATAAAAATGTTCCAAAGACGAGCGTGCTAATTAACGAGAATCTTTTTTCAGCGATATGGACGATAAACATCTCCAGCAATACGATAACGAAACCACTCCAACCGAGTAGAAATCCGATTTGGTGGTCGTTCAAATGGTGGACTTCACGGTAAAAGATAGGTAAAGTGGTAATCAGTTGAAAGAAACAAAATGAGAAAATACAACAAAAGATATTGAATAAGACAAAGGGCAGGTCTGTATAAGGATTTCGTCCTTTTTGAGGTAATTCGTTTTCGGAGATAATCTCTTTTTTTGATTTGATATCGCTTCTTTTTTGTCGTTTATGAAAAAAGACAAAGAAAATGACTGCAGCGCAAAGGACGGCAAAAGAATTTCCATAAAAGATCCAATTGAATGAGATGGTGGCCAAAAAGCC
Organism: Sphingobacterium siyangense; assembly: GCF_023277505.1. Taxonomy (NCBI): domain Bacteria; kingdom Pseudomonadati; phylum Bacteroidota; class Sphingobacteriia; order Sphingobacteriales; family Sphingobacteriaceae; genus Sphingobacterium; species Sphingobacterium siyangense. Next base: position 3,328,658 of record NZ_CP080574.1, on the reverse strand, counting down.
AGCAACCGCTGGGCCGATTGAAAATCCCAAATTTATGGCTAGGCGATTCAATGAAAAAGCACGCGTGATATTTTCTGGTTTAGCGTAACTCGCCACTGACACCGAGTTTGCAGGTCTAAAGGCGTCAAAGATTAAGCTTAACGTAAAAATCATGATGGATAACGACTGCACCTCTTTGAAATGTGGAATCAGTAAGAATAAAGGAGCAGCCAATACGAGACTTCCGAACTGAACCTTGAAACTACCAATCCGATCAGTCAGCCAGCCACCGATATAGGAACCACAAACGGAGCCGAATCCATAACTCATCAATACCACACCGACCTGTTTAATGTCAAAATGTAGAACCTGGGTCATGTAGAGACCAAGAAAGGGAATCACCATACTTCCCATTCTATTGATGAGCATAACTATGGCAAGTAGCCATGCGGCTTGAGACAGTCCCTTAAAGGAGTCGAGGTATATCGATAAAATTCTTTTCATTGAATGATGAATCAGCTTGTATAGATCGTATAAGTTTTTTAATTCATACGTCTTCTTGTAGTATTGGTAAAAAAAATGCCAAATTGATTAGTCAACTTGGCATTTATTAAAATTAGATCACATTATGCCAACATGGACTCCGGAATTGAAGGATTGACTTGATAGGTACTTGCGACCATTTGTTTCTTCTCAGACCCCGGTTCCATAATAAAGTCAATTCGTCCCAGATTAATCCCGGCAAAACCGACTTGATTCACAACGGTCTTCGTTCCTTTTAAATTGGTAACCAGTGTTGGTTCATTTAAGAAGGTGTGAGTATGGCCGCCGATAATTAGGTCAATATCTGAGGTTTTAGCGGCAAGGATTAGATCTGACACTTTATCGTTTTCATATTGATAGCCCAAATGCGATAAACAGATGACCAAGTCACATTTGTGTTTTTCCTTCAATATGCGGACCACCTTGTCGGATACTTCAATAGGATCCAAATATTTCATTCCCTTGAAGTTATTGGGGTCAACCAATCCTTCAATATCTACTCCTAGTCCAAACACGCCTATTTTTATTCCACCTTTATGGAATATGGTATAATCCTGGGTTTTCCCCTCCAATACAGTTCCTTTGAAGTCGTAATTGGCCGTTAAGAACGGAAATTTAGCGTGATCCAGATACTTTACAAGGCCGTTAAGACCATTGTCAAATTCATGATTTCCGAATGTTCCCGCATCATAACCCAGCTTTGTCATGAGATCAAGTTCAAGTTTTCCTCCAAAAAGATTAAAATAGGGGGTACCTTGAAACATATCGCCTGCATCTAGTAATAGAAGATGTTCTTCTTCTTTGCGGATTTTATTGATAAGTGTACTTCTGCGCGCAACACCAGCCAATCCCTGATATTTACCGCCGTCCATTGGAAACGGTTCAATACGGCTATGAACATCGTTGGTATGTAAAATTGTAAGTTTTACCTTTTTGCTTTTCGCGTCGACTTGAAAAGGAAGTGATCCCAAAGCAACTGCAGCAGAAAATCCCCCAACTTGCTTGATAAATGATCTTCGGTTAATTGATTTTAATTCTTCCATCTAATTCTGCATTTACTTTTTTGCCTTCTTTCGTTAATTCACTCACATATTCAATCAAACCTTCACGCATACGTTGCGGATAATCTGCCCGCGATACAGGTTGTGTCAACAGGGTAAGGTTGTCACCACCATTGGCAAGATAATCATAGGTCACTAGTTTATATAACTTATCGTCTTCAATAGCTTGACCTTTGATCTTGATGTCCTGAACTTTGTTGCCTGTAATTTTCAAAGTCATTCCAGCAATAGGTTGACCATGTGTTGTTGCGATATAGTCAGCAAGCTGACGAATCTGACTACCCTTTAGTTCGAGTATAGTCAACGTGTTCTCAAAGGGCATAACCTCGAAAATATGTCCTACGGTAATATCTCCTGCTTTAAGGTCATTTCGAATCCCACCCTTTGTTGCGAAAGCTAAATCCGCAGGGTTATGGGCATTATGTTCACTCATCCACAACAAGGCTTCACAAAAAAAGTTGCCCATTAATGTTTCCGCTGTTTTCTCTTTTGTCAATGCTTTGTCCGCATGTCCAATCACACGGTTCATTTCCGCTTCCATTTTGTGCTTGAAGGGCTCGTAGATTGATACGACTGCAGGATCAGCTTGCATATCGCTATTGATATGATATTGTTGGAAATCTTTTTGCGTTGGATGGAGCTGTTTTGTACAACCTGTAACCATCAAAAGCGAAGCGACACCAAGGCTACCAATAAAGGCAATTTGCTTCGATATATTCATTCTTTTTAATTTAACCAAATACTTTGCAAAGTTAGCCAATTATATATGAACAAATCTTATCCAATGTTAGCTAATTTTTAAAAACAACAAAAGCTTAACATTGTTACACATTAAGCTTTGTCCATATAATTAGAAAAATAACAACCTAGTGAACTAATTCCGTGTCAGGAATAGTATTGGCATCCATTTGGCGATCTGCTGATTTCAAGTTCTCCAGCTTATTACCTTGTTGGATGATCTTTTTCCTTTTGCTGCGCGACGACAGTTTGGTGCGATACGCTTTCCAGTTCATCAACAAGACTGAAAATAGAATAACGGCTAAACCGACAATTTGCAAGGAGGTTACCGCGTGCGAAGTGAAAAAATGACTTAAAATAAGTGCAATAATTGGGTTCACATACGCATAGGTACTTACTTCCATTGCTGGACGCACCTGCAATAACCAAATATAAGAGCTAAAAGCAAGAATTGAGCCAAATGTAATTAAATACCCCAAATTGAACCAATCTACAGGCGCCACACTACGCAGTGTAAATGACGCATATTCGCCGGTAAAAAGCGCCGTGATATTAAAGAGTACACCCGCGGTAACCATTTGCCACGCGGTCTTCACCATAACATGTAGATCCTCTTTTTCTTCTTTCTCAGATTTTTTAAAATACTTGGAAATCAATGAACCTACAGTCCAAGCGATAGAACCCAATACTAAAATCGATAAGGCAATCACCTTAAGGGTGCCATCTGTATTGTCATTGGTCGCCATGATCTGTTCAGCAAATAGCATCACAACACCACAGAAACCTAATGCTACACCAGCAACTGTGCTAATGCTGCTAAAGTTTTCTTTCCATTTTGGTTTGTCCAATAATATAAACCAGATTGCAGCAGCAGCAGCAATAATAGCGGCAACACCACCAGATACATATTGCTCGGCCCAAATAACCCCTGCCATATCGACAAAGAGCAATAAAAAACCTACGATTGCGGCCTCCTGAATAGAACGCTTGTTAAATAATTTATATCCTTTTATGGCGCAATATGTCATTAGGATTGCACTGGCTGCAACAAATCGAAACGAACCCAAAATAAATGGGGGGAAACTATGCAATGCTTTTTCTATAAAGAAAAAGGTAGAGCCCCATACCACATAAATAATGAAATAAGCAACAACAACCATTACTGGGCTAGCTGCCTTTTTTTGTCCTTGCAACATAATTAAACCTCCTTTCTATTACTCAGGTATCACAACCTGCTGATCTTCCTTGACTGTCTGAAGTACAATTGTTGTTCGCGTTGAAATAATACCTTCAACTTTACTTAAGGTATTTCGCATGAGATCCACTAAACCTGTAGAATCTGCAGTTCTTACTTTAATAAGGTAACCATCATCACCTGCAATGTCATGTACTTCTTGAACTTCAGGGATTTCGGCAAGTGCCAACCCTACACCCTGTTCGCCAATAATATCATTGGCTTTGATAAAAATAAACGATAAAAGTTTCTGATCGACCGCGGCAGGATTGATCTTGGCACTATATTTTAAAATCACATCTTTTTGCTCAAGCTTCTTTACGCGCTCGAGAATTGCTGATGGTGCCATGCCTAACTCTCTTGCGATATCGGCATTGTTGATCCGTCCATTATCCTGCATTAAGCGCAAGATTTTATAGTCGACTTGGTCTAAATTATATTCTACTTTTGTCATTTCGACTGCAAAGGTAGGTAAAAAAGTATAATATTCAAAATTATTTGTACAATTCTGAATATTATTCTGATAAAGCGGAACGATATGTGAATTTTATTCGAATTCATTGTAAAGAAATCATAACCATCTGGGTTATGGTGCTGAAAGTAAGTATATTGCTTTTTAGGTTGCCTAGCGATATAATTCAACAATTATACCTTTTTCTTAATTTCAGAATAATATTTCTTGTAGACAGGATGACCCCCAATCCAATCAGACAACCTAAACAGACACAGCCAAAGCGATCCAAGGCAGCGAAGTAGGAGCGGCTTTGCTGTTCATGAAGGTAGACGATAATTAGTGCGACCATAGATGTTCGCGCCACAGCCATGATGTTGAGTAGCTTACATGTGATCAACGACGCGACAATGCCAATAATCATGGCGTACAGTTGTGAAATAGGTACAAAATATAAACTAAGCCCGATTGCCGAACCTATAAAATTGGATTTAGCGCGATCGATAGCTATTTTTTTTGATTCATTCTCTTGCGGCGAAATGACCAGGATAATCGATATGAGTGTCCAAGAAACAGAATACTGGGGAAAGGATACAAAGAGTGGGTAGCCTATAAGGAAGCCAATCAATACCCGAATGGTGTATATAATAAAATCAGAATGAAGCGTATAGCGAAGGAATAGATTACGCATATAAGGAAGATATCAATCGTTAACTAAATGATGTAGCGCCACAAAAATACACGCATTGTTTGAAGGAACGAAATAAAATTGACTTTTGTGGTAAATTACCCTGTTTTGCGTTTTTATGCGTTTTTTGTTTTTGATTTGTGCGTTTCTTGCATTCATCTCTTTTTCCGATGCATAAATTTGACTAAATTTGTTTCATACATTAAATGCAGATTAAGTGAAAGATCAAAATCAATTAGCCTTATTAGCGTCTCAACTCAAGGGGGAGCTCTTTTATACCAATGAAACCAAGGATCAAACAATGTTGCTTGCCTATTCGACCGATGCGTCGGTTTATCAGGAAAAGCCGTTGGCTGTAGCAATACCAGCTGATATTGATGACATTAAAAAATTAATTGATTTTGCGCAGCAGCAGAGGATAACTATAATACCACGTACTGCCGGTACCTCTTTGGCGGGACAGGTTGTAGGCCATGGTATTATTATGGATATTTCGCGTCATTTTAAGGGTATTATTGAACTTAATGTCGAAGAGCAGTGGGTTCGGGTGCAACCCGGCGTGATCCGTGACGACTTAAATAGTTATCTTAAACCATTCGGACTGATGTTTGGGCCTGAAACTTCGACGGCAAGCCGTGCCATGGTTGGTGGAATGATTGGCAATAACTCTTCGGGTTTGCATTCAATTGTCTGGGGAGATACACGGCACAATTTGATTTCGGCCAACGTACTTTTGGACGACTGTTCTGAAGTGACTTTTGAGGCGATTGATGAAGCAGCATATTTTAAGAAATTATTATTGGCTGGTCGTGAAGGGGATATCTATCGTAATATGAATGCATTATTGACAGATCCACAGCATTTAAGTGCTATAGAAGCGGGCTACCCCAAACGATCCATCACAAGAAGAAATACCGGTTATGCATTGGATATTCTTGCTGATCGTTCAGCCCCTTTCAATATGTGTAATTTATTAGCAGGATCCGAGGGAACTTTGGCTATCGTTACAGAGGCGAAACTCAAATTGATGTCCTTACCACCTCAGGAGCTAGGTTTACTCTGTGTTCACTTTGCAGATATGGTGGAGTGTATGCATGGCAACGTGATTGCCCTGGAGCATAAGCCAGAAGCATCTGAATTGGTAGACAAATACATCATGGATTTCACGGTTGGGCATCCAACCTATAAGTATAATCGTTTTTTTATTGAGGGTGATCCCCAAGCTTTATTAATTGTTGAGTTTAGGGGGCAGACAGCAGCTGAAACAGAATCGAAAGCGATGGCCTTGAAAGCGGATCTAATTGCTCGTGGCTTAGGATATGCCTATCCTTATATTACCGGTATTGAACAGACGAATTTAGTTTGGGATGTGCGCAAAGCGGGCCTTGGTTTAATCCGTAATTTGCCTGGGGACAGTCAGCCTGTAAATTTGATTGAAGATTGTGCTGTTTCACCTGAGGACCTACCTGCTTACGTGCGGGATATTCAAAAGCTTTTGATAGAAGAGGGCGTACACGCATCTTATTATGCGCATGCAGGAGCGGGAGAGCTGCATATCGAACCCTTTGTAAATCTGAAAACAGCAGCCGGGAAACGTACTTTTCGTTCAATCCTCGAGAAGACGAGTGATCTTGTGTTAAAATATAACGGTTCGCTGAGTGGTGAGCACGGTGATGGTCGTCTGCGCGGAGAGTTTATTGGCAAAGTGCTTGGCGAAAAAGTTTATAAATTACTTGAGGAAGTCAAATTCATCTTTGACCCACAGGGAGTTTTTAATGCAAATAAGATTGTTAACACACCGCCGATGGATTCTCATTTGCGCTATGACAACGATAACAACCGAACTGAAATAAAGACCTACTTCGATTTTTCTAAAGATGAGTCTATCCTTCGGTTGGCGGAGAAGTGTTCTGGTTCGGGAGATTGCCGAAAGACTGAAATTACAGGTGGAACAATGTGTCCGTCGTTTATGGCTACACGTGATGAAAAAGATACAACACGGGCACGGGCAAATATGCTGCGTCAGTTTTTGACGAATTCTACAAAGAAAAACCGTTTCGATCATGAAGAGATCAAAGAGGTCATGGATCTCTGTTTAAGTTGCAAAGGCTGCAAAACGGAGTGTCCTTCCAGCGTTGATGTTGCTAAAATGAAAGCAGAATTTTTACAACACTATTATGATGAGCATGGCGCGGGGTTTAGAACAAAATTAATTGCTAATTTCACCCAGTCTCAGAAACTTGGATCGTGGGTTGCACCTCTTTATAATTTTGTGGTCAAAAATGATTTCTTGTCGGGAATGGTCAAAAAAACAGTAGGATTTGCGCCAAAGCGTTCCTTGCCAACCGTCAATGGAACGACCTTAACCCAATGGGTAAAAAAGCAAGCAGTGGTAAGTGATGCCAAGCGTCGTGTTTATCTTTTTTCGGATGAGTTTACGGAATATAATGATGCAGAGATCGGTATTACAGCATATAAATTATTGACGGCATTGGGGTATGAAGTAATCATTCCAAAACATGTGCAAAGTGGGCGGACTTATCTTTCCAAAGGGTTTGTGAAAGAAGCAAAGAAGATTGCGAATCAAAATATCCATTTCCTAAAGGGGTTAATTACGGATGATACGCCACTTTTAGGCGTTGAACCATCAGGGATAATTACATTTAGAGACGAGTATTTGAGTTTAGTAGACGATGATTTGCGGGTTGAGGCACAAAAAGTAGCCAAAAATGCGTTGATGATTGACGAATTTCTGTTGACTGAAATGAAGGCTGGGCGTATTCATCCGGAACAGTTTACTGGAACAACAAAAAAGATAAAGCTGCATGGTCACTGTTACCAAAAGGCTTTTCACCTCGTGACTGTGACAGAACAGGTTCTATCATTCCCGACGAATTTTAGCGTAGAAACTATTCCTTCGGGCTGTTGTGGTATGGCAGGATCATTTGGTTATGAGGCTGAACATTATGATGTTTCGATGAAAGTGGCCGAGCTGGTTTTGTTACCAACCATACGTAAAACATCATCCGATACGCTAATTGCTGCGGCGGGTACTTCCTGTAGGCATCAGATTAAAGATGGTGTAGGAAGAAAATCTTATCATCCTGTGGAAATTTTATACGATGCTTTATTGAAATAAAATAAAAACATTGATAATAGTTGTTTGTTATCAGTAATAATGGTAATATTATAAGAGCAATATTCATTAATAACTGATAACAAACAATTCAATATGTACAAGATTCAATCTATAGCATTTCTTGCAACCGCTACGGTGCTGATGGCTAGTTGCGGAAATTCCAATCAGAAGAAAACTGATGGAAGTGATACAACAACGGTTAACAAAATTGAAGGTGTAAAAATCGAACAATTTACGAATGGTACACCGGGCGCAGAAAAGAAGAACTTTTTTCTACGTATCACAGATGAGATCTTAACCGATTCAAGTCGGATTTATATCACAAAATCTCTTTACAAACAAGATACTGTTGGAGCGAAGTTTGAGGTTGTAGATTTTATACCCGCAGGTATAATAGACGGCCAGCCGAGTGATGACGTCGGTTTTACCAAAGGTAAAATTAGAATCTCGTCATCGGGTCAACAGTCTGATAATTTAATTAAAGCGTTAGGTGACTTATTTCAGACGCCTACAACTGATTCTTTTACAAAAGATGTAATTCTTCCGAATGTCTTTTCATCCAATAAGGTGAATGCTGACTTGTCCAAAAAAACAGCATATAGCTTTAAACTATTTTTGGACAATAAAAAAGCTGCTCCAGCGGAGCTCTTCTTTAATGTAGACACATATAAGCATTCTATTGAATTTTCAGAGAAAGATCCTTCGTTCCGTGCTGGTTTGTTGTCAGCGTTAACCGGTAAATAGGGAAGCTGTGACATGTGCCGCTACTTCGATGAGCCCTAAGTTGTATGCTCAGGTGTAGTGTATAGATTGATTATAAAATAAAAACGGCTAGAAATTATCTAGCCGTTTTTATTTTATGTGAAAAAGAGATAGATTTGTACTAATATATTTAGTTTACAATGAAACGGTCCGGCACTGCAGATCTCCCATTACATTATGGAAAAGTACCAGCGTGGCTTTACGAACGAATGGCTTCCCTAGGTCGTTCAATAGTTGAAGTTATCCTTATGGATTATGGTAAAGATGAAGTTTTAAGAAGACTAGCGGATCCATTCTGGTTTCAGAGTTTCGGTGCTGTTCTCGGGATGGATTGGCATTCTTCAGGGATCACAACGGCTGTTATGGGGGCATTAAAACGCGCTATTAATCCAGATGCGAAGTCGCTGGGGCTTTATATCTGTGGGGGGAAAGGCAAATTGTCTATGCAGACCCCACAGGAACTACTTCAGTTGTCAGATCGAATTGGGTTGGATGGCAACGGCTTGATTCGCAGCAGTAAGCTTGTCGCTAAAGTGGATAACACAGCCATTCAAGATGGTTACCAACTGTATTTACATAATTTTATCGTAACAGATAGTGGTAATTGGTCTGTTGTCCAGCAAGGTATGCATGAAAAGGATGGCACCGCTCGTCGCTACCATTGGCATTCTGAAAAGGTCAAGTCGTTCGTTGAAGAACCTCATGCTGGCATCAGTGGGCCTTCGCAAGGTATAATCCTCAACTTGACAGCTGCAGAAGCGGCAGCCAATAGAGCCGGTATCATGAATATAGTGGGAGAGGATTCAAGTAAAGTAATGCAAGATTTCGCTAAACTTATTATGCCAGCTCATCACGATGTACGTGCTGCAGATGTTGACTTGAAAAGATTGGGAGCGATGTTGTATGTCGCCCGAGAAAGTCAACCAAGCCATTTTGAAGATCTACTGCTGTTAAAAGGAGTTGGCCCCCGCACGTTACAGTCATTGGCCTTGGTTAGTGAGGTTATCCATGGAGCGCCTTCACGGTTCAACGACCCCGCACGATTTTCCTTTGCTCATGGCGGAAAAGATGGACATCCTTTTCCGGTTCCATTAACCATTTACGATGAGAGCATTCAGATTTTACAAAAAGGTGTTGAAAAATCTAAATTGGGTTATGGTGAAAAGTTAAAATCAATCAACAAGTTGCACCAGATCGTCCTGGATAGCGAAAGAGATTTTCAGCCAAAGTTTGATATTCAGCAAATTATAGCGGAGGAACGGAGGGATTCTTGGCAGTATGGAGGCAGGACAGTCTTTGGAGATGCAGAACCTTTGCGAACAAATGGACGGGGTTTGCAATTATCACTTTTCTAGCGGAAATCAGCGGATTGTAATTGTTTTGTTAAAATGTGTTAAAGATCGTTAAAATTATTTGTACGCTAGTATATTTGCCCCGCAATGAAAGCGGTTATTACCATACTCCTTTTCCTATGCTTCTTATTTATCAGAAGCAGTAATAGCCATGCTGTGCTCATTGAATCCGATCGACCAGCTGTTAGTTTTATGTATCAGCATAATCATGCTGACGTACAGCAGTATATTGATGCATCGGTTGATCACATCGATCCGCTATTTTATGGTAATATACACGGTGATAATCCCGTTATAGAAGAATTTGATGCCGAGAATTTTCAATTGACCAAGGATTTGCAGGTAACCTCTCAATTTGTTGCGCTGCTGCTTTTTGCAATTGTCCTTTTTGTTTTTGTTTTTCGATTTGCAAAGAAGATTCCTTTTTGCAATTTCATAGCCTATCTTTTCCCTCAAAGATATGTTCTTCAACAAAACTGGAGAATTTAAAATATACCCTTCGAAATTTCATATGCTTTGGTGGATATCCTAAGGGATGCTCCATTGCGTTGTAATCGATTTGTACAATCTATTGACAAGTCGGAACGACCATAAATCAAAGTAGAGGTTATTTCACCAACCAGCACAACAAACAATCAAACTTATTTTTTTAATTAGACGCTTACAAATGAAAAGAGTATTTATGCTCGCTAGTTTGGCTATTAGCTTATGCCAAATCGGGTGTACTTCCAAAAAGGAAGAAAAGGAAGAAAAAGAGAAATTTACAGCGACCTCTCCGGTACAAATGGATACAACTATCCGTAAGGATTTTGTCTCCCAGATTAGATCTTTCCGAAATATTGAGCTTCGGGCTCAAGAGAAAGGCTATCTTGAGCAGATTTTCGTGGACGAAGGACAATTTGTCCATAAAGGGCAACTCCTTTTTCGGATTATGCCGAAGATGTATGAGGCCGAATACCGCAAATCTTCTGCAGAAGTTAATGTAGCAGAAATTGAAGTTCAAAATACAAAAACATTAGCTGATAAAAATGTTGTATCGCCCAACGAACTCGCTATGGCTAAAGCGAAGCTTGAGCAAGCCAAAGCTGCGGCAGCGATTGCAAAATTACATCTCTCCTTTACAGAAATCAGGGCACCTTTTGACGGAACCATTGATCGGATTCCATTGAAATTGGGAAGTTTGGTGGATGAAGGTGAATTATTGACAAGTCTGTCCGATAATAGTGAGATGTTGGTTTATTTCAATGTTTCCGAACCAGAATATTTAAGTTATCAAACTAACGTTAGTAAACGCGGGGATACCCATGTGGGCCTGTTACTTGCCAATAATGAGCTATTTGCTCAAAATGGTCTTGTAGAGACCATAGAAAGTGAATTTAACAGTGAAACAGGAAATATTGCTTTTAGAGCGAAATTTCCCAACCCAAACCGTCTATTAAAACATGGCGAGAGCGGCAAGGTGGTAATGAACTTTCCGTTGAAACAGGTTTTAATTATTCCACAGAAAGCGACATACGAAATGCAGGACCGTAAATATGTGTATGTAGTCGATAAGGATGGCAAATTAAAAGCTCGTCATATCACAATCGGTAACTCCCTACCAGATCTGTATGTGGTAACGAGCGGACTTCAAAAAGATGATAAATTTTTGTTGGACGGTATTCAGAAAGCAAAAGAGGATGATAAAATCAGCTACAGCTTTGTGCAACCTAAAGACGCCATTTCAAATTTGAAGTTAAAAACAGAATAGACCCCTTACACTTAAATTACTATGTTTAGTCGTTTTATAAATAGACCAGTACTTTCGATCGTTATATCACTGATCATTGTGTTTTTGGGTGTGCTTTCTATGGTACAGCTTCCTGTAACACAATTTCCATCTATATCGCCACCGAAGGTGAATATCACTGCGGAGTATCCTGGAGCAAATGGTGAGTTGATGATTAAATCAGTTATCATTCCGCTAGAGCGGGCGATAAATGGGGTTCCGGGCATGAAATACATGGCTTCTGATGCCGGTAACGACGGGGAAGCAAGTATCCAGGTGGTATTCAACCTAGGAACAGATCCGAATCAGGCTTCATTAAATGTGCAGAACCGTGTGGCTTCTGTGGTGAATAAGCTTCCTCCAATTGTGGTACGTGAGGGGGTTAAGATTACACGTGAAGAATCCAACATGCTCATGTACATCAATCTCTATAGCAAAGACAAAGAGCTTGATGGAAACTTTATGTATAACTATGCGGACATGAACATTGTCTCCGAATTACGTCGTGTAGACGGTGTTGGGGTGGCTAATATTCTTGGAACGCGCGAATTAGCGATGCGTATTTGGTTGAAACCAGATCGTATGACAGCCTACAAGATCTCTGCAGAAGAGGTGATGAAAGCCTTATCAGAGCAGAGTTTGGAAGCTTCACCAGGTAAAGCCGGCGAGTCGTCTGGTATGACCTCCCAATCTTTCGAATATGTATTGAAATACCCGGGACGTTTTACGACAACCGAAGGTTATGGCAATATCGTGTTACGTGCGGGTGAAAATGGTGAAATGTTACGCTTAAAAGATGTTGCGGACATCAAATTCGGTTCGGCGATGTATGATATCTATTCTACACTGAACGGAAAACCCTCCGCAGCGATTGTCTTAAAACAATCCTATGGAAGTAATGCTTCTCAGGTAATCCAAGACGTTAAAAGTAAAATGAAGGAATTGAAGGCATCTTTTCCTAAAGGGCTGGATTACGAAATCAGTTATGACGTTTCAAAATTTTTGGATGCATCCATGGAAAAGGTGGTCCATACTTTATTGGAAGCATTTGTGCTTGTTGCTATTGTCGTCTTTCTATTCTTAGGAGATTGGCGCTCGACCTTGATTCCAACCATTGCAGTGCCGGTTTCATTGGTGGGATCATTTTTGTTCATGCAATTTTTTGGAATTACCATTAACTTGATCACCCTGTTTGCATTGGTGCTCGCCATTGGTGTGGTTGTGGATGATGCGATTGTGGTTATTGAAGCCGTCCATGCCAAAATGGAAGAGCTTCATATTTCGGCCTATAAGGCAACCAAAAAAGCGATGCATGAAATCAGCGGTGCCATTGTTGCGATCACTTTTCTTATGGCGGCGGTTTTTATCCCCGTTGCCTTTATGTCTGGTCCCGTAGGAATATTCTATCGGCAGTTTTCCATTACCATGGCAACATCCATCATCCTATCGGGTGTTGTGGCATTGACACTGACTCCAGCATTATGTGCGATCATGCTGAAGAATAATCATGGCAAGGCAAGAAAGAAATCCATTATCGATAAGTTTCTTGATTCTTTCAATAGATTGTTTGATAAGATGTCCAACAAATATGTTTATTTGTTGAAAGGGATAGTGGATAAACGGGTGTTTACATTTTTAGTATTAATTGGTTTTTGTATTGGAGCCTACTTTTTGAATAATGCTGTTCCTGCAGGTTTTATCCCCAATGAAGACCAGGGGATGATTTATGCCATTATTCAAACGCCGCCGGGATCGACATTGGAACGAACCAATTTAGCAGCCCAGACATTGCAAAAAGAAGCTGAAAACATTGATGGTGTACAATCGGTATCGTCGTTAGCTGGTTATGAAATCCTGACTGAAGGAACTGGAGCAAATACAGGTACTTGTTTGATCAACTTGAAAAGCTGGGAAGAACGTAAAGAATCCTCGCAAGAGATTATTGAGCAACTAGAGGCTGCTGCCAAAAATATCCCAGGGGCGTCTATCGAGTTTTTCCAACCACCAGCCGTACCGGGCTATGGTGCCGCGGGTGGATTTGAGCTTCGTCTTCTGGACAAAGCAGGTTCTGGTGACTACAAGAAAATGGAAACGGTAAGTAAGGATTTTGTTCGTGAGTTGAACAAGAGGCCTGAATTATCGTCTGTATTTACCTTCTACAGCGCGAGTTTTCCGCAGTATATGTTGCATATAGACAATGATCTGGCGCAACAGAAGGGTGTTACCATTGATAATGCGCTGAATACGCTTTCGACTTTGGTTGGTAGTAATTACGAAACGAACTTCATTAAGTACGACCGCCAATATAAAGTTATGGTGCAGGCTTTGCCGCAATATAGGGCTTTGCCGGAAGATATCTTAAAGCTATATTTGAAGAATGAAAAAGAAGAAATGGTCCCATTTTCAGCATTTATGCATATGGAAAAGGTTTATGGTCTTTCTGAGATTACTCGGCACAATATGTATATGGCATCTGAAATCTCGGGCTCTGCCGCACCAGGCTACAGTAGTGGTGAAGCCATTCAGGTGATTAATGAAGTCGCTGCCAAAACGTTACCTCGAGGCTATGGCATTGACTGGGCTGGTATCTCCAAAGATCAGGTAGGTCGTGGAAATCAGGCAATTTATATCTTCTTAATTTGTCTTGGTTTCGTTTATTTGATACTTTCCGCTCAGTATGAGAGCTTTATTATGCCTTTTGCGGTGTTGCTTTCTTTACCAATCGGAATCTTCGGGGCCTTTCTATTATTGAAGTTATTGGGATTGGAAAACAACATTTATGCACAGGTCGCTTTGGTCATGCTCATAGGTTTACTTGGTAAAAATGCCGTGTTGATTGTTGAGTTTGCAGCCCAGCGGCATTCGCAAGGATTGAGTATTATTGAAGCTGCCTTGGATGGTGCAAAAGTTAGGTTTAGACCTATCTTGATGACATCATTTGCCTTTATCGCAGGCTTGATTCCCTTAGTTATGGCGTCTGGCCCAGGTGCAATAGGAAACCGTACGATCGGTACGGCAGCAGCGGGAGGTATGTTGTTTGGAACAGTGTTCGGTATTTTAGTGATACCAGGCTTGTACTATATCTTCGGAACTATTGCCTCTAGACGTAAGCTTATTAAACACGAGGATGAAAATCCATTAACTGAAGAACTTGATAATAATGACTAATCGCAGAAAAATACAATGGGTCATTGCATTTTCGCTTTCAGCAGCAGTGACGGGATGTAAGGTTCCGAAAGCGACACAAATACAGGAGAATAAATTTGTTCCGCAGCAATTTACAGACGTAGATAAATCTGACACAACAAATTCAGCATCGGTTAAGTGGCGTGAATTTTTTACTGATCCAAATCTAGTTGTATTAATAGATACAGCGTTAAAAAACAATCAGGAACTGAATGTTACTTTGCAGGAGTTGGCAATCGCAAAGAATGATATTCTTTTACGAAAATGGGCGTTGAAACCTACCGTTGGTTTACGTGCTGGAGGAGGTGTTGAAAAAGTTGGGCGATATACCAGCCAGGGGGCGGGTGATGCCAGCACAGAAATTGCTCCTGGAAAGGAAATGCCGGATCCACTAGGAGATTTGACAATTGGTGCGTATGCCAGTTGGGAAATCGACGTTTGGAAAAAACTTAAGGACTCTGAACAAGCCGCACTCAACCGCTATCTTGCTACGGTAGAGGGGAAAAATTTTGTCTTGAGTAGCCTTATTGCCGAGGTTGCCCGTTCGTATTATGAATTATTGGCATTGGACAATCAGTTGACCATTATCAAACAGAATATCGAGCTACAGGACAATGCACTTGCGGTAATCCGATTGCAGAAACAGGCTGCTCGTGTAACAGAACTGGCGGTTCAAAAGTTTGAGGCTGAAGTATTGAAAACCAAGGGTATGGAATTTGAGACGAGGCAACAGATCAAAGAAACTGAAAACCGTATTAATTTTCTATTGGGGCGTTTTCCACAAGAGATCAAACGCGACAAAAGCAATTTTGTCGATTTGATCCCGGCGAAGGTTCAAACAGGCATACCGAGCCAATTACTGAGCAATAGACCTGATATTCGTGAGGCAGAGTATGAGCTCGCTGCCGCGAAGTTGGACGTACAGATCGCGCGGAAAGAGTTTTACCCTTCTTTGGAGATTTCGGCGGCTTTGGGTTTACAGGCATTCAAGCCTTCTTATCTATTTAAGATGCCTGAATCAGTTTTGTATAATCTAATAGGGGAGCTTGCAGCACCATTGATAAATAAAAATGGGCTTAAAGCGGAATTTAATACGGCCAACGCCAAACAAATACAGGCTGTATATAATTATGAGAAGACAATTCTGAATGCTTACTTAGAAGTCTCTACACAACTTTCTAATATTGAAAACCTAGGGCGCAGCTACGATTTCAAAACAAAAGAAGTTGAGGTTCTGAATAATTCCGTGTCTGTGTCAAATGATCTCTTTAAATCAGCGAGGGCAGACTATATGGAGGTTTTGATGACACAACGCGATGTGCTGGATTCGAAACTTGAATTGATAGAAACGAAGAAGCAGCAGCTCAATGCTGTTGTCAATATCTATAAAGATTTGGGAGGAGGCTGGAAATAAGTTGTTTGTTTGAATGGACCCCGCTAGGCGGGGTTCTTTTTTTATAAGCCTATGCAAACTTCTTTCTTGTGGAAATAGAATTAATGCTTATTTTTAATCGTTATTTAATCAATCGTATTTGTTTTATGGAATCACAAGAGTACATTCTTATCAATGATGACGCTGAAAGGGGAGTGTTTTATAAAAAAACCTATCTTCATGTTGCGCTTTCGATTTTAGCATTTATCGTTTTGGAAACTTTGCTGATCAAATTGATCCCTTATGATTTTATCGTTTGGATGGTTAGCGGAAAATTTATTTGGTTATTCTTATTGGGATGTTTTTGGTTAGGGTCCACACTTTCATCAAGATGGACACTTTCGCAAAGCCGTCAAACCCAATATCTAGGACTAGCTTTCTATATTGTACTGGAAGCGATCATCTTCCTCCCAATGATTTTTATGGCGGTGTTTATGACCGAAGGAATTAGTGTCATTTATCAAGCAAGTATAATGACTTTGGCATTGTTTACTGGGCTTACTGTCGTTGCATTTGTATCCAATAAAGATTTTTCATTTCTCAGGAATATCCTGGTAATTGGGGGTTTCTTATCCTTGGGGGCAATTGTCGCTGGAGCTATTTTTGGTTTTGAACTTGGATTATGGTTCTCGGTTGCAATGATTGCACTTGCTTCCGGAAGCATACTCTATCAAACTCAAAATCTGAAGTATAGTTACGGCAACGAACAATACGTTGGGGCAGCCCTACAGCTATTTTCATCAATAATGTTGCTGTTTTGGTATATTCTACGAATTTTAATGCGCAGAAGATAAATTTTGTTCATTTTAAAAATAAGAAACGGTGGTTAAAGTAAAGTTTATTTTAACCACCTTTTTTTACTTTGTATAGTCTCTATTTTAGTCTATTTTTTAGATTCTTCAGCCCTTGATCGAAATCTTTGTTCATATGCATAAATAAGTTCATAAAGTTCCATGGATAGGGCGATTTTCCTGAAATCCCCCAAGTCACCGACGTTTGATTAGGCGAGATCTCTTTTAAGATGAAATAACCCTTGGCTGGTTCACCCATGCCGAAATCGAGGGATGTTTCGATCGTTTCGCCATCGACTATTTTTGTAATAGTCTGTGAACCTTTACCAACTTTCTTACCATCCCAGCTGGATTTATAGCCAACTTGACCATCTACACCCTGTTCAGTTTTTTTCATTTGGGGATCTGAGAGTTGCCATACACCAAAGTTATCTTGGTTCTTAAGCATTTTTACATAGTTGAACACTTCCTGCTTTGGCTTATCGATCGTGATCTCACTTTGGGCCGAGAAGTCTTTACTGACGAAGATCGCTGTAATTAATGGGATAGCGATGATGATCGCTAAAACAATTAGGATTTTTTTTATAATTTTCATAATCATGTATTTATATAGGTTTTCCTAATAAAGATAAATGATAATTGGGATTTTAACAGGAAAATAAAAGGAAATTATTTGTAAATGAAAAAGCCTTGTCCAATATTGGACAAGGCTTTTTTGCGAAAGCGCCTAAAACTACTTTAATAGTTCCAAATGCGTGCTGATGCCAATTCTATTCCACGCATTTATGGTAATAATTGCCATAATAATCTGTGCAATCTCCTTTTCTTCAAATATTTCTTTTGCTTTTTGAAAAGTGCTTTCTGTCAATCCCTTTTGATGTATCAATGTGATCTCTTCTGTCATCTCCAACAATATCTGTTCTTCCTTGGTGAATAGATCCGTTTCCCGCCAGGCATTTAATAAAAATATCCTTTGTGGAGTTTCACCATACTTCAGCGCATCCTTTGTGTGCATATCTAAGCAAAAGGCACAGCCATTGATCTGTGAAGCACGTATTTTTATGAGTTCCTTTTGAATAGGATTTAAAAAAATATCGTTGAGATATGTTTCCAATCCCATCATCGCCTTATAGGCGGTTGCATCTACTTTTGCAATATTAAATCGTGTGGTCATTGTTTTAAATTTTGATAAGACAAAGTTGCATCAAACATTCAACACAAAAGTTAAACTGGTTTAAGAACGGACTTTTTTAACTGATGAATACAATCAAACATGCGATCGACAAACAAATAAATCTGACTAGGCTGATACAATTAGGTAATAATTGTCGGGGTCACGTAGGATAAATTGATCCTTCAAAGAATTCTCATTGTAATGTATATCTTTCTCTATGACTGCATTTAGCAAAGTAGCGTTTTCGAAAATTTGCTTTAAATTATCTACCCTAAAGAATAATATGAATCCATTCCCTGCATGTATTTGATTCCGCATAGTAGGGTGATCATGTTCACCCCATTTGTGTAAACAGAGAATAACAGTTCCGTTATCCGTGAGAATTTCAAATGTTTCTCCTCCATGTTGACTCGCACAGCCTAAAAGCTTTTGGTAGAATTGTGAGCTTTTGGGAACGTTATCCACTGCGATGATTGGTTCTGTCCGTATCATGTTATAGTTAACTAGAATTTACTAAGGTTAATAAAAGAGGCTCAGTGATTTCTCTTTCACCAAATCTAATATCATGCGATAAGCGGCTACCGAGTTACCGTGTTGATCCAAGGCTGGACTATAGGCTCCTATACCCATTTTATTCGGTACACTTACTGCGATTCCGCCACCAACGCCCGATTTACTTGGAAGTCCCACAGTTCTGGCATATTCGCCGCTAAATTCGTACATTCCTGCAATGAGCATTTGTGATTGAACTAGCTGAGATAGACTTGGATTATTGTATTGCTTATTTCCATCATAGCGCACGCAATGATTGGCAAAAAAGAAACCTATTTTAGCTAGATCCTCTGCGGTTATCTCAATTGAGCACTGCTTAAAATAATTATTTAGTTTATCTTCACCTTCACCATCAATGAGTCCATTGTTGCGCATCAGATAGAACATACCTCTGTTTCGATTTCCAGTCTCCCGTTCCGAATTATATACGGATTTACTATAATCAATCTTTTCATTATTTGTTATAAAACGAATCATATTGAGTATTTTAAGAAAAGGTTCCTCACCTGTTCCTTTAATAAGCGATGTCGTTAAAATGGCGCCAGCGTTCATCATTGGATTGAGCGGTTTACCCGATGTTTCCAAATTCGCAAAATGATTGAAAGGTTTGTCTGTACCAAAGTACCCCATTTTATCAAAAATATTTCGTTCTCCGTTTTCCAATACAGCGACCATTAATGAAACAATTTTTGAAATACTCTGAATTGTAAATCTTTGTTGCACATCTCCGATACTAACGATTGTTCCATCACTATTTACAACCGAAAGAGCAATGGACGATGCGTTGGCTTTACCCAATTCCGGAATATAATCGGCCACTTTACCTTCTTTGAATGACTGTCTATTTTTATCCAATATTTTATCCAATAATGCTTTATCAATAATCGCGGTTTTAGCACCCTGCTGATTTTGAATGCTATTTTGAGCAAAGGCGACAGGAATTGATCCACAACATATCAAGCCTATAACACAGGCTACCAACCTAACATTTTTTCTCATTTTTTAATTATTTGTTCGTTCCAAAGATAGGGAACAGTGTATTAAAAAGAAAAGAGGTGCTAAATAGATAACATTTTAGCACCTCTTCCTAGTAGGTCATCCCTTAGGCTGCATTTGGAGCTGGATCAACATTCCAACCGGAAAGTATACCGCCATAGAAAAAGAAGGTGACGTAAAAATTCTTTTTGCTCACTTTATCAGTAACCAGGTATTTTTGAGTCACATCATATGCATCTATTTTTTTATATTTTGATAATGCTATCGGGCTCGCAGCAGGGTTTTCTGAACGGACTAAATCTTGTATCTTTTGGTTGATTAATTTCATAATTCCTTCTTTTTTGAAGGGATTATTTTCGATTTTCACGTGTGCCAAGCGTGTTAAAGTTCCATTATTTTGAGCTTTTCTCGCTTTCGCAGCAGCTGTATAGGCTCTGAATTTTTCCTTGATTTGAGGATCTTTTAAGCTATGGATGGTAAAAATAGAAATTCCCTGCGCACCATTATTTAGCGCTTCATCCATATCGGTAAATATTTCCTCATTATTTTTAGCCATCAACCCACAATATAGGGTCGTATTTGCACCTTTGTCGCGCACATTTTCTAAGGTACAATCGCTAATAAAGCTTGGATCTTCTGTATAAAAATTGCTGTACACCATCGGAAAAACAACATCTAAATTCCACTTACCCCAATCTTGACGTACCATACGTGAAGCCATTTTGGGGGTCGGGAAAGGGGATGCCGCCATTGTTTTGCCATGAGAATGAACAATTTCTGCAATCATATTGGCGATATCTGTTATCTGATCGCAACGAAATTGGCGCCATTTGAGATCTTTCGATGGATCTTTTTGTGCACGAGGGTCATAGCCATGTTGTTTTTTAAATTTTTCTATAGCAATGGGATGGTATCCGTAATCCCAAGCGGGATACTCGCGATCTTGGACAATATTGTATTTAGGCCAAAGGGTTGTGGGGAGGACAACATCCACATAACGATTGTAGTCAATAGAGATACCCTCCAATCCCTCAACTTCACAATAGGATTCAATTTTCTTTTTGATATATTCTTTTACTCCTGGTACTACAGGCGATAAAAATTTATAATAACCAACGTATGCAGTGGTATCTGCGAGACTTTTTCCATTGCGATTGACACTGAACCAATCTGGATGCTCTTTAAGTATTTTATCTCTGTCGTGTTCCAGATTCATCGTCCAAAGCCAGGCTATAACCTGGATTCCGTATTTTTTTGCAATAGGAATCGCTACACGATACTCATCTGGACTAGCAGCATTTAACATCACGCCATCGATACCTAGATAATTCATCTCACGGCAAATAGAATCAAAGTTTGTTTTGGCGTTGTAATCTAGCCAGGTCCAAAACATAGCGGGTTTTTCTTTGTCTGTAGCCTGAACGCTTGATACTGAAAAGCTTTGGATCAAAAGGAGCGCAAGGCCAATAAAGCATGTTCTGATTAGTTTTTCTTTCATAATATATTTATCGATTCTAAAATGTATTACATATTTAAATGATGAAGTTTTTTTATGAAGTTCAAAATTCATAAAAAGATCAATCTATAGGTTTTAAATTTAGATTGTATTGAAATTCGCTTGTGAAATTACATAAAAACGTGGAATTTATACCTGATCTTTTTTTAATCAGTTTGATTTTCTTACAGTTATTAAATTTTATTAGAATAACAAAACATTTTTTAAAGCTATGTGTTGATAATACAACATTAGATTTAAACGACAAGATTATTAACAATGAGAAGTGAGCTGGGCTACTGGCTAAGAATAAAATTGTTTAAGTATGAAGAAACGCTACATTCCAATTTCAATTGCATGTTTATTGAGCCATACCTTGGTCAAAGGGCAAGAACCAGGTACTGTACAAGAAAATAAAGTTGATTCTGTGCAACAAAAAAAAGATGACACGACTTATCCCAAGCTTCAGGTGAAAGGTTTGTTTCAGGCCCGTTACCTTGTTAGTGCGACAAAAGATGTTGATGTCAATGGGCTACATCACAGTGATGGTTCAGGTACGGATAACAATTTTATGGTGAAATATATGCGGGTACAGATGCGCGCTCAAATTAGTAAGCGTACTGAAGTTGCCGTATTAGCTAACCTTGCAGATTTCAAAAGTGATCCCAAAACAAAAGTGCTCGAAAATGCCTACTTGAAATATACATTTAGTCCCAAATTGGCAATCACAGTGGGCCAATTTCGTCCTTGGTTTGGCATCGAGGAAACTTATCCTATTGACATCATCAAATCTTTGGACTGGTCGAACCAGTATCTTGAATTCGGTAAATTAGGTTGGGCAAGTTTTCAAATCGGGGTTGCTGCGACAGGCGAGACTACGCTAGGCGATATGCCCTTTAGTTATTCCCTATCTGTGGTGAATGGGAACGGGAAGAATCAAGTTGTTGATAACGATAATGGTAAGCAATATGCCACTCGTCTGGTTTTTGGACTTTCAAAGAAGTACGGTGTTAATTTAGGACTTAATGGTGGCGTTGGCGATGTGATGAAGAAACAGGTACATGCATTGGGGGTAGATCTAACTGGTAATGTCAGTTTTGGCAAACGATGGAATCTTGATATGCAACTGGAAGCAAAGCAGGCGATCAATCATAACCTGTATTATTCTTTGGAAGAAAGTGCGCGGACATCCAAGTTGAGTGACTATCTGGTCCGCGGCATCTACTTTCTACCGAACTTAAGGTATGAAGTAAATTATTTCAATTTAAGCGCTTTCGAGCTATCTTGTCGATATGAATACATTGATCCTAATTATAAACTCAATGCAAATGCGCGTCAAACATATACGCCGATGTTTGGTTTGGAATTTTTAAAAAATTATGGTGCAAGGATACAGTTGGGACTTCAATTGGACCGATATAAAAAGCAGACAGAGAATACCAGCGAATTCAACAAAAATTTATTTATTGTTCAAGTACAAAGTCGATTCTAATCTATTAAACTACGTTTATCATGAAAGAAATCAGTATTAAAAATGTTGCCATTACTTTTCTAGTAGCACTCATTTTATGGTTTATCCCAATACCGAAAGGCGTCAGTCCGGAAGCTTGGCATTTATTTGCAATTTTCGCTGCAACCATTCTTGGGATTATTTTAAAAGCAGCTCCTATGGGTACCATGTGTATGATGGCCATCGCGTTTACGGCCCTGACACAAGTATTAGCCCCTGGAGATGCGGGTAAGTCGATTACTAAAGCTTTGACGGGTTTCGGAGATAAGGTAATTTGGTTGATTGGTATCTCCTTTTTCATTGCCCGGGGTTTTATTAAAACAGGACTGGGAAATCGAATTGCCTTTCTTTTTATTCGAGTTTTTGGAAAGAGTTCATTAGGACTTGCTTATGGATTGGGCTTGGCGGATGTTTGTTTGGCTCCGGCTATTCCCAGTAATACAGCCCGAGGGGGAGGGATTATTTATCCCATCATGAAATCGATGGCAATTAGTTTTGATTCTGTTCCAGATAAGCCAGAGACACATCGAAAATTGGGATCCTATCTAACTTTAAATAGTTATTATATGAATCTAATTGCTTCTTCGATGTTTTTGACGGGAACGGCCAGTAATCCAATGTGTCAAAAATTTGCTGCGAACCTAGGAATTGATATTACCTGGATGTCCTGGGCGATTGCTGGATTTATACCCGGTATTGTCGCATTTTTTGTAGTACCGCTTGTTCTTTATAAGTTATATCCACCTGAATTGAAAAAAACAGGTGATGCACCTAAGATGGCGGCGCAGAAATTAAAAGAGATGGGACCAATTTCCAGGAATGAATGGTTAATGCTTTTGGCGTTCTTTATCTTATTGGCATTATGGATTTTTGGTGGTTCTTTTTCAATTGATGCTACAACCACAGCCTTCATCGGTTTGACACTACTTTTACTGACCTCTGTATTGACCTGGGAGGATGTTAAAGCCGAAAAAGGAGCATGGGATACGATTGTTTGGTTTGCTGTTTTGGTTATGATGGCCAGTTCCTTAAATGAGCTTGGCTTTATCGGCTGGTTTAGCGACCTGATCAAAGTACAGATTGGTGATTTAAGTTGGCAAATAGCCTTTCCGGTAATCATTCTTGTTTATTTCTTTAGTCACTACATTTTTGCGAGTGCTACCGCCCATGTTGCGGCTATGTATGCGGCCTTGTTGGGGGTTGGTGTTTCTTTGGGTATTCCGCCAATGTTGCTTGCAATGATGCTTGGATTCTTGGGCTCTATCTATGGTGTTTTGACACATTATGGCCACGGCCCTGCACCGGTATTTTTTGGAAGCGGATATGTCGATTTAAAATCATGGTGGCTGCGTGGACTGGAAATTGGTATCGTGTTATTGGTGATTTATATGGGCGTTGGTGGATTGTGGATGAAGGTTATAGGCTATTATTAAAATTAAGATCTTATTATGTTATCTACATTGTCAAAGAAGATGCTTATGTGTCTGACGGGTTTATTTTTAGCGTTCTTTTTACTGATTCACTTTCTAGGGAACTTACAGCTATTCTTACCGCAGGAACAAGCACATCTACAATTTAATGCCTACTCCCATTTTTTGGCAGGCAATATCTTGATCAAAATTATTTCTTACGTACTCTATGCCAGCATTATTTTGCATGCGTTGGACGGATTGATCATCACCGTAAAGAATAAAAAGACCGGTGCCCACTATGTTTCAGATCATCGGGGAAGAGCAAGTAAGTGGTATTCGCGCAATATGGGGATTTTAGGGACCCTGATCCTCATTTTTTTAGTTATCCATTTCCAGAATTTTTGGTACGTGTACAAATTTGGCGCTCCTCCACTTGATGAACGCGGTAACAAGGATTTATATGTACTTGTAATCGAGGTTTTTCAGCAATGGTGGTATGTTCTTATTTACGTTTTATCGATGGTTGCCTTGTGTTATCATCTTATTCATGGGATTCATAGTGCGATTCGAACTTTAGGCTTATTCCATCCCAAATTTGTTAAATGGTTTAAGATTATTGGTATCAGCTATTCGGTCATCATCAGCATTGGTTTTGCTTTGATGCCTATTTATATATTTTTTACAGTTAAATAAGGGGGAGAAGTTATGACATTAAATTCAAAAATACCGGATGGACCATTGGATCAAAAATGGACCCGTTATAAAAAGACTGCCAAGCTTGTTAATCCTGCAAATCGTAAAAAACTGGATGTTATCGTTATCGGAACCGGACTGGCAGGTAGCTCCATCGCGGCTTCTCTTGGGGAGATGGGATACCAGGTAAAATCCTTCTGCTTTCAGGATAGTCCGAGAAGGGCACATTCTGTGGCTGCTCAAGGAGGTGTAAATGCCGCAAAAAATTATAAAAATGACGGGGACAGTGTTTATCGTATGTTTGTTGATACGCTAAAGGGCGGTGATTTTCGTGCCCGTGAGGCCAACGTCTATCGTATGGCCGAATGTTCGCTCAATTTAATCGACCAGGCAGTTGCACAGGGTGTTCCTTTCGGTCGTGAATATGGAGGCTATCTGAATAATCGATCTTTTGGAGGTGTACAGGTAAGTCGTACATTCTATGCGAGAGGTCAAACTGGACAGCAGCTTCTTTTGGGAGCGTATCAGGCACTTATGCGTCAGGTCGGCAAAGGTGCCGTACAGCTTTTCTCCAGACATGAAATGCTCGACATCGTCGTAATAGATGGAAAGGCCCGAGGCGTTATTGTTCGAAATCTTGATACAGGGGAGCTTGAACGACACGCTGCACATACCGTTATATTGGCAACCGGAGGGTATGGTAAAATTTATTATCTATCGACACTAGCAATGGGCTGTAATGGCTCTGCCATTTGGCGGGCACACAAGAAGGGGGCATTAATGGCCTCCCCGAGCTGGATTCAGATTCATCCAACTTCGTTGCCGCAGTCCGGCGATTATCAGTCTAAATTAACACTAATGTCAGAGTCGTTACGTAATGACGGAAGGATTTGGGTTCCTTTGAAAGAAGATGAGAAGCGGGAACCAAACGCTATTCCTGAGGAAGAGAGAGATTACTATTTAGAACGTCGTTATCCGGCATTTGGTAATCTTGCTCCAAGGGACATTTCATCTCGAGCGGCCAAAGAACGGATTGATGCTGGCTTTGGGATTGGTCCACTTAAAAATGCTGTTTACCTTGATTTTGCGAAAGCTATTAGAGAACAGGGGAAACAAAAAATACAAGAGAAATATGGTAATCTGTTCGATATGTATGAAAAGATCACGGGATATGATGCTTATAAAGAACCGATGATGATTTCACCTTCCGCGCATTTTTCAATGGGGGGATTATGGATAGATTATGAGCTGATGACAAGCCTGCCGGGCTTATTTGCGTTAGGTGAAGCTAATTTTGCAGATCACGGTGCAAATAGATTGGGTGCCAATTCCTTACTCCAAGCCTCTGTGGATGGTTATTTTATTGCGCCCTATACGATTGCAAATTATTTGGCAAACGATATTCACACGGGAAAAATTTCTACAGACCATATTGAGTTTGAACGTGCAGAGGTAGGTGTTCGTGCACAAATTGATCGATTTTTAAAGATTAAAGGCAGTAAAACCGTGGATTATTTTCATAAAACACTGGGTAAAATACTCTATGACTATTGTGGGCTCGCGCGTAATGAGAAAGGCCTCCGTCATGCTATTGTGGAGATTAATAGGTTGAAGCAAGAGTTTTATAAAGATGTTATTGTTAGTGGTGAAGCCAATACCTTAAATACGGAACTGGAAAAAGCTGGACGTGTAGCCGATTACTTTGAAATTGGAGAATTGATGTGTTATGATGCGTTGACGCGGAACGAATCCTGTGGGGCACATTTCCGGGAGGAATATCAGACTGCAGATGGGGAGGCATTACGGAATGACGCTGAATACCAGTTTATTTCCGCTTGGGCCTGGAAGGGAGAGGGGCAAGAACCTGAGCTAATTCGGGAACCATTAATTTTTGAAGAGATACAACCAACTGTAAGGAGCTATAAATAAATAGAACGATTATGGATTTACACCTTAAAATATGGCGGCAAAAAGATCGCAACGCTACAGGAAAATTAGTTACTTACACCTTAACAGATCTCAATCCACATATGTCGTTTTTGGAGATGTTGGATACCCTGAATGAACAGCTTGTTACGCATGGAGACGACCCTGTAGAGTTTGACCATGATTGTCGTGAAGGGATCTGTGGGCAATGCGGTATGATGATCAATGGCATTGCACATGGACCTCTTAAGCATACAACCACCTGTCAGCTACATTTACGTTCATTTAAAGATAATGATACGATTCTTATCGAACCTTTTCGATCAGCAGCATTTCAGGTTAAAAAGGATTTGAAAGTGGACCGTTCGGCATTTGACCGAATTATTTCTTCTGGGGGATTTGTATCCATCAATACTGGTCAAGCCCCAGACGCGACAGTGATTCCTATTTCTCATGAGTTAGCTGAGTCAGCATTTGACTCAGCGGCCTGTATTGGCTGTGGTGCTTGTGTTGCAACGTGTAAAAATGGTAGTGCAGCACTATTTACCTCCGCAAAGATTACCCATATGGCTTTGCTTCCACAGGGAAAAGAAGAGCGCAGTGAACGCGTTTTAAATATGGTGAAACAAATGGATTTGGAGTCATTTGGTCACTGCACGAATACAGAAGCCTGCGAGGTGGAGTGCCCACAAGGTATATCAGTTTTGAATATAGCGCGCATGAATTTTGAATATAACAAAGCACTATTTTTCAAAAAGAAATAGAGACCAACTGTCGAAAAAAGTGGCACGATTGTTTCTTATATCGGATTTATAATAAAAACTGAAGCCATAAAAAGAGGTGTACGGGATTGTTGAAGGTTACTAACCTTATCCCTGAAAGTAGGGATTTGTAAGATTTTATGGTTAATAAATAGGTTTTTGTAGTAATTTTGAAAAAAGAAATTCATTAAAGTTATAGCGATTGATATGAAGTGTAGTAGGTTGTTTGTGGTACTTTTCATTTGTAGTACAATGTTTAGTGTAACCGCATGTAAGGATTTTTCAAACAAAGTCTTGGGAAAAGGCGAGCTGAAAGACACACTTACGGAAAAATTGGTTGTCAAGGAAAAAATACCACATTTGTTAAATAGGTGGGATTCACTTCAGAAAAATCAGATTCAATTTACAGTAGATAGCTTGCATCCTGTTCCGATCAAACAACAAAAACGTGAACTTAAGGATTCCCTGCGGAAAGCATTTGATACGTATCCAAAACATATCTACCTTACTTTCGATGACGGACCATTGATTGGTAGTGCCTTTATTGATTCTATAGCGAAAGAAAAAAACATTAAAGTGAGTGTATTCTTGATTGGTAAGCACGCTAATATGAGCAAAGGGCGGAAACGCGATCTTGCCCGTTATGAATCCAATCCGCTTATAGCCTGTTATAATCATAGCTATACACATGCAAACAATCAGTATTCTCGATTTTATAATAACCCCCAAAATGCATTTGCTGATTTTGAAAAGAATGAAAAAGATCTCAATCTAAAACATAAGATCGTTCGACTTCCGGGCAGGAATATCTGGATATATGATGATGTTCGTAAGATCGACCTGAAGAATGGATCCAGCACCGCCGATCTATTGCATAAGAACGGATATACAATTTATGGTTGGGATGTCGAGTGGCGGCTTAATAGCATCACTGGTGCACCAATACAAAGCCAGGAGTCTACTTTGTCACACATTCGGAATTACATGAACAATAAAAGCTCAATGGTGCCTAATAATGTTGTTTTCTTGATGCATGATGATATGTTTCAAACGCAAAAGGGACAGCAGGAGTTGTCTTCTTTAATAGATGCATTGAAAAAAGATGGTTATCAGTTTGAATTTATGCAAGACTATCCGATTAAATATTAAATAGAATTGTTAATTAGCATCAAATCATAATGAAGAGTTTGGTTTATGAAATAACACCAAACTCTTCTGGATAATGGACAGTGCCCTGTATACCTTTTAAGGAATTGTCTGTCAGTTCTTTTATCATACAATTTTCATCAGGAACATCAAATGGAAATTTTATACCATAGACTGATGCAGGTACATATCCAAATTTAGGATAATAGTCTGCATGTCCGAGCACAACTACCGATCCAAAACCCAATTTTTTTGCAATCTGATGGGCGCCAAGAATTAATTTTCCGCCAATTCCTTTTCCTTGAAACAGAGGCAGCACAGCGACAGGAGCCAAGGCAAGAGAATCGAAAACTTTTTGATTCTCTTTATCAATAATCTGCACCTTTGTCAGGAGGATGTAGCCTAATATTTCTCCCTCAACCTCTGCTACCATGGACAGTTGTGGTATAAATTCCGCTCTCTTTCTCAGTTTTTCTACTAGAATGTGCTCTTGATGATCGCTATAATGTTCGTTTTCAAAAGCGAGTCGGATCAGTTCGAATACAATAGTTGGATCACTTGACTTTTCTTGCCTGATTTTTATGTGCATAGTTTTGTTCGTAGATATAACTATTTCTTTGCTATTAATAGATCCGTATTGAGCTCCATTGTTTGTACACACATAGTTGTTTTAAAACAATCAATTATAGATCTAATTATAAGGAATAAAGATGCATATTATTATTTAAAAAATTGATAATATACTTTCGATTTACTAGAGTATACTTTTCTGTCGGAAATTTCTTTTAAAGACGAGCAGTTAGCGTTTTTGTACAAGGTATCATCCTAATAAGGTTGTTTTATACCTGATCGAAAAATAAGGCGAACCATTTTTATTTTTGCAAACTATTTATTTTCAGCTTATTAAAGTTAAAGTGTTAAATAGTGTAAAATTAACACTTGCTTTGTATATTTATTTTCGTATTTTCATGTTAGATAAACAATTATAAACCACTTCTGATAAGACGCCTAAACCGATATGTCTTTAAGGAGTAAAAAAATAACTAATTAAACACAAAATTTAAACAATTAAACAGTTTTTATGATTAACTGCCATTATTTCTCAAATCAATGGAAGAGAGCGTTTTGGACTGGATCGTTGTGCTCTTTAGTGGCCCTGAGTCCTCAAATCGTTGATGCTGCAACCCTCGCAAGCTATGGAATTCTCTTTCAACAGGAGCAAAGCGTTTCCGGAACTGTACATGATGAAACAGGAATTCCTATTCCTGGAGTAACAGTATCTGTAAATGGAACGAACCTTGTAACAAAAACCGACAGTCAAGGTAAGTACAAGTTGGATAAGGTCCCTATGAATGCGATCATTAATTTTAGGATGGTGGGTAAGCAGTCTATGGATGAATCTGTTAAAGGACGGCATGCGATAGATGTCACGCTTTTGAATTCGGAATCCAATCTCGAAGAAGTCGTTGTTGTTGGTTACGGGAAACAACGTAAGGAAACGGTTACAGGTGCTGTAGCTACTGTCAAGGGAAGTGACCTTGCTCAATCTCCGGCGTTGAACGTTTCCAATGCATTAACAGGACGAGTACCGGGAGTTACAGCGACCAATGGAAGCGCTGAGCCTGGATACGATGGTTCCAATATCAAAATACGGGGTACGAATACATTAGGAAATAGCAGTCCTCTGGTCGTTATCGATGGGGTTCCTGCACGGGAAGGCGGAATCGACCGGATCAATCCCCGCGATATAGAAAATATCTCGGTTTTAAAGGATGCATCCGCTGCTATTTATGGTGCCCGGGCAGCAAATGGGGTTATCCTTGTGACGACAAGAAGAGGAAAGACAGGAAAGCCTCAGTTTTCTTATACTTTTAATCAGGGATATTCTCAGCCGACTGTAATACCTAAATTGACCAATGCAGCTCAATTTGCTGAGATCCGTAATGAGTTGGAGATTTATAACCTACCTGTTGAAGAATGGTCTGCGGCTTACACCGCTATCAATGATAAAGGTAGTTACAATAAGCAGGGGGGCGGAGTATTAGATGCGCCATTTAAACCGGAAGATATCCAAAAGTTCAAGGATGGATCAGATCCTTGGGGACATCCGAATACGGACTGGTATAAGGCAACTTTAAAAGACTGGTCCCCTCAACAACGGCATAACTTGCAAATTAATGGTGGTACCGAGGATGTAAAGTATCTCATGTCTCTGGGGTATCAAAATCAAGATGCCTATTATAAGAACTCGGCTACAGGATATAAACAATATGATTTAAGGATTAATCTAGATGCTAATATCAGCCAGTATATCAAAACACAATTTGGTGTTTTAGGAAGACAGGAAAATCGGAATTTCCCTACTAAGAGTGCTGGTACTGTCTTTAGGATGTTGATGCGGGGAAATCCGACACAACCAGCAATTTGGCCCAATGGAATGCCAGGACCAGATATCGAAAATGGCGAAAATCCGGTGGTAATTACCACTAATGCGACAGGCTACGATCACGATAAACGCTACTATTTTCAAACAAATGGGCAGGTTGAGATTACAAATCCATGGATAGATGGCCTTAAATTAACATTGAATGCCTCTGTTGACAAATATGTAAAAAATCAAAAAACATGGGTTACACCCTGGACATTATATTCTTGGCAAGGGGCCTATGAAGCGGATGGTACTACACCACAACTGGTTCCGGGAAGACGCGGTCCTGCCGACCCAAATTTAAATCAAAGTAATGAAGATCAGCTAAATATCTTGCTTGGAGGGATCTTGAGCTTTGACCGAAAATTTGGTGACCATCAAGTGAATGCTATTGCTGGTATCAACAGAGAAACAATCGATAATGATAAATTTAGTGCATATCGTCGCTATTTTCTTTCAAATGCCATCGATTATCTTTTCGCGGGTGGAGAACAGGAAAAAAATAATGACGGATCTGCATGGAAAAGAGCAAGGTTAAATTACTTTGGTCGATTCGGCTATAATTACAAAAGTAAATACATCGCGGAATTTCTGTGGCGTTATGACGGCTCGTATATGTTCCCTGAAAGTGAAAGATTTGGATTTTTCCCAGGTGCTATGGCGGGCTGGGTCGTATCGGAAGAAAATTTCTGGAAGGAAAATGTACCTGTAATTAATTATTTCAAGATACGTGCCTCCTATGGCCAGATGGGGAATGACAACATCTATTATGATGACAAGTTACAAGAATATCAGTATTTTTCAACCTATTCTTTTGGAACCTATATCGTCAACGATAAACTAGCTAAGACTCTTTATGAAAGCCGCGTTCCTAACGAAATGATTACTTGGGAGGTCGCCAATAATTATAATCTTGGATTTGATTTTCAGTTTTTGCAAGGAAAGTTAAATTTCGAGTTTGACATCTTTAAAAATCGTCGCAATTCTATTCTATGGCGGAAAAATGCTTCCATACCGCAAAGTACAGGGATGACATTGCCAGCAGAAAATATTGGTAAAGTGGATAATAAGGGCTGGGAGTTTAATTTAGGTTACCGTGGTAAAGTGGGAGATTTGGGCTATACTGTAGGTGTCAATGGTGGTTATGCGAAAAACAAAATTATCTTCTGGGATGAAGCTCCTGGCGCGCCAGCATGGCAACAAAGCACAGGTAAACCTATCAAAACGGATATTTATTATGTTTATGATGGCGTATTCCGTGACATGGAAGACATTGCCAACAATAAGTTGGATTACAGCGCCATTACAAAAACTTTACGTCCAGGAGACATGAAGTATCAAGATTTCAATGGTGATGGAAAAATAACACCAGATGATAAAGTTAGACGTGACAAAAATAGTGATCCTACGTTCCAGGGCGGGTTCAATTTTAGCTTAACTTATAAAGACTTTGATCTATCGGTACTATTTCAGGGAGCTACAGGTGGAGAGATACGTGTAGGCACGGATGAATCGGGTTCTATCGGAAATTTTGTAGAAGAGTTCTACGATAAACGCTGGAGCATTAGTAACCCGAGCAGTGTATACCCCCGTTTGACAGATCGTGGTAATCAATATTATTCCTATAACAACACCTATTGGATGCGCAGTACAGATTATCTAAGGTTGAAAAACGTAGAATTGGGGTATAATTTAGCCTCAAGTATTTGTAGCAAAATTGGTATTGGTTCATTACGTCTCTATGCAAATGGGATGAACCTCATTACTTGGAGTAAGATAAAAATGTACGATCCAGAAGCTGTGAATGCGTTGGGCCAATATTATCCGCAGGCGAGATTGATTAATGTCGGCGCATTATTATCGTTCTAACCAGCTGTTATCGCAAGAACTTAACTAAGAAAAAAAAATGAAAAAAATTAAGAATATATCACTTATACTATTTGTACTTTCTGCTTCATTACAAGCTTGTAATGACGATTTTGTAAGTACAAAGCCACTCAGTGAAGTGCCACAGGAGATTGTTTGGTCGGATGCTGGGTTGTCTGAGGCTTTCGTGACAGAAATCTATAACGGCTTTGGAGTAGGAGGCTTTTATGAACAGGAAATGGCGTCCATGACAGATGAGGCTTTATTTACACACCCTAATCGCGGGATAAATACTGTCACCGAATCTCGATCAAATCCAGCTGATCAAGGCTATATAATGGATACTTATGAATATGGACGTATGTATACGCGTATACGGGCAACAAATATCGCCATTGCTAATTTAAGCTCACCCAAGTTTGACAAAGCAAAGGCTGACAAGCTTTTAGGCGAGGCGTATTTCCTACGTGGGTATTATTATCAACAGCTGTTACGTTTTTATGGAGGTATACCGATTGATAATAAGATCTATACATTGAATGATAAAGACTATATGGTGCCAAGAAACAGCTATGAGGAGTGTGTCAATGCGATCGTGAAAGATCTCGATAGTGCAGCTCTTTTGCTAAAGGGTATTTCATCGGCAAAGGGACGTGCAAATGAAACCGCTGTATTGGCCTTAAAGTCAAGAGTGCTATTATATGCTGCCAGTGACCTCCATGATGGAAGTAAAGCAAAAGCAAAATCTACCTTATTAGCAGCATATAAAAATCCCGAGTATCTAATGTATACCAATGGTAGTCAAATGGAACGCTGGACTAAAGCAAAAACTGCAGCAAAAGCCGTATTGGATCATACAGAATTCGCCTATAAGTTAGACTTGACTCAACCAGCGTCACCTAGTGAGGGAACGGCCAACTATATGGCTGTATCATTAGGAGGGGGTAGTAAGACCGTTGATTTTACAGCTGGAAAAGATATAATTTTAGGTCGATTCTTTATTGATGAAAAAGACGAGCGAGGTGGTTGGGTAGGACGTGACAACGGGCCAAATGGTTATCATAACTGGGCAGGAAATACACCGATTCAGCTATTGGTAGACGACTATGAGACTAGTAATGGCCAAAAATTTGATTGGTCCAATCCTTCTATGGCCGCAAGCCCCTATCAAAACCGCGACCCACGTTTAAAGGCAACGATTTTATATGATGGTGCAGATTGGAAGCCCAGGACAGCAGATGTTGCTGAAAGAGATAAGGCAAATCAAATTCAAACTGGACAATACGAAGTAATTAATGCGAAAGGACAGAAGGTTATTCAATTTGGTCTCGATACAAGAAAGAGTCCAATTGAAGACTGGAATGGTTCGAGGACGGGGTATTATATTCGTAAATTTACAGATCCAGATCCTACAATGGAAGATCAAAATACACGACAACGTATTCCTTGGCCAATGTTTCGCTATACGGAAGCGATATTGAACTATGTAGAAGCATGTATTGAATTAGGGGAAGAGAATGAAGCTAAAATATGGTTAAATAAAATCCGATTCAGAGCAGGAATGCCCGCAATATCCACAAGCGAAACGGGTATGGCATTAAAAGCACGCTATAGAAACGAGCGCCGGATTGAGCTAGCTTACGAAGAACATCGCTTTTTTGACGCTAGGCGTTGGATGATTGCTTCTGAGACATTAGGCAGAAAGGCGAACATTATAAATATCACGGGAACCCTTAAGGCTGGTAAAAATGTGACTCTTTACCAATATAATCCAGAGAATTACACCTATACCTATGCTGTTTCAAATATTGATCCAGGAATTGAAAATAGAAGTTGGGACGACAAAATGTATTTTACCTCTATACACAGAGATGAGATAAATAGAAATACTAAACTAATTCAAAATCCAGGTTATTAATAAGAAAAAGCCCTTCTTTAATAGTAGAAGGGCTTTTTCTTATTAATAACTAGTTTTTCTTTTGACTAATATTAGGTAGTAATCCTGTAACGATTCCAATTAATGGAAGATAAGCGCAGATGTTGAATACATATTCAATTGAAGTGCGATCTGCAAGCCAGCCCAATACAGCCGAACCAATGCCCCCCATGCCAAAGGCAAAACCAAAAAATAAGCCTGCAATCATCCCAACTTTCCCGGGGATAAGCTCTGTCGCATAAACCAAGATAGCAGAAAATGCCGAGGAGATGATCAAACCGATTATAATAGCAAGGACAATGGTTAGTCCAAGTCCTACATGGGGTAATAGTAACGTAAATGGCGCTGCCCCAAGAATTGATACCCAAATTATTAATTTACGTCCGTAATGATCGCCCAAGGGACCACCCAATATAGTGCCAGCGGCAACAGAAGCAAGAAATATAAATAAATAAATCTGAGATTCCTGAACAGAAACATGGAATTTATTGATCAAATAGAAGGTGAAGTAGCTGGTCATTGAAGCCATGTAAAAATATTTGGAAAAAATGAGTATCAATAAAATTACAAGTGCAAAAATTACTTTTGATTTTGACAGATCAGATTTTGAAGCAGCAACGGAAGTTGTTTGTGCCTTAGGCTTGAGGTGTATTTGATACCAATTACCAACATAAGTAAGAATCATAACGGCTACAATGGCCAATACCCCAAACATACCGATGTATTGTTGGCCAAAAGGGATCACAATAAGTGCGACAAGAAGGGGACCTATCGCACCACCAGCATTACCACCGACCTGAAAGATCGACTGGGCGAGACCTTTTTTGCCTCCGGAAGCTAAATGAGCAACTCGAGAAGCTTCAGGATGAAATATAGACGAACCCATCCCAATTAGACTTACAGAAAGGAGAATGTAGATAAAGTTTGACGCAAAAGAAATGCATATCAATCCGGCTAAAGAAAAAAGCATACCGACAGCAAGTGACCGGGGAGTAGGGTTTTTATCTGTATACAAACCTACAAAAGGTTGCAAAATAGAGGCGGTAAGCTGAAAAACCAACGTTATAATACCAATTTGGGTAAAACTAAGGGCATAATTTGACTTTAACATGGGATACACTGCTGGGATGACAGATTGAATCAGGTCATTGAGCAAGTGTGAAAGACTAATCGCAAATAAAATCGGATAGACGGTTTCGGAACTTTTCCAAGATCCACTCGGGTTTAGTGATTGTGTTTTCATAAAGGAAATATTCATCAGGTCATCTGATGTTTTAGTTTATAAAAATTGAATATATTTAGAATGATAGTTTGTATATGCTACAGGAAAATTACAGTTGTTGGATAATTCGGTTAGCAATATCAACAGCTTTTTTCACTTCTTTATCTTTAATTGCCAACATCAGTTCCTCGTGTTGCTGTTGAGAAGTTAAGAAGGGGACTGTATCCTTATAAATCGTCATGAAGAACTTATTGACATGCTCAGATAAGGTTGTATATAAAGCGGTCAAAATACTATTTCCACATGATTCAGCAATTGCACTGTGAAAGGCAATATCAGCATTAACGCATGCGGTCAAATTTCCCATTTCGGCGTATCTAGCTCTATTTTTAAGTGCTTGCGCCATATCTTTGAGACCTTTCGAAGTACGATTTAAGGCTGCTTTTTCAATAATTCGCAACTCTAATACGTGTCTAACTTCAAAAATATCGTTAAAATTGGCTTTCTCAATTTTTGAATCAAGGGCATGATGCCCCGTACTACTTTTGACAAAAGTACCAAGCCCTTGTTGCACATTTAGATAGCCTGATTGACTTAAATATTTGACAGCTTCACGAATGCTGGATCTGCCCACAGCAAATTGCTTCATCAATTCTGGTTCCGTAGGAAGTTTAGATTCTACAGGAAATTCACCCAATTTGATTTTTTCTTCTATTGCCGCGGCAACTTCCTCCGCCAAGGATCTTCGTACGATAGCTTCAGTCTTCATATAATCATATCATCTGATGATTGCAAAGGTAGTAGAATTTTTTGAATTCTTATTTATTTTCAAAAATTTGATCAAACTAACCGAATATTGTTACCACTACAACAGATATTTATTACAGGGTTTACTGAATTAAATTTATTAGCAGTTTTGGATTAATTAACAGAGAGGCTGGTCCTCCAATGTATTTATCTAAAACTTAAAAACATGAAAAAATTAATGATGAGCGTCGTAGCCTTGGCTTTAATGTCATCTGCTACTTTTGCAAAAACAGGTCCAAAATCGGTCGACAACAGCGTTGTTGAAAAATCAACGATTTACGAATCACAAACTGGAAAAACTAATTTGAATATTGTGAGCGAAGCCAAAGAGATCAAACTCGGAAAGTCTCGTACGCTATGTAGATTGACGATGAGTATCTATAATACAAGTGGTCAGTTGATCGAAACTCAAGTTCTAACATACACCAGCTATGGAGCCAATGATATGTATTATAGTAGCTGTGGAGCATGGTTTAGCGCTACCATTCAGAATTACCAAAACTACTATGGTAATCCTAATCATTAAGTATCAATTAATCAAATGATGTAGCGGGGCTAGTATCCCCGCTCATATTTTCCGCAATACAATCCAAAGGAAACTTTTATTTACGATCCTACTACGACAATGAAGATGGCTGCTGCATGCGAACATGCGATAAGGCAGACAGGTGATGATATTAGAAAATCGAGGTACCACTTACCTAATTAAATTGATCGTATTCGGACATTAAATGTCCGAATACGATCAATTTATATTAAAACAGTATGATATCAAACTGTCTTATAGTGGCTTATGTTTTTGGCAATAAAATTGGCATTAGATTTCAATGAAGAATTACAAAGCTAAAGATTGATAGGATAGAAGCTTTGTATTACCATTTAAATGATCATAAATAAAATGAAAGCTTTACCAATTACTGGAATTTTTGCGATACTAGTGTCAACCGCATTTGCTCAAACGGCCCACCAAAAAATAAATGAGATTTCTCATGTAGAATCCAGTCTAATACCCCCTGTTCGTTTTGAGGGTGAACCGACATGGAATATTATATCGCGTATGGAATTCTATCAGGTTCCAGGGGTAAGCATCGCTGTGATAAAAAACTCTGAAGTATTATGGAGCAAAACTTATGGCTTTGCCGATCTCGATTCGAAAACGCCTGTCAGGTCAAATACCTTATTTCAGGTGGCCTCCATGAGCAAGCCTGTAAGTGCATATGCCGCACTGAAGGAAGTTGAGCTTGGCAAGTTGGAATCGAATGTCGATGTGAATTTGTACCTAAAATCTTGGAAAATACCTAAAAATGACTGGACCAAAAGGGAAAATGTTACACTCAAAAATATCGTTAGCCATACTGCGGGACTTACTGTAAGTGGATTCCCGGGGTATCGGATAACAGACCCAATTCCTACAGCGGTTGAAGTACTGAGTGGTGTAAAGCCAGCTAATACACCTATGGTTTATGTTGATAAACTTCCCGGCTCAGATTTTCGATATTCAGGCGGTGGGTATACGGTACTTCAACAGATGCTCGTTGACATTGAAGGAAAAGATTATGGCAGTATTATGGAAGAAAAGGTACTCTCACCTTTGGGTATGAAAAATAGCACTTTTGCCCAGCCTCTTCCTGAATCGAAAAGACAATTTGCGGCGACGGCTTATACGATGGATGGCAAAAAGGTAGAAGGAAGATATCATGTCTACCCAGAACAGGCGGCTGCGGGCCTATGGTCAACAGCAGAAGATTACGCTAGATTCGTAATCGATATTCAACGGACTTTAAATGGCAAAAGTAGTCTTGTTATCTCTAAGAAGATGGCAGAAGAATTCACAAGTCCCTATATTGAACCTATTATAGGATTAGGTGTATTCCTAGAAGATTATAACGGCTCATCTTATTTTTGCCATGGTGGATGGAACGAAGGCTTTAGCTCCTATTTTATTGGAAATAAAACAAGCGGTGATGGAGTAGTTATTCTTACGAACACAAACAAACCTGAATTTATCAACGAACTTGTCCGAGCGGTCGCATTAACTTATCAATGGCCCAATTATCTAGCTCCAATAAATAAAATTTTGCCACTAAGTCCTCAAGAACTGCATGACAATAGTGGACGTTATAGATCTGGAAAATATGGTGTTATAAGGGTCTATAATCAAAATGGCAAGCTAATGTCAGCCCAAAATTTAGACAAGCCTGTAGAATTGGTTAAAGTGTCGGCAAATACATTTGCTATGCGAGATCGAAACGTAAACGTCATATTTTCAAAGGATACCGAAAGCGGTCAATATGAGCTTGTACAGATTTTGCGCGATAAAAAGATTTATTCCAGAAATCCGAAAGTCAATGCAAATGACCGGACTCCGCTGGAGCTTATTTTAGAAGGAAATTTCGAGGATGGATTAAAAGCTTATCAAAAAGCAAAAGAACAGGATAGTTCCAATGATTTGCTTTCAGAAGGTTTCCTGAATGGCGTAGGTTATGAACTGCTCAATCAGCATAAAATAAATCAAGCTGTTGATATATTTAAGGTGAATACGATGCTATATCCTAAAAGTGAAAATGTGTATGATAGTTTAGCGGAAGCCTACCTGAAGTCAGGACAAATAGATAGCGCTAAGGAGAATTATCGAAAAGTTTTTGAAATTAATCCTAAAAATGAAAAAGTCAGTAAGATTTTAGAAACGTTATAACAGAAATATAATGAGTTTTTTTTTGCTAATTTGCGACCATGTCAAATCAAGCTAATAATTATCGATTGTTTTCCAAGGAAATTCTCTCACTTTGGAAAAGCCAGGATGTATCATATATTAAAGTTGAAGAATTATCCATTGTTGAAGGAATCACTTTTTTTGAACTTATACCAGATTCCGAACTTCTGGATGAAGGTGGGGTAGAAACACTTTATGCTATAGATTCTGAAGATGTGGAGGATATGTTGGTGTTTAGCAAAAATATTCGTTTTGTTGTCCACGACATTTATTTGGATGAAGATGAAGTAAATTAGCTATTAATGATCGACAATTCAAACGGTATTGTCGATCATTAATGTACAGTATTAGGCTGATCTAGGGATAAACTAACTTCTCATATTCAATCTTTCTTCCTGAAGATCTAGTAAACGAAGGTGTTTTCGAATGATCTCTTCGTCCAATAAAAGTTCCTCACGATTTTTATTGATAAGCCAAATGCGCTGGGTTTCGAGGATATCGATATAGATTTTACGGTATTCGGCGTAATTAATGATGATCTCGGAGCTCCGCAGTTGATTTTCATACTTCTGTAGTTGATCCTTCAAGGTAGGAAAACTTTCAACTTTGTCCGCGTAATCATTACGAATCTTGTCAACGGCGACTTGGGCCAATCTGTTCTGAATTTCATAATCGATCTCCTTTTCACTTCTAATAAAGTCTCTATCTACTAATTTGATTTTTCTTAATATAAAAGGGAGCGTCAAGCCTTGAACGAGTAGGGTCAACAGAATCACAACAAATGTGATGAAAAGAATAAGGTTTCGTTGAGGGAAAGGAGATCCATCAGCTAAAGTTAATGGGATGGAT
This sequence comes from Sphingobacterium siyangense, assembly GCF_023277505.1. NCBI lineage: Bacteria > Pseudomonadati > Bacteroidota > Sphingobacteriia > Sphingobacteriales > Sphingobacteriaceae > Sphingobacterium > Sphingobacterium siyangense. Next base: position 3,288,048 of record NZ_CP080574.1, on the reverse strand, counting down.
AGTGCTGCTGCCAAAGAAACGACACCACGCATTCCCGTCCAGCCGATAATCATTGGCGTTTGCCAACCCGGGGATTGAGCATCTGCGACCGTTATAAAATTTCTCATAATCAAGGTGGTAATTACTGCAGCATACCCTGCAAAAACTCGTACAAGAATAAGGACTATTGTAACTGCTACGCCATATCCAATAGCAGTAGAGATATTGGTATCACCCAATCCAAAAACAATTTCCGGTAAATCTAATCCGATAAGCATAAAGACGATGCCATTCAACAGAAAGCAGAAGCTTTCCCATACGGTTACTGTCCGGATCCGGGATGCACTGCTCAAAAAATCGTGACTACGATAAGAGAGAAATAAGCCGCCACTGACAACCGCAAGAACCCCAGAAGCGTGGAGCTGTTCCGCTACCAAATACATCGAGAACGGTGCAATAAAAGTTAGCAATATATCTGTATTGGAATCGGTTGGTAAAAGTTTGTGCATTTTCAAAAAAACATAGGCAATTGTAAGTCCGATTCCCACTCCACCAATACACATCCAAATAAAGCTTCCGGCGGCTTGGTACCAAACATATTGGCCAGTAGCAGCAGCAATCATTGCAAAGCGAAAAATTATTAATGAGGAAGCATCATTCAACAAACTTTCACCTTCCAGTATGGACGCCAGCCTTTTGGGTACCTTCACGAATTTTAAAATTGCACCAGCACTAACCGCATCGGGAGGGGAAACTATTCCACCCAATAGAAAGCCAAGAGCTAAGGAGAATCCTGGAATAAAATAGTTGGCAAAAACGGCAACGGATAATGCTGTAAAAAAGACGACAACAAAGGCAAAGCTGAAGATAATCCGACGCCATCGCCAGAGTTCTTTCCAGGAAGTTGACCAAGCGGCCTCGTAGAGGAGTGGCGGTAAAAAAATAATGAATATCAATTCGGGTTCTACCTTTATAGGAGGAACTCCCGGGATAAAACTTATTACAAGTCCCGCTAATACGAGTAAAACAGGGTATGCAACCTGAATTTTCTTCGCCAACATGATCAACATAGTGATTAGTAGAACTAAAAAAAGGTAAAACTCAAAATTCTCCAACATATGTAAATTTTAGGTACATAAATATAGATCAAATTTCTAGAAATATTTAAACTAGCTTGGCGGTATTCATGGTTGCCTACGAATTGCTACAAGAAAGTCATCTACCAACTGGACAATTGAAGGCAACATGTTTTAACTTATATTCCTATGGTAAATCTTCCTAAATTAGGCAAAATTTGTCTTTGACTTTACCCCAAGATTTAAAATATTGGATGGTGTCACTATAAACAAAGGTTCGTCTTTTAGGAGTTTTCACTTAAAATCCTGTTTAAACAGCTGCATAGGGCTATATTTTATGGGTAACAACGCGAAGTTGTTAGAATACAACGATAGTAGCATAATTACAACTGGAGGTATTGGTATAAAGGTGGCTGATGTAAAATTTACAGCGTCGGATCTCAGAAGAACTATTTTTGAAGACTGTGAATTTAATGGTGTTAGCTTTCAGTCTTGTGATATGAGAGGCATAAGCTTCGATGGGCAAGTTTTTATGGATGTAAAATTCGATAATGCAGACCTAGCAAACAGTTCATTTAGCGGGGTGATTCTTAGAAATGTTTTCTTTCGGCCAACCTTTGCGCTTACGAATAAATATTATAAGAGTCTTAAAACTATTGATTTTGACGGAGCATCAATGGACAAATTAACCTATGCTGCTCTGAAGGGAGTAGGCGTATCGCTTGAGAATATTGTCCTCCTATAAACAACACTTTACATACAAAGGGCATGGTTCTGCAGGTATGAACCATTGCCTAAGTGCAGTTGCTATACCAATGAAATCCATCAATTTTGGGAGGCTAAATTAGGAGAGTCATCAGTGCAGAATCGGAAAGCTGAATCATTTGAAATCCAAAATACGCTAGACTAAATTATCAAAGAAAGATTGGGAGACGAGTTGTATTCACGATTTCTTTCATCACAAAATAACTTTCCATATGTCTGATTCCCTTGATTGTTGCCAGTTTATTAAAATTGAATTCGTGATAGTGATCGACATCCCTAACCATGACCTTTATTTGATAGTCAAATGCGCCCGTTACGTGAAAACACTCGACTACTTCTGGAAATTTTTGTATCTCTTCCATAAATAACAAGGCACTTTCATTGGAATGTTTTTCCATACTGATGGATACGAGTACCATTAGATTAAGATCAAGTTTTCTTCTGTCCAGCAGAAAGACTTTCTGTTTAAGAACAGAGGTTGCTATTAATTTCTTAATACGTTCGTATACGGGAGTCATCGATAAATTAACACGGTCAGATATTTCCTTGTTACTTATATTCGCATCCTGTTGCAACAGGTCCAGAAGCATGAGGTCTTTCTCATCCAATTTCATGATCGTAGTAAATTAAATCTAAAAAAAGTATATCTAAGACTATAGTTAGATCGTATACACTAGTAAATGATATCTAACCATATTATTTTACTAAAATAGCTATAATCACAGATATATAACACTATCATTTAAACTATATGTAGTAAATTTAGATTAGTTAATTACTATCAATTTACCAACCTAAATAAAATTATGAGTGAGCCTCAATTAAAAAAAGTCCTTGGTCCTGTTATGTTATGGGGATTAGGTGTAGGCTATGTTATCTCGGGAATGTATTTTGGATGGAATCTCGGTTTGGCGGAAGGCGGCACATTGGGATTGGCCATTGCTACAGTATTCGTTATTATCATGTATCTTACATTTACATTCAGCTATACAGAGCTGGCTTGTGCGATTCCTAGGGCTGGCGGAGCCTTTGAATATGCCAATCGAGGACTGGGCAAGCATTTGGGATTTGTCGCCGGTATTGCACAAAATATCGAGTTTGTTTTTGCACCGCCTGCCATTGCCGCTGCTATAGGTGCTTATCTACATTTACTGCATCCTTCGGTTGACTATCTTATTTTTGCGATTGGGGCCTATGTGATTTTCACTTCAATGAATATACTGGGGGTTAAGCTCGCTGCATCATTTGAATTGGTTGTAACTGTTCTTGCGGTTATTGAATTACTGATATTTGCAGGGGTTACATTTCCAGCTTTCGAATTCTCTAACCTTGAGCACAACGCATTGCCCAATGGGTTCTCTGGCATTTTTGCTGCTATTCCGTTTGCTATCTGGTTTTTTCTCGCTATTGAAGGTGTGGCCAATGTCGCTGAGGAAACTATCAATCCACAGAAAAATGTGTTAATCGGTTTTGGATCGGCCATAGTGACTTTAGTTGTGCTTTGTATCATTACATTTTTATCGGCGGTGGGTGTCGGCGGTTGGGAGGCTGTTGTGTATCCTGTCGGAAGTACTGAACCGTCAGATTCGCCGTTGCCACTTGCTATTGCACACGTCATTGATAATCGCCATATTCTTTATAAATTACTTATAGGTGTTGGCCTATTGGGTCTTATAGCCTCATTTCATGGTATCATTCTCGCTGGTGGCAGAGCTACCTTCGAGTTTGGGAGAGTGGGTTATGCACCGTCGATTCTTGGAAAAGTACATCAACGATTTAAGACTCCGGCCAATGCACTCTTAATCAATATGGCTATTGGCATCATAGCATTACTGACCGGGAAGACCGCAGGTATTATTACCATCGCATGTTTTGGGGCAATCTGTCTTTACATTATATCCATGTGGTCATTTTTTGCCTTGCGAAAAAAGGAACCTGATCTGGAACGCCCATTCAAAGTTCCGTTGTATCCGTTGTTTCCAGCGATTGCGTTGATTATCGCTGTCGTTTGTCTCATTGCAATGATATATTATAACCCATTGACAGCTCTATTATTCTTTGGGCTTGTCATCTTATCATACCTTTATTTCCTAATCTTCCTTGACAAGGATAAAACCATCGAATTATGATAACTAAAAATGAAATTATTTCCAAACTAAAAGCATGCACAAGTACTCACGTTAAAGTTGCCGTTGCAGATATAGACGGGGTCTTACGTGGAAAATTCATGCATCGCGATAAGTTTATCTCTGCACTGGACAATGAATTTGGATTTTGTTCGGTGGTGTTTGGATGGGATGTTAACGATCAGGTTTATGACAATGTGGAAATTACAGGCTGGCATACGGGATACGGCGATTTCCCGGCACGTATTGATGGAAATACATTTCGACAGATTCCCTGGCAGGAGGATATTCCCTTTTTTCTAGCTGATTTTGAATCTCCGCTTTCTCAGGACCAAAATGTGTGTCCAAGAGCTCTCCTTAAAACCATAATTTCACAATCGGAGACTGCTGGATTTAAACCAATTTTTTCACAGGAATTTGAATGGTTTAATTTCGTGAAAGCCAATGATGCCTCTTCCCAAAATAGTTTCACAGATATGACACCAATCACATCTGGTATGTTTGGCTATTCTATCTTACGGATGTCCGACAATTATGGTTTTTTTCAGGATCTTTTAGCCATGCTCGAAAGATTCGACGTACCTCTTGAGGGTCTACATACGGAGACCGGGCCAGGTGTACTGGAAGCAGCTATCCAATGTAGTGATGCCCTTGAAGCTGCTGATAGGGCTACGCTCTTTAAATCTGCCGTTAAAGAAATTGGGAAAAAACATAATATTACCGCGAGTTTTATGGCTAAACAGACAAAGGATTTACCAGGTTGCAGCGGCCATGTGCATCAAAGTCTTTGGGATCTCAACAAACAGAGTAACCTCTTTTATGATAAAGAAGATGAACTCGGAATGAGCCAGTTGATGAAGCATTTTCTTGCTGGGCAATTGTATTGTTTACCTGATATTCTACCGTTATTGGCGCCTACTGTTAACAGTTATAAAAGGCTGACTGAAGGAGCATGGGCACCTACAACCCTGACCTGGGGCATAGATAATCGTACCACAGCACTCCGGGTCATTGAAGGTGGCCCTAAAGCCACGCGCATTGAACACCGTGTTGTCGGTTCAGATGTGAACCCTTACTTGGCCATAGTAGCATGTTTGGCTAGCGGGTTGTACGGCATCAAACATAAATTGCCATTGGACAATCGACATACTATCGGAAATGGTTATGAAGATCTGCAACATGGCGTATTACCAAGAAATCTCTACGATGCGACCACTCGAATGGCGCAATCGCAAATAGCATCCGAGTTGTTTGGCCAAAAGTTTGTCGATCATTTTTGTAAATCAAGGTTATGGGAATGGCGACAATTTTCAGAGCAAGTAACAGATTGGGAAACAAAAAGATATTTTGAAATTATATAACTGAACGATGGATACAGCAAAAATTTATGGTTTTAATTTTCCTACACCGATCCGTTTTGGTGCTGGAGTGATCGACGAGCTCCCAGGCTATTTATTGGCCAATGGACTTAGTCGCCCTTTATTGGTAACGGATCCGACTATTGCCGAACTGCCATTTTTTAAGGAAGTTCAACAAAAGCTGACGAACAAAGGGATCGACGTTATTGTCTTTCATGATTTGCACAAAAATCCAGTAAAATCTGATGTCCTTTTGGGAGGAGATGTCTTTAGAGGGCAAAATAGAGATTCAATTATTGGCGTTGGTGGTGGAGCAGCACTCGACGTAGCACGGGCAATTGCCTTGCGCGCAAATCATCATCGTGATTTATTTGATTACGACGATCTGATCGGAGGCGATATCTATGTGACCAACGAGATACCACCATTGATTACTGTACCTACGACCGCTGGGACCGGGAGTGAGGTGGGCCGTAGTGCTATTATTTCAGAAGATGAAACCAAGAAAAAACGAATTCTGTTTAGTCCGAGATTGATGGCAAAAATTGTATTTGCCGATCCTTTGCTTACAATGGACCTGCCACCGTTTATTACGGCGGCAACGGGAATGGACGCACTTACCCACAATATGGAAGCATATTTGGCCAAAGGGTACCATCCGATGTGTGATGGTATTGCGCTTGAAGGAATGGCCATGGTGGCTACTTCGATTGAGTGCGCTACAAAAGAATCTGACTTGCAATCGCGCTCTAAAATGCTTTTGGCATCATTGATGGGAGCTGTTGCATTTCAGAAGGGATTAGGAGTCGTTCATAGTTTAGCGCATCCGCTTTCTTCGCTCCTCGATACTCATCATGGACTGGCCAACGCGGTAAATCTTCCTTACGGCATGCAGTTTAATTATGCGGGTTTTGAAGATCGTTTCGATAAGATGGCCATGGCTTTGGGGCTTGGCAACAATGCTGGAGACAAGGTTGTTGACTATCTGTTTGACCTCAATGTGCGTTTGGGACTGCCTACACAGTTACCCGCAATTGGCGTAAAAAAGGAACATTTGCAACCTTTATCAGAACTTGCGCTTGCAGATTTCTGTCACCCATCGAACCCCAAGCCTGTTAGTAAAGCAGATTTTCTTGCAATTTATGAAACCGCATACGAAGGAAAATGATATGTTAAAAATCGGTATTAGTGCCTGTTTTTTTTATCCAGACCCCGAGAGGACAGTCTTTGGCCACAAATCACTGAGTTATATGGAAAATGATATGGCTCGATGGATAAGTAAAAAAGGTGTTCTTCCTATATTATTGCCGGATCTTGAAGAATCATTGTTAGCGGACATCTTACACCAGATGGATGGTATAGTTCTTCAAGGTGGAAGCGATATAGCTCCTCAACATTATGGCGAGGAACCTATCGGCCCCTGGAAAGGGGACCCTTATCGGGATCAATACGAGCTAAAAATATTGGATTATGCCATCAGAAATCATAAGCCGGTCTTAGGCATCTGTCGGGGATTTCAGTTGATGAACGTGTATTTTGGAGGTACAATGTATCAGGATATCGTTAGTCAGCTTCCTCATTCGGCTGTTCATCGCTCAGCAAGTTTATATGATACAATCAATCATCCGGTCCATATAGAGGCAGGAACACTTTTCGACAGACTATATGGCCATGTTGCCAATCCATTGGTCAACACGGTACATCATCAGGCTGTTAAAGATCTTGGCCGTGATCTCGAAGTGTATGCGCGTTCAGAAGATGGATTTATCGAGGCATTTGGTTATACCAAAGAAGCGACCGGGAAAGTTATGGGTGTTCAATGGCATCCCGAATTTTCCCAAACACAGAAGGGAATACTTTTAGATGAAAATTTGATTTTTAATGTTTTTATTGAACATGCAAAACAACATAGAAATTAGAAATCCTGCAACTGGCGCTGTAGCGGCAACGTTGCCTTCCACCACAACAGTTGAGTTGGAAAATACACTATCCTTACTAAAGCAAGGACAGCACACATGGGCAAAAGTTCCTTTAAAGGATCGTTTAGAGTGCATCATACAATTTGGGCAGCTGATCTTGGCAAATAAACAGGAGCTTGCAGAGATCCTTACCAAAGAAACGGGCAAACCCATAATACAATCGCTTAATGAAATTAACGGAGCACAGAACCGCATTGAACATCTCCGAAAAAATGCTGAAAGATGGCTTTCAGAAGAAGTTATTGTGCGTGATGGCACAACGCTAGAACATATTCGATATGAACCACTTGGTGTAATTGCCAATATTTCTGCATGGAATTTTCCTTATAATGTCGGCTTCAATGTTTTTCTCTATGCCTTGGTTGCGGGCAATGCTGTTCTCTATAAACCTTCTGAATTTGCTACGTTGACAGGCTTGCAGTTTGCAAAATATCTTTATCAGGCAGGCGTACCTGATAATGTATTTCATTGTGTTGTAGGAGATGGGCGGATTGGCGAGCATATCTTATCATTGCCATTGGACGGCTATTTTTTTACTGGATCCTATAAGACAGGAGTGCATATTGCCACGACCGTAGCACATAAATTAGTTCCAGTCCAGCTTGAGTTGGGCGGAAAGGATCCGCTATATGTCACTGAAGATGTCAAAGATATAAAACAGGCGGCAGTGTCGGCAGCTGAGGGCGCTTTCTACAACAATGGGCAGAGCTGTTGTGCTGTTGAACGCATCTATGTTTCAGAACAGATATACGATCAGTTTGTCGAGGCATTTATTGAGGAGGTAGCGTCCTATCGGGTGGGCGATCCATGTGCTGAAGATACATTTATTGGCCCTTTAACCAGAGCTGCTCAACTGGACGTTCTTGAAGAGCAGGTGAAAGATGCCCTTGAAAAGGGAGCAATACTGCGGTTGGGCGGACACGCATTAGAAGGTGAGGGATATTATTATGCCCCAACTGTATTCGAACATTGTAATCACAATATGGCACTTATGCGTGAAGAAACTTTTGGCCCGCTGATAGGTATACAAAAGGTATTTTCAGACGAGGAGGCAATAATGCTGATGCAAGATACGAGGTATGGCCTTACTGCAGCAGTGTTTTCTTCCGATCAGGACAGAGCAATGAATATCCTTGGCAAAATGGATACAGGAACAGTATATTGGAACTGCTGCGACAGAGTAAGCCCTAATGTACCTTGGTCCGGGCGGAGAAATTCTGGTTTAGGTTCAACTTTGTCGGCTCAAGGTATTCGGGCATTTGTTCAGCCTAAAGCCTATCATTTAAGATCCCTATGATTCATATCTATTTTACAGATATAGCCCATTATGCCGATAGTTCATCGGATAATGGGCTTTCCCATTTATACGAAGTTATAAGCCTAGATCCATGAAAATATTGAAACCATATTATCCTCTTAAAGAGCTATTCAAAATGAAAGATGAGTGCGTAGGAATTATTAGCTCGCCTCGTGGTAAAGCTGTCACCAAAGCGATTTATGTCGATCAGATAGATACGCAAGTCGTCACTTAGGAGATATAAGCTGAATGAATTCGCTAAAAATGCTTGAAGACTCTCGCAACATTTTCTATTTTTGTTACAAACAGAAAAGAGATGAGCAATGAAGTGACAGGTTTGAAGCGCGTAGCCACACTATGTATATTAAGAAATAAAGATAAGTTTCTATTGCTAAAGCGCCTTAAAGAACCCAATAAAGATATGTATGTTCCCGTTGGTGGGAAATTAGACCCATTTGAAAACCCGGACGATGCAGTGGTTCGTGAGGTCATGGAAGAAACAGGAATCCATATCACTTCAAAACAATTTTGTGGCTTGTTAACCGAAACATCACCGGTCAATTACAATTGGATCAGCTATGTATATGTATCGGATATCGAATATATAGAGGCACCCTATTGTAATGAGGGTGACCTCGAATGGATCTCTGCAGACGAACTGGAATCTATTCCGACCCCTTTAACCGATCTTTATATTTATGATTATGTGGCTAAGGGAAAACTGTTTGCTTTTAATGCCGTATATGATTCAGACCTAAACTTGACGGGGCTAAGGGAACAATATGATGGTACCAAGATCAAGTAAACTACTTAAATTGAATTAAAATTAGAATGATTATCAATAAAACTGCCATTAAAGTCATTGCATTCGATGCAGATGATACATTATGGATAAACGAGCCATATTTTCAAAAAGCAGAACATGATTTTTGCGCACTATTGGAAAATTATCTTCCACAACATGCAGTATCAAAAGAGTTATTTGAAACAGAAATGAACAACCTGTCCCTCTATGGGTATGGTGTGAAAGGCTTTATTCTTTGTATGATAGAGACTGCCAGCCGTATTTCGGCTGGACAGCTATCGCTGAAGACAATAGACAAAATCATAGCGATTGGACAGGATTTATTAAAGATGCCGATTGAATTATTGGAAGGTGTCGAAGATACGCTGGTAAGGCTTAGTCCACATTATAAATTAATTGTAGCCACAAAAGGTGACCTTTTGGATCAAGAAAGAAAGCTAAAAAAATCGAGGCTCCAAAAGCATTTCCATCATGTGGAGATTATGAGCAACAAGAAAAATGAGGATTACATAAAATTATTGAACAAAATTGAATGCCCCGCCGAAAATTTTATCATGATCGGAAATTCAATCAACTCCGATGTGCTGCCAGTATTGGAATTGGGAGGGCAGGCAATACATGTCCCTTACCATGTGACCTGGACACATGAGCAAGCTAGTGATGAGATTAAACCAAGCAATTTTCTTCAGGTAGAAAGTCTGAATCAACTACTACCGATTCTGCTTTAATCTAAAATGCGTATCTAGATGCGCATTTTTAGTCATTTCAATACCACTATTTTTAATCGTTATCCTCCATACCGATCTGCAGTCGGTTCAGTGCATTCGTCAAAATGATCCTCGCGGTTAGGTCGACGATCTGTTTATCGCCGAACACAAAGCATTAACTGACTATTCCCCTGCAAAGAGCTGCGAAACAATTAACTGATTTCTTTTGTTATTCATTAGTACAGTTAACCTTTCACATGGCAATAATTACGAAATATCTATTTTTCTTTTTACCTCTTTTTATTTTAAGCTGTAAGAGCAACCAGCAAAAAGGGGATACCTTCTATTTTGGTGGAAATATTGTAACGATGGAAGATGATTTTCCTCAAGTAGATGCTTTAGTATTAAAAGACGGGAAGATTCTTTTCGTTGGTAACCGGAAAGAAGCAGATCCCTATATAGGAGAAAACACCAAACAGATCGATTTAAAAGGAAAAACTTTATTGCCCGGCTTTATTGACGCCCATGGCCATATCACTTCAAGAGCAGGGATTGAACAGGCAGTAGATTTATCTCCAAGTCCATACGGTACCGTTAATTCAATACCCGATCTTCAAAAGGCTCTATTAACAGTTATTAAGCAAACAAAACTGGGGGCGGCTGTTCCTGTATTAGGAAATGGTTATGATGACGCCATCATGCTTGAGCATCGTCATCCGACTCGTCAGGAATTGGATGCAGTCAGTACGACAAATCCCATTATTGTCATTCATGCTTCTGGTCATGCAAGCGTTGTCAATAGTGCGATGTTGAAGTTATTAGGTATTGCCGAAAATGTGAAAGACCCCGAGGGAGGGCATTATGGCCGAAGCCCTGATAATCGACTAAACGGTAAATTGGAAGAAAATGCTTCTTTCGCCGCGTTGGTGAAGTTAACGGATATGATTCCCAAGCCCAAACAGGCAGAAGATAAACTATCCCAATCCCTAAAAGATTTTGTCAAAGCGCAGGACGAATGGCTTAGCTATGGTCAGACAACGATCTGTGATGGACGTTCGATGGGAGTGAGTGTTGGCCTGTTAAAGGAAGCCGCTTCGAAAAATCTTTTAAAGGCTGACGTGGTTTATTTTCCGGATTTTGAAGCAAACAAAGCCGAATGGAAATCCTTTAAACCCAATTACATGAAATACGAAAAGCACTTGAAATTTGGTGGATTTAAATTCTCGGACGATGGTTCCCCTCAAGGGAAGACAGCCTGGTTGACAGAACCATACCTCATTCCCCCAGAAGGCCAATCGGCCGACTACAAAGGTTTTCCAATTTTTTCAGATGAGACCCTCTACAATGATTTAAAAACAGTGTTTTCAAATCATATTACGGCGCAATTACATGTTAACGGCGATGCGGCTATTGATCAAGCACTTCGTGTGATCGGCAAATTGAAAACCGAAGGAATTTATAAGCCTGAGCTTAGGGCAACCTTGATACATGTGCAGAACAGCCGACCTGATCACATCGCCAAGATAAAAGAGATCGGTGTTATTCCTTCATATTTTTCGTCCCATGTTTATTTATGGGGGGATTGGCACTATCAAAGTGTTTTTGGCCCCAAACGTGCGGCGTTTATTAGTCCAGCTCAATCAGCAAAAAAAGCAGGAATATTGTTTACCATCCATCATGATAGTCCTGTAACACCTCCCGATCTAATGACTGGGGTGTATGCTGCGGTCAACCGGACGACACGTTCGGGTATGTTATTGGGGCCAGATGAACGAATTGATGTAAGGGACGCGCTCAAAGCAATTACGATCAATGCTGCCTATCAGTATCAGGAAGAAAAAGATAAAGGCTCTCTTAAAAAAGGAAAACTAGCTGATTTAGTTATTTTGGATCAGAATCCGTTAACAATTGACCCAAAAAAATTACGGGATGTCAAAGTAGTTGAAACCATCAAAGAAGGGAAGACAGTCTTTAAGCGAAATTGATCAATCTGCAAATCCAATAAATAAAGACATCATTTTAAACCACATTTTAATTCGCAATTGTTTGGGAACAACCCGCTATTATTGTATGTTTTTGCCATTCTATTGGGAGGATGACGCTAAGTAGAATTCCTCGTTTTCAAAAGGATCAAATGTTGAAATAAAACAGGAGAGTTGCATAACGATACAGCAGCATCAAATCTTCTTCTTTTAAAAAAAATATAGCGAATAATAAATCGCCGCATGCAAATATAAAATGGTCTTTAACTCTTGTGGCTTGTGGCCTATCTTTATAAGATAATCAGTTCAAAAATTCATTTTTAAATGAATTGATCTATTTTATCGTACGATGCGAGGAAGTTCATCTCAGATAGGATCCTTCTCTTACTAAAATCAAGAAATAAATATGAAATTGATGTTGATATTTTTTTTTTCGATAAACCTTGTTTACGGTCAATCTATACCAAATTTAACAGTAGGTTATGGAGATCGGTATAATAGCCTTCCTAAATTAGTATTCAATACGGCTACAATAGAAGACTATCGTAAAGCAATTAGCTCCAATAATATTGTCAATAAAACTCCTACTATTGAAGGAAAAAACCTTTTGATTCAAACTGGCAAAGGCGAGTTAAAGTTCAAGAAATATAGTTTTTCAGCAAATCAGGGTGATGGATTTCGGGGCTGGGAGTATAAAGGCTATCTTCCCCAACTAAAAATGCATATTCTCGTAAGCAATCATGTTTCCGAATCATTAGGTTTTAGCGATCTGGTTTTAATCGATAGCACCAATGGTAGTCAACATACAATTGCTTCAATTGGCGACGCAGCAGTTGAAATACCAATTCCTTCTCCAAACGGATATTTTCTTGCTTACTATTACAATCAGGTATATACTTCGAATAGTTGCTTTATTGGGGTTATTGCCGTCCATAGTGGAAAAGCTCCTTTCCGAATCAAATTTTCCGAATACAACAGTTTTGAAACGGACAATTGGGCAGTGGAAAATATCAGATGGGTCGATAACACGACAATTATCATAAAAGCCTTTACGCTTAAGAAAATTGACAATGAAAACAGCAAGCAGTTTGCATACTACACTGCCCGATTAAGACAAGAAAACAACAAGTAAGGTATAGTGACTTGCTGATCACTTGAGTAATAACGAATCGATTTATTTAATAAGGTAAAGTAGTATCTACTTACCTCTTAAAAACTTTATGAAAATACGACATAATATCATCATTTTAACTGCCGCAATTTGCTCTTGTAACAACCCTAGCATCCTCCAACAAAAAAGGGATGTGAAGCAATTAGAACATCTTATTGACGGAAAAGTAGCAATCTCCCAGCAGCAGATAGATACTGCACCTACCTCACATACTGCGAATAACGTGAAGGCTACAACAACAATAAAGTTCAATGAATTTGTCGTTTCAATTCAAGGAATGGCCATTTTTGATCCAGAAAAGATGGATCAGCTACAAAGGGATACGGTAGAGATCGATGCAGAAGTCGGAGAAAGTATCGAGGGAAGTTATATTTCTATTTTAAGTGATCAGATTAGTGATTTGATGGTGGAACAACGCTATGAAACCAGCGTAACTATTATGAACGAAGGGCCCCATTGTGATCTTACTGATTGGAAACATTTTAACTCAGACTGGAAGTCTTTAAAACAAGTTAGGAATGGACTATTTTTTAGTGAAGAATATACCGATCAGGACTATCGATCCTTTCCTAGCGTGTCTATGGACGAGTTGAGACAAAAAGTAAAAGAGCACTGTGGTGAAGAATGGTTTAAACTTTTGGCTAAAGTAAAATCGCCAACTGAATATCCATCAGCAGTCAGCGTAAGCCGGTATTTTTTACGGATCACATGTCGTCGTAAAGACAACGGTAAAGAATTCACCAAATTTATCATTATCAAAACTCCTATGGGATGTTAGTAGTTTAGTTGCTGAATCACAAAACTACGATTTTCCAAGTTATAACTATCTATGCGAAGGAATTATGAGAAAGTAATGTAACTTCAAAAGAGTCCGTATTATTTTAACGATGGTTTTATTATTTTTGCTACCTATTGAACCAATGAAATACCAATTCAAGAACACAACGATGAAATTAAGCCTATTGACTAAAGCTATTTTTACTATAGCATTCTTATTTTTAACAGAGAATAATATTTTCGCTCAAACCAAATATCAAAAGGATTTTTACGAGTTTTGGTCTGACATCAATAAACATTACGCCTATTTAGAAAGTCAAAATATCGACTGGAATAAAGTCAAAGAGATTTATTCAGCACAAGCAGAAAAAGTTAGAAACGACAACGAGTTTATTCAGTTACTTGAAAATACGTTGAATGAGCTGTACAATGGGCATTCATCATTAAGCATAAATCTTAATACGTCGAACAGGTTAATTCCATCGTGGTCCGACATACGTGTAGAAAAAGATCAGAACAAATATTTAATAAAAGACTTAAGAAAAGGTTTTGGTGCAGATTTAGCTGGGTTAAAAATTGGTATGCAAGTAACTCTTTTCAACGGAGTATCAATAGATGAACAGTTAAAAAGTTTCTTACCTCGATTTACAGATTATCACAGTCCAAAGATGTATCAGTATGCTTTAGATATGCTTTTTGCAGGAACTCACGATAAAAAACGAGTGATTACCGTAGTTGAAAACGGAGAACGCAAGACATTTGAACCAGTGAGCTATGCCAATAGGAATGAATTGTTGTATTATAAAGTTATAAATGAAAACACGGGGTATGTCAAAATCAATAATTCACTGGGAAATGACAACTTGATCGGTGAATTTGATAAAGCTCTTGACAGTTTGATTTCTAATAAAAACCTTATTTTGGATTTGACAGAAACTCCTAGCGGTGGAAATTCAACTGTTGCGAGGGCCATTATGGGCCGGTTTGTCAATAAAGTTCTACCTTATCAGATTCACGAATTTGATGAGAAGGATTATGACACAAAACGACATTGGGTAGAGTATGTAAGTCCACGTAAGAAAACCTACAAGGGTAATGTGTATATCCTCGTGGGACACTGGACAGGAAGTATGGGAGAAGGGATAGCTATTGGTTTTGACGCGCTAGATAGCGCTACAGTTATTGGCACACCTATGGCGGGACTATTAGGCGCAATTTCAAATTTCCGTCTCACAGAAACAAAAATTGGATTTCAATTTCCGACTGAAAGATTGTATCATATCAACGGAATACCAAGAGAGGATTTTATTCCCAAGATTTTATGTAAAAATATCGAAGAAACATTAGAAAAAGCTAGGGAGGTGGCTTTTTAGATTAATTAGGGGATTCCGACTCAGTTTGCCCTAAAACTTGTGGAGCAATGTTATGATCAATGTGAACAAATAAAAAGTTTATGCTTAATAAAGTTAACGATACTTTTATCCTTCTTTTGTTTATGCTTCTTTCCAACTACTGCAAAGCACAAACGGAAAATAAGAGCTTGAATATACCTGTATTTGTTAAAGGATCTACCTTTTTTAACGCGGATAAAAAAAACTGCATAGCACTTCCATTTGGATATTCAAATATTTCAAAACAACTACCTATCGACTCCATATTGTCTGCTATACAAGATCATCGTGGCTTAGAAAATCTTTATGCGCTCAAATTTGAGCAATTACTCAAAAACGATCTCATGGTGCTACCAGAAGCATATGACGTTTCTTTTCCATTTGAGCAAGCTATAGGTAAAGAATATAGTCATATTAAAATTGCCTCTAATTTTCTCAGTTATAGAGGGTATTCGCTGCATTTTTTAGCTGTATATAATGCAGTCCTTTATAGCGAGCCATTCATAGAAAAAATATATTTAATTTCAGTAAAGAATGGGAAGCCAGTTGATATAAAAAGAATATATCTTCATCATGAGGGAGAAATGGGATTCACGGACTATACATTATTTTATATAGATAAAAACTTTATAATCTCATTGCGGGATTATGAATTTAATGAAAATCCCTTTAGACAGAAACCTGTTTATCAATTTCAGCTTTTACACAACGGAACATTTGTCAGATACTATGATCAGAATGGTTTATATAAAACTGATGAAGAACAGGGCTCAATAAAAAATCACCACAAAGAAGGAAAATGGATAGAATTTAAAGCAAATCGGTATGTGGATTTACAAGAATATCCATCATTTACAGATTCGTATACGTACTTGGAAGCAAGGTATAAAGGAGGTCTTCCTGATGGCAAATGGAACTGTTATAAATTATTGCAAGAATATAATGAAGAAACGGGTGAACCAATAATCAACACAAGAAAAAAAGGCCCGTTGGTTTATACTGAACTATACAAAAATGGGGTATTGGAAAAACGAGAGTATGTTCTTGATAAATAGGCCGTCTGTTATAAGTGATAAAACATGTAACTTGTATTTGAAAAGGCAAAAAGGTTCTTAAGTTCCTTTCTACAAGAACTTAAAATATGAAAATAATACTATAGTTGCTATTCGTTTTGTAATTTGCAAACAGTGGATATAGCCAACAAAAGGCAAAATAATAGACGTAGATTCTTAATTATGGAAATAATCATCAGACAAGCAAAAGAAAGCGAAATCAATGTATTAATCGAGTTTGAACAAGGAATTGTTGAAGCTGAACGACCTTTTGATAATACATTGAAGTTAGGCGAAATTCATTATTATGATCTCCTAGAACTGATCAGGTCCAGGGAGGCTGAAGTTCTTGTTGCAATTGTTGACAATCAAGTTGTCGGATCAGGATATGCGAGATTATTGGATGCAAAACCTTATCAAAAATATGAAAAGTATGCTTACCTCGGATTTATGTTTGTTAAACCCGAATATCGAGGGCAGGGTATCAACAAAATGATTTTACATCGATTGATCAACTGGGCAAAAGAAAGAAATATTTCAGAAGTAAGACTTCAGGTTTATGAAGAAAATACGAGTGCAAAAAAAGCCTATGCAAAGGCAGGATTTAGACCAAATCTTCTGGAAATGCGTATGGAAATCGATGATTGATAATAATGAAAATTCATTGGGATAATTTCTATAACAAATTAAAAAAAAGACAGCTTTTAAATTTTTAAAAGCTGTCTTTTTTTGGCGTTATGAACTCATTCGAAACCGATTTATTCATTATTATGCTCAATTTCGGCAATGATTTCTTTGGCAGATTTGATGACCTGATTATTCAGCTGAATAATCATATTTGCTTGAGATGCTGCATTGATAAGGATTCCTTTTACTTTTGGCGATGCATTAACTGCTTTATACATCATATCGGGATTTATATTTGCATTAGGAATGGATACTAGTTCATCGGCGAGCTTAAAAACCAATGCGTTGTAGTAGGTTTGCCAATCGTCTTTTGATGGCACTACGGTTTGATAATATTCCAAAATTCCTGTTTTTAATTTTCGATCCTTGATGAGACCAATTTTCCCACTAGATCGGAATCCTTCATAATTTCCGGTATTTCTGATCTTAAAGATCGGATTAAGGTTCATCTTAATACGGTCATTCGGGTTGACTTTCACCAAGCTATCAATTTTTTGTTGGTTTAGTTCTCCGTAAAATTTACAACCTTCAGCTGTATTTGTCAAGTAGGAATTTTGCTTTTCCAAATCGTGGACATCTTTTTGGAGGTCGACTTTTAGATCTTCCAAAAATTCTTTTACTTCTCGTTGTTCATGCCGATGCTCGCTCCAGCCGTGAAGCCATATAGAAAGTGATACTGCAAAAACGATAATGAAGATCTCAATGGATATTTCTTTCAGTTTTTCAGAGAGGCTATGCTTTGGCTCTTTTGCGGTTTTATAAATTTTCTTCGTGTGCTTAATGATCTCGTCTTGCATTTTACAGCTTTAAGTTAATATAAAGGTGATTTTGTTAAATATTGGTGCTAATACACAAAGATGCAAAAGTTTGGTAAAACACACAAATTAATAACTTGTCCATTACTTTTTTGAGGAAGAAAATAGTAACGGGCTCAGAACAGAGAAATTGCGTATATTTATGATAGTAAATTACCAGAAAATAGGCTATATTATGAAAATATGGACAGGATTGCTATTAATAGCGGTTTTTATACTTCCTTTCCTCGCTTGTGGACAAAATCCCTATCAGATCAATGGGGTAATACCTCAATTGAAGGACGGTTCCAAAGTATTTTTGATCTACGAAATAGAAGGTAAGTCTGTTGTTGATTCCACTATTTCAAGAGGTGGAAATTTTTCGTTTTTTGGGACGGTAGACTATCCTGTTTCATCGTCGCTATATCTCGATAAAAATCCTTATGTAAATAGACCCTCTCGCAATGAGCAAATGGATTTTTTTCGTTTTTACCTTGAGCCTGTCACTATGCAAATGCAAGCAAGCGACTCCTTGAAAAATATAACGATCAGTGGATCTCAAATTAATCTCGACCAAGATGCTTTTAAAAAGATGCGTAGCTCCGTAGATGATAACTTTACAGCACTTAATAAAGAATTTTATGCACTTTCAGCCAATCAACAAAACGATCCTAAAGTACGGGAGGCTTATATTGATCGGGAAAAAGGATTAATGGATGACCTATATCGTGTTCATTTAGCATTTGCTCGTCAGCATCCATCGTCCTACCTTAGTTTAATCAGTTTATCCTTTGTTGCTGGACAGGAGAAATTTATAGACGAGGTTAAAAGGATATATGCCGATTTAGCTGAGAAGCTCAAAAGCTATCCTTTGGCCAAAGAGATACCCATGCAGTTAGAATCGTCAATCAGGACCAAAGTTGGACAGGTTGCCCCCGATCTCGAACTTCAAACTCAAATGGGTACAAGTCTAAAATTATCTGAATTCCGAGGAAAGTATCTATTGGTAGACTTTTGGGCTAGTTGGTGTGGACCATGCCGCGAAGAAAATCCAAATCTAGTAGCGCTTTACAATAAATACAAAGATTCGGGATTCGAAATCTTAGGAATATCTTTGGATAAAGTAGCTCAACGCAAACAATGGGTCGAAGCAATTGCAGATGATAAGCTGAGCTGGCCACAAGTATCTGATTTAAAAGGTTGGGATAGCCAAGCAGCAAAACGTTATGGCATCAATTCCATACCAGCAAGCTTCTTGTTGGATCCTACAGGAAAAATTGTGTACCGCAACCTCAGGGGGAAAGATTTAGAAGAAAAATTACAGGCGATCTTTTCAGATAAAAGCGATCCTAAATAGCCAGTTTAGTAGTATATACAATAAGCTCTATTAAGATTGGGATATTCTCGTTAGGGTCGCGAAACCTAAGTGTGAAACCGACTGAGGGGGGCTGGTAATAAAAATAGACTGATCAAATCGCTCATTAATCTAATCTATAAATAAATTCCTCAATTTCGATTTGGCGTGCATTAGCAAAACCGCGATCTGTACCAACCCTAACAAAACCACAATTTTCCAATACTTTTTGGGAACCGAGATTATCGAAAGCGACGCGCCCATACATAGGGCGGTTTGTTTCAATTGAAAGAAACGCTTTAAGTCCCTTTGTTGCAATTCCACGTCCCCAGAATTTTCGGTCAATCCAATAAGTGATCTCAGCATCACCTTCAATAACAAACTTCGCAATACTTCCTACAATTGTCCCATCAATCAGAATCGTTTGATTGTTTATACTTGGCTCATTGAGAAATTTAGCATACTTCTCAAGGTAAGCTTTCTTATCTGAAGAACTACTTGAGGTAAAAGCCGCGAGATAATTTGCTTCTTCATCAAGCTGAAACTGATAATGTGTTTCTAAATCCGTGTATACTGTCGGTCTAAGAGTAAGTTGAAAGTTGCGGTCATCCATGCTTTTTATATTCGGTTTATCCCCAAATATAGTAATAAATACTTTTCCTTTAGTCTTCATCGAAGTCAACCGACGACAACTTGAGGAAAAGCCGAACAGTGCTCGAACAAAGATAGAATTTAAGCCAATGTGATGTTCTTTCATTGAGCCCATATGGGGAGATGTGTAGATATCTCGATCTCTGAAACAGCATCCTGGTATTTAAACACAGTTTCAGGTACCATGTCGTTTTCGCTTATATCGACCCCCTTAACAGAGGAAAAGAGATTTAGATGCCTTTTCACAAGCGGAATGGTATGAATATATAAATGAGTTATTTTGTCCGTGCTGGAGTCACAACTAGTACTTTTCTTAGCCTTAGACCTCGCATGGCATATATGCATATTATCGGTGTAAAAAAAGATCATTTCAATCTTATTTTCAGGGTACAAGGCTTTAATATCTTGTAGCATTTGAAGATGCGTCTTATTAACGATATTGATCTCCACAGCAAAATCTTCATCGTTACTTAACAGCAACAACAGTTGTTCCTCAAATCTCCTATATCCATATTTTAAACCAAGTGCAGCATAGCTTTGAACAAAGAGATTAGGGTCAAGTATCTTGATCCCTTCGGGAATGAAATACTGCCCACAAGTACTTTTCCCAATATGAGGAGGACCAGTTATCACATATATTGTTGCCATGATCAGATACTTTGAATTGTCCCATCGCTATGCTCTTCAACCATTTGGCCATCCTTGCTATAAACCAACGGCTGTTCACGGGAAAACAAGTAGGAGCGAATGCTCGTTTGTAATTCTTGCCTCCATTGAATCTTTTCATCCGCAGACATAGTGAATGGGTCTTTTTTCATCTTTCCAGTTTTGACAAGTTGTTCTTCTTGAATTATCCTTTTCATTTAAAAATTAATTAACATTAGCTTATACGATCAATTAAATATAAACATATATTAATATAATATAAAAAAATATTAACACAAAATACGCAGGAAATTTGATAGACCGACTTTAAATTGGCAACATAATCCATTATAAAAATTAACAGACGCCGTATATTCTTTTTATCAAGAAAGTATACAAAAGAATTATACAGTTGATTGTTTAAGTTATATACTGATTTGAATTTTTTAGGGGCTGAAGTCAAAATTTAGACAACTAACTCAGGAAACCGACAAGGTATAAAGAAGTACTTTTCACTCGGGCAACTATTTCGTTTTCTTGAAGATCGTGAACTCAGTTTATTTCTGCATCCTTGGAGAACGTAAAACTTTTTTAAACTCATTAAGCTTCCTCAGAATTTCGTATTCATAAACGACTCCCCAGATTTGGCTCTTATTATACGTGGGATTTTGTAAGATGAAATTCTAATAGAACGTTTCTTCCTTTGGTTTGATTTTGGTGTTGGTATAACACTTAAAACAGAAAAACCGTTTTTAACAGTGTTAAAGACGGTTTTTTTTTTGCGGAAAGGGAGGGATTCGAACCCTCGATACAGTCATCCCGTATACAGTCTTTCCAGGACTGCTCATTCGACCACTCTGACACCTTTCCGTGTTTCAGTGCACAAATGTAGCAATTTTTTAATTTATTGCAACCTTATTCGTGTTATTTACCATCGGATTTGTTATATTCTATTGAGAATAAGCGTATTGTTTTTATTTTTTAATGAATAAAACTTATTCCTTATTTTTCGGAATGACAAATAATTATTTCGACATAAAAGGGGAGATCCTCGACATGGCACTAAAACGTACTCAGGAACGTATCACAATGATAGAATCTGCTTTAGAAACAGCAAGAGATTCAAGTAATGACGATACCAAAAGTAGTGCTGGAGACAAATATGAAACTTCACGTGAAATGATTCAACAGGACATCAACCGCTACCAGAAACAACTCCTCGAAGCCAATAAAGATCTACAGCAGCTAATCAGTATAGAATCATTACCAAATGATGTAATGGATGTAGCCAGATTAGGAACGCTTGTTCAAACCAGTGTTGGTCTATATTTGATCGCCACAAGTATTGGAGCTGTAAAAATAGGGACCAATAATATCTTCGTCATTTCGCCTGCATCTCCAATTGGACAACTACTTATCGGAAAAAAAATAGGTGATAGTTTTGTTTTTAACAACGTTAATCAGAAAGTTATTGCAATCTACTAAGTGATGAAAATACCGAAAAATTAAACAATATGTCGATGCATCTGTTCTTATTTAGTACAGAAACGAAGAATGACATGAAATTGAATAATTTACTTTTAATCTTCTTACTTGGCGCTTTACTGTTTATTCACTCTTGTAGATCGCCCGAATCGGACGAAAAACTAAGATCAAAAATCGAGGCAGCGTTGGAAACTACTGCAGGCATCGAAGTAGATGTCGAGGAAGGGAATGTAACGTTGGATGGACAGATCGGTTCGGATTCGCTCAAGCAGGATATAGAAAACAGAACAAAATTAGCGGGGGGAGAGGGTATCAAATCCATTCACAACAATATCATTGTAAATCTTCCTGAACCAGAAGATGCCCGTGAAAAATATCATGAAATTATGGGCGGCGCGATAGATTCTACCTTAACGAGAGACGTCAATCTTGTTCTGGAAGATTTTCCAACCATTACGGCTCAGGTGAAGGAAGGAATTATAATTGCGACAGGTAATCTTGAAAAATCAAAAATCGATACACTAAAGAAAAGATTAGAGCATATCAAGCCCAAAGGTATTGATATGAAAGGTGTCACCAGTCGCTAAACAACGAAAAGAAGCTATCCATCGATTAACGGGTAGCTTCCTTCATTTGTTCATATGTTTATTTAATACCTAAGTTAAGCATTTTCTATTAGATCTCGTATAGCAACAGAAGCTATTGCCCCACCAAAGGCTGCTGGTAGATATGACATGGTACCATAAGCAGACTTTTTAAAGTTACTCCCATCAGTATATAATAATGAATCCTTGTTTGGAAGTTCAGTTGAAAATGCCACTTTCACTCCATCACGTATACCATGTTTACGCAATTTCTTACGGATATGCTGGGCCAACTTACAATTATAAGATTTACCGATATCAGCAATTTTTATTTTTGTAGGATCAACTTTGCCACCGGCGCCCATTGAACTGACAAATGGTATATTGGCTTCTAATGCTCTCCGAATAAAAAATAGTTTAGGTGTAATACTATCAATAGCTTCTACACAATAATCTGGCGCTAAATCTAGCAAAGCTGGTATTTTTTCCGGAATAATAAAATCCTGTATCACAGTTAAATCTAATTCCGGATTGATCGCCATTAATCTTTCTCGCATAATCTCAGCTTTTGCTTCACCATGATTAGTTGCCAAGGCAGGTAGCTGCCTATTACGATTGGATGGATCTACGGTGTCTCCATCAATAATGGTCATTTTTCCAACACCTGCTCGGCATATAAATTCGGCAGCAAATGATCCAACACCGCCTAATCCCAAAACCATCACATGCGAATTTGCCAATTTTTCAACCGCTGATCGACCTATCAATGCTTCGGTACGTGACAGCCAACTTAAATCTTTCATTTATCTAAATTTGTTTTTTATATTATAATGAAACCTTATAGCTATCCGACAACGTGAATAAACAGACTATGATGGCCTCATTTATTAAATACATTCTTATAATTTTGGTATAAAACCCGCTTTAACTCTTCCAATTCGATCGATCTGATCTGAGCAACGTATCGGTAAAGTGTAGCAATTTCTACGGTCGTATCTGTATCCGTTTCTAGAAACAAATGACTGAGTGAAATATTTTCTAAAAGTTCGTCTTGACTTCCGTTTAAACAATGTTTTCCTATGGAAAGATAATACCCTTGATCGATTAACTGTTGAGCCAAGGTCCAGTTCTTACGATATCCATGAAAAACAACAGCTTCGCTAAAATTCACTTTTTTCAAACAACCAACAATCTCCTGAAAAGCTCGAACACAATGAATGATCAAAGGCTTCCTATACGTTTTAGCCAAGCGAACCTGTTGATCAAACACAAGCTGTTGGTCGGCGAGGGGAGTGGCGATATTTTTGTCCATACCACATTCACCTATGGCTAAAACCTGACTCAGCGCTAATGCATCCACCATGAGTCCCAAATCATGTTCAGTATTCTCATTGATATACCATGGGTGCAAACCTACTGAACAATCCGCTTCAGAAATTATCTCCGAATGGTTCAAGGTGATATTCTTAATGGAAAGAGTAGCACGTTCTTTCATCGGATAATTCCGATGCGTGTGTAGATCGATATAGGGAATCTGTGTAGCCAACGAGACAAAGGTCGAAAAAATACTTGAAGCAAAAAATATTCTCTACAAAATTAGTATAGTTTTATTCTCCCAAGCTAGCATCTAAAGCTTCAAGAATACCTGAAGCCTTCAAAAGACATTCTTGATACTCCTGATCGGCAGCTGCCTGATTAGTAACTGCTCCCCCTGTATGAAAGGAAAGGTACCTTTTTTGTTTATTGTAAAGCAATGAACGGATAACAACGTTAAAATCGAATTCATCGCGCATGGTGTCAAAGTAACCGATAGATCCTGCATAGATACCTCTCTTTCGAGCTTCAAGCTGATCGCAAATTTGCATAGCTGCAATTTTGGGAGCACCTGTCATCGAACCTGCAGGAAAAGTATTTCTAAATACATCCACATTGGCGACTTTTGGGTCTTGCATACAGGTAATAGTTGAAATCATTTGATGCACTTGTTCGAAGGATTGAATCTCAAAAAGGCGAGTGGCCTCAACCGTTCCGGGAAGAGCACTTCGTGTCAAATCATTGCGAACCAAATCAACGATCATCACATTTTCGGCGATCTCTTTTTTTGACCTCAACATATCAGCTATAATCTGTTGGTCCTCTGTTGAATTTGCCCCCCTTTTGGCCGTCCCTTTAATCGGCTGAGAAATCAACTTTCCTTGTCTTTTCGCTAAAAATCGCTCCGGAGAAGCACTCATGATAAAATGATTTCCTACCTTGAAAAATGAACTAAAGGGCGTAGGTGATATGGTATTCAACCGATGATAAACTTCCATAGGAGCGATATCAGCATCATCAGCAAAAAATTCCTGACAAAGGTTCACTTCATAGATGTCTCCACGCTGAATATGTGCCTGTACATTTTCAAAAGCTTTGACATATTCACACTTTGTCCAACGCGACTTTACCTGTACAGAAATTGGGGTTATCGCAGGAATCTGAGTATCCGAAATGGCCTGATAGATTTTAACAGGATCCTCGGCTTCTATATGCACTTGATCTGCCGTCCATCGAAGCGTAATTGCTGGCACAAAGAAATAAGCTTCTGGAAATTCGAGCTGATCCTTTCCTGTTGTCTTTAATTCTTCTATCTCATTCTTAAGGTCGTAAGATAGAAATCCAGGGATAAACTGAGATTGATGTAATCTCAAAAAAGTGTCGAGCTGGTCAAATACATTTTCATTTGCACGGAAAGAGAATAATGCCTTGACAGCCAGTATCTGTTCAAATTTGCCCCATTGATCCGACATCCCATTACTATTAAAGAAAGAAATTTCATCAAATTGCCCCGACCAATGCAGGGCTTTTTGATGAAATTTATCTTTAGAATCGAGAAGATCAAAACTTTCGATCCGCATAGTTTATTTCGATAAAGCTAATGTTTGTTTACGATCAGGACCTACCGATAGGATCGTGATAGGTACTTCAAGAGCTTTCTCTAAATAAGAAATATAATTTTTTAATGCTTCAGGTATTTCTTGTTCAGACGTTATACCGGTCAAATCTTGTTTCCACCCATCAATTTCTTCTAAGATAGGTTCTGCTTGATGCGTGATGATTTCATAAGGCATATAATCAATCACTTCACCATTATATTTATAATGTGTACATGCGTAGATTTTGTCGAAGGTGTCCAAAACGTCAGCCTTCATCATAATCAAGTCTGTCACACCATTCAGCATAATAGCATATTTTAAAGCCGGAATATCGATCCATCCGGTGCGACGAGCACGCCCTGTAGTCGCTCCAAATTCATGACCTAATTGACGTAATTTTTCGCCAGTTTCATCGTGAAGTTCAGTAGGGAAGGGACCGCCACCTACGCGAGTAGCATATGCTTTAAAGATACCATATACCTTACCTATTTTATTTGGTGCGATACCCAGGCCTGTACAAGCTCCGGCTGTTGTGGTATTAGATGAAGTAACAAATGGATAAGAACCAAAATCAACATCCAAAAGCGTACCTTGAGCACCCTCAGCTAACACACGTTTGCCTTCTTTCAAATATTGATTCACCAAATGCTCTGAATCCACATGTGGGATAGATTTTATGAATTCGATTGCATCTAAAAATGCTTTCTCTTTTTCACTGAAATCAGGTATTTCACCATAGTGCGAAAGAATACTTAGATGTTTTTCTTTCAACTTTTGGTAACGCTCTTGAAAGTCTGGAAGTGTTGTATCACCTACACGCAAACCATTTCTACCGGTTTTATCCATGTAAGTTGGACCAATACCTTTCAGAGTGGATCCAATTTTTCCTGCACCCATTTTTGATTCTGAGGCAGCATCCAATAATTGGTGTGTCGGCAGAATAAGGTGTGCTTTACGCGCTAAAACCAAATTGCCTTTACCCACCGGATCAAAACCAGCTGTCTTCAGGTTGTCTAACTCTCTTTTTAAGATAATCGGATCGATAACGACACCATTACCAATAAGATTTAGTGTACCTTCATTGAAGATACCAGATGGAATTGTGTTGAGTACGAATTTCTTGTTATCGAATTCCAACGTGTGTCCGGCGTTAGGGCCGCCTTGGAAACGAGCGATTAAATCGTATTTTGGACAAAATACGTCTACGATTTTACCTTTACCCTCGTCACCCCATTGTAAGCCCAAAAGCACATCAACTTGCATAGCTTTTAAAGTATAGTAATTAAAATGTTATTAATAAAAATAGACTCTATTTAAAAATAAAATGTTCAGGAATTTTTCCCCTGAACATTCCTGAACAAATGTACTATTATATTTAAGAAAATATAAGATTAATTTGAAATAGCTTCGTGAGCGACGGCCTCTTCTTTTTTGTTCTTAAGTTGACAGTCTTGACATACACCATACAAATTGAGTGAGTGGTGCTTAATGTCAAATTTTAAAAGATCTCCCATGAGGCTCTGAATTTGGTTGATACGTGGATCACAGAATTCAACAACCTTATTACATTCAATACAGATCACGTGATCGTGTTGTTTGAACCCGTAAGACTTCTCAAATTGTGCCATGTTCCTTCCAAATTGGTGTTTTGTAACCAAATCACAAGAGACCAAAAGTTCTAGGGTATTATAAACTGTAGCACGACTGACACGATATTTCTTGTTCTTCATATGAATATACAAAGACTCTACATCAAAGTGATCAGTACGTGAATAAATCTCTTCCAAAATCGCATAGCGCTCTGGTGTTTTTCTTAGATTTTTATTTTCTAAGTAGGCTTCAAAGATTTTTTTTACAGTTGCAAAATTTTCAGCTTGATTCATAGTAAAAATATTCTTGTACAAATTTACCAATTAAGATTGATATTTCCTCTATTAAAAATAGTGCTTAATAGTAGTCGCCTTAGCGAAATTTTCAATCCAACACTTGGTTATTAATTTTCCGATTCATATCGATTGACACCTGTTATCCCTCTGACTTGCTTTAAATTTCTCATCAAACTTTCAAGCTGAGCAGTATCATTCACATAGACCATAATATTACCATCAAAAATACCATCGTTACTTGAAATTGACAAGGACCGAATATTAACAGCAAATTCTTGCGAAATAACAGTTGTAAGCTTATTTACTAATCCAACATCATCTATGCCAACGATATGTAAACCTGTCAAAAATGCAGAATCTTTTGTAGAAGCCCAACGTGCTTTTAGAATTCTATAACCATAATTTGCCATCAGCTTGGATGCATTTGGGCAACTTGTACGATGAATTTTTATACCATCATTTACGGTCAAAAAGCCAAAGACATCGTCACCAGGGATAGGGTTACAACAAGGAGCTAAGGTATAATCGACTTTCTGCATATCGTCCCCGATTAAGATCGTATCGAATTCCTTCTTATTTATCTTTTCAACTAGTCCACCTATATGGGTATTAAATTGATTTCCTGATGAAGAACTTACATTAATTTCAACTGCTTTTTCATGCGCTACATATTCTCTCAGTTGCCTAATGTCAACAATGCCCTTAGCAACATTGTAGAAAAGATCCTGCGAACTGGGGTATTTTAAAAAGTTGGCAATTTTGTTAATATTATCCGTATTATAGGTAACTTTTAACGATTTCAACTTACGTTCCAAAATCTCTTTCCCATCCTCCGCAACTCTTCTCTTTTCCTCTTTTAGAGAAGATCTGATTTTGGATTTTGCTTTTGCAGTCACAACAAAATTCAACCAATCCTCCTTAGGCGACTGCTTGCTTGATGTAATAATCTCTACCTGATCCCCATTTTGCAAAATATGACTTAAAGGAACAAGTTTGTGATTTACTTTGGCGCCAATACAACTTGCCCCAATATCAGAGTGGATCTCAAAGGCAAAATCTAAAGCAGTGGCATTGTTGGGTAGTTGAATCAGCGTTCCTTTGGGAGTGAATATAAAAATCTCATCGGAGAAAAGATTCATCTTAAAATCATCCACAAAATCCATCGCATTCTGATCCGGGCTACTTAAGACATCGCGCACCTTTTTGATCCATTGATCCAGGCCAGAATCGGAATTTGATTCTTTATACTTCCAATGCGCTGCAAACCCTTTTTCTGCAATTTCATTCATCCGTTTGGTTCGAATCTGAACTTCGACCCATTGCCCTTTAGGCCCCATTACCGTAGTATGTAAAGACTCATAACCATTCCCTTTTGGAGAGGAAATCCAATCCCGAAGACGGTCGGGGTTAGGGCGATATAAATCTGTGACAATAGAATAGACTTTCCAACATTCGGTCTTTTCTTTCTCATCAACAGCATCTATTACAATACGTATAGCAAACAAATCATAAACCTCCTCAAAAGGAATCGATTTTTTTCGCATCTTATTCCAAATAGAGTGGATTGATTTAGGTCGTCCAAATACGGACGCCTTAATACCCTGTTCCTCCAATATCTCTTTGATGGGACCAATAAAATCGCCTATAAATTTTTCGCGCTCGGCTTTTTTCTCATTCAGTTTTCGAGCGATAAATTTATAGGTATCCGGATCGGTAAATTTCATCGAGAGATCTTCCAATTCAGATTTTATCGCATACAGCCCAAGACGATGCGCTAATGGTGCATAAAGGTAACTTGTCTCCGAAGCAATCTTCAACTGCTTATCCCTGGCCATAAATTCCATGGTGCGCATATTGTGCAATCGATCTGCCAATTTAATGAGAATTACACGAACATCGTCAGCCAGTGTGAGCAACATTTTCCTGAAATTCTCCGCTTGCATGGAACTATTTGGATCAAAAATCCCTGAAATCTTGGTAAGCCCATCGATAATTCGGCGAACTTTCTTACCAAACATTTCTTCAATTTCATCCAATGTAACATTGGTATCTTCAACTACATCATGGAGCAAGGCGCATACAATAGATGTTGTTCCTAAGCCAATCTCTTCAGCAGCAATCTGGGCAACAGCAATAGGGTGATAGATATAAGGCTCTCCTGATTTGCGTCGCATCTCTTTATGACTATCCAATGCTAAATCAAATGCCTTTCGGATCTCCTGCTTGTCTCCGCGTTGTAAAGTTGGCTTACAAGCGCGCAACAATGCACGGTAACGTTTCCTAATCTCTTTGTTTTCTGCTTCAATATCAATCACATAATCTTTCATAAACGTTGCAGGTAAATGATGTTTTTTGAGTAAATTTGTGTAATTTAGTTAATGTATTCTTGAATACTATTTTCAAGCTAACTTATTTTGTAATAAATCTACCAAAATATTATAGCATTGACAAATTAAAAAGCGTTATATAATTGCCCAAATGAAGACAATATTATTTTGTTTGCTTTTCCTCACAGGGACTTTGTCCGTATGGGCACAGTCTCAATCACTCACTCTTCCTTTGTACGGAGAAGGTGCGCAGGAGACCGTAAACAGTTATATGACAACAACCTTGGTAACCGGAGAGGTGTTACCCTGGTTTCCGATCCCAGAGGTCACTGTCGTGGCCAAAAGAACCTGGTCAAGTGAAGAAGCACGAAGAGAATATCTCCGCTTTAGAAGAAATGTTCTAAAGGTTCTTCCTTATGCGATATATGCGCAAAAAAGATATGATCAGCTAGACAGAGATCTCGCGCTGACTTCGGATAAAAAGGAACATAAAGCATTGGTTGAAAAATGTGAAAGTGACGTAAAACAGATGTTTGACCGAGAAATCAAAAATATGACTATTTCACAAGGCAAAATACTCATTAAATTGATCGATCGTTATACGGGACATACTGGCTATGAAATGGTAAAGGAAATGAAAGGTGGGATTTCCGCTTTTTTCTATCAGGGAGTTGCGAAAATATTCGGTCACAACCTAAAGTCAACTTATGACCCAAAAGAAGACTTTGCCATTGAAAATATCATTAGGGAATTCGAAAAGTCGAGACCTCAACCTGTCATGTGACCAATCAAACCAAAACCAGATGAAAACAGTATACGACTTTGACGCACTTCAGTTTAACGGTAAAAAAAAATCCCTCGCTGACTTTGAAGGTAAAGTTTTACTCATCGTCAATACTGCCAGCCAATGTCTCTTTACCAGACAATTTAAATCGCTCGAAAAACTCTACCAAAAATATAAAGACCAAGGCTTCGAAATTCTGGCATTTCCAGCAAATAACTTTCGTAACCAGGAACCGTTAACCGGTGGTACGCTAGAGACATTCTGCCGGATCAATCAACAGGTGAGTTTCCCTGTTTTTAAGCGTAGCCATGTTATCGGCGAATATACAACACCTCTATACAGTTTTCTGTCGAGCAAAGATCAAAATGGACACATTAATAGTAAACCTTCCTGGAATTTCCACAAATATCTGGTAAACAAAAAAGGAGAGGTCATTGATTTCTATTATCCGACTACTTCGCCATTGTCAAGTAAAATTTGCCGCAATATTGAGCGTCTTTTACAAGAGTAATCTATAAACTGCTTACATTTGCGGCAGCTCCCCACAGCGCAGGCCAAGTTGTATATCGACTTAGCATCAATAACTACGCGGGATTAGTAAAGGCTTTCTGCCAAAGCTATCCATCGGTCAATTGGAATGATTTACCATGAAAAGGGAAGCCAATTTAAAGAGAGAAATATTATATGTTAAAATTAGATTTACTTATCATTGCTGTACATCCAGATGACGCCGAGCTAGGCGCCGGAGGTGTGATGGCAAAATATGTTGCTGAAGGAAAAAAGGTAGGAATTGTTGATTTAACCCAAGGTGAGCTCGGCACACGCGGCACAGCGGAGACCAGAGCACAGGAAGCAAAAGATGCTGCCGAAATATTAGGGCTGGCCGTTAGAGAAAATCTTGGCCTAAGAGATGGTTTCTTTGAAAATGCTGAAAAAGAAAAAATGGCTGTAATAAGAGCCATCCGCAAATACCAACCGGAAATTATCATTACAAATGCCATTACGGATCGTCACCCAGACCACGGAAGAGCCGGACAGATGGTCAACGAAGCCTGCTTTCTTGCCGGCTTGAGAAAAGTGGAAACTTTTGATCAGAACAATATTTCCCAGGAGGCCTACCGCCCCAGATTGGTACTGCAATTTGTACAGGACTATTATATCAAACCTGATGTTGTCATTGATATAACGGATTATTATCACATTAAAGAAAAATCTGTATTAGCTTACAAAACTCAATTTTATACCGGAGAAAATGTAAACCCGGATGAACCACAGACTTATATTTCTAATCCGGATTTCATGGAATCAACTGCTGCTAGAGCGCGAGAATTTGGACGGTACATCCAAGCGAAATATGCGGAAGGGTTTACTTCAAAGAAGATACTTGGCGTTGATGATTTATTTCATCTGAAGTAGAACTTATCTGATACTATAGTAAAATAAAATGCGGGATTATTCATGTTTTAACTAGAATCGTCCCGCATAATTCCTGAAACAAAGTTTACAAACTGATTTTATGGAAACAACACCAGCAGCATGCTGATTTTACTGAAGTTTATCCAACAAAGCAATCGTCTTGACAATTATCGGGAACATAACCCTCAGAAGAAATTAGACCATCGTTTTTGGCTTCAAAATAAACCTTTGGCCTTTTCTTTTTATCAGCAAATCTTCTTTGCTTTCTCATAAACTTGATCCAGCGTGGACGCTTCTTAACCTTTTAGGAAATAAATCCTTTTACATACTGTTTTGTGATTTCATTCTGCGGATTCAATAAAACTTGTTCTGTTGGTCCAAACTCAAGAATCTCTCCACCATAGACAAACAAAATATAGTCAGAAACGCGTCGCGCCTGCCGCAATATATGCGTCACCAATACAATGGTATAATCTTTCTTCAATTCAATTAATAATTCCTCAATTTTAGCAGTAGAAAGGGGATCTAATGCTGATGTCGATTCATCCCCAAGGATAATCTCAGGCTCTACAGCCAAACCTCTTGCAAGACAAAGCCTTTGTTGCTGACCAATGGACAATCCGCTGGCCGAATGTCCAAGTCGATCCTTAACTTCGTCCCATAGAGCCACATTTCGCAATTGCGTCTCTACAATTCTATCCAATTCCTTTTTGCTTCGTGTACCATGTATACGGGGGCCATAAGCCACATTATCATAGATCGACATTGGCAACGGGTAGGGCTTTTGGGATAAGAGACCCATTTTCTTACGGATATGTGTTACCTCAGCATTTCTGCCATAAATATCCTCACCATTAACGAGAACAGAACCCGTTATTTCAACACCCTTGGTATCATCTACCAATCTATTAAGCGTCTTTAAAAGCGTAGTCTTTCCACAACCCGAAGGACCAATAATAGAAGTTACACTATTGTTAGGCAGGGCAAGATTAATGTTTTTGAGTATATGTCGGCCGTCAATATGGACATTAAGATCCTTGATTTCAATGTGTGGATCGCTCAAGGGGTCTGTTATCGACGATTTTTTTGTTTCGATTGAAGGATATGAGTGCATACTACAATAATTAAAATAATGATTGTTAAAACTAAAGCTGAAGCATAAGCGCGACCCTGAACTTCAGGAATAGGACTACTTAACTGAAAAAATATGGCCAATGGCAACGTTGCTGCCGGTTCATCAATATATTTTGGAAGATTATCACTAAAACCAGTTGTCAATAAAACGCCTGCAACATCACCAATAGCACGTCCAAAAGCCAGTAAAATCGCAGTAAGAAGCCCTGTTCGGATGCTCTTTAGCATAACCTTAGCCAATTCCCAGCGTGTCGTCCCTAGCGAAAGAGTGACATTTTTTAGGTCTTCAGGAATGGTTTTGATCAATTCATCCACGGTACGAACCACAATTGGAATGGTCAGCAATGTCACTGTAATGATTCCCCCCAACAGTGAAGCTCGAATACCTAAATAAACCATAATCCCAAAACCAACAGCCCCATACACGATAGAAGGGACACCATACAATACATCAAACAACAGTTTAGAAAGTTGTGTCACTTTTGATTTTGTTCCCAAATAAACATTAAGGTACAACGAAATCGGAATTCCTATAATTGCAGACAAGGCTGTTGCGACACCTGCTAAATAAAGAGAACCCAAAATCGCATTCAAAATCCCACCTTCTTTTCCAATATAAAACCCACCTTTTGGTAACTGACTAACCATCTCCCAACTGAGATAAGGAAGCCCCTTATACAAGATAGTTCCTACGATAAAAAATAGGGAAGCAGTCACAGTTATCCCAGAGAGATGCATAAAACCTTTGGCTACCTTTTCACTCAATAGCCGTCTTTTCGTATTATCCATGCTGAGCTCCTTCCAGTCGTCTCAATATAAGACGAGATATTAAGTTAAAAACAAATATGATTACAAACAGCAGCAACGCGGAGAACATTAATGCAGATTCATAGAGTGGAATTGACATCATTTCCCCAAAATTATTGGCTATTAATGCTGGAATTGGATATCCCGCATCAAATACCGAAGTCGGTACTTTTGCAACATTGCCGCAGACCATCAATACCGCAATTGTTTCACCAAAGGCCCTAGATGTTGACAAAACAATTGCAGCCACAATCCCAGGTCTAGCTTTCTTCAGAATAACATGTTTGATGGTGTCCCATTTTGTCGCACCCAAGGATAGCGAAGCCGCTTTTAACTCATAGGGTATCGTTTGAAGCACCTCTACCATAATAGAAATCATAATGGGAAAAATCATCACCGCTAATACAATTCCACCGGCAAGCACAGAATAACCCGATGTAACAACCCCAAAGACGGGAGCTATATACAACTGAATTAAAGGCACAATAAATAACACTCCCCAAACACCATAAAGAACCGGTGGTATTGCCGCTAAAATATTGACCAACGGAAACATCATATTCTTTAAGGCATCCGAAGCATATTCAGTCAAATAAACAGCTGTCAGTATACAAAGCGGAATCGCAATAGCAAGAGAAATCAAGGTAACAGCAAGCGTACCTGCAATAAAAGGCAAAAAGCCAAACGACCCTTTCATTGGTGACCAAACCTTGTCGGTTAACAGTTGAAAGATATTACTATATTCAAATAACGGAATCGATTTTATGGTTAAACCAACTGCAATAATCACCACAACTGAAAGTGAAATCAGTAAGAGGAGCAAAGTGGATCGCTTGACCAGTGTATCTTTAACGAGACGAGTATTTAGCATGCTATAACTTATTAAGTTCTTCTTTTATCAGTGTTTCATTTAGTGGGACATAACCATTTTCAAGGAGTTGCGATTGCCCCTGTTTCTGGAGTACAAAAGAAATAAACTCCTTCAACAGAAGGGATTCGGTCTTATTACGCGTTACAAAGGTTAACTCTCTTGAAGGTGGAGCAGGGTATTTCCCCGTAGCAACGGCCTCAGTCAAATTAGATAGGGTACCATAAAACTGCTCATCATCTTCAACATGTCCATTTTTATTCAGATCCAAAGGAACAACAGCAATACGGTCAAAGACCTTGTTAGTTTTTAGATTATAAACGTAGTTAATGTTATTGAATCCAATCCCATTGATATCATCCTTAATAGCTTGGGCAATCCCGGGGTCACCAAAAATGCCAATACCTTGCAGATCTTCCTGCTTATGACCAAAAAATTTGGCCCATGTTTCAGCTGCTCCAGCGGCATCGGAACGCACATACACGTTGATAGGGTCCGCCGTAAACTGAGAATCGATCTCTTTCCAGGTCTTGAACTTTCGATCCACAAAAATATTCAACAATTCTTTGCGACTCAAACCACGCTTCAAAATAGCAGGATAATTAGGGTTGTCAGGATTGATTGTACAGATAACAGCATCTTTAGCAACAATAATCGGAACAGCTCCTTTTTTTATTTCTTGCTCATGCAGATCTCTCGACACCATCCCGATATCAACCATCCCTGTAAGAACATCTGCAATCCCTTTTCCAGCACCTCCAGCTGAAATATTGAAGCGAACATTCGGGTGCATTTTTTTAAAATCTTCACTCCAAACCACTGCCAAAGGATAAAGGGCAAATGCACCGGACAAAGAAATATTCCCTTCAAAACCATGTTCCTTGCTGTAACCATTTTTAACTTTCGGCGCACAGGAAGTCATTTTAAATACGATTACACAGCTTAAAATCAGAACTATAAAACACTTTCTCATCATTACACCTAAAAGTCTACAGGTTTTGTATATTAAATTTTATAGGGCAAATATATATTAATTTGGTAGATATTATAGAATATTAAAAAAATATTTTTACATTTGACCTCGAGAAAAGAATACTAAATCAATAGATTTTATTTGTTATATGCAAAGCTTCCGCACAGAATTAGAGAACCCAATCGTGGAAAAGGAAATTATCGAACTTGAAAAAAAGATTCGATTGTTCCATGAGGGCAAAATTGCCGACGAGAAATTTAGATCGTTGCGTTTGGCTAGGGGGGTATATGGACAAAGACAACCTGGAGTTCAAATGGTTCGTATAAAACTTCCATTTGGAAAGGTTACGTTTAAGCAATTGAACAAAATTGCAGCGATATCAGACGAATACGCAAGCCGCAACCTGCACCTGACCACACGTCAAGATATACAGATTCATTACGTTAGTCTTGACCGTACACCAGAACTTTGGTCCAAATTAGCTGAAGACGATATTACATTACGTGAAGCTTGTGGGAATACAGTCCGTAATGTCACAGCATCTCCAAGTTCAGGAATCGATCCAAAGGAGCCTTTTGATGTTTCGCCATATGCTCAGGCAACTTTTGAATATTTTTTGCGCAATCCAGTATGTGCGGAAATGGGAAGAAAATTCAAAATGTCATTTTCTGCCAGTGATGAAGACACTGCATTTTCCTATATTCATGACCTTGGTTTTATTCCAAAACTAAAAGTTGTCAATGGTGTGGAAACGAGGGGTTTTAAAGTACTATTGGGTGGGGGATTGGGATCTCAGCCTTTCTTAGCATCAGTAACAAGTGAGTTTCTACCAGAAGATGAACTGATCCCTTATATAGAAGCTACACTTCGTGTCTTTGATCGTTATGGTGAAAGAAATAACCGCAATAAAGCTCGATTCAAATACCTTATTCAGAAATTAGGGTTGGAAGAAGTGCTAAATTTAATTGAAGCCGAAAAAATTGCTACGAAGGTGAAAAGCTATCCGATCGACCGAACCAAAATCGAACAGCCATTACCACCAGATGACAGCCGGCTATCTACTATTGATCTAGATAGCGATTTAAACTATCAGGTCTGGAAGGGCACCAATACATTCGCGCAAAAACAAGACGGATATTATGGTGTTTATGTGCGGGTATCCACGGGGGATATTGGTACAGATAAATCTCGCGCGTTGGTTGCTGGTCTGAACAATTTGGTCGCTGACGATATCCGTATCACGCAAAACCAAAGCTTACTGCTAAAATACGCAACAGAAAAGTCACTGCCACATATCTATCAATTACTTAAATCTTTGGATCTAGCTCAGGTCGGTTTTGATAGTACAGCAGATGTAACAACTTGCCCTGGTACAGACACCTGCAATCTAGGTATCTCAAACAGTACCGAAATGGCTCGGGTTATTGAATCTTATATCGCTGAATTTCACCAAGATTTTGTCTTTAATCGTGATTTAAAAATAAAAATTTCTGGTTGTATGAATTCTTGCGGGCAACATGGCCTGGCACATATTGGCTTTCATGGTAGTTCCGTCAAAGCGGAGGGCAAAGTGGTTCCTGCAGCACAAGTTATGCTTGGCGGTGGAACAATTGGCAATGGTGAAGGGCGTGTCGCAGAGCGTATTATCAAAGTACCAACAAAAAGAGTTCTACATGTTGTCGAATGGGTGCTAAATGATTATAAAAAAAATGCGGAAGCAAATGAAAATTTCCATGCTTACTACGACAGACAAAGTAAGAATTACTTTTATAATCTTTTAAAACCGCTATCGGATCTAACCAATCTTGCTGAAGACGAATTTGTCGACTGGGGGCATGAAGGAACTTTCCAAACAGCCATCGGGGTTGGCGAGTGTGCGGGTGTCGTTATTGACTTGGTTGCCACGTTGATCTATGAGGCGGAAGAAAAGTTACAATGGGCAAATGAAACATTTCAAGAATCCAAATTCTCGGATGCAATTTATCATGCCTATAATGCCTTTGTACAAGCAGCAAAAGCCCTATTATTGGATAAGGGAGTTAGCGCAAGTACACAAAATATCGTAATCAACGAATTCCAAACGCATTTCGTGGAAACAGGTGAATATAATTTTGACCAAACGTTTCCGGAATTAGTCTTACAGATGAGTAAAAATGAACCAACGGAGCATTTTGCAATTAACTATCTTCAGGAAGCAACGAAGTTTATCAATGAAGTCTATCAACGCAAAAATTTAAAACCAGTATTGGTATAGGAGGGAATAGGTATGTCAATAAAAGCAAAAGTAACATTGGTAGGAGCAGGTCCGGGTGACCCGGATCTGATCAGCCTAAAGGGCATCAAAGCAATAGAAAAAGCAGATGTCATTTTATACGATGCCTTGGTGAATGAAGAATTACTGGATTACGCACAGGCTGAATGCATCAAGATATATGTTGGAAAACGAGCAGAACAACTCTCTACTTCACAGGATGAAATTAATCGCCTTTTGGTTGATTATGCCTTAAACTATGGCCATGTGGTCCGTCTAAAAGGTGGTGATCCATTTGTTTTTGGTCGTGGTGGAGAAGAAATTGATTACGTACAACAATACGGTATTGAAACTGCAGTTGTGCCGGGTATTTCCTCCGCAATTGGGCTTACCGGACTACAACAACTTCCATTAACTTACCGGGGAATCAGTGAGAGCTTTTGGGTCATCACAGGCTCCAAATCGGATGGCTCACTATCAACAGATCTTTATCTGGCGGCAGAATCCAAGGCCACCGTCGTTGTCTTGATGGGCTATGGAAAATTGGCAGAGATCGTGGAAATTTACCGTGAAAGAAATCTT
This sequence comes from Sphingobacterium siyangense, assembly GCF_023277505.1. Classification (NCBI taxonomy): domain Bacteria; kingdom Pseudomonadati; phylum Bacteroidota; class Sphingobacteriia; order Sphingobacteriales; family Sphingobacteriaceae; genus Sphingobacterium; species Sphingobacterium siyangense. Next base: position 3,249,443 of record NZ_CP080574.1, on the reverse strand, counting down.
CACAATTTACCAATAGCCTTGATTCAAAATGGTTCATTGCCTAATGAAAAGGTTGTACTGGGTACTATCGATAATATTCTTGATGAATCAACTGAGAAAAGGGTCGGTGTACCAGCGATTATTGTAATCGGCGAGGTCGTTGCTAAGCATCGTTCATTCCAGAACATTAAAGAAAAAGCTTTAGCTTTATAAATATGAACCAGCTATTTCCAATATTCGTCAAACTAAATCAAATTGACACCTTACTTGTTGGAGGCGGGAAAGTTGCATTGGAAAAATTTCAGGCTTTAATTTCCAATGATGAGAAATTAAGACTGACCATTGTGACTAGGGAAATCATCCCAGAATTTGAGGAACTATTGCAAAATTACGCACAAATTCAGCTCTTCATTCGCCCTTTTACACCAGATGACCTTACCGACAAACAACTTGTCATTGCAGCAACCAATAACATAGAGCTTAACGAGCAGTTGCGTAATCTAACAACGCAAAATAACATCCTATTTAATGCTGCGGACAAACCCGACTTATGCGACTTCTATCTGGGATCCATTGTTAAAAAAGGCGACCTGAAAATAGCCATTTCCACCAATGGTAAATCACCAACAATTGCCAAAAGGGTGAAAGAACTATTAAATGACCTGCTACCTGAGGAAATTGACGAAACACTGTCACTCATGAGTACTTATCGAGAGCAGCTTAGAGGAGATTTCGAATACAAAGTAAAGCAGTTGAACGAGCATACCAAAAATATATTACGTTATGAACGTTAAGGAAATTAAAGAAATTATTGGCGAAAAAAAAGGAGTGGAGCTCTTACAAACAATAGCATCACTATTTCCTAATGAGGTAGTTTTTTCAACCTCTTTCGGTATTGAGGATCAAGTAATCACGGAATGGATTGGTAAAAATAATATTAATATCGAAATATTCACGCTGGATACTGGACGACTGTTCAAAGAAACCTATTCCCTGTGGAGCCGTACCTTGGAGCGTTATCAATTGCCCATCAAAACCTATACTGCAGATACAACATTGTTGGAAGATTTTATCAGCAGAAAAGGCCCAAACTCCTTCTATGAATCGGTTGAGAATCGAAAGGAATGTTGTAGGATAAGGAAAATTGAACCTTTACAACGTGCGATTAAAGGAAAAAAAATTTGGGTAACGGGCATCCGATCAGATCAATCCATCAATCGCCACGATATGGACTTTATCGAATACGATGAAGCAAACCAAATCCTCAAAATCCACCCTTTATTTGACTGGACTTTTGAGGAAGTAAAAAATTATTGTAAAGAACAACATATTCCATACAATGTGTTGCACGACAGGGGCTTCCCAAGTATCGGTTGTCAACCTTGCACAAGAGCGATACAAGAAGGAGAGGACTTCCGTGCTGGTAGATGGTGGTGGGAAGATCAAAGTAAAAAAGAATGTGGTTTGCACGGTGTTAAATCATAAAATAGCGAAGCAGAAACCCAAATTCATTAAATCAAATTTTATTATTTCAGAGAATGGACTATTTAGATCATTTAGAAGCGGAAGCAATATATATTTTAAGAGAGGTAGCCGGACAATTTGAAAAACCAGCGCTATTATTCTCTGGTGGTAAGGACTCCATTACGCTTGTCCACTTGGCAAAAAAAGCATTTAGACCCGGTAAATTTCCTTTTCCATTAGTTCACATTGACACTGGTCACAATTTCCCCGAAACAATCACTTTCAGGGATTCACTGATTGAAGATATACGAGAAAAACTTATTGTTGGTTATGTTCAAGACAGCATTGATCAGGGTAAAGTCGTTGAGCAAAGGGGAAAAAATGCAAGTAGAAATGCCTTGCAGACAGTTACCTTACTCGATACAATCTCAAAACATGGTTTTGACGCTTGTATCGGTGGCGCACGTAGGGACGAAGAAAAAGCCCGTGCCAAGGAAAGAATCTTCTCAGTGCGTGATGAATTTGGACAATGGGACCCCAAACGCCAAAGACCTGAGCTGTGGAGCATCTTTAATGGCAAAATAAATAAAGGTGAAAATGTACGCGTGTTTCCCATTTCAAACTGGACCGAGCTCGATGTCTGGAATTATATCAAACGCGAACAGATCGCATTGCCATCTATCTATTTCAGCCATGAACGGGAGGTTATTACCCGAAATGGGCAATTGATGGCTGCCGCCTCATTCTTAAATATCGATGCAGAGGATATCGTAGAACGCAAATCTGTACGTTTCAGAACTGTGGGTGACATGACTTGTACAGCAGCGGTAGATTCAACGGCAACAGAGCTAGATGATATTATCGCTGAGATCAAGGCCTCAACGGTAAGTGAGCGTGGCGCCAGAATGGACGATAAGGTATCGGAAGCAGCTATGGAAGAACGCAAAAAACAAGGATACTTTTAATTCAAATCAAATACCTGATATTGACAACAATGAATATATTGAAATTTATAACGGCCGGTTCTGTAGATGATGGTAAAAGTACCTTGATTGGCCGATTACTATACGATACAAACTCCATTTTGGATGACCAATTGGAAGCTATACAACGTGCCAACCGAAAAAATGACGACGGAACAGTAGACTTGGCCATATTGACTGATGGACTTAAAGCTGAACGCGAACAAGGGATAACAATCGATGTAGCATATAAATATTTTCAGACCGAACACCGAAAATATATTATAGCGGATGCTCCAGGACATATCCAATACACCAGAAACATGGTAACTGGCGCGTCCAATTCGGATCTTATAATCATTTTGGTTGACGCACGTAAAGGTGTAATAGAGCAAACAAAACGCCATTCTTTCATTGCTAAATTATTGGCCATGAAACAAGTTTTGGTTTGCATAAACAAGATGGATATGGTCGATTATAGCGCTTCTATTTTCGAACAGATCAAAGCCGATTATTTAACTTTAGCAACCAATCTCGGACTTAAGGATATTGATTTCATACCAGTTTCAGCCTTAAAAGGAGACAATATTGTCCATAAGTCCGAAAGAATGAGTTGGTATGCAGGCGAATCTTTATTGGATTACCTAGAAAATGTGGAAATTCACGAACAGGAAGCAGCCAGCTGGCGGTTTCCCGTCCAATGGGTTGTAAGACCGCAAACAGATGATTTGCACGATTATAGAGGTTATGCAGGCCGCGTACTAGGAGAGGGCTTAACGGTTGGTGACCAGGTTATTGTTTATCCAGCAGAAACATCTAGTACAATTCACGCCATTGAATTAAACGGACAACAACTTCAACGGGCTGAAAACGGACAATCTGTTATTGTACACCTCAGTGATGATGTTGATATTAGTCGTGGCGATACCATTGCGAGTGTAAAACATCCACCAAAGTTTGAGCGTAATATTCAAGCAAATTTATGTTGGTTCGACAATAAACCTTTGGATACAACACAAGTGTATCTTGTCCAAAGTCACAGTAAATTAACCAAAGTTAAGATCGTAGATGTGTTGTATAAATTTGATATCAATACACAGGAAAAAATATATCACGACCCGATCAAACTAAATGATATTGGTCGAATAACCCTTAAATCTGCTGAGAATCTAGTATTTGATTTACAGCAGGAAAATGCCGCAAATTCTCAAGCCATTGTTATTGATCCACGGACAAATTTAACAGTCGGCGCATTGATGATTCAAGCTGTCGACTAACAAAGACGATTAATCGTAAATATTCAACCTAAATATTTTTTAAGGAACTCAGACAATGTTTGGGTTCCTTTTATATTTGCTGTAGTACAAAAGCAGAGACAATTATTACAACTATTACAACGAACATCTCAGTATTCGGCTTATTATTAAAATCTGTTGATTTAAAAAAATACTATTGAATCAATATAAAAGGAGAGTATTCAAAACAACTATTTAACATAATATAAATTATAAATAACTAATATACAAAAAGGATATAGGCATCCGAGTTAAAACTAAGCTGAAATATTTGCCAAATAATCATAAAAAAGCATTAGATGTTAGATATTTTATAATTATTAGCTCTATTTCAATCTATTTTATCAAAACAGAATCATTTTCGTTTTTCAATAATAAAAATCGAACAAAATACAGTCAATTTATCACTACACACACATTTCACCAATGAATCATCGATTTTAGACAAAAAAAATAAAATATGAAATTTCATTAAAACAGATTAATATTTGTAAATAATTAACAAATATTGGTTTTTCATTAAAAAATACATAAATTAGTGCCAGCCAAAGGGAAATTTTACTAATTAAAACATGTCAAAAAATTTTAACGAGTTCATCTCAATCGTTGAGAAACGCAATCCAAATGAACCAGAATTCTTACAAGCTGTAAAAGAAGTTACCGAGGATTTATTTCCTTATATTACCGAAAACCATCCTGAATTTTTCGACCAAAAGATTCTTGAAAGACTGACTGAACCAGAGCGGATTATATCCTTCCGTGTAACCTGGTTGGATGATAACCATCAGGTACAGGTAAATCGTGGTTATCGTGTTCAAATGAACAGTTCAATCGGTCCATATAAAGGCGGTCTCCGCTTCGCTCCTTCTGTTAATCAAAGTATTTTAAAATTCCTCGCTTTTGAGCAAGTATTTAAAAACAGTTTAACAGGACTGCCAATTGGTGGTGGTAAAGGAGGCTCTGATTTTGACCCTAAAGGTAAATCAGATAATGAAATTATGCGTTTTTGTCAAAGCTTTATGACTGAACTTTATCGTCATATTGGTGCAGATACAGATGTTCCTGCAGGAGATATTGGAGTTGGTGGACGTGAAATAGGTTTCCTATTTGGTCAATTTAAGCGACTTCAAAACAATTTTACAGGTGTTCTAACAGGTAAAGGTGAATTATGGGGTGGATCATATATTCGTCCTGAAGCTACTGGCTATGGGCTTCTATATTTTGTTGACTGTATATTTAAATATCAAGGAAAATCTTTACAAGGTCAAGTAGCGACAGTATCTGGTGCTGGCAACGTAGCCTTTTACGCTGTTGAAAAAGCCGTTCAACTTGGTGCCAAAGTGATTACAGTTTCAAATAGCTTGGGTACACTTTATGATCCTGATGGTTTTGATGCCGAAAAAATGGCATTTGGAGCTACCTTGGGAAGAAACCTCGATCAATACCCTGCACGTTATCCGAATGCCCAGTTCTTACCTGGTCAAAAGCCTTGGCAATTTAAATGTGATATCGCATTGCCATGTGCAACACAAAATGAATTAGAAGAATCGGATGCTAAAGCGCTTGTAGCAAATGGTTGTATCTGCGTAGCTGAGGGTGCCAATATGCCTTCTACTGCAGAAGCTATTAAAGTTTTTCTAGACGCAAAAATCAGTTTTGCACCCGGTAAAGCCGCGAATGCTGGAGGTGTTGCTGTCAGCGGTTTAGAAATGTCTCAAAACTCAATCCGGACACAATGGTGTACAGAAGAAGTTGACAATCGCTTAAAAATTATTATGGAAAGCATTCACGAAACTTGTTTGAAATATGGCCAAGACAGTGGATTCGTTAATTATTTGAAAGGTGCCAATATTGGTGGTTTCATAAAAGTCGCTAACGCGATGAAAGCACAAGGTATCGTATAACACGCCTTTTTCTAATCATATCATAATCCTGAGCGCTCAAATGCATTGCATTTGGGCGTTTTTTTATATTTTTATGCTAATTTTAAAAAACACGAAATTTACATGAGATTAATAGCTGAACTCCCCCATCCCGATTGCAAGATTTCAATTTTTGGTATGAATCAAAAATTCATTATTAAATTTGAGCAAGGAAACTTAGAACAATCCTATAAAATTGCAGAAATGGATATAATTGGCGGTGTAAATGGGGTATTTGATTTACTCGACGAAGAATTTCTAAAGAGTGTGATCAATCAATTCGCTTCGATGCGCCAATCTTTTAACAATGCTTACAGTAGATACGAATAAAAAATCTATGCTGAACTATATCTATTTTGTGGCATTTTGGGCCTGTCAAATTATTTCATCTATCCTATTTAAACTTGGCGGGGTACATCCGAAGTATAAATGGACAACTTTAATTATTGGAAACATTATTCTTTTATCAGCAAGTTGGTTTCTTGTACAGTTATTTAAAAATGTCTCTCAACCCATCGTAATTGCCTTATGTTCTGGCGGTACGTTTTTGACCGTCCAGTTGGCGATGGCGCTATATTTTAAAAGTTCATTGAGCTGGCAGCAAGTACTGGGTATGTTTGTCATTATTTCAGGCATGGTTTTGATTACTTTTGGAGGTAAAGAAACAACCTAAGCTATGCTGAAATTAGTTATAGATGTGTTTATTTGTTATAGTAAAACTCATCTATAACTAATGAACCTGCCAATTGTTGGTTAAAACGATCTAGATCGGTCATTTTGCCAGAAATATCATACATTACCTCCAACTTACCATTGATCTTTTCAATAACACGTCTAGTAGCTTTAATCTTAAAATCCAATGCCAATTGTTCAAACTCATGTAAGTGATAAAACTCATTGGAACTAAATTTCACGTGTAGAGAACGGATTAGGTAATAACGAGCCAGAAGAATTTCTATCCGCTGAAAAAGCGCGAGTATTACCACCATAAAGACAGCAAAGGAAATGGCATAAACCAGTTGCCCCAATCCGGCAAACATTCCAATACCAGCTGTCGCCCAAATAACGGCCGCCGTTGTGAGACCACTGACCGATAGCTTGCCTTTAAAGATCACACCAGCGCCAATAAAGCCTATACCAGTCACAATATTTGCAGCTACGCGATCCGTACTATTTCCAATAAACAAACAGGAGACAATAGTAAACATCGCCGAACCGAAACAAATAAGTACTACCGTTCGAAATCCAGCAGATTTATTCCTATATTCACGTTCAAAACCAATTAAACTGCCACACAGAATTGAAGTGATCGCGTTTAACAAAGGCTCACTAGTCAAAAAGTTAATAATATTCTCCATACTAAACTTTGCAGAAAGATGAAACATGGAGCTCCGAACATTCGCAGCTCCATGCAATATAGGCTATAGATAAGCGTATGTTATACCATCGCCCCCACGATCTTGATGCTCGTCCTCAAAACGGCTTACATGGCTATATTTACGGAGGTAGTCGCGAATAAATTTGCGCAAAATACCATCACCTTTACCATGAATAATTTTTAAGGATGGGTAACCTATCATGACGGCCCGATCCAGAACACGTTCTAATTCATTCAGTGCGTCTTCTGTGCGCATGCCTCTCAAATCAAGTTCTGGTTTAAAATCAGCAACACTACCAGAAGACAGTGATTTTGACAGGCTTTTTGCGGACTTCTTCCCTTCCCGACCTTCGAGTTTAACGACATTTTTTCGCTTTTGAACAGTACGCAATTCACCCATGGCAAGAATAAGGTTGTTCTTTGCAATTTCGACAATCTGCGCTTCAGCACCATTATCAATAATCTGCACCCAATCCCCAATATTTAATACAGTGGCTTCAGGTGTTTTCTCTTTGACGATTTGCTTTGCTGGTTTTTGCTCTTTGGGGAGAACAGCTTGAAGTGCCTGATCCAAATTGCTGCGCAACTCACGTGTTTTCTCTTTATCCGCTTTTGCAGATTTGATCTGTGCTACGGTATTTTCGATTAACTTATTCGAACTTTTAATAATCTGCTGCGCTTCCTCTTTCGCCTTCTTCAAAATCACGCGCTTATTTTCTTCCAAATAACTTTGCAATTCCAAATACTCCGATTTAATCGACTCCAGTTCCTTCTCGCGCTTATTAATAGCAATTTTTGTATCAAACACCTCTTTCTTCTCTCGTTCAAGATCGATCAATAGTGTATCTACCTTCTTCTGCTGAACACCAATTTTACTTTTAGCAGATTCCAGAATATCCTTACCTAATCCTATTTTCTGCGCGATTTCGAAAGCATAAGAGCTTCCTGGCTTGCCAATTTGAAGGATATACATCGGTTTCATTTCGCGATTGTCAAATAACATTGAAGCATTTTCCAAACCCGTCGTGTTACTAGCAAAAACTTTAAGATTTGAATAGTGTGTTGTCACAACTCCCCTAATTTGCTTTTTGCTAAGTGATTCCAATACAGCCTCAGCAATAGGTCCGCCAAACAAAGGGTCAGTACCTGTTCCAAACTCATCGATCAGTACCAAAGTACGCCCGTTTGCAAATTCCGTGAAATATTTCATCTTGGACAGATGCGCGCTGTAGGTACTTAGATCACTTTCAATGGATTGATCATCGCCTATATCTGCAAATATTTGCTTAAAAACACCGACTTTACTTGTCGGTTCCGCTGGTATTAATAAGCCCGATTGTACCATGATTTGCAACAGACCAACAGTTTTCATACATACAGATTTCCCACCCGCATTCGGCCCTGAGACAACAATAATGCGTTGAATATTATCGATTTGAATGTTCAACGGAACAACAGTATGATGCTGATTCAGCAATAGAAGCGGGTGTCGACCATTGACCAAATTAATCTCGGCCTCCTTCGATAACTCCGGCATTTCCGCCTCAATATCCAAGGCAAAAAGTGCTTTCGCACGCACAAAATCTACTTTGGTCAATAGGCTATGATAGGAAAGCAATAGCGGAATATGTGGTCGGACCTTGTCCGTTAGCTCCACTAAAATACGGATGACCTCACGTCTACGTTCAAACTCTAAATCCCTAATCTTATTATTTAACTGAAATACTTCTTCAGGTTCTATATAAGCTGTTTGTCCTGTAGCTGACTCATCATGAATCAAACCTTTGAGCTTTCTTTTATTTTCCGCAAGAATAGGAATACAGAGCCTTCCATCCCGTATCGTCAGATTCCCGTCCGCTGTCCAGCCACTGTCCTGTGCGCTCTTAAAGATACTATTGATACGTTTAAGTGCCTCCTGTTCCGCTCGTTGAATCTGTTGAGTTATTTCCAACAATAATCGGGAAGCATTATTTTTAAGCTTTCCACGTTCATCAATGATCATTTCAATATCGCGAATAATTCCCTTCTCGATCGGTAAATGTTCAAATAATACCTCTAGATTGGGATAGAGTCCCTCCCGTTCATTAAAATAACGAATAATCGCGTAAACAGTCTTGAGGGATAATAACACCCGAAAGAATTCATCCTCGAATAAAAACGCCCCCTCTACCCGAGCTTTCTCAATAATAGATCGAAGCGGAAAGAAATTTTCAACCGGAAATGCGCCATCATTCATTAGAAGATCCTTAAACTCGCTGGTTTGTCTTAGAAACCGGTCGATTTGGTCAAACCGAGTTTGAGGTTGAATTTTTTCAACCAACTCACGCCCCGACTCGCTTAGGCATTTTTGTTTTATTTTATCTTTTATCTCGGAAAACCCGAGTTTATCAATTGCATTTATTGGATATACCATAGAAATTATATTCTTTGATGGTTAAAGTTTCGTCGGCGGCTTGATATGCTGCGGCGGCGTAAGAATTGGTCTTTTTTCCAATTCATTTGTTGGTAATTGTGGCTCCACACGCTTTTGTGTCACAACAGTATCCTTGACTGAAGTACCAGGTGTTTTCAGTTGGGAAACCGTATCTTTCTGTGGAGAAGGTGATTCAATTGGTAAATTTGAATTACCGACCGACAATTGGTTCATGAGATAGCCGTTCAAGTTTATACCGGTCTTTGTTTGAAAGTTTGTATTAAACAAGGAAGAAGCTTCTCTAAAGTTGAATTTCGTCTTATTCGGCAGATAATGGATAAGGGCTGCAATTCGTTCCTGATAAGCCTGCTGTGCACGCATAACACGATTGGTACTATCTTGAATACGCATATTTTGGATTGAATCGCGCGTTCGAATTGAATCTTGTTTTTTCCGTTCTAAATCTGCATAAATCTTATTTTCCCTCGTTAAATTATCCTCCACTTTTTTATAAATCGCAGACATCACTTCAGCATCCTTACCATAATAGTCTAAGTTCTTTCGAAAAGAAACCGAATCCAATCCATATTTATCAAAGGTCACTTGATACAAAGGCAACATCACTTTACGTGCACTATCAATGGGTAAAATATTAAGATAAGAGTCTGTCAGCTGAATTTCTGTCAAGGCATCCACAAACTTACTTTGAGAGATAATATCTTTCCCCCCAGTTCCGACACAAGAACCAAATAAAAAAATCACTGCAAGTAGATTCAGTATTAATCGTAGCATTTCGTAGTTTTGTACAAATTTACAAAAAGCACCGACATTTGGCACTTTTTACATCATCAAAACTATATCGGAAATGAGTATTGCTAGTAATTTAGAAACGTTAAGATTGGAAACCGAGGCTGTTGGGGTACAACTTGTAGCAGTTTCAAAAACAAAATCCAATTCGGACATTATGGAAGCCTATGAGGCAGGACAACGTATCTTTGGTGAAAATCATGTTCAAGAATTAGTTGAAAAAGCAGAGCTTTTACCCAAAGATATTCAGTGGCATATGATTGGCCACCTTCAAACAAATAAGGTTAAATATATTACACCATTCATCAGCTTAATTGCGTCAGTTGATTCATTAAAATTATTAAAAGAGATTAACAAACATGCTCAGAAAGCGAAGCGTACAATCGACTGTTTGTTGCAAGTATATATTGCAGAAGAAGAAACAAAATTTGGTTTCGACCATGCTGAGCTAGTGGAGCTTCTTCGCGACGACGAGTTTCTCGAATTAAAAAATATTCGAATTTGCGGCTTAATGGGCATAGCATCCAATACGGATAAAGAAAAAGTCATTAAAGCTGAATTCTATGAGTTAAAAATGTTATTCGATGGAATTAAGGCAAGTTTTTACCGGAAGGAAGCGTACTTCAATATTCTCTCCATGGGGATGTCTTCAGACTATAAGCTGGCGATTGAAGAAGGTTCAACAATGGTACGCATTGGAAGCACAATATTTGGTAAAAGAGTAATCAAGCACTTCAAAAACAATGATTAAAGCAACCATACGAGAGGCTATCGACAATGATTGCCCACAAATGCTCGAGCTGATTAAAGAATTGGCTATTTTTGAAAAAGCACCAGACGAAGTCACAGTATCACTTGAAGAATTTAAAGATGCAGGCTTTGGAAAGAATCCCGTATGGGGCGCATTCGTTGCTGAAGTGGATGGCGAAATTGTCGGAATTTCATTATATTATGTCCGATATTCGACGTGGAAAGGCAGAAGACTCTATTTGGAGGATCTGATTGTCACCGAAAGAATGCGAGGTTTGGGGATAGGAAAACTGCTTTTTGATAAAACTTTAGCTTACGGTAAACAATGTGGATTCCATGGCATGGTATGGCAAGTCCTCGATTGGAATGAGCCCGCTATAAAGTTTTATGAAAAATATAAAGCAAACTTTGATGCCGAATGGATCAATGTGTCAATCACTTATTAAATAACAGAGATAATCTATTCAATGCGATTTTACTTTTCTTTAATAGTATTAGTTATCAGCTGTTTGCTGTCCGCTTGCAATGACCACAAAAAGGCCGCTATAGCGACACAGCCCACAGACACACTCTCCTATAGTCAAAAAAGCATAGATGAGCATAGCAATTATTTTCTAAAAGAAGATGATCGATTGGACACAACGTATTTTCGCGCAAAATACCCTGTTTTTCAAGAAGATAAAATTAATGAACTTATCACCAATATTGTTCATCTCGAAGGCGACACAAGTATGCAGGAGGCCGCCCATCGATTTATTAATTCTTACAATGAATATGTGGAGGATAATAACGGCAAATCCACTGCAACCTGGAACCGGGATCTACAGGTCGATGTGATTGCCAATACTCCTGTTTTTCTGGGGCTAAGGACAAAGCAGGACGAATACACGGGCGGTGCACATGGTGACCACTTTACCCTTTATTCAAACTTCGATAGACAGTCAAACAAACAGATTATGATTGATGACATTATTCAGAAAGAGAATAAAGATAAATTTGTCAAAATCGCTGAGCAATATTTCCGCAAACAAGAAGGGTTAAGCACGGACGATTCTTTAAGTGGAAAGTATTTTTTTGAAGATGGTAAGTTTTCGCTCGCAGATAATTTTACGTTTGAAAAGGACGATATTCTATTTTATTATAACCTATATGAGATCAAATCCTATGCGGAGGGAAATACAGAATTACGTATTCCCTACACGACATTCAAACATCTGATTTCGGACAAAGGATTACATTATATAGATAGTATCAATTAGCAATCAACTAAACTAATAAATAAATGCAGGTTTTTAAATTTGGGGGCGCATCAGTAAAGGATGCAGAAAGTGTCAGAAATTCAGCGCGGATTATTTCAAAATACAAGGGCGAAGCCTTGTTAGTTGTCATATCAGCGATGGGAAAGACAACAAACCTTCTAGAAAAATTGACCAAAGAATATTTTAACAATACTGGCAATCAATTTCAGACATTGGAAGAGGCCAAAGAATTTCACTTTCATATTCTTCGAGAATTATTTCCTGACGCTGAACACCCTATATTTGATGAGATTTCTAACTGCTTTGTGGAGATCGAATGGATTTTAGAGGAGGAACCTCAAGATTCATATGACTATCTTTTCGATCAAATTGTATCGATGGGTGAACTTATCTCGACGAAGATTGTGGCAGCTTATGTTTCTTTTATTGGTGAAAAGGTAAAGTGGCTCGATGCGCGTGATTATATATTCACAGACAATACGTATCGCGAAGCAGTTGTAGACTGGAATAAAACTGAAGAAAAAATTCGTACGGAGCTGCCTGCAATACTTGACGAATATATCGTGATTACGCAAGGTTTTTTGGGCTCTACCTCTGAAAATTTCACAACTACTTTGGGTCGTGAAGGCTCCGACTATTCGGCGGCGATCTTTGCTTCCTGCCTAAATGCTGAAAATGTAACGATTTGGAAGGATGTTCCTGGTGTACTTAATGCCGATCCAAAATGGTTTGAGAAAACCGAGCTAATTCCCGAGTTATCCTATACGGATGCCATCGAACTCACTTATTATGGTGCCACGGTCATTCACCCTAAAACCATCAAACCATTACAGAATAAGAAAATCGCATTGAACGTACGTTCCTTTGTCGACCCCGATTCTCCGGGTACTATGATAAAAAGTACGAATCAAACATTACCTGTCCCTTCTTTCATATTCAAGGTAAATCAAATTTTTATTTCAATCTCTCCAAGGGACTTTTCTTTTATCGTGGAAGATAATTTAAGAGATATCTTTAATCTATTCTACGAGCATCGTATCAAAATCAATATGATGCACAACACAGCTATCAATTTCACCGTTGCAGTAGATGATACAGGAAAAAATCTGGTGGACTTAATCAATGAGCTGGAGCAAAGGTTCAAAGTCAAATATGAATCCGGACTCGAACTTATTACAATTCGTTATTACAATCAAGAAACAATTGATCGCGTTTTGGTTGATAAGCAAGTTATTAGTGAATTAAAGGATACATATACCTGTCAGCTTCTCGTAAAGAAAATATAAATGAATACATTGATCCTTCAAGAGGAGATTCAACGGTTTTTAGACAGAAACGCACTTGAGTCACCTACTAAAATTGCATTAAAAAAATCTCCTTTTGAAGGAATATTGTCTTCCGAGCTTGCCGCACAACTTGACGGAAGACAACGGGCTAGCGCAAAAATTCCCTTATGGGCGGAAACGCCAGGGATCTATTTTCCTGCTAAGCTTAACTTGGAGCAATGTTCTTCGGAAACAACGGCAGTATTCAAAAGTTCACTAATTAAAAAAGGTACACGCTTGATTGATGCCACCAGTGGCTTTGGGGTAGATAGCTTTTACTTCTCAAAACAGGCTGCACAGGTTACGTCTTGCGAACTAAATCCTGATTTGGCAGCGATCACAAAACATAATGCCGCTGTATTGAAAGCAGATAACCTTCAGATCATTGCCGCTAACGGTGTCGATTACATTCTCAATGATCCAATCAAACAATTTGATTACATCTATTTAGATCCTTCGAGAAGAGTTCAGAACAAAAAAGTCTTTTTATTAGATGAATGTGAACCTAATTTAGTGCAATTGCAGGATGACTTTTTTCAGCGCAGCAACACCATCATCAGCAAACTTGCACCACTATTGGATATCTCTTCTGCCATACAACAGCTGAGACATGTAAAAGATGTTTATGTTGTATCCTCACAAAATGAATGCAAAGAGCTTATTTTCGTGCAAGAAAAAGATTATGAAGGTGACGCCATCGTTCATGCCGTCAGATTATATCACGGACAGCAACAAGTTATCTCCTTCAGCTATGAAAGTGAGCGCGCTCTAGTAAATGAATATAGCGAACCACTATCCTATTTATATGAACCAGATGTTGCTCTCTCCAAAGCCGGGGCCTTTAAAACGGTTGGCCAATTATTTAACATCAAAAAACTTCATAAAAACACACATCTCTACACTTCCGATCAAAAGATCGAAAACTTTCCTGGTAAAACATTTATCGTAAAACAGGTAGAATCCTTTTCTGATTTCAAGAAAAACAAGAAATTATTGCAATCAGGGATCATTGCCAAAAATTTCCCGCTCAAAACAGAAGAGATTAAAAAGAAATTTAAAATCAAGGACGTTGGGAACTCCTTTTCTTTTTTTACGACAACCCTAAATGATCAATTTAGTGTCATACATACACAACGAATGCTAGAATAGACATTTTCATTACAATTGTCGAAAATCTTCTCCGTAATTTTAGTGTATGGATAAAATAGCATTATCGGCACTGGATTTGGCTCCGATCAAAAAAGGGGAGCATACAGCGAGCGCATTGGCTCGTACCGTTAAGATTGCCCGGCATGTAGAAAAATTAGATTTTAAAAGAATATGGGTGGCCGAACATCATAATATGGAATATATTGCAAGTTCAGCAACTTCACTCCTAATACAACATATCGCATCAAATACCAGTTCTATTCGCGTGGGTTCTGGTGGGATTATGTTACCCAATCATGCTCCTTTAGTCATTGCAGAGCAATTTGGAACCTTAGAAACCTTATTTCCAGGGCGTATTGACCTCGGTTTAGGACGTGCCCCAGGTACTGATCAATTGACCGCAATGGCTTTACGTAGAAACAACTTGAATACAGCCTTTCAATTTCCTCAAGAGGTAAAAGACTTACAGCGCTACTTCAGTGCAGACAACTATGACGCAAAAGTACGTGCATTTCCAGGAGAAGGACTGGATATCCCACTTTATATCCTCGGGTCAAGTACCGATAGTGCCTATTTAGCCGCTAGTCTAGGTCTTCCCTATGCTTTTGCAACGCATTTTGCTCCCGCTCAGTTTGCCTCAGCAAGCATGATCTATCATCAAAATTTTGTTCCTTCTGATGCTTTGGAAAAGCCATATTTCATTTCTTGTATAAATGTTATTGCTGCCGATAGTACCGAAGAAGCCAATTTTTTGGCCACAAGCTTCTATAATCTATTCGCTGGTATTGTGACAAATACCAGAAGGCCACTTTCAGAACCTACTCAGGAAGTTATCTATAAAGGCATTCCGGCCATAGAGCAGGCCGTGCAAAGTATGGCTTCCTGTGCATTTATTGGCGATGGTACTAAAATTCTTCCAGAAATAGAAAAATTCGTAAACGATCACAAAGTGGACGAGATCATGGCTACTTCTTATATCTTTGATGATGAAAAGTGTCTCCATTCGTTATCATTGTTGAAAGAAATACTCGCTTAAGGATCCAAGCTACTTTATATACGGTGAATTTTATATATTTAAACAAAATTCACCGTATATGAATATTTCCATTAACATGAGCCTGATCCTGGGATTATTTTTCCTGCAGGCATGTACAAACTCCTCTACAAAACAACATAGAAATTTACCTGATACAGCAAACACTTCGGATAGTTTAGCCGTATCAACTAGCGATAGCACTACATCGTTCGTTTCTCCTGAAAGCGATTCTTCACAAGGACAGATTTTTCTTGTACGCAGCTATCGCATATGGGAAAAGAACGATCCTACAACAGTATTAAACAAAGAATGGTATGATCTCTATGAAGAGAATGGTCAATATTATCTAGGTAAAGCCGATTTTGAGGTCAAGGACGGTTTTGACGATTGCGCACAAGTAGCGACTAAAAGCGTTGAATCACGAAGAAATTCATTGTTATTCTTGAAACTCAAGGGGCTTAAAGCTGGTGCTGTGGAACATGTTAAAATAAGTCACTCCGAAGTATGGCCAAAAGAATCCGTTGCATATTCTTTCAATAACCAAACGATCGAGCTTAAGGGCTCGGGAACTATCAAGTCCACAGAAGTACAAACAGATGAAAAAGGGCACGAAAAGGTGTTTCATGAGGTTACCAATTACAAGCTGCTCTATATTCCAAATAATCGAAATAAAGAGAAAATACTTTTTCAGGTTGACCAATATGACCACGTATTTATGTCGACTCTATTCGTTGGGGATATCGACCGAGATGGTGCATTAGATTTTATTTTTTCCAATCCAAAAAATTATGAGGAAGAAGCTATGCTACTGTTTCTGTCCAATAACGGCAACCCATTGATGTTTGAAGCAGAAGAACAATTTGACTGTTAATTGAACCTGAAATGGGAAAAATGAGCTACTACCTGCATCGGATGCAATCCATACATAGGGCACTGATTTCGGTCTTTTTCTTTCTGTTGATCTACCTGCTCTCGCCGATCAAAAGCCTTCCGCTGCTTAATTTGATGTTATGCTGGTTTGGATTTTGTGTATCCTATATTTCTATATCCTGGTACACATTCTACACAATGCCGATTGCTTCCATTGCCAGGAAAGCACAGCAAGAGGATGGTAGCCGTCTCTTCGTGTCGTTATTTATCATCTTAGTGACCATAGGCTGTTTTGTTTCGGTATTGATGATTATTATATCAAGTAAGGATAAACAGTTAAATGACGCGTATATTATCATTATTTGCATATTAGCCATGCTGTCCTCCTGGGGATTGGTCCATACCATATATACCTTTCATTACGCCCGATTATACTATGAAAATAAAGCTGCCGGAACTGGACTGGAATTTCCGGGAGACGACAAGCCCGACTATTTGGATTTTGCTTATTTTTCATTTGTGATGGGCTGTACCTTTCAAGTATCTGATGTGGGAATCTCGTCAAAAAAAATAAGAAGAGTAGCATTATTTCACGGCCTCCTCTCCTTTGCGTTAAATACCTTTGTCGTTGCATTGACTATTAACATCATTTCTGGTTTGATCAATTGAGATTTTGGCCAAAAAAGCTTATTTTAGCACAAAAAATTACACACATGAAGTTGTTTAAGCCTCTAGTCGCGTCCGTTTTATTCGTTATCATATTTATCTCGTGTAAAAAAAATGAAAATACAGGCGGTGCTTCTGCAGGCGCTTCCGGCAGCTTTATCGGTCGTGTTAAATACCAAGGAAATTCAATTGAAGTGGACCGCGATAATCGCTTGATACGCGTGCTGCCTGATGGTACAGACACCTATAAAATTGAATTTTTCACGGGCATTCCAAATATCACAGGAGTTAGATTTAATAAAACCAATGATAGCACTTGGGTCTCCACTGATACAACACTCTTAAAAAACGTAACAATCGAAGGAAAGCTGCTGAGAATTAACTATCAATCCAATAGCCAATCTTGGAATGTAGATAACGCAGTACGTAAATAATAATCAATCTAAATTGTCATATTAACTTCATTTTCTGTTTGAAAATTATCGCTTTCTCCCTATATTTAGGTAAGCATAAAGGAAAAGAGAAATGAAAAAAATAAATAAATTAGGTGCAATTGCATCGGTGTTTGCTATCGCCCTTGCTTTGAGTGCATTTAGCTTCCAACAGGAAAAACCTAAAGAAGAACCAAAACCGACCAATCTAAAAGTTCTTCCCAAGAATATCTCCCACGATGAATTGATTTCCACCATGAAGGAATTTAATGTCGCTTTGGGCGTAAAATGTGGTTTCTGTCACGCACCATCGAAAGAGGATCCTAAAAAAATGGATTTTGCAAGTGACGATAACCACAAAAAAGAAATTGGACGAGCGATGATTAAGATGACCCAAAAGATAAACAAAAAGTATTTTAATCGTAGCTGGGATAGCTCGCCTGCCAAAGCTATTTCCTGTAAAACCTGTCACGGCGGAAAAGAAGAACCAGAAATGGTCTTGGCAAAAAACTAATCAAACCACATATTCATGTAACACCATAATACGCTGTATTGTGGTGTTTTTTATTTCTAATACATTTTAATGGAGAAAGCTGAAAAGCAGAAGAATAAGGCCATTAGTTTTGGAAATGAATAAGGAACCACGCAAAACTACCTTAAACTAAGTCTAAAAAGCAGTAAGTAAGTAAGTAAGTAAATAAAAAAAGCTTCTCGATTGAGAAGCTTTAGTACCCGGAGCCGGAGTCGAACCGGCACGGTTTCCCACTGGTGTTTGAGACCAGCGCGTCTACCAATTCCGCCATCCGGGCATATCCGTTTGGGATGATGCAAAAGTAAGCAAAGTTTTTATTATTCCAAATCACCATAACGTGCATTTTTAAAACTCACTGAAAATGAATGAGAAAATTTTAAAAAAACTTTTCAATGCTCTATCAATTGATTGAAAATGGCCTTTTTTACGTAATTTTAATCAGGAAACAATCAAATGATCATGGAAAAAGTAAAACTCGGAAACAGTGAAATTGAATTCAAACCTCTTGTCTTTGGTGGAAATGTATTTGGCTGGACCGTCGATGAGAAACAGTCTTTCGCCCTGTTAGATGCATTTATCGATATGGGATTCAGTCTTATTGATACATCCAACAACTATTCACATTGGGTCCCGGGTCACAGTGGGTCCGAATCAGAAACAATCATTGGCAAATGGATCAGCAAAAGAGATATTCGCGATAAAATTCAGATTGCAACAAAAGTCGGCGGACGCCGAATTGACAATAGTAAACCTAATCTTAAAAAAGAGTATATTATTAAATCTGTGGAAGATTCACTCCTGCGATTGAACGTAGACACAATCGATCTTTACCAATCTCATCATGATGATCTGACAACTGGAATCGATGAAACACTGGAGGCTTATCATCACCTGATCCAGACTGGAAAAATAAAATGGATCGGCGCTTCAAACCTAAGTCCAGAACGTATTTCAGAATCCCTCCAAATAGCCGAAGACCACAATTTGCCATATTATATCGCTATCCAGCCTGAATATAACCTTTACGACCGTATGAAATACGAAGAGCAGTATGAACAATTAGCCATTGATAATCATTTGGGCGTAATCAGTTACTATTCACTTGCCAGTGGCTTCCTATCGGGCAAATACCGATCTATTGAAGACATCAAAGAGACTAAGCGTTACGATGCATTAAAAGACAGATTTAACGCGCGTGGCCTGCGCATTTTAGATGTGTTGGCTGAGATAGCACATACACAACAAGCTAGTATGTCAGCTATTGCCTTAGCCTGGAGTTTACACAGGCCTTCAGTTACGGCGCCTATTGTAAGTGCAACCAGTATCCAACAGCTCGAGGAACTCAGTAGAGCTGTAGAAATCAAGTTGACACCGGAAGAATGTTTTCTTTTGGATAAAGCAAGCTCTTACTAGACTAGCTGCAAGGGGAAAACATTTTAATATACTGAAAATAAGGGTAGTAAATATATTTCAATCGCATTACCAAATAATATTTGGTCACACAGTATAGAAGAAAGTGAAATGACTTTAATTTAAGAAAACATATTAGTTAGATAACGAATATAAGCTCCTGTTTTTCAGTTATAAAAAATGGCTAACAAAATAATATTCTGTTAGCCATTTTTTGTTAAATATCGCTTTTCCTATACTTAGGTAACTTATCTTATTTTTTCATTCAACAAAGATAGAATAGAAACAGGCACCATCGCACTGATATCTCCGCCATTAAACCACACGTCTCTAACAATGGATGAAGAAATATGAGCCTTGCCAGATCTACTCATTAAAAAATAACTTTCAACATCATTATTGAGCAACAAATTATTTTGAGCAACAGCATTTTCAAATTCAAAATCATTGGTATTTCGAAGCCCACGCAATATAAAACGTGCTTTAACTTGCTTACAGAAATCTACTGTAAGACCTTTATATTTATGCACCTCAACCCTACTTACGTCGTTAAAAACACGGCTAATTGAATCTACCCTTTCGTCGTGATCTAACATTCCTTTTTTATTGGCGTTATAGCCCACTGCAATAATAATTTTATCAAATAGCGGCATTGCTCTCTCAACAAGATCTTGATGAGCTAATGTAAAGGGGTCAAAAGAGCCCGGAAAAACAGCAATTTTCATATTAGATAGTCTTAGCGTAAAAGGAAAATGATGAATACCCGTATTTTCTAGTTTCTATAAAATTTGGATGATCTTCCATTTGTCTTGTTGACGGATGCTCAACAACAAGGAGCCCATGTTCATGCAGCAATTCCTGTTCAAAAATTAATTTTGGCAATTGTGGCAATTTAGGAATATCATAAGGTGGGTCTGCAAAAATAAAATCATAGGTATTCTTACAGCTGGCAATAAACTTAAATACATCGGCTTTCCTTGCTTTAATTTGCTCCAGTTTCATCTTCCCGGCTGTTTCATTAATATATTGCACACATTTGAAATGAAGATCTATTGCATCTACTGATTCCACATCCCGCGATGCGAGCTCAAAACTAATATTTCCTGTTCCTGCAAAAAGATCCAGACACTTTAAACGATCAAAATCCAGTCGGTTCTGTAAAATATTAAACAACGCTTCCTTAGCGATATCCGTGGTTGGCCTCACAGGTAAATTGGTTGGTGGGTTCAGCCTTAAACCACCTAAACGACCTCCGATTATTCGCATAGTATAGAATCAAACAATACATTATATGGGGCCAAATTTGACTCGATCTCGCTATCCGCCAATATGACTTTTGTCTTCAAATCCAATATTTCGATATCCCCCGCATAAGTAGAGATACGTTTATAATAAGATTCATTTGGAATTTCTCCTGAAAGGAGCACTTTATTGATGGAGTCCCCTAGATTGAATTGTGTTAAAATATTAAGCACATAGTAGCTGATATCATCTAGATTATGAATTTCAAAACTATTGTAAAGCTGGAAAACACCATTTTTAAAAAGATAAAAATCAACTGTATTGTCAGCTACAAAATGAAGCCCCAATACGCTCCCCCTAATGGATACACGCTCCTGCGCACGGTCAAGTACAACCGCAAATTCGGGAAGTATAACAGCATCAGGAAACAACCGCTTCCACCTATTCAATAAAAGACCATCAAACTGATATACAGCAACTAAATTAAGATTATCTAAAGAATAGCTAAATGTATTTTCAAGATCAGTTGTACCTAAAAACTGGAGGTAATCACTGATGTTTTCGCTCAGAAAAAATTCTTTTGGAATAAACGTAAAAGTTTGATGTGGTATCACAACGCGGACAAATCGAAACGGAAGGCTCATAATTCGTGTGGCATCCAAAATTGGCTCCTCTGAAGGATACTCGATCAAAATCGGTGCGATCGACTTTTTATCAACCACGGCCAGGACATCCTTCTGAAAGCCAGCCTTGACCAAAAGATTGTACTCCGGTAAATAATGAATATTAAATTGTTTTGAAATATAATTCATTCGCTGAATTGTAAAAATTAAAACTTCTTAGAGCAAAAATAGCTTTTTCTAGAGGATAAGACAAACCTTTTAAATAACTTTGAGGGTGTTCATCAAAAATCTGTTAATACAGCAATTCCCTTGGCAAGCCACCGAACAGCAGTTGGAGGCTTTCGAATTATTGCAAGAATTTCTTCTCGCTTTTGACAAACAATCCTGCTTTGTACTTAGAGGATATGCGGGTACGGGAAAAACAACATTAATTTCTGCGCTGGTTAAAGTGCTGCCTGCATTGCGGAAAAAGGCTGTTCTGCTGGCACCGACAGGCAGGGCTGCAAAAGTGATCACCTATTATTCGGGACGCAAAGCACTGACGATCCATAAGAAAATATACCGTAAAAAATCGGCTGTTTCTTTTCAGCTCGATTTCACCTTGGCGGAGAACCTGCATGAAGACACTTTATTTATCATCGATGAAGCCTCAATGATATCCAATGCTTCAGTGAATGCGTTTTCGGCAAGCCTTTTGGACGACTTGATCCGTTATGTGCAATCTGGGAAGAACTGTACCCTATTATTTGTTGGAGATACGGCTCAATTACCTCCTGTAGGACTCCTGGATAGTCCTGCCTTAAACCCAAGCTATCTCGAAAGTGAATTTCATCTTTGCGTTTATCCTTTTGAGCTAACCACGGTTGTCCGCCAATCCAAAGACTCCGGTATATTGTACAATGCAACCAAAATACGCGAAGAGATAACCTCGGCAGAGAAAGATCAAGACGACTTCCCTTTTCCAAAATTCATAACAAAAGGATTTAAAGATCTTTACAGAATGACAGGTGAACGGTTAATCGAAGGTATAAACTATGCGTATGATAAATATGGACTCGAAAATACAATGATTATCTGCCGTTCAAATCGATCTGCAAATTTATACAACCAAAATATAAGGAACAGGATTTTGTTCCGGGACGAGGAGCTCACCGGCGGAGATTATATTATGGTTGTAAAAAACAACTACTTCTGGCTACAGGAAAACAACATGGGCGATGGATTTATTGCAAATGGCGATATGGCCAAAGTGCGAAAAGTAAGTAACATCCACGATCAGCATGGATTTCGATTTGCAGATGTCACGCTTGAATTTGTAGACATTGACGAAATAGAACCCATCACCTGCCGCGTTATCCTAGACAGCCTTTATACAGACAGCCCTAATCTGCCCTATGAAACCCAAAAAGCACTCTACGAAGAGATTGCCTTAGATTATGCCGACATCATGGATAAGAAGGACAGGCTCGAAGCAATCAAAAAAGACCCCTATTATAATGCGCTTCAGATTAAATTTGCATTTGCAATTACCTGTCATAAAGCACAAGGTGGCCAATGGCCAATCGTGTTTGTCGACCAGGGGTATATAAACGATGATATGTTGGATCTTGAATTCTTAAGATGGCTGTACACTGGGGTTACCCGAGCAACAAAGGAACTTTTTCTGGTCAATTTCAATGAAAACTTCTATCCATCATAGGATTATTACACGAATCATTCGCAAAAGAACCTAATAATAGATATTTTTACGTTCGGAACCATTATTATACAATTATCTATATTATTAATGCATAAGTACTACTTAATCTTAGCGGCGAGCTTATTGCCCTATGTTAGCACTGCACAACAGGCGAAAGAAGCGCCTATAAAGCCCAATTATCAGCTGGCTGCAAAATTCTCCCCTGAAAAACTAAAGAAAATGATTTTTTCGACTAGCATCAAACCAAATTGGATCAATTTTTCCGATCGCTTTTGGTATGATTACGCAAGTCCACAAGGAAGAAACTGGTACATTGTAAACCCTGCACTAAAAAAGAAAGAACTTCTTTTCAATAATGACAACCTCGCCGCTCAGATTACTAAAATCGTTAAAAATCCTGTTGATGCCCAACATCTGGAATTACAGGGGCTTCGATTTACCAAGGATGAGAAAAAATTAAGGTTTCAGGTTCAGAGTACCAAAGACACCGTAAAATCCAAAGATGAAATACAAAAGCTCAAGAATAAGTCCGATACGACCAAAAAGAAACTATTTTATTTGGAATATGACTTAGCAGCACAGTCTGTCGTTGAAATCAGTGACTCAACAAAAGTAAAATCACCATTGGGCTGGGCGACATTCTCCCCTGACACCAATACGGTCTATTTTGCGAAAGATTACAACTTGTATTGGATGGATAAATCCAACTATCTTAAAGCGGTAAAGAATGAAAAAGACAGCACCATTGTAGAGCACAAGATAACAAAAGACGGTGTACAATATTATGCCTGGGGCGGTGATGAATACAGCACAACTACAGGTGAGGAAAAAGACAAAGACAATGACCCAAAACGTAAACGAGTATGGATCAGCTGGTCGCCGGATGGACGTTATTTCACCTTGACCAGAAAGGACAACCGTTCTCTAAAACCCTTATGGGTAATCAATAATGTTGGTTCAGCCAGGCCGACACTTGAAACCTATAAATACCAAATGCCTGGTGAAGTCGATTCGACGGAAACTGAACTTTATATCTTCGATGCAGCAGCAAAATCTCCACGCCGCATCAATATATCCGCGTTTAAAAATCAGACCATCTCTACCTGGACAAAAACTCCGGATAAAAATTCTTATAAAGAGGATTATTTTATCAACTACTGGTTAGGCAATAACGAAGAGTTTTACATTTCACGCTCTAGCCGTGACCTTAAAAGGATTGATCTCCTAAAAATCAATATAAATGGTACGGTAAAAAATATTATCCAGGAGCGTTCCAATGTATATTTGGATGTTCAAAAACCATTCCTTATCGAAAACAAAAAGCAATTAGTCCATTGGTCAGAAAGAGATGGCTGGGGCCACTACTACCTTTACGACACGAATGGAAAATTGATTAATCAAATTACAAAAGGTGCCTTTCATACAGAGGAAATTACCGGTTTAGACCCTGCTTCAGGAACACTATACTTTACAGCATCGGGTCGTGAGAAAAACGAAGACCCTTATTATCTACATCAGTACAGTGTAAATACAAATGGCTCCGGAATTAAATTATTAAATCCGGGAAACTTTGATCACCAAGTGGAAATGAGCGAATCCTCCCGATATTTTATCAATAATTCCTCCAGAGTAAACACGACTCCCGAATCGGTCTTATACAATAGCAATGGACAGAAAGTAATGACACTGGAAAAGACAGATCTATCCTTACTATTTGCTGCAGGGTACAAATTCCCGGAACCTTTTAAAGTAAAAGCCGGAGATGGTACCACGGATCTTTATGGAGTCATGTATAAACCATTTGACTTTGACAGTACCAGAACTTACCCCATTGTGGAATATGTATATCCCGGACCCCAAACCGAGGCTGTCAATAAATCCTTTGGAAGAAGCATGGACAGAATCGACAGGCTAGCTCAGTTTGGCTTTATCGTCATCACAGTCGGCAACCGTGGCGGACATCCTTCACGTTCACAATGGTATCATACCTATGGTTATGGCAATTTGCGCGACTATGGTTTGGAAGATAAAAAAGTCGCTGCGGAACAGCTTGCAGATCGCTATAAATACATCGACATCAACCGCGTTGGTATAACCGGCCACTCCGGAGGTGGATTTATGTCTACAGCCGCAATGCTTGTTTATCCTGATTTCTTTAAAGTCGCGGTATCTGGTGCAGGAAACCATGAAAATCAGATTTACAACCGCTGGTGGAGTGAGCGCCATCATGGGGTAACAGAAAAAGTATCCGCTAAAGGCGATACAACATTCTCCTACCAAATCAATAAAAATACAGAGCTCGCAAAAAATCTAAAAGGTAGACTACTTATCGCTACCGGAGATATTGACAACAATGTACACCCGGCAAATTCCATTCGAATGGTAGACGCATTGATAAAGGCTAACAAAAGATTTGATTTCCTGCTATTACCTGGACAAAGACATGGCTTTGGCGATATGACTGAGTATTTCTTCTGGAAAATGGGCGATTACTTTAGCCAATATCTGTTGGGTGATTCCAAGATGAACGAAGTTGACATGACTGAAATGAATCGAGAAAAGCCACAAAAATAACGGTTACATGACCTACGATGAAAAATTAGCATTTTTATCCGTTACCTTGAGATCTTTCGAGGTAACGGATTTTTCTTTGGATATCCTTCAAGGGATAAGCCTAGCCGATCTGCTGAACATCTCCTTAGAGAAGGACAAAAAGATTGCCTTTCGCGCTGCCTGGGTATTTGAAACCATCGTTTTAAAGAATACAACATTGCTAAAATCTGTTCTCGCGCAGTTCTTGGACAATTTAAAAAAACAAAAAAACTGGAGCTGCCTTAGAAGTTACACTAAAATTCTGCTATTTTTGACGTCGAAAAAAAACAAAGAATATACGCTTCAAAATGAGATAGAAGAAGAAATTATCGAGCATTCCTTCCAATGGATGATTGAACCTACATGTCCTGTCGCTGTACTGGTCAACTGCCTGGACATCTTAAATAACTTGCGAAAGAAGCACCCTTGGATATATGAGGAATTACAGGCCCAGATAAGCTATTTTCAACGGACAAAACCTAGTCCGGCCTTAATGAGCCGGACTAATAAAATTATTCAGCAGAAAAATTAAAATATACTTTTCACTCGCGCTTAAAACAATGTATTTCCTTTCGAGAGGTTGGCACGGCCCAAATGCTTATAAGCAGCCTCGGTACACTCGCGTCCCCTCGACGTCCGCATAATGTATCCTTCTTGAATCAGAAAGGGTTCATAGACTTCCTCAATCGTACCTTCATCCTCCCCAACTGCTGTGGCTACGGTCTTTAATCCTACTGGACCACCTTTGAATTTGTCGATAATGGTCGTTAAGATTTTGTTGTCCATCTCGTCTAAACCATTTTCATCCACATTAAGCGCATGCAAAGCGTACTTCGCAATTTCTTTATCGATGCTCCCATTGCCCTTTATCTGTGCAAAATCCCTTGTACGACGCAGTAAAGCATTGGCTATCCGGGGCGTCCCTCTGCTCCTTCGCGCAATCTCATAGGCACCTTCATCAGAAATCGGTGTGTTTAAGATATGAGCTGAGCGCAGCACAATAGTTGTCAACAGTTTTGCATCATAATATTGTAAACGTGAATTAATTCCAAAACGTGCTCGCAAGGGGGCTGTCAAAAGACCTGAACGCGTTGTGGCCCCTATCAAGGTAAACGGATTCAGGGATATCTGAACGGACCGCGCATTTGGTCCCGTTTCCAGCATAATGTCAATTTTGAAATCTTCCATTGCCGAATAGAGATACTCCTCTACTAAAGGGCTTAAACGGTGAATCTCGTCGATAAACAAAACATCCCCTTCTTCGAGATTTGTCAATAATCCTGCTAAATCACCCGGTTTATCCAATACAGGTCCAGAAGTAATTTTGATACCAACCCCCATCTCATTAGCAATGATATGGGATAAGGTTGTCTTTCCTAAGCCCGGGGGGCCATGCAGCAAAACGTGATCCAGCGCCTCTCCTCTCAGCCTAGCTGCCTTCACAAAAATATTGAGGTTTTCTAATATTTTAGCCTGTCCCGTAAAATCTTCAAAAGCCTGAGGCCGCAATGCCCGTTCAATATCACGATCTGTATTGCTCAGACGTTCTGGGTTTGGATCTAAATTCTCGTTCATTGTGGCAATATTTAATTTCTCTTGTAGCGCTTTCCGATACTTCCTAATTTCAATTGGATCACTCCAAAAAAAGCTTCCTTAAAGATACTTGTGCTCATCTTTGATGTACCTTCGGTCCGGTCTGTGAATATAATGGGTACTTCAACGACATTAAAGCCATATTTTATGGCTGTGAATTTCATCTCAATCTGAAAAGCATAGCCTACAAATTTAATCTTTTCAAGTGGGATTGTCTTGAGGACTTCCCTGGAGAAACAAACAAACCCCGCAGTAGCATCCTGAATAGCTATTCCCGTTATAAAACGAACATATACCGAAGCGAAATAGGACATCAGCACACGGCTCATCGGCCAATTGACAACATTCACGCCCTTGATATAACGCGAACCTATGCTCATGTCTGCACCATCCACACAAGCCTGCCGTAAGCGAAGCAGATCCTCTGGATTGTGGCTGAAATCCGCATCCATTTCGAAAATATATTGGTAATGTTCGCGGGATAGTGCCCATTTAAATCCATGGATATATGCTGTTCCTAACCCCAGCTTCCCAGTTCGCTCTTCGATAAACAAACGGCCAGTAAATTCATTAGCCTGTAAATTCTTGATGATGGTAGCCGTCCCATCGGGAGAACCATCATCTACAATTAAAATATCAAATGCCTGTGATAAGGAAAAAACTTTGCGAATGATTTTTTCAATATTTTCCTTTTCATTATATGTTGGAATGATAACTAAACTATCCGTCACTTTTTTATATTTAAGACCAGTAAAGGTAATCATTTACGTTAAATTTTAGTACAGGAATTCGATGAAATCTACAGGATAATCAACAATACTCGGGAGAAAAGACAGTAAATCCTTCAAGCTCAAACCAACACATCGACATCATAAATAAGCGGCATCAATAAGTTACACCCTTATAAAAAAGAGAAGCCCGTTACTTTGGGAGTAACGAGCTTTCATTAACCAATTATAAACTTAAATTATGAGACTGCAAATATGATGAAAATTGCTTTCATTTACAAATTTATTTGCGTTTTCATGCAACATTTTCAATACAATCTCTATTTTATTTTGCTAAATCGTTTATAAAACACGCACACTACCGCAATCTAACGATCCACCTCCCCCAAGACGATATCAATCGACCCAAGGATCGCTATCAAATCAGCGATCAGCACCCCTTTTCCGAGTTCTGAAATCACCGAAAGGTTATTAAAACTTGGTCCCCTTGATTTTACACGTAATGGAATATCTGATTTATCTTTTGTGACAAAATAAAACCCTAATTCTCCTTTCGGATTTTCAGCACGGACATAGTAGTCCTGCGCTTTCAAATTCACTTTCTTCGGAACCAAAGCTCGCGGATCAAATTCGGCTGTACGTGTAAAGTCTTTCTGTAATCGTTCAAGGCATTGCTCAACAATGCGAACAGATTCCTTGACCTCATCTACCCTAACTTTATAACGATCCCAGCAATCACCAAGTGTCCCCATTTCACCTTTTCCCACAGGTATCTCAAAATCAATTTCCGGGTAAACAGAATAGCCATCTATTCGTCTCAAATCCCATTTTATCCCCGAAGCACGCAGCATAGGCCCCGATACACCATAATTTATGGCAACATCAGCAGGAAGTACACCTATTTTAGCTGTACGGGAGATAAATATTTGATTCTGTGTCAATATCTCATCAAGTTCGACCAATTTGGGCTTGAAATACGCAATAAATTCCGTACAGCGCTCTTCAAAGCCAACAGGCAAATCATAAAATAAACCTCCTACCCAGATATAGTTGTACAACATCCTGGAACCTGAGGCCCATTCCAACATATTCATGATATGTTCGCGATCCCTAAAACACCACAGAAATGGCGTTGTTGCGCCGATATCAATACCATATGTACCAATAGCAATTAGATGGGATGCTATCCGGTTGAGTTCACAGACCAAAACCCGAATGTACTCTATTCTCTTAGGTATTTTACTGTCGAGTCCAAGCATGCGTTCAACCCCCATTACGAAAGCATGGCTATTGTTCATCGAAGCCAGATAGTCCAGGCGATCAGTAAATGGAATTGTTTTTGCATAATTCAACGATTCAGCATGCTTATCAAAACAACGATGCAGATAACCCAAGTGTGGAACAACCTCTTTCACGATCTCTCCGTCTGTAATCAGTTGTAACCGAAGTACACCATGGGTCGAAGGATGCTGAGGTCCCATATTCAACACCATTTCCTGACTTGAGATCTCTGTGAGGTGTTTTTCATAGCGCATTAATGCCTCTTTATATTTTGGATTCGCCATTTTTATCAATTAATATGAATGCCATGATATTTTTCTGCTTCCTCATAATCCTTTCGTAAAGGATAACCTTCCCAATCGTCAGGCAGTAAAATCCGTCTCAGGTCCGGATGTCCCTCAAAAT
The DNA here is from genome assembly GCF_023277505.1 of Sphingobacterium siyangense. Taxonomy (NCBI): domain Bacteria; kingdom Pseudomonadati; phylum Bacteroidota; class Sphingobacteriia; order Sphingobacteriales; family Sphingobacteriaceae; genus Sphingobacterium; species Sphingobacterium siyangense. The sequence continues at coordinate 3,219,632 of NZ_CP080574.1, read as the reverse complement.
ATATCCCCATAAGGTCAAATGCTTCACGCTCATGCCAGTCTGCCGTGCGCCACACCGAAGTAAGCGAAGGAATCTCAGGTAGTTCATTCAGCGAACGATTACCAGACAACTCAACTTTTAAGACCAAACCGTGTTGATAAGGTAAGGAATTTAGATGGTAAACAATAGCAAAATACGTTTGATAATCCACTGCAGTTAGGTTGCTTAAAAAATCAAAGTACAAGCCTTCTGTATCCCTCAGAAATAAACAAACGGCTGCAATATCTGCTTTATCAATAAAAAGTGCTGGCTGCAGCCCATTCCGATCTTCTTTAAGAATAATTTGACTTCCAAATTTGGAAACAAGCATCGATTTAATTTCGTCAAATGTCATATTTATGGAGCTATGCGCGTAATCTTCCAGGAATCCGACACTTTTTTATAGACCATACGATCATGTAGCCGACTTGCACGCCCCTGCCAAAACTCGAAATAAATCGGTTTCAATAGATAACCACCCCAATGTAATGGTCTCGGTACAAAATCGTTTCCATTATATTGATTCTCGAGTTCTTCCACCCTATTTTCCAAAAAATTACGGTTAGGGATTTCGTGACTCTGTGGAGATGCTAACGCACCAATACGGCTTGCTTTGGGCCGCGATTGGAAATATTCATCCGAATCGGCCTCACTTACAAAATCAATGACACCTTCGATCCGGACCTGCCTTTGTAATTCAGGCCAAAAAAACAACAAAGCAACATGCGGATTAGCTTTCATGTCTTCCCCTTTACGACTTTCATAGTTTGTAAAAAAGACCAGTCCTTCTGCTACGATATCCTTCAATAAAACAACTCGCGAGGACGGCAATTGATGGGAAGAAACCGTTGAAAGTACCATGGCATTGGGCTCGATTACCTCACTGTGAATAGCCTCATCAAACCATTTTTTAAACTGGTGGACTGGATCACGATCCACATCCGATTCAGATAGACTACCTAATACGTAATCCTGTCTGATTGCTGCAATATCTTTATGTTGAATGGACATAGAAACCTGTTTTTATATCCTACAAACTTACTAAAATCATTGCTTTTTCTCTATAAAGTTAGTAGAAATTGACAAAATCCTAATTTTGGCACAAATCTCGCATAGATTAAATAAAAAAGATTAAATTCAATAAATAATTAAAATTCGCGCTATATGTTTACCGAACTAGACCCACAAAAAGGAAGTTTATTGATTTCCGAGCCTTTTATGCTAGACCCCAGATTCCTCAGGTCCGTGATATTGTTATGTGAGTACAATACGGAAGGTTCGCTCGGATTTGTTCTAAATAATCAAACCAATGTTCGTATAGGCCAATTATTGGAATCTATACCAGATTGCAATTTCCCGATCTACGTTGGTGGCCCAGTTGCTCAGGAAAGCCTTTTTTTTGTACATAGCCGTTTCGATTTACTGTTGAGTGGCGAAGAAGTGGCTCCTGGAATCTATTTTGGCGGCGATGAAGAGAAGCTTATCGAAGCCATACAAACCGATAGCATAAAACCTGACGAATTAAAATTCTTTATCGGATATTCTGGATGGTCCGCAGGTCAATTAGACGGCGAAATCAAAGAAAATAGCTGGGCTGTACAAAACAAATACCATCATCAGCTCATTTTTGAAGGTAACGGTGAATTGTTGTGGAAGGATGCCATTATTGGACTTGGCCCCAAATATGCACATGTCGCCAATTTCCCACAGAGCCCAGGCCTAAATTAATGTTAGGAACTTGCGCTCGCTGGCAGTTTACTTAAAAAGCCCTTAAATTCAACAAATGAGCCTATGACAAAATAGGCTGTTTCCTGCCATCATGTCCTATAAAGACGATTTGGAACACTGATTGTATGTTTATAAAACAAATTAAAAAATTAAAAATAGCGACATACAAATTATGAATCCAGAAAAAGGTAGTATTTCAATTCACACGGAGAACATATTTCCCGTAATCAAAAAGTTCTTATATTCTGATAATGAAATTTTCTTGCGTGAACTGGTATCTAATGCAGTTGATGCTTCTCAAAAAATCAAACGTCTGGCATCTTTGGGTCAATACCAAGGTGAAACAGGTGAATTGATTGTAGACGTAAAATTTGATGAAGCTGCCAAGACCATCACTATTTCCGACAATGGTATTGGTATGACAGCAGATGAAATAAAAAAATACATCAACCAGATCGCTTTCTCAGGAGCAACAGAGTTCATGGAAAAATTCAAAGAGGCAAATGATGCAAATGAAATCATTGGCCGCTTTGGTTTAGGCTTCTATTCCGCATTTATGGTAGCCGATACGGTAGAAATCCAATCCTTATCTTATCAGGATGGAGCAGAACCTGCTCATTGGACTTGCGATGGTAGTACATCTTACGAAATTTCTACAGGTACAAGAACCACCCGTGGAACAGATGTCATCTTGCATATTAACGAAGAATCAACTGAATTTTTAAGCCAGGCACGCTTACAGGACATTTTAGATAAGTATGCTAAATTTCTTCCTATTTCAATTCGTTTTGGTACCAAAACAAATTCTGAACCGGATGGTGAAGACGAAGAAGGAAAACCAAAATACAAATCTGTAGAGGTAGACAATATCATCAACAATACCAATCCGGCCTGGACAAAATCGCCGTCTGAATTAAAAGACGAAGATTATCTAGCCTTCTACCGCGAACTCTATCCCTACTCTATGGATGAACCATTGTTTTGGATTCACCTCAATGTAGACTACCCATTCAACCTGACAGGTATCCTCTACTTCCCTAAAGTTAAAAATGAACTGGAGATCCAACGCAATAAAATTAAACTCTACTCTAGACAAGTGTTCATCACCGACGAGGTGAAAGATATTGTTCCAGAATTCTTGATGTTACTTCATGGGGTAATTGATTCGCCGGATATTCCATTAAACGTATCCCGTTCATTTTTACAGGCAGACAGTAACGTTAAAAAAATCAACAGTTATATCACCAAAAAGGTGGCCGACAAATTGAACGAAATATTTAAGACTGATCGTAAGGGATTTGAAGAGAAATGGACGGATATCGGTTTATTTATCAAATACGGTATGCTAAGCGATGAAAAATTTGCTGAAAAAGCAAATGACTTCTGTTTAGTAAAAAACACAGGTAACCAAAGTTTCACCATTAAGGAGTATTACGAAAAGGTCAAAGATATTCAGGTAGATAAAGATGGAAACATTATTTATTTATATACGCATGATGCTGCTCAACAAGATGGTTTCATCCAAACTGCATTAAATAAGGGGTATGATGTTTTGATGCTCGATGGACCACTGGATACGCACTTTGCAGCTTATTTGGAGCAAAAAGGCGGTGAAAAGGTACAGCTGAAGCGTGTAGATGCTGACGTTATCGATAAATTGATCCAAAAAGACGAAAAGGTCGAACTTGCCCTTTCGGAAGAAGAATCTAAAAAAGCGTTAGCGGTCTTTGAAAAAGCAATCTCCCGTCAGGATATGAAAGTTGAGGTTGATGCGTTAAATGAAAGCGATTTGCCTGTGTCGGTAACAATTGATGAATTTATGCGCCGAATGAAAGATATGGCCAAGACAGGTGGTGGTATGAATTTTTATGGTTCATTGCCCGATAATTATAAAGTAACTGTCAATGGGAACCATCCGCTGATCAAAAGAATTTTATCGTCATCTGACGAAGAGGGTTCAAAACTAGCAAAACAAGCTTTTGATTTAGCGCTCTTGTCCAGAGGTTTATTGTCGGGAGCAGATCTAACGTCTTTCGTGAAGAGAAGTGTAGAAATGATCTAATCATATTTCTTTTAACAAAAAATGCGGTTTCTATGGTAGGAACCGCATTTTTTGTTAAAATATCGGAAGCAAATGACAAATTTAGACAAGCGAAATGCACATCAACATCGAAACGTAACCATATCGATGTTTTTTATTAAAATTTAATAAACTAATCTTCACCTAGTTGGCATTAAACGCTGTTTTTTTTCAATCAAATATTTGGAGGGAATAGGGTTTAATCGTACTTTTGTATCATCAAAATCACGGTAGGTATAGCTCAGTTGGTTAGAGCACTAGATTGTGGTTCTAGGGGTCGTCGGTTCGAGCCCGATTACTTACCCAAAAAGGCAGATCAAATGATCTGCCTTTTTTAATTTTGCAAATTCAACCAATACAGCCTCCCTTCAAAATTGCTCCATCAATCCTTAATTAATATAAAATTCAGACTCAATAATGTTTTTATGCTATACAAACATATCTACATCGATTAGGGTAAGGGGTCCATGACGGAAGGATTTCCTGGATCATAAATGCCCACAGCAACTTTAGAGTCAGCACAGCCATAATATAAAAACCATTTTTGTTTAAAAAAGACCAATCCTTCAATAAAAACAGTACCATCGATATATTGCCCACTTTTTTCGAAAGATTCCATGGGACGCAAAAATGGAACATCCATTCGAGCCAATACGCTTGTGGGATCTCGTGAATCAAATAAAACCTGCCCAGCGGAATAAGTATTTTTATTAAAGCGCTTATCTCCTTTTTCAGCATGATTCTTACCATTGTACAACAATACAATACCTTTATCAGTCAAAACTGCCGGGGGACCGCACTCCGTCAATGAACTATCAAAATAACCATCCCTTGGCGAAATAAAAGCGATCAATGCCCCCTTTTTATCTGTTACGGGCTCCCAGTCAATCAAATTATCAGATGTGGCGCCATACACACCATGTTCCCCCCAGTATAACCAATATTTCCCATTGATTTTAGCTATGACCTGTCTGTTACCTTTCATTACTGTCACAATAGAAGCTGATTTATGCGGTTCATCAACAAGAGTGGGCCTGTTTTTCGATTTTTTAAAAATGGGACCATACTTAGTCCAGTGTTTCAGATCAGTGGATATTGCTAAACCTAAGCGTGGAACCTTTCGATTCCATTGGGTATAAAATAGTACAAAACGCCCGTCCTCCGTCTGTGCTAAGCGGGGATCTTCCGTCCCACCGGGCCACTCGTTATCCTGCTGCTCATCGGGAGCTGGATAGAATACCGGTGTTTTCAGTCGTTCAAAATGAATACCGTCAGCACTAGCTGCTAATCCCAGTCGGGAGGTCCGGTGGCCAATCGCCTTCCCTGTCCGATCTTCTGCACGATAAATGACATAAACACTATCTCCCCTTACCACTGCAGCAGGATTAAAAGTGTCGTTGTCCTCCCATCGAATCTCCTTCTTCAGAATTGGATCATAAAATATCGAACTCGTATCAGGCTCAATAATTGGAATGATACCTTTGGGCCGCTCAAAGCCTCCTAATACCCATTGTTCTTTCTTAAGCTTTCCGCCAGGCTGTACGTTACAGCCACATAAAAAGACGAACACAATAGAACCTGCAATTTTAACGATAACATTCATATTTTACTTGATCTCCCATGCTTAAGATGCAAACCTGTAAAGGCAAAAATTAGAATTGGTTACAACAGAAAGGTGAGCGAATCTACCCCCCCCGATCATTCACAAATATAACGCTATTTGAAAGAAATAAATGCCACAAAAACAAGTTCATCAAAAATTGAATTGGAAGCCATCCCCAAAAAAACTAATAAACAATTTATCGATAAACAACTCATCATATTGCAACTTATTGCAACATAACAACAAATTCAAGGTTAAATATTGCAGTATATAGCACAAAAGCACTATATTTATAGCATGATATCCAAAGTAGAACGCCACGATTTTATATTGGTTAAAATCAAAAAGGAAAGAAAATTAGCGATGGTAGACTTAGCGGCCGAACTTGGTGTCTCTGAACATACCGTCCGACGTGATCTTAAAGAGTTATCCGACGCCGGCTTGCTTCGCGCTATTCGGGGTGGCGCCACGCTACGATCAAACATGCCATTCGATATATACGACCGAAACAACCTTGATGTTATGGAGAAACAATCCATAGCAGAAAAATCGATCACTCTATTGAAAAATCATCAAGTTGTCTTTTTCGATGGCGGCACAACAACACAGACAATTGCAGGAAATATTCCCGATAGCCTAACCCTTACTATTGTCACACATAGTCTCCCAATAGCCAATATACTTGCCAACTTCCCAAACATCACCTTGATTTTTGCTGGTGGCACTTTCTGCAAATCATCACTTACTATGCAAGGACAACAAACGATCTCCACATTTGAAGACATATACGCGGATATCAGCTTCATAGGTGTATGTAGCCTAGATCTCCACCGCGGACTTACATCAAGAACACACGAAGAAGCAGATATCAAAAGAGTACTATGTAAAAATTCAATGAACATTGTTGCTGCCACAACAAGCAATAAGCTGGATACCTTGGCTTCTTTCCTGACATGCCCCATCTCTGATATCAGTTATTTAATTACAGAAAAGGATCCTTTTGACCGCATTTTACAGCCTTATGCCGCACAAGGTATTACAATCTTATAAGTTTACCGTCTATGAACAATCTCAAACAGGAAGCTGCCAAAGCTGCTCTTCAACTATTAAAACCCGATCAGCTCATTGGATTAGGTGTTGGATCAACAATAGCTTATTTCATTGAATTAATCGCCAGCAGTATCAGCTTTAAATCCAGCTTAAAATTTACATCACCTTCCTTGGAAACCAAAACGCTGCTCCAAGAGAATGGACTTATTTGTGTTGATAACAGTATCCTAACAACGCTGGACTATTATTTTGACAGCTGTGATCAGGTCGACATTCATTTAAATGCATTCAAAAGTGGCGGTGGCGTGCACACGGGTGAGAAGATTATGGCGAATATGGCGCAGCAGTTTATTCTCTTGGTCGATGGCTCAAAGATGGTCGAAAAACTTAGCACAAAGCATCCGTTATGTGTTGAAATTATACCAGAAGCTTGGCTATCGGTACGTGAAAATCTAAAATCAAGTTATTTTACAACGATATCCGACATTGTATTACGAAAATCTGAACAAAAATCGGGGCCTCTCCTTTCTGAGAGAGGTAATTTCCTGGCAGATATTTATTTTTCTAAACTGCCCGATATTTTTGATTTGAATAAACAAATTAAACTCATTTCAGGGGTTATAGAACATTCACTTTTTTATCAGCTGTGTTCGGCATGTCTTTTGGCAACAGAAGACGGCGTAACACATTTATTTGCAAACAACCTTGGAGAATCAGACATGGATAAGATTGTCACGCAATAGCATTAAAATTTATATTGAAGTCTAACAACCAACAAGACAACGCTAAAGTAATTTAAATTAACATGAAACACACTCAAATTAACACGGGAATACTGAGTTTTGGCATGTCAGGACGTGTTTTTCACGCACCATTTATACATACCAATCCTCATTTCAATCTCAGCGCTGTTGTAGAACGGTCGAAAAAAGCAGCACATGAATTTTATCCGGCAATAAAAAGCTATAATAGCATTGCTGAATTACTAGCGGATGAAAGCATCGAACTGGTCATTGTGAATACACCAAACTATACACATTTCCAATATGCCAAAGAGGCCCTAGAAGCAGGAAAACATGTATTGATAGAAAAACCTGCCGTTGATGACACTACACAATTCGACACTCTTCTTGCCATCAGCAAAAAACAAGGCAAACAATTATTTTTCTATCAAAACAGACGGTATGACGGTCACTTTTTAGATATTAAAAAAGTGATTGACAGTGGAGAATTAGGAAAGCTAATTGAAGTGCATTTCAGATTTGATCGCTATAAAATGGAATTGGGACAAAAATACTTTAAGGAAGATACGCAGTATATTTCTAATGGTCTTACTTATGACCTAGGCCCTCACCTTATTGATCAGGCAATCTCACTTTTTGGAAAACCGGTTAAATTTACCAAGACAACATCCATTAACAGGCCGGATTCTAAAGTTGCAGATTATTTTCACTACCAGCTCTATTATCCAGCTGGACTGAACGTGTATTTAACGGGAAGTCTACTTGTTGCCTCTCCACAGCCAGCCTTTGTTTTACATGGCACAAAAGGGAGTTTTATCAAGAATATGACAGATGTGCAAGAACAGCAATTGCTAGATGGTATGTTACCTAACAATCCATCTTATGGACTTGAGCCAGCCGGCCAAGAGGGCAAACTTGTTACGATAGACGCATCAAATCAAAAACATGAGTCTTTAGTAACGCCACATAAAGGAGATTACAATCAGCTGTTTGAAGCCATTTATGAAAGCTTAAGAAATAATATCGATTATCCTATTAAAGCGGATCAGGTTAAATGGCAGATCGAATTGCTTGAAGCTGAAAACACCTAAGCTTCTAAACAATCAAATGGCGGCACGGTTCAAGAAAACTAACATGTGCTGCCATTTCAATTTGCTTTCCAAAGACATTCGTTCGGTTCAATATGGATCATCACATGACCGAGATCAGGAATATGCGCAACCAAATGGTCTTTGAGTTTATGTGCCAACTCATGCCCTTCCCTTACGGTAATTTCACTATCAACAATAGCGTGCAGATCGACATGATATTTAGCCCCCGATTTGCGGACAAAACATTTTTCTGTGGCTTTTATCCCCTCTACCTTTAATGCTTCTTCCCGGATATTATCAATGACCTCATCGTATACATTTTCATCCATTATCTCGCCAAGCGCCGGTCTGAAAATATGATAACAGTTATACAGTATAAATCCAGCAGCAAATAATGCCGCGTAGTCATCCGCATTTTCATATCCTTTTCCGAGTAACAATGCAATAGATATCCCAATGAAGGCTGCAACTGACGTTATCGCATCGCTTCGATGGTGCCAAGCGTCTGCACGAAGTGAAGAACTATTTGTTTCTTTACTTTTCTTCATAACGATCCTATACGAAATTTCTTTCCATACGATGATCCCGCCAAGAACAAATAGGGTCCAAGGCTTTGGAAGATCATGTGGCGTTCCTATATTCTCAATACTTTCATAAGCGATTATGGTTGCAGAAACGATGAGAAAACCAACGACAATAAATGTAATGAGGGGTTCTACCCGGCCATGACCATACGGGTGATTGTCGTCGGCAGGTCGTTGCGCATATTTTAAACCCAGAAGCACTAGAAATGAAGAGAAAATGTCCGCCGTTGACTCAATTGCATCCGCAATCAGGGCATAGGAGTTTCCAAAGAAACCAGCTAGCCATTTTAACAATGCTAGTAATGCATTGCCTACAATACTAAAATAAGTCGTTCTGACTGCAGTCTGCTCTTGAAGTTCGGACATCGCTATAAATTAACTTGACACCGCGAAAATACTGTTTTTTCTCTTCAAATTCTATTCTCCATATCTAGAAAATAACGATTACAATAATCGATCGTTAACTGCCGCTTGCGATATCCTGCAATGCTTTTTTTATCTCAGGAGTCCCATAGTCACGGCTTCCTTCCAAACGCTCTACGATCTTTCCAGTTTTATCCAAGATCACCGTTGTCGGGATGGACTGCCCTAAGAATTCTGCAGGAATTTCACCCTCTGCTATATAAAGGGGCAGATCATACTTGTTTTCTGCCATAAATGCTGAAGACTTCTCCATGTCGCCATCAACGTCCACCATGAGGAAAACGATATCCTTATTATCTTTAAGCGATTGCCTAAGCTGGTCAATGGAAGGTAGTTCATGAATACAAGGAGGACACCAAGTCGCCCAGAAATTGATAAATACGACCTTACCTTTTAAAGCACTTAATTGAAGAACCTTCCCCTCTTTATCCTTAAAAGATAGCTCCTGCGTTGTGGGTGCAGTCGCTTCAGCAGGTTCCTCCACCTTTTCGGCCTTGGCCTCACTTTTAGTTCCTGTGTTTCCACAGCTAAAAAACAAACTGGTCGATAAAGCCGCAAGACCCAAAAAAATAACCCCTCTATTAAACCTAATATTCATCGTCTTTTGTTTCATTAAATTATTCTATTAAAAATAAATCCTGTTCACTAATCGTTCTCTTAAAGTAAGGGCTAAAAGATTAAATCCGAATTCGGAGATCTCGTCAATCCAATCCTCCTAGGAGAAATTTCTCAAAACATTAGCTAATTTAACCTTAATTATTCAAGACCACAAGTATTGCAAACAACTTCACAACATAAACAATTGATCAATAACAAAATAAGCAACAATAAATTTGAAAAAATAACAAGAACTTTTCCGACATTTAAAAGAGTGAACATATCACTGATCAAAAGACAATTTATTGACTACATCATGAATCTCTCAGCAAATCATTTCAAAAAATACTTGTTAATATATTTCCTGTTATTCATCACCCCCCAGCTTAATTTCGGGCAAGCCACGTCAACTAAATTCAATAACCTATATCAGCTAATAGCATCAAAAGATTTCTTCACCGCCCGTGACCTTTTTAAGGTAAATAAAACTTTTTTAAACGCCCATGAGCAACTTTTTATTTTGGCAATACTCGATAATGCCTTTAATAGGCCCATCGCTTCAAACAAAAAAATTGCACTGCTGAACACAGCAACAGAAAAATTGACTGACACACTGCGACTAAAAATACGACGTATTCAGGAAGATAATTTTGTCAAACTGAAAGATTACGATGAGGCAAAACAGACAACGCAAAAAATCCTACTCGAATTCGATTCCTTGCTGTCAACAGATACAAGAGCGGATCTCCGAAACAATCTAAAAATCTGGTCGGCACTTGATCATGTAAAGCCGCAGCTTATACAAATCAACGACGATACCCGTCTTAAAATGACGAAAGATAAAGCCGGCTTGAAGAATCTAAAAGTAGAGGTTAACGGCGATACAGCAAGTTTCATATTTGACACCGGAGCAAATCTATCTACAGTTTCGGAGTCCGTGGCCAAACGACTTCATATGGATATGATCCCTGCAGATATTGATGTAGACGCAATTACAGGTATTGCTATCAAAGCCGATTTAGCAGTCTGTAAACAATTAAAACTTGGTAACATCAGTATATCGAATGCTATATTTCTGGTTTTCCCAGACAGTGCACTTTATATCCCACAAATTGGCTATCAGATCAATGGCATAATAGGCTTCCCAGTCATAGAAGCACTGCAAGAAGTACAGCTTACACAAGATGATTTTTTTATCGTACCTAAGAGACCTACAGTTACAAAGAAGGCTTCAAATCTTGCAATAGATGGGTTATCACCTCTTATTGCCATTGATGGAAAGCACTATACCTTTGATACGGGAGCGGAAAATACAATCCTTTATGCGCCATTTTACGAAACCTACAAACAGCATATCGAAAAATATGGTATACCGACCAAAGTCGCCATGGGCGGCGCAGGTGGTAACGTTGAATATGATGGCTTTGTCATACAACATACATTCCATATCGGCGATAAACCGATCGCTCTTAAAAAAATAAACCTATTGAAATCGAAAATCAAGAATGAAACTGTATATGGAAATATAGGACAAGATATTATCCGCCAATTTTCTAAAATGACACTTAATTTTAAAGACATGTTTATCCATTTTAATTAACAGGAATCTAAAACTAAAATGGATAAAAAGGAAACCCCAAATTTAAAACGAATAAAATTGAGCTCAGTTTCGTCTCATAATTATACTTCATAAAAACACCCTAAAAGTTTTGTCCAGCTTTTAGGGTGTGATGCTTCTATAGATTTATGGAACAATTATGCGGAGTAGGTCACTGCATTAAAACCCTTCTTCTTGATAATTTCAATTATTTCTTCTTCCGAAACGCCTTCAGATTTTACAGTCAGAATTTTGTCTGCATTTGTGGTGTCAACATTCCATTCACAGATACCGTCCACACTATCCAGATCTGCACTTACTTTGGATACACATCCCCCACAAGTAAGGTTTGTTTTGAATTGAAGTTCTTTGCTTTCCATGTTATTTAATTTTAATGTTATTAATCTATTTAATTATCTATACAAATATCCCTTTAATTCAATTGGCTATACTTATAGTTTTTCTATTTTGTTTTACAATATTTATCGTTTAAAACACGGTCTACAGCTTAACCATCGGTAGCTATTTTTTCCAGCGAAGCCGCAAGCTATTACTGACAACACTTACACTGCTCAATGCCATTGCAGCCCCAGCTATCATCGGGTTTAAAAGGAAACCATTGAATGGATACAGAATGCCTGCAGCGAGGGGAATTCCAATTAAATTATAAATAAATGCCCAAAACAAGTTTTGCTTAATTGTTGCGACCGTTTGTTTCGAAAGTCGAATTGCCTGGGGTATCTTCGTCAAATCAGAAGAAATAATTGTCATTTTCGCTACATCCATTGCAATATCACTTCCTTTTCCCATTGCAATACTGACATCCGCTGTTGCTAAGGCTGTACTATCATTAATACCGTCCCCAACCATAGCGACCACCTGCCCCCTTTGCTGCAATTCCTTAACAAAATCAGCTTTGTGTTCTGGCAACACCTCGGCTTTGTAATGCTGAATCCCTGTTTCCGCAGCGATGGCCCTCGCTGTAGCCTCGTTGTCACCAGTCAGCATATATAGTTCAATTCCCATTGCTTGCATCTCCTTGATTGCACGTACAGAAGTTTCCTTAATCTGGTCCGCAATGGCAATTACAGCTAATGCAGTATGACTATTGGCAAACCAGATCACTGTTTTCGATTGATTTCCCCATTGAGTAGCATGTTCCGTCAATTCTGTCGAAATTGTAATCCTATTTTCATCCAACAACCTCCGATTCCCTACATAGTAAGTTTCGATTCCTTCACTGCCTTTTACCCCCTTCCCCGTAATACTTTCGATAAAGGATATTGGAGTAACTTTCACATCATTAAAATACCCTACAACAGCTTCTGCCAATGGATGTTCTGACTGTTTCTCCAAGCTTAACAGGATACCTTTCAAATTATCTTCATTATTTTCCCAATACACGTCAGTAACAACAGGTTTTCCCTCCGTAATGGTACCGGTTTTATCCAAAACAACTGCACTTACCTTTTTGGCCAGCTCCAGACTTTCCGCATCCTTAATTAAAATGCCCTGTTCAGCTCCCTTACCCACGCCAACCATGATCGCTGTAGGAGTTGCTAAACCTAGTGCACAAGGACACGCAATAACTAAAACCGTTACTGCCGCCAACAAACCCTGTACCAGATGGTTTTCTCCACCTAAAGTAAACCACAGTAGAAAAGTTAAAATAGCAATACCAATGACAACAGGAACGAATACACCAGCAATTCGATCGACCAGTTTTTGTACAGGAGCCTTACTTCCCTGTGCATCCTGTACCATTTTAATGATCTGTGCAAGCATTGTTTCCCGCCCAACTTTTGTAGCTTTGAACTGAAAACTTCCCTTTTGATTGATCGTCCCTGCAAATACCTGTTCATTTCCCGTTTTTAAAACCGGGACCGGCTCTCCGCTTAACATACTTTCGTCAACATAGGAATTTCCACTGATAACAACACCATCGACAGCGATCTTCTCCCCTGGTTTTACCAGAATGATATCGCCAGTATGAACGGCCTCTATAGGGACCTGACGCTCTACCCCATCCGATTGAATGACCATAACCGTCTTAGGTTGCAACCCCATTAGCTTTTTAATGGCAGATGAGGTGTTACCTTTGGCCTTCTCCTCCAGTAATTTACCCAATAAAATAAAAGCAATGACAACAGAGGCGGCCTCAAAATACACATGTGCATGCAAGCCACGTTGATGCCAAAATTCAGCAAAGAGCATATTAAATACACTAAAGATGTAGGCTATTCCCGTGCTCAACGCAACAAGTGTATCCATATTGGCCGAACGGTGTTTCGCTTGTTTCCACGCATTGATAAAAAAGTCCTTGCCTAGCCAAAGAACTACGGGTGTAGAAAACAGCCACATAATAGGATTTGCATACGGCATATCCATAAAGAACATACCAATCACAACTACGGGAAGAGATAGCAATACTGCCCATCGTGTTTTGATTTTAAGCTGGCGAAATTTAGCTGCGTGAATAGCCTCTAATGTTTCCTGCTGTGTAGATTCATCTTCGATTAATAAATCATAGCCACCAGCCTGGACTGCTTTCTGAATTTTTAAATGATCCGTAATATTAGGCAAATATTCAACTGTAAGATTTCCAGTTGCAAAATTTACAGACGCATTGACAACCCCTTCTTCATATTTCGCCATACTTTCGGCGCTACTGGCACATGAGGCACAAGTCATCCCAAGAACTGGAAATATTTTGGTCAATGTAGAAACACCATAACCAAGATCTTTGATCGTCTTTACACTGCTAACGACCGCTTCACTATCTTTAGGTACGATAGCAGCTCTATGATTATTCAATTCCACCCGATAGCTCGCCAAGCCTTTGACCTGAGCTAGTCCTTTTTCGACAATTGAAGCACAATGTTCACTTTCCACATCTTCTAAAGGTAGATAAACCGTATCTTTATAAATATCTGTCGCCATAACTGATTGTTTTATTTTACACAACAAATTTGGCCACAAATAACATCGAAATCATTACACAATTAGGGAATTGATTTGTAATATTTATTCGATAATACGATACGACAGGTTAAACTCAATTCTTCTTTAGCTTTCCACTTCCTCAACAAAACCATAGATAATATAATCACCGCGTTCTTCGAGTTTAATCGTTTCCATTCCACTCCGGTCGGATGCATCGGTATCTTCATCGATAAAATTTTGAATTCTGTCAAATGCGACACCAATCTTTGTTTTCCCATCGGCATAAATCTGATATTTCGCAGAGGTCTGCCAGCTTGTTTTTTTCTAAATAACCGTAAACCTTCTCTTTTCAAAAAACTGTGCATTTCATTAGATAAATTCATATTCTCATTTGTTTTACGCGCTCACACTACTCACCTATTTATTTGGTAGATGCTTTTCTGGTCAAGGACTTACCTCAAGCCTTCTCATTAGTTTATCTATTTACGCTACATGGCTTTAATGGCTAAAGAATTGGTTTTTCGCTGCTAAAATAGATAGTTCTAAAATAATGAACCTGATAGAATCCTACAATGAAGCCGTCGCTATTTCATCGTACTCAAATGCTATTTCGTCGAATTTTCCAATAGCATACGATGGACCTTCTTTCAATGCTCATTATAATCTGGCAGACTATTCGAACAGCATCTAATACACGGTGAACAGAAATAGGAACAGGCACTATTTTTTCGTCGAATAGATTCTTTAGTTCGTCCGATTCATTTTCAATTCTGTCGATATTTTTCGTTGTTCTTTTCCATAGAAAGCACATTTGTTTACAATTTAAACGTATAACTATGGAAAAAATTGAAAATTTTTTAGCGGAGGATTTTGTATTGGATGTACAAACTGTCTGCGTGGTCGAACCGATCTCATTTTTTGATTTTGATGATATGGAACTGGTAACTATTAAGACAGTTACATCTTCAAAAGTAATATAGAAGAGGATAATGCTGTGAAGGCGTTCTGGTAGGCGCCTTTACAGCAATCGTCTTTATTGCCTACTAAATAAAAAAAGAACCGAGTATATGACTTCACCCAAGCTTAAATGTATTCTCATTGAGGATGAACCCCTGGCGACAAAAAAGATAGTTGAATACATTCACATGTTTCCAGATCTTCAATTGATAAAGATGGTTGAAGACATTGAAAATCCAGCATTATTTAGTCATGATCTAAAATCTGCAGACATCCTATTCCTCGATCTCATTGTTAGCGGCGGTAATATTAATACACTTGCCGAATTGATCGCTGATATTCCTATCCTGATCATTACGTCCGCTGTGTCACGCTGGCATTATCCGGAATTTATCAAAAATAGGAAGCATTTTGCACTACAAAAACCAATTTCGCCCGAAATGTTTCAGTCCTGTATAAAACAAGTCATGCAATACTAGTCCTACTAATTCATGTCATTATTCCACTTATCCGATTACTTTCTTCTGCGTACGCCGCTGCTTCCAGCTGCATTTGCCGTTGATCTTTTAACGAGTAAAGAGAGACATGAAATAGAAGATAAACTTCGTCATTTGTTTCAAAATGAGCAATTAAAAGAAGCCCTATTTCTGGCAAGCCCAGCCTTCTCAGTAGAAGTTCAAAAATGGCTTGAATACAAGAAAGAAAGCAGCTCAAAAATGATCGTTTCACTACTCAAATATGCGATTAGGATGAGCACCAGAAGTACGCCTTTCGGTTTATTCGCAGGGGTATCTTTTGGGAACATTGCCGTCTCCGAAAAAAAGGTATCCTTAATTAGGACTAATGCGAATAAAGCTGTATTAAAACTGGATGCCACCATTTTGACAGGAATTATTGAACAGCTATCAAAAGACAAA
The DNA here is from genome assembly GCF_023277505.1 of Sphingobacterium siyangense. NCBI lineage: Bacteria > Pseudomonadati > Bacteroidota > Sphingobacteriia > Sphingobacteriales > Sphingobacteriaceae > Sphingobacterium > Sphingobacterium siyangense. The sequence continues at coordinate 3,203,301 of NZ_CP080574.1, read as the reverse complement.
AGAATTTACACTCAACTCTATTATCGTATCAATCCGACCTTATACTTAGATGGTAAATATTACAAATATTATCAAAAAGTGACTAATGGAAAGAAAGGACAGCATATCCTGAAACGCATAAGGCTTACCCCAGTTTTGGATCGAGTCATCCAATACTTTGAACGTAATAAGAGAACCAGCCACTATCAATCATTAATCGATCTGCTGCAAGGTCTTGGAGCATCAACAACGCATGCGCCCTTATTCGTCAATAACCTCATCAGCCTTGGAATCATATCTTCTGAATTACAGCCCAATGTAATTGGCCGAGGTTATCTGGATAGCCTGATAACGACGCTTGAAAGAGTGGATAAGGCGGAAAATTATTTAAATCCTTTATTAACGATAAAAAGATGGCTTCATAGTTCTCAATCTGTCATTGAGATCAGAACCGCCATCCTTAAATTATTGCAGCCTTTGGCTCCAGATCTCGATATGACCAATTCGTTACAGGGGGATCTCCTCATGGGGATGGAAGAAAATAATTTATCAGATACCGCATTAAATCACATAAGAGATCAATTTCAGGATTTACTACCACTTTGCAGCCAGGCTAAGTTAACAGATTTTGACCAGTTTAGAGCTGCGTTCTCTGTTAAATATGAAGATAGAATGGTCCCGCTAACGACAGCTCTAGACCCCGATATTGGGATTGGTTACGGACGTCAAGAAGGTGTTTACAATATAACGGATGAAATACTCGGGGATGTTAAAAACATCACTCCGACGGGCGAAAAAAAATATGGGGACCACCATTATCAAGATCTGGTCATTGAAAAATTTGTAGAAAGTGTAAAAAATCAATTCACCGAAATTCGGCTGACCGGCAAAGATCTAGATCATATCGCTAAACAGCGTAAACAAACAGCCCATACTATCCCTTCTTCATTCTATGCCATCGGCAATCTCCTTCGAAGTTCATGTCAGGAAAATTTATTCTTCAATCTAAGTACTATTGGTGGTTCGTCATCAGGAAACTTAATTTCCAGATTTGCACATTTGGATGAAGAATTGCATAACAAATTAAAAGAATCGGCCAACAAAGAGCAACAGCAGTTTCCCAATGCAATACTTGCCGAGATTTGTCATTACCCAGACAATAATGCTGGTAATATAATTTATAGACCTGCGCTGCGAAAGGCATCAATTTGTCTAAGCCCAACAATCGACGAAGAACAAGAGCAAATTGATGTTAATGACTTATACCTGTTCCTTAAAGAACAGCGTCTAATCTTATGGTCCAAGAAATTCAATAAAATGGTTATCCCCCGTTTGACGACGGCCCACAATTTTGAACAGGGTATGAATATTTATAAGTTTCTCGCAGATTTTCAGTTCCAAAATAATAGGTTGGATCTTTCCTGGAATTGGGGAATTATGAAAGAGCAGCGGAGGCTCCCAAGAATAAGCTACAAAAATATTATCTTGTCTAGAGCCCAGTGGCGAATTCAAAAAATAGCGAAATACCCCAGCAACCCTCAGGCTTTCATAAAAAATATACAAGCGGAGTTAGCAATCCCTGCAATGGTCATCATCAGCAGCGGCGATAATGAACTGTTGATAAATTTAGACAATCCTTATTGCATAGAAATCCTATTGGATCATATGTGCAAAAGAGAGACCATATTAACCGAATATATCCTGAATGACTATTCATCAATAGCCAGGGATAAAGATGGACATATTTTTGCCAACGAAATCATTATTCCAATAGAATCACAACAGGAGACTTTCACAAATGAATCAGCTCCGCAAGACAATAACCTAAAAAGATGCTTCCCTTTGGGCAGTGAATGGCTTTACGCCAAGATCTATTGTGGTTTACATATTGCAGACACCTTGTTAAAGGAAGTTTTCCCCATTATCGTAGCCACAATTAGTCAACAAAATGTCCTAAAAAAATGGTTTTTTATACGGTACAGCGATCCATCGCCCCACATTAGGTTTAGAGTTGAGCTTTCAGATCCAAGCCAGTATTTTTTCGTTATATCCACGCTCAATACCCTATTGGAACAGTTTATTAAAGATGGACAGATATCAACGCTATCCTTTGACACTTATACACGGGAGATAGAACGCTATACCCCATTTTGTATGGAACTTAGTGAGGAGCTATTCTATCAACAGAGCGAAACGGTACTGAAGGTTATTCAACAAAGTACTTCAATCAATGATCGATGGCGCCTGGCTTTCGAAAATATTGAGTCGCTATTAGAAGCTGCAAAATTTACACTGATCGAAAAAAGAGATTTCTGCCTACAGATGAATACCCTTTATCAGCAAGAATTTGATAATAATAAAAACCTTTGGATTCATCTCAACAATAAGTTTAAAGAGAAAAAAGACTGGTTCGACAAACCTTTAGACAACCTAGAAGAATCGAAAAAGAAACTAAATGCACTTCAATACAGCATATTTAACACCTTACAGAGCCATACCGAGCAAGATGAATTCAAGTCGGCTCGGACATCGTTACTATCAAGCTACATTCATATGTTTATTAATCGATTGTTCATGTCTGATCAACGCTTACATGAACTTGCCGTTTACCACTTTATGGTTGGCTATTATAAAATGCAAATTGGGAAACAGAAAGAACGTATGAATCCGATAAATTATAGGAGTCCCATCTTCGCGAAAAGTTGATTACGATATTGTAAACCTATACCGAGTTCTGTCCCATTTTTCAGAATAACTTTACTTGCCTCAACACCCTTGATCTGTTTGATATTGACAATATAGGACCGGTGCATACGAGCAAACATATCCCAAGGCAGTTCTGCTTCCATATCTTTCATGGTAGACAGCAACGTTTGCATACCTTCTAATGTATAAATTTGAATGTAATCCCCCCAGGCTTTTAAATAGAAAATATCCGCCGGATCTATAAAAATAGTTTTGTTCCGATCCTTTATCTTAATAGCCTTTCTTTCACCCTGTGGGCCCCTTCTAGAAAACAAAATTGCCTTTTGGACTTTTTCAATTGCCTTGATTAACCGCTCTTCCGTCAGGAGTGGCTTTAAGATATAATCGATCACATCCAGCTCAAATCCATCGACCGCATACTCATAATGCCCAGTTATAAAAACAACAAATGGCGGATGAGCAAGCCCTTTGAGAAAGGTAATTCCGTCCATTTCAGGCATATCTATATCCGACAAAATGAGATCTACCTCGTGCTGCCTTAAAACGTCAATTGCTTGCAATGGGCTCTCGAATACACCCAATATCTCGATCAGGCCTAATTTGGAAACTAATTTCTCCAGGCGGCCTCTCGCAATAGGCTCATCTTCAATAAGGATCGTTTTAATTCTATTCATAAGTACTTCGCAACCCGTTGCTTTGGTGCTACGGCTCTGTTTCCGAATGTAAAGTTACAACAAGATTAACACTAAATACACCCTCTTGCGACTTTATTTCCAAATTGTGATTATGAGGATAATGAAGTTCCAGTCGTTTTTTTACATTTTCTATCCCTAATCCGCCGATATAATTTTCTGGTTTTGAAAGTTCTCTATACGCATTAGCCACGTGCATATACACCTTGTCATCCGCAACCTTAATGTCTACGGATATCCATCCCGCCGAAGAACTTAACCGAGGTCCGTGTTTGAATGCATTTTCCACAAACGGAAAAAAGATCAAAGGAACAATCATGCTGTTTTCGTCGTCGGCCACCAAATTTAAATTGATCTGTACGGTCTCGCTATAGCGTAACTTTTCCAATTCAACATAATCCTTTAGCAATTGAAATTCGCGACTAATTTCTATCCTGGGTTGATTACTTTCATGCAGTAAATACACCATAATACTACTTAAACGCATCATACTCTCGCCGCCTCGTTCATCATGATCGGATACCAGCACATAAATGCTATAAAGTGTATTAAGTAAAAAATGTGGATTAATCTGGTATTTTAGAAAGGCAAGTTCCAATTGGACATTGTTCAATTCCAATGCTGAATTTTTCAATTCGAGTTTCATTTTTGAATTTCTGACAGACATAAATGCCTGTACAATTTTTACAGTCAATGGCAGCGCCACCAAAAAAATAAAATCCAACAAATAATCGCTAATGGAAGAAAGGCGAAAAGCACCAAAGATTCCTTGACTTAATATTATTTCAAGATAGCTTGACAGGCGAACATCTGGTGTTAGATATTTCAACGTTAATAGGGCAGCAAAGTAACTTAGAAACGACCACCAGGCGTAAATAAACAACAACCATAATATACATAATACAAACTTCCCTGGAATAAACCACCGCGGAATGATGATATATGCTGTCACATAAAATATTGTCAACAAAGAAAAGACGTCCTTTACAAACAAAATCCAGGAATTATCAATATCTATCCGCTGATAGGAAATGAATTGCATTCCCAAAACCAAAAACCAAAAACACAAATGAAGAATAATACGTTTCCCCGTATTGTAATTTTGGAAAAACCTGTTCATAGATAGCATACTTTTCAATAATATCAATCTAATATAATGATATCCTTTAGTTTGTGGTAGTCTGACTTATCAAGTGATAACGCAAAAAGACATTTCTGCGACAAAAAACAACCACCTATAACGCTAACAATCTGAATATATCCAAATTAGGATCTGAGCAAATCAAAAAAATAGCATTACGCTCAAAACAATAAAATTGTAACAAATATATTGCTTTAAAATGAATACGATTTTTAGCGTGCACTCAACAGCTAGTTCATCCAGCAAATAAAGTAATTTGCTAATTTATCAATATAGAATAGCGTTATCTCTAATTTCAATTAAGTTGGTAATTTTCAAAACTTACCTACTAAGGTAAATATAATGCGTAGCGATCACTAAAATGTCTATTTACATAACATAAATTGTCCATAATTGAAGGCTCTGCAAAAAAAAGTTATTGCGATCTTCCGTATATTTAATTTTACAGAACCCACATAAACAACAATTAGATGTCAACTACTTTTATGCAGCTTTGGTTATATAATAACTGGGCCAATACAACACTACTGGATAAACTGAAAAGTGAAGGCGAAAATGTACCTCATTCTTGCATACGGCTCTTTAGCCATATTGTCAATGCTCAGATTATTTGGTTAAGTCGATTAACTGGTGAAAAACCACCTGTTGGTGTTTGGGATGAGCACAGTATCATCGATTGCCAAAGGTATCACGATTTAGCTTCAGAAGGATTTGGGCAGCAGATTCAGCGCAGAAATGATATAGAGGATGAAATTATCAATTATACAAACACACAGCATCAGGCTTTTCATAATAAGGCCAACGACATTCTGTTACACGTCTTTAATCATGGCACCTATCACAGGGCGCAAATAGCAAGCGAAATGCGGAAAAATGGTATTGAACCTATCAACACAGATTATATCACTTTTGTTCGCACATAACAGTACTGTAATCAGACGCCACTGTAGTCTGATTACAAACGAAGTAGTTTTATTGAAATGCCGATTTGCTCCAAACGATAAATATCATGCTGGATCAATCCTTCCGTAAGGTAATAAAAGGAATACCCTAGGACATACTCGTTTTCAACCAGATAATGGTCGCTTTGATTTTTAAGCAGTTCTATTAAAATTTTGATCTAGTCGATTCGACCTATCCTACACATCTTGCAATTGGCGGACTAGACCCTCTATAATATTGGAGAATACCTTAACTTTGAAACAAAATGAGTTACAAACATATCTTTAAAGCGACCTTAACATGGAACCATCCTGAACAGCCTAGTGCTGTGGGTTCAAAAATTTATACAAAGAGCCATCACATCGCGATCGAAGGCAAAGCTGACCTGCAAGTTTCCGCAGCAAAAGCATTCAAGGGTGACCCCGCATTGTACAATCCGGAAGATTTGCTGCTTAGCAGCCTGATTTCTTGCCACATGATGTCCTATTTATACGTCTGCTCGAAAAATGGCATCGAGATTTTATCCTATACGGACAATGCTATCGCTACCCTCGAAACGGATGGAGATGGAAGTGGTCGTTTTACGGAAGTTATATTACAGCCCGAGGTTCTCATCACAGATGAATCCCAGATAGAACTTGCTTTATCCTTACATGCCCAAGCAAATAAACTGTGTTTTATTGCGAATTCATGTAATTTTACTGTGCTGCACCATCCCCAATGTCAAGCGATCTAATCATACCTAGACGTTCTATCGAAAGAAAAAAGCCTCTTGTTTTCGGTTTGTTAACACAACCGAAAATATAACACGCAGCAAAAATTCGTAATTAAATAACAAACAAGTTTTTAAGGATTTCATTACTTTTGAATCATGATGGAAAATTCCAAGAAAAAAGCAGCAATCGGATTCATATTTATTACACTACTAATCGATATTACGGGTTGGGGAATCATTATTCCAGTCGTCCCTAAACTTATCGAGGAATTGATTCATAGCGACATCAGTGAAGCGGCAAAATATGGCGGCTGGCTCGGCTTTGCCTACGCTTTCACCCAATTCATCTGTTCTCCCGTCGTTGGTAACCTCAGTGACAAATATGGCAGAAGGCCAATTATTTTGATCTCACTTTTTGGGTTTGCTGTAGACTACATCTTTCTTGCCCTCGCGCCAACTATAGGTTGGTTATTCTTAGGACGCGTTATCGCCGGATTGACAGGTGCTAGTTTTACAACGGCAAGTGCTTATATCGCAGATATATCTACGGATGAAGATCGGGCAAAGAACTTTGGTCTAATAGGCGCGGCATTTGGTCTAGGCTTTATCATCGGCCCAGTTATCGGCGGTCTACTCGGTCACTATGGTGCCAGGGTTCCCTTTTATGCGGCCGCAGGACTGTGTATGCTAAACTTCCTGTATGGCTATTTTATCTTACCTGAGAGCTTAGATAAAGAAAAACGTAGAGCTTTTGAATGGAAACGCGCAAATCCAATTGGATCCTTTAAGTTTCTTGGAAAACATCCAGAAATATCCGGATTAATCGTTGCCTTAATTTTAATATATATCGCAGGTCATGCAGTTCAAAGTAACTGGAACTTCTTCACCATGTATAAATTCGACTGGACAGAAAGAATGGTGGGTATCTCATTAGGTGTTATTGGATTATTGATCGGATTGGTTCAGGGTGTTTTAATTCGATGGACTACACCCAAACTTGGTGAACAAAAAAGCATTTTCTATGGATTGACCCTGTATGCTATTGGACTACTGTTATTCTCGTTTGCAAGTGAGGGATGGATGATGTTCGTCTTCCTTATCCCCTATTGCTTGGGTGGTATTTGTGGACCAGCTCTTCAGTCTGTTATTACAAAAAATGTTCCTTCAAACGAACAGGGTGAACTTCAAGGTGCACTAACAAGCTTAATGAGTGCAACATCGATTATTGGTCCACCGATGATGACAAACCTATTTTATTATTTCACCCATGACAAAGCACCATTTAAATTTTCTGGCGCGCCGTTTTTCTTAGCATTTATCCTGATGACGATTAGTGTGATCATTGTCTATAATGCTTCTCGCAAAAGGAGAAATCAGCAAATAAATCTTTAAACCTGATTAATCAGTCTGCACTATTTTCATCTATCTTCCTCTAAAACTCAACTGGCCTATGCATTTAAGAACTGCATAGGCCAGTTGAGTTTTAGAGCTTTGACTTTAAACGGCTCAATGTCTCCTGTGAAATATTCAGATAGGAAGCAACTATTCTATTGGACAGCCTTCTGACAACCATTGGATTTTCATCCAACAATAAACGATATTTTTCAAGGGCATCTTGCATTAAAAATGACATCCAGACGCCTCGCAACTGAAAAACCATGACTTAAGTCAAAAAACAGCAACACAATAGCTAATCCAGTACATAATTATCGAACTTCTGGATCAATTTAGGTTAATCAAACTTCAATTCTTCAATTCATGGATCGAATTCTTCAATTCCTCCATTACTGATCGCTGTAAATTTGCAGCCAAGGAAATAAAATTCAAAATGATACATACAACAGACATAACAAATAAAAACATAGACCTTCACGTAGACTCAAAGCGGGATACACCAATACTTACGAAGCCTCTTTTATGGCTTATTACCTTGACAACTGGAATAGTCGTCGGAAACAACTATTATAATCAACCGCTTTTGGGATTGATGGCGAAAGACTTTCACGTTAGTGAAGCTGCAATTAGTATGATCGCTATGCTCACCCAGATCGGTTTTGCAACAGGACTACTCTTTATCGTTCCTTTGGGAGATATGATAAAAAGAAAGAAATTAATATTATCAATTTTTCTACTTATCATAGCCTCCTTATTGGCAATGGTCTTCGCTCCCAGCCTCGAGCTACTTTATATCGCAAGCTTTATGGTTGGATTTAGCTCAGTCGTTCCCCAAATGCTCGTCCCCCTTACGGCCGAACTTGCTACTCCCGAAAAACGCAATTCTTCAATCGGAATGGTCATGAGTGGCTTACTATTAGGTATTCTGCTCTCCCGCGTCGCAGCAGGATTTATTGGCGATATCTGGGGATGGCAAGCGATCTATTATATAGCGATAGCGTTAATGGTTCTATTCATGTTATTATTAGCTTTCGCACTCCCCGATGTGAATCCGACATTTCAAGGAAGTTATCTACAATTAATGCACTCATTGATCCATCTGACAAAAACTCAACCGGTATTACGGCTATCTGCACTCAGAGGTGCCCTAGGTTTTGCGGGATTCAGTGCTTTTTGGATTACATTAGTATTTCATTTACAGGAAGCTCCTTTCCACGCGGGGTCCGCTGTAGCCGGATCCTTCGGATTAATAGGGGCTGTTGGCGCTCTAGCAGCAGCATTGGTCGGCCGGATTTCAACGCGTGTTTCTACGTATACCGTTATTCTTGGTTCCATATGTATCCTGCTATTGAGCTGGATTGTATTCTACATCGGGGGGAATAGCTATACCGGATTAATAACTGGTGTAATCTTAATTGACCTGGGTTTACAATCAATGCATATCAGCAATCAATCTGCTTTCTTTGCCTTAAATCTAGGGGCAACCAACCGACTAAATACAGTCTATATGTTTAGTTACTTTGCGGGTGGATCATTGGGTAGTTACTTGGCCTCGCTCGCTTGGAAATACTTTCAATGGAATGGCGTGGTATTGACAGGCTTTTGTTGTACACTACTGGTTCTCATCATCCATATCTGCTACGACAGACGGCCAAAAAACTTTTCTTAGTCGTTCAACACCATAATCTAAAGAAAAGCTAGTTAACAGAAAATCTTCTATATGATGATATCCATTCATGGCCTACATGTTATAAATGTAGGCCATGAATGAAAACTTATTTCATTTATTCAAGTACGCCAAACTTGCCAGCCTGAAAATCTTCAAAGGCTTGGTAAATCTCTGCCTGTGTATTCATTACAAATGGGCCATAGCTCACGATAGGTTCATCAATGGGCTCACCGCTTAACACAAGTAAAACCGCATTTTTTTGGGCCTTTATCGAGATCTCTTCACCATCATGACCAAATAAAACAAAACTATGTTCCTTCGCAAGTTCGCCGTTGACCTCGACCTCCCCATTCACAACCAGCATCGCAGTATTATGATTTTGCGGAACTAAAAAGTCTGTTTCATATTGCGCCGCCAATTTGATATCAAATAGATTGACAGGCGTATAGGTGTTCGCTGGCCCTATCGTATCCTGAAATTTCCCCGCGATGACATTAACTACCCCTGCTGCGTCAGGCAATAGTACCTTCCCCATCTGATTGGCTGTAATCGCCTGGTAATGTGCTTCCGTTGATTTATCTTTCGCTGGTAAATTAACCCAGAGCTGAACCATTTCAAACAATCCACCTTTCTTTGCAAATTCCTCTTCATGGTATTCTTTATGTAATATACCCGCACCGGCAGTCATCCATTGTACATCACCCGGACGAATAACTCCACTGTTTCCCGAACTGTCGTGATGGGCTACACTGCCTTTGTAGGCGATAGTAACGGTTTCAAATCCCTTATGCGGATGTACATCCACGCCTCTGATATGATCCGAAGGTCCAAAATCAAATGCTGCGTTGAAATCTAGTAAAAGAAATGGACTCATCCTCCTTTGGGAAATCCCATTCCCTGGTATCATATTAAATACACGAAATCCATCTCCTACCATACCCGGTTGAGCTGGACGTTGGAAAATTCTTTCAATTGATTTTTTCATGTTATGATCTCCTTTTTTATCGTTCTTGATGAATTTAAGTTGAAGCCCAAATTGATTCACTTCATTTTAAATTGCTATCTCAAAGGTACGACAAGAAGAAGCCTGCTTCCAACAACCTGGATTAAGGCATAAACTTAACCTAGATTAAGTTTATAAGAAAAGATACTGTTAAAACTAGTAATCCCACATTTTCTGGATGCCATAGAAATATGTAACTTCAATAAAAATCATAGACCAAGTATCCTTATGAGCTCAAACAATACCGTTACATTAATAAAATTTTACAGTCACCTTTGGTTACGCCCAATACTAGTACTCCTGCTATTCATCTTTTTATCCCCCGTAGTACATGCGCAATCCAACAATAAATCTAAAGTGAAAACAAACTGGAATGAAATACTTGAAGAACAACTGTTTCCAGGTAAAAAGCTCCAAGATTCCACGTTCAGCTTTCAGGGCAAATTTGAAGAACAATTTATCACAACAGCAGATCATGTTAAACTCCATGGAATCTTGTTTAAGGCAGACAAGAGCAAAGGACTAATTTTCTATTTGCATGGCAGTAATGGGGCTGTAGATACCTGGGGTAAAATTGCCAAAATCTATACTGATAACGGATATGATCTTTTTATGTTGGACTACCGAGGTTACGGAAAAAGTGAAGGTAAAGTAACCAATGAAGAACTACTTTATCGTGATCTGCAAACGGTCTATGATAAGCTGACACAACAGTATCCGGAAGATCACATTATCATAATCGGTCAATCTATGGGCACGGCACTAGCTTCAACTATTGCTTCGCATAATTCTCCGAAAATGCTTATTCTTCAGGCACCTTACTATAGTTTTCAAGATTGGACACAACATGTCGCCCCTGAACTCGATACAAGCGGGATCCCCTTTTATTTCGACAATGCTGCGGCATTGCAAAAAGTAAAATGTAGAACGATCATCTTCCACGGAGACCAGGATAATGCCGTCTATTTTGATTCTTCCATTAAACTGAGTAACTTCTTTAAAAAACAGGATAAATTGATACGTTTGGCAAAGGAAGGACATAATGATTTTTCTAAAAATAAAGACTATCTGCATGCGATTGCCGAGCTATTGCGATAGTCTCATTTTATACCAAAAATACACTATGCCCCTTCAGGAATTTTATACATTAAATTCGGGATAAGGAAAACCCTTTCCTTTTTCACAGAAAAATTTTAAACTCCTGAAAAATAGCGCCCAATCAAAACTACAGGAAGCAAATTCCGCACTATAATTTGCCCAGCCATCATGGTGAAACAGCAGCATACATCCCTTTTGCTGAGGTTCAAGTTCAAAGGTCAGTGTTGTTCCAATCCATTCCTCAAATGCCTTGACACAGCGCCACTCGACCCTGGAATAAGGCTTCAGCGAAATAACTTCCATATTTTTAAAATAGCTGGGACCAAATCCAAAGCGCAGGATCGCACCAATCTCTGGCTTTGCCTTCGTATCTGGTGTCCACCAGCCTGCTAGTCCTTCCGCCGTTGTAAGCGCCTTGTAAACAGTCTCTACCGGAGTTTCAATTAACAATCTATGGTAGATACTTTTTGTCCCAGGATCATGTGGTATGCGATTCTCTTCCATAGCGTCCAGCGCTATTTCCTCCTTTGGAGTAGGCTGTCCCATCCCCGTTAAAATCAATTGTCTTAGGCTGTCCGCTATGTAATATGTCCAGGCATCATGACATACCTGATAACATTCCATCTGGGAATTAAGCCCACGATGGGTGAAATGTAATGTAGTTGTACCTACATCTTCAACAATATCGAAGATAATGGAACTATTAGTCCATTCCCGTTCATCCTGGGTAAATTTAAAATAGTTTTCGAGGACCCGCCAGACTACTTTGCGATCTGTTTCCATCGTTTCTATTCGTATTCGACAACGATGTACATCCTGATAATGATATATAAACTCATCATGCAAAGCAGCAGTTGGCCCTTCAATATTTTGAGACCACCATCCACGGACATTATTGATTGCTTCAAATACGCGTTGAGCACTTGCATCAACGGTAATACTCATTTTAAAATCTTCCTTTTTCATCATTCTTCGTATTTTTAACCATTAACTCATACTTCTTATCTTCCTATACCTCAATCGAATCAAATATGTAAATCTGAACATCATGATCATGAGGTGCCAAGATTCTTCGGTCAACTGCACACGCCTTTCCTTGTTCAGACGCAAATGCTATTTTAATCGCTGCTAAACTTTCAAAATATAAAGTTCCAATACAATACACATCGTCGTGTCCAGTCGTGGACATAATTCCACCTTTGGCCACTTCATAACGAATAAGTCCGGGAAGCGTTTTTGCCAAGGGAATATGGGTCTCAAAATAGTGTTTGTCAAAAAACTCCCTATTCGTAGGGGTCTTATATATTGCGATCATTCGTACCATCTTGTTGTATTAATTTAAATTTATAGATCAAATATAGCGGACTTCAAAACACAAAAAGGGGTGTGAAATAGACATTCTCAGCGGTTGATTTAGACAAGTCGTTTCGGTATATTTGAATAGCATCAAATAAGCGTATTATCGTTTATTCAATCTTATAAACTTTCATCATGAAACATCTAACGATCTTAGTTCCAGACAGTCAGACAGGCCCTAATACCATATCGTGCATTGTTGGAACATACCATATATTCACAGAAGCGAACCGCTATTACGATCAACTGAACAGGGAACCTATATTTAATATAGAATTGGCAGGAGTTTCCAAACAGAGTAACTTTGTCAATGGATTATTAACGGTCATGACGCAGAAAGATATCACTACGATTCAAAAGACCGACCTCATTATTGTACCCGCTGTCATTTCTAATTTTAGTGCGATAGAAGCTGGTAATAGCATGCTCTCAGCATGGATATTAGACCATTATACCAAGGGAGCAAATGTTGCAAGCATGTGTACCGGCGCATATCTGCTCGCATCCACAGGGCTTTTGGATAACAAAAACTGCTCTATCCACTGGAAATCAGCGGCAAATTTTCATAAGCTCTTTCCAAAGGTCAACTTAAAAACAGAACAAATTATTACTGATGAGCAAGGAATCTATACCAATGGTGGCGGTTATTCGTTCCTTAATCTCCTCCTTTACCTGGTCGAAAAGTTCTACGACAGACAGACGGCTATTTATTGCTCCAAAATATTTCAAATTGATATTGCCAGACAAACACAGTCCGATTTTATGATCTTTAATGGTCAAAAATCACATGGAGATGAAATGGTCATGCGTGCACAGGACTATCTCGAGAATAACTTTTCAGAAAAAATTTCCATGGGGAAGTTATCTGAAAAATTCACTGTCGGACGTCGGAATTTCGACCGTAGATTTATTAAAGCGACAGGCAATACGCCCGTGGAATATCTTCAACGGATAAAAGTAGAATCGGCAAAAAAAGAGTTGGAAAGCTCGAGGAAAACGGTAAATGAAGTGATGTACGCTATTGGATATACGGACATAAAGGCTTTTCGCGAGATATTCCGTCGGTTTACAGGACTCTCTCCCCTTGAATATAAAAACAAGTACAATAAAGCAGCAATAAAATAGTACCAAACGCTCCGCGGCTATTATCTTCCTTCTTTGGGAGAAGGCCTTATTGTTGCCAATGAACAAGCTGCGGGAATGGCATTGTTAAAAATGTATTTAATGCAAAATTCCAAAGTTGTGCTACCAAAAGAGAATACAACTGCAGTTTCCTTTCTATTGAACCAAGGATATCCAATAAAACGCCAGGCCAAGCGCATGTACCTGGGTGAAAATATCGATGTTCAATTTCAGTCCATCTTCAATAGAATTGGTGGAAATCTAGGTTAACACCAATTCTATACGTTATTTTTTTAAGACCGATAACAAATTTCAAGACAACATAATGGACGCTACGAAAGCTGACCTACCGCATCCTCAAGAACCTTTTTGGCAGCCACAGCCGGTTGCTTTTTGCTTCGTTGGATATAACATAGGGAAATTACGATTCCTAAAGCTGCCATAACCGCACCAACCAAAGCCGGAGAAGTATAACCATAGCCTTGATTAATGGGTACACCACCTAAAAAGGCACCCAATGCATTCGCAATATTAAAACAAGCAGGTCCTAAAGAAGCAACCAACATTTCAGCATCACTTTTTACCGAGTTCAGCAATAATAAGGTTAACGAAGGTACGAGTGCAAAAGTTGTGACTCCGGTTAAAAAAGTCATCACCAAGGATACCCAAACGTTGTCAGACAGCCCGTAAATAATTAACATACATAAAATCTGAACCACCAGTACGGCTACAACCACCTTTGTTGAAGAAAAAGCGTCCGTCAACTTCCCTCCGATCAAATTCCCCACAAACATACCTAATCCAGCCAAAACCATAATATAAGGCAGGTATTTATCAGCAACGCCAGACACTTCAGTCATCAGTGGCGCTATATAACTTATCCAGGCAAACAGTGCCCCTGGAGCTATTGAAAATAACAAAACCATAAACCAGACATTCACATTGCGAAAAATGCCAAAGTCCTTCCAAGGATTATTTTTAGGTGCTGCTTTCATCTTAGGCATCCACAACTTTAAGGCTAACATGGTCAAAATACCGACGATAACAATCAATAGGAAAGTATAACGCCATGAAAAATGATGTCCAATATAAGTACCCAATGGAACCCCAAATAAATTGGCAACTGTCAATCCGGAAAACATCGTCGCTACAGCCTGCGCTTCTTTACCAGGATCGGCCAATCGACTGGCAATAACAGACCCTACACCGAAGAAAGCACCATGTGGCAATCCCGAAATAAAACGCGAGACCAACAAAAGACCATAGTCTGGAGCAACCACAGATAGTCCATTAAATAGGGTAAACAATCCCATGAGGATAATCAAGGTCTTAAGTGGCGAGAATCGATTCATAACAACCACCAACAGTGGGGCACCGATAACTACACCTAAGGCATAAGCTGTAATGAGATAACCAGCTTCCGGAATTGAAACTTGCAGACTTTGGGCAACGTCCGGCAGCATCCCCATCATACTAAATTCGGTAATTCCTATGCCCAATCCCCCCAGTGCAAGTGCTAATAAACTCTTCTTCATTTCATATATAAGTGAAATTATTAATAATACAAATTTCTATCAGAATAATTTAATAAACAAATCATTTAAATAGTACAACCTATCATTAAACTAATAGCACCGACATTGTCTCAATGAAAACACCTATATTAGCCTGAGGTAAAATCGATCAGCATAACACATTCAAACCTTAACCATGAAACTGCATCATTATATACTTACTTTCACCTTGTACACACTTGTACCTTCGTGGGCATTGGCACAAAAAGGCCATGCAAAAAAGCATCCAAATATTGTATATATCATGAGTGATGACCATGGTTATCAAGCGATAAGCGCTTATGGTTACGGATTGAACGAAACGCCCAATATTGACAGATTAGCAAAAGAAGGTGCCATTTTCACACGTGCGACCGTGACAAATTCATTATGTGCGCCCAGTCGGGCTGTACTCCTAACTGGGAAGCACAGTTATATGAATGGGAAAATTGATAATGAGGCAAAATTCGATTGGAATCAGGACAACTTTGCCAAGATTCTCCAAAAAAACGGGTATCAAACGGCATTAATCGGTAAAATCCATATGGATGGCCTACCTCAGGGATTTAACCACTCAGCGGTCCTTATTGACCAAGGCGAATATTATAATCCAAACTTTATTATCAATGGTGTAAAACAACAAATACAAGGCTATGTATCGGATCTCACCACCGATATGACCCTAGATTGGATCGCTAAAAGAGATACCAGCAAACCTTTCTGTGTGCTCTATCATCAAAAAGCGCCACACCGAGAATGGCTACCTGCTTTGCGACATCTTCAACAATATACATCAAAAACCTACAAAGAACCGAATAATCTATTCGACACCTACGAAGGAAGAGGAACTGCTGCTAAAACCGCTGAAATGAATATCCTTAAACACATGAACTGGGCTGGTGACAACAAGATACCTCCTGCGCTAATGGATGAATTGGGACTAAAAGAATATCTATCCTGGGATAAAGCTGCCTTTAATGGAAACCTAGGAAGAATGACTGCAGCGCAGCGCGCAACATGGGATTCAATCTACAACCCAATCATGGCAGATTTTAAGATGAAATATCACAACATGTCCAAAGAGGACCTGATGCGCTGGCGATATCAACGTTATATGCAGGATTATCTGGGTACCGTTGCTGCAGTGGACGACGGTGTTGGACGTCTATTGGAATTTTTGAAAGACAATGGACTCGACGAAAATACAATTGTCATTTATACCTCAGACCAAGGGTTCTATCTGGGTGAACATGGTTGGTTTGACAAACGTTTTATGTATGAAGAATCGCTCCGAACCCCCTTATTGATCCGCTATCCAGCAGAAATTAAAGCTGGCCAATCCTCAAAAGCACTTGTTCAGAATCTTGATTTTGCCCCCACAATCCTAGATTATGCAGGACTTGCAATCCCGAAAGATATGCAGGGAAAATCTTTTCGTGGTCTACTCAATGGAAAAGAAAAACAATGGCGCGATGCAGTATATTACACCTACTATGAGTACCCTTCCATTCATATGGTAAAACGACATTATGGGATTCGTACCGAAAGGTACAAACTGATCCATTTCTATTATGACAAAGATGAGTGGGAATTATACGATCTAGAGAAAGATCCACAGGAAATGCAGAATGTTTACAATGTACAAGCATACCAAAACGTACGTGAAGAAATGCATCATAAACTGGACGAAGCCCGAGCCTACTATAAAGATTCCGATGAGAACGACAAAAAGTTTTTACCGAAGGTAAAACAATAATTTACTGGCCTACAAATCCAGTAAATTATTGTTGTTAAAAATTTAAACAGGGTTGAGTTTGAAATAACGTCTCAAAATACGTCTAACGTCCCTATTGTCGGCTTTGAAGATGATGGCTTCTCGCTTTTTCTTTTCGCTATATACACGCTTATTACAGTAGCCAAATCCTTTATACCGACCATCCAACAAGTAAACAAGTCCCTTTTCTTTGGGATTACGTCCTAAAAGCTCCAAAAATATCTCGCCCATCGGAAGCTCCGAAGAGGCTACAAATTCCTGCACTCTTCGATTATAGTCATCTGGAAGCTCCTGCGCAATACATGCCCCTTTGCAGGTCTTCAACATATATTGAAAACAATGTTTCGTATACGTCTGTAATTTGTTTATTTTTTGGCAGAGCTGATAAGCTTCAACAATAGTGAATAATTGCTCGCGCCCCTCCTGGTAACTCGAAAAGGTCATTAGCTCTTCTCGCTCGGGATCAAGCGCCTCAACTTGAAGAACTTGATAGCCCAATGGATTCACCGCTAGATAAAGGCCAAATCCGTAGTGGGTTCGACGCTGCGCCCGATTATAATAGGGTTGATATTTTTTGATCAGGTCAGATTCATGCAATAGCGCTAGTAATTCATGGCCCGTCAGTTCAAATCCAACTCTGCAAGCTGCTCCTTGGATTTTGCGTTCCTTAAAATCTGTGCTTCTAAAATGCTGCAATAACCTATTTCTAATATCGATACTCTTGCCGACATAAATTAGTGCATCATACTTATCATAAATATAATACACGCCGACTGCAGCGGGAATTCCTTCAAGCAATCCCGCAATTTGCTCTTTCGTCATCACTTTAACACCAGGTAATACCTTACAAAGGTAATTTAAAAAATAGTCGATTCACTTCGTGGATCTGCACGCTCAAATATACTAATATATTTAGTATTTATAAATGATAGCGAATAAAAATAGGAATACACCCGCCCTTCATTTCCCCCAATGAAAAGGACGGGTGTAAATTAGCGCCAATTGTTAAAATTTCATTTTCTGAATTCTAATGGCATTCAATATCGCTATTAACGATACGCCAACATCGGCAAATACAGCCTCCCACATTGTTGCCAAACCTCCAGCTCCAAGAATCAACACGATCCCTTTGACTATAAAAGCAAGCCAAATATTCTGATAAACAACTTTTTTCGTTTGTTTCCCAATGCGAATGGCCGTTGGAATCTTCGAAGGTTTGTCATCCTGTATCACGACATCTGCCGTCTCGATCGTCGCATCACTGCCCAGTCCACCCATCGCTATTCCAACATCACTCAGTGCGACAACCGGAGCATCATTAACGCCATCACCAACAAAAGCAACAGATTCGTTTAGCCCCTTTATTTCCTTGACCTTATTCACTTTATCTTCCGGAAGCAGGTCACCATAGGCCTGATCTATTCCAAGTTCCTTGGCAACATAGGCGACTACTGTCGACTTATCCCCGCTCAACATCGTTGCTTTTACACCGAGCTTATGCAGTAGCTGAATTGTAAGCGCGGCATCTGCTTTAATGCTATCAGCGATCGTCATGAATCCTACAAATTTACCGTCCAAAGCAATGGCAATGGTCGTATATACGATACCATTCGGATTGATATCATAGGCTACATTAAATTTGTCCAGCAATTTAAAGTTACCCACCAGCAACTCTTTGCCTTCAGTAATTCCTTTTAATCCATGTCCGGCGATTTCTTCTATATTATGGAGATTAATAGACTCGTCGATCGCACCTGCATATTCCCTAATCGCTGTTGCAACTGGATGGCTGCTATGGCTTTCTATTTTATTGACGAGCTTTAAAATTCTTGCCTCGTCGTAGCCAGCCTGTAGCTTAATTTCCTGCACCTTAAAAACGCCGGCAGTCATTGTTCCGGTTTTATCCATCACCACATGCCGGATATCTGCCATCGCATCCAAAAAATTACTGCCTTTAAAAAGTATACCATTTCTACTCGCGGCACCGATTCCACCAAAATACCCCAAAGGGATTGAGATGACGAGTGCACAGGGACAGGAGATCACTAAAAATACGAGTGCTCTATACAACCAGTCGCTAAATACATATTGATCGACAAACAAGTAAGGCAGGAGGCAAATTCCAATAGCCAAAAACACGACAATTGGGGTATATATCTTAGCAAATTTGCGGATAAACAGTTCAGTAGGCGCTTTTTGAGCTGTTGCGTTCTGTACAAGCTCTAGGATTTTACTCAGTTTGCTATCTTGATAAGCTGTTGTCACCCGAATTAAGCTCACCGTGTTCATATTAATCATTCCTGCCAGCACAACATCACCTTTCATTTTTGTATCTGGCTTGCTCTCGCCAGTTAGCGCAGCAGTATTAAATGCGCCTTGTTCAGACAGCAATTCACCATCGAGCCCGAGCTTTTCGCCAGGTTTCAGCTGAACAATTGCTCCGATACCTGCGTCTGCGGCTTTGATTACTTTGCTCTTTCCATTCTCCAAAATAGTCACTTCATCCGGACGCTGATCCAGTAGTGCCTTAATATTACTTTTAGCTCTACTCACCGCCAAGGTCTGAAATACCTCGCCTACAGCATAAAATAACATCACCGCCACAGCTTCTGGGTATTCTTTGATCGCAAAAGCTCCTATCGTAGCGATACTCATTAAAAGAAACTCCGAAAAGATTTCCCCTTTAGCAATACTCTTTAGGGCATCTCTGACTACAGGAAACCCAACAGGCAGATAAGATACGATATACCAGCCCGAACGAACCCAATCCTTAAACCATGCTTGCGCAATCCAATTATCCATGGCTATTGCTGCAATGAGCAAAATAAAAGAAATTAGCGCGGGTAGAAATAACTGCATCTGACTAGCCCCTGCCGTTGAGTGATCGTGACCGTCTTCATCATGGCTATGATCATGACCATGACTGGAAGCTGGAGCTTTCCCAATAAGGTCTTCAGCTCCCGCCTGACTATATATTTTTTCTGTCTGTGTACAACAAAGCTGTCTGCCTTGTGCATCATAACGATGTTGATGTTCCATAACTTGCTTTGATTCTGTTAACAAATACTGTCAATTAATGTTCGTGCCCACCTGTATTGCTCATTTTAGCATTGATAAAAAAGGCACCCTTTACAACAATTTTCGTTCCAGCAGGAACTTCGGTAACCGGGGTAATCGCCGTATATCCCAAAGCAGACACGCCTTTTTGAATCTCTATTTTTTCAAAATTGATGTTTTTAGCCTGTTCTTCGCCATGCTGCCCAGCTTCTTGCTCATTTTTATGCGCATGTTTTGCTTCACCTTCATCGTGCGCATGTCCGTGATCGTCGTGCCCTTCTTCATGCTCCTCAGGTTTCTTGTCTGTCTCCACAAAAATATAATACTTGCCGTCAGCCTCCACGATTGCGTCATTCGGAACAGCCGGAGTCCGTACATTATTGACACCGATCATACCCGTGATGTTCATCCCATCAATCAACCCCACTTTGCTGCCCACAACCGTACTGTGCACAGCGATGGTCTTGCTATCATTTTCAAAGGAAGATCCAATTGTAAAAACTTTGGCGGTATAGGTCTTATCCGGATTGTTGGTCAGTTGAAAGTTGATGAGCTGTCCGACTTTAACCAAAGGTAGATCCTTTTCAAACACCTGCAGATCCAAATGCAGCAGACTATTGTCAACAATCTCAATCACTGGCGAAGAGACATCTACATAACTCCCAATTTTCGCAAAAACATTGCTTACTGTTCCATTGATAGGGCTTGTTACGGCCAATGAGGTCCGCATATTAGAAAGATTCACGCTATTGGGATTAATGCCCATCAATTGGATCTGTTGTTGCAAGGAGGCCTTTCGAGCCCGTAAACTGTTGAAGTCTGCTGTTGCGGCCTGCAGATTTTTCCGTGCGCCCGCATTACCTTCATTGAGTTCCTGTTGCCTTGCCATTTCTTGTTCCGCCAAGGTAATCTTACTTGCAAGGGAGACATATTCCTCCTGCAACTGTACAAACTGGGGGTTGGTGATCGTAGCGATCACCTGCCCCTTGCGTACGTGATCACCAAGCTGCACGTTTAATGTCTTTACAACACCACCATAAAGCGCCGTTGCATTCGCTTTATTGTTATTGGGTACACTTAAAAGTCCATTGGCCTTGATTGTAGCCGTTAGTTCCTTCTCTTCAATACCTCCAAAAACGATGCCCACAGCTTTTATTTGCGCAGCACTCAGTGCCGCTACCCTAACCGGACCTTCCTCATGCCCCGCTTCGGATTTAGGCGCTTCCTTTCCCTCCGGTTGACCTTTAGGCTCCGACTCATTAGAACCGCAACCGTAAAAAACAGTAACGGCTATACATACGATAAATATCTTTATGAAAACTTTCATTGTTGACTTATTTGTTATTGAAGTAATTATATTGAATTGCTGATTGATTATACTGATTGAGGACTTCTAAATAATTCTGGCGAATCCCAATGGCCTGACTTAAAAATTGACTCAATTCAGCAAAATTGATCTCCCCTGTCCTATAACCCAAACTAGCCGCTTTAATGATGGCATCAGCTTGTTTTAAACCCGAAGACTCATAAAATTGTAGTAACGCACTATTCTTGTCAATTTCAGCAAGTGCGTTTCCTTTATTTGTCTGGAATGCCTGCGTCTCATATTCCAACTTACGCTGTTGAACTTCCATTTCAGCGTTGGCAGCCTTCACTTTACTTTTATACGCGCCTAGGCTAAAGACCGGAAAAGATGCGGAGACCGAAAATCCCGACAATGGATCTTTGGCTCCCCAAACACGTTGGGAAAAAAATCGACCCGAGAACTCAGGCTTATTTGTATTTTTCTGAACACTGATATTTGATGAAGCAATATTTACGTTTTGCTGCTGTAAAACAAGTAAAGGATGTGCTGTTTCCTCAGATGGACTGGCGTTCACGACAATCTTCTCCAAGGACTGATCCAATGGGAGCATCCACTCGTTACGGTCCAACAAGAGCATAAGTTGCTGTTGCTGGATAACAATGTCCTTTTTGTTTTGAACAAGCTGTGCTTGCAGTTCCTTCAGTTTTGCTTCAGCTGCGATCTTATCCAGCGCAGCCACGTCACCTGTTCTAAAGCGAAGTTCAGTTGCTTTGAACATGGCTGTATAGATGCTATCCAGCTCCATATACAGCTTTTGGCGATCCTGGAGATACCAAAGTTGAAAATAGGCTGTTCTCACGTCTCTGGTAATCGCAGTTTTCAATACATCCGTATTTAAATTCGCATATTTTAGCTGCTGTTTAAAATACTCCTTGCGCGCCGCATAGAGCCCCGGCCAGGCAATACTTTGTGTTATACCAATTTTCAATAAGCCGGCCTTATCCGTAGGACGGTAATCTTCATTTTCTGCAAAAATCCCGGTCTTGGGAATTTCGGTCGCCGTTTTAACATTGAAACCAGCACCCGCGATTTCAGCCTGGTTGACCTGAAACTGACGATTGCTCTTCAGTGCAGTTTCCACAGCTTCTGTAACAGAAATGCGCTCTTGGCCAAACACCTGAGATCCCAAGGCCATAAATAAGAAAGCAAGTACTGTAACAAAGGTCTTAACACCCCTACTTCGTTTCATATTCAATTTAGAATTAAAGATTATATACAATAAGGGCAGTACAAACAACGTCAGGAAAGTTGCCGTTATCAATCCGCCAATAACAACCGTTGCCAAAGGCTTCTGAACTTCAGCGCCGGCACTTGTACTTATTGCCATCGGTAAAAAGCCCAGTGAGGCCACTGTCGCTGTCATCAGTACAGGACGTAAACGGGTCAAAGTACCTTCTTTAACGCGTTGAAAAATATCATCGACGCCCTCTTTTTTCAACTGATTGAATGTCCCAATTAAAACGATTCCGTTGAGTACGGCCACACCAAACAAGGCGATAAAACCGATACCGGCACTAATGCTGAAAGGCATACCGCGCAACATCAATGCAAAGACACCCCCGATAGCACTCATTGGTATTGCGGTAAAAATTAGCGTGGCCTGCTTAAAGGAATGGAATGTGAAATACAACAGCATAAAAATAAGCAATAAGGACACTGGTACAGCAATCAGCAGGCGTGAGCTCGCTTTTTGCAAATTCTCGAACTGACCTCCGTAGGTGAAATAATAACCCGCGGGAAGTTTTACATTTGCAGCCAATTGTTGCTGGATATCCTTTACTACGGTTTGAACATCACGCCCTGCCACATTAAATCCAATCACAATTCTTCGTTTACCAGCTTCGCGACTGATTTGGGCCGGCCCCAATTTATAATCAATGGCAGCAACCTGAGAAAGAGGGATCTGCGTACCCGTATCTGTAGGAATCATCAGATTACGCACATCATCAATACTATTTCGGTGTGTTGTATCTAACCTGACGACCAGATCAAAGCGACGTTCATTTTCATAGATCTGGCCCGTACTCCGACCGGCAAAGGCGGTACTCACCACATCATTAACGTCCTGAATTGTCAATCCATAATTCGCGATACGGGTGCGGTCATAAACGATATTAATTTGCGGGAGACCCGATACACGCTCCACCTGTGGAGGAGTTGCCCCTTGAACAGATTGAATCTGAGCGGCAACCACATTGGCGTAAGCGGCCAGTGAGTCGATGTTTTCACCGAAGATCTTTACAGCAACATCCTGACGGATACCCGTCATTAACTCATTGAAACGCATTTGAATAGGTTGATTTTTCTCAAAGAAAACACCCGGGATTACTTCTAGCTTCTCCAGAATAGCACTCCCCAGTTCTTCATAAGAACGGCCCGACTTCCACTCTTTTTGAGGCTTCAATACCACCATAATATCTGTCGCTTCAGGTGGCATAGGGTCTGTCGGCACCTCCGCAGCTCCTGTTTTACCGACAACCATCTTCACTTCATCGAACTCTTTGATAATCCGGGAAGCCTGCATAGAGGTTTCAATACTTTGCGAAAGCGAGCTTCCCTGAGGAAGTATGCAATGGAATGCATAATCGCCTTCCTGCAATTGTGGAATAAACTCGCCCCCCATATTCTTAAAAAAGAAGGCCGACAAAGCAAAAATGGCAACAGTTAAACTCACGATCAGGTATTTAAACCGAATGGCTTTTTGTAATAAAGGCTCATAAATACGTTGCAGTCCCGCAATCATCCGGTCACTCAACGTTTTCTTGTCGCTGTATTTTTTCGGCAGAAACAAAGCACACATCATGGGGATATAGGTTAACGAGAGAATCAATGCCCCGAAAATGGCAAACCCAACTGTTTGCGCCATTGGACGAAACATTTTCCCTTCAACACCCACCAATGTTAAAATTGGAATATAGACAATAAGAATAATAATCTCACCAAAGGCTGCACTGGTACGAATCTTTGAAGCAGACTCAAATACCTCATGATCCATTTCGGCCTGGGTCAATTTCTCGGTTGACTTTCGTAAGCCTAAGTGATGTAGCGTAGCTTCCACCACAATGACGGCTCCGTCCACAATCAAACCGAAATCTATCGCACCCAAACTCATTAAATTGGCACTTACGCCGAAGACGTTCATCAGTCCAAGTGCAAACAGCAGCGCCAGTGGGATCGCCGAAGCAACGATAAGACCTGCCCGCAAGTTCCCAAGAAATAATACCAGGACAAAAATTACGATCAGGGCGCCTTCAATCAGATTTTTTTCAACGGTACTGATCGCACGCCCAACAAGGTCTGTTCGGTCCAAATAGGGCTCTATAACCACATCATCAGGCAAAGACTTTTGAATAGTCGGTAGTTTTTCTTTCACACGATTGACCACCTCATTGCTGTTTTCACCCTTTAGCATCATGACAACACCACCCACAGCATCTACCTCACCATTGTATGTCAAGGCTCCATAGCGCACAGCATGACCAAACCGTACATCTGCAACATCTTTTACATAAATCGGTATAGACCCTGATTTTCGGATAGCGATATTTCTGACATCTTCCAAAGAGGTCGCCAGTCCAATCCCCCGGATAAAGTATGCATTCGGTTTTTTATCAATATAGGCACCACCTGTATTTTGATTGTTTTTCTCTAAAGCAGTAAATATCTCCGGGATCGTGATATTCATCGCTTTAAGTCTATTCGGATCAACAGCTACTTCATATTGTTTAAGCTCACCACCGAAACTATTGACCTCGGCAATTCCAGGAGTTCCATAAAGCTGACGGGCAACAATCCAATCTTGCATGGTTCGCAAATCTTTTGCGTTGTATTTCTTTTCGCTTCCCTTTTTGGGATGGATAATATATTGATATACTTCTCCCAATCCGGTACTTACTGGAGCCAACTCAGGTTTACCAATACCCTGTGGAATCTGATCCACCGCTTCTTTCAAACGCTCACCGATCAGCTGACGGGCAAAATAGATATCTACATCATCATCAAAAACAACGGTAATGACAGAAAGACCAAAGCGTGAAATACTCCTGATCTCCTCAATTTTGGGTACAGTTGCAATACTTTGTTCAATTGGAAAAGTCACCAATTGCTCTACTTCCTGTCCGGCAAGAGTTGGACAAGAGGTAAAGATCTGGACTTGATTATTAGTAATATCGGGAACGGCATCTATGGGTAGTTTCGTCGCACTCCATGCCCCCCAAATGATAAGCAACAAGGTCATTAAACCGATAACGATCTTGTTCTTAATGCTAAATTTTATAATATGATCTAACACAATATACGTGATTAATGCTTAAATAATAGCTCGTTAGAATATCTTCAGCGCTTGTCGTAATAAAATACAACAAACGGATTCCGAGCACAAAGCTGAATAAAGAACAGCATAGCGCGCTCTATCAGATTTGTTTTTAGAATTTTTACGAAAAATTAAGCATTAACTTTCGGCGGCTGCCAGATGCTTCCAAAATAACTGGAAACAATCGCTGTATTGAGGACAGGATTACGATTATCAAAATAAATTGACACCGGGACACCATCTATTTGCGGAAATTGATAGGCATAAGCCGTTATATTTCCACTGCAACAATTGCAATAGCAGAAAATAGAACAGGCATCAGATGCATCATCACTATGGTTATGCGTTTGGCTTAATTGTATTTCCATAGCAGTCTGCTCACAGCGATTGCTAGAATCACTGCAGGGAACAAAAGAAAGTCCCATAATATATGCTATCAATATGAAAACAATTAACCTCATGAATACGCAAATTTAAAAAAAATAAATCAAAATCTCCCCTTGACCCAAGAAATCTATTGGTTAGCGTCATCTCCATTGCCTCCTATAAAATAAGGAGACCGGCGCTTTCAACCGAGCATTTTTTTTACCCCTTAGGCCTCATAAAACCGCACAACCCTAAACTACACTATCACCTGACACGCATATTAATTACAAGTAAATTATTATTCAAATAAAACGAATTATAATTAACAGAAAAACGCATAAAACATGTTTAAACAGCATTTTAAATACAAAACAGCACTATTGTAGATATTTCTCTACAAGAAATACAAGATAACACAAATACAGTACATTAAGTAAAATGCTATTTATATAATTGCATCGATAAAAAATAAAAGCAATAAAAAAGCAATGGTATACCACATTTTAAACACAAATCGGCATACAACTGCAAGATTTTTTTTTGCAAACAAATAAACAACGAAATCAAATAATCAAAAATCAATAACAAAACAAAATGTCAATTAACATGAATCTAATCCCCCATCGCCGACTGACAAACCTGTTCATGCTAGGCTGCAGCGCTTTCGCGCTTAGCCTCTACTCATGTAACAAAAGCGGAGAAAACACCGCGTTAACAGGAGAAACTGTCGTTAAAATCAATCTATCGGGCGTAGAAGCTTACAATGAAACAGACAACAATGCTGTTCAAAAGCAAGCATCTGCAAACGCATCGCATTCATCAAGCAATGCACCTGATGTACAGGAAATGACTGTACCGTTAGAAAACGGTGGTTCAGTTGACGTTGTCCTAACAAACAGTTCAGCGGTTACAAAAAGCCTCGTTGCTTCATCCAACCCCAAACTAGCGGCTGTCCAAACACAAGAGAAGCCATTGGACAAAAACGTCAAGTATAAAGTTGTTGTCTATGACAACCAAGGAGCTTACGTAACGGCAAAAGATTATAGCTATGGTGAGGAAGCTACTGCCGCAGGTATCGTTCTTGACGCCGGAAAATCATATACGTTCATTGCCTATTCGATCAATAGCACCACAGCATTACCGGATATTAACAATCAAAACACACTATCCACAGCCAGCTTAAACAATATAAGTGGCGACTTAATGTATTACACAGGCACATTAACGTTAAAAAATGGTGTAAACAATTTAAATGTTGTGTTAAAACACAGATTTAGCCAAATCACCACAACATTGACCATGGATCCAAGTATGACCGGGGCCATCACTCAAATCGGGACTGCAGTACTAAAACCTAGTCACAGTAGTGCAAATTTAAAATTCTCAGATGAAACATTAACGTACAATGGCTTGAACAACGCTGGTGTGACCACGCAATTCCCGGCTTTAGGAAATGGCTTACGTACTATCATCAGTAACCCATCATTATTGATTCACCCCACCACCAGCAACGGGACATTGATGCTCGGCAGTCTAACTCTTGATGGTGAAACCAAAACAAACATCACCATTCCAAATGTTAAGATCAATCCTGGACAAAAATACGATCTGAAACTTAACTTCAGAACCTGTACACAAGATGTAACCAGCAATGGCTTGAACTGGAGCTATCCAGCAACAACATCGGGTGGTAAAACGGGTATTATGAAAGACGGTAAATTCTATGCCAATGGAACAGCCATCGACAGAAGCTTTACCGCTCCAGCGGCAGACTATGGTTTTGTTTTCGACATTACCGAACTAGACAATGCATTCAATCTGGAAGTAAATGGTGTCAAATTAGCAAAACAGGAAATTCAATTTCAATCAAATGCGGTTGCCTCTACACAAAATATCCAATTTTTCGACGGAAGCAAATACGCTGGCAACAATATCGAAACGGGCAAAAGAATTGACGAAGTGTACAACATGAAAGGTACCAGTACAAATCCTCTCGTTAAGGTTGTGATTAGCAGAACTGGCCAGGTGACCATGTTTGGTAGTAAAACATCCGGCGGTCCTTTATACGAACTTAAACTCGTGAATGGCAACAGCTTCAACACATTCCCTTGGAGTGCAACACAAAGCAACACCGTAAAAGTAACCCAACTTGTTGATGGACGTACTATTATCAAGGGTATAGGTGCCGGAAAGAAGAAAATCCCTTGCCAATAATCAATAAATAGATCAATAATCGGAAAGACTAAATCTTGCTGCGTATAACAAAGAAAAACAGCACGTAAAAAATAGCTATTATGGAAAAGAAATTAGCGTACATCGCCCCCAAAATTAATACAACGACAATCGAACTTGAACAAGGTATTGCAGCTGGTTCGGCATATGCCAGACCAGAAGATGCCAACAGCGGTAAAGTAAACGAACAATGGGAAGTAGGATCAACAGATAATAGAAATATCGACTGGTAAACTATTTTCAACAGTAAACAAAAGGAAGGGGCAGTCAAAAATGAATTGCCCCTTTTTATGCAATTTTATAATAGACGATCGTGTCATCCATATTTTTTATTGTCAAACCTTTAGCGTACCCAAGTGCAGACTGTCTGTATTACCTCCACCATAACTTTCGATAAAAAAGATATACACCTCATAGGTCACTTCCTTTCTATTTTTTGGAATTTCAACATTTTGTTTGCCAGACATTAAGCTGCTTTTCAAATCGTTCATCACAAGTGGATACCCGCCCCCATGATCCGCTGCATTATACAGGATTAAGAACGAATCGTAAGATCCCGTGTCAAACTTTTCCTCCAGATAAGCATCATATTCCCAGGTGACCTGAAGCACTTGGTTTTCTTGATCGAAATCCATTGTGTAGGAAGTAATGGGATTGGGGCTTCCTTTGGCAATCATAAATTTCGACCAATCAACGACAAAACCGTCTTCTTCCTGGATAAGTGCTTTATTCAGATTATAAGACATCGCTATATCGTATGCCCGTTTAGGATAGCTGTACACCTTATACCCCATATTGATGATCGGTTTTAATTGGCTAATATGTGACCTCACAATTTTGAAGCGTTTTCTACTCAGCAGTTGCTTAGGAGTGGGCTCCCGTTTTTTAACGCTAGGGAGAGATCGTACATAATTTCCTGTTTTAGTCGACACAAACACAACAGAACCTGCTTTCCCGGAAACAGTTCCATTTACACCATTTTTGATTATTGCCATAATTACTTGATTATGTTATAGATATTAAAGATAAACATTAATACGGAAAAATACGCATACCAAATTATAGCTAAAAACAGTTTTCAATCAATACTTAGACAGTAATTAGTCACTGTTTATTCAGTCTTCACTGAGCAAGCACTGAACAAGCACTGAACGAGCACTGAACAAGCACTGTTTAAAAGTGGAATTTGATTACCATCTGTTGCATCTAAGAACTAAAGGAGAAAAGGTAAAAGCCGACGACCTTTCATGCGAACTATAACGTAAAAAAAATGTCTCCTACATTTGCTTAATACAAACATAAGAGACATCTTCTTCTTTTTATCGTAGGTCTTATTGCCAGCCCAAGGCTGGATCGGAAACTCGACCTACTGCTGCAGTTACAGGACAGCCTGCAGACGTTTTGGAAAATCTTCAATCTTTGAAAGACTCAATTGCTTCATAACCTGAAACAAATGCGTCTTAAACATATTGATTGTATGTTCCCCACCTTCATTGCCCAATGCGCCAACCCCATACATAAATGGTCTTCCCATAAAATTGAAATCCGATCCAACTGCATGTGCCCGCGCGAGGTCAACCCCTGATCGAATACCACCATCTAACATGATTTTTATCTTCTTTTTATAGTCTGGGTTGCTCGCCAAGTGGATCAATGAATTGATCGAAGATTCACTTGCATCGAGCTGTCGTCCACCATGATTTGACACAATGACTCCATCAACGCCCAATGCGATAGCAGCCTGCATATCTTCATCGGTGGCAATCCCTTTAAGCACCAGTGGCCCTTTCCAAAGATCCCGAATAGCTTTAATTTTCTCAACATCAACTTTACCCGTAAAGGTTCTGTTCATAAACTGTCCCAGCTGCGCTAAATCAAGTCCCTTTTCCATGTAAGGCTTCAATGTTGCAAAAGAAGGAATTCCATGCCTTAATGTTTCTATCCCCCAAGTTGGACAGGCAAAGGTTTGTAAAATATTGGCGATACTCATTTTAGGCGGCATAGACAATCCGCTTTTTATTTCACGATAACGAAGTCCAAAAGCAGGCACATCCACCAGAACTACCAATACCGGACATTCAACAGCCTCCAGACGTTTAATAATATCATCGCGCAACCTGTTTTCCGTAGGATGATAGAGCTGAAACCAGGCTTTCCCATCAGATACCTCGGCAATACGTTCAATACTACTTGTTGATACTGTACTCAAAATATAGGGAATATCATTTTTTGCTGCCGCTTTCGCAAGAATTTCCGGCGCATTCGGCCACATCAATCCCTGAAGTCCGATAGGTGAAACACCAAAAGGTGCACTGTAACGACGACCGAATAATTCTACAGATAGGTCTATTTCTTCGCTCGCAAGCAGATATTGCGGCTTCAACAGAATATTATCAAAATCATTCTCATTTCTGGCAAGGTTCAATTCTTCATTTGCACCTCCGGTCAGATAATCAAATGCAAATCGGGGAATCCTTTTCTTCGCTTTAATCTTTAGATCTTCAACAGAAGGATAACGTGTATTATATATAAATTTCTGGCTCATGATTGATATATTATTTATAAACAGTCTATGACTGCGCGCCAAACTTAGAAAAATTGCATTTCAAATGCAAGCTAATTGTAGCTAATATAAAAAAATCTGTCATACATTTCTGCGATACCCCAATTCAGCACCACCACTTACAGGTAGATTTACCCCTGTGATAAAGCGTGCTTGGTTTGACAGCAGAAACACACAGGCATCAGCAATGACATCGCCCTCAGGACAGTATCCCAGCAAATGAATATCCTTCAAAAAGTCAAAAACCTGTGTTGGATGCGCTTGCTCCAGTGTCCATTTGTTGAGCATGGGTGTCATAACAGCTGCAGGCATAACCGAATTGACACGAATACCGACAGACGCATAGTCTATGGCCATAGATTTTGTCAAGGCGTTGATAGCACCCTTTGTGGCGGCATATGCCGCGTGGTTCTCCTGGCCAATATCCCCCACTAAACTGCTCGTATTTAGAATACAACCAGCAGATTCCTTTAAACGAGGGTAGCCATACCGTGTAGTCAGAAGAACACTTTTCATGTTGGTTTCCAGCAACCTTGTCCATTCATCATCCGTAGTTTCATGCAAAGGCTTTGCTGGGCTTGCCAGACCAGCATTGTTATGGATTGCATCCAGCCGCCCAAAAACAGCAACAGTCTTTTGGATGGCCAGGTCAACTTCGCGGGCTTGCGTAACATCCGCACAGATACCGATATGTGGCGCACCGATCAGTTCAGCTGTAGCATCTACCGATCCTTGATCGAGACCAATAAAAGCAACCTTTGCCCCTGCTCTGACATAGGCTTTTACACATTCCAAACCGATTCCAGCAGTTCCTCCTGTAATCAATATTATTTTATCTTCTAAGGTTTTCACGTTTTTATTATTCTTGTATTTAGCATCAAGTTCCAAAGAATCGGAACAAATTAAAAATTAGTTGAAAATTACATATAAAATCACGACAATAGCGAACAGCAATGCAGACAAAATACGGTAATTCCCGATACCCGACCAGGCTTTTCCCCGAAGTGGATCCACGGGGTTCTTCCAGTACAAATCCCGACTTTGTGCAGTATGCTGCACGGGATACTTATACGATAACAAAACCTGAAGTAACATACAGATCAAAAACAGATAGAAAGCCATCATCATAAATGGTGTCTGCCCTACCCACGAGTCAGGTAGCAGCTTATTCAGCAAAAATACGGCAACCCCCAAAACAGAACCTATCCACAGGGTAAGTTTTGCAGCTGTTGCTGATGCTCCTTTCCAAAAAACACCTAAAAGAAACACGCAGGTTATTGGTGGTGCAATATGAGCAATCACATCATTTATGCCATAAAAAATACTCTCATAGCGATCCAATAGTGGTAAAAGAGCCAGGGAAAATCCCATGGCAATAACTGCGGCAATTTTCCCGATACGAATAAGCTGTCCATCGGAAGCAGCAGGACGTCGCTGTTTAAAGATATCGTAACTCACCATGGTCGATATCGAATTTAGTGCACCCGATATCTGACTCATTAAACCCGATAAGAGCGCCGCTACCAACACACCAATCAATCCCGAAGGCAAAAGTTGCGTAATCATGAGTGTATAGATACCTTTTGAATTGACCTGCCCTTGATGGTCTACGCCAAGACTGCTTAAATCCAATTGACCTGTTTTAAACAGCGTATACGCAAATAGCCCCGGAAGCACAAAAATAAATACAGGCAAAATTTTCAGAAAACCACAAAAAAGGGCACCCACACGTCCATGGTTTTCGTCCTTGGCTCCTAAAACGCGCTGAACAATGGTCTGATCGGCACACCAGTACCAGATGCCTAAAATCGGATAGCCAAACAATACGGCATACCAAGGCATTCCACTTCCATCGTTGCTACCACGGAGCATAGAAAGACGATCAAGGGCATTATCCTGCGCCAGAACAGCTTTCATCGGCATCCAACCGCCCATCTTGTCAAAAGCTGCAAAACTGATAATAAAAGCTCCTGCAAGCAACACAATTGTCTGGATAGATTCCGTCACCACAACAGCGCGCAGCCCACCCAATATCGTATATATTCCAGTTATCACACAGATTACCGTAATACTCAAATACATATTAAATCCAAAAAGTGTTCGTAGCACAATCCCTCCGGCCAACATCGAAAAAGCGATATGAATAACAATGGCCGATAGTATGGATATAAACGTGAGCCAATCTCTGCTGGAACGATCATAACGCCGTTCCAGAAAGTCAGGCAAAGTTGTAACACCCGATTTGAGGTAAAATGGCACAAAAAAAAGCGCCAGTAAGATTAAAGTAAAGGCAGCCATCCATTCAAAGTTGCCGTTAAGCAAGCCTGTATCAAATCCGCTCTGTGCCAAACTAACCAGATGTACCGTTGAAATATTAGTTGCAAAAAGCGCCAACCCAATGGCTGGCCACCGAAGTGTCTTTCCAGCCAAAAAATATCCTTCAGCGCTTATTTCCTTCACTTTCTTAAATCGCCCTGATCCAGCCAATATGCCGACAACCAAAATCAACACAATATAAAAGATGGCGATACCTAAATCTAAATTTCCTAACATAACGTCAACTTATAACAAATCACAACTGCTTCCCACATCCATTGGGGTACGGTACACGCCATTCGCTATAGACACAGGATGTACAAAATGAGACTTTAGGTGTGGAATATGCTCCAAAAACAAAGCCTCATGCCCAAGGCTTATATGGTTAAACAAAACAAGATGCTGATGAAGCTGCCCCATATCACCGACATGCGGTACAACAGGAATATTGTATTTTCGACAAAGTAGACTCACTGAAATAAACTCGCTCACGCCGCCGACCCGAACAGCATCCACCTGTACAAATCCCGCCGCACCCATTTGAAGGTAATTTTTAAACAAGATACGGTTCGGCACATGCTCACCCATGGCAACTTTTATCGGCGCAATGTGCTCGGCTAAGCGTTTATGTCCAACAATGTCGTCAGGATGTGTCGGCTCCTCTACCCAAAAAGGATTCATCTCCTTAAGCTCTTGACAGATGGATAGCGCCTGAGGTAGCGTCCATTGCTGATTCGCATCGAGCATTACTTTAGCTTCATCACCCGCAACCTCCCGTACAATATGCGCACGACGAATATCCCGTAATGTATCTTCACTACCTACTTTGAGTTTCATTGCGGAGAAACCGTTATCTAAAGCACGTTTACAATTCTCCCGTACTTTTTCATCAGAATAGTTAAACCAGCCTACTGATGTATCGTAGCCCGCATAGCCCTTTTCAATAATGTCCATTCTTTTATGACCAGTTGAGATAGTCGACTCCAACAGGCTGATGGCTTCACCCTTTGTAAACTCATCTTCCAAATAGGAAAGATCCAACGTATTGACAATCTCTTCAGCACTGAGGTCGGTTAACAGCTTCCAAAGTGGAACTCCTCTCGTTTTAGCCCAGAGGTCAAAACAGGCATTTGTTACCGAACCTAGGGCCAGATGAACGATACCTTTATGGGGACCCAACCAACGAAATTGCTGTTCGTTGCTCAACTTATTAAACAATTGACCAAAATTTGCCATAAGATCTTCAATTGGAATCCCTTTCAATCGTTCGGCATAGAAAGCTGCAGCACGACAGACCAGCTCATTTCCTGCTCCCAGTGTAAAAGCCAGACCTGTGCCTACGCGCCCCTTATCATCTGCCAATCGAGTCACAGCATAAGAATAGATCGGATCCTTGTGAATCGCATCACTGCCCGCACCTGTAGCCAAAGGAAATCTCCGATCCTGAATATCAAACGTCTTTATCATAAAATCTTAACGTACTTGTTTTTAGTGTTTAGGTTAATCTATTTTGAATTACAACTTTAACTTATCCTTTAATTTGCGCAAAATGTCAACATCCGAATCCTTTATGCGTCCCATCCGATTGGGACCAACGTTTAAGATCAGGATATTGTCTTGTGCGGTTGCGGTCTGATAAATCCCCGCAAGCTCTTCCAAAGACTTATACTTCTTGTCTGTAGTATTATAAAACCAGCGTTCTCCAAGTACCACTGTTGTCTCAAAAGGCATGTAGTAAGTATTCCCGTTGGCCATAAAAAGCTTAGGATCAGGATTGATCGGAAGATAGGGATCGCCTAGCCTAAAGTCACTTGGAAAGTAACGTATAGGATAATAATTCTGCTGATCTTTCGGCAAAACAATGTGTTTGTCTGTGTTCTCAGGTGATCCTATACTCCAGTTTATACCAATTTGACATCCGGGCATCTTTTTCTTGATCAAATTGTAAATCGCCTGCGTGGGCCATCGATAGCTCTCTTTTTCCCAGCCACCGTCCAGCCAAAGCTCAACGATATCTGTATACTTTTTGGTCATATCAACCAACTCACTAAGCTGGTTCAACATATATTGATTATATGCTGCATCTGCAGACATGTCTTTTACATTGGGGTTCTGCTTTCGGTCCCATAAAGAATAATACAAACCAAGGCGCATCCCCTGTTTGGCGCATTCTTTAGCCAGCTCCTGCACAACATTTGTCGCGTTTGAAGAACTCGCCACATCGTAGTCCGTATACTTACTATCCCATAAACAAAAACCTTCATGATGTTTCGTAACCAAAATCATGTACTTCATCCCAGCTTCCTTTGCCGTTGAAACCCACTGTTTAACCTCAATAGCCGATGGCGCATACGAGCTAGCAGGTTTAGATCCGTCTGTCCACTCCTGGTCATGAAATGTATTCATGCCAAAATGAACGAACATACCATATTTTCGGTCAATTTGCTCCCGCTGATAAGCATTGGGGTGTATCGATGGAACAGGTACAATAGTCTTTGTCTGCGCACAGAGATTTGTTCCCAATACAGCAAGTGTCAAACTAAATAATAATTTCTTTCTCATGGTTATATAATGTTGGTTATTACAGCATTCATTCTTTTTCTTTCTTTATTCCGTATGGAATACTTCCGCCATACCAGACCATATCTCCCCTTTCTCCTGTGCATCGGACAGGGGTTGCTGACAAGGATCTGTTTCTTTCCACCAACGCTGTGTCTCTGGATCGGACGCCATCTTCTGCATATCAAGCTTGAAATTTTGTCCTACATATTCGAAATAGCTAAAAAGAAAAAATTTACCGTCTATTTCCTTCAAAAAAATAGAATAATTGCGGATATGACATGCCTTGATCTTTCGAAGTACCGTGGGCCAAACCTTAGCATGAAGCTTCTTATAATAAGCTACTTTCTCTGCTTTTAATCCTGTTATAGATGCATAGCGAGCCATAGGGCGGCTTCTTTCTGTAGACCGAAAGGCTGTCGCACAGAGTACGACAAAGACGATCATCATGCTATAAGGATATAATTTAGGATTCATAAGCTCTACGCGTTATTTTATACGAAATTACGCGCTTAACAGTTCTGTGACTACTGCTAGATTGCTTAATTCTCCCACTATATTAACATTTTTACCTCTGCTTACCTCTTTTTAGGGCAAAATAAGCTATATTACTTGCTCTTAATTAAAATAACCAAACGCATGAAACCTGTTTTTGCAAAAATTCTGGAAGGTGCAGCTATTACGGCTTTTGCGACCAAAGATGTGCAGCGACCATTCTTCTCCACCGAATTTCACTTTCATAGCGCCTGTCAGATGACCTATATTGTGGAAAGTGAGGGAAAACGGATCATTGGAGATAATGTGAGTAACTTTGTTTCTGATGAACTCACTTTTGTAGGGCCCGATCTGCCACATGTTTGGCACAATAACTATATAAATTGCCCGGGCTCTGCTATTGCGGAGACAAAGACATCCCGCTCTTTGGCCTTGTATATAGAACCTAAATTAATGATTAAAGTTTTAGGGCATTTCTTTCAGACACATAAAATCGAAGCATTCTTTTCGGCCTCAAAACGTGGTCTCCTATTCCGTGGCGCAACAAAGGAACAACTGAAGGTAAAGCTAAAAAAGATCGTACAGCTGGATTATGGCTTTGAGAAAACCATTTTGTTATTGGAGATTATCGAATTGATGTTATCCACAGATGAATTTGATTACCTCTCCAGCGCGGGATACACCCACAACTATAGTCCTATTGACAATAGTAAAATTGACAGCATCTTTAAATTCGTATTTAACAACTATACTAGAGAAATTCAATTGGATCAAGTTGCGCAGCTATCTAATATGTCGAAACATTCCTTTTGCCGTTACTTCAAATCCCGTACGCAGAAAACCTTCGTCCAGTTTGTCAATGAGGTGCGCATTAGTGAATCCTGTAGATTGATCGTTGAAAATAAACATCAAATCACGCACATTGCTTATGCCTGTGGTTTCAATAGCCTTTCAAACTTTAATAAAATTTTCAAGTCAATTAAAGGAGTCACACCTAGTCAGTACAAAGCTCAAATACGGCAGTAGCAACAAAGCAGGTAGGCTATTCTTAGCTATGGAGCAGAAAAACCTTTGAAGAACGGATCTTTTAAGATAAAGCTAATAAATGCAAACAAATTCAGTTTCAGTGGGGTCTCTATAGAAACTTAAAGTTTAGCAATGAAAAAGAGAAAAAACTTATTTGAACGGTTCTCAAACTGGGCGACACACGCAACTGGTAGTTCAGCGGCATTTATTATTGCAACATCTACAGTTATCGGGCAGTGAGTGGTCCCATATTTAACTACGCTGAAACCTGGCAACTGGTCATCAATACAGGTACGACCATTGTTACTTTTCTAATGGTATTTCTTATTCAAAAATCGCAGAATAAGGATTCAAAGGCAATCCACCTCAAGCTCAATGAATTGATTGCCTCTCACGAGGGCACTAGCAATAGAATGGTTAATTTGGAAGATCTCAGTGAAGAAGAACTTGATCAGCTTGCAAAATTTTATGCCCACGTCGCTAAATTGGCGCTTCAGGAAGGTGACCTTACCTGCACACATTCAATTGATGCCGCAAAGGAAAATCACGCTTTTAAAATGAAGGCTCGAAAAGAAAGACACGCCGCCACAGACGGTAACAGAACAGACAAGACGGATTAGCATTTCAAATTATTAATGATAAAAAAATAAATCCCCGTAATGGGGATTATTATAAATTGTAAAGCCGTGCTTCCCATATTAGAGTATTTCATAGCTCATTTTTTGGAAAAGTCCCAGCAAAATTGGATTGAGCCTTTTATACTTTCTTTACATTGGTGCTTTTAGCAACACACTTACTGATCATTTTCTTCGGTTTTCACAATCGTGTTATAGACAGCTACCTATTTAGCTTTCGAATTAAGATTTGTATCGGCCAGCGCACTTAGATCTTCGTCACATTTCTTTTCCTCATCCAGTGTTTCAAGTAGCAATTTCAAAGCATCCTTATGTTCCAGCACTTTTGCAAAAGCCGCCAGTGTGCCATAAGTAGCAATTTCATAATGTTCCACCTTTTGAGCCGCAGCAATAATAGCCGCATCCCGAACAGACCCGACTTCTGTTTCTTTCATAAGGCTTTCTGCTTCTTCAACCAAGCCCGCCATCGCTTCGCATTTTTCAGCTTTTGCTTTCACTCCTATAAACTCAAAACATTGTTCGAGGCGCCCCACATGCGTTTCTGTTTCCGCCAAATGTTTAGAAATAGCAGATTTCAATTGTTTTGAACTTGCATTTTTTTCCATCTTAGGAAGTGCCTTTGTCAGCGCTTTCTCAGCCCAGTAAATATCTTTTAGACCATCTTCAAATAATTCCGCTAAATCTTTTGCTGCACCTGCCTCGGCACGTAGCTTTCTTCCTTCCGAAGCAGATGCTGAAGTTGATGTGCTACCTGATTTTGTGCTTGTTTTGCTTTTGTCTGCTGATGTTGTTGCCATAATAATAAGTTTTATGCTCCGAAGAGCTGTTCGTCAAATAAACAGATCTCAAACTTTTTTCGTTCAGCAAATCACGCTGATACTTCCAAATCAAGCATTTACCACATATCTCCAGTAAAAACACGTTTTTCCGACAAAAGGCCCCAAAAGAAGAACCACGCTACAATTAACGTACAAATCATGCTAAATTGCGTACTAACACAGTTAACGATCAAGCAACAGCGGTGGTTCATCAACAAATGATTATAAATTAAATGTAGTATGAATAAAAATTGCACAACTCAGGATGCCCATCGAGGTATGGCCATTCTCGGTTCAACGATCGTATCACAATCAGGTCCCGAAAATCTTCCGAACGATATTCCGGACGAGCATGAAGAAGATCTACCGGAAAACACACCGTATCAACAACCGGAAATTGATCAGGAAGATTCTAAAACGGATGAAGAAATAGACCTAGGCATTGCCGAGGAAGAACCGGAGATACCCAGCCAAAAAACAACTGTTTCATAGCTGCCTGTTTTTAGTTTAGCTGAGTAATTTATTTTTGATGTTCCGAAATTGACATAAAAGCTTTAATCATGGTATAATACGAATTTGTACGATGCATTTACGTAAACAACACCGTTTTCGATTTAAATACGTAAAATATAACAGTTCCAAACCCTAGCTTCTCGACCACTGTTCACTATTTAAAACACACACATAAAGGAGTCTATGTTTATATCATCGGTATCGTCTTATCCATTTTAGCATCTTCTACTATCATTAGTTATGGACAAACAAGGAAATGACAACCGAAATAGCATACATCGTTAACAATTAAACAATAGCATTATGAAAACCTTTTTAAAAACTTTGGGAACGCTGCTAGTGATTTTTGCTTGCATTTTAACTGTTCAGGCGCAAGACAGCAAACCCGCTCAGCCACAGCCTGGAGACTTGGACTTTGCCAGCAAAGCCACGGCCAGCAACAATTTCGAACTGCAGACAGCAAGCATTGCTCTCTCAAAATCACAAAACCCTAATATAAAACAATATGCACAGATGATTACAGACGACCATACTGCTGCAGGAAATGAACTGTCGACCATTGTAAAGAATAAAAATTGGCAGCTGAGTACGAGTGACGATCAAAATTATAAATCCATGATCGACCAACTCAATCATGCGGACACAGCAAGTTTTGACCGCATCTATACCGATCTGATGGTTAAGAGCCATCAGGATGCCATTTCACTTTTCAAAGATGCGAGCACAGGCACAGCAATTACAGATGCTGACCTTAAGAAATTCGCTACTGATAAAATTCCCGCATTTGAAAAACATCTTGATCAAATTAAAAATATGCAGCCTTAAGATCCTTCGATAAGTGATATGCACATTACACCAAATGCGCCATCGCCAGCTGTTAAGAACAAAGTGCTCAAACCGACATTAAAATAATAAGCATATTTATTTCATTTATTCACTCCGAAGGACAAAGCCATAAAGGCGATGTCCTTCGTTAATTCTTATCATACCATGGAACAGACATTCGACTACATACATGAACTTCTTAATAGACAAATGGCGCTACGTGCTAAAATAGAAGACAGCCCTATTGCGGGCGAAATTAAAATGAGCTATGGGCAGGATTTTTATCAGGAAGAAGTGAGGGCTATGGGGCTTGCAATGATTCGCGATGGCTGGGACATGGAGGGCGAACAACTGATCCTCGATTTCACACATGAACACTATCCGACGCGAGCGAAGGATGAACTTATGTGGATCAACAAAATGATGCGTTACCTAGAGGTTATTACCGATACCTTTATTGACAATCTACATGCCGAGGGCTACCGCTGGTTACAAGGGAATGTCGATATGCCCAATGAACACGCGATATTCTATCCCGTTCACGACATAGATGCATTTGGAAAATTGTCCCAAGAACTAGGGTTGAATACTCTTATAGATCTGAAAATACCAAACCCATTGGAGCAGTTACCAGGTTGGATCTATTATCGCTCTGTAAGTAAATAATTTTGCACCATCGTTCGCAAAGATACAACTGGGTCAATCCGTATTTTTACCGCGATCCAGATTGTCCAATGGCACCCCTTCTTTTGCGCTCCCGTCATTTTTTGTCGTATCTTTTCCGCGGCTTCGGTGAATATTGTCTAACGGTAGACCATTTTGGTTGACTGCGGTGTCTATCAAAGTTTCCTCGCTATTATTAGCCCTATTATCGCAAGACATTGCTATTGCCGCAAATGCGATGACCAAATAAAAATATTTTATCATAATCTTATCTTTTATTTATGTTTTTTACCCCTTCCCAGGTTAGCTATGTGAAGTGTCAATAGGCTTTGATTCAAGTGATCCCTTTCGACGTCACAATATGTTTTTACACAGGAAGAGTTATCTGTTAAATATTTATTTTCTTTCCTTGAGTGTAAAGCTTATTCGGCCATTCGGCTCCATCAAAGCCATATCTACTTCATCAAGGTGCTTACTGTTTGTTTCTAGCCGCAAGCTCGTCAGTAGATCTGTGCGACTTACACCCAGTCGATCCATCTGATCCCATTGGATTTTACCGTTCTTGTATAAAACAGCCGGCTTACCTTTTACCATATTACCCAAATAGGGAAGCCGGGCCGATACCTGGGCCAGGATTTTATTGAAAATAATCATGACAAAGCCAGCGAACACCGTTGACAGGAACGGCGAGGCGCCAACTATCCCTCTAGCCAACACTGCACCTAGCATAATAATGATTACGAAATCCACACCCGACTTTCGGCCGAGAATTCGAATTCCTCCTAGTCGAACCAGAAAAAGCGCTATAATAAACATAATAAACGCGCGCGATCCCATCTGTAACATCGTGAGATCCTCACCAGAGCCAAAAAAACTGTCCATATCCATGCTGTTTAGATCGTTGTGATATGTCCATCCATACTTCATCAGGCAATGAGCCCTCTATTTTATTTCAGAACATTTTATTTCAGAACATCGATAAGAGCCCTCCGAGTTCCAAAAATTTTTAAATAGAGTACTTTTACTATTAATCTGGTGGATAATACGTTTTCATTGACTATCAACAAACTACTGCATTTATTTGACTGTCTTTAATAAAAAGTAGACAATATGATTCATTTAGATAATCCACCTGAGGA
Organism: Sphingobacterium siyangense; assembly: GCF_023277505.1. Lineage (NCBI taxonomy): Bacteria > Pseudomonadati > Bacteroidota > Sphingobacteriia > Sphingobacteriales > Sphingobacteriaceae > Sphingobacterium > Sphingobacterium siyangense. The sequence continues at coordinate 3,161,271 of NZ_CP080574.1, read as the reverse complement.
TTGCTTGGCTTTCTTTCAAGATACATTGAGACTGCTACAAGAGAACGGATGTCAATTTATGGTAGGTGGCGGTTTGGCTATGTTTCACTACACAGGGATCATACGGCCTACGAAAGACATGGATATTTTTTGCAAAAGCAGCGAATACCCAAAAATTCTCAAGCATTTTGCCGCCAGTGGTTATAAAACGGAATTGACGGATGTAAGATGGCTGGCCAAGATTTATAAGCCCCCCTATTTTATTGACATTATTTTTGATAGTGTCAATCACAATTGTACTGTGGAACAAGATTGGTTTGACAGGGGGCCTGAGGGAGTGTTGTTTGATACAACCGTACGTTATATACCCGCAGAAGAACTCGTTTGGTGTAAACTGTATGTGCAAAACCGAGAGCGGCACGATAGCGCCGATATAAACCATATTTGGCTAAAATATGGGAAGAAACTGGACTGGGATCGTTTATTATCCCGGATGGATCAACATTGGCACCTCTTGTTGGCCCAAATGCTCATCTTTCAGTTTACCTATCCGCATGACTATCGCGATATTCTACCAAAGGACTTATTTGATCAGCTTATTAAGCGCGCAGCAGACCAGTATGAACTGCCTCCTTGCTTAGAGAAAGTTTGCCTTGGACCGCTCATCGACCAGACGCAATATGAGATCGATATTAAAGATTGGGCGTATAAATCATATACAATAAAAACTGTTTGAGATGAATAAAAAGACAACAATAGCCGCTTTGGGCGATATACATATGAATGCAAACCAGCATGGAAAATGGAAAACAAAATTTGAAGAAATTTCAGAAAAAGCAAAAGTCCTGCTATTATGTGGTGATTTAACCGACACGGGGGATGAAGAAGAAGCTGAATTACTCGTTGCCGAACTTCAATCCATCAAAGTTCCGGTCCTCGCCGTATTAGGAAATCACGATTATGAAAAAGGCCGGCAGAAACAGATTCGACAAATTTTGACCGACAGTAAAATTACGGTTTTGGACGGCGAAGCAATCGTAATCGAAAATATTGGTTTTGCCGGCGTAAAAGGATTTGGTGGTGGGTTTGACCGTTATATGTTGTCGATGTTCGGCGAAGATGCCATGAAAAGTTTTGTGCAGGAAGCTGTAAACGAATCATTGCTACTGGACCGTGCCTTGGCAAGGTTAGAGCAAGAGCATGCAGCTATAAAAAAAGTCGCTTTACTCCATTATGCACCTATAGCGGAAACAGTATTGGGTGAACCCGAACAGATTTATCCATTCTTAGGCTCAACACATTTAATGGAGCCGCTCCAGCGGCGTAAAGTTACTGCTGCCTTTCATGGGCATGCGCATGCGGGGAAATTCAAAGCCCTATCCCCCGCCGGAATACCGATTTATAATGTGGCAGTACCTGTACTGAAAGCTCATCATGGCGACGATACATGCTTTGCACTTATCGATATCTAAATTCAAAATCAACTTTAACTTCTCATTATGGTAATTGTCAAAACCCATCTCGAAAGTAATTTATATCAAACCTTCGTAGGTTTAGATCCGTTCTCTTTAAGAACAAAAAACATATAATACAAACAAACTTTAGCTATGGAAAATTTAAAAAATAAGCGGATTGCCATATTGGTAGCAGATGGATTTGAAGAAATCGAATTGACCAGTCCCAAAGAAGCGCTGGAAAATGCAGGCGCCAAAACAGACATTATATCACCGGCTAAAGGAAAAGTTCGCGCAAAAAATGGTGATGAGTGGTCAAATGATTATCCTGTCGATGTTGCTCTTCAGGAGGCAGAAGAGGATAAGTACGATGGATTGCTGCTGCCCGGCGGAGTCATAAGCCCCGATAAATTGAGAACCAATAAAACGGCTATTGCTTTGATTAATGCTTTTTGGGAACGTGATAAACCGATCGCGGCAATTTGTCACGGCCCACAATTACTTATTAATGCGGATTTGGTACGTGATAGAAAAATAACGTCTGTCGAGGCCATTCAAATGGACCTGATTAATGCAGGCGCATTATGGGAAGACAGTAAAGTCGTCGTTGACGATAAACTTATTACGAGCCGCACGCCCGACGATTTACCCGCTTTTAATAAAGCCATTATCAAAGCATTTGCTATGGAAAAAAAGAACAAAGCGTAATAGTACCGTCTAATAACGTATTAAAACGACCAACCTTTTGTGTCTGTAACATGTTCAGCATATAAGTAACAAATAAAACAGAACATTATGAATACGACAAAAAGTTCAAGCCATACGACTGTTAAAGGACAATCGCAGGGCAACAGCAGCAACAAAGAAAAAAAATCAGCTCCAGCAACTGCTAAAAGCGCTTCTGCGTCTAAGAGTTCACAAAAGGGAAGTTCAGAAAAAACCAAAGCTGAGCTCTTGGAAATGGCAAAGAAAATGGATATCACGGGTCGTCATGATATGACAAAAGATGAACTTATTAAAGCCATTGACAAACACGGCAAAAAATAGAAACGTTTTTAACGTATAGGTTCGGCCACTATAAAAAAGACCCGCAGCAAATGCGGGTCTTTTTTATTTCTTCCTTTCCTTGGGCCTATCAGCAGGGTCATTGGGCATGTCATTGAGCTGATCCACCTGCGGGTCTACACCAGCCTCGGCATCTCCTTGATCCTTATCGTTTACATCCCGAAGTGACTCCCCGTTCACTCCTAGCTTGACCTTTTTCTTTTTTTCCATTTCGGTCCCGACAACGCGGTTTTCATTTTTTGTAGCCATATTCATCTATTTTTTGTTGTTTAATCAATGTATAAGCATATGGTGAAAACCAAATCGGACAAGGCCAGCGGTGTTTTTTGTATTGGTTTTCTCGATCATAGGAACAGTACTCAATTGCAAAAAGTTTTTACAATGTAATTTACCTAAAAACTAAGAATATAAGATATGTTTTCTTTTTATATCATAATAGCTAATTTAAAAATCCGAAACTATTTTGATTTGACCTTTGTTCTTCCGCTGAGTGTATGCAGCGGCATGCCATCATTAAACAATAAATAATATGAAAAACCCAACAAAATTAATTTCCTTCGGTCTAATATGCTTAGCAGCCTATGGATGTAATGGCGTTAAAACTGATGATCAAAAATCAAAGGAACTGATGCGGGACTCCGTTCCCAACGATACCACGACGATACAATATCGCGATACCACATCTGCAGAATCCCGTGGAGAAATCCCGCCAACACCACAGCCCGATACATCGACAAAAAAGTAAAACAAATATAAACTGGCTATTGTTCTTGCGTGGTAATAGCATAATTATGAAATCCTCCCGTCGTGAGATGGCTGGAGATTAGATTTATTGTAGAGAGCTAGACAATGTTAACATTGCCTAGCTTTTTTTTGAATTTATTCGAAAGTCAGATTGATTTTCGAAAACCCCAATCCCTGTAAGAGCGGTTTAAACACGGTTGTTGCGTTGGCCTTGGTTTGCTGCAGAATATCTGACTTCTTAACATCATCAGCAACAGCTTTTTCCGCCGCTTTGTAAGCTTCATCCACAAGCTCTGCTTCGCGCAAGAACGCCATTTTGGTATCATAGACTTTGGATGCTTCATGATCGATCTTAATGTAGCAGATTTCTGGAGCCGGCAATTTGATGGAAACCGAATCCCCTACAACCTTGATATCTTCCGGATTAAGTTTTGTAAGGTTCACACAGCCTACAGCATCTGCTTTGACGATTAACAATACGCTTGCATCCGGCAAAAACGTATTCACGTTTTTATGCTCCACAACATCGCTATAGCGGTATTTGACTAATTCCAGTTTTCCCATTGCTTCAATGCGATCCACCAACAACTGATGTTTGCTTTCCACTGCCGGTCCGCTGTTATATTTTTTATACACGAACCAAGCGCCCACTGCCAAAATGGCTACGATAATTAAAAATTTTAAAAATTTTCCCATAAACTATAGTATACAAATTAAAGACCAAGCTGCTTTTTTAGGCATTTAACCTGAAAATATTACCTAGATATTATTCTCCAAGGTCGCTAAACGGGCATGCTTGAAAATTATACCTTTTGATAGACAATTGTTTAGTCAAAAAGTTTAAAAAACATTTGGAACATATAAGCTATAATACTACTTTTGTGACATCAAAATCACGGTAGGTATAGCTCAGTTGGTTAGAGCACTAGATTGTGGTTCTAGGGGTCGTCGGTTCGAGCCCGATTACTTACCCAAAAGGCAGATCAAATGATCTGCCTTTTTTGTTTTCTTGTAAGTCCTTGTTAAGATCTATGGATCATACCGAAAGTTTGGGGGGAAGGGAAGTTTTTAAGCATACAATTTCATTACTCTATATAGGAAAAATGTGGTGTCCCTTACGCCGCGAAAGAGACTCCTGAACGCTTTGAGCTTTGCATTGAAAGATTCTGCTGAAGCATTGGTGCTTCTATTGTCGAAGTAGTGTAGAATATATTGATGATGCGCTGCAATGGATCTTGCTGCGCTCTCAAATGAAGCGATGCCCGCATTTTCAACCTGATTGTGCCAGTCCTAGTTTGGTCAATGCTATCTTTTTGTCCTGGCATTTATTGAATATGTCACCTACGGCAATTCCAAGGTCATAAACGAGCTTTAGCTTGGGAAACCACATGAACAACAATTCAGCTCGGTATTTCTGGTTTTCGGACCATCGGTTTGGATGCTTGAACAAGAAGCTACAAATCAAATTAAATATTGCAGTGCTCAAGGAATAAATGAACATATATTATAGCGTAAAGAAACTTACCCACTCCGGTGGAACTTGACGGATTCTTGGAAACCGGAGCGAGGTAAGTATATTTTTAGTAGATGTAATTTGTGTTACATTACAAATGTAATCTATTGAAGCTTACGAAATGTTACCATAATCATTCCTTCAGTATACAAATTCAACTATTTTATAATTTTTTAGGAAAGAAATACGTTTTAAGCGTCTTTTTCAGATAACAACATAATACACATGAATGAAAAGATGCTATCTCCACAGACTATTAACGCCACATAAACCCACCAATACGGAAGAAACGGAGAAACTTGTTGATCATGGTCAAAGCAGGTTTCTTAATCTTCCATTTTAATCCATCGAATCCTGTGGGAGCCGCATTGAAATCTTTCACTGTCGCTGCCCCTGTCTTCATATGTATCGGTGCTTCATCCCTTCGATGCTTCTCCACGACCAAGATGCTGTCATAGTAATGCAGGGAACTTACAGAACGCGTAAATCCATTGACCTTCAATCCACGTTGCTCGGAATGGTAAGCATTGATGTAATCAATAAAATTTTTACTGTATTCAATAAAAGTACCGTTCCTTTTATGGCCACCACCATAAAATACCTGATAAGATGTATGTAAATCTTCACAAAGGTATACGCCATTATCTTTCACATGATCAAAAAGCTCCTCAAATGTCACAATCTGTTGTATCATCGTATGACCACCATCATCGATCAATATATCGATCGGCGGAATGGATTGCTTTACCTGCCGCAGGAACTTCCGGTCCGACTGTGAACCAATAAATATCTCTACATTCTCTTCTTCGAGTTCCTTACAGTGCGGATTGATGTCGATACCGTAAATTTTCGCACGATCACCAAAATAGTTCTTCCACATCTGAAGACTTCCGCCCTGAAAAACCCCAACTTCCAACACCACGATCTCTTTGCCTTTGAAACGACTAAAATGTCTGTCGTATACATCGAAATAATGCATCCATTTATTGATTAGCTTCGCATCATTATTTCGGAAATAAGTTTCTAACTCGTTCATGTCCTTCGGTCTATTTTAAGGGGTTCTGGTTTTTTATGCTTTGAATTTATTGAAATATAACGAAAAAAGCAACGATATATTTTTGTTTCAGCAGAATTTTAAAATTTAAATTTTACAACATTTAAATTATTTTCCTACATTTACATAACTGATTATATAATTACTTATAATACGATGGAACTATTTGAAAAAACAGGAAAAATAGCATTAGGCAGCAGATTGCGCTATATGGCTTCCAACATCACAGAAGAGGCCGCCCGATTACATGAGCTTTATCAGATTGATTTTGCGCCCAAGTGGTTTCCCGTTTTCTTTATCTTGTCTGAGGGTGATTCAAAAACAATTACCGATATAGCAACAGAGATTGGCCACTCCCAGCCATCAGTCACTAAAATCGTTAAAGAAATGATCAATGCGGGTCTTGTAGAGGATAACCTTCGCTCTGTGGATAAACGGCGAAATATGGTTGGATTGACCGATAAAGGAAAAATGCTTTGGGAAAGAATGAAAATTCAATGCATCGATATCGATCGGGCCATAGATGGGGTTATCCAGGAAGCCACGCACAATCTATGGGAAGCTTTAGCTGAATGGGAATTTCTACTTGAACAAAAATCCTTGCTGAAACGCGTCCAGGAACAAAAGAAAATGCGTGAAAGTAAGGATGTCAACATTGTTCCATATGATCCAACATACCGCCTGGCATTTAAGTCTTTAAATGAGGAATGGATTTCCACCTATTTTGAAATGGAAGAAACTGACCATAAAGCACTTGACAATCCCGAGGAATATATTTTGGCAAAAGGGGGTAAAATTATGGTTGCTCTTTATAACGATGAACCTGTAGGTGTATGCTCACTTATTAAAATGAATCATCCCGATTTTGACTATGAATTGGCAAAAATGGCGGTATCCCCAACAGTGCAGGGCAAAAGTATAGGCTATCTTTTGGGAAGAGCAATTATTGAAGAAGCAAAAACCTTAGGGGCATCAAAACTGTTTCTCGAGAGCAACACCATTTTGAAACCTGCAATCAATCTCTATTACAAGTTGGGGTTCCAAAAGATTAGCGGCTATCCAAGTCCTTATCAGCGATGTAATATCCAGATGGAACTGGATTTAAAAAAATAACCTTGAGCAGTAGAAACATAAACTGGAATAAGCTAACTCTGATAAGCGAATGAATGCTTCCCCAAAAAAGGGAAGCATTTTTGTTTAACTAATTTTTCAAATAAAAGGTGATACTTTTCACTAAATTGGTACATGTCTATAAATGCTATTGCTATGCAACAATTGATCAATTCAAATCGAACAATAGACCGACAGGTGCTCTTTATGAACTTGTATAAAAGTACATTTCCCATCGTGGCTAAGTATATCAGTCGCATGGGTGGTAATTTGGATGAAGCCAAAGATGTATTTCAGGACGCTTTGCTGGTGTATTATGAAAAGATTCTTTTAACAGCAGCACCACTAAACAACGATATTGGCTATTTGGTTGGAACAGCCAAAAATCTATGGTTAAAACGGTATGGTCAATCCAGTCCAAACCTTCCCCTAGATCAAGTGGATATTGCTTTGATAACCGAAGAGTCTCCTTCTAGCACAAGGCTGTTTCGTTTTTTGGAGACTGCTGGGCGTAAATGTTTAGAACTCTTGAAAAGCTTCTATTATGATCAAATGTCACTGCAGGAAATTGCAGATGAATATGGCTATTCGGGAGCAAGGAGCGCCACTGTACAGAAATTTAAATGCCTGGAGAAAGTTAGAGAATCCGTTAAACAAAAATCCCTGGTTTATGATGACTTCATGGAATGAAATCCAACAGATAGAAGCGTATATCTTTGGAATAGCGAAGCCGGAAGATGCACTGCTTTTTGAAGCGAAATTGGTGTTGGACGAAGAGTTGGCACACAAGGTTATTGCGCAACAAAAAGCTTATGCAGCTATTCGGCAATTCGGGCGCAAACAAGTGAAAATGGAAATTGAAGCCATAACGCAGGCATTATTTACACATCCTGAACATGTCTCTTTTAGAAAAAAAATAATAAAGCTATTTAGCAAATCCTAAATTCCTAACATCATGACGATTGACAAAAATGAGTTCCGCAAATTTGCGGTAGGGCATTGTTATGTCCAAAAAGATCTAGTGGATCATTATATTTCAGGCATCGAGCAGTCACGCATTCCGTTGGCCATGACGCCATATATCACCGAAGAACGCGAATTGCGTGTATCACAAATGGACGTATTTTCCAGATTGATGATTGACCGTATTATTTTTATGGGTGCTCCTGTAGAATCCAACATCGCCAATATTGTACAAGCCCAGCTGCTATTCCTTCAATCTGTTGACCCCAAAAAAGATATACAACTGTATATCAACTCTCCCGGAGGTGAAGTGTATGCCGGATTAGGTATTTATGATACAATGCAATTGATCAGTCCGGATGTTGCAACGATCTGCACAGGTATGGCGCTCTCCTTTGGTGCGATATTACTCTGCGGCGGTGCTTCCGGCAAACGTAGCGCACTGGAACACGCACGGGTGATGCTCCATCAGCCACTTGGCGGTGTTCAAGGACAGGCTTCGGACATCGAAATTACAGCCAATCAAGTGCTGAAAATTAAGAAAGAGCTGTACGATATTATTGCCAAACACAGTGGACAGAGCTATCAACGCGTACATGATGTCAGCGACCGAGATCACTGGATGGTTGCTGCAGAAGCAAAAGAATTTGGAATTATTGACGACGTACTAATCTAGCAAGGATAAGTAAATTTATGGACAGTTTCAATCGGGCTATTGACAGACTATTGTCAATGGCCCTTTTAACTTTGTCATCAATAAATTTATATCAGCATGAAACTAACATCCATTCGACTGATTGCAAATGACATTCAGCAGTCCGTCAGATTCTATGAAGAAATCCTGGGGCTCACCGCACAATGGTTTACACCAGATTTTGCCGAGCTTTCCACCAGTTCGATTACCCTAGCTATAGGAGGTACTCGCACGATGCAAATGTTTAGCGACAGCCCCATTATCTTTGGTAACATGGCCCCTATTATTATTGAATTTTTAGTGGGAAATGTAGATCATGAATATATTCGGATCAAAAATAGTGCTTCAAAAATCATTCAGGAACCGACAACAATGCCTTGGGGTAATCGCTCATTGCTTTTTTGTGATCCCGATGGTAACATGCTTAACTTTTTCACTCCGCTGAGCCCTGAGGCGATCAAAAAATTTGGCGTAGAAGCCACGAACTAATCCGCTCACATGACAAGATACTAAAGTCCAAAAATTAGTATCTTGTCTTCCTTAATCGATATTTAACAGCTATTTCTTCAACTCATGGCCCTAATTAAAGATATATATACACCGGAATTTTATCAGTTTATTGCCGATCAGTTCCACCGCGTTGACAACAGTTTTAACAGAGAACAGTTTATCAAACGCGTTTTTTCAGGCAGTTTTCATGAAATGGAATGGAAACAGCGTACAAAACATAGCACAGCGGCCTTACAGGAATTTATGCCGGCATCCTTTCCCGAAGCAGCGGCCTTACTAACACAAGTGGTGGAACATCTCCTAGAAACGAAGCATCGAGGAGGCCTTGAATATGTTATTTTTCCGGACTATATCGAAACTTACGGTATCGGAGATTTTGAAACAGCTGTGCAGTCATTTGAAATCGTCACGAGATTCATAACCTGCGAATTTGCCGTCCGTCCATTTATTATCAACTATGGATCTCGTATGATCGCGGAAATGGAAAGATGGTCCAAAAGCCCACATCCTCAAGTTCGACGCCTTGCAAGTGAAGGATCTAGGCCCCGACTCCCCTGGGCGATGGCAATTCCAGCGTTGAAAAACGACCCTTCCCCTATCCTGCCTATCCTCCAAAACCTCCATAATGACCCATCCGAGAGCGTAAGAAGAAGTGTGGCCAACAATCTCAACGATATTGCCAAAGATCATCCCCATCTCGTTCTGACCATTGCCCAGCAGTGGAATGGAATCAGTAAAAATACAGATGCCATCATCAAACATGGCTGCCGTACCTTACTCAAACAAGGACATCCAGCAATTCTAAGCTTTTATGGACTGGATAGTAGCGATTTTCATATTAGGAATCTCAGTATCCATACACCGGCAGTTAAAATAGGTGAACACCTTATTTTTTCCTTTGAAATTAAGAATGGAAGCAGCGCCCCCCGATCACTACGTTTGGAGTATGGGTTATATTATCAAAAGTCAAATGGTCAGCTATCTCGAAAGGTATTTAAAATTAGTGAACGAATCTATCAGGGAACTGAAATAAACCGTATCGAGCGAAAGCAATCTTTCAAATTGATTACTACCCGGAAATTCTATGCCGGGAAACATAAAATTTCAATTATTGTCAATGGGCAAGAAACAGTCCAACAGGAATTTGAGCTATTGCACATTTAACGGGAAATAAGAAACAAACGAAGGGCTTTCGTGTTCTACTAGAAACAACAGGATATACGCTGGACAGGTTTTTCCCAGCGTATATAAGGTAAGTTCTTATGTTAATATGAGGTCTGTTATGAAGAAAATTCTCTTAATCCTTTTTGTCTTACTTATCCTATTTATCATTGGGCTTTTAATTAGAACGCTGACTTACCCGTTTACGCGTGTCAAAAAATCTGCTGCAGCGCCTGTGCAGCCAGCGGTCAATGATAGCATTGTTGCCCGATTTGCCGGCGGCATCAAAATAGCCACAATCTCTTTTGGCGACTCGACATTATTTAATCATGTTCCTTTTGAAGAACTTAATAGTTACATCAGGCACAATTTCCCACTGATCTATCGCTCCCTGGAAACCTATACGGTCAATGGCCACGCGCTGGTCATTCGACTCAAGGGAAGCGACAATAGCTTGCTTCCGCTACTCTTTCTTTCTCATATGGATGTGGTTCCTCCCGGTTCAGCTGCTATAAAAAATAACGATTCAACGCTATTTCAGCCTAGAGACCAGGCAATACCGCCGGTTAGTGAAATAGCCGAAGAATGGGACTATGCACCTTTTTCGGGGGCAGTAGCCAACGGCCGCATTTATGGCCGCGGAAGCTTAGATATGAAAGGCATGCTCTTCTCCTTACTTGAAGCTACGGAACAGTTGGTTCGAGAACAGGTACAGCCCAAGCGGGATATCTACCTCGCTTTTGGTTTTGATGAAGAAGTTGGTGGCGTACGCGGCGCAGCTAAAATAGCAGACTACTTCAAAGAAAAAGGTCTTAAATTCGAAGCCGTTTATGACGAGGGTGGACTCATTCTGGAAAAGGGCTCGGTCAAGGGAATCAGCTCCGATGTAGCATTGATCGGTTGCGCGGAGAAGGGATTTTTATCCCTGAAAATTAAGGTCAAAGGTCTTGGTGGGCACTCTTCGATGCCACCAACGACGAGTGCAATTGGTAAAGCGGCAGTCATTATGCAGCGCTTAGAAAATCACCAGATGAAAGCACAGATCAGCCCTATGATCCAAAACTTCTTTCAACAGGTTGGTGGTAGCATGCCTTTTGTCTCCCGTTTTGCGATCGCTAATCGCTGGCTTATGGAACCTTTACTTCTGGCTCAACTAACGAAAAACCACTCGACTAATGCCCTCGTGCGAACAACTACAGCACTGACGATGATGAAGGGCAGCGATGCCCCCAATGTACTTTCACCTGAAGTTGAATTTGTTGTCAATTTTAGGCTACTGCCTGAAAACACCCTGCGGGAAGTTCGGGATCATGTCGAGCAGGCTACACGCGGGTTTGATGTTGAAATCGAACAGGTCGACAATGCCCGAGAAGCATCCAAAGTTTCACCAACAGACGTTAAAGCCTATACGATGATGGAAGCTTCTATCCGCAGGCTATACCCTGATCTTATTGTTACGCCTTACCTGACTGTTGGCGGAACCGACGCTATCAAATACCAAAATCTCAGTGATCATATTTATCGCTTTATGCCCATTAAAATTAATCACGCTGAACAGCAGAGTATGCATAGTACCAATGAATACATCAGCATTGAAAACTACCTGAAGATGATAGACTATTTTTATTACATTATGCGTCACTACGACGATGAAACCATTTAACCATGGACAATCTTCGCAATTACATTCACGCATTGGTTGACTTTTCGACGGATAGCTGGCACTTGCTGCAGCCAGCATTGACATTGCGTAACTTCAAAAAAAATGATTTACTGCTGGAACAGGGTAAAGTTTGCAATTCGCTCTTTTTTATCGACAAAGGCTATTGTAGAAGTTATTATGTTATTGATGGAACTGTCAAAAACACAGGATTTTTCTTTGAAAACGATATCGCTACCAATATTCAAAGTTTTGGCAGCGGGCAAAAATCCGAATTTAACATCGTTGCCTGTGAGGACTTAAGGACCATTATTTTTGATAAGTCGACACTATTTGAACTTGCTGCACAGGTTATAGAAATAGAACGGTTGGGACGGTTTTGTATCAGGCAGTTTGCTTCACGCCAGGAAGAGTTTGCCAATCTATTTAAACTCTATTCGGCTGCCGAACGTCTGTGTTATCTAGAAAAAAAATATCCAGAAATTTCACAACGTGTACCACTTTCTCAATTGGCTTCTTTTTTGGGAGTAGCTCGAGAAACCTTAAGCCGGATTCGTCGGAGAAGATTAAACACCTGACATTATGTGACGATTGTCACAGGTTAGAATAATTTCATTTTGGGAACTTTGTATCAATTAAACAAAGATAAAAGATATGAAAACATCCAATAATGCACTCTTGGATTTCGAAAAATTTATGACTATCCGTTTAAAAGCCTCAACAGATTTTGTGGAGGGTCATTTTGATTCCCTAAAAGATATTTCTGTCTCAAATGAGCCTGCCACAATTTTTCCGCCCAAAGGAATATATATTTCTGGGGTATTACAGGTCAATGATTTTAACCAAAAAGGAGCTTCCAATTTCCTTCCGGGTGCACAAAACAAATTTGAAGTGATCCATCAAGATGCAAGTGATACGCTAGCCTATTGGACGGGTATACAACGTTCGTCCGTCAACATAAAAGGACAAGATACCGTGGTGATTTTCAATCTCAGAATCACCGAAATCTTCAGAAAAGAGCAAGGTACCTGGAAGCTTATGCATCGACATGCCGATACACTGGCCGAATAGTCTAAATGACCTAGGGAGCAGCAGTTTGTTTATAGATCGCTATGGTTTGTGCCCGCTGTTCCTTATGGTCAGATACTCAAAATTGATCGGCTGAGTGCAGCAATGGTCCTCCAGCGATTTCCTACGATTTGAGTTCGGCATCGCTGGTTGATCCCTTGAATTTCTTATTCCAAAAGAGTAATAAAATAATAAACAGTATAAATAATAACAGGGTGACTAAATTTGTCTTCCCCAACAGTGCGTGTAAAGTAGCTGGAGCTATAATTGAATTGGTTCTTACGGTGGAGAAAGTCAATACAAATGAAAAGACAATACACAAAAGCACAAATCCGGCAAAACCACCAAATTGGCTAAAATTATCAAAAATTAAAAGATGCCAAATCGCCCAAAATATTCCCGTTATCACACTTTTAATGGGCCATTTTATTTCACCTAGACTATCATTCAAATAGCCCCGCCAAGTAAATTCCTCCATGATATCATACAGCAATGTAAACAGGCAGAACAACAGTGCCCAAACGTGCTCATCGACACCGTAATTATTATTAAATCCATAAATACCATATCCTGCGAATAAAAGGAATGGAAACAACAGTGACTTTGTTTTATTAGGGCCAAAAAGTGTAACGGTGGAAACGACTTTTGACAAAGCATAAAAAAATGCCGAGATAATCAGAATAATCAATCCGTGATTCATATTCCAGGGTAATGGAAAACTAAAAACATCTTTCATAGCCATCTGGAAAATATTAGGAAGCTTTCGTATAGCAAAAGTTCCCAACATCAACAATCCGTAAAATAATGCGATATGCAACCAGTTCGGCTTTTTTATGCTTTCAATAATCTTCATACACTATTTATTAGTCTATTGTCCCTACAGCAACTGTTCTTTGTTAAATAACGACTACAAAATTGGAAGTCGCGAACTTACAAAAAAACGATAAAAGCAGGTTTGCCTTCAAAAGTAAAAATTAATCGGCATTAAAGCATTAGCCAAAAAGAATGGCATGGAATCAACAATATACCAACTGCAAGTGTCCAAAACATCGCTGTTTTACTAATGAAATAACATTCACGTATTTTTTTTGTGCACAAAATCCAGGTCAAAAAACCATAGAGCAAAATTGGTAAGATATACATCTCCAAAGGATATGGCTGTAGAATTGGATTGAACTCCACTAAAATTTTGGCCTCCCTTCTGCTTTGAAAGAGCATGTACATCAAGGTAGAAACAACCATGGATGAGGAACTTGCAAAAAAGAGTGTGAGCAGTATCCATCCAGTTCTTTTCAACAACCAAAACAAAAGGAAACCTACTATTAAAACCATTACATTGAAAAAGGACAATAATGTGTAGTTATCCGGTAGCTCTTTGAAATATTTGATCGGATATAACAGTGCAGGAAAAAGATTATAGCCTTTAAACACAATGAGGATACCTGTAAAAAATGAGATCCGCACGATACTTCTTTTGACCACTTGTACCCTGGGCGTATCAAATCTACCGGTAATAGTCCATTGGTCTTTGGCTTTTATCGTATCAATATTAGTCTCTTTTTCCGCTTCTCGCTGGTTAAGCACATATCTTGCCACTGTCAACTCCTCGGTGGTCAACTGTCGACTTTTTAATTCAATCTCGGCAGCTTCAAGGGCCGAAGGCTCATAGTGATCGGGATTATCTACCACAGACAGCAACTGATCTGTGGGCCAAGTTTTATAAAGTTCAGCAAAATTATTTTCGGACATTGGCTTAATTTTTATAAATTTCAATATGTTATTACGGCAAGTTCATAACAATAATGATTGCTCTCGCTTAAGCGAAAAATAAATGGTTAATCTTCCATAATGAATTTATAAAAATATAATTTATAAATCAAGCATAGTTTGGCCTATGCTACTTTACTTCAACTCAACGACCTAATTATCCGTTTTCACGAATTCCTTTTACGGCCCATTTCTTTGAAACCAACCATTGGGGACGATTTAAACTATTGCGCATTGCAATGTTTACCTAACGACAATTCATTAAATGGATAATGACCATTACTTAAAGTATCTCTTTTGTTACAAAAGCAATTCACACAAACGATTGCATTGTATAGTTTTCGTTTAATTTAATTGTATTTATAAAATTAGGGTGAACAATTAAATTTAAATTATGAGATATTCCAAAATTACGCTACTGCTCTGTACAGTATTGGCAAGCTTTCTTTCTTGCCAAAAAAGCGAGGTACAAACAAATTTAGAAGAGAAATTATCGCTACGGGCCGCATCCCCTGGTGTAAGCGGATACGAAGTTCCCTTAGGTGGCAATGCTTTTGTTACTTCGGCACCTTCCGGTGCAGTAGAAGTCATCAATAGCAATGGATTGGCAAACTGGACCAGTGCCAATAGCGTGATCAGTACCTATGCTAAGGTCCCCCAAGCGGGCGCTTTACGTGTTAAAATAAGGGCTAAAGTGCTACCTTCAGGCGATAGTAGTACGGTGAAGTTAACAATCAACGGTGTAAGCAAACAAATCAAACTTAAGGGTGGAACATTACAGGATTACACGGTTGGTACCTATTCGCTAAATACAGCGGGATACATAACAATGGATCTTCAAGGTGTGACCAAGTCAGGTGGTTATTTTGCAGATGTATCACACTTGATTTTAGATAGTTCGGCAACAAATGGCACTGTGATTTATAGTGACAATAATGTTGATAATACTTACTATTGGTCGCGACGGGGCCCATCCTGCCATTTGAGTTATACCATTCCAACAAATCAGCAAGTATCCTATTATTATAGCGAGGTGAAAGTGCCTGCCGGAGAAGATAAAATAGGTTCTTACTTTATGGCAAATGGGTTCGGCCAAGGATATTTCGGTATGCAGGTCAATTCAGCGACAGAGCGCAGAATACTATTTTCTGTTTGGAGTCCATATAGCACCGATAACCCGTCCCAAATACCAGCAGAGGATCGCATCACATTAAATAGAAAAGGGACAAATACGACAACAGGTGAGTTTGGTGGCGAAGGTTCTGGTGGACAAAGCTACCTCAAGTATAACTGGACTGCCGCCACTACCTATAAATTTTTATTAAAGGGAGAACCTGATAACAATGGAAGTACTGATTTTACGGCATGGTTTAATGATCCTTCGACCAATAATTGGATACTCATTGCAAGCTGGAAACGTCCCAAAACAAATACCTATTTAACGGGCTTTCATAGCTTCCTCGAAAATTTTAATGCCGACAATGGCTTCCTTGGCCGTTCTGCAGAATATAGTAATCAATGGGTTCGTACAGCTACTGGAACTTGGCTGAAAGTTGTGGAAAGTACCTTTACAGTCGATGCGACCTATTCAAACAACCAGCGTATAGACGCAATTGGCGGAATAGCCGGAAATAGCTTCTTCCTGAAAAATGGCGGTTTTTTCAATACCGTCGTAAATCCCGGAACGAAGTTCACACAACCAGGTTCTGGCACAGCGCCTTCAATAAATTTAACAACTCTACCTTAACAAGCATATTTACAGTAAATTATTCTGAATTTACATCCAATAAAAGGGACAATACTTCATTAAGAAGTGTGGTCCCTTTTAAACTCAACCTTGTCGTATTTACAGCAACAATTCGTACCTTTTTGTAACACGTTATTCATGGCAAAGACGATGGATTTCAGTTTTTAATGCATAATCAATGATAAGTTTAAGCTCCATCTTCGGCAGAAAAGAAGAAGTAAAATTAAGTCATCATTAAAAAAATATGTATTTATTTTTAAATCAATAAAAAATAAAATTAAAATAATAGAAGTAATAATAAATTCTCCCAAAATATTATTAATTTTCGGAAACTAACCAATGTGGAAATCGGTGAATGTTTATTTTTTTAACTAACGAAAGGAGGCAAACAAAACAACGACAATGAGAACCGCTTGGAAAACCAGGCACAATTAAATTAATGATTCATTCACAAATCTTAAAAACTAAGTTATGTTAAAATTAACCAGTCGCTGGAACAGACTTTATACTGTTTTGGCCGTAGTTTCCACATTTTCTATTTTTAGTTGCCAAAAAAATTCATTGACTCTAGAGAGTCCAGAGGCACAACTTAACAAAAAAGCTGCAGTATCCGCGCAAGCAGGAGCTACAATTGCTACATTGAATTGGGATCAAACCTATCAAAAGATTGATGGATTTGGTGCATTCGGAGGTCGGATTGTTCCATTCTTTGAATCCGCAAAAAGAGATAGTATCCTGGATTATTTATGGGGAGGCAGTGGGTTGAAACTGAATATCCTTCGTGGTAAGGTACTTCATACCTACCCTTTTAACCAACAGACCAAGGTCGTCACCATTAAACCTGCAGGAGTTTCGATTGACGTGGATCCCAATAGTACGACTTATCAGAATTTGACAGCAGACGAAAAAGAACAGCTTGGGCAGGTCTGGATCATCAAGAAAGCGAAAGAACGCTATGAAGTTCCCTTCGTTATGGCAAGTACTTGGACTCCGCCATTATACATGAAGACCAATACGAGTAGTATTTCCGCGAAATGGTTTAATGGACTTAATTTTAATACTTCTTCAACAGCTTTTGCTCGCTACCTGACTGGATTTGTAAAATCGTTTCAGAACGAGGGGATTACAATCAATGCTATTTCTCCGTCAAATGAGCCTGAAAATGTCTTTTCTGACTGGGATGCTTCTTATTGGGACTCTTCACATCTAGGACAGTTTATTACCAACAACCTCCGTCCCGAATTAAACAGTGCGGGTCTTCAATCCACCAAGATCATATCTTCTGAAAATGCGGCCTGGGGAACAGCAGATAATTTCCTTTCAGGTATGGACAGAAGCAAAGTCGACATCCTCGCCGGGCATGGCTACGTAGAGATAAGTGGCATCATCACTGGTCAACGTGGATTTAACCAGAGCCCTTCCATGTGGAATTTTAGTATTGGAGGTAAACCAATGTGGGTAACAGAAGCTTCCGATGATGGCGGCAATTATGACAATGGTATTGAAGGAGGCTTGAAACTGGCGGTTAATATGCACAAGCTTCTTGCGGATTGTAATGCCAATGCTTATGTGTTTTGGCTAGGTATGCTGGCATTTCAAAATAATGAGGCGCTTATTTGTACAAAGAGTGATGGTTCCTTGGAATTTCCAAAAACGTACGATGTGATGGGACATTATTCCAGATTCATCAAAACAGGTTATATGCGAATCAATGTAGCGGTTCAAAATGGAAATGGCTTATTGATTTCGGCTTACAAAGATCCACAAACAGGTAAGTTTGTCTTAGTTGTCACCAACACGGGAACCGCAGCAGTTCCATTGGATATCAACCTTACAGGTTTTGCAAGCGGAGCATTGAACAATTACCAAACCACAGCAAGCAGTTCGGGGCATTGGGGTAATGTCGGCGCTGTAAATCCGAATAGCTCAGGCGTCTATTCTTTAACAATACCTGCCAAAAGTATAAGTACTTTAGAAGGCAAAAAACTTTAATTTGTTAAGTATACTGAGGGAGCACGCTCCCTCAGCATATAATTTAAAATCCGATATGTGCTAAATCCTACATGTTACTGATCGTCAAATTCCTTCTCAGCACCGCAGCTATTCTTTCATTTTTGTAAACATAAGTTTTGCAGTTTCTGGATCTAATACGTCCATATCAATGAGCTTCAATAATTTCACCATATGGAGTGTAGTAGACTTATATTTTAAAAAGTGTGCTGTTTTCAAATGGGCAAGGTAAGCTTGCTTGTCCCGATAGATTTCCAAGATACGTATCTGTGTCGGATTATCTTTTTTGAACATTGGAAAAATCGCAACAACACCTTCTTCGAGCACGACAGATGCAGCAGCCTCTTCTTTTAAAATGGTCTTATATTCTTCGAGGTGTTCAACATAAACCTCAATTTCAGAAATACGTACCATAGACTCCTTATCCTGTCCACGAACAATATCCCCGCATAAGAAAAGTATGATTAGCGTTAAGGGCAAAGACAATAATGATTTCATGTGATTAAGTTTAAAAGTTTTGGGCCTGATCATTTTTTCCAATCAAAGCCCTTCACAAATTTCGTTATACTGGATGATAGCACCACTATATATATTACTGAAATATCTACCAGTTTTACGGATTTAGGTCAAAATATCGATGTCTTAGATTTCTCTTAAATCATATATTCTAATATCTTTGCTACCTGAATTTTGGAAAAACTACGATGAAATTGCACTACCTTGCGATGCTTACACTTGGGATATGTACTATTTCTGGATTAAAAGCACAAGAAAAATCAAATCTTATCAAATTAAATCTTTGGCCTCTATCTGTTGGGAATATTGTACTGGAGTATGAAAGATCGCTCAATGAGCATCTATCGATCAAGGGAACGAACAGTTATCGTCCAAAGGCCGACTTACCTTTAAATCCCTTTGGGAATCTGCTTTTGACGATGATAATAATATTTTGGGTGAAGCTAAATTATAGTTTTAAATTAGATTATGCTCACGGGCATATTTAAGCATTTGTCCTATGGTTTGACACGCTGCTTTTGCCATCATTTTCCTGCGATGTGCAACAACTGTATGTGGGCTCAAAAAGGTTCTTGAAGCTGTTTCAGCGACGCTATAGCCCTCCGAAAAGTATTGTAATACTTCGATCTCTCGGCGTAAATGTTTTAATTTTTTTATCATATGTAGATAAAATACGTTCAAATTCACTACATATATATAGTTCTTTTTTCTTTATGGCCTCAAAGCAGGCAAATACTTCACTTAATTCACAAGATTTACATAACACAGCTTCTGGACGGTATTGAAGAATACTCGATATCACGGCAGGAGCTGTTGCTCCCGTCAAAAAAATAACCTTTGCGTCTCCATTTATACGCCTGATCTCGGTCAACAACGAAAGTCCATTTTCATTTGGAAGATAGTAATCCAAAAAAATAAACAGTTCCTGCTTTCCAAAAGCACGTAAAAACTGAAGGAATTCAGATCCTTGGCTAAAAGATTGGACCAATTCAATTCCACATTCACGCTTCAACAAGAGTGCGAAGGAAAAAGCAACTATTTTCTGGTCATCTAAGATAACAGCATGGCTAGTGGTCTTCATAAATATGGCTGGTTTAATTAACCTAGTAAGACAAATATAATTATTTAAAACAATCATAATAATCTGTTTTACAAGTGTGTAGGTATTCAGCTACAAACCTCGCATATTCCTGTTATATCCAACTTGAAATATAGCATAAACATGCTATATACCGCTTAGAAGTTACCAAGTAAGGCAATAAAGCGCGTCTTTTACAATAGAATTTAAGCATGCCATATCATCTTAGACGAATTCACTAGCCCACGAAATAAGCCATTAGGCTAGCGAAAGAACTATAAAATATTTCAACTTATAAAATACATTGTTATGAACAAGAGACTTTTTAAATCTGCAACTGGCAAACTGCCCTACCAGGTACCTCAGATTCAAATGACTGTCGTTTTATTAGAAAATGGCATTGCGGCAGGTTCAAATGCCCACACTTCTGGAGATGTAAAGCAGACCTGGGACAACGAGGAATCACAGACTCAAAGTAAAAGTGACGGATGGTGGTAGTCACCCATTGACGATCAATTAACCCAAAAAAAGAAAAATGAAAAATCAATTTATTCAATTGCTCACCCTCCTCATTATACTTTTCACGTCATGTAGCAAAAATGAAAGCAACACGGCTGTCGAGACAGAAGGGAATGTGAGCGTAAAAATGAGTGGAGCCTCTTTCACTGATGAAGATACAGATCCCCAACTAAAATTATCAACCAACAAAAGTTTAAACAATACGCTTTCGAACATCCAGGAGTCCATTGTTCCATTTAATAGCGAACTTTCGGTACTGGCAACTTTGACACCGGAGCCCACTACTTCATCCAATGTATTGCGTGCGTCAACAGGGCTTAAAATAGCAACAGCCCCCGTCTCACTAGGGAATGGAGCAAAATATGCTATTGCGGTTTACAATGCAACTGGAAATTATGTTAAAGATACAGGGATGTTAACTTATTCGACCAGCGGCACAAATTGGAACCTATCGCTTCCAGCAGGGTCTTATACGTTCGTTGCTATCGCTGCAAATGGCCAAACTTTTCCTTCGATCAATTTTAATCAGGCGTTGGCGAACATCACGTTTAACGTAACTGGCGCAGATACCGACATCTTATGGAAAAAATTACCGGTTACTGTAATCGCTAACCAAACACTGGCCGTAGATCTTATCTTAAGTCACTTATTTACACAGGTACAGGCCACGCTAGAAAGTACTTCCGCTAATGTAGTTGGCACTATCACCGCCATGACGAGTAGTACAATCTCCCCTAATTATGGAACGGCTTCGGTTAAATTGGCTGACGGGCTTTTCACCCAAGGTGGTTCATCGACGGCACGTAATGTCGCTTTTAGTGGCACAGGTCTCGCATGGACGAGCAATGCAGCGCTGATTATTACCGAAGGAACGACGGTTGGTAAAGTAAATTTTGGAACAGTATCCCTAAACTCCACACAAAATGGCGTCCGCTCAGGAACAATAGATTTATCGAATTTAAGCTTACAAAAAGGTGTAAAATATAGTTTAAAGCTTCGCTTGGTACCCAAGGGTGCAATCGACGTACCAAACTCAAATTACTATTGGAGTTCGGCTAACTTGATGGGCACCGCGCCTATCACAATTGCATCCGCTCAATATATAAAAGGAAGTGTTTATGGAGGAAATGGATCGGCAACATACTGTGAAGGCGCTTTAGGTACTGGGTGGCGAACAGCTACACAAACGGAATATCAGTCATTGATCAATATGGGTATCGCTAGAGGTAGTTATAATGGTCAAACAGGTTGGTTCCTCGGGACATCTACTGTACCAACCACAAATAAAGACAATTATATGTTCCTACCAGACAACGATTTTGTTCGTTCTTCTTCGGGAAACAACAACATTCCTACAGGTGCTTTGGGTGTTTATTGGGCAAGTTCAACAGTTCAAGGTAACGCTAAGCCAGCATTGATATTAACAGCGACAGGCGTTTCAATCGTAGACATACATCAAAATAATCAAGTCGGTATACGTTGTGTAAAAAGCAAATAAATGATCGTTTTTAATCATACAAAGGAAACGATGGAACAAGACGGGATCAATTGACCTCCTCTTGCTCCATCGTTTTCTTTATATCATCGGAACCTTATCAAATTATTCCATCCTAACTTCTGGTCGTCTCAACAATCAAATCATCTTAGCCTTCAATCCGCTATATATAGAACGGCCTAAGGGAGCTGTCTTTTCAGATTTTAATAAAATGTTCCTAATTTCATCTTTCATATCACTTTCTCCAAATACTCTTGCTACCTTTGTTCTTCAAATTAAATTAACATGCCAAAAGAGACAAGAACAGGGCTTTATCAGGGAATCATCGAAAAAGATGATAATGGGAACTACTTTTGTGGTCCCTACCTACTGGATTATCAGACCGTAGAAACTTACTATAAATTGGGCGATCGCGTTAGTATCAAAACCATTATCAAAAATACAAGCCGTAAGAGTATGGAGGCTTATCCGCAAAAATCAGTTAAATTTTCATTTGCGACAGAGGATCATGGAAATGATTAAAACTCTCCTAGATTGAACAATTTAAATAACAAGGCCTTTTCCACAGAATTGGCCTTATTATTTTAAAGATTACCGTTGACCTGAGACTAAAAACAAAGCCTCTGATTTTTGGAAAATCGAGAGGCTTTTGCACAATCAAATTGATCGATTACTTTATAAAATAGGTATATTTTTTTTCGGGATAAAGAATGCACTATTGGATCACTTATCTAAACGATGCATTTAAAATTAATTTTCCATAAAAATTAATCAAGGTTCACATGTTCTTCGAGCGCCTCATTCGATCGTCTCTGCTACCATTTATTGTAAGTTTCATTACCGATTTACTCTTCAAATATAAATACTAGTTTATTAGTCTCCGAGCGGGAATGATTGTCTTGTCTCCTTTTTCGTCGAAATCGCGATTCAGTACGATGAAAATTAACGAGCGAAGTAGTTGGATTGGCAATTAATCTAGGCTAGTACCTAATCTTAAGGGCAATAGGTTGCAATTCCTCGTTCGGTATCTGGGGAACGTATACGGTTTGTCCTCCTCGTTCGTCGATCAATAGGGCCAATAGGCTGCTAATATCGTCGATTGTATCCAATCCGATAGGGTTTTCTACGATCGCTATATCCTGATCCGAAAGAATCTTAACGGCTTGATGAAAGCTCTCTTGAACGACCAGGATATCCCCGCGTCCATCTTGACATGCACGATAAATTTCTTGCAGATCAGTGATCACTAACCCCTTGCCCACAGCTACTTCCAGCTCTTTAAAGTAGTCTTCATTTTTTCGTACCAGCTCCTGTTTCATAAAATTCCAGGCACGGCTCTCCAACTGATGTGTTTCAACGTTATTGTAATCTATTGGTAAGTATCCATAATAGATTGATGGTCTATCCGCAACCTGTAAGAGCTTACTATAATTATCCTCCGTGCAAAACACGAGTGTTACGCTCTTTGTGTCCCCTATATAACGCAGTAGCGCTTTGTCCACCCGATTAAGATATTCCCTTAAGAGGTCATCAAGATGTTTGGCATCGCTACTTTTATCGGGAAATGTATTGTAAAATTGATTTTCGGCAATAGGAAACTCTTCACTACTGATATCCTCAACAATACGTCCATTCAAGGCACGAAAAAGATGAACACCGCTTTGCGAGAGCAACATCACAAGATAACTGGTTTGACGGCCAATCTCCTTAACCAAAGGGCGTACAGCAAATGTATTGCTAATATGGACACCTTCTTGGTTTGTCTCCCATGATGACTTGAAAACTTCTGCGATTGTATCTGAAACAAAGATATGCAGACTTTCAAGATTATAATTAATATCAAGTTCATGCGCTATCTGTTCCAATTGTTTGATGAGGCCAGCAACGACCCTCTTATCATACTTATCCGTTAGTCTATCAATCGCTTCTCCGATAAAATTTTTAATCTTTATTCGGTCGCTTAAGTTATCAGGATGTGTGCGATGGGTATTGATGGAAATGGTAATGCATAACTCATCCTGAACTCGGATAAGCATTTGCAGAAGTTGTTTTTCGGTCATAATCATGGACAAATAGTTAAAAAATTGAACACACTTTACTAATAACAACAAATTAAAGATCCTTCTTGTTTGTGTAAAATAAAAGTAAGTATTACCTCATTTAGTTAATTATCGAAACAAAAACAGCTTATTTATAGTTATTAATTGTTAAAAAAAACAATGATGAAAAAGGTGTTTATTGCAGGAGCAACAGGCTGGGTCGGTAAAGAATTGAGTAAAAATATAATCGACGATACAAACTATAAATTGGTTGGCGGGCTTTCACGCTCTTATGCAGGAGAAAATCTCGCTGAGATTCTAAAGATAAAAACGTCTCCGATTCCCCTATTTGATACAATAGAAAATGCAATTGAGGATATTGATTTTGATATTTTAATTGACTTTACCAGTCCACTTATTGCCAAGAAGAACATCCTGAATGCGATAGCTAAAGGTAAGCATGTTCTTATTGGGACTTCAGGGCTCTCAAATCAGGATTATGAGGAAATTGAAGAACATGCGAAAGAAAGCGCGTTATCCGTACTCGCCGCCGGTAATTTTTCGATCACCGCTGTTTTGTTGAAGAAATTTGCGGAGACTGCCGCTCAATATATTGATCAATTTGAAATTATAGATTATGCATCCCAAAGAAAGGTGGACTCACCAAGCGGCACAGTCGCAGAATTAGCCTATAGTCTTTCCAAAATTAAAACGCCGAAGGTTGAAGTTCCCATAAAGGATACCATCGGAAACAAAGAGACGCGTGGTGGTGATATCAATGGTATTCAAGTGCATGCGATAAGACTGCCGGGTTATGTACTAGGTGTCGAAACAATCTTTGGTATGGAAGATGAAAAATTAATCATCAAACATGAAGCTGGAACTGGTGTAGCACCTTATCTGAATGGCATTAAGATTGCCCTTGCTAAAATGGGTACCTTTAAAGGATTAAAACGTGGTTTGGATACCATAATGGATTTGTAAATTGGATCATTATCTATCAACCTCTAAATTTAACACAAAACGTTGTACCCACGCTGAGATCGCTTTCTACTGTGACCTTCGCGTCGAGACGATCCGCTATCCGTTTGACGATGGAAAGTCCAATCCCCGATCCTTCAAAGCCCTGCGAATTTGACAGCCGTTTAAAAATGTCAAATATATTACTGTCATCCCGAATATCCATCCCAATGCCATTGTCTTTAATATAATAGTAAACTGAATGGCCGTGTTTTTCACTATAAACTTCCACCCTTGGTTGATCTTTTTTACTGCTGTATTTTATCGCGTTGCCGATCAGATTTAAAAACAGCTGATATAGCAGTGTTCTTTCCCCGAGAATGGGCAAGGTCTCCCCTAAGACAAATTCCAACCTTGTACTGTCAAACTGCTGCTTGCAGCTTTCGAGAATATTAAGAATTTTGTTTCGCGGATCGATCAGTTCTGTTTTGAATGCTACATAATTAGACTGTGTGAGTTGATAAACCTTATCCATCATTTCTGTTATCAGTCCAGTCGCATCGATGATATTCGTTGCCATTTTTCGCAACATCTCTTTCGGAAGATCATCTTTCATCAACATCATCTGTGCCGCAAGCTTTATGGAAGAAAGAGGGTTTTTAAGATCGTGAGTCAATGTATAGCCAAACGTATCTAAGGCATTGTTTGATCTTACGAGCTCCTTATTGAGCTGAGCAATCTCTCCACCCCGTTGCGCAATAGCCTGTTGGGTTATTTGTGCAACTTTTTCGATGAAGGAAAGCTCCGTTTTTTTCCATTTAATAGACTTGCCTTTCATCGTTTCACGCCAGGCTTCAAATGATGTCCTGGGTGACGGAAACTCTATTTCCCTTTCAGGATCGTAATGATATATTTTCTCGGGTTTCCCTGCCCACACATCTTCATATACGTGCTCCTTGCGGAATAAATAGATGTACCATTTATTGCTGGGAAGAATATTTATCCGTAAAATACCAGGAAATATGAGCGTTTGTACTGGATCGGCCCTGTCAGGAACAAAATTTGATGTAAAAAATAAATCACTCTCGCCCTGTTTTTCTATATACAGATCAATCTGTCGTTGCTCTGATTCTGTCGGTACTACACCCCAAGTTTTGGAACCACGGTCATGTTTGATCACCAAGCCGTCTGCCTCCACTATTTCCAAGATTTGCGGAGCGAAGCGTTCAAGCACGATTCCGATATCACTGTTTACCAATAATTCAGACTTTAGGTCACGTTCCATAACGCCCATGATAGTCTGCGCGACAAGATTTTCCCTTTGATATTCTGAAAGGTAATAATTTATAGCATACTGCGTTAAGAAGGCGCATAAGTGGCGTTGGGCAAGGTCCACATTCAAAGCTAGGCTATTCTGGCAGGCCACCAGCCCCCAGAGTCTTCCCTCGATAACGATCGAAAAACTGGCACTGGCACGTGCACCTGCATTCTTAAGATACTGTATATGTACGGGAGACAACGCTCTGAGGCTACAACGAGTCAGGTCTACTTCACTTGCCTCCAGGCCCTGTATAGTAATAGTTGGTGCCTCAATATCTGCTACATGGCGTGCAGGGAATTTAACATATAGCGCGCGTGCTTGTGCCGGAATATCAAATTCTGGATAGCGGTAGCCCATCAATGAGGTCATCCCATCTGCGATGGACTCTGCAATTACCTGTCCGCTATTGTCCTCTTCGAAACGGTATACCATGACACGATCAAAACCAATAATCTGGCGAATCAACACAGTCAATGATTGCCAAGCATTTCCATGTTGCTCTTCCAGATATTTCGCATAATAAAATAAACGGGTCGCTTTTAGATGATTCTCACTACAGATTTCAACTTCAAGATATGTTTTCTCATCATATCGGTAAATGCTCAGATAATAATCTACATTTTTGATACGAATACGTTCTACAAAACGGGTAAATATCTCCCCTGTGATCTGTTTTTCTATTTCTTTGAGATTCAACTCCGGTTCGGACGATATCAAAGGCAATAGCTGCTCGATCGATCTCCCCAAGATTTCTTTCATAGAAATATCGAGCAATGCAGATAGGTTTTCACTTGCGGCAATACACCCACTCTCATTAAAAATACAAAGGAAACCGAAATATTGGATTTTACCGCATAGGTGGATTTCTTCTTCGTGGCACTCCAGTTGACGCATATTTTGCTAGTTTTTAATCTTTTAACTTACTAATAATAGGAAATTCTCGAAAGAGATAATTTGCCACGCATAATAAAATCTAGCACCCCTCTTCAAACATGTCATATCTAAGGCTAATATAGAAAAAAATAACTACGAAAAGTGGATCAAACGATTGTCCAATAATTATTCAGAATCTGAGTAATCCGGATGGCTGGTATTGAAGCCTATTAATTGGCTATTTCGGTGAAAAATAAAAAAGCTAGGTTGGAAAGGTGCCTAGCTTTAAAACTTTCTTCATGACCGGACAAGCAGTCTGTATTTAATCAACAATACTTTTTACGACTTTGTTTGGATTATCTTAGATATTACTCAATTAAAGTATAAATAACGTCATATAAAGAATTCGAAAGAATATAAGCTATCGGCGAAATTTTTATACGGTTTTATATTACTGGCTAATAGATTGAGAAGTCCTGAAGCAAAACGCCACAAAACTCATAATGAACCGATTACAACAAAACAAGTATAAACCACATTTTCCGTAATATTTACGCAAAGATAGGATGTTAGTCTTTAGTTAGTAAAACTATTCATCAGTAAATCTTGTCATTTAAACATTGTCACTAAATAAATAATATTATGATTTCAAACAAAACATTACTCGCTTCATTAGCGACTGCAGCAATTCTAGTTTCATGTAACAATCAAACGCCACAAGAAAAAGCAACCGAGCACATGGAAAATGCGGAGGAAAAAGCAGCTGACGCTAATGAAGAGGCCATGAAAACCTCTGAAGATGCTGCAACAAAAGATGCGGAAGCAGTCGTTTATTCAGATAAAGCTGCGGCCAATGCAGCAATTGCTTCAGTGACTGCCCCAGTACTCTCCAATGATAAGGCTAAAGAGCTTTATACAAAGCTAGGTAAAACTTGGGTAGACCGTATCAATGCAGAATCTGCAGAAAAAGCATTGGACAAAGAAAAATCGATATTGGATATTAAAAATGAGATTGAAAAAAATCTTGTTGAAGGAAAAATATCCGCTTCGGATAAAGATAATATCATGAAATATCAGTCCGATTGCCTAGCCGCTATAAAAGCAGCACTGTAATAGAGAACAGCAACAATAATCAGTAATTCATAAGATATCTTGCGATCCACTATCAGATCGCAAGATATTCTATTATTTTTGTTTGTATCATTACATGCCTTTTGATTAAAGAAAAATAAAAATTATGAAAACACATTCGACAAATTACTTCAATACTTTAATTGAAGCTGCTACAGATACCAAAGTAGTTAAGGGTACTATTCCACCATCAAAACGCCATAAAACCATAGCTGAAAGACAATATGAATTAATCGCTGCAGCGCCTTATCAGTATACATCTGACGACATTATTTTCCAAGTCTATGCGGAAAGAAGGGACCTAACGCCAGATGAGTATTCCGAAGCTAGAACAGTTTTTTTCTCTAGAGGACAAGCTTGCCTGCGCGCCTCCCCTCTTACAAAGACATATGGGTATGGGATTCATAGCAATAGTGAAGGCAAGGTCGCCTTATACGGAATGGAAACAGCTATATACCAACAATTTGTATCGGATGATAATACAACAAAAGTTAAAGCAATGAAATCCGCTAGGTAGCGCTTGCACAATAAACTTGTGTTGAAATAAGCGATCACTTCCCATGAGCAATAACTTGCTCCAGAAAAGAAATTTGTCGTTCGTTTATTTTCTTCCTGGCCTCCGTAAATGTAAACCAATCGCCACGATCTATTTCAGGATAAGTTTGCATTTTTCCTGATTTAGGTGGCCATTCGATGTCAAAGGTATTGCTAACAAGTCTAGCAGGATCTATATCTCCTTCAATTGCCCAGCACTTAACTATTTTGCCTCCTTTTTGTTGAATAGCATTTAGCGCAATAAAATTTCCACAGGGAAGATAGCCTGTCTCTTCAATAAACTCTCTTTTGGCCGCATCAAGTTCATCTTCATTCAAATCGATTTCCCCTTTAGGGATTGTCCACGAGCCTTCATCTTTTTTAGTAAAATAGGGTCCTCCAGGATGTACTAAGAAAAAATAAATTTCCAACGCCTGAAATTTATACAATAACAATCCCGCACTGGTATTTATCTTCTTAGCCATTCGTGCTGATATTTCGTAATCGAATCCACGTAGGCGCATGATCGCTACTCTTCTCCCATCCGCGCACATCGCGATCAATTCCGCCTTCAATCAAACGATCCTGAATTGAAGGGCTCAATAAGATATGGTCGATACGTAAACCAGCATTTCGATTGTAAGCTTGGCGAAAGTAATCCCAGAACGTATAAACCTGCTGATCTGGAAAAAGCTGACGAATAGAATCCTGCCAGCCCTCTTCAAGAAGCCGACTGAAAGCATCCTTCACCTCCTTTCTAAACAATGCATCGTTGACATATTTTTCAGGTTTATACGTATCCATTTCTGTTGGAATAATATTAAAATCCCCAATGAGTATCGCTGGAACATCCATACTAAGCAGCGTTTTAGCCCGCTTTGCTAAGCGCTCGATCCACGTCAACTTATAGTCAAATTTGGGTCCCGGAAATGGGTTGCCATTGGGCAGATAAAGACAGCAAATCACGACTTGCTGGATCATAACCTCCAAATAACGGCTTTGTACATCTTCGGAATCCCCTGGAAGAGCTCTAGCTACTTCTTCGATGTCGTATTTGGAAAGTACCGCAACCCCATTCCAACTTTTCTGACCATGCCAGACCGCATGATATCCGATGTCATTAATTTCTTTCAATGGAAAACGTTCCTGCGGAGATTTCAACTCCTGCAGACATACGACATCAGGTGATTCTTCCGCTAACCAACGTAACAACACGGGAAGACGTGCGTTGATGCCATTAATATTATAGGTGGCTATTTTCATGAAATTGTCCTTCTAACTAAAATAGACAACCAAAGAAGCTTTTCAATTGTTTGAGAACTGCTCAGAAAAATTTATTTATTAAATTTTAACATGGTAATAAGAGACAAAATATCACCTTATATTATTTCTTTCACCATCCAGACATCACAACCGGGATGTCCCGATTCGCCCATTGGTGCGGGGAGTGTCTCAAATCCTTGTTTTTTATACATATTAATTGCATCGCTAAAAGCCGGTAAGCTCTCGAGGTATATGCTGGAATAACCGAGTTCCTTGGCTGAATTTATTGATCTATCCATTAATTCCCGGCCGATACCTTTGCCCCTTGCTTTAGCTGACAAATAGAATTTTACGAGTTCAATACAACCTTCAGGAAGTCCAACAGTCGGAAAAATACCGCAACAACCTACAATTTCAGTACCTACCTCAGCGACCCACAAACAAGATTTCATCTCTTGGAATAGCTCAAAAAGATTATCTGTAGTAGGGTCTGAATAAACTGTTCCCAAGCGCGGAGCCTTCAACTCTTCAAAAACACCCCGTATAATCGTTGCTAATATTAGATTGTCCTCTGGTTTAACCTTTCTGATGTTTATCATATTACTAATATATGATAAATTTAATTCAGACCATGGTCCAGCGCTGTACACGATACGAATCTTTTCCACGAACAGCAGTGTAAGTTAACATTATAGCTGATCAAATGTATAAAAAGTTGAATTCGTAAAAAAACTTGTATCAACAAAACAGTATTTCTAAAATTTGCATCTGATTTATAGAATTATTTAAATGATAAGAGCATAATTCTAACTCTGCTACGCTATAAATACGTAACTGATCTGTATTTTTTGGAAATTCCATAAAATCTTACGCTATTTCTATTCAAAAACTACGGTTAAAGCATGATAAACAATCTTTAGGTATAAATTTTGATTCACTTAGATCAAAAGAAGTTACACTCAAATAGCATACGGATATGGAAAATATTAATGAAAAAGCGAAAAAATTAAACCTAGAGAAAGGCTATTATTTATTGCTAATGGCTATTTTGGACCTTCCTGTTAAAGAAGAACAAAATACAACAAAGGAGGGTTAAGTTATATGAAAAAAATAGCAATCATTAGCACTTGTCCGCCTCAAGAATGTGGGTTGGCAACTTTTACCAAAGATCTCAAACAAGGCATGGAGCTTGATCCTCATGTCCAAATAGACATAATCGCTTTATCTAAACTGGGTTTAGAGGATTTTGACGAATCTGTGCGTTTTATCATCTTTAAGGACCAACTCGACAGCTATCATCAAGCCGCCCGTATCATTAATGAGGAATACGACTATTGTATTATTCAACATGAATTTGGAATATTTGGTGGTGTTGACGGTATTTTCATCACGCAAATCGCCAACAACCTTAATGTACCATTGTTAACCGTATTTCATACTATTCTGCAAACCCCATCCTTACAGCAGCGAGAAATTATCGAGTTACTTTTAGAAAAGTCTCAGGTTGTTGTGAGTCTATCGCCAAAAGGAGTAGAATTGTTAAAGGAGCAATTCAATTCGGCGCATGCTGATAAGATTAAGGTTATACCACATGGCGTGCCACAATTTGACTATAATCAGGGATTGGCCAAATACAGATTGAACCTGCAGGAGAACTTTGTGATGATGACCTTTGGTCTAATCGGAAGAAGCAAGGGTCTGGAATACGCCATCAAATCCTTGTCGGGTATTGATCTCCCAGGATTCAAATATTTGATCGTTGGAAAAACACATCCCAATGTGCTTGCTCATGAAGGCGAATCTTACCGTTACGAATTGCAAAATTTGGTTAGTCAACTCGGTTTAGACGATAAAGTGGTTTTTATTGATAAATTCTTAACGGATGATGAACTAAAGGAGTATTTGACCGCATGTGACATTTATCTATCTCCATACCCTCACGAACAGCAGATCAGTAGTGGAACCTTATCTTTTGCTGTTGGTGCCGGCGCTGCAGTTATCTCCACACCGTACTGGCATGCCAAAGATTTATTAAAAGATGAACGAGGCATCCTTACCCCTTTTAATGACATAGAAAGCATGCGTGACAACATCAATCTATTATGTAGATCGCATCGTTTACTCGCATGGCATCGTTTCAAAGCACGCAGCTATGGAGAACAAACGGTATGGAAGAACGTGGCAAAAATGTATATGGAGCTTTTACAGCGTGTAACAACTCCGGTGAGATCTTTAGTTGATTATGAAAAATATGTATCTTTTGATTTAAAAAGAGAGGCATAAAGTTAGGGGGTTGTCCAAAGCCTAAATTCTTGGACAGAGATTAACATGGACAACCCTTCCATTAACAAATTGATTTTTTCACCCTCGCTACGCTACATCGAATATTCGATTCTAAAAAAGAATGGCCTAAATTTTGGGACTATCTATCTAGCTTTAATAGCTCATTTAACGTTTTGAATGGCTATCATGCATAGATAGCCTGGGCACCCTCCATTTTATTACCTGATCGAAGTTCGACTTTTTCGGTGGTTACACTCCTGTGCCGGTGAGCAATTTACATATAAGCGACCAAAACTTAACCTGCTGCCTCCATGTGAAAAGGCCAATTGTGAGAATCCTACAGTTACACTTTCAGCAGCAGCAATTCTGTTTTCATCATCTAATATGTTTCGCGACCTCGTGTACTAATAATTTTAGAAACTCTATTTTCATCCTATATTAAAACATGGATAATTTCCGTCTATTACATGTAAGTTAAATCTTCTTTAAGCCACATTGTATATTTTGATCTCAGGATTATTGCTCATTAATGGTTTTAATGCGGGGAGGATGATATTGTTATATAATTCTGTTGACAAAAAGGCCGCTGCATGTTCAAAGGTATCAAAGCCATATAATAGCTGTATGTCCTCATCGCTGATGAGTAACTCTTGTGTTTTAGCTCCCTTTATTTGCTCCGGAAATAAATCTTTAAATTTATTATAAGTACTCCCCAATTCTCCTCTATTGGAAGAATTCGCTTTTAACACAATTTGCAAATATGCTGTTGTCATTTGTTCCTTATTTTTATTGTCCATAATAGCTTAACTTTTTCCCTGACCTGATACGAATGTGGCTAAATTACGCTGTCCAAATCGCTCTAGAAACCGAACAGCATACAACCTAAAATCGTTTTAAATAAATTAATTTACATTCATTATCATAGCGAACTTTAAGTAATCATAAACATATATATGGTATGCATGTTAAATAAAAAAGCGATCTTTGCAGACTAACATTAAGATAAAAACTATCAACACATGATATCTTTAAAAATAACGCTGTCAACAGTTCTTTTCTTATTGATGGCGGTCACTTGTAGTTCTCAGATTATTGACCGCGAACTAAAGGATCAGAAGCAAAAAACTCAAAAGGAATTTTTTAAATTTATTAGTGAAATAGAAAGTAAGTTATCGGATTCCACGCTAACGACTGAACAACAATTTGCATTGTTCGATCCAATTTTTGATTATGCCCATAGAGTGCACAGTAGTTTAACACAACTGCGCAAAAAGTATTTTCAAAAGATACAGCCTCCCCCAGCTGTCCTTAACGCAATTAGGTTTGATGGAAATCCTTCCAAAGAATTGTCAAAAATGCTTGAAAATCCACAATTCACAACTGTGACATTATTGCAATGTTATCGTCCGCTTGAAATAGCCAGACTTATCAGTGAAATTATTCAACCTGTGATTTATCAGCAATCGAATACAGGAACAAACGAAGCCACAATAGCTTATACCTTTGGAAATCAAGTGTTCGCTAAACAATTAAAAGAGGATATTTGGCAAATTTGGTTAGTAAATAGGCTTTATATGCTTAGGTTTAACCTGAATCTACAAACTATGGTTATCGATCATTCGGAATATACGCTGCCCAATAAAGCGGAATATTTACAACTTCAGTTCCCGTTCGTAATTCAGAAGTCAGCCAATGAATTAGAGAAACTCTACCAAGAAATGGACGAAATACGCTGGAACAGCTATTCATTAACAGGTATACAGGAAGTCAGTCCTCAAGAATGGCAAGATATTATTGATAAGCGATTATCGGTTTTTTACCTAAAAAATCAGTCTCGTTTCATTAAAGTTCAAAATGAAATACTTAAAGAAACTGGGAAGGGAAACGATTTAGGTGCAAATTGGCAGGAACTAAAACTATCTCCTGATGAAAATTTAATGGTAGAACAAACATTAAAAAGTAATATACTTCAACCTGACGAAGCTGCACAGCAGCTATTTTCATTTTCAAATGGCATTATCCCTTTTAATCAAGATATTGACGAAATTGGAAAAAATGCAATGTCAGGGTTCTTACACTATATAGTTGGGCATGAAAAAGACCAGGTGTGGAAAATTAGATCTTTAGGCTATTCCATTGCCTTCGAATATACCTGGGATCTAAAACAAGGTCGATTTTCTGAAATAAAAATCTTTAAGAGACAATCATAGTGTAAATTTCCATTGCGCCCACACTAATCTTTTTTGATTTAGGTATTGATAAAAAATTACAGGAAACAACGTTGCCGTTACGTTATCATTTTATGCTTGGCGCCCCATTTTTCCAACTGACACCAAATAGGGATAAGTTCTGCCGCAATCTCAGTCAATTGATATTCCACTCGGGGGGGCACTTCTGCATACGCAATCCTTTTAACAAGTCCTTGCTTTTCCAATTCTTTGAGCTGCAAGGTGAGCATGCGATCGGTAATCCCTGTAATCAATTGTTTAATTTCACCAAACCGCAACTTTCCATGCTGCAATTTAGCAAGTATCAGCAGCTTCCATCGGCCGCCGATTTTGCATACAGCATATGCTAAATCACATTCAATAATATACTGTTCATTAATCCTATTTGTCGAATTTTCTTTTCGTTTTCCCATGATTTAAAATTTCTTTAATAGCGTACAATCCGTTGCAAATAGGGCCAAATTTAAAACTTCTACCCTACATCTGTAACACCACATTCGTCAATAATATGACACAAAACAAGAGGAGGTTATAGGCTCTAAAGCGTAATAGTCTTTACTATGAAAATAATTTAACAATGAAATTATGATTACGGAAAAAAACACCTATTTTAGGTTTTGTAATCCAATTATTTATTCCAGATATGCCTGGTCCAAATTAGTTAAACTTCGAATATGCTCCAACAGTTCTATGCTTATCTAAAAATTTTAATGCTATTCATTTTTTTAGATCTATTAATCTTCTTAAGAATTCGGACATTGTCAATTTGGAAATTCAATCCAAAGCTACTAAACATAGTCTGGTGGTCTGTCAGTATACTTTCCTATCTGTGCATATTTCTTAATTTATTTTTTAAATGGACTAGTTTTGAATCTGCCTGTTTCGTGTTTTTTACGCTTTCGTTGCTATTTGGTAAGATAATCTGTCTTTTCTTTATCGGTATTGATACTATTGTATATACGTTCAAAATAATTAACAGACGTTTTAAAAAAACTAAATCTTCGCCGAAACAGGCTGGAAATTTACCGCCTATAAAAAGATCAGATTTTATAGTCAAAAGCGGTCTTCTGCTAGCCAGTGTTCCCATTCTTGCACTTACACGTGGATTTGCCTTCAATTTGTATAAATATCAGGTCAACCACCTCGATTTAATCTTACCTAAGTTACCGAAATCATTTGAAGGAATTACTATAGCGCAAATTTCCGATATACATGCAGGTAGTCTATTTAATTCAACTGCTGTAAAAAAAGGGATCGACCTCTTGTTAGCACAGAAGCCTGACATCGTCTTTTTTACAGGGGATCTAGTCAATGATTTTGCTGCCGAAATGGAGGACTATTTATCCATATTTGATAAAGTGAAGGCCCCATTAGGCACATTCTCTATACTTGGAAACCACGATTATGGAGATTATCATTTTAACAGATATCATTTCTTTGATCAAATGAACTTGACCAAGGAAAAAAATCTTTCAAATCTCAAATCCATTCATCAAAAACTAGGCTGGCAACTACTTCTCAATGAATCGAAAGAACTGATACTGAATAACGAAAAGATTACCATTATAGGCGTCGAAAATTGGGGAACAAATAATCCCAAAAATTATGGGAATATCGATTTGGCCATGTCTAAAGTAGATAAATCTTCGCCCATCAACTTAATGCTTTCACACGATCCCTCCCATTGGCGCGCGGAGATCATACCCAAATATCCCACAATCGACGTCACTTTCAGTGGACACACACATGGGGGACAATTCGGCTATAATAGCCCGAATTATCAGTGGAGTCCAGTGAAATATGCTTACCGTGAATGGGCCGGCCTATACCGTGAAAAGCATCAGGCACTGTACGTAAATGTTGGATTCGGTTATCTGGATTATCCAAGCCGAGTTGGGATACTACCGGAAATCACCATATTTCATCTAAAGAGTAAAGGTTAAAGCATTAAATACTGTCACTGATGAATCCATAATACAGTGTATATTTTCGGTTAACTCATTAAATTCATCACAGGTTTCAACACGATTTCAAATCAAATTTCCTATCGGCTGGTCTGAAATACCAAGAAGTAGCAATTAGAATAATATATAATAGTGCCGGAGCCATTAAAGCGAAAGAATCTCCCGATGCAATATGTGAATACAAAGCACTAGTAGCGGTAAAGAAAATACCCGCATATGCCCATTCTTTCCAGAGAGGCCTTTTAGGCCAAAGCAAGGCAACCACGGCTAAAAGCTTCCAGATCCCAAGTAAAGGAAGTATATAACTAGGATATCCCAAATGAGTAACATTTTGTATCCCACCTGCTCCTTCCGTTTGAATTTTAAAAATCTGTATGATAGCAGTTGACAATAATCCTACAGCCAACCATACGGTCGCTATCCAATAAATTATCCTATTTCTTTTCATAATACTATGATTTACTTATTATACTGTTAATTACTTCACGTTAATAGTCACCTCTCCTATCTTCAACACTGGGTCTTCTTCTTATTTCCTAAAATAAGCTAGTTCTATTACCGACCGCTCCTTGTTATGTAGTTATTTGACTATAAATATAAGCGTAGCTATTTAACTACACAATATTTTTTTACCTGAGACATTAACTTCAATGGCTATCCCCCTAATACAGTGATTAGACCTGCTATTTTATTTTTCATATCTTTGAATTAAGATTAATCTTATGTCACATAATACCGATAAAATAACCGTAGTAAAGGGCGATATAACAAAAATTGCAGTCGATGTTATTGTAAATGCTGCCAACACGTCGTTACTTGGAGGTGGAGGTGCAGATGGCGCTATTCATCGCGCCGGTGGGCCGGAAATTCTGGAAGGATGCCGTAACATTGTGGCTAAACAAGGAGGCTGCAAGGTCGGCGAAGCCGTCATTACAACTGCAGGCAAGCTAGCCGCTAAATATGTAATTCATACAGTTGGCCCTGTGTGGAATGGAGGGAAAAATCACGAAATTGAAAAATTAGAAAGCTGTTATTATAATGCGCTCAGATTAGCTGTAAAAAATGGTTGCCATTCGATTGCCTTTCCCAATATCAGTACAGGGATTTACAGATTCCCGAAAGAACTAGCTGCTCAAATATCCATCCGCGTCATTACGCAGTTTCTGATGGCGGATACAACACTTACGCAAGTCAAAATAGTATGTTTTGACGATGATAACTTCCGGCTGATCAATCAACTAGTAATGCAAGCCTAGGGGAAAATTATCCTAGTCAGTTTCAAATTCCCATATACATTCATAGGAAGGAACAGACTTTTCGATGTGCGGAAATTGCAGTTTTTTGAGCTCCTTAATATTCTCGAAATCTTTATTTAAAAGCAAATATATACCTGTGTTCTTACTGATTTCTCCCAATATTTCTGGAGTGATCTCTCTTTCTCGACTGTTGGCAGATATGATCATTTTCACAATTTGCTTTCCTGATGAAGTTATATACTGGTTCAACTTATAGGGCCCCGGAATACCATCATTTTCATGAGATTGTCCTGCCAATACGTCATTGATATAGATAGCATAGTCTACATTTCTTATTTCATGATAGAGAAAGTATGATTTTACGACCGAGGCTATTCCGCTTTGAGATATTTCAGCAACCTCATCATTTCCCCCATCTTCATCCCTATTGTTACACGACATAAACAACACAACACAGTAGACAGCAATGACGATAATTTTTTTCATTTCGTATTTTCTCCTTATTTTTAAACTGCAGCAATATTCCTTTGACAAAGTTTAGAAGCCAATATGACCAACAAGTTAATACCCCAATTTAAGGCCTTAGAACATGAGATTGCGGATGGCTATACAGTTTATTAAGATACAAATTAGTCAGAACAAAAAGGAGGTAAACAAACAAATATGGCCATCTTTTTAAAATTTCTTTATAAGTCATTAGAATTCACGATATTTAAAAAAATAAACACCCTACCAGTATCTGTTTAAAACATTGGTTATCAAATATCTGGGTAACCTTTTTTTTGCAAGAAGCTGTCATGAAGATGTCTCCCCCCATTACGTCATATTGAACAATACCCAAACACAGCTTGAATATTGTTCGACGGTCATTTAAATACTATAATGCACAAACGATTACAATAAAGCGACAAAAACGCACAAAGCAGTAAAACAGTGCCCGATTGGCTCACCTAGAATTATACTCGGCCATCCGAAATCAGCTCACTATGACATCGTTTCAAAGAACGCTCTCCTTCCCCGATCGATCTGCATAATAAGTGATAGTTTTGTTGCGAAATTGATTGAACAACTGTATTTTTACAACGGTGAAAAGATTTTTTCTTTACATATTTCTATTTTTGGTCATTGGAGAATCAACGATGCTGTCCCAGCTGGCGAAACTGCCCAAGCTGTATCAGCATTTTACAATCCATAATGAGATAGGTCCGCCCATAACCTTTGTGGAATTTCTTTCCATGCATTATTGGGGCCAGGATCTGCCTGACAACGATGAGCAGGAAGACATGAAACTGCCCTTCAAAAAATACGATTTAACAGCATTTTCATTTGTCTTTGTATCCAACTATAAGATTCATTATGTTAGGCCGCATCAAGTCGCAGTGGATAGTGCTTTTGGTTTGCCTAAACCGAATAATTATTCCCGATCATATATTTCCGCATTATTCCGCCCGCCTCAAGTCTAATTTATATTAAATCAGCATGTTAAAACAACCTGATTTTTCAAGTTGCAGGTCTTTTTTTGTCCCAAAATGAGGTTTGCACGATTTCTTATAATTTAGATTTTACTAAAATGCTTAATAGAATAATACAATTCTCAGTTCGAAACAAACTGGCAATTGGTCTGTTTATATTGGTATGGGTCGGCTATGGCATCTACCAATTGACCAAGTTGCCTATCGATGCCGTACCAGATATTACGAACAATCAAGTTCAAGTTATCACGACCGCACCCTCTCTTGGTGCCGAAGACGTTGAGCGCCTTATCACCTTTCCCGTGGAATTGGCTGTCAGCAATGTTCCCGAAATCAAGGAAAGTCGAAGTATGTCGCGGTTCGGTCTATCTTTAATAACCATCGTATTTGAAGATGGCACCGATATCTACTGGGCGAGACAGCAAGTCACAGAGCGTCTCGCACAAATTGAAATAAACGAAAATGCAAGTGCTCCTACACTCGCTCCCGTCACTACAGGACTTGGTGAAATCTACCAATATGTCCTCAAACCTCAAAAAGGTTATGAACAGACCTATTCGCTGGCAGACTTGCGCACCATTCAGGACTGGACTGTACGCCGTCAACTTCTCGGAACTCCCGGAGTTGCAGATGTTGCTACATTTGGTGGAGAACTCAAACAATATGAGGTTGCAGTAAACCCATCCAAGCTGAAAGCCTTGAATATCAGTATAATTGATGTCTTTACGGCACTCGAAAACAACAACCAGAATACAGGCGGAGCTTATATCGAAAAAGGCCCCGCAGTATTATATATCCGAAGTGTTGGCTTGACAAAATCCATAGCCGACATCAATAAAATTGTGGTCAAAGATAATGGTGGCGTACCGATCCTCATCCATCACGTTGCCGAAGTCAGGTTGGGCTCAGCGATTCGTTATGGCGCACTGACTATGGCAGGACAAGGCGAGGTCTGCGGTGGTATTGTCATGATGCTCAAAGGTGGAAACTCTTCGGATGTGATCAAAATCGTCAAAGATAAAGTCGATCAAATTCAGAAAACACTTCCCAAAGGAGTCCTTATTGAGCCCTTCCTCGACCGCACGAAAATGGTAAACAACGCCATTGGAACCGTAGAACACAATCTCTTGGAAGGAGCTCTCATTGTCATACTGGTTCTTGTGCTGTTCCTAGGTAATCTGAGGGCAGGTTTAATTGTTGCTTCGGTCATCCCGCTATCCCTACTCTTTGCCATCAGCATGATGAACACATTTGGCGTCAGTGGCAACCTAATGAGTTTAGGAGCACTGGACTTTGGTTTAATTGTCGATGGTGCTGTTATCATTGTTGAAGCCATCCTGCACCATATTCATTTTTCAAAAAAATATAAGGGCATCGACAGTTTATCCCAACAGGAAATGGACCAGGAAGTGACTTCTTCAGCTTCCAGAATGATGAATGCCGCAGTTTTTGGACAAATTATTATCTTGATCGTCTACTTGCCCATTCTTTCGCTTACTGGAATCGAAGGGAAAATGTTTAAACCGATGGCTCAAACGGTAGCATTCGCTATTCTAGGCGCTTTCATTCTATCTTTGACCTATGTACCAATGATAAGCTCACTTGTGGTGAGCAAGAAGCTCAATCATAAACCCAATATTTCGGATCGGATTATGACCCGTCTCGAGCAGGGTTATCAGAATGCACTCACTGGTGCACTTGCTATCCGTAAAATACTCGTTGCCATCACAATTGCACTTTTCGCTATTTCAATCGTTGTATTTTCAAAAATGGGCGGTGAATTTATACCCCAACTGGAGGAAGGTGACTTTGCTGTAGAGACAAGGCTGCTCGTTGGTACCAATCTATCGACAACGATAAATGCAATTGATCGGGTTTCAGAAGCCTTAAAAAATCGTTATTCTGAAGTTGAAAAAATCGTGTCGCGGATCGGAAGCGCAGAAATACCAACAGATCCAATGCCTATTGAAGGAGGTGATATGATCATTGTCTTAAAACCAAAGTCGGAATGGAAAAATGCTAAATCATTTGTGGAGCTGGCTGGTAAAATGTCGGCAACAGCACAGGAAGTTATGCCCGGGATAACGACAGGCTTTCAATTCCCTGTTCAAATGCG
The DNA here is from genome assembly GCF_023277505.1 of Sphingobacterium siyangense. Lineage (NCBI taxonomy): Bacteria > Pseudomonadati > Bacteroidota > Sphingobacteriia > Sphingobacteriales > Sphingobacteriaceae > Sphingobacterium > Sphingobacterium siyangense. The sequence goes on along the minus strand of NZ_CP080574.1, from coordinate 3,119,724 downwards.
TTTTAATGAATTAATGACGGGCGCAAAACAAGATGTCGTGTGCAAGATTTATGGAGAAGACCTCGATAAATTGGCAAACTATGCGCAGCAATTGGGCGATATTGCCAAAACAGTAAAAGGAACTGCAGACTGGTACATCGAATCAGTCACGGGAATGCCCCAGATTGTCATAGACTACAACCGGGATGAGATTGCAAAATATGGTCTCGATATCGCTTCCATCAATCGTACTGTTAATTCGGCTTTTGCAGGAGCTTCCGCAGGCAAGATCTATGAAGGTGAAAAAAGCTTCGATCTTGTTGTGCGCGTAGGTAATGAAGGTCGCCGTAATATTGAAGATGTCAGGAATCTACAGGTAACGACCGCCAAAGGGATACAGATTCCACTTAGCCAGATTGCAGATATTGATGAAGTGGAGGGCCCTAATCAGATCCAGCGAGAAAATGCGCGGCGCCGTATTATCTTGGGCTTCAATGTCAGGGGGCGTGATGTGCAAAGCATCGTGGAGGAACTGCAGCAAAAGGTTGCTGCGCAGCTTAAAATGGATACAGGCTACACATTGACTTATGGTGGTACATTTGAAAATCTGCAACAGGCCAAGGCCCGCTTGAGCATTGCTGTGCCCATTGCCCTGCTATTAATTTTTGGTATGCTTTACTTTGCATTTTCGTCGTTAAAAGATGGCGCCTTGATCTACACTGCAATTCCCCTGTCGGCGATTGGAGGTGTTTTTGCCCTGGCACTTCGGGGGATGCCCTTTAGTATCTCGGCAGGCATTGGTTTCATTGCGCTATTTGGTGTTGCCGTTTTAAATGGCATTGTCTTGATCTCGGAGTTTAACCGTATTAAAAAGGAAGGGATTATTACCGACATGCAGGAACTGATCATGATGGGCACTCGCAATCGTCTCCGACCGGTACTGATGACCGCCGCCGTGGCGTCCTTGGGATTCTTACCAATGGCATTGAGCAATGGTGCAGGTGCTGAAGTACAACGTCCACTGGCAACAGTTGTTATTGGCGGTTTAATCTCAGCAACATTTCTAACCCTCTTTGTTTTGCCCGCATTATATCTGTTGTTTAATAAATCAGACAAAGCCCTTAGCAAACCAAATTCGGCTGTAACCAAAATAGTCCTTTTGGTTCTCTTGTCTTGTTCCTTTTTTCAGGAGGGTAAGATTTCGGCACAGACGATCAACAGCACACAGCATATATCTTTAGCGCAGGCCATACAGCGGGCAGAGCATAATAGTCCGCGTATCCAACAGCTCAGGATCAATGAACAAGCTAAGGAAAAATTGGCCAAAACCGGATTCGACCCTTCTAAATTAGCTATTTCAGGCGATTACGGTCATGTGAATAGTGCGTATACCGATAATCGCATCGGTATCAGCCAAACGGTTAGTTTTCCTGCTGTTTATAAAAAACAGACAGCAGTCTTAAAAAACGAGCTCTCATTGGCGCGTGAATCTACCAAGTTTAATCTCCTGGAGATTCGAACCGCCGTTAAGAGCCTGTATTTCGATTATCTGGCAATGGGCAAACGAAAGGAGCTCTTGTTACGCGCAGATAGTCTGTATCGTATTTTTGAAGCAAAGACAAGCAAACGCTTTGAAGTTGGCGCGGCAAATATCCTGGAGCAAACCGCAGCCCAAACACAGCGTCAAGAAATCAATAATCAATTAAAGCTGCTTCAAAAAGATCTGAACATCACCCTGAACAGATTCAATTTCTTATTGCAGGACAGCATTCGTTACATCCCAGCCTCCGACACAATTAAATATCAAGAAGTTATGTCGATTCACCCGGACTTATCCAGTCAGGCTGAAGCACTTCCGGCCTATAAGATTGCGCAACTTCAGACACAGACAGCGCATGCTCAATGGCAACTGGAGCGTTCAAAGCTGCTTCCTGAAATTACAATAGGATATAATAGTCAAACGTTGCAGGGGGTACAAACCTTCCGTGGTCAGGAGGTATTGTATCGTTCGTCCGACCGTTTGAGCTACTTCAGCGCCGGCATCAGTGTACCCCTATTTTTTGGAGCGCAGTCCAATCGAATAAACGCGGCAAAACTCGCATGGAAAGGTCAATTGAAAGAACTTGAATACGTAAAAAGTGAATTGAAGACAGAATCAAACAATGCCATCGAGCAGGTTGAGAAGTATAAAGAAGTACTAAAATATTATGAAGATCGTGGATTAAAGCATGCAGATACAATTTTTGTAACAGCCGACAAGCAATTCGTCAATGGCGAAATAGACTACCTACAATGGGTCATTCTTGTCAACCAAGCCATTGCCATACAAAGCGAATACATCAATACATTAAACAGTTACAATCAAGCAGCCATCCAATTAAGTAAGTTATACAATGAATAAATCGTTAAAAAACACAGCATACAGTTTGATCCTTTTTTCCTTCGTTGCCTGTGCTCAAGGAGAAAACACCGAAAACAACAAGCCAGCGCCCGTAGCAGATTCTGCACTTGCAGCGCAAAGTGTTCAACTTGAACCCAAACAGATTGCAGCAGCCGGTATTGTAATCGGACCCCCTACAATCGAAAATGTCAGTGGCAAAATTACATTACAGGGCCATGTCGCTGTTGCGCCGGAAAGCACTGTGAGCCTAAGTTTTCCCATTGGTGGCTATATTAAATCGACGACTATGCTCCCTGGAAAACCTGTGCGAAAAGGTCAGGTATTGGCAACTATCGAAGATATGCAGTTTATCCAGCTCCAACAGGACTATTTGACTGCACAGACAAATTATGTGCTCGCCGAAACAGAATATAAAAGACAATACGAGCTCAATCAAAGCAAGGCAAGCAGCGACAAGGTGTTCCAGCAGGCCAAAGCAGATATGGATCGTGAGCGTATCCTAATTCACTCATTGTCGGAAAAATTGCGTCTTATCGGAATCGAGCCGAAGAAACTAACGACGACAAGTATCAAAAAAGACGTACGTATATTGTCTCCAACCAATGGTTTTATCACCAAAGTGAATGTCAGTGTTGGAAAATATACTGCTCCCACAGATATCCTATTTGAGATTGTTAATCCATCAGACATGTATCTTTCCCTACAGCTGTTCGAAAAAGATCTGGCTAAAGTCAAGATAGGAAATACCGTTTCTGCATATGCCAATACGGAAGTCGCTCGAAAAATTCCGGCCGCAGTCTTTCTTGTCAACCGCACTTTTGATGAAAATAGAATGGCCGAAGTGCTATGCCGTTTTCAAAAATCCGATGCTATTTTGACCCCTGGGATGTTCATGAATGCCGATCTTCATATCAATAACACCAAGGCAATGGTTGTACCAGAAGAGGCTATCGTACGTTGGCAAAATAAATATTTTGTATTTGTACAACATAGCGCTGGTTCATTTCAAATGAATGAGGTAAAATTAGGTATCCAAGAGAACGGAAAACAGCAGATTCAGGCCGATAACATTCAACCGAACACACAATTAGCACTAAAAAATGCTTTCGCGTTACTAATGAAAGCACAGAATAAGGAAGAGTAAAATCATACGTATCGAATAAATCATTTAAGTGATAGCCGCCATTTATCGTTCTTTTAAGAACAATAAATGGCGGCTTTTAATTTCGGATAAGCCGATCATCCATCTAAACTGCTTTAGTTAAAGTACGCAAACTCAGATTTATTGCCGTAAACTGAGGTCAAATGTCGCTCAAGCGGGCGATCATCATTTTTTGTTTGATAACTACCGGACATATTTATTTCAGGATAGTTCGAAGTGCTTTTCGAATGATGTATTGCGTTTCCTTGGTATCGCTTTCCTGTTCCCAGCGATTACAAAGTGCCCTAACAAAACCGGGTTGGCTTTTGCTTGCGTCATTCAGCCAATTTCCAACACTATCCTGAACATATTTTGAAGGGTCAGATTTTAGCGGTTCTAAAATAGACAAGGCTAGACTTGGCTCCTGCTTCAAGCGATCGATGTGCTTACACCATACGCCTCTCGGTCGGGTCGCCTCCGAAGCAAAACGTCTCAAATTTTCATCCTTCTCCACCGTCCATAGACTCAGACCGGCAATACTCCTTTCCAAGTCCAAAGCTATCCTATTACGTATCGCCATCCAGCTGATTTCTCGCACCCCAAAATGCCGATCTGCGGCAAAAGGACGCATGGACAACAGTAGTTTCTCAATTTCAAGCTGCTTATCAGCTCCGACCGTGTAGGTTGCCCAGCAACGCACGAGATCTGCAGCATGATTGGATAGTATTGTCAGGAAGGTATTATCACGATATTGTGTGATCAAATCGAGCAGCGCCCGCCCGATCGTTTCATTGATGGAATTTACCGTCGGTTTCTGTAACTGATCAAGCAGTGCCAAGATTGGTTTCAAGTAATGAATGCGCCCATTTTGCTGAAGGATATGCTCGAGTAAAAACCGTTGGTCAACAGCGAGCCACTCCATAAGATTTGCAGTTTCAATTTCTCCGCGGTTCAGACTGTCCAGGCAATCTATCGAAATATCCGCTATCCGTCTTGCACCTTTACGTTGTACTTTACTCATAGCTGTGTTATTAACTCTTCGATATTAAGCCTATTCATATAGTTGACATCCATAAATCGATAAGATATCGTATAATCAGGATCGATCACAAAAACAGCAGGGACCGGCAGTCTGTTGCCGTCATTACCATTGTAGGCGGACAAGTTGATTCCCAAGCGATTATAGTTTGAAATGGCATAATCCTGAAGTTCAAATGAGATGCCAACACTGATTGCCAAAGTATTATCTTCGTCAAACAACAATTCGAAATCCAAATTGTTGTCCGTCAGAAGTGCTTCGCTAAATTTAGGCACTTGTGGCGAAATTGCAAGAAGAGTGGCCTCAACAGCAGTAAAATGAGTCAAATTCTGTTGTAAAGCTCTTAACTCGAGGTTACAGTAGGGACACCAGCTACCGCGGAAAAAGGCCACAATGACCTTTCCTTTCTTCAGAAGTTTTCCCAGCTCAATTTCTTCACACTTCGAATTCACCAAACTAAAATCAGGGAACTTGTCCCCTATCTGTAGGCTCTTTTCGGTTAGATCCCCAGACTGTAGATCCTGAATCGATCTGCCAAATATTTCCTTTATTTCGAGAGGAAGAGTTGCTAAATTTGCATTTAATTTAGCAACTTCGTATTCTAAATTTTTCATGATGCTGTATGTTATTTCTGCAAAGTTTTAAAAGTAAATGCACAATCACAATACCGCATTTTATTATCCCTATGGGACAAAAAAGTCAATTTTATGCGTATAACAGAGAAAACAATAAAACAAAAAATATGTCCATTGGAATTTGCCGTCAATGCGATTAGTGGGAAATGGAAAATTCCGATTGTATGGCGTATCAATGAAGGGGAAAAACGCCCAAGTGAAATGCTTCGTGGTATCGCAACAGTTGATAGACGAGTGCTAAACCAACAATTGGGTGAAATGGTCAATGATGGCATTCTAACCAAACAATCTTTCCAGGAGCTTCCTCCAAGAGTGGAGTATTCATTGACCCCATTAGGGAAAAGTTTAGTGGAAGTACTCTGGAAATTGAATGCTTGGGGAGAACTTTTATTGGAAAATTCCAATAAAAGTTAGCGCAAACGAGCAGATTCGATCGACACAGCGATGTTCTATTTGCGAGAGAAGTATTCGACCCTGCTATAACAGCTCTTTGCGAAAACTGCAAAACACAAAACGCTGTTTCGTGTCGAAGGGTGTTATATGGTCAATATCTATACATTCAATTTTCCTAAAATATGTCTGGAACAAATCGCTTATCGATTGTGCTGAATATTGTTTAATTGTAATGCCACTGCATTTCGTTGGTCCCTGTTCAGAAAAGGTTCCAACAACCAAAATACCTCCCACTGCAATTGCTTGATCTGCGATTTCGATGTAGCGTTCAATCTCCTGGCGAGCAGTCAAAAAATGAAATGTGGCCCTATCATGCCAAAAATCATATGGTGTATCGGGAACGAAGTCCAAGATATCCGAAACAATCCATTTGACTTTAGTCGCTTGATCCCCTAATCGCTTCTTCGCTCTTTCAATGGCAGCGCTGGAAATATCCAATACGGTAATATCTTCAAATCCTGCTTTTAATAAGAAATCAACCAGGAAACTGTCACCACCACCTATATCAATAATTTTAGCCTTTTTTGGGAGACTAGATTGATTTATAAAATGTAGTGATACTTCTGGGGTAGGCTGATACCAGCTAACTGATTCCAGCGGCTTATTTTCGTATATTTCTTCCCAATGCTTTTTTCGATTAAAATTTTCCATCTGTCTATTGTCCTGATAAAATTTATTGACTGATAACCATCAACCTTGGTGTTAGGGCAAAATCTTTAGATCCTTAAAAATTTTCCGTGTAATCGTCTTCCGGCAGCTCGAGAAATCAGGGCTGTTGAACTTCCGGTCCTGAATAAGTCGCGTTGCGAAGAAATAAACATTTTCCTTTTGTTCAACATAGCCTATCCACCATCCGGTGTTGATCTGATTGGCCATTGTCCAGCCCGTTTTAGACCGAACCGTATAGTCCGCGTTTTGTTCCGAAATCATGACACCTTTAACAATATCCATATTTCTTTTTGAAAATGGCAAATTTCCATCATAAAGCTTTTTCAAAAATTCAACCTGATTAATTGGTGAGATGCCCATTGGACCAAAATTCCAGAAGTCGGGACCTGATTCGGAAAGGTCCACATTCCCGTAGTTACAGGCTTTGAGATACTTCAGATAGACAGAACGATCAATTTTCTTCGCTAACTCAATAAATGCCCAACCTGCAGACACGGTAAATGCCTCTTTTACACTGATATTTTTATAAATATCTGGTCGGTAGCCATATTTTAAGGTATCTGTTGATCCCGGCCATGGAACAATGCTATTTTCATCTTTGATCGTCTTCGTTTCCAAGGCAATCAACATATTTATAATCTTAAAAGTTGATGCAGGTAATGTTGCAACTTGTGTGTCCGATGTATCGGACAAAATCCAAGCACCTTTGTTATTGTCATAAAGCGCAACAGCGCCCTTAACATGACACTCATCAAAATATTTTTGAAAGTCAGATCTAATGATCTTCTTTTCAGGATTTCGAGCTTGGGCCAACAAGTCAAACGAAATCAACGTCATTGTTATAAACAAAATCGATTTGAAAACCATCCGATAAATACTATTTAAAACCATACGTTGATACCATTAAAATAAAAAGCCATTGTACAAATTGAAACTTGAAAACTGTACTAGAGCCTTTATAAAGTTAAGACATAAATTTAACGATTTTCAAATATCCAATACATGATATACATACAAGATGTGCTTTAGCTCGGTTAGAAGTCAGTCGTCGATTATTGGGATAGTATTGAATAGGAGAAAATAGCGCGGGACTATCGCTAAAGCAAGATAGTCCCGAAAGCTATGTGATCCGAACTTGTTATTCAGACCTCGGACTTAGACTTACTATTCAGACCAAGGCGAATGAAGAATACAATCGCAAAAGTTCTTTCGCTCAAAATTAGGGATCATAAAAGCGCACACATCTGCCTTTATATTGCCAAATGTGGTTTCTGTCTCATGCTCAAAACCTTCAAAAAAAGTCGGGATAATTTTCTTTTTAAAATTATCCCTTGGAAAGGCTTGAACAATCTCTTCTCTATTTTTGGCACTTAAATGCGCATAGCCCTCACCCATCACATCAAGCCCAACGCCCGAGTACATCAGGGCAACTTCATTTTCTTTGTGTTCAGCAATTCCTATGCTTGTATGGAGTGCTATGGTATCCCATACGAGCTGTAATTTCGTCGACTCTACACCATGGCTTTTTAGAAAGTCTCGGGCGGCATTAGCGCCATCCACTTCAAAACGAAGATCTGCACTGCTGTAATGCGATACTAAGCCCAAATCATGAAATACGGAAGCTACATACAACAATTCACTGTCGTAGACCAAATTTTTGCGTTTTGCATTCAAAGATGAAAATAGGAAGACACGCAACGAATGGTTGTAGATAAATTCAGTACCATGTTCCAATAGTAATGCTGTCGCTTGCGTTGCGATTTTACTGTCCGGAATAACAATGCCGGCCACTTTTTTTAGATGATTTACTGCCATAACTTTAAGATATTTAGGACAAAGTTATGATGGCAACAGCCCCATAGGAATAGCAATAAGTACGTTTGAAATGTCAAAATTTACCGTGTGCAACTTTCAATCTGCATCAACAAATTGATTACGGTAGTTCAGGGGAGACAGTTTTGTATTCTTTTTAAAAAAATGACTAAATTGTTCTGCCGAATTAAAATTAAGTGCATAGGCGATTTCTTTCACTGTTATCGCACTAAACTGCAGCAATCGTTTCGCTTCTGCTATGAGCTGCCCATTAATGATCTCCTTCGCCTTAATCCCGCTACATCGTTTACAAAGTTCGCTTAATCTTCGTGCTGAAATATGAAGCATTTTGGCATAATCCGACACGGCATGATATTGATCAAACTGTGCACTGAGCATTTCCATAAATTTGCGATACAAGATGTAATCCTGACTATCGAAAGTTGCTTCCGCGGTCAGTTTAACGTTCGCAAGTTTAATCATAATAATTTTCAAAAACGCCGCAAGAGCATCCATCTGATTGATATACTGGGGACCACAATATTCTGACAACAGTGCATTGAATAGAAATAACAGCTCCGCTACTTCGGTAGTATTAGGCTTCAGATATGGATTTGCACTGGTGTTATTGAACAATACAGCTTTACAGTTACTTGCGCTCGGAGGTGTCTTTTGCCAAAAACAATCTCCAAAGGAAATGGAAAAACCCATTACCGAAGTCTGATCTGAAAAAGCATAGATCTGTCCCTTGGATAAGAGAAAAATGCTATTGTCATGTAGCTCAAATACATTATTATCAATAGAAAGATAGCCGGCACCGGTTTCGACAAAAAAAATACGATTATAGGTCAGTCTATTAAATGTTTCATCATCGTTAAGGTGCTGATCTATCCGATTTATAGAAAAAGAATCATCTATTACAGGTTCAATTATAATCTTCTTAGCTGATTTCATACTGTAAAATCAATAAACCTTGACAATCGCTATTGCTCGCTATTTGAAAATATCCATATTCTCGTCATAGATAGGGCTCTTCATATCCAGAAATTTCAGTACACTATGAAATACATGATTTTGGGTCAAGGTTTTATTTGGTTTCAACTGTTTTGAATGATCAGACACCCAGACGATAAAAGGAATCTCGTATTGCTCTTTTGGTGCAATGCTCATCGGCAGTCCGTGCATATACAGGTTATTTTCACCCAGTGATTCTCCATGATCCGAGACGAACAACATGGCACTGTTATATTCCTTCAATTGTTTTAGATCCTCAATAAGATTATGCAAAATATAATCTGTATAAACAACCGTGTTATCATAAGCATTTATCAATTCTTCTTTAGAACAGTTCCCTAACTCAACACTATTGCAGACAGGCTTAAACTGTTCGAATTGAGCAGGATATTTCTTGCTATATGTTGGTCCATGGCTTGTACTTGTGTGGAGCACAACAAAAATCTTGTCTTTTTTACTGGATGATATCCGCTCCTTTAGACCTGTTAAAAGTACCTCATCGTAAGCACATCCTTCACCTTTACAGGTTGTAGCAAGTTGATCACTTGTTTCATATTCTTTAATATGTACAGGCGGCTCCCCCCAATTACTCGTTCGCCAGATCACATCGACATCATTTCTGTAAAGGTAATTTGGCAGGATTTCGTACAAATCATCCGTATTTTTATGTTCCAATATACATTTTACTCCAGCTGTCGTATAGGTAGAACAAGAAGTTGCGTCAAAATGATAAAGATTGGGTGTCTTGGAAAGCAGAGGATTTGTATTCTTCTGGTAGCCATACAACGAAAAATTATCCCTTCGAGCAGATTCACCTATAACAAGTACAACTACTGTCTTTTTGTGGTCAGTTATTGTCGCATCCGGCAATAGAATCTCTTTCTTATTTTTTTGATATTCATGAATATAAAAGCGCGAAATATTGACGGTATAAGACCAAGGCATGGCAAGTGCACCCAAAGTCTTCGAATTCTTATCGATCCACAACCAATTAGTCGCATTGGCAAATATTAAAATAACAATAAATAATAACGAAAGTGAGGAAGTGATAAAAAACTTTCTTGGTTTATCCTTTACTATTTTAGCTTTAATGATGAAGATACTAGGTATAATACCAAGAAACACGAGATAGACGATCAGTTTCAGGGAAAAGAAACCGCTGGACTCTGAATATCGGGTATTCAAGATATTACCGATCATTGTTTCATCCAAAATAACGCTGTATGTGTTAACAAAATAAACGGCGACTGAATTGATCAGAAAGAACAAAACAAGTATGGATTTCCCAAAGCGACGGGACGCCGAAAAAAATAGATAAAGTACAAAAGCATTCATCACCAGCATCAGAACCATTAAGCTACCGATCAGAACAATACCCCCAAAACTCCTGTAATCAACATTATTAAAAACAAAAGTATAAAATGGAAAATGGAAGAATATAAAATTCAACACACTCATGAAAAGGACAAAATGAACTAATTTTAAGCTATTTTTTAGCATAAACGGTAATGATTTTATAAAGTGTACTAATTAAGCAGATAAATGTAAAATAAAATATTAGCAAATTATCATTAATTATTCTATTGATCAATACAATACTGAAAACGAGGAACAATAATATGAAAATTGGATAATATCGTTTGTTGTTGATCCAGTTCCATATTTTAAATTCCCTGCTAAAAAAAATTCCGAACAGCCCCGAAAGATATCCTATAATACAGCCACTGAGCACGTCCAAAGGATAGTGTGCCCCCAATGCGACGCGAGATAAAGCAAGCATTAACCCAATAAATGTTAAACCTAAAAACCACATTATTTTATAACTTAATCGTTGCGGCATAAAAGCATACATGATAACAGTCAACGTTGTAAATATCGTGATGGAATGGCCAGAAGGCAAGCTATTGTTCCCAAGAAGCATCTTACCGGTAATCAAAAAACTAGTATGATTAAATACTGCTGCGGGTCGTGGCACAGCAAATAGTACTTTTAAAAGGATCGAAAAGAAAGCAGAAATTAGAGATGATGATATTAACGCCTCCCATAATTTAGGACCATAGCGCAGAAAGACACTCAAAAGCGAGAGACTGATTAAACAATCTCCAAACTGTGTAAAATTGGACTCAAGATTTGGATATTGCCCCAGATAAGCATTTATCGCGAAAAAGCTACTCTTCTGAATGACGGTATAGCCATATACATTCAATGCATGATTAAAATATAGAAATAGAATGAGCAGAGCTAACAGGATTGTAGGTAGAAAGAACAACGATTTTCTAAGCCTAGCATAATTATGGATTATCGTCGAATTAATATTCATCTCGCACGCGTCTTTTTAAACGCGTAAAGAACGGAACGAATTCTGTAGAAATTTAGAATTTACAAATGCAGCGTAGGTTTTCTTATTCCGTGCCCATTATTGATTCACTTGCCCCTCAAAAAAGCTTTATCATAAAAGAAAACCGATATTCAACGTATTTTGCTTCATCTCAGAGCACAAGGCTGAAGTTCGGTTTCCTTATCTTACAGTTTTCCCAGCAGCTGTGAAAAAGCGCTGATGACCAAAGTTGGCTCCTCAAGCATAATATTATGACCAGATGCGGTTGTCGTCAGGTGAACGAAGTCGCTTACACTCTCATTTATGCATAGGTTAAAACTTGTCTTGCTGAATCTGTTCGATTCCTTGCTCGTAAGAAGTAACCTCAAATTCAGGAAATCTATTTCTAAACTTTGAATCATCAAATAGATTATTGTGTTCGTATCGTGTAAGAAGTTCCAAAAGCTCCTTTAACCGTTTATTGAACAAAGCTCCTATTTTAAAGATAAATTTGGGAACAACAGTATATTTGAACTCCTTACCGTAAATGTCTGCTGCCATTCTGATAAATTCCCGGTATGTGGGATGCCCTTTATCCACGGGCAAATGCCAGGTCTGTCCATAGGTATCGAGTGTATTTCCGATAAGTGCAGTTGCTCGACTTGCGTCGGGAGTCCAAATCAGACTTCGTTTCTTATCAACACGTAAAGGCACTTTCAGTTTTTTATCCGCTTTGATATTATCAAAAATTAGGGTATTGGTAATGCTTTGTGTTTTGCCAGGACCATAAAATTCAGGTGCTCGACAAATAACGGCTTCAAGCTGGCCCGATGCTATCTCAGCAAGTACCATTTCTGCCATGTTCCGCCTCACTTTCCCCTTTCTTCCGACAGGAGCAAAGGTACTTTCCTCCGTCAAAACACGATCGTCTTGAGGATACATATATGTATTATCAAAAAAAACAAGCTTAGTACCGTTGATCTTGCAGGCATCAATCACATGACGAAGAATAGCTGGAAACTGTTCCTCCCATAGATCCGAACTTATAGGAAGCCCTAAAGTGAAATAGGCAATATTACTCCCCTTCACCGCCTCGAATGCCTGTTCACGGATCGATAGATCCGCGGAAAAAACTTCGTCAGTATCATTTACTTTTTTTGCGTTTCGACTGACTATGCGTATAGCAGAAGTAAAATTTCGCTTTAGCTCGCGCGCCAGTTCTTCTCCAATTTGTCCATTGGCACCCAATATCGTCTGCATAATATTCCTTTTTCTATGTTATGACCACCTGATACCAATATATTGATATTTGTTCAATTTACCGCACCGTTGCGGTTCAATACCGAATAACTCCCGACCTCAACTTTGCTCAGCGCCCTTGACCTATGTTATTACGGATGTTGCCATGGACTGCGATACGGTCTTTGCAGTAATTGAGTTGCTTCAGGATCATCGACACATATTTTTTGTATTGGATCATAAATCAAGGGGCGATTCAACTGCATCGACAAGTTCGCCAGAATGCAGCTCGCGGTGGATATATAGCCCTCTTCAATATCCGCTACAGGAAGATGATTATTTTCAATTGCCGATAAAAGGTCAAGCATATGTTGTCTGGTTGCAGGCGCTGTATGCAACTCGATTCGGTGCTCCGTCAAATCTTTGGGGAACTTCTCTTTTTCTAAGATAACATCCTGTCGAATGGGCTTGCCTTCTCCGATTGGAATAAATTCATATTTCATCACACTTCCCTTTAAGGTACCCTTGTCACCATATATCACAAATGCCCAGGGGTATTCAGGGTCTGCTGCTGCCCCCCATGTCCTATGCTGCCAGACACAATTAAGATCTTCGTATTCAAATAAGGCTGTCTGCGTATCCGCGATCGTCGATTTCCCTCCTTTTTGCACATAAATGCCACCTTTCGCATGCACGCTTTTGGGCCATTTAAGCTGCAGAAGCCAACGCACAGTATCAAACATATGCATTCCCATATCCCCGGTTATTCCATTCCCATAGGCCATAAAAGTTCGCCACCAGCCACCATGAGGCAAACCATCATAAGCCCGCAAAGGTGCTGGTCCGGTCCAAAGTTCATAATCCAGGAAATCTGGAACCGCCTCGATCGGTGGATTGCCATTCTTTCGCATATGATAATAGCAGCACATTTCCACATGCGAAATCTTACCAAGTAAGCCACTATCGATCACTCGCTTCTTGGCGTCAATGAGATGGGCTGTACTTCTCCGTTGTGTTCCCACTTGAACTTTCCGATTATATTTTCTTGCCGCACGCCATATAGCATCCCCCTCAAGCACATCAACACTGATCGGTTTCTGCAAATAGAGGTGAGCACCCGAACGCATCGCATCAATTGCCTGTCTGGCGTGCCAGTGATCTGGTGTTCCAATGAGAATGAGATCGAATTTATGACTGGCGAGCATTTCCCTATAATCTTTATACAGTTTTGGAACTTTTTTTGAAATCTGACGCTCACTAACCAGCCGCCCAGCTTCCTGCAGCTGATTGTCGTCGACGTCGCATATGGCGATGACATCGACATCCCGAACCTGAATTAAACGGAATAAATCACTTTTCCCATACCAACCTGCACCAATCAGTCCGACCCGAAAATTTTTAATCGCATCACGAAATGAAAGCCCCTTAACTTCTAAGGCTGATAAAGTTAAAACTGCCCCCGCTCCTTGAATAAATTTTCTCCGTTTTAGATTGACCATAGCCATAATTCATTGGTTTATTGCCTAATATAAGAAAAAACGAACGATAAATCAACCTGTTTTAAGCAGCAAAATACGTGACAAGCAAAAGAACCTACCTACAGGAACAAGACCTGCACTTTAAGATCAACAAGTAGCACATCATTTTTTTCATTTAAGCTAAAATAGCGTAAATTCATATCGAGCTAAACAATTAAGACATGAAAAGAGAAATGGTATTTTTGAAAGTAATATTATTTTACTTTGCTTCCCTCGTGGTGTTTGCTTTCGCTGCGGGCATAACCAAACAAACAATGTTCCCCGATTTATTTTCACTCAGCCTCGCGACATTCCTCAGCTTGGGTTTAGTTTACCTGTTCAAAGCTTGGGATAAAATTAGTTTTTCTCAAATCGGGTTAGGATTTAACAAAAGGAGTGTGCTCAATTTTAGCGCTGGCTTATGCTTAGGTATTGTTATGGTCGGCCTTATGGTTATAATACTGACAAATTTTGCCGAAGTATCTTTTAAGAAACAGGCATTTATCGACACTAAATTTTTGGCAATACATATTCTTCTTTACTTTTTCGTCGCCTGTCGGGAAGAGCTGGTTTTTAGAACCTATTTCTTATGGCGCCTGAAAGATAAACTCGGCACTGCTGTAGCCTTTTCGATTATGGTACTTGTTTTTATTTTAGAACATTTATTTACCGGTTTTACACTAAAGGCGGCAGTACTGGGTTCAGGACTTGGAGCTGTACTTTTTGGTCTTGCTGCGCTAAGAACCCGCAATATTGCACTATCTATAGGACTGCACTTCGGATGGAACCTAACCCATTGGGCTTTGGGGTTTAAAAATAGCACAGGGTTATGGGTAGAAAATGTTTCAAAGGGCAGTGAACATCAGTCTGAAAACATCGCGTTTATTGCCTATACGATCGTAATGCTTTTAGGTATTCTGATCGTCTATATGCTATCAAAAAAACATCGTTTCAAGGGAACAATATGAGCCAGATCCGTTAATCCCAAAATCGATGCGCAAGGTATCAGCACAAGCTTTTTCAAGCATACAATCCCTTTTTCATATCGACTATCCTGTAGACACGAAGCTACAACAATCAGACTCACTGCAAGTTCTAAAAATAAAGGCACGGCTTTTGTAAACTACTAAGTAAAAAAAAGTATTATGAGAAGAACGCCTTACACCACATCTGTTATTATATTGCTCGTCCTATGTGTGATTGTACTAATGACCACATGTTCAAAAATTGCCTAAATTACATCCAGCTTGGTCAAAATTGTAAAACCAGTCATGAATGTAATGACGAGTTCATCATTGAAAATAGAGTCTAAAAAAATAGATTCTTAGGCCTTCCTCATGCTTTCATCAAGCAGATAAATTTCACTTTATTGATCAGGAAAGAACACAATCCGAACAGATTGTGCTAAACTTCGTTATTCCCACACGTATAATTACAAAAAAGCCCTAGAGCGGGGAACTCTAGGGTCTTAGCCATATATTAACCTATTTTATGAAAAGTATTTGTATCAATAACGTCTTAGTTTTCTATTTATTTTGTACGACATAGAAATTTTTTAAATTTTCTTTTTTCGCACAAAGATTCGATTCAATCATTTACCCTATAGCGGTTGGGCTAAACCAATCAATAATCCCTCTACTCCTCTTAGATAACAAAGGCGATAAGCATTTTCGTATTGTACCACCTCCCCTACGAGGACAGCGCCGTGAATGCCAATTAGCCTCCGCAGTACATCATCTAGATCTTCAACGGTAAACATTGCCCGCAAATAGCCCAAGGCATTGACCGGAGCATTTCTATGATCTGCAATTATCGCAGGATCAATAAATCTTGAAAGTTCCAATCGGCTATGTCCATCTGGTGTCACCATCATGGCGATCTCGACATGCTGCGCACCGAGACCAGTCACTCTACCTGCCCATTCACCTTCAATCTGCGCTCGCCCTTCCAGATATAAACCAAGTTCTGAAAAAAAGGAAATCGCGTTGTCCAATGACTCCACCACGATACCCATATTATCCATTCGAAGTAACTTACTCTTTTCCATAATACATTATTTATAAGGAGTTATAATCCCTATTAAAGATACAAAGGAAAATTTTAAAGCTACCATCGCGCCCAGTCTTTAGAATTTATAACTCAGGCCCGCTTTTACCATAAAAGGTGTTCCAGGTGTAAAATGCAATTCAGAAACAGACTGCTGTTCTTTTCTTAATCGAGTTTCGGTCTCAAACTGCGCTTCATTCCACTTGGTGTCAAATAAGTTTTGGACCTGCATCAAAAAATTCCATTTTCCCAGGCCATAGTTTAGCAGGAGGTCATTGACAAAATAACCTTTAGCACGTACCGAATTATCTTCTATCGCTGGTTTTGTATTCATATAACGATAGCGCAAATTGGCCGAAATGCCAAGCGGTAACTTCACATTTAAAAAATTACCATCCCAGAAATAACATCCCCCCACCGCAAATTGACAGGACAGCGCCACTAATGGCGTGTACATATCGATCAAGTTTTTCGGTATTGAGCAAGTTATAACCATAAATTCCCAACAAGACCATTCCGACCATGGTTACCACTGTCGTGATGGTAAAAGTGCTAATCAGGGTAATCACCTCCGTCATTGAGCGGTGTGCACCTGAAAAGAATAAAAGTGGAATCAATGGTTCCGATGGTCCCATGACGAAAATTGCAAATAATACCAAAGGCGTTACCTTCGTTTTTTGATGATGGTGATGATGCCCTGATGAGCTTTTCCCATGGGTATGTTCATGCACATAAACTTCATCGCCCATCACATCAAAATGCTTATGGGAATGCTTCTTAGACATTTTCCAAATCCCGTAAATCAAATATCCAAGTCCAAAAATAAATAGTGCCCAACTCGAAACATTGCCACGCACGTCCTGTAACCAGCTGATTTTATTGAGCTGCCATCCAAGATAAACGCCAATAACCCCCAGGATGACCGAACTGAAAACATGCCCAAGTCCACATATAATTGTCCATAATATAGTTTTCCCAAACGACCATTTTTTCGATTTGGACAATACAATAAAGGGCAGATAATGGTCAGGGCCCGATGCAGTATGAAAAAAACTGATCGTAATAGCTGTAATAGCTAATGCATAAAGTGTTGTGTTCATATAAATGATTTAATAGCAAAGCAGATGATTAAGCCGCTTTCTTCAAGCAACGATTTGTTACATAGGTTATATAGCCGTGTTTCGACTCAACCAATGATATTCACGAAAAGAAAAAGGGGATTAACCGAAAATTTTAAAGGAATGGTATAGGATACACTTGTCTGGTAGTCTGTTAGACAAATATTTATTTTGGAGTTCATAAAAACTATGCCACGACTTCTTATCCGTAAATAGCAAGAAAATAGGCAGAATCAGTCCCAAAGCACAGAGCCGAACGGCATATGCTAAATGTTGATCATAACTCAATTCGAATGAGCATTCATCGATCGACCCGACAAAAAAATCGAAATGGGATTGTGATGAAGCTATTGACGGTTTTGACGCGTTTTTATAGGCAGCATGTGAAAAGACATCCTTGTTTATTTTACCTGTAATAAACATACAGAAAAAAACAATGGGCAATAACATTAAAAGATGTCTTATATACCTATACATAGCATGTCACATCCTTATGGGATTGATAGATCAAATTTATTATAAGTTTGATCTTATGGAGTAGCACAAATCTTGAATTTTATAGCCTTTTTATAACCTAGCAAAAAAAACAGGCAGCTAAATAAACAAGACAAAAACTTCATTTGAACAAAAAAAAAGGCAATATAAGATAAAAAACAAGATTTATATGTATAAATCAACAGACTTAAATTAGCACAAATCACGTTTTTTATATTCCAACCTATTCTTCATTTATTTTGTAGCTATCGGCCATAAACAAGAATAGTCCAGACTATTTATAGCGAAAGCATGTATAGCAGTACATGAATCCAATAACATCACAGGAAAGACTAGCCATCCCGCTTACCCTTTAAATCCATTAGGCTATCCCCTGTATCTTAAGCTCCAGTTTCATCGGAATAAACACACGATCATCAGAAAATTAAGCCGCAGAAATGACCTAAATTTTCTGATGATCATACTTAAGCGGATGCAAGATTTAAAGTATAATTTTAAAGGTTTGTCTGTGGCCAACAGTAAAATACTCAGTATGCACATAAGCAATGAGTTGTAGAAATGATGGTACTCCTGATGTGCCATAGGCGGCAGATGGAAAATCAACATGCTTTCCTATCTGCTAAATGAAGGTAAACTCCGCTATAGTGAGTTGCGGAAAAAGCTCGTAGGCATATCAGAGCGTATGCTGATTGCTAAATTAAAGGAACTTGAGCAGGACAACCTGATCACTAGAATAGTATATCAGCAAGTCCCGCCAAAGGTAGAATATGAATTAACTGTGCTTGGCCGTTCGCTCGAGGAAATATTAACACTAAGGGATAAATGGGGAGAAGATAATCTCCCCGAATCAATGCTTTGATAGTGCATAGAGTGCAAATGTGCCTAACCAATGTGACCCCATATAGTCATCCTTGGTGGTAATATTGGGCAAAGAGTACTTTAAATGTTTATTCGCCAACTTATGCAAGTAACTTAACTCAGGCAGCGCTTTTGCGATACCATTTAAACAGTTTGCACGACTAAAATTAAGTCCATCCAGATGGACCAAATGTCCGTCTGTTCGATCTTTTACGATACCTGGTTCTAAATTGAAATCGGGATTAAACAGATCTGGCATAAAATCCTTTAACCATTTACGGTAATCCTCCTGTTGCAGCACCAAACTCATACAAAGGGCTTCTTCAAGACAAGGGGAAAGAAAGTCGCTTCCACTTGGCTCAAAAGCAATATTGCAGCTCTTATCCTGACTATATAAACGGGAGGCATTCGTCATTAATGATTTTTCAAACGTCACATTTCCCGTACTTCTTGCATAGTCCAGGGACAGAGAAAGGCCAAATGCCGAATTATCATGATACCCTGTTCTAATCGGATAAACTAATTTGGGCAGATATTCTTGATAAGATTTTACAACGTGTTTCACCAACGGTTCAAGATTCGACGCCCAGCGTTTTGCATCTGTGTCTTCCCAAGTTAATAACTCTTTCTGCAGCTGCAACAACCAGGCCCAGCCATACGTGCGCTCAAAGTTCTTATTGTTCTTATCTTGAAAGAAATCTAATTCAACGGCCACATTTTCCGCCGTAATATTTCGGTTCAATTGGCGCCGAATTTCACCCGAACTGTCCAAATTTGGAAATTCCTTCAAAATATGTACAATTGACCAATATCCATGTACAGAAGAATGCCAGTCAAAACAACCGTAAAAAATTGGATGCAATGTGCGCGGTGCTTTTAGATCACTATCACTACCGAGTACCTGCCCTAACTTATTGGGATATTCCACGTCGATGCAATGCAATGGCAAACTGAGCAAATGCCTGGCTTGGACACTATCCAAGGTCAAAGGCTGATCATTTGAACTCGTATTTACGTTGATTTCCGAATTATTTTGACATGCAGCAAAAGCAACGGATAGGCAAAGAATCCCTATTATTTTTTTCATAAACCTCTATTTTATATATCACTATACAACACTTAATAAAGTAATTGTTCTACCAAATTGGGAACAGCTATTGTCGCCGACTCCTCAAAACACTGTATATTACGTAAAGCCCTGTCACTAGGTATTTTTTTGTCAATTATAAACGTTTGACAGTGACTAGGCGCAAATTCTTTAAGTCCTGCAGCAGGATAAACCTGTAGGGAGGTTCCAATAATAATCAAAATATCGGCATTCGAAACCAAGCTTATGGCCTCCTCAATGGCTGGTACAGCTTCTCCAAACCAGACTATATTTGGCCTCAGCTGACTACCTTTCTCGCAAAGATCGCCCATCTTGATCTCATCACCGACAATGGGATACACCAAGCGATCATCGATAGACGACTTGGCCTGATCCAAGCGGCCATGCAAATGAACAATATGAGATGATCCCGCCTGTTCATGTAGCAGATCTACATTCTGCGTTACAATACTCACCTGGTACGCTGATTCCAATCTTGCCAGCGCATAATGAGCTGCATTTGCCTGTGCCACCAAAGCGGCTTTCCGTCTCAGATTATAAAACTCCTGGACTAAGGCTGGGTTTTTGTGCCAACCTTCAATTGAAGCAACTTCCATGACGTCATGTCCCTCCCACAATCCATTGGCATCCCTAAATGTAGGTATACCGCTTTCAGCAGAAATACCGGCCCCCGTCAATACAACAATATTTTTCTTTTTCATCTTAAGTCTGTTTGTTACTCCATACTATAGTTAAGATTGACTTTCTATATGACTTTCATCATGTCTGTAGATCTGGATCATTCATTTATCAACAAGGATGCATAGTTATCCGGCAGCTCAAGTCGGATAGAATCTTTACTCAAGGCAGCCTTTCGGTTCATATCATCAAAAGAACGTTGGTAATACACAAAAGCGCTATTTGGAATATGCAGTTCACTGGCTTTCTGCACATTAAACTCATAACGATTATTTTTCAGTCTGACATGCTGATAAATTCGGTAAGTAACAACTTGAATCTGCACTTTATCAAATTTTGGAATGACCTTTAAATCTGCTGGTTCATGAAAGTATTTATCATTGAAATACATAAATTCATTCGACTCTGCTAATGTAGTAATATCTAACTTACCATCGACAACTTCATTCACTAACGAATCTGCCCGCAACCGCTCAGATTTACTTCCGTCACCGGAAGAACAACAAATACATAGAAAAACAATAATTGGGATCAAAACAGTTTTGATTAGATTCATAGGTCTAAGTTATAATAAAAAATACTTCCTTGCCACAATTCAGGAGAAAATGCATCGCATACCCCCGAAATTGATCAGAATGGTTTATATCCTACGTAAAAAAGCCCGGGATATGTTGTTATCCTAGGCTTCTTTTCAATGCTAAGCACTATCCAACCTCTTAAAGGTTATTTTCGATAGCACCCACTTTCTCGCGATATAGTTGTATTGGCGCATCCAACAACACAGCGATAACGGTCATATTTTTATCCAAGCGCTCCGCTGGTGCCTGAATGTAGATAATACCAGGTATGCTACTCCAATAAAGCTTATTGAAAACCTCATGGTTTATCATGGAACCGTCACCGACTACCCGGATCCTAGCGACTCCATTTTTGACACCTTTTAATGCAATTGGGCCTGTAGGTTTTCCTTCAACAAACAAATACAAGGTCTGGCGATCTTTGGAAAGTGCACTTAATCCTTCATAATGTCCTTCAGGCAAGCCTTTTCCAGTCTCATAAAGTGCTTCGGCATGGTCCTTAATCCACTTTAATACCGTCGGGTTAGTCGCGTTACTACTCGGCAATTTCGTATCTAAGCCATCCACGGTTAATCCGGAATTATCAAAAATATTTTTTCCTGCATGCAGTGTTGAAGCGATCTGACCTAAAGCACGATCTGTCAACTTATTATCCAACACAGATTTCAACGTAACTTCAGTCTCCCGAGGTGCAGTCCAACGAAGCGCTTCCGCAAAGTTCAGTGCAATCACGGTGACATCCTGATCAAAGTTTACTTTCGTCAAGTCTACTCGAACGGTTTCATTTTCAGATTTAACACTTACTTTCGCGGATGCATCACCAACAACTGAAATGCCTTTAATGGCCGAATGATTGACTAAACCTTTGAGTTGCAATTCGGGTTTCTGTTCATACACATACAGATAAAGTGTTTTTCCGTCTTTTGATAAAGCAGATTTCCCACCGTAATTTGCAAAAGGAATACCGGCTCTTGTACCATAGATCGCAGCCGCATGCTTATGCGTCCATCGCCCCAGCTGTTTCAAAATATTTAATTGCTCCTCAGGGATCGTACCGTCTGCTTTTGGACCAATATCCAATAATAAGTTTCCACCCATGGAAATACAATCGACCAACGTTCGGATGATCATATTGGGTGATTTGTACTTTTTATCAAAGGGTTGGTAGCCCCAAGAATCATTCATGGTGTAACAGAGCTCCCAAAATTTAGCATCGGGGCGCGTGACCGGAATCCCCTGCTCAGGTGTATCATAATCTCCATGATGATTCAATCGCGAGTTTATAATAATATTCGGATTATATTTCCGCAAAAGATTTGAGGTCTCTTTCGCTTTCCACTCTTCGGCACTATGCTCCCAATCCCCATCAAACCAAAGTAATTCGGGCTTATACTGTTCGGATAGCTCGGTCAATTGCTTTTGGTAATATTTCACATAATTATCCCAACGTGTAGGCTCACCTTTCAATTCATAACGCTTTCTATTGCGCGTAAAAACATCATAATATGGGTGGCTCCAATCGGGCAACGAATAATAAAGTCCAGTGTGCAAGCCCTCTTCTTGTATTGCTTTCACAAACGGTGTGATTACATCCTGTTTTGCAGCCGCATCTTGTAATGTAGTGATCGCTTTATCAGCCTTCGTATTCCACATTGAGATTCCGTCATGGTGTTTTGTCGTAATCACGCTGTATTTCGCACCAGCTTCTTTAATCAATTTAGCCCATTCCTTCGGTTTGTAATCCTTTGCGGTAAACCCATTAAGTTGTTTGATATAATTGTCGTGGTTAATATAATTATTGAAGAATGACCAAGATTCCGAGATTCCATCTACAGAATAAATACCCCAGTGAATAAAAATACCCAATTTGGCATCTTCAAACCAATCCATTTTTTGCGTTGATACATTGTTCTGAGCTGAAACGTTTAAGCACGCAGACGCCAAAAGAACAAAAAGAGAAATCTTTCGAAACTTCATAAAGCTATTTTATCGATTACATAACGAGTTTAAGCCGGCAAAATACATATAAATCAGCAAAATTCAATTGTGTAAGGGATATATTACGTATGCATCACATGAATAGCGCTAATTTCTTCCGAACAGGGCAAGTCTAATGCCTTAATCCGTGACAACTAAAGTAAATAACGATGTATAAATAATAAATACGAGGATAATCAAGGTTTTGGCTTATCCCTTATTTAATTGATGTTTATTGGTATTGGATATAAACGCAAATTTATCTAAGTTTGGAGGGTATGATCGAATTATATACAGATGGGGCTTCAAGTGGAAATCCGGGCCCTGGAGGTTACGGAACCATCTTAAGAACTATTTATACAGGCGATAATGAAGCCTTTAAAGGCAAACTTATCGAAAAAGAGTTTTCGGGCGGTTACCGCAAAACAACGAACAACAGGATGGAATTGATGGCTGTGATCATTGGTCTCGAGGCGCTGAAAAACCTGCAGCAACAAGTTACCGTATATTCTGATTCCAAATATGTCATTGATGCCATTGATAAGAAATGGGTATATGGCTGGATACAAAAAGGTTTTGCCGGAAAGAAGAATAAAGATCTTTGGTTACGTCTAATGAGTGCCTATAAACTGCATAATGTGCGTCTTGTGTGGGTAAAGGGCCACGCTGGGCATCCGTTAAATGAGCGCTGTGATCGCTTAGCTGTAGCGGCCTCCAAAGATAAGGCAAATTGGAAAATCGACAGTGTTTTTGAGATTGAAGAAGGCAAATAGAAAAGGGAGCATTTTAATACATGCTCCCTTTTCTATTTAAAAGCGAAATGCCGGTGGAGCAATCTCTTGTACTTTACTTTCTCTAAAATCCTTCATGCTTTGGGGTTCTCTAGCCTCTAATTCAGCGAAATCCACAACACCATTATCCTTAGCCCAACGAAAATAGGCTGTAGATAAGCGAGAAACAACATCATGATGCAGTCCAGCAATATCTTTGCGTTCAGTAGGATCCTGTTCCAAATCATAGAGTTCCCATTTATAGGAAGGCCAGGTTGATACGAGCTTCCATTTCCCGATACGTGCAGCACGGTTGCCAGCCCGTTCCCAAAACAAGCCCTCTGCCCGCGACACAGTATCTTGACCTTGAAATAACACAGGGAGCAAGCTTTTCCCGGGCAATTTGTTCGACTTAATTCCTTTATAATCTTTCGGATATACAGCGCCAGCCAAGTCGTAGAAGGTAGGCGCCAGATCAATCACATGCCCGGTCCCCTGTCTGATGCCTTTCGCGACCTTACCCGGAAACCATGCTATAAATGGCGCGTTGATCCCTCCCTCATAGGTATAATCTTTAAATGCCTTGAAAGGTGTATTGGAAGCGTACGACCAATTTTTGCTCTGTGACTCAAACGAGCCCTCTGTTCCCACAGGCCCCGTATTCAACCGAGCGCCATGAAACCATCGCACCAAATCTTCCGCTGGAGCTCCATTGTCTGAGAGAAACACGATAAGCGTATTGTCCAATTGCCCGTTGTCTTTCAGCTTCTTCAGTAATTTACCTACAGTCTGATCCAGGCGGTCAACCATTGCTGCGAAGATTTCCATTTTCTTTGCCCACAGCTGTCGTTGATCGTATGATAATCTTGACCAATCGTAAATATCTTCATCAGGAATCGATGCTTCTGTCTTTATCGGCGTAAGTCCCAATTGTTTCTGCCGTTCAAAACGTTCTTGTCGAATAGCTTCCCATCCTTTATCATAACGGCCTTTGTACTTCGCAATATCTTGTGGCAAGGCCACCAATGGCCAATGTGGTGCGGTATGGGCCAGGTAGAGAAAAAAAGGCTTCTCTTGGGTTTTAATCTGATCTAAAAATCCTTCCGCTTCACGATTGATTACCTCTGTTGAAAACGACGATTCCAAAGGGTATCCTTCTGGGTCCGTTTGCGCTTTAAATGTCGGAGCTCCTGAATCTGCATTTTTTTCCTGTTTGGGGAATACCAGATCAAAGCCACGATCCCATGGTAGACTTTTTCCATTTCCCGAAACATGCCATTTGCCGGATGTTGCAGTAATATACCCATTAGACCGGAGCACTTCAGCAATAGTGAGGGATTCAGTATTGATATAGCCTTGATAGGCAGGAAGACCAAGATCGTTCGAAAAGTAACCGACACCAGCTTTATGCTGATATTGTCCTGTGATTAGAGAAGCCCGTGTAGGTGCGCAAATAGAATTGTTATAGAATTGCTTCAGCCGTAACCCTTCATTGGCCAAACGATCCAAATTAGGTGTCGAAATTTCTGATCCATATGCTCCCAAATCTGAATAGCCCAGGTCATCCGCCAAAATTAAGATGATATTGGGCTTCTTCTGCTGTGCATTGCCTATCCCCATCAAGACAAGCAAAGTAAATAATGTAAAAATTATCTTCTTCATATTACCTTCTTTTATTACTATCGAAACTGATTGTTTGTCTTTAGCCGATTGAAATCCACTACAGCATTCTCTTTAGCCCACTTCTCATAGCGTTTTTCAAGATCATTCACAATCTCTGGGTAGCGATCAGCCAAATTGTTGTTTTCCCCCCGATCTTCATCAATATTGTATAGTTCTGGTTTGTTTTCTTTCCTAAACAGGGAGACTAGTTTCCATTTTCCATATCGAACAGCACGATTTCCGGCCCGCTCCCAGAACAGCGGAACATTGCGATCGACCTGATTAAGGTCTGAACGAAGAACAGCTCTTAAGCTTAAGCCAGGGAGCGCATTTATTGTAGTATCTCCAATATGGGTTGGATAGTGAGCACCAGCAAAGTCATATAGTGTGGGAGCAATATCGATAAGATGCCCTACTCCCTTCTTAATAGCATTCGCCTTTACTTCCTTAGGATACCATACAATAAATGGGGCACCGATGCCTCCTTCATAAGGATTATCTTTATAGCTACGCAGTGGAGAATTACCGGTTTGGGACCAATTGCTATTTTGCACCTCATAAGATCCGGGCAAACCAACGGTTTCGGTATTCCTTGCGGTATAAATCCGGGCCCGATCGCCACCCTGAGCACCATTATCCGATAAGAAGATGATTAGTGTATTTTTGTCTTTTTTCAACTCTCTCAGTGTTTTCCTAATGCGTCCGACACTCTGGTCCATTCGATCAATCATACCAGCGAAAACCTGCTGCCGGCGCTGCCAATACTGCTTCTCATCGTAAGTCAATTTCTCCCAGGACTGTACAGCGGAATCCTTTTTCGCAATAGTCTGTTCTGAAGGGAAAACGCCAGTTCGTTGCGCATTTTCATAACGTTTGATGCGTAGACTATCCCATCCCTGACGATATACGCCATTGTATTTTTGTGTTTCTTCTTCTGGCGCCTGCAAAGGCCAGTGCGGAGCATTAAAAGCTAAATACAAGAAAAAGGGCTTTTTCTCGCTTTGCTGTTCTTTGAGAAAACCAATGGCCTGATCGGTAATCTCATCAGTCAAATAACGCCCCTTTGGGAGGTAGAACGGTTTGTTGTTCCGATATAAAGGAACCGTCGGACGTTCTGGACCGTTGATTTCATAAAAATTGGACGCGCCACCTACAAAATTAAAAGAACGTTCAAATCCACGTTGTGCTGGCCATTGATCGAAATCATCACCCACATGCCATTTGCCCGAAATAATGGTTGAATAACCAGCCTCTTTAAGAACTTCAGCTAAGGTCCTTGATTCACGATTTAAGAAGCCTTGATAAGCAGGAAGGCCTAAGTTAACATTAAAATACCCTACACCGGCACGATGCGCATACTGTCCTGTCAATAAGGATGCACGTGTAGGAGCGCAAATGGAATTATTATAAAATTCCTGAAACCTCGTTCCTTCTTTGGCTAAGGTGGCTAAATTCGGTGTATGAAAGTCTGTCCCTCCATAGGGTTCTATATCCGAAAACCCCAAATCATCCACCAAAATCAATACAATATTTGGACGGCTATCTTGTCCCCAGCTTGCCCCCGACAAACTGCACAGACACAGTATAAGATATAAAAGTTTCGTTTTCATTTACTTAAAATTTTATTCGTCAATTATTTATTTATCCAATCGGGATGCTGTGAAAGATTTGGATTGAGACTCAGTTCGCGTTGTGGCGTCGGAAAATGAATATGGCGGGCAGCAGCATTAGTCTTTCCAGCAGCTTTCAGCTTAGCAACATAATATACAGCCCCCCTTCGCGCCAGATCAAACCAGCGCTGATATTCGTAGACCAGCTCCTTTCTTCGTTCTTCAAAAACAGACTCTCTAAAAACGTCCTTCGTTTCCGAAGCTAAAACCTCTTGCACACCGGCTCGGCGACGCACCGCATTTAGTGCATTACGAGCGTCTAACGTTGGGCCATTCAACTCATTTTCGGCTTCCGCAAAAATTAACAGTACTTCCGCATAACGGATGATTGGTGTGTTTTTAGAAGACTGCCCTTGGTTCCCCACAACGGTTTCATCATAATATTTATTGAATTGCGGTTTAGCCAATGGATAATATTTGCCATCTGTAGGCGACAGCATCCCCGTGGTAAAGGTTACCGTCAGACGTTTATCATTTGCGGCAAAGCTCTTGTACAATCCGCCTTCTACGTGCAGTGCGTCGGCATAATCGCCATTGATCCCCGGAATATCCGCAGGTGCAGACCTACTCGCCAAAGAATTTCCTTGATAACCACTGTTTCCCTTAAATTGAGCCGAAAAGATATGTTCGCTACCATTTTTCTTATCAATATCAAAGACATCAGCAAATTCCGGGAAAAGCGCGTATCCCTCCTTATCAATAACTTCCCTGGCTAATAATTTTGCGTTGCTCCAATCGCTTCGCGTCAGATAGACTTTTGCCAATAAGCTTTTGGCGGCTCCCGAGCTTGCGCGGCCTTTATCTGCGTCACTGTAATTTTTGTAATTCGGGAGCGCCGATGCAGCCTTTAGGTCAGCGATAATCAACTCATATACGTCATTTTCTGGAGCTTTAGCTACATAAAGTTCCTGCGGAGACAAGGTCTCAACAGGACTTGTTACCAACGGTACGGCCCCAAACCAGCGTACCAAATTAAAATAATGCAAAGCTCTCAGAAATTTTGCTTCATTAATCAAGCGCAGCTGTATAGTAGGTTCAATTTGCCCCGAAGACATTGCACCAATCTTCGCAATATTAACATTCGAAGCATTGATCGCATCGTAACTCTGCTTCCAAAGCTGCTCCATCCGATCATTGGAGGCATCATGTGTCAGATTGCTAATCGCCCGGACATGTGCATTTCTGGCTCTTGGTCCTGCTTCATAATCATCTGTAGCCATCTCAACACCGATCTGGAATAGGCTGTTATACAATGATTGACCAGTTTCATATAATTTTCTATAGGTCCCAGTCACAGCCGCGATTGCTTGATCTTGATTAAGGTAAAACTGTTCTGACACCAAAGCACCTGCGGGATCTTCCGACAATTTCGAGCACGAAATTGTTGTTAGAAAGATCAAAAAGACAGTGGATAAAAGATGTATTTTTTTCATTTGAATAAATTGCTTGTCAATACGAATGGGCTTATCACAAAATCCCTCTTCAATACATTTACAGGTATATTAAAAAGTCAAAGAAATCCCTGCGGAAATAGATCTAGCTGCAGGATAAATTCCCGAATCGGTCCCTATCTGCACGTTACTTCCCGACGTCACCTCTGGGTCAAAACCTTTATATTTTGTCCATGTCAAAAGATTTTGTGCTGTTAAATAGAGATTAAGACTCTTGATACTGGCCCCTTCAAGCCATTCCTTTGGGAAGTTGTATCCAAAATGCAATGATTTAAGCCGGACAAAGGAACCGCTCTCTACAAATTGATTGGAAAATACCGGTGCCGGGTCTAATTTTGCCCGCGGATATAACTGACTTGGATTTGAAGGTGTCCAGCGCATCAATGCATCACTTGATGCGTTTTGCTGACCGGTAAACATCTCTAGATTCTGTCTATTGATATTAAGCAGATCATTACCAACTGTGCCCTGTATAAGAAACGACAGATCAAAACCTTTATAGGAAATACTATTGGTCAGCCCAAAAATAAAATCGGGCTGCGCATTACCGATAATCGTTCTATCATTTGCCGTGGTAAATTGACCATCACCATCGATATCTTTATATAGGCGATCTCCCGCTTTCGGTGTAGCATTTCCTGTAAACTTGCCCTTATTATTCTCTTCGCCCAATTGCAGAATGCCATCGGTTACCGTTCCATAAAATGTACCGATTGGCTCGCCCACTTTAATAATATAGTTTCCAGAAATATAGGAACGAGCACCTTCACCAATAGTCAACACTTTGTTGCGATTAAAGGAAAAGTTAAAGTCTGTATTCCAGCTGACTCTCCCCTGTAAATTCCGTGATTTTAAACTCAATTCCAATCCCCTATTCGATACGGAACCAAAATTCTGAAGAGAAGTGGCATACCCTGAAGTCCACGGTATTTCCACATTCAGCAAGAGATCTTTGGTTTTCTTATAATAGTAATCGGCTGTAAATTGAAGGCGATTGTTAAAGAGACTGATATCAAAGCCGCCATCGTATTGCAACGTACTCTCCCAGCCAAGATTTTTGTTGGGAATACGTTGTGGGGCAAAACCGGCGACAACATTGTTTCCAAAGAGATAATTCAAGCTATATAAGGTCGACAGCGACTGGTATTGCCCAATCTCCTGATTACCAGTGGTACCAAAACTTGTACGTATTTTAAAATCATTCACAGCGGGAAAAATCTTCTTAAAAAAAGATTCATTTGCAACACGCCACGATAATGCTACAGAGGGAAAATTACCCCATTTATTGTCCGCACCAAAGCGGGAACTGCCATCGCGGCGCAAACTTGCAGAAACATAATACTTATTTGCGTAGTTATAATTGATCCTCGCCAAATAAGAATGCAAGACCCAGGAATAACTGTCAGAAGATGGCCGAACGATAGTAGAGCCGCTCTGCAAACTGTTGAATAACAGTTCATCGGTTACAAAATTTTCAGCACCGGCATTAAAGATCTCATTTTTAGACTCCTGTTGGGTAAATCCTAACAAAGCATTAAAATTATGTTGACCAATTGAACCCGTATAGTTCAGGGTATTTTCATTTAACCAGGAAGTTCCGTCAAAATTTCCTAAGCTCGCTTTTCCTTTAGTACCAGCTCCCTCATAAATATAAGATGGCAAATAATATTTATCGTCTCTGCTATTTAAATCAACACCGACCAATACTTTTGCCTGTAAACCTTTTAAAATCCGATATTGAGCAAATGATGTCCCCAATATCCGAAGTCCATTAGAATTGTTAGTCGTTTCTTTTAAGGTTGCTATTGGATTGGCAAATATGTTTTCAAAAGGATTCCGTAACGTATACGCACCGTTGGCTTCATAGACGGTCGCTGTCGAAGGCATGATGAGTAAGGCATTGACAATACCCGTGGGAGCTATCTGCGCATTTGTTTTATTAACTGATAGATTTGCACCGACCTGTAATCGATCGAAAGGATTAGCATCAATATTTGATCGAAACCCTATACGCTTAAAATTTGTGTTAATAATAACACCATCTTGATCGAAATAATTTGCTCCCAGATAATATTGTATTTTTTCCGCTCCCCCAGACAGCGAAAGCTGCTGATTATAAACCTTACCGCTTTGAAAGGCCTCTTTTTGCCAATTAGTGCCATCACCTAATTGATCGATTTCAGCCTTTGTGCGGTATTGATAAGCCCCTAAGCCTGGATTTGCATCATACAATGCCTCATTTCTTAAAACTGCAAAATCATGGGCATTCAACACGTCTATTTGTTTAAGTACATTTTGTGCGCCAAAACTACCATCATAGCTTAATTGTACATGCCCTGCCCGACCTTTCTTCGTTGTTACCAGAATGACACCATTAGCTCCTCTGGACCCGTAAATAGCCGTCGCAGCCGCATCTTTAAGGACTTCAATGCTCTCAATATCCGTAGGACTGATACTGGCCAGAGGATTCACTGGCGTCCCGCTTCCTACCCCCGTACTTTCGGTTTGGTTATACACCGGAAATCCGTCAATGACATAAAGTGGTTCATTTCCTCCCTGGATGGATGCCCCCCCGCGAATTCGGATACTGACACCACCTCCTGGTTGTCCAGAGGTTTGCGTGACCTGCACTCCCGATATCCCACCTTTTAACGTTTGATCCAGTGATGAAACAGGCTGTTTTAGAAGCTTATCAGGCAATGTGGCTACCGAACCTGTCAGATCTCGACGTTTCTGCGTACCGTAGCCAACGACGACAACCTCATCGAGGTCCGCTGATGCAGGGGTCAACTCAATAACAGCTGGCGACGAATTGACAACCAATCGTTTTTTTTCGTAACCTAAGAAACTTAAAATTAAAGTAAAAGGAAGCTTCTGTCCAGTAACAAATTGAAAATTACCCTGATTGTCTGTCTGTACGCTATGGGTAACAGCCTCCAATTGTACGGTAACACCCTGAATGGGCTCCTTGGTTGTTGCATCAATAACCTTTCCAACTAAGGATGCATTAATAATGGGTTTTGGTTCTTGTGCTTGTACGATTCCGAATGCATACAAAAAAAGCACGACTAAGGTAGAATACCGCAGTACTCCAAATTTTTTCATTGTCTGTTCTATTTAATGTGAAAATGCAAACAAGTGCCAACGCCATTGGTACGCTTGTTATAAAAACTTTACTGCATGTTTATTGATATATAAACATGGATGAATTGTATGCTTTTCAGCACATGCACATTCGACAATTAAAAAGAAAGGAATTAAAAAGAAAGGTGGGATTTGAATTGTTCTTGCGAACTGTAAAGTGGTCGTTTTTCATACTTGTTCAAAATTTAGTACTATAGTTTAGTAATCGTTGCCAACGCCAATTGTTAACGACTACACAAATATAAAATTATTTTTCAAAAAGACTACTAGATAGGTCGTCTTTTTGAAAAATAATTCTTTTGAACAAGTTATGGGTTTATTCTTATAGCGATTATTCGCCGCTTTCTTTAGCTGCCAAGTATCTTTCAGCTTCCAAGGCTGCCATACAACCTGTACCTGCAGCAGTGATTGCTTGACGGAAGATATTATCCTGAACATCACCACAAGCAAAAACACCCGGTATGTTTGTCGCAGTACTATCTGGTTTTGTGATTAAATAGCCTGTTTCATCCATATCCAGTACACCTGTAAAAAGCTCGGTATTAGGCTTATGCCCAATAGCAACGAAGAAACCTGTTACTTCTAGATCTTTTTCAGACTGGTCTTTATTGTTAATAACACGTATTCCGGTCACCACTTGACCATCTCCTAAAACCTCTTTTGCCTCAGAATTGTAGTGAACTTCAATATTTGGCGTATTCATCACGCGGTGCACCATTGCTTTTGAAGCACGGAACTCATCCCGACGAACCAACATATGTACCTTTGAGCATAATTTTGCAAGGTATGTAGCTTCCTCTGCCGCTGTATCCCCAGCACCTACAATAGCAACTTCTTGGTTTTTAAAGAAAAACCCATCACATACAGCACATGCTGAAACACCAAAACCGTTGTATTTTTGTTCAGATTCCAAGCCTAACCATTTTGCTGTAGCTCCTGTTGCAATAATCACAGTATCTGCGGTTACTTGTACTGTTCCATCGATCTCAACACGGTGTACCTCACCAGTAAAATCTACTTTAGTCACATATCCAAAACGCACTGAAGTTCCGAAGCGTTCAGCTTGCTCACGTAAATCTTCCATCATCACCGGTCCAGTAATACCTTTTGGATAACCAGGAAAATTGTCCACCTCAGTAGTCTGTGTCAATTGTCCTCCTGGAACAATACCGGTATAAACCACTGGTTTCATATCCGCACGTGCAGCATAAATTGCTGCAGTATAACCTGCTGGCCCCGAACCAATAATCAAACACTGTACATGCTCCACTTCTTGTTTGAATTCCATAATCCTTTTTCTAAGCTATTAATTAACGTTATTTTTTAAATTTATCTTGCAATCCTTTCAACATATCTAAAGAAATGTTCTGTGGCGCTTCTTCTTTTTGCTGATTGAATTCCTTTTTCGCAAGTTTTTTATCTTCTACAGAATGGGTGGATGCTGCTTTTGCTTTTTGCTCACTCTTTTCCTTTTTATACCGATTCCAGATATTCTCTAAGACCTTCTTGGTATACAATGGAAAATCACCATTCTGCATCCAAGCGTAGTAACTAGGCTCCTGCTCAAATACTTCAATAACAGGTTTTCCTTTATGTTTACCAAAATTAATCGTTTCCAATCCTTCCGCATTATATACAAGACGTCCGGCAAAATCCACTGGCTTGCTTAGATTGGTAAATGCATGAAGGGCTTCGACATCGTTCACTACCGGATAAGAGACTACACCATGTTTATCTTCAAATGCTGCCCCCTCATATTTCGTCAACTGTGCTTTCAATACTTCATATGTTGCGCGAACATCAGCTTCAGCCGTATGTGCATTTTCAAGATTTTCATTGCAGTAAAACTTGTATGCCGCTTTCAAGGTTCGTTGTTCCATTTGATGGAAGATGTTTTGAACATCTACAAATGCCCTTCCCTCCAATGAAAAATCAACGCCTGCCCGCAAAAACTCTTCCATGAGCATAGGGACATCGAATTTATTGGAATTATATCCCGCCAGATCTCCATCCGCAATAAAAGCCGCAAGCTCCACTGCTATTGCTTTAAAATTAGGAGCATCCTTCACGTCCTCATCATAAATACCGTGAAAAAAAGAGGATTCCGCGGGAATAGGTATTTCTGGATTGATCTTCTTTGTATAGACTGTTTCTTCACCATTGGGCATCACTTTCAAAAATGATACCTCGACAATACGATCGGTCGCCACATTAACACCTGTAGTTTCCAAATCGAAAAATACCAATGGTCTTTTTAATTTTAATTCCATGCTGGATAATACGCTTTTTTATCAAAAACCAAAAATACAAAGTAGTATTGGATTTTTGTAGTCTAAGAAATTTAATTTACAACCGCTTGATGAACTGATTCAGTTTGACTGATTTTCCCTACAACAACTTTCACCATTGCGTCAAAGTCCAGGTATTTATTGGCAAGGTCGCGCACCTTCTCCGGCGACATGTTTCGGATCTGTTCCATATAATAGGAATAATACGTTAATGTCATCCCATTTAACAAAACACTTTTAAACTTGTCCGCATGCGAAAAGATACTTTCCAATGAACCCAACATAGAACCTTCCATATAGGTTTTAACGAGATTCACCTCTTCTTCGGAGGCCAATGATGTTTTCAACAAATTGATCTCCTTTTCTATTTCTGTCAGGGTTGCATGCGTTACATCTACTCCTACTTCGGTTACAATAGTCATAAAACCAGTATGCTTCAAGGTTGCGACAGCCGAACCAATACTATAGGTATACCCTTTTTCTTCACGAATATTTCGCATCAGACGGGAACCAAAAAAACCACCTAATAAAGTATTGACAAACTGTAGTGCAGGATAATCAGGATGTGTCCTTCCAATCGTCTGGCAACCTATACGAATGGCAGACTGCAATGCATTTTCTTTTTCCTCGTAAACCAAATCATTAGATCCTTGTGCCAAAACTGGTCCATCCAAAGATGAGTCAATAGCTACTCCCTTCCAATCTACACCAAAAATTTGTTCCAGTTCTTGCAATAGCTCATCCGAAACATTACCTGAAACAATTAAGGTACAGTTGCTAGGAACTATTTCCCGCTTATACAATTCGATCAACTGCGCACGTGTAATCGCATCATAATCTTCCAGTTTTGGTGTACGCCCGTAACGATTATACTTACCAAAGATCAAGTTATAGAATTTACGTCGCGCCAGATAATCATTTTTCTGCATAGAAACTTGAAACTTTTGCTTGTTATTACGTAAATAGGTATCCAATTCTTGTTGCGGAATAGACGCCTCTGTCAGAATATCTTTTACCAGAGGCAAAAGGACCTGACTATGTCTATTCAATGTATAAAGCGACAGCGAAGTTACGTCAAAAGAATATTCAGGGACAAGAAATGCACCATAGAAATCTACTTTATCAGCAATCTCTGCACTGGACATGGTATTTGTCCCCTCTTTAAGTAAGGCGCTTAAAGCACTATTTAACAACGGGTTTTCAATCTGCCCGTCAGGATAGGTATTCTCAAAGATCCATTCTATTCGCACCAGCTCCTGCTCGGGCGACTGGAAAACATAGACAGGCAATCCGTTTTCAAACTGCTTCTTGATTGGCTCTTTCAAACTTATATTTCCAATTTCACGGAACTCAGGTGCTTTGGTTCTATCCAACATGTACAGCCTCCTCTTCTTTTGATTTATACATTAATATAGAAGCATTCTCCGGTCTAAAAATAGCCTGAGCTTGCTGTTGAACTTCCTCGGCACTCACCGACAAATATTTTGAGACCTCCGTGTTAATGCCATCTGCATCACCCAATAACTCATGGAAAGCCAAGTTCATGGCTTTATCCAAAATAGATAGTTCCGCAAAAACATTTGTCGATTCGATCTTATTCTTTACTTTTTCCAATTCAGCTGCAGGTACCAACTCGGATTTTATGACCTCCAATTCGGCCCAGACTGCACGTTCAGCTTCTTCTAACGAGATGCCTTCCGATGGTTTTCCTTCAATAACAAAAAGGTTATTGTCGATACTTCCCATGACATAGGCGTTTATTTCACTAAATAGCTGCCCCTCTTTTACCAATCGACGATACAAACGTGAAGAAGATCCTCTTGATAAAATATCCGATAAAAGATCCATTGCGAAATACCCTTCTTCCAATCTTGCGGGGCCATGAAATGCCATGTAAAGTGCATCTAAAGGCACTTCTGCCCAAGTAGTCGCCCGCCTTATCTCCTCTTGCGCCGGCTCTTTAGGCAATTGACGATTATATTTTTCGCCAGCCTCAATATCGCCAAACCACTTTTGGGTCAAAGCCTTTACTTCTTCAAAATGTACATCTCCAGAAACAACCATAATTGCACTCTGTGGATTATAATGTAATTTGAAGAAAGCTTTTACATCTTCCATGGTAGCCTCTTCAATATGGCTTAACTCTTTTCCGATGGTCGCCCAGCGATACGGATGTACCTGATAAGCTAATGGACGCAATTTTAACCATGCATCACCATAAGGTTGATTCAAATAACGCTGTTTGAACTCCTCACTCACGACATTTCGTTGCACCTCAAGGCTCTGTGCTGAAAAAGCCAGACTTAACATCCGGTCGGACTCAAGCCACAATGCTGTTTCGAGATTTGAAGAAGGCAAGGTAATGTAGTAATTTGTGATGTCGTTGCTTGTAAAAGCATTATTTTCACCACCTACTTTTTGCAATTCGGTATCGAAGTTAGGAATATTGATACTTCCACCAAACATCAGGTGTTCAAATAAGTGTGCAAATCCGGTCTGTTCCGGAGACTCATCCCTCGCGCCGACATCATACAAGATATTGACACAAGCCATGGCCGTATTATGATCCTCGTGTACCAATACACGCAGGCCGTTTTCTAACGTAAATTTTTGATAAGAAACCATCTGATTTTTCTTCGATGTTTTTAAATCCAGTTTATACCTTTTCGTAGTAAAGCTAAGGTTTTGGCTTCTTCTGAGCCTTCTTCAGGACGATAATCGTACACCCAATTGGCCTGGGCAGGAAGACTCATCAGTATCGACTCAATTCGACCATTCGTTTCAAGTCCAAATTTAGTCCCCGAGTCCCATACCAGGTTAAATTCGACGTAGCGTCCGCGACGAATTAATTGCCAATTTTTTTGTTGATCAGTAAAGGCTTTATGTCGATTTTTCTCCACCAAAGCGGTGTAGGTTGGTGCAAACGTACGGCCTAGATCACACGAAAAAGCAAAAATATCCTCCATGCTCATCCCTGTTTTTTCAGTATTCAACTTATCGTAAAATACACCTCCTATTCCCCGTGTTTCCTGGCGGTGTCTGATATAAAAATAATCATCCGCCCAATTTTTAAATTTTTCATAGAAAGTAGTATCATGACGATCACATACATCTTTCAGCTGCTGATGAAAATAACGGGCATCCTCTTCATCGACATAATGCGGCGTTAAATCGATTCCACCACCAAACCAACGAATCTGATCGTTTAGTTCAAAATAGCGGATATTCATGTGTATAATAGGGACTAAGGGATTATTGGGATGAATGACGATGGATACTCCGGTCGCAAAAAAATCATCTTCTTCTACAGCAAATGATTTCTTGATTGCTTCGGGTAATTTGCCATAGACAGACGAAAAGTTAACACCTCCCTTTTCCAAAATTTGACCATTCTGAATGATCCTGGTACGACCTCCGCCACCACCTTCACGTTCCCACAATTCTTCTTCAAAGCGCGCCGATCCATCTAATTTCTCCAACGCCTGACATATTTCGTCCTGAATTTCTTTATAAGCTAAAGCAATCGCTTCTTTTGTTATCATCTACTCTATTGCTACTTTATTATGTTAATTTTTCGCTTAATGCTTGAATAATTTTAGATGCAGGAAGGTGTTCATACAAAATTTGGTGCACGGCATCGCATATTGGTAGTTCCACTGCATATTTTTTTGCATATTCCTGAATACATGCCGAAGCGTAATACCCTTCTGCCACCATATTCATTTCCAATTGGGCAGATTGTACGCTGTAGCCCTTTCCAATCATATTTCCAAAGGTTCTATTTCGGCTGAATTGAGAATAGGCTGTTACCAATAGATCCCCTAAATAAGCCGAAGTATTCACATCCCGGGAAGTATCACCGTCCACTTTACCGACGAAACGACGCATTTCGCGAATTGCATTGGATACTAACACCGCTTGAAAATTATCACCATAACCCAAGCCATGACAAATACCACCAGCTAACGCATATATATTTTTCAATACTGCACCAAATTCTATCCCTAGAACATCTTCCGACAGAATCGTCTTAATGACCCTCGAAGATAAAAAGGAAGCAACCAATGCAGCACTATCTAGGTTTTTACAGCCGAACGTTAAATAAGACAGTTTGCCTAAGGCAACTTCCTCCGCATGGCATGGACCACCAACCACACAAATCTGCTCAATATCTACCTCATAACGTTGCTCCAAAAACTCACCGATAATCAAATTATCTTTGGGAATAATCCCCTTAATGGCCGAAACGACAATTTTATTTCTAAAATCTTCCTTCGTCACATTTGCCAGTGCATCCTTCAAATAAGCCGCAGGCGTATTTAAAATGACAATGTCCGAATTCGTAATTACATTTTTTGCATCGGTATCAATCGTCGTAATACTAAGATCAACCGAAACACTGCTCAGGTAAGTCGGGTTGTGTTTGAATTTTTGAATATATTCTGCATCTTCTTCCTTTCTTACCCACCAAAAAATATGCTTGTCTTGGTCATTTTCGCATAGCATCTTGATCATAGCCGTAGCCCAACTTCCGCTACCAATTATACCAATCTTTTTCCCCTGCATGTCTTTAATTTGTTTTCGATAGCAAATATACTTATTTACTCCTTAGATATACGATTCACGCGGTGAGATATGATACTTTCGTTACTTTCTAAGTGAATAAGCGTTGCCAAAAGCCTATTTTCAAACCGACATAATATTCTTTATCTTCTAATTTCACGGGGTAAACAGTAATAAAATCATGCTGGTCAGGATTACCTCTACCTGAAATTAAATCAAATTCGTGGCGATGAAAAGGACAGATTACTTTTCCACGCTCACACCAGCCATTTTTCAGTGGTGCTCCAGCATGAGGGCATTTTCGGGAGAAAGCAAAGAGTTTGTCTTCAAACCACGTTATGCAAATAATTTTTCCACCGAATTCATGTTCGCTGATGCCCTGATTTTTCAGAAAATCGGCATGTTCAATTTTGTACCAATGAACCATTCGACAAGATAGCTAAAAATTACAGTGAATTTTCTATCTTTGTGCAATTTCAAAAATTTGCACTATATATGGCTTTACAATGCGGTATCGTAGGTTTACCAAACGTCGGTAAATCAACATTATTTAACTGTTTGTCGAACGCGAAAGCGCAAGCGGCTAACTTTCCATTTTGTACAATTGAACCAAATGTTGGGGTAATTACCGTACCGGATGCCCGTCTCAATAAATTAGCTGAATTAGTCAACCCACAACGTGTTGTTCCAAATACAATCGAGATCGTCGACATCGCAGGTCTTGTAAAAGGAGCTTCGAAAGGTGAAGGCTTAGGCAACCAATTCTTAGGAAATATTCGTACGACCAATGCTATTATTCACGTTTTAAGATGTTTTGACGACGGAAACGTGATCCACGTTGATGGTTCGGTAGACCCGATCAGAGATAAAGAAATCATTGACACCGAATTACAGCTTAAGGATTTGGACACTGTTGTTAAACGTATCCAAAAGGTTGAAAAAATGGCTAAAACAGGCGGCGACAAAGACGCAAAAAGAACATTTGACATCCTATCGATCGTTAAAGATCATCTTGAGGCAGGCAAATCTGCACGAACTGCAGCGATTGAAGCTGAAGATTTTGAGTTTATTCAGGATTTAGCATTATTGACCGCTAAACCTGTACTTTATGTATGTAATGTAGATGAAGGCTCCGTCAACACAGGAAACGCTTATGTCGAACGTGTTAAGGAAGCTGTAAAAGACGAAAAAGCAGAAGTATTGATTATCTCTGCGCAGATCGAATCCGAAATTGCACAACTGGAAAGCTACGAAGAACGCAAAATGTTCTTAGATGACCTTGGCCTTGAAGAATCTGGCGTACACAAGCTGATCCGCGCCGCATATTCGCTTTTAAATCTGGCAACTTATTTTACTGCTGGTGTACAAGAAGTCCGCGCTTGGACGATTGAGAACGGATTTACAGCACCTCAGGCTGCAGGTGTCATCCACACAGATTTCGAAAAAGGATTTATCCGCGCTGAAGTAATTAAGTATGACGATTTCGTCACACTTGGCTCCGAAAATGCAGTAAAAGAAGCTGGAAAATTATCAGTGGAAGGAAAAACATATATTGTCCAAGATGGCGATATCATGCACTTCCGTTTTAACGTATAACCATCCCGCCTGTTCAAACAGGTGAACATAAAAAAGAGGCGAACACTTTTGAAGTGCTCGCCTTTTTTAAGTTTTAATCTTCTCCCTTTTTATTGTCAAAACTATGCCCCACCTAGCGGACGGGCTATTATCAAATTCGCCCTGTAAGCACAGTGAGTCCACGTTGAGTCCACGTTGAGTCCACCTTTTTGTTGTACAGTCACCATGCTTTCACCGTAGTCGAACCCCGCTCGCAGGGCGAAGTAAACACCTCACTGTTGTCAAGCAGCTCCATAGAAGCCTCTACTAAAAACACTTTTACGTTAAGCAAGAATTACACGACTTGCTATTTAACAAAATAGCGATGCTCAATCACCTCTACTTTTTTGATATCCTTATCTTCTAATACTTTCTTAACATCACAATGACCCGTTACGCCACGATAGATCAAAGCTCCACCAAGGGTTAGTCCAGACAATCCAGTAAGTGGGGATTTAAACAGTTTTTTAACACCCAAGCCCAATATGAATCCGCCGGCAATCACCGACAGAACACGCTCAGAGGTGCCAATATTTTCTTCGATACAATCGTCTTCGATCTTCGTTTTTATCTTATCAAATGCAAAGTTTAGTAGGTTACTCATAATTATCTCTATTTTTTTTTCGTCTA
Source organism: Sphingobacterium siyangense (assembly GCF_023277505.1). Lineage (NCBI taxonomy): Bacteria > Pseudomonadati > Bacteroidota > Sphingobacteriia > Sphingobacteriales > Sphingobacteriaceae > Sphingobacterium > Sphingobacterium siyangense. The sequence goes on along the minus strand of NZ_CP080574.1, from coordinate 3,078,858 downwards.
TGTTATAAACAAATGGTGTCCTAAAAAAGTTTAGGAATAGAATAATAGTTTTTTATGTTGTTTCTCCGACGACATCTCTTATATTCGTATTTAACAAATTAGAAATACATGCAAATCAAAAAATATTCCGGTGAATTAGTTCCATTTAATGGTGACTCGCTACGCCATTCGCTTTCTCGTTCGGGTGCCAATGCTGACCAGGTCAACCAGGTCTACGATAAGGTACTCAACGAAATATATGATGGCATTTCAACAAGAGAGCTCTATCAGCTGGCCTTTGACACGTTGAAAACAGTACGAAATTCCTTTGCCGCACGCTATAGCCTTAAAAAAGCTCTGCGTGAACTTGGTCCGGAAGGCTTCTACTTCGAAAAATACATTGCTCACCTATTGCGATCCATCGGCTATGAAAGCACCACGGGACAGACCGTGCAGGGGCATGCTGTTTCGCATGAATTGGACGTTGTCGCCTATAAGGACGGCAAACTCATTACCGCGGAATGTAAATTTCGAAACGATATTGACGCTAAAATATCGGTCACAACGCCGATGTATTATCTTTCCAGATTCAACGATATTAGCAATATCAAGTATCAGTTTTTTGGGAAGCAGCTGCAGTTTCAAGAAGGCTGGCTGATTACCAATGCTTACTTCACCTCCGATTCGATTGATTTTGCTAAATATTATAATATCAACCTGCTCTCTTGGGATTACCCCAAAGAAAATAGCATTAAAAAAAGAGTAGATAAAGCAGTTTTTTATCCGGTCACTTGTCTAACAACTCTTTCAGACCTTGAAGAACAACAACTGCTCAAAAATCAGCTTATTTTAGTGAAAGATATCGTCAGTAATCCCGAAAAATTGGATCTCCTAAACTTAACAAAAGAACGGAAAGAAAAGGTTTTAAATGAGGCTCGAGAACTCATAAACTATCAAGTGGAAGAAGAGTATTAATAACATACTAAAAAAGCGTTATGTATACCTGTTTGAACAGATAGACATAACGCTTTTTTAGTAATCGATAATATTCTTACAGCTTGGTTGGATGATAGATCTTGCCATATTTTGCAAGCCCGCTTAAATCTGTTTTTTCCCAAAATATGCCATAAATAGCCGCTCCGGAACCTGACATAGAAGCATAAATCGCTCCTTTTTGATATAAAGTTTCTTTGATTTCTTTCAACAATGGGTAACTCTCGAAAATACCGTCCTCAAAATCATTTCGAATATGAAACTTCCATTCTTGGATAGGCAAACGAATTGCTTCTTCCAAATTAACTTCGGGTACCTTAGGTTGTACACCAGCATAAGCTTCAGCTGTAGAAATATGAATATTGGGCATAATGACTGCAATATGGTAGCCATCCAAACTTAGATTTAAGTCTTTAAAATCAGTCCCAATGCCTGTTGCAAAAACAGGATTATTTGCAATAAAAAATGGGCAATCGGCTCCTAACTTTGCGGCATACCCCGCTAGTTGCTCTTCTGTAAGATTCAATTGAAAGAGCGTATTGAGCCCTTTCAAAACAAAAGACGCGTCGGCAGAACCGCCCCCTAAGCCTGCTCCAATCGGAATTTGTTTGATCAAATCAATTGAAACGGGCGGAATGCCATAATCTTTTTCCAACAATTCAAAAGCTCTTATACAAAGGTTATTACGGAGATTTCCTGGGATATGTTCTCCTTGAATATTTAGTGTTGTCTCCGTAGCAGTCGTATCCAATAATTCGATAATATCGTAAATTGGAAGTGGATAAAAAACACTGTTCAGCTCATGATATCCATCCGTACGCTTGGCAATTACTTGCAGTCCAATGTTTAGTTTAGCGTTTGCAAAAAGTATCATGTGAAATGCTCTAAATCGTATATTTTTAAATTAATAACTTACCAATGAAAAGATATTATCACTGAATCTGGATAATCTTCCTTTCGCCTTTAGGAAGTCTAAAGAGATGATAAAACTATAAGCGACGATCTCGCCACCAAGTCTTTCAATAAGTTTACTGGCAGCAACGACGGTACCCCCCGTTGCTAAAAGGTCGTCGTGAACCAATATGCGGCTTCCTTTTTCAAAAGCATCTTCATGGATTTCAATCGTTGCTTGGCCGTATTCCAATGCATAAGATTCAGACACGGTCTTAAAAGGTAATTTACCTTGTTTTCGAATTGGAATAAAAGGCAAGCCCAGCCTATTGGCAAGTAAAAATCCAAATAGAAAACCCCGGCTCTCAATTCCAGCAATAGCATCTATCTCTATTCCTTGCAATTGATCAATAATCGCATCAACCATTTCGCTACACAATGCCGCATCTTTCAACAAAGGGGTAATATCTTTAAAGACAATACCAGGTTTAGGAAAATCCACAATATCCCGGATTTCCAGTTTCAATTTATCTTGAATCATTCTCAAATATTAAATAAGGCGCAATCTTCGCAATCGCAAGATCTGAAAGTGTTCCTATTTTTGTCAAATCTTCTATATTGACATAACTTCCATGTTGATCCCGATAATTGACGATTAGTTTCGCATCTTTAGGGCTAAGATACGGATGTTTAGCCAATGAATTTGCATCAACTTTATTAATATTGATTTTTTTGATTCCATCTAAATTAGCTACAACAATATAGTCTTTAATTAGATCATACGTTTCAGCCGTAACTCCATAAACCTCCTTTAACTGTTCTATACGATAGAAACCACCAAGAACATCTTTATATTTCAAAATGCGTTTGGATAGAATTGAGCCTATCCCTTTAAGACTGATTAATGCCGTGGTATCACAGGTATTAATATCGATAAGTTCAGCTTTATTTCTTTCAAATTTATCATACAGCAAAGGCGCTCTGTCCTGTTGTTTCGTTCGTTCCGAATCGGGAATTGTTTTTATTTGGATGTAAGGCTCTAATCTCTTGTAAAGTCGATCATTAATGGAGTAGATTTTCTTCAGATCGGTTTTTACCTTAAATCGCCCCCCCTTTTTTTCATAATTTTTCAGTACTGCAATCTGTTTATCAGAAAGTCCCAACTTATGCCAGTCAGCGTGAGGTAAATTATTTGGATCAAAATAAAATAGCTTTTCATCATCTAAATCTGTAGTCGGCGAGATGGATACAACACTTTCGTTTTTATTCACATAGGGGCTATTAAACTCCTGTTTGTTGGGTGTACTGGAAATCTCTATAGAATCGTGAAAGGACTGTTCAAAAAGTTTGGCCTGATTTGGAATAGGATCTCTCGTATTACGTTTAATCAGCGTATAAATCGTCGCAAACAAAACGATAATCACCAAAATAATGAAAAATCCATTTTGTTCTGTTTTACTAAATTTAAAATAAGCCAATAGCCTTTTCATAAGCCGCTAACAATTGGGTTGTTTAAATTTAATAAATTATAAGGAAAATAAAAAGGGAATTATTAAAAAACAATTCCCTTTTTATTAATTATTATCTACAAAGAGATTTATAACTTTGACTTATCAACTTTTTCAACTTGACTACCGTCTTTTAAGGTTTTGGAAATCGCATCAAATGGTCTAGAAACGACCTCGTCTCCTTTTTTAAGTCCTGAAGTAACAATGATATTTTTATCGTCCTGAATACCTGTCTTAACCAAAACCTGCTTAACTATTTTATCTTTTAGGACAAATACATATTCATCAACTTTCTTATTTGTATTTGTAGAGTCTTTATCGTCAGAGCGCACGGTTACCGATTGAATCGGTACAACCAGTCCTTTATCGTGTTTTGTAAATATCTGAACTGTTGCAGACAAACCCGGTTTAAATGGCGATGCCACATTCTCTTTCATCAAGTCTTGATACGATTCTGCGCTGATGCGAACTTTTACATTAAAATTTGTCACCTGATCTGTCGATGATGTCGCCGTAGTTGTCGTTGCGATGTTTTTAGACGAGCTAGCGATTTCGGTCACAACACCTTTAAACTTTCTGTCCTTAAAAGCATCGACTTCAATCTCAGCTTGATTCCCTACTCTTACATTGTTAATATCATTTTCATTTACATCGACATTAACCTCCATCGAACTCATATTGGCGATACGCATAATTTCTGTACCTGCCATCTGCGCCGTTCCAACCACACGCTCTCCCTTTTCGATAGACAAGAGAGAAATGATGCCATCTGATGGCGCGTAAATTGTCGTCCGATTTAAATTATCTTGTGCTTCTTTTACTGAGGCTTGTGATTGATCAATACCATATTTTGTAGAACGTACAGTCTCTCTTTGTGCTTGGATAGAAGCCTGTGCTGCATGATATTCTGCCGAACTTTTATCCATTTCTGAGGCAGAAATAACACGTTTTTCAAAAAGTTCCTGATTCCGTTTATAGGTAGCAGCTACATTTTTGAAGTTTTCTTCCTGTTGTTTTAATTGCTGTTGCGCAGCGGCTAAATTGGCTCGCTGTGAATTCATTGCTGCAACAGATCGATCATAACCAGATTGCAAAATATCTGGTTTGATCCGACAGAGTACTTGTCCTTTTTTAACAAAATCACCCTCTTTAATATTAAGTTCTACAACCTCTCCAGATACCTCTGAACTCAGTTTAACCTCCACTTCAGGCTGAATCTTCCCACTTGCAGAAACTAATTCATCAACATCCATCTCTTTTACTACATCCACCGCGACTTTGGTAATCTCTCCTTTGCCAAACCAGCCTGCTTTAAAACCTATAAAACCAAGGACTACCAAGAGCACAACTATTATTAATATAATTTTTCCAATGCTACGTTTTTTCTTTGCCATTTCTTTTGTTAAATCAAATAGGTTAATTGTTATCGAATTGAATTGGATTTCCGAGGTAATAATCAATGATCTTTGATCTGAATATTACGTTATATTTTGCTTGAATAAGGTCAAATTCGGCCTTATTTCGTTCCGTTTGAGCAGTAAACAACTCCAGTGAATTCGCCATACCAATATCGTAACGTTCTTTTGTCGCCTTAAATGCTGTTTCAGCACTTTCAAATGCGACGGTAGCCGAGCTATAGCGTTGTTTGGCCGCATTCACATCCAATACAGCCTGATTAACGGCCTTGTTTAAGTTATTTTTTGCCAATTGCTCGGAGGCTTCAGCCTGTTTTAAACCGATCTTTGCCTTGGCCACATTTACTTTATTCTGATTTCTTGAAAAAATTGGAATAGCAAGAGATAAACCGGTAAAAAAAGACTTGTTATCCGATATCTGTTGGCCAAAAGGCACTCTAAAAAGGGTCGCAGGATCCAATGGATCTGTTTGCCTTGTTGTCGCAGATGAGTAATTCGTTCCATAACTCACGTTCAAATTGAGTGTCGGATAATAGCCCCCCTTTGCAATATCGATTTGTTTCAATGCGACCTCTTTATCCAATGCAGACTTATGAATATCCGGCTGCAATGTGAGCGCTTTCTGGTAGACATCCACCGCATTTTTATCCACTGCATGAACCAATATAGATTCCAAGCTTGGACGTTCCAAGGAAATAGGCGTTTCAGGAGGCATTTCCATCAGCTGCTTCAAGGTCAACAAAGACATTTCGTATGAATTTTTCAAATTAACTTTGTTCAATTCATTTGTAGCAACCTGATTTTTTGATTTGGCAAGATCGGCAATCGTTTTATTACCAACTGCAAACTGGATGGAGTCCAGTGAAAATTGCTGTTTCGACAAAGCGATCTGGTCTTCACTCGCAACCATCATCTCATGATTGGTAATAGCTTCCAAATAATTAACCAGCACATTGAGCACAAGGTCATTCTTGATCTTATCCACCTGAGTCGCCGTAGACTCCAGTTGCAACTTATTCGCTTTGATCTGATTGATCTGTTGAAAGCCCTGAAATAAATTGACACTTGATCCCACCGAGCCACTGGTTCCTTTTGTCCAGGTGTTATTGACGATTCGTCCGGAAGTTAAATCGAAACCAAAGCCATAACGAAAACTTTGATCCACGCTAGCACTCAGGTTCGGCAATAAATTACTTTTTGCCTGAAACAAGTCCTGCTCAGCAAGATCTTTGTTCAGCGCCGCTTGTTTTATCTGTACGTTCCGTTCCAATGTCATACGAATGGCTTCTGCCACTCCTACAACCTGTTGGGCTTGAACCAAATCGTTAGTTCCTAGAAATAACCCAGTAAATACTACTGCAGAATAATAAAATCTTTTCATGTCCATATGTAGAACCATACATTTTTTTTTAGATTTGAACTTCATTTATCGGTTATGTATTTTGTCAAATCTCCATTTTTCCTTAGATGGCTATATCCCAAATCAATATGGAATATGCCACGTCATGAAAAAAAAGTCTATCTTACTTTTGACGATGGTCCAATTCCTGAAATTACACCTTTTATACTCGATATCCTAAAAAAATATCAGGCAAAGGCAACATTTTTTTGTGTTGGTGAAAATATTAAAAAAAATCCACATTTGTTTCAACGAATTTTAGATGAAGGGCATCAGGTAGGCAACCATACCTACAACCACCTCAAAGGCTGGGAAACAAATGATGAGCAGTATTTGGCAAATGTTGCGAAATGCCAGGAACTGACCCAGACTGATCTTTTTCGTCCGCCTTATGCCCGAGCAACAAAATCCCAACTCCGCCAACTCTATAAAAAATACCGAGTGATCATGTGGGATATTATGTCGGGTGATTTTGATCCGAATTTAAGTCCCCAGAAATGCCTGGAAAACGTTCTGTCCAACATTAAAAATGGCTCTGTTATTATTTTTCATGATAATATCAAAGCCATTCCTCGTGTCGAATATGTTCTACCTAAAACAATAGAGTTTTTATTAAAAAATCACTATCAGCTTTCGAGAATAGATTAAGGTTTACTTCTAACAAACGTCACCTCAGATTCGTAATATTTACCTACACTGACACTGAAATACCCCAGTGCATTGTTGCTTAAATTTGAAATCGGATTAGCTGGCGAAGCCGAACCAGGATTAATCATTTGAAAACTATTCCAGTAATTGTAGGCGCCTACATCGATACATTGACGTAGGATACGCACACGATCACCAACTTTCAAATCTCTATCGCGGTCGACAATATCATGCTGCACTTCTAAGCCATTGTTATACTTATCGTCAAAGACATCAATAAAACGTAATTTACCTCCATTGACCGACATTTTATACTTATAATAGTTACCTTTTTCCGGTGGATCGATAAATACGAGGGTCGGATAGTAAATTGTATCAGTAAAAATAATTCGCTCTGAAAGCCCTATAGAATCCACATCCACATAGCTGGGAACCTTTGATACCCCTTGGATCTCCCTTCCATCAGCGGTCTTTACCTGCAACTGGTAAGTGACCTTTTCCTGTAACCGTAATGTTTTATTGGTATACAACCCATCAGCTCCCGCTTGAAACGTATAAGTGCGATTATTTTGCATATTCTTAACGCTCACCTCCGCATCTGTTATCGGAGAAAATAGAGAGTCTTTAATGCTTACAACCTTCTGTATACTAATCTCATGTTGCTGATCCGAAACCATCAAATCTGCGGTGATAACCAATTGACCTGTATTTTCGGGCAGTTCCAAATCTATTTTGTCTTCGCAGCTCCCTAAAGTAAATAATGCAACAGCTATAACTCCTAATATCTTCTTCATTCTTTGCTAAAATTTAAAATTCCAAGTAATCGATGGGATCGTCCCAAATAATGCTATCCGATAAATCTCGGTGACATTGGATTGCCCTTCTTTTTCTCTAAAGTCGATCAAATAAGCATTTTTTCGATTATAGGCATTATAGAGACCAAACGACAAGCTCGAGTAGCTATTCTTTGTCCGCTTAATATCATAAGTTGCTGCCAAATCCAGGCGGTGATAAGCAGGCATCCGCTGCCCATTTCTTTTATCGTAATAAAAGATCGTACGATCGTCAACAAAATATTTCCCCGCGGGCATCGTTACAGCATCTCCTGTATAGTATACGAAATTTGCACTTAAATTCCACTTCGGATTTAACTGATACTGCGCTACGATAGCTATATTATGCGTTTTGTCCTGACGTGCGTTAAACCATTGACCATCATTAATTTGTTCAAATTGCCGCTCACTTTTGGACAAAGTATAACTCAGCCAGCCGCTAAATCGCCCCAGTCTCTTTTTCAGAAACCATTCAATTCCGTACGCTCTGCCTTTTCCAAACAGCAATTCCCCTTCCAGCAGTTCATTTGCCTGTAGATCGGCGCCATTCCTATAGTCAATCTGGTTCTTTAAATCCCGGTAATAACCTTCGACAGAGAATTCATATCTGTTGGATGCAAAATTCCGAAAGTAACCCAGCGAATACTGATTGGATAGCTGGGGCTTAATCGTATTATTGCTCAACACATATTGATCGGTAGGGAGGCTGCTGGTTGTATTGCTCAATTGATGCAGATACTGAGCATTTGTATTGAAAGATGCCTTTACCGTCGTTAAATCATTGATAGCGTAGTTTAATGAAACGCGAGGTTCCAGATAGAAGTACTTTTTACCCAACTTGCCATTTCCCACATAGGTAGAATCTACGGCCTCACCTGCAGGATCGAAAGTATAAAATGTCCCTGGCCCCAATGTTGCATAAGCAGATGCCCTCAATCCATAGTTTAATTTTAAACGATCGGTAATAGACCAGTCATCGGTTAAATAAGCAGCAACATCAGCACCCTTGCGATGTTGAATTTGCAATGAATTCACCTTCGAATCTTCTCCCGCTTCGATACTTGCCGGTCGGATTTCCTGCAAGGCTGCCTGTAATCCAAATTTTAGATTGTGACGATCCGAAAGATTGTATTGAAAATCTTGTTTAAAATTATAATTAAAGATGTCTGAACGGATTTTAAAGTTGTTATCATCCTCAATCTTAACCTGATAATTGAATTTGCTAAAAATAAGCGTAGTATTGCTAAACAACCTATTGCTCCACACATGGTTCCAGCGCATGGTTCCAGTCGCATTTCCCCAATTGAAATCAAACAAATCATGATAAGCCATCGCATCCTTGCCGAAATATCCAGACAAGTAAAGTGTATTCTTATCATTGATGCGATAATTTAATTTTGCATTGAGGTCATAAAAAAAGAGCGCACTCTTCTTAATATTCTCATCACTTGAAAGCTTTAAGAAAAGATCGGCATAGGTACGTCTACCGGAGATCATAAATGAGCTCTTGCCTTTTTGAATCGGCCCTTCCAATTTAAGACGCGAAGCAATAAGACCCAAGCCACCCTCTACATTGAAATGCTGGTTGTTTCCATCCAAGGTGGTAATTTCCATGACCGATGATATTTTGCCTCCATATTGGGCTGGAACACCTCCCTTGTAGAAATTCACGTCTTTGATCGCATCGGAATTAAAGGTCGAGAAAAAACCAAACAAATGGGAACTGTTATAGACAGGAGCCTCATCCAGCAAAATCAGATTTTGGTCGCCACCGCCGCCGCGCACATAAAAATTGCTGCTTCCTTCCCCCCCACTGGTTACTCCCGGAAATAGCTGAATAGTCTTGAGAATATCCTTTTCTCCAAATAATACAGGAACTTTTTCGATTTCCTTAGGGCTAAATTGTGTCAACCCAGGGGTTAGATCCTTTATTGATTTGCGCCTATTTCCGGTTACGGTAACCTCAGCGAGCTGATTTTCCTCAGGCACCAACTGAATAATATAAGTGGAGTCCTTGTCAAGGTGGACAGAAAATGCTTTCGTTCGATAGCCTACAGATGATACTTCCATCCCTTTGCTGGCATCACGTACAGACAAACTAAAAAAACCATATTTATTTGAAGCGGTGGATTTTTTCTCTGTATCGTTTCTTATGACGGCGCCAATGATATTCTCACCGCTGATACTGTCCCTAACAAACCCAGAAATAGATTTAGACTGTTGACTATACGCTTGCTGCGCGCAGAACAAAATGGAAGAAAAACAAAATACAACCTTTATAGGTTTAAACATAATCAATTGAAGTCAAAAATTTTGCTGAAAATAATAAAAAAGCCTTACAATTTGTAAGGCTTAATAATAAGTTTATAATTTGTTAGTTAAGGTCTCTGTTTAACAAAAATAGCATTTTATTCATTTATGCCAAATATTTATCCATTTTTCTTTTCATTTTTCTTCGCTTGATCAAAATATCCCTTAAAAAAAGCCATTTGATAAACAATTGACCGAGACCAGTACTCCCAATTGTGTCCACCTTCACTTGTAACAAAGGTATGATTTATATTATGGTACATCAATTTATCGTGCAGTGCAACATTCACGGTATAGAAAAAATCTTCCTTACCGCAATCGATGATTAGGCGAAGTTTATTATTGATTAATTTGGGCACCATATTAATAACAACCCGATTATCCCATTCTTGCGGTACATCAGCGTAATTCCCAATGCGATCTTTAATTTCCCAGTTTAAGGGAAAAGGTCTAAAATCTACCCCACCAGCTGTACTTCCTGCAGCGCCATAGCTATCCTGATGTTTTATGGCTAGCGACAGCGCACCATGCCCACCCATACTTAATCCTGTAATTGCCCTTCCGCTCCGATCTTTGATCGTCGAATAATGCTGATCCATATAATCAATCAGCTCTTTGGACACAAAGGTTTCATATTGGTAGTTTTTATCATTCGCGACATCCCAGTACCAGCTTCCAAAACCACCATCGGGGCAAACGACCATATAACCATACTGATCCGCCAATGCGCTCACACTTGAATTTTTAACCCAATTGCTATAATTACCGGAATAACCATGCAACAGGTAAAGGACCGGATAACTGATTTTGTTCGAGTAATTTTGAGGAAGAATTACGACAGTCTTAATTGCTTTACCCATGGATGGGCTCTGAATGGACAGGGTGTCCACTTTAGCAGCAAAGGTGTTCGTGGGGGTACATAAAAATAAAACGAAGGCAATTAACATCAGTCTAATACCTCTTGAACAAAATTGGCAGTTTTCGATAGGCTCGGTTTGATGAAAATTATGCAGCGAATAACTGAAAATAGGTCTAGTGTTTATCATAAATTTATTGATTTCTTTCAAAAAAATAAAGATAGGATTTTAAACCAAATGGACGCTCGCTAATTGTATAAAATCCATTTCCCATGCTATCGAAAGCTATCGCTTCCCCTTGTGGCTCCACCTGATAAGGCAGAATAGCCGGCTTTTGTTGGAGTACCTGTTTCCAGGATTTACTCCGGTTCCTCTGCCAATAGAAAATATGGGTAATATTCTTTACAAGCAACTGTGTACCGGTCGGATCTATAGCGGCAGCAGTAGCAAAAGTAAATGGGAGCTCCGCTACGCTATTTAAGGTAAAATACTGCTGTTTAGAATTTGTAAATACCGCTGCGGAATAAACAGTCGATCGAAATTCACGTTTAGATATTACATACAACATTTTGTCTATTGGATCAATCATAATCGATTCGGCATCTAAACGTTTCTGGCCCGGAAATTTAAGAAAGATAGCCCGAATTGACTTTTTCGGAATAAGCCCAGGATCATCAGCCTGAGGCTCAGGAAATACATAAAGGCATGTCCAGGTCCTTTTCCCGGTATTGTTTCCGATGTCCGCAAGGACGAGAAAATAGGTGTCCCCAAATTTCACCCGATCGATATCCTCACAGTCGACGACAGATACCCCTTCGAGTGAAAATTTCTTCAGTAGTTTGGCCTGACGATCGATTAAATAGATAGTTGCACCATCACCACTATCATTATGCACCCAAAAATTGCCCTCCCGATAAGCCGGTGTGATACCCGACACCTCTTTCAGTTGTGGATCAGTCAATTCCCCAAGGGCAATTTGCGTTTTAAAATAATCCTTCCTATTTTGGCTGTAAACCTGCAGACTTAACAGAGAAAATACAAGTAGCAGGCACAGATTCACCCGTGCAATATTCATGTTTAAAGATACGTTTTTATTGATATTTACATGCTAATTATGAAGAAGCCTTCCACATACAGTTCATTACTCCTTTTTTTAACACTCTTACTCCCCTGTCAAAGCTTACTTGCCCAGAGCTCTTCATTTCGCGTAAAAGTAAAATCTGGTCTTCAGCAAACACCGCCGTATCTTGTGAAATACTACAACAGCAAAGATTGGGAGAAATTCTATGCCGAAATCTTGCAATTTGATTATGACCCAAAATTTGAATATGACATCAGGATCCTCAAACGTCAAAACGGTTCACATTCGACATATACCTTAGCCAAAACGATTACAAAATCACTATCGGAAAATACAGCGGTGGCCACATGGGAAGTTGGAGAAAACTACGTGAATGCCCAGAGCCTTGGCAAACTGAAATGTCTGCAGGTAAAATCTGACAAAAGGAATAAATGGGAGTACCTCACGTCAACAATTCAAGGATTCGATTACCAGGAGGGCTACCGTTACCGCATTCGCGTAAAACAAACGAAACAAAAAGATACAGACTCCGTCAGTTATAGTTTAATTGAAGTCCTGTCGAGAGAACGTGCAAACGAACTGCCCAGTGTGGCTGCATTTCTTGCCCGTTTTAAGTGGAATCTGCTTCAGTTAAATGGAAAGGATGTTAGCTCTAGCAAAGCAAGTATCGGGTTCGATGCCAAAAATAGTACGATTGCCGGCACAACGGGATGCAACAATTTTTGGGGAAATTTTGCCATTAAAGACGATAAAATCAGCTTTCTGCACCTAGCAAGCACCATGCGCGCCTGCAATGGCGTAAATATCGAAAATAACTTTTTTCAAATTTTTGAACAAAAACAAATTCAGTTTGACATAGCCGAACAAACCTTGAATTTATATAACGACAGAAAACTAGTAATGATTTTTGGCTTGGAGCGAGAATAAAAAAACACCCAAAGTCTGGGAGACTTTGGGTATCTTAGCCATATTATTAACCTATTTTATGAAAAGTATTTATGCCATTTGGAAATGACATAAACAAATATGTGAAATAAATCGGAAACAATCGAAAGCATAATAAGATTTTAACAAAATTTTAACATTTCAAAAAACAATGAGACAAATGGTCATATAAATGATTCATTTAGTCATATCCAAATAAAATCTATCCCGTACCTTACAAGTTTAAACCGACATAATGATTAAAACATTTTTAACATCAACAACCTTACTTTTAACCGCGACACTTTTTGCCCAGAAGAATCCTGTTATCACGGGAAACTATGCTGATCCTGAAGGTATTATCTACGGCAATAAATACTGGATATTCCCAACCTATTCGGCGCCTTATGAAGAGCAGATATTCTTTGACGCGTTTTCATCTTCCGATTTGGCCACCTGGACAAAACATAGCCGTATCTTGGAGAACAGCAACGTTAAATGGGCGAAAAAAGCGATGTGGGCACCTGCAGTATTGGAAAATAAGGGCAAATATTATCTGTTTTTCGGAGCCAATGATGTGCATCAGGGAGAGATCGGAGGCATTGGGGTCGCTGTGGCCGACAAGCCAGAAGGCCCTTATACGGACCTATTGGGCAAACCCTTAATCAACGATATTATCAATGGCGCTCAGCCGATAGATCAGTTTGTTTTCAAAGATAAAGACGGCACTTTCTACATGTATTACGGTGGTTGGAAGCACTGCAATATGGTCAAACTCAAACCAGATTTCACAGGCTTGCTCCCTTTTGATGATGGCACCTTTTACAAGGAAATCACCCCTAAGGATTACGTCGAAGGACCATTTATGTTTATAAAAGATGGAAAATATTATTTCATGTGGTCGGAAGGTGGCTGGACAGGCCCCGACTACAAAGTCGCTTATGCCATCGCCGACTCGCCCTTTGGCCCTTTTGAGCGCATCGGAACAATATTGGAACGGGATCCTGAAGTCGCTGTTGGCGCCGGACATCATTCAGTCATCAAGGTACCCAACGAGGACAAATATTTTATTGTCTATCACCGTAGACCGCTTGGCAAAGATGGAGCCAATGAGCGGGTAACCTGCATCGAAGAAATGAAATTTGACAAAAATGGACATATCATACCTGTTAAGATGACCTTTACAGGTGTCAAACATCCATTAAAATAGCAGAATTACTTCTTTTTGCAAACAACAAAAAAGCCCAGATCAATCGAACTGGGCTTCTTTGTTATGAAAGCAATTACCGCTTAAATGCTGGAAATTGCATTATTCAATGTTTCAGATGGGCGCATTGCCTTAGCTGCCAATTCATCATTCGGGAAATAATAACCACCGATGTTTTGTGCATGGCCCTGAGCCGCGATCAATTCTGCATTGATTTTCGCTTCATTTTCTGTTAACACATTTGCAACGGTCGCAAATTTCTCAGCTAATTCAGCATCTTTTGTTTGCGCTGCCAAAGCCTGCGCCCAGTATAATGTCAAGTAGAAATGCGACCCACGGTTATCGATCTGACCAACTCTACGTGCCGGAGATTTGTCATTAGCCAAGAATTTCTCCGTTGCCTCATCCAATGTCTCCGCCAATACCAGCGCTTTTGGATTATTTTGTGTTTGAGACAAGTGTTCCAAAGAAGCACCAAGTGCCAAGAATTCACCTAATGAATCCCAACGCAAGTAACCTTCTTGAAGGAATTGTTCTACGTGTTTCGGAGCTGAACCACCAGCACCTGTTTCAAATAAACCACCGCCATTCATCAATGGAACAATCGACAACATCTTAGCTGATGTACCCACTTCTAAGATCGGGAATAAATCCGTCAAATAATCACGTAATACGTTACCAGTCACGGAAATAGTATCTTCGCCTTTACGAATACGCTCCAAAGAGAATTTCGTTGCATCAATCGGAGATAAAATACGAATATCCAGACCAGTTGTATCAAAGTTTGGCAAGTATTTTTCTACTTTTTTGATGATTTCTCTATCATGTGCACGGTTTTTATCCAACCAGAATACAGCAGGTGTCTCAGATAAACGGGCACGATTTACAGCCAATTTCACCCAGTCTTGAATCGGTGCATCTTTCGTTTGACACATACGGAAAATATCTCCTGTCTCTACTTTTTGCTCCATGAAAACATTTCCTTCCGCATCAACAACGCGAATAACTCCGTTTCCTGCAGCTTGAAAAGTTTTATCATGGGATCCGTATTCCTCAGCTTTTTGCGCCATCAAACCTACGTTTGGCACAGAGCCCATTGTTTTTGGATCTAGAGCACCGTGTTCTTTACAGTCTTCAATTGTCGCTTCGTAAACACCAGCGTAACAACGATCAGGAACCATAGCAATCGTATCTTCTTCTTGACCGTCTTTATTCCACATCTTACCACCGATACGGATCATTGCTGGCATAGAAGCGTCAATAATTACATCAGAAGGCACGTGGAAATTTGTAATGCCTTTATCCGAATTTACCATCGCTAAAGCAGGACCATTTGCGATAGCAGCGTCGATAGCAGCTTTCACTTCAGCCTCTTTTGCATGACCTACGATTTTAGCATAAACCTCGCCTAAACCGTTATTTTTATTGATACCCAGCTCTTTGAACAAATCGCCATATTGCGCAAAAACATCTGCAAAATAAGTTTCAACAACAGCACCAAATATAATCGGATCAGAAACTTTCATCATTGTTGCCTTTAAATGTGCAGACAACAATACTCCTGCGGCTTTCGCTTCAGCGATAGCATCAGCTACAAAAGCTTTCAATGCAGTTAAGCTCAACGTTGAAGAATCAATAACTTCACCC
Source organism: Sphingobacterium siyangense (assembly GCF_023277505.1). NCBI lineage: Bacteria > Pseudomonadati > Bacteroidota > Sphingobacteriia > Sphingobacteriales > Sphingobacteriaceae > Sphingobacterium > Sphingobacterium siyangense. The sequence goes on along the minus strand of NZ_CP080574.1, from coordinate 3,063,166 downwards.
GCTTTCAATGCAGAAAGTCCTTTTAATTCTGTTACCGCACCTTGCTCATCAACAAACTCAATTTTGAATTGGCCTTCATTTTCAACGGTTACAGACTGTTCTGAACTGTAGAAATCACCTGAAGTCATGGATGACACCTTTGTTTTGGAATCTTTCGCCCAAGCACCCATTTTATGTGGATTTGCTTTTGCATAATTCTTAACCGCTTTAGGTGCACGACGATCTGAGTTTCCTTCACGTAATACAGGATTTACAGCAGAACCCAATACCTTTGCATACTTAGCTTTGGCTGACTTTTCTTCATCTGTAGTCGCTTCATCAGGATAGTTCGGAACAGCGTATCCTGCTTGCTGTAATTCAGCGATAGCACCTTTTAACTGCGGAATTGATGCGGAGATATTCGGTAATTTAATGATGTTTGCTTCAGGAGTTGTTGCCAACTGACCTAACTCAGCCAATGCATCAGCAATTTTTTGATCTTCTTTTAAAAATTCTGGAAAGCTAGCAAGAATACGGCCTGCTAAAGAGATATCTCTCAATTCAACATCGATACCAGCTGTAGCTGTAATCGCTTGAACGATAGGCAAAAACGAATAAGTCGCTAATAAAGGAGCTTCATCTGTTTTTGTCCAAACAATTTTTGATTTGTTTGACATAGTAATCTATTAGAAATATGTTTAATTTTTAATGCTATGTGAAATCATTGAAAAATCTGAATTTCTCAAAAATTCGCCTAAAGATAAGAATTAATGCCATAATTAACGAGGAATTGCACCCCTTTTGACAATAAAATTGTGAAAATAAATATATTTTGGCAATACAGAATAAGTCGCTTCACCTCCGCCCAAAAGTATTCCTCTTGACATTTCAGTGACGGGATACTACAGGCGAAATCCTATTTTAGCTCAAATTAAAAAACACAACTGACAATGAAAACATTCAAATTGAACAATGGAGTTGAAATTCCGGCAATTGGATTTGGAACTTGGCAAATTCCCGAGGGCGAAGAAGCTTATCTGGCAGTTAAAGAAGCTCTTGCCGCTGGATACACACATATTGACACCGCAGCTATATATGGAAACGAAAAGAGTGTCGGAAAGGCTATAAAAGACAGTGGTATAGATCGTAATTCACTGTTTATTACAACAAAACTCTGGAACACCGAACGTGGATACGATAAGACAATTGCTGCATTTGAACAATCGCTCAGCGATCTACAATTGGACTATCTCGATCTTTACCTGATTCACTGGCCAGCCAACGAAACACAGTTTGCAAACTGGTCTGACATCAACGCGGACACCTGGCGAGCTTTTGAGCATCTGTATCAACAGGGGAAAATAAGAGCTATCGGTGTGAGTAATTTTCCAAAAGACTATCTCGCCAAATTATTGGAGTCAGCGACAATCGTACCTGCTGTGAACCAAATTGAATTTCATCCGGGTTATCTTCAGAAAGATACCGTGGCGCTCTGCCAATCCAATGACATCCTTGTTCAGGCTTGGTCACCCCTGGGTTCGGGCAGAATATTGCAGGATGAAACACTCATTGCACTGGCCAAGGAAAAGAATACAAGTGTTGGACAACTCTGTATCAAATTTGCCTTATCTCAGGGCATCTTGCCGTTGCCAAAATCAACCAATCCCGATAATATAAAACGAAATTTAGCTATCGACGATTTTGAGCTGACAGCAAGCAATATCAAAACTATCCTCGAACTCCCTCAAATGGGTTTTTCCGGATCAGACCCTAAAAAAGTCGCTTTTTAAGGGCGGTAATACAAAATTTATGGAGTCGCTCTAAGGCTGCTCCATAAATCAATCCTATATTGCAGAGCTTCTAGCACAAAAGAAACTGATTGCCCCTTTTTGCTAAACAGTATATAACAATTTTTTGCTATTATAGCGGTAAAGTTGCCTACGCTATTCCTTACTTTTTTATTGAAAAAAATGAATGAAATAGAACTTATAGATCAATCGGAACTTCCTGTGCAGGGAGAAGACTACTACTATCACCCCTTATGGACGACTTGTATCCTGCTGTATAAAGGCTCTATTCAGGTCAATAGCAATGGTACGCCTACCGATCTCCAAGCTGGCAATATCCTCTTTATCGGATACAATAAGTACTACAGCTTTACGGCAATTAGTACCGATGCTGTTTTTAAAATACTTCATTATGACCGGAATTTTTCCAACCGAATACGATTGTCGATCAGTCGATACGATGCGTATCGGTTAATCAATGCCAATCGCTCCACACCTTTTACTCCCGCCCCCAACGATTTTGAAGCTATCTGGACATTGTTATGCACTTTGCATGGCAACCGTAAAAAACCGATCGATCCGAAGAAGGATTTTCTCCAAAAAGCCAATATCAATATTTTTATGGCGATTATTTACCTTTTGGCCGATGTGATCTATACTGCCGGCGAAAGCTCCGGAAAGACACACAACAAAAGAAAGGAAGAAATTACCGTGCATTTTTTACAGCTTATAGCCGATCACTACAAAGAACAGCGCGATCTAGCATTCTACGCCGACCGCCTCAACATCTCCATCAAATACCTGTCGATCAGCGTCAAGGAGATTACAAAAGAATCGCCCTCTGAAATTATTAGTAACTGGCTAGTCACAGAAGCTAGAGCGCAACTCACCATTTCTACCAAAACAATCAATCAAATCTCACAGGAATTTAATTTTTCAGATCAATATGCTTTTAGCAAGTTTTTCAAAAAACATGTCGGGATAACCCCCAAGTTATTTCGTGAACAGCAAGCCAACCTTGTTACCAATTGAACATCATAAAGCAGGAATCAAACATTTCTTGTCCCCCCAAGGCATACTAACTTTGTATCACATATATAAACAAAGTTAAATACCATGAATACGAAGTCAAGAGCCCGAAAAATAGGTTTTTACTTGACGTTATGCTTCTTTACATTCTTTTGCAATCAAACATACGGTCAAGACAGCATAAACAGCCGGAAAATAACAATTGAAAAACTGTTCGAACTTGCTATCCATAACCACCCAAATCTTATCGTTTCGGCATCAGCTGTACGTATCGCCCAACAAAAAACAGAAGTGGCAAAATTAAGAAGGCTTCCCGAAATCAGCGCTTCGGCATCTGCCTTTTACCTCGGCAATGCCGCGTTGATTGACAAAGACTTATCAGGATCGGAAAAGGTACCTCTACCCCATTTCGGCAATAATTATGCTTTGGAGGCGAAAGAACTTATCTGGAAAGGAGGTGTGGTAAAAAATAGCATCAAAGCCTCTACCTTGGGTGAGGAGCTGGCTGAATTAGATCATAAGAATGAAGAACAGAACATTAAAATTTTGGTTTTAGGGTACTACCTTGATCTATTTAAACTTAAAAATCAAGAAGCTGTCTATAATCAAAATATTGAGCTTGCCCACAAAAGGCTAGACCTGACGGAAAAATTATATAAACAGGGCATGATCACCAAAAATGATGTCATCCGAAACCAATTGCAAATATCTGAATTGGAACTAGCGAAAGAGGTCATTCAAAACAATCGGAAAATCCTGAATGACGAGCTTATCGTCGCGTTAGGACTACAGGAGGGCACAGTAATTGAGCCGGATGATAAATTATTAGATAGCAGGTTTCAGCTGGCAGACCTCGCGAGCTTGAAACAAGATGCTTATGTGTTCAGCCCGGGCCTTCAACTTGCGGCCAAAGAGACCGAGCTTCTGCAGACAGAAAAGGCGATTACAAAATCGGAACGATCCCCTGCCCTTAGCGTATTCGCGGGAAACAGTCTTGTGAAACCCATCACCAATGTGATGCCGGTGATCGACAAATACATGAATACCTGGAATACGGGTATCTCGCTAAGCTATACGATTTCATCAGTCTACACAACTGGAAAAAAGCTTAAGCTAAATGATCTACAAATTGAAAAAAACGAGAAATACGCAAACGCTCTGAAACAAAAAACCAGCGTAGCTGTTAATACTGCATACATTAGATACAATGAGGCCTACTCACAACGCAAGACTCTGGAGTACAATAAAGCGCTTGCAGATGAGAACTATCGTATTATTGAGAAAAAGTATTTGAACCAATTGGCGTTGATCGTCGATATCATGGATGCATCAAACTCAAAACTTGAAGCGGAATTGAAATACACAAATGCTGAAATCAATATCGTGTATGCATATTACAAACTTTTAAAAGAGACTGGAAAGATCTAGTATTTTTCTTTTTGCCTAATTTAATCAGTTTTATATATGTAAGGCCTCGTTAAGAAATTAATGGGGCTTTTTTATCTGCAATATTTTAACTCATTATTATGGCAAATTCATTTTTTAAAACGATCCGGACATCCATCAAGCACTGGTATATCCCATTGATTATCGGTATTCTATTAATTCTTTTGGGTTTCTATACTATTTCCACACCTGTTGCTGCATTTCTCACATTAGCAATTCTATTTTCATGGTCATTTATTATTTCCGGTATTTTGGAAATCATATTTGCCGTGCAGAATAAAGATGAAGTGGACGGTTGGGGCTGGTACCTCACCGGGGGCATCCTCTATACCCTATTCGGCATATTGCTGATTGCCAATCCGCTGTTATCAGCGAGCACCTTGGCATTTATCGTGGGTTTTTATGCACTTTTTAAATCGTTCCAGCTGCTATCCTTTTCCTTTGATCTCAAAAATTACGGTAGTAAATCTTGGGGTTGGAATTTGTTATTCGCCATTTTAGGCATTATTTTCAGCTTTATCTTGCTTTGGAATCCACTATTTGCCGGTTTCTCCCTAGTGATCTGGACAGGAATGGCTATTAGTACGGTTGGTTTCGCAGCCTGTGTATTTGCATTTCAGCTCAAAAGTCTCAAAGATATCCCGAAAAAGCTACCAGACGAGTGGAAAGAGCGTTATCAGAAGCTTAAAGAAGAATTTGATCAACATCGTAAATAGAAAAAGGGCAATTAAGCCCTTTTTTTTATCAATATTAATTCGGTGGTCAAGGTTATTTACTTATTTCAACAATCTTAAAAGGCACTTTATGAAGTGGATAATCTTGTTTATCCGTTTTTACACGACTTATTTTCATGATCACTTCAAAGCCTTCATAAATTTCACCAAAAACGGTAAAATCATGATCGAGTCTTGGCTGTCCTCCGCGAGCTAAGTACTCCTTACGTTGTGCTGCAGTATATTTTATGCCTTTCTTTAATTCAAGACTATCAAGCTCAGCTGCCGTGATTTTCTTTCCAACCACGAAATAGATCTGATTCAAAAAAGATGCCTTCGCGGGATTTCCATCCCGTCCTGCACCCAGAGCACCCATTTTATGAAAAGCCCGGTCATCGAACTCTGCTGCCAATCGTGGTTTTTTATGAAGGGGGTCTGCCGCCTCACGTTTTTCAATATCAATATCATGCTCTCCGCCCTGCACGACAAAATTTTCGATAATGCGATTAAACAATGCAGCTTGATAGACAGTATCCCGAATAGATCGCAACATCAAATCGCGATGATTGGGCGTATAGTCATAAAGTACAACTTTAAAATCGCCAAAATCAGTCTTGAAAAGCAAATGTTTTGATTGTGCATAACAATTCCCCAATACAATAAAAACAAAGCATAGGATGGTCAGAATTTTCCTCATAGTACGAATTAATCAGTTTCTTAGATTTCATATAAAAATACATTAAATTTCGATTTATAAAAGACATTCCCCTGCAGTTTTCCAAATGCGCTTGAAGGACATCTGCATAAGATCCTTTCGAAAGTTGCCCTTCACTAAAAAATTACATATAAAGTGTCTAGTTAAAACTTGCAAATAAGCATAAATTTATCTTAGTTTGGATTAAAACTATTCAAGACTATGCAGTATACAGCAAATCCAGACCGATATCAAGATATGATCTATAATCGTTGTGGTCAATCCGGTCTTCTATTGCCTGCCATCTCATTGGGAATGTGGCATAATTTCGGTGACGACACGCCCCATCAAACCAAAGTTGATATTTGCACAACCGCGTTTGACTTGGGAATTACCCATTTTGACCTCGCAAACAATTACGGTCCTCCTACTGGGAGCGCCGAAAAGGCCTTCGGACAAATATTAAAAGAACAATTTTACGGTTTACGCGACGAAATGATTATTTCATCAAAAGCAGGATATCACATGTGGAATGGGCCATATGGAGAATGGGGAAGCCGTAAATATCTGATATCAAGCTGTGAGCAATCACTCAAGCGCCTGGGTATCGATTACGTCGATATTTTCTATTCACATCGTTTCGACCCCAATACCCCCTTGGAGGAGACCATGTTGGCATTGGATCAGCTAGTCCGCAGCGGAAAAGCACTTTATGTCGGTATTTCATCCTATAACTCGCAACGCACAAAAGAGGCCTATGCGATCCTGAAATCATTGGGTACACCTTTTATTATTCACCAGCCCAGCTATTCCATGTTAAACAGATGGGTAGAAACCGATGGCTTGCTTGACACCTTGGATGAGATAGGCATTGGTTCTATCGTATTCTCTCCCTTAGCACAGGGTATGCTCACCGATAAATATTTACATTATATCCCGGAGAATAGTCGTGCTTCGCAGTCCAAATCACTTCAGACGAAATTCCTAAACGAAGAAAATCAAAAGAACATCCAGGCTTTACATGCAATTGCACAGCGTAGAGGACAGTCGCTCGCACAGATGGCGATTGCCTGGGTATTACGTAAGAAGCAGGTTACATCGGCGCTCATTGGTGCGTCAAGACCACAACAGGTTGTTGATTGCGTTGGTGCACTGAAAAATCTGTCGTTTAGTCCGGAGGAAATTCACGAAATTGATCTCTATGCAAAAGATGGCCATATTAATATCTGGGCTAAATCGGCTGAGATCGATTAAGATCAATGCCACAGAAGTTTTCATCCAGGGGACCCCGCTTCGCGCCCGGTTGAATTCCATAAAACAAAAAAGAGCCTGACTGTATAGACTGCCCCCAAAAAGTTTAAACAAATTTAGTTATTAGATTTGTTTTAATAATGAGCTCGATATTTCATCGGGCTCATTCCGTTGATTAACCCATTTTTTTCACTATCTTTTCAAAGGTGTTGATATTCCGGCTTGTCATCTTATCTTTAAGATTCTTTCTTCCTAATACCTTTCCAAAACTGGAATCCAAAGTATTTCCCTTGGGCACACGCCAATAAAAGACTGTATTGACAATTTCAGCCTTCTCCCCTGGCACCTGCGTCGAATTGCTAAATTCATCCATCAGTATTGTTTCGACACCTTCTGTCCCTACAAAAGCATATACATGGAAGTCCGTATGCATTTCAAACGGAATGTTTACCTGCAGCGATTCCACTTCTTCCCGCGACCGGATGAATAAAAAAGCTTCATAAGAAAAATATGCCGACATGGACTCCTCCAATAGCCGCTTGAGTGGGTCGGCCGCCTTGTCCGACGAAAAAACAATATTTCCAGAAGCCAGTACCGAAGTAACGTCAGTTACACCGGCGTCCTTAAAAACTTGACAGACATCTACCATCTTCATATTGGTTCCCTTCACATTGACGCCGCGTAGAAAAGCACAGTATTTCATATTATTAAATTAATCGATTAATTCGTCCATCGGATTCCAAAACAACTTCCTAAAATCCTTGATCCGTAAATTATTCACAACAAGCCCCTCAGCTTCAAGCCGTTTTTGAAATCCAGGCACCGCAAGTCTACCGCTACTTGATATAACACGATGAGCAGGAACATCTTTCGGGCATCCGCCCATCGCTTTCCCGACGTGCCTTGAGTGGTTAGGAAAACCCAAAGCTTTTGCTATGGCTCCATAGGTCGTTACTCGACCTTTGGGAATCAGCTTTGCAACCTCATATACTTGTTGTTTGAATTGCTCATCCATTTCGGTTCACATTTTAATAGCTCGATATATTTACATCAAAGAGTGCCATTCCTTTGCTATTCTAATAGCAAAAAGAGAAGAGCAACCTAAGTTACGAAAAGCTCTTGTAAGCGATACAGTCTTTAATTGATTCACTTGTCTAATTTTTTGTTTCCATATGATTTTGGGGGGAACGATTCCTCCAATTGTCTATATACGAGATTCCAGCTAGGGCTATCGTAAGCATTCAGTTTTACATATTGCCCCTTTTTTGTTGCAATGCTTATTTTTATATCTATTCCGTCGTATGGCTGATGCGACTCCTCCTCTTTAGCGGCAATAAATTTTTCCAAATCAATTTTATCCAATAGGAAGTTCCATTTGTCTTCCGTATTGCCATATGATTTTAGGGTACTCTGGGCTGTATCAATTGCAGAAAACAGACAATAAACACTATCTCTTGTTATCTTAATCGTATAATCTTTTGAAGGTGTTGCTGTCAATCCGCCAACCGTAGAAAATGACACTGCTGTAATCTCATTTTTAGTATTTTCTACCGTCACCCGATGGGAGTTATGGGTACAGCTTTCCCATAAGAATAGCTGTCCAACCAAAAGTGAGAACTTTAGGATCAATTTTCCGCCCATATCTTGTTCCTTTAGACGCCGATAAGTAAATAATCAAACAAAAAAAGCGTTGTCTGTTGTCAACAGACAATGCTTTTTACTACTTTCCTAATTTACAAAAGTTATTAAGATTTCGTGACCCCAATCTCCATATTCCTTAGGTATCAAACCAATCCCTCGAAATATGATCTCTTCGTCCCCTCTCCAATAAACAAAGCCGCGACATATACATCATTTCCAGCAACTGCAATTGCCAATGCTTGAGTAAAAGTTTCCCCTTTTGCCAATATAACCATTTGTCCATTCTTCCAGTAGACAGCCATGGGTTCATTTGAATTTGGGTCAATACTCACTCCCGATACATAGACATCATTACCAGCCACAAAGATAGAACTTGTTAACCGAGTTGCATGAATCCCACAGCCAGTTGCTAAAATAACTTCTTGCCCATTTTTTCAGTATATTGCCATTGACCTATCTCTTAAACTAAAATTGAATACTACTGAGTTCAGATTCAGCTATGTAGAAAGGAGTGAAATTATTTCTAAAATTAGTTCTTATCTGTAAAATAAATTTCCAGGCCCTGATCTGCAGATCTTAGATTGATTAGATATCCAGCCTGCTCTGTTATCTTAACTGGAGTTCCTTCCGCCTCAAAAGTACTGTTGTCCAATTGTTCTTTGGGCTTGCTGGTTTTGCTCATGATCGTGGATTTAGCAATATAATAAGTATCGCCGTCCACTTTGAGGACCTTGAACCAACCGAATCCCAAACGGTCGCCAGGTCCCGGACGCGCTCCGAAATGGCCAAAATATACATCGCCCACAGCAGGCTTTTGTTCCATGGCGATTGTTTCCGCCGTGGATGCTATTGCATTTCTTGTGTTCTCTTCAGACTTTGTTGAACCTCCTGCAAAATCAGTTGCAACAGCGCCGGGGGCAATACTGTTAGCTGTAATTTGTCTGGCGCCTAATTCCTTTGCCAGATATCTTGTGTAGGTTTCAACTGCAGATTTCATGCTTGCATAGGCAGAGACATTAGGAGCAGAAATTCTAGTTAAGCTAGATGATATATTGATAATTCTGCCTCCATCAATAAGCAGGGGCAAGAATATCTGTGTTAAGAAATAAACTCCTTTAAAATTAATGTTCATCAGGGTATCAAATACATCTTCGGTAGTATCTTCTACAGAACCATATAGACCAACCCCAGCATTATTAATCAGATAATCGAAGTTCGGTGAGCATTCATGTTCCAATAAATGCTTAGTCACCCGATCTACGAAACTGTCAAATGATTTTATATTGGCAAGGTCCAATGGATACGCAGTTGCCTTTTGTCCGAGCGATAATACTTCAGACACAACCTTATCAGCTTCGGCCGTATTACTATGATAGGTAAAAATAATATTGTTGCCGTTTTTAGCAAGATTAATAACTATATCTCTGCCGATTCCACGGCTTCCTCCTGTTACTACTGCAATTTTAGTTTTATTTGACATAGTCTTTTTGCTTAAATTTACAGAACAAAGTTCTGCATATATAACTTTAGCTATGTAGCCAAAATATTGAATGTTGCAGCCAAATTTGATAGCAAGTTAAAGGCCCAAATATATAACTGATTTGCTAAAATGGTTCCTAAACAATTCAGACACAAATTCGTAGCTGTATCAATAGTGCTAAGAGTGCAAGCAACTGTAAAATCAATTGAATTGAGCTCGATACTCCTGTGGACTTTGATTTGTTTTTAATTTAAATAGCCTGCTAAAGGATTGGGGCTGTTCGAAACCTAATTCAAATGCAATTTCAGAAATACTGAGAACTGTGCCAGATAACTTATTCTTTGCCCGGTAAATCATTTTATCATGGATAACTTGCTGGGTATTTCGTCCTGTAAGATTTCTCAACAGATCACTTAGATAACTTGCTGACATATGCAACTGGTCAGCTACATAATTAACGGTTGGAACTCCACCACTTAAGACCTTATCGCTATTAAAATAATCCTCCAATAATTGATCTATACGATCGGTAAGACTAGGATAATTTTGTTTTCTGGTAATAAACTGCCTGTTATAAAAACGTTGTGAATAGTTTAATAACAGTTCAATCTGCGATATGATCACACTATGGCTCATGTTATCTATGCGGTCCTCAAGTTCATCTTCTATATCCCTGAATAACGACAGAATGGTTTCTTTTTCTTTGGCCGAAAGGTGCAGTGCTTCATTGGTAGCATAGGAGAAGAAGTGGTATTGATGGATTTTTTGTGCCAACGGGTATTGCAGTAAGAAATCAGGATCTATAAGCAATGTGATCTGCGGACTGAGTATTTTTTGTTCCGCAGTTTCCTTTTTATCATTCTCTTCTATTGATGAGAGAATTTGTTGTGGAGCTACAAAAAACAAACCGCCCTCTTTAAAATCAAATTTGGTATGACCATACATTAACTCTCCTCCAGCATCCGGCTTAAAAGCTATTTTATAATAATTTAATACGTGCGATTTGTTGGGTGCACGGCCTTTAAGCGGTTTGTCTACACCGTTCAGCAAAACGATCAAAGGGTGCTTTGGGGGCGGAAAACCAGATGCCTCCATTACCTCAGCCAGCGTATGAAATCTTTTTACGGAATGATCCGTTTTTTTTGAAGCCATGTTATAAAATTTCTAGATTACAAGTTAAGCAATATTCGCTTTTTCCCACACAAAGAAAAGCGAATAATAGCTTGTCAAAATATCTAAGATGAATTAACCTTGGGCTGTTTCTGAAATAATTTTCCAAGTTTCCCATTCCTGAAGGCGTTCAGCATAGATTTGTTGAATATGTGGCAAATCATGTTTACCCAATAGCAATCTCAATGGCGGGTTTTCAGCATCTACAACGGCAAATATTGCTTCGGGAGTGGCTGCAGGATTTCCTCGTTCCAGCTTTTTTAAATTTTCCGTCAACCTGCTTTTTAAAGCATCATACTCCGACAGTCTTTTATTGGCTATTTTAAGCGATTCAGCACTTCCAAATTCAGTATTATAAGCTCCTGGTTCAATCAGCGATACTTTGATGCCAAATGCGGCAACTTCTTTAGATAAACTATCGTAAATCGCTTCAAATGCAAATTTTGAGGAACAATAATACCCAATAAGAGGATTACTATAAATACCAACAGCGCTCGACGTCCCCAAAATATGGCCATAACCTTGGGCCCGCAGTATTGGTAATGCTGCCTGAATCACATGGATAGGTCCTATAATATTGGTTTCGTACATCGTTTTTACTTCATCAGTACTGCCCTCTTCGATGGTTCCCACCAAAGAATATCCGGCATTGTTGAACACAATATCCAATCTTCCAAAATATTCGTTGGCCTGGCTAATGGCATTTTGCACTTGCGGAGCATTGGTTACATCCACTTCAAGAACCAAAACCTGATCCCCATACTTTTCTTTTAATGCGGCAATAGTATTGATATTACGCGCCGTAGCAGCGACTTTGTCTCCACGTTCCAAAGCAGCTTCTGTCCATATTTTTCCAAATCCTCTTGAAGATCCTGTAATGAACCACACTTTTTCTTTCTGTTTATTTTCCATTTTTTAAATCGTATTAATGTTACTACAAAGGTGGTTCTAAATGGACATGCTTACGTTGCTTAAATGAGGATTATCATAACCAAAATGCAGAAAGTTGGATACCTTCAAAGTAATACAAGGGTACTTATTGACTATTGCTCCTCAATTAGTTAATAGAATAAGAGAAAATGATACTAATACTATTAAGCTAATCAACAAGAATCACTAAAATTCGATCGCATTTCCTCATACCAAGAATACCTTTCTGCTTATCTTTGCTAGGTGGAAAGCAAACAGGAAAAAGAAAAATAATTAATATTTACAAATAGGTTAAATGATAAATACAAAATAATTTTGACCTTAAACCCTTTAATCATATCTGTCCAAAACCACCCAAAATGCATCCAATCAATCTGCTTTATTTTTTACAATTTGGTAATTGAAGCATTCATAACGAATAGTATATTTATTAAATGGAAGAGCTAATAAATTTTATTCTACAATTTGGCGACCTCAATAAACAACAGATCGATTTATTGCAGAGCAAGGTTGAAACGCTTGAATTTAAGAAACATGATTATCTATCAGAAGCGGGACAGGTACCACGTTATGTTGCATTCGTATTGGAGGGCGTATTCCGTTTCTGTTACTACAACAACAAAAGCGAGGAGATTACCAATTATTTTGTTGATGAAGGTAACTTTGTTGTCGATAACGACAGGTTTGAAGCCCAGCTCGCAGCCTCAGAATATGTTCAAGCTGTAACCGACTGTAGGGTGCTTGTCTTTAGTAAAAAAAACTGGGATGAAATTTCTAATACCATAGTAGGTTGGGAAATGATGAAAGCTAAAATGGTAAAAAAATGTCTTACTCTTGCGATGGAACGGAGAAGTCCCTTAGTCTCGGAAGATGCCACCACGCGATATCTATCATTTATTACGGCATTCCCAAACCTCATAAACCGCATACCACTTTCTTACATAGCCTCCTATCTTGGTGTTACCCAACAATCCCTCAGCCGTATACGCCGTAATATCCGTTGATGATGCTTTTTACCATTTGGTAAATGTTTTTATGTTGTCATTATCAATATTTGCATATTCATTTAAATAATAAAAAAAGATGAGCAAAAAGATTGTATTAATAACAGGAACAAATAGTGGATTTGGATGGCTAACAGTCCACAGTGTGGCAGCTTTAGGTTATAAGGTATACGCTACGATGCGAGATACCAAAGGCCGAAATGCTGACAAAGCAGCAGTACTCGAAGCGATAGAAAACGTGACCGTCTTAGATGTCAATCTCACAGACGATCAAAGTGTGAAACAGGCAGTTGAGAAAATTTTAGAAAATGAAGGCACCATTAATGTCCTTATTAATAATGCAGGCTATGCCATGAACGGCGTAGCCGAGAGTTTTACTACAGCTGATTTGCACACCACCTTTGATATCAACGTATACGCACCTTGGAGACTGATAAAAGAGGTATTGCCAACCATGCGAAAACAGGAAGATGGTTTGATTATTAACGTTACAAGTGGATTTGGGCGGGTATCGTTTCCGTTTGCTACCATCTATGCTGCCTCAAAATTTGCACTAGAAGGGATCAGCGAAGGTTTGCATTATGAGGTAAAGCGTTTAGGTATTGATGTTGCTGTTGTAGAGCCGGGTGCTTTCCCGACCGAAATGCAGCAAAAAAACAACCCAGCATCCGATCAAGATGTAAATGAAAAATATGGCGCTGTCGCGAATATTTCAAACAAAATGATCACAGCATTGGGTGCCGAAATGCAATCTAAAAAACCAAATCCTCAGGATGTTGCCGATGCAATTGTAAAACTTATTGAAACGGAAAAAGGTACCCGACCATTGCGTACTGTGGTCGATCCTATAACAGGACAATTTATTGAAGCTGCAAATCATGCTGTCGCGGAGCAATTTGCCAAAGGACTGACTGTATTCGGTATGGGAGAACTGTTATAGCAGAAGATTTTGATGGGATAACCAGAGAATCTACAAAGTTATTTGCCTTTAAAGTTTTGACGATTAACAAAAAGGTCTTGATTAAATCAAGACCTTTATTTCATAGTTTGCAAATAGTTTTAAAAAAGTCCCATAAACTGTCTGTAATTATTTACCACCTTTTGATCCGTATTTCCAGAAAATTTATATTCATAATCAAATACGACCGTTTTAAGTCCAAGTTCCTCACCGGCTTTGATTTCTGAGTTTAGATCATCTCCCAAAACAAGTACCTCATTCTTATTAAAACGATAATTACAGACAATCCTGTTAAATATATCTTTTTTTGTTTCTGTATACGTTTGAGGATCTACAATAAAAATTTCTTCGAAAAACTGTTCTAATCTTAATTTTTTGATTTTACTCCACTGAAGATTCATAAATCCGGTTGTTACCAAAAATTTTTTGCAGTTAATTTCTCCAATCTTTGAAAATTCCTCAAAAGTTTGGATAGGCCCCTCATGTACCAGGTCAGATAGCAGTTCAGTACATTCATTTGTTAATTCGGGATCAAACCGAAATTGTTCGGACACAAATTGAAATGGCTTTCTCTTGATTGTATCCTGTACATCTCCAAAATCTCCCTCAAAGCGTCCGTCCGATCTAATCAAATCAAAAAGATCCTTGAATAAAGCATCCGAAATGCTCTCTACAGCATAAATAGTGTTATCCAAATCAAAAATGATTGCTTTAATATTTTTCATTGCCTCTTTCTTTTTACTTTTAAGAATATGCGTATTCTGACATGCTCCTTTACAACCAAAACAGTCTAAAGTTCTAGAATTTCTTAATCTAAACATTATTTACTTCGTTAAAACCAACAGTACTAATAAACTGTACAGGATTACTCCCAGGAGTCCAGTCCCAACAGTTTTCTGCCAAGCGGCGAAAGTGTGGCGATTGGATGAACTTTCTCTCTCTGTAGTGGATCACCTGGAAATGCATAACCTTCAGGCGTAATTTTCTCCCGCCATGCTTTTACTCTCCAATCTCTCATTTCAATATTATCTTCTTCAGCAGGCATCATGGAAATATATTGAGCGATACGGACTTTGTAACTATTGTTAACTCGAATGCCATGTGGTTGGGAGCTGTTAAAAATTAATAGGTCACCAGCTTCCATCTTTACTTTCGTCGGGTTAAAACCAGTAGTATCCGGTTTATATCGATCCCTGTCTTCTGGCTGGTTTAACTTCCAGGTATCATAAGTTCTAAAAAGCTCAGGGATACACTGGAATCCACCCATATTTTCGTCAGTCTGGTCTGCTAATGCGAGCACACCTTGAACATTCTGTGGCTTTGTCTCTGGGTCATAATCCCAATGAATAAAACCTTTGTATTCATAACCAGGCCTAATCGGGAAATTGAGGTTGGCTCTGTCTATTGTTACCCATAGCTTTTCAGTACCCCATACATCAACAAATGCATTATAAACCTTTTCGGTTTGTCTGTTATCCCAAAGGTATTTATGGTTATAAACTTCCACCATTCCAGTATTGTTCAATTCAGACATTTTCATTTCAGCCGATTGTTTGTACCAAGTATTTGGATCTTGGGGATCCTTCCCTTCATAATCCCACAAGAAGTCTGCAAGCTTTTTGGCTTGTTCCTTTGAAACAGCATTTTTAACAACAATATATCCGTTTTCAATCCAGAATTTCCAATCTTCTTCACTCAATACACGTAATGGTTCTCCATTCTCGCGAGTACTTAATTTAATCTGGCTTGTTGTTGCCACTGATGGGTTGCCCGGAATTTCCTTGTGGGCTTTATTCTCCCCTTTTACTTGAAATTTTTCCATTTCTTTAATATTTATAATAATTATTTATCCAAAATTCCAAATTATAAGTATCATTAATTTTAACATTAAAGGCGTTTATTTGCTCTGTATTGACCATTTATTCATATATTTACATCAATAATCATTCAATACAGTTTCACATGAAAATAATCAAGGAGGAAATCTTATTTGAGAAGGGTAAATCTTTTAAAATTTTTTCACCCCGGCTAAAGAATTATTTTTATTGGCATTACCATCCAGAAATAGAGCTTGTCTTTGTAGAGGCTCTAAACGGAATCAGACATGTAGGCAAAAATATAGCGGGATTTGTGGAGAATGATCTCGTGCTGATCGGTTCAAATATTCCACACCTAAATTTTGATTATGGCATTGAGACTGAATACAATCAGATCGTGGTACAATTTCATGAAAAATTTGTACAGAATATCGTAGTTCCTTTTGATGAATATGAACACATCAGGAACCTATTGGAGAAAGCGAGTATGGGAATGTCCTTTTTTGGAAAAACAAAGGACGTTGTCAGTAAGAGGCTTCAAAATATAAATAAGGAAAATCCATTTTTCTCTCTAATTGAATTGATGGAAATTCTTTATATCCTTGCAAACTCAAAAGAATACCATATTCTAAATTCTCAGGATACCAGTGTCAGATTCATATTGAATGACAAGGTTAGAATGGGAACCATTTACGGGTATATCCATGAAAACTTCGACAAAAAGCCCGATGTAAATGAGATTGCAAAAAAAGTTCATCTTAGTACATCAGCCTTCTGCCGTTATTTTAAAAAGCAGACGGATATGACCTTTACCGATTTTGTAAATCAATATAGAATAAACCAAGCTCAAAGACTACTTCTTCAAGATAAAAATATATCTGAAGTATGCTACAATGTCGGATTTGAAAGCCTCTCCTATTTTACCAAACTATTTAAACGCATTGCCGGACAGGCTCCCGGGGAGTTTAAAAAACAGTATACTAAAAAAATGAACCTATAATGATTTACTATTCAAAACACTCTAACACAAAAGTATATAATATTAGAGCTGTGGAATTCAGTTAAAATGATAGTAGAACCGGTAATTTTACCTCATTCTAATATACCAACAACATGAACAATTAGATAAAAAAGCGTCTTGAATGGATAAAGCTTTACGAGTCGGTCATAACGCAATACTTTTACGGAATTGGCATGCTATGTTTAAAATGTCAAAATATACTTTTTAGTATATTTTATTTGTTTTCTAAATATACTTTTTAGTATATTTGTAGCGTAAATAATAAAACAGATGTTGACAAAAGCAGAAAAAACAAAACAATTTATTCTTGAAACCGCCAGCCCGCTTTACAATGAGAAAGGGATATCGGGTGTGAGCATTGACGATGTTTTGGAAGCGACCAAGTTAACCAAGGGCTGTCTTTATGGGCATTTCAATGGAAAAGAGGATCTTTCGGAACAGGTTGTAGACTATTCCATAAAAAAAATGACCGAAAGAGTGGCATCCGTTGTATCAAAAGGTAAAACAGCGAAAGAGAAAATCTTTTTATATCTTGATTTTTATAAGAATCCGATTGATACGTATATAGCAGGAGGCTGTCCCATCTTTAACACCGCTGTTGAAGCTGATGATAATTTTCCTTCGATAAAAAAGAAGGTTGCAGCAGTACTTAATGCTGGTCAGATCGCTCTTTCAAATGTACTGAAAGAAGGAAAAATTAACGGTGAATTTTCAGACAACCTAAATGCAGAAGTTTTTGCCTTTAAAATGTTTTCAGCGATTGAAGGTGGAATTGTTATGAGCAGGACGATAGGATCGAGAAAATTGATGCTAGAACTTATTAAGGACCTTAAAAAAGAATTAGAGCAGTATCTGCTGTAATTCTTTTTTGAGACAAAATAGACTAAAAAGTATATTTTAAATATTAAACCAAAGAATTGAAATATGAGCAACAAGTTGTTTGAAAGCTACGAGCTTAATGGTAAACGGTTAAATAACAGAATGGTAATGGCTCCAATGACCAGAGCCCGATCTGCCAACGAGGGTAATGTTGCAACCGAACTGACTGCGATATATTACGCGCAGCGTGCAACAGCCGGACTGATCATTACCGAAGGCACTTTTATCAGTGAGGAGGGTATCGGATTTATCAATGTTCCCGGAATCTATACCGATAACCAGATTGAAGGCTGGAAATTGGTCACTGGTTCTGTTCACGACAAAGGAGGAAAGATCTTTGCTCAGCTCTGGCATACAGGTGCTTATTCACATCCAGATTTGCATGAGGGCAGATTACCTCTTGCTCCATCCGATTATAATCCTGGGCAGAAAGCATTTACTTTAGAAGGCTTTAAACCTACCGTTTCTCCTCAGCCGATGACAATTGAAGATATCAAAAGGACAGTTAACGATTTTAAACAAGGAGCTATCAATGCTTTCCGCGCTGGTTTTGACGGGATAGAGCTTCATGGTGCAAACGGCTATCTTTTGCAGCAATTTTTCAGCAAAAATGCCAATAACAGAACAGATGAATACGGAGGTTCTCCTGAAAATCGCGCAAGAATTCTTTTTGAAATATTAGATGCGATCAGAGAAGTGGCTGACATCAAAAATGTTGGCGTGCGTCTCAATCCATCGTTGAATGGAATAATGGGAATTGCTGTAGATGATGAGACCATTGCAACTTATGACTACATTATTAAGCGGTTGAATGATTATGATCTGGCCTACATTCATTTAATAGAGCCTTTCACCGATGTAACGGGTAATAAAAATGCGATTCAGCACGTGGCAAAGCATTTTCGTGAAATTTATAAAGGAACTATTATCATTAACCGTGCTTTCAATAAAGAAACGGCCACACAGGTCTTGGAGGATGGAGATGCGGATCTAGTGTCTTTTGGCGTTCCATTTATTGCTAACCCGGATTTGGTTGAACGTTTTAAAACAGATTCGGCACTCAATATCCCAGATCAGGAAACTTTTTATACCCCCGGAGAAAAAGGATATACAGATTATCCATTTTTAAATAAATAAGAACACAGTTATATATATAATAATATCAAACAAAATTTGTCAAAATGAAAACAACAGGAAATACTATATTCATTAGTGGCGGAAGCGCAGGAATAGGATTGGCAATTGCCAAAAAATTAAATGAAGCAGGAAATAAAATTATTATAAACGGACGTAGTGAGGACCGTCTTCAAAGAGCGTTGACCGAGTTGAAAGATGCCGTTGCGATTCAGGGCGATCTCTCAGTAGGAACAGATAGGATACGAATTGCAGAAGATTTGAAGACAAATCATCATGATGTAAATATCATCATTAATAATGCGGGAGCAGCTTTTGGATATTTACTCAGTGAAACGACCAACGCACACGAAAAAGCAATGATCGAGATGAATACGAACTATTTTGCGATCATTCACTTTACAGAATTAATGATTCCACATTTGTTGGAAAAAGAAGAATCAGCGGTGGTCAATGTTTCGTCTATTGCTGTATATGGAAGTCATAAATTTCTTCCAACCTATGGTGCAACTAAAGCGGCACTACATAGCTATACTACAGCTCTGAGAAAAACTTATGAAGAGCAGCAAAAACTTCAGGTCTATGAGGTCTATCCTCCCTTGGTAAACACCGATTTTTCTGCTGAAATAGGTGGGGCGGCAGGAATTGCACCCAGTGAAGTGGCAGAAGAACTGTTTATTGGACTGGAAAACAATTTGTTTGATATTCCTGTTGGTGATACAAAGGTTTACGCAAATGCAATTGGGGAAGCTATGGCAAAATTAGCTCAGGCATAAATACAAGTTGAATCATTCTTTTGAGAAGTTAAAAGATTGGTTCAGTTCTTATTAAATTTTCTCATTATGAATTTAAAAAATAAGACAATCCTGATAACTGGAGGAGGTTCAGGAATAGGACTGGAAGCTGCAAAACAGTTTTTAGCACTGGGAAACAGGGTAATTATTACAGGAAGAAACCAGTCAAAACTGGAAGCCGTAAAAAAGCAATATCCTGAAATAACGATCATTCAGTCCGATGCCTCGCAGGAGAAAGATGCAATTGCTCTTTATGAAAAGGTAAGCGAACTTGGGGGTATTGACATCCTTTACAATAATGCAGGTGTTGGGGTTGCTCCGTTAAACCTTGGTATTGCCGATACTAGGCATCTGGAAGGTGCTGTTTATGAAATGGAAGTTAATTATTTCGGCATAATCCGCCTGAATAATCTGTTTATGGAAATGCTCAAATCCCGCCCAGAAGCAGCGATTGTCAATACGACTTCGATTCTGAGCATTGTTCCGTCAGTTTTAGAAGCAACGTATTCTGCTTCGAAAACAGCTTTGGCATTTTATACAAAATCATTGCGGTCACATTTGCAGGCAATTAATAGTTCGGTGAAAGTTTTTGAATTGCTTCCACCTTTGGTCGATACCGATATGGTCGCCGATCGTCAAGATAAAAAGATAAGTACGCAACAACTGGTCAAGGGGCTGATTTTAGGTATGAAGAAAGACGTTGAAACGATAAAAGTGGGGGATACAAAGGTTATTTCCATTCTTAATAGGATTGCGCCTAAGATGGCCTATAATATAATCAATGCTAAAAAAGAGTATATAAAATTGAAATAATCATGAAAGCATTTCTAATTAATAAATATACAAAGGGAGGTCTGCAGCTGACAGATGTTTCTTTACCAAAAATTAAAAACAATGAAGTTTTGGTGGAGATTTATGCAACAGGCTTAAATCTGTTAGATTCGAAAATAAAAACAGGGGAATTCAAACTTATTCTTCCCTACAAAATGCCGCTTATTTTAGGTCACGATCTTGCTGGAATTGTAAAGGAAGTGGGAAAGAATGTGAAAAAATACAATGTTGGAGATGAAGTTTATGCCAGGCCGACCGACTTTCATATAGGTACGTTTGCAGAATATATAACGGTGAGGGAAGAAGATTTAGCCTTTAAACCAAAGAATCTTTCGATGGAAGAAGCTGCATCGGTTCCTTTGGTCGCACTCACAGCGTGGCAGGCTCTGGTGGAAATTGGTCAGTTAAAAAAAGGACAAAAAGTATTTATTCAGGCGGGTTCGGGAGGAGTAGGTACCATTGCGATCCAGCTAGCGAAACATCTTGGCGCAACTGTTGCGACAACTGCAAGTGCCAAAAGTTTTGATTTCCTGAAAGAAATAGGAGCTGATATTTTAATTGATTATAAAACACAGGATTTTGAAGCAATACTGAAAGATTATGACCTCGTTTTAAATAGCCAGGATAATAAAACACTTGAAAAATCATTAAATATTTTAAAAGCAGGAGGCAAGATCATTTCAATTTCCGGTCCGCCAACACCTGAGTTTGCTGAAGCTATCCATGCGAATTGGATGGTAAAGATGGTAACAAGATTTCTGAGTTTCGGGATTAAGAAAAAGGCGAAAAAATTGAGCGTTGATTACACGTTCCTTTTTATGAAGGCAGATGGAAATCAGCTCAAAGAAATTACAAAATTGATAGATTCTGGAATTATTATGCCTATCATAGACAAAGTATTTCCTTTTGAAGAAACCAACAAAGCTTTGGAATATGTCGAAAATGGAAGAGCGAAAGGAAAAGTTGTGGTTAAAATAAAATGAAAGTGAAGAGCCTTCCATTTTCAAGCACTTATGTGTACAAAATTAAAGACATCACTTACAACTTACAGCTAAAGAAAGTGAAACGATATCTCTGAATCCTACACCTTAGATAATAAAATAAGCCAAAGAATAAAATGCTTCACAAATACTTCACAACGTCTCGGACCTAAAATTTACTTCATATGTGGGATTCATATAAATCCTTTCAATAACTTTATGTAGTAGAAAGCCGCATAAAATCCATAGTAAAATAACTCAAGAAGATGAGGATCGAATTCTAGATTTAAGGACAAACCGCAATTTAGGGCATCGGAGTATTGCTAGTGAGATGAAACGTTTATATGGGGTCTCAATCTCTACGGCAACTGTTCATAAGATTCTTAAAAAGAATAATAAACAGTATTTAAAGCTTAAGCGATACTACCGTAAAAGACAAACTCGCTACAACCGACCGATACCGGGTGATCGCGTACAAATCCACAGTTGATATCAAGGATCCTGACCTACCAAACCTACTATCGCAATGGCAATTTTATTATAATTGGCTTAGATCCTCTAACGGGCCGTACCCCAATTCAGGTAATTAATGCTTTATCAAATAAAACTCCACTATGGGAGGAAGTCGATGAATATGTAAGACTCAAGCCAGAAGCGAGTAAGGGATCAAATTTACTGGGTTGACTGTCTGCTAAATAAGTGAAACGATATATGTAAATCCCACAAATAGAGCAATATATTAAAAACTACCATTAGTTCCTTGAGCCACCCTTAAAATAAATTCTAAGATTTTATAATTACTAATAGCTTCATCAATGTTTTCAGCATAAGCTAAATTTTGTAAAATTTGCATTTCTTTTTCAAGATCACCAAAATCATTTTTAATATTCGGGAGTGTAACACCAACTGTGTCATTGGATTAAAAACTTAAAAACCTCTTTCGAGTTTGAGTCTATCCCCAAATCTAATATATAGTTGGGATATAGTCAAGCCCCAGTTATGTATTGGCATCGTCCATTTTTTAGAAATGTCCTTAATAATCAGATACATCAGCTTCAATAAAGCCTGTTCAGAGCTAAACGCTCCCTTGGACTTAGTAATCTTTCGTATCTGACGGTGTATTCCCTCAATCGGATTTGTGGTGTATATAATCTTGCGAACCTGTTCTTCGTACTCAAAGAAAGTGGAAAGATTAGTCCAATTATCGATCCAGGATTTGGCGGCAAGAGGGTATTTCTTACCCCATTTTTCTTCGAAAGACAGTAGGTTTTCATATCCCATTTCTTCGTTCACGGCCTTATAGATTGGCTTTAGATCCTCCATTACTACCTTCTTATCTTTTTCGGTTACATAGCGCATGCTTGTTCTGATCTGATGAACAATACACAGTTGGATCTTTGTTTTTGGAAAAATAGCTTCTATGGCCTCGGGAAACCCTTTTAGACCATCAATACAAGCTATAAGGATGTCTTCAACACCACGTTGCTTTAGATCCGTAAGAACTGAAAGCCAGAACTTAGCTCCCTCATTTTCTGAGCTATAAAGACCGATCAGATCTTTTCTACCATCCATGCCAACTCCCAGTATGTTATAAATAGCTCTTGATTCAACAGTTCCATTCTGGCGAACTTTAATGTGCATGCAATCCAGGAAAACAAAGGGATAAACAGCTTCAAGAGGCCTGCTACGCCACTCATTTACCGCTGGAAGTACACTTTCGGTAATACGTGATATTTCTGTGGCAGAGATCTCCATTGCATACATTTCGCGGATAAACTCACTTATCGCCCGTGTGCTCATTCCTTTGGCATACATGCTCAATACGTGTCCCTCAAGCTGTTCAGTAATGATTAATTGTCTTTTAGGTACTACTTTCGGCTCAAACGTGCCGGATCTATCACGACCTGTTTCCAGTTCAAATGTCCCAGTATTAAGGCCTCGGACAGTCTTTTTTGTCTTACCATTTCGCCGGTTACTATTGCCCGACGCTTTCTCTTCGTTCAAATGGTTTTCCAGTTCTCCATCCATCATTGATTCCAACAGATGCTTCATTAACGGCGCTAGGACGCCATCGTTGGGAGACAAACTTTTACCTTCGTAAAGACCTTGCATGGCTTCTGTCTTGAAGCGTTCAAAGTCGAATGGGTCTTTTTCTTTCATGACCATGTCGTTTGAATAATTGAATATAAATAATCTTATTGAATTATTCCATTGACACAGTTCATGTTACAGTCTCTAATATTCTTATCGATACAATTTTTATTAGTTAATTTTAGCTTTAATTTATTCATTTCTCGTGCAATAGCTTCTTGTTGTGTTATAGCATATTCTTCGGTTTGCTTTATTGAATAATGCCCTAACATTTCTTTAACTACATGAATTGAAACACCATTATTTAAAATAATTGTACTTGCAAAAGTACGACGGGCCTTATGGGTATTTAAAGTTTCATAAATCCCACACAATTCACCAATTTCCTTTAAATATTCATTCATTTTCTGATTAGAACGGCCTGGTAGAACCGCTCCTCTTTTAATACATTCAGGATCATTACTATATTTAGCAATTATCTCAAGAGCTTCTGGTAATAAAGGAATATCAGTTCCAGATTTTGATTTTTGTCTGCTAGACATGATCCACATACTTCCATCATCAGCCTCTTTTATATCGTTCCATTTTAATTGAAAAGCATCAATATAGGATAATCCTGTATAACACTGAAAAACAAACACATCCCTAACTACTGCTAACCTTTTAGATGAAAACACCTTTTCTTCAATCCGCTGTAATTCAGCCTTTGTCAAAGGTTTCTTTATTATCTTTGTTTTCTTACTGGTAAAAAGTTTAAACGGATCTTTAGGAATAATTTCTTTAGCTATTGCGCGAAGAACTATCTTCTTAAAATTACTAATATATTTCAATGAGGTATTGTTCGAACAATTTCTGATAGTTTTTAGGTATAATTCATAATTTTTCACGAATTCATAGTTTAGTGCAGAAAACGAAAGATCTTCACGTCCATATTTATATTTAATAAACTCTGCTACATGAGAACGGGCAGTAACATATCTTTCACGTGTTCCATCAGAATACTCTCCAGTTTTAACTAAAGCAGCTATCTCATCATTATGTTCCAGAAATTCTTCTAATACGGAGTTATGACGTTTGTACTTACCATTCACAAAATCGATAAGATCAACAGCCGTAATAAGCTTATCATTATTCAGCAGTTCTGTCCGATAGCTGTTAATCTTGGTCCTAAATGAATCTAAAAAGAAATTGAGCTCTTTAGCATCCTCCTTGGTACCTATAGCTTTTTCTTCCTTTTGGTTCCATCTTGTAACATCCCACTGTCGTTTTGTGGAACATTCTTTTGTAATTCCATCCACCGTAATTCGAACATAGACAAGGCGGATAGTTCGGCTTTTTTCTCTTGGGCTCTTTAGAAAGAAGGTTAGCCCATAACTTTGTTCTAACATAATTAAACTTTTTAAGGGTTATAAATGTCGAACCAAAGATTTTTTCAGTTGTCAATGTGGCATTTTGTGGCACATTTTTGCAGAAACTCAATGTGCCACGAATGTGCCACAAAAATTATGAGTATTTTTGAAAATTTCAGCAATTCCCATAAACAAAAAAATCCTGCAAATCATTGATTTTGCAGGATTTATCTATTTTTTAGTGCTTTTTAAAAATTTTAAAATTTGCACCTGGCGGAGAGTGAGGGATTCGAACCCCCGAACCTGTGACAGTTAACGGTTTTCAAGACCGCCGCATTCGACCACTCTGCCAACTCTCCGCGACAAAAGTACGAATTTCCACTCTCCTACCAAATTTTATTTTACATATTGTGCTTATTGAGCTTTTATAAACTGAATATCAGCACTAAATTTTACATCGTCGCTCACCATTACCCCTCCTGTTTCCAATGCCGCATTCCAATTAAGGCCAAATTCTGAACGTTTGATTTTGCCCTCTACAATAAAACCAGCTTTGGTATTTCCCCAAGGGTCTTTTTGGATACCTGCAAATTCTAAATCAAAAACGACCGGTCTAGTGACATCACGAATAGTCAAATTTCCCTTAATTTGTTCATTTTCTAAACTCGTTGCCTCAAAAGTAATGGTGGGATATTTTTCCACATCAAAAAAGTCTGGACTTTTTAGATGTCCATCCCGTTGTTCATTACGCGTATTGATGGACGCAGTGTCAATAACAACTTTCGCTAGGGCATTTTTAAAATCTTCGCCATCGGCATCAACATCTATTTTAAAACCGTCAAAGTTTCCTTTAACGTTCGTAATCATCATGTGTTTAACTTTGAATTCTATCTCGCTATGTGCAGCGTCTAGTTCCCATTTTCCTTGTGCCATAATTTTATGTTTTTTCTATTTGTTTAACAACACAAAGGTAACAGCAGTTTTATTCATTTTGTTTGACCTAGATCAATAAAATAATCTTGTTGAAAAGCAATCAGTTATTGAAAAACCACAAAAAAAAGTTGGCGATATTTTGGAAATATAACACAAATGTCTACTTTTGCATTACCGAAAGCGACGCGCCAATAGCTCAGCTGGATAGAGCATCGGTTTTCTAAACCGACGGTCTCAGGTTCGAATCCTGATTGGCGTACTTAAAAGCCCCTTTATTCAACACAAAGGGGCTTTTCTTTTTATACACTATATGGTTTCAAAAGTTAAGATTCATTAAAATCTCATCGATATGGCAGTCGAGCTTGAAGATGAAAATAAGCTAAGGTTTCTCACTTTTAAATTGACTATATAGAAGAAAAGCAACGAAGGCAAGTATGACAATTAAAATAACATTCATATGGTTATATTTTAGGTTAATAATAACCTAAATAATAAAAATAGATAAGGCCGAGCAAATGCTTCGACCTTATCAAAAGTAATTTCTGATTATCTGGCGCTGATTGACCCCGGGACCATCTAAATGAACTGAAACTATGATGGTGACTTACATGGTATTTATGGATTAAACCTATTTCTTAACAAACTCGCGTACGCGCTCATCTTTAATTGCACCAGACCAGTTCAAACCATAACCAAAATCGTAAGCATGTCCGGCTTGATCAACATATACCTCCATATCAAAGGGCACATCCTCTGCTTGCTTCTCTACTGTAGCCATATTCGCTGGCATTTGAACCGGTAAAAGACCAGATGGTTCATACTTTCCAAACATAACATCCAATACAGCCTGTGTCGATACACCAAAATTCAAGACAATACCAGAGACTTCCTTTTCAAACTCGGCAAATACCATCGGCTTGTTGGCAGTTACAGCAACCAGAATTGGTTTATCTTTCATCATATCCTTCGTATCCAATATCGTCTGAAGATCCATCACATTAGCAGCAGTCACCATTTTATTCTTATAAGATCTATTCTTAATCGACGGATCGATTACTGGATCACCCGCAGCAATGCTCTCCGCTCTTGCGTTTGAGGCTGTATAAGTGCCATATTGCAAGGAAATGGGAACATATCCATTTCCACCATTCTTGCGATCCCTTTCACTATACCCACCTTCGACACTGATCGGGCTCTGTACAAACACGACTGCAAGATCAGCTTCATTGGGGTTATCGGTTACATCAGCATATTTCCGCAAGAGATCGATGTTAACGGGGTATTCCAATCGCGCCTGTGTATAGTTTCCCCACCAATCTTTCATTGCTGCCTTATACATCTTCGGAACATAAACTTTCTTCCGTCCACGAATAGGCAATTGCTGATTACTATTCTTTAGTAAAACAACGGACTTTACCTGTGCGTCGTAGCCCTCCTTCATATAGAGCGGATTTCCGACAGTGACACGACTTTCCTCGACATCCAAATATGGATTTTCAAAGAGTCCTACCCGGAAAATATTTAACAGAAGCCTTCTAGCGGAAGCCTCAAACCGTTGTCTCATAAATTTCTGTCCGTGCTCTTTGACACCCAGTTCATAGGCCGACAAAACAGGAGCCTTATCGTTATTGCCTCCAAATTGATCTACACCTGCCATTAATGCTTTATAATGACGCTCTGCCACCGACAGCTGTTCTACCCCCCAGGGTTTACCTGCAAATCCATCTGGTTTAGGCGCTTCATCTCCCGTAATCAACCAGTCCGAACAGATCACACCATCATAACCGTAGGTGCCGCGCAACAAGTCGGTAAGCAAATATTTGCTATAACCATTTCCCACATTTTCACCATTCTTCTCGTCTTGACCAAAAGAAATCGTATAATAGGGCATAACTGCGGCAGCTTTGCTCGTCTTTCCTGTCAACTGAAAAGCTCCATTGACAAATGGAATAATATGTTGCTTCAGATTATCACCTGGATATACCGCAAACTTTCCAATAGCCCAATGGCTGTCCCGACCACCTTCCTCAGGCCCTCCACTGGGCCAATGTTTCACCATAGCATTAACACTCTTATACCCCCAGCCTAAGGCAATTTCGTCTTTTCCACTCGACGTCTGAAAGCCATCGATATAAGCTCTAGCCATGGCTGTGGTCAACTCGGGGCTCTCTCCGAAAGTCATACCAATGCGGTACCAACGCGGCTCGGTACCCAAATCTATCTGTGGCGATAATGCCGTCGTGATGCCCAATGATCGATATTCTGAAGCCGCCACTTGCCCAAAACGTTTGACGATAGCTGGATCGAATGTCGCCGCCATCGCAAGTCCATCCGGCCACATCGAAATTTGCCCCCCTGCCCCCGCATTGAACTCTGCACTGACAACAGCATTATGACGTGGATCGGAACTATTATTCGCCGGAATACCCCATCCCAACCCTTCCACAAAACCCTGCAACTCATTATTCCAGCGGGCAGCGGTTTCCGGATCTTTTACTGCTGTTAATAGGACATGCCTAAGCCCATCCTTCTCCAGAAATTCGCGCTGCTGATCGGTCAGGGCCCAAGGTGAAACAATACCTTCCTGATAGTTTTTGCCTTGATAGGTGCCTGCCATAAATCCAAAGGCGGGTGCTGGTAAAGCTTGGTGTCTGCTGTATAACATAAGTCCAGCAATCTGATCAACAGATAATTTTGAGGCGAGATCTTTGGCGCGCTCTTCTGGTGTCAAACGCCAGTCTTCATAACGATCTAATTTCCCATTTCGATTAAGATCCTTAAATTTATTTCCAGCAATGCTTAGGATCTTCACTCCCGAAGTTGTCGAATAACCCAATACAGGACCATATTTATTCTCAATCTTTTGATAAACCTGGCCTTGTGCCGAAAACGTTAAAAATAGACTGGAAGATGAAGCGAATAGTAGTTTCCTTGCGTTCATATAATCTGTTATTTTAATAAATGAGTTCGTAGTCAAAACGTTCGCCTTATCGGCAATAAAAACATTTGGCTTGATACGTTATAATCAGTTACTTGTATTGCTTCTTTATGAAGCAATACAATTGTACAACCTTTTTGTTCAAATACAAAATAAAATCAACGAAATAACACAAAAAGCTAACTATCAATCTATTGATTTAACAAAAAAGCCCCTAATGTAATTTTTGACACAAGGAATTGTTCGACTTTTATCGGCCAACTTGCCTCCCATTGAGATATTTTTTTGTAATATTAACCCAAAGACAGAAAGTACATGGATTTCAGAACACAGATTATTAACGCATCGGCAGAGAGTTATGAAAAATTTCTACCTCACATTTCTGTAGACACCGTCGTCTTTGGCTTCGATCAAGGTTCTTTGAGAATCCTTTTACTAAAAATGAACTACAATAAAGAGTGGTTTCTTCCTGGAGGTTATGTGGGGAAAGAGGAGGATACTGACGAAGCGGTCAAACGTGTACTTTATGAACGCTCGGGTGTAAAGGATATCTTCTTGGAAGAATTTGCTGTATTTGGAAACCCACAGCGCAGCCAGCAATCCTTTGCGGATTACCCTGACACACTGTGGAACAAACAGCGTTTTATTTCAATTGGTTACTACGCGCTGGTAAATTACAAACATGTTGTTCCTCAACCTGATTCCTTAAGTGAGACCTGCCAGTGGATCGACTTTAAGGACATCACTGAACTTAATATCACCATGGACCACCGCAAAATCATCAGCAAGGCTCTTCGGACTCTTCGCGAACGGCTTTCTTACAAACCAATAGGATACAATTTACTACCAGACAAGTTTACACTGTCCGACTTGCAAGGGCTCTATGAAACAGTACTTGGTAAAAAACTTAATCGAGGCAATTTTTATCGTAAAATGAAAAACATGGGCATCCTTCAAAAACTTGACGAACAACGGAAAGGCGGAGCCCACAAAGCTCCCGACCTCTATAAGTTCAACGTGGAAACCTACAAGAATATCTTACAGGAAGGTTTAAATACCTGGTAGTACAATCACCAACACTTTGATACCAAATTTATAATACACTACAGCCTAGTCACCGCTGACACAGGCCAACATTCTACCATCGGCTAAACTAACCCGCAAGAAACTGAGATGCGCAGTACAGAAGTCCAACCTTTACAATTGATCTATACAATATATTTATTGACAATATTTTCCAAATCTTCCAAATCAAAAGGTTTAGATAAAAAATCATCCGCTCCGGCACGATCTGCTAGGGATTGAATATCGTTGTTTGCCGATACGTATATTACGGGAATATGGCTAAAACGCTTATCTGATTTAAGCAATCTAGTCGCTTCAACACCACCTATGTTTGGAATCCAGTTATCCATTAAGATAAGGTTGGGCTCTGCAGATTCCACCTTTTGGATAATATCATGTGAAGTTTCGGAAACTTCAACATGGAACCCTAAATCTGTCAAAACAACCGTTATAACCTCCAAAATAATGGTATCGTCCTCAAATATCAATACCGTTTTTGCTTTACTCATATAAAATAGTTTATGTATACCGTCATTGTTTTACATCAGACACAAAAAGATTCACGTCTGCCTGCACCCCCCTATAAGGTATAAAGTTTTTTCCAAATTTTTTGATCCCCTACAGGTGTAAAGTTATGTTGAATACCTGAAAATCGTATGGTTTCTTTACTACCTAATGCCAAATATCCTAAATTTTCTAGACTCGCGTCGAATAATTTAAAGACACGCTCTTGCAAGTCCTTATTAAAATAGATCAAGACATTACGACAAAGGATTAATTGAAAGCTATTAAATGAGGTATCAGATACCAGATTATGGGTAGATAAAATCATTTTTTGCTTTAGATCGGCATTGAATTTCGCCCATTCATAATTTGCTGTATAATATTTCGAAAAATCCTGTTTTCCTCCAGATTCTATGTAATTCTCAGAGAAAGATTTTATCTGGCTCAATGGATATACACCATTCCGGGCAATATCAAGTACCCGTGGATTAATATCCGTTGCATATATCAATGACTTGTGATACAAATTGGCCTCTTTTAGCAAAATGGACATCGAGTAAGCTTCCTCTCCTGTGGAGCAACCAGCAATCCACACACGGATCAACGGGTATGTACCCAATTGCGGTAGAATTTCCTCCCGTAACTGACGAAAGAATAAAGGATCCCGAAACATCTCAGTTAAGTTAACGGTAATCTCTTCTACAAAGTGTTGCAAAAATGCAGGATTGTCCTTTAATACAAAGCGAAGTTCGGCAAAGCTTGCCAAACGGTCATTCGTCATAAGCCGATTAATCCGCCTCTTCATCGAGGCACGGCTATACTGCAAAAAATCATACCCGTAGTCTCGATAGATATCTTCAAGCAAAATATCTATTTCATGGTCTTTTATGATACTATAGCCCAACATTTAGATTAACCGTTCAATTTCACCCATCAATTTATCGACATCAATCGGCTTCGAGACATACGACTGGGCTCCAGCTTCCAAGCATTTCTCCCGATCTCCACTCATCGCTTGAGCCGTCACGGCAATAACCGGAATTTTGCCTATAAAACTCGAATTGCGAATTAGCTGAATCGCCTCATAGCCATCAATTTCAGGCATCATCATATCCATCAATATCAACGCCACACCTTTATTCGCCTCCAAGATCTCAATAGCCTCGCTCGCACTTGTGCTGCTCAACACCTGATATCCCTTAGCTTTTAACGTCAAACGCAATGCAAAAATATTGCGTTGATCGTCGTCCACAATTAATATTACCTTATGTTGATCCATATATCAGTTGTCCTCAATTTTCATATAACCACACACGCAATAAAGACAAGAGTTGGTCGATATCCACCGGCTTCGAGATATAATCCGAAGCTCCTGCCTGAATACACTTTTCACGATCCCCGATCATCGACTTTGCCGTAACAGCGATAATTGGTAATCTTGCATAGTCAGCATGTTGTCTGATATTCTTAATCGTCTCATAACCATCCATCTCAGGCATCATCATATCCATCAGTACAATATCAATGGGTTCTCCGGACATTAATACTTCCAACGCTTCTTTACCATCCATCGCGGGAATTACCTTCACTTGAAATTTCTCCAATGCTTTGGTCATCGAGAAGATATTCCTAACGTCATCATCAGCGACAAGAACCTTCTTGCCCTTTAATACGTCGGTCAAAGCTCCAAGCCCATTGTTCTTCCTCCTAGCGTCGTCTGAATTATTAACCTCAATCAAATGAAGAAACAGCCCTACCTCATCCAGAATCCGTTGATAAGAATGAGCCGTCTTTACAACAACTGAGTCTGCATATTTTTTAATTTTCAACTCTTCAGCCTTGGACAAATTCTTGCCTGTAAAGATAATGATCGGCAAGTTCTCCAGTCCTTCATGTTGTTTGATTGCTTCCAACGTATGGTAGCCCATTTCATCAGGTACTCCCATGTCCAAAATCACACAGTCCACATCCGCTGTACGTAAAGCTGTAATGCTATCCTCTACATTATCTTTTACTTCAAGTGATATATTAAAACTACTTAAGAAATAAGACAATGCACTTGCATGCTTTGGATTTTCTTCAACAATAAGCACCTTCTTCGGCGAACGACTTAACGCCGATTCAATTCTTTGGAATACCGAAGTCATTTGTTCTAACGCAACAGGCTTATTAATAAAATCGATCGCTCCTTTTAACAAACTTTCTTTCTTCACCTCAAGCGAAGACATAATATGAACCGGAATATGCCGCGTAGCCTTATTGCCCTTCAATTGATCCATGACAGCCCATCCATCCATAATTGGCAATTGAATATCGAGCAAAACAGCAACGGGGTGATATTTTTCAGCGGCTGGGAGTGCATGGTCACCACGCACAACAACTACACCTTTATAGTTTTGCGTATGGGTATACTTCAAGAGTGCCTTCGCAAAATTAATATCATCCTCCACAATCAAAATCACCTTATCCCCCTCTACAACCGTATCCCGATCATCTGGAATCTCCTCCGGGATCCTAATCGTGACCGGATTATAACTATCTTCTTTAACAATCTCAATGACCTCTTCTACTTCCGAAGATATCTCCTCAACCAATTGCTGCTCTTTGGTCAATATCTCTTTGACTTCAACTTTCGACTTCGGAATAATAAACAAAAACGTACTGCCTTTGCCTACTTCGCTTTCCAACCGGATCTCTCCACCGAGTAAGCGCGCGATTTCGCGGCTAATGGAAAGCCCCAATCCAGTACCACCAAACTTCCTTCTCGTTGAGCCATCAGCTTGTTGAAAGGCTTCAAAAATAATCTTTTGCTTTTCAAGTGGTATACCAATGCCCGAATCGACTACAGCGAACACCAATCGATCGCTATCGCTTGGATCTTCATAGATTTCCAGACGTACTTCGCCCTCTTTGGTAAATTTAATCGCATTTGAGATCAAATTACGGAGTACCTGATCGATGCGAAGCCGATCTCCCTGAAATCTCCGGTTGACCTTATCGCTGATATTCGTCTTTAGCAGCAAACCTTTTTCCTGTACAATCGGCAAAAACAAACTATTCAAATCCGACAAAATATCATTCAGATCCAACGACGCATAATCCAAAGTCATCTTACCGGATTCAATTTTGGAAAGATCCAGAATCTCATCAATCAATGTGAGCAAACTTGTTCCCGAACTTTGTATAACTTTGGCTGACTCAATCTGATCTGAATTCAGATTTTCCTCCACATTCTCGGACAATAAGCGCGACAATAATAAGATCGAGTTGAGTGGCGTACGAAGTTCATGGGACATATTAGCCAAAAATTCCGACTTATATTTGGTACTTAGCGCCAGCTCCTCAGCTTTTTGTTGGATCTCCTGATTCCTTTCCGCAATCATCAGATTCTTATCCTCAAGCAAACGCGAGCGCTCCTCCAGCTCTTGATTGGACTGCATCAGTTCCTCATGCTGCACTTTAAGTTCTTCCTCCGAAGATTGCAAACGCAATGTTTGCGCCTCCAATTCAGTATTTAAGCTTTCAAGCTCGGC
This sequence comes from Sphingobacterium siyangense, assembly GCF_023277505.1. Classification (NCBI taxonomy): domain Bacteria; kingdom Pseudomonadati; phylum Bacteroidota; class Sphingobacteriia; order Sphingobacteriales; family Sphingobacteriaceae; genus Sphingobacterium; species Sphingobacterium siyangense. The sequence continues at coordinate 3,029,215 of NZ_CP080574.1, read as the reverse complement.
ATGTTGGGTTAATAGCTCTTCAGATTGCACCTGTGTTTCCTCCAATAAGGTCTGGATTTTCGCCCTTCCTTTTGCTGAAACTAGTGCAATCCCAATCTGTCGGGAACATTCACTCAAAAATATCTTTTCCACTGCAGTAAAACTCTCCATTTGACCAACCTCCAATACACCCAGCACCTGATCATCAACCAGCATTGGTAAAAGCTGAATATGAGGTACATTGATTTTTCCGTTGGCAAAACTCACGAGATAGTCTGCCGTATTTAAATTATTCAAGGTCTTTGGTTCACGATCCGTAAATACCTGACCGATATATCCTTCGCCAGGTAAAAAATATTTTTGTACCTGTTTATCCAGTCCATACGTTCCTGCCAGCTCCAACCTTTCATTATTAAAGATATAGATTGCACCACTAACAGCCCCCATATATCCGATCAGGGTTTTGATAGAATCGACCGCAATCGTTTCTTCACTCTTATTCCCCACCAACCCTGTATAGAGTTTTGCATAACCGGCATGCAACCAGTCGTTATCTTTAAGTTGGTCAAAAGATTTCTTCAACGATTTGGACATTCGGTTGACCGATTTGGCTATTGCTCCCAAATCATCATCCTCTACCTCTTCTGCTTTGACGTCATATTCCCCCAATGCGATGCGATTGGTTATTTTTTGAACGAGATTTAATCGTCTTGAAATCGCTTCATCCTTGTCACGAAGTGATTTTTCTAGCAAAGCGCGCTTTTTGAAATCTGCCCGTAACCTGAAATAAAAATAGCTGGTAATAATGAGAGAAAGCAATGCACTGATAACGATAAAAAGTGTCGTGATAAACGACGAATTGTCCAGATTGGTAGATTTCTGATTGATTGTATCGTCTTCATTTTGGATAATGTCATTAATAATCGTGCGACATTTATCCATAGCCGATTTACTAACATCCAACTGAGCCAAGCTAACCACACCACCGTTTCTTTTAGTATCGACGGCCTCCTTTAAGACTTCTATTCGCCATTGCGCAGCAGTTAACAGACTATCAACACGAACTTTTTGCACCGGATCCATCCTGGTCAGCGTCTCTATAGCCTTTAATTCTGTGGGCAAGCTTTCTAATGCTTTATTAAAAGGTTCTAAATAGCTTTCCTTTCCGGTCAAAAGAAAACCCCGGTTTCCTGTCTCAGCTCCTTGTAATGCAATGAGTAAATTATTGGATGTACTGATAATCTTCCTTGTCACACCAAGCTCCTCACGGTATTTATTTTGTTCCTGAATACCAACATAAGATGCAGTAGAACTTATCAGCAATATGACTAAGGAAAAACCTATTCCGACCGTTAGATTATTGAGTGTCTTACTATTTGGCATCTAGAGGTAAATTTAAAGGTAAGGTAAAATAAAATGTCGCCCCTTGTCCACCCGAACTTTCCACAGCAATGGTTCCATGATGGGCGCGAATAATTTCAGCACAGATATAAAGTCCTATCCCAAGCCCCTGAAAATCGAACGACGTTTCTTCCACACGATAAAATTTCTCAAACACATCACCTTGCTTCTCTTCTGGAATGCCGATCCCAAAATCTATTACACTTATTTTCACGTTGCTGTCTTCAATAGAGCAGTCAACAATTACTTTTTCAGTTCCAGCAGCATATTTATATGCATTCGTCAAAAAATTAACCAACACCTGCTCTAGACGGATCTCATCACCATAAATCTGTACGTCCGTAATATCCCCTTGCCGGAAAAGCTTCATGCTGCTTTGGTCATGCGTTTGAACAATGGAGTCCACGGCACTTTTGACCATATGCTCGAGAGAAAATACCTTTTTATTGATTAGCAGCTTCCCATTATCGATCTTTGACAGATCCAAAAGATCAGAAATAAGACTGTTGAGTTTGTCAACTTGGCCCTGAACCCGGGTTACATACTTTGCCTCAGCACTTTCCTCCTCCAGCTTAAGTTTACGGTCGAGCAATTGCATATAGGCTTTAATACTTGTTAAAGGTGTTTTCAACTCGTGACTCGCGATACTCAGGAACTCATCTTTTTCCTTTTCCGCTTTTTTTTGTGCATCGATATCTGTAAAAGTCCCGACCCACTTACTCGCTCCATTCTCCAAAATTGGCCACACACGCAAAAGCTGATATAGGTATTCCCCACATGGCCTCCTTTGGATACGTACTTCCATTTCCAAGGGTTCTCCAGAACGAAGACTCGCTTGAAGCTCTTTTTCGATTGATTGATCGCCAGGATAGATCTGTGGGAATTTTGAGGCATCATCAGAAAACTGAAACCAGCGACCATTCACAAAATCAATATTTCCTACACTGTCACAGGTAAAAGCAATTTGAGGCAAAGACTCCAAAAGCGTATGCAAATAGTCCACCTTAGACCGCAGTTCCTGCTGTGCCTGCTTGCGCCGTTCTACCTCAAGTTCTAAAGTTTGTTGAATATCTTTAAGCGCTTGGGTCTGTTCATACAGCCGATAAAATGTCTTAACTTTCAACATCAGGATGTCGGGATCCACAGGCTTGGTCACATAATCCAATCCACCCGAATCATAACCCTTGGTGATAAAGCGTTTATCCGTATTTACAGCAGACAAAAATATGATCGGAGTTTCCTTTGTTTTGCTAAATCCCGCTATATTTTCAGCGACTTCAAAGCCATCCATATCTGGCATCTGAACATCCAATATGATTAATGCATATTTATATTTTAAGATCTTTTTTAAAGCTTCTTCCCCTGATTGAGCGGTATCAACTTTAAAATTTTTGGATTCCAGTAATTTTTGCAAAGAGTAAATATTATCCGGATTATCATCAACAATTAATATCATAGTGTATTAAAACTTAGCATCAAGGTTAACAAATCTAAAAAAATTAACTGAATACCACCAATCGAATTACGGAAAACCGCTGGCAAAAAAAAGCGCATGAAATAAGTAAAACTTTAGTCTGTCAAAGCCTGTTTTAACAAATATGATACGTTTTACATCAAAAGGCATATACTGCATTCCCGGTAAGTTTTATCTCGACCCATGGAAGCCTGTTGATTTGGCTGTTATTTCTCATGGCCATGCAGATCATGCCCACTGGGGAATGAAGAAGTACCTCTGTCATCATTTCACAGTCAATATACTTCGGAGCCGGATCGGTCCAGATATTCAAATCCAGGGAATCGCTTACAATGAACCTGTCCACATCAATGGTGTCAGAGTTTCTCTGCACCCCGCCGGACATATCATTGGTTCTGCCCAGATTCGCCTGGAGTATAAAGGTAAAGTCGTCGTATTTACTGGCGATTACAAAATTCAGGAGGATGGCTTATGTACACCATTTGAGCCGATGAAATGCCATGAGCTCATTACAGAAAGTACTTTCGGTCTTCCTATTTATCGATGGGAGTCTGTAGCGGTACAAAATGAACGACTGCAATCTTGGATTAAGAACAACCAAAGCAATCATAAGACATCCGTATTTATAGGGTATTCGCTTGGAAAATCGCAGCGTATTCTAAATGCTGTACATAAAATGGGTCCAGTATATGTACATTACAGTATTGCTAAATTAAATGAGGCCTACAGCCAGGCAGGTGTAAAACTACCACCCTATCAGATTGCGGACGTAAAATCAGCTCCAAAAGAACTAGACAAGCAGATTGTATTGCTTCCGCCAGCACTGCTGGACAGCCAGCTCCTTCAAAAAATACCCAATGTTGCCTATGCCATCTGTTCGGGCTGGATGCAAATCCGTGGGGCGCGACGATGGCGCAGCGCAGATGCTGGTTTTGCGATCAGTGACCACGCCGACTGGTCAGGTTTATTGCAGACAGTACGTGGCAGTTCGGCCGAAAAAGTATATGTGACCCACGGGCAAACAGCTACCTTTGCCAAATATCTCAATGAAATCGGCATTGAAGCGGAAGAGGTCACCACACAGTATGGTGATGAAGAAGATCCCCAAGTCCAAACGACTTAAGATAGCTTATGAAAGAATTTGCAACATTGATACATGCTCTCGACAGCAGCAACAAGACCAATTTGAAAAAAGAGGCTGTTTTGCATTTTTTCAGGGAAGCCTCTGACAAAGATAAACTTTGGTTCCTCGCTTTGATGACGGGGAAAAGACCGAAACGGAGTATCGCGGTTAAAGACCTCAAAACCTGGACTTTAGAAATAACAGAAATTCCCGAATGGTTATTTATTGAATCCTATGCTGCTGTAGGTGATCTATCCGAAACCTTGGCTCTACTTTTGCCATCGGCATCGCAACTGATAGAAAAAAGCCTTAGCGACTGGATGGATGAAATCATTGCCTTACAAAATGCATCCATTGCAGAGAAAAAAGCTTTCGTTCTTCGATCCTGGAACGGGCTAAGCACCGTCGAGCGCTTTATTTTTAACAAACTTCTGGGCGGAAGCTTCCGTTTGGGCATTTCAGCAAAAGGCTTAATCAATGCCCTTGCTCAATATACAGGTACTGAGGCGAGTGCGGTAGCGCACAGCATCATGGGCGATTGGAATCCACATGAAGTCGAATTTGAAAAACTTATTCATGGAACGTATAGTGATACCAATCTTTCCAAACCTTATCCTTTCTGCCTCGCCTATCCTATTGAAAAAGAACCGGAAGAACTAGGGTCAATTAAAACATGGCAAGTCGAATATAAATGGGATGGAATACGCGGCCAGCTTATCAAGCGCAGCGGAGACATACACATCTGGTCACGCGGGGAAGAACTTGTTACAGCCCAGTTTCCCGAAATTACTGCAGCCCTCAGTCAATGGAGCGGAAGCTTTGTGCTCGATGGAGAGATTCTTGCTGTTAAAGACGGCCGTGTACTTAACTTTTCCGATCTACAAAAACGGATCAATCGCAAAACAATCCCAAAAGCTTTGCGTGAGGAAGTACCTATTGCAGTCTACCTTTATGATCTCTTGGAACTGAATGGAATAGATCTCCGCCAGGAGCCACTTGCATACAGGCGTGTACAGCTGGAAGAACTTTATGCAGCCAATCCGGGTACCGTATTAAAACTATCACCGTTGATAAATGCCGAGGACTGGACAGCCCTTCAACAAATCCAAACTGCAGCTCGCGAGCTTAACAGTGAGGGCATCATGCTCAAGAAAATGGACTCACCTTATTACGCCGGTCGCAAAAAAGGAGGCTGGTGGAAGTGGAAAGTCAATCCGATGAGTATAGATGCTGTACTCATCTACGCACAAAAAGGTAGCGGTCGCCGGAGTGCACATTACACAGATTATACCTTTGCCGTAAAAGATGGCGATCAGTTGGTCACGATCGCTAAAGCCTATTCGGGACTTACAGACAAAGAAATCCTTGAAGTAAGCCGGTTTGTCAAACAAAATTCACTGGAAAAATTTGGCCCCGTCCGCACGGTTAGACCCGAACTTGTCTTTGAGATTGCCTTTGAAGGGATAGGATACAGCAAAAGACACAAATCTGGCGTAGCATTACGCTTCCCAAGGATTTTACGCTGGCGAAAGGACAAAACAGCGGCAGAGATCGACACCCTTGACGATATAAAACAATTGATTCAATAAAAATTTGAGACGATAAAACAGCGTGAACGAGAAGATAGCACATAGTGAAGGATTTCGAATTGTCAACAATTATTTCGAATCCCAGGGAAATGTTCCCTTTAGCTTTCAGACCAAGGCCTGGGAGAAATACGCGCAGGGATATAGCGGACTAGTTATTGCACCAACAGGATTTGGAAAAACCTTTTCGTTATTTATGGCGGTACTGATAGACTTTCTTAATAACCCGGATCAGCACCAGAAGGGTTTGAAGCTACTTTGGGTAACACCCTTACGCTCATTGGCTAAAGATCTTGCACGAGCAATGCAAAAGGCCATAGACGATATTGGGCTGGACTGGGTCGTTCAGGTTCGCAATGGCGACACCAATCCGAAAGTAAAAGCGCAACAGACGCGATCGATGCCCGATATTCTGCTCGTCACTCCCGAAAGTCTTCATTTGCTGCTCGCACAAAAACAACGGGATAAGTATTTCAAAAATCTCCGGTGTATCACGGTGGACGAATGGCATGAACTGATGGGCAACAAACGTGGTGTTATGGTCGAACTGGCGCTCGCCTTCCTCAAATCGCACTATAAAAAGATGCGCGTTTGGGGGATCACTGCCACCATAGGCAATCTCGAGGAAGCTATGGAGGTTCTGTTGCCAACAGAAAAAAAACGTATCGAAATTGTCGCTAAAGAGAAAAAGAAGATAGCGATCAAACCAATTTACCCCAGCAAAGTGGAACTATTGCCCTGGGCAGGACACCTCGGTGGCAACCTAGCGGACCAGGTCGTCCCCATTATACTCCAGAGCAAAAGCACAATCCTATTTACCAACACACGCAGCCAAAGCGAAATGTGGTATCAGCTCCTTTTACAGGCACATCCAGATTTTGCCGGACAAATCGCCTTACACCACAGCTCTATTGATGCCAATATCCGCGAATGGATCGAAGATAATCTCAGCAGCGGCAAACTTAAAGCAGTCGTGTCGACCTCTTCCTTGGACTTAGGGGTAGATTTCAAACCCGTTGATACAGTCATCCAGATTGGCTCGAGTAAAGGTGTAGCCCGGTTTATGCAACGCGCTGGAAGAAGCGGCCATAGCCCTTTCGAAACCTCTACGATTTATTTCGTCCCTACGCACTCCCTGGAGCTCATCGAGGTCGCCGCACTGAAGGAGGCTGTAAAAACGCAGACGATCGAAAACCGGGACCCTATGGTTCAAACTTTCGATGTGCTTGTTCAATTCATGGTAACCATCGCCCTGGGTGGGGGATTTCGTTCGGAAGAACTGCATGCGATCGTCGCCAATACCCATGCCTTTCGCTATATGGATCAGGAAGAATGGCAATGGTGCATGTATTTTATTACCGCAGGGGGAAAAATTGGCAAACGCTACGAAGAATTTCACAAGGTTATCCAAGATGAAGAAGGTAAATGGATCATCAAAAATCGTCGCCTGGCACTTCTGCATCGACTCAATATAGGCGCTATTGTAGGGGACGCCATGATGCGCGTGAAGTTCCTCTCCGGTGGTTATATCGGCATGATCGAAGAATATTTTATCAGTAAACTCAAAAAAGGCGAGCGATTTATTCTTGCGGGACGCGTCCTGGAACTTGTGATGGTCAAGGAAATGACCGTATTCGTAAGAAACTCGTCGGGTAAAGCCATTACTCCAAGCTGGCTCGGGGGTAGACTTCCCTTATCGTCCAATTTAAGCCATTTCCTTCGTAAAAAATTGGCTGCAGCAACAGGAGCTCCTTCCAGTGAAAAAGAGCTTCATTTCCTGGCACCATTGATCGAAAAACAGACCGAACTTTCGGCCGTGCCTAGCGAAGCGGAATTTCTTGTCGAACATATCAAAACAAGAGAAGGACATCATCTCTTTTTCTACCCTTTGGAGGGTAGACTGATCCATGAGGTCATGGCAGCGCTCGTCGCCTATCGCATCAGCAAATTGTACCCCATCAGTTTTTCTATGGCCATGAATGATTATGGTTTTGAACTCTATTCCGACAAGGACATCCAACTGAGCCAATCACAGCTCGAAGAGGTCTTGAGCCGTAAAAATCTGATGGAAGATGTTATCAGCAGCATCAACTCCGCAGAAATGGCCAGCCGTAAATTTAGAGATATTGCTGTCATTTCGGGATTGGTGGTTCAAAATTATCCGGGTACACAGCAAAACAATAAATCCCTACAGGCTTCATCCGGAATTATTTTCAAGGTATTAATGGAGCACGACCCGAGCAACCTACTCCTCAAACAAGCTTTTAGCGAAGTGTTCAACCAACAATTGGAAGAATATCGTTTAATAAAAGCATTCGACAGGATAAACAATAGTAAAATACGTTATACCTTTGTCGAAGAGTACACGCCACTGAGCTTTCCGATCAAGGTCGATAGCCTGCGGCAGTCGCTGTCGAGCGAAGCACTGATCGAGCGTATCCAACGGATGGAAAAGGCCAACATGCAAAAAAAGAAACGTAGAAAATGAAGATCAAAGAGCAAACAATTACCTTTAATAAGCAGCAATTAATCCTTAACAATCAACGCTCTATATTTTGGAAATCAGAAAAAACATTGATTCTGTCCGATCTGCATCTTGGCAAAGCAGCACATTTCAGAAAGCACGGTATTGCAATCCCCATGGATACCACAATAGCCGATCTCAATCGACTCGAGCGCCTAGTGGATTATTATCAGCCCGTTCAGGTTATTGTTGTTGGAGATTTGGTTCATGCAGGTATCAATCAAGAAGTGCTACTATTGGAACAATTCAAAACGAGATATCCAACGCTTCTCCTCCACTTGGTCAAAGGAAACCATGATCGCCTGTCGAAACAAATGACCGATCGATTTAACATTCACCAACATGACGAAATCTTTGAACTGCAGCAGATACAATTTAAACACCACCCCATCGATGCGGAAGATCAATCTTCCTTCAGGATTAGCGGCCATCTGCATCCAGGAGTCAGTATTGTCATACCACCGAGAAGGCAGTTACGCTTACCCTGTTTTATGGTTTCTGATCATCAAATTATCCTGCCTGCATTTAGTAAGTTTACAGGGCTAGACAGTAAGGAATTATCTACAGCGTATCAATGTTATGCAATCACAGATGACCTGATCTTTCCCATCCAAAAAAACAGATTATAAAAACGTTTTATGACATTTTGAATTCACCATTACATTTTGAGTTCACCTGGCGAGATCCCATAATATTTTTTAAATGCACTGCTAAAATTATTCTGATGACCATAGCCCGTCAACAGGGCCACCTCATAAACCGTCATTTTATCTTCGAGCAGATAACTTTTGGCTTTTTCCATACGCACCCGTGTGAGGTAGTCGTGAATGGTCACTGAAAAATATTCCTTAAAGTCCTTACGTAGTTTACTTTCACTCGTCAGCACCTCTGCTGCCAGTTCTTTTTGCGTTGGTGGATTGGCAATACGCTGTTCAAGAATCTGTCGCGCCATCTCCAGTCGCTGCACATCCTCCTCATGAAAGAGCGAATCACTGCTTTCCGTTTTCTCATTGTATTGCTCAAACTGATACATCAGCAGCTCAACAACACGTGACTCCGTATGTAATCGACGGATCTCCCCTTTCTTTTTAGATTCAATCAGCTCAGTTATGGTATGCTGCATCTCGTAGGTTGCCATCAGATCCTCCTCCGAAAATGACACATACTCTCCCTTTTCGATCTCATGCACAAATTGCTGATGCAATAACGAATCGCGTTTGATCAGATTGAGGTAATACTCTTTGGAAATAACGGCTATAAAATACGTGTATTCAATACCAGGTTCCACTTCATGAATGGATTTGACCGAAGGAATGTAGCGTATATTATGCCGGCTCATGCCGTAAGGCAATTTGCTATCTGTCGGCTTAAAAAAGATAAACTGGCTGGTTATGGTCTCGCCCTCGATCTCCGTAAGCACCTGCACTGGCCGATCAAACTGCATTTTCGAATGCAAGATAAACAATCCTGAAGTCGATAGCTGAAAATTCTCCATATGGACAGGATCTTTGGATATGGATATCCTATTTTCGACCAAAGGTTTGTCGGGAACATAGCCATCCGGAATTTCTTCTTCAAAAAGCCAATCTGCCAACTCTACTATTTTACTTTTCACCAACATGATTACAAATCCTAAATAAGCCTGAAGCAGTTAAAATTAACGAAATAAGATGGTATTCTAAAATTATTTATAACCTTTCTAAATAACACAGTTAATCCAAGTCAATATCCATTTCCTCCAACTGAACATAGGGTTTCAATGTTCTTGGATTCATAATGACATTGGACTCGACCGAAAAGATGGTATAGATCTCCTTTTGGGCCAATACCTCCACCGGGGTACCATGAAAGAGCTTTCGGCCATTTTTGAGCATCAGAATACGATCGGCATACATGGCGGCAAAATTGACGTCGTGCACAATCAGCACCACCATAAATCCTTTTCGGGCAAGTGCCCGTGCAATGGCCAGTACTTTCTGCTGATAGTGCAGATCCAATGCTGAAATCGGTTCATCCAATAACAACAACGCATCCGGATTATCCCATACCTGCGCTAGGATCCGTGCAAGATGAACACGCTGCTGTTCACCACCAGAAAGACTCAAAAAATCCCGTTCAGCAAAAGCAGATACCCCACAAAGTTCCATGGTTTCGGCCACGATCTTATAGTCCTGTTGCTTCGGACTATTCTTATAATGCGGATACCGTCCCATCAGCACAATCTCTTCTACACTAAAACTCAATGTCATCTGCTGCTGTTGACTCAGTAAAGCCCTGCATTTGGCCAAAGCCGCAGGCTCGTATGCCGACAGTGCCTTGCCATTGAGATGAATAGCTCCCGAATCCGGCTTTTTTTCACCACAAAGCACTCCCATCAGCGTCGATTTACCCGCGCCATTGGCTCCTAGGATTGCCAGGATTTCCCCTTTGCGCACCTGAAAGGTAATATCCTTCAGGAGCTTTCGTCCGTTCACTTCGTAGTTGATCTTCTCTACACGTAGCATAATGCGATTATTTTTTAAGCCTCTGCCAAAAGACTATTTATCTTTGATTAAAATATACAAGAATACCGGTGTACCCAGTAAAGCCGTAATCACGCCAATGGGCAATTCGATGGGTGCCACGGCGACCCGGGCAATCACGTCTGCCAATGTCAACACCAGTGCCCCTAATAGTAATGAACCAGGAAGCACAAATCGGTGATCCGCCCCACCCATCAGGCGAACTGTATGTGGAACAATCAATCCCACAAAACCAATAATGCCCGACACCGCAACGGATGCTCCCACAGCAAGCGTGGATAAGACAACCACCCAGCGTTTGACGCGATCAGTACGCATACCCAAAAGATCTGCCTGCAACTCCCCGAGTGAAAAAGCGTTCAATGACTTTCCAAAAAAAGGCAAGATCAGCACCGGGATCAAAATAAAGGGAGCCAAAGCCCTTAGGTTATCCCAAGTAGCCCCGCCAAGACTGCCCAGCATCCAAAAAGTGATGGTACGTAACTGTTGCTCCGTCGACATATAAGTCATCAAACCCGTCAGCGCACCAGCAAAGGCATTGATGGCAATACCCGCCAACAACATCGTCGTCACATTTGGACGACCATTTTTACTGGCGATACGGTAAACCAAAAAAGCGGTTAAACCAGCGCCCACAAAAGCACCAAAAGCCAATATATAATATCCAATCCAGGCCGCTAAAGAGGTGAAAAGAAAAGTCTCAAAGGCAATAATCAGTACCGCAAAAAGGGACGCTCCAGAAGAAATCCCGATCAACCCTGGCTCTGCCAATGGGTTGCGGAATATACCCTGGATCGCAGCACCCGATATACCAAGTGCTGCACCCACCAAAAGTCCGAGCAAAAGACGCGGCATACGAATCTCAAAAAGAACATCTCCTTGCATATTGTGCACAGCTTCGGCACTCCCAAAGTGCAATTTTTGCATCAACATCGTTAAGATATCAGCGGACGGAATATGGTAGGCCCCCATCCCCAAGGCAACAATACTTACAACACCCAATACCAGGCCCAAAGCCAATAGGATAAATTTCTGTTTCTTTTGCACCGGCTTTATTTTGAATCCATCACTTTTCCAAATCCACGGTGCAATTCTAAGATTGCGTCTGGCAGCCGGTTACTGAAATTTACCAGTAGTGAGGCATTCATCACCAAGATACGGCCGTTTTTACCCGCATTCGTAATACGCATGCCCGGCAATTTGAGGATAGCATCCTCACCGCCAAGACTACTCGCGCCAAAATCAAATAGCAACACAATATCTGGATTGGCCTGCACCAGCGCTTCCGTCGTATAGGGTTTGAAATCCGAAAATTCCTGGACCGCATTTTTACCACCAGCCAGATTAATCATCGCATCCAAGCTACTGCCCTTACCTGCCACACTCATGGTACCTGTACCACGGGCATATAAAAACAATACTTTGGGTGCTGCTTTACCCTGATTTTCCTTTTTCACTAATTCCATGGTATGATCCAAGCTTACTTTCGTGCGGGAAACCAGATTTTTACCGGCAGCAGATTCACCGACGGCATCTGCCACCTCGTGGATGTAACGAAGTGCACCCGGAACAGAATAGTTTGGTTTAATGGAGACAAACTTCACACCAGCCGCACGAATCTGCTGAATGACCGATTTGGATACGTCGCCTTCATTCGCAATAACAATGCTTGGTTTAAAAGATAACAGACCTTCGGCCGATACCGACCGATTCTTGCTTACCCTCGGCAAGGCTGCAGCCGCTTTGGGCGATATACTTGTCACATCGGTAGCGACCATGCGCTCGCCCACTCCCAGTCCGTATATCGTTTCGGTCAACGAACTGTTTAACGTAATGATTCTCTGCTGTGCCGTCGCCCATCCACCGATTTGCATCACAAAACACAGTATAACAACATAAAATCTACTCATCGTAATTCTTTATCTCCATGATGGCGATAGCGGATTTCCAGGAATGGTTTTCGCATCTCGCCGTTCAACTTGAGTACAAAACAAATCAATAATCAGTCTAAATACAAATTATATCGAATCTTTTAGAATAGTACTCCACAACGTAAAAAGAACTATAAAACACTACTAAACAGCAATATACCCCTTAAAACAAACTACTTTTCAGTCCACAAAAAACGGATTAAATAGAATTTATGACATTTTGCATAGAGAAAAATTCAGACGGATTACCGTTTTTTGTAACATTATTTAGAATTAGTAAAAATAAAAATAGTGTTTAGAAGCATCTCATCTATTCGAACAAGCACCCTGATCGCCTTATGTGCCTGCCAGGTTTATACCCTGCAAGCACAGGAAAAATGGAAAATCTCCGGTGTATTGAAAAACGAATCCAATAAAGGCGTAGCCAATGCGACCGTATATCTTTATCCGGACAAATATGCTTTTAAAACAGATACTGCAGGGAGATTTCAATTTAGTCAGCTCTATGCTGGGCGCTACGAATTACAGGTACAGGCCATGGGTTATCAGCAGTACCGTCAAGTTATCGATTTGGAAGACAAAAATCAGCAGTTGAACATTGTGTTAAAAGCTGAAGAACGGCAGATGGATGTAGTTGATGTGCAGGGCAAAGTGCAGGCTGTAGACAATCTCGTTAAGGCCGAAAATGCCGCCATGCCCGTTAAAGTCATCACCAAACGTGAAATTGAGCTTATGGGCAGCCGCCGTCTGGATGAAGTTTTAAAAGAACAGACGGGTATTGCCATCGTCAACGATATTGCCGGGGGCTCCAGAGCTGTTGGTGTACAGATCCAGGGTTTCAGCAGCAACTACGTGATGGTCCTTGTAGACGGACAACCCATGCTGGGGCGCAATAGTGGCAACTTTGACCTATCCCGTATCTCGGTGACCAACATCGAACGTATCGAAATTATCAAAGGCGCATCCTCCTGCTTATACGGCAGTGACGCATTGGGTGGTGCGATCAATATCATTACTCGCCATGGTGCAATCACACCACAGGCACAGGCATCGCTTCTTTATGGCAGTCTCAATACCGTTGATGCAACGCTGGAAGCAGAAACACCTTTTGCTAATCAACGCGGGAGCGCCGTCTTTTCGGGCAATTACTACCGCACGGATGGTTTTAATACCGACAAGCAGTATCTGGACTCCAAGAGTACCACTTTTCCGCCCTATACCAACTATAGTTTCCAGGGGCGACTACGTTATCGTACAAGCAAAAATGGCACTTTGGGCGTTACAGGGCGTTATGCAGCCCGAGAATCTGAAATGATCAATGCATGGTCCGAATCGGCCACACTACAGGATAAACAAAAAGATCAGGACATCAATCTTTCGGCGAGTTACGACCATAATTTCGAGTCGGGACTGCGCAGTATGACGCGTTACTATTTCTCGCGTTTCCACTCCCAGATTGCCGCACAATGGTTGCAACAAGGTATTGTTGCCAGTGCCGAGCAATTCGGTCAGAATGTACACCGCATTGAACAGCAATTTGCGTATAGCCCCGCACAACAGGTCAAACTTACCGGTGGTATAGGCGGCAGTCTTGAACTGATGGACAACCAGGATCTGGATGCCAAACGCTCATTGAACAGCGCATTCGCCTATTTGCAGACCGAATGGAAACCTGTAGACCGCTTATTGACGACGCTGGGTCTACGCTACGATCAGACCAATGTCTACAACGGCCATCTGAGTCCAAGTTTAGGCCTGCAGTATCATCTCAGCCCTAAGCTTTTGATCAAAGGTGGTATCGGAGCAGGATTTAAGGCACCCGACTATAAGATGCGCTATCAGGTCTTTTTCAATCCAGCAGCCAACTATTTGGTCGTGGGCTCAGAGCGCGTAGCCGATGTGATTGCAGCCATGGATCAAGCCGGAGAACTGAGTTATAAAAACAGCTATATGCTCAATTTGGTGGCGGGTAACCTCAAAGCCGAAACCAGCATTTCAAACAATATTGGACTTACCTGGAGTCCGTCCAATAGATTTCAGGCCGATTTCTCGGTCTTCTACCATCGGATCAACAATCAGATCAACACAGTCAGTGTGGGTAACGGGACCAAAGTAGCACAGATCTATAGCTACCGCAACCTGCCCAAAGCCATGAATAAAGGTTTTGAAGTTTCATTGACCTATCAGGCGACCAAAGATCTGCAATTGTCGATGGGCTATCAATACCTGATTGCCAAAGACCTGAGTGTTTTGGATAGTATTGCCAAGGGAAGTTATCCCTATAACCAGATCAACGATCCCGCTACAGGCGAATATCGCCAGAGCAAAAAATCGGATTATTGGGGTATTGAAGACCGTTCGAGACACATGTTCAACGCAAAAGCCCAATACGAATATAAACCCTGGGGCGTCAATGTCAATGCGCGTGTCAATTTCAGAAGTGCCACACCTTTTCAGGAATACAATGGCAACCAGTTTATCGACAAATATGACATCTTTATCCCCTATCATACACTGGTGAATATGACGGTAGAAAAGAGTCTGATGAACCGCAGATTGACACTGCGTCTGATCGGTGACAATCTATTCAATTTTACAAGCCGTTATTTACTTGGGCAACCTGGACGCGTTATTATGGGCGGCGTGAGCTACCGTTGGATAAAAGAATAATAAGGACTAATGAACAAGAATTTAGCACACAAAGTACAAGATAAAAGATGAGAACGATTCGCATGATTATTGGAGAATGTAGCATCTGGCTTTCCTTTCACAAGATTGGCCGTTGTATTTTTTCAGCACTATTGCTATTGACAGTGGTATCCTGTGGGAAAGACAAAGACTATACGATCGGATTAGAAGATGGCAAAAGTACCTTGATCAAAGATCTTGCTGGCGATACCGATGCAGCCATGGGTGAAGGTACTGAAGGAAAAGAGCAAAGACCATTTTTTATATTTCTTTTTCGTTTTAAAGACCAAAAGCAAATATGGGTTAAAACCAAAGCCGATTCTGCGCAGTGGCTTAAAACAAAAGATTGGGATATTGCCTTTACAGGTCCTTACAATTCGGAGATCTATGTGAATAATTCCCAGCATGAATACAATCCGGGATATGGCGGCCAGGCAAATAATACCGCTGTGGTTTTACTGCGACAAGCCTATCAGAGTGTCACTGTAGCCCCTTCGGATGAAGAGTTTAATAAAAGTGAAGTAAACAAAATTGGCTGGGCAGCAACAGATGGTTCGGATGGCTGGTTTCGTTATAGTTTGAGCACCCATATTATGCAGGCGCTCCCCAATCGTACCTATGCGATTCGCTTACCTGATGGCAAATATGCCAAATTACAGCTGATCAATGCCTATAAGGGAAACCCAGCGGCGGTAACCAACCTCAATTGGCCTGCCCCATACTATACATTTAGATATTATGTACAGCAGGATGGCAGCAAAGATTTAAATACAAACACATTATAATAAGGAAAAATTACACAATTAAATTAAAGATGAATAGATTATTTACAACAGCAGCACTACTATGTGCATTGAGTTTAGGTTTTACTTCTTGTAGCAAGGACGAGGCAGTGGTAGAGGAGCCAACGGAGCAACCAGAAGAAAGGCCTGAGGACCCAAAACTTAGTGATGAGACAGCTGTTTCATCAACTGCAACAA
This sequence comes from Sphingobacterium siyangense, assembly GCF_023277505.1. Classification (NCBI taxonomy): domain Bacteria; kingdom Pseudomonadati; phylum Bacteroidota; class Sphingobacteriia; order Sphingobacteriales; family Sphingobacteriaceae; genus Sphingobacterium; species Sphingobacterium siyangense. Next base: position 3,013,007 of record NZ_CP080574.1, on the reverse strand, counting down.
TCGCAGTTCCTTCTGGCGTAAAGACTTTTTATGATTTTAAAACAAATACTGTTCAGGAAGAAACTAAGAGTATGATCAATCTTTCGGGGATGTATGGTTCAACTTTACAAAACACTTCATCAGATAATTATAAAATGGGCTATTTTGATCAGGCAAACACGAGTATTGAAAAGCTGACACTAACATCGGTATTAGCAGCCAACATCACGTTGACTGACAAACTCGGCATTGATGCGTCAAGTGCCGGAGCACCAGTGACAGGCCCAACATGGATTATCTATGATTTTGCAAACAATCATGCTGTCTACCCTACTGCCAATCGGTACATCGTAATGTACAAAGGTGAGAAATTGAATAACGAAGCAGATGAGCTTTATGTAATTCAAGCAGGCGGCATTACTGCAGCTAATGGAAATGCAACCTATAACATCAATTTTAAAAAGTTTGTTAAACAGTAGTAAACTGAAATATAAGTTTGAGAAGGTCTATTGAGAAGGCCTAAAGAAACATACTAGCAAATCACCTGGTTAAAATTCCAGCTGCTTTTGTTAACCAAAAATCAAAAACCGAAAAAAATATATTAAATACCAATTTTCATACACACTTTATCAGCAAAAGATTTTATCTTTACTATTATTTAGAATCAATTTAAATAAAAATAACATACTAGCAACCCTACTACATGTATAGAAAAGGGACAAAGTATCGACTAACACAAAAAACTAGTAACAATGAAAATAAAGAAACGCAGCAACCTATTAAAATTCATACCGGTATTGGCATTTTTAATTGTGTTGGGGTCTTGTAGCAAAAGCGAGCCGACAGTAGTAGAGCCTGAACCAGATCCTGTTGCACCAGAAGCTATGTTTAACCGCTTGATTACGGTTAAGAACTTTGGCGAAGACTTACCTGCTGGGAGTGCACCAACCACGGCGCAATCACCAATATATTACAGCCTGGAACAGAACAAAGCTGTGACACCGGATTATAAACTAACCGCACGATGGGACATCTCTTGCTCAGAAATATACCGCAGTTTTATCAATTGCAACAATACAGCAAATGGATTTGGTAAAGGTGGCCCAGGGAAAGGCGGTATACTCATTGTGAAGAAAAAATTTGAAGATGTAATCGATATCCCTTCAGACGCCGAGTTTCGCAAAGGTGAAAAAGCATATGGTACAGATGATTCAGGAGCATTTGGTGAAGGTCTAGGTTGGTATTTATATGATTTTGATGGCGTAATCAAAGGTGGTGGAGCCGAAAACAAAAAACACGTTTGCTATCCTATCGAAAACAATACATTGATCGTCCGTACAGCCCAGGGGAATTATGCCAAGATCAAGATACAAAGTATCTATAAAGACCTCTTGGATCCAAAAGATTGGTTTAAAGATTCACCAACACCCTACTTTTCTTTCCAATATGTACTTGCCAAAGCTGGCAGTACCAAATTTACAATCACTAACTAAAAAAATAAGCATAGCTTACTTATTAGACACTAAACTAACATGAAAAGAATATACAGCATTTTAAGCTTCCTTTTTGTAGGATTGCTGCTAACCCGCTGCACCAAAACGGAAGAACTAGCCTTACTTCCAGCAGATAAAATACTGGAATACAAAGTCACCAATCTTCCAAATGACGAAGTTATTTATGGAGCCATCGACAATGAGGCCAATACCATTACGGTTTATGTCCCCTACTACTACGGTCTATTGGTGATAGATCCGAACATTAAACTCTCCAATGGAGCCAGTATAGCCGAAGAAATTTTGCCTGTTAAAACAGATGAAAAGAACCAGACGTATACTGTAAAGTCCGCTACAGGTACCACAAGAACCTATAGCTTAAAGATTGAATTACAAAGTACACCATCTTTTGAAGCGACTTTTGCATCGACATCTTCTATTTCGCTTACAAAAGGCCCTGGAGGTGCTTTTCCAGCCATTAATGGAACCTTTATGCATACCAATCCTTCATTGGTGAGTATTGCATTGATTAATCAAGAAACCAAGGAGCGATTTAAGATGGCTACGCCCAATAGCTTGAAAGTTTCGGTGATTGGATACCAATTAAGCTATACGGGTACCGAACGGGAAAACCGCATTCCATCCGATATTAAAGCAGGCACTTATGATGTAGAGGTGACCAACATCAACCATACCATTACATTAGCCAATCCGCTCAAAATTACATATCGTCAACCGGATGTAATTGTTAGCTTATCGGGTCTAAATTTGGCAAAAAATAAAGACTGGACCATTAAAGCCAACTTAGATAAAGTGATTTTAGATCCGACAGCTGTTATTATGACACTCAATGGAAAGGATTATCCATTGACCATTAAATCTTATAACCGTACCGAAATGACGGTTTCCTTACCAACAAATCTTCCAATCGGAACCTTTGATAACTTACAGATCAAATTCCAATTTAAAGACTGGGCCGATGTTGTAAAGACACAGTTGTCTCCAAGTACAATAACGGAATCATAAACAAGCATCCACAGTATGCCATGGTGGCATCAAAATTAAATAAATTAAAACAAGAGGAGATCTCAACATGAACTCAAACATCAAAACTATCTTAAAATCAGCGATGGCCGTGACTGTGCTATCGGCAGCAGTATGGGCAGCAGCCCCAACAACAGAATCAGCAACAGCTCCTTTAGCGCTGAACCAAGCTAAGGCAAATAGTAACTACACTGTTGTAGGTCAATGGTGGAGCCCAGCAGCTGCAGCAACTTGGCCTGCAGTATATGTCGACCTTGCTACAGGTGCACAAAGCTTAAGTAGCTCTGGCCAAGTTGCATTCTTTAGCCATGTAAATGGTTCGATCAAGGCTAATGGATCTTATTCGATCAGAACGGTAGCAAAAGACATCGCTTCCGTTACAGCATCAGATTGGGCAACAGCGACTCCAGTATCATCACAGGGTAGTGGCGAATGGTATGAATATGATTTAGATAGCCATGCAAACCAAGCAATCCAACCTTTGACAGTGTTGGTCGGAAATTCTTCCGGAGCTTCGTATGCTGTTAAGTTAATTAATTTTACAAATGTTGGCCAACAAGTAGTGGCAGGTCAATTACAAGTAAAAGCAGATACCAATATCGAAGTTAAGGCATTATAGTCCTTCCTATTTAATGAATGAAAGATTCCGCAACCTGGTGGATGGGTTGCGGATCTTTATAACCTAATCATCATCCGCATAACGATTTTTTAACCAAAAAAAATTATGCAACACTCATTTTTGAAAAAACAAATACATATCATTCAATTCCTAGCTATTTTTATGCTAGCATTAACATGCTGGTCCTGTAAAACCGAATACCCCAGCCTACCCTACAACGACATCGAATCCTTTAGCATTCAGGATGCTGATGGCAAAACCTTGTCAGCCAGTATTGTGAATGACCAGATTATCTTATATTGGCCACCCTTGGTGGAGCAGCCCGAAAGCATTACGCCCACTATTAAAATTTCGGAATTAGCGACAATTACTCCTGCATCTGGGACAGCAATACAGTTACAATCCGACAAACCAATTACCTATACTGTGCGGGCACAAGATGGTTCCAGCAAAAATTATACATTGGTATTCCAGTACAACCAGCCGCTGGTACAGGCAGAAATGAATCTGCTTGAAGGCAAATATTACCTTAGTTACCCAAAAAATGAGGATTTGGTAGTACGAGGAGAAAATATTTTGCCAGACGAGGCGCAAACCAAGGGCTATCTGGTCGATAAGGATGGAAAAGAGACCTTACTTTCTTTTTCTCAACCTCCAACATCTTTTATTGCACAATTTAATACTCCAGAAGATCTCAAACCAGGCAAATACCACATCAAACTGATCTCCGGACGTTACACGAAACTCACCGATGCTTTTGAGGTATTCTTACCAACATTATACAATGTCATAAAATGGCAGGATTATACTGGCAAAAAGGGCGGCGACCTGGTGCTGAACATAAACAGTAAAGAGACTTATGAACTTTATTTCAAGGCAGATTTTGACCATTTTATAGCGATTGATAACCTCAATAACGAATATACTATCAACAATGTAGTCTTTGATGTTGCAACGATGACGATAAAGCTATCCATTCCCGTATCTGTACAGGGAAACGCAATTAAATCCTTGAAGATGATGGATAAAAACGGAAACTTATTATCAGAAGGTGATTTTAACATCTCTTTAAATTAATTAACACCTTGCCTAAGATATTTTTGACCGCATATTTTCGCTATCGTACAAAACCTTTAATCACAGCATGTTTCGCGGCACTAGCAGTATGCAGTTGCAGCAAGAGCGCTTCTGTCCCAGAAGAGCCTACAGCTCCTACTTTGCCTGAAGAAACCTTACGTCAACAATATAGTAAATCGGTAACGCAATGGCCGGCTGCCACTTGGTACAACAATATCAAGGTACGTGAACTGGCCGCTTTACCTGAAAACCCATCGAAAGATAAGGCCGAGCTTGTAGCACTTGGAAAAGCCTTATTTTTCGACCCCCGCACCGGTAATGGCATGAAGACTTGCGCTTCATGTCATAATCCGGACACCTACTGGATCGACCAAAAAACAACGGCAGATGGTATCGCACTGCATCACCGCAATACACCTTCCATGGAAAATGTCTGGTACCTGGAAGGCAAACTCTTCCACGACGGCCGCGCAACGACTTATCGAGAGCAGATTGCCGAAGCCATCAACTCCCCCATCGAAATGGGCGGAAATACGACTGCTTTACCCGCTAAGCTGCAAGCTATACCAGGCTATCTTCGTTTATATGAGGCGGCTTACTCGAGCCAGACGATGAGCGTCGAAGGATTGCTGGATGCCATAGCAGCGTATTCAAGATCAATTAGCAGTGGTGAAACCACCTTTGACCGTTTTATCCAAGGAGATTACCAGGCATTAAACGATGCACAGCTCGAAGGCCTCCATCTGTTTCGCACAAAAGGGAAATGCATCAACTGCCATAATGGTGCCTTCTTTACCGATCTCGATTTTCATAACCTGGGCTATGCTGTTACCAGCAAAGGTGCCTTGGACAATGGTCGCTTTGAGACAACAGGACTGGAAACAGACAAAGGTAAATTTCGCACGCCGGGTCTGCGCAATGTGATCCATACTGCACCCTACCTGCACAATGGTAGTATTTCGAGCTTAGGTGAACTGATCAACCTGCTGAGTCAGGGCATGCCTCAAAAGACAGGACAACAGATCAATGGCACCTTATCGCCGCATATTCAAAATGTCCGATTGAGCAGTAAAGAACAGGAAAATATCTTGGCTTTTTTGGAGAGTTTATCCAGTGTACCAAGCAAAACAGAGCGACCTGTATTGCCCTAAAATAAAAAATCCCAAAGGGGATACCTTTGGGACATTTTGAGTGCTCCACAGTAGCGGAGGCATCAAAAATTAAATAAATTGGCACAAAATTAGGCTTTTATATTAAATAAAAAAGTAAAAAAGTATTAAATTTCAGATAATTATCCATTTTGTAGCGAATCAACTACAAGGAAAAGGAACAAAATGCACATTATATAATGAGTCGAATCAGCCAAACAGTTGGTCTATTAGTTATAATAACTGCTATAACAGCTTGTCAGAACGGCAGTAAAACAACAACTTTGCCCGATGAATTTATTAGTCCAAAAACAGGAACAAAAAAAGAATTGACTCTCGACTCAATCTACCTGTATGCCAAACAGCTATACCGCTGGCAGGAATCTCTCCCTTCATATACCACTTTTGATCCGCGGACGAAATATGCACAGATAGACCCCGAGCAAACGGCTTATGAGCGGGCACTTTTTGCCCTCAGCCAATACGCTTTGCACAAGAAAGATAGACCTTACGAATTGTCTACCATCCCGAATAAACCCAAATATTCATATTTGGAGCGTCGTCGTAACGACAAGAAAAGTAGTGGTCACATAGCCAGCATAGAAACACCCTACAGGTATGCTACACACCTGTCCTACTGGTCTGCGGGAAAAAAACGGATTGCTTATGTTTACATTCCCTCCTTTCCCCAGCTCCAGACAGTAAAGGCCGAACTGGATCAGCTTGCAGCCGAACTGGCTCAAAAGCAAGTTACTCATCTCATCCTCGATCTACGTCATAACGGTGGCGGTTATGTGGAGACCGCAGAATATTTAGCCAACCTCATTAGCCCAGCCAAACTGGATAAAAAAGTTATGTTCAGCGAGCAATTTCATCCGAATGTACAGCAAGGCAAAGCAAAACTACTCCTTAAACAACCCTATCTGGATGCAAATGGCAAAGTGGTCCAATACAAAGGACGCCCTGCCACCCTCGCCGATGTAGATTATAGTGAAAAAGCCAATACGCATTACTTTATCAAAAAGGGACATTTCAATTCACTACAGCAGCTTTCATGCATTGTATCTGAACGCACGGCTTCGGCAAGCGAACTCCTGATCAGCAGTTTCAAACCTTATATTCCGATACGCCTGATTGGTCAGCAGACTTTTGGCAAACCCGTAGGTTTTTTTTCAGTCCACATTGGAGATTTCGATGTATACCTGGCCTCGTTTCTCATCCGGAATGCCAATGGCTGGTGTGATTATTTTGATGGAATACCCGTCGACCTGGCCTTAGCTCCGGTAGAAACCTCCCGCCATCCCGGGGATCCAAAGGAAGCCTGGCTTGCAACAGCGCTAAAGGACATTACAAAAGATGAAAATCTCACAGCAATTTCATCCACGACTTATTTTCCGGTCACAACGTTAGAAGACCGCTTGCTTAAAACAAACTTTAGGTTAAAGTAAGAAACTTATTGCAGCCGGACTTTGTCATACTTATGTTTAAATTAAAACCATTTTTCATAGATGATAAAGCAGAAAACAGCATAAATTTGTGGAAATAAATACGAATCTTTGTATAGAATCGTTATAAATAAAAATAAGAACATGTTAAGTCAACATATCAAAGAGCAAACGCACGCAGCTCACCAAAACGTAGAAGGAACGATCGTGCGCCAATTGAAAAATATTCGTTCAGAAGCAGATTACGCAGAAGTATTGAAAGGCTTTTATGCTTATTTCCGCGCCGTAGAAGATAGTATCGCTCCTTTTGTTACCGCAGAAGTATTGCCAGATTTGGCCGAACGCCGCAACTCATCTTACATCAAAAGCGACATCGAAGCTTTGGGTGGAAACGTAGATAACCTGCCAGAAGCAAATGCACCAGCTGTAGCAAATGTACAGGAAGCACTTGCATCATTATATGTCCTAGAAGGTTCAATCATGGGTGGTCCGTATATCGTGCAGATGCTCAACAAATATGGCGTTACCAAAGGAACTTCTTTCTTCGAAGGTTATGGCGAAAATAGTCGTGACATGTGGGCTGGATTTACAGCGGTATTAAACAAATATTCAGAAGATCCGGCCACTTATGATCGCGCAGTAGAGATTGCTAACCAAACTTTTTATAACTTTGGCGAAGTATTCACTCCTATTGCCAGTGCGAACTAAAATTGGAGTGTTCGTGTTTAATCCCATAAATGGAGCAAAAAGACAACAAATCTAAATGGCTTAAGCGTGCCGGAATTGGAGCATTTCTCTTCTTTCTGGCCAAAGGACTCATATGGCTCGCTGTATTCTTTTTCGCAGCGAAGTCCTGCAGCATATCTATTTAACACAACGTATGAAGCATTCATCTAACGCTCAAAAAAGTATGTTAGATGAATGCTTCTATTCAATGAGACCTTTTTCAATCCAATCCGCTTTTTTAGCCCAGAGTAGTCTGTTTTTTTACCTCGAGCGCCAATGTATTCGGGTTGTGTTCGTATTGTGTTCGGACCACCTTCGGAGCTCCACAATCTGCTGATCATTATTGACCAAATTCTGACCAGGTAATTCCTGTTCAGGGTCTGTACAATAGCTGTTCAGCAGCTGTACAATATCTGTATCGCATCCGAATAAGGTACGAAGCAGGTACGAATCTGCTCCACACCTCCTGCCCTCTGACCTTATACTTTTGTAAGCACTGTCCGATACAGCTCTATACCCTCATGACTGATAACCTGACAAGCTATTTCTTCGCTACTGATCGAGAAAGAGAAAAACCCGTATTGATCTTTCGCAAAACGACTATACGGCAGATCGGTTTTTACAGGCGTTACCTCTGATCCTGCCCCGGAGATAAACTGATGAAACTTCTTGCCTTCCACTTTTAAGTGCTGCAGCGAATGTTCATGTCCTGAAAGGTAGATATCTACTCCCCGCTTTTCAAAGATAGACTCCAAGACTTTTCGAACCGCCAGGGTATCGTAATTCGTCGTCCGCGGCCCCGCCGTATACAGCGGATGATGACCGACGACAATTTTCCAATGGGCATCCGAATTTTCCAGTAGCTGATCTAGCCAGGCCAGCTGTTTCTCAGGTTGCTGTCCCGCAACATGTGGCCCATACTCGCTGTTACTGTAAAATTCAGGAATCATCGGATTAGTATCGATAAAAGCCATCAGTACTTTTTTTCCATCCTTAAGTGCAAATGTCTTGCTGTAATAACGCGCAGGCATCTTCCAACGTCTGCTGATCGTACTATAACGTACCTGTGCATCGGGATCTGATTTATAATCGTGGTTTCCCAAAATGGGATACCAGTCCCATTGCAGCGAAAATGCGGTATAGATATTTTCAAACGAATAATGCCACAGGGGATCATGTTCACTGACCACTCCGGAAGGGTAAAAATTATCACCGGTAGAAATGATAAAGTCATTGGGATGCTGATCGGCCCATTGGCCCATCTGCCCCGCTACAGCCAACTGATGGTCGGCACCATTGCGTCCCCAGTCGCCTACAGCCATAAAATGAAGATCATAGGCATCTTTGGGTTTCAAAAGCTGTTGTATGTCTTCGCTTTCAAGTTGCGTAGGTTTTGTCAGACCGAAACTACTGAGCGTAATTCCGCCCAGGCCGGCTGTAATCGCCGTGCCCAGGGAATTTTTCATAAAAGTTCTGCGTTTCATCAATAGATTTTAATAACCAGGATTCTGTTGCCAGTGGGTGTTTACGTTTAATACAGTTGTTGGTACAGGGAAAATACGACGGAACTTCTCGCTCATGCCGGCAGGATACAGCGATCGGAATCCCCAGTTATCTTCAAATTTTCCGTAACGGATCAGGTCATTTCTACGCCAGGACTCATCAGCAAACTCACGTGCCCGCTCATCCAACAGATCCTGTAGACTTGGGGCAGCCGTGAGTACAGGTGCATTGACATAGGCTCGGATCTGATTAACCAAAGATTGTGCGGTCTGACCATTGGTCGCGGTAGCCCCACGGAGTATAGCCTCCGCTTTCATCAACAGGATATCGGCATAGCGAAATACAGGTACATCATTGCTCTGATTACGCTGATTGGCTGATGTAACGGCTACGTCCATATAAAACTTAATGGATCTGTACCCCATCGAGCGTCCCTTTTGGTCATTACCTACATTCAGCGTGGCCGCACCATCCGAACGCAAAGTAATTTCTTTAGTGGTCTCCAGTTGCCAATCAAACTGCGCATCTGCATCCGCAGCATTATAATCCTGATCTATGCCGCGTTTGGAAGTTCTGATCAGAAAAGGACGAGTCTTATCTTCTGTATAATTTGACCAATAATATTGCTTACCGCCGATGTATGAGGCATTTCTTTCGTCGCCTTCCAGATTAAATTTCTCCAAATAGCTTGGTAATACACGGAAAGTCCCCCCAACACTTTGAGGCAATGTTGCAAACTGATTTTGGGCGCTTCGATGTATCCAGAAGCGCGAATAAGTCATACCCTGCTGTTTTTCACGATCATAGGGTATGGCAAATATAAAATCCTTTACCTGATAACCATTATCGGGGCGGAATTTGGCAATAAACTTGTGGCTCGTCAGGTTAAACTGTCCTGAGGAAATAATCTGGTCGCACATCGCAACCACATCATTTAATTTTTCATTTTGTATACTTGGATTGTAATTGGCTACGTCCGTAGCCGTATAAACAGCCCAGTTGAGGTACAACTTAGCCAGCAATGCTTCGGCCATATATTTCGTTGCTTTTCCATAGGTTGCTACAGAAACTGTGGTCGGTAACAAATCCTTCACCGCAAGCAATTCGGCCTCAATAAAACGGCAAATTTCAGCACGGCTTGAACGTGCGGGGACAGCATCAACAGGCCCTGTGATCAACGGTGCGGCGCCAAAATTATCCATCAGTATAAAATAATAATAAGCACGGATTGCGCGGGCAGGTGCCGTCAGCTTTTCTTTATCTTCCCCGAATAATGCAATGGCATTATTGGCTAAGGTGATTCCAGTGGAAGCATCGTTCCAGATACTTGGTAAGAGGCCGTTGTCTGCGTTCCAATTGTGCAAATGGAATTCGCGGTATCGACCGCCATCAAACCAGTCTGTCCCCATGGAAACACTCACTGCTTCATCTGCCGAGAGTGTTTGGACCATCCAATGATCGCGCCCCATTGCGCCTCGATAAGCGGCATATACATCGGCAAGAATTGCCTCGGCCGCACGTTCCGAATCCGGAAATTCCGTCAGTTGTGATTTTATATCAACATCCAGATCGGTACAAGATCCCAGCGAAAAACTCAATGCTGATAAGGTTAATAAACGAATTAATAGTGTTGGTTTCATATAAATTAGTTCTTGTTCTATAGGCCATGTGGCATGCTCCATTTATGTCAACAGGATTGTTTCGATAAGAATTTTTCCATCCCACAGGTCTGTCTTATAAATTAAAGTTAAGGCCAAACATAAACGTTCGCGTCCGTGGGTAGGTCTGGCGGTTATCAATTCCCGGAGTTAGGCCTCCCAAGCCCACCTCGGGATCAATACCTTTATATTTCGTCAGTACAAATACGTTGTTCATCGTTGCATATACTCTTAGGTTTTTAATCGGTATATTTTTCATCGGTATCGTATAGGCCAACGTAACATAAGCCAAGCGCAGATAGCTTCCATTCTCCAGGTAACGATCCGATAGGTAATGTGCATTGATATCCGTCATGCGCTCGGTTTCTACAACGCTGGCAAGCACGTTTTTCTGCCCAGCATTACCAACAACGTTTGAATGGCGCGCTCGGGTAGCGTTCATAATTTTCTGTCCAAAAGCACCTTGGAACATTCCGGTTAAAGAAAAATTCTTATACGACAAGCTATTGTTCCAACCCAGTGTCAACTTGGGCTGTGGACTTCCCGTTACAGCCTGATCTTTCTTCTGTGGTGTTGTGGTTGTTTCGCCTGTACGCTCGCCCGTTTTCTCATCTCGGGTATAGAATACCGACACCCCTTCATCGTTGTAGCCTGCCCATTCCCAGGTATAAAACTGACCTATAGGTGCTCCCGGTGTCAGCCTCTGCTGAAAAACATTGGTCTGCCCAGCACCACCCAGATCCGACAATTCGATATAATCCTGCGTAAACTGCTCGTTGGCAATGCTCACCACCTTATTGGTATTGTGGGACAGCACCAATCCGGTATTCCATTTGAAATCCTCTTTATCAATGGCATTTGCATTCAGACTCAGTTCAATCCCCTTATTCTCTATTTCACCAACATTGGCAGTCAGCGTTGGATAAATATATTTCGATTTGCTTACCTGATAATCATAAATCAAGTCACTCGTTTTCTTTTTATAGACCTCCAAAGACCCTGTCAGGCGATTTTTTAGAAATCCGAAATCCAGGCCTAGATTAATCATACTGGTTGTTTCCCATTTGAGGTTCGGATTGCTATTGCGCAGCACCATCAAAGTACGTAATGGGCTTACCTGACCATCGGCACTTACATAATCGAAAAACTTGGATGAGGCACCACGTACAGACTGCGCTGTAAATGCGTCAAAGCCCAATGAGTTGCCACTCACCCCGAAACCCGCACGCAGCTTTAAGTCATCAAAAATTCCGGTTTCACGGATGAATGATTCCTCCGAAAGGCGCCACGCTGCAGACACCGAAGGAAATGTCGCCCAACGATTGTTGGTTCCGAAAGCCGAGGAACCGTCGCGTCTTACCGTCGCCTGTAGGAGATACTTGTTGTTATAGGCATAATTCACACGACCATAAACAGATATCATACGCAAGGTGGAAAGATAATAGTTCCCAAAGCCCAACAAATCAACTACATTGGCCATACCCGGATTATAATAACTCAAATCGTCACTGTAATAATCGGAAGTCGTCAATTGAAAGCCATCGTTATTGTTGTTCTCCTCCCATGAATAACCTGCCAGTGCAGCTACCTTATGTTTTCCGGCGAATGTCTTTTCATAACTCAGGTTCATTTCCATCACTTTCCGTTCATCTTCTACCGCGGCACGGATAGATTTGCCATTCTGACCACGTGCTGCCATCGAAAACATGGAATAGTACTGTGCATTGTTAAACTGCCTATTTTGCAGCGAAAGATCAATATTATAGGTTAACCCGGGCAAGATCTCATAGCCCAGTTTTGCATGCGCCTGGAGCACCTTAGTTTTAGAAAAATTTGTATTCTCTTCAATTAAGGAAAGTGGATTGGCATATTGCGAACGGTCGGCTTTTTCAAACCAGGAACCATCGGTATTTCGGACCGGCGATACAGGCAAGTAATAATACATCGCATCATAAACGCTGAGTCCCTGATCCAAAGCAAGCACATCATTCTGCTTGGTGATACTTGCGTTGACATTGAAAGAAGCCGTCAGCCGGTCATTCAGCGCCTTGGTCTGCAAAAACGCTCGAGCAATCTGCCGCCCCATATCAGTCCCTTTGATAACCCCATTGTTTTTGATGGTATTGAGACTGATGCTATACTGTGTTTTTTCTGCTCCTCCAAGAATGGATATATTATGATTGTTCGATATCCCTGTCCGCTCCACAGCTCTTTGCCAATCGGTATCTGCCCCCAAGTCGTCCGTTGGTTCCATCGAAAATCCATTATCATTGACATAAGAACGGTATTGCGCCGCATTCATCATCTCATAATGCTTAGCCACTTTATCGATCGCCAGATAGCCGTTGTAATTGATATTGGTCTGCCCTGATTTTCCACGCTTCGTTGTAACGATAATAACGCCATTGGCCGCTTTTGAACCATAAATTGCGGTCGCTGAGGCATCGCGAAGCACGTCAATAGAAGCAATATCATCGGGCGCTACCAAAGCTAGCGATGCACCCGGAACCCCATCGATCACATAGTAGGGTTCCATCGCCTCTCCACTACGTAACGTTGACGCTCCCCGGAGACTAACAGAAGGCGTAGCATTGGGATTACTGTTGTTGCTTGAAATCGTCAGGCCGGCAACTTTCCCCTGCAGCATCTGTGCTGGCGAAGTAAATACGCCGACGTTCGCTTCTTCCGCTTTGATGGTGCTGATCGAACTCGTCAGGTCCTTTCTGGATACACGGCCGTAACCAATGACAACCTCATCCAGTTTAACCGCATTATGCTGAAGCTTCACACTCAACGACAAAGGCTTTCTTGCTTCAATAACATAACCCGATAACGTATCGGACTGAAATCCTACCGCCGAAAACACAAATCGATAGCCTGCATGTTCTACTAAATTCTGAAAATGGAATAGCCCCTGGCTATTCGTACTGGTGGTCACACTGGGACCTCCATTGACCTGAATAGCCTTAACACTGACTCCAGGGAGAAACTCGCCCTTTTCATTTTGTACAGCCCCTTTTACTTGTTGCTGCTGCGCATGTACATGGGTAAGTCCAGCGGAAAGCAACGCAAAAATAAGCAGGTTCTTTTTTTGTGGATTTTTCTTATTGAGCATATCTGTTAGTTATTTAGATGTTCAGTAATTGTATTTTCCTGTTTGTATAGTGTATAACTTCCATCCGCATTGGCGACAAAGCGCAATTCATTGATCAGGCAGATTGTTGTCAAGATATCCTTCAATGAATCGTGATGTACATCAATCTCACCGGTATAATGGATAGCGGCAATACCCTTGTCACCCAAATGGATCTGTTTTTTAAATGCTGTTTCTAACGCCTTTAGCACAGCAGGCATCGGTGTATTTTTCAGATTTAATAAATCCGGGGCAGACAGATCAGGCATGTTCAATGGCTGTTTTTTATTGACGGCTTCAATTCTTGTTGCACCCCGTGAATCAACCGTCAGCTTTTGGCCCGGGTCAGCTAAAAAAATCTGTTTGAAACCGTTTGTAAGCGAGGATACAAGCACCTTACCTGTGTGTAATGCCACAGTCACAGCCTGACGCTTCAATTTGGTATTAATGGTAAAGGATGTACCAAGCGCCGTTGTTTTAGTCCCGCTGGCAAACACCGAAAATGGGCGTTTCGGATCCGATGCTACATCAAAGTGGGCTTTACCGTTAAGTTCAATATCACGGGCATTGGCAACAAAATTTTTCACATAGCGAATATGGCTTTGTGCGAACAACCGCACATGGGATCCATCGGGTAGATCCAGCGTTATACTATAGGGATTTTTATTTTCTATTGAAGTCCAGACTGTATCTTGATGCGCTATAACTGGTTTAGCAGCGGACCGCTGAGCATCTGGCTGTACAACTGAATCTTTTGTCCACCAGGTAACAAAATGGAAGGAAAAGAAAAAGAGAACTGCAGCTGCGGCACTGTATCGCAGTAGCTTTACCAACCGATACCGATGTAATGCCTTTTGATCCTGCGCTTTTTCCTGATTTTGAATGGCAGTCTGTATAAGCGTTTTCATCGTTTCAGTAGGCACAGGCTCCTCCATTGCTGTGCTATCAAATTTCTCCCAATCTTCGTCCTTGAAAAGTTCGTTCACGAAGAAGGGCATTTTCCAGATCTTCTTTTTGATCTGATGCTGCTTTTTATCATGCTTCATACTCCTATTACGCAGGCCAGCACGAGATCCCTTAGTTCTTAACAATTATTTAATAAATGGAGCCAATACTTAACATAAAGGACTTATAGCATGATGGAATAGAGATGTTGTTTGAGTTGAAGAAGTGCTTTACTGATATGCTGTTCTACGGTTTTTGTGGAAATTGAAAACTGAGCGGCAATCTCTTTATGGGAAAGACCTTCTTTACGGCTCAGTTCAAAGACCTTCCGACGCATCGTCGGCATATTCTGGATATCTTTTTCCATCATACGCAAAAGGTCTTTATTTTCAATTGCCCGGATCAGACTATCGGTAAAAGGTGTCACTGCTGTCTGCCCTTCATATTTGAAACGTGTAGCCTCCTTGCGCAGCAGATCGATCATGACTTGCCGCGCCATACCGAAAAGCTGCAACAGAATACTGAGCTGCTCGTCGAGCTTCTCCCTTTGGTTCCAGAGTTTGATAAAGGTCAGCTGCGTTACCTCCTCTGCAATATAATCCGATTGCGTACGCTTGAGTACAAAACCGTAAATCTGTCGATGGTACTTTTCGTATACGAGATTGAAACTTTTCTGATTGGAAGATTTGATAGGCTGAATGTGTTCCATTGCGCTGTCAAAAATAAAAGCACAAGGTTTCCTCAGTATTAAGTTAAGATCAATATTAAATTAAACAAATTGAATATATAACCTCTTCAATTAGCAGAATTCATTTCTGATTGTACAAATTTTATTATAAAACAAGCAGAAAACTCCCTATAATTGCAGTCGGGAATATTTCATTTCATAGTGAAATCCCCAATCAGACATGACCATAACCGGTAAAACGTTACGCTATCAGCAACATGTCTTATCAATAATTATATGAAATAACGATACGATGAAAAGGAATATCTTTTTTATTTTAATATGCTTTGTATTACTAGCTAACCTGGCCATCTGCCAAGAAAAAGACGTCGATTTTAGCAAAGCCTATATTGCCCAAAACGACGGTAAGACAACTGTTGAAATTAATGAGGCACAGGAACTCATCTATATTATCTTTGCGATAACTGACTTTGGTAAGGAAAATCCAAATATGACCAAGCAGAATACGGCGTATTTTGAAGAGGTCAAAGCGCATTTCACCCCATTTTCCAATCTCCCTATCGTAAAGAAATTTGACCAGCAGCTGCGAGAGAATCTAACCAACTATTTCCTCTTAGCGGCCAATGTATATGGCTTTAAGTTCAAAAACGACCAATTAGTACCTACAAACATCTATATTTTTCCAGCAAGAGGAGTTGGAAACTATCAAGTGAAATCAAATCCTATCCCCGCTTTCAAAAACGACCTGGAAGAATTCGCCAGACAGAGTGGATACCGGACATTCTACAAAGAGCATCAAGGCTATTACGACAGCCTTCGTACAGCATATCAGGAGTATGCTTCCATTGCCGAGCAAAAAGAATGGTTAGAAAAGAAGTTCGATTATACAATCAATAGCTATCGTGTATTGACTTCCCCCCTGATTGCCGGGATGAATGCGACCCACACCTTCAAGTACAAAGGTTTCAAAGAAATTTTGCTTTTTTTACCCACCCTCCGCGAAGACGAATCCTGGAGTCCCAAATTCAAAAAAGCACTCAATACACGCATTATTTTTACGGAGATAGACCACAACTACGTAGGTCCATTGAGCGAAAAAAACAAAAAACAGATTGATACCATATTCAATAATAGGGACTTATGGGTCGATAGAGAAAACAAAAGTACAGTTCATTATCCAAGTCCGGTAAAAGTATTTGATGAGTATTTAACCTGGGGGCTTTTCATCTTATATTGTTACGATAAGTTTGGAAATGATCATGATCTTTTTGGCCAGATTGTTGAAAACGTCAACGATATGATGGTCAATAAAAAAGGATTTCCCAAAGCAGATGAATTTAACGCCGAATTGTTCCGCCTGTATAAAGACAATAACCCGAAAGATATTCAGAGCTTATACAAGCCACTGCTGGACTGGTGTGAGAAAGAAAATTAGCGCCATCCCGATAATATTTAGTAAATTAAGGCTGAGAAGGAAATAAGCCGCTAGAAATGTGAATGTATACGACCATAAGGAATCAGCATAGCATAAGGGGATGATCGTCGAAATATATTTATACACAATACGTACGGAGAAACAATTATGAACATTAGATTTATCGGTTCTGGCAGTTATATTCCATCCCACAAAATAGCCAATACAGACTTCGCCAACCATCTTTTTTTGGATGAAAATGGGCTGCCGTTCAAGGAGCCGGCTTCTGTCATTGAAAAATTTAAGGCAATCACCGGCATTGAGGAACGCCGTTACGCCGATCCTGACCAAGTGGCTTCAGACCTTGCTTTCCTAGCTGGTCAACGTGCCATTGAAGACGCCGGTATAGCTGCTGAAACATTGGACTATATTATTGTTGCACATAATTATGGCGATGTGCAATCTGGCAAAATCCAATCGGATACTGTACCCAGTTTAGCAAGCAGGGTGAAGAAAAAGCTCGGGATCAGCAATCCAAAATGTGTGGCTTATGATCTACTATTTGGCTGTCCTGGTTGGAACGAAGGCGTATTGCATGCCAACGCTTTCATAAAATCAGGTATGGCAAAGCGCTGTATGGTCATTGGCGCAGAAACGCTTTCCCGTGTTATAGATCCTTTTGACAGAGATTCGATGATCTATGCGGATGGCGCTGGCGCTGTAATCATCGAAGCCACTACGACAGAGCAAGGGCTCCTATCACATGAGAGCGCAACTTATGCGCTTGAGGAAGCGAACTATATCAATTTCGGAAGCTCTTATCAACAAGAGCAGGACCCTGATATACGGTATATTAAAATGAAAGGACGCAAAATCTATGAGTTTGCACTCAGCAAAGTTCCTTTAGCCATGCAGGCTTGCCTCCAAAAAGCGCATATCGATATCACGGCAATCAAAAAAATACTGATCCACCAGGCCAACGAGAAGATGGACGAAGCCATTCTGATGAGATTTTATGCACTATACGGTACAGTACCCCCGCCCGATATTATGCCAATGACCATCCATACATTAGGAAATAGCAGCGTGGCAACCATTCCTACCCTCTATGACCTCATTGCCCGTGGGAAGATAGACAATCAATCCCTACAAGAAGGCGATATCATCCTATTTGCGTCTGTTGGCGCCGGTATGAATATCAATGCTTTTACTTATCGGGTTTAATGTAATTTTGCGACTACATCGTGTAGCTATTATGCTAACACAGAGCCTGCATAGGATTTATTTCATAAAAAATAACAAAACACTGTATATATCAATATTTTATACTTAAATTTGTATTATAATCGGCTCCGCCTTTGCTTATCTGAAATCGTCAAGTTATACTTAACACTCAGTTTTCGCATTTTCAGAAGCTTTTTTGTTAGCAAAACGGAGGTAAAGACCTTTTTGGACTTGAGTCAATCCAAGATCATTAAAATCAGATCCTATTTCTTGCAAAAAATCGATTAACTATTGTTCATATTCATTTATCACAATAGTGCAGTACAGATTACTTTAATATAATTTATAAAACAATGCAAGAAGGAACTATTAAATTCTTCAACCAAACAAAAGGTTTTGGTTTTATTACGCCTGCTGGTGGTGGAGACGACATTTTCGTACACGTATCTGGTTTAATCAACGAAGTACGTGAAAATGACAGTGTAACATTTGATGTAGAAAACGGTAAAAAAGGCGTTAATGCAGTTAACGTACGTATCGCATAATTAAGTAAACACACAAGAAGATAATTTATTTATCTTCTTGCGAAGTGTAACGGGCAACCGTTACACTTTTTTTTATCCATTTCATACCCAAGTACCGCAAAAAATCGGACGATTTATCGGTCTGGCACATGAAAGACTTTTTACAATCCAGCCAACATCACTTCTTCCTGTCGCAGAAAATATGGACTGCTATCTTTGAATCTCCCGCGCTTTCTGGAATACTTTCTGATGATATCAGCAACAACATCATCGGTGAGCTCATGCCCCTCTAACGTCGGAAAACCCTCCCAGCGTACAATGCCATCCGGATCTACTAAAATACAGTGTGGGATTCCCTGTACTTCGAGCTGTTTCTTCAACTTCGCTTTCGTATCGATCGCTGAGAAATAATCTATTTTAATCTCCTTCGCCTTTTTAATGACCTCTGCTTTTTCATCTGAAAGGCCAATGATCACAAGTTTATCACCATACTTCTTATGCCATTCATTGAGTTCAGGAATTACTTTCCGGCAGGGACCACACCAAGTAGCCCAAAAATCAATAAGGATAAACTTACCCTTTGTATCAGGCGCATCTGTAAGCCACTGCTCGACCTCAAGTTTTGGCGCCTTTTGATTCAAAATTGATTTTGCCCACAATTTCTTATTGTTGTTGCTTTCTTGCGTATGACCGATTACATGGATCAGGCAAAGGGCAAATAATAAGAAAGCTTTTAGAATAAATTTTACATTCATAAAACAGCTTGTTTAGTTCCCCTAATTTATGGATTTTTTTCCACAATCATTTCATCCTTTCATCCCACACATCGTCTTTTCATAGACACCATTGCGGCCTTTATAAGGCAAAATAACACCTATACTTTTAATCGATATAAAATATACAAAACACTGTATATAAATAATTAGCGTATTTATCAAAAACAAAAAAACTCCAACTTATTTGCTGTATGGCTCATGATTTTCCGAATGGAGCCAGGCCGACATCTGTATAAAATAACAGCGCACCATCGACATTTCCACGGCAAAAACCAGATCCTAATCCATCCTCACTAAAGCTAAATTGAGGCGTTCAGCACACAAAAACAACGAAATGGGCCGGCCCTTTATCCCATTCGTCAAGATAATGCACAAAGTGACCGCATTCTACTATAGAAAAGTGTAAAATAACCCCTATTTACAAACGCTATTTTCTGGAATTACAATATTCTGTAAAGTCTATTGAGTACCTACTTATACGGCTGACAAACTGACACAATACCCAATAATTAAAAACATAAAACTATATAGATAAGATAATTAACTAAACTAATATAAACAAGTGGTTACACATCATTCTCTTTATAACACATCAACTTTACCCATCGGATACCATCCATCTATAGTTCGCCCTGCGATGGCAAGATGAACTTTTGCCTGACCTGTGTTAAAGTTTCCTTTTTCGGCATCATAGCTTGGTAGGCATTTTATTGCCTCAGGAGCCCAGCTTACCCCGGCCAAAGTGTCTTTCCTAAGTTTATACTTGCCGTACGCACCGATTTATTTCTTCTTATCGATTTATTTCTTCTTATTTAGTATTTAGCGATAGAAAAAGCAACATCGAAACCGATATTGCCATCATAAGTATCAACCTGGGATATTGTCTACATACTAAAGGGGGAATTACATACAAAAGGCCAAGAAATTATCTTGGCCTAATGCAACATATTATTTGGGGTGTTTTCGTAGCCCTATATAGCAAAAATACTGCCGAAATTAGAAACTCACAGCCATTAGCTTATTTTTTTCTAAAGACTTTATGCTGCAGAAAAATAAAAAAACGGCTAAAATCACTTATTCCGTGGCAACCGGGCAAGTACAGCTTGCAATTCAGCAGAATTTGTAGCTCCCTGGAATAACAGTCGACCTTCTTTATCCAAAAGAAAAGCTTGTGGGTATCCACTGACGCCATAAAGTTCGCCGATTTTACCATCCCTATCCCATACACTGGGGTATACAGGTTTATTTCGACGAAGGAAGCTTTGGATATCCGCTTCACGATCGGCAGCATTTATAGCGATCACCTTTAACCCCTTATCTACATAACTCTGCTGTATTTCATTCAAGAGTGGAACCGCTTCAATACAATAGCCGCAGTTCTTTATCCAAAATTCAAGTAGCACGTAATTGCCCTGAAGAGAATCGAGCTTGATTGATCTAGAGCCTAAAACCAGCGGTAATTGCCATTTTGGAGCAATTTCACCCGTAACCAACGAGACCTGCACCTTCGGATCTTTTATCTTATATCCGGGATAACTGGAATAATACCAGGAGCGTTCGGCCGGAGCTTGAGCTAAATCATTATTACTAAACTGTGTTCTGACAAAATCGCCTTTAAGCACATCATTTTCCTGAATAATTTCGACAGGAAGGTAACTTTTTTTATCCAACAGCACGGTATAGCTCATATTTCTTTTCGCGGTGAGGGCATTCACATTTCCTAATTGATCAATATCCCGCTGCCCCATCCCGATTCGTATCGCATAGCATATAGAATTCGGACTGTCAACAAAAGTCTTTTGGATATCGGTCGAAGTGATAATAAGGGGAAGCACATTTTTCCAGGTCAACAGACTCATGTTCAAAAAGGTAAAACGCCCCAGCTCGCTTTTTTGGGGATGACGTTTTAGCACACTTGTCTTGTCAAGGAGATTAAGCTCAAAAGACTCCGATCCATTATACACGATATGGCTCTGTGCATTCTCGAATTGGAAAGCCAGACCTAGCGGATTGTCCTTTGTCCTAAAATCCAAATAGGTATTCCCTTCCAGCGTGTAGTTGTAATTTTCCGAAGCATAGTTTATTGCCAGTCTGTAATTGTAGTTTATTACTTCTTTTTTGTCGAGTGCCCATTTGGATTTTTCTAAAATGTCGGTGACGTTTTGAGCCTGAAGCGGCAGGCTCCACAAACAGAAGAGAAAGATGAGTGTACGTAAGGAATATATCGCTTTCATGTATTCTATATAGCTTTAATTTACCTATTAAAACTACGAATAATTCGTAAATATTTCTATTAATTTATCTTAAATATCGATAAATTTTGTGCATGTGGCCACAGGGGCCACAAATAGAGGCGGATAAGGAAATACTTATTCGGCGCGGTTTACAACAGCAAACCGAAGTGTTCCTTGAGCGCTGTCCGTGCAGCATGATAACCACACATGCCATGCACCCCACCACGCGGAGGCGTCGATGATGAACAGAGATAAATCGTGTCGACCGAGGTTCGGTACGGATTTAGAGCCAAAATGGGCCTACTGTACAGCTGCGAAATATCCATAATACCGCCATTGATATCACCACCGATGTAATTGGGATTGTACTCTTCGAGCTCCGTAGGAGAAAAGGTATGCTTGGCCAGAATGGTTTCTTTAAAACCCGGCGCAAAGCGCTCAATCTGATTTTCGATAGCTTCAGTATAATCGACCCTGCTCCCATTAGGAACATGGCAATACGCCCATCCCGTATGCTTGCCTTCGGGAGCACGACTGGAATCAAACGCACTCTGTTGCGCAAACAGCACAAAAGGCTTATCCACTTTCTTCCCAAGATGGCTCCGCTGCTCGCCTTCGGCAATTTCGGCGTAGGTATTTCCCAAATGTACTGTAGCGGCCTGCTGACAACGCAGATCTTTAAAAGGCGTCTTTTCTGATAATGCCCAATCGACTTTAAATACCCCCATTCCCTGCCTAAAGCCTTCGAGGCGTCTGCGGTAGCCGCTAGCAAGACCTATACCTTTGAGCTGCAACAACTGCTTGGGCGTGATATCACAGAGTAGGACTTTATGGGATGGTAGATCGCGAACATCCTCTACCCAAAAGCCCGTTTGGATCTCCCCACCCAACGATTGATAATAGCCTAACAGCGCATTGGCAATGGATTGCGAGCCGCCAATCGGTATCTGCCAGCCATATTTGTTGCCTACCGCCGCAAGCACAATGGCAATTGCAGAAGTTGTCCAGTTGTCTAGGGGCTGAATTCCATGAGCCGCCATCCCTGCCCATAAAGCCTGTGCCTGCACGGAAGTAAAGCGCTTTGCTGTCCAGCTTGCCGGCTGAAGTGCATCCAGCCCAAACGAGGCTAAAGACAAAGGATGCTTCGGAAAGGATAATGGCCCCATAATATCTGCCGCAAGGCGCTCCCAATGTGTCACGACCTTTTCCACCAGCTTACGATAACTTTCGCCATCTGCTCCCAAACCCTCTACCGTTTCGGCAAGACTATGGTAAAGAATTCCCGTTTCCCCTTCGTCCAATGGGTGTGCTGCCGCATACTCAGGCTTAACAAAAGATAGCCCAAATGCTTCCAAAGGTAAACTCCTGAAAAATGGCGATGCCATAGCCATGGGATGAATCGCCGAACAGACATCATGTTTGAAACCCGGAATTGTAAGTTCCTTGGTTCGCATTCCCCCACCGATTGTATCGGCACCCTCAATAAGCAACGTGCTCAGCCCTTGCTGCTGAAAGGTAATCGCTGCAGCAAGTCCATTTGGTCCCGAGCCAATAATAATTGCATCAAATTTTCGCATAAGCTAGTTTTTAATCACTCCTAGTCGCAGCCTGTATTGGGTTGTTCCTTTTTTGAGCGCTTTGACGAAGTAGAATCGGACAACGATTTGCTATTATCCTTTTTTTTACCTGCAGATCCGCAGGAGACTGTAAATGTCGTTAAAACAAACGCTAAAAGTCCAAGATTGATTATTTTTTTCATATGTTATCCATTTAATTTACTATAATGTGTACACCATGTATCCTTATGGCTTTTTCAGCTACTGATTCCCTTACTATAACTTATGCCCTTGGATACAAACTTTTACCTGCATTGAAAGGATTTATTTTCCGGGCCGCACCCATCTTTAGAACTCATATACAATCCTATCAAACAACTTTATAAGAAATATCATTTATATAATATGTTCATCCGAAAAATAGGCGCGATACCGTTGCTTTAACTCCTGTCGCTGCGTACTATCAAGCTTGATTTTCGGATCGGTCTGTGATACAACCGTAGAAACAACCTTATGCACGCCTTTACCTTTTTCAATAAATAATACCGTCGGCGAAGAAATCCGTTTAATGGAATCAATCCCCACAGCTGTATAAGGATTTAGGACATCGTGAAATTTTGCCAAAATAGCTTCATAACCCGGGCTCCCGGCCTTGGTCGTGATCACTTTACCTTCCTTATCTTTCTCCTTAAGATCCCGGATATCGTGAATATTGAGGTAATAAATAGCCGCCTTCTCCTCCTGGGCAAATTCCAGCAGCGGCGTTATGGCATTCCGAAACCATGGACAACTGGGCCATCCAAAAAGGACAATACCGTTGTCCAGCTCCAACACATCCTGTTCGGTCGCATAGACGATCCGCGGATTGTCAGGAATTTGTACCGGCACTTTGTTCGTTTTATTCAGGCTTTCAAGTTCCTGCTTAAAGCGAACTCCTTCTTGCTTTTTAAATGAAACCTGACTATTTTTTACGGCTTCCTTCGTATCCTGCCTGGATTGGCAGTTGGTCACATTGAGCAACACCACCACTGCTAATAACATGCTAGCCAATAATTTTAAATCTTTCATATCATGTATGCATTTAAGTGTAATCCTCTTGTTAATTCACCGATTGCTTATAGCTTTTAATATGTTCACCGATATCCCAGACCTGCGCTTTTGGCACCCATTCACTGATGAGGCTGCTTGCAATGGCCGAGCGATAACCCGAAGCGCAGTGCACAACGATAGGTTTATCCACTGGTAGCTCGGCAATATGCGCCTTCAATTCGGCCAGCGGAATGTTATGAGCCCCTTTGAATACTGGCCCAGTCTTAGCTTCCTCGGCCGTACGTACATCCACTATAAAATATTGATCTTGCGCCCTATCAAAAGCGGTCTGATCAAAAGCTGTCGAAGGCTGCCCCGCGAAATCCCCATACAACACGATACCTTTAACAAACTGCTCATAGCCAATTTTGGCCAGCTTTTCGAGCTGCACCTTCCCCTGTTCCTTGGTATCTACGGCGAGATAAAAACCTTCTTTCGGTTCAATAAAAGTTCCTACCCAAGATTCTGACTTACTACGTTCGGGAATATTAATGGCCTCCGGAAAATGTGACGCCCTAAATTCTGAAGCGGGGCGGGTATCGAGGACAGTGCTCTGTGCATGAGGCACCGCTGCTGCCGAAACCACTGAAATACCAGACAAAGAAGCTAATAATGGTTTTGCTCCCCTACGATTCAATGCTACATTATAAGGGAAGTAGATCGGTACAGGCGGACGATCTGCTAGAATCTGCTGAACAAACGCTTCTTCCGATTTTTGCTGAAAGGCCAAGTTGTGGGCTCTTTCCGCGCCAATGGTACTTTGCTTAGCACCCTTTATTGCATTTCCGCAAAGTGATCCAGCGCCATGTGCCGGATACAAAAGCACCTGATTGCCTAACGTTGCATAGATATCATGAACGGTATGGTAGAGCTGCCGCGCCAGTTTTTCGCGCTGCGTAGCCTGTTCTCCCGAGTACTCGCGCAGATCGGGCCTTCCAACTCCACCAATCAATACCGCATCCCCCGAAAAGATCGCCACATCGCGACCATTTTCTTTTAACAAAACAGATATGCTATCTGGTGAATGTCCGGCTGTATTGATGGCATGCAACACAATGTGGTCCGAAATCTTTAATGTATCGCCATCGTCAAAAGTATGGTGGGGATAGGTCGCACGGACAAGCTTGCTGACATAAACCGGAACTTTCAAATCCTGATGGATCTCCAGATGGGAACTCACAAAATCAGCATGCGGATGTGTTTCCACAACCGCGATAATTTTCGCTCCCTGCTCCTTTGCATAAGCGTAATAGGGCCTTGGATCACGGGCCGGGTCCACAAGCACAATTTTCTTATCGGCCAAGATCGCATAGGAAAACTGTGCCAGGCCTTCATCTTCGAACTGCCTGATGCTGTAGCCATTCGCTAAATTATTGGTATTTCCAAAACAGGATACCCCCTGACCTGCCGAAGCAAGGGTAAAAAGGACAGCTGAACGGTGGATAAATGATCTTCTATTCATAACATTCTTTTTTTTAGACAATTAGTAGGTAAATAGTGTATTTTTCATATACCATTCTTTACCGGTGAGATAGGATTCTTTGACGCGATTGAGGGTAATTTCGAGGTTATTACCACTAGCATCCAGCCCTTTGAGTTTGATCTGTTCCGCTGTTGGTCGTTCGTAAGCCCATTTCAGCACATGCAGGCTATCACCCTGCGCTTTTCCATACAGCGCTTTCAGTCCCACATCTAGTTTTTCATCTAGTTTTTTACGTTGTTCCTTGCTGAATTTCTGATTTTTATCGATCAGATACAGTGCGTGTTCTGTCGAATCTATTTCATAGTAGAGGTAGCTCTTCCCTCCGGCCCGGCCTGTAAACTCGTAAGTTTTGAGCACATCATTTAAAGCCGGGGTACCATTGCCAAGGTCGATCGAATTGGCTTTATTGACCTTGTAGACCAAGGTCGAATAACGCTCAAAAAAGGCCTCATGCCAACGTACTGAATCGGCAGGTGAATAAGCCTGAGACTTTCCATTCAGCAGAAAACTAGAAACCTCATAATGTCCTGCAGCTTTTGCCAGTCCAGGAAGTACAGGCTCCTTTAGACGCCCTTCATCATAGAATCGCTCATAGCGATAAAAGCCGTAAACGAAAATAAACAGGACTACAATGGTCGCCTTTAGGCCAAAATAAAATGGCTTATTCCACTTCCTGACAAACTTGGGCACATAGTAATAGGTGCTTACTGGTTCGCGCAGAATAAAAAGCTTCCAGATCGCAGGCAGATACTGCAGCAATAGAAAAAGGGAAAGCAATACAAAATATGAACTGTATACATGAACTGCGCCATCGTAGGCAATATTGGCATGGGCAATGTTAAAGAGGACTCCAGCATTGATAATGGCTCCTATTACGACCGTGGGCCGAAAGAAGAGCAGGCTTCCCGCCGCTATCTCCAAAAAGCCTAAAAAGATCTCATATTTATAGGATACACCGACGATTTGCCAATACAACTTAAAGGGGGCATATTCACCGATATCGGTATTCAGATTGGCAAGAGATGGAAATGGCATCTGCATGGGAAAGAACTTGATAAATCCGAAGGCGATCAGCCCCAGTGCAATGCGGTAGCGTACCAATACCCGCAACCAATAGTACAGCGCATCATAGCGTTGCACCTTACTATTTCGGGCCAATATCGTCCAGATGGAAGCACCCAGCACAGCAATCAGGCCATTGAGCCACCAAGACGTATACGATGCAAACCCCCATTTGCCACTTTCGCTGTCTATTTCTATCCAACCCGTGCGCGACCCACCGGCGATCGTTGCCATCCAATCATATAATGATTCGGGTTTAAAAACTTTTTCGTACCATTCCCAATCCAGGGGTACCACCATCAGGATAAAGAAAATAAAAGTAAATCTAAATCCTACTTTCTCCCAGTACTTCCAACCCTGCTCCTGCTGGCTGGTAGGAATGCTTTCCAAATATTGAATCGTTGCCATAAACTTAGTCTAAATTTGAATCGTTAATAAATACGGATCGGTTTTCTGCGGCCTTCATGCAACAGATATTTCTTGTTCACTTTCTCCAGCCGTACATGCAATGAGTCGCCCAGCTGATTGACTCCATCAAGTAAAACTGTCCGTTTGTCGGGTCTTTTGACAATAAAGGCAAAAGTGTAGCCTTTACTCACTTTTCCGGTAAGTTTGATTGTGGTTGTGCTCTTATCAGTTCCCTGCTTGCTCGTATAGCCAAAGAATTCTCGCCCACCATTGCCCAGGTATTCGTAGTTACGCTCGCGATTGAAGGCGATACGCGGTTTGAGGCTATCGACCTTTACAGAACGGTTTCCACGGATGCTGAGCGTATTCCATTTTTCAAAAACCACATCCTTCCATCGCAATGTATCGGTTAGCGAATATGGAATAGTATCGCCTTTCCAGACGAAGTCTTTTACATCGTATACGCCTGCTGCTCCTTCCAATCCCTTTTCATCGGGAAATGGGTAATCGGAATTCTTCCAGCTTAGGTAAGCCTGCACGCTAAATACGGCGATCAGCAGCAGGAATAAGACCTGCAGATAAGGACGAATGCCCGCGACTCTGCGGCCATAGACAGGCCAAAACCCATCGGGAATAGTTGCTGCCTTTTTAATCAAAAGCTGATAAAAACGGGGCCAGTCGTACGAGAAGATAACGACTGCAAGCAATAGCAAAAACGAACTATAGACCTGTTCACCGATCTCGTATACATAATTAACGATCACGACATTGAGCAATACGGCAATAAGTAATCCCGAACCGATGATTGCTGTACGGCGGTTCAGTAAAAAGAGTCCGCCCAGGATCTCCAGCGCGCCTATTACTGGTAGATATCCAGCGGTCGCAATGCCGTTGGTCAGGTAATAGAGCTTCCAGAGCAGGAAATCACCGTATTCGGTATGCAGCTCGCTAATGGTCGGCTCGGGAAGTTGTATAGGGATGATTTTGACAAGACCTATAAAAGTAATGGCCAATGCTAAACGATAGCGCAGTAGCACGCGGAGCCAGTAAAACACACGATCGTCATCGGCCTGAAAAGTCTGCCTGATTTTACGGCCAAAGGCCCAAAATAGCAGTAGCGCGAGAGCCAGAGCAATTGCCCAGTTGTAGTATCCGCGCACATCGCTACCTACGAAAGGGCTTTCGGCGATAAAAGAAGTGCGGTAAGTCGCCAATCCAAACCAGTTCTCCAATGAAAACAAG
Organism: Sphingobacterium siyangense; assembly: GCF_023277505.1. NCBI lineage: Bacteria > Pseudomonadati > Bacteroidota > Sphingobacteriia > Sphingobacteriales > Sphingobacteriaceae > Sphingobacterium > Sphingobacterium siyangense. Next base: position 2,984,537 of record NZ_CP080574.1, on the reverse strand, counting down.
TCAGCAAATGAACTCCCCGTAAAAAGATTGGGGTCATACGGGATGCTGAGTATCAAAAAGAAGATCAGGCCGATGTATAAAATAGCTGAGCGATAGCGCTTAAAAAAATGAGAGTCTGCAAATGTTGTCATTTCAATCCGATTAAATAAAAAACAAATGATTCATCCGATCAATCCAAACCTGGATTTTGTTGTAGATTCGGGTCTATCGAAACCTGAGCGTACGGTATCGGCAGCAGCAGCCTATTCACGGAGGAAATATTGAGTACCTGTTGCGCGCGTCCTGTCCGCAGCAGATCATACCAGCGATGGTTTTCCAGGGCAAATTCAACGCGATTTTCATCTTCTACGGCCTGCAGGAGCGCTGCCGCTTCGAGACTTTGCAAGGGTTTGATGTTGGCGCGTGAGCGTATGGCATTTAAGTCGGCCAATGCAGCTGTCAGGTCGCCCGAGCCATTACGTTGCGCCAATGCTTCGGCGCGGATGAGGTAAAGCTCGGCCGTACGGATCAAAAAGACGGGGTCTGTTCGGTCTGTTCGGTAATACAGATTGCCGATCAGGATATTCGGATCTGTGGATGAAGAGGTCTTGGATACCAATGCCGTCCGATCCCCACCAACAGCTGGATCTACCAGCAGGTCGTAGATGGCCTGAGAAGGTCTGATCCAGGCAGTCCCCCCATTATTTCCCGACAACCATTGACTGGCCTGACCACTAGTATTGTTGATATCAAAGACCAATTCGAAGACCGATTCTTTGGTATTGGAGGTATTGTTGGCATAAAATGAGCGGTATGGGCTCACCAAACCATAATTGGTATTATCATCAATAATATACGAGGCATATTTTATGGCTTCAGACCAGTTTTTCTGATACAGGTAGAATCTTGCCAGCAGCGCTCGCGCAGTCTTCTTGGTCGCACGGATACGGTTGGTTTCATTGGGAAGCAGCTGTTCGGCCTTTTGTAGATCCTGCAATACCTGTGCATAGGTGTTAGTCAAAGAGCTCCTTTGGACTTGTGGCAGACTGCTCGCCGAAGTCGTTGGCTGCAGCACGATCTGTACACCCCCCCAGGTTCTGGCCAGATCAAAATAGGCCAATGCACGCACGAAATAAGCCTCCCCAACAAGCTGGTTTCGATAGGCCTCAGTAAAAGTGGTCGTCAGCGCCAGGTTAGGTACTTTGGTGATCACATGGTTGGCCCTGTTGATAGTGGCATAAATCTGGTTCCATGCCGTAGCAAGCACAGCGAGGTCAGATTTTACCGTATGATTGGTCAAGGTCTGATGGACAGTTTGACTACCGCGATAGACGATGTTGTCTGCCGAAAAGAATCCCAGCAGCTGAAAGCTATAGCCGTAGTAATCGTTGGACCGAAGTGCCGAGTAAATACCCCGCACGGCTGTTGCGGCAGAGCTCCCGTCAACGATGGTTACTTCATCAGACACTGAATTCTTGGGCTCGACCTCTAAAAACGAGCTGCAGCTACTGAGCTGAAAGACAAGAAGCGGAAAAAGGAAATATATAATTTTTTTCATGAGCTTTACAGATTAAGGTTAACGTTTATAGGGTGACATTGAGGCCAAGCTGAAACGTCCGGGGCTGTGGTGGCGTTCCGAAGGATCCTATCCCCTGTGCGTTCGGGTTGCTGGTCACATTCGATTCTGGATCACCGGTGTATTTGCTCCACACAAAGAGATTAGACCCTACAAAATAGATGCGTGCAGCAGTCAATTTCGCCCGCTCGACTAGCTCTTTCGGCAATTTATAACCAAACGAGAGCTGTCTGAGCTTTAAAAACGAGGCATCCTCCAGATAGCGGCTATTGGCATCGATGGTATAGTTGAGGCCCTCCGAAGTCAGTCGTGGCACATCGGTGATGTCACCCGGCTGTTGCCATCTGTTTAGCACATTTTGAAATACGCCACCGCTGCTCGGGTTACGCTCCCGAAAGTAGCGGTTGAGGTTAACGGCATAGTTGCCATATTGGAAACTAAAGTCTACACCCAGATCAAAGTTTTTATAGGTAAAGGTATTGCCTATTCCCCCATAAAACTTGGGATAAGCATTCCGAAAAACTTTACGTGCCGAAGTAGGCAAAGAACCATCGCTCAGCTGTCCGTCAAACACGGCTTTTCCGGTCTGCGGATCGACGGAAAGTTGTTCATAAAGCCAGAATGAATTGAGTGAATAACCTTCTTTCAGGATAACCCAATCGCGAGTATACTGGGTAATCTGCGTGGGCAGTTTTTCGATTTTATTCTTATTTCCCGAAATGTTGAAGCTTGTATTCCAGGCAAAGTCTTTTGTTTTCACGTTGAGCGAGTTGATCAACACTTCATAGCCTTTATTGCTGATCTCGCCCACATTGGCCCAGTATTTTGAAAAACCAGAACTGCCAACAATAGGTCGTTCGAGGAGAAGATCGGAGGTATATTTATGATAAAGATCTAAGGTAATGGACAGGCGGTTTTTGAATAGCGCCACATCCAGCCCAAGATCTGCCTGCGCTGTTTTCTCCCAGCGCAAATTTTCGTTCCCCAACTGGAAAGGACCTGTACTTGGCAACACCTTGCCATAGCTGTCGGCATATTTTTCATTGCCCGACCAAAGACCTCTGGCGGCGAAATTGCTGATTCCGGCCTGATTGCCCGTCAATCCATAGGAAGCCCTAATTTTCAGATCATTTAACCAGGTTTGATCGGCCAGAAAGGCTTCTTGGCTAATCCGCCAGCCTGCTGAAAAAGCCGGGAAATAACCCCATCGGTTGTTGGCACCGAACTTGGACGAGCCATCTGCCCGCAGGGTTGCCTCCGCAAAATAACGGTCTGCATAGCTATAGCCTACTCTTCCAAAAAAGGAAGCAATCGTATATTTAGTCCAATTGTCGGATGCAATGATATTGGCTGCCGATGAAATCTGTTTAAAGGAATCATTGGCAAAACCATTCCCCTCCAGGTATTTGTAATCAAGTACGTTGCTCTGCAAGGTATTTCCCAAAATAGCATTCAGGCTATGCTTGCCGAAGGTATTTTGGTACGTCAGGGTTTGTTCGTTTATCCAGGTAGCATTTCTCGATATTCCCGAGGTCGCCTGATTGTTATTCGCGATACCGATACTGGTTTTACTGTTCCAGTACTGTGATTCATCGTATAAGTTATAGTCGGCACTAAAACTGGATTTGAATTTCAATCCCTTCACTAGATCGATTTCCGCAAAGGCACTTCCTACATAACGCAGACTTGTAGTATTGACATCGTAGTTGTCCACCAGTGTATAGGTATTATCGGTACCATTGAGTGATCCATCGGTATTGAATATCGGAACATTCGTTGCCGAAGAAACGGCCGAATTAAAAAGACTTACCTGAGGTCCATCACCTGTACGCGCCTGATTGCGGTAGGTTCTGGAAAAATTATTTGTTAGGCCGATTTTGACACGGCTACTGATCTGATGGTCGAAATTAAATTTGAGATTGGTACGCGAGAAGTCGATTACCTTTATAAAAGCTTCCTGTCCTGTGTAGCCTGCGCCGATATAGAACCTTGATTTGTCGCCGCCCCCCTGTATACCGATGTTATAATCCTGCAGCTTCCCATGGCGCAACAGGAAACCAAGGCGATCATAGGTAGGCTGATCTTCAGGATTTCCTTTCCCGCCTTCCGAAACTGGACGATAAGGCCTGTTGGCGAAAGTCTGTTTCAATGCCGGATTGTCCAATCCGGAGTTTATCCACCACTCGTTGGCGAGGGTTGCCGTTTCGGGACCTGTAGCCAATTTTGGCAACAAGGATTTATTGGCTTCGGCCCAGCCCCCCTGCAAGTTGAGGTCAATTTTGGTACGGCTACCGTAACTTCCTTTTTTTGTGGTAATGATGATCACACCATTGGCACCCCGGGAACCATAGATCGCGGTTGCCGAAGCATCCTTCAGCACTTCAATGGATTCGATATCTGCTGGGTTGATATCCGTAAGTGGCGAACTGGTCCGTCCACCAAGCCCGATATTTTGGAGCGAAGTATTATTTAAGAATACGCCATCAATAATATATAAGGGATCGCTACTGGAGTTGATCGATGTCGTTCCGCGAACCCGCAGAAAGATGCTTTCGCCGGGAACTCCTGAATTGGTGGAAACCTGCACACCGGAAAGCTTGCCCTGCAACTGGGCATCAAAACTTGCTACCGGAATTTTGTTGACTTCGGCAGCGTCAATCTTGGCAACTGCGCCCGTTAGATTTCTTCGCTTTTGTACACCGTAGCCTACGACGACCACTTCATCCAGATCAGAAACGCTAGGTTGAAGCAAGATCTGAATCTGCGCCTCCTGTGCGGTTATCTTTCGACCTTTGTATCCCAAAAATGAAGTTGAGAATGTCAAGGGAAGTCGTTGCCCTGTGACAAACTGAAATCTTCCCGACGCATCGGTCTTTACTTGATGAGTAACACCTTCGAGCTTTATGGTAACGCCTTCAATAGGTCGATTGGTAATCGAATCCAATACAATACCTTTTAAGGTTGCGTTTATAAGTGGCTCAGATTGCTGCGAAAATGCAGGCAATAGCAAACCATGTGACAAAAAAATCGTCACGGCGTACTTCCATACGCTATTTTTCATAGGTAAAATTTTAACAGTGAATATTTACAAGTGCCAACGCCAATTGATTACTTGTCAGAAAAGCCGCTTTTATGGAAAGAAATACTTTCCCCTAGACTTAGCTACACATTCGCCTATCGAAATCAGAACAAAAGGATTTACCGTTGCGCAGACTTGCGCTCGATTGGGAAGGGTTAAGATAAAATTTGTAGTTCATAAATAATGAATTAAGTTAAACATTGTAATCATTACGTGCGGAAGATGTGGCTTGTAAGAAAGGCAAGCTTATCTCCTAGGTTGATAAAACAAATATAGTAAACATAAAATAAAATCTACAATATTAGTAGACTTTATTTTAAACTATCTTTTCTTCCACTAAAAATTGAGTAAATTGGTGAAGAAAAGCTGACGGAAATATGTACATTTGAATGCAGTCAATTACCGATCAGATCATGCAGCTATTTCCTCCAGAAATTTTATCGCCCTACATCAAGCACTATCTTTTTTTGGAAAGTGATGGTGATCAGCATAAAAAACTGCGGTTATTTTCCGATGGTAACACTGGAATGGTATTTCTTCTCAATGAAGGCCACCTGTCCATCAACGAAAGTCAGCAGCTCCCCGCTTCATTTTTGTATGGTCAGATCAGTCATTTCCAAGATCTCGCACTGCTGACACAGACTTCATTTGTTATTATTGTCTTCCAACCCGATGGGCTCTATAAGTTACTCGGTATCCCAGCCCACGCACTAAAAGATCAAATTATTGTTACGCAAGATGTATTTGGACAGTCCGTTATCAGGCTATATGACAGCCTGATGCGTGCGAAGTCCTCAACTGAAAAAGTACATGCATTAAATGCCTTCTTTTATGCATATGCAGTCCGGCAGAAGTATCCAAATCAGGGACCACTCCCTGCAATTCTGCAACATATCACAGCGCAAAAGGGATTGATTACCGTAGGACAAATTGTTCAATACAGCGGTTACACCGAACGGCATATGGAAAGAATATTTGCGGAACAGGTTGGAATGAGCCCAAAAAAATTTGGCAATATTGTCCAATTCCATTCCTTTTTGAAATTGCTACGCAGCAAGTCAGCTGAAACGAGCTTAACAACGATCAGCCACGAAAGTGGATATTTTGATCAGTCCCACCTCATCAGGGCATTTAAAAAATATACCGGCATCACACCTTCGGAATATTTAAATAGTACAAATCGGCTAGCAATCAACTTTATGGAATTTAAAAGCAAATCGGACCGCATGTCGGGTTTATACAATTTCAGCTAGGGCCCCGCGTGTAGCTTTGTCTATAGATCAATTAAAGAAATATGGACAACTTAAAAATTGCTACGGCACAATTTGAGCACAAAAGTGCGGACAAGGCTTATAACCTAGCCATTATCGAACGACTTGCGCAAGAGGCTGCCGCACAGGGTGCTGAGGTAATTGCATTTCACGAATGCTCCATAACGGGGTATACCTTTGCCCGAAATTTAGATAAACAACAAATGCTTGCGATCGCCGAACTTGTCCCAGACAGCGAAAGTACACAAAAGCTGATTTCAATAGCCGCTAAATACAACATCACTATCCTCGCGGGCCTGTTTGAAAAGGATGAGGACGATAACCTATATAAACCTTATATCTGTGTAGACAAAAATGGCCTAATTGCAAAGCATCGCAAGCTTCACCCCTTTATAAACCCCCATTTGCAAGCAGGGCAAGCCTATACTATTTTTGAAATTCACGGTTGGAAATGTGGTATTTTAATCTGTTATGATAATAATGTCGTCGAGAATGTACGCGCAACAAAATTATTGGGTGCCGATATCATCTTTATGCCCCATGTAACCATGTGTACCCCTTCTTCCCGACCTGGCGCAGGTTTTGTTGATCCGCAGCTTTGGCAAAATCGCGAAAACGATCCAACCAGCTTGCGCTTAGAATTTGACGGAATGAAAGGACGCAGCTGGCTGATGAAATGGCTGCCAGCCCGGGCGTATGACAATGCGCTCTATGTTGTTTTTTCAAACCCCATCGGCATGGATGACGATCAGTTAAAAAATGGATGTTCCATGATCCTAGATCCTTTCGGGGATATTCTGACTGAATGCCGTACATTTGAAGATAGTTTTACAATAGCCACCATTACGCCCGAAAAACTGATTCAAGCCGGTGGATATCGTTACATAAATGCTCGAAGGCCAGATCTCTATGGTGACATTATCAGCCAACAGCATGAGTCCCAACAAAAAGTGGTCTGGTTGAATACCGACAATCGTTAGTTCCGCTAAACCGAATGGCTACTTTAAGACCAGGTGAAAAGGTCTTAAAGTAGTTTATCCAATAATGTTATCGATCACCCTCCAGATGTTTGCCAGACGACAGCACGTCCAACTACCTTAAGAAAAAGCACTTGTCTTTTCTCATAATACAAACGCCAAAAAGCCATTAGAGACCGACAAAAAAAGACATAATGGGCTATAAAAATAGGTGTCTCTTACTGCAAAAGAAGACTTTCTGTACTTCTTAAAGATGCCGACAAACTTCATATCGCCAATAAATCGGAGAAGGAAAATACCACTGACCATATACATCCCATAGCGAATATACTTTGCGTCTACCGGAACATCCAAAACTCCGATGGCACATAGATTTACAAACGCAAAAATCAATAATCCGATAGCAACCAGCAAAGTGCCTACCCGGGTGGGATTAAATATCCTTCTGCCATTCAGATCGGTCGGAACGGCAACAGCCATTCCCCAATGTCCACCGAGCAGCCAGAAAAAATGCAACAAAGCCAAAAAAATAAAAATAGTGGCGATAACGATTGAAAGTACAAACTCCATAAGGTAAATATAACGTATTTTAACTTGCCTATTTCAGGTTTCTCCTGAAACAGGCAAGCTATGCAGCAGCAGAAATGCGAATTATTAAATAAACAATTCATAGCATATCTTGGAAAAAGTCAATAGGACAAAAAAAGTAAAAATAAAATAACCTCAGAGTGTATGACCTCTGAGGTTATTTCTTATTGTACTAAGTAAAAGTTAAAAAACAGGTTTCTCTATTTCACATAACTCCAGCTGAAATCTTTCCCATGGACATCCACTTCGAGATGCCCGGGCGCAGTCCCCTCAAAAGCTCCATGCCACCAATTGCCCGATACTGCTCCTGCTGTAATAAACTGTACCCCTTTCACTTTAATCTCTTCATACAAATGCATATGCCCCTGCAGGACCAGCTTTAGGCTGTGGTCTTTAAAAAGATCAAACACCTGCTTTTGGTTTGTAAAAGTATCTGCAGCTGTATAACGCCCCTCTAAAACCGGATAATAAACCGATAAAAAAGGGACATGGGAGATAATCACCAAAGGCTGATCTTTGCCTGTTTTTTCGACAAGATCTTTTAGCCAAGCCAGCTGCTTGTCACCAATAACATAGTGGTTATCTTTGGTTTCCACACTATTCAACACGATAAACCTCCAGCCTTTATGGTCAAAACTGTAATAGGTCTGACCAAACGCCTTTTCAAAGAGCGCAAAATCATTAGTGCCGTCGCGCAAATCGCGCGGCAAACGATCATGATTGCCTATAGCCATGTGGTAAGGCTTTTTAGTGCGGTCAAAAAGTCCCTTCAACGACTTGATTCGTTGCTCGCCAGCCGATAGATCAGCCGATTTCAGATTGTCAATATCCACATTATCACCACCGCTTAGCAGCAGTTCCACCTGAGGTGACAGCGATTTTAACCGTAGCTCCACTTGCCCAAGTGTAGAATCGCTATGCACATGCAGATCGGTTAAAAATGCAAACTTAAATTCCTGTGCACTGATCCTCCCAAGGCTACATAATGTGAGGAACAGAAAACATAAAGCCCTTGTCATCGAATTTTTCATTACCATCCAAATATTTGTTTAAGATTATCATTTAAAAGTATTTCCCCTTGCGGTATGGGGCGATAGTAGAATTTAGGCACCTCAAAGGTTCCTGTATTTTCGATCGTTTCGACTGTACCATTATTCCCTTCCGATAAGAATACGCCTACATCCTGCCCAAAACGGCCAACACGATAATACTGCAATTCTCTCCCCAGACTGTTTTTCTCTTTCACCGCCGGAATGGACGATGAGGAAGCTAACAGTACGATATCCGGAATACCATCGCCGGTCATATCATGCTGCCCCAATCCGGAGAAGTAAATGCCCTCACGTTTGTTCTTCAACAATTCACCTACATTCCAACGCATCAGATCCGTGAAACGGAATCCCTCAAAAGCCAGCTCAACGCGACGCTCGCGTCTGATCTCCAGCACGAGATTACGCTGGTTGCTTTCGATATTGGAGTAACGTGTCGCCATAACGGGATCGATACCTACGCCTACAACCATATCCGGCATACCCGCACGTCTACGCAACAGATTGATACTACGATCAAGATCGGCTTGCGTCAGCTGTCCCAGCTCGGCCTTTGCTTCGGCAAAATTCAATAAAACCTCCGCATAGCGATATAAAGGAATATCGAGATTATTGCGCGCTTCCAGACTGAGCGTATTCTGAAATCCTTTAATCTGATGGTAGCCCGAGAAATTTTTGGCCAATTGCTGCACATACAGTCCCGCCCCTTGCGCATAGGTATGCGAATAAATCAACTGCCATCCCGGATAAGCATACGTTTGTGCCAGACGTGGATCGCGGTTTTCGAACTCTTTGACGAAGGTGTTTTTTTCATAACCTGGCTGGGCCGCATAAAATGAACCATCTTTCATCAGGTAGGCCTGCACAAGATCACGCAAAGGATAGTACTCATAATTACCAAACATACCCGGCCACGAATCTGCGTTGAGTACATTGTTGGCATAAAAACGTCCAAGTACGATCTCTTTGTTGTTTTCAAGATTTTCACTAAAAAATAAAGTGCCGTAGTCCTGATTGGGCTTACCGGTATTGTATATACTGAAACCACCCTCGCGCATCTGCTGATCACTCAACGCTTGTGCTTTGTTCAGAAATTCAGTTGCCGTGGTTTTCAATTCCAGTTCGTTGTGGTATTTCCGGTAGGTTCCTTCATATAGGGCAAAGCGGCCATATTCCTGCAGCACCACCCACTTGTTGACCGTACCCGATTTTATTCGGGGCTGTACGTTTTGTGCGGCAAACTCAAAATCTTCCATGATTTTCTGCACCACCGTTGCTCGTGGGTCGCGCTTGGCAAAAAGATAATCCGTATCTCCAACCTCCAGGGCTTTATCCACCCAGGGCACATCTGAGAAACGCTGCACTTTCTCTACGTAAAACCGAGCGCGAAAATAACGGCCTAGCCCCTCATAATGTGCCTTTTCACTCTCACTGATCTTAGCCTTGCCCATATGCTGTAGAAAGAAATTTATTTTGCGGAGCTGTTCCCAGCTCCAGCCTCCTGATATCGTCGCCGCAGAGGCATTACCGGCCATTATGGTTTTTATCTCCGTATTGCCTGTTGTACTTGCATTGTCTGTAGTGGCATCCGATTGATAGATCCCAATTCCTGAAAAATTGTACAATCCATTGATATACAACTCCAGGTCGGTCGCTGTATTGAAGAAATTTTCGTTATTGATCGCAGTCTCTGGGACACGATCCAAGTAGTTGTCGTTACAGCTTACAAGCAGAGAAAGACCTGAACATACAACGGCTAATTTTATATATTTATTTATCATGATAAGCAATTAAAAGGTGACTTGAATACCAGCAGAAAAACTTCTTTGAAATGGATAAGTAAGCCCATTACCTACACGGTCCGAACCTGCAGTTGGATTGGTATACGTATTTTCGTTCAGTGTCTCCGGATCAAAATAGCGCTTCACAGCAGACCATTCGATGATATTTTCACCACTTAGATAAACACGTAGGTTACTGATCTTGGCACGTGAAGTAATAGATTTGGGTAAGGTATACCCTATCGTTAGGTTTTTCAGACGTAGATAGGCCGCATTCAGCAAATAATTGGTCTGTGGAATGGCCAGTCCTTGGGCTTGGTCAATCCGGGTACCCAAGTTACGGTCGGCAAGCCATGACTGTAAGATAGGGTAAGCCGCATTGAGGTTTTGATCGGCCAGTCCCAAATTCAAATAAGCTTGCGAATGTTTCGCACGGTCGATATCCGAATCACTTCCCGGACGGTAGAAATCAAGTAAGTGCCCATAAAAGTTACCATAAGGCTGTTGGTATGTCCCCCAATACAGGTAGTCCAACGGATAATAATCGCGTTTACCAATGCCTTGAAAAAATGCCCTAAGATCGAAACCTTTCCAATCTGCAGACAGGTCTATACCAAATTGATAACGTGGCGTGGAGTTACCAATGATCTTGAGGTCTTTCGTATCGCCAAGTGTATATCCTTTTTCAATCTTACCATTACCATCCTGATCCACATAGGTAGGCCATCCCGGTACAATCGATAAGGCGCCCCAGGGAATAATCGAAGTCTGGTCCAACTTGGCAATCTCAGCCTCGTCTTTGAAAAGTCCGTTGCTTTGCAAACCCCAGATCTCTCCCATTTGCATGCCTTCATAATATTGCAGAATGCTTTTATTGGGGTTGTCAAAACGTGTAATTTTGGACTGTGAGTCCGACAGCAATAATTTGGCATTGAAGCGTAATGGTGCGTTAGCCAACTCGAAACGATCCTGAAAATTGACAGTCAATTCCCAGCCATTGGTCTTTAGATCGGCAGCATTCTCCCGTGGCTCACTCGCGCCCAAAATATTGGGAAGATCTCTGCCCAGTGTCAACATCCCCAAGGTACGTCTGGAGTAATAATCAAAACTTGCCGAAAGTTTATTTTTGAGTACAGCAACGTCCAAACCAAAGTTTATGGTATTGACCTTCTCCCATGTATAATTGGGAGAAACCAAAGGTGGAACACCAATATAGATTCCCCGTTCACTTCCGAACAAATAATCGGCATCCTTTTTTTCCATCGAAGGGAGGTAGCCGTAGTTCGACACCGACTGATTGCCCAATTGGCCATAAGATATCCTCAGCTTCAATAAATCCAGTCCAGCGACAGACGACATAAACTTTTCACGGTCTATACGCCAGGCAGCTGAGCCCGAAGGAAAAAAGCCAAAACGCTTACTTTTCGGAAATCGGGAAGAGCCATCGTAGCGACCATTGAATTCAACAATATATTTATCATCATAAGTATAGTTCAACCGATAAAATGCACCACGTAAGGCATAAGTATCAATAGCTTCACCCATTTTCATTGTTCCTGTTGCAAACTGAATGGTTGGAAAGGATTCTGAAATAAGTCCGGCGCGTTCTGCAGTGATCACTTCATACCGGTAATCCTCCTGGTTAAAACCCAGTACCGCATTGACCTGATGTTTATTAAAAGATTGCAAATAAGTACCGTAGATATTATAAACGTTGTAATAGGAAAAACCCGCTTCACGATAAGCCCCTGTTGTCCCCTCTTTACGGACATCGTCCGGACCATAACCGATCTCGTATTGCTTGGTGTACCAATTGCGGTTTAACGAATTACGCTGGAAAGTATAATCTGCATTTACTTTGAATTTATTACCAAAAAAGCGGAGCTCAGTATTGAAGGTAGATTGTACATCCAGACGTTTACGATCGCTTTTACCGCCATCAACCATTTGTGCGGCAATGATACCTGCCGAAGAATTGGCCCATGTTCCATCCGGGTTCTTATCAAAAGAAGTTGGAAAAATATTGTAGATATCGGGCAAACTCATTTGCGAAGGCGTAAGCCTACGTGTACTTCCGATCACTGTATTGTTACCAAATGAAATTAAATCGGAAAGCCTATAGTTTACTTTCGAACGCAGGTTATAACGGTCAAAATAATCCTCTGCTAGCTTAACAGGCGAATTTTGTCGGTTGTAGCTACCACTGATATAGTATTGTACTTTTTCATTTGAGCCCGAGATTGACAGGTCGTGTGTATTGGTTGCATTCCAGTCGGATAAGAAATAACGTGTCCAGTCCCTGTTACCCATATATTCCCAGACCTTGGAATCTGAGGGGTTGATACGCACACCGGCAATGGAAGGATTATCAGATCGCTCTTTTGCATATTGGTAAAACTGGTCCGAATAGTTGACATTATCCCAGGGTGTATTATCGGTTGACGTCTCCAATAGCCTCGAAAATACATAAGGATCCGTTATTTTATCGGGCATTACTGTCGGGGTATTCCAAGTAAAGTTATTTGAATAGCTCACTTTCACATCGCCTTTCCCTGTTTTTGTCGTGATGATCAGAACCCCAAAGGAGGCACGGGCCCCGTAGATCGCCGCAGCCGACGCATCTTTGATTACCGTAAATGATTCAATATCCTGTGGCGCAATCCGGATCAATTCGGCTGCCGAAATAGGAACATTATCTACCAAAATTAATGGATCGCCACCATTGATCGATGTAATTCCACGGATATTGATTTTAGGTTCCGCTCCTGGTGCTCCGGAGTTGAACTGTATATTCAAGTTGGGTGAAATCCCTTGAAGCCCCTGCGCAGCATTGGAAATAGGCCGGCTTTCGAGCACATCGCCACTAATCTGATCTACAGCTCCAGACAGGTTGGTCTTTTTCTGTGTACCGTACCCCACAACGACCACCTCCTCCATTTGATTTGAAGCTGCGTCTGTGAGTTGAAAGACCACGCTCGATCTTTTACCGGAGGTAACAATATACTGGCACTCCTCTTTTGGCAGTAGTCCTGTATAAGTCACCAAAATACAATAGTTGCTATCCACCGGCAAATTATTGAACATGGCTTTCCCCTGCTGATCGGCTTGACCGGATCGTTTCAGGTTGCTATTCTTGTTTTTTATGGTCACCGTTGCATTGGCCAAACCTTTTGACTTCGCATCCTGCACGATGACAACAAGTTCCCCACTTTGTTGGGCAAAACCCTTTTGGCCAAAAGCAATTGCTAGTAGCAGTAATAAAGCCCCCTTGGCTGGCCTTTTACCTGTTGAAAATTGTTGCATAGTTTTCATTAATAATTGAGCATAGTTTTCCCAGGCCTCCCTAAAAAGGGAGGCTCAATAGTGTTTTTTTATGGATTTTATTGACTGTTTTTTAAGATCGTATAGGTATTTGTTTCGGTATTAAACTTGAGTTCGAGCTCATTTGCAATACAGATCGTTTGCAGAATCTGCGCGACCTCATTTTCTGTTGTATATGTACCATAGAATGATAGCCCTGACACATCATCCTGAGAAAAGAGAATCGTTGTGCGGTAGAAAGACGCCAAGGCAGGAAGCACTTCCGCCAAAGGCTTGTGGTGAAATTCCAATGTCGTTGGTACGAGCTCTTCCACTGGTTTTTCCAGTTTCAAAACAGGTTCTTTTTTGGGTTGTACAACTTTTTCCGCCCAAGTTTGCCCTGGAGTCAAATAGGCAAGAAGCTTATCTTCCCCATTTTCGCCACGCTCCTTAATGGAAACTCTTCCTGTGATCAGGCGCACACTAGGCTTCCTATTTTTGGCCTCCTGCACAACCCAAAAAGAAGTTCCTAAAGCCGTTGTCAGGATATTGCCCGATAGAACTGTAAATGGGCGCGATTTATCGTGTGACACCTCAAAAAAAGCCTTTCCTTGCAATTGAATCGCGCGCTGCTTTTCTGGAAAGGGTTGCATCAAGGAGATTGAAGAATTTGCCAAAAGACGGACTTTACTGCCATCTTCCAATACAATCGTGCTATCCTGTACAACAGCATAGGTTATCATTTTGGACTTATCGACCTTTTTTTCGACCTTAACGGACTGCTTGTGTTTGGCATCCCCGCTACTATTCCGGTCGAGTAGATACCATCCAAATGAAAAACAAAAAAGAACAACTGCGGCAACCTTACCCCATAACAGCCAAGGTGGATGTGCGATTTTAGTAGGTGTTTCGGTGGCTAGCAAACGGAGGTCTATCTTTTTTTTCATCCGCGTTTGAACCCCTTCCATATCAGCTTTGTACCCTTCTAAGACATCAAGTTCCTGCAACCAACGCATTAAATGTGCCCGTTCCTTATCCTTTATCTGTCCTGATGAATACTTTTGGATCAATTCTTCCAATTCCCTTTTTCTGTCTTGCATACACCCTATAGTTGCTCCAATTGGGTGATCGTACCATCGAAAAACCGTTAAGTTTATGTAAAGTTTATTTTAAAAAATTTAATTAAGAACACCTTGGATAGGGATTAAAAGAAGAGTAGAAAAGATAAGGACACGAAGACTGTCGGATTCAGCTGTTGCCGTTGCATGTGCTGGCGCACAAGATTCAACGCTTTACTTAATTGGTTTTTTACAGTTTGAAGCGATATGCCAAGTTGTTCCGCAATTTCATGATTACTGAGACTGCGTTGGTATTTCAAATTAAAAACAACGCGCATACGGTCGGGCATTTCTACTACAGACTGTTCAATCGCAATCAGTACGTCTGTGTAATTTTCTTCATAGTCCACAATAGGAAAAATATCATGCAGACCATCTTGTACAATTAAGCTATACTGTTCAATATGTTTTTCATGCACACCTTTCTTTCTGAAATACTGAAACAACTTATGGTATAGGGCCGAAATAAGATAGGCTCGCAATCCGCTATGAATATTGATCATGGCCCTTCTTTGCCACAGATCCACAAAGAGATCCTGAACAAGATCCATGGCCAGATCCACATCGCCCAACTTCTTAACTGCAACACGGAAAAGTGTGCTCCAATGATGCTCATAAATCTCATCAAAAGCACTGTAATCTGCATTTACCAGACGTTCTAATAGGATAGCGTCTATCGTTTTCACAAGCATACTCTCTAGATCAATAATTCTTCGTCAGATGTAAAGATCAAGCTTTAATACAACTACAATATTAAGAACAGGTAAAGAATACATTAACAACAAAAGCCTGTTATTTATGCATCTCCCCCACTCGGAAAGCTCCATCGAGCTATTAAATAGCTCTTTAAAGTGAATATATTACATATAATGTTTAAAAATGACAGTTCGTGTAGGAATCAGGCCATCGCTTCGATATAACGTGAATGTGCAAAAAGTAAAGACTCAATAAATGCAGTTTAATGTACATTTATTGAGTCTTTACTTATAAATTAACAGTTAAACAACCTATTGAGCCGATCAGAACATATAAAAGATACTTAACTGCGCCACGCTATTCTTAAAATCAGATTTTAGTGTCGTAGAATTAAACTTACCTACATCCGTAAAACCCTGGTAGTATCTCGCTCCTAGGCCCAAACCTTTAGCTGGACCTTTCGTAAATTCATAACCCAAACCTGCAACAGCGCCCGCATCAATTTTATCCGCAAAATCTACAAAGCCTGTGTCTTTCGCGTCTTTCATCAATAGATTGGCCTGCGCCCCAACTTCCGCATAAAGACCGATAGCCGATCGATATTTTACGAGGATTGGAACGGACATATAGGATAACTTCAGGTCCTTATGCGTTCCGAATACATTGTCTGTGATTTTTGCACCCTGCATTGAATATAAAAATTCCTCTTGAACAGACCACTTGTCTGTAAGCTTAAAATTGACAAGAAGTCCCCCGTTGAATCCTGCGAGTCCTTCGGTATCGAAGTTCGCACCTGTAAAGTTACTGTAGTTTCCCCCAGCCTTTAAACCAAAAGAAAGCCTTTGAAAAATTCCGCCCAAACCTTGAGCAAAGGATACCTGTGCCATTGCCAAGACCAATCCAATTAATAATAGTTTTTTCATCACGAATAATTTCATTTAAAATTTATGTGACAAATGTAGATGCATTTAAAGAGGCTGGAAAGCTCTATAAGAAGGCGAAATTGTCCAAAAAGTCGTTTTTTCAATATAAAACAATACATTTGGATAACAATACTTGACTATTATGGAAATGACGTTGCCATTTACGCACAATAAAAACTTGAAACAGCATAACCATCATGAGGATTTCATTTTATTGGAGACACCCACGATTGAACGACTTAATTTTCCGGTAAAATTGGATGTCACCATAAGTATTATTTGCTTTAAAGGTCATTTGAAAGGGCATTCAAATATGCGCTACTTTGAAACGGGTGCCCCCTCTCTTATTGTACTCCTCGCGGGGCATACTGTAACCATAGAAAATGTGAGTGCCGATTTTTCTGCACTTTTTATAGTCATGTCAAAGACATTTACCTCAAGTCTTAATATCGAAGAGCATCTACCCGTTTTTCTTTCTTTGCATAATCAACCTTTTATTGCATTAAAAGATGCAGAACTAACGAGTTTGGCTGAGTATTTTAAAACAGTACAAAAAGTGCTGGAAACAGATAATCCTTATACCACAAAAATTCTTCAACACCTAACAAAAGCCTATTTTTACGGGTTTGGTTACAATGCCCATAACATCGAACGTCATACACAACAGAAAAAAAAGCCCCGATTGGAAGAACTGGTTGAAAACTTCCTAAATCAGGTACAGGACAATTTCAAACAAGAGCGGGGTATAGAATTCTACGCAGATAAGCTATGTGTAACTCCAAAGTACTTATCCAAGGTGATCAAAGAACACAATGGTCTGTCTGCCAAGCAATGGATTGATGACTATGTTGTGTGGGAAGCTAAAGCGCTGTTGAAGTCTACACATATGACTATACAGCAGATCAGTAATGAGCTTAACTTCCCTTCACAATCTTTTTTCGGCAGATACTTTAAGCGATCAGTCGGATTGTCTCCGCTCGCGTATAGAAAAATGTAGAAATTTTCCGAGGTAGTAAGCACACTTGTGCAAACCCATCAAAAATTGGCTAAAAGGAATGCGACAGACTCAAATTGAGACGAGTTCCATTGCCTTTCACATAATTCATATTATTTGACTGCCATTGCGAGATCACCGTGTAATAATCCTTATTGAATATGTTTTCGATTCCCAGGCGTATTAGCGATCGTGTGTTGATCTGATATTTACTGGAGAAATTGAAGGTTGTGAATGATCGGATAGGTCCTGTTCCATAGCTGTACAATCCATTAACAGGTTCAAAACGATTTCGGCCCGAAGTAGCGATCATTTGCGTTGTAAGCGACCATTGTTTCATTGGATTTACGGTAATAGAGCCCGTTATCTTAGGCGGATTGATGCGATCCCCACCAAGATATACACGACTTCCGTCCGTTAATTCTCTTTTCCCTTCAGTATATGAATAGCTCGCACCAAAATCCAGGATCGGATGTACGCGATAGTTTGCAGACAGCTCAAAACCGTAAATTTTCTCCGGAGAACGTGCAATCTGCGGATTGCCATCAACGAAAACATAAGATGCACCCAATGTCGAAGTACTATAGTACGTTGCCGCTTCATAGGAGAATCGCCCAATATCACCTGAAAATCCGAACTCATAATTATTGGCTTTAACAGCCTTAATGGACGTACTACTGACTGTATTTTCCTTTGCTGCACGCAATACAAGTCCCAGATCGGCGACACTGAAACTTTGAGAAAAACTCACAAATGGCTTAAAGAACTGTATTTTGGTGTAACGCAGTCCTGCATTGAGCATCAATGCCGTAAAGTTCAGGTCCCCACCGTTGACTGCTACTCCACCGCCTACGTAATTTCCATTGACCGCATTTAAAATTCCTATCGTTGTAAAGTTCGGCACCTGAATATGTACATTTTCCAATCGGCTACCGGCTTTCAATATAAGATCTTTGGCGATGTTTGTCTTCAACTGAAAGTAAGGGGCTAGATTACGCATATCCATATTCGGGATAACCGTGCGCCCATCTGTAAGCGTTGTGTTGGTTTTATCTGATAATAAATCCAAGCCGTATGTAATCTCACTGGATACCACATCAGACCACTTAAAAGGGCTATTGAAATTTAGGCGTAAACCTAGCTTTTTACTCCTGGTACCAGGCTGACCGTCTCCTTCAAAAAAATTGCTATAGTTGATCAAGGTCTCATAATCCTGAAAATAAATATTCGCATCGAAATCTGTTCGCCCAATTAATTCCTGTGCAGTGTATTTTAAACTGGCATTATGGTTATATGGCGTACCTTCCGGCTCTCCCGGTCTTTTCCCCAGGATACCCGTTGTCGGCGAATTAAAATCGCCATATTTCCCAGCTTTGGCAATGTAATCAGTATACTGTGTGCTTTTAAAGAAGTTGTACATCAGTTCCAGACGATTTTTAGCATCGATACGATAACCTATCTTGGCAAAAGCATTCCAATTTTTAAGATCATTCATGCCATATTCGGGCGATAATACCACACCGTCAGCGTCCTTGTAAAGACCCGTTTGTTCGTACCTTCCGCTTACGACATAATCCCAATGCCCCTGACTTCCGTTAAAAAGCTGGCTAACATTAAATCCTCCCGTTTGCCCCGGTTTCACCAAAGAAAAATTACTACCGATTTCGGTGGTCCCACCAAACCTTCGGTCTACATTTGCATGTTTAGTGATATAATTGATGAGTCCACCATCGGCACCATTACCGTAGATGGCCGTTGCGCCTTTGATTACCTCAACGCGCTCGATTACACTTGGATCCAGCGAACGGATATCACGGGCTCCATCTCTCAGCGGTGTAGATTGGGGAATGCCGTCAATCATAATAAGCACGCGTCTACCCCGAAGTGTCTGTCCCAAATTTTGCGTACGATTGGTCGAAAAACCAAGCCCAGGTACGGTATTCGCCAAGATATCACTTAGATTATTGCTGATACTGCGTTGTGATTCCAGTTGCTTTTGCGAAAGCACTGTTACCGAAGATGGTACCTCATCCAAGGATTCAATACGCCTGGAAGCAGATACAATCACCTCATTGATCCGGTTATTCGACCGAAGTACAGGTGCAATATCGAGGCTATCATTAGGTTGAATAGTGAGTACTGTATCGAGCATCTGATAACCGATTGCAGTAAACTGAAACCGGTGTGTTCCCGCAGATAATGACGAAGAAAACTTACCGAATGAATCGGTCTGCAGTTTTTTTGTAAGATCTATTTTCACCGTTACATGTGAAATTGCTTCTCCCTCCGTAGTACGGACAGTTCCCGACAGATGACCGTCTTGCGCATACAAGGTAGTTGTCGATAATAGGATCAGTGCTAGCGAAGAAATTATTTTATTGTTATTTGAAGGAAGGCTATTCTTGCTATCGGTTAGATGGAATGAAATAGATTTTCGGTTGTTTTTCATGATGCACAAATATATTATTATTTATAACAATTCTAAATAATTAATATAAAAGTTATGCCACTATTTTACCGAAGCCAAATACTTCTTTTAAATCGTTATCAAGTTCCCATTTTGTCTCCCGTTGTATTCAACAGGAGACAACGATACTTCCTCAAAAAAGTCAGTTTATAGCTGCGTAAGCCACTCTAAATAGCAATCCATATGCCTTATAAATATAACAAGACGGCCAAAATCTACCGAGTAACATTCATGTACGTTTCAATAAACAAAAGCCGTCGGAGTTCGCTCAAACAGCTTTGTGCTGCACGATATTCAGCATGGAGAAAAAAGTCAACATAGCGCGGGTTTCTTCTAACAGTCGATAGCCTTTCTCGTCAATTAGGAATTATTCCGGATATGCACATCGCGCTGCGGAAATGGAATTTCAATCCCGGCCTTATCCAAAGCTTCCTTACAGTCAATGATCAGCTGTTCCTGCATGGTCCAAAAGTTTTCATTGGAGGTCGTGACGCGTACAGAAAGGTTGATCGCACTGTCGCCAAGTTCTGTCACCACTACCTGTGGCGCAGGCTCTTTAAAGGCAAATTCATTGTTTCTAACGATGTTGAGGAGTATTTCTTTTGCCTGTTTCAGATCAGCATCGTAGGCAACGCCAATGTCAAACCATGTGCGGCGTGTTCCAAGTTTTGTATAATTGGTGATGCTACTATTTGACAATACCCCATTTGGAACAACCACCTGTTGATTTTGCGGTGTATTTAACTTGGTATTGAAGATATCAATTTCTGTCACCGTACCCGCGATATTTGTAGTGGAGGTTATGTAATCGCCCACGCGGAAAGGCTTGAGGAGTAAAATCAGTATACCGCCGGCAAAATTGGACAAAGATCCCTGCAGGGCCAGACCTATGGCCAGACCTGCTGCACCAATAATAGCCACAAATGCAGAGGTCTGAACCCCCAATTGTGTAACGACAACGATAAATAATAAGATATTTAAAATCCAGCTGATGAGATTGCTTAAAAATCGCTGCAGGGAGACATCCATTTGTCGCCGCTCAAATGCCTTGTCTATCATCCGTTTGATTAAACGGATAATCCAGGATCCGATCAGATAAATAAGTAAAGCGGAAATTACGGCAGTAATAATACGGGGAGCCCAGGCAATGGCAGAGGAAATAAAATTATTCCAATGTTGCTGGACATCGTTCAATTCTAAATTGTTCATAGCACTATTTATTTATTAAAAATGTAAGGGTTAGAAACAAAAAGGACATTATGTTGCTTTTATTCTAATTTAAAGCACATTAAATTACATTTTCTCTAATTTAAACAACTGAACAGTAGAATTGTTCGTAGGAAAATCAAACAATAGGCTACTTTTCAATCCAATTTCGACAAACTCCGATTTTTTTCATTAAATTTAATCAAATAGAGGCAAACAGAGCCCCTTGTTGACGTTGCATACCTGTTTCGCAAGCTACAATCATCAGTTGATAAACCTTTAAAACGAAATATAAGATGGCAAAATTAATCTACGTTTGGATTTCAGTATTCATTCTGCTCGTTTTTATCCAATGCTTAGGAATTCAAAATGAGCCGTCCGAAAACTTCGACTGGTTATTGGGAAAATGGCAACGTACCAACGAAACCAAAGATAAACGGACTTTTGAATATTGGCAGAAAATAAAAGACGCTGAATATGCCGGTTTTGCTTTTACCCTACAAAACCTGGATACCATCCATCAGGAAAAAATGCAATTATTAAAATCCGACGGCAACTGGAATTTATTGGTTAAAACACCCGATGAGAAAGATTTTATCGCCTTTGAGATGACCATGCTAAAAGACGGTCTATTTGAGTGTAATAATGACTCGCTACCCTTTGCTAAAAAGATCACCTACTGGCGTGAAGGTGAAAAGCTGAAGGCTAATGTCGCTGGCGACAGTCTCCAGATTCCCTTCGAGTTTACCAAGATTTCAAAATAACAGGAAAGCCTCCCTTTTCATGAACAAAGCCGCCTAGGACTATCCAGACGGCTTTGCATTGTGTTGAACACAGTTGTGGATAGAAAATAATCCGATATCATTTTACTCCATCAGGAAGCTAGCGCCGCTGCTTTCATCTTTTTTCGAACGACCAAAGCGGCAACCCAAACGAGGAGTAATAGGCCCAAAATAGCACCACTTTTCCCATTTATAGCCGGAAAAAAATTGTTAAGCGAATGAAATGCACTAACTGCAATCAGCGAGCCAGTTGTATCAGCGACTTTACCTATTCCCCAACTTCCCAATATCAAAACCCCAAAAAAGAAGAATTGTACAGGTGTGAAATCAAAATTCAGATGCCATAAAAACCATAACAAAGACAGTAAGAATATGTTGTAAAGTGGCTTCAATGCTTTAAATTCTTGGTAGAGAAAGCCACGCCAGCCGATTTCCTCCAGTAGACCATAGATGAGTACCGAGGAAACAGCTAAATAGGGAATTTTACCTTGTGTAAAATACGATACTGTACTTATTAGAACGACAGGGAATACCCAATAGAGGATAATTGGGAAAATCATACTTTTGTAGTTTCCCCTGAGTGACAGCGCAGGTTTTATGTTGAAAACAAAAAACACAAAGACTGCTCCTAAAGCCGGTCCAGCGCCTGTAAGAATAGATTTTAAATAGGGATTTTCAAGCGTGCTTAGTAATTCCGTTTTATTGGTTAAATACCGGCACACTATCGCGATGATATAATAAATGAAGACTGCCCAATAATTGACTTTTCTTTTCATAATGTTGATATAGCTTTTTTGCAATGCCCAAAAATAGCTGCATTAAAACCAAAAACACTTGACTAAAGTTAAGAAATCTTTTTCCGTATCCTGCTGAGGCTCTCAGGTGCAATACCCAAATAAGATGCGATAATTTTCAACGGTGTCCGCTGAAAAATCTTCGGCCGCTCTTTTAATAATTTAAGATATCTTTCAGTAGGTGATAATGTCAGGAGATTGATTTGTTCGGACTGCTTTGCCGTAAACATGATATCCGATATCGCTTTGCCAATAAGCAGCGATCGGTCCGATTTTGCGTAAAGTCCCTGAAGATTCTGATAGCTTACTGACCAGAATTCAGTATCTTCTATACATTCGGTTTTGATGACCGTTGGTTTCTGTGACACAAAAGAAAGGTAATCGCTGAAAATCTGGTTTTCATAATACAGATTGATACATATATCTTTATGCTGATAGGGTACAAAATGACCTACAGAACCCGAAACCAGTATATTAATAAACCGCTCCGTCCGGTCATAATCTTTAACAATTTCATTTTTAGTAAAAGTACGGCATTCCACAACTTTTGAAAATTCAACCCAAAATTTAATATCAACAGGGTAATAGGCATCAAATATCTCCTTGATGTTTTCGGGATTAGGAGTTTTCATATCGCTTTGCTTTTATAATAAGCCGTATCGCTCATCCGCTTGATGATTCTTTTTCCCATTTCTGTTTGGTAAAGAAAAGAAACCCCACCGCTGACACCATACAGATCTATCGTATTGAGTACTTCCACGTGCAAGCCCAGCCACATAACATTAAAGATACTTAAACTATCTCCGTGCGAGACAATGACAATGTTTTCTTCGGTACTACCTAATATCGTTTCATAAAAGGGTATCATTCTTTGCCATACATCAAATCTGGATTCAGCATCACTAAAACATTTGTCATAGATCGATATTTCTTCCTGCTCAATATTATCCTTAAGCCATTGAACAGATTGCCCCACCGCTCTTCCCAAATACCGCTCCTTCAGTGCTGTAGTTATTTGGGGAGCTATATTAAACTGCTTTCCTATAATTTCTGCTGTCTGCTTTGCTCTGCTAAGTGGAGATGTATACAGTGAAAAGCTTGTATGTGGAAATTGCGACTTTAAGTTTGCAGCAATATTTTCGGCCTGTTGCCGGCCTTTGTCAGTTAATTCCCAGTCGCTCCATGAACCGATCATGCCATTTTTATGGTGCATGGATTCAGGGTGTTGCACAGTAATGATATTTTTCTTTTGAAACATACACGTAAATGTAGTTATTTAAAAAATGGCAGCAATTAAATTGCTACCATCTTAGAAATAATGACAGACACAACGAACAAAATGTTAATCAAATATTACCTGAATTTCTGCGAACCCATCTAGGGTTTCAACAATCACATTTATTTTTTCGAATAACCTTCCATGATGTTCTTTGTTTTCAGACTTTGGTATTTTACCGTTTCTGGTGCATCTGATTTTATTATTTGTTCACAGGCATCGTATATGGCGCGACGCTGATACGAAAGTGGGAACCAGCTCAGCGCTTCCAGCGCTGTTACACGTATATCCGCCGAGTTACTTTTATCCAGAACGGTCTCAATCAGCACCGGCACCATGCGGTGATAACGGTACAGACGCATGGTACGGATATCATTGAGGCGCTCCTTTTCCTTTTCTTCCTTGTCCAAGATCTTTTTGGTCAGGGTTTGGGTTGTTTTCTCGCCAGAAAGAACAATCTGATCCAGTTTGTCCGCCAAAAGCTTCGCATTGCTCAAGCCGGGATTTTGTCGAATTTGCCGATCGATTTCCTGTTTGACCAGGGCCGGCTCCATAAAACTAAGGGAAGTACGCAGGCGGTACCCCACCCGTTCGGAGTGTGGGTCGCTCAGATACAGCTGGATCATATCTTTGACAAAATCATTTCCGCCAAACTCCGCCAGATCATACACTGCCGAACGACGGATAAACTCATACGAATCGGACTTGGCAGCATGCAATACCTCAAAATAATCCGGATTTTCCAGTTGACGCAATTGTATAAAAGCCTGCGTACGTACGGTTTCAAAGGCCGATTGAAAGTAATACTGTTTCAATAAAGGGCTTACTTCTTTTTCAGGCAATATACGCGAAAGATAGACCAGGGCCAGCGCCTGCAGGTCGGCATCATTTTCCTTCAGCAGCGTGCGCCAGTAGCCTGCATTCCGATCGTGTGAACCGATCGCCGTATTGATTTTCAGCCGCTGATCAGCCGTACCTGCAAAATGAAAGGTTGGGTCACCCAAAATATGCGTTTCCAGATACGCCATATGTTTCATCCAATTTCCTACGCGAACGCCATGCTGCAGCAAACCCATAAGCTCACCCGGCCACAAATCCTGTAGCACCCCTACCGAATTGGCCACCGCCGCGATATTGTCATTGTCTGAAAAAGGATAATAGCCCGCTAGATAATTGGGCAGATGAAAGGAGCCTGTCAGGCAGGAGTTGAGGTAAACCAAAGGCGCTTTGATATGGCCGTCTTTGATATCGTGGATCTGCATATCCATATCGTCATTGAACAGGGAATCTGCCGCTATACTTTTGGGGTCAAAGGCATCGAGCATCCACTTCTCGTTTACACCAAGGGATTCCATAAACGATTTTTTGACCGCTTCCACATCCCTGCCATCCTCTTTTGCAGATCGTAGCTTGGAGCGGAGGTAACGTGCCACATTCTCCATGGAAGGCTGCGGATTAGAAGCTAATGGATAGCCATTGAGTAGCTGCAGCGTGGCCGTACCATGTCCGGTCATATATGCAAAATCCACCCCCTCCCGCTTCAGTTCATTCAATATATTGAACTTAATGAAATTGTCGGAGCGAAAATTGATAAACTTGACTGAATTTCCCGGAAGAAACAAAGCGGGCATCTGCGATCTGAGTGCCAGCGCATCGCCGATTGTCGCGTTGACCGAATTGGAATTATAGCCATGACCGGTTGAAGCGATCATATCATTTAAGGGGGTTGCCTGTGCTTTCTGCTGAACGACCTTTTTTAAATATGCCTTGATTTTCGCAATAGGATCTTCGCCATTTTCCACGGGCGGCTTGATCCGTGCCGAATAGATATCCATCTGTATATATTGCGGCGAAGCAGCACTTAGGCTATAATAAAAATAATTGGACCTCGACTTGGCCGTATCCTGTTTGATAAAGTCAAATTGCAGATCAAAATCATCGTAGTACCTGTCGGATGGCACCGATGACTTATCCCAGCGGATATTTTGCGACATCTTAAAGGCCGAAGTCAAAAACTGTGCATCCCGTAGCATAGGAATTGGAATATCACCGATCAGCACTGTACCCTCCAGGGGCTGCTTTTTTGCATACAGGCTCTTCAATAACGTCCGGATCTCGTCCGGTTTGGCCCATTGACTCGAAATAATATAAGTGCCCAATCCACCTTTTTCCACTGCGGCACGATAAGCATCAATCTCAGGCTTTGCCTGATCGTAGGTATGCTGATCCACAATGATCGCAAAGCTGGTTGGACTTTTTACAGTAGGTTCCTGTATGGATTGCGCATGGAGCTGCTTCACAGCCAATAGACTCAATGCGAGGGATAAACCGGTAAACGTAGTACGCTTCATATTAAGATGTATTAAAATACGCATAAAGATGCATGCAAATGTACATTAACTTTATTTAAAACGATTAAAAATAATATATTTTATACTGAAATATATTATTTAACAGCGTATTAATCGGATTTAACTGAAATAATATTTTAAAATTCACTTATTTATAATAAATCTAAATACATATATTTGCAACATGCTAGTATCAACAAGCAAAAACAATTAGTCATTAATCGCTAAACGAATATCTATGAAACATCTTATCATCACCCTTGCGCTATCGTGGGGTACCCTGGCTGTGTTTGGACAAAAACAAGAACGCAGTCCACTCGCAAAAGATCTACAGATAAAAATTGCATTACAGGCAGCCCCGGCAGACCAACGCGAAGGCGCCAAAGTATTGGGTTATAACGAAAAAGGCGAGTTTATCACCTTACAGGAAGGCACCGCCACCAATAACCTGATCTGCCTTGCACCGGATTACAAATCTTCCGTTTTATATGCCTATGCCTATCCAAAAAGTTTGGATCCTTTTATGGCCCGCGGGCGCGAACTGATCGCCGAAGGCAAACGCAAACAACGCGATGAAATCCGCGAAGCCGAACACAAAGCAGGCAAATTACCGATCCCGCAGACACCAACCATACTGTACGGCTATTGGGGACCATTGGCCAAACTAAACAACACAACCGGAGAAATCGAAGGTGCACAGCGACGTTATGTGATCTATGTTCCTTATGCAAAAGCAGCCGATATCGGCTTGTCAAGCAAACCGGGTTTACCTGGAATTCCCTGGTTAATGGACGAGGGATCTTACAAAGCACACATCATGATTAACCCCGAAAATATGGGACATGGCCATGGAAAATAACGAACCAGCGTTGATACGGCAAAGATCTATCCTATTCTTTGCCCTATTGACCTTATCAGCATCAACAACTACGTTCGCCGCTACAACCACCAACACAAAACCGTTGACTGAACGCTCTTTTCAGGACGGCGATATCCGCGGCATAATCACAGAGAAAAGCACCGGCAAGGTACTCAAAGGAGCTACTGTACAAATCAGGGAGCTGGGTCTTTACGCCAAAACCGATGAAAACGGTCACTTTACGTTCGACCGCACTCCGAGCGGACAATACACTCTTGTTGTCAGCTACCTTGGGATGCTGACCGTAGAGCAGACCGTGACTGCCAGCAAACAGCCTATTGCAATAGCATTGGCCGAAAACTCCATTGCCCTGGCAGACGTTGTGGTGGTTGGTCAGGAAAACCGAAAAGAAGGTGCTACCTCGACCATCATCAACCGCAAGGCCATTGAACATATGCAGGCGACCAACCTGGGTGAAGTCCTACAGTTGCTACCCGGTGGAATGACAACGAATCCGAGTTTCACCAACGTCAATAAAACCGGCATACGGAATGTAGGCAATAGCAACCAAACCAACCGTTCTTCGGATTATATGAGCTCCCTGGGTACTTCGCTTATCATTAACGGGGCACCCACGTCCAACAATGCCAATTTGCAGTCTTTGGGTTCTGCGGCAATATTAAACGGTACTTCTGGATCCAGCGGTTCAATCGGCAGCTTTTCCACTTCCCAGGGTTTAGGTGCCGATATGCGGCAGTACACAGCCGATAATGTCGAATCCGTTGAAGTCATCCGCGGCATTGCTGGGGTCGAATATGGCGACATGACCTCGGGCGCCATTATCGTGCAGACAAAAGCTGGAAAAGAAGACCTGCAGATCAAAGGACGGATAAACCCGAAGCTTACCCAATTCTGGGCTGGTCAGGGTTTTGATCTCGGAAAAAACAAGGGAACTTTATTTGTCGACCTTGACTACACCCGGGCCAATGACAAGCAGACATCGACCTATGCCGCCTATAACCGGGTAACGGGATCTGCACAATACAGCAAAACCTTTGGTCAGGAAAAACCATTGTATACCAATACCTATTTCTCCTTTGGTAGCAACCTGGATAATGTCAAAATTGATCCCGATGCCAATGCTGTTCCGCAGCTCAACAAGTCGCAGGAATACAGCTACCGCTTTTCGACCAATGGAAAATGGAAGGTCAATAAGGCCCTGGCCCGACAGTTAAACTATACCGTGTCATTGAATTATTCGCTTCAGAAATCATACATGGAAAATGCTGGAACTGCTGGTATTTCAGCTGTGGGAAGCTCGTATACCGATGGTACATTTGAAGCCCCCTATCTACCTGCAAGCTATATCAATAAAGCCTGGGTAGAGGGAAAACCGATCAATTTATTTGCCAAGATATCGGATGAGTTTTATGCCAAAACAGGCCTTTTTACACACCGCATCCTTGTCGGTACAGATTACCGAATGGATGCCAACAGTGGAAACGGAAAGACCTTTGACCCCAACTTCCCCTACCGCACCAATAACCTGAACGGATACCGTGCGCGAGCCTACAAAGATATACCCGCACTGAATCAGCTCGGTGCCTATGCCGAGGACCGTATGACGGCCCGATTTGGAAAGCGGGAACTGGCTATACAGGCCGGTGTGCGGATGGATCAGCTACAGCCTTTCAGTGGCGACGGCAAAACCGCTGTGTCGCCACGGATCAATGTGAGCTACGACCTCCTGCCCGCCTTTACCCTACGCGGAGGCTATGGCATCGCCACCAAGGCACCTACCTTGAACATGCTGTATCCCGAAAATGCCTATTTCGATGTTTTCAGCTTAAACTATTACAAGCAGGATCCCAACGAGGCACTAGCACTCCTGACCACACGCGTCTATGAAACAGGTAACGATCAGCTCAAGCTGGCCAAATCCTATAAAAAAGAATTGGGTATCGACTGGAAAGTTGGCAAAGGTCAGCGTTTGAGCATTACCGCTTATCACGATAAGATCGACAATGCCTACGACTACATGACCACCTTGAATAGCTTGCAGTATGCGCTTATTCCGACGTATACCGTACAGCAGGAAGTAGCGGGCGGAAAACCGATTTTGAGTGATGTTGTGACCAATACCCCTTATGTATTTACCTATGCCACACCTAACAACGGCAGGCAGATCATCAACAAGGGGGCCGAATTTGATTTTGATATGGGGCGCTTCGACGCTATCCGCACTTCTTTTCAGCTCACCGGAGCCTATCAGTCGACCAAATCAACCACCACGATACCTTATATCCTTGCTCAGGAGGTGCCCAATAAAACGATGACACGCGTCGGTGTATTTGCGCCACGCGGGACCGACAGCGAGCGACTCATGACCACTTTAAGGACCATACACCATATTCCAGAACTACGGTTTATCCTGACCCTGACAGCACAGACCATCTGGATCGATAAGGAGCGTAATGTCGACTACTCCAGCCTGCCGATCGGTTATATCCCTGTAGGATCCGACAAACCCATGGACATCGTCTATTTTTCAGAGGCAGAGCGCCAGCAGATCACCTCGGCCGACCGCGATATTTACCTCAGTCTCAGCGACGCAACCTTCCGCACCGAAAGCTGGAAACCACTCTGGCTGTTCAACATGAAATTGACCAAGGAGTTTGCCAAAAATATGGGCTTCTCGTTCTATGCCAACAACTTCATCAACAACAGACCGTTGGTACGGAGTACACGCAATCCCGAACAGTTCACAAAACGAAATATTGATATCTTTTTTGGAACCGAACTGTCTATTAAATTCTAAAAAAAATGAAGAAAATCAATTGTTATCTCTACCTGGTTGCGTTGCTCTGTTTATTGAGTGGCTGCCGCAAAGATTTTGCGACGGTCAATACGCTTTCCTATACCCTGGCTGTCCACTACCCCAGCAATTATATTGAATCTTTTGCTGCGAATGCTACGGTAACCCTTAAAAACACATTTACAGGTCAACAGTCCCAATTGACCACCAATGCAAAGGGCGAAGTCGATCTGCAGGATATTATACCTGGTATCTACACCGTAACGGTAAGCCGGGAGGTGACCGAAGAGGAAAGCATCAGCATCAGTGGACGCCTGGGCAAAGCATTTTTGAATGCCTCCATCCCCTCCCTGCGTATTCAGGAATCCGGAAAGACAGACATTCAGCTGAGTGGCGGGGCCATCGGTGGATTTGTCATCAAGGAATTTTACTATACCGGTAGCCGCACCCCAAATAATTCGTCTTATTTATACGATGGTTTTGTGGAAATCTACAACAACTCGACCGACACCCTATACGCCGGCGGAATCTCCTTTGGAGCAACAAAAGCAGGTTCAACAGTAGCCACCAAATTTATCGAAGATCAACAAAATGTATACCTTGCATCCCTATGGACCATTCCGGGTATTGCAGGTGTAGATCACCCCGTCGCACCGGGCAAATCCATTGTCATTGCTGTCGATGGAATTAATCATAAGACAGATCCAAAAGGCAATCCCAATGCACCCACAGATTTAGGGACAGGAATTGCCGATTTTGAGACCTATTTTAATCCGCCCGGAAATTCCAACGATACCGACTCGCCAGACGTACCCAACGTAACGCTGATCTATAGCTCATCGTTGACTGTTTTTGACTGGCTACCTGGCGTCAACGGCTCTGGACTTGTTATCCTTTCGCCCGACGACTATGCCAGCTACGAAACTGTTACCGAACCCGGAGCAACTGCTTCAACACGTTATGTGAAAGTTGCCGCAGACAAAGTTATCGACGGCGTGGATTGCGTTGCCAACAGCACCATTACACTGGACAAAAAGCGTTTACCACTCACGATTGATGCTGGAGTAGCCTTTGTTGGCGGCGGAGCCGGCACCGGAAAATCGGTTATCCGGAAAGTAAGGGAAGAAATCAATGGCATCAAAGTACTGATGGACACCAACAATTCCTCCAGCGACTTTACGATAAACGATACCCCTAGTCCCAAAAGTTATTCCAAATAAGCAGGCGCATCATGAACATAAAATATATTTTTTCCCTGGCATTTACAGCCTCTTTCATGCAGCTGCAAGCACAGGAAAATCCGAATATCAGCTACTCCAAAGAAAAGGAAAGCCTGTTAAAACTCAAAAGCAGCGCTTTACTGAGGGAGCTCGACCTACCGGCTGTGGGAAACACCACTTTAGGCTACTTCTATGAAGGCGGAGATTTTAGACATCCATTTACAGGCAAATCGAAACAGGGACTCAATTTTTCGACAGAGAAATTTCAGCGTTCCGGCGACTGGACGCTCTATGGTCGCTTTGACTTTACCACATTGAAAGAGAAGGAGCTGGCCTATGCTTCCCTTGTGAATCCATTTACCGACAATCCCTATCAGCTAGTCGACTCACTAAAGGGCGACTGGAATAAGCAGTTTTATACAATGGGCCTCAAAGTAGCGAGCCCCAGCTTTGCCGGTGGCCACATGCGTGCCGGCCTCGACCTCTCCTATCAGGTTGCTACGGGAGCGCGACAAATGGATCCACGTTCCCTGGATACGGAAAATAAAATCCAGCTAGCCCCAAATATTTCCTACAAAATCAGCAAGCGGCATCAGCTTGGGATTGCAGCCATTTATAATTATCAGAAAAATGATCTGAATCTGGTACGTGCCAACGGAAGTCAACAATACAACGTCTATAAACTTCTGGGCTTAGCCGAATACCTCGGGGCATCACCTTTCATTATGACGGCAGATATGGAACGCAGCTATCTTGCGCATGCGTATGGCAGCGAACTCAGCTTTCGTTATACCGCCGATCAGTTCAGCTGGTTGCTGTCCGGAAGCTACCTTCGTCATGAGGAAAAGGCCACCGACGGCAGCACCTATCCGATGAAGGCTGGCAAACATCAATACGATCAGTACACGGTATTATCGGCCATTGATTTAAAACGTGGCGATTACAACCATCACTTCGATTTAAACCTGCTGTATTGTGATATTTCCAATACCGAATACCAGCAATTGCAGCGAACAGACGACCGCAGTTATGAAACTATTTTTGAAGGCAGCTTGAATACAGCACTACGCAGCCAGGCTACTTTGGGGTATATATTGGCCAAAGAAACCAGCGCCTATCGCTCCGACTGGTTTGCCAAGGCCACCGTAAGTTATTCCGGCTGGGACAACCGCTATGCCCTACCGCAGGGAAAAGAAATCGTCGACCGCATGGATATCGGCATCCGCTTTAACAAAGCCCTGTCGCGGTGGGTCTTTGATGTGGCATCCAACTACAATTTTGGCGTAAAAAACGAATGGAGTTATACAGATAAAAGCTATTCGAGCAATTTTGTTGCAAACAGCATTGCCCTGCCTATCTACCAGTATTTAACACGCGATCGGGTAGTCAATGCCCTGAGCATACAATACCGGCTTGCCTACTTCGGAAAGAAAAGCAATCAACTTTATCTGAAGGGATCGGGCAGCCTGGAAACAGCGCTGTCTACACCTGGTGGATATGGTGACAACGGAAAATCCCGTTACTCGGCTAGCTTATCCCTAGGCCTACTGACGTTCTGATGAAGATCTTCAGCAATGGAGATCTTCAGCAAGATTACCTAAAAACCTTCTTATTGCGGAGCCCAAATCTAGTGCTCCGCAATTTTAATGTATTCAACTAGACGATTGAAGAACTTAAATTACAAATTACCGCGAAAGAGGAAATCGCTGTTATCGAACGAACAAAAGTTTTGAGCAGATAAGTTTAAGCCGGCCCACTATTCAGGGCCGCAGAAATTTGCTAAATCCCAGGTTAGGGACCTTCGGTCGCTGATAGAAAAGATGCCTTGAAACCTCTTATGGCCAAGAGATTAAGAACAACCCCTTCGTCACGTCTTAATGTCCGGATGGTAATGGTGCATAGTTTATCCTGAAGATCTGCCGAAATGTATTTTAGATCAGCAATATGCCGGCTAAGGTAATTGATCAGTTCAGTGCGTTTGGTGAGCACCTGAGCCGAAACAGAAAAGGTCAGTAAGTAATATTTCATATTCCGTATAAGTTTTTAATAATTGCGTATTCCGAAATTAAAGCCAGATTTTTCCTATTATCGGCCCTATGTTCGCTAAACTGTCGTAAATATAAAAATTTCTGACCATTACACAACAATAGTCAGAAGTTAAAAAGTGTTATTATGGCCATTTTTTGCTTCCAGCAATCGCCAGCATAATTTAACTGTAAAGAAGTAATAAGTCTGTTTTTCACCATTTCGAAAGGATGGGAAAACGGAGCCATATTGATTATCTACCACTCAAGGGTTTTGGCAAAAACGTCGATCTGCGGAGTGCCAAGGTTAATATCACTAAGGCCAGTACGGAGAATAAATGGCCCCAAAAGTTCCAGGGCCTTGATTATTTTACGATCCTTTTCCAGCGCTGTGAGGTTGTCGCCACCAACGACTTCAAAATCAGGCGAAATAGAGGATTTATAAACTTTTAAATTCCTGTCCACCACATAATCTGTTGACAAGTTAATGCCCGCATGATCATTTATTTTAAACCCCTGCACCGCGGTTGTATAATTTGCGGTCTTTTCCCCTACAATAAACGTATTTTTCCGTCCAATAAAGGATATGGCGACCATTTCACCCGCACTTGCCGTATAGCAGCTGGTCAAAACAACCAATGGAATATCATTTGCAATCGGATAAATCAATGCTGACTTTCTGTCCAGCATATTTCCATCTATCAGCAACTTTCCCGCCTTAATTTCCCATTCGCCAGTAGATTGATTACCTGCATCCCTAAAACCTCCAAAGTGGACATTGTTTCCGATAAACTCTTGCAGTCCGAGTAATATCGGATACATATTTCCTCCGGTATTTAATCTCAAGTCTATAATCCAGCCTTTAATTTCTGCGGAATTGATCCGATTGATATGTGCCACAATATCATCAGCGATACTATCGACTTTTTTAAATGCAAAATCGCTGTTTCCAACTATTCGGAGATATCCTACTTTATGATCAATCAACTCACTAAACGTACACTTTTCCCTGTTAAGCCTATTTTTCAGATAAACATTGGTTATTATATTAGGATGATTCCATCCGTAGGTTTTTCCTTTATATTTAAGACCGCCATGATAATCGTTGAGCTGCCTAAATACGGCTTCATATAATATTGCGGCTTCATCAATCGAGTTTAAATTTTGGGCTTTATTGTATAGTTCACGTTTAATAACCTCAAGTTTTTCTTTATGAATTGAATTGGCAGATATAAGTTCAATGGATTTATCAACAAATGATTTTACATTGTCATTTTTAAACGTTTGCGAAAACGCATATCTCGAAGAAAATAAAAATAATAACAATAAAAGCAATCTGGTCATCATGGAATTTTTGTAGCGTTTGATGGGATTCATTCAGCGATTAAATTTACGGATAATTCACTAGTTTGCCGAATTAAAAAAGGATATACCTTAATCATCCGCACATATTACTACACAATAAACTTCTTTATACTCATCATATAACTCAAATGCAGACCTTCATGATAATTATTCCATTTGAAGGCATCATACATTGACGTCAGATGGAAGCCCGTTCCGGTTGTGCGTTCCCGATAGGTCACAAACTTTTTGTTGTTAAAATCACAGATGGTAGGTTCAATCAGCTCGAGGAGCAATCTTTTCAGCAGATCTGCTTCCCGCTGCGATACCGCTGCTGCGGGCCTTGTTCCGGATTGATAGCTGTTGAAGATTTCGTTAGGGATATTCCCCTTTACCTCAGATCCGATATAGATTAATTTATGCTCTGTGGCAATGATGTGCCCGATATTCCAGATCAGGTTGTTGCTGAAGCCGTCAGGAATGCGATTGAGCGGTTCTAAAGAATAGTTTCCAAAGATTTGAGGTAAGCCAACCGGCTCGTTTTCTATGGGCGAAAGAGTGATTCCATGTCTTGAAATTTTTATACGATCAAACAGCGACGGCTCCTTAACCCAATTTCCGCCAAAAATTGAGAAAACCGTCGCATGCCGTATACTCCAGATCAAAATTACAGGGAATCTCTTCCCAACCGCTCCAATAGGAAACCACACGGGTACCAATAGGCAGTAGCGCAAGCCGATTCCGCAGACACTCGGTATATGCATGATAAAGTTTTGGATCAGGCTGTATCGCGTAATCAATTGGACTTGATGTATCTATATTTTCATAAAAGGAGTTATAGAAATAAAACGCGTCATAGTCTGAAAAACAAATCTCGTCAATATTGGCATGAATAAACGCTACATTCTGCACCTGATGTTTCTCGGCCAACCCTTTGGAAAGCTCCACCAGTGATTCGCGCTGTTCCACACCATAAAACATTCCATTGGTACAAGAAGCTCCTACAAGGCAGAATTTTCCTGCTCCGGCACCAATATCCAGCACTTTGTCCATCGGAGATTGAACCAGGTACTCTGCAGCCATTTTTGCGACATGAACAGGTGTCCAGTGGCGTTCAGCCAATTTTTTTATTTTGGACGGGTATATATCATTAAATAAACTGTCATCAACATCAATATTCGATCGAAGAGCTTTAAAAATCATTCGTTTTCACCTATTTAATCTTTCGTACTGCATGTACAAACCATTGAAAATAAAACCCCTAGATCATTGCCATCCGAACAACAATATGTGGGGCAAAAATAAAGTCTAGTAATGCGCTAAGGTAAGGGTTTAAAAATAGAAAGGCAAAAGAGTTGAGCATTAATCCAACGAGATAAACTTTCTAATGCTCATCATATACCCCAAATGCAGGCCTTCATGAAAGTTATTCCATTCGAAGGCATCGTAAATCGAAGTGAGATGGAAGCCCGTTCCGGTTGTGCGTTCCTGATAGGTCACAAACTTTTTGTTGTTAAAATCACGGATGGTCGGTTCAATCTGATCGAGCAGCAATCTTTTCAGCAGATCCGCTTCCTGTTGGGATACCGCTGCTGAGGGCCTTGTTCCGGACTGATAGCTGTTGAAGATTTGATCAGGGATATGTCCTTCTAGCTCTGATCCGATATAGATTAATTTATGCTGTGTGGCAATGATGTGACCGATATTCCAGATCAGGTTGTTGCTGAAGCCATCAGGAATGCGATTGAGCTGTTCCAAAGAATAGTTTTCAAAGAATTTAAGGTAAGCCATCCGGCTCGTTTTCCATGCGCGAAAGAGTGATTCCATGTCCTGTTAACTGTCTGTGTTTTGTGAACAAAAATAAGCTGAATCTTTAAAACTGTCAAAGCTTATTTACGGCAATCGGATGCTTTACAGCAATTTCTTACGAGAGCACCCATAGACGCTGATTCTTTTTTTATTGAACTTTTTGATTCGAGTATTGTTCAATTTGAAAGGAAATGGTTCAATTCTTAAAGAAAAAAGTATGAAAGCACAAATCGGACTCGTTATCACGGCAGTTGCCGGAGCGGCACTGCTCGTATACAGACGCTGGAAACAACGTTCTGTACAGGAATCAACAGAACAAACAGATCGCAAAGAGACGGGCAATCTCACGAACCCACCTTCTTGGTACCGCCCGCTTAAAATGCCCGAGATCGACAGCATGGATATTGTATCATTGCAATATGCCCCCGTCAGGGTATCTCCCGACAGAAATGATGCGGCGCAAGGGATCAACAAACACATTTCGTATTACCATAAAGGAAATAGACATCAATAAGGCAGTGATTCGGAAATATTTGCAGTATAAGCGATTTCGACAGCTGAAAAAGTGCCCAAGGTCAGTATACAGCGCTGAACCGCGACAATAAATGCCCGCAGTTCCGCGTTCCAGTTACATCGGTTCAGTCAGATCAAAAATAGGTGTCCTGATATCATTTGCACTGATTATATTTTCTTATATTTTCAGCAGGGATTTATACGGGTTTTGAATTTAGACATGCCAAAATCCGCTTCAATTTCAAAATTATCGACTAAATTGGGACACCTTAATTAATATGGGAGTTTAAAATATATGAAAAAAAATGCTTCCGGCATCAACAATTCAAAGCAACGTATTGAAAACAAGAACAATGATCTAGATCTTTATCTAAAAGCATTGAATTCTGCCTATTCGGGTATTATAATTACAGACAATCTGCAGTATGATAATCCCATCATTTATTGCAATAAAGCTTTCGAAACCATCAGTGGTTATGCCCACGATGAAATTATTGGCCACAACTGCAGATTTTTACAGGCTCAGGACCGTTCGCAAGCCGAACGTAAGATTATCAAAGAAGCTATTGAGCGTGGCGAAGAATGTAAGATTGAAATCCGAAATTATCGCAAGGATGGAACGCTTTTTTGGAACGAACTTTTTATTTCACCAGTGAAGAATGAAGAAGGTCAGGTAACTCATTTTATTGGTGTTCAAAATGATATCAGTGATCGAAAAAAAGCGGAGCATGATCTTCGGGAAGAGAAGTCCCATGTGGAGCTCAAAATACAGCAAAGAACCAAAGAACTTCAAGATAAAGAAAGCTTTCTGTCCAGTATTATTGAAACAGTACGAGAAAGTCTCTTGGTACTCGATGCCAATTACATCGTCCTGAGCGCCAATAGACATTTTCTAAACTCGTTTAAAGTCACCACAGAAGAAACGGTAGGAAAACTATTATTTGACCTTGGTAATCAGCAGTGGGATATTTCTTCGTTAAAAGAGATGCTCACTCAGATATTGCCCACCAATAACCCGGTTATCGATTATGAGGTAGACCATATCTTTCCTCATATTGGTCGAAAAGTCATGCTGCTAAACGCTTATCGTGTTGAATTCGAGGGCCAGTACAAAGACCGGATCCTGATTGCCATCGAAGATATCACAGAAAAGAAAGAGCAGGATCGGCGTAAAGATGATTTCCTGTCGATTGCGAGCCACGAACTTAAGACACCGCTCACAACAATTAAAGGTCTCTTCCAGATCTTGCAGCGATTGAGTGCTGAAAACACCGATCCAAAGTATGTCTCAACTTTAGATAAAATCACAGCTTATATCGATCGCTTGAATCTGTTGATTTCAAAACTCTTAGATACGTCTAAGATTCAATCTGGCAATCTTGAATTGCACATGGACCCTTTTGAGATCGATAAGACCATTCAAGATGCCGTTGAAAGCATGCGATTGGCGGCACCTGATTCTGACATCCTCCTTATAGGAAATACAGGTAGTATCGTCGAGGGCGACGAGCTTCAGATTATCCAAGTGCTGAACAATCTGCTATCGAATGCAATTAAATATTCACCCGAGTCGAAAAAAGTTGAAGTTAGTATCCACAGGGTAGCCAACTTTGTTAAAATCTCGGTACGTGATTATGGCATGGGCATAAACTATCAGGATAGACAAAAAATTTTCGAACGATTTTTTCGTGTCAGCCATATACAGAAAAAGTTTCCGGGTTTAGGCATTGGGCTCTATGTTTCGCATGAGATTATCTTACACCACAAAGGAACACTGTGGGTCGAAAGCGAGCCGGGAGAAGGATCCACATTTAATTTTACATTACCCATTGTAATCAACAAATAAAGAATATG
Organism: Sphingobacterium siyangense; assembly: GCF_023277505.1. NCBI lineage: Bacteria > Pseudomonadati > Bacteroidota > Sphingobacteriia > Sphingobacteriales > Sphingobacteriaceae > Sphingobacterium > Sphingobacterium siyangense. The sequence goes on along the minus strand of NZ_CP080574.1, from coordinate 2,945,892 downwards.
CAGCCTAAAAAGATAATGATCTGTGATGATGACCGAGGAATACTCGAGATGCTGGAGCTTTTTTTAGAACTAGAAGGATTTAATGTCATATGCGAAATAAATAGCACGCACCTGACAAAGCAATTAATTTCGCATAAGCCAGACCTCTTGCTGCTGGACCTCTGGATGCCAATAATTTCAGGTGACCAGCTGATTAAAATTATCCGCAGCACACCCGAAATCAAAGAAACGCCTATCATCGTACTATCGGCAAGCGTCGATGGACCAGAAATAGCAGGGAACTTAGGAGCAAATGGCTTTATCGCAAAACCCTTTGATTTAACCGATATAACTGATAAAATTAATAGCATACTGAAAAACTAGCCGGCAAGTACACGCTGACTAGGCACACATAAAAGCACTTTTTAAAAAAGTGCTTTTATGCAGCTGATGTGATCATTCAAAGCTAAACGCTTACGCTTGGCCCAATTTATCCACAAGGAGTAATAGGTCGTCCAGTTCAAATGGTTTGGCCAAAAAAGCGTCGGCTCCACACGCAGAAGCTATCTGCTTCCCACGCGAACTCGCAGACATCATGATCACCGGAATATTTTGATGTTTTTCCGAACTTCGGAGTTCCCGAAGGATATCGCCACCTGACAACCATGGCATTTCAATATCCAATAGTATAATATCAGGGTCAATTTCTTCGATAGATGCAATAAGTTCTATGCTTTTCGACACTAAATAAACGTCTCTAAATTCATTCTTTAGCGCCAGCTCCAAAACGTTAAGGATGGTGGCATCATCATCACAAACAACAATTTTCTTTTTCATTTTTTGATTGTTTAAAAACACCGCAATGATTGAAAAATATGGTCTTATAGAGGATTTAAAATATAGACCTAAGCTGGGCAGATAGTTGGTTACCAAACCGTTTATATAATCTTTCTTTGAGATTTTACAAGATAGACAATTTATTGGATAAAAATCTACTCTCGGTCGTTTAAGATACTAAATGCATACGATCTGGTTCTGGTACATCTTTGAAGACGACTGAAAATGAAGTGCCGACATCTAATTCGCTTTCTACGTGAATAGCTGCGTTGAGCTTACTCGCAATTTGTTTAACAATGGAAAGGCCAACCCCCGAACCCTCAAAGCCTTCTGTATTGGACATTCGGCTAAAGATTTCAAAAATTTTGTCACCATCCTTCAAATCAATTCCGATTCCATTATCCTTGATATCATACCGGACCGTATTTCCCTGCCGCATGCTCTCAACGGACACTTGGGGGTTTTGCCTCTTACTGCTGTATTTTATGGCATTGCCAACAAGGTTCAGAAATAATTGATAGATCAATGTTCTCTCCCCCAATATAGGCAGTATTTCACCCATTATAAATTCTAAATGCGGGACTTGGTATTGCTGTTTGCAATTTTCAACGATATTGACAATCTTGGACTTTGGATTAATTGGTTCGAACTCAAAGTCTACATGATTTACCTTTGACATTTGGTAGACTCTATCCATCATATCCCGCATCAATTGCGTCCCCTCCAAGATATTTTTCATTGACTTTGCAAGCAATTCCTCAGAGATGTCTTTTTTATGGAGCAACATTTGTGCAGTGAGCTGTATCGTCGTCAGCGGATTTTTAAGATCATGGGTCAGCGTGTAGCCAAAAGTATCAAGCGCATTATTAGAGCGCACCAGTTTCTTGTTCAATTCATCAATCTCTCCCCCGCGCTGTGCTACCGCTTGTTGTATAATCTGTGTAATATTTTCGATAAAAGCGAGTTCTGAAGATTGCCATTTTTCGGCTTTGCCTTTTGTAATTTTTTTCCATGCCTCGAAAGAAGAACGTGGCGAAGGAAAGGTAATTTTTCTATCTTCGTCAACCTGCATCACTTTTTCCGGCTTCCCTGCCCAAGTCTCTTCTATTAGACGTTCTTTCCTAAAGACATATAAGTACCAGTTATTTGCGGGCAGAATACTGATTCGTAGTACACCAGGATACATTTCAACATCTTCGGAAGGACCATCGCACTTAAATCTATCAGTCACAAAAAACTCTGCAGTGGCTATTTTTTCATCAATTTCTCGGAGCATTTTTTTATCAGGCACCTCACCCACCATCATGATCGCGCGATCACGTTTAATGATTAGCCCCTGCCCATTCATTACCTCCATAATACGCACGGCATATTTTTCCAACACGTCATACAAGTCGCGCTTGACCAACAAATCACTTTTTAGATCATGCTTCAGCTGCGATAGATTTTTCTGAACTTTCACCTGTTTCTTCTGAAAATCTGCCAGATAATTGTTTACAGCGTATTGTGTAAGAAAGGTACATAGATGGCGTTGTGAAAGATCGACGTGCATTGGCTCCCGATTCTGACAGGCTACAAGCCCCCAAAGCTCATCATCTACGATAATGCTAAAACTTGCACTCGCCTTTACGCCGGCATTTTTAAGGTATTGTAAATGCATGGGTGAAAGCGCCCGAAGGCTGCAGCGTGTAAGATCGAGATCATCGGCACTCCGCCCCATCAGCGGAATCGCTTCCTCATCGACATCTGCCGTATGGCGTGCATGAAAAATACGGTAAAGTTCACGTGCCTGTGCAGGAATATCGAATTCCGGATACCGGTAATTCATCAACGATTCCAGATCAGCACTCTTGCTCTCTGCAATAACTTGTCCACTATTATCTTCCAAAAAGCGATACACCATTACTCGATCATAGTGAATAATGTCCTTAATCAATTCAGTCAATGCCTGCCAGCAAGAGTTGCCGCTACTTCGGTCATCTAAATGCTTGGCATAATAATATAATTTGGTCGTTTTGACAGCATGCGGATTGCAGGCCTCTATTTCAAGAAAAGTTTTGCCATCAAACCGATAGAGACTTAAAAAATAGTCGTTTTGATGAATAGTTACACGGTCGGAATACCTAGAAAACATGCTGTCTGAAACAGCCTTTTCAACGTTTTGTCCTCGAAGTTCAAATGAAGGAACTATCCGATGAAGAACATCATCTACCGTCATGCCCAGCATTGCGGAGTATTCTTCACCTGCAATAGCTGCACAGTTTTCGCTTACCCCGATACACTTATCGTCTTCGAAGATAAATAAATACCCAAAAGACTGTATATTTCCACACAGGTGAATTTTTTCCTCATGACAATTGATTTCACGCATAAAGCTGCTTATATATTAATAAAATATGGTAAAATCAACAGTGCTATTCTCCATCAACGCTATCATATGTTTACTAAGTTACAAAAATATTTTGACCTATCGAAACCTGCAACTTTCACTTTAAAACCTGAGTAAAAACGAACTGCCAGACTTTTCGAGCTCTTTCACAAAATTCCTCCCCCCCAGTAATGGATAGCTTAATGCGGAATAAGTACATATAGTCTGTGAGCAAAACCCTTAGTCTGAAAAGCAGAGTAACTTGCTGCTTCTACTAGACTAAAAAATATGCTTTAGCGAAAGACTTTCTGTATTAACTTGCCGATTTCGGCAAAATCTTGATGGTTATTGACAGCGCGCTTTTCCGCGGTTCCCGCATCATTTTCCGTGTACGGATAAATGAGCAAATAATTGTTTTCTATCCGGTTTTCATTCAAAAATTGTGTTATTGTATGTACCGGGGATCTATAGGAAAAGCGGTTACGGTCGGCCATGAGAACGATCAAGCCCTGATTTGACTTTAATTCACGAATTACGGTATCTACTTCGGTCCAATTGGTAATTGTGTAAAACGAAGCTTCTATTGCGGATTTTTTGACAACACGTTGTAGAATCTGAATGGTATGTTGGGTGGCATAGAATCTTAAAGAGGAGGCTGAATTACGCGCAATATTCCAAATTTTCAATAATACTTCAAAAAATCCAGATTCCTGATATGCCAGAGGTGGCACCAATACCACATATTCTTTTACTGTTGAAATAGGTTGTATCGCACTGTAAATCATCAAGTTGACATGTTCATTTTTTAAATATCCATTGTACAAATTGTACATGAAAGAAGTTGAAAAACCTTTTTCCTTATCAAGGCCGATCACCAGGTCGCTAATGGATTTTTCCTTAATGACATTATTAATTCCCCCTACCACGCCATTATCATGGCGCGTAATTGCTTGAACTTCTACGTCTGCCGCGGCACCGAGCTTTACCGCTGCTTCGAGGATTTTTTGTGCATTCTTCACCGAAGATTCGTTATTATCTTCACTGATTATATTTAAGGCAAAGAGCTGATCGTTATTTGATTTTGTACGTATTAACATTCCCAAATTAATCATTTTCTCCGTCATCTCCTGTTTATTAATAGGTAATAGAATATGCGCCTCAGGAAGTTTATCTCCAGCGACGGTATTTTCCCTAGCCTCTTCGGCGATCCGCTGTGCACTTGACATGGTCACAAAAGACGAAATCGTACAAGAAATCAGGATCAAGAGAATACTACCGTTTAATACATGTTCATTAAGCAGTCTAATAGGCTCTCCTTCAGCAGTCTGGCCGAGAATTATATTATAGCCGACCATAACGGTTGCCAATGTCGCCGCTGCTGATGCCGAACTCATCCCAAAAACAAGTCTACCCTCATCCTTACTCAGGCGATAAGTTTTTTGTATCAACATTGCTGCAATGTATTTACCCCCAATAGATGCTAATAGCATAATGGCTGCCACGCCCAAGGTTTCCCAGCTTTTAATGAATGCCGAGAAATCAATTAGCATGCCTACACTAATCAGAAAAAATGGAATAAAAATGGCATTCCCAACGAATTCTATACGATTCATCAGCGAAGAGGTGTGCGGTATAAGCCTATTAAGCGCAAGTCCGGCAAAGAAAGCCCCGATAATTGATTCAATCCCAGCCAACTCTGCTAATATCGAAGCTAAATAAATCATGACAACGACGAAAATATACTGCGATATCTTATCTGACACATGCTTAAAGAACCACCGAGCTACTATAGGGAAAATCAAGAGCACAACAAGCACAAAAACAATCATGGAAATACTCAACTGTAACCAGAATGCAGCACCTACATCTCCTTGGGATAGCCCCACGATGACTGCCAATACCAAAAGTGTAAGCACATCTGTAATCATTGTACCTCCGACTGTAATATTGACAGCAGAATTTTTTGCTATCCCCAAGGTGCTGATCATGGGGTATACAATTAAGGTATGCGAAGAGAATAAAGCTGCAAATAAAATCGATGTCAGTAAAGAAAAGTGGAGTATATAATAACCTCCGGCAAACCCCAACGCAAAAGGTGCTACAAACGTATAGATGGAGAAAGTAATACTTTTCCATTTATTCTTTTTAAAATCTCCCATATCAATTTCCAGACCGGCAAGAAACATGATATACAGCAGGCCTGTTGTTCCTGTTACTACAACACTGCTATCGCGCGATAATAGATTGAATCCATAAGGCCCCACGGCTGCGCCTGCAACAAGTAATCCCAGAAGATGCGGAATCTTAATTTTATTGAGCAATAGTGGGACCAGTAGTATAATCAGCAGTTCTATAAAAAACTTAAGCAAAGGATCCTCGATTGGGAATGTAAGATGATGTATACTGGATAAAATCATTTTTCGTTTGGTGTAAGTTCAACAGAAAAATTTGCTTCACAATCAGCTTTGGTCTGTATAATCTGCGTTCCTTTGATGATCTTAGATCCTAACATTTCGAGGTTAATCTGCATTTTGGCCATTTGTTCGGTATCGCGATTAAGCAATTTACTGAGAATGATTTGATTGCCTTGTAAAGTACCTTTAAAGAGCTGTATGTTTTTATTATGGCTTGTTGCCCTGACAAACAATCCGGTGGAGTCCGCAAAAAATACCCAATGCTCGTTTCTCTGATCACCGATTACATAACTGCTGCAGTTAGACGAGCGACATACCAGCCGACTATTCCATTGTCCGGAAATCGAATCCGGCCAGCGCTGAACTATGGTATCAATGGTAAGAAGCTTCGATTTGGTTAGCCTCAAGCTATCTCTCATATTGAGCAATGCTTCGTATTCGGCTTCTTTTTGAGCAAATTTACGCTCTTTTTGAACAAGTACTTTTTCTCTCTCCTGTAGATCAGATTTTGTTTTTGAATCGCAAGATGCGACCAGAAAAAAAATCAATATCATATCAATTATAGTCTTTACTTTCATTCTTTTTTACGTCATTAATATCCGAACGTATTTTCTAACAATGCTAAAAACAGATCGGAACACAATCTATACGTTTTAATTTAAAAAGATCAATATTTTCGGCTGCTCATCTCAGATTTTTGTTGGCATTGCTGCTAATAAACATTTCATTTTTTTCTTCTGAAATTATTTCTAAAAAGCGCTCATAATGCTTCAAAACATCACTTATCAGCTCATTTTTTGTAAAGTACTGAATATCATAACCCTCACGAGCATCTCCAAAATAAGATTTCGGAAAATAAGTTTTCTTATCGGCTATATCAGGGAGATTTTCTTCTTCGACGACATAATCCGACACCACTTTAAACTGGTTCTTTACCCCGTATATAAAATTGTTGATTAGGTCGTGACGAATTTCAATCGCTATCCGATTTGGTTTATCCAACTCATGAATCTTTGATTCAATACCATTCTCCTTAAACTCAGCCTGCAAATCTTCGAACGCTGCCTTCACTGTACTCCTCATAAATTCATCAACCGACTCACGGCTTTTAAAAGAAACAATCTGTTGCAGGCGATCTTTCCAAAATTCGCCCGACCAAGGCACAGTACTCACCGAAAAATCACGCTCATAATAACTTCGGTCAATCGTCAATGCTTTTACCAAACTGACGCAAAAAAGCAACATGATAATTGAAAATGGCAATGCTGTTATAAGTGTCATAGTTTGTAATGCCTGCAGTCCACCCGTGTTCAACAACATGAGCGCTAAGATGGCCAACAAAGCGCCCCAAAAAACCATTTGCCATTTTGGAGACTTTGGAGCATTTTTAGTAGCAATACTATTCATAACAAATATACCCGAATCAGCCGAGGTCACAAAAAAGATAATAATAATAAGGATAACCAGATAACTGACAATTTCCGATAAAGGCAAGTAGTCTAAAAATCGAAACATCAAGGCATCTGGATTATCTGCTAAAGAACTCAAAGCGCCTTTAGCGATATTAATATCAAACCACATGGCACTATTTCCAAAAACAGACATCCAAATAAAATTAAATATGGTCGGAATAATAAGTACCGCAGCAATAAATTCACGAATGGTCCGCCCTTTGGAGATTTTAGCAATAAACAGCCCCACATAGGGAGACCATGATATCCACCAGGCCCAGTATAGAATCGTCCAGTTATAAAACCAGGGTAATGTTGCCTCGTCATAAACATGTGTATCAAAAGTCAAACTAAAGAAATTGTTTACATAATTGCCTATTCCTTCTGTAAAACTGCCAATAAGGTAAACCGTAGGTCCAAGGAAAAGAACAAATAGCAACAAGATAATAACAGTTAGTATATTAATATTACTTAATATCTTTACACCTTTATCGACCCCTGAGGTGGCAGATAAAACAGACAACATCGTTAACACGCCAACAATCATGATCTGATAGGTAAAATTATTATCGGGTACTAGACCCAGGGTCTGCAAGCCAGCATTTACTTGAACCACTCCGAACCCCAACGTGGTCGTGATACCGAAAAATGTACTGCAAAGTGCAAATACATCAATCGCATTACCCCATTTTCCATTGATTTTGTTTTTCAATAAAGGATAGAAGCAACTACGAAGTGAAAGCGGAAGCCGATAGCGGTATGCAAAATATGATAATGCCAAACCGACCACACCATAAATTGCCCAAGCATGTATACCCCAATGAAAAAAAGTATACAGCTGCGCATTTTTGGCTCGATTAATATAGTGATTACCGGCAAAAGCCTCGGTCGAAAAATGTTGCATCGGCTCTGCGACACTGAAATACATCAATCCGATTCCCATACCTGCAGCAAATAACATAGAAATCCAAGAAAAGAAGGTATATTCTGGCTTACTGTCGTTACTTCCGAGCTTGATATTACCAAACTTGCTAAACATGAGGTAAACCAGGAAAATGACAAAAAGTGTCACAGCCCAGACATATACCCAATTGAGGTTCACAAAGATAAGCTGTTTTATTGTATCTAGAATACTTACCGTCAACGTTGGAAAAAACACAGCTAGCAGGCAAACCCCTATAATGAAGAGCAGGCTTGGAATAATGATTCCTTTATTAAATGTCGATTTTGACAAGATCACTTGAATTAAATTTGGTTTACAATATGGTCTTTCGACCAATTATTACGTTTATCGTATGCATTATTACGCACAAATCACGCATTACTGCGAATATGGATATCCCTTTGTGGAAATGGTATTTCAATACCAGCTTGATCCAATGCCTCTTTACAATTAATAATCAACTGTTCCTGCATGGTCCAAAAGTTTTCGTTTGACGTGGTGACACGCACCGAAAGATTAATTGCGCTGTCGCCAAGTTCGGTTACCACAACCTGCGGAGCTGGCTCCTTAAAAGCATATTCATTATTTCGAGCCACTTCCATCAGAATTTCTTTCGCCTGTTTTAAGTCAGCGTTGTAAGCCACACCAATATCGAACCAAGTACGGCGTGTGCCCAACTGGGTAAAATTTGTAATGCTGCTATTAGACAATACCCCATTGGGAACTACCACTTGCTGATTTTGAGGCGTATTTAATTTGGTATTGAAAATATCAATTTCGGTGACCGTACCCGAAACATTTGAACTAGACGTAATATAATCCCCTACCCGGAAAGGTTTCAATAATAAGATCAGTATTCCACCGGCAAAATTGGATAAAGATCCCTGCAGGGCCAAACCTATGGCTAAACCTGCAGCTCCAATAATGGCAACAAATGCTGAGGTTTGAACGCCCAACTGTGTGACTACAACGATAAATAACAATATATTTAAAATCCAGCTGATCAGATTACTTAAAAACCGCTGCAAGGAGACATCCATCTGCCGGCGTTCGAAAGCCTTATCAATCATGCGCTTGACCAGTCGAATGATCCATGATCCAATCAAATATATCAGTAGAGCAGAAATTACGGCAGTAATAATACGTGGTGCCCAGGCAATGGCTGAGGAAATAAAATTATTCCAATGTTGCTGGACGTCGTTCAATTCTAAATTGTTCATAGTGTTATATTTTATTAAAACTGTAAGGCGTAGGGCTTAATATATTTATTTATTGTTATAATCACAAATTAATATACCAATGATTATAATTTCAACAATTAGTTTGCCTAATTGTTTGTTAAAAAACGCTTTCCAAAAACAGTGTCGAAATCATTAAAGATAGCATTAGGGGGAACGCTTTGATATGATGGTTGTAACCATAAACTACCAAAATATCTCCTTCCTGCAATTGCTTATCCGGGCGAGAAAGTGCAAAAGTACTCGTCTTTATACTCCCACCGGTGGATTTTGGTGATCCGTAAAAAAAATTGTCCGACATAAATTGATCATTAAAGGAAAAATTTCAAACACGAAAACACCTTAAACACACAATCCTACACGTATATAAATAATACATATAACACATTCATAATAGATAAACAAAATCTATTCGATATTTAAAGCAGCCTTGGCTGGTTTTCCCTACTTTTAGCCAGCCTACGAATTCAATTATACAACATGGACGTAATAATCAATAAAATTTATGATATCATCTGGAGTGATGCTCTTGTCTACCTCTGTCTGCTGACGGGCATCTACTTTACGGTACGATTTCGCTGCCCGCAGCTTATGCAGATAAGAGAAATGGTGCGATTGCTATTTAATGGAAGCAGTTCCGACAAAGGCATCTCTTCGTTTCAGGCCTTTTCGCTTGCTATTTCGGGGCGCGTTGGCACAGGCAATATCGCTGGCGTCGCTACAGCGATTGCTATGGGCGGGCCGGGCGCTATTTTTTGGATGTGGGTAATTGCGTTTTTAGGTAGTGCGTCGGCCATTGTCGAAGCTACCCTTGGTCAGATGTACAAGGAGGTAAACGATGGCGAATATCGGGGCGGACCTGCATTCTACATCCTGAAAGGATTACGATCCAAGACTTTTGCCTGGACCTTTGCAATCGTGACGATCATCAGTACCGGATTTTTATTGCCCGGTGTGCAGAGCAACAGTATCAGCGCAGCGGTAGAGTCCGCTTTCCATGTGTCGCCGAGTATCACCGGATTGGCTATTGCCGGGCTACTGGCGATTATTATCATCGGTGGAGTAAAGCGGATCAGCACCGTTGCCGAATATGTTGTGCCGTTTATGGCGGGCGCCTATATTCTGATGGCTTTAGTTATTATTGCCCTCAACTTCACGGAGATCCCTGGCGTTATCGCCTTGATTGTAAAATCGGCTTTGAACATGGAAGCTACTTTCGGCGCTATCGCCGGCATGGCAATTTCGTGGGGTGTTAAACGGGGTATCTACAGCAACGAGGCCGGCCAGGGCACAGCACCACATGCAGCAGCCGCTGCAGAAGTATCCCATCCGATCAAGCAAGGCCTGGTCCAAGGATTTTCGGTGTATGTGGATACCATGTTTGTATGTACCGCCACAGCTTTAATGATTCTCTTTACCGGCCAGTACAATGTTGAAAATCCAGCCGGAGGATTTCTCGTTCAACATCTTCCGGCAACGGAAATGGGACCAGCTTTCACCCAACAGGCTGTGTCCCATCATTTCCCCAACATTGGAAATGCTTTCGTCGCGCTGGCATTGGCCTTTTTTGCGTTCACGACTATTATGGCTTATTACTATATTGCCGAAACCAATATCAGCTTCGTTAGCCGAAAAAAACAACATAAAACCGTACTTATCTGGATTCTGCGACTGCTCATATTAGGATCTACCTATGTCGGATGTATCAGTACAGCCAAATCTGCCTGGACCCTGGGCGACATTGGTGTCGGTCTCATGGCTTGGCTCAACCTGATTGCAATACTCCTGCTTCACAAAAAAGTTGTCGCCATCTATACAGACTATCGAGAGCAGCAAAGGTCCAAGAAAGACCCTGTATTCGACAATTCCAAATTTCAATTTCCGAACATGGACCTATGGTCCAAAAAGAACACGCAACACGATGAGCCAATTGATTAATCTTACCGTATTCAAAAATTTTTTCAAGTCAAGTAACGCTGGCGGCATTTTATTATTTATCTGCGTCATTTTATCCCTCATCGTAGCCAATACCGCAGCTGGTCCTGGGCTGCAATCATTTTTGGATACACCCGTTGGTTTCGATTCTGACACTGTACATTTAAAATATAGCACACTGCTTTGGATCAATGATGGATTAATGGCTATCTTTTTTCTGCTCGTGGGACTGGAGATCAAGCGTGAGATCGTGGAAGGCGAACTCTCCTCGCCCAAACAAGCATCGCTCCCGATCCTCTGCGCTATAGGTGGAGCCATTATACCCGCGCTCATCTTTTTAAGCTTCAATTCAGGGCAGGCGACAGCAGGTGGCTGGGGCATACCCATGGCGACAGATATCGCCTTTGCATTGGCCGTAATCGGTATGCTAGGTAAACGGATTCCAGCAAGCTTAAAGGTATTTTTGGCCGCTTTGGCTATCGTGGACGATCTGATCGCCATTTTGGTGATTGCTTTTTTCTATTCTTCAGGTATTGAAACCACCTACTTACTGTATGCAGGTATCGGTATGGTTATTCTGTTTGTCATGAACCGCATGAATATACAAAACCCCTATCTGTATCTGATACCAGGTGTATTTATCTGGTATTTTATTCATCATTCGGGTATACATGCAACTATTGCTGGTGTGATGGTGGCGATGACTATCCCGACCAATGATTCAGATGTTGAGTCGCCCTTAGAACGTCTGGAGCATGCGCTTGTCAAGCCTGTCAATTTTTTTATTATACCCCTATTTGCATTTGCCAATACCAATATCAGCATTGAAAGCGAGATGCTTACAGGATTGGTCGCTCCGATGGGCCTGGGTATTAGCCTTGGCTTATTACTAGGCAAGCCGTTGGGTATCTTAATCATGACTTTTGTCTGCTCTAAACTGGGGATTAGTAGTCTCCCGGAAGGAAGCTCATTCAAACATATCCTGGGTGTAGGCTTATTGGCTGGAATTGGCTTTACGATGTCTATATTTATTTCCATCCTGTCCTTCAGCGACGCGCTGCATATCAATGAAGCGAAGTTATCGATTCTGCTGACCTCACTGCTGGCGGGAATTTTAGGTTATTTGGTATTGTCGGTGTTCGGCAAAAAAAGTCGTGTATAAGCCTATTTATGTAACAATACGTTAGTATTAATACCTACTATAAGACGATACAAATTATTTGCTTGCAATAATGACTATATTGGCGCACGCTACTTCATCTGTCCGTAAGTTAGTGTGCTGAATATTTCAAAAATGGGAAATTTTAAAAAGACTTTCTATAAAAAAATAGACCATATCAACCAATGGCGTATGAGAAAAGTTTCGAATCGGAACTTTATCATCATCTTGGCCTTTTTGGTCGGTATTGTTGGCGGGCTCATGGCATCCGTTTTAAAAAGACTGACTCATTTTATTGCGACAAGTATCCAGAACGATATTGACTGGAAACTAAAGTATTCTTTGTATCTGGTTTTTCCGTTGATCGGTATTCTGCTGAGTGTATTATTTGTCCGAAAATTTATCAAAGGCAAAAAGATAGAACATGGTATAACGCCGATTATTTATGCGATCAGCCGAAAAGGAAGCCGACTGGATCCCAGTAATATTTATTCACAGGTGGTGACTTCAGCGATCACTGTCGGATTTGGAGGTTCCTGTGGTTTGGAGGCTCCCGTTGCCTTGGGCGGATCTTCTATTGGTTCAAACATTGCGCGTTTTTTTGGATTACAATATAAAGAAGTGACCATGCTACTGGCCTGCGGTGCAGCTGCAGGTATTGCTGGTGCATTTAATAGTCCTTTGGCAGGAATGATCTTTGCCATTGAAATTCTGCTACCCGAATTTTCCATTCCTGTTTTTATTCCACTGCTAATTTCCTCTGCAATGGCATCAGTGGTTTCGCGGCTGCTCTACAGTGAACCCCTATTTACGAACTTTAATTCCTACTGGCAGGTATCCGCCTTATTCTTCTACCTGCTAATGGCTGTACTGATAGGCTTATACACCGTATATTTTGCGCGCGTATCTGTTATTGTAAACCAATGGTTTCGGAAAATCAAAAATCCTTATAACAAGGTATGGGTGAGCGGTGTTGCTTTGGGACTGATGATCCTAATATTTCCTGCGCTATACGGCGAGGGCTATCTGACCATACAGCAAATTTTGAATGGGCAGTTCAACGCAATTGTCAAAAATAGTTTATTCTCCGAATACCATAATATCGGCTTCGTTGTTTTTGGATACACGCTATTGACACTCTTCGGAAAATCATTTGCCGCACTCTTTACTCTTAATGGAGGTGGCAATGGTGGCGTTTTTGGTCCAAGCTTGGTAATGGGAGGACTCTTGGGGTTTGCATTTTCTTATGGGATCAATCTGACAGGGCTTGCAGAGCTGAACGTTCCTAATTTTGTTGTAGCTGGTATGGCCGGCGCCCTGAGCGGCATTATGCATGCGCCTTTGACCGGTATGTTCCTTATTGCAGAGGTGACCGGTGGCTACACATTGATGGTCCCTTTGATGCTTGTCTGTTCGATATCTTACCTCATCAATAGAACAATGCTCAAGCATTCGATCTATACCAAGGTGCTCGCAGAATCAGGTGATTTGATCTCTTATGAAGATAAAGATCGTTCCGTATTAAGCATGATGCGCATCAAATACGTTTTGGAAACGAACTTTGTGATTCTGCGTCCTGATGAAACCCCTAAATCTAGGCAGCACGATATTATTCATAGCAAAAGAAATATATTTCCCATTGTGAGCCATGATGGCAAATTCATCGGACTAGTCAACAGCGAATATTTATTCTCGATTCTACTTAGCGAATTGGATGGTCTGGATACAGCATTTGAAAAATTGGCTCAAAAGCCCAATGATATCGTTGTTATTCATGAAAGTATGGAATCTGTGATGTCAAAAATGAACAAAGAAGACACCTGGATCCTTCCGGTGCTTGGACCTGAGCAAAAATATCTGGGCTTTGTATCCAAATCTAGTGTATTCAATAAATACCGGGCACTGCTAATCCGCCAAGGGCATTACCTCGAATAGGAAACAATAACCGTCCAATTAAGTTTAACAATAGATTTCTTTCGGCAACTGTATTGTATTGTCTGCTTCAGGTAAAAAAGTACCGCTGTCTAAAAATTCTCTATCGATGTTTATGGAATTCCATCTCTAGACATATCTTATCAATAACGAAGCAAAGATCCTCAATTTTAAATTGATTAAAACCGATCTGGATCTTTACATCGTATATTAAAAAACAAGAATGGAGAAACGCTATGAAACAGGTATTTTTATTATTATTACTAGGATTAGGCTTATTTATGCTCAGCAAATTTGGCTTTTCACAGAAAACTAATGATTCCAAAATAATTAAAAAACAAGCTATGAACCCTACTGGCGAGAAAGATCAGGTTATTTATTTTGCAGGGGGATGTTTTTGGGGTACGGAGCATTTTCTTAAGCAGGTCCGTGGAGTGACCGCTACCGAAGTTGGTTATGCCAATGGCAATCTAAAAAACCCAAGCTATGAGCAGGTTTCCACAGGAAAAACGGGCTTTGCCGAGACTGTCAAAGTCACTTACGATCCACAAGTCGTTGACTTAAAGCTGCTCGTAGATTTATTCCTAAAGACTATTGACCCGACCTCGCTCAATAAGCAAGGAAACGATATCGGAACACAATATCGTACCGGCATATACTATACAAGCGATTCAGCCATTCCGGTTATCAAGGAAAGCCTTGCCGAACTGGCCAAAAAATATCCGGCAAAAATAGTTGTTGAACTGGAACCCTTACAAAATTACTACGACGCTGAGACATACCATCAAAAATATCTCGACAAAAATCCAGGCGGCTACTGCCATATTGATCCGGAATTATTCGAGTTGGCACGAAAAGCCAATCCTTCTCCCGCCAAAGATTCAGCCTCGCAGCAAACTTATAAAAGAAAAGACCAAAGCACATTAAAAAAAGAACTTACACCACTGCAATATGATGTCACGCAGCATCAGGCAACCGAGCGTGCCTTTGATAATGCATACAATGATGAGTTCAGAGATGGCATTTATGTGGATATTACTACCGGTGAACCACTATTTGTCTCGACCGACAAGTTTGAATCAGGTTGTGGATGGCCCAGCTTTTCCAAACCGATCAATCCAGATTTAGTCGAAGAATTCGCGGATAATTCTCACGGCATGCGCCGCACGGAAGTACGTAGTAAAACTGGCGACGCTCACTTAGGACATGTCTTTGATGACGGCCCTGCTGACAAAGGGGGACTGCGCTATTGCATCAATAGTGCCTCTCTCCAATTTGTGCCTAAAGAAGAAATGAAAGCCAAGGGTTATGGAAAATATTTGCCCTTGCTAGCCAAGAAGTAAATGGTATGGCATAAATGGTTCTTAGCAAAAACTGATGCAAGTCTGCATCAGTTTTTTTGTGCGCTGCTATCCCGAGCAGTACCGTAATAAGCGATCGGCTTACATGTGAAACGATCGTTATTTACAACAGCTAAAACATCCAAAAAAAAAAAAAATTAAAAAAAAATAGAATGATGAAATCCAAGCTATCCAAAAAGTCGTAAATGGTTATAAGTACAGAAAATTATAAAACTTAAAGACTTTTGTTATGGAAAAGACAACAAAGCCCCACAATGATTCACTATTGCATTCCAATAGCGAAATTGAAAAAAGGGATCTTCGCAGAAGGGATTTCCTAAAATTTGCAGGCGCTAGCGCTGCATCATTAGCCATCCTTGGTATGTCCAGTTGTAAAAAAGATCATGATGACGATATGGATAATGGTGGTAAGGGTCTATATTTTGGAAGTGGCGATATTGCTATTCTCAACTACGCATACGCACTCGAACAGCTTGAAGCCGCCTTTTATATTCAATTGGTCAATAACCCCTACGCTGGCATGACAGATATGGAAAAGGCATTCTTTACCGATATCCGTGATCATGAGATTGCCCATCGCGAATTTTTTAAAGTTGCACTGGGTGCCAAAGCAATCTCCAGCCTTGATTTAAATCTTTCGGGTATTAATTTCAATAGCCGGGAAAATGTCCTGGCAACGGCCAAAACGTTTGAGGATCTGGGCGTTTCAGCATATAACGGTGCAGGATGGCTTATTAAAGATCCTAATTACCTGTTATTGGCAGGCAAGATCGTTTCGGTCGAAGCGCGGCATGCTGCTTGGGTACGTGACATGATAGACAATGGCAGTTTTGCCAATATGGAAGTTGTCGATTCCAATGGTCTTGATGTTGCCAAAAGCCCCAGTGTCGTACTGAGCGCTGCGGCACCGTTTATCAAATCGAAAATCGATGTATCGGATCTACCCACTTATTAATCACCCAAAACTCAATTATCATGAATCTTTTAAACGTTTTTGAACAAATAAATGCTGTAGATCCTGAGTTCAGCGATCGCATCAGCCCACGTCGTGAAGCAATTAAAAATCTAGCTTCCATGAGTAAAAAAGTAACGCTGGCAGCACTACCCTTTTTCGTTAGTGAACTTTTCAAAAAAGCTTATGGTGCCACAGCTCCAACGGACGTAAATGGTGTCCTAAATTATGCATTGACCCTCGAATATTTAGAAGCAGAATATTATACCATGGGAGTTGCAAAAGCTGGACTCATCCCCTCGGGCAAACCGCTTGGAGCCATTACGACCATACGGGATCATGAGGTAGCTCACGTGAACTTTCTAAAACAGGTATTGGGCAGTAAGGCTGTTTCAAAGCCGACATTTGATTTCACCGCTGGCGGCACATTTGGAAATGTCTTTAGCGATTATGATACATTTTTAGCGGTTGCTCAGGCATTTGAAGATACCGGAGTGAGAGCATATAAGGGACAGGCAGGCATCTTGCTTGGCAACCGCGTTGTTCTTACTGCAGCATTACAGATTCACTCTGTCGAAGCCAGGCATGCCTCCCATATCCGGCAGATGCGCCGCGCACGCGGCGGTGGTGCTGCAAATCAAAAGCCTTGGATTACGGGATCCAACGATACGGGTATCGGTGCCGTCGTAGATCCTATTTATGCAGGTGAAGATAATGTAAAGCAAGCAGGCGTTGACATAACTTCGCTGTCTGGCTCCATGGGCAAAATCTCAACTAGTGCAGCAACACAATCTTTTGATGAGCCATTAACCGCAGAAGCTGTACTTAATATTGCAGGTTTATTTATCAAAGCTTAACAAAAGTCTTAATCTACCTGTGAAAACGGCCCCGGTTTGGTTTACAAATTGGGGCTTTTTCGTGCTATTAAAACATGACCCACAGTAAAAAATTTAAGAGAATAAGGTGCTAAATATTTCCCATCACGCAGAGCTCAGTTAGCGTAGGGCTAGGTTTCCCACCTTCATCCTCCAACGTAATGGCGAAGGCCTGCGCTTTGGCAACATCAAGCATTTTACTGGCCATCTGATTGCTGGCAGCCACCGGAAATACACCAGCACTGACCGGCTGTCCGTCTACCATGGCCCAGAGCTGATACTGTTTACCCTTGGGAGGAACGGGCATATGTTCAAGACTCAAGTATACTGCTTTAGATTGCTGGTCCCAGTAAACTAGTGCGTGCAAATCTGGTTTGGTCTCAACCCCTTTTAAAGAAATCGTTTTAATGGCCGGATTCTGAATGAGTGCCCATTTGTCCTGCAATACAGCTAACGCAGTTTGCTCCGAATTTAGTTGTGTATTAGTTTGAGCAAGCATCTGTCTATCCTGTTGTTGCTGCTGATAAAAGAATAGATTTGCACCAGCACTAAGCGCAAGCAAAACACTTGCTGCGATTGCCCACCCATAAGATCTTAGCGATGCCATCTGAGCCGTCTGCTCTTCAGTGCTGGAATTTGGTAGTGACGTATCATATTCATCCGATGAAGTAATCACCGTGGGAGGAAGATCTGCTGCATCATTCTTCCCAACGAGGTTTTCATCTTCAAGCCTAGCCCAGATCTTTTCCTTCAGGGAAATAGGCATTGCCACCGCCTGGATCTCAGCCAAGTTCTCGAGCATTTTTTCAGCTTCGATTACTGCTTCATCCACTGCGGAATTATTTTTACGAATACAGTTCAGGATACTGACTTCCTCTTCGGAAGCGAGTCCTAATACATACGATTCAATAATCCCAGATGATATGTAAGCTTCGATATCCAAAATTAACGATATTCTTTTAATATTTTTTTTAAGAGTAAAAACGCAGCTTTAGTCCGTGTTTTTATGGTCCCCAAAGGAATATCGAGCTGTTGCGCGATTTCCTGTTGGGTGTATCCTTCATAGTAGGCCATTTCAATCAAAATGCGGCATTCGGGCTTTAAGTTATCTAAAACATTCTTAAATCCAATAAAATCTACCCGTGCATTCCGTTCATTCTGACTTCCATCTAGCTCCTCTTCTCTATTTACGATATTGGAGAGCGGTTGGTTTTTCAATTCATTCTTTGCACCCTTTGATTTACGGTAGTCCAGTGCGGCGTTACGCGCAATATTGATCATCCATGTATATAACCTTCCTTTTTCTGCATCGAAATGATCAACATGTTTCCAGATCTTAACAAAAACATCCTGAATAACTTCCTCTGCGTGCTCAACAGAAGTTACAATCCGGCAAACTACGCCATACAAGGCGTCCGCATAGTTATCGTAGAGATAGCTAAAGGCCTGCTGGTTCTTTTTCTTAAGCAAAAGAATCAATGTTTCTTCCGAAAGGTTGTGTAATGGACTCAAATTTTAAGTTTATAGAACTAATATCTCTAATAAATCCTGAAAATCAAAGCCCATCACACAATTCAGGTAAAAAACTGCTTATCAGAAAAAAAAACGTATAAATACCTATCCATAAGTCTGCGCTTTTTAAATAAAATCATAAATCCCATTTTTCCAACCCAATATTTTGGCTGAATCTGCATCGAGCCATTTTTTCAATAATGTAGCATATACTTTTCGAAAATCTTCCGTATACTGGAGGTCCCCCTCATTGAGTTGGGTCAGGTCGGGCAGCGCGTTGAGCAGGCCCTGTTTTTTCAAGCCTCCGGATAGAAAAAAAAGTTGGTTGGCTGTACCATGGTCAGTACCATTGCTGGCATTCTGGGCCACCCTGCGACCAAACTCCGAAAAGGTCATCAGCATGACATGCTGAAAAAGGCCATTTTTCTTGAGGTCGTCCACAAAAGCCTCCACGGCATCGTTGATGGTGTGGAATAGGCTGTCCTGCCGCTGCTGCTGATTGATATGCGTATCAAAACTACCGATCTGCAGATAATATACCTGTGTATTGATATCTGATTTAATCAACGAGGATACCGTCTTCAGATCCTTTCCAAGCACCGAATCGGGGTACGCTGCCGCGGTCTTCCTGGCTTTACTCTGTTCAAAAATATAGTCGGCATTGTTGATTGTATCACCCAGGGTCTGATACAGATAGGCTACCGTTTCCTCTTCATGTTGATGCTTATGTTCCTGATAGAGTGTATTAAAGTATTCTTCACGGCTGGTCTGATAAAGCTTCTTGGGGTCTTTAAACGCGAACGCTTTTTTCTGTTTTCCTTTGAGGGCAAGGCTCAGCATATCATTCACTTCGAGAGCCTGCGTCGGATGACCGCAATCGTAACAGGCCTGGTCGAGGTAGCGGCCTATCCAGCCGCTCTCCAGGTATTCG
The DNA here is from genome assembly GCF_023277505.1 of Sphingobacterium siyangense. NCBI lineage: Bacteria > Pseudomonadati > Bacteroidota > Sphingobacteriia > Sphingobacteriales > Sphingobacteriaceae > Sphingobacterium > Sphingobacterium siyangense. The sequence continues at coordinate 2,926,005 of NZ_CP080574.1, read as the reverse complement.
TCGCTTCGGCTCGCACTATGCCATATATCCATGCTGCGGAAATGCGATTTATTGGGATCGGGATAGCCGACATTGTTGAGTACAGCCAGTTCGCCACGATCATAAAGTGTCTTAAAAAAAGGTAAAGCCGGATGAATGCCCGCTTCATCTGTGAGCGTTAGTGCATTATCGACCGCAATCGTCTGCCGTTCCCGAAAATAGATATCATTGCGCATCGGAACAATGGTATTTAGCCCATCATTGCCACCACTGAGCTGCAAGATGACCAACACCTTATGTCCCCTTTCCAGTGCTTCGGGCAAGGACATGGCTTTTAAGAAATTGGGCAGCAGCAGCGATGCTGTTGCAAGTGAACCTGCTTTGAGAAATTGGCGTCTTTTGATGATCATGGCTTCCTATTTACGATTAACAGAGTTGATATTCGGGGATACTCATTACTTCAATAATAGTCCTACGGCGGCTTCCGCCAGCGTAGCTATCGCGCAGTGCCTTACCAAAGGAAGGTTGCTGCAGCAGCAGGAGCTCAAAGGGATCCCGGTCGGCAAATACAGCCTCGACACCAGCCCAGTCAATGGAAATTTTGGGGTTTTTATAGGCTTTAGCCATGGCCCGCGACTGCTTCATCCCCATATCAAGGTCGTCGTCATTCTGCGCATCAAGGTCCAGCGGCCGCAGGCCGGTCCATATCTGCGGTATCTGCATCCGGAGCAACAAGGTAGAGCTGTCAATCCAGGCTTTTCCCGATGGCCATCCCGCCACATTCGGCGGATACAAAAGCACCTGCCCCAGTAATTTTTGATAAACAATCAGGTTTTCAGGGTTCGCGATCTCCATGGGCAGCATGCGCATAATACCGGCCATGAGTTCCACCGGTGACTTTATTTTGTTGCCTACATTTTTGGAGTCGTAAAACCAGGCTGAAGTAAATACTCGGTCTAGCAACCGACTGATATCATATCCTGAATCGAAGAAATCTTTACTCAGCGTGTCGACGATATCCTGATCCACTTGTTCGTTGACCAGAAAACGGTAGAGCTTTTCGGTGATAAAACGGGCCGTAGCGGGCCGCTCCAAGATAATATCCAGGATAGCATTGCCGTCGAAACTTCCGGTTTTCCCCAAAAATGTTTTGCTGCCCGAGTCATGAAACTTTTTACGCACCAAGAACTGGCCATCCTTATCGTATGACCAGCCCGTAAATGCACGCGCAGCTTCCTTCACATCCGATTCCGTATAGTTGCCACGCCCCATCGTAAAGAGCTCCATCACTTCCCGGGCAAAGTTTTCATTGGGATGGTCTTTTTTATTCTGCTGGTTGTTGAGAAAATTGAGCATAGCCGGAGTTTTGGAAACGGCGAACAGCAGATCCCGGAAATTTCCAAGCGCATTTTTTCTGATTTCGTTGAGGATATGGGCGCTAAAATTGGCGTTGATAACCCGGCTTGCAAAATGGCCGTGCCAAAAAAAGGCCATCTTCTCCCTGAGCTGATCTTCGCTATGCACCATTTCATTCAGGAAATTAAGGTTGATCTCAATATTACGCTTTCGATTGAGCTGTTGTACCTGCTTTTTGTCTGCGGCATTCAACTTGGAAAGCGCCGTGTAGTTGACGTTGGTCTGCTCCGTATTGAAACTGATGGGATGAAATTCATGTTCCTGGGCATATTGCTTCCAGAGGACTGCGGTAGAATGCTGTTCAAAAACGGTAATCTGCTTTAGGCTCATCCCAAATCCGGCGCGATTTGCCAGGTGTATATTTTTTTTAAAATCGGACATCATCCTGTTTCCTTTTATACCTAAATAACGAATTATTTAACTATGTTAGCTTACAGGAAGATTCGATTTAACAAAAATTAAGCTAAATTAACAAAGTGACTACCAAGACAATACTTTTCAAACTTCGATTTTTTTATTAAATTTATTCGCCTAGGGGCAAAAGAACCCCTTGTTGAAATTGCACACCTCCTTTAAAACCACGCTGTATCGCTCATTTGCTTAAGAATTCTTATCCCACTGCTGTTTTCTATCCCATTGAGTGCTTCCACATTCAGGACCAGCCACATGAAATTAAATATACTTAAGCTGTAGCGGGCGAATAAAGGATTATATTTTCTTCGGCATGCCCTATTATCGTCGCGAATGGCAGCCAAGAGTACAATTACGAAGATTATTATTCTCCAGTGTTAATTTAATATTAAGCTACCCAAAATTTGACGGTTAGGACAAACAAAAAGAGGGGAAAATTAGTTATCATGGCAATGATAATTATCCTAATTAACAAAAATAGACTTAAATAAGTTAAATGTAGCAGCAGGCGAATTGAGCTACGGGATTATGGACCAACATAGGAATATATTTTAATTATATAAATTTAAGAAAATGAAAAGAATCTTAATTGTTTTAGTGCTGTTTTTTTGTTTTGTCTATCGCAAAACCGATGCATGCACACGCGTTGTATATAAAGGGCCCAATCAAACTGTCCTTACCGCCCGAAGTATGGACTGGCGGGATGAAATACCCGTTAATCTATGGGTGTTTCCAAAAGGGATGAAACGAAATGGAGAAGTGGGTCCCCTTTCCGTCAAATGGACTTCAAAATATGGCAGTGTCATTGCGAGTGCCTGGGACATCGCCACTACAGATGGCTTGAATGAGGCTGGCCTTGTAGCCAATGTCCTTTGGCTAGCCGAATCCCAATATCCTAAATTCGATCCAAAAGGACAGAAGCCCGGATTGACCATTGCCGCTTGGGCACAGTATATATTAGATAACTATGCTTCGGTAGCAGAGGCGGTAGATGCTCTTAAAAGCGAACCTTTCGTCTTAGTCAGCGACTATATTCCGGGTACACAACGGTTTACGACACTCCATTTATCATTATCCGATAAATCTGGCGACAACGCCATATTTGAATATATCAACGGAAAGCTTGTGATACACCACGACCCGAAATACGTCGTGATGACAAACTCGCCGATCTTTGAAGAGCAGCTGGCACTCAATAATTATTGGCGGGGAATTCCAGGTACCATCATGTTGCCTGGTACCAACCGTGCGGCAGACCGATTTGTGCGTGCTTCCTTTTATATTGATGCAATTCCACAGACCGATGACGTGAGGAAATCCGTTGCAAGTGTGTTTAGCGTAATTCGCAACTGTTCTGTTCCTTATGGAATTTCCTCCAAGGAAGAACCCAATATCTCGACGACACGTTGGCGTTCTGTTGCAGATCATAAAGATTTGGTTTACTATTTTGAAACAGTAACCACACCGGGTACTTTTTGGATCAATCTAAAAGATCTGGATCTGAGCGAAAAAGGTCAGGTTCTTAAACTTGATGTGGAACAAAACAAAACCTATACTGGATTGAGCAATGAACACCTAAAAAAAGTACAACCTTTTAAATTTATGGGGTTGTGATCGATATGATATAAGCAATTGCTGTTTCATTGATGTTGTCGTATTACTATCTCAATGAAACAGCACATTTGCGAACAGCTACATGGAATCCAACAAATTAGTGCTCCAGTTCTTTCAGGTATTCGATCATGGCATCGAGGCTCTGCAGTAGCTTTTCACCTTCAAATCCCACCTTTCGAAAACGGATGTTCCCTTTTTTGTCCAGGATCAATGTTGTCGGAATGGATGTGATATCCAGTTTACTACTGAGCTTTTTATCTTGGTTGTAATAAAATGGAAAGTCAAATTCGGGATTGGCCTTTGCCCATTTGTACGCATCGTCCCAGCTGTTTCCACTGCCCGAATTGAGCATCACGAACTTCACCTGCGGATCATCCGCATATTTTTTGTACACCTGATGCAAATAGGGAAATGAAGCGATGCAGGGCTTACACCAGGTTGCCCAAAAATCAATGATGACAATCTTGTCCTGGAGATCCGCTTTGAGCAAAGGTTTTTTGTCCATATCGACGATGCTGATGTCTTCTGGAAATGGCGTATTGCCGATGATTTTCTGAAACTCCTGGTAATACCCTTGTTTCCATTGCTTGTCAAGCTTGCTAAAATAAGCCTGCCGTTCGGCAGCATTGTCCATTCCGTTTTTAAGGATCACTTTGTCGAGAAGCTGCCTGATCGCTGGGTCAAAAGGAGCATACCGATAGGCTGCCTCCAATACGGGTAGAGCGCTGTTTGGATCATTCCACTGCTGATACTGCATGGCCACTGACCGGAGCAATACCGCCGATTTGAGTGTAGGGATGCTTTTGGCAAACCAGTCTCGGGCCGCTTCGGGCTGGTTTAACTGAGCGGCGATAAGTCCCTGATTGGCCATAATTTCTGCTTTTACCGCAGCAAGCTTGTCGGCCTTGGCTGGATCATGGGCCACCAGATAGCCCGTTTCGGGGAAATAGCGTATTAAACTCACGGGATAGGCCGCAACACTGTCGAGTAGATACAAATTGAGTTTGGATGCCTCCTCCAGCATCAGCTTATGATTCAAGAGCAGCTGCACATACTGATTGTATGCACGCCATTTGTAGGGATCCTGCTCCCAACGGGTAATCAGCGGCAGGTATTTCTTGGCCTGTATGCTGTCGCCGTGCTGCACATAGTAGGTAAAAAGATATTCGTAAGCGCTGGCATAGGCCGCTTCATTATCGGCTGTTTTTAACGAAAGAAGCTGCCCTATTTTCGCGACCACGGCAGTAGAATCCTGCTCGCGGAACAGCTTATTGAGCCGATAACTAATCCCGATCTTCTTGTTGGGAAACTCGTTGATCACCACCTGGCGGATCGAATCCACTTTTTGGTTCTGGCCAAGTATCAGATAGCCCATGGTCACCTTGTTGAGGTTTCCTTCAAAGAGCGGATTGCTTCTGAATTTCTTTTCCACTACGGCCAAGCCTTTGTTCAACAGCCGCCCCTGCTGGGCCGGACCAGCGTTTTTCATCTGTAGCACAATCAGCCGGAGCCGTGCCTCGTAATTGTCGGGATACAGACTCAGCTCTTTTTTGAGGTAATATTCCTGGGTAGCAAGGATATGATCCGAGGTTTTATCCTGAACCGGTACACTGTATGATTTCCCAAGGTAATTGCCGGCAATCAGTTTCCCCTGCTTATAGACGTAGATCTCATACTGACTGCTATCGCTTGCCTGCTGTACGAATTTCTTGTCTTTGTCGGCGATCGTAAAGCAGGAAAAGTTGGCGTAGGGGGGCAGTTTAAAACGCACACGCCAGACTCCACCTTCTTGTTGCATGGGCATGCGGCTCGGGAACTCGTAAAAATTTGAATAGTTGAAATCCACGAAAAATGGCCCTTCCGTCTGGGAAGCAGCAGATTTACTTGGATCAAAGCTGATGGTCACGGTATCACCGGCCGTTGCTTTGTGCGGCAAAATGCTCACTTGTGCCTGCAACAGCAGGTTTGCCTGTAGCAGGCACAGCAGCAATGCGTATTTGAATAGCTTAATCATTCTGTTGGAGGTTAGCATTGGTAATTAAAATAGCACTGGCGATCGGTATTTTAATATCGCTTTCACTAAAGTCTGTTTTGACCTTTGAAAGTACAGGCAGGGCCCTGTTTGTGCGCACCAGGTCAAACCAACGATGTCCCCATTCACCGAGCAGCTCCAGCTGGCGTTCTTTTTCGAGGGCCAGGGCAATGCCCGCCTTGTCCATTGTTTGTGGCAGCGCAGCAAGGCCTGCACGTTCGCGTATCTGATTGATATCCTGTAGTGCCGCCGGCAACTTATTCTGGTTTAGCCGCGCTTCTGCACGGATCAGATACTGCTCGGCAAGGCGCAGCACAGTATTGTATTCGGTCACAGGTGCGCCCGTGCGCAGCTTATACTTATACGGCATATAAAGCGTCTTATTACTTACCACATAAGGCTTTAACCACATCGTTTTGCGTAAATCGTTCTCTTCATAGGCCGCTACCGTGGCATCATACACCTGATAGTAACTCCGAGCTGTAGCTACTGCCGGAACGATGCTGAAACCTTCCCAGGTGTTGACCCCGGCAGTAGAAAGATTAACGCTCTGCAGCTGCCAGATCGCCTCTTTGCTCGTTTTCAAAAAAACGGTATTGAGGTCGCGCGACAGTTCGTACCGATTATCGGCGATAACTTTGTCGGCCATTGCTTCGGCATTGGCCCAGTCGCCATGATACAGATAGACCCTGGCCAATAGCGCATCAACCGCTTTTCTATTGGGGCGGGTACGCTCATTGCCCTGATAGGCATCCGCAATATCGACAGCAGCTTTCTGCAGATCGTCCACCATAAACGCATAGAGCTCGTCCCTGGAGGCCGGACCTTTTCGGTTGTTGGCTTCCAGATCTTTGGTATCGGTGATGAGGGGCACTTTATTGAAGAGGTTGCTCAGGTAAAAGTAATTGAATACCCGCGTAAAACGGGCCTCGGCCGAAAGCTGTGCCTTTACCGTACTGCTGAGCGCCGAGGCTTCAACACCCTCGATAATCTTATTGCTGTGGTTGATATAGCTATAGGGTTGCGACCAGAGCCTATCGAGGTAAGAAGTCGCCGGGCTCAGTTTATTGTATTTGTACTCGTCGTAGCTTGTAAAAGCCGAGTTATAATCGTCGGCCAGACTGGACAATACAATGCTCATCAATCCACTGGCGAATTGGTTGTTGTAATTGTTCATGCTGGTATAGAGCCCACCTACGGTTGCTGTGGCCGTCTTTTCATCACTGAAAGCCGACGCTGCCGCCACTTCCGTCTTGGGTGGGTCCACGTCCAAAAATTTATTGCAGGAGATGTTTAGCAGTGGTGTCGCAAAAAGGCTGTAGATGATATATTTGTTCATGGGATAAGTCTTTAGTGTTATGATCATTAAAAAGTGAGCTGAACCGCAAATGTATAGGTACGCATGGATGGTGTGGCGCTGTTCCGTACCGAACCAAAGGGATTGACATCCGAGAGATAGGTACGGTCAAAACCAGGCATCTCGGGATCCATTCCCCTGAAGCTTGTCCAGGTAAAGAGGTTCTGGGCATTGAACTGTACCAGCGCCCGGCTGATATTGATCTTCTTGGTCCATTTGGAAATATCATAACTAAGCGATATATTTTTCAAACGGATAAAAGAAGCATCGTCCCATACGGCCGAAGAATAGCGGTAGTAATTGCGGAAGGCCACGTTGGCTTCGTTGGCGCTATTGGCGGTAGCGCGTGGCACATCGGTCACATCTCCGGGCTGCTGCCAACGGCTCAACATATATTCATCCAGATTGCCCAATCCGCCAATGGTTGTTGCCTGTGGGCCGTAACCAATGGATGGTCCCTCCTGTTTGACAAACTGAAATAGGAATCCAAGGCTCACATCGCCATAATTCAGATTATTGCCGATACCACCATAGTACTTGGGCAGCAGGGATCCCAAGGTTACGTAATCGTTGAAATCCGTAATTTTCCCGTCACCATCCACATCCCGGAATTGAGCAACCCCAGTTTGCGGGTCCACTCCCGTAAACTGAAATCCACGGACGATACGGGTAGACTCGCCAATGATGTATCGCCTCGCATCACTGCTACTTGCAAGCCCCGGATATTCCAGCAGGGTATTGGATGGAAAAGTGATATTGAAATTGGTTTTCCAGCTGAACTTTTCCTTTTGGATATTCACGCTGCTCAGCTCTAACTCCAAGCCCTTATTTTCGATCAGTGCGGGGGTATTACCAAAATAAGAATTATAGCCCGTCTGCGGTGCGAGCACGATATTGATCAGCTGATTATCCGATCTATTGTTGTAATAATTGGCAGTAAGGAAGATACGGTCCCTGAAAAAACCAAGGTCGAGCCCCAGTTCTTTCTTTTTAATTTCTTCCCATCCAAAATTGGGGTTAAACACCCGTGTCGGATAAAGCCCCGTGATGCCTTGGTAGGCAAATCCTGTGCCCCAGGTATCCAGATATTGGTAATCGCCGATCTGGTCGTTGCCCGTCACTCCCCAGCTCGCACGAAGCTTCCCGAAGCTCAAGATAGACTGATCCTGTAAAAATTCTTCACTACTAAATACCCAGGCTGCACCGATCGACCCAAAATTACCGTACTTATTGTTGGGACCGAAGCGGGACGAACCATCTCTTCGGTAACTGAAATTCAACAGATATTTATCGGCATAGGCATAATTGATACGTGCAAATGCAGACTGGTAACGATAATCTGCATACTGATTGTTGCGGTTCACAAGGATACCTGCAGCACCGATATTGTTTAGCTGCGAATCACTCGGGTAACTGCTGCCATCGAAGTATTTCCCTTCGCTGACCCTCTGCTGCCAGGTTCCGCCTAAAAGCAGTTTAAAATCATGTTTACCAATTGTTTTGCTGTAGTTTAATTGCGGTTCAATGATATAGGACTGATAATCCGAATTCCCGTAAGAGGCCATGGAACCCGTGCTCGTCAATGGATTAAATCCCGCATTGGGCAGCAAGCGCGTCTGGTCCATGCTTTTGAGGTTGTAGCCCACATTGACTTTTGCGACCAGTTCGGGTAAGATCGCGTATTCGGCAGAAAAGTTGGCCAGCAGGGATTTTGATTTCGAAACACTCGAGCGCTCCATATAGGCGGCGGGGTTCTGTAAGCTCTGCTGAAACCAATAATAGTCTCCCTTTTCATCATATAAAGGATAATTGGGCGCCAGGTTGTAAAACTGTGCGATATCTGTAGGCACGGTATTGTTACGGTCCAGGTTGAGGTTGAAACTGCTGTTTAGTTTAAATCGCTGATCTTTGGACTGCGTAGACAAGTTCAACAACGCACCACCACGCTGATAATTTTTATTACCGGGCAAGGGATCACCCTGACGATTGAAATTGGTACTGGCCAGGTATTGGGTATATTCATTTCCGCCTGAAAATGACAGCTGATAGGTTGAAAAAGGGGCCGATGCACCATAAAACTCCCTTTGCCAGTCGCTGTAGGCGGACTGATCCCAGGTGAGCAGATCCGGCGCATTATCTGCTGTCGCTGTCCAGTTATCGTTTTTAAAGCCTTCCTTCCGGATTTCCAAATATTGCTCCGTATTGAGCATCTTCAAGTTGCGGATGGCCTTACCGGAGCCCACATTGGCATTAAAGTCTATTTTAAGTCCGCCCTTATTTCCTTTTTTTGTTGTGATCAGGATCACCCCATTCCCACCCCGGGAGCCATAAATGGCTGTCGCATCGGCATCTTTAAGCACATCGATGCGTTCAATATCCCTTGGATTGATTAGGCTGAGCGGGCTTTGATTGCCATTGGCCGCGGTAAACTGATTCATGCTTTCGTCCGAAAATGGAATACCGTCGATAATGTAAAGGGGGCTGCTGCCATTACTCAGGGAGTTGACACCCCGCAGTTGCACCTGAAAAGAACTGCCCGGCAAGCCCGAATTAGAAGCGATACTAAGTCCGGCAACGCGGCCCTGCAATGCAGCCAGGGGATCGAGTACCGGTTGGGTCTCTATTTCCCTGCCGGTTACACTGGATACCGAACCCGTATTTTTGCGTATCGAAGACGTACCGTAACCGATCACCACCACTTCATCCAGGTTACCGGGATCTACTTCAAGACTGATGTCCATGATGCCCTTGCCCGCGACCTTGACTTCCTTGCTGCGGTAACCCACATAACTCAAAAGTAAGATATCATCCTGCTGCAGGCCATTTAAACTAAAACGACCGTTAGCATCGGTCACTGTACTGGCTACCTTATTTTTAACCCGTACACTAACCCCTTCAAGCGCTGTACCAGCCCCATTGTTGACCCGACCGGAGATGGTCATCTGGAGCGGCTTTGCTACCCCCTTCCCCTGGAGCACGATGGTGTTTTTGACAATTTGATAGCGGATGCCCTTAGCCGAGAATGCCTGTTTAAGTAGCTCGGGGATATTGGCATTGTTTAAATTGACATCAATATTCAGGTCGGGGTTAATTTCATGGGGATCATACACAAAGCGGTAATCGCTGCGCTGCTCAATGGCTTTAACGAGCTGTTTAAATTGAACATGGTCAGATGCCTTGTCTCCCTGCTGGCTAAAGGCATAGCCATTGACATGCATCAGCATCAATAGCAGTGTTTTTACGGATTGTTTCATAGGGTATTTAGATTGAAAATGCGTTTGTTTGGGTTTGGTTAGGGAACAAGTACAAGTCGATCCTTGTCGATGGTATAGTTTATGCCGGCGAACCGTAATATTTTGAGTACTTCTTCAAAGGACTCTTTTTTGCTGATTTTCCCGCTAAGGACTTTGTTTTTATAGACGGGCGCCAGGCTATAGGTGAAATTGTACCAACGGGAAAGATCGGCCAAAATCTCGGGAAGCGGTGTCTGGTCAAATTCAAAGTAACCGTCTTTCCAATTGGCAGCATCCTGTTGTATATTTTGCTGCTTTCGCTGGAAGGCACCGTTCAGCACATTCAGTTCGATCGACTGTCCCGGTAGCAGAATCTCCTGAAGACCCGCATTGCTGACCCGTATTTTACCTTCGTCGAGCTGTGTGGTTAAGAGCTGGCTATCGTTTGCGTATAACTTCACGTTGAAAGCGGTTCCCAAGGCTTCAATGCTGGTGTTGCCGACATGAACAATAAAAGGTTTGGCTTTATTTTTTGCCACTTTAAAATAGGCTTCACCCGTCAGGAATACCGAGCGTTCCTTGAGGTCGTATCCCGGTCCTATTTCCAGTTTGCTGTCTGCATTTAGCCATACGGTGGTTCCATCGGGAAGTTCCATTTTGAATTCTTGCCCCTTTTTGGTCTTGACCGCCAGGTTATCCCCCTTCCCCTGCGCCATGTAGGCCGGGCTAAACGGTTTCTTTTCGTCCAGGCTAACCACTTCATTGCCGATCAGTAGATCGGCCTGGAATTGACCGACACTAAAAGGCAGTGGCTGTGGCGATTGTTGGGGCTGGGAAAAGAAGTACAGCGCTGCACCGGCCATCAAAAAGAATACAATGCTGGCAGCCACCTTCAAATAGGCACTCCGGTGGCGATTAGCCCTTAATTCGGGCTCAAAAATATGCTGTTGGAAATAGCCGTCTTCGGCAGCGAGATCCAGTTCCGGGATGTCTTTTTCGTTATTTTTCCGACTGAGCTGATTGTACCAACTTTCGACAAGTGCAATTTCCTCGGCGCTGCAATTCCCCTGCTGATACTTCTGCAGTAATTGTTTCGATAATCGTTGTTTCATAGGTTCTATCCTGTTTACCGTTTAGAAGACAGGAAAGTGCCCCTTTAGTGGTAGAAAAAAATGAAAATAGTTCGTATTTTTTTTCTCAAAACCGTCAACGCATTGTAAATCTGCTTTTTGACCGTCTGTTCAGAGATATCAAGTTCTGCGGCGATCTCCCGATAACTCCGCTGCTCGAAACGACTTTTTTTGAAGATCAAAGCCATTTTGCGGGGCAGCTTTTCAATCGCTTGATCGATCTGCCGGGCCAATTCTTTCTCCCGCAGCAACTCGTCGGGCATAATTTCAGGAGTTGATGCGGCATGCTCCAGGTAATGTTCATATTTTCGGCCCACATCCTGGCTGGCGATACGATTGATGACCAGATTACGGGCCGAACGAAAAAGATACGCCTGATAAGAATGTTCAATTTCGAGCCGCTCCATGCGGTCCCAGAGATTGGTAAAAATTTCCTGTACAATGTCACGGGCTTCGTCACGATCGTCTAGCATCCGGAAAACATGCACATACAACTTCACCCAATTTTCTTCGTAAAGTTGGGTAAACAGTTGTCGGACATGTGTAACACTCATCTGCTGGTTTAGTTATTGTTGATCAGTCAAAATTAGGTTATATTTTTAGGAAAGTCAATTTATGATGGATTTCTAATAAAACCTGTAAAATAACGCAATGAAGATGCTCCTGTATGTTAGTAAAATTTTGAGTTTATCAATAGGTTTAATAATCTTTCCTCAATTGTCCGCATTCGAACAAAGATCGTTCGATTTCGAACATGCATTTGATGATAAAAAACGCTTTAACCACTTATTTTCAGCACTTTATTTTATTGGCAATGAATTAGTAAACGTTAATCCATAACAATTTAATATGCTTACGAATTATTTTCAAACTGCCTTTCGTCATTTAGTAAAGAATAAAGGTTTTACAGCGATAAACATTGTAGGATTAGCTTCTGGAATGACAGCTGCCATATTGATCATGCTATGGGTAAAAAGCGAATTTAGCTTTGACCGCTTTTATTCTAATACCGATCAGATCTATGCAGTCGGGATGAAAGATGTGTGGGAAGGCGAAGCCGTCGAACATTTTTATACGCCTAAGCCAATGGCTGCGGCTTTAAAAACCGACTTTCCTGAGATAAATGAGATTACAAGAGTGGATAAGGGCACTGGATTTCTTTTAACCCATCAAGAAAAAAAACTTGCAAAAGAACAAGGTGCTTTCGTAGACAGCACATTCTTAAAAATATTTGATTACAAAGTTATAGCGGGCAATCCCCTCGAAGCATTAAAAAATCCCAACCAGATCGTTCTCACGAAATCTTTGGCTGAAAGATTATTTGGGCATTCCGACCCGATCAACAAGACCATCCGAGTGGACAGCTCCCAAATTTCAACTGTGTCTGCGATTATTCAGGACTTGCCAGATAATTCGTTTATGAAAGGAAGCACTTATCTCGTACCGTGGACATTAATGGAGAAAATAGGCTATTCAGACGACTATTGGGGAAATAATTCCGTTCAGACCTACATACAACTGCATAAAAGTGCGAATGTCGATCAATTTGAAACAAATATAAAATATTTCCTAAGAAAGCATACCGATACAAAAGTAGCCAATTTTATTCAACCTATCGGCGATAAATGGCTTTATAGCAACTTTACTGAGCAGGGAAAGCCGAGCTCGCAACGAATTGGCATGGTACGATCATTTATCGCCATTGCTTGTTTTATTCTTATTATTGCCTGCATAAATTTCATGAATCTAAGTACGGCTCAGAGCGAAAAACGGGCGAAGGAAGTAGGTGTCAGAAAAGTCGTCGGTGCAAATAAAAACATGTTAGTCGGCCAGTTCCTGACTGAATCCATGGTGATTTCATGCATTTCTGGCCTATTATCCCTGTTGATTACACTGATAGCGCTCCCCTACTTTAATGATCTGGTCTCCAGAAAGCTATCTATCCAATTTGACGATCTCCTTTTCTGGGCAATGTTTGCAGGATTTATTTTAGTGACCGGAATTCTTTCAGGGAGCTATCCTGCGTTTTATCTGTCTTCCTTCCTGCCGACGAAAGTACTGAAAGGCAAATATCTTCATGTTCAACAGAAATTTAACCCTCGGAAAATCCTCGTCATTTCCCAATTCTGTATTGCTATCATCCTGACCATAACAACATTATCTATTCAGCGCCAAATCAGATACGCTCAAAATAGAGAAATCGGATATAACAAGGAAAGGTTGGTTAGTATTATCGATCAGGGAGAAATCAGCAAAAATAGATTACTCATAAAAAATAAATTATTGTCTTCCGGTATTGCCACACAGATTTCAAGGACTTCGTCCCCCCTTACGGAGAACAGAAGCAGCAACTACATGGACTGGGCAGGGAAGCCCAAAGATAATAACACCATTTTTGCCAGAATTGGTGCCGATGAAAATTTGGTCAACACGGCAGAGCTGCAATTAGTTGCAGGGCGGGATTTTGATTTAGCTAAATTTCCAACTGATTCTGCCGCGATGATTATTAATGAATCCGCCGCCAAGGCATTTAATTTTGATGATCCGATCGGCAAAACGGTTGTCGATGGCAGGAATTGGCATATCGTCGGAGTCATCAAGGATTTTATTCAGGAATCGCCTTTCAGTCCCATTACTCCAATGGTCATTCAGGGCGCTTATGCAGGTACTCAGGTTACGAACATACGCATAAACGATCATATGAAAACATCAGAAGCACTTGCTGCCATGGAGCAGATTTTTAAAGAATATAATCCCGACTATCCTTTTGAATATTCCTTTGTAGACAGCAAGTACGCCGAAAAATTTAAAGATTTTCAACAATTGGGTACACTTTCGAGTCTTTTTGCACTATTGACAATTTTTATTTCATGCCTTGGCTTATATGGCCTGATAGCCTATATAGCCGAGAACCGGACGAAGGAAATCGGTATCCACAAAGTACTGGGAGCCTCTACTTTTAAGATCATGAGGATGCTGTCTCAAGATTTTGTGCTACTGGTCCTTTTCTCATGCCTGATCGCATTTCCGATAGCCTATTATATCGCCGATGACATGCTCAGCGCCTATACTTACCGTATTAAAATCACCTGGGATATCTTCATTGCTGCCGGCATGGGTACGCTAATAATAGCGTTGCTCACGATCAGCTATCATGCGATCAAAGCAGCCTTGATCAACCCGGCTGTCAGCCTGAGGGATGAGTAAGGAGAAGAAACTTTCTAATACCATCATAGCTAAAAAATGGGGCCTTGACATCCTGAATACTCTTTTGTTCGGTTACGAAGGTATTTTCCATTTTTAGTCTATATTTGTGCAATCGACAATTATTAACAATTTTGATTATGCACCTGAACACACGCGTCCTATTTTTATGGCTATTGCTAAGTTTACCTATCCTAAATTTCGCTCAAAACTGCAATTGTGAATCCAATTTTTTGTGGGTAAAAAAAACGTTTGAAGAAAATGATGCCGGTTTTCAATATACCATCAGCAAGAAGGGCAAGGATGCCTATGAATTTCACAATAAAATGTATCTCGAAAAAGTTAAACACTTGTCCAATAATCAGGAATGTGCTACATTACTCAATCAATGGATCCGTTTCTTTCGTAATGGACATATCGGCGTAAATTATATTGGAAAAACAAAGAAGGCCGAAAAGGTTACCGAACAAAATAAGCAGCCTATTGAAAAGGACTTAAATCCATTAAACGCCACAAAGCCATTATTCGAAAAAATAAATGAAAACACGGTTTACCTCCGAATTCCTGATTTTGAAATATCCGAAAAAAAAGCAATTGACAGCCTTATATTGGCCAACCGAACAACCATCTTATCGACCGAAAATTTTATTATTGATGTCAGAAATAATCCAGGCGGAAGTGATGCGAGTTATAGTAGCCTTATCCCCTTCTTATACACGCAGCCGATTAGAACCGTAGGTGCATTATTTTATTCGACAGATTTAAATAATCAACGCATGTTGGAGCTGAGTCAAAACCCCGATTTTGACGAGGAGTCTAAAAAAACGTTCAAAAACTACTACGAAAAATTGCTGGCCAATAAAGGTGAGTATGTCGATCTATTCAATAAAAAAGTAAACATAACCAAGATGGATACCATTCAGCCTTATCCCAAAAACATAGGGATCGTTATCAATGAAAATAACGGGAGCACGACAGAGCAATTTCTATTGACCGCCATGCAAAGTAAAAAGGTAAAATTGTACGGTAGAACAACCAAAGGGATGCTTGATATCTCGAATGTAAATATCGTTACATCACCCTGTGGCGATATTGAACTGTACTATGGATTATCTAAAAGTTATCGTATTCCAGACTTCCCTGTAGACGACATCGGATTACAACCTGACGTATATATTGATAAAACCATTGATCCTTCGAATTGGCTAGATTTTGTGCGCGACCATCTCAATGGAAAATAAGATTAAGATAAAAAGTTTAGTTACATTTATTTTTTTTTGCAATCTGCATCACAGCGGATATTCCCGGCTCTAAACTTTTCAATTTTAGCGCCGGATCCATAAAAGAAGCTACATTTCTATTAAAATTGTCCGCAAGTGGACCAGGTTATCATTTAAACTTAGTACATCCTCTTTCGTATTTTTTTCGTATATTATCTCACTATGAAAATAGTAGACATCACAAAAGACACTTTAATCAGTGCTCAGAAAGAAGGATTTACCGTATTAATCACCAAATTTAGTTCAGATCCGTTAAACCCAACCTGGATTGTCGATAAAGTTGAAAACGACAAAATAGAAGCTAGCAAAAAAGCGCTGAGCGAAAGCTACCAGCTATGCTATTCCATTAAAGAAGCTATTCTGACGATTGATAATCGCCCTTTCATCGGAAAGTTACAGCTAAGCCATTCATAGCGCTTGATTAATACATCATCCCATGCACAATCAGCAGCATGTATTGTTTCATAAAGTAGGTGAGCTAATGCATAACAAAGAGGATTACTGTGAAACATGCGTAAGAATTATTAAAGCATGATATTTTTTTAACCTAGCGGACCAAACTATCCTTAAGTTTGGTCCGCTTCCTATTTCTGCTTTTCCAACTCATTCAATCGCCTAGTAGCTTGATTCAACCTTAAAATCAAAACTAAGCTTAGATCGCTTTCTCTACTAAATCATTGCGATCATCAAGTTGAAATGGCTCTGCCAGCAAAACATCTGCTCCGCATCGACGGCAACTCTTTCCCCTCTAGCGCTTACTGACATTGGCAGAAGAAAATAAAAAACTTTGTTTTTCAATAATTTATAACTACATTTGAATAATAATCAGGCTTCTGCCATTACTTCTTCTGACACTTTTGAGTTTACTCTTTCTTCTCAGTCTTCGTTTTTCCAGCTGCTATTTTGTTATCAACATATGAAGTTAATTACCTTTTTTCAGATTGATAGTGTCAATACGAAAAATTACAAACTTCATTTTTTGTTGACAGATCGATTTATCCTTTACCAACGCGTATGGTTAAAGGAGAGGTATGCTGCAAAAGCGTTCTAATAAATACATAATTTAATACATATATACAATGCAACAAGGAACAGTAAAATTCTTTAATGACACCAAAGGTTTTGGTTTTATTACACCAACAGATGGCGGTCAAGATGTTTTCGTACACTCGTCAGGTTTAATCAATCATGTACGTGAAAACGATACTGTAACATTCGATCTAGAGAACGGTAAAAAGGGCATTAACGCAGTTAATGTGCGAATAGCATAATTAAGTAGGAAGTTTAAAAACTTCATTAAGTTAAGTTCAGCAGATAACATTCATGTTATCTGTTTTTTTTGTTAAAAAATTAGGCAAAAATGACGGCGTAAGCCCACTACTAGCCTACATTGCCATCAGCTCACTGATAGCATGTCTTTTGTTCTGTTTCTCCTAACTGAAAATTGCGCGTTCCCCTGTTTTTTGTACTCGCTTTTTTTTCTATATTTATCCGATAAATTTCAAAAGAAATGACAAAAAAGAAGGCTGTAGTTATTCAAGATAATGAAGATATCTTGAATATCATGGATGAGGTCTTAGTTGATGAGGGTTTTGATGTGATTCCATCGCTTACGACCGAACCAATTGAAAAGCTTGCAGATATTGATCCCGACATTCTTATTGTGGACGACCATATTAAAGGAAGTAAAAAAGGATCCGAAGTGATCAAGGAACTCAAAGCTGATCCAGATACCGAAGAGCTTCCATCTGTCCTGACATCGACAGATAGCGATATTGCAAAAACCGCCGCAGAATGTAAAGCCGACGACTTTATTGAAAAGCCATTTGATTTAGATCATATGGTCGATGTGGTTAAAAAAAATAGTTAAAACAGCATAAAATATACCTGACCTACAGAGCGCTTCAAAAGGGACTATACTTGAAACGCAAGTTAAAAAGACGATGTTAATGATTCATGATTTTCTCAGCATGTGGGGGTTGAGCAGGCCATCAACACCTTATTAAGCAATTCAGTCAGCTTATTTAAATCCTCTTCCGTCAAGCTTTTTGCAGCTTCTTTGGCCACTGCTTCCCTAAAATTCTCCGAATTATCGATGATAAAACGGCCTTTTTCCGTTACACTTAGGTTGAAAATCCTGCGGTCGGTAGCAGACTGTTGCTGTTCGACCAGATCATGCGCTATCAAAAATTTGAGCTGCTTGGAAACAGCAGGCGGACTTATATTAAACGCCTGCGCAATCTGCTTGACGATACAATGATCGTGGCGGTAAATATATTCGATCATATTATAGTGGGTCGCCGTAACGCCATTGATGTCGCCCCTATTCATATTTGCCAAGATGAAGCATTGTAAATCGGTAAACACTTCATAAAATTTCTGTTCGGTTTTGTTCATCGCCAATAAAATAGTTAACTTAGTTAATAATTACCAAAGTTAATGATTATGGAACATATTCACATCATACATGCCCGACAAAATAATCTCAAAAATATTTCTCTCCAGATCGCCAAGAAAAAGATTACTGTTTTTACAGGGGTCTCTGGATCGGGCAAGTCGTCTTTGGTCTTTGAAACGATAGGTGCTGAAGCCCAAAGGCAGTTCAGCGAAACACAGGGCAGTTTTATCCGAAACCGGCTGCAGCACATCGGCGTTCCCGATGTGGACAAAATCGACAACCTGAATGTCCCTATTATTATCAATCAAAAAAGGTTGGGCGGTAACGCACGCTCGACCGTAGGAACGGCTACCGACATATATGCTTCCCTGCGCCTGCTTTTCTCGCGCATGGGGACACCCTTTGTAGGCTATTCAAGCGCTTTTTCATTCAATAATCCTTTGGGCATGTGCAAGGCATGTGAAGGGCTGGGTATTGTGCAGACCATTGATGTGGGTTCCCTTATCGACAGACAAAAATCGTTGAACGAAGGGGCTATCCGATTTCCGACCTTTCAACCGGGGGGCTGGCGCCTGACACGCTACACCCAATCAGGCTATTTCGACAACAATAAAAAACTGAACGACTATACGCCACAGGAATGGGAGCTCCTTTTGTATGCAGCCGAACACAAACCCAAACATCCTGATCCGGAATGGGGAAAAACGGTCCAATATGAAGGCATTATCCCCCGTATTGAAAAAGCATTCCTCAAAAAGCAGTCTAAGGAAATCATGAGCCGAAAAGAGGCTTTAAATACCATTATCGTTACCAAAACTTGTCCCGTATGTAAGGGAAAACGGGTGAATGATACAATTCTGTCCTGTAAGATAGCGGGCAAAAACATTGCCGACTGTACGGCCCTTTCGATCGATGAGCTGTTGGCATTTGTTGCTTCTTTACCATCCAACGCTTTTGATGTTATTCTGACCGAACTGAAACATAAGCTTAAACATATCGTCAACATCGGCTTACAGTATTTGACCCTGGACAGAAGGACAGATACGCTGTCGGGCGGAGAAAGCCAACGCATCAAAATGGTCCGAAACCTGGGGAGCAGCCTGACGGATTTACTCTATATTTTTGACGAGCCCAGCATCGGACTTCATCCCATTGATTTACAAAATATCGCTGCAATTATTAAACAGCTGCGCGATAAGGGCAATACCGTGTTACTTGTTGAGCACGACCCCGATCTGATCCGCATAGCCGACCATGTAATCGATATGGGGCCAGCGTCTGGAAAAAACGGCGGCGAGATTGTCTATAACGGCACGGTTGCGGGACTAAAAACATCAACAGGAAAAACAGGCCTGTACTTTGCCAAACGGCCTCAAATTAATCATAAACCACGATCGGCAAAGGGCTACCTGGAAATCGAGCATGCTAATCTGCATAATCTGAAAGACATCCAGGTGAGCATTCCCCAAAAGGTGATGACCGTGGTTACTGGCGTGGCGGGTTCGGGCAAGAGTACACTGATCAACAAAGTGCTGCCCCAATTTTATCCCGAAGCCACCATCATCGACCAGTCGTTATTTTCAACAGGTGCACGCTCCAATCTGTTGACCTACCTGGGTTTATCGGATGCGATACGCACCCTGTTTTCAAAAGCAAATCAGGTATCCGATAAGCTTTTTAGCCGAAATAGCCTCGGCGCCTGTGAAAACTGCAAAGGTATCGGTATCGAAAAAATTGATCTGGCCTTTATGGATGATATTGAACAGACCTGCGAGGTCTGCGACGGCTCTGGCTTTAAGCCAGCGGTCTTAACATATCATTACCATGATAAAAATATTGTTGCGGTGATGGATATGACTGTAGCAGAAGCCTATGATTTTTTCCCGGACAAACTATACCGTCAGTCTTTTGATATGTTACTCCAACTGGGGCTGGGCTATCTTACTTTGGGGCAACGGTCGGACAGTTTTTCGGGTGGGGAAAGACAACGGCTCAAACTGACCAAAGAACTTAAGAATTCCAACAAGATTATCGTGCTGGATGAACCCAGCACAGGCTTACATCCAAACGATACCGAAAAGCTATTAAACTTTATCAATAACCTGGTGGATAACCGCAATACATTGATCGTTATCGAGCATAACCTCGATGTTATCGCCCAAGCAGACTGGATTATCGATATTGGGCCCGGAGCGGGCAAGTATGGCGGAAATGTGGTGTTTACAGGTACCGTTGCCGATTTGCTCAAAGATACTGTCTCGCTAACGGCCGCCTGTTTACGGCAACATATCCATTCTGCAGCCTCAATCGGCCGAAAGAAGTAACCCTCACATTGAAACTTAGGATAAGCGATTTAACGACGCTTGTTCTTGGGTTTTGAATCGTTGAAATCCACTATAAATTCAAACTGGATTCCCCTGATGTTCTAACTACGCTTTGTAACGTAAAAGTCCGCTATCCGCCATGCTCCAAGTTGGCATTTGCAATCAGTGCCAATTCAAGTTCGCCAATTTCCTGAATACTAACTCCAACGATGCGTTGTCGCCGTACAATCAATTACCACCGATAATCTAACTGCTCAAAAAACTGAGCTAGTGATACGGATCGTCCAAATTTCTTCAAAATAATAAGCAGGATCAAATGATTTGGCCCTGCTTATTATTTAAACCTGTAATTGTACTATTTAAAACTCATCACTGGCTGATTAAAGTCCGATCTGTATACCGAGATTTACAACACGTTGATTCTGATACGCATCGCCCGCACTGTTGGACGTCACCTCAGGATCCTGCTGATACAAGGAATAATTCGTCCAGGTCAGCAGATTATACCCACTCAGATATAAACGTGCATTGTTAATCCTAAATGGCAGCCATTTATTGGGTAATTGATACCCCAGTTCAATTGTCTTCAAACGTAAATAGGTCGCATCAATAAGCCAGAAGTCAGACATATAGGTTGACGGGCTATTAATCGTTGTCGGATTAGTGGTTAAGCGTGGAAATTTAGCTGTAGAGGCCGTTTCCGCAGTCCATCGCTCTTGATGGATCGGTTGAAACTGGCTCTGGAAGGGCTCAATACCGCTTCCCTGAACGCTAAAACTGTACCCGGTAGTTCCCTGTAGCAGCACATTGAAACTAAATCCTTTGTAACTTCCCCCCAAGGTAAGTCCAAAGCTGGTATTCGGTATATTGGGTTTACCGATCACAGTCCGATCATAGTCATCAATCACGCCATCGTTATTGAGGTCCTTATACCGCAGATCGCCGGGCTGCACCTCATACCCTCCCGATGGTTTTGGGCTTGCACCGATATTTTCTTCGGTATAAAAACCATCGTACAGATAACCCAATGGTTGATTGATCTGCTGCCCTGTCAGCCGCAACCAAGGATAAGCTGGTGCCGGTTCATCCTGAAACAAAATCTTATTTTTGAAATACGTCAATACACCTTTAATATTATAATTAAATGCACCGATATTGTTGTTAACATTCAGTTCCAACTCCACACCCCTGTTCCGTACCTTCGCAATATTTGATGGTGAGACCCCTACACCGATGTGCTGGAAAAGTGACTGTGAAGTGACGAGCTGATCGTACCGCAGGTTATTAAAATAGTCAAAGGTCATGGAAAATTTGTTTTTCCATAGATTGACATCAAGCCCTACATCAAATGACTTTTGTTTTTCCCAAGTGACATTATTATTTCCCAGATTTCCTTCCGTGATAATAAGTGAAGGCTGATGGGTTTCACCAAAAGAATAGCTTCCACCCTCGTTGTATACCTGCTGGTAAAGATAACGGTCACCGGCGACCTTGTCAGAACCCACGATTCCATAGGAAGCCCGCAATTTGAATAACTCTACAAAGTTAAATGCATCTTTGAAAAACGATTCCTTTGCTAGATTGTATCCTGCCGACACCGCCGGAAAAAGGCCATAACGCTGTGCCGCCTGAAAACGATCCGAGCCATTGTATGCTGCTGTTGCATCCAATAAGAACTTTTCTTTAAAGTTGTACCCTGCGCGAAAGGTATAGCCCTCAAAATTCTGTGGAATCCAGTTGGTTTTCTTATCCCCCTTTGTTTTATAGGATTCCCGATTATACAGCAGGAGTGCTGTCACCCCATGATCCCCAAAAGTTCGCGCATAATTGAAATTGGCCTGTACATTCACCCGACTGTTGTAATCCCCCTGGTAGGCCCGCAAGGTATAATTGCCCAGCACATAAGGTGCCCCACCTTTCAGCTGGTAACCGTTCGAACTCGGGTCATAACGATACACAGGTATCTCATCGCGGGCCTGCTCTCGACCATTCGACTCCACGCTGGCATAGGCTACACGGGTAGAAAATGAAAGCCCCTTCAACCAAGCATTCAGTTCCTGAGTCCCGCCAAATAAAATATTGATATCGTTACGTCGATCCAAGCTATATCCAGACGCTGCCAGGCGTGCATTGATCGTCGGTAGCAACTCCTGCGTATCACTGGCATAGGCGAACGAACCATCTGGGTTTATAAAAGGTGCCGACCATGGTCTTATCTTATTAAAATTGAACACCTCACCAACGACATTTCCCGCCCGCGGTGAATTGATACGATTGAAGTTTGCCCGGAAATCCAATCGTAATTTGAGCGTCTTCGTTGCTTGTACATCTAGATTCGATCGCAAGTTGAAACGACGATAATAATAGTTATTGTTGACCTTGTCACCTTCATTCTCAAAATTGTAAAGGTTTCCATTTTGGGAGAAAGCCCCACCTGATACAAAATATTTAATACTTTCGCCGCCACCAGTGATATCAATATTTGTATTGTACTGTTGGCTCGACGGTTTAAAGATCCGGTCATACCAATTGATATCCGGATGGCCATAAGGATCATCCCCGGAACGGAAATGTGCTAAATCTGCTTCACTAAAAGGTTGATTGGAATTGTCGCCCAGCGTATTTGCTATCGCTTCATTCCATAAGAGCGCACTTTCATAGGCATTCAAAAACTTCAATTTTGTGACTGGGCTCTGCATACCTGACTCGATACGCGCATTGATCTTTGGCCGCCCCGATTCACCCCGCCGCGTTTTGACAACTAATACACCATTTGCCCCCTTGATACCGAAAACAGCCGTCGTCGATGCATCCTTTAAGATCGAAATACTTTCGATTTCATTGACGTTGATCTGCGAAAGTTGTTCATATGTATATTCAATATCATCAACAATAATCAGGGGCTGGTTTCCTTCTGGATTCAATGAACTGACACCGCGGATATAAAAATCCGAAGCATCTTTACCGGGTTGTCCGGAGCGTTGTACCGAAACAAATCCCGGTAATCTTCCAGCCAATGCATTCTGTACACTCGACGTTGGCACCTGACGGATATCCGCCCCTTTTATTGAACTGACTGCACCTGTACTTGTAAGTTTTTTGGTCGTACCAAACCCCACCACCACCACTTCATCAATATCCTGGCTACTTGATTGCATAATCACTTCGATATTTTCCCCCTGCTTTACATCACGTTGCTGGGTATTATATCCTATACTTGTAAATACCAAAACCTTAGTACCACGTAAGGCCAATTTAAATCGTCCATTTTGATCTGTTTGTGTGGCTCCACCGCCTTTCTCCTGCACTGATACCCCCAACAAGGGACCCGAACTATTTTTGACAATACCATTCACCATGGATTGCGCCAATAGTATAAATGGCGTCAAAACCATTATTGTTAACAGATATATGCTATTTTTCATCCGTTTATATTTATTTATTCATGATTAAAGCCATTCACACTGCCCGCTTCGGTTTGCGTAAATAGACTAATTACCAGCCTGGATTTTGTACCATTTTTGGGTTTTTGATCACTTCCGAGAATGGAATTGGAGCCAGATACATTTTTGCTTCAAATGTCATTTTCAGAATAGGAACTGATTGCCTGATCACCCCGGTTCCCGTTTGATAAATGACGGTGGCATGAAGCTCCTTGTTAAATTCCTCTTCCGCTATTTTCCATCGTCGAACATCATAAAAGCGATGCTCTTCAAAAGCCAGTTCTTTTCTCCGTTCGAGGTGGATCAGTTTCCGCATTTCTGCTTTGGACAATGCTTCAGGAAGCTGATATGGATTTAGTCCTGCTCGTTGTCGTATTTGTTCAACAGCACGATAAACATTGACATCAGGTCTGTCCAGACGTTCATTTCGTGCCTCAGCATAATTCAACAATATTTCAGCATAACGGAATAGAATAAAGTCATGGTTTACATTACTATAATTTGCCAGGGATTCAAAATTCCCCATAAATTTACGGAGGTAATAGCCCGTTTTTGTTTGCTGTTTGGATCCGCCCGGTTTATCGGATCCACCCTCAAAGGTTTGTACAGCCCGGTTTAACCAAGGTGCCCCATTATAAAAAACAGTTGCGTAGAAGCGGCTGTCTCGTCCAGCATAAGGATCATTTGGATCATAACCTGAATTTGCGTCCGTAATTTTCAGTCCGTTGCTCATTCCAAAGGCGTCTACAAGTTCCTGGGTGGGACTAGTTCGGCCATTGTTCACCCCGTTGGCATAGCCCACGGGACCATTGTTATTTTCAAAGCTGGTGTTATTGCCACCTTGCTTCGCAAAGATCCGTTCATTGTTGCGTGTGATAAAGACATCTTTAAACAGTGGTTCAAGCTTAAAGAGATTGAGGTCCATCAGATCTTTGGCCGCATTCTCCGCCAACTGCCACCGCAAAGCTGAAAATGCGGTATACCCAGAGAGATCATTCTGCCCATTGCTATTTCCACCGTTGAACAATGGACTGGCAGCATACAGGAGCACCCGGGATTTTAATGCCATGGCAGCCGCCTTGGTCGGCCTTCCATAAAAAGCAAGATTAAATGGATCAGTACGTAAACTATCTTTTATTGCATCACATTCTCCTACGATATAGTTGACACATTCTTCGAAACTTGCCCGCGGTAACTCAATATCATCGTTCAGCTGGTATACCTTATCACCCATCAGCGGCACTCCGCCATAACGTTTGACCAATTCAAAATAAAATAAGGCACGCATAAATTTTGCTTCGGCTTTCCATACCCGCGGCATGGGCGTACCATTTTCGAGTTGTCCCTTTACTGGTACACGATCGATATTTTGAATAAAAATGCTTGTCTTTCGAATCCCCTGATACCAAGATGCCCAAAGGTTGTCCTGATAATTATCCGAAGTATAAGAACCTGTTGCCAACTGCTGTACCGATGTGTTGGTCGGATTGGAGGAAACGGCATCATCCGTGGCTGCGTCCAGGAAATCTCCACCGACCCGATTTCCTAGGCTGGGCAGATAACGGTAGCAATCGGTCAGAAACCGGTTTGCATTTACACCGGCCGAATCCCGTCGGTCAAACACCTGGTCCAGTGTCTGCAGCTCGATAGGCTCTTCCTCTAGGTCGCTTTTACAGGAGAAGATCCCGATCGAAACTCCGACTACAAGCAACCATTTTAACTGATCATATTTCATAAGAATGATTGGTAATTTAAAGGCCATGCGGAAGCCCAGGTCCATATTAGAAATAGGTTTTATTTCAGACGCTCTGCAAGATACCTCACGCTCCGCAGCATGTATGTGGTTTGAATAGGAATATTTCATCATTGTCGATTTCTAAGGTTTATAATTTCACGTTTACACCAAAGCTTATGATCCGCTGTGCTGGATAGGCTGTACCTGATGAGATTTCTGGATCCAAGCGGCCATAGGGGGTAAAAGTGAACAGGTTTTGTGCGTTTGCAAAGACGCGTACCGAAGATAGCTTTGCGCGCTTTGTCCAATTGAAGGGCAATGTATAGCCGACATCCAGATTCCTTACCCGAAGATATTCGCCGGAACGGGTCCAGTAGCTCGAAATATTTTGTGTATTGGTCGGATCGGGTCCCAGCGTCAGCCTTGGATAAGTTGCAGCAGTACCGGTCTCCGGTGTCCAACGTCCCAGCATATAATCAAATCCCTGTCCGTCGCCAGTATTCCCAAAGGAATAATCCGTTTGTTGGTAACTACGGTTTAATACCCCCTGAAGCAATACACTAAAATCAAAGCCTGCGACATTGAATCCTAAGGTAGGGCCAAAATATACGAGTGGTTTTGTATTGCCAATGGCCGTTTGATCGTACTGGTTGATAATACCGTCTCCATTCAGGTCCACCAGTTTTACATCACCAGGATACACCTTATTTCCCGATAACAAAGGTGCATTATCGGCTTCTTCCTGCGTTTGGATTAGCCCATCCGCACGGTAACCAAATGTCTGGCCTATGGGCATCCCCGTGCGCCTGTTCCAATTATATTGCTGAAAGACCTCGTTCATATACAGCACTTGGGTCTTCATCCGTGAGGCATTAGCGGTAATGAAATAGTTAAACTCACCGAAATTATTTTGATAGGTCAAAGTGATTTCCTGCCCCTCATAACGGTTTTTACCAATATTTTCATTGGGATACCCAATACCGATCAAGTCAATGGTCGATCCGCGCTGTTGCAATAAGTCAAAATAAGTATCTCTAAAATAGTCGGCTGTCAATTTCAGTCTTGAATGCCAAAAGGCAGCATCCAAACCGATGTTAAATTTATTTCCCTTTTCCCAGGTTCCTTCAATGTTGGCAAGCCCTTTTTCAATCAAGCTATTAGTGTAAGCGTATTCTGAGCCGAAATCATAGCCGTTCGCTCCGTCCTGTCCATAAGAAGCTCGCCAGCTGTAATAACCTAGGGCGGCTTCGTTGGTATTTCCCGTCCGCCCAAACGTAGCGCGCCATTTCAGTTGAGAAAGCCAATCCGCTTTTTCCTTCAGAAAGTCTTCCTGCATCATATCCCAGCCCAACCCAAAAGCATAAAACAGGCCATATTGGTTTCCCGGCATAAAACGATTGAATCCTGAATAATTTAAGGCTACTTCAGCAAAGTACTTATCCTGATAAACATAGTTTGCTGTCGCTGCAAAGTTGGTGTAGATCGCAGGTAAGTCAAACTGATAATTGGCCGTTTGCCTGTCCATAAACAATTTGGCGCCGACACGATGTTTCCCACTCAGTTGTCTATCATACCCCAGTGCCCCCTGGAAATAGAAAAAGTTTGCTGTCGATGTGGTCGCAAATGAATTAGGCTGGTCAGCTATCGTTCCATACCGTACATACACGAGCTCTTTTTGCTCGTTATAGCTTAAGTCATACACCGGCTGTTGGCGATTGCGGTCAATGAGGCTCGACGAAGTTGATGAAACATTTAGCTTACCCTTTGCGTACAGTCCGGGAACAAATTTGTCAAGCTTGTAATTAAAATCCAGATTAGCCAGCAGGTCCCTCGTATTGTCCAACAGATAACCTGATCCCGTCGCAAGCTGGTACAAATTGCTCCGGTACACGGAGGAACCACCATAAGATTGGTCGGGATTAAAAATTGGATACGCGTTATTCGGTGTATTGTACAAGGTCGATAAGATCGTTCCTGTTTTTGCCCCCGGCTGTCTGCCATCCTGTATCTTTCCAAAAAACTGTAGTCCAATTGTTAAGTCATCAGTTACATCCACATCAATGGCACTATTGATGAGATAACGTTTATGCTGTACGTTGGTCTCATAGTCAAACTTATCATCCGATTTAAATAAACCATATTGGTTCAGGTAATTTAGCGAAAGGGCATACCGTGCATTTTTGATTCCACCCTTCACACCAAGGTTATATTTGGTGGTCGGGTTATTGTCCCTTACGACGGCATCGTACCAGTTGACATCCGGGAAAAACAGTGGATTGGTTCCATCCCTAAAGGCCTTAAAATCGTCCGAACTATACACAGGTTGCCGCCCTGCATTGAGAAGTGCTTCGTTGTAGAGATAGGCATACTGATAGGCGTTCAACGGCTGTGGCATTTTAAGCGATTGCTGGATTCCTGTTTGTGCTGTAAAGCTGATCCTTGGTGGTCCTGCCTGTCCCTTTTTCGTCGTTACCTGCAATATCCCTCTGGAACTCCGTTGTCCCAATAAAATGCTGGAAAGTGCATCTTTGACCACGGTCACCGATTCGATGTTTTCGGGATCTATGGAATAGATATCCCGCTGTACACCGTCGATCATGGTTACCGGACTTTGTCCCCTTAGATTAAAGCCAATTTCGGTATTGTCACCGATGCTGGAACGATATTTCACGGCATCCGAGGGAAGTGATCCCGCCAGATCATTAGCGGTGATTGCTGTCATGCTCGGCGACCGAAACCCGCTGACTTCCTGCGTGAATAGGCCCGGCAGGCGGCCTGTGAGCGCATTCAAATATAAGGGTGTTAGCACATCTTTGATCTGACTGTTGTAGACTACCGAAACGGCTCCCAGGAGCTCCGAGCTTTTCTTTTTGTCATAGCCAATATGCAAGGAGTCTGCGTGCTGGAGTACGGCCGGCACCAGCGACACCGATTTTTCGGAACCTCCCTTTATCTTCTTTCTATAATATCCCGGATACTCCACCCACAGGGCTTCATGTATCGCATTGTCTGTCAAAGATAAAACTCCATTTTCATCAGTCTCACCGACAAGCTGCCGCCCGGCGTCATAGACCTTAGCACCTGAAATCGGCTTACCATATTCATCCACAATTTTCGGAAATTTCCCTATCGCCCGCTTCTCATTCCCTGAGGCTGTCTCGCGGAGCCGTGGATACCAGCTGGCCTGTGCGGTCTGTTTATTGGCAATCACCAACAGTACACCGACAACACTTAATTTTATATAATGGTTAAACATTTGTCATTCGTTTATTAGGTTAACAATCACTCACAGCGGAAGGTATATTTAAAAGGCTCATCCGTATTGCCATAACCGACACTTTTGGTTCCCGTAATGTCCGTATAGAAATATTCCAGCCGGGCGATATGTATATCTTTATCGACCTTAAAAAATCCACGTGGCCAGATATCAATAAGGTACTTTTTACCACCGACGTCCGTCAGTTTGGTATCTGCTGTCTGTTTCCTGATTTCAGCAATTAGCTTTCCTGACTCATCCATTGCCTTGACATGTAGATAGATGGCAGGCTCATGATCCAGCACCGTATTGGTAACCCCACCATCAAAAGTCAATGTAATGATATCGTTGTCCAGACTTTTGACCGGTTGTACCGTACCCAACTGTGGGTTGATAAAATCGATCAGATCGCCCTCACCATCGGTTACCTCGAAAGCATTTGAGAATGTAAACTTTTTATAATCTGTATCCTCCGGACGCAGATTTTCGATTGAAGAACCGATATAGAATCCCAAAGACAGCAACATATTTTCGGCTCCCACGTTACATTCGGCCTTCACCGTAAAATCGATATCTTCGTTATTGACAAAGGAATAGGCCTGCGTACTTCTAAAAACAATCCATTCCATATCATCCACCAGATTGGGGCCTATACCGAACATTTTCTTGGCCGCCTGATGCCAGCTCAGTCCCGATACAGGTTCGAGTTCGCTGTCCGGAATAATACGCATGGTGCCATCTCCCTTTGGACTGGTAAAGGACATGGTCAGGTTTTTACGCGCATTCCATCCCTTGGGTACCATTATACCCGCGACTAGCTGGGTGCTATAATTACCTCCCCCCTGGATACGGGGCTCGGCCCCGCACTTCATTGTGAACGTCACCCTTTCATTTGCTTTTGCAGATGTAGGCACAGCTACTGAGATGGCTTTAAGACCGCATTGAGCTAAGAATATGGCCAAAAATAGCCCCATTGCCCAGTAGATATATGTTGAATAATGTGTGTTCTTTTTCATGTATAAATAATTTGTTCTTTAAAGGCCACATAGAATATCCAGATATTTCATATTCCACCGTTCAAACGTTCACAATCATATTGATAGGTGTTGCTGCTGCAACCCAGGCTCATCACTAAGCTGAGCTGGCGTTTGCCCTTGACTACAGGGAATTGAAATTTGAGGACCACCTCCTCTTTACCCTCGGTTGGACTAAGCACAACACTAAAGGGATACTGTGGATCATCCAGACGGTACTTTCCCGAGCCGCTGACTACAAAAGGTAGATTATCAGCAATGGTATAGGTTCCATCTGCATTGAAATCGATCTTAAAATCTTCCAATTTCAAACGCTTACTCAGGTTTTCACCATTTCGGGTCAGCTGTATTACTTTCCAGTTTCCAGTAATATCTTTTTCCACCTCCTCCTTGCGGATATTGCCGAGCTCATCTTTACAGGAGTTTATTCCCATACATAGGACCAGCATCAAGGACCATGAGCGTATCTTGTATATTTTCATCCGTTTAGTTTTTTTAATATCCTGGATTTTGAATCAAGTCTAAGGACTTCGCTACTTCAGATTGCGGGATGGGCCAGAGGTACATGCGTTTGTCAAAGACACGTTTTCGTACGTTGATGGTATTGTAGATTGTTCCCGCTGTTGTACGAACGGGTTCAGTCCCGTGCAGCTGTTTATTTTCCAATGATTCAGCCAACTTCCAACGGCGTACGTCAAAAAAACGATGTCCTTCAAAGGCCAGTTCTTTTTGTCGCTCATTCCGGATTATCTCACGCATGGCGACCTTGTTTAGGCCAGTCGGCAATACAAAAGGATCCAACCCTGCCCTTTCTCGGATAGCCTCCACCGCTGCATAGACCTTCAGATCCGGGATCCCGAGCGATTCGTTGCGTGCTTCAGCATAGTTCAACAAAATTTCCGCATATCGGATAATTGGCAGACAGCGCGGCGTGTAGGTATTGAACCAATCCGCGGCTACATCCCGATTGACCATTTTATAGGTATAATACCCCGTAGGCGTGCCACGGTAAATGGCATCCTGCCCCGAAGTCACATTGTTTGGATTGGTCTTATCGATATAGATATTGACTGGTCTCCGGGCCAATCCATCCCGGTGGAAGACCATCGACTGATCTCTGGTTACGGTATTCGCTAAGCGGGGATCGCGGTTTTTATAGGGGTTTTTCGGATCATATCCAGCATTGGGATCGTTAATAGGCAAACCATTACGCATCCCAAAAGCATCCACCGTTTCCAGATACGGATAAGCGCCGGGGTTGCTTACGCCAAAAGTTGGCGGATTCCAGATACCTTCAAGATCCCGGTTGGAATCTTGCATTCTGGCGAGGATATATTCTGAGTTTTTGCGCAGTTGAAACAGCTGATAGAAGCCAAATCCAGGTTCGGGATCGTTGTTGACATACAAACTGTAATGTCCAGATTCAATGACCTGCGCTGCTGCCGCTTCGGCCCGCTGCCAGCGTGTTTCATCCACGACGGAATAGGCAACGACATCCTTCAACGCCCCCTCTGTTGTCACTGGGCTGCCATTGAATAGCGGGCTCGCTGCATAAAGCAGTAAGCGAGATTTCAACCCATAACAAGCTGCTTTACTGATCCGTCCATAATCTTCGCCTGCATGTTCCCATGGGAGATCCTGTGCGGCAGCATCGCATTCAGCTGCAATATAGCTCACACATTCATCGAACGTATTACGCTTAGCTGGGATAACATCACTTGCTGCGTAAACACTGTCTCCCATCAGTGGCACACCACCATAATGTTCCAATAAAATAAAGTAATAATAAGCTCTTAGAAAGCGGGTTTCGGCTTTTACCCGCACCTTAATATTCGTACCAAAGCGTGCCCTATGAAGGTTTTTAAGCATAATATTTGCCCTACGAATATTAGTATAGGGTTTTGCCCAGGCATCATTGGTGATAATATTGGAGTTGACGGTACCCGTGGCAAACTGGATAAAGGTATTGATACTGCCGAGTCCAGCGCCTTCCGCTTCATCTGTACTGGCATCAAGCCCACCCCCACCAAAGCGCTTAGGCCAAGTCGCAAATCCAATATCACCATATATTCCCGACAGGAAGTTAATGGTATACGTACTATCTGAAAAAACGACCTCTTCATTCAGATCTGATGATTGCGTCTGATCTAAAAATCCCTGTTTACTACAAGCCGCAAAGACCAGGAAGGCCAGTGCGCAAAATGTCAATTGGCTTTTGTTCATAATTTTTTGTAAAACAGTAAAATAATTGGTTATGCTATCATGATGTCAGCGAGCCTAGCCCGCTGACATTAATTTTTTCAAAAGATCTAATCGATCGAACTCAGGGAAAATGGCCTCGAAGCCGTAGAAATCCCCCTTTCATAATTGGGTTTATCCCCCATGACAAAATGAAGCTCGCCCCCTTTCAGCAGATCTTCATAACGAATAAAATTTTTGTCGTAGGCTGCTCCATTGAGTGTAGCTGATTGAATATAGACATGTTCCAGACTATTGTTATCCGCCTTGATGGTAAATGTTTTCCCATTATCGAGACTGATGGTCACTTTTTTGAATACTGGACTCCCAAACACATATTCATCGGTTCCGGGACAGACACTATAGATCCCCATAGCACTCAGTACATACCAGGAAGACATCTGCCCTTGGTCCTCATCACCCGGATACCCCTTTTCCGTCGCATTATAAAGGCGCGATGTCACCATACGAGCATATTTTTGTGCTTTCCAGGGTTGACCGCTGAAATTATACAGATACGGGACGTGCTGCGTCGGCTGGTTGCCATGCGCATACTGCCCCATTTTTGACAACAACATTTCACGCATTTCATGGATTTCCTGCTTATAGCTACCGTAGTTGACACGTTGCTCCATGGTGAAGAACGTATCCAGTTTTGCATTAAACTTATCCACCCCACCGATCAGGTTGATCAAGCCATTCACATCGTGCATCACCGACCAGGTATATTGCCAGGCATTTGCTTCGGTAAAAGGTCCACCCCATTCTACAGGATCAAAGGGTTCACGCCATTGCCCATTGTCCAGTCGGCCGCGCATAAAGTTTACCTGAGGATCAAATACATTCCTATAGTTGTACATCTGCCGGGCAAAGATATTTTCATAGAATTTGTTGCCCGTCGCCTTTGCCAGCTGATAAGCACAAAAGTCATCGTAGGCATATTCCAATGTCTTTGCCGTACTTTCGTGAATATCGCCATAAGGAACATACCCCTTGGTAAAATACTCCTTCCACCCTTCGCGCCCATTTGATCCACCCCACAATCCTTTATTGGTCGCCTCATGGTAATAGGCTGCCAAAGCACTGTCGGCATCGAAGGTTCGGATCCCCTTCACCCATGCATCTGCCAATAACGAGATGGCATGATTGCCAATCATCACGCCCGACATTCCAGGATTGGACCAGGTCGGAAAAAATCCGGCCTGCTTTTGCGCATCCAGCAGGGACTGCATATAACGTCCCTGCATGATTGGATGCAGGAGATTGCTTAACGGAAATTGACCACGAAAAGTATCCCAAAAACCATTATCCGTAAACATGTACCCTTTATGAATCTTACCATCATAAGGGCTGAAATAATAGGGACTGCCCTCCGGATCCATTTCATAGAACTTACGTGAAAATAAATTGGCCCTGAACATGCAGGAATAAAATGTTGCCATCTCCGCTTCCGTCCCCCCTTCTACGCGCACGCGGTTCAGCAATGCATTCCAAGTATCAAAAGCTTTCTTTTTACTCACCTCAAAAGTATTGTGTCCGCCCAGTTCGCGTTTAAAATTAAGATCTGCCTGCTGCGGACTGATATAGGATGAAGCAATCTTCACTTCCACTTTTGCCCCAGGGCGGAATTCCAGATATCCACCTTTACCTTTCCCGGCATCATAGCGCTGCCCGGCCTGGATTGTGCTCTTGACATTTTCCCAGGTGCCGTAAGCTTTAAAATCCTGATCGAAGGTAAGCACAAAATAATTTTTCATATGCTCGGGCACAAAACGCCCATTATGCACATACCCGACAATCTTGCGTTCCTCAGGAATTATCTTAATCTCGCTATCGCCCAAAAAGCCATCCAATAGCAAGAACGCTTTTTCCTTTTTCGGGAAGCTAAAGCGCATATGCGCCCCTCTTTCCACTGGACTCAGTTCAGCCTTGATGCCGTTATCAAAATTCACGGCATAATAATGCGGCTTAGCGATCTCATTTTCATGTTTAAAGGATAACGCGCGACGTTCCTCATTGACCTCCAACTTCCCAAGTCCCGGCATCAACGAAAAAACCATATAATCGCCCATCCAGGGACTGCATTGGTGAACCTGCTGAAATCCGCGTATGCTGTTTGCTTTGTATTGATATTTCCAGCCATCCCCATTTTTCCCCGTTTGTGCCGAAAAGAAATGCACCGCAAATGGCAGTCCTACCGTAGGATAAGTATTTCCATAGGACAGACTCCATTCAGAATCGGTTCCCTGAAGGGTATTCACGTACTTTACCAGGTCCACCTGCTGCGCTTGCGCCTGGCTTAGCATCGCAAAAATCACTGTCAGATAAATACATAATCTTTGTTTCATAATCAGTTATTTAAATTTCTATCATCTTAAAAAATGTTCTTTAGTTTCAATGTTTCCTTTTCGGCATGACCATATTGCTTCCATAGCAGCTTCACATTTTTTAATTGTTGTGCATGGGATTCCGTAAGCCGAACATGCTTTTCCTCGCCCGGCATCAGGGTAAAATAATTATCCGAAATCATGAGCGGCAAAATGCGTTCATTAGTTGCTGCATCCACCAGGCGTAAGCGATTACCAAATGATACTGACTTTCCACGGTTAACAATGCGAAGCATAATACCTTCGCTCCCCGCTTCTTTTTTATAGTCAAATTCAAGCTTGGCTTTCGGCAAACTAGTTAAGCTTGTATAATCCAGCTCTTTTCGGCCATTTCGCCAATAAAAGTTTTCAGACAGCAAAACGCCCTTTCTATCCTTCAGGGTAAGCTTGATGAAGTGTAGATCCGACAAGGCTGTAGCTCCTTGTTCGCCGCCAAAATTTAGACGGAAGACCTCCATCGCCATATTAGACTGTACGGTAGCACTGGTTTGCAGGCCATATTTTTTGATCTCCTGACCGCCCATGTCGAAGATCTGCGCCGAAATCCATACCGAATCAAGGTTCTTTAGGCTCGTATTGATCACCTTAACACTGTTGTTGGATGCATTCCATTGTACATGTACCGGTTCGCAGGCCTTTTTCGCCCCCCAGTAGGCACCCGTAGCATCGTAATAATAGTCATAGGTCTGCCATACAAATGAAGGGTAGGCCGACTGGCTCATCCAGATCAGCATACCTGCTGCATCGTTCCAGAGCTTGTCGTTCCAGGCTTCATACATGCCCTTCATCACTTCCAGGTTAAGGTATTGTGCCTTTTCAGCAAATGCGGCTAAATTCGTAGATTCCCCATACTGGTTGTTGACCGCATCTTTATACTGTATGGGACTGGCGTTCGAAGCTTCCTTACCAAAAAAATGCCTATTCCACACATTGTCATCTTCCGTTTTGAGCTGTTCGTCCGTAGGTAATGGCCAGAGCTTGTCCTTTGGGATAAACTTCACGATACTTTCATAATTGGGAAAAGTAGCCGTTCCGATTTCCGTACGTAGGCCATAACCGTAGTCGCTGCTATAAGGGTAAGGCGGATCGTTCCAGGCTAGGTTGCTTCCCGAAGTTTCAAAATGGTGCCGCGGTGGCTGGTTGCCCCACCATCCGCTTCCCGAAAGACCATCCTGATTGGAACTGGACTTATACAGCCGATCATTGTGGTCTTCCGACGCCACAATAGCACGCAGGTAATTATCCAATTCAGGTTTTGGACGCGTTTCATTGGCGCCGCACCAGATCGCTATGCTGGCATGATTTCGCAGTAGTTTTACTTTATCGAGCGCATTTGCTTTAAAATCATCATCATTGGCCACATCGTTATACGCCACATAAAGCCAAAAATCGTCCCATACCATCATCCCATAGCGATCGCAATAATCATAGAAAGCATCGTCCGTGATCGAGCCCGTCCACAAGCGGATCATATTATAGTTCATATCCTTATGCAACTTGATCTTGAGACCGTACTCTTCCCCTTGGCAGCGGAGCAAGTATTCGCTCATTCCCCAATTCCCACCTTTGAGATAGATCTTTTTTCCGTTGACATAAAAATTCAGCACTGGCCATCCCGCCTTATTACGTACATAATGGTACTCATATTTACGGATCCCAAACTGGATCTGCTTCTGATCCGAGATCTCATCACCA
Organism: Sphingobacterium siyangense; assembly: GCF_023277505.1. NCBI lineage: Bacteria > Pseudomonadati > Bacteroidota > Sphingobacteriia > Sphingobacteriales > Sphingobacteriaceae > Sphingobacterium > Sphingobacterium siyangense. The sequence goes on along the minus strand of NZ_CP080574.1, from coordinate 2,889,839 downwards.
ATTTTTGCGGTAAGCGAACAGCTGTACAGATTCGGATCGCCATAACCATTTGGCCACCATAGCAGCGGCTGTTTGATCAAAAATTCCTTCACTTCCTTGCGGGTGATGTACACCTTTTGGGTGCTATGTGCCTCGACCCTCACTTTTTTAGAAAATCGGATATCCCCGGGCATAACGATTCCTTCCAGGGTTATTTCTTTGGCCTGATCGCCTGCATTTTTTAGATCGGTCGAAAAGTCCAGGTAGGCAAACTCGTTGCTTTCTAAGTCGGACCGCATCCAAGGATCTTCCATACTGACGTCGCCAGCAAAGCGCAGCGATACATTGCCAGTAATCCCAGCCAAACGTCCCGGCACATAAGGCATCCAGTCCCAGCCAGCCGCAGCCAAGTACGTGGGGCTTGACGTTACGCCAAAAGGTTCTTTTGCCGTACGTGTTTTTTTCTGGTCGGCATCGGTAATCAACACCGCGATTGCATTTTCCTGCCCCTCACGCACGAGATCTGTGATATCAAATTTGCTGCGCAACATATGGCCACTGACATCTTTGGTAGAGCCAGCTGTACCCGATAATTTCACGCCATTGCAGAAAAAATCGGCATAACGGTTGGTATTGTCAAAATGAATCCACACACGTTGCCCTTTTTTATAGTCTGCAGGCAGGCGAAAGGAAGTACGGTACCAGAACGGACGGTTGAATAACTGTTCATCCACGCGGTAGATGTTGTCTGAAAAATTGGGATCTGGTACCAGTCCTTGATCCACATAAGCTGTGAAGACGACCCCCGGAACAATACCGCGCACAGGGTCTTTCACCCGAAAATTGGGTTGTGCTATTTCCTGCCCTGAATAAGGCAGATCCGATTGCGGCTTTATTTCCCAACGAATCGAAGGATTATCACTATTGAGCGAAATCTCGCGTACTTGACCATAGCCAACAAGAGCAAGCTGTAGGAATAGCAGTATATATACTAGTCTTTTTTTCATTTGATCCCCCAGTCTTTGTTTGGATTAGGCCCCATATAGAGTTCCAAAGTTGCCCCAGCCACCATATCTTTAAAGTCAATGTAATTTTTAGCATAAGGCTTTCCGTTTAGGACTGCCCGCTGGATATATATATTATCCGCCGAATTATCGTGAGCGACAATGCGAAACCTTTTACCCGAGAAATAATTAGGATCCAGCTGAAAAGACAATTCCTGGAATATGGGACTTGTTATTTCAAAGCGTGTTGACCCCGGACAAGAGGGATGTATCCCCGAGGCGGCCAGCACATACCAGGCCGACATCTGTCCTACATCCTCATTTCCCACAATTCCCTCTACGGTATTACTATACGCTTTGTCGCAGATGTAACGGGTCCATTTTTGGGTAAGGTAAGGCGCATCCAGATGATTGAACAAAAACGGAACTAAATGCACGGGCTCATTGGCGTGATTATAATAATCGTTCCAGCGCATATTTTCAGGTGTCTTCTCAAAAAAATCCGTTAGATCAGCTAAGGTCTTTTCTTTACCGCCCATCAACTGGATCATGCCTGGAATATCATGTGGCACAAACCACCCCTGCTGGTATGGGTTACTTTCAATCGTACCATACCATTCTTTGGTTCGCGCATTTTCGGGCCACTCTTCCCATGATCCATCGCTTTTTCGGGGTCTGAACCAGCCTTTTTCCGGATCGAATATCTTCCGATAAGCTTGACTTTTGGCCAAATAAACGTGTTCCGTATCCCTCTTGTTCAATCCTTTTGCCAGTTGTGCTATGCACCAGTCGGTGTATGCATATTCAAGCGTATTTGAGATGCTTAATGCTCCGGGGCTGTAACCTAAAGAATCATTCCCAAATCTTTTGGAGGTATTGATTGCAAAAGTTAATGCTTTGTGTGCGTCGTAATTGCGTATTCCTTTCGCATGGGCATCTGCCAGTACCGATAGCGCAGGATTACCGATCATGCAGCCTGAATACGCATTTAATAATTCCCAGCGTTCAAAATAACCCTTTCCAGATTCATCAGCCAGACTGATCAATGAATTGAGCTCATCATTTACTAAGCTGGGGTTAATCAATGTTTGCAACGGAAATTGTGACCGAAAAACATCCCACCCACTAAAAATGGTCCTTTTGGTAAAGCCCTCATTACGGTGTATTCTATTGTCACCACCCGTATAACGTCCGTCTACGTCCGTAAAGATGCGTGGATCAATCATGGTATGGTACAATGCTGTGTAAAAGATCGTTTTCTGATCCTCTGTACCACCATTGACAGCGATCTTTGACAGCTGTGTATTCCACATTTCTTTGGCTTCATGACGGACTTGATCGAAATTCTTGCCTGCGATTTCCTTTTTAAAATTATTTTCAGCGCCCTGCATATCGACGAAGGAAATACCGACCTGTAGATTGACCTGCTCGCCCTGTCGGGTTTCAAATTCGGAGAAAACGCCAAGGTGTTTGCCTTCCATTTCGTTTTTTCCGGGCCATACCTTCGCTTCGGCTATTCGATTTTGGTAAGGGATGGACTGTACATCCTCACGCTTACGCGTCCAGTTGTCGGGGATTTCTGCCGACCAGATACCATATTTTTTTAAGGGTTTATCAAAGCGTGCATAAAAGTAAACGGTATAATCTGCCTTACCGTCGCCATCGCCCCAGCCACCGCCCTCCGGCGCACAGTGCATCCATCCCTGAATACTATAGTCATCGACTTTCCGGACATATTGCTGTATTGCAGTGCCGCCAACGCGACGTGCCAGGTCGATCTGGATACGTGATTCCTTATTTTGCGGAAAGGTAAAACGAAGCATACCGCTATGTGGGGCAGCGGTAGCCTCCACCCGTATGTTATACCGTTCGAGATCAACCGCATAGTAGCCAGCCTGGGCGATCTCAGTGGACTTGTTGTAGGGAGACCTATAACCGGTCACGGTACCATCCTCCTTACCCGCAATGGTATGCAACCTACCGGTGGTAGGCATCACCAGAAAATTTCCGAGATCGCCATACCAGCCTACTCCACTCATCTGCGTGAAAGCAAAACCTTCCATACTGCGATGCTCGTAACTATACCCAGGACTGTTATCACCGCCTGTAATCGTGTTAGGGCTCACCTGTACCATGCCATAGGGTGTCGTCGCCCCCGGAAAAGTCTTTCCCAAACCATGATACGTGCCTGCGGCGCCCACACTTGTACTCGCACCAATAAATGGATTGACATAGTCTGCTAAACTGGGAACAGGATGATATCGGCGACTAGCACACGATGTCGAAGACAGGATTAGCGCGATAACAAAACAAGATAGCAGTCCATATAATTTGTTCATATTGATTTATCGTTTCTTAGGTTCTATTTATTAATCTGAAAGGTTCTGATTCCGAATTTTGGCAGCTGCACCACAAAAGCCTTCCTCTTGTCATCTATCCTACTCAGGGGAATATTCCCCTTTTGCTCACCATTTAGCAGAACTTCCTGCAGCGAAGCCGCAGGAGAGTTTATGGCGACAGATGATGTGGCCTGTTTATTGCCCGTATTAAAGAGGCGTAAGCTAAGTTGTCCATGGTCCAGCTGCAAGGCCGAGATTTCCAGGTTATTATCCGAGATTGTGATCAGTTGACGATCGCTAAGTTCCAAATGGGGATGATAGAAAGCCAGCAAGGGTTCGTTCCAGGCATTGCTTCGATCTGCGATACGCGCTGTATTCCAGTTATTTTCATGTGGTATCAATGCATAGCGCATGTGTAATGGTTCAGTGATCTTATAATCCATCCCCCACAATCCCAAACCCGAGTATTGTGCCGTCAGACTCAATGGATACGCTTTACCATGGACGTATGATCCCGTATGGTCGGTCAGTACGGCGAGTCCATATTGGCTATTTTCATCATAGAGATCTACCCAGTTCAACACAACGTTGTTCTTAATCTGATCCCACTGGCCAAAAAAAGTATCCTCTAAGCTACTTTCGGTGACGTCAAAAGGTGCATTTTTGGCTATTTTCCCCTGTTTCAAAGTTGAAGGAAACATGACTTTCAACTTATAGCGATCGTCCGTAAAAGCACGTCTGTTATCAGTCCATTTCTTTTGTTGCTTATATTCACCGATTCCCACATTGTCTTTCCAATCGATGGTCAGGTTCATATCGATGCGTTGTTGACCTGCCACTAGAGACAGCAACTGAACAAAGGGATGCCCATTGATATTCCCTTTTACCTCCACCGTTGTTTTCAGCCCATCATCCTGTACAATAGTAAACACTACAGGGCTTTCCTTGGAAGAATAAAATTTCTCCTGCTCATAAAAATGCCCTGCGATTTCTCCCATCCGATAAGCCCCGTCTTGTGCAGCGAATTCCTTATGATTTGCATATTTGGCAATCAGACTCTTGATTGTTCCACCCTGCTTTTTATCCAGCACAATCTTGTACAATTCATTTTCGAGAATACAATTGCCTTCGGTATCAAAGCGGACGATTTTTCGCCGTTCACGCGATTTAGATTGTCCCGGCTTAATGGGTTGAGCGGGCTTAAGCTGATAGGTAGCATAACCGAAGCCATTCACCTCTGCTTCAAATTCCACGACCTTACCCTGATCCGTTTGACGGCACTGCACAGGCAATACCTGCTGTTTTCCTGTCCACACGGTGACATCATCCACATCTGCAGGTAAGCGCACCTGTACCCATTCCTTTCGGTGCCGGGCTAGCGTATTATAAACCCGGATATAGCCCAATTCCGAATTGGTACTCCGCGTGGAAGAGGCATAAGAAGCATTTGCCTGCTGGATCAATTGGTCCGCAATGTTCAGGGTATTGTTTGTCCACTTCTCGATCGCCTGCGCCCAAGTCTGGTCCTGATGCAACTTATTGTAAGGCACAATCCACGAGTCGTGGTGCTGGGCCATCATCAAGGTTCGCCAAGCTTCGTCAAGGCGTTTATGATCTGGTACAAAACCATGATCCATAAAAGCCATGGCACCGATTTTTTCAGCTTGCAGTATGCTGTTTTCCGCTTTGCGCACCTGTTGTGCAATACGTTGCAGCACTTGGCTCCCCCACATTAAATTAACCAAAATGTCCTCCTGCCCCATTTTCCAGCTGGGCACAGCTCGTCCAGCCGGGACCGACCGAAAATATTCCGTCCAGGTGGTGTAAAGCACCTTATTTTTCACCTGCTCGCCCGTTCCCATCCACGGACCATTTTTCCAACCTGCATCCTGATAGCACATACCGACTGGATTCATAATTCCAGCTTCATAGCAACTCTTCCAATAGTCTACTGTATTGGCCCAAGCCGTAGTCTGCCAGGTGGAGTTTTTTTCAAAAGCCTCGTTTGCATAACGGGGTACCGTAAGGATTGCCGTACCATCAGGCCCTTCCCAATTCAGAAATTGACCACCATGTGCCCTGATGTAGCCTCCCCAGCAGGTATTTGGCGTTTTAAGTACCGCATACTGAAATCCGAATTGCCGAAGGATCTGGGGTAGACTGCTTGTAAAACAAGGCTCTTCCACAGCATAAGTTGTAAAGTTGATTTCTGGAAAATGCGCGTGATATTTAGCCATACCATAAGCAAATTGGCGAATAATACTTTCACCAGAGATATTATACAGATAAGGTTGCGCATAGGTCGGATTTGTGAAATCCAGACGTGAATCCTTCGCCCATTCCTTCATGCGTGCATAGCCAGCAGGATCCTTAACCTTGACCGTATCCCAGGTCTCCGGTTCGATCTCAAGTCCAATTCGCCAGCTTGGTGACGCTTCCAGATGGTCGAGCATAAATGTCGTTACCCAAAATGGGTAGTGTCCGTAAACCCCGCCGTGATAACCATCGACAAAATAAGCTTGCTGTTGTCCCTTTAGTCCAGCTGCTGACACCAACACAATGAGCAAAATAACTGCTATTTTTTTCAACCCGGTCATGCCATTATTTTTTCAGCTGCACAAGACGCACAGAACGCTTAACAGGTTGATTTACTTCATTCATGCGCTGCTGTAGATCATCAATTTGGCTTTGCCAGGCCGCGCGTACTTCAGGATACATCGCTTTGGCATAGAGATCTCTTTTTGCACGCAACCAACCATCTGTGGCCACATGTTGGTCCATAACCTCGATTGCCTTTCGATTGTCGGCATTCAACAATCCTTTTGGGAGAAAAAAATTATACTGCACCCAGGCCAGATCACGGAAGCGGCGTTCAATCTCCCAGCGTTCTTCATTGAGGAACATCACTTTCAAGGCCTGCTGATATTGTGGTGTCCGTGTCTGATTGGCCAGATTGATCCCTTTGTCGAGATCCGCAGCAGACCATTCACCAATTTCCTGATCGTCAATCCATAAGGTGTAGTTTCCTTTAAGTCCCTTTACCTGCAAGACTTCCTGATTCATTTCATCCATAAAAGGGACGATCTTAACGGCATCGTGCTGACTATATTTAGCCCCCCAGCCTCTAGCGACTGTATCCATAGGATAAGGCAATGCCGCCGCTAGATAATCAAAACTGAGGTTATTTCCAGCTTTTTTGACATTTTCAACCGTACAGTTCTTTGCTTCTGTCACACCTTGCTTCGAGGCGTCAATGCCCACTGTAGCTACCCCTTGACCAGCAAATCCCTGTGCTTTTAAAAATAAATAAGCCATGACCATATGCCCATTATTATCCGGGTGCACGCGGTCGCTACCCGATATGGTGAAGGTTGGATCCTTTTGCTGAAAATTCGCATTGATTGCGCTGATGGACTGATTAAAATCATAGAATTCCCAGCCATTGCTTTTGGCCGATTCACGCTGAAAATCTACAATGCGTTTCATAGCCTTATTTTTATTTTTAAAGGGCTTATTATCCTTGATCACCACATTTTCATCATAAGGCGTGCTTCCAAGCAATACCAGACGGGTATCGACCAACCCTTTGTATCTTTTTTCCATTTCTTTATAGCTATCGTATGACTCTTTTACCTTGGTATCAGCGAAAATCTCCGGCTGATCACCGTTATATTCAAAATAGCCTGAATCGTTCATACCGAAAGTCGTGATCAATACCGTAGGCTGCTTGCTGAAAACATCGCCATCCAATCTTCTGAGCATATCCACCACGCGATCGCCCCCGATTCCGGCGTTGAATACCTTCAATTTCATTTCGGGAAAACGTGTGAGGTAATACAGCCAGATATAGGCGTGGTAGTGCCCACCATCGGTAATACTATTTCCCAAAAAGACCACGCGATCGCCATCCTTAAAAGGCGAAATTTGTTGTGCAACAGTCCGGAGAGCTGTTCCCAAAGAGACGAGAACGATGAATCCTGCCAAAAAGATTTTTCTAGAATAATTTCCCATAAGATTAAAATTGTATCAGGTTGACGATAGGTAAAACGTAAATATAGATTTATCAAATTGGTATTGGTTCTATCGGCATTCCCTTGGAAACAAATGTATAACGCAAGAGCCCTACTTGCAGCTGCAAGTAGGGCTCTTAGTAAACGATTAAAACATAGAAATCAAACTAAAACACTGAAAAACAAAAATTTACAAATAAGCAAGTAAAGTATTTTGGTAAATGATTTAGAATTGATTTGGGGATACTGCACCCAGTTTTCGTACTTTTTCTTCGAAATGTTCAGCATCATTGATCGCCTTACTCTTTACTTTGCTTTTATAGTTATAGATGGTTTGCATCGAATAACGTAGAAATATAGCGATCTGGTTCACATCAGATATTCCCAATCGAATCAGCGCAAAAATGCGGAGCTCGGTATTGAGTTTATCCTTTTTCAGCTGGTACTGTTCATCTGGCCGGAGCAGGCTATTAAATTCATCGACAAAATTGGGATATACCTCTAGAAACGTACGGTCAAAATCAGTATAAAGATCTTGCGCATATTTTTCAAGTGATGCATTGGAGGAGGTAAGTTGCTGCAGGTCCTCGAGCTGACGGCTTTTGACTTTACGGTACACATTTTTCCTGAAATCATCTAATTTGTCTAGGTACACCGCACACTGATTGAGGTAATAGCCGATATAACGTTCACGCACGAGGTTGGCCTCGTCCAGTTTATGGTTGACGAGCGTCAGTTGCTCATTGGTCATATTGAGTTTCTTTCGAGCACGGGATACGATCCTCATCTGTTTAAATAAGAAATAGAGTGTGAGGATCAAAATAATCGCAAATATGCTGATTACGATCGCATACAGACGTAGGTTTTTCCGTTGTTGATCGATTTTGGCCAGATAGGTTGCTTCGATAATAGGCTGCGTACGTGCAATCACGGTATTGCGGAAGCGCGAATTGTAGTAATTGGCATCGTCCAGGGCAGCCTGAATATAGGTAAAAGCTCTGTTTACATCACCTTTTTTGTTCAAGTAAATCGCCAAAGTCAATAACGACTCGTTTTCCTTAATCGCCAGGCGTACATCTGTTATTGCAGCCATGATCAGGTATTCTTCTACCAGCTGCCTTTCGCCGAGTTCTCTAGCAATCATAGCAAGACCCATGGCAGCCATTCCATAACCGTGTGTATCACTCTTTTCCTTTTTAAATAAATGCAACTGAATATCCCTAGACTCTTTAAACATACCGGCTGCTTTGAGTTTAAATGCTTTCTCCTTGAGGTACATATCCGATTTTGGGTCAAGCAGTCCCATGAGGCTATTCCGAGATTTGGCGATTTCGCTTTCGTACTGCCTATTGTAATTATCGTGGTCAGTATATTTGATCAAGTTTTCATAATAACGGATATAGCTCCAGTGGTAGATGACCTTGAGGTGCTGAGGCAGCCCATCATAATCGATTTGCTTTAGTACCTCCCATGCCTGGGTAAACAATCCAGAGATGGAAAGAACAAAAGCCAATTTGACTTGGCTTTCGGTCATGAGCTTCTGATCGTTCAATTGTTTGGCTATTGCGATATTGCGACCGATATAGGCGAGCGAAGAATCACAGTTTAAGGTTTGATATTCAAAAATTAGCTGATTTTGGATCTCATAGCGATCTTTGGCTGCTGAGTGATTTCTCAACCGATCTTTGATTGAATCAATCTGACGAATCTTGGTATCTAAATAAACTGTCCGATTATTTATAGCTTTATCCAAGACTTGCAGTAAGGAATCTATTTTGCTTGCCTGTAATGGTGTACAGTAAGCTATCGCAAAAATGCATAGAAGAATAAGTTGTTTCGCTTTCACTTGGTTATTATAATTGATCACCGTCACTCAAATATAGACAAAAATTTATTGGTAAAAACCCAAGCTTATATCGTTAACTTTATTTCTTTTCCTCATAAACTGCTGAATTTTGCCGCCTACCTGCCAGTAATAATGCAAAAATTCGTTTCCATCTGATCACGAACGAATACCAAAATTGATAGCAGTACAATATGTCGAAGCCTTACAAAAGTTAGGCGCACCCCTAGATACGCCTAATTTACATTCGTTCACCGCTTTCGTTTGCCTAACTTCGCCAATAATCTACTTGTAGCAAAACTGATCAAGGTGCCTAAAGCGGCTGTCAATGCCGTTTGCAGCACATCACCCAGCGAGATACTTGCCCAGATGGAGCATATCGTGCCACCCAGGGCCGAGATGCGGATATCATTGATTTTCATGAGGCGCACTCCTTTCTTTGGGCAACTTTTGCACCTTGGAATTTTCGATCGGAGAATCCGAAAATGCGGAAGATTCGTCGCTTGATTTTTGCCCAATGGCATCATCGGTAGAACTTTCAGGCGGCGGCTTCTCCTCTTCCATAACTGTTTCCAATATCCCCAGACCCACAGCGATATATTTCAAGATGTTCCCCGCCTTTCCGGGCCATTTTACGGGAGCCGCAAGAACCACCTGCAGCACCTTTCCTATTTTGTTTAATATCTTTTTCATAATTATCTATAATAGATTGGATGAACGGTCAAAGCCTAATATTCCGACTGCAAATTGATGAAGTCCAAAGGCGTTAAAAATGAATTCTTGTCTGAACGAAGTGAGTTTGAATTCATATAGCCATTGGACAAAAGCAATTGCACCAAGGAATAGAGCGGTAGACCCTCATCCAATCCTTCCCTCTTCTTTATTCGAGCAATATAGGAGGACAAAGAATTGCTATCGAATATTCAAATACACTTCATCCCCCATATCCCAAAGACTGTACACCAGTGCCTTAAGTTTTGCCAAGGCCTTGCCGCTGTAATCTCCTCTCCCTTCCCCCGTTAGTACCGTTACCGGGGCAATGCAGCCCTGCAGCTCTTTTAAAGCATTGTTGGCCGCATGGATCAGAATTGCTTCCCGACCAAGCACCATCGGGATGCCAATCTGCTCGCCATGCTTGGGGTAACGCCTCTTTTCCAGTTTATACTGCCCAATAGGGATACAGCTTATCCGTGGAATATTATTTCGATCGGGCAGCTCGATTGTATGGCAGATTTCTTCACCCTGATAGGTGATTGTTCCATTAGTTCCCTGTACTCCATATTTGCGTTGGAGCAGCAGGATATGTTTTGTTTTCATAACGTTGAATAACCTAGATACTTTGACCTCGAATACTTTGCGCCCTTCCTGTCTGACAGCAAGAGATAAAGATGGAATCCATCCTCTCGGAATCCTTCCGGAATCGGCACAATTACGCGCCCTTCCCGGCGTTGCCAAGTTTGCTCATTGACGTACGCATAGCCTTTCTCCACCTGATAGGCACAGAGTATAAGCCGGTCATCCGATTCAAGAAATCTCGAATACCGTACCTCATGCGTCAGTTCAATAGAATCGGCATAATGATTTATGCTAATGCCATATAGACCGGGCAGAGACCCTTCACTGAGGCGTACCAAAGCAGGATCTACTACGGGTTCACCATTTTCATACCTGATGGCTATCTTTAGCAAATAGCCGAGGGCCAATCCCCCTGCTAGGCTATTTTTCCGTTTGGCCGTCTCGGAAAATCCCTTTTTGACCAATCCATTTAAGGGCCTCAAAAAAGCCACCCCCACTTTAAAGGCCGCACGCACCCGCTGCTGCCCGGGGCTGATTGTCTTTTTTGCCATAATAAAATGTTAAAAAGGAGCTGAGCCCGATCGGCCCAGCCCACAATTGATTAGATAAGTTGTATCTCGCCTAGATACACACTTTTAGATACCCGGGTCTTGGACCGATTGGATAAAAATAGCCAGGTATGCACTGAACCGCTCGCCAGATGGTCGGGCACCAAAAAGGTTACCACACCCAACGATCGCGTGCTCGGTGCCGGCGTTGAAATAAACTCATCTTTTTCGGGATGATAAGCCAGCACGTAGACCAAGTCATCCGCAAAGGTTTCGAACGTTTCGCTGGCACCTGTCGACCAGGTAAAGATAAGTTCACCCGAGTCAAAGGAGGCTGAGACGGTACCACCGCCATATAAGCCACCATCCGAAATACTGATGTTGGAATAATCCAGCGAAAAATCGGGATAGGCCCCTGTGATCGCTCTTTTGAGGTTGAATTGAAATGCGGCATTCATCGGGGTCACTTTCTCGGTGTTTTTACCGCCAAATCCGATTTTCAGAAAGACATTGATCGGTAGCAGAAAACGCATCAGCGTCCTGAACTTTTCCTGCTGGATGAGCTGTGCCTCTGAGGCGGGCTTCGATCTCTTTTTATAAAGCCCTTTGATGTAGTTGATGCTCTTCCAACTACTTCCGATTACTGAGCCGGCTTTACCCTTAAAGCCTCCATTTGCTCCGTTTACAATAGTTCCCATTTGTTAAAATCAATCCTGTTTCGTACCGGTACACTTGATTGACATAACAAACATAAAACACTTTAAATCAATGGCAAATAGACACACAAAGTTACACCGACCGTTGACCGACAGGCATCGGAAAACTGACCGATCATAGACCTGTCCTCATACGTTTTAGTATCGATATAAAGATTAAAAGGACAAAGAAAATCAAAAGTAAAAAGGCAGATGATAATGCCAATCAATTGGCCTTTCGCCCCAAAAGCCGTAGGAGTTTAGCAGAAATTATACAGACTGTTTAAAAAAATCAAGGGATTTATCTACGACTTCGCCATCTTAGGATAATGGTATTATTTGGATTTGCAGGTAGTTAATGCTTTATTAACTACCTCCTTTGATCGTATTTTCATCGAGATTTCATCGGGTGCTGATCGGATTATCCCGATGAAATCCCGATGCCAATTCGATGAAAATTGCTGTAAAGGCAGGAGCTGGTTGGGAGCACGGGAGAAGAAAATTGGGCAATCGTTCAAATAATCTTAAATTTGAAACCCTTAAAAAAGAACAATGGAAATACGACACTATCAGCCCTCCGATCTGGCACAGATCAGTCAGTTATTCTACGATACGGTGCATACGGTCAATGCCGCAGATTACAGCCAGGAGCAATTGGATGTGTGGGCAACGGGTCAGCTTGACCTGCAGGCCTGGAACGAATCCTTTTTGGCACACCATACCTTCGTTGCAGTGGTGAATAATCAGCTTGTAGGATTTGGCGATATCACTACAGCAGGCTACCTCGACCGCCTTTACGTGCACAAAGACTATCAGGGACAGGGTATCGCCACTGCACTGTGCAATAAACTGGAAAATGCTGCCGCAAGCGATCTATTTACAACCCATGCTTCGATTACGGCAAAGCCCTTTTTTGAGCGCCGTGGATATCGGGTCATCCAAGAGCAGCAGGTCAGCCGAAACGGTGTGGAGCTCACAAACTACGTGATGCAAAAAAATTGATAAAAAAACGCCTCTCCATTTAGAGAGACGCCCGAAGAAAGTAATGCGTATTCAGGTAAAAATCGATTGACCGAGCTGTTTAAAGGCCGCGGTAGCTCTTGCGCAGGCGTTCTACATCCACATCACGGTAAAAGCGTTTGTTACGCTCGCGCTTCGCGATGCAGATATAACCGTCCCGCTGCAGCCGATAGAGCGTCTCGGTAGAGATGCCGACATGCGATTTGACATATTCGGCATCACGCAATAGTACATTTTCCGCTTCCAGCTGCTCCCGCAGGTCGAGATAATTGGCAAGCTGACGCTTGACTACCAATAGTTCCAGCAAGATCAATTTTTGGGCAAAGGAATGCCCAGGACTTATGGAAAAGCCCCTGAGGTACTGATTTTTACGCATACATATTTATTTAGGGTTTATAAAAAGTTCATAAAAATAGGTCAATCAACAATATTGACGTAAGCGTATCAGCCCCATATCACTTACACTGATCTCCAGATCGGTACGGTCTGGGAGAGAAATCTTACGATCGACAACGGTAGTAGCGAAATTGACATTGACAATAAAACCGCGGTGTACCCGCACAAAAGTACTTTGAGGAAGCATGGCCTCCGCCTCATCCATCGTCAGTCGGTAATTGAAATCTTCTGCTGACTGCCGCAAATGAAATACCGCATAGTTTTTACAGGAAGATACCGCCACAATATCGCGAAATTTGACCAGCCTGTCCATATTTTTGAAACTAAACCATTTTCCGCTGGGCTCAATATTGAAATCCATCTTAATGTGGATACTTTTCTGGTCCAAGGCGCGCTTGAATGCCAGGTAAAGATCCGAGAAGCTTACCGGTTTTATCAGGTAGTCGGCCACGGCAATCTTAATCCCTTCGTACGCATATTGAGCAGACTTGGTATACAAAATGACGGGCGGGCGCTTCTCCCCGGGCAGCGTCTGGTACAAATCCAGTCCTGACATCTGCGGCATCTCCACATCCAATAGCAGCACATCTGGCGTATTATCAATAATACTATTAAAGCCGTCTATCGCCTTGGTAAAACTCCTGATATCTCCCACCTGGCTGATTTCCCTAAATGCACTTTCCGCCATACGGATATCGTATGCATTGTCGTCAATAATGACCACATCGTATTTTGCCATATTATTGGTTTTTGAAAGTCAGTTTCACTATAAAATATTCCTGATATACCACCGTATACTCGAGCTCAATGAGCTGATTTTCCATCGATTCAAATAATCTGTTGACCAGTTCCAGCCCCTTGCCCGTTCCTTTTTTCACATCAGCTGCCGCAACACGGTTATGGATCTGCAGCTGTATACCTTCCGATACCTTAATCCATTTTACTTCGATCCATTCATGTGGATCATCGGCGCTATACTTCACCGCATTCTCTATCCAGGTCATGATGGTGAGCGTGGGGACAGATCTGTTCAAGAGCTTTTTATCCATAAGCTCCTCCCCTTCGATCTTAAAATTTCTGTTGCTGGAATAAGAGATCAATATTTTCGTGTATGCCCATTCCTCCGCAAGAGGTACCAATACCGTTGGGTTTGCGATTTTATTACCAACGTACTGGAAGAACACCAGGCTCCTGCTGCGTATGCGCTTGCTCCTGGGCTGCAACAGATCATAGACGTTGCCCAGAAAATGGCCCGACAGCAATTGCACATTCGATATATTTTTAATCTGCATTTCTGCCTGCCGAAATTTAAGGCCGGTGTAGTACCTTTCCCAAGTGAGGTAGTCGGTCAGGTATATTGCGACAAAAAACAACAGTCCACCAATGATCTTACTGATCAGCACCGGTTTATGCGCGGGCAACCATGGCGCCGAAAAACCATCCATAAATTGTGGTACCAGACCATAAAAGTAAAATTTAACGACGGTATAGACTGTTAGAACAGCAAGAATTATTAGCCCATAGCCGAGCCAGCGATGGCGCTGCTTTCCTAGGGCAGTCCGATATCCTAAATAGAGCAGTAAAAAATAAATCAAATAAGGAAATAAGAACACACTGTAGCTTAATGGTGTAAAACGATGAATTTTTGTGGCATTAATCAGTGTTAGACCGATTATCATCAGCCCTGCGGCCATAGCCGATCGCATCCATAAACTATTATGAATCGCATTTAAAGTAGGGTTAGGTTTCATATATTAACATTTTATTCCCTCTAAATTAACAATTAACTTTAAAGAAATCAAGCTTTAATCTGAAAAAACTGTCTATTCCGAGTGTCGAACAGATATTTTTGCTGTTGATATTCCAGGGGTAAGACCCAGCTTCCCGACGCTGCTATCCCGCGGCTAGTATTCGCTTTATCGCCATTGTACTGATGGATAAAAGCCCAATTCTCCCAATATATCCACCCTTGGTTCATCATCTGCTGAAAGCTGAGCTGAAGCCTTGAAAAAGCATACATCAGTTCCGCTGCAGTAGGTTGTTTCGTATCGGTCAAAATAGGCACAAATGGATGGAAAGCCCAGGGTATCTCCTCTTTGCAGCGTTCCATATAGGTACAGTATACCGGGATACGGAATCTTGTCGCGAGCTTTAAAATATTGGTCCGCCAGCAGAAATAGTGCGCAGCAAAAGGGACGGGCAATTTATTGCTATCGCTGTGAGCGATACGCTGCCCTTCATTGGCATCCATAAAAACAAGTACAAGCCGTTTTTCCTTTACTGCCGACAAAATCTTTCTGAGCGAATAGGAGTTATTGGCATCAATACATTGCAGCATTTCGCTAGACAGCCCCGCATTACGGAGCTCGGCATCATAGTATTCAGCTTCGCGCTCCAGAATAGCTGCCGCGGCAAGCAGCGTAATCTGATAACCGCACTTGACCAGAAACTTAGGTAATAATCTGTAAGGGCCATAATGAAAGGAAATGAGTATACCCCCTTCAGGTTTTATGTCCATTGGCAAAGGACCGAAATCAGGCAATTGATGAAGAGGATAGCGTTTATATAGACGTTGAAACTGATCTCTGTTTTTAAGCCAGCTCGTATAATTTTTCCATAACTGTTCAGGTGCTTTATCCGGGAAAAACTGCTGTACATTGGCCAGCCATAGGAGACGGTGTAGGTTTTTGGTCTGTTGGGTATTCATAAGATTGATCTAAAGGAGTTAAAATAGAAGACTTTAAGATCAGGAAGGCCTGTAGGCCTTCCTGCTGCAGGATTAGCATATCCACCTGCTTAAAATGATTCGGGCCAACATTTGTCATCGCCCAGATCAATCAGTGGCGGGTCTTCGGAGAAGAATTCCATAATGGAGCTTCCGACAAAGACGATGGGTTCCGCAACTTCGGTTTCTATTTCCATTTTTATCCTTTGTTGTCGACCTGTAACCATCCGGGTCAGGTCATTCCCGTTGCCCCTTTAAGAGCATTTCTTATTCCATTTGCCGGCCAGCGTGACAAAGATGAAAATTGCCTTTTAAACAAAAAATAAATGGGAAATAAAGTCTTTCTCTGGGATAAAAGGGATTTTGCGCAGCAATTAAACGGTAAAAGCTAAATTTGTCCCTGCAATAGCAGCGTTCATCCCTAATTAAACCCTTTATTTCCCAAAAATTGACATCGCCAGCTGAGTTTAATAAATTGTCGGCCTATTTTAAACGAACAATTACTGCCAAATACTTAATTATGAAGAAAAGTAAAGAATACCTGCTCGATCCCTTTTTTAGGGACATTGATCCCCAATGGCAGGCTGAAATCCCTGAATTATCTGCTGTATTTGAAGAAGAGCGTTTTAGCCCAGGAGAACGACTCATCAACGACTGGGGCGAGCTCTACTTGATCGTTGATGGCATCTTTGGGAAATATGAGAAGACCTGTCCGGTACGCTACGCCATTTCTGGCGAATCATTGATGATCCCCAATCATAAACACCGCTATCAGTTTATCGCGCTGAGTGATTGCCACACCTACCGGACCTCGCTCCGGCAACTGGAAGAAATTAATGCGCGCAACTCAAAAGTCTTTCACCTGTATGCCAATCTCAGGGACAAGCAGCAGACCTATCTGGACTATCGGCATAAGCTGTTGTCGTTGAACAATCAGGATAAATACGACTTTGTCTTTGACAAATACCCCGATCTTAGAAGTTATGTGAAGCATCATGAACTCGCCCGTTTTATGGGAATCAGCAGCGAGCTGCTCCGCCGCCTTTTGCGGGATCATGATTGCTAATAGCCCAATTTTTTGGGCATCCCGTCAAAAACTATTGTCGTTGTAAACAAAAAACTTAGTCTTCAAAATCCCAACATGGACAATAGATTGTGCTTGAACTTTGTAATAGCAGCTCGGAGAAAGCAAATCAATGCCATTCAGCTTAATCGAAGAAAGTAATATGTACAGGTGAAGCTTGATCCGAAAAGCCCAATAAAAAACAAAGTTATGAAACAGCACAAAAGAAAATTTGCCCTATTCCCGCGATGTCGGTGAATGTAAATCCAAGCAGGAAATCCGGCAGTGATATGCTGTTGGCTCCGCAGAAAACAAAACAGATTCAACACCCACATAAACAAGCTTATGGAAAAGCGCTTCAATAACACAGTGTATCCACAGGATCAGCCGGCAAGCTCCCCAAAACGCGGTAGTTCAATCCGCTCGGGTGCACGCTGGATCTACCGTCGCTTACATGATGTGATCATTTATAGCTATGCCTTTCTATACATGTACACGGGATGGGCCAAGTTTATGAACCTATCTACCTTTATCAGAGGAAATAGTAAGATCCCCCATCTGGGTCAGTATGCGAAATTGATCGGCTATGGCATTCCCTCGCTAGAGATTGTGCTGGCTATCCTGCTCGTTATCCCTGTATATCGGATCAAGCGCTTTGCACTGTGGACATCGACCCTTTTGATGGCTGTTTTTATCATCTATCTCAGTTTGATGGTCAAGTTTGCAGAGAACAAGCTTTGTGATTGTGGGGGTGTGATCGAATCCATGGGCTGGGAAGCGCATATCGTCTTTAACAGTATTTGGCTGATTGCGGGAATCTTTGCTCTGGTAAGAACAAAAGTTAAACATTCTAAAATTTAAACCCATGGTAAGAATTAAAAAATATGGGAAATTGCTACTGGGTGTAGCAACTATAGCAGCTGGAGCTGGGATGGCTCAATATGCTCAAGCGCAAAAAGCGTCAAAACTAGCAACCAAACAAACTACAATGGTTGGAAAATATGGTACCAACGACTGGCGCATTGTAAATCCAGCCGATGAAGGTACAACTTGGGAGTGTCGTCCTTCAGGTGATTTTTGTACAAGCAATCTAAAACCTGGAGCAACACCAAATCCCGACGGATCATACAATGATTCGCAGGTAAATATACCTTCTGAATCACAAAATCAACACCTTGTTGACTTATCTACACCGTAGACTAGGCCAACATATGGAGGTCTCCATTCAATTAGGAGACCTCCAACTTTTCTATTTACCCAATGCTTTTTTTAACGTCTCTCGCAACTTTTCGTAATTCGATCTTCCCAAATCAATAGGATTCACAGTAATAATTTTTGCGTTGCTGTCCAACAAAAACGGACGCGGAGCACTAAGTACCGCAAACTCGGATATAACAGGATGTTTCCAGGCACGCACGCCGGTATATAAGTTCAAGACCTTACTTGATGTATATTGATTACTCTTTATAGCTTTCATCCATCTGTTTTTATCTTTCTCAACACAGATAGAAATAAACATAACATCTTTTCCAAACTCCGTTTCTGCTTTTGCTACACTTCTTGAAAAATAATCAGCACAAGCCGAACAGCCTATAAACCAAAAGTCAAGAAAAACCGGCTTGCCGCTAAGCGAAGAAAGCTTAACTATATTCCCTTGTTTATCAAACAACTCAAAATCTTTTTGTTTGTATTGATTATCAATCAAGCCTTGCAATCGAGTAATATACTTAGGATCTTTCATATAAGCCAATATTGCACTAATCTGCCGTTGAGGATCAAGCATTTGATCATAAGTATGTAACGTATAATAACACATCATTTTTTCCCAACTTGCCCCCTTTGTCGATATATTCTCTAAATAGTCACTCAAGGTCAATGAATTATTCCTCAAATGAAGTTTCTCTAGTCGATAGCTAAACCGATAATATTGAACATCAGCTTCTATCCTACTTGTACTGATTAAATATTCATCTTTATTGACGTAATTTCCATAATATAAATCGCTGTCTTTTAAAAATTGTTGTATTGTATCGATTTCTAAAGCAGAGAACCTATTGTGAGCCAGCGTAGCGTTAGCTCCATTGTATAGGTTGTAATCTATTTTTCCTAATATCTCTGCTTTTAAATAACGTTGCGCATTTGCCGAGAATTTAAGATCTCTATCCTCTATTTTATCAACCATTATTTGTTTTACGACAGCCCAATTTTTAAAATTTACCAATAGGTATCCAATCTGTTTATTATAAACGTCTGGCGAGGGTACAGACTTCATTACTGAGTCTTTAAGCTCTGAAAATTCCTTTTCTGAACCAGCTAAAAATTCCATTTTTTGATGCCCCTTTCCTTTAAAGGAAAGGTTATTCTTACCAATCTTTATATGAACATCGTCTCCACGCTCTACGATATTTTTTGCTAAAATAAGTCCATCACTAATGTCTTCCTGATTTAAATTCAATTGAAAATACTGACAGCCTTTTAAATCTAAATGAAATACAAATTGATTACCTTTTGATCTTTCTACATGGCGATCGAAAGCTTCACTAGAAAAAGAGACTGGACCGATATATTCTTCTTTGAATAAGATCAGTTGCAGTTCTTCTATTTCCTGCCCATCGGCAAGTTCAACCGTAATCCTTGTATTTTTACGTTCAGTATCTCCAAACACACGGTTGCTTTTTATCACACAAAACAGTAGTAGGATTAAAACTATTATATTGACGTTTTTCATATTATCTTATATTTTGTTGCATACCATTTATCCTAATTTCATTATCGGGTATTGGCAGTGCGTATAAAGGACTGCCTGGCTCGAGCCTATATTCCCTATCACCAATTTTCCTTGTCAGGGTAATCTTGTCACCTTCCCTGTTATACCTACGTATATCCTGCCATCTCAATCCCCTAAATACTAACTCTTTCCTTCGCTCAGCCTTAAGTATCACCAAAGCTATATCCCTACTCTCAGCAGCCACAGGTTTATATCCGGTTTTATATCTTTTTAGCAGTAATTTATTTAAAGTGGCTATTCCGGCCTCAAAGTCACCAGTCCGTATTTGGCACTCTGCTTTGATGAGATATTGTTCATCGGTAGCTAGGCCAGTAAAAGGTCGAGTAGTGCCCGTATACGTTCCTTTGTACATCGGCTTTTTGTAAATCGTAGAAATTGTAAAAAATACTGACTTACGGAAGTCGTCATCGTGGTAAGTAGAATACAAGCCACTGTCGATCAATGTCGTCGTTGCACTTCGGTATGTTCCGAAAATAGGTGAACTGACAGCGGACGGATAGCAGGAATAGATAACCTCATCATTGTACTGTACAATTGGAGTCGTGGCAGTTGAACTTAACAAACTAAAGTCCATTAGTTTATCATACAAACCCAATGATTTAGTGGAATAATTCAGTGCTTCCTGATAAGAGCCAATAGCTAAGTAGACCCGTGCCAGAAGCGCATTCGCTGCAGATTTATACGGTCGGTTTCTATCCAAGCCTGGACTTTTGTCCGGCAGCAAGGATTCCGCTTGTTTGAGATCCGACAGCACTTGATCCATATTTTCTTTTAGGCTTGCCCTAACTGCTTTGATAGTTACATCAGATTCCAAACGCATCGGCACTCCCAAGATCTGATCTGAGCGAGATTGATCATAAGGCATAGCAAATTGCTGTGTCAGGTTAAAAAGTGCGAAACCGCGAACAAATAAAGCCCATCCTTTAAGCCATGCAGCTCTTCTTTGGTCTTTCTCCGTATTTTTTTCCAATCCTTCCAATATAATATTGGCATATAAAATCTGCTTATAGGGATCTTCCCAGTCCCTTATCTGCTCTACCCCTTCATAAAGATCTGCTTTCCATACATATGCATTTCTTTCTTCAGCCACATAAATACCTTCCCATGTCTTCAAATCCGGCAAATAATAATCATCGGAAGAGACTTCCGCCAAGGTATTTCCAGAAAGATTGATGATGTTGAAGTTATCTAATAACTTAGTAAAGTCATCCAACGTTTTGGGTACTATAAGTGATGAGCGGGGTTTATCATCTAAAAAGTCTGTTTTATTGCATGCTACATGAAACAGCACAATCAATAAGGTTAAATATCTTTTCATAACAAACATTAAAAATTAGTTTTAAAACCTAGGGATAGCGTTCTCCTTATAGGCAACAATAAACTTTCGGGATCGAGGTTTTTCTTATTCTTACGCCAAATAATACCAATGTTGTTTGCATAGAGATAGAGGTCTACGGGCAATCCTTTCTTTCCCCTCAACAAATTGAAACTATAATCTAAACGTATGTCCTGTAAACGGATATGATCTCCTGGTTCAACCAGCACTTCGGAGTTTAGATAAAAATTATCCCTTGCATAATTAGCCGGATAGAGGGCAGAGGGCACATTTGCCTTCAGCTCATCTCCCGGCTTCTGCCAACGGAGCAAATAATCCGTATGGGTAGCGTTACTGGCGCTTAATGCATACAGAGATTGATAGTTGACGGATGGTGATCTAAAATAGTAACCCATTTTGTAAATAAAATTCATTGAAAGTCGGAGCTTCTTATAGCTAACTGTCGGCCGTACGCTACCAAAGTGTACCGGTGTAGCTGAACCATTGTAAATCGTCGTTCTGCCAATGCTATCCGCCGAGTTAATCTTCCCCCAGTCTATGCTTGCATTTCCATTCCAATATCCTCTAGGATCACCGTTTTCGGGATCCAATCCTGCCCACCGATAGCTGAATAAACCATTAAAAGGATATCCTACATGGAAACCTAATGGTGTGCTGTTCACTTTATAAGATTCAATGCGGTCCAAGGTACGACTCCAAAGAAAGTCCAGGCTCCAGTTAAAATCTCTTGTATGCAACAGCATAGCATGAATATTTAGATCAAATCCCCTACCTGAAATATCAGCCGAATTACCTAAAAACGAGGTTGTACCAGCGGATGGTGCTAATGGACTATAACCGATTATATCTTTACCTTTTTTGAAATAATACTCCACATTGCCTGAAATACGTTTATTGAAAAGAGCAAAGTCGAGCCCTAGATTCGTCATATTGATCTTTTCCCATCGCAAAGAGGGATTGGGTGGATTGACTATCGTCGCTGTTGGTGCACCAAAACGGTTGCTAGCCCCAACTTGAGCAGTTACAAAGGCTGAAACTTCCTTATTTACGTTTCCATTATAGCCATTGGTCAAGCGGAGTTTGAGCATATCCACCCACGGAACATGGAAGAATGTTTCCCCTTTTATATTCCAGCTAGCTCCTAAAGACCATAGCGGAACCCCTTTTTGATTAGCTTTCACGCCAAACAGATTCGACTCATCACGACGCAGACTGCCCGATAGACTATAAAGCTTGCGAAAACTATAAATAGCATTTGCAAAAACGGAAAAATAACGATCCGTGCTACGATATTGTGTAGGGCTTCCGGGAATCTGAACGCTAGATCTTGTAATGTTGTTGACGTAATAGGCCTGATAGTCAATCGGTGCAATGTAAGCTAAATCGCGATCATAACCGTATAGCGTACCTGAGTTTGTTTCCATCTGATAATCCTTTGTTTCTAAACCTGCGATAGCCGAGAAATCATGCTCCTTCCAGGACTTTGCAAAATTGCTTTGCAGACGAAAATTTTTAGAAGTATACTGGAGCAGATCCTTCTCAAGGATATCACCTAATGGAATGGGCCGAATTACTTCCCCTGTCGTATAGTTAACTTTTGAATATTTGTTTATTAAGTCTCGCGTATAGTAGGAATCAGCAACCAATAAATTTTCGGTCGTCGTGCTTCCTTTACCATATTGATATTTGGCGCTTATTGTCCAGTTATCAAAGAGTTTAAAGGAAACATCTAAATTAGCCCCGTAGTTGTCCAATTTATCGTACTTATTCTTATTCCCCAGTTCTTCTAAGGGTTTCCATGTCCAGTCGAGCAAATGTCCCCGCCCTGCAGTGTCCAAGAACTCTTGCTTGTATGTGTTAGCAGGCAAAGCACTTCCCATATTATCCGCGATGGAAACATAGGGTTTTAGATATGTAGGATTAAGAATATTTCCGCTGTTAGTCTGCTTTTCAGTCGAAGAATAGTTTAGGCCTAGCGAGGCTTCCAGTCGGCCGTTAAGCATACGGTATGAATTCTGCGTATTTAATGTCCAGCGTTTCGAATGATCGGAGACAAGAATATCTTGATTGCGATCATGCCCGACCGAAACAAAATATCGGTTATTTTCTCCACCACCATTCAGGCTTGCAGCATATTGGGAGAGCTGGCTTTTTCTATAGTAATACTTTAGATAATCATTGCGGATATCCTGGGTTCTTAATGTTGAAATCTTTTCTGCTGCTGCATCAGCAGTTATAAAACCAGCATCCCTATCAGCAAGCAACTTAACTAACGGAGACAGATAGGCACTCGGAGATGCCAGTGCATTAGCGTAGAATCCTTTATTGTATAGATCTACTTCTAAATCAATTACATCAGCCGTTCCAAGCTCTTTGGTATCAAAAAGCCTTGGCCTCTCTCCTATGGTATGGTTTGCATTCAGCGCAATTTTTAACGGCTGGCGATAACGTCCAGATTTGGTCGTGATCACAATGACGCCATTCCCTGCACGTACACCCCATATCGAAGCAGCAGCGGCGTCACGAAGGACATCAATTCGCTCAATATCATTGGGATTGATGGTACTGATATCACCATCATAAGCAAAATTATCCAATACGATCAGCGGGTCGGTATTGGCAAAAATTGTACTACGCCCGCGTACACTAAAACCATTATCGGTTCCGGTAGTCGCATCAAACAGCACACCACTAGTGACGCCCTTCATACGATCTAATACATTCCCAGAAACAGTGCGATTCAACAATGAATTATCCACCTGTACAAAACTCCCCGTCGCTCTTTCTTTGGGGATCTTTTGGTACCCTGTAGAGACCACCTCCACCTCGTCCAATTGATTCTCTATCGGTTTCAATTTCACCTGCAATGATACCCCAGCAACATAAGGCAGTTCTAATCGCCTGAATCCCATGTGGGAGAATGAAACTGTACCTTTGGGATTGGAGACTGCTAACGAAAAGGAGCCGTCATTTTTTGACGAAGCCCTACCCTTTTCACCTTGCACTTGAATGGACACTCCTTGGATGGGTTTTCCGTCACTGGAGGATACGACAGTACCGCTGACAGATAACAACCCTTCCGCCCCGCTGTCCTTGCGGGGCGTCTGAGCTGATAAACTAAACATATGAAAACTGAACATCATAAGGAACAGGATTAGAATTGTCCTTATGCTAAACATTCCCTTTACACTCTTTGGCATCGGCACAGGGGTACATGCCGACATCATCTGCCTCAAGCTATATACAATACAATCGAAGGGGTGCGTTTTACCCCATGCGTATTGCATTTTTTTTAAATTATTATTTGCGGCATCCTTTATAGCTGCCAAATATGCTACCTTATCCAATAAGGCAACCATCAGATTTGATCCGTGTTTCATCTGCTTATTGTTAAAGGTTAGTCTGCTATACGTCCAAAAAACTCGTGTATCCGCTTGGTGATCTCCAGCTCATCCAAACTAAAACCTGTTGTTTCTGCGTCTGAAATATCAATTTTACTGATATCCATAAAGTCTTTATGTATATGGAAGTAGGCAATTAGCAGCGCCATCACCTCCACAGCAAATACCTGCTTGTGGCAGATTTCCAGAACATTCTCGCCAGACGATCTCTCGGCAGATTTTTTCAATAGCATATTGATCGTATTCTGAATGGTATTGATGTCGTACTTATTCCAAAATTCTATGATTTTTTTAATCGGATCATAAGCAGGTTCATGTGCTTGATATATGGCCAGTTCTAGCGCTAGCACACTTGAATATTTTTGATTCATTTTTAAGGTTCATAAAGATGACTTAGCTATGTCCTATCCTTTTTAATTGGACGTAGCTTCCTCCATTGCAAAAAATTTGCATTCTAAAGAGGTGTCATTGCAGGGAATTTTAGATCCTTGCAGGTTTCACAAATTAAGAAATGACAAAATCCCGCAAAGCGCCCCGATACGGTTACAAAGCATTGATTAGGGGGACATTATGGCGCTTCCTGTCGGGAAAGATAAAAAACCGATCTGTAAGCAATAGAAAACTATGCTTAAATTCCTTTGATTTGTTTGGAACAATAAATTTTAAATGCTAATTTTAAGTTGTTGACGCTTGAATAGAGCATTTAAATTTATTATTAACCTGATCTAAAGGGAATGTTGTAAAAACAGACAGATCGGAAAACCCTGAACAAGGGAGTACTTATTTGTATCCTATCGGCATGTTACAAACCTGCGATAGCAGCTCTCTCCTGTTTCGGTTTTTAATGATTTAATTAACTATACTGGCGCGCGAATAGCGTACTTTATGGGAATAGTGTTTGCAAACCGAGGACTGCGATCCTGGATCGTGTCTTGGTTGTTCATTTTGGTGGTTTTAGTTCGTTTCATCATAATTTTAAAAGTTTATGAAACGATGACACTCAGAAAGCTTCAAGAACTCAAATTGGTATAAAAACCAATAGGTCGTCTTCCATGCTTTTGCTCGTGGCTCCGCCAGAAGCCTCCTCTTAAACTTACTCGAAGTTCAAAGAGTTACCCACAAAAGTCTGACAGGAAGACGCCCACTGGATATATACAAAGGTATAAAAATCCAGCACATAGGGCGACTTCAAGGTCAACTCGCGGGTAAATCTGGCGGATTTCGAACGAGTGACATCGTTGATAAAGGTTTTCCTTTATGCTATGTCGCATATAACTATGAAACAAATATAAGTAAATAATATGACTTTAAAAAGTAAAAACAACTTAAAGTCATATATAAAAATATAACATGGCAACATTATTAGGAGAATATTTAAAGAATTTAGGTGTTGTGAAAGAGAAAGTTAGACAATTGGCGGGCATACTGAAGCCAAGAATGAACGACTTAAACAATAAGCTCACATCAAAATCTTCTCCAGAAGAATTTTATAAAATAATTTACATCGCAATAAAATTATCAGGCAATGACGATGATGAATTTAAAAATGCGATTGAAGCTATTTATCCAAATAGATCAAGAGGCAATTTTTTAGAAGATTTCCAGCATCTGCCCAATGAGATAAGATTTCTAAAAATGCATACACTTAAGCAAAATGAAGTCGAAGAAAAGATTGGTATGGCGGAAAACAAAATAGGTAAGCTAGTAAATGAGAAGACTAAAGATCTATTAGCCGTGGAACTAATATGCTTCATCGAAAGCCTAGGTTTAGATGTATTAAAAACATTTAAAGAAATCTATGGCGATATAGATTTAACCTCTGATTCATAAGATTCAATATGAGAACAACCAGTTAATAAAAATGACCAAAAATTATGAACCTATTATTTGTAGACACGGAAGAGTTACTTATTCTCGTCCCTCCAATTTATGGTGTTTTCATGCTAGCTATATTTTACGGATTGTACAAGGTATTGACCATCCTCCAAAATCGTAGTCTAGCAGCAAACGTGAACATACTGCCGCCCTACTCATTCAGAGCGATGCATTCAATGAAATCGCTGCCGTTATTAGAGAATCAAATGATATAAACGGTGAATCACTGGAGATAATTTAATACGTAAACTTAAATCTTTTACGAAGACCTTATATCGCAAAATCCTACATTTTTTAAAGCTTTATAAACCCATCTAAAAGGTAACTATAACACAAACAATAAATTAGAATATATACAAATGGCAGAAAATTTTTTACTTTACACAGAAGATGATATCGCAATGATTTATGAAAGATTAGGTAGAACAGCTTTTAATTGTGGAAAAGCTGAAGATCCTTTTGGAATCGCATGTCAAGAACGCTATACTGAATACGTTCCTAAGCCTTCTATTAGAGGAAAAAGAAATTTATCGATCTTTCTTACCAAAGTAAATTGATAATAATAATGAAATTCGACAAATTATTCATCAGTATACAAAATACGCACGATGAGTTGCAGCATTCAGTCATGAAAGCGGTGAACCAGTCACTCATCCTACGCAATGGGCAGATTGGTCTTAACGTCGTCGAATTTGAACAGAAATTAGAGTATTAATGTACAATAGGCCTCAAAAATTTTACAGATGAAAAGCACAACCTATACTTTTGAAATTATGACACTAGTCTCAACAGGCGGGACTACAATTAAGAGTGATGAACATCTATCATATTCTCTAATGTCAAATTCTGAAATCTGGAAAAGTCCTGAATTGCGTGGAAAGAATAAAATTCATGACAAAGATCTCGGTATTACCTTGGGAATTAATCAAACAACTCAGGAACATGAAGATGATCATAGTATAAAAAATACATTTGTGATCAAACTTAAAGGCTCTTTTGAGTGTGTTGAAAACATTAGGATTAAACTTCTCAGACATTTACATCTTAATGGTTTTGATCACACCTATATTTTATCTGATGAAATTTCAGCAAAGATAGCACAGGATATATATCCTAACATCAATGTTGTCGAGAATTCGTTAAGGAAATATATACTTAAATTTTTTATAACTAAACTGGGACCTTCTTGGTGGAATGTAACAGCCGATAGTGAGATGAAAAAGAAAGTCACATTAAGAAAAAACAATGAAACTTTATTTTCTCAATACACAGATAATAGAGCTTATTTAATTGACTTCGGAGAGCTCGGCAAAATAGTTCATTCTCAATCATCTGGTTTTATTAGTAGAGAAGACATTCTAAATAAAGTGCTAGATCTTGACGAAACAAGCGAAGCCATAAAAAAATTAAAAACAGAATTGGAAAGCAACTACACCAAATTTTTCAAGGATAACTTTAAGTCAAACAATTTCCAACAAAAGTGGGAAGAACTCGAAAAGCTTAGACATAAAGTTGCACATAATAATCTATTCTCGATCGATGACTTAAGGAATGCAGAAGTATTATGTGACGGTTTATTGGAGATTTTAAATAAAGCCAATGACACTTTAGAGAGTGTAGAATTTAATCTAGACGAGAAGGATATTCTAAAGGAAAATATTGCAATATCGTTAGATACATACAACGTCATTTCTGAAAATGATTTGATAAAAAAGCTAAAAGAATCACAAGACTGGGCCTTAACCACCCGCGATAATTTTGTAGGGTTAAAGCACTTTGTTGTAAACCACCTAGGGTCAATCGGTTATGACTACAGATCAAGCTATGAATTAATAAACAAGCTAGAGCAAGAAGGAAAGATTGAAATATATGATTACAAAGGAGAGTCAAATCTGTATCCAGTAAAAGCCATAAAGAGCTTATCACTATAACTGAAAATTAAGTAATTGTTGATAAAAACGGAGACTGATATTAGGAAGTCTGACTACCAAAATATATAAACATAACAAAAGAATGCTTAAAGACACTGATTTCAAATTATTATATACTTCTGGCGAAGATGACGAACCCAGTTGCTTTATGTTTGATGCATTATCAAATAGTATACAATTTGACTTGGCTCTTGGTTACTTTCGATCAACAGGATTTAGCACTCTAGCTCTAGGTTTTTCTACGTTTATAATGAATGGTGGGTTAATGAGGTTTATCATTAACGACAGTCTCGCTGATAAAGATAAAAATTCGATAATACAAGGCCAATCAGAGAAAACCAATGAAGAATACGAAGAAGAAATGTTAAAGGATTTAAATAACCTATCTAAAATATTAACAAAACGAAATAAGCATTTCTTCGAATGTCTTTCTTGGCTGATTTCCTCTGATAGACTACAACTAATCGCCGTAGCCCCAAATAGAAACAAAATTGGAATCGTACATCATAAATTTGGAATATTTACTGATGAGAATGGTGATAAAGCAGCATTCAGTGGCTCTCTTAATTTTTCTCAATATGCTTTAAACTACAATGTTGAAAATATTTGGTGTGAATATTCGTGGCAAAATAACACGACTAACGGAAGGATAGACGCGATGGTCAACTTGTTTGAAAAAACGTGGTCAGGTCAATCTAAAACGGTTCGAATTATACCAATTGAGAAAGTTAAAACAGCAATTTATAATAAATTTCCAAAGAAAAAGACTTTAACAGAGCTATTAGAAACCGAATGTGAACTGGCAAAGGAGGCGATGAACCATCCTACTTCGTCAACAGGATTTAAAGAAAGAATCGAAAAAATTATTAAAGATTTAGAAATAAATATAAAATTGAATAAAGCCGAACCTTTTATTCAAGATCTAGGCAATTCTAATAATCAATTTGATACATTGAACACGAAGCCACATTTTCCCTATGAGGAAGGCCCTAGAGATTATCAGGTCAGAGCTTATGAAAATTGGGTAGAAAATAATTATAAAGGAATTTTTGCAATGGCTACTGGTACCGGGAAGACAATAACTTCTTTGAATTGTTTGTTGAATGAATACAGAAAAAATGGAAGTACTGTATATCGCGCGCTTATTCTTGTTCCTACGATAACATTAGTTGAACAATGGGAAAAAGAAGTGCAATCTTTCAATTTCAATGAAATTTATAAGATCTCGTCTAAGAATGAATGGCAAAACACCGTTACCACATTGATATCCAGCGCTAAAAGAATTCCTCTTTCTTTCATTCTTATTTGTACCTATGCATCATTTATAAAGGGTAAATTTCAAAACTTAATCAAGAGTTTGAAATCTGACACTATTTTCATTGCTGACGAAGGACATAATATAGCTTCTCAAATTGTGTTAGATAAACTAAGTAGTCTTCATCTAGATAAAAGAATTGGGTTGTCAGCAACACCAAAACGAGTATATGATTTGGAAGGAACTGCTGCAATGGAAGAATTTTTCTCTGATAAAGAACCTTACGTTTTCTCTTTTTCGATGGAGAAAGCAATTCGAGATAAAGTATTATGTGAGTATTACTACTTTCCACATATCGTTAAATTAAGTGAAGATGAACTAATCGAATATGGTAAAATTAGTAAGCAACTTTCTAAGTTATATTCATACGAAAAAAAGCCAGATAGGGAGAGTATGATCGAGCGTCTATTACTGAAAAGAAAAAGAATTATACATAAAGCAGCGAATAAACTTTCTACTACAATTGAAATTTTAAAAGAACATTTCAAGAATATGGGTAACCTTAAATATACATTCGTCTATGTACCTGAAGGTGATACATATGAGTCTTTTGGAGATGAAGATATAACTTCTCAAGCAAGCATACGATTAATTAACCAATATACTAGAGAAATCGCAAAAATAGATGAAAATATTTTAGTTAATCAGTTTATCAGTGGAATGCATGACAGAGACGAAATTCTAAACCAATTTCAAAATGGTGAGATTAGTGTAATTGCATCAATGAAATGTTTGGACGAAGGTGTGGATATTCCGAGAGCTGAAATGGCAATTTTTTGCAGTAGCACTGGAAATCCAAGACAATTCATTCAACGAAGAGGGAGAATTTTAAGGAAACATTCCGAAAAGAAACATGCAATAATACATGACTTAGTTGTAGTTCCCGATTATGAAACGAAAAATCGGGAAAATCATGAATTGGAAAGAGGGTTGGTTCGCAAAGAATTAGAACGAGTTATGTATTTTGCTTCTCTTTCCAAAAATCCTTATTATACAGAGGATATTTTTAAGGAAATATGTAATTATTACAATTTAAATATTTATACAATTCAGTCTGAACTTACTACCTTATGACAAAAGAAAAAATCTACAAAAGCTTTCTAGAAGACCCTCTCTTAACTGAAAATAATTATATTAATCCTGAAAAGGTTGAAGGATTACGATTTCACGAATCTACAGAAGTCAAATTGTTGGAGATAATTAAGATTGCGATTGTCGGAAATATTGATGAAGAAAGTGAATCAATAACCGTACGAAAAATCAATCAGAAATTAAATAGACCAGATTATGATTATTAGGAAAATAGAACTAGAAAATTTCATGTGTTATTCTGGGAAAAATTGCATAACCTTTTCTGAAGGAATTAACGTTGTTATTGGAGATAATGGTTATGGAAAATCTAAATTATACGATGCTTTTTATTGGGTAATGTATGACCAGGTTTTTGTTTCTGAAAAAAAAGAATTCCAAAATACTCGAACTGTCAGATCAGCAATTATCTCTGATAAAATAAAAGCAGATACGCAAAATGGAAAAATTAATGCTTCAGTAAAAATTACTTTCCATAATTTGGATAGGGACAGTATGTATATTCTTGAACGACGATATTCTGTTTTATCTAAAGAGGGAATAATCCAGGAAAATAACGACAGCGAATTCACATTGCTGGAAAAGGAATTGTCATATTTAAATGCCAGAATGGTAACTGATGATGAACGGAGAAAAAGTATTCTAAATAATATTTTACCTTCACAAATTAAAGATTACTTGTGGTTTCAAGGAGAGCAAGTTGAATCAATTATCGATTTTAATAAGCATGACACACTAACTAAGGCAATCAATGTATTATCAAATATAAGTCGTTATGATGCATTGAAAAACATTGCGAGTATAGCAGCGAAAGCAGCTAATAATGAATATGACAGAGAACTTAAAAGATTAAGTAAGGATACTGTTAAGAGTTCAAAGTTAGAGCTAGATAAGAAAAATATTGAGGAGGAACTTAAAGAGTTATTATTAGAAGAAGAAGAAATCAATAATAATTTATCAAGAGCAGAATCACGTTCTGAAGACCTTCTAAACAAACAAGTGGATGCCCAAAAGGTAAGTATTTTACAAGAAAGAAGAAATGGGTATATAACGCAACTGGAAGAATTAAACCAATCTCTAAGTTTTGAACAGAATAATTTTCATAGAAAAATGTTTCGTAATAAATGGGTATTAAAGGGAACTGAAAATTTACAAAAAAAATATGCAAATAGATTCTCTCACTATGAAAAAACGAAGCTTAAACTTGAGACAGAAAGAGATCTTCAGGAAAAAATAGAAGATGAAGTAATTTCTAATTTACAGACACGGTTGCCTATAAATGTTCCAGAACCAAATTATTTGGAATGGATGTTAGAAAAACAGCGTTGCTTAGTTTGTGACCGTGAAGCAATAAAAAATTCAGCTGCATGGCTAAAGATCAATGAGTTGCTGGATCTACCCAGTAAAATGCAAAAGAATGAAAAGCAAAGACCTCTCACTTTACATAATTTTTCAGATGATTTCAAACGCTTATATCAAAATGGATTATCACTAAGTAATAGAATAAATGAAATTGATGACGATATAAATGATACTCTTTTAAAAAGTAGTGAGATGAATAGAAAAGTGCGAGAATTGAACAATCAATTGCTTATTATTGAATCTGATATTCAAAAATTGCTCGTAGATACATCACTTACCAAGGAAGAAGCAGAAAATATTTTGAAAGAATATTCTATTCAAAATCAAAAAGCTAAGGATTTCAAAGAAGATTTAAATATTGTTGTTCAAAAGATTGCACATAAAAAAGGGATATTAAAAAATATAAACGAAAATTTAGAGTCTTTGATAACAGGTGAAATTGCTAGTTGGTTAATTGAAAAGAAGAATATTTTAAACGATTTTGAGCAAATTACAGATACCACTAGAGATAGAGTTTTCAATAATCTCATTACAACGTTGGAGGAGGAAGCAAATTCGCATTATCAAAACATGACGGCTGGGAATAAATCTTCAAAAGGTAAAATTAAACTTAGAAAATTGCCGAATGGAAATTACATGCCCGAAATTAATGATAGTAACGGAAATCCGTTGTTAGGATTGAATACTAGTAATCTAATCCTGGTAAAATTGTCCGCAATTATGGCTATCATATCAGCAAAAGGGAATTCAGGAGAAATCTATACACTCATCACTGATGCTCCTACCTCAGTTTTCGGTGAGGATTATACTATTGGTTTTTGTAAAACGATAAGCAAAGTGTATAAACAAAGTATAATAATGAGCAAGGAGTTCTATAAAAACCATGAATTGAGAAACGAGCTTTTAACCAATCCTGAAATTAGAATTGGGAAAGTATATACTATAACCCCCTCTGTTTCTGAAAATGAGAGGATTGACAGAAACAATTTATCTACGGAAATTGACTTACTAAATTAATTATGGAACTATTAAAAAGAATAAAAGATCGTGCCCCAGAATACGATACCAAATATGAGCAATTAATAGCAAAATTCACTTTGATGCAGGGGGGCAGAGCAGGAACAGCAACAGAAGCCACTGCATGGAAACAAGGAAAATTTTTTTCCACTAAGTATGAAATTTATATTTACGCTTCTTTCTTAGGATTGAAAAGTAATTATAGAATTCCCGTAGACAAAAACGCTAAAAAAGAAAAATTTATTGAAATGAGGTCTTGGCATCCTTCAGATCTTACTGATTATTTGATTATGGCTGTACTAGCAAATTCGGAAATAGACTTTAATGACTTTGAAAATTATGATGAACTAAAAGTTGAAAAAGAGATACTTCAATTAAGAAAGCTATTGGAAGAATATGCAAATGGAGGTTTTGATATAATACGAGCTAAATTGGATTTGGATCCTTCCTTTTTTGATAATAATGATAACTGCTTTATAGACTTGCTAGAGGTTTAATTTCAAAGGGAGTGTAACACCAACTGTGTCATTGGATTAAAAACTTAAAAACCTCTTTCGAGTTTGAGTCTATCCCCAAATCTAATATATAGTTGGGATATAGTCAAGCCCCAGTTATGTATTGGCATCGTCCATTTTTTAGAAATGTCCTTAATAATCAGATACATCAGCTTCAATAAAGCCTGTTCAGAGCTAAACGCTCCCTTGGACTTAGTAATCTTTCGTATCTGACGGTGTATTCCCTCAATCGGATTTGTGGTGTATATAATCTTGCGAACCTGTTCTTCGTACTCAAAGAAAGTGGAAAGATTAGTCCAATTATCGATCCAGGATTTGGCGGCAAGAGGGTATTTCTTACCCCATTTTTCTTCGAAAGACAGTAGGTTTTCATATCCCATTTCTTCGTTCACGGCCTTATAGATTGGCTTTAGATCCTCCATTACTACCTTCTTATCTTTTTCGGTTACATAGCGCATGCTTGTTCTGATCTGATGAACAATACACAGTTGGATCTTTGTTTTTGGAAAAATAGCTTCTATGGCCTCGGGAAACCCTTTTAGACCATCAATACAAGCTATAAGGATGTCTTCAACACCACGTTGCTTTAGATCCGTAAGAACTGAAAGCCAGAACTTAGCTCCCTCATTTTCTGAGCTATAAAGACCGATCAGATCTTTTCTACCATCCATGCCAACTCCCAGTATGTTATAAATAGCTCTTGATTCAACAGTTCCATTCTGGCGAACTTTAATGTGCATGCAATCCAGGAAAACAAAGGGATAAACAGCTTCAAGAGGCCTGCTACGCCACTCATTTACCGCTGGAAGTACACTTTCGGTAATACGTGATATTTCTGTGGCAGAGATCTCCATTGCATACATTTCGCGGATAAACTCACTTATCGCCCGTGTGCTCATTCCTTTGGCATACATGCTCAATACGTGTCCCTCAAGCTGTTCAGTAATGATTAATTGTCTTTTAGGTACTACTTTCGGCTCAAACGTGCCGGATCTATCACGACCTGTTTCCAGTTCAAATGTCCCAGTATTAAGGCCTCGGACAGTCTTTTTTGTCTTACCATTTCGCCGGTTACTATTGCCCGACGCTTTCTCTTCGTTCAAATGGTTTTCCAGTTCTCCATCCATCATTGATTCCAACAGATGCTTCATTAACGGCGCTAGGACGCCATCGTTGGGAGACAAACTTTTACCTTCGTAAAGACCTTGCATGGCTTCTGTCTTGAAGCGTTCAAAGTCGAATGGGTCTTTTTCTTTCATGACCGTGTCGTTTGAATAATTGAATATAAATAATCTTATTGAATTATTCCTCTGACACAGTTTACGTTACAGTCTCATTTCAAAAGATACCAATAAATTTTAAGTTTTAATCCTATGACACAGTTGGTGTTACATTCCCTTAAATTTGTATTTTAGTTTTTGAATAGTAAAATTTTATCAAGGCTAGCAATTGTAAAATCAATATACTCAAAATCTAATACAATAACGGAAATAAATCTTTATGACCAAATTTTTTATCCGTATTTATATGAAAATTGCTATTACTAATTAGTTCATTATTCCAATATGAAGCTATTGCAAGAAAATAAGGTTTCTGCACACGTTCTTGTGCTCTAATTACGATATCTATATATGTTGGGTCAGAGATTATTCCAGAAATTTTGTTCTTATTTATATAATTCTGTAATATAAAATCTATACCAAGAATCGCGTCCATTGGTGGATAACTAATTCTAGGTGATGGGAGGATCAGACAATCTCCAAAAATATTACCTTTGTCCTCCATTTTGTTTCCTCCAAAAGTAAAATGGTATATGGGGTGAGAATATTTTGTTTTACCGTCTTCGCTACCAAAAATATGTCTGTCAAGATGCCATGAAGAATATAAACTGTCAAAATCACTTTTTTCTTTATTTTCTCGGAGCCCCTCGATCTCTAGATCAAAAACAAGATGTGTTAAAGGGTCACTAACAGGTGGGGTGCTTAAATTTTTTGCTCCTTTGATACCTATTGAAAGAGATGCGTAAATATCACTTGCATTGAAAGGAATTTTCCCCCCAACCTCATCTATCTTAAAGCTAATTTTGCCTAAATCGTATTCCCAAACCGCGGTATCCGGTAAATACATACAACATTGTCCCGCATTGTCTAATGGTGACACATCTTTGCATAGTTGATATTCTAATAAAAGCCTTGCTAATGTGCATAGATCTCGACCAATACTCTTATTATCGACGGATGCGTTTTTCATTATTCTCAATTATTGCCTTTAATTCACTTAATCTTGATATTTCCAAAGATGATATATTAATTCCTTTAGACGGGCGAAGAGCCTCGTCAATACTAATATATTCTAATTCTTGCCACGGGAATTTGTTGTCTTGTCCAGAGATTACGAATCCATCAATGGTATCAATAGCGATTTTCCTAACTTTGCATATAGTCCAAAAAGAATCACTTTTACTTCTAGCTGACTTTTTTATTGATATTAATTCTGAAAGGTTCAGAACTTCTTTGAGCAAACTAACTCTTTTATTAGCTGAAATATTTCTAATATTGATTTCATTAGAAATCCTCTCTTTCCACAATCGATTAATTTTAGGCATCCACCACATGTTATATTTTCCCGCAAAAGCTCCCTTATACACACAATCCGAAAAGCATTCTAAAACATCACTCCAATTTTGTGAAGAACGATCCACCCCTAAACGAGAAGCTAGGATTTCTTCGTTAATTAAAAATGAAGGGCGGCCAAGCACCTCTTTAAGAAAGAATTGTGCAGTTATATGTATTGGCTTATTTTTTATCGAATTATATGTCTCAACAAATCTCGTATCTAAAAGACTTATATCTTCTATAGCTAAGACTAAAAGGAGATCATTCCTATCTACGTTCGATAAAAACTTGTAACCATCGGCTAACCATCTCAATATATTTCTGAAATCCGAATAATTAAGATATTCCTCACTTTCAATTTTGGTTTTATCAATTATTTTATCGAATAAGTCCTTACTTGTTTGATCTAAATAATGTTCTAGCTTATCAGTACCTGAAAAAAGTAAAATTGGAAAATCAGGTAATGCATTTTCTTTTGTTAGATTTCTAAGCTCTTGTGCTACAGTACTACCTTTATAACTAGCATTCTTACCATCAAAAGGTATATCATCAAGCCTTAAGTCTAATATGATTCCATCATGTCGAGGTAGTTCTGATTTTAAAAAATCGATAAGATCTTCCCAATTTCTCGGACCACTAAATGTAATTTTTATATCACCATCTGCTTCTAATGCATGAATCATCCCTTGTTCAAGCTCATGTTGAGCATCGTCCACATATATAAACTTATACGCCATATTTTTCAATTTGTTTTGAAGTTGCCATTGGAAGTTCTATTCTAAAACAAGTCGAAAATCCCTCTTCAGGATTAATTAGTTCTATAGTTCCACCATAGCCAACAATTATATCCTTGACAATTTTCAACCCTAATCCAGTTCCAGTAACTTTCTCATCCTCTGGAGCATCGAAGCCAACAGGCGAAGATGTTGTAAAAAAAGGCAAAAAGATTCTATGCTTATTTTCGTTGGGGATACCATCACCGTTATCCGAAAATTCAAGATATACTTTGTTCTCTTCTTTACCTATTACAACTTTTATACTACCGCGAACTTTGCTCCTTCTTATAGCCTTTTTTGAATTTGTATACAAATTAAACAAAATTGAAGTCCATTCGGAAGTATGCATTGGAACAGCGTTAAGGTCGAAGCCATATTCTTCAATATTAAACTCAATATTTAAGTTTTTTAGATCCGATTTTATCACTTTATGGAAGTTAGAAACAACACTATCTAGGGATTGGACCTTCAGTTCTCTACTAACATTTTCGGAAACAGTTGAATTGAAATAAGACGTGTATGATATAAATAGTTGAATAGTCCTTTTAAGATTGTCAAGAGAATTAATACCAACTGTATTAAGATTTTGCGCGCCCAACACACTTAAATCACCCATTATTGATGGTGTAAATTGCACAACTTCATGAGTAAATTCTCCAATAGTAAGTCCTAAGCCAGCAAGAACTCTTAACATTCCCAATTCATCTATTAATTTTAAGAAATCACCTTTTAAATCATCAAATATCTTCTGTGTATCTTTCTTAATGTTTTCAACAATATCTTTATCCGCATTGGAAAAATTGGTAAGCTCTTCGACATTTCTCTTTAAGTCTATTAATTTTTCAAGAGTTGTCTTTTGTTGTATATTATCGTTTGAAATATTCTCATTTCTATTATTTTCATTTTTCTTTTTTTCAACGGCATATCTGATTTTATTTCTAGCAACCTCCAATGCTTTGTGAAGAAAGTCGGACAGCTCTCTGAATGATTCATTTTCTATTAAACCTTCTCTACTTGCCGTTTCTTCAAAAAGAATACCCTTAGGGTCGATAATTTCAACAAAACCAAATAAATTTCTATTTCCAAAAGGAGCATTTGTTCCAGATTCATTATAATATCGACGATCTATATTTAACCAATCATCATTTGGTTCTCCATATGGGAGTACTCGAAAACCATTTCGATACAATCTAATACCTCCTTGCTCATTTGATATTTTTTGAATACTCGCTAGTTCCATTTTTGAGATACCAGAATAGTATTGGTCGCGATTATAAATAAAATAATAAGCTTTAAAATGCACCTCGCTTAGATGATGAAATTTTGGGTTATCCTGTTTCCGCGGAACTAAAATTATATCATTATCAATATCCAGGCTTGTACTTTCAATTGAACAATATCCATCATGCGATTTATCGACATATCCTTCAATGATTGCTAGAGCTTTATCGAATAAAAATGATTTCGTGTCAGCAATAATTCTTTCTTGATTATTTAACGTTTGCGTAAAAGTTACCTTAAATGATTCCTCGGATTGTTTCGCAAAACCTAGTATTTGGCTTTTGTCAGAAAGATAATCGGGTTGTAATAAGTCTGAAACATAACGATAAACTCTTTTTATATCTGCTTCTGACCAACTATCTCTTAAGTTCTCGATAATTAATGTAGTGCCTTCTGTTTTAAAATTTGGTAGATACTCCACTTTATTTTTTATATCATTCAGTTGGGAATCAATTTTATAATCATCCCAATCAATAGATATTTTAATAGCTTCATCATTATCAATTGTCTGAGTAATAATGATAAGCTTATGCCCCAACCTTTGAGTCGCAAAACGTCCAATACCTTTACGTCCTGCTTTACTTCTTTGAAATCTTATAGATCGTGGATTATGTATTTTATCTGTTGAAGAAATGGTCATAAACCCCTTTTTTAATTGATCTAAAGTCATTCCAACGCCATTATCTTCAATTATAAGTGTTCCTCCTATTAGATTTGAATCTATATATTTTACATTAACTAGAGTCGCATCAGCATCATATGCATTTTTTATCAATTCCGATACAGCTGTTTCAGCCCTACCCACCAGTTCTCGACCAAGTCTGTCAATTAAACCTGCATCAACATTGAATGATAAATTGTCTACTTTTAGATTATTATCTGACATAACTCTAGCTAAATAAAGCAGCTTGCACAGCCGATTTCCTCGTCAACACTATCCATGAGAATATCCATTAATTTTGAACTCTTAAACTGTTTCTGAATTCTTTTTGTACGTTTTATATACTCTCGTTTGATTTCAAGAACACGTTCTGGACGACTGAGTTGTTCTAATGATTCTTCTTGACTCCAAGAGAAATCACCCCGCTCATATTCCATAGCTTCCGCAAATAATTTTGGATGTTGTTCAAGAAGCCATACCCATTCTATTTTTTGTTGAAAAAAACAAAAATAACATCCTGAGCGACTCCTATTGTAAGTAGCTTTTTCCCCATCAACTTCAAACTCAATGTCCTTGTAATAAGCTGGAATACCGACACCACTATTTTCCAATAGAGCGAATATATCCTTTAGTACAAGAACATCTCTATTATCAATTAATGGAAAAGACTCTTTCATATTTCCAATGGGATACTTTTCAATTTTGGCGACATAGAGTGCAAGCTTATTATATTCCTCCATACCTAAGTTGATAAGCTGCTCAAGTTTTTGATCCTTTGTTAAAAAATCATCAAGAGGACGCCCTAAAACTTCTAAATAGCGTAGTAATTTCCCTTGCTCAATATTTTCTTCGGCCCAAATCAGTCTATCATTGATTTTGGCATTATTTAGGATCTTATCGACAAGATCAGAACTCCAAATATTTCCTCTAAAAGGATAAATGGATTGTATTGTCGATTTACTAGAGATATATCCTTCTCTATACTCGTCTCCTCTTATTCCTACATATGAGATCACTGGATCGTCACCTACAAACTCTTCGAATACATCCAATTTTAGAGTTTTGGTACACCAACGATTTTTTGTACTTGGAAGAAATCCCCCAAGAGTTTTCATTTTATGATCAAATGGCGTTTCGACACTGTCATCAAATGCTTTTAGCTTGATAATCTTTTTCCCAAGGTATGCTTCAAGATTTCTAATGAGCTGGTAAGTCTCCTCAAGCTCCTTCCCTGTATCCGCAGTATAATATTCAATATCTAGTTCTGGATAATTATCCTTCATATAGATAGCTAAAGCAGCACTATCTTTACCACCAGAAATACCTAAAACGTGTCTCACCTTTCTATTACCAGCCATATCAATCCATTTGGTCTTTTAATAATTTTGCCAATATAAATATATTCATTTCTCGATCATTTGTCAAGTATTGGCTGAATTCTGACTTTTTCTTTTCAACTTCCTTTTGCTTAGACTTTGGAATACTCAAAACCTGTTTATTTAGCCCTTCCTTTAGACTAGTAATTTCAATTTTGACTGCGTCATGTACATATTCACTAGCGACTTTACTTTCGATCTCTGTAAAATTTTCCAATTCATGAATCCACTCTTTAAATTTCACAAAAAGAACAACTTCTTCTTCATCATTGATATCCTCTAATTGTTTACCAATAATGGCATGAGATAGAGAACTTAAAAATGTAGTCTTATCATCCAAATTTGAGTTAAGCCGCTGTAAAAATACTTTTAAGTGAGGTGACACTAAATAAGACTTAAGCCCCTTGAAGCGGTCTTGAATCACTTTTTTCCAATCTACAAACTCCAAAATAGAGTCACCACCTACAATTTCTTCCAGCAAAAACTCTTCGAATCGTTGAATTAGTCCATTATATGATGAACGAATATCAGTAATTGATTGCCTTAACTCTACGAAAAAACGCTCTAACTTTTGAGGGCTTTGGTCCAACTCCTTTAAAGAATAACCCATCGCACTTGGAAAATCCTCAAAGAAAGTTTTTTCAGGATCAGTAGATTCAGCGATGGCTTTTCGGAGGCTCAATACTTCCTTAGTCAATTTATTCGTTTTTTTTGCATACTCTGGAAGTTGCAAATAAAATGACAAGAAAGGCCTGATCATCTCAATAAATCCGCTATTAGAGCTCTTCTCAACCTTATTCTGGTTTAGTAATTCGCGATACTTGTTAAATACTGACAAATGGATTCCAGTCGCAGAAAATGACTTTATTGAAAACTCCGCAGGGTTTTTGATTATTAAGTCTAGTATGTTCGCGTTTAATTGAGGTATAAAACCATCCTTATTGAAAAGAGAAAAGTCAGATTGTTTAACAAGTAAGAATAAAGGCAGAACAAAATCAATCAATCCTTTTTTTAGCTTAAAAGGACGGTCCAATAGTTGTTCTACAAGTTCTTGAAGACCAATCTTTGATACTCTAGCTTCTTCTAAGAATTCTAAAAACATCTCCCAAACTAAGCGAAACCCCTCAGAACTTGGTGGATTTAATTCGTGGGTACCGAATTCTCCTTTATTATAAAATCCATTGTTTTTTATCAAAGAATAATATATGGTTTTCTCCGGCGGATAAAGATTAGATTTAAATCCGAAATCCTCCTCCCCCATATATTCGCATATGTAGTTAAACAACGCTTTCCTTGCCGTCAGAATTGGTGAAGACAATTTTGTCTTATTAACCATTTCATTCTTAAAGATAGGTGTCCCGAAATACGTTTTGTCAGCGATATCGCTCAATAGACCATTGAGTTCACGCCATGTTGTGATTCTCCCTGTATAATCTATTCCTTGGTAAAAGATACTTACCTTATTTGGATCAATATGAGAAAGAGCTTCTAAAACCATATCTGTTAGAAGTTCTAATGTTTGGTCCAATTGAATTGTAAATTCCTTTTTCGCAATACTATCTTCTACAAATCTCGCACGTGCATATTTAATTTGCTCGACTAGTGTGATATTGGATAGAATTTCTGTAGAATTCTTGTAAACGATATAGAGTATGGCTTCTTCCTGTGAGGCACTTAGTTTCCGAGCATCATTGATCGTATCAGAAAATACAAGATTAATATATCCATCAATCTCTCCACTAGGTTTTAAAGAAAGCGGCTGATCAGAAAACTTAAAGTCAAAATATCGAGGAGTTCCTTTTTCTAATAACAATCTCTTCGCTAGTAAGGCAGGAAGTTTGATATGATCTGCCAAATATGATCCTATGCTCCTAATTTCCGAGATAAATTTTTTAGCATGTTCAATCTCCCAATCGATATCAACATCCGTTTCTTCTACAAGGACAAACTTCTTACTTTTATCCCGATAACGTATTATACTAAGTTGTGTTAAACGTCTGATCTCATCAGATATAATACCATATCCTAATACTATCCTTGCATACGCAGTTAAAAATTCAATGTCAATTGACATTGATTTACGAGAGAACAATTGTAGTAAGCCAATAACTTTAATAAGAGAGATGCTTTTAGTCAATTGATCACCTATAAAAATACCCTCAGCTTTTTCGATGCTATCATGCATTAAACGCCATACCTGGAAATCTGCATTTTGTTTAACAAGTAGATGCTGACTATAATGATAAATTAAATAATCATATACATCTTCAAGACTATAAAAAGTACTATTATTATCCTTCAGAAAATATTGAATACCCTTATAATCCTCTGCGTCCAAAAAAGTGAATAGGGATCGGTCATTCTGTCCATAACGTTGAAGCGCCATAGTAAGAA
The DNA here is from genome assembly GCF_023277505.1 of Sphingobacterium siyangense. NCBI lineage: Bacteria > Pseudomonadati > Bacteroidota > Sphingobacteriia > Sphingobacteriales > Sphingobacteriaceae > Sphingobacterium > Sphingobacterium siyangense. Next base: position 2,847,189 of record NZ_CP080574.1, on the reverse strand, counting down.
CGCTTCCAGACAGCAATTCAATTGGATATAAGGCTTTTATAACTTCTAGAGAAAAATACCCCTGCGAAGGGAAAGCATTAGATTTTGCTATTATATCAGCCAACTCTAAAAGTTGTTGATCATCGTTATGATTGACTCTGTCCTTAAGTCGCTCAGCTGCAATTAATAGCAATTGTTCTGAAGGTACATTAAATGGTATTTCCTGTAACCGTCCCTTAACTTTCAACCATTCCTTTCTCTGTGCTTCACTTAAATGATAGGCATATGCTGAAAAATCCTGATGCAAGGTCGTCAACATAATTGTGTTACCACTATCATCATTAACGAACTCAGATAATTCCTGAATAAAATAGAAACTTTTCTCTGGGTTATTTTGAGCGGCATATTCTAAAAACTTACCAAACTCATCAATTCTTATAATTAAAGCTGTTTCTTCTTTCTTTAACTTTTCGGTATATAATCTTAAAGAAACAAGTACGTCTTTAGGTTCACATTGAAGTTTCTCACCAAAAAGATCTTGTAAAGATTTAAACTCACCAACGAAATCTAGTGTTACATACTTTTCATATCCTTTTATGAAATAGTCAAAGTGATCAAAATATTTATTTTCATTTTGTACGGCATTAGCTAATGCCCATAAGAATGTTGATTTACCAGTTCCGTATGCTCCTACGATGGAAAATGTCCTGTAGCCTAAATTTGCTGAACTAACAATTTGTTCAAATGCTCGTTGTCCATTTAAAGTTTTTATATAATTCAATTCACGATTCTTGTCGCGAATAATGTTGACGGATGGAGAATAACTATATACTTGCATACGTCGAATTATAATAATTTTTTAATATTTGATACTTCTCTAACCCTGGAGCTAATTGTAGAACTGGATTTCCAGCAGTTTCGGAATAAGTTCCATATTCCACTGGAATACTACGTAAATAATCAATTATAATGCTCTCTGTCATTAAAAATATATTACCCAAGGAATTATAATCATTTGCTAAATGATTTATACTAATTGAGTTTCCATAGCCTTCCCTATCTAATATTACATATAAAAGAGCTTCCAGAGGAATACTTTTGGGTTTCATATTAAAAATATATACGTCTATTAATCTGTCTTGATTATCCAATCGCTCGTAATGATCTATTAGTCCCAATTCCTGTAAAATTGTGCTATAAGCGTCTTCAACATCATTGCTACCAAATCTTGTATAATTACCAAAAAAAACCTTTATATCGGAGTCCAAAGTTTTATCACTAAATGACGCCTTTGCATCCTCTATCTGTCGCTTTAAAAAGCCTAATAAACGTTCTTTTGTGAATTCTGATCTTTCACGTCGCAGTGTGTTGAAGATCATTGGATAAATAGATGCTTTTTCAACTTTCAATAAACGATAATGCAGCAGCCATAATGTCAAAGGATCTTCTAGAAATGGATCCACACCATCATCCCCAAATATAAAATTCGCAAATTCCGTTGTTTGATCCGTTTCATCTATAATACCAAAAGCTTTTAGCCAAAAGCGGATTGAAGTAACCATGTTTTTTCCGACACCGAGATCCACCACGGCATCGTCGTCCGTAAAGCTCTTTCCGGCACGCACAAAGTCATAGCCCTTCTTTAGCCAATATATTTTACACGAAAAGGTTTCGTGTCCTGAAAATGATAATTTTGCCATTAATAATTCTTACACCTCTATTTAGAAAGCCATTGCTCTCAATCGAGTTATGATTTGTTTAACCGCATCTACGGTTTGTTTAATTTCTTCTTCCGTATTGAATCGTCCTAAGCTAAATCGGATGGAGTTATTAGCTTCGTCCTTAGTTAAGCCCATCACTTGCAACACATGAGAAGGTTCCATAACAAAAGAGTGACATGCGGAGCCATTCGATACACAAATATCTTTTAACCCAAGTAAAACGGCTTCGTTGTCAACACCATCGAAACAAATATTGCTTGTAGTATAGATTCGTTGTTCTCTAGATCCATTCAGCTTCGCTCCTTCTATTGTTAATAATTGTTCTTCTAATGAATCACGTAATTTCCCTATACGTTCTTTGTCTTGGTTCATTTGCAAAGCTGCAAGTTCCGCGGCCTTTCCCATACCGACAATTCCGGGAACATTTAGTGTACCACTCCTGGCACCGCCTTCGTGACCGCCACCATAAATTAATGGTTTCATAATTAGTCGAGGGTTAAAATAAACACCGCCAATTCCTTTCGGCCCATAAAACTTGTGGGCCGAAAAAGTAAGAATATCGATAAATGAACTTGCATCAACGGGAAGCTTACCGACGGACTGTGTGCCATCACTCATAAAAAGAGCTCCATATCCATGAGCGATTTCTGCAATACGTTCAATATCTTGGATTACACCAGTCTCATTGTTCACATGCATGACACTCACTAAAGCAGTATTACTTTTAAAAGCTGCCCTTAATTTGTCAAAATTTATTAGTCCATCTCCATCGACGGGAAGATAGGTAACTTCAACACCTGTAGATTCAAGATATCCGCAGGTATCCAAAACAGCTGGATGTTCTGTTTGAACAGTTATAATATGCATTGTTCGACCGGCTATTCTTGGAAAACCTTGTAATGCCATGTTTATAGCCTCAGTCGCTCCAGCAGTAAAGAAAATATCTTCCTCATTGGCGTCAATAAGATCAGCCATTTGTCTCCTACCCTTTTCTACAACGGCATTCAACTGTTTACCCATTCTATGGCTACTCGATGCATTACCAAACATATCCGTCAAATACGGCATCATTTCCTCGAGGACTCTTGGATCCAATGGAGTAGTCGCATTATTATCAAGATAAATAAAGTTGTTTTGCATTGTCAATTTTAATACTTATGCTTACAAATATAACTTTTATAATAGACCTATTTGTCACAAAATGATACTTTGAGGAGTTTGTTTTACTACCGTTTTCACAAACTCTTTGAAAGACAGTTTTTTCGCTAAATCGCAATAAAAAATTCTTTACTTAAATTACTTCCACAGCATATTTCTGTCACAGGGCTGGATTGGTTTTTTAAATATTTATACTTTTTACAGACTGTTTTGAACTTTCCACTTTAATCTCAATCAACCGCATTATAGTAGTAAATGATAAAGAATAGTTTCGGTATGAAATACTAAGCGAAGCTACAAATAAAAACTAAATATTTTAGCTTTTATTTTTTTTCAGAATTTTAATATCAATAAAATAACAATAAATTTTATTTTAATTCAATAATAAAATATTATTTTTGATTTAAACTTTAATCTATTTATATCGAATCTAACATGAGATATAAATAACCCTTACGTCATATTAAAAGCCAATATTATAATGAATATTCTTATCGAAGAAATTAAAGAAAAATTTCAAAATAAGGAGATTATCCCAGTTATCGGTGCCGGGGTGTCTCGTACCGTTGCAGGACTGCCTAATTGGTCCGGTTTGATTAACAATGCAATAAAATATTTGCAAGATCATAACCTTATTGAACAACAGGAAACTGATTCTATTAAAAATTTGATTGATAAAAATCAACTTATAAATGCCGCCGGTGAATTAGAACAGATTTTTAAATTTCCTTCAAATAATTTCGCTCAGTGGATAAACCATGAACTACATACGCCAACAATTCATAATACGACTCTTATTGATAACATAGAATCACTCTCTCCTCCTTTTTTAATTACAACTAATTATGATACCTTAATCAGTAATGGTACAATAAGATACACAAAAGAGTTATCTTGGAATCAGCCAGAAAGATTAAGAAGATGTATTACAGAAAATGAGAAGTTTGTATTTCACCTACATGGGATATATACTGACCCCAATCACTTAGTTTTTGGAACTAAGGGGTACAAATCTATTATGAATTCTAGTGCATATCGTGACATCCTAAACCTGGTATGGTTAAGCAAATCATTAATTTTTATAGGATGTAGTAGAGATGGTGTATTAGATGAAGATCTAATAATCACGATTAAAAGATTCCGTGAGAATTTTATCAGCACTTCTCACAAGCATTATATTCTTTTGCGGAAAGAAGAGGCAGATATTGACTCTATTAGAAACTTTTTAAGAGAATTTAATATTCAAATAGTTGTTTATGGCGAGAATTATGATGATTTAGCACCATTTATTTTAGAACTCAACACATCAAAAGAATATGTTGACACATTTGTGAAAGTTAAAAATGAAATTAAAAAATTCTTAAAAAATCCCGATCAAAGCAACAACCAATCATTGACAAAACTAAAGAACATCTATAAAGAGATTGAAGGTAGTGAAATATCTGATTTATTCCAGTTTACAACAAAATTTATTGAGGAAACTAAAGGAAATAATAACACATTTAATTTTACAAATACTTCCATAAAAATTGGAGAACAAAGTATAAAAGAAAACAATGAGAATTTCAATCACGGAAAATCAGTGAAAAACATTGGCAAATTTAAAACAGTCAATTTTTTTATTTATAATGGTTCAATATTGAATATAGATGGTGAAATAGATCTAATTGTCAGCTCGGAAAATAATGAATTAAGTTTAGGTAACAGCAATGGAAATTCGATAAGTGGTAGGTTAAGAAAGATGGCAATGAAAAAAAACGAAAACAATGTTATCTTAGAAGATCCAATTGATAAATTTATAAATAAATGGAAAGAAACGCATTCAACCCCGCTGAAATTAGGGGAGGTAATCTTTAATAATAATCCCAATTTAAAGAAATATGGGGTATCAGCGATAGCTCATCTTATATCAATTGAGAAAAATGAAGATGATAAGAAAATTTTTTATGAAAATAGCGTTAAAGAAGGCTTAGCAAAAGTATTTACTTACTGCGAAAATCAAAAATACTCAAAAATATTTATACCAATTTTAGGAATAGGAAAAACAAATCCCTCAGAAGACGATGTTATAAAAACAATTAGACCTGCATTCCAATTGTTATCAAGACAAGATATATCACTTGAAATCTATTTTGGAGTTTATAAGGATTCACATGAAGCACTTTCTTCCAAAGTATTTGCTAATGAATTAAACAATTGGAATGTATAATACAGGTTATATTTCGGGAGTCTTTGATTTATTTCACAAGGGACACAAAGAATTTCTCAAGAAATGTGTGGATAATTGTGAAATTTTATTCTGTGGTGTGGAATCAGATACAAGGGTGAGAGAAAGTAAGGGAGCCAACAGGCCTTCTCAATCTGAAAATAAAAGAATATTAAATATTAAGAAGCATTTGCGGAATTCTGATAGGGTATTTTTAAAAAATAAACCGTCATTTTATTTTTTAAGCGAAATTAAACCGGACGTAATTTTTACTACCAATGGCACAAATAAAAGCCATAAAACTTTAGAGTACGTTAGAAAAAAAAATGTTTTAATAATTATGTTTAACTATAATAATCAAATATCTACCACTAAAATTTTATTAAAAAAATACAAACGATAAAAATATCTGATTACCGAGTGGCACGGAATTCAAAAGAAATTGAAATATTTCAAAATAAAGAATTATGTTCTTGTATCATTCATAACGAGACAATTATCAATTCTAAAACACAATAAAAAACTAAGATCTTAAATTTATCTAATTTCAAAAATCATAGTATGCAATTGGTCTATATATGGGTTTCAAATTTTAGAAACATTAGCTATCAAGGATTTAACATTTCCTCTAGATATACTATCAAATTTGATAGTATATCTGGAGAACTCTCTATTAAAAATAATGAAGACTATATATCCGATTTTTTCCCAAATTCAATTATAAATGTAACAGCAATTGTTGGAGAAAATGGCACCGGAAAAACTAATATTTTAGAATTAATAAATTTTATGATGGATGAAGGTAATACTAAGATTTCCCAATCCTTTTTTCTAATTTTTGAAGAAAATGAAGAATTTACAGTAATCCAAAATAAAATGGAAATCCACTATAGTGTTAGAAATGGAAAGAGAATTAAAATGCGAGACTATAATAATATAAAAACTCCAATGTCTGCTATATTTTTCACAAATACTTTTGATGGAAGACGATATAATTTCGGAAAAAAAGTTTTTAATTTGTCCACCAATAATTTGTATCAAAATGAATACGGAGATTTTTCTATTATTAAAGTAAAAGAAGAGATTCTAAATCAGTTAAGATTTTTAAATAATGATATTCTAAATACAAATCAAAAGAAACCTTTTGTAGACATTCATCCGACATCAGTGATTTTAATCGCACCTACTTGGAATATTCTATTAAATAAATGTCGAGCTTTCGATAAAAAAATTGTACAATTAGGTATTTATAGAACTAACGAACTAAGCAAATTTTGTTCGAAATTTCGTAAAAAAATCACCTTAACCGAATCAAGCAGATCGCTAAGTTATTTTACGTCATTTTTGGTGTTTTTGGATTTTGTCCTTAATGATATGCTCCCAAAGGAAAGAAAAGTGCCAGGTACTCCGGGGCATCCTATAGAATTGAGAATTGAAGCAATAAAGGAAACATTACAATTCTTGAATATTGAAAGGATGTCGGAAATGAGAATAAATGAGATTCATGAATTTATTACAAATAAGGTCGCTTATTTCATATCAAATGATTATCCCAAATGTGAAAAAAAAACCAAATTTCTCTTAAACTTAGGTATACAAAAGTACTATGAGATTGATAAAAATAATGAAGGAAGCTATACAAATCGTAACATTAAATTCGAAGCTCCCTTTACTGAAGAAATTGTAGATTTTGTAATTCAATATATAGGATCTAGTTCAGGCTTTACGCCTAACTTTAGCATAGAGTGGGGAGGCATTAGTTCAGGACAGAAAGCATTTTTAAATCTCTATAGTCGACTTTATTCTGTTCAAAAAAAGATCAATAAAGAAAATATACTAATAACAATAGATGAAGGTGATCTATACTTTCATCCGAAATGGCAAATAGAATATCTCTATTCTCTAATGCAAATATTACCTAAAATATTTGCGCAAAGAATACAGTTGATATTAACTACTCATTCACCTTTTTTAGTTTCAGATCTAACGAAAAGTCACCTGATTTATATAGAAAATAGCTTAAGTGGATGCCAAATATTAGAAAAGGAAACCATAGATGAAAATACATTTGGTGGAAATGTCGGTGAATTATATCTAAATACTTTTTTCCTTAAGGGGAACCTGATAAGCAATTTTGCTTCCATTAAAATTCAGAACTTAATTCAAAAAGCAAAAAATAGCCAAGAAAGTTGGACTAGCACAGATCAGAAACTATTAAATCAGATAGGTGACAAAATAATAAAGTTTGAGATACAGCGGATATTAAATGGAAAGAATTGATAATTGTACGTCTCAAGATCTCGATGAGATGGCTAAAGGATACTACGCTTTTTTAACCCCTTTTAAAAAGAAAGCTAAAACTAGAATAAATTCAAATGGAAAACGAGAAAAAATTTATGAGCCCTATAAAAAATCGTTATTGGGTAGAATTAATTCTGAACGTCAAAATGCTGTAAATTTAGGCATTCAAAATCAAATAGATTTTTGGGATTTCCTATTAGCAAAAGATTGCAAATTATTAAAAGCAATAATCTGCAGTCGACCAAGAGTTTTACATTTTATAACTAATATTATTGATAAGAAGTTTGGAAAGATCTTTTTATCTAAATACATAAGTTATGATGAGGCAGAACTTACCCCCTTTGGAAAAATTGTGTCAGAGGTATTTAATTATTCAACTCAATATCGTTCTAAAGATATATGTATTGATAATTGTAAAGAATTGGAATTACAAATTTGTCCATATTGCAATATATTAAGTGTAGATATTATTAAATTTACTAAAGATTTAAATAGCGAAGAAAAACAACTTGCACTTCATCAGCTCGATCACTTTTATCCACAAGTACGATATCCGTATTTGGCACTTTCATTTTTTAACTTAATACCTGGCTGTACACCTTGTAATGCACAGTTAAAACGCGAAAAAGATTTCAAAATCTCAACACATTTTAATCCATTTGAAAAATCCTTTGACGATTTTTTTTGTTTTAAAGTCAACACATTGCTTCCTGATAACAAAGAATCGATAGAAATTACTTTAAAAAATGCAAGAAATTATCCTGAAAATGCGATTAAAGATTTCAAAATTCTTGAACGATATAATCAGAATCATAAATTGCAAATTTTTAATTTTCTAAAATGTTTCAAATACTATACTCCAAAGGTCTCACGATCCCATATGACCCAATTCCCTGATCTTTATTCGGAAAAAATAAAAGAAGAAGATAGTCTTCTAGAAGCACTTGGCGTCCCTCTCGAAAAGAAGTTAATAAATAAATACTCTTTAGGAAAAATAAAACGTGATATATCATTAGAATTAGATCTATTACTTAAATAAAGATAGGGCTTATCTACTTTAATCACTCTGTAAAATTTAAAACTTCTGCCTTTTGGCTTTATACACAATGAAAAAGAAAAAAAATAAGAACAAAAAATTTTATTTAACGGATGGAATTGCTATTCTGCTGTTATTTTGTTGTTTCGCGATAATTTATTCAATCTTCGTAGCACTATTTTTAGATAGGGTAAATGAAAAAAATGGAATTGCCTTTGAAGTAATCACGGGTATCTCTAGCTTAATATTTACATTTGGAACAGTATTTTATGTTGTTAAAACTTTTATAGCACAAAAAAATGAAATTAAAATACAGAAGAAGGAAATCGAGTTCAATAGAATATTAGATTTAATTTACAAACAACTGGATCATAGCAAGGAAAAGTTAAAATATTTGGCTCAAAAAGAAGTAAAGAATATTATTGCAAAAGACTTGAAAGGTTATTTTCCACATTATTCTAGACTCCATATAATTCTAGAGACATATGAAAAGGAACTTAAATTGTGTGATTCATTCTTTAAAAACACAAATTTATCCAAAAAAAATAAAAATCTTCTATATGGGGCTTTCTTAACAAATATCAATGATGAAATTGAAATTTGCTTTAAAAAGTTTTACGAAATTTTAAAAGGAGATGAAACCACAACCACCATTCTTTCTGGTGCTATAAATGGAATTATGCATACTGAGATTACAAAAAAGTTTAAATTTTATGCCGAAAAACAATTAATTAAGGATTATAGGGAATCTGTAAACTTTAGTTATGATTTAAATAGTAACTTAACGGAAACAATTTCTGATAATGAAATACTAGAAAAAAGAACAAAAGAAGTAGATCAGAAGGTCTTAGTTTTTAAAAATTGTATAATCTTGGCAAATGAGATTAGTAAATTCTATAATTCCTATAATGGATGGTAATAATTCATTTCTAAACGGATAGATATGATATTTAATTCAAAATTACCCTTATCCTATTTCCAATGAACTGGATATAACTTTTCCTTCGGATCAATCAGTACCCGCCAGGCTTAAAACCGGGTGCCGTAAGTTTCTCTAATGATTTCGATTTAAACGTATCCTCACCAATATTAGCAATGAAATAAAAATACCGAGCGTTGATAAAACAGTAAATTTGTTTAACAGGCATGTTTGTAAAAGGAAGTTTAGCATAATATTTAAAAATAGCTAACCTATTATGGAAATGAATACCGAAACGATCTTCATATTGATGCCCTTGCTTCCGTGCATAATCGTATATTTAATAATGATGTACGGTGGAATACGTGGACTGACAGGTGAAGACTTTGGATTGGAAAAATATCTGAAGAGATATGGTAATACAACTAAAAAAAACACCGTCCGAAAGAGGGGCTTATTTTTGTGTTTGGTTGTTAGTTCGATACTTTTCACAGTAACGGATATAGTAATATTGAATAATATTGGTTCACTACAAGATAGCCAACTGACAAAGGTTCTGTTAGGGATTTCCTTAATTCCACAATCTATTTTTACGCTAGCATACGGTATATACTACGATAAATACCTTACTCAAATTATTTTACTTAGAATTGATTTAAAGACCATTAGGCCTTTAACTATAGTTGTAATTTTATGTTTCCATATAACAATTGTTCATCTAGCTTTTTTTCTTGGCGCTACGGGGTTTCCAGATGGGCTAGAATACTAAGGGCTTTGCCTGTCATGAAAAATTTGAGCGAAAAGTTCACCCACCTCAGGTATAAAGAACATCCTGGAGATTTATTCCGTGGTACTGTGATTGTACCACTACCCGATCCTTATAAAGACCAAGAGAATTTTAGGATTTAGTTTCACCCTTGTTTTCAAACAAGTCAGGATGTAGCAGACTTAAATAACCTTTACAAGTACCTCTAAATGATGAATGGTTTGATGACGATGTAATGGAAACTGACGATAGGTATTATGGGTAATCTATCAGGATAGCTTCGAAAACTTCTATCACCTTACTTTGGAAGGGAAAATCGAATTGCTAACCAGCCGCCGAAAAAAGATTTACGCGAGCTAACTCACAATTAAGATCGTACCGCCACTGGATACGAAAAGCAAAAGAGACTATCCTTTTGAGACAGCCTCATTTTTTCAGTTATTATCCTTCAATATTATCTTACTCCAATTTACTGATTATTCGGTCAGCCGCACTCTTTAACGCTTTTGAGGAACGAGGATTTTCACGAATCAGAGCAGCAAATTCAATACGTTGCTCATTACTAAGCTCGGAAATATCATCTGTATCAGGATTATCAATAACACGCTGGATTTCGGGATCAGATAGCGCCAATTGCATGAGCTCTGCTTCTAACATTTCTTCGTTTGTAGCTACTCCCGATCTGAGCCCTAAAATCAAACGGATAAAAGGCAAAAAGACCGAATCTTTCTTTTCTTTTTTATTTCTTAGAAATCCAACTTCTGGAACAGGAACTTTTAAGGCTTCCGCAGCCTGAAGTATACCATTCCCAAAGTAGTATTCATAGGATCCCTCAAATTTATCCATCTTTTTTAGTGCTGTCGAAAACAGCGCATTTCGAATAGCCTCCACGATCATATAGCGATCTGGAAGACTTTCCAATGCTTCATAATGTTTACAATAATATAGTGCAGCAGCAGATGCAATCTGCGGAGTCGCAGAAGAAGTACCGTTACCTCGGATACCGAAGAGATCTTTTTTCTTCCATATTGCCCACGGGACATTTGGTGTAAATGCTGCAATGGCGGTCCTCATGAGTGATTTAGGACCATGATTGCCTTCCATTAAAGAAAAACTTCCCTCTCCATCTGGCTTTGCGTATGGAGAATAATCATAAGTAGCTCCACAGGCTGCTACAACGCGATTAAACCTCGCCGGGAAGACAAGCCTACGTGTAGGAAGTTTATTGTAATTATTTCCCGCTGCAGTAACAATAAATACACCTTGGTCATAGGCTTTATTCACAAGGTCTGCCCATGCTTTGGATGCTAATCCACCCATGCTCATAGTCACAACATGAACTCTTGTTTCTTCTTTGCTATTTAATTCGTTGACAATATAATCGAGCGCTTTAACAAAACTTGAAGATTTAAAGAGCACGACTGATTTCGCGATCCTAATAGGTATAATTTCAATAGCTTCGCTGAGACCAATATAGTCGTCAAATGTACTTATTCCGGCAATTGGCATTTTGCGTCCTGCCAAAATACTCAATGTACCTGTACCGTGACCCGGATTTTTCAACATGCCTTCTGTGAATCGATCTCTCGCATCGAAAAGATCTTCCCCATCAACAAAATTCCTACTTAATGATATATTGACAAGTTCCTTGGGAAAGGAATCGTGATCTTCATCGTAGCCCGTATCAAGATGAACTATTCTAATTTTAGCCTTCTTAGGCAACGAATACACCGCATCTCTAGCAGCTTTTAGTTGGGAATAGTTTTCCGCCAAATGCCATACATTTTTTGATTCCTTTGGGAATGGCCATTCGGCAATAAATTCATCATATTTTATTCCATCAATTTCATTTTCATTGGCCAACGATTCTGGTGGAATCTGTAAACTCACATTTACGTCAGGTTCAGCGAACGCTATATTATCATCCTTATCAAATAAAGCATGTGCCTGGTCCCACTCATTAGACTGTGGATCCTCAGAGTCCAAAAACTCTAAAACTGTATCACTACCAGTGGCAATTGCCTTCACCCCATCGATGTTTCTCGTCCTCATAATTTCAGGAGAAACTTTAAATTGAACAATTAATTGATTGTGCATAATATGTGGATTATAGGTTAAAAATTATGAACTTTTACAACGGGCAAATGGATCGGCATAAAGTGTATAAGCCAGCCAAGTAGGGTTACCTTCTTCTTTAATAGCTAACCGCGCCTGACGAAATGCTTGACCAATAGTCATTCCAGTCGATAAAAAACGATAAAATGAAATGGCAAATTTCATGGCACTTTCATCATGAATCGACCAATATGCACCAATAAATGCGCTCGCATTATTATCTATAAATTGCTTTGGCCAACCATTCAACCCTGTAAGACCCATTCCGCCTTTCCCTGCTTGGCAAGCATTAAAAAAAACTATGGGATTAGATTTTCCTAGATTTTTCAATCCAGTAATATCATACGCACTAATGGGCTCGTTGCTCTCCAAAAGAATCGAATAATGATCAACATTTGTGGTATTAGCATCTGTCCCATGTCCTGAAAAGTGCCAGGCACTAAATCCTCCTCTTTCGAAACTATCGACAACATCCCTATAATTAGCAGGTATTAAACTAAGTTTACCATCTCCTACGATTTTCTGAATTTCATTTTTTTCTTTTTCCACTAAAGCGAGTCCTGAATCCGAAGGAAAAATACCCGCCATATTTTCTAAGCTTAGCGATGAAGTAGTAAATGGTGTACTTTGAATCCAACGTGCAACATCATATTTTTCGCAGAGAAAAAAGCTCTCACTATTTTTCCCTTCTTGTTCAGAATACAGATAACACAGTTCCCATGGAATCCATGGTTCGTCAGAATTGATAACGACAGTACTTACCTCATCTTTGATCTCCCAAAATAAAGTTCTTAATGGTTCAGGAATTAGCGATTTGTAAAGATTTGCTCCTTTTGCTTCCATTCTTTTAACTGCAGCAAGGCGCTGCTCCTTTGAGTCCAAAGGAATACGATCTATACCGTTGAAAAAATCTAAAAAATACGCCGCTGGATCGCTCTGCTGAAAATATGGTGTTTCAAAAGTTTTATAGCATATATCCAATTCTTCGTTTGGCGAAAAGAGTAAATATTTTAATTTGAATCTACCGTTTTCGAAACACTCGTTTATGAATAATGTTAGATCTGGGCTTGTTAGAGCTGACGGAGATATTTTTCCGGAAGAAACTTCGATATTAGAAACAATATCTGCATCCTCTTTGTCAATCAAAACGGTGTATACCTCACGAAAAATCGGCCGTCCGTCATGTAGCACCATCACACTAAATTTACCTTCACCTATAGTCTTCGAAAGAAATTTAAAAATGAATGGTTTATTAATATTTTCGGAATTAACTTTTAAAGATTGAAAGCTTGTTCCTTCAATATCTAGCCCCGATATTGCGTTCACAAAAATATCAATCACCCAATCGTCAGCTAACATTACGTCGCCTCTACCTCCGGGTGTTTCAACCTGATCTAAAATAAAAGCTACATCAAAAACAGCACCTAATAATAGCTCACTTGGATATTCAATTTGAATGTCATAGGCTTTGGTCTCAGGTTTAGTTTCAAACGGTATGTTATCAGCATCAGTAATTTTCTCTCTTATTTGTCCATAAATATTGTCTATTCTGGCGCTCCCACTTTTAAACCCACCACCACCTAGACTATCAAAGAAAATCGTATCTTCTGTATCATATTTTCCCAATATCGAATCTAATCCCAGGTACTTGTCCTTTCTATATTTCCGCCAAATATCTAAAATATGGTCTCGCTTCTGAAGATGATCATACTGAACGGGAACCCAGGTTTTGAGAAGAGATGTGATTTGTTCATCATTTAATCTAATCACGTTATCTGGATTTTTTTTATCCTCGTTGAAGAAATTTTTAATAGATAGATCGGAAGGAATCCAAATTAACTCGAGCATTTCCCCCGCAGCGTAATCAACAAAATCGTTGACAGTGGCGTTGATTTTATCGCTATTCCATATTGTAAAAAGTTCTAAAATTTTCTCCGTATTGAAAAAAAATAGATGTCCAAGCTCATATTCTATAATAGGAATATCAGCACTATTCATCAACAATTCATAAAAAGAGTTCGCTGATTCGGCTTCGTCTACTGTATAAAATTTATGAACAGTAAAAAAATCTTTAAGTTGATCCTGTTTCATGGTTAATCTAAATGGCTACTATAAATATATAAAAATAACCTGTAAATCAATTCATTAATATTTGGTTACATCAAACTTGATCAAAGTGGCGCAAACTAATTTGCCAAGTTTATTAAAACAGAGTTTATGATCATATTCTTAAAATACAGGTGCTTTAATATGAACAGAAGATAAAGGCGGTAATAAATATTTAAACCGCCTTTACTGGTTAAAATCACACTAATACTTTGTGATGCATATCCTTTAAACCTTTTCTAATCCATAAAAATATGAGTTACTGATTCATTTTTGCGAATACAATCACCAAAGAATGTCGTCAGCAAAGTCAATTCCTCAGGTGATATCAATTTCATTACTTTGAAAACGAAATGTCCTTCAATATTTGCTGTTTTAGTGTCGACGACTACGCCGAGGACCTTGATCTCTCTTGACTTTCCATAAGCGTTGATTTCAAAATGAGAATTTGTAGTGGTAATTTTAGAATAATAATCAAAAAAATACTTCCGGACCCAGTTGAGCTCATCCTTTGTTTTTTCATTATTTTGTTCCGAGTCGTATTTAAGCAGCTCATCGATATTTTCAGTTATCTTTTCCATCTTTTCAATATTTCCGTCCCTTGCCATAAGCATGGTCGAATAACCACTTTCTCCCCACTGGCTAGTCATAATGGGCATGTATTCGACAATAACATAACCTTTGTCTGCTTCGTAAATACCTTGAGCTGTTCTGTAATCGTTTCCGCCTGCATAACAGTTGAAATGTGCCCCCTCCCGCGAGGTTTCTGTGTTGATTTCCAAAACAAACTCGCTTTCGCCACTCGATTTAAATTTTATTGTAGCCATCTTCAAGCAATTTAAAGTAATTATAAACCTATCATTTTATTTATAGCGTCCTGACGTTCATTGTCAAATTTCTGTATTGCCTCATCAAATTTGAGTAAGGCCAAATTCCGGTTAGCGATTTGTGCATCAAGTTGAGTTTTCTGGCTTACATAGTCATTGTCGGTTTCAGGTACTTTATTAGCTTTCAGAATCAACAGAGCATCTGACAATTTTTTAATTTCAACATCATAATTATCAGCAAATTTTATCCTTTCTTCCGAAAGCTGTGTTCGGTAGCAATCAAACATCGCATTTGCAGGTTCAGCTAATTCCAGTTTCATTCTCTCCTTCATATTTCCTTGTTTTTCTGCTGCGTCTTCCTGTGCCGCCAAAGCAATCTTCTCCAGTTCTCCTGCTAGCTCCCTCCCTGCATCTTTTATAAACATAATTTTTATTGTAGGCAGGTTAAAGACAATTTCTTTAGTTTTCATCATGACTTCAGGGACACCAATAACAATTCGCTGCTCGTTGTTTGTAATCTCTGGAACTCCAAGTACAATCCGTGTCTCTCGGTTTTCCCATGTCGGCACATCAATGTAAGTCTTATCCCACCACCCGACCACTTGGGGCTGATCAAAACATACTTTACCAAATGGTGTTTTGTGACAGACGGTTTTCATCTCAACCTTTGTTTTCCAGATTGGAGGCCCTTCAACAGTCTTCATCACAAGCGTAGGTAAATCAAAGATTATATCAGTATTTTTCATGGTTACAGAAGGGACCTTGAAGATCCAATCTTGATTTTTCATATCGATCTCCGGCAAATCAAAAGATATTTTGTGCTGTTGGGTACCTATTTCAATGGTGAAAAAACTACCAATCTGCCTGCCGATCTGTCCTCCAGCGAGTCCCCCCACAGGACCACCTAGCACACCTCCTATTACTGTTCCCGCAACTGCACCAACACCCTGAGCAAGATCATTTTCATTTTTAAATTCATCGTTCAGCTCCTCGGTTCTTTCCTCTGTTTTTCTAGCGATCTCTGCTAGCTCCTCTTTCAGTTGTACCTGAATTTTTTCCATTGCTTCGTTAAAAGCATTCTGTTGATTTTGACAATCCATAATAATAGTTTTTAATTAAAAATATGACTAGATAATGCGTGTAAACAACCAAATACTCTCTTCGGTAACGTGTGAGATACATTCTTAAAGTTGAATACGCGAACTGTTCATGAGTTAATAAGTAATATTCTGCAAAAATTGATCGGAAATATAATATAGGTATTCACCAACATCACGTATGATAAGGCAATAAAATAAGAGTAAATTAAGAGTTATGGCAGACTTCATAATACTCAAGTTTATAGGTTATTAGCTTATATTTAAGGTGCAAAAATTATTAAATCTCTAAAAACTAAATTCTAATTAATTTTCAAATTGAGGTAGATCACCTATCATTTTCTCTTTGTGTCGCTCACGTTTTATGTTATCTCAATTTATCTTTGATTAAGTAAGTATATAAAAGGGCTTTTTGAAATATAAGGATTATGTCGGCGGTATGCTGCAAATATAAGGTTGATGTTTATTAACTTAAATTAAAATATTTCGTTGCCTTTTCTTGCGGGTATCAGTGAAAGATAATGCTCAATAGACCTTCTAAACCTATTGATTATATCTGGTTCACAAGAGGGATTTATTCGAAAAAAATAATAAGACGCTAAAAGACCTTTATTCAACGGTCCTTCAGATACTTCTACATACTTCCCATTCGTAGCTAATCCTCCGTATCGTGTAATAAAATCTAAATCTAAATGGGTTAAATCCACGCTAACTTGATGTAAAGCACGGCCAGCCTTTCCAAAATTATCATCTTTTTCTTTTTTAATTTCCACATCTATCATCAAAAAATTATCATCGAGTTTCACAGCTAATATTCTAACTTTCCTATTCAGTTTATCGTTTTCCAGAAAACATTCTTTCGTCATCTTTTCTCTGAGCCACTTTACCGTTTCTTCTTTTGTCTGAGCCTGCATTTTGTTTACCAAACCGATAAACATAAACATAAACATCATCTTTGCAATTGTTTTCATAGCTAATTTTTCAGTTAAATAGTAAAGCTAACTTACATATTTGATAAATAAAGGTAAATACCACAAATGGGGTATTTTTTAAATATTGACGTTTCTCGGCCATGTAAACAACTTTTACAACAGCCCTAATTCTGTTGATTTTTTAATTAAACTTGCAACGCTATGACAGCCTATTTTTCGAAATAGATTTTTACGATGTGTTCTACAGGTATTGGTTGTAATACCCAGAGTTTCGGCAATTTTTTCGCTCGAAAATCCTTTGGCAATATATCGTAGAATTTCGCACTCCCTTATAGTGAGTTTCGTAACTGGGGAGCTAAACATTTTAGTGTCGTTTATGAATATCTGATGGAATTCATTATTTCCTCGGATTCCCATTACAGTTACAATATGATTATTGACGCTGGTAATATGCTCTATATCCGTATGAATATTGAGGCTTTTGACTATTCGGAATTTACTGTCCACTACAATAGAAATAGACTGGTGATGAAATAATCGGTATGTACCGTTTGACACACGCATACGAAAACAATAGCAGCATTTCAACGATTGAATGTGCTGAATTCCGACACTAAGAATATATCGATGCGCCGCTTCCTCTGCCCGAATCACAAAATCTATATCATCTGGATGAACCAATTCGACTATTTCATTTAATGTTTTAGGCATATCAGTTAGTCCATGTGTTTTGAGGATATTCGGATGCTGGTTTGAAAGCACCTTGCCAACAATATCAATGATATAGTAATAATAATTTCCTGTGAATAGAAAATCTGCTATTAAGTCAACCAAACTGAGCTGCTGTTCAACTCCTTTTTCGGGAGAAAATAGCTCAGGGTAATTGTCCCATGAAGTCACCAGTTGGTTTTCTTTATTTTCCATGATCCTAATGCTTATATTTTCCTATAGCAGTAAAGGTTTGTTTACCTGAACTTTCGTTTTTGTTCAGCACTTTTTGTTCTAGTTGCTGTAGAGCTGATGTTGTTCTTCTCAGCGATCTGATTCACCATACTCCCAAGAACAGCCATTCGTTCGGGGCAGACAACAAAAGTCCGGAGTCCTTCGCTGACCCAGGCACCCGCACAGCTGACACAAATTTCGATAAAGCCAAACGGCTTGTCGTCATGGCCGTAAAAGACAAGCAGATGTCGGGGTTCATAACATCCCGCGACCATAAGCTCCTCACAGAGCTGACTTTGATACAAGGTATACTGCCAATCGGAACATTGCGCAGAATCCAATTGTACCCGCCCAGCAACGCTATCGGCTGGAATATTTAACTGGCCATTGGTCACCAGTCCGTTGGGATTTTTTTCAGCGTTAGGGCGCCATAATAAACGATTACTGGTGTAGAATAATAGTTCTACGCGTTCAGCTATCTTGAAAGGCTCAAAGCCCTTACTATCATGTGTTTCAACGATGGGAGTAATTCGCGCTTTCTTGCCCTTGTAAAGTGTTACCTGTTCCTGAGCGGATAGACTCAGGAAAGATAACAGTAGGTATAGTAGGATGGTGTAATGCATGAGTAAGAGCAAAAAGTAATTGATTGTACTTCTATTGCTAGAATAAATTATCATTGATAAGTTTAGCTCCCTTTAGCGTGGCTAAATGTTTTAAAGCCTTAACAATCCGTAAGATTTCTTCTTTTTCCACACTAGCATTGAAAATGAAATCTGTTGTTTCAACGTTTTTTGTTTCTGTAACCTCGTTGTTAAAACCAATTTTGTTTGCTTGAAAATTACCAGTAATAATTATTTTATAATATAATTTACCCGCAAGCTCCTTTTGGAGATAGGATATACTTTTTATGTTGGAATACTTAAATACATGAACTTCAACAACCCTTATTGGAAAAGAGGTGGTTATAGAAGAGGCTGCTTCGCAGAATTCATCTTTAAATTTAATGGTTGCACCAAAATCACTTTCCCTTTGCAATGGGGGCACTTTTGCCTGAAGCCATTCTATGGTTTGGTCTGCGGTCTGTGCTTTCGTCGCGCCTATCCCTAGGAATAATGCGAAAAGTATAAATAGGTTTTTCATGTTGCGTGCCATTTGAGTTAATATCAGAAGTCAATAATATCAAGCGCCATAAACCGGCGATCTTTTACTTTATCTATTCAAGTAAATTATCTTTTAATCAAAAGAAATAGGTTCTGGTGCTCCACAGAGTTTACGGAGGTGGTTAAAGGCTTTCGTTAGTTTTGTTGACTCCTTAATGTTAAAAGGAAGATTCCATGTACTCAAACTTTCCTTTTTACTTTCTTTGTCACTGATTTCGTTGCTTAGCTTGTTTTTAATATAGGAATCTGTTTCAACTGAAATAATTTGCGTAGCATTTATGGAATTGAACGCAATTGCTTTATCCGTTGCATTCACCGACTCAATTTTATTCAATGGAATAATTACCTTGTATGTGAAAAAATAAAATATTCATATTTATTCCAATCTTTTCTTTCATAAGAGTTATTTCTCATTTCTGAGACATCTATTTGAAGATCACAACCTTTGAAAGAAATATTTTCAATAAGCACCTTAGTAAAAATAAAACGTAAGGAACCATTATCCTGGTCTTTAACTTTTTCATAATAAATCGGTTGATCTTTCTGAAAGTTATCAATAATAAATTGAATGGTTTCTTGCTTCGTAGGCTTCGATTCCTGGGCATTTGTTAGTCCTAATCCTAGGAAAAAAGTAAAAAGTATAAGTAGATTTTTCATAGCATATTTATAATTTAAAGAAATGATAGATAACACCATGTATAAATTTTTCACTAGATAATTTATTCCGATTTTTTTCCAAAAGGATTTTTTGCAATTCGGAAAGAAATACCAAAAAAGGGATTAAAACGATATTGCGATTCATTCAGATTATCTGAGGTAGTGGAACTCTCGATAACTTGACCGATATAATAATCTGATTTTGGACGTGTCTGCTTATGTCCAGCTGCGCCTGCTGTAAGAATAATATTTTGTCCAACCCCGATTGAGACCCCGGTAAAAACAGCAATTTCCTCAAGATTTACCCCTAATGCACCAGTAAATCCAAATGATACATCCTTATGATTATTCATAAAAGTAAACATAATTGCAGGCATAAATTCCATCTGCTTTTTATCTTGGACTTCTTCAACAATTAGATTGTTATCACTGCTTACTTTCGATATAAATTTATTTCTATTCGTAAAGAAAATTGCATTTGCACCAAAAGTAGTTGTCCAACTCCAGTCCGATTTTGTTCTAAGCTTATACACTTTTTTATTATCTCCGTTCGCGTCAGTTATTGTAACTAAGTATTCGGTATTTCTATCAAAAACCATAGTACCCTGAAAAAGAACTAGAGGTGATGGAGTGAAGGCCTGTGGGACAGATAAAATAGGCTGTGAAACGGAGTTTTTTGTAATGGTTAAATTAAATTTTTCAGGTATCCTAATATTATACTTAAATTTTAAAGTACCATTTGTATCTTTACCATTTCTGTAATCGATCTCGGATTCATAATTTATAGGAGGAGTCGCCGTAATATCTATTGTATAATTACCATAATCTATATTTACTTGCCCCCAAACTACTCCCACCCAGCCAAATAGGAGAAGTATAATTAAATATTTTTTCATAATCTAGATTTTTAAATGGTTAAAAGATTTAGTTGACTTATTTTTTAATGACCATCAGCTATTTTTCCTTTCCGGTAGGAGAAAGTATTCACATAACGAATTGTATACCCTTCTTGCTTAAATTTGCCTATGATCTCTGTACGCTCTTCATCAATTTTGTCATAGCCATCCGTACGTGTACTGCCATGAAAGCCTCTATACGCATTTGACCAATTGTAATAGTCATTAACGACCGTCTTTAGCTTTGCCGTAAATTGAATCTGCAAATCATCTCGATTGACATCGTAATAGATATCACTATTTATAATACCGTTTATGATATTGGATACATAGAGCAGTTTATCCCCAGCTTTATAGGAATAACAAAAAGCGTAGACCGTTTCTTCCTTCTTCTGTGCATGGCTCTTAGCTACAAAGCCTATAAACAGGAATATGCACGCCATCTTTGCAATAGTTTTCATAATCAATTTTTTAGTTAATACAGCAATGCTAAGTTCTATATTTCATACATGCAGGTAAATACCCCAAATGGGGTATTTTTAAAATAGCTGTTCATCTGCATCACTTCTAAGAAAAGAGATTGGAGGATAAATAGTAAAATGGACTCCTATTGATTGGAAGCACGAAAATTATCGATCTGTTTGAGCAGTAATGGGATGTTCTTATCGAGATACTGCCTTTCCATAGGGCTATCAGCAGCAATTTTGAGATCAGATGTGTATAGTACCAAAGAATGTAATATAAATTGAAATGAGCGTGATAGGTGGGATAATTGACTTCGGTGAAAGACCTTGTCCAACGTTTTTCCTTTGTTGATTAAGCTTTTAAGCATAACGATCTTTTGTTGTCTTTCTTGTTTCTTAGAAAAGGATCTCTGAATATCGAGCAGATAGATCTTTGCCAACAGGACGCTATCTTTGGGTTGAGTAGTTTGGGCTGACGCCGAATAAACCCAACCAAATAATGATATAAAGAAAATTACATTCAATCGTTTCATAAATCCAAGGCTAGCGTTAACGCTTTCGCATCTTGTTGATCAATTTCAACAATGCGCTTCGGTTTTTTGCATCATGGTAAAATTTAGGCAACTTTTCGAGCAAGGTAAAATGACTTCGTTCTTTATGCTCCCGTATTTTGGCCGAAATATAACTTTCTAAATAATCAAGATGCGCGTAATTATAGGCCCAAACAACATCATCTTTAAAGGTATGTACCAACCACAGTTCTGCACTAAAATAAACGTGTGCTGCCACCTCGATATGTCCTTTAATTCCAAACACCCGTGTCTCTGTTGTTTTTTCTTTGTTATAACCACAGGATATACACTGCAACCTTGATTTTTTGTTCGTATAATCTACGCTTGCCACAGCTTGCCTTCGACATTTCGGACAAACAACCAATACCTCTGTCCGAAAATCTGTCAACCTCTTATTCTGATCATTAAAACGTTCAGTTTTCATTAAACTAATATATCATATCGAATACTAATTTACAGCAAAGCATTTGATAGCTATATACCCCAATTGAGGTATATTAAAATATTTTTTTTATTTTAGTAAGAATAAATAACCTATTTATCAAGCCACTTTATTGACTATAGATTGAAAGCCTATGGAACCTAAGAAACATCATCACCTCCTTGCCGACCTTTGGGAAAGTTATCCTGATGCATTGTCAAATGATTTTCAATCAGAAAAACCGTATGGTATTGTGAATCACCTATCGGATATTTTGGCAGTTGGGCCGTACTACCATTATGTCATCAATCTAGCAGACTATTCGCTTTCTCATGTTTCTGAACATACGAAAAGTATTCATGGCATACCTACTCAACCAACCACAATCAAAGAGATCATAGACCAAATACATCCGGAGGATCTGGAGTTTGTCCTGAAAGCTGAGGAAGCCACATTAGTCAAAATGAAGGAAATTGGATTTGAACATCAACTGTTTTTGAAAACGTCTTACTGCTTTCGAATGCGTGTTTCCAAGGGTAATTATCATCTGTTTCATCATCAGGCTATACATCTGGCTAAGGATGATTCGGGACGGTTAACCTCTGCATTGAATATTCATACTGATGTACAGCACATCACCCAAAGTAATAATAAAATTGTGCTCGTTACCGGTATTGGTACGCGTGATGATTATTGTCAGATCGACCTATCTAAACAGCTTCCACAATTTGATATTCCTAAACTTTCCAAGCGCGAGATGGAAATCGTATCCTTGGTTGCCAAAGGGAACTCCAGCCCGCAGATTGCTGAAAAACTTTTTATCTCGCCAGATACCGTAAGGACACATCGGAAAAATCTATTTCGGAAAACGGGAACAAAAAGCGTAGGTGAATTTATCTGCAAATGTATCGAATGGGGTTTACTGCAGCTGATTTGTTTTTCGAATATAGAATTTTTCATATAAAATATCCCATTTAAAAGTCACAACTGTTATTTGTCAAATTTTCTCATTGTCCTTACCGCACATTGAAAAAGGAATTGCTAAGCATTCAACAGAAGAAAAGCCGCAGAATTAACAACTTCTCTTTTTCCATCATGTCAGGCTATTTCAAAGCAGGTACTAAATGCAACTAATTTTTAATTGAAAGAAATTAATTAACAAACAAAATGAACACTGCTATGCTTAAAACTAAGTGCTTTAAAATTTTGTTGATCCTTATCTCCCTATTGTACTTCAATGAAGGATTGAGTCAGACCAAATATTTCCTTTTTGAAGAGGATAGCAAAGAGTTTACAGCCTCATCCTTTAGGTTAAACACCTATCCGCTATATAAGATTAAGCGTGAAGTGCATCTTTTTAATGTAATGAGTAAGGTACCAACGTTTATTTGTAATCAAGGTATATATAATGGACAACATGATTATAATATCATGCTATTTTGCATTCTACCAGATTTAGATGCTTCAGAAGATTGGTATGAAATCAACCCTGATACTGTACGTTCTTCGATGATTAACTTTAAAGATCTGGAAGTGCTTCATAAAAAAAATACGTTATCGTACTTCAACACTACTGTGAAGCAAACAACAAAGTATTTTAATGCGTATAAGCTAATTATAAAAAAAGGAGATACTTATTATGCCCCAAAATACTGTTTGTTACAGTTTTACGCAGTCCGCAATCGTCCGCAAGCTTTTACGAATGTCTATGGGACTATCAATACCCAAGATTCGGCCTATAGTGTACTTCAATTCGAAAAAATATTTAAAGGCGCTTATCCTAGTTTACAATTCCCTTTATATCGGATAGGTGAAGACCCGCTCTCCTTTTTAGATTGGTCCCGGGACAGAAGAGAATATCTATCCAAAAAAATTACCTTAGCACAGCATGCAACGGGATATCAGTTTTGGACCTATGTGGATTGGACACAACATGAGTATAATTATGATTTTGAGCGAGGAATTGATCGATTTGTATATGCTCTGGATAAGGGAATCATCGGGGGCTCATTTGACTTCTATTTTTATTACCACAGAAAAAAGCTACCCATAAAATACACGGATTTTCTAAATAATATCAAGGAGGAAAAGGTCATGATCGCTGAATAATCTTAGGCCTAAAATAGTTCTTAAACTTGATCAACACTTAGCGAATAAGATCAGTATTATCAACGCCTGTAATAGCGCCGAAATATTTCACATCATATGATAGTTCCTTGCATGGCATCCTTTTCATGATAAGCCAATAATTGAGCATCGGCAGATTCCACTTTGCAGTTCAATGAGATAAAATCACTCGAACCTCTCCTCAGCTCGAAAATAAAACCAGAATAGACACATATTAATTATTATTTTTGACGACATTACTCCTACTGCACCATGATGAGCTATCTGCATAAAGTTAAACCAGTCGATCAAAGATTCCACGAATGGGTGGATAACATCAACAAAACTGAAAGGATTGATAAATCAATAATTGCGTTCAATTTCGGCCTTTTCGAATCAAAAGAGGGCTTCACTATGTATCTCACTGGATCCAAAGTTTTCGATAAAGATGATGACGATTGGGCTACCAATATCGACTTTGAGCCTAAACAGAAATATTTTTCATTCGGTAATGAATTTTTAAAAGATAAAGACTGGCAGGATATTTTAAAATATGCTGAATCGCTAGTTCAAGCATATGTAGAATCCGAAGATTTCAAAACTTCAATTTTTGCCCAAGCTATAGCAATAACGGTGGGATTTGATGATGGCGATTTAACGATAATAAAATCTCAATAAATATGGATCTTATCACAGTTGTTTGCGGACTGGTGTTTAAGGTTGAGAAGAAATAATTTGCATGTCATCTGTTTGCGCTAATAGGTTTCTCATATCTATTCTGAACCTTTCTTTGTCAAAATCTTTTACCTTTTTAGGTAGACGATCCAAATTGGATAGAGATTCCAATATTTTCGCTTTAATAATTTCCAAACTATGAAGGTCAGTTCCTGATACAAAATCTTCATACTGATCAGGCTCGATCACTATACTATCTATGAAAAGTTTGTACATATGGTGTTGCTCACCGGTAAATCTATTCTTGGTCGTTCTATCCGAAACATATAATGGCTTCTTCTTCTCAAAAAAATGCTCATATCCTTCCGGAGCTAAAACACTTGTGAACCCTAAAGTATAATTTAGTAGATCGGCACCATAATCCTTGTCTCTAAAATATTTCTTCAAATAGATCGAAAGATTCGATAGAATATGGGACTTACCTCCTGCCCTGGAGTCTATCGTCAAAGCAATATTAAAATTCATAGATAATTACGGCTGATTTAAATTTAAATAAAAACTACACCTCATTTACATAAAAGATCACTAGATGCAATGTCTTCTAGATTAAACCTTCGAATGTAGGAAGAATTTCGAAAACGTAGAAAAAGATTCAACCTGACTTTTTTAACCATGATCGTTTTAGATATTCAATTTAGGATAACTTTATATCAACTATCTGTAAAAAAGAGTAGTAAAAAACTTATTAAATTTTAGTCATCAACTTCTTTCACTTCCACATTCACGTTTAAAGCGGACAAATAGATTGACTCATCAATCTTTTAGTTATAAAGAGAAAAGCCATTAAACTGTTAAGCTTCCCTCAGTTCCTCAGAGGGAAGCTTAACAGTTTAAGAAAAAATCAGCTAATAAAGAGGATATCTTTGTTCGCACATCCGAGTTATAAAGCCTTCCATACGCCTGGGGTACCGTTGGTTATACAAGTCCACCCTAATTCAGGATTTACAGCTGTAATTGAATTATTATACACCAAATCTCCGGCAACATAATTTCCATTTGTAGGCACATTGTCTGCATAGGTAATTTTGCGCCAACCGTTCCAACTCTGATTTCCTCCTATCTTCTCCCATTTGACATTGGAAGAAATATCTGTTATAGTACTTCCAAATGATGCCCTAAGATGAATATTTCTCGGATCTAAACTGCCTGCATGTTTAATCACAATTTCGCTATATTCTGCTGTCGAATGGACTTGAATATCATTTATATTCCGAGATATATTTTCTGTTACATGTAAGACATCAACAGCAGAATCGGATTGAAACATATAGTCGATATAGCTCTTATTAATTTCGGTTTTATAGAAACTGTTACCATAGAAACGCAACTCTTTAAATTTACCCAAATTGAAAAGAAACCCACGATGTGACATATAAGCAGCAGTATGATCGGTATTACCACAATCTGTAAATGAGTTATTGGAAACATCAACGGTGATATCAATCTCCGAACTGCCATTAAACAACCCCAATCCGCCTGGAATTTTCTTTAGCTGGTTGTTTCGTATGATAACATTTTTAACGTTCTTAACGTAAAATGAGGGATTTGAAAGACTCGTTGATCGCTCTCTTGTGTTTTCGACAATATTATTTTCGATAACAATCTTACCTACTGGAGTAAGCGTATTGGTATAGGCATCAATAAGAGGTAAATAATAGGATTGAGTGACAATATTGTCAGCAATCAATATATCGTCCAACACACTATTATTTCTTGACCATACTTCTGCCAGCCTGCCGATATTATTACATACATTATTAGCATATATCGAACTTTTTTGATCTTCGTTCATTGCGGCAATAACAAATGCCTGTTTGAAATTTTTTATAACATTGCCTGTCACTACCGAAGCTGAAGAATGCAATTCAACCGCTGTTGACAATGGCATAAGTCTTTCTGCAATAAAATCTCTTTCATTAATAAAACTATTATTTGTGACTATCGGGTTCTCCCCACACAAATAGATGACAGAGTGATCGTCTTGGGAACTGTTTCCACTAATCGCATTCCCAAAATTTTTAAAGACATTGTCGGTTATAAGAATATTATTCGCAAACTTACCCTGAACTCCATCGCCAAACAAAAGGCTTTGACGTGCTGGATTATTTAGAATTGTATTTCCCGAAATTATGATTCCATCACTGTTAAAAAAACATCCAATAGCAATACAAAAATTCATTTTCACTCCCGGCACCAAGTTATTGACCCCATTAAAGTCTAAAGTCAAATTAAAAACTTTAAAATTATTAATCGGGCCTTCTGCATAAATGAACTTTACATTTGCCGCAGCAGTGTCCAAAACATGGTCCTGCAATTTCAAAATCGCCCCATTTCCATTTACGGTAAGATTAGATATCATCACAAATAGTATATTATTGGGCGTTGAAAATTTTCCTACACTATACGTTTTTGGAAGAAATTCAAAGACTGTTGATTTGCTTTTTACGGCATATCGATTTGCTTTAATAATAGCGGCTGAATCATCCGTCAGGCCATCTCCTTTTGCCCCAAAATATTCAGGGAAAACTATATCGAAATGATGAACCAGTTTACTCCCGACCGTGGTAACAATTACACTTCCACCGTCGTCAATTCCGGGGTCAGGTGTAGTTGGCGCTAAATAATAGATAATCGGAGACGGTGTGTCACCTTTTTCATAATAGCCTAATAATTCTACTCCGGCGTAGGTTCCGTCTTGCAGTGCAGCGATTTCAGTAGAACTTAAATTCTTCATCAACTGCATGGAGTCTTTAATTAAAAATTGATTTGCCATATTCTTTTGTTTTTATGTGTAGAGCAAAGGTATAGTGGTAGCTAGGTCTATCTGAGGAAAACAAGGGGTATGTAAGCGGTATGTAAGAGATACCGAAAAGTCTCAAAGTACAATTGATTCGGGGAAACCACAACCGAGTTAATCTTCAGGCAGACAATTATTATTAGGTAGATAATTTTTATAAAAATTGAAGCTTACACAGGCTTATAAAAGCACGCAGATAGATCACTTAGGTTAAGGCAACTAACGGTCTAAATGGTATGTGACCGAAAAGTTAATATTTATAACAATAAAAAATGGAACTGTTAAAGAAAAATAACTTCCCCCACTTCAGTGGGAAACTCTCCCGAAAAGTATAAATATCCTTTATTAAAGCATAACAATTAAATAAAGCCGTATTGCATAAATAATTTATTGACAATTAGATAATTAGATACTAATAACCGTAATTGGAAGCAGAATTGTGAAAATAAACAATACTGAAAAATAAGGATCTAGGAGGTATACCGGAGGATATAAAACAAAATAAATTATCACCACAAACATCACACAAATCAATAAAAGAAATTATACAACAACAATAATTAAATAAAAACAAAACATTACTCTTGAAAAAAAATATTACCTTAGCAAGCAATACCAACACTACTAACAATAGATAATTTTCAAATAAAGAACGTAAAATTCATGAAACACAAGTACATCGGGCTATTTATGCCATTATTTTTCGTAGGCTGCCAAAAGGAAATATTACAATCCCCCGAAAACGTCGCAGATAAGGTGCTCAAAGCTAATTCCAATTTGAAGACTTCCGTAGGGGACTCAAAATATCGTATGCTAGGATTTAGCTATGACGCGACCAAAGAATATTTAGATAAAGACTCTTACCGAAGGGTTGTTATTGATGTTGAGAAGCTTTCGAATGACTTGCAATATTCCGTTATAGTAAACCCTGAAACAGGAGGAACTAATTTATATTATTACGGCTATTCTTCTAATGATTATTTGCAGGATATAATCAAACAAACAAATGTTTCAGCTAAGGTAGATCCAGGAACTAGCGCTTTACCAAAGTTTTTTACTGGAAATATAACTAGCAATAGTGAACTGACCACAAAATATTCGTATTCCACAAAATATGCTTTTGCTTCCATCGATGTGTTAAAATACGTTAGCTCTATGCGAATTGAGGAAACGCCTATAGTTATGTCAAATTATGTTACCTCAAAATTTATAACAGACTTACAAACTCTAAGCGCAGATGCATTTGTAGCGGCATACGGTACCCATGTCTTAACAGATATCACTCTTGGGGGAACACTACGGGTGTTGTACAAAAGTTCTTCAACAGATCAATCAAACACCACAAATAAAAAAAATACTGTAAAAGCTGGCTTCAAGGCAATGTTACCTAAGATTGGTTTAGGATTGGATGTCGATAAGACTGTTACCACAAATGAAACGTTGGCATCTCAAAATGTGGAGCAAAATTTATATATTAAATATAAAGCCGGAGAAGGTGTTGATGTTACTTATAACCAAGGAAAGGATGCTGTATTTCCTCAAGTAAACAAGGGAAGTTGGGAAAAATCTGTAAACGTAAATAATGCTGGATTAGTTAAAATCGATTGGGACAATACATACCCTATTTACGATTTTATTCCGGCCTCTTTTGCAACTAAAAAAGCTGAAATAGTTGCAGCAGTAAATAGATATCTAGAGAAGAATAAATTGCAATCTCTTGAAGTAGTCCCAATTTATCAATGGTATAATACTCGGAACGGCATCTATGCTTACACGGCGAATATTAATGGAAATTTCGGCGCAAATTATGTAAATCATGGTATAGTATTCTGGACTCCAAAACAAGCAACCAATGAAACTGTTCCAGTTAATCAATGGTATAATACCAAAACTGGCGTTTATGCTTACTCTACTAACCCAAGTGGAAATTTTGGTGCAAACTACGTTAATCATGGAACAGCCTTTTCCGCTTATAAAAGCAATAATAGCGATCCTGAACTGGTATCAATAAATCAATGGTATAATACGAAATCTGGCGTCTATGCTTACACATCTAACATAAGCGGAAATTTCGGACCGTATTTCGTTAATCACGGCGAGGCTTTCAAAACATACAAATAGAATATTCACTATGTAATTACATTAACATAAAATGTTAGCCAAGTTTGGCTAACATTTTATGTTAAATTCGAAAAGCCAAAAAAAATATACATCTTGTAAAAAGTATCCCCTATCTAATTTCCTTTTAAGATAGAGGATACTTTTTTATTGGTAACTACTAATATATGACCTATTGCTGAGGATTTATTGGCGGGTTGCCGTTAGAAATAAAGATAGGGAAATAGATATAACCTATACCACACGGCCCCTGAGCGCTTAACGTCAAAGTCACAAAATCTCCGCCATTCGATGGATCAAGTATTTGATAAGTTCGAGGTACGGATATAAGTAATGTATTTGGAGTGGATGAATTAACAGAAATATAAGAGGAACTCATATTCCAGTTTAAGTTTGTATATCTGTTATCTGTTAAGTTCCAACTGTAGGTTCTATTTTGCTGACCGATTTTTATAATTTCGGGACCATTAATGGTTGCAAACGAGTTTTGAGTCTCGCAAGCATTAAATTTCTTTAAAGCTATTTCGCCACATCCTGCTAAAAGCGCCGAGATGGTTCCCTGCAACGGACTTGTGTTCGATTTTTTCACAGTTAAGCTAGCCCCTATTGAGTCACCAACAATTTCAATGTTACCTGTTGTTCTCCATACAAATGGATGATCGAGCAAAAATGAATTAGATTTAACCTTATATACAGAAGTGACTGACGTAATGTCTGAGGGGCCTTCAATAGAAAAGTTTTGTCCAGATCTAGTGATTTTTATATAAGATATATGATGTTCATTTTTATATCCTCCGTCTGGAGGCATAAAGTTAATCCAAAGATAGTTGAAACATTCTGTAGCTGTTAAAGTCATTACCTTAGTTGTGTAAGTTGTAGTAAAATCGGCCGATGTATAAGGATACTTTTGTATTGGTAACTTTCCCAGATTTGTGAAAGGAATGCCTAAAAGTGCTAAATTTATAGATCCATTACATTCTGCTGGAAAATTCTGTGTATTTGCCAAACCTACTTGCATAGATGGATTTCGATCTTGACTCGCATGCGTCCTTCCCTCAGTTCCATAAGCAACATTGCCGATCATAATTTCAATTACGTATGTACTGCCTTGGGTAAATTTATAGGGTACAGCTACCCCGGCACCAGTGTAGGGCGCTTCATTTTTACTATAACTTGTTACCTTTATATCATTTTGTCTAGATGCAGTATATGGATAGCTTGGGCAAGTTATGGCATTAGTTGTTAAGCTTGTATTGGTGTTCTCAAAATTGCTCGAATTAGATTTGATTTTAATTCCCGCCTTTTGGCCAATCATATCAAAAGCTTCTTCCAATGTTATTGTTGCTGACGCAATGCTGGCATTATAGTTTCCATGTTTCTCGATTTCCCGCTTTATACAAGAATAAAAAGTTAATAAGATTAGAGCAATACTTGCTAAATAGCTGATTTTTCTTAAAATTTTCATGATTTAAATTAATTTTTATAACAGTTAATATATAGATTATAATAGATATTATTAAATATCGCCTCCGATACAAATGAATCCAATAGCTCCAGTTGGCTCAACTAAACTGGAGCTTCCAGTATTTGCTATTCGAATTCTTAGAGATGCAATAGTTTTGGTAAAAACATAAGGTAGCTCCATTGGATTAGATGAAGACAACGCCACAATGTAATCAGCCCTTGCAAAAGGCGTCGTAAACTGCACAGTAAAGTCCCCAGAAGAATTTCTGACAATTGAGGAAACATTAAAAGATGATGTATTTACGAGAGTGGAAGTATTTAGATTTCCATATGCTCTAACTGCACCAATATGCCCTATAGCACCGTTCGAATTTCGTTTTGTTAGCGTTAACCTCCTTGAAGATTGAGGTCTTGAATTATCCATCGTAATACTTAATCCATTACTAGGACTATAAGAATCTTTTGCTACACTCGGAATGAATGAAATTGTAGAATTCACTAAATTATCTTCTATATATTGACCTGCAGATCTAGTAGGTGCAACTGTCAGTTCACCAGCTATACTTAACAAGCTTCTATTCTCATATGGAGCAGTTCCAAATCCCCAATACCCCTTTGTATCATCAACTGACATTGCTTGTAAAGGAATATTTGCACTGATAAGTTGACCAGTTATAACCGTCGACGAGTTTTCACCATTTATTACGACAGATTCACCGACAATAAATTTAAATCCTTCTAACACAATAGCAATACTTGATGTCTCGATAGATTTAATTATTCCATATCCTTTGGAGGTATTACCAGTTACCATATCACCTATTGCAATTGTATTAATAAAAGATGATTGAGAAATTCCATTCAGTACTACTTCGCTTCTCCATGGCTGAAATGTTGTCCCATTGCCGATAATTTTTGAGCGATCTTTAGAATGTTGATATACGATTCTAAATTTATTTACGCCCTGTCTTCTAATATTGTAAGATGCTCTAGATGGATTTTCGCGCTCTTGATCAACCCCTAACCAATTATCCTGTCCGGTAATATCATCCCTTACGTCAACTACATGACCTGGATGAAATGCAGCTGATAACTGGTATTCATTAACGATTCCTCCGTTATTCGCATTAGCCAAAAACAAAACTGTTTCATTCGTGCCACTTGCGACAATCGACGGTCTACTTCGATCATCTGTTTTAGAAAAAATAAGGTTTACTTTGATTGTAAAAACTAATTTATCTAAGTAAAAATAACAACCAATAGGGATATGGATATTGCCACCCTTAGACGTTAATGTATTAATGCATTTCTGTATAATATTGGAGTTGTCAGTTAACTGATTTGATTTTGCTCCAAAATAACGTACATCTACATCAACATCAAAATTGTGAAGCAGTTTTTCTCCAAGATTTAGAACGATAATACTTCCGCCGTTATCGGGACCGGGGTCGGCAGCATTTTGAAGATCAATATAATTGTAAACTATTGGCGCCGGTGTATCCCCTTTTTCATAATAACCCAATAATTGGACGCCTGCATAGGTCCCACTTTCCAATGCATTGATTTCCGTAGAATCAAGAGCCTTCATCTCCTGCATCGTGTTCTTAATTAAAAATTGATTAGCCATATTTCTTTTGTTTTTATGTGTATAGCAAAAGTATGGTTGCTGCGTAGGCTATTTGAGGTAAACAATGTGTATGTAAGCGGTATATGAGAGATACCGAAAAGTCTGTTAAAGGATAATTTTTTTTCTTCAATTGAGATGAAGCGACCGATAAAAGACATTTTAGTGTGTAGCAAGAGTCTTATACTGCCTGAAATACATTAAAATCGAACTTTTTTAACGAGGAGCCAGTATTCTTCATCTTGAAATTACGATAGAAGTTTCTGAAAAGATGTAACCAATTCCTAAATTCCTTAATTTAGGGAAATAACTAAACAATGAAGATATTTATTTAAATAAAGATCAAAAAGCTATGAAATACCTTATTTTACTTCCATTTCTATTAATTTTTAGCAATACTTTTTCACAGGAAAAGAACATCAAAAAAGAAAAATGGCATTGGAATAACAACAAAATGAAACAGGATACAACAGCAGGATATTGTCAGGTTTTAAAAGTTGATAATGTTCTTTATATATCGGGCGCTGTAACAACGGATCTTTCCCCTAAAGGAATTCAAGCAGTATACAATGATTTAAAAGCGTCTTTGGCCAGTTTTGGAGCAACATTTCAACATGTGGTAAAAGAGAATTTGTACACGACAGACATTGAAGCAATGAAGAAATATAATGATGTCAGGAAAAAGTTTTACAATAATGACTTTCCTGCCGCTACCTGGATACAAGTACAACGATTGTATATGTCAGATGCTAAATTAGAAGTTGAATTGATTGCACATTTACCTAAATGATCTAACTAAATGAAATCAACTTTCAACCTTAAATACACGGTACATAATGGCGGTTGGGCCGCATTTGAAATTGGCGATATCGAAAAAGCTGTAACCCTCAACATTTCCTTTTTTCACGATTCGCTGAAAGAATTGGCACAATCTGCAATTGTATTAAGATCCAAAGAGGAAACATCAGTGGTTTTTATGGATGAGCCAGGCGAGCATAAACTTATACTGAAAAGAAGCGGTACGAATATTATCTATGAACTAAGATGGTACAAAGGCTGGGCTAATTGGAATTTATTAAGTGAAGATCATTTTGAGACTATACTTTCGGGAACTACTACCCTACCAAAATACATTAACTTGGTAAGGGAGAATCTAATCAGAATAATGAATGAGGAAGGAATAGAAGGTTATAAGAAAAAATGGTCTAAACATGACTTCCCCTTTAATGAATATGAACTACTTAAGGGATGATCAGTTTTATTGGAGTAATATTTAAGCCCTACATCTTCTGCGCCAAAGGTCCATCTTTAGTGACCAAACTAGACCAACCAGGGCTTGTCCCAACGATTAGTTTCGCGATCAACCTTTCAGATAAAAATATCTTAGCTACTATTTCTTCCCCAAAATCCCAAGTGACTTCAACAGGCGCACAAGCGTCGAATGGTTTAAGATTTTCGCTAACAAATTCCGCAGAATTTAAAAAGGGATGATTCTCCTCTATTTGCAATTCTGGCTCACTCGGAGTGGGCGCTACATTGTATAGTTCACCTTCTTTCCAAAGGTAAGCATAGCAAACCTTATCGTCATCTTCGATAAACACCGCGAACTCAGGGCGATCATCTGATACATATTTTGTTAAACTTCCCATTGGACACTGATTTAAAACAACGAAGTCTGCGACGTATCACTTCCCAATGATGGCAATCCCTCCCAATTAAAAGCTTCGTAACGATGCTTTCCATCCGGGCGGTTTGGATATCCTCTCAACGTATACACCGGATAGTGCTTCAGCTTTTCATTGGGCATTTCAAACAGAAATATCGGCGGCATATCGTCAGCCTGAATATCCTTGATCCATTGACGCTCGAGATCTTCCGGTAAGAACAAAGGCATACGATGTTTATTGGGCCCATCATTATGGATATTGGCCATCACTTCATTGGCTGCTCGTGTAAGCATTCCAAAGGAACCCACGCGTTCAACCACACCATCTTCATCCACCGTCTCATGCCACTGATACAGACCTGGTAAATAGAATAGCTCTCTCCCCGCTTCACCGATGAAATAAGGCACTTTCTTTTTCCAGCCCTTTACCGCACGCTGCTCAAAAGTACCACTCACAGGGATAAGGCAACGTTGCTTGCGCAAGCGATACGAGTAGGATTTTTTATCCTCCAGGATACGCTCGCTACGTACATTGATCATATTGCGCAGGCGATCGGCCTGCACCTTCGGATCGTCAATATAGGTAGGCAATCCCCCCACTCCATTTCGGTCAAGGCAAGCTGACTGGAATCCTTGTCCTTATACAGTATCGGATACTTGGGAAAGGTAATAGCCTGGACGTTTTCCAGATAATCATTATTGTAATCCAATTGACGACGCTCATCCCGCAACGCGGAAAAGGCTTTGAACGAAAAAATAATCGGCAAAGCGAAAAGGATTCACTTACTTGTAGAGAAAATTTTGCGCACATGAATTAGAAAAAAATTAATTTTCCATATTGCGAATAATTCGCAGATTAATTTTTTGAAAAAACACTCTATAGCGACTACTAATCAATTTGTATTCCGAAATATTATATTCTGTTAAAGCTTTATAAAGATCAATAGACGAGTTTTTACCTATTTTGTAGCGCTCATTTATTGCTTCGTAGTTAGTTTTATTCACTTCGTAAGCTAATTGCAGAGCCTTTAACTCTTCTTCAGAATAACGATATTCTAATTCTGCCTGTGCATATTTTTGTTTTCGGTCAACAAATTGTTTTTCTTTTTCATAAAGCAGATTACGTTTGGTCAGTTTGGCAGAATTTAAGTTGTTCTTGGTTCGATTACCGTCGAATAGTGGAAGTGTAAGAGCAAGATTTCCATATAGCGTCCTATTTTGGTTAATCTGTCTCCAAAAGGCCATCGTTTCACCTGATAAACCATCCATGCGTTGCGATGAATAATTAGTACCATAACTACTATTAAAGACCAAAGTTGGAAAGTAGGTGGATCGAGCCAACTTAATACTGATTTCCTGAAGGGCAAGTTGTTTATCGATCTTCTTAATATATACATCATTATGAATATTATATTCCCCCGTTACTGACAAACTATCTTGGCTTATTGATTGCAGTTGAATCTCCTCAGAATCATTCAGATCTAGAATTTGCCGTAATTTTAAAATACTAATCTCATAAGCATTTTTTGCATTTACCGTATTTAAATTATCAGTTGCATGCTTAGCTTTGGCCTGTCCAACATCGATCAGTGTGCGTTTTCCACTTTTCATAAGCTCTTCTTCTTGTCTCAATTGTTCCTTGGACAATTCTTGTTGACTGCCCGCTGCTTGCCATAAATCTCTGTTAATAAGCGATTGCGTAAATAATTGAAGCAACTGCAATTCCAATTCCTGAAGCAACATTTCCGTATCAAGCTGCGCCAATTCAAGATTAATTTTTTCCGACTCTAGTACATTCTGTTTTTGTCCACCTTGAAAAATGACTAAACTACTACCCAAGCTCCCTGTGGCATAGTTAGACCATTGATTTCCAGTGATCAATCTACCTGACACAGGGTCAAATACTAATCCCATGGTGTGCTGATTATTAGCTGAAAAGCTAAGGCTTGGGTAGAGATTTCCGCGAGCTATATTTATATTGTTTTTTACAATTTTTTCCTTTAAAAAGCTCTGTTTCAAATTGATGTTATTGGCATATAGGATAGACTTCGCGATTTCCCAATTGATTTTCTTTTGCCCGATAACTACCTCTGGTAACAATAAATACAGTAAAAGAAAAACTCCTATTATTCTTTTCATTTAGTATACCCTATATATTTGAGGTTATCAAAAAAGCGTTCAATCAATCTTCGCTCTTTGGTGACGATTTCCACTAAGCCCTTTGCTTCAGATCTAAAAGCTAATGATGTACCATAGTTAGTTTTCAAACCATTAGGAAATATTAATGTTACCAAATAAGATTCAACTGAGGTACCATTTCCCGCTTTAACAATACTTGAAACTAACGCGATGTTTTGAACCTCGGCTTCGATATATCCGTACTCCATATAGGGGTAGTCAGCTAGTTTGATAATTGCTCTTTGACCAACTTTTACTTTACCAGCACCTTGGATAGGAAGCATTACCTTACCTATAGTCTTACCCTCCTTTGGGACAATGGAAAAGATTGGCTCTCCCTCTTGTATAAACTGGTTATCTGTCCAAAATTTTAAAAACTGTGCATGACCATAAATAGGTGATACGATAAGATACTTCTTTTCCCAAATATTGATTTTATCAATAAGATTATTGTAAGATGTCAATAAGTCAAGATCGAGCTGCAGTTCTTTTTCGGTCTTTGTGATTCGATTTTGCTGCATGGTATTTTCGGTATTACTTATTGCTTCCCGTACAGACCCTGAATTGCGTAAAGAACTTTTTACCTGATCTTCGGCAGTTAGATGCCCTGCCAGAGATTCTTCATACTCTGCTTCGCTGATTAACCTTTTGCTGAACAAAATGGAATCACGTTTTAAAAATTTATCCGAAAGTTTAAGGTTTTCTTTGCTTAAGCGCTCTTTCTCTTGAAGCGTGTTAAGAGCTATATTCTGTTCATTAAGCACCTTCGATAACGAGAGATCTTGCTTGTCGTACAATTTGTGTTCTTGATAATCGGCCAATTGACGTAGACTCGATAAGAATGTAGAATAGGGAACTGTAAGATCACCCAATTTCAAATTTTTTGGGAGTAGATTGTAAATCTCACGAGCGTTAGTAAACGGTAACTTTAAGGAATCTACATATCCCCTAATGTAAATAACCTGCTCAGGATCTACCGTATTTTCTACCCAGGCTAGAATATCTTTTGAATTAACCCTATCCTGCGATTTGAACGCGCGAAGACGCAGCCTTCCACTTTGGGGAGAAACAATTTGTACGGGTGCGTTCTGAGCCGATACAGTCACCTCGCCGCTCACAATATCGGGATATTTAACAATATAACCGAAAATCAGAAGGAGCCCAACCATAAACAGTACCAGGTAGACTATTGTACGAGCGAATGCGGTAGGCATATTCGATATAATGTCGCGAACTTCTTCTGTCCGCTGATATTTGATTTCTTTTTCCTGTACATCCATTTTTAATTAGCTTACTAAAGTCCTCATTTCAGTTTGACTATTTACGAGTTGACTATATCGACCATTACGCTGTACTAACGAATCATGATTACCTACTTCGACAACTTCTCCATCTTTCATGACAATAATCTGATCTGCTTTTCGGATAGTGCTCAGACGATGTGCAACGACAATAACTGTTTTTCCGTTGAAAATCTCATCTAAAGCTTGTGTAATTTTTTGTTCATTAATTGTGTCTAATGCATTGGTCGCTTCATCAAAAAATAAGATATCGGGATTTTTATATAATGCACGTGCAATCAATACACGTTGTTTCTGCCCGCCGCTGAGGCCCCGGCCATCTTCTCCCATTTTAGTCTGGTAACCCAGTGGTAGTTGTTCAATCTCATACCCGATATTGGCAGCTGTCACCGCTTTACGAAGAAGCTCATTGTCAATCTTTTCACTATCAAGTACAATATTATTTAAAATGGTATCATTAAAGATTTTTCCATCCTGCATAACGGCACCGCAACGATCCCTCCATTGACGCAAACCGATATTATTGATATTCATTCCTCCAAGCAAAATTTCACCATAACTTGGCTTATAAAGACGCAGAAGCAGCTTTAGAAGTGTGGATTTACCCGAACCACTGTCACCGACAATTGCCGTCACTTTTCCAGCAGGAATCACGAGATATATCTTTTTAAGGATTATGGGCGAAACATTGGTATACTGGAAAGACACATTGTCAACGACAATATCTCTACCTGCTGTTAATGCTAGGTCATTGGTTCCTGTACCCTCATCTTCTTCTTTTAATACCTGAATCTCATTCAAGCGTAGAAAACTGATCTGTGCGAATTGAAAACTCACCATAAACATGATGAATTGTTGAACAGGCCCGTTCAGCATGCCAATAATAAATTGAGTGGAAATCATAACTCCGAAAGTAATATCACCAGCAATGACAGCCTTAGCACAAAAAAAAGTAATCAATAAATTCTTAACACTATCAATAAAACTTGCACCAAGATTCTGAATATTATTGATACTCAGCATTCTTAAATTGACTTTAAAGAGTCGGGCCTGGATTCCTTCCCATTTCCATCGCTTAGCCTGTTCGTAGTTATTTATTTTTATATCTTGAATGCCGCCAATTGTTTCTACCCAATAACTTTGATTTTTTGCAGTCAACTCAAAATAATCCCAGTCTAATTTTTTCCTCAGCCTCAAAAAAGCCATTATCCATAAAATATAAAGCAAACTCCCAATAATAAAAATATAGAATATTGTTGTATTATAAATCAGGAGAACAATACTAAAAATCAAAAATGTTAGAGTTGAAAAAATTAGATTTAACGAATTATTCATAATAAAACTTCGGATCCGCTCATGGTCATTGGCACGTTGAAGGATATCGCCAAGCATTTTATTCTCAAAAAAAGATACAGGTAATTTCATGAGCTTAATGAGATAATCCGAAATCAAAGCTATATTGATGCGTGAAGACATATGCTGCAGAATCCAGTCACGCGCTGCTGAACTTAAAGTTATACTAACAATAAGGGCCAAATTTGCTATCAGCACAATATTTATAAAGCTTACATCCTGAGTCTGTATACCAACATCTATAACAGCTTTGGAAATAAAAGGAAGAATCGCCTGCATGCCCGTGATAAGTAACATGACCATAGCCAAATACAAAAAGCTTTTTTTATACGGTAAAAAGTAGCCCGTAATATTTTCCAGATAACGGCCTCGTTCTGCTTTCTCTCCTGCCTGCCGCTGCTTGAAATCAGCCTGTGGCTCCAAGATTAACACGATTCCTGAATTTTTATTTTCATTCTGCTTAATCCACTTTTTCTCAAATTCACCTCTAGTATAACATAGTTTTCCTTTTGCCGGATCCGCAATAAAAAAAATTGCATTTCTTTTATTTTCCTTAATAGCATAAAGTACAACAAAATGACTATTGTCCCAATGGATGATCACCGGCAATGGGATTTTTTGCACTAGCTCATCAACAGTACAGTTCGCCGCCAAGGTTCGTAGTCCAATGGCTTCTGCACCATAAGAAATTCCTGCGAGCGAAACCCCTTCTCTCGTATTTCC
The DNA here is from genome assembly GCF_023277505.1 of Sphingobacterium siyangense. Taxonomy (NCBI): domain Bacteria; kingdom Pseudomonadati; phylum Bacteroidota; class Sphingobacteriia; order Sphingobacteriales; family Sphingobacteriaceae; genus Sphingobacterium; species Sphingobacterium siyangense. The sequence goes on along the minus strand of NZ_CP080574.1, from coordinate 2,806,849 downwards.
ACAAAGATCCCTTAGATATTGTAATGAATAATACTTGCCATAATACTTGGCGATCATCTTTAACGAAGCCGGTCCACAATCCATTACGTCAAGTTGACGATCTATTGGAAATGATTTTAGGTTCATAATTAAGTCTATATATTATTACTAAAATATATTATACAAGTATTAAACACAACATTTAAATTAAAACAATCGATTGCGTAAAAAAAGTATTTTTTTAAACGCACATTCTAAATTATATTAGATAACAAATTATAAATCTTTTAACATTATGAAAACAAAAATTAAACTGGATTTCAAATCCTTAGAGAAAGAGCTCGACATTTTAACAAATCAAAAGTTAACCACCATATTAGGTGGAGTGATGAGTGCAGAGGAAAAAGTGTCATATGTTGGATTTTACGAAAGTATGCGTGACACGCAGGAATGGAGCATGCTTATGGAGTTTGATCTTAAATATCCAGGAAATATTAATGAAACGAAGGAAGAAAAGCTGGCCTATTTAAAGAAATACGAAGATCCTAATAGTAGTCTAGGTAGAACTTACAAAAGTTATGCTGTGTCTGTGGATCTTGTCTCAAGAGCAAAAAAATTTGTTGCACCGCAGCCAATGTCTAATTTAGAGCAAGATCAGGAGCAAAAGAAAATGCAAGAAGACGCTGGGAGCATGTTTAACGAAGTAAATATTGGAACCAATGGATCAACAGCTTTAGGCACAAAATACTTGATTGTTAGATCGGCAGAAGAGCTAAGAAACTATTTTCGCGCCAAAGGTATGCAAATTGATGTGCAGACTAATATGGTTGGGGCGCAGGAGGTTATTACTAACCTAATTCTTCCGACAAAAAAGCAGGGCAATCATGATCCAAATACGACTGATGGATTGCTTACATCATTTTACAACGGATATGGTGTACAGGATGTGACAACTGATATTAGCGTGGATAAAGGAAGATATACAAATCAAAACGCTTCGGTAAAATTATACCAAGTCGATATCGTAGGCCTTTCTAATTTTCTAAATGCAAACGATTTTGATTCATTGTATAACGAACTTTATATGATGCCTGGATCAACAACTGATGGAACAACATCGGATGACATGTCTTCGGTTTCGGTACCCGTTACCAATCCTGGAACTACGTATTTTGGAAATCCGCACTAGCCGAATAATAAGTTAAAAGTTATCTTTTCTTATCTAAAAAATATAACCTTAATAATGCTCGCTAATTATCTTAATAATTTCAAGTATATCCAAACAAAGCCGGAAAAAATCGAATTCGGCTTTGTTTTGCATAAATTCTATAATTGCAAATTAGGTGATTCAACGGTCGAAAAAATTGCATTTGAAACTTTTAAAATCATTAAAAATTCTAAATGCAATTTTGATGAATACAGCTTTACTCAAAATCGTGCCGACTTAATTCTTGCCTTAGAAATACTGGAAAAAAATGATTTTTTTGATGCTGATTTAGGGGAAGTTTTAACCGATTATGATAAAAAACTAATAGACTATCTCAGCAAAAGCAGATGGCATGAAATACAGGATTTACCTTTTTACCTGCAGTTGCTTATAAACCGTCAACGTCGCAGCGCCACCCCAGCTGATCCTACATTCAGTATCGCAATGTGCCAAACTGCCGAAAAGATAATCGCATATTTAGCTCAAGACACTACGCGCCAACTAAATATTGCCAATCATCTTTATGCCTTAATACAATTGTACAATTTAGAGATTTATACTTTTCCCATTGAAATGACACTTTATAGAATTTTATCGGAAATGGAACTAATGATCAAACAACACCGCAATTTGTTTTCCGAGATAGCATTGGCGAATCTTTTGGCTTATCCCATTCTCTGTAAAGCGTTGTCAAAAAAAACAAAATTCAATATAACACCGCTTATCGTGGAGCATCTTTTAAGTTGGAAACGTACAATTAAGGATATAAATAGAGATTATTTTTATCTCATTAATACACTACTACACTGGAGCAGATTTACATCCGATCTAAAAATGAAGTGCCTTATCGAACAAGAATTAATTAATTCTACCAAAATACTTACACATAAGAATTACACATCCAATCATTTCCTACTGTCTTTGACAATAAATTCATTTTTAAATCAGGAATACAGTTCTTGGGATGAGATTCTCCTAACTCCTCGTTATTAATTTATGTTTTATATTTCCGCACAACCGGCTGAACAATATTTTTTGTGGCAGTTAGAGATACAATTGCAAAACTTTGAAGATATGGGTATCTTAGCTGAAAATATTCACGTTTTACTGGCGTACAATCCAGAAATTGGCATTCCCGATAACTTTAGAAATTTCGCCACAATAAATCATCAAGGTCAATTCTTCTTTTATCCGGACCATAGAAAGAAAAGAAATTATCTTTCTTCCATTCGGCCACATATATTAGTTCAACATTTTAGGGAACACCCAATTTTAACACAACAAGTCATCTGTTATCATGATAGTGATATTCTCTTTAGGGAGCGACTAAATGAATCGCTCCTGTCGAGTACGCCTTTTTGGTATTTCGGGGACACTAGAAATTATATTTCTTACGACTATCTAGCTCGCTATGGCAAGGAATTTTTATTTAATTTATGTGCAGCTGTGGATATAGATCCAGCGATAGTCGAGAAAAATAAAGATCATTCTGGTGGAGCACAGCACATTATGAAAGGTGTAGATGAAATATTCTGGTCAGAGGTAGAATACTATTCGGAAGTGATATTTGATTATATGGAAAATTTCAATAAATCTATCCGAAATAACACGAATAAAGTCCAAGCTTGGTGTGCTGATATGTGGGCAGTACTTTGGACAGCATGGAAGCATAATCGAGAAGTTAGATTACATAATGAGTTAAATTTCTCATGGCCAAAAGAGCATATTTCCCAATACTATAAGAGTAAGATATTACACAATTCAGGTGTTTTTGACAGTGACAAAACCAACTACTTTTGCAAGTTATTGTTTAAAGTAACAGACCCCTACCACCTTGACTTTTCAAAGCTTAAAAAAGACAGGTGCTCAATGGTGTATGTTGAACAAATTAACCGCATTTCAACAAAAAAGCAAAAACCAGCCATTAATGATTGTGCTATTATTCTTCTTTTAAGATCTGCGGTAACTTCCCAGCAGCAGGATAAAATTGAAAACTATATAAATTATTTACATAAGCATCTGACCGTTGAGATTCATATAGTCGAGCGAGGTGACTGGCCCGTATTTAATCAAAATTTAGCGAAGGGAAAGGCGAAGTATGCATTTATTAATAACGAAAAAATCGATCAATTTATTCTAAAAAGGATAAAAAAAGAGTTTTTTATATATGTCGATGTAAACATATTACTACCTATTGAAAATATATTATCAAGCTTCGAGATGCTCAAAAAAAATAGTAATAGCATAGTACTGCCTATGGATCAAGTAATCGAACTTTCAAACACACAATACGATCTTTTTAGAGATACACTAGCGAGGGGGCTGGATAGAAGAGACGATTCTCAAGAAAAAAAACGAATTGACTATATTGAAAGTTTCGCTATGAGTAAACAATCATTTTTTAAATGTGGCGGCAATAACATTCAATGGCATTTCTATCAGGAAGACGGATTCAATCTTGAAAGGCAGACCCGATGCCGACTTATGGGGATGTCAATAATCACGATACGAAAGCCAGCATTTAAACTGTTTTTTTGGGATTTCAATATTGAAATATATCGAAAAAACTCTTTGAACAGATATTTAAGAGCAACTAAAGCTACCATTGATGATGTAAAACGAAGTATAGCTCACGGAAGCAATAGTGTAACGCGTGGGTACGGCAGGAAATCCACCATAAAAAATTTATCTTTTGGAATATGCTCACTCAAGGAAAATGTTGACATCCTACATTCACGGGAGGAATTGTCAATATCGGAACCCGTTTCAATAACACCTATAGAGGTAGATCATAGTAATGCATTTCATCTTGTTTTTAATCAAATTATAACGAAGAGTAAACGTTCTAAATTTGATTTTGTAATTCTAATAAATGAAAATTTAGATTTTAAAAAGTATAATATAGATATATTTTGGCGCACCGTAGAAGAAATGAGCCGTTATGGTCTACAGATGCTATCGGCGATTAGTGATAGAAATTACGGAAAAGAAACAATTATCAATGCTAGGTTATTTCATGTTGAATATCTTCCGAATAGTCCATTTTTTTTGATACACAAATCGTTGTTCAGCAAAATACTATCCAAGAGCTTCAATAAAGACATGCGTTTGGAACAGTACTTAAATTCACTTTCAGAACACGTTGGCATGATGGCCCCATTTTTAGGCAAACTTAAAATGTTAAATTCAGAAAGCAGAGATTACCAAAATACAAAAGATCGAATGATCCATATGGAAAATCTTGAAGATGAATTAATGTGGAAGTTGAAAAATCAATAAAAATATAGCATTTAATTGGTCGTTAGGGATAAACTCCTATGAAGATAATCTCGCTGAGTTTTTAGAAATTCCTTTCCAAAAACTTTGTGAATATTTGGCGAATAGAGAATTTTATCTAACCAAGATATAATTCGTTCTTTGGGAATAAGACTACTACTTGAATTAAAAAGCATAAAATGGAGCAGTAATTCGTCTTTATCAAAATCTATATCATAGTTGTTTAAAATTGACGCATATAATTTCAAAACATTTGCACGTTGAATCCTCATAGACTCTGCTGTCTTACTTGAACTTTCATAAATTCTATAAAGATGATGGATTGAACTCAGACATTTGATTTTATCAACTTTAGTAATCCTTGTCCAAAGTTCATAGTCTTCACAATACATAAATTCTTCGTCATAAGGATTCTCTTCGAGGACTTCTTTTCTTATAGTCATACTACCGTGGACAAACACATTACAAAATAATAACATAAAAATATTGAAACTGTCATCTTCAAATAATATCTTGTTGGAGAGGAATAATCCATTTTTGTCTATGAGCTGCATGGAGGAACATACAGCAACATAATCTGGGTTATTCTCTAAAAATAAGGTCTGTTCTGTCAGACGATTTCCAACCATAAGGTCGTCGGCATCCATTCTAGCTATATATTTTCCCCTACATTTTGAAATGCCATAATTAAGCGCATAAATAAGACCCTTTTTGCCAGGATTTCTGAAATAAAAAATATTGTCTGTAATCTTTTTTATTCCATCAATAACTTGCATAGTATTATCTGTGCTGTAATCATCAATGATTATTATCTCATATCTCTTATACTCTTGTCTTAAAATACTTCCTATACACTCCAAAAGTAGTGGTTCACAATTGTAACTGGGTATTAGAATCGAAGTCTGAATATTATTCATTAAAGTTAAGTTAAATGACATTTGTAAATATAAATAATGTATCTTATTATTTCGCGTATTGATACATTTATGTCATCTGTTTGCTCAAGTAAGTTCTTCATATCTATTCTGAACCTTTGTTTGTCAAAATCTTTCACCTTTTTAGGTAATTGATCCAAACTGGATAAATATTCTAATATTTTGGCTTTAATGAGTTCCAAACTATGAAGATGAGTTCCTGAGACAAAATCTTAATACTCATCAGGCTCAATTACGATACTATCTATGAATAATTTGAACATCAAGTTTCCTTTACGTTTTTGACCAAAACTGTAAAGCTATAGACGTATAAAATCTATGGCAACTGGACGATTTTGTTGATCTATATAATAGCAATTATCGCTTCCAAAAAATATTTTTTCCCCTCTTTTAGTACTTTTTTAATTCGGCGCTGTATATAATAACAGAATAGCTAATAACCTATTTCGTAAAGTAACTTAATTAGATAATTCGAAATGATCTTAACCGGATTTTAGACGAAAAAACAAACTATTCAAGTGGCTTAAATTGTGTTCATTCTCAAGTTCTAAAAATAAAAACGTAAATTTATGAAAGTATTAAAATTTGTTTTATTGATATCATTATTATCAATATTTTTAAGATGCTCAAAATCTAGCGATTTTGAAAAAGGGCAAAATTTCCCAAAAGATTTAACATTCAAACCTTTATTATCATCAACCCTAAAAAAGTTACCTCTCAAAATTCAAACTAAAATGAATTATGCTCTTTCACATAATACCGTTTATCTGAACTGGGGAGATAATCAACAAGCGATGGTCACCACCTCCGATAATGCGTCATTGGAAATTCGAAAAATTACCGGTGCATGTTTTCTAATGAGATTTGATAATGATAAAAAAGAGTTCGAGTATCAAGATGAGTTTGGAGAAAAAAGAAATTTTTATTTCAAAAGCGGAGCTTTCTATAATAAAGAAGATGATCAACCTTTTAATAAGGAATGGTATAAAGATCTTAAGATAGATCAACAAGATTTATTTACAATTCCAGAGGTTTATGCGGTTTTGGATAAGGGCAATTTAATACCTCAATCTCCAAGGAAAATTCATTTACAAAATGCAGATAAACTCATTAAAGCAAAATCACTTGCCCTCAATAATAAATTACGACAATCGAAGTCTACACTCATGGCTGTAGATGCCCCTCCTTGCAATAACTACTGTCGGAGTGGACAAAGCTTTCACCTTTCACAAATTATGGCATGTGAAAATGCGACAGTTGAAGTCAATTCTGGCTGTTGTTCCAACGCGTACTGTATAGGCTGTTGCTCAATAATTGGCTGTGATTGTGCTACAGTTATAGGAAGTTACCTTGCTGTATGCACTGCTGTTGCGAAATCCTGTAGCGGCTATGGTTCTCCTATAGCTACTTCGCCGGTATGGGGCCAGTGCGGTGGAAATACTTGGACGGGGCCAACGGCTTGTACCCCGGGAAACAAATGTGTTTTTATAAACTCAAATTACTCACAGTGCCAACCACTATAAATTCAAAAATATGCTAATTACAATATTTATAACTTGGCAAGAAACGTTTCTTCTCATCGGTGTAATCACACCATTTTTATATTCAATTTACCATGTATTGACGAATAGAAAACTAAATGTTATAAAAAAGTCACTTTGGATACTAGCACTTATATTTGGTTCTTTTATTGGATTGATTATTTATTGGTTCTATGGTAGACATGGATATAATAGTGTATCAAATAATGAAAAGATTAGAAGAGAATAAAGTATGTAAGTTATTACTACTCGATAATGGGCTTCACGCCAGCTATATACGTATATAATAGCTCTAAAACAAAAATAGCTTCCCTCTAACCGGCAGAGGGAAGCTATTTGGCTAATGAGCTGGTCTACATAGCCGTTAACTATATGTAGTTTGTCTTTACAAAAAATAAGCACATTATTTGAAATAGCCATTGTTCATTTCACCCAAATAGCGCAATCATCCGATTGCATAAAAAGTGAAAAACATTAAATCGGAAATTCATAAAAAAAATACTAATAATATTAGTTATTTTTTTATGAAATCACTTGAGTTCACTGTAGAAATCGTGTGAAAGTCATTCTACATATTCAGGCGATTACAGGCAGCAGCAGAAATCCCTCGCATAGCTGCCATCGTGTCTTTAATGAAAAATTGATTTCCCATATTCTTTTGTTTTTATGTGTATGACAAAAGTATGGTTGCTACCATGGCTATCTGGAGAAAACAAGGTGTAGGTACGCGTACTCGGGAGATACCGAAAAGTCGAGTTTTGAAATACAAGATCCCACAGATATAATATATTCTTTTTAAATTGTGAAAGAAATTTGCTCGATATCAATGAAATCATCTTTCAGCCTTAAATACACAGTACTCAATGGCGGTTGGGCCGTACTAGAAATTGGCCACATGGAAAAAGCTGTAACTCTCAACATTTCATTTTTTCACGATTCGCTGAAAGAGTTAGCACTATCTGCAATTGTATTAAGATCCAAAGATGAAACATCAGTGGTTTTTATGGATGAGCCAGGCGAACATAGACTTGTCCTAAAAAGAAACGTCACAAGCATTATCTATGAACTAAGATGGTACAAAGGCTGGGCGAGTTGGAATTTATTAAGTGAAGATCATTTTGAGACTATACTTTCGGGAACTACTACCCTAACAAAATACATTAACTTGGTAAGGGAGAATTTGATTAGAATACGGAATGAGGAAGGAATAGAAGGTTATAAGAAAAAATGGTCTAAACATGACTTCCCCTTAAATGAATATGAACTACTTAAGGGATGACCACTTTTGCTAATAAATGAACTACATCTTCTGCGCCGACGGTCTTAAAGTTTATAATTTTATTTCTCCAGTAGAATTATTATCTTGACAGGGCTTTCAATTAATTGTCATAATGAATAGCTTAAAATTATATAACTAAATCAACAAAATACCCAATGTATAAATCTCTTCAAGCCAAGCTAAAAACCTTTCATCAGGTCTGTAATGAGCCTTCAGAATTTAGAATTGCTTTTGCACCATTTTATAGAAAAGACTTCTATACTATTCTAAATGAGGTAAAAAAAGTAATTCGCTCACCTTATCTTGTGCTGCTGTTAGCTAATCGGAATTTAGATCTTATCTATGAATCCGACGGGAATTTGCCCGACTACTTTTCATTCCGGATATGTGGGAAGTTAAAAAATGAAGTAGGCTCGGCCTCCTTTTACGAGAGTCGATACTTGTTTTTTAATACAGATTCGGACAACGACAGGATAGAAATCTACTCAGTCAACAACGATCGTATCTCTCTTTCCCCAATGGAGGAAACAAAAGACAGGTACTTAGTGGCATCTATAAATTCTAAAGAGTATAAAATAGAAAAGATCCGAACGGTCTTAGTGGCCTTTTTAATGGAAGAATTAGAATATCTCACAAAAACTTTTGCGATAGAGCTAAATGCTGAATTGAATTATAGTGGCTCCTATGCTACTGAGGGCAATGAAATATATCAGGTCTAACAATTAAATTGTCGGTTAGTCTTTCGAGCCCTTTTCTGTAAAGAAATGCCTAAAAATTGAAAACTAGAATTGCAACAATAAAATAACCGAATTGGACGGCACCTTTGTAAAAGGAAGTTTGGCGTAATTTTTAAAAATAGCTAACCTATTATGGAAATGAATACCGAAACGATCTTCATATTGATAGTCTTGCTTCCTTGCGGTTACAAAATCACTGAACTAAGAAACTCTTTCTAGAAAGAATGCCTGAGCCAGTTCGAAATGTAATCAGGTAAACAGAAGGCTCGCTGTAAAAGGCCTTCCCATGCTATCCGGGAATTAGTGAATAGCAAAATTCATTAAATTAAAAAAATAAAGTTATAAAAAAGATTTCAGTAAAGAATCTAAACATTCAAGAATTCGAACAACTATCTCGTGAGCAATTGAAAGGTATACAAGGAGGAGAATTACCTCCTGCAGGCGACAAATGTAACTGTCATACTACAGCCGATTGCATAACAACAGATCCAACTAAGCCACAAGAATGTATGGCTTGCGCAGACGGAGGTGGTTGCGCAGGAAAATGTGATTGGGACGGAACAGCAGGACAGTATTAATCTGAATAAATAATTTTAATTCTTGCTTGATCACAGCAGGAATTTTTAAAATTAGTGCAAATATATTTACAATGATATTTTTAGTTTTAATTTCGATTTTGTTTTCAATCTTTTGCTCAGCAAAAGGTCAATCAAATAATAAATCAGTTATTAAGGGAGTAATAGAATAGACACTATTCCTTACACAATCTATTTTGTTAAATATAAAAATCAAGGAAATATGATCTCTGTTACGGTAGCATTAGATGATCAAAGCCATTTTAAATATACAGCTATAATCTCAGAGCCGACTATTTTCAACATATCTATTAAAAATACTTACAATAAAAATTATATCGGTGATTTTGTAATTTATTTATTCTGGATAGAGCCCTAGGAATGACACAAAGTTTGTTACTGTTCATCATATTTAAAATTTTGCTGCGCTTTATTTCATTTTTTTCTCGTTATTTAAATTCAACTTTCTCACCAATTCGCGTTTTAATTACTCATTATCCTATTTTTCATACTCGTAACGCAATAATTAACAACTCAAGAATAATTAAATTACAGGAACTAATCAATAAATTGACAGTCAATTTAAAAATTAATGAAAAAAAATTTCCCTACTAAAATATTTTATCATTATCTTTAAACAACAATTATAATAAGCTATTATGAAGATCTTTAATTTGCTAAAGCCAAAACAAGATAATGATCTAAAACAAGTGTGTAAAAACCTATTTGATTCGTACAATATCAAATACAGTGATTTACATCTTGAAAAAGTACTAGAAGAACATGTAGATAATTCTTCTCTATTGAGCATCAAGGATACCTTATTTGAATATGGCGTTGAATCGGCAGCTATTCGAAAGGCAGATTACAACTACTACGATTTTGAGCCCCCATTCATTTGCTCTATCCAACAGGAAGATTGGTATAAAGCAAGGTTCACTGTAGTATCTCAAGTTGACGAGACCAATATTACTTATCTTGATCCACAAACTAACAAATTAAAAGAAATCCCACTTTCTCAATTTGAGAAAATAGACAAAGGAATTATCTTACTAATGGATGATTCAAATAAAAAAGATGAATCAAAACTCGCTGCTCATTTAATTGAGCAACGCAATCAAATCATTGCGCGCAATACGCCTATTTACCTGAGCTTGATTACACTAGTACTCTCTTTAGGATATACCTTTCTTCATTATCAAACAGGAATATCATGGGTTAATATCATATTAACAATGACCAGTTTTATTGGATTAGCGGTTTCATCCCTCCTTTTGTGGCATGAAATAGATGCACACAACCCCCTCATCCGAGAGGTTTGTGGTGGACAGGGCAAGAAAGCAAACTGTGACGATGTATTGAATTCCTCTCAATCGTCTTTTTTGGGAATCAGCTGGGCGATATGGGGATTTGCATTTATGGCAACTTTATTTTCCATTCAAGTTTTTTTTTCAGGAAACTTGCCATTCCTGTATTTAAGTGCCATCATTTCACTAATTGCTACACCCTATATATTCTTTTCGGTGTATTATCAAGCTAAAGTTATAAAACAATGGTGTCCACTTTGTCTTGCCGTACAAGGAGTATTAATCATCAATAGTGCAGCGGTTATTTTCTTTATTTACAAAAAAGGAATCAATCTAGCATCCATCTCAAGCTATTCAATCTTCATCACACTATTATTAGCTTTCTTTTTCATCACTGCAGCATATACGTTGATCCCGATATTAAGAAATGCTCGCGACAACAGAAATACGGAAAAAAGATGGAAAAAATTACGATATAATCCTGAAATATTTAAGGCACTCCTCGACAAATCAGAAAGAATTACGTCTCCAACAGATCAACTTGGTATTGTAGTTGGGAATCCGCAAGCAAAAAATGAGATCATCAAAGTTTGCAATCCCTACTGTGGGCCATGCGCTAAGGCTCATCCCGAATTAGAAAATATTATCAAAAATAATTCAGATGTCAAAGTTCGCATCATTTTTACAGCCTCTGGAGAAAATGGAGATTTCCTAAGTATTCCCGTGCAACACTTGTTGGCGATTCAAGAAAAGGATGGACAAGAAACTGTACAACGTGCTTTAGATGATTGGTATCTCGCAGAAGTAAAAGACTATGAGGTTTTCGCAAGAAAATACCCCATGAATGGAGAACTAAAACAACAAAAAGATAAAATTGTAGCAATGAGGAACTGGTGCAATATTATGAAAATAAGAGCTACACCAACAATTTACATTAATGGTGCCGAAATGCCTGAAAGTTACAAAATCACTGAACTAAGAAACTTTTTCTAGAAAAAATGCCTGAGCCAGTTCGAAATGTACTCAGGCAAACAGAAAGGCTCCCTGTAAAAGGCCTTGCCATGCTATCCGGGAATTAGTGAATAGCAAAATTCATTAAATTAAAAAAATAAAATTATCAAAAAGATTTCATTAAAGAACCTAAACATTCAAGAATTCGAACAACTATCTCGTGAGCAATTGAAAGGCATACAAGGAGGAGAATTACCTCCTGCAGGCGACAAATGTAACTGTAATACTAAAGACGATTGTACAACAACAGATCCATCTAAGCCACAAGGATGTATGGCTTGCGACTCAGATGGACGTGGTTATGCAGGAATATGTGATTGGGACGGGACGGCAGGACAGTATTAATCCGAATAAGTAATTTTAATTCCTGCTTAAATCATAGCAGGAATTTTTAAAACATTAGTGCTAATAAATTTACAATGAGATTTTTGATTTTAATTTCGATTTTCTTTTCAATCTTATGCTCCGCAAAAGGTCAATCAAACAATAAATCAGTTATTAAGGGATTGATAGATACTATTCCTCACGCAATCTATTTTGTTAAATATAAAAATCAAGGAAATACGATCTCTGATACGGTAGCATTAGATGATAAAAGCAATTTTAAATATACAGCTATAATCTCAGAGCCGACAATTTTCAACATATCTATTAAAAATATTTATAATAAAAATTATATCGGTGATTTTGTAATTTATTCATTCTGGATAGAACCAGAAAAAACGATTGAATTTAATGGCTATAAAGGCTGGCTGATTAATGGCGCCAAGGGTTTAATTCCGATTTCTAATAAATTTGATATTAAAAATTCGTCTTTAGACAGTATTGAGAGATTATTCAACAAAAATAAATTAACAGCAATTAAAGCAAAAAAAGAACAACTCGGCCGTAACCTGGCAAACAATGAGTTGATTGAAGTAATTCGCGAACTTTCCGATTCATTTATATGTAATCATCCTAATAATTATTACGGACTTTATTTGATAAGTAATTTCCCAGATAATACAAATAAACAACTAAATGATAGAAATAACATGTTCAAAAAGATTTCGAATGATTTACAGAAAACATATCTTGGAGAATCAATTCTCCAAAAAATAAAAATTAGTAAAATATTTGAAATTGGTGAAATGATGCCTGAGTTAGAACAAACTGATACGATATCGAAAGTCGTTAAATTATCCCAATTTAGAGGTAAATATGTGTTGGTTGACTTTTGGGCATCCTGGTGTGCGCCTTGTCGAAGAGAAAATCCTAATTTGGTTAAAGCCTATCAAAAATACAGAGGTAAAGGATTTGAGATTATAGGAATATCATTAGATGAAAATAAAGAAGAATGGCTAAAAGCTATTCGCAATGACGGATTAAAATGGACGCAGTTATCAGATCTAAAATCTTTTAAAAATTCAGTCGCTCAACAGCTCTCTATTCAAGCTGTCCCTGATAATTTTCTAATTGATCCAAATGGAGTAATTCTTGCTAAAGGACTTAGGGGCGATGACTTGAGCAAAGAATTAGAACGAATTTTCAAATACTAAATCACTCAATATTTAGCATATCCTTTTGAATTGAGCCCAACAACTCAAGAACGCTATTTTATCATAATAGAAAAAAATCTTTCAACTCTTATACAATTTGAAAGATCAACTGCTATTTTTACCACCATTCAAACAAATATTGTGATAAATTTCATGAATTTTATTTATTCTAGCAATCGAACTCTCAAGGGAGTTCCTCAAAAAGAGCTGCAAGCTTGCATCTTCATATTTATATTTGATATTATCCTGGTTAAAGCGAGAAATTGGTGGAAACATAACAAACTTATTACTAGTCAAAGATGACAATTTCTGAAAAAAATTATCAGTAGAACAAAATGATTCATTCAAAAATTTTTCATAAAGGCTCTGAAATATTATAATAAAATTACTCTGTGAAAACGCCTCTAACCAGGATATTCCTGATTTGAGCGGAAGTAAGTTTCTAAAATCACCGTTTACCCCTCCTAAAAGAATACTCGCTTGGAGGCGATGAGCTTCGTAAATGCTAGATATCAACTGTTCTTTTGTATAAAAGGATGTAAAAACGTGATTTTCATCACATATTAGAATAACATCTTCATCATTATATATAGCAGCCTCAATAACGTTGCGTACAGCATTCCAATACATTAGATCTTCTGTTTGCTCTTCTGCAACACTAAAAATCTTGATATCAAATTCATCTTTACCTTCAAATTGAGATAATATGGTTTCAAAACAATTAAGGTTTTGTGAAACGTTAATTATGTAAGTCGGAATGATAATGTCGTCCATAATCCTATTTAAAATCATCAAAATACCGCCTTAGACGGAATAAAGTATCGAATCGTTCTTGAGATTGCTCAAAATACCTATTAACGATTCCTATTCCCTCATTCTTTTTAGTCACATCGGAGTATCCAAATTCTGCTTGAATAGAAATAAAGGGATACACACAGAAGATTTTATCACTAATACATCTCATCTGGATATCAATGTTATCGTCATCGCTCAACTCCAATGCTAAAAATCGTTTATAAAAACGTTTAAATACGACTGCAAACTGAAAACCGGTAAATCTATTTACCCAGAAGAAACTCTTACTTATCTGTACTGCATCTTCAAAATAACTTAATCCTCCTAATAAAAGATCACCATTAAGATTTTCGACATTAGAGATGGAACTTTCTAAAAATTCATATTTATAAAAGTCAGTGAATGAATGGTCATCTTCACAGATAATTACATATGATAGTTGTTTGTTATCTGCTGATTTTATAATCTCCCGCATGGTTTGCCAAAGGCCTATCGCCCCAATTTCGTGTCTTATCGCGTCAACAAAAGTGACACCGAATTCAGTTTTGTCTTTAAATTGATTCAGACAGTGTTTCCTTCTATCTATTCTGTCCTTTAAATTTATTATGAATAAGTCATACTTTTTCTCCATAAATCACTAAATGATAAGCTACAAAGCTGTCAGTCAAGTTTTAATTAAGTTTACTTTTGTGTATCTCTCAGAACTTCTTCAAATCTTTTTACTCCAGGGAATCCTGTCATTTGATTCATTAATTCACCTTTCTTATTGTAAATTAAATAGGTTGGGATCGATGAAAAATTCATTTGTTTTTGAAGCTCCTCCATTTGTTTAGATGAAAGATAAAAATGATTTCCTGCTATATTTTTTACATGATTATTCCACAAAGTTCTAGGAGATGAGAAATCTGTAATATAGACAAAAACAACATCAGCATTTTTTTCCTTTATTGGCTTAATTTTATCCATGGCAGCTATACAGGGTGCACACCAGGTTGCCCAAAAGTCTATGACTACAGTTTTAGATGGATATTTTCGTATGATTTCTGAGAGTATATTATCCTTATCTAGATTAGACCAATCATAAACTCGTCCTTTATCATTAGTAATTCTAATTTTATTTATATTATTTTGATATAATAAATAATCAGAAAATGATTTATCATTAAAATATCTGACAATATCTTTAGATTGTCGATCTGAGAGTAATTTACCCCTAGCAATTTGATCCAGATAAGCATTTGCCAATAAAATATCATAAAAGTAGCCCTGAGAATATCCCAAAAGCGGTGCGAGTATTCTAGTTGTTGTTTTCATCCAATGTTTTGATGAAATTTGATCTGTTTTTGGTAAGTTTAGGACGCTATCAGCCAGTAAAGACTTTGTTAATTCATTATAATAATTTGATAGTAGATAATCTTTATTATTGAGATCTAAATCTTTTAAAAAGGTGTAATAATCTAAATTAATCCTATTTTTTATTTTAGCTCTCTCTTTGTCCATCCCCGCATTCACGTTATCAATATACATTCCATTATTCGGATCTAATAAAAACATTCTCGCGTATACTGCTTCAAATGTCCTACATAACGAGATTTTTGAATCCGTAGATAATGTTGCATTTTTAATCTTAGCAACCTTTTCTTTCATTGATGTCAATGCGCGATCCCGATAAGAATTGGGTTCGAATATATAATCATTTGATGATGTTCCCTCGTTGAATATACTAGTGAATAAATGTTGGATTGCTTTTGTTTCACTAAATATCATCTCGTAAGGTCCTTTATATTGAATATCGGGATTTGCATTAGAACCGAATTTAAAAAATACTTTAGTCGTATCATTTGGCGAAAAAAAAATATACCTCTCGATATTGTCTAATTTTAAAATCGCTGAAGTCAGCTTAAATGTTGGTATTTTTAAAAGGGTATCTAAATTTCCCTGAATAGGAATATTTATATCATAATAGCTCGTCAAATTGCTCGTCAAGGTTAACTTGAGTGATAAAGTCTTCGTATTTTCACTATTTCTTACTTCAAACCTAAAATAAGCTTCTCCAAAACTCTCGGCAATATTATCCAACTTCTTTTGGGCGTTTACATTGAGTATAATGGAGCAGATTAAAGACCAAAAAACTACTTGGATACGAATTGCATTTTTCATCCTATTTTCAATTTGTATAGCCAATAGACAACTATTGGCTATACTTTTAATATACACTAATTTTTAAAACAAACTAAGCCAGAATTGAAAGGCAAATATTGACATTTTCCGGTATTTCCGTTAGATTGTGTGCAAGATTCCCATTCCTTTTTTCCAGCACATGCATCTGTACCACTTCCGTCGCCACTCCCGTCACTTCCACCGGTTATTTTTTTCAATTCATCATGAGAGAGGATTTCCTGATTTTCAATTGATTTTAACGTGATCTTTTTCATTTTTGTATTATTTAAGTTTATAATATCCTTACACTCCAGGACATTGATTGGAGGCCACAGTTTTGACAGCGAGCATGCTGTTTCCTCAATTCGTTTGCAACCGATCGAAGATTTTCTAGAAAAATTCTATTATCGCTTTGCGGTAAATAATTACCTATAATTGAAAACTATTTATAGTTAAATTCTAATATAATATGTTCTATATTACCCAAAAGATACTTAGCATACACAAACAAGAAAGAAGAAGATGATTTATTTTAAAACATTAAAAATATTAACATAAAAATAGCAAAACCGCTTCTTACAAATAAGTGAACAAATAATTGTTTATAATTAGTACGTTTTTAAATTTAAAAAATAAAAAACATTTAAAGTTGAATGTATAATTAAATTAAAAGTAATATAGCTGTTTTTTTGATATTATAAATAAATATCAAAAAAATACTACACAAAAGTGTAGCATTTTTCCCAATATGAAAACAACCAAAACATTATCATTTAAGATAATTCCCATTTTCTATTTTAAGATGCTGAATAACTTATGGATATCGGGGAAAATGAAACCAATTCACCAATAGATGACCATTATGTATCATAGTAGTCATCTCGACACTACAATATCACTATTTACATCTTCAATTCAAGATTACCTAAATATTTAGATTTCAATCTCTCAATTAAAGAGTTTGGATGATAAGTTATATCTTTCTTAATATTATGCCTTCTCCACATATTGTTCCACAAATGGATTGCATATGAACTTTCAAATGTTTGTTGTATCTGCTCAGCAAAAAAGAGATCAATCTCGTGCCAGTTGATCGGGCAAAATACATGAGGCTGAAGAATATAATCCTTGCTTTCGTAGGTCGCCAATATCTTAGTTATAAAACGGGAGCCGTACTTACCCCAGGGTTCTGACACTAAATTTATATCCTTCATCTGGTCTAAGATATCACGAAGAAATTCAGCATTTTTGGGAGCTTTGATAATTGCATTATTAACAATCGTTATAGGTTTATTCTCAATAAACATTATTTCCGTCGTGAAACAATATTCAGCATTGAAGTCGAAAGGTTTCAAACAAACAACGTCCATATCCACCCACCATCCACCTCTCCTATAGAGTAATTCGTATCGAAACCAATTAGCAAAGGATGTTAGGCTACCCTCAACATCTTTAAACAGATGTGCTTTGTCTATAATTTCATTCGCATCTTTAATGGTTGTCCCTTGTGGACAACCTTTTATTTGTGAGTCATAAACATACAAATGAAATTCATGTCCGTTATCTAAAAACGACTTAATGCACAATTGTTCAATCGTAGATATTTCACTACCAAACCACAGACCTTGTATAATCTTATTTTGCATAATAATTAATTTATAATGGTTACACCAATATACGCATTTAAAAATAGAAACATGCTCTTAAAAATACTAACAGAACGTCTAATCAATTTGAGGCGCTAGAAATGTTTAAACTAATACATTAAAAATATCGATTTCATTTTTAAAACGGCTCATTAATTTCTTATTTTTTCAAAAATTTATATAAGAAAGTACACCAATTGTGCCGAAGGTGAAAGTTCTAGACGATTATAATTTTTTATCTCCCAATTCGAGACCTTATCACGAAACTTATTGTAAAATTATGACACTATGTGTTCAGCTTTATATTTAAATGAATTAAGACATAAAATATGATAAAGTTTGGATTTTATTAAACTTACTTTCATTAATATTAATTACGCTTCCTTCAATTTGCACTATTGTTAAACAAACAAAATATTGTATATTTATTAAGTTTTACGATGATATTTCTAAATATTTTTGCTTTAAATAAATACTTTGGCATCTGAATATCGATTATTTGTTTGAAGCCATATCTTGCTTATTTAAATTGCAATAGTTTATCATAAGTAATAGTCAATTATCGACAAAATCAAATTAAAACCTTTTAATGATTTAAACCAAAATAAACGAGTGATTTTAAAATTCCCCAATTATAAACAGATGGATGTGATGGACTGTGGTGCAACTTGCCTTCGCATTATATTTAAATATTATGGACAGTCAGTATCTATTCATAAAATCCGTAAACTCTGCCAAACAAAAGATACAGGAGTTAATTTATTGGGTATAAGTGAAGCGGCCGAGAAACTTGGATTTAGGACATATGGTGTTCGATTAACAATGGAACAGCTCCAGGAAATTGAACTGCCCTGTATCCTTCATTGGAATCAAAATCATTTTGTTGTATTGTATAAAGTTAAAAGGGATAAATATTATATTTCTGATCCTGCGCTCGGACTTGTTACTTACAATAGTAAAGAATTTACAAAAAATTGGTACTCAGCAAAGGAACTGCATTTAGGGCTCTCATTGGTCTTGGGCCCCGGCCCGGAGTTTTACCAGCTTGATGAGGAAGAACCCGACCTAACTCTAAAATGGGGTAAGATGCTTAAATATTTCTATAAGTATAAGCGACTTTTTATCCAGTTAATACTAGGAATGGTGCTTGGGACTCTTCTACAACTCATCACTCCATTCCTAACTCAGTCTGTGGTTGATATTGGTATTAACACCAAAAATATCAGCTTTATTAATTTGATTTTGATAGCCCAATTAATGTTATTTATTGGGAGTACTGCTGTGTCATTTATTCGATCATGGATTCTACTTCATATTAGCACGCGTGTGAATATTTCCATTCTTACGGATCTATTGATCAAAATCATGAAGTTGCCAATGAAATTCTTTGATGTAAAAACACATGGCGATCTAATGCAGCGTATGGCCGACCAACAGCGGATTGAAAGCTTTCTGACAGGAAACACTTTAAATACTCTGTTTTCGATAGTAAATATGCTTATTTTCGGTTCTCTTCTAATAATTTATAATAAAATTATTTTTTTAGTTTTTTTTGCAGCGACGACATTTTATACTTTATGGATATTATTTTTCATGAAGTACAGACGGGAATTGGACAACAAGCGATTTAAAATATCTTCGGAGAATCAAACCTATATGGTCGAGATGATTCAAAGTATCAAAGATATAAAGCTAAACAATGCACAGAAGCAAAGACGCTGGGGCTGGGAAACATTGCAAGCAAAGCTTTTTAAATTTAAAGTGAAGAGCTTAGCCCTCTCCCAATACCAATCTATTGGATCAATGGCTATTAATCAAATCAAAGGTATTATTATCACATTTATTAGTGCAAAGGCAGTAATAGAGGGCAATATGACACTTGGAGGAATGATGGCAGTTCAATATATTGTAGGGATGGTCAGTAGTCCGGTAGAATCACTAATCGGTTTTATGCAAACTTATCAAGACGCAAAGATTAGTATGGAACGGCTCAATGAAATTTATGAGAGCGAAGACGAGGAGGATGTCAAAAAGGACTATTTGAACGATTTGCCGGAAAATAAAGATATCGAAATCCGTAATTTAACCTTTCGTTACTACGGAGCCGGAAATGAACCTATTTTCAATCGAATAAACTTGTATTTTCCTGCCGGAAAAACTACTGCGATTGTAGGGACTAGTGGAAGTGGAAAAACGACAATTCTGAAATTATTATTACGGTTTTATGAATATGAAGAAGGAGAAATTCTCATTGGGGGAAAGCGACTGGAACAGTTTGACTTCACCCTATGGAGAGACAAATGTGGCGCGGTCTTACAAGACAATTATGTATATGCCGATACTATAGAGCGTAATATTACTGTCAATGCGGAATTCTCCAATAAACAACGGTTGGATGCTGCTATAGAGATTTCCAATTTGAATGAATTTATAGCAGAGCAACCGTTTGGTTTGGCGACCAAAATAGGAACTGCTGGCAAAGGTGTCAGCCAGGGACAAAGACAACGACTGATGATAGCTCGGGCTGTGTATAAAGACCCTGATTTTATATTTTTAGATGAAGCAACTAACTCACTTGATGCTAATAATGAAAAAGTTATTATCGAAAATCTTAACCGTTTCTTTCAGCAAAGAACTGTAATTGTTGTAGCTCACAGATTGAGCACTGTCAAAAATGCGGATAATATTATTGTATTGGAAAAGGGGGATGTCGTTGAACAGGGAACGCATCAAGAACTCACGGCATCAAAAGGAAAATACTTCGAACTAGTAAAAAACCAACTGGAATTGGGAAATTGACACGTTTATGAAAGAATCATTAATTATAGAATCAGACATCCATTCAGAAGATTTACAGGATATTATCGCAAAACCACCTTCATGGCTATTGCGATGGGGAATAACTTTTATTTTATTGACCGTATTAATTATTTTGGGTATGTCTGTCTTTATCCGTTACCCTGAAACTGTCGAAACTAAGATTAAATTTAATACTACTGATGCTCCCAAAGTTATTTCTGCTAAAGTAAATGGCAGCCTGATTAAAATATTAAAGAAAGAGGGTGAATGGGCGGAAGAAGGAAGCACACTTGCTTATCTCGAGAGCACTGCAGACCACGATCAGATTATTATTCTCTTAAATAAGTTGCAACAAATACGCCAAAAACCCAATGCTACCTATAACTTAGAAGAATTGATCGAACCCAATAAACTCAATCTCGGAGAACTACAGGGAGCCTATCAGAATTTCTATCTTTCATACTTAAGTTATATTTCAGCGCGTGATCAAGGAATCTATCAAAAGCGCAAGTCCGTCATTAATCAAGAGGTTACAAACGTCAATGAACAGTTTAAAAAGAATAGCGAATCTTACGAGTTACAAAAGAAACAACTTGAACTTGCTGAGCGCGAATATGAAAAATATAAGCTTTTGGCGCAAAAGAAAGTGATCAGTCCGTCTGAGCTGCAGCAGAAGGAATCTTTGTTGCTTGCTAAGCGTCAGATGATTCCGCAAATGGAAAATAGCTTAATAAATTATGAAGGAAATATTCTGTCAAAAAATAAAGAACTCGCTGAAATAGAAAACCAGATCGAAGAAGAACATAAAAAATTTGTTCAAGCCTTAAATAGCTTTATTAGTGAAGCGGAAAATTGGAAGAAACAATATGTCATGACTAGTCCTGTTGGTGGAAAGTTAATTTATGGTGAATTCTTACAAACGAATCAACAGGTTACAATCGGACAAAAATTGTTTTATATCAATCCTAAGAGCGAAAAATACTATGGAGAAGTTTTATTGCCCCAAATTGCTTCGGCTAAGGTAAAGAAAGGTCAAAAAGTATTGATTAAAGTGAACGGCTATCCCTACGAAGAATATGGTTATCTACATGGAAAGGTGAATTATATTTCAGATATTCCGATTCAGGATAGTGTTTTTTTTACGACTATTTCTCTTGACACTACCAATCTTAATCCATTGATCCAGCTTAAACCAGGACTATTTGGTAATGGAAAAATCATCACAGAAGATAGGTCTATTTTTAGACGTATTTGGAACAATCTAACTAAAAATTTAATGGTAAATTAGCAAATGCATATTCCGGAGTAAATTTGTTCTTCATCAATTTTGGTGAATTAGGCTGATTTAGCAAGAACCATCTTTCTTAATAACTTGGAGATTTCGGACATCGGGACCATGCGATTCCGACGCAAATTGACCACTATAAACAGGACCATAAAAATAAATAAAATAGATTTTAAACTTCTCAGCATAATATTTTAATGGTGAAAATTTCCCAAATTAAATGGTCATGAATTTTCGAATTCGGATGATCAACAGAATCGAAATCTCCACCTGACTCCGATTGTGTTTTTTCATCTTTTGAACATGAAGTTATGGAGCTCCCACCATCAGGACCATTCCATAAAATATTACTTTCCTTAACATAAGTCTACTTTTTTTATCAATTCAAAGCTAACAACAACTCGTGTTAATAAATATTAAGGAGTGTAAGTTAGATAAAAATTATGTTAAATAAATAGTAAATTAACATGCTAAAGCACTGCGGTTGGGAATATTCATACCTTAATGTTAACCGGCTTTGGGCTTCGATCTAAATCATAGTTCGCAAGATTAGTTGGCTAGTCTGCGGTACTGTTATTGTACCTCTACCCTTATTAAAACCAAGAGAATTTTTGGAGTTTGTTTCATCCCTATTTCCAAACATGTCGGGATGTAAATGACTTAAATGAATAGATCCTCACCTTTCTTCATTAGAGCAATAGCTTTAATCCAATAGAAATATTGCGCCCCGGTAGTGGGGCCAGATATTTGAGTATGGAATTTTGCGGACGTGCTTCAACATTCAATAAATTATTTCCGGAAATAAAATAGACAAATTCATATTTTTTTTGATTCATCTTGTAACCTAATTGACCAGATAGCAAGGAATAGGCCGGCATAGGTAGTTCAATATTGATATTTTTACCTAAATAACGCTGTTTCAGATACCGATCAAAATTGGCGTTCCCAAAAAACTTTTTATATTGAAGTAACGCGGATATTCCATATCTACTGGTCGGTAGATTGGGCATAAAGTCACCTTCTGCCCATTTGCGCATACTATCATCTGATGTATTTATATTTTTGACAAGATCAGCGAACGCATTTAATGCGAAATGACAATCGGGTGCCCATGCATAGGTATAACCTCCTTCCAACTCCCAACCCTGGATCTTGGTGTCTGAAGCACGCCATTCCTTGACTAAAAAACCACCAGAACGGGAAATACCTGTATGGGCCAAATAAAGATAATTTTTAAAGAGGCTGCGGTAATGCGTCGCTGACAGTTTTAATCCACCATATTTTATCCCTCCGGATAACTCATAGGAATTTGAGCTTTCCTTGTTCAGTCGATCATCTCCATTTTCTTCCACCAGGATCGCAAAATGGTCGTTCCCAGCATAAAGTTCATTGACCCCCGGTGCTCGTTCTGCGTGTGAAAATGTAGCCTGCAAATAGGCAATGTCAAAAATCGAATAAACGATATCTCCCGAAAAGTGGTTTAAGCTAAAATCCCGGGCCGAAAGATCACCTCCGGCCATCCCCCGGCTCCGCTGGTAGGTAGGATCGCTCAAAGCACGTCGGGCAACCCAGTCATGCCGGTAGCCCATATGAAGGGCAACTGGATTAAGTGCTATTGTTTGCAACGTAAATATTCCTCCTTCCCGACTCAGATTATTGGGGATATACCGCCGATCACCCTCGCCCTTTAAGGCCACAAATGAAAAATCAAATCCACTCGTCCCAGACCAAAAACGGGTAAACTGCTGCGTTATCTCCGATCGAAACGCATGACGCTCACTATCGAACTTATTGACACGATACCTGCCCAAGAGCTCCCGGTCGTCCGACAACTCACCTCTATAATTAAATTTAATCTCCGAGATCAATTGTGTTTTTGGCTTGAAAGCAGATTCTAACTGCCAGGCATATGAATAAGTGCGCGTATTGATCGGCTCATATATGGGAGTCCAAACTGTGCTGTGGCTATGGACAGGCTTGTTGCGCTGTGCAAAACCGGGAATACCATAATAGCTTTCAAGCGCATAAAGCCCTAGACCTACTCGAAAGTTGTCTCTTATATAGCTAGCTCCTGCATTGATAGCGCTTCTCTCGGCATGACTATTGGGCATCACGCCACGCTTGACCGGTGCGTAATCTGTAATTCCATGTACGACTTCGGTGTACAATGCTGTGTTGGGATCCTGTCCGGCGATATATTTGTCATTTAAAGGGTTTAGGACTTTTGCTCCATTGATAAAAGAATAATCTTCAAAGGTATAGAGGTCGGCCTCCGATAAACCCCACTTTGGATCGCCCATATTATTGAGCACAAACTGGCTTAAATAGGGATATAGCGTCAGATTTCGAATCGTCTCGCGATCGACATTTACCTGTGCCATGGCGGCGGTCAAATGATCGATCTTAGGATCATAAGCAATAGCCGCCTTTGTATTGCCCGGAATCCTTAGGTTTCCGTGCCTGAGCCTCATTGCACCAATATGCCCCACCCAGTACTTTCCAATGTTTGTATTGAAGGCCAGCGACTGGCTATTGCCACTATTGGTTCCTAACTCCGCACTGGCCTGGCCTGCAATCTTATTGGGTAGACGGGTCGTAGGAATGGTGTTGTCTTTAAGATTGACCGCTCCACCAATGGCTTTTCCTCCGAATAACACAGTAGCAGCACCCTTGTACAATTCTATTTCGCGTAGATTGTCCATATCGAAATTGGGATTTAGGTTAGGACTGATTCCCGACAAATCATTGACCGAAAGACCATTGGAAAGAACACCTACCCTACTACCACTTAGACTGCGGATCATGGGCATGCCAGAATTGGGACCAAAAGAAGCATTTTGTATCCCAGCGATATGGCTCAATGTTTCACCAAGGGTTTGTGCCTGTATACGATCCAGCTGCTTTCGATCCAGCCTCGTTTTTTGCCCATGGCCCGGTACAAAGCCAGTAGTCTCCGCGGTCGGAAGCGTATAGCTTCGCAATGTATCCACGGATGGTTTACGCTGCGCATGTGCAGTTTTTGCGCTAGATAATAGCATTAGAGATGCTAAAAAAACTTCTTTCTGATACCGTATCATTGTGTAGCCTATTTCTGTTTGAGCTGCAAAATTAAAAAAGATAACAACAAATGCAATCATGTTGCATTAATAATTTACAATTACTACCTTCGTCAAAATTTTACACCATATGAAGTACATCAACACAAAAATCGCTCTAGCGGGCGCGCTGATTCTGATGCTCGGAGCTGCATCATCCTGTAAAAAGGAAACAGCGCCTACGCCCACTGAAATCTCACTTTCGTTACCATCGCAGGTCAGTCTTCGCTACGGCGAATCACAGGAAATTAATCTGCCGAAGGACCTACCTGCAAGTACAGGACTGACATTCAGTTTTGACTTTTCCCAGACTGCAGACATCAATTTGGGCAACGGTAGTAAACTCAGTGACAAACTGAACCAAGCCATCAAATACGATAGCGAAAAACAAAGCATAGAGATTAACAGTGCCCTACTCTATCCAAACGGAGCCCAATCGAGCAGCGCACGCATTCCCGATGATTATAAAGTCACCGTGATAGCCAAAGAATCGCATGGCACAGTGGTAGGGAAAGAAAATTTTTCAATCAAGATAACGGCTGGAACAATCGCTATCAAAGGTCTAAAAAGCGGCGGCGAGTTACCTTATTCCTATGTATTGTACGGCGACCAATCTTCTGATTTTGAAATAGATCCTCTTGGCCTACCGATTACTGGCGCTAGTTTTCACTTGGCAAAAAAGGATGGCCAGGAAAATATTGCTTCAATAGCAGATACACATATCAAGTTATCAAAAGATGCCGGCGATCCGGAAAAAAAAGCTGAAAGGTCTTTCGAGCTGACTCCCGAACTTAGGAAAGATGGTTTCCCTGTCGCTTCAACGACTTTTAGGGTGATTCTGATTCCACAAATTAAGTTCTTGTTTGGACAATATTATCCCGATCTAAACCTGACAATCGACTTTAGCCTGATACATATCGGTCTTTCAAACGGTTATGTCTCTGCGGCACCAACACTATATCCGGAAAAATATAAATCTGCATTTGAACTGGTTTCAATACAAAAAGATGGACAGGCATTTACAGATAGCGAAAAGCTGTTTAGCGTAAATGCCCAAACAGGTATAGTTTCCGTAAAAAAAAGTGATCGTTTGAAAGCTGGCAGCTATAGGGTAAGCGTAAAGGCACTGACAACCACAGGGCTTGAATTTACGGCTAACCTCACCTTAGCAATGTCTGAAGGATAATCGGAATACCCTGGTTACAGTGATTATTTCATCGCTGTAACCTTTTTCTATTGGAGGGAATTTATTTCAATTTTGCTTTTTAGAGAAATAATCAACGATTGCTACAGCCTGCCTTCGACATGTCGGACAGACAACCAATACCGCTGTTCTAAAATCGGTCAACCTCATGTTCTTATCATTAAAACGATAAGTTTTTACTAAATTTATATATCAAATCGAATCCCAATTTACAGCAAAGCAGTTTTAACAAAAGGCCGTAAATGGTGGCTACATGAAGGCTCCAGACTATTGGTGAAGCAGAGATTTCATAGCGGATAAGCTGATAACCGCGGTAGACTATAGTATGTCAAAAAATTTCTGATAAATGAAATACCTTTACAGCCAGTGAAACTCTATGAATATCGTTTTGAGGGAACAGAAAGATCTGCGATCAGCAGTTATTGACAAATAAACATAAAAATTATAATTTATGCAGGTCATGAAATCGGATGGAGACCATATAAAAATCATATTGAAAGAAATTTCTGTAAAGGACGCTGAGTCATTTTACAGATTGTATCGTGGAGATGAACCAAACATTCAGGCTCAGACAACTGGTAAGGAGCAAATGAATCCGATACAGTTTACAGAACATATTCTATCCCTCTGTGAGGAACTCTACAGTATACGAACCGTAGAAAATGAGCATACAGTCATTGGAGACTGCGCCTTACATCACTGGAATCAGGAAGAAAAGAAAATTGAGATAGGTGGTTCTCTACTGCCCGAATATTGGGGGAAAGGAATAATGTCTGCAGCTTTTAAGTTGTTGATAGCAGTGGCAAAAGAAAAGTATCAGGCAAATGTGTTGGTAGCAAAGACGGAAATAACGAATCTTAAAGCACTGAAATTTGCTGAAAAATTGGGTTTTCAGGAGATCAGTAATGAAGGCGATATCATCATTCTTGAAAAACGGGTTTTGGACAGAGAAGCATTCCCAGGAATATACTAATTTTAAACATCTCCTTTATGAAACAAAAACATTCAGACAACTTTGATTTGCTCAGATATTTAAGGTCTCAAAAAAAAGATGGCAATATAGTGCCTTATTATTTAGCATCAAAAGCGTGTCTTGAATACTTGAAAATCACAAAGCCTTTTAAAAACTACTTTTATACGATCGGTTTATATTATGGTGAAGGAGCCTGCATCAGGATAGGCACTACCGATTATGATTTAAAACGGGGAAGCCTGTTGACGATCGGCCCAGGAATGACCTGCCAATGGCTCAATACGAGCTTCCCTTCAAATGATACGTTATTTTTTTATGATGACATTTTTGTAAATAATTTCAACAGGTTATTTTTCTATTCCCTCGAATTTTTTTGCCCCGATGAAAAGAGTGTCATGCAACTCACCGATAGGCAATTTGAGGAAATGCAACAGCTTTTCAACACACTTCGGGCAATCGCTGATAAGCCCGAAGCAGTATCGGGAATACTATATTCAATCCTCATTATTTCACAGAAATATTTCTGGAACCTCTATCGGGGCAATAAAAAGGAACTCAACGGTAAAGAACACATCGTTGTAAAGTTTAGAGAATTAGTTTCAAAGAATTTCTCGCAGTATAAAGATGTTGCTTTTTATGCGGAACAGTTGCATATTTCACCAAAATACCTGAGCGAAATATTAGTTGAATACACCGGGCTTTCGGCGAAAAAATGGATTGAGTTTCATGTCATGCAGGAAGCAAAGTACCTGTTGAGCTTTTTGAATATGTCTGTCAAGGAGGTGTCCTATCAACTTGGCTACACAGACTCTTCTCATTTTTCCCGTGCATTCAGAAGCTACGAAGGTCAGCTCCCCACTGAGTTCAAAAATACGGTTGAAAATCCTACCTAATCGCAGGTTCTACATCAAAAACAGAAAAAACTACATTTTTTACCGCCATACTTACGGTATTGACGGCCATTCTACTTCCTATATTCGTATCGTGTTACAAAAAACGTAAGACGAAGTTTAGGTACGATTGTTCCAGCGGGATGATAAATGTTATCACAAATGCCCGCTTAGCAGCTTATAAGTGTGTCTTTCGTTCCGAAAAGATAGGACAAATCTGCTATGCAACGAAATATCCTAAATAGGTTGTCACGTTTTCAGCATCTCATGTATCAATACTTAAAAAGTGGTTGGCTGCAACCATTTCTAGGCATAGCTTAAAAAATGAAATCTGAAGGGAACGATGAAAGAAACAACGACGATAAAATACGTGCTAACCTGCCTGTTTTTTAGCATATGGTACTGGCATAGCCCGGCGCAAATACCTGTTGAAATCAGTGCGGGACATGCCGGATATTATTATCAGCATTCGTTTGCTACGAGGTTCAATCCGGGAAAATCCCTCGGGTTCTTTCACACCTCTTCTGTTCTGATACCTTATGATAAAAACCGTGGAAATGAAATTATGAGCCAGTCTTACCTTTCCTATACAATGAGCAAACGATGGACAGCAGGAGTTGGAACTATCTTCACTCCCGTCAACCGAGTAAGACCATCTGTATTTTTCCAGTATTTTCATAAAGGGAAAACAACATCTGTGCTGATTTACCCAAGGATGGATACATGGTCTGTGCCCAATTTCGAACTTATGGGTTTTATTGAATATCAGGGAGCCGTAAACAGACCTGTAAATCTATATGCCCGATTTCAATATATGACCACATGGAATCAGAACGGACATAGCCGGAGCTATCAATATACAAGAGCAGGGATCGATACCCGAGGCATACAATTTGGACTGGCCGCAAACTTTGATCAGTACGGAACTCTTGCTACAAACTACAGCAACTTTGGACTTTTCGTGAGAAAAGTATTTTGAACAATTGTATCATCAAATAATTAAGAAATCATGGAACAGAATTTTTTAAAAACACACAATGATTATACAGGTCTGGTTATTCGTCTGACGATAGGCATCGTTATGTTTGCACATGGAGCGCAGAGTATGCTTGGCTTAATAATAATTCATGTCCAGTAAATTGTTTTTTTTGGTAATAAAAAATGAGACTTTCAAAAGCTAAATAAAGAAAAAAGAATAAATTAAATATGGAAAAGAGAATTGATATACAACAGCTGGAGCCCGATGCATTCAAAGCAATGTTCGCTCTGGAAAATTACCTGCAAAATTCGCGGCTTTCTAAAACGCATTTCTATCTAATTAAGATTCGTGCATCACAAATCAACGGTTGTGCTTTTTGTATCAATATGCACGCTTCGGATGCATTAAAACAAGGCGAAACCGCACAGCGAATTTTCCTACTAAACGCCTGGAAAGATACCGGATTATTTACTGAGGAAGAGAAAACAATTTTAGCCATGACTGAAGAAGTAACCTTAATCAGTCAAAACGGTTTAAGCGAGCAAACGTACAGACTGGCCAAACAATTTTTTGATGAAAATCAAATTGCACAGATCATTATGGCAGTTGTTACCATAAATGCATGGAACCGAATTGTAATAAGCGCCAGAAAAACAGTATATTAAAAGAATAATAAACTGAAAAATGAGACTAAATTATGCAAACAATTTCTAAACCGCTAAGGATATTATTATCCGCCCTTATACTTTCCAATATTGTTTTTATGGCTTGTATAGTGTACTTATACTTGGACAACAGGCAAAATTTTAACGCAAAAAGAATAAATATTAATGATGCCTCGGGTAAAAATCGTGTTGTTATTGCAAACACAGACCATATTCCGCAACCTATTATTGCTGGAAAAACCTATAAAAGAGCTTACGCACCAGCAGGTCTTATATTCTATGACAGGAACGGTGACGAAAGAGGCGGTCTTGCCATAACTGATAATGAGGATACCAACCTGAACGCACTCGCATTTGACTATCAGAATGCCGATGCTATCGGTATACTCGCGCAGGACAATAAAAACGACAACTATTTCAGAGCCGGGCTATTGATTAACGACAAAGACCTGTCCGGTAAACCTGGCCATAACATCAATCGTATCAACCTGCTTACGGAAAATGGAAATGCGGCCTTAGTTATGAAGGATAACAACGAAATACCCAGGATTATTTTAAAAGTTGATAGCCTAGGCAACCCATCTATCGAAATGTTTGACAAAAGCGGTAAACTGAATTGGAAACAATGAATACAAATCTTATGAAACAAACATTAAAAATCATCATGCTTATGCTTTTGGTGATGAAAACTTTTGGTCAACATAAAAATCAATTCAAAATGGAACAGAATAACAGCGAAGATCGCACTGTCAAAGAACAGGTGGCCGTCATTGACAAAATCAGCATTCCTAAAAAAGCTATTGCGGCATATTCCGAAAAATCGATTTTCATCAGGAATACACTAAGGCAGCAGCCCGGCTTTGTAAAATATGAAATTTTTCAACAGACAGGGGATCGTGGTGACCTTCGGGTAATTACCGTTGCCACCTGGTCAGACCGGCAGTACATGGATAATGCCAGATTGGTTATACGGGCGGAGATGCAAAAGGCAAGGATTAATATGCCTACCTTTTTAGAGCAAAATGGGATTACGATGGAAAGGGATATTTATCAGGTCGTCGTGGAGTAAGTGTAACGAGTGAATTACGCAAGAAACGGATTTTAATAAATGTCGGATGTGGTTAATTTTAAAAGAAAGATAAAAAATCAGTAAAATATTAAAAGGTACTACTCATGCATATTAAAAGTTATCCCTCCATTCTATACTTCGGCACGCCGGTAGTACTTATCAGTACTAAAAATCCAGATGGTACATCGAATCTTGCGCCTATATCTTCGATTTTCTGGTTGGGTTGGAGGTGCATGATTGGGCTTGGGGCTTCATCTCAAACGGCCAAAAACCTTTTGGTAACCAAAGAGGCCGTATTAAACCTACCATCGGTAAACGAAGCAAAGGTAGTGAACTTACTGGCTAAAACCACGGGGTCTAATCCTGTTCCTCCGTCTAAAATACTAAAGGGCTATCGTTTTGAAAAAAATAAATTTGAAATAGCCGGATTGACGGGAATCCCAGCCGAAACCATCAATGCCTCCCGGATTAACGAGTGCCCTGTACAAATGGAAGCCGTTGTTATGGACATACATAAATTGGCCGAAGACGAACCGTTACAACAGGGAAAGATTATCACATTTGAACTAAAGATAAACAGGGTATTTTTGGATAAATCAATTACGATGGATAATCATCCAAACCGGGTTGATCCAGATAAATGGAAACCTCTTATTATGAGTTTTCAGGAGTTTTACACACTTGGTAATAAAGTACATGAATCGACTCTCGCAGAAATTCCTGAAAATTTATACAACACCTACGATAGGAAATCAACTCAAGAAAAAGTTTAATGATTATTAATAATGGATAAGAAATGATAACGAAGGATGAAATTTTAAATCTCCAGAACACACGTTACGGCGCCATCAAAAATAATGATGTAGAAATACGCGACAGTCTATTGCATGCTGATTTACTCTTTTTAATCCCCAGTGGCCAGTAACAGCAACAACATAGCGGAATCGCCATCTATTAAAAATTTAAATTACAAGATCCCGTCAATTTCTCTTTGGACGGGACCTTGGACAGCCTTTTGAGCATCAATTTTTTCTATCTACCGCCACCGCCACCGCCACCTGGGCCAATACTTCCGCCCAAACTACTCACCATAGTTGATAATGTAAACGTTGAAGTAACCGTTGGATTGCTAAATTTTCCACTCAAGTATAGTCCGTTAAACGCATTGGCATCGTCAACTGAAGATACACTTACGAGCTTGTAGGAGGCTCCTACTGAAAAACTTCCATTGGAGACCAGTAACGTTGAAAAAGAAACAGGCGATTTAAATGTTAATACCTCATTATTATCCTTGTCAAGAATACTGTAGATCTGGTTGGCGGTACCGCCACTCAAAATAGCCGAAGGCTGTGTAGAGACACCTGCAGTTGGAGAACTTGTGGCTCCCCCCACTCCGACCATCAGTCCGCCGGTAATCCTAAAGGTGTTGTTATCGCAATCGAATCCTTCTTCTGGACTCTTTGCACCGATAGCAAAAATATGCCCTCCTGTAATAGTCATCGTTCCATTGGAATCTATACCATCGTTTGTGGTACTATAGGCAACGATTGTCCCTCCATTGATATAAATTGCTTTGCCAGCGTTGATCGCATCATCAATAGCTTTGATGTAAATTTCACCATTATTGATGCTAAGGCTCGCCTTGCTTTCAATCCCCTCCCCTCCTGATCCAGTGGTTTCGATATTTATTTTTCCGCCATTTATAATTACATCAGGTATTATAGTCTCGTCACCATCTTCGTAAGAAGCAACAATCCCATCGTCAGCAACTTTTAAGGTGATTTCTCCTCCATTGACAATAATCCTTCCTTTTTCAGCTTCAATACCATCGGAACTTGCCACGATATTTATTTTCCCGCCATCAATATAAATACCGTCGTTACTGTGTAAGCCATCCGAAATAGCATCGGAAACTTGAATAGTACCGTCCACAATCCGTATATAATCGTCGCTGGCTATGGCATGCTTAGTTTTGCCAGAAACAGTAAGTGCCCCCGTCCCAGAAAATATCAATTGCCCCTCACTGAAAATTGTGCCTTTTTGATCTTCGGTAGATGTGGCATACGTAGCCGCATCTGTAAGCTTGTTTTCTGTCCCGTCCGCAAGTACTATAAATGCTCTTTTTCCGGACTGAATATTGATTGCAGGCCCCTCGTTATTTGTAATAGAGACCCCATTTAAAGTGACCTTGAATTTCTTATCTGAATAGATCTTGAATGACCCAATTGTTGTTGATCCTGTAAGCTCATAGGCAACACCGCTGGCTGAAGAGTTTACAACAACATCAGCTCCAGATTGGGTAACAGTAACCCCTGAAACTGCATTTTCGATAGTAGCCGAATTGCCATCGAAGTTTATCTTTACGGTACTGTTGAATGTGGAGTTTGCAACGAGATCATCATCGTCGGCTCCAGTATCCTGGCTCCCTTCAACCGGACCGCTTTTTGATGTCGAACTAATATTTATCGCTGTACCAGTTTCAATAACCTCCCCTGCATCCGATTCTGTTTTTTCATCTTTTGAACATGAAGCTATGGACATACCCACCATCAGGACCATTCCATAAAATATTACTTTCCTTAACATAAGTTTGCTTTTTAATTGTTTCAAAGCTAACAACAACTTGTGTTAATGAATATTAAGCAGTGTAAATTAGATTAAAATTATGTTAATTAAATATTAAATTAACATATTAAAAGCACAACCGCTCTATGAGATAGCTGTAAAAAAATATTTAGAAACTTTTATAAAAGAAATTTGGTAATTTTAATAATTAACACAAACTCGAAAGTTTTTTTTAGTTTTCGAGTTACCTAAATCGATTATGTTGCACAGTCTACGATGGTCTTATATTTTTAAGCACTGGATGGGTACCCTACTATTTAGTGCACTTGTGATTATATCTCCAGGATTTAACCCGCTAAATTCTCCTGGTAGTAGTCAAACGATCCTCTTTTCGCTGCTTTGTATTTACTATAGCGCGCAAGTATGATACGCAATAGATAAGCGCTCGTATTTATGT
Organism: Sphingobacterium siyangense; assembly: GCF_023277505.1. NCBI lineage: Bacteria > Pseudomonadati > Bacteroidota > Sphingobacteriia > Sphingobacteriales > Sphingobacteriaceae > Sphingobacterium > Sphingobacterium siyangense. The sequence goes on along the minus strand of NZ_CP080574.1, from coordinate 2,772,882 downwards.
TTGTCAACATCAATTGATAATATCTCCTTTTCTATTTTCCAATTTTTCACAAAATTTTTGAAGGTCTTCTGGCTTTGGCCTTATCCAATCTGCTACTTCACCAATAATTTTCAAAGGGGCATCTGAACGATATGAACGAGTGGGGTTGCCTGGGAATTTTTTGTCCGTAAGATTTGGATCGTTTTCAAAGTGTCCTGTAGGTTCAATAATATACACCCGTTCTTTACTTTCACCTTTCGCTAATGCAGCAGCAAGACCGGCTCCATTAAGAAGTGCAGTGAAATAAATATGATTCATTTTAAAATCAGATTTATAGTTTGAATTTCCTCCCGGGATGAGTAAATCGCCAATTTGTAAATCTGCTTTAGTTCCGTGATAAAATGGACCTTTATCTGAGGGGTTATTTTTGAACGAAATCGCTAGCTTATAGTTTTCGTTTGCCTTTGAAATGTTACCCAGTTCTTCATAACATTTTGCAATTTTTGTATAAAGAGAAGGAAGCGCACTTTCCACAGTAGCATTCTGCCCCCCTGTTTTTACTTCATGCTATAGTTAGCTTTTTCTCATTTCTACTTCCGACTATATGTTATGTCAAAATCATATTTCCAAGTATGTCCATTATCATAAAATGGGGTTCCCATTGGACACTGATTTAAAACAACGAAGTCTGCGCTGTATCACTCCCTAATGGTGGTAATCCTTCCCAATCAAATTGCTCATAACGATGCTTACCGTCGGGGCGATTTGGATATCCTCTCAACGTATAAACGGGATAATGTTTCAACTTTTCATTTGGCATTTCAAACCGGAAAATCGGTGGCATATCTTCTTCGTTAATATCCTCGATCCATTGACGCTCGAGGTCCTCCGGCAAGAACAAAGGCATACGATGTTTATTGGGCCCGTCATTATGGATATTGGCCATCACTTCATTGGCTGCCCGTGTAAGCATACCAAAAGATCCAACACGTTCAACCACGCCATCTTCATCCACCGTCTCATGCCACTGGTACAGACCTGGTAAATAGAATAGCTCTCTCCCCGCTTCACCGATGAAATAAGGGACTTTCTTTTTCCAGCCCTTTACCGCACGATGCTCAAAGGTACCACTCACAGGAATAAGGCAACGTTGCTTGCGCAAGCGATACCAATAGGATTTTTTATCCTCCAGGATACGCTCGCTACGCACATTGATCATATTGCGCCTGCGATCGGCCTGCAGCTTGGGATCGTCAATATAGGTAGGCAATACTCCCCACTCCATCTCGGTCAACGCCAGCTGGCTTGAATCCTTGTCCTTATACAGGATCGGATATTTGGGAAAGGTAATGGCCTGGACGTTTTCTAGGTAATCATAGTTGTAATCCAATTGACAACGCTCGTCCCGCAATTGCGGAAAGGTCTTTTTGATAATCTCAATATCGGTATGGAGGCTAATATCCCAGCACATAATGGTATCCTTTTTTGTTTGGCTTTGATACGAATATACGCAATTTGTACTTTAAATACGGATTGCCCTACGACAAGAAAATGGCTGCTTTTTGGTTCGGACCGGATCTGATTAGCGAAGGATCTCGATAGCAAATACTTTCTTTTGGGTCTGCCCATCGCTAATGGTAGCCACTACCCGACCATATTCTAGGGAGAATAAAATATCAATGGGATTCTTGCGCTGAAACCTGGTCTTGGTACGCAGGTAATTGACAATATTTTTCTCGTAGAGCTTAAGCATACGCTTATCCCAATTCTCCTCCTTGATGCGATTGAGGAAGATCCGATAGCCTGATCCTGTTTCCAACAAGCTTTCGATCTTATCGGCATCCTGCGGCAGCTGCAAAGCCCTTCCCTCCTTTGCCCCCAGTTGATGTGCATGCTGATCGGCGGCTTCTTTATCATCATACGGCGTGAGCAGAAAACCTGTCTTTTCCTTGACATCGGGCCACTCAAAGCGCTGCAGCACAAAGTCGGCGTAGCCCGACTCGACGAGCTCGCGAAACGAACTTTTGGTGACTTGTTCAAAGGGATTGTACAGCATAGGACTAAGATAGGATTTATATCCTAAAAAAGGCCGGAATAAACCAACCCTGATATATATAGTTATGATCCCAATAATGGGATAGTCGGTTTCAAAAAAAAGCTGGCCTAACAAGTGCAAATCAAGCCAGCAAAAGCAATCTTCTCATTTTTCGACTAAAGAACAACAGAAATATAAAATTCGTTTGATCTTTTTATAAAAAGGTTGAGTTCGTCTCTTCGACCTTACAATTATTTTATTTAAATGAGAGCTTATTCAAAATGGTATTGTCTAAGACCAACTTAACCTATAAAAAAGAAAAAGGCCACTTAGACATTATCTCAGTGGCCTTAGAATCTTATATTGTAATCTGTTTTATTTTCCTTTAGCCTTCTCTGCCTCGATCTGCTTTACAAACTCTACAGTGACGTCCGCTAATTCGGCTATCTCCGATATCGAAAACTTATTCGAAGACAAAAGATTTTTTATTACTTCCGCCTTTCCTTCGGCTTTTCCTTCAGCTTTTCCCTCAGCCATTGCTTTTTCGCTCGCTCGTTTCAATTGATCCTCCTGACTACTTCGGATACTCTCGGCATCCCATTTATTCCTTAAACTTACGTTGTACATCTCTCGTTCCTCCGGTTTTAGTTTGCTATACTCTGCTAACTGAAATAACTTCTCAAAAATAGGCTTACGCAAATAAGTGGAAAGTCCATTTAGCGAAGACATATTTTTGAGTACATAAAGCCAACGATCTAAATCATTAACTAACTCTGCCTCAGCTTTAACAAAGTTAACCAATTCCACATATATAAAGCCTAGATCATCATAAAATATTTTACCATGATCTCGATAACATAAACAAATATCGTGCAGAAAACACTTCTCATCCCCCGCATCAGGCATTGCAAATCCATCCATCAGTACAATGATATAAACTTCACTAATTGCATAATTCCAAGCCCTTCGGTTGCCTTTGGGTGCCTGATCCGCTATCAATTTACTGCTGTAATAAAGCATGCGCTTTTTCAAATTATCCTGCGCCGTGCGCTGCACTTCAATAATAAAACGTTCGCCATTGTCTGCCGTACAGGTCAGATCAAAAATAACGGTACCGATATCCTCTGTATCCCCGACATGCTCATTTTTGTTATAATACAGGTCGGCAATAATTTTGCGGCCTCTAAACAGTTCGTTTAAGAAAGCGATCAGAAGATCTTTATTGGTATCTGATCCGAAAACTTTTTTAAATCCATAATCTGTTGTAATATCGATATATTTCGATTGTTTCAACTCACTCATAATACATTGTTTTTAAATTGGTTAACAATGCAAATATAAGTAAATAAACATTTAAATACTAATATTTTTAGCATAAAAATATTAGTATGTATATGAATTAAAACAAGTTCCCCGATGAAGATCATTTCCGTCCTATTCACTCCTCGGATCGGGTTTTAGTGGCATCTTGGCACAGCGGATCACCTCAACGGAAGGGCAACCGTATTCCAGAACAACTTTGCCTTCAACCAAATAGATTCCGGCCCCACGGAGCGGATATTTGGCTAGGCTCTGCGGGAAATGGACGGTATCAAAAAAGCGTCCCTCGGCATCAAGGAAGGTTCCGAATTTCATCAGGTCGCCACGCTTGGTCTTCACAAATTTCTCACAAACAAAATCCCCCACCACGCGGACTATCTTTCCTTCATGCAGATGGAGTTCCCGAGCGGGCATATCGCCCCGGTAATCGCTTTTGGTAAGATCAAATAGCGTACCCGTTACGCAAAAGCCAATCAGCTCCATCTCGTCGTAATAATCCTCCAAGATATCTTCTTCCAAAGGCGGAAGAATAGGCTTGCGGCTTTCGGTCTCAAAGAGCGCCATACCTGCTGCGACAGGCTTATGCTTGCTCATCATCAGATGAGCAGCCCACAGCAATTGCTTTTTCCCCGTCCCCGTAAAACGCAAGGCACCCACACGAATTAGGATAACGACCTGCTCAATACCCGTCTGTGTCCGTTTGACAAAGTTTTCTAGACTGGTGTACTTGCCATTGGCTTCACGCTCCTCAATAATGCGATGGGCCAGTTTACCGTCCAAATTGAGCAGGCAGTCAAAACCCAGGTAAATATCCTTACCCTGAATGGACGTATTAAAGACCGACTGATTGACACAGGGCAGGCAGATATTGCCACCTGAAATTCGCGCTTCATTCACATAGACCTTACGATTGTAAAACCCGCCATAATTGTTGAGCACCGCAACCATAAACTCCAAAGGATAGTAGGTCTTGAGGAAAAGACTCTGATAACTCTCTACGGCAAAAGATGCTGAATGTGCCTTGTTAAACGAATAGCCAGCAAAACTCTCCATCTGCCGCCAGATCTCGCGGCTAATCTTTTCGTCGTAGCCCTTCTCCTTACAGTTGGAAAAGAACTTATCCTCAATTTCAATCAGATGGTCTTTGCTGCGATATTTGCCCGACATCATCCGTCGGAGCACATCGGCATCGGCCATATCGAGCCCGCCGTAGGCATTGGCGATCTTCATCACATCTTCCTGATAAACCATCACACCGTAGGTCTCTTCGAGCTGCTCCTTAAATACGGGATGCGGATAGACGACTGTAGTGGGGTCGTGGTGCCGACGGATATACTCGCCCATCATGCCCGAACTGGCCACGCCTGGCCGAATAATGGATGAAGCGGCCACCAAAGTCAGATAATCATCGCAACGTAACTTAGTGAGCAACTGCCGCATGGCTGGGCTCTCGATATAGAAACAGCCGATGGTATTGGCCGATTTTAATTGCGCTGCGATATGGGCATCCTGAAAGAAACGCTTGGGGTTATCGGTATCAATGACCACCCCCAAGTTTTCCCGTACAATGGTACGGCAATCTTTGATATGGCCAATACCACGCTGCGAAAGGATATCAAACTTTTCAAAACCGATATCTTCGGCCACATACATATCAAATTGCATAGTAGGCAATCCTTTGGGCGGATTGTCCATCGCCGAATAACAGGTCAATGGTTCCTCTGAGATCAGCACGCCGCTGGCATGGATGGTGCGCTGATTGGGAAAATCGGCCATGCGGTTGTAAACGCTCAGAATGGTATTGGTCACTTCATTTTTGTTGAGCATATGCTCGGGCTCATGCACGAGACGATCGATCTCGGCCTTGGGCAGTCCATACACCTTACCCAGCTCGCGCAAGATACTCCGGGAGCGAAAGGTGCTCATGGCTCCCATCAATGCCGTATGTCCTGTCTGATAACGGTTAAAGATATAATCGTACATCTCGTCGCGCTCATTCCAGCTAAAGTCCACATCAAAATCGGGCGGACTCTTGCGCTTGGGATTGAGAAAACGCTCAAAGGGAAGCTTGAGTGCTATGGGGTCTACATCGGTGATCCCTAAGCAATAAGCAACAGCAGAATTGGCCCCCGACCCACGGCCTACATAGTGAAAATTGCGGCCCCGTGCATAGCGGCAGATATCGTCGGTAATGAGGAAATAACTGGAGAAACGCAGGTTTTCGATAATTTCGAGCTCGCGCTGGATGCGTTCGGTTGCGACCCGGTCATTGCGACCATAGCGCCTGGTAAAGCCATCCATGCAGTACTTGTGCAAAAGCTGCTTATCGTTGTAGCGGTTACCGGTAAAGGTTGCTTTATTCTTGACACTGGTAAAATCAAAGCTGAATGAACATTGGCCTAGTATACAGTTGGTGTTGGCCAGCAATTGGGGCAAGTCGGAAAATAAGCGCATCAGCTTCACACGAGTAATGAATACCTCGTCCTCGGCAGCTATCTGCTCATCGCCGAGCTGCGAGATCAGCAAGTTGTTATCAATCGCCCTCAACTGTCGATGTAAGGTATAATCGGCCTTTCGGAAACTGACTGGTGCGAGTATTACACAGCGATCGAGAACCTTACGGTCCATCAGCTGGGCCCGTTTACGCTCGCTGGGTCTGATACCGATGTATTCGAAATCCCGCAATGGAAAACCATTGAGCTTGCTAAAGGGATAGATGACAAAGACATGCTCAAATTCGGGCGCACGCTCTGGTGTAGCGCGATTTTCTAGATTGAGTTTGGTGCGGTATTCATTGATCTCACGAAAGCCCTGTTCGTTTTTGGCAATAGCGACAAAACAAATCTGTTCGCCAGCGCGGAATTCCATTCCCGCGAGTAGATTCAGTCCGGCAGCGCGGCCCAGTTTAATGAAGTCCAGCGAACCCGAACTATTATTAATATCGGTAAGCACGGCGGTATCATAACCGCCAGCAAGCATGCCCGAGACAAGATCCTGCAGGCTGAGGGTGCCAAAACGCAGGCTATAATAGCTATGTAGATTTAAGAGCATGCTCCCCTCCTTTCTCCGGCAGCGGTGCACAGATGGCCTTCATCAGAAATTCAGCCCCATAGCGTTTTCGGATCTTGTCCATGGCCTGCATAAGGTTGACCTCCTCGGCACTGTCGTCAAAGAGATCGGTCTGATAGGAACCATAGATCAGACCAGAGAATTTGATCCCGATAAGCCGTATCAGCATCCTGCGGCTATAGAGTTTCTTGAACAGTGAAAGTACCACATCGGTAAGCTTTCGATCCGAATTGGTATAGCCGATCTGTAGTTGCTGGGTATGGGTATCGAAGTTGCTGTAACGGATCTTGAGGGTGACGCAACTCGTCAGCTTCTGCTCTTTGCGCAGGTCGAAAGCGAGTGTATCGACCATGCTGATCAGCGTGCGACGGAGTACATCCATATCGATGGTATCCTGCTGAAAGGTATTTTCTTTGGACATGGACTTTTGCTCCCGAAAAGGCAACACGAGGGAATCATCGAGCCCATTGGCTTTACGCCAGATGTTGATTCCGTTTTCCCCGAGGACCTTCTGCATAGTGAACACCTCCATCTGCTGTAGGGTTCCGATTTTGGAGATCCCCATATTGCGGAGCAGGGTAAAGGACTTCTCGCCGACCATGGGGATCTTCCGGATGGATAGCGGCGCCAGAAAACCTTTTTCAGCTCCGTTTTGCACCTGCTTTTCACCACAGGGTTTGGCAGTACCGGTGGCAATCTTGGAGACGGTCTTGTTGACAGACAGGCCAAAGCTAATGGGCAATCCGGTCTCTCGGATAATACGCTGGCGGAGTTCCTGTGTCCATTTCCAACAGCCAAAAAAGCGGTCCATACCAGAGACATCAAGGTAATGTTCGTCTATACTGGCTTTTTCAACAATGGGTGTTTCTTCTTCGATAATCTGTGTAACGATACCGGAATAATGACTGTACCGATCGTGATCGCCGCGTACGACCACCGCCTCTGGACACATGCGCAGCGCCAGCCGCATCGGCATAGCCGAATGCACCCCAAACTTGCGGGCTTCATAGGAACAAGATGCAACTACCCCGCGGTCACTACTTCCTCCTATGAGCACAGGTACTCCGATAAGATTGCTGTTCTGCAAGCGCTCTACAGATACAAAAAATGTATCGAGATCACAATGTACTATACTCCTCTCCATGTTTTTTCAATTGTATCAAAAAGCCGTCCCTCGGCTTCTCTTAATTTGGTAGTTGCTCAGTTCAAAATTACTAATATTATTAGCAAACAATCAAGAAGGCACAATGGTTTAATTTTTATCACATTCATTGTCAGCGATATAATTTATAGTCGGTCGTTGACTTAAACAAGATCGCGGTTGTGCTGTTTATTACAAAACGGGACCTATGAACGAAAAGATACTCAGCTATTTGAAGGGTGAAGGATTCACTTACTTATGGCGGAAATCCGGTGCGCATGCTTATAAACCCATGAAAGGAAATCTGGAGCAATTGCTCGCTCGAACCTGCACAACCCCACTTTGGGAGGACGATTTATTGTCAATAGACGATGCGCTATTATTGGTGGGTACAGAAAGCGCGCAAGATGATTGGATCTTGCTGGTCAAGCAGAAACGGGGGAAATAAAAAGCCTCCCTTGTTTGATCTACAAATTTAAATTCTCCAAACCTTTAATTTTGGATTTTCTTTTACAAAGAAGTACATTGCAGAAACATTGATGCGACTAACGAACTATTTTGTAAAGTTGGCTAAGTTAATTCTCTTTAAAACAATTTAATATGAAAAATTATATCATTACCGGAATATTTTTGCTTCTGTTGACAAATTTAGCATTTTCACAATATTTCACCCTAGCTCCAACAGGTTTCGTTTCTAAAGAGAATCTAGATTATACAGTAGTAGAAGTTCCTGGCGTTAAACAGCAAGAACTTTACGATAATGTATTAAAGTCGATCAATAGCTTGTATTCCAATCCCAAAGAAGGCCTGACTTTGGTTCCCGGGCAGGCGATAACTTTAGCAGCTTACCAACAAAGAGGACTTAAAACATCGGGTATTGCTTATTATGATGTCGATTATACCTTGTCTTTTTTGTTTAAAGATGGTAAAATAAGAATCAATAGTCCAACTTTTAGTGCTCAAATTATGAATTACAACGGTACTTGGAATAAAATGAACGTGAAAAAATTTTATTTCAAAGGCAACGGTAGCCCCAAAAATGAGAAAAAACATCAATTCGTAAACGCGTACTTTAATGGGCTGATCAAATCCATTATTGAAAAATCAACCAATATTGATAATTGGTAATTTCGATGTATTTCTTCTCTTCCAGACAATAAACTTGCGAGCTATCATCCCATTTTTCCAGTTTTAATTCTAGAAATAATATTATTCAACGCCTTTAAAAGACATAATAACGCCAGAATATTTATCGTGATCTGCACCAATATAAGATAAATCAATACCGGATAAATTTTTATTGTTCACAGCTTCTTTAAATAGCGTATAATTCATTTTTTCGAGCCTATTATTCCAATCTTCATCCGATGTTGGCTTAATTGATTCCAAATCTTTCATTTCAAACATCGCACGATCCGATATTTTTTTAGACCGTTGGACAAAAATTGTATCTCCTTCTATCTTTAGAATCTTAACCCAACCTGCTGGTAAACCTTGGATGTTATTTCCTTCAGCATCGGTAAAGAAACTTGCCCCATATAGTTGTCCTGCCTGTAATTGTTGAGCCGATTTAGCAAGACTTTCTTTTTCATTCCGATATTTTTTGCCGTCGATGTTCAGCTTAATACCATAAATAATAGATCCGATAATTGCTATCGATGCTATAATCAAATACCCTTTCCAAAGTTTGAAATAGGGAATTTCTAGTGTCTTCTTAAATTTCTTTACCTCTTCTTTTATTTCAGGCGAATAATTTCTTGCGTGGATGACCTGCCCGTACTGATTGACTAAACGAGACATTTTTACCAGACCTCCTCCAACTGGAAACCCTAAAAATTTGGTCGCAGGTGTAATGATACTAAGATTGAAATTCTGAGGTATGGTCTCATTTTTTAATGTTGCAGTGATATTTTTACTTCCTAAAACGTACTCGTAACGTGTATAAATGAACAGCATAAATGGAATGAATTATAACTATAACGGTTCGAAATTAAGAAAAAATTCCTCCTGTAACAATCCTGTGTCAATTAACTAATTAGTACAGAACCAGATAAATTTATTTGATGTCGTACGCCTACCTGAACCATCTCGTGTAGGATCTTTGCGATGAAGCTGGGGTGTCTAATTAAAATGCTGACAGGCATTGATAAGGTAATTTGATTCGATTGCTGATTATACCGAATATTTGTATCTTAGGTTAAATACAAATATTACAATTATGTCATCCAAGATTTTCCTGCAATCTTTACAAAGTAAATTAAAAGGCGGTAACGCCCGATCTATTCATTTAAATGCATTGCCAGGAAGGTTGGCCACACGGTTAGACCTACAGCAGCTCGACCTCATTGAGGATGGTCTCGCCAAATCATTTTTGGATACCTTGTTGACCAAAGCAAACTTTGAATTTAAGATATCATTTGATAAAATAGATCTCAATGAAAAAGATGCGGAGGCTCAAAAGAAACTGACCATCATTTCTAAACGAATGAACTCCATTATCATAGAAAATGAAGACTATTTTAAAGAACATGGGATGAAGACCCTTGGGTTCGGCTATCCGATACTTATAAAAAGATCTTCAAAAGACCCTGCTAAGATCATAAAAGCCCCATTATTTATTTGGCAACTAGAGGCCGTTAAATCTAAAAACAAAGTCAATGAATGGTCGTTTTTGCGCAATAAAGTGGTTCAAGCAAATGGAAAAATAGTGGATTCAGATATTCACCCGATCAGTATCAATGAAGTCCTCCTTTCTTTTATCAAAAGTGAAGATGACATCACACTCCCCAATCTGACCAATGAGGTCTTAGATGACGCACTGATTGATAGCAACGAATTAATGAACGCTTGTGCTGAAGTACTGGAAGCACTCAATTCAAATAGTAAAGAGCAGATACTCGAGGTGCTAAGCAAAAACTTTGAAACAGCTATCAATGTATTACCCGAAGCGTCCCAGATAGATGTTATCGCCAATAACAAAGCTTACATTCATTTTGGTGGTATTTTTGGTTTGTTCAGAGCGCAAAAAGAAAGTATTATTACCGACATTTCCCGCTTATTGGATCGCTTCGATGCCTTTGAATTTGATGAGCTTAAAGTGGAAAGCTTATCGACAACACCTTTCAGTGCCGTAGATACAGACCCAAGCCAACAGGCCATAATAAGTGCTCTTGGAAATGAACCGAATCAAATAATACAAGGCCCCCCAGGTACGGGAAAGAGTCAATCATTAACTGCACTGATAACAAATGCACTTGCCAATGGACTGAAATGTCTTGTCGTCTGCGAAAAGAAAACAGCGCTTGATGTCATTAAAGCAAATATCGAACGTACGAATCCTCAGATCGGCGCGCTAGTCGGTGTAATTGATGATGTAAACGATGCGCGTGAAGCGATCGTTGATTCCGTCAGAGATCGTCAGATCGGAGTTCCGTTTCACATCTCAGTAAGGCAAGCCCAAAACCAATATGATGCGATAAAATCAAAACTCAAGGAATCAGCTGAACTTATCAACGCACAGCATGCTGCCTTAGCTCAAACGGTATACGGCGATAAGAGTTGGCCACAGATCGTCGGAAGGTATTTGGCTTTATTAAAACACTTTAATCAAGTACCGCTCAAGAATATTATACCGAAAGAGGATTTTAATTTTGCTCAGGATCATACAGAATTGGAAAGGACACTTGTTGTTCTAAAGCGTAGCCATAATTTATTTAAGCAATCGCATCAGGTTCATGCCATATTTAGACCATTGGCAGACGATCTATTTATAGATCAACAGGTTGGGCCATCGCGTGTAAGAATTGAAGATTTTATTGCATACGCGCATAAACAGCTACCGCCTATTGAACAGCTTATTGCTGAACTTCAAAGGAGTGGAAAGCAGTGGGCTGATGATTTTTTGAGTGGCATCCCCGCGATAATGCAGCAGGATTTTAAGTCCTATTTAGCATTTTGTATTGGAGATTCAGTTAAAGAAGAGCTATTACCATCCACTTTTCCTCAAGAACAGCGAATAAATGAAATTGTCTTAGGATTACAAACAGTACGGATTAAAGCAGAACAATTTTTCAAACAATATGAAGATGCTTTGCAACAACATTATAGCAGCTATCATTCATCGCTAAGCAATGCAATATCAACTTATCTCGCCTACGCTGAGTCAAGCATTGCGCAATATGGCAATAATTTATTGGATAATAGTAGTGGTGCAAAATTCAAAACAAGTTTGTTGAGCATATTCTCGGGAAAGCATAAACAAATAAAACAAGCGAGGATCGAATTAAAGAATCGTATAGCGCAGGTAAGATCAGCCCATATTCAGAAAAATTATATTGAACATCAATATAACGATCACTTGGAAACGAGTGATTTATCCATTTATCTAAACAATATTGAGGAACTCAGACTAAAGACAGCTGCTTGGAAAGAGCAATACCCGCATACGATAAATAGCTATTTGTCTAATATTAATGATCATCATTTTCATGCTGAACTGAGTGAACTAAAAGGGCAAATAGCTCCCCTACTTCAAAAATTGGATAGTATAGAGCAAATGCTAATCGCTGATTATAACATCGTTCCAACGACAGCTGTTACCGATATCAACAGCTTGATTGAGGCAGTACCTTATCTAACTGAAAGAGTAACTTTTCAATTAAGGCATTACAATAATTTTCGTGACTATTACGCGGCACGCGCTGATGCCTATAAAAGTCTACAAAGCTCGTTTGACGATATTGAAAGTAACCAGTTAACGGGAAATATAACAAACGGGGTATTTTTATCGTATACAAGTCTTCAGGCTGCACAGGAACTATGTGATAAGATTAAGCATACCATCACATCGTTCAGTGACCATATGAGTGATTTCCGTGTCTATCATGAGTGGAAATCATTTTTCCTTTCAGTGGACGAAGCGCAACAAAGGCTTATTACCAGAATCGCCATACATCTTAAAGATCATTGGGCTAAAGCATTTGAATGCTGGTATCTGTATTGGATACTCACGACAAATGAGCCACAGGAATTGCCAAAAAGCGATTACCAACTACAACAATATCAACAGCAAAAACAAGAGTTTAACCATGCGCAGCTGAATAGTGTTATTGCCTTATGGACAGAAAAACAAGCGGAAGCCGTCGGACATTTTAAAGCCAGAGGACACAACATAAATAGTTTGTTTAACAAAAAGGGAGCTAAGGGAATGCGTCGCAATTCACTCCGCACTATTGTGAACAGAGAATTTGAACTATTTACTAATTTTTTTCCAGTATTATTGGTCAATCCATCGGTCTGCAGTTCTATCCTACCACTGGAGGAAGGAATTTTTGATGTGGTCATATTCGATGAGGCCAGCCAGCTGCGTCTCGAAGATACTTACGCGGCCCTGATCCGGGGAAAAGCAAAAATTGTTTCCGGTGATAAGCACCAGATGGCTCCCTCCTCTTACTTCGAAGGAAGTGGAGCGCTACTTGATCCGATCGATGATGAGATAGAAGACTCCGAAGATGAATTTTCTGATCGGACTGCGCTACAAGCGGCTCAGCTTAACCTTGCAGATAGTGAATCCTTACTAGCTTATGCTGTAGACAAAGGGTTTGTGGAGTCTTATTTAAAAGTCCATTACCGCTCGAAACACCCTTATCTTATCGACTTCTCTAATCATGCGTTTTACGGAAATAGGTTGATGCCTGTTCCGGCGAAGGAGCACTACACTCCTATCGAATATTTACAGATTGATGGATTGTATGAAGGACAAGTAAATAAACAAGAGGCATTGAGAGTGGTCGAATTGTTACAACAGATCATGAAGGAAGCTAAAGACAGTATTCCAAGCGTGGGTGTTGCTACTTTCAATATTTACCAACGCAACTTGATCCTTGAGGAACTGAGTGCAGTTCGCCAGAATGACCCTGCATTCGACAGTTTAATGGCGCAGGCGGGAGATTCATTCTTTGTTAAAAATCTCGAAAACATTCAGGGCGACGAACGGGATATTATCATTCTATCCACAACATTTGGGCGAAAAGCCGACGGTTCGTTTAGTCAAAACTTTGGTCCGATTATACAAGGTAAAGGACATCGTATGTTGAACGTAATCATCACTCGAGCGCGGTCAAAGGTATATGTATGTACTTCTTTCCCGCAGGAGTATGTTGGTCAGTACCCAAATCTTATCCAACAGAAGGGCAATAAAGGCCGTGGTATTATGTACGCTTACTTTACCTATGCGAAAGCGGTAAGTGAGGGTAATGACGAATTGCGAAAGGGCATTCTCCAGCTATTGAGTCAGTATTGTACAGATAAACTGTATGAGCCAGCAGAATTTAGCTTGGGGTCTGAGTCTCCATTTGAAGATGAAGTATTCGAACAACTTGCACAGCATATCGGTGCCGATCGTTTAGAACAGCAGCATTCCGTAGGCGGTTTCCGGATTGATATCGTTGTCAAATCAAAAACAAGCCACAAACCACTCATCGCAATAGAGTGTGATGGCGCGAAATATCATAACAGTCCGGAAGCTTATGCTTGGGACAGTTTCCGACAGGAGCAACTTGAAAGATATGGTTTTGTATTTCATAGGATATGGTCAATTAAATGGTGGGATGATGCCGATGGAGAGCTGAAGCGACTACTTGATTTTATTCGTCAACAGGATGAAGAAGAGGCAAATTTGAACAACCACGTGCATGTGGGAACGAAAATCAATATAAATGATAATTAGCGAATCGCCATTGATAGAACCGATAATTCGCAGGTAACCAGCACAAATAATGTTATCTCATTGGTTCCCGACTCCTATTAAAGGTTATCGAGGCAACAATCGTAACCACAATAACCTTTAAAAGGGAGCTATTCACACCAAATGACGAAGTCTGATCTCACGTTCAGGCTTGATAACTTAAAAGATGCATATTAATTATCGCTTTTGATGACATTACTCCTACAGCACTAAATCTAGTTTCGCCAAAAAATCAGGTGGTCAATTTGCAACTAAGAATCGCATGGTCATTTGATATGAAATTTACATATAATAGAAGTTACTCGATATCCTAAAAATACACAGGGTAAAATACCTAAAATCAGCAATACCCAAAACCATATAGGATTTTCAGACGACAACCATAGCCAACCCACGACCAGTATTATTAAACCACCAACTATAAGATTTTCTCTTGGCTTGCCCCATATCCTCGTAGTAGCCATTCCACCCAACACACAACTAAACCAAACACAAAAAAGTTTGATGATAAATTGGGAAAAATTGGTGGCAGCGATTTCCTTACTGGTAAATATTTCTAAAGATGACGTGAACAGCAAGCCTTGCATTTTTGCAAAAACAGAACTCATTAATCCTATCGTTCCGAATCCAACTATGACGGAAAATATCTTTCTAAAATTCATTATCTAATTGATTTTAAAATTTAACTGGTCTTTCGTTAATACAATTGGATCAATCATTATTTTTTGCACATCAGCCTCAGAGGCGGCTCTGAATGAATGGACAAAACAGTTTAATTTTTCTTTACTATCAGGGATAAATGATGCTGAATTATTTTTTGCATTAGCCTGAAATTTCTGAATTATTGGCTGCATCATGGTATCATAATTGCAACAAGCCGTTTTTAAATCATTCGGATTTTGATGAATAAAATGAGCTAGCGCCTTTGCTCCATAAATTGATAATGATGCTCCCATTCCCGATAGCGCAGTGGGACAATACCCCGCATCTCCCAATAAAACCACATTACGATTTACTAAAGTGGATGAATTTACCATCCCCATTTTATCAATAAACATTAGACCGTTATCCGCGAAGCGACCTAACAAATGCTGTATATCTTCATTATACCCAGCAAAAGATGTTTTGAGTATTTCATTAGCTTTATTTTGAACAGATGGTAAATCTCCTGTATTATGTAAATAGCACTGAATGGCTATTTCATCGGAAGCAATGGGATAAATAGACAGCATCTTATTCACATCAATATAGATATTGAATTTGCCAACCTCATAAGAATGATGCTCTTTCAATCGTCCACCCATATAAACAAATTTAAAATCCTCTAGCGTACTTTCCGGAAAATAATTTTGTCTTGTCGTAGAGCGTAACCCTTCTGAAACGATAAGGAGATCGGCCTCCAACACAGTTCCGTTGTTGAGTAATATTTGGACTTTGTCTTCATCATGCATTACGTTTTCAACAGAAGATGAAAAATGAATACTCACTTCATTTTTTACTTCGTTGTATAAAACGTGATGCAATCCGCCTCGCGTTATCAGAACGGAACGTTCAATATTCTCGTTCATTTTCTCATAGCTAAGACTTTGTATAATTGAATCGTCTGACTCCCTGAAATTTACAAATTCAGAGGGTGACGATGCTTGTTGTAATTGTTCTGCTAATCCTAATTCTTCAATAATACGAACGCCAAAACTCTTAAGCGAAATAAGAAATCCGGACTTACTGAATGATGCCGCTCTTTCCAAAACAGTCACCTTATGCCCTTGTTTGCTCAACAGTTTTGCAACAGTCAATCCAGCGATGCCACCTCCTGAAATAATAATATTTTTTTTCATTTTTTTCATTTTTATACAGCAAATATCTTTCTATATTTACAGATAAAATAGCCCAAATTAAACTAATAATAGTCCAAAAAATTATGTTTGATGAAAAGCGTAAAATGAGAAAACTTGCTGAAAAACTTGGCATCTCCTTATCTTCCATTGAAAATGAGATAAAATTTTTGAATTTCAACGAATTGAACATTGTGGACTTGATGCCCGAGATGTTAATAATGGTTCGCTCTTTAATTGCCAGCAAGACTTTTGCTTATAAAAGAAAACCAATCAGGACAATAGAAAAAGGACTACTCATTTCGTTTCAAAATATTCTTATTAACAAAAAATCGGCAAATGCCATTAGTAAAAGATCTTTGAACAATCAGCCTCATGTTCGTATTATACCTTCACATTTGGAAAGTGAAGTGTTATTTCCTAAAGATGTCCACGTACAGCAAATCAGCATTTTAGTTGAGCTGGAATACCTGAAACATTTTGTAGGAAATGATGCAGATAAATTGTCTTATCTTTTTGATATAGAAAAAACCTTTTGGATAGAAGAATTTTTGTCACCTGAAATGACTGATTTAATTGCTCAATTAGCTGACCTTTCAATAGAAAACATTTTACCGCAAGCTTTTTATCGGTTAAAAGCACTTGAACTTATTTATCTGCTTTTCAGCAATTTATTAAAAAGAAAAAAAACAGATTATTTCCATCTTAACAACGCTGAAATTGATGCGGTTTATTTGGTTCGGAATACGATAGCATCAAATCTGGAAAAATCCCTATCTAAAGATGAACTGGTAAAAATAGGTGGAATGAATGAGCTAAAACTAAGAAGGATTTTTACACAAGTTTTTGGAAAAGGAATGTACGAATATTACAATCATCTTCGTATGCAAAAAGCAGCAAGACTATTACAGCAGGAAAATCTTTCAGTTTCAGAAGTTGGCTATCAAGTAGGATTTAGCAATCTGAGTTATTTCGGAAGGTTGTTTGAAAAACACTTTGGATTAAAACCAAAGAAGTGGCAGGATAAAAATAGAATGTAAATACCTTATCCCTTTGCAAATTCTACTTTACCGGAGAAATCAGAGGTTGAGAGCTCCATTTTAAATATGCCATCTGAGTCGGTAACGGTACTTCCAATTAGTTCCCCTTTTTCAGATTTAAAATTCACAGATGTATTGCTTGCTTTTTCATTAGTGTCACCCAATCTAATTACCCCCGATACAATTAGGTTTTCATACATGTTACTTTCATTCACATCTGTGTAAGCTTGCACTTCAAATCCACCGCTGTTATATCGTTGCACTCTCCTAATCGGATCTTCATTATACATTCTCCGAGAACAACCAATAGTTATAAAAATTATAGATAATAAAACTGTAAAAAATCTGTTCATTAAAATCGACTCGATAAAAAAATTACTTTTATAAACAATAAAGATAAGATTACATTTTTAACATCCCGCAGGTTGACCGTGTTGAACTGTATCATTGTTTTCTACTTTATACTGTTCAGCTTTAATACGATCTATTATACGTTTTCTTTTCGTGTCCGAGAGCTTCATAAAAGCTTTAGGACCTGTTAATCCCTTCCAAGCCATATCATTGTAAAAGTCAGAATCGAATCCATTGTCCGCATAAAATATCTTAGCGACTATTTCTTCGCCAAAATCCGGCAAGAACAAAGGCATACTGATGTATATCGGAATTTGTGGGCTAAAAGGAGGGTTACAACTTTTATTTTGATCTTCGTGTGTATACGCTAGCCGGTTAAAATTGCTGGCTCACCACTATTTACCAATTGATAAACCTATATGCCACAGCTCTTGTTCTTTCTTAAATATTTAGAACCATGATATATACGGTTTATGCACAACAGCAGTATCAAGGCAGGAAAATCTCTCTGTTAGCAGTATTTATAATTGTAAAAAAAGATCACAAAAATAAAGTACAAAGGAGTGTAGTGACACTGAAAGATACAATTACCACAATTTGATCATTTATTTTTACTAAATTAATTAGTATTTTTGATCCATGAAACCTCTTGAAGTCTTTTGCCGTAATCGCGTTATGTATGTCCAAATGACTGTGCATGATAAAAGCATGGGCATGAAAGACTATCATCTTTACAACAAAAATGGGCTTGCTTTTTATGTTTTCAGAAAGTCTCAGGGAGTTTGGGAACTTGCGTTTGGAGAACTTGCAGATGATATAAAGGAAGCATGTATCGATGCACTGATCTTGCGATTCGATACCGATGTACCGGAGCTATTTTACCACCATGGCGTGCGCCAGGTAGTCGAGGTACGCGCGAAAAAATACAGTCTTTGGCACATTTATCTGAACAATGCTTATGTAGGCAGCATCCAGCACGACAAGTATACTAAGAATTTCAATTATCATATTGAGGACAACAGCCTACTGACCGACGACCAGGTACAAAAATACATCGGAATGATTCAACACGGGGAGCTAAAATGGAGAAAAGATGATAATAGATAATTTCGAGATTATTTGTGTGTTTAACGCTACTTTTTTAAACGTTTTGTCGGTTTCTTTTTTTGTGGCTTTGCTGGTGTCTTAATTTTTTTCTGTACGGCCTCCATGCGCTTTCTCCAGCTGATGATCTGAGATTCTTCATATACGGGAAGGCCTTTATCGTTGAGAAGCCCCATAGATTTAGCTAAACTAAGACTGAGACGTGCAGACTTACTGTTTGCTTTCTTCCAGGTCTGTTGATCGTCTTTAAAATCCTTCTCATAGGCAGCAATAGCCTGCTTAATAATGGCTAGCTCCTTCTTATATTCTTTGAGCTTTCGATAAAGAATCATTAATCTGTTATATGCCCCTGCTTGTAATGGTGCTTTCCTTATAACCAGGATATAGCTTTTGATGGCATCTTCAGTTTTACCTTCAAGCTCCTGCAATCGTGCATCTTTTAACAGCTCATTTTTGGATTTCTTAATACCAGTCATATTTATTTTTATCTTTCAATACGATCCTGAATACCCGGTCAAATCCCCGCTAATATATTGTAGAGTCCTTTTAACCTGAATATCATAATTAAACTTGAGAAAAGTAATGAACAAATTAACTAGCTCAAAGTTCCATCTCGGTTTCGGTCTACTTCCAGTAAAAGAAGAAGTTTGGCAATAGCGGGTTCCCTCCATTCTTCCGCAAGATCGCCCTCTATAAAACCAAAATCTTCATCTAAGATCATCTGGCAGCCATCCATCGTAATTCGGGCATATGGTCCGTTTTGCCCCTCCTGTCCTACTTCAAAATCACAGTATTTTTCTACTCCTATGTTATTTGTCACCGGAATTCCAGTGAATGTTGCTATAGCTCCCATATTCTCATTTTTTATTTTTCAAATAATTAATAACATCCTCACGACCATTGCCAACGCTTTTGATGGCCTCTTCGACTTGCTGCCGGGTTACGCCAAGTTCTTTTGCCAAATAATCTACCTCATAAGATTCACCGCCAGCTACCTGATTGCGGTCCCTTGCATCTTTTTTATTTTTATTGTCTGTCATAATAAATGTTTTTGGAATAGAACAACCGCCAGCCAATAGAGTTTGAAAACTATCACTATTCTGATGTTGTTCTAAATACAAAAAGGAGGAATTATGCCTTGGTATAATGGAGATTATCCACCATCATATAAAAATCAACCGGTCAACATCCGGGAGAAAGAAACTGAAATCGCAAACGCTTTGCTTGAGGAAGGCGCCGAAGAAGGAATTGCCATAGCAACCGGCCTAAAAAAAGCGAGGGAGCATTTTAAAAAGGTAAAAGAAGAGAGTAGAAAGAAGTACACAAATTATTAAATCGACAACTATGCCAGAATTACCAGACCTACAGGCCTTCAACAAAAATCTCACAAAAATGCTTAAAGGTAAAGTGCTTGAAAAAGCTGCCATTCACAACAAACAAAAAACCAAAGTCAGCCTGAATGAGCTGCAAACTCTAGAGGGCAAAAAACTCGTCAAAGTTTATCGGGAAGGTAAAAGGCTTTTTTTTGATTTTGGCAAAGATGCTACCTTGTCGGTTCATCTCATGTTGCATGGGAAACTGATATATTCTGAAGACGAAAACCCAAAGTATGCATTAGTTTCCATGAAGTTTAAGGATGGTGGCACGCTATCCATTACCGACTTTCAGAGGATGGCATATATAGAATTGAATCCTGAACATGCAAACGTGATGGATGCACTTTCTGAAAAGCTAAATCCAAAATTACTTTTCGGATTGCTGCAATCAAGCAAGGCCAAAATTAAAACTCTCCTGATGGACCAAAACGTCATTGGCGGTATTGGAAATGCCTACGCCGACGAAATCCTGTATGAAGCAGGGATATCACCACTTTCAATTTCAAACAAAATCCCCGAAGAGAAGGTTCAACATCTTGCCAAAGCAATTAAGGAGGTACTGGAAAATGCCGAACAGCAGATTCTAAAAGAGCATCCTGAAATCATTAACGGTGAGATAAGGGATTTCATGAAAGTTCATAACAAAAATGCGAAGGTTGATGGTAAGGGTCATGAAATATTGCAAACCAAAATTAGCGGCAGAACTACTAATACACAGAGCAACAAAAAGTTTTCGAATAGCACAGGATACGACTAGAGAATTACTTATCTCAGTGAAGTTTTTTGGCACAGATCTGGTACGGAAATAATAGCAACTAATTGCATATGAATAATCTATATATTATCTTCTTTTTTTTAGTTCTCCAGGGCTGTACAATGTGTAAAAGTACAATGACACCGGTACAAAATAATAAGTCCAAAATATACAATGACAGCTCAATGCAACAAGACTATGTTTCCATTTTAGAAACAATTTTGTCTGACGATTCAGCTGGTATCAAACTGCAACGTGAAGGAGAACGAAGGGCGTTCATTCATAACAAGTTTATGAGAGATTCTATCTCATCATTGCATGACAGGAATTATGTTTTTTACAACGTCGATCCACAGAAGCTGATGAAAATACTGGATAACCAGCTCACAGATTCGCTGGATATGCTGAATCAGATGAACGAAAGGAAGGCAATCATCCCGATTCCAGCCGTTATCAAAGCAGCGTACACTGTTGATGACGCCGATAAATACAGGATGGACCGCAACCAAAGCATTTATTACTTTCACCTTCCCATTATAGGGTATAATCGCAAAAAAGCATACGTGCCGGTTGACTATATATGCGGCCCTTTATGTGGAAACGGTGATGCATTTCTGCTTGAAAAAGTGAATGGTAAATGGGTAATCATACAACGATTCTTTAACCTCTGGATCTCTTAAAAAAATGTAGTCACAATAATCTTTAAACAGAAGATATTCACGCCAAATAACCAAGCGGACTTATAGACTAATGGACCTTATCACTTTCTATAAATACACTTCCCGACAAATAGCACTCGGGAACATTGGCTAATACATAATCAACGTCCAGAATATTAGGAAGAGCCGTACTTCCATGCCCACAATACAAACTCCTGATCCAGGTATCTACGTCATCCACCCATATCGCCTTCCAGGTAATATTTTGTGGATCCTGGACATTGACAGGTGAAATTAGGACATTATACCCCATCGCTCGCAGCGCGGTTAATACGACTCGATTTACTTTGACAAATTTCATCTTCGAAAGCTATATACGGTTGTCTTTACTTTGGAACAGAAATACAACCCATATGGTTCAAAAGTCATTAACTTTTTGTGCTTAGCGGCAGATCCTAATAGTACTAAATCTGACTGATCGCTTGCATCGGATCCATTCCCGAATCAAGAGACTCGTGGTGGTTACTCCTTTTTATATATAACTATTAAAACTGTCCTGTATGAGTTTTATGAGGTGTAATCATACAGGAGAAATGCTTCGGAACATCATTTTTTGACTTTCTGATTTAGTTTTTATACCACTTTTAGTAATATTTTTTCAAATCACTAATTCTTTCAATATGAAGTTCTCTGGCCTGAGACCGCCGCATCATTAGCGCATAAGCATTATTAAATCCCAAAGGTTTTAACCACTTGATGCCGTACAGCCTCTGAAACTCATTGTTCACATAATTATAGGTATCGGAAGGGCTTTTGGATACGCTTCCTAATACCTGCTGATTTGGTTTTAACAACACCAAAAGGCCTGTTCCGGTGTACTCTACATAGCAATCAATCGCATCGCTCATCAAAGCATCAAAACATATTTTGGTCCCGCCTAACCCCGTCTTT
The DNA here is from genome assembly GCF_023277505.1 of Sphingobacterium siyangense. NCBI lineage: Bacteria > Pseudomonadati > Bacteroidota > Sphingobacteriia > Sphingobacteriales > Sphingobacteriaceae > Sphingobacterium > Sphingobacterium siyangense. The sequence goes on along the minus strand of NZ_CP080574.1, from coordinate 2,750,523 downwards.
GTATCTACTTTATAATTGGTATGGCCTTCAATCAGCATTTTGTATATCGCAGCTAAAATATATTGCTCCGCAAAAATTTTCGACCCTACCCTGATCGTACCAGTGCCCCCTGAACCAGGTGGTTTGTAAAGGTTGTTGTGCAGTAGAAAGTCCTTTGCAATATGTTCTGGCGTCTGCTTCAAAAAATCGGCTCTATAATTTAGATCCGTCATGACCGAATCATTGAACTTATCTGCCAGCAGATTCATTGTTTCTTCCAGCTTTGGGAATTTCTGAAGTGTTGCCGTCTTTATAATTGGCGCTGCAAAATAAGGTGGGAAAATTTTCTTATCATCTGTTAGCACAAACAGGTCGTATGCCTTGATCCGCCCATCGGTTGAGTATCCGCTAATGAGATCAAGATCTTTTTCATAAGCGGCTTTATACATAATAGCGTCGCTTACAACAAGTGGGTTGACCTGAAGGCCATAGCTACTGCGAAGTCCCAGATCACCATCTTGACGTCCCATAAACTCTGGTGTAAAACCCGCCTTGATCTGACTGTCATTAGACTTCATACCCATATAAAGCATACTTAAAATGCAAACAGCGGCGAATATACCCAATATAATATAGGTCTGTCGGCTTCTGATATGTACCAAGGAATATTGTATGAGTGCAATGCCTTTGTCCAAGAGGATTGCTAGTAATGCTGCAGGAATAGCGCCGGCCAAAATCATGTTGGAGTTGTTAAGGGATATACCGCCAAAAATAAATTCACCCAAGCCCCCGGCGGCAACAAATGATGCCAAGGTAGCTACGCCAACATTGATCACTGCCGCTGTGCGTACACCTGCGACAATCACTGGCATGGCCAGTGGTAGCTCTACTTTGAGAAGCAGTTGCCAAGTGGTCATACCCATCGCCTTGGCTGCCTCCACGATACTAGAGGCAACTCCAGTAATGCCTGTAAAGGTATTCCGAATGATGGGTAAAAGTGCATAGATAAATAGTGCAACAATGGCAGGAATGGCTCCAATACCTAAGATCGGAATAAGAAAGCCCAACAATGCAATACTCGGAACGGTTTGCAAAACACCTGCAAAACCTAAAATAATAGCAGCAAATTTTCTTTTTCTCGAGATCAGTATTCCTAGTGGCACACCGATAAGAATTGCAAATACCAAAGATAAAAATGTAAGCCCAAGATGTTGGCTTATCTGGGTAAATAGCTTGTCCTGTTGTTCGAGCATAAATTGCCAAAGACTTTGCGCTTTCATACCACTTGTTGTTTTCGATAGTTGTTAAATGCCTCCACTAACGTTTCATAGGCTTGCGCCGTTTCTGTATGCATACTCAGAACTTGAGTGGCATGCCATAAATCTGTGCGTAATGTAAATCCATAACGTGAGATAAAAGGATCTATCGCGGTAATACCTTGTAGTTCTTGTAAGGTAGCCACTTTATACTCCAATAAGAGGCGGTTTTCGGCAAAGAAATTGGTTACAAATTCACTTGCAGGTCTATATAACAGCTCTTTTGGGGTTCCAATCTGCACAATTTTCCCCTTGTCCATTAAGCAGATCCGCTGCCCAAGTTCAAAAGCCTCCGGCACATCGTGCGTAACAAGGATGATCGTCTTACTGCGTATCTCCTCCAAAGACCTAAACTCTGCGTGGATATCTGCTTTGGTTATAGTATCCAGCGCTCCGAAGGGCTCGTCCATTAATAGAATTGGTGAATCGGCTATCAGTGCCCTAGCAATGCCTACGCGCTGTTGTTGGCCTCCACTTAGTTCATGAGGATAACGTCGGAGGATGTCTTCGCCTAAGTTTAATTTGTGAAGTAGCTCCACAGTACGCAGGCTTATTGTCTTTTTTTCCCATTTCAGCAATTCTGGAACTACAGCAATATTGCGTGCAACCGTATAATGTGGAAAAAGACCAGCATGCTGCATGACAAAACCAATTTGCCTACGTAAATCTTGGACTTGTTTTTCCCTGATATCTTTTCCAGCAATAAAAATCTGACCCCTATCGGGTTCGATAAGTCTATTGATCATTTTTAGGGTTGTCGTCTTTCCACAACCGCTGGTCCCTAGCAGAACAAGAACTTCGCCTTCCTTGGCCTGAAGGGAAATCTGATCGACTGCAACCTTTCCATTGAAGAATTTTGAAATGGAGACGATATCTATCATATTATCTCGCCAGTCTAATACCTGTAAATTGCCATTGCAGTGCCGTCTGAAAAAAGTTTCGGTACGTTTTGCGGCTATGATCTTTAGGTGTTGCAATAGAGGCTCCACGCAAGACCATTTGGTTAACCATAAATTTTCCGTTATACTCGCCCACTGCACCAGCTTCCTTTTTAAATCCGGGGTAAGGTAGATATGCAGAATTGGTCCACTCCCAGCGCTGTCCCCAATTGACATAATCTGCCGCGACTTCCCACTCTGCCTCTGTCGGAAGCCGCATTCCCCTCCATGCTGCAAATGCGGAAGCTTCATAAAAGTTGACATGGCAAACTGCATCCTCATGGTCTATTTCCATCAACCCCGCTAAGGAATAATTCATCCATTGACCATCCATCAAATGCCAGTATAAGGGAGCCCGAGCCTGACGCCGTTTTACCCAGTCCCAACCTTCGGCATGCCAATACCTGAAATCAGCGTACCCACCAGCTTCCATAAAAGCCATATATTCCTTATTTGTCACCAAATCACTCGCAATTTCAAAGTCATTCAGATAAACCTTATGTCTGCCTTTCTCATTATCAAAACAGAAACCCGGACCTTCATATCCGATTTCATAAATCCCAGCATCGAATTTGACATACGCTGATTCAGCTGCAGTATAACTGATAGCGGCTTTTGTACTGCCGTATGCAGGAAAAAGTGGATTGTGCCCAAGTATATATTTGATATCTGTAAGCAGCAATTCTTGATGTTGCTGTTCGTGATTTAATCCTAGAACGAAGATGTCCAGAAGATCATTTGTCAAAAATCCACCATCCACAAACTCAATCATGTACTTGTCCACACATTTGCGGTATCTATAGATATCTGCCACGGACGGTCTGCTCAGATTTCCTCGATCTGTACGAATCACCCTTGCTCCTATTGTTTCATAGTAACTATTAAACACAAAATTATAATCAGCGTCGAATTGTTGGTAGTTTGGCAGATGCGGAAGTAAAATAAATGTTTCGAAAAACCAAGTGGTATGTCCAAGATGCCATTTTGGAGGACTAACATCTCCTATGGGCTGAACCACATAATCCTCGGTTTCCAACGGTTGGCAAATTTCTTCCGAATATGCCCGTATAGCAAGATAGCTATCGATCCATTGTTGTTTTTCAGACATTTCAATAAGCGCAGTTTGTATATTTTTCATAAATAAAACGTATTAGGACACCCTCCATACCGAATCAACAAACCATCCTTTGCTGTCTTCAATATTTGCGATCAGCTGAAATCCTGCTAAGGATGCCATACGCTGTATTTCCTCAGGAGCATATTTCTGAGAAATTTCCATGTCAATCAATTCATTTTCCTTAAAAAATATGGAATCACCCTTAATATGGACGTGTTGATTGGTTAGGCTGACCAAGAAACTGCGGCAGGCTCCAGAAATTGGATCGTAGGACTGATAATGCTGAAAATATTGGGTATCGAAATCAGCTTCAAGTTCACTGTTGATGCGATTCAATAAATTGATATTGAAGGCCGACGTGATTCCGGCTTTATCATTGTAAGCAGAAAGAATGGTGTGTGGATTCTTTTTGAGATCGAAACCGATTATAATCATATCACCGGGGCTTAGTTTACGGCGCACTTCGGCACAAAAAAGCTGGGCTTCGTCCATATCCATATTACCTATATTACCGCCTAAAAATAATACTACTTTTCGCCGTGTGGAAATTTTCATCGCTTGGTCAAGCATTTCAAAGTACTCTCCCTCAAGCGGTACAATGTCTAAATTTGGGATGTCACGATCTAATTTTTCGACTAATAACGAAAGAATATTGCCCGATATATCGATAGGCATATAGGAGTATGAGGTGTGATTTGCGCTGAGATGTTGTAATAGATGACTTGATTTAAGGGCATCACCTGCACCGAGTTCTATCAGGTCGAAATCGGATTCATCAGTAGTGATTAAATCCGCTAGCTCAAAGGTTTTTGTGCGGAATATTTCGAGCTCGCAGTCGGTCAGGTAATATTCGGGCATATGCATGATATCCTGGAAAAGTCGATCGCCAATGGGATCATAAAAATACTTTGAATATAATTTCTTTGGATAAGTATTTAAACCTTCTATCACGTCCTTGTGAAAAATCCCTTCATACTTTTCGATCTCAGGTACAGCACTATTTACCGGTAGAACATTATTTAATTGTAAACTCATAACTCTATGGTTTTTGCGGTCTTTTATTACAGCAATATAACAGGCAAAATGAGCGAATAGTTTCAGAATAATCCAATCTGTTGAAATATTCGATCTGTAACGACAAGAGAAGAACATGAGAAGAGTAGAACGTCAGGACTACACAGCACAGTCATTGGCTGAAAGAATTCCGTTCTTTAAAAAATATTAACAAAGTAACTTTCTGAACCACACTAAAGATTATCCTTCCGACATTTTTAGTTAAAACAACGAAGTCTGCGCCGTATCACTTCCCAATGGTGGCAATCCTTATACAGGATCGGATATTTGGGAAAGGTAATGGCCTGCACGTTTTCCAGATAGTCATAATTGTAATCCAATTGACGACGCTCGTTCCGCAATTGCGGAAAGGTATTTTTGATAATCTCAATATCGGTATGGAGGCTAATATCCCAGCACCTAATGGTATCCTTTTTTGTTTGGCTTTGATACGAATATACGCAATTTGTACTGTAAATACGGATTGCCCTACGACAAGAAAATGACTGCTTTTTAGTTCGGACCGGATCTGATTACCGAAGGATCTCGATAGCAAATACTTTCTTTTTGGTCTGCCCATCGGTAATGGTAGCCACTACCCGACCGTATGCTAAGGAGAATAGGATATCGATCGGATTTTTGCGCTGAAACCTGGTCTTGGTACGCAGGTAATTGACAATATTTTTTTCATACAGCTTGAGCATACGCTTATCCCAGTTCTCCTCCTTGATGCGATTGAGAAAAATACGATAGCCTGATCCTGTTTCCAACAAACTTTCGATCTTATCGGCATCCTGCGGCAGCTGCAACGCTCTCCCCTCCTTTGCCCCCAGTTGATGGGCATGCTGATCGGCAGCTTCCTTATCATCATACGGCGTGAGCAGAAAACCTGTCTTTTCCTTAACATCAGGCCACTCAAAGCGCTGCAGCACAAAGTCGACATAGCCCGACTCGACGAGCTCACGAAACGAACTTTTGGTAACTTGTTCAAAGGGATTGTACAGCATAGGGCTAAGATAGGATTTAATCAGTAAACTCTTTCTTGTTCTTTCGGATGTAGTCAACCTGAATTTTCTGCAAGTTTTCAACGTCATTAAGTTTGTAAAATTCCTCGTCAAATTTGTTTAACGGATTATTCTCATAAGATTTACTAAAACCTTCTACCGTACCATCCTGTGCTTCGGTTATTTTCGATTTCTCCTTTTCAAAAGTGCTGTTTGCTCGCTCGGTCAGATCAGCAAATTTAGTAGCGCCAACTAATTTCAACGCTTCTGGCAGCGCAGCAGCAAATTGACCGCTTGAATTAAAATAAAACTGGTTATAACCACCATTATTTACTTCTGCTTCTAATCGGCTGATCATATAAATTGCTTGTCTAGATTTGTTCCAAGACAAGACGATTTCATATTCTTTATCATATGTCGCAGATAACTTACGAAAGAGGTTATCATAAACGACTTCCAATAACATGTCATCCGATGTCGTATCAATAATTTGCTCGGTTAATGGAGTCTGAATTGATGGCTTGTTATTATTTTGCTTCGTACGTTCAGAACAGCCAAACAAATTTAAAATCATTATTATAATTCCAATGGTAATAATCGGTGTTCGCATTGATTTTATCATCTTTAAATCTTTTTATTACTCAAATATAATCATTGATTTGCCATACTTTCGTGTTTTATGTATCTTGCAAAAGGATGGCTGCTACTGAGGCTCGGTCTTTTTTCACTTTTATCAAACCAAGCTCTTTAAAGAATTGTCCATCTGTTGTCGATCGTTACGTATCAGTTCAGATTGATTGATTTAATTGTATGGTCAGGTTTTTAGGCCTGGCCATTTTAAACGTATTTTCCGGTCCTAAATGGATCTGTCTATAATTTAGTTAAGGGGCTAATCGAAAGGTTAGTCCTTTTTTTGGAAAATAATGAACTATTCTATCAAAATTATGTTCTTCACCAGGTTAAGTTAGTTTGTTTTAGTAGTTATAAAGGTCGGGGATTCATGTCACCGGCCTTTTTTTATTTTTTGTAAACCACCTACGATAAATTTGAGAGGAAAAATCACTAAAATAGCTTTGCAAGTATACCTTCAAAGGTGACCAAAATATTTTCGCCATATTTCTGCTGTGCTTTTGCACCTAAGAAGTTCTTTTTCAATACTGTTTTTTCGGAAACGATTATCTGCATGTTATAGGATATTGCAAAATATGCATACAACTTAAAATTTGACTCTTCCACCGGAGTTGCGTAACCGGTAACACCTATACCAAAATCAGCATTGAACAAGTGTGATGCCTGCAGCGCCATATCTTCTGCGATCTGAGACGACACGCAATCACTTTCTCTGGCCTCATCCTCGTCTATTCCCAATAAATTTACTTTCTCTTCAAGCGTGTAAGCTGTAATCCCACCTTTAAAATTAACTGCAGCATTTTCGATCTGGGACAGCATAAACTGAAGCTGTCCAGCTGTTACACTTTCGGCCGTTGCGACAGTCTTACGATCAAGTAGCTTGCCAATACGTTGAATTACTTCCTTATCGAGTTCCATCTTATACTTATTAATTTAAAACTATAGCCTTAGCAGACCTTTTATCTACACGGAATCTTAAATCCATTATTGACCGTAAGCATTTATTGTAGCAGTTTATTTTGAAAGGCGAACCGCACTAGATCAGCTGTATTTTTTGTTTTTGTTTTATCAATCAGCTGCTGCCGGTGCCCCTCAACTGTTCGTTTGCTCAGAAATATCTGATCTGCTATTTCAGCGTTCGTAAAACCACGTGAAATCAGTTCCAAAACCGTTAATTCCCTTTCAGAAATATCGTAGCGATGGAAAATAGCTTCTTTATCGATATAAATAGGACTATTTAGCTGAAAATGATCGAGGAGGGATAGACCTATTTCCATTGAAATATATCTTTTACCCTGTAATATGTTGAATATACCTTGAACAAGTTCGTCATAATCCGAATTTTTCGATAAAAAGCCAACTGCCCCCGCCCTAAATGCTTCAGCCACGGTATTGTTATCCTCGATCATTGATAAAACAGCAACGTCAATTTCAGGATATTTGGCCTTCACTTTATGGATTAATGTAATGCCACTCATCTCTTCCATTTTGAGATCCGTAATTATAAGATCAGGTGTCTCGCTTTTATCTAAGAATTCTAGCGCCTGAACTCCATTTCCAGCCTCCCCAATAATGGAGAGCTGCTTATGTGACTCCAATATTAGCCTAAAGCCGTTCCTTACCAATGTGTGATCGTCAACAAGTAATATTTTATACATCGTAGTAGAGAAAATCGTGTGTTATATATATTTCAGAACAATTAGCCTGCCATTTTTACATAACCAGAAAGTTTTAAATCTATATTTTAAAATTTGTAATAATTACTTATAAGCCCAGGTATTATTACCTTCCATGAAATATATAGTGCAATTTCTCGTATAAACATTTCCTTCTATTTTTTATAAAAGGTTTCCATCGCACTTAAAATTGGATTATGAACTTTCGATGCATTTAGATCCTCATTGCTCAAACTTAATCTCCGCAGTTAATACTCTTCATCAGACTATTACAGTGATTTCAAGTATTAAATGACTTATATTGCGTAGTTTATCAGTTAACGAAACCGATCCCAAGAAGGTTCACTTTATATATTTATTAAAAGATGAAAAAAAAACAAATTACGCAGGATCGGTATCAAGGTATACTTATCGTTGCATTCGCAATTGTCGCACAACAGGGCCCCGAGGATCTTCCGAACGATGTGCCAGATAATCCTGAAGAGGAATTATCAGAGAATGAATCCGATGAAACTCTAGAAATGCCCGATCAGGATGATTTAGGCATCGACGGAGAACTAGGAAACGAAGAAGAAAATGAATTTCCTGAAATTGACGAACAGGAAGAAGACGAAAGAGAGTTAGATAACAATGGAAGCATTTAAAATTGAACTCACAGGCCCGAGCTGCATCAATATGTGCTTAAGTACTGGAACTTTTATTTTGGACATCTATTCCATGATAATTTTTGAGATCTGCTGACAACTCAATTTACCCTGCGAGACTACCTTTTTTTCTTCAACCATGACTGTTTGACGACTTTGTTTGGGGGCTGTTTTCTTACAAATATTTTTTAGGCGAAACCGCACGGGTTTGGATATTGTTATCTCTTAAAGATTTATAAAGTGTGGAAAGTTTGACATTCGAAGCTTTTCAATAGCACGAATTACAAACAATAAAAAATATTACTATGTCATTATTTTCAAACGATTTGAGCAAAGAGCCTGTATTTGACGGCATTGGTTACGAACCTTCTTTTTTTTCAAGAAAGACGATGGTTACGACCAAGACAAATTACAGTAAAAAAAAGTACAGTGATAGCAATAAGGACACCCGAAAAAAGATTCTGGTGCTCTGCACAGAAGAACGGTATATGACCATGAAAAATGGAAAGAAGTTTTCAACAGGCAATCATCCGGTCGAAACACTGGTTCCGATTCTTCATTTCGAACAGGCTGGATTTGATGTTGACTTCTACACACCAACAGGTGCTCCTGTAAAATTTGAGATGTGGGCTATGCCGTATGAAGATGAAAACATCGGTAAAATCCTCGACAAGTATAATACGCAATTTTCAAACCCGCACAATCTGAGAGATTTTATAGCTGACACGAATAAAGGATATGTTGATTACGTTGCCGTTTTTATCCCAGGTGGGCATGGCGCAATGCTCGGACTACCTGAAAATAATGATGTCAAAGAACTTATCAAATGGGTAGTAGCGGAAGATAAATATCTATTGGCAATCTGCCATGGTCCCGCAGCGCTCTTAAGCGTAGCAGATTGCGGAGACGCTGATTTTCCTTTTAAGGGATATAAGATTAATTCGTTTCCTGATGAAATGGATAAGACTTTGCCAGAAAGTGGATACCAGCCCGGCGAGATGCCCTGGTTTTATGGCGAAAAACTCAAACAGCTTGGGATCGAAATCTTGAATAAAAAAATTGCCGGCGATTGTCACGTTGACAGAAAATTAATTACTGCAGATAGTCCGTTAGCGGCTGATAAATTCGGGAAACTCTGCGCAGATGAACTTCTCGCCGATGAAAAATCAAAAGTGGAAAATGGATAGGCGATTTTTTTTCAAATAAAAGGTCTATATTCTGTTTTGAAAGCACATGTGTCAAATATGCAAAATCCTCCCTTGAACTTTTGCTTCTTGATAATCACTTTATTTCCATATGCTACAGATGGCTTGGCAAGCTCCAAACCTATTCCGGCTGTACCGCCAGAAATAATAACTGAGTTGTTTTTGTGTTCATATTCTTATTTTTTGAGATTAATTTTACTAATGATCAGCTGCTGCGACCACAATTTTTTTATTACTTTTCCGCATGGAGAAAAATAACAGCAGAGGTAGAGATAGTGCAAATGCCGCCCCGATGAAAAGATAAGCGTCGATATAACTTAACATGAAAACCTGTTTTTGCACAATCATATCCATTAGGCCGATGGCCCGATGCTGCGCATCACCATGCCCAAAACCTTTAGTTTGAAAGAGAGCTGTATACTTATTCAGTCTTTCTACCACTGAATTATTTGTGTAGGTGATGTTTGAAACTAAACCTGACCTGTGCTGGGCCATTCTTCTGACAATAAACGTATTGATGATAGAAATACCAAAAGACCCGCCCAGCTGTCTCATCATATTATTTATGGCTGTTCCCTGCGGTATATCTTCGGATCTTAATGACGAAATTGCAAGTGTAGAAAGGGGAACCGTCAGCAAAGCCATTCCCAGTGCCCTGAAAATCAAATTAACTGATATTGTCGTGAACGGGACTTCTAAAGTTACCCTGGACATCGACCAATTGAAATAGATGAAACAACAGAAGCCGATGAATACAACTAATGCAGGTGGTACACCTTTCTGTAGCGCACGCCCTGTAATTATCAGCGCAAACACGGCTATAATAGATCCAGGAAGGAGCATTAAACCAGCCATTGATGGGGTAAACTGTAAAAGCCGCTGAGCAAATACAGGGGTCAGATAAATGGAAGTAAACATCCCCATACCGGTAATAAAAGTGAGCAACGCAGAAATACTTAATGAAGGAGATCTTAAAATAGATAATTTCACCACAGGCTGTGCTGTGGTAAGTTCCCTGTAAACAAAAAGAAGAAGTGAAAAAAATGCAATAACTGCAAGTATGATGATATACCGGGTTTCAAACCAATCTTCTGTTTCCCCACGTTCAAGAATGGTCTGTAAAGAACCAATTCCTACGATCAATAATAAGATTCCTGCCCAGTCTATTTCTTTGACCTTTTTTCTGGTTGGCGACTCCGGAAGAATCCGATAACAGATAATAGCCGTAATGATGCCAATAGGAATATTAATATAAAAAATCCATTCCCAGGAAAAGTTATCAATTATGTGTCCACCAAGTGTTGGCCCGATCGTCGGTCCGATAAAAACACCGATACCAAACAGGGCACTCGCAATATTTTGTTTTTCTTTTGGAAAGCATTCGTAGACCACCGTCGCAGAGACAGAGAGCAATGCCCCTCCGCCGATACCCTGAAAAAAGCGGAAAGCCACCAGCTCCCATATACCTGAGGCGTTGCCACACATAAAAGAACATAATGTAAACAGTACAAGGGATCCGATATAGTAGTTTCTTCGCCCCAGATTATTCACAAGAAAACCCGTCATCGGAATAATGATAACGTTTGCGATGCCGTAAGAAGTCACCACCCAAGAAGTATCTTCCAATGTTGCCCCCAAGCTTCCGCTCATATGATTGATTGCCACATTGACAATAGACGTATCAATCAATTCCATGATAGCCGCTGATATAACGGTGATGATCAAGAGTATTCGATTCATTTTTTTATTTATAATTATTTAAACATTTATATACCAAATGGTATATAAATGTTTAAATAAAATCATTAATATAGTTAAGGTTGTTTCTGTATTGTTGCCCCGGCTGTTGTTTCCGAATCCAAGTTAGCCCATCAACTTGTAGATGGGCAGATATATTAGTAAACATATTCCAACTTTAAATTCCTCCATGTGCCTCGATCGTTAATTCTAAGAGATTGTTCATAAATTATTATCGTATTATTTTGTGGCCATACAAAGTTGAAGCATCATTTATGCATTTATTGATTCGGTTGAACACAATCGAGATGTTACCCTGAAATACTGCAACTGCCGATTCATTCCGCTCGGAAAAATTACCGTATATCGGTCCTTTAGTCAGTTTAGTCACTTTCTGAATATCAGTTAATGCCGTATTTTCATATCCTTTAATATGGAATACCTGTGCTGATCTCTGAATGATAATTTCTCTTGTTTTTTCTGCTTTTGGCATCTTGACAATTACTATTGACAAAAACTTTAATCGTGTACAAATATATAAAAATATAATACCGTTCGGTATATTATTTCACAATTTTATTGATTTGTTACATATTAAAGACTCCACATTTGAGGCATTATCCAAATAATCTTTTTTTAAAAAAAGACCGGTCGTTCTATTTTTTTAATTAACTTTGTTCTGGGCAAGAATTATCACTGATGAAAACTCAAAAATCCGAAAATACCAAACAGCTTATCATAGAGAAAACTTCGACCGTTTTTAATGTGAAAGGCTATGCGGGTACATCCATAAAAGATGTAATGAGCGCCACTGGTCTTTCGAAAGGTTGCGTTTATGGTAATTTTGAGAATAAGGATGAGATTGCATTAAGCGTATTTGACTATAATTTTGCTAAGGTAACGCAGCATATGAAAGAACGTATTTTAGCAACTAAAGATTCACTTGAAAGGTTGTTGGTTTATCCTCATACCTACAAGAACTATTTTAGGTACCCTTATTTGCAGGCAGGATGCCCTATTTTAAATACTGCCACGGAGGCTGATGATACACATCCGGCACTGCAGAAACGCGTACAAAAAGCCCTGGCATTTTGGAAAACATCTATCGAAAATCAAATCAAACGCGGCATAGATAGAAATGAAATAAAAGCAGATACCGACCCTACCGAAATTGCTGTAGTGATGATCTCGATGATCGAAGGTGCTTTTATGCAGGCAAAGGTCAACAAGCATATGACAGAGCTTAATATAGCAATGTCCTATTTAGAGAGAATGATCAGGAATCTGAAAGCATAATTTTTTTTTGCTTATGAAAAGACCGATCGGTTTATTTCATAAATATTATGCTAAAAAACGAATAGAATATCATTAAAACTAAATTACCATTTAAAGTTATGCCAACACAAATCAGGCTCGCAACAACCGGAGATTATCCAGGAATCATGGAAATCTGGGAATCCGCTGTAAGAGCAACTCACGACTTTTTGCTTGAGGAAGATCTTTCCTTCTTTAAACGAGCTATTCCAAAGGATTATCTCCCTAACCTCGAGGTATTTATCCTTACTGAAAATGGGAAATCTATCGGATTTTCATCGGTATCAGAAGGAAACCTCGAAATGCTTTTTATTCACAATGACTACCGTAGCAAAGGATATGGAAAGCATCTATTTCAATTTATGGATGAAACGCAAGGCATTACAAAGGTTGATGTTAATGAGCAAAATTATCAGGCTAGAGGATTTTATGAAAAATTAGGGTTCAGAGAAGCAGGGAGATCCGAAAAAGATGGCTCTGGTAAAGATTATCCGATTATTCATATGCTAAGATGAAATGGTCATAATTATGACAACACTATAATTATTAATAATAAAATATATAAAAATGATTGAAGGATTATATGAGACACACATTCAAGTAAGCAACTTGGAAAACGCAGTGCAATTCTATACTCAAATATTGGGACTTGAGTTTGCGCACTATGATGAAACCCGGCCGATTGCGTTTCTTTGGATCGGAGAAAATAAAAAGGCCATGCTCGGACTTTGGGAACAACAAGGAGATCTCCATAAAACACATTTTGCATTCAGCTGTTCCAAAGATTTTATTTTAAATAATGCAAATACTTTTTTAGATAAAAACGGATTAAAAGCCTATAATTTTCTCAAAGATGGAAGCAATGAACCAATGGTTTTTGCCTGGATGCCCGCACTTGCTCTTTATTTTGACGATCCGGACGGAAATCAACTCGAATTTATCCATATTCTAAAAGGTAAATGTCAGCCAGAACTTGGCGTACTTAGCTACAAAGAATGGCAAAAAATCAATTCACTTTAATAGATTAGATACCATATGAATGAAGAAGACGATTATTTGGAAATAAACAGGGAATCTTGGAATACCAGCACAGAAGCTCATATCCATTCTGATTTTTATGACCTGGATGTCTCAAAAAAGAATCTTGTAGATACGGAGCAATAAAATTTTATATTGTCCTTAAATTAAAATAAGCTATTTCTTCAAATTATATGTTTTTCAGGTTAATAATTCTTTATCTGTCATTTCTTCCATTTGCTGTTCATGCTCAAAATAAGTATGTATTTTTTTTGCATAATAAATTTTTGGAAGAAAATCCGTTAAATGCACATCATCCTAAATACGGACCAGCGGCATATACAGCTATTTTAGAAAAACTTCAATCTAAAAATTCTGTCATACTATCTGAAAAAAGAAAGGTCGGCACTAATCCCAAGAAATATGCAAAAAAAATGATTCTTAAAATTGACAGCTTACACAGCGATGGAGTTCCTTATGACCATATTTCAATTGTTGGAACGTCTCAGGGAGGTTATATAGCTCAATATATCTCCTATTATGCCAAAAATCCAGCGTTGAAATTTGTTTTTATTGGCTCAAGCTTTAAAAATGATTCGATGAATAAAGATCAAAAGCTCAGGCTCTACGGGAAGATTTTATCGATTAATGAAAAAACCGATGTTGACGCTGAGTTATTATCAAGGCAACTTAGATTTAAAAATTCTGATTTAAAATCTTTTAAAGAAATTACTCTCAACACAGGTATGGAACACGGTTTTCTATTCAGGGCATTAGACGAGTGGATAATACCTGCCAAAGAATGGATAAGCAGTAATAACCTATAAATTTATAGTAATGAAAGAAGTAAAGCCACAATCATTTGTCAGATGGTTCGATCGACAATTTGATTCAAACACAGGCTCGGAATATTTTGACGAATTTCTAAAACTCCTTGAAGATTTTCCGGCTGTTTTAAATCAAGTGCTGAAAAGTTGTCCTACAGAAGTTTCAACCCGCAAAATGGGAGATAAATGGTCTGTCAATGAGAATATAGGACATTTAATCCTTTTAGAAGATCTATGGCGAATCCGTTTTAGAGATATAATGAAAGGAAAACCGGATATGTCCACTGCCGATTTAAGCAATACAGCAACTGATCAATCTTCTTTCAACAAAATGGTGGTTGAAGAGCTTATTAACGATCTAGTCAGCGAAAGAGAAAAAACAATTGTAATGCTTCAGAAATTGAGTGAAGAAGATTTATTGAAGACAAGTATGCATCCGAGGTTACAACAACCCATGAATATCATTGACCTGATGCATTTTGTTGCAGAGCATGATTTGCACCATTTGCACACCATCAAGTCAATAATAGGAACCATGTAAAACAATATAATTTTTTATTAAAAAAAAGACTGACTGGTTTATTTATATAAATACAATAATTCCGTATATGGCAAAACTATCAATACTAGATTACCTAAATAAATTGATAAAAAGTGAAATTACCGGCGATATGCATACGCATATGCATTACCCGACACCAATATCAAAAACATTGGGCATAAACATTATAGAGGCTGGTTTAGGTACAGCGACCGTTCAGATCAATACTACAAAAGAACTGCACAGTAACCAACAGGGAACCATTCACGGAGGACTGCTTTGCGAATTGGCTGACGCAGCCATCGGAACCGCACATTCGACTCTTATTCAGGAAGGCGAAACTTTTACATCCGTAGAATTGAAAATCAATTTTTACCGGCCAGTTTTCGAGGATATACTTACTGCCAAAGCATCGCCTTTGCATAATGGAAAAAACTTAAATCATTACCGATGCGATATTTTTCGCAGTGATGGCAAAACAGCAGCTATGGTAACGAGTACAGTCATGACTTTAAGAGGTGATAAAGCGAAAGGACGGTAATGCAGTTCTTATTATACAACAACATTATATACAGAAATATTCATGAATAAAACGGTCTTTAAAAGCCCTGAAGCAAAAAACAAAATTATCCGGGCTTACGACGATGCAATAACAAATTCGTCATTGAATTTGAAAGCCAATGTCTTGAAAACAACTTTTGGTGGCACCCATTTTTTGGAGGCAGGAAGTCAACACCAAGAAATCGTCATCTTACTGCATGGCGCGTCTTCTAATGCAACGTCATGGTTATCCGACATAGCCGAATATTCAAAACAATATAAAGTCATAGCAATAGACATTATCGGAGAGGCAGGAAAGAGTGCAGAAACCAGACCTTCTTATGAAACAATAGATTTCGCAGAATGGCTAAAAGAGATTTTCGACAGCCTCAATATCAACAAGGCAAATATAGTCGGATTATCGCAAGGAGGATGGTTGTCATTGCGATTTGCAACAAGTTATCCTGAATTAGTTGACCGGCTGATTTTGCTGACGCCTGCAGGAATAATTCCTACCAAAACAACATTTATCATAAAAGCCATCCTCTATTCCCTTTTGGGAACAACTGGACGTATCAGGATCAATAGACTGGTCTTGGGAAGCCAGCGTGTAGATAATAAGATTATTTCATTTATGGATTTAATACAAACCAATTTTAATGCGAGAATAGAAAAAGAATACATTTTTTCAGATGACGAACTCAGTCGTTTGACTATGCCAGTGTTATTCATCGGCGGAGAGCAGGATGTAATACGCTCTACCCAGAAAATTGCCAGGAGATTGCAAAATATTGTGACAGACTTTACCATAATAGTCATCCCGGAAATGGGACATGTCTTGACTGGATTGGTACCACGAATATTCCCTTTTTTAAACAAAACAAAACACTAATTAATTGCACTACTCTGATGAATACGCAAATAAACTAAAGTCATCTCAAGATTCCATTTGATAACCTGGAAATCTATATCCTTTCCGATGGATTTCGCTATCCATCGAATGGGCGGAAACTGTTGATAAAACCAACGATTGGATCGTTGAGCCATCTGTTGTTCTTTCATTTCCATTATTCCTCAGAGGAAAAATACCTTAAAGAATTGGATACAAATCAACAAGGTATACTTAATGCTTTCCTTACGATTGCAAATTCTTTAGAAGAATCTGGATAGATACATTAAAAAGAGCACTTATTATCACTATTTTTCATATTTTGTCTTTAACTTCAATTTAAACAAGAAATTATGACCAAGTTCCTATTCGTTCTCATTTTCACCTTTTTGGCAATCAGCAATAATTATGGCCAAAACATTCGTTTAAAATTTAAAGTCTATGCGGATACCTTACCAGCATATAGTTACGTATTAATTAATAATGATGTCTTTAAAACGGAAGTTAAAAGTGGAACTTGCGAGTTTGTAATAAACAAGATTCTTGATAAAGGTCATTTCAATTTTGCGCAACTAGCCCTATCAGACAGTGTATTCACAAACCGAGAGGATTTCTCCAGTTTTTTCCGTAGACACCAGATTTTCCCACCAAACTTCTTGTATTCTTTTATTATTGATTCCAATGATCTAACGATGGATATAAATATAAACACACATCAATTAAAAGTATATGGAAGCGATTTGAACAAACAATTTACTGAATTTGAAACCACAGCAAAAACGCTCGATTTAACCAATATTCCAGTTTTAGAGGAACAGATTAAGGGTGATAACAATAGAATGACCGAATTCCTGAAAATTTTTACAAAATATTCGGCAAATAAGCTCAGCGAAGAGCATCTCACATTTCTATTGGAATACCCTAGCTTATCTTTTTACAATTCTAGTACTGTATTCCAACATAAAGATTCGATTTATCAGCTCATTCAGCTGCTGAAGAAAGAAAACTCTCCATATTTTGACAGTGAACGGGTTTTAAAAAAATATCAGGATATGGTTACATTATATAAACCAAAAGAAAATGTACCTGTCCCCAATTTTACCATAATAAACTCGCGTGGAGAAAAAAAATATATCAGGGAACTTTACGATAGTACTGAATACCTAGTTATTGATTTTTGGGGTACATGGTGCGGCCCCTGTATAGCTCAGCACCCTGAGCTACAGCGCATCGTGAATGAATATAAGGATAATGGAAAATTTAAATTTTTAGGCATAGCTGTTAATGACAAATTTACAACATGGAAGCAGTATTTGGAAAAACATCCTTATACCTATGAAAACTACATTTTTGAGAACAGAGATTACCCCAACCTTCAAAAGGAATTGGGTATATATTCATTTCCACGCTATGTCATCGTTAATACAAAGGAAAACAGGGTTGTCCGATCCAATTTTAAAATTGATCAACTTCGTGACATATTAAATACGTTGTAACTATACTATGGTATCCGCCTGACGAACTATAGGTCAGTTGGTTTCTTGAAGTTGTGCACGTGAAGGTATTTTATATTTTTAAGGTCTCTTGATGATATTTGCTTTCATATCTTCATGCTTTTATAAGTTTTCATTAACACAAATATCGATTGTAGTACTAAGATCTATTCCCTAAAACTAATAAAATAACACACTCTCCTTATCCGGCCCTTCACTGCGCGATGCTCGAAGAGTCCGCTCATGAGAGTTCTTGCGGATTAAAGAGAATACAAATTAAAATGGTGCTGCTTAAATATGGTGCTGCTCTCGTCGATTTCCTTTTCGCTATACCAGCCTATTCTTTTTTCTACTAGTCAACTTCATTGATGTTGCTCACTTTTACAGCAGGCATCGTCTTGAAAATGTCCTGCATGTACTTTCGATGATTGGCCCCAGCTAGGACTACAACTCTTTTCGCCCCTACTACCTTAGCCCTGTTGACAACATTATGGCACATGCCCTCATTTCTCATAATCCACCAATGTATTTTTGACAGCATTTCTTCTTTGGGAAATCCATTCATATTATATAGAACAGGCAAGTAAAAATCTCCCGAGGCGGAAATCTCCGCGGCCTCATCCGTATTCAACCATTCCGTTACCCTATTTGAAGACTCTTCGACATGAGCATATTTCTCAAAACCCTTGTTAATAGCTATCAAGGCTGATTTTAACTGATTTTTAGAGGAATCGGCCATATCTTTCCTGAACAAGACAAATTTCGCGTCAAATGCTCCCCACGATGCTTGCCAATTCAGATCATAGTCCTGGCAATCCATAGCCATCAGTTCCTCGATGCCTAGCTCCTGCATCATCGGGAAGGCGATATAGGCATACTCAGAAGTTTTTAGCCTTCTCATACTTCGTCCAGTGGTATCTGCCCCAGGGCTAAGCAATTTTTCGATATCATGTTCTATTTCAGCATTAGGTTGATGCCGCAGGAAATTATAAACTTGCCAAAATTGATAATGCCCATTTGCCACATCTTGATCAAGATAATAGGCATGCGCTAAATCGACTTTTACACGATAATCATTGGGTTGCTGATTGGATCGTTTCTTCAAGCTGTCAATAGTATGCTGCAGTAATACCTCTTTTATAGGTCGATTGCTCTTAAGTTTGTTTAGCCGGTTTATATTCGGTTGTTTGCACCAATAATCCATCAGCAACCGCTCGTCTTCGCTACTCAGGAACTCGCCAAAAAAGGCGTCAGGCTTAAATTTTCTAATTTTATGATGGATGCTGGAAAAATCCTGGGTAGGATATTTACTATAATCATGGGAAACACCGATTAATAAAACCTCAATATCCTGTGCTTTTGCGTTGATCGAGATTAAGAAAAATAAATAAAAGATATACTTCATATTTTGTGCCTTCTTGTTTCGTTATTGGATGTTTCCTTATTCAGCTACACACTTGGCATTACCGTTTACAAATTAGCTTACAAGCACTTATGCCATCTACAGGATTAAAAATACAAATAAATACGTAGAGTTTAACCGCATCTGCCTATAATCCTTTTTTACCCGCTAACCAGTAGCCGTGTAAAAAAAAATGGCCATTGGTTTTTTGTTTAATGACTTTTCTAAGCAGCTGAGCCGATTTGGCGTTACCCGTCAACACGAAGTTAGCTTCTTGCCAATCCGGGGTATTGACCATTAGTAGCTTGCTTATCCACTGGATTAATCGTGGTTTTTGCTACGAAATGGCAGAGCGATGTTTACCTCCGCTCGGTAAACATCGCTAGCAAATTATCAAGTCCGTCTTCAGCGTGCAATATTTCAGTGTTTTGCAACGTATCTTTTGTTACTGCTGCCGCCCTTGCCCGCATTTGTTTTTCGTAATTTGAAATTGCAGTCTGAATATCCGGAAAATGGTCGCATGTCAGATTCTCGGCCAATTCAAAAGCATCCTGCATCGCCTGGTTTACACCCTCACCGGCATATGGCGGCATACGATGAGCTGCGTCACCAAGCATGGTCAAGTTTGATAATGTTGTCCAAGTCTGGTCTAACGGAAAGTGGTATTGTGGTCGCGGCATAAACCAAATTTCATTACTTGCAAAAAGTTCATGCCATTTTTCGCTCCAGTAGGAGAACGCGACTTTAAACCAATCAAAAACCTGTTGCTTGTTATTAAAGTCAATGCCACTTTCCTGCGTCCAATTTTCGGTAACTTTACAACCGGTATAAAACGATAAACTGCCCTCTCCTTTTGCACTTAAAATAATGGATTGTCCGTTTCCAAGCGCAAAGACTTTTCCGCCTTTTGTTATTTCCCAAAGTTTCGGTGTGTTTTTTTCGGCCTCGTAGATATTCCCTTCAACAATTGTAACGCCAGAATAAATCGGCTTAATATCGGTTAGGTAAGGGCGAATTTTTGAGTTTGCACCGTCGGCTGCAATGACAAGGTCAGCGTAAAAAGATTTTCCGTTTTTGAAATGCAGCAGCCAGCCATGATCCTGTTTTACCATTGAAATAAACTGACTGTCCCAAACAATGGTATCTTCATGCAGTGCGTTTATTAAAATATCACGCAAAGGGGCACGATCAATTTCAGGGCGATCTTCCTGATCCTTATCTTGAAGCTCGTGCTCATCCATTTTGATAATGGCCTGCTCGTCCAACACCCTTAAACGTCCCGCGTCGGGTCGAAAACTAGCTTTAAATTCGTTCATCAAATTTGCTCTTCGAAGAGCTTCCAAACCACTTTCTTCGTGCAGATCCAGTGTGGCTCCCTGCTGGCGAACTTCTTTATTGCTATCACGTTCATATACGGTTACATTTACTCCTTTTAATTGTAAGAGTTTGGCTAATGTGAGTCCGCCAGGACCACCGCCAACAACTGCAACTTTCTTGTCTTGTAATTTCATATCCAGTAAAATTTATTTTTTTTGACTGAACAAAATTACGTGGGCCTGAGCGTTGAAAATTGTATAAAACGCTCATTTTGGTTCTTCAACAGTTCTTTTGGTGAAACACCAGCAAGTTTCTTGACTTCTTTAATAAAATGGGATTGATCGGCAAAGTTTTGTTGTGGAAACAATTTGCCTTCTTTGATATGCTGAAAGGAAGCACGGAAGCGGATAATATTGCAATATGCTTTTGCCGTAAGTCCAAACTGCTGATCGAAATAACGGTTGATTTGTTGCCGACTCCAAAACGATTGCGCGGCAAGTTCTTTAATTGTAATCGCCCCGTTTGATGCATAAATGAGGTCGAACAGTGTCCGTTTCCTGTTGTCAACTTCAAGCGGCAAAAGCGACTGTATTTTATTTGTCGCTTTCGCACAGAACGAATCAAAGTTATTCAGGTCGTCGGCACTAAAGTTCCAAAAATTGGGAGGCAAGAGAGTTGCCCTATCCACCAAGTTGACGATGTTGGTCTGAAAAACAGATTGGACTGCAAGCGGGTTAAAACTGATGGCGTAAGTCTGTCGCAAAGGCGCAATGATAGCCTTCCCCGGCTGAGTTTGGATACCCAAAAGCGTCACGTGGAAAGACTCTGTTGCAGATTGCGTGAAAAATAGATCAACTCTTCCGTCTGGCAATACTACAACCTCTCTATTACAATCCGATTGGTTTTGTAAAAGCCAAAAGCTTTCAACAAAATCCGCTAACGACTTGTCAGGTTTTATTGCTTGGTATTTTAATTCATTTTCCATTGTTTTAGTCCGTTTATAAGCCATAACCTTCCTCTCAAAATTTATTACGGCACATCAGGTTAAAAGTCCCACACCTCCAATCAAAATTAAGGATTATTATATAATCAAATATGAAATAGATCAAACACTAAGCCTATTCGGATGAGGGTAGCGGCGATCCTTGTTTTTCAATGACAAATGCTTTAAGCTCTGCCATTTTTCCATCTTCGAATCGCCAAATGTCGCAATAATCGAAATGATCATATTTTCCGTCCTTATTTCTCAACCGAATTTCTCCGGTCACCATAACAAAATCACCTTCCTCAATAGATTTTTCCACATCAAAAACCGGCGGTTCCTGATAGAACTCTTTCAAATAAGCGCGAACTTCTTCTTTCCCATGGAGAATACGCTCACCTATAAAAACCCATTTCGTCTCTGCAGTACAATAAGCTAAGAAGCTTTCATAATCTCCTTTGGCAATAAATTCATTGGCTGTGTGTAAAATCGTTATATTTTTCATTTTCAGCTAGTTGTTTTGAATCATCAATTTTTGTCGGTCCACACGTTTTAAATGTTATAGTGATCAGTATGATACGCCGCTACGTTCATAAAACCACTCAGGGGAACAAGTTGTTTTAAACGATGAAATAAGATATATTCAATGCTATGACGAACTACAGAGATCAGCATTTAAGTAACTACTTCTCTTTCCTAAAAACAAATATCGCGCAAATCGCTGCCAGTAAAAGGCACCCGCCGAACACCTGGAATGCGCTTTCCAGACCGATATTGATAATCAGGCTCAGTAAAAGGCTCCCAAGGCCATAACCCGAGAAAAGAAAGAATGCAAAAAGTCCTGTCGCCGCTCCTTTTTGCGCACTGAATGTGGTGACAATAGCAGCAAACAAAGGATGCGAGAGGTCAAATCCGAGTGAAAGTAAAGCCACTAAAACACAGGATGCTGCAAGATTTAGATTTTGGCTGAGCAGCAATACGGTAAGTGCCCCCAAAAATAAACCTAAAGGTATTATTCTCTGTCTTCCATAGTGGTCCGCAAGCTTTCCGAGTAGTGGACCTAATAATAGGCCCGGAATACCATACCCCAACAAGGCTAGCCCAATCTGTAATTCGTCGAGGCCATAGTTTCTATAGAAAAAATAAGCCAGCCAGGCAAAAATACCACCATGGAACATCCCGTTAAACAAAACATAGAAATAGGTATGCCTAGCTCTTCCGCTCGACAGGATATTACAGAAGACGAGGAAAATGTTCTCCTTAACTCCACGGATCATCTCATTTGCTTTAAATATGTCCTTTTGATACATGACAATCAGCAACAAAATAAGCAGCGCGATGCTCGCGACGCCAATAAAAAGCCATTGCCAACCGACTAGCGATGTGATCAAAGCGCCTGCGCTGGATCCGAAAGCTGTGCCACCTGCCATGTTACCAAAGAATATCCCAAGCGCGTGCCCCCGTTTTTCGTACGGGTACCGATCGCTGATCCAGCTAATGGTTGTGGGGGCAATACCGGCGGCACCGATGCCGGTCAGCAAACGAAGGAAAATCATCTGGTTAATTCCATGGGCGTAAGCGGTCAGTAATGTCAATACAGAAAAGATGACTAGGCACAGCGTAATTATCCGGAACCTGCCAAAGCGATCACTTAGAGGCGCATATACCAATGTAAACAATCCATAGCCGAGCAGGTAAGATGGTTCAATAAAACTCACATGCCGGGTAGTCGTACCAAACTGTTCGGATAGCAGTGGAAGCAATGGCGCGACCATGAATCCCTGAAAAAAAACAATGAAAGTTGCCAAAGAAAGAATATAAACCGGGAACATAGATACGTCTGTGGCCGTTCTGTCATTTGTAATTAATTTGTACATTTCTATTATTTGTTAAATGATACAAATTTCAAGAATGTTCGCCGCAGAAGACTTATACGGATTGAGGCGATAATTGGACTTTTTATCGATTTAAATAGTAAGTGGACTTTTCATAAGTTGCAAAGCGTCTTGACGGTATGCTGTAGGAGTTAGACCCGTCATCTTTTTAAAAAACCGGTTAAAATAATTTGCTTCATTAAATTGTAATAGATCAGCTATTTCTGACACCTGCAGATCGGTGTGTGTTAAAAGACTTTTTGCTTCCAGCACTAGCTTTTCATTAATATGAAACAACGCCGTGCGCCCGGTATATTTTTTTACTAAAAAATTCAAATGGCTAGCTGTGAGATTCAGTTCATCTGCGATTTTTCGAACCGTTGGCCTTCCTTCTTTTCGTATATCGGGGGCGTCAATAGCATAAGCATCGAGCACTTTTCTAAACTTGACCATCAGGGAGGCCTGTTTTAACTGAAAAGGAGTTTTTACCTCCTTATCTTTATAATACAGACGACGGATTTGGATAAGCAATACCTTTAATAAAGTTTGCATCATTTCAAAATTATCCTCCTGTCCCGATTTCATTTCAAGAAGCAGCGTTTCGGCTGTATGCGATACCTTGTCCATATCTTGCTGCGAAAGCCTCAGAAGTGAATTGGCCCCACGCATAAAAAATGGGTAATCTTTTTCAAATTTGGGTTTTAGAGGGTCTATTCCAGCAAATTCGGACGTAAAACAAATGAGATAGCCATAAATCGTTTCCTCACGCTGCCAGCTTTCCATTTTACCGGGATATGCGAAGTAAATACTGTTAGCTGAAGTATAGATGGTTTCGTCAGGAAGCAGGAATCTGGGCCCCTGTGTCTTGCAGATTAAAATACGAAAAAAATTACCTCGGAAAAGCGGCATGAAAAGCAATTTGCCTTTTGCCTGGTCTTCAATCCGCATGACGTTAAATAAATCATTCACCGCTGTGCCAATCCTAAAAGTATCGAAAAATTGACTAATGGTATCGAGCCATGGAATTAAAGCCTGTGTCTTTTTGTTTTTCATGCATTAAAGAAATCTATCAAATTTAGCCAATAGCGCGCTATAAAATAAAGGAATTATCAACTTTGACTTAGCGACAAGTTTAAACCTCGTTAACCCGAATAGCCATTATTGACTAAATCATATACAAGTCTTTCATACCTAGTTATTGCTGTCATTTATCAACCATTTTCTCAAAAGCTCCAGCAATGTTTCTTTAACAAAAGGCTTCACAGCAAAATCATCCATTCCACACGAAATGCACCTTTCCTTTTCGTCCTTAATATTACTGGCTGTCAATGCTATAATTGGCGTATGTATCCTCCCCTCTTCATTTCTTCTAATCAATCCAGTTAACTCATAACCATTCATTTCAGGCATCTGTATATCCATGAAGACCAAATCAGGCCTATTCTCCTTGAACAATTCAAATCCCATTACCCCATCGACCGCCTCTATGATTTCCACATTGGGAAGAACATTCTGTACAATGGTTCTAGTAAGCAACATATTAAATTTGTTGTCTTCAATAATTAAAATCTTGTATTTTCTTTCCAAAAAGGCCGTTTCTTTTTCGGCATATTTGATCGTTTCTTCATCCTGCTGTAATGCAGCAACTAATGTTGAATACAGTTGATCTACTTTAACTGGTTTATTAATACAATGAATAATATGGCTGCTTTCAGCAATACGGGCTGGGTTGGTCTCAAGGACGGATAACATTAAAACTACGGGCTGTCCAACTCCTTTGTAGAGTGACTTTTCCCTAATTTTTTTTATCGTATCGATACCGTTCATTATAGGTAGATCATTATCAATAATAATCGCATCATACCGCTCACCTTTGGCCAACATTTGAAGAACTTCAAATCCGTTATCGGCCAACGAGACATTAACTTTCTTCAAATACAACATCAATGCAATATTAGCTCGATCGGCATCTTGTCGGGCAACTATCATAACCTTTAAGGATTCTAAAAGTTTCCATTCATACACATCCCCCTTTTGCGACCTTAATGTTATTTCAAAATAAAATTGACTCCCTTTCCCATATTCGCTCTCCAATTTTAGTTTACTATCCATCATTTTTAGCAATTGATTTGAAATACTAAGTCCAAGCCCTGTTCCGCCAAATCTCTTGCTTATTGAAGCATCTTCTTGAGAAAATGCTTCAAATATTTTTTGCTGTTTTTCTGGTTTAATACCTATTCCGCTGTCCGTTACACTGAAGCGCAGCGTGGTGGAGTTTTCGTCCGAGGATAGTACATCGACATGTAGTGCAACACTTCCCTTGTCCGTAAATTTTATTGCATTACTTAGAAGATTCATGAGCACCTGTTTGAGTCGAAGTGAGTCAACCCAAACATAATGCGGTAGCGATTCTGATAAATTTACCCGAAAATCCAATTTCTTGGCCTTCCACTGAAAGTCAATCAAACTTGTAACCTGAGCAAACATCTCATACAAATCATTTTTTTCAATCGAAAGCTCCAATTTGCCGGCTTCAATTTTAGAAAAATCAAGTATATCGTTTATGATGCTCAAAAGAAGATTAGCAGACTGATCGACAATAGAAACATATTCTTTTTGTGTATCGTCTAGTTTTGTTCGACTCATCAAATCCGTAAAACCTATAATTCCGTTAAGAGGTGTACGAATTTCATGACTCATATTAGCGAGAAACTCTGACTTCGCCACGCTACCCTGGTCAGCAAGCTTTTTAGCTTTCTCTAATTCTTCTCTTTGAAGAACAATCTTCGTGATGTCTGTGGCAATGCCAAGATAACCTATAATCTGACCAGAAATATCGCGCATTGCAGTGACTGCTAGAGATACGTAAAGTCGCGTAAAATCTTTTTTTATATAAGTCCATTCTCTTTGCTCGGATCCGTAGCGCTCTGCCATCTCGACAAACACCCTAAATTCACTAATCGGATACCCAAATTTACTTTCAAGTTCCTTCGCTCGATCTTTAACTTCCCTACTGCTATGAAATAATGTCGGCGTAATTTTACCGATCACTTCATTACCTTTATACTCTAATAAATTTTCTGCGCCCCGGTTGAAAAGTGTTATCAACCCTTCTGCGTCAGTTGCTATGATAGCGACTGCAGTAGTGGCATTCAACACATCTTCGAGCAATTTCTTAGAACGAATCGATTCCGCCTCAGAACGTTTACGTTTATCAATATCCTGAAAAGTGCCATATAGTCGAACGCACTTCCCTTTTTCAAAAGTTGCTTTCCCTAGTGCTCTAACCCACAAGCTTGTACCCTGATAGGTATCAATTTCTAATTCAAGATCCCATGAAGCTCCTGTAGCGATTGCACTATTGATAGCCTGAACAATTTTAATCCTATGTTGAGGATTTTTATAAAACTCAATTGCTGTTTTAATAGTTGGACGATAATCCTTTGGAACCCCATGAATAATCTTTGTCATTTCAGACCAATCGATATAATCATCAACTAAATCATACTCCCAGCTCCCCACTCTGGCCACCTGACTGGTCATGTCTAGTGTAGATTTCGCATATTCCAATTTACTAGTTAACTGGAGGCGCTGGTTTTTCTCTTGAAGTAAGCCAAGAACTTCTGTGCACAATAATGAAAAAAGAGTCTGTTGATTATCAGAAAGCTTGTTTGAGCTACTATCCATAACGCTTAAAAAACCAACTATTTTTCCTTCGTGATTGATGAGTGGTGCTTCATAATAATACAGTATTCCAAAATTCTGGAAAATCACTGAATTGCGCTGCGAAGGAAGTTCATTGCTAAGGTCTGGAAATTCTAGCGTGCCGTTGTCATCAAACACATAGTCCAAAAATACTTTATCGATACTTATATTTCCATCGACATCATGAAAATAGGTCCGTACAAAATTTTTACTGTTGTCGAATAAAGTCAACACCGCCATTTCCGTATTACAAATCAATTTCGCTTTAAGGAGCACTCCAAAAAGATCTTTCTTAATCATGTCAGCGACTAACTTATAATCATTATCCATGATGAGGTGGTCACTGTTATCGTTTTTAGGGTACCTTTGATTCTGCATAAGGTTGTAATATGCTATAGAAATTTAAAGTTTATAACAAAACAACAATTTTATTTGAATAGTTTTTTAATAAAAAAAGAATTAATTCAAATTAAAATATTTTGGAGAACTAGGCATACGCGGAATCATGCGTCATCTGTTCCCTTATATTCCATTACATCAAAGACTTTGATCTGCTCCGCATACATATCAACCGTTGGCTAAAGCCGGGCGGCAGTTTTGTGTTTTCTGTTGAGTATCCGATATTCACTACTAGACCCGACCAAGACTGAATCTACGATGCAGCCGCAAACAAGTTGTACTGGCCCGTAGACCATTACTTTGGAGAAGCAAGGCGGGAAACACACTTTTTACAAAACAATGTAATAAAATAACATAGGACACTTACCACATACCTTACAACCCTGCTGGCCCATAACTTTGCGATCAACTTAGTTACTGGACCACAGCCTAACATGGAGATGGTTAACCATGTTGCCTGAATGGCAGACGAACTCAAAAGCCCTATGATACTGATTGTGTCGGCACAAAAAAGGCCGGAATAAACCAGCCCTGATATATATAGTTATGATCCCAATAATGGGTAGTCGGTTTCAAAAAAATGCTGGCCTAACAAGTGCAAATCAAGCCAGCAAAAGCAATCTTCTCATTTTTCGTATAAGAAACAATTGTAATGTCTTACTCGTTTGAAAAAAATAAAAAAACCTTGAGGAGGGGATCTCAAGGTTTTTACTACCTGTTATTAACCTAATTTATGAAAGTACTCTTATAACAATGGTTAGTTCGCCTTCGTTTGATCTTTTTATAAAAAAGTTGAGTTCGTATTCCCTGCTTCACAATTATTTTATTTAAATGAGAGCTTATTCAAAATGGTATTGTCTAAGACCAACTTAACCTATAAAAAAGAAAAAGGCCACTTAGACAGTATCCAAGTGACCTTAAAATCTTATATTGTAATCTGTTTTATTTTCCTTTAGCCTTCTCTGCCTCGATCTGCTTTACAAACTCTACAGTGACGTCCGCTAATTCGGCTATCTCCGATATCGAAAACTTATTCGAAGACAAAAGATTTTTTATTACTTCCGCCTTCCCTTCGGCTTTTCCTTCGGCTTTTCCTTCGGCTTTTCCTTCAGCTTTTCCCTCAGCCATTGCTTTTTCGCGCGCTCGTTTCAATTGCTCCTCCTGACTACTTCGGATACTCTCGGCATCCCATTTATTCCTTAAACTTACGTTGTACATCTCTCGTTCCTCCGGTTTTAGTTTGCTATACTCTGCTAACTGAAATAACTTCTCAAAAATAGGCTTACGCAAATAAGTGGAAAGTCCATTTAGCGAAGACATATTTTTGAGTACATAAAGCCAACGATCTAAATCATTAACTAACTCTGCCTCAGCTTTAACAAAGTTAACCAATTCCACATATATAAAGCCTAGATCGTCATAAAATATTTTACCATGATCTCGATAACATAAACAAATATCGTGCAGAAAATACTGCTCATCCCCCGCATCAGGCATTGCAAATCCATCCATCAGTACAATGATATAAACTTCACTAATTGCATAATTCCAAGCCCTTCGGTTGCCTTTGGGTGCCTGATCCGCTATCAATTTACTGCTGTAATAAAGCATGCGCTTTTTCAAATTATCCTGCGCCGTGCGCTGCACTTCAATAATAAAACGTTCGCCATTGTCTGCCGTACAGGTCAGATCAAAAATAACGGTACCGATATCCTCTGTATCCCCGACATGCTCATTTTTGTTATAATACAGGTCGGCAATAATCTTGCGTCCTCTAAACAGTTCGTTTAAGAAAGCGATCAGAAGATCTTTATTGGTATCTGATCCGAAAACTTTTTTAAATCCATAATCTGTTGTAATATCGATATATTTCGACTGTTTCAACTCACTCATAATACATTGTTTTTAAATTGGTTAACAATACAAATATAAGTAAAAAAACATTTTAATACTAATATTTTTAGTATTAAAATGTTAGTATGTATATGAATTAAAACAAGTTCCCCGATGAAGATCATTTTCGTCCTATTCACTCCTCGGATCGGGTTTTAGCGGCATCTTGCCACAGCGGATCACCTCAACGGAAGGGCAACCGTATTCCAGAACAACTTTGCCTTAAACCAAATAGACTCCTGCTCCACGGAGTGGATATTTGGCTAGGCTCTGCGGGAAATGGACGGTATCAAAAAAGCGTCCCTCGGCATCAAGGAAGGTTCCGAATTTCATCAGGTCGCCACGCTTGGTCTTCACAAATTTCTCACAGACAAAATCGCCCACAACGCGGATTATTTTCCCTTCGTGCAGATGAAGTTCCCTGGCAGGCATATCGCCCCGATAATCGCTTTTGGTAAGTTCGAATAGCGTACCCGTTACGCAAAAGCCAATCAGCTCCATCTCGTCGTAATAATCCTCCAAGATATCTTCTTCCAAAGGGGGAAGAATAGGCTTGCGACTTTCGGTCTCAAAGAGCGCCATACCTGCTGCCACAGGCTTATGCTTGCTCATCATCAGGTGAGCTGCCCACAGCAATTGCTTTTTCCCCGTCCCTGTAAAACGCAAGGCACCCACACGAATCAAAATAACGACCTGCTCAATACCCGTCTGTGTCCGTTTGACAAAGTTTCCTAGACTCGTGTACTAGCCATTGGCTTCACGCTCCTCAATAATACGATGAGCCAGTTTACCTTCCAAATTGAGCAGGCAGTCAAAACCCAGGTAAATATCCTTATCCTGAATGGAGGTATTAAAGACCGACTGATTGACACAGGGCAGGCAGATATTGCCCCCTGAAATTCGTGCTTCATTGACATAGACCTTACGATTGTAAAACCCGCCATAATTGTTGAGCACCGCAACCATAAACTCCAAAGGATAGTAGGTCTTGAGGAAAAGACTCTGATAACTCTCTACGGCAAAAGATGCTGAATGTGCCTTGTTAAACGAATAGCCAGCAAAACTCTCCATCTGCCACCATATCTCGCGGCTAGTCTTCTCGTCATAGCCTTTGGCCTTACAGTTGGAAAAGAACTTATCCTCAATTTCGATCAGGTGGTCCTTGCTACGATATTTGCCCGACATCATCCGCCGGAGTACATCGGCATCGGCCATATCGAGCCCGCCGTAGGCATTGGCGATCTTCATTAGCAACATATTCTTTTCTTCAATTGACACATTATCAAATTTTTTTGCCAATCGTCGTATACCATATTTTATAAAAGAAACCAATCAAAGGTTGGCTGGCAAATGGGGGAATTTTTGGAATCTATTGGCTACTCCTGGTTTTGATAAGTACTTGTTTCTAACCAGTGATTTGAACATCATTAATCGAAAAGTAGGAAATACAGTTTTTGATATTGATTCAATTGGGCATGAATCAAAAAGCAACGATCTATCTTATGATCGTAACGAACGGATAATCAACTGGATAGCCGGATTAAGTTTTGAAAAGACATACTTAAAAATGTTGAGCGACAGATACCAGAAAACGGCAAAGATCGTAGCTGCAGCCAAGTACAATATTTATGATGTGAGAAATAGATCAGATCGTAATTTTCAAAACTTTGACCGTTACTTTACACTGTTCAGTCCGGAGATATCCTTTAATTATAGAAATCTACAGTTTGGCGAATTTGAAAATGTACTTGATTTGAAGTATAACCGAAGCTTCGATTTCCCTACTACAGATCAATTATTCCCCGTCGTCGATACTATCCAGATATATTCACTTTATTTGGGTAATCCAGAACTTAAACCTTCACGAAAAAATGAGATTCTACTGGATTTTAAACAGAAGAGACTCAATAAAAACCCGTTCTATTATGGATTATCTACTGGCATGAGTATGACCAAAAACTACATTTCATATAGCATGCTGTTTGATTCAAGCGGACGCACTATTATCAGACCGACAAATGTAGATCGCAATAGATCAATTATATTTAGGGGTAATTTGGCAAGGGCAATAAAATTTAAGAAGGATCAACTCCAGTTCAAAATGGAAGGGTACTGGAGTGCCTCAGAGGTTCCTTTTTATATATTATATATCGCAGGGCAGCAGAGCTTTGAAAAAAGTTTAAATTCTTCGATGGGAATAGAATTTAATACTCTATTTAGTCATTTGGATATCTTTTATCTAGGGCTGAATTATAGTTACAAGAACCTCTCCAGCAGACAGAATAATGATTCAGAAAAGATAAAAAGTGAATCGCATAAGATCGAGGGTAATACTCTTATAAATGTAAGCAGGCGGCTCTCCTTTATTTCCAACTTCGCTTATTACGATAATAAGTTTTATGGTGATAATCAACATTATTCAATTTTCAATATTAAAGTAAGTTATAGAATGCTAAAAAAGAACAATCTTGAGGCTTCCCTTTCTGGTAATGATATTCTCAACCAAAATAGACTTTTTACTGTTAAGAACATCGCAAATACTTTATCACAGCAGCGCACAAATGCTATGGGAAGATTTTTCATGCTATCATTAGCTTACTATCCACGTATGTTTGGAAAAAATAGTAATAAGTAGAAGATAAGTAAACTCTCTCATTTTCACACTAAAATATTATTTCAGTTTTGGTAATATTAACCATAAGCCAGGCGATCCCTGCTAAAACGTACTGGATTTATACTAAAAAAATGGAACAAGACTACGAGGTCAAAGAATATCCTAAGGAGGCGATTCCCGTAAATTACGATGGTACAAAGATGTCGCTATTGGCGTTAGTAATTACCCGATTGACTTACACCTGCCGCAAGCGAAAGAAAAGGCAGGTGTAGATCATTGTTGAACACCCCACCACCCGATAGATTAAACTGCGCGCTACTAAAGCCATTGGATCCCGAAATACTAATTGCTCCATTTGGCATCTCGTTGCCGGATATCAGAATTGACTCTTCCTGCCCGGTAACGCCGCTCTGCCGCCAATAGCCGATTCCACCATACATGCCTCCGATCAATGAATCTAGGTAAATCTTGTTGTTCGTGACCTGTACATTTTTAAGATACTGGTACGAGGAAGGTTCAATATAGATATACAGTAAAATCCCCGAAGTATGGAATTCATTGTTGAGGATAGCCAAGTTCTGCCCGTTCCGAGCTTTAATAGCACCACCGCTTCCATTCGCCGGCCAGCCTTTGATCACATTGTTCTGTATCGTCAGACCGTTAAAACTATGCGCATAAATACCATGATCGGTATTGGCATCTTCATTATTGAAAGATACATTGCGTAAAATGGTATTGCCACTGATCAGGCTATTGCTTTGAGAATTATCATTGATCGCCGTGATAAAGTAGCCCGTTGTGCCGGCATTGCCAAAGGTATTGTCAATGACCTTTGAATTTGTACTGCCCGACCCGTTCCACACCCCTCTTCCACTGTTTCCCTGCCTCCTGGAGAATACACAGTTTGAAACGGTCGCTTTATCCGTGCCGATCAGGCGAATGTAAGCATCATGCAGATCATTCGATTTGTTGCTACCTGCTTTTTTAATACCATAGTCAAAAATACACCATTTAAAAGTAACGTCAGACGCATTATTGATGTAGAAGGTCAGATTCCAAAATGTAATGCCCGAGAATGTACAGCCAGCAACATTGGCCGCACTGTAGGTCTGCCGAAGCAGCTGACTGTCCGATGCCCGCGCATCAAATATGGGGTTTGTATTTCCGCTTTTCATAAGCGTAATACCGGGCTTCATCAACAGGGCACCATCAATAAGATAAGTACCGGCTTCCACCCACACGGTATCGCCGGCACTTGCCTGTTCGATTACAGCATTGATTTCTGCCAGTGTCATCCCGGCAGAAACCAGGCCAGAGCCGGACATACTGCTGTTTGCTACAGAACTACCGTATAAGGAGACATTGGTCACTGTTGTGGAATCGAGTCCGTCCAATGGGCTGGAACAAGAATTTAGCAGCAGACCGAGTACCGCAAAACTGAAAATGATCTTTTTCATCTGGTTATAATTTGGTTGTGAATATCCTTTCTTTCCGTTGATTGATAACGCTGTATAGCCTTATGACTGGCCAACAAGTGTTACCTTGAAAACATAAACAGGTATCTCTCCGCCTGTAGCCGAAGGAACAGGAAGATGTAATGCTGTAGCGTCCTGTTTCCATTTGATTTTCTGCTTGCTTCCCAATAGCGTAATTTTCGCTATTCGCGCCTGACCTGCTGCCAGACTTTTTACCGCTGCAAAGTCGGTTTTTGGACTTCGTACAAACACATAGACAAAGCCATCCTTTGTCGTAAAACGGATGTCGGACACAATTTCTTTTGAGGTTGCATCATTTTCGGCATCTTTGATCGTTTGTTGCCCCGCAATCTCCGTTTCCTCCTCATGTAATTGGTTTCCTTCGCTTTGTATTTTCCATTCGCCTGACCCGTATATTGCCTCTGCATTAAGGTTCATCCAATCTCCGATACTCCGTAATCGGGCCATACTTTCCACAGGAAAGGTACCATCCCCTTTCGGGCCGATATTCAGCAGCAGATTTCCACCTTTACTAACAACTTCCACAAGATTTCTAACCAATATTTCGGGACTTTTCCAGACTGTATCATGCTTATTAAAACCCCAATTGCGACTCATTGTGATGCAGGCCTCCCATTTGCCCTTTGCTTTATTCATTAGGGTTTGCTCAACGACTTCGTAGTCGCCCAGCTGATTGCCGATACGACTATTGATGATGCAATTGGGCTGTAAATCATGAATGAACTGTTGGATTTCTGTGCTTTGTTCTTTAGTAAAGAGTTCGGGCGTATCAAACCATATTATACCAACGGGGCCATACTGTGTCAATAATTCGTGTAATTGTGGTTTTACTTTTCGCTCGATATATTTTGATAAATCTTTGGCGTCTTCATTCGGATAATCCCAGAAGTTGCTTCGCCCGGCCTTACTAGGCCAATTGGTAGGGACATCCGGATCTGCCCAGTCCCGCCCCAAAGAATAGTAAAAGCAAAGTTTTAAATCATAACGTTTGCAGGCATCAGCCAGGTCCCGCATTGGGTCCCGCTGCCAGGGAGTCTGTTGGACAATATTATAATCGCTACTGGGGGAATTAAACATGGCAAACCCATCGTGATGTTTTGCTGTAACGACAATGTATTTCATGCCGGCCCCCTTGGCGGCCTTTGCCCAGGTATCGGCATCAAAAGCAGTAGGGTTAAAATCCTTGGCGATCTGCGCATACTGTTGCAGTGGGATCCTTTCATATAACATAAAATGTTCGCCGCCCCGCGTTGGCCTGCCATTCCAGTCACCGGCAGTCTGAGAATATAGGCCCCAGTGAATAAACAGTCCAAATCTGGATGCTGACCACCAGGCCATCTTATCGGAGCTGCCCATAGGCTGTTGCTGGGCGAACGACCATAGCGAACAGCCCAACAAAAAGTACGACAATAGTATCGTTTTAATCTTCATACTAGGCCCCATTTAGTTTTCTGTAACGTAGCAACGCTTCTAAAAAGTAGTAATCTGCATAGATAAGCGGAACATCAATTTCACTTTTATGTGGCATGCTTCCTGTCGAGTGCTTAAGGATGAAGCCGCCATTGGTCCCCTTTTCAGCCAGGTATTCGCTGGAGGAGAGCGATTTCAACGTGCTTTCGGCAAAGTCATAATAGCGTTTGGCATCTGTTCCGGTCGTATAGGTAGACAATTCCAGCAAGGCTGCGCTGACCAGTGCCGCTGCCGACGCATCCCGTGGTATATCGTTCAACTTTCGGTTTGCATAATCCACATCCGGTCGGTACCCTTCCTGGCCAGCATTAAAATCCCAGTAGGGAACATTATCCTTTGGCAGATTGGGATGATCCATATAAAAATCTGCCGCTTTCCTGGCTGCATCCAGATATTTACTGTCCTTGGTTTCGCGGTAGAGCAGCGTATAGCCATAGATTGCCCAGCCCTGCCCTCTAGACCAGGTTGAATTGTCGGCATAGCCCTGATTGGTCTGCTGATGCAGGACTGCTCCCGTATTGGGATCATAGTCCACCACATGGTAAGTGCTGTAATCGGGTCTGAAATGATTCTTCAGGGTATGGTCGGCATGACTGATGGCGGCATTTTTGTATTTGGGGTCTCCAGTTAATGTTGATGCAAAAAACAACAGCTCCAGATTCATCATATTATCGATGATCACCGGATATTTCCATACCGTTTTTCCGTCCCAGGAAGCTTTTTCATTCCAGGATTTGATCAGTCCAACTTTCGGATCAAAGCGCTTCAGGGCAGACTCTGCTGAATGTATGAGGAGCTGTTGGTATTTTTTGATCTTTGTAGAATCGTCCTCCAGCCGTAAAGCGTTGCCATACGAACAGTACATCACAAAACCAATGTCATGATGTTGAGTCAGATCCTTCGCCTTTTCCAGTTTTTCGGTCCATGCTGTGGCCTGAGCTTTGACCTGGGGGTCTTTTGTATACTCGTATATATACCAAAGCCCGCCCGGGAAAAAGCCGCCTGTCCAATCCCATTCATCGGTTCCCACCACATGACCTGTTGTATCCAACGTCCGAGGAAAGTTGCTGTTATCAAGGAGCAGGTCATATTGCGCTCTGGCTCGCGTAAAGTCGGCAGCCACAAAATCGGAACTGTTCTGCTTGGTGCGCTGCTGCGCACAGGAAAAGAAGGTTGTCAAAAGAAATAAGAATATCATTTTAAGTCCAAAAGGATAATGTGTCTGCTTCATAAGATTTTATTTACTGCGCTGTTGATTCTTGTATATTATATTTTTGGGGCAATGTCGGATTATTTTTTCCGCATGCGTCGGTTTCATTCCGTCACTTCCAGTTCGACTGTTTTGACTACAGGGTATTCTCCGTACACATTGCTATTACTGCCAACGAAAGTAATTTCATAAGTCCCGGGAGCTGTGAAAGTGTAAGCATAGGTATCCATCCGGGTGCTCATATTTTTGAGCGCCACCCCTTTATCCGGTGTCACACTGGTTAGGTCCAGCGGTTTTGAGATAGCCCACACCTGATTGGAGCCTATTGTTGCTCCGCCGCCTTGAAAGCGTAGCCCCGCACTGCTTAATAACCAGGAGACAGAAGAATTTTCCAGACCGATTGAGGTCCAGGCTGCACCTTGCAGATCCGCTATCGGCAAGGTGATGCCTTCTGTTGTTTCGGTATTTAGGCTGAACTGATTGATCCACCAGCGGGGCTGTGTCGATCCGGTAGTCCCGGTGTATTTAAAAGCAAAATAAACCATGGTATTCGCATTCAGATTAAAACCCGACGCACTTAATTTCGACAGATCAACTTGTCCCGAGGATATGTAGGTAGCGTCATTGGCCTGGATGCCAGATAACGTAAATGCGGCTGTAATATCCACCCAGTCGCTCTCCTTGATCGCATCAGGCTGATAAACTCCTGCAAATTGCTGCGATACCAGTAGGCGGAGAGAATTCGGCTGTTGCGCATCCGTACCATAACGGCGGTTGCTCGAAAACTCCAGTGTCACAGCCTGTGGAATAGCTTTTGTACGCTCCCGGTAAACGTACTTATGGCCTTCTTCACCCGAGAAGAACGTCAGCTGGTCGGGATTGCCACTGATATGGAACAACACTTGCTCACCAACTTTATAGCTATTTTTATCCGTATGGACTTCTAAGTTCAAAGGGATGGCCTCTTTTTTCTCGCATGATTGTAGGATCGGCAGTACGAGAAGCGATGCTATATAAATATATCTTTTCATAATTTTCACATTATTATCTGGTGTTACCATGCGGGATTTTGCGTCATCAGGTTATTCAGCGATAGCTCGTTGATCGGAATAGGGAAATACGTATCCCGATCACTGACATTATTGAAAGCCAATGCCATGTACCGATAATCGGCCGGTGCCAACTGGTTATACTGTTGGGCAACGAGTTTCATTTCGGCAATGAAAGTACCATAACGTACGAGATCAAATTTCCGCAACCCTTCGTAGCATAATTCCCGAAAGCGTTCCTCCCGTATAGCTATTCGCATTTCGCTTTCATTGGTTAGCTCATCATTCCGGTTTGAAGCATGTGCACGGCCACGTACTTCCTGAAGTGCATTTTTGGCACGGGCCGTGGGGCCATTCACTTCATTTTCGGCTTCAGCAAACATCAATAGGACATCAGCATAACGTAATAGCGGAAAATTAATTGGCGTATAATTCCTGTTTTTAGGCTTTAAGATCTCGTAATCTCTTCTAAATTTGGCGACATGCCGACGTTCAATTTCCGCTGCCGTATAGAATACGGAGTCTGTGATCAAGTTGTTGGCATGGTTGTACCGATAACTGGCGATATTCCAGTCCCGGCGTTTATCTGTGGGTTCGTAAGATTCAAAGAGCTTGCGCGTGGCAGCCAACAGACCATAACTAAAGCCCTTGCCCTCATCGCTGGTCTGTATGCCACTTTGATTGCCAATGCGCCCAGCTTCAAAATCACCACTGCGATTGCCATAGAATTCTACCTCCCAGATGGATTCGCTGATATTATACCGGTCTGCCGCCATATCTGTAAAGATCTTTTTGTAATCCGCGACAAGGCTATGTTTATAATCTTCCCCTTGTGGAAAGACCAGTTTGCTTGACCATTCCAATGCTTTTTGATACTTGGATGCGTCATTGAGCGGAGCTCCGGCCATTTTTAGGTATACCCGAGCCAAGATGCCCCGGACGGCAGATTTTGAAACGCGGCCAGCATGACCATACACCTGAATGTCCTTGACCATGGAATCCGCTGCTTCCATCTCCTGCACAATAAAGTTATAAACTTCCGTCTGCGGCGTACGTGCGATATTGACATTACTGACCGAACTTGTAGGCGCTGTTTTCAAAGGAACATCCCCCCAGTTGCTGACCAAAATAAAATAGTAATAGGCCCGCAAAAACCTGACTTCACCTATCACAGCCTGTTTATCAGAGGCAGCCATCTGTACGGACTCAATTTTGCTCAGAAAAAAATTGGCCCGCTCAATACCCTCATACAGAAATCGCCAGATATCATTGATTTTTGGATTAGAAGCATCGTAACTATAGATTTCTGGTCCAGCGAGATAAGACGAGCGAAAATAGGCCCCCTCATCACCCAGGGTCAGATAGCTCGAATAGGTGGATCCGTAAAAGTCTTCCCTGCCGAGAATATCGTATACGCCAACAAGTCCGGTCATCACCTCCTTTTCATTCTGATAATAATTTTCCTTGACCACATCAAAGGGCTGCTTGTCCAAAAATTTAGAACATCCTGAAAAAATTGAAGTCGATGCCACTAAACACAAGAAGCTTAAATGTTTATATTTTTTTGTTAATGCTAGTTTCATAAGATTACAGATTAAGGTTGATACCAAATACAAAGGTTTTGGGTCTTGGGTAGGACGAATAGTCAAAGCCGGGCGTCAACGCCGAGTAGTACACAGCAACCTCGGGATCATATCCTGAGTAATTGGTAAGTGTCCATATATTCTGTACGGAGGCATAGATACGTAGGCTTTTGATTTTCCACTTGTCTAACAGCCCCTTATCAAAAGTATAACCTATAGATCCTGTTTTCAGACGCAGGTATGAGCCGTCTTCGATAATGCGGGTCGAATAGACATTAGGCCCCTGGCCACCCACACGGGGCATGGTAGAGGAGGTGTTTTCCGGTGTCCAGCGGTCCGCATAGCTCGCAAATTGATTGAGATGTGCTTTACTGCCATTTTCAAACAACAGCCTATTGGCATTGACAATATCGTTTCCATAAGACCATTGAAAAAATAAGTGGAGATCAAAATTCTTGTATTTAAAGGTATTCGCAAATCCCCCCTGGTGAATGGGATATCCACGTCCGATCACTGTTCTGTCAAGATTATCCACTACCAGATCCCCATTGAGATCCTTATACTTCACGTCGCCGGGGCGAATCGAGCTACGTGTGTTACCATTGGTCGCCACCGTCTGTTTTAAGAGGTAACTGCCATCGGGCTGTTGGTCAAAGTCTTCATATTGATAGACACCATCCCAGAGGTATCCATACATCTGTCCGAGTGGCTGATTGATTTTGGCAATATATAACGGAGTAGTTCTGTAATCCTGATCCCAGGCCAGTGCCGTGGTCAGGCTTTCCTGATTTTCGGTAAGTTCAACTACTTTATTTCGGTTAAAGGAAATGTTGAAGGAACTATTCCAGCTAAAATTGGCTTTTTGGATGATATCTCCCGATAAGGTTAATTCAATCCCCTTGTTGCTCGTTTCACCTATATTTTTAAAGGCATTGCTATAGCCCGTGGTGGAGGGTAATGCTGCATAGAGCAGGAGATCATAGGTGCGTTTGTGGTAATAATCCGCCGTCAGCATCAACCTGTTTTTAAAAAGCCCCAGATCGATGCCGGCATTGCGCTGTGCCGTACTTTCCCAGCGCAGATCCGGTGTTCCGATACCAAGGTACATCCCTTGTAAAAGCTCATTTCCCCAGGAATAGTAACCGTTGGTGCTGACACTGGTATTTTCAAAGTACACAGGCGAAAAAGAAGCATATTCACCCACCCTGTTATTTCCTGTAATTCCATAACCCAGTCTCAGTTTGGCATCCGAGAAAAGTTGCTGATTTTTCATAAAGGGTTCATTGATCAGTCGCCAGGCGAATGCAGCAGAGGGAAAGTACCCATATCTGTTATTGCCAACAAACTTGGATGAGCCATCTGCCCGAAACGATGCGGTCAGGAGGTAGCGGCTTTTGTAATTATAGTTTACACGGCCCAGATACGAGAGCATGGACCATTCCGATTGCAGAGAGGTGACAGGTTGGGGCACCCCTTCACTCAGGCCTGCCAGCCCCTTGATCTCGTTGGGCAGATGAATGGCGGAAAAGCCATACCTATGGTACTTGTTGCCCTGAAAAGTGATCCCAACAACCGCATTCAGGGTATGGTCTTTAAATTTTTTGTTGTAGGTCAACAGGTTTTCGTTGAGCCAAGTGTTGCTCTGCGTGTATAGAATCGAACCGTTTACGCCATTTGTGCTTCCGGCAAAACCATATCGGGTGCGTGAATTGTTGTATGTGTCCAACCGTGTATCAGAATTGTTAATACCGCCATTAATCCGCAGTTTTAGTGTCGGCGAGAACGCATATTCTGCATAACCGTTCACGATAAGCCGGTTATTGTAGTTTTTGCGGAGCTCATTCTGAGCAGAAAGTATGGGGTTGAACCGATAGTCGTTGGTGGGATTGGCGAGATCGTCTGTTGGATCATTCAAAAGATCTTCATCGGCAAAAGCAATGGGCCGGTAGCCCCATACGCTGTACATCAGGTAGTTCATGGCGGAGAATGCCGATTCAGGAGCCGCGGGATTGCTACCATCAGTAAGTGTGCCGGTATACATGGCATTGATACCGACTTTTAGTTTCTGAAAACTCTGATCGAGCGTGATCTTGCCTTGTTTACGGTCAAATCCCGAATTAATGATAATACCTTGCTGACCAAAGATATTACCTGAAACGGAATATTTTGTGTTGCTGTTCCCGCCCATCACCGAAAGGCTGTGGTTGTGCATCACCCCATCCCTAAAAATATGCTCCTGCCAGTCGTTGCTCGGTACAGACCTATAGTCTTCTAATGTCTTGCCATCGTTAAAATAAGTGAGCTGCGCGCCTACAGGATCGCGTTCCGCCTGCAAACGGACAAATTCATAGCCATTCATCAGATCCATGCTATTGATGATCTGCTGCGATCCTATATAGCCATTATAACTGATCTGTGGAGCTCCTGCTTCGCCCTTTTTTGTCGTGATCAAAATAACACCATTGGCACCACGTGCACCGTATATCGCAGTGGCAGATGCATCTTTCAGCACTTCGATCGAAGCGATTTCATCCGGATTAAGGACATTGCTGTTCGCATTTTCTATTGGAAAACCATCGATGACATACAGGGGTGAATTATCTTGTGTCAGGGAATTGGCCCCGCGGATCACAATGTTCATTTCACTGCCCGGTTTACCACTTTCTGAGGTGACCTGTACGCCGGCTACACGACCGGCCAATGCTTCCAATGCAGAACCAACGGGAGCCTTCTTGATATCCTGCATATTGACTGATCCCACAGAACCTGTAAGGTCTTTTCGTTGCACTTCACCGTACCCAATTACCACAACTTCATCTAAGGATTTATTGGTCTGTACGAGTTTTATCTGCAGTACTTTAGCTTCTTTTACAGCAACTTCTTGTTCATCATAACCGATAAATCTAAAGATAAGTACAGCTAAAGTGTCCGAGACCTGAAAAGAGAAGCGGCCATTAAGGTCCGTGGTTCCTTTTGTACCGGAGCCCTTTTGCAAAATACTTACACCGGGCAATGGCTTTCCGGTAACTATATCGGTTACTATTCCGCTGATCTGCTGCTTTTGTGCATAGAGCTGCGGAACTTGGAACAGGCAGGTCGCTCCCAATACGATTGTTTTTAGATGCGGTATCATATTTTACATTTAATAAATTGATTACACTTTATGATTGGTTTTCGGGCAATCCGACATGAGGTAGTATTTGCCCATAGCTTTTTTCTGTCGTAGAAAGAAGCTTGACAAATATTTGGATCTTTATGGAAAATAAGGGGGTAAAAAATCGGAAATATAGGGGTAAAATCTCTTAGCGTAAGCTATTTTCCCTATATTGAGTGGGATTTACACCAAATTTCTTTTTAAATTCTTTACTGAAATACTTTCGATCGTTGAATCCTACGGAATAGGCAACAGATGCGACCTGATCAGACTGTATCAGGAGATTGGCAGCGACACTCAGACGGATATCTTTAATCAATTCGGCAACACTGAGGCCTGTCAGGCTTTTGACCTTCTTCAACAGCGCACTTTGGCTCTGTCCCATATTTTCCGCTAAAGTCGCAACTGAAAACTCAGCTTCGGCGATATGTGCTTCGACCATCGTTCTTAACTTATCCAAATAAGCCGCAGCAGCATTGCTTATGTTTTCATCACGTTTAGATAACAGCAAATAGCGTCGGTTACGTTCTTTAACCAATTCTAATGCTGATATGGTGTTGAAAATCTGAAGATCTAAAACCTGTAAGTTGAATGGTTTAGTTACATAATTGATGATGCCACTTTGATAACCAATGATACTATCCTGCTCCTCTCCTTTGGCTGTCAGCATAATTACGGGGATGTGGGCTGTATCCGGATCGGCTTTGATGGATTTCACCAGCGTGTAGCCATCCATCTGGGGCATCGCGATATCTGTTATAATCATATCGGGCATGCTATCGGCAATTGCCGCAAGCGCCTCCTTTCCATTGGCAGCAGCACTTACGTTGTAGCATGTCTGCAGATGGTTGAGCAGAAAAGAACGGAGTTCGTCATTATCTTCCACGATCAGCAGCTGATAATCCCGGGTCGAGTCCGGAATGCAGGCCGCGGTACTTTCAGCCGTACTTGTCTCCGAAATAATTTCCGTCGGTATCCCTTGCTGGCGCCGGATACATGCCGGCAACAATATGGTGAATACGGTGCCCTCCTGTTGGCCCAGCTGCAGTGGATTGTCAAGATAGAGATTTCCTTGATGCAGTTCTACGAGCTCTTTGGCGAAAGACAATCCGATTCCCCAGCCTTCCTTCCCTTTTCCCGCATCAGCTTGGTAAAAGGTATCGAATATGCGCTCCCGGTCTTCCCTTTTGATACCTTGACCATTATCCATCACATGGATAAACAGATTTTCGTTCCGCTGACGGATGACAAGTTGAACCCTGGGAGCATGCTCGCTCCTAAATTTAAAAGCATTGGAAAGCAGGTTGAGCAATACTTTTTCAAGCTGTTGGGGATCAGCCATAAAAGAACCTTCAAATTGGTTATCCAAGACATAGCTTATACCCGATTCTTCGGCTATCACAACAAAGCATTGATGTATATTCTCAAAATAACTTGTTGCGTCTATAACAACTTTATTCAAGGTCAATTTTTGGGCATCCATTTTATTGAAAGACAATAGTTCTTGCGTCAAATGTAGCAGCCGCTTAATATTACGTCTCACCTGTTGTAACTGCACATCCACTTGACTATCGAGCCTTTTATCCAGCAATATTTTCTCTATCGGGGCATGAATTAAGGTCAGCGGCGTGCGGATTTCATGGCTGATCTTGGTGAAGAAATCAAGCTTTGACTGCATCAGTGCTGCTTGATCCTGATGCAGTTTTTCTTCATAATATAACTTTGTTTTAAGCTGCTTTTTGTCCAGGTTATAGCGGTAGAAAAAATAGACAATGCCCATCAGTAGCACTGTATACCCAGTATAGGCCCAGATAGATTTATAAAAAGGCGGAGCAATGTTGAATACCACAGATTTGCTCACGTTACTCCATAGTCCGTCATTATTTGCCGTCTTTAACCGAAGCGTATATCGTCC
The DNA here is from genome assembly GCF_023277505.1 of Sphingobacterium siyangense. Classification (NCBI taxonomy): domain Bacteria; kingdom Pseudomonadati; phylum Bacteroidota; class Sphingobacteriia; order Sphingobacteriales; family Sphingobacteriaceae; genus Sphingobacterium; species Sphingobacterium siyangense. Next base: position 2,706,540 of record NZ_CP080574.1, on the reverse strand, counting down.
GGGGCTCAGATTGGTATAAGTTATGGAGGGCTGATCGGTCAGATTCCATTCTTTTTCGAGTTCTTCAATTTTATAGGCATAGCTGTTTTTCTGCGGATTGATAAGGTTGTCTGAACTAAAGTCGATCGTAAACGTATTTTGGTCATGTTTCAGTGCAATTTCTTCCGCCCGGTCCGGATTTAGATAGCCCAACACTTTGTCGACTCTCGTCCTGCTCAGACCATTGATAGAGAAGCCCGAGATCAACAATTTGGGTACCCCCGCATTTGACTGGTGATGAGACACATCGAGACTGATTAAGCCTTTGTGCGAACCGACGAGCAGCTGCCCATCCCGACAAAAAATGGCATTTGGTAAGAATTCATTTGTTGGGAAACCATCCTGAATATCCATATAGCGTTTTGCTCCAGTCAGCTTATTGTAAAACACGAGTCCATTATTTGTGGAGATAATAATTTCGTTGACATTGTTTTCGGCAATCCCTAACACATGGTAATAGCTACGCGTTGGAAATAACTCCACCCTGTTTACCACTCCTGTTTTCGGATTATAGTTATAAAGCCCCTTTTCCTGCGTCCCAATCCATATCTGCGAAGTCCTATCTTCAAAAAGCGTGTTGATATAATGATCTTTCATAAGATCCTCAGAACGATAGATTCCTTGTTGTTCAGCACTATTGCGGAGTTGACCAAGCCCCTGGGCCGTTCCAATAAATAGACTACCGTTTCGGCTGGCTAAAATGTGCTTGATATAATTGTTGGCGGTATTTTTTGTAAAAGTGCTGGTAGGTTGAATAGCAGTCGTAAATTGACTATTGATCATTTGTAAGCCTTTGTTACCGGTCCCGATCCAAATGTTCCCGAGGCGATCCCGGTTAATGCTGCTGATGTAATTTTGGAGCAGCGTAATGCCATTTTCACCGGTAATATTGTAATAGCGAATATCTGCGGTATTTTGACGGCTGATGCGAGCCAGCCCTGCGCCGAACGTACCCACGTAAATATATTTATCATCTGTGAGCAGGCATTTGACAGTATTGGACCGGAGCTCTATTTTCCGATAGACATCGCTATCCTTTTTGCGCACGTTCAGCCCGTCCCGTTCTGTTCCAACCCAAGTATTTTCATCATCGTCAATGGCAATGGCGCTGACCAGATTTCCGCTCAGATGTTTGAAATTGCCGTCTGCCAGATCTACCTTAAAGGGATACACCGACGGATGATGATAGTTTATTCCGCCAAAATTTGTCCCCATCCAAACAATACCCTGCCGATCAATATAAATCGTCTTGATGGAATTATCATTGATACTGAAGGGATTGTTGGCACTCGATTTTATCTGCTGTATCTGACTACCGTCGGGCTGTAGCAAATTGGCTCCTTCCATTGTCCCTACCCAGATATTTTTGGCTTTATCTATCGCTATCGCTCGCACATAATCACTTGATAGTCCCGTTTTACCTGTATAATGCGCAATCTGCTGAAATAAGATGTCCAATTCAAAAAGACCATGTCCATCCGTAGCAATCCAGATTTTATCTGTAGCCACTCGCTTGATATCCTTCACGGATATCGCTAAGCTATTTGTATGACTTAGTTTAATTGGTTCAATTGTTTTTTGATCCCGCCAAAGATATAATCCCCTGTTGGTCCCGATCAAGATATTTCTTCCCAGCTGTAATAAGGAGTAGATTTCCAGTCCGGGGAGAATATTCACGTTTTCTATCTTGGGATGATCGGCATTTTTAATGCACATCAGACCATTATTTGTACCGAGTAAGACGCTAGATTCAATAAAATAAATTGCTAAAACGGCAAAATGGTTGCTATTTTTAGGTTTGACATGCTCAAAGTTAATTCGCTGAAAACGGTCTTGTTTAGGCTGATAAATATTTAGGCCCTGCTGTGTTCCGATCCACAGGGTCTTTTGGCGCGGATGTTCAACAATGGTGTAAATATAGTTGTTCGTGGAAATGGTGTTAACATCGCTATTATCCGAACGGTACTGTTTAATGCGGTTACCATCGTATCTATTAAGTCCGTCCCTGGTACCGATCCAGAGAAAGCCTGCATTGTCACGGCATATACTCAATACGGTGCTATTCGAGAGCCCTTTATCATAAGTTAGACTACCGAAATGATACTGGGCCAGGGCATGTTGTGCAAATAAACAGCAGATTAGCGTTAAATAAATAATGCATTGGACATATCTTTTTGTCATTTAGATCCTTCAACTGGTAGTAGAGACAAGTATACGATTTTCTCTGCAATGAATGAAAAATTACCTGCCATTAGTTGGTCCACAAATAAAAGATGTATCGCGTATATTTTGGGGTTTGCGTACCAGTATCGCTTGTTGATGAAGCGGCTAAAAATTTAGCCTTCTGAAGCAATGCAGGTAATATCCTCCGGGCTGATCCTCCGGTCTGTGTCGATGTAGTCTTCGCGATGGAAGATTTTTCCGCTTAACGATCAACCAATTCCTTTACAGATTCTCCATTTTGGTCGATAAATTTAGCTCCAATTTTAAACAGCTGATACCATTTTCGGAACGTGCCTATAAAGACAAGCAGCATCAGGAGCATAGCCAAGATCGCTAAAAACGCTAATAGCAGCTGCCCTTTGGGCAAATAAATATCCGTGACCTGTAGATAGCCAGCCCAAAAGGTGATACCGGCCATAAATACGCCCGGAATTGCCGTAATTAAGGCATATTTCCCCCGATTCATCCGAATAAGCATCGTCGTACAGACAATAAGCCCACAGGCAGCTAACAGCTGGTTGCTGATTCCAAATAGCGGCCAAATACTGCTTACATTTCCCGTAAAAACAAGATAGCCCCATGAAAAAGTGAAAATAGCGCTACATAACCAGACGCCCGGTTTCCAATCCTTGTCTTTAAAAGCCGGAAAAACACCACCCAGCATTTCCTGCAAAAAGAATCGTCCGACCCGTGTACCGGCATCGATAGCTGTAAGGATAAACACGGCTTCAAACATTATGGCAAAATTATACCAATAAGCCATCACATTGTCCATAAAAGGCACCTTATCAAAAATATGGGCCATCCCCACGGCAAGGGAAACAGCTCCGCCTGTACGGCCATGGAGGTCTACTCCTATCCGATCTGAAAAATGCTGTAGATCCACGGCTTTTAATTCGGGATGCCGTGCCAGAAAATTTGCATAGTCGCTGACTGGTGTGTTGATCGCAAAATAGTCGCCCGGTAACAGGGTGCATGCTGCGATCAAGGCCATTAAGGCCACAAATCCTTCCACCAACATCGCGCCGTAGCCTACAAAAAGTATCTCTTTTTCGGTGCCCAGCATCTTAGGTGTCGTGCCTGTGGCAATAATCGCATGGAAACCCGAAATTGCCCCACAGGCGATCACGATAAAAATAAATGGAAGCACAGGCCCGCCGATCACAGGGCCGCCGCCATGAATAAAATTGGTCAGCACAGGCATTTGGATTATCGGATGCACAAAGACAATGCCCACGGCCAGCATCAGAATCGTGCCAATCTTGAGGTAGGTGGAAAGGTAATCCCTTGGAACAAGAAGCAGCCAGATGGGTAGCACCGAAGCCAAAAACCCGTAAATAGCAATCGCAATCGAAATGGTCTTGACATCCCAATCAAAAAGGTTGTAAATGACCGGGATCTCCATCAAACGATGGCCTGCAATGATTCCCACGATCAATAATATTCCCCCTAATATACTTGCCAAGGTAACGGATCTGGCTCTATAGCGCATCAATAGTCCCATAAATATGGCAATTGGCATGGTCAGAATAATCGTAAACAGGGACCATGGGGCTTCGTGCATGGCGCTGATGCAGGCCAGTGACAGTCCGGCCAAGGTCAGGATTAGAATAAACAGAACGGCTATACCGGCTATCCCGCCGACAACGGTGCCAATCTCCTTGGACGCAATGGTAGCAAGACTTTGCCCTTTGTGCCGTACAGAAGCAAACAGGACAACCATATCATGAACACCACCGCCCAGGACACAACCAATCAAAATCCAGAGTGCACCGGGAAGATAGCCAAACTGGGCCGCAAGTACTGGCCCTACCAATGGCCCTGCAGCAGCTATGGCAGCAAAATGATGTCCAAACAACACCTTGCGGTCTGTCTTGACATAATCATGGCCATCAGCAAACTCGACTGCTGGCGTCGTGATGGCATCGTTGAGCCGGAGTACTTTCTGCGCCATAAAGACCCCGTAAAAACGGTAGGAGATTGCAAAAATTAAAATTGATGCAAAAACCAGTGTAAGGGCATTCATATGATCTAAATCCATCCGATATCCAGTATAATTCTATTTCAATATATTATTTTTTTTCCAATACTTGGCCCGACTCCAGCAGTTGTTTTTTTAACATGCCGTAATCCACGTGCTGCACAACCCCATCATTATCAAGCGCTAATACCGCAGCAGCTCCTGCGCTCTGCCCCAATACCATAAATACGGGCTCCATACGGATAGAACCAAAGGCAATATGCGAACTGGAGAGGCAGACCGGAACGAGTAAATTGCTGCATTCATCGCTTCTTGGGATAATCGATCCATAGGAAATGGCGTAAGGTGCTGGCACATGGACACCAATATCGCCCTCATTCTGGACAAATCCTTCTTTGGTCACATAGCGTTGGGTATTGTGCGAATCCAAGGTATATGAGCCCATGCCAATCGGATCTTCTACTTTGCGCTTGCCCAAAATATTGTGTTCGGTCGTCACATAGTGTCCTAGCATCCGCCTGGCTTCTCGTATATATAATTGCCAAGGCCAATTGTCATTATCTTCAAATTCATCTTTTGCCAGCCCCCATTCGGCCATCTTTGTCCTGATTGCTGTTGGGACGGAAGGATCATTGGCCATAAAATAATATAGGCCCTGTTGATACCGGCGATGGGCTTCGATAATGGACTTGCGTTCGGCATAGCTTGCTTCGGGATAATTATAATTCATCCCAATAAAATCTGTGCTGAACGGACCATGGTTATTGGCATCGGTCTTATGGTTGGGCACCAGATCAAATTTTTGAAAGGCTTCGTCCCAGCCCGCGCGAAATAAACGTTGTAGTAAAACGTAATGCTGCGGATCGTACGCAATAGGTTTGGCAAAGGGCTTCCGATTGCGAGCATCATTGGTCAGGCACATGCGGAAGCAATAGGCTTGCAGCTTCTGATCTGCTGCGCCATATTGCCCAGGATCTTGTGCTGAAACGCCGTATACCAGGCCGCTGCTCGGATCTCCCTCGCGCTTGTAGGGGCTGATCTGAGCGATAAAGTGGTGCCTGTGCTGAAAGACTCCGGTCTGAACACCATTCCACTGCTCCTCATAGGTGTGGTTGGCCTCCCGCCCGATCGTGTAACTGACTTTGGCCAGCGCCATCAGATCACCTTCATAAGTGGCATCAATAAATATCTTCGCTTCATAGATCTTTCCGTCTACCGTTTTAATGGTCTTGATGGTTGTGCCTTCTTTAACGATAGCACTTTCCTGCCGATCTAAATATGCCCCACGAACAACATCAATCTGATGATCCCGCACCCAAGAATCAAAAATGTCCTCGGCTACATGGGGTTCAAAAATCCACATCGTCCGATGCGCACTATCCATCGCGACGGTGCCCTGTCCACGATTGCCAAAGGAGGCCCGGGATTGCCAATTCCAGCTCGATTCCCTGGAGTAATGGTTATATACATCCTGGTAGAATTTTTTGGCCAGACCACCAATAACTGCTTTATTGCCAGTATCGGTATAACCCAGTCCGCCTGAACTCAGACCCCCCAAATGCTGATCTGGTGATAAGAGTAGCACAGATTTGCCGGCCTGTTTTACTTGCAATGCAGCGGTGATGGCTGCCGGTGTACCGCCGTAAACGACCACGTCTACCTTCGTGGTCGAATGCTGGGCCTCAACCTGCAGAAAAGCCAAGACAAACATTAATTTTAACCCTATTTTTATCTTTTGCATATGTACTTAATTTTGGTCTGAAACGGGAACCCACAAGATGGCATTTGCAGCCAATATGCCTTTTGCGTCCGAGGTAATCTCAACATAGGGCTTACTTCTTCCCTTTTCAAAAACATATTCGCCGAGCGCTACCCAAGTACTTGTGGTCTGTCCGAGGATATTGACTTCCTTAAAATTTATTGTTTTTTCGATCCTTGTCTTCCCTGTATGGATAATGAATGTCCCGCTCTCGGTGCTTTCGGCGGTTCTAGGAAAATAACTGTACAGCATATATTTTCCACCGGAAAAATCTTTACCGGGAGTAAAACGGGCCATGGCCCCGGGGTTGCTGTCGGCTTCCTGGTAACTCATGCCATAACCTTTTTTTGCGGATTTACGCCAATTTCCTTTCAACATAACCTGATCTTTATCGTCTACATGAATGATATAATCGGCCCTACGGCCATCTGCCTTTGGGTTGTCACGCAATATTTTTTGCACGCGTCTTATATCAACATCCTGAACGGCAGTTTTGTTGTCAATTGCATCGCAGGCTGCCACAGCAGCGGACTGCCCCAGCACCATAAATACAGGCTCCATGCGAATGGAACCAAAGGCGATATGACTTGCCGACAAGCACACCGGGACCAAAAGATTATTGATCTCTTCTTTTTTGGGGACGATCGCTCTGTAGGAAATCGGGAAGGGAGAAAATCCGCCAACCTCAACGTTACCTTCATTTTTGACCATGCCATTGACGATCACTCGGTCACAATTGTGCGAATCCATGGTGTATGCGGCATAACCTACCCCATCAGACACGACTTTTCGGCCCTGACAGTGGTCTTGGGTCATGACGACATCACCAATCATCCTTCTGGCTTCGCGGATATATAATTGCGGTGACCAATGTCCATTGTCAGGATATTCGTCTTTGGGGTAGCCCCATTTTTTGAATTCGCTTCGGATCGGCTCCGGCACCGAACGATCGTTTGCGACAAAATATAAAAGACCTTTGGTGTAATCTTCATGGGCCTGAATAATCTCTTTCCGTTCGAAAAAATCGGCTTCAGGGTAATGCCAGTTCATGCCAATCATATCTGTTGAAAATCCATTTCTATTATTGATATCAGTCTTTCCATTGGGCATAAGACTCCAGATAAATACGTCTTGGATACTCTTCCAGGGCTGTATCTCCTTTTGCCGCTTTAAGAGTTCATATTTGGTTGCGTCGTAATTGTGGGGTTTGGTGATTGCTATTCTGTTTTCAGGGACATTGGTCAATGTGATCCGATAATTATAGGCTTGAACCTTGGCGTCTCCCGTTCCATTTTCTTTTAAGGGCCCCGTATTGATCCCCCATAAAACACCGCTCCCCGGATCACCTTTTATCTTATAGGGATCTACACCGTCCGGAAACTGATGACCATCAAGCAATTGCACTCCGTTAATCGTTTCACCATAGGTACTATTCGACTCCCGCCCCACATGGTAGGACACGCCAGCTTTGGCCATAAGATCCCCCTCATAGCTACAGTCCATAAAGACGTTGGCCGTAACCGTTATATTTTTGCCTTCCCTGCTTTCACTCGGAAGCAAAGTTATGCTTTTGATGGAACGATGCGCAGTCTCTACACCTATCAAACGATGCCCCATCAGTGTTTGTGTGCCAGCATGTGCCAGATAGTCCTTAAAAATAGATTCAGCAACCTTCGGTTCAAAAATCCATTGTTCAAAACTGCCATAGTGCTTGCCCATTTTGCGGTAAAAATCAAGGGCGAGCCCTGTGACGACATATTTATTCCCGATATCCGTCTGCCCCAATCCACCAGAACTGAGCCCACCTACCCGTGTGCCCGGATCAATCAGTAACACTGATTTTCCGGCATGTGAGGCGGTGTAGGCGGCTATTACTCCGGCTGAAGTGGCACCATAGATACATAGATCTACCTTTCTGTCGGTCTGCCCTTTGACTACATGCCAAAACATAGTCAAAAGGCCAATGGTCATTAAAAGTGTTTTTCTCATCATCATTGGAATTTAATAGCCTGGATTTTGTTCCAGGTTTTTATTGGTTACAATTTCAATATTCGGGATCGGCCAAAGGTAATTCTTGTTGGGATCGAACTTGCGTAACTCGATAACCCGCATGTCTTTCTGATTAGCAACGTTTTTATAATTCACGTAACTATCTTCATCGATCGTCGGCGCATTGGCCAGCAAGCCTTTTGGAATGCGGCCATAGAATGTTGAATTCATGAATTTATCGGCCAGTTTCCAACGCCTCAAATCGACCAGACGAAAGCCCTCATTGGTCAATTCATAAAGTCTTTCTTTGCGTACGATCTCGCGCAGCTCAATTTGCGTTTTACCGCTGGATATTACTGGCATGTCAACGCTAGGACGCTGCCGAATACTGTTGATCGCATCATACACCGTTTGGTCGATCTTATTGCTTTCGATCATCGCCTCGGCATAAATCAACAAAACTTCAGCATATCGGCTCTGAATAATATTTAACTCCGATTCCATGGTAAAGTCCTTGTCTTTGATATCGACATATTTTTTCCAGCAATAACCAGAAAAGGTCGCATAGGCATTGATCGCGTCCTGATTTTGGATGCGTACTGCCGTAGAAGTATTGTAGCTGTAGTTCCAGCAGGTTATGCTATCTTTATGGGTCTCAAACTGAAAACCAAAAAACGTGCTGCCGGGAAGAGCAATGGTATAACCCAGACGCGGGTCCCGATTGGCAAATGGTTTTTTAGGATCAAATCTGGAAGATTTATCAATGGCAAATCCGTCGGTACAGAGATAACTATCAACAATGGATTGTGACGGAATTTTGTTGGAAGTTCCCTGTGCGTTGCGTGACAGAAATCCGCGCGTAGCACTGTGGGTCTTTGTTTTTTGTAATCGTAGATATTGAAAAGCAAAAATAATCTCCTTGGATGCCTCTCCATCATAGGTAAACAATTGGCCGAAGTCGGGGTGTAAGGCGTATACTTTCAGGTCCATGACTTCTTTGGCAGAACGCGCTGCTTCTTCCCACAGCCCATTATTGAGTGCTGCCCGAGCGCGTATGGCCAATGCTGCCCCTTTGGTCGCACGCCCAATATCGGTCGAGCCATAGCTAACCGGTAAAATAGCAGCAGCTTCATCAAGTTCTTTGAGGATAAAGCTCGCAATTTCAGCCTTAGATGTTTTCGGAACATTGGCATCAGCAAGGCTTAGACCGCTCGTGACCAAAGGCACTCCACCGAAATAATCAATCAAATATTGGTAGACATAGGCCCGGATAAACTGTGTCTCTGCTTTATAACGCTTTTGAAGATTGGCATCCATCTTTCCATCCAACTTCTGGATATTGTCGAGTATAAAATTACATTTGCCAATGACCTTATAGGAATTGGTCCAGATATTCCGGATGTAGCCATTGTTGCTGTCGTGATCTCCCCTTCCCACAGCTTGTAAATCAGAGGTATTACGATCCCACCCAATATCGGTGGCATCATCAAGGGTGAGGTTGATAGGCATGTCGTCCATGGGATGAAATGCAAGGGCACTGTACAAACCATTGACAACCAATATCAGCTCATCCTGATTTTTGAAATAATTTTCGTCCGAAGGACCATCCAAGGGAGATCTGTCCAGGTATTTTTCGCATGCCCCCACCAGAAGGAGAACTGCAATCGATAGCGTATATAATACGAATTTATTTAGAGTTTTCATACATGCCAAGTTTATAATGTAATATCCAATCCAAAAGAATACACCTTTACCTGTGGGTAAAAGTTACCATAGCCTACAGGTGCTTCGACGTCATAACCGTCCCAAAACTTGTCTACGCTGAATAGGTTTGAGCCATTGACAAATACCCGGAACCTATTCAGTCCGATAGACTTTAGCAGGTCCGCCTGGAATGAATAGCCGAGCTGCAAATTCTTCAGCCGAAGGTAGGCAGCATTTTTCATCCAAAACTGGGAGGACTGCTGGTTGTTATTCTGTCCGAAAGCCAGGCGCGGATATTTAGCAGCAGTATGGTCAGGCGTCCATCGGTCTTTATTGTCCTCACGGATCGTCCCCCCAATTGCCCCCGTCGTTGTAAAAGGCTGTATACCTGCACCATAGAGGTAGCCATCGGCTTTTCCCACACCCTGCAACAGAAAACTGAGGTCGAATCCTTTGAAACTGAAGTTAGAATTGAGCGAATAGGTATATCGTGGAATCGTACTCCCGATAATGACCTTATCGGATTCATTAACTACGCCATCGCCATTTTGATCGCGATATTTGAGGTCTCCCGGAGCCAAGGTACCAAACTGTGTGGCATGCGCTTTCACTTCGTCGGTCGTCTGGAAAAAGCCTTCCGAAACATAACCAAAGATCGAGTTAATGGGGTAGCCTTCCCGATTGACCGTTAGACCAGTCTGATTGATTCCCCGCATATCCAACACTTTGTTTCTGACATCAGAGAGGTTAAACGTAAAATTATATTTAAAGGCTTTGCCCGGATCACTCCGATAGCCCATGGAAAGTTCCCAACCTTTATTTTCGACCACGCCCGCATTTTGATAAGGCTTATTCAAACCAATGATGAGCGGGATGTCCAGCTGTAATAATATATCGCTGGTTTTTCTGTTGTATAGATCTGCGGTAATAGTCCATCGCTTAAATAGGGTAAGATCAATCCCGATATTTTTCTCCTCAGTAGACTCCCATGTAATATCAGGATTGGACATATCATTTAGCGCTGCCGTATTGACGATGCCATTGCCCAATGTATACGAACCTAGGTTTAAAGATGCCACGGCCGGATAGGTCCCGATATTCTGATTTCCCAGTTTACCCCATGATGCCCTGATTTTTCCTTCTGTAAGCCAGCCCTTGGATGCGGTTAGGAACTGCTCCTCAGAAAAACGCCATCCTGCAGATGCCGACGGAAAAAAACCATAACGATTACCTTTGGCAAACCTGGAGGAACCATCGTAGCGTGCATTGAGTTCCAAAAGATAACGATCTTTGAAAACGTAATTGATCCGGGAAAATAATGATTGTAACGCCCACTCGGAAGCACTTCCCGTAGCTGACTGATTCAGTGCCGACCCAGCATTGAGCACTTCATAGTCAGGGAGAACATAGGTGTCCCTAAAACCCTGAGTGTAATCAATCTTGTAGTCTTCGCGCGAACCACCAATCAATGCTTTAAACTGATGTGGACCAAAATCCCTGTTTAGCGTAAGGGTCGCTCGCATATTATTAAAAAGTTCCTGGCTATTGTACTGGGTAAGTGCTGTACGCACAGGGACCGAGAAGCTCGGCGTACCGTCTGGAAAATAGGACTGCACTGCTTTTCGGAAATTCCTATTTACCTGCGTCGCATATTTCGGTGCATAATTGACCTCGGCAGTCAACCATTCCTTGGGTCTGTAGATCAATGATGCGTTGATACTACCAAATGGACTTTTGTTGGTCGCAACACCGCCATCAGCCGCCGCCGAGACGGGATTATTACCATTCCAACCTAGTCCCCAGCTACCATTAGAATTCCTAAAGGATTGATTGGCGGGAATACTGCTCATCCACTGAAAAAGCTCTTCAATACTCGCTGCGGGTGAGGTGACAATCGGATTGACGTATTGAAAGTCAAATTTAACGGCGAGCTTATCTGAGAATTTAACATCCACGTTGTTGCGGATAGTATAGCGCTTAAACGAACTATTCAGTGTCAACCCCTTCTGGTCGAAATAACCGACCGAAGTCAGCATTTTTACTTTATTTGTGCCTGCATTTACTGTCACAAAATGGCTTTGCTGAAATCCATTCCCCTGCAACGATTCCTTTTGCCAATTGGTATTGGGATACTCGTCCGAACTACCATTGCCCTGACTTCGATAGGCGGCAATGATATCCTCCGGATATAATGGACTCGCACCAACATTGGTATACGCTTCATTAGTCAGCAGCATATGATCCAGGGCATTGACGATTTTGGGCATATTGGTCGCCGACTGCCAACCGAAATAATTATTGTAGGCAATAGCGACTTTATCAGAACTTCCCCTTTTGGTCGTGACCAAGATGACACCATTGGCAGCTCTCGAACCGTAGATCGATGCGGAGGCGGCATCTTTTAATATGGAAATATTCTCTATTAAATTGGGGTCGATATTATTGATAGAGCCTTCGATCCCATCAATCAGCACTAAAGGTGCTGCGTTGCCAAGTGTACCGATACCGCGGATACGGATATCCGCACCGTCCGCTCCCGGCTTGCCAGAACGCTGTGTGACGGTGACTCCCGAGGCCATGCCTTGAAGGGCCGAAGAGGTTTGCCCTGCGGGCCTATTGTTCAGATCTTCTCCCGATACGGCGGAAACAGCGCCCGTCAAATTCACCTTTTTCTGAACACCATAGCCGACGACAACAACTTCGTCTATCATTCCGGTATTTGGTTTCAGACGGATAAGCACGGTGTTTTTGCTGGTAGCGGTTGCCACAAAATGCTTAACAGAATCGGTATCGTAGCCGAGATGGTGGGCATAGATCGTATAATTTTCGCCAGCAACAAGTGGAGTTAAAACAAACAATCCGTTGTTATCGGCCACAAAGTGGAGTTTTTTACTGCTCTTCTCGTGGACAAGATCAATAGTTGCGCCGGGCAATGTATTCCCTTCGTTGTCAACTATTTTACCATTTACTTTCAGGTTTGATTGCGCAAATCCTACAGAAAAGTATGGAAATAGCAATCCCACGAGCATTAATTTGATTAGAATATGCTTCATAATTGTTTACAGTTGGTTATTCTGATTTATATATTGGTTTATTTTTCCGCGTTGGGTTGATTCTCTCCTACTGTACGTCCTCCTTTCTTCTCGAATTGCTGATGTTGACAATACCATTGTTCACTTGGAATGTACAATCGTTCAATTGACAGAAACTGGTCAAGAAATTAGCTAGCGATTCTTTGCTATTTAAACTTCCTGTAAATGAACTGTTGAGCAAATCAGGATTATCACATATAATCGAAACATCGTAAAGGCTTTCGATTACTCTTAAGAGTTGAATGTTTTTGGTTTGGTTAAATTTGACAGACTGATTGGTCCATTCGACATTGGCAGTTAGCTGTGGTATAAGTTTCCTTAGCTCCTTATCCACACGGGCAGGCTGAGATTTTGTCAATTCGGGCTCCGAAAACTTAATCATCTGCTGAAGTTTTAAGTTAACCAATACTTCTTCTTTTGGTTGGAGGTATATTAAATTTCGGCTATCTGCCGTAACTGATCCGACAGATATTTTGCCCTCCATTAGTTTTATTAGTACATGATCGGTATCCTTGGGGTCTACGCTAAATATGGTGCCTAAGGCAGTGGTCAAATATCCTCTGTAATTGACTTGAAAAGGTGCATTTTTGTTTTTGTACACCTTGTAAATAACCCGACCTTGCACCTGATGTACATCGCGGTGGCCTCTGCCAGTATATTCGAATCCGATTTTAGCCTGTGGATAAAGGATAACGGTCGTGCTATCAGGAAGCTGAGCATTGATTGTATAAGCATTTTTATTTTCATACCAGGTAACCTGTTCTTTTGTTGAGGTCGAGAAATTTTTCAAAAAGAGAACCGACAGTACGCAGAGTAGCACGGCGGCACAGGAAGCCCAGGCCCACGGGCTTATGCTACGAATGAGCATAGGTTTTGGCGGATCTACGGCATAGATATGATCGAGCACTTTCCGATGAACCATGCTTAAATCTAGTAACGGAATTTGTTGTACTACTTGTCCTTCATCCTGATCCAGCATCTCAGTGATCCATAACTCTAGAATTGCAGTATCAATCTTGGCCATTTCGTCAAAAAATGACTCATAATACTGCGCATCCAAGCGGTTGTGGATATACGCCAACAATTGATCTTTAAAGGATTGCTCTTTCAAAATTTACTATAATTAGTTCAATACATTGCTGTATTTGTTACTCTATACGTTTGACAAAGAGAATCACACTATTACTTTTTTTATTTTTTTTATAGTTTGAATAAAAAGGCTGCAAAAAGACTGATTATATACTCATCTCGGTAGTTTTCTTGAATATATTTTTTGATATCTTTTAGTGCACTCACCAATTGATTACTCACAGTAGATACTGAGATGCCCAGTAAATCGGCTATTTCTTTATAACTTTTGTCTTCAAATTTATTGAGGGTCAGAATCTCCTTTCGTTTGGGGCTCAGGGAGTCGATTGCATTGGTCAACATCTGTTGCTTATCTTTGAAAAACAGTTTTTCTTCGGTATGATAATACAGTTCTATGGCTGAAGCCCATATTTCCAATTGAAGAGCCTTGTCTCTTTGCACTTTTCGAAAAAAGTCCATAGCCAAATTGTCCGCAATATGATTGAGAAATGAGACAAACCCCTTATTAGGGTCAATCTTTTCACGTTGGAGCCATATTTTGGTAAATACTTCTTGTAAGATTTCTTCTGCAATAGTTTGATTTTTCACCAATTTGATCAATCTCACATAGATCTTTGGCGAATAATGGAAATAAATTTCATTAAACGAATTTAGGTCTCCATTTTTAAGTTTTTCCAGTGTAGCAGCTTCTTTAGGAGATTTCATTTGGCAAATTCTGATAATTGGTACGAACGACGAACTTAATATAGTGATAAATTTACTAAATCAAAATCATTGGTACCCCAAATAAAATTTTATATTTCATACAAATTGACCTCCCCACCGCAAAACATGACATCTTAAAAGGAGAGAATTCGGGCCATATCTTCCCTAGTTTCCTTAATTAAAAATTGGCTTATTCTTTCGTTAATAAAAGGGCAATATCCTGTTTTGCCAGCACATGGCCTTTATAGACAATATTACTCTTGAGATAAAGAAAACATTGATCGATACGATCGAGTTTGCCTATTAACACTTTTATAGACTTTATATCCAGTTCTCCCATTTCTGCAGGAACGACTTTATTCGGATCTGAAATTAATTGTCCGTCTTTTTTAAATTCTTCGAGTTGCCAGGAGTAACCTGCCCAAGGCCCTGCGACCAATGTTGTCTGTTTGGCATCCATACTGATCTGTCCTTTATATTCCAAGCCCAGACTATCAACCCTAACCCTCTGGTCTTTCAAATCAATGACTAGATATTTCAAATAATCGCCGAAGTCTTTAGGCTCGAAATGGATACTATTGTCCTTGCGAATGATCTTGAGCTCCATCGCCCCTATTTTGTCTATTTTGGTAGATTGGGAGAACTCCATAAAAGCAGCATACTCTTCTTCGCTAATACCTAGATTTTTGTGATATGGTATAGGCTCTCCGGGTTTTAACTCCTTCATGGTTTTGAAAAACCAATCTTCATTGGCTTTCATGGCTTGTTTCATTTTCCCAACAATTGCAAGCTGTGCTGCATTCGGCCTGGGAATTCCCAACACCGCTGCGGTATAGTTGCCTTCAGGAAGTTGTCCATCAACGAACTGAATTGCCAATGCATCGCTGTCCACCCCGGATTGCTTTTGTGCAGAAACATTGAAGGAAAATATGAAGGCCGCTAACACCCCATAAAAACGAAGATATTGGTATAGAAATGTCATTGTCAGTGTATTTGAAAGATAAAATTACGATTTAATGCTGAAAATCCGCCATCTTCTTCGCCAACGGTCCGTCTTTCGTTACAAGACTAGACCAACCCGGACGTGCCCCTACGGTAAGTTTCGCGATCAATCTTTCGGATAAAAATATCTTAGCTAGTATTTCTTCCGCAAAATCCCAAGTGACTTCAACAGGCGTCCAAGCGTCGAATGGGTCGAGATTCTCTCTAACAAATTCCGCAGAATTTAAAAAGGGGTGATTTTCTTCTATCTGCAATTCTGGCTCACTCGGAGTTGGTGTTACATTGTATAGCCACACATGGGCAATAATATTTTCGCCTTCTTTCCAAAGGTAAGCATAGCAGACCTTATCGTCATCTTCGATGAAAAATCCCTTTTCTATCTCTTTTTATTATGATAAAATAGAGTTTTTGAGTTGTTGGGCTCAATTCAAAAGCATATGCTAAATATTGAGTGATTTAGTATTTGAAAATTCGTTCTAATTCTTTGCTCAAGTCATCACCCCTAAGTCCTTTAGCAAGAATTACTCCATTTGGATCAATTAGAAAATTATCAGGGACAGCTTGAATAGAGAGCTGTTGAGCGACTGAATTTTTAAAAGATTTTAGATCTGATAACTGCGTCCATTTTAATCCGTCATTGCGTATAGCTTTTAGCCATTCTTCTTTATTTTCATCTAATGATATTCCTATAATCTCAAATCCTTTACCTCTGTATTTTTGATAGGCTTTAACCAAATTAGGATTTTCTCTTCGACAAGGCGCGCACCAGGATGCCCAAAAGTCAACCAGCACATATTTACCTCTAAATTGGGATAATTTAACGACTTTCGATATCGTATCTGTTTGTTCGAACTCAGGCATCATTTCACCAATTTCAAATATTTTACTAATTTTTATTTTTTGGAGAATTGATTCGCCAAGATATGTTTTCTGTAAATCATTCGAAATCTTTTTGAACATGTTATTTCTATCATTTAGTTGTTTATTTGTATTATCCGGGAAATTACTTATCAAATAAAGTCCGTAATAGTTATTCGGGTGATTAGATATAAATGAATCGGAAAGTTCGCGAATTACTTCAATCAACTCATTGTTTGCCAGGTTACGGCCGAGTTGTTCTGTTTTTGCTTTAATTGCTGTTAATTTATTTTTGTTGAATAATCTCTCAATACTATCTAAAGAGGAATTTTTAATATCAAATTTATTAGACATAGGAATTAAACCCTTGGCGCCATTAATCAGCCAGCCTTTATAGCCATTAAATTCAATCGTTTTTTCTGGTTCTATCCAGAATGAATAGATTACAAAATCACCGATATAATTTTTATTATAAATATTTTTAATAGATATGTTGAAAATTGTCGGCTCTGAGATTATAGCTGTATATTTAAAATTGCTTTTATCATCTAATGCTACCGTATCAGAGATCGTATTTCCTTGATTTTTATATTTAACAAAATAGATTGTGTGAGGAATAGTATCTATCACTCCCTTAATAACTGATTTATTGTTTGATTGACCTTTTGCAGAGCATAAGATTGAAAAGAAAATCGAAATTAAAATCAAAAATCTCATTGTAAATTTATTAGCAATAATGTTCCAATATTTCCCTAAGGGGCTATAACTGTATTGACAAGAGTACTTAAGCACCCTTGTCAATCGTTAAGGGAGCCTTTTTGGCTAGACGTCCCGTATAGTCAAATGATATTAAATTCCAGCTTCTTTATCGGTAAAAATCTGGACTCCTGCTTTTTTTTCAATTAACTGTAGCGGATATAGTTCAGGATTATATACACCATTAAGAACTTCATTCAAAGCGTTTTTCTTGGATTTACCAAATGTAACAATCAGAATATTTTCAGCTTTATTGATAATAGGTTCAGTCAAAGTAATTCTGAACATTGCCTGTGGCTTTAGATAGTAGGCATCAACCCATTTTTCTTTTTCTTGTAAGATCTTTTCTCCTGGAAACAGAGAGGCTGTGTGGCCATCATCACCCATTCCTAAAAGGATGAAATCAAAAATACCGTCAGCTCCTAAAACATTTCTGATTTGAGCTTCGTATGCTTTAGCGTAATTTTCAGGCTCAATTCCCTCTTTATACATGGGGAAAATCTGATTTTCATTTACCGGAACCTTATTCAAAAGTACTTCCAAAGTCATCTTAAAATTACTTTTCTCATCTTCAAGAGAAACCCATCTTTCATCTACCCAAAAAAAATAGATTTTGTTCCAAATTATTTTATCTGCATATTCGGGAGTAGCTAATAAACTAAAAATGGCTTTCGGTGAAGAGCCACCACTCAACGCGACCACAAATTTATCATGCTTCTGAATCGCTTTTTTCGAAAGCTCAACAAATGTATCTGCTGCTTCTTTATATAAAGCATCCAGATTATTAAATATCGTAATATTCATTCTCTTTTCATTAGATTTTAAACCCACTGATGTCCCTGCCGCTCTACCAGTGCATCACTGTCATCAGGGCCCCAGTTTCCTGAAGCATAATTTGGGAACGATGGATCTTTGGTTTTTTCCCAGGTTTCCTGAATCGTTTTTATCACATCCCAAGCTTCTTGTACCTGATCAGAGCGCATAAACAGTGTAAGGTCTCCCACGAGTGCTTCCAATAAAAGAGTTTCATAAGCTTCGGGCGTATCGGTCTGACAGGCAAAATTATCGAAAATCATCTCCACAGGTTTAAGCTCTAAAGACAAGCCTGGCTTTTTAGACATAAACTGCAATCTGATGTCCATTTGTGGCTGGATATTAATAACCAATCGGTTTGCCGACAGAAGCGAGCTGCTTTCTGAAAACGTAGAATTTGGAAGTGGCTTAAACTGAATCGTTATATAAGAATGCTTTTCTTTCATCTTCTTACCGGTACGAACATAAAAAGGAACATCCTCCCATCTTTCATTATCCAGATAAAACTTAATAGCGACAAATGTTTCCGTATTGGAATCATGAGCAATTCCCTCTTCCTGGCGATAGCCTTTTACTTTTACCCCATTTACTTTGCCTCGTCCGTACTGTCCTCTTACCGCATAATGATCTACTTTTTCGGGAGAAATCCTACGGATGGATTTTAAAACATCAACTTTACGATCCCTGATCTCACCCGATTCAAGTGAAGCCGGAGGTTCCATAGCAACCATACAAAGAATTTGCAAAAGATGGTTCTGAATCATATCGCGCAAAGCTCCTGTCTGCTCATAAAAACTGGCTCTTGTTTCCACACCTACTTCTTCGGCAACCGTAATCTGTACCGATTCTATATGTCTGTGATTCCAAAGAGGTTCAAAAATTGAATTTCCGAACCTGAACGCCAAAATATTCTGAACGGTTTCTTTACCTAGATAATGATCAATGCGATAAATCTGTTCTTCCTGGAAAGTTTGTGAAAGAAGATTATTTAGCTCAATGGCAGATTCTTTATTGTGACCAAAAGGTTTTTCGATAATAATTCGATCTGTTGCAGGATCAGATGCTATTGACGTATTTTTAAGATGATTTGAAATTACAGATACAAAGTTTGGTGCAATGGACAAATAGAAAAGTCTGTTGCCTCTCATTCCGTACACCTTATCAAAATTTTCCAGTTTCTGATATAAATCCTGATAAGAGCTTTCTTCATCAAGCTGATGCTGAAAATAGCTGATGTGAGCCTGAAAACCAGCCCAGTCTTCCTTGATTACAGCCTTCCGGGAAAAACTCTCCAGATTTTCTTTAATATAAGCCCTGAATTTTTCATCCGTATTTTCGGCTCTTCCTAAAGCTAAAATATTAAACCCCTTTGGCATTCTGCCATCGATATATAAATTATAGAAGGCAGGAAAAAGCTTTCTTTTTGCCAAATCCCCTGTTGCACCAAAAATAACGATCGTTGTTGGATGCAGGATTGTATTGTCACTCATTGTTAGATTCAGTTATTTGGGTTTTGCCATGAGGTATGAAAGACTCCTTCTCTGTCAGTTCTTTGGTAAGTGTGTGCACCAAAATAATCACGCTGCGCCTGAAGCAGGTTTACAGGTAAAGATGCTGTGGTATAAGCTTCGAAATACCCTAGAGCCGACTGAATTCCTAAGCTTGGAATTCCGTTTGATACAGCAAAAGCAGCTGTTTTTCTTAATGAAGAAATTTTATCTTTTACAATTTCTGAAATTTCCTGATCCAATAAAATATTAGATAAGTTCTCGTATTTTGAATAAGCCAGATAAAATTTCTCCAATAAAACCGAACGGATGATACATCCACCCCTCCAGATTTTAACAACATCTTTTAACGGAATTTCAAACTGATATTCTTCAGAAGCTTTTACCAATAATGCCAATCCTTGCGCATAACTGATTAAAGTAGATAAATACAAAGCATCCCCCACCTCTTTGATGAACAATTCTATATTTTCAGGAGTTTGTACTTCTTCTTTAGCATATAATTGCGAAGCTTTCACGCGCTCATCTTTGTAAGCGGATAAAATTCTTGATGTTACTGCAATATCGATGGTTGGAATAGACACTCCAACTTCCATAGCCTCCTGGGAGGTCCATTTTCCGGTTCCTTTTGCTCCTGCTTTATCTAAAATCTTGTCGACAAGAAAACCGTCTGTTACATCATCTTTTTGCTGGAAAATATCTCTTGTTATTTCAATAAGGAAAGAATTCATCTCGCCTTCATTCCAACTTTTGAAAACTTCATACAATTGGTTATTGTTAAGATTAGCTCCTTTTCTCAGTAAATCGTATGCTTCACTGATTAATTGCATGATGGCATATTCAATACCATTGTGAACCATTTTAACGTAATTCCCTGCAGCTCCTTTTCCCATATAAGCGGTGCAGGGCTCCCCTTTTACTTTTGCCGAAATAACTTCCAGCATAGGCTTCACCAAATTGAAAACTTCCAAATCTCCGCCCGGCATAATACTCGGTCCTCTTCTTGCCCCCTGCTCTCCTCCAGAAACTCCCATTCCCATAAAATGAAGGTTTTTAGAAGCTAAATCAGCTATACGTCTCTCGGTATCTTTGAAATAAGAATTTCCCGCATCAACGACAATATCTTTTGGACTCAGAAGCGGTGTTATGCTTTCAAGAACAGCATCAACCGGTTTACCTGCAGGAACCATCAAAATAACTTTTCGCGGACTGTCTAAACTTAACACAAATTCCTCTAGAGAAACAGTTCCAACAACCTTTGTACCTGAAGCAACTCCTTTACGAAGTTCGATTACCTTTTCTTCATCTAAATCGAATCCTACGACAGAGAAACCATTATCGGCAATATTGTAAAGCAGATTTCTTCCCATTACACCCAGACCAATGACCCCGTAATTATACTTTTCCATTCTTACTTAAAGTTTAGTTTATGCATCAAATTTACTGAAATGCATGCCAGCAAAAAAATTATCTAAAATTTTCTTTCAATTCTGACTTAGTTATCATCAACTGGAAAATATCATTAGTTATTTGGTTACGAGCTTCCAATATAAAAGAAGAGTGCCTTAAACAAGGCTAGTCAATACAAGACTTAACATATCCGAATTCAAAATTATTTTAGTACCAGCATACGCTAACTTAACCAAACAGTTATCCATATCCTTCTTCTGCAAGATTCGGCAAAATATAAAAACCCGCGCATCTTCGACAAGCTAATTAAAACAGCCGCCCTTATTGACCGTCAAGGGAGGCTATGTTAGCTAGATGTCGCTTTGGCTAAGTGTAATAATGCTTAGCGAATACGGATTTCATTTAGTTTTTTAAGATTCTTATCCGTCCGCGACACTAATGTCACCATAAATAAATCTTCTAAGTCACCAATAAACTTAATGGGAGAAATAGAAATTAACATAATATTGCTTTCATCGACAAGAACTTCATTTGGATCGTGCTGTACAAAGTGATCTTCAATCCGGAATATGACATGTTCAGATTTTAGATTTGTATATTTTTTTTAATATCCGACAAGCTCATTAAAATAGGATGGTATCCAGGCTTTAATTCAATGATCATTACCTGCCTTGTCTTGTCAACATCTATTGATTGAACCTCTTCAGGTTTTAATGATCGCATAGCATCGCCTAAGTAGGTTCTACCTTGCATCTCTATCTTAGGCAAAGGTCTTTCATCAAGATCTTTGTAAACAACCTTAGGCAAAGTATCCGTTTTACTATATAAAGGCTTCAATTGCTGTCCATGGGTTAAACTTAAGCCGAAAAATGACAAAAGAGCGCATAAAAGTATTTTTTTCATTTTTACCAGTATAATTTCTTTTAATATATCGTTGGTTATGAGGTTATTTATTAAACAGCATCGCATCGTTCATTTATAGCTATTCTGTTTCCTCGTATATTTGATTGAATCTATTTTTCTCTTTAATAAAAAACATCGGCCTCAATATTTCTCCAAACGTAAATTAACAAATATATTTAGTATATTAGATTGTTGAACCAATTAATTTATAGTATGCGCTATTACCTTATTTTAATTTCCGCCCTATTGCTAACAGGTTGTAAGAAAGAGATCGATCCTACCCAAGGTAAGGAGGTATTGAAAGCGGGGTTTGTATATGTAAATCCAGAAGGCAAACAGCTAAAAGACCCTACTATTATTGTTCCTCCCAAGCTCTCTGCTATGCCTGCCAACATAGCTTATATCCCTTATGAAGGAGCAGCTTTCAAAAGTGATATAAAAGTAGTAAGAAATAAAATAGAACAGGATTACTCGGGAACTCCTGTTGTAAAATGGGTATTATATGATTTGGATAATAAGAGGGTTGTAAAAACGGAATCGGAGTCGGATATTAAGCTCGATATTGCAAGTGTGGGTAAATACCGACTAACGCAATATATTTTCAAAAATGAAATAGAAAGTGAAACACTGAATATGGCATTGGATTCGGCGTCCAAGATCGTGGAGATTTCAACCATAAAATCCATTGACTCAATTGTGATTGATAAGCTCTCATCGCATAGTCCATATCTGACTTCTTCTTTTAAAGAAGACGAAGTCTTTGATGCCGTTGTATCGTTATACAACTCTTTGGAAGACGCTGAGAATAGCAAAAAACCAATCGCAGAAACAGAGGTAAATAAAGCGTTGAAATTGGGCGCATCTCAAATAGCATTCGCCATTACCGATCCTATTTTTATCCCAACATTTGATTTTCCAGAAAAGGATGATTTTTACCTACAATTAACCTACATGCAGCATGGAAAAAAATTCAGGATACTCGATAATCGCTTTGGCTCAATTTTCAAGTATTATAAAACAGGCTATCTGACAGCGGATAAATCCGCCCTTCAGGAAGAAAGAAAATTAAAATTTGGGGATATGACACTTACAATTAGCTCTTCATTTACTTTTCAACGATAACTAGGCGTTAAAACGATCACTGAGTGTTAATTAGTGCAAATTAATTATCCACTCCTTTTTTATTAGCCTTGCGCCCCGGCATTTAACAACACATTGACGTAAGGGATAACCTCAAAAGAAGGGATCACCTATAGCCATTAAATTATTGAAGTCTTTCTGTTCAAGCTTTATTTGGGCTTTTGTAAAAATCACTGCTGCCAAAAGGATAAGACTTGAAAAGTATTTCATCATTATTCGTCTATGTGTTTGTATATTTCTTCTATCTTCGTCCAATTCGTTTCATGAAAATGTTACATCTTCTGCGCCAAAGGCCCATCTTTAGTGACAAGACTAGACCAACCCGGACAAGATCCCAGAGTTAGCTTTGCGATCAATCTGGACGCTAGAAATATATTGGCCACCGTTTCTTCCCCAAAATCCCAGGTCACTACAACAGGCGAACTCGCATCAAATGGTTGAAGGTTTTCTTTGACAAACTCAGCAGGATTTAAAAACGGTAGATTCTCCTTTTTATGCCATTCAGATTCTCTGGGAGTAGGAACGCTATTGTATAACCAAATATCTCCAACTATTCTTTCCTCATTCAATAAGTATGCATAACAAACCTTATCGTCATCTTCGATAAGTACGGCGAATTCTGGACGATCGTTTGATACATATTTTGTTAAACTTCCCATAAAATAGCTAATTTAAAACAACGAAGTCTGTGCCGTATCACTCCGCAATGGCGGCAATCCCTCCCATATCGAAAGCTTCATAACCTTGACTTGTTCAAAGAGATTGTTCAGCATAGCGCTAAGATAACATTTATATCAGAAAAAAGGCTGGATGGATCCAGCCCTAATATATAGTTATGATCCCAATAATAGGATAGTCAGTTTTTAAAAAAATAAAAAACCTTGAGGAGGGGGATCTCAAGGTTTTTACTACCTGTTATTAACCTAATTTATGAAAGTATTGGTATAACAATGGTTGATTCGATTTCGTTTGATCTTTTTATAAAAAAGTTGAGTTCGTCTCTTCGGCCTTACAAATATTTTCATTTAAATGAGAGCCTATTCAAAATGGTATTGATTAAGAAACCAACTTAACCTATAAAAAGAAAAAAGGCCGCTTAGACAGTATCCAAGTGGCCGTAAAACCCTATATGGTTATATTCTCTATTTTCCTTTAGACTTCTCTGCCTCGATCTGCTTTACAAACTCTACAGTGACGTTCGCTAATTCGGCTATCTCCGATATCGAAAATTTATTCGAAGACAAAAGATTTTTTATTACTTCCGCCTTTCCTTCGGCTTTTCCTTTAGCCTCTCCCTCTGCTTTTCCCTCTGCCATTGCTTTTTCGCGCGCTCGTTTCAATTGCTCCTCCTGACTACTTCGGATGCTATCCGCATCCCATTTATTCCTTAAACTTGCGTTGTACATCTCTCGTTCCTCCAATTTTAGTTTGCTATACTCTGCTAACTGAAATAAATTCTCAAAAATAGGCTTACGCAAATAAATGGAAAGTCCATTTAGCGAAGACATATTTTTGAGTACATACAGCCAACGATGTAAATCATTAACTAACTCTGCCTCAGCTTTAACAAAGTTAACCAATTTATCATTAATTTATTTCTCTATTTAGGAACGATAGAGCCCTTCGGGATTCTATATAGATAAAGCCTAGATCGTCGTAAAAAGTATCATCTAAAATCAATGGCACATTTTTTAAGGATAAATTATTATTTTCGTTAATGCATATTTGACCAAATGATGAAAAGCCTAGCGAAAAAGCTTCCATTACTAACCGTAAGCCTTGTTGAATTGAGAAAATGTTATCAGGTACTCATTATTAACCTATTCATTTTGTTAGCCGTATTGCTTTCCAATAATGCCTCTGCTCAAGTTGATTTAAACAATCTCAGAAATAATTGGATACAGATTGATGTGACGAGATTAGATGGTAGTAAAATACTAGCTGTACCGCATTTAAAGGATGTATTCCAAAGTCTAAAGATAGAAAAGTGCTTTGACCTTTCAAAAATAAATGTTGACGCATTATACAACATAGTAGCCATTTATAACGAAACGGGGCAGACCGAAAAAGCCATCGAGATCTTAAATCAATTAATTGAATTGGGGCAAGTCCGAGCACAGGAGTTTTTGAGAGAAAACATAGCTAATTCATCTTTAGAAAGTCATTCAGTCGAACAGAGGCCTATAAAATAGCTTTAACAGGATATTTAGATAATTTTAGAATGAACTTTACCAGTTTTAATAACTACCACAAACTTAACGTGGTTTTTGAGTTTTCGATCTTATGACACCGGTTATGTTACACAGTCTAAGATGGTCTTATATTTTTAAGCATTGGATAGGTACCTTATTATTGGGTACTACGCTTGTGACTATATCCCCAGGATTTAACCCATTAAATTTTTCCGGTATTGGTCAAACGATCCTCTTTTCGCTACTTTGGCTTTGCTATAGCACAATATATTCTATTCCTACGTTGATATGTTGTACACTGGCATTCTATTGGTTCAAGAGCAATACACTCAATGTCAATTGGATCAAAATGACTTTAATACTGATTACATTGGCTGGAATTGCAATGACAATGGCACTAACAATGGGATCAATGGAGTGGGCCATATATTATTCGATCGCTGCAATAATTACTGGGATCTTATTTAAGATTGAGAAGGTATGATTAATTCGCTTACTACAATGTTAACCGGCTTTGGACTTCGATCTAACCCAAAGGTAGTAAGATCAGTTGGAATTACATCTGTTCATTTCCTTTGAAATATTGTTCAAAAGTTGACAAAGGGTTGTTAAAAAGTGATAATTCCCTTTGGAATTTTAACGATACTTAATGACAATTGGGCCAATAAATTATAATTTCACCTATAAACTAACACATATATAAGACATTTGTCATACATTTGTGCCAAATGAATAGGGAAAAGCTAATTTATAGTGCAGTAAAAGTTTTAAATGAAGACTTTCATGCTCCTTTAGAGCGAGTAGCCGAGGTTGCACAAATCAGTAAGCGAACTTTGTATCGGTATTTTAAGGATAGAGATGCACTTATAACTGCCTGCTATGTAGATATGCTTGAAACCTGGTATATCACTATGGTTTCTGCATTTAACAGCAATACTGATCCGGTCAAACAATTGGAAGCAGTGCTATACGCAGCTATCGACAGCGGTGTAAAATATATTTTCCTACACGCCCTTGAGGAGAGGCAGGTTGATGTGGCAGCGATGGACAAAGAAAAAGTTATTGCCTATGAACAAGCAAAAGAAAAGTGGTTTGCTATAGTTCCCCAGCTGCAGGCGAAACACATTATAGACAATCGCTTGTCCTCAGCTTGGATCAGACATCTCTTTGCCAGTGTGGCAAGAGCAAGTGTGAAGGCTTTAAATTCTGGTGACGTCGCTCCGAATGATCTTAAAAAATTTGCCTGGCTATCATTTAGCCGCAGTATAGGAATTGTGGAGTCTTAAATATATAATCAACTATGATACAATCTTTTTTGCTAATAGGGCAATCAAATATGGCCGGCCGCGGAATTCCGGATTCAGTGCCGCCTATCATCAACGAATCAATAAAGATGCTTCGCAATGGACGCTGGCAGATAATGGCCGAACCCATACACAATGACAGGCCTATGGCTGGTGTGGGGCTCGCATCATCATTTGCTGCCTCCTGGCATGCGGATCACATTGGCGAGGAGATCGGCCTTATCCCTTGTGCTGATGGCGGTACCAGCTTAAATGACTGGCAGGTTGGTGGCGCGCTCTTTGACCACGCTATTTTTCAGGCTAAACTTGCTCAACGTAGCAGCCAGTTGACAGGAATATTGTGGCATCAGGGAGAAAATGATTCTTCCGCCGAACTGGCCGCAAAATACGGTGAAAAGTTTGATAGTATAGTCAATGAGCTACGGAAGCAATTAGGGGCTCCTGAAGTTCCCCTGATTATCGGCGCGATAGGCGACTTTTTGCCTTATGGTCTATTTGGAGCGCATTTCAATGATTACCATTTGGTCAATAGCGCCTTACAAAAATATGCAGCATCGCACAACAATTGTAACTTCGTTTCGGCAAAAGGGTTAACTGCAAACGAAGACCAAATTCATTTCAACGCGTCGTCGCTTAGAAAGTTCGGACTACGATACTATCAGGCATTTTTAAATGCAGCAGATGTAACCGAAGCTTTACCTGACGAAGATGAACTACTAGGGAAGATTTATGGACGTGAACTGTCCCCCAACGAAAAGAAGTTTATTTTAGATGTCAACTTTGCATCCGGGAAAATCTCGTTAAGTGAATTCCAGCATCAACTGAAATTGATCGATAAATAATTCAAGATTCATGTTAATCCAAATGGCATAAAAAATAAAGTAAGAATATAAAAACCTTAACAATCAGTTATGGGTGGTATCAACCTTATTCAGCTACGCACTTGGCATTACGGATTACAAACATCGTTCAATCACCTGTGTCATCTACAGGACTAAAAATACAAATAAATACGCACAGTTTAATCGCATTGACCTATAATCCTTTTTTACCCGCTAACCAATAGCCATGTAAAAAAACATGGCTATTGGTTTTTGCTTTAATGATTTTTCTAAACTGCTGAGCCGATTTTACGTTACCCGTCAACACGAAGTTGGCCTCTTCCCAGTCCGGCGTATTGATCATTGGTAGCTTGCCTGCCCAGTCCTCCATGCTGACCAAAAAGTTTTTGGAGAATATCAGGCAATTTTCCAAGCCTAATAATTCTGGAACGTTTTTATTCTCTTCATCCAATTCAAAAAGGAACACAAATTGATGCTTATTCTTCTTTAACATAGGAAGGAAAGAACAAGCTAGTGCTAATGAAGTCTCATCGCCAAAGATGACAAATCTTTGCACCGTTTTATCATAATATCTGCTTAACCCTCTTGGCTTATACATCACGATGTTGTCGCCCACTTTTAAATCTGCCATATAACGACTTCCGCAACCTTTACCATTCAAATAAACAATAAATTCAAACAAGCCCTTTTCAGTATCTGCATAAGAAACGGTATACCTTCGAGCTTCTGTAGCATTAATTCTAAAGTCGATGAACGAACCTACAGCGAATTGTACATTTTTTAAATCCCCATTAAAGCAAATCTTCTTGACAGATTTTGATAAAGAGACCGTTTCGACAACTTCTGTCAACGGTAGCTTGGGCGTTAAGAATTCTAAGGTATCAAATAACCATTTTGGTGCACTTGGCATAGTATTATATTTTGTTCGAAGCAAAGTACAATAGAATCAATCTTATAATATAGAACGGAAAAGAGTAGATATTGGATTAATCGTGGTTTTTGCTACGAAATGTCAAAGCGGTAATTCCTGCAACTTTCACAAACAGTCGCGAAAAATAGGGATAGTCATCGTAACCTAATTCAGCTGCAATCTCTTTTACAGATTTATCGGAATGATATAGCAGGCGCTTTGCCTCTAAAATAATACGTTGTTGTATATGATGTGAAACAGAAAAACCCGTTACGTTCTTTACGCATTCATTTAGATAAGCAACGGAGATGTTTAATACTTCGGCATAGTCCGCGGGGCGTTTCATATGCACAAAATTTTGCTCGAGCAATTCTGAAAATGCCTTCTGAATTATTTCAAAACGCGACAATTTATCTGCTGGTTTTGACTGCTTGAGGAACTGCGACATAAATAGGGCAACCAATGTATTGCAACTGTCTTTCAGCTGCAAATGATATAACTTGTCTTCTTTTCTGTCATACAGGTTTCTACATAAAAGAAAACACGCTTGGATAATCGCTAAATCTGTGCGTGAGCATAACGATAATGGCTCGATAGGTGTATTGCGCTGCAATAGTTTTAGGTAATCCGCATTTAAGTTTTCATTGGATATTGTTAAAATAAATCCACTTATATTTTCGACTTTCAAGGCTCTGTGAACCTGATTTGGCGATTGATATAGTATAGTTGGCTTATCTATCAAATATTTTTTAAAGTCTATTTCGGTATGCGAGATACCACTTTCCTGCAATACGAAAAGGTGATAGTCGTGTCGATGTGCATGATTAAACTCTTTACTCCCGGGAATTTCTGATGCTATACGAACAACAGCTATTCCATTACCAAAATCGCTGTCCCAACTTCTGACAGGAATAGATGCCTTGTGTTTTTGCATAGATTTTAAACTATGGTTAAATACAAATGTAAAAAATAAATGCCCTATAAACGGTTCAACCGATCTATTTATTCACAAAAAAAGCTTTGCAGTAGGGACACAAAGTTAGTATTTTCCTAGTCTTTAAGCCACCAAGTTCGGTCAGAACACTTTGCGTATTTCAAGCTAAATTATTTTTTTTCTGTTCACTTTCAGCAAATTATCTACACAAAATCGTATATTTAGCCTTAATGCATCGAATTTTGAAGATTGATGAATTGCGAATGTATATCGAATGCTAACATTCGATAATAGCATTTTTAAATTTAAAGTAAAATGAAAGACTTAAAAATTGGAAAAATAATTATTAAGGTTAAGGCCATTATTATTGTCGCTTTTTGTCTATTTTTAAACGGATCGGTGATCGGAGCTGTGGCAGCACACACACAAGTGACAGAAAAAGGGATAAATCCGCTGTTAATTTATATTCTCATCTTTTTGCCTTATATTATTATGTTCAAGAGTATCAAAAATAATATAACAGAATTAGAAGCTTAATTGGCAGGAGTTCCCATCCAAGATATCATCTTTCACTGTGGTTGCGGAGGAATATATGCTATTGCCAAAATAAAATTTTGATCTGTATATACAGGAGAACATCGATGTTCTTTTCATTTGAAACGTTACTTATCAGAATCTCTTTCAAAATCACTATTTTAAAAAGTTCCGCACTTGGCGGGGAAAGAGGAAGTTCGGTCGAACTACTTCTCTCCTTATTATCCTTCTTTGAAAATATTAAAAACGAAAGCGCTATATAATACTAAAAGTAAAGCAGCCTAAGAAAAGGGGCTTCACTTTTAGTATTTTTATCATAATTTAAAACCATTAATAAATAACGTGCTTTTGCAATTTACTGTTTAATAATCGTTTCAAACGAAAAACCTGTTAGCTATTTATCATTTTTTTTCAGATAACCTATTGAGCAAGAAATGCAATAGCCTTCGTTAAAAAAGTCTCATAATTTTGATAAAATGCGGCGTGCCCCGAATCTGAAAACTCTAAAAGCATAGCGTTTTCTAAATTTTGTTTCATATTGTAGGCATTTTGAATGGAAATTGGAAGGTCCTGATCACCGTGTACGATTAAAACAGGTTTTTTGATAGCCTTAATTTCATCCAGTGCTCCGGGGTCTGGCTGTGCCCAGGTTAGTACAGCTGTAAACTGAGCAGACGAACTAGCATCGCTAAGCACTGGATCTCTATCAATTATCCGTTGATGAACTCTAGCATAAGATGATTTTCCAGACGCAATACTTGACTGTGAATCGGTAAATCCGAATTTTAAGTAGGAATCTTCGGGACTAAGTCCTGCACTTCCAGCAATTATATTTGGAAGATTGGAAAGACCAATAGCTCCCTTGGGCCCACTATCAGCTAAAATTATTTTATTAATTAGTTCGGGATCCGTCAAAACAATTCTTTGAGCCACGAATCCGCCCATTGAAAATCCCATAATATTGACCTTCCCAAAATTCATTGCTCTGATAAAATCAATGGCATCGTTAGCCATTGCCTGGATAGTATTGGGGGTCGCTCCTTTGGAAGATGCCACTCCTTTATTATCAAATATGATCAATTTATATTCTTTCGCTAGACCGTCGGTCACCGCAGGATCCCAATCATCCATAGAACCACCTGTTCCAGGTAGTAATACTAGCGGAATTCCTCCATCTTTACCCCAACTTCGGTAAGCGAAATCTGTTCCTTTCACATTGATAAAGCTGGTCTTCGCATTTTTGTGATTTACAATGGTCGTCTCCTGCTCTATTGGTAAATCATTATCGTCGCTACACGAAATCGATACTGCGGAAAAAAGGCTTAAACATAGTACGCCTGCGATAGTAAATTTTCTGATTGTCTTCATTTTATTATTGTTTTAATGATTATGAAGCAAACTTAAAACGATCGTCAAAGCACTACATACCCAAAACAGTTGAACCGGACAATTTTGTAAGTGAATTAGTCAATTCCGCGGCTCATATAGTTTCATAGAAAAGTACCACTACGTTCATTAAAGGACAATGCTTTCTATCAAAAACCTTCATAGCCGTTTCTTTTATCTGCCGATATCTTACTTTCAATCCGATTTATAAAAATGGAACTTCCTGTTCGAGCTTTAAAACTCCCAGCTCACCTGTGAATATGTCCACTTGAACCTATTCTCCGTTTAACACCCACGCCGACCCACATACATTTGTTGCAACAAAAGAAATCAGATCGTAAAATCTAAAACAAAAAAGAAATGAAGACAAAAATAACAACAATCCTTATGGTAGCGACATGCGCACTATGTATTCCTACAATTACGATTGCACAGCGCACCATAGCAAAAACGGGAAGCGTAAACGCAGAAACTGGTGTCAGACCTTACAAGATCAATATTCCACAGGTTAAACTTGATGAACTGAAAAGACGTATTTCGGAGACCCGGTTTCCAGATAGCGAAACGGTAAACGATGAATCACAGGGCATACAACTAGCCCAGTTAAAAGAACTGATCAATTATTGGGGAAATGGCTATGACTGGCGTAAGCTTGAAAACAAACTGAACGCGCTGCCACAGTTTGTCACCAAGATTGATGGACTTGACATACAGTTTATCCACGTGCGTTCAAAGGAAAAAGGTGCCTTACCCCTTATCCTTACACATGGGTGGCCAGGGTCACCCTTGGAATTTATCGATGCTATAGGCCCACTGACAGATCCCGTCAAATACGGTGGTAAAGCTGAAGATGCCTTTGATGTTATCATTCCCGCAATTCCAGGATATGGATTTTCCGAAATCCCTAAAGAACTTGGCTGGAACCCAGAGCGTGTTGCCAAAGCCTGGGATATTTTGGTAAAACGTCTGGGCTACACAAAATATGTTTCTCAAGGTGGAGACCATGGGTCTGTAATCTCCAACGCGCTTGCCAGACAGGCTCCTTCGGGGCTATTGGGTATCCACCTGACTATGCCGGCCACAATTCCTGCAGACCTGATAAAACCAATCAACGCCGGTGATCCCGCTCCGACAAGCCTTTCTCCAGAAGAAACAAAGGCTTATAATTCAATGCGCACTTTCTTTGGCAGAAACGCAGCGTATGGCGGGATGATGGTGACTAGGCCACAAACTACAGGCTATTTGCTTTCTGATTCTCCAACTGCACTAGCAGCGTTTTTATACGAAAAGATCGCTGAGTGGTCAGAAAGTAACCTCCGGCCAGAAAAAGTAATTAGCCGCGATGCGATCCTTGACGATATAACATTGTATTGGCTAACCAATACCGGAGCATCCTCGTCCCGCTTTTACTGGGAAAATAATAACAACAATTTCAGTTCCGAACATCAGCAAACAAAGCGCATAAAAATTCCTGTAGCTATTTCAGTATTTCCGCATGAAATCTATCAAGCACCAGAAAGCTGGTCGAGAGCGGCTTATCCTTCTTTATACTATTATCATATCGCACCAAAAGGTGGGCACTTTGCGGCATGGGAACAGCCGGAGCTCTTCACGCAGGAAATGAGGAACGCTTTTAAAACGCTACGGGATCAACTGTGATGATCTTCCTTTATGATCCAAACTGTCCATTTCAGGGCTTAAAACGTCTATTTCAAGCAGTTTACAGTGGCAGCAAAAGCATAATTCCGGTCTATTTGTACAAAGAATTTAAGGTTTAATAATTAAAAATATAGAAATGAAGAGATTAGCAATTTTAGTAGTGACAGTTTTGATGATGTTCTGCTCACACTCAAAAGGACAGACCTTATCTGGTCAGGTGACATGGGAATGCACGCTTAAAAGGAAATCCCCCGAAGAAGGCGAAATCCGGATGAAGGCCAGGATCGCCCCCGGATGGCATATGTATGCACTGGGCAACAGCCCCCTGAGCCCGATCAAGATGAATTTTAAATTCGAGCCTGACAGATCTTACCAATTGGTGGGAAATGTGAGCCAGCCCAGCCCACTGTTGAAGTTTGATAAACTTCTAGGCATGCCAGTTACCTATTTTGAAAATGAGGTCGAGTTCGGTCAGAAGATCAGATTAAAGGGCAAAAATGGAACAATCCGGGGAACCATTCAGTTTATGCAGTGCAGCGATCAGGTATGTGTTCCGCCACAGGATTTCGGCTTCTCCCTAAAAATCTTCAACTAACAACAAACTATAAACAGCTTAAAAATTTAGATCATGAAATCAATAAAAGAAATACTATACGTTTTGAGCCTGCCTTCGATCATTGCCCTGATCATGGCCTTCAAGGGTATCAATGATGATAAAAACCTCAAAAAGATCAAAAGCAGCAACTCCGACAAAAGCTTCGCCGTGGTCGAGCTCTTTACTTCAGAAGGTTGCTGGAGTTGCCCTCCCGCAGATGAGCTTATTGCAAAACTTGAGAAGGATAACCTGAATAAAAAACTTTATATCATGGCCTTTCATGTCGATTACTGGGATCATCAGGGATGGAAAGATCGCTTCAGCAAAAGCAGTTTTACCGAAAGACAGAAACAGTACGCCACATGGATGAATCTAAGTACCTTATATACCCCCCAATTGGTCATCAATGGCAGACAGGAAATGGTCGGATCGGAAACAGACAAAGTCATCAGCGGCATCCAGTCCGCGATGCTGCAACAACATACTGAAACCCTTGCTTTAAAAGTATTGAAAGCCGAAGGCAAAAATATCCAGATCGCTTATGTATCATCCTCTAGCTCCAAAAATTCGGACATTCTCGTCGCTCTTGTCCAGAAACACGCTTCCTCTCAGGTATCTGCGGGAGAGAACGCCGGAAAAGCCCTCTCCCATGTGCAGGTTGTACGCGAGCTGAAGAGCATGGGCACTAAAGCCCAGGACAGTTTTTCTGTTAAACTTCCGGAAACCGGTCATGCATGGGAAATCATCGCTTTCGAGCAGAACAAGAAATCCGGAGAAATACTAGCTGCCACAAGCATAAACCTTTAGGAAATGGATTGTCGATTTCGGGGATCCAAAAGAAGAATTCAACATGCAATATGTCCGGTCCAACTGTTTTGAGCTTCCCTAGGGTAGTACTTTACCTTAATTTTAACATAACACAAGAGCAAAGATCATGAAACTCCTAAAACGACTCCAACTGATACCCACCATATTCATCTGCATTGTGGTCGGTCTTATCCCTCTCCAATTTTTCAATAGAACCGTTGAACAAAAAGCCGTAACCGGACATATCAGAAATGTGCCCAAACAGGTTCAGCTTATCCTAGAACGTTCCTGTTTCAACTGCCATTCCAATGAGCAGCGACTATCGTTCTTTGATAAAATTGCCCCGGTATCATGGATCGTGAACAGGGATATTGACCGTGCACGGGAAGTGATGAATTTTTCCGAGTGGGATAAGCTCTCCGATGCGGAACAGAAAGGTAAATTTTATGCCATTTACAATATGGTAAACGCGGGTAAGATGCCCCTGCCTTCCTATGCGCTCACACATCCGGACTCAAAACTATCTGTTGTTGAAGTAGCGACCATAAAACAATATGCCCTTTCGCTATCCGCAAGAGATGGTTTGCTACCTGCACATCAGGGTATTGCGAACGTACTAGAAACAACAGCTGACCTTGCCCCAGTATCGCCGAACGGAATCCCGTACAATGCCGATTTTAAGAACTGGAAAGTGATCGGGATGAGCACGCTTATCGACAATACAATACGCGTGATTTACGGAAATGACATCGCAGTCCGCGCTATCGAAGTGGAAGACTTCCACCCCTGGCCCGATGGCAGTGCAGTGGCCAAGGCGGTTTTTAAACAGACCCGAAAATCCAATGGAGATATCGTGCCCGGAGATTTCGTAAACATGCAGTACATGGTAAAAGACGGAAAAACATATAAGGAAACCGAAGGCTGGGGTTTTGCGAAATTCAATGGTCAAGATTTAAAACCTACCGGAAAGACCGCACTGTTTGCTCAACAGTCCTGTATCAGCTGTCATAGGCAGCTCGCAGAATCGACGGGTTACCTGTTCAATGTTCCACCGAAAGTGAACTCCAAAAAAATGATCCAACAATATTTAAAAACTGTCCAAAAATGAAAAAGATCTTATCCGTACTATTTCTATGTAGTTTAATCTTCGGCTCATGCAGCAAGAACATATCAGATAAAGAGAATGTAAAAATACGGTTCATGTTTGAACCCGGCGAACTGAAATTTATCTCATCATCTTTTAATACGGACAGGCAGACGATGTCGGCATTATACGGGAATAAGGAAGCCCTGTCCCTCCTGGAAGGAGCCCGACATAGTCACGACCGCGTTTCCCTCAAGCTTGTTACCTATAAAATGATGGAAGATCCGCAATATTTTGGGAGTAAAGTAAATGGTGAACTCTTGCGTGTAGAGACGGTAAAAGCCGGCGGCGATGGCAAACTGGACTATACCACAGAATATGGTGAAATGCCCTCCGGGGAATCCAGAGAGCAGCGTATTGCCGACATAATGGATACTGATCCCGTAAATTTTCCACAATGATAGCTTCAACTCAATAATTTAAAATCGACAAAAAACAGATCCAATGAATACAATAGCAAATTTTGGCAAAAAGGTGATTTTCACCCTCTCGTTATCCCTGCTTGCCACAGCAGGTGCATCATTAGTCCACGCCCAACAGCTTTCTCAGGATAAACATGTACAGGCTGACAACACCGTAGACTCCGCATTCCAGCATACAAAAAAAATAAGGGCAGGACTGCTTGATATAGGCTACGCAGAGGTCGGTCCAAAAACCGCGAAGCCCGTTATACTGCTCCATGGATGGCCATACGATATCCATAGTTTTGAAAAATCCGCTGAATTGCTTGCAGCAAAAGGATACCGAGTACTTGTGCCCTATCTCCGGGGTTACGGAACAACAACCTTTATTTCTCCAAAGACTGTACGTAACGGACAGCAGTCCGCTGTGGCGCTCGATATCATCGCCTTCATGGATGCCCTGAAAATAGATAAAGCTGTTGTTGGGGGCTTTGACTGGGGCGCCAGGACTGCCGATATCATGGCAGCCCTCTGGCCGGAGCGTGTTTCTGCGCTGGTTGCTGTAAGCGGGTATCTGATCGGAAGCCCCAAAGCAAATGAAATCCCACTTCCACCGGCTGCTGAATTCTTGTGGTGGTACCAGTACTATTTCTCAACGGAGCGGGGTTACAAAGGTTACAAAGCAAATACAGCGGCTTTTAACAAACTAATTTGGAAAACAGCCTCCCCGAAATGGTCTTTTGATGAGGAAACCTATCAGCGCTCGGCCAGATCGTTTGAAAATCCTGACCATGTTGCTATCGTGATCCATAATTATCGCTGGCGGTTGGGGCAGGCTCCCGGAGAGAAACAGTACGACGAACTTGAAGCAAAGCTCGCCAAATCACCGGATATCACCGTACCGACCGTGACCCTGGAAGGTGATGCCAACGGTGCGGCGTTTCCACTCCCTGAAAACTATGCTTCCAAATATAAAGGAAAGTACAAACACCATAACCTGACGGGTGGGATCGGACACAACCTGCCACAGGAAGCTCCCAAAGAATTTGCGGATGCCATTATTGAGGCCGACTCACTTTCTAAATAATAAAGAAATTAATCACAAAAAATATTATGAAAAATTCAACATACAAAAAGATTTATTTTGCAGGAAGTATCCTGATATCAATATGGTTTGGGCTCAGCGGCTTTTTTGAACTGACACATAACCCTGCAGTATGGGACATCACACAAAAATTAGGCTATCCAGCGCATTTTATATACATTCTCGGCGTATTCAAAATTTTAGGTGTTACTATATTACTGATACCGAATAGATTTAAAAGGCTTAAGGAATGGGTTTTCGCAGGTATGTATTTTGATATTATTTTTGCGTTCTTCTCAAAAATTGCTGTTCTTGAACCTTCTTCCGTAATCGATACATGCGTTGCCATTACTATACTTTCAGTGACCTATTTTTCATTTAATAGGATAAATCATGTCATTTATACAGCAAAAGATCTAAATACTTAAATTACAAGTATCAGGTATTTAGATATAAAACATTTTTCGCTAATTTGCTGGCATTTCAAACAGCCCGAAATACCAGCAAATTATATAAAACATTATCAGCTTAACAACGGTAAGCAAAATATGAAGACACCTTTTTATATATCCCATAAACTAATCTGGATCAGTTCAATATCATTGGGTATACTAACATCTATCCCAAAGATTGTGGACCATAATTTTATTCTTTCTGAGGGTATTGCGGACTTTGGTGTAACCACGGGTTTTGCTCTTTTGATCTGGTATTACAATATCTATTCGATACCAGCCTATACAAAGAAAACGGGCAGCAAAAATGTGATATCACCTCAACTTTTCAGAGGTTTAGGAGTTGGTTTGGTATTGATGTTCCTACTTTCCTCAATACAGTATTACATCCTTTCACATCTCAATTTTGGACCTAAAATGCTGATGTATGAGGTCAGAGGTGTACTCATCAACCTGACTTTCTATATGTTTATACATCTCCTATACCAGACTTATCTCAACCAGCAGGTGGTACGGGAACTTGAGCGTTCGATGTCCGCGAACCTCGCAGCACAGTATGAGCTTTTAAAACAGCAGGTAAATCCGCATTTTCTGTTCAACAGTCTCAACACGTTAAAATACATGGTGGAAAGCAATGACACTCAGTCAGCGGAATTTATCATCAAGCTTGCTGATTTTTACAGGTTTACTTTGGGCAGCCTCAAACTGAACCTACTTCCACTCGGAGAGGAGCTACAGATCATGGACTCCTATATTTACCTATTAAAAGCACGTTTTGAGGAAGGTTTAGTTGTTTCAATGAATCTAGGACGTGAAATTTATGGAAGTTTTATTCCTCCTTTTACATTGCAGCTCTTGGTAGAGAACTGCATTAAACATAATATAGTTTCACTTGAGAAACCCCTACATATATCCATTGGGCAGGAAGGTGATTACCTTATTGTCAGCAATAATATACAGCCCAGGAAAATACCGGAACCTTCTACCGGTTTAGGACTTGAAAATATCAACCAGCGTTATCTTCATCTATCCGAAAAGGAGATCAGTATCCTAATGGATACTGAAACATTTACTATAAAACTTCCCATTATATATGAACATACTAATAATTGAGGACGAGATTAAAGCTGCCCGTTCCCTCGAGAACCTGATATCGAAACTTCGTCCAGAGTCTAAGATCATGGCAAAGATCCAGAGCGTTGAAGGAGCTATAGATTACCTCTCTGACAGTGCCACGCCGGATCTTATCTTTATGGATATACAACTTTCTGACGGGATCAGTTTTGATATATTCAAGTCGGTAAAGGTTGTATGTCCTGTCATCTTTTGCACAGCATTTGGTGAATACGCAATGGAGGCTATAAAAGAGAACGGAATTGATTATCTACTTAAACCCTTTTCAGAAACAGACTTAAAAAACGCTTTTGAAAAGGTAGATAATTTCAAGAATTTCTTTCAGAAAACCACCGAAAATAATCTTGTTGAACTGATCCAGAAGATCAGTGGCGAAGACAATAAAAAGAAGAGCTTTCTCGTGTTCAAAAACAATAAGTACATGACGGTGAAGACAGAAGATATTGCTTTTATCTATATTAACTACACCTCTCCGACCATGGTGACTTTTAAGGGTGAGCATTTTGATCTCAGTCAATCCCTGGATCAGCTGGCCACCCAATTATCTGGCAAAGATTTTTTTCGGCTGAACAGACAGTATTTAATCAGTTTTTCGGCCGTTAAAGAGGTTGAACATTATTTCGCCAGGAAACTATATGTCAAATTGACTGTCCACACAGACCATAAGCTGCTTATAGGCAAAGAAAAGACCGCCCAGTTCCTCAGTTGGCTGGAAGATCGTTAAGATACAAATGTCCGCTTTATGCTTGAATATGTCCACTTAAAAGTTAACATGTTTTGGTCTTCGATCTAATTTAAAGTTCGTAAGATCATTTGGAATAACAGATTAGATCCTTGCATTAGGAATTATAGCTTGATCTGATAAAGCTGCTTACGCATGTCAACCAATTGCTGCATTAGCTTATCCTGATCTGGCACTGCCGGAAGTAAACTGTGCAAGCAGAGTTCCTGCACTTCCTGAAAGAGCTCTTGCGACCAGACAAAAAGTTCATCATAGCTATAAGCACCATTTTTGATGCGCAGGAGCTCTTCCCTATTGAAACGTTGTACCTGTAGTTCACTTTTAGACAAAATCTCTTTTGCCTGTTGCAATAGACGTATGGTATGCATCATATTTTTGGCATCATAGCCCTGCCCGTGATTCATTGTCCCTCGAAAGCGCGCTTCATTGCGTTCTGAAACCCAACTAAAATATTCATTATAGGACTTACAATACGAAGAGTAAGCTTCGTGATTAACAAAGAGGTACGCACAAAGTGTTTCTTCCTTACGGATAGAACTGCAGGAAACCTCAGTGCTCTCTGATGTAGCAACGATGCCTTTGTAACCCAAAGTCTGAGTCTCATCATAATACAGGGCATACATCCCCTTTGCATGTTCGATCTTCGCTAAACCACAGTTTTCCTGTTTCCACAACTGCTTGCTTAACCAGGCTCTTAACGATAAACTACCATTACCAGCTATGATAAAGCAGAAATCCAGTAAACTTTTACGTTCTCGATCCATCGGATTGTTGATTTTCTTGTTCAATCCTTTTGCCTTCCGCACCTGTACCATGGCGTATTGCGCAAAGGTCATTGCGGCCTCTCGGGTGATAAAATCCTGCATTTTAAATTGATCAAACAGAGGATCTTTGTATAGTATGCAATCGGTAGGACTAGCCAAAAGCTCCAATACAGTAGGATTACTCTTTGAAAGAAGCTCCACAAAGCGCCCAAGCTCATAGTAAACTTCATCATTGCTTGCGTTTGCAACCTGCGCAATATATTGACCGCCCAAGTAATATTCCAGGGGCAGATAAAACACCCCCCTTATATCGGTATCGGAAGATGCTGTGGCCAATCCATATGCCCGGCTACCGACAACGGCCTTAAACAGGATCAGCCCGCTATCTCGAAGTTCGTCTATAGTCATCTTAATACGGTTTTAAAGTAATTCTCCAGTCCTTCCTTATCCGATACAGATACGGGAACCTGTTTTACTTGATGCTCTAAATCTATTAACCTTGTTTCAATATAATTGCTTATGGTCGCCGAACAGTTGTATATAAACCCCTCATCTACTTGACTCTTCAACAGCTGCAATTCCAACACTTCCATTTTTACAACATCAGGCAATAATACGGATAGTTCTGCCAATGTCATAGGCGCATAACTGCGATAGGTGATATTCCAGTCTGCTGCAAGTAAAGATCTTAGGATATAAAATAAGCTCTTGAGCTTATTCGTTTCTCGTTGGAGATCTTCAATTTTGCTACGGACAATCCCTAAATAATGATGGGCGTGCCTACGTGCGTCAAAATAATTTCCGATCATTGTCCTAAAACTTGTTTTGAATCCGTTAAACTCGTAATAGACGACTGGCGACTGTATCCATTCAAATGGACTCACATTACTCTTATACAATAATGTGAGTACTTTAAAGAGGTCCCAACCTACCATATCGAGGTCATCGATTATTGGAAATCGCATTTCGGTCGCCAGCGGAAACAAGCGGGTGTAGTCCTCCGCTTTTCGCACATAAAAAAAACGTACGTCGTAATCACTGTCGATTGATGGGAAACCCCAGCCCCGACTTCCTGATTCACAGGCGAAAAGTATACGTATTCCTTCGCTCGCTTCTATTTCCATGAGCTTTTTGATGATATGTGCTTTCATTTCTTCGTGTTTTTTAATTTTTCATTAACACAAAGATCAATTGCGATACTGAAGCCTTTTTGCGCATTAAAAAAAGAGCATAAAAACAACAGGAGATCACTCAATATCAGGCATATAATTTTCCATGAAAAATCGAACCTTACATAGGAATATAAAAGTACGCAGATAGATTGCGTAACATAAGGTAGCAACTCTTTCATTCGTCAAACCTAAAACACCGACTTGCATTAATACTCAATAATATATAGATTTGAGTTTCCCAATAAAACCATATATGAAATTTTTATTTCCAGTCATCTTTATAGTCTCTTTTTTTACCGGATGTAAAAAAAACGAAGAAAAAGAAAACGGCATAGGTACAATTACAGTAAACAAAGCTATTTATGCCTTTGATAAGGGATCTAAACAAACATCGATCGGAAATCTAATTGTTGATGGTAAGCTAGTAGACGGAATAAATCATCTGTACACTTTTAGCTCTGCGACTAGTAAAAATAGCATAAAATTACTGTTCTTTACCCGTAACAATCAACTTTCTTCTGGCAGCTATTTTATCAATTCTGTCTCAACGATTGTGAAAAATAATGCTATAGATGTATCCTATAAATTAGAGGAAGATTACGGACAAACCGACAGAATCAACGTTACCAAGGGAACATTGGTAACCAAAAAATATGGGAATAGAGAAATTTTAAAATTCGAGACCAATGCAGGGAACAGAATCACTTTAAAATGGGATGGTGAATTCAAATAACAGTCAAAAATGAACATTGTTAAGCTTAGAACAAAGTGCAATAAAATTTGGTTGATCGTTATCTACCTATTATTCTATACTGAAGGATTTAGTCAGACCAAATATTTCCTTTTTGAAGAAGATACCAAAGAGTTTGTAACGTCATCCTTTAGGTTAAACACCTATCCGCTATATAAGATCAAGCGTGAAGTGCATCTTTTTAATGTAATGAGTAGGGTACAGACGTTTATTGGTAACAAGGGTATATATAATGGACAACATGATTATAATATCATGCTATTTTCCATTCTACCTCATTTAGATGGTTCAGAAGATTGGTATGAAATCAACCCCGATACTGTTCGTTCTTCAATGATTAACTTTAAAGATCTGGAAGAGCTTCATAAAAAAAATACGTTATCGTACTTCAACAACACGGTGAAGCAAACAACAAAGTATTATAATGCGTATAAGCTAATTATAAAAAAAGGAGATACTTACTATGCACCAAAGTATTGTTTGTTACAGTTTTATGCAGTCCGCAATCGTCCGCAAGCTTTTACGAATGTCTATGGGACTATCAATACCCAAGATTCGACCTATAGTGTACTTCAATTCGAAAAAATTTTTAAAGGCGCTTATCCTAGTTTACAATTCCCTTTATATCTGATAGGTGAAGACCCGCTCTCCTTTTTAGATTGGTCCCGGGACAGAAGAGAATACCTATCCAAAAAAATCACCTTAGCACAGCATGGAACGGGATATCAGTTTTGGACCTATGTCGATTGGACACAACATGAGTATAATTATGATTTTGAGCGAGGAATTGATCGATTTGTATATGCTCCGGATAAGGGAATCATCGGGGGCTCATTTGACTTCTATTTTTATTACCACAGAAAAAAGCTACCCATAAAATACACGGATTTTCTAAATAATATCAGGGAGGAAAAGGTGATGATCGCTGAGTAATTTAATTTTAATGCCTAAATTTAAAAGCGGACTCCTAAGTTTAACTATTGGTTATCTATTTGAATTACCCTTCAAGATTGATATGATTTAAATGAAGAAGTATTTCAAGAAAAAATTTACAGTGCTCCCAAAATACACCGATAAGTTGCGGCTTCCAGTTCTTCTGACCAAAACTCATATCAGTTTATCATTCCACTTCAATAATTTCTTGATGAATTATAGCCCCATAGTAATCTCTCTTGAGATATCTATATATTCCCTTTGGAAGCTCTATCTGTAATGAATCCTCTTGAGAAAGTGACAAGTAAACTGGGATCGCTGTTTTATCCAATTGATATTCCTTT
Organism: Sphingobacterium siyangense; assembly: GCF_023277505.1. NCBI lineage: Bacteria > Pseudomonadati > Bacteroidota > Sphingobacteriia > Sphingobacteriales > Sphingobacteriaceae > Sphingobacterium > Sphingobacterium siyangense. Next base: position 2,663,485 of record NZ_CP080574.1, on the reverse strand, counting down.
TCATGATAGATGTAAATGGCAGATTTGCCTGATTTGGTCGAATCAGTACTTAATAGAAGATATCTTCGATTTAAATCATTGGATCCAATCACTATTTTATCGCTATTCAGATTATTTGATAAATACAAGTCATTACCATTCAACACCTTGTTATCCATAACGTATATTGAATCGTTAATTTCTTGCATAGCTAAAAATTTAACTTGATTAATCGTATAGGGATCAATTTTAGTCAGTTTCTTAAAATACTGAGCCATACTTTTATTTTCTCCGGTATCCCCCTCTTCAATATGTCCTCCTCCGGCTAATACAATAACTTTAACTTGATTTTTTGTAGCGATTTCACTTTTTTGAATAAGATTCTTAGCTTGTTGAAGATCTCTTTGACTTGCATTGCCAAAATCTTCATATCCAATCACTTTTAAGCCATAAATTCTTGCCGTTCTAATGAGATTCGCCATATTAGGGTCCCTAGTGTAAAATCCACTCTCAACATTTGGGAATCCCAATCTATTAATCCGGTCTTCATCTTCGGATAGACTTTCTAAAGCCAGGACATTAAAACCTTCTTTGGAAAGTTTTGGTAGCAAAAGATTGATTAACAAACGGCAGCGTGGTTGTAAATGATTCTCATTAAACATAAGCACTCGATGTGCCTTAATTTTTTCGACTATCTCGTCGATTGTAACAGCCGTTTTTTCGACTGCTTGTTGTTCTTGTTTAGTCGCGCTATCATATTGAACACTTTCACCAAGAAACGAACTATATGATTTAAATAATTCGTTCGCAAATTGGCTGTTTTCGTTTTCCAGAACAAGCTTTTCTAAGGTATCTCTTGGATATACATAGTTAACATATCCCCTATCTTTAAAAGCTGATTCAGCTATACTAAAATAATCGGGTTCTTCATCTGGTTTTTGCTCGACAAATTTTGCTCCGTAAGCCAAAAAATTGTATGAAGTTTTTATGCTGTTTAAAACATCCTTAGCACTTTCTTGCATATCGGTGATTTCCGTCCTAACCTCGCTAATCAAAAGAAATGAATCTTTTTTATATGGGATCGCTACACTACTTATTATATTATCTCTATTTTTCTGAATACTTCGATAATAAATACAATGATACATAGAAGTATCTGCAGTGAACTTTGAGACATTTAAAAAAGTTTCCAAACTACCCACAAAATACATCGGGTTTCTTGTCACATCATATGTACCCCACAAAACAATATTCTTTGATGGAAACTTTATTTTTCTCTTTCGAAAAACAGACCTGACATCTTTTAAATCTATATACTTAGATCCGAGGTTTGCGTTCCCATAGAAATCAATCTTTAGTCCTAATGAATCATTTGTCAATTGATTCATTCCCCCTTGAGTAAACTTATTTAATTTAGCTATTGGTCTATTTACAGGTGTACAGCTAGAAAGAAAAAAAATAAATACCAAAATCTTACAGTGTATATTTAGTTTGAGATGAATCACAATTATAAGATTTTGGTTTAGAACATTTATTAACAGGACTTTGAATATTTACTAGTTAATATATGCATATCAGACGAAATTCACAATGATTTTATTAAATTAATTTAAAATATTAACCAATACTATGATGAATGAATTATTTGAATTTGAAATTTTAAAAGCTAGCAGAACCAGGTTATTACAATTAATAGAAACAGTTGATAATAACATATTATTTAAGATTCCAGAAAGCTTTAACAATAATATCGTTTGGCAAATTGGTCACTGTATCACTTCCCAACAGCGACATATGTATATGCGTAGTGGACTTCCAATGCATATATCACAGGATTTTATGGAAACGTTCAAAATTGGAACTGCACCGCGTACTTGGAAAAATACGCCAGACCTTGATGAAATAAAACATCTATTGCTTTATACAGTAAACCAACTTAGTAAAGATTTAGCATCGGGTATATTTGTTGAATACCAACCATTCAGCTTACCAATTGGCTTCTCCATCAATAATCACATCCAGGCGCTTCAAGCGGCTAACTTTCACGAAGCCGAGCACAGCGGAATAATATTAACTTACTTAAAACTTCTAAGGCAATGAGATGTTTCCAGTTTTCATAAAAGTTCTGAATTTGAAAAATTCACTAGAGCATCTCAAGAAATAAGGAACTTCTTATTTTGTTTTTTACTTTCATACAGGGGCCGTGGTTCGCGAATTGAACAACGATACGCATTCCGCTACAAATTGCTCAAACTTTCGGTCCGTATTTCGCATCACCGGGCCATGACCGAAACATATGATGGAGGGATTCAGTCCTGCCAACTTCTGAAGCGATCTAATATTGTGCTGTTGATCCGACGTGAATATTTTTGGAGGGAGCCCTAGGCCAGTCACTGTTGTGAGCAGGTTCATATTTGTAGCGGCATCCCCGATTATCAATACACCATCTCGCTCACGAAATAAAGAAATATGACCGCTTGAATGACCTGGAGTTTCTATGACCCGAAAGTTTCCGATGCTATCATTTTCAACGAGTGTACCGTCGACTTTGTGACCCTGTCCTGCCCAGTATTTTTGTTGAAGTTTTGCGATCCAATGTTTGGGATTTGGGTAGTCATTGGTTACCATACCTGTTTCTGTCCTAGCCACTTCATTTCCATGGCAAAGTAAAGGTATTCCAAACTCATCACAGAGCTGATCACTACAGCCCTGATGGTCTGCATGCGCATGCGTAAGTACATGTTGGTGGACAGGTATTTTCTGAAGGGCATCCTTCAGCACATTGTATGAACTTCGTATCCCACAATCAACCAATACACCCTCTACAATATAGCAGTTGATACTGTTTCGTGGCATCAATGGAACATGGAACACTTCTTGGGCAATTTGATGTAACATAGCTTTTTTGTGCAAATCTATATCACTGAACAGAAATACATAAGGACATTTGTCCTATAATACTTTGGGGCTGTGTATTTGTCCCTTCGCCCGTGTAAGAGATCTCTGTGTAATGCCCAAATAGGATGCCAGGTCCTGTGTCGCTATGCGCTGAACAAGCTTGGGTTCATTCGAAAGAACATAGTGATATTTATCCAGAGCTGACTTATTATTGTAATTCAGGAGATATTGTTCCTTTTGGCTATATTCCCGTTCCATCACAGCTTGTATAACCTTGTGCCAAGAATTCACTTGACCAAGCAGGTATTGATAATCAGTATAGCTTATCCTATGGATTATACTATCTTCCACAGCCCTGATGCTCCTTCTGGATTTTTCCTGAGCGACAAACTCAGGGAATGAGGTTACAAATTCATTTTCAAATTTAAAGCAGGTTATATTTTCTTTACCTTCCTTGTCAATAGCATATGCTTTTACCGCACCACAGGATATGAATCCAATATGACGACAGGGTTCGTCCATATGAATAAAAAAATCACCCTTCTTCAAACCAAGTGATTTGAAGAACTGAACAGAAAAATTTATTTCGTCAGCAGACAACATCTCTATCGAGAATAGATATTTTTCAAGCACATCCGTCATATCATCTTATTTTGTCCTCTATTGCTGATCTTAAAAAATTTGGAGCCTATACCAAATCCGGCATACAAAATTAAGAATAATTGCATTAACACATTTGACTGCTAAAAAAGGCGTCATTACGACAAATTATTTATAAAATTTGGGATCAGAAAATTTCCTTCAAACGAAATCGGTTGCGTAATCTTGTAGCCTATAGGCTCATGCGCCAAGTGTTCGATCCCGGCCTTGGAATTACATAATACTTTGCTTTGATAATTTCTGAAATAACAATACCTTAATAAGGAACATTTCCTTTTCTTAATCTCAAAACAACATGTTGAATTTGAGGCAAAAGCAGCAGAATAATGATGACAAAAATCAAACCTGTCAACATCAGATCATAATAGTCCCTGATAGCGCGAGCCAATATTTGCTGACCGATCATTTGATTAAAATAGCCGGAAGATACTGTTTTTGACGTATACATATCACTGCCTGCATTTATGTACTGGTTTTGAATATGCAGTAAGGTAACAGGCAATTGAGGGCTGGTTTCGGTGAGCGATTCCCGCACCTTTTCCCTTACGGATGATTTTGCAAATAATTGAAGCTCATTATTAAGTGCCAGACTAGCTGTAAAGCCTATGAACCTTGAAAATATACCAATCAGAGAGGCATGGACGGCGATTTTGGAAGGCGCCGACGATGCCGCAAATGAAACAATCGGAACAAACAATACACCTGTTGCCACACCATAAATAAACATGGGCAGAAGGAAATCGGCTGTTTCGCCCTGTACAGAAACAAATAGTATCATATAGGCATAATATACTGCCATCAACCCAAAACCAACAATAATCATCCGGATCAGGTTATAGCCCATCAAGACAAATCGGGAAATGATAAACATACTCAAAACAGTTCCAACAATTACGGCAATCCATATCGGAATGGTACTCAGTGGATGGTTTCCTAAAATCGCTTCAAGATAACCATAGGCAAGCCCAGTACTTCCTTTAAAGATATAAAAGGTAAAAAGAAGCAAAAGCCCAATAACGAAATTCTTTGTTCTAAAGATCTGTAAATTGATTAATGGTCGCTTAAGTTTCAATTCTCTGCTAATAAAAAGAGAAAGAATAATTAAATTAACTAAACAAAGTGTACTGATTAATGAACTATCAAACCATCCCAATTGTCGTCCGTACACAAGGATGTATCCAACTATCAAGATAAAAGACACATAAAATAAATAGCCTATCCAGTCCACCTGATACAGAGGTATTTTTCTAGTAAACCGGGCCTTACTGTTCATGGTAAGTAAAACAACACATGTCAGCATAATGACTACAATAATAAATCCGTAGAATATCCAGTTGAAATCAAAGAAATGAATGACGACACTGATATAGATGGAGTAAAATGGTACAGCGATTTGTATACTGCCATAAAGGAGACTATAAGCAATCACACGGGCACGTACAGACTGTAACCGTGGAAAAATAAGCTGTAACACAATTCCCGACATCAATGCACAGGTAATACCCTGCAAAAACTGACAGAAAACAAATAATGCCCAATCTCTGAAATAAAAACAGACCACAGCACATAGTGCATTTACCGCAAGTGCCAGCAGTAGATATTCCCTTGGTGCGAAATATTTTACGATTCTAAAATCCAGAGCCAGAAAGGCTACGGTAGAACCATAAATAACGACCATACCATATTGTACATCGGTAGCTTGTATTCCGTAAAAGCCCATCGCAGCAACCGGACTTCCGTAAAAGGCAAAACTAAACAGACTGCTCATGAGAATAGCAAATATGACGGACCTTGCCATCCATTCTGATACCCAGGATTTAAAAATTGGTATTTTATGTGCTTGCATCGTTAGTTTTTTAAAACGTAAACATTCGCATTCATTCCGGCAGAAAGCTTAGTTAATTTTTCGGACATATCGGTCAGTTTAATCCGAACAGGAATACGTTGGATGATTTTAACAAAATTACCGGTAGCATTATCTGGCGGAAGCAACGAATAACGGGAGCCTGTGGTTGGCGAAAGGGATTCGATTGTACCTGTGAATTTTTCATTTGGAAAAGCATCGACTTCAACAGATACCGCTTGACCGATTTTGAATTTCCCAATCTGTGTTTCCTTAAAATTTGCCATTACCCACTTTTCCTCGGCTCTGTTCACCAAGAATGCCAAAGTCTGTCCGGGCTGTATCAGTTGTCCTGCCTGAATGGTCTTCTTCCCAATTTGTCCATCAAAAGGTGCTGTGATAACGGTATATCTAATGTCCAATTCTTGTCTTTCGAGAAGTGCTTCTTTTATCTTTATCTCTGCCTCTATGGCATTGCGCTGTACCCTGAAATCGTTTAGTTTAGATTCGGCGACCTGTAAAGAAGCTTTTGTCTGGTCATAATCTGATTGGGTGATGGATAAAGTAGCACTGATGTTGTCGAATTTTTGTTGTGTGGTCGATTCGTCCGCCAGTAGATTTTTATACCGGTCAAATTCTTTTTGCTGCTGATTCAATCGCGCTCTAGCACCTCCCAATTGGGCTTTGATGACTGCAATACTTTTAACCTGCGTTCCTTCGCTTGCCGCCAAGATCGGTAATTTTGCCTGTGAGCTCATGAGTTCTGCGGACGCAGCATCTCTTTTCAGCCCGTACTCATCCAATTCAATCACCACAAGTGTATCGCCCTTTTTAATCTGCTGATTGTCCTTATAATATATTTTACGGATATAGCCCCCTACTTTTGCGTTTATCGGGGAAAGATAGGCATCAATCTGAGCGTCGTTGGTCTGTTCATAGCGATATCCCTCAAAAAAATAAGCTACTGCCCAAATAATGATTCCTACGAATAATGTGATACCAAACCATTTGGTTAAGCTTACAACAATTTTATCTGTTTTATTTTTGTTCATGATATTTGTATTAAAGAATTCCGATAATTGCCAATAGCCTGATATGCGTAAGTTTGACGTTTGTTTGTGCCGTTGTCAGATTAAACTTAGCTTCCAGTAAAGCATTTTCGGCTTCTAGAAGATCGGTAAGAAGTGATTCCTGGTTTATGTAGCTACTTCTGATAACACGAACAGTTTCGGCGGTTTTAATGATATTTTGCTCCGCTGTTTCCATACTCTCCAAAGCCTGTTGCCGCTGCAAATAAGCTTCTTTTACCTGAAGATAGATTTCATCTTTTTTAATGTTCGCTTTTTCTCTTGCCTCATTACTGACCACTTGGGCATGAGCGATGGAATGCTTGCTTTTGTATAGATTATCGATAGAAAACTGGACTTTAACCCCTGTCTGACCAAATCCCCATAAATCATTAGAATACGGATAGAATGAAATCTGCGGATAGGTGTAATTGTAAGTTGAATACAAGGAGACTTTAGGTAACAGCATCGCTTTTACCTGCTTGATGTTCATTTCGCTCAATTTGACAGTGCTATAGGCGATCTTGTATGCCGGCGATTTGTTAAAAGCGATGTCTACATAATCCTCATAGTCACCTTCAGTGATAGCGCTTAACTCGATTGTATCTTGGTATTTTATTGCCAGCTCAGCATCATTTTCACGCCCCATCAGGATATTGACCTGTTGTTTAGCGATTTCAATCTTCTTCGTAACATCAGAAAGGCTGAGCTCCAGTTGAGCTAATTTTACGGAGGTTCTCAATACATCGCTCTTTAGCACAGTGCCGTTTTTATGCAGGCTTTCTACGAGTGCCAGTTGTTTTTTTTCTGCGCCGATTTCTGCATCAAGAAAATCATGGAAATGCAGAAACTTGTATAGATCAAAGTAAGCCGCTGCAACATTATATTTTACACTGTGCTTTTGCAGATCAACTTCATATTGTATGCGTACCGCTTCTTCCTTTTTCATGACAATGTTTCTTTTGTCTTTACCACCATTGTAAAGATTGACGTTCAGGTTGTAACCCACGCCATAACCATAACCTTTTACAGGCACATCCTGTGGAGAAGAAAATAATCCATTGTCATAGATCAGGAATTTGGAATTGAGTTTTGCATCTCCACCAACCGAAAGTTCCGGCAACAAACGGTCTTTCGCTTCCAATATTTCTAAATTGCTCTGCTGGAGATGTAGGTCGGATAGTTTCAGTTGACGGTTATTTGTTTCGGCTACTTTCCAAATTTCTTCCAAACTTAATACCCGCGCATTTTCTATATGCTGGGCATAGAGTGATTGTACAAATAGGGCTAACAATATGCCCAAAATAGGGACTGTTCTATATTGTTTCATCGGTTTTCTTTATATATTTCTTTCCTTTTACTAGCCATGGTTTTACGATCTTTTTCAATTCATCAAAGGCAAAAGTTAAATCTACCATTGGCATAAAAGCATAGTTATACCCATAAGCAAACCAGAAGATATATGCACTGTCAATTTCTTCATCTGAATGATGTGATTTATTATCAGATTTTTGAGCTTGTGTTTCAAGTTTAAAATCTTTGTGAGATGTTATAATTTTATATTTCATAATGACTTTACTATTATTTACACGGCAAAATTATCCAGCATGGCGAAGTATGGTTTCATATAATTAGCCTAATATTTATTAAATTTGGCCACATGGAAATTCTTAGTCAAATAATACATATTGTTGATCAAAACCCTGATTCAATCCTCGTGATGCGACAGCAAACGGAGCAGCGTTTGCCTGCTCACCAGCACAATAAAGCTCAGTTGTTATTAGTTTATGGCGGGATTGCTTACTTGCAGACTGACGAAAAGGACTTCTATATTCCCTCAAATCATTATATTTGGATACCAAAAAATTATCGGCACAACCTGATGTTCAATACGCAGGACCTGTTTATTATCAATATCTATTTTCCGGAAGAAAGTGCTGGTAATTTTTATGAGGAATTGGGCATTTATCCAGTGAGTAAGCTCCTGGCAGAAATGCTCTCATTTAGTGAGAAGTGGCAAGGTGATTATTACAAAGGTTCGTGGGAGTATGAATTTTTAAATACGCTGAAAGGCGTATTATCAAAAGAAAATCTCAAAAAATTCTCCATACAACTTCCTACAACAGACGATCAAAGGCTCAATACCATAATCGACAGTTTTAGAAATCGGTTAAATGAAAATCTAAGTTTAGCGATGATTGCTCAGCAATCAGGAATGAGTGTTCGCAGTCTCACCAGATTATTCCAGCATAAATTGCACATTACATTTGTTCAGTACTTAAAAATGCTACGAATTATTAAGGCAATGGAATTAATCAACGATACAGATTTCAATATGACTGAGATTGCCTACGAGATTGGCTATTCAAATATAGCGGCTTTTAGCAATAACTTTTATCTGCTCACCAATATGAGACCTACGGAATTTAAAACGAAATAGCCTCTTTCCATTATGCAAAGCAACAATTGGTTCAACAAGTTTAAAAACATTCAGCGAAAAAGAACATTTTTGTTAATTACATTATTTACTATTTTTCACCATATAAGCTCTGCTCAAAAAGATCCGCAGTTTAGGGAAGCACTTTCAACCATGACAAAAGCGTCTATTTCCGGAGATATCGAAGGTATTCTAAGTCAAACATCGCCCCGTATAATTGAATGCATGGGCGGCATTGAGCAAGCAACAAAGGTGACCAATGAACTTTATTCTTCTCTTATAAAATACGGGGTTAAAATTGATTCCATGATTAACTATGTCGATATGGATATCTCGAAGATTGATGGAATAGCGTATTGCTTTATTCCCCAAGTACTGGTCATGTCCATGCCCGAAGAAGACAAAATGGCGATCATCCTCAATCGATAGCATCTTTATCGATACAGCATCTTTTATTTTAAACGATTGAAACTTAGTTTCGTTTATAAGATATTGGTTGCGGTTTCAGCTGGAGCAGTGCTTTTTATTCAGAAGAAAGCGATTGCGCACTTTCGCTACAACCGCTTTCTGTGGTCTGTTCGATTAATTCTCGTAAATCACACCTTCGTAGCAAGCGCTATAAAGGTCTTTTAGGTCCTGTAGGCTAGGCTTACGCGGGTTAAAGCCAGTACATGGATCTTGCAAAGCATTTTGGGCCATATAATCCAGATTTTTTTCCCAGTCTTCCTTGGAAATGCCAAATGCCTTAAGGGAGCCAATATTGTTGACCGCAGCTCTTAGTTTTTCAATTTCCTGTGCCAATCCTTCGGCCGAATCTCTACCGACAAGTTTAGCCAAATCAGGATATCTTGTTGTAGCTGTCTGATTAAAACGGATCACATTAGGCAAGAATATCGCATTGGAAGCTCCGTGAGGGACGCCGTAGAGTGCACCTGCCTGATGCGAGAGAGAGTGGACAATACCCAACCAGGCATTGTTGAAAGCCAGTCCGCCCATAAAAGATGCATCGTGCATATTTTGGCGTGCTTTAATGTTTGTCGGGTTATTGACCGCCTCTTCCAGATTTTCGAAAACAATTTCCAGTCCCCCTTTAGCCAAGGCATCGGCATAGTTATTTTCGATGTTGGACACATAGGCTTCCACACAGTGTGTAAGAGCATCTAAACCAGTATTGGAGGTAATATGTGCAGGCATCGTGGCACAAATCTCTCCATCGACAATAGCGATATCCGGCGTCAATTCATACGATACGATTGGATACTTCACTCCTTTTTCCCGATCAGTAATCACAGCCAATCCTGTGGTTTCCGTACCTGTACCGCTTGTTGATGGAATGGCAATGAATTTAGCCTTTTGACGCAATGTTGGCACGTTAAAAGGTTGGGTCATCGCTTCAAAATTTGCATCGGGATATTCATAAAACACCCACATCATCTTTGCCGCATCAATTGCAGAGCAACCTCCTAGACCAATGATCCAATCGGGCTGAAAATCAGTCATCACTGCAGCACCTCGAAGGCTTGTCGCCGATGATGGATCTTCTTCGACACCGTCAAAAACAGCAGTTTCCAATCCTGCTTCGGTCAAATAACTTATGGCACGGTCCAAAGTTCCGCTTTTTTTCATGGATTGACCACCAGTTACGATGATGGCTTTTTTTCCAGTTAGATTTTTCAATTCCGACAATGTACCAGCCCCGTGGAATACTTCGCTGGCAACAAATAACTTGCTCATATATTTTACATTAAATTTCTGATGCAAAGTTACTGTGCCCGGGAAGGCAAATGTTATACTTTACTTACGATATGATATACATTTGATCCAAACAACCACAGGACAGAAACGCATCAAATCGCATAATAGACTTAAGTCTTATACATTTGCGCCAATTGCTGCTGCAGATTGGTTGGCGTTTCGTCCAGTTTGGCGCGCACAAACTTGTTCAGTGCCGCAGGTGAATTGAATCCGAGTTCAAAGGCAATCTCCTTATGCGAGTAGTTGGATAACAGCAGCAATTGTTTGATTTCATTCATAATCCGCGCATGAATGGTTTCTATAGAGGTCAGTCCTGCAATCTTGCGGGTAATTTCATTTAACTTTTTTGGAGACAGCTGTAATTTTTCTGCATACCAGCCCACGGTACGCTCCGTTTTATAATGCCTTTCCAACAATTCCAGAAATTTACCATAGATCTTTGCGTTTTCATTACTGAGCTGGCTGTTTCCCCATTTGGTATGGACAAATTCCACCAATTTGAGTAAGATGATTTTGATGTAGAAACGCGCTTGCTCCTTCTTGATCGATGTTAAATCCTGATATGATTTTTCGACCTGCTCCAGCAGCATCTCTATTTCTGAGGTTTCTGCCTCGGGCAATTCAATATGATTGAGCTTTACGGAGATATTGTAGTTGTAAATACTCAATTCGTTTTTCAGGATATCCGAACAGAATAGTACTTCGTCAAACAGGATCAATTTGCCTTCAAAGTCGTCGCTTAGCAACTCTTTGGCGGAGAGCTGACCGGGAAAGATGACACATATATGAGGTGCATTGACGGTATAACGGCGGTCTTCCACCTGCAGATTGAGCCGACCTTTTTTAACAAACAAAAGGCAAAAATGGTCTTTTGTATGAGGTTCTCTATAAGCTGCGAGAGCTTCCCTGTCCAAATCAAAAATATGAAAAGGGGTGATCGCCCTTTCAGCTTTATATTGTATATCTTTTAGATGATAAACTATCATAGAGGCCATGATAAGCATTTATTCTGAATTCGTCAAATTTACTTTTTCGTCAAGCTAGCGTGAATAGAAAGCCTATTTTTCTCCTTCACATCAGAACATTCGAAGCTCTTCAATGAACGTTATCCAGTGAGAATTGTTCATTAATTTTAAAAAAAAGGACTAATCTTTCGACTAGCCCCTTAACTAAATTATAAACGAATTCTTTATGGATCGGAGTATACTTTCTAAAAGCCCAATCCCTAAACCTAAGCTTAAAAATGGCCAGGCCTTAAACCTGACCATACAATTAAACCAACCGAAACTAAACTTCCTAAATTGAATCGATCGTCAATAAATAGACAAATGCTTGAAGTGATTGGTTTGATAAAATTAAAAAAGGTCGAGTTTAGCACTGTGATAATACAGCCGTTGAGATAATACAGCCGTTTATTTAGGTTGTTTTTGCACTAAATACAACGTTATATTTGAATTTCTTAACTTTGTTCTATGGAAACAAAAATAGTCCGAAGTGTCTCTGAATTCAATAGTGAACTGAGATTGCAGGGTTTTAAAGCATTTCAGATTGAGGATGACAGTAATGCTACACGTGTTTATAGTCGTAAAGATTTCTTTAAAATATGCCTTACAACTGGTAAAAGTAAGATTCATTACGCAGATAAAAGCTTTGAACAAGAAGGCACGATACTATTTTTTGGGAACCCGCATATCCCCTATTCCTGGGAAACCATTTCTACGACCTATGCAGGTTATACATGCTTGTTTTCGGAAGACTTTTTAAGACAGGCCGACCGCGCGGAAAGCTTGCAGCAATCGCCGTTCTTTAAAATCGGAGGTACGCCGGTCTTAAAAATCACGGAGGATCAACGCTTGTTCCTTAACACACTTTTCGAGAAGATGATCGAAGAGCAAAAAAGTGATTATACGTTTAAAGATGAACTCATACGCAATTATATCAACCTAATCATTCACGAAGCCCTTAAACTTCAACCGTCAGAAGTGTATACCCCTACCAAGAATGGTACAGCACGTATCGCATCGGTGTTTTTGGAACTATTAGAACGTCAATTTCCAATCGAAACACCTACAAGTCCGCTCAAAATGAGAACAGCGCAAGATTATGCACAAAACCTCAACATCCATGTCAACTATCTGAATCGTGCTGTAAAAGAAATTACGGGCAAATCTACAACGACGCTGATTTCAGAAAGAATCCTAACAGAAGCTAAAGCCCTGCTGTTGCACACAGACTGGAATATTTCAGAAATAGCCAGCGCACTGGGATTTGAATATCCTACTTATTTCAATAACTTCTTTAAAAAACTGACGGGAACAAACCCGAAATCGCTCCGGGAATCTGAGATTTGAAATTCTTAAGTTTTAGTTTGATAATCGTTAACACCTCCCCTTTATACTGATCTACCTTTGTATCTGTAATAATTAATGTAATACAGATATGAAAATAGCATTAACATTATTGGTCTTGTCTTTCCTGTTTTCTGATAGGACTTCCGCGCAGCATGTACAATCAAACCAAAATTTAAAACCGATGAATAGTTCGTCAGATCATTATACTTTTCAATTAAGCGATAAGGTAACCCGCAAAAAAGTAAGTTTTAAAAACCGTTATGGCATCACACTTTTTGGCGATTTATACATCCCTAAAAACACAGACAACAAAGTGTTATCTGCACTTGCCATCAGTGGCCCTTTTGGTGCAGTGAAAGAGCAATCTTCTGGATTGTATGCCAACCAAATGGCGGAAAGAGGATTTATTGCCTTGGCGTTCGACCCTTCCTACACTGGTGAAAGCAGCGGTTCACCTCGTAACGTAGCATCGCCAGATATCAACACCGAAGATTTCAGCGCAGCTGTAGACTTTCTAGGGCTGCAGAAAAACATTGACAGGAACAAAATCGGAATCATTGGCATCTGTCGATTTGCTGGCTTTGCATTAAATGCAACGGCAGTAGACAAACGTATAAAAGCAGTAGCAACGACCAGTATGTACGATATGACGCGCGTCATGTCAAAAGGCTATAACGATGTGGTAACTGCAGCGCAACGTACACAAACATTGGAACAATTAGGCCTGCAGCGCTGGAAAGATGCCGAAAGCGGATCTTACGCATCTTCAACAAACAATTTACCGGAAAAATTGACTGGCAGTGAGCCTCAGTTTGTCAGGGAATATTTTGATTATTATAAAACAGCTCGTGGATTTCATCCTCGTTCTATCAATTCAAATGCTTCATGGACGGCAACTTCCCCCCTGTCGTTTATGAATATGCCGATTCTCTCTTATATCAAGGAAATTGCACCTCGCCCCATGCTAATCATTGCAGGTGAAAATGCTCATTCAAGATATTTCAGTGAAGACGCTTATAAAGCTGCTACCGAACCAAAGGAGCTAATGATTATCCCCAATGCAGTTCATGTTGACTTATATGATCAATTCGACAAAATTCCATTCGATAAACTGACAGCATTCTTTATTGCTAATTTAAAATAACGTACTTATTTCATTAAATTACATATAAAATTTAACTAGCTATTCCATGAAAACATCAGATAACAGTTATCAGGAAGATATTTTTGAACGATTGAAAAAGAATAAAAATATTTCTTCCGATGATCCCCAAGGATACCGTTTGAAGCAAGCTTCTTTTGCTACAAAAGCATTCTTGGTGCCTATGAACAATTCGGCTGATCCCAATGAGATAAGAAATCTATTAAGTCAGATTACCGGTTCAGCTATAGATGAAAGTACAACTGTATTTACACCATTATATATCAACTATGGCAAGAATACAAAGATAGGAAAAAATGTCTTCATCAACTTTGACTGTGTTTTTTTGGATTTAGGTGGTATAATTATAGAAGATGATGTGTTAATCGCTCCCAAAGTGAGTTTATTAACAGAAGGCCATCCAATTGAGGCTGAAAACAGACAATCGTTAAATGTGGCTACGATCCATATCAAAAAGAATGCCTGGATCGGGGCAAATGCAACAATCCTGCCCGGTGTTACAATCGGAGAAAATGCTGTGGTAGCAGCTGGCTCCGTTGTCAGCAAGGACGTACCGGATAATACAGTTGTCGGTGGAATTCCGGCAAAAATCATTAAAAACATATAATAAAGAATTCAGATCATCTTTATATCGGATGGTCTTTATGAAGACCAAATTGCAAACTATATGAACGGGTTATTCGTTATCCCAATTATGGCGATAAGTTTATTCGCCTGCAACACTAAAACAGATCATACAATGAACACAGCAGAAATATTTCCCAAAGGGGAACCATTGCCTAAGGAATGGTTTACTGGAAATGCATTTTTAACCCCTTTGGTAGCAAAGGATAAAAACAATGATTTCTCGGCAGGTAGCGTAACTTTTGCACCTGGTGCGAGAACAAACTGGCATACACATCCTAAAGGCCAGGTTTTACTGGTAATCGAAGGAAATGGACTCTATCAGGAGAAAGGGAAGCCGGCACAAGCAATCAAAAAAGGTGATGTTGTCAATATTCCTGAGAATATAGAACACTGGCACGGCGCAACTGCTACTACGAAAATGGTACATGTTGCCATCACTAATTTTAAAGAAAATGTTCAGGTTACTTGGCTAAATCCCGTAACAGAAGAAGAATTCAGTTTGGCCAATAAATAATAAAGCCTGTACTTGTTTTGAACAGCGCTTTATTGTCAGAACTCCGCCATAGCTCGATATCGATAGGCTCATGGTTACCTACAGTCGACTTCTAATCCTTGAAAACTAATTGGGTGACTTTAGCTTAGCGAAATTCTTGATCATGTCAATCTTTTTTTTCGAAAAATAAAAGAACTTAGTTTATATATAACCTAAGGAATCGGCTATTTCTTTGCCGGAACCGTAAGTTTCCACCATCAATATGACGTCCGGATTTATTTCTCTTATAATCTGTACCGCATGGGCTTTGCCATCCTCACTATCATTTGCTCCGTGCAATATATTCCATGACATCACCTTGAAGATTTCAGCTTGCTTTTGGGCTTCGCAGTTAAAGCAAAGAAATGTTAATGTTAAAAAGAAAATAGTAAACTTCATGTCGTGTCTTTATTAATTTATAGATTTCAAATTTAGAAGATTCATCAATGTATTGCAGGGCCAATATTAAAAAATAAATATATACAAACGGTGCCGATATCTTATTGTATCCGGCCGCTTTCGCTTTCGAGAGCCGATTTGCGATTACGTTGATCCTTAGTCGCTCCACTGCTGAACCTATAGTTGAAACTCAGACGTACCTGTCTTGATTCGTAGTAGCCATAGCTTGATGAAAGCAGTCCTGGTAAATTTTGCGTGTATTTAACTTGGTTACCTTTATAGATGTCGGTGATAGCCAGTCGTATTGTTGCTTTGTCTTTTAATACAGATTTTTGGAACGCAATGTCCGCTTGACTAACCGGTCTACTGATGGTATTGGCCCCACCGAGTCGTTTTGAATTGTAGACCACCGAAACTTCTGCCCTCATCTGAAAGGGGAGTTTGAAGGTCTGAAGGAGACCGGCACGTCCCGCAGTTTGCCTCAAGTTGAGATTTTGGTACTGGTCAAAGGAAACGTCATTATGGATATAATACAACAGGCCATTGAAAGTCATGTCCCACCAGGGCCTAGGCGAATAAGTCTGCGTCAGGGACAGGGACCAATGTTGCTGTGTCCCCACATTTTTACTGATCATCATGATTTTATCCTGTTCCAGTGTATCTGTTACTTTTGCATTCAATTGGTCTGTATAGGCATAGTTTATGCCTATTATTGTCGAATTTTTCCCGGAATAAAGTAACGAAAACCTTTGGGTCAATGAAGGTACCAGGAAGGGGTTCCCTTTCCAGAATGAAAGCTCGTCAAGCATATATACAAAAGGATTGAGATCCTGATATGCTGGTCTTTCTATACGTTTGGCATAAGACAAAGACAGTGTCTGTTTAGCAGTCAATTGTGTGGCAATGGAAAAAAAGGGGAAAAAGTTAGTAAACTTTCTATTGATATGTTCGTTGAGATCTGCCCCATACCCCTGATAAAGTAGGGTACCATTGGAGCTAGCATATTCTAGTCGCAGTCCGCCCTGTAGGGACCAGGCACCAATGGACCGTTTGTAGTCAACATACGCACTGCTGATATGCTCATCGAAGTGAAAATCATTTGAACGTCTATTGTCTAGGCTATCTTCCGATTGTTTAACATGATAAAAGTTTGCGTTATTTTTTGAGCCTACTGCGGAGTATTTGGCACCTGTTTCCAACTTCCCACCCCATAACCGCGTCGCATAGTCTATTTTTAATCCTTTTAGATCAATATCGATATCATTAAGAGTACGGTAAAAGTTTTCGTCAGTAACGACATACTGATTGTCACGGTAAATATTTGACTGCAAGTTTTTGTTCCATTTACCGAAGAGACCGTAATCGGCATCAATATTTAGAATATGCCCTATTGTATCTTCGTATTTGTAGTTCAGGTTAAAATTGTAGCGTTTCGTATTCTGCCCGTAATAATCGTTAATGGCATCCAGCGTTTCCTCAACCGTGGTGGAAGGCGGTGTCGTAATGGCTGTAGCGGTATTGGTTAGACCTCCTCCAAAGATAAAATTGCTATTTGCCAAAAAACCGACCGTATTCTTTTCGTCAATAAAATAGTCGACCCCGACTTGAGCCGCCATTTTCTGACGTTTGTCGACGTCGATCGTATGGCTGTCATACGACTTTCCGTTTTGCTGGCGATCCGTACCATAAAGGTAATTGTAATACCCCAATGTATGATTGTAAGTTCCATAGACATTAATCCTATTAACCCGATAGTTAAATGCAAGGTTTTCCAATTGTTTGGGACTGACACCATAGGCAAAGGCCGTGGAAATGTTTCCATTTAATCCTTTTGTCTGATTTTTTTTGGTTTTGATATTGATTATACCTGCAGCTCCAGTGGCATCATATTTGGCACTTGGATTATTGATAATTTCGATGGATTTGAGGTTATTTGATGACATCGATTTCAATAGATCACTAAGTTCTTTTCCTGAAAGAAAAGTTTGTTTTCCGTCCAGGAGGATCTGTACACCACTTTTCCCATTGAGTGTAATGTCTGTATCGTTTTCTATCTGCACACCAGGGGATCTCTTCAAAGCATCGAAAGCTGATATATCCTGTGAGCCTATGCTATTCTCTACATGATAGACGACTGTACCTCCATCTACAGAAAACAACTTCTTTTTACCTTCTACTTCTGCCGCTTCCAATGTATTTTCCTGTCGGAGAAGATGTAGTGTCCCAACGTTGCCATTGGACGGATTAAACGAGCTGCTTCTCAACTCTTTATAACCAATGTGCTTAATCAACAAATAATAGTTACCCGTTAGTTTATACGCAATCTGAAAACAGCCCGTGCTATCTGTCATTGAACTAGCTATCAGTTTGCTATCAATACTATATAAGCTTATTGTAGCCAGGAAAACAGGTACGTGATCAGGATTGACGACCTTACCCTGCACGATATTTTCCGTAGCTTGCCCATAAAGGGCTCCGCTCCATAAGAAGAATATCCCAATTAATAAGAGTTTTGGTAAAAAAGTCATTCGGTTTATAATAAAATCGGTTTTTTCACTTGGATTAACGAGACCATATCCTGTGACCTAAAATGGATGTTCATATTCTCCAACTAATATGCTTTAAAAAAGCTATTTTATTTCAAAATGCCAATTGTAATCAATTATTTTTGCAGATGAATATCTCATAATGCGTCTATAAATTAACAATAACAAAATCTTTAATACTTAAAAGATGCATTAAAGTTGCCAATTCTAAAATCCATCCAATCTTCTGCTTTCGTATGTTCAATTACAGTTTGACACCTCATCCTTTCTCTGGCAACTGGCTTAAGCGTGTCATCGGAACCTTCCTTTTCATCTTATTGGTCCATACGATTGGTCGGTTACCGCGATGTAGCAACAGGACTGGGCTTACGATCAAAAATAACCGGTTTTTCACTACCGTCCAACAGAATTCCTATACCTTGAATCTGACCGTCCACATCGCTAAAGAAGTTAAAGAGAAGATTACTTGGTTCAGTATCCGCTACCCCATTTTTATCGACAGACCGTGGGTCAAAAACATCATAATGTCGATGAATAAGAACAACCTTCTCATAACCGAGTTCACTGTATAACTTGTTATTCTTAAGCCTTACCTCAATAATTCCATATGCAGGGTTTTCAAAAGAACCAGTGTACTGTTTTAAGGAATGGGAAGGTTTCGTCGCTGTAACGGGCAACTTTTCTTCTTCTTCTTTTTTAATATGGCGCATTGAGTCGATTTCAGCCTTTTTTTCACCATTCCAGTCGATTGGATTCAAACCAAGAAGTATATCCGCTATGGAATTTCTGACCACTGTAGGAACTTTAGATACGTTTTGATTGGTTAATACGACAATTCCGAGTGTATCTGTTGGAAAAAATGCTACATTCGCAGAAAATCCGTTAATATTTCCACCATGTTCTACTTGATAATGTCCTCTATAGGAGCCAATCATCCAGCCTAAACCATAATTGGAAAGGAAGACATCTTTATGTTTGTCTGGTAAAGCTGCATCCATCACCATTTGGGAGCTCGCAGCCTCATTTATATAATTTGCAGGAATTATTTCTTTCCCATTGAAATAACCTCGGTTGAGCCAAACCTTGAGCCAATTGGACATGTCATTAGCACTGCTATTTATGCTTCCTGCTGGCCCCATACCACTAATATTATAATAATCAATCAGTTTTATCGTGTTATCTTTGGAAAGTGTATAGGGCAAAGAAGCATCGCTGTCCCGTTGAAATGCTAAAAGATCGGTATTAGAACGGGTCATTTGTAGGGGGGTAAAAAACTTTTCTTGTATATTTTGTTCCCATGTCTTACCACTCATTCGCTCCACAATCATTCCTTGAGCAAGGTACATGAAGTTATTATAGAACCATTTCATTCGCAGGCCTGAGCTGGGTTTCATAAATCTGACCCGTGAAATCAGACTATCTCTATTTTTGCTATTGAACAGAAACCAAGATAAATCATAGCGGGACAAGCCTGTCCTATGCGCCATTAGGTCTTTAACAACGATTTGATTATCCATCTCATCATTGTAAAACCGCAACGTTGGCAGTAAAGATACCGCTCTGTCCTCAAATGTTAGTTTGCCATCTGCTCTCAATAAACCTAACAATGAAGCAGTAAAAGCTTTGGAGCTTGAACCAATTGCAAAAAGCGTATTGGGTGTGACGGGTTTTTTATTCGCGAAATCACGATAACCAAATCCCTTATTATAAATTATTTTATTGCCTTTCACAACAGCAACGGCAAAACCCGCCACATGATGATCTTTTAAAACTTGGCCGAGAACAGAATCAATTACTTCAAATTGATCTTTCTGCCTGCCTACTTTTCCAACCTGAGAAAATAGTGAAAAAGAAAACCAGGAACAAAAAATAAAGGTTAAGAGGAATTTCATATCAAGTTGGAATTTATACGAAAATACTTATTCAACTTGATTCCCGCAAACTCCTGAAGACATTAGCTTTAGCTATTTTATCCCCGGATGCTCCTAGTAAAAGAAAGAAGAATACTGGCGCTGCAGAAGATTAAACTTCGTTTATTCTAGCGCTCACTCTTATCCCGCGATCTTACCAGTCAAACAATTCAGAAGTTTTAAAATGATTTTAAACTTCTGCATGACGATTTTTGTTTATTGAAGGAATTATAAATGGTTAAGGTACCCAAGAGTAACTCTTCGGTTGATGATAAGATTGTTTAATAGTCAATTTCATACGGTGTGTTCTTTTTAGCGACTAAGCTTTCTACCTATTCTAAATTATAAAAGCATTGACTTCCAATCGCGCCACCACCATATTCCAGCACAAGCCTGTCATTTACCATAATGTAAGTACAACCGTCATTATAAGCCGTTTTTAAGCTATCGGCAATTGGTTTATCAAACACATTAAAAGAATACATTCCCATTCCGCTTCGTTGAAAGCTAATATTACAAGGTTCTCCGCTTGTAATACCGATACAATTTGCATTATCTAACTTCTCTTTGAGAGTCTTTAAAGTCCCTCTTGTCCAACCAAGTTTTTGCAATAAAGAGTCTGCTTTATTCGAATTAATTTTCACATCCCAGTTACTTTCAAACTTGCCGTCCACCTCCAAATGAAAGATACCTACCATATTGTTATTCTCAAATTCTATATGAACTAATTTGTTAGGTAGAATTATTTTGTTTATATAATTTTTGACTTCATAAATCTCGGCTCTTTTTTCCTCAAAGTTTTCTTTAAGTTCCGTTACGGAATAATCTTTGTCAACACCGCCAAAACCAGCCATAAACAAACCGATACCAACAAAAAGAATTAAAAATCCAATCCCGAATAAAAATAAAAATATGTTTAGAATAACTCTCATTTGTCTGTGGCACACTATTAAACGAACATCTACATTATCAAACAACTATGGTATAATAAATGGTCTGTCCGTCTACAAAATCTAATAACCTATTCTTTAGTATAATTCGACTTTCCGTTTACATCCACCTGCTTACCTAAATGCTTTGGTTTTCTATTTCTCATTACATCCAAAACAGCTTTCGTAACCGATAGTTTTTCTCTAAATGCATAATATTTATACCCCGGGTAAGCGCCTCGATCTGCACTATAGCCGAATGATTTTATACCCAATTTATCGCCCAGATAAACACATCTATTTAGATGATATTTCTGAGATACCAAGATTGCCGTATCAACATTAAATATATATTTTGCCCGGTACATGGTCGAGTAGCTATCGAACCCAGCATAGTCAATATAAATTTTTGCGGTATCGATGCCATTTTTCTGACAGTACAACTTCATTACGCTAAGCTCATCGTACTCGTCTCTTCCGTTGTCTCCCGACAGCAATATTTTATCCACTTTGTGGTTTTTGTACAATGAAATCCCAGCATCGAGTCTATCTTTCAAATATCTACTTGGCTGATCACCATTGATACCAGCGCCAAAAATGATGGCGACCTTGGTTCTTGGCACATCTTTAAGTTCAGTGAAAATCACCGAATCTGTTTTAGCCCTTACATTGCTATTGGTTATCACCACAACAACCAGGGCTACTACACATAGAGCGACGACCACTAAAACGAACCTTTTAATCTTTTTCATTAGCTTGATTTGTTCATGATAAACTTATCATTTTAAACACAAATTTAACAGTACAACCTATTAAAAATCGAACCAATTATAATTCGCTGAAGATAAATTATCATTCGTAGGCACTTACGGGCTTTTCGGTATATTTCATATGGCTATTGATGCACTAGAATTCAAACATAACCAACATCGCTTTATGATCGGTTGGCCACACGCCTTCGGGTAGCAGGAAATTATCTTTACTATCTTTTTCCTGCTTCTGCCCATACTTTACGGTTTCCACAGGACCGACAATGTTAGCTTTTACTGCCTTCAACGGCTTTTTGCTGCGGTAATAAACGTAATCGATCCGATCCCGATCATCCGCTGTGGGTGCCCATGCCAATTTCTCAATAGGAACATCTTTGTTAAAAGCAGGGTAAGTAAAACCAGGATGACTGACCGGATTGGGATATAATTGACGGAAGCTATCTATAAATCCGGCTTTTTCTAATAAAACCGAACAGTCCCAGGGAACCACTGCCCCACGATGGTCAAAAAGATCTTTTGTTGCCAATGTCCAATCCAAATGCGAAGGCTCATTAAAATCACCTGCAATAATAAACGTTTGTGATTGATCCTCTTTCTCTACATCGCTCAGGATATCCTGGATAGCTTCATCACGTTTGCTTTTACGATTAGCCTCAATAATGGTACCTACGTCTGATACAGGACGATCTAACTTTTTCCAGGTCACACCATCATAACCACGTGGTAAATAGCAGGCATAATTCGTGTAGTCCAAGTGTAAAGAATAACATACAAAAGAACGCTTTCCAATCTTGATCTTACTTTTTAAAACACCGCCCATAGTACTATCTTTTTCATAAAGCCTATGCTGTGATTCAATCGGATATTTGGAAATAAAACCGACATCCAGTTTTGCGTCACTGGACTGGCCAAAATATATAGCCCCCTTAGCTTTGAGTTCCGTTAGTATACGCTGAATAAAGTCTGTTCCCTTGTAATTGCGGACTTCACTAAAGAGAACGACATCTGCATGCTTGGCAATAATTTCGTCTGCAATCGCAGGAAACCCATTCGGCACGACAGTCCCCTCCTGCCAGATATTGATTTGCAGTACCTTTACCTCATTTTTTGCCTGAGCGAAGAGCATATGCCCTAAAAGGGTTATCACCAAAAGCAATATAATTTTTCTTAATTTCATTGGAGTTGTCTATTTCTATGAACAAGTATTACCACAACGTTCTTATCGAAATGCGGTTTCTACCATTATCTTATAAGCGAGTTTCTTACTTATTTCTGTAATAACCAAATAATTTTATCCACATTATCAACTCCACCCCATTGTCGTAGACTTGCTTCATCAACTTTTTCCCGATTTGTATCGAATTCAGAAGTAGGATACATCCAACGCAAAGGCATTTCCGTATTTGTAACATTTTGATCAGCTTCAATTGAATAGCATTATATTTAGCAACATTCCAAAATTTATTAAATAGCGAATTATTTAATATCTTAGCCATACAAAGTTTTAGCATAACGGATGGCAAGCCAAAAGTGGGTGGCATATTCATAAATTGTCGCCCGAATGATGAATGGAACTATTATGCTGGTCCCTGAGTAAAGGCACAAAATACCGAAATAAATATTCAGACACCACTGGTCATTAACAATTAAAAAAGCATTAGCTTCGATATCGCTTTTTCACTTAAACGCCTTTAAGCAGTGTGTGAATATGCGGCTAAAATCAGATCAGCCTGAGTCGGGAAGCCTAACAATCAAATACGATGAGTTTGAAACAAACGTTTTATAAAGTACGAAGTTCTAAAATAGTTCAGGGCATTCTAATAGCCAACATTTTTGCATTTCTAATTATTGGTATGCAATCTTCATTGCTGCCCAAGGATGTGTGTGTACTTGTCTTTTCTGAGTTTGTGATTATTCCACTGTTGATGGGTATTATTATGGCTTGGTGTTGGAAAGATACCAACATGAGAGGAACACAAATAACGGCATGCTCTATCTTGGGTAGTCTCATGGCTATCTTACTGAGCTTTATATTCTTAGGTGAAGGCATTATTTGCCTCTTAATTGTTTCCCCTCTTATTTTTGGTTTTGTTATCGCAGGCGCCTTTATTGGAAGGTCAATGTTTAAAAAGAGTAATCAAAAATTGAATATAAGCATTGTTAGCCTGTTACTTGGAATTTTTATTGTTGACTCCCTGAGTGATCATCATCACGAAAATATGGTCTCCGATGAGATCTTGATTCATGCGAGTCCAGCACAAGTATGGGAGCACGTGGTCGCCTTCGATCCGATATCTCAGAAGGAAAGCTATTGGCTCTTTAATATAGGAATGCTGAGCCCAATGGCCACAACGGTAAGTGAGCATAAACTGGGCGCAAACCGAAAATGCATTTTCAGCAACGGATATATTTTCGATGAGAAGATTGTAAAATTTGACGTCAATGAAAACTTAGTTTTTGATATCATTGATCAACCCAAAGACCCTGAAATTATGGGACATATAGATATCAAAAGAGGTCAATTTATGTTGAAAGACAATGGAAATGGTACCACCACCCTTATCGGGAACAGTTGGTATAATCTCCATGTCTTCCCTACTTGGTATTATGACCTTTGGGCAGAAAGTATCACTAGGAATGTCCATTTCCGAGTAATGGAGCATATTAAACTATTAAGCGAGCGATAACCTATGTTTTCTTTTGTGGTAAGAAAACTTGGCTTTTTAAAGGATATCCCTTTATTAGCCATCCTATTTGATAGTCTTATGAGACTTTGGATGTTCATTGCGAAGCCCGAACTGCTACATTGGATCGATGACCTGGAAGAAAATGTCGAAGGTATGCCCGGGACGACGGTTGGGATACATAAATATGGCGGGACTGCGTTCAATTATTCGGGAAAGGAATTCGCACATGTACATAGCAATGGTTTAGTGGATATTTTATTAAATAAAGAGCTAAAAAAATCATTAATGATAGACGGAAAAATCAAGGACCATCATCTATTTAAAAATTCAGGATGGATCAGTTTTTACCTTCACAATAAGCAAGATGTTGCCTATGCCTGTTACCTCTTGCAAAAGGCTTACGACCGTGCTAGAGAAAAACAGAATTCTGTATTCTGTTAGACAGGCTTTGATCTTCATGAATTGTTCAGTCACTGCAATAATTAGCGAGCCTAGTCCGACAGCAACTGATTTTTCTCTCAACATGGTCATTCTGAAAACGCTTTGACCATATGCAGGAACTTTCCATAATTTGGAAAGTCTATATCTTTTATAATTAATATCTTTGCCGTATGAATATTGAACAGATCAAACAACCTTTCCTCAAAAAATTCCCTGGAGATTTTTCCAATAATCCTACACAGCGAGGCACGCCAAAAGTGTTATTTGCTACGATCGAACCTGCTGGGTTTGAACAGCCTCAACTGATTGCTTTCAACGAGGCTCTTTCTGAGGAAATAGGGCTGGGTAAATTTGAAGAAAAGGATCTTAACTTTTTGGTAGGATCTCACCTACCCGACAATATTCAGACCTACGCTACAGCTTATGCGGGACATCAATTTGGTAACTGGGCCGGACAACTGGGCGATGGTAGGGCTATTCTTGCAGGAGAAATTACCAATGCCGCGGGTAAGAAGACCGAAATTCAATGGAAAGGAGCTGGTGCAACGCCCTATTCAAGACGTGCGGACGGAAGAGCCGTATTGCGGTCTTCTGTACGTGAATACCTGATGAGTGAAGCCATGTATCACTTGGGCATACCTACTACCAGAGCCTTAAGCCTGGCCTTTACGGGAGAAGATGTTCTTCGGGATATCATGTACAACGGCAACCCACAATACGAAAAAGGAGCCGTGGTAATCAGAACCGCCGAAAGCTTCCTTCGCTTTGGACATTTTGAACTGATGTTTGCTCAGGGGGAGCACAGCTTATTACAGGATCTGCTTGATTTTACGATTGAAAATTACTTCCCTGAAATTGTTTCATCCGATCAGCAGAAATATAAAGATTTTTTTGAAAATGTATGTAACCGCACGGCAGACTTAATGGTAGAGTGGTTTAGAGTAGGTTTTGTGCATGGGGTAATGAACACAGACAATATGTCGATCTTAGGCCTAACGATCGATTATGGTCCCTATTCAATGATGGATGAATATAATTTAAATTTCACGCCCAATACGACGGATCTACCAGGAAGGAGATATGCATTTGGAAAGCAGGCACAGATTGCAAACTGGAATTTATGGAAACTTGCGAATGCCCTCCAACCTATCATCAACGATGAAAAATTCCTTGAAAACACCCTAAATAATTTTGGCGTTTATTTTTGGGAAGCTCATGACAAAATGCTTTGCAAAAAATTCGGATTTGATGGGCTAAAAAAGGAAGATGAGGTGTTTTTTAACAACTGGCAAGGTTTAATGCAAGAACTCGCATTGGATCATACCTTATTCTTCAATAAATTGGAAAAAATAACTCCAGAAACTGATTTACATGAACATTTTAGCCCAGTAGCTTACGCTGTGTTAAATGAAGAAAAGCTTAGCCGACTTAAAGACTTCATGGAACATTATCAATCCCGCTTGCATTCAAATTCAATTTCAAAAGCTGAGTCCCTGGATTTAATGAAAAAAACAAACCCCAAATTTATACTGCGGAACTATCTGCTTTACCAATGCATTGAAGAAATTAATGCTGGAAAAACAGCAATGTTAATGAAACTAACGCAAGCATTAGAAAATCCATACCAAGAATTATTTCCGGAATTTTCCGTCAAACGTCCTTCTAGCTATGACAACACCGCAGGATGTTCTACACTCTCATGCAGTTCATAGTACGAGATCCCCCTCTCGTTACGCATTCAGGGGGGGAATTAAAGTTTAGGATTTGTAGATTTTCTAAAAATAATAATACTTAGTAGCCAGCCAACAAGTAAGCCTACTAAGAGATAAGACTCTAGATGCATATCTTGAAACCGAACGCTGGGTATATCACCATCCGAAGTAAACTCGGCCCTTCTTAACAGGTCTCGTATCTGAGCAACTTTAAATTTTAAATAAACCAAGCGCACCCAACACAATATAAGTCCCGAAGTACTGATAATTAGAAGGGAAAGCCGTTGATTTCTTAACGAAGATACTTTACAATAATTTTTGACTGACAGATACAGAAAAGGGAGAATTCCAAAAGAGAAAATAAAAATCAGTGTTGGTAAAACCTGGCCAGGTAGACGCCAGCTATCCTTAAACAAGGGGCTTTCACCTATAATTTCGGTTGTAAAAAACATTAAAAACCGATCTCTAATAAAAAAGGCAATTAGACACAATACGGTTGACAATCCAATAGCAATTTTGTATTCTTTCATCTTTTTCATTTCAATGAGCTAGGAGTAGGTAAAGCCGGAAACATAGGTTATCGACTTAAACCATTTTGGATATTGCTTTTACATTGTTCGATTTGCTTTTTCATTACTTTAAGTTCCCTTATCTTAGCATCTATCTGTTCCAATTTAAGATCGAGCACTTCCATTTTACTTGTCTGAGTTAGCTCTTTTTGATACCATGCATCAATAACCTGCTTAATTTCAGCTAACGTAAAACCTACAGCTTTTGCCATCTTTATGAACCTCAGTTTTTCGGTTACTTCATCATCGTAATAAACGTAGTTATTGGAAGTTATATCCTTTTTTGTCTTGCCAGAAATGAGTCCACTCTTTTCATAAAAACGTATAGTTCCGATAGGAATGTTCGCTTCCCTCGCTAGTTGACTAATTAATTTCACTTGATAATCAATAGTTTAAAAAAATATCACAAGTATAAAGTATACTTCATACTTGTTGGTTGTAAAAATACAGTTTAAATTTGTCTATAGAAAATCAATGGTCGCTATAAATATCTTTTTATCATGAAAACAGCATATTCCGACAAAGAACTTATTAAACTTGTACCCGGCTTCACAAGCAATTTTATCGTAATAAATGACATTTCAATCCATTATGTTCACGGAGGCAAAGGAGACCCCATAATTCTTATTCCGGGTTATCCAGAAACATGGTGGGCGTATCATCATGTAATGCCTATATTAGCAGAAAGCAACCAAGTATTTGTAGTTGAAATTAGAGGAATGGGTAGCTCGGATAAACCGGAAAATGGTTACGACAAAAAGAACATCGCCAAGGATATCTACAAATTAGTAAAGCATTTAGGCTTGGACAACGTTTTTATTGCAGGTCACGATATCGGTGCACATGTTGCTTTTAGTTTTGCTTGTAATTATCCTCAAGCAACTAGCAAATTGATACTGCTGGATACACCACATCCAGACCCAAGCATGTATCAGCTTCCTATGTTACCTGTTTTGGGGGGAACTTATCTATATCCATGGTGGCTAGCTTTTAATCAAGTAAAAGAATTACCAGAAAGGTTACTTGAGGGACGCATGTCAATCGTCATCTCTTGGTTATTTGACAACCTGCTGATTAATAAAGATAGCATAAGCCAATTTGATAAATCTGTTTATAGTGAAGCTTATGATAATAAAGATGCTATTCGTTGTTCCAATGCATGGTATCAAGCCTTTCCACAGGATATTAAAGATTACGCGAGCTACAGTAAATTAGAAATGCCAGTCCTGGCGATTGGTGCAAGTGGCTATGACCTACTGCTTCATTCATTACCGGAAATCACCCGTAATCTAACACTTAAAAAAATTGAAAACTGTGGCCATTTTATTCTTGCGGAAAAACCTATTGAAACCGCCGAATTGATCAAAGCGTTTTTATTGACAATCTAATTTCGGATGAAATCAACTTGTAATAAAAAGCAACGGTTGCAGGCCTATCCTGAAAGAATTTTTCATCTTCGACGATATGTTCTGTCCTGGTTTCAAGATAAAAACTTAAAAGCTGTAATCTACCCCAAAACTGATATAACCCGGCAAAAGTTTATATTCGGTACTGGTATTATAAAGGTCTGTCAATTCAGCATTTCTGAAAAAGCGAGTATTAAAAATATTTTTTGCTGTCATGGTAAATCTTGTCCTATGTTGCCGCAATTCATAAGATAGGGAGAAATCCGAAAAATAATAGGTCTTGGAATCCTGCCCAAGGAAACTGCCAAAGCGATAGGATTCATTCTTTAGATTACACTGTATATTTTTTCCCATATTCAAAAATACATTCAGAAATCCGCGGCTATTATTGAGTGTAGTTTTGCTATCTGAGCGATAAGTAACCGACTGCAGGGCATAACCTGTGTAAATATTCAACCTGGATTTCCATGCACTTCTAAACGATAGTCCATAATCATATGTCTCTGTATGAATTTGACGATTGCCCACGCCCACCACCAATGTTTCGTAATCTGCCGTGTTTGCACCTAAGTCCAGACGGAAATTTCCACCTACAACTTTCAGGTAATAATTGAGATCTGCCTTGTAATTGCTGCTCTTTTTGTTTTTAAGCAATACTTGTTGCACAAGGCTAAAATTGGGGTCTAAACTGCTTTCTGTACCCACATAATCAAACAAAATCTGATGTCCGGCCGAAAGGTTCGCAAAAAAACGATCTGTCATACTGCCATAGGTGTACATCAGCGTGCCACCAGAACTACTTAAGGTCGCTAGATTATCCGTTCCTCGAATAAAGTTTCGAACCCCTGTCGTATAATAATGGGGAATTAGCTCGGTGAGTGAGGTATTCTGTTGTTGAAAATAGAGATCTGTTTCCAGTCGCCCTTTTGGATGGATAACCCATTTCCCCGATAGTCCTGGAGAAAGCAACAGGTTATTTTTATGTTTGGGTTTCCCAAAATCTGTCAACCTGTTCTGTACAAGACCTGCCTGCAAGCGAGGTGTCAATTCCCATTTATTTCGTTTAAAGGTATACTTGGAAATAAGGTTCGTCTGAAACACGTTTAAGTCCATCGCATTGGAAAATCCCGAAGGAGATACTGCTGTCCCAACCAACTCGTCTGGATTTGATAACAACTTCAATTCGGTGTTGAGCTGTTGCTGCTGGTAGGCCATATTGAAGGCCAACTCAAAAAAATCACCATTTTTCTTTCGGCTTACATAGTGTGTAGTAGCGCCCATATACTGCAGATTATTTTCGATATGTTGTTTTACCGCATGGATATCTTTACCTCCAAATAAGTCTTCATAATAGTATTGATTGATACTGTAGTCCAATGGCGACTGCTGCTTTATCCAACGTAGTGAGCTGACCAGTACATCCCGCTCCGAAAATTTGTAGCTATAACTCAGACTATGGTTGGTCAAATATCCTTTACTTTTGGTCAGTTCCTCACTTTGAACACCACTAAACAGTAATGCACCCAAATCATTTTTTCTCAGAGAACCTAGTGTACCTGAATAGCTCAACAGTGTACGCTTATTGGGCTCCAACTGCAGTTCCAGTTTCGTGAAGTAGTTATCGATGTTTCTGGTAAACTGATAATCTTCGGTATTGGTAAATTGAATATCCTCCAAATGATAGTTCTGCACGGTATTTCGATAAAATGATTTTTTAGTAGGATTTGCAAAACCCAGCCATTTGATCTTTAACTGTGGGGTCGGATTTAAAATGGTATTCAAGGACAACAGCTTATCGTTATTGAAATTCGTTCTTTTATAATCAAAACTAGGCAAATTTGGCGTATTATCTATCAAAGTAGGTGTTGTTATTCCGACACCAATCTGACCTGGTTCATCAGGAGAACCAGACTGGATCAGGTGGTTAATACTGCTTACGGCATCGACTCCATTATTGTTAGCAGCACCTAATAGGTAATATTTGTTCTTTTTTCCAAAATTCATCAAGTTCGCATTGGCCTGATAATATTTTGAACCTATGGGAACCACCTGCGCATCCACCGAGCCAAGCCACTGTGCCCTGCTTTCCTCCTTAAGTTGCAGATTTAGTGCAATTTTGTCCGAATTTTCGATACCTTTCAGCTGTTTATTATTAGAATACCGCTGCAATATCTGAATTTTTTCCAAGGGACGAACGGACATACTTTGTGTCAGCAGGCGATAGCCCTTTTCAAAAAAATCGTCCCCTTCCACCATCACTTTTTCTACTTCTTTATTGCCTATTTTGATACTCCCATCGGCCCCCACCTGAATGCCGGGAATCTTTCGAAGAAGATCCTCTACCGTACGCTCGTCACCCTGCAAAAAGGATTTCACAGCAAGCTCAATGGTATCTCTGCCCCGGCGGTAGGGGCCTTTGGAATGGACAATCACTTCCTGCAATTGCTCCACCCCTCCAGCTGACAACTGTACATCAATTAGCGTGTCGGCCTGCGTAGGCGTAATCGAAAGGGAAACTGGCTTAAAGCTAAGCGCCTTGAATAGCAACGTAAATGGTCCACTTTGGGCCGTTTGCACATGATATTTGCCTTGGCCGTCGCTAAACGTATAAGCCAACATTTTGTTATCGCCATCACGCCGTAAATCAATACGTACCCCTCCTAACGCTTTTCCCTCAGTACTAACGCTTCCATGGATAGCAACCTGTCCATGTACGACCATAAACAACAGACAAAAGCTGAATAAGGCCGCTATCCGCTTATTGATGTTCCCATTCATACACTTGCTCTACACTGCCTCTAACTTTTTGCTTATCAACGCTTACACCTTCCATCATTGGCATTTTGCTGTACATAATACGCATTTGTTCTTCATTGATTTGGTCGTCTTTCTTGACAAATTCTTCCAGGCTCAATTTGGGTAAAGACTGGATATATTTATCATTTACGGGAATATTTCCCGCATAGGGATAATTTACCTCCTTCAGGTACCAATAGTTCGGATTGGCACTTTCGTTATACAGCATCACAATAAGGCCCGGCAAGCCACCAAATTTCGATGGTCCCACAGGTACGGGAATATCATTGGTATAATAAGCGACCAAAGTAGTTCCACGATAAGAGGCCGTTGCTTTGTGGCATACATGTTTGCCTAACGTATCCACATCGGTGTAATCGGTATTCCAGACCAACGCCGGAAATTTGTCCGTCACCAAATAGTTAACACCTTGAATGGAACGGGTTTCTAGCTGTTGGTCAGCCTTATTTTGATGGATCACGACCCTGTTATACCTCTTGCCAGATCCGATTGTTATCGAAAATGAGGAAGCTACTTCATCATCGCCATCTTTGTTGAGCTCCTGCTTGCGTATTGGCATCGAATCACGAACTGCAATCTTCACTGTTCCATCATAATAAACATCTTCTTTAAAAGTAGCCATGGCTGATGGGATGTATTCATATATCGCATGAAGCCGCTGTGCAAAAGATAATCTGGAAAGGAATAGAAATAAAAAGAATATATAATATTTACGCATGATAATTTAGTTTAGAAAGACGGGGTCAAAGCCCCGCTTTTGTTTTTGTGTAAGAATGAATAAAAGTTTAGTTGTTTGCAACCCAGTCATGCATTGCTGCAAAGAAATTAGCACAGCCGCCAGCTGAAGAAGCATAATCTGTGTATACAGCGCTGCCTAATAAAACACCATCACAGCTATAAATACTTACTTTAAAATTACAGCGTACGAATGCCGCATTCGTTTCCGTATTTGCCTCGGTAACCCTAACCGTATTGTTGGCCAGGCGCTGGGAAGTTGTTTTCACAGATGCATTTCCGTTGACTGTTGTTGCGGCTGTCTTGGCCGAAGCAACAGATGATAGCATCACCATTGCTACCAAACTCATCATTAATCTTTTCATTGTCTTTAAATTTACTTGTTAAACCATGGTATGTTTTGAAGACATACCCTTGTATATGGCAGTAAAAATAAAGACACATTTAATTATTTAAATGATGATTAAATATCTGTAAATGGTCACTTAGAATTCGTAGCTTATTAGTTACTATTCGCAATGGGCTTATCACTGAATAACTCGAATTATGGAGCAAATCGTTTTGAGGTAACGAAGTAAAAAGCTTTCCTAAATACCTGTTGAGGGAAGCTAAATAAAATTTTCTCGATAATAACCAATGCTTGGAGCATCTGTCGTTATAATATTCTCATTTTGGTCAAAAGCATATAGCGAGGAATTCCTGTCACTAAAATACTTGCCTTAAGGCAAGTATTTTAGGCCTTTTATGCTTTAGTTTTATAAGATATATGCTTTTTAATCATGCAGAATCTATTTATAGCTATTACAATAAGTTGTTTTGTATTATTTTGGTTCGCTGTACGCCACAAACTTTCTATGCGAGTTTATATCATTTGGTCGCTCTTCATATCATTTGCCGCTGTTGCAGGGCTCTTTATACAATTTCCCCCATCTTTCGCCTTAACGCTATTGGGTACAGTTATAACAATCGTCTGTTGTTCGATACTATTGGTTAATACAAAAATAAATATGTATTTGCTTTTGGCGATCCATATCTCGCGTATTCCTGTAGAATTTATTCTCTATGCTTTATTCAAAGCTAAAATGCTGCCGCGAGAAATGACTTTTATTGGCTGCAATTATGATATAGTTTTCGGAATTACTGCCTTAATATTTTTGATAACGGGCATATTCTTTCGTAAAATTTTCAATTTCCAGATTTTCAGATTATGGAACATATTCGGTATTTGCTCAGTTCTCATTGTTGTTCTTCTAGGAATACTGTCATCCCCAATTCCTATACAATTGATCGCTTACGATCAGCCAAATATTGCTATGTTACAATTTCCATATGCTTTATTGCCCAACCTGGTGGTACCCTTGGTAATCTTATCCCATATCCTGCTTTTGAGGAATTCAGTTACATCAACATTTAGATAATACGTCTATGGAAGAGCTTCTTTGGATTTCTATCCCTAAAGACCGCCATCTTTAGGAAGATCAGGCAATTGCGCACTATTATGTCCATCAATCTTCTGTGCCGCTGCAATTGAAACAACCAAATCATTCAGCATAGAGCTTGCTGCTGTCGGCGAGTTAGGAAGCAAAACCAAATTACTTCTGCTATTGGCGCCGATAGCATTCAGCGTATCATAATGTTGCGTAACCACGATTAACGCAGAGGCTTCCTGTGCATTGATATTGGCAGCATTCAGCATTTTTACAGATTCTTCCAGTCCCTTCGCAATCTCTCTTCGCTGATCTGCGATACCCTGTCCCTGTAGTTTTTTAGATTCTGCCTCAGCTTTTGCTACAGCAACAATTCGTATTCTTTGAGCCTCAGACTCATATTCTGCGGCTGTTTTTTCGCGTTCAGCAGCGTTGATTCTGTTCATGGCATGTTTGACCTGTTCATCAGGATCAATATCTGTCACTAATGCTTTAATAATATCGTAACCGTAGCTTTGCATCGCATCCTGCAATTCACTTTTTACGGCAATGGCAATATCATCTTTTCTTACGAAAACGTCATCTAATTTTGTTTTTGGAACTTCAGCACGCACAACATCAAAAACATACGATGTGATCTGATTTTCGGGATTCTCCAAACGATAATAAGCATCTTTTACGTTGTCTCTGATTACCTGATACTGGACAGAAACTTTCATCTTGATGAAAACATTATCCAGTGTTTTGGTATCAATTATGACATCCAATTGCTTTATTCTAAGATTCAGACGTTTAGATATTTGATCCAAAAACGGAATTTTTAAATGCAAACCAGCATGACTTACTTTTAAAAATTTACCCAGCCTTTCTATCACAGCAGCAGATTCTTGTTTTACCGTATAAAATGAAGCAAATAATGTAATAAGTCCAAAAAAGACTAGAATTCCTAAATATAGCATAACCTTAAATTTAATATTGGTGATATACAAACTTACATCTTTACATTGTCATTCTTATATCAATTCTCTTATTTTTCGGTAAATATCAATCGCTAAGTTATCATCCCCAAATATCACCATGGTTCATCTGATCGTACTAGGCATAATCAACGCTTTACCTCTGCAATCCTGGCATAAAGCTACCTCCGCTGATACTCCCATTTATAAAACGAAAGCAACTGCTATAACAAATACGTGAGAGTATTAAGACGATATAACTCCACAAAGGATCTTTCATCAATTCGGGCTCCGCATATGCATAACACCTTGATAGATGGACAGCACTCCACCCAAATAAAATATGAAAATAGAAACCACAAAAGACCAAAAACGGAGGAGTTATTATTTGGGCCAATCAAGCTGGACTTGATCTCTTGGGTTATCGTAAGGAAGAATAAATTGATTTCCCCTTCACCAGCGTTTCAAGCCAAATAGGATATAAAACTATATAGAAGAAGAACTTATGCATATTATTAATGAAAATCATGCTGATTTTATTTAACTTAGTGTCTAGATAATATGAAACCTAGATTAAACCTAATTGAAATCAATAGCGATTGTATATTACCATGGATGAAACGTCAGCCAAACTTCCTCTGGATAATGCTGTCTATTTTACTATTAACACTCAACCAATTCGCTCAAGGAGCAATTTCAAAAAATAAAAATAAACTGCTTCATACTGTTAAGGTTGTTTATTTTTATCCTGCTGACAAAAAGCTATCTTCCGATTGGAAAAATCGTCTCGACCGAACACTGAAAGATATCTCCTCCTATTACAAAACTGAGCTTGGAAATTCGGGATTTAAGAGTCATGGTATCTCTTTTGAGACAGACGATTCGGGTTATCGGTACCACTTGGTTCAAGGGGCGAAATCCTCAAATGATTATACAATAAATTCAGGGCGTGAAATAGAAAATGAAATCTTCGAAAAACTGGCACCTGCTATCAATCCAAACACCGAACATATCCTTGTTATTAATGCTTTAAGCCATAAAGATGAAAATGGTACCTACATCTTTCATTCGCCATACTATGGCAGGGGCTCTGCTTCCTCGGGCTTGTGCATGGTTGCAGACTGCGACCTCCTAGATCCGGCACTACTCACGGATGCAAGCACCAAAATAACTTTTACTGAGATGTTTGCCACAAATAAAGCATGTACTGTAGGAGAGTTCAACAGTTGGTACCTTGGTGGGATCGCACATGAAATGGGCCACCTTTTTGGATTACCACACGATCATGGTTTTCCAAATGAGTTCAATTCAAAAACGATCTCCTTAATGGGAGAATATGGCAGCAGGCACTACAAAGACGAAAAATGGGGTGGTTTAAAATCAGCTAAATTTTCCAAAGCCTCAGTATTTCAACTAAGTAGTCATCC
The DNA here is from genome assembly GCF_023277505.1 of Sphingobacterium siyangense. Classification (NCBI taxonomy): domain Bacteria; kingdom Pseudomonadati; phylum Bacteroidota; class Sphingobacteriia; order Sphingobacteriales; family Sphingobacteriaceae; genus Sphingobacterium; species Sphingobacterium siyangense. Next base: position 2,627,443 of record NZ_CP080574.1, on the reverse strand, counting down.
CATATTTACACAGCGACCAAAACCTATCCAACAAAAAAACGAATTCCTATTACAATCATTTAAGCTATTTCAAGCTGAAAATACGACAAAATTAAAGCTCCAGTACCGTGCAGGTACAGTACCATATGGCGTTGTAGCGTTGATCCACCCTTATAATACCTCCGAGTATTTGAGCAACAGCTTTACCGCTGTAGTCAACCAGAGCAATTCTGTAGAAATTGATATTGCTCCTTTTGAAGGCAATATACCGTATGAAATTAGAATGCTGTTTTTATTTCACAACGGATCAGTTAAAGAATACCGAAAAATGGTTAGCCATAGTAACGAAGGAGATTTCCTAACCATTAATAATTTTGGTCAGGCTACCGTCAATGACCTGATTAGAGTAGTAGAAAATGACAGCCTGGATAATCAAAAACAGGCCAAGTTGAGTGTCTTAAATCAATTGTTGCAGGACGACCAACCCATCAACCTTAAAACCATAAAAAAGGATAGTATCTTTCTTTCTGACGCAGCATGGGAAGAAGCTTACGTAGGTTGGGAAAACCCAGCGAGAAATTATTACACAGCAGAATCTAACGCTTTATTTTTTCTAGAAAACAGCGCTAAGGTATATCGCAAAGGATTATATGCCCATGCACCATCCCTATATAAGTACAAGCTTGCAAAAAAGTGGCGGCAATTAAAAATCATCGCAGCTTTACGTGACGGCGCTCAAAAACCAGAGGGCATTCAATTTATCATCCGTGGTAATGGGAAAATCCTTTCTTCCCATAATGTCAAGCCCAATGAACAGCATCTTTTTGATCTAGATATAACAGGTGTCGATGATCTTGAACTCCTTACGCAAGATCAAAGCGGCAACAACTTTAATGCCTGGTCAATGTGGTGCAACCCATATCTTATAAAATAAAAAAACGACGCCCCCTATTCATCCAGTTCGTAAAGGTATTTCCAGAAGCTTACATATTCCAGAGCTGGCCTGGCAATTTGATCTCACTTCTATTTTCTTTGCGGTTCAGCAGCTCATCAAAATTTTTTGACATCACAAAAAACCGAACCTTGGCTCGGTCAATCAGGGCAAGGTAATGTGTAAATACCTTTTGTATTTCTGCTTCCGTCAGCTCAGTGCTCAGCGCCACACTGTTGTCCACCTCCCGATCAAAAAGGACATCTGGCATCCCCTTGCTGACCAGTGTAACGACCTTATTTGCTGCGTGCCACGTTAAAGCAATATTGGTATGGATACCTGAAAAATTGCCGTCATCATATTTTTTTTGCAGACCATACGTATACATTGCTAACTATTTGTCAGCCTGATGAGCCAAACAAGTATCATTTTAGGTTTCCTGAATGGATTTTTAAAATAAAGTCAGCTACTTAGGCCTCACGAAAATTAACATAAGTAGACTTTTTATCGGCCCTATCAGGTGAGTTTGAAAATCATTTGCTTAACTACTCTTCGTTAGCGATAAAATGGTGATTTTCCCTATATTTAATCAACGTTAGACGACGGACATAATCGTTGACAATTTGATTCATAGATGATGATGGGTAAGGTTATTGATGTTGCCAGTTATGGCATGGTATTGCTTTCAGATTTGGATTGGCTAATCTTGGAGAACACATACGATGTAACCTAGGAGAAAAAGAACTGGGAAATAGGGATAAACAAAACTGTGCTTAGAGAAGGATTGAATACCTCTACTGATACGAGTACCATACGAATGATAAATAAGTCAATTTTTTGTATAAAGGATGAGTAAACTGCCTAAATCTTATTATAACAATACCGATACTTTATTCCTGGCAGAAGATCTGTTAGGAAAGGTACTCTATAAGCAAAAAGACGGCCTGCTAACAGGGGGTAGAATTGTCGAAACTGAAGCTTACTTTGGCGTTATGGATAAAGCATCTCATGCATTTAACGGAAAGAGAACCTCCAGGACTGAGCCGATGTATCGTGAAGGTGGTGTGGCCTATGTATATCTATGTTATGGGATTCACCATCTGTTGAATATTGTTACCTCTGGTGCAGCGGATCCTCAATGCGTTTTAATCAGGAGTATTGAACCGCTCGTTGGCATTGACGTGATGGCTTTACGGAGACACGTGTTGCCAGAAAAACCCTCATTTTCCAACGGACCGGGTTCTGCGGCCAAAGCTTTGGGAATTGACGCGTCATTTAATGATGCGCTATTGACCGACGACCGCATTTGGATTGAAGATCAGGGATTAAAATACAATCCCGCACAAATCGGAAAAGCAGCACGAATCGGTATCGCTTATGCTCAGGAACACGCGGCTCTACCCCTACGTTTTTTTGTAAAGGAAAGTAAATATGCCAGAAAGTGACCATTCATTCGTCAGCCCCCCGCAATTGAGTTTTAATTCATGTGAATAACTGAATTTCAATTACGTTCCATATTTTTTTAACTTTACTATACAGATGACATGCAAAACAATAAAACCAACAAACCAACATGATCAATCAAATAAAAAAATTTAAAGACAATGCACTTGCGTTGGAATTAATAGGAACATTTACAGAAACTGATGCGCTTTTGATAGAACAACTTTTCGAAGAAAAATTGAATGAAGGTTATGCGCATGTCAACATATTGATTAAGGTTAAAGACATGTTTGTGATGAAAGACATGAAATTAAAAGCATTTTTTGAAGGGGAATTATGGGGAATTAAACATTTCGGAAAAATCGGACGCTGTGCGGTTGTATCCCATTCTGATTTCATGAAGTCAATAGTCAATATTGAAAACAAGATGCTCCATTTATTTAACTCGGCTTTAGAAGAGCGATATTTTGATGAAAATCAGTTAGAGGAAGCATTAGAATTCATCGAGAACAGCAATAGAAAAATTTGATCTGCGAATTACGCACAAATCAGATGGCTTATCCTGAAAAATTAGTATAATTTAATGATAAAAAATTGTTTCTTTATTCTTTTACTTTTCGCATATTAGTCCCTGTTAAATTAACCAATTTTGAACAAGTAACAAATTATCACCATGGAAAGACCTTATGATGGTATTGCAAATATTGACCAAACGTCAAATAGATACCAAATTACCATCCCAGCAAAAAAACATATGCCTGTCATAGCGTTCCTTAGTTTGTGGCTGGTCGCTTGGTTTATTGGATTAAATTTTGTTGGAGGCTCGTTCGTAAAGGACTTTTTTAATAACGGAAATAGCGGATTAGAATTTGATCGGTTGTTTCAAGTAATCTGGTTGATTGGCTGGACTCTGGGGGGCTTATTTGTGATTAAAACATTATCGTGGTACTTAATTGGAAAAGAAATCATCGTGATAGATCGTGAGCAGATCAGCATCGCCAGAAAAAATGATATATTCTTCAGAAATAAGATATTTGATCTACGGGAAGTAAAGAATTTTCATATCGAAGAGGAGCCCTTTGAATTCGTTTTTTGGGGCCGCAGGAATGATTTGTCGTTGTTTAAAAATAGAGGGACTATTCGATTTGAATATGGTTTTAAAACAATAAAATTCGCGAATGATATGGATCAAGCTGAAGCGAATTACATCTTAGAAACATTAAGATCATCAGGATATCTGAACTCAGCTAATTTTGATTAATTTGATTAAGCAAATAGTCATACAGACGACAATGATGCAGTTTTATTGCTTAACTTTCGGAGTAGTATGCTGTTTTTCGATTATTTTTCTGAACAGGACAAATTCTAAGACGGTGCTGGCTAGATAAACAACAGAAAACAGGAGCAGCATTTTTAACGGGTCGAGAACCATATTATATTTATAAACTCCAACCAAAATATAAATAATCAGTAAGACCAGACAAACAGCAGGTATTCCCGAAAATGTCAGAAACGATAATACTTTATTTCGGCGAATTTTTTCGATGCGATTTAGAAAAAATAGTAAAGAACATAAAATCACTACGAAAAGATAAATTGTTGAAAAACCTAAATTGACAACAATGTCCAGTATAACTATAATCGTCTCCAGAAATCCTGTAGCAGCCGTATTCGTCTCTGCGATAACAAGTCGGTATAGGATAAATAGCGCGACACTTATCAGTACATTAACCAACCAAAATCTGAATATAATTTTCCCCATATTACCCGTATTTTTATAATTACTGTTGTCTATTCATCGATAACACTTTCAAGTACGCTTACAAAGATATCAAGTTATTTTCCGGGAGTGATGTACGAATATAAATTCTGTCTCCGCGAATAATAATTGTTCCGCTGTCCAATAAGCCTAACGGAGGATGAAACGATGCCAAATCCCGCTCGCCCAGAATTAATCAAAAATTAACCAACTGCTAAAATTAATCACTTGAAACTAGCCCGTTTTTGGAGAGTGTACGGATCAAGCACAGATCAAGCACGGATATAACACTGATCAGGCACAAGGGACTAGTGCTTTGAAAATGCTTTAAACGTACTTAGGAGGCACCTCCATGTTGGATAAAACGGCTATTTTTTTTCCTTCGGTAAGCATACATAATATTTAACTTAAAAGAAATATAATTTTAACATACCACTTATATTCGAGGTCAATCGAAGGAATTACACAAGTCTTCTACGGCAAATCGTATTTGCAACCAAAATTGGTATATTGCACTACAATATAGTGTAAATTTTAAATTATCCGGATCTATTGACTGAATACCCTAAAGCAATTAAATTCAAATATTCATGGCGCAAGTACCAACTTCGGGTACTTGAAGAATTACAAGAGCATCTTAAAGATGGTCATTTACATGTGGTGGCACCACCTGGTTCAGGTAAGACAGTTTTGGGGCTTGAAGTCGCTATACGCATCAATAAACCAACACTAATTCTCGCACCGACACGTGCAATCCGTAACCAATGGATACAACGGTTCAGTGAACTTTTTCTTCAAACGGACACCGTGCCGGACTGGATCTCCAGGGATATCCGGAATCCGAAATTTTTCACCGTAGTAACCTATCAGGCGCTGCATGCGGCCTGCAATGATCAGGATGCACCGGAGCTCGGGTCAAACCTTGAGCTTATCCTAAAGGGATTGAAATCGCAAAAAATCGGCACGATTGTCGTCGACGAAGCACACCATCTTAAAAATGAATGGTGGCATACATTAACCCATATAAAGAAAAAGCTGAAGCCGACGGTTGTTGGTCTAACAGCAACTCCACCTTACGATGTCACTCCAACAGAATGGCAGCGCTACATGGATCTCAATGGTCCCATAGATGCAGAAATTTCCGTCCCCGAACTTGTCATTGAGGGTGATCTATGTCCGCATCAGGATTACATCTATTTCACCAATCCTAGCCAAAAGGAAAGACAGTTTATTGCCGATTATAGGGATAGCATGCTTAAACTGTTTAAGGAAGTAAGCAGCGACAAAATCGTACTGCAGGCGGTCCAAAATCATCCGATATGGTTAAACCCGATGGATGATCTCGACTGGGTCTATAATAACCTAAAATATTACTCAGCATGCTTAATTTTTCTCCATGCCAACCAAATTCCAATTCCCGAGCTCCATATGGAGATCATCGGTGGCAAAGATTTTAAAATACCTCGCCTGGATTATGAATGGCTCGAAATTCTACTTGAATTTTATCTGTACCAGGAAAAGGTACATTTCAATGCGTTTGAAGAACACCGCAACATGCTAGAAAATAGATTACAAAGGCATGGTGCCACGGAAAGAAAACGGGTTAACTTTTCCCAAAATAGCCGTGTCCGACAATATTTGACATCCAGTATCAGTAAAATGGACGCTATTACAGCGATTGTGGATTTTGAATATGAAAGATTGGGTAGAAACCTACGGCTGGTAGTCCTTTCGGATTTTATCCGAAAAGAATTCTATGTAAGCACCGACCATAATACGCTTGAATTGAACAAAATAGGTGTTATCCCTATTTTCGAAAAATTGAGACGGGAAAATAAGAATAATAAGAAAATCGCTGTACTTACAGGATCCATGATCATTATTCCGGCTAGCACTTACGCTGCATTTCAAACCACTGCTGCTAAGTATGATATTTATGACAACGCTGCGAGCCCTGTTCCTTTTGATACAAATTACCTTTTAATAAACCAGACAGAGGGACTTAAACACGATATCGTTCACATCGTCACACAGCTATTCCAGACTGGAGAAATTGAAGTCCTACTGGGGACCAAGTCATTGTTAGGTGAAGGCTGGGACGCTCCGGCAATCAATGCCCTGATTTTAGCGAGCTTTGTCGGCTCATTTGTACTTTCCAATCAGATGCGGGGTCGGGCTATCAGAGCGCAACAGGGCAATAAGGACAAAACGGCAAATATCTGGCATTTGGTATGTGCCGACTCCACTTCCGCAACGGGCGGTGATGACCTTAAATTATTAAAGCGACGGTTCAAAAGTTTTGTCGGCGTCTCGCTGCGACAAGAACCTGAAATTGAAAATGGTATAGGCCGTTTTGATCTACCCGAAAACATAAACAACGTTGGGGAAATTTCACGGAAAAATGCGGAAATGTTGTTATTTGCTGCCGACCGAGAGAACCTCAGACAGCGGTGGAATGATGCGCTTAGCAAAGGAGTGAATCTCGTCGAGGAGATCAAGATACCTTTTGCGGAAGAACAAGATTATCAACGTGTAAAATCGTTGTATCTCAACAAAACAATTAGAAACTTACTCGCGACAGTGGGCGCTGCCTGGCTTAGTTTTGGACTTGACAATGTACAGGGATTTTTTAGAGCATTAAAAAATATGCAAAGCCTAAAAGATTTTTATATTTACATGGCCAGCTTGAGTGCAGTCGGAATGCTACTTTTTGGTAGAAATACAGTCAGGTCACTCAGACTATATTTGAAATATCGAGATATTTCCAAAGATCTCAACCAAGTGAGTTATGCACTCTTAAATGGCTTGCTAAAAGCTCATATCATACGGACTGATCGAAACGAAGTAAGAATAGAAACGCAAGTTGATCGCTCGGGTTCCGTTTACTGCCATTTAGAAGGAGGCACAACATACGACAAATCAATATTCATCAATGCACTACAGGAGATTATTGCGCCGATCTATAATCCGCGTTATGTGATTGTCAGGAAAAACAAATTTGCTTTTTTTGTCAAGCAGGAAGATTATCATGCTGTTCCGGAACTGTTGGCACGCAAAAAAGAGTTCGCCGAATATTTTAGCAATCAGTGGGAAGCACACGTTGGGAATTGTGATTTAATCTTTACCCGAACAATTACTGGCAGAAAATTGATCTTAAAAGCACGGGCGAAATCATTAGCGGCACAACTGGATGAAAACGTACTGCAGGTAAGTAAGTGGCGGTAAAGAAATAAGTTAAAAAAAAATCAACAACAGGCAGGAAATTTTGAATCGTAATATGCGAATTTTTATAAAAACGTTATGCTAAATAATACCTTTGATCTGCAAATAGAAGGTACACCTTCTGAATTTGGGGATCAGTCAATTCTCGAGAATTTTAGATTCCCAAATGGAAAAGCTTTTCCTAAATCATACAAATCCTTTGTAAAAAACTATGGATACGGGTTAGCATTAGGTGAATTTCATATTTATATTCCGATGGGCAACTATGGAGATTCATTAACTGTTAGATCCGATGAAATTAGAAGTACCTATATTGATGATGTTAAAAATGATGATATTTGGTTTGAAATAGGTCCTGACTGCTCGCTGCCAATCGTAAAGCGATTGTTTCCCTTCGCTTCCAGCGACAATGGCTACTATCTCTTTTGGGACTATGAAATTGATGTAGCAGGCGAACTGGATATTTATATAACAGATTTTAAGGGTACAGGATTTAGAAAAGCTGGCAAATCAATCGATGAACTCATTAGTAATTTGACTGGCGGTTCTATTAAAGAATTTCTCCCATTCTGCAGCCATCCACTACCGCGGACTTTCAAATGTTTAAAGAAAGTTGAATGAGCGCTATCTAACTAATCGAGCAACGCCACAATTGCAGGATCCTCGGGATCTATTTTTGGAGGAAAATGCTTCATAAGCCTGCCATTTTCATCGATTAGATATTTCTGAAAATTCCACAAGACAGCAGAACTTTCTACGCCGTTCAAGCTTTTGTTGGTCAACCACTGATAAATAGGCGCCTGCCGTTTTCCTTTAACATCAATTTTTGCTGCCATCGGAAAAGTTACGCCGTAATTCCGTTGACAAAAAGCAGCTATTTCGGCATCCTTACCAGGTTCTTGGTCTAAAAAATCATTTGAAGGAAAACCTATAATAACCAACTTATCACTGAATCTTTTATATAAGCGTTCAAGCCCCTCGTACTGAGGTGTAAACCCGCATTTAGAAGCGGTGTTTACAATGAGTATCTTTTTACCTTTAAATTGCGCGAAATCGATGGACGAGCCGTCCAACCCCTTAACTTTAAATCCATATAGCGTAGCTGATTTCAAAGCCATATCTACTTTAACGTTACCATTGGTGAATAAATAATAGGCCACACCTGCGGCGACTACCGCAACAATGAATAAAATTATAAAGAGCATTTTTTTTATTTTTTTTTGAAACATGACAATCGATATATGCACGAAACCATCCCAGAATCGTCTTTACTTAGGTCGATGAACACCCTTGGACTTGCGACCAAGGACGATACATAACAACCTTGCCGATCAACGTTGTACAAGGCAAAACGTATTCTGCAAAGTCTTATAAACGATGAGTTCAGCGTTTACAATGGATTAAAGTTACTAAAGAAAGTCTGAATTGGAAATGAAAAATGCTTTTCTGATCGGATAATAAACAGTATAAAAAACCGAATCTTCATGACAAAGATTCGGCTACACTATTAAACTATATAAACCAATTGTGTACGTTAAAGTTGACTTATTGAGGGGATGTTGGTCTATTTGGGCTTAGCCCTATCTGTCCCTTTAGCATCTTTCCACCATCCATTGTGATCCGGAGATAATAATCTGAAGAGCAAACAGTCCCATCTTCATCCATAGATTTAATCCCCAGCCCAACAGGAACATCATGTTGAGTTGCAGCTGTCTTCGCTATCTGATTGGATTCGTTGTACTCATCAAACATGGACACATAAATGCTCTTGACACCAAGCGCGGTCAAATTATAGAGTTGTCGCCACATAAAATCACCATGTTTTCGTTGCCCCTCCTGCAGTGACCCCGGCAATACACAGGGCTGATAGTCTATGTTATTTAAATTGCAAAACTGTAGATCAGCATTTTGGATATGCTGCGCATAATGGTCCACGTCTGCAATGGTTCCGATGCGGCCTACCATCCAAGGTGACAACATATCAAATGATTTGTAGACATCGATATAGCCTTGTCTCGAATCTCCTCCTGTTTGTGCCAACCTCCAGTGTGTTGGCGTACCGCCCATGACATAGCAGCCTTGATCGCGAAACCACTGAATAACCTCCAGACAAACGGCTGCTGACCAGGGATGGTTGTTGTCATTAAAACCGAATCCCCAAATACCGACCACAGGCTTGCCGTTCTGTTTGGCATAGGCAGTAGACTGGGTATATTGTTTCATCAGATTTAGCCAATCATTTTTTATCTCAGCCTGCATATTAACCCAGGCAGACACATCATACATGATATAGAATTTGATACCATGTTGCTCGGCGGCAGTTTTAACTTTAGCCGTAATCGCATTACGAATAGGACCTTCTATCCCTGTGGGATTAAATCGCTGCAATGCCGCCGTGTGGATACCGTAATCCTTCATCCATTTAAATTGGACATTGACTGTCTGATCGTCAAATGAAGAAAACAGAGATGCAGGCGAACCATTGCCCAATGCCGGTAAATTGGTATTGTATTTTTTTTTGTATTCGCTGTTGTCAGGCCAAGAAGTAATATGGAAATTACCCTGGCTCGGCGTCTGTTGCCAAGCCTCAGTCCAGTGCCACCAATGTGTTCCCATGGGTGAATTGTCACCCGCACAGGAAAACCAGCCCTGGTATCCCACGGTAATCTGCCCAACGACATCGCCTGTCGCGGAAAGCCCATTGTTGCCATTCGCTTTTTTGGCCTCCTCTTTCGGGATAGATTCTTCAATCTTCTTTTCGCTCTTTGAACAGGACATCATCAAAGCGATCAACAAGAAGATTATACATACTTTTTTCTGCTGTTTAATACTCATAATTAAGTGATTTTTTTATAAATGGTTGAAGACTGGTTTATACATATTGGTTTATTTCAATGCTAGTTCCCATACTGCCTCGCTGTTCCGGAAGGCTAAATTTTTACTGGGGTTATTCTTGAAATCAAAGTTATTATGTACCATTAATGAACTATTAACAAGAAATTAATAGCTTCCATAAATCTGTATAAAATGAAAAATTATTTATAAATACGTTTAATGTGCGTACAGTAATTTTGCTGTGTATTGAAAACAAATGCTGCACCAGTTTATTTATAAAGAAGTAATTGATCTGAGCGATCCGATGAGTTTTCTTTCGAAAAAAGAAAACAATACGTTCTAAATTCTGTATATTAAATGAACTCAATGGTCGATTTTTTTCTTGACTACAACTATTTCTTCTTTAGCGGAAGACCAAAGTTCCCTTGGGTAATCGTTATTTAATTCGAATAAATTAAACTAATATAAATCTCAATCCGATTTTCTATGAAAATTACGTTAACATTAACCCTTATCATGTTTGTACAAGTCCTATTTGGACAGAAGTCTTTAACGCCTCAATGGCAATCGGACACCACCCTAAGATCTCCAGAGTCCGTTTGGGTAGATGCAAAAAACAAAGTACTCTATGTTTCAAATACGATCGCCTTCGAACCTAATACTACGGCATTCATCAGTAAACTGGATATGGACGGAAAATTTATCAAAAGAGATTGGGTTACAGGACTCAATGCTGTTTTGGGTATAGGAATCCACAAAAACCGGCTCTACGCGGCTGAAGCATTCTCTAAATCCATTGCCGTCATCGATATAGATAAAGCAAGCATCGTCAAAAGAATTACCATTGATGGTGCTGAGCTGCTCAATGACATTACTGTTGACTCAAAGGGTATCGTTTATGTAAGTGATACGCGACTTGGAAAAATCTATCGCATTGAAAACGACTCTCCTATGCTGTATGCTGAAAACCTAAAAGGTGCAAATGGGTTGCTGGCTGTCGGCAAAGACTTGTATGTGCTATCGGATGGCGCGCTTGTTAAAATAGATCAGGATAAAAAAACTACCGTAATATCGAAAGGTATGGAAGGCGGATTGGACGGTGTCGTACAAATTAAACCCAACGAATTTGTAGTTTCTGGCTGGCAAGGACTGATCTACCATGTCAAACCTGACGGCTCCAATGCTATATTACTTGACACACGTGACAAAAAGATAAACGCTGCCGATATCGGATACGACAAATCTTCAGGTATGCTGTATGTGCCTACCGTTAGGAGTAACAGCGTTCAGGCTTACAAACTGGACTAGATGATTTAATGGATATACAGGCAGATGAAGCTTTCCACGTTTACCCCTTATACCAAGTCATTTAGAAAGGCTTTTTTGATTATTCCTTTTTTCGTTGTGATCGATGTATTTTGCGAGATTGTACAACCCCGTCTGATGTCTATCATTGTCGACGACGGAATCTTGCATAAAGATATCAACTACATTTTGAAAATTGGATTGGCCATGATCGGATTAGCGATCGTTGCTATCGTTGCCAATTTATGCAACATCTATTACTCTGCACACGCGTCGGTGGGTTTTGCGACGAATCTCCGGACGGCCTTGTTTCGAAAAATACAATCCTTTGCTTTTGCGGATACCGATTATTTCAGTTCGGCCTCGCTTACAACACGGCTCACCAACGATACCAATATGATGCAGCAAGTCATGATGATGTGCTTGCGTATGCTTCTAAGAGCACCCCTTATGATGGTTTTTGCTATCATCTTTGCAGTTTCTATTAATAAGGATCTGTCCATCGTGATGGCCATTGCATTGCCTATATTGGCCTTAAGTATTTTTATTTTATTACGCAAAGGACTCCCCTTTTTTATCAAGATGCAGCAGGCAGTTGACCGTGTCAATAGTGTTGTGCAGGAAAATCTACTCAATGTGCGGGTAGTAAAAGCTTTTGTACGACAGGATTTTGAGAAAAAGAAATTCGACAAAGTGAATTTCGATCTGATGGATGTTGCCACCAAAGCTTCGAGCATCGTTGTCCTTATCATGCCTGTCATGCAATTGGTGATGGGTTTGTCGCTTGTTGCCGTGACCTGGTTTGGCGGACAGAAAGTAATGACCGGAACGCTTGCGCTGGGTGGATTGATGTCATTTCTAAGTTATATCACGCAAATCCTTATTTCTTTGATGCTGCTTTCATTGACTTTCATGATGATTTCAAGGGCAATCGCTTCTGGCGATAGAATTGAAGAAGTTTTAGAGAAACAACCCTCCTTAACGGATACTGCGGAAGGCCTCCAAAATAGATATGCCATCACAGCGGGACGGATCGCATTTAAGCAAGTCACTTTCCGTTATAACTTACAAAGTGAAAAACCCAACCTTGACAATATTAGCTTCGAAGTAAAGCCTGCGACTACCCTAGCAATCATAGGTGGCACAGGTTCGGGAAAGAGCACTTTGGTACAATTAATTCCACGACTATATGATGTGTCTGAAGGTGCCGTTTTAGTAGATGGCATCGATGTCAGAAATTACCAACTACAGGAACTGCGCAGCCAGATTGCGATTGTGTTGCAGCAGAACCAACTTTTTTCAGGAACGATTTTAGAAAATCTCAAATGGGGAAATGAGCAGGCAACAGAAGAGGATATTTATGCCGCTGCTAGGATTGCCTGTGCAGACGATTTTATACGCTCCTTTCCCAGCGGCTATCAAACACTACTGGGACAAGGAGGCGTCAATGTTTCAGGAGGACAAAAACAACGCATATGTATTGCCAGGGCTTTATTGAAGAAACCTAAAATCTTGATTATGGACGACAGTACAAGTGCTGTGGACATCGATACCGATCGAAAAATACGTGAAGGTTTAAAAAATTATCTGCAGAACACCACACTATTGATTATCGCGCAGCGTATTTCGAGCGTCATGCATGCCGACCAAATATTGGTCATGGAAGAAGGCCGCATTGTCGGTTCTGGATCACACGATGTACTTCTGCAAACAAATACCAGCTATCAGGAAATTTATCAGTCACAACACCTGCAAAAAGAAGAAGCCTAATGAGTACCTCAAACAAATCCATTCCCGTGAGTTTACCTGGCCCCGGTAGTTCAAGACGCATTAAAAATGAAAAGCCTCAACAGGGATTTAAAGCTTTATGGAGATTGATGCGCTACCTTTCTTCGCAACGGCTGATGCTCCTGCTGATTTTAATTTCACTTTTGCTGGGAACTGCAGGGACACTGGCAGGCAACTACCTTTTACGGCCTGCGATCAACAATTATGTCCTCAAAAAAGATATTGTTGGTCTAGGACATATTGCCCTGGTCATGATCGGAATTTATATCGCTACAGGAATTTTCAACATGTTGCAATACCGACTGACCATAAAAGTGGCACAGAAAACGATTTCTAACCTCCGAAATGATCTGTTCGACCGCATGCAGTACCTCCCTTTGCAATTTTACGATACCCATCAGCATGGTGATCTGATGAGTCGCTTCACCAATGACATGGATACAGTAAGCGATGCCCTGAATAATAGTATCACACAGCTTTTAATCAGCTCAATTACTTTGTTGGGGACACTCGCCCTCATGCTGTATATCAGCCCTATCCTATCGATTATTGCATTGATCATGATTCCGCTGATGTTATATCTGGCGAAACTGATCATCAACAAGAGCAAGAGTTTTTTTGCCGCCAACCAAGCTGCGCTCGGTAATGCCAATGGCTATGTGGAGGAAATGATCAGCGGACAAAAGGTAGTGAAGGTTTTTGGACACGAAAACGCCGCCATCGAACAATTTGAGCAGCTTAATCAGGTACTGCGAGAAAAAGCAACAAAGGCCCAGTTTTATTCCGGAATGATGATGCCTTTGATGGCGAATATGAGCACCATTAACTACGCGCTGACTACCATCGCAGGTGGTATTCTAGTGATCACTCGTGGATTTGATTTAGGGGGGTTAACTGCATTTTTACAGTATGCACGGCAATTTGGACGACCTGTAAACGAGATTTCCAGCCAATATAACAGCTTACAGGCAGCTCTTGCGGGCGCAGAACGTATTTTTGCCGTTATTGACACTGCTCCTGAAAGTGAAACGATAGATCCATTGCCAATGCCGGTCCCGATTCAGGGCCAAGTGACACTATCGCATGTAAATTTTGGCTATGTACCCGAAAAACAGGTTTTATTTGATATTGACATCGATGTAAAACCAGGACAAAAGATCGCTTTCGTGGGTGAGACCGGCGCCGGCAAGTCGACAATTATCAATTTGCTACCTCGCTTTTACCCTTTGCTATCCGGGGATATTCTTTTAGACAAGACATCGATTTTTAAGTTGGATCGCAATGAACTGCGTAAAAAACTGTCTATCGTATTTCAGGACACCCATTTGTTTACCGATACGGTCATGGAAAACATCCGTTATGGCAGGCTCACCGCAACGGATGATGAAGTGATAGCGGCAGCAAAGCTTGCTGCCGCAGATAGCTTTATCATGCAACTGCCACAAGGGTATAAAACCGAATTGACCAATGACGGGGCCAATCTGAGTCAGGGACAGCGGCAGTTAATTAACATCGCCCGGGCAACTGTGGCCAACACGCCAATCTTAATATTGGATGAGGCGACCAGCTCAATCGATACACGCACAGAAATAGCTATTCAGGAAGGTATTGACCGTTTAATGCAAGACAAAACAAGCTTCGTCATTGCCCATAGACTCTCGACCATAAGGAATGCCGACGTAATCTGTCTGATCGAAAAAGGGAGAATCGCCGAGTTCGGTTCGCATGCAGAACTCTTAAAGCAAAAAGGTAAATATTATCGTTTGTATATGGGACAGTTTGACTGATCATTTCGAGGTTTTAATACGATACTCCTTTCATGAAAGAAGCCTTGTTTTGAAAAATACTGCAGCTTACGAAATACAAGTTCATCGATTTTCTGAAAGATGGCTACAACATTCTGACATTTGGATACATCTGCGGGCAACTTTACACAGAACTTTGTCTCAAGAAAAAAAAGATTATGAAAGTATTTATAACTGGAGCTTCGGGCTTCATAGGTTCAGCAGTCGTTCAAGAAATGATCGATGCGGGACATCAAGTAACTGGTTTAGCACGCTCAGAAAAATCAGCAGAGATAATCGCCAATTTGGGTGCTAAGGTAATCCGTGGCGATCTTCAGCACTTGGATATATTAAAACAAGCCGCTTCAAACACCGACGCCGTCATCCATACGGGGTTTTCCCACGATCTGATGTTTGCAAATGAATATGCAAAAGCTGCCGAAATTGATATCAATGCGATCAATGCCATGGGCGAAGTGCTGCTCGGTACACAAAAACCGCTTGTCGTTACAGCTGGAACCTTGGGTCTACCACTTGTCAACGGGTTCGTCACAGAGGAAAGCACACTCCTAAATTCACCGAGAGGTTCAGAACCTTCGGCAATGGCCCTGGCAGCAAAAGGTGTCCATGCTTCAGTGGTTCGCTTACCACCCTCTGTTCACGGCAGCAGTGATCTTGGCTTTATGGCAGGCTTCACATCAAGTCTGATCCAATTTGCGCGCAATCATGGTGTTTCGACCTATCCCTTAAATGGGGACAACCGTTGGCCAGCAGTTCATCGCTTAGACGCTGCAAAAGTTTTCTGCAAGGCGGCCGAGAAAGCCGAAATTGGGGCATTGTACAACGCTATTGGTGAAACTGGCATTAAAATCAGTGCAATTGCTGAACTGATCGGCACGAAATTACATTTGCCTGTTACTTCATTACGGGGTGAAGATATTGTCAAACATTTCCAATGGCTGAGCCATTTCATCACCTTCGATAGCCCGGCGACAAGTTTTGAGACACAGCAGCAATTAGATTGGTCGCCTACGCATATCGGTTTATTGGAAGATGTTCATCAGAATTATTTATAAATTTGTTATATGCCACAAAGTCGAACACAGCGTATAAAAACGATCAGTGAATTTCATCAATTAAGAGGTTTACCACAGCCTAAGCATCCATTGCTCAGTGTTGTGGACTATTCAAAGATGAAACGTTCTCCTTTGGATGATGCTTCGGCCTTATTGTTTGATTTTTATGTCATTTCCAATAAAAGAGGCATCACAGGCAAAATGCGCTATGGGCAGCAGCTCTTTGATTTTGACAACGGTGTACTCGGCTTTATGTCGCCCAATCAATTGCTGAAACTGGAAGAAAATGACGCTGTTGCCAACGTAAACCGAAGCGGGTGGATGTTGCTTATTCATCCGGACTTTTTATGGAATACCACATTGGCGAAAACCATTAAAGAGCATGAATTCTTCGATTATTCGGCAAATGAAGCTTTATTTCTTTCAGAAAGTGAAGAGAAAACACTAAACGATATTATTGGAAATATCCAACGGGAATATCGAGCAAATATGGACAAATTCAGCAAGAACATTATTGTATCAAACCTCGAAACATTGCTGAATTATTCGGAGCGTTTTTACAACCGACAATTCCTGACGCGAGAGAAAGCCAATCATCAGGTTTTAAATCGCCTGGAAGAACTGCTGAATGCTTATTTTTCTGCAGATGGTTTGGTCTCAAAGGGTCTTCCATCCGTTCAATATATCGCAGATAGCTTAAATATTTCCTCTAAGTATCTCAGCAGTTTGCTTAAAGTATTAACGGGGCAAAGTACCCAACAGCATATTCACGAAAAACTGATTGAAAAAGCAAAGGAGAAATTGTCAACAACGGCACTTTCTGTTAGTCAAATCGCCTATGAATTAGGCTTTGAACATTCACAGTCATTCAGCAAATTGTTTAAAACAAAAACCAAACTTTCGCCTCTGGAATTTCGAGCCGGATTTCACTAACGAAAACCATCGAATGACCATTGGATATGGGAGAAATGATCCATCTGGTCATGGACATTATAATTTAAGAGGTGAAGATCAAAAAAGAAACAGCAGACCGCACAATGTCTATTGCCAGTTCTGCTGTTTGAATCAAAAGTTATTTTTCTTTTTGATCTTTAACTGCATCCTTAATCGCTTTTGTCTCTTCGGTAGTCTTAGCACTTATTTGACCTTTATACTTATCAAATTCATCAGAGACCTTATCAGCCACATGGCCTACTGTCTCGCTAATTGAGGATGACACATGATCATACTCTTCTTTCACTCTATCGGCTACTTCTTCGTATGTATGTTTTGCCTGCTCTTTGAGATCCCTTGTCTTTGCCTTGATTTTCTTTCGCGTTTTTCTTCCACTATTCGGTGCCACCAATACCCCTACCAATGTACCAAGTGCCGCTCCCGCCACCATTGCCAGGAGTAATCCCGTTGAATTATTTTTTCCGCCGCACATCTTTAATTTTTTTAAACAATCGTAATTAAGCATATATTTCAAAATGATTATGTTGTTAAACTCTTACAAATTCTAACAATAAAAGCAAAAGATTAGTTTGTCATATTTTAAATAATGTACAACAAACTAGAGTACAGCATCACATGAACCGAAAGACGCTAAAGATGAGCATTCAGGAACGGCCTGGATCAAATAGCTCTACTGGACACGACTTTTTAGTTCTGCCCCCAATTTAGTGTTGATTTTCTTTTGTTTGAAGTATTGAAAAACGGCTGCAATAATAAAAAGCACAAAAAGGACAAGAAGGGTCTGTCCAATAATTGGATCATTTATATCCTTTGCCAAGGGGTGTCCGATTGGAACTCTGGTAAAGGTCTCATTAACGGTGGGCACCAGCGACAAGAAAAAACTGAATGACCATATAAAATTCTCAAAATACCGAGCCTTCGTACTACTTTTCTTTGTTGCGTGCAGCCAATAAGCCACCGCTACAAGAACCAAGATGAAGAGTGAAAAAACATGCCCGGCATTGAAGCCGCCCTGTTTCGAAATTCCTAATGCCGTAAGAGAAGTGATGACTGTCGCATAAAAATATAACTTCCCCGATAATACTTTAAGATTGATCTTGCCATAGCTGATAAATCCTAATAAAGCGCCTAAAAGTGCTGTAAGACCAATAACTGTGTGGAAAACTCCTAAACCTGATAAATTCATTTTTTCTATTTTTAACGTTGATAATTTCAAAAAAATGTTCCTGTAATGTAAGGTCGTTGTCAGGCTTTCACGGCACAATCCATGGAATAACAACCCTTTAATGGAACACTACAAAGTTGCAATAGAATAAGAAAAATGGTTTTTTGATTTCGTTCAAAGATTTGATATTTTAGTTCAAATAACAGGACTACAATCTTATTGGAGAAAACTTGATCCCCTCGATAAAAATGGAATACCATATACAAATGACCATTGGTTTTTAGTTGCTTTTAAGCTGTCGACGATAATTTGTTGGCGATATGTGGTATTTGTCACTAAAACTCTTTGTAAATGTTGCGAGGTCGTTAAATCCACAATTAAAGGCAATTTCGGAAACACGCTGATTGGAAACCAAAAGGAGCTCTGCCGCCTTTTCGAGCTTCTTATTTTTGATGTAGCTGGCAGGTGTATCATGATATAATTTGGCAAACTCTCTTTTAAATGAAGAAACACTCAGATTATTCTGTTCCGCAAGCTGCTCAATGGTCAATTGGGAAAAGAGATTGGCTTCAATGATCTGTTTAAACGAATAGGTACTTGAAGAAAAAAGCTGTGATAATATCACCCGTATGACCGACGCGTTTCTCGTTTGGGACAGGAGCAATATAATTTCTTTTAATTTGAGCACCAGTATATCCTCATTGATCAATGAGGGATTTTCAAAATAGAACAGCAAGCCTTCCACATATTTCTGGATCAGGAAATCATTGTCAATTTTTTCTTTTGATTGGTTTGAAATGATATTTTCGGGTTCAAGCAGCAACGAGGGTAACTCTCTATCGTAAACTTTCTTCAAGGTATCTGGATAAAAAGTGACAATTAACAGCTGACAATCTTGCGTTGGATTCACATCGTGGATTCGCTTTCCAGAATTAATACAATTCAGCAATAAGGAATAATGCTTCACAATAGTTAGCTCTTCGTCATTTGCTTGGTATTGCATCTCCCCTTCCAGCACATAGAGGAAGCAAGCCTGTTCCGCTACTGGAAATTCAAATGTAAATGGTGCCTTCAAAGCAATTTTTTGCATCATCGGTCTTCCAAATAGCTCATATTTTTTGTAATCATTTACCATTGTGCCGCTCAATTTCTCAAATTTAACGATTGAGTTCCGTATAATTAAAATGACGGTTGTGCAATAGAGTCTTATTTTCTAAATTTCCGTTAAAATAGATTCATCCAATCGATTTATTTTAAATTGGTTAAACACCTGTTGATATTAGTCTAAATTTACGTCTATTTTGACACCAAGATTCTTGCAGCTTGCCTTTAAAACATGATCTACCCAAATGCATAACATAGGCTGTTTTCCTGGTTTGTTTTGATCCCAGTCTTCTTTCCAGACAATGTCGATAGTTTTCCCGTGATAGTCTAAGTTTCCGAGGTAAAAATAATCCATTTTGCCCGCAGGTATCAGCGGCTGAAGCTGAAAGCTGTTGTGATGGGTAGCCTTAAAGCCAATGAGATCTGCTATGATCATGTCTGGATAGGTTGAATGAAAATAATCATTCTGTCCACCAAATTGCTCGCCATCACTTGGTATATACCATTCACCGATATTTGGGTGGGTATAACCGTGAAGTCGGGTAAGCTTCATAATTTGTTCGTACAGTGTCTCTTTGTCCTGCGCAGTGATTTGATTCTTATAATTTCTTAAATAGTTGCTGTATGCTTTATAGACGACCGAGTTTTGAAAAGGCCATCCTCTGCCGTTCCAGGCATAAGCCTGCTCATTGTAATAGGGGTGTTGCCTTTCGGCCGTGGTCATTCCTTTGTGGTTATTGAAACCTTTTTCAGAAGTAAACATCGCCCAAGCTACTTCATACTTTTTATTGTCCTCAGGCGGTATCATCTTGAAATACCAGGGGGTATAACCAACGGATTCCCGCACCCGCGCTTCGTAATCCCGTACACCATAGGCGTTGTCACCGGCAGTCAAGGTATTAAAAAAACCATCATCTGAATTCCAAAGTGTCCTGAGAAATTTCTGCTGTATTTCCTGGCTTCTGACCTTATAGTAATCTGCTTTCACCTTATTCGTAATCGAAGGATGTTGTTGCTGTTCCAGTCTATAGAGATTGTACAATGCGTTGGTATTTCCAAAGGAATAACTTCCAACGGATGGGCGCACCAAATAAAAATCAGGATAACCTTTGGTAAAGGCTAATGGAAAGTCCCTCGCTGCAGTCGTATTTGCCGCCTTGTCTGTCGTCCCCCAACCTAAATAGAGATCTCTCCATGTACTATCGGTATAAATAGCATAAGGTCCTTTACTTTCAATTAAGCCAAGTACCGCCGAAAGGCTGAATTCCATACCATCGTACAGATCCAGAATTTTGTACATGCCGTCGGTCTTCGCATTTGGATTTTTTACAGTGAATAGGCTATCCAAAAGGTGCTGATGGGTCTCCATTGCGGGAAGCATCTTTTGCGTCCAGGCCTGATCGGGATGAATTTTTAAAAATGATTCAATACCATCGACCATCCAGCTGGAAAAATGAACACTTTCGGGCCTGCTCAAATGGGTCAAAAAATTACCGTTTTCCCGTTGATTTATTTTGGAAGCTGATCCAAGCATAAAATATTCGGCATAAGATCGAAGGTATTTTGGATCACGAAGCCAACGTACATCGTAAAACTGATGCGCTGTTGGGCAGGTAATCGCTCCACTCAAGGATCCCCAGGCGGGATACCCGAAAAATTCTGTTATAACCCAATATTTCTTTGAATCATGTGGATCGTAATAATCCCGAAGATGCTTGCTGATCATCCACCAACGATAATTATACACGCGACTTAGGGTATCGTTGGAACTCTCAAAATACGGAATGTTATTGACCAAGAATTCTTTGTTGTTGGATTCGTCAAAAGCACCGTCCGATTTTGGCCGGTGCTCGTAAGCATTGAACTCCTTTATATTGTCTGTTAGGTTATTTTTTGCCACTTCCTTTAAACGATCAAGTTCATGGCGATATATCGACTCCTGCTTACCCGAAAATCCTCGATTACTCGAACAGGAAAAAAGAACACCTAGAACCAAAAAGGCTGTGCTGCTTAAAACAATAGATTTTAGAAAAACGGAGCGATGTTGTCTTTTCATGTGGCTATATGGAATAGAACGAATTTATAGTTGATCTGCTATAACTTAAAAATTAGTATTAACGTCCATCCGAAGGAATCAACAGGAGATTGATCGGCTTTCATCGCAGTAATTTTCTACAGGGCAATTCTTGATGAAGTTAAACACAAGATCTAATCCAAAGCTATAACAAACAAAGGCCTAATCAACAGAATTTTTATGACAATTAAGCATGGTGGAACAAATCGGCGCAAAATTGATACAATGTATCATATTGTACCAATTTGAGCTCATACTTTATCGTTCAAAATAGATAACAATACGCTTTATCGCGACCTGAAGTTCATTGTTTTTGGCCATACTCAGATCTATTAATTCGACAATGGTAAATTTTTTCCTGGATAAATTTTTCGATATTCCGGGCTTGAGCCTAAAATATTATGAAAGAGGGGGTATTTTTTTGCAAAAAACCAAATATTCCCATTTTCACATAAAAAAGTATCTTTTTCATATTCTTTCTACTGCTATTCTAAGTTACATTTGCCTCATAAGTAAACTTGACTCAAAAGAAGTAATTGCTGAAATGAATGGAGATGCCTATCTCATCATTTTAAATTTCTGAATTGATTCGATAAGAATACTGTAAAAAGAATCCTACAATACTACACTGAAAAACATTTTGTGGAACGATGCTGTCGTTCCACATTTTTAATCTATTAAATCGGTCTCCACCCAACCTTCTCCGGCAGCAACTTTAGCTTGCTCGCCGTCTTTTTCATACTTTAGTCCCCGGTAGTTCCTTCCGTTGTCATTTCAATTTTATGGATTGTACCGTCTGCACGGTAATTTAGGGTATCTATGCAAATCGAACGGCTAAAACTGCCTCCATCTGGGTTAATCCCCCCATTATGGTAAATGAAATACCATTGTTTTTTAAAAGGGACAATTGCTTGATGGTTCGTATTGCTATTGCCTGCTATTTCATTCAGAATCCCTTTATACACATAAGGACCGTCGATCTTATCGGCCATGGCATAAGCGATCTTCTCCGGAAATTCCGTGGCATAACTCAAATAATATTTTCCATTGTGCTTGTGAACCCACGGTGCTTCCGTAAAAGCCAATCCTTCAAAATTCAATTGCTTTACTTCGCCATCAATCTCAACCATATTTTCCTTGAGCTTTGCGTAGTAGCACTCACGGTTACCCCAGAAAATCCAGGCTTGGCCATCGTCATCAATAAAAACAGCCGGGTCGATACAGGCCCAAGAATGGGAAGAAGCAAAACAGTCCTTATTGGTCAATAACGGTTTCCCCAATGCATCTCTAAAGGGACCTTCGGGTCTATCTGCGACAGCAACACCTATTCCGGACCAATTAGAGCTGATGTACCAGTAATATTTTCCATTACGTTCGGTAACGTGTCCCGCAAATGCATCGCCGCTTTTTGCCCAGGTAAAATTACTTATTCTCAAAGACACTGGATATTCCGTCCAATTTTTTAAATCCGTTGTAGAATAAACAATCCAGTCTTTCATCTTATAGCCTTGCTGACCACCTGCAAAATCATGGCCTGCATACAACCAAAGTGTATCCCCCTTGACCATTGCTGCTGGATCAGCCGTAAAATGATGCTTAATAATCGG
This sequence comes from Sphingobacterium siyangense, assembly GCF_023277505.1. NCBI lineage: Bacteria > Pseudomonadati > Bacteroidota > Sphingobacteriia > Sphingobacteriales > Sphingobacteriaceae > Sphingobacterium > Sphingobacterium siyangense. The sequence continues at coordinate 2,604,417 of NZ_CP080574.1, read as the reverse complement.
ATTTCCCTTTGCGGTAAAACGATACCTGTCATCCACATCCTCTGGAGATAGTAATTCACCGGGTACACCACCCCATTTACTATTCAGAAGACGAGACTCTTCCTTGCTAATTGAAATCACACTTCCATGTCGCGGGTTAAAATTTTTACGCAAAGCCTCAGGTTTCGAGGAGAAATTAAAGAGATCATCTGTGCGCTGGAATTCATATCTTCCATTCGCATACAGATCATACATCAAGATATAATCGTCTGTTCCGTTCAGCTTAAAAAGACTCGATCCTTCGACAACAACAGAAGTGTCTGCATAGGCATCGAGATACCGGAAGTCTTCTTTCCATGGTCCTTTTAGGGATTTACTTGTCGCCTGCTGAATCCCATTTTTCACTTCTTTGCCCGCACCATCTTTTGTATTGCCCTTAAAGAAAAAATGGTATAAGCCATCTTTATAGACGATGTCGCCATCAATACCGCCAAATTTTGGACTAAACAATAAGGTAGGTTCCCTTTCAAATCCGCTAAAATCTTTATTCGCATAGGCTGCATAAAAATCAAGCTTATCGTTCTCATATGATTTCACCGTAAAATACACAAGGTATTTTTTCGCAACTGGATCATAGATCGTCTGTGGTGCCCATACCCATTTTACGTTTTTAAATTTTTTAGGGTATAATTTTGCCAGATCAACAGTATTGTGTTTCCAATCCGTCAGGTTATCAGATCGCATCAGAATAATACCAGGATTACTTCCCCAACCATTCTTGGCGGTAAACATATCAGTTGCGACCATATAAAATGACTTTTTGTCCTCTCCCCTAAGGATGTGCGGATCACGAATCCCTCCCGTTTGGGATATATCTGCGGATGACAAAATAGGTTTATTGTTATTTAATGCAACCCAGTTTTGCGCATCCTGACTCACTGCAAATCGCAATTGCTCTTGTGTATTTTTATCCCCCGAACCCTCAAAATAAGCAAAAAGATAACCCGCCGCCTTATCTGCATGGTATATTTTTTGCGCTATGACATTGGTAAAACTCATTAATGCAATACTCAATACCCCCATTTGTTTTAGTTTCATGTTTGATCAATTTTTAGGTTTTTCTAAATGTTCATTTGTCAAGCAAACCTTCTTTATTAAAACTTAACCATGGATTGTTTAATGCACAAATTCCAAATTATCTTGATCTCGAAAGGATATTCAACACGAATTTAAATTTGCTCAAAAACACTTTTCCACGAAGCTGTAGAAGAATACGATACGAGGCTTACTTTTATTAATGTCAAATATACATTTATTATTCAAATAGGCGGCATTTTTTATGACAAGTATCGTTTAAAACGGGACATTTTCCAAGGGTAAAAGTCTTGAATCCGAGATAGCTGCAATCCGATGCCCTATAATCTTCATATAAGCTGAATTTTGTTCAAATGAAAAAAAATCGGACACACTTTTCTGTTTAATCAGCATACAGATATCCCACTGTTCCTGATCGGGCCCTATCAGAAACCGGTCACCATGCCCAACAAAAAGTAGCTCACCGCCGCTTTCTTCCACAAAAGGCTTGGCTAGCTTTATATAATTCATAAAAGCATCGTATCCCGAAATTTCTTTGATTGGTGCAATCTCCGGAAAATTAGTATAGTCCGCGATTTTCCTCAACTGAATTAAATTGAGGTTTACAATAGGGCCTTGGATATTTTTCAATGCCAGATTCCTTCCTGCTTCATAACCGGGATACAAATACGTCTTTCTTGTCATATCAATAGATACTTGTTGTTTCACTCACTTTACTCTTCAACTCAGTTGCGGCGTGAAGTACGACTTTTTTATAATCAATGATTTTGTCGTTTTCAAATGGAATAATAACTGTATTTTCAAACAGGAAATTTCCCTCACCCAATCGGTTCCAATCCGCCTGCAAGTTTTTGTTGTCAAATTGCCCCATGTTTAACATAAATCTGATTCTGTTAGAAAGAGCCGTTAAATTCATGCTATCAGCGATATGTATTTTATTTTCGGCCCTGTTGTAAATTGTTAAAACTCCCATCAATGGTTTACTTTCCAAGAATTCGGCTTTCAATTGTTTTTTATCTATTTTGTTCATGTGCTTTTAAATTAAAATTATAAATCACCACCCAATGATTTCAATTGCGCAGCAAAAATAAGGAGATCTGTTACGGCCATTCCGTCCAATAGCTTATTGGCGATGTGCTCAGCTGTAACAGTAGCCTCTTTAAAAATTCGATCACCAGCCGCCGTAAGCTTCACATAACTGACCCGGGCATCTCTATCATTGTGCTCTTTTACAACTAGCCCCATCTTTTCCATGGGTGAAATAATCCGTGTAATCCCTGAGGCCGTTAAACCGGTACTTTCAGCCAGATCAATTCGCCGTAACCGGTTCCCGGAAGTCTGACTTAAAATATGTAGGATCATAAAGTCTGTCAGACTTAGTCCATGCAAGCTCAACCCATCAAACTTTTTGGTGATGACAGATTGAACTTTTATAATGTTCAAAATCGTATTAATTGCGGTCATATTATTATTTGCAAAATACTTGATTACTCAAGTATTTTGCAAATATAATAGTTTTATTTAAATGGTTGAACAAAATAAACAAAAGATTCTGCGAACGGGGTGGTTACACTAAAGCTCATTAATTCTATTTTCTTCACGGGAGAAGGAGGTTTGTATAAAACTACACTTAGGTGTAGCATTGATTGACATAATCTATAATATTTTTGGACAAATTCTAATCTATAAGAAGCAAGAGCCAACGATCTACATAACATGATAAGGATAGAATCCTCAAATATTAACAAATTTATTACCTATAGCATAGTATAAACATGACAAATTGCAAAAACTGTGGGACTGATATAACACTGAATTTCTGTCCGAAATGTGGGCAGCCAGCGGTCCTTAAAAGAATTGATGCGCATTATATCGTCCACGAAGTTGAACATGTCCTTCATTTCGAACGCGGAATCTTATATACGATTCGTGAACTTATTACCACACCAGGAAAAAATGTAAAAAAATATATTGCCGAAAACCGAAGCCGCCTGGTAAAACCCATTATTTTTATCATCATCACCTCACTGATATACTCTATAGTAAGCCATTTTTTTCATGTAAACGACAAATATGTGAGTTATTACGAATCCCAGCATTCTACCACGGGTTCGATATATCTCTGGATCCAAGACCACTATGGTTACGCTAATATCATGATAGGATTGTTTATCGCTTTCTGGGCTAAACTATTTTTTAATAAATACGGTTTTAATCTTTTTGAAATTGTCATCCTGCTGTGTTTTATTTTAGGAATGACGATGTTGATCTATACTATTTTTGCATTAGTAGAAGGTGTAACGCATACAAGCGTTATGGTGCAAGCTAGCATCGTCGCTATGTTATATAGCGTCTGGGCTATTGGACAATTTTTCGATCCCTACAAAATACCCAGTTATTTAAAAGCGCTCGCAGTTTATATTTTAGGGTATCTGTCATTTACTGTCGTCGTCGTTATTATTGGCCTATCGATTGACTTAATTTTAATGAAAAGATAGTTATCCACCCTTTTTCCTTGTGAGACCTAATTAAAAACCAGGTGGGTAAGTTTGCGCTGTAAACTTACCCACCATGTTACTAGTTGCCTGTTACAGATTATTTCTCAGATATCCCTGAAAGTTATCTTGAAACTGAAGGCCAATCCCCAACCTATGTTTACTTAATTTATTGTTGAGCGTAAGTCCCCATAATACAAATTCGGTCAGAAAATGGAGATCTTCGGGCTTCGTTTCCGGCTGGTATTGCTGAATTAAAGCGTGTATAGGTTTCACTTGATCCAAAACCTGCTCATACGTTGAATCGTTGAGTTCATCAGATAATTCGATCCCCTCTGATTCTGAAAACCAACGAACAATATCGTCGTAGGGATAACGTTCGTTTTCTCTTTCCAGTTTCTCAATTTTTGGGAATAAAATCGGAAAAAGGTTTTTAATCGCGTTTTCTATCAGCTGCAATGCGACGATACCCGCTCCCTCCTGTTCGCCTTCATAAACGAGCTCAACTTTACCGGTTATCGCAGGCACAATACCCATAAAATCACTCAGCCGTACTGTAGTTGCTTGCGCCCCACTTCTGAGCATGCGCAATTCAGCGGTGCTTAATAAGTTCTGAAATGCTGTAATGCTCATACGCGCACTTACGCCACTCTTTTCATCAACATATTCACTATTTCGTGCTTCAAAGCTTATCTGCTCAATCAGTTCCCTAGCCAGCTCAGGAACGTATATCTGCTCCTTCTGGGCCGCTTCCAAGTTCGCCTCCTGCGCTGTAATTGCCTTTGCTATCTCAACCGATGCAGGGTAATGTGTGAGTATCTGCGATCCTATGCGATCTTTCAGTGGCGTCACAATACTTCCTCTATTGGTATAATCCTCCGGATTTGCAGTAAATATAAATTGTACATCTAACGGTAAGCGTAACTTAAAACCACGGATCTGAATATCTCCCTCCTGCAATATATTGAAGAGAGCTACCTGGATTCTAGCTTGAAGATCAGGCAGCTCATTAATGACAAATATAGAACGGTTTGCCCGAGGAATCATACCAAAGTGAATCACGCGATCGTCTGCATAGCTCAGTTTTAAGTTTGCGGCTTTGATGGGATCTACATCACCAATCAAATCAGCGACCGTCACATCTGGCGTAGCCAGTTTCTCCGCAAAACGATCACCTCTACCAAGCCAGCTTATCGGTGTTTCATCGCCTTTCTCCTGCAGAAGTTCTAGCGCATAACGCGATATGGGGTTAAACGGATCATCATTAATCTCTGAACCTTGAACCACAGGCACATATTCATCCAATAAGTTGACCATGAGCCTAGCTAGACGTGTTTTCGCCTGACCGCGAAGGCCCAAGAAATTAATGTTGTGTTTGGAAAGAATTGCTCTCTCAAGTTCTGGAATAACGGTATCTTCATAACCATATACTCCATTAAACACGGTTTCACCCGCCTTTATTTTTGTAATCAGATTTTGACGCAATTCTTCTTTTATTGTTTTAGGTTTATAACCCGAAGTTTTTAATGCACCAAATGTTGTAATCTTCGTGTAATCCATATATTCTTATCGTATTCTTTTTTTTCGATTTTCTTCGTAATCCTCAAAAATCATTTCACCTAGATCCCCAAGTCCAGTGTAATAGGCCTTCCCTTGGTTTGAAGCTGTAAACTCGTCGACAAATTGCTGTAGATAAGGATCTGAAGCAATCATAAAGGTTGTAATTGGTATTCCCAGCTTTCGGGCTTGCGCAGCCATACTATAGCACTTGCTAGTGATAAAAGGATCCAAACCTATAGGATTTTTATAATAGGTACCGTCTGGCATATTTAAACAGCTCGGTTTTCCATCGGTTATCATAAATATTTGCTTATTCGCATGCCGTTTTCGCCTTAGCAAGTCCATCGCTAGCTTTAAGCCTGCGACCGTATTGGTATGAAATGGTCCAACTTGCAAATAAGGCAAGTCTTTTATCGCGATAGGCCATGCATCGTTTCCGAAAACAATGACGTCAAGTGAATCTTTCGGATATCGGGTCAAAATAAGTTCTGATAAAGCCATCGCTACTTTTTTTGCAGGAGTGATTCGATCCTCGCCGTATAAAATCATACTGTGGCTGATATCGATCATCAACACTGTACTCATCTGCGACTTAAACTGTGTATCTTCTACGACGAGATCATTTTCTGATAAGGCAAACTCGCCTATCCCATGATTGATCTGTGCGTTTTTCAAGCTCTCTGTCAAAACTATTTTCTCCAAGCCATCTCCGTACTGATAGTTTCTGAAATCGCCCATATTTTCGTCACTCCGTCCCTGGTGATTGGTTTTATGATTGCCTGATTTCCCTTTCCTCATTTTCCCAAAAATCTGGTCCAAGGCATGCTGACGTAAGGCTTTCTCCAGCTTTGAGGTAATATCTACGCCGCCTTCACCACCAAACTCCACTTTTTCTCTGATATAACCTTTATCTTTCAGATCCGCAATGAAATCGTCTATCGTATAGGCTGGAGTCGTCAGTTTAAACTCTTTATCCAATTGCCTAAGCCAGTCAATGGCTTCATCAAAATCACCAGAGGTATGGGTAATCAGTTCTTTGAAAATGTCAAATAATTTATCAAAAGGCGTTTGAAACGGCTCTTCATATTGTTTGAAGAGAAAACCTTTACTTCGTTTCGTGCTTTTCATGCATTCCTTTTATTAGTATGAGGAAGCTATCCAAATAGTGTATCGGATACTTCATAGTATGAATTTACGAAATAATAATTTTTGTGAGCACCGTATGTCCATTTAACTTTAAAAACTGGCTATAGTATGACGCACGAGCGACAACTTTCAATTAGGAATTAGTTTCAGACTTTTACGCTCTCCCAGTCAAAAGCCGCAAAGAATTGGTATTCCTTGCGGCTTTTTAATCCAGTTATTCTAAATACAAGAGAATTACCCCTGAAATAAGTACCCGTTAATAAAGCAGTTCCAACGTTGGCTTATTGGCGGTTGCTTCCCTGCTACTAAAAGACATATCATTTGTAGAAGAAGCCACAGCTGTATTTAAAAATAGAAAGGATACTTTACGATCAGTACCGGTAAGCAATCTGTTAATGGCCGAAGTGACGTCGACGGTCTGTAAACCTATCCCTGAAACAGAAATCTTACCGACAAGTACAGTATCCATTGGTGCATTGTTCCAATTAATGCTATTTTCCAACCAAGATGTCGTGGAGGTTGTATAAATATTAATAGTCCGTTGTGGTGCTGTATTCACTCCTGCAACATACATTTTTAATTTTGCCGAACTCACTTTAGGTGTAGTAATCATCGCAATATCAAATTTAGCGTATGCTTTACGCGCGTAAGATGTAGCGTCGGATTTGATGACAAGATCAGCTGTAGTTCCATAATTTGTACTCGCATAGATACCGTTACGGACATAGGCATCGGCAAGAGAACTTCCGGCATTGGCTACAACAGCATGCTGAAACGCTCCAACGTCTGGATTACCCAATGGCAACGCATTTCCAGCGAAATCCACACCCCCATTGTTACTTATAAATATACCAGCATTAAGGGCAGCCGAACCGGAACCGACATCATAACCTTTTGCAGCGTCAAGGCCGTTTCCACCAATTGGATTGACAAATACCGGATCTTCATAGAAATTGTTATTCCGCACGGTAGTTCCCCAGTTCAATGACGTAAATGTACTTGACGGAAATAAACAATTATTGTTAAACTTCAGTCCGTTATCGGCCTGAGTAGACAGACTACTAATGGTCGAGGTTGTGTAAAAAATATTATTTGAAAATGTTGCATAAGGCTTTCCTGAACTCACGCCATTCATGACGTTAAACAGGCTGGCGGTTGGATTTTTGATGTAGAATACATTATTATAAATCTCACGGGAATCGTATGTTGTTTTTTCGATCAAAAAGAGCTTCTTTAACCTTGTTGTACCGATATCGTTGACAGAAACGTTGTAGCGGACTTTAATATTCTTAGACTGGTTCATAAAAAGCATAAATCCGCCGTTATTATCATGCGAATAATTGTATTCGAAGATATCTCCATCGGTTACTGAATTGGTATCATAACCATCGGCATCGAACGCGACTCCATCGTTGGCCCCTCCGCCTGTCATACCGTAAACCTCATTATAAGCCACCAGCGTATTCAAACTGCCAATTGTCCAAATACCCGCATAATTTTCAGAGCCTGTGTTCATACATGCCTTATAGACCGTATTGTGTGTAATTTTACTTCCTCCCGTCACGCCAGACATAACGATACCGTCGCCGTAGATATATTCAATCAAATTGTTATCGATAATAATATCTTTTGATCTTGCTGCCATAGCCCTATCGCCAGTGGTCCTTATCCCTTCAACGGAACAGTTGGCGACATGACAACTTTGTACCAAAGCCCCGTATATTTTACCGTCTAAGATAATCCCGCCAGAGCTTTTGTTATAATTGGTCTGTCCATCGATAGCACCATTGACGTCATGAACATAACAATTTCTAATGGAGACATTGCTGATTGCTGTTCCTGCAGAACTACCTCCAATCACGCGGATTCCCGTGGCAGCATAACTTGTCCCGCTTGGGATTGTATTCGTCAGTTCGAGGTTATTTACTTCAAAATAAGATACTTTATTAAGGTATAGCGCATTTGATCCATTCCTCTTTCCACCGCCGTTGATAATCGGACGAACATCACCGCCATATTTATCTATGATAATGGGAGCTTCAGCCGTTCCCGAATTTTTCATATGCAAAGTGTCATTCCATACGCCACCGCTCTTGAATAAGATACGGTCGCCGGGGCCAAAAACCGATGTATTAATTTTGGCCAACGTTCTCCATGCTGTAGTTGTGCTCATTCCTGTGCTATCATCGTTTCCGCTGGGATCTATGTAGTAAGTATTGCCCACACTTGCCAGATTCGCCTTCGCTTTTGTTTTTAGGGATGTCGGAGAATCTAGTTGAACAGACTTTTGGCAGCTCAGTAGCCCAATGACTCCAATAGAAATCACCATCATAAATTTTCTCATAATGTTGTTTTTAGTTTTATAATTTGTTATAATTTTTACAGACATATTCTAATTCCGACGAATACGAATTTTATAATTTGATTAATAACATTAAATTATAAATAACTTATCAACCACAAGGGGTAAAATCACAAATAAAGAGGGGTAAAATTTTAAATTAGAACCTGAAATAGAAATTCAACATATTCTTTATAAAAGAATATGCCGCGTAGCAAAAAAACTAAGCAGCATATTCAATAAGTATTGAAACTGGATTGGTTTTTAATACTTATTTCCAGCCCGGATTTTGGACCAAATTTGGATTCTTATCTATCTCCGTTTGTGGAATTGGAAACCAGTAATTCTTTGCTGTAAATATACGCTTTTGATAAACTGAGCGTTTGAAAAATGCTTTGGGGTTAGATTCATTGTCATCCTTTTCTGTACCAGAAAAATTCATTCCATAGAAATTCCCATTTAACACAGCTTCACCAATTTTCCAGCGTCGCACATCACGATACCGGATACCCTCATTATTTAGTTCTACCCGACGCTCGTCTCGGATTGCTTTGCGCATCCCCTCCTGCGAAGATGGCACAGGTAAAGCATCTTTTCCCACACCATATTGTGGTACACCTGCGCGTACCCTTATCAAATTGACATACTTTAATATATCAGGATGATTAGCGTCGGACTCATTTAGTGCTTCGGCGTAGTTCAGATACACTTCGCCAAGCCGATAAAGTATTCCTGGTCTATAGGGATTTGTTCCATTGCGGGGGTCGTGATCTGGATGGACTTTCTTACGTACAAGATACCCATTTTGCGGGGCGTCATGTGTAGGTCCCCCATCCCAGTTACCACTATAAAATTCGGTTGTCCGATTTTCTCTTCTATACCAAGCACCATTATACAAAACCGAAATATAAAATCGTGGTTCACGATGGGTATACATATTATAGGTACCTTCCAAAGTCACCTTTCCATTTCCCTGAGATTCTGTCCAGCGTGTATTTCGCACTTCTGCCGTCTTTGAGAATCCTTTTTCCTGATATCCAGATAACGGGTCATCAATCCTCCGGCCATTCTCCATGAAAAAGGCATCCACTAAAGATTGTGTAATTCCCAGTCCTCCGTTTCCTCCAGTACCTCTTGGTTGTGCGTGCCTATCATATTCCCAGATATTGCAATCAGGGCGAGCAAAAAGAATCTCATCATTCCCATCTTGAGGTCGTCTAAACAACATATTTTGATACGAGAGAAACGGATCTATAGACCCATCAGCATTATATTCAATATATAATTTATGACCAGCTGATTCAGCTTTTTCCAATAGTAATTTTGAGGCCGCTGCCGCAGTTTTCCATTTATCTACACTATAGTTCCCATTGAATATGGTTTCTCCCTTATTATTTACAAAACCGGTGTATGCGGTATTACCATTGACTAATGGGCTTGCAGCAAATAGTAGAAGACGAGCTCTGACTGCCAAGCACATAATAGACGTCGCCCGACCATATTTCTGAGCGGCACTATATTTAACGGGTAAAATAGCAGACAAATCCAATAGCTCCTTTTCTGCCCATTGCACGACCTGATCAAATGGTGTCTGTCCAATCATCAATTCTTCGGCCGATGCATTCGGATCGGTCAATCCAAGATGGAACGGTATAGCACCATAGGTTTCCAGCAGAAGTGTATAATAATAAGCGATCATAAAGCGAGCCTCAGCTTTCATAAGATTTACCTCCTCCTCGGTCACCAACTGCGCAGGGTTTGGTTTTACATTGTCCAGAAAAATATAAGCTGAACGAATACGTTTGGGAAGTTCTACCCAATAATTAGGATCCCATGAGGTACTGGGATTCCAATTGCCGGTCTGCATCCCTATAACTGACCAGCCAAATTGCTCCCAGCCCGTAGACGGTGCCATATCATCCGAAAGTGGATCCCAGCCAAGTGTTCGCGTATTTCCCCAATATGGATCTGGTACATTGCTGTATATTCCTGCCAGCCAGTCCTCTGTTCTGGTTTTGTCTTTAAAAATCATATCTAAAGTAAGCTGATCATCAGGGCTCTTGTCCAAATATTTCGAACAAGAGGTCACTGTGGAACCCAGCGCAACAAGTAGTAATATACGGGTAACATTATATTTTATAGTCTTCATTGTATAGGTTATTTCTATTTAAAATTCAATTCCAATCCCATAGAAACAGATTTCATGATCGGATAGCGCATACCATTATTAACCCCAAGCTCTGGATCCCAAAGCTTAAAATCACTCACTGTTAGCAGGTTATTACCACGCAGAAATATTCTAAAATTACGGATAGCGAGATGATCAAGAATTTTTGATGGTAAGCTATAGCCCAATTCAATATTGCGTAGTCTTATAAAACTCATGTCCCTAAGCCACCAAGTGGAGGCCAAATTATTATTCGCACTTTGATAATCAGAAAGCCGCGGATAGAAGACGTCCTGCCTAGGATTATCCAAGGTCCATCGATCGGAAACATTGTCGAAAATATTTCCCATTGCTCCATTGGCACTTCCGGGAATAAAATTTGAACCACCAATGATCCTGTATGTACGAGAGACACCCTGAAAAAAGAAACCGAAATCAACAGCTTTGTACCTTAGGTTGGATCCGAAGCCAAATACAATCTGTGGATCTTCCGTTCCACCGATAGCAGTTCTATCGAGGGCATCTACCACACCATCACCATTCAAATCCCGATATCTGATATCACCTGGACGCACCGGTCCAAAAGTATGTCTTGGTATATCTGATCGAAGAGTACCGTTAGCAATATCTGAAAAATCTGCGTCCGTAAATAGGCCCTCGTCAATAAAGCCAAACAATTGTCCGATCGGCTTTCCGGTAGAAGACCTTGAGGTACCGATCACTGCGCTAGGTTCGTCCTGTTCTAAAATCTTGTTTAGGGCATAAGTAAATGTGCTACGAACAGAAAGAAATAGGTTTGGATTTAATTGCCGGTTCAATTCAAGCGACATATCGATGCCTTTATTGTTTACGCGTCCAAAATTTGCCCAGGGCGCATTGGTAAAACCACTCGAACCGGGTATAGAACGACGTTGCATAAATATATTTTTCCGGTCCTCATTAAATAGGTCAAGCTGAAATTCCAGCGTTTTCCATAAGCCTAATTCGAAACCGATATTGGATTTAGCAACTGTTTCCCAAGTAAGTCCACTATTACCTTGATCACCTTCCATACGACCACTACGTTTAAAATCGTTATTTAAGCCCCATGAATATCCACCGGTCTCATTAATGGTTGTGATATAGGCAAACCGACGACCATCTAACTTATCGTTCCCCACCAATCCATAAGATCCGCGCAGTTTGATTTTGGAAAATGTACTTTTTAGATGTTCCATAAAAGGCTCTTCGGAAATATACCAGCCTAATGCAAAGGAAGGAAAGAACCCATAACGTTTTCCTGGAGCAAAGTTTTCGGATCCATTATAACCAAAATTAAATTCCCCAATATATCTGTTGCTATAATTGTATGAAAATCTACCTGCGATTCCTTGATTCCGATAAGGCAAAAGATCTCCATTATCATAATTTCGCTGATTGTATAAAAACATTCCCTCTACGTTATGGCCACCAAAAGATTGAACATAATTAATCGCTCCCTCAAGATACATGCTTTTATCGCCCCAGTCTGAATTTTTTTCATAGCCTAAGAATTCCTGTCCATAACTATCAATGACTAACTTTAATTTTCCATTTTCGTCCCTTCCGATAGCTGGATTATAGTAATCTGGGCTTTTACTCCTAACGACAGACGTATTAGAGTATCTATCAAAGGAAAACAGCCCACGAGCCTTTAATCCCTTCAACCAAAACGATAAGTCCTGTTCTACCGCAAATAAAGATTCGATTTTACTTGCGCTAATACGTTCATATCCGCGTTGAGTCGCCAATGCCCAGGGGTTTGTCCGCTGGGGTGTCCTAGGTATTTCACCAGAGGAATAGATGGTAGGATGTACATAGGGAGGAATAGTGAAAGCCTCCTGAAATAGTTCATCAACACTTTGGGGAGCTCTTGTCCTATCCTGGAGATATCCGCCAATATTCAACCGGAAGAGAGTGGTTGGACTAACATTGATATCTACATTGGAACGTACATTATAACGGTTTAACCGTGAAGATGAATTCCAAGCCTGTTTTTCATCGCGTTCAATCAACCCACCTTCCCGATAATATGAAGTTACTAAGGAATAACGCAAAATATCAGATCCTCCATTGACACTAACATTCGCCCGTGAATTTCCAGCTTGGTCCCGAAGTACTGCATCCAACCAATTGACATCAGGATAAAGGTCTGGATCCGTATGATTACGGATGTTTTCGATCCGCTCTTTCGAATATAAGCCTTGCTCCCCACGTTCCTCCCGAATACTATTCATTACCTCCAAATAATCAGCTGCACCAACAAATTTAGGCAGCTGTACTGGTGATGTGATCCCCTGCTCAAAACGAGCAGAAACATTGGGCTTACCCACCTTTCCTCTCTTTGTATTGATCAAAATCACTCCGTTTGCCCCCCTTACACCATAAACTGCACTCGCTGCCGCGTCCTTCAATATCGAAAACGACTCGATTTCTTCGGGATCCATATTATCCAAAGATCGCTCAACGCCGTCCACAAGAATCAATGGGCTTCTGCTTCCACCGAAAGTACTGATACCACGTATCCAAAAGTTTGAATTATCGTACCCCGGTTCTCCAGATCGCTGTACGGCAATAATACCTGCAAGCTGTCCCGCAAGATTGTTACTCATAGAGCGAGATGTTCCTATTTGCAAGCGTTTGGGTTCGATCGTCGTGATCGCACCTACTACAGAGGCACGCCTTTGGGTACCAAAACCGACAACAACGACCTCGTCCAGTGCGCTGATACTATCAGCTAATATCACCGTATATTCTCCGTTTGTCTTAAGTGGTACACGCTGACTTACATAACCGATAAGACTAACCATGAAATAACTGTCCTGCGGGTCTAGCTTGAGTGTAAACTGACCTTGGTCATCTGTCGATGTGCTATTCTTGCCAAGGCCTGTCGCGACAGTAGCATTTGCCAGGGCCGTCTGTCGCTTATTAAGAACCCGACCCGTAATGACGCGGCCTTCTTGTATTGAAGCTTGTTGAAGGCCACGCTTCACAATAATTGTATTGTCATTTAACGTGTAAGAAATCTTTAAACTTGAAAAAATCTTATCTAGAACAGTCTTTATCGGCTGCTCTCTAAATGTCATGGATATACGTTTCGAGTCGTCGATGTCATTTGGGGAATAAATAAATTTTAAACCGGTTTTACTATTTAACTCTTTAAAGACCTGCTTAACCGGAATATTATTAAAATCGATTGTTATGTTTTTCTGTACATCAAAGATTGGCTTGGCCGAACTAAATAACCAGACAAGGCTGCCAAAAAAAAGGCACAAAAAATTGCGTGCAAACTTATTTTGTTTGCGGGATGTCATAAGTAATTTATACATTTGAAAATTGATTAATAATTGATCATTACCAAAAGCCGTTAAGGCGCGATTAGGAATGTAGCAGCATTCCTAATTTTTTATGGATTTGCTTCTGTTACATATATTGTTCCTTTCCTTTCTATATAGTTTATATTATTGGTCATCTTAATGATCGCCAAAACCTCGCTGATATTTTCATATCTGCTGATCATTCCTGTAATGGGAAGTCCTGCAATTTTTGAATCTATAACAATTGGAATTCCGTACCATTGTTCAAATTCGAGAGCAACTTCAGCGAGCTTCTCATTATCAAAATAAAACAAACCTTTACGCCAGGCATTTGCTTTTTCGATATTTTCAGATTGAATAAGTAAGATTTTAGGTTTATCTTTTTCCAGAAAAGCCTGCTGTCCCGGCTTAATAAGCACCTGTGTTCCATAGCGATTATGCGTAAGACGAATACTCCCTTCTGTAAGCAATACATTTTCTTCGGAATTGCCCGATGTATTTACATTGAATTTTGTTCCCAATACCTCAATGGTCTGCAAGGCAGAGCGGACTGAAAACGGAATCCTTTTACCTGCAGAATATTGTTTATGAACATCAAAATAAACCTCCCCAGTAATATGGACAGAACGGTTATTCTTATTAAAATCAGGTTCAAGTTCAATTGTTGCCAAGTAATTAAGCCATACTTGTGTGCTATCGTTCAGTAAAACAGAAAATACATTTCTCGAAGGATTTTCTATGCGCAGTTTCCCTAAATCTGTCCCATTGGCAACCGAACTTAATGCTAGTACTTTTTCATCATTGATGGTTGTGTAATGAGCTCCTTGTGGCAAGGTATCTAACAAATCAAACCGTTTCTCTTTCCCGATTATTAACGACGGATTATGATTAGTGACATGAAGAACTTTTTCGCTTGTTTTTGAACTATCGATGAGCCTATAGGATATAAATATCCCAAAAAGGATCATAATGCTTGCTGCAGCATACCCTATTTTGGGTATATGAAAACTTAAAGTACGCTTTTTAATACGATGATGAACCTTTTCTTTAATCTCCTCTCCGATGCGGTCCATATCATTTTGCACCTCTCCCTCCCTGTCCATTGCATCGTACAGGTATTCAACAAATTGTCGTTCTTCAGGATTGGTATCTCCCGAAATATACCGATCGAGAAGATCTTTTAAAACTGTGCGAACATGACGTTTCCTTTCAGACATATAAGATGGTTTATATTGGTTCCTTTCTTATATGTCGTTGTGACTAATGATAATTCCCAAAAAAAATTAAAAAAACATAAAAAGAATTTTTTGGATTAGAAGCTTAAGTGCATTTGTTGTATTAAGCAATTGATTTTGAACAGTTTTCGTCGACAACCCTAATAATTTAGCAATTTCCTTAACAGTTTTATCCTCATTGTAGCGAAGCAAGAATATTTCTCTGCGTTTTTGTGGCATACGTGCAATCCAGTTATGCAGCATAGATTCTAATTCAGTTTGAATATAGTTGCCATCGGCGGTTGATCCATCGCTTAGCTCTTCAACCATTGTTTCTAATTCTTCAAAATACCTCTTTTCCTTTCGAAACCTGTCAATCACTTTAAAACGGACGGCTTGGCAAAGGTAATGATCGACATCTTGAATTGTTTTGCGATGCCGCTTCTCCCATAAATCAATGTAAAGATCCTGAATAACTTCTTTTGCTGTGTTTTCATGTTGCAGGCGTCTGAGAGCAATTTCATACAATTTTTTCCAAGTTCGATGATAAAGTTCGTCAAATGCATCTTCATTCGACTCTTTCACCAAAAGAAAAAGATCCTCAAGACTACTATTGCACATAACTGAAGATTTATATTGTTGAGAAATTAAATGTTGGTTTAAAATTGATAGATGCAATATATAAAATCTAAACGGAACTTCCTACTAAGTGTCATAGTACAACAATAGGTCCGAATCGATACAAAATACGTTCACAACACGATATTAGGGTAGCCACAGAATCATACCAACGCGAGAAAATCCTGAATAATTTCTTTTAAGCAATCCTTAGCCATAACCCGTCGAATCTTTTTCTGCTGGCCTACATCGATATAAAAGAAAATTTAATATTTTTAGCGAACAACTACAGCTTTTATGGACAATAAAAAATTAATGGAAATAGATCAATATATTGATACACTTTCAGACACTGAGCAACAAATAATTCGTCAATTTCGGAAAGCAATATCAGAAAATGACAATACCGTTTCGGAAAACTTTGGAAAATTCATGTCAAACCCTAATGCAATCAGCTTTAATGAACAAGGCGTATTTAAATACGGGTTAACAGTCGCGAAGAATTATATTTCATTCCATTCCTTGGTCATCTATACTAACCCCGAATTAATGGAAGAACTAAAATTAAAAATACCAAAGGCCAAGTTTCAAAAAGGCTGTATTAATTTCAAAACTTTGGATGAATTTCCCGCCTCAGTATTGGCCGAACATATTCAGGTTTCTTCCAAAATAGATTTTAGCCCCATGATAAATCGTTATTTGAAAAAGAAATAAGTACCAGGTCGATTCCCAGAATTTTATTTATTCGCTTTTACGCGCAACAATTGCATAGACCATCGGAATCTTATTTCCCAAATGGGCTATTCTGAATTTTTTAGGATCTAGCTCTGTCATGTTTTTAAAAATGGGATAAGGTGAATAGTCAAATTCGTTCAGGTCTTGAATGTTCAGCCCATTATGAAGTAAAGCACCAACGACCTCACTCATACTATGATTCCAGGTGACATAGGACTGCGAAATAGCGGCATCTTTATCGGCATAGGTTCCCTGCTCTGTTTCAACAATTGGAGCAATATTAAAATAATTATAACCAATTTTATCAAAATTGTCATCAAACATCCAAACAACTGGATGAAACTCGACAAAAATAAACTTCCCTTTCGGTTTCAAGAAACGTGAAATTACTTTCGCCCATTTATCTAAATCAGGTAACCAAGTAATCGTTCCGTAACTTGTAAAGACTAGATCAAATTGTTCATCAAGATGATTCTCAAGCTCATATAGATCACAACAGATAAACTGCACATCAGCATGCGTATCTTTCGCAATTTCGCGCGCACTTTCTATAGCCTTGTCAGATAGGTCAACACCAGTAACTTTTGCGCCAAGTCTACTCAAAGAAATTGTATCCTGTCCAAAATGACATTGTAAGTGTAATATTTTTTTCCCACTGATATCACCCAATAATGCTAACTCAATTGAATTCAGCGAAGTCTCCCCTTTTAAAAATCCTGTTAGATTGTAAAAATCTGATTTTAAATGCGTATCCGTTCTGTTATTCCACGAGTGTTTGTTTATTGCGATGTAATTCTCTTCCGGGTTCAAATCGTTCATTTTGTTTTTTAATTAAACGGTTAATTAGCTACTAAAGTACAATAAAAATTAATTTCTATCGGATTCATCCTTTCCTCAATCTAAAAATAAGTGTTTTAAGAAATAAAGCTTGGTGAAAATTATCATAAAGGTTGTCTATATTTAAATCGATTATCAAATACTTTCAAATTTAAAAGGATGAGGCAAGAACAAAGCCTATTTATATGAAGAAAAGAGATGACGATAAAAATATATAGACCAGAGAGCTTACTCCTAAAAAAATATATTGAATGCTTCTATATACTTGAGAAAACTGACGAAGAAAAAGCGACGGTATATTTTACATTTCCGAGTATTTACACCATTGTGACGATAAGTGAGCAGACCCAAACGATGGTAAGCTTAAATATGGTGATTACGAAGCATTTTCCATCCAATTCGATAGAAACAAACCTTGTATGCAATTTTAATGAACCTGTTTTAGTGTGTTACGAGGGGAAAATAAATGAAATTACCACTTACTTCAAACCTCTTGGGATAAATGCTTTTATACCCAATGATTTAAGCGATTATAACAGCGGAACATTTCCCGATTTTAACCCACACCTGGATTATAAAGATGCTATGAGATCCATCCTGTCCATAGATGACCAGGACGAGCGAATCAAGGCATTAGAACACTATTGGATATCAAAATTTTGGCCATTTGAAAATGCGTTGCTCGAAAACATAATTACCGAAATGTTAGATACAAGCAACGTCAATCAATCGATGTCAGAGTTTTCGCTAAAAACAAGAAGATCGAGAACAACCATAAATAAACAATTTGATCAACATATCTGTAAAACACCCTCTCAATTTAAAAAAATCATCAGATTTCGAGCTGCAATTCAAAGCCACCTCGAAGATAGAAACAAAATAGGTCTGTCTTATAACCTGGATTATTTCGATCAGTCCCACATGATTAGAGATTTTAAAAAATTAACAGGATTTACACCAAAAATTTTCTTTTCCAAAATAGCTAATCTTGAACGGAGCCAGATAAAATGGATTTTTATTTAGCGGGTTTACAAAAATACAATCACACTATGTTATTAAACAGTAACATTGCTCCATAATTATTTATACAATACGTTATGAAGCTTTTAATCCTACTTATGCTTTGTCCAGTTTTTCTTGTGGCCCAAGAAAAAACATCAGCTAAGCTTGCAGCCTATATGCAGGCACAAGCTGATGTAAATAATTTTAGTGGAACAGTTCTTGTCATGAAAAATGGTGCTATTTTATTAAAAAAAGCCTATGGTTTGGCAGATTATGAATGGAATATAAAAAACACGTTAGACACTAAATTCCAGTTGGCATCGGTCACAAAACAATTTACCGCAGCCGCTATTTTACAGCTCGTCGACAGTGGGCGATTGTCCCTATATGATAAACTCAGTAAATTTTTCCCCGATTATCCAAAAGCCGATAGTATCAGCATCCACATGTTGCTGTCACACAGCTCCGGACTTGCTATGGGCTTCAAAGAAATCGCGTTAAGCAGCATAAGTCGCGATTCTGCTTATGCCGCCATCAAGAAAATTCCTTTCGAATTCTCACCGGGAGCAAAGAGCGCCTATAGTAATATCGGTTATTATTTGTTAGCAAAGATTATTGAAAAAGTCTCCGGTGAGCATTACGCTACTTTTTTAAAGAAAAATATATTTGATAAAGCTGGGATGAATAACACCGGAGTTAGTAACAATGAATCCATCGTGCCGAAAAAAGCAAAAGTATATTATCATAATGGCGAAGGTTTTATCCATAACCCCTATATCAACTGGGAGATCAACCTAGGTCACGACGGTATTTATTCAACCGTGGAAGATCTAGCCATTTGGGACCAAACACTTTATGGAACAACAATCCTATCAGCCGCGATGAAGGAAAAAATGTTTACACCATATAACTCCGAAAATTGGGGCTATGGATTTATCATCAATCCATTTTATAATCACGGACATTATTTGATTGCACATGACGGCGGATTCTTTGGCACAATGACTTCTTTTAATCGATTTACTGACGACAAACTCTTTGTCACTGTCCTTTCTAATAACGGCTCAGCCTCCCATATCATAGGTTACGGCCTTTCAGCAATTGCCTTTGGTAAAGAAGTGGAAATCCCCTACAAACATCATCGCGCCAAAATAGATACAACCATATACAATAACTATGTGGGTGAGTATGGAAAAATACGGATATTAAAAATTGGTGGCAAACTCTATTATAATGATGCGGATATTGAACTCATTCCCGAGTCTAAAACAAAATTTTTCAGAGCAGACGACAACGACAGGACGATCGAATTTGTTGAAGACAAAACAGATGGCTACAATTCCATTATTTTAACAAAAGGTGGAGTTAAGGAAGTTTTCCCACGATCCAATAGAAATGAATGAAACGCTATGCATGCTGCTGGAATAACGATTTTAATCTATTATTTGAAACCTTAAAGAAAAAAGTTAAATTACACCTATATCGGTCCAGCGTTAGATCGGATATAGCGTAAACTAAATTATAAGATATTGCAACAGATAGATCAGGAACCGAAGAAAGCCAAAAAGAAACTGTTATCGAAGTCTTTTATATTATGCCTAATCTTTATGACGGCATATCTCATCAGTTTTTTCGTTTTTGATCTAAGCAGCAGTGAAAAGTTGAGTTATATTATTTTTTCACCTTTTGTTTGCGTACTGAGCTGGATATTTTTCCATTTCTTTTTGCTGGTAAAGGATACACGCAATTTGAAGTACTACTTACTGGGATGTGCCCTGATCGCATGCACTATTATTTATACAAATGGTATTTTTGATATCGATATTAGGCTTCAAAACTTTTTCCACTCCTCAAAACTGCCAAATGAATACAGCAAATATGATGACATTAACAAGCTAAAAAACCAGTTTGGGAAACATGAAATCATACTCTTCAAGGCAAGTGACCGCCCTATAGATCAGTTCTTGACTAAAAACAATGAATTAATCATTCATTGTTTAACCGATGCACCCCACACTGACAGTCCATCAACAGTTATTCATACATTCTATAAACTGGATAAAGATGGCGATCAGATTGATGAATACTCCTTTAAGCAGGATAAGGATGAGGATTCAGAAGTTTTATTTGAAGGGTATTTGATCAACGTTTCCAAACATTACTTTCGCAGCTGGCCATTGAACGGAGATACTACAAAAAAAACAATTGAAGTATTCAACGCAAATCTCAACTGGCCCGCAGATCAACAAGGCCAAAAACTAAATGATATTGAAAGTAAAGCCATTTATCTGCTGTCAGAGAAAATCTATCATTCCGATCAAAGCAATTCGAAAAGCTATACGAAGCGAACTTATTTTATAGACGATAACTGGTATGTATTCTACGAAAACATATCGGATGATAATAATTTAGTCCCACAAAGCTCATCTAAGGGCCGTACCGTAAATGATCTTTTCGGTCACTGGGATAAGAATGAATGGGTAACGAATACTACTCCCCCTAACATTAGATCAGTTTATTATCAGAAAATCAAACGTGTTCGCAATAGACATGACCTCAAAACGGGGAAATATGAAAAAGGAGACCTTTGGCAAGGCTGCCTATTCTCACAGCTTATTGTCGAAAATGACACCTTAAGATTTAAAGACAGCTTATACCTGGACGAAAAATGGCATTGGTCTCAAGTAGACATCAACAATAAAAACATCGGCACACTAACCTTTGAGAATACCGACCAATTTAATGCATATGGCTTTTATGCAAATCCAGCTTTAAATTATCAACTTTTCACCAACCAACGCAATAAACTTTATTTAATCACAAAGAAGTGATTTGTAGCTTGGTGTCGCTAAATTTCGGCAAACATGAAGTGTTCAAAATACAAACCTACTTTTCGCTGTCCAAAATAATGACTATATTAGAACAAATCGCTTTTTTGTGAAAATATATCCAATTTAGCAGCCATTGGATCCTAGTTAAAAATTAAATTCTGGAATAGTAGGAAATAAATCATATGAACAAAAGGTATTTTTTCTATATTATCATCGTTATCAGCTTGTTCACTTCGTGTGGCCTTATCCATAATCTTCCCGATTCGGCTTCCCCCAATACCGGCGTAGATCCTAACCTGTGGTACTCATTTGTGGATCAAAATGGTAATTTCTACCCCGACAATTGGAAGAAAAACTATGGCATTCCTTCCAATAAAGCGGCTCGAGATCCCTATTCGCTTATGAAAATTGCCACCGACAGAGGTGACCGTGAACAATTACTCGCTTTTGAACGCAGTAACATGCTGCGTCTGTCAAAACGTATTGCTCCAAAAAAACGTGTGTTCATTTTAGTCCATGGCTTCAATGCTGATGAAGAATCTGTTGTAAAACAATATAAATATATTTCCGATCATATCGTTACAAACCCTAAAAACGATGAAATCATTCGATTTTATTGGGATGGTCTACGATCTACCTCCCCTTTTCGTTCCGCCAAAAACTGGTTTTCAGCGGCCTCTTTTAGCCAGATGGCTGGTGAATTTGGATTAAGACGTATACTGAACAATATGGCCGATAAGGATGTCTTCATCATATCACATAGTCGTGGAGCATCTGTGGTTATGAGCGCTATTTCAAATCCTGAATACAATAGCTCATTTTCAGCACAAGCAAAAGACGTTCACAATGTTGATATCGAGCGGGCAAAGCCATTGTTAGAAAACAAAAATAGAATTACCTGCATTATGCTGGCTCCAGCGATAGGACTTTCCGAGTTTCAATATACAGATACGGCGAGTAACACAAAAAAATTTGTGAATCTCAGCTCACAAGTCAAGAAAATACACATCACGATCAACGGAACGGACAAGATGTTGAAGAAGTTTTTTGGATTCTTATCGAACAAACTTAATCCAACTGATCTTGGATACAAAGAGGAAAGTTATAACGCCCTTAAGAAAAATTACAGCATCTTTTCTATGACTGATTTCACAGGAATGTCAAGCCATGATTTTAGTCGTTATATACGAGATCCCAAATTCAAACAGATGCTTCGGGAAGAATCAATCCAAGTGCAATAAGGTGTTTGCTCGTCTGACTAAGTTGATAAGCTATACGTGGTTCTTGGAATTTTTCTTTCAGATCTACCCTAGCTAGCTATCTTATGAATTGAAAAGTAGCTGCTGTCATCAGGCTCTCCTAGTTATGCAATGCAACTAGGAGGCTGCAGGAAAAAACTCAATCGTATAATGCCGCTATTAAAAAAAACATTAAACATATAAATTGGAATAGTACAACTAATGACATATAGTTACATAAAACATAAAGGTTAATGACACTAACTTTTTCATGTAATCGCAACTATTCTCTCAAAACGGCCATGGTTACTTACAGAAACGGGTAAGTGTGTGCCGCTATCTTTCAGAATGATGCTTGGTATCCCCTGAGCATCTTTAACAATTTCACCTTTTCCGATTTCTACAATATTGCCTAAATGAACCAATTCGCCAACTGCGATGGTATGTATAAAATCAGGGCAAACAATGGTCTTAGTGTAATACCTCTTCCCTTCGCAGATGACTTCTCCCGTTGCGTTGCAAGAAGACCGTTCAGTAACTGAACATAGCAACCCTTTAGGTATATATTTCCGAATTCCTGTCTGTCTATTCCATATTTTATAGGCAGCCTCTTTCATGCTCCATAAGAGCCAAACAACAATTTCTGGATCTGGACTGTTCACAATCAACAGTTGTTCATGCTCATTAAATAGCTTTGAAACAAAGCCCCTACGTCTCCAATTACTATCTTTTCTGGACTGAACCAGGTCGATAACGTCATTACCAATCATTTTTCTTGTAACTTGCTTTCGATTATTTCGACTGCAGCTCCGACATTAAGCATACGTTCCATATCGGAATTTTCAATAACGATCCCAAATTGATCTTCGATATCCAGGACAATATCAACCAAATTTGCTGAATTGATTTGTAGATCACGCATAAAATCAGTCTTTTCAGTAAGCTTTCCAAATGCTTCTTCGTTTGTTGTGTAAGGTGCTATAATTGGCTTTAAAGCCCCGATCAATTCTTCTCTGTTCATAGGTTTAGTTATCAAATTTTTTAAATATTAAACAGGCATTTACATCCCCAAATCCGAAACTCGCTTTGGCTATAATATGAGGTTTGACATCAACTTGATGTAATGGTACCCTTGATGGATCAATCATTGCTGCAATCTCAGGATGTAAATCAGTACAATTAATGTTCCCAAATACAAATCCATGATATAACTGCAAAACTGTGGCCACGCATTCTATGCTACCTGCCGCACTGAGACAATGCCCAGTCATTCCTTTTAGCGAGTTTATCAATGGAAAATCTTTCCCTGTACGTCCAAGGGCCTCAGTCCAGTTTTCTATTTCAAAAGCATCTTTGGCCGTTGCCGTTAAATGACCGTTTATGGCATCGACATCCCATCCGGAGACACCCGAATTTTTTAGGGCTTCCGCAATGCATCGGCGTACAGCATCAGCATTTGGAGCTGTCATACTGCCCGTTCCCTGTTGCCCTCCAGAATTTACTTGACCGCCCAATAATTCGCCATATATCATGGCCTTGCGTTCTATGGCACTTTCCAAATCCTCCAATAGCAGGGCTCCAGCTCCACTACCCGGGACGAATCCTGCGGCTGTTGCACTCATTGGGCGAGAACCTTCCGAAGGGCGGTCATTATGTTGCGAACTACAGACACGCAGTGCATCAAAACCACCCCAAATATAAGGTCCACTATCTCCAGTACTACCTGCTAGCATGCGCTTTGCTCTTCCGGACCTAATCCGGTCATATGCCATTAGAATTGCTTCGGTTCCGGTAGCACAGGCAGAGGAATTGGTGGTTACCTGATTTCCGAGCCCTAATTTCCCACCTAAATATGCACTGACACCACTGTTCATCGTTTGGGCAACGACTGTACTGCCTAGCCTACGTGTTTGCAGCTCATCAATTTTATAAATACTCTCCCGAAACTTATCGATACCTGAGGTGCCTGAACCAAATACTGTTCCGCTATCCCAATCGGGGACCGAATTTAAGGCAATAGGAAAACCTGCATTTGTCCAAGCCTCCATTCCTGCTATGACACCATATAATATGCCTGTACTGTTAAAACCCCTGAGCTCAAGTTCCGTGAAATATTGTCTTTTGAGATCATCCGATACTTGTGGCATTCCAGCAATCTGACAGGAAAATTGCAATTTTTCCAACTGCACATCATGTCTAACACCGGAGACACCCTCTTTTAGCGCCTGTGTAAAGGCCGGTACTCCCACTCCATTGGGTGCAACGACCCCTAATCCAGTAATAACAACTCTCTTCATAGCTCCTCAGTAATCATACCTGCCAATATTCCCTTACAAACCTCCTGGCCAGCTTCATTTTTCATTGTAACTGTACACTTTAACTTTCCAAACCTAAAATATATTTTTTTTGAAATTACCGTAACTTTTTCCTTCGGATACACGGGTTTTAAAAATTGTATTTCAGTAGAAGTCAACGCAATAGAAGAACCCTTTTTCAAGTCTTTATTGAGCAGAAAAATTCCCAAACAAGCTAAACCTATTTGGGCCATCGTTTCGATCAGAATAACTCCTGGAGTGATCGCTTTTTCATTAAAATGTCCTCTATAAAAATCCAAATTTTCATCAAAGGTATAGGTACCTGCAACACCTTCCTCATCGACATGGGTCAACGCATCGACAAATAAAAACGGGGCACTGTAAGGCAATTTCGCTAGTATAGAATTCAGATCCATCATTCAAATTTTGTAGGTTACCACTGTAATAAAACGCGCTGCGCCGAAAATCCAGGACCGAAACTCAGCATCAGCCCTAATTCACCGACCTGAGGACTACGTTTCATAATACGTTCGAGGACATATAACACCGTAGCGCTCGACATATTACCATACTGTGCCAGCACAGCCTTAGTATCCTCAATATCTTTATCAAATTCAGCAAAAATATCTTCGATTGTAGCTACAATCTTTTTTCCACCTGGATGAAAAATCATGTAATCAACATCTTTAATTTTAAGCTGGTTCTTCTTCAAAAATGGATGTATAACAGCGTCAAAATGAGACGCGATCACATTCGGCACTTCAACATCCAGTATCATCTGCATACCGCTGTTTGTCAGCTTAAATCCCATAATATCTTCCGCATCGTAAAAATGGTACATCTCCTGATCGATAATCACCGGACCATTGTCTGACTCGTCGGAGGAAAGCAGACAGCAAGCTGCACCATCACCAAATATTGCGGCACTGACCATATTTGACATGGAGAAATCTTCCAGCTGAAAAGTTGCTGTTGGCGCTTCGACGGCTATGACCGCAGCACGTTTGCCTGGATTAGCCTGAAGAAAATTTTTAGCATAAATAATACCTGAAACACCGGCAACACAGCCCATTTCGGTAACTGGTAACCGCACAGTATCCTGTCGGAGTTTCATCTTATTGATGAGATACGCGTCTAGGGAAGGGATCATAATTCCAGTACAACTCACTGTAATGATATAATCCAGAGACTGCGGATCCCATCTGGTCTGTTCAAGGGCCTTACGAAGTGCTTGCTCCCCTAGGACCGTTGCCTCCCGGCAGTACACATTATTTTTTTCTTCAAAAGACGTCGCAGTGAAGACCTCTCTCGGATCCATAATAGCATATCGTCTTTCCACAGCGGAACCTTCGAAAAGTTTCTTGATCTTCTTAATAAAGCGAGGCTCTTGTCCATGGAGCCAAATATCCAATAGCGGAAGGATATCAACGGTAGCACAAGAGTATCTAGGGAGTTGCTTCGCAACAGTTATTATTTTAACATTCATATATTGGAAATTATCCACTGGTAACGAAAGGCCCATTTCCATTGGATGCTATAATTTTCTAGTTTCAGTTTATTGGAAAATTGTGTAAGTTCCTCTTTTTTAAACCCACGCAGTATAGAAACAAGCCCGTCCACTTTTGTCATTCTATTTAACCTAAAAAGAACAGCAATGGTTTGAAAAAGCCGGTAAGCAATTTTACTCCTTTGTAAATCGTTAATGACGACCCCTAATTTTGATACGTTGACCAGACTACCTAGCAAACGAAGGATCTCTTCATCGTCAAAATGATGTATGGTAAGCGTACACAGAACAATGTCATACTTGACATCTTCAAAATTCTCTTCAAAGATATCCGCACACAAATAGGATATATTGGTATAATCTTTAGACAAATCCCCCGCATAATTTATTGTATAGGGGTTGGCATCTATACCGAGCATTGAAAGCTTAATATGATGTCTATTGCCATAATCGCTCAACATGCGAAGCATGTCCCCATTGCCACAACCGATATCCACAATCGTTATTGTTTCATTCTTGCAGCTGGTTGAAAGCAATTTTTTTACACCGTTCAGCGTAATGCTATTTCCGCCTAAAAAACGATTAATCTTTGCTATCCTGTCTAATGTGGTCCGAAGTTCTTCTCCTTCGAGCAGAAAATCGTCCATGATCTCATGCTCCGATGTTCTCTGTTTTGTGTTTATTCCCATTTTATTGACCTTGCATTTCCATGAGTTTGTTTAATAATCCAGCTGAGCATTTTCGGAAAAAATGAGGCAGTCTTCATTAAAACTGCGGTCCCTATTTTATAGCTTAACAGCCGCGACAGAAGTCGTCCGAATAAGAGGCGTCTTTTAAACGTTCGATTCCATTGCTTGACATAAGCCTTTTCCAATTGCTTTCGTGAATGAATATGACCCCGGTAATATTCCAGGACAAGCTCAGAAGCTATTTTTGCACTGTGTATCGCCATCGCAATCCCATTTCCGCACAATGGATGAATAAGACCGGCTGTATCACCAATCATAAGAATATGGTTTTCTACCGTTGATTTCTTATCAAATGAAAATTGACTGATCGTGAGCGGTTTTTCAAAAAGTAGCCTATTGTGCTCAAAAAAATACTTAAGATGTCTGTTTTTAGACAAAACATACTTCTGATAATCACCTATGTTTTTGTATCTCTTGAACGTTTTTACATCGGCAAGATAACATAAATTTATCCGCTCATCTTCGACCTTGGAAATCCCACAATAGCCTCCTTCAAAATGATGCAAGGCAATTAGGTCATTCGGAAAATCGCCCGAATAGTGTGCCTTAACAGCCATCCAAGGAGAGGTTTTCGTTATAAAATCACGGGATAAGAGCTGATCGATATTGCTGCGTTTTCCATACGCGCCCAGTACAATTTTTGATCTTAATACCTGATCTTGAAACGAAACAGTAAATGTATCAGCGCTAAAGGATATACCTGTTACAGTAGCAATAACAATTGTACAGCCATTACTTTTTGCTTGCTGATATAACAGATCATCCAACGCGTAACGACTGATACCAATCCCACCCAAGGGTAACCTGACCCTATTCATCTGCCCGCCTTCTGTTGTGAACTCAAGCTCCTGAATGTGTGTTGGATATAGCGATTCAACATCCACTTGCAGCCAATGTAGGTAGGCCAAAATTTCATTCGAAACATATTCGCCGCAAACCTTATGACGAGGAAAATCATGTTTTTCGATTAACGTCACGTTGAATCCTTGTTTAGACAGATGCAATGCACTTGTAAGTCCGGCCAAACCACCGCCTATAATAATCACATCAGGATTTATTGTCATATATCCAAGTTTGCTCTATATGCGTATCATTTACAAAAATAAACGCCATAAATCGTACTTCAGTTTCCTAAATTGGTTGCCCCTCGCTATTCAACAAACGATTCTTGATAAACCTGTCCTCGGTCTAACATCTCCCTGCATAGGGCAATATCGTCCATACGCTTTTATCAAAAGTCTATCTGATAACAGCCCTTTGCGATAAATAGTTTTTATTTGGGTGTAAAATAAAAAGCACTTTAATTTACCTGATAGACAACCGGCTTAACCACTGCGGTAAGTTGAGTAAAGAAGGCGTCTACCTGAATTTATCTTCACGGTCGACAAACAATTTATCCAGAAAAAGATATCTGTTCCGAAATTCTTCAGCAGACGCCTTCACCTCAATATTCAAATTCAGAATATTCATGCGTTTATCTTTTGCTGTTGTTTTCGGCCAGGTTGCGAGCCCTTTTCCATTTGGATCGCCCGTCTTGATAAAATTAATAAAGTACTGCTGACCAAGTTTTGATACCTTGTAATCGTCTTCCGTCCATGCAAAGACATCATTGCTCTGCAGATTTCCCAATAAATATTCAATATCACTCGCATGGAAAGCACCCGGTAGGGGCTGTGGGCTTTTTTCCTTAGCTTCCTGCGCAGATTTCTTGGTAATTCCGCCGGCAAGCCCGGTTTGAGCATCGCGGTATGCCGGTTGCATGGGTGGTCGCGGTTTACCGAATATATAAACGTAGACTGGCTGACCGCTATTCTTTCGTTGCAGATCAAGCCATTTCCAGGTACTATAAACGATAAAATTATCGCTACCTAAGGCAGTTGCTGACCGAATGACTTCCGCCTCTGTCTTTCCAGGATAAAGCTTGAGCACTTCGTCAGCCTTAAGGTCATATTGTGCTCTTACTAATTTTTCATAATTCTCCGGAGATGGATACAATTTACCCATGTAGGCGGTATATGGAGCTTCCGTAGACGTCCAGCCTGCAAGTAGCGGGACTTTAGACTGTTCCCCTGCCTCAAAAATAGCCAAAGGAGATTTAGGCAGAAAATAGCCGTCAACAATCAAACGGGTCGCAAAGGCCCCTGGCTCGCTGGCTTTATCAAGGAGTTCGGCCGCAGGAATTTTACGCAGTTGATCAAGCCCTTCGGCATTTATGCGCGTTGCAAACGCAGTCCCCTGTTGCTCTTGCTCCGTAATAGAGGCAGTGCCATACCGCAAGTTAAAAACACTTCCGCTCTGACCGATAGCACGTTTAAATAGTCCTTTGGACAACGGACTCGTCATCTGGGCAGAAACCGACATACTCCCTGCCGACTCACCACCGATGGTGACGGCATCGGGATCCCCACCAAATGCAGCAATATTTTTCTTGACCCAAACCAAAGCTGCATGTTGATCCAGCAGTCCATAATTTCCGGAAGCATGTTTCGGAGATTCCTCGGTTAATGCTGGATGCGCAAAAAAGCCAAAGATACCAAGGCGATAGTTGACAGTAACGACAATAAGACCTTCTTTGGCAAAACTTTCACCATCATAGCGATTTTCCGATCCATCACCAGCATTGAAACCTCCGCCGTAAAAATAAACTAAAACAGGAAGTTTGCCCGAACCAAGAGTCTTTGGACGCCATACATTCAGGTAGAGACAGTCTTCACTGATCCCTGGTGACCGAAATCGCATGTCCCCATAGATCGGTTTCTGCATCGGAGAATAACCAAAATGATCTGCCTTACGAATACCAGACCAATGTTCAGCAGCTTGCGGTTCTTTCCACCTCAGGTCGCCTACTGGCGGTTTTGCAAAAGGAATCCCTCGAAAAGACTCTACCCCGCTTGACAAGGTAATTCCTTCTAGTACCCCCTCCTCAACCTTTACCTGAGGCATTTGTGCGAAAACAAATGATGCAACCAAAAGCTGAACAACAGTAAAAAAAATATTTTTCATCATAACATCCATTTAAAACTCTATGGTTTTTATTCTTACAGTTAAAATACAAAATAAAACTTATACCGTCGTGATATTCTGTTATTTCAGCACTTGCTTGCTTGCTTGCTTGCTTGCTTGCTTGCTTGCTTGCTTACTTGCAGTGATCAACACATTTAGTTGGCCAGCCACACAAAAAGTAGAATAAGCCATTGCGCAAGAATACATAGCCAAAATGGTTTGCTACTTGGTTCTGTTAAGATTTCGAGTACCTGGATAAACTTCGATCGTACGATCGCATAAAAGCTATCGTTTTTGTCTAAATCGAGGGCATCAAATCTCACTTTATTCAGACCAAAAATGACAATTCGTCGCACCCAAGGGCTCTCGATTTTATTATTTTTCACGTCATTGATCAATTTAAGTTTTGCAAAAGAATAATCAGCGACATTTTGTATTACATCGGGCTGATTCGATTGAAAAATTAATAATACTTTATCAAATGCCGGAAGAATGAGATCATCCTGCCTTTCTTCTACAACAAGACTTGCAATCTTTGAAAATACATATTTGTTGCTAAAAATAAAAAGTAGTACAGGTAGCAGGATCAGTCCAATCAGCCAAATGAATTTAGCTGCGGCTTGCGCAGGACTGACCGTCGAAAAGAAAGCTTCATGACTAGCCTTAAACTGAAAACTGCCAACCACCAAATACAGTAAAGTCGAAACAATAGCCAGCAAATAATATTTGACTAAGGTTTTCGTTCCCAATACGCTTAATTTTTTTAAATACGATAACTGTGTTTTCATCCTGCTATAATTAATTACGCTAATTTAACATTATTCACCAAACATTGATCCATAGGTTTAATTCCCGATCGCTTTCATTTTAAATTCGCCAGGAAAAAATTTTTATTCGTTGATCCACGTTAGCTCCACCCCCAGCTATTCCGTTACAAATAATTTATAAAAAATTTGCGTAGCCAAATAACTACACTTATATTAGTAGTCAAATAAATCAATATGAACTTAAGACGAGATGTTTTCCAAGCTATAGCAGACCCAACCAGAAGAGCGATCTTACTTCTTCTAGCCTCACAAGCCATGACTGCTGGTGCAATTGCAGCCAATTTCAATACGGCAAGACCGACCGTTTCAAAACATTTGCAAATATTGACGGAATGTGAATTATTAAAGTTTCAACAAAATGGACGCGAGATATATTATCAACTCAACCCATCGAAGATGAAAGAAATTGCGGATTTTATTGAACCTTTCCGTCAAATGTGGGACGACAGATTCAATAAATTGGAAGCTATTATGCTAAACTACAAAGACAAATAATATGGAGCCAAAAACTAACGTCCAGGCGGAGGATAATAAACAGGAGATTGTCATTACAAGGGAATTCGATTTGCCTATTGAACTGCTCTTCAAAGCATATGAGGATCCCGAAATTTTCGAGCAGTGGATGGGAACCAAAGTCCTGAAATTGGAAAATAAAAAGCATGGCTCCTATGCCTTTGAAACTTCGCACAACGGCCAGGTCATGTTCAAAGCAAATGGAGCGATACACGAATTCCTCCCCAATCAACGCATCACACGGACTTTTGAAATGGAAAACAGCACATTTCCCGTACAGTTGGAATATTTAACATTTGAAAAAATAAGTGCAGAACGCAGCAGGCTTCACATCCATATAATATTTCAGTCGGTCGCATTTCGGAACCAGCTGTTACAGATGCCTTTTGCGCGAGGAATCAATATGGCGCACAACAGATTACAAGAAATTCTTGCTAAACTTACCTAAAGCACTACATGATGAATCTAAAAATTGAACATTTTTTTGAAAATGCGACAAGATGGAATGAAGAATTCAATCTGTTGAGAGAAATTGTCCGTGGCAATAAAACACTGCAAGAGGATTATAAATGGATGCATCCTTGTTATACATTTGAAGGTAAAAATGTCGTATTGATACACGGGTTTAAAGAATACTGTGCGCTGCTATTCCATAAAGGTGCATTATTAAAAGATCCCAAAAATATACTGATCCAGCAAACCGAAAATGTTCAGTCAGCCAGACAGCTTAGATTCACCACTATTGAGCAGATAGAATCATTGCGAGAAGTGATATCGACATATATTCAGGAGGCCATCGAAATTGAAAAATCAGGCAAGAAAGTTGACATGCGAAAAGCTGCCGATTACCCTGTAGCGGAAGAATTTAAGCGTGCCTTACTTGAAGACCCTTTACTTCAAAAAGCTTTTCAATCACTTACACCAGGTCGACAAAAAGGGTATCTATTCTACTTTAACCAGGCAAAACAAGAGAAAACACGTGAGGCGAGAATCGAAAAATATTACCAGCATATTCTAGATGGAAAAGGTATCGATGACTAACATATTTATTACAGTTTATCCGTTATATATTTGTCTATAAAGAGTAGATTTGTCTACAATCAAATAGACAGAACCAGACCAAGACGAACGATTATAACTATTATTGCAATCCGATATAGTCAATTCGTCGACTAATATATAGCTGAATTCACATGAATAAAAAATTTGTATTGCTCATCTGCGGCCTATTGCCCATTTTTTCACAAGCACAGAAAAAGAACAACGCAACACAACGCCCCAATATCGTCTTTATCCTAACGGACGATTTCACAGCCCAAGCATGGGGCGTATATGGCGGTATTTTAAAAGATTTTGTCAAAAATCCGAATATTGAAAAATTAGCCAGTCAGGGGGCGGTACTCAATAATACATTCTGTACCAATGCAATTTGCACCCCTAGCCGTGCAAGCATACTGACAGGACAGTACAGTAATAAAAACCAAGTCTACACACTGGAAGATGCGTTGGATCCCGATAAGGAAAATATCGCCAAGGATCTGCACAATGCGGGCTACCAAACTGCTGTGTTTGGGAAATGGCATCTAAAAAAAAGGCCAAGTGGATTTGACGATTTTAAAGTTCTTCCTGGACACGGTGTTTATCATAACCCGACTTACCTCTCTAAAGACAACTGGAATGATAAGGAAGAGGCCGGTACACCTTACGAAGGCTATGTAGATGATATCACCACAACGATGAGTCTGGATTGGTTAAAATCACGCAACCCCGATAAACCCTTCTTCTTAATGTGTCATTACAAAGCGACGCATGAACCCTTTGATTTTGCCGAGCGATTCAAAGATTACTACAAAGATGTGGAGTTTCCTTATCCCCCAACATTTTTGGATTCAGGAGCAATCACAACTGGACGCTCTTTTGAAGGGCAGCCCTTGGAGGAGCTTGGCCACCGTTATGAGCAAGCTTCGGTAGGCCCTTTTTGGACATCTTATCCTGAGCTTCCGTTTTCAACAAAAGGAATGGCCCCTTTGGAAGCCCGCAAAAAGATCTACCAAAAGTTCCTCAAAGATTATCTGCGTTGCGTCGCTGGAATCGATGATAATCTAGGGAAAATTATGCGCTATCTTACAACGGCAAATTTGGACGAAAATACCGTTGTGATCCTGGCTTCCGACCAAGGATACTTCTTAGGAGAACACAATTTTATGGATAAACGATTGATGTACGAAGAATCACTGCGCATGCCTTTTGTGATCAGCTACCCCAAAGAAATCAAAGCTGGTAGTCGATTAGACGACATGATTCTAAATATCGATTTCGCTGCACTATTTGCAGACTATGCCGGCATCAAAAAACCCGCCTACATCCAAGGCGAAAGCTTCCGGAATAACCTCAAAGGAAATACATCCAAAGCATGGCGGTCTGCCATGTATTACCGTTACTGGCAACATGCACCAATACGCCCGGCGCATCTTGGAGTCCGTGATGAACGCTACAAACTGATCTATTTCTATGGACAGCCATTAGAAATGACGGGCAGCGACTCCAAAACAACAGCTCCTGCTTGGGAATTCTATGACCTGCAGCAAGATCCCATGGAAACACACAATGCCATTCTAGACAAAAAATATGTCAAAGAAATTGCCAGGTTGAAGAAAAAGTTGGCTAAACTTAAAGCTGAAGCGGGCGATGATGATGCAACAAGGGCAGCTTTTCAGCAGGTTCTCAAACAAGAATACTTAATCGTTAAATAATTAAATGCAAACGATGGATTTGAAGTATATATTTTCTTTTATATCATTCTTATTTAACCTTGGAGCTTCAGCAGCTTCTATTACGGATGAGAATAAACCAGCTCCACCCCCAAACATCATTATAATTTTAATGGATGATATGGGCTATGCCGACCCAGTCTGCTATGGTGGTGGCCCTTACCAAACGCCAAATATCGATAAACTCGCAGCACAAGGTCTTCGTTTCACCGATTTTTATGCCGCGCAGCCAATCTGTACAGCTTCCCGAAGTGCCCTATTAACTGGCTGCTACCCTACGCGAATTGGCATTAGCGGCGCGATTGACCATAATGCCAAATTTGCACTTAACCCCGATGAACAAACGATCGCCGAACTATTGAAAAGCAAGGGATATAAAACCGGCATGGTCGGAAAATGGCATCTTGGACATAAAGAACCTTACCTTCCCCTTCAAAATGGCTTTGACGAGTTCTATGGACTTCCCTACTCCAATGATATGTGGGCCTACGATTATGAAGGAAAAAAATGGAAAGATTCAACTTTTTGGCGGGCCCAATACCCCCCACTTCCCTTAATCGAAGGCAACAAAACAGTTAAAATTATCGATTCTTTTGATGGTCAGGATCAATTGACCACCGATTATACAAACCGAGCGGTCTCTTTTATCACACGTAATAAAAACAACCCTTTCTTTCTCTATTTAGCCCATGCCATGGTTCATGTCCCACTTGGCGTTTCCGAAAAATTTAAAGGCAAAAGCGGTGCCGGTATGTTTGGGGATGTTATGGAAGAAGTAGACTGGTCCGTAGGCGAAGTGATGAAGACGTTGGAACAAAATCATCTGCTCGAAAACACTATTGTTATTTTCACGAGTGACAATGGTCCATGGCTCACGTTTGGAAACCACGCCGGTTCGACAGGAGGGCTCAGAGAGGGTAAAGCAACTATATTTGATGGTGGATTAAAAGTACCTTGCATTATAAGCTGGCCCGGTCATGTTAAACCTGCAACTGTAAGTAACCAGCTTTTGACCAATATGGACTTACTACCAACGATTGTCAATATTACCCAGGCAGCCAAGCCAACAAAGAAAATCGATGGGATTGATTTTACAGAGCTTCTATTGGGTAATCCCCAAAGTACTCCACGAGATGAACTCGCTTATTATCATAATAAAAACAATTTGAAAGCAATCCGAAAAGGAAAATGGAAGCTTGTTTTTCCTGCTGAAACCGAAACATACGAAGCACCTGCAACCATAGGCGGCGATCGGTATCCAGGAAAATATGCTACAGTAAAAGTCCCCTTGGCATTATATAATCTTGCAATTGATCCCGGTGAAGATAGAGATCTAAAAGATCAATATCCCGAAATTGTCAAACAACTCCAACAGGTAGCAGATAAATATCGTCGCACGCTGGGTGACGGATTAAATAACATGGAAGGGACTGAAATACGTCCGGCAGCACAGTTATAGTGCAAAAAAAGGGATCCAACACGACACATTTGGATCCCTTTTTTTTGCACTATAACTGATCTGTTAAACAGCAGTATAACCACCATCAACTAAGTAATACCCTCCGGTCATAAAAGACGATTTATCCGAACTTAGGAAAAGAACCAGCTCAGCGACTTCCTCTGCCTTTCCCAAACGTCCAATAGGGTGTTTACTGATTAACGCATTGATATGCTCTTTATCCAACTTAGCCAATAACGGTGTATCAATATAACCAGGTCCAACCGCATTACAACGAATATTTTTTTGACCATATTCTGCGCCGATGTTCTTTGTCAGTCCCACTACAGCATGTTTGGCTGAAGTATAAGCACTTGACATAGGCGCAGCCACGGTACCATGAATAGAAGCCATATTGACAATAACACCACCTCCGTTCCGCTCCATGGCCTCTATCTGATATTTACATCCATAAAATACGCCATTGAAATTAATATCAATTACTTTTTTCCATCCATCGAGACTGTAATCTCCCGTTAGTGCAGCCTCTCCACCAATACCAGCATTATTGCATGCAATATCAAGGCGGCCAAATGTCTTGACGGCGTAACCAACCAAGGCTTCATTGTCAGCGGGAGATGAGCTATCTGCTTTGAAAAACACAGCTTCGCCTCCTAGAGATTCAATTTGTTTTACGGTTTCATTCCCCGCTTGCTCGTTGATATCCGAGACAACGACCTTTGCACCTTCTTTACCATAAGCCAATGCAACTGCCAGTCCGATCCCCGAACCCGCACCTGTTACTAAAGCTACTTTATCTGCTAAAATTTTCATATGATATAAATTTTATGATAGATACAATTTACTAAAAGCAACGTGGAATCAAGCGAAAAGGGCGATTTACTTCAATTAAAACGAAACTAAAATGACATTACTTGAAAAGTTAACCCTGCAGCTGTGGATATTTTTTATATAATCTGTCCAAAAACAAACGCCCCATCAACTGAAGCCTCGCCTGTGTTTCAAACATACCTGAACCTGGAGAAATAATACCATGTGGCATACGCTGAACAGTACCATAATAAATAATATCGAGCCCATTTCCATTGACGTCAAGATGCATTTTCTTAGGTTTCAAGCCCATGACAGAGCCCATGCGTGTTACTTTTTCAGAATTAGTAATCTGCGCAGTTCGCGCATCGAGCAAGGTTTCATGATCAAAAACCAAATGGTCTCTCACCTCCCCATCATCGAAAAATATGTAATGCAACTCGTTGTTGCTCAGCACCAGATAAGAAGCGTTATCCCGCTCATTATAACGAGCCTTTACACCTACAGCCGCCCAGGCAACAGTCTTGGCTGCCGTAGCTGCAGCTGAAGCAACTTTGTCCCCCACCGTTGCTATATACGCACATTGCGTAAAGGCATCAATTGGAGCACCGTTCAATTGTTTTCTTAATTCACTAAATTCATCATTCAACAATTCACCCTTTACGGCAGGAGCTAAGGCAATCCCGGATTCACCTTCATACTTTTTGGCCGTCTCCTTTTGCTTTTTCATCATCATAAGAGAAATGAATACGCAAGCCACAACGATAACGGCAAAAATACCAATGTACAACATCATAAAATAAAATTTAGAATGGGTTTATAATTCAATAAAAAGTCCAAAAAGTGAACAACCTATTCAGGTTTCCTCTTTCTGGTACGATCGACTACAAAAATTTTGCCAGACTAAAGAATTTTATCCGGGTAGTGAATATTATTTAAAGCAGTCTGGTGCATATCAACCCAAATATCATTGTTTGACTGCT
Source organism: Sphingobacterium siyangense (assembly GCF_023277505.1). Lineage (NCBI taxonomy): Bacteria > Pseudomonadati > Bacteroidota > Sphingobacteriia > Sphingobacteriales > Sphingobacteriaceae > Sphingobacterium > Sphingobacterium siyangense. The sequence continues at coordinate 2,566,887 of NZ_CP080574.1, read as the reverse complement.
GTATAAGCCAATTTGGAGAGCTTCGCATGTCGGCATCCGCATCATTATTGTAAATGGATGGAAAATCAGACTCTTTGGCCCTAAGCAAAACAACGATCGTACCAGCCATGAGCAAAGGGATATCGCCTAAAACGAGATTATAAAAACCATCTTCAAGCAATCCCGGACTAAAACGCTGTAAACTGTCATAACTACGTTCCAATTTGCCAATCAATTTTTCCAGTTCATGTGGATAATGAACCTCAACATAAGACTCAAACAAAGCCGAACCTTTATTGTAGAACCCCGCTTTCATGAGGTTTAATGCTTCATTTCTATAAACCTGCAACCAACGATCCGAAGCTAGATCATGATATTCCGTCTCTACCTCTTTACCATCACGTTTCAAGGCCCAAAGCTTAAGCTCCTCAAGCCGTTCTGTTGTTTCCATTCCATTTTTTTCCATAAGACTATCGCTGCCGCTCTTTGAGTTCCAATTGCAATAGAATATCCCGTTTCTTACCTTCGATTAAAGACAAATTGCCCGCAACAAAAACACCTTTCTGTCCCGAATTTTTGCTAATACCATACACTGATGATTCATCGTCAGGATCTGATGCACCTTCGTAGCGAAATAAATAGTCAATTCTGTACTGATCTGCATCAGCCAACAAATCGTCAAATTCAATATTATAGTCTATTGTATAGCCTAAGTCGTTTAACTTTTCCAAAGCAACACTTGCAGAGGAGTACCCATGCATTCTTTCCATAGTTGATTGTTCTAAATCCGATCTAAATTCTAATTTTTATTATAAAACGATTGACAAAAGGGTTTTGTTTTCCGCAATTTGAAATAGTTTATTCAAAATCATATTTCTACTTTTGTGCTACCAAACACGATGAAATATGGCAAATCTAGCAGCACCAGCGTATCAGCATACACCTCAACTCGCTTTTCAACGATTACTCGATGTCTTATATACCTTACGGGTTGAATGTCCCTGGGATAAAAAACAGACTATGGAATCCCTTCGACATTTGACTATGGAGGAAATGTATGAATTAACCGACGCCATTTTGGAAAAAGATTATCCAGAAATCAAAAAAGAACTTGGTGACGTCTTGATGCATCTGGTATTCTATACCCGCATTGCCGAAGAAGAAGGACATTTCAACATCGTAGATGTACTCAATGCAATCTGTGATAAATTGATTACGCGCCATCCCCACATCTATGGCGACACCAGTGCTGATACAGAAGATCAAGTCAAGTCCAATTGGGAAACAATCAAGCTCAAAGAAGGCAATACATCTGTTCTTGCTGGTGTCCCAAAAGGCCTACCCGCTTTGGTAAAGGCCTATCGTATCCAAGATAAAGTTCGCGGTGTCGGCTTTGACTGGGAAGATAAGAAACAAGTATGGGAAAAAGTAGAGGAAGAGCTTGCCGAATTTAAAGCCGAATTTAATCTGGAGACAGCGCTTCCAATGGATCAGGAAAAAGCAGAAGGGGAATTTGGCGACCTTTTATTCTCCTTAATAAATTATGCACGGCATATTGGCATAAACCCTGAAAATGCACTTGAACGCACCAACAAAAAATTCATTGAACGGTTTACCTATTTAGAACAAAAAGCCGCTGAAAATAAGCAACAACTGCAGGAAATGAGTCTAGAAGAAATGGACGTTTATTGGAATGAAGCTAAAAAATTAAAAAAATAACGCAATCCCTAAAAAGGGAGTCACGGACCGAATTTAATTCGACTTTGTCAAATTTATGCGTAAATTCGCAGGAATATGGAAACAGTTGTTAGCGGTATCAGAAGTACCGGAAAATTACATTTAGGAAATTACTACGGCGCATTGAGCAATTTTGTGAAAATGCAAAACGAATATAATTGCTTTTTTTTCATTGCGGATTTACATTCACTAACGACCCACCCCACTCCTCATGGACTTCAGGGAACGGTTCGTCAAGTTATTGTTGAATATTTAGCTGCAGGAATAGACCCCGAAAAATCGACTATTTACGTTCAATCAGATGTTCCAGAAGTTGCGGAACTCTATCTATATATGAATATGAACGCCTATCTCGGCGAGCTAGAACGCGCTACAGCATTTAAAGATAAAGTTAGAAGCAGTCCAGATAATGTTAACGCAGGTTTATTGACCTATCCGGTCTTGATGGCCTCTGATATATTGATTCACCATGGCACAAAAGTGCCCGTAGGTAAAGATCAGGAACAGCATTTGGAGATGACGCGGACTTTTGGAAATCGCTTCAATCGCTTATACAACGTAGATTATTTTAAAGAAGCGTTTGCGTTCTCCTACGCTGACAAATTGGTGAAAGTTCCCGGACTTTCAGGCCAGGGAAAAATGGGTAAATCCAATGGTGAAGCAGATTGTATTTATCTATCGGACAGTGAAACCGTAATTCGTAAAAAAGTGATGCGCGCTGTATCCGATTCTGGTCCGACGGAAATGAACCAGCCTAAGCCTGAAGCTATCCAAAATCTTTTTGATTTAATGAAGGTCGTATCTACTGCAGATACGTTACAGCATTTTGATGAACTCTATAACAAATGCGAAATTCGTTATGGTGATTTCAAAAAACAATTGGCAGAAGATATGGTCCTTGCAACCAACGATGTACGCTCCCGTATAGAGGATATATCAAACGATGATGCATACATTGCTAAAGTTGCAAAAATGGGCGCTGAAAAAGCAAGCGAATCCGCGCACAAGACGCTGAAAGAAGTTCGTGAGATTATTGGTATTAAAAGATTTTATTAAGCTAGAAATAATATGCACATCGCTATCGTTGGAAATATAGGTGCCGGCAAAACAACATTGACCGAAATGTTGGCCAGTCACTTTAAATTTGAACCTCAGTTTGAAGCTGTAGACAACAATCCTTATCTGGAAGATTTTTATTCGGACATGAAACGCTGGGCATTCAATCTTCAGATTTTTTTCCTCAACAGTCGCTTTAGACATATTGTAAAATTGCAGGAAACTGGCATTGATATGATTCAGGATCGTACCATTTATGAAGATGCTTATATCTTTGCCGAAAACTTGTATGATATGGGTTTAATGAGCGCACGTGATTTTGAAAACTATAGTAATATTTTTCAAAGCATTATCCATTATATCAAACCGCCAGATTTATTGATTTACCTCAAAGCCTCTGTCCCTACCCTGGTGAATAATATCCAAAAAAGGGGGCGTGACTATGAATCCGCAATTCGCTTGGATTATCTGTCGAAACTGAACGATAAATATGATAAATGGATCAATAATTACAAAGAAGGTAAGGTCATGATTCTGGACAAGGACAACCTGGATTTCACCACAAACCCAGAGGACCTCGGCAATATCATTCAAAAAATCGAAGCCGAATTATTCGGATTGTTCGAATAATCAGCGAATTAAAAAGCCTGTAAAATAACGTTATTTTACAGGCTTTTTGATAACTTCCAATTGCCCATCCATTGATAAAAAATAAAAGATGAAATTTTTAGGTATTATCCCTGCTCGATATGCATCGAGCAGATTCCCTGGAAAACCCCTGATCGACATCGAAGGAAAAACGATGATCCAGCGTGTCTACGAACAGGTCAAAAAATCAACAAAATTAAACGAAGTGGTTGTCGCAACCGACGATCAACGCATAGCACAAACTGTACTTTCCTTTGGTGGCAAAGTCGTCATGACAGCAGAGCACCACCAATCGGGCACAGATCGTTGCGCCGAAGTTATAACGGATATAGAAGGTTATGATGTTGCCATCAATATACAGGGTGACGAACCCTTTATTGACCCCGCGCAAATTGATCTTTTAGCACATTGTTTTGAAGACACCACTACGCAGATAGCGACCCTAGTCAAAGAAATTACAGCGGAGGAGGAACTATTCAATGTAAACATCCCTAAAGTTGTCCGAAACAGCAAAGGAGAAGCAATCTACTTTAGTAGGCAGACCATTCCTTTTTTAAGAGGTGTGGAAAAAGACCAATGGTTACAAAAGCAAACATTCTATAAACATATCGGAATATATGCTTACCAGGTAGATACATTAAAAGCCCTGACACAACTTCCCATTTCTATGCTAGAAGAAGCAGAGGCATTGGAACAGCTGCGCTGGTTAGAAAACGGTTACGCCATTCAAACGGCAATTACAACGCATGAAACGGTCGCCGTGGATACAAAAGAAGATCTCGCTAAAATATTAAAACTATTTTTTAATAAATAGTAAAGCTTACCGGTGTTCGGTATAGCATAACGACCGGACACCTTCCAATAGTACCTGCTTATCCGAATCACTTAATTTGATCATCTGCGCTTTTGCTCTGATCAATTCATCCAATTGCAATTTGGTACTCACACCAACGAGTGCTGTACCAACAGCTGCGTTAGAAAGCACATAAGATAGTGCAACAATCATATTGTCTTTTCCGATACGTTTGGAAAGATTTGCCAAGTTTCTCACGATATGGGCCACCTCTCCCGAACTATACTGAAGAAAAGGTTCAATAGGTTTGTTGATGAGAACACCTTTGGCTAATACACCGCGTACGACGATACTTACACCCCGTTCTTCCAACAAGCCACTGATTTCTTCTTCTGGTCTTCTATCCAATAGACTGTATTGCATCATTACTGAGGCAATGTCAGATTTGGACAAAAATGCCTTGATAACGTTTGGGCGAATTGATGAAATGCCATAAGCACGGATTTTCCCTTGTTTCTTCAACAACTCAAACGCTTCAACAATCTCCTCTATCGGATCTTCTATTGTACCACCATGTAACTGATAGAGGTCGATGTAATCCGTTTTTAAACGTGACAACGAACCTTCCACAGCCTTGATAATATAGTCCTTCGAAGCCTTCCAATCCCAACCGGATCCATCTGCACGCCAAAGGTTACCAACTTTCGACGCCAAAACAATATGCTTGCGAAAGCTTTGCACACTCTCCCCGACGATCATCTCGTTTAGGCCTTTATCGTAGAGATCAGCGGTATCGAAGAAAGTGATCCCTTTCTCGTAAGCTTTTTGGATAATATCTTTGGATTGTTTGGACTGATTGCTTTTTAAAGACATACAGCCCAAACCTATTTCCGAAACGATTAAGCTTGTATTACCTAATTTACGTTGTTCCATCTGCACCAATATCAAGCAATTCTACCTCAAATACCAATGTGCTGTTTGCAGGAATTTCACCTGTTGCCCGTTCGCCATAGGCTAATCTACTAGGTATAAAAAATTTATACTTTGCACCTTTCGACATTAACGGGATTCCAATCTGCCAACCCTTGATCACCTGACCCAAGGATAGTTTCAATGGCTCCTTACGATCGTATGAGCTATCAAATTGCTTTCCATTGAGTAAGGTACCTTTATAATGCACTGTTACCTCATCGTCACTTTTTGGTTTTGGACCTTCCGCCTCATTTAGAACAAGATATTGAATTCCTTCAGCTGTAGATTTCATCCCAACAACCTTTGCATTTTCGGCAAAAAATTTATCTTCTTCAGCACGGCTAGCAGCCTCTTTTTTAGCACGAACATCCATGATCGCCTGCTGGATAACAGCTCTTCCTTGGCCTTCTTCCAATAGCGATTTCTCCCCTTTCAAGACATCCGAAATTGCTTTTGCAATAACATCTGACTTCAAGTAATCGATCTCAATAGATTTTAATGAATTTCCGATATCGGCACCAAACGCATAAGACACAGAATCGGCCTTCGTTTTCAGTTGATTTGTTGTACTTGATTTAGTTGTGACGACCTTCTTCTTCGCCGTCATGTTCGTTTTTTTTTGTTGGGCAAATCCTGTGACTGTTGTCAAGGATAATAGGGCTAATGCAATATACTTCATGTTTGTTTAACGGTGCTTCTGCACGATTTCATTTATAATTTCCTGCGTGATATTAGGGTAATCAACTTCAACCCTAGATTTACTGTTGAGCCAGGCTTCTATCGCCAGCATGTTTTTCTGTTTTAAGCTCGAAATTACAGGCACCCCCATCTCCTCCAATGACGCTGCATTCAAATGCTGCTCATATTGGTTTTTCATCGGGATAACTAACAGTTTCTTTTTCAAATATAACGCTTCTGCCGGTGTTTCAAAACCTGCCCCACATAAAACTCCAGAAGAAGATGCCATACTATCAATAAAAGATTGGTTATTGATCGGTCTTATCGTTACATTTTTCATGTCAAATGCCTTCGAATTATGTTTGCTAAAAACATCCCACTTCACATCTGGAAACTTCATCAAATGCTTTAAAAGATGCGCATCGTCATATGCCGGGAGGTAAACCGTATAATGTCCCTGCTCTGTCACATTCAATTCACGAACAGCATTACGGATAACCGGTTGGTAAATATTCTTGGCGTACCGCTTAAAATGGAAACCATAGGAATGGGTAGACGGGGCATAATTTTTCATAATAAATTTGCCCAACATATCACTATCTTCTGGCTTAGGACTCGATGGATCTAAGGCAGCAATCTGATGGCTCAACCCAATGCATTCCAAATCTTTTGAATGACAAGCCCAAGCAGAAATTGGTTCAAAATCATTGATCACCAAATCATAGTTTTCTATGGGCAAGCTCTTAATTTCATTCGTAAATTTACGAATCGTCGAACTCATAAATGTTTTCCACAGATCTACTCCGCCGGATTTTCCAAAGATAAAACTCAACCCGTGAAAACGGTATTTCACTTCGAAAGGTAATGATAGATCTGCTTGAATTCCACTAACCAAAACATCGACTTCCCCTAACTCCCTCAAACAGGGGACAATATCCATTGCCCGGCTCAGATGTCCATTTCCTGTCCCTTGTACGGCATACAATATCTTCATAACGACTGTATTTTGTGTCGGCAAATTAATCAATTTTAACGAGTATCAATATTATTTTATTGTTTAGTTATGTTAAGAAAATATAAATTAACATCAATAAAAAAAGTTGTTAATCCATTTTTAATTTTCCTTTACGTATATTTAATATCAACAATTAATTAATAGCCAGTTTGATACCCCATGAAGTCTCTATTTTATAGAATGCTTTGCATAGTCTCCATGCTAATTTTAACATCGTGGGGATTTTTTGCTCATAAAAAAATTAATCATTATGCCGTCTTTGCGCTCCCTGCTCAGTTGGCTAAGTTTTATAAATCCAATATTGACCTTATTACCGAAAAAGCTGTTGATCCAGATAAACGCTGCTTCACAGACAGCGCTGAAGGCCCAAGACATTTTATAGATTTAGAGGACTACCGCAAGGAAAGTACAGTTGACTCCATGCCGATACATTGGTCACAGGCCAAAGAGAAATTTCAAGAAAGGCAATTGTTAAAAAATGGTATTGTGCCCTGGCAAATCAATCTTACTTATCAAAAGCTTGTTAAGGCCTTTCAAGCAAAAGATTATAAACGGATCATCAAACACTCAGCAGAACTCGGCCATTATATTGCTGATGCCCATGTTCCATTGCACACGACTAAAAATTATAATGGACAGCTGACGAATCAACTCGGTATACACGCATTCTGGGAGAGCCGCTTACCGGAAATGTTTTCAGAAAAATACAACCTTCGCGTTGGAAAAGCCAACTATATCAAAGATCCCTTAGCGGAAGCCTGGGGTATCGTCCGTGAAAGCAATCGCCTTGTGGATTCTGTATTGAGCATTGAAGCCCGGCTTAATCGTCAATTTAAGGCATCTCAAAAAAAATCTTTTATTGAGCGAAACAATCAATTGGTATGGACCTATTCCGACAGTTATGCTAGAGCTTATCATGAAGCCATGAACGGTATGGTTGAAAGGAGAATGCAAAAAACCATTTTACGCGTTGCTTCCTATTGGTATTCAGCCTGGCTCGAATCCGGCCAACCCGACTTGACTAACATCGAAAAAATAAAAAGCAGCGACAAGCAAGATCACATCGATATAACGGGGAAAAAGCGTATCGGCCGAGAAGAATGGATGTAAGAAGGTTACAAAATATCATCCGGACTACCAGTATTATTCACGCCGGACTATTTATTTTTTAGTCAGCTAAGCTACTTTTGCAGCGTAAAATCTAGGAAAGCATGTTGAATAAGAATATTACGTTAACAAACGTTGCATTAGTGCTGAGTATTGGAGCTGCGACTGCTCAGATTAAAGACACAACCACTTTGGGCGAAGTCATCATTAATCAAAATCGCTTACAGATCCCTTTTTCAAAACAGAGCAAAAATATCCAAATATTGACGCAGGAAGATATACAGAGACTACCAAATCGATCAATCAACGAGTTGCTTAGCAATATCCCAGGCGTTGATATTCGCCAACGTGGACCATTTGGTTCGCAGGCAGATATAAGTATCGACGGTGGGTCTTTTGAACAGACGGCGATCCTACTCAATGGTGTTAAAATCACCGATCCACAGAGTGCCCATCACAATATGAACCTTCCGGTTCCTCTGGAGGCCATCGAGCGCATCGAAATAATTCGGGGGCCGGCTTCACGGATTTTCGGTATTAATGCACTAACCGGTGCCATTAACATCGTAACAAAGAAAATTGAATCAAATCAAATTAGCGCCCAGGTATATAGTGGTTCTTCATTCAAAGATAATGAGCAGACAAGTGCAGGCAAGTATTATGGTAAAGGTGTTCAGCTTGGCTCACAGTTCTTAACCAAGCAAACAAGCCACGGTTTATATTTTGGCCACGAAGATTCGAATGGACAACGCTATAATACAGCCGCCAACAATAATAAACTCTATTATGACGGTACATATCAACCGAATACAGCCAATATGATAAAAGCCAATGTTGGCTATATCAACAATCAATTTGGAGCCAATGGTTACTATGCTGCACCGAGTGACAAGGAAGCTTATGAACAGGTTAAGACAGCTTTCGCTTCCCTGCAGTCCAAGCATCAATTAACACAGGCATTTTCCATCAGTCCACGTCTCAGTAATCGCTACAACGAAGATGAATATTGGTATTTAGGCCGAGAAACAACCAAAGGTAGATCCAAACATTACAGCAACGTCTTCGGAGCAGAAATCAATGCTACATTGGAGCAAAGTTATGGTACATTTGGCTTAGGATTAGAAAGTCGATTTGAACGCATCAATAGCACCAGTATTGGCGACCATAACCGGGAGAATTACGGCGGATACCTTGAATTCAAAACAGAGGCGATCAAAAAACTGATGATCAACTCTGGTGCCTACATCAATTACAACTCAAAATTTGGCTGGCAGGTATTCCCGGGTCTAGATTTGGGATATGATATTACCGAACATTGGAAGATTGTAGTCAACGCAGGTTCTAGCCAGCGGATCCCTTCCTTTACGGATCTTTACACCAATCAGACAGCCAACGTCGGAAACCCCACACTGAGCTCTGAAAATGCCTATCAGATCGAAAGTGGTATAAAATACTTATCCAATCGGATTATTTCTCAAGCGGGCTATTTCCATCGAAGGATAAGCGATTTCATAGACTGGCAAAAAGAGGATGCCACTACAGGAAGCGGAACGATCATTCCCTGGAAACCAATAAATATTGGAAAAAATAAAATTGATGGATTCAATGCTTCATTCCGATATAATATCAATGATCCCAGCGCAACGACACGATACTTTACAACGCTAAGTTATAATTATCTCAACCCAAGCATAACATTAGCAGACGGGATACTATCCAAATATGCTATTGAAAGCTTAAGGCATCAAGTTATTGCCAACTTTACCATAAACCACAAGAACTGGATGTTAACTTCTGCAAACCGCTTTAATGAGCGTATCAGTTACAAATCTTATTTCATCGCTGACGTAAGAGGATCGTACCAACTCCACGACTTAAACATCTTTGTGGATGTTCAGAATATATTTGACAAGAGTTATATAGAAGCTGCCGCCGTTCCAATGCCCGGTCGTTGGTTTAGTATCGGCGCAAAATATAAACTGAACTATTAAACCCGATCAAATGGCAAAATCGGTTCTCTTCCCTTTTCCCATCAATTATAAAAAAGTCCCAAATGGAATGACCATTTGGGACTTTTCATTGTGCTATTGACACATAGAAGCATGTACCATGCCCTAGTTAAGAAAACGCCAACTATAAAATAAGTTACTTTTTCTTGGGAAGAACAGATAAAATTCCCCCAATTAAATGTTTTTGAAACTCGGGTTCGTCATAGGACTCATCGGTATGTCCAAGCCCGGTATAGAAGACTTTCCCTCCGTCGTAGGTCTGGGTCCAGGAGATTGGATGTTGATCCCCCATTTTTCCACCTTGGTAGCTTTTTTCATCCAAATTCATCAACACATGCAATCCGTCCTTCACGTCCTTGAAATTATACCATTCATCTTTGTGCCACCAGATCGGATCGAGGTGCTTGGTGGCCGCATGTTTTCTGTCCAATACGTCAATTTTGGCTTTTTGTACGGCAGGATGGGACGCAAAATATGCCCCTACAAGGCCGTTATACCAGGGCCAATCAAACTCAGTATCCGTCGCGGCATGGATACCCACAAACCCTTTTCCTGATTGGATATACCGCACAAAAGCTTCCTGTTGCGCAATATCGAGAATATCGCCAGTTGTACTCAGAAAGATAACAGCGTCATATTTTTTCAATCCCTGATCTGTAAACAGAGCAGCATCCTCCGAATGATCAGATTTTATCTTTTCTTTATCTAGCAATTGTTTAAGTACCTGTGCGCCCTTTTCGATGCTTCCGTGTCTAAACCCTTTTGTCTTGCTAAAGATCAATACTTGCCTTTGTGCCTGAACAGCAGCTGATATCCCCAACAGGAGAAACAGAAAAATGAAGATTCTATTCATGATATAAATGGTTATTATGATGATTTAAGTTTAGGTTTACTATTTTCCGCAACGAAATCGCGATAAAAATAGCTGTACAGAAATGCCGCGCATTCTCCCGATACACGGCTTTTCTGTTTTATTATTGTGTGATTAGCTCACGGTAAAAATCAAGACTTTCTATAATATCATCCTCAGAAACGTAGATATCATATTGACAACTGCCAATTTGGTCAAGCAATGCGAAACCGATCTGATTGGACAGGTTTTTCTTATCATTTCGCATCAGATCCAACAAGGCTGTATCAATGGATGAATCAAATGTGTAATCGTTGAAATATTTTCTAAAAGTTTGGATCAAATCGTTTAATTCATCCAAAGGCAAACCATTCAATTTATGCGATAGATACCCCTCACAAATCATTCCTACTGCAATAGCTTCTCCATGTAATAAAGGTGAAGCATCGTTCAACAAAGAGTATCCCTCAATAGCATGACCAATTGTATGGCCAAAGTTTAAAATTTTACGCAGTCCTTTTTCTTTCGGATCCTCAAGGATAACACGGTTTTTGATCGAAACAGAATGTTTGACCAAAGAATTATCGATTTGATCGATCTCCAATGTTTTCACTCGCTCATAATAAGCCCGATCGAAGATCAGGCCATGTTTGATTACTTCAGCAAAACCTGAGATTAACTGACGTTGATCTAAAGTTTTCAAAAACTGGCTTGAAATAAAAACAGCCTGGGGTTGTGCAAAAGTTCCAATAATATTTTTCACACTTCCCATATCAATACCGGTTTTACCCCCTACTGATGCATCTACCTGGGAAAGTAAAGTCGTCGGAATTTGAATAAAATCCATTCCTCTTTTGAATGTTGATGCTGCAAATCCACCCATATCGGTCACCACACCACCACCAAGATTAATCATCAATGAATGTCTATCAGCTCCGAAATCGAGCATATTATGCCATACACCAATACAGAAATCAATATTTTTATTTTCTTCGCCCGGATCTACTTCTATCACATCATAATTCGCTAAATTGGGTAAAGCTTGCTGAAATAGCGGCAAACAATTATCCAAAGTATTGGTATCCACCAATACGATGATCTTTGAGTAATTGCGCTCAGCTAAAAACGCCTCTAAAGAGGCCAACGTATCATCAAAATATACCTGATAGCCCAAACTTTCTATGACTTCCATTCTATGATTCTTTAAGGTTTAAGTTTTCTATTTACCAATATTGTTTAATATTACACCAATTTTATTTCCATCCCATCAAATTCAACAACATCTCCTGGTCTTAATTTGAGTCTTTTCCGGTAATCAACCTGCCCATTATACTTCACATACCCTTCTGCCACAACCCATTGAGCCATAGCACCATGCTCTACCCAATTTAAAGCTTTAAGTAACTGTATAAGCTGGATATATTCGCCCTCGATTTTAAATTCTTGCATTTCACAAAAATAGTGGTTTCACTGAGGAATACAAGAATTATCATCGTTTTAATGCTTACTAAATTGCTACATTTGCCTTATTGCAAATAAAGATTATGATTGAGAATTCTGAGCCCAAGACATTATCCTTTGATAATACAGAGATTGCTTTTAAAAGTAAAAGCGATAAGGATTTGGAAAGAGCGTATTGGTTATTCAAAATAATAGCGAATAACTTCTTGACAAAAGTAGGTCCGTCAATGACCAACTTTGCCCTGAACATAGGACTGCCTATCCAAGGCATCATCCGTAAAACAATCTTCAAACATTTTTGTGGTGGAGAGACCATCGCGGGTTGCGAAGCAGCAATCAACGAATTGGGAGAGAATGGTGTAGGGACGATTTTGGATTATTCCGTTGAAGGAGAAGAAACAGAAAGTGCATTTGACGCCTGCTGCGAAGAGGTATTACGTACCGTAGTTGCGGCCAGTAAAAACAAGTACATTCCATTTTCAGTATTTAAACCAACTGGATTAGGACGTTTTGAGTTATTTGAAAAGGTCAACGCCAAAGAAACTTTAACAGAAGCAGAACAAGGAGAATACCAACGCATGTTGGATCGTACTGACCGTATCTGTAAAGCATGTCATGCCGCCGGTGTAAAAGTTTTAGTGGATGCTGAACATTCATGGATTCAAGATGCGATCGATGATATTGCACGTGAAATGATGGAAAAATACAATATGGAGAAACCAATTGTATATAATACTTATCAATTGTACCGTAGTGATAAGTTGGCATCTTTGAAAGCCGACTTTGAATACGCAAAAGTTAGAGGCTTTCACATGGGTGCTAAGATCGTTCGTGGTGCCTACATGGAGATCGAACGTGCTCGTGCTGCACAAAAAGGTTATTCCGATCCCATCCAGCCAAATAAAGAAGCTTCCGATAGAGATTATAATGAAGCTATTGAATTTATCTTGGACCACCTGGACAGCTTTGGGCTAATGGCGGGTACACATAACGAGGACAGTAGTATGTTATTGGCGAAGGAAATTGACAGACGTGGTATCGATAGATCCACCGATCGCATCTTCTTTGCGCAATTATTAGGTATGTCTGACAACCTGAGCTTTAACTTAGCGGCACATGGCTATAATGTTGCTAAATACATGCCTTATGGACCGGTTAAAGCGGTGATGCCATATCTTTTCCGTAGAGCACAAGAAAATACTTCCGTCGCAGGAGCGACAGGTCGGGAGCTCGGGCTTTTGATCAAAGAAAAACAAAGAAGAAAAGCTAGTCGATAACGACTAGCTTTTTTTATAATTGGCGGGCATCAAGTCCATCTACTCAAGGAACTATGCTCAAATGGTCTCCAAGAAACACCCTACTTTTGAAAAGCACAAAAGCACTTTACCTATCACTCGCCTCCCCTTCATCCTTTTGAAACAAGCTAATTACAAAATCATTCCATATTCTTGAAACTATTATTTATGTTTGCAAACTTTTCCCTTAAAACAAAGTTCATACTGGAAGGGTGCTCCCCCGGAGCTTAAAAGAATACGATTTGAAATGGAAGAAAAACTTAGATTATTTGATCTTGCACGTCAACAGATGGGCAAATACCCCGATCTTGATATGTTTGCACACAAAGTGGACGGCAAGTGGAATTATATCAAAACAGCAGATTTTCTTGAACAAGTAGACAGCCTCTCCAAAGGGCTGATTGAACTTGGCGTGAAACCCAACGAAAAAGTTGGTCTCATTGCCGGCAGCAGTATGGAATGGCATTTGATTGACTTTGCAATCCAGCAAATTGGTGCAGTGGTGGTGGCCATCTATCCAAATATTACGGATACAGACTATCAATATATCTTTAATGATGCCGAAATCAGGGTTTGCATCGTCAGCAACAAAAGCCTGTACGATCGCCTGATGAATCTAACCGATTCAATCTATACATTGAAGTATATTTTTTGTATCGCAGATCAGGAAGGCACACGTAGCTGGAAAGAACTTAATGATATAGGCTCCAATTGCTCCTTAGAAAAACTAGCAGCACTACGTGACCAGGTTAAACCTGAAGATCTCGCTACCCTGATTTACACTTCCGGTACAACGGGCAAACCAAAAGGCGTCATGTTGTCGCACAATAATATCTTTTCCAATGTATTGGGCGCAGCAGAAATTACCCCTTGTAAAGCTTATGACCGCGGACTGACCTTCCTCCCTCCTTGTCACGCCTACGAGCGTATGGTTTTATATACCTATATGTATCTTGGCTTTACGATCTATATCGCAGAATCTTTTGACAAGATTGGTGATAATCTGAAGGAAGTAAAACCTCATATCATGACCGTTGTCCCTCGTATTCTTGAAAAAGTCTATGAGAAAATTATGAAAACAGGTCATGATCTCAGTGGTTTCAAACGCAAAGTATTTGATTGGGCTGTTTCAGTTGCAGAAGAATATGATCCAAATCCTGAGAAAAGAAGTCTATCCTATAATCTCAAACTAAAGCTAGCCAAGAAACTTGTCCTTAACAAATGGTATGAAGCATTGGGTGGCGAATTACTTACTGTTGCCTCTGGATCAGCTTCTCTTCATGGTAAACTAACACGCGCTTTCTTAGCCGCAGGAATTCCATTATATGAGGGTTACGGCATGACCGAAGCCTCCCCACTCATTTCGGTCAATCACTATATCAAAGGAATACGCATAGGTACTGTTGGCCTTCCTGTCCGTTTTGTTGAAATAAAACTTGCTGAAGACGGAGAAATATTAGTAAAAGGCCCTAATGTCATGATGGGATACTATAAGAACAAGGCCGAAACGGATAAAACGATCATTGATGGATGGCTGCATACCGGAGATATTGGAAAGTGGGAAGATGAAAAATTCTTGAAAATCATTGACCGAAAAAAAGAGATGTTCAAAATTTCGGGCGGGAAGTACGTCATACCACAGCCAATAGAAACCAAGCTCGTTGAATCTAAATTTATTGAACAGGCAATGGTTATCGGTGACGGGATGAAGTTTGCTTCTGCCTTTATTGTACCAAACTATGCCCATTTGTTGGATTGGGCCAGAACAGATGCTCCTGAACTTGCAACCATGACAAAGAATGATTTTCTGACTGACCCTGCCATCGTAAAAAAAGTCAATCAGGAAGTACGTCGTGCGAACCAGCACTTTGGTAACTGGGAGCAGATTAAAAAACCAATTATTTTAACAGATGAATTTACTATTGAAAATGGAGAGTTAACACCAACCTTGAAAATGAAACGAAAGGTAATTCTCGAACATCATCAAGAAGAGTTCAATAGCCTCTATCAGATGGAGATGGATTAAGGATTAACAAATCAAAATTTTGACATAGCGCGCTATATTTATACGAGTAAAACATGAAATTATTAAAGGATAGAATCCTTCATGACGGTAAAAGTCTTGCAGGAGGCATACTTAAAGTAGACAACTTCATCAATCACCAGATGGACCCCGTATTGATGAAATCTATTGCGGTGGAATTTGTCCGTCGTTTTGCAGACCTCCCGATCAATAAAATCATTACAATTGAAGCAAGCGGAATAGCCCCAGCGATCATGCTTGGCTACCTTTTGGAATTACCGGTTGTATTTGTAAAAAAAGCAAAACCGACCACCATGGCCGATATGTATGTAAGCCAGGTACATTCATTTACCAAGAACCGAACTTATGACATCTGTGTCAGCAAAGAGTTTCTTACGCCGAGCGACAATGTTCTTTTTATAGACGATTTTTTGGCCAATGGGAATGCCGCTTTTGGTATGCTCGATCTCGTTAAACAATCGGGGGCTTCAGTATTGGGCATGGGATTTATTATCGAAAAATCCTTCCAGGAAGGTGGCAAAAGATTAAGAGAATTGCCCGATTTAAGAATTGAATCGTTAGCGCGGATAAAGTCGCTTGAAGTGAATAAAGTCAGTTTCGAAGAAGAATAGCAAAAAGAAAAGCCTCATCTTCCTAAAGATTGAGGCTTTTTTATTCAAACAACAAGATAAATTCTTTCTAATCCCAACGGTAGTCGTTGTAAAAATCTTCAGGATGTCTGCTAATTGCAACATCTTTTACAATCCGGATATTGGCTGCTCCCAAGTTGACATTCAACATAAAAGAAGGTACGTTTGCTGAAAAATTCCAACGACCATTGCGCATATACACGTAACCTCCTCTGTAAGGATCGTAGAATGTTTTGTAATCTCTAAAGTATACATGGTGTCTACTATCGTAACGATGTGCACTTGCCCAGGCCGGTGCTCCATGACGGTATCCTTTTCGGTATGACTTAGCTACTTCTTTATGATACTTACGGTCTTCTTTTTCGCGTTTTTCTAAATATTTTCGATATTCCTTATCCCTTTTCTCTTCATATTTTCTACGCTCTTTGTCCTGTTTCCATTCACGTTCATGTCCACGATGTTGAGCCGAAGATTGTTGAGGAGCGATTAAAACCAGCCCTCCAATTGCCAACGCGAAGTATATCATCTTTCTCATAACAGTATAATTTAAATTTAAAAATCAATTCCACTCTGCCTGTGTTCCATTCTTTTTTACAAGCGTTTCTATGGGTATGACTTCAATGTTTGAACAAAGGTTTAATCGATCAAGATGAATTTAATTTGTGCTGCAATATATAGAATCCATTACTTCAATTTAACGTATCTTTGTACCATGTCAAATACGGGATATATCACTGAAGATACCATTGTTGCATTAGCGACATCTTCCGGAACAAATGGCGCTATTGCTGTCATACGCGTTTCGGGCCAAAATGCCATAAAAATTACGAACGAAATATTTAAAGGAAAGAACCTACTTCAACAAGCATCACATACCATCCATTTTGGAACCATACGCGATGGCGAAGAGATCATTGACGAAGTATTGGTCTCCTTATTTGTAGCTCCGAACTCCTATACGAGAGAAAATTCGGTGGAAATATCAACGCATAACTCCAAATATATTATCGAGCGCGTTGTAAATTTACTCATCAAAAAAGGAGCACGTGCCGCCCGTCCGGGAGAATTTACCCTACGTGCATTTCTCAATGGCGGAATGGATTTATCCCAAGCAGAAGCAGTTGCCGATTTAATTGCATCTAATTCTGCAGCCTCACATCAAGTGGCGATGCAGCAGATGCGTGGCGGCTTTTCCAATCAGCTTAAATCCCTTCGTGAAGATCTCATTCACTTTGCTTCACTGATTGAATTAGAGCTTGATTTTTCGGAAGAAGATGTGGAATTTGCCAACAGAGATCAGCTAAAAAATCTAATCAATAAAATACAGGTTATTGTTCAAAAATTAGTGCAGTCTTTTGAACAGGGTAACGTCCTAAAAAATGGTGTTCCTGTTGTTATTGCCGGGAAACCTAATGTAGGAAAATCAACCCTATTGAACGCTTTTTTAAACGAAGAACGTGCCATTGTTTCAGATATTGCAGGAACAACGCGCGATACCATTGAAGATGAAATTAATATTCATGGCGTCACGTTCCGATTTATTGACACAGCAGGTATACGTGAGACGGCAGATGTTATTGAAGCAAAAGGTGTTGAGCGTACCCGTGAAAAGATGAAACAGGCGAGATTGATCATTTACCTATTTGACCCTACACAGGACAAAGTCGAGGAAGTACAAGCGCAATTACCTGAAATCGAGCGCCTACAAATTCCATTTGTCACCATTATCAATAAATCAGATTTGCTTTCTGAGGCGCAAAAAGAGGTTTACAATGTCCTTAATCCGCTTTACATTTCAGCGAAAGAACAAATCGGTGTCGAGGAACTGAAAGACGAATTGATCAATCGTGTACATTTAGGAAATTTAAATACCGACGATGTCATGGTCACCAACATACGTCACGTAGAAGCGCTACAAAAAACAGCAGATTCACTGGAACGCGTAATATATGGGATTGACAATCCTGTCACTTCTGATTTCCTAGCGATGGATATACGCCAAGCCTTATATCATCTTGGTGAAATCACCGGAAGTGTTTCTACAGACGATTTATTGGATAATATCTTTTCCAAGTTTTGCATCGGAAAGTAAATCTTAATTAACGATAATAAACAATAACCACCATTGATTATAAATCACTTAAAATAAACATTTTAAGTGATTTTTTTTTATTATTAATGTTTATCTTTAAAATGTATTACCGCTCAAATAAAACTGAATAGTCCTGGTTTTCTTCAAAATTAAACCCACCTACTTTCCAGCTATACTGTCCATTAGAATTTCTCACAGCTACATGGACTGGACTTGCCGTAGTGCTATGATTATAAAAAACAACTATTGAAGATTCACTTTTTTCGATATTAATTTTTATTACGGTATCGCATACTCTAAAAATCAGGATGCATTAAATAAATTTTGGACATATAATCAACGTAGAATATTCATTTTGTCTGCGATAATATTTGCAATACTTCACTATAAGCGCTACAATATGACTTTTGAAAACCTATTATTAATCCCATTTTTATTGGCTTTCTATTTTTCAAGGGGTTGGATCCTAGAATATGCTAGAGCTCCATATGGATTTATTTACAGTTGCTTACTGCATATACTATATAACTTCCTTTTATCGGTCAAATATACTTTAAATAACTTCTCTAGTTATAGATTCAATTACAATAATGCATTTAGTGGTTTTTATGTACCTAAAATGGATAAATTAAAGCACGGGAGTGATTTTGACAACCTTACTGGTTACTTACATTTATTCTTACAGACTAATTTAAACGCTCCAAAGGAGACAAAGAGAAAATTCCACTGGAGATCTTTCCATTCCATTCATAGTAGTAGGCTTGCCTCCTTTTGATAATAACCTTCTTGCTCCTAGGCATCCGCTCTTTGTCCACGGGTTGTATAACAGTGATCTCGTAATGGTTGGCCTGGGTATTATTGACTTTAATTTCGATAGCTTTTTCAAAGCCGTACGAATATACACCTAACTTGTAAACGTCCTGTCTCGGAAAATTAAATGTTTTCGTTGAATCAATAACGATTTGTTTTCTTAGTCTGGAAGAAAACATGCAATGTCTATATTGCGGAACATGGACAATATTTCGATAATTTTTCTTTTTGTTAATATATATGGAAAGTAATTCGAAGTAAAACGGAGTTCTACTGCTCATCTCGTTTTTCTCATAAGTTTCCAAATAATAGTTGATCGTTACTGAAATAGAATCGTTATCTTTTTGGACTGACTTTTCCCGTACCGATACCCTGGGTAATCTTTTTTCCAGGTGTGGATTTAAAATTACTGTATCTCCCTTTACTTCCCAATCTCCTCTATTCGTATAGGATTCAAATGTATAGGGGAAAATAGGATCTGCTTCAATAAGCTCAAATGTGCTGTCTAGATTTAGAGTCAGACGGGTCGAATATTCCCCATACGTACCGAAGATCGGTTTAGAAGCTTTTTGAGCAAATACGGAGAATACTAGTGAAAAATAAAGAAGTGCTGACAACAATACTTTGATCATAATCCATTTTTCCTTTGCTTTGTTAGGGATAGAATACAAATATATCACAAAATGTTCACCTAATTTACTCTTTGTTCTTCTTAAACAGGAAAAGTTATTTTTTCACAATACTATAAACCACAACCGGAAGGCACAATACGGTTAATATTACAGAGAACCTTTTGAAGATCAGCAAATCTTTCCGTTTTTTTAATAATTCTTGGTCCGATAGTTCGCTTAATTCTTTTTCTTTCATGCTATTTTTAATTAAGATCCTATGATAAAATACTTAATAATACCTTGTAAGTTTTCTTGTTGTGTCAGCGATACAGGTATCATTTGCTAATAATGGCTTCTGATCAAATATAAATATCTTCACGAACATTTATCAAATTATTTCCTTTTTAGGATATATTGTACTTACCACAGTCTTTTATCGGTAATAATGGAGAAACAACGTCTTTAACAAATTGCCGATAGCACGATACAACAAAAAGACAAGGTCCTACCATGGTAAAACCTTGCTCTTATTAGTGAACAAAAAACATACAGATCCAGCGCAGACCAGAGCCAAGAACTAATTGGCTTCAAGCTGAATAACCCCCGAAATTAGTCCTTCACTTTTTGCCCTTACCCGTATTTTACCTTTGTTTTTGCTCGTGACAATCGCCAAGGCTTTACCATGAAAAGCATTGCGCGAAGCTGATTGGAAGCTTGTCAGATCCGTCGTATTGCCATTGTCTGTCGCCACAATTTTTGCACCGTCTCCCTTCACCTCAAATTCGATTTTATCGTCTGCATCAGGAACGATCGTACCAAACTCGTCCACGATATAGGCATGCACAAAGGAAAGTTCTTTGTTTGCCGAATTGAAAGTCAGGTTTTCTGAAGACAATTGTATACGATGCGCTTTTGCTGCCGTACGGATCGTTTTACTTAGCAGTTTCTTGCCACCTTGAAACGATATTACTTCAATCTCCCCTGGTTCAAATTCAACGGCCTTAAATACAAGGTCGTACCGGTCTGGGTCTCTGGACTGCTCCCCTATCTTTTTACCGTTCAGATAAAGCTCCACCCGGTCAGCCTGATTAAAATACACGACGATATCTACCCGGTCACCTTGCTTCCAATTCCAATGAGGCAATACATGTAAGATCGGCTTTTCTGTCCATACGCTTTGATACAGATAGTAGACATCTTTCGGAAACCCGGCTAGATCCACAATACCAAAGTACGAACTTCGTGCCGGCCAGGTGTACGGTGTGGGTTCGCCGAGATAATCAAATCCCGTCCATACATACATCCCAGCAATATGGTCATACCTTTCCATCAACCTCAAGCTTGTCTGATGATTTGAACCCCATGGTGTAAATACATTGTCGTAAGCCGATATGTTCCTGTCTTCATTCCCGCCAGAAAAAGGAATATCCCATCGTTCAGGCCACATGCGGCTAGAATCATAAGGAACCAAATCATACGTTCCGCGGCTTTCCAACGCCGAAGTGCTTTCCGTTACGATAAACTTCTTTCCGGGGTGATCCTGTGGGAAGCTTGCCCATTTCTTATGGTTATAGTTGTAGCCAATCAGATCTACCGCCGAACTCATCAGCACCGGATTTGCTTTGGAAAGCTCATTATTAGCAATGGTGGTCGGACGTGTGCCATCTAGACTATCGACGATTGCTGCCAGCGCGATCGGAATCGCTGTACCATCAGCTTTGGAATGCCATTGCTCCTGCGCTTCATTGCCCAGGCACCAAATAAACAGCGACGGATGATTCCGATCCCTTTTGACATGGTCAACAAAGTCCCGCTTGTACCATTCGTCCCAGTATAAATGATAGTCATAAGGGTTTTTATGCCCTTTCCAGACATCGAAAGTTTCACTCATCACGACAAAACCCAAGCTGTCGCAAAGGTCCAAAAACGCTGGAGCCGCAGGGTTGTGTGAGGTGCGTATCCCATTGACCCCCATTGCTTTCATGATGCGGAGCTGACGTAATGCTGCCGACGTATTGAATGCCATGCCCAAAGCGCCGAGATCACTATGTAAACAGACACCGCGGATTTTAAGCTGCCTCCCATTCAGTATAAAGCCCCGTTGCTGATCGAAGCTAAAATTACGTAAGCCAAATTTCGTAAGCTGTTCATCTAAAACCCGACCATCAACAATAAGTTTAATTTTTGCAGTATATTGATAGGGATTTTCAATACCCCATAAGATGGGATTTTCGAGGATTATCTGCTGAGCGATGGAGTGCAGACCTGCTTTGACAGCGCTCAACGTGGTACGTTCGCTTGCGACAACAGCACCTTGAGCCGAAAGAACCTCTGTCAGTAGCGTAATCTTTTTTGATTCCTCAGGGTTATGCTCTATTTCCAGGGAGAGATCCACGACAGCACGTTTCTCACTGACCTGCCCAGCTCTTATGAAGGTGCTGTTCGTTCCTATGCTGACTGGATTCCGGCTGATTAATTTGACATCCCGATAGATCCCCGACCCCGAATAGAAACGCGAATTGGGCTGATTCTTATTGTTTACTTTTACTGAAAGCAGGTTTTCACTACCATCCCAGTATAAATAAGGGGAAAGCTCATATTCAAATCCGATATAACCATTGGGTCTTTTTCCTAAGAAATGCCCATTGATCCAGACTTCACTGTTTTCGTATACACCTTCGAATGCAATAAATATCCGTTGCCCTTGCTCAGCCTGAGCCAGCTTAAACGTTTTTTGATACCATCCTACGCCACCATCGAGGTAAGCAGCCCCGCTACCTGCGGGGCTGTTTTCTCTAAATGGCATTTCGATACTCCAATCATGTGGTAGATCGAGCTTTCGCCAGCCCTCTCCTTTTCGCCCATTGCTATATTGCTGGCTGCTATCCAGTTTAAACCACCAGCCCCCATTAAAATCAATAACCTTTC
The DNA here is from genome assembly GCF_023277505.1 of Sphingobacterium siyangense. Taxonomy (NCBI): domain Bacteria; kingdom Pseudomonadati; phylum Bacteroidota; class Sphingobacteriia; order Sphingobacteriales; family Sphingobacteriaceae; genus Sphingobacterium; species Sphingobacterium siyangense. Next base: position 2,544,173 of record NZ_CP080574.1, on the reverse strand, counting down.
TGGACTGTCCACTTAAGGAGACCGTCGCCCCCAATAACAGGAAGAGCAGGATCATCATTCGGCTATATCCTGTTTGAAATAGTCGCTTCAACATAGGCTTATTTAGTCTTATTGGTATCCGAGGCATTTTCGGTCAAACTCTCCTTGTAGGCCTTGCTGATAAAATTGAAGGTCAGCATAGCTGCTCCGTCGTTCGAAAGTACGGGATCCCGCAATACCGCCAGTTGCATCGTATTCTCGGTCAGCGACATAATTCGTACATCGCCCCAGTCGACAACGATCCCATCTTGTGGCTTTCCATGTAAAGGCGAAGCCCCAGTCATACGGATGGTTTTCTTTTCGGTATCGATATTAAAAGTCCCCTTTTGGACTTTGCCCAGCATAGCATGATTCACGTTGATGTTTGCACCGCCTTTCAGATCAAAAGTCATACTTCCATAATCACCGGCAGGCATAAGCCAGCTATTGCCTTTCCAATCGGGTTCCCAACTCCAGCTATCGCTATTTAAAGGCGCGGCTGTTTTATTGATGCTTCCCCACCAGTCACCGGTGCCGTAAAAATACATTGGACCTTTAAAGTAGCGGGAAATGCCCTCAGCATCCAGATCGAGATACCAGGTTTTCTCTTCCCCTGCCCCGCCCGTCAATAAGGTCCAGGTCTCGTCACTGATAAACTCGGCATACATCTGATCGATTTTAAATGTCACTGGCTCGCCGTAGACGATGCCACCACGCGTCTCGACACCAAATTTAACGGTGTACTCACCGGGAAAAGGCATCCTCAGGGTTACCTTTTTCTCCTGACTCCGTCCTTGTGGATGTTCCCACAATGGGGTATATTTTGAATCCATCAAGCTGGTTAAATACACAATATTGGGATTACTGGCATCATGTTCAACGGTAAAGGCCTTTCCCTTCTCCAACTGCGTCGAAGTGACATCGATGTCTCCCAGTGTATAATTCTCGGGAGAACAGGCTCCAAAGAATACCATCGCCGCAAAAAAGCAGATGGCATATGTGAATATCTTTTTCATGTTTGTCTAGTTATAATTCAACCAATAGTAAGTCCTAATATACCTGTGTTTAGTTCCATCCAGCATTTTGTTTCAGTACACCATTGGATAGGGTAATCTGCTTGTTGGGTATTTGCATAAATCCTTTCGTTGTCAAAAAACGCTCTTTAGTCACAGTGACCTTCTCCGGCACAGATCCACTGAGCACATCTTCGGTTGTTTCCAGTGTAGCGGCGGCGTTATTCAGCCCCTGCCGCAATACATCCCAATAGCGGATACCTTCAAACGCAAATTCAAATTTTCTTTCCTTCAGAATATTGTTTTTTGAAACTGCTAGCGGCACAAAATTGGCCTTGTAAGCTCTTTTCCTTACCTCGTCAAAGTATTTCTGTGCGTTTGCGGAACCGAGTTCTGCCGCCATAAGCAAGACATCAGCGTAGCGGATGACAAAGTAATCCTGGTCTTGGGACAGTTGCATATCCTTATCCCCTCCGGTATTGGTGGTGCCGTCCGGCAATGCTGTGGGGGCGTATTTTTTGATGGTGTAACCTGTATACTCACGCTGGTCTTTCAGGTCAAATCCCGTGATATTCTCGCCATCGATATCAATAATTGAGGCAGTTTTGCGTGTATCCATGTTGTCAAACTCATTGAAGAACTTTTTGCTTACCGTACATGCCCCCCATCCTTGGCCATAAGGTGACCAATTTTTACCGCGCAAGCCCAGAAAGACGACCCAGCGGTTGCCATCAACATAACCGTTGTAGTTCGATGTATTGTTGAATTTCTGTGCAAATACAACCTCAGCATTTCCCTTGCCGGCATATTTGGAAATATCTAGCGTATTATTGCTTGCATTGGGGATATAACTCGCTGCCGGCCACAGATTTTTAAAATCTGCCACCAGCGCAAACTGGCCGCTGCTGATAACTTCTTCGAGTCCCGCCAGGGCTTCGGCTTTGGAGACACCGATATCTTCGCCGCCATAGTAGCCTGCATAAAATAGATAAACACGGGCCAGTAGCGCTTTAGCAGCAAATGGAGTTGCCCGACCATCATTGGTTGCCGCAGCTGACTTGGGGTAAGCTGTTGCTGGGATATTGGTAGCCGCAAATTTAAGGTCTGAAACAATCAGTTGATAAATCGCTTTGGGGTCCGACTGTGGAATATTCTCATTGGTTGGGCTCGTTAGCAAAGGGATGTTTTCGAATAGACGGACGAGATCAAAGTACATGGTGGCCCGCAGGAATTTCGTTTCCCCTTCGATACGTGCCCGCGCTGTTGTGTTGCCTGAAAAATCAGTACCGTCCAATTTTCCCAATAGCGTGTTGCAGCGAAAAATTCCCGCGTAGTAATCAGACCAGGTACCATCAAAGATATTATTGTCCGATTGGGACTGCGCAATATCAAAACGGTCTATTGCCTGAAATGAGCGACCGTCTGTTGTACCTGTTCCGCCAAAACAATTGTCGGCGGCCACCTCTGCTGTCATATAGAAAGACTGGCTCCCATTGGAGGTCGTCCGTTGATAACCATCATAACAACCGACCAGAGCCATGTCAGCATCGGCTACGGTTTTATAAAAATTGCTTTCCAAAACGCTTGTCATCGGTTCGACATCCAAAAAACTGGATGAACATGATCCTAAGATTAAGGATCCAAATAACATGGAATGATAGATATAGCTCGTTTTTTTCATGATTTCTTGTGTTTAGAATTTAACATTTAGGCCAAATAATACAGTCCTTGGCCTTGGATAGTAACCGAGGTCGATACCCGATACCCAACCATCTGTTCCATAGCCGATCTCGGGATCCATCCCATCATATTTGGTGAACGTAAACAGATTTTGACCTTGTACGTAGAACCGGATCTGATTAGCATACTTCCATTTGATCAGCTTCGACAGATCATAACCTAAGGTCACATTGCTGATCCGAAGAAAGTCTCCATCCTGAATATAGAGGTCTGAAAACTGCCAATTGACATTAGTTTCCGTAACACGGGGGATCGTATTGGAAGTACCTTCTCCGGTCCATCGGTCTAATATTCTTGTGGTATAGTTTGCTTGTTTATTGGCATGATTGCGGTAAGACTGTACAATTTTGTTTCCAAGGGAACCATAGGCATTCACCGAGAAATCAAATCCTTTATAATCCAGTCCAATATTAAATCCATAGGTAAAATTAGGCATGCCAACACCTAGATTTGTCTTATCCGAGGCATTGATAATACCATCGTTATTCTGATCTACATATTTTACATCGCCCGGTTTTACATCCGCTTGAAGGATACCTTTCCCGCCTGTTTTCCAGGCGTCGATCTCGGCTTGGTTCTGGAATAGCCCGTCTGTTTTATACCCCCAGAAGTAGCCAATGGGCAGGCCGTTTGCGGCACGGTAAAATTCTTCCGAGTTATCGTATAACATGGCTGTCTGTCCGTGAATAATACCATCTTCAGTTGGTATCTGTCCCACCTTATTTTTGTTATAGGCACCATTTACCCCAAGGCGATACTTGACTTCATTGATCTTATCCGCCCAATTTAGTCCCAGTTCCACCCCTGTATTCTTCACGTCACCGCCATTGATAAAAGGGGGCAACGTTCCGGTTGTCGCCAAAACAGGCGCTGTAACCAGCCAGTTTTTCGTTTTTTTGACATAAAAGTCGGCGACAACATCCAGACGGCTGTTCGCAAATTTGGCATCAAATCCGATATTGGTCTGTTCGGAAGTTTCCCAGGTCAGATTCGGATTGGATAAGCGGCTCGGATAAGCCCCGGCAATATTATTGTTGCTCGTTCCAAAGACATAATGTGCGCCGGGGTTGGACGATGTAATGCCTGTTGAGGTACTGATGGGTGCCGCATATTGAAAATCAGCGATATCCTGATTACCCACTTGCCCCCATGAAGCGCGGAGTTTAAAGAAGTTTACAGCCGCTAAATGTTCTTTAAAAAACTCTTCCGAAGAAATTACCCAGCCTGCCGATACCGAAGGGAAATATCCCCAACGGTTGCTGCGCGAAAATTTAGAGGATCCATCTGCACGCAATGTAGCATTCAACAGGTACTTTTCCTTATAATTGTAGCCCAGCCGTCCAAAGTACGAGACCCTACGGGTGATGTTCTCAGGTTTTCCTGACACCGTACGCGTTTCGACGACGTTTCCTTTTTCATCCAGGTGTGCCTGGCCTGTAGTATTGTCTAGGTAAGCATGTGCAAAATCATTGAACTGCGAAAGCAGATTCCAGTTGGACCCCGAAAGGTAAGTTCCCTGGTAACGTAGCGATTCCATACCGACCATGGCCGAAAAGCGATGATCCGTATTGATATCAAAGTCATAAGAAGCTGTATTTGTCCAGGTCAGCGTATGACCTTTGCTCATATTCTGCGAGGTTGTTGTATGATCTTGGTTGTAGGTGTAGATGGAGAAGCGGTATAAGGGCGTAAAACTTCTGTATTCTGAAGCATAATAGTTGAATCCCAGCAATGACCTGACCTTCAAGCCTTTGATCGGTTCGATTTCCGCAAAGATATCGGCTAATAGTTTTTGGCCATCATTGGCGTTGTTCGAATTGGTCATCATCACCCCATATGGATTGCTGTCCCCATTGTACCAAGGTGAATTGGAAGTATCATTGAAAGGACTTCCATACAGGCCGTTGTCTGAATACACCGGTGACAAAGGCGAAGTGGCAAACGCACCGCGCAGCGTATTGCTGTACTGATTGCCCACACTGATGCCTCGATTTTTGATGTAGTTAAAGTTGAGGTGCTGACCTATTTTCACAAAGTTATCGAAGAGTTTATGTTCCGAATTCGTCCGGAAACCATAACGCTGATAGTTGGAAACGTCTTTACCACCGACAATCCCCTCCTGACCAATATAATTCATCGATAAGGCGTAGGTGGATTTTTCACTGCCGCCAGTCAGGGCAACATTGTAATTGTCCATTTTTGCATTATCCTTGAACATATAATCCATCCAATTGGTATTGGCTAGACCGTCCATGCCGTTAAAATCAATCAGCGCGGCCCCCGAATTCAGCGATTGCTCATTCATGATCAGCTTGTACTGATCTGCATCCAGCAATTTTGCTTTACGCGAAACGTTCTGAATGCCCGTATAGCCATCAAACGACAGCACGTTTTTTCCCGCAGCGCCCATTTTGGTGGTGACCAGGATAACCCCGTTGGCAGCCTGCGAACCATAGATGGCGGCCGAAGCTGCGTCTTTCAGTACGTCGATAGATTGGATATCGGCCGCATTCAAGACCGAAATATCCCCTCCCGGAACGCCGTCGATGACGTACAAGGGGCCCGAATTACCGATTGTTCCCAACCCCCGGACGACGACCTTCATATCTGCTCCCGGCTGACCGGAAGTTGATGTAATGGATACACCCGGTGCTTGTCCCTGAAGCGACTGCAGCGGGTTCAATTGATTGCGCTTCTGCAGTTCTTCACCCTCCACCTTCAAATTGGCTCCTGTATTCAGTTTTTTCTTTTGTACACCGTAGCCAATGACTACCACCTCTTCGAGATCGGAAGCTTGCGGCTGTAGGCGGATCACCATATTGGGACCAGTAATTTTAACTTCCTCCGTTTTGTACCCTACGTAAGTAATGGTCAATACAGTCCCTGTGCTGGCTGCAATAGAAAACTTGCCCGATTCATCGCTGCTCGTTGAAATCTTCTGATTCTTTACGCTGATACTCGCACCCCCGATCGGCAATCCTGAATCAGCCGAAACAACCGATCCGGTGAAGGATTGTGCCCAGACCAAAGAGGTCACGCTGGTCATGACAACGACGGCCATGCCCCTGCTCAACAATTGTTTGCTTATCATATGTCTTGATTTATAAATTGGTTTTTATTATTTTAATTTGACCTGCAAGGCTTTACCTGCATAGGTTACCACTGTAGATTTTGCTGATGAAACATCCAGTCCGACGGCATTCCTGTCGCTGACAAAAATGATATTGAACTTTCTTTTGGTCAGCATGCCGTCGAAATCTCCCTGACGGCTGGCCAAAGACAGCGTCTGTGCAGAATTGTCGTAGCTGAAATCAATTCGGCTATATTTCCCTTTTTCATAATTATAATTGCTCCCTTCGTCTTCATAGAGTGAAAACTGACCGTCTGCTCCGGCATAGATATAAATATCCAGTACATCCAGCTTTTTCTCGGCCGTATACTGCATGACCGGCCCAATGGGCACGATTGCTCCGGCCCTGACATAAACAGGGATACGTTCGTATGGTGCTGCAATAAGCAGATCCTGCCCGCCTGCTACCATCTTGCCACTGTATAGATCATACCAGCTGGCTCCTTTTGGAAAGTGTATCTTGCGTGAGGTTGCTCCTTTTTCTGTGACTGGACTGACGAGCAAGGATGGCCCCCAAAGGTATTGGTCGTTGCTGTCGAATCCATCTTTGTCCTGCGGGAAATCCATGGCAAGTCCACGTATCATCGAATAGTCCTCAAAAAAAGTCTTTGCGGCAAGACTGTAATTATAGGCCAGTAATTTATACCGCAGATTGATCGCATAAGTCATGCTTTTATAGGCCGGATGATCCACAGGAGCGATATTGTACGGTTCGCGGTAGGGATATTGTCCATGCGCCCTGAACAAAGGCAAGAATGCCCCATATTGGTACCAGCGGCTATTCAGCTCGCGCCACTCCTCCAAGTCCGCCGCATTAGGTTTGTGAAACCTATTTTCAACCAAAAAGCCACCCGCATCCATGGTCCAGTAAGGTGTCCCGGACATCGAGAAATTGATGCCCCCGGCAATCTGATCTTTCATGTCATGCCATCTCGAAGCAATATCGCCGCTCCAGGCCGCCGCAGCATAGCGCTGCTGCCCTGCAAAAAAAGATCGCGTCAGAATAAATACCCGTTTGTTAGGATCTGTTTCACGCTGGCCCTCATAGATACCCTTGGCATTTTGCAAAGGGAACGCATTATAATAGCGAACAGATGACCCTATACTCGGCTGAAAAACCGATTTACGCTCATCCAGATCAATATTGGAGTGAATATCTGGTTCGCTGGCATCCATCCACCAAGCATCGATCCCAATTTTGAACAGGTTGTTGTCCAACAATTTCCAGAACCCATCGCGTGCCGCTTTGTTGAAAGGATCATAAAATGTCGAGGTATAGCCCTTTCCGATCCAGTCTTTTCTGCCATCATAAATATTTCGTGGATAGATCCATTTGTTGGCTTTAAATTCTTGGTATACGGAAGACTCTTCATTGATTTTGGGCCAGGCCGAAATCATGATCTTAAAGTGCTGATCATGCAGCTTCTTCACCATGGCCTGAGGATCTGGGAAACGCTTTACATCAAATTTCTGGCTCCCCCAGTCATTTTCAGCCCAGTAAGACCAATCCTGCACAATATTGTCGATTGGAATCTTACGTTTGCGAAATTCAGCTGCGACCGCTTCAATTTCCGCTTGCGTCTTGTAGCGTTCTCTGCTCTGCCAAAATCCGAAGCTCCAAAGCGGCATAATCGGTGCCTTGCCGGACAAGTGGCGATAACCTGCAATGACCTCATCCATTGATGCGCCCTGAACAAAGTAATAATCTATGGCATCGCCAGCTTCCGAATTAAAGGAAAATACGTTTTTACGCACTTCCGGGATAGGACTCTGCCAGTTTAAGGTAAAATAAGACTCCCCTCCATCTGGTATCCATTCCATGCGGATCTGGTGGGTCTTATCTTTCTGGAGGTCTCTCTCAATCTCAAAGGTACCTGCATTCCAGGATTGCCGCCAGCGGTCGGCGACCAGCTCCCCATCAATCCAGACTTTCATATAACCCGAATATTTAAAATGCAGCACATGTTTGCCTGTGTAGGGCGAAGAGAAACTTCCGGCATAGATGACTTTGCTTTCGGCCAGATTTACGCCTTTTGGAAACTTGTGCTGATCTGTTAGGTAGCCATAGTCAATGATCGATTCCGGTCGGGATAGATAAACCTCTTCGCCCTTGTTCCGATTTACATAGGTTGCTGTGAGCCAGCCCGGTTCACCTTCTTTTGACTGTAGTTTAAAAGCATTTAAGGGCAATAACGGTCTCACGTCGCCCGCTTTTGTGATGGAGTAATTGTGCCATAAAATACCATAGTTATTGGTGGACAGTAAAAAGGGGATTCCGATTTCTGTATTATATTGCAGCAGCGAAACCTGTTTTCCACGGTTATAGTTCATCACCGCATTCTGATGTTGGCCGAGTCCGTAGATCCCTTCTTCAGCATTGACAATAAAGTCTTGGTTAATGTGATAAAATGCATCACCTTGATAACTATTGGCTAAGAAAGAACTTGAATTCCGCTTTGCTTCTTTAAGGATGGATTGCCCCTTAAGATCAAAAAATTCCACGTTACCATTCATCAAGGAAACAACTGCCTGCATATTGGCCGTTTGTACATTTACCGTCGAGTCTGTCGAGCTTACCGCGAGTGATTTTACTTGCCGGCGCAGTGAATCGACGATCACTAAGCTTGTTTGTCCCGGTAAGACTGCACCAGCCGGAACAGCTGTGACACGCACAATCTTGTCGGTTACGACATCCAAATAAATATCCTGATCAATGGAGGTCTCCGAATTTTTGAAGCTGACCTTAATACCGGAAGGCATTTTTTCATAATGAGCTTTATTGGCTTGGCTAAATCCCTGCTGCACGATTGCGAAGAGCATCAAACCACTTAAAGCGTACGTTAAGTTGCGCATTTAAATAAGATTTATTGGTTATTATATTCCCTTGGTTATTACACGTCCTTTCCTATTGAAAGAACAGATCAAATATAGAATGCAACCGGTTGTATAAGGGGTATGTTTTGTTAACTTTTAGGGGTTATTTTGTTAACTTATGCGGGAATACTCGCGGGCAACACTATCGATAATTCACTTATTTACAAGCTTTTTCGATAAAAAGACGGCAGGTTACCGAATGCAGATTTAAAATATTTGCTGAATTGTTTCGGATTTCCGAATCCTACTTCATAAGCAATTTCAGCCATCGATAATTTCGAGTTCTGAACCAGATGCATGGCACGCTTGAGCCGAATATGTCGGATGTATTCCATCGGTGAATAGCCTGTGATTGCAAGCACCTTTTTATAAAGCCCTACGCGGGTGAGGTTCATTCTTTTGGCTAGCAGTTCGACAGAAAGCGAAGAGTCACTGAGATCCTGCTCAATTTCCTTTACAAGCACACGGATAAACTGTTCATCAGCAGATTCGATATCGGGCTGCGCCAGATTAACGTTGATCTGTTTTTTATACCGTTTTACTAACGTCTGCTGCTGATGGAGTATCTGCGCCAATTTTGAACGCAGCAGACTGATATTAAAAGGTTTGTTGATATAATCTGTTGCACCGGCCTGTAAGGCCTCCAGTTCGATCTTCTGATTGACTACCGCAGTTACAATCAGCACAGGGATATGGACCAGCTTAGCCTGGGCTTTTATAAAGCGGCAAAAATCCAGTCCGCTCTCTCCAGGCAGGCTGAGATCGGTGATGACAAGATCGACCTGCTGCTTGCTTAGGGTCAATTTTGCATCATTAATACTTTGTACAGCGTAAATTAGGTAGACCGAACTCAGGGTCCGCTCCAAGTAATGAAGGAAGTCAATATCATCTTCCACCAATAAAATAGCGGGTTTATCCTGCTTACTGCTTTCGACGGGATCGGCGCTCGCTATGGCCTTATTTATGGGCAACTGAACATTAAATGTCGTCCAGTGCGCATTGCTGCTCAGCCTGATATTTCCACTCAAGAATTCGACATAGTCTTTGACAATAGAAAGCCCGATGCCTGTACCCTGATTCAGTTTTCCATTTGGCACATCCAGTTGTATGTAACGTTCAAAAACGCGGGCTTGTAAATTTTCGGGAATCGCTATACCCTGATTTTGAACTTCAATACACAGTATCTTTTCTGTTTCTTGTTCAGTGATTTCGGCATTGAATGTCACAATACCGGATACTGGGCTAAATTTGACCGCATTTGACATCAGATTGAAAATAATGCTTTCCAATTTGTTTTTGTCAAACCAGGACAGATATGTGTCTGGAGCGATATTGACCTGCAGCGAGATCTGATTGCTTTGAGCTATCCCGGCAAAGGCATCAAGCTGTTCGCGGATAAATCCCATGAGGTCCCCATATTCTTCGTTCAGTTCAAGTTCACTTTTCTCCAATTTTCTAAAGTCCAGCAGCTGGTTGACCAATTTAAGCAGACGGTCTGCATTCTTCTTGATCAAGTTTAGGTCGGCTTTTTTTTCCGGATGCTGCTCTTCATCCAGCAGCTGCTGTGCTGGAGTTAGAATCAAACTGATCGGAGTCCTGAATTCATGGCTTATATTGGTAAAGAAACGTGTTTTCAACGCATCCAATTCCTTTGCCTGTGCAGCTTGCTCTTGTGCGAGATAGAGTTGATTACGCGTCCTGACACGCAGTTTTGTCAAATAAAAATAAGCCCATAGGACGACTAATATCAAACAGGCATAAAAAAGAAAGGCCATTGTTGAACGCCAAAACGGTGGCTGTATATCGATTGTCAAAAGTAGTACACCATCTGACCAGCTACTTGAATCGATAGCATGCCGAATATACAAGCTGTAGCTGCGCGTGTCCAGATTGGTAAAACTGGCCCGCATGGTTCCCGGTTCAAAATCAAACCATTCATCACTTAGACCAGCAAGCTGATATTGATAGAGTCCATTATGTTGCTGTAGGTAGTCAAAGGTCGAGAACTCCAGCGAAATGGCATTGAGGTTGTACGGAAGCCTCAGTTCCTTAAGATTATTCAGGGCTTGATCGTAAATGACCCGGCCCGAAAATTCTTCACCTACGGCGACCCGCTTATTGAATAAATAGAGATTGGACAAAAGCGGCAAGATCAGTTCACTTTCGCGGCTAATTTTCGCAGGATCAATAAAATTGAACCCCTTTGGCCCACCAAAAACAAGTCTTCCGTCCCGCATTTTTAAAGCAGCGTTTTCATTGAATACATTACCCTGAAGGCCCAATTCCTGCGTAAAATTGCGGATGATAAACTTCTCTGCCTGCCCTGTACCGACAATCGTCGACAGGCCTTTGTTTGTGGAAGCCCAAATATCACCTTGATCATCTATCAAGAGCGCCAGGATTGCATCGTCGCTAAGCCCATCTTGCTGTGTAAGATAGCTTATTTTCGCACCATCGATTACATGCAGTCCCTCTTGTGTCGCTACCCAAATACGACCAGTTTTATCCTCTTTGATATCATAAATTAGATCATTCATGAGTTTCATAGGCGAACTGGATGTATTGATATAAGTAATCTTGTCGTCGGGGGCCAACAATGCCAATCCTGTAGCTGTGCCGATCCAGAGACGTTTTTTTGAATCCTCAAATAAGACAGAGATATAATTGCTGTTGATGGTTTGGCCCTGCCGTGTATATGTTTTCGAAAACTGTTCTGTTTTTTTATCAAACAGGTACAGGCCGGTACTTAGCGTTCCTATCCAAAACCGATGTTGACTATCTTCATAGATCTCCCATACACTATCGTCATTCAATTTCCCGGGGGCCGCGTCACGGTGGAAAACCTTAAAACTTTTGCCGTCAAATCGACACATACCACCTCGATAAGTTCCTATCCATAGCCTGTCTTCCGCATCCAGCAATAAGGAAACAATCACGTTGCTGCTCAAACTATTGGGATCCTGAGGATCATGCAGGTATTGCGTAAAGGTTTTCTGACTGAGATCATAATAGAGCAATCCCCCGCCATTTGTCCCAATCCAGAGATTACCCTTTCGATCCTGTACAAACTTATTGACGTCGTCAAAGGGAAGTGATTTGGGAAGTCCAGGATCAGGATAGTTCTTGACTAAGGAGAATAATAACAAGTTGGGATGATAATAACTGATGCCGCCTTTGTATGTTCCCGTCCAGATAATACCTGACTTATCCCGATATAAAGCCGTTATGCTATTGTAAGGTAGGCTCCGTAAATCATATTTATCGTTACCGATGATTTGTACACTTTTTGTTTTTTTATCATAAACATTGATCCCACCATGGTCAGTTCCTAGCCAGAGATGCCCTTTATCATCTTGCACGATATTGCCTACAAAAGGATTGGATAGTTCTTTTTGGAGATGTTGAATTGATCCATCTTTCGGATCAAGCCAGTATACACCGATTGGAATATCCTTTGAGAAGATCCATATCGCCCCGTCCTGATCGGCAAATAGATTATAATTTACCAGCTTATTGCTGATCGGCAATAAGCTAGTTTTGGTATTTCGCAGTGATTTCGTATCAATGTGACCCAGCAGGCCATTTTCGTAGATTACCCAGATCGTCTGCCCTTGCCCAGCTATCACATCGGCTATTCGGTTGTTTTTGGTCAACTGCGGTACAGTACGATAGGTTTTCTTTAGGCTATCGTACAAGATCAGCGAACGATCGCTATACAATAGTGCAAAGGTCTGCCCTTCCAGCTGTCTTATCGTATGTACGTCTTTGACGGGCAACTTTAAGCGGGTCAGTATGGAATCAAGCTGCTGGACGATAATGCCTGAATGCTGATCATACACATTCATCCGGTTGCTGGTACGGATCCATACATTTCCTTCTGGTCCCTCAAAGATTGCGGAAATCGAATTTCCACTCAGCCCGGTACGTTTATTGGCGGAATAGCGAAAATTTGTGAATTGCGCCCCATCAAATCGGCTCAGGCCAGATTCGGTACCAAACCAGAGGTAATTGTACTTATCCCTGAGTGCGCAATTGACATGATTATGGACCAGGCCCTGGTCAGAAGTTAAGGTTTTAAACGCATACGTATTGACCTGGCTCCAAACTGGCGATTGACCTAACAAAAGGAGAAGAAAGAGTTGGAGATACGCGTATAAAAAAGACTTAAGCTGCTGCATTGGTTATCATCTCCCCAATGATACAAAAATTGATCAAATACAGCAAATCAAGTTGCTATTAATATAAGCTTTGACATGGTCTTTTGATCGTTTCATCATTATACAACACGCACTATCACCTCTTATCATATTCCCAATATAAAAATGGCATTATTGAGACAGCTATTCTTTATCCGCTAACCAAGTTACCACATTGCGATCACGTTCGTAAGTTAAACCGGAATAATACCATTTTTACAGGGGATTAACAGGGTGTTAGCAAGGGTTTACCCCTGTTATACCCCTGTTAACCCCCTGTTATCCCCTTGTTAAACCCCTGCTAATAGTAGAACTGGTATAAATTAATTAATACGTTTTGTAGGAAAAATTGAAAATCAGTTTTACAATGAAGCGCTTCCAAAAGATTGCTATTAAATAGCCATGAAAATAGCACTATTTAAACAGCCCTATTAGGCAATAGAATTCCTAACACCAGATGTTTAGATCTGACTAAAAATCCTTTATTCACCACTCGAAATAGCAGTTCAAAATACTGGAAACTTACTGAAATTGCTTAGGCCTGTCTTTTTCTGCTGCTCTTGCGGCAATCTCATCAATGCGTTTTTTGCGGGTATCTGGTCTTTTGGCGAGAACAATCCATTGCAACATCATTTTTTTGACGGATTTACTCAATCCAAGAAAATAATCTTTTGAACCAGCGTAATGTTGAAATGCTTCATCCAAATCCTCGGGAATAATTAATTCTTCCACACTGTCCAAAATTGACCAAGAGCCATTTTCTTGCGCTATTTTTATAACCTCATGCCCCGCTGGAGTCATCAGATTCGCATCGATTAGTTTTTTAACTTTTTCTTTGTTAATTTTAGACCAGGTACTATTGGGTTTTCTTCGGCTAAATAACTGCATGAATGAATAGGCATCAATCGGCCTCCGTGTGCTATCAATCCAGCCAAAACACAATGCTTCATCCACAAGTTCAGTCCAGTTGACCACCGGTAAATTTGATTTTTTAGTATTACAGATCACCCAAATTGATTGTGTTATGTGATGATTGTTTTCAAGCCAAAATCGCCACTCTTCCTTTGTATTCAGGTAAATAGTGATTCTCTCCGCAGAATTCCGTTTGATCATTGATATAGTTTTTTAGTCCTTACTGGTATGGATAAAATTTGTCTTTTGTGAAAATACGTTTTTTCTGAATACTAGTCATCCATGTTTTGCAGAACAACAACGACCAGCTTGTCCTATTGACAATATCAGCCCGCTGCTCTATTTTCCATTTTTCCTCACTCGCCAAATGATTATTTTTCGTAGGCGCCAAGTCGATAGCGTCGAATAGCGTAAAAAAAACAGCAACAGCCAATAATGGTAATTAAAGTCAAGCTAATCAGGATTTTCTTTATCATACGTATTTATTTTTGCATTTCGTTTCAAATAATAAGTCCTTAAAAAATTACAATCAACACAGAAGTGAATGGAAAACCCTGGTGGATAGCCTACAGACAAGCGGAAGGAAAAATACGCAACCCTGGAATGGCGGAGTTGACCGTAAACAACTCGAATGGTTACAAAACGAACTTGCCCAAGCGCGGAAAAACAAAGCGCATGTGATCGTATTGACACATCATCCTTTATTGCCAGAAAACGGCTATGAAACACTCAATAACCGGGAGGTTCTTGATATACTATACCAATTCCCCGAAGTTAAGCTGGTACTTTCCGGTCATAATCATAAAGGCAATTATGTAATGGCAAATAATATTCCTTTTGTAACCATGGAAGGTATGATCGAAACAGCTACCAGCAATGCCTATGGACTTTTGGAACTCTATCCGAAAGAAATCAAAATCAAAGGCCAGGGTAGACTCAGTTCAAGAGTTTTTAAATTATCATCCAAATAGGGCTCAATCGGGTGATTAATAAACTCACCATAAATGAGATTTAAATAAAACACCCGCAGCAGCTAAAGCCGTTGCGGGTGTTTTTTATTGAATGGGTTTAGACAAAAATGCTATTCCATGGTTGGATTAAATGTTCCGCCCCAATCTTTATTCTGCTTGATATTTGGGTTCTTGTCAATGACCGACTGCGCGACGGGAAAGAAATAATAGGTATCGGGCACCAAATTCACTTTATTTCCTGTACTAGGCACCTGCAAGACGCTATATTTAAACTGATTTTCTTTCAACGTATATGTTTTGGCCAATGCATTGGCATCATCCAGATTCATCTCGGTTCCATTTGAATTTATTGCTATCGCTTCAACTCCATGTTTGGTTGTATTGTTCAGTATATTGAGCTTACGTAACCTTCTTAAATCCCAAAAACGATGTCCCTCAAAGCAGAACTCAATATTACGCTCTGCCAAAATAGCTTCACGCATTTGCTCCTTCGTGGTTGCCGTTATGCCATATTTATTGTCTGCGCCCGGCTCGATTCCCGCTCTTTTCCTAATTTGCGTAACCAGGTCTAAGGCCGTCGCAAAATCTCCTGTTTCATTTGCCGTTTCAGCATAATTCAATAGGACCTCGGCATAGCGCATCAACACAAAGTCGACATCATACTGAGTTTCCACTTCGGTTTGCTTTAATGACAGTTTAGAATTTTTTAAGATAAAAAACCCGCTATATCGATCCAAATTGGACGATGGAGTTTTTGCGTTCGGGTTAATGCCAAAGTCATCTAAAGCCGGAGCAATACCGACAGAAGTATATTGTCTTTTGCCGGTCTTGCCGGAAACTTCATAGATTTTGGCATTCCATACAATAGACTTGTCAAAACGTGGATCGCGGTTTTCCCAATAGGATTGTAAAAATTGATCTTCTGTTTTATGGTATTTACCCGCTTGATCGGAATATAACTTTCCATCTTTCATTGGAAAAGCTTTTACAAATTCCCAGGATGGAACGGAACCTGCCGGCCCCCTACTTTCAGATCCCGGACGTACACCATTATCCCAATTGGCAACTTTATTTGGATAGGTATTAATCACAGCAAAAACAACCTCTGGACCCTTTTCTACCAGGGCAATGTTGGAATAATCTGAAGTCAAACTATAGCCATCCGCCTTCAGCTGATCATAAGCTAATTTATTTGCGGTATTGGCCTCCTGCCAATAGGCATTTCCATAAGGATTGGAAGGGTTAAACTGTGGAGAAGCCTTATACAACAATACCTTTGCTTTAAGAGCGGCTGCAAAATCACCATCAATTTTCCCATAATCTGCCGTTCCTTTTGCAATTGTTTTTGGCAATTGTGAAATAGCCTGATCTAGATCTTTAACGATCAGCTCAAAACATTCTTTTGTCGAATTGCGGGGGACATTAAGATCATCATTTTTTAGGTCTTGCGGCACAGTAATATAAGGAACACCGCCGTGGATCCTGACCATGTTAAAATACATAAAGGCACGCATAAACAACGCTTGGCCAATCACCGTTTTTTTAAAATCATCTTTTAACGAACTACTTTCATTGACTTTCTGTATGGCCGTATTGATTTTCCGGATGGTTGTATAATCCCATGATTTGTAAGAACCATTGTTGACGGTAACCGCATCCAATGGAAAAGCGATGCCGATTAGTTGTTCCGAATTTCCGTCCGCACCAGAATTCCAGTTACCAAATAGTGGATATAAATTGGCAAGATAGCCGTTCACTAGATTTGGATCAGCCCATACCTTAGCCTCATCCAGCGAATTGAGGTCCTCAATGTCCAATACATTTTTACAGGAGGACATGCACAAGGCCAATGCAATTAAAGGATAATATATTTTTTTCATCTTTTTTTCATTTTAAAATTTAACATCAAGTCCAAACGTAAAGGTTTTCATGACTGGATAAGAATCATACAGCTTTTGTTCGGGATCATGAAACTCTTTCATTGGCGAAAAAACAAACAAATTGGTCCCATTAAAAAACAGATTGACATCTTTCACACGCAATTTCTCTGTCATGCTTTTCGGCAATCGATAAGAAACATTAATGTCACGTAAGCGCAAATAGGCTCCATTTCTTATCCAGAATGACGATGGGGCTGCACCGGATTCGGCCCAGCCAGAGTATCCTGTTGGTCGCGGATATTTGGCGTCGGTATTATCCGGTGTCCAGACATCGGAAGCCCAAATTGGATAATATGGACGGAAAGTATCGCCGTGCTGGCGCATTCCACCGCCTTCTTGATTACTGATCATGCGATCGTAAGCAAGAACTCCCTGAAATAAAGCCGAGACATAAAAGCCCTTCCAGCTCGCATTGAATCCAAACCCATAATTGATGCGCGGAGAATTATTGTCCGACAATAACTGCAAATCGTTATCATCAATTTTCCCATCCGGGCCACCTGAATAGTTCGCCCCCTGAATGTCTTTATATAAGATCATCCCAGGAAAAGGATCCCTTCCGTAGGTCTTAAATCCTTTTGCTTTCAACGCATCAGCTTCAGCCTGTGTCCTAACCAAACCAAGGGATTCTAAGCCGATTATTCTATTCTCAGGTCGTCCAATTCTGGAGCGAAAGTTCTGCGGTTGGCCCGATGCATAAGAAGGTTCTTCGTCAATGATGTCCCAACGGTCTTTGGCATACCCCAGATTGGCATTGAGACCATAAGCCACTTCACCAACCTTGTCATTCCAATTAAAAGAAATCTCGCCGCCTTTATAACTTCTCGCCGCATAGTTTTCAGGAGCAAGTGCACGACCGTAATTGTCAGGAACCTTCAGCGATCTTGGACCAAGAATATTGGTTTCCTTGCGTGAAAACAGATCAAGGCTACCGGTCAGCTTATTATTAACAAATCCAAAATCTAAACCCAAGTTGACACTCTTAGAAGTTGTCCAGGTTAGATTTTGTGTTGGGGTTGCACCATATGCAATACCATTATAATAGCGGTCACCAAACATATAGCCGCCCGAGGTGGTATACTTTTCTAAATAACCAAATTGCCCGATTCGATTGGCATTGACATCCAAATCATTACCCGTTGTACCATAAGAAGCTCGGAACTTCAAATCCGATATGGTATTTTTTATATCCGTAAAGAAGTTTTCGTCCGATACACGCCAGGCTGCTGATACTGAAGGAAAAAATCCCCAGCGCTTATCCGTCGGAAATAATGGTGAACCATCGTAACGAAAAGAAAACTCCGCAATATATTTATCCGCATAATTGTAGTTGGCACGCCCGATGATACCACGTCTCGAATCGATCGTTTCATTGGCAGTTGTCGACCTAAAGTTACGATCTGTAGGATAAATAAACATTTGATCCAGGGCTGTAATTGGATTTTCTGCCCGTGAAGTGACATAAGTCCCTCCTTTTTTGGACTGTTCATAAACCAATGTTCCGTCTACGGAATGTTTACCAAACTTGCGGTTATAGTTTAAAAACCAGTTTACCTGATATTCCCACAATCGTTGTGGGCTGTAATCCATGAAAGGCTGGCTCTGACTAAAAGTAAAAATATTAATATTAGCTTCCGATGGCGGAGCTGGTATAAAGCGGTTGTCATTCGGGTTTAAAGAGGTAAAGGTATAGTTCTTTTGAAAACTCATATAACGCTTGCGCATATAGTCTTGAGCAATGTAACTTCCGACAACTTTTGTCGAAAGGCCCTGTACCAATTTATCCAGCTTCAAGTTTAGGGTCATAATAGGATTGACCTGCCGCACTTTACGGTCTATATAGCGATCCCCGATGACCTGATCGATCACATTCCAAGCTTGCCAGCTTCCCATAGGCGTCTGTACAGGATAAGCCGTTGGTGTATTGCTCGGTGTCCCGTCTGCATTCAGGTAAAAAGGATACATCTTTGGCCAGTTGAATGTAACGCGGTAGAAATCGGATACATCAAAATCATCATCGTTCGAAGATGTACTGAATGGCCAAAAAAAGCGCTTCGAATTCGTCTGGTTGGCTGAAATATTAAAATCCATGCTGAAATCTTCGGTAATCTGCGCGGAGATATTGCTCCTTAGGTTAAATTTCTCATGATCTAAAGATTTATAAGATCCATTTTCTTTACGGTAGCTCAGCAAGCTATAATAAGTAATTTTGTCGCCACCTCCATTAACCGATATCGATTGTCGATGTGTAAACGGGTTGCGCCAGATAACGTCATTGGCATTGTAATTTTTGTCCTTGAAATAATCAAACTCTTTTTGTCCATTTGGGATGGAAAGACCACGAAATTCGGCGACCCGGTTTTGATAGGTGAGTTCATCTTTCGCAGTCGTTAAATTAGCAAGGAGCTCCTGTGTTGGCGTATTGAAAGTATAATTACTTTGTACATTAAAAACAGGTGCTTGCGCTGTTCCTTTTTTTGTCGTAACCACCACTACACCGTTACCGGCCCGGGTGCCATACACTGCGGCAGTTGCAGCATCTTTTAAGAAGGTCATTTGGTCAACCTCGTTCGCTTCAAGCACATCGAATGCAGCTTTATCACGAACCACGCCATCAATTACATAGAGTGGCTCGGCAAAACTCCCCCGTATACGCAAGCTCGACGATGCTCCGGCCATCCCCGAAGTATTGGTGACATTGACACCCGCGGCTCTACCGGCAAGTGAATTGGAAAGATTTGAACTGGGGATGTTTTTTAACTGTTCTGCATTGACGGTAGCGACCGAACCGGTGATATTCCCTTTCCGCTGCTTACCATAGCCAATGATTACGACCTCTTCAAGTGCTTGATCACTCGAAACCATGACGACATTGACGTTGCCTGTGGAAACGGCCACCTCCTGTTTTGTAAATCCTTGGTAGTTCACGACCAAGACATCACCGCGCTTTGCGCGAATAGAAAAAATACCTTGTTGATTGGAGGACGTTTGAATGGATGTTCCTTTGACGGTGATGGTAGCACCGGCTAATACCTGACCTTTCTCATCTTTGATGATCCCTGTAACCTGATCTTGATCGACAATAGCATTGATCGGATCCAGATTCAGCGCGTAAGAATCAGGCTGACTAAACAGCAGGCAGAGCCCCAAAAGGCTAATGGGTCTCGCCTTTCCATGAAGAAAAAAATTTCTCATCATAATTACAAATTGGTTTAAAATAATAAAGAACCGTGGGGTTCAACTTTGGTTTATTGACTTTGCATGCCTCTCTTTTTATAAAAAACAGCAAAAGTGGATTAGATTGCCTATTAAATTTAAAAAACAAAATCATATTAACGAAATTAATATGATTTTTTAATCTAAAATTCACAGAAACGTTACATGCTTAAATAAGGAATGGAAATGCCTGGCATAGCAGTCCCGATCTTCAGGTTGAACACCTAAAAACTGTAGTGAACACAGGGATTTAAAGTGGATTTATATCCCTGTACGAATAATATCTAGGAAATTTTATTTTCAGGTGAGCCGAGTACGAGCAATGTAGAGGCTCCTAATGGGGCTTAAAAAATAAGAGCCTAAAACTGTAAGCTGGCATTTAGACAAAATTGCCGCCCATTATAGGTTGGTAATACCACATAACTCTTTTTTGAATTCTGCAATCGACTGTCTACCAGCGGTAGCAACCAATAGGCGATTTTAGTACTTAAGATACCAACTCCAGCTCCCATAGCGATATCCGAGAACCAGTGCTTATCATTGTGCATCCGCAGATAACCGGTACCTGCGGCAACAGCATACCCCGCTATTCCGTACCAAATTGACTCCTGTCTGTATTCCTGCCAAAGCAGTTCCGCACCAACAAATGCAGTGGCAGCATGCCCTGAAGGAAAGGAATTGTTCGCTGAACTATCCGGTCGCCATACAGGAATGGTCGATTTCATAATTCTCACGGTTGAAGTCATGATAATATTGGAAACTGTTGTTGTGAACAGGCGTTGTTTAAGGTTATGTTTCGCAGGTACCCCAACCGCATCCAGCACAAAAACTCCGGCAGTTCCAGCAAAACGGGTGAAATCGTCCAACTTAATTTTTTGATTGTTCCCTCTCGAAACGCCGTCTCTAATGTCTTCATCTATCCCTTTTAAAAAGGGATTCCCTTTGGCAACGATACCATAGGTGATCAATCCTACAGGAACAGCCAGTTCTTTGTAAGGAATTTTCTTAAAAAAATGAGATCCGCTGCTCGAATCCGAAGGTTGTTCCAACTGGATCTGCGCAAATGAGGTAACCGGCATTACAAAAAGTAAAACCAGCATACAATAAAAAACAATCTGTTTCCTGTAATCGATCATTTTAGCCTTAAAAAATTTTATAATGCGCAAAGATAATATTTATAAACTAGCTCTTTGACAGTATTACTCCATACAGCACGACAATATTGGGCATCAATCTCCATTTTATCATTAAAACAAAGGAGAAAGCAACGAAAGTCTGCTGTTTACGCAATTTATATAAACAGCAGACTTTAACTTCAACATATACAAATGATCAAAATCCTATCGTAACACCGTTGGCAATGATAGCATCTTTTTTAACAACAACGATACCGTCACAGATCATATGCGTATCAAAATCGCCATCATTCAAGCCCGGTCCACCAATGATACGAACGTCATCTCCAATACGGCAGTTCTTATCCAGGATTGCGTTTTCAATATAACAACGTTTACCGACGCCTACTGGTGGTGGTTTTTGTGTATTTCCCAATTCCAGTACTTCTTCCAATTGCTCATAGTAATCTGTTCCCATCATGTAGGTCGATTTAATAACCGTCCCTTCACCAATACGGGAGCGTATCCCAATAACAGACCTTTCCAGTTTATCTCCATTTAAAATACATCCATCGGCAATTACCGTATTATTTAAAGTCGTTCCTGAAATTTTCGAAGGCGGAAGCATCCGCGCACGTGTATATACGGTCTCATTAAACAAATTGAAATCCGGAATGTCATCCGTTAATCCGATATTGGCATCAAAAAAAGATTTGATGGTCCCGATATCGGTCCAATACCCCTCAAATTGGTAGCTCAATACCCGAAGTGCTTCAATGGCATCCGGTATAATTTCCTTGCCAAAATCCATCCCCGGGTTGGCAATTAAAAGGTTGCGCAAGATGTTTTTTGAGAAAACATAGATCCCCATAGATGCCAAATAATGCCTTCCCTGCTTATGCAAAACCTCGGAGACCTCTGAGGTCCAATTTAATACTTCGTCCTTATCGGGCTTTTCGACAAAAGCGGTAATTTCATTCGCTTCATTCGCTTTTAAAATACCAAATCCTGTAGCATCCTTACCATTGACCGGTATAGTCGCAATGGTAACATCACCCCCATTTTCAACATGGAAGTCAATCAGCTTCGAATAATCCATTTGGTATAACTGATCACCAGACAAGACAAGAATGTAGTCGTAATCTACATTCAGGAGATGTTTCTGCGTTCGCCTAACAGCATCAGCCGTGCCCTCAAACCAACGATCGCCCTCATTGGTCTGTTCAGCAGCCAAGATGTCAACAAAGCCCTTACTGAAAATACTGAAATTGTAAGAATTTTTGATGTGTGTGTTCAAAGAGGCTGAATTGAACTGCGTCAGTACGAAGATCTTATTATAGCCAGAATTCAAACAGTTCGAAATCGGAATATCGACCAAACGATATTTTCCAGCTATTGGAACCGCTGGTTTCGACCGTTGCTGTGTCAATGGGAAAAGGCGCGACCCTCGACCTCCTCCCAATACAAGGGAAACTACTTTGTGTATCATACCTCAATCCATTAATTGGTTATAAAATTGTTATCTTCAAGAACAAGGACCTGATCAGGTTTAGTCTCGAGATTCTTTAAATTCAGGTTTAAGAATCCTTATTAAATTAGCAATTTTCCGGATAAGAAGCAAACAACAATTTTGATCAATCATTCTTTTTACAAAAAAAATAATTTTCGAAAAACGAGCAGAAACATGCTTAATTTTAACCGATTAAAAGACGATGATGACAAGTCCGTGTCTCCCATAGGGTTAATATCCAAATAGACCAGTGAATAAAAAAAGGCAGTAGATATAGCCAACAAGTAATAGGTTAACACCTATTTGCGGATATTTCTTTTGGGTAAATAACCATAGGATCTCAATGAAGGCATAAATGGACAACGGTGCTGCAAGACTGACGGTCATAAAATAGAGTAAATATCCAGCCCCCAAACCATCATTTTGTTGTTTAAGAATCAAATATGGGACAAGAAGTAGCAGAAAGGCGATGCAGACTACAGAAAATCGAATAAAAAAATGTCGTTTTAGTTTTCTATCCCCTTGAAGAGGCTTATACATAAACAGTGTTGAGCCCGATAGATACAATGATAACAACAAATAACCGATATAGTGATGCACACTCTCCAAACCATTCCAATCTTGATTAGCGTAGGCAAGACCAACAATTAGAAATAAAACAATAAATAAAACTACTTTAATATAATTCATCTAAAAACATTAGGGGATTATCCCTACTAGAGTAATTGAACGCTAAAAATTTTAATATCGTATGGTATTCAACTGAATTTCAACATTTCTCCCAGATGCTACTTCTTGCAATCGAACTTCGACCACAATAGTGCAAATCAACTAAATAAAATCAACTTCCGAGCGGATAGCTAAAAGCAATTTTCAGCAAAGAGAAGCACCCTATTGACCTAATATTTATGTAAATTGCTAAAGCATATAGAACAAAAACAGCTATGAATTCTTCACTATTGGATCGAAACTATTGGGATGAACGTTATAAGAACAAAGCAACAGGCTGGGATATTGGCTATGCCTCTCCTGCTATTATCAACTATGCAGCGGAGTCTATTGCGAAAGATGCATCTATTCTAATTCCCGGTTGTGGAAATGCTTATGAAGCAAAGGCTCTACTTGACATGGGGTTCCATCAAATTACCTTACTTGATATCGCTCCGACCCTCGTTGCGAAGGTAAGAAAGGAGTTTGCCAATAGCCCTCAGATCCAAATTGTATGTCAAGATTTCTTCCAGCATCAGGGTCAGTACGACTATATAATTGAGCAAACATTTTTTTGTGCACTGGATCCTTCATTACGCCCCAGCTATGTACAACAAATGCATACTTTGCTCAAGCAGCAGGGTATTCTGATGGGCTTATTGTTTAAACGGGAATTTGCACAACAGGGACCACCTTTCGGTGGAGATCAAACGGAATATCAACAATTATTCGCATCGCAATTTGACATTTTACACCTGACAGATTCAACAAATAGTATTCCCCAAAGACAGGGAAATGAACTGTTTTTTGAGCTGCGCAAAAAATAGTCTACTTGCCCGGCATGACCCGATAGGTTGGATCTTCCGTGATATTGACCTTCACAATGCCCGCAGCATTTTTTAACAAAGAGCGACAATCTTCACTGAGGTGCCACAATTCGATTTTTTTCCCTTGTGCAGCGTAGCGTTCGGTAATTTTGTTGAGTGCATCCACGGCGGACATATCCACCACACGACTTTCCTTAAAATCTAAAATCACGCGCTCGGGATCTTCCAAAACATCAAATTTATCCAAAAAATTAGCTGTCGAACCAAAGAAAAGAGGGCCATAGATTTCATAATGCTTGATGCCCTCGGCATCCAAATATTTTCTTGCCCGAATGCGCTTCGCATTATCCCAGGCAAATACAAGTGCCGATACCACTACACCAATAAGCACCGCAAGTGCCAAATTATGTAAAACCACGGTAATTCCGGCAACAATAATCCCAACGAAAATATCTGATTTGGGAAATTTATTCACAATACGTAAGCTCACCCATTGGAAGGTTCCAATGGCTACCATCATCATCACACCGACCAGCGCGGCCATGGGTATCTGCTCAATAAAAGGAGCACCTACCAAAATAATCACTAAGATGGTCATCGCTCCAATAAAAGAAGAAAGCCGCGTGCGTGCACCAGCATTTAAATTGACCAGTGTTTGAGCAACCATGGCACATCCACCCATTCCCCCAAAAAATCCATTGATTGTATTGGCTATCCCCTGCGCCATGGATTCGCGGTTTGCATTTCCTTTACTCGCCGTTATTTCGTCCACCATGTTCAGTGTCAAAAGCGACTCCACCAACCCTACTCCAGCCATCACCAAAGAATACGGAAAAATCAGCTGCAATGTTTCCCAGCTCAGCGGTACATTAGGTAAATGTAGATGGGGCAATGTCCCACTAACAGAGGCAATATCTACTACTTTTTTGGTATCAATACCTAAAAGAGAAACCAGGCCAAATACAACCAGAATAGCGATTAAAGAGGCCGGAACAGCCTTCGTTATCCGAGGAAATACAATCACAATCAACATCGTCAGCAGAGTCAATCCCCCCATGATGTATAAGGTACTTCCCGACATCCACTCCGCCCCCTGCCCGGTATTCACCTTAAATTGGACTACTTGAGCCATAAAAATGATAATGGCCAGTCCATTTAAAAAACCGTACATAACAGGCTGTGGAATCAAGCGTACAAATTTCCCCCATTTAAAAAGCCCGACTAAAAATTGCAGGAGCCCCGCCAAGACGACAGCAGCAAACAGGTAATCAATACCGTGACTTGCCGCCAGGGCCATCAATACAATTACTGTTGCGCCAGCACCTCCCGAGACCATCCCTGGCCTACCTCCCAAAACGGAAGTGATCAAACCCATTAAAAATGCTGCGTAAAGTCCGGTCAACGGTGGTAGCCCGGCTAAAATTGCAAATGAGAGTGATTCCGGAATCATTGTCATTGCGACCGTTAATCCTGCAAACAACTCATTCTTAAGATTAATCGATTTTATATTGAATATTTCAAAGGTATGGTTCATTTTTAAATTACTAGAACAGGATAATTGCCGCAAAGGTACTAATCACACAAACACTTTTCCCCTATATTTGTTATTCTTTACAAATTTTATCGCAAAACAGTATGTTCATTTCGATCAAACAATGCATTAACCAACGTCATTATAGTCTCTTAATATGTATCTTTTTGTTGCTTGTCCAGCTCGGGAGTATAGAACCTAGTAAGGCTGCATTCCTACCAGCTAGAGATTCCTTAATGACTTCAGATAGCCTATTTCGAGCGAAACCTGTCGAAAAATATCCCATGTACCACGATAAGCAACCACGACTTTGGAACAATCATCTTATCAACGTAAAACAAACAGACAGTCTATTCGACTACCAAAAGAAGAACTTCTTAAGGGCGGGAATTGAGTGGTTTTCCATCCAAGCTATTCCTGCGTCGGTTAATTACTTCATTCGAAAAGATCCTGTTTCGCATATTTCCTTTAAAAACTTCTTTAGCCATTTAAAACTGTCTGCCTGGACCTGGGACGACAATCTCTTTGCCACAAATCAAATGGCGCACCCTTATCACGGTCAGTTTTATTTCAATTCGTTCCGATCCAACAACTATAGTTTTCTACAATCGACAGTAGCAACCGTAGCTGGTAGCTATATCTGGGAAACTGCAGGTGAAACAGAACCACCATCCATCAATGATATCATCAACACAAGTTTTGGTGGTACTATTTTAGGTGAAATGACCCATAGACTATCGCATCATATTCTTTCGCGCCCGAGTCTGACCAAAGGACAACGTAATAAAAAAGAACTATTGGCCATGCTGATCAATCCGATAAACGGACTCAACCGTCTGCTCGACGGGCGCTGGGGAGATAAGGTAAAAGGTGCGGTGGTCGACAGTTCTTTAGTACACACCGAAGTTGAATTGGGGCTAAGACGGTTTGATGCCAAGGAACATGACATCTTGAATAAAGGAAAGAATGACATCTATGCGCGTATCAAACTGATTTACACCAACGATGATCTAGACAAAAAGAAACCCTTTGATGACTTCTTCCTCAATTTGGAACTTGGATCAGATGATAGTTCCATCGTCAATGCGGTCAATGTGTATGCCTCGTTATACGGTAACCGTATTTTATCCAATTTGACAGGACGTCATCGTGTTATCGTGTCTGCGCATTTCGACTTTCTACGCAATGAAGCCTTTTACTATGGGTCACAGAGTATCAATTACAATGTCTTTTCAAACTTCAATATTGGTAGCCGTACCAAGCTGACAACCATCCTTGGTGGTGGTCCAGTGGTACTGGCCGCTGTACCCGATCCTTATCTCCATTTTGGTGAAAGCCGCACATACGATTATGGCCCCGGAGCCGATGTTAGGGCTTCAGCCACATTGAGCACATTAAACCGCTTTAAATTTGGTGTAGATTATCGTGGCGGATATTTTGTCACAATCAGTGGCAACAAATCCCACCATTTTCTACATACGGCATCCACGAGTGCTTCAATGCGTATCTGGAAAAATTTCGGTGTCAATCTTTACTCCGGTTACTTTAGATTGGAAGGTCATTATCAAGACCATAACAATGTCAACAAAGACTATCCTTTTGTCCGGATAGCACTAGCCTACAACTCTGAATACTAGCGATAAAAAAGGCTTAACTAAATGAGTTAAGCCTTTTTGATTAATTTGTCCAATATTTCTTTAACGCTTCCTTCAAACGCGGATCATAACCATATATATCCGGATAAGTAACGATTTTCCCTTCGTCATCCAACCAGGTTGTATAGTAGGTGATATAAACTGGCATCTGCCGTTTAAGTGTTACCCAACGTGATTTTGAGATCGAATCTGTGGTAATTTCTTTTGCAATTTTTTCGGCCTGTTTTTCATTATTGACAAGGTATGACGCCAAATCAACGGGTTTTTCAACACGCACACAACCGTGGCTGACGGCGCGATTGCTCTGCCCAAACATTTGTTTTGCAGGCGTATCGTGCAGATAAATGGAATAGGGGTTCTCAAACAAAAACTTCACATTCCCCAATGAATTATCCGAACCAGGATTTTGTTTAAAACGAAAATTCTCCACAGAATCCGAATTCCAGTTGACCGTTGCAGGGTCCACTTGTTTTCCTTTGTAATAAGCCACCATATTGCGCGATGCCAGATAGTTTGGATTATTTCGAACGCTTGACAATAACTCTTTCTTGACAATACTGCTTGGAATATTCCATACAGGATTTACTTGCATGGCATCCAACACCCCTTGCATGACAGGCGTCTCATGATTCTCACCTTTCCGCGTATAGGCGGGATTATCAGTTTCACCTACACACACATTCATCAGTTGACTTGTCTTCCCTTCTTCCATAATATGTAACCGTTGTTCAGGTATGTTCACAAATACATATTTCTCCGGAAAAGCATCTCCCATCCAGCGCAATTTTTCCAATACCATTAACACCTGGCTTCGTTGTGCACTGTTTAGGTTCCCGTTTTCCAATAGATCCTGAAACCTGGTGTAATACTGATTTTTAGGTTGGATATCGGTCAACACAGTTCCAATTTTTACACTATCCAGCATTTGTACAACTTTGCCATAGCTCATACGCTTTTGAGGAACGAAATATCGTCCATAAAGGCGTTTGGGGTTGACCACACCATATTTTATGCTGCTAATATAAGCCACCAGCCCATCAGTACTCAATAAGTCAAGTTTGGCCAATAAGGGATAAACTTCAGCAACATCTTTGGTTTTCAGTTTTCGAAGCGAAGATAATGTTTCCTTAATCGCAGCCGTATGGAAATAACTAGTTCGAATACCATGCGCATCGCTTCGTTCAAAGTACGTTAACATGGTGTCGATACTACCGTCAAAAAGGTGTTCGGCAATTAAAGTCATCCCTTCAGTAGAATCCGATAATTCCTTCATCCAGCTCGGATTAACCAATTGAGGTTTTTCCTTGCCATACACTTCACGGAAGACTTTTACATAAGCTGCTGTGTCAAAATCCTTATAGGACTTATTTTCAAACTCTTTCGCCAACACATCGCCATAAGTCGGAGGATTATCTTTACAAGAAAAAAATACTACTGAAACAAATGAAATAAAAACTAAAAATCGTAACATATTACAAATCGTGAAAAAGAAATGGCTTCGCAATAATGAAGCCATTTTCTGAGGACAAAGATAAATAATTCTTATTGTCTAAAGAATCTTACCTGTCATTGAATCACTACAGAATCAATCACTGTATTTTTCCAGGAAATCTTCCAGCAATTCCACCATATCGGTATTACCCAAAAAAGCTGCTGATCGCTGATGCAAAGTTTTTGGCTCAATATCTAGTATACGCTGAGATCCATTCGAAGCTTTACCCCCTGCCTGCTCAATGATGAAGGCAATTGGATTGCACTCATACATCAATCTTAGTTTACCATTAGGGTGCGCAGAAGTCGTTGGATAAAGAAAGATGCCCCCTTTGAGGAGATTGCGGTGTATATCGGCGACCATTGAGCCGATATACCGCGATGCATAGGGGCGTTGCGTTGCACTGTCCTCCATTTGGCAATATTTGATATATTGCTTAACGCCGTTTGGAAATTTGGAATAATTTCCTTCGTTAATCGAATAAATTTGACCCGAAGCCGGAATTTTCATATCGGGATGGGATAAACAAAACTCGCCGATCGAAGGATCCAATGTGAATCCGTTTACGCCCTTTCCTGTTGTGTACACCAACATAGTTGAACTACCATAGATTACATAACCTGCAGCGACCTGTTTCGTTCCATGCTGTAAAATATCATTGCTATTACAAGAAACACCCGTATCAGAAATTCGTCGATAAATGGAAAAAATCGTCCCCACAGATACATTAACATCGATATTGCTTGAGCCATCCAGCGGGTCAATACACAAAATATATTTCGCATTTTTGGAAACCCCTGATTGGATATACACTGGATTTTCATGTTCCTCTGAGGCAACTACACAGCATTCTCCCCCACTTTGAAGCGCTTTGATAAACTGCTCATCGGCATAAACATCCAGTTTCTTTTGTCCCTCGCCCTGCACATTGACCTGTCCTGCATCGCCTAAAATATCAACCAATCCCGCTTTATTAACCTCTCTATTTACAATTTTTGCTGCGATTCCAATATCGCGCAGTAGTCTGGAAAGCTCGCCTTTAGCATACGGAAAATCGGCCTGTTTTTCAATGATAAATTGACCTAGTGTAGTTATACCACTCATAATGTTGTTTTATTGGATATTTGTTGCACAAAGCTAAAAAAGTTAAACAAACTTTAGCAAATACATCCTTCTCATATTTAGCATTTTAGCAGAATAAATACGCAATCGATTGCGCTATGTTTTGAAATCTCTTCTTTGCTAAAACGATTATTAGCTATTAAAAAAATAAAAAAAGGTTGAAAGCAGTGGATAAATTTCAAATAGCAACGATTAGAAAAAAAACAATAAATGCTAAGTATTTGGTAATTTTGGCTAAATATTCTGATACAATGCAACAACTAATACAACTCATCGAAAAGGAAAAATTAGGCAATCAGCCGGCAACACAGCACACGTTGATCATCGACGATAAGCAAGTGATTCACGGTGCTCTTTTCCTAGTAAAAACCGCCCGAAAAACATTTAAATTGATGATCCCGGCGCCTTTTCACGAAGCAGTTCTGAAAGAACAAGTAACCATCAATACATTGATAAAACATCCCCAAGTAATGCTACTGGCTTAATCAAAGGGAAATTCCCCTATCCCATACCTATCCCCAGAGCAAACAAAACATAGTTCGGTTGTGTTTACCATAGCGTAGTTTCGCTGTTTTTTTTACACCATATTTCGTTTCCGGAAGACTATAACGCTGGTTCGACCTAGAAA
The DNA here is from genome assembly GCF_023277505.1 of Sphingobacterium siyangense. Lineage (NCBI taxonomy): Bacteria > Pseudomonadati > Bacteroidota > Sphingobacteriia > Sphingobacteriales > Sphingobacteriaceae > Sphingobacterium > Sphingobacterium siyangense. The sequence continues at coordinate 2,513,575 of NZ_CP080574.1, read as the reverse complement.
ATGAGAGCAAACCGGAAGCACATATTATCAACGGGAAATTTTACAAGAAAACCCGGTAAAAGTGTAAAAATCACCTCGATATAACGTTTAAATTTAGGCAACAAAGACAACGCTATGCAACACCACTATACACTTTCGGGAATGTCCTGTGATGGATGTAGAACCACAATCGAACATGCATTGAATGAGCTTCCTGGGGTTCATGCCGAGGTAACTTTAAACCCGCCAAGCATGACAGTAACATCCCAGAAACATATTCCGTTACAGCAATTACAGGAAATCATATCAAAATTAGGTCCTTATCAGCTCAGCGAAATACATAAGCATCAGGGTAATTTACAGTCCGATCAACACACTGTAGCACAAGCTTCGGAGAGATATGGCTGTCCCATGCATTGCGAAGGTGAAAAAACGTACAGCCAACCAGGAAACTGTCCGATCTGTGGTATGCATTTGGTGAAGCTCGATGCAGAAACAGCAATTAAAAATAAGCTACAAACTGAGCATGCAGCGACCTCGCATATCCAACACGAACAGCAACACAATCATTCCGCTCAGTCAAATGCCACGGTACATCAATCACAGACAATATCTACACCTGACAAAGCACATGGTCATACGTCCGCTGATCAATACGATTGTCCGATGCATTGTGAGGGCGACAAACGCTATAACGAACCCGGAAACTGTCCGGTATGCGGCATGAACCTGGAAAAGGTCCCCATGCTAAAGACAGACCATCAATATACCTGTCCTATGCATCCTGAGATTGTACAAGATCATCCTGGAAATTGCCCTATATGCGGTATGGACCTTGTGCCTATTGCCAATGGGAATGATGAGGCCGTCGATCACACATATCGTGATCTACGCATGAAATTATGGGTCTCTATCCTATTTACGGTCCCGATCTTTATACTTTCCATGGGTGAAATGCTTCCCGGTAATCCAATAGGTAAAATCATTTCGCCGAGTTGGTCTGGTTGGGTTCAGCTGGCTTTATCCCTGCCGGTTGTTTTTTATACCTGTTGGTCTTTTTTTCAACGGGGCTGGGTATCTTTCAAAACCTGGCGCCTTAATATGTTTAGCCTGATTGCACTTGGTGCCGGAGCTGCGTTTGTCTATAGTTTGGTTGGCCTATTTTTTCCGCAGGTGTTCCCTGCTGAATTAAAAAATCACCATGGCTACATTGCACTTTACTTCGAATCCGTTACCGTCATATTGACTTTGGTATTATTAGGCCAGGTGATGGAGGCCAAAGCACATTCCAAAACCAATTCGGCAATCAAAGAGCTGATCAAGCTGAGCCCTTCCGAAGCTACACGCGTAGAAAATGGAATAGATAAAAAGATCGGCATAGATCAAATTCAACTCGGAGATATACTCAAAGTAAAACCCGGGGACAAAATCCCCGTTGACGGGCAGATTACGGATGGCAACAGTAACATTGATGAATCCATGCTGACGGGTGAACCTATTCCCGTAGAAAAGCAAACAGGAGATCATGTCAGTTCAGGAACAATCAATGGCGACCGCAGTTTCCTCATGAAGGCAGAACGTATCGGTTCGGACACACTTTTGGCTCAGATCATTCAACTCGTCAATGATGCGAGCAGAAGCAAGGCACCCATTCAACGATTAACGGATAAAGTATCCGAGATATTTGTCCCGATTGTCATAATCATTGCAATTTTGACATTTCTTACCTGGTGGCTTTGGGTTCCTTCCGCTTCCTTAGCATTCGGCTTTGCCAATGCACTTGCCGTACTTATTGTCGCCTGCCCCTGTGCCTTGGGACTTGCGACGCCGATGTCTGTCATGGTGGGCGTCGGCAAGGGAGCCAAACATGGGATCCTGATCAAAGATGCAAGTGCGCTGGAAAAAATGAACCAAGTAGATGTGGTACTAACAGACAAAACAGGTACCATCACCGAAGGAAAACCCACCGTTGATGATATTCAGCCAAACTCGTCAAGCAGCAAAGACGAGATATTGTCTTTGGCTGCCGCTTTAAACGCCAATAGCACACATCCTTTGGGCCATGCTATTATTGAAAGGGCAAAAAAGGAAAATAGTAAAACGGACCTTGCAGTTTCCGATTTTGAAAATGTTGCTGGGCAAGGAATCAAGGGAAACATAGCTGGACATAGCATAGCACTGGGCAATCAATTGTTGATGGAGTCTATCGGCATAACAATTCCTCATGATATGAAGCAGATGGCCGAAACTGCTCAATCCCATGGAAAGACGGTATCCTTCCTTGCAAAAGACAGTAGCTTATTGGGGTATTTTAGTATTTCAGATCAAATAAAAGCCTCTTCGAAGCGTGCAATCCAATATCTTATACAGCATAAAGTCGATGTCGTTATGCTGACGGGAGATAATATCCATACGGCAAGGGCTGTGGCGGATCAAGTTGGCATCAAGCATTTCAAAGCCAATGCCTTGCCCAAAGATAAATTGCAGGAAATTCACACGTTACAGCAAAAAAGACATGTGGTGGCTATGGCTGGTGATGGTATCAATGATGCCCCTGCCCTTGCTCAAGCCGATATCGGCATTGCCATGGGCACAGGTACCGATGTTGCCATACAAAGCGCTTCACTCACTTTGCTGAAAGGAGACCTTATCGGAATAGCCAAAGCAAAGGTACTGAGCCAAAAACTACTCCGTAATATTAAGGAGAACCTGGGTTTTGCTTTCGTCTATAATATACTCGGGATTCCATTGGCTGCCGGACTTCTATATCCTACTCTCGGAATTCTCCTGTCCCCGATGATTGCTGCCGCTGCAATGAGTTTCAGTTCCGTTTCGGTTATCTTGAATTCTTTACGCTTAAATCGTGCAAAGATCGATATCGATTAAAAACAGATATTCCCTATATTCGCTGTTAGAATAACGACATATAGTTTACAGTAACATGCGTAATATCTTTTTAATCTTGATAACGGTTATCATCACAGTTGTGTGTGTCAAAAATCCGCAATCGGTGCAGCTCAATTTTCTTGGGGAATCACAGGTGGCGCTATGGAAGCTATTATTGGCCTTTTTTATCGCGGGAATTGTATTTGTATCTCTATTGAAAATCGGAAAAAAGAAACAGCGGGCGTATGAAGAGGAAGAAATAGACGAATCGGAAGAAGAAAACAGCGACAGAAAGTCCCAATTATCGGATGAAGACCGGGAATTTCTATCCTAAATAAAAAAATAAATCACTAAAAATGAAGCGCTAAACGGCCGTAGCGCATTTTTATCGCACAAATACTTGCGTGGAATAGGGATTAACCCTATCTTTGCATCACTTCAAACAAGGAACGGTAGTTCAAAAACAAAGAAGTAAGATTCCGTAGCTCAGCTGGTAGAGCAATACACTTTTAATGTATGGGTCCTGGGTTCGAATCCCAGCGGGATCACAAAGAAAAGAGCTAATCGAAAGATTAGCTTTTCTTGTTTTAAAGCTATTAGGATTCGAAAGAAGGGGCGGCCGGGTTCGATCCAATGGAAGCTCAGGGCTGTGCTTCAAGGATAAAGTGTATAACAGCCTCCATCCGTTGTACAGCGCAATCGGTTTCAATTTCCAATTCGTTGATTGCCGTTTCCAGTTTAGACAATGTTTCATTGTAAAATTTAGCTATCATTACCTACTGTTATTTTTCTTTCTTACCCTTTTCATTAGACTATAATTACACGCTCTTTTTTCTGCATATTCAATTTTATATTCAGCTAGAAGCTGTACAATTATTTCGTTTGTTTCATCTTCATTAAGTCCTATTTTTTTCCCGAGGTCAATTTCATTGAGTTGACCGTCATTTTCTATTAATGCTATGTAATATTTTTCTTTATTTTCCATAATTATATTTTTTTTGCACAGCTATCATCATGTGTGGACTAAAGGGTAAAAGATAGCTGTTGTTTTCAGTAACTTGAATAAGTTCCATTAATGTTCTTCGCTTTTTATTATTCAGCATATTGGCAAAGTATTCTTTATCCAACCATGCCATACCCTCAACCGCATAAGTATTTAGATAGGCTAAGCCTTGATTTATAAATTCATCTTTTAGCTGTTGTGGCTTATGATAAAATGCTTCTGCTAAAAGCCAAGGGAAATCATCGGGCGGATTGTGCATCCCCCTTATTAATTCTTCTTTGCACATGTCAAAAAATGGCTTTTTGTGAATTAAGCCGTTTAAAAGACCAACCAATGTTGATGCCGTATAATTGATGGCAAATCCCAAAATAATCCCATCATTCTTTAAAATACGTTTAGCTTCGCAAATGGCTAAATCTCTATCCTCCTTTTTTTGAAGATGATAAAGAGGGCCGTGCAGTATTATTAGGTCCGCATAATTATCTGGAAATTCCAATTTTCGAGCTTCTCCTAAATGTACAGAAAACCTGTTCTTTAATCTATTCGCTCTGTTTTGGGCTATTTGTATATGTTTTGCAACTGGCTCTACCAAATGAACTTGATGTCCTTTTTTAGCAAGCCATTCCGAATACTTTCCCGTACCACCACCAATGTCTATTATTTTTGAAGATGAAGTTGGTATATATTTTTCTACGAGTGATTTAATTCTTTCAAATTCAAATATGCCCATTCCTTTGTCAAGTCGAGTTTCTTCGGATGCTCTATTGTAAAATAGCTCTATATCTCTACTTATTAACTGTTTACTATTCATTTTTATTCATCATGTCACCACATTTTGAAATGTTGAATACACCGCAAAAGTGATAATGCAATCGATTTGATAATCGTTTGTTTTGTTTAAGATTAAGAAATAAGTCGATAGGATTATCTGTACATTAAAAACCACAAGATTTCAATGCATTAATCACTCTGTTTTTAGAGTTGTCTTTCGAGTAAGACTAGATAATATGTTAGATATAGTATAACAGACCACAAAGATAGAAAATTTGGATTAATTTTTAACGAGGAATTGGCACTAATATTCCCCCGATTAAAAATCACTATTTTCATTGATTTTTTAACAGATCTAATTTGATAGTTTTGTTATGCACATTAAATAGCACAACGGATGAAAAATTTTGTTTTACTACTTTTAACCTTCTTAAGTATACCTACTCATGCCCAAGATAAATTAGCTTTAACGGATTTGGTGTATCCTGATTTAATTCCGACACTCATGCAGAACAGCTTATTTGGCTACTGTGACAAATCACTAAACGTTAAAATAAAGGCACTTTTTGAAAAAGCAGAACTATTCGAAGCTGATTACAATTTCCAACTTTTCCATGTAAATAATCCCGAGATCATTAAATATGGAACAGAAGACTATGCTTGGGTACTATTTAATGGCGAACGCTACCGTATCGATAAAAAGGGAACACGAGTATATAAATACAATGCCGCCGATTTTAAAACAGGTGAAACAACAATTTATCTGTACAAAAATTCAACTGTTTATTATAGCGACAGCATAGATCAAAACACACTCTTTCAACATATCAAAGACAACCAGAGCGGAAAACAAATATTTCCGGAAGAGCAATCCATTCAGGAATTTCGCATAAAAAATAAGGCGTTGATTGAGGAAGGAGTTAAATTGATTTTCCGCCCCAAAAGAAAAGAAATACCTTACGTAGATTTTACCAGTGAGCACACTTTGTTGAAGGGAATAAAAAATAGTGAGACCAATCAAATCATTGTAAAAGCAAAATATGCAAATATTGAGGAGCTTTATAATAATCCATTACGTGAACAGCAGTATCCGCTGTTTATTGGCTATCGCGGTGACCTCGACAAGGAAATATTTGTCGGTCTGAATGGAACCGAGTACTACATCAAAGACTAGTGTAAAAATCGTTAGTTTCCAAGTTACAATCCGTTAAGGTACAATTGAAGCGATCATTTCACTAACTTTGTTAAATAGATAGATCGGTCATTTACAAAACAGTTACCTACTGATGATAGAAAAACTCCTCTTCGAAATGAATACTTATGCTGCGCTTAGCCCAGCTACGACAGAAATTTTGAAAACTATCTTTCAGGTCAAGCAGTTCAAAAAAAATGAACATATTCTACGTGCTGGAGAATATGCTAAGTACTATTATTTTATATGCAAAGGATTATTAGGTTATTATAAATCAAACGCTGATGGCAATATTATCTACAAAATGTTTTTTGAAGAAAATAGCTTTTGTGCTTCCACCGCCGCCATCATTGAAGAAACACCGAGCACCTTCAACATCATTGCACTCGAAGATGTGGAGTTAATTCAATATTCAGCCAAGGCTTTCCGTGAGCTTGTCCGCACAAAGCATGATTTGGCGCTCTTTCAGATAGCCTACCTGGAAAAGAATTGGGTGGTCAAAAAAGAACCACTTGAAATCGAGCTCAAGTGGGAATCTGCAAAGGAACGTTATCTTGAACTTCATAAGAATCAGGTGCTTTTCAAACGCCTCAAGCAGCATCATATCGCCTCCTATCTTGGTGTAACTCCCACGCAATTAAGTCGCATCCGTAAGGAATTAAAAAAATAATTCCATCAACATGTGTATACGTTTTTAAAGATTATACTGTTGAATTTTGCCTTATAGAGACAAAATTTTAAGCTATGAAAACAGTATGCACACTCCTATTTTCTGCCCTTAGCCTACCACTGGCGGCACAAAAAGTCGTTAAGACAAAAATCCATAGTGCCAAAATGGACAAAAACATTGAAACCATTATAATTACGCCCGACATGCAAGACGGGATCAATTATAAAACAGTTTTTATTCTCCATGGTTATAGCGGCAACCCCACCCGTACCGTGCAAGAAGACATTCCGGACTTAATCCAAAAAGCAAAAACATTTCAGACGATCTATGTACTACCAGATGGAAATTTCAATTCTTGGTACGTAGATAGTCCCATCGATCCACATGCACAATACACCACTTTTATAGGAAATGAACTAGTAAGTTACATCGATCATCACTACCCGACGCAACAAAACCGAAATGCGCGCGGAATACTGGGCTGGAGCATGGGTGGCTACGGAGCATTGCACATCGGCATAGCCTATCCACAGACATTTTCGATCGTCGGGAGTTCATGCGGTGCTCTTGATTTCGACCGCTTCGGACAAGCTTACCAGCAATATCAGGTAGACAAGGTATTAGGCGATTTCAAAAATCTGAACGATGTAGACCGCATCTACAGCAACGAAGATAAAATGAAGCACAATAAACAACGCTATATCCTCGATTGTGGAACTGAAGACCTGCAAATGCTGGAAATGAACCGTACATTCCACAAGCATCTGACCAACAAAAACATCGAGCATCTTTACATCGAATCAAAAGGAGGACACGACACTGCTTATTGGAGCAAATCACTATCACAACAGTTGGCTTTATTTCAAAACTACTTTCAACATGAAGGACTATAAATCGACGCTCTATGTTGCTGCCGGCGCTTGCAGCTATGGACTGCTCGCAACAATTGTGAAATATGCAAACCATTTAGGGATACATACAAGTCTGTTGACCTTTCTGCAGTTTATGTTTGGTTTTCTCTTTCTGTTGGCCTTTAATCTGTTGTCAAAGCGTAATGTAGAAGAACATAACGCCATCAAATTTTCATCAAAAATTAAACTGATGGTCTGGGGCATTTCCCTTGGTCTAACAACAACACTTTACTATCTCTCCATCCAATATATCCCTGTATCCGTTGGAATTATTTTACTGATGCAATCCATTTGGATAAGTTTGGTTGCAGAAGCAGTGCTGTTGAAAAAGTTTCCGTCAAAAGGCAAGATAACAGGAGTTATTATTGTTTTGCTCGGCACGACCTTAGCAACCAATCTCTTCCAAAACAATAATGACCTTGACTACAGAGGAATAATACTGGGTTTCGGAGCGGGAATAAGTTATGCGCTGGCAATTTATGCTTCAAGCACAGTGGAAAAAGAGCTGCCGAGTCCGATACGTAGCCAATTCTTGGTCTTAGGCGGACTGCTGCTCATCGTAGCATTTTGGAACATTGATATTATTCGGTATATGCAACCTAATGCATTAGCGTGGGGATTATTGATTGCCATTTTTGGAACGATTCTTCCACCCTTACTATTTACAAAAGGAATCCCAAAAACCGGCATAGCGATGGGAAATATTATTTCAAGTCTGGAGATCCCTGTTTCAACCTTATCTGCCATGTTGGTTCTACAGGAAGTTGTATCGGGATTCCAATGGTTTGGCATACTCCTGATTTTAATGGCTGTCATTATAATTAATGTTGGTAAGCCGTAGTAGTCAGCCAATGATTAAATCTATTATATTGCCATAAGATCAGTCCCCATACCGGAACTATGGTTGCAGCCATGTGGAGCATTTCAAATATATTGGATGCTCCGCCAGCTTGGATCAGAAAGGACGAAAACAATAGGTTAATAGCGGCGGGCAATAAAACAAAGGATAGTACCCGTGCGAGCCTACTGCTTCTGAATTGCTTATTTAGATTTAGAAAAATAGATATCGTACCAATCGCAATACAAAGTGCCACGAATGAAAGCAACAATTCTGTAAAAAAGGGCATGTAGCAACGTGCTCTTTTTGCAGCCGCATTATTTGCCTGAAGTATGGCTGTAAGGACAAAGGTAGTCAATACACTAAACCCTATAATTCGCAGGAAAATAAAACTTAGCTTCCTTTTCATCAGCACAATATTTTAAAATAAATAAACAAAGCGGCGAATAGGCCTGAACTCCTCGTTCCCTCCTATTCCCTTTAATACATTTCGACCAGTTCCTGCGGGGAGCGGCAATCCCAAAACTGATTTCAACGCCGACCTTTTACAAGTTACAGCTGATAAATCCCTTTAACCATCAAGCTTTAAGTAAAAACAATAATCTTCTTTAAAGATGCGAATTAATTCGTTAAGATAAATGCCAAAGCAATATTGGACGTGGTATTGACGATATTGGTCTGTTGGAGCTTAATATTTGTCGACGTGCTACACCTGATTATTTTTTTACTTTTTTACTAAGGTTTATCCTCCCTGTTCCGTATCTATCTAAAATTATATACCATGAGATTGACTGATGATATCAAGCAACTAATCATAAAGTACATCGGCGACAACTTAACGTCCGATGAAAAGACCGATTTAAAGTTATGGATGGATGAATCAGCAGAACATCGTGTTTTTTTTGAAGACCTCCTGGATAACCATGATTTGATAAACGACCTGAATCAATGGAGCGAGCTTCAGGCTTCAGATACAATGGATTGGAACGAAAGGTTAAAAGCAAAGACCCTAGAAACTATTCGGACCTCTGCCGTTAAACCATCTCCTATCAGAAACATAAAACACCTGCTTCCCTACGCAGCAGCTTTAATAAGCATAATCTTAGGAGGTTTGATGTATTTCATGGTTAGAAAACAAGTTGCACCGGTCAGTAATCGAATCGTCTTAAATGACGTAGAAGCACAGAGCAACCAGGCAGAAATACGGCTTTCGAACGGCAAAGTGCTCCAGGTATCGAGTCAGAAAGGAGCCTTGGTTTCAGGAGACAATTTAACCTACGAAGACGGTACTATCCTTCAAAACGCATCTTTAAAAGGAGATCTGATGGCCACCGTCAACACCCCTGCTGGCACGATGCTGCAACTCCAACTGGAAGATGGATCGGAGATTACGCTCAATGCAAAAACAACACTCAAATACCCGCTTCATTTTGCAAAAAACAAACGTGTTGTTGAAGTGGACGGTGAAGCCTATTTTAAAATTGCAAAAAATAAAAAGGTACCCTTCCATGTTCTTTCCAACGGGCAACAAATTGAAGTCACGGGCACTGAATTCAACGTAAATACCTATTCAAAATCCCAAAGTAGTACAACGCTTATAGAGGGGAGTATCAATCTATCGGCGCAAGGGCAAACGTTACAGCTCAAGCCCAATCAGCAAGCGCTCTTAGCTTCGGGTCAACTATCTAAAAAAGTGGTCGATCCCGCTAATTACATCGCATGGCTCGACAATAAATTTTATTTTAATGAAACGGACCTCCATACTGCTCTACAACTGATCGGCCAATGGTATGACCTGCAAATCATCTACACGCAACCGATAAAAGAAACACTTTTATATGGCGAAATTAAACGCACGAAAAGTCTCGCGGCAGTCCTAAAGATCCTGGAGCGTAGCCATATTAAATTTGACTTGATACAAGAAAATGGAGTTCGTAAACTCTTTGTTTCAAACTAACCAATTATCCATGAAATAACCCAAAAACAACAATTATGAGAAAACCAACCTAACGAGACCAAACGAGATACTAAAAAAGCCGACCAATGCTACGAACATTAATCGGCCATAATAGCGATCTCCATTTTTGACCGATTTACCCAATCAGTTTAATAATAGATTATATCCCTAATTCAACAAATTTATGAATTTTAATTTTCTTGTTCATAGAAATCGAATTGCTGTGAACATACCCAAGCAATGGAAGACCAAAATGAAGCTTAGTGCCTTTTTTACCCTTGCATGTGTTGTTAAGCTGTCTGCAGCTAGCTACGCACAATCAATTACTATTAACGCCAAAAAAATGTCTTTGGTGCAGGTATTACGTACCATCCAAAAACAGAGTGGCGTCCCCTTTCTGTTGAATGGTAAAGAACTTGCCGACATTAAAATTGAGGCGCAGGTTCGTAATATGCCTTTAGAAAAAGCCATACAGGTTCTCTTAAAAGACCAACCTGTCGATTGGAGTTTTCAGGACAATATGCTTGTCGTAACGAAGTTAAAAACAAATTATCCGACTTATGAGCTTCCAAATAACTACACGTTAGTACAACAAACCCGCACATTCAAAGGAAATGTTCACGATAGCAAAGGAACAATGCTTCAGGGCGCGACGATTATAATAAAAGGTTCGACAAGGGCAACCACGACAGATGAAAGTGGTAACTTTCAGATCGAAGCAAATAATAATGCCGTACTCGTGATTAAAATGATCGGCTACCAAACCAAAGAAATCCCATTATCCAACCAGCTTTACCTGAATATTGAACTTAGCCAACAGGTCGATGCTTTGGAAGAAGTCGTCGTCGTAGGCTACGGTACGACAAAAAAGAAAGAATTAATCGGTTCGGTTTCCCAAGTTGATGGGAAACAACTAGCCAAACGCTCCGTTCCCCAGCTTGCGCAAGCCCTCACAGGTCAAATGCCCGGTGTGACCGTCATACAGCGATCTGGTCAGCCTGGTGCAGCAAACAATACCATACAGATCCGTGGTGTGGGTTCGTTCGGTGCAAGTACCGACGCGCTTATTTTAGTCGACGGTATACCCACCAATTCCTTCAATGATATCGATCCAAATGATGTTGCATCTATCTCGGTACTGAAAGACGCTTCCTCCGCTGCGATATATGGAGCTAGAGCCGCCAACGGTGTTATTCTGGTTACAACAAAAACCGGGGCAACAGGTGGAAAATTAACGGTCAATTACAATGGCTATTACGGTATCCAGAAACCAACAGCGTTCCCCGAATTTGTCAACTCTTGGGAGTACGCTTCCTTGCTCAATGAAACCACAAGTGGCGGCGGAGGCTACACCGCAGAGGAGATCCAAAAATTTAAAGATGGCTCGGATCCCGACAACTACCCAAATAGTAATTACTTGACCAGTTCATTCAAGTCCCAAGCGGCGCAAACAGGCCACAACTTAAATATATCCAATACCACAGATAAAATACAATACACCTTATCTGCGGGCTTTCTCAATCAAAAAGGTATTGTCATCAAAAACAATTTTGACAAATACAATGTCCGCCTCAATCTCATATCAAACCTCAATGACAAGCTCAAATTAACGACGCGGGTAGCAGCAATTCAGACCGAAACAGACGAACCCGCAGCACCGGCAACGCTTGACTTCTCCAGCATGACGGATATCATTTCTCAGGTGATTCGCTATCCCGCCATATACCCGATCCGCCTGAGCAACGGCGACTGGGGCGCAGGGAATAACCTGAAGGGGACACCAGTATCTTTCCTCGAGAGCGAATCTTTCTACAAAGAAAAAGTGTCTAATATCTCCGGAAACGCAAGACTCGACTGGAAACCGATTTCAGATCTGACCTTGTCCGCTATTGGGGGCTATACGCAGACGAATGGCCGCACAAAACTTTTTAGAGCATCACAACGGATCAACAATTCCATTACGCTCGGACCTTCTAGCCTCAATCAAACTGCTCCTTATGAAACATATAAAACGTTTCAGGCCTTAGCAGACTATAATAAAACGATCGGGGAACATTCCCTGAAAATATTGGGCGGTTATTCTTTCGAGAAAGGCTACAGCGAAGGTTTAAGCGCTTACCGCCAGAATTTTCCCAGCAATGATCTTACCGAGTTAAATGTAGGTTCACCAGATGGACAACAAAATACTGGTACAGCTACTGAGTGGGCATTGGAATCGTTATTTGCACGCATACAATATAACTATGCCAAGAAATACCTGGTCGAAGGTGTTGTTCGATACGATGGATCTTCCCGTTTTCCAACCGATAAAAAGTATGCCACTTTTCCTTCAATTGCAGTAGGTTGGCTACTGAGTGAAGAATCGTTTATAAAGGACCACTATAGCTGGATAGACGAATTGAAAATCAAAGGATCTTATGGAGTTCTCGGTAACCAAAATATTGTCAATAATGTCCAACAGCGCGTTGTCTCTAACTACCCATACCAGGATGTGTTAAATCCGGGTTACAATTACCCCTTTGGAAACACTATTTCTCCAGGGGTCGCCCGAACAACAATTGTTGACCCTATGCTACGCTGGGAATCGACCCGAACGGCAGATGCGGGCGTGGAAGTGGCTTTATTTAAAAATTTACTGACATTCAGCAGTACCTATTACAACCGATATACTTACGATATTTTGGTGAGCCCAGGTTCTAGTGTTTCCAAAATTTTGGGTTTTGAAGTAGGTGTACAAAATTCTGGAAAACTTCGAAATACAGGCTGGGAATTTACACTAGGGCATCAAAAAAAATTAAATGATTTTTCTTACAACGTAAATCTGAACTTCTCTACGGTCAAAAATAGGGTCGTCGATTTGGGTGTCGGCAATATCAATCAACCGAATGGCTTAGTGGGAAATGGTTCCACCCTGTTTATCGGTTACCCGATTCAAGCCTACTACGGCTACCAGGCCGATGGCTTGTTTATTGATGCAGCCGATATTGCAAGCTATGCCAATCAAACCAGCATCAACCCCAAACCTCAACCGGGTGATATCCGATACAAGGACATCAGTGGCCCCGACGGTGTACCTGATGGAAAAGTAGACGCTACGTACGACCGAACTGTGATTGGATCACGCATCCCCAAATACACCTACGGGATAAATATCGGAATGAACTACAAAGGGTTTGACATAGGAATACTTCTCCAAGGTGTAAGCGGTGTTAAAGGCTTATTGGACAATTATGCTGGATTTGCGCTGACACAAAACGGCAATATCCAACGCTGGCAAGCTGATGGCAGATGGACTGCAGCCAATCCCGATCGAAATGCCATATATCCAAGAATTGAACAATTGCCGAATACCGGCACACCAAATACCCTGCTATCGGACTACTGGTTACTGGACGCAAGCTACCTGCGGCTCAAGAACATCCAATTGGGTTATACCATTCCTAAGCACATCCTTAACAAATGGAAATTGTCGGGTCTAAGGGTTTACGCAAATGCCGAAAACCTATTCACGAAAAGCAACTATAGAAAAGGATGGGATCCCGAAATCAATTCAAGCGGAGCCTACTACCCTATTATGCGCAATTTTACATTTGGGGTTAACCTTAGTTTTTAACCAATCGATAAAAAACCATGATACATATCTCATATAAACCTATAAAATTGGCCTTATGCATTCTTTTTGCATCAAGCCTAAGTACCAGTTGCAAAAAACAACTGGAAACCAATCCACTGGATAAATTTGCCAACGAAACCTTTTGGACAAACGAAACGAATGCTCGAGCAGCGCTGACAGGATTATACAAAGCGGAAATACAAATGAACTCCCTAGCCGAATTCAGCCCCACAGATTGGTGGTCCTATAACGGTCTGCTTTACCTGGAGTTTGCTTCGGACAATGCCTACGATAGACGTGGTGATAATTCGGTTTTCAACAAACTATCCGATGGCACCTTAACGAGCAATAATAGCAACTTAGACAATTATTGGATGTATACCTACAAGAAAATCGCCCGTGTAAATTATTTTCTTGAAAATATAGATAAAACTCCTATTTCAGCAGATCTACTCGCACGATTTAAAGCAGAAGCCCGGTTTATTCGTGCTTGCCAATATTTCTACCTGTCCCAATACTGGGGTGATGCCCCTTTAGTTACCAAAACTTTAACGCCCAGTGAAGCGAATCAGGTTTCCAAAGCGAAAAAACAGGAATTGGTTACGTTTGTCGCGCGTGAATTGCAGGAAGCGGCAAACGACTTACCTAGTTATGGCAAATTGACTACCGCAGAAAGGGGCCGCGCAAGCAAACAGGCAGCCCTCGCTTTCCTTGGACGCATCCAACTGGCAGAAAAATCTTACGCCGACGCTATCAAAAGCTATGAGCAGATCATCAATGCCAATGAAAATAACATAGATCCTAACTATTCAGGCTTATTTAATGGAACCAACGAAACGAGTAAAGAGATTATTTTTGCCACGCAGTACTTGGTTGATCTTGCCGGAAACGGTATGTTTCAGCACAATTTTCCGGCAATCGCAGGCGGCTGGCATCTTCACTGTCCGCTCGGTAGTCTTGTAGAAAGCTATGGTTTCACCGATGGAACGGCATTTTCGTATGATGATGCGCGCTATAATCCGCAAGACATCAGCAAAAACCGGGATCCGCGTTTAGCCTTCACCGTGATAACGAATGGTGATCGTTTCAAAAACCTTAAATATACATCTCACCCCGACTCCACCCTATCTATCGACCAATTGACCACAACAAAACAGGCCACTCGTACGGGCTACGGATTACGCAAGTTCAACGACGAAGGGTTTAGTGGAAACTTACAAAACTCTGGAGCCGACGTTCCTATTGTACGCTACGCCGAAGTTCTCCTGAGTTACCTTGAAGCCAAACTCGAAAATGGAGATCCTATTACCAGCGACTTACTCGACAAAACCATCAACGCTGTCAGAAAAAGAAGCAGCGTTAATATGCCAGCCATTAACGTCCAAAGTAGTACCTCCTTGCGCACGACGTTACGCAACGAAAGACGTGTGGAACTCGCATTGGAAGGACTTCGTTATTGGGATTTACTACGTTGGGGTATCGCAAAGGATGTACTGAAAGGTGACTTTTATGGCGCCCCATTTCCAAATGCGAAAAATCTTCGAATAAAATCCGGTGGAAGTAAAGACCCTTATAGCCGATGGTATGTGACCAGCAAATCCTTCCGGGCTGGCCAAGATGAACATTGGCCGATTCCGCAAAATGAAGTTAATATCAATCCAAATTTAAAATAGTATCTTGGGTATCGTCAATTGTCAAACGATACCCTTTAAACAAAACTTAACGTATATGAAGAAGCCACTATCCCTAACGTTATTACTCTCCTCGAGCCTTTTCGCAGCGCTCCCCACGGTTAGTTTTGCCCAAAAGGCTAGTAAACCAAATGTGATCTATATTTATGCAGACGACCTTGGTTTTGGTGATTTAAGCAGCTATGGTGCCAAACAGATCGAAACCCCCAACCTGGATAAGCTCGCCCAAAGCGGCGTACGATTTACCAATGCTCATAGTACTTCGGCAACTTGTACCCCTTCCCGTTTTGCATTGATGACCGGTACGTATCCCTGGCGTCAGGAAGGTACAGGCATTCTGCCCGGAGATGCCAAGCTAATTGTTCCTACTGATAAAATCACCTTACCCAAAGTATTTAAACATGCGGGCTACGCTACTGCCATTGTTGGCAAATGGCATATGGGACTCGGAAATCAGGTCCAAAAAGACTGGAATGCCCCCATAAAACCCGGGCCTAACGATGTAGGTTTTGACTATTCATTCATTTTTCCTGCAACAGCAGATCGCGTCCCAACAGTGTTCCTTGAAAATGATCAGGTCGTGGCTGCAGAGGCCAATGATCCAATCCTGGTCGACTATGAAAAGAAAATAGGTAACGACCCCACAGGAAAAGAGCATCCCGAACTGCTCAAAATGCATTCTTCACCTGGCCAGGGACATAATCAGACTATTGTCAACGGTATCGGAAGAATCGGTTACATGAGCGGTGGAACACGTGCCAGATGGGTAGACGAAGAAGTTTCCACAACATTTCTTCACAAAGCCCAGGACTTTATTTCACAACACCAAAACAAACCGTTCTTTCTCTACTTCTGCTTGACAGAACCACACGTCCCTCGCATGCCAGCAACACAATTTAAAGGTAAAAGCAAACTCGGCTACCGCGGCGATGCTATTCTGCAGTTAGATTGGACCGTCGGACAAATTCAACAGCAATTGCAACTTTTGGGACTTGACAAAAACACAATTATAATTTTCAGCAGCGACAACGGCCCCGTTCTCGACGACGGGTATATGGATGGCGCTGTGGCCCTGCAAAATGGTCATTTACCTGCAGGTCCACTACGCGGTGGCAAATATAGTATCTTCGAGGGTGGAACTCGCGTACCCTTTATCGTGAACGGCAAAGGTGTTGCACAGGGGAAAGTTTCCAATGCATTGATCAGCCAAATAGATCTCTTGGCAACAAGTGCCCAATTATTGGATGTTCCACTAAAGGCAGATGAAGCAAAAGATAGCGCGCCGCTCTTGAAAACCTTAACCGGTCAAGATAATAAGGGACGTAGTAGTATGGTTCAGCACGCACAGACACTTGCCATCGTAAAGGATGAATGGAAATATATTGCGCCAAGCAAAGGTTCCCCCTACATGAAATTAACCGATACAGAAACAGGAAGTCTTCCGGAAGATCAGTTATACGATCTTAAAAATGATATCGGCGAAAAGAATAATGTGGCTTCAAAATATCCAGAAAAGGTCGCTGAACTCAAGCAATTATTGGAAGGAGAACGTAAAAAATGAAACTAAAAGTTGGACTTTCCCTCATCCTCCTCGGATGGGGGACTCTTTTTGCACAACAAAAGAAAAAGCAGCATAAATTGCCCAATATCATATTTTTTTATGCAGACGATTTAGGTTATGCCGAAACTGAGCCCTATGGACAACGATTGATCAAAACACCACATATCCAGCAGCTGGCACATGAAGGTTTACGCTTTATAAACCACTATACAAGTACTCCAGTATGCGCCCCAGCCCGTTGCATGTTATTAACGGGCAAGCATGGTGGCCAATCTTATATTCGTGGAAATTATGAATTGGGCGGTTTCGCAGATAGTCTCGAGGGTGGCCAGATGCCACTACCTGAAGGAACGTATACCATGGCTCACCTATTTAAAAAAGCCGGTTATCAGACCGCTGCCATTGGAAAGTGGGGACTTGGAATGAATAATTCCACCGGAAGCCCCAATAAACAGGGATTTGACTATTTCTTCGGTTACCTGGACCAAAAACAGGCACACAATTATTACCCAACACATCTTTGGGAAAATGAAACAAAATATCCCCTTCAAAACAAGGAAAAATTTGTCCATTCTCCTTTAGATTCCAGTAAGGCCACGGCGGAGGACTTCAAACAGTTTGACGGTAAGGAATATGCACCTGAACTAATGACTGAGAAAGCACTGGCTTTTATCGACAAAAACCAACGCAAACCTTTTTTCTTATACCTTCCTTATACATTGCCGCACTTATCACTACAAGTTCCACAGGAATATGTAGATAAATATAAGGACCTCTTCCATGACAAACCTTATTACGGACAGGACGGCTATACGGCTACCCCCTATCCAAGAGCAACCTATGCCGGTATGATCACCTATCTGGATGACCAGGTCGGCACGATTATGAAGCATATCAAATCATTGGGAATAGATGACAATACTATTATTCTATTCTCCAGTGACAACGGAACTGGCTTTAATGGGGGCATAGATTATCGTTTTTTCCGCAGTGTCGATTCACTTCGGGGATTGAAAATGGATGTTTTTGAAGGCGGTATCAAAGTTCCGTTAATTGTCAGGTGGCCCAACCGCATCAAAGCGAATTCCGAAACAGACTTGATTTCGGCCCAATACGATCTCATGGCTACCTTCGCTCAGCTGGTTCAACAAAGGCCCGGCCACAGCAATGGGCTCTCCCTCCTTCCAACCTGGCTGGGTCAAAAGAACCAACAAAAACATCAATATCTCTATTTCGAATATCCAGAAAAGGGCGGCCAGATCGCCATACGCGAAGGACGCTGGAAGGCCGTCAAACTCGATCTGAAGAAAAACCCTAAAGCAAAATGGCAATTATATGATTTAGCAACAGACCCTTGGGAAGAAAAAGATATCGCGGCACAGCACCCACAAATGCTGCAGCATTTCGATGAAATTGTCAATAATGAACACCAGCCTGCTCATATACAGGAATGGGAGATTGTAGCGAATAAGATGATTAAAAAATAAATCGATTTCTTTCTTAATTTTTTAATCTTAAAAAACTTGGGTTGTCCGGATTGAATCATGACAACCCAAGTTTTTTATGTAATTTAGCCAAGCAATCCATAGCGGGGCTCGAATGTGAATTTACCTATTGAATGATGTATTGACCATAAGGAGCACAACATATCCCGAAGGCCAACGTAAAACGATCAATAACCAAGTATGCGGCAAATAGAATCATACATCAATACACTGAAAGAAGGTGATGAAATGGCCTTATGCTTTTTTATGGATCATTTTGGTCATTCTTTACGCTATTTTGCCTTTTCTTATCTCCGCAACAAAACCGATGCCGAGGAAATTGTCTCAGATGTTTTTGTTAAACTCTGGAATAATAGACAAAAGGTAGAGCATTATGAAAGCCTCAAAGCCTTTCTTTTTATCGCTACTAAAAATGCCTGTATCGATATGCAAAGAACTACTCAATTCAAAATACGGAAAGAGGAACTCGATATTCTGCAGCATATGTCAGTTCCGGATGAAGATGTACTCAAGAAAATATTCCGAACAGAACTCAGCGAGTTGTTACTTGCTGAAATCAATTTGCTTCCCAAACAACAAGCTCAGATCTGCAAGCTCAGTTTTTTGGAAGGCTTGAATACAGATGAAATTTGTGAAACATTGAACACAACCGCATCAACCATCTATTATGCGAGATCCAAAGCATTGCATGCGTTAAAAGAACGTTTCAAATCGAAAAAATTTGAATATCTCACCATCCTAATGCTGACAGCATGGTATACCTTCAAAAGTTAACGGCTACCACACAGCCCTCATCCTCCTCCCAGAAATTTATAAAAGAAAGTAAACAGCTTGTTATTAAGTGTTTAGTGGAGTAATAATCAAAAAAAAACGATCACAAAAAAAAGCTTAGCATTCGGTCGGGCGACCTGCTAAGCTTTTATAAATACCTCTTTGTAAGAGGCAATCAACCTAAACCTAGGACAAAGATAGTGGTTCAAATGATATAAACAAAAATTTTGTTATATTTTTTTTCAACTCCCATAAATTTGTTTTAGCATAGCAATCACAAAAGGAATAGTAAGTGTACAATGTACACTACAATCTTTTTGCATTTTTCAACAGATTATTTTTTTGGTTGCTTCACTCAACTAGTCCCAGCCACAGTATTTAACCCTTGCATTATTTATCTTTACAACAGAATGACCGGTCATCTCCTGCCCTCATTTTATCTATCACTTTTATCTTTACGCACTCAATTGCATCCATAAATATACCCTACACGTCAATACAGACCACAATTGTTGATTGCCCCTTAACTTTCAAGTTTGCCATTCAACTTAATTTGGTGGTGAAGTCTGACTTCAGATGTAATCACCATGAGCTCTTATCTACCACATTTGTGCGATCTAAACATCGATATTTCATTTAATTATTTAGTAACTTTGGAATCAATCAAAAAAAATATCATGTTTACTGGAATCATAGAAACCCTAGGAAAAATAGAAAATATCGAACAGGAAAAAAGCAATATCCATTTTTACGTCAGTTCTGCTATTTCCAATGAACTTAAAATAGACCAGAGTGTAAGTCATAATGGCGTTTGCCTTACTGTTGTCGGATTGAACAATGATCAGCATAAAGTGACGGCAATTGATGAAACCTTGCAAAAGACAAATCTCGCTCAATTAAGGATGGGCGACCTGATCAATTTGGAACGTTGTACTTTGGCAGGAGGAAGATTTGATGGACATATCGTCCAGGGACATGTGGATCAGACTGCGCGTTGTATCCAAAAGAAAGATGAAAATGGTAGTTTTATTTTTACCTTTCAATATGATGTTTCCAAACAAAATATCACCGTAGAAAAAGGATCCATTACCGTAAATGGTATCAGCTTGACAGTAGTAGACTCTAAAGACGATCAGTTTTCAGTTGCTATCATTCCGTATACACTAGAGCATACCAACTTGCAACAAGTTGAGGTGGGTAGCACAGTCAACTTGGAGTTTGATATTATCGGAAAATATGTCACAAAGATAATGGCTTTACGCGCTTAAAAAATTTGCTATGCTTCCTCGGGTTTAAAGCCGACCCAAGGGAGCATATCCGAACACACTTCGTTTCGCGTTCTAACAATGTATACTCAGTTTATTCCAAATAGTGTCCCTGACGTATCAATAACGCGCGATATTTGTTGAAAACACTCGATTTGGAAACAAAGCCCATATACTTATTTTCATCCCCCAAAACTGGAAGTATCCACGTGTCGTCCTTATTCATTTTAGCCATCACGATTTCCATGTTTTCATTGATACCTACCGTATCATTTGGCTTCTGAGCTAACTTTTCGAAAGTCGTATCCCCCCCATCCACTTCACCCAATAATACTGAGAATAGAAACTCGCTATAAAGAAGCCCCATAAATTTGCCTTCGTAATCCACCACCGGAAAGATATTGCGTTTACTATGGATGATGTCGGTTTGTCGACCTTTTGGTGTTTCGTCGGGGCGTAAGATCACAAAATTAGTTTCCAATACATATTTTATCCGCATCATACTTAACACGGATCGATCCTTGTCTTCATAAGAAATCAGATCGCCAGACTCCGCCAATACCTTGGTGTAAATGGAATGCTTTAAAACCGACCGATTAATCAAATAGGAAATGGAACAAACCAGCATCAATGGAACCATCAAGGTATAACCTCCGGTCACTTCTGCAATCAAAAATATACCTGTCAATGGCGCGTGCATAATGCCGCTCAACGCACCGGCCATCCCCGCTACCACAAAATTGGGTACATTTAGCTCGGCAATTCCGGTCAAATTTACACCATAAGAAAATGCAAAGCCCAACAGACCTCCCATCACTAAACTTGGTCCAAATACCCCACCATTTCCACCGCCATTTAATGTAAATAACGCAGCAAGGGATTTTCCAAATAAGGTCAATATCGTATAGCCCAGGACTACTAATCCCATATCCTTGTAGTCTGAGAACAAGCTGTTCTTAACAATCGAGTTAAACTGACCATTGAGAATCTGCTGAATGGTAATATAGCCCTCACCATACAGCGCTGGAAATACAAAAATCATCAGACCTAAGGCAATACCACTGACCCACACTTTATTATAGGGATTTTTAATCTTAGAAAACCATTTCCCCACACTCCTAGAAACACGTGCAAAGTAAATCGTATAAAGCCCAATCAGCACAGCTAATAGCAAATAAAACAACAATGCCGAAACTTGCCAATCGGAATTGAATGTACTGAATAAGGGTTCATTATAAAGCACCCGAGAGACTACAGAAGCCAATGCCGATGAGATCAGCAAAGGAATGAACACTGGAATGGAAAATTCGGGAAGCAAGATCTCGATAGCAAAAATCATTCCTGCCAAAGGGCTGTTGAAAGCACCTGAAATTCCTGCTGCTGCACCACAAGCCAATAACATGGTAACTTCCTTATACTGCAATCCAAAAAAACGGGCGATATTAGAACCGATCGAAGAACCACCCAAAGCAACAGGAGCTTCCAAACCACAGGACCCGCCAAAGCCAACGGTAATAGCCGATGTCACCACCTGAGAATAAATATTGCTGGGATCCAATCGGCTGCCCTTCCGACTGATGGCATAAATAATCGGGGTAATCCCATGCTCCATCTTCTTCCCTTTCAAAAATTTGCGAACAAAAAACACGCTGAGCAAAATCCCTATCAATGGAAAAATCAAGTAAACCGAGTATTTTACTTTCCAATCGATATCATCCTGTATAGTCGTCGCAATAAAATGGGTTAATCTTTTTAGCACAGATGCCATAATACCACCAACAATTCCAACCAAAAATGCGAGTATAATGATAAAGTTCCGGTTAGAAACTTTCTTCATCCGCCATTGATTGATCTGGTCTATTTTTTTAAAAAAACGTCTTTTGAGGTTTCTCATATCGTCCTATTGAAAGCTCAACACTTCCTTTTTCTTTTTTGTTTTGAATTTATCGGGTACTACGGCCAATATTTCTTTTTCTAAGGCCTGAATTGCATGTCTCTTTACATAATTTTGCGTCGTCACCAATGATATCTCCCGTACTGGTTCCGGTGATTTGAAATAACGGATCCTATCCAATTGTTCATCGGAATAATCCCAAATCGACAACTCAGGCAATATCGTGATTCCGTCGTTGATGTCTACCATACGTTTTAGGGTCTCTACGCTACCCGTATTATACTCAAATCGTCCTGTAAGATCTTGATTATGTTTATGATGACAAATATTAAGCACCTGCCCGCGCATACAATGACCTTCATTGAGCAACCATAGTTTATCATCGGCAATATCATCACCACTTAGTATCTTTTTAGGAAACAGTGGACTATTGGCTGAAATATAAGCGACAAAATTTTCGTAAAATAAGGGTGATTCCAAAATCCCGGGGTCATTTAAGGGAGTAGATAGCACACCACAGTCCAGAAGTCCGACCTTCAATTCATGCACAATCCGTTCTGTCGTATATTCCCATATCTGCAATTGTAGTTTCGGATATTTCTCCATAAATGTGGTCAGCACATTCGGAAGTAAATAAGGTGCGATTGTCGGAATAACACCGACCCGTAGTGTACCCTCAATTTCCCCTTTTTTATCCTGTACGATCTCATTGATCTTTCGGCTTTCCGTCAATACCAATCGAGCTTGAAGAATAATTTTCTCGCCGATTTCTGTAGGAACAACAGGCTGACGGCTCCGGTCGAAGATTTTTGCTCCTAAAGACTCTTCAAGTTTTTGTATTTGCATGCTCAACGTAGGTTGCGTGACAAAACATTTTTCTGCAGCTGCAACAAAACTTCGGTAGGTATCAACAGCTATAATATATTCCAGTTGGATTAAGGTCATCTTACTATCTTTAAAGCACAAAATTACGAATCCTGTCGTAAACCAATGTCAAATCCTTTATAATTAAAGTCAACAGGAGTATTTGGCCTGCCGATTATACAATAAATACCTTGCCAAAAAGGTCCAGTATATCCACTATTGTTACATTAGTTCACATAAAAAATCGATTTCATCAAAATGCTTTTCTTAAATTTGGAGATTTACAACAGTTGATAGTTAAAATCCTATGAAGTTTATAAATCGCACGACAATTGCACTAGCTCTATTCTTAACCATGGCAAACAGTCCTTATAGCAAGGCAAATCCCGATGAGGGAATGTTTCCATTGAGTGAATTAAATAGAGCTGGATTGAAGAAAGCTGGGTTAAAGATCAGTGAGAAAGATATCTACAATCCCGGTCAGGTCGGACTGGTAGATGCCCTGGTTCAAGTCAGTGGATGTACTGGGTCGTTTGTCTCAAACCGTGGTTTGATCATTACCAATCACCACTGCGCTTTTTCTGCCGTTCAACTTGCCAGTACAGCAATCAACAATTACCTAAAAAACGGTTTTGTCGCCCAAAATCAAGAACAGGAAATTGAGGCAAAAGGATTAAAAATAAGAATTACCGATTCTTATGAGGATGTTTCCGCTAAAATATTAAATGCTGTCGCCAACATCAGTGACCCGGTAGAGCGTATCAATACGATTAAACGTAAACAACAAGAACTGGTTAAACAAGCGGAAAAAGAAGATCCCACGATTAAAGCTGAAGTATCGGAAATGTTTATCGGTAAAAGTTATGTCCTATTCCGTTATAAAACAATCGAAGACGTTCGTTTAGTTTATATTCCACGTCAAAACATTGGTGAATTTGGTGGAGAGACAGACAACTGGGTATGGCCACGCCACACGGGAGATTATTCTTTTTTGAGAGCTTATGTCGGCAAAAACGGAAAATCTGCACCTTATTCTAAAGACAACGTTCCTTACCAGCCCAAAAAACACCTTAAAGTCAATCCAAATGGTGTACGGGAAAATGATTTCACCTTTATCCTTGGTTATCCCGGAAAAACATTCCGACACCGACCAGCACAATATATTCAATATCAACAGGAATACCTTTTGCCTTACGTATCCAATCTGTATGATTTCCAAAACAAACAGATGGAGGAAGCAGGAAAAGATAATACCGATATCGCCTTGTCCTTGGCAACACGCATAAAACGTAATGCGAATGTATTGAAAAACTATCGTGGTAAACTCAAGGGTTTACGAGGAATCGACTTGCTATCGACAAAAAAACAAGAAGACGAAGCACTGGCGGCTTTTATCTTAAGTAAACCCGAACTGAAAAACAAATATGGAAGTCTACTCACTGATATTGACGCCTATTATCAGCTGAGTGATCAAGATGCCCTGAAAGAACTTTGGATCAATAATATTTACAATAGTACGAGCTTATTGAAAGTAGCCCGCGACCTAAACGTTCTGAAAACCAACTTGGCAAAGGAAAAATCCTCCCAAGCTGCCAAGCAGCTTTTCGATCTGAATATCGAAAAATTAAAAATCGCTGTTAAAGAAACCTACGAAAGCTACAATAAGCAGGCTGATCAGCGTATTTTCTCCAGAATGTTGGAAGATGCCATCGCATTCCAAGGTAAAAATCAATTGGCTTCCATTCAGAAATTGCAATTTAATACGGGTACCGCACAAGAATTTGCAACAGAGATTATTCAGAACAGTAAACTTGGCGATCAAAATTACATACTAAATACTATCTTGGCCAATGCCGATGCACTTCAGAAATTTGACGACAAATTATTGGATTTCCAGGGCAAATTGAACAATGATATTGTCCAGTTCGCTGCTGAACAAAAAAGACGTGAAGGGGTACTGAACAAATTAATGGGCGATTATGTCGCCGTCAAGGAAATTTTTCAGGCCAAAAAC
Source organism: Sphingobacterium siyangense (assembly GCF_023277505.1). Classification (NCBI taxonomy): domain Bacteria; kingdom Pseudomonadati; phylum Bacteroidota; class Sphingobacteriia; order Sphingobacteriales; family Sphingobacteriaceae; genus Sphingobacterium; species Sphingobacterium siyangense. The sequence continues at coordinate 2,488,190 of NZ_CP080574.1, read as the reverse complement.
TTTATTCCTGATGCAAACTCAACCTTACGTCTGACCTATGGGCACATCAAAGGCTACTCTCCTGCTGATGCAACTTATATGAAGCCATTCACGACAATCGAAGGAATCATTCAAAAAGGAAATCTTGGTTTAGCAGAATTTGACTATCCACAAGAAATCAAGACAGCTTACCTCAATAAAAATTTTGGCCCTTATCTTCAAAAAGATCTGGGATCTGTGCCGGTCAATATCTTATATGATATGGATACTACAGGTGGAAATTCAGGATCTCCAATAATGAATGCCAATGGTGAATTAATCGGTGTAAATTTTGACCGTGCTTATGATGCAACAATTAATGATTTCGCCTGGAACGAGAGTTACAGCAGATCCATCGGAGTCGACATTCGTTATGTCCTCTGGGTTGCCGATAAAATCGACAACGCGCATTTCATTCTGAAAGAAATGGGGATTTAATCGGGGCTAAAACAAACCTCAAAAAATCCGCTGCATCGAGAGATACAGCGGATTTTTTGTTCATTACGCTATTTTCTTTTCGCTAAGCGGGAAGATACTATGATCCACGATACTATGAGCCGAAAACTCGCCGTATATCAGAACCTATTCAACTCCTCACTTAGGATTTATCCGTATACTATTTTGCTCCTTGCAGTAAAGAGGAGAAAACAATCTTCAAACGCGACAAGCCTGTTGTCAAGACTTCCCTTGAACAAGCAATGTTGAGGCGAATAAAGGCGTCACTCTCCTTGCCATACATCGCACCGACATTGACCTGTACATGTGCCTCGTCCAATAAGAGCTGCCCCAATTTTCGACTTGAAATCCCCAAAGCGGCGCAATCTACCCATACCAGATAAGTACCCTCCAAAGGAAGGACATGCAAAGCAGGCAGGTATTCAGCCATAAAGCCTTTCAAATAAACATAATTCGCACGAATGTAGCTTAAAGCTTGATCCAACCATTCCCCACCCGACTCATACGCAGCGATCAGGCCTGTAATGGCAAAGGGACTTATGCTACTTATCTCGTTGGCTAAGAAAGCCTGCTGCACTTTCCTTCTGAGTTCAGGATCGGCTACGAAGACCGTAGCGACCTGGAGTCCTGCCAAATTAAAGGTTTTACTCGGTGCTACACAGGTAATCGAATTCGCCAAAAAGGCTGCACTGATGCTCCCAAAAGGAATATGTGTATGGCCCTCAAATACCAGATCGCAATGAATTTCATCCGAAATGACTAAGACCTGATGCCGCAAACAGATTTCACCGAGACGCTCAAGCTCAGCTCTAGTCCAAACACGGCCAGCGGGATTATGTGGACTACATAAAATAAATAACTTGACTTTCGGATCACTTGCTTTATATTCAAAATCTTCAAAATCAATAGCATACTCACCATTGCGGTAAATCAAGTCATTGGAAACCACCTCGGCTTGATTGCGTTCTATTGAGGAAAAAAAACAATGATATACAGGCTCTTGAACCAAAACCTTATCACCCGGTGAGGTAAATGCGCTAACCAAAGCTGAAAGCGCCGGTACCACACCGATCACAGGAAGTATCCATTCCGGCTGAAGTACAAATTTATGCCGCTGCGAAGACCAGCTCATAACCGCGCTGTAAAAAGTAGCTGGAATAGTAGCATACCCATATACAGCATGTTGAACCCGCTGCGCAAGCGCATCCACAACAGGTTGTGCTGCTGGAAAGTCCATATCCGCAACCCAGAGTGGAATCAAATCGTCATAATCATGTTGATTCCATTTGACCGAATCGGTACCACGACGAACAATCGTTTTATCAAAATTATAGATCATACAGCAATTTACTCAAAATTAGGCTGCATTTGTAATAAAAGCCCCATAAAGTAAAAAGGATGAACAAGAAAGCGGATCAGATGGATATGGCCAAGGAATAGCTCAGACTAAATACAATAAAAAATCCAGTATGCCTAGATAAGCAGAAAGCGCTATCTTTACAGAAAATAGTAGGACAACTATGGCCAAAAATAACTTTTCATTTCGTGCTAGATTAAAGAGTTTTCACTATGCGTTCAGTGGGCTAAAAACAGCCTGGCAGGAAGAACATAATTTCAGGGTGCATTGTATAGCGGCCATTATTGCCATTACCCTGTCATTTGTGCTTCACATAAGTACCCACGAATGGATTGCTGTACTCTTTTCCATTGGTTTTGTATTTGTCTGTGAATTGTTAAATACCGCATTGGAAAATATAGCCGACTTTATCTGTCATGAAAATAATCCAAACATAAAAAAAATTAAAGATATTGCCGCAGCGGCAGTGATGATCAGCAGCATCACTGCACTATTGATCGGCCTCTTAATTTTTATTCCCAAGCTGATCTCATTGGCCCTTCGTTAAATTTTCTAAGGCAAATTTCTCATCAAAAGCTATCTTTTTAGGATCGGCAAAAGTCATTTTTCCAGCCTTCTCTTCCATCGCACCATAACCTTCCAGTGCACGCTCCTTGGATAATTTAAATATTACCTGGCGGACGGATTCCTGTCCCTCAGAAGAAAAAGTATAATCGGCAGTTAAAATATCCCCCTTCAATACACCATCAATATGTCCCTTATTACGATCTTTTTCCTTCCAGGCATAGCTTAGATCACCCTTTACCTTTTCTCCATCAACAGTGATTGATAATGAAATGGTATCGCCATTTTTAAGGTATTGATACGTACTCTTTCCAGTAAGAAACCTCTCAGCATCCAAAGGTTGAGTACTCTGAACAGTGTCATTGAGTTTCGTGGAAGCATCCTGTTTTTTTTGTTGCTGATGGCAAGCAGCACAACACAGCAACACTATAAATCCAAAATTTATTATTCTCATCGTGTTTTTTTGTTTGATAGTATAGATAGCAATTCAAAAGAAATTTTGTTTTAAATAACTAACATTTAAAAATTTAAAATTCAGAAAACAAAAAGCAAGCAAATATTGTTTATAAGTTAGATAGCACTCGGCTATTTTAGCACGATATAAGCTATTAAAAATAAACAATTTAGTAACAATAAAATTATTGCTAGCTTATTGTAAAGCTAATTTTTATTAGTAAATTGTACGCTATAAAATTCAGGAATTCTTAACCAATATTAGTATGAAAGATGTAAGCTTTAAGAAATTTGATAGTGGATGTACATCACTCACAAAATTGTCCATTGAAACAGACTTGGCTATTATTGTTAAAGAGCAAGTTACCATTTCTTCCGAATCCAAAGTTGAAAAACTCAGACGCTGTAAAGAAGAATTACTTAAAAGTCTTTGGTTTGTTCAACGTCAATGTTGAGATAACATTTTCCTCCAAATTTCGACTATCCGCTGATCAGCATATTATGGTCTGACAGCCACACATTCAAGTCACTTTTAACACAAAACAAGCCCCTCCGCTGTTATGCTTCGAGGGGCTTTTAATATGTTTAACAATTCGAATATCACAAGTTATTAAAGCGATTTCAAATGTTTATAGTTCGACTTAATGGTATCCCATACTTCTTCGAAATTACCCGACAACATTAATTTTGCCATACTTTCTGTCATCCCTTTCATTTGACTGAAGGATATCTTGGGCGGCATAGCCAATGCATTGGGATTGGTATATATATCGATCAGGACAGGCTCATCCGTCATACCAAGAGCTTCAGTGATAACAGCATCCACTTCTTGGGGCTGAGTCACCGTAAATGCGCGTATTCCCATCGCTTGCGCGATCATCGCAAAATCTGGATTGACCATATTGGTTTCCTGATCTTTCAGACCTGACACCTGCATTTCCAATTTAACCATACCAAGTGCACGGTTGTTAAAGACGATGATTTTAATCGGTAAGTTATATTGTTTTATTGTTGCGAGATCCCCCAACAACATGGATAGTCCCCCGTCACCACAAAAAGCAATAACCTGACGTTCAGGATGTGTCAATGCCGCTCCAATAGCCATTGGCATGGCATTAGCCATAGACCCATGGTTAAAAGACCCCAGCATGATACGATCCTTTCGCTGATTAATATAACGTGCTCCCCACACACAGCACATCCCGGTATCAAGTAGAAAAATCGCATCATCACTGGCTTTTTGATCAATGGTATGCGCTACAAATTCAGGCTGTATCGCGCATTCACTGCCCGAATCGTCCACATAAGTCATGAGATCTTCCTTGACCTTTGCATAAGAAGCAAGCTGCTTCTCCAGAAATTTTGTATCCGAACGCGCTTCCACAAAGGGCAATACCGCTTTTAAGGTATGCTTGATATCGCCCACTAGCCCATAATCTACGATGGATCTGCGCCCGAGCTTTTCGCCTTCAATATCAATCTGAACAATGGTTTTATTCGTCGGTATAAAATCTTTATAAGGGAAATCAGTCCCCAAAAGTAAAATAAGATCCGAATGATGCATGCTTTGAAATGCCGACGCCATGCCCAAAAGTCCGGTCATACCGATTTCATTGGGATTGTCGCGTTGAATATCCAACTTTGCTTTAAATGAATAACCTACTGGCGCATGGATCTTTTGTGATAACGCTACAATTTGCTCCTGTGCTTTCTTGGCTCCCACACCACAGAACAAGGTTATCTTTTCAGCCTGGTTGATATACTGCGCCAGGCGCCCGATTTCCATATCCGAAGGCCTCACCTGAGGTTCAGTGAAAAACACCTTCGTTGAGGTATTCATTTGAACCGCTTCCATTTCTGATACATCACCAGGCAAACCGATAACCGCCACATCCCGTTTAGAGATAGCCTGTTGTAATGCATTTTGCACCATACGTTGCACCTGTTCTGGCCGAGTGATCATTTGATTGTAGCAAGAACAATCATCAAACAATTTGATTGGATTGGTTTCTTGAAAATAATCGGTTCCAAATTCGTATGTAGCACATGTTGATGCGATCACAAGCATGGGTACCCGTGTCTTGTGTGCTTCATAAACACCATTGATCAGATGCACATGTCCTGGTCCACTGCTTCCCGCACAACAGGCGATCCCGTGCAAATAGGCCTCTGCCGTTGCGGCAAATGCCCCCACTTCCTCATGTCTTACATGGATCCATTGCATCGTTCCATCTGCATGAACAGCTTCGTTGAAAAAATTTAAACTATCGCCCGTTACGGCATAAATACGCTGAATTCCCGCATCCTTTAAAAGACCCACAATCTGGTGTGCTACATTTTTCATACCTATACTATAATTTAAGATTTTGTGACAGCGACCTTATGCAAATTATGTTATCGCCACTTAATAACAACAATAATTTAGCGTAATGGTTTGGGATATTACCTGAACAATACTGTATTACCCAAGCATATAAAATGATCGCATGTGCAAGGATAGCCTCAACGGGAAGCAAGGATACACTGCGCCGAAAATTTCAGCCAACAATCCGCTGCACTTAAAATAGAAAAAGATTATAATCAAGAAAAAAGCCGCTTCAAATTGATTGAAGCAGCTTTTTTAAAATTATAGACTTAATAAATCCTTAGTTGATTTGTCGCGACAATTCATCGACAAAACGCTTTGCATCATTGAGATCTTTATTCCAGTCCGCATAGCGTTTAGCGGTATTCAATTTTGCAATTTTTGCATTTAGCTTCGCTAGGTTAGCTTGATCTTTTGACTTCTCCAACTTTGCTTTAAGAATGCCGACTTTGGTATAATCTTGAATACCTTCCAACATACGTTCATAACGGATAGAGCTTCTTCCTTGTGGATAAACAATATAAGTATCTCCCGCTGGCCAGGTACGGAACCTTGAATCATGCAGCGGATCTTTGACCCAGGAGTTAAATGCCCAACGCAATGCTCCATCGAAGCCTGCCGCTAGCGCATACCAAGCCATATAGGTGGATTCTGCTGGATCCGAGAACGTGAATTGATTTGGGAATTCGTCTGAACAGCAAACATAAAATGTCGTAATATATCCTTTTTTGCGTCGTTCAATCAAATCATTTTGGTCAAATGGATCTCCGGCGGCAACGCTGATATCGGTACTTTTATGATAACGTTGGTAGCTTTTGTGATTATCTGCAAAAGCAACCCCAAACTCAGGCACTACTTTTTCCAACAATGCTATGGCTGGATCCATTTCTTCACGACCTCTTTCATCCATGGCGATATTGGTAATCTTCAACCAGCCCTTTGCGTTGACATGTTTGCTAAAATCCTTTAGGAAAGGCGTCCATAATTCTTCGAATATCGGCGTTCCCGGTTTAGCAATTACATTGACCAGTTCATTTTTACTTTCATCAAAATAATGTACCTCGTTATTCCATGGTAAAAGCGAATAGCAATTGATCTGTTTGTTGATCCCCAGATCCATCATAAAGTTTACCCACCGATCAAAAACAGTATAATCATAGGTCCAGGAACCGTCTTTTGCCTTCTTCCAGATAATCATATCCGCATAAGGATCATAGGTCTGCACGTTCCAGGCATCCTTATTTAAAGTCGCAGTAATCACTTTTTGCCCTGCAGCTGCAAGTTGTTTCATGGTAGGCTTCAACGCTTCAAAATGCTCATCGCTCCACATCTTCACATTATTGACGCGGGCAACTGCCGAAGGGTGTTGCCATTGATCCAAATGATAAGTCCACTGGGATGCAGGTGGCAGCACATGATTTTGCACATTGACCGTAAGTTGTAACTGTTCCTTTACCTGACCATTTTGCTTAACTGAAATTGTCGTTTTATATTGTCCAGCAGCAGCTTCCTTGGGAACCTTTACTGTAATCCATACAGGACGGACTTTCTTAGCTTCAAGGTCATAGCTTTTCAGATCATCCAACATATCTGCCGACAGAGAAGCTTTAAAATCTTCTGGTTTACGATGGCCACAACCACTTGCAAATTCATCAGTCATGACATAACGAACAAAACGCGCTTGTACCGCATCGCTACCGATCACCTTGCCTGTGGTAGACTTTAATTCACTTGCCGATACAGCAACATCTGCTGCGGCAGCACTGGTCCATAACAATACTTGTGCCGATACTTGCTCACCTTTCCAGGCATCCACAGCCGCCGTACGTTGTGTTGTCAGATTTGGATTAACAGATTTGGGATAACGTTTGTCTATCGATACAAACGAAGCATGTAGACCGGCTTTAACATTCGACCAGTTGGATAAAGTATCCTTTGTGGGATCGGCCATTTCAGTAAATGTTGTCCCTGTAGCAAAACGCTGCTGGGAAAATCCCGGATTACTGCCACAAAATAGCATATAAGCCAGGGCAATAGAAGAATAAATTGTAGTTTTAGGCATAACAGTTATAATTAACAAAACTTTAGCGAAGCTGCCAGCAGCGATGGATTCACAATCGCATCGTTCTTTTTTCCGCCTAGGAGCGGGTGCTCAAAGAAAAAAGGCAAACAACTTCTGTTTGCCTTAAAAATACTAAAATTTTATTTATCGATAACTAACTTTGTTCAAAAATTTCAGAAAGTGCGGTATAGAGATCGGGATGATTCTGCTTAAATTTTTCTGGATTCTCAAAAAAATACTCCGAGGCAACCGCAAAAAACTCAGCTGGATTGGTCATGCCGTATACATCAATATCAGATTTATTTTCTTTTATCTTGGTAATTTCTTCCCGTATCAGATTCATAAAAGGAATGACTGAAGCCTTATCCATCAAATGTGTGGGAATGCCATCCACTGTGCCATCGGTTTTATCGATCAAGTGCACAAATTCGTGTATCGCTGTATTCTGTCCATCGTTTGGATTCTTAAAGCCATACTCCAGTGCCGATTTAGACAATATCATTTGTCCATTCATGGCTCCCTCACCCACCATACCCATAATATTGCGGTCAGCATGGCCTTCAAATTCATAGGCTGTATTGAATTGGGAAGGATAAACCATAATATTGGTCAAATTGGGATAAGTCCATTTCTTAAAGGCAAATATTGGAATAATTGCACTGGCGGCAATCATCATATAATCTTTCAGCTCAACCGCTACACCCACACCTTCAATCTTGACCGTATCCAAAAATTTTAAACAGCGGGTTTCAAATTCCGCTTTGTCCGCAGTGGACAGATTGCGGTAATAGGCAACTTCTTTTTCTAGAATTTCTTTGCCTTCGTCGCTTAATACACGTTTAATGGCTTTGCTATTTTTGGCCGTACGATTTAACAGGTAATAAACAACATAAATGGTTACTGGTATAAGCAGTACAATGAATAGTTTTCCTAGCATATTATTTGATCTGTATCCATTTGGGATCCCGAGCCTGCAAATTACGCAAAAAGCCTTTAAAATGTGAGGTTCCAAATAAGATTAAAATCTTTTGCTGTGGAGCGTCAGCAACTAACGAAGCCAGGTTCTCTTCCCTTTTTTTCATGACAAATTCTTTATCAAATTTGTTTTTTAATGCCGCTTTTATAGGTTTGCAGGAATAAGGTTCCTGGAGCGGTGTTTTGTAATCACAATCATCCAGGTTGATCGCACCATACAGGTATTCAAACTCGTCAAGCAATTTATTTTTGGGAATATCCGCATTTACCGCCGTTTCATAATTCACCAGAAAAAAGGAATAATCGGGCTGACTAATGATTCGCTGCCCCAGTTTACGGTACATGGGCGCCCGAAGAACCCGGGAGGTATCGCCCGGTATTTCAATACATTGCTGCAACCCTAGCCGATTCCCTGTAAGCTTTCTAAATTTGCGGTCATATAGATCACGTTGTGCCGCACTATCCACCTGATAAGCGATGCTTTCATAAAAAACAACATAGCCCAAATGTTGAAGAGAATCTACAGCACGCTGGATTTGATCATAGTACACACGTGTACCCAGATGCCGCATTGGAATGTAAACGACTGTTCGATTGCCGTTACGAAGTTCAAATCTACGCGAGGCATCACGTAAGACACCACTACCTTGAACCATCAATGAAGTTTCGCAGCCCAGTAGGGCAAATACCGTCAAAAAAAGGGAGATAACCTGTCTCAATTGCATACGATTTCATTATATTAAAATGTTCTTTGCTAGCAAAGACAGTACCATGAAGCAATTATTTTACTACCTACCCGTAAATTGAACCTGTAGATTAGCCGTATTTCCCGGTACTTCCATTAGAATAACTTGCAATGATAACAATATATTATCTCCCTTGTTCTATAAATTTTATAGGCTTGTCAATCCTATTGTTGTTCCGTTTGGAATAACCGCATTTTTTTTGATAACAACAATGCCGTCACAAATGGTATAGGTAGGATGATTGGCATTCAGCAAATGAGGTCCGCCATTGATCCGGACATCGTTACCGATACGACAATTTTTATCCAAAATAGCATTCTCAATATAACAGCGTTCTCCAACACCCACCACAGGTATATTTTTCCGCTTTGCATCCTCCATATCGACGAGATCCTCATAATAGTCAGACCCCATCATATATGTCCCGCGCACCACAGATCCTGTACCAATCCGCGAACGAACTCCCACGACGGAACGGTCTATTTTATCCGCTTGGATAATGCAGCCATCCGAAATGACAGAATTGATCAATGTTGTACCCGAAATTTTAGAAGGCGGCAACATCCTTGGACGGGTGAAAACCGTATTTTTATCAAACAGATTAAAGGCCGGAATATTATCAGTCAAACCAATGTTGGCCTCATAGAAAGAACCTATGGTTCCGATATCTGTCCAATAGCCCTCAAATTGATAGCTAAGCACCCTATTCGTATCAATTGCATCGGGAATAATTTCTTTTCCAAAATCCATTCCGCGATTCTCTTCCAGCATACGTTTCAGGACGCCTTTTGAAAAAACATAAATACCCATAGAAGCCAGGTATTCCCTACCCTCACCCTTTAAATGGTCGCTCACTTCTGAACTCCAGTCTACCAGCTGCTCACTATTCGGCTTCTCAATAAAAGAGGTAATGTGATTCTTTTCATCTGATTTCAGTATTCCAAAACCAGTGGCATCTTTGGCGTTTACTGGAATAGTCGCAATGGTCAGGTCGCCTTCGTTTTCGACATGAAAGTCAACCAGTGCATCAAAATCCATTTGATACAGCTGATCCCCCGATAAAATCAGTACATAGTCATAATCAATACTAGCCAGCTTCCGAAACGATCGCCGTACGGCATCTGCCGTACCTTCGAACCATTTATCGCCATCATTGGTCTGTTCGGCAGCCAGGATATCAACAAAGCCCTTACTAAAAATACTAAAGTTGTAGGTATTCTTAATGTGGGAGTTGAGTGACGAAGAATTGAATTGTGTCAACACAAAAATCTTGTTAAAACCCGAATTAAGACAATTCGAGATGGGAATGTCCACCAAGCGATATTTCCCGGCAATGGGAACCGCCGGCTTAGACCGTTGATCGGTCAATGGATACAGACGTGAGCCCCTTCCTCCGCCCAAGACGATAGCTACTACATTATGACGTGACATATCAAATTACATTATTTGGTTATATAGACTTATATACTTCGCTGCAGATTTATCCCAAGAAAAATCCAACTGCATCATTTTACGTTGATTCTCCTCAAACTGCTTTTTACTGTCGTAAAAATTTATAGCCCGAACAATCGCTGCACTAATTTCAGTGGTTGTCAAACTATCAAAACCTATACCGTAGCCATCATTTTTCAGATCGATTACCGTATCTTTCAATCCCCCCACCTGATGCACGATCGGCAATGTACCGTACTTCATCGCATAGAGCTGATTAAGGCCACAGGGCTCAACGCGGGAAGGCATTAAAAGAAAATCCGCACTGGCATAAAGCCAATGGGCAAGGCTTTCATCATAACCAAAGAACACATCAAAATTATCAATTCCATCATCGACGAGTGATTTCACACGCGACTGGATCGCTGGGTCTCCGGCACCCAGTATAAATATACTTAATCTATCGCGATATTTCTCCGTCAAATCCAAAATTATCTCCGGTAGTAAATCCGCTCCTTTTTCTGTTGCAAATCGGCCTATAAAAACAAGCAGTGGTCGATCTGGATTGATTTTATACTGCTTCGCCAAAGCCTCCTTATTTTTCAATTTGCCGGAAAAAGCTTGTACAACATCATAGTTTTCGAACAAGGTATAATCAATGTTGGGATCCCAGATTTCCCAGTCAATTCCATTGACAATACCGACAGATTTATTTCGCTCATCATAAAATAGATGCTGTAAGCCATTTGCTTCCACATAAAGCTCTTCCAGATAGCCTTCGGATACAGTTGTGTAAGCATCGCAACATTTAATTAGGGCCGCAAGTGGGTTAATTAAACCATCCCAGTCCAATAATCCCCATTTCCAGCTATCGAAAGCAGGCAACAGAATGGCTTTGCTCCAATGTGTCCAACCCTGATATTGCCCATTGTGCACGGTGGCTACCGTTTTAACATCGGCAAGAAAATTATAGTCATTGCTATACTTCATCAAAAAAGGCATCAAACCGACATGATGGTCATGGCAATGCACAATATCGGGGACTATAGCTTTATCCTTAAACCAAGCCAATACAGCATGTTGAAAGGCGATAAACTGTTCACCTTCATCGGGATAACAATACACCTCCTGCCGATCGAGTTTTCCTGGAATCTTGACTAAATAAAGCTCAAATCCCAGTATATTGTCTGCTTCCTTATAAACAACATAGTTCAACAATTCAGATCCTTGATAAAAAGTACCCTCGTGAACGACAGTAAAAGTATGGTCCCGAACAAATGGTCGGTCATACCAGGGCATGACAACAGCCGCTTCCCAACCGAGTTTGGTCTGATATTTGGGCAATGCCCCAACGACATCCGCAAGGCCACCAACTTTGGCGACCGGATAACATTCAACACTCAAGTGAAATACTTTCATTCGAATAAGTTCTATATTTTATCTCTTTCAAAGGCAAAAAGCAACCTTCCTACTATTTATTACAACAAATTTACCGAACCTGAAAATTGAGGCCAGATCCATATTTTATAACTCAACTTATTCTTGTGCATCATCAAATTTTCGAGAAACATATTATACAGGTGTACGTTCTCCCTGCTTCACCGGATTTACATCCTTTAGTTCCTTCTTCCTTTTGAGGATATAGCCTCCTAGAGGAGGCAAATGAAGTTGTGCAGACTGTACTTGGTTCATCCAATGCAAGTGCTCACTATGGATATGCAGATTATGTATTCCGGAACCGAAATAGGTCAAATCATCCGAATTCAGCAACACTTCCCATTCACCGGCGTAAGGTAAACCAATACGGAAATGTTCCCGAACAACAGGCGTTAAGTTAAGTACAACAACCGTATCATCCCAGGAGTCAAATCCCTTTCGCCAATAGACCACAATCGAATTTTCACGATCACCGGCATCTATCCATTCGAAACCTGCAGCATCGAAAGCCTTTTGGTAAAGACTTGGTTGAGCTTTATAAACCGCGTTCAGATCGGCTACAAATCTTTTCATACCCTGATGAGGCGCAAACTCCAGAAGATGCCAATCAAGCGATTGGTTTACATTCCACTCCGAAGTCTGCCCAAATTCACCGCCCATAAACAGCAATTTTGTTCCCGAAAAAGTATACATAAAGAGATACAATGCGCGCAAGTTGGCAAACTTTTGCCATTCATCGCCTGGCATTTTATAAATTAGGGACTGCTTTCCGTAAACGACCTCATCATGTGACAAGGGCAGCATAAAATTTTCATGGAAAGCATATACTGTCGCAAAGGTGAGTCGATCATGATGATAACTGCGGTTAATCGGATCCTCTTTAAAGTAATCCAACGTATCATGCATCCAGCCCATCATCCATTTCATTCCGAAGCCCAATCCACCAGCATACGTTGGCCGACTGACACTCGGCCAAGAAGTAGATTCTTCGGCGATTGTCTGCACATGTGGAAAATGTCCGTAAACGGCTTCGTTCAGCTCTTTTAAAAATTGTACCGCTTCGAGATTCTCATTTCCTCCAAATTCATTGGGAATCCACTCGCCTGCATTTCGACTATAATCCAAATACAACATAGAAGCTACCGCATCGACCCGAAGTCCATCGATATGAAAACGATCCAACCAATAAAATGCATTACTGATCAAAAAAGAACGTACTTCATTTCGCCCATAGTTAAAAATATAGGATTGCCAATCGGGATGAAACCCTTTCCTGGGATCTTCATGCTCGTATAAGCCCGTCCCATCAAAACGATAAAGACCATGTGCATCACCCGGAAAATGCGAAGGAACCCAATCCAACAATACGCCTATCCCGGCGGCATGCAGCTCCTCAATCAGATACATGAGATCTTGTGCCGAACCATAACGCGAACTTGCCGCAAAATAACCTGTTATCTGATATCCCCAAGAAGGATAATAGGGATGCTCCATTAAAGGCATAAACTCCACATGCGTGAAATTCATTTCCTTCACGTAAGATACAAGTGCCACGGCGATTTCGCGGTAGTTGAGCAACGTATCCGGACTTTCGGGATCCCGCGACCAGGACCCTAAATGTACCTCATAGACCGACCAGGGTTGATCCAGCCTATTTTTAACGGCACGCTCCTGCATCCATTGCTTATCCTGCCACTCATACCAGGTCGAATGAACAACGGAAGCAGTCTTTGGGGCAACTTCCCACCGAAAGGCAAAAGGATCACCTTTCTCGAGTTGCTCACCAGTATAGGTCTGGATAACATACTTATATGTCTCTCCATTGCCAAGCCCCGGAATAAACCCTTCCCAGATTCCGCTACCATCCCAGCGCACAAAGAGCGCGTGATGCTCCTTATCCCAAAAATTGAAGTTGCCGGTTACGGAGACGGATTTTGCATTTGGAGCCCAAACCGCAAAATAAACGCCTTTTTCACCGTTGACTTCCAGTTCATGCGAACCGAACTTTTCGTATAATTTGAAGTGCTTACCCGACTGGAATAAGGCGACATCAAATTCAGAAAAGAGACTATGCGGAATTACTTCATTGGCCATGTTTAACCTTCTATCAATATGTTATCAAATTCTCGTGCGACATTAATCCAATACCGCCCCTTTTCATCTACTTGTACTTTTGTATCAATACCATCGGTCTTCACCTTCTTCACTTGAAAAGGCAGGCCGATCAACTGTAGTTTATATTCTTCGTATCGCTCTGTAAAAAGCCCATCTCTGGTTTGTTTGATCGACAAGGATTCTTTGAGCCCTGAAACCGTAAAACATTTTTCAAGATAGATATCTTGTTCATACGCAAAGGTGTCGCCATGATCTGAATACACATACGAACGGGTTACACCTTCAGCGAAGTAAACATTGAGCTGTAGCTCCTCAATTTTCTTTTCACCAGTATATTGCATCACCGGATATTCAGGGATAACAGATCCCCCGCGAATGAAAATCGGCATTTCATCAATCGGCGTAGCGATGGTATGTTCCTTACCGCCCACGTAGATTTCATTATTGAAATAATAGAACCAAGTTCCCTCAGGTAGATAGACAATCTTGCTTTTTTGTCCTGGCTGCAATACCGGCGACACCAATATTTTATCCCCAAAACAGAATTCCTCCTCACGTTGCCAGTTGGTCGGTATATGCTGCTCGACCATGGAAATCGGACGTAATATTGGAAAACCATACTTGGTCTGCTCCCAAAAACAGGTATAGATATACGGCAACAACTTATACCGGAGTTCGATAAATTTCCGATTGATCTTTTCCCAATCCTCCCCAAAACTCCAGGGCTCACGATCGCGGGTATCGCCGGCAGAATGCACACGCATAAAGGGCGAGAAAACGCCAAATTGCATCCATCGCGTAAATAATTCACCGTCCGGTTCGCCCGTAAATCCACCGATATCCGTGCCGCAGAAGGACATACCCGAAGTGGATAGACGCTGTAATTGCAAGGTCCCCAGCTTGAGGTGTTCCCAACTCGCCAGATTGTCGCCAGTCCAAACCGAAGAATAGCGTTGTGTACCCGCATAAGCCGCTCGGGTAATGGTGAATGGGCGCTTGTTTTTATATAATTTCTTTAAGCCATCATACGTTGCCCGAACCATCTGCATGCCATAAACATTGTGTGCCTTGCGATGTGAACCCCGATGGCCATCGTACTGGTGACGTACATCGTCGGGGAATGTTCCGCGGCCAAATACCGCCGGCTCATTCATATCGTTCCAGAAGCCTGCAACACCATCTTCCACAAGCCCCTGGTATAATGTACCCCACCATTGACGAACCTCCGGATTGGTAAAATCAGGAAATTGACAACGTCCGGGCCACACAAATCCTTCCATAAAATAATCGTCCCCTCGACGACAAAAATACCTATTTTCTTTCCCTTCCCTGAACACCCAGTAGTTCTCATCAACCTTAATACCCGGATCGATCATCACCACGGTTTTAAAACCATCATTGGCCAAATCGCTGATCATATTTTTAGGATTGGGGAAATACTGCTTATTCCAGGTAAAACAGCGGTATCCTTCCATATAATCGATATCAAGATAAATAGCATCACATGGAATCTGTCGCTTCCGAAACTCCTCAGCAACCTTGCGGACATTCGCTTCGGGATAGTAGCTCCAACGACACTGGTGGTAACCAATTGCCCACAAGGGTGGCAGGTAATGCGTACCTGTCAACGTATGATAACGACGGATAACATCGATAATATGCGGCCCGTGTATATAGTAGTACTGCAGTTCCCCGCCTTCGGACCAAAAGCTTGTTTTTCCCGGATCTTCCGCAGCGAAATCAAAATACGTTTTAAAAGTATTGTCAAAGAATATGCCGTACGCTTCACCATCTTTTAAACCAATATAAAACGGAATAGTTTTATAAAGTGGATCCTGATCGTAAGCAAAAGCATAAGTATCTGAATTCCAGTTTTTAAGTCTTTTACCTCTCAGATTCAATTTAGTGGCCTTGTCCCCTAGTCCATAAAAAGCTTCATTTTCAAAGGCCACTTTCGTGTTATATACATAGTAACCTCCAAAATCGGGATTTTCCTCCCAGTGCATCGGTGCCAAATCAGCGTTAAATAGCTTCCCTGAACGGTCCGAAAAAGAAATCAAAAAGTCACTCTTATTGATCTTACAAGAAATTGTATTCGTATGAACCAGATAATGGTCTGCCTCTTCCTTGCATTGATGTATACTAACACGGTGATCTTTCTTGGCTAAGGCATAAGAAAAATCCTCCAAAAAAGTTCCTTGTGGAGCCAGCCGCACCCTGACGATCTCGTCCGTGACGATCTTAATTTCTACCTTGGCTTTGCCGTCAGAAAAATAATAGGACTTATCGTTTTGATTGTGGGCTACTATGGTTTCAAGGTATTTCTTTTCAATTTTAGGTAAATCCAATACCGGATTATTCACATGATGCATACTCTCCAAAGTACCATCATTTTCCTCCTCATTTAGTGTGGTTTGATTTAGGTTGTCGTCTTCAAGCATAGTTGTAATATGTTAAAAAGTTTCTGAAGGCTTAATTCCTCTTTAAGATAGAAAATTAATCCTGCGCTGACAACAAAACACAAAAAAAAATCCCGCCTATTGGGATAGACGGAATTTTTTTCAATACCTGTGGATAAACTTCTACAGCTTACTTAATGAAATGCGCACGAAGCATCCAAGCCATCTTCTCATGCTTTTCTAATAATCCGACCAAAAAGTCCTCCGTACCATTATCCGCCGTTCCTTCAACTACGGAAAGATCGGCGCGAATTGACATCGCTATGGATTCATGATCAGCCAACAATTCCTTATAATAGGACTGACTGTCGGTTTTTTCTGAAGTAGACTCCGTTAAACGAGTCAATTTCAAATATTTATCAAAGGTACCTACCGCATAATGCCCTAAAGTACGTACACGTTCTGCGACTTCATCGATCACTTCAGCTAGTTCATCGTATTGTGATTCCAAAAATAAGTGAGCAGCATGAAAATCCGCACCTTCCACATTCCAATGCGCGTTGCGCGTTTTCATGTAGATAATGTGTTCATCTGCCAACAGCACATTTAGCAACTTTGCAACTTTTTTCAAGTCTGCATCTTTAATTCCAATTGAAGTTTTCATATGTATATTCCTTTGTTAACTATATGTTTTAAATGCTTAGTTAAATTTACCTAATAATGCAGTAAAAACCAAATAAAAAGCCACTCAAATTCACAATAATTACCTCAACTCACTATACCAAAACCGACTTGCATTTCGTATAGCTGCAAAAGGTTTGCTATGCCGAAAAATGAAAATACCGAAGCTGCACATACCTTGATCTTTGTTGACCGCAATAAAACCCAGACAGTGCCTTATGCACGAAACATTTTAAACAAAAATCGATCAAGCTATTATTTAAAGCACATAATGTTGTATTTTTGCGAACATCTTTATTTTGAGGGAGCGCTGCGGACAAAATGGACAACAATACATATTTTCATCAATTCAAACAGGATATTTCAGCTATTGAACTTCCGACACGATTTACTTTTCCATTTTGCTATGAACCGCATCCCCTTGCCGTCACCGCCGCACAAAAACTCCAACACTACATCGAAACCCAAGACGATTGGACCCACAATTTTGGCCTAGACGCCGCCGTGGAGGGACTCGCTATTGGAAAAATGTTCGGTGTTCTGGTTGTCAAAAACCAACACAATGAGCTTGGCTACCTTGCCGCTGTTTCGGGAAAACTGGCCGGGAGCAACAAACACCGGCATTTTGTACCCCCCATCTTCGATATGTTGGAAGAAAACAGTTTTTTCCTAAACGAAGAGGTGCATCTCAATGCGCTGAACCGAAAAATAGAAAATCTTGAAACAAGTGAAGAGCTAGCACATGCTCAACGTAATCTTGGTCTATTAAAAAACGGATGGGATAAATCACTCGATGAGCTAAAATCGAAATTGAGAATTCAAAAGAAGGAACGCAAAGAAACCCGCACAAAATTAAAGGTCAGTTTATCGGATGCGGAGTATGAATTATTGATGGAAGACATGCGGAGCCAGAGTTTAAAAGACAAACAACAGCTTCAACGTTTTCAATATGAAATGCATTTGGCCCTGGAGACAGAAAGTAACCATTTACACCAGTTGCTATCAACGATTACTGCGCTAAAAGAGGAACGCAAAATGCGCTCGGGAAATCTTCAAAAACAGCTTTTCGAACAATATAATTTTCGCAATGCAAAAGGGCAACACAAAAATGTAGTCGGCATATTCGATGAATTTGACCGCACAACACCGCCTGCCGGATCGGGGGAATGCGCAGCGCCAAAATTGCTGCAATATGCTTATGAAAACCAGTTAACACCCCTTGCTTTGGCCGAATTTTGGTGGGGCTGCTCACCTGCATCTGAAATACGCAGGCACAAAAACTACTACCCTGCCTGCCGCAAAAAATGTGAACCGATTTTAGGGTATATGCTCGAAGGCTTGGTCGTAGATCCCAATCCAATGCAACAGGAAATGACTTTGGATATAGCACTTCCTCAAATTTACGAAGATGAGGATATTATTATCATCAACAAACCGGCCGAATTTCTGTCTGTCCCCGGAATATATGTAAAGGATTCGGTCTACAACCGTATTCTTCAACGCTACCCAAATGCGGGACCGATTATTATCCACCGCCTCGACATGTCTACATCCGGCTTGTTGGTTGTTGCCAAAAACAAAGAGGCCCATAAATTTATTCAAGATCAATTTATACAACATACCATCAAAAAAACATACATTGCCTTACTGGATGGTATTATCGAAGCCGCATCAGGTATGATCGACCTCCCACTTCGCGTAGATCTGGATGATAGACCCCGGCAAATGGTCTGCTACACTTATGGCAAGCCAGCGCAGACAAAATGGGAAAAAATTGCGATAGCGAATAATCAAACGAGGGTCAGGTTTTACCCCCTGACTGGCCGCACCCACCAGCTTCGCATGCATGCCGTTCATCCAAATGGCCTAAATACACCTATTGTTGGTGACGATCTCTATGGCAGAAAAGCCAATAGATTACACCTCCACGCAGCTTCAATTACCTTTATTCATCCTCGTTCCAAGCAAGAAATGACCTTCGAAATCGAGCCAGATTTTTGATAGCGCTGACTATATCGTTACAAAAGTCAGTAAATAAAGCGGCGGAAAATCATCCCCAAGTCAAAATGTAATGTAAAATTTATTGACCCAAATCAATAATTTAACATAAAAAACTAATAAACAGCTATTTACAAAGAAATATAATTCAATTACTTTCCTTTATTACATTACAATAAAATTTTAATTATTCTTAATTTTTTGTTTCCTTTGTTCACTGATTTTTTGATTTTAATACCTATAAAGTCAAAAATAAAGTAGAAACAGGAAAACAATTTTGAATTTTCAAGATTATAGCAATATAATGAGAGCTAAAATAAACGCAACAACCTTCATAACTAAACTCTTTTTTTCGATAACGCTCGTGCTAACGGTCTCCATGGCTTTTGCCCAAAACAAAACCGTAACCGGCACAGTTAGAGATGCAAAGACCAAGAATCCTATACCCTATGCTACCGTAGCCGTTGTTGGCGCACCAGCTTCTGCTGGAACCACAACATCGACCAATGCAAATGGTGAATACAAACTTGTCTTTCCAACATCTTATGTAAAAATCAGAGCAAGTTACATTGGTTATGACAGCAAAGACGCTTTTGTTACGAATGATGCCACGCAAACAAAAGAAATTCTGATGGATCAACAGGACAACATGCTGGAAGAAGTTGTCGTCAAGGCCAAAAAGAAAAAATACAGCAACAAAGATAATCCTGCTGTCGCATTGATCCGAAAAGTCATCGAGAATAAGGAAAAAAACAGACTTTCAGGGCAACAATATGCTGAATTTGACCAATACGAGAAGATGTCTTTAGGATTAAGCAATCTGTCGGAGAAATTTGTCAATAAAAAAATATTCAAAAACTATCAATTTCTTTTTGAAACGGACGACTCTGCTAAAACTGCCAACAAATATGTTTTGCCTGCTTTCATTGAAGAAAAAATGTCCAAGGTATATTACCGTAAAGATCCAAGCAAAACCAAACAGTATATCCTTGGTGACCAACGTGCACAGTTTGACCCTAAATTTATTGACAACGATGGTCTCACAGCCTATTTCAATAAACTGTACGAACAAGTTGATATCTATGACAACAACATTTCATTGGTTACTAATCAGTTTTTAAGTCCGATTGCAAACTCCGCTCCTACTTTTTATAAGTTTTTTATTACGGATACGATTAAGACTGTACAACCTTGGTTGGTCGAATTAAGCTTCTTTCCGCGCAACAAAGCGGACATGTTATTCAAAGGTCAACTGTACGTTACTTTAGACGGCAATTATGCCGTGCAGGGCGCCAATATGACTGTTGCTGATGATATTAATCTAAACTTTGTCCGTGACCTTCAGATACAGCTTAAATTTGAGAAAGACAGCAAAAGTCGATTCTACCTAAAAACAAGTACACTAGGCATCGATTTTTCTTTAACAGAGAAAGGTATGGGTATACGCGGTAGCCGAACTGTAGATTACAACAATTACAAAGTTGGCATCCAGCAACCGGACAGCATCTATGACGGCCCGTCCACGGTTATTGCCTATAACGTCGAAAATAAGAAAGCGACAAAATCCTTATTTGAAACACAACGTCCGCTTGCCCTTGCACAAAACGAACTGAACATCTATCATAATATAGATACATTACAAAAGATTCCTTCATTCCGTACCTTCATGGATATCGCCGCCTTGCTGTTATCGGGATACAAACAGGCTGGTCCAGTTGAAATCGGCCCTGTCAATACATTCTATAGCTTTAATCCCGTAGAAGGTTTCCGTTTACGTGTCGGCGGACGTACGACAGAATCGTTAAGCAAACGCTTCTATGCTGAAACTTATGCGGCCTATGGTTTTAAAGATCAGAAGTGGAAATACTTTTTCAGCGGCACCTATGCGTTCAACAACAAATCAGTATACTCCTTCCCGATGCACTACATCAGGGCCTCTTATAAAAAGGATACGAAGATTCCGGGACAAAAACTGGAATTTATTCAGGAAGACAACTTCTTGCTATCTTTCAAACGCGGAGATAATGACCGTTACATCTATGAGACAAATTATGGCTTAGAGTATAAAAAAGAATTTTTAAATCACCTGGCTATTGGCGCTGCTTTCAATATCAACAGACAAACACCTGCAGGAAGTCTGACTTACCAAATGGTCGATGCCAACAATGAAAGTAGACTGTTCAATGAATTGAACTCGACCGAAGTATCTGTAAATTTCAGATATGCTCCACATGAAGAGTTTTATCAAGGAAAGATTTACCGGACACCTATATTCAACCAATATCCGATCTTCACGTTCAATTATACCGCTGGAATCAAAGGATTAGCGAAGGGTGAATACAATTACCACAACTTTAATGTTGGTGCGTTCAAGCGCTTTTATTTTAGTCAATTTGGATTTGCTGACGTGACAGCTGAGGGTAACTATATTGCAGGGAAAGAGATCCCATTCCCTTTCTTGACAATCCACCGCGCCAACCAGACCTATGCTTATCAATTGAACTCGTATAACTTGATGAACTTCCTTGAGTTTGTGAGTGACCATAATGCCTCATTGAACGTGCAATATTATATGAACGGCTTCCTTTTGAACAAGATTCCGTTGATCAAAAAACTTAAATTACGCGAAGTATTTAGCTTCAAAGGGGTATACGGTGGACTGCGTAAAGAAAACAATCCTGACGACCCTAATTATGGTTCAAAGGTATTCACTTGGCAGCACAACGCGGATGGCATACAAAGCTCCTATACGTTCGGTTCAGAACCTTATATGGAAGCGAGTATCGGTTTATCCAACATCTTTAAAATCTTACGTGTAGACTACGTAAAACGTCTAAACTATCTTGATCACGTCGATGCACCAGCCTGGGGTATTCGTGCACGGGTCAGATTTGACTTCTAATAGTTTCCATAAATTTATAGTATAATTTGAAGCCCTGTTCATACAAATGACAGGGCTTCTTTTTTTGCCTTATGCTTCCGAAACATCGGCTCCCCCGCCACCATCGCCACCTGGAGGATAAGTAGGAAGATAAAATGGTAGTGATGGATATGAATCCCGTGACGGTTGAAAACCTGGATTACTTGGTGGGGGCGGCACATTCACCTCAGGTAGGGTTCGGGGAAAGATTCGTACCTGCTTCGTACCTGCTTCGGACAAGCAACAGATATTGAACAGGTGCTGTACAGTTGTTGAACAGACCCCGAACAGGAAATATCTGGTCAGGGTTTGGTCAATATATGTTGCAAGATTGTCCCCGTCCGAAGCTGGTACGAACACAATACGAAGACAATACGAAGACAGCCCCACTGCATAAGCCCTGGAGACAAAAAAGCGATATTTTATCAAAAAAAATCCCCCTTGCACATAACAAGGAGGATAAAATTAGCATATGACGATGGTTAGTTTTTATGTTTAAATGCATCCACACCACTTTGCAGGAATGCCTTGTACTCTTCTACATTGTAGTTGGCACCGCTCTGAGGCACCAGTTTTTTGCCCGTCGGATCGACAATTACATACAGTGGCTGTGAATTGCTATCGAATGTGGCAGCTTGAAAATCGCTATTTTTCTTACCGATTGTATTGATCTTTTTGCCGCTATATTTGGAAACAAATTGTTCATTGGCAGCCAGCTCGGTCTTATCATCCACAAAAAGCTCGGCCATAACAAACTCTTCTTTTAATAATTTGGCCACCGCTTGGTCTGTCCAAACATTCGCTTCCATTTTACGACAATTGACACAATTCCAACCCGTAAAATCGATTAAAACGGGCTTGTTTAATTCTTTAGCCGTAGCTAATGCCTGGTCGTAATCATAATAAGGATCAAATCCTTTTGGCGTGCCTCTTTCATGAAAAATTTCAGCATATTTTTTCACCTTCCCGTCTGAATGTGCAGCAGCACCAGAGCTTACACCCGAAGAAAGATCAAAGTCTTGTGTTGCCGATGGTGGTAAAAAAGCAGAAATCGATTTTAAAGGTGCTCCCCATAAACCGGGCACCATATAGACCACAAAAGAAAAAACAACAATTGCCAAGATCGTTCTGGGAACAGATAGGAATTTCAGCTCACTGTCATGGGAGAACTTTATCTTGCCAATCAAGTATAGACCCATCAAAGCAAAAATAGCAATCCATAGCGACAGGAACACCTCTCTATCCAACCAATTCCAGTGATAAGCTAAGTCGACATTGGATAAAAATTTCAATGCTAAAGCGAGTTCCAAAAATCCCAATACTACTTTTACACTATTCAGCCAACCACCGGATTTCGGCAAGGATTTAAGCATGGAAGGAAACATGGCGAACAAACCAAAAGGAATGGCCAGGGCAATGGAGAATCCCAACATCCCAATTGCTGGACCTAATCTTTCCCCTTTCGAAGCTGCCTCAACCAACAACGTCCCAATAATCGGTCCTGTACAAGAAAATGAAACCAATGACAAGCTGAAGGCCATAAAGAACAAGCCGACCAAACCACCTTTATCTGATTTGGCATCCATTTTATTGACAAAGGAGCTTGGTAAAGTAATTTCAAATGCACCAAAAAAAGATGCCGCAAATCCAACCAACAACAAAAAGAAAATGAAGTTGAATATACCGTTAGTCGAAAGCGCATTGAGTGCATCAGATCCGAATGCGATCGTGATAATCATCCCCAAAGCAACATAAATCACAATAATAAATAATCCATACAACAGGGCTTTACTGATACCACTGGCACGACTTCCCGACTGTTTCGTAAAATAACTCACCGTCAGGGGTAGCATCGGAAAAATACAAGGCATCAATAATGCTGCAAAACCGCCTATAAGGCCTGCAATAAAGATACTCCACAATGATTTCTTTTCTGCCCCAGCAGCTTTTTCACCTGTTGCTACTGCCGCTACTGTGGTCTTGTTCGAGTCGGCCTTTACGGTAGAGGTATCCGGAGATTCCTCAAAAGATAGTGAATCGGGACTGATCGTACCATCCGTAAACTCAAGCCCCTCCAACTTGTTTGTTGTTGTATCTGCTTGGGCAAACATGGACACAGGCGCTATCAGCAACATGAGAAGGATAAATAATTTGAAATTGACTTTCATTTTGTGTTATTCTTAGGTATATATTGGTTTTTGAATAAATGAAACCCGAGGAGCTAGAGACTCCCCGAGTTAACTATAAACATATGAAACTAAATCTTTTTAGGCTCCAAATACTGGATTTGCCAATCTGCAAATAGGTTGAAAACCCGAAAAATCAACGTCTGTAGAAAGATATCCTTCTTTTACCGGTTCCTCTTTCACCAAATCAGTACTTAGGTATTTTTTGTTATCATCACAAAGTAGCGTCACCACGATAGCCTCATCACCCAGCTCCTGTTGTAATTTAATCGCTCCGATTACATTTGCTCCGGAAGAGATACCAACAGCCAATCCCAACTGGCGCGATAGTTTCTGCGCCATAATAATGGAATCACCATCATTCGCACAAACCACTGTATCGAGTTCATCTAAATCCACAATAGCAGGAATAAACTCATCTGATATTCCCTGAATACGGTGTGAACCTACTTTATGTCCTGTAGTCAAGGTTGGACTTTCTGCCGGCTCCAGTGGATGGACACGGACATTTGGGTTTACCTTTCTTAAGCTTCTCCCTACACCCATTACCGTGCCACCGGTTCCCACGCCAGCGACAAAAGCATCAGCAACTAAGCCCTGTTCCTCCAATTGCTTTACAATCTCGTAACCTGTAGTTTTCTCATGCGCTTCGGCATTATATTGATTCTCAAATTGTCGTGGAAGAAAAACACCGCCTTTCGCAGCAAGCTCTTCACTTAAACGAATACTTCCTAAAAAACCACCTTCTTCTTTGCTTATCAACTGAATATCCGCTCCCATACTTCGAATAATATCGGTACGCTCCTTACTCAGCCAGTTGGGCATAATAATCTTTACTTGATGACCAAGCGCTTTGCCGATTGCTGAAAAAGCAATCCCTGTATTTCCACTCGTGGCTTCAATAACAACATCAGTCGGGCGAATCTGACAATTCATATACGCTTTGTATAGAATATAGAGTGCCATTCTATCCTTAATGCTACCCGTCAGGTTGTAGTTCTCACATTTCACGAAAATTCGCCCCGGTTTACCTTTGTAAGTAAACTGTAGTTCCAACATCGGCGTATTTCCGACTAATCGCCACAGATGTTTGAATCTCTTGTCCAATGCAGGTGACAAACACGCACTTAATAATTCTTGTTCAGCCATTTCTTATAAATGATTATTCTGTTGCAAAATTGACCAATGACAAGATAATATTCAATACACCACCATAATTTCAATAAAAATTAAATTAAAAGACATAAAAACCAATAAATAATTCAGAACAATAGTGTATTTTTACACCCGTACCGGAAATATTCAGATTATGGAATTGGATGATATCGATGTAAAATTATTGCGCCTCCTACAGCAAGATGCCTCCATGAGCAATAAAGCGCTTTCCTTTGAACTCAACAAATCTATCGCAGCTGTTCATGAACGTGTTAGAAAGCTAAAGCGGTTGGGTTACATCAAAAAAACGGTGGCAATTTTGGACCGCCACAAGATAGGCATTGGGTTAATTTCATTTTCCCAGGTTTTTCTCAAGGCACATACTTTTGAAGTCTTGAATGAATTTGAAAAAGAGGTGGCTAAATTTCCTGAGGTGATGGAATGCTACCAAATGGCGGGTTCTTACGACTTTATGTTACGTATAGCAACCAAAGATATGGATGCTTATCATATTTTTCTTCGGCATCGACTGGCTGTATTACCGCAAGTAAACACCGTACAGACCTACTTTGTATTATCGGAGACAAAAAGCGAGACGGCTTATCCCCTTTAATTTTTGTCTTAAAAAACGAAGGGATATCGCTATCATGTGCAATAGCACTATTGTACATGATAGCAATAAAAAAATAATTAATCGAATAACAAGGTACCCGTCACGTTCCAGCTACTGAAACTCGTTCCTTCAGGCGCTCCCTGTGGGATCTGTACCTGCATGGTGTAATCGCCTGCTTTTAAATTCCCCAAATCAATATAGATCGGTGGCGTTACTGTACCTGGACACCAATTGGAGCGACTCAGGTCGGATGAAGACAACCCTGTAGCAAAATTGCCTGAAGCTGGGTTCGACAAACGATAAGAACCACAATCATTGCGCCAAGGTGTGTATTTAAAGCGCAATGAATCGTTTAGGAAAATGCGGTTTTCTTTAGGTACAAACTCATCACCATTACCCCAGCCTCCATGCCCGGTGGTAATATAGCGTAATTGCACGTTTTTAGCATCCTGGTCCAAATGAAATGAAACAGTAAGACCTTTCTCCTTGTCAAACATAGATCCGTACTCCTGACCGCTCATTTCCATGACATTGGTCGTCGTAAATAAAGACATCGTCTTTTTCAGACTGCCTTTTGACTCGGCATCGAAGCCCGGATGTATCGTCAGCTCCACGCTCACCTCATGTCCATTTTTATCATAGTTACCAATGAAGGCCCCCACATAGACTTCCTGCTCGCTCAACATACCCGCCAATTCGGTTACGTCCTGACGGTACAGCACCGAGTCTTGCCAAACCTTATCCTTTAACTGAAGATAGTTAAACTGCTTAACACCAAAAGGTGTAAAGAAACGCATTAACTCAACAATAGGCTCAAAGGATGCTGTTTTCACAACCCCTTGATAGGTCTTACCATTACCATTTTCATACTTGGGAAGGGTACCCATACCATTTTTCATGCCATCCAAAAAGCTCTGCGCCTTGTTGGTCGGGATGATAAAAACTGATCCCGTGCGATCATAGGCATCACCTTTCGATTGTTCGACCAACTGCACAAATACATTGTCGCTTGCTTTTATTTTGGGGATTTTCACCTTTTTTACCAAAACTGTCCCATTAGCAAAACGCAAAATAGAATCCGACTTTACACCATCCGAAAAACGTATACGCTCCTTCCGGAAGACAGGTATTTGGATAAAACGGTTCTTCCAGATAAGATCTTTATAAGAAAGTTCATCGTAAGGTTTTTCAGTTCCTCTTAGCCTCAGTTGATCCGGTATAGTCTTTACCTTTTCTACTTTGGTGGCAAAGGTACGTGTATTCCCATTGCGGATTACCTCGAGTACCAGACCAAGGTCCTGACCAAGCTCTGTGGGTGCGCCTTTTACCCCTAATTTATCGGTATACCAAACTTCTATTTTATTGGAATTGATGCTCGTCTCCACTTTTTTACAGGGATAACCCAAGATTGTTTTGGTCTCGTTTGTGGCGTTAAATTTTTGCTTCGAAAGCGCGAGCGAATCTTTGGTCAGAATGATTGATCCGTCTTTGAGTTTAGCAATTTTAAGTAAGGCATTGCCTCCAGCACGCTCCACCACAACCCGTTCGTATGGCGGCGCCAACTGTCCGTTCATTTCTTTTGCCGAACTAACAAAAGTCTCCTTTTCATTGGCATAGACCAGAATGGCACTTTGATTGGCCGCTGTATTCCCATTGAAACTTTGATTATATTGAATCACATAATTCGCCAACTTTTGCGCCTGCGAAGACAATGACAAACATAAAATAGACGTAAAAAGAATACTTTTCTTCATAGCATGTGTATTGGTTTAGATGCAAAAATAAGAAAGGCTTTAGGAATTCCTAAAGCCTTTCTTATTTTATGCTAAAACGTTTATTTGATCAACCAGATATCCAAGAGGTAAAATACCGCAAAAATCACCGAGGCATAACCATTGGTTGTCATAAAGTCGCGATTGACCCGACTTAGATTGGTCGATGAAAACAGGGTATGCTGGTAAATCAGCAGCGCCCCATAAAAGACCACACCTAAATAATAAATCCAACCTACAGGCATCAAAAATGCTGGTATTAAAATAAATATAAAAGAAAGCACATGCAGGCATTCCGAAACGCGCATAGCTCCCTTCGTTCCTAACCACACGGGTATAGAATTTAGCTGATTTGCCCGATCAAAGGCTTCGTCCTGCAAAGCGTAAATAATATCGAAGCCACTCACCCAAGTCAACACCGCGAAACCATAAAGTACCGGAACGGTCGCAAATTGTCCTGTAATAACCATATATGCGCCTATTGGAGCCAATCCTAGCCCTGCTCCCAATACAAGATGACATAAGGGCGTTATGCGCTTTGTATAGGAGTAAAAAAGCACAACAAAAAGTGCAATGGGCGACAACATAAAACAAAGAGAATTGATAAAATACGTCGCAGCAATAAAAATCAGACAATTTACCAGCGTAAAAACCAGCGCATTTTTAGCGGAAATTTTTCCGGCAGGAATATCACGCATGGCCGTTCTTGGATTAATGGCATCAATATCTCTATCCAGATAACGATTGAATGCCATGGCAGCATTACGGGCCGTCACCATACAAACGAGCATTAACACCAATAATTTCCACGAAAAGACATAGTCCGTTGTGTGCAAGGCCAAAAAGAAGCCAATAAAGGCAAATGGCAGCGCAAATACACTATGGGCAAATAAAACTAAAGACAGGTATTTTTTCATCTAACTTAAAATCTAGCTAAAACTGTTCGTTTCCGTCGAGTTCAGGGCGAACAAATCGGCCATTAACTTCACCGATAGCTTCTAAAATAGGTTCATGGCCCATTTTCTTCTCCGCAGACGTTAGGAAAATCGGCGGCACCTCCTCAAACCATTGGAGCAATGATTTTTTAAATTTCGCAATATTTGCATCGGATTTAACAGCCGATTGCTTATCGGCTTTGGTGAAAACCAACATAAATGGTAAACCGCATTCACCCAACCAATAGCAAAAATCAAGATCAATCTTTTGTGGTTCATGACGGCTATCCACCAACACAAAAACGCATTGCAAATTGTCCCGATGGGTAAGATATCGACGGATGAACTTTTCCCATTCGTTGCGACTTGTTTTAGAGGCCTTAGCAAAACCATAACCTGGCAAATCCACCAAATACCATGTATCGTCGATGATAAAATGATTGATCAATTGCGTCTTACCAGGTTTTTGGGAGGTCTTGGCAAGTCCTTTCTTGTTGGTCATCGCATTGATCAACGATGATTTACCGACATTTGAACGTCCGATAAACGCATATTCCGGCAAATTAGGTGCAGGTAATTTGTCAACTCTCGTGTTACTGCACACGAATTCGGCTTTTTTCACTTCCATGAAACAAAGGTACGTTAAATGAATCCCTTTGACAAGATTTGTACCGCTTCTATTCCATAAAAAAGCTTGACCTCCGATTTTATGGGCAGGATAATAAAATGTCCCTAATTATTTTTAACTTTCACTACAAACGATTAGTCAAACGAATAAGCGCATTCCGAAGCGGCGTTATGCAATCGGAAAACGATGTAGTATTAACCAAATAAAAGAAGTCCTGCATGTAATAAGAAGACCTGTATGAATATAAAAGAGGCCTGCGCATAATAAAAGATGGCCAGTGCGAAGAATGGAAACATCACCTTGCATAAAATTTTTCAGGGATGCTGTAACAATTCAGCTGTACAAGATACTAACTACATAAATAAACGTCAGTCTTTGGAAAAAAAGCCATGTTCTTACAAACCCAAAGCACGAATAAATTAAACCTTAAAATAGATGTTACTCGAAATCAATCATGTCACCAAAGATTACGCCAATCACCGTGCATTGGACGATGTATCCATTCAAATCCCAAAGGGTAAGATTTTTGGGCTATTGGGGCCAAACGGGGCTGGAAAAACATCCCTGATCCGTATTATTAACCAAATTACTGCTCCCGATTCCGGCGACATTCTGTTTAATGGCGAACCCTTGGGCCCACAGCATATTGCTCAAATCGGCTATTTACCCGAAGAGCGGGGTTTGTACAAAAAAATGAAAATTGGCGATCAAATGTTGTATTTGGCACAACTTAAGGGACTTTCCAAGCGAGAAGCCTTAGCACGCATCCGAGATTGGTGCCAGCGCCTGGACATCACATCCTGGTTGGACAAAAAAATAGAAGATCTCAGTAAAGGTATGCAGCAAAAAGTACAATTTGTCGCTACAGTCATCCACCAACCACAATTGATTATCTTAGATGAGCCCTTTTCGGGATTTGATCCCGTAAATGCCAATATCATAAAAGAACAGATTCTCCGCTTAAATCAAGAAGGTGCGACCATTATATTTTCCACACACCGCATGGAGACTGTGGAAGAGCTCTGCGATAATATTGCCCTCATCAACCGATCAAAAAAAATACTGGATGGTTCTGTACAAGCGATTAAAAAAGAATACCGAAATCAAACCTATCGATTGGAATATACAGCCAGCGAAGATAATTTTCTTCTGTCCGACGACACCCTATTTAAGGTCATCACGTCAAGTAAGCATGAAAAAACATACATTACTACAATTCAGTTAAATAACAACATTCATATCAATGATGTATTAATGCGTTTCATCCCCCAAATACAGCTCAATCAACTCATTGAAATCGTTCCCTCCATGGCGGATATTTTCATCCAAAAAGTAACACAAGTCTCACCTACAGCTAACGATCATGCATAAAATATTACTCATCATCCAAAGGGAATACCTATCACGTGTCAAGAAAAAATCTTTTATTGTCATGACTTTTGCCGTGCCCCTGTTCTTTTTCGCACTGTATGCAGGCATGTTTTATCTGACAAAAAAGAGCTTCAAAGATTCGCACACCGAAGTCTTTATTTTAGATGAGCAAGGCGATTTTGCCAGCAAACTCCAAAGCAATAAAAATGTAAGTTATACGGTATCCAAATTGGACCTTCAGGCCCAAAAAGCGCAGCTTACACAAAGCGAAGGAAAACAGTCGATCCTTTATATTCCAAAAGATATTTTAACAAGCGAAAGAGCCGAACTGATTACCGGCGGCAAGACAAGTTTTGTCATACAGGAGATCATTAGCGGCCAGCTGGAAGAAATCATCCGTGAAAAGGAATATAAAGCCAAGGGAATCGACCTGCAGATTATCCAGTCCATTAAGCCTAAAGTCACCATCGATGCAAAAGAAATAACAGCAGACGGTGAAGAAAAGAACAGCAATACAGCCATTGCAATGGGTCTTGGTGTCGCTTTGGCTATCTTAGTATACCTATCGCTGTTTCTCTATGGTGCCCAGGTAATGCGTGGTATTATCGAAGAAAAAAGCAACCGTATCATCGAAGTCATTATTTCCTCGGTCAAACCCTTTCAGCTCATGATGGGTAAAATTGTTGGGATTGGTATGGTTGGACTGACACAATTTGTCATGTGGCTCGTGCTTACAGGAGGCCTATTTATCACAGCAACGCTCCTATTTGTCAACCCTCAGGATATGCAGGAGGTTGCCGCAAGCCAACCTGGGGCGGGCAATATGAGTACCGTATCAAAAGCAATGGCCCAGAATGATTCTGCTTCGATCCTTACGTCGATCCAAAGCTTTAACTTCACGGAGGTCATCATTTTCTTCTTTCTGTTTTTTATTGCCGGATACCTGTTGTATAGTGCTATTTTTGCCGCTGCAGGCTCAGCTGTCGACAACGAAACAGAGGCCAATCAGTTTTCCATGCCTATTACCATGCCCTTGCTATTGACCTATATTCTCTCGTTCGGCGTCATTATCAATGATCCCAATGGACCGATTGCAACATGGTTAAGCTTTATTCCATTCACCTCACCCATCGCTATGCTCGTTCGCATACCTTTTGGTGTACCCCTATGGCAGATCCTGACCTCGTTAACCTTGCTCATACTAACCTTCTTATTGGTAACCTGGGTCGCTGCCCGTATCTACCGTGTCGGTATTTTGATCTATGGTAAAAAAGCAAGTCTCAAAGAAATTATCAAATGGTTCAATTACAAAGGCTAATCGTATTCTGAACCAGCTGCACATAACGACAACAACATAAAAAGGGGGTGTCTAAAAAGTAAAAAAAAACCTCTGAGAATTGGATATTTGAAAAGTTCCTGTATGGGTAGACGTTAAAATATCAAGAAACAAGGGGCTATCCAACCTTTTTTTTGGACAGCCCCTTTTCTTTTATATACAAGCATCCCGATTAGGCTACAATCATAAATAGTAAGATAAGCACCTAAAAACAGCTCAGTTAATATCTTAAATTCAATTTTTTAAAGACAAAATGCCACAACCATATCGGTCCTACAAGTAAAAACTGTAGAAACTGCTGTCCTGTTATTTTCTTCTTTTCCTTTCCCTTACCGATAAACAGCGCGACAATAGCTAGCAATGCGATCCCCAAACACACCCAGATGACAGCTGGGCCGCCATTCTTTTGCGCGTATTCCAATTGCACAATAAAGAAACTCATTCCCCCGATAGAGAATAATATCGCATAGGACAACGTTGCAGACAGCTTTAAATAATAATAAATGACAATAGCGATGAAGAAAGACCCCCAATTCAAAAAAGTATGCCAATTGAGTTTGACCAAGAACTCGAACTGTGGAAATGGGATCATCCAGATGCAGCCCATGATACCAAAAAACAATAATGGTAAAAAGATGGCTTGAATCAGACGATTGGTCGGATCCTGAAAATTAGCATCAAGCTCCGCAAAATACTTATCTACGGGACGTAAAGGTTCGACTTCTTGAACTTTCTTCTTTTGTTTCATTCGGCAAATTTAACAAATATTGAGCATGCCTTAGGCCTTAAAAATGATAATATCCCTTATTTTTTGGTCTGCTGCACGTCATTATATGCTTTCAGCGCATACAAACTCGCTTACTCCTATTCTATTCCGTAATATTGCAACATGAAGTCTTACAAACATATCTTATTTGATCTGGATGGAACCCTGACCGACCCCGCAGAAGGGATTACCAAATGTATTGCCTATGCCTTGGAATCCAAAGGCATCCATACAGCAGATCTGAATAGCCTCAAACCCTTGATCGGCCCACCCCTTAAAGATTCTTTCATACATACCTTTGGATTTGAGGAAAGCGAAGCAATTGCCTGTGTAGAAAAATATCGAGAACGCTTTTCAACCATAGGGCTATATGAGAATATCCTGTTTGATCGCATACCTGAGCTTTTAGCATTGCTGAAAACAAAAGGATACAGTATCTACCTTGCGACCTCCAAACCCGAAATTTTCGCCCACAAGATATTACAGCACTTTGCAATAAATACCTATTTTGATTTTGCGGGCGGAAGCGCTTTGGACGATTCCAGACCGACCAAAACCAGTGTCATCCAATATGTCATGGAACAGGCCAAGCTAACACGTCCACAAGACTGCCTCATGATCGGAGATCGCAAACATGATCTGATTGGTGCCCGAGAAACAGGCATGGATGCTGTTGGTGTATTGTATGGCTATGGTAGCCAAGCCGAACTAGAACAGGAAGATCCGACCTATCTATTGGCTACAGTGACAGATCTGATAGAATTTTTCCGATATTAAGTCTCCTTTGGAGAATGGAATGGCTGAAATGATGAAGTTGAAGGAAAAACGTGTAGAATTGCATAAAAAAAGCTCCAAACAAAATGTTTGGAGCTTTTTTTATAATAGATCCTTAGGATCTATTTTGCGTAAGACACTGACCTTGTCTCACGAATTACAGTTACTTTAATTTGCCCTGGATAAGTCATTTCCGTTTGAATACGGTTAGAGATATCAGCAGCTAGTATTTCCGACTGTGCATCAGACACCTTCTCACTCTCAACGATGACACGTAGCTCACGGCCAGCTTGTATCGCGAAGGTTTTCTCAACCCCAGGATACGATAAAGCCAAATCTTCCAACTCTTTTAGGCGCTTGATATAACTTTCCACAACCTCACGACGTGCGCCCGGGCGTGCACCAGAGATCGCGTCACAAGCCTGAACGACCGGAGATATTAAGGCAGTCATTTCGATCTCATCATGGTGAGCACCAATTGCATTACATACATCAGGGTGTTCCTTGTATTTCTCGGCAAGTTGCATACCTAAAATAGCGTGTGGCAACTCCGGATTATCATCAGGCACTTTACCTATATCGTGTAGTAATCCAGCACGTTTCGCATGTTTAACATTCAGACCTAGTTCTGCCGCCATTGTTGCTGCAAAATTAGCTACCTCACGCGAGTGTTGTAAAAGATTCTGTCCGTAAGACGAGCGGTAACGCATGCGCCCTACCATACGAATCAATTCAGGGTGCAAACCATGGATTCCCAAATCGATCGCGGTACGTTCACCAATTTCAACGATTTCATCCTCTATTTGCGTCCGCGTCTTAGCAACAACCTCTTCAATACGTGCCGGGTGAATACGACCATCTGTTACCAAACGGTGTAAAGCCAAACGCGCTATTTCGCGACGTACGGGATCGAAACCAGATAGGATAATTGCTTCAGGTGTATCGTCTACGATGATTTCTACGCCTGTTGCAGCTTCCAATGCACGAATATTACGACCTTCGCGACCAATAATACGACCTTTGATTTCATCATTTTCGATATTGAAAATTGAGACGGTATTTTCGATCGCAGATTCCGTAGCAGTGCGTTGGATGGTCTGAATAACAACCTTTTTCGCCTCTTTAGTCGCCGTCAATTTGGCCTCATCCACAATATCTTTGATTTGAATCATCGCTTGTGAGCGGGCTTCTTCGCGCAACGAGTCCACCAATTGATTTTTTGCTTCGTCAGCAGTTACGCCAGCGATACTTTCCAATTGCTTAATCTGTTGTAATTTGAGCGTTTCTACTTCTTCAGATTTCTTTTCATTTAGTTCAACCAACTTATCCAATTGCTTTTTTTTGGTATCCACCTCTTGCTTATCGCGATTGATGTTTTCCAGCTTTTGGTTAATTGACTGTTCTTTTTGTCTTAACGTATTTTCCTTTTGGTTGATGGTATTATTACGTTGATTGACTTCCTTTTCGTGTTCAGATTTTAATTGAAGGAACTTTTCTTTGGCCTCTAACAGGCGTTTCTTTTTAATGTGTTCCCCTTCCTGCTCTGCATCTTTCAGTATGCTATTTACCTTATCCTTGGCTTCCTGCTCTTGTTTCTTAAATAACAGAACCAATAGATAACGACCTATAACAACACCAACAATCAGAGAAATTATGCTATAAATTGCGATGTCCATGTATGTATAATTGTATTATTTATGTTTGTTTTTATTAATTATATTCAAATTCCAGTAAAATCATCAATCAGCCTTTTCCCTTACCTTTGGTATGCGCCAAGTCAATAGCGATCCGGATAAGTGCATCAGGACTTCATGACAAAAAAAAACCGCAATTAAATTTAAACAGGTCTCATGTATTATTAAACTTCGTGATTACATAATTAGGCTTAGATTATGACCCAGATGGCTTTCGCAAAATGGCCTATATCTTTTTGCGCCTGTAATATTGAAGCGTTAAGTTTAAAATAGTGACAACCCGAATTTAATTGCGGCAAATTCGTCGTTTAAGCTCTAAATATAAAGAACGTAAATTTATTTTTTAAAGAAATCCGTCAACAACTGATCAAGTTCCTGTACTGAATTTTCCAAACCCACTTCGTGGTTTTGAGACTGCCGCTCTGCATTAAGCATACGCGTCGCAAATTGCAATACACACATGGATAACAAATCCTGCTTATCTCTCACAGTATAGTTTTCCTGCAATTCCTTTACTTTTTCATTTATCAATTTCGCAGCGTGTCGAATTACTTCTTCTTCCGCGCTCTCCACCCGAAGGGGATAAACACGATCTGCGATATTTATTTTTATGGAAATCTCTCCCATTTCTTTGAGCTTTTTAACGTTGTATTAGTTTGAATCCGATAACACTTCTCCCAACTATTTCAACAAACTAATACACTTGTCTATTTCCCGCACAAAATCGTTAATTTTTTGTTTTGTGTCAAGTATTTTTTCATTAATTGCTTCCTTATCCGTTTCAGAATCTAACGTACGGGCAACTGCCAACGCTTTGACCTTCTCTTCCAATTGCTTGCTCTTATCGTTGCTCGCATCGAAAGCCACTTTTAAGGATTGTACCTCTAATTTAAGCAAATCATTTTCTTCTTGCAAGACTTCGCACAATTGAATTAAATTTTTCGTTTTCTCAACGATCAGATTCATTTGTGAAGACAATGTTGCCATAATATAAATTGAATATTACCAATTAATGTTGTATCTCTAATTAACCACGCACTTCCGCGCCTAGTTCCTTCTCAAAATTAACAATTAATTTTTGAACTATCGCATCAATTTGCTTATCAGTAAGTGTTTTTTCTTCATCCTGCAAGATAAAGCTCAGAGCATAAGACTTTTTCCCTTCCGGAATTTTATCACCTTTATACACGTCAAACACATTTACCTCCTTTAAAAGCTTGCGTTCGGTCTTTTGAGCAACAAATTGTAACTTATCGAAGCTTACATTTTCGTCGATCAAGAGCGACAAATCTCTGCGTACAGCCGGGAATTTGGAAACTTCTTTATATTGAATGCTATTCTTACGAATGATTTTCATCAAAACATCCCAGTCAAAATCAGCAAAGAAAACCTGACCTTCAACATCTGCTTTTTTCAAATCTGCGTTTGCAATTGCACCAAATGAAACCAAACATTTCTGCCCTTTCATATAGTTCAAACCATAGGCAAAATGTGAACTTGCAGCATCTTGTATCTGAACCCCTTCAATTTTCAGCCTTTTGATAACAGTATCTACGGCTGCTTTTAGGTTATAGAAATTAACTGCGTCTTTTTTGCTATTCCATTGCTCAGCTTCATTTTTACCCGCCATAGCAAAAACTAGGTGTTGCGTTTCTTTATAGCCTTCACCATCCAGCGCATATGTCTTACCGAATTCAAAGAATTTCAGATCAAAGTTTCTTCGTTTTTGGTTATATTCAATCGCACTCAAAACAGAAAAAACCATATTTTGACGCATCGTATCCAAATCCGAACTCAATGGATTATACAATTTAACCGCCGTTTCGCTATCATCCGCATAGTCCAGCTTTGTTAGGGAGTTGGACAGAATCTCACGAAATCCATTTGCAATCAATAGATCTGCCAATTGATTTAAGACAACTTCCTTATCTGGCTTTTCAACCGTATTTAAAGAGGCCTTAATTTGTGACTTCAACTCAATATTGTTATAACCATAAATACGCAACACTTCCTCCACAACGTCTACCTCACGTGTGACATCGACACGATATGCCGGCACCAACACATCAAGGCCCGTTTCAGTTTCTGAAGTGACTTCAATGCCAAGAGCGACAATAATGGATTTAATTTCTTCATTTGGAATCGCCTGACCGATCAAACGAACCACATTCGCATAGCTCACGTGAAATGAAAACGGTTTAATCACAACAGGATACTCATCCTTTAGGGTAGATGAAATCGTTCCACCTGCAATTTCTTGAATCAATAAAGCAGCGCGCTTCAATGCTTCAACCGTAATATTTGGATCGGTACCCCGTTCGAAACGGAAAGAAGCATCTGTTTTTAAACCATGTCTTTTGGAAGTCTTCCGTACAGAAACAGCATTAAAATAAGCTGACTCCAAAAATACATTGGTCGTTTCGGCTGATACACCAGAATGTGCTCCACCAAAAACCCCCGCAATACACATCGGTTTTTCAGCATCGGCAATCACCAAGTCCTCTGCAGACAAGGTACGCTCCACACCAT
Source organism: Sphingobacterium siyangense (assembly GCF_023277505.1). Lineage (NCBI taxonomy): Bacteria > Pseudomonadati > Bacteroidota > Sphingobacteriia > Sphingobacteriales > Sphingobacteriaceae > Sphingobacterium > Sphingobacterium siyangense. Next base: position 2,450,454 of record NZ_CP080574.1, on the reverse strand, counting down.
CCAGAGTAACAAATTTCTCGCCCTCAGTCGCAAGACGAACAAGGACTTTGTTTCCCGCAATTTTATCAGCATCAAAAGCATGCAATGGCTGACCTAAATCGTGTAATATATAATTGGTGACGTCGACAATATTATTGATCGGACGAACACCGATAACATTTAATTTCTCTTTTAACCAATCTGGAGATTCGCCAACGCGAACACCAGTAATATTGATACCACTATAACGTGGGCTCGCCTGTGCGTCCGCAACGACCACTGTCGTTCCCTCAGCCTCAGCAGCCTTGAATGCAGAAACATCTGCTTTTAACAATTGTGTACGAAAATGTGCCGCAATATCTCTTGCAACGCCTAAATGCGAAGCTGCATCTGCACGATTTGGTGTTAAACCAATTTCATAACGGTAATCATCCTGGATATTGAAATGATCTTTCACTAAGGTCCCCACGGCAACATCAGCTGGTAATTCAACGATACCGGCATGGGATGTTCCTAAACCGATTTCATCTTCTCCACACAACATACCTTCGGAAACTTCACCACGAATTTTAGATTTGGTAATTTTAAAAGGCTCTCCTGTAAGCGGATGGCATGTCGTGCCCACTGTAGCAACAATGACTTTCAATCCTGTACGACAGTTCGGTGCGCCACATACAATGTGCAATAACTCCGGTCCACCGACATCAACGGTAGTTACTCTTAATTTATCGGCATTAGGATGCTGTTCACAAGTTTTCACTTCACCAACAACCAAACCATCCAATCCACCTGGGATACTCTGCACAACATCCAAAGCTTCTACTTCCAATCCTGTATTTGTCAAGATAAGCGATAGTTCCTCCGGTGTCGAATCTATATTAACGTGTTGTTTTAACCAATTATATGAAATATTCATCTCGAATTTGATTTGATGCACAAACTTAGATAAATTTGAGTTTATATCCAACGTCAATTTACCCTTCATCAACAGTTGGTCTGAATTTAATGCGGTAGGTAGGCTCCTCAAAAGACTTCATTAGGCTAGGCAGCAAGCGATTTTATCTTTTTTGAAAGTTGATACGATAGAACCAAGGTAGTTATTTGGACCTTAGATTTATACCGAAGGAAAAGATCGTATGAAGGAGTTCATAAACCCCTTCCCAAGGATAATCATATTTATTCATAGGTGATGAATGCTGCGAATGTAGGGGCTTTCCCCGAACGAAACGAATGCAATTATTAATTATAACTTTTATTTACATGAATTAACATAACTTTACACTTATTTACACAAAACAGCAATTTTGGCCTTTTCCAGTAAACGCAACCTGAGCCTATTTTTTAATGAAAATTCAAGCCTTTCCATCAAAATAAATATGTAACTTTGTGCTTTAATTTGAAGAACGTTCAAAACAAACATTTATAATGATTCATTTCTTTGAGAACCCATCGAACACTGTATATGGTGTTCAAAGCGTAAACTCTTTATCACAAGAAGACATTACTAAACTCAACTGGCTATTCGGCAACGCCAAAAAACTAGACGACCAAAACCTTAACCACTACTTTGTTGGACCCCGCGCTGCGATGGTTACTCCCTGGAGTACCAATGCCGTAGAAATCACACAAAATATGGGCATTGCAGGAATTGTTCGTATAGAAGAATTTCAACCGGTACCAGCGGATTTCAATGACTTCGATCCAATGATTTCACAAAAGTTCAGTATGTTGACACAGGACATGTATACCGTCAACATCACACCTGAACCGATATTGGAAATTGAAGACATCGAGGCCTACAACAAATCTGAGGGCCTTGCGCTAAATCCAGAAGAAGTAGACTACCTCAATAATCTCTCGACCAAATTGGGTCGTCTGCTTACAGACTCAGAAGTATTCGCTTTTTCACAAGCAAATTCTGAACACTGTAGACACAAGATTTTCAATGGTACCTTTATCATCGATGGCGAAGAGCAGCCCACTTCCTTATTTAAATTAATCAAAAAGACTTCTGAAACCAATCCGAACGAGATTGTTTCTGCTTATAAAGATAACGTTGCCTTTGTTAAAGGTCCACGTGTCACACAATTTGCACCTAAATCTGCAGACAAACCTGATTTTTACGAAGAGAAAGCATTTGATTCGGTTTTATCAGTAAAAGCGGAAACACACAATTTCCCTACTACTGTAGAACCATTTTCGGGAGCTGCTACTGGGTCAGGTGGTGAAATCCGCGACCGTATGGCCGGTGGCCAAGGAGCGATTCCATTGGCGGGTACAGCCGTATATATGACTGCTTATTCGCGATTGGAACAAAATAAATTGGACCTTCAGGCAGGAACATTAACTGAGCCGGCAAAGGAACTCAACAAAACTCGCCCGTGGGAAAATGCGATGCAAGAGCGTCAATGGTTATACCAAACCCCAGTTGACATCCTGATCAAAGCTTCCAACGGTGCTTCTGACTTCGGTAATAAGTTTGGTCAGCCCCTCATTACAGGTTCTGTATTGACCTTTGAGCATGAAGAGGATGGCCGTAAACTTGGTTACGACAAAGTCATTATGCAAGCTGGTGGTGTTGGCTATGGAAAACTAGATCAAGCGAAAAAACATACGCCGAAAACTGGTGATAAAGTCGTTATCCTAGGTGGTGAAAATTACCGCATCGGAATGGGTGGAGCCGCTGTATCATCTGCAGATACAGGAGCATTTGGTTCTGGAATTGAGCTTAATGCGATTCAACGTTCCAATCCCGAAATGCAAAAACGTGCAGCGAATGCTGTTCGTGGCTTAGTAGAGTCAGATCATAACCCAATTGTCTCGATCCATGATCATGGTGCAGGCGGCCACTTAAACTGTTTATCTGAACTTGTTGAAGAGACCGGAGGTTTAATTGACCTGGATGCACTTCCTGTAGGAGATCCTACACTATCGGCAAAAGAAATTATCGGTAATGAATCGCAAGAACGTATGGGACTTGTGATCGCTGAAGATGATATTGACACGTTAAAACGTGTTGCAGATCGCGAACGTGCACCAATGTACACTGTAGGTGATGTCACTGGCGACCACCGCTTTACTTTCGAATCGAAAAGTACAGGTGAAAAACCAATGGATTATGCCCTTGAAGATTTCTTTGGTTCATCGCCAAAAACTTTCATGCGCGATAAAACCGTGGTTCGCAATTATGCGGATCTTGCTTATGATGCAACCGACATTCCAAACTACTTAAACCAAGTATTACAATTGGAAGCTGTTGCTTCGAAAGATTGGTTAACCAATAAAGTAGACCGTTGTGTTGGTGGCCGTGTTGCCAAACAACAATGTGCAGGTCCATTGCAATTGGCGTTGAACAACGTCGGTGTTATGGCACTTGACTATAAAGGTAAAGAAGGTATTGCGACAACAATAGGTCACTCCCCTGTTGCTGCCTTGGTGGATCCGGCGGCGGCAAGTAGAACGGCTATTGCCGAATCGCTTTCCAACATCGTATTTGCGCCAATCAAAAATGGCCTCGCAGGAATCTCCCTATCGGCCAACTGGATGTGGGCGGCCAATAATGAGGGGGAAGATGCCCGCTTATACCAAGCTGTTAAAGCCTGCTCGGATTTTGCCATTGCATTGGGAATCAATATCCCAACGGGAAAAGATTCTTTGTCGATGAAACAAAAATATCCAAACGGCGAAAACGTCATTGCCCCAGGCACATTGATCATTTCTGCCGCAGGAAATTGTACGGATATCACAAAAGTGGTAGAACCTGTGCTGAACAAAAAGGCCGGATCGATCTATTACATCAACTTATCAAAAGATCAGTTCAAATTAGGCGGTTCGTCATTTGCGCAGATCATCAATAAATTAGGTACTGAAGTACCGACCATTCAAGATGCTGCTTATTTCAAAACAGCATTCAATACCGTACAACAATTAATTAACGAAGGACAGATCGAAGCTGGTCACGATGTCGGATCGGGGGGCTTGATTACCACCTTATTGGAAATGACCTTTGCCGATGTTAATCTCGGCGCCAACTATGACCTTTCAGCATTAAATGAATCTGATAGCGTAAAAGCCTTCTTTAATGAGAATATTGCACTTGTCCTGCAAGCGAAAGACGACGCTGCTTTTGAAGCGATTGTCAAAGAAGCTGCTGTGGACGCGGTTAAAATCGGCCAGGTGATCGAAGGTAATACGGTAACGATTAAAAATCAAGAAGCGGTATTCAGCTTTGATGTTGCAGCAACACGTGATGTATGGTCTACAACATCATTCCTTTTGGATTCAAAGCAGTCTAAAAATGGAACAGCACAACAACGTTTCGATAATTATAAAAATCAACCCCTAGCCTTTACTTTCCCAAGTCATTTTGATGGTAAGAAACCAGTAATCGACGGAACTAAACCACGTCCGAAAGCTGCGATCCTTCGTGAGAAAGGTTCCAACTCCGAACGCGAAATGGCTAACGCCATGTTCTTGGCTGGCTTTGATGTAAAAGATGTTCACATGACCGATTTGATCGCGGGTCGTGAGACATTGGAAGACATCCAATTTATCGGTGCTGTAGGTGGTTTCTCGAACTCAGATGTATTGGGTTCGGCAAAAGGTTGGGCTGGCGCTTTCCTTTACAATGAAAAAGCGAAAAAAGCCCTAACCGATTTCTTTGCTCGTCCGGATACACTTTCGGTTGGTATCTGTAATGGCTGTCAGCTATTTATGGAACTTGAGATGATCAATCCTGAGCATGAAATCCACGGAAAAATGCTACACAATACTTCCGGAAAACACGAGTCAAACTTTGTATCTGTAAAAGTTCAGGAAAACAATTCCGTCATGTTATCGACACTAGCGGGAAGTACATTGGGTGTTTGGATCTCACATGGGGAGGGAAAATTCAACCTTCCATATGCTGAAGAGCAATACAATATCGTTGCAAAATATGCGTATGAGCAATATCCGCATAACCCAAATGGTTCGGACTATAATACAGCAATGGTTTGCGATAAGACTGGACGCCACTTGGCTACTATGCCACATATTGAGCGTTCGGTGTTCCAATGGCATTGGGCAAATTATCCAAAAGGTCGTCAGGACGAAGTTTCTCCTTGGATTGAAGCATTCGTTAATGCACGCCAATGGATTGACGAGCAAGGCAAATAAAAAAGAAAAGCTCCTTCATATATGAAGGAGCTTTTTTTTAGATATCCCTTTTGTATCCTGGTTTGTTCATCATTTGATCTAGGGAGTATTTTCCAGAGCCCATGACCATAAAAAAGATCAGCAAAAAGAATACGACTATAGAAAGCCACAATTCGGAATTCAAATAACTAAACCCGTGGGTGATATTAACAAAAAATACAGCCCCTACCAGTACCGGAAATAGCAGTAGTGAGGCCAAACGGGTTTGAAAACCTAAAATTAGGAACAACCCTCCCACCAAATGGGTAAAAACCACATAGTGAACAGCACCCCATGATGATAAGTGGAAACTACTTTGCTCAATCATATGTTGAACAACATCCCTATCATTTACGAAACTTACACCTTTGGCAAAAATCACGACCCCTAAGGCTATTCTTAGGTAATCAATCCATTGTGGGTGATGAGCATCGCCCCAATGTTCAATTTTGTGTATCAGGTTCATAACATACCTCCTTTTTATAGATGGTTATAGCCTAATAACAGTTGAACAGCAAAAAAGTTGTTCGCATGAGATGATTCACTATCAAAATGTTACGAAGTGAATACATCCCCACGCCTACACAATACTTCGGATAAGACTAATCGCTGCCAAATTAGGCCTACGCTGTTTTCAAAATCAATCAATCAATCAATCAATCAATCAATCAATCAATCAATCAATCAATCAATCAATCAATCAATCAATCAATCAATCAATCAATCAATGCAACCGTAGGCTAGGAGAAAAAAAGTCGAATAACAAAATCCCAAAATGCAGTTGTTAGCAGCCCCACAACAATACTAAAACCGATAACCAGATTGACCAGCTTGGTATTCAGATGGTATTGTTCGGCAATGATCCCCGAAGTGACCAAGGTTGGCATAGCTGCTTCGAATATACTGATCCGCGCAACAGCTCCCTTCACACCAAGTAGTAATGCAAATAGTAATACCAATGCTGGGGCAAGAATCAATTTATAACTCATCGCTGTACTGATCTGCGAAATCTGTTGTCGCCAACCATCAAACTTCAACTGTAAACCAATAGAAAATAAGGCCAAGGGCCCAACGGTGGCCACCAACTTATCGAAAAAAGGCTCAGCAACTGAAAGGTCAACAAATTGAGACAGCATTAAGGCTGTTATACAACCGATCAGGGGTGGAAAGCTAACTAACTTTCGAAGCATAAATTTGACATCGATCGTTTCGCCATCCTGGACATTCGCTTTTAGTGCATTGATGATTCCGGCTGTAGAAAGTAGAATAAATGTAGTTTGGTCGCAAATAATTGCAATCGGCAACTGGGCTTCACCAAAATAAGCTATGATCAATGGAAAGCCTATAAAGGACGTATTGCTATAACCTGCTGCCAATTCCAAGCTACTGCGGGAGCGTTGCTTATAATTTTTACGCCGACAGTATACTTCCATAAATAACCAACTACCTGCCCAAACGAGGATTGCCGAAAACACGGGAAACAGTAATTCTGATGACCATACGATCTTCGGAATATATTTGAAAGACACCGCCGGCAGGGCAAAATAAAGAATCCAGGTATTGATCCCTTTATGTGCTTCGGAATGAATTAAATTTGTTCGCCTTAACAACATCCCCGCTGCGATGCAAAATGCAATCATTATAAAATTAATCATGTTTTCTTATCATTTTATACGACACAAAGGTGCGATAGTAGAGCAGGCAATAACATGTACAAATACATTATTTTTATGTACATTTAAAGATATATATATCAGGAGAGCAATGCGCAAAAAACAGTTTGAACCTTTACGGATCAGTGAATTTATTGAGGATAGTTTTCATTTGCCTCCACACGAGCAAAATTATTATGAGCTTGTTTATATTCGTTCGGGCAAAGGAACCCATGTGATCAACAAATTTGAACTGAATTATGAACCTGGCGATGTGTTCTTAATTAGTCCGGAAGACAAGCATTATTTTAACATTGAAGAAAAGACCCATTTTTTGTTTATTTTATTTACAGACACCTACTTCCTGCAGAATAAACGTAATCTAAAGCGCTATGCCTGGATTATGGAGCTAATGAACGATAAAGGATTAAAGGAACGCAAACTGTATATGGACGAGCACCATCGCCTGATTTATTCACATATCCTGGAAGCTGTCCGACTGTATATTAATGCCACTGTCAACGAGCGTTCTGATTGGCTATTTGACCAACTCGTTGCGATCTTTGGGCTCTATAAAGAAATATCAGAAGCGCAACGCTTACCCCAGCAGCATGAACTATATGTTGACCGATCGATTTCGGCTTATATTCATCGCTATATTTTTTCGCCCGAAAAACTTCAGGTCAACCTGCTGGCTCAGAAATTTAATATTGCTCCATCCTATTTTGGAATCTATTTTAAGAAGAACTTCGGCACCAGTTTAAGAGCCTATATTAACAGCTACAGGATCGAACTCATCGAAAACAGACTTAAATCCAAAGATTATACCTTGAAACAAATTGCTGCAGAACTCGGATTTACCGACGAGAGCCATCTTTCACATTTCTACAAACGGGCCAAGGGATTCAGCCCCTTATATTTCCGAACTCATTTGACTAAATAATAAGCCTTGACCATAATCCATGATGCATACTGGTCAGAAAAAGTCAATTGATAAATTAATTTTTGGGAGGAATGACACTATAAAATTTCAACCCCTCCGCTTCAAACTTTTTGTATAATACAAGCAGCACATCGTTTTTAAGCGACGAGGCATTGCCCGCCGCGTTTACCCAGCAGTAAACACTTAGATAGATCATTTCCGCACTGATATCCTGTATGCTGATCCCGCTGTCTCTTTCCTGGATGTAATATGGGCTCGCCATCATCGCATCTTTAATCCATTCTTTCGCTTTGTCCAAATCAGCCTGTCGATCGATATGGAGTACAAAGCTTGTTTTGCTGTACTCCTGTGATAAAGTCCAATTGACGACTCTTCCAGAGAGTAAATCGCCATTTGGGATGATAACATCCGCACCATCTGCAGTTTTTAGGACACTGGCACGTATACCGATTTCTTTGACCCGCCCTTTTTTGTCGGCAAGCTCAATTTGGTCACCCACCCGAAATGGCTTGTCAAAAACTAAAATAATACCAGACACAAAATTATTGATGATATTCTGCATGCCCAGACCAATACCAACACTCAGTGCTCCGATGACAACGGTAAGTTTATCCAAACTCATTCCCAGGGCAGAGATTGCCATAAAAAAACCAATCAGAATAATCGCTAAACGAAATAGCGGAAATAGGGTCATCTTCTGATTATAGACCTGGCTAAGCTGACCATCTTCACCGCCAAGAACAATCAAACTGATATTTTTTTGAAACCAGTTGGCCACCAGAAGCAGTAAAACAGCCACAACAAGGTTGCCGAGTGTAAAAGATATGCTTCCAATGCTGCGCACTTTGCCAAAAAAGACTCCGCTCGCTGCCAATAGTGTTTCTATAAACTGTAAGTTGTTTGCCAACACAATAATAGCCAAAAGTACACATACGATCCGAAGGATTTCGGTGATGATAGCCAATGTACGCTGTTCGTTAAAACGCATCCAGAATCCTGCAGTCAGTCGATCTTTTTTAAACTGATTACGTACATCGGCCTTAATCATGTCTGCAAAATACTGCAACGTAAAGGATTGGACTAAACCAACGGCGCAGGCAATACTAAAGCTCCGCGAGTGCTCAACATGGCCAATCACATTCAAGGTAATTGCCGTGATATTGAGGATAGCGAAAACGACATATATAAAATTGCTGATATACCCCGGACTATCTGCATTTTTGATTCGTCGCTTTGTGTAGCTAACAAGTCCCAGTGCGATCAGATTAAAGGCGATACAAACGATCCTTAAAAAGAGGTCATCGCTTACGATCATATTGACAAATACATCCAGGAGATAGAATACAATGAGGATAATGGCAATTTTACGCTGTAACCCGCTCATGCGATGCCTTAGCAAAAACATGAAGATTAACATAATGACCAATTGGGAAGCCTGCAGAATGAAACTTGGTGTAAAGAAGTTTACAAAAGGCAACAGTGTCAAGAGGAAAATAATTGTTTTCCCAACGATAGCATCAATCGCAAGTTTATGTTCAGAATCATTCTGTCGAAGGATATAGGACACCCGCACAATCCAGTAGCAATAGCCCAATCCCAATACAATCAATAGGATACGACTCGCCCAATCGGTCCGATTAACATATTTGTCAATCGATTTATTATTACTATAATTTGTACGGATATTATTTAATAAGACATCTTTTGAAATTGCGGCCGTATTCGCTTTCCAGATCGAACTTTTGCTCGATGTAGAATCGGCCTTTTTACTTACATTTTTCACCTCATGCACAGCATCCAGACGCAGCAAATGGCGTTGGTTCTTGGCGATAAGTTCATCTATCGTACGGTTGATGGCCTCCAGAGAATCCATTTTTGCCGACAGCTTGAGCTGAGCATTATCAAGGTATTGGTACGCGCGACTATGATTACTGGTACTAATATCATACCGGTTGACCAAATTCCTGATCTGATCCTGGGTAATAGTAAGACTGTTTGAATAATTACTGATACTGCCCTTGATAGACTTCAGCTGTTTAATTTCCTCGTGAATACTATTTTTAATTGCGGCAATACTGTCTTTGGCCGATCCTGTATTGGTCGCAGTATACGTATTGGATTTCTCATTCAGTTGTGCAACGAAATCCGCCATTGAACCTGTTCGAATATTAGCAAGAAAAGTCAAATTGACCTTCTTCAGGTCATTACGTAAGGAGTCATTGCCAACACGTGTGGAATCCACAGCTGACCTTTTATTGAAGCCAACATGTGCCGCGGTTCGATCGTTACTTTGATTTTTTCTAACCTGAACTGAATCCTGTGCAGACACATGCAACTGAAAAGCCAAGAGACTTAAGACAAAAATAAAACGCTTAACAATGCCCAATTTCATACTTCTAATTTCGTTGATTTCCTTACCTGGCAATGTGTAGCCAAATGCAATGAACACTACATTTTGCAAAGAAAGGACCAAAGGTATTTCTTCGACAAAAATAACTTATCTCCTGTTAAAATCGAATAGCATCCGATAGTTTTAGTTCTTCCAGCCGTTTTATTTTATCATCACGATAAAATAAATTCATCGTCTCAAAAGGAATTAATTTCAAGTCTTTGTTGACGATATGGACACATGATTTTTTGACTGCACGAACGTCAAAATCGTAGGCATCCATAAAATTCATAATGATAATTCGGAAAAGATTGTCGTAGTCAAGATCAGGTGCGCAGACTTCGGGTAAACAGCAAAGCAACTGGTTTACTTTTGGCTTTACCTTATCCACAGAAATTCCCGTGCTAAATATATCCAGCAATTGCATCTGAACACCTTTGTCTTGTTCATATACAATGGTGTTGCGCGATTGGCTATTTAACAAAATAGCAGGATCAATATGTCGGGTCAAAGGTATACGCTCCGCTCCTATTTTCAGTATATAGCCCATCGCCAAAGCATCAGGATTACAAGGAACAGGAATAATATCATGTGGGTCCAATAGTGGATATTGATTCAGGATTTCCTGACGTACCTCCGTTAATGTCATTTTATGTTGTTGTGCATCGGCCGCATTTCGACCGGCAATTTCCACCGGTTGAAAGGTTACCCCTCGTACACATCGCTGTTGTAAGGCGTAATCCAATATTTCCCCTATTTCATCATCGTTGGTTCCTTTTTCCAGGACAACGACCAAGGTTGTACTTAGATTGAGTGCATTTAATTTGTCTATGGCCTTTTTTCGGATATCCGTAAGATCTTTGCCCCGGAATTTCTCAAGCACCGATGGGCGAAAGGAATCGAACTGGAGATAGATTTCAAATTCAGGCGCATAAGTCGCGAGTTGCTCAGCAAAACCAGGATCATTTGCAATTCTGATCCCATTCGTATTGAGCATGAGATGCTTAATAGGCTTTGTCTTCGCAATGTCTAAAATTTTAAAAAAATCAGGGTGTATGGTTGGCTCTCCACCACTGATCTGAACCACATCCGGTTCACCTTCACTTTCGACGATTTTGTCAAACATCCGTTCAATTTCTTCCAGCGAGCGATGTCGTCCATAATGGGGCGATGACATGGCATAGCAGGTTGGACAGGTCAAATTACAGCGGTCGGTCACTTCGATGATAGAAAGGCAACTGTGCTGTTCATGATCGACGCATAAGCCACAATCATAGGGACAGCCATAATGTACTTCATTATCAAATTTCAAAGGTGTTTCTGAGGCTTTATTATAATTCCGAATGTTCTTATAATAGTCAACATCAGTTGCTATCAGTGTTTTGAAAAAGCCATGATCAGGACAGTTTTTCGTCATAAATACCTGTTCATCCTCGATAATAATCTTGGCACCAACACGCGAAAGGCATGTTGGACATAGGCTGATGGTGTAATCGTAGTATGTATAGTTTCTAACTGGCATAAAGCTGATCTCTAGTTCATAAAGGTAAGTCCACAGGCAAGTCCCCCTGCCAACATTGCTCCAATTCCGCCCAACAATACTTTAAGCCAGGGATTGACATTGAATTTGGATTCTTTATTTCCAGCTTTAATAATCGAGCCGATAATAATAACCAAAAGTGCAATACCGATCACAATAGCACCTATAGTAAGTAGAAAAAGTCCCAACATCGCGGTACTTTCCGATCCAAATGACCCCTCAAGCAAATACATAATTTCTATTTTTTGATTAAACGTTCATTTTTTAATAAATAAATATAATAAATTATCACCACGATGCAGGTAATTTGTATGGTACTTAGCCCCAAAAGTATAATTGCCCGTGGCTTAATAAAGTCCAACAGGAAACGAAAACTAAAATAACTAAGCATAAAAAGCTGAAACAACACACCATTTCGATAATTGTATCGCCGTTTAAAAAGCTGGAGTCCTACAAATAAGAGCAGTAAAAATGCGATTTCATACAGCGCTACCGGATGCCGTTTATAGGCATCCCCCAAATACATCCCCAATGGAGATGTTGTGGGTAAACCATAGGTCTGCTCGAATACACCCGTATAAAAACAACCTACCCTACCAATGGAAATTGCACTAATCAGGGGAAAGACCATCCGATCACCGGTACTTTCTTTTTTACCCATGATCTTTTTCATCCCTTCCACGGCAACCAAACCTCCCGCCAAACCACCGATTATCGTATTATTCACCCAGATGTAAGCCCATTTATGTGTCGCATTGAGCAATTCAGCCGGACGCTCGAGCGAACCGATGACATGTGAGCCGACCAAAGCCCCTAGGCCGGCAGCAATAACAATAAGAAGGGAATTGGTATGCCCTAAACTTTCCTGATCCTTCCATTTGAGCAACTGATAATAACGCATACCAATAAACATCCCCAATCCTTCCATAAAAGGATGTAAGAGAAATGTTTTTCCAAACAAATCTATCGTAACCGGAAATTCAATCGCCATAAGCATAAACAAGTATACGAAAGACGATCAAGAAAATGATAAACAAAAGTTTCTGCATATAGGACAAAATTATTAAAACCAAAAAGCCAGTCTGAAGAACAGACTGGCTTTTAAATAAATATTTTAAAAACGGGAGCTTATAGCTGATTGCTATACACAAATCGGATTTCCTCACGTAGGTTATAACGCGAGGCCATCACTTCGCCATAAGCTCCTGCGGAACGAATGGCAATTAAGTCGCCACGTTTTGAAACGGGAAGTGGTACTTCCTTACCAAAGCAGTCGGACGATTCACAGATTGGCCCAACCACATCGTAGTTAATGGATTCGGCGCTGTCTGTCGCGCTGATATTTTCAATTTTATGATAGGCCTGATACAAGGCCGGGCGCATTAATTCAGTCATTCCAGCATCCAATACCAAGAAATTTTTCTTGACACCATTTTTGACATACAACACGCGGCTAACAAGGCTTCCGCATTGTGCGACCAAAGCCCGCCCCAATTCAAAGTGTACTTCCTGCTGTGCTGTACGCTCCAGAAAGCGGTCGAAAATATCAAAATAGGCTTCAAAATCAGGAATTGTATTTCCATCAGGATTTTTATAATCAATCCCCAATCCGCCACCGACATTCAATACACGGATTTGTGTACCGCGTTCTTCAAACCAGTTTTTCCATTCATTGACCTTCACGCACAGGCTTTTGAATACGGTCATATCCGTAATCTGTGAACCTACGTGAAAATGAAGACCAACCAATTCAATAGATTCACATTTTTTAAGCACGGCTGCACATTTTTCCAAATCGGCATTGGGCACACCAAATTTGTTTTCATCAAGCCCTGTTGTAATATAATGATGGGTGTGTGCATCCACATTTGGGTTGATCCGTAAAGCCACATTTGCTTTTACACCTTTCTTTGAGGCAAGCTCATTGATGACTTCAAGCTCCTGAATGGATTCCACATTAAAAGCAAAAATATTTTGATCGAGCGAATAATTGATTTCCTTATCGGATTTACCAACTCCCGCAAAAGTGACTTTCTTGGAATCAAAGCCACATTCAATGGCTTTCTTTACCTCATTGCCACTCACGCAATCCGCACCAAAGCCGATCTCTTGAATCGCCTTCAATAACTCGTCATTAAAATTGGCCTTTAATGCATAGTGAACATGAAATCCCCGTTTGTGGGACGCAGCATGCGCAGCCTCCAGGGTCTTGTTTAACACATTCAGATCATAATAATAAAACGGCGTTTCTTTCTCTGCAAACTTCGCCGCGATACCTGTATTTATCATATAAAAACCTACTTCTTAAAATAAACGATTGTGCAATGAACGTAATGCTTCTGTTTTATGATCTGAATTCAATAGAATCGACACGTTAAAGTCTGAACCACCGTAAGAAATCATACGAACTGGAAGGTGTTTTACGGCGTCAAGTACGCGAGCAGCATAACCGTGGCTATTCAAACCGAAATCGCCTACAACGCATACAATGGTCTGATCACCATCTACTGTTACAGAACCAAAATCCTCCACTTCTTTGATAATATCAGCCAAATTGGTTGTATCATCGATGGTCAACGATACCGCCACTTCCGAAGTTGTGATCATATCGATTGGTGTTTTATAACGTTCGAATATTTCAAAAACACGACGTAGGAAACCATAGGCAAGTAGCATACGCGATGAATGGATGTGAATTGCCGTGATACCGTCTTTCGCGGCAATGGCGCGAATACAACCTTTCTGAGCACCGTCCTTACTGATCAAAGTCCCTTTTGCATTGGGTTCCATCGTGTTCAACAAACGAACTGGAACATTATATTTTTGCGCCGGGAATACCGATTGTGGATGTAAAATTTTAGCACCAAAATAAGCCAGCTCCGCAGCTTCATCAAAGCTTAGATGTGCAATCGGTGTTGTTCCTTTGACAACACGAGGATCATTGTTGTGCATCCCATCGATGTCCGTCCAGATCTGAACTTCCTCCGCACGGATTGCTGCACCGATCAATGAAGCCGTATAATCTGAACCACCACGGCGCAAATTATCGATTTCACCAAATGAATTTCGGCAAATAAAACCTTGTGTGATAAATAAGGTATTTTCTGGGCTCTGTGCCAGAATATGACTTAGTTTTTCGCCAATGTATTCCACCATAGGCTCATTATCCTCATCAATTTTCATAAAATCCAGGGCTGGCAACAACACGGATTTTATACCGATTTCGTTCAAATAGAAATGCCATAAAGCAGTAGACATCAATTCACCCTGCGCCAGAATAACTTTTTCTTCAATAGGTGTAAATAATTCATTGGCTAAGGTAGAAATCAGATTAAAATGGTAATCGATCAATTCTTTACCATTTTTATAACCTTGTTCAGTACTGAAAAGTTCTTTAATAAGGTCTTCGTACTTATCCTTATGCTTCTTGACCAAATCTTTAGCTTCGTCCTTCTTACCTGCTGTGTAAGCTTGACCTATTTCAACCAAAGCATTTGTCGTTCCAGCAACTGCGGACAATACGACGATCTGACGTTCAGCAGGGTTTACAATATCCAACAACCCTTTGATACGTGCTGCACTTCCCACGGAAGTACCACCAAATTTTAAAACTTTCATACTGAAGTTACAATTATTAAATTTCTGTGTGCCAATATAGGCAATTCATGAATTTATATTAAAAAAAATGCGGCACAAAATCATGAAAGTTTTGTGCCGCATATCTTATATGTTATGCGGAAGAATTACTTCTTCAAGTTTTCGATCAGTAGACCGGCCAATTCTTCGCCGATTCTTTCTTGAGCTTCATTGGTTGCCGCCCCAATATGTGGCGTCAACGAAATTTTTGGATGTTTTAAGATCTCTTCGCGTGGAGTAGGCTCATTATCGAATACATCTAAACCGGCGAATGCAACTTTGCCTGAATCCAATGCTTTCACTAATTCCAATTCATCAATAACGCCACCTCTCGAGGCATTAACTAAGCCAACACCATCTTTCAATAATGGGAACTCTGCAGCTCCGATAGCTGGTTTATCCAAAAATGGAACGTGTAAAGAAATAAAATCTGAAACTTTAAATAAGTTGTCCATCTCCACTTGTTGAATAGGTACCTCAACTTGGATACCACCTGAAAGTGTTATGGTCAATGTTTTTGGTCCTTCGAACAAATCCGTGTAAACAACATCCATCCCCAGACCAATGGCGATTTTGGCAACTTCGCGACCGATACGACCAAATCCAACGATACCGATCGTCTTACCACGAAGCTCAGTACCAGCTCCATAAGCTTTTTTAAGGGCGCCAAATTTTGTATTACCCTCAACAGGCATTTTTCTATTAGAATCGTATAAGAAACGTACACCATTCAATAGGTGGGCAAAAACCAGCTCAGCCACTGATAAAGAAGATGCTGCAGGGGTATTGACAACAGCAATCCCTTTTGAACGGGCGTAGTCTACGTCAATATTATCCATGCCTACTCCACCACGGCCGATAACTTTCAAGTTAGGGCAGTCATCAATCAGGGCCTGACGTACTTTAGTTGCACTACGTACCGTGATTGCGTCATAAGCAAGGAGCTTTTCTGGAAGCTCTTCTTGCGGAATATGAGTTGTATCTACACTATGACCTGCATCTTCCAACATTTTCTTTCCTAGTGGATCGATACCGTCATTCGCTAATATTTTCATCTTTATAATTCGTTTTTAAAGGTATCAGTGCCGTTCAACTCATCAGAAGATCCAACCAGGTGAATACGATACGACCTCTATAATTCTTAATCTAACTAATTATCTGTTTGTCAACTGCTAAATTTCAGCAACATGCACACTGCCTTATGCCGTATGCGTGTCCTCAAATTCTTTCATTGCATCAATCAACGCATTTACGCTGCTTAATGGTAAAGCATTGTAAATCGAAGCTCTAAATCCACCTACAGAACGGTGACCTTTGATTCCGATCAAATTACGCTCTTTTGCCAAAGCCAAAAATTCAGCCTCCAACTCTGGTGTATCCATTACAAAAGTAACATTCATGCGTGAACGATCTTCAACAGCTGCAGTACCTTTGAACAATGGGTTACGGTCGATTTCATCGTATAAAGCACGTGCTTTGATGATATTCTCTTGCTCTAATACAGAAACACCGCCCTTTGCTTTTAACCAACGAAGGTTTAACATCGAAACAAAGATCGAATATACCGGAGGAGTATTGTACATTGAACCACCATTGATATGCAATTGATAATCCAACATCGACGGAAGAATACGTCCTGATTTACCTAAGATGTCATCTTTAACAATCACGAGTGTAACACCTGCAGGGCCCATATTTTTTTGAGCACCAGCATAGATCAAATCATAGTCAGCAACATTGATCTCACGTGAGAAAATATCAGAAGACATATCAACAACCACTGGCAATGCTGTTTCAGGCTTATCAAAAACCTCAGTACCGTAAATGGTATTGTTAGCTGTATAATGAAAATATGCAGCATCTGTTGGGATGGCATATCCCTTAGGGATGTAGGAATAATTTTTATCAATCGACGAAGCTACAACATCTACTGTACCGAATTTTTTAGCTTCTTTTAATGCTTTTGTAGCCCAGACACCAGTATCCAAATAAGCAGCCTTACCTCCTTCAGGTAAAAGATTCAACGGCGCCATTGCAAATTGCAAACTAGCCCCTCCTTGAAGGAAAAGAATCGAATATCCCTGAGGTACTGACAATAACTCGCGTACTAATTGTGTGGCCTCATCTATCACTGCTTCAAACTCTTTGGAACGGTGAGAGATCTCTAAAATTGATAAACCGGTGTTGTTAAAATCAATTACAGCTTCTGAGGCTTGTTGAAATACTTCCTTTGGCAGAATACATGGACCTGCTCCAAAATTATGTTTCATTGATGTTATAGTTTGTTTGATTGCTATTCTTTAACCCTAGCTAAGCAATCCGTTGTTTAAAAACCAAAGGTAAAATAAAATTATATATTTTTCAACTAATCTGTTTTTTTATTGAAAATTTATAAAATTCTAAATGATTTCAATAAAAAGATCGCACAACAAACACCTAATTCAATGCAAAAAACATCAAATAAGCAGTACTTTCCAAGCCATATCTATCTGATTATCTTGCAAATACTCCTTAGCTTTAAGTTGAAGATGGGTATTACGGGCGGATTGATCGCCAATAAAGGCATTTAGCAATTCGTAAATTTCAGGGAGACTAGTTATATCATCTACCTCATGTGGAGTGGGTAAACGTTCGATCTGAGCCAACCTAATTTTCTCGTTTTCCGTAAAAATATTCGATTCCCTTATAAAAGGAGGAAGCTGATTGTAATCCATAAAAAAGCAGAAATTTTATTCAAATTTCTGCTTAATATCTCAGAAAATAAAATTCTTATATTTTTTCGATAATTCGATCGGCAAATTCACTTGTTTTGACTAATGTAGCATCATCCATTAAATTGTAAAAATCTACGGTCACGGTCCTGGCAATTATAGTTTCGCCCAAGGCCTTAACAATTGCCGCCGCTGCTTCTGTCCATCCAAGGTATTCGAGTAGCATAACACCGCTTAAAATAACCGACGAAGGATTCATGGTATTGGTATTTGCAAAACGAGGTGCTGTACCGTGAGTAGCTTCAAAAACAGCATGCCCTGTTTTAAAATTGATATTAGCTCCCGGTGCGATCCCTATACCGCCAACCATTGCGGCCAGCGCATCAGAAATATAATCACCGTTCAGATTTAAAGTTGCCACAACAGAAAAATCCCGTGGATTAAGTAAGATCTGCTGTAAAAAATTGTCGGCAATAATATCTTTAATCAAAATTTTACCTGAATCCAAGGCGGCTTTTTGTTCCTGATTAGCAACCTCCGCACCTTTTTCTGCTTTCGTTCGCTCCCATTGTCCCCAGGTATACGTTTTGTCGGCAAATTCCGTTTCAGCAACCTCATACCCCCAAATCTTAAAAGCACCCTCCGTAAATTTCATGATATTTCCTTTGTGAACAATCGTCACTGAAGGTAAATTGTGATGAATAGCATGCTCTATTGCCGCACGGACCAGTCTTTTCGACCCTTCCTCAGAAACCAGCTTGACACCAACTCCTGTCGTGGCCGAGAAATTATAATCAATATTAAGCTCGTCATGCAAGAAATCCTGGAACCTGTTGGCTTCAGCTGTTCCCGCCTGAAACTCTATTCCAGCATAAATATCCTCCGTATTTTCACGAAAAATCACCATATCCACATATTCCGGATGTTTGACTGGCGAAGGTACGCCCACAAACCATTTTGTCGGCCTTTGACATACATAGAGATCCAAATCCTTACGCAAAGCAACATTCAAAGAACGGATTCCGCCACCTACTGGCGTGGTTAGTGGCCCTTTAATTCCAACGAGGTATTCTTTTAGTACATTTAGGGTATCTTTTGGCAGCCATTCGCCTGTTTCGTTAAAAGCTTTTTCACCTGCCAGCACCTCCTTCCATGTTATTTTCCGTTTTCCATCATACGCTTTCTCCACCGCTTGATCAAAAACACGCACTGCCGCATGCCAAAGATCAGGACCAATACCGTCGCCGATAATAAAAGGAATTGTTGGAAAATCTGGAACCTGTAAAGTTCCTTCACTTGACATTGTAATCTTATTTGACATAACCTTCAATTTTAACGGACAATTACTATCCCTTATTAAACATATTTCCGATCTCTTTGCTAATTTTTCTAAAGATTGGAGCTGCTTCGACATCTTCATACTCGTCGATGTGTGCATTTTCCACTCTACTAGGAAACACTAAAACAAGATTTTCGTTTGCATAAATACGATCTAATTTCTTTGCTACCCCATCCAGAGAATCACGATAGGAAACTTCTCCATTTCTGGCCGAAACAAAAATAAACATCGCATCTTCTTCCTTAAACGCTTTAAGGCCCTGCAAATTGTCCCAGGCATCGTAATGTTCAAAGGTAACAGGAACAGAATTTTTCAGCTCAACAAGATGTTCTTTAATGGCGGCAGCAGAGCGTTCATCAACAACAAATGTTACCGGAACGGATAGCTCCTGCGCCAGTTTAACAACCTTCTCCAGCCAATACTCGAACCCAAATTCTGCCTCGCACATGGGTGGTGCAAAAACGACAATGGATTTATTAGAAATAAAAGGTTTTTTAAAATGACATAACATCACATTAGCCGAGGTTCTGTTTAAGATACTTTCCGTTTTTTCTCCAACAAACTTATCCATAAAATTGGCCGCACTCGGCCAGCCCAAAACAATACAATTGGCAGAAACTTCTTTTGCCGACCGTGCAACCCCGCTAGCAATGTTTAAATCTATTGTGGCACTGATATTAACGTTTGTTTCACTACCCGAAGCATACCTGACCATGTTATCCAGGTTCTTCCGTGCTTTGGACATGTTTAATTGAGCCTGCTCATTATCCTTCACAACGGACACGATATTGACTGGATAGGAACATTTCTTACTTTTAATATAGGTTGAAAAATCCAAAATAGGCTCCATATTATCCATGTTAGCGATAGATATCAAGATGTTTTCATCTTTTTCCTTCACCACATCTGTATGTTCTTCGTCCTGTTCACCATCCATAACCACTTTACGCGAGGCATTTCCGGTAACCACTGTAGCGACAATACAGGTAACCAAAATCAACAGAATCGTACCATTAAGCACATTCTCATCGATAATACCGTTCTTATGTCCAACCATGATTACAGCTAGTGTTGCAGCAGCATGAGCACTACTTAAACCAAATATCAGATTGCGCTGACCACGGCTATATTTAAAAACGAGCTGCGTCAACCATGCGGCCACATATTTACCGACGATAGCCACAACGGTCAGTGTTCCAGCAATAATAAGTGCCTGCGGCCCCTTCAAAATCACGCTGACATCGACAATCATCCCCACAGATATCAAGAAGAAAGGAATAAAAATCGCATTGCCGATAAACTCAATTCGGTTCATCAAAGCGGAAGAGTGTGGTATCAGTTTATTGAGGGCCAGACCCGCAACGAAAGCCCCAATAATCGGCTCAAGGCCGGCAATTTCCGCTAAAAATGCAGCAAAAAACACGACGGAGAGCACGAAGATATAATTGGATGTCTTCTCACTCCCCAAGCGTTCAAAAAACCATTTTGCAATCCTGGGAATAACACCAAACATGATAAACAGGAAAATAGCAAAGGAAATCGTCAGGGTAATCCAAAATTCATTGCCAATATTTCCCTGGGAAACGCCGGTAATCACCGCAAGAATTATCAACACGGCCGTATCCGTCAGGATTGTTCCACCTATCGTGATCGCAACAGCCTCCATTTTAGAAATACCATAGCTATTTACGATGGGATAAGAAACCAGCGTATGGGTAGCAAACATGCTTGATATCAACAAACTCGGTAAAACACCGTAGCCCAATAAAAAATGACAAACGGGATAGCCAATACTGATCGGAACAATAAATGTTAAAAAGCCAAAAAGTAAACTCTTATTCTTGGTCTTTTTAAACTCATTCATATCTAACTCCAAACCAGCGATAAACATGATATAGAGCAGGCCTATTGTTGAAAACAGTGTGATAGCCGAGTTTTTTTCCAACCAGTTGAGTCCATGTGGTCCAATAATAACGCCAGATATAATCAATCCAATAATACCCGGAACCTTAATCGGTCGCAATACGATCGGTGACAACAGGATAATAAAAAGTACCAGCGAAAATATAAGTACAGGATTTTGTAAAGGCGCTTCGAAAGCGTGGGAAATATGCTCAAAAGTTTTATTCATAAGTGCTTGTATACTAGCCGTAATATGTATATACTTATTTTTCTATACAGCTCGAAAAATAGTTAACAGCACTAAAAATACGATTTTTTCAAGAAAGCGAAGCCTAAAAGTAGTGTTACTTAAAAGAAATGGCTTTGATCGGACTAATCTTGGTAATTAGCATTGACGGAATAAATAATGAGATCATTCCGATAAACACGACAGCCAAATTGACCAAAATCACATCAGACCATTGAAGTTGAACGGCCACATAAGAGATATAGTAAGTCTTCTCATCCAATTTAAAGAAATGGGTAAAATCCTGAAAAAAGTAAAAACCTAAGCCAATAAGATTACCGATTAATAATCCCAGACCGATGAGATACAAGGCACTGTACATGAAGACGCGGCGAATCCCGGCATTGTGGTACCCCAACGCCTTTAAGATGCCTATCATTGAAGTCCGCTCAAGAATGGTGATCAGCAAGGCGGAGATCATATTGATAATAGCAACGACCGTCATCAGTATAAAAATGATTTTGGTGTTCATATCAAGCAATTCCAGCCATTGAAAAATATCAGGGACCTGATCCTTGATATTGATTGCCTGCATATCGATGGGCAACAGATCTTCAACCTTGTTCGTTGTCTGTTCGAGCTGACTAAAATCTTTAATCCGAACCTCATAGCCCCCTACTTCATGATCATCGAGGTTGCTCAGTTTACGAATGACATTGAGAGACCCGATCACATAGACCTTATCTAATTCTTCGGAGCCTGTATTAAAAATACCCTTAATGACAAATTTACGTTTACGTATAGGATCCTGCACGAAATACATAATAAAATCGTCACCGACTTTTAGGAGCAGTCGATCTGCGAGATACTTGGACACCAAAATCTGATTATCCGCATTATCCGATTTAAAGTCTATCATACTTCCTTCCACCAGCATACGTTGAAAGGGCTGCTGATTATACAAGGAATCAATACCTTTAAGAACCACTCCTTCAACTTCATCGTTGACGTTAATAATCCCGGCCTTGGTCGCAAAGGAACTGATTGAGTTGACTTGGGGAATCGCCAATATGGACTTACGAACCTCCGGTGTAAGTGTTATGGGTGAATTTTCATAAGACTTATTCAGGTCGTAACGTAAAACCAATACATCGGCAAAAAAACTCCGTTGCTTACTGATAATCTCTCCCTTAAATCCGCGCAATACCGCAATAGATATGATAATCGCTGCAATAGCAAGAGCAATTGCACCAATAGTCACCCGAACGATCAATTTTGAGAACGTTCTTTTTCCAGAAAATGCGATCCGATTTGCTAAAAAATAAGGAAAATTCAAGCTTTCAATATATTTATGTAACTTCGCAAAGTTATAAAAATTTGTTATTTACAAAACTGAAATGACAAATAATTAGGCGTTTTTTCAGTAGGCTATTCAACGAGGAGGCCCCTGTACTGGTTTAAAGAGTTTTATATAAATTACAAGTATTATGCGTATTATTTTCATGGGTACTCCCGATTTTGCTGTAGCTTCACTTAAAGCACTGATTCAGTCTGGCGAACAAGTTGTCGCTGTGGTTACGGTACCGGACAAACCTGCAGGACGTGGACAAAAAATACATGAATCTGCTGTGAAAATATTTGCTACGCAACATAATATCCCAGTTCTTCAACCAGTGAAACTCCGTGATGAGGCATTTTTAGATGAACTGAAAAGTTTTCAGGCGGATCTACAGGTTGTGGTAGCATTCCGCATGCTTCCCGAGATCGTCTGGAATATGCCTAAATTTGGAACAATCAATGTCCACGCCTCACTCCTTCCGCAATACCGGGGCGCAGCACCGATAAATCATGCAATCATCAATGGAGAGAAAGAATCGGGCGTAACGACATTTTTACTACAGCACGAAATCGATACAGGAAACATCTTATTGTCGAAAAAAGTTGCGATCAAAGAAACGGACAACGCGGGCGATCTTCACGATAATCTCATGGTGGCCGGAGCAGAAACTCTTCTGCAAACCATCCAGCAATTAAAGGCTGGAACCCTGCAGCCAAAACCTCAGGAAGTCCTTCTAACAACGGAGCCACTCAAACATGCTCCAAAAATTTTCAAAGAAGACTGTAAAATAAACTGGGATCAGCCCACGGCACAAGTGTATAACTTCATTCGCGGTTTAAGCCCCTATCCAGCGGCATTTACCCTCTTAAATGATAAGGTCCTAAAAATCTATAGTACAGAAAAAGAACTTGTCAATACAGCTACAATACCGGGAACCATAGAAACTGACAAGAAAAGTTTCTTAAAAATTGCGGCGCAAGACGGCTATATTGTCATTTCTGACCTTCAACTCGAAGGGAAGAAAAGAATGAATGTAGTCGATTTTTTAAAAGGCTATCGATTTTAGCCTTTTTCATCACCACCATCATAATATTGCAGCAGATCACCAGGCTGACAGTCTAGCGCTTTGCATATCGCTTCAAGGGTATCTAATCGCAATGCCTTCGCCTTTTGATTCTTGATGATTGAAAGATTGGAAAGGGTAATTCCGACATTGTCACTCAATTGGTTAAGCGACATTTTTTTCTCTTTCATTATTTTATCCAAGTGAATTAAGATTGGCATAATATAATTTTTATTCTTTTAAATTTATTTAATGTCACTAATAAAACAAAAGATCCATCTTTTTGTTTTATCATAAAATTATCATTTTAAAATAAATTTGAGGAATGCATATTGCATAATAAATCAGCTACCGTCGAGTTAAATTGTCTAGAATAAGAAAAAAAAATTAAACCCTTTAGCACTTTAAATATCAAACAGTTGAATATTACAGCAACAGATAAGAAGAAAAAAAATATTAAAATGGAATAGTTTTTGATGATTAAAAATTGAAACTCAAAAAAACCTAACTCATTAAATATGAGTGGCTAGATAATCAATTTTCCATTAATAATTCAAAAATTTTTCGTATTTTCGCAAACATTTCTTAGAGAGGAGAATTAATAAAAATTAATGAGACAGCTCAAAATTACACAATCTATCACCAATCGTGAGTCACAGTCTTTGGACAAATACTTACACGAAATTGGTAAAGTAGACTTAATTACAGCAGAAGAAGAAGTAGAATTAGCACAGCGTATCCGCGAAGGCGATCAAGTTGCCTTGGAAAAATTGACTAAAACCAACCTTCGTTTCGTAGTATCAGTAGCAAAACAATATCAAAATCAAGGTTTAACCTTAGGTGATTTAATCAATGAAGGTAACCTGGGCTTAATTAAAGCAGCTAAACGTTTTGACGAGACAAAGGGGTTTAAATTCATTTCTTATGCCGTTTGGTGGATTCGCCAATCTATTCTTCAAGCAATTGCTGAACAATCGCGTATCGTACGTCTGCCATTGAACCAAGTCGGTTCATTGAGCAAAATCAGTAAGGCTTTCTCAAAACTAGAACAAGAATACGAACGGGAACCATCTCCAGAAGAATTGGCGGATATCCTTGAAACCACAGTAGACAAGGTTTCGGATACCCTAAGCAACTCTGGCCGTCACGTATCTATGGACGCTCCCTTTGTTCAAGGTGAAGAAAACACACTTTTGGACGTTTTGGAGAACCATGATCCAGACACAGACAGTTCTTTGATTGATGAATCTCTATCAGAAGAAATCAAACGATCATTGGCAACATTGACAGAAAGAGAACGTGAAATTATCGTACTTTTCTTTGGCTTAGGTTCCAATCACCAATTGTCGTTAGAGGAAATCGGAGAGAAATTCAATTTGACACGTGAACGTGTTCGTCAGATCAAAGATAAAGCTCTTCAGCGTTTGAGACACACTTCAAGAAGCAAAATCTTAAAATCCTATTTGGGTTAACAAGAGATACTTATTAAACATTTTGGCAATCCCAATCAGAAATGGTTGGGATTTTTTTGTCCATAATTTTTTGTCCAATAGAAAAAGGGTTGCCTACTGAGCAGGCAACCCTTTTTCTATTTTCCAAGACACCTGTTATTTAGAATCCGGCATCAAAATAAATTCAAAAAGTCGATCTCTTTTCAAATATTTCCCGGCAACGTCCTGCACCGACTTTGAAGTTACCTTCTTCAAATTGTCTATTCTTCGTGTATATCGCGTAAGATCAAGATCATTCTGATATGAACTTGATATGTAATTCAGCCAATAGCCATTTTCACGAAGATTTAATTCATTTTGTCGCTGTTGTTCTGCTAGGAACTTCTCAATATCTCCATTTTCGGGGCCCTGTTCCTGAATCTTTTTTACCTCATCCAATGCCGAAGCGATTAAAGCATCAGCCTTATCTACTGCGGAACCAAAACCAATGGAGAAAGCATAACGCGCTTTTGGCAGCTTACTAAAACTAGCCCGAGCGCCCACTCCATAAACACCACCTTCTTTTTCACGGAGTCTTTCAAGCAATTTGATCGTCAAAACACTCTCCAATGCTTCCATATTAACATTTTCAGTTTCATTATAGGTATAGTCCCCATAGTAGGCCAATTGCGTACTTGCCTTTTCTTCTTTTCCCTTATGAACAACCACGCGCTCTCCCTTGCTCGGCTCCAGAATATTTAAATCCTTATAGCTCTCCCCTCTTTTAAGGGCCGGCAATGAGGCAAGATAGGTTTCTAAATAAGGCTTGATCTGATTTTCGTCAAATGACCCCACAATTGTAAACACAAAATCCGAAGCATCCGCAAATCGTTCTTTGTAGATTGCCAAAGCACGCTCCCGATCAATTTTATTGATCGTTTCTACCGTTGGGTTTTGCCGACGGACATTGTTGCCATAAAGCACTTCTTTCACTTTATCCGAGAATACATTATTTGGATTGCTCAATCTATTTTCCAAAGATCCTTTTGCCCGGGTCATGGTACTCTGGAAAATATCCTCGTCCAAGCGAGGTTCAGTAAAATAACCATAAATCAATTCAAAAGCATTCTTCAATCCTTCTTTATCTGTACTACCTGAGATACCTTCGTAGCGTTCAGAAATGTACGGAGAGATCGAAACATCTTTTCCCGAAAGATACTTCGTAAGCTCAACGTTATTCATTTGTCCAACGCCGCTTGCATCAATTAAAGAGGATGCATTGGAGGCCGAAAAGTAATCAGCATCGTTATAGCCTGATGTTCCACCGGGGCTATACGCCATAATCTGTATCTCATCATTTTTAAAGTCCGTAGGCTTTAAGATCACTTTAACACCATTGCTTAAGGTCAATTCTTTCGCTCGAACGGCGTCAATATTTCTTGACGATACAACAGCGCCTTTCACCGGTTCTTTTGAAAGCAAGGGAAGATTGGACACTTTATCTTCATAAGCTGTCACAGGAGTCTCTTCAACTGCTTTTACCCAGCTCATTACGGTAGACTCAGCCGGTAAACTGGCCTTATCCTTCTCTGGCCCCATAACCAAAACATCGCGGTTCAGATCGGTATAATATTTTTTCACCAAGCCATTTACTTCTGACAGCTTCAACGTTGGTAACAGCTGTTTAGTCAAACGATAAGCATTTTCATTACTTAAAGCGGGTTCATCATCAATAAAATAATTTAGATAACGATTGACGTAACTATCCGATTTCTTTTTATCACGCTCGATAAAAGACATCTCGTTACCTTTTTTCATATCTGCGATGGCACGATCCAACTCCGTCTGTGTAAAACCGTATTTTTGAATGCGCTCAAATTCTGTTAGCATCGCTTTAAATCCGGATTCCAACTCGCCCGGTTTTGGGACCACCAGCAATGAAAAAGTATTGAGGTTAGCAACAAAATCACTGATACTTCCACCTGCCTGCATAAAAGGAGGGTTCGGTTGCTGCATCAATTCAGAAAAACGACCTGCGATCATCTGATTGAAAACACTCTTCAACAACTCGTTTCTATAATCTCCTACGGTGGAAACTTTTTCTTTTTCACTTTTGATCAAAATCTGCGCGACGGTATAAGGCAGTTCCGGATCTGAAATTGCCAAGAACTGGTTCTTGTTTAACAAATCAACACGATATTTTTTACGCTCCAATGCTTTTTTTGGCATTTTCATATCGGAAAACAAAACTTTCACCCTTTCTTCCATTTCCTTAGGATCAATATCGCCAACAATGATTAGAGCCTGTAAATCTGGGCGATACCAATCCTGGTGGAATTTTCGTATTTCTGTATAAGGAAATGTTTTCAGGATCTGTTCAGTTCCGATAGGCAAACGTTTGGAGTAAAGGGATCCATTGAGCAACATCGGAAAGTATTGATCCTGTAAACGCTGCTGCACTCCTCTTCCACCACGTTTTTCTTCGAGGATAACGCCCCGCTCTTTATCAATTTCTTCGCCATCCAACAAAGCATCCTGAGCCCAGTCGCGCATCACCTGCAAACCATTTTTTAAAAGTTCAGGATCATCAGAAGGAATTGGTAGCTGATAAACTGTCTGATCAAAGCTCGTATAGGCATTCAGATCCGAGCCAAATCGAACTCCTGCCTTTTGCAAGTAGTTAACCAATTCATTCTTTGGAAAATGCTTCAGGCCATTGAAGTTCATATGCTCTAAAAAATGTGCCAAACCAAGCTGTTTTTCATTTTCCAGAATAGAGCCGGCCTTCATGCCCAAATACATGGTGACACGCCCCTTAGGCTCGCTATTTTTACGAATGAAGTATGTAAATCCATTTTTCAGCTTCCCCGTGATGACTTCGTTGTCGAAGGGTAATTTTTGATTCAGGGCCAAACTATCTTGGGATAGAATTGCCCGTGCTTCCGCGGTTAACGTAGTTGGCTTTTTTGCTTCTGCAATATAGAATGTCGCCGGTAACAGAAAAGCTAATGCAAGTGGTTTAATGAATTTCATACAAAAAAATGTCTTTTTTTTTAGTCAGTTATTTTTGCTAATTGTTTTATATTAGGGTAAACGGAACTGGAGATCAATTGTCCCGATAAATAGTAAAATACAGATCAATACTTTTTTCATTATCCAAGGAGGAACCGGGTCCCTCCATTAGGGAACGTCTCTTTGTGTTACTTATAATCTGTAAAAATTCCAGCTAAAAATACAGAATAACTTTCGAAAAGAACAACAGTTAATTGTAATTTTGTTGCAAATGGATTTTGAAAACTGGAGTGATATAAAAAAGGAATTCGAACAATTCTTAAAGTTCGAAAGAGGCTTGAGCATTAATTCAATTGATGCATACTTAAATGATGTATCCAAATTTCAGATCTACTGTGAAGACAATCATTTGGTTTTAAACACCGTAACGAGAAAGAATATACAGGAGTTTTTGGCTTGGTTGCAGGAATTTAATATTTCGCCCTTCACACAATCCAGGTTGATATCTGGCCTTAAGACTTTCTTTAGCTTTTTGATGATCGAGCATGAATTCGTCAACAATCCGACCGATCTCCTTCAGGCGCCACGCTTGGCACGCAAGCTGCCCAGCGTTTTGAGCATACAGGAGATCGATCAATTAATCTCGGCAATCGATCTTTCTTCACCCGAAGGTGAACGTAATAAAACGATCATCGAAATCTTATACGGATGTGGTCTCCGTGTTTCCGAACTTGTCAACCTCAAAATATCAAACCTTTTTTTAGATGTAGAATTTATCAAAGTTGAGGGCAAAGGAAGCAAAGAACGCCTAATTCCAATTGGCCAACACGCCATTAAACACCTTCGCATCTACTTAGAAACGGTCAGACCTCATATCAAGATTAAGGCCGGAAATGAAGATATTGTATTCCTCAACAGAAGAGGCGCCGCATTATCGCGGGTTATGATCTTCTTGATCATTAAGGAACTTGCCGCAAAAATCGGGTTACAAAAAACCATCAGCCCACATACCTTTAGACATAGCTTTGCATCACACCTTGTGGAAGGCGGTGCCGACTTAAGAGCTGTACAAGATATGCTCGGTCATGAAAGTATCACCACGACCGAAATATATACACACATCGATAGGGACTACCTTCATTCCATTATTACGCAATATCACCCCAGATCTTAACTATATCGATTTCTCCTGCTTGGACATTCGGATAAGATGTGCCAAATTTTTCACCACACGATCGTGTTTCAAAACGAATGGATTGTTTTTATCCCACACGTATCCCGCTAATATTGCACAAATGCTACGTTTCACCTCCGGGTTTTCGGGTTGATGATAAAATAACTCCTGCAGATTGCCTGTATACCATTCCTGTATATATGTTGTAAAAACTGCAATCCCATCTTTCATATAGTCTTCAAATTCTGACTGCCAATCCACTGTTTCACCCTCGATCTGCCTTAAAGCTAACTTCGCCGCCAAAATACCAGATTCTGTAGCGAAACACACACCGGAAGAAAAAACAGGGTCCAGGAATTCGGAACTATTACCGGTTAAGGCATACCCTGGCCCATACATTTTGCTCACCGCGGTAGAATAATTACTCAACTTACGGGGTTCAAAAACAAAAGGGACATCACCAAACCGCTTAACATAGTAATCGGACAGTTGAATAGCCTTATTTAGCGCTGTAGTCGTATCTTCCCCCAGACTTTCGATGAACGAAGTTGGCCCCACAATTCCAACAGAAGTATTGCCATTGGAAAATGGAATTACCCACAACCAAACCTGCGTTTCCAATATATCAAAAGAAATCAGACTACCTTCTTGCCCTAGCGGTCGATTAACATCATTGACATGGCTGAATATCGCCGAATGAGGGCTTAAACGTGAGGGTTGGTCCAAATTTAACATGCGGGGCAAAACTCGACCATAACCTGAACAATCGATCAGAAAGTTTGCCTCTATTTTTGTTTCAACACCTTGGCTATCGCATACCGTAGTGATCGATTTTGCACCATCAAATTGTACGTCAGTTACTTCTGTACCGAAGGAAAGATCTACTTCTTTACGTATAAGCTCATTCGCCATTTCCTGATCGAAATCAGCTCTCGGTATCTGCCAGGTCCAATCCCAACCTTCAGAAAATTTGTCTGAAAAATCGAAAATACAGACTTCTTTCCCGCGTATAAACCGCGCTCCAAATTTCTTTTCGAAACCTTGCGCATCCAACGCATCAAACAGCCCGGCTTCATCAAAATGATCCATCACGCGCGGTATCAGACTCTCTCCTACCACGATTCTCGGAAACTGGCTTTTTTCAACAACCTTTACCCTTGCCCCCTGTTTTTGTAAATACCCAGCAGCAACCGAACCGGAAGGTCCCGCCCCGATGATCAAAATGTCAACCTGTTCAACGTTCATTATACGCTTTGATTAAAAGAAAAAAATATTAATTTCGTGCCTGATTAATAATTGCCAAATCTATTCACAAAAAATAAAATAAAAAAAACAATTTCGAGAGTTTTTCAAAATTGCTACCCCATAAATCATGAGCTTACTCACCAACCATTTAGATTTAAAACAGTTTATCCAAATAACCTACGGAAACGAAAAATTGGATATCGATGACGATATTTGGGAAAAAGTAGACGCTAGCCACAATTTTCTTCAGAAATTTGCTGAAAACAAAGTAATTTATGGTGTCAATACCGGTTTTGGCCCCATGGCTCAATATCGAATTAAAGACGAAGACCGCACTAAACTTCAATACAACCTAATTCGCAGCCACGCCTCAGGAACAGGACGACTTCTTGATCCGCTTCAGGTAAAAAGCACGATTTTAGCACGCTTAAATACATTAACTCTCGGTTATTCAGGAGTCCATAAATCCACCATTGCTTTGATGAGAGAATTGATCAACCGCGATATTTATCCAGTTATTTTTGCACACGGTGGTGTCGGTGCCAGTGGTGATCTCGTACAGCTCGCACATTTGGCCCTCGTATTAATTGGTGAGGGTGAGGTAATGTATAAAAACGAACGAATTCCAACCAAACAGGCTTTTGATGCCGAAGGCCTGGCCCCTCTTCAGATTGTTCTACGTGAGGGTTTGGCACTGATCAATGGAACTTCGGTCATGACCGGGATTGGGATACTAAACTGGAACCATGCGCAAAAGGCCTTATCTTGGTCCATCAAAGCAGCCTGTGCAATCAATGAAATCGTTCAAGCTTATGACGATCATTTTTCGGAAGCGTTAAATCAAAGCAAAAAGCATCCTGGACAACAAGCTATTGCCAAAAAAATGCGCAGTCACCTTGCAAGCAGTAAGTTGATTCGAAAACGCGAGGACCACCTGTATACCGGTGAAAATCAAGAGGATATTTTCAAAGACAAAGTACAGGAATATTATTCCGTCCGTTGTGTTCCGCAAATATTGGGTCCGGTTTCGGATACCATTAACAATGCAGGCACCGTGCTTGAGCATGAACTAAATTCAGCCAACGACAATCCCATCATTGATCTAAACGATCAACATGTGTATCATGGCGGCAATTTTCATGGCGACTATATTTCACTGGAAATGGATAAACTTAAATTGGTTATGACCAAGATGACAATGCTTGCGGAAAGACAATTGAATTATCTACTCAACAGCAAGATCAATGAGATTTTCCCGCCTTTCGTAAATTTAGGCACATTAGGACTAAATTTTGGCATGCAGGGTGTCCAATTTACGGCAACTTCCACAACAGCGGAATCCCAAGCGCTAAGCACTTCGCTCTACATCCATAGCATTCCCAACAATAATGACAACCAAGATATTGTTAGCATGGGTACGAATGCAGCAATGTCATGCAGTCAGATCATCGAAAATTCCTTTGAAGTGCTGGCGATAGAATTTATTACTTTAGCGCAGGCAATTGACCATTTAGGTTGTCAGGAAAAATTAGCCAAAGAAACACTATCTTGGTATACGGACCTCCGTAATTTGTTTCCGGCCTTTGCCGAGGATCAAGTAATGTATCCGATTATTAAAAAAGTAAAAGAATACTTAATCAATAAAAATCATGATTAAAAGGCTCACATTCGGCGGATTATTTATACTATCATGCACCTTCGCATCTGCGCAACAATTGGCGCGGGTACAAGAAAAGGGACTTGTCGGATTTATCAATAAAGATGGATCGTTTCAGATTACACCTCAATTCAAAAATGCTCAAGATCAATCCGAAGGAAAGATTGCTGTTTATGATGGTAGCAGGTGGGGATTTGTAGATAAAGATGCGAATTATATTATTCAACCTCAATACGTCAATGCCAAATCCTTCAGTCAGGGAATGGCGATGGTGAAATCTGCAAGCGGTTGGCTTTACATCGACTCTCTCGGGCAGGAATTGAAGTCGATCTCTAGCAAGCGGGTTTATGAATTCAATGATGGTGTTGCTTTTTATCGTGATGCGACCAATTTAGTCGGTCTCATCAACAACAAACAAGAGGTTGTGCTTCCACCAACTTATGATGTCATCCGTCCATTTAAGGATGGCTACGCTAAAGTCGCCAAAAATAAAAAATGGGGTGTCATTGACAATCAGGGAAAAGAGGTCGTCGCTCCAAATTATGATGATATCGGCGATTTTAATGTTGGATTGGTATGGGCAAAAAAACAGAACAACTGGTTTCTCGTATCTGGTCAAAAAGAAATTGCTCTCCCCGGTATTTCAAAAATTGAAAATATTGACAACCCCGACTTTATCCTTGTTCAGCAAGGAAATAAAATCGGTTTTATGGCATCGGATGGCAAATGGGTGATACCTGCAACTTATGATGATGCGCGAAATTTTCAGGAAGGTCTAGCGCCCGTGAAATTAAATGGGAAATGGGGATATATTGATACTACAGGTAAAATGGTCATCCCTACGGCCTATCAGGATGCCCTTTCATTTTCTCCGGAGGGCCTCGCTGCAGTTAAAAACAGTAAATGGGGATTCATCGATAAAAATGCCAAAGTTATCATCCCCTTTCAATATGAGATTACTGCGGCGCTAACGTTTAAGAAACAGGAGAAGGGATTTATCGATGGTTTAGCGCGAGTTAAACTCAATGGCAAATGGGGATTTATTGACACCAAAGGAAACCTTTTAGGGAACAAATGGTTTGATAATGCAGAATTATTTCAAAATTAATATACATATTGTAGGATGAAATGCGCTTTAGTTACAGGAGGATCAAGGGGAATTGGCAGGGCAATTTGTCTTAAACTGGCTCAAGAATTGGGCTATCATGTGTTGATCAACTTTCAGCATAATGAAACTGCAGCATTAGAAACACTTGCTGCTATAGAAGCAAAGGGCGGTAGTGGTTCGCTTCTAAAATTCGACGTCGCAGATAAATCCGCAGTCGACAAGGCCTTATCTACCTGGGAATCGAGCCATCCCGAAGCTCAGCTTGAGGTTATCGTCAACAATGCCGGTATAGCCAAAGATGGCTTGTTTATGTGGATGCCAGCTGAAGATTGGTCCTCGGTAATCAACACAACTGTCAATGGTTTCTATCATGTTACCCAATTTTTTATACAGAAACTGTTACGCCAGCGTTATGGTCGTATCATCAATATGATTTCCGTATCCGGTGTGAAAGGTACAGCTGGTCAAACCAACTATTCGGCGGCCAAAGCGGCTTTGCTAGGTGCCACTAAAGCGCTGGCTCAGGAGGTTGCCAAACGGAATATCACCGTCAATGCTGTGGCACCTGGATTTATTCACAGTGACATGACTGCCGATATGGACGAAAAGGAACTAAAAAAATTGATTCCGGCCAATAGATTTGGAGAACCTGAGGAAGTCGCTGACCTCGTCACCTTTTTAGCTTCTTCAAAAGCTGGCTATATTACGGGGGAAGTAATTAATATAAATGGAGGAATTTATTCGTAAATTTATGGAGCAAAGAGTAGTGATCACGGGGATGGGAATATATTCCTGCTTGGGGACATCATTGGAAGAAGTAAAAGATTCTCTGCAACAAGGAAAATCAGGGATTATCTTCGATGAAGAACGAAAAACTTTTGGATTTCGTTCCGCATTAACCGGTGCCGTTCCACAACCAAATTTAAAACATGAATTGAACCGCCGTCAGCGAATATCCATTGGCGAAGAAACAGAATATGCATATTTGGCTACGATGGAAGCCTTAAAAAATGCAGCCATTGACGATACTTTTCTCGATGAACATGAAATTGGTATTCTCTATGGAAATGATTCGGTCTCCAAAGCCATTATTGAAGCTGTTGATATTGTACGCGAGAAAAAGGATACCAGCCTGATAGGTTCTGGAGCGATTTTTAAATCAATGAACTCCACGGTAACCATGAATCTCTCCACGATATTCCGTTTAAAAGGCATTAACATGACGATATCCGCCGCCTGTGCCTCCGGATCCCATTCTCTAGGGCTTGGATTTAACCTGATTAAAAGTGGCATGCAAGATATGATTATCTGTGGTGGAGCGCAAGAGATCAATAAATATGCCATGGCCAGTTTTGATGGTTTAGGTGTTTTTGGAGATGATACCCTGCCGGCTACAACAGTATCACGTCCCTTTGACAAAGATCGGTCCGGATTGGTACCTTCTGGCGGCGCCGCTACAATAATTATAGAAAGTTATGAATCCGCGGTACGTAGAGGAGCCCCTATCCTAGCGGAAATTGTAGGTTATGGATTTTCATCCAATGGAGGGCATATTTCTACACCAAATGTCGAAGGACCGGCCTTGGCCATGGAACGCGCAATTAAACAAGCTGGCGTTAAACCCTCCGATATTGCCTACATCAACGCACATGCCACATCCACCCCTGTAGGCGATGCCAATGAAGCACAGGCTATCTTGCAGGTATTCGGTGAAAGCCAACCTTTTGTCAGCTCCACAAAATCTATGACAGGCCATGAATGTTGGATGGCAGGCGCCAGTGAGATCATCTATTCCAACATCATGATGTTAAATGGTTTTATGGCTCCAAACATTAATTTTGAAAATCCGGATGAACATTCAGCCAAATTAAATATCGTTAAACAAACCGTATTTAAAGAATTTGACCTATATTTGTCCAATTCTTTTGGCTTTGGGGGAACAAACTCTGCATTAGTCATTAAAAAAATAAACGATTAACTTATAAAAATGATTTCTGAAAAGATTAACGAAATACTTGTTGATGAGTTTGAAGTGGATGTTAATTTAATCCAACCGAATCTAAATTTAAAAGATACATTAAATTTAGACAGTTTGGATTATGTCGATCTTGTCGTTATCATTGAGTCCAATTTTGGTGTCAAATTGGTCGAAGCCGATTTCACAAATATCCAAACCTTCCAAGATTTTTATGACCTCATCAAACGTAAGACAGCTCATAACTAAGTCAATGTTTACCAATGAGTCAGTGGAAAGGACAATCGAAAGGTAGTGTCTTAGGATATCGAATCTTTGTATTCTGTATTCAAAAGCTAGGAATCCGTACAGCTTATCTGCTGCTGGTATTTGTAGCTTTTTATTATTTCCTGACTTCTTGGAGTAGCAACCGTTCTATCTATTATTACCTAAGATATCGACTAAAATATTCACTTCCTTCAACGCTCATTGGATTTTACCGGAGTTACTTTACTTTCGGTCAAATCCTGATCGATAAAACAGCCATAGCTGCGGGTATGCGCAACAGATTCAGCTATGAATTTGACGGTATTGCGATTTTAAAATCCGCCTTGGAGAAAAAAAACGGTGGTATCCTGTTATCAGCACATATCGGTAACTTTGAAATCGCCTCTTATTTCCTGGAGGACATCAATATCGAAAATCAGATTAATCTGGTTATTTCGGACCGCGAACATCAAGCCATCAAATCATACTTGGCAAAAGTATCGCGTAAATCGACCGTAAAATTCATCGTTATCCAAGAAGACCTCTCCCACGTATTTGCCATCAATGAAGCACTTACAAACAATGAACTAATTGTCTTTACAGGTGATCGCTATCTAGATGGCACAAAAACTCTTTCAGCAGATTTACTGGGCAAAAACACACAATTTCCAGCTGGTCCATTTTTAATCGCTTCCAGGCTCAAGGTTCCTGTTATTTTTGTCTATGTCATGAAAGAACCTAAGCTCCACTATCATCTCTATGCACGCGAAGTGGAAGTGAAACACCGTGACGCTCAAGGCTTGCTACAAACCTATTGTCAGTCGCTAACCTATATGATCAAAAAATATCCAATGCAGTGGTTTAACTTCTACGATTTCTGGAAGGACTATTCCCAATAAACATCCACAGTTCTGTTTACATTATTTATCTGAAGAAACAAAAAAAACACAGCAGAGGCGCTGTGCTAAAACCGATCAAAAGCAATTTTGCGCTACTTGAAACCTATGATTTTATCTTTTAATTAGTACCTTTGGGTGAACTTTTTTAGACAAATGACAGCTGCCCCATTTCCAATAGTCGATAACATATTTTTACAGAATTTATTACCTCATCGTGCTCCGATGGTTATGATTGACTGCCTGTACGATTTCACCGAAAAGACAGTGGCAGCAGGTTTAACTATTCAAGAAGATAATATTTTTATGGAAGATGGTGTATTATTGGAAGCGGGTATTATTGAACACATGGCGCAATCCATTGCTTTACATACTGGCTATAGCTTTTATATTAAACAACAAACTGCACCTATAGGTTATCTCGGTACAATAAAAAGTATTTCAATAGATTCCTTCCCTCAGGTCGGAGAAAAATTGCTGACCAAAGCAACGATTCTACAAGAGTTTATGGGGGTTACACTCGTTTCCGTAGAAAGCTTTGTAGGAGATCGACAGATCGCTCAAGCTGAAATAAAAAGTGTAATAGCTTCTTCATGATTATGGCAAAAAATAAACGAACTGAACAAGTTAATCAGATTACTTGGACAAGCCCCTTACGTATACGTTTCAATGAAGTCGATTCGTTGGGGATAGTTTGGCATGGCCATTACATCAGTTATTTTGAAGATGGCCGAGAATCTTTCGGCATGGAACATGGACTGACCTATCTAGATATTCATGGCCATGGTTATACAACACCGATCGTGAAGAGTACCTGCGAACATAAACTCCCATTAAAATATGGTGACAATGCACGTATTGAAACATCCCTATTGGATACCAAAGCAGCAAAGATTATTTATCGTTACCGCATCCTAAATGACAACAATCAGGTTGTCTGCCTAGGTGAAACGATCCAGGTATTTTTAGATTCTTCAGGAAACTTACAATTGTATACTCCGGACTTTTTTCAGCAATGGAAAAATCGGCTTGATTTTGTCAGCAAATGAAAAAGGTGTATTTAGGCCCATACAATTGTGTATCCCCCATAGGTAATAATCTGACAGACACCTGGAATGCCCTTGTTAGCGGCAAATCAGGAATCAAGTTGACCGACTTCGCTGAATTACATGGAGACGTTTACGCCGCTATTGTTGAAGAAGAACAACTGGATCAGCATTTAAACAAGTTGCTACAGAACACACAGCTCCCCTTCGATGCGGCATTCTCAAAACTAGAAAAGCTCATGATATCCGCATTAGTACCTCTTGTCAAAGCAGTTGTTATTACACAAGAGACTGAATTAATCGTATCAACAACCAAGGGCAATATCGCGCAATGCACAGGCGGAGCAAACGATATTGTTGCAGCAAGCCTTCCCGTACTGGCTCAAAGAATAGCCGATTTTTTTGGTTTTAAACGGCCTCCGATAATCATTAGCAATGCCTGTGTATCGGGTCTACAGGCCATCTCGACCGCTAAACGACTTATACAGATGGATTATTGTAAAGATGCCATTATCGTTGCTGGAGACCTGGTCAGTGAATTTGTCGTTTCAGGATTTAAGTCTTTTCAGGCCCTAAGTAACACGGTCTGTAAACCCTATGACGAGTCTAGACAGGGCTTAAATCTCGGCGAAGCAGCGGCAGCAATTCATGTCACCGGCCAACAATTAACAGATCAAGAATTCTTTATCGCCGGCGAAGCCTCAATCAACGACGCAAATCACATTTCAGGACCATCACGTACAGGCGAAGGACTGAGACTTAGCATCGCATCTGCATTGGCCGAAGCCAAATTAGAACCAAAATCTGTTGATTTTATTTGTGCACATGGAACAGCCACAATTTACAACGATGAAATGGAAGCTGTGGCCATACATCATTCCGGATTAGCCACTAAACCGATCAATAGCTTAAAAGGGTACTTCGGTCATACCTTGGGAACCGCAGGGCTCATCGAGAGTATTATTTCCTTGGAATGCTTACGAAATAATGTACTACTCCCCAGTTTAGGCTATCAAAAACAAGGTACTTCATTACCTCTAGCGGTTGTCACTGAACTATTGGAACAACCCCAACCACTTATTCGCTGCTTAAAAACAGCATCGGGATTTGCTGGCACAAATACAGCCGTATTATTTGAAAGGGAGTTACGATAAGCATGGAACAACACTATCAAATCAGCAGGCATTGCCGCATCGATACACAAGGCGTATATGTTAATGGTGAACAGATCTCAGCAGCAATATCCTCAGATTTTGCTACTTTTTCAAAAGCATTTTACTATTCATTAGAAACGACTTACCCGAAGTTTTTCAAGATGGATAACCTCAGCAAATTAGCTTGGCTAGGAGCTGAATTACTATTGAAAGAGGAAAAAACAAAGAATATCGGCATTGTCTTGTCGAATAGGCACAGTAGCCTTGATACCGACTTAAAGCACCTTAATACCATCGCAGACAAGGAGCAGTACTATCCCAGTCCTGCTATATTTGTATATACCCTGCCCAATGTCTGTATGGGTGAAATTGCGATTAGGCATAACCTGCAAACGGAAAATATCTTTTTTGTTTCAGCGCAATTCGACAGTCAACTTGCAGTAAATTACTGCAATTACCTTTTAAATTCCAGCAGAGTGGAAAAGGTACTATGCGGTTGGGTCAATTATACGGAAGGAAACTATAAATTGGTTTTGTATCTTGTGGAAAAAACAGGCATTTTAGCACATCATTTAAATGTCGTAAGACAACTAACACAATAAAGAATGGAAGAGTTGAAATCGGAATTAAAAACGAAAATCATTGAAGCCTTAAACTTAGAAGAAGTCACTGTAGATGAAATTGAAGATCAGGCGCCATTATTTGGAGATGGCCTAGGACTAGACTCTATTGATGCATTGGAGCTGACTGTTTTATTGGATAAGGATTATGGTATTAAAGTTACTGACCCAAAAATCGGAAAGACTATTTTTCAATCCATTGAAACATTGGCAACCTATATTTCAGAAAAT
Organism: Sphingobacterium siyangense; assembly: GCF_023277505.1. Lineage (NCBI taxonomy): Bacteria > Pseudomonadati > Bacteroidota > Sphingobacteriia > Sphingobacteriales > Sphingobacteriaceae > Sphingobacterium > Sphingobacterium siyangense. The sequence goes on along the minus strand of NZ_CP080574.1, from coordinate 2,410,766 downwards.
AGAACGAAATAAAACATGAAAAATGCTATTGCTGTTACTGGAATGGGCATGATTACCGCCATTGGAAATGATGTCGCGCAAAACTATCATTCTTTGCTCCAGAAACAGCATGGTATCAAACCGCTTCAACATATCTCGGGAAAACATCAACATCACACGCTTGTTGGTGAAGTGTCGTTAACGAACGAAGCATTAATTGAAAAATTAGGTACTGAAGTACCCGCCTTTTGTTCCCGAACCAGCCTACTTGCCGCAATTGCTGCAAAAGAAGCCATGTCTCAGGCTGGTATTACAGCAGCAGCTGATATGCCAATTGTTCTAGGGACTTCCGTTGCGGGAATGGATATTTTTGAACAACATTTCCCGCATTTACAACAGACCGGCACACTCATACAACGCCGGGATGTTGGGGATTCAAGTGCCATATTGGCCAAAATATTGGGCAGCAATGGCTATGTGACGGCTATTAGTACAGCATGTTCCTCGGCAGCTAATGCCATAGGCTTTGGGGCTCGACTTTTGCGCTCGGGACGCGCAGATCGGGTTTTAGTAGGCGGATCGGATGCGCTATCAAAATTTACAATCAATGGATTTGACAGCTTAATGCTCCTGTCCGACCAACTTAATCGCCCCTTTGACAGCAATAGAAAGGGGTTAAACTTGGGTGAAGGTGCAGGTTTTTTAGTACTTGAATCTACAAGATCCTTAAAAAACACAAAGAAACCCATATTAGGTTACCTGAACGCTTTTAGCAACGCTAATGATGCTTTTCATCAAACCTCAACTTCAGATAACGGTGAAGGTGCTTATCTCGCTATGCAAGAGGCTCTAAAAATGGCAGAGTTGATACCGAGCGAAATTGATTATATCAATGCGCACGGAACGGCGACCGAAAATAATGATCGAACAGAAGCAACAGCGATACAGCGATTATTTAACGATACGATACCGCCCTTTAGTTCAACCAAATCATATACTGGACACACATTGGGAGCTTCAGCCGGTATTGAGGCAATATATGCACTACTCGCCATTCAGCATCAACTGGCCTTTGCTAATTTAAGATTTGAAAATACCATGGAACAGCCAGCGTTTCCGCCGCTCGCTGAACATCAGCGTATGAATATCCGGCATGTACTCAGCAATTCCTTTGGATTTGGTGGCAATTGTTCAAGCTTAATTTTTTCGCATGCATAAAGTATATATTAATACCGCAAGCATATGCGTTAACAACCTTAGCCTAACAAATAGTCCAGAAAATTGGGCTAAGGTTGATCTGCCTAAAATAGACAGTAAGATCCTATCGCCCAACAGTGCAAGGCGAATGTCCAAAGCTGTAAAAATGGGAATTATATGCGCTATGGAAGTACTGCAACAGATTGATCGCAGTGAGCTGGACGGTATCCTCGTTGGAAGTGGAAAAGGCTGTCTAATAGACTCCGATAAATTCTTACAGTCCATTGTTGCTCAAGAAGAAGAGTTTTTATCACCGACTGCATTTATCCAGTCGACGCACAATACCGTTGCCGGTCAAATTGCCCTTTTAATCAAAAATACGGGTTATAATATGACCTATTCACAGGGCCGTGTATCATTTGAATCGACCGTATTTGATGCCTACCTACAACTTGTGCTGAACGAACGGAAAACTTTATTGGTCGGTGCCGTTGACGAGCTTTCAGACATCAGTATCGACATCAGCGAGAGCATAGCCAATACAACAGATCAACCGACAACAACAGGAATCCCGCGGACAGAAGGTGCCGGTTTCTTTATTTTCTCCAATCAAAAGAATCAACATACCCTTGGCGAATTGGTTGACATGGTAATTTATCATCCAACAGAAGAGCGACGGCCAGAAACCCAACTAGCTGCATTTCTTAAAAAAAACAAGCTATCTGCCGAGCAGCTTGACTTGGTCATTTATGGTTCGGCAAAGCCGGAAACCCCATCAGAAATGGAGGCTGAGGCCTTCAACGACTTAGCTAAAATAAACTATCAATCGCAGATAGGATACTTTGACACAGATGTTGTGTTTGCATTCGATTTCGCTTTAAAGCAATTGAATAATCAAACCTTTCGATCGATGGAGAGTCCAACTGGAAATAAGATCGGTGCTTTTCAACATATACTGATTTGTAATTTTGGAGACCAAAACAGTCTAATGCTGTTATCGAGATGCTAAATTTTAAAAACACAACATACGTGAGTCTTGCCCTTTTTCTGATGACGGTATTCATCTGGAAAAACGATCAACTGTATTCTCCTTTGATTATTGTGCTGATTCTGTATGTTGGAATAGTTTCCTGGGGAGCATTTGACCTCCGTCTAAATTTCTTTATGCAATCGACAACATGCGTAAGAAAAAATGTGCGGCAAGTTGCGATCACTTTTGATGACGGTCCTACGCCTTTTACCTTGGAAATACTAGACTTACTGGATCAATATCAAGCAAAAGCCAGTTTTTTTTGTATTGGCACACAGGTCGTCAAGTATCCCATGATAGCGAAGCAAATTATTGAAAGGGGCCATGTAATTGCCAATCATAGCATGAATCATCCCAATAAGATGGGGTTTCTGCCAAGCAGACAAGTTGTTGCAGAGATAAATGAAGCTAATCATGTCATTGAAACAGCAACAGGAAAAAAAGTATTGCTTTACAGGCCTCCATTTGGTGTCAGCAATCCACATATTGCAAAAGCATTGCACGATTGCAAGTTGAAATCCGTTGGTTGGAACATCCGCTCCTTGGATACTTTAAGTCTAACTGAAGATCAGATTTTTGCACGCATTGCAAAAAAACTAAGTCCCGGCAGTATTATTCTCTTACATGATACATCGGAGAAAACAGTACATGTCGTTAAAAGTTTATTAATAGCATTAAAGGTTAACAAATTAGAAGCCGTAAATTTGGAAGATTTCTTAAATCAAAAAGTATATGAAAACTAAGCTCATTCTACTCCTTGTTTCTGTATTTCACATTGCGCTGACCAAAGCACAAGAAACAGCTATGTCAAGCGCTGAAATAACTAGTTTTAAACAAACCGTCGTAGCGGAAGCACAAAAAATAAAAACCTTAAAAACAGATTTTGTCCAGTATAAGCACTTGGATTTTCTTTCTAAAGAGATTACGTCCAGTGGATCCATGTTATTGAAAAACCCAAACAAGCTGCTTTGGAAATACAATACACCGATCCAATATGGTATTCTTTTTAAAGACAATAAAGTATTGGTAAATGATCAAGGTAAAAAAAATAAGGTCGACCTTGGCAACAATAAAAAATTCGAGAAAATCAATAAAATGATTATTGGCAGCATCAGTGGAGATCTTTTTGCTGCCGACGACTTTACGATCACCTTTCACAAAAATCGAAATCAACGCATAGCGAAGCTTTCACCTAAAACAAAAGAGCTATCGGCTTATATTCAAACGATCGTATTGTATTTTAATGATCAACAATCTACAGTTTCGGAAGTCCAGTTGATAGAACCCTCTAAAGATTATACAAAAATAGTTTTCAAAAACAAGCAGATCAACCAACCAATCAGCGATGCGTTATTCAGTTTTTAGTCTGTTACTTTTAATTCTTCTGACAGGATGTAAGGTTTACTACCCAAATGGTAAACAAAACTATGGTGCAATCGACACTCTCGTTCAAAACCCCTATTTTGCCGGGTTAAATGAAGAGCGCTTATATCGGGCTACAATTCGCTTTTATGGAAAAGAGATGACAGGAATGTTTGTCGCCAAAAGAATCAGTCAGGACGATCATCGGATTGTACTTACCTCTGATCTTGGGAATACCTTATTTGATATAACGATTTCCAAAGACCAACATCTGGTCAATTATGTCATGCAAGATCTCGACAGAAAGATAATCCTTCACACCTTAGTGAGAGATTTCAGAGCTTTAACACAAACAACTTATAAAGCTGATTATCAAAACCTAATAGCCAGTCAATTTTTAAGTATCTATAACGGAAAACGATATTTTCTTAAGATAGATGACCAAGGAACCTTAACCAAAATCGAAATGGCATCCAAGTACAAAAGAGCTTTTGAAATTCAATTCAAACCAGATTCTTTGGGGAAACTTGACAGCTTTAATATAAAACATCGTGGTATCAAGCTAAAAATGGATTTTGTAAATATTCCATTTTAAGCGACATGATACATAAGGCTAGCTATAAAAAAATAAACAAAGCCGTATTTCCGCTATAGTAAGTTCTTCAATTACTTTTATTATGCTCCGCTATTATATTGCATATAAAAGGTAATTTATCTAAGTTTGAAACATGGTTTTAGCAGACTTTTATACGATACACAATAGTCAGGTGCGTGAAGATGGGAAATATTTGATGGAGATAGGTATTCATCCCGATCATCCGATTTTTAACGGGCATTTTCCAGGGCGACCAGTAACACCAGGTGTATGTATGTTACAGATCATAAAAAATATAACCGAAGATTTACTGCAGACAAAACTCCGTATGCGGTCTGCCAAAAACATTCGTTTTTATGCCATTATAGATCCTTCCGTTCATCCCATCCTAACATTGGAATTGGCGGTTCAAGAAACCGAAACCATACAGATCAAGGCCAATTGTTCTTTCGATGATACCCTTGCACTTAAAATGGAACTCAATTTTAGCCGCACTTATCCTGTTGTATAACCATGATCAATTCGCCAAACTTCAGCCAATCTATTATTCCTACAGCTGTATGTGTACTTATCCCCACCTACAACAATGCTAAAACGCTAAAAAGAGTTTTAGATGGGGTTTTGGCCTATACCACACAGGTTATTGTAGTCAATGATGGTTCGACGGATGCAACAGCAGAGATTTTAGCAAATTACCCTTCCATTACAGTGCTGCACCTGGAAAAGAATTCAGGTAAGGGCAAAGCTTTACGAATAGGGTTTGATACGGCAAGAAAACAGGGGTTTCAGTATGCAATCACCATCGATTCGGATGGGCAACATTTTCCCGATGACATTCCAACTTTTATAGACGCACTCAACCCAAGTGACGGAAATATTTTATTGATTGGTGAGCGCCAAATGGACCAAGCCGGTATACCAAAAAAGAGCAGTTTCGGTAATAAGTTTTCCAATTTTTGGTTTTGGTTTGAAACAGGGATAAAACTTGCTGACACGCAATCAGGATACAGACTCTACCCTCTTGACCGCATACCTAAAAAACTATATACCAATAAATTCGAGCTAGAAATTGAAGTAATTGTACGCTCAGCATGGAAAGACATTGTCGTGAAGAATGTACCGATCAAGATACTTTACGATCCGACAGAGCGAGTTTCGCATTTTAGACCATTTAAGGACTTCACACGAATTAGCATCCTTAACACCTTCTTAGTTTTGATTAGTCTACTCTATATATTTCCAAGAAACGCTTTTCGAAGTTTCAAAAAAAAAAGCTTTAAAGATTTTCTAAAAGAAGATATTCTGGGAACGCACGATTCAGATTTTATTAAATCCATTTCGATTGCATTGGGTGTGTTTATTGGGATTGCCCCCTTATGGGGATTTCAGTCTTTTTTATCAATTTTTCTCGCCTCTGTCTTTAGGCTTAATAAAGGTCTTTGTTTTGCCTTTTCGAATGTCAGTATCCCCCCTATGATCCCATTGATTATTTGGGGGTCGATACAAACAGGAAAGTTATTTATATCCAGTGCCAAACCTTTGTTGGATTATAGCCACATCGATTTTCAAGCTATATCCGAACATTTTTTACAATATGTACTGGGTAGTCTCGCTTTGGCTTTAGTGGCAGCAGTCCTGTTTGGACTTTCCTCTTTTACACTATTGCGGTTTAATCAACGACGTTAATATGCAGCATTATTTTTATCAGCTTTATCTATTTTTCAAGAAGAAACCTTATATCGCCTGGTTAGTTGCCCTGCTCTTTTTGGTCGCAACAGGATATTTCGCGCTAAAACTAAAATTTGAAGAAGATATTACACGGATTATACCTCAAAATGAACGGACAAATGAGGTTGCCAAAATATTGACCCAACTTAAATTTTCGGATAAAATAAGTGTCATTATTGAACGGGAAAAAGATGCTTCAATTGACGATATGGTTGAAATGGCTAATTCCTTTTCCGATAGCATCGTATCGCTTGCCCCCTACTATCATAGTATACAAGGGCAAATTAGTGATGCGGAAATGGAAAGTACCCTGCAGTTTGTTTACCAGCATTTGCCGACATTATTGGACGAGAACGATTACAAAACCATAGCAAGCCACCTGCCAAGTGATAGCATAGCACAAGTAGTTGAAGCCAATTATGCTGCATTAATTTCGCCTACGAGTATCGTTGCAAAATCTTTTATACAACGGGATCCCCTAGGGATTGGCTTTATGGCGCTTAAAAAATTCCAAAAGCTCAGTATTGCCGGCGATTTTCAACTTTACAATGGCTACATTATTACAAAAGATTCAAGCAAGCTGTTGTTGTTTATTAATCCCAAATATTCAGGCTCGGAAACAGCGCATAATGCGATTTTCGTCGACAGGCTTGACAAAATGAAAAATGAGTTAAACAAGGTCTACTTAAAAAAAACCAAACTCAGCTACTTCGGATCATCTTTGGTTGCTGTCGCCAATGCAAAGCAAATCAAAACAGATATCCAAACGACCATCCTTATTTCGATGAGTTTATTGATGCTTATTTTGATTCTCTTTTACAAGAAAGTGCAAATTCCGGTCATCATCTTTATTCCCTCACTTTTTGGGGCTTTACTAGCACTCGCATTTCTTTACTTTCTGCGGGGTACAATATCTGCTATTTCAATCTCCATTGCTGCAGTATTAATTGGCATTACCATAGACTATGCGCTGCATATCATGACGCATTTCAAGCAAACCCAGGATATAAAACACCTCTATAAAGAAATCACTAAGCCAATATTGATGAGTGCGGGCACTACAGCGGTATCTTTTCTTTGCCTGCTCTTCGTCAATTCGGAGGCCTTAAAAGATTTGGGAATATTTGCGTTCATTGCCATCCTGTTCTCGGGAATATTCTCTTTGATTCTTATCCCGCATATCTATAAACCGAATATAAAAACCTCGGATGATAAAAACCATCTCATCGATCGGATTTCCGCATTCAGTTTTGAACGGAATAAACCCTTACAAATATTCAGCTACCTATTGTTAATAGTGAGCTTGTTTACTTTTTGGAAAGTCGGATTCAACAAAGATTTATCTGCACTAAATTTCTTCCCAAAAGAACTGCAAGAAGCCGAATACAAACTTGAAAATTCAGCACAACAACAAAATAAGTCGCTATTTCTGATAAACTATGGTAACAATATCGACCAGGTTCTTTCGGCTAATTCTGTATTGTATAGCAGATTACAACAAGATACAGGTATGATCGCTATCAATTCCATTGGTGAAATTGTCCTATCGAAAAAGGATCAGGAGGCGAAAATTGCCCAGTGGAATTCCTTTTGGACAGATGTCCGTAAAATGGAAATCCGCGAGAATCTTATCCGTTCTAGTGCTGCTTTTGGTTTCAAACCAACTGCTTATCAAGCTTTCTTCTCCCTTTTGGATCAAAAATTTTCGAGCGTCACATGGGATGATTATCAGAAACTCAACAATGGAATATTGAGCGAGTATATCAGTTCCAAAGATGGCTTTTTCACCGCAAATACCATTGTAAAAACGGCAGAAGGAAACCGGGAAAAATTGATGAAGCAGTTCAATAATGGCAGTATCGCTGTCATTGATCGCAAAGAAATGAATGAAACCTTTTTGGGACAGCTGGTCAATGACTTCAATACCTTGGTCAATTATAGCTTTGTAGCCATATTTGTTATTCTTTGGTTGTCATTTCGCCGCATCGAGCTGACATTGATCAGCATGGTACCTATTGTGTTAACAGGTTTGGTTACGGGGGGCCTCATGGGCCTGTTTCACCTCGAATTTAATATTTTCAGTACCATTGTCTGCACACTTGTATTCAGTCACGGTGTAGACTTTGCCATATTTATGACCGCAGCCCTGCAAAAAGAATACAGTACCGGTAAAGATGAAATGCCTACGTACCGCACGTCTATTCTGCTTGCCGTATTAACGACAATTTTAGCCATCGGTGCCTTAATTTTCGCTAAACACCCGGCATTAAGGTCCATTTCAGCAGTTTCCCTACTCGGTGTTACAGCAGCAGTTTTAAACACTTTTGTTCTTTATCCGCTCGTTTTTAGGTTTGTATTTCGCCGCAGGCCTTCCAAAGGCTTATCTCCGCTTAGTTTGCGTCTGCGCTTGATTTCAGCGTTTTCGTTCAGTTACTATATCATCGGAAGTATGCTTTCAGGCCTTCTCTTTAGTTTGATCTCTAATAGAGCTTGGATGACACGCGTAATGTCTCGTTTTGGAGACTCTGTATTGAAGTCCAACCCTTTTGTCAAGAAACAGCAATTCAACCCGCACGACGAAGACTTCAAAAAACCCGCGATTATTATAGCCAATCACAATTCGTTATTAGATACACTTCTTATTGGGCGTTTATTGCCAAAGTGCGTATTTGTTACGAACGAATGGGTCTATAAATCACCGGTCTTTGGCCGTGTGGTTAGGCGTGCAGGTTTTTTAATGCTCGACGACGATTTAGAAAAATCGAAAAACATCTTAAAGCAACGTATCGATGCAGGGTATTCGATTGCTATTTTTCCGGAAGGAACACGATCGGCAACAAATGATGTACAACGGTTCCACAAAGGCGCATTCTATATTGCCGAACAGCTGCGGTTAGATATCCTCCCTATTTATATACACGGTGCTGCCGACGTTTGTCCAAAAGGAGATTTTGTCATTTATGATGGAACGCTCAGTACAGTCATAGGCGAAAGAATTCGACCTACCGACCAACAGTTTGGGGATAATTATTCTGCACGCTGTAAAACGATCAGTCGATTATTCAAACAACAGTTCGCTGAAATCAGAAAGCAATTTGAGGGTCCGACTTACTTTAGAGAAAAAATAAGCTTAAACTATCGGTATAAAGAAACGGAAATCGAAAAATTAAGCCTAAATGATTTTGACCTTCATCAGGAGTCTTATGCAACCTGGAATAATTTCATTGCAGCAAATGCAAAAATTTTGCATATTGGAAACGATTTTGGTCATATTGATTTTTTGTTGACCTTGCAACAGGCACAGCGACATATAGAAAGCTATATCCGTGATCCTGAAAAACGTGCTATTGCGGGTAATACGTATCTAAAGCATAAACGTAAATTGACTTATCTAAATCAGCTGACCGAAACCACATTACGTTTCGATGTACTGATCTGGGGCAGCAACGATGAAAAGGTTGAAATCAGCGATTCGATACATACTATTGTTTGTTATGATTTCATAGAAAAGCCGCATTACATTGGTTTTGAAGAAGTATTTAAAGATCAATACAGTTGCGTATTAAAAAGAAGAACGAATGGATAAAGTCTACGATAGCGTCATCATTGGTTCAGGGCTAGGAGGCCTTGTTACCGCAGTTCTCCTTGCTAAATTTGGACGCAAAGTATGTGTCGTTGAAAAAAACAATCAATATGGGGGTAATTTACAAACTTTTGTGCGGGATAAAGAGATCTTAGACACCGGTGTTCATTACATTGGCGGCTTGGGTGAAGGCGAAAATCTGTATAAATATTTCGACTATCTTGGGATTATGAAAGATCTTTCAATCCAGCGCATGGGCGTTGATGAATATGATCGAATTTCATTTGAAGGAAACCCCATCAATTACCCGCATGCGCAGGGCTATGCAAATTTTATCAATCAGCTACTGCATCATTTCCCAGCAGAAAAACAAGCGCTTACAAGTTACTGCGAAAAAATACAGGAAATTTGCAACTCTTTTCCGATGTATAACCTTCGCAAGAGTTTCGGTTTTAATGAAAGCGTTCTTGGTATCTCATTAAAATCATTTTTAGATGAGCTCACCGATAACGAACTCCTTAAGGCTGTACTTGTCGGTTCGAACTTCCTTTATGTTGCAAAAGCAGAAAGTACACCACTCTATGTACATGCGCTTACCATAAACTCCTATATTCAGTCCGCTTGGCGTTGTATAAACGGCGGTAGCCAAATTGCCAAGTTATTGATCCGCCAATTGCGTAAATATGGTGGTGACATCATCAAAAATAAAGAAGTCATTGCTGTAGAAATGGACGATCAGCTGATCAAAGCAGTACGCACCGATGACCAGCAGCTGATTTATGCAAAGGAGTTTGTTTCGAATATCAATCTCCGGCATACCTTTGCCATGCTGCCTGAAAGATTTCAAAAGCAAGCTTATGTCAAGCGTATACAAGGCTTACCGTTGAGCCCTTCGGTTTTTTCCGTTTACATAGTTTGTAAAGAAGGTTATATCCCCTATCAAAATTATAATATTTACCATTATAAAAACATCGCTTCCGTTTGGTATAATCAGGAGCAATCTCCCTTAGTCGTTTCCATGAGCTGTAACAGCGAAAATCAACGCTATTGTAGCACGATGACCGTGATGTGTTATATGACTGCGGACGAAGTGCAACAGTGGAATGAGACTTTCAATCGGTCCATTATCCAGCAGTTAAGTAGCCGTGGTGAAAAGTATGAAGCCTTTAAAGCTGCGAAGGCTGCAGAAATTATCGAAGAACTCCAACACTTGTTTCCGAATATTAAAGCTGCCGCTCAATCTGTTCACACGTCCAGTCCATTAAGCTACCGTGATTTTATCGGGGCCGAGGAAGGTAATATGTATGGCTATTTGAAAGAATACAAGCATCCGTTGAATAGCTTAATTTCCACGAAGACAAAAGTTAAGAATTTGTTTCTGACAGGTCAAAATGTCAAGATGCACGGTGTATTGGGGGTTACAATTACAGCCTTCTCCTGTTGCTTAATGATGCTTGGAAAAGAATTTGAAGATGATCTATTTAAAGAGAATGATGAAAAAGTATTGGTTGGCGATTTGGATAGCATCACTATTTAGCTCTTGTGCGCTAAATGGCGCCCTGAAAGAAAAAGCTAAATTCGACCAGCAGGCGATTCCGACATTAAGGTTGGCCGACTCTACGGACAATTATCTCAGTATAGACAGTAACTTCCTATTTCATAACGCACAAGGTTTATGGGAACTCTACGTCAGCGGTAACCCGATGGAACTTGGATTAAAAACGGGTATACTGACACAATCGCTTTATGCCTACCAAGAGAAGGCTTTCTTTTCTAAAATTCAAGAGTTTATCCCTTCTCAGCGCAAGCAGAAATGGATGATGAAATTGACTAAAGTCTATAATCGAAACATCCATAAATATATCCCGATAGCGTATAGAAAAGAGATTTTTGGATTGTCACGGTATGCTTCTCCTCGCTACGACTCCCTTATGGATCCCTATCAGCGGAATCTTTTTCTTCATGGCGCCCATGACTTGGGTCATGCTTTCCAGGACCTCGCTTTGGTTGGCTGTTCTTCCTTAGCAGCATGGGGACCAAAGTCTGCAGATGGCGAGCTCATTATCGGGCGAAATTTTGACTTTTATGCGGGCGACGATTTTAGTCACAACAAATTAATCACTATTGTGAAACCCGATTCTGGTTATTCCTTTCTTTCTGTAGGCTGGGCAGGCATGATTGGTGTCGTCTCCGGCATGAACAGTGCTGGCCTGACAGTTACACTCAATGCAGGAAAATCGTCTATTCCCTGGGCCGCAAAAACGCCTATATCTATTGTTGCTCGAGAAATACTCCAATATGCCCGAAATTTTAAGGAAGCCATCGCCATTGCAAAAAAACATCCTATTTTTATTTCAGAATCACTTATGATCGGGTCTGCAGATGAAGACCGTGCCATCTTAATTGAGATGTCTCCACATAAATTTGCTGTTTTTGAATCAGACAATGCAAATTACCTGCTATGCACAAATCATTTTCAGAGCAGTACCTATCAATCCGATAAGCGCAATCAAAAACAGATTGAAGAAAGCCACAGTGTTTATCGACACCAACTGCTGACAGAGCAGTTGCAACAGCAGGATAAGCTTACTGCCCCTAAAGTTGCGGCTATACTAAGAGATCGCAATGGATTAAAAAATAAGGAAATAGGCTATGGCAATGAAAAGGCCTTAAATCAGCTCTTGGCTCATCATGGCGTCATTTTTCAACCAAAAAAACGCCTTGTATGGATCTCAGCCAACCCCTATCAGCTTGGGGAATTTGTCTGTTATGATTTAAATAAAATCTTCGACAACAAGGCACATCAGCCTGCTTCTACATTGGCCAATACAGCATTGAATATTCCCCAAGATACATTTTTGAATAGTAAAGCCTACCGCGATTATGAGGATTACCGTAAACGAGATCGAATAATAGACCATAAACTGAAGTCTGACCAAGAAATTACTGAATCGGAATGGCAGGAATATCAAAAACTCAATCCCCTGTTTTGGGCAGTCTATTACAAGAGAGGAACATATTATTTTGAGCGAAAGCGCTATGACGAAGCACTAAAGCAATTGCAACAGGCCGACTCCTGCGAAGTGACCACTTTGGTTGACCGCAAAAACATTGCTTCATATATTCATAAAATTGAGAAGAAAGGAGATAATCGATGATCCCAACGATAGAACAAGCCAGTCTTGAAGAAATAACCCATTATCAAGATGAAAAGCTAAGATATGTTTTAAACTATTTGAATACACATTCAACTTACTACAAAAGTCTTTTTCAACGTGAAGGAGTTGACTTACAACGCATCCGCGGTGTTCAGGATCTCCCCCTTCTGCCGACGACTTCCAAAGAACAGCTGCAGCAGTTTAACTGGGATTTTCTGTGCGTCCCCGAAGAGGAGATTGTCGACTTCTCCACAACTTCCGGTACACTGGGGACACCTGTTGTATTTGGATTAACAGACGCGGACCTGGAGCGTCTCGCTTATAATGAGATGATTTCGTTCCAACGGGTAGGTATTAAAAAAGGCGACCGGGTACAAATTATGACGACCCTGGATCGTCGTTTTATGGCGGGATTAGCTTACTTTCTTGGACTCCGTAAAATTGGAGCCGGAATACTACGTATTGGCGCTGGCATACCACAAATGCAATGGGATTCAATCCAGCAGTTTAAACCCAAATTTCTTGTTGTCGTCCCCTCCTTCCTGCTCAAAATGATTGCTTATGCAGAAGAACACAACATCGACTACAACAGCAGCTCTGTAAAGGTCGCCATTTGTATCGGTGAAAATCTTAGAACCGCTGAACTGCAGGACAACCAACTGGCAAAACGAATTCATGAAAAATGGAATATTGCCCTCTACTCCACTTATGCTTCCACCGAAATGAGCTCAGCATTCACAGAATGTGAAGCTTTTGCCGGTGGTCACCAACATCCAGCATTAATCATTACTGAAATATTGGACGATAATGACCATCCTGTATCCGATGGTCAACTGGGAGAATTAGTTGTCACAACCTTAGGAATAGAGGCTATGCCCGTTTTGCGCTATAAAACTGGCGATATGGTCAGACGACATACTGGCCCTTGCACATGTGGTCGGAACTCCTATAGAATAGGCCCTGTTGAAGGCCGAAAACAGCAGATGATTAAGTATAAGGGTACGACGCTGTTTCCCCCGGCTATGTTTGATGTATTGGCCAGCTACACCGCAATTGAACATTATCAGATCGAGATCTCCAGCACTGCAGTCGGTACAGACGACATTCGGATTCTAATATCCTCCAAACAACAAAACAGCGCATTATTAAAAGAAATCAAAGATAGTTTTCAGGCGAAACTGCGCGTAATTCCCAATGTGGAGTTCGAACGCGAAGAAATTTTGATCAGCCGGATTTATAATCCGCTCAGCAGAAAACCCATTTATCTGGTGGATAAAAGGGAATAGTAAGTAGCTTACAATACTATCAACCAGATGCTATGCATTCATATACAAATCATTAGCCCACGAATAAAAAAATAGGGAATTAGCGAATGTTAAACATAAAAATGCTGTCGACAAAAGGCATTAAAAATAGTCTGCTAAAAGATTGAATTTTATCGCAAAGATTATTTGTAAGATCTAGAAAATAGTATATCTTTGCGACAGGTCCCCGTAGTTCAATGGATAGAATTTCAGATTCCGGTTCTGACGATATGAGTTCGAATCTCGTCGGGGACACATTTAAAAATAAACCCCACTTTAAATTAATTTAAAGTAGGGTTTATTTTTAAATTTCACTTCACAACGCCTAAAATGCCAACTAACCTATATAGCTTGCCCAGAAAAATTACAATATGAGCAGACTCAATTCTTTGATCAAAAACTTTCAAACTAAAAGCGCTCTGGATTTATTAAATTATTCTTTAAAAATTCGTCAATAACATCGACGCACTTATCCACCCAAGGATGGAAAAGCCAGAAAGGGTGAACCTGTACATCAAATGTATACACTTGATGTGCCGTCCCCCAACGCTTTAGCATACCGACCAATTCATCTTGTCCGGCATGGAATCTAGGAAGACCGCTATTTATGAATAACATCGGAATTTTCTGTTCCTCTCTGGCCCAAAATATAGGCGAAGCCTCCTTCCATATTAACGGTTTTTCGGCAAAGGTTCCTCCAAGCCAGAAGGCATCAGGAGAATCGGGCTTTCGTTCTAAATTGAGTGAAAGCGGAGCCATGAAATCCACCACTCCATCCAAATTAATAATAGCCTGAATCTGCGTACTGTGTTTAGACTCAAGAAATGATTCAAATTCGGGCACATTACCTGTCAATCCAACCAGACTCGCTAGGTGACCTCCTGCGGAACTTCCCGCCACCACGATACGGCTACTGTCGATATCGTACTGATCGGCATGATTTTTAAGCCACAAAATTGCCGATTTGATATTGAGTAAGGCATTGGGATATTTTGCCTCCAAAGATAATTGATACTCCACTGGAATGCAGACATACCCTTTTCTCGCCAGCAACTGTGCCATGGGTACATCCATTTCCTTCTGCCCAGAACGCCATCCACCACCATGGATCCATATCACTGCCGCATGTTTTCGCTGGTCATTTGGCCGGATAACATCGAGATGTAGATCCCGAGGGCCAAAATCGGTTCGAGCTAGATGTGCATATACCAGATTACGTACGACCTTTAGATCTCCTCCTAGGCTGTCCATAGCCGGTCGTGCATGGGGATAGCTTTTCTTGATCTGCCGCCATACACGCATCGTATTATAAGTCGTATCTTTCGGAATGTCTCGATTCTGGGCCCACACCGAATCGCAAAACATAAACAATAATAATGTACTCCAGAAAAGAGCCTGTGAGCGATATTTATTTTTCCATTTCATCGAGCATTTCTTTAACTTTCCAATCCTCCATTACTTTTTCGAGTTTATAAACATCCCGTTTATCTTCCGGCAACTGATGTGACCAAGTCACTCGCTTTGAGAGTTCCGATGCCCCTGCTCCCTTAGATCCCAACTCGGCGTAAAATACGGTCTTATCCTTATCTGGAAATAATACATCTCCCTTCCATTCATTCCAGCCTTCAGGAATAATATGAGCTCCTAGGTTACAATCTACCAGAACCGTATTTGCATAAGGACGCCATGGCCTGCCAAGAAATACTTTATCGACAGACTCATCTGCAGCTACAAAATCACATTGGTCGAAAACGTAACCATAAAATTGCCCCTGCGGCGTAGAAGCTGCTGTGACATACGAATTCCGCAAAGAAATCAGTCGGCAACTCTTAAAGAATGCAATGCCTGGCCCGAAGATAAAATCCGTCGTGCCGCTAATACTGCAATCAGAAAAATAGCTTCTTGCACCGCTTTTACCCAGATACAAGGTGTCCTGAAATCCCAAAAGACGGCAATTAACCAGTGCTATCTGATCCCCTTCTAGATGAAGTGCTACGGCCTGCCCTACTGGTCCGGCTGCATTTTCGATAGTTATATCCTTGATAAGCACCCTATTTGCACGTACCAATAGCGTATAACTACTAAAAGTCCCAAGCTTAGGCTGCCCTGTCTCATCCGGACAATCAACCAACTTACCTGCATAATCATCAAAAATAATCTTGGTATTGGCAGCATCCTCACCAACAAGCTGGACATTTTCGACATAAGTTGGGATAACTATTTTCTCGTGATAAATTCCCTTCCTGATCCAAATCCGAACCGCATGTTCTGCACGAAAAGCACGAACGGAATTCACGGCTGCCTGTATACTTGTGAAATCACCTTTTCCGTGTTGGTCTACAGTGATCACTTCAAGGCTGGCCGCTCGCAATCCCGATCCTAACAATGACAGGCTAACAACTAGATAAACTGCCACCAAGATCTTAATTAATTTTATCCGTCTCATAAATCAGAAAATAATTGCATTATCAAACTAATATATTTATATATAAACTTTATTCATAACTTTAAAATATTCCAATAATTTCATAGTTATTAAAGGGTCAAAACTATGTTATTGATCTATTCGAAACCAATCCACTTCTGCATAGCCACTATCATTGATATGCTTTTCGCGGCTGGCATAGAGTCCTAATGTGGCTCCTATCCATTTGCCAGGTTTCGCTTGGAAGCCATTTTCCACGACTGTATATTTTTTACCATCCAAGCTATACGTCCAGCTGCAGGTCTTTCCATTTTTAACTTGTACACGAAGGTAGACAAAGTCTTCTGGCAAAGTAGCGATGCGCCTGACCTGCTCTTCAGCTCCCGAATAGGCATTGACACAACTACCATAATAAAGTTGAAAGTGGCCCTTTTCCTTACGGATAAAAAACTGACTATAATCTTCGCCGACCACCACCAATCCTGCTTTTTCACCAAGTTCCTTCTCGCTAGGACGCAGTCGTATTTTTGCTGTCGCACTGAAATTTTCGGCAGGGAATTTTTGCGTCAGTATATTTGGCGCTGCCATCAGATTTTTACTTCCTTCAGGAAGCTGCTGGCTATAAAGCCGAAGTTTGCCTTCGTGTGATGGCATAAGCCAGTTTCCATCCGGATTTGCCTGCCATTGCCACTGCAGTCCTAAATGAGGAGAATCAAACTCATCCGATTCCTGAGGATTCATCAGAGCAATAACCTGGTTTCCTACATTAGGTTTTTTATAGCTCATCACGGGTGTCCCTACTCCATTTCCATCGATGTCCACGCCTATAATGGGCCAATCGGCTTTCCAAACCATAGGCTGCAGATGGACCACACGCCCCATGGCTTCTTTATCCTGAAAGTGGAAGAACCAGTTTTCTCCTGAGGGTGTGTCTACCCATGCTCCCTGATGTGGACCATTAACTGTCGACTTGTTCTGGGCCATAGCCACCTTGCGTTCATAAGGTCCATAAATACTTTTCGAACGCAAAATCAATTGCCAGCCCGTTGATACGCCACCTGCTGGTGCAAACAAATAATAATATCCATTCCGCTTATATACTTTGGGGCCTTCAATTGTAGGATCCAATTCATGTCCATCATAAACGATCGTACCTCTGTCCAATACAGAAGTTCCATCGGTACTCATCTTGGCGATAGCGAGCACGCTTTTCAAGCCTGCTCTGCTCCCCGCATAGGCATAAGCTAAATAAGCCTGACCATCTTCATCCCAAAAAGGACAAGGATCGATCAATCCTTTCCCTTGGAAAACCAACGTAGGAGCAGACCATGGCCCCCGAATATTCTTGGTCTTTATCTGATAAATCCCAAAATCCGGATCGGGATAATAAATATAAAACTCTCCATCGTGATACCGTATGGAAGGCGCCCATACACCACCTCCGTGTTGCACTTTATTGAACACCTCTTCCGGTAACTGCCTTTGCAACGCATGTCCTATAATCGTCCAGTTGATCATATCTTTAGAATGTAGAATGGGCAGGCCTGGACTGTGATTAAAACTTGAGGCAATCATATAATAATCTTCACCTACACGGATAGCATCGGGATCGGAATAATCTGCATTGATGATAGGGTTTTTGAATTTTCCATTTCCAAGATCCGGGCTCCAGACCTGAGAATTATAATTTTGTCCGAAAGTCAATGAAGAACTACAGAAGCTCATAATGGTCATCAGGCAAACATATTTCCATTTTTTTTTATCGGTATTTAGCATAAATTCGAATTTTAAGTTTTATTTCACAACAATTTCATAAACTTTACCTTTCGTGGTAGAAAGATCATAAAGCACTGTTTCGGGAATTTCAAATGAACTATTTTGTGTTATTACCAATGGTTTTTTGATTTCATCTAGGTCAAAAAAGGAGTTAGTATTTTTTCCATTCGCTTTTTTCAACCGCTTCCCTTCTAAATAGAGTGTACTCCCAGAGTTAATACGAATACGGCAATTGCCTCCTAAGGTCGAGTTGACCTTTAATTTCGTTAACTTTCGATTTTTCCAGCTCATATCTATAATAAATCCACCTCTAGTGACTAAACCGTTCACTTCGCCATTCGGTAGCTCATCTGGCCAAGCAGGTAATAAAAATATGCTCCCATCATATGATTGCACCAACATCTCTGCGATTCCAGATGTACAGCCAAAATTACCATCAATCTGAAAAGGTGGATGGGCGTCCAGTAAATTAGGATAGGTACCACCATGTTGTCCTTTCCGTTCCTCTGGGGCTGGGCTCAATTGATCTTTGATCAATTTATACGATTGATTACCGTCCAGCAAACGTGCCCACCAATTTACTTTCCAGCCCATAGACCAACCAGTCGACTTATCTCCGCGGTAGATCAATGAGTTTTTTGCTGCCTGAGCAAGTTCAGGGTTGCGAAAAGGTGAAATCTGACCAGATGGAAACAATCCGTATAGATGCGATATATGACGGTGACGATCATTTTTTCTATCCAAATCTTTAAGCCACTCCTGAAGCTGACCATGTTGACCAACTTGCATTGGTGGCAACTGTGCCAGACTTTGTTTGACAGAATCCCGCAATACGACATCAGCATCCACAATGTAGGATGCACGGATAAAATTATTAAAGACATCAAACACAAGTTGATTATCCATTGTCGTGCCTGCTGAAACCCCAACACTACCTGCTTCATAGCTATTTTCAGGACTGATGGAAGGACTTACGACCAGCCATTTCCCAGATGGATCCTTCGTCAAAACATCCAGGTAAAATAAAGCCGCTCCTTTCAATACATGATAATAATCCTTCAAAAATTGCATGTCTCCTTTATACAGATAATGTTGCCAAATGTGTTGGCTCAACCAAGCTCCGCCCATTGGCCACATACCGTAAAAACCGCCATCTACAACCCCCGTAATGCGCCATAAATCAGTGTTATGATGAGCATTCCACCCTCTGGCATGGTACATTTTCTGTGCACTCTCTTGACCTGTAACAGCAAGATCATTTAACATACTAAACAATGGTTCGTGCATTTCACTTAAATTCCCTACCTCGGCCGGCCAATAGTTCATTTCAGTATTGATGTTTATCGTATACTTACTATCCCAAGGAGGAGAAAGTTTGGCATTCCAAATCCCCTGTAAATTGGCAGGCTGGCCTCCAGGTTGTGAAGAAGAAATCAACAAATAACGACCAAATTGAAAATAAAGAGCAACTAATTGTGGATCAAAATTTGTCGCAAATTCCCGAATCCGCACATCCGTTGTTTTTTTTGCCTGCGCATTGTTACCAAGGTCCAATTTCACCCGACTGAAGAACTGCTGGTATTTTCTCACATGCTGCTCCAATGCTTTCGCGTAAGAAATTCCTTTTGATTTTTCAAAAATTCGTATGGCCTTTCGTTCAGGATCGATGGAGAGATCCTTGTAATTTTTGAAGTTTGTTCCAATGGATACATAAAGAATTACTTCATCTGCATTTTTAATTGTAATCTGCTCACCATGATGATTAATTTGACCACCTTTAACCTGCGGATAAACAAATCCATAGAATGCCACCTGCCCTTCTTTAGAATCCACCGTACCTCCTTTTCCCCGCAGAAATAATGCTCCATTATTTATGCCTAGGCCAATATTTTGATGTGGACTTTTCCAGTTTAGATCCATTGAAATACTTTTCGCTTTATCAGCAGTGATGCGGATCAACAGCAAACTGTCGACCAGTGACGTAAACATTTCCCTTCGATAATGGACGCCATCGACTTGATAAGAAACAGTACTTATCGCTTTATTTAAATCCAACTCCCGTCGATATTGAACAGGGTGACGGTGAGTCGGAAATCCAAGCAATAGACTACCGAAAGTTTGGTAAGGCATGCCATAGTCCAATCCTGCTGGTGCAGCTCTTGGAAAAGCGAGATTCGACAGTTCCTGCGCTTCTTTATTCCTGCCCTCAACTAAAAACTGACGAATCTTTACAATATCCGTGTATTTGCCTTCAGGCACATTGTTTCCAGGGCGTCCGGCCCAGATCGTTTCTTCATTCAGTTGAATCTCTTCTTGGGAAACTCCACCGTATACCATGGCACCGATACGCCCATTCCCCAAAGGCAATGCTTCGTTCCAGTTACTAGCCGCTTTATCATAGTGTAACTTCAATTCTTGCGATGAACTAAACTTCCAAAACAGCAATAGAACACTAGAAAATATAAGATATTTGATATTCATATCAAGATATAGATTTATGGTTTAATCATTTTAATTTCATGAAGCCAAGCTGCCAATATGCTTGGCCAAGTTGCTGTCGACCCTGGATTGTTGACCAGTGCGATGGCATGTCCTCCCTGTGGAAAAATATGCAAAGAGGCTGTAATCTTATGTTCTAGTAAAGCTTGATAATATAAAAGGCTATTTTGTACAGAAACAGTCTTATCGTTTTGAGCATGCACCAAAAATGTGGGCGGCGTACGCTCTGTCACCTGAGCCTGCAAACTAAACAGCTCTTTTTGAGAATCATCAGCGACCTTACCCAATAGATTATCCACGCTTCCCTGATGGGCATGATCACCCTTCATTGTAATTACGGGTGACACCAAAACGCTGAAATTGGGTTTACTGCTTAATTGATCTATCGCATCACCCAGAACTTTGATCGGCCGTTCTATGCTCGATAAGGAAGCAGCAAGATGTCCTCCGGCCGAACAGCCCATCACACCAATACGACCGGGATCGATATGCCATTCAGCCGTCTTAGACCGAATAACACGGATTGCCCGCTGTACATCCTGCAAGGGAGCCAGCGAGCGATCGATCACATCAGGCGAGTTTGGCAAACGATGAAGCAACACAAACGCATTGATACCAATTGTATTAAACCATTTGGCCAACTGTGTGCCACTGATCACATAAGCCAAACGGGCGTAACCTCCTCCAGGAATAATCAATACTGCAGTTCCTGAATTTTCTTGTTTTGAAACAAAAAAAGGAATAATCCGAGGCTCAGCAACTTGATACACGCGTTCGTTAGCAATACTATCTAAAAGCTTCAACCCTTTACTATTTGGCATTGTTGTATCGTATAACAGAATTGATTCTTGACCCTGGGTCAGTAGATATGCAAAAGATAAGAGAATTGTCAATAACTTTTTCATTTACACGGAGATTTAAGTCAAAAAATTAATGTTAGGTCTGTACATCCAGTACTTCAAATCTCTACACAATCTCATAGACTAATTAATTTTGACAGCATTAGTTTTTGCGCCATGTTTAAAACTTAATTTCTTTTTATCTATGTTCGAATTATTAAATACAATATTCGTTGAGTTGAGTCCATTTACTTCTAATTCTGGAGAGATGTTCTTGTCAAATCTCAAACCTTCAAACCGTAAGTTAGAAGCATTTTCAATATAAATAGTTGGTATCTTAGCATCTTTCGAGTGCAAGAATGCATTTTTCACAACAATACCCATTGCATCTTTAAGCTCAATCACTTTGTTGGCAACAATGTTTAGATTGGTCATGCTAACCTGCTGCACGGGCATCTCTGGCAACCCCCGAACAAAGATGCCAACTTGAGCCCCCCTACATGTAATTGCATCGATTGATATATTACGGAATCGTGGGGTTTCAATACTTACATGCGGGACCTCTTGAACTTCGTTGGCCTGTGGAGGCTTCGTCCAATAGTACATATCAAAATATATAGCCTCCTGCACAATATTATTCATATTGATATTGCGGATGTGGATATTTTCCACTATCCCGCCTCGACCACGTGTGGTCTTAAAACGCAAGCCTTTGTCAGTCCCCATAAAAGTGCAGTCTTCTACAAAAATATCTCGTGCGCCACCGGACATCTCACTACCCACCACAAAGCCACCGTGTCCTTTATAGACTTTATTATGGCGAATAATAACGCGTTCGGTCGCAATCCCACGTTTGCGTCCTTCTTCATCTTTACCTGATTTAATACAAATCGCATCGTCACCCACATCCAGGACGCAATGCTCTATTAGTACATTCGAACATGATTCGATGTCAATACCGTCTCCATTCTGGGCATAATCCGGGTTTGTGATTTTCACATCTCTTATGGTCAGATGCTGCGTCATAAGGGGATGTAAATTCCAGGCAGGTGAATTTTGGAAGGTCACACCTTCAAGTAATACATTCTTACATTTGGTCAAAACTAACAAGTTAGGCCTTAAATAATCTTTGATATCCTCGAAGTCAGTCAATTTTTTGCCCTCAGCTAACAAGAAAGAACGTCTTTCTTCATGCGCAAGCTTCGATTTGACACTGGGGTACCATGTTTTGCCGTCTGCACTGATTAAACCACCGGACGCAACTTTAGTTTTCCATTCGCTTTCTGTCAATGCTCCTTTACCAACCATCCTCCAAGCATCTCCATTGCCATCGATAATACCTTTGCCTGTTATAGCAATATTCTCAAGTTCTGTACCGCTGATGGGTGATTCGTTTCGTGCCGAAACTTTTCCTTCATAATTTCCTGCTACAATTTTGTACTGGTTGAAGTCATCTGTAAACTGCAAAAAAGCGTTTTCTTCCAAATGAAGGTTCACATTGCTCTGTAATATTATTGGCCCTGAAAGCCAATAGCCGGCCGGCACCAAGACAACACCGCCACCGCTTTTGCTACTAGAACGAATAGCCGCATTTATACTACTTGTGTTTAAGGTATAGCCGTCTCCCTTCGCTCCAAACCTCTCGATACTAATCGTATCATTTCGAAATTGAGGTCGTTCCACCTCAGGAAGATTATTCCAATGATATGGACTATCTACCGACTGAGCGCTAATATGCTGGCATACTCCGAGTGCTAAACAAAAGCATGCCAGCTTTAGCCCTTTTTTCTTATTTTTTTTAAACATCTATTTTAGTTTTACTCATCTGTTATACAAAATCTATAAAATATCAGATCTGCCCCTCTGTTATGGAAGCTACCAATTTATTGAGATACACCTCTAGGTATGTATAGCCTGATTTGGTTAGATCGGTTGCTTGTTTTTCGGGGTAATTCTTTTTAAGCCAGCCATCTGGTATTCCATCCCGGTCATGATCTTGAATGGCTGTGCCAGCCTCCAACGATGGCCAGGCCCCATATCGATTACCCACAGGATCTGGATTAATATCCTGCTGTGAATCGATCAAACCTTTACGGGGATACTGTAGGCTTTTCCATTTTCCCCCTTCGCCATTGTGAGGGCTCTTTCCTTGAAAAGTAGCACTCCCACTACGTGTTTCGTTAATGATGCGCTGATCGACAGCATCACGTACATAGGAGTTACCTGCATATGTCAGTACTTTTTCGTAAGCTGTTTGTGCGTCGTGGGTATGGATCGTTCCTTGTAGAGGTATCTCCTTATCTAATCTGATTCCCGACTGAATCTGTTCGCCGACGATCCGCACACCCTGCCAATTATCTGCGGAAATGCTGGAATTGTGGGTCAGTAGATTACCGCTCACAAAATATTTACCCCATACATCTTTGATCTTTGGAAAAGGGTGCTCTTCTGTTTTGGCATTAATGGCTATAATTCTATCCTTAATGTTACTATTCGTAGCAGGCCCAGGTTTATACAAATTATTAACGATATTAACATACATGGCTTCACCGCCATATACTCCATTGCCATTCCAATTGTAAATTACATTATTACGAATATCTGTCGTATCGCTTCCTGCGTAAAGGGCTCCTGGGCCCAATCGAGGGCTTCTACTATCATGATGAGCAAGGAGGTTGTGGTGAAAGGTTGCATGAACTCCCCCCCAAATAGCACCATAACCATGTGGACCTTTGGAATGTCCAGAAAGACGCAGACTCTCAGAAATAATGCACCATTGCATCGTGAAATTTTTATTGTCATAGAATGAAGCACATTCATCCGTACTCCAGCTAATGGAGCAATGGTCGATGATGATATGCTGCCTTTGGCGTCCTCCAAGAGCATCCGCTCCGTCAGCATCGCGGCCAGCGAGCTGCAGATCCCCCATACGGAAACGCAGAAATCGGATAACTATATTATCCGCATCTACTGAAACAGGATTTCCCGCTAACGTAATTCCTTCACCGGGAGCAGATTGCCCAGCTATCGTCAAATCACCCTTGTTTATTGACAATCGTTGTTGGAGCCATATTGTCCCCCCTACTTTAAACAAAATTGTTTTTGCCCCATCTTGTCGTAGGCACCAGCGTAACGAGCCTTCTTTTAGTTGTGCATCACCCTGGTCGTCATCACGCAATGTATTCACATAATAGACTGTACCAGCCCGACCTCCTTTTGTAAACATTCCGCCGCCTTCAGCTCCCGGAAAAGCTGCAATATGCTGAGCAGAAACTCGTGTGTTATAAAATATCAAACACAACATTCCGCACCATATCAGTTTGTTCATACTTACCTTTCCTGATTTAACATTATGCATATTTCAATCTATTCAAACCAACGTGGATCTCCAGCAGTACCACGTCCACCAAATCCATTACCAGCTTTAATACGAAAGTCTTTATTCATCGGATTTACAAATAAGTCTTCCGCGGTTCCGCTGAAAATAGTGATCTCCGAAAAATCCCGGGAAGTACGCTCTATCTGCAATTCATTTGTACGATAGCTCCCAGCAAACGATACGTTAAGCGCAAAACCAGCATGATCGTAGCTCGTTGCGTTTATACGCCCACCACTGTTCGTTCCGGCAATAATATTGTTGCTTCCAACAAAGGAAAAAGGCAATCGAGCGGTATCAAAGCGGAGCAATTGAGTCATTGCTGCATTTTGATTATAAAAAGTACAATTGCCAACAACTATCTTTCCGACAGCGACGCGAACGTCCATCAACTGCGTTGTCAGATCGGTGAAGGTACTGTTGGTTATTGAGATCGAATCCACACTTGCGGTGCTACCACCGATATTTACCACACCATATCCTCCGATTTTATCGACTCTACAATGATCAAAGTTTATCCCTTTCACGGTCACAGCATTGTTAAGGCGTACCACCCCACTACCTAGTCTTTCTATATAACAATTTTTAAAAGTGTAGGCAGCTACACTTGCACCATTTTTATCCTGAGAGATCAAAAAAGAGCTACCGTTTGCATAAATTTCGAGATTTTCAAACACGACCTCACCCAAGACAAGATCGGTCAATTGCAGCCCCAAAAGATTTAACTTAGGATAATTGCCGCCGGCATCTGAGGTGCCGGTCAGATTTAGGTTACTGATTCCTGCAGGTATCAGTAAATTGGCCAAATCGTAAGTCTTACCACCTGTAAATACCAGCACGATATTGGTTTTTCCTTGGGCAACAGCTGAGCTTATCAGCGTAGGGATATCGTCTCCAGGGTTTACTGTTATCATCTCTCCTCCAGCTATACCTAAGGTTTTAACTGTCTTTGCTCCTCGCTCGTTTTCCTCGTTAAAAATTGCGACACGATAGCTTGTTCCTGGCCGTAAACCTTCAATCTTGAGATGACCATCGGCTTTATTAGTAGGGGACAAAGTTATCTTCTGCAGTTCAGTATTCTTTACTGGTTCAAAAACACTAACATGAGTTACACGATCTGTTACAGGCCAATAGAGCTCAATATGATCCACACCAATATTCAGTTTACTAAATAACTGCTCTGCAGCTGTCTTAAAATATAATTGCGAATAATTTGATTCTTCACCTGTTTCTGTATTTACTCCTTTCATCCTGACAGAATACTCCGTAAGGCCATCCAGATTATCAAATAAAGTCCGATATTCAACCCTTGCAGGAATGGTGGATGGTGCGAAGGGAGTCAACGTATCAGCTAATATTTCCACTGTCTTAACAATTTCGGCAAACTGCAAACTATCCTTACTAAATTCAAAAATATATTTCTGCGCAGCTACTGTTTTTGTATAGTTAATTTCCACTGAAGTTGCACCGACTACACCAGTAGTAAACTTTAGTGATTTAAAAAGCCGCTGATGTGAAGCATCCACCTCCCAATCGTTAGCTTTCTTACAACTAAAGAGGTTTAAAACCAGAGCCAGCAACATTATGCTATTTAAAAGTATCTTTTTCATAAAACTATTTGCTTGATATTAATAACCGTAGGCATTACTCAGGTAGCCCCTTGCTTCCCGAATATCGTCGATATATATCGGATAAACGTACCGATAATTACAGACGCCATTGCCCATTTTATACTGGTTAAGCTGCGCTTGAATTTCCGCGCCATAGGTCAACGTGGATAAAAATTCCGAATAATTGTACGTAGCCATCAATCCTGTTCCAGCCAATAATGTTCTGATCGGCCAAATTGTATAATTGTATACTTTTCCGGATTCTACTTTTTCTGGCTTGGCAGCATCTTGAGGAAACCATCTGACAGAAATGTAGTCCCCACCTGGAGCCGCAGGCAAATCACCGTAATAATTTAATGAAGCCTTATCAATATATTCGTTATCTTTATAACGGAAATAAACTGTCGAAGGAAATTGTGCTGGCTGATAGGTTTTATCAAATATTTTCACTGGTTTGCTATGATCATACATAATACATAGCGCCATTTTCATATCCTCAATTTTTTTATAAAGCAATCCCCAACGAATCAGATCTTGTTTACGGACAGACTCACCGCCAAACTCCCAAGCACGTTCATTAATTACTGCATCTAAAAAGTTAGCATCATACGCATGTATTTTGGAAGACCCGACGCCAAATGCTCTTTCACGAACTTTTTCCAAAGCCTGTCTCGGTGATATTTTGGCCATTTCATGTACTGCATCAGGATTTTCAATCTGACTTTGAGCTTCGGCATACATGAGATAAATATCGGAGTATCGCATTAGTATCCAATTGACTCCAGTAGCGATACGCCCTGTCGCGGTCTTGTGCATAGCAAGATAGGAATTAGACATCCAGTAAATCCTCCATTTACCAAATTTTACATCATTCGGATTATTACTCACCTTCTCTTTATTGTCAGCTCCATAGCCAATCCAGCTAAGCGTCACGTCACGCCTTTTATCTTCTCTGTCGAAGGAATAAAAATAATATGCGGTTGAGGTTACATAACTACCACCGAATCCACGGGAGCCATACTTTGAATTTCCATCCACAGCATAGCCCATCAAGGAGCCAATATCTCCATTGTTACCCATGCCAAATGCTACTTCAAACAAATTTTCATTTGAAGCATTTGGACGATTACCACATACGGAAGACCATATATTCTCAAAATCTGGATCCAAACGATGCGGGTTATCTGCTGATCCGATCAATTCTGCGGCCTGTTCTGCTGCGATACGGTAATATTCTTTCCAGTTTTGAGGCCGACCTACATAATAGCCATTGTTGGAAGGTATTGTCGGATGCTTCTCAGCAGTTGAATTAGGAAATGCTTTACTGTCTCTGAGAGACCAGCCGCCAGCAAATAATGCGACACGTGCCAACAGCCCTTTTGCGAAACCTTTGGTTACACGTTCTACTGTACCATACTCACTATTTCCGCCTTTGTATGGAAGATAGGACTGTGCTTCTTCCAAGTCCTTTACCAAATAATGATACACCGTATCCTTATCGGATTTTGGCAAGTACACATTAGACAGGTCGGACTTGGAAGCTTCTTTTTTATACGGAATATCACCCCAATACCGCGCAAGCTCAAAAAATGCGAGCGATTTAAGTGTGAGCGCTTCTCCCAGAAGAGGTTTCATGCTATTTGCTTCACTCGCGAGAATCGGTGAATTGCGGATACCATCGACGACTGCGGTTGCCATTTCTGCAAACTCGAACAAACGTTGCCACCTTGTCGTAGAATTGTTGGCGTGTCCGAAATAATTTCCGGCGCCAAAATCGTCTGTCTGAGAGATATATCCGGTTTCGCTAAATGACCCATTGGATTCCGTATCCGATACTCCTTGCCAGTTGACCGATAATTTCTGCCCATAGATATAGGTATCGGTCATTTTCCCATACAGTCCCATAACCGCAGCTTTAGTCATAGAACTTGTCTTAAATACAGTCTCTCCACTTAGGGAAGAAGGAGAACTGGTTTCAAGATATTTTTTGCATGAACTCATACAGGCCAGTATGACAACAGCAATGATGATTATATTTTTCATGTTCTTGTGTTTAAAATGTAACATTTAATCCAAACAACACCTTTCTCGCTTTCGGATAGGCAGAGTATCCTACCCCGGGAGTCAATGGATTACGTTGTGTGTCAACCTCTGGATCCTGTCCACTATATTTTGTCCAGACATGCAGGTTATAGCCAGCGACATAAATGCGTAAATTCTGCATAAGAAGCCGCTTAGCAATATGTGTCGGCAAGGTGTAGCCTAGTGTCACATTGCTCAGTCTGAGAAAGGAGCCGTCTTCGATGGCCCAATCGGTTAAAATACGACCATTTGCTGCCATAGGATTCCACATCGTCTTTCCTTCATTGAGCGCACGGAAAAGCTCGGGATTGGCATCATTTCCAAACATGATATTGGCACCAGTGGCAGGGTTTATCGTGGTAAAACGTTGTGAAAGCCTCATATCATTACTGATATTCTGATACCGTTTAGAACCTTCATAAGCCATGAAATCTATTTTATCTGCATTATATATGTCGTTGCCGTAAGACCAGTTAAACATACCCGCCAGATCAAAGCTTTTGTACTGCACATTCAACATCAAACCACCTGTGTGTTTTGGTTGTGCTTGGCCAATCACCGCTCTGTCATCCTCCAATGTAATTACCTGACCTTCTCCGCCCAACTTCTCAAGTTTAATATGACCTGGGCCAAAATAATTCCCCCCTCTGGACATTACTTTCGAAGCATCCACCACTCCTTCATTTAATAGCCATCTATTTTGCGTACCATCAAAAGTAAAATCATCAAAAGAATAGAAACCATCTTGTTTAAAACCATACATCAATCCCAGTGGCTGTCCAACAATGGCCCTAAAATCATCACGTCCAAAATCCAGCCATGGAGAGGCTGGCGTTGTCATTTCATTCAGACCATCAATCAGCTTACGAATCTTATTGCGATTAAAAGCAATGTTAAAGTCTGCTGATAAACGAAAATCTTTTTTTTCCACCAATACTGCAGATGCCGAAAACTCAATTCCCCTATTGGAAGTACTACCTACATTCTGATACTGGTTGGCATATCCCGAGCTCGACGGCAACGGTACCTGAAGGATTAAATCGTTTGTAATATTATTATAAGCATCAACAGTAAGGTTCAACCGGTTCTTAAACAAGGAAAGATCCAAACCTATATTGCTAGAAACTGTGCTTTCCCATGTTAGATTTTCGTTCTTCAGCGTGGTCTTCGTACGTAACGCACTCTGTGGAGTTTCTCCAATATAATACAATTGATTTGCCGCATTAATAAAATCATAGTCCTGCCGCCAATAAGATCCCACGCGCGCGTTACCGACAGAGCCGTGGCTCAAGCGCAATTTTGCATCAGAAAGCCAAGCTTTGGTACCTGACATGAAAGACTCATCCGAAAATCTCCAGGCAAAAGCCGCACCTGGAAAAAATCCCCATTGATTGCCGGGCGCAAATACATTTTTACCATCTGCCCTACCCGTCAATGTCAGAATATAGCGATCGCTAAAAGTATAGTTAACCCTCGAGAAGAAGGAGGTCGTCCGTGACGGTTCGCGAATGGTGGTGTAGGTAGGCGATGGAATACCATAATTCCACATCGCTAACACGTCATCGGTTGAGAAATCTTTGGGATAAAATTTAGACTCCAACAGCATATCGTTTTGCTCGCTATTTGTCATCTCCTGCCCCCCAACGATTGTAAAACGATGTTTATTTTCTTGCAGTTTGAAATCGTAGGTCAGCACATTTTGGAATGACCACAGCGCCCCTTTTTGATCTTCTCGCCGCGCTACGGGTTGACCACCGTTAGCGCTGGACTGCCCCGTACCATTTATCCAGATATTATCCGTAAAATTTTTATTGAAACCATAAGAACCTTTGGCATTAAAACTCAATCCTCTGGCGATTTTCCAATTCAGCCCGGCATTAAAAATTAAATTAAAGCGATTTTGATCTTTATACTCATTCACAACATTTACAACGGGGTCGTTGAGTGAGCTCAGCGCTTCAGCTGAAGTAATATCTTCCGCTCCACCAAGGGCTCCTTCGGTCAGCGATGCAAGACTGCGAACGGGCGCATATTTTACAGCTTCCCGCAACTTGCGCCCGTCAGAGATACTGGGGCCCGTGATTTTTGTGTTTGACATCCGCGAGTTAAACTCAAAGGAAAGCTTAGGACTAATCTTTTTATTGAGCTTTGCGCTCACATAATCCCGCTGGTAAGCCGAGTTTAACATAATATAATCCTCATTGTCGTGTGTATAGTTTAAGTTATAGGTCAGACTTCCATCTTTGTCACCTCCCGTCATTCCCAAGCTATAGTTTTGCTGCAGCCCCGTATTACCATATAATTTATCCTGCCAATTAAGTCCATCTTTGGACTTATAGATATCCACATCTTCCCAGAGTCCATACATGGAATTAAAACTGTTATTCGCAGCCATAGAAGGATCGAGCTCCCGCTGCCAGTATACATACTCATAGGGGGACAGTACCTCAGTAAGGTTGTACACTTTACTTGCTGCCAGATAGGAGTTGAAAGTAATTTTTGGATTTCCGCCTTTCCCAGATTTAGTCGTAATCAAGATAACCCCATTGGCTCCTTCAGAACCATATATTGCAGTTGAGGCCGCATCTTTCAGTACATCTATATTTTCAATATCTGCCATCGGAATATCGTTGATATTGGCTACACGAAATCCATCGACAATATATAAGGGCGAATTGTCCTGGGTAATGGAACTTCCACCGCGGACACGGACTTTTATCTGGGCATCAGGCGAACCTTCCGTTATGGTGACATTGACCCCCGGTAAACGACCGGATATGGCTTGAAGGACAGATACTGTGGGTAGATCTTTCAATTGTTCGGCGTTAATAGAGGCTACTGAACCTGTCAGATCTTTCCGTTTTGTAGTACCATAGCCGATGGCTACAACTTCATCCATCATTAACGTATTATCTGCAAGAACAACATCTATTTTCATACGTCCATTGACCTGAACTTCTTGGCTTTTTTTTCCAACAAAAGCAAATACAAGAACAGCATTTTCGGGAACATCCTTAAATGCATAACTTCCCGACTGATCAGTTGATGTCACCATACTGCTTGATTTTATTCGCACAGTTACCCCTTTTATCGGAATTCCTTTTTCATCCAACACCTTGCCTACGACAGCAATAGACTTTTGAGATATCCATCGAACCTGCTTACGGGGGCTATCCAAAAGCACTGTCGTGGTCGCATAACTATCGTTTGCCTGAATGGTAGTTGAAACGAACACCAGCAAGAAGCCAATATTCACCCGGCTCCGCCAATTGTAATAAGGTACATCCCTAACACCATCTGAATGCAACAAATTTTTACGCAGCTGCGTAGAACGAAACAAAGAAAACTTTATTCCGTCAAATGGTTTCAATTTGTTATTTCTCATAAGATTTGATTTATAATTGCTTGGCTATATCGCTCGATTTCTGCGAAATCACTTCCATACTTGGGGTTTAGTGCAGATAAATTTGCGAGGATTCCATTGATCATTCCCCACAATAACCGTATCATAAGTATAACTAGCAGCTTCCGCATCAGTTAGTATTGCTTTTGACACACCCATCTCATTATTGCTGTTTTTAAATCGTGTCTTACGATTGTCGGTGCCTATCGCATTTCCTGACGCATCTATACTCTTGTAATCGGCAAATATTTTGGGAATTCCCCCCATATCTGTCCATCCTTCTTTGGCCACCGGGATATTCATTCGTGTGTAAAGAAAAACAGCTTTAGGCTGATCGTGCCATGGTCGTCCTAATTTTACTTTTCCATCTGCGGCAGCGGTATTTCCATCGATTGTACAATATTTAAACACGTAACCCCATTTAGTTTCCTCCTTATGGCTCGGAGCCACAATCACCGATCCGCTACGAACATTATACAAGGTGCAATGCTCAACATATGCATTACCGCCCCCATAAAAATAATCCACAGCCCCTTCTATCCAGCAATTGTATACATATAGCCGATCATTGGGCTTGCGTGTACTAGTCATCCAGGTATCTTGAAAAGATCTGAATATGCAACCACTAAATGCTACCCTATCCGCGTGGATACGTATTGCCAAAGCCTGTGGGCCGCTTTGCCGTTCAAGTCCCCAATCATTTATAAAACTGATATTTTCGGCATAAAAATCATCCCCATAGATTGACACCACTGCCCCGGGATAGCGATAAACCGCTGCTTTGGGATTGTGAACGGAAAATTCCCAAGCTGCAGTGTCCGTTTGATACCATTTAGAATCCGGCTTAGGTAAAGACTGTACGTTTAACTTAAAATGAACACGTGTTTGCTGCTTATCTTGACCAATTAAATGGATGAATCTTTTTTCTATGGGTACTGTGATTACTTCATTATAGTCTCCATTTTTCACATAAATCCGGTAAGGTTCACCGCAATGTTTTGGCGCACTATCAATTGCCTTTTGTATAGTTTTATAATCACCGGTCCCATCGGCTGACACGACCACATTGTGACCTCCCTCTAGTGCTATCGTTTTAATTATGCTGGCACAGCAAAAAAAGGGACTACAAAATTGAACATAGGTCAATAGAATAGATACAAGAATTTGTCTAATCATTAGAAGTCTATAATTGGTTCGTTTAACATTAAGTTTGCAAGACTGTCGTCAGCAATAATCAAAGCTAATGGAGCACAACAAATTAAAGGTTCAATAATTGACAAAAAAGGTTTAATTTTTATAAAAAATTAATTATCAGTGATTTATATTTAAAAATTATGATAAAGATGATTTATTTTTATTTCGCATAGTATATTCTTTTGGAGAGATCCCGAACATTTCCTTGAAACTAGTACTGAAATATTTGGGATTATTAAATCCTACGCGATAAGCTACATCGGATACGTTTTCCAGCCCCGCATCAAAATATAATTTAGCCTTTTTCAGGCGCAACTCCCGAACGAATTCAACTGGAGCTATATTTGTCAGGCTCTTAAATTTTTTGTAAAAGGTATTGCGGGCCAAATTCAGCTGTCCGGCAATCAAATCAATATTAAAGTCAGATTGGTTCATATGCTGTTCCACCACCTCAACTACCGTATCCAAGAATTTCTTATCCTTGTCGTCAATTTGAACTTCTGATACCTGAATTACAGGAGCATTCCGCTCAGTAACCTGTTTAAAATAGGATCTTCTTTTTTGAAGTAAATTATGAATAGCTGTTAATAGAAAAGCAGGTTCGAATGGCTTTGTGATATAATAATCAGCGCCATAATGCAATCCTTCAATTTGCGTTTCAACAGCGTGTTTAGCACTCAACAACACAAAAGGAATATGGCAAACCCGCGCATCCCGCCGAACTTCTTTCAACATTTCAATGCCATCCATTACTGGCATCATCAGATCGCTTAATATAAAATCAGGCATCATGGAGTGAATCTTTTCCAACCCTTCTTTACCGTTTGTAGCTATTTCAACGTGATAATGAGCGTCTAATTGCCCCTTTAAAAATATTCGTAAATCCGCATTGTCTTCAACTAACAATAAAGTTTCATTTTTGTCTGTATCGAAAGATACCATGCTATGCTTATTGGGATCGGAATACGGAGGAAGGTCAAAAGAATTAAAATTACGGAATTCTTGAACATTTTGCGGTACATTTGCATTATTGTGAATTGGAATTTCAACGCTAACATGGAGTCCTTGGGTTTCCCTGTTTTTTGCATAAATGTTTCCGTCGTGTAATAATGTAAATTCTTTTGAAAGCGCTAAGCCTACTCCCGTACCTTTTCTTTTATGCACTTTAGGGTTATTTTCTGTGTAAAATAATTCAAAAATATAAGGCATTGTTGCACTTGGAACCCCAGGTCCCTCATCAATGATATGGATATACATTTTCTCTTGCTCCAGGTTTAACTGGATTTCCACGCTACTTCCTTCGGGTGCATAATTGAGTGCATTTGACAACAAGTTGAAAAGGATTATCTCAATTTTCGTCTGATCTAGTTGAACAATCAGTTCTTTAAAAGCTGTAACAAATTTAAGATTCACCTGTTTTGCTTCGGCAGATGCAATAAACGCGAACAATACGTCAGAGATCAACACCACGATGTCGAATTGCGTAAGATGCAATTGATGCTTACTTTCCTGTACCTTTCGCAAGTCTAACAATTGATTGACAAAAAGCTCCATTCGCGCAGCATTCCGATGAATAATATCCATATATACCTTTTTTTTTGAATCGGTCTCTTCACGTATCAATTTCTTGACCGGGCTTATAATAAGTGTCAATGGTGTTCGCAATTCATGAGAAATATTAGTAAAAAACTCCATTTTAAGTGCACCAAGATGCTGTTCGAGAAGTACTTTCTGTTTTAAATGTATCATTTGCAGACATATTTTAAAAACTGCATAGGAAATCCCGAGAATCAAAAAACCGTAGACTATATATGCCATATGTGTCTTCCACCATGGTGGATTAATCATAAATTCAACCTTTCTATAAGGGATTCCTTCATAAAGATCATCTTCCCCCCTTATCTCAAGGGTGTAATCGCCGGGATTTAAATTGGTGTAGGTAATGCGTGTAATCTGGTTATTAAGATGCCAGCTAGTATCAATCTGTCTTATACGATATTGAAAATTAGGGTGCATATAACGCGGATCCGAAACTGTTACATCAAAAGATAGGTTATTTTGATTATGGTTTAATATAAGCCGATCAGTATATTGTACTCCGACTTGTTGTCCTTTTTTTTGGCTATTAATTACAAATTCCTTATTGTTAATCAAAAGTCCAGTCAGCAGAAGATTCGGTTTGCTGTATTTCTGTTGAAAGGCTTTGGTGTCGAGACAAAGTACTCCTTTTGTTGTACCAAAAAAAATCACTCCTTGCTTTCTCTGTACTACCGTCTTTTCTGAAAATCGCATATTACCAAAACCGTCACTTGCATTAAAATTTACGAACCTCTTTTTTTGACGATCAAACTTCGACAATCCACCTTCTGTTGCTAACCAAAGGTTATGTTCTTCATCTGAGATACAACTTAAAACATAATCATTAAAAAGTCCTTCGTTGGCGGTATAATGTTCAAATCGAAGAGCATTAAAAGGATCGCCACTGCATTTTGTCAATCCCCCCCCTGACGTACATATCCACATGGCTCCATAATGATCTTTGTACAGATATTGCACATCATTATCGCCAATATGATCTCCATCATAATACACAAAATAAAAATTATCCTTTTTATTGATTGGATTAACAACTAGAACACCATGGGTTGTCGCTACCCAAACCATTCCCTTATCATCGAGAGTTAATTGCCGAACTCTGTTAAATACATCCTTCCGCAAACCAGATTTATGCAATGCTATTTGTTCAAATTTCGTTACTCCATTAGTTTCAGTAGCTCGAAGTAAACCCGCTCCATAAGTTCCTATCCAAATAGCCCCCTGTTTATCCTGCAATAACGAATAAACTTGGTTGCTAATTAATTTTTTGTTTATCGTATTAAATTGTTCAAGTCTATATGAAGTTCGCTCCTTATTTTGTGGTACAGCCTTTAACAGCCCATGCTTCTTAGTGCCCATCCACATTGTTCCTTTACGATCCTCCAGTAGACTATAGACTGACGAAAGTGCTTCTGAATCCACGCCACTAAAAGAAATTGGCAAAATTTTCCCCTGATCAAAAACTGATATGCGGCCCAATTTTTTGCCAACCCAAAACCTTCCCAACTGATCAAATAGAAGGCTACGAACTTCAGGGTCCGTTGCTTTCACCTCTTCGTTACCAAAAGGTTGGAATGACACCCCTTTATTGTAAAAGACTATCCGTGCCATTCCCTCCCCCTCTACGGCAAACCAAATTACACCAGCAGGGTCATATAGAATATCATGGACAAAGCGTGGAAAGTCTATCTGTTGACCATTGATTGATTTGAAAGAAAAGCTGAGCTGGGCATTCTGTTCATCAAAAAAACCGAATCCGCCCCCTCGCATACTGATCCAGACTCTTTGCGATGCATCCTCAAAACATTTAAAACTCACGGTTGAACTCTTTTTAAAGAAAGGAGAACTAAAATAGTTGCTTTTAAGATCGTTCAAATTCAGCAGGACCACGCCATTTCCTTCTGGTTCAAGCCACAATCGTCGCTTACTATCTTCATAAATTCCAGTAAGGCTAGTTCGAAATTGATATAGTTTCTGTATTGTATGCCTTACGACATCAAATGCAATAAGTTCACCCAAGGAGGTCGACAGGAAAAGCTGCTTTTGATCGCGTGACATACGCATTTCATTGATCCGTCCTTTTGTTACCGATAACTTCTGCAAGTTCCGCCCTTGTTTATTATACACCAAAAGGTTGTTTTTTTCGGTAGAAAAAAACATGAAATCAGAAGATTCAGCAATCTTAAAGATACCATTTGAAGTCAATTCAAAAGATTGAATAACATGTGGCTTATTCCCTTTTTTTGAAGATAATTGAAGCAAATGAAGACCATCTTTTGTCCCAATCCATACCTGTCCTTCGACATTCCTATGGAAGAAAGTCAATTGATTTGACGATAGATGATTATCTACAGCTTTATTGTCTGAGCTAAAGATTGAATAGTCAGAATTTTCACTTTTCGTATCTATACAAAATAAACCGTCGTCTGTGCTGCCTACCCATATAGATTGTGCATCAATTGCTAAAATTTTGTTAAACTGTACTGATTTTTTTTGTGTAGCTTCCACCTTTTCCGATATCGAACAAAACTCTTCGGTAGCCTTGTCAAAACGATAAAGTTTCATATCATAAGTAAGAAACCAGATGTCGTTTTTATTACCATCGATCATCTGAATAACTCGACGACTTGCGACATCATACTTCTTGGATTCTGTAGAATTATAGGTTTTGAAATGCTGACCATCGTACCGGTTAATTCCGTTCCATGTGCCAATCCAGATAAAACCATCCTTATCCTTCAATAGTCCTGTCAGATTACCATGAGAAAGACCTTTATCTCCGCCAAAATGATCCAATCTAAAACTTTCCTGACCTAGAACGGTGGGTATATAAGCGAATACTACCGCTAATAAAAATATCCACGAACCACTAAATTTTATCATAATGAAGATTAGATTTACCCCTCTCTTTTTGAAAATTTGGTTACTACCTAAAAGTAGCTTTTTATTCACGTATTACTTTATATTTTCTACGCAAACGATCTCAAAAATATGATATGCAGGTATTGCCCAATCTAAGTATATATGGCAACCTAATAGTAATAAGATCCATATTGGACCAATTTATCTTATTCTTATGGATTGAATTATTTTTAAGCTCCTGAAAAATTGATTTTAAAAGTGTAAGCCGTTGCTGTGCCATTAGCACCTGACAAAAAAAATTAAACAATAATATTACAAATAAACTTTTAATCAAACACAAACTTCTCTTATGCATACAATTGGTTATTTCAAGCAACAAGACAAGAAATTATTTACGGTAGCAAAACTTCTAACCAAGTCTGGCGATCTACACGTTCTTTTATAACAAAAAAGACTATCAAATGATAGTCTTTTTTGTTATAAACTCTTCTGTAGTAACTTATGCTGCGAAGCCGTAAAAATATTCCGGAAGATTATATTGATTTCATGATCAATGGCGGCCCCCGAAATTCCGGTATGTGGATAGAGTCTTATTGTATTTGTCAAGATAGATTCCACAAAATCTCGACTTTGTATCCCTATCTGTTCATAAATTGCTGCATTATCATTGCCATCATGAAGATTTACCCAAGAACGAGCGGCCAAATTCATTATTGCTTCCCTCCGATTAACATAATCTTGCTGAAAGTCATCGAGTACCCTAAATGCTTCTTTACTTTCAGTCTTCTCCCATTTGGATTGATTGCTTTTTAACACAAATAGTTTTTCGATTAAATCCAAAAAGCGCTTATACATTCCCGTAAAGTTGGCCAGTAAAGTCAATTCCGCAAAAGGCATAAAGGGATATTGATACAACAGCTCGCTACGTGTACTTTTTGCCGCATCAATCTCAAAAGACTGCCTACCATCAACGAGTATGTCTTCCAGCGAAAAGGAATGCGAAGCTGTAGCCTCCAATCCAAATGTATCCCAGTCGTAATGCACCAGTACATGGTCACGATCCACAAAAAATGATTTTATCAGTGGTTCACCTTTTTCGTCCAACAAGGGTTTTCCTGCCTCCTGAATTGCAGCATTTAAGGTAAAATGGGTTAAATGAGGAGCTCCAGTAGCATATCTCCAAAAACCGCGGAGCCGATAATGTTCACCTTCACGTGTAGCTGTACCTGATGCCTGTCCACTGCCGCCAAAACAAACCCGATCCGTTTTGAAAATCTGATCTCCTAAAACCGGATCAATAAAACCGACAAAGAGATTTGCTCCTGAGCATAACGTTACTGTCCAAGCTAATCCCCCATCCCAATAAGCTAGATCAGCCAATAAATTGAGCCCTTCAGGTAGACTTAACCCCAATCCACCCAATGCAGGTGGAACCCAAATCTTAAACCATTTCCGAAGAAAAATAAGGTCCAGTTGTCCATCCGACAATGTTTTCTGATGGATTCCCTTAGCCTGATTATCTTTCAGAATGGCGATATCTTCGCTACTGAGTTGCATATCTTTCTTCACTTATTATTCTCCTCCAATTAAAATATCCACTAAATGCCATAACAAATAAAAACAAAGTCAAGCCCGAATAAAGAAATAACCCTTTATGGATCAGTAAAGGAATTGCCATCAGATTACTGATATTCAACAATATCCAATTTTCTATCTTCCGTTTTGCCAATAACCACATCCCTGCCCAAGCTGTACAGGAAACTGCAGAGTCCCAAAGCGGTACATCAGAATCCGTTAAATGGACCAATCCGAAATAAAACAACAGAAAACCGAGAGCGCAGATTCCCCCTACTATCCACCATTCTTTCGGCTCACAATGCGTTATGGGAGCTGCAACATCGCTACTATATTTCCAATAGATCCAGCCATAGATGCTCATGACCAAATAATAGAGATGTAGTAATATTTCTGCATATAGTTTCGCATGGAATAATACGTAAACAGAAATTAAGATACCAATAATCCCAAAAATGTAATTGATCGATTTATTTTGCCGGGAAAACCAAACCTGTAAAACACCAAAGGATACCCCTAGCCATTCCGCGATGGTGGCCTGTTGAATCTGTTTTATAAAAGCTTCGAAAATTGTTTCAGAAGTCATCGCCTTGTTTATTATTTCGTGTAATTCATAATAAACCTATGGGAGAAAAACGGACGTTTTTATTGAAATTAAATCCCTACGCCAGCATTACCTGGATCAGGTATATAAAAGCGATCGTACAAGGAGGTACAATCGCTTTTATTGGGTATAATCTCAGCCGAGAATGACCATGGTCATTCCAAGCACCCCATAAGTATATTTTCTGTCGAATTGATTATTCTATATCAATCAATTTCAACGCTTTGTGCGTACGCGTACGCGTTTCTTTACATAGTTGCGCATCATCGTTCAATGATTTCCCGTGTGAAGGAATCATTTCACGTAGTTTTTTACGGTATTCATCTGATTTCGCACGTTCAGGGAAACATCTCTTCAATAGGCTGATCATGATAGCAACTGAAGTCGAAGCTCCAGGAGAAGCTCCTAATAGCGCAGCAATAGAACCATCTGCACTAGAAACGACCTCTGTACCAAATTCTAAAATTCCACCTTTCTTCTCATCTTTCTTGATGACCTGAACACGTTGTCCTGCTTTCTCGATAACCCAGTCCTCCAATTTAGCTGTAGGCATAAATTGTTTTAAAGACTCTAGTTTATCTTTTGGTGACTTCATGACTTCAGTAATAAGATACTTCGTCAAAGGTAAGTTGTCAAGTCCGGCTGATAACATCGGGCGGATATTGGACAATTTGATAGAAGCAGGTAAATCGAAGTAAGACCCTTGTTTTAAGAATTTAGTTGAGAAACCTGCATATGGTCCAAACAATAACGCTTGTTTGCCATCAATATAACGTGTATCTAAGTGCGGTACAGACATTGGAGGAGCTCCAACAGAAGCTTTTCCATACACTTTCGCATGATGTGTATTAATGATCTCTTCATTTACACAACGTAGCCATTGGCCCCCTACAGGAAATCCGCCATAGCCTTTCGCTTCGGGTATTCCAGATTTTTCCAACAACAACAACGAGTGGCCCCCGGCCCCAATAAATACAAACTTTGCTTTTATTTCTCTCTTTGTTCCTGTCTTTAAATCTTTGACCTCCACTTCCCAACGGCCATCGTCTTCACGTTCGATGTCGATTACTTCATGGTTTAAGGAGATCGAAATATTTTCTTTATTTTCGAGATTAGCGATCAAATCACGTGTCAACGACCCAAAATTAACATCAGTGCCCAGATCCATTTTTGTTGCAGCGATTTTTTCGTCGGCCTCGCGTCCTTCCATCATCAATGGAATCCACGATTTCAACAATGCCGTATCTTCGGTATACTCCATCCCTTTGAACAAGTTTTGGGTCGTCAATGTTTCCCATCTTGTCTTTAGGAATTTAGCATCTTTTTCACCAAAAACCGCACTCATGTGTGGAATACTACGGATAAAATTTTCAGGTTGGGCAATAATGCCTTTATCAACGAGGTAGGACCAAAATTGCTTAGACACTTCAAATTGCTCAGCAATTTTAACTGCTTTATCAATCTTTACAGAACCATCTTTCTGTTCGGGGGTATAATTTAACTCGCATAAGGCAGAGTGACCCGTGCCAGCATTATTCCAAGCGTCAGAACTTTCAGCAGCCACAACATCCAAACGCTCAAGAATTTCAATATTAACGTCTGGGCTTAATTCATTGATTAGAGTACCCAAAGTAGCACTCATAATACCGGCGCCGATCAGAACAACGTCAACTTCTTTATTTGATTTTTTGCTCATGTTTTTGTGATTGATGCAAATTTAATATAGTTTTTGGTAAACGTCCAAGTCTTTTGTCAAAAAACTGTACTTTTTAGAACCACTTATTCAAAAATACCATTGATTTATTAAAATAATCCTAAGTGAGCGATCGCTTACCGTAAAATTCTAAAATTGCTTCCTGAAAATACTCCTCCACTCCAAGATAAACACAAGGTCAGCACACAATGTTTTTCTATTTTAAACCGTTATTTATCGAAAGATTTTGTGTTATAATATAGTTTTAACATTTTTGCAGAACATCGAAAGGCATTAGTGTACACAATAGCTAAAAAACAAGATCATTTATTCGCTAATACGACGGCATCGAAAAAACATAAGCACTGTGCCATAACCAAGATAAACCAAATGGAAACGAGTTCATGTTTCGTATTGAATTCCAGTAACAGACGGGCTGTGAGAGAAAGACAGCGCGTGGAAAATGGACATAAATGCCTAAGTGTGCATAATTGAAGAACAAATAACTTATACAGATGAAAATACTTGAAGGAAAAATTGCTTTAGTAACAGGAGCATCAAAAGGAATCGGAAGGAAAATTGCGGAAGTGTTTGCACAACATGGTGCTAACGTCGCTTTTACATATCTTTCTTCTGTCGAAAAAGGACAGGCACTGGAACAGGAGCTTCAGGCTTTCGGCACCAAAGTGATTGGTTATCGCTCTGACGCTTCAAAATTCGAAGAAGCAGAACAATTAATCAACGCGATCGTTGCCGATTTTGGAGGATTAGATATCGTTGTAAATAATGCCGGTATCACAAAAGACGGCTTGTTAATGCGTATGACCGAAGAGAATTGGGATGATGTATTAAATGTCAACTTAAAATCTGTCTTTAACGTTACAAAAGCCGCTTCGAAAATTATGATGAAAAACCGTAAAGGTTCATTTATCAATATGTCTTCAGTTGTTGGAGTTCAAGGAAATGCTGGTCAGGCAAATTATGCCGCATCAAAAGCTGGTATTATCGGGTTCACAAAATCTATCGCTAAAGAATTAGGTTCTCGTAATATCCGTGCAAACGTAGTTGCTCCAGGTTTTATACGTACCGAAATGACTGACGTACTGGATCCTAAAGTTGTGGCTGGATGGGAAGCCGGAATTCCTTTGAAACGTGCTGGCGAACCAGAAGACGTTGCCAATGCATGTCTTTATTTAGCATCTGATTTATCAGCATACGTAACCGGACAGGTTCTTCCCGTTGATGGTGGTATGTTATAAAATAAACAGGCTTAGGTTGAGTTAAGAAAACTTGACCTAAGCCTGTTCTCTAGTTCTATTTCACGGCCTATCCTGATCTATTTCTACGAAACACCTATGCACGCCACAATTAACGGTTTTCTTTTCCAAATTTTAGTTAATTTTGTCCATCAAATTTTTAAATGCTATGACGAACTGGAAGGATTTTTTTGACATTAAAACCGAGGATGATTTTAATCAGCATTGTTTAGATACCTACCAATTCCAAAGCCAGCATTGCAAAGTTTATCGTGACTATATCAGGCTCCTTGGACGAGAAAAACACCTTATTCAGCACTATACCGATATTCCTTTCATGCCCATCGAATTTTTTAAGACCCAACAGGTTATTGCTGAAGGGATGGAGGCTGAAATCGTATTCTCGAGTTCGGGTACAACAGGTATGGTCACCTCAAAACATCTGGTCGCTGACCGAAGTATATATGAGCGAACTTTTCGGAAGATTTTCGAAAGTTTTTATGGTCCGCTCGGCAACATCGCCGTCCTTGCATTGCTCCCATCCTACCTAGAGCGAAGTGGTTCGTCGCTGATCTATATGATTGATGATCTCATGAAGCAAAGTGAGCAACCGGAAAGCAATTATTTTCTCTATAACCACCAAGAGCTTTACGATACACTTATTAAACTCAAAAATAAAGGCACAAAGACCATCCTCTTTGGCGTAACGTATGCCCTACTCGACTTCATTGAACAATATGCCTTTGAATTTCCTGAACTGATCATTATGGAAACCGGCGGAATGAAAGGTAAGCGTAAGGAAATGGTGAAACAGGAAATCCATAAACTCCTGGAAGAAGCCTTTTCTGTGCATGGTATCCATTCTGAATATGGCATGACAGAATTACTCTCACAAGGCTACTCTTCAGGTCAGGGAATATTCTATCTTCCCAAATGGATGAAAATCCTGATCCGAGATACTAATGATCCTTTAAGCCTGATTCCGTTGAATAAAACTGGCGGCATCAATGTAATCGACCTCGCCAATCGCTACTCCTGTTCATTTATAGCCACCCAAGATTTAGGTAAAGTATATCAGGACGGCTCTTTTGAAATATTGGGACGTTTTGACCAAAGTGATATTCGTGGTTGTAATCTGTTGGTTCAGTAATGATCTGATATGACCAGCGCGGCATTTGCCAAACGGCTTGGTTCCCTAAAGGCAAATTGCCTATACCACAAAAAAACACCCGGACATGATGCAGGGCCAGGTGTTTTTTCATTCGAATTACGATCCTTATTTCAGACTCGAATCTTCAAAGGTATTGCCCGATCGCATATCCCCCGAATCATATCCTTTTTTAAACCATTCCATACGTTGCGCGGATGTACCATGCGTAAATGACTCAGGAACAGCATAGCCCTGTGCTTCAGTCTGTAATTTATCATCACCAACAGCAGCTGCAGCTTTCATCCCGTCCATTATATCATTATAATCAATTTTTATATCGGTTAATTCATTGATGTAATGCGCCCATACACCAGCATAAAAATCCGCTTGCAGCTCGGTCATAACGGAGATCCTGTTATTTTCACGCTCGCTCAGTTTCCCACGGGCTTGATTGGTCTTTGGCAATAATCCCACCAATTGTTGGATATGATGTCCGACTTCATGCGCAATTACATACGCCATGGCAAACTCTCCTTTTGCACCGAATTTATCCGACAGTTCTTTACTAAAGCTCAGATCCAGGTAAATCTTTTGATCACCCGGACAATAAAAAGGTCCGTAAGAAGCCTGCCCCATACCACAACCATCCGTTTGTGTTCCCCCATCGTAAAATACGAGTGTTGTAGGAGTATAATTTTTCTGCATCTGCTCTTTAAAGAGCTTTGCCCAAACATCCTCGGTACTCTGAAGCACAGTTAATGAAAATTCAGTTAGTCTTTTTTCCTCCGGATTTAACTCACGCGGCTGTCCCGACTGTTCAGTTTGCACCCCCATATTTTGGGCTTGCTGTAAGAGTTGCATCGGATCTCCACCCATCAAAAATCCAATGACCAAAACAATAATTCCACCAATTCCTCCTAAAGCAATTTTTCCTCCCCCCGACATTCCACGACGGTCCTCAAAATTACCACTTTGCTTGCCTCCTTGCCATTTCATAGTATTTCTATATTACAGTTAATAATCTTTTCTAATGTTGGTT
This sequence comes from Sphingobacterium siyangense, assembly GCF_023277505.1. Lineage (NCBI taxonomy): Bacteria > Pseudomonadati > Bacteroidota > Sphingobacteriia > Sphingobacteriales > Sphingobacteriaceae > Sphingobacterium > Sphingobacterium siyangense. The sequence continues at coordinate 2,365,851 of NZ_CP080574.1, read as the reverse complement.
AAACACAAATTCGGTACCAATGTTCTACATGAAGTAAATTTATTTGAAGAAAAAATCTACTTCACTTTACCTCATAGCCCGCATCCCATAAATAAATTTACCGGCAAACAAATGAAAGTCATAAGCAAAAACAATGCTTTATAAGAGTAAAAACGGGAATTATTTCCTTAAGTCGTGATATTCGTCATTGCACATCAAAGCAAATTTGGCTAAGTTTGGGCTTTCAAAAAAACTGACATGAAATTAGAAGAACAATTACAAGCGAGAGCTGGCGGGAAATGTGAGCTGACAGGCGAAGATGCTACTTTAATTGCCTACACATTACCACCGGAAATAACATCAAATTTGGACAATACTTTACTGATTTCAGAAACATTGGTCAATCAGCTCAACAAAACGGAGCAATTAAATCCAGACGACTGGAAATTCCTTCCAAATGCGATGTGGTCCGAAAATCCATCGGTGCAAATTGTATGCTGGCGTATGTTAAACCGATTAAAAAATGAAGGCTGGGCGTCTGAAGCACTGGATATCCTCTATCTCGACGATGAAACACTATTGGAAGCTAAGAAAACTGGAGATCATGAAAATGATGGCTATGTTTCTTTTCATGAAGATAGCATCGGGCAACGACTGTTGGAGGGCGATACTGTTGTTCTGACAAAAACGCTTGACGTGAAAGGTTCCTCCTTAAAAGCGACTTTAGGCACCGTGGTTAAGAATATTCGACTAGTAGCAGACAATATCGAACAAATTGAAGGAAAGATTGAAGGTCAAACAATCGTTATACTGACCAAATATCTCCGTAAACAAAATTAAACTAGACTTTTCGTCTAAATAATAAAGGCTTAAACTTGGGTTCACTCCTGTTTAAGCCTTTATTATTTAGAGAGATAGCTATCACTATTGCGGATAATTCCGTACAAATTCAAAACGATAGTTTGGATGTTGTTTAAGACTATCGATCAAATCCGATAACAACCGCTGTCCTTTTTTCGTTTGATACATATTGTCATGTGTCAATAGCACAACATTGTTTTTCGTATAAGAGGTACCTTTACGGAGTAAATTCTTCATTTGGGTATACAACTGATTCACCGATAGGTCTGGCTTCCCTGTAACACCATTTATTTTCCACTCACAATCCCAACCAATTACTTTGTAACCATTCTGGTGTAGTAACTCGGCAGTCGAAGCCCCACTTTTCAAATCAACCTTTTTACGGTCTCCGATATACCAGATATTTCGTCCCGGCAAGCGAACTATTTTATGTGTTAATCCCAGCGATTGCTCAGCAAGTTCAAAATCTTCAAAAGCCGTCTGCGGATTCGAATAGAAAGTACTGTATTTATTGTGCGCATGCCAGTAACTGTGGTTGTAACAATCCACTAAAGGATTATTCTTATAACGTTCTGTAAAACTGTGTAATTTTTTACTCATTTTATCATGATTGCCAATCAGAAAAGCATTAATTTTGATGCCTTTCGCTGTCGCAATGGAATCAAGGTGCTGGCTTCCATTCAGTGGGCCATCGTCAAAAGTGAGATAAATATAACGTGGAGAGACAGTATCAGTCAACAATACGGTCGTATCTTTAGTCCCTTTGTAGTCCACATTTTCTTCCATTTTTGTAATGGTGTCTTTACGCAGCGAATCCACTTTACTTATCGAATCTTGTACAGCAAGCAAACTATCCTTTTTTGGCGGCATAGAGTCAACAGCTCCCACATTTTGCACCTTATTTGTCCCACTTTGATTACAGGAGTAAAATCCAAAAATAGATATACTTAACCCTACCCATACAACACCCGAATTAACCAGTTTTCTCATCACAAAAATTAACTTACACATTACAATTATTTCCCATAAACTCAAAATCACCTAAAATAAGCTGATCTCAGTCCCGTGTAGCGCAAAATTAATATATTTTTCATTAATCAAGCTGTTATGTTATTTAATTTATTGTGCATGTACACTAAAAGCTTTATGATTCTGCAAGCACCCAAAGCTACGAATGCAAACAACGTGTTATTTCTGGCCAAAAAAAAGGAACCTATATGTATATAGATTCCTTTTTTATCATGTTATTCAACTACTCGATTAATCTCTATGTCTTCCTCCGTGACCCTTACCACGCCCATGTCCGTTTCCATGCCCCTGGTTATTGCCATGTCCATTTCCCCTATCGTATCGACGGCTTTCTCCCCATGAATGTTCACGCCTTACCCTACGCTCGCTGGCAAATGAATACCCGCTACCACCGTGGTGGTTGTCACGGATAGATACTTGTCTTCCACGGTAACCGCCATAACGGCTTCTATACCGATCGTGGTGATGCCATGGTGTGCGATCGTTAATAACCACTTTATGAGCCCGATAAAAATCGTAATGTCTATATCTCCTCGGTAAACTTGCTCTTCTTATCCAGCCGCCATTATCATAATAAACGTAACATCTCGCTGGTACATCGTAATACATATTGTATTCTGGAATATAATAATAGCGGGCATAATCATACCCTGCTGGCCCCCAGCTTGGCTGACTCCCAATATTGACACTAATACTGACTTGCGCTTGTGCAGCTCCCGCTGTAAAAAGGCCTGCAATAATCGCCGCCGCGTAAAACAATTTTTTCATAAGTAGCTCCTCCCTCTAGTTTGTAATTTCTTCTTTACAATACGACAACAAACAGTGTGCAAAAGATTAATGTTCAAATGTTAATTTTTGTTAACACAGCAATAAGAACCTCATTTTAAACAGGTTAATTACGATATGATTGATAAAAAACCGCAAACTTTTTAATAGGATCAATTGTTCAGATCATACAGACTTTAATGAACTAATCACAATGAGTATATATAACGTAGGAATATTGGTTGGTAGCTTACGAAAGGAATCTTACAACAAAAAAATTGCGCAGTTTATTCTTGAGCAAGAGGAATCTAAATTTGGCTATCGCATAATCGATATCAGCGAGCTTCCCTTATATAATCAGGACTTTGACGATGTAGGAAATCCTCCTCCGAACTACGTGCGATTTCGGAAAGAGGTCGCGTCCCTAGATGCTGTACTTTTTATTACTGCAGAGTATAATCGTTCCATTCCTGCAGTTTTAAAAAATGCGATTGACGTGGGTTCAAGACCCTATGGAAAAAATAAATGGGATGGTAAACCTGGCGCAATAATTTCTTCATCAACGGGAGTTTACGGTGGCTTTGGCGCCAACCACCATTTACGTCAATCGCTGGTCTTCGTCAATGTCTTAACCATGCAGCAACCCGAAGCTTATTTGGGCAATATAACAACATGTATTGGACCCAACGGGGCTATTGAATCACAAAAAACCAAAGATTTTCTTCGCAGCTTTAAAAATGCCTTTGAGCAATGGGCTGAGCGAATTATACATACAAAAGGTCAGGATTAAATCCTGACCTTTTGTATGTATAATCAAATTATTCTAGTCCTGTTCATCACTGACGTCATAGTTCCAATGTTGTAATTTTTCCTGCAAGATCCGCGATATCTTATTGAAATAGCGCTTTTGCTTATAGCCCATTACCCATTGTACGCCCTGTACAGCATTGGTACAGAAAATCTCATCCGCCCGTTTCATGATTTCGGGGCTTATCTGTGCCTCAACCACCTCTATACCTTCATCCTGTGCCATGTCCATGACTACCCGGCGCATTACTCCTTCAATACATCCTTCGGATAACGCTGGTGTATAAAGTACCTTTTCATAATAGACAAAGATATTTGAAATCAAGGATTCACATAGATAGCCTTCCTGATTTAGAATCAATACATCATCAAAAGCCATTTTCTTTTTATAGATGCCAGCTAACACGTAAATCTGCGCATTTAAAGATTTAATCTTTGAAAGATCGCTATACGGTTTTTTGAATTCATTGTAAAGTCCTACAATCAAACCGACCTTCTTATCGCGAAGATTAGGTTCTATGCGCTGCACCTGCAAAACAAAACCAGGTTTATTAGTCGTTGGACTATACAATCCGCCTCCAGATCTAAACACGATCAATCGGATACGAACCTGCTGCCCCAACATATTGTTTTTACGGATTAATTCTTCGGATCTCGAACGAATAAAAAATTCATCGAATAGATTCGCATCATCCAAATGAATCAACTCCATTCCTTTCTGTAAACGCTCGACATGAAAATTTAGAAAGCGGATATCACCATCCTTATACAGCATCGTTTCGAATAATCCATCCCCATAACGGAAACCTCTATTCTCAATGCTAAATATTTCCTGATCTTCCGGCACTACACTGCCATTGAAATTGATATAGTTTGTTGGCATCTCAATTTTGTTCTAAATTTTAATCATTTTCTATAGCCATTGAATTTGCCGCATATCCGCGCCACTTTTCTAAAGCTAAACGAAAATCTTCTGGAAATGGTACCTCGAAATACATATTTTCTTTTGTCGTAGGATGGATAAATCCCAATACCTGCGCATGAAGTGCTTGTCGCGGCAGTAATGAAAAACAGTTATCCACAAACTGCTTGTACTTTGAAAACACGGTACCTTTTAAAATCTTATCTCCACCATACATTGCATCATTAAATAGCGGATGACCAATAGACTGCATATGCGTACGAATTTGGTGTGTACGCCCTGTTTCTAACTGACATTCAATTAAAGTAACATAGCCCAATCGCTCCAAAACGCTGTAATGTGTCACTGACCAACGCCCTTTGTCTTCACCATCATACATCGCCATGATGCGTCTGTCTTTTAGATGACGTCCAATATAACCTGTAATTGTTCCGTCCTCCTTTAAATCACCCCAAACTAATGCAATATATTTACGGGTAATGCTGTGATCGAAAAACTGTTTTGCCAAAAAGGCCATTGATTTTTCATTTTTAGCAATAACCAATAGTCCGGAAGTGTCTTTATCGATTCGATGCACTAAACCTGGGCGATCGGAGTTTCCTGGTAACTGCGGCAGCTGCTGGATATGATACGTTAATGCATTTACCAAGGTTCCCGTATAATTATTATATCCTGGATGCACGACCATACCCGCCTCTTTATTCACAATCAGCACGTCGTCATCCTCGTATTTGATATCCAATGGAATGTTTTCTGGATAAACTTCGTTATCCCGTGGTGGATCAGGTAGCACCAATGTAATCACATCATCAGGTCTAACCTTATAGCTCGCCTTGATCTCCTTACCGTTAACCATGACAGAACCTGCTTCAATAGCATGCTGAATTTTGCTCCGCGTCGCATTTTCCACCCTGTTCATCAGGTATTTGTCAATGCGGAGTAATGCTTGTCCCTTATCCACCTCAATACGTAGATGCTCAAATAATTCTTGTTCTTCCTGATCTTGCGATCCAATTTGTTCTGTCATGCTACAAAAATAAACCAAATGAAACAATTTTCGTTAAATTTGTTTTCATTTAATGTTATGTTGCCCTTCAAAATCCATAGCCCCGAAACTGAATTGTGCCTCCCAGCCTGGGAGAAGAAGCATATTAAAGTAACACTTAAGCGCGATGACCTCATACATCCGTTTATTTCAGGCAATAAATGGCGAAAGTTAAAATATAATCTGGAAGAAGCGCTGCAGCTTCAGAAAAATCATCTTGTTACATTTGGCGGAGCATGGAGCAACCATCTTTTAGCTACCGCTTGCGCCGGAGCTACCTTTAAGTTTAAAACAACCGCTTTTGTTCGAGGTGAAGAAGGGGTTAACAACCCTGTTTTAGCAATGTGCCGCCTTTTTGGGATGCAGCTCATTTACGTCGACCGCGAATCTTACCGAGATAAAGAAAATTTATACAACACCTATTTTGGTCAGAATCCAACGACGTTCTATATACACGAGGGTGGTTACGGCATGCTAGGAGCAAAAGGTTGCTCCGAACTCGTTGATGAACTCCAACATGAATACCAGCATATTTTTACCGCCTGCGGCACAGGAACAACATTAGCTGGAATAGCCAATGCGATAGAAAAACGAGATCTATTTACCCGCGTACACGGCATACCTGTTTTAAAAAATGGAGGTTTTATTCAGGAGGAAGTCGATCAACTTTACCCCGACATCACCCCTCCTATTTTACATCTTGATTATCATTTTGGTGGTTATGCAAAATCCAATACAGACTTACTCGCCTTTGTTCAGCATTTTATAGCGGCTACAGGAATCATGATTGAACCCACCTATACCGGCAAATTACTTTATGCCGTAGATGATCTGATCAAAAAGGACTACTTTACCCCCGCAGATCAGGTGCTAGTTATTCATACTGGCGGACTTACAGGCCTGCTTGGTATGTACGAACGTTTCAATTTTATTGATCTACATCAATAAATACGCTAGAACGCCGTACAGAGACATTTGATTGACATTTATTCAGCAATTATATCGTAAGTTTGACCAGATTTTAAAATAAAACATAGCGAAAACATGCGAAAATCATGATTTTCTAAAGGTAACAACGAGGTCAGTATGGGGTAGTTTTGCCCCTATTCAACACCTCATAAATTAATGATATAAAGATGAAAATATTAGCATTTGCAGGAACAAGCAACAAAAATTCAATCAACAAAACATTCGTCACAAGTACTTCCAAATACTATAAAGAAGCAGACGATATCATCGAATTGCTAGACTTAAACCATTTTGAAATGCCTATCTATTCTTACGACAAAGAAGTTGAGTTGGGCATTCCACAATTGGCGCATGACTTTGCTGCTAAAATGGACGCAGCAGATTTCCTTTTGATTTCTTTGGCCGAACACAATGGGTCATATACTACAGCTTACAAAAATATTGTTGACTGGGTTTCGCGTATTCCTAACCGCAAATTATTCAATGGCAAGCCTGTTTTCTTATTGGCTACTGCACCTGGTCCGATGGGAGGTGCCACGGTATTGAACACCGCAGTGAACCGGATAACTTGGGATGGCGCCGATATATTAGACTCCTTCTCTCTTCCTGAATTCCACAAAAACTTTGAAGAAGGTAAAGGTATTATCGATCCCACTTTAAGAAGTCAATTAGAAGCTAAAGTACGTAAAACAAAACGTGCGCTTGCCGAAAAATTATCCGTGCAAGGTTAACAAAAGATTAACAAATAATCGTTGCGAATACCTCTTTTAATATGTAAATTGAAAACCTATTAAAAGAGGTTTTTTGATATGGCAAAAAAAATATTACTACTTGTAGGAGACTTTGTAGAAGATTACGAAGCAATGGTTCCATTTCAAGCAATGGGTTCAATAGGATTAACGGTAGATGCAATTGCTCCGGACCGCAAAAGCGGAGATGTAGTTCCCACAGCAGTGCATGATTTCACTGGTGACCAGACGTATAAAGAACTGCGCGGGCACAATTTCGCAATCAATAAAGATTTCGACCAGGTCAATGTCGAAGATTATGACGGTTTATATATTGCTGGAGGACGATCGGCAGAATATATTCGACTCAACAAACGTGTTTTGGAAATTACGAGACACTTCTTTGAGCACAATAAACCTGTGGCAGCAATATGTCATGGCATCCAAGTACTGACAGCTGCAAAAGTACTCGCAGGTCGCACATTGACAGCTTATGTTGCTGTGGGTCCCGACATTGAACTAGCGGGCGGCACATGGAAAAACATCCCTGCGGATCAAGCGGTGGTAGACGGCAATTTGGTCACCTCTCCTGCTTGGCCAGGACACCAGGCAATTTTAAAAGAGTTTTACAAATTATTAGGTATAACAATTACAATTTAAGTATTTTTAATGAAGAAGAATAAAAGGCTATGGCTTTTGGTCATACCGATTTTAGTGCTGTTGGGTTTTATTTTAAAAGATAGCTTCAATCAAAAAAGTATTGAAGATCTACCGGGAGGTTTTAAGGAAGTCGCTTTCGTCAGAAATGAACAAAATAAAGGTGGTATCATACGCATTTATGCCGTTACTGTAGGCGACCTGTTGAATGCGGATTATTCTGCCTGTCTTGATTTAATGCCTGTTAATGATTACGGAAGTACAACAACCGTGTATTTCTTCGATCGAAGTGCTCCTTATCCGACAAGCTTGTCAATTGACACGCCACATTTTGACACGACGAAATACAAAGCGATTCAAATTTCCAAAAAGTACGGAAAGAAGAAATAGACGAAACCAAACATAATGACATATCCCTCAAAGTCTGAATAGACCTTTGGGGGATTTTTTTTACCATGCAGTGCAACACCTTGTAGCGGTTATTTCCAGAGAAGAAGAGCAGTGGCAAAAATGCACCTTTAAAACTACGATCTACACACATGAACAAAAAATAACTTAATAATTCTTTAACACAAAAAAGTTCGATTATCCCCTGTAGAGCTATAGTTTTGCTTTTTAAATTTACGTATATTTAGCTATGGCGAAAAAATTTATTCCTAGAGACGTTAGTTGGTTGAGCTTTAATGGCAGAGTACTTCAGGAAGCTGCGGACGAGACTGTCCCTTTACCCTTAAGAATCAAATTTTTAGGTATATTTTCCAATAACCTCGATGAATTTTTCCGTGTACGTGTTGCAGGTCTAAAACGGGCTATAGACCTGAAAGACAAAAGTGCCAACCAATCCTTCTACGAAGACCCACAGCTCATATTGGAAGAGCTCAATATCCGGGTAATCAAGCAGCAAAAGAAATTTGATAGTACGTGGAATCGTATCCAAAAAGATATGGCCAAACAGAATGTCTATATTAAGACCAGTGAGGAACTGAATCCCGAACAACAAAAGTTTGTGAGCGACTATTATCAGGATGAGGTGGAATCGAACGTCATTCCTTTGATATTGGACGATGTAAGACCTATGCCCTATATTCGGGATAAGAGCCTTTACTTGGGTATTGCCATGGGAAAACAGGAATGGCAGTATGAAACCAAATTTGCACTCATCGAAATCCCGACCAGTCAAAATGGACGCTTCGTACAATTACCTTCGCCAAAAGATGAAAAGCATATTATACTTTTGGAGGATGTTATCAAGTTTAATCTTCCATTAATATTTTCCTATTTCGGTTTTGATGTATTCAATGCACATGTCTTTAAAGTAACAAAAGACGCCGAATTTGACATTGACAATGATATCAACACGACGCTGGTTGAGAAGATAAGCAAAGGGGTAAAAAACAGAAGAAAAGGTAAACCGACCCGGTTTATTTTTGATCAAGAGATGGACCATAAATTGGTAGAATTCCTGATCAAGAAACTTAACCTTTCAAAAAAAGACAGCATCATTCCAGGACAAAAAATACACAACTTCAAACACTTCATGGATTTTCCCAATGTGTTTAAATCCTACAATCAGCCCTTGGAACGAACCTCCTTTCCACATCCTTATTTCAAAAACTACGAACGTGTAACGGATACTATATTAAAAAAAGATGTGCTGCTCTCCTTTCCATATCATGAGTTTAGACCGATCATCGATTTACTTCGGGAAGCAGCAATGGATCCCGATGTAAAAACGATCCAAATTACAGCATATCGCTTAGCTTCCAATTCCAAAATTGCAAATGCCTTGATTAATGCAGCCCGCAATGGAAAGGAAGTCACTGTGATGCTTGAACTTCGTGCAAGATTTGATGAAGAAAACAATTTGGACTGGAAAGAGAAACTTGAACTCGAAGGCATTAAAGTACTTACCGGTATCCCAAATAAAAAGGTCCATGCAAAACTATGTGTGATAAAAAAACGTATTGGGATGAAAACGATCCAATATGGTTTTGTCAGCACAGGAAATATCAACGAAAAAACGGCGAAATTATACGGAGACTATTGCCTCTTAACGAGTAATAGGGACGTTATTGCCGATATAAATAAGGTTTTCAATTACCTAAGACGTCCCAAATCAAATCCGGCTGAAATTATCAAAAATTGCAAAAGCCTTTTGATATGCCCAACGGATATGCGTAGAGAACTTCTACACTACATCGACCAGGAAATTACCGAAGCAAAGGCTGGCCGAAAAGCATACATCATTGTCAAGGTAAATTCGCTCAGCGATAAAGAGATGATTAAAAAGCTCTATGACGCAGCAACAGCTGGTGTCAAAATAGATCTTATTATCCGGGGAATCTACTGTGCAACAAATCAAAAAACGTTTAAATTGCAAATGAACGCCATTTCAATCGTAGATGAATATTTGGAGCATGCACGTGTGATGTATTTTTATAATGCTGGTCGAGAGCAACTATTTATTTCCTCAGCGGACTGGATGACAAGAAACTTGGATCATCGTATCGAAGCCGCAGTAAAAATAACAAGTAAAAAAATCAAGGAGGATTTAAAAGAAATGCTTCAAATCCAGCTCAAAGATAATGTCAAAGCGCGGATACTCAATAATTCCCTGAGCAATCATTACGTCGAGAATAAAGAGGCACCATGTCGTTCACAGATAGAAATATACAATTATCTGAAAAAAAAATTAGCTGATCACTAAGCGCATGTCTATCGGACTGGTAGCAAATTGCTCAATAAACCCAACTGGGTTTTATACCTATTGATACAGACGAGAATCACCGTTTTTATTATATTAATTAAGACACAAGTTGTATCTTCATTCCATGAAATTCAACTTGTGTCTTACATGTGGCTTAAGCCTTTTCACACTTTGCCTCCGTGGGCAGGAAAAGATCATGCCTTCAGATTTTGTATACGTCAAGGACATTATCCCCACGATAAGCTTAGAAATGCGTTATTTCGGCAGTCACAACTTCACCGGAAGGCCGATTAAAGGTTATGAAAAACCAGTCGCTATTTTAACTAAACGCGCAGCGCTAGCACTACAGCAGGTCGAGAACCATTTAAATAAAAAAGGTCTTGGCTTGAAAATATTCGACGCCTACCGCCCGCAACGTGCTGTTGACAACTTTAAAACATGGTCCTTAAACACCAATGATACGATCGCAAAAAAAGAATTCTACCCGCTTATCAATAAGAAAAATTTGTTCAATCTAGGCTTTATTGCCTCCAAATCGGGCCACAGCCGGGGCAGTACAGTAGATCTAACGCTCATTAGCTTAAAAGATCAAAAAGAGATTGACATGGGTGGACCTTTTGATTTTTTCGGCGCAGTCTCACATCATCAGTACGCGAATCTGACAGCCCAACAGAAAGAGAACCGAAAGATCTTAAAAGAAGCGATGGCTAAATTTGGCTTTAAAGCTTATGATAAGGAATGGTGGCATTACACCTTGCAAGATGAACCCTATCGTAAAACCTATTTTGATTTTATCGTAAAATAAACATGTCTGTAAAGGAAACTTCCATTGAACACAAGGGCTTTTATGTCTTTCATTTTAAAGGCAACAAATCAAAACCCGTCTTTAGTTCCGAGCAGCAGCACATTTTATCAAAAGGTGAGCTCTATTCGCTCTGTTTAATAAAAAAAGGTGAAACTTCCTTCATCATTAATAATGAACGGGTACAAGTTGCTCAAAATCATCTATTGTTGACCAATCCTTCTTCGCGAGTTAATGGCTCTTCGGTCGTCAAATCTTGGGATTGTGAGGTTTATTTGATTTTCTTTACGCTGGATTTTAGCTTCAAACTGGATTTTCAGGAGGATTTCTTCGAGGTCACCAAGAAGTCTCTTGCCTTAAATGACAGCTACATCTGGTCGCTATCGAACCAAGATTCGACGAACTTATCCAACTTATTTAAACAGTTTATTCATTACGATCGACAAGGGGCTAGCTATCTTTTCAAGAATCAGATCATAAAGTCATTAACGGAAATATTATTTTGCGAAATAGCCCGTCTAGGAAGCCAAAATATGCGAAATACACCAGCTATTCCCTCTCGAAAAAGAGAGATACTTGCCAATTTCCATTTGCTCCTAAAAAAGTCGTTTCATAAAGAACACATGGTGCAATTTTATGCGATGGAACTTGGTATCACAGCAAAACACCTATCCGTAATTACGAAAGAACTAACCGGAAAATCAGCAATAGAACTTATTCAGAACGTCTTAGTGGAGGAAGCAAAATCGTTACTTTGCCAGGGGCTTTCCATCGGAGAAATTGCGATGAAATTGCACTTCTCGGATCAATCCTTTTTTGGTAAATTCTTTAAGCGAAATGTTGGAATCTCGCCTAAAGAATTTCGTCAGAATCTTTATTTAAACAAAGTCGATTAAATCAAAGATACTTGTAAATTGTTGGTCTGCAGCTGAAGTATCTTGCAATTTATCCTCGCCCCAAGTCTGCCCTTTCAACCATAAGGTCTGGCAGCCAACGGCTTTGGCAGGTACCATATCTTTACTATAGGAATCACCCACAACCAATACCTCTTGCGCAGGAAGACCTATTTCAGTCACACCTAAAGCATAAATTGCAGGATCAGGTTTGCGTACACCAACGACAGCAGACTCCACAACAGACTGAAAATAAGGCAGGATACCAAAATCGTCAAGTACTGATTTTAAATTACCATAAAAATTGGACACCATGACAATTGGATATTTTACATGAAGTGAATTTAACAGTGGTTTTACCTCCTCAACGGTATTCTTTGCCAGCGAATAACCGTCAAAGGCTATTTTATGAGCTAATGAGCGATCTAGGTCGTACCCTGCAGCAATAAGATAATCAAATTGTACATTGAGCTTTGCCTCAAGTACTTCTAAAAAATTAAACTGCGGCTTAATGATAGGCTGTAAAGCCATCTGACGTTCCGCGTAGGTATAGGCCTCCTGAAAAGCGTTCAAATTTACAGGAACCTGATATTTTTCATAACCCGACCAGATAACAGCTCCCCAGTGGCCCCCGTTAGTGTCTAAGGTTCCACCATAATCAAAAATAATCCCTTTAATATTAAACTTATTCATGTTATTTCTTTTTTACTAAACTCATCCACCCCAAACCGATCATAATCCAGACAATTTCCCTAATTCGTGTCACAACACCCATAAAAATACCGACTTTCGCAGGCAATCCTATACTCATCACAGCCATTGCTAATCCACCTTCCCGCGTTCCCAATTGCATTGGAAAGAAAAAAACAAGATTGGCAAATAAAGAAGATCCCGAGCTAATGATCATAGCATCAATAAAATCAATATTGATATCTAAGGCTAAACCAATAAAATAAATCTCAAAACAGCCCACAACACGTGCGACAAATTCCCAAAAAAGGGCCGTATAGAAGCGATCGCGACGATTTTGAAAGAGGTTTTTCACCTGCTGATCGACGTCATTCAACGTTTCATACTTCGTCTCCAGTAAATGACCAACTTTTTTGCCTACCAAAGGTAGTTTAGACAAAGCCTTCAATAGTGAAACTGTAATTCCCTTCTTATAAAATTTCGTAAATAGCCAAGTACAAATGATAGCCATCACAAAAATCACAGCACAGGCCACATCAACCATTGTACTTGCCGGTACGAACCAAAGAATTAGAAAAACAGAAGCGACCCAAAATAAAATATGCGACAAAATGTGCATGACACCGTATAACAGCACGGAAGAACCTGCCTTTGAACCACCGACATAGTTTTTAAGCTCCATGATACGATAAGGCTCACCACCTAACGCCACAAATGGCGTTATATAATTAATGGCATACCCCGATATTGTCAACTGTAAGACCTTCCAAAAGGGTACGTCCGTCTGTGGCAATTCGGGTTCCTGAATAATTGCCTTAAATGCCATTGCGTTCATCCAGTAGAGTACTGCCCAGCTACCGAGGACGGGCAAAAACCACCAGCCTATTTTTTCGAGGTTGTTCCAAATCTCATCAATTCCCATTGCTTGAATCATATAGGCCAGTGTACCTATACCGATTAGCATAAAGAGTACTTTATAGATCTTACTACCCATAGGTTGGATCATTTGTTAATTTATCAACAAAATAACCGCTTACTTTTTCTTGTCGGTTACACATGTATATCAATATCGGATTTAGGACAAACATGTCAAAGAAAAAGTAAATCCAAGGCTGACCGATAAACAACCAAACAAATAGGAAAATCACCCTTGTATTGAACTGTACAATATTTGTATACTTCATCAATGGTTTATTTTGAGTTCTAAAGTCGACCATCAATTGTTTTGGCAATTCATCTTTATAACGACTCTTCACAATATGCAGCAGCTTTTGCAGTTTTGGAGAAAGCTTTTCCTGGTTACGTGTATAGCCCATGTAGCCATTCAGCACAAATTTGCTGAAAAAATTCTTGCGCCAAGACAAGGCATCATAGTCAACTTTCAAATCACGTGTATTGTCCAGCTCACTTCCAGCTTTACCTTTTATAAAATACAAATGTACATTACGATAATAGTCAGCCATTGCCGACTGAAGCATATGCGATACACCTGCAAGTACACAGAATACCCATAGCCATTGTGGCCATCCTTCATTAATACTGCGTAAACAGATCGCAATATGAATAGAAGCAAACCAAAAATCTCCGGCAAAACCATCCAAGATACGACCAAAGCGACTTTTATTGTCTGTCATTCTTGCCAGCTGTCCATCGGCACTATCTAAAGAATTGGCAAAAACCAATAAAAGCATGCCAATCACATTAATCCATAATGCAGGGTAATAGAATAAAATACCCGCCGCAACGCCAAAGAAAATACTAATAATTGTCACAGCGTTGGGTGTAATACCAATTTTGGCACAGACTTGCGCGATACGATAACCTATAGGTCGATAAAACCAAATATCAATTCGCTCTTCTGTATCATTAGATTTTAAAGATTGTTCGAATGCACTCAAATTATCTTCTTCGATTACATTAACTTGTTCTTTCTGCATTGTGGTTCTTTTCAGTAAATTTATGGTAAACCATTTGAGCAATGGCCTCAGCAGCCTCTGCCCGACATGGCGCAAAACTTGGCCAGTCGTTTAAGTCAATAATATGGAAGTCTCCATTTGCATCAATAATCACATCGCCGCCATAGATATGTACATCCAGGACTTCCGCAGCACGATTGGCAACTTCTTTTAGATTGTCGAGATCAAAAGGAAAATGCACTACCTCGTCATTAATTTGTTCATACAAATCATATTTGTGATGATTGTGTTCATATGGGTAGAAATAAAAGAAAAAATCCGTTCCCCGCACTGCATAAAACTTGAGTAAGTCTCCGGCAAGATGTTCAGAAATTACAGCCTCTTTAATCCCACGAAGTGCATATTCATTCAAGATATGTTGCGCTTCTTTCAGACTTGCAGCAAAGGTAACATCTTCCTTATGAATCGCATGAAAATCGCCACGTTTGATCCATACACCCTTTCCTTTCAGTTTTTCAAAAATAGATTGGATATCTGCAACGGTAGAGATCACGATACTCTTCGGATAAGGAACTCCACCTTCTAAAAGCTTAAGGGTCATGTTTTTCCGAAAGCAATTTTCAATTCCAAATCCTGAATTCAAGACATTGATCCCATTATTTTGAAGAGATTGCAACTTTTTCACTAAAGTCTTTGTTCTCCCCATAGTCAGAATATTATCCTGCTTCAGGGATGATGAAGACAAAAATTCATCTTCATTACACACCTCCACCGAAGCACCTTTTTCAGTCAGTTTTAAAACTACTTCATTAAATATAGCGGCATCATTCCCCACATGGTTGGGTGAAAAGCGATTTTTTCGAGTTACGCCTAAAATAGAAATCATATCGCTCATTTTACTAACTAACCTCCTCACTCAAAAATTGTTCCGCGACGACACGATCTTTTAAATGATCAATATCGACCACCTTGTCAAATACAAATGCTTCTACTTGTAAATCGTTTTTCAATAAAGCACGCTGAAAATTACGCATTCTGGAATTACCGGCTTCAACGGAGCTTAATGCACAATCCATAGCTGCTTTTCGGAAGCAATAAATTCCGCCAGAAACATACTTCGTTTCTGCGGTCGCTGTATCCAGAAAAGCTTCCACCCGAAGCTGTGAATTTGTGTTCACATAGAGCGGACTCTCATCGTCGACAAAAGGAGTGACTGCCATAAAAGCATCGGCATGTTGATGTTGCTGGAATGCCTCCAAATAGGCATGAAATTCATGTGGTCTAAAAACCGTATCTGTTGTTGTCAGACAACAGGACGACCAATCGGGGTTATTTTTGACAAGCAAGGCAAAACTATGCAATGAACTTGCAGTATCTTCCTCTATAAGTACAATAGGTAATTCAAACGTTGTTTTTTCCAAAAACAATTTCAGTTCCGGAGATTGTTTATTGATGATAACATGAACTCTTTGCGCCCCTTCTTTAACAAACACGCGAATCAATCGCTCAATTAATGGAACTCCATGTAATGGTAGCAAGGGTTTCGGTAAATTAAATCCCTCTTTTCGCAATCGAGAACCTTCTCCCGCCGCTATAATTGCAAATTCCATTTCTTTTAATTGCAAAATAAAATCATTTATAAAAAAGCAAAACCCCCGTCACTATCTCAGCGTTCGTAAGCGCAAAAGTCTACAGAGGGTTATATCACAAATCTTCAATATCGTAAGGATTTTGAAGAAAAAGGGGAAAAATTGTTTTTAAACAATTGTTTCCCCTCTCTTATTAAGGTAATTTATTGAATACTATCTACTAGCTCCTGGTAATAATCCAATCCCAAATGTGTGATTAAATCTTCACCCATAATGTGGCGCAATGTATTTTGCAATTTCATCAATTGTTTGAAGATATCGTGTTCAGGAGGTAATCCCGGAGCGGTTTGAGGAGATTTCAAGTAAAATGATAACCACTCTTGAATACCAGACATACCCGCACGTTGAGCCAAATCAATAAACAAAGCCAAATCCAACGCAACCGGAGCAGCTAAAATTGAATCGCGACACAAGAAATTGATCTTAATCTGCATTTTGTAACCCAACCAACCGAAGATATCGATGTTATCCCAAGATTCTTTATTATCGCCGTGTGGAGGATAATAGTTGATACGTACTTTATGATAAAGATCACCGTATAACTCAGGGTTCTTTTTCGCATCCAGAATTTCTTCCAATACCGATAATTTAGAGACCTCTTTTGTTTTGAAATTTTCAGGATCATCTAATACTAATCCATCCCGGTTACCTAAGATATTCGTCGAAAACCAACCTTCAACACCCAAAGCTCTCGCTTGAAGACCAGGTGCCACAATTGTTTTCATCAATGTTTGACCTGTTTTAAAATCTTTACCTGCAATTGCCACACCGTTTTCATGCGCCAACTCAACAATAGCAGGAACGTCACATGTTAAATTTGGTGCACCATTTACATAAGGAGCTCCCTCTTTCAATGCCGCATAACAATAGATCATACTTGGTGGAATACGTTGATCATCATTGTCTAATGCTTCCTCTAATTTAGCTAAAGTTGAAAAAGCTTCGTTTGTTTCAATATAACGCTCAGTAGATCCACACCATACCAATACAACACGGTCTAATCCGTTTTTCTCTTTAAATTCACGAATATCACGTTGTACGGCATCTGCCAATTCACGGCGAGTTTTTTCAGATTTGATGTGCGTTCCGTCCAAATTTTTCACAAAATTACGGTCAAACACAGCCTTCATCGGTTGGATTGCCTCCAATTCAGCCTTAACAGCATCCAATTGGCCTTGCTCCAATACCTGTGCATTTGATGCAGCCTCGTATACGTTATCCTCATATACGTCCCATCCACCAAAAACAACATCTTCCAATTTTGCTAAAGGGACGAAATCTTTAATTAATGGATTTCTGTTCTCAGTGCGTTTACCCAGACGGATTCTGCTCAATTGAGAAACAGATCCGATTGGTTTTGAAAAACCTTTGTTTATAGATGCCACACCAGCGATTAATGTTGTAGCCACAGCACCTAATCCCGGAATAAGAATACCCAATTTTCCATTGGCATCTTTCACTTGTTGTCCCATATTAATTCTATATACTTAAATTGTTATTTAATTGATGTATTATGATAAAATAATTCTTAAAATTAGCTTAAAAAAACATATTTCATACCACTGCCCACTTAATTTATAAAATCGTGACAAATACCAATACAAACCCCATTCGAAACCTAAAAAAATAATCTGAAAATGAATTATTATTTAGTGTTCTACTAATCCATCTGATTGAAATTTAACGTTTTTAGCTAAAGCTGTTAACCCAAAAAATAATTCTCCTTAATTTTACTCAATATATTAAGATTCGAAAACTAATCCAAATTCAATCCAAAAAAAGTTTTTCTTTCTCAAAAATTGGTCAATTTTTCTTTTTCTATTCGCTATAAATATGACAATAAAATTGGAAAATGGTTTTAGTAGCACTAACTTTAGCCTAAAATCTAAATACACGCAATGAATCTATCGTTCAATTTATAAACCTGCAGCTGTTGATCCGCTCATTGTAGCTGGAGAAATGGTCTGCCAAACGATAACGCGATGACAAATTTAACTGTATCGCATAGCGCCCAAGGTGCATAAGAGTATCCATAGCATTGCAAAAAATGAACCCAAGTGTAAAATTATAATTTACACCAAAGAATGTACTGAACAAATAATTATCTGAATGAAAAATACAATTTCGTGCCTAACTTTAGCGCTTTTAAGCGCAAGCCAGTTACATGCTCAAACAGCTGCCGACTCGGCTTATGTTAGAGATCATTATGAAAAGACCGAAGTAGCAATTCCCATGCGAGATGGGAAGAAATTATTTACTGCGATCTACAGTCCAAAAGACAAATCCAAGAAATATCCAGTTTTACTCAATAGAACACCCTACACGGTTTCTCCTTATGGGCAGAACGAATACAAAAAAAGCTTGGGAAACTTTCCCCAAATGATGCGTGAAGGTTATATTTTCGTTTATCAGGATGTCCGTGGCAAGTGGATGAGCGAAGGTGATTTTGAAGATATTCGTCCGACCACCTACAGCAAAGATAAAAAAGCAATCGATGAAAGTACGGATACCTATGATGCGCTTGAATGGTTACAGAAAAATCTCAAAAACTATAATGGCAAAGCCGGGCTCTATGGGATTTCCTATCCAGGCTTCTATTCTACCGTCGGATTGGTCAAAACACACCCGAGCTTGAAGGCAGTCTCCCCACAGGCTCCCGTAACAGACTGGTTTATCGGCGACGACTTCCACCATAATGGCGTATTGTTTCTTCAGGATGCATTTACATTCATGTCAACCTTTGGTGTCCCTCGTCCAAAACCCATTACACCGGATCAATTTAAGGGCAAAATTCAGATCAAAGAAGCCGATAAATATAACTTTTTTGCAGAAGCAGGAACAGCGCGGGAACTCAAAGAAAAGTATTTTGGTGACTCCGTACAATTTTGGAATGACCTGTTTAAACATCCCGACTATGATGATTTTTGGAAATCGCGTGTGATCACCAATTCTTTACAGGAGGTAAAACCAGCTGTGATGGTGGTTGGTGGTTTCTTTGACGCGGAAGATGCTTATGGAACATTTAAGACTTACCAATCGATTGAGGATAAAAGCAAAAAAAACAACTCGATTTTAGTCGCGGGACCTTGGTATCATGGCGGCTGGGTTCGTGCAGAAGGAAACTATTTAGGTGATATCCAATTTGAGAAAAAAACCAGTATTACTTATCAGGAGCAATTTGAACAACCGTTTTTCAAATATTACCTAAAAGATGAAGGAAACTTCGCCCCTTCCGAAGCTAACATTTTTGTCTCAGGCAGCAACGAATGGAAACATTTCGAACAATGGCCGCCAAAAAATGTAGAGACAAAAAAACTATACTTCCAACCTCAGGGGAAACTTGGATTTGACAAAGTTCAACGTACAGATTCCTGGGATGAATATGTAACAGACCCTAATAAACCTGTTCCGCATCAAGGTGGGTTAATTCAAAACCGAACACGGGAGTATATGGTAGATGATCAGCGTTTCGCAGCTAGTCGCCCTGATGTCATGGTTTATCAAACGGAACCGTTGACGGAGGATCTGACGATAGTAGGCCCAATCAAAAACTTCCTCAAAGTCTCCTCAACAGGAACAGACGCGGACTATGTTGTCAAACTGATTGATGTATACCCGAACGATGCTGCAAGTTATCAAGGAAAAACAATGGCTGGATATCAAATGATGGTACGTGGTGAGATCATGGCGGGGAAATACCGAAATGGTTTTGATAAAGCACAGGCCTTGACTCCAGGTATGGTCGAAAAGGTTAATTTTGAAATGCCAGACGTTGCGCATACCTTCAAAAAAGGACATCGCATTATGGTTCAGGTACAAAACTCATGGTTTCCGTTGGCAGAACGAAATCCACAGGTATTTTTACCGTCTTATACAGCCACCAAAGCTGACTTCCGTAAAGCTACCCAACGTATTTTTCACGATGTGAACAATGCCACATACATCGAATTTTCTGTCCTCAAAGATTAACAGGTCAATTCGAAAGCCAGCGCTTAAAAGCTAATTGAATAAGGCTACATCAGCTAAACACCTATGCCTGATGTAGCCTTATCTTTAATCTTCCGCTACATACGTAGCTTCTCCGGCCTTCCATCCCGCAAATAATAAAAGTACGATACTCCCCGCCAAAAAGTAGAACGAGTAATTCCAGGTAGCATCTATTTCGTGCAGCCTACCAAAGACCGGCGGACCAAAAGCCGCAATAAAATAGCCAACAGACTGCGCCATGCCCGATATTTTGATTGCATTTGCCGTTGATCTAGCCCGCAGGGTAAAGAAGAGAATAGACAAACTGAAAGACAGTCCATTGGAAAGTCCCAACAATACGGCGGCAACATAAATTCCCTGAAGCTTGTAATGCCAAAATATAAAGATACTTCCAAGCATGCCTATCGCAACAGCAGTTGCCATTAAACGTTGATCCTTCATCCGATGAGCCAAAATAGGTCCAATGAACATAATGGGAATCATGGCAATTTGGATCAAAAACAGCAACCAGCCCGTATCCTCCTTTGGCATACCATAATCGACCAATACGTTGGGCAACCAAGAAATCAAGCTGTAGTAAATCAGGGACTGAATACCCATGAATAGGCTGATATACCAGGCCAATCTTGACCTAAAGATATACCCGATTCCACTTGTCGCTTGTCTATTTTCAGTAATACCTGGAGCCTTCTTTCGGCCTAAACCATCAAAAAAAACAACTATAAGTGATAACAAGGCTAAAATCACCCAAACACCCAGTGAGCCTTGCCACCCAAGACCAGTCCATTCACCCAATCGTAAACTAAAACCCGAAGCAAAAGCCGCAGTCAGGTTCATTGCTACCGCAAAAATCCCTGTCATCAGCCCAATCTGCTTTGGAAAACTGGTTTTTATATAGCCAGGTGTAACGACATTGCCCACACAGATCCCAAGTCCAATTAAAAAAGATCCCACAAACAGCGTTGGCATATTGCCCCAGACCCGAAGCACAATCCCTACACTCAACAGCATTAAACCAAACAATAAAAAACGATGCATGCCCAGTTTATGCGAATATCGACTTACTGCGACAGAACAGCTCGCAAACATAAAAAGGGGAATTGCCGTCAATAGGCTGCTTTGAAAACTATTTAATTGTAAATCTTCACTGATTTGCCCCAGTACCGGGCCAACGGCTGTAATTGGCGACCGCAGATTGGTTGAGACCATAACAACAACCAATATGGATAACCAGGTCCAAGAAACAGCTGTGGATACTTTTATATTTTCTTTCATAATAAAATCGCGCTATACATGTAATGATCGCCTGCAAAGATATACCTGAAATTTTAATTAAATTTGCCATTAATTTAATTTAAAACGACATGGATCAAACAAATCATACATTGACAATTGAACGCATCCAGAAATCAACCTTTGTCTGGTTTGAAGAAAACTGGATACACGACAACGAGCTGCACAGTCATCGCAAAGGCCAGTTGATTTATGTCGAACAGGGTTTCCAATACCTTACCGTCGCAGGAAAAATGTATTTACTCCCCCAAAATCACGTTGCCTGGATTCCCTCTGGTGCATTACATAAGACCAACTCCCACTCTGAGCGCATCAAGCTTATGGTGCTTTTTTTTGATACTCCACAATTCGACAGCGCACAAGACCAGTTGTTTTTCAGTCAGGTGCAGCTATTTTCGGCGCCTAAAGTATTACGGGAAATGATTTTGTATTGTGAAAAATGGTCGAAATTGATTGAAGAAGATAAACATGAAAAAGTTTTCCTGGGTGCTTTACTCCATGAACTCCCCTATTTCGCCGCACAATTGCTCCAACTTGGGATCACCCTTCCTCAGGAAAATAGACTTCAAGCCGTCTTAAATCACCTCCATGACCATTACACAGAAGCCTGCACCTTAGACGAGATCGCCCTATTGTCCAATCTTTCGCTCCGAACTATTGAGCGCCTTTTTAAAAAGGAAACCGGAATGACACTTGCGAAATATCAGCAGTTACTCCGCATTATCAAGAGTTTGGAACTTCTTAGCACAAAACAATTCACCATCTCCCAAATTGCATATAAAGTCGGTTATAAAAGCGTACAAGCGTTCACCAATAGCTTTTATGCTGTGATGAAATATAGACCTTCGAGCTTCATGATGGACTAGTTTCAGCACAGCTACAGGCAACTTGTAGCTGAACAGCTACAAAATTCAGAACGTTTAAAAAAATAGTAATGAATAGTTGCACAGGTGTAATATTTACACTATCTTTGTATCATCATAATTTAGGTTTATAATTGGTTATTTAAGGTTTTCATTCTCCCCGTTTGAAAACCTTTTTTTATTTTCACCGTCCCTCAAATCATTTCACCGCTCCACAAACATAATAAATCCCCCCCTACACCCAAACAAAAGCAGCTGATCGCATGTTCTAAAAAAATAGCATTCAAATTAATTCTAAAAAATTCAAGAAATTCTTTAACAATACTGTATTTTTAACGAATATATTCAGATCAGAAAGGTCACACGAATAGAAAAGAGTTCAAATATTGAAAAAATAATCTAAACATATATGGCAGAACATGGGGATTTGCAAATCGCAATACTAATCGATGCGGATAATGTATCTTATCGAAAGATCGAAGAGATTTTGAATGAAGTCAAAAGATACGGGATTCCAACCATCAAACGCATCTACGGAGACTGGACCAACCCTTATGTTGAAAAATGGAAGGACAAACTTCTTACCCACGCGATTACCCCCATACAACAATACAGTTATACCCAAGGCAAAAATTCTACTGATTCCGCATTAATTATTGACGCCATGGATATTCTGCATTCGGACAGAGTGGACGGATTTTGTATTGTATCGAGCGACAGCGACTTCACCCGCTTGGCCACGCGCCTCCGGGAATCAGGCAAACTCGTAATCGGTATTGGTGAGAAAAAGACACCTAAGCCTTTTATCGCCTCCTGTGACAAGTTTATCTATGTGGAAATTTTCGAGAAAAATCAAAAGAAAGAAACAGTCACAAAGAAAAAACAGCAAAATCAACCCAAACCTGCCCCGGTTGAAAACCCGGCAAGTATAGCAGTACTAGATGAAGAAACCCTGGAACTTTTAAAAGACACTGTCGATGATACAGCTGATGAAAATGGCTGGGCTTTCCTAGGTGAAATCGGAAGTCTTTTCAATAAAAGGAAACCTGATTTTGATGCGCGAAATTACGGATACGACAAGATGTCCCACCTTTTTAAAGCCTACAGGGAAGATTTTGAAATTGAAGAGCGGAACACCGACAAATCGCGCATAAAACACTACTACATCCGCAATATCATTAAACGGCCTTTAGCAATGACTAGTCTGGCTACAGCAGCGGAAACCGAGCACAAAACTCCTTCTACTCCTACTCCTTCCGTACCTCCTACAGAAACTGCGGCAAAAACTGCAAATCAAAACAATAGAAAGAAAGGGCGCCAAGAGAAGAAACGTCAGGATAAAACAAGTTCTGAACCGATACAAAATGAGTCTCCAAAAGCTCAGGAAATTCAGGAGCAAAACGCCGAGTCCCAAGCCTCCGCAGTACAGACACCACCGACAAACATGCTTTTTCCTTCGGAGGGCAACAAGATTACTGCAGATGACGTTAAGAAATCGCAAATAAGGATTACAAAAGAATTTAAACCTTTATTTCCCACTAAATCCCAAAAATTAAGGATTATGATCAATGCCGGAGAATATGAATGCAATTTTACCTACCGAGGCAGAGGATTTCATGTACTTAAACTGGGAAAAGAAGCCGCTACGCAGCTTGGTCTTGCAGAAGGAATACAAATACAACTGATCAAACTGAATGAAGTTAGCTTTAGCCTTCAAAATAAATCCGTTTAAATCTTATTCAGGGTTATTTTTCTCGCTTTAATAGGGTGATAGGACAATATACATATTGTCCTATCACCCTATTAAAGCATTAAGCTGAAGGGTTTGTCGTATTAAAATAACGATTAGCGTCTGCCAGCAAATTCCATCGTAAAATGGTAGTTCTCATCGATTGCCATTGGCTTGCGATCTACTTTACGAAAATCCCGTGCTTCTTCAGTCCATAGAAAAGGATAAAACGAAAAAACTTGATTACCATTC
Organism: Sphingobacterium siyangense; assembly: GCF_023277505.1. Lineage (NCBI taxonomy): Bacteria > Pseudomonadati > Bacteroidota > Sphingobacteriia > Sphingobacteriales > Sphingobacteriaceae > Sphingobacterium > Sphingobacterium siyangense. The sequence goes on along the minus strand of NZ_CP080574.1, from coordinate 2,341,308 downwards.
AACGATTTGACGTCTTCACTCCAGTCTTTCCATTTAAATGTTTCATAAAACTGTCTGATATCCCCTTTCAAAGCCCAAAAAACAAAGTCCGAATAGCCACATTCCAAACTTTCCCATTGCAAGGTATCTTGAGCAAAATAATAGACCTGTCCAATAGCATCTCCCAGAGCGCCGGCATTGATGGCAAAATAACCACCCAAAACATCGTCAGCTATAAGAAGAAATCCTCCTTTTTCGCCTTCCTTGTCAAAACTTTTGCCCTTATTCCACTCCATAATTCCGCGGTTCAGCTTTGGCGAACCGGAGCCTAAAATTCGCAACCAGCCACCATCGATCAGTATACCACCGCTTTGATGAATAATGGCCCCCATCGGAGATTTCGTCGTAATTTGTGCCCTTAAAAGTTCCTCATCAGCCCGCTTAGGGTTTTGAGGAAGCACTTCATATGAATTTGTCGCTTCCTTCAACCAGCCCTCAACCAGCTTCCATCCCGAATTACTTGTATCAATCAGTTCTTTTAGACTTTTCATTTCTTGTGCTTTTATATGCTAATATCAATGATCCTCCACAAAAACGGGAGGATCATTGATATTAGCATTTTTGCCGAAATTAACACAATTCTTTATCGCATCCAAATTACAGCTTGCACAAGAACGTATCGAAAAAAAATATTCATCGAAAACATGAACATAAAGATTAGGAACCTTGCATCTATTTTAAGTAATTTTAGGTTATGCAACATGAATTAGAAAAACTCAGATACCCCATAGGTCGTTTCGCGATACCCGATGTAATTGACAGCTCCCTGTTGAATGACTGGATCAAGACAATTGCAGATTTTCCGGCTCGGTTAAAATCCGAAGTCGGCGACCTTACGGACAGTGCGCTAGAGAAGCGTTACCGTCCTGACGGATGGACTATACGTCAGGTCGTTCACCATTGTGCCGACAGCCATATGAATAGCTTTGTCCGGTTCAAATTGGCCCTAACGGAAGAAGATCCAACCATCAAATTATATGAAGAAAAATTGTGGGCCGAACTTCCCGACGCCAAAATAATTCCCATAGAAAGTTCGGTAAAATTGCTTGAAGGTCTACATGAACGTTGGGTCATACTGCTGAAAAGCCTTTCAGCCGAACAACTTGAAAGGGGTTTTATTCACCCCGTTACCAAAAGACTAATTTCTTTAAAGGTCAATATAGGCCTGTATGCATGGCATTGTAACCACCACCTCATGCATATTGTCAACGCCAAAAACCATTGATGGAATTACATAGCACAATGATCTTTTGACTGCCAGTCAAAAGATCATTGTGCTAAATTCACTTTATTGCCTTCACTTTACGACAATGACATCGCCCAAAAAAAGGCTAGCAATCCTGCAATCAGGAGTCCAATAAAACCCGACAGAAAAAACGACAGAAAATAATACCCCGCGGTTCGTGTTTTTTTCTTTACGATATGAACAATACCTACCGTTAACGTATAAATCGTTCCAAATCCAAAAAAAACAATCATGATCAAGTCGATCAGAATGCCACTAAAATCTATATTTGCTGATGATAACATGATTTACTTTTTCTTTTTAAATAGTTTACTAAAAAAGGAAGAACTTGCATTTGAATCATCGGACTGATTATCCCATTGCAATAAATCCTGTTCGATATCCAGTTCATTGATTTTTGCAAAACCTAACCAATGGACAAATTTTTCCTGATTTCTAAATGTAGGATCATTCTTGTAATAATCCAATAAGCGCGCTGTGGCACTTTCGTAAACGCCGTAGTCATTGGCACGCTCAAAATAGTGGATCGCTTTTTTACTGTCCTTTTTAAATTTCAGTCCCTGATCATAGAGCAATCCATAATAAATATTGGAATAACTATTTTCCTTATCTCTTTTCAAGTAAACCAATAGACGATCGTAATCTTCCAAACTGTAATAGATAGAGGCCATATTGCTGTTGTTTTCAACTAATTTTAATTCCGCTTTCTGATAATAAGTGAGGGCTTTTTCCAGATCTTCTTCAACATAGATCCCACTTGAATAAAAGTAACCTAAATTGGACAAAGCATAGCCATTCCCCAACTCGGCTCCTTTCATGTAAGCATCAAATGACTTTTTCAAGTCTTTGTTATAGCCGATTCCATACTGAAAGAGGTAGCCAATTGCATTCCAGGCAGGGGCATATTCTTTTTGGGCGGCCTGTTCATAATATTGAATTCCCCTGTCCAAATCTAAAAAACGATTGTCTTCGCTATCGGTATCCGTAAAGATATTCCCAAGTTCATGCATGCTGCTTTCATTTCCCTGGTCGGCAGAAAAGGTAAAATAGCGCATCGCCTTTTCAACATCGCCCTGCCGGTAGCAGTCTAAGGCCATATGATACAAGGTATAACTATCATAGCTGGATTCAAAATTATCGCCCTTTGCAGTCTTCCGTCGTTCAAAAAAACGACTACATACATCAAAATCTTCTCCTGACAATTGATCCAGCTTCTTCAGAAATTGGCCATATTGTTCTTCCTGAATTACTTCCACACCATCGTAGCCTTTTTTATACAAGCGGTCACCTTGCAATAACATCAGATCCTGATAGTGATTAACGCTTGCACAGACATAATCATAGGCGGAGCTGACGGCCCTTTGCACTGCGTCAAAATAGTAATATCTTCCCGCATGGTCTTTCAGAATAAAATAATCCATCACCGCAGCATAAACAATCTTCACATAGTGCGTTGAGATCGGGATCAGCCAGGCCTTTTCAGCGGCCTGATAGATCCCACTTCCGGCAGCTGTTTCGATGATATAGCAATCCCAGGCACCATTACCGAAATCAGTCCCCCCTTGAATGGATTGCATTACCAAGTCTTGCAGTACATAGGCCCGGGCTTCCAGATCAAACAAACGAATGCTACCGGAATTGGCAAAGAACAATGCAGCTCGACCGTTTCCAGCATTGAGTATATCAACATCTTTGACCAAGAAAGTTCCATCGGGAGACAAAACAGATTTTTTCTTTTTGCTATTCAAATTGACCGCATAAAAATCAAACAGCAGTTCGCTCAGTGTACCACTGGCAAAAGCACCAAGTAAAATGCCTCTGCTGGAATAATAATGACGCAGTTTATTTTCGGGAATATCTTGATAGATAAATCCATCATAATCTATGTCAAACGGCTTGTCTGTACCAAAAACATTGAAGAACTGACCTTGGGCGTCGATAATGTAGTATTGCTGATCTTTCTTTCCCTGGTAATAACCGAAAGCAAAATCTTCGAGTTCATCATATTCAAGTGGTATGATTATTTCTCCGTTCCCGACGTTGATCAATCCGTATTTTTTAGCTAAGCTCACCTTACCAACGGTTGATCCAACTCCATATTGGGCTGGTGCTGCCGATGAATAAATACAGGGAATAGTTTCTTCTCCGCCCCTATTCAAATAACCGAACAGGTCATTTTTCTTTATGACAGCGATCCCTTCATAGTCAAAATCACCAATTTCCTGATAGCTTGCTTCGACCTTCACCTCCCCTTTTGCATTGCGTATCCCCCAAAGCCCCTGGTCTTCAAAAAATTGATTATCCAGACTATCAATCGCTTCGCTATTCCACCAGCCCAAGCCATAGTTGCCCCATTCCAGCTCGAGCATCGCTAAAAAAGAAGTATAACCAGCGGGAAGCAAAATAGATTCGAGCTCAGCTATGGACTGTTTTTCGATTGCTTTTTCATAGGGCAAATTCTTCTCATAGACTTCAAATGCAAAATCTTTTGCCTGTTGACTATGTTTAACATCGCTCATGTTAAATACATCACTCGCGTTCAGCTGGAAGTAATCAAAGGGCAAACCGTCCAAAAAATCGAACAGTTTCCCGATAGCTGCCATGGCCAACGCATCTGAATTTAACCTATATTCACGAATGAGCAAATCATAAAAAGCGCGAAGCTTACGGATTCCAGGCTCCTTTTCGGAATAAACTAAGGTACCTTTTGCCTTCGGATTAGCAGCAAATAAGGGTAAAAAAAGCGGCGGAATCACATAGTTCCATTCCCCTAAATAATGCGGAAAGTAATCTTGATCCTTCTTATCTGTATTGTAAATATATATGCGATGAGCCATTTTCTATGCGATAATAATTCTCTTACTATTGATCAATTTCAACAGCATTTTCTTTAGCAAAATTTAACCAAAACTCGTATTTATCCACGTTTGCTGCAGCTCCATGCGCAGCATACAGCTGCAGCAAACGATTGACAGCATAGGCATACACGTTTTCTTCATTGGCTTGCTCATAGTAACGGATCGCTTTTGGCAAACTTTGTTTAACGCCCAGTCCTTCCTCATACAAAATCCCATAATAAATAGCGGCAAATTGATTTGTGGTATCCCTTTTTAAATAACGCAATAAGTTCGCGTAATCTTGTTTTTGATAATAGATTTCTGCCATTTGCGCATCGTTGGGGATACCCGCTTTTTCAGCTTGTTTAAAGTAATCTAAGGCTAAGGCATAGTCCTGTTCCACATAGGCTCCTTCGTAATACCAATTCCCTAAGTTGGTCATGGCTTGCGCCTCTCCAAGCGCAACAGCTTGCTGATACCCTTTTAAGGCCTTCGAAATATCCAATTCAACACCATGCGCTGTCGCATATAGAAAGGCCCAGTTATTCCATGCCTGAGCATGGTTCTGCGCCATTGCCTGTTCATAGAAGAACTTTCCCTTTGCGATATCCATTCCATCGTAGCCTGCATCTGTATATATATTTCCAAGGAAATATTGGCAGTCTGCACTGCCCCGATCGGCCGCGATTTTGAGCAGCCGAATGGCTTCGGAGACCTTCCCTTCAGCATCGAGCTTCTTCCCCCTTTCAAGCAGTGTTTCATTATCGAAATACTGTTCATATCCATCACCCTTGCGTTTCGTCCAGACTTGATAAAACTGCACAAAATAGCTTTGATCACGCCCCTGTAGCTGATAACGTTCTGTATATAAATGCCCGAATGCTGTTTCGGGTATCTCTATCACATTCCGGTTTAGGTCGAGATGAAAGATCTTCTCTCCCTTAAAAAGCAACAGGAGTTCGCCTGAGATTGCCTCAGGTGCTGGATAATGAAAAGGCGAACAAATATAATCGTAAAGCTCACTGCAAAAGTTAAGCTTCGTATCGAAATAGCGCATTCCCACAGGACAGTGTATGCGCATAAAATCCAAAAAGCAATGTTCGATTTTCTGATGGGTAATAGCAGGTTCAAGTAACCATTCCCCCCGATGAGCATCATAAATCCCCTGTCCTTGAACACAGCTTACGACAAAAATATCTTTGCGGTATTGCTGTATGCTATCTACAGCTACTTTATCTATCAGGCTATCCATCAGTCGAAATACCCCCTGTTCAAGCGAGTAAATCTGCCATCTTTTATTTTTGAGATAGGCAATACTTTGATAGCCATCCAAGACTATAATCCGATCAATTCCTTCATCCAAAATATTACCATCGGGTTGAATGACGGCAATTTTGGGCTGTAGCTTATTGGGTTTAATCCAAAAATATCCATTGGCTAGCGGCTCCAGACTACCTTCCAGAAAAGTCCCTAAATACTGACCGTCCATTCGGTAATATTTCCTTTTTATCGTTCCTTTTTGCCGGTTATAGAACAGCTTGTTATAGTCATACATAAACGGCTCGGGTGCAGGATCTGAAATAATCAATCGTCCTTCAGCCGAAAGGAGACTGTGGCTATCCCCTTGTCTTGCGTTTATAAATCCATAGGCGATCCAGTCGAGTTCATCATAGATTGCAGGTATGCTCAGCTGTTTGGCATCTATATGCAGTACCCCACGTTTTCCTGCCACTTCTACTTCAGCGTAATTGTTACCATTGATATGCCGCGCATCGAAAGCGTCGCTATATTGACAGGACAGCAGCTCAGCGCCGCTAGCATTGATATAACCATATTGTCCATTTGATTGAACTACCGCAATCCCCTGATCGTTGAATTCAAATATCTCATCATAAATCGCGTCAAGCAAAATATCACCTTTAGCATTTTTTAATCCTTGCTTTCCCTCTAATTCAAAAACTTCCGTTCCTGGTCCTTTCAACACCTCTTCTGCCCATAAGCCCAAGCCATAATCAATCCAATCGGTTTGAAGAGCATCTAAAAATGAAGTATAACCAGACTCTTTCACAAGCGGGTCCAGCGGATCTAAGGACTGTTCTTCGACCGCTTGTTCATACAAAGCGGCCTTCATTCTTATTTCCGCCACCCAATCTTTGGCCTGCTCCGCGCCATTTTCTTCATTCATGGTAAAAACATCGCGTCCATCGATTTGAAAAGTATCGAAAGGCAAAGCCTCCAAAAATTCAAACATCCTATTGACAGGCTCAAAATATATTTTTTTATAATGCAATTGATACCTATCAGCCAACAACGCATAAAAATAGCGCAGTCGTGCGATCCCATCTTCCTTGTTTGCATAAAGCTGGCTGCCTTTGGACCGGATATTGGCGGAAAATAAAGGTAGCATCAGGAAAGGAATTTCATAATTCCATTCGGCCAGATAAGAAGGATATGTTTCTTTGGTCTTGAGATTTACATTATAGATATAAATACGATGTGCCATGCGCGAATTTTTCTGTTTGTCGTTATATCGCAGTAATCCATTCCATATGACAAGAATCATGCGAATGCTGTAAAAATACCGTATTTATCGATTTTTTCGATTAGCGGAAAACAGGGATTTTTTTCTCAGCCTATTTTAGGCAACTTTGGTTTGGATTTTGTAACGGAAAGAACAATGAATCATGTCAAATACAGTTATTATATCGGCGCATTGATACTTCTTTCATTGCAAATTGCCTGTCAGGAAAAATCAAAGCCACAGGAAGCACACCTAGCACCCGCAAAAACGACGGAAAGACCAGTCAAAGATACCGTCTTAAAAGACACCGCATTGCCAAAACACGCCAAACTGGATAGCATTGACCATGCCAATGCGCAAAGTGTACTGGAATCTGATGAAGTCACCACAGCTTATGTAAACCTAGCTTCTCAAGACAGCATCATACGCCTACATTCGAATATACGTTTAGACCATCGCTTCTTTGGCTATGAGCAGGCAGATATAGGCTCAAAAAAACTACTTTTATTTTCCATCTTTACCAACGATGTGGAACACAATCCATTTCAACTCAAACTGGGTGCATATTACGATACCTCTGGCTTAGACAGTAAAGGCTCAAAACTAAAATATGTGGACACAAAGGGTGATTTTGTGCAAGCTAAATTCATCGATTCGACCGATATACCGGTATGCACGATCTATTTCGAAAAAAAATGGGTCGAGATCGAATAAAAAACATGTATAACCAATTTCAAAAAAGTACAACTAACCTAAAACAACCATGAAGTTCACTATAAAAACTATTTTTCTACCCTGTATAGCATTGCTTTTTAGCTGCCAACAAAAGAATGAGGCTCAAAAAACAGCCATTGCAGTTAGTACCCCAGCCAGTATAGACACTTTACAGAAAAAGGAGGCGATGAAATCCACACCCAATGATGACCTGGCTCTTTTTAATCAGCTCTATCCGATTGATATTCTTCAGCCGGAGAGCAAAAATAGTTTCAAGAAATATGGTATCGAATTTTCAGGAATATGTTATGCCTGTGATCTTGCAGAAATCAAAATAAATAAAAAACAGCTGCTTTTGGTCAATGTCTGTGATTCCAATGAAATCTATCAGATTAAAGAATTTACCGCTATCAGCAACGACACAGGCCTAATCATAAAGACCCAGCACAATGAATTTATCTTCAAGCGAGTAGAGAAAGAGCCTATTTTCGAATTACAAATCAAGGGGGATTCGTTGTTGCTAAAGAATAAACGTATCGCAAAATACTACACCCAGAAATCTTTGATCGATCAATTTGAAGTACATGATTGTGGTGATTTTCAGGGTTAGCACCGGCTTGATTTCGTTGGTATTCACGAATAGCAACAGATCAGGAGAATAAAACAATCCCGATTATTAATAAATGACCTTATACGAATTATTTCATTTCTGCCTGCTCCACCTGTTCTACTTATACTTCAAAATAAAACCCCGATTCAGTAAGTTCTTTATATTTTACCCTGTCAAAACTATAAATTTTCGCAGCCCTGGCACGCCGATCTTTCTGCTTATCGCTGTGGTCGATCAATAAACCCATGCTGAGGATTTTTTTTCGAAAATTCCCACGGTCAATTGACCGTTGCAAAACAGTTTCATACAAATTGTGCAAATCGGGCAAGGTAAACTGTTCGGGCAGAAGCTCAAAACCGATCGGCTGATAACGTATTTTCCCTTTGAGCCTTTCGATGGCGGTATTCAAGATCTGTTTATGGTCAAAAGCGAGGTCTTTATTTTCAGCAATGCCAAACCATTTTACAGCTTCAATATCCGCACCCGCTTCCAAAATATACGTTTCAGGCTTGACAAGCGCATAATAAGCAATGCTGATCACTCTTCCGCGCGGATCACGCGCTAAGTCTGAAAATGTATAAAGCTGTTCAAGGAAAATATCCTTGAGACCGGCCTCCTCCTGCAGTTTACGAAGCGCACAGTCGTCGGCGGTTTCTTCTTCCTGAATAAAACCACCTGGAAAAGCCCATTTTCCCAAGAAAGGTTCTATTGCACGTTTGGTCAATAATACCTTAAGCTGGTTTTTATCAAAACCGAAAATCACACAGTCAACCGTTACTGCAGGCCTCGGATATTCATATACATATTTTTTTGCTGAGCTTGCCATGTACTACAAATTTACTTCGGTTGACAATTTGATCTGTATCCCATATTTTTCTTTTAAAGCATCAAACTGCAGGAAGGTTTGCTCTTCAAATCCGGCAATCGGCGACATGCAGTCTATCAATAAGGTAATACGGGAGGTGATGGACCGATCATGTTCAAAATACTCCAAAATCTGCACCGCCGAAGCCAATACGCAATGGCTTGATGCCTCTCCCGCGATATAAATGGCATCGTGTGCCCGTATTGCTTCAAGTACAGCATGGTTTACGAATTTATGACCATCATATTCGGCTTTAATAATACCATACATTTCCGTATTCGGATCCTGTCCTTTGTAAACCAAGACTGGTTTTACCTGACGCACAGCACTATGAAAATAGAGCATATTCGTAAATTGACTCTCAAGCTGTGCGCCAGAGGTCCCCTCCAAACAGTGATATGGCCAGATACACAATTGTTTTTTTCCCTCAGCTTCCAAATGCTGAAGATAATCCAGCGCTAAGGCTGTATGGCCATTCACAGCACGCCAGATACCATCGCGGACATCAGCATAGCGAATGATGGTAAATGGCTCCGGATGATTTCCTTCCGTATCTAGCCACCAATCGGCATGGAAAATCTGCATCATCGAATGACAATCAAGACTGCACATCACTTGTGTCAGCGAGCCCAAATTACGGTACATCCATTGTGTTAGACGCTGAACATCTGCTTTGGAACCATTGACCGCAAGACTCCCAATAGATTCCATAAAATCGTTCTGAACATCTATTGCCAAAAGCAGCGTCCGTTTCAGGTCCGAAGCTGCAGGCCTGACCTGCTCCTTTTCTGCCAATGCCAGCATTGCCGGTATATTATCCCTTTTGCCGCTGGCAATATGCTGCACATCGACAATCTGATCAAATGGTGTTATCATGCTATTCATTTTCTTTCATCAATATTTATTTCAACGCCGCATTTATTACGCAAAACGATGAGGCCATTAAACTTTTCCTCCAATTAAAAATCATCTTCATTAAAGCATAGTTTTTGTCTCTTGTTAGCTGCTATGAAGTGCTTGCGTCGATTGCCATAACTAGCCAATTGCCGTAACTAGTTAAAATTAACCCTTGAACGTAGGCACTGCTGCAAACTTGTGCGCAGATTGTTGTATACGTTTACGAATAAGTTCATCTATAACCGGGTTGCCCGATGTACCTTTCAAAATAAACCCATCGATTTGCGCATAAGTCATTCCCAGTTCATCTTCATCTGTCTGTCCTTCCCAAAGGCCGGCAGACGGACTTTTATACTGAATAGATTCGGGTACGCCCAGGTATTTTGCCAAGGTATATACTTCCTGTTTGGTAACCATTGCCAACGGATTCAGATCGTAGGCGCCGTCGCCCCATTTCGTAAAATAACCTACCGTAGCTTCGGCCATATTCCCCGTACCAATAACAAATCTGCTGCCCAGTTGCGCAAACTGATACAAATATGTCATGCGAACACGTGGGCGAATATTTGCAAGGCTCAAGGCGCGGTTAGCGGCTGTGGCTTCCGCGACAAATTGTTCTTGATGAATTGCCAACGCATCCACAGCAGACTGAATGTCAAACACATGAAACGGAAAATCAAACTTCTGAATAAGCTCCATCGCATGCTGATGACTTTTACTATTATTCATATCGCTGCCATAGGGCATCATGACCAAGTGAACATCTACTTGTGCCAGACGGCATAAGCAGGCCACAACACTGCAGTCGATACCACCGCTCATTCCCAATACAAGTCCCTGACGGCCTGCAGATTTCACTTGCTGAGCAATCCAGGATGCCATCAATTGTGCATACTGTGCAACGTTTTCATCCTGGATGAAAAACGGTTTGTTTACGCTATTTTCCATATACTCGAATTGTTTCAGTTTTCAATCTATTCCTTATTTCTTCAAAACGCGTTGTGTGTGTAAATTCACCATCCAAATAACAGGTTTGGAGTAGGTTTCTACTTTCCAGTTCAGCTATAGTTTTTGGATTCAGGTTATCTATTAAACGAAATTCATCATTTTCGAATACCACAGCCACCATACCCTTTTGTGACTTCTTAAAGTTTCCGGTATCTGTAGCCGGACGTTTCTGAATTGCTTTAAATTCTCCATTGACAATTTCGGCAGTTCCTTTTAACGCAAAACCAAAAGTATCGCGTGTAACATATTGATAGGTATAAGAGCCTATTCCCAATATGGTATTGGTGGAAGCAAAGCCCTTATCGAGCAAACCTTGACATATTTTATCGGCTCTATCCACTGTAATGGAATCACCATAAACCACTCCGATATGTGGATCCAGCTCCTTAAATCCCTTGCTGTTGGTTGTACCGCCAAAAAGTTCAAATAAACGTTCGACGATACCTTTCCGAACGGTACTGCGATCAGATGCCACATCACCACAGATAATTTTTACAGGATCGCCACTATCGGGGCGAATAACAACTTTTCCTTCCCTAGCCATAATAAGATCTTTCAGTTTCGGCAATACGTTGTCAACTACATTCCAGAGGTCATATGTATCCGACACAATGGAAATATTTCCACTTGGGTATACCTTGGTGATCAGATGCCGAAATGCTTCCACTTCATCCTCACCATAAGAACACATCACACTGTGCTCCGTAGACGGGGTATACATCATTACATCACTTTTTGCATGATAGTAGGATTTCAGATACTCCCTAACGGAAAGCGTAGCTGAGACACCGAAGCTCAACAGATGCCCCCCAGCTGTACGATAAGCCGTTTCAGGAGAGCCCATGCCACGCATGGAAAAATCACCGGCTTGGGTAAAGACTTTATTGACGTCGCCCGTTTTCTCGGCAAAACCCGTCAATAATCTTTTATAGCGATCTGCAATTGTCGCTGCTGTCATCGGTGACCAGATATAGGCCGATAATTGTGTTTCCAGATAACCCGGAAGCCAGAAAAAATTGGGATGTGTATTTTCAATGGTAAACATTGGCACGCCAATAGGCACCAGGCTGCCTTCAGGCAAAGCATTTACTTTGATTGGAAGGTACCCCAGTCGATGTAGATCGCGAATATGTTTCGATTCATGCATCGATGCGAACTTCGTGTTTGTATTTTCAAAAACAGCTGCTATTGCCTCTTCGTAAGCCGCCACGACCTCCTCTTCCGGTTGAGCAAAAAAGTTTGCATCAAATGAATTCGTGATTTCGGCCAAGGCCCCCTGCAATCCAAAAAATACAACATGACTAATGCCTTCTATGCGGGACATGCGCGGCGTCCAAGTCTCATAAACCCATTGCGTATGTGCAGGGTATTGATCCTTATGGCACAATTTATAACCATCTGTCCAAAGTATTGGATTCATGCTCATTGATTTAAACATAGCTTTCAGTCGTTAAGTTGATATAATTTATTTTGGGGTGCTTGGTATCCATCATAGAATTGGTGGTAAAGACATTGGTTATCGGTGAATCATCATCCAGCAGGTTCCCTTTAAAAATTCGGGGTTCGCAATGCGTGACCAAAAGATAGACTGCACTGGCTCCCATTTCTTTCAATATTTTCCCTGCCCAAAGAAATGTTCCCCCTGCCGAACACAGGTCATCGACAATAATACATTTTGCGCCGAGCGGAATATCTCCGGCCTTAAGTTCCATCCCTTCGATCCGGCCTGTTTGTGGATTCCGCTTTTTCTCAAAAATACAGCTATTTTCATAGCCGCTGTTGATGTAACGTGCGGCAGCTCCTTTATCCGGAAAAACAATCCGATCTGATTCCGAAAACTCAAGTTTTTCCATTAATTGTGGCAACCAGTCCAATGCCGGATAAATCCCTACACTGTTCGCCAGTAGCTCCAGCGTCACATTGGAATGCGGCTCGACAACAGATACTGCATCAAATTGCAAACTATTGATAAACTCCGACACATATTTCAATGTAAACAAATCACCTTCAATTTTGCGATCCATACGGCTATAGGGCATATAACGGATCAGTAATCTGCAAGATTCGGTAGGTATTTCATCCAATCGCTTTTTGACAAAAAGCAAGCGGATTAAATCTCCATCCTCCTGATAAGTAAATTCAATGAGATTGTTCTTTAAGATCAACTGATCAAAATCTTTCACTTTTGTCTCCCCATTTGGAAATTGCTCTGTGACTATCTGATGCTTATTTAATACAATCATAGCTTTTAATTTTGCTTTCTACTATTGAGTACTTTTTACTCAACAAATATGAAGATTAAATTTAAGCTTGCAAAATATATTGAGTACTTTTTACTCATAAAATCAAACAAAAATACATATAACACTGTATATCAGTAAAATAATTTAAATAAAACAGCGTAGCGAAAAATTCATCCCCCATTTCTAAATAGTAAACATGAAACTGATTTCCTGATTAGCGTATAGCTGATCAAGATAAGTATTAAATCGAAACATATGGATATCAAGTCATATCTAAAAACAATTTTTAATCAGTATTTAGACAGTCATTAGTCACTGATTATACAGTCTACACTGAGTCATCACTGAACAAGCACTGAACGATCACTGAACAAGCACTGAACAAACAATGTAAAAATGTCGAATTTGATATCGCTCTGATCCCTTTTTGGTACGACGGCTTCCCGCTCTTTGTTTGATTAACGGGCAGAAAGAAAAACACGTCCGACAAGACAAAAAAATGTGATGGAAATATTGACTACACAGGCCTATAGGAGATGTTCAGGTGATAAAAAACCGCTGAGAGACAATTCCAATAAAAATTAGCTGATTATAGGGATTGAAATTTTGCGATAAAACATGATCTTTGTCTATACCAAAGTCACAAAATTCTTTGTCAGCCCACAAATGTGCTAGCAAAGAATTTGAATTACTTAAGCATAAAGCATGGAATTAGCCAATCTTATCAAACAGGATATTGAGTCAATTTTACAGATTGAATCTCAAGACATCAAACAATTGGTCGAGGACTATCGCGAAGACTTAATGGATGCGGATACCTATGACGCCATTGATGCGTACAATATGCTCTATTCGAATATTTATGAAATGTCCGAGGAAGAATACCTCGATGCTTTTCGTACGCTGGGAGAAGCCTATCCAAACTTTGGCAAGGCCGATGAAAATGACATCCAAAAATCAATCGCTGAATTGGAACGATTAAAACATGCTTTTAATGAACTACAACTCCATACGACAGAAGGTAAACAGCTCCTAGCATTACAATTAGCGGTTTTGGAACTGGACATTCAGGTCTACCAAAAACAAACTTTATCGCCGACTACACTTGAGATACAAGCTGAGATCAATTTATTGGAAACCGAATCGTTTGGATTAACCAATCAGATCAATCAGTTTTTAGAACAATACCACGATTAGTCATGCTAACATTTTATCCAATGAATCGCTTAGGGTTAAAAACAGGTCTTTGCCTTCTTTACTTACTAGCCGGTCTTGCAACATCGTTGTTTGCATATCAAAACAAGATCTCTTTTCAGTCACAACAGCAGCCAGGAAACAGACTACCTTTTTACATTACGGACCAAGGGACGCTTTGTTATAATTTGCCTGTGGACACGATGGGCGTATACGCTATACAGATCGATCTCAACAGACTTTTCCCGACCGCAACGGCAGAGCATCTTCGTTCAAAATATTATGAACTATCAGATAGCACAATAACAATAATCAACTATGCCGAACCGGCTACCGCCATCAACTATAGGGTTACTGATAACAACTTTGTCATATCCAAATCCTCCAATTGGCTCGCAGACTACCAACCTGAATTTCAATTCATCGCTTTGGACAGCCTCAGACACATGGAGAACTTATTCGACACGAACGATTTGGGCGGCCTAACGCAGCTGGAGGCAACCAAGCTCCCTTTTGAAAATATACTTTTATTTTTTAGTCATCTGCATGGATTTTCCACGGTAGAGGAATTTAGCAGCAATGCCATTCATCGGATTTTAGAAAAGGATCAGTATGCTATTGCCAAACAATTTCATCACTTATTTCTGACGAGAAACAGACAAGTCGATGATTTCGAAGTACTGAAGGCGGCAATAGAAAAAAACGATATGGATTTTATCCGTAAAACCTCTTTAAATAGTCTGAACCGTCTGGGTATAGATGAAGTTAAAGCGGATTATAGCTTCACACAATGTACATTACTTGGAAAAGCGATCTTAATGAAAAACAACATTGCCATAGATTATCTTTTGCAAAAAGGTGCCACCACGGAGAAAGTATATCAATATGAATCCGACGTATTATCTGCTTTTCAACTCGCCGAAAGGAGCAAATCAAAGAAAATCATTAAACTATTTCAGTAAATCATAAATAAAACAATGAAAAAGACACTTATTTACCTGATATCTCTTGTTAGTTATCTTCTGATCTTCGCGGCGCTGACACTGCCAGTTCATGGGCAAAAAAAGCCAGTGGTTCCCAAGCAATCGAAAGCTAATTCAAAACTACCCCAGTTCAACGATGGCGATATGATCTTTCAGTCTTCTATTTCACCGCAATGCAAGGCCATCCAATT
Source organism: Sphingobacterium siyangense (assembly GCF_023277505.1). NCBI lineage: Bacteria > Pseudomonadati > Bacteroidota > Sphingobacteriia > Sphingobacteriales > Sphingobacteriaceae > Sphingobacterium > Sphingobacterium siyangense. The sequence continues at coordinate 2,325,960 of NZ_CP080574.1, read as the reverse complement.
AGCAACGCGTTCTCCGTATTCCCATTGTGGGATTATTTTTTATGAGAACGGTAAACCTTATGTACTGGAAGCCGTACAGCCCGTAACTGTAACTAAGTTAGAACACTGGATTGTGCGTGGCGAAAAGCAGCATTACGCGGTCAAACGCCTCAAAAATGCAGACCAGGTACTGACCAATTCGAAACTGGCCAAAATGAAAGCAATCGGCAAAGATTTTATCGGCAAAAATTACGACGCGACATTCGAATGGTCAGACGATAAGATCTATTGCTCGGAATTGATCTGGAAAATATACCAGCGTGGAGCAGGCATCGAAGTTGGGAAACTTGAGAAACTGAAAGATTTTGATTTAAGCAGCCCCGAAGTGAAAGCTAAGCTGAAAGAGCGTTATGGTAACAGCGTTCCGCTGAATGAAACGGTCATATCACCCGCCTCAATTTTTAATAGTCCATTGTTGATTACGGTGAAGAGTAATTATTAAACAGGCTCGCCCGCTATTTTTGAAGCTGAACAACATTTCCGCCATTTAATTTACTTTCTTCGGCTGCATCTATAAATGCGCATATTGCCAGGGTTTCCTTTTCGTCAACCGGACTTACACCCGTTTCGAAAAACGGAAGGATCTTATCCAACAATGGACCGTATCCCATAAATTGTCCCAAATGGACAATCTGATCTTTCAAAAAAACCGTACCGCCAAAATCATCCTTTCCCTCGCGAATGCCCCGAAGTGAGGCAATTCTTCCATCCGCCCACTCTCCAACATAAAACGAGGTACCCTGTTCCTGAATAGTCTTTACCGAGCGGCATCCCGGTCCCATCAATGCAAATAACATTTCGACCCCATGGATGCCATACCAATACAGATCCTTATGCGAAGGTTCCGTTACTGCCGGACAATAGACATCTGCGCCTATTACCTTAGTCCTATCCAACTCCTGAAGACCGGTAATATAACGCAAGGAGCTTGATGAAAAAACAGGGCAATCGTAGTTTTTTGCTGATTGAAAAATTTGGAAAGCGTCCTTATAGGAATTCGCTATTGGTTTATCGATAAATAAAGGTTTTTTAGCTTCGATTACTTGAAGTGCCTGCTCCAGATGAAGATTTCCATCATTTGTCTCCAAAAACACATAGTTTACTTTTTTCAATAGCTCGGCAATACTTGATACAATCGAAACACCGAGCTGCTGCACTTCCGCTGTAATTTTCGGAATACGCTCGATACTTAAGGGAATTGTTTTGCTTCCGTAGGGATAAGCCGCAACAACCCTGTATTTTCCGTAGGGATGATTGCTAGCAGCCGTATTAATCGCTCTTGTAAAAGCAACAGCGTGTGTAATATCTAGCCCAATGATCCCTATCTTTTTTACGTTATCATGCTCTGAGAACACCTTATTATTCGCATTAACGGCATAGGATAATCCAAATGCAAAGGAGGACATCAAGAATTTTTTTCTATTCATTTGATTCATTCAAAAGGGAAATAGCTGCATTGACTAAAACAGCGATTGATGTTTCGAAAGCCTTTTCATCCAGATTGAACTGTGGATTATGAAGACCATATTGTGTGGCAGAATCGTCATTATTTGTGCCTATCAACATAAACAAGGCGGGATAACGATAAGAATAATAAGCAAAATCCTCGGCCGCCATCCAGATTTCGAGATCTTGTGGCACACTATTCCCCATCGTCTCCGCGATAATAGTTTTGACTTTTTGCGTTAACGCGGGATCATTATAAAGCGCGGGATAACCATGCCGGACTTCAACTTCTACCTTTGCACCAAGCGATACGGGAAGCGTCGCCGCTATTTCAGCAACCATTTCCAGCGCCTCCTTGCGCCACACCTCATCCATTGTACGAAATGTTCCGGCTAATTTGACTTCCTCGGGAATAACATTGGCCGCGCCATCTCCAATAAAACGACCAAAGGTCAATACAGATGGTACATCAGGGTTGGCTTTCCGACTGACAACTTGCTGTAAGGTGGTGAGTAACTGCGCGCCGATCATAATGGGATCAACAGCCCGATGTGGCTCCGCAGCATGGCCACCGCGTCCCTTAATGGTAAAATAGAACTCGTCGCTCGAGGCCATAAATCGCCCGGAACGTAAACCGACTTTTCCTACAGAAACACGGGGACTTACATGTAAACCCAGCACAGCTTTAATCGTTCCACCGAAAGATTCCAGAATCCCGGATTCCAAAACCTGAATCGCTCCGCCAGGAATCTTTTCCTCAGCAGGCTGAAATAGCAAAACAATTTTACCGGAAAACTCCGTTTTATAATCATTTAATATAGATGCTGCCCCCAATAGATTAGCCGTATGAAAATCATGGCCACAAGCATGCATGACACCACTATTCTTCGATTTATATCCCACATCATTTTGCTCGTCTATCGGTAAAGCATCAATATCGGCCCGTAATACCACAATATCATCACTTGCCGATTTTTGACCGGTCAGCACAGCCACAACACCTGTTTGAGCGACAATCTCAAATGGTATACCCAATTCTCCGAGTTGTTGCTGAATATAGGCACTTGTCTCGTATTCTTGGAAAGACAATTCAGGATGCTGATGGATATGTCGGCGTATTGCAACGATTTTCGGAAAAATGTTCTCTATCTTGGTATTTAATTCTTTCAGTATTGGCTCGATCATCTGGATAAGTTTTAAAAGTTTAACACTTCAACAAGTTAAGCTAAAAATAACGTACATAAAAATAGAGCACCAACACCGTTATAATTATCCACCATAAGGTCGGATTTCGAAATCCACGGTAAGCGGCTTTATCTTGATCCGGCACCTGAAAAGAATCGCCCGTCAACACAAGATTTTTTAACCTTGCTTCTGAGACCGCAGGTGTCAACAAACTGACCACGGCGCAAGCAATCATACAAGTCCAGAATACAATACCTGTTCTATTAAAAAATGGCATTTCAGGTAAGGCATATTCCAAAAGTAAAGAAAGGGGAATTGTCAGTAAACCTGCTGTCAAAGCACCCTGCGATGTGGTTCTTTTCCAAAAAACCCCCATTAAAAACATCGTTGCAATGCCTGGTGTAAAAAGACCGTATAGATTCATCAAATAAAGGAAAACTGGTTTATCCGAATAACTGATCAGTACAACCGCACTCATGATTCCGAGCACGATAATAGCGACTCCGGCGCGCTTACCAAAACGGACTGCTTCGTAGTCACTTGCATTTTTATTAATATACTGGCTATAGATATCGACGGTCAGAATCGTTGTACAGGAATTGATCGCTCCTGAAATATGGGACATGATAGCCGAAATTAACCCTGCCATCACCAAACCAACCAGACCTTTGGGCAATAAGGTTTCCACGAGTGTCGCAAACAGTAAATCGGGCTGATCGAGATGCGGCAGGAATTTTGGAGCCACCAATGCCGGAATAGTAATAATCAAGGGAACCAAAAATTTAAGATAGTCACCAAAGATGACACCCATGCGCCCATGCCATTCATTTTTTGCCGCCAATACGCGCTGCACAATAAATTGGTTCGTAGCACAATAAAACACGCTGATACACAACAGTCCGCCTAAATACATGGTCCAGGGAAAGTCAGGATCAGATGCGGGATAAAACATTTTCCAATCCTTGGAGGATTCTACCACAGACTGAAAACCTCCTGCCGCATCAATGGTGGCAAAAGTTAATACTATTCCGCCCAGCACCAAAATGACAAGCTGTACCATTTCCGTCCATATCACCGCTTTTAGACCGCCTAAAACGGTATATAAACCGGTCAAAATTGCCATTCCAAAAATACTGTATAAAATAGGAATGCCGAATAAAGCGTGCAACGACAGACCGCCCAAATAAAGAACGGCCCCAATCTCCACAAAAACATAGGTAAACAGGATCAAAATAGCGTACAACACGCGGGTAGCGTTGCCATATCTTTTTTCGAGGTATTCAGGAATCGTATAGAAACCATTGCGGATATAAAAAGGGAGAAATATCCATAATAATGCATTAAAACCGATTAGAATCGCTCCCCATTCCAGGGTAATCGCGACAAAACCGCGACTATAAGCAGCCCCCATAGCGCCAACGAGATGATGGCTACTGATATTTGCGGCGATGATACTTCCGCCAATCATCCACCAGGGCAGCTTATCACCCGCAAGAAAATAATCCCGCTTAGAGGCGGAGTTTTTTTTCGAAGCGTATAAGCCCAATACCACTATACCAATAATATATACGGCAAAAATAACGACATCAATCCAATCGAGTTTCATCGGTCAATAATGTTTGAATTCCTAATTTAGTTTGTTCAATAAGTATTTCAAGACCGCCGCTGGCATAGGGGCTCTGCCACACGGCATAAATATCCTTATCATAAAGCTCCTTCGGTGCGAGATACCCCACATAGCCATTCGCGATATTGATAAAAACGATCGTATGATCTGGAAATTGGGCTCTCACTTCAATTTGATAACAGGAATAGGCTTCATTGGCCTGCGCCACCAACACGGCATCTCCCATTTTCCAGATCCACACCGGAATAATAGCTTCTTGTTGATCTCCAATGGATTTACGGGTATTATATTTCCGCCAAAGGCGATCTTTCATAACACGATCCGTACAGCGTTCGTATTCACTCAAAATTGCTTCGGGACTAGGCAGCTTTTTGTAAGGCACTTTGACGGATAATACCCTTTGCTTAAGATCGATTGAAGCAGTCTGTTCCCGAAATCCCCAACAGGCCAGTGGAGCCCCCGAAATCAGGGATTCCTTAAAAACCCAGTTTTTATGACCATGCTGTTCCTGGGCCAGCGTCGCGAGAACAGCATAACCCAACTGCTTTCCGTTGGCTTCCACCAGTGCTGGATCCTTTACATATTGTCTCCGTGGAGCTAAATCACCTGACGCGCCCTGTAAAAAAAGACAAGGCACGGATAAGGAGCGCTCTACTGTATTTCGCATTTCGCCCACAAAATCGGGTGAGAGCAGATCGTTCTCGTGAGCAAAGCTGGTTGGGTGGCAGGCATAATTACAAATAACCGCTTTTAAGCTTTCAGTTTCATCATACAGCCGTCCGACCAACAAGGTTGTATCTGCTTCTTTCAATGGATTGTAACCAATCAGATAATGAGAATCCACTTCCAGATCGCGGTTGCTTGCCAAATCACATACACCATAGTTCCAGGTTAGACTCCCCTTAAATAAACCACTTTGTGCCATTTCAACACAAGATATCGCCTGTTGTTTGAGGAATTCAAGGTACGGCAAAATCAGTTCACCTCCAGGTTGCGCTGCATCTGTCGAACAGATGCTAGGCCCCGCATGGGTATGCGATAGCGCAAAAATCAGCTGCGATTCAGCCAGATTAAAATGACTGAGCAATGCTAATCGTAAATTTTGTTCATCAGCTGCATTTTTCCACCAGCCTAAATCAGCGGTTAGCAGGATTGCAGGCAAGCCATCGCAGGATTGCATATATAGACAATGCATCATCAAAGGTTGATGAACAGCCGTTCCCTGGTCAAATGCAGCCGCCCCCCAATTACGGGAATAGATGCCGATCGGTGGAGTAATATCACATTGGCTAAGTCCAAATCGTCCGTACAAACTACCCGCCGTTTCTTTCAAGAGGTCTTTCTGTTTCATACGTTAAGGTCTAATCAAAGACAGTCCACCATCCATCACAATTGCGGTACCAGTCATATGTTTACAATTGTCCGAACAGATCCATAGCACCTGTTTAGCAACCTCTTCTGCTTCTATAATCTGGCCAAGTGGCACCACAGCCTTTGCTTTCATTTGAAGTTCGGCGTTTGATGACCAGACCACTTTACTCAACCCGGCATTGACATAGCCTGGTGCAATTTCGTTGACACGAATTCCGTACGCTGCATATTCAAGAGCCATGGCCTGGCAAAGCATACGCAGGCCCGCCTTCGAGACACTATAGGCCGGTAAATTTTGATGTACGGCATGTGCAGCCCAGCTACCCATAAAAATGATCGAGCCCGCAAGCTCAGTCTCCACAAATGACTTCGCACAGGCATTCGCCAGGAAGAATGAACCGTCGAGATTAACGGCCATTTCATTCTTCCATTCGGCATTGCTTAACGTGCTGAAGTCTTTAATAGTGACACATGCGGCATTCGCGATACAGATGGATATTGCGCCCAACTCCTGCCTTATGCGTTGTACCCAGGCGTCAACCTGTCTGGCGTCTGCAACATCGACCTGATCATAAAACAAACGTGCTCCAGCATCATCCAACAAGGACCACTGCGCTCTCGCCGCCTGTGGTTCAAACCGATCCGAGATGCATACAATTGCCTGCTGGTTCAAAAATGCTTCAGCCATAGCCCTTCCGATATCACCAAGTCCCCCACTGATCAATACGACTTTATTCTTATATTCCTCCATTATCGCTATTTTTAGACTACCAATCCCCTACACTACCGTCTTTATAGAAGGTTCGCTGCAAAATTTCCTGTTGAAAAGGATGCTTCTTTACCTCTTCTTCATTGATTTCAATACCCAAACCGGCGCGCTTATTCGGCAGAACAATGCGTCCTTTCTCTTGAACTGTAAACCCTTCGGTAACCACGTCCTGGCGCCATTCAACGTCCTTATGCACACTTTCGCAAATAATATAGGATGGTGTTGCAAATCCCAGCTCAATGGAGGCGGCCGTACTCACAGGTCCCTGAGGGTTATGTGGCGCCATAGAGACACGGTAAGCATCAGCCAAAGCTGCGATCTTACGCGCTTCAGAGAGACCGCCACAATGGGTAATATCAGGTTGAATCACACTCACTGCCCGCTTCTCGAGCATATCCCGAAATGCATGCACTCCGATCAAACGTTCGCCTGAAGCTATAGGTGTCGTCACCGCCCGTTGAATCAAGGCAATATCTTCCATGGACTCTGGCCAACATGGCTCTTCAAAGAAATACAGGCCATAAGGCTCCAATGCTTTCGCAAATTGCATCCCCATACGTGGGCTTGGCCGTGCATGGCAATCCACCATAATATCGATATCGTCGCCGACAGCGTCACGCATCGCCTTCACGCAAGCTTCAGCATATTTAATTGGACGAAGACCTTCCAACGACATGGTCTCTGGGACAGCCATCGATTTAAAAGCGGTAAACCCCTCATCAACAGCTTTTAGCGCAAGATCACCAAATCGTTTGGCATCATCCGGAGCAGTCTCATAAAAATCCTCCATGCGACCTCCACCTAAATGACAATACAAACGGATATAATCACGCACACGGCCTCCCCACAACTCGTGACAAGGGACATTGTGAATTTTACCTAGAATATCCCATAAGGCGATGTCGATACCACTGATGGCCGTACCACGAACGATCCCGTTTCCATGCCAGAAGTGTTGTCTATACATCATCTGCCACAGATATTCAATACGACGCGGATCTTCACCGATCAACAATTGAGAAATATCTTTGATTGCTCCGACCACACTTTGCGTATGCCATTCCAAGGTGGCTTCGCCCCAGCCCCAAAGTCCGGGCTGATCGGTAATAATTTTGACAAAAATCCAATTTCGCATGCGCGCATGGCACACAAAGGTTTCAATAGCGGTTATTTTCATAGTTAGGGTTTACAAACTTTTTATTACGCGTTCAGTTGCCTCCAACGTTCTGTCTATATCATCCTCCGTATGCGCAAAGGAGATACTTCCTTGTTTAATTGGTGCCGGGAAATTGAAAATCCCTTCTTTAATAAGCTTTTTACGATATTGGGTATCCAGTTCAAAGTTGTGGTTATCCAAAATATCATGAAAATTGACTGGCGCATGGTCCATAAAATATGTACAGAAGGCAGATCCTTGACGTGCGACATAAAATGGTACCCCTAATTTAGGAAATATTTCGTTATATCCCTGCTCCAAACGCGCACCAAGTGCTTCTACGTGCTCATAAACTCGATGCTCAGAGCTGCCTAATTTTTTCAATGTTGCTATCGCCGCCGCCGTCGTTAAAGGAAAGGCATTAAAAGTACCGGCAATCATCACCCGCTTCGACTTATCAGGATCCACAAAGTAATCCATATATTTTTTCTTGCCTGCAATAACACCCAATGGGTAGCCGTTTGCAACCGCCTTTCCGAAAGTTGAAAGATCCGGCTGAATACCACAGATCGACTGATAGCCCCCCAGCGCATGTCTAAATCCAGTTTTCACTTCATCAAAGATCAACAGAAATCCATGCTCGTCAGCCATCTTGCGTAAGCCTTCCAGGTAACCTTCCTTTGGCTTTACAATACCGATATTCTGAAGAATAGGCTCCAACAAAATACAGGCAACATCGTATTTTTGAACCACATACAGCACACTTTCCAAATCGTTGTAGTTGACAATGTGTACTAAATCGCTGTGATTTTTGGGAACACCAGCACTTAATGAATCGAATGGATATTCCCCCGGGCTTTGATATGAGCCAACATCTGCACGCTGACTGATCACATTGCAGGCCACATCGTTATGCCAGCCATTGTAGCCCCCCTGCATAACAATCACATGATCACGCCCTGTTACTGCACGGGCAATACGGATCGCATGGTAGGTCGCTTCCGACCCTGTCGTTGTAATCTGAACGCTCTCCACCGAAGGAACGGACTGACAAAAAAGCTCCGCAAACTCACCTTCCAGTAACGTTGGCCCAGCCCCCATCAATACCTGCTGCTCCTGCAATGTCTGTAACACTGCGGCGTTCACATCAGGATCATTATGCCCCAGAAAGGATGCTGCAAATCCAGCCTGATAATCGATGTAGCTGTTCCCGTCAATATCTTCGACCAAACTACCATTCCCTTTGACGAAGCAGATATTCGGATCTGACTTCCGATTTAACGATACCACTCCACCAGGTATCCATCTTGCATTCTCCCGCAGTATCGCGGCTGATTTTTCATTTTCTTGCATGCCTATTAAAAGTTTTGCTATTTGTTATTGTTATAATTGGACGATCACCGCCACACATGTCGCAGTCATCAATAATTTGTATTTTAATATACCTTATTTTATGTATACCAAATTACAATATTTTTGTATACATTTAAAATAAATTTTAAAATTTTTAAAAATGAATATTCTCATTGAAGGACTTCTTTTTCCAGAAGGCCCCGCTTTCGACCGGGAGGGTGGCCTATGGCTTGTGGAGAAAGAAGCAGGAAACTTGATCTATTACAAAGACAATCAGTATAGCAGAATAGCTGTGAATGGACATCCCAACGGAATTGCAATCGACAAAAACGGCATAATATGGTTTTGCGACTCAAAACAAAACAGCATCCGTTGCTATGATCCCTTCAACAAAACCACGACGACAATAGTCACGGAAATCGCAGGGAAGCCATTAAAAATGCCCAACGACTTATGTTTTGATACCGAAGAGAACCTCCTATTTTCCTGCCCTGGAAGTGACCTGGAAGATGGCACAGGCTACATCTGCTGTCTACATAAACATGGTGCGCTTACGAAGATCCACACAGGCCTTTTTTACCCAAACGGATTGGCCTTTGCAGCAGACAACCGTACGCTTTTTGTCGCTGAAACAGGCACAAAATGGATCTGGAAAATGCACTGGAACAGCTTGACACAACAGGTAGAAAACATCGAAAAATTCATAGAAACAGGCGGTAGTATCGGCCCGGACGGCATAGCTCTCACGAACGACAATTATCTTTTTGCAGCGATTTATGGATCGCAACATATCCTATCCATTGACACCAAAAACAAGACGATCGAGAAAATACCTACGCCGGGGAAGAATCCAACAAATTGTGCTTTAGACCCAAAAGGCATTCAGGGACTTATGATTACAGAAGCTGAAAAAGGGCAATTGTTGCAGTGGGACAGCACAAAAAAGGGTCTATTGTAAACAATAGACCCTTTATAAAAATCAAAAAAACATTAAACCAGTTCCAAGGCTTCTTGCTCGCCCCGATCCAAATGATGAACCAAGGTGGTATAAGCTTTATTCCAGTCATCCGCTTTCAGCGCATCAACAATAGCGCGATGCTCCTTCTCCGTATCCAGGTAATCTTCCATCTGCCCCATAATAGCCCCAAGCTTCATATGGAATAAGGGGATGTTACTATTCTTGTAAATAGCAATCAACCTTGAATTGCAAGTTCCCTCAATAATCCGCTCATGAAAACGAACATCCGCCTCGCAAGCACCACCATAATAGCCTTTACTGACCATGTCGGAAAAATCGTTGCAGATCAGTTCCAAATCTTCGATAAGCTCTTTACTTTTCTTTGAAAACAGAATCTTTAATGCACCTATCTCCAACAGCTCACGCAACTCACGAATGTCCTTCACATCTTCGACCGTCATTTTCTTCACAAAGCAGCCACCTTTTTCACCAAACTCAACCAGACTCTCCCCTGCTAAACGCATAAAAGCCTCACGAACAGCCACTCTACTCACCGCCATCTTATCCGCCCAAGCACTCTCCACCAATCTTGCCCCGCCAGCCAGCTGACTAGACAAAATTTTCTTACGTACTTCTAAATAAACTTTATAGGCAAGCGAATCCTCTTTCATATTGTATACAATTTTATGCAAAAATAAGAATACAAAATCATTAAAAAAATTTAAACAATGTATTCTTTAATTAATCTTTCCCTCTTGGGCTCCATACTGTCTTCCCGGCGACAAATAAATAGTTTCGGCTTTAGATTTCCAACTGGTTGTATGATTCCCTTTCAGGACATTTATATTAAAGCTACTATTTTTTAATGAACTTTTCATATTCCAGAAACCATCTTTCAAACCGACCACAACAACTTCATACTGTTGATCTCCCGGTACCACAAATTCAATGGGCTCATCAAGATATTGATTTGGTTTGGCCACCACCAGTAAACGATCAGCCACTCTTATGAGGTAATAATTCGCCTTTTCCTCCGAATACACCGGTAATTTTGAAGAACCACTCTCCGTCATCTGAAAAACCGAAGCGTAACTGGCCTGATCACTTTCCTGCTTGGGTGAAACCATAATCCGTGTTCCCCTAGCTTCTGGCCATGGAGACTTGACCTGATAAAGTTCACCAAAAACAAAAGCAGTCGAATCACCCGAATACAACTTCACCGCACACTCTTTTAACTGTGGCTTCAGCAAATCAACATAAGTAGAACCGGCTGCGTTTTTAAATTTACTGCTCAACACAAAACCTGTTCCACTTCGTACAGGCTTTTCAAGCGTATTGATCTGCCAATAGGGTTCGAATTTCTTATCATTGGTCTTAAGCTCATCCAATAAGACAATGACAGCAGGCACATCCTTTCTTTTCAAATTCAAAAACAGGAAACTTTTTGCATAGGATTTTACTTTAGCCGTATATGCCGCCGTTAGATCCATATTGAAATAGCTATAGCTCGGCTGAATGGGATCGTTACCAAATGCGGATGCCCTGATCCCTCCGGTATGGTACCAGGAATCATTTAACACCTCGTCAACCGTGCGCGGAAAACGCTGGCTAAACCGAGTCCCACCATCGTTTGTTTTGGTCCTGAATAAAAGCGGTTCCGCAGGATCACGCACCAACAGCATACTGTGCGCAACCGACCGCTTATTAAAGTTAAAATCATAAGGGGAACCATACGAAAGATACAGCCCAAGATCACCAACCTGAATACCATGATGATAAATCTGCAGTGCACCTGCATCGGCATGCTGATGATTGCCGAAATGATAACCGCCCCCCTTAATTTCTGCAACCACATCGGAACTTCCGTTCTCTTCGCTCCACCCTGTCCGGGCAACCATAGACCCTAAAATAGGTCCAAAATCTTTCGTCAACGGCATTTTCTCACGGTCAAAATCAGGCTTCAATTTTGGATCATCCAAGAGGAGAAACAAGATTGGATTGTCGGGCAAACCGCCCTGCTTGACAAACTCAGCCTTAATTACCGGATTGCCTGAATAGGCATAACAAAGCAGCATGGTCTGTGGATTTTTCCAATAAAAATCAGCACTACTGTTGTACTTTACATTGAACATATCGCCGTCGCGTAACATTTTTCCGTCAGGCGTGCGCATATACAGCCAATAATAGGGCATATTCTTGATATTATCGTCAAAAACCGGATAACCGAGCATGCGATAATACAACCAGGCTCCATGCATTTCCCACCCAAAGCGATAGCCACCGTAATCAACACCTTGATTATGGCGCGGAGACTGATACTCAAACTTGCGCATGGGCACCAACTCTTCCAAAATAGAATACGAAGTATACTTGTAAGGTACCGGATCCTCGTCATATAAAGCAATACTCATTGCCAGCAGATCGCGCGACACCTGCGCCTCATTGCCATGCCCATTGATAATACTTTCGATACCAAAAAAGGGAGGCCAGCCAATTTCCATATCTTGCGCCAGACGCATCATATTTTTATGCAGACTGGTCTTAAGGTGCACATCCAATAATGCATAACACCAGTCATACACCAGTGCACCCGTATAAATTGCACGCCCCAACTCGCGTGTAATATCACCATAGGAAACATTCCCGAACTCCAACATCGTCAAGTATTGATCGGCCAGCCTGACTGCCTCCCTGCCTATTTTTTCGTCACCGGACATGAGGTAATAAAACGCTTTTGATTCAATCGCACGCTCGAGCTTTTCGTCGTAAAACATTTCCTTATTCGGATCAAAAATAAATTGAACAGGTTGTTGCGCAAGTGTTTTCACTTTCCCCCAAGCTTCCAGATGCTCCGCTTCTTCCAACCGCCCCTTAACGACCGGCAATGATTCTTTATTAACCCATAGCCTCGGGTGACCTGTAGGAGGAACAATCTTTGGTTTATAATTTTCTGCTGCAGCTGGCGCAACCGGAGGTACAAAGGCATTGATCGAAACAGCTTTAATCTTAAAATAAGCTGGCAATTGCATACCGACCGTCTGCTTCCCTTTCTCAAAATAAAATTTACCAAGATCTTGCTTCGCACCTTTAAAGCTGTCAAATACGATCCGTTTCGTCGATCGTGCAGCGCGAACATCAATCATCGCATACAGCGTCATCATACCTGTTTTATCTGCCGCCTTAATTTTATCCAAATCGGTAACCTCACCTTCAGAAACCAAGGTATAGACACCAGCCGTCGGAACATCCACCTGCACCTGCAGGCGCTGTCCATTTCCTTTTATCGAAGTAACCTTTGCCTGCTGCCCATAGGACGTTCCAAGGATCGCCATAAAAGCGATCCCCAGCATAGTACCTTTAACTTTTAGCCATATCCTTGCACCCATATCTTTATTTTACTTGCAGCCTTTTTACACTGATCTTCATTTCTTTTGTCGTATTATTTACGCTATTGACAAATACATAAGCATTGTATTTACCATCAGCCGTTTGCAGCCATATTCCCGATTCAGCTTTTAAATTAATCGCAAAATCTGGCGCATCTACGAACGATTTATCTTTCAAATCCACATCGTCCACAAATACACTGTATTGCAATCGCGCCAATTGTTGATCGCGCACCGTCCAAGCCTTCACGATCTTCGTTTTATTTGTCAGTCCCGCAGGTAAGGTGAAGCTCGGCAAATAACTGGCATCCGTCGTGGGAGCAACCAAAGAATGTGCGTAAGTCACCGTTGGCAACGCCCGATACAAATAGACCAAATCAATCTTATCCGGGTTTGCTGCCGCTTCGGTAGCGGTATACCATTTTAAGTCGGCCACAGAAAAAAAGCAGGCCTCGCCGTCTTTCCCGATCAGGTCCAAGGCCATATCCATATTACGAACCGCATAAGCTTCGGTCTTCAAGGCAATTTCCTGTCCATTACTGGACCTCGCCCTGAACGTAAAAGTGACCGATTTACCTTTTGCTACTGCCGGTATTTTGTAGCTATAACGCAGCGTTGAAGCGGAGGTATCTTTCGTAAATTTCACTTCCATACTATTCCCATTTATAATCGCAGGATCACCAACGACAACACCTACATCTGTCCCTGTACTACTGGTATAGTACGACTTGTTTTCAAGCATGGTACCTTCATCACCGGCAATACTGGCTTCTACAGAAATGGATGTAAGCTTCCCCTGATCTGGCAAAATCGCCGCAGCATATGCAAAGTCTATGGTAGCCCCAACCACATTTGGCCCTAAAGAGCGCTTAATAATATCGTTTTGCAAACCATCTTTTGCTTTTGGAATTTCATAAGCTTCTTCTTTACAAGAACCGAACAACAAGAGCCCAAATCCGATGGACAACAGCCCTATTTTTAAATAATTTGTTTTCATCAGCTTACTTATTTTTGTACTGTCAAATAAACTTTATACGTCTTACGAACCTTTCTATTTCCAGACACGACAGTCCATTCACGTGGCGTATCCAAATTGGAAAAATCTTCTTTTCCTAAAATTTTGGGATCTAAAACCGCATCGGTGACCAGAGAAAACTGTGGGTATAGATTTTTCAAATCGGTACCAAAGAGCACCTCCACCTTTATGGTTTGTTCAACGGTATCTACCAACGCAGCTTTGGTACGCACCGTCTGAAAGTCGGCGCCCAACAGCTCAAAGCTACTGACATAACATTCCGACCTGGTCGTGATCAACAAACCATCCTCATCCATTGGATAATCATCCTTACAACCGGACAAGCTAACGAACAGCATACCGATTAAAAATAATGTATATTTCATTTTATTACAGTCAAGTGTTACCATATTATTTCCAAGGTATATTTTGTGTTAAATTCGGATTCCGCGAACGTTCTGTTTCCGGAATTTGATAGATATAACACTTTTGATAAGTCAATTCAGACTCATTGAAGAAAAAGCGTTCCCAATTATTTCCAAAACTATCCTGGAACCATTTTCCATCACCATAAGGTTTGCCAAACACCGTTTCCAGTTTACGCCATCTCCTCAAGTCAAATGCGCGCTGTCCTTCGCCAAACAACTCAACAATTCTTTCCTGCTCGATGGCATCAAAAAATGCATCACGAGACGAGGTTTTAGCTCCAGCAAGTGCAGGTAGGTTACCACGACGCCTAACCTTATTAACCAAATCAATTGCATCCGCCTGTGGACCACCAATCTCATTGGTTGCTTCAGCATACATCAGGTATACGTCAGCAATGCGCATCAAAGGCCAATTGTAATTTCCATCACTACGCGCCACACCACCATAATTGCGCACAAATTTACGCGATTGCAATCCCGAGAGATTTGTGGTATTATCGGTAAAGGAAGTTTTGTAGGAGACACCGTTGACTGTCACCGCAGCTCCCCAAGTTTTGTAGACAAAGGGAATATAACCTGTGGTCTCCGTAGGGCTCATACTCATAATCAATTCGTAATCCCACAACAAAGTCGCTTTCATGCGATAATCGCGATTTCGGTACGATTCAGGGTTCACCGCTGAATTTGCCGTAGTACGTGCTGCAGGATTTTTCACTGGATCTAGCTGAACCATCTTTGGCAAGAAATCTCCCGTAATGGTAGATTGGTAACGGTCGGCCAATTCATAGCGCGGAATCGCCTGATTCTGTCCTAAAGACACCAATGGCCCCGTCCATACCCGCTGGTATTCCTCACTTTGTTTTGTTCCCACACCACCATGCGTCAGTACCATGACCATTTCCTCATCTTGGCTCAAGTTGCCCGTAGAAGGTATAAACATGTAGTAATAATTTGGGAGCACATCAGCCTTCCCCAATTCACCCCATTGACCCGGATCACCATTTCTAAACATTTTGATTCCAAAATCATTGATCACACGTTTAAAATCCGCAGCGGCCGCAGTATATGCCGTTTTAGCCTCTGCAGCAGATTGTACAAATCCATCCAATTCAGGCCATCCATTTTTCTTCCACGAACCCCAATACAGTTGAAACTTACCACGAAAGGCCAATGCAGCAGGCTTACCGGCACGACCAATTGCAGACCCCTTGTTGGGCAATTTGTCCACCGCATAGTTCAAATCAGCCATAATAGAATCCTTCAGCTGTGCAATAGGCATTCTCCGCACCGTATCAGCCTCTATGGGAGCTGGCGCCGATTTATAAAAATAAGGCACATCACCCCATAGGGAAATCAATCTAAAGTATGCAATGGCGCGCAACAACTTGGCCTCCGCCACGATAGTTTCCAGGGTTTGTTTTACAGCATCAGTTTTTGCTACGGGCAACAAACGCGCATTGGTATTTTCGATCACAAAGTTAGAACTGAATATAGATCCATACAATGCTCTATACATTGCCGATGCACCGGAGCCATAATTCATCGGACTATTGACCGTTAATGAAATAGGCGCCGCACCAGTATTGTACATTTTAAGGAAATCTCCATGTCCATCAAAATGATAGTCGCGATCAAAACAAGGCCTAAATATGGAATAGTTCGCCATTAACGCAGCAAGCGCGTCATTTTCGTCCACCCAGAACGTTTCGGAGCTTGGCGTTGTTGTTGGATTCTGATTCAACAAATCTTTGCGGCACGCGGACAAACCAAGAAGCAGCAAAGAAGAAATAAACAATATGTTATATATCGATTTCATAAGTTCAAATATTATAAGTCTACATTCAGTCCAACCACAAAACTCTTCGTCATCGGATAAGCATCATTGGTATAGGTACTTTTCTCCGGATCTAAGCCTTTAAAGCTCGTCAATACCGCTAAATTATCGACCGAACCAAATACACGTAACTTCTGGATACCCAGCTTCATCAGTAATTCTTTCTTAAAAGTATAGCCAAGCTGCAGATTTTTCACCCTTAAATAAGACATGTTTTGCAGCCAAAATGTGCTCAAATACGCATTTGGACTCGTTGATCCTAATGTACTTGGAAGCAGCTTAGGATAATCAGCATCGCGATTGTCCAGGCTCCACATATTATTCCACTGGTCCTCAGTTATAGCCTGATTTGCCGTTCCTAAAAAGTTTGAATTCGCTTTGTTCATCCAAAATTCCTTTCTTCCTGTGGCAGCCTGCAACAGGAAAGAAAAATCAAAACCTTTGTAGTCCACCGAACCTCTAAATCCGTAATTCACCTTTGGTCTACCCAGTTGATAAGCTGGATATGCCACACGGTCATTCGCATCCAATTTGCCATCACCATTGACATCTTTCAACAAAATATCTCCCGGAGAAGCGCCCTGAGGAACAGCATTATAGACATCCTCCCAAGACTGAGCAATGCCCAACGATTCGAAAGCATAGATAAAATTATAAGGCATATTAATAAATACCGAACCTCTTTGCAACTGCTCATTCCAGGACAGCAGCTTGTTCTTGTTATACCCAACATTAAAGTTCAACATGTAACCCACATCTCCCTTTCGGTCATTCCAGGTAACATTTGCTTCCAGCCCTTTATTCATCATATCACCAATATTACGTCGGGGGGCAGTGAATAAACCCGTCAGATGCATAGATACATCCGAAGGCCTGTTCATACCGATCGTCTTTCTTTCGTAATAATCCAGCTCCGCAGTCAGTTTATTTTTAAAGAATCCAAGATCCAAACCCAAATTAAACACGCGTGTCTTTTCCCAAGTAAGGTCATAGTTGATCAGTTTCTTATTGATCAACCCTTTGACAACAGACCCTGTCCCTGTACTATTGTCAATCAAATAATAAGGACTAGAGACCAAAGATTGCTTCTGCTCATACAATCCGACACCACTATTATTTCCCAAAGAACCATAAGAAGCTCTAAATTTGGCCGAACTCATCCTGATCTTTTCCTTAAATGCCGACATAAATACCTCGTCTGAGATCCGCCAGCCCACTGCCGCAGACGGGAAAAAACCATATTGATCACCCGGCAAGAAACGTGAAGAACCATCTACCCGGAAGTTCCCTTCAAACATATACTTTCCGAAGGCCGTATAATTTAATCGTCCAATATAAGAACGCAAACCTTCTGCCGATGATGATCCCGACACATTTTGCACGTCTTCAGAAGCGCCATCAATTTCATGTAGACTAGGGTGCAAACGATCTAAGCGACTACCTGCTAAAACACGATTATTCCAATATTCTTCTGAATACACGGCCAAAGCAGAGAAATCATGGTTAGCGCCAAACTTATGATCGTAACTCAATTTGAAATTCAGCTGGGTTTTGTAATTGTTCCGGTCTGTATTATATATCCCATCATTTGTCGGTACAAGATCCCGGATAGACAATCCCGTCCGGATGTTATATAATTTTGTCGGCATATCTGCCTTCCATTGAAAACGCGTATCATAATTTAGGGCATAATCCACTTTAGCCTCAAATCCTTTAAATGGCTTCCAGTTTAAATAACCATTCACCAAAGCCTGCTTTTGATTCATGTGGTTTTGGTTGCGCGTCATGTAATCGGCATAGATATTATTGGCCTGCGGACTTTCATTGTAAGACATTGCACCGCCATAAAAACCGGTAATAGGATCATAAGGCAATATACCTGCTGGTGAGGTAAACAGGTCCATCCCACTTGTCGAGTTGGCAGTCATACCGTCTTCGTAGTTATAACGGTAATCGGACCAGTTTCCGGAGAACCGCACCCCAGCACCGATGGTATTGGTTACTTTTGTTTCGAAGTTAAATGCAGCGTTATAACGTTTAAAATCATTATTGATCTGTATCCCCTTCTCATCCAGCATACCGACAGAGAAATAGTAATTATTATTTTCAGTTCCTCCATTAATGGAAACATTATAATTCCCACTTTGACCATTGCGGAGAATAACATCCCACCAATCGGTACTTGGATATAATCTTGGGTCGATCATACTTAAAGCCAACCATTCGTCGATGGTTCCATTCTTAAAATTGAATGCAGATGCGGCCGTATTATAGGCTTGTGCCCTTTGAGTAGCCGTCATTGCTTTCGCATAATTATTGACAAAATCAAAAGAGCGGGTAGGTTTCACCAGCGATTTGTTGGCACTAAAGGAAATAGCCGTCCTACTGTTTCTTTTACCAGACTTTGTCGTGATCAATACAACCCCATTGGCCGCTCTGGAACCGTATACTGCAGCGGAAGAAGCATCTTTTAGTACGGTCACACTTTCAATATCATTCACATTTACACGGTTCATATTGACATCGGGCATTCCATCGACCACGATCAGCGGTCCAGCACTGTTGACCGTCCCCAATCCCCGGATCAAAAGATCCGCTGCATTATTTCCGGCCATTCCGGAGTTTTGACTTACGGCCAAACCAGGAATAACACCTTGCAATGCCTGCGAGGCATTGGAAAGACCCCGACTCGAGGTCGATTGATCAAAATTAACACTGGCCACAGCACCGGTCAAGTTGCCTTTTTTCTGCTTACCATACCCCACCACAACAACCTCATCCAGTGCATTTTCGCTCGCATCAAGCACCAAAGCCTGCACATCTTTCCCCGACACCACTTTTGTATTAAAACCGATTAACCGAAATTGAATCTGATCTGAAACGGACCCCGTTAATTTAAAACGACCTTCTTGATCCGTAACGGTAACAGTTGCATTTTTAAGGTTACGCACTTCCACACCGGACAGTGGCTGCCCTTTGGCGTCCAGCACCTGCCCGACAAGCTGCTGCTGAAATTTAGCTAAACCCGACGAAGGGTTTAAAACATCCGAGATCGGAATCTTTCCATTGTTAAGGGAAGAAGGTACATTTGCCAATGCAGCCATCGAAATAAAAGGTAGCCCCACCAAAAGGCAACTCCTGTTTATTACATCCCGGATTTTAATCTGCTTTAGTATCATGAATACTCAGGTTAAAGTGGTTAAATAAATGATTTATAAGCTCTTTAGTTTATTGGTATTTTTTCAGGAAACATAACACTCGACCCTAATATGGTCTAAATTGCATTTCCTTAATTATCATAGTGAATACAATAATATATATTTTTTGTATACAATTCAATATTTTTTTTACTTTTTTACAAAAATAGGGTGGCTAACACATTCTTTACAATTCCAAAACACCGCTCTTTTAGCTGTGTAATTATAAACTAAATCGTATTTACTTTAGGCTGATAAAATATTTTTGTATACAATTTTACTTATTTTTTGTATATTTATTTTTATTCAACTACATTTGACTAACCAAATAAATCAAAGGAATAACCGTAGATCCTATATGAAAAAACAAACCTATATTTGGCTTGTATCGCTGGTCCCGCTACTATCCTCCTGTTCTTCCGAGACGGAAAGAGAAAGTAAGCCAATAAATAACATCCAACTGGAGCACAGCATACTATCGCTATCAAAAGAAGCTACAAAACTCCATGTGCCATGGGATTTACAATATGACCGGATCAACGATGCCATTCTGTTTTCTGAAATCGGAGGAAGTATACGAAGACTGGATACAAAAACAAAAGCTGTTACTTTGGTGGACAGCCTCACCGACGTTTACCACCAGCGCACGTTGGGACTGTTGGGAATGGCGCTGTATCAACCCGAACAGCAACAGGCCTATCTTTACCTTTCTTACACCAGCAAAAAGGACAGTCTCATTTTCTCTAATTTATATCGTTACGATTATAATACGACAGGCACGTTGTCAAACCCAAAATTGCTTTTACAGATTCCTGGAAACACGGGACACAACGGTTCCAGGGTTATTGTTTCGACAGACAAAAAAGTGTATTGGGCTACAGGAGATGCCGCAAGTGATACCTTTGCACAAGACAGCACCTCATTAAATGGCAAAATCTTACGCCTCAATCTCGACGGGAGCATCCCAAAAGACAATCCAATTGCAAATAGCTATGTCTATGCATGGGGATTTCGGAACATGCAGGGACTTACCCATGATCCAAAAGGCTTAATTTACACCTCCGAACATGGCGATGCCATCGAGGACGAAATCAACCTGATCCAACCTCTAAAAAATTATGGCTGGCCGCAGATCGAAGGTATGATTGACACGGAAAAGGAAAAAGCTATTGCCAAAAACTCCCCAAGACAGGAGCCCATTAAATCGTGGACCCCAGTCGTTGCACCATCCGGAATGGCGTATTACGGTTCAAATGTTATCCCTGAATGGCAACATAGTCTATTGCTCGCGACTTTAAAAAATCAGTCTTTACGTATCCTAAAATTATCCGCCGATGGTCAACAGATCGTCGATGAGAAGATCCTATTCAAAGATCAACTTGGCCGGCTAAGATCGGTATTAACCTTACCCAATGGAGACATTTATTTCTGTTCGAGCAACCGTGACTGGAATCCGCAAAAGGGATTTCCAAAACCCGATGACGATGTTATCTACCGTCTCCGTATTACCGATAAAGCTTCTGCACCAATGATTAAACCCCTTGCAGCCAACATGGCCAACTCCCCTGCCAAAAGTGGTCAGGCATTATACGAAGCCTATTGCGCATCTTGTCATAAAGCAGATGGAAAAGGACTTACAAATACCTTTCCTCCATTAGCCAATTCATCTCTTGTCAAAGGCGACCCAGCACCTCTCTTGCAGGTTATCCTCCATGGACTGAAAGACAAAACAATAAACAAAGTCAAATACGAAAGTGCAATGCCATCTTTTTCATTCCTGAAAAATGAAGAGGTCATTGAAATCACCAATTATATCCGCACACACTTTGGAAATTCTGCTCCTAAAATCAACCAACAGCATTTAACCTCATTACGATAAATATCATGGAAAATAACCTCGAGCCAAAACCCTCTTTATTGAAAAGTTGGCTATCCATCTTGGGTCCCGGCATCATTACCGCCGCCCTGGTTTTCGGGCCCAGCAAAATGACCATCACATCAAAAATGGGTGCAGACTATGGCTTCTCTCTATTATGGGTTGTCGTCGTCGCCATCTTTTTTATGATGGTTTTCACCAATATGGCGGCACGTATCGGTATCGCGAGAGACGAATCTTTACTTGTTTTAATTCGCCAGAAATTTGGTAAAACAACGTCCATCATCATTGGCCTCGGAATTTTCCTCGTTGCAACCTGTTTTCAATCGGGGAATGCAACAGGTGTCTCTATTTCCGTTTCGGAAGCCACGGGGACAAACCCCAAAATATGGATCATCGTTTTTAATGTCATCGGTATCCTACTGTTGTTCTTCAAGTCTTTCTACGCGCTATTGGAAAAGCTTATGCTTGGACTTATCATCCTGATGTTATTTGCCTTTCTTTCCACCGCGATTATGATAAAGACACCCGCACAGGACTTTTTCTCAGGTTTTATTCCCAGCATCCCTCCTTCATCAGTAGGCTTAATAATTGCTTTTACGGCTTCTTGCTTTTCGATTGTGGGTGCATTTTATCAAAGTTATCTTGTTCAATCAAGAAGAAAATTATCGGTCAACAAACAGCGTACAGAACGACAGATAATCGGCAGCCGAATAGGCATTATTATTCTTGGCATCATGAGCGCAGCCGTTATGGTCTGTGCGGCAAATACGCTTCATCCCCAAGGGATCAAGTTAAATTCTGCCGCTGAGATGGGCCGTGCATTGGAACCGCTTTTGGGAACCTATGCTTCACACCTCTTTTTTATCGGTCTCTTCGGTGCCTCCTTTTCCTCCTTGATCGGCAATGCCGTATTAGGCGGATCCTTACTGGGTGACACCTTTGGCTTCGGCAACGATCTCAATCACCCTAAAGTGAAACTCTTTATTTCTTTGGTCATGATTTTTGGATCTGCCATCGCGCTTATCTTCGGAAATCTTCCCTTGGAGCTTATTGTTTTTGCGCAAAGCATCACCATTTTTTTAGTTCCCTTTATTGGTATTATCCTCTTTCTGATCGCGAACGACAAAGAAATTATGGGTACGCTCAGAAACAGCCCCTTAACGCGATTATGGGCTATACTCGGACTCATATTACTCGTTTTTCTTGCTTTTAGTAATCTCTATAATTTAATCAAATAATTCAGACATGGACCATAACAATTTAGCGGAATTGGAACAGCAGCTGCTTGCACCATCATTAGATCTAATTGAAGATATAAAAAAGATACAAGGTGATATCCTTTTCCTAGGTATTGGCGGAAAAATGGGGCCAAGCATGGCAAAGCTAGCCATGCGGGCTATTCAAGCTGCAGGAATAGACAAAAAGGTCATTGGTGTTTCGCGTTTTTCAACCAAGGAACTTCAGCAGGAACTGGAGGATCTAGGCATAAAGACAATCGCCTGTGACCTACTGAATGAGGAAGAACTCAAAAAGATCCCGCAGGTTCCGAATGTCATTTACCTCGCAGGACATAAATTCGGCACCACGGGAAATGAAGATTTTACCTGGGCGATGAATACCTATCTTCCCGGAATGGTGGCTTCTCATTTTCAAGATTCCAACATTGTTGCTTTTTCTTCGGGTAACGTACTTCCATTTGTACCGATAAGCAATGGCGGCGTTTCTGAGGAAAGAACTCCGGAGCCTGTCGGCGAATACGCGCAATCCTGTTTGGGGAGAGAGCGTATATTCGAGTATTTTTCGAAGAAAAACGGTACACCTACCCTGATCTACCGATTGAATTATGCGGTGGATTTTCGCTACGGTGTGCTCGTAGAAATTGCCAAATCGGTCAAAGGGCAGCTCCCAATAGATTTGACAACCGAAAACGTCAACGTTATCTGGCAGGGAGATGCCAACGAAATTGCCTTAAGATCATTACTGCACTGTCAGTCTCCAGCCAAAATACTGAATGTCACGGGACCTGAAATCCTTTCTACACGATGGATCGCAGAGCGGTTTGCCGAGCATTTCAACACAAGGCCAATATTTGTAAATGAACCCGCCGGAACCGCTTTACTCAACAATGCGTCCGAATGCCATCGTTTGTTTGGCTATCCGAAAACAACCATACGCGAAGCGATAGACATTACAGCCAAATGGTTGACCCAAGGCGGCGAACTATGGAATAAGGACACGCATTTTCAAGAACGAAAAGGAAAATTCTAATGAAAACTTTAGACAACAAATTACAACAGTTGCTTTGGGAAGGGACGGTAATTCCGGCACACCCCCTTGCCTTAAATGAGGACCGCAGCATTGACGAGGCACATCAACGGCTCCTGACTCAATATTACATAGCCAGTGGAGCCGGCGGAATCGCCGTAGCTGTACATTCAACCCAATTCGAAATCCGTGACCCCGAGATCAACCTTTTTGAAACTGTATTGAGATGGGCTAGCGAAGAAGTCGAGAAAGCGGAACTCCAACGACCATTTATCAAAATTGCAGGCATCTGCGGTGCCACAGATCAAGCGGCACAGGAGGCAACAACTGCACTTAAATACGGTTATGATATCGGACTTTTGAGTATGGGCGGCCTGCAGAGCTGGACTGAAAATGCGATATTAGATCGAGTCAGAGCAATAGCAGCCATTATTCCTGTCTTTGGATTCTATCTTCAACCCGCCGTTGGTGGCCGTATTTTCTCCTATTCCTTTTGGCAGCAGTTTGCCGAAATCGACAACGTCGTCGCTATCAAATGTGCGTCGTTCAACCGCTACCAGACATTAGACGTTATGCGTGCTATAGCCAACTCCAGCCGGCGAAATCAAATTGCCATGTACACGGGCAATGATGACAATATTGTCAACGATCTGATGAGCGTGTATAATTTCCCTGTAGCGGGAGAAAACGTCGCCATAGAATTTAAAGGCGGACTATTAGGCCACTGGGCTGTTTGGACGGCAAAAGCTGTTGAACTCCTTCAGGAAATAAAAACATACAAACAGGACCCCAATAACCTTCATGCGAGTCACCTCCTAAGCAAAGCGATTGCTGTAACAGACAGTAATGCAGCTTTTTTTGACCCAGCAAATGCATTCCATGGCTGTATACCAGGCTTACATGAGGTGCTCCGCAGACAAGGTCTGATGAAGGGTATCTGGTGTCTAAACCCCGACGAAAATCTATCCATCGGACAGCAAGAAGAAATTGATCGTGTATATAAAGACTACCCAGACTTAAACGACGATGAATTTGTCAAGGAATTTTTAAAATCGAGATCCTAATAATCGCTTCCTTTTATAAGGTCTCATCACTCGGGCTAGTCATGGCTGACGACGTGATGGGACCTTTCTTTTTGTTCCAATTCATATTTTACGAATCAATGACCGACTAAGAGAAACAGTATCCAACATGAAATGTTTGATTTTTATAACTTTGCATCATGACAACTTCCGAAAATATTATTGATTTCTATCAACGGGTATTTCGAGAATCCAATTACCCAATTGGCTCCTCGCCCGAACAAATTTCTCATTTTAACTTATTTTCACGTGAGCATTGTCCCTTAAAATCACCTTACAATAGAAAAGATTACTTCAAAATATCCCTCATGATCGGCCAGGGTCAATTGCACTATGGTGATCAGTGGATCCCTATTGACCGTCCCGCACTTGTATTTTCAAGTCCACTCGTTCCCTACTCTTGGGAAACAGACAATCCTGATCAAAAGGGATGGTTCTGTCTTTTTACACAAAAGTTCATTCAGGAAGACAAACATTATAACCATAACATTCTCGAAAGTCATTTTTTCAACCCGAGTGGTAGTCCCGTCTATTTCTTAACGGAAGAGCAGGTCGATCTTTTCGATCACATTTTTCAGCGTATGAATACGGAACTACGATCTGATTTTTCGTTTAAATATGAAATTATCCGTAATCAGTTACAATTACTCGTTTTAGAAACGTTA
The DNA here is from genome assembly GCF_023277505.1 of Sphingobacterium siyangense. Lineage (NCBI taxonomy): Bacteria > Pseudomonadati > Bacteroidota > Sphingobacteriia > Sphingobacteriales > Sphingobacteriaceae > Sphingobacterium > Sphingobacterium siyangense. The sequence continues at coordinate 2,300,305 of NZ_CP080574.1, read as the reverse complement.
AAACTAGCGCCAAATGAGGGCATATCACCTTACCAAAACGCAAATCAGCGTATTTCCCATCTTTTCCTAGAACTCTTGGAACGCCAATTTCCGATTGACACCGAAAATTTACTTCGTTTTAAAAATGCAACGGATTACGCGCAACAGCTCAACATCCATGTCAATTCGCTAAACAGGGCTTTGAAACAAAATACAGGAAAAACTACGCAAGAACTCATCGCACTGCGCATCACACAGGAAGCAAAGGCACTCCTTCAACATAGCAGCTGGAACATCAATGAAATCGCTTATGCCTTAGGTTTTGAAGAACCGGCGAACTTCAGTAATTATTTCAAAAAACATGCTGGTGTACCACCTTTAGCCTTCCGCAATAAGTCTGTTTGATTTTCACAATAATTTGTTTGAATTCTATATCTTTCGAAACAGGCAATGAAGCTACTTTTGTCGACATCATATTTACAGGGCCAAAGAGAAAAAGTGGCTGGCAACGTAAACGTCCATAGAGACGGGTAATTTAAAAAATTAAAGGATGGAAAAAAACACTAAACCACAGCAATCTTTTATCCCGACGATACTAGCATTTGCACTTGTTCCGATTACGGGACTTGCCACCGACATTTATCTTCCGTCAATGCCACAAATGGCCCAGGAGCTTGGCTTGAACGAAAGCAAAATCCAGTTAACACTTTCGCTTTTTCTAATCAGCTATGGTGTTGCTCAGTTCTTTACAGGAGCATTAGTTGACGCTTGGGGAAGATATCGCATCAACCTGATATCTCTTTTCCTTTTCATTGTCAGTTTCTGGATCACAGCAAGCACGCAAGATATTTGGGTTATTTACCTGATGCGCATCCTTCAGGGAATCTTATCGGCATTTGTGGTCATATCAAAACGAGCCTATTTTGTGGATGTCTATGAAGGCGAGCAGCGCAAACACTACCTCAGCATTATGACCATCGTCTGGTCGATCGGGCCGATTGTCGCTCCTTTTATTGGCGGCTACCTCCAAACACAATTTGGTTGGCGTTCTAACTTTATGGTTCTGGCCGTTTACAGTGCCGTACTTTTCATCCTTGAACTGATCTTTTCCGGCGAAACAATCAAACAGAAAAAACCACTCCATATCAACTACCTGATCGGCGAATTTAAAATGATGCTTAAAAGCAACGATTTTACGTTCGGTATACTCATGTGCGGCATATCCTACGGTCTCGTCATGTTCTACAATCTCAGTGGTCCTTTTTTTATTGAACATCAACTGGGATATAGTGCGATTACAACCGGCTATACCTCACTTATTATGGGCTTAGCTTGGATGTGTGGTGGTTTTATTGGTAAAGCCCTTATTAAAAGAGCCTTGGTTCCAAAGTTGAGAATCGCCAATTTTATTCAGATCAGTCTGATTGTCTGTATGCTGATCGTTTCACCTTACCTGTCAAACTTATATACATTAACATTTTTCGCATTTGCCGTACATTGCACTGCAGGATTTATTTTTAACAATTATTTCAGCTACTGTTTAGGTAGGTTTCCATTGTCGGCAGGTATTGCCGGTGGATTGGTTGGCGGAATTACCTACCTCCTTACTTCTTCACTCAGTTACATCACCGTAAGCTTGGTAAACCCTTCTTCGCAGTTTCAAATTGGATTAGGTTATGGCATATTTGCGCTGTTGGGATTGACCATTTTATACGTTATTCATAAGCTGGTCAAAAGCGTATAAGCTATGCGCTGGTTCTTCCAGCGACAGCGCAACAACAGCCTGTAGCTGACCAGCCACAAAACAGTTTTTAAAAGGTGAATTATTTTTAAAATAGTATTAAAAACAACTATATTTGTAGCATCATAATTTAGGTTTATAATTGGTTATTGAAGGTTTTCATTCTCCCCGTTTGAAAACCTTTTTTTTTGCCTGCAAAAAAAACTTCGGTCTGCTTTTAGGGCTGCTTATGCTTACCAAATTAGGAAGACCTTTGCTTATTTTTTAATTGCTGCTTTCCTTGATACCGAATTTTTCAACATAGGTACGTGGACTCTCCTTATAGAATTTCTTAAATGTTTTGCTAAAATACTTTGGATCATTGAACCCGACCTGATAAGCCACTTCACTGATACTCAAACCAGTATCGTTCACTAAAATATAGGCTGCTTTCTTAAGACGTACCATATTAATAAATTCAACCAAATTCAGTCCTGTTTGCTGCTTAATCTTGCGGTACAAAACAGAGCGGCTCACGCCGATGGCTTTTGTAAGATCCTGCACTCCAAAATCTTCACAGCCCAGATTTTCTTCGACAACCTTCAATACCTGATCCAAGAAACGAGTTCTTTCGGGCAGATCTGTTCCCTGTGCTCCAAGAAGATAATTCTGTACAAATTTTTCCTCCAATCGTTTCCGCGTCTGTATGATATTTGAAATTTTCTGAATGAGATGTGGCATACTGAAGGGCTTGGTAATGTAATCATCTGTACCGATTTCAAACGCCTCTGTGATATAAGGATCAGCTGTACGGGCTGTCAAAAGAATCACAGGAATATGATTTGAACTACTATCGTTTTTAATCTGCTGCAAAAGTGTGATTCCATCACAGTTGGGCATCGTTACATCTGAAATGATAATATCGGGCTGTCTTGCTTGTACCAATTCCAGCGCCTCAATACCATCATTAGCTTCTAAAACAATATATTTTTTTCGTAAGTTTTCACATAGAAAACAACGAAGCTCCACATTGTCCTCGGCAACAAGTATGATTGGCTTATCTTCATCCGATACAGAAGGCTCTATTTCTGTTTTTGTAGCACCCACATGTGGCATATCGGCATCTAAAGAGTCTGAGCATACTGTGGCTGCAGTACCGTCCAAAACCATGAGCTCTTCGATGCGGACATTCTCCTGTGGCAGGCTGATCCGAAATACCGTATTGAATTCTGCAGGCTCCTGTGCCATATTACTTTCAACAGTGAGGTTTCCGCCGTGCAAATGTATGATCGAACGACAGAGTGCCAAACCTATTCCGCCATTTGTAGCCGATAGGCCTTTTGCATTGGCCTGATAAAATTGTTCAAATACAAATGGTATATCTTTGGCTGGGATTCCACGCCCAGAATCCCAAACGGAAACAAGCAGTTTCTCCAACTCGCCTTCTCCTTCTAGCTCAACCTGTATCTTTATTTTACCCCCCTTGTCCGTAAATTTAAACGCATTATAAATCAAATTGACAAGGACTTTTTCAAATTGCTCCGGATCAAAACCTCCAACATAATCAGGGCTTACCCTATTATCCAGGAAAAACTGAATATTATTTTTCTCGGCAATAAAGTAAAAATTCTGGCGAATGTTTTCCAAATACGCAGCAACATGAACCTTTTGGCAAAACAATTTCATCTTTCCGCCTTCATGTTTTCTGAAATCAAGCAGCTGATTAACCAGATTCATCAAGCGATCCGCATTTCTTGTTGCATAACCGAGGTGCTCCTGTGCATATGCTGAAAGCGAGCGATCGTCTTTTAATTGATTTAACGGTCCAATAATTAATGACAATGGCGTACGGAATTCATGGGAGATATTGGTAAAGAAATTCAGTTTTGCTTCATGAAGCTCCTCCTGTTTTTCCGAATCTATTTTCCGAATCAAAAGGTCTTGTTTCAATTTGTTTCTACCGTGGAAAAATCGGATAACCAAAAAACTGGCCGCAGCAAAAAGAAGAAAATAGCCGCTATAAGCCCACCATGTCCTCCATGGCGCTGGCAGCACTTTAATCTTCAAAACCGTTGCCTTTTCGTTCCATACCCCGTCGTTGTTGGCCCCTTTTACCCAAAGCTCGTAAGTACCGGGGTCTAAATTGGTATAAGTAGCCACGGGATTGCTCACATAATTCCAGTCTTGGTCAAAGCCTTTTAGATAATAAGCATATTGATTTTTCTCCGGATGAACATAATTCAATACACTGAATTCCAAACTAAAAACATTTTGATTGTGATCAAGAGTTAATTCATCCATCATGGATATATCTTTAGGGATAACACCATCGAGGCCCGGAAGAACTGTTTTATTGAATAATTTCAACTCCGTAAACTGAATGGGGGGAATATAATTATTGACACTTAAACTATCCGGATTAAATAGGGTGAAGCCCGAGAAGCTTCCAAAGGCAAGTTTTCCATCCCGCAACATTGCTGCTGCATTTTGAATATATTCGTTACCAGGAAGACCATCGATCTTCGTATAGGTTCGCACATGACCAGATAGGGGATCGAAACAAGAAATCCCCGTATTTGTGCTCAACCACAATTTGTTTTTCAGATCACTTAGAATAGCAAAAACATTGTTGATCGGTAATCCGTTTCGCTCATTAAACCTTTTGAACGCTTTCTTCTCTGGAAGATAAAGATTCAGCCCGCCCATATACGTACCGATCCAAATATGTCCTTTCCGATCTTCATGGATACTCACAATATCATTTCCGCTAATTGAAAGGGAATCTTTCTTGTCATTTAGAAAGGAAACAAATTTATTGGTCCCCGCTAATTTTAGATTTAAACCATTTGAAGTACCAATCCATAGATTACCTTTTGAATCCTCTAGTAAAGTGCGCACCATATTGGAACTCAACTGCTTTCTTGCAACGTTAAATGTCTGGAAAGTTCCTACTTTCTGGTTTTTACGAAGTACCTGTAGTCCTCCGCCGAAAGTACCAATCCAAATATCGCCATTACGATCCTCTAAGATCGCATACACATTATTATTTGCCAGGCCATTACTTACATTGGGATCGAAACGAAAATGTTCATAGCCTTGCTGCCCCTTTCGCCTTAAATTCAACCCACCATCATAAGTACCCACCCATAAATTCCCTTCCCTATCCAAACAGATAGACTTCACATTATTATGACTTAATCCATTCAGGTTATTTTTATCGTGACGTTCACTATAAAACGAATTCGTATGCCGATTAAAATAATTCAGTCCGCCCCCCTCAGTTCCAATCATAAGTTCTCCCATAGCATTTTCAACAAATGCACTCACCACATTGTAACTTAGGCTATTGCGCTTAGATTGATGGGTAAAATTCTGAAAATTAGGAATATCCTTGTCATAAATATTAACCCCTCCAAAATAGGTTCCAATCCAAATAGACCCCCGCTTATCTTGAAATATAGGGCGAATGGAATTATTGCTTAAGCTATTGGGATTTCCATCGTCTGCCTGGATAAAAAGCAATTTTCCGTTTTGATAAACATATAGGCCATTGAATGTTCCAATCCAAATCTTTCCATCATCTGTTTTTTTTAAGGACCGCACATCTTGATTGGCCAAACCTGTATGATTGCCCTCTTCGGTTAACGAGGATATTTCGTCTGTATTCTCATTGATAATCCGAATACCATTATATTTTGTACCTACCCAAAATATACCTGGACTAACCTCCAAAACAGCCTGAAACCGTTGATTAATCTTATTATCTACCGATTTCTCTTTGAAGTAAGTCCTTAGCACCTTTAAGCTATTTCCATCTTTCGATGCGGCTTGCATGAGTACAATGGCATCATCAGTACAAAACCATAATCGCTTGCGGCGATCCTCATACATGGTTCGAAAATTACGATAGTATTCTTTTTCCTGGCTTCTTTCAACGGTAATCTCATTGAAGACCAATTCCGCTTCAGGATGCCGGCCCTCTTTAATCTTATACAAGCCTATATTTGTCGCAATCCAAATCTTTCCATTGGAATCCTGAAAAATCTGGTGAACGTTGACATCCATTTTCCCACTGCTACTCTCTACCGTAGGTAATGGTATACGGATAAAATTGTCTGATTCTCGATTGTATAAATTCAGACCTGTCATTGTCCCTATCCAAAGCCGCCTTTTGTTATCTTCCGTAATTGCTTGAATAAAGTTGTGCTCTAAGGAAAGGCTATCTTGCGGATTACTGCGATAAATCGTAAACTTTCGGGCGTCGTATTTATTTAAGCCATCACGGGTACCGATCCACATAAAACCCAAATGATCTTGGGCTATAGCGAAAACGCTGCCTTGAGACAAACCTTCGTTGACATCCAAGTGTAAAAAACGATAGTTTTTTTCCTGCGCATGCAAAACAGAAATTAAAGCTAACGCACAGCAAAAACAGCGCATAAAAACACGTAATGGCATCATAAGGTATATAATTGAAATGGATGATAAAAATAATCATTCCATTGAATAAACACGAACAAGAATCACTTTAATCGATCTTTTAATTGTTGCTCATAAAGTGAGCTGATCGACATTATGCTGTTTTGATTTTCCCAGTAACCAGCATTTCTATTTTTCAATCTTCCAGCTACTTTTTCTCCCTTTACTCCTATGGCAAAATTTTGTCCGGAAGCCCAGGGCTGTTGTACTGCAGCACTTTTGACCGTACAATTCCATAAGACTTGTGTCACCCCGGCCCAGCCATGTCCACTTCCCCAGTTACCCCGGTCTTGAACATTAATTTCACCATCCGTTACGATTTGATCGTATAAGGTGCCAACAGCCCATCGATGATGTGGACCGATATCCGCATGTGTTCGCTCCGCGCTAGAAAGGCTAAAAACGTTTGGACCGAGGGTCCTAGCCCCTGTTACGTAATCATGGCGTCCTTCCGTGGTATAAAGTTCTTTAAATAAATTAAGCTGACCGTCATTATTGAATGAATACCTTCGGCCACCTGTAATTTGAGATTTTCCATCCAGACACCGCGACTTCATTACTGTAATCTGTTTGGCAAAAGCGCCAAGGCTCACCGCTGCATAGCCAAAATAACGTGCGGTGATATTGCGCACCCAACCATTCGCTATTTTATCCATATCAATTGCAATCCAGCCGTGGTTTTCGTCTTCATCACTTACAAAATCGGATTCGAAACCTATATTTTCGATTCCAACTTCACTTATACGTCCGTCAAAGGTGTAAGGAATGACAGCCACTTTTCCATACCTCGGATCAATCGCCATCACCAAGGGATTATCAAAAAATACGGAGTCACCTTTAATGGCCAAAATAGTACGTTCAAAATTTAGCTTATATTCCTGCGCTGTCCATTGTTTCGTCCCTTCTCTTTTTTCAATTTGGTTCATTCGAAGCGCTTCGATCCAGGCGTCGTTCATCTCATACGAGAGCAGTACGTGCTCGCCCACTTTCCTTTCCTTCGCATGATCGATTAGGACATATTTAGCCCCTACAGGTCCATACCCATTCTTAACAAACTGTTTTCTAGCTTGGTCCACTGAATAGCTGCCCGTACCCGAAATCTTCAATAAGCTGCGTTGGTGCTGGCCTGTGGCTTTAAGCAGGGTTTGCCCTATTGCATCACCCTCCCCTCTCAACACGACACCGCTGGCATGAATTTCCAGGCTTCCAGGTATATTGTACAGGCCTTTTTTTAACAAAATAGCACCTCTAAAACCATTTTTATCAAGTGGTTTTGCAGATACAGCATCGATGGCTTGTTGTATAATTTGTTGATCATCGCCATTTACGCTGGGTTTTACAGTAATCACAACAGGAACATTGGGCAGCTTTTGATCACCTTGATGATAGCCCACATGGCTAAAGTCGGGGATTACGTTTCCCTGTGCATCTGGAAAATAGATCAGTTGTCCCGCTGGATTTTTCCGGACCAGATCCGATTGAACTTTTCCGGACTGTAGATCTTCTTGCCGATGCAGTGCTTCCAAAAAATAATAATCGGCATAACTCAAGGGTTTATCCACTTCAGTATTGGAAGGTTTCGATCCTGTACTGTGTAATAATATAAAACCTTTACTTTTATTTGGCGGCGACATGTAATTGTCTATCAGGTTCGCCAATATGGTCTGCGCTTTTGCACGATAATCTTTCCCTTGGTTGCTATACGTGCTTAATTCCAACAGCCCCGACGCTATGACTGTCGCTGCCGACACATCCCTTGGTTCATTTGGAATATGAGGCGCATCGAAATCCCAATAAGGGATCAGGTCTTTCGGCATATTGGGATGTGCAAACAGCCAATGCGCAACTTTTTCGGCTTGCTGCAGATATTTCGGATCTCCTGTTTCTCTGTAACACATCGTATAGCCATACAGTGCCCAGGCCTCTCCCCGCGACCATGTCGATTCATCACTTAAGCCCTGATGGGTGTTTTTATGCTGCACAGCTCCTGTTTTCGGATTGTAGTCTATTACATGGTAGGTGCTGTAATCTGGCCTAAAATGATTTTTTAGCGTTGTATTGGCGTGGCTCACCGCAATATGATAATAAGTAGAATCTCCCGTAAGTTTGGCTGCTTCAAACAGCAATTCTAGATTGAGCATATTATCGATGATGACCGGAAAATCCCAGCGGTGGCTATTGTGATCCCACGAACGTATACAGCCGACTGTCGGATTGAAGCGGGTTGCCAGCGTTTTGGCTGCCTGAACAAGCACCTCCCGATACTGTGGATTTGCGGTTAACCGATAACCGTTTCCTACACTACAGTAGATCTTAAAGCCCATATCATGGGTCTTTCCATTAAATTGCTCCGCTTCGATCGACCTTGTCGTTTCTGAAGCAAGATCCTTCCATTTTTGTTTTCCCGATTTTTCGTAGAGATACCACAGGACGCCAGGAAAAAAACCACTGGTCCAGTCCCCCCTTTTCACGGCAACAAGTTCGTTATCTGAGGAAAGCGTACGTGGCGATACCAAGGATGAATCACTTTTTTTCAAGAGCTGCAATTCTTTATAAATTAGCTGAGCTTGTTGATCTGCAAGCCCCCAAGCTTTTTGCAGCTGCTTTGTACTCTGTGCCTCAACATGTTGAAAAGCACACAAAATTCCAGTCAAAAAGAGTGCTTTGGCAATAGATGACCTTTTTAAATTTCGAAAGCGCAAAAAGAGGGTATATCTTCGCAAAGACGTAGCATTAACATTCATGTTATCTGTAGGTTTTTAAGGTGAAACGGTTAAGTTATTTTATAAGGGGGCTAGGAAAATCAAAGCCATATCATTGGGTTGCGAATCGGTAAATTTCGAATAACCTCTTCTTGTTCGGGTGCATGATCAAGCTTTTCCCAAAGCTGCAGATAGTCTTTATTCTGAAAAGCCACTGCCGAAAAGACAAGTGCCGGATGTGCAATTGGCCATTGATCCCAATACATGACATCTTGCTGATAAGGCCATTTTTCTTTAGCGGCAATATAGGGGACCATAAAATCAATCCCCGTTTTTATGGTCCGCCCATCAGACAATGTATACTGCCAAAGGGAGGTATTGGTCTTGGACAAAATCTGGCAGATCATGGTCATCGCATCCAGATTAAACAACGCGTATCCATAAGGTTTTGTCCGCTGCAATTCTCTCGGGAAGCTTCCATTAGCTTCCATTTGATTCGGCAGCAGCACATGCGCATAACGATCTGCACATGTATTGAGTAATACAGTGTCTTGCACTAAACTCGAAAATGCGGCTACCTGCATCACCCAACATGTACCATGGTTGTTGGCGGCATTCATTTCATCAATACCATATTGATGCGTTGTAAGCCAGCGTAAATAGGCCGCAAACCAGCGATGTATGGCATCCTTGGCTGCCTGTGGAAAATTGGGGTCGTTTTCAAATATCTTTACGCCCTGTGCAACTTCCATCAGATGAATGGTATCAATAATGCCTATTCCGCGCCCTGTAAAACGCCCTTGTATAGCCTGTGCATAAAGAAGATTCGGATTCATCATCGTTTCTGCATCAACGAACCAAGCCTTTAAATGACGAAGTGCCTGCTGTACATATTTTTTATCCGGATTCAAACGATAGGCTGAGGCCAGTGCACCCACGATTCGGCTGAAGCGGATCATTGCTTTACGATGTTCAACGAAATTGGCCGGATTAGTCATCCCATCCCGTTGGATATAGGGCGCAGCTGGATCTTTGGGATCGGGCCACCAATAATCGCCTTCAGAATAAAAATCATGAATACCCCCGGCACTCCGGACCGCGCTATATGCTGTCACCGTCAATGGTTTCTGCTTCATCGCCCATTTGGACTGCTTTAGGATAACAGGACGCAGCGTCTGGATGATCTCCTGCTCAAAAACACCTTCCTTAATTTTTGCCTTCAAAAATAAGGGGGAAATTGCGATCCCGAGAAGACAGCCCATAATGCGAACAATTGATTTAGATTTCATTTTTCCTGTATTTTGATCTATAGCGGAACAATACGATACCGTTTACCTTTTATGGTCTCAAATTGAACTTCGAACGTTTTCGTAGCTGCTAACGATGGCAATTTGGACGGATCAGCGATCGTATACGGTAGTTGTTCCGGTTTATATAATAGCGTATTGTCTGTGACAACTGCCTGATCTGATTCGATGCCGACAACTTTAACGGGTAAAGGTGTACGCAAACGACAAACACCTCCAATATTGGATACGATCATTGCTTCGGTCAATACGTTATTTTTCCAGGCAATGTCTACGGTAAAGTTCCCCCTGGCCTTAATCCCTTTAATCGTCCCAGCAGACCATTCATCAGGCAGAGCCGGCAATAAATGAACAGCACCATCGTGACTCTGCAGCAACATTTCAGTCATTCCGGCCGTGGCTCCAAAATTACCGTCAATCTGAAAAGGTGGGTGTGCATCAAATAAATTCGGATAGGCTCCACCACCGCTCATCTGAGCACGATCCAATTTAGGATCGATAAAATTTAAGGCATCCTTGAGGATTTTATAGGCATGATTTCCATCCTGAAGCCTCGCCCACCAATTTGTCTTCCAAGCCATCGACCAGCCGGTACTGACATCGCCCCTTAAAAGCAATGAACGCTTGGCGGCCGCAGCCAAAGCCTTGTTTTCCGCAAGGCTGATCTGATTGCCCGGGTATAAACCAAATAAGTGGGAAATATGCCGATGCTGATCTTTTGGATCATCCCAATCTTTAAACCACTCTTGTAATTGTCCGTATTGGCCCACCTGATAGGGATAAAGCTTTTCCTTCGCTTCTTCTAGAGCCGATTTAAATTCAGGATCAATACTCAATATCGTACATGAACGAATAACAGCTGTAAAAAGCTCACGAATGATCGCCATATCCATGGTAGAGGCCATAGTCAATTGATATTCTTTACCTGCTATTTTAATTGTATTTTCAGGTGAAGTGGAAGGATTGGTCACGAGATATTTATTTCCAGGATCAGCAATCAGCCATTGCAGCATAAATTGGGCCGCCCCTTTCATCAATGGGTAGGCCTTCTCCTTCAAGAAAGTTTTGTCACCCGTAAAACGATAGTGTTCCCATAGATGTGTGCTCAACCAGGCACCTGCCATAGGCCATGCCGACCAGCGTGGCATTCCTTTGGGATCCCAATCATATCCGCCCGGAGGGGAGGTTTTAGCCCATAGATCGGAATTATGATGCACAACCCAGCCCTTATCGATATGATAATTTACCGATGCTGTTTTAGCCCCGTTGATCGCCAGCTCATCGATAAAATCAAACAAAGGCTGATGACATTCTGCAAGATTGGTATTTTCCGCAAGCCAATAATTCATTTCTGTATTGATATTGGTCGTATAATTACTTCCCCACGGTGGCTGCACATGATCATTCCAGATCCCCTGTAAATTTGCAGGCCTTCCTCCTTGTCTGGAACTGGCAATCAATAAGTAGCGTCCAAAATGATAATACAGCGTCAGAAGTCCCAAATCGGCCGTTCCTTTGGAAAACTGCATGACACGCTGGTCTGTAGGTAATTTATCATGTGCAGAGGTACCGGTCAGCTTAAAGGCTACACGATTGAAGAGCGTTTGATAATCCCTTTGATGGTTTGCAAGTAAGGTATGAAAATTCTTTTTGGAGACCGTATTCATGCGGTTTTTTGCGAGCAGTGTGGCATCTTTACCTTCCTGACTCGGAGACTTATCAAAACCGTTAAAACTTGTCGCTTCTGTCAAAAATAAAATCACCTCATCAGCGCCTATAATTTTAAGTTTATCCTGCTCTTTTTTCACCACACCACCGGTAGTTTTTACACTGACCTGCATCGCGAAGGTCATCCCTTTTCCGCCAACACTATCGTACAGCACCTGTTGGGGTTCATAATCCCTATTGGCGACAAAACTCGGCGCCTTACCCTGAAGGGTCAGTTGATTATCCCCTTGGGTCGAAACGCTATATCGGAGCTTACTGGTCAAAGAAAGATCCAAGGTAATTGATTTTTTCTTGTCCGCTTTCAATCGAACCACCAATGCTTTATCCGGAAAGCTGACAAAACTTTCCCTTTGGTATCGAACACCTTGATACGAATAGCTCACCTGATTGATCGCTCGTTCAAGATCCAGCTCCCGTTTATAATCTTTGACCTTTTTTTCGTCCTGATGAAAATCCAACCATAAATCGCCCATGGGTAGATACCGAGCAGAATAAGGTCCTTGCATTTTCTTCCAAAGAACTGCTGCGTCCTCATATTTTCCAGCAAAGATGGCTTGTCGCACCTGGGGTAAAACCTGCGGGCCGTTTGGATTATTGCCCGCATCGGGTTCACCCGACCACAGCGTATTATCGTTAATTTGAAACCGATCTTTACTTAGCCCTCCAAAGACCATCGCTCCTGTTGTGCCATTTCCAAGTGGCAGTGCTTCTTCCCACAGTGAGGCCGGCTGATTATACCAAAGCTTCAGCTGCGGCGAATTGCTTTGTGCACGGCATGGAGCAATCGTCCCCAGGAGGCCAAGCAGTAAAAAGAAGTTCAAATGATTCGTTGCTTTTAACATCTTGTACTATTTTTCTATTGTTAACAAGGTACTCTTTGATCCTTCCATCCTGCCTGATACCACGGCTGTTCCCGAAGGCAGTCGAAGTTTAATCAATGCACGACCATTGTAGGCCTGTACTTTTTTCGACCCCGTAGAAGTGCCTTGATCAACGATCAACTGACCATCGCCGGTTGAACCAAAATAGATCCAGTCCTTTGCATCGAGACAGGGGGTATTGGTATCGTCCACAATTTGGGCTTGCACAGTGATTACTTCGCCTTCCGCAGCAATCTGTTCGACAAGTAATTTGGCAGGTTTACCCCATTTTTTTGTCTGATATTGCTGTTCAATTTCATCCACTAGAATTTCCCGTCCGTTTTTCGCGACAGCTTTAATCTGATTGTTTCCTTCGTTCAGTTTCACCATCCAGCGCAAACCTGCCGCTGGAAAATCTTGGCTATTCCTTTTCTTTAATCCTTGACTTTCTCCATTGACAAAAAGCTCAACCTCACTGGCATTGGAATATACCTTTATCATTTTCGACTCCTCTTTTTCACCCCAACGGATCGGCCAAGTATGGCCATAAATATGCAGCATTGGTTTCGCTGTCCAATACGACTGGAATACGTAGTACGATTCTTTTTTGGTAAAATCCCGTTCAACAACACCCTTCTGATTGACATAAGGCACAGGATTGTCTGGCCGTACCGGAGTTGAAAAATCTTTAAATGGCCAATAGGCTGTTCCCGTGAGCCAAGGTATTGTTTCTTGTTCCTTTAAGTGCCAATCGATGAGATTACAGATGTAGCTTTCACTCCAATCGCCATCTTTAGAAACCCGTGCTGCACCACCAATGAGCGACGCATCGCCTGCCCGTTCATCTGTTGTGCCATCACCTTTGATTTTAGCTAAAGCGCGATCAGGGTCTTCTGCATGTCGTCTTGCATGACTATCCCCGCCCCACTCCACATGAAGGAAATGTTTTACCTTTTTCATTTCTTCTTCGGACGCTGTTTTATAGTCGGTATAAACACCTCTATACCAACCCGCCCAAATAGAAGGCGAATAAACATCAACAATATCTTTACAGAAATCACAACGTCGTATTGCTGTTTTCCGACTCGGGTCCAATTGATGAGCTAAATCATTGAGTTCACTCATATAAGCCCTTATCTTTGCCTGATCAAACTCCGTAAAATCACCGGGCCAATCATTTTCATTACCAAGCCCCCAGATAATGACCGACGGATGATTATAATGCTGTTCAATCATATTGGTTAACATCCGTTTTCCCTGAAGTTGATAGACCTCCCCACCTAATCCACCTCTGCACCATGGAATCTCTTCCCAAACCAAAATGCCTAGACTATCACAGGCCTCAAGCACTTTACGACTCTGCTGATAATGTCCCAAGCGTATAAAGTTTACGCCCATCTCTTTCATCAGGGTCATCTCTTGTAGAATCTGATCATCAGTCATTGCTGCAGCAACGCCGGCATGGTCTTCATGACGATGGGTACCACGAAGCAAAAGCCTTTTCCCGTTCAGCAGAAAAGGACCTTTTTCTTTAAACGCTACATGTCTAAAGCCAAAGACACTCTCTTCTTTAAATACTTGTCCATTGCTTTTGATTGTCGTAACTAAACGGTATAAAGCCGGTTGATCAGGACTCCAAAGCTGTGGCTTCTTGACCAGGAATTGTCCAAATTCAAGATTCAACGTCCCCCTATTTACCTGTGGTTGCTGGGTTTGCACGATTTTTCCAGCGGGGTCATAGAGCTGCGTTTCGACTTCAAAATTTGTCTGAGCCGAAAATGGCATCAACCGTCCGCGGACGTTGACCACTCCCTGCTTACCATCGGCCCCTACCGACGCCTCAACAAACACACGCTCCAAAGCTGTCTGCGGAACATATTTGAGGTTTAGATGTCTGTAAATACCTCCATAGACGTTAAAATCAGACAGATCAGAAGGGATCATTTCGAGATCACGTGAATTATCCACACGAATTGAAAGCGGTATTTTGCCCTTAAACTGTTTTTTAAAAGCAGCTGTTTTTTTAAACTTTTCAACGGCATCTGTAATGTCCACAGTCCATTCGTCGTATCCGCCAACGTGCTCCCCAACTTTAATTGTATGGATATAAACAGCTGTCTTTTGTCCGGCTCCTTCAAAATGAAGAAGGGTGTGACCATTTAAATAGGGGTTATCGATCTCCAGCGATTTTCTGTACCAGCTTGGTCCCTGATAATAATTGATAGCTGGATCAACAGCGTCCAGCGCATTATAACAGTGCGGCAGATTTATCTGCTCCCAAAGTGGAACAGACTCGGGATTACCGGCTCCCACCGGTCTTACAGCTTCCCAGATTCCCCCCAGATCGCTCTTTAAGAAATCCCAGCCTTGATCAATCCGCTTAACTTCCTGAGCGTGGAGCTGAGCAACTCCAAAAGTCAACAACAACGCAACTATTTTATTCAATCTACTTTTCTTCATTATGCTATTTTAGTATCTGCTTTTCATCTTATTGGCCTTACTCGTCCAAAGCTCCAGTTTTCATGTTCTTTGCTCGGGGCCCTTTTTCGCGCTTAAATTTGCCAGCCACTTCGATCTTAATCACTGTAGCAACAGCATCAATGGGCTGCTCAGGCACGGCAATCTGAATACCATTGGCATTCGATTTTACCTTTAACACTTGATTATTGGCTAAAAGACTAGCTTTTAAAACTTTATTTTCAATCGGAAGTTCGACTATGCCATTTTTTGGCCAGTCAAATACAGAGACATACAAATAAGTCCGCTTTCCATCTTCCTTCATGGTACATCTCCCCCATTCAAATGGCTGTAAAGGACTACTCTTGGTCGCGTAGACTGCTTCACTATTGGCTTTCATCCATTTGCCAATTACAGCCAAACGTTCTATACTCTCCTGTGGAAAGGATCCATCGGGTTTTGGACCAACGTTCAACAAGTAATTTCCACCTTTGGAAGCAATATCAACGAGATTGCGGATCAAGGTTTCGGCAGACTTCCATTTATGATCTGATGTGCGGTAGCCCCAAGTGCCATTCATGGTCATACAAGTTTCCCAATGTTTGCCTTCGAGTTCACTCCAATCTGGAATTTTTTGCTCCGGCGTTTTGGTATCGCCGGGGAAATTAGGCCGTTTCAATCGATCATTTGTGATAATATTGGGTTGTAATGCCAATTGGTCCTGAAGCATATTTGCGGCTTCGTCGGTCATATTGGTTGGTGTATCCCACCATAGCACAGCAATATCCCCATAGTTACTCAACAATTCTTTGACCTGAGGCACAGATACGTTTTTGATATAGTCACTAAAACTCGCTGTTTCTTGTTTGGGATCCCAATGGCCATGATGTGCTAGTGTGTAATCATCTATGCGGGTTGAATCTGGATTAGGCCAGCCTTCTCGCATTAATTTACGAGCAGCCGATCCACCAGGGTTATTCCAATCCTGTGCCTGTGAGTAATAAAAGCCAAGTTTCAGGCCATATTTTCGGCAGGCTTCGGCCAAAGGTTTCAAAACATCTTTACCGTAGGGCGTCGCATCCACCATATTCCACTTACTCGCTGTTGTTTCAAAGAGCGCAAAACCATCGTGGTGTTTGGCCGTGATAATCAAATATTTCATCCCGGCATCTTTCGCCATGCGTACCCATTCGTCTGCATTATACTGCGTGGGGTTAAATTGCTTTGCCATCGCCTGATATTCATCAACCGGAATTTTAGAGCGGTTCATAATCCATTCTGCTCCACCACGTGCCTGTTCGTGCCCCTTATAAACGCCGCCAAACTGCGCATATACTCCCCAATGGATAAACATGCCAAACCGGGCTTCCTCCCACCATTTCATGCGTACACTATCGGGCAAGCGGTTCACTTGCCCAGTCAATGATCCCCTACCTATCACCATGATGAGGACAATTGACAAGAACATATTATATATAGCTTTCATACCTGAATTTTTCTTTTTCTTAATTTAGAAACCTGGTGTTTGCTTAAAATTGTCATTGCCTAAACTTTTGGCCATATCTACCTCAGATTGAGGTACTGGCCATAAGGTATCTCTTGCCATGAATAACCGTGAAGCTCCATCGGGATCCTTGGTTTTATCCATCACCTCTTTGATCATCCCCCAGCGTTTCAAGTCAAAATAACGTTGCCCTTCCAAAGCCAATTCAATCCTCCGTTCATGACGGATAATATCGCGGAATTCATTTTTTGTCAAGGAACCGCTAAACTCTAAGAGCGGCATTTTCACATCAGCCCTGGATCTTACCTTATTCAACGCGTCTACAGCTGTCTGATCAGGCCCGGCACTTTCATTTTTCGCTTCTGCGTACATCAATAAAATATCTGCATAACGTAAGAATACCCAATCCTGATCACTTTGTGTCGCGTAACTGGTTGGCCATTTCGATTCGTTGATATATTTTCTCGGTAAAAAACCACCCAAAACCCCTTCGGCAACCGGATCAAAAGCTGAAGATGTAGTGGTACCTCTCCATACACCGCGGTACATGATTGTCGACTTCAACCGTGGATCTCTATTTTCGTAAGGATTTTTAGCATCGTAAACCGTCGATTCCTTAATATCTTTTCCATCGATGGCATAATAAGAATCCACCAGATACCCCAACGGTTGTATTGTCTTCAGATAAGAATACATCATATCTGCTGGGCTATACATATTGGGCGGTAAAAATCGAGCGGAGAACATGATTTCGGGATTGTTATTTTGTCCAGGTTTTCGGAACAGATCACGGTAACCACCCTGATAGATCGAAAACTTGTTTTCATCCATAACAATCTTCGCTGTTGCCGCTGCCTCGGCCCATTTTTTTGAAGTCAACAACACCTTTGTTTTGTAGCCTAATGCAGCTCCCCTCACAGCATGCCCCTTATATCCTGTATTTGGCAGTTTTTCACTCGCGTAATCTAAATCTGCTAAAATCGCTTCGATAACGTTGGTTTTAGGTGTTCTACCCAACCGAATACTCGCATCGTCCATACCTAGGGGTTCTAAAGTCAATGGCACATCACCGTACAGATTGGTCAACAAAAAGTAGTAATGGGCCCGGATAAAACGAGCCTCTGCTTTATATCGGTCACGGTCCTGCTGGCTCATGCTTGTAATGCGGTCAATATTGGCAATCAATTTATTACATGCAGCAATGGCCTGATACGAAATCTCATACCCCTCAGATTGCATTCCGCCTGTTGTCGAGGAGATTCCAGATCGCGAAATAATATTGAAGTTATTGGAGGTACTGGACACAAAGGCATCGTCTGAAAGCCCATCCCAAAACATACTTGCTCCACCCCAACCACCGCGTGCATTGGATGAAGACGTCGAATTGTATCCTCGGCAAAGAAATTCATAACAGCCCGATAGTGCCAAATCAGCATCAGTCTGCGTTTTCCAAAAGGTTGATTCCGAAATTTTATCCGTTGGGTTTTTATTTAAAAAATCTTTTGTACAACTACCTAGTGAAGCTAGGGCAGCTAAGCTTAGGTATAGATATGTTTTTTTTACACTATTTTTCATCTTTAATTTTTTTTAGTTACCACTAGATTAGAATGTGATGCTCGCTCCAAATGCGAATACTTTATTCTGAGGATGAGTCACATAACGCCCTGAAGTTGCACCACCGCTTGATGAAACGCCACGTTCGGGATCTAAACCGGGGAACTTGGAGAATGTGACCAGGTTATCCGCCGCAAAATAGATGCGAAGGCCAGAAATACCAGCTTTGGACAAGGTGCTCTGTGGAATAGAATAGCCTACCTGAATATTTTTAAGACGCAGGAACGATCCATCTTTTAAAAAGAAAGTCGATGCAGTCCGTACGTTATTTGCGGCAGGGGTATTTTCAGCACCAACTATTGGAAGCGATGCATTGGGGTTTTCTGGAGTCCAAGCGTCCATCCAGTCGCGGGTGAACGTACCACCTTGCCTGAAAGGAACTATTCCCCACTCACTTACAAATATTTTTTGTCCCTGAGAACCGAAGAAAAAGGCTGTAAAATCAAAATTCTTCCAAACAGCCGTCGCATTAAAGGAATAATCGAAATCTGGATAAGCGCCCGGCACGACAATACGATCATTATTGTCCACAACTTTATCGCCATTTACATCGGCAAATTTCAGATAACCCGGTTGTGCTGGAATCTGTTGCACCGAAGAGGCTGCCACCTCTTCCTTCGAACGGAATATCCCCGTGTTCTCCAAAAGATAAAAACTACCATAAGGTAAACCTTCCCGGATAATGGTATTGCCCGAGATACGTTCGGCTCCATATTTCATCACCTTATTGCGATTGGCCTGAATATTTCCATTGAGGGTCAGCGA
This sequence comes from Sphingobacterium siyangense, assembly GCF_023277505.1. Lineage (NCBI taxonomy): Bacteria > Pseudomonadati > Bacteroidota > Sphingobacteriia > Sphingobacteriales > Sphingobacteriaceae > Sphingobacterium > Sphingobacterium siyangense. The sequence goes on along the minus strand of NZ_CP080574.1, from coordinate 2,281,190 downwards.
TACCTCTCCAATTTTATCACGGTACTGAAGACCGAGCTCTATACCTCTGTTACGCAATTCACCATAATTTACGGTCGGTGCAGTCAGCCCAATATAAGAAGGGAAAGCCGTAGATGCGGATAAAATATCTGATGTTACTTTGTTATACCAATCGAAAGAAGCGGTCAATTTGTTGTTCCATAGCCCGAAGTCCACACCAAAATCCAGGACTTTGGTACTCTCCCATTTGATCCTGTCATTAGCCATGGCTACCTGGCGAGCCCCCTGTTGGAGTGTTTCATCAAAAGGATAAGCAAAAGAAGAATTGTAAACAATCTGATAAGGATAGTTACCAATATTCTGATTACCCAGTGTTCCAATAGAGGCTCTTAATTTTAGTTCATTAACAACTTCTTTCAATTTAGGCCCATAAAACGTCTCGTCTGAAACTTTCCAACCTCCGGATAATGAAGGGAAAAATGCCCATTTTCTATTTTCAGGAAAACGTGAAGAGGCGTCGTAACGCGCATTACCTTCCAGTAGATACTTGCCTTTGTAGTCATAGTTTAATCGACCATAGTAAGACCTTAATGCCCATTCATTGGTTACACCGCTATTAGACTGTTGGCCAGCTCCGCCACCATCAAGCTCAAGCAAATCATTGTTGGGAAATTGCAACCTACTTCCGAACAATTTTTGTGTTTTATTATATTCTGCCTGGGTTCCTGCCAGTACTTTCATGTTATGATTTCCAAAAGACTTATCGTAAGTCAATTGTGTATAGCCCACCGGGTACACATTGTTGTCGTCCGTTACTTCTAGCCCTTGACCACCCACATCAAGTTGTCTGGCGGGTAGATCATCGGGTTTGGCGAACCACATGTATTGATTAATCACAGGTTTGTTGGTATAGTTTTTTGTAAAGCCATAGGTCAACCCGCCGCTAGTCTTCCAATCCAGCCCATCCAATATTTTCACATTTAAAAAAATATTGCCTTGCATAAAATAATTGTTCAGTCTTGTAAATGCATTTTCAGCAACTGCAACAGGGTTTTTATTTGGAGACTGAAAAGGATATGCCCTGGACGTATAACGACCACTACCATCTGGTAATACAGGTCCATAAAGTGGTGATTGACTAATGGTAGACAAAAACTGATCTTCACTACCATTTCTAGGGTATTTCCGATCGCCATAATTCAAGGTAATGCTTGAACCAAAACTTATCCGTTCATTGATTTTAGAGCCTAGGTTAAGCTGTAGATTATACTTTTTAAAAGAAGTCCCGATCATAATATCAGGCTGATTGACGTAGCCCAAAATAACGTTGTAATTTGTTCCTCCGGCACCACCGCTTAAGCTTAAATTGTGCGTCTGTACCGGGACTGTTCTAAAGACAGCATCCAACCAGTTAAAATCGGGATATAATTTTTTATCTGTTGCATTTTTGTAGGCATCAATCATCTCCTGGCTAAAAGAAGCATTTGGATTTGTGACACCGGAGTTTTTATTTGCCTGATTATACAGGTTCATATAATCGACGGAATTATACACGAGGTCTGGAAGAGCTGAGGCTTTGGTAATTCCGACATTATAATCGTAGCTCAGTTGTGTTTTTCCAGCTTTACCCTGTTTTGTCGTTACGAGAATAACACCATTTGCTGCTCTTGCCCCATAGATAGCAGCCGATGCAGCATCTTTTAATACAGTGATATTCTCGATTGCTTGAGGATTTAAATTTTCCAAACTCCCGGGGATACCATCTACGATAACCAGTGGAGCGGAAGAGGCGCCGTAGGAACCCAATCCCCTTACTTGGAGATTCACATTTTCATTCCCTGCTTCTCCTGATCCTTGCGTAACACGAAGGCCGGGCATGCGACCTTGAAGTAATTGTGTTGGATTTGTAGCGATACGTTTGTTAAGCACCTTTCCATCGACAGCGGCAACAGCACCGGTTAAATTACTTTTTTTCTGGGTACCATAGCCTACGACAACCACTTCATCAATCAGGCTACTGGACTCCTGGAGAACGAGATTAATGTGATCTTTCTTATTGACCTGGACTTCAGCCTTCTCTTTGCCTACAAGCGAAAATATCAGGACATCAATATCTCGCGCAAGAATTTGATAATTGCCGGCCCCATCGGTTACAGTGCCGTTTTTCACCCCCTTTATCTGTACTGTAACCCCCGCAAGAGGCTCGCCTGTTGAGGAGCTTACTTTTCCAGATATCTTTATTTGCGATTGGGCAAGCACCACTGGTGCAGACATGCTCATCAACGAAAATAAAAGTAACCCCTTCCCTACCGTTTTGGTTATCGGTGTTATCATAGTTGTTTTGGTTTATTTGGTTATTTAACGAAGTAAATGAACTCAAATATCAAAAATCGTTCACAGCAAAAGGAGTATTTTTTGTTCAAATAGGTGGAATAAATAGCTTCATTCCTGATTTTCAACACGATTAAATGGTTCCATCGGTTCAGCTCCAAAATAAGAAGGCGATCTGTCGGAGCTCCCAGAACTCCGTACGCCGAGGGAGATTATCAATTCTGCGATAAAATCGATATATTGTCCCCAAAATCAGTTTAAAGTGAGGGAGTCGATGATAACAAAAAAATATAGTAACATCTATATCTTTTGGTTTTGCAGCATTTTATTTTTTTTAATGCACCCTGGCTATTGCCAGACAATCATACCTACAGGAACACCTTTTGTAAAACAATACAAAAAAGACCAATACAAGGCTGGAAATCAGAACTGGTCTTTGGCAGTCGATAAAGATGGTCGCATTTACAGTGCAAATACCGAGGGGCTGTTACAATTTGATGGACAATACTGGCGTATCTTTCCGCTGCCAAATCATTCAACAGTCCGAAGTGTTGCGATTGGTAAAGACGGAAAAATTTATACAGGCGGAAGAGGTGAATTTGGCTATTGGACTTCCAAACCTTTCGGAAACTTGACCTATCATAGTCTCTGTAAACTTGTGCAGGACAAGACCTATTTTCCAAACGAAGAAATCTGGAAAATCATTGTTGAGGACCAACGGGTATTTTTTCATACATTTTCCAAATCTTATATTTGGGAAAACAATCGTATACGGCAGCTAACCGCCAAAGGTGAACCCTTTTTATTTCCGCATCAGCTCGATAACAAGTTATTTTTCGAACAGCTGCCAAGTGGTCTGCATGAATTTAAACAGGATAAACTTATCCCTTTAAAAGGAAAAGATGTCTTGAAAGATAAAAATGTACTTGCCATCTTACCTTTCGACGCAACGACCTCGCTTATTGCCACTTCGCGAAACGGTCTTTACCTGATGAAAGCCGATGGTTCCATCCTACCCTGGCCTGTTCCGGCAAACCAGCTCTTGAGCCAATCACAAATCAACAATGGCTTATACCTCTATGACGGACAATACGCTTTTGGCACCATCCAAAACGGTGTTATTGTCATCAATAAAAATGGTCAGGTCATTCAGCATATCAATAAAAACAATGGTCTCCAAAACAATACCGTACTCAGTATTGTGAAGGACAATCAGAAGAATATCTGGGTGGGACTGGATAATGGTATAGACCGCATTGAAATTAACTCCCCTTTATCATTTTACACAGATTTTGTCGGAAAAATTGGGACGGTTTATACATCAATTATCTATCAGGGAAAAATCTATCTTGGAACCAATAAGGGATTATTTTCAAGTGAATGGAAAGGATTAAACAATTATAATTCATTGAATTTCTCCCAGATTCCAAATTCTAATGGTCAGGTTTGGACATTAGCGCTATTTGGTGATGAGTTGATTTGTGGACATAATGATGGAACCTTCAAATTGGTTAATGGGCGACTTGAGAAGATTTCACAGATCACTGGCGGCTGGATATTCAAGCCTATATTTGGTACGAAAAACATCCTTCAAGGCAACTATACAGGCCTTTCGAAATTCACTTTCGATGGCATTAAACTCCAGTTCGTACAGCAATTCGCGGGCGTTAAAGAACCAGTTCGATTTTTGGCGCAAAAAGATAACCATACCTTTTGGATTGGCGATTGGGGACAGATACAACTGCTCGGATTTGATGCGAATTTCCAACAGGCAAATATTTTATTTTCCTCCAAACAGGACAGTATCGCTTCAAAGAGGCAATTTACAGGGATTTATACATTAGAAAATAATCTTGTATTTGCGACGGACAGCGGATTTCTCCAGTTCGACAATATTGTAAAAAGATTCAGCTATGCCGATGAATTAAACACAGCGTTAGGCACCTATAAAAATTCAAATAAGGTCATACCGATCAATACAAACAGCTACTGGTTTATTCAGAAGACAAAAATTGCTAAAGTAGATTTTGACAGTAAGGGCAAACTTCATATTGACTCCAATCTGCTCAGTCCCTTACAGGATCGAATGATGAATAACTATGAAAACATCCTCTCTATTGAAAACCAATACTATCTCATCGGTTTAGATGATGGATTTGCGATCTATCGTCATTCCGATAAATCGCAAAAATATCGGTTGCCACTTCCACAAATAGCACAACTCGTCAACTTGACAACAGGACAGATTATTATTCCAGATTCAGCGTTTAAACTATCGTCATCGGACAATAATCTTAGAATTAGCTTTTCAAGTCCATATTATTCGTCTTCACCGATTCAATACCAATATTATCTCGAAGGTTACTCGGACAATTGGTCCGAATGGAGTGAAACTGCCTATCAAGATTTCACGAATCTACCTTATGGAAAATTTCAAATTAAAATAAGGGCGAAGGACAATATGGGCTTGGTTTCGGAAATTCAAACGTTTTCCTTTACTATTCGGTATCCATGGTACCTTTCTTGGTGGGCAAAGGTATTTTATACACTGGTGCTGATAACACTCATCTATTTAGCATATATATTTAGTCTTCAGCGGGAGCGTAAGCGTCAGTTTCAAATACGGCGAAAATGGTTAGAAGAGAAAAAGATTGCCTTGGAACGCGAAACCGAGCAAAAAGAAAAGGACTGGATCAAACTTAAAAACCAGCAATTAGAAGATCAGCTTCAATTAAAAAATAAAGAACTGGCCAATGCGGCACTCAATATCGTTTACAAAAATGAGATGTTGAACAATTTACACGACGAACTTAAACAGCTTAAAGATGCTGATGGCAACAAACTGAGTTCGGATGAATTGAAAAAAATAAACAAGCTCATCGATGATGCCCATAATGACGATCGTGACTGGCATATTTTTGAAAGAAGCTTTAACGAATCTCATGAAAATTTTTTCAAGAAATTGAAACAAGAGTTTCCTGATCTTGTCCCCAATGATCTTAAACTATGTGCCTATTTAAGGCTCAATATGTCAAGTAAGGAAATTGCCTCATTACTTAACATTAGTACGCGCGGTGTCGAGATTAGACGCTATCGATTACGTAAAAAGTTAGGCATTCCCACAGACAAAAACCTCTCTGAATTCCTGATGGAACGTTAAATTCCCATCACAAACACTACATCATTACCACACACGAACTTTAGTGTATAAAACACACTAAAGCTCGTGTTATTTCGTTTAAAAATACAATCTAAAAAACTGACTATCAAAAACATAAAATACAAAAAAAGGTAAGCTGAGCAAGCTAAAATTTCATGTAGTAGTGATGTGAAAATGTTAAATTTTGGCAAAGTTGTACTACATCAACATATTTGCTTCAGGGAAATAACCAACGTATTTTAAACAAACACCAAAAATTAACGATATGAGGAATCTATCCGCATTATTTTTGACATCCATGGTCGTATCTGTTGCCTATGGACAAACTTCCATACAAGGAGTGGTCAAAGATGGCTCAAGCATGATCTCCATGCCAGGCGTCACCATCAGTATTAAAGGGAAAGCAGTAGCTACAAAAACCGATGCAACGGGGAAATTTCAAATCAACGCCTCTCCAACCGACTCATTGGTCTTTAACTTTCTGGGTTATCGCACACAAACCGTCTACATTGGCAATCAAACGCAACTCAATGTATTCTTAGAAAATCAAAACCAAGCATTAGAAGAGGTTGTGGTTATCGGTTATGGTACACAAAAGAAAGCGGATCTGACGGGATCGATCAGCTCCTTGAAATCATCTGATATCACGAAGCAACCTGCCATGTCAGCGATGCAATCCATCCAAGGTAAAGCCGCAGGTATCAATATTATTGCAAATGAAGCCCCCGGTTCCTCACCTAATGTAATTATCAGGGGCTTAGGAACGGCATTATCAGGACGGAATCCACTCTATATTGTCGACGGAATTGCACAAACAGATATTAATAATATCAATCCATCAGATATTGAATCTATGGATGTTTTGAAGGATGCATCCTCTGCATCTATTTACGGTCTTCGGGCTGCAAATGGTGTTATTATCGTGACCACGAAGAAAGGTAAAACGGGGACGACAAACATCAATTATGAAAGCTTTGCAGGTATAAAAAATGTCCTCAATCGTGTGAAAATGGCAAACGCTGACCAGTTTAGAACATTTGCAAATGAATACCTAACCTCGACCAATGGATCGTACCGTTTAGCAGAGAATCAAAAATATAATACAGATTGGTATGACGAATTATTACGTACAGGTTCTGTATTTAATAATGCCGTTAATATTTCTGGCGGAACTGATAAAGTTGATTACTTCGTATCCGCAAACAATTATACCGAAAATGGTATTCTTGATGGCTCCAAATTTGTAAGAAATACCATACGCAATAACAACGTATATAAATTTTTAAACAATCGCCTAAAGTTCAGTCAAAATTTAAATCTTACATTAACAAACGCAACGCCCAAGCCCTATAGTGCTTTCACCACGGCTTATCGTCAGTCACCGCTGGCTCCCGTGATGTTTGATAATGGCCGTTACGGTTTAGGTCGTGTAAATACAACAACTGGTGTTGCCGGTATTGAGGCAGCTCCTGGGCAAGCCATCGGAAACCTAAATTCCATTGGAAATCCAGTATATGAGGTTTTACGTCAAAATGAAAGAACAAATACGCTCCGCCTACAGGGAAGTTTTGAGGGAGAATTCAAAATAACCGATTATCTGAAAATCAATTCGCGTATTGGCGGGAATAAATTTTATTCGAAACAACGGATTTTTAATAATGTAAAAGATCAATGGTTAAATGCAAATACGTTATTGAATGAATCTGATTTCATCAAATTAAAGGAAAACAATCCAAAAGCCCTTGACTATGTAGACAATAGTCTGAAATATGAAAATCTGGAACAATTCCGTTGGTCTATCGAGAATTTCTTAACCTTCAACAAGAATTTTGACAAGCATCATATTGAGGCGGTTGTGGGGATGTCACGTGAGAAATACGACATTAACAGCATGAGCAGCCAAACGGGTTATAATGTGCCTGAACAAGAACAATACTGGAATATTAATCTTGCAAAAGGAACAACCAATTATGGTATTGTTGCGCTGCAAACGTCTTATACTCCGAGGGCCTTAGCTTCTTATTTCGGACGATTACAGTACAATTACGATAGCAAATATTATTTAACGGCAACATTGCGTAGAGATGGATCAAGTGTTTTCCGTAATACAGGAAAATATTGGGGTACCTTCCCATCGGTGGGATTAGGCTGGACGGTAACCAATGAAAGCTTTATGAAAGATGCCAGCTGGATTAATTTATTGAAAGTGCGCGGAAACTGGGGTAAATTAGGTAACCAAGATATCCCGTTAAATGTATCCACAATTTTAACAAGTCCAGAAAGTTCAAATTATAACTACGTTTTCGGTCCTGAACAGAATATGGTGTATGGTAGTGCTTATGGCACTCCTGCCGTGAATCTAACCTGGGAAGTAACCAGAGAAACAGGCGCTGGCGTAGACTTTGCATTTCTAAACAATCAGCTTTCAGGATCCATTGACTACTATCATAAGCTGAATACCAATACTATTCTTGATGTAACGCCAACTTACACTTCTCCTTCAGAGAAAAATTTCTATGCGCATGGTGCCAAAGTGCTGAATCAAGGAGTTGAAGTAGCTTTAAATTGGAACAAAAGCATTAATCCTGAATTCAGTTATACCGTCGGCGTCAATTATGCCTACAACAAAAACAAAGTAACAGAAGTGGTTCCTGCCTATGACCGTGCTACTGGAGGTAGTTTAAATAATGGGGAGATTACCAAACAACTCCGTGTCGGACAACCGATCTATGGCTGGTGGATGTTTGAAGCAAATGGTGTCTTTCAAGACGCTGAAGATGTAAAAAATTACCCATCGTTTGGCGCGGCAAAACCTGGCTATCTGAAGTACAAGGATCAAAATGAAGATGGTGTCATCGATTCCCGCGACAAGGTTTTCTTTGGATCATTTTTACCGACTTCAACATATGGTATCAATGTTGGTGTTAATTACAAAGCTATTGATTTTAATGTCTCTGGATATGGTGTTGCAGGCAATAAGGTTTACAATGGTCTAAATAGTGTTCGTTCCAATGCGGGTGAGAATATCGCGTTGTCAACTTTTGAAAATCGCTGGACTGGCGCAGGTTCAACCAATGAGCATCCTGGTGCAGAAAGAGCATATTGGGCTTCGAGTTATTTCCTTGAATCGGGCGCTTATTTCCGTATCAATAATATCACCGTAGGATACACTTTCAACAACTTATATAGCTCGAGATCTAAACTAAGATTATATGTTACTGCACAGAATCCATTTATATTTACGAATTATAGTGGTTTCTCTCCTGAACTTGCAGGCGACGGTAGTCCAAATTTAACTTCTGGTATTGAGCTTTCGGCTTATCCAACGACACGTAATTTCTTATTTGGACTTAACATGCAATTTTAATCACCTTAGTTTTGAAGACAATGAAAATTAACAAACTTTATATAGCAATTCTTCTTAGTGGGGGCATTGCATTACAAGGCTGCAAAGACAACAACTTCTTAGATGTACCTTCTAAAGAATATGTTGAAGCCGAAGACAGTGAAGAAATCTACACACCCGAGCAATTTGTCAATGGTGTATATGGAATGTTTACTGACTGGGATTATTCTTTCTCTTACATTGGTATCACGGACATGCTTTCCGATAATGCGGATAAAGGTAGTTCAGCTACAGATGCCGGTGGTGATAAACTAAGTTTAGACGAGTTGACTTACACTTCAACAACAGGTTCCTTTCTTTCCATGTGGACACGTTGGTATAAATCCATTGGGCGGGCTACGCAAGCTATTGAATACACGGAAAAATTTGGATTGACAGACGAAGCTTATAAAAACAGATTGATTGCCGAAGCCCGTTTTCTACGTGCATTGAACTACTTCTATCTTGTGCGTGGATGGGGTGATGTTCCTATTCAAGAACGTGATTTAATAAAAAGAGAACCCGCAGCTGAGGTTTACGCTTATATTGAAGCTGATTTACAATTTGCTATCGACAATCTTCCAGTCAAATCTGCTTATGCTGCAAAAGACTTAGGTAGAGCAACCAAAGGTGCTGCACAAGGATTAATGTCAAAAGTCTATTTGTATCAAAGCAAATGGCAACAAGCTGCTGATATGGCGAAAACTGTCATCACATCTGGAGGATACAGTCTCGAACCAGATTATGCAACAATTTGGCGCTTAGCGGGGGAAAATGGTCCCGAATCATTATTTGAATTTCAAGCAAGGGGTACCTCTATCGCGCATGGTATCCAACAATATAGTCAAGTACAGGCTCCTCGTGGAGGAGCGGTCAACTTAGGCTGGGGTTTTAATATCCCAAGCCAAAACTTACTGGATGCCTTCAATGCCGAAAAAGACAATATCCGTCGCGATGCAACGATTATTTTCAGAGGCGAAACCCTGTACGATGGCCGCCTTATTGACAATGGTGTAGAAAATCCCATGTATAATGAAAAAGCGTATTCGTCTGCAAATGGAGGTGCCGCTGATGGTGATAAGAACGTACGTTATCTCCGTCTAGGTGAAATTTATCTTATCCTAGCCGAAGCTGCGAATGAGGTTGGCAATAGCAGCGAAGCACTGAATGCATTGAATATGGTACGTACACGCGTAAAATTAGCCAATGTAACGACAACCGACCAAGCACAGCTCCGCCAGTTGATCTGGAAAGAAAGACGTCTTGAATTAGCTTTTGAGCATGACCGCTGGTTTGATTTAATTCGTACAAAACAGGGAAAAACTGCCATGGCAGCCAATGGAAAAACGTTCCAGGATAAAATGATGCTTTTTCCAATTCCGGAAAATCAACGTATCCAAACACCAGAAATGCCGCAAAATACCGGTTGGTAACTATATAAGTAAAATAACTCCGTTCAAACGACCATAGGTCGTTTGAACATTTTTTTAAGAATTAAACAACATATCCATGAGAAAACGAATAGCATATCCAGCACTTAGCGGTATAGCTTTGGCGCTTATTCTCAGCAGTTCGTGCCAAAACGCTACTAACAGCAGTCCAGACAGTCCCTCAAAGATTGATTCAACCGATGGAAGCAAAATCAATGAAGATTCGCTATTAACAACTATTCAGCAACATACATTTCAATATTTTTGGGAAGGTGCCGAACCTACTTCCGGTCTCGCCAGGGAACGCATCCATATGGATGGTGTTTACCCTCAAAATGACCGTAATGTCGTGACCATAGGTGGTAGTGGCTTCGGGCTCATGGGTATGATTGTCGCCATGGAACGTGGGTTTATCAGTCAGGAACAAGGTGTTCAAAAGCTGGATCACATCATGGATTATCTAGGCAAAATCGAACGGTTTAAAGGAGCCTGGGCACACTGGTACGATGGAGAACTGGGTACAGCGAAACCCTTTAGTGAAAAAGATAATGGCGGTGACATCGTTGAAACAGCATTCTTAGCCCAAGGCCTAATCGCCATTCGGGAATATCTAAAAGACAAAGGTGATTCTGCCCAACTCGTTGCCCAAAAAGCAGATAAACTATGGAAAGAAATCAATTGGAATCATTACACAAATGGACAAAATGTTATTTATTGGCATTGGAGTCCTAAATTTAACTTCCAGCAAAATCACCCCGTCAGAGGATACGACGAATGTTTGATTACCTATATTTTAGCAGCCTCCTCTCCTACCTACCCTATTGCACCACAAGTGTATCATGAGGGTTGGGCAAGATCTGGTGCAATTAAAAGCTCCGCTAAAAAATACGATATTCCACTCGTACTCAAGCACAATGCCAAAGAAGGTGAAGTGGGGCCGCTATTCTGGGAACATTACTCCTATTTAGGATTGAGTCCCAAAGGATTAAAAGACCAATATGCAGATTATTGGGAAGCGACAAGCAACCATGCCAAGATAAATTTGGCTTATGCAGATCTAAACCCAAAAGGTTATAAAGGTTACGGTTCGGATAAAGGCTGGGGCTGGACGGCCAGCTATTCCATTAACGGCTACGATGCACATCACCCAGACAACGACCCTGGCGTGATCTCGCCGACAGCAGCTTTGTCATCCATGCCTTACACACCGCATGAAAGCATTCAGTTTGCACAATACCTAGACAAACAACTCGGCAATAAAGTCTGGGGTAAATATGGCTACTATGATGCCTACAGTGAAACGGCAAATTGGTATCCACAACGTTATCTAGCCATCGATCAGGGGCCTATTATTGTCATGATCGAAAACTATAGAACAGGCAAAATCTGGGAGCTATTTATGCAGGCCCCAGAAATTCAACAAGGACTAAAAAAACTCGGTTTTACAAGTCCTTATTTAAAATAGTGGTCTGTGGAATCATTTTCAATCCGTCACACGTTGAGAATGGTTCCTTCCACGAAAACAACAGGACATCCCATAAAAGAGCTTCAAGAGTCATCTTGAGCGCTTTACATAAACTTACCATGTAGCGAGGGAAGCAAAATCCATGCGCACAAAAAAATAATACGATGAAAAAAGTAGTAGGTACTTTCCTTCTTGCATTGCTCGCCTGGCATACAAGTCCAGCGCAATCCAATCAGAAAATGGACACGTTCATTAATCAGCTTATGGCTAAGATGACTGTCGACGAAAAGATTGGACAACTTAACTTGGTAACCGGTGGTGAAGCGACCACTGGAACCACGGTATCCACCGGTGTAGAAGCGAAAATTAAAAATGGTCAAATCGGTGGGATTTTCAGCATGAGTACACCAGCGAAAATCCGCAAAACACAGGAAATAGCGATCAAGCAATCCCGGTTAAAAATACCCATCATTTTTGGGATGGATGTTATTCACGGGTATCGTACGGTGTTCCCAATTCCTTTAGGTCTTGCCGCTACCTGGGACATGAACTTGATTCAACAATCTGCACGTATAGCAGCCGAAGAAGCGACCGCCGATGGAATTAATTGGGCATTTTCGCCCATGGTAGATATCTCGCGCGATCCACGCTGGGGCCGTATTTCCGAAGGTGCAGGTGAAGATACCTATCTAAGCTCTCGGGTAGCCGAAGCTATCGTTCATGGCTTCCAAGGGGATAACCTGGCAGCACACAACACCATGATGGCCTGTGTTAAACATTTTGCCTTATATGGTGCCGCTGAAGGTGGCCGTGATTACAATAGCACAGATATGAGCCTCCACCGCATGTACAATGAATATTTACCGCCTTACAAAGCGGCTATAGACGCTGGAGCGGGAAGTATTATGACTTCTTTTAACGATATCAATGGTGTCCCTGCGTCGGCAAACAAATGGTTAATGACTGATGTCTTACGGAAGCAATGGGGCTTTAAAGGATTGGTCGTAACCGATTACACTGCGGTAAACGAATTAACGGCACACGGCCTCGGTGACCTCCAGCAGGTTTCTGCCTTAAGCCTCAATGCTGGGGTTGATATGGATATGGTCGGTGAAGGATTTCTGACAACACTAAAAAAATCTTTGGATGCTGGAAAAGTCAAGATTGCAGATATTGACAGGGCTTGCCGTTTTGTTTTGGAGGCCAAGTATAAATTAGGCTTATTTGACGATCCTTATCGCTATTGTGACGAAAAACGGGCAAAAACTGTGATCGGATCGGCTGCCAATCATGCCAAAGCCCGGGAAATTGCAGCAAAGTCATTTGTTTTGTTGAAAAACGAAAACCAAGTGCTTCCATTAAAAAAAACAGGAACAGTTGCTGTCATTGGCCCATTAGCCAATTCAGGTCCAAATATGCCCGGAACCTGGAGTGTCAGTGCTGAATTGGACAAAACAGCCTCTTTAGTTGAGGGAATGAAGGCCGTGTTAGGCAACAAAGTAAATATTCTCACCCATCTCGGAAGTAATCTGTTGGAGGATCCGATTTACCAAAACCACGCAACCATGTTCGGCCGTACCATCGCACGCGATTCCCGAAAAGAAGAAGAGATCATTGCTGATGCCCTGAAAGTTGCCCAACAATCCGACGTCGTTGTGGCCGCACTTGGTGAAGCGTCTGAAATGTCAGGTGAAAGCTCCAGTCGCTCAGAACTGGATATTCCGAAAAATCAACAAAATCTGTTAAAAGCACTATTAGCAACAGGAAAACCAGTTGTACTGGTATTGTTTACAGGTAGGCCGCTAACGCTCACCTGGGAAGATGCTCACGTACCCGCAATATTAAACGTTTGGTTTGGCGGAACGGAAACAGGAAAAGCAGTAGCCGATGTTTTATTTGGGGATGTCGTTCCTTCAGGAAAGATTACGGCCACTTTCCCACGCAATGTTGGTCAGATTCCGATCTATTATGCACACAAAAATACCGGCAGACCTTATGGAAACTCGGGTGATTTTGAAAAATTCAAATCAAATTACCTGGATGTAAGCAATTCCCCGCTCTACCCTTTTGGTTACGGATTAAGTTATACAACTTTTACCTATAGTGACATCCGTCTTGACCGCAACACAATCGACGATAAAGGTACTCTTCAAGCAAGTATCGACATCAGTAATACCGGAAATTATGATGCGGAAGAAACGGTGCAACTCTATATCCAGGACTTAGTTGGCTCTGTCACTCGTCCCGTAAAAGAATTAAAAGGGTTTCAAAAAATATTTCTCAAAAAAGGAGAACAAAAAACCGTAAACTTTAACATCAAAGTAGACGATCTTAAATTCTTCGACAACAACCTCAATTATGTTGCCGAACCAGGGAATTTCAAAGTCTATATTGGTCCGAACAGTCGCGATGTCAAAGAAAAAGAATTTGAATTGCTTTAAATCTATTGCAACTGTATAAAAAACAAGGCGGACCTTAGGAAATAAGGTCCGCCTTGTTTATGTTAGGCTGTCGTTACGCCTACCTATTTCATATTCCCATCAAAGCTTTCAAACAATACGCGCAATTCCGCCGCTTTTTCTGGATAATCCTTTAAAATATTGGTTCTTTCGCTCGGATCCCAGGCAATGTTATGTAATTCTTCAATAGCATCATAGGGTTTGCCCGAAATCTGATTGACTCCGGCTGCTATCCGCCGATACTTCCAGTCGCCTGACCGAACAGCCTCAACATGTCCATAATTCACCAAAAATATCGGTCTGTGTGCTGTTTTTAAATCTTCCGATTTCCCATTCAACAAAGAATCGATCGCTTGGCCATCAATGGATTTCTTCGGCAAGGATGCACCAGTCCATTTGGCTATCGTAGGCAATACATCCAAGTTGCTAATTGCCTGCCGAATAACTTTTCCTTCTTGTGCATAGCCTTTGCCATAAACAATGAAAGGTACACGGACACCACCTTCTGTTGTTTCGGCTTTCGAACCTTTGAAGACTCCAGCAGTACCCACATGCCAATTTTTTGTGGCATGATCGTCAGACATCCGCGATGGATAGGATATCCAGGGGCCATTATCGCTTGAAAAAATCAAAATGGTATTATCGGCAAGGCCTTTTCGCTCAACCATTTTCCAGAGCTCCGAAAAATTATGATCTAACTCCTGCATCACCGCACCAAGTGGGCCTGCATTTTGCTGATCTGCAAATCGGTTCTTTTTGTTGGCAAATGCCAAAGGAAGATGCGGGAAATTATGCGCATAGTATAAAAAGAATGGATGATCTTTATCTTGGTCTTCTATGAACTTCACTGTTTCTTTGTGATAAAGTGAGCTCAGGTCCGAATCATCAGGCGCAACGACTTCAGGTTTCCGATTCCTAAAGATCTTAATGACAGAGTCTGTTTTTACATAAGGATCGCGATAATCATGGCTATACAGCATGCCATAAAAAGAATCGAAGCCTTGTTGATTAGGATGATGGTAAGTCTGTTTATCCCCTAAATGCCACTTCCCGATTAACGCAGTTCTATAGCCTACCTTTTTTAATAATTCGGCAATCGTTTCCTCATCGTCAGGCAGGCCTAAATTGGAGCCTGGACCGATCGGTGCGGGAAGATTATCACGTGAAGCATATCTTCCGGTTAATAAAGAAGCTCTTGACGGTGTACACGAGGGCGTAGAAACCATAAAGTTTGTTGCTCTCACGCCCTTACTGGCGATCGAGTCCAAAAAAGGGGTTGAGATATTCGGACTTCCATAACAACCAATGTCGCTATAACCAAGATCATCGGTCAGAATCAAGATAATATTAGGCTTTTTTTGCTGGGCATTGGCAAAAGCCACCAGTAAAAATAAAGCCATAGAGGTCATAAGTTTAGTGTATCGCATCATATTTGCATGAGTTAATTGGAATCGTGCCACAAGATAACAATTTTTACCAATTTGAATTCTGTTTTAGATTCGGATTGAGGTTAATTTCCCGTTGTGGAATGGGCCAGAGATAATGCTTTTTCGCATCAAAAACACGGCTTTCCGAGGCTGCTTCAACGACAACTGCCTCTCCGTTGTTATTTTGATACGTGATGCCATACACTTTACCAGGAACAACCTTTTCGGCCGTTTTCCATCGTCTTATATCCGCGAGATGTAAACCCTCAAATGCCAGTTCCACTGTACGCTCGCGACGAACCAACTGGCGAAGTTGTTCCTGATTTACTTGATTACTTATTATTGGAAGTTTTACATCAGTGCGTGAATTTCTAATTTGGTTAATGGCATCGTAAACACTGCCATCAATTTCGCCGAGCTCAATCTTTGCTTCCGCATAGGTCAATAATATTTCGGCATAACGCAGTAGCATGATATTCAACCCACTTTTTGAGGGGTTTGCCAAATCTTTTTTATCGATATATTTCTTTATATTGAAACCTGTTGTGGAAGCAATATAAGTACTCCCCACAGCATCAGCAGTCCCACTATTGGGTGCAGGATGAAAAATAGCTCCATTTGGAAGCGGATCGCCATCCAAAAAAATTGACAAAGCAAGCCTCGGGTCGCGATTTTCAGAGGGATTTTTGGGATCATAACCACTATTGGCATCCGTAATTACCAACCCACCGGAAGTCTCGTAACTATCTGTCAAGGCTTTGGTAGGCACATAGGTACTCTGCCCATTTTGCTGGCTATAGGGGGCTAAGAGGTTAAAAACACTTTGTGTGTATATATTTTCCAGAAATTGCTTATCCAACAGCACCTCTTTGTTATTTTCAGCCGCATACGTAAAGAGATTTGCATACAGGGGGTAAAGCTCGAATCGTTTGCTATCGATAATTGTTTTTGCGTCTTTTGCTGCTGCTGCAAATCGTCCTGCATATAAATCTGACCGTGCTTTCAGGCCCAATGCGGCCCAACGGGTTATGCGCCCGATATCGTTACTGGAGTAGCTTTCAGGCAAACTTGCCGCGGCCAGTTCCAATTCGGTGTCAATAAAATCGTAAATTTCTTTAAGGTCAGCGCGTTGTACCGCCCTTCCCTCTTCCAAAGTCAGCGGCGCTTTTACCAAAGGTACCCCGCCAAATAAATAGGCCAATTTGATATATTGATAGGCTCTTAACACACGAGCTTCGCCGATAAATCTGGCGATTAGGGTTTCATCCCGGCTGCCCTCGATCTTACCAACATTCGCCAAAAAATAATTGGCCGCCCCGATTCCTTTATAGGCGTTACTCCAGGTATTGTACAATCGGGAGCTTGAAGCGTCATAAGTACCAAGCTCGATATACGCATCCACAGCGAAAGGCTGATTGACATGCGCTATGTCCGTCAATGCATCCGAATAGAAGATTTCTGCTCCATCAAGATCATTGTAGAGCGCATTTACAGCAAGCTCCGCATCGGCTTGGCTCTTCCAAAATATATTTTCCGACAGGCGATCAGTTGGCACGGCATCCAACAGATTCTTATCACAGCCCATCAGCATAAGCGAAAACAGTCCGAAACTGAAAATCCAGTTTCCTTTTTGATATAGATATTTGTAAAAATTCATGAGTTTTCAATTAAATAGTATAGTAACAATCACACTACAGGGTCAAATTCACGCCCAGTGTATAAAGTCCAGTTTGCGGATAATATACTGCCCGTCCAGATTCCGCTTCGGGATCCAAATTCCATTCATTCAATTTTGAAATTGTCCATAAATTTGTCGCCGATAGGTATACCCGTAGTTTGTTGATTGCTGTCTTTCCGATTGCCTCTAGGGGTATTGTATACCCAACCTGTATATTTTTCAAACGCAGATAAGAACCATTGACCACTAAACGGTCCGACGTTGCGACATTGCGCAAATCATATTTGACCACACGCGGAAAGCGTGCATCGGTATGTGTCGGTGTCCAATAATTGCCTGTAAATATTTCATGTGTAAATCCTTCCTGATTACCCATTTCTGCCAAAGCTCCCGACAAACGCGTATCGACTTTCGCTGCTCCTTGAAAAAGGAGATCAAGATCAAAATTTTTAAAACTGAAACTCCCATTAATTCCAAAGGTATATTTGGGAAAGGAATTTCCGATAGCGGCCATGTCATTTGCATTGATTATACCGTCGCCATTCAAATCCACATATTTCACATCTCCAGGCTTCGTATTGGTGGCATACGTAGCACCGTAAGCTTTAATTTCCTCCGCAGACTGGAAGATACCGTCGGTCTTATATCCCCAAAGGGTATTGATAGGTAGCCCTTTGGCAATGATATACCTTGGGTCGATATCCGACCCCGCGATATAGGGTCCTGTACCTTTTAAATCTGTTACTTCATTATGGTTGATACTAAAATTTGCATTTAATTGATAAGCAAAAGCCCCAGGAGCGCTTGGTCTTTTCTGATAATTTGCACTAAATTCCCAGCCACGATTCAGTACCGTACCAGCATTTTGGGGTGAAGGTTTTAATCCCAAAACGGCAGGAATATCCAGATTCAGTAAAATATCGTCGGTAACCTTGTTATAATAATCCAAGGTAAACGTCAAGCGATTGTTTAGGAAAGCGGCATCCAAACCCAAGTCATACTGTGTCGTAGACTCCCAACCCAATTGCTGATTGGCATAACTGTCCAGCCGATACCCCTGTACAGATTTACCCCCAAAATCATATCCTGCTGCAATTAAGGCCGAATAATAACTATACAAGTCGACAGATTGGTTTCCCGTCTTTCCCCAGGAAGCACGCAACTTGAATTCGTTCAACCAATTCCCTATGGGTTTCCAAAACTCTTCCTTGGATAGTAGCCATCCAGCTGATGCCGAAGGGAAAAAACCGTATTGTTTGTCTCCCGTAAAACGGGATGAACCATCATAGCGGCCATTCACTTCAAGCAGGTACTTGCCCCTCCAATCGTAGTTTATCCGACCAAAAAAAGAACGCAAGCCATACTGCACATCATAACCGCTATTATTTTTTGTAGCGTCGTCAGCCCCCTGTCCAATAGAGGTAATGTCATTGTTGTAGAATCGTTCGCGATAGGCCGTAAGATAATTTTGGTAATTGTGAATCTGTGAATACCCAGCTAATGCCTTGATATGATTTGGCCCGGTCGTCAACTGATAGGTCAACAGGTTGTTCCATGTATACTCGCTGCTATTATCACGAATTTCGGTTAACGAATTGATCGGAAAACTCTTTACTATCCCTGTATTTCGGTCTTTATTGTCAAAAGCGTTCAAAAAGGTTTTGCTGTTGTTGAAGTTTACCCTAACACCAAATTGGGAAGTAAACAACAAATTTTTCACTAATTGAATGTCTGTTTTAACGATGGAGCTTAGGTAGTTTTCATTTACCTTTTTAAAACCACTTTTTTCAATCAACATTAAAGGATTATTTCCTTGCGTACTTAATCCGTAGGTACCATCATCATATTTAGGCACCACCCACATCGAGCCATGGAGAAAATTATTGATCGGATCACGTCCGGGCTCGGCGGCTTTGCTATATCGGTAGTTTATACTTCCCGTAAAATTAAGCCAAGAGGTTGCTTTGTAATCGTTGTTTAGCCGGATATCCGCCAATTCAGCACCATAATGCTCAATAATACCATCCTGCTTGTTATAACGAACGGCCAATCTAGAGCGCAGGATCTCATTTCCACCAGTGAATGACAAGGCATGGTCTTGTTGAGGAGCCGTTTTCAACAACGTGTCAAACCAGGTATTTGGTAAAGGATATTTTTCACGATCCGTCGCCGTTTGGTAAGCCGTAATCGATTCATCACTAAATCGTGCTGGCACCGCCAGTCCCGCATTACGGTAGGCGTCCTGTTGCAATTGGAGGTAGGATACAGCATCCATTTGCTTGGGCTTATTAATTGATTTCTGTAAAGCGTAATAACCATTATAATCAATCACAACATGTCCAGATTTTGCACTTTTGGTGGTCACAATAATTACACCATTGGTCGCGCGCGATCCATATATCGCCGTGGAAGCCGCATCCTTTAGGACTGAAATTGAGGCGATATCATTGGGGTTTAACTTGGACCAGGGTTGTTCAATTCCATCCACGATGACCAAAGCATTATTCTTGCTGAGATCGTAGCCACTGGTGCTGCTCGAGTTGGTATTAAATGTAGTCAATCCTCTGATTCGAATATTGGCCGCCGATTGCCCTGGTTTTCCACCAAGGTCCTGTACGGTTACCCCTGGCAGCAGGCCCTGTAAAGCTTGCTGGGTATTCGAAACCGGTCTTTTCGTCAGTTTATCACCATCAATACTGGCGATTGAATTGGTCAATGAGATTTTTTTCTGTGTGCCATAGCCAACAACGACCACCTCATCAAGGTCCTGTGTAACTGGATCCAATTCTATTTTCGTGGGAGATTCGGCAACTAACACGGTCTTTTTTTTGTAACCAATGCGCGAGAGTGTAATCGAAAAGGGTAATTTCTGTCCCGTTACAATTTGAAAAAAACCTTTTTGATCTGTTGTAACAACGTGAGTTACGGCTTCGAGTTGAATGGTTACGCCTTCAAGAGGTTGTTTAAGCTGACTATCATATACATATCCCGATAAGGATGCATTGATAATCGGTCTGACATCTGTTTGCGCATATACCTGATGCCCAACGCCAGATAATAGTAAACATAGCGACAAGGTAGAATACCGGAGTACCCTAAGATTTTTCATAGATAAAGTGTTAATGGTGAATACGAACAAGTGCCAACGCCAATCGAAAACTTGTTTTTATTTTGAAGACATGGGGGGAAGCGAGCGCCTCCCCTGCTGTCAGTTTGAGAAAAGATAAGGGAAATTATCCTATATGGCACATTCGCATCTTTCTTACATCTGGGGATTTAGCCTTCAAAGACTTTGCAGTAATACTTACGAAAAATGTGCTTTTACTAATATTGATATGTTCCATAATAATGTGTTAATTCGCCACGCTGAAAAGTAATACATGTTTTCATTCGCGACCTGTTATCTTCTCACAAATATAGAAGTAATTTTAATATAATCTACTAATTCTATAGATTTTATTAAAAGAAATAAATAGGATATGCAGCGGGGCTATAAAAGCGAGCTGGCAGGCTTAAAAGATTGTCGATAGGGATAAGCAATAAGCTTCTATTGTAGTGTTTTTAAATAAGTTTTAATCAGCAGTATTCCTTCATCATGAAGTACAGTAGTCCCCTTTTGAGGCATATGCATCTCTCCCAATGTAGACATCCGTCCAATAATCTTAGCTTGTTTTAACCAAATCCCAGTTTCATTCAACGGGCTTTCATACCTCAGATCCAGCATGGTCATATAGGCCGTTCCTTTAGGGTTGTGACAATGGGCGCAATTGATCTCGAGATAAGCTCGGGCACGATTTGCAGTCGATTGACCAATATCCTCATAACCGGGCAAACTATTGGAAACTTTGAACGATTTCAGATCAAGAGCCTCCATCTGGGTCAACCGGACCAGTTGCTGGATGCTGTCACGATCGTGAACGATTATACGGTTTAGATTTCTGATCTTCGGACCTATCGGGAGCAAATGATTTCCTTGTCGATGGCATGCCATACAATCCTTTCGGGAAGGAATAATATAATTTGTTTGTCGCTCAACACCTTTGTTGTCCAAAAAGGAGACATGCACGGAAGCACTGTCCATCAACAGAAAAGCTTCCTCTTGGGCCGCATTCCATTGATAGGTAGCTGCGTTCCACTGTCCGTCTTTATGAATCAAAAGCCGCGTTTCAAGCAGCCGCTGTCTCGAGTCCCCTACCGCATCTCTCGGAGGATAAAAAAAAGTTTTGGCAATGATGGTACCATCGGGGAAGCTGGGCAAACCATCGTCTGTGGCGATCATTTTTCCTCCCTTAGGAAGAAAGATGACACGCTTTTTATCGGTATAGTCTGTAAATAGGGCCGAAGCTAATTCATAAGAGACCCCCTGGTCATTTGGAACAAGATCAGCAATTTTGCCCTTGAATAAATTGTAATCAGATAATTTATCCCGAAACACAATATTATCTTTAGCGACTGTTCCCCGGCCCGTATTATTCAGTATAATAAAAAGTATGGGGATCAATAAAACACCCATCAAAATTAGCACTTTCTTCATTTCCCTAATGCTCTTCTACCCTTCCACCGTTATCTTAAATTCGGACGAAGATAAGATAAAAAAGAGATTACTGCGGTGGATGCCTTGTGTTGAGTTTCAGATTTTACACTTAGGACAGAAAACAATAAAAAACCAGTTATTTTATCAAAAAATAAAACAGTTTCATGGATATATACGCAAATAAAATGGCTATATTTAACTGTCTTTTAACCAAAACTTCGGCTACATGGAAGATATGATTCTCTATAATCGACTTCAGTTCGCATTTACAATTACATTCCATTATTTATTCCCTCAATTGACCATGGGTTTATCCTTAATGATCGTCTATTTCAAATGGAAATTTCTGCAAACAAAAAATGAAGACTACAACCATGCTTCCAAGTTTTGGATGAAAATCTTTGCGCTTAATTTCACCATGGGCGTTGTGACAGGCATTCCCATGGAATTTCAGTTTGGTACTAACTGGGCCAAATTTTCTGAACTTACCGGTGGTATTATCGGACAGACCTTAGCCATGGAAGGTATGTTTTCCTTTTTCCTGGAATCTTCATTTCTGGGGATGTTTCTTTTTGGAGAAAAGTTGCTGGGGCATAAGCTCCATTTTTTATCTGGACTCATGGTCTTTATTGGATCTTGGGCCAGTGGTTTCCTGATTATCGCCACGCATTCCTGGATGCAGCATCCTGTTGGGTATGAGATTCTTGAAAATGGCAAATTTGTACTGAACAATTTTAGTGCATTATTCAGTAATCCATGGTTATGGCCATCTTATCTACATAATCAAGCCGCTTCATTGGTGACCAGCTCGTTTTTCGTTGCTTCTATTGGAGCCTTCTATCTGTTAAGTGACAGGCATAGTAAGTTTGGAAAGATATTCGTTAAAAGCGGTGTTATTTTTGGCGCTATTTCCTCCGTTATGCTGGCGTTTCCTACAGGAGACCTTGCAGCCAAAAACGTAGTCAAATATCAGCCAGCAGCCTTTGCTGGCATGGAGGGAATTTTCAAAACTGAGAAAGGCGGATCAGAGATTATTCTGATCGGTCAACCGGACATGGAAAACAAAAAATTGGACAATAAGATAGCCGTACCGAATGTATTGAGCTTCCTGACCTACCAGCGCTGGGATGCAGAAATTAAGGGATTAAATGAATTTGACCAGTCCTTACATCCAACCAACGTGCCCGGACTGTATTACAGTTACCACATCATGGTAGGTTTGGGTACCATATTCATTGGTATTATGGTCCTTGGAGCACTACTGCTCTGGCGGAACAGGTTGTATCAAACGAAATGGTTGTTGTGGATCATTATGTTTATGATTCCTTTCCCCTACATCGCGAATACTGCTGGCTGGTATACGGCGGAACTGGGACGACAACCTTGGCTAGTTTATAATCTCATGCGCATGGTAGACGGTGTATCACCTACCGTATCTTCTGGAAATACATTATTTACCTTTCTCGGCTTCGTCGGTTTATACATTCTTTTGGGTTTGTTATTTCTGATGTTAGTCTTGAAGATCATTAGAAAAGGTCCTGAAATGACAGTTGCATTAACCTAATTAGCTATGGAAATATTCTGGTTTATCGTATTAACTTTCATGCTGGGAATTTATATCGTACTCGATGGGTACGATTTTGGGGCGGGAATTGTCCATCTATTCTTTGCTAAAACCGAACAGGAGAAAAAAGCTGTTACTAACGCGATTGGGCCGTTTTGGGATGCCAATGAAGTCTGGCTCATCGCTTCCGGCGGTGTCCTGTTCTTTGCTTTTCCAACACTTTATGCCTCCTCTTTCAGTGGATTTTACTTACCGCTCATGCTTGTATTATGGCTGCTCATTTTTAGAGCGATAAGTCTTGAACTCAGAGGTCAGGTTCACCATCGGCTTTGGGAGGCTTTATGGGATAAAGCTTTTGGTCTAGCAAGCCTGTTGCTGGCACTTTTCTTTGGCGCTGCCCTAGGCAATGTCGTTCGCGGAGTAAACCTAGGTATGGTAGAAAATGGTGTATCGACCCAAGAGCCACATTATTTCTTTTTAGCACTTTGGAATCCGACATTTGACCCATTAGCCCAACATCAAGGCATTATAGACTGGTTCACCATCATATTAGGTTTAGTTGCCGTCGTTACATTAACAATCCACGGCGCAGGCTGGGTCATTCTGAAAACATCCAGCACACTAAATACCAGATTAAAGAATATTGTTTTTAAACTCAACGTTGTCTTGCTTATTCTCGTCCTACTATCGGCCTATGTATGGCATTATGTGAAACCCATCTCCTTAAACAATCTTCAAAATCATTATTGGCTGTGGATATTTCCTTTGATTGCTGCCGTTGGATTAGTTGGACAATTTTGGATTAAGACCTTTAAGAAAGATGGTATTGGCTTCCTATTTTCATCCCTGTTCATATTGGGGAGCTTTGCCACGACCGTTGCTTCCATGTTCCCTATATTATTGCCTTCAACGAATGAGGTCAATCCTTCCTTGACGATTCAAAATGCAGCAGCGCACGAATATGGTCTTTCAGTAGGTTTAGGCTGGTTTATGTTTGCAGCAATTCTGGTGGTTGCATATTTTATTATCCAATTTAGGGTCTTCAAAGGTAAGCTTGATGACGTCGGTTACGGTGAACACTAAGAGCGGTCTCTATTCGAGTCCCAACAACTTATGTTTCATCGCAAGCTGTACAAGTTCAATCATATTTTTAACTTTAAATTTAGTCAGGAGATTGCGCCGATGCGTCTCCACAGTAACTGGACTTAAAAATAACTGCTCGGCGATTTGGTTCGTGGTAAGTCCATTGGAGATCAACGTCAAAATCTCTTTTTCACGCTGTGTAAGCCTGGGCAAACTGCTGATCGTAGCAATTGCACCACGATAAAGTTCTTTCGCCCGATCACAAATTGCTTCTTTGCCGTCCAGTCCGAGCTGTACACAGCCCAGAAATTCTTCGTTGCTAACATCCTTTAAGATATAGCCATTTCCACCAGCCTGCATAAACTGAAAAATGAGATTGCCATCTGCCAAGTTACTTAATGCGACAATAGGGGTCATAGGGAACAACTTCCTTACCCGCACACATACCTCCACTCCACTGGTATTCAAAAGTTGCATATCCAGCAACAACAGATCCGCTTTCGTGACCTTTAAAAATTCAATTAACGCAATCTCTTCCAAAAAGGGATATACAAGATACCCATCCTGATTATTGAGAAAAGAGGCAACACCTTCCAACAATAAAGGATGATCGTCTAACACTGCAATTATCTTCATGACTCAGCCTATTTTAAACAGTAACACCAATTTCGATTTGAGTTCCGGATCCAAGCTTACTCTGAATATCAATTGATCCATTGATCCATTTCACCCGATTGACCATATTATTTAAACCCAATCCATAATTTAACACAGCGGAATCAAAGCCTTTGCCATTATCCTCAACGAGGATATGCAGTACTTCGTCCGATTTACTTACCTGAACGATAATTGCATCTGCGTTTGCATACTTTAGCGCATTTGAAATAGCCTCTTGAACAATTCGATATATGGCCAATCCTTTTTGAAAATCCACCTTCAATTCAGGTTCGTAGTTTTCAAATTGGATCGAAACATGACTATTTTTCATTGCCATACACAATTGCTCCAATGCTGCTATCAATCCAAACTGACGCAACGATTCGGGCATTAGATTATGGGATATCCGCCTTACTTCGCCTAAAATATCATTCAACTTCTGCGGCACTTCATCCGTCAAGAGTGTACTCTTTGCTACATCGCCGGCAATCTTAAATTTTAAACCGGTCAACATACCACCTATGCTATCATGCAAATCTTGGGCAATACGCTGACGTTCCTGCTCCTCCCCCTTGAGCATCGATTCCGAAATTTGCAGCTGTTTTTCCTTTTCCAATTTGTCCAACACGATTTCGTGGTTGAGCTGAATCTGTGTATTGAGCTTCCGTTGTTTTCGATAGAAAAAAGCAATAAAAAGCACAATACAAAAAAGCAAAACGGCGATACCCAAAACGAGAAAAATCCGAAATTGGTTACGCTCCTTTTCTGCGCGTAGATTCAAAATTTCTTTTTCTTTTTCAACGGTCTTATATTTTGTCTCCATCTCATTCATTTTTTCCAGCAATTGGACCTTCTGAATGCTATCGGATAGTTTATTTGCCATATTGGACATCTTCAGCGCATCCTGATAATTACCCATTAGCTCATTCACACCCGCCAGTTGACTGTACACAATTTTACTGTTGTAAAGATCTCGCGTTAATAATCCATTTTTCACGATTTCCTCCAACTGCAGTTTAGCATCAGCATATTTTTTCTGCAAGAGATACACATTAAACTTTCTGAACCGCATCATCTGAAATAATTTCCAATTGTTCATTTTCACCGACCAATCCAAACCGATATCCAACAGGCGAAGGGCTTCATCAGTCTGTTGCTTTGTGGTAAAATAAAGCGCTTCATTGTAATAGTAGTTGGGTAATTGAGAAGAATTCGGGTAATCGTTCAGGAGCTGTTTGACTTTGTCCAACAGTACTCTTGCTTCTTTGGATTTCACCTGATAGCAATAATTACTGACTGTATTGAGATAAGCCACCACAAGTGCAGCACTCGGCGGTTGCTGCTCGAGCTGTTTTATGGCCGATTGATGGTATTCATCAGCTTTTGCAAGCTGATTGGACGACATAAACGTCATGCCGATCATCGTATTTATACTACCTTCCATGATGGGATCATGTGCTTTCGCATAAGGCAGACACTTCCCGTTAAGGATATCCAGAAAATCAGCAAATCCTTTTTTAGGAAATCGAATTAAGCCTAGATTATACCAAGCTTTGGCCAAAAGCCCCTGCTGAAAAGGCTTTTGTGCATTTCCAAGGAGGTCTACACATCGTTGGGCTTCAACTCCTGCATTTTTACTATCCAGAAATTGCCCATAATAAAAGCTTTTGTAAAGTGCCCCCATCGCCTGTAAGCTCCTGAACGGTTTGGCTAACCGCTCCCCCTGTTGCATATGATCCCAAAATTTGGTCGTATCTCTAAATCTATAGTAATCTGCCAAATAAAAATGCTGCATTGCTTTCACACTGTCCTCCGAACTCGACAGCAATAACTTTTCCGCGTCAGATCGATATTTATTTTCATCCAATGGCAAAAAACTCTGTGCAGCTACAACATGTACAGTAAAGTATGCTATAAAAAAGGCAATTATCTTCGTTAACTCTTTCAACTGAAACATCATTAATCCAATATCTTAATCATTTAAACAATTAAACTAAATGGGGCCTTTTCAGCCAATGGTTTCATAATATGTAACAAGAAAGTCTTATGGTGGTCAAAGACTTCTCTCTACCTCTAAATTTGCCGTCGATGAGGCTTCTTCAAAGTCGACAATAGAAAATATAGGTCGGAAAACCGCGTAATCAAATGGCGGGTCCAAAAAACAAAGATATATCTCCGCGATGAATTGCTAAAGATATTCTTCTACTTTTTTGAAATTAATTTTCCATATAGGGTTTGGCTAATCTATTTAAATATAGGCTAAAACATCTCTCGTTGATAAAAAAGCCTCTCGAATTACCGAGAGGCCTTTTTATCAACGAGATTCACTACTCTTTTTCGTAGCAATATCGATCAGCAAGTCCAGCTTACACTGGTAAGCCGAAGACAGCACATTTGGATTGTCGGACTCAAAAAGCCCAGATTTCATGATGGGCACACTAAAGGGCAATGTCCAGGCGCGGAGCGACTTCGCGATAGCATCCATTGCATTAATACCCTGTAGTGCATGCACACCATCGGCCCAACAAACCAGTCCGATATGTTTATCCGTCAGGTAAGCCGGTTTATTTTTAGCACTGACTTCAAGCCAATCCAAACAATTTTTCATGACACCGGGAATACTTCCATGATAAAGCGGAGACAACCAAAAATGTATATCTGCCTCAAGAAATAAGTTATTCATAATCTTGACCGCATTGGGCACCCGATTGAGACTCAAATCAAATAAGGGTATTCCGCTATCAGCCAAATTAAAAATAGTATTTTCAACCCCCCTTTGGTTCAGTTGGTCGGAAAAATAGTGTGACAATTTTCCCGATGTAGATTCTTGCCTTCTTTCCAAGGCACCATTGAATATTAATGCTTTCATTATACTTTCCCTTTTTTAAAAACAACTTTTGGCATACCAACCTCACCATACATCAACGTCTGGACAATAGGAATCAATCGTTCTGTCGCTAACATATAAAGTGACGCCGGAATATTAGGACGGGCCCTTATGACAACTTTTTGCTGCTGAAAATGCGACAAATCTATCGCTTGTAAAGCCTGCATCCATAGGTCTATTTCCAAATCCTCCATCGCCTTAAAATCGTAATACGCTGCAACAGGATGAAGTTTTTCCGCCAGGGCCATATAGACCCAAGGCGGGATAATTGCGTCCACAGAACAGCTAATGGCAACCGCCTTATTTCGAAAAGCAGACCAGTCCACCGCCGCCAAAGCTTCTCTGAATTCTTTTTCTTTAACGATTGCTTCCTTATACAACAATGTTTTGATGTCAAAACTTAGGATAGCAAGATCGGTCTTAAAATCAATTAGATCTAAAGCCAATATACCCGTGTTTTCAACTTTATTGATAAACATATCAAACCAAACCTGCAATCACAGCATCGTATTTTTGTTCAACAACAGACCAATCCAAAAGCGACCAAAATGCATCCAAATAATCGGCTCTTTTATTTTGATATTTCAAATAATACGCATGCTCCCAAACATCGACCCCCAAAATAGGGAAACCTCTGCCGATCGATTGTGTATCCATCAACGGATTATCCTGATTGGGAGTAGCTACGATAGCTAAGGCACCAGAATGTTTTACATACAGCCAAGACCAGCCCGAACCAAACTGCCCAAGTCCAGCATTTTTGATCTTGGCTTTGAGCTCTTCCAAAGAACCAAAGGCGGCGTTTATCTCATCGGCTAACTTCCCTGTGGGGACCGTTTTTGGATTGGGCGATAAAATTTCCCAAAATAGCGTATGGTTAAAGTGACCGCCGCCGTTATTGCGGACTGCTGGGCCATATTTACTTACGCTTGTTAATATATCCAATAGATCGTCAGCTTCGCTTGCTGTTCCTTCCAATGCCTTATTTAGATTGTCAACATAAGCTTGATGATGCTTTTGATGATGAATCGTCATGGTCTCGCGATCAAAATATGGTTCAAGCGCCGAATAGGCATATCCCAACTGGGGTAATTGAAATTTGTGCATAGTTTTATTGTTTTTATGATAAGTCAAAACTAGAGAATCAACTTTAATAAAACAACTAAAAAGTTGTTTTATTAAAGTCATAAAATTAGATCAAAAAGAATAAACCTATGTTTTAAATACATTTTAGAACAAAAAATAAAAACACTATCTTTGCTGATGTTCTATAAAACAACTTTTTTATTGTCAAATGCAGAAGAATCCAGCTGATCGAATATTAATGTTATTAAAAATGCGCCGAGAAGCCACTGCAGCTTTGATTGCAACAGAGTTGGCTATAACAAAAGAAGGGGCCCGTAAACATTTATTGAACCTCGCGAATCAAAACCTGATCGTCTCCAATGCCCGGAGCGAAGGTATAGGCCGCCCTTCGACTTATTACAGTCTGTCACCGCAGGGCATTGCACGATTTCCAGATAGTCACGCCGACATTACAGTACAATTGTTGCAGTCGATTAAACAAGTGCTTGGCGAGAATGCTTTGGATCTACTTATCAGTGATCGGGAGTCTAAAGTATATCAAAAATATACTGACGCACTATCGGATATTGAATCCATCGAAAAAAAACTTGAAGTTATAGCCGCAAAAAGAACGGAGGAAGGTTATATGGCAGAATGGAAAAAAGAGGCTGACGATTATCTTCTCATTGAAAATCATTGTCCGATATGTGCAGCAGCAACCGAATGTCAGGGATTTTGCCGTTCAGAACTGAATAATTTTCAGCAACTCATCGGTCCGGCATATCGTATCTGTAGAACAGAATACATCATCGAAAATGCCCCCCGCTGTACCTATCGCATTTCAAAGGCGAAATAAAACCGATTTCTAAGGCATTCCTGCAGAAATTATTAATATACCAAAAAGTATTTTTTATATTTGCATTAAAAGAACAGGAATTACATGTCAAAAGCAGAACAGACACGACAATATATCATTGAAAAGACTGCGCCCATCTTTAATAAAAAAGGCTACTTTGCAACTTCGCTCTCGGACATCACTACCGCAACAGGCTTAACAAAAGGAAGTATTTATGGTAATTTCAAAGACAAAGATGACCTAGCTACCCATGTCTACACCTATCAGAGCAGAAAAATATCAGAAGCTGTTAATCAACAGATTACTCAACAAAAAACATCCTTAAAGAAGCTATTGTCTTTTTTTGATTTTTACAAAGATAATTTCAAAAACATCGCAGCTTCAGGAGGCTGTCCGATGATGAATGCGGCCGTAGAGGCCGATGATTCGCTATCTTTTTTAACCCCCAAAGTCAGACGTTCGTTTGACCTTTGGAGGCAGCGGCTAATCCTAATTCTTGAAGAAGGAGTTGCCAACGGCGAATTTAAACAGCATATTTCTGCTGAAAATTATGCCATCACCTTTATGGCGATGGTCGAAGGCGGAATCTTGCTTTCCAAGATTTCAGGCAGAGGAAAAGATCTTGCCATTGTATTGGATAAAATGAAGGAAATGGTGGATCGGGAGATCACGGCTTAATTTTTTTTACAAAAACAAATACCAATTGGTATATTTATAAGTTTATATTAAAATAAAAAGAGATGAAAAGAGTTGTAATAACTGGCATGGGAACAATTAACCCGCTGGGAGAAAACATAGACATATTCTGGGATAACATTTTGCGGGGCGAAAACCACACAACGGTTATTAGCCGTTTTGATGCTTCGTTGTTTCGAACACAGATTGCAAGTGAAATTAAACACTTTCAACCTGAAAAATACTTAGATAGAAATGAGATTAAAAGAAGTGATCTCTTTACGCAATATGCTTTATACAGTGCAGCGCAAGCAATGGAAGATTCGGGACTAGATCTCGATGCTATAGATCCATTTGATATCGGTGTCATCTGGGGTGTTGGCCAGGGCGGTATGGAAACTTTCGAAAAAGAGGTAGAAGGCTACGTAACAGGAGATTACAAACCAAGATTCAGCCCTTTCTTTGTTCCTAGACTTATCGTCAATATGGCTTCTGGCATGATTTCAATGAAGTATGGTTTAAAAGGAATCAATTACACCACCGTATCGGCTTGCGCCACATCCAATACGGCCTTTATGGACGCTTTTAATTACATTAGGCTCGGCAAAGCCAAAGTCTTTATAAGCGGCGGTTCCGAAGCCCCCATTACCCCGGCTTCAGTTGGCGGCTTTTCTGCCATGAAAGCCATGTCGAGCCGGCATGATAGCCCCCAGACTGCAAGCAGACCCTTTGACCGTGATCGTGATGGTTTTGTTATGGGTGAGGGAGCCGGAGCACTCATCTTGGAAGAATACGAACATGCCAAGCAAAGAGGCGCAAAAATTTATGCGGAGCTTGTCGGAGCTTCGATGACCGCAGATGCTTACCATATGACCTCACCCCATCCCGAAGGGATAGCCGCAGCAAAAGCCATGTCTCTGGCTTTGGAGGAGGCTAAAATTAATACCGATGAGCTCGACTATTTAAATCTCCACGCGACTTCAACGCCAGTTGGAGATATCGCCGAACTTAAAGCCGTACAACGAGCTTTTGGAAATCTAAATAATCTATGGGTCAGTTCTACAAAATCAATGACAGGACATTTACTTGGGGCAGCCGGCGCTATCGAAGCGATCATTGCCATAAAATCCATCAACAATAATGTACTTCCGGCAACAATTAATATCGAAAATATCGATCCCGAGATTCCCGAGGGAATTCACATTGTCGTCAATCAACCGCTGGAAAAAACAGTTCAGACCGCAATGAGCAATGCTTTTGGTTTCGGCGGGCACAATTCGAGTATCATTTTCAAAAAGATTTAATTTTTTTTGAAATAACTCTTGACAAAGTGTAATAAACACACTATCTTTGTACTATCATAATTTAGGTTTATAATTGGTTATTTAAGGTTTTCATTCTCCCCGTTTGAAAACCTTTTTTTATGCCCATTTTTTCGTCCAATGCTATTTGTATGTCTGCTTTTTTGGATCACCGTCCTTGTTGATACCCGAAGTACTTTAACCTTATTTTTGGAAGTAGATCGCTAGACAACAATCTCACATGTATTTAGATGAGCTTAATCCCGCTTCCTCGCATTACGAGAACAGCAAACTGGAGAGCATATTCCGTGGAATAAAAGATACCGTCTTTTTAACCATTGCCACGGTCCTGTGCTTATAGATAATTAAGATAAACACTAGAGCAGATACATACGTATACCAACGTATAACTATTCACAATTTTCAATCAATTTTTAGACAGTGATTAGTCATTGATTATTCAGTCTACACTGAGTCATCACTGAACAAGCACTGAACGAGCACTGAACGAGCACTGAACAAGCACTGTCAAAAGAGATAAATTAGTACCTATTTGATTCATAGTTGCGTCGAAAAAATTATATTAATTCAGTCCTACCATTCTTGCATGTTACAGATCTCTTTGGTATTCCTAAGCTTGGTCGTGGAGTTAACTGGTAGTTAGCTACCTGCAAAAGGTCTGCAGTGTATGGAACGGGATCCACTATTGGTCGGCAACAAGAGAAGACATTCTAACTGTCTTAAACGCACATTTGAATTCAAAATGTAGTAAACAAAATATCGATTTCCTGATGCGATTTAAGGGCTATAAAAAACAGCGAGACAACCGAAGTTGCCTCGCTGCAAACCAGATCTTTCACTTTAACAGCTTCCAAATCGGTAGTAGCCCTGTTCCACTTTATTGCCAGGCCTAAACCCTCATTGGAATTTCCTATACTAAATAACAGAGTAAAGTGTTTGTTTATACTGCTGCACGTACTCTTTCGGGTTGCAGCCTACGATTTGTTTAAAAACCCGATTAAAATTAGTGATGCTATTGAACCCACAGTTGTAGGCAATAAAAGAAACGCTATCCAAGTGATCCTCATTTAACTGGTTACAAACCTCCTTGACTCTTATTCTATTGAGGTAGGTGACAAAGGTAACACCGCAATGCTTTTTAAAATATCGACAAAATGCCTGTGGCGTAAGATTGGCATGGTCAGCAACATCTTCCAAGGTAAGTTCATCCCGATAATGTTCCCGGATATAGTTACAGATAATATTAATTCGATTTGAAGCATGAATTCCATCAAAAATCACCTCTACTCTCTCATTACAGAGTGCCTCTGTTTCGCGGGATATATTTGCCAAAGATCGCAATAGATAGAAAAAATGCATCAATTTGTCCATTTGGTCCGCAGATTTTAATAAACAAACCCGCTCTGCTATTTGGGGAAAATATGAATCGGGGACCTTAAACCCTCTCGCGTTATTATAAATAAACTGATTCAGCGATTCAAATTCCTCCAAAGAAAATAGGGATTTAAGCTTTCCATTTGGGTCGAAAAAAATGGAAACAGAGCGAGATTCATTTGAAAACCCGTCCTGGGAGGCTGACTTAAATACATGTGGTTGATTCGCCCCCAAAAAGAAAATATCATTTTCTTTAAAAGGATGTAAGGTATCTTCCACAATCAAAACTCCCTTACCTTGTTTTATCCACATTAATTGAGCTTCTTGATGTCGATGAAAATGAGGATAAAAAGTTTCTAAAACATCTTCTTGTATTGTCAGACTTTGTCCTCGCATGGTCGGCACATTAAATTGGAGCGTTTTCATAGGTTTGTTTAGTTTATGTTACTGCTTAGTTAACATAAATATAACAACTCCAAAGCAACAACACTACTTTCAAATAAAACATAAAAATACTATACCAAAATATGTTTAGAATTCGACAATATTTAATAATCCTTTAATAATACTCCACACAAAACTGAGAATTCACAAAAAAAATCCATTTATAGTGAAAAAATGGGTTAAAATACAATTAGACTTTGATAAATTGTGATAATTATTATTCAATAGAAAGATTGAACTTTATTAAATTTCGTTTTTGATCCTTATTAGTGTAAAAACGAAAAGCATATCATTTGTAACAAGAACAAACACTACACATTAAAGAGAGACCTTTTAAATAAATCATTTTGAAGCACATAAATTTTACGATATTCGTATCAGACAATAGGCACCTAAGTAGACAATCCAACTTCAAATAATTCCCAAAACTTATGTTCAAAAAAGAAATATATCTTAATCGCCGAAATAATCTGTTATCAAAGATCACAACTGGCAAAATTCTTTTGCTAGGCAGCATTGAAAATCCGATCAATTTTGAGCACAATACCTATCCCTTCCGTCAAGACAGTAGCTTTTTATATTATATCGGTATCAAAAGCCCACGTTTGGCGGCTGTATTGGACACTGAAAAAAACGAGACCATACTATTTGGTGATGAAATGACCATTGACGATATTGTGTGGATGGGCCAACAGCAGACTTTAGCTGAAAAGGCTGACCTTTCGGGTATCAGCAAAATCCTGCCTTTCAATCAACTCTTCGACTATCTTAACAAAGGAAAACAGGAAGATGTTCACTACCTTCCTCCTTATCAGTCGCATAATAAGTTATTACTTGAGCAGCTAACCGGCCGTCCTGCAAATCAGCTCCAGCCCTCTGTGGCTTTGATTAAAGCTGTCGTTGCCCAGAGAAGTATCAAAACGGCAGAAGAAATTATCGAATTAGAAAAAGCCGTAGATATTGCTGTTGATATGCACCGCATTGCTATGCGAATGACAAAACCTGATCTTTACGAATATCAGATCAGCAATGCCATGCAACATTTTGCGCAAGATCAAGGAACCTCCTTCTCCTATCCGCCGATAGTCACAAAACGGGGTGAAATTTTGCACAATCATATGCAATTTCACCAGCTTTATGAAGGTGATCTCCTGCTCAATGATTCGGGCGTAGAAACGGCCATGGGCTATGCTTCGGACCTGACCAGAACCTTTCCCGTAGGAAAACGTTTTACGGCTTTACAGGAGGAAATTTACCAGATTGTCTTACATGCGTTTAAATCTGCAGAGCAGCTGCTGACATCCGGAATACGTTTTAAAGAAATACATTTAAAAGCCTGTGAAGCGCTTGTAGACGGACTTATACAAACCGGCTTCATGAAAGGCAACGCACAGGATGCGGTCATGAATCACGCGCATGCGCTTTTCTTTCAATGTGGACTAGGCCATATGCTCGGTCTTGATGTGCATGATATGGAGGATCTTGGTGAACAATATGTTGGCTATACTGAAGCTGAGCCAAAAGATACCGAGACTTTTGGAATCAAATCGCTGCGGCTAGGTAAGAAATTGGAGGCTGGCAACGTGCTAACCGTTGAACCCGGCATCTATATTATTCCTGAATTAACGCAGCTTTGGGAACAGCAAAATTTACACAGGGACTTTATCAATTATGATTTCTTAAAAAAACATCTCGATTTCGGCGGGGTTCGTATTGAAGATAATTATCTTATTGAAACAGATGGATACCGTCGTTTAGGAAAATACCTTGAACGCGAGATTCAGGAGATCTATCAACTCAAAGACAATCCAATTGATTAATTAACGAACAACTCACATAATGATAAACCCAAAAAGTAAACTTAAATTCTTTTGGGGTAACTCAAACAGATAAACAAATGAACAGCATTAAACAGTCGATCTTTATTATTCTAATACTGATTTTTCAGGTTCCAGCTTCCCTTTTTGCGCAGCGACTCTGGACAGATCATGGTGATCAATATTATGAATTTTCCGACAAGGGAATAGAAATGGTCAACCCCAAAAATGGGGTGCGCTCCATCTTCCTTTCACAGCAATCGCTTATTCCGAAAGGCGCAACAGCAGCCTTGAAAGTCGAAAATTTTTCCATTTCCAAAAACAAGGAGCTTATTTTGATCTATACCAATAGCAAAAGAGTATGGCGCGAGAATACAAGAGGCGATTATTGGGTTTACAACAAAAAGACCAATCAGCTGCAGCAACTAGGCCAAAAATTCCCGGCATCACAACTGATGTTTGCGAAGTTTAACCCGCAAGCAGATAAGGTCGCCTACGTCAATAAAGCCGACCATAATGTTTACGTGGAAGATCTCACCAGTGGCAGCATCGTTTCCGTTACCAAAGATGGAACAGACCGTTTAATCAATGGTACTTTCGATTGGGTTTACGAGGAAGAATTTGGCTGTAAAGATGGTTTCCGCTGGTCGCCGGACGGTACTTCCATTGCTTATTGGAAGCTTGATGCCCGCAACATCCGTAATTTTCTGATGATCAACAATACAGATAGTCTCTACTCCTATACCATTCCTGTAGAGTATCCTAAAGTTGGACAATCGCCGAGTGCCTGTTCGATATGGACCTATGAAATCGCCACTGGAAAAAATACCATGCTGAATATCCCGGGAGATCCCAACCAGCACTATATCCCTCGCATGGAATGGTGTCTTGATAGCAAGCAGGTTATCTTAGAGCAACTCAACAGAAAACAGAATGAGAGCAAAATCTATACCGTCGCTCTCTCCGATAATAAAGCGCAAAACATACATCAGGAGCAAAGCGACTCGTGGATTGATATCAAAGCACGATGGAACAACAACGATCCTTCGGGATGGGACTGGGTTCAAGGTGGCAAGGCCTTCATCTGGGTCTCGGAAAAGGACGGATGGCGCAAAATCTATCAGATTGATTTATCGGGCAACGAGAAGCTGGTTATGAAAGCGGACTATGATATGATCAATCTTGACTTTTTCGATCCGAAAAATGAAACGATTTATTTTACCGCCTCTCCAAGCAATGCAACGCAGAAGTATCTGTATAGTGTATCAACGAAAGGCGGAATTCCAAAAAGACTGACCCCGGCCTCATACGAAGGCACCTGCGATTATGATATTTCAAAAGACGGTAAAATTGCCATCTTCAGCTTTAGCAACCGGGCAACCTTAAAACACAATGCCGTTATTGAGTTACCAACACACAAAGTACTCGTAGACTTTGATTTTAAACGTGAAAAAAAAGTCAGCGATGGTATTGCCGAGTTTTTTAAAGTTAAAACAACCGACGGTATTGAGTTAGACGGCTGGATGGTAAAACCACTTGATTTCGATCCCAATAAAAAGTATCCTGTCGTCTTTATGGTCTACGGCGAACCAGCATCACAAACTGTATTAGACAATTTTGGTGCAGGTTATAACAGTTTATATAAAGGAAATATGGCGCAGGATGGCTACATTTATATTTCTTTGGATAATCGCGGAACTCCTGCTCCTAAAGGCAGCTTGTGGCGAAAAAGCATCTACCGCAATATCGGGCAGCTCAATATTCGCGACCAGGCTTCGGCAACACAAGAAATCCTGAAATGGCCTTTTGTCGACAGTTCACGTGTGGCCGTCTGGGGCTGGAGCGGTGGCGGATCAAGCACGCTTAACCTACTGGGACAATATCCTCAAATCTATAAAACGGGTATTGCTATTGCAGCTGTAGCAAATCAGTTACTTTACGACAACGTATACCAGGAACGCTACATGGGCCTCCCCCAAGAAAATCTTG
Source organism: Sphingobacterium siyangense (assembly GCF_023277505.1). NCBI lineage: Bacteria > Pseudomonadati > Bacteroidota > Sphingobacteriia > Sphingobacteriales > Sphingobacteriaceae > Sphingobacterium > Sphingobacterium siyangense. Next base: position 2,243,609 of record NZ_CP080574.1, on the reverse strand, counting down.
CAGACTTTGAAAACGGCTCTCCGCTGAAATATGCAAAAAACATCAAAGGTAATTTACTCTATATCCATGGAACCGGAGACGACAATGTGCATTATCAAAATGCAGAAGTCCTGATCAATGAACTGATCAAAAATAATGTGCAGTTCCAGTTGATGTCTTACCCCAACCGCAGCCATTCGATCAGCGAGGGACAAGGTACGCATGAGCATTTAAAAACATTATTTACAAACTATCTAAAATTACATTGCCCTCCGGGTGGAAGATAGACCGAATAGTTATCATTTACAGATGAAAAGAATATTATTATATGCATTGGGAACCTGTGGTCTGCTGACCGCAGGCATACAGCAATCGGCGGCCCAGCTGATGAAAGAAAAAAATGAATTCACAAGAGCGGATTCACTGCGCGGATACCTGTCGCCGCTGCGAACCTGCTACGATATCCAATACTATCATTTGGATGTTAAGGTAGATATAGACAATAAGTTTATTTCGGGTTCAAACCTTTTCCGTTTCAAGGCCACAACTGATTTTAATCGCCTGCAATTTGATCTTTTTGCAAATCTCAACGTAGACAAAGTCGTATATAAGGGGAAAGAACTTTCCTTTACCAGAGAACACAATGCTGTCTTTGTCGAATTTCCTGCAACTATCAAGAAAGGAATACAGGAAGAGTTTACGGTATATTACGAAGGCCATCCTACAGAAGCGGTCAAAGCTCCCTGGGACGGCGGCTTTGACTGGAAAAAAGATAGCAATGGAAAGCCATGGGTGGCCACGGCCTGCCAGGGTATGGGTGCGAGTGTCTGGTGGCCAAACAAAGACCATCAATCCGATGAAGTGGATAGTATGCTGATTTCGATCGCTGTCCCAAAAGAGGTGATGAATGTATCCAATGGACGTTTGGTCAAGGTAGAAAAGATGAAGGATGGTTACACCAAATATCACTGGAAAGTTGCCAATCCGATCAACAACTACAATGTCGCCATCAACATCGGCGACTACGTTCATTTCAAGGAAAAATACAAAGGTGAAAAAGGACCATTGGATATAGACTACTATATTTTGCGCGAAAACGATACGGCAGAAAAAAAAGCCCATCTTCAAAAAAACGCCAAACAGACCTTAGAAGCCTTTGAACATTGGTTTGGTCCATATCCATTCTATGAAGATGGCTATAAGCTTGTTGAAACCTACCATACCGGCATGGAACACCAGAGTGCCATCGCCTACGGTAACCATTACCAGAATGGCTATCGCGGCGGGGATGCGTCTGGAACCGGCTGGGGACATAAATGGGATTTTATTGTGGTCCACGAATCTGGTCACGAATGGTTTGGCAACAATATTACTTCAGCTGATCTGGCCGATATGTGGATTCACGAAAGCTTCACTAATTATTCCGAAGGCTTATTTATCGACTATTTCTATGGTAAGGAAGCCAGCCAGGCTTACACCCATGGTATCCGGAGCGGGATCCAAAATGATAGCCCCATCCAGGGCCCCTACCACGTAAATAAAGAAGGATCTGGGGATATGTATCCCAAGGGCGGTGTTATGCTTAACATGATCCGTACGATGATCGACAATGATGAAAAGTGGCGGAATATTCTCCGCGGATTAAACAGCAAGTTTTATCATCAACAAGTCGATTATAATGATATTGTCAACTACGTAAGCCAGCAGTCCGGTCTAGACCTGTTGAAAGTGTTTGAACAGTATGTAAAACATGCTGCCATTCCTACACTAGAAATCAAACAAGATCCTTCAGGCAGAATATTAGGCCGCTGGATCAGCGAAGTCAAAGGCTTCCATATGCCCATACATATTGGCGTAAAAGGTCAAAAAAGAGAACTTATCCAGTTGGACCAACGTTTCAGACCGATTAAAGTAGCCGGTTTAACGAAAGAGAATATCGATATTGATACGTTTAACTATTATGTCGGCGTATTGGTCGAATAAAAACAGCTTCAATGTTACCAACATGAAATAAACACAGCGCCCCAGAAAGCAATTTACTTTCCGGGGCGCTGTATTTTTGAACCGTTCTTATCGTTTCATATATATTCCCCATTTGGAATAAAACCTCTATGGCTTCGCAGACACTAACAGCAGTAGAAGCAGAAAGTTCTTTCTGACCAATACGATCAGACACTTTCAGGAAAAACAGGTAATAGGCCTACATTAGCGGATCATTGTTCCGATAAAAGATCAATACTGATTCCAGGCAGGCGGATCTACGCCAAGAAGATGTTTTACAAAATAGTCCCTTCTTTTTCGTTCACCATAATCTCCCCCGGAAGAATGCCCCATTCCAGGAACCATGATAAAATCATGATTCTTACGCGCTTTGATCAAAGCATCAACCAATTGGAAAGTGGATGAAGGATCCACATTGTCATCAAGTTCTCCAACAATCAGCAAAAGATTTCCTTCCAGCTTAGCGGCATTTTCAATATTGGAGCTAGCCGCATATTCAGGACCGACAGGCCAGCCCATCCATTGCTCGTTCCACCATATTTTATCCATTCGGTTATCGTGACAACCACAGGAGGAAACGCCAACTTTATAAAACTCGGGATGGAATAACAGCGCTCCGGTTGAACTTTGCCCCCCAGCAGATGTGCCATAGATCCCTACCCTGCCGGTATCCATGTATTTATAGTGTTTTGACGCGGCCTGCATCCAGGCAATTCGATCCGGAAAGCCCGCATCTTTCAGGTTTTTCCAACAGACATCATGGAAAGCCTTCGAACGATTTGAGGTCCCCATCCCGTCGATCTGCACCACAATAAAGCCCAATTCAGCGAGTTCATACATCCCGCTCGGGTTGCTGTAAAATGATTTTGGTACGAAAGAACTATGCGGTCCCGCATAAATGTATTCGATGACAGGGTAGCTTTTAGCGGGATCAAAATTCGTCGGCCGAATAATAATCCCCCAGATATCCGTTGCGCCATCACGTCCCTTGGCTTTAAAAACCTCCGGTGCACGCCACCCTGTAGTTTCGAGCAGACTACTGTTTGTTTTCTCCAACTCCATGATAATACCGCCATTTTTGTCGCGCAATACTGAAATTGGCGGCTGATCGACCCGGGAATACGTATCCACAAACTGCGAATAGTCTTTATTGAAAAAAGCTTGATGATTTGCATTTTCTTCGGTCAGCAGTTTTAAGCCCTTTCCGTCTAAACCGATAGCGTAATAGTGGACCAAATAGGGATCTTCTGCAGCATTCACTCCGCTGCCTTCGAAAATAACCGTTCGTTTTTCAGCATCAACATGCACAACTTTCCGAACAACCCAGTTTCCTTTCGTTATCTGGTTCTTTACTTTACCAGTAATTCCATCATAGAGATACAGGTGGTTCCATCCATCACGCTCAGAGGCCCATACAATCTCCTTTCCATCGGCCAGATCCTCCCGGTATTTCTTACCGCTATAATCAATAAAGGTCTTATTCTGCTCCTGAATCAGAAAACTCGAGGTACCGCTATTTGCATCCATCTGCATAACGCCATAGACTTGATGCCCCCGTTTGTTATACTCGAAGGTAAATGCTCTGCTGTCATCGCGCCAGGAAAGATCCGAAAGGTAAAATTGATTTGGTATGAGCGCAGCATCAAACACCGACAGTCGGTCTTTTTCAAGATCATATAAAATGGGTAGTTTTTGCGCAAGCTCATCTCCGGGCTTCACGTAATCGCGTGTCTGAATTTTAGGCTGCAGCTGATCTTTGGGAGAAGATTCAATAAGCGTCAGTTGCCTGATCTCTATTTTTTGAGTTTTTACTGTAGCCAGCTTACGACTATCTGGTGCCCATTGAATATCATTGCTATAATAATTTGCCGTGTTGCCATCCAAGGTAATTTGTCGCGCCTCGTTTGTATTTCCCTTTTTTGCCAGGAATACATTATTATTGCGGATAAATGCCACATATTTTTTATCTGGAGATTCGACTTCCCGATAGGCATTTCCCTGCTCACGCTGCCCCCAATATCGCATATTTCGTTCTTTATTTCCACTTGCAGCGCCCTGGCTTAATTGCGAGGAACGGCGGTTCCAGATCCACAGGTAGCCCGCGATATCGAGCGACACTTGATCCTGGTCCAGCAATTTTATCTGATCATTGGAAATAACACGATTTTCGATTTTCCGCCCCAGTTTTTCATCCACTAACGAAAATACTTTCGTCAGATCGAACAGCTGTTCTTTTGTTTTTGCCTGGGGATTGACCAAAATATACTCTTTTCCCTGCAACGTATTTCGATCATACCAAAAGAGATCTCCCTTATCATTCCAATAAAACTGGCCGGGCAGATTTTCAATTTTGTTGGTCAATTGTTTTTTTAAGTTTTGTGCACGTGTATAATCTGCCAAAGTTCCCTGACCAAACAGAAACTGTGCCGACAACAACAAAACCGCTGTACTAAGAAACTTCATGCTTTCTTCGCTTAGGATTGATTAAATAATAGATAGGGATACCCAATAGTGCAATGATAATGCCCGGCCAGGTATAATTGGGTTTGAAAATCACCATCAACCCAATAAAGGCAAGTCCCATCAGAATATAAAGAATGGGAAGAAAAGGATAGCCAAATGCTTTATAGGGTCTGTTCAAATCTGGACGTGTGATACGGAGACGAATAATACCCGCAATCGCGAGTACATAAAATATAACGACCACACAGGTAATCATGTCCAATAAATCACCATATTTTCCGCTTAAACACCATATTGACGCAGCGACACATTGTATCCAGAGTGCCCAGGCAGGTACCGCATGCGCATTGAGCTTACCTGCCCTTTTAAAAAACAAACCATCTTTGGCCATCGAATAATACACCCTCGCTCCTGCCAGGATGATCCCATTATTACAGCCAAAGGTGCTGATCATGATCATAATAGCTATAATAGTTATCCCAAATGGGCCAAAAACTTCTTGAGCGACACTCATGGCTACACGATCTTTTGGTGCATTGACCATAGCTTCCAAAGGCAATATGCCGGTGTACATCAAATTAGTCAGAAGATAGATTACGGTAACCAGTAAAGTCCCTAATGCAAGACTCAAGCCGATATTACGTTGTGGATTTTTAATTTCGCCGGCTACTGCGGAAGATGAGTGCCAGGAATCGCTGCTGAAGAGCGCACCGACCATAGCCGCAGAAAAAGCGCCCATTGCTGAAAATCCATCATAAGATGCGTACGTTCCATCCGTATTTAAACGGCGCATTGACCAAAGTGATATATTGTCCCAGTTCCAAGTCCAAACTTCATGTTTCAAAGCCAGGAAGCCAAAGAGCAACAAGAGCAACAGACTCCCGATCTTGATCAATGTGATGGATGTCTGTACACGCTTTCCGCTATTTACGCCTCTTGAATTAATATAGGTTAATACAATAATGACGGCAATTGCCAGCAGCTGCGCTGCCGATACCCGATAATCTGACCATTCTAGCAGGTAAACATCTTCATCCATAAAAGGGAAGAGATAGGCTGTAAATTTCGCAAAAGCAACCCCCACAGCAGCTATTGTCGCAGTTTGTATAACGGCAAAAAATGTCCAGCCAAATACAAAACTCAACACAGGCCCATAAGCCTCCCGAAGGTAGATGTATTGCCCTCCTGCCTTTGGAAACATCGCACTCAATTCACCATAGCTCAACGCTGCAGTCAATGTCATAAAACCACATATCAGCCATACCACCATCATCCAACCCGCAGAACCCGTGTTACGAGCGATATCCGCAGATACAATAAAAATCCCAGAACCGATCATACTTCCAACCACCAGCATAGTGGCATCCAGCAACCCGAGGGACTTTTGAAAAGCTTGTTTCGACTCACTCATAAACACCTAGTTATTAAAATGATAAAACTTCCAATTTGTCTCGTAATCGGGCTTTAACTTCTCGCCCTTGATAATCGCTCTCAACATTTCCATCGGCAGATAATTTTCTTTGATCACACGGTCATGGAATTCCGCAAATGACATTTTCCCTTGATCTACGACCTCCTCTTTGATCCGCATCAATTGCAAGCCGCCTACGAGATAGGCCAACTGATATAAAGGATCATAGGAACCTTCAAACGATCTCTTTACTTCACCATGCGCATTAGCCGACTCAAATCCCACGCGGTTTACCAGGTAATCTATGCATTGCTGCGGCGTCCACTCCCCTAAATGAAATTTAATACTAAAGGTTATTCTTGCACAGCGGTGCATGCGCCAAAATAACATCCCGATCCGCTCCTCTGGAGTTTTTGCAAATCCCTTGCTATACAACAGCAGTTCCCAGTACAATGTCCATCCTTCCGTCCAAAATGGCGTATTAAATGCCTCTTCGCGGTAAGGCTTGTAACGCCTATTCATAAAATATTGCAGATGATGACCAGGAATCAATTCATGCTGGACTGTCCCACGGGAGAAATAAGGATTATTGCCACGCATACTCATCAATTTCGCCTGCTGATCCATCGTGTTTGTCGGATAGGATATGCTAATTTCCCGTCCGCCTGTAAAAAAAGGGTTGACCCGCTGCCGTTCAGGTGTCATCATGATCATACCCCAAGTCTCGTCTGCCAGCTCAGGAATATTCATGAGTTTATTTTGTTCAATAAATTGCTGCGCATCGTTATACAATCTCATGATGAGCTCCGGCTGTTGTCCAATGGGTACGTAGGAGTTTTTAACCTTTTCCTGTGCAGCCCGCCAATCATCGCCGAACCCCATTTCACGGCTCGCTTTCAATAACTCGGCCTCACACCATTTAAACTCCTGATCGGCCAATTTTAAAAGATCGGCAGCGGTATAACTGATCATTTCTGCTTTGAGTCTTCGGTTTATCTCTTTTTCCCCAATAGGCCAACCAGCAATCTGACTACCGTCATCAAACACTTTCCAATCACTTTTTGCAGCCAATTTGTCCTTATAATCCGAGAGCTTGCTTTTCACTTGCTGAAATATGGTGGGTACCCACCATGTAAATTCAGGGTCGTATCCATTATAAAAATCGAAGGTGCTGGTGATCCTTAAGTCCAGTGAATTTAATAAGGCAACCAGAAAGTTAACATCTGAATAAGGAATATTGGTCTTTTCCTGTAGAGCAGCTATTGACCGATCGATTTCACCGGCAACAAGCGTCAGCTCTTTCGCAACATCTTCTCCTGCCAGACGCTTCCCCCTACGGCGTTCCTTTTCAAGTGCAAAAATTCGCTGTGCGAAAGGTAAATACACGGATAAGCGGTTGTAATTCGACTCATCTTCTTTCAATGAAAGGAGATCACTTTTTAATTTGCGCTTCAATAAGATAAAATCGACCTGCCCCGATGTTTCGAGTTCTTCATAGGGGAACTTGTCCAGCTTATTCAAATATTCGTTATCCAAACGCTGGAGACGTGCTACTTGTTCGGGCGAAGCGGCAGCCTGCTGATTACCCCAGCCTTTGGGCATAGGGCCATAAAAATAGTTGATCGCCTCAACATCATGCCCATATTGTACAATATAAGGCTCTATAGGGGTTGTATGGTCGTATAATTTCATCTTTTGTGCATACATGGAAACGGGGAATAGAAAGAGTAGTCCATAAAACAAGGTTTTGGGGGCTTTAAAAGAAAAAGAACGATTCATAATTCGGGTGTTGGTTTATATCATAATTTTATCAGTCGAAACGATCAGGCCTAAAACCAGTGATTTCAGACTCTATTTTCTGTCCTGCCAATAAATCTGCAACAACTTTCCCATAGGCAGGGCCCAAGCTCAAGCCCATCATACCACCCCCACCGGCAACTAGGACATTTTCAAATTTTTTCAATCTTCCCAGATAGGGCAATCCATCAGGCGAGCAGGGTCTGTAACCATACCATATTTTTTCGCTCGGATAATCAACCTTCAATTCCGGATAATATTTTGGGATGGATTCTACAATTCCGCGGACACGATTTTCATAAATTTTGTCATTTGCTGGTCCCAATTCCATCGTTCCACTGAATCTGATCTGGCCGTTCATGGGTGTTACAGCAACACGAGCCTCCAGTAATAATGCCGCATGATTCAATGTGTTCTCTTTCTCGGGCTGATACATAAAAGAATACCCTTTTCCTGGCATAAGCGGCGTATTTACGTGCAACTTTGATGTGAGCTGCGGCAAATAAGCGCCACCAGTCAAGACAAAAGCATCCGCCTGAAAACTTCCTTTGTTGCTGACCGCCTCTTTCACCTTATTTCCGGCTGTTATAAATTTACTGACCTCAGTTTCTTCGAAAAAAGCGACCCCTGCAGCTTTCAAATATTGAATCAATTGCCGCATTAACTTTGGTGGATATAATTTTCCGTCACAGCGATAAAGTATAGCACCTAAAACATCCAGCTTCAGATTAGGTTCCAGCTCTTGAACGGCATTTCCCTCCAGAATATCGACATCAAGTCCAAGATCCTGAGCACGATGAGCCAATTCAATTTCTTCATGCTTCAGTTCCTTGGATTTATACATCATCAGGATCCCGTTCTGCTTCAGTTCAAAATCAAACCCTTCTTCCTGCGCCAATTCATCATATAATCTGCTGCTGTAGAGATTCAAATCACGTATTGCAGTCGCATGCTGTTCTACGTGTGAGCGATTAGCATGTTTTAAAAACTTCAATCCCCAATTGATCATTCGTGGATTGAGCGAAGGCCGTACATAAAAAGGGCTTTTACTATTGAACATCCACTTTATCCCCTGCGCTACAATACCGGGGGCAGCCAAGGGCGTAAAATGACTGGGGACAATCATGCCGGCATTGCCATAAGAACAGTTATTGTCCAAGGTATTTTTTTCGAGGATTTTCACATCCCATCCGTCTCTTACAAGGTAATAGGCGGAGGCAAGTCCTGCAATTCCTGCACCAACGACGACAACCGTACCTCTATTATTTTCTTTCACGTTGCTCTTCTCTTATTAATTTTTTAAATCACCTGAACTATTAAATCACCTGAAAACCGCCAAAATAAGGATCCTCATCATCCAAAAAAATGGTATTATAACCTGTTATCCGTGCCCAGCCTTCGATGGATGGGACAATGGCCGGTTTACCATCGAAGGTTGTTTCAGCTTCAATTTTACCGGTAAATTGTGAACCGATGTAACTTTCATGTACAAACTCCATCCCTTTCTTGAGTTTCCCTTTAGCATACCATTGCGCCATACGGGCCGAAGTTCCTGTACCGCATGGTGAACGATCCAATGCATTGTCGCCAACCAGTACCGCATTGCGTCCCGACGAGTTGGGGAGTTTAGGATCCCCTGTCCATTGGATGTGAGTCAATCCATGTATATTAGCATCTTCGGGATGAACAAAAGAATATTTTTCGTTCAGCAGCTGCCGGATTATTTTTCCATAATGAATGAGCTGGCTGGCTGAATAGGAACTGATATCTTGAAAATTAGTCTGCGGGTCAATAATGCCGTAAAAGTTTCCACCGTAGGCAACGTCAACGCTGATGTTGCCTAGATCCGGGCAATCGACCGTTAAGGCTTCAGCATATAAAAATGACTTGACGTTGGTAAGCTTTACGCTTTTCACCTTAGGTCCCTCTTGAACATAATCGATATGTACAAGTCCAGCCGGAGTTTCCAACCTTAATTTTCCGGGAACTTTAGGTTGAACGAGCCCCTCCTCAATGGCAATCGTCACCGTACCGATCGTTCCATGTCCACACATCGGCAGGCAGCCGCTGGTTTCAATGTAAAGGACACCAATATCATTTTGCGGATCAAAGGGCGGATAAAGCATACTGCCGCTCATCATGTCATGCCCTCTTGGTTCAAACATCAATCCCATACGGATCCAATCGTACTCACGTATAAAATGCAACCTGCGCTCCATCATGGAATTCCCCTGTAATAATGGGGCTCCTCCTGCCACCAATCGCACGGGACATCCACAGGTATGCGAATCAATACAAAAAAAAGTCTTCTTCATTTCTGATCACTTGTTTATATGGTCATTTGTTTCTATCATGCTTTAGTCCATTGCTGGTTGACCAAACGGTCAATTTGTAGTGGGTTTCCGTCCTGCAGTTCTTTAGGCAAAAATTCATTTGGCCAATTTTGAAAACTAATGGGGCGAATAAAACGCTTTACTGCGTCGGGCCCTACAGAAGTGAAACGCGCATCTGTGGTTGCCGGATAAGGTCCGCCATGCTGCATAGCATACTGTACTTCAACCCCTGTTGGCATACCCTGAAACAAAAGCCTTCCGCATTTGTCCTGTGCAATTGAAAAGAGTGCCTGGCATTCGCGGATATCCTGCGCCGATGCCGCAAAAGTGATGGTTATCTGTCCTTCGAGCTGCTCCATTACATTTTTCATTTCATTGAGGTCCGCACAAGATATAATTAGCCCAAAAGGTCCAAAAACCTCTTCCAATAACTTAGGATTAGCCAAAACCTGGCTTGCTTCCGCCTCAGCAAGCAGGGCCTGCGCAAAATCTTGCCCTGTATTATCCTGCCCTTCTTCCAATATACTGACACCATCGTATTGTACCATTTCCCCTTTTAAACGGTTATAGCTCTCCAATATTCCTGCGTGCAGCATTTTGCCGGTAGCCGCAGCTTGAAGTTCCTTCTTCAACGCCGCTTTAAGTAGATCCAGCTGTTCGCCGCCGATACTTACTAAAACACCTGGATTGGTACAAAATTGACCAACACCTAAAAGCAATGAGGCAATATACTGCTTAGCAAAAGGTTCCAGATTGCTAGCTAGGTAGTCCGGTAAAAGAAAAACCGGATTTACGCTCCCCATTTCGGCAAATACAGGAATAGGATCAGGTCTTGACTGGCCCAGGTCAAATAAAGCTTTCCCACCACGGAAAGAACCTGTAAATGCGACTGCTTTTACGAATCTGTGGCGGACCAATTGTTGTCCAGCAGCAAATGAATCCGACAGCACATGATTAAAAACCCCAGTTGGAGCTCCTTGTTTTGAAATCGCCCGATCAATAGCGTCAGCCATTAATTGCGAGGTTTTAAGATGAGCGGGATGCGCTTTTACGATAACTGAACAGCCCGCACCAATGGCACTGGCTGTATCTCCGCCTGCTGTTGAAAAAGCAAAAGGGAAATTACTTGCGCCAAAAACCACAACAGGACCAAGCCCTTTATTATACTTCCGTAAATCAAATTGACCATTTGGGTCTCGATCAATGCGTGCTTCACTGTATAAACCAGTTCGCACAGCATCGGCATATCGACGCCACTGATTGACCGTTCTCGCTTTTTCACCTTGCAGTCTTCCCAAAGGAAGGGCCGTTTCCAGATGGGCCGTTTCAATCAGGACGTCTCCCAATGCCTCAATTTCAGCGGCAATGGCATACATCAATTCCGCCCTGTCAATTACATCAGTTTTTTGAAGAAACTGAAACCCAGCCTCCGCCTGTTTTACGACGTAATCAATCTCATTTTCGTTTCTATCCATTCCTTTTGTTTTTTTGTAAGTATCTATCTTCAAAAATCAATAAAAACCTTCCCGATATCTTCATTCCTTGCGGCTTTACATATAATAAGAAGGTCCTTTTCGCCTATTTTTACCCGGTCCTAAAAAGGAAATTTTCTGAACTTTCGTCCAGAAAGTTCAGAAAATTTCCTATAATTGTGGTCTAGTTGCGATTGAATCTGCAATAATTTTTTTAACGCGTTGTTCTTCCTCGCCGATCAATGGCAATCTGGGAGCGCGTGTATAAGGTGTTGAAATTCCTTCGGCTGTCGCTGCCAATTTAATATATTGGACCAACTTAGGATGAATATCCAATTCCAATAAAGGCATAAACCAACGGTATATTTCTACAGCTTTGCTGTAATCACCAGCCTTTACAAGATCGTACATGGCCACAGTTTCTCTTGGAAATGCGTCGACCAGTCCAGCAACTAAACCATCAGCTCCTAACATCAAAGACTCGAGTCCTAAGGTATCTACGCCAGCCATAATCTTTAATCGATCACCAAAACGATTTTTCAAACGCGTGATATTTGTTAAATCTCGTGTAGACTCTTTCACTGCCTGTATATTTGGTTCCAATAAGAGTTCCTCAAACATATCTAGCGACACATAAGTACTATAGTCAACAGGGTTGTTATAGATTAAGATTGGCAATTTGGTGCTTTGTGCAACAGCACGAAAATAAGCGACGGCTTCTCTATCATCAGCTCTATAGCGCATCGGTGGCAATAACATCAAACCGTCTGCGCCCAATTCTTCACTCGTTTGAGCCACTTTGATCGCTGCAGCAGTTGTATTTTCTGCAATATTCAACAACACCGGTACACGCCCAGCGACAACCTTCAACGCATATGTCAATAAATCATACTTTTCTTCCGTACTCAAAACACTTGCTTCACCCAATGATCCAGCGATAATCAAACCGTGAACACCTCCATCCAATTGTGCTTCAATGTTTTTACCAAACATATCAAAATCCAAATTTCCATTTTCATCAAATGGTGATAACATTGCAGGATAAATTCCTTCCCATTTAAATTGTGCCATAGCGTATTATTTTAATATTTCTTTATCACAAATCTATTTGGAATAGCGAGGTCAATCTTCTTATGAATTAATCAACACTGACCTAATATTGACCTTTTCTAGTAAATACAACTCATGAAGAAGCGGAAGAATGGCTTTCTAATTTTAAATACAGATTTATAACTTATTTCAGCAAAACTTCAGATTAGTGCCTTTAAAGTTGAAATTTGACTTCAGTAACTTAAATGTAAGTTCAACATTTATAACAAGATTTACAAAAAATAGCATGTAAAAGATATATATACATGTTTATCGGCGTAAAATTTTGACAGCTATTATGGAATGTATAGCTGCAGATTAGAAATAACAAAGGCTGCACTGTCTGACAGGCAACCTTTGTATCGTATATAATAATTAAAAATGGGTAACTAATCGCGGTTCTCCTTTTTATAAGAGAAGTAAAAAACAATTGGCAGTACGGAAAACGATAGAATCATACAAATAATCAATCCGCCGACAATCATAATAGCCAAGGGTTTTTGGATTTCAGATCCCATTCCGTTTGAAAGTGCGGCCGGCAATAACCCCATTGCCCCCATTAACGCAATCATTAGGATGGGTCTGATCCGGCTTTTTACAGCTTCATAAATAGCGGGTTTCAAGCTCATTTTATTCAACAGATTTTCTTTCATTATCCCTATTAAAACAATGCCGTCAATCGTGGCTACACCAAAGAGAATAATAAATCCGATACCTGCCGAAATTCCAAATGTCGTCCCAGTAACCCACAGCGATACAAAACCGCCTATAAATGCAAATGCCAGTGTCAGCGAAGAAATCAACGTATCTTTGACGTTGCCAAAATTGGCATACAACAAGAGTAAAATCAAAATAAGAGAAATTGGCACAACATTCATCAGCTGTTTTGTAGCCCGTTCTTTACTTTCGAATTCTCCGGCCCACACGACCTTATAAGATTTGGGCAGTTTAATATCTTTTTCTATCTGTTTTTTTGCATCGGCAATTGTACTTCCCAAATCCCGCCCTTCAATGTTGAAGCCAACACCGATATAACGGGAATTGCCCTCTCTGTAAATAAATGCCGGACCGGTATGATAATCTATTGTTGCGATCTCCCGTAGTGGTACTTTTTGATCATTCATCGTGGGAATGATGATATTTCCGATCTTCTCAGGATTGTCACGATACGATTTTTGGAAGCGGAGACGTACATCAAAGATGCGCTCGTTTTCATAGAAATGTGTCACAGATTGCCCGCCAATAGTCATTTCGATCACAGATTGCACATCCTTGGTCGAAACACCATATTTGGCCATTTTCGAATCATGCAGCTGAATCCTTAGTTCAGGCAAACCGATATTTTTGAAAACATTGATGTCCGTAATACCGTTCACCTTTTTAAGTGATTCGGCAAACTTATTGGCTTTATTTTCTAAATCTTGTAAATTCTCACCAAAAATTTTGATGACCAGCGGACTTTTTACTCCGGCTACATACTCCTCTACATTATCCTGGATCGGCTGGCTAAAACCAAAATTTATTCCCGGAAAAGTCTGTAGACTATCCCGCATCTGACCAATCAATTTCTCTTTTGACAGTTTTCTTTTCCACTCACCTTCGGGCTTCAATTCAATATTGAATTCAATATTGAAAAAACCGGTTGGATCTGTACCATCATTGGGGCGGCCTGTTTGCGTCATGATAAAATCAATCTCGTCAAACTGCTTCATCAATTTTGCTTTCATGGTTTTGGTCAGCTTCACAGATTCTTCTAGGTTGACACTATTGGGTAAGGTTGCGCGGACATAAATTGCACCTTCATTCAGTTTCGGAAGAAACTCTGAGCCATAATGGCTAAACCGAAAAATACAGACGAGCAAAGCAGCAATAAAAATCGACAATGTCCATTTTGGATGGTCGAAAGCTTTCCTAAAACCTTTAAAAATGGCATTGCGGCTGACCTTAGTGATCTTATTCTCATCTTCTTTGATATTCTTTTTCAATAAGTATTTACACATCGCGGGCACATAGGTCAAACTCAGGATCAAGGACCCCAACAAGGCATAGCCGAGCGTAAAGGCCAATGGTGAGAACATCTTTCCTTCCACCTTTTGAAAAGAGAAAATCGGAGTCAATGCGACAATCAAGATCAATAGGGCAAAAAAGATATAGCCTGCTACAGAGCCGGCACTTTTCTTAATGATCCCTAGTTTGGAGATTTTATTAAAGCGTTCCGTCCCGAGCCGATGAGCCTCTTTTTCCAAAGAGACAAAAACAGTCTCCACGATGACCAGCGTTCCTTCGAGCAACAATCCAAAGTCCAATGCCCCCATGGAAATCAAATTTGCAGGGAGCCCCTGTATTTTCAAACAAATAATCGCAAATAGGAAGGCCAATGGGATCACCGATGCAACGATAAAGGTTGTCTTCCAGTTGTTTAAAAAGATAAAGACAATAATCGAAACCAGAAGAACCCCTTCTATCAGGTTTTTGGAAACCGTATGCACGGTATTATTTACCAGTTTTGTGCGATCAATAACGGGTTCAATCTTCACATTTGCAGGTAAAATACGTTCATTCAGCTCCGCTATTTTTTCTTTTAACTTTGTCACAACTGCAGATGGATTTTCTCCCCTGAGCATAATGACGATTCCCTGGACAAGATCATCTTCCTGGTTGAGTCCCACCTGTCCGAGTCGCGGTTTTGCGCCTAATTCTATTTCTGCAACATGCTTGACTAAAATCGGTGTATTGCCGACCACCTTGATCAAAATATTACCGATATCGTCAATCTTATCCAATAGGCCTACCCCACGTACAACATAAGCCTGATTTCCTTTTTGGATCACATCGCCCCCCACATTGATATTCGAACGCGAAACGGCTTCATAAACATCCAGTGGCGATAGGTTATAATTGGCCAATTCTGTTGGATTGATCTTTATTTCGTAGATCTTTTCCTCGCCCCCGAAACTGACGACATCCGCCACGCCGGGCACACCGACAAGCTCCCGTTCAATCACCCAATCCTGAATAGCGGAGACTTCCTTGATCGGAAGATTACTCTTGATAACATAACGAAAAATTTCTCCTGTCGCACCAGATGGTGGTTCGATGGAGCTTTCAGCACCTTCCGGTAAATCAATGGAGCGCATCTTATTACCCGCATATTGCTGCGCATAGAAATCCGCTACCCCATCCTCAAATTGAATCGTTACAACAGATAACCCAAACAAGGAGATGGAACGAACATCCGTTTTCTTTGGAATGGTATTCATTTCTTTGGTAACAGGCAGTGTAACGAACTTTTCTATTTCTTCAGCACTGCGCCCGGGCCACTGTGTGATAATCCTGACCCGTGTGTTGGTCACATCGGGGAAAGCCTCAATCGGTGTATGGAGGTAGGCATATATCCCGCCGAACAATAATGCCAGCGTAAAAAACAGGACGACCAAGGAATGTTTCAATGAGAATGAAACAATATTTTGTACAACTTTCTTCATCCTATCTATTTATCAGTTCATCAAATACGATCAGCTCATTCTCCGTCAGCACCTGATCTCCCTCGACTACACCAGATTTGACAAAAGCGTATGTTTCATTCTCAGCGACAATATCAACAGCTTTAACCGACAGGTCACAGTCATTTTTATAGCGTACAACGAAATTCTGATTGTTATGGAGGATAATGGCATCTTTCGGAATTGCCAGCATACGCTCTTCCTGTCCCGAAACGGCCTTTTCGACCAGCACATCCACGCTCATGCCTGGCTTCAATCTCAGGTCTTTATTCAACAACTTCACGCGCGCTTTGACCACACGTTCTTCCGGATCAAAGAAGTTGGCGACCTGATCAATATAACCGTCAAAAGTTTCACCTTTATAAGCCAGTGTAGTGATCTTGACAGGAGCCCCGTTTTTGACAAAAGGTAAATTATTTGCATAGATATTGACCGAAACCCATACCTCATTCAGCTTACTGACCGACAGCAAATCGGCGTCATCGCCAACAGTCATACCAGGACTCACCTTTTTATCTACGATATAGCCAGCTTTGGGCGCACGGATGTAAAACACACCATTTTCCGAGGAGCCATTCAGCAAACTCATGTTCGCTTTCACATGGCGGATTCCAATCTGCACGGCTTTCAATTCACTTTCCATCTCTTCCAGCTCCCGCTGGGAAGCCATACCATCTTTCAGCAGGCTACGCAGGTTAAGCAATTTACTCTCCGTCAACCGCTTGCTATTTTCAAGTTCCCGCAGTTCCTTTCCTAAATCATTGACCGAGGTACCTTTAAGCGATACCAGAATCTGTCCTTTTTCTACATAATCGCCCATCTTGACCGAAACAGACTGCACGATACCAGGTATAGGGCTCTTTAGCGCTGCAAGTTCATCCTGATCGTATTGAATGACCCCATTTAAAGCGATCTGTTCAAATACTGTTCGCTTCTGTATCGAATCAATTTTAATTTGGTTTTTAAAGTCGGCGCTAAGACAAAAGCCTTTAGCAGCTGGAATAGGCTGCTCTTCATTTTTCGCCGGCTGACAGCTCCACACTAAACAAATAGACAGCAGTGTCAATGGCGTTAAAAAATTACTTTTCATGAGAAAATATCCTTTCCGATCAAGTACATCAGTTCCTCCTTATACTGAAGATATTTCGCCCTGCGTTCCAATATTGATTCTTTGTTTTCCATATAATTATTGATAAAATCTATAAATTCAACGATGGTCAGTCTCCGTTGTTGGAAATTGCGCACATAGCGTTCTAGCGCTACGTCCAATTTACCATCAAAGCCGATATCCGTTGTCTTCAAACTCGTTTCAAGGTTGCTAAGCCGCTCCGAAAGGAAGTCGATCTCCCGTTCGATGTCGATACGAAATTGCTCGATTTCCACTTTATTTTTCTCAAGTTCCAGCTTAGCGATTTTGATATTCCCCTGGTTCCGGTTAAATAGAGGAAGATCCATAGCAACCCCCAGCCCTATAAAATCGCGCATGATATTTCCACCACGGTCGTAATTCATGGAGACCTGCAAATCTGGTATACGTTCGGCCTTTTCTATTTTCAGCTGAGCATCACTTTTCTTCAATTCGTTATGGATGATCTTATAGTCGCTGCGATTGTCGAGCGCCATCATTTTCCATTCTTGTTTTTTTCCCTGGAGAAAATGCAGAATGCCGATCGTATCTGATATAGTGAGTGCGGTCCCTTTGTCTCCGAGATAGCGCGCAACCTCATTCATTTTTGTAATTTTTTCCTGTTGGATTTCATTCAGTTTGTTACCAAATGCGATAGACTCGCTTTGAATCCTGAGGTAGTCCATCTCACTTACATTGCCTTCTTTCCACTGATTTTGGTATGATTTTGCCAACGTCTGAAAGATATCCACCTGACTATTGTATAACTTCTCCTTTTCCTGCAGAATCTGTAATTCGAGACATTGGCTCCGGAGATCATATTTTAGGTTCCGCAGCAATTCCTCAAATTGAAGCTGGGCATTTTCTTTTTCGAGAAGCTGCAATTGCACTCTCTTTTTTCGTTTGCCAGCCATTTCGATGGTCTGTTCCAGCTCGATCGCCACCTGCTGATACTTACCGTAATTTCCGATCAGCGCTGGAAAGGATTCGCTGGAAGGGTTTTTCCAAAGATTGACTTCGGAGATGGAAATCGTTGGATTGGGCCACAACTTTGCCTGAAGCACAGCAGCTTCGGCTTGCTGCATATGAAAACGCTGCGCCATTAAGGTCAGGTTATGGGTAAGGAATATCTGCTCGATCTCCGCCTTTCGCAAACGGTTTTCAACCGCCTCCTGCGAAAATAGCTTGCTATTCAGGCCAAGAAGTAAAAATAATGTAATACGTAGTTTTCTCACTTAATTTTGAATTTCCACAAAACTAAATGACAGGGATTACAGGCAACTTTAGGTTAAATTAAAGTTTGATTAGAAGGGATTAGAAAATGATTAGAACTGGGGGAATAATAGCGATACCGTTGTACCTAGATCATTTGAACGAATATCAAAGTCTACCCCTTGATCCTTAAATACAATCTGCGCAAAAGAGAGACCGATGCCGCTGCCCTTAACTTTACCAACATTTGATCCACGATAGAAAGTCTGTTTCACAGACTCCAGCTCGGCTTGTGGGATACCAATACCATGGTCTATGATTTGCAAAGACAGCCTGCCATTTACACCTGTCATTCGGACAAGAACTTCCTGCCCATTTGCATATTTAAGTGCATTTTCGATTAAATTGGAAATAGACAGACTGACGAGCATCTTATTGCCCCGAAAATTAAAGTATCGCGGTTCATCGACCTGTATATCGACTTTCAAGGGCACGGCAAATGATCTCGAAAACTTAGGTACAAGATCCCATACGATCTCGTCTATGCGAAAGGTTTCCAGTGAACGTTTCAGGGCCTGATCTTCGGTCAGCAATAGAAAATTACCAATAAGCTGATTCAGAAAATTCACATGCTCAGTAATGGTTTCGGCCAATTCATGATATTCTTCTTCACTTCTGACCTTTGTACCGAAGACCTCCATTGAGCCCAGGATTCCCGCCAAAGGTGTTCGAAACTCGTGTGAAACATAGCTGACAAAGTTCTTTCTAATAATCATATTTTCGCTGATCCGACGTAGGAGCGCATTATAACTTTCAATAAGATCTTGTAGTTCGTCCTTCGTTTTTATAGTCGTCAGGGGCTCCTGAATCGTGCTTAAATCCTTATGCTGAATTTCTTGGATCACTTTACGAATGGGGAGATAAGCATATTTACTCAGCCAAACGGACAGCAAGGCAATACTGATCAATGCAACGAGAAAAACAAAGACAAGCGTAATGAGCAAACGATTCAACTGATGATCAAAATCTGCGCTCGACTCTTTGACAAACACAAAAAAATCGCCCTGATTGTCTGGATAATACAAACCAAAATAAAAGCTATCTTCTGTTTTAAAATAAATCGTTTTGTCTGATTTCAGCTGGCTCAGCAAATCCTTATTAATTTGACTATCAAAACGCATACCGCCATAACTTACTTTTCCTTCGGCGTTATAAACTGCTACCATGGCACGTTTAACCAGGCTTTCATATTGATTTTTAGATTCCAAATGCTTTAGTGGGCTCTGCTCATCTGCCTCGAGGTAATATATACCAGCTATTTTCGCATTTTTTTCGAGGGAACTGATCAGATGTCGTTCCGAGGAATTATAAAATATCCAGTAGATGACTAGCGTTGCAAGCCCAAAAATAATGGTGAATACCAGCGTAGAAAAGAGTGTAAGCCGAATTTTTAAATTCATTGTCAGTCCGTTGTAAGCATATAACCGACTCCTTTCACCGTTTTGATAATGGAAGTATCGCTCCCTTCATCAACCTTGCCTCTTAGATAAGAAACGTACACATCGACGACATTGGTGCTGTTATCAAAATCGATTCCCCAAACGGCCTGCAAGATTGCAGTCCGTGAAAGCGTCTTATTTCGATTTTCGATCAGATACTTAAATAGTTTAAATTCTTTAGGAGAGAGATCGACATTTTTACCATTCTTATGAACTTCATAACGTTCAAGATCCACTTTTAAATCACGAATTTCTACGCTACTGTCCTTTGGCACGTTTTTATAATTGTCCCGGCGTACCAGGGCTTTGATACGACTCACCAATTCCTTAAAGGAAAACGGCTTGACGAGATAGTCATCGGCACCACTTTCCAAGGCCTCGACCTTATCTTCAATCTCCCCTAAGGCGCTCAAAATCAATATCGGAATATGATTTTTTCGATACCTGACCATCTTCGTAAACTGGATACCATCAATTCCGGGCAACATGATATCAAGTACAATAATATCCAAAGAATCTGCATTGATCCATTCACGTGCAGATTCCGCAGATTCAACTAAAATGACCTGATGCCCCATTTCTTCCAGACCTTTCACCACAAAGCTGCTAATCCGGCGATCGTCCTCTACTAAAAGTATCTGCATATTATACGCTGTTTATTTTTATGCGGGATTATAAAAATTGCGAATTCCTCCCGGAATTCTACAAGTATACGAATTTACAATTTAATCGTCCGGTAATCCACAGCCCCCTTCTCCATAAATCCTCTAAGCTAATTTTTAGACATACATCCAATCAACACGAATCTATTTTGGATAAACTATTTCGTATAGTCCAAATTGGTTATATTTAACCTAACAACTCGAAAAAGATTAAGATGAATACAGTATTGCCTCCCAATAAGAAAAGACGTGAAGAAATTACGATACAATATTTTGAGTTACTGGATCGTCATCTGGCGGAATTGATCAGCGGAGTCAGTATAGAAATGCTGGAGCTTCAGGACATCGCAAACATACTTTGTATCTCACAAAAGCATCTCATCAAGATAATACAGGAAACGTCAGGGAATCACCCTTGTCATTTTTATGTACAAAAAATATTGACCTGCACCAAGAGCCTACTCGCTAATAACGAGTTAACCATATCGGAGATCGCACAAAGGCTGACCTATGACCCTTCCAACTTCACCAAATTTTTCAAAAAATATGAGGGCATGTCCCCTTCACAATTTCGTCAATTGCAAAAAGCGAAAAGTTCACCATAACGGAGCCCTTAACATTTGTGAAATTTGCTATAATCAAAATTTAAATTATTATGGCAAGAAATGATGTAAAAGGAAAAATTATCCTCATTGCAGGAGGTGCAAAAAATCTTGGTGGATTATTAAGTCGGGATTTTGCAGCTAAAGGGGCAAAACTGGTGATCCATTACAACAGTGAGAACACCAAAGCAGACGCTGATCAAACACTGGAAGCGGTAAAATCCGCAGGTGCAGAAGCAATATTAGTCCAAGCTGACCTGACCAAAATTGAACATATCACGAAACTTTTTGATGTTGCTATTGAACAGTTTGGTGGTGTAGATATTGCAATAAATACCGTTGGTAAAGTCTTGAAAAAGCCAATTGTGGATACCACAGTCGAAGAATATGACAGCATGAGCGATATCAATTCAAAAGTTGCCTATTTTTTTATTCGGGAAGCGGGTAAAAAACTGAATGCAAATGGCAAAATCTGTACTATTGTAACCTCATTATTGGCAGCCTATACAGGATTATACTCTACTTATGAAGGACTGAAGGCTCCAGTAGAGCATTTTACCAGAGCTGCATCAAAAGAATTTGGTGAACGAGGAATCTCGGTTACAGCTGTGGCCCCGGGGCCAATGGATACGCCTTTTTTCTACGGACAGGAAAGCGAGGATGCTGTTGCCTACCACAAATCTGCATCAGCATTGGGCGGACTAACAGACATAAAAGACATTGCCCCCTTGGTGGAGTTTTTGGTCACCGATGGCTGGTGGATAACGGGGCAGACAATATTTGCCAATGGTGGTTATACAACACGCTAGAACAAAAAGAGAAAGCATCCTGAAAAGGATGCTTTCTAGGTAAACATCTTTTTGAAGGATTCGCCAATAACGATAATTTTGCCTTCATATTTATGGACTAAAACTGCTCCAAAAAACTGAGATACTGCGAAACACTTTGCGCTATCCATTCTTTGGATGACTCTTTTTCTATTCCGTAAAAGACGAAAGGCTTTTGATAATTCGCTTTAACATAGTCAAAAGTAATTTCAAACGGACTTGTTAATTGCTCTATGCTATATTTATACTTACCCGTAACCCCATACTCCTGCTCGTCAATCCCAGCCGAAATCGCTAATGCGATTTTCTTTCCTTCCAGTTTATACCCACTTTTTTTACCGTAAGCCCACCCGTAGGTAAGCACCTCATCCAACCACTGCTTAAAAAAAGGCGGACAGTTAAACCAATAAAAGGGGAATTGAAATACAATTTTATCATATTTCTCCATCATCTGCTGTTCTGCCACGACATCAATTTTACCATCCACATAGACTTGGTGCAACTGATGGATATCATAACGATCGGATTGGTTTTCCAATGCCTCAACCCAACTTTTATTCACGAGGGAGGTGGCAAAATTAGGGTGAATAACGACTATTAATGTTTTCATATTTTTATTTATGTATCTATGCACAAGTCACCAGGTCTAGCCAATTCATTGCGGCAATTTTAATAAACGACATGACTGTGATTTAAAAGTAGCGACATAATTCTTATTTTGCCCTATCCGTAACCCAATGTTAGGTACTATAAAAAATGTGCGTATGACTAAAATCAAGACGAGTTCCACTAACTTTTCAAATAAAAAGCAACTTGAGCGTAATTGCCCCGAAGTCTTTGCCGCTAATGTGATTGGCGGTCAATGGGCGCTAGCCATTTGTTGTTATCTCATCAATGGCGCGCTACGTTATTCTGAAATCAAAAAATGTTTACCTGGTATCACTGAGCGTATGCTCACCCTACAATTGCGAAAGCTGGAAGAGGATAACATTATAAAACGTACTGTATATGCAGAGGTACCGGCACGTGTACTCTATGAGCTGACTGCGCTGGGTTATGAACTCAAACCAATTATTCAAGAACTTGGGAAATGGGGAGAAAAGTTACAACAAGTTCAAAAATCATAACGTCTAGCGGACAAAAATATAGTTTGTTTTTAATTGATACATCGTGCCGTTACCAGTAATTGGCCAACATGGCGCTGTGCATGCTCAGCAGCGTGGAACAACAAACCAATCAAGGTCGTAGGGATCCGTTTTCTACCCAAAAAACGCACTTCCGTCAAGGTTTCCGGATCAATTAACGCTAGTTTTTGCACGGATTGCTGAATCTGTCGGTGTAAGTTTTCTACAAGCGCTGTTACGCTCACATCGCTATTTTCTATACCTTCCTTATAGAGGTCGTCAAATTGCTCATCCGACAAGGGTTTATTTTCGGCATAAGTAAACATGCGATCGATCACCCCACGAATATGTTGCAGGTGAAAACCTATACTGGCATTGCCCCCCGGTTTTGTCCAGAGATGCGCTGAGGACAGCTGCTTAGTATACTTTAAAATATCCTCATCAACTTGCAAGAGTGCATGAGCAACAGGTTGGAGAAGAGCGGGAATCCCTTCAATAGGTCCACGCATCCATACTTCTAAATTTTCCATGTTTCTAAAATAGCTAATTGTCTACAACTGATGCTTTTTAAAGTCCACGAAGCCAAAGCGTGCAAAAAGAATACAGCGAACAGTCCGTTTTCGTTAAAAAATACAGTTTACTCCTATAAAAATAGGTACTTCCAATAGCTTGTTTAAAGAAGATTAAATTATTTTTTAAAATAAATTTGCATAGTGTAGGAAATACACTTATCTTTGTATCATCATAATTTAGGTTTATAATTGGTTATTTAAGGTTTTCATTCTCCCCGTTTGAAAACCTTTTTTTTTATAAATGAACAAAAAAATATAGTCTTCCAGCACAATTTTTATCATCCTAACGAATTAACAAAAACAGTCTCTCCATTATCGCTATATCATAAAAGTCTTATTTAAACCATATACTGTCAAGCGCATAGAGGTCAGCAGATTCCAATACGGCTTCACCATTAAAAGTGACGAGTTCATAAGTTAAATTATTCCGATCAAAATTATAATTTATGGGCATATAAACTTCGCCATTTTGTGCGAAAAGCTCGAGTCCTGTCCGATCGACAAGCAACTTCAATGCGAGTTTTTTATTTCGCAGCGGTACCTGGGCCCTTACATTATCAACAAGGAGCTCTTCGGTCGAAACGTTATAATTAATTGCCAAGCCCCTCACATTGATCTGAATATTTTTGGCTTGTTGTGGATCGATGACCAAATCCAATTCAGCAATTTCAGCGTTGAACTGCTGAAACAAACTTGAATCGTTCGAACTAATTTTCTTTCGGCTGATGCTGAGTTTTTCTTTTCTTAATTTTTGCAATTCTGTCACCGGCTCCCGAAAAAGGCGAATACCCTTTTCCGTACTTTTCAAATTGAGTTCCATTGGAATACTCATGGATTGATTAAAAGCGGAGTTCCCTTGATTTGTATGTGTGCGCCACCAGCCGATTTCAATACGTCGCTTCTTCGGTTCATTGCTAAAAGTTTGCGCGGCATAATAATCACGACCATATTGACTAAACAGGCGCTCGATTTCAGGATGAAAAGATTTTCCATCAAACTCTCCGATCGCATATTGGCTATTAGCCCCCGTCAAAACCCATTTTTTATTGTTCGGGTTACCGTCTACCGCTAATTCAAAGAATTCGGGACACTCAAATAAATAACGGTCATTACCCCGCCCGCCTTTTATTTTGCTCGCAAATGTCCACATTTTCAAATCCTTTGAGGTAAAAATCTGCATCGTGTGTTGTTCCTGGTCCTCTTCAACATAAAGTACAAGTACCCATTGCTTTGAGGGGGCATGCCAAATTACCTTCGGATCTCGGTTTCCTGCTGTTATTTTATCCAAAATATGGTTTGGCATTTTCTCAAATTTCTGACCGTCCAGACTATATGCCAAACCCTGCCCCCATGATTTTTCCGCAGCCGTATAAAACAGGATCATAGGGCTTGTTACACCATTTTTTCCAAAACCAGCGGTATTGTTACTATCCACGACAGCTCCACCGCTAAACATGACGCCAGATTCGTCTGGATATAAAGCCTCTCCCAATTCCTTCCAATGTAACAGATCGGAGGACACGGCATGCCCCCAATGCATATTGCCCCAATTGGTTCCATAGGGATTATGTTGAAAAAATAAGTGATATTGTCCATTAAAAAAGACCAGACCATTCGGATCGTTCAACCAACCTCTCTTGGCCGAAAAATGAAATTGTCCCCTCCGGTCTTCAGCATAGACCTTATCGTTATCATCGGTATCACTCTGTGCAATAGGATTAAACAAAGGAATTTCTTTGTCTGATGTATTTGCCACCACCTTAAGCTGCTGTCCCTTCCACTTCCCCATATCAAGATAGGCTATCCAATCATAGGTACTATCAGCCAGTTCGGCATCAAACCACCTTACTTTATCATTTCCCAGCCATACCTCCACATGACGTTTGGGAGCACCATTTTTAATTGGAATTTTAAGATACCGATGGGTTGCCTGAAAAGATTGGGTTGATGAATTTTGACCATTGGCATTAAGGATCAATGCTACGATGCCTATAAAGAGCAGGGATACTTTATACATGACGTTAAGGTTTAAAAAATTGAATTGCTGCATCACAAATATACCTAAGGGAAGAGAATTACACTCTACTAGGGCTGATCAAAATAGCGCTGATTTGTCTCAATTTGTTTGGGATTATCATGCTCTTTCCAACTCTTTTATATAATGAGCAAGCAAATCGTATATTTCAGGAAAGACTTTTCATTTCAAAAACAAAAAGGGCAATGTTCACATTGCCCTTTACTTTCTATGCCCAGTTACTGGTGCATTACATCTTATAATACTGCTCCCAGCCTCTCGCAGGTGGAGGTCCAGCTAAGAGTGCATTGGCAAACTTATCATTAGTCACTTCTTTTGTCTGTGTATTCAAGATCAATTTACTGTTTAAGCGTTGTGCAATTACACCCAAACAAAATACTTGGCTCAGAGGACCTGCAATTTCAAAAGCCGAGCGGGTCTTTTCTTCACCTTTACAACCTTTTAAGAAATTAGCAAAGTGATTTGACGGTGATTGTGGCACTTCCGGTAACCGAGACTCCATTTCCTTGGCTTTCGCTGCTGGAATAATCTGCAAGGTACTAGCATGAGAACCACCTTTAAATATCAAATCCTTGCTATAGATAATTTTCCCAGGATTTAATTTGGCGGGTTCCAATTTCCCTGTACTTGGTGCAGGAATATTAGGATCCAGTCCGGATACACCGTAGCCTTCCGGTATAGGTGGCAAATTATCCAGTCCATCATACCAATTGATATCTACTGCTGGCATCTTTTTCCTTTTTGGAAAATGAAATTTCAAGGTCGAAGACATGGGGAAAAAATAGGAATTATACCCATCGAGCTTCACAGCGGACACTTCTGTAGGCAGCCCCAAATCTAAAAATTCATGCGCTGTATCCAATATATGTGCACCCCAATCACCCAATGCCCCCATTCCAAAATCATACCAACAGCGCCATTGACCATTCACAAAATCCTTATTATAATTATGGCCTATGGTCTGCATTTGCCAAAGATCCCAATCTAATGTTTCGGGCACCATTTCAGCGGCAGGAAAACCCTTCATATTCACATCCCAGCCATGCCATCTACGCGGCATATTCATGTGCGCATCGATGCGCGTCACATCCTTAATAATACCGGCATCTTTCCAGGCTTTAAACTGAAAGTAATTTGCTTCGGAGTGCCCTTGATTTCCCATTTGGGTAGCAAGTTTAGGGTTTTTCCGAGCTTTATTTGCCATCAGTTCAACTTCAAGGAATGTTCTCGCCATTGGTTTTTCCACGTAAACATGTTTACCCAAGTCCAGTGCAAGCATTGTTATGGCAAAGTGTGAGAAATCGGGAGTTCCGACACTTACAGCATCGATCTGATTTCCCATTTTGTCAAACATCACTCTAAAATCCTTAAACTTAGGTGCATCAGGAAACAAGCCCAAAATTTCCTGTGTATGTTTCGCGCCAAGATCTACATCACATAGCGCGACAATATTACAGAGTCCTGTTTTATACAGCTCTTTAATGATTTCTGCGGCCCTATTTCCTAAGCCTACACAAGCTAAGTTGACACGCTCATTTGGTTTAGCCAAACTGACATTTCCCAATACACTATTGGATAGCATAACCGCTCCTGCAGCGATAACAGACTGTTTAACAAAGCTTCTGCGCGATAAATAATGATTCATAAGAGATAAGCTTAATTGGGTGTATTGATTTTTATACTGCGAAAAGAAACCCGATCACCATGATCCTGCAAAAGAATAAAGCCTTCCTTAGCTTCCCCAAAGTTCTCCCAATCTTTATATTTGCTGATCTGAACCAAATCTTTAAACGCTTTGGAGCCCCGCTCATAAGACAACATCTTAATTCCATTTAAATAATGTTCCACTTTGTTATCTGCTGTGACCACAACTCTACCTCTATTCCACTCACCGATGGGTCTGCGCGCACGCTCGTCACGATTGGATGTGATGAGATCGTAAAGCGATGCCAATGTACGATTTCCGTCTCGTCCCAATTTCGCATCAGGGTGTAAAGCATCATCCAGTACTTGATATTCCAAACCAATAGCGGATCCTTTTGATTTTTCTTTTAAAGTCACAAAATACTTAACACCACTATTTGCTCCCGGACTAAGCTTAAATTCAAATGAAAGATCAAACACAGCGTATTTATCTTTTGTGACGATATCACCACCATTGGTTGATTCTCCACCGTCGGATTTCAGAACAGTCATTTGTCCATCCTTAACTTCCCAGCCACGTTCCGGAAATTTATCGCCATGTATACTCCGCCAGCCCTTATTGGTTTTACCGTCAAACAAAAGCTTAACACCCTTCTTCTTTTCAGCATCAGTCAAGTCATTTGGCTTCAAGTTCACGATATAAAGGTCTTTTGGAAAACCTTTTGATTTGAGGTCGGTTGTTTTTATTTTAATATTCTTAAAGTACACTTTCTTTCCGTCCAGTTTAGGTGGAATACCATGCACCTGCAAGCCGATAAAACCAGACCTATCGATCGTATCAACGACATAAGCTACAGGAATATCATTGATCCAAGTACGCAGTTCATCACCAATGGCTTCAATTCGAATATGATTGAATTCCTCTACTTTATAGGCTTTTTTAGCATTTTCATTTAAATCGAGTGGATAAATCCATCCACGACGCGCCTCATCATAGATTCCACCCGTCCATGCACGTGAAGAGGGGTCTATTTCAACTTGCCTTCCATATACGCGTCCGCGCCCATCATTAGCCTTTGGATCAAGATGGCTCCGTGTCTGAATACCTGAGTTTGTTTCGTTGCCTTCAAGTTTAACATCCAGTTCCAATATGAAATCACCATATTCTTTTTCAGTGATCAAAAAAGAATTGGGCGTACCTTTTGTCATTCTGCCGACAATAGCATCACCTTCAATAGAATAGGGAGCTTTTCCTCCGACGGATTTCCAGCCATTCAGCGTTTTTCCATCAAAAAGGTTTGTCCAACCTTTCTCATTACTTTTATCTGTCTGGGCATACGATAATACAGCATTGCTAACGATCGCTGCCATCACAACAGATTTAAATAGTGTATTTCTTTTCATTGTAAAATTTGATCTTGAGTCTATCGACCCGGTTTATTTATTCATCATTGGTTTGTCAATCATAACAAGTTAGAGACCATACTAGCGAAAGCCAGGAGACGATACTACACTTCACTTTCAAGCCAACTCGGCCCCCATTTACTTATTGGCTATTGATTCAATTGACTTAATAAAACAAGATATTAATTAATATAAGTGAAATGAATCAAATGATGTGATTTATTTACGAAAACGTTTGAAAACACTTGTTACTTATCTTCAACCAATAACGGCGTTTTATTTTTCTCGGCTCCCGGATAACCTATATTTTGATTGATAACACCTTTGATATTTGTATTAATTGCATTGGCAGGCACAGGCCATAAGATATGGTGCACACTAATTTTATATTCGGCCCATTTATGTTTGACCCCTTTGTTATAGAAATTACTTTTTGCAACCACTCTATCGTACCAGAAATTAACTCCAGCTTGTTTAATATTCGCATTCGTTCCTCCTGGACCACTAATCTGTTTT
The DNA here is from genome assembly GCF_023277505.1 of Sphingobacterium siyangense. NCBI lineage: Bacteria > Pseudomonadati > Bacteroidota > Sphingobacteriia > Sphingobacteriales > Sphingobacteriaceae > Sphingobacterium > Sphingobacterium siyangense. Next base: position 2,214,338 of record NZ_CP080574.1, on the reverse strand, counting down.
AAATCATAAACACGGCCACCAAATATTTCACATGGTTTTCGGGTTTTTGCGTAAATATAGGCAATCCTTACAAGCTCAATATGCCTGTTTTCTTCATAATACAACTCACGTGCACGCTCATCTAATAGCTCACCGATATTGATTTCGCCTGCTGTCAGCTGTGACGCACCGGCGCGTTGACGGACTTCGTTAATGGCAATGGCAGCCTGACCAAGATCATTTTTCCAATAGTAACTTTCTGCCAACAATAAATAGACTTCCGCAGAACGATAAATATACCATGGAGTTTCCCCGCCCTCCCATTGTGTTTGCAATGGGTCCGGTACAAATAATTTATAATGCGGCCAAGAGAACCATAGACGAATTGAATCCTCAACACTCATCCCTGCCGGTTTAACCAGATTTTTTCCATACCAGGGATTGCCGGTCTTTTTTAAGTTGGGCTCATTATATTTCAAATCTTCCATCTTTCTCCAACTATCCCGATTAAAAATCCCCCGCAAATCATTATCTTCTTTCCCAGATCTCCAAATCTGATTTGTAAAATACCAAGTTGGACGCAATCGTCCTATACCACGACCATAGTTCTTATTTAAATCCAATGAAAGATCAGTTTCATCCGCTGCTAATGATAGGCCTGTCCCCGTTTTTCCGTCCGGTGTTTTTATACCGCCGTTGTTCCAGAAAGGAACGCCATTACGCATTGTTCTTATGCGTGCAGAGCCATCAACTCCAGGATAAGAAACTACATACATTAAACCTTCGGTATTGGCCCCATCTAATTTTGCCTCAACACTATGAAGATCAAACATCAGATTGGTATTTGGTTTACTTTTATTCACCGTAAATCTGCTTTTCATAAGTGGATGAATAGCGACAATTTCTTTTCCAATAGCGATTGCCCGATCAAAATCTGCCAAAGCCATGCATACCTTCATCAACAATATACCACAAGCAGATTTGGAGGTACGTCCACGATCTACTTTTTCGGGTACCCATTGGTAGGCAAATTCCAGATCTTTACGTAATTTTTCGAGAATGCTCCAACGATCGTAACTATAGAAATCATATTTTGGTTCATTTATCTCTTTGTCAATGAAGGGCACATCACCGAACTGGTGCACCAATTTAAAATAACGATAGGCACGTTGAAAATAAGCAGCTCCTAAAATCGCGTTTTTTTCATTTTGGTCTTTAAAAGTTCCTGCATCTATTCTTGAAATAATAAGATTGGCATATTTTACCCCCTTAAATCCCTCGTACCAATACCAACCGACTTTAGTTTTATCGTTGTGATTGAGGTCTGCATCGGGAAGCAGTGCAATATCCATATCCATTTGTGGACCAGCTTTATCTGTCGTACCTTCTACGGCTACTTCAGATTGAATAATCTCGGTCAAAATTGGTGCAGCATCGTCAAAAAATTCATGCCGCATATTTCTTTCACAGGCCGTTAAAGCGGAGTACATACCCTGCGCATCGGCTAGTGCAACATCAGGTTCATAGAAAGACAAAGGTTTCGGTTTAAGCCAATCCTTACTACAAGAAAATGTAAAAACAGCCATTGAACCAATACATAAACTAAATATTATATTTTTTTTCAATTTCATGATCTAAAAATTAAAGGGTAAGGTTTAAACTAAGATTATAGGTACGGGGAGCTGGGTCACCTACATCTGCCAATGCGTCACTTTTCCAGCTTCTTTCGGGGTCGCCAAATTTAAAATCTTTTGTCAAATAGGCTACATTTCTAACGGAAGCTGAAATACGAAGCTGCTGGATTCTTAACGATTGCAACAATGATTTCGGCAGATTATAGGAAAGCACCATATTGTCCAAACGCATAAAGGACATGTTGACATAGTTTGTACCATTATTTTTTGATCCAATACGCGCATAATCGTTGATCGGATTATCTGGCGTCCAGCGATCTAGCGCATAGTCCGTACTGCGATCCGCAAAATTACTATTGTTTGCTGCCTGGTTAAAGTCCCCATAATGCCCCCAATTGGAATAAATTAAAAATGAAAAACTCAGCTCTTTATAACGCAATTCATTTCGAAACGACCAGCGAAAACGCGGTGTTGTATACCCCTGAAATACACGATCGGCATCCGTTAAGACCCCATCTCCATTTTGATCTATATATTTAAAATCGCCAGGTTGGTTGCCGTATTTTGCTGCCATTTCCTCTTCCCCTAATTGCCAGATGCCATTTCGTTTGTAAGCCCATATCCGGTCGGGATCCTGTCCAATAAACCATCTATTTTTAACATCGTCCGCTTCCTTTTGGCCGACGATATTTCCCTCACTATCTTTTACGTCCACCATATCGCCATACAACTTCACGATTTTTCTCCGATTCAACATAAAGATCGCCGTAGCATTCCAACTAAAATCGCCCCTATTCATGATGTTACTATTCAAGGAAATATCAAAACCTTTATTTGAGAGCTCACCAAGATTGGCAGCAACACTGCTAAATCCGATAATTTCTGGCAATGCACGATCTACCAATAAATCCTGGGTTGTTGCCGTATAAAAATCCAGTGCACCACTCAGACGGCCATGGAAGATTGAAAAGTCCAAACCGGCATTATACGAACTTTTACTCTCCCATTTTAAGCCCAAATTGGCCATTCTATTCACATATAACTGAGATGAAAGATACAGGTTTCCACTCGCATCAATATAGGGATGTAACCCAGAGGTCATGTCGGAAAGAGCTTCGTAGCGCTCAATATCACGATTACCATTTCTTCCCCAAGAAAGCCGTAGCTTGCCATAATCCAACCAGGATTTGGTATTTTTCATAAAATCTTCTGCTGTAAAATCCCAGGCAAAAGCCAAGGCTGGAAAGGTTGCTCTTGGATTTTGAGCGCCAAAGGCTGAATACCCATCACGTCGCACAGAAGCTGTCAACATATAACGATCTTTAAAGGAATAAAACAAGCGAGCCATTAAGGCATCTCCGGTTTGATAGGTGTCTTCGCTTTCGTTCAATGGAATTGTACCGGCCTGTAATCGATGCCAACCAAGCACATCTGATGGTACAAATTGTGAAGTTTTGGCTTTAGTTTCCCAAGACTGCCCTTTCTCCGCATTTTGTAATAGGGTCACTTCAAAATTATGTACATCAAAACGTCGCTTCCAACGTAGCACGTTATCTAGCTGCCAATTATATACTTTTTTAAAAGTTCTTTCGCTACTTCCACCTCTCGCTTTCCATTCAGGATTTTTTGACGAATCATGATTATAATACTCCCGCCAACTGAAAGAAGGTGTAAAATTGGACTGTAATTCAATTCCAAAGGGCAAGGTAATTACACCATACAGACTCGAATTCAAAGTGTTATAATGATCCTTTCGATCCCTAAATTGATTATCAAAGAACGGGTTTACCGGAGTAACATCGCCTGTCGGCAGTCTTTGATAGATACTGGAAGGATCATCAAGATTATTTGATCCAAAGGGAGAAATCACCGCAGACTGTTTCCAATCGGATTTTAGAAAGCCCTCATTTCGAACTGCAAAGTTTGTATTCGCCCCGACTTTTAGATAGGATGTAATTTTAGTTTCGAGATTTAGTCGTGTTCTGAAATTTTTAAACCGACTTCCGACCACTACTCCCTCCCGGTCAACATGGTTTAAGGAAAAATAATAGTTAGCATTCTCACTACTATTCGATATTGCAACAGTATAATCCTGCTGGATCCCCTTTTGAAAAACCAAATCCTGCCAATCCGTAATCTTATTGTTCATGTAATTTTCAATTTCCGGAGTCTTTAGCTCCAATCGAGAAAGCCAAGACCTAATCAACTGATCCTCTGTTACATTTGTAACGGGGGTCTTTTGATCGTAATTATACCAGTCCAACTGATTGGTTCCACTGAGCAGTCTTGGGTCCACAAACATTTCGGGGTGCGCTTTAAGATAGTCGGCGGTTCTTCGGCCTACTTCAAAGTCATAGCGATATTTCAAAAACTCATCAGCGGTCATTACGCGTGGCATCCCTGCGCTTTCAACCATACCAAAATTTCCATTGAAAGTAATGCTCGGCTTCCCTTTTTTCCCTTTTTTTGTCGTTATTAAGATAACACCGTTGGCGGCCTTTGCACCGTACACAGCAGTAGCACTCGCATCTTTCAAAACATCAATAGACTGAATATCATTGGGATTAAGATCTGCAAATGTTCCATCGAATATAACGCCATCCACGACATTTAATGGGCTACTTCCCGCCTTTAATGTTCCTTTTCCCCTTACCTGTAGGCTAGCATCCCCTTTAGCAGAATTACCCTGGCCAATGATTAAGCCGGCGGCATTCCCCCTTAATAGATCCTGAACAGACCTGGGCGCTTCCTTTTCAAGCTTTTCGGTCTGCACCGAAACAATTGCGCCCGTCACATCCTTACGTTTGGCAGTTCCGTATCCAATAACGACGACTTCATCTAGATTCTCAGTAGATTCAGAAAGGGTGATCTCTATTTCCCTACCCACTTCTACGTCAAGTTCCTTGGACGAGTATCCCGTATGGGTAAAACTTAAAGTAACTTTAGCAGTACTTTGCTGCAATTTTAAACTAAAGCGACCGTAGCTATCTGTTAATGTACCCGTTGAAGTTCCCTTTACCAAAACGGTAACTTTCTCCAAAAAACGCCCATCATTTGTTTTGACGATACCCTTTAGTTCTTTTCCAGTTCCCTGTGAATAAACAATTCCTGTAGACAGCAATAGCATACACAAAAAAGAAAAACTAACGAAAATCAAACGATTAAATTTTCTCATAGATTAAGATTTATTGGTTATTAATAAATAAAACTATAAAAAGCCCAAAAACAAGGCCTTTTAGTCGTTAATATCAATTGGTTATTATTTAATTAACACAAAACAATAGTATTAATTAAGAAAATACAATCAAATCTTTTTAATCCATTTATTTACGAAAACGTTTGAATGACTATAAAAAACAAATCGCTGGATTCCGACAAGAGAAAGAGGACAGGTGCTACTTAAGTCCAAAAAAAACATTATACGAACAAAAAAAGCCCTCAACAGGCTTTTAAAGCAAATAAAATTTAAAAATAAATTGAGACAAAAGAGCATAGTTTTGACACAAAATGACATCTTTTTCAATTATAATTTCACTATCTTTTAAATTTAAATAAATTTAATTTAACGAAATAAATAACACACACTTAATTAGACACAAGACCGAAATGACCGAGAAGTTTTCCTTAGCAAGAAAAACAAAGATCGCATGCATTGTCTATGTCCAGTCAAATGAAAAAATACGACTTGGGAACAACAGCATATTTCTGATGAGTTTGTCAAAACAGGTTTTCATCATTCGGCGTCAGAAGCAATTGGTTTATTGCCCTTGTCCAACATCGCCCTGCCCCAACCGTGTAAACAAGGTGGCTCCACATTGAAATCAGCTAAAAAAGTAGACTTAACCTAGGCCCAGACTACTTGCAGGAGGAGCTTGGTAACACGTTGGTAATAAAGCGAGCTCGAGAATAGGATTATATGTTCAATTCGTATTATTTTAGAAAAGCAAATAAAAACAATCAGTAAAAAATTTGGAGAATACGAAAATTATATACAACTTTAAAGCACAAACACCTGCTCTAAACAGGCTACAAATTAACAAAGGAAATTTTTTATTTTAAAACGAGGATTTTATCTTAGAATCGCTCATAGATAAAAGTCTAAATTAGTTTTTTTGCAGAAAAACTTACTTTTACTTAATGTACAAACAGTAGCATACAAAATATGACAACCAACCCCATTAAGGTATATACAGTAGTTTCAAAAGAAGTAAAAGAAGATCCAGATTTATTCACCAATCTGGAAGGTGTCTTCTCAACATATGAAAAAGCACAGGAATATATTGATCACTTTTTTGGTAATGCTAAATATGGTTATCGATCTATTGTTACGACCTATTTAGACCCCTTTCAGGAAGAAATCCAAAATAACGATTCTTATTATAGCATTTCATCTCAATTAATGGGGCCGTATCTAGAAGTTGAAATCTGTAAAACTTCTTTTGCTGTTGTCCTCTCCGAAGTTGAACAATTGCGTATCGATCCTGCCACCTCAGAGAAACCTTTGGAATTAAACCTGCACTGTTTTGCTGCTTCTGAGAATAAGGCAATGGAAAAATTCGAAAAATTGGCACAAGACTATGCAAAAGAACACAAACTTGAATTTCAAATTAGCCCTTTTCGCATTGCAGATTCGGACCAATGCTACTAACCTTCAATTGCAACGAGATTATAGCAGCAGATTCAGGGAAGTATTTTTTTACGGATTTCACTTAAATATTCTGGAGTAAATCCCAGATATGAAGCAATCAGGTATTGCGGAACACGTTTTACAAACTGAGGATATTTACGGAGCATATCATGGTAGAATTCCTCTTTAGATTTAGAGAATAGATATTTAACCCGCATTTGCGCAGCAGCATAAGCCCTTTGATAGACAAAGCGAAAATAACGCTCCATGATCGGAAATGCAGCAACCAATTTCTCTTGATTTTCTTGACTGATATAAACTAAATCTGAAGTCTCTACGGCCTGAATGTAAAATGACGTAACAAGCTTATGTTCGAAAGCCATATTGTCTGTAATCCACCAATTTTCTATTGCGAATTCAGTCGTTTGTTCCACTCCCTTTTCATTAACAAAGAATTTACGGAGAATACCTTTCAATACAAAAAAATGGTATCTGCACACTTGGCCCTCCTCCAGTATATTTTCTTTTTTCGCGACCGTTTTCGTCTTAAAGTAAAGCAATATTTCTTCTAATTCGATCGGATCGACATCGATAAATTTCTTTAAATGTTCTTTAAGTTTTTCCAACAGTCCATCACTTTATTATACAAACAAAGCTACTCATTCCTTTTATCAAAAAAAAGACACGCGGTACCATTTCAATTAAGCGCAATACGGAAGGGATGGCAAGATAAATTCAAGTAATACGAATAAGCACGAATCATAAATCGGAATAGTTTCAATGGCCTTTACCCCCTATCTTTATAACAGGCGCTCCAATAATATGATTAACAGATTGGAGCTATGATGAAAATGGCAGCCTCCATTTTTTGCGGAGTTTGTACTTTTTGAAAAAAGAGAAAGCAATGATCAAAATTAATTTTAGCAAAGGAAAAATTATCATCAGCATGCTGCTATGTTTTCTTCCAGCAGTCATTGGGTTGCATGCTTGGTTATACTATGATCTCATTTTTAAGCTAACCTCGACGATATGGATACTCGTTGCGGCAACGGTTTTTTATCTTCGACTACAACAGCTGAACCGCTATCGAAGAGGAGAGGCCGCACTCACGATAGATGAGCATACATTACTAAACAACAGCGTTTTGAAACCGCAGCAAATCCCTTGGACGGATATCGATTATTTTGTTACTGGTTTATATCGGACAAATTCTATTTTTATAAAATTAAATGACCTTTCATCGTTAAAAAAAGAAAAAACAAGCGGTCTAATTTATTTATTAAGCTTTATTGACCGCAATCTATCAACAAAACCTGCATCTTTTTGGATCGACATGGATGTCATCGATATCAAGGAAAAGGAGCTTTTATCTATGTTGCTACAGCGATTGAAAAAGTAGCTAAAAATTGCCTCTCTCTCCGAAAAAAGGTACTATATAAAAAAATCAGCCCCCTATCCAAATAAGTGGGCTGATTCGCAAAATCAATCAAAGATGCAGCACAGTCCTGCTTAAATACCCCCTACTTAAAAGCATCCGCTATGCCGTAATGTAGTGAACCTCATGCGCCTCTGTCAACTGCGGAACTTCCAAATTATGAAACATTTTATCCAAGACAACTTCTGGCAGTGGGTACTCCCTATCGCTATTCTGCGCGCGCCAAATCTTATAGGGTTTTTCAACGTACAACAATTTCACATAAGCTTGATAGCTTACGAAAAGATCGATCAATTGTTTTCGCATCTGGGAAGTTATATTGGTGGCATTCCAGATAAAATCCTGTCCACAGCGTAAGTATTTTTTTGCCTGCTCTTTTGCTTCCTGTACAACCCATCCGTTTCTCTTTTTATCAGTAGGATCAATGCGATATTTGCGTCTGATGTCATCCAAACTAATAACAGGAAGGTCGGTATTCATGGCTAAAATCTGATAATCTTTGCCCATTCCCGGCAAACCTGAAAGTACAGTCACCGTGGATTTGAATGTATCAAAAGGCACATAATCAACATAACTATTGTTTCCATTAAAATATGTAAATCGTGCATTTTCAGACAAAAAAGAACGCGTGGCATCCCAGCAGCCAATCTCTTTACTATACAGTTCGAACATATCCAATGCGTAGAGCAAAGCATCCAAATCGGCACAGTACCTTCCTTTAGCATCTGCTTCGGCCAACAACTTAAGCTGACCCATATTGACACTCAGTGACGCCTCCAAGGCGCTCTTCATTGGGTCGACTTTTTCCATCAACCACAATGGCAATCCATGATAGCGTACCAATGCGACAATTTCCTCCCGTAATGCAAAAGGGGTCTCCACATCACGAAATAAAATCTCCCGTGTGGTCTGCGCTCCTCTTTTAGCATGATTTGGAGAGCTGATACGACCATCTGCAGCGACAATTGTCGTCGATCTCTTCTCGACATCATGCAATAAAGCGGAAGCCCAGAGGAGCTCCTGCTTTTGGTAATCCAGATTCCGGTATTCAGGCAATGCTTCCAGCTGCTGTAATACCATTTGGGTATGAATCGCAACATTCCCTTCGGCATGATGTAAAGGGTCTTGTTGTACCTGTTCCATATCCCTGACCCAAGAAAATTGCTTCTCTAAAGCCGACCAATTCTTATTTAATGCTATTGTCCATTCCATTAGAAATCCCTCCTTTCCCAAATCATTTTTGTTCTTCGCCATGATTTTGTCCAATGTTCGTCGGTCTGCACATGCCCTTTTCTAACATATTTAAAAACATTGTGCTGGAATTCGCTGACGGCATATGCATCAGCATTCCTGCAGACTAACCCTTCCATCGTACATGCTTCTTCAGTTTTAGGGTCAAACGATCCGAATATAGAAGACTGCATGGCCAAATTTTCGACTGAACGCCGAAGTTCCAACTCAGTCAAATCCTTTACAATTTCGAGTTTTAAAACAGGTACAGTAGGAAAATCAAATAAACTGGCATAAAAAGTAACTTCTTCCCATGAAAGCCACTGATCTTTAATTCGAGCAGCAAAAACATAATAATAGTGCTCAAGTTGCACATATTCGATAGAATGCACAGCATAAAGATTTTCACCAAAAAACTCTAAATCATCCAGATCGTTTTTTAATCTAGACCAATGCTCCCGAAGCTGAGCCGTCCATGGCGACGTGGTTGGAGCTGCATGGGATCGTGCAAATACTCCACGCCGTGAAAGGCAATTATTTTCACCGTCTAATTTTTCTGTAAATAACAGTTTATGGAAAGATTGTATATCCTTCCAATAATGTTGATTAAAACGATCGTCGCTGCTTGTCCCTGGCGAAAATGGGAAATGATAGGTACGACCATATTTTGTTGATTCCATTTTTAAAATTTAAATCCATACTAAAAAATTGAAGATATAGGTATAGGATAAACAAATCGGGTACATCCCGTTGTTTACTTTCTTCCTAAATATCGACAATGCATTACATGACTTTAAATTTTAAAAATTGACAACACTAATGATCTATTGCTACAAAAGTATTAAATTTATCTTAAAAACATAAACACGTTCCCTTAACCTTTTGACAGCGCAACCCCTTCCCTACTTTCTAATCAGCCCTGACTTATCAAAAAATGCGTATTTAGCATTAATATAATTTCAATTCAGTATACGTTGTTCCAATGGGAATAACCCGGTCTGTTACCCAAATTTGGGTTTTGTCGAACTTAATCATTTTACTTCGTGCGACGATAAATGCTCTATGGCAACGAACAAATTCGTTCTTCGGGAGCAGTTCCAGCAGCTCGCTAATGGTAATTCTGGAGCTAATACATTTATCGCTCAAATGTATCTGGGTGTAATTACCTGATGCTTCAATATAAAGGATACGATCAATTTCAACTTTAACATGTTCATAGCCATCTTTCACGAACAGATAGTCTTTGTTATGCTGTAGCTTTTTTGCCCGAAGGCTATACAATTCGTTCGCCTTGTTGCAGGCTTTCAAAAACCTGCTCATAGAAAATGGTTTAAGCAAGTAATCGATGGCATCGAGCTCGAAACTCAATAGCGCATGCTCAGAATAAGCCGTCGTAAAAATCACCATTGGCGAAGTATTCAAACTCCGCAGAAACTCTATGCCTGAAATATCGGGCATTTTTATATCTAAAAAGATAAGGTCCACCTGCTCCTTCTGGAGATAATCAATCGCCATAAACGCATCCGTAAATGTACTTTTTAATTCAATAAAAGGGACTTTAGCTATATGGTGTTCAATAACCTGCAATGCCACAGGTTCATCATCTATCGCGATGGCTATCATAACAATTATTGATTTAAAATCTGATCTATTTGGTCATACAGTTGTTTTCCATTACTTGGTCGAAGAGCCTTTTCTACAACTAATTTTCCTGTTTTATCAAATATAAAATATTGCGGATAATATTCGGCTTTGTCTTTTGCATTTAGCAGTAATTCCTTCCAAAAGGGCTCAATCTGTTTCCTATTTTTACGTATATGGATTCCGGTTAAATTGTTGACGCGTATAAAGTCTTTCCAGTCCTGATCACGATGGTCTTCATCCATATCCAAATAAACGAAGGCAATATCTTTATCCATGTATCTTTTCTTCAGTTCAGGTGTATATTTCAATTCAAATTTACAAGGACCGCACCAGGTACCCCAAACATCCAAATAGACCACTTTACCCTTCAATTTAGCAATCAGGTCGTAGATCGATGAAATAGGTCGATCATCCTCAATCAACCGGATCTGTTTGTTCTGTTTATTCGCTATCAAAAGAGAGTCAAGATCGGCAATATAGCGTTCAACGAGCGGCCTATGCTTATCCGTTGGAAATATCTTCCAATGTGCTCCCGCCAATGCTTTTAAATGCGGTAAGTCCCTGTCATGATATAGATTGACCAGTTGCTGAAAATTGTATTTTTCGACGATAGTTTTGGGAAAATTATTTAAAGCACCAATCAACCGCCAATAATCTTTACTATAGCTATTCATTAATCTATTTGCACTGTCTAGGCTTATACCGAAATAAGGGATCGGCTCGCTTGAAGGGATCTTCTCCGACCGAATCTTACCAAATGCTTTCGTTTCCAAATAACGCAGGTAATTGTCAAGGAAAGAATAGAAAGAGGGGCCTCCAAAATCATCCTGTAAATTAATCGATACTTTTCCAAACAGCTCTAGCACTAAACTATCTGAGGTCGGTTTTGGCAATTCAGCTACACGGGCAAAATCGTTCAGATGGTTAATTCTTTGCGCGTAAAGCTCAGTACGGATATAGTCTTTTAGTTGGCTGGGCAATGAAGTAGTTTGGATCACTTCATTCATTTGATTGCAATCTGAAAAAAAGGGAATTAACAGCTGCTGTCTCAATTCAGCCAAAGAGCGTTTAGCAAGATTGTTTAAGGCTGGGGCTTTCATAAAAAACGGCACTTCATCCAGTTTTATTTGCTGAATAGTTTTATTTTCTGTTAAAGCACTACCGGCTACAAATACGATCGTACTATCCGTTAAATTGGCGATAAGATTCTTACCAGGGCTTAATAACAAGGTTTGAACTACACCGCTGTAAATTAGTGTCGCGGATTTTCGAGCTGTTACTGGCAGCACGACCTCAAATGTACCATCGCCGGCAACGGTTACCCGTTGCGAATTTTCTTTATAAAAACCGAAAACAAGAGGAATATTGATTTCCAATGTCTTGTTTGGATCATAATTCCAAATCTTACCACTCAATTTAAACTGAGCATGACTGCTTAGACAAAACAAGGTCATAAGCAAAAAAACAAGTATTTTTTTCATTGCTGTTAATTAAGGAACCAATAAATCAGATAAATAATGGATTGAAAAATAGTGGAACTATCCTGATCTAAAGATGTAATGTTAAATGGACAAAAAACTCATTGGCATTTTCATGTATCATCAATCCATGCCGATCTCTATACAGTAATGACAGGCGTTGTCTTACATTTTCCAAGCCTACGCCGCTTTTTAGTTTTTCGGGATCGTTATCACTTTTTGGATTAATGCTATTGCTTACATCGAAAAACAGGACTTGGTCCCGCACTTGCAAAGAGATTTTAATATAAGACGATTTCTGAAGGCTTATCCCATGCTTAAATGCATTCTCAACGAAAGGGATAAGCAACATAGGTGTAATGTCATAATTTTCAAACTGTTCTTCTATTTCGGTTATAAGGGTAATCTTGTCTGACATTGAAGTCCGGAGCGTTTGTAAGGCGATGTAATTATTCAAATATTCAACTTCACGCATCAACGAAATCTTATCTTGTGTATTTTCATGTAGCATAAACCGCATCATATCACCCAAGCGTTGAATTCCCTCCCCCGTCCGTTCTGCATTTTCCTGCAGGGCCGTGCCATACAATGTATTTAAGGCATTAAATAAAAAATGTGGATTTATTTGAGATTTTAGAAAGGTCAGATTCGCATCCGACTGCCCGAGCTCCGTGCGTAGGGAGGCTATTTCGTTTTGACGCATGAGACGTTTTTTAAAGAGAAACCAGGACAGCGGAATGCTAACCAATAATTGCGTGGGTAAATGAAACATAGCAACTATAAAGATCACTTCGTTTGTCTGATTAAAGAAAAATAGCGCCGGCACACTTAATGGCAGGACTGAAATCAAGCTAATAGCAAAGATAGTCCAGAAGAAATCACGGAATTTCTTCTGTTTTTCCTGTAATTTTGGCAACAAATAGTATAAGGAATAGATTACAATACCGACTGCAGACAACACAACCAAAGTCCATAATACCGAAAGTTGTGAATGGGATCGCGATGTAATCAAAAAAAACAATCCAATAAACCAGCAACCAATTCCAAAGGATAAATCCATTTTTAGCTGCTTTTGCAGGGTCAGATTTTCTGCCTTGCTTTTAAGCAAATAGCTGATCAGATATTGCGCACAGGTGTATAAAGAAATTATAATTGTTAATAAAATAGCTTGCGCAAAAGCCTTAAAAAATATACTATTATAGCTTCTTTGAATACTGTCATAATCCTTCAATTCGTAGGCGTGGCTATAGGTCCGGCATACACCTAAAATCAGTCCGGATACCAAGATCAAAGCAGCTAGTAATGAATAATTCAGCAGCTCCCGTTTTCTGTTGATGAGGGAAGGAATAAGGACAAAATTTAAAAGGAGAAACATCACATATAGAAGCAAATCAATGATAAAATTTGGCACAAAAAAGTTAAAGAAATAGGAGTAGCTTATTTTTTGGTGAAGGAAATAGTTATGCATACCGCTATCATCCCGATTGTTTGTATCAACAAGCAAAGCATAAACAACAGCGACAAATACGACAGTTGCCATCCAAAATTCTATTTTTCTTACGTCTTTCAGTTTCATGTTATTGGTTTTGATGAGGCAATATTAATTGAAATGAAAACATAAAACGGAAAAATGTGACGAATACCACCAAAAATGTGATGAATCAAATGTTTCTTCATCTTATAGCTGGGATTCTATTGTTGTTTCTATAAAATAGAATTTGATTTTACTATCTTTAAGCTGAAAAGTATCAAACCAGCTTTATTAACTTTATTCAAAAAAGACACTACATAATTAATCCGCTATTTACACATTCACGTCCTATTTTGCGGTGTTAAGGCAAATAGCCAAGATTGCACACAGCATTGGACTGTCAAATGATCATAAATACAGGTATTAAAAAATAATTGATCACATGGATACATATATCGTGTTAAAAAGGTTCTCTAGTTTAGAAGAAGCTCAAGAATGTCATAAACTACTTTCGGAAAAAGGTGTAACAACGCGGTTGGCAGATAATGTCCCCCCCGTGGATATTACATTTTCTGGAAACACGGTTGGATATCAATATGAGGTTCAAATAGACCCTGCCAATTTCGCAAATGCAGAATCTATTTTAGAAGAGCAGGAAATGCAGTCTCTCCCTTTGGTTGAAGACGACCATTACCTGTATCAGTTTTCCGACGAAGAGCTCTTAGAAATTCTTCAAAAATCCGATGAATGGAACAAATTAGACTACGCACTGGCTAGAGAAATTTTATTAAAAAGAGGGAAAGAGATTGATCAGGAAAAGCTTAATCTTTTGAAACAGGAGCGACTCATGCAACTACGGGAACCGGAACCGCAGCAGAAGTATTGGGTTATTTTCGGCTATATTTCAGCCCTTCTAGGTGGACTTTTAGGAATTGCAATCGGGTATATGCTGTTTAGTTCCAAAAAGAGCCTACCGAATGGCGAACGGATATTTTCCTATTCGGATCATGACAGAAAACATGGGACAAATATATTCTATATCGGATTATTCGTATTCACAATATCCGTTCTCATCAAAATGCTCTGGGGATGATAACATAAAATGAATACGATTTACATTTTTTAGCGGAACAGCTCGAGTGCAGCTTTGTGACTGTGGTATTCTGTATCCTATCGCGATCTAATTAGCGCTAACGTCAACTGTAAATTTTTAATACTAAAAAAAATACCTATATTTAAGATGACATCTTTATTCTTGAATTATTTTTTGTAAACCTACAAACAAATTAACTTTATGAATAGTTTAAAGACCACAGCCACTCATTTCCGTTATAAAAAGCATCCGGGAGATCTATTCAGAAATACATGCGTTCAATTATTACCGCATCCCTATAAAAATCAAGAAGACTTTTGGGTATGGTTTCATCCCTCCTACCACCGTAGTGAAGACATTTCAGATTTAGGCGACCTGTACAAACAGTTTCACGACACCCCCTGCCAAGAAACGATGACAACATCAAAAAATGAGCTATGTTACGCTGCAGTAGCGAAGGAACGTCTCTTTGAAGAAATAAAATCATTGGAACAAAAGATCTATCAGGATTGTTTTGAAAACTTTTATTTGTTGATTATTGAAGGCCGCATCGAGCTGTTTGAAAGTCATCAAATTGAAAGTAAAGAATCTAGTTCCTAATGTCTATCTTTAAACCGTTATGCATTATTTGACTTGTGCGATTATAAGGAAGGACGATAAGGTACTCATTTGTAAGCGCCCGCCATCGGTGAAGCATGCCTTAAAGTGGGAATTTCCTGGTCGCATAACCGAGTCCCACCTGCCAACGAAAGCAAATTTGTCGCTCAAAATCAGGGAAGAGCTAAGTATAGATATCCTTGTCGGAAGGCCCTTAGAGATGACGCAACAAGGCCATAAAAGTCCGGCACTTTGCCGCTATCCTGTTCTCTGCACCTTTTCTTCTGGCGAAGTTGCCATGCTAGAATATGTCCAAGCAATTTGGGTCCCCTCTGTAGAACTATCGCATTTTGATTGGACCGATACCGATCGACCAAGTGTAGAAGAGTATACCAGATACCTTGAGAACTCAAATCCTCCGTCCCGTATAAAGGAAGCTTTTTTAGAAAGCCTAATTGGACTCATTGGTTTTACACTGGTCCATATGTTCTTCAATGTATATATAGGCCTATTGATAACTTTGATCTTAATCGCAATTACTGGAATTTATAGTTATTACACCCGAAAAAATATAAGGAAAAGAATCTCGTAAAACTTCCTTACATTTATAAAAACTAAGTAACCCCTAATTTCATTTTAGCCATACTGAAGATTTAATCAGATGAAAGATTTCCCACAATTAGAGACAGAACGACTTATTCTTAACGCAATAGACCCGACTGATATTCCGCAGATTGTAGACTATCTGCAAGACAAGGTCTATTCGGACTTCACATCAAATATCCCCTATCCTTACCGAAAGGAGGATGCTGAATACTGGCTTAAATTAGCGGAAGAAGCATTTGCCAATCGTAAAGGATTCACTTTTGCTATTCGAAATAAAGATAAAAAACTGATCGGAGCTATTGGTCTGCATGATGAAGGCTCGGATAAGGCTGAGTTGGGATACTGGATAGCTATTCCTTACTGGAATAAAGGTTATGTCACTGAAGCTGCAAAAGCAATCATTGATTTTGGATTTAAAGAATTAAACTTTAACAAAATCTTTGCGACCTACTTCCCTCATAATCCAGCATCGGGAAAAGTCATGGAAAAAATAGGAATGAAAAAAGAGGCCCTGTTAAAACAACATCTAAAGAAAGACGGCCGCTATTACGATATCCCATTATACGCTATTTTTAAATCGGAATTGGTTTAGTTTTTTAAGATCTATGGCTCCATTATCACAAATAATACGTTCTGAAATAAGAATTCAATCCTTTAACTCAATAATAAAAATGAAAAACAATATTGGATATATTAGCTTCGTTTTCTTCTTTTTCATTGGGCAAACCGTTTTTGGGCAAGAAAAAAATCGTGAAAAAGCTTCTTTAAAGGGAAAGGAAGCCATTCAACTCATGGACAGCGGAAAAGTGGATGAAAGTATCCTATTACTGAAGGAAGCCCAAAATCTCGATCCAGCCAATATCACATACCCTTATGAGCTTGGTTATGCCTATTATCTAAAAAAAGATTATAAAAGCACAATAAAGTTCCTGGAAAACATTAAAAATGAAAAGACTGTTAATGATAGGGTATATCAACTGCTGGGAAATGCCTATGATATGCTTGGCGAAAGTGATAGCGCAGTGGGCATCTACGAGAGTGGATTAAAATTGTTTCCTAAATCAGGTCACCTCTATTTGGAGATGGGGGCAATCCAAAGAGTAAAAGGAGATTTGGAAAAGGCATTAGGCTTTTATGAAAAGGGGATTCAGGTAGATCCGGGATTTTCTTCCAATTACTATTGGGCATCAAAGTTATTCTGTATTTCGGATGAAAAAGTTTGGGGAATGATTTACGGTGAGATATTTATGAATTTAGAACGAAATAGCAAAAGAACAGCCGAAATAAGTGAGCTTATTTATAATCAGTACAATAACCAGATTAAATTTAAAGGCGACACTGGAATTTCAGTCAGCTTCAGTAAAAATGCGTTTATCCAGGAAGGGCCAGCAGCCGATCCCAACCAAATAAAGTTACCTTTTGGTATTGGAGTTTACGAGACGACATTAGCGTTGTCAATGATTGGTTTAAATTCAATAAATATCAATACGCTTGACACGATAAGGACCAACTTCATAAACAACTACTTCAAAAATAAACACGACAAGATATTTCCAAATGTTCTATTCAATTATCAAAAGAAAATCATCGATCTAGGTTATAGTGAAGCATACAATCATTGGATATTGATGAAAGGAGATGAAGACCGTTTCGAGAAATGGCTAGCAAATAATGAAGAAAAATGGACTGATTTTACAAATTGGTTTATGAAAAATCCCCTAAAAGTAGACAGTGCAAATAGTTTTTTCCGCGAACAATACAATTGATAACTGTACACCCCTTTCTTTCTCGCTACTCGATGTGTTACCTCAGGATCGGAATGGAGTCGCGAAATTAAAATAATGGTGAGTGGTTTCTATTTCTTGAATTGGATTTTTCATTATAAAATTGACTAAATTTAAGTAACCGATAATCATAAAGGATAAAACATGAAAATATTTGCATTCGCTGGGAGTAATTCTTCCACATCAATTAACAAACAATTGGTCAAATTTGTACTTAAAAGCTTCGAGGGGCACGAGATTAATTTGATCGACCTGAATGACTATAACATGCCTGTCTTTTCTGTAGACCTAGAAAAGAATGGATTCCCACAGGAAGCACAGCTTTTCCTCGATCATATAGCCTCCAGTGACATGATCATTTGCTCCCTCGCCGAGAATAATCGCTCCTATAGCGTAGCATTTAAAAATGTATTTGACTGGGCATCTAGAATAAATGTTAAAGTTTTCCAGGATAAACCCATGTTGCTTATGACAACTTCACCAGGAGGTTATGGTGGTGGAAATGTGATGGCCGAAGCGCAGAAATTTTTCCCGCAGTTTGGAGCAATCATTAAAGAAACATTTTCGCTTCCCAAATTTTACGAAAATTTTGATCAGGATAATGGCGTAATCAGTCCCGAACACCTCAATAGTCTGAAGGAAAAAATAGCGGATTTTAAGCAACAGATTTCCTCCTAGTGGCATTCCGCTAAAAATCTATTTGCCTTTTCGTGCATTCTGCATAACTTATGCCGATGCATTGAGTACATATTACTTTGCATATTATTTACTTTTTGCTTACCTTTTCTTTGCTTTGAAAGCAAAGAAACACCAATAAAACACCAATAAAACGACAAAGAAATAGCAAAGAAGAAGCGAATCAGCCCCCTAGCAATCCCAAAGGAATAGCGAAGAAACGGCAGAGAAACGGCAGAAAAACACCAAAGAAATAGCAGAGAAACACCAACGGAATAGCAGAGAAATGGCGAATAAGCTGCAAGCTCTTACCTTAGTCCCCCAAAGAGCAGCGCTATAACAGAAAACTGACCCCATAGCGATAGCAGCTATTAAAGGTTCATAATTAAGGAGGGGCGATTTGCCCCTCCTTAAAATTTATTTAAGAAGCTCTTCGAGTTTCTCTATCAACTTTACTCCTTTTAAGTTGATTCCAACAATCTTACCTTCGGGAGAGATGAGGTAATTTTGCGAGATAGCCTGAATACCGTACAATTGAGCGGCTTGATTTTGCCAGCCATTCAGGTCCGACACCTGAGGCCAGGTTAATTCATCTTGTTCAATTGCTTTCATCCAGTTATCTTTCTTCCCGGGTTTATCTAGTGAAACACCCAGTATCTCAAATCTTGATCCTTTAAACTTTTGATAAGCTTTAACCAAATTAGGGTTCTCAGCACGGCAAGGACCACACCATGACGCACAAAAATCCTATAGCAGGTATTTACCTTTAAAATCTGAGGGTTTTAACTCTTTACCTTCAGGAGTTACTTGTGCAAAGTCTAAAGCTGGCTGTCCAATTCCTAGCTTTTTTGCCAGTTGAATATCTGCTTCTAATTTTTTCCCGATTGCTGTCTGCCTTAATCTTGATGACAAATTGAAAAACATAGGTTCAGTGGTAACCACATTATCATCGTAGCCGGCAACTTCCTGCAAGGCCAATAAACTGAAGTAATTGTCTGGATTATTGACTATAAAATTTCGTTGTGCCTTCTTACGCTCTGTTTCGATCTTGTCTATTTCTAGCCCAATTTGGTTGAGTGCACTTTCATCACGATTTTTTGCTTGATACAGATCAGTTCTTTTAGATTGCTGAACCATGAGCTTCTTCTCATAAGAGCTTTAGATAGTCTTGATACTGCTTATAGGCTACCTGTAGTTTCCCGCCTTGTATCAGGGAAGACTCAAAAGGACTTTGAACAGTGATTTGCGTATTGGGTTCCCGAGGGTCTACATAAAATGTGAGACGCTCCATCGGTCCACCTTTGCGATTAAAGAAGGAAGTCCCATCTTTGGAATAAAATAACATGACTTGCGTTGGTTAAATTCTTGGTTTACCTTGTTTTTCACAATTCAATATTACTTAAATTTTAAATAAATATGAAAATTTCATTTATTGTGATCAACAATCCTGCGCTGGCAAGCGATAGAAAACGTACAGGCCAAACCGGTTGACACGATACTATTCCATCCGGCAGCGATTGGCGTAAATGCTACGCAAGATATATGTATTTAGATTGTAATTTCTACGCGATCAATTCTGTTGACACAGGCTCTTGATAGTAGGCTTCATTCCATTTTGCCAATTGGCACATAATAGGTATTAATGCCTTGCCTTTTTCTGTCAAAGAATACTCTACACGTGGCGGAAGCTCCCTGTACTCTTCTCTCAAAATTACACCATCCTCTTCCAATTCTTTTAATGAACTGGTCAGGACTTTCCGAGAAATGTTTTCGATAAGCGCATCCAATTGGCCAAATCGGGCTTTTCGATCGCGCAAAGTATAGATAATCACGGGCTTCCATCGGGTACCTAAAATTGCCATAGAACGCTGCATGGCGCAGGAACAACTTTTAAATTCAGTCCTTTTCATTTGAATATATTCAAAATAGTTACGCAAAGGTAACTAGTTTATACCAATAATAGTTACAAATATACACTATTTAAAATATCTTTGTGAAGATTCACGATTTAAAACAAGAAAAATGAGCATACAAACACTTTTTAATCCATTTGAGTACAAAAACTTAACACTCAAAAACCGCTTTGTAATGGCGCCAATGACGCGAGCATTTTCTAAGGATGGGGTTCCCGACAGCGCTGTAGCGGGTTATTACGAGCGTCGTGCCGCGGGGGATGTCGGTTTAATTTTGACGGAAGGTACAGTTATTGAAAGACCTTCATCAAAGAATTTAAAGGATATTCCAAACTTTTACGGTGACCAAGCATTGGGCGGCTGGAAAAATATCGTCGATGCTGTGCACGAAAAAGGAGGAAAAATAGCCCCTCAGCTATGGCATGTTGGTTATACCCCAATGCAATGGACTCCGCCTGCTGCGTTTGAAAGCCCAGATACAATGACATTAGCGGATATAGAGGCTACAATACAGGCTTACGCTGACGCTGCAAAATCTGCAAAAGACCTCGGTTTTGATGCTTTTGAAATCCATGGGGCACATGGTTATCTGATCGACCAATTTTTCTGGGAAGGAATGAACCACAGAACAGACGAATTTGGTGGAAAAACAATTAAGGAGCGTTCCAAATTCGCTGTTGAGGTCGTAAAAGCAATGCGAAAAGCGGTCGGACCTGATTTTGTGATTATTCTACGTTTATCACAATGGAAACAGCAGGACTATACAGCCAAGCTAGCCCCTACCCCTACAGCGATGGAAGATTGGATCCTACCATTGACGGATGCCGGTGTCGACATTTTTCATGGAAGCCAACGTCGTTATTGGGAGCCGGAATTTGAAGGCAGTGACTTAAATTTTGCTGGATGGCTCAAAAAGATTTCAGGACAGCCCACAATCACGGTTGGATCTGTAGGTCTTGACAAAGACTTTGGTGAAGTATTTACAAATTCTGAATTCAAGTCCTCTCCCGCTTCACTGGACGAACTGGTTCGTCGTTATGAACGTGGCGATTTTGACCTTGTAGCAGTAGGCAGGGCCATCTTACAAGACCCCAATTGGGTGAAGAAAGTGCAAGCCGAAAAATACGACGAACTGTCTACTTTTGAAGCTAAGAGCTTGGCGAGCTTATCTTAGTAAGCCGGCGCAATTAGGTGGATTAAAATTGCGTTATTCAATATTATAAACAGGGGCAAAAAATTGATTTTCGAATCAATTTTTTGCCCCTGTTTTATAGCGATAATTCAGTAACTTGTCTCCACAAATGGATACAAACACTTGATTAAATGAAAATCACCGCAAGCAAAATATATGTCATCAGCGGATTGGGTGTAGATCAACGTGTATTCAGCAAGATAGACTTTGGCTCGCTTGATATAACCTATCTGGATTGGATTACACCAAGCCCCAATGAACCATTATCTATTTATGCAAAAAGAATATCTGCTAAAATTACCGCAGCGCAACCCATCCTCATTGGGCTTTCTTTCGGAGGAATGCTTGCAATGGAAATTGCCAAAATTATAACTGTTCAACGAGTTATTCTGCTAGCTTCGGCCAAAGGACGGTATGAATTACCTGTACTGTATCGATTGGCGGGTAGACTCAAGCTGAACGTATTTGTCCCTAATTCATTGCTCAAGACCCATAGCTTTCTTTCGGATTATTTTTTTGGTATAGGCTGCAAAGAAGATTCTTTACTGCTAAAACAAATCCTAAAGGATACAGATCCAATCTTTATGGCCTGGGCAATACATCAAATTCTACAATGGAAAAACAATTCGGTTCCGGACAATTTAATTCATGTACACGGTAGTAGCGATCGTATTATCCCCATCAAAAATGTAAAGCCCAACTTTATCATTAAGGGGGCGGGACATTTTATGACGGTGACACATGCACAGGAAGTTGAAAAGCTTTTACGAGAAATTTGTTCGTAAATCACCAACTTTTAATCACCGAGACCAATCCCAACTTTTCTAGTCGCTCAGAAAATTAAATCCACGTGGATTCGTATCGGCATTAGTCGCACGACATGCTGATCAGTGTAAAAAAGTATTATTTGGAGAAAAGGACAAACAATAATTGAGAATAGAAGGTTCTTCTATAAGAGCGCGGTCTCTTTATGGAAGCTAAAAATCCCCCTTTATTACTTAGTGGGAACAGTCAAAAGCAATATAGTTAGGTTAAATTATAACAAGAATATGCGAACACGGCTCATATTAAGTTTTTTATTCTGTCACATCTTTTTTCTCACTATGCTGGCACAAGTCAATAATACTACAGCCCCGAAACTGGAGGTCGCAGCAGCCTTAGGTCCGTACCGTCCGATCGGTGTGAGCGTTACCTCCAACAATCGACTATTTGTTTCCTTCCCAAAACAAGCGAAAAATTATCAGTATGCACTTACTGAAATCATCAATGGAAAACCTGTTCCTTATCCAAATGAAGAATGGAATTTAAAAGGAAAAGAGAATTCCCACTTTGTAAATGTCCAGGATATATTTGTCGATACCGAGGACAATCTCTGGGTATTGGATTCTAAACCATCTTCTGCCGGATCAATTTTTGGAAAAGATGAAAAATCAACTCAAGGCCAATTTAAATTGTTAAAAATCGATACAAAAAAAAACAAAATTGAACATATTTATCGTTTCGGTGACCTTGATAAAACCAAATCAGGTCTAAATGATATGCGCATTGACCAGAAGCGAAATTTAGCCTATCTCTCCGATCCCGGCCAAGCGGCCATCATTATTTTAGACCTCAAAACTGGACAGACTAGAAAGGCTTTAACTGGAAGCCGTTTTACGCTGGCTGATCCTGAAGTAATATTAAGCTATAACGGTAATGATATGCGTAATGATAATGGAAAACCATTTTCTTCCAACGTGAATGGCATAGCAATAAGTCACGATTTTAAATATCTATATTTCAAACCGATCAATCAAACCCATCTGTATTGTATTGCAACAGAATTTTTAGCGGACGCAAGGCTGACGGATCAAGAATTGGAAGAAAAAGTAGAAGACAAAGGGGAAGTCGGAATTACACATGGCTTACTCGCAGATAGCGTTGGAAATATTTACCTAACATCGTCAATAGATTATAGTATTAAGTATTTAAATCCTGATGGAAATGTGAATACCCTGGTACAGGACTCCCGAATACTTTGGCCCGATTCTATGGGCATCAGCGGAGATGGATACCTTTATTTCTCCTGTGCTCAGCTCTTTAAAGACCCGCAATGGAATAAAGGAATTGATAAGGTAGAGTTGCCATATTATGTCTTTAAAGTCAAATTACCGAAATTTTGAAAAGAATGTTACAATAAGTGACGTGCTGAAGCATAAAACTCGCGCTAACACATCTACTTTTTACCTAGGTATTATCCCATGCGCAGCCTTAACAAAATTCCCTTCAAATAGTTCCCCTTTATATTTGTCCACTTTCCTCAGTCACAAGATAAGATACTGAAATTCAACTTAATAAAAAAAATAAAATCGAAGTAAAAGAACAAATCACCGAGACATGCCTCCAATTATAAAAAACAACGGCCTCTTAGATAAAGTATAAAATTTTTAGCAAAAACTTTTTAATACTAATATTTTTAGTATATTTGAATATCAGTTTTAGACAACGCTTTTATGGAACACAGCGCAGCATATGACAATAAGGAATTACACGTAGGTGACATCGTTCGCTTTCATACTCCTTATCCCGATGAAGATCCGAATACGATTTTCATTGTACTGTGGTCATACTATGATCCTACAGGAAAATCATCACGGGCTGAAGTCGTAAAATTTGACCAAAGTTCCAAACAAACGCCTGTTATTCAGAAGTGGTTTATACGAGATTTAGAAAGAGTCTCCGAAGTAAGTCCAGAATTGCTGAAACAAATTGAGCTATTTATGAAAAGTAAACTTGGCAATGCTATTATCAGTAAGCTAGTCATCTAACAAATTTTAGATCTTCAAATTCGACGTAAAATATGGAAAACAAGTTCAAAGAGAAACGAGGTATAGTGTCAGGTCCGATCTGGTCTGACTGGCGAGAACAACTTCGGGAAAGTGAATTAGTCGGCTTACATCAGAGACTCGAGAAACTAGAAAGAGAAATACTCCTTGATTGGCTGCAATGGCATGATCCAAAAGGAAACTATACAGATCGCAAATGTATTGAAAATGGCGTGCAGCAGCTTTCCAAATTAAAGGCTGTCGCGTATATACATAAAGAAATCCTGCGTATCCACATGAAAAGAAGATATAATGACTTTTCGAATACACATGCACAACTCATCTTTAACAACTAAAATTTCAAATTATGGAATCTCTTATTAAACAGATCATAGCGCATCAGCTTCCAAAAATTCTAGCCATGGAATCGCATCGCAAGGATTGGCGTTATCAGCTCATGAGTTTAAAAGATAAGACGCTATTCGATAGATTAACGCTTATGAAGAGACAGGAATTACTTGCGTGGCTACAATGGTACGATAATGCCGGGACTTACGCTGATCACGACTGCATCCGGAGAGGTATTCCCTTATTTACGAAGGTTCAGGCATTGACCGCAGCTTATCAGCGGATTATGCGTGAACATGAAGGCTGGGACGGCTACATGGGAACGGAATATATCCGTGGCAGTGCACTTTAAAAAAGACAGTTTTTAAGCAGGAGATATTTTGCGCGCTGTGATATACTTGGCTAATGTATTCAGATTAGAAAGTGCCGCTCCGATTGTATTATTAAAATAAGTATAGACTTCTTTTCCCTCTGCAATCCAGTCGTTAATATAGGTGCTGTATTCAAACAATATGTTGTCCGTATAGCTTCCTTTATAGTCACCATTTGGGCCATGGAATCGCATATAGATTATGTTTGCATTTGCATCTGCGTATTGAAGACGCATACCTTGCATATTCTTATCATGAATAACCAGATTCATATTATAAGATTTTAAAAGTTCAGAAGTTTCTTCCCTATACCAAACTGGATCCCTAAATTCTACACAGATCGGCCACCCTTCACTTCTCTTGTCCTGAGCAATACAATCCAGCAATTCAGCAAGCAATCCAATAGAAGCAAATTTAAAAGATGGTGGTAATTGTATGAGCAAACACCCTTTCTTTTGGCCGACAGCGTCAATAACGGATAGAAATCTAGCGACATCCTGTGGATCAAATTTGAGTTCTTTTTGATGTGTAATTCCTTTCCATAGTTTAAACGTAAAACGAAAGTCATCGGTCGTTTCTTCGGACCATCTTCTGACGGTTTCTTCTCTGGGGATTTTATAAAAAGAACTGTTTACTTCCAATGAATTAAATAATAAGCTATATACAGCCAATCGACTTTTATCCTGAAACTCCTCAGGATAGTAGCTTTTATTCTTGTAAGGCAAAAGGATACCGCTCGTTCCAGTAAAATATAATCTTTCCATACCTTTATAACAATCGGCTAGCATGTAATTGTTCATTTTTTTCTTTCACAGACAAATTATCTTTTGTATTGATCAGCAATTAAATTGCATATAAAAAACAATTTATCTAAGTTTGAGAAACGAGTATTACAGCAACAGCTATGTATACTCAACTCGTTTTCTAGTTTATTAGCGGATAATTAATCAAGCACCCTCTATCAATGCACAAAAAATCTTACCTCATTTTTTTCGTTATTGGCACCATTTTGGGCAGTTGTACCGGAAATAAAAGTAACAATACAAATACAACTTCAAGCTCTCAGCCCGAATATGCCGATGAAAATCCGACATTTACCTTTAACAACATCAAACAGAGCTATACACAGGGCGAGGATCTGATTTTAAAGATGGACAGCGAAAAAACGTCCAAAATAGACTCTGTTATTTACACTATAAACGATAAAAAGATTGGTCAAGTAATCGGAAATGAACCTTTCCGTTATTCATTAAAACAGGAGAAATTTGGCAAGCAGATTATTAAAGCTGTCGTATTTAGTGCTGGAAAACGAGAAGAAAATTCAGTCAACATCGATCTATTCGCGTCCACTCCTCCGCTTTTGCTAAGCTATAGCATTGTGAATATTTCCCCCCATGATATCAAAGCTTTCACACAGGGATTGGAGTTCTACGGGGATAATTTGATCGAAAGTACCGGGAATGGGGTTGGTCCGAGCGGAAATAAGGGTAAATCGAGTGTTCGTATTGTTAATCCAAAAACGGGTCAACCCACCAAAAAAATTGAATTGGACGATTCAATTTTTGGCGAAGGTGCCACCGTCCTAAATGGAAAATTATATCAGTTGACTTATAAAAACAATCTAGCCTACCTATATGATATAAATAGCCTTTCTGTTATTAAAACACTTCCTTACTTTCAGCCAATGGAAGGCTGGGGTTTAACTTCTGACGGTAAAAACTTATACATGTCCAATGGTTCTGATTATATCTATACGCTGAATCCAAATGACTTCTCAAAAATGGATTATATCCGTGCAGCAACGAACACAGCCATGGTGGATCAAATCAATGAACTGGAATGGGTAAAAGGAAAAATCTATGCAAATTTCTTTATGGAGGATGTCATTGGACGGATCGACCCTAAAACAGGTGCAGTGGAGGCTTTAGTCGATCTATCTAAATTACGTGAACATGTAACACAACATGTGGATTTAGATGTATTAAATGGTATCGCCTACAATAAAAGATCAAACACTTTCTTTGTTACCGGTAAAAACTGGGATAAAATGTTCGAGATAAAGCTAACAGAATAGCTTTATCTCCATTTAAAAATAGCGTATTGTTATGGAGACATTCAAATTTCGGTATCGCTAACTTTATGGTAATTCTTTCATTTTGTTAAAACCTTCGGTTACCATAGGTACAATTTGCGGTGTAAATAACTGTGGCATAAACGTCTTTGCCTCCATATCTTTATTGCCCCCCCATTCCGTATATTTATCTGCTAAAAATTCCAATCGCTGTGCTGAAGATAATCCTGGTAAAGTATAATAGATACTTTTTTCGCCTTCTTTCCCTTCCATCTGCACATACCTCCCTTTGGTCACGTTCAGGTGACTGCGGTGTTCAAACTCACGTATAAAGAGCTCATCTTTATCGACGTTATCCCACTTGGGGTCACGCGGGCAACAAACCGATCCGTAACTTTCTCTTCGATAAACGGTAAGCATGCCTTTAGGTGAAATTGGTTTAACAAAATCAAACCTCGCGTTATCTTCACCAGAAAGCCGGATACTGTCGACTTTAACCGCACCATCCTCTCTTTTTATGGAATAATAAAAATTGGTCGTCGCAGGTTCTATACACATTCCGTTTTTCGAGGCTTCTTTGGCGACCTCATCATAATACTTCCAATCGGGGACAATCAGTACAAAATGTTGAAGATCGGGATAGAATTCAGTTGACCTTTTTAGTAACTCCACTGGAATTCTAGTACTCAAAAAGAAAATGTAAGTTGAATCTGGCACGATCTGCAAAGGAAGATCTATTAAATAACTGCCGTTTTTCTGAGTCACAAAATCATTGTCGATCATCACAACCTGACCATAGGATTCGCGATACCAATCGGGTTTCACAGTATCAGCCAATGAATACGGGGGTATTGGCTGATGCGCAGCTATTTTGCTCTTACAGGACAATGCCATCATAGGTAAAATGATAAGCAAATACCACTTATTTTTTAGTGTTAACATTGTTATAAAATTAAAATATATTTCAACTACTTTCCTTTTTGACTATCTACTTTTATTCCAGCTCGATTCAAGAAGGCTATTTGATGTCCTAAACACGACTCAGCTAAGGCTGCAATTTTCTCTTTTTCATCAGTAATCTCCCGCAACAGACTTTTCCGAGTCCCTTTTTTCTGTTCATCAATATATTTAATTAATAAAACACCATATCCATCAACGATCTCCGTCATATAACCAATTGTAGCGATGTGAAAACTTTCGGCAGTTTTACTGTATTTCAATTGAGAAGCTTCGCATTTTATTCCTTTTATGTAACTACTCAAAGCACGTGCCTCATTCAATTTCATGTGATAGGAATAGTCTGATTTATCGACATCATATTCCCCTTCCAGCAATTTTCCATAGCTCTCATCCATTTTTTCTCGACAGCTATGAAAGAGCTTAGCCATTTTCTCGTTGTACCCCGATTCCAAATTACCCCTACAGGAACACATGGTAAATAGCATAAAGATTAAAGCTAGCATTCTCATTTCTTGATTTTTTTCACAAATAACAGCTTTTTAAAACAGTATTTCCGTCTCGTTTAATATTCGTGGTCTTTGTTTTAAGATTCGTTATTTTCCGCACAATCCACTTGCTCAAAACAATACGCTTATACCTACTTTACACAAACTGTTCGTTACCCAGAAAGTTGAGAAAGTTGCTCTTTTAAAAAATGGAATCCATAATAATCACCTTATGCTGTGTTATTAAGAAAAAAGCTCCTTCAAAACCTACTATATTAGCCATTTGATTAATCTTTTTTTAAGAAAAACAAGAAAAACGTTATATTTAACAAGATTCACACATCATTTAACGCAGAAAACTTTGTTTCTTAAAAAGAATTACGGAACTTAGAGACTATAAACCACCGAAATATGAATAATAGACCTTTAAACGGAATGACTGACGAAGAGCTTCAAACCAACAAAAAAACTGCTTTGGTAATTACTTGGATGCTAACAACCATGCTTTTTATCCTATTAGGTATGGGAATTTACACCTCAATTAGCAAAGGATTCAGTGCACTGATGGCCATTCCTTTCGCCTTATCTCCCATTGTTATTCTGAATTTTAAAAGAATAAAAGAAATCAATGAAGAACTCAAAATAAGAGGAGCTCAATAAATTCGTCATGAAACACCTCTCATTATTCGTATTCTTTATTTTCATCGCGGATATCGCATTTGGTCAAGAGATTAGTAAATCAACGACACAGACGATCACATAATCGGGTATTGGACTCGGCTCTGTAATTGCCGTTGTCACCTCATGGGATCGCAATAAATCCCTACTCTGGGCTTTAATTCATGGAATACTTGGCTGGCTATATGTCATCTATTTTGCATTCACCCGCAACGAGTAACGATTCTTAAATATGATTCTCACCAGAAGAGCCAAGCCGATCATTACCAGAATGTCTTTTCTTACATAACATCGCTATCAATATCTATTCTATATCTCGTCCCCAATCAAACACATGAGTTCCTCCCCTATTTCCCATACAGATTTTGTCATCGAAGAAGTCAAAGAATCTAGCATTAACTTAATTTCCGAACTAGTAGACCTGACATTTAATATTGTCCAAGGAGGCGCCTCCGTAGGTTTTATGGAAGATCTAACAGTTGAGCAGGCAAGGAAATTTTGGACTGAGGTACTGAACAAAGTCAAACTACAGAAAACAGTATTAATTGTCGCTAAAAATACTTTTACAAATCGAATCGCAGGCACTGTTCAACTGCAAATCGACCTCCCACCAAATCAGACACATCGTGCAGATGTAGCCAAAATGTTAGTCCATACTGAATTTCGAAGAATGGGTATTGCACAAAATTTACTTCAACACATTGAAAATATAGCGATTGATCTAAATAAGACACTACTGGTACTAGATACTGTAACCGATAGCCCGGCTTATATTATGTATCAAAAATGTGGCTGGACGATAGTCGGAGATATCCCAAATTATGCGCTCTTCCCGAATGGAACATGGTGTAGCACGACATACTTTTACAAAAGCTTAATTATGCCGGCAAAATAAAAAAGCCCCCAAAATAATTAAATATTCATTTGGAGGCTTCTCTTAATTATTTGAAGGCTTCACTTAAGAAGCCCTATAGACCTATTGATCCTATTTATTTTTGTACCATACCGGTCCCGGTTTTTCGCCCATTTCTAGCACCAATGTCGCTCCAGACATAATTTGTTCATGTGTGATATAACTTGTTTCAAGAGGCCTACCATCGATCGTAATGGCTTGTATATAAATATTGGATTTACTGACATGGTTAGCTTTCACGGTAAATTTCTTTCCATTGGACAACTTCAATTCAGCTTTTTCAAATAAAGGTGTACCGATTTCGTATTTTCCACTTATGGGATCTACAGGATAAAATCCCAATGAGCTGAATACATACCAAGCCGACATCTGCCCGCAGTCATCATTTCCACTTAATCCAGAAGGTGTATTCAAGTAAAGCTTGTTCATTACCTCCGCTGCATATTGCTGCGTTTTCCAAGGCTGTCCAACCGCATTAAATAAATAGAGTGCATGATGGCTTGGCTCGTTACCATGCGCATACTGTCCAATCATTCCTGTACTAAAAATTGGCAGTTTGCTGGTGTCAGAAGGATGAAATGTAAACATGCTATCTAACTTCTGTCCAAAGCGCTCTTGTCCACCAACGAGTTTAATCAATCCAGGGATATCATGTTGCACAGACCAAAAATATTGCCATGCATTACTTTCACAAATATGCGCACTATATTCCTCCGCATCAAATGGGGTAATAAACTTACCATGGCTATCTCGAGGTTGCATAAATGAAGTAGCCGGATTATATACATTTTTATAATTTTGAGCTCTTGCAAAAAATGTTCCCGCAATCTCTTTCTTTCCCATCTTATCGGCCATCATTGCGATGCAATGATCGTCATAGGCATATTCAAGCGTTCTTGATAGGGACCAGTTCTCGGCATTGTATTCATCTTTGACATCATAAGGCACATAGCCTAGCTTTTTATACAGACCTATGCCCCGGTAATTGTCAATATTAGCTGTGGCAACACAAGCTTCTAACGCTTTTGATGCATCAAAATCACCGATTCCTTTTAAATATGCATCTACAATGACAGGAATAGCATGATTCCCAATCATCATATCCGTTTCACTCCCATAAATATTCCATACCGGTAATCTGCCGTGCTGTTCATAAAAGGCGATGAAGGATTTAATCATATCATTTACTCGACTAGGGTCGATATACGTAAATAATGGATGCGAAGCTCTATAAGTGTCCCAAAGTGAGAATGTGCTATAATTAGTCCAACCTTCGGCCTGATGTACCTTCCGGTCAGCCCCCATATACGCACCATCAACATCACCGAAAATCGTCGGTGCTAACATGGAATGATATAACGCTGTATAGAACTTAACCTGCTCCTCTTTGTCTTTGGTCTCGATCGCTACCCTACCCAATTCATGATCCCAATTTTGCTCGGCCTCCTTTAAATAATAATCAAAGTCATCTTTTGGAACTTCTGCTTTTAAGTTCTTGGAAGCGCCTTCCATACTAACACCCGAAAGGGCCGTACTTAAAGTCACTTGTTCTCCAGCTGCTGTCTTGAAATCAAAACGTGCTTTGAATGCTGTACCAATTCGTTTTGCACTTTTTGCCGTTGTATCAGCGCTGGATAATATTGCTGAACTATCGATATGAACGGCCATAAAAGGCTTAGAAAACCGAGTTTCAAAATAAACGCGTTGGCCTCTTGCCCAGCCCTCCGAAAAACGATAACCACGAATAGTGACAGAATCAATCACTTCGATGTGCGAATCCGTGGTAGCATCCCAATTCATTGCTTTCTTTAAGTCTAAAAATACAGCAGACTCAGCTTTTGGAAAGGTATAACGTTGAATACCGCAGCGTGCCGTTGCTGTCAGCTCCACATTTATATCGTAATCAATAAGTTTTACCTGATAGTATCCGGCGTGAGCCTTTTCGTCTTTATGCGAAAATTTGGAATGTATACCTAAGGGAGCCGCGGCTTCATGATATGGTAAGGTAACCGGCATAAAAGATATGTCGTACAAGTCACCGGCACCAGTTCCACTTAGATGTGTATGGCTAAAGCCGGAAATCGTACTGTCGGGATAAAAGTATCCGGAAATACGGTCCCAGCCGGGTAGTCCATTATCTGGGCTGAGCTGCACCATCCCAAAAGGCGACTGTGCTCCAGGATACGTATTGCCCGTAAAATCCGTTCCGATAAAAGGATTTACATATCCTACATAAGAAGTCTCATTGGAGTTTTTTAGTGAAGCGCAACCAATTAAGGACAAAAGGCCTGCACAGACCGCATAATTAATATATTTCATCGTGTAGATCAGTTTTTCAATTTAGTTTGCCTAATTATCTATTTCCAGTAACGATTAGAATATCTTTACTGTTGACCAAAGTTTGATGGTTGATTTTAAATCCATTGAAT
The DNA here is from genome assembly GCF_023277505.1 of Sphingobacterium siyangense. Taxonomy (NCBI): domain Bacteria; kingdom Pseudomonadati; phylum Bacteroidota; class Sphingobacteriia; order Sphingobacteriales; family Sphingobacteriaceae; genus Sphingobacterium; species Sphingobacterium siyangense. The sequence goes on along the minus strand of NZ_CP080574.1, from coordinate 2,181,921 downwards.
GGTTTTCCATCGATAACGATCTTTTTGATATAATCACTAGCACCCTCTCTTTGACGTCTTATCGTCACTTTGTCGCCGTTTGGATAATATTTCTTATCGAGTTGGATGGTCACTTTGTCGAATACAGGTGTTACAACGGTATAATCTGGTCTACCTGGACAAAAAGGATAGATTCCAATCATGTTCATTAAAGCCCATGTAGACATTGTTCCAGTATCGTCATTTCCCGGTATCCCCCCAGGGCTGTTCGTAAAATGCTTTTCTAAAATTTCTTTGACTAGCTTCTGGGTACGCCATTCTTCTCCTTTGATTTCTGAAAACACATGTGGATACAGCATATCTGGTTCGTTGGTAACATCAAAATACCCTTTATCAAACGTTGCCTGCAGTCTATCCACAAATTTTTGCTTTCCGCCCATTAATTTCACCAAACCAGGGATATCAAATGGAATGGCAAAGCTATAGTTCCAAGCGTTACCCTCATGGAAACCATGATTAGGTTCAAAATTGGCCCCCATCAATGGGCTAAACGGACTTAAAAACTCGCCGTTAGGAAGAATAGGTCTAAAAGTCCCATACTCCGAAGAATAATAATGTTTATATCCCTGTGCTCGCTTTGCAAAAAGCTGGGCATCTTTGGTTTTCCCCAATGAACCGGCCAACTGCGCTAGATTCCAATCTGCAACATAATATTCAATGGCATGAGATACCGAATTATCGAATGAATCGCGCAGTGGAACATACCCATACTTCACATAGTCCGCATTGTCTGGTCTAATTTTATTCGTGGAGTCCGTAGTCATAGCCGATTTCAGAAACGCTTCATAAGCTGTATTAACGTCAAAATCCCGAATGCCTTTCATCCATGCATCAACGATCACTGGAACTGCCGGATCGCCATCCATGGTATAGCTTTCTCGGCTATACAACTCCCATTTGGGCATCCAACCACTTTCCTTATAAATATCGATCATGGAACGTATCATGCCCACCTGCTTATCGGGATAAACCAGTGACATTAAAGGCTGAACATTTCGGTACGTATCCCATAGCGAAAACACGGTGTAACGATTGTGATCTGCAACAAGTGTTTTCCGACTTTCCATTGCCGGATATTCTCCGTTTACATCCTGCAAGATATTTGGATGAATCATAGCATGATATAATGCCGTATAGAACACTGTTTTTTGGTCCTCTGTACCACCTTCTACCTGTATCTTTGACAATGCATTGTTCCAAAGCGAAGCTGCATTCTTTTGTGTTTTTTCAAAGCTAAAGTCTGCTTGCTCAGCATCTAGATTTTTACGTGCATTCTCAACGCTCACAAATGATACGGCAAGCTGTACTTCTAAGCTTTCATTTTCTTTGACATCAAAACTAAAATATGCGCCAAGATCGTCGCCGGAAAGCTGATCGGTATAGTCCGTAAAAATTTTATATTTTCCGGCATCTTTATTCCAATCGTTTTCCCATTTCTCTCCGGCACGCTGGAATTTCCAATATCCTCTTTTTGACGGTTTTTTATTGACACGCATAACAAAGAAGATTGGATAAACAGCCTGATTGTTCGTGTAACAGAAGGAGCCCAACAATTTAGAACCTTCTATTTCGGTATCACTTACATAACGAACTGTTGCTCCTGTTTCATTTGTTAAACCTTCGCCCAAATTAAGCAGGATATTTGCCTGTCCTTTTGGAAAAGTAAATTTAGAAACACCTACACGGGTTGTCGCTGAAACTTCGGTCTTGATACCATATTTCTTTAACACATTGCTATAATACCCCGGATGGGCAACCTCCTGCGTATAGGTACTTCCATATTGATGATAATCAACCTCTAATTTACCTGAGGTTGGCATCAACAACAGACTTCCCATGTCTGGACATCCTACCCCACTTAAATTAACATGAGAAAAACCTGTAAAATAACTGTTGCTATGTTCATATGGAGTAGACCACCATCTTGCATCCTTATCAAATGCATTAAGTGATGATCCCATTACATTAAACGGAGAAACATTCATCAAGCCGTTGGGAACCTGAGCACCCGGATTAGTTGTTCCATAATTGCTGGTACCGATAAACGGGTTGACATAGTCTGTAGGAAGCTTTTGGGCAGAAACGTTCTCCCAAAGAAATAATCCTAAAAGTAAAAAACGAATAGATTTGATCATATAATCTTGATAGACGACATTGTTAATTGCTTTCATTCAAGCAAACACCATAGGCCGCGCATTTTAGCGTGTACCTACAATACTACAGATAATCGCAAAGATTTACAAATCTTATAAATGGTTATATCGATGATTTTACGTTTGTTAATAGGATTTAGCAAAACTATACATGTTAAGCAAAGAGATTTATGATTGTCAATAACAACAAAAGCCTGAAGTGGGGAACTTCAGGCTTTTACTAACTAACCAATTATTAACCTAAATTATGAAACTACTGATATAACGTCATCAAAAACGAGTTTCTTATATCAGGCCTCTTAGTTTAACCAAATTTTAACAAATCATTGTTATAGTTCAACTCGCTCTATTTTAATCCAGCAGTAAACATATTTTTTATTGATACAGTCCCCATTGTTTATTCGGTGTAGCGCCCATTTCCAAGACAAGCTCCCCTCCTTTTAGCAATTCGGAAGCATCAAAATAAAAGGTATTGAGCGGTTTTCCATTTAACGTTGCGCGTTGCACATATATATTTTTCTTATTCGCATTTTTCGCTTTGATAATAAACTGTTCACCTCTTCCATATTTACCATCCAATCTAATCTTAACCTCCTCAAAAAGTGGGCTTCCTATTTCATAAATTGGTTTGACCCTTGTTCCGCCATCTATCTGAAATAAACCAATAGCATTCATGATATACCAAGCACTCATTTGCCCCTGGTCTTCATCGCCGAGATAAGCATTCGAAACCCCTTGGCCATAATAGCGCTCACCTATAGAGCGGCTCCATTTTTGTGTCAACCAGGGCTTATTCAACCAATTAAAAATATAGGCAAAATGCATTGATTGCTGATTTCCCTGAACAACAGGATAATCCCAATATTGATCATTAGGGCCATTATAGCGCCATTTTTCACTTTCTGGAAATCCCCATTCCAATCGTTTTAAAAACACATCCTGTCCGATCATTTTAACTAACCCAGGAATATCCTGTGGCACAAAAAAAGTCAGTTGCCATGCATTTCCTTCTACATAATGATGGTTAGCTCCCGATTTAAAAGGATCAAAATCTTTATACCATTCTCCTTTTGAATCCTTCATCCGGGCATAGCCACTACTGACATCTATCGCGTTTCTCCACCAGTTTCCGCGATCATTAAAATAGTTGTACTCCTGCTCCTTTCCTAACGATTTTGCGAACTGCCCAACTGTCCAGTCGTCAAAACTATATTCCATTGAATTGGAAAACCGGCCCAAATCATAAGGAACGTACTTATATTTTAAATAGACATCCAAATCCCTGTTACCTGCAAAACCACCTTCAAATTTCAATGGACTTGTTGTCTGCATTTTTTTAACAGCTTCAAATGCCTTTTCAGTATCGTAGTCTCTAATCCCCATCTGGTATGCCCCGACAATTAACGGTATTTCATGTTCAGCAACCATGACGGGAATATACTCCATTCCAGCCGGCCCTTTCGCCAACCAGCCATTTGCGTCATACATCGCAAGTTGCGATCTAACCCATTTATTGGACCATTCCGGCGTAACCAAGTTCCAAAACTGATTTAAATTCCAAAAGGTATTCCAGAAAGCATCACAACCTAAAGCGAGATCCCCTTTATGGGCTAAAGTTCGTATCACTTCATCCGAAGACCTCCATTGGCCATTCACATCACTAAATGTGTTTCGGCTTGCCAAAGTGCGATACATATTGGTATAGAATTTCTCTTTTTCAAAATAGTCTGAAGACTTTATCGTCAATCTACTTAAAAGTTCATCCCAAACTTTATGTTGATTTTCCACAGCCCGATCAATGGACCATCCGAATGGCTCCGACAGTTCCGTTTTTAGATTCTCCTCTGCATTCGCTAAGCTCACATAAGAAATCCCTGTGCGCAGTTGTACAGCCTTATCTTTATGCACATCAAATTCCACGTACATTCCCGCAAATTGAGCGCTATCAGCAACCAAATCAACCCGTTCAGTCAACCTATCATTATGCCATGTACCATAGTTTATGATAGGTTTATCAAACTCCATCACAAAGTATACGACATAATCCTGTTTTGCATCCGTGGACCAAACGTTTTCAGATAATTGATTACTGTATCCCACAACCTTATAGTCAGAAACCTTTTTCAGCGAGAAATCTTTAATTTTATAATCATATTCTCCGTTAACCTTGAGATCAATCATGATACGTCCTGTGTCCGACTTATGATAGGTATATTTTTGAAAACTGGAACGTGTACCAGCCGTCAATTTTACGTCGATATCGTGATCAAGGAGATGAACAGCATAATATCCCAATGGAGCCTTTTCGCTGGTTTTATCTATTGCTGATCGATATCCTGAATTTGTACTGTACTGATCTCCGACCCGAGTTTTCAATTGACCTGCTGTCGGAAATGTACCCAATCCAGCCATTGTCCATTCGTGAATATGGCTAAATGTACCAATAGATTCGATAGAAGGTTCATAACCTGCCTGCCAGCCAATATTTTGGTTATCTGGACTTATCTTTACCATGCCAAAAGGCATCCATGGTCCCGGGGCTATCATCCATCTGGAATGTGCTGCACCCATCATCGTGTTCACATAATCTGAAACTCCACCTAGTCTTTTTGGGCCCCGTTTGATCGTTGAAGACTGTATTAATTGTCCATTACAATAAATTTCATACTTACTCCATATATCCTTAGCGACATAAGGCATTGGTATTTCCAATTTCGCTGCACCTTTTTCATGTGTTTTCTCATAAATTTTCTTTCCATCTAAGACTACTTTCAACTGTTCATCATCTTTCAATTTCAAGAGATCAACCAACATATTTTGGACGGGTTTCCCTGCATTTAAGATCTCAAATTCAGCTTGCTGTACATTTTTAACAATTACAGAACGATTGGCTATTAACTTTACTTGCTGTGGACCAAGCAGTTTAAAGGAATCAAATTCAACCCAACCTCCCTTTATGACAGTCATGGTAATCTGATTTCCGCCTTTCTTAATGAGATCAGCTGGTAATGGTATATTTATCGTAGAATTTCCAGATTTTAAAGGATTCTCTAGTGGCTCACCATTTCCTTCTCCCCGCTCCACCTCAAAATTATAGGGCTTGCCATTGATTGCGATCTGTAGTGTAGGTTTATTTTTAGGGTCACTATTGGCCAATTTAACCTGGAGTATGCACTGACCATTTTTTATACTATTGTTTAACACATAGTATAGATTTAAAAAATGTGTTCTCAGACCAGAGGTTCCTCCAGTCCCGCCCCATTCATTGGCCGGACCGGGCAATACATAGGGTAAATCCTTTGTTAAAGAAGATTGACCGATGATAAACGCATTGTCTTCATAACCAAAATCATGTTCCAAAAATTTCTTATATCCATTCGGGGACAAGGCAAATTCGCTGCTTGAACCGTCTGAATTCCCCAATTGCCAAATTGCGTGCTCCTGACCAACAACAGACTGAACACACATGAACAACAGACCGGTGGCAAAAGAAAGTGAGAAACGTAATTTCATAAGTATCAGATTTTATAATTTTTAATTACATCAGTTGCTTTCCTCATAAAATGCACGAAACAATTCACAAAACACATCACATTGTACATACATTAATAATCTAAAAAAACGTTTAAAAGCAAAACTTTAAGCACAATATTACTACAAAAAAAACAAATATCAAATGAATAAAATTAAAATGTATATACATACTGAAAGAAAAAAAATGAACTGAATCTAATTGACACAAGCTGGAAAAATGAAAGGTTTTGATTCTTGGATAGGAAAGTTAGGTCAATTTGTAGTTTGCGCCATATCGATCCTGTTTCCTAGTTTTCGGTGGAAAAATTGTCTTTACTTAGAAAAGTGTTTCTACAGATTATTTATGATAAAAAAGCTTAATAAAAGGGTGCACATGGCAATAATTTACCTAGAGTTCATTATTCTAGGATTAAAACTTTGTCAAAACTCAAGTAAAGCAATAATTACTATTGGCTATTTGGATCTAATAAGTTATATTTATACAATTATTTGCTTTGAGACCTTAAAGATAAGAGTATTATCTTTTGTATTATCATTATAAACAATATTCTACACATTTGTGTAGAAACTTATTTCATTGCTGGATAGAGATTTAATATTTTAAACAAGTTCAACTATTAACGTTGACGATGATTACAAAGTAAGGATAGGAACGTAAAAAAGCCTATTACTAGCGTATAAATTGAGATTATGCCCTTATTTTTGTAACTTGCACGCCAGGACAACATCGATTTTACGTGGTATTCAAAAGCGATTGCGGATCATCTTTGTAATTTACACTATGAAAATTAAGATTGAAGATTTTTTCAAGCCGGTACAAGTTAAAGACGACTTTAGCAAAGATGATTATGAGATTGTCGAAGCCTTTATAAATTTTGCCAAATCCTTAAGCAGGTTAACCTACCAAAGTATATATTTAATTGACTATTCAAAGAAAAGCTTTTTATTTGTTTCTGATAACCCAATCTTTTTGTGTGGAAGCACTCCTGCGGAAGTCATGCGGGAAGGCTATTACCACTATGTGAATAATGTCCCTGAGAGCGATTTACATTTACTAAAAAAGATCAACGACGTTGGTTTTGACTTTTTTGGAGATTTGGATGCCGAAGATCGCTTAAAATTCTCGATATCTTACGATTTTCATTTAAAACAACCTGGAAATAAACCACTATTAGTAAACCATAAACTAAAACCTCTGCTCCTGGATAAATTTTCTAACCCCTGGATCGCGCTCTGCTTGGTTTCTATATCTTCACATGCAAACTCGGGAAACATTAGATTTAAATCTGATGAGGATGGGAAACAGTTTGAATATGATTTGGATAAAGATATTTGGGTAGAAACTCCTCGCATTAAATTGAAACCCCGTGAAAAGGATATTCTTCTTTTTTCCGCACAGGGTCTTACTATGGATCAAATAGCAGATCGACTTTATGTATCAATTGATACAGTAAAATTTCATAAAAAACAAATATTTTCAAAACTGAAAGTTAAAAGCATTACAGAAGCTACAGCATTAGCAATTGAACTATCTCTTTTCTAATGTTATTCACTATTTTTTGAACATAACAGCATTAGTTTAGACATCTCAACAAATTTTTGAATATCAACCTGGTTTCCCATACTAAATTGGGAATATTTATTTTTCTCAATAAAAGTGTCCAGCCATTCTGATTTAATATAGATCGGTAATGTCTCAGAATAGAGGTAGATAATTGGATCACCAAGTTCAAAAGATTCTATTTCTAATTTTCGAAGCGTATTTACCACCTTTCGATCACATTCCGCAATGACTAGTCCGCTACCAAGGCTATAAGGGCCATAAAATGCGTCAAAAAGCATCTTTTTCAGAATATTGATCCGATTACCTATTATCTTTCCAGAAATTACGAAACGCCCAATGTGCCAAAAATTCTTTACATGCGGAATTAACAAACTTTCTGTCTCGATATCAAATAATTTCTGAATCGGCAAACTCGTTTCCTTATCCCAAAATGTAATTCTAATGGATGCCTGAATACAGTCATCAAGCTTACTTCGAAGCACATAATAAATGGAACGATCAAAAAAAATCTGATCCTCTCCTATCAATGACTCAAAGTCGAACGCATATTCCTCTTCGGAATAACTATCCAGTTTGTAATGCTGCTGAGTCGTTACTAAATAAAAATGAATAAGTTCAGGAAGTTCGTTTTTATTAAGCTTGGTAAAATAATAATTTTCAGGCGTCCAGTTCATGCAAATGTTATTCGATATGCAATTATAAAAATAAAGACTTTTCGTTTAAATTCCCACAGAGACAAATTTACTACACAAAAGTGTAATGGAACGAATATTTTTTTCAATTATATTAAGTTCAACTAATCATTGATAAATAATAGGAATCTGGAAAGAATTTTACAGGTTTAGATGTCGCTAAATTAAATACGATATGATTAACCATTCCCGATAATAAATACAGACCCAATGATAACTGCGGAGGAGAAGACTTCAGCGCTATTTTACCATATTCTACCAAAAATTCCTCAAACCATTTCGTTTCTATACCCTTTGTTTTTAAACTGTCTACAATAAATTTACCGACATTTAATTCAAATGTCTTGTGAGCCTTTTCTAATGAATGTAAATTAAGACCTTCAGGTGGAAGAACTGTTAAAAATCCTGCCCAGCCCAAATTATAAGGATGTACTACCGGTATATTTCTCTCTGCCATATACTGGTCAAAAACAAAAGGAATATCAGAAGAAAAATCCAACGCATTAATAGCAACCTTATGGTTAATATCGATATTATATAGATTATCTTTGTTAATAAATTCAGAAAACACGGTTATTTTGGCTTGTGGGTTAATTGAATGTAAACGTTCCTGCAAAGCAAATACTTTCTTAATACCAATATCCTTGTTTGTGTAATTTTGTCTGTTTAGATTTGTCAATTCGACAACATCTCCATCGGCAATTGTCAAATTTTCGAAACCCATACGCAGTAAGCACTCTGCGATGTAACTACCTATTCCACACCCTCCTATCAGCACAGGAAAGTCTTTGATACGTTGTTGATCCTCTTCTTTAATATGTATGTTATTTCGAATATACCTCAAATCCATATCTAATCTTTCAATAATTTTGTATCACATAAAGATAGAATTATAATTTATATTATTATTAAAGAAATTGCTAAGTAAATTTTATAGTTACGTAGCAGCAATTAGCAATGATCCTGCTTAATTTAGCCAACTATCCTTTGTTTCTATTTTCATTCAAAATGAATACCTTTAATAAAATCAACATGTAAAAATGGATAATACAAGAATATATCGCATGTCATTTGCTGGTGTATACCCGCTTTATATACAAAAGGCCGAAAGAAAAGGACGCACAAAAGAAGAGGTCGACGAAATCATTTTCTGGCTTACCGGCTATAACCCCATATCGTTACAGCAAACGATTGACGATAAAATTGACTTTGAACATTTCTTTAAAGAAGCACCTTGCTTAAACCCGAATGTTTCAAAGATCTCTGGTGTAATCTGTGGCTATCGCATTGAGGATATTGAAGATCAGCTGGTTCAGAAGGTTCGTTATCTCGATAAATTAATTGATGAACTGGCCAAAGGTAGATCCATGGAAAAAATTTTGAGAAAGTAAGCCCTGCTACGATTTGTAAATAGCGCGTACTTACTATTCCAATGCATAGATGGCACCATCAGCGGAACTAAAATAAAGCCGATTTTCATCAATCCATATTGTTGAAAAGATACTTCCCATCTGCTGGTAGTCTGCAAACAGTCTTGTAATATCATCCTCATATTTTTGTTGCAGATCAGCGCGGAGCACATTTTCATCATTTATAAACAACGGCCTGTTCTTTTTACTCGACTCCGTTTGAAAAACAGGCACAACTTCTCCGTTTTTTATATCCAATCTATAAATTACACCATCCAGCGTTCCAAAAAAAGCCTCATTACCTACGATAGAGGCACTGCTAAATGTATTTAAAGGTACTTTAGGTTCAGTTATTTTCACACCGTCCATTCTATTTAAAACAAGTATACTATAGGAATCCGACATGGTTACGACAAGCTTATCGTCAAAAATACTAGGAACACTCGTCCAGCTCCCTGGTTGATGATATACCCAAAAACCACTTCCATTCGCGGTATTAAGCGCATATACATTAAAGTCACGAGCACCAAAATAGACTGTACTGTCGGCGACTGCTGCATGGAACTGAATCTCGCCTTTTGGAAAATAACGTTCGCCAACCGTTTTAAACTTCCAATGAAGGGTACCATCTTTTTTCAAACAATAAAAATAACCATCAAAACTACCAATGAAAACACGCTGTTTTGTCAACGTTGGGGCTGCATGCACAATACCTCCAGTCAGGAATTTCCAAACAAGTTTTCCCGATTTAGCATCTACGGCATAAACATGATGATCTCCAGACCCAAAATAAACTACATCATCTGCAACCGCAGGAGATGAGAGGAAATAGTCCCATACATCATAACTCTTTTCACCATCGGTTGAAAACTGCCATAATTTTCGACCTGTTTGGACATCCAGGGCATACAAGTAGCCATCAGTGCTTAAAAAATACACTGTTCCGCCATCAATGGCAACAGTCGACCGAATTTCACCGGTAGTTTTATACTTCCAAAGTATATTACCGCTCGTTTTATTCAATGCGTAAAGATTACTGTCGCAAGACCCGACAAAAACGATATCCTTCCAAACGACGGGCGAAGAAAACAACCTTCCCTTTGTTTTGAATTTCCATTTCAACGCGGGATTTAACCTAATGTTGGATTGTGCTGTATAATTTTGGCGATCTAGGCCTTTAGCCAGCTGCTGCGCCCGTAATTGACAAAAACATCCCACTGCAATAAATAGGATAATAATTGGGCGCCAATCATATTTTAGTCCAAACATCGATTTACTTTTATTCAGGTTATATTATTGATAGATAAGGTATTTTTCCCTAGTCTTTCTATAATTACTTAGGCCCGGCTCCCAGCTTTTTCGGATTTCTTCTTCCGAAACACCGGCTTCAATTTGCTTGCGAAATAAACCTACGCCCACGAGCTTTTCGATACTGCCAATCTGTTTCGAAAATGATTGATCAAAAAACTTGTCTTTTTCCGGAGAATTCCGATAAAGCGCTATCATCCAGGATAGGTTTATTTTTTTGCTATTGACAAGCTGCTGCAGATCATATTTACGCAGGTCTATTCCATAACATTCTTCATTCATAAACAGTGGCGATTCACTCATCCCTTTTTTACTGACGGGAACAAATGAGAAGTCATATATACCCTTATAGATTGGACTACCGATCACAACAAAGGGATAATCGGTGCCTCTGCCATGATTTACTTTCACACCTTCGAAGAGGCAGGTACTTGGATATAAGAGTATGCTTTGTTCCGTATTTAAATTGGGCGAAGGATTGACTGGTAACTTATAAAGCATACTATGATCATAATCTGTTACAGGAATAATCTTCAATTTACACTTCTTTTTAGTATTCATCCAACCTTCTCCATTGATCATCTGGGCAAATTCAGCTGTAGTCATCCCATGCGCAATAGGCACAGGGAATTGCCCAATACCCGACTTATATTCTTCCTCCAAAATAGGACCATCAATTAGATAGGCATTGGGATTGGGCCTGTCTAAGATCAAGAGCTCCTTATCATTTTCGGCGCAAGCTTCCATAATATCCCGAAGGGTATTAATGTTAGTATAAAATCTCACCCCCATATCCTGCACATCATAAATAAACAGATCGATATCTTTTAGATCCTTCGCTGTTGGCTTTTTCTTATTCCCGTATAAAGAGACAATAGGAATTTTGGTTGTCGGATCGATTTCGTCCCCCACTTCAGTTCCATTACTTGCATTGCCTCGAAATCCGTGCTCAGGTCCAAAAATTCTCACAATCTGAACCCCGCGCGCGAGTAGACTATCAACAAGGTGTCTCCCTTTAATAACCGTAGATGGATTTCCCAATATTGCAATACGTTTATTCATTAAATAAGGAAGATAACGCTCGGTTTGTTCTGCTCCAGTTTGTATACGATCATTACAATAATTCAACGAGATCTGTGCAGTTACATTTCTGAACAGGAATAGAGTCAAGATAGAAATGAGCACTAGTTTCATATTCATTTGGTTTATAATATTAAAATATAGCCCCTGAGCATCAGGCTATTTATCTGATTGCAAAAACTAAACTAAGGATAAAGCTTTATTTTAGCAAATCATTTGTTAAAATTGATAAACAAGTTTTATCCAGCTACCTTTGGAATATTATTGGGAGCATGATTTGCACATGAAACAATAGATGACATTCAGAAGCTGTGGCATACTAAATTTTATAATAATAATTGATAATGGAAAAGCAGGTAAATGCGGGTGAATTTGTAGATCGTTTTATGACAGGTAGTTTGGAGCATCTTCGCTACCAGCAATCGCCGATCAAGATATTCCAGCTCAGTGAAATCGCTCCTTATATTAAATTCCCTACCCCACCTATTTTCTTGGGCTATAACCTGCTCGTTCATATCACTGAGGGTTATTTTAAACATCAAATTGGAGCTAAGGAATATGTCGTAACAGCTCCAGCAATTCTTATCAGCAATTACGGCAATATCTCAACAATAAAGTCGGTCGATAAATCTGCGAAAGGCCATTGCGTTTTAATAAACGACAATGCAATGACTTCCATATTCCGGGAACAGGAGATTTTGAATATCTTTAATATCTCACCCTTACTGAACTTAACGGCGCGAGACAGCAGCGATCTTCAAGAGCTTTTCAGATTACTTTATGATGAATTGCTTTCGGAATTACCTTATAAAGAACTATTTGAAAATTTATTAAAATCTGCAATTCTAAAAATTATCAAGCTATCTTCATCCAACCTAGCGCTCAATCGGAGACAGGAAATTGCTATGATGTTCAAACAGCTTGTGCACAAAAACTTCAAAAAGCAAAAAAATATTTCATTCTACGCGGATAAACTCGCGGTATCTACAAACTACCTTAATCGGTGCGTATTTTCTGTATTCAAAAAATCGTCGAAGGAACTCATTCTTGAAGTGCTGATTATGCACAGTCAATTTCTATTGTTTGAATCCACTAAAAGCATTGCAGATATCTGTTATGAATTGGATTTTTCTGATCCCTCTTATTTCTCACGGCTTTTCAAAAAAATAGTTGGCGTTTCTCCTACTTCTTATCGAAACAGAGCAACTTAGGTTTTCAATATGCACGATTTGTCCTATCTTTTATACTGAAGTACACAAGAGAATCAAATTGATTGGAGTTATTTTTGTGTAAGTGATTGAAGCAAAAGAGAATTTTTTGGTCAACGGGCAGTTCTTCTTCATGTTTCGATTTACATTGTTCCATCATTTAATTACATATTTAAAGATGCTTAAGGTTTCAGAACACAACAATATAACCCAAGATTTCGATTTGTTTATTGCGGATTTTAAAACTAGGCTATCAAGCTTATTTAATAAAGAGTATGATTATAACTCGCTCAGTTTAACGCGTGGGCTACCGCCTGAGTTTTTAGCTGAGATCATGAAAATGCAACCCTTGTCGGTTGCTATCCCAGAACACCACGGTGGCCGGGGACTTCATGTAAAAGAATGTTTGGGTGTACTGGCAGCTGCTTCTTATGAATCACTATCTTTATCGCTAATCTTCGGGATTAATATTGCGCTATTTTTGGAACCTTTTGCCAAATACGGCAACACCTTACTTCAAGAGCGGGTATTCCATCAATTTTTGGAAAACCAGGCAATGGGAGGATTAATGATTACCGAACAGGCTTACGGCAGTGACGCACTCAATATGCGAACATCTTACGAACAAAAGGACGATAAGTACTATATAAAAGGTGAAAAACACTGGCAAGGTCTTACTGGAGCTGCAGACTTTTGGCTCGTGACAGCACGCAAGAAAAATGAAAATGGAGAACTGGTGCGGGATATAGATTTCTTTGTCACAGAAAATGCCGTCGAAGAACAAAAGATTGTTGTTACAAAGAAATACAATAGCCTTGGGCTGTATGCGATTCCTTATGGTGTGAACAACATCGACATTAATGTACCCGCTGATCACAAACTAAACCCGGAAAGTACAGGAATTAAATTGATGTTAGATACCCTCCACCGCAGCAGATTACAGTTCCCTGGAATGGGCATGGGTTTTATAAAACGGATGTTGGATGAGGCCATGACACATTGTTCCGAACGTCGTGTAGCGGGTATTAGTTTAAATGAATTAGACGCTGTTAAATTTCAGTTGTCGCGCATACAGGCTGCCTTTACCTTGTGTTCTGCAATGTGTTCATACAGTGTCTCGATCAGCTCTATCCATAATGACCTTTCGGCCTATAGTGTAGATGCCAATAGTGTGAAAGCATTTGTGACAGACTTAATGCATGAAGCCGCGCAAATATGTGTGCAATTATCCGGTGCTAATGGCTACAGGTTAGACCATGTTGCCGGTCGTGGCCTCATAGACAGTAGACCTTTTCAAATCTTTGAGGGGTCAAATGAAATGCTTTATTCTCAAGTTGCTGAAGCGATCGGTAAACTTATGCGCAAAACCAAAGAAAGCAACTTATTGTCTTTCCTAAAAAAATATAGCTCAACTGAATTTGCAGCACCATTTTTCTCATCAATCTTGAATTTTGACTTTCCGCTACAGCCGAAACAACGTGAACTGGTTACACTTGGAAAGATAATCGCCCGCGTCATTTGTTTTCAGTATGTTTTACAAATTAACAACGCCGGCTTCAATGATAAGATGACAGAAATAACACGTCAACACGTGAGCATGGATATTTATATGTTGGTAGGCCAATTATCAAATAATAATAATGCCGAACCACTTATGAACTATGACGATAACACAGATTGGATGAAGTTCACTTCTTAATAAGGAGAGATTACAGGAATCAATCTAGTCAGTAAGTTTCAGCAATAACGTAAGAGGCCACTTCCTATGAAGTGGCCTCTTACGTTATTGCTGAAATATCCCATTCCCACACACTATGATAGTGCCCTATCGACTCGGTATAGGCAATAAATTCTCGGTAAAACGGATGTGAACCTATTGTAGCACTATCTCCAATAACAACCAATTTCTTCTTAGCCCTAGTCATTGCCACATTCATCCGGCGAACATCAGACAAAAAACCAATCTGCTGTTCAGCGTTACTTCTTGTCAAACTGATATAAATAACATCCTTCTCCTGTCCTTGAAAACTGTCTATTGTCTGTATTTTAATCAAGTCGTTAAAAGGTCGTAGCGCTTCTTCCCCATCCAATATCTCCTTCAATAAAGTGGCCTGCTTTCGATAAGGTGCAATCACCCCGATGCTCAGGCTTTCATTTAGGCTCAAGGAAGCTTTCCAAGCCCCAATATGGTCGTTCAGATGGGCTTTAATAAAATGAGCTTCTCCAATATTGAAGATTGCGCCGTCACTTTCCGTTTCTTCAAACCCCGCTCCCGCTGTATCGATAAATAAGACCGGTTCGGTATCCACTGCTAAGCTCCACTGTGCCACTGTACTATCTGCTCTCAACAAACCATTATACAAGGCTGCGGACGGGTATTCCATAATTTGTTCATTCATGCGATACTGCACATCTAACAAAGAAACTAATTGCGGATTATGGTCCACCAATTTTTCGAATAATGTATGGCTCAGGCCATGGTGAGATACCCTACTAGATTTTACTGTTGGAGGTAATTGATTGTGATCACCGGCCAAAACAAGCCGATGTGCCTTTAATATCGGTATCCAGCAAGCAGGCTCCAATGCTTGTGCGGCCTCATCAATAATGACTGTTTCATAGCTACGATTGCGAATAACCTCATGATTCGATCCAACCAAAGTTGCAGTGATTACCTGCGATTTATCCAAAACATCTGCACTGATAAAATCTTGAATCTTATCGACATCTTTTCTGATTCGATGGGCCTCATCAAACAATGCTTTTCTTTGCTCCCGCTCAGCCTTCCCAAAATTACGTTTATATTTTTGAGCCATCTCTGTATACGTCCGCACTTGTTTTTGAAGTGTTTTAATATCCTTATTTGCGGGATGTCGATCAATCTTTGCATCGAGTGTCAACTCTTGAAGATGTTCCGAAACCTTAACAGGGTTTCCTATTCTTGTTACTGCAATTCCAGCAGCGTCTAAACGTTCGGTTAACAGATCAACGGCCGTATTGCTCGGCGCAACAACCAATACTTGCTTGTTGTATTGTTTTAGCAATGCGCTCACGGCCTGAACCAATGTTGTTGTTTTCCCTGTCCCCGGCGGCCCATGCAAAAGAGCCACAGTACTTGCTTCCAATAGCTGTTGGATGGCTTTATTTTGCCCTGTATTTAAGTTGGGATGCTCAAAGAATTTTCCAATAGATTCAGTTGGAATCACCTCTTCACCGATTAATCTTCTCACAAAACCACCTTGCTTTGCATCACGGCTCAATTCCTTTCCTTTCTCCAATGCATTGAACATCTGCCGATAGGAATACTCATCAAATAACAAATCAACACCAAGCTTTCCTCTTCTGCTCCATTCTGGAAGTTCATCGACACGAAATGAAATTCGCATCCCATCCCTATTGATCGAAGATATGATGCCCTCTATTCGATCTCGGTCGGGATCGTGATTTGAGAACAGACAAACTGGCATACCAAAGCGAAACTTATGTTCGACCTCATAATGATTTGTTCGATTTAAATTAACGGACAAATAGTCTCCTCTTCCGAGCTCCGTATCTGTTATCTGAATCGGAAACCAGGTGACACCTTGCATTCTTCGTTCATTCAAACTACTTTTCAACAACAAGTTTTCATGTTGTAATCGATCAAATTGCTGCTCTTCTTGTAATAAAGTAATAAGCTCGTCGAAATAATTCATCGTGTAATATACATATTGCTCAAGCACAAAATAACTGTTTTTTTACGTATTTGGACCATTTGGTTTTTAATTCATCCCATCTTTTGTCAAATTTTATAAAGCAAATTGATATGCTTCAAAAGAAGCAATGGATCTGGCCGTAAATTCGTATTTTTTTACTATAATTGGGAAAGAGAGCGTTTTCCAATCAAAACATCCATAAATCAACAATTAGATGAGCGAAATATTCTTACACGACAGCGAGCAGCAATGGACAGACCTGGGCGAAGGCGTTATGCGAAAAATACTCGTTTTTAATGATGAACTCATGCTCATGAAAGTTCGTTTTAAAAAAGGGGCCATCGGTACACTTCATCAACACCCCCACACACAGATTTCTTATGTGAGTGCGGGAAAATTCCGATACCATATTGATGGTGTCGAAAGCATCCTAACTGCAGGCGACTCTTGTATCATTTATTCACAATTGATTCATGGATGTGAATGTCTTGAAGAAGGAGAACTGATCGATTCGTTCACTCCTTATCGCGAAGACTTTGTTCAGTCTACCTAAAAAATGTATTAATAAGGTCTTGAAAAAATAATAATCATTTTGCTCTAACGTTAATGCAATAACATTCAAAAATATGATCTCACTTCTTTCTCCTCATATTCGCGCAACATTTGCTGGTGTATGCCTGAGCATTGGTTTACTCGGTCTTTCCCCATCTCTACAAGCGCAAGAAAAGCCTCTTTTAATAGAGAAGATAAATCCGCAACTGTATCTTTACACGACCTTTAATACATTTGAAGGGACCAAATATGCTGCCAATGCGGTATACCTAATTACAAAAAAAGGCGTTATCCTTTTTGATACACCATGGGATTCCACACAATATCAACCCTTATTGGACAGTATCAAACAGAAACATAATTTACCCGTCATTGCTGTTTACGCGACACACTGGCACGAAGACCGGGCAGGTGGCTTTGCTTATTACAACCGCATTGGAATTCCAACCTATGCAACAAAAATGACGAACGAACTGCTAAAAACAAATCACAAAGCCCAGGCCACTCATCTTGTTTCCACCAATAAAACCTACAGCGTCGGCGGACAATCTTTTGTTTTGAACTTTTTTGGTGCCGGACACTCCATGGACAATGTTGTTGTCTGGTTTCCCAAATATAAGATCCTAGACGGTGGTTGTTTTATAAAAAGCTCCGAAGCCCAAGATCTAGGATTTACGGCAGATGGGGATATAAAATCCTGGAAGCCATCCCTAGCGAGGTTATTGGCAAAATATCCCGAAATTAATATGGTTATTCCTGGGCACGATGCCTGGAAAGATAAAGGTCAGATAAAGCGAACCGAAGCGCTGCTTACAGGAGGACACTAATACATTGTTCATATCCTCCAGTACGCCTGTAAACTCTCTTGTTTTTCAATAGGATAAAAATATCTTTAAGGAACCAAATAGATAAAACCATTGATTATAATGCATTTAGATCGTCAAAAAAAAGCAACTAGATAACAGATCTACAAAAAACAGTAGAAAAATAAAAAAGAGGCTTAGTTTATCCAAAAAAGTACTATCTTAGCGACACCAAATAAAGCAGGGGCATTAGCTCATTTGGCTAGAGCGCTTCGCTGGCAGTGAAGAGGTGATCAGTTCGAATCTGATATGCTCCACAAAAAAAGGGTACTTAAGTACCCTTTTTTTATTTTTAATCGACCAATTTTGACAGCAAATTCTTATTTATAAGAGTTTACAGATTTAGAAATTTTCCAGGTTCCGTTTTCTTTAACAAGTGTGATCAGATCTGTTTTAGCAAAACCATCAAATTGCATCGTAACTTTCGCTATTGCATAATCAGGTAATTCTTCAACGATCTGTGTTGTTGTTCTGCAGTTCATCTTGATTCCTTTTTGTTTTTTCAAAAATTCAATCATCTCATGACGGCTATGTTTCAAATCTTGTTTACCGCAAATTTTCTGGTCAAAATCAGCTGTAAAAAGCTTGTCCAAATTAGCTACCTGACCTTCGGTCATTGCTCCAACGTATTCATCGATGGCTAAATCAGCAGTAATTAAATTGCGTTCTTCTGGTTTAACTGAAGCCATTGAGCAAGTAGAGATTGCAATCATTGCCGCTGCTACAAATGTTTTTACTAAAGTTTTCATATCTTTTTCAATTTTATAATGTATTAGTATATTTTCTTATTTTATTGTCGCTTACTATATAAATTTGTTGCGTACTTTTTTTATTTATTTTCTGATTCAAAGTTAAGACAACGCATATATTGATTTCATTACATTTAGATTAACATTACATTAAAATCGGTAAATGATATTTTTTTCTAGGCGAATGAAATTTCCAATCAATTCTCTTTATAGCCAAAACGTGACAGAATGAATAAATTATTGGTTTGAATATTGTTATTCTATCTATTTCCTGCTAGATTGCATTCTTTCATGACACACTACGATAGCGCATATATTTTTTATATTAAATGTTCTATTTTGATGGTTCTACTTGTACTTGCCGATACTGCATATGCACAACGTCCCGTCAATGAAATAGAAACTACCAAACATCTCGCTGATACAAGTAAACAACGGGACCTGATTGATATTGGAAAAGAAATATTACATATCAAGCCACCCCAAACAGTCGATAGTACAGGAAAGAAAATCTATTTTTCCTTTTTACCCTTTTCAACAAATGTTCCTGGAGGAGGGCATGCTTTAATTACAAGTACAACCGCAGGCTTTTATTTAGGAGATCGTTCCGATACCTATATGTCCAAAATGACATTTACGCCCTACACAAATTTTGGAAAACGATTTGGCCTGCCAATCCGTTCTTACATCTGGTTAAAAGAGAATACATGGGTGATTGATGGGGATATCCGTCTACTAAAATATCCGCACGAAACTTGGGGAATTGGCAAAGAGCATCATGGTGATCAGCAGATTAATTTAGATTACACCTACTTTCGTTTATACCAACATGCATTAAAAAGAATTCATGGAGGCCTTTTTATGGGCATTGGTTATGACCTGGATTATAGAATGAATATTAAGTCTACGAGCAATACCAAGCTCGAAGACTACACTTCCTACCCTTATGGAACAGATTTAAAAGACAATACCATGTCTTCAGGAGTCAGCTTCAATTTAATTTACGATACGCGCGCCAATTCGATCAATACCTGGTCGGGTAACTATGCCAATTTACAGTTCCGTGTAAATCCGACATTTTTAGGAAGCGATCAGAACTGGAAATCGCTATTTCTCGAAGTTAGACGATACCATAGGCTTACCCAAGACAGAAATCGCCAAAATATGATTGCCATAAGGAGTTTCTTCTGGACGGTATTTAATAGTAAAGCGCCCTATCTTGATCTTCCGAATTTAGGATGGGATCCATACAATAGTTCGGGAAGAGGCTTTCCAGTCAGCCGCTTTCGTGGCAAATCACTTTACTATTTAGAAACGGAATATCGTCGTGATATCACCCAAAATGGCTTATTTGGATTTGTTGCATTTATGAACTTTACCACATTAAACGGACCAAAGAATTCCATGTTCGAAGACTGGAACGTCGGCACTGGTGCTGGTGCACGAATTAAATTTAACAAAAACTCGGGCACCAACATTGGAATCGACTATGGTATCAGTAAGAATCACCGCGGCGTTAGGCTCACCTTGGGTGAGGTCTTCTAATTTCTAACTTAAATGATAGCGCTGGTTTTTAAACTCCATTGACGCATAGTACTGATATTTCCTATTGTCCAAGGGATAATCCCAACAGCCCATACGATGGTAGATTTCACCACCAAATCCTGTTTTGAAACGATAAAGGCCATATAAAGGGTGTGAAGGATCTGCCTGTGGCGATACTCCAAAAAAATCATATTCCGTACAGCCTTTTTCTTTCGCAAGCTGCATCGCACGCCATTGCAAAGCGTATGTCGCCATATAATTACGATTTTCGGAAGCAGAAGCTCCATATAGATAAGTCCCCCGATTTGCCGCAATTACCAAAAACATAGCGGCCAAAGGCTGGTTATCCACTTCGGCTACTAAAAGATATACATCTGCGGGAGATAATGTATCACTTGCCCTTGCAGAAAGAACGATCTTAAAATAGCTTATATCATGTAAAAAAAAGTTGTTTCGAAGAGCTGTCTGCCGATAAAGCTCATACCAAACCGCCAAACTTTCAAGCCCCAGCGAACGCACACGTACTCCTTTTCGCTCTGCTAAATTGATATTATATCTCGTCTTAGATTTCATATTTCCAAGCAACATATCCTCACCCTTTCTAAGATCCATAAAAATAGTATTGGAAGGCAGTATATCTGTATTGGCTTTATGAAAGTTCCAGTTTTCTGTATTAAAATTAAAGCGCATTTCCTGAATACGTTTCTCCGGTACCCCTAGCCAGTTACCATGAAGATCATAACAATCATCCTCTTTAGCCCAATGTGATTCCCAAGATAGATCATAGCGTATCATTATACAATTTGGTGGCAGATGGGAACGTAAGCTCTCCGATAACTGTTCTAAAAAATAGCCCTGGTTTTCATCTGAAGGTTCAATCTCAGGCCCATAAGGTACATAGGCAATGCTATGTTCCTGATCTATGGCTTGTATGATAATTAATAGATCGCCGATAAAATAGGTATCGTCTTCGACCCCAACATACAGATCGGATTGTTTGGATTTAAAATTAAATGCCTTGGATTGTATACCTTGCATTTTTTTTACTGCAGACCAATAAGCAGTTTGTTGAATAATACCTGTTTTATAAAGCCCACTGATTTCTTTGTCACTAATGTCTGCTATCATGATATTTTACTATTTAATAGGGTTGTTTTTATAAGATATGCTCAAAATAACCACAATTTTAACACCCAAAAACGGCAAACATAGCCAAAATGTTTGGTTAAGCACACATGCATTTGTCACTTTGTTGTTAATTTCAAGAAATAGAGAAAAACAGGCATTTAAAGTAGCTTTTTTACATTATTTAACGCTATAATATCCGTATTTGAATTGTTATTTTGACCTAAAATTTAAGATATTTGTAGCTTAACAATTCAAATACGATGGACAATAAAGCGATCTCAAAAATTTTCAAATTATGTAGCCAATTGATGGAGCTTCACAACGAAAATCCTTTTCGAACAAAATCCATTGCAAGTGCCTCTTTTAAGTTGGACAAGCTACCTTTCCGTATTGAAGAGGCCAGTCTTGAAGATTTGAGTGCACAGCCAGGAATAGGAAAAAGTACGGCTGAAAAAGCCAAAGAAGTTGCCGCTACAGGAACTTTCAAAGAGCTTGAGGATCTTATTGAAAACACACCATCCGGTATTATTGAAATGTTAAATATTAAGGGCCTTGGCCCTAAAAAGATTCAAATTATCTGGAAAGAACTCGAGATTGAAAGTGTGGGCGAATTACTTTACGCCTGTAATGAAAACCGTCTCGTAGAAGCAAAAGGGTTTGGTCTTAAAACGCAGGAAGACATCAAAAAATCCATTGAGTTTTCTATTTCCAACAAGGGATGGTTTTTATATGCAAAAGTACTTCCACTGGCAGAAAAATTTTTCAACGAATTGAAATTGCATTTCCCTTCTTCGCTGCTGTCATATACAGGAGATTTCAGAAGAAAATGCGAGGTTTTGAGTACCGTAGATCTTTTAATATCGGAAAGTATAGACAACGTCGAAAAATTCCTCGATGGATTTACTTTAGTGGAAAAAACAGAAAACTCCATAGAACTGACCGATGAATTGGGGTTTACTTTCAAAGTATTCAGTAGTAATATCAATGATTTTTATCGCGACCTGGTTCTTAGTACTGGATCCACTGCACATCTCGATCTTCTATTTAATATTCTACCGGATCTTCCTTCACTTTCCAGTGAAGAGGCCATTTACCGTAACTTGGGTTTAGATTATATTGAACCCGAATTACGAGAGGGGTTGAATGAAATAGTGCAGGCTCAAACGCATTCACTGCCAAAGCTGATTCAATACAAAGATCTCAGGGGAACACTCCACAATCACTCCACCTATAGTGACGGCGTACATAGCCTCGAGCAAATGGCATTACATTGTAAAGATGTCCTGGGGCTAGAATATTTGGGTATATGCGATCACTCGCGAACGGCAGTTTATGCCAACGGCCTCTCCATTGAGCGATTGGAGCAGCAGTGGAATGAGATTGCGACATTAAACGAAAAATTGGCTCCATTCAAGATTTTCAGGGGAATTGAATCTGATATTCTAGCTGACGGTTCATTAGACTATCCCGATGAGGTGTTGGCTAAGTTTGACTTCGTTGTCGCCTCCGTACACTCCAATCTGAAAATGGACGAAGACAAAGCCACAACAAGACTAATCAAAGCGATCGAAAATCCGTATACAACAATCTTAGGCCATCCAACAGGAAGACTATTATTAAGTAGAGCCGGATATCCCTTAGATTTTAAACGGGTAATCGATGCTTGTGCGGCAAATGGCGTTGTCATTGAGATAAATGCAAATCCTTTACGATTAGATCTGGATTGGAGATGGCACCGTTATGCAGTAGAGAAAGGAGTTTTACTTTCCATCAATCCCGATGCCCATCGTACAGAGGGATTGCACGATATGCAATATGGTGTATTGGTGGCGCAAAAGGGTGGTTTGCAGGCAAGCAACTGTTTGAATGCATACGCGCTAGATGCCATAACGACCTATTTTAATAAGAAAAAACAAGGCTAGGGTATGTCGAGTAAAACAAATGCTGTTCGGCTGTTGGACACAGCAAAAATTAAGTATGAACTCAGAGCATATGAGGTAGACGAACAGGACGTCAGTGCTGAGCATGTCGCCGAAACCCTAGGTTTGTCACCCGAAACGCTTTATAAAACCCTGGTCTTAAAAGGCAACAAAGATCCTTATATTGTTGCCGTAATTCCCGGAAACGCACAGCTCGACCTTAAAAAAATAGCGAAGGCCTCTGGGAATAAAAACTGCGAAATGCTCCCAATGAAAGACCTTTTAACGGTGACCGGCTATATTCGTGGTGGCTGTTCACCTATTGGCATGAAAAAACAGTTCCCAACCTTTATTGAAGAGGCCGCACAATTGGAGACAGCGATTTCGGTAAGCGCAGGAAAAAGGGGGCTTCAGATTATTTTAGCCCCAACAGACCTGGCTACGATCACAGCTGCCCATTGGTCCGATTTGATCGATATGTGAATTACCCTTTACGCCCATATAATAAAATGCGCTTGAAAGAATAGATCGCTGGAAATTTAGTGAAATGTTTTTCGATACGTGTTTTAAATTCAGTTACAAACACAGACTTCTTATCTTCCTCCAATTGTTCCATGTAAGGAATCAAAGCAGACCCAGCGATAAAATTGTAAAGCATGTCTGCATCAGCAGCAATGAGCGGATATACACGAAGAGAAAGGTTTAATTGATCCAGGCCATTATCAAATAACAATTGCGCATAAGTATCCATATCCAATACCGAAGAAGGCCTATTCCAGCCCCTTAAATAGGATCGATAGGGTTCTTCCGTCGCCAATTCAAATAGAATTTTATTGAGTATATTTTCGGGCTGATAAGGCATTTGTATCGCCAATTGCCCGCCAACATTAAGCTTAGAAATAATTTGAGGGAAAAGAGCCTGATGATCTTCCAGCCATTGTAAAGCAGCATTACTGAATATAAGATCCCAGGTTTTTGGCTCTGCAATGAAGTTCTCAACGGAACTTTGCCTAAATTTCAGACGTTCCGTTTCCAACTTATGGCTTTTAGAAAGCATTTCCGCAGAAGAATCTATCCCAAGAAAGGTCGCTTGAGAGAATTGTTCGCTTAAGATAGCTGTCTGTTCACCTGTACCGCAACCTAAATCGACGGCATGTTCCATTTTATCGGTAGTAATTAGTTCAGATAAATCATAAAACGGTTTAAAACGGACATCTTTAAATTGATTGTATATAGCTGGATTCCAAGGCATATATTTATTAATTAACACCCGTATAGGGCAGTACTACATTTTCTATTTAAACAAAGTAAGAATTTCTGCGGGTTCAACTTTTCCAAAATACGTCGTCAAATCAATTGATTTCAGTAAGGTATCAATCTCTCCTACTTCATGCTTTTCACCAATCAATAAATTTTCAAGTTCATGAATTGATCGGGATGCAAAAAAATCACCGAAAATTTTAGCCCGTTCAATGTATCCTTTATGTACATCCAAATGCAACTCGATGAATCCCGCAGGGATCTTAATTGCTTTTTTAAAGTTATAATTTGGTGAAAAACCGAAGTTCCAATCCCATGTTTCATACTTCTCTTCAACCAATTTTTCTATATTTTTAATATCCGAAGCGGTAAACTCAATCATTTTGGCTGCCGGATTCTCACGTTTTATTTCTTCAATCAACAATTCCTTAAAATCTCCAGTCGTAAAACCAGCAGGTAGATATTCAATTAAGTTTGTGACACGTGCGCGATTCGATTTTACAGCCTTATCTACAAACTTCAATGGATTGACCTTTAAAGCATCGCTTAATACCTGCATCTGCGAATCAATCAATATCGTACCATGTTGAATCATCTTCCCATTTTTTGCAAGCTTGGCATTTCCACTAAACTTCTTCCCATCTACCAGGAGGTCATTTCTTCCTTCTAATTTTGCAGGGATATCCAATTTGTTCAAAATATGTACAATCGGCTGTGTAAAGGTAGAAAAATCCATAAAATCATGATTTCCCAATAAGGTATGAAAAGAAAAATTTAAGTTTCCAGCATCATGATAAACAGCACCACCGCCAGACATTCGTCGCACAACCTTAATCTGATGCTCGTTGACATAATCAAGATTGATTTCGGACAAGGTATTCTGAAATTTACCCACGATAATTGAAGGGTCATTTACATAGAGTAAAAAAATATCCTCTTCAGGAAATTTACCCAATAAATACTCCTCTGAAGCGATGTTAAAATAGGCGTTGCGGGATGGAGAATCGATAATCAGCATATTTTTCTTTTTTCAAAAATAACAAGAATTTAATTCCTGTAATTCATTTCAAATTCATAATTACCGCAAATCATCTAGCTTAGCACTCCCGTAGCGATTTCAACAACATCAATTTTCATCGATACAACTGTCATCAACCTCGTTTTCTGAAAGCAACTTTCTCCGCTAATTTTTCAATAATAAGCGCCGAAAAATCCTCTTTTACAATTTCTTCCGTCTGGCATAATGCACCCGGACTAAATACGTTGATTTCCATAATACGATCTCCCACCACATCCAAACCGACAAAATACATTCCGTCTTGAACTAATTTATTCCGGATCTTATCGACCATAAGCAATAACTCCGGTGAAATAATAGCTGCTTGGGTCTTTGCGCCTTGATGCACATTGCTCCGAATCTCATCACCTTGTTGCACGCGATGAACAGCAGCATATTTTCCATTGATCGAAATAGGCTCTCCATTTAGTAAAAAGAATCTAATATCACCGCGGGCAGCTTCCGGAAGATATTCCTGGCCAATTACATAACCATCTCGGGCAATAGCCTCTACAGTTTGTTTGAGGTTTTGCTGATTATCCTTATTGATTAAAAACACGTTTTTACCGCCGGACCCCTTTAAGGGTTTCAAAATAATAAGCTTATTCTGTTGTTCAAAAAATTCAATGACATCGGCATAGTTTCGGGTTACAATTGTTTTAGGTCGAATAGATTCATCAAATCCCTCGAGATACAACTTATTACTGGCCCGACTAAGGCTATCGGGATCATTGATAACCAATACACCTTTTTCTTTTAGTAGAGCGGCAAATTGTAGGGCTGAAGCAGCAGCCCAAGGTCGGCTAACCATATCCAGGACTGGATCAAATCGTAGCCAGACCACATCCATTTCTTCCAACATCATCTTCGTTTTTTCTGTCGCGCGCAATACTTCCATGAGGCTATTGGTAGAAGTAAGCATCTGATCAGGGAGCACTTTTCGCACATGGGCGGCAATATGGGCCGACTCATAGTAGAAATCGGCCAAGCCAATATAATAAATTTCATGTCCCATTTGATGGGCTTTCAATGCCAAAACAGTCGTCGTGAAACGAGCAGTTTCTTTATGGGTTTGGTTGATCACGAATGCTATCTTCATATAAAATATCTGATTACTGAATCATTTGAAATATTCCATTACTTTTTTTGAGCTGTAACAAGGCATCCTTGTATGGGTCCATTAGATACCTTGGTGTCAGGACTGGAGCCTTCAAGACACCCTTTAACATGAGTTCTTCAACGATTGGGATATAATCTTCGCGGATTTTACCCATCGTCAACAGGGATAGATCTCGCCCGCTCTTGATATAATTAGTCAATTCGATTAAACCACTCAAGTATAATGCATCTTTGGTAAGCCCACCACTTCGATAGACCCGCATTGTCATTTGAAAAGCTGTTTCGGTCAAAAATTGGTACTTGTCTACCAATACTGAAAATGTATCAATAAATGAACCGCCCTGCTGCATATGATGGACAGCGATAACTCTGCCTGCCAGAATACGTAGTCTATTATTTGTCAGGCCCCCCACCAAATACTCAGCAAGTACAGCGAGGCCTTCCTGCAGTTTTTCATAACCGGGAACCCCTAATCTAAAGAGACTGAACGGCTGTTGCTTCCCATTATAGTAAGTAACAATATGTGTACCGACCTCATGTTGAATCAATGCCTTTACCCTATTCCTTGGCAAACTATACTGCTTACTTATATTGAGTACGCCTTGATTTACCATCACGCCATAAATATCATCCCGTAGCCGCACTGTGGTGCCAAAGCTTGGATCTTGGTTTTTCAGATAATCCAATTCTTCCTGGGCGAGCTTAGCGAACTCTTCGGCATAGACAATTTCCTCTTCTTTCGTTCTCACTTCTCGATCCGTTGTCGTAATGGTCAAAATTGCCTGAGCCTTTTCCAACAATTTTTCATTGACAGTACCAAAAACCTGCATACTGCCCAACAAAAATCCTTCTTTTCCCCGCTCACTCAACATGGTCATCATCTGATCAAGCTCCTTGCGTTTATCACGAAACAAATAAGCAATGGAAGGATCAAATAAATCTTCGATATGCAAGTTATAGAGGTTTCTCTTGATAATATCTGGATCAATAGGCATGGGCCTATATCGAAACACAGGAGTTTTTCGGTAATTCCCCTTCTTAAATTGCTGCCAGGCATCGTAAGAATTTGTTGGTGTAACCAATAATAAAAAATCAAATCGTTGACTTTCCCGCGCTAACTTCTGATCAATCTCCCAAGCTAAAGGAAGCATCTTTTTAGGCTGGCTTATTTTAAATGCCGTAGGTTTAGATAAGGTATGTATACGTATGAATTCAAAGAATGTTTTCGACAGACTCCTGGATATGGCTTCACGGAAATGACGCAGATCGATCGGTAAAATTTGCTGATCTACCCCTAAAAGGTATTTCGGTTTTATCTCCAGCCCCATGTAAAATATATTGGTGTTCAGATTATCCAACTGTACACTCGAAGGGGATAAACTTTGCGTTGCATTTGTTTTGGAATCTGTCAGTATCTCCACTTTGGAAATCGATTCCTCTGTTGTCAGTTGCTTACCTAGATACTGAGCGATAGCCTGTACATTTTTCCGCGCAATATGAATTTGAATATCTTCCTCCTGTGCGGAATCTGCTGCCCAAGCCTCAATAATCAAACAGGCACCAAACTCTTCGACAAGTTGATTGAGGATTGGAGCGATCCATTCAGAAACATTCATCTGTGGATCTCTTACCCTAAAGTAAGCTGGTTCTGATTTAACCAACTCTGCCAGCATAGGATCTTGACTAAAAAACTGTCTGTATAAAAACAGATAAGGAACAACTTGATTAAATACCAGTTTGTTTTTTGGCGGAATCTGTACGTGGAAAACCTCCTTATTTTTGATCATTTTTAAAATGCCAGCAAGTTGTTTCGCATTATCTTTCATAGGCAAAATAATTTTCCAGTGTTCCAATGCTGTGTAAGAGAAGTTGTTTATACTCCTGAAGCTTTTGTGGATATACTTCCCCAGTCCATTCGTCCATAAAGTCTTTCCGAAATTCGACAGAAAAAATACAGCCTTTATCACCAAACTTATCATTCAAATACGCAGAAAGGAATCCGCCCTTAAACTTGACATTCTCACGGACGTCGTAAACTTGTCCATCTTTTCCAGTCCGTAGTGCTTCCAAAACCTGATCAGTCAGCGTTCGCCATTTTTTGTGATTATGTTGCGTCCCAATATTAATCTGAGGGTCGGTTTCATTATTTAAACTAGTTTCAGCCCCCCCGCGACGCATATTATAACTATGAATATCATACACGATAAAATAGCCATAATGATCAATCGTGTGCTGAATTGCTTGGCTTATTTCCTCATATATGCTATCATAGGCTGCATACAGCTGATCTTTTAGCTCATTGGGTAGATCTGTTCGCCATACCCGCATCCCCCAAGCTTGCTCAGGTGTAAGATAAATAGCATCTTCTCGTTTTCGATTAAGATCCAGTTGAAACCTGGAAGTTCCAGATACAAATCGATTACAGGGTAATTCAGCCAAAATAGCCGTATAAGGATCCTCTTCGCGTAATCGTTCCTCGTCTGAAATATTTATGTAGGGCATCAAATGCGCATCGACCTGATGGCCATCATGAATGGCAAAAGCCCAAAATGGGCTATCGTAATTTTCAAATTGATAGCGATATGTTAAAGACATGTACCTTTTTTTAAACAGTTTACGTCAAATAGACAGCATTGATTGCTGACCTTTTTGTTTAGATAAACGCTTATGAGCAACAAAAGGTTTGAAAATTAACTGGATTGTCTTGAGAATTAGGGGCTCCCCTTCTTATCCGAAACGAGGCTGTTAAAAATCGTTAAACAGCTAACGGATTTAGTACATTGGCATCTTTGTTGAATATTGTTAAGTAGTTTCATAAATTTAGGTTAATAATTTAGTTAGTTTATAAAAAACCTGTTAGTCCCCGCTAACAGGTTTTTTATTTCCCCTAAAAAGAAAACAAAATAAATAGTAGTATATTTTATTGGAAATCAATAGCAAATAGTCAAAAAATGTTAAAAAGTAAAAAAAACTCCAATCAGTTGAAACATTTCTTGAACTTACTACGTTATATAGGTACTTTTCATAAATTTAGGTTAATAATTGGTTAGGAAAACTCCTGTTGCTCCCCGCTTCGGGAGTTTTTGTTTATCAGCACTTTAAGGAAAATAAAAAACAAAAAAAATCATCAAGCGGACCAGTATTTGAAAACTATACAATGAAATTTGTTTTTAGTCTACCCCGTTTTGATCTTTCAACAAAACTTCAAAAAATCAAATTTCAGGCAGAAATTTTAATAACAAAAAAATGACAATATGTTCATGCTAGGAAAATAAGTTTTGGCATAGGTATTGCATTGTTTTAAGCATTCATAAATTTAGGTTAATAATTGGTTAGTTAAAAACACTTGAAGTTCCCCGCTTCAAGTGTTTTTTTTATAGCATTATAGCAGAAATAAATTAGAGTTTAGCCTCTTGTTGTTCGTTACCGGTTTCCACCAACTGTTTTAATGCAATTTCATATGCTCTCGATGATATATGTGTCTTTTTAGAAGAAACGGTCCTAATTTTCTTTAATGCTTCAAAAATCACACTGGAAACATCCGAAAAAATTGCTTCATCACTAATTTCGATATTACGTTGCATTAAATAAGCAAATACTCTCGCCATACCACAATTCGCAATAAAGTCAGGTATGACCGCAACATGCTGATCTGCGAACTCCATAACAGGCCCATAAAATATTTCTTGATCTGCAAATGGCACATTGGCACCTGAAGCGATCACCTCAAGCCCATGATTTATCATGTGCTGGATCTGATCTTTTGACACTAAGCGGGAGGCCGCAGCAGGCACAAAAATATCCGTTTCCAGGCTCCATATTTCTTTCTGTATCTGATCAAAAGGAATCAGATCCGGAGAACAAAGCTCATTGCCTTTGCGCTCTAAAAACAAACGGGTAATATCTTCCTCTTCAAATCCTTCCGGATTGATCAGTCCGCCGACTCGATCAATTATACCAACTATTTTTACACCAAGTTTAGACAGATAAAATGCCGCTGCGGCAGCAACATTACCCCAACCTTGAATTACCGCTCGCTTCCCAAAGCAATTTTCGCCAAAAAGTTCATAATAATGACGAATTGACTCTGACACGCCATATCCCGTGATCATATCTGCCACTTTGTACTTGCGCTTCAGATCCGGGCTGTAGGAGCTATCTTCCAATACTTTGGAAACCCCATAACGCAATTGTCCAATTTGATGAATACGATTGCTTTCATTCACCTTAAAGTGACCATTCAAAATGCCTTCTTGTGGATGCCATAGTCCATATTCTTCCGTCAACGGGATTACATCATGAATTTCATCGATATTCAAATCTCCACCTGTCCCATAATAGTTTTTCAATAGCGGTGTGACAACTTTAAACCAACGTTCTAAAACTTCATTTTTCCTTGGGTCATGTGGGTCGAAATCAATTCCAGATTTTGCCCCCCCTATTGCAGGGCCAGATACCGTAAATTTGACCTCCATTGTTTTTGCCAAAGATTCTACCTCATGCCTATCCAATCCAGCCCGCATTCGGGTACCCCCGCCAGCAGCACCTCCACGTAAGGAATTGATAACAATCCATCCCCTGGCATCAGTTTCACTATCTTTCCATTCGAAAACAATTTCCGGACTTTTGTGCTCAAAAGCCCGCAATAATTCCTTCATCCCTTCCATACTCCTATAAGTTTCCTCGGCGTTCTTGTTCACGTTCTATTGCTTCAAAAAGAGCCTTAAAATTTCCTGCGCCAAAACTTTGTGCCCCCTTACGTTGGATGATTTCATAAAATAGAGTCGGTCTATCCTCTACCGGTTTTGTAAAAATTTGCAGCAAATAACCTTCTTCATCACGATCAACTAGAATACCCAGTTCTTGGATGATCCGTATCTCTTCATCAATTTTTCCAACTCGTTCAGGCAACATATCGTAATATGCTTCGGGAGGAGCACCCAAAAATTCTACTCCCCTTGCTTTAAGTTCCCGCACGGTGGCCACAATATCTTTGGTTGCTAGAGCCGCATGCTGAACACCTTCACCCTCATAAAATTCAAGGTATTCTTCTATCTGCGATTTTTTCTTTCCTTCGGCAGGCTCATTAATTGGAAACTTAACAAAACCATTTCCATTGCTCATCACTTTACTCATCAAAGCCGAATATTCTGTATTAATTTGCTTGTCATCAAAAGATAAAATATTGACAAACCCCATCACATCCTGATACCATTTTACGGTTTCATTCATCTTATTCCATCCAACATTACCCACACAATGATCAACATAAAGCAGTCCAGTTTCCGTTGGATTGTAATCGCTTTTCCATTTTTCATATCCTGGCATAAATGGACCAGCATAATTGCGGCGTTCAACAAACATGTGGACCGTTTCGCCATAGGTATAAATTCCTGCGGTCCAAACTTCCCCATTTTCATCCTTCAGAAATTGTGGTTCCTGATAGACTTTCGCCCCTCTATTTGTTGTTTCTTCAAATGATTTTCGTGCATCATCTACCCAAAGAGCCAATATTTTGACACCATCACCATGTTTTTTAACATGTTCTGTTATAGGGTGGTCAGATTTCAACGCTGTGGTAAGCACTAAACGTATTTTATTTTGTTTTAACACGTAAGATACCCGGTCTCGAACGCCTGTTTCCGGTCCGGCATACGCATCCGACTGGAAACCAAAAGCTGTTTTGTAATAATGTGCGGCCTGTTTGGCATTGCCAACATAAAATTCAATATAATCTGTGCCATTAATAGGTAGAAAATCTTGCGCTTGGGCAATCTTTTCTGCAAATGTATTTGCCATAATTTATATAAAGGTTATTCTTTTATTTTTCCTAACTCATCCAAGATTTATAATAATCTGGATCTTCTATATCGAGTGCTTCTTGGGTCAACATCAGTGGTCGAAAAGGATCGATCATCACGGCCAGCTCCTCGGTTTTCACTTGCCCAATGCTTTTTTCCACCGTCCCTGGATGAGGTCCATGCGGTATACCACCTGGATGTAACGTTATCTGTCCCCTTTCCACGGATTTTCGACTCATAAAATCGCCATCCACATAATATAGGACTTCATCTGAATCTACATTACTATGGTTATATGGTGCTGGAATCGAATGAGGATGATAATCATACATACGAGGGCAAAAACTGCATAATACAAAATTATCTGTTTCAAAGGTCTGGTGAATGGGTGGCGGTTGATGCAATTTACCTGTTATCGGCATGAAATCATGAATCGAAAATGCCCATGGAAAATGATAGCCATCCCAACCAACAAAATCAAATGGATGGCTCCCATAAACATACGGATAAATCATCCCTTGCTTCTTGATCTTCACTTCAAAGTCACCCAGTTCATCAAAAGTTTCCAAATTTTGAGGTACCCGAATGTCCCGCTCAAAAAAGGGCGCATGTTCCATCAATTGACCAAATTCATTGCGATAACGTTTGGGCGTACGTACGGGAGAGAATGATTCAACAATAAACAGTCGATTATCTTCCTGTTCAAATTCCATTTGATAAATCGTTCCTCGGGGGATTACCAAATAATCTCCATACTTGAAGGGGATACTCCCATATCCAGTCTTGAGTTTCCCCATCCCCTGATGGATGAAGACAATCTCATCTGCCTGGCTATTTTTATAAAAATAGTCATCCATCGACCGACGGGGAGCTGCTAAGGATATATGTAAGTCCTGATTAACCAACACAGGTGTCCTGCTTTCGAGGTAGTCATCTTTTGCCTGTACCTGAAATCCCTTCAGACTGGTATGTTTAAGATGTTTGTCGCGGGCAATCCGGGGAGACACATCATAAGGCTCTCTTATTTGTTTAACGAGTGTGGGTGGATGACAATGGTACACTAAGGAATAAAGACTGGAAAAACCATGTGTGGATACTAATTCCTCGGCATAAAGCGTGTTATCGGGCTTTCTAAAAACAGTATGTCGCTGCATTGGAATTTGCCCTTGTTTAACATAAAATGGCATAATTCTACGATTTAAACGGTTATAAAATTAAATGAATATCCAAATTGCCAATAGAACTATCGGCAAGTAGTAAAAGAGAAGATTAGTATTGTGCAAAAACGATATCAGCTATGATTGCTTTATTAAAAGCAACATAGGGCATGGAGGACGCAAAGCGATGTACACCACGATTGATCATTTTTTATAGTTTATAATGCTTTAATAAAGGTAAGAATATTTTTCTATTTTCAAGAGAAGAAATATTTTTTTCAAATCTTATACAATATATTTGTGTCGAATGCTAACAACATTGAATAACCAAATAGAACACTTCATATATGAGAATTGTCACTAGCACTAAAAATGGTCAACAAGAATTGGGCATTGTTATAGACGACCGCTTTTATAGTTGCTCAGTCATCGATCAAAACCTTCCCACAACGATGTCGGACTTCCTCAAAGGTGGCGAAGAGACCATGAATCAGCTACAAATCTTTGAAACAGCTTTGCGTCAAGGAGCTATGAACAGGCCCTATCGTCTACTAGACGATATCCAACTCATCGCCCCCGTGCCACAGCCAACATCTTTTCGTGATGCTTACGCTTTTCGACAGCATGTCGCAACCTCGAGAAGAAACCGCGGATTAGCTATGATCCCTGAATTTGATGAATTTCCCGTTTTTTATTTCTCCAACCATCAGTCCATACAGGGACCTGGTCCCGTTCAATGCATGCCCCTACATTTAAATCAACTGGATTTCGAACTAGAAATTGCAATAGTCATCAACAAACCAGGAATCAATATCCCCGCCGCTCAGGCAGATGAGTATATTGCTGGCTATATGATTATGAATGATTTTAGTGCCAGAAAACTCCAAATGGAGGAAATGAAATTGAGTTTGGGCCCTGCCAAGGGCAAAGATTTTGCAACAGCAATTGGACCTTACTTGGTGACAAAGGATGAATTGGAACCTTATAAGGTTCAACCTGCAGCAGGACATATTGGCGACTGTTATGAGCTCAATATGACTTGTAAAGTAAACGGCACGCAAGTCTCAGCGGGTAATTTTGCGAGTATGCACTGGACTTTTGCAGAAATTATTGAACGTGTTTCCTATGGTGTACAAATTTCCCCTGGTGATATAATCGGTTCTGGGACAGTCGGAACAGGCTGCTTTCTTGAGCTCAATGGTACAGCACGCATAGCGGATCCTAATCATAAAGACCAATGGCTCGACCTTGGCGATGAGATTGAATTAGAAATCACGGCGCTCGGAAAACTTTCCAATTCTATTGTATTATACCATTCATAAATCTACGGATATGACCTCTTCCTTTGAAACCATCACCTTTGAATCTGTTAAAGACAAAGCTATTATAGATAATTTAATTAAGTATGCTGTTGCACCGCGGCCAATTTGCTTTGCAAGCACGATCGATAGCAATGGAAACATAAATTTAAGCCCCTTCAGCTATTTTAACCTGATGTCCCATCAGCCGCCAATCTGTGTTTTCTCTCCCTTGCGACGCATGCGTGATGGTAGTACCAAACATACATTGGATAATATACAGGAGGTTAATGAAGTTGTCATCAATATTGTTAACTACGATATGGTCCAGCAACAATCACTTGCCAGTACCGAATATGGCAAGGAAATAAATGAATTTGATAAGTCGGGTTTTACGCCTATTCCCTCTATTCGAGTCGCACCACCTCGTGTAGCCGAATCCCCAGTCCAGCTGGAATGTCGGGTCAGAGAGGTTGTCGCATTAAGCGATGAGCCAGGAGCTGGAAATCTCGTTATTGCCGAGATCCTCTATATGCATGTCCATAAACACTTGTTGGGCAAGAACAATACCATTCAACAAAAAGATTTGGATCTGGTAGCCCGGCTCGGTGGTGATTGGTATTGTCGTGTAACCGACGAAAACTTATTTATTGTACCGAAGCCCCTCCGTAACCTGGGAATTGGCATAGACCAACTTCCAGAAAAAATTAGATTTTCGAATGTATTAACCGGAAATCACCTGGGGTTGCTGGCCAACGTAGAAACACGACCAACATTAAAAGACCCACAGCAAGAAGATAAGTACTTCAACTATCTGAAGCTAAACTTTGAAGACAGCCCATCAAAGTTCACACAAAAAATTCACGAATATGCTGCCCAACTATTAGACGCGGGCAAACTTAATGAAGCCTGGCAAATACTTTTGCAGGCATAGCTTAAATAGACAGTAAAAAAGGAGAGCTCTACATAGATTTAATAGCTCTCTTTTTTTATATCGCCTTTTTTACAGCCAATTTCACATATAATACTTTTTAGTGGTTATTTAAATCTTCCTCCTTAGCAACACGCAATCCATCATCAATCAGTTTTTTCAAATTTGGATATCGGATAATAAATTCCAAGAGCCTCTGTTCGGCCTGAGTAGTTAATTCCCCTCCATCATTAGCCTGGGCAATTTCAAATAATTCAACCAAACCTAACCAATGATCTGCATTTTCCGGTCCCAATTGACTGAAAATCTCCAGCCATACTTTCTGATCAAAACCGTTGTCCCGCAAATTCCGTATCGCAGCATGACAATTCACTAGTTTTACATCTTCCGTTTCGGCAGGTATTGAAGATAGATCCTTATCCAAATGCTCCTCCAGCGCATCATAGGCATCTTTATCCGCAGCGCCTGCAAATACAGATACTATTTCCGCTCCGACAGCCATATCGTATGTTCCCCATTCAGGTTTAAAATACACCTCTTCCCTATCGCTACGGTATACCTCGCATCCTATAAATGAAATCAAAACAATCTTGCCAAATTGACGTACAATCTTTTGAACAATTCCCGATACAATAATCCCTGAAGCAAAGTTTAACGAACACTGCTGCCCTTCCACTACAACATATTGAATCAATGTTGCTTCATCAAAATCGGCTAAGTCACTATCTGCACCGCGCAAGTGTCCTACAGGGGAGCCAAACCCTTCGCTATGATAAATGATACCGTGGCCTTCAAGCTGTTTACCTGCTACCGCCAAAGCTGTAGGTCCATGTGTTTGAATATAAGAGAGATTTTTATCTGCGTTGGCCAGCTTAAAAACGCCCGACACCTGCAAACCGGAACTATATTCCACAGTGCAAACAGCTCTACAGTCTATTGCCTTGTCAAGGCTCTGTTTGCCCCCTACGCGAAAAGCCATGGTATCAGCAAATTTATCCAATACGAGCTTTAGGTGTTCAAAATCCGGTGTAACAAATAGCTGTGGTTGTGGTTTGGTAATATCATAAGGATATTCGATTGCATTTAAACCATACGCCAACTTAGGCACATCTTCCTGCATGCAGCTTGCGCTTTCTCCAATAGAAGACAGTAAACCAGCTCCATAAATTTTGGGGTTATGAAGATCTCCAATAAGTCCGTATTCCACAGTCCACCAATGCAACCTGCTCAACAATGCCATCTCCGAAGGCTCGCCCATATTATCTTGAATGATCTGCAAATTTTTCTCTGCTTCCGCCAACTCAGCCGCCGTTGTTGTAGCGTGTTCTTTTAAAATAGATAGGTGGCGAATAGCTTCGTAGAGTTCAAAATCTTTGCCCGAAGAAAGTGCTTTCGTACCAACCTCCCCAAAGTACTGCAAATATGTAGCGTAATCTGGCTCACCGATTATAGGTGCATGTCCTGAAGATTCGTGAATAATATCTGGTGCCGGTGTATATTCGATATGTTCCAATTGACGTATGTCTGCAGCAATAACTAGTACGCGGTGCGCCTGAAATTCCATAAAAGCAGCCGGCGGAATAAATCCATCCACAGTCACAGCCCCCCAGCCAATTAATTTTAGACTATCGTTCATGTCCTGTAGGTTCGGGATGGTCGCGATGGATAATCCTGCTTTCTTCAATCCCGGAATATAAGGGTAGTAGGCTACATCTTTCAAGAAAGAATAATTCTGACGCATGACATAACGCCACAATGCTTGATCCAGCGCGGTATAACGTTCATATCGTTGGGCTACTACATAGCGTTTCAAATGTTTGGGCAACCGCTCCAAAACAATATTATTATATGTTTCCATCTATAATTGGTATGAAAATAAAGTATGAGACTCCTATATGAAGGTAGAAATTATTTATGGTTTAAGAAAGGACCACGATGTTATTTTACTACTTTTAGCAAAACATTAAAAAAGTATACCCTCACAAACCTTACTAGATAACTCTAAAATAAGCCCTTTTACCTAATTTAATTTTAAAACAAGTATTCAAATCAAGCATCAGCTCCGGATTCAGCTGTTTTATTGAATCGATCTGCACTGCACCGCCTATAATCAATCTTCGCATCGCCGACTTTGTTGCCCCCTTTAGGAAATGACATAGATCGACCAGTTTAATCTGTTCACCAAACTGTTCGCGCAATGTTTGACCCGACACCTCCTCAAAAGCCTTTTCTTCTAATTTCTTGCTCTGAAACTGCTTCACAAAAAAATCAACCGCACTGGCCGCAAACTCGTCGCCATGGTATTGAGCAACTAGATTATGTGCAATAAGTTTCTTAATTTCCATTGGATTTTCGCCCATTTCAATACGGGTCTTCATGCCAAGTTTGGTTTCCTGATTGAAATCAGTTGTCAAGCCAATATATTCTGGAATTAAATGATCAGGAATAGACATGGTTTTACCAAACATTTCATTCGGTTCATCCAAAAGACCGATCGTATTGTTTAATGATTTGCTCATTTTTTCTTTTCCGTCCAGCCCGCGCAACAAGGGCATACACAGTACTATTTGTGGATCCTGTCCAAAAGATTCCTGTAGCTGCCGGCCCATCGCGCAATTAAACAGTTGGTCCGTTCCCCCCATTTCAATATCACTATTGACATGTACAGAGTCAAAGCCCTGCAATATCGGGTAAAGCAATTCATGCATGGCTATTGATTGGTTTTCGTTAAAACGTTTATTAAAATCATGCCGCTGCATCAATTGAGCGACGGTTACTTTCGATACCAGCTGGATAACTTCTGTAAAATTTAGTTGATCCAACCAGTCTCCATTAAAAACAACTTTCGCTTTTGAAACATCAATAATTTTAGACAGTTGCGCAATGTAAGTTGCCGCATTGTGCGCTATCGCATCCTGACATAAAGGTTTACGGGCTTTATTTTTTCCTGTAGGATCACCGATCCGAGCTGTAAAACTACCAACGAGAATCACGACTTCGTGCCCCAGCTGCTGAAACTGGCGTAGTTTCTTTAACACTACAGCGTGCCCTAAATGAAGATCCGGTGCTGTTGGATCAAAACCAAGTTTTATAATCAATGGTCGGTTCTTTTCTTCAGACTCCTTCAACTTCGATGCAAGCCCCTCCTTCGGTAAAATAATTTCGATATTTTCTTCTAACTCTTTTAACATGATGTTATATAAAATAAAAAAAGCCCGAACGTTATGTTCGGGCTTAGCTATAAATAATAATTTGAATTTCTTAATTTAATAGGCATAGGGGTCCCGAACGATTATCGGGCGATAATAATTAAAGAAAAATGGAAGACGTAATATGTTGTTCATTTTCTTCATTGCTTGACAAAGGTAGTGCTATATTTTTAAAATGCAAAAATATTGGCATCCATACTTGATTCAAGATGCATTTTTAAATTATCCGCCGGTATTTTTATTTATCAATTTTCCGGCTCCATTATAAACATACTTTTCTGTATTCCCTTTATCCTTTTTCTCCACGACCTTTTGCACTAACAATGAATTCTTAAAATACTCATGGTAAAAGCAGTTATTAAGGTTATATTTCCGCTCAACGAGATTATTATTCTGATACAGATCAGTGTAATCAATTTTAGCTTTCCGATAGGTATGTTTTAGTAATTGACCATTGGCATCAAATGACTTTGATTCCTGTATCTGCCCACCACAATTCAATTTGGCGCTGTACATTAAGGTATTGTCTAATCGGTAGTCAGCTCGGGTATGGTCAAAATCATTCTCAACCGTATAGTAATTATCAAAGAAGACTTTTGTCACTTTTTTACCACTATTTGCAGCTCGGTAGAATACCGTTTTTTCCTGACTGATTTTCCCATTCTTAAAATTGCGCTGCACACTTGAACTATCCGTTATGGTATATTGAAAGTCTGGCAATGCAGCAGATTTCACAGTCATTTGCTGCAATACACCATGTCTTACGATAACATCACCGGTACGCCCATCTTTTTCAATTTTAAAATCACCATCGACGATGCCATCCTGATTAATCGTAATAAATGCATTGGAAAGTCCCATAAATTGATTCTTTTGCAGAATATATTTACCCTGTTTCAACTTCGTTTCTTTACCTTTTTCAAGTACCCGGATTGTATCTTTTGGATATTCCGACAAATGCAATTGATAACGATCTTTGTCCAAGCGAACATACTCTTGCGCAACTCCCAACTGAACAGCTAAACACAAGCATAATGATATGATAAAACGTGATTTCGACATAATGTAATAAAATTGTTGCAATCATAGTAATACAATTATTACACCAAAAATTAAAATTCGGTTGATTTTCCAAATAATTCCCCAATACGATAGATGCTGTAGTACCTCCATATTACAGAACAGACAAGCTTAATCGTGAAATGAAAAAAGGGGAGTTATTTATGCATAACTCCCCTTTTTTCAAAGCCAATTGGTACTTGTACCCATCATGCGAGAACATTCGAGAACTAAACAGACTCTAAATATTGTGCATAACAATACCCTTCTTCATTATCTTTGGTTCTGACCAACCACCATTGATCATTAGCCTTACTAATCAATGTGATGATTTCTCCTTTAGCTGCTTTTCCGACGATAGGCTGGTCTGTACCAGGGCCTTTTCTAATGTTCAAATTGCTATTTTCTGTTATAACTTTCACCTGGCTTCCGGGCACTTCCGTAGCCACATCTACATTTAACACCACATCTCCGGTTTGGAAATTAGGATCTATATTACCGTAGATTTCCCAGAGCTTATTTTTCACATCTGCTGTTGGTGCTGTACCACGAATTTGCAATACTCCATCCATTTCGGCGTAGTTCAGGTCATTTACACCTGAAGATTGTGCCGTATCTAAAAGAACCTTATATTTTTCCTGCAATGACATAATTTCACTATTTTATTTTTTGACAACAATACCGCTTAGATCCACTTTTTTTGGATTTAAGTTATCCAAACCTTGTTTTAAGGTGATTATCTTAGGCTGCTCCAAAGTACCTGTAACAGCGATCACACCATCCTTTACACTTGCCTGTACCGTAGGAAAATCCTTCATAAACGTATTCACTGCTGCTCCAAGCACCGCATCATTATTGGATACCTCAATAGGAGCTGGAGTCGACGACACTGGGGCGCTAACGATAATATTGTTTTGAATAGACTTGATGTCCTTATCGCCTGCTGTTTTAGCAATAGACTCCACTTGTTGCTTTTCTTCTTCGGAAGCAACCGTGCCACTTAAGATAACTTCCCCTTTTTTAACGTCGACGTCCACGGTTTTACGACCGGTAAGTGCATTTTCGATCTTTTCTTCCAACTTCTCATCAGATAAGCCTGATTTGCAAGCCGTAAAGGAAAGCACAACTGTAGTTGCCAATAGACAAAATGTTAATTTGCTAAATTTCATAAGACCAATTTTAATTTATAATTCAACAATAATCCTAACAAACTCCATACGCAATTGTTTGTCCAATTATTTTTAAACTTAAATTCCCTTGCCGGATTATAATTATATAATTAAATTTAGGAACAGAGGTATTCATGATTGTTTCATTCGGATCATTTAATCCTCTGTGGTTATAAAAACGCTTTAAGTAACAGATACGCACTTTGATGATTCAATCAAACAGCTATTAATTATGGGATTTTTGAACAATATTTTTGGTAAAAAAGAAAATAAAAAGGACAGTATAGCGGATTTTTGGGATTGGTTTACAAAAAACGAACACGCATTTTTTCAAATCGTCAAGACTGGAGAACAAATTGATCAGAATTTTTTCAGCAAACTTTCGCCGAAGATCGATGCTCTTCGCAAGGAACTTTATTTCTTAACGGGAATGTACGATGATGACACTGCAGAACTTGTAGTTACCCCAGATGGTGTCATCAAAAACGTTGCGTTCGTGGAGCATCTGATTGCTTCTGCTCCAGCATTAGCGCATTGGAAATTTACTGCATTAAAACCCGCTATTGCGGATATGGAAAAATTCAAAATCACGATGTATGGATTCACTTTTGACATCAAGGATATGTTTTTTTACCCCATTCAACATAAATACCATCCGGATGAAGTCGATATTGTTATTGTTCACCCCGATTTTACGGAAGAGAACAAAGCCAATATTTCCCATGGGATAGAAATATTTCTCGACAATTACATTGGTGAATTGAACTCGATCATAGCCATAGATAACTTGAATGTAACCTCAAAAGAGCTTGCAACAGAAGAGCTTATTCCTCTACTTAAATTAAAAGACTATTTGATCTGGCGGGAAAAGGAATTTGTGGAAAAATATACCGACGTTAGGCACCGGGCCGCAGATGACACATACACTGCTTTTGAGGGTATCCTGGAGAACGACTTACCTATCTTTGCTATCATCAATACGACGTTATTAGACTGGGACGGAAAAGCTTCTCACCCTTGGATAGTTACATTAAAGATTAATTATGACGGAACAGCAACCAATGGCATGCCCGATCAGGAGACTTACGATTTAATGGATAAATTTGAAGAAGAATTAATGGACAGTCTTCCAAATGATATTGGATTTCTTAATATCGGAAGAGAAACTGCCGATAACCTCAGGGAAATTTACTTGGCTTGTACAGAATTCCGAAAAGCCTCACGCACGATTGATCGATTAATCGAAGAATACAGGGACAATCTCCAAATTGATTATAGCATCTACAAAGATAAATACTGGAAAACCTTCGAACGATTTTATAAACAAATAGAATAGGTCTCTCGAACAGCAGACATAAGTTTCAATAAAAGTACTTTATAAAATATGCTTTATTTACATGAATAAAATCATTCTTTTGGTTATTATCCTTGGAATTGGCCTTATCACATACAAAACCATTCAAAAAAACACGCTTTTAGCCGTTGTTGATAAGGAAGAAAATACTCCTTCAGACGCCTTTCGCTATACGATGGCAATAAAGAACGTAAAAAAACGCATCATAAACAACAAAAAGTATAATAGTGAC
Source organism: Sphingobacterium siyangense (assembly GCF_023277505.1). Classification (NCBI taxonomy): domain Bacteria; kingdom Pseudomonadati; phylum Bacteroidota; class Sphingobacteriia; order Sphingobacteriales; family Sphingobacteriaceae; genus Sphingobacterium; species Sphingobacterium siyangense. The sequence goes on along the minus strand of NZ_CP080574.1, from coordinate 2,138,837 downwards.
ATATCCTTTCTCTTGGATATGAAAAGACCATCGGGAAGAAATCGTTTTTTTGTCGTAGATCTAAAAACAGATCGGATTCTAGATCAAGGGCTAGTGGCACATGGATCCGGCTCCGAAACCGGAAAAAAGAATCTTTTGCAATTTAGTAATACGGATAACTCTCATGCGACATCGCTAGGTAGTTACGCTATCGGCAGCTCGTATAACGGTAAATTTGGAAAAGCATATAAATTATATGGCTTAGATAGCTCCAATAGCAATGCATATGCTAGAAACATCGTTCTACACAAATATGACCGCATGCCTTACGATGAACAAGTAGATCCAGTATGTCTCAGTGAAGGCTGTCCTATGGTAAACGTCGAATTCTACAAAAGACTACAGAACTTGATTGACTCTTCAAAGAAACAAATCGTCTTACATATTTATTATTGATCACCTTCATTATTGATCGCCGGCTATCTTCTTTGATCAAATTCAATAAAACCTGATACGGACTTTGAGATACACTAAGAGCTTTCAACCAAGCAATAAATCCCATAATAAATAAATCTTTATTTTCTTTGTCCTCCGCCATAGTTTGAACAGCTGCCCGAAAGGATTTCCCTTGAATAACTGCTGGATTTAAAAGATATTTCTCTACCAATTTGGCAAAATCAATCACTCTGTTTTCCTTGACATTCAGCAAGTATTTTTTATACCTACCGACAAAGCTTTTTAATTTCAAGGTTGCCAAATCGATGTGATCGAATTGAATATGGATCAGAATTTCAAGCAGACTCTTCCGAATCGTCCACAACATGCCCATTTTCTTCTCGTACCAAGCATCTGTTCGAATCAACTGTCGAAGTTCAATCAATGCTGTTTTATCTTCAAATTGCGTTAAAAACATCACCAAACACAACTGTAGATCCGCAAGATCAACCTCACTTGATTTTGGTGAGGCTTGTTTAATCCCTGCCCTTAACACGGAAAGACCTTTTACTCCATCGCCAAGGTAATGGAAATTCAATGCCATCAACAAATGGCACCGCAGCTGAAACTGGACTCGAAAAACCGTATTTCCTTGAGATAAAACTTCATTCAAGCGTTCTAAATACCCGATGCTCTCATTAAAGAATCCGTTCCTCAAATTAAAATTGGCCAGATAATACAAAATATGAAGATAGTAAAATAGCTGATGCGCTGATTGTTCATCGTACTTCATCAAAAAATTATCTGCTGTTTTTAAAAAAGAACGAACCAGTGTATAGTTTTGATGTATTGCGGCATACTCATTTGCAATATACAGAAGTTGATAGAGTGATTTAAATGATAAGAGATCATCCAAAGAAATACTGTATTTACTCAGCACACTCAAAATCAACTTATTGATATCAATTATTTTTGCTTTCAAATGAATATCCTGCAATGCTGAGCGCAATAGCGCATAAGCAATCTGAAATTTTGCTTCTTGCTGCAGTTTTTGCTGATTTTCGGTAAAACGATCGATAAGCAATTCCAAATTGACATTCAAATCTAAATGTGCATATTGTAGTCTGATTTGCAAGATTTCGTTCAGCAAACTAAACTGATCCAGAACAAGAGCCTTGTCCTCAGCCCGTTGAAGGCATTTGAATCCAATCTTAATGAACTGACTTTCCAATAGAAAACGACCCACAACAAATAATCTCAACGCTTCGTGGGCTTCACTGTTGTCTCGTTCAAAAACCTTATTTGAAAGAAAAAACAAAAGACTATCATGAAGCCTTTTCCTCAATGCGTGATAAGCATCCCGGTTTTTAATGGGATCATATAACTTTTTTAGCTTATTTATATCATCAGTTTCTATAATCTCAAGTAACTTGATATTTTTCACATCATTTCGCTTATTCTTTTGTTTCAAAAAGGTTTTAAAATCCCTAATATCATCTTTATTCAATAATAATAGTAGATCCGATATCGCGTCCGCCATAGCTTAAATTTAGAATTAAACAAATATATTAAACAAAATTATATCGTCAGTATTATTATAAATTCAAGTTTTAAAATAATTAGTTCCTATCGATATTTGAATCATAAAACAACAACAAATTAAAACTAAAACAAGAAAATTATGGAACCGCTAAAAAACATGATTGAAGAAAAAAAGGCTGAAAGAAATTTAGACAAAAGAAACCCATTTAAACCAACAGGAGCATTTATTGGAGCCTCATGGACTGCGTTATTGGTTGGTACCGTAGGCTATTGTGTAGGCTTATGGAATGCAACAATGGCATTAAATGAAAAAGGGTATTATTTTACAATTTTACTATTTGCGCTATTTGCGGTTATCTCTGTTCAAAAAAGTGTAAGAGATAAAGCAGAAGGACTAGCTGTTACCGAATTGTACTATGGTTTAAGCTGGTTTGCAACAATTGCTGCCGTCGTGCTATTAACTGTAGGACTATGGAACGCGGATCTGCTGTTAAGTGAAAAAGGATTCTATGCAATGTCCTTCTCATTGAGTATTTTTTCAGCTATCGCAGTACAAAAAAATACACGTGATGCAAAACTTATCGATGACAATGAAATAAAACTTTAGCGGGTGCCGATCCTGCAGCCTCTGCGTAGCAAGCTGCAGGATCTTTCAATCTCTCGTAAAGCAAAAAAGGAAGAGCTTTTCATGGTGCTCTTCCTTTTTTTAAGTGGATTGTTTAGGTGGTGCAATAGGAAGGTAAACGAAAAATGCACTTCCAGTACCAAAAACACTTTGCACATCAATCTCTCCCCCCATGCTTTCGATAAATTCCTTGCTTATGCTTAACCCCAAGCCTGTTCCTTCCTTTGTATCCCCTGGAACACGGAAATACCGATCAAAAATCTTCGCTAAATATTGTACCGGGATTCCTTGTCCCTGATCTTCAACACGCAAAAGCACCCTGGCGCCCATTCTTTTGACAGCAAGACAAATCCCCCCCCCTTCATCGGAATAACGAATTGCATTGGACAGTAGATTCGTCAATACCCATGCGGTCTTCTCGTTATCAATAAAAACCATCGGCAGTTCCTCTTCCAGTTCAACCTGTAGTTGGATTTTCTTTTGGTCAAGCATTGAACGATTGGCTAAAAGGGCATAATCTATAATCGGTCCGATTGTCGCCGGATTCAGCTTCATCTGAATGGTACCGCTCTCCACTTGTGCAATATCCAAAAGTTCTCCCGTAATTTTCAGAAGCCGCTCTGTATCATCAGCAATTCCTTCAAGCAAGTCTTTTTGTTCTTCATTCAACTCTCCAATCCGCTTATTCTCGAGCAATTGGATCCCCATGCGTATTGATGCGATTGGTGTCTTCAGTTCATGAGATACCGTTCCAATAAAATTTGTTTTTGCGACATCACGTTCCTTAAAACTTGTCACGTTCTTCAACAAAATAAATTGTCCAATAAACTGCGAACTCTCCTCTCCCGTTGGTACAACATTAATGTCGATAACCTCCAGTTCAAAGTAGTTATCTTTTCCATAGGCAAAGATCTGAACCAAACCAAGATGCTCGGATTGCTGGTTTAAAGCGTTGATCCTATCGAGAAGCTTACGAATCAAATCATTGGAAGAAGCTATTTCCACTAATTTTTGCCCTTCAAATTCTGCGTGTTTTAACCCCGAGAGCAAACAAGCGGGTTCATTTGCAAAGAGCACTCTTTTTTCCTCATCTGTCCCTATAACGGCATCATGCATATTATCAATAAGCGCTTCAATTCTCTTTTTATGCTGCAAGATCTTACCCAATTTACTTTCCGTATATTCCTCGAGTTTTTGAGCCATTGTATTGAACGATTGCGCCACTTCTCCAAATTCATCCTTCCGCTTAAAATGAAGTCTCCTTTTATAATTCCCAGCAGCAATCTGTTTAATACTATCGGTTAATTGTACAATTGGACCAGCAATCGCTAGGGGGAGATTGACAAGTAATACAAACGCAATCATAAAACAGATCGCACCCACAATGGAGATCGCCAAAATAGCTTTTTCAGCTGTTGCATTGGCGATATTATTTTTGTTTTCAATTGCCTGCATATTAAGATACATTAGCTGAAATATATCTTTGTGTAAGTCAGCAGCAATTGTGGTATCTTTCACCTTTTTCTTTAAACTCAAAAAGTGATGATCTACACGTTCGGTCACCGCCCGTTCTCCAGGCTCAGTTACATTGCGCTTTTGGAGGCTCAAATTATGTTCAAATAGCGCCATGCTCTTCCCATTCTTATGAAGATCTTCCAAGGCCAACAGCATATTTCTGGAATAATGCAGCGTATTATAATTGTCGACTAAAATATTATTGGTATCTTTTTTTAATCGATAAACATAATACCCACTCACTATTGCAAGCAGTAAGATCATAAAAAATAAAAATCCTACCCCAAATGTCAGCTTTGCTTTAAGTTTCATTGGATTTTATATTCTTCAATTTTTCGATACAAGGTAGCTATGCCGATTTCTAACAATCGAGCAGCTTCAGCTTTATTTCCATTCGTATGTTTCAATACACGTTGTATATGTTGCCTCTCCATATTGGACATTGAAAAGTTTGATAAGACGCTTGCCCCTTCTCTATACTCACGTTCACCAAAAGGAAGGCCCTCAACACCTAATATGCCACCCTCACTCAAAATCACACTGCGTTCAATCACATTCTTCAGTTCACGGATATTTCCCCGCCATAGGTTATTTTCCAATGCCTGCACAAACTCAGGGGTCATCCGCAAAGGTTTCAAGTTGGATTTTAAAGCAAAAATATCTGCGTAGTATTGTGCCAAAGTTGCTATATCTTCAATACGCTCACGCAGTGGGGGCAATTCAATCGTGAAAACAGACAACCTATAAAATAGATCACTCCTGAAATGGTCAGATGCAATTTCGGTTTCGAGATTTCTGTTGGTCGCGGCTATGATACGTACATCCACTTTCGTTGGTTTGGAGTCCCCAACTTTTAAAAACTCGCCGGTTTCCAAAACGCGAAGAATTTTGGCCTGAAGTTCCACGGCCATCTCCCCGACTTCATCCAGAAAAATAGTCCCCAAATGTGCCTCTTCAAACAAACCCCGCTGATCTTTAGTAGCACCGGTAAAGGCACCGGATTTATGACCAAACAGCTCGTTTTCCAGCAGATCTTTTGTAAATGCGGCACAGTTAATGGCCACAAAACTACGCGCTCTCCTGGAACTCGCCTGATGGATTGCCTGTGCAAAAACCTCCTTACCGGTACCAGTCTCGCCTGTTAGCAAGACCGTTGTATTTGTAACGGCAACTTTTTGTGCCATGCCAATGGCAGCCTTTATTGCATTAGATTTTCCAATAATTTTATCGAAAGAAAGTTTATCTCCTAATCGCTTTTCTAACTGTTGTACCCTTCTTGCCAATGCAACCTTTTCACTGGCTTTATAAAGTAGGGGTATAATGCGATTATTATCATCTCCTTTGGTAATATATTCAAAAGCACCATTTTTTATCGCCCGAACACCGTCCGGGATATTCCCGTATGCTGTCAATAGAATAATCTCTACAATTGGATACCGTTCTTTAATTAATTTGGCCGTTTCTACCCCATTACCGTCAGGCAGTTTGACATCACAAAGTACAACGTCTACATCACTGACTTCAAGCTTTTTCAACCCCGATTTAATATCAGCAGCTTCAATCACATCAAAACCTTCCAGGCTAATAATTTTGGCCATCAATTTCCGAAGTTTCTCTTCGTCATCTATAAGGAGAACTCTATTCACAATATTCGTTTTTTCAAAAGTACAATTTGTCCGAAGCAAATAGTAGAAAAATAAACAATTTGACTATTCCTCAAAAACTTTCCCGTCATCAAAATAAAAACACTATATTTGCTTCTCTCAACATCCTTAAAACTGCATGTAAGATTAAAATTCTTTAGAACGAAATAAATACCATCCATTGACAATACCTGTCCAAATGGTCTTTTCTAACATTTAAAGAATTTCAACATGCTTTCATTACAACAACTTTCTTATATACATCCGAATAAAGATTTATTGTTTGGGAACATAAATCTACACATCAATGCGCAAGAGAAAATAGCGCTCATCGGCCACAATGGTGTTGGTAAATCAACTTTATTGCGACTGATTGCCAAAGAACTATCACCTTCCAGTGGCAGCGTACAAGTCAGTACCAGCACCTATTATGTCCCTCAAGTTGTGGGACAATTTGAGGATAAGACAGTCGCCGAAGCACTTGGCATTGCCGAAAAATTAAATGCACTCCACGCCATATTAGCTGGCGATGCGTCTGAAGAAAATTTCAATAGACTTCAAGATGATTGGACCTTGGAGGAACGCAGCCAAGAAGCTTTCGAGCAATGGGATCTGCCCGATATCCAGTTGACACAGAAGATGTCGTCCCTTAGTGGTGGACAAAAAACAAAAGTCTTATTGGCCGGAATCCACATTCACCGAGCCGAACTTATTCTTCTTGATGAACCCAGCAACCATTTGGATATGGATAGCAAAACACTACTATACGATTGGATTCAATCAAGCAAAAACACAGTGATTATTGTTAGCCACGATAGAACCTTACTTAATTTATTGGATGACATGGCCGAAATGACCCCAAAAGGTATCAAGCGGTATGGGGGAAATTATGCCTTTTACGAAACTCAAAAAGAGACCGAGCGCCATGCGTTACAACAAGATATTCATCACAAGGAAAGGGCGATCAAAATTGCAAAGGAGAAAGAAAGAGAAACAATCGAACGCCAAAATAGATTAAACAACCGCGGTCAAAAAAAACAGGAAAAGGCAGGTGTAGCGCGCATCATGATGAATACACTGCGCAACAATGCTGAAAAAAGTACCGCCAAAATAAAAAGTGTGCATCAGGACAAAATTGGAGATATCAAATCCGATCTACAGGAACTCCGAGGTTCGCAATCTGCACTGGATGAGATTAAAATAGATTTAGGAAACAGTGCCTTTCCAACCGGAAAGAGTATGGTCAAAGTCGAAAATGTCAATTTCAAGTATAACTCGCAAGGGCTCTGGCCAGCTAATATCAACTTTCAATTATTCAGTGGAGATCGTATCGCACTACAAGGACAGAATGGATCTGGTAAAACGACATTGGTCAGACTTCTACTCGGCCAATTGACACCTGTACAAGGAAAAATTGAACGTCAATCATTTCGTTCGATCTATTTAGATCAAACATACTCCATTTTGTCTTCGCATCTAAGTATTTATGAGCAGGCCCAGCAATTTAATAGCGACGCACTACCTGAACATGAGATCAAAATTAGGCTTAATCGGTTCTTATTTGGAAAAGACGATTGGGACAAGCCCTGCCAACTATTGAGTGGTGGTGAAAAAATGCGTCTGATATTATGTTGCCTCACCATTCATCAACAGTCTCCAGATTTAATTATTCTTGATGAACCAACAAACAATTTAGATCTTCAAAATATCCGGATTCTAACCAGAGCGATTCAGCTTTATAAAGGTACGCTACTCGTCATTTCACATGATGCGGTCTTTCTACAGGAAATCCATATCAACAAAGTCATCAAACTAAAAGACCTGTAAATGACAACTGCGTTTATTTCGTTGCAACGGAATAAACGCAGTATTCAATGACTGCCCTCCATAAAATTTTAATAAAACACGGTATTTTTTGTAACAATCCCATATTCTTTATTTAAAATCTGCTAAATCGATAAATTAAATTAAAAAAAAAGAATTTTTATCGATATATTCACGATGATTTTAAACATGAAACAATAACCATTAAATTAATTGAACCTTCTCATTTACATAGCAGCCTTAGGGCAGATGTATCGCACAGGCCTCTCAATTAATTACTTCATTTAATTATGTCAGATTATCAAATTAAAGAAAATCCCGAATTATTTGACGCCATCGTAGTTGGTTCCGGCGCAGGTGGTGGTATGGCAGGTTATATACTTGCACATGCGGGGCTTAAAGTATTGATGCTGGAAGCAGGTCCTTTTTATGACCCAGCAAAAGATTCGTTACAACTACGCTGGCCTTGGGAATCTCCAAGAAGAGGTGCCGGTACCACAAGACCATTCGGGGATTTTGACGCCGCCTTCGGTGGCTGGCAAATCGAAGGTGAACCCTACAGCAAGGTAGCGGGAACTGAATTTGAATGGTTTAGAGCACGTATGCTGGGCGGCAGAACCAACCACTGGGGTCGAATTTCATTGCGCATGGGACCTGACGATTTCAAGCCAAAGGATGGAGTAACAGACGAATGGCCTATCACTTATGAAGAAGTTAAGCCATTTTATGACCGTGTAGATCGAATGATCGGAATATATGGCACGGCAGAAGGTATTCATAACGAACCCGATGGTATTTTTATGAAACCACCTAAGCCACGCTTAAACGAATTATATATTGCAAAAGGTGCAAAAAAAGCTGGAGTTCCAGTGATTCCCGGAAGAGGAGCCGTGCTAACCGAAGTATCAAAAGATATTAAAGATCGAGGTACCTGTTTCTACTGTGGCCAATGTGGTCGTGCATGTAAAGTTTATGGGGACTTTTCTTCTTCTTCTTGTCTGGTTATTCCAGCGATGAAAACAGGTAACCTAAAGGTAATAGACAATGCAATGGTAAGAGAAGTCATTACAAATGATGAAGGAATTGCAATTGGTGTTTCTTATGTAAACACCAAGGATTTGCAGGAATATACCGTTAAAGGGAAAACCGTTATTTTGGGTGCTAGTGCCTGTGAAAGCGCGCGGATCATGTTAAATTCCAAATCAAAATCGCATCCTGGGGGTGTCGGTAATAGCAGCGGCTTAGTCGGAAAATATCTCCACGATTCTACAGGGGCCAGTTTATCGGGCTTTTTACCACAATTACTTGACCGGAAGCGTTATAATGAGGATGGTGTTGGAAGTGTCCATATTTATTCACCATGGTGGGAAGATAATGCCAAGTTGAATTTCCCAAGAGGTTACCACATCGAATATGGTGGTGGTTTACATATGCCCTCTTATGGATTTTTGAATTGGGTACCGAAAGTTAATGACCTTGCGAAAAATTCGGATGGGAAGTCAAAAGCCAAAGGCGGTTATGGTACTGCATTAAAAGAAGATTTCCGTAGCTATTATGGTGCAAATGTAGGTATGGCAGGCCGGGGAACGGCATTGGCAAGAAAAGACAATTACTGTGAAATTGATCCCGATAAAGTCGACAAATTTGGAATTCCTGTGCTACGTTTCAACTACAAATGGGCTAATGAAGAAATAGCACAAGCCAAACATATGCAAGAGACATTTCAGTCTATTATGCACGAAATGGGCGCTGTAATTACTTCTAAAATACCAGGAGCAGATACATTGTATGGACTGGAAGCTCCCGGAAAAATTATTCATGAAGGTGGTACCACAAGAATGGGAAATGACCCTAAAACCTCTGTTTTGAACAAATGGGGACAAGCGCACGATTGTAAAAATCTCTACGTCGTGGATGCGGGACCATTTGTACAACAAGGTGACAAAAATCTGACCTGGACAATACTCGCCTTATCAATGCGGACAGCAGAATATATCCTTCAAGAAAAGAAAAAATTAAACGGTTAAAAGCCATGAATAGAAGAGAATCATTAAGAGCATTAGGATTAATTGCAGCTGGATCTGGTCTTTTAACCGCAGCTTGCAATTCAAAAGATGCTAAAAATGCAGTAGCAGACAATAGCAAAAAATTACCTGGAGTCCAGGATTTTGAGTACGAACGCACGGAACAATTATATGCCGAAAAGTTTTTTGACGAACATGAAATGGCTACAATCACTGTTTTGGCAGATATTATTATTCCTAAGGATAACATTTCAGGAAGTGCTTCGGAAGCGGGAGTGCCCGATTTCATCGAATTTATCGTAAAAGATTTGCCTGATAATAAAATCCCTATGCGCGGCGGACTTCGTTGGCTCGACCTCCAGTCCAAAAAGCGTTACGGAACAGTATTTATCAAATGCGGCACAAAAGATCAACTTGCATTGGTAGATGATATTGCCTACCCTGATTTGGCAAAACCGGAAATGAAACAAGGTGCCGCCTTCTTTTCATTGATGCGCAATCTGACTTCCTCAGGGTTTTACACGAGTGAAATGGGTGTGAAAGATATCGGCTATGCCGGAAATAAACCTGGAGTCTGGAATGGTGTACCAGATGATGTGTTGAAAGAGCACGGTTTTGACCCGACTAAATTCTTTGGATAATAAAAAAATCCTTTCCGAAAACGGAAAGGATTTTTTATTTACCTCATTAAAATCTATTGTGCCGATGGTACCTCAGTAGCCTCCGGAGCCTTATCAATCAACTCCATAAATTGATCCAATTTAGGGGTGATAATAATCTGCGTTCTTCTATTCCGTTGCTTACCTAGCGCGGTCGTATTATCTGCAATTGGATTATATTCTCCCCTACCACCTGCAGTTAAGCGTTTAGGATCCACACCATATTTATTTTGTAAAGCCTGCACCACAGAAGAAGCCCGTAAGGTACTTAAATCCCAGTTATTCCGAATATTAGGTTTAGAAATTGGATCGGTATCGGTATTACCTTCAATCAATACCTCATAATCTCTGTAATCCTGGATAATTTTCGCAATTTTACTTAATGTCTGATCGGCTCTATCATTAATTTCATAGCTACCGGATTTGTAAAGCATATTATCAGCAAGTGAGATATAAACTACCCCTTTTAATACCTGTACATCAACTTCCTGCAATTCCTCACGGCTAAGCGATCTTGTCAAATTATTGGTCAATACCAGATTCAAGGAATCGGATTTGTTTTTCGTCTCAACGAGATGCTTAATATATTTATTTGAAGCGTTAATTTCATCAACCAACTTGGAAATATTAATATTTCCCTGTGAATTCTGATTAATACTGTTATCTAGCGATTTCTGCAAAGCAGCATAAGCCGATCGGAGATCCGCATTATTTTGTCGTTCGGAGGCCAACTGATCTTCTAAACTCTTGATCCGTGTCCGACCTTCAGCCAATTGAAGCTGTCCATCCTGATATTGTTTGGTCAATTGACTGTGCTCCGTTTGTAATTTACTATAGTCGGACTGTAAACCAGCATATTGCTTTTTGCTGACACCACATCCGATAACAAACAAACTGGCCGTTAATACAGTCATTGGAAAAACTAAATTCTTCATGATATACTCTTTTTGTAGATGTTGAATTAATTCATAGAACAAGATACGCAATATTCTAGCCAAAATACCCCACAGTCTTGTCAAATTAACAACCTTTAACGTCCTATTGGGCTAGCTCCTTCAGCTCTGTAGCGCTAAATACTTGCCCACCTTTAAGATAGGGATTTGCGCCTTTGAGATAATTATAAATAATTGATTTAGCCTCTTCATTGGGTAATTTATAAAGATTTTTAACAAGGAAATTTTTATCCTCAAGGATATTATTGTTATATCCCAAAAAAGAAGGCGCATGCACCTGTACGCTCCAACGTATAAACCGTGCTTCAATATGATTTGGATTTTCCTTAATCACTTGTTCCAAATGCTTTTTGCCCTCTTTGAACTGCCCAACTTTCTTAAAAGGATTGCCGATATGTTTCGCTAGAAGTATTTGATAAGCGGCCAGGTATACTTTCTCGGTCGGTGATTTGGCACCTTCCGTCAGCACCTCCAAATTATGTTCACATAGATCTTCGTCCTTCACGGCCTCCGCATATTCTTTTCGAATTTTATCAATATTCACCTGTTGGCCAAGTCCAACTTTTGTTATCGTAAATAGAGCAATTGTCAATACTATTCGTGTTATCATAATTATAAATCAGGCTATTTCAACAATTTCATTTTCCGACTTAAATTACTAAAAAAATCGAATTCAACTATTAATTTTCAATTATCATACCACAAAGCCAAAAATTCATGTCATTGTATCGCCACAGCTAGCTTTAAATAAGAGAAAAGTCTTCATTCCAGTATATTTTTAAAGCAATTTTGCGGCATGAAACTAATTTTAGCAACAAGCCCAGTATGGTTAAAAGTGATTTTGTCGATTCTATTTGGCGTTATATTAGGCTGCTTCTTAGGCGAAATTGTTTTCACTTTATTACAAGCCTAAGTTCTTCATCATGATTGACATCCCCGTCCTTTACCTGACGATCTGCTGAATTTTATACCTACAGATAATCCGCTTATTGTAGCTCCTTTGAGTAGGCCAATAAGTTTCATTATCCTTGCCAAAAATCAAATTATTTTTGCTATATTGGTTATACCAATATAAATTTAAAGCGAGCTATGGAGACAAAAGCAGAATATCAGATTTGGGACACTATTGTGAATAGCGCAAAAACTAAATTCGATTATAAGCATATTCGTGCGATGTTCAAAAGGGAAGATGACGAAATAACCGATAAGTTTCTATTCCATATTATTGCAGGATTTGCCTGTGGTGAAAACCATCAGACCATTTCAACCAATCTTTTCAACGAACTACAAAGTATTCATTTTGAATGCAATGAAGAGCAGATCGATCGGTTTATCGCTGATAAGCACGTAAAATTCAGTCCTGAAATCTATGCCACCTATCTTGCATTCTCTATGCTGGAAGATGGTGAAGATATCGATACCATCACCGAAATTATTAATAATCTTTTGCAACTAGACAAATAATTATTCTGAAGTATCGTTTAATTTTGGCTAAAAACTTATATTCGTGAATTATTACACCTATAGTTATGCGCCAGTTTTTAACGCTATTTTTAATATTTTCTATTTATACAAATAGTATAGCCCAAACTTTTGACTTTGGTAAAGTTTCTATTTCGGATTTCTCGAAAACAGACCTGGATAGTAATGCCAATGCAATCGTGCTCAATGAGTTTGGACGGAGTTCTGTTTTTGTTGATGATTATGATAATCGTATAAAACTTCAACATGAATACCATGTACTTATCCGGATCAATAACAAAGAAGGGTTTAAAAAAGCTAATTTTGAAATTCCCTCGTATAAACGCGGAAGTTATATACGAGACTATTTTGACGAACTCAAAGCTGTTACATATAACTTAGAAAATGGCAGAATAGAGAAAACGGAGCTTGAAAATAAGAAAGTTTTCAGGGAAAATTACTCGGCCTATCTGGACCTTAATAAATTCACCCTTCCAAATATTAAAGAAGGCTCTATTATTGAAGTGTCCTATCGGACACTAGAGCAGGATTTATTTAATTTCAAGACATGGGAATTTCAAGATGATATTCCCAAAATACAAAGCCAATATATCGCTATTATTCCTGCTTCTTTCGCCTACAATGTAGTTTTACGTGGTCCGTACAAGCTTACCGATCAAAAAGCCGAAGCATTGAAAGAATATATTTTCCTGGATGGACTGCGAATGGATTGTTCAAAATTGACCTATACAATGAAGAACATTCCGGCATTTGTTGAAGAGGACTACATGACTTCGCCAACCAATTTCAAATCTGCGATCTATTATGAGCTTGAATCAATCTTTTATCCGAGTACAGGGAGCAAGAAGACATTTAGCAAAACCTGGAAAGACGTAGATACAGACCTCATGAATGAAAAGGCTTTTGGAGGTCAATTAAAAAAAACAGACTTATTCAAAGCCAATTTAGCAACGATTGTATCTCCTACTGACACCAAATTAGAAAAAGCAAAGAAGATCTATAACTATATCAACAAACAAATAAAATGGAATAACTACTTAGGCAAATATGCTGAATCTGGCATTGAAAAAGCTTTGGAAAAACGAACCGGCAATATTGGCGACATCAATTTAGCGTTAGTAACCGCGCTATTAGCGGCAGATCTGGAGGCCTACCCTATTATTCTTTCAACACGACGGAATGGGACTCCCAATGCCTTATTTCCCGTATTATCTGACTTCGACTATGTCATCGCTTGCGTAGACGTAGATGGCGTAAAATATAAACTTGATGCCTCCAATTCATACTTACCTTTTGGAGAGCTGCCCTTACAATGTCTAAATGAACGAGGAAGAATTATCTACTCCAAAAAGAGCTCAGACTGGTTTCCGCTTACAGTAGAAGAATCTTCCGATGTAAGCTATCTATTGGAGGGAGCTTTAGATGAACAAGCTAAAATTAAGGGAAAACTCACCATAAGTAGCAGGGGTAACAAAGCCTTTTTAAAACGCCAACATATCGCCAAATTCAATTCTTTGGAGGAATACTGGGAAAAACTGGACGAAGAAATGCCCAATGTAACTTTAACAAAATCGAGTATCCAAAACCTAGAAGAAATTGATCAGCTATTAATAGAGGAATTTGATGTCATCGTAGATGTCACCAAACAGATGGGACAAGACCTATTATTATTGACCCCCAATATTATTGACAGGATTTCCTATAATCCATTTAAAGCACAGGAAAGAACTTATCCGGTTGATATGGGTTTTAAATCCAAAACATTGTACTCCGTTAAATTGACCATTCCTGATCATTATGAAATTGCTGAGAAGCCTCAGAATGCATCGTTAGCACTCCCGGAGTCAACTGCAAAATATAGATATGTAACGCAGGTCAATGGCAATCAACTTGAAATACTACAGAGCCTCGCGTTTAACAAACCCATCTTTTCGGTCGATGAATATTTTTCACTCAAAGAATTGTATTCACGTATTATTCAACAACAAAAGCTAGACATAAAATTAATCGGTAAAAAATGAAAATCGTATTCATCAACTTACTATACATCCTGCTTCCGATCCTCGCAATTGGACAAGATAACTACGACGTAGCCAATATTCCAAGTGCATTAAAGAGCAGAGCAGTAGCAACTGTACGCAATGATAAAACCGTGGTAGAAATGAAGTCTCCCGAACAGGTCATCACAACCATAACGTGTGCTATCACAGTTTACAATAAAAATGGGGACCGCTATGCTTCACTTCCGGTCTATTATAATAAATCTAGCGAAATCAAAAGCCTTAAGGGCGCCATCTATAACGAAATGGGGATATTGCAAAAGAAAATTGCAACGAAAGATTTCAAAGATATTAGCGCTGTGGACAACAGTACGATGTTTGCAGATTCTCGGGTAAAATTATATGTACCTGACTATCACAGCTATCCCTATACCGTCGAATACCAATACGAAGTTAGAAGTAAACAAAACTTGATCATTCCATCTTGGACTCCTGAGGTCTCAAATAATGTATCCGTAGAGAAAAGCAGCTTTCAATTTATTGCACCAATTGGCACTGAATGCCGAATTGAAACAACGAACTATAAAGGAAGTATCAAAGAAGAGAAAAATGACAAGACTGAAAGTAAGACATGGAATACTGAACAGATCGCTGCAAAAAAGGATGAATCTTATAGCCCCAATCCTAACCTGAAAAGAATAAATGTACTCATCGTTCCCAAAAATTTTATTTATTATGGTAAGACTGGAAATTTCGGGGATTGGAAAGAATTTGGCCAATGGGTATCCAATAGCCTGTTGAACAAAAAAGAAGATTTGACGGAAGCGTCTAAACAAAAATTTATAGCATTAACAAAAGACGCCAGCTCAGATAAAGACAAAGCAAAGATTCTATACAATTATTTACAAAAAAACACACGTTACATCAGTATTCAAATCGGCATTGGAGGCTTAGAACCATTTCCGGCTTCTGAGGTAGACCGCTTGGGCTACGGTGATTGTAAAGCACTGGCGAATTACATGCGAAGCATGTTGTCGGCCGTCAATATCCCTTCCTATTACTGTATTGTCGAAGCAGGCAGACGCAAAGAAAGTTTTCACAAAACCTTTGCAAATGCCCAGGACGGAAATCACGTCATTTTATGTATTCCATTTAAAAACGATACAACCTGGCTGGAATGCACCAGCCAAAACCTTCCATTTGGCTTTCTTAGCGACTTTACCGACGATCGAGATGTTGTCGCCTGCACGGAAAATGGTGGAGTTATCATGCATACACCGAAATACATTAACTCGACCAACCTCCAACTTCGCCATGCCGACCTAAAACTTTCGGAAGACGGAAGCATTCAGGGCACCCTAAACACCAAGTTCTATGGAACTCAATACGAGAACCATATGGACGTGCTTTTAGCCAGCAATAATGATAAGAATAAGCTTCTCACAGAATATTACAATATCGACAATATCAATTTCAATCAGGTAAACTATATTGAACACAAGGAGGAAAATCCATTTATTGAGGAGAACCTGAATATTTTTATCAAAAACTACGCTGTGAAAAATGGTAATAAACTTTTGATCCAGCCTAATTTATTCAACACACATTCCAATATTGCAGAAAGTAGAAATAGAACCGAAGATATTTTCATTGAAAGAGGTTACGCTGATATCGATAGCATTAGCATTGCCCTCCCGGAAAATATGCTCAAAAACATAACTCCTGAAAAGAAAATTATTGAGAAACCATTTGGAAAGTATGAATTTAGGTCAGAAATAAAAGACAATAAACTATTCACCTACAGAAAACTGGAACTATTTGAAGGCAGCTATCCTGCCAATACTTATGAAGACTTTTTCCAATTTCATAATGAGGTAAGCAGCTGCGACAAGGGACGCTTTAATCTCAGCTTTCTCTAGTCGGAAGAAAATATTTACCAGAATATGAATGAGTAAAATCGATCAAATAAGGCAATTATTGTATATTAGCTCAATGACAGAATACGCAGCGATATTTGACATGGACGGTGTCATAAGCCACACCAACCCTTTCCATGCGGAAGCTTTTAGAGCTTTTTTTAAAAACCACAATGTACAACAGGCTACAGAAGAGGAATTTGAGCAGCATATGTATGGTAAGCATAATAGTTACATTATGCAGCATTTCTTTCAGCGTCCGATATCCCCTGAGGAACTGCGAACGCTTGAATTTGAAAAAGAGCAGCTTTTTAGAGTGATCTATAAAGAACACGTTGCCCCTATTAAGGGCTTAATTGAGTTTCTAACGGAATTAAAAAATAACGGTTTTAAGCTTGCTGTGGCGACATCTGCTCCCCGAGAGAATATGGACTTAATTTTGGATGAATTGAACATACGTCATTTATTCTCTTCCACACTAAGCAGCGAAGATGTAAAACTCCATAAGCCACATCCTGAGGTTTACCTAAAATCTGCAGAGAATCTGCAAATTTCTGTTGACCGCTGTATTGTTTTTGAAGATTCTTTTTCGGGTATTACCGCGGCGAAAAATGCTGAAATGAAAGTTGTCGCCGTACTTTCAACCCATAAAAAAGAAGAATTACCTGCAAGTAATGATTATATAAATAATTATACAGAAATATCAGTTGCCAATATAAAGGCCATTTTAAAAACACAAGAATTGTAACCCGGTTGAGGGGTTGACGACGATAAAAAAAAGAGATTTCTTAAGGAATCTCTTTTTTTTATCGCTTTGTCCAAGCGAACTGCAATTTTCGCTCACAGCTGCTAGACTAAAATTTCACTAAACGGTTAATCCCTTTTTAGACCGAACTTCTCTATTTTACTATACAGGTGACTACGTTGAATATCAAGATCATCGGCCGTCTTGGAGACGTTCCAATTATTCTTTTCCAATTTATATTTTATAAATTCTTTCTCCGCATGGTCCTTATAATCTTGAAACGAATCAAAGGAGTCCATATCCAATCCGTAATTTGCTGTACCTTTTTCATGAGCTATGCCATTCACAGGTTCGCGGGAAGGATTAGCAAAGGCAACAACATCTTTATCGGTAATCGACCTGTCGCTCAAAATGATTAAACGTTCAATCATATTGCGCAATTCCCGAATATTACCTGTCCAAGGAAGATGACTCAATTCCCGCATTGCAGCAGTAGTAATTTCCTTTACAGGTATCCCGTATTCCATACAGATCTCTTCACAGAAGTTTGTGGACAATAAAGGAATGTCATCGACACGATCAGTTAACGCTGGCACATGGATCAATATGACAGATAGACGGTGATACAAGTCCATTCTGAAATTACCATCTTCTATCTCTTTCAATAAATCCTTATTGGTCGCAGCTACTACCCTGACATTGACGTCAATTTCTTTGTCGCCCCCCACTCGCGTGATTTTATGCTCTTGTAATGCCCTTAGCACTTTAGCTTGCGCTGAAAGGCTCATATCACCGATCTCATCCAAGAACAATGTTCCACCGCTAGCTTGTTCAAACTTCCCGATACGTTGTTTAATAGCCGACGTGAAGGATCCTTTTTCATGCCCGAATAATTCTGATTCGATTAATTCAGAAGGTATTGCGGCACAGTTCACTTCGATCAATGGGCCTTGTCCACGATTTGACTTTTCATGTAACCAGCGTGCAACCAATTCCTTTCCCGAGCCATTCGCCCCGGTAATCAATACACGGGCTTCTGTTGGTGCAACTCGGTCAATTGTTTCCTTAATACGTTTGATGGCCCCCGATTCACCCAGTATATCTTTTGTTTTCGAGCTGCTAACTTTTCGTTTCAGGACCTTGGTTTCTGTGACTAGAGAACTTTTATCCAGTGCATTACGAACCGTGATCAATAATCTATTCAGGTCCAGCGGTTTTTCTAAAAAGTCAAATGCTCCTTTTTTCGCTGCTTCAACAGCTGTTTCAATCGTACCATGTCCGGAGATCATAATAAACGGAATATCCGGGCTGCTTTGGTGTGCTTCCGCCAAAACTTCCATCCCATCCATCGTATTCATTTTGATATCACAAAGGACAAGATCTATTTTTTCCTTTTTTAAAATATCTAATCCATCCCGACCATTGTCGACATCCAAAATCGTATAATCTTCATATTCCAAGATATCACGCAACGAACTTCTGATGGCGCGCTCATCATCAATGATTAAAATTGTACTCATAAATCGAGAGTTATGCTATTTTTTCAATTATGGGAATCAATATAATGTTTTTTTGGCAATTAGCGAAAAAGAAGCAAACCTTGTAAGCCGGGTTCTGTAGACCACCGAAGTGGAATTTCTATCATTTATCTAGATTTGCCATCGCTGACAAACTCAATCAACCTACCCATTACGAATTCCAATAAATTGAAAGAAGACGAGCAGCCTTCGAATTTCGCAACCTATTTGGTCTTTCAACACACGAGGTTTACCGTAATATATGTCACCATATAAGACCGTAAGCTCTTACCTTACGTTTTCACCCTTACTCCGAAAAGCGGTATATTTTCTGTGGCACTTTCTGTCTACTATTTTCATAGCAGCCTTCCCGTTAGGAAGCGTGTTGCTCTATGTTGCCCGGACTTTCCTCTCCTCCCAAAAAAGAGCAGCGATAGAACCAGTTTGCTTCTGCGCAAAAGTAGCTATTTTACTCGGATAAACCCGAATTTCTTTTCAATTTCGAAAAGACCATTCATTTTGAATCACAGGCATAAAAATCTACGCAATTACCTTGCGCAGATAAAGAAAGTTTTTGTATTTTCAATCTATCAAAAAAAAGCATGGCACTCAATAAACTAGCTCTTATACGTTATAAAACGATTGACCATTGTCTTCGTTTACGACATCGGAAATGGACCTTGGAAGATCTTATGGAAAAGGTTTCCGATGCACTCTATGAATTTGAAGGAATCAAAAATGGGATAAGTAAACGCACCATACAAGGTGATATTCAACTCATGCGTAGCAATAAGCTCGGCTACAATGCCCCTATTGTCGTCTCGCACCGCAAATTCTACACCTATGAAGATCCCAACTATAGCATTAGCAATTCACCGATTTCCGTCGGTGACATGCAAAAAATGAAGGAGGCTGTAGAGGTACTTAAGCATGTGAGCGGTTTCTCCAGCTTTGATGAAATGAGCGATATCGTCGCACGACTTGAAG
The DNA here is from genome assembly GCF_023277505.1 of Sphingobacterium siyangense. NCBI lineage: Bacteria > Pseudomonadati > Bacteroidota > Sphingobacteriia > Sphingobacteriales > Sphingobacteriaceae > Sphingobacterium > Sphingobacterium siyangense. Next base: position 2,118,991 of record NZ_CP080574.1, on the reverse strand, counting down.
ATAGCATCCATACAAAAAAGGACAATTCACCTTCTATTATACAAATGGAAAGCAACAATCTGCTAAAAGGCCTTTCTTTTATCAGTCCACTGCATCAAGCCATTCGTGAAAAAACGCCACTCCTGATCAGCTACCAATCGTTCAAAGCAACACAACAGCAGGATCTTATTTTCTCCCCCTATCTCTTAAAAGAATATCGTAATCGATGGTTTCTAATTGGTCACCATAAAAAGAGTGAAGGATTGATGACACTAGCGCTCGATCGGATCAATGCCATTGAGGAAATGGGTAAAAATTCATACAGGGAATATACAGGGGTCGATTTCGAACGTTACTTTTCGGATACCATAGGCGTAACGAAGACACAAAAGGACCGCGGACACCGGGTGATATTGCAAGTCAATGCAAAAAATGCACCTTATGTAGCAACAAAACCCTTACATGCGTCACAGCAGATTTTAGACAAAAAGGAGGATGGTTCAATCTTAATTCGTATCGATGTTGTACTTAACTTTGAACTGGAAAGAGAAATTTTAGGTTTTGGCGAATCCATTAAAGTACTCTCCCCAAGAAATTTACAAACGAGAATAAAACAGCGCTTGGCTGCTGCGACACAACTCTATGCTGAGAAATCTGTCGATAAAAAGTAAAATTCAAGCCCTCTCGCTACCTCTCCAAAATGCCTAAATATCTTGGGCGATGGCATAACCGCTAGCCCAAGCCCATTGGAAATTATAACCGCCAAGCCATCCCGTAATATCAACAGTCTCCCCTCCAAAATAAAGGCCTTCAACTTTTTTAGACATTAAGGTCTTGGGGTGTAGTTCTTCCGTTGAAACTCCTCCACGCATAACCTCCGCTTTATCATACCCCTTATCTCCCGCAGGTTTTACCTTGAAGCGATGGATAGTATCGACAATCATTTTCGCATCAGCTTTACTAAGTGAGGCAATTTTGGTATCCAATGCTAGAAATTTTCCAAGAGCATCGACCAATTTTCTGCTGAAATAATCGTTTAGCAATTGTGAAACAAGTCGTTTCCCGCCGTATTGCCGCTCCTGTTTAATCAGATTATCTAAATTAAAATTAGGCAGTAGATCAATCTTAATCTCCTGTCCAGGTCTCCAATAACTTGATATCTGAAGAATTGCAGGTCCGCTTAATCCCCAGTGTGTAAAGAGAATATTCTCTTCAAAAGACATTCCGGCAACAGAAACTTTCGAGAACACCGAATTTCCAGCCAAAGAACTATACCAATCAGCATCTTTTCCAGTTATTGTCAAAGGGACCAATGCAGGGGCTGTACCGACGACATGCAAACCAAATTGTTTGGCTAAGCGTAATCCAAAGTCCGAAGCGCCGAGTTTTTGGACCGGAAGCCCACCGGAAGAAATAACAACTTTATGTGCATGATATCGGGACTCACCTTTTGCATTTTCTACCGTCACCACAAAGTCCTTATCGTTTTTTTCTACCGATTTCACCAAGGTATTCAATGCAATATCCTGCCCTGTCTCGTATAAAATTTTTGAAAATACAGCAACGATATCTTTTGCTTTATTGGTCTCTGGAAACAACTGGCCCAGTGTTTTTTCATGCCCTACAATACCATATTGTTCAAAAAATGTAATGGTATCATCCACTGTCCATTGTTTGAATATACCATGTAAAAAATCTGGATTTTCAGAAATGAAATTGGCGGGACTATTACCGATATTTGTATAATTACAGCGTCCACCTCCGGAAATCAAGATCTTCGCGCCGACCTTATCGTTTCGTTCAAGCACCAAGGTCTTCTTTCCAATCAGCCCTGCTTGGGCTGCACACATCAAACCACAGGCTCCGCCCCCAATAATGATAGCATCGTATAGTATACTCACAGCAACAATCTAATAAGCAATCAATGTATTTTCAACAGAAACAACTCTTCGTTCCAATTGACTCTGATATCCCAATTCAATAATCTTAATGACATCGCGTGCCTGCTCTGCCGACGCGATCAAGGTAGTTTTGCCCAATATACTATCCGCAACGTTCTGATAAAAATCAGGATAAGAACCTATTTCAGAAGGAACCATTTCTTCAATGTCATTCCCCTGTTCAACAATATTGAGCTTGCCGTATAGACTTGGGTCTTCTTGTCCCCAGGTTGGATCCTCATCAGGAAATTTGCCATCACGCAGTAAAGCTTCCTGTGGGTCGACACCATATTTTACAAAATTTCCGTTCATTCCAAAGACACGATAACGTGCTGTGGGTTCTTTTGCAAGCATAGACCCTTTTAGGGATACCCTCAAATTATCATAGTACAATAGGCAGTCGAAATTGTCAATGGTTTTGGCATGATCTCGTTGGACAGCCAAATCGGCAAAGACAGCATCTGGCTTTCCAAATAACTGCAAAGCCTGGTCGATGAGATGTGGTCCCAGGTCATAAAATATGCCCGAACCCGGTAAATTTTCCTCTCGCCATGCGTTAGGTCGCAAATAATTACGAAAACGATCAAACCGGGATTCCAAATTGACAATCCGTCCCAACCTTCCACTTTTGACCACTTTCTCCAGGGTCCGATAGTCTGAGTTGAACCTTAAATTATGGTAAGGTGCCAAGATCAGATTTTTCTCCTTAGCCAGAGCGATAAGCTCATCGGCCTGCTCTACGCTATTGGTAAAGGGTTTTTCTACGACAACGTGTTTTCCGGCTTCCAGTGCACGTTTTGCGAAAGGATAATGCATTTCATTGGAAGTTGCAATCACGACTAAATCAATGGTTACATCATTAAAAATATCATCCGCAGACAAAGCTATTTCTGCCTGTGGATAGCGTTCCTTTAGCAAACTTTGTTGATCTGCTTTCCGAGCGGTCACTTTAACAAGATCCAGCTCAGCTATTGAACGCATCACGGGAGCGTGAAAAACCTGACCTGAAATTCCAAAGCCAATAAGTCCTACGCGAATTTTCTTCATAGCATTACATTCTTTCAGGTACCCGAATACCCAATAAGTTCATCCCTTTGGCAATAACCTTTGCCGCAGAAGCTGAAAGGTGCAATCTAAAGTTTTTCACATCATGATCTTCCGCTTTCAAGATGGTTTCTTCATGATAGAATTTATTATAAAACTTGGCTACCTCATAGATGTAATTTGCCAATTGTGCGGGACTGAACTCTTGCGCAGAAGCTTCAATAATCTCCGGAAATGCACCCAGTTGTTGAATTAAATCACGTTCGTAAGAGGAAATCGTCGCCGGCACAGACACAGCACTGTCAAAATCGAATTCAGCCTTACTCAAAACAGATTTGATACGGGCATGTGTGTATTGAATAAACGGTCCGGTATGACCTTGAAAATCGACAGATTCATTTGGATCAAACAAGAGACGTTTTTTAGGATCCACCTTCAATAGAAAATATTTAAGTGCGCCCATTCCAATTGTATCGTAAAGAACGGCTTTTGATTCCTCGTCCAATCCTTCAGTCTTGCCAAGCTCCTCAGTACGTTCTTGAGCGGTTTTAAGCATCTCAGCCATTAAATCATCCGCATCAACAACTGTTCCCTCCCGTGATTTCATTTTACCTGAAGGAAGATCGACCATCCCATACGATAAATGGAACAATCCATCGGCCCAAGCTTTACCAAGTTTTTTTAAGATTAAGAACAATACCTTGAAATGGTAATCCTGTTCGTTACCGACAACATAAATAGAATCATTCATTTTGAATTCATCATATTTCAATTGTGCTGTCCCCAAATCTTGTGTAATATAGACAGAAGTACCGTCGCCACGAAGCACAAGCTTCTGATCCAATCCTTCGTCTGTTAGATCAATCCATACGGAGTTATCCTCTTTTTTAAAGAAAACCCCTTTATCTAAACCTTCCTGAATAATATCTTTACCCAGCAAGTATGTATTGGATTCATAGTAGTATTTATCGAAATCGACGCCTAATTGTTTGTAGGTCCTTTCAAACCCGGCGTACACCCAGCTGTTCATGGTTTTCCAAAGGGAGATCACCTCTTCATTACCTGCTTCCCATTGTTGCAACATCGCTTGTGCCTCCTTCATCAAAGGTGCATTTTTCTTTGCCTCATCTTCGGTCTGCCCTTCAGCCTTCAATGCCTCGATTTCCTGTTTATATGCTTTGTCAAAGACAACGTAATATTTTCCGACAAGGTGGTCTCCTTTAAGTCCAGTAGACTCGGGAGTCTCACCGTTACCAAATTTTTGCCAAGCCAACATCGACTTACAAATATGGATACCGCGATCGTTCACCAAATTTGCTTTGATCACATCATAACCATAAGCTTTTAGGATTTCCGCAACAGAATATCCTAATAAATTATTACGGATATGTCCCAAATGCAGCGGTTTATTGGTATTTGGAGAAGAATATTCAACCATCAGTTTTTTTCCATTCGCAGGAAATACACCAAAGTCCTTCGCCGTTATGGTCTGATTCAACAACGTGATCCAGTAAGCATCGGAAAGAACAATATTCAAAAAGCCTTTTATCACATTGAAATCCGATATTTCAGCAATATGCTGTTGCAAATATGCACCGATTTCCTTTCCGGTTTGTTCCGGAGAAGATTTCGAAAAGCGCGTTACGGGAAAAGTTACGATTGTAATTTGTCCTTCAAACTCCTTTCGGGTAGCTTGTAAAGCAATTTGATTTTCTAAAATATCTGCATTGTAAAGCTCTTTTACTGCTTGTACAGTGACTTCAACAAGTCGCTTTTGAATAGAATTTGCCATTTAATGATTTTGTAATTTTTACAACTTCCTGATAGTGAATTGGAAATAAATAACATTCCTTATTTAGGTATTCACCATTAAAGTATATCTTTGCAAAAATAATAAAAAATGCAGAGCTATCAGGAATTTCTTGACTTAAGTGTTGGTTTTCCGCAAGACGGATTCGAAATCATCGACGACGAATTGTATTTCCACGATTTGAATTTAATGGAAATGATAGAAACGTACGGTACGCCGTTACGTTTTACCTATTTGCCTATCGTCAGCAAAAAAATTCAGCAAGCGAAAATCCTCTTTCAGACCGCAATTCTGAAACACAACTATCGCGGATCTTACAAATATTGTTATTGTACCAAATCATCCCATTTCAAGCACATCGTAGAGGAAGCTTTGAAAAATGATATCCACCTGGAAACTTCATCTGCATTTGATATGCCGATGATCGATTCATTGGAAAGACAGGGCACAGTAACGAAAGATATTACAGTGATCTGTAATGGATTCAAAACCTACCAGTACAAACAATATATTGTCGATATGATCCACGACGGATATAAAAACATTATACCGGTACTGGATAACAAAGAGGAGTTTAACCTTTATGATGATGAAATCGAATTGGATGAGCCTTGTGCTTTAGGTATCCGTGTTGCTTCCGAGGAGCAGCCAGATTCTCAATTCTATACATCTCGCCTAGGGATTCGCCAAGAAGACGTCGTTGAATTCTATAACAACAAGATCGCCGACAATCCAAACTTTAAAGTAAAGTTACTTCACTTTTTCATTAATTCAGGTATCTCGGACACCCCGTATTACTGGAACGAATTAGAGAAATACGTTACTTTATATTGTAAATTCAAGAAAGTAAATCCGGATTTAGATACCCTAGATATCGGTGGTGGAATGCCATTTAAGGATTCACTGGTACACGACTTTGATTACGAGTATATGGTCAATGAGATTGTCAATCGTATCAAACAAATCTGTGCGCACCATGAGGTAATGGAACCAGATATTATTACTGAATTTGGCAAATATACTGTTGCTGAAGCATCAGGTATTCTCTATAAAGTCTTGGGACGCAAGCAACAAAACGATCGCGAACGTTGGTTTATGATTGACGGTTCATTCATTACAAATTTACCGGATGTATGGGCATTGAATCAAAAATATATTCTATTGCCGATCAATAACTGGGATTCAGAATATGAACGCGTCAATTTAGGTGGAATCACATGCGATGGACAGGATTACTACAATCAGGAGGCACACATGAACTCGGTATTTATGCCGAAGACCCGTAAGGTACAATACTTGGGCTTCTTTCATACAGGAGCATATCAAGATGTATTAAGCGGATATGGTGGAATCCACCACTGCTTACTCCCTTCACCCAAACATGTGCTTGTACGCCGCAATAGAGATGAAACATTCAACTATGAGGTGTTTGGTGAGGAGCAAAACTCCAAACAAGTCATGAAATTATTAGGCTATCAATAAGATATTCTACAGGAGCAAGACCTCTTTTTAACTGCGGGATTACAATATCCTTGTAGAAAAAGAATGGTTTTAAGCCCATATAAAAGGTCTCGATCGTAGGAACGAGACCTTTTTATTTTCAGCCTATCCCTCATTATTTACAATCGGACGTAAATTAAAGCCAAAACCACAGACAAAGACAACATCGTTAAGGAGACGACGCAAACGATGCTGAACATGTGTCCATTCCTGAAAAAGGTTTACAAAAACCGAATATTAAAATCTTAAATTTAATATTATGAAAAAGCGTATGACAAAACGTAAATCAGGGGGACAGCAAGTTTACAGTGATAGCTTCAAGATCCTCGTTTCCAGAGAATACCTTGCGGGCAAGCTGAGTTATTCGCAACTTGCCCAGAAGTACAATCTTCCGGGGGAAGCCACTCCGCGGTATTTTATGAAATGGTACCAGCAGTGGGAAAACAATCTTGAGCTGGAAGTTTCCCAGACTGTTGAGCCAGAAGACACTGGGGTGAAAAATGAGCAGGATCTCAGGGATGAACTCTTCCAGGCGAACCTCAAAATTACTGCCCTGGAGATGTTGATCAAAAAAGCGGAGGAGCTCCATGGGGCTGATTTTGTAAAAAAGTCTGGGGCCAAATCGTCCAAGAAATGAAGTCGTGTTACCAGAATGTTTCGGTCTCCAGACTTTGTGGACTATTTGGCAGAACAAGGCAATCCTACTATAAATATATGGGCAGAGAACAGGAATACTCCGTTCGCAGCGGGCTTGTGCTGGCGCGGGTACGTGAAATTCGGAAGGACTCCCATCGCATGGGTACCCTTAAACTCCGCAGCATATTGGTCAAAGAAATGGGTAGTGCGATGGTTGGACTGGGAAGGGACGCTTTCTTCAGACTGTTGCGCGAAAATGACCTTTTGGTCAAATGCAAACGCAGGTATGCCATCACCACCCAGTCCGACCACCGTTTCAAAAAGTGGCCCGACCTTGTGCAGCGCAGGCAGGCCCTGCGTCCCGAGCAGATATGGGTAAGTGACATCACCTACATCCGCATCCGGGACAAATGGATCTACCTGTGCCTGGTCACAGATGCCTATTCCCGAAAGATCGTGGGCTACAAACTTACGCACAGGCCAACAGCACAGGCCTGTATATCAGCGCTCAGGATGGCAATATCACATAGAATGTATCCACAGAGCGATCTGACCCACCACTCCGATCGCGGCATCCAGTATTGCAGTACAAATTATGTCACTATATTGCAGGAAAATAGGATTACAATAAGCATGACACAATCCGGAAGCCCGTACGACAATGCCGTGGCAGAAAGGCTAAATGGCATCCTAAAAAGCGAATATCGCATGGCTGAGACCTTTCCAGACTACAAAACGGCACTTGCACAGCTGGTCAAGGCAGTCAATATATACAATCATTTTAGGCCACATATGTCCTGCAATATGATGTCTCCCCAGCAGGCACATCAGCAATTGCAGAACCAAAAAGTTCCCAAAATGTTTCAAAGACGTAACGCTGAGTCAAAAAAGTTCCGCAGCAAAACTAGGGAAACTGTGGTTAGGGAAAGGACAACCGATAACAGTCAGAAAACGGACAATGACAACCAAATCCAGTAGAAAAAATAGGATGTAAAATCTATATAGTAATCTGTTCGGTAAATGTAAACCTATTTCAGTATAAGACAATGGCCACGGCAGCTGGCTTTTATTCGTATTGTGTTCGTACCTGCTTCGGACCACGTTCGGAGCTCCCCAATTCGGCTACAGCTGTTGACCAAGTACTGTGCAGACTTTTTCTGTTCAGAGACTGTTCAATAGTTGTACAACATTTGTACAAGATCTGTTGATCGTCCGAAGCAGGTACGAAGCAGGTACGAAGCAGAGGTACTAATCCTTCAGATTATGTTATATCGCCATGCAGGAAAGAAGTGCGGGGTATTTCTTCTTTAGCGCAGCTAGAAATCCCGAAGTCGACAATTGCTATTTTGCGACCCAAGCTTTAAAGAAATTAAGCACTTTTTCTTCATCATAGCCCTTCCCTTTTTCCAGGCTGCCACTCTCCTGTACATGCAATGTTTTTCCATTTCTATCCAAAACAATAAAAAATGGATAACCTAGTTTATTCCCTTCAGGAGCATATTTTTGAAACACAGCCTCATTTTTATTCTCTTTTGAATAATTGAGGTGATAATAGAGGAAATGACTCTTTAACAACTTGTCGACACTCGCCGTATTATGGATATAATCATTAAACCGTAAACACCAGACACACCAATTCCCACCAGCCTGGATGATGATATTTTTCTTTTCTTTCTTTGCCTGAACCAATAGTTGATCAATATCATTCTGTGCATTAGCGTCTGGATTGTAAGGCTTTGAAACATCCTGAGCTGTAGTAAGCTGCTGTGAGAACGCTTTGGACTGTACGAGTACCGCCCCAAAAAACACAATAGCTCCACACAGTAATAATCTTATATTTCTCATCATAAATAAATTAAATAGTGATCTAAAATTACAAAATCATTTTCCCAAACCAAAACATAAGCAGCACATAATGGTTAAACATTATATAGCTATTGACCATGAAAAAAAACACCCAAGATCACAACAGACCTTATTTCAGCGGATTTATAAAAACGCGATTAAGTCGTACACACATTAGCTTAGGCGGTCAGAATACAGTCAATATTAAAGACAACTCCATTGGGGAGAAGTAAAAAAATAACCTATTGATGCCCCATATCCTGGCACTGGTAAAAACCACAAAGACTTTCTTTTGCTAAAATAAAAACAAAACAAAACAAAAACAAACACCTTACCTTAACATAAATATTATTTAATTTCCTTTAAAATTCAACAAATATAGCATAACTTAGTATAAAGGAAGTAGTAAAACAAGTACAGAAGATTCACTACAAAAATCCAAAACGAAACAAAATGAAACACCAAGAATTCAAAAGGTCAAAACTGATAGAAAAAATAAGAGATACGAGCGCATGGGATGTTATCGTCATAGGTGGCGGTGCCAGCGGATTGGGTGTTGCATTAGATGCCTTAAGCCGAGGGTTCAAAACAATTTTGTTGGAGCAGGTTGATTTTGCAAAAGGAACTTCGAGCAAAGCAACGAAGCTTGTTCACGGTGGTGTACGTTACTTGGCTCAGGGCGACATCGCCCTGGTTAAAGAAGCGCTTCACGAAAGAGGTCTACTTCAAAAAAACGCTCCCCATCTTGTCAAAAACCAGTCCTTTATCATCCCCAATTACAGTTGGTTCGATGGCCCATTCTATACCATAGGAATGAAAATATATGACCTGCTGGCAGGTAAATTAAGCTTGGGAAAATCCATTCATATTAACAAAGAAGAAACCCTTAACCGCATAAGCACCGTTAGACCTAAAGGGCTATATGGCGGCGTGGTTTATCAAGACGGACAATTTGACGACTCAAGACTTGCGCTCAACGTTGCGCAAACCTGTATACAAATGGGCGGCGTCGCGCTGAATTACGTAAGAGTCAATAACCTCACCAAAGACAGCGATGGACGAATAAATGGTGTCATCGCTAATGATACCGAAACGGGGGAAGTTTTCACCATACAAGGCAAGGCTATTATCAATGCTACAGGAATATTTGTCGATGACATCCTAAAAATGGACAGACCGGAAGCAAAACAAATGGTACGCCCCAGCCAAGGGGTTCACCTGGTATTTGATAAATCGTTTCTTCCTGGCGACGATGCCATTATGATTCCAAAAACGGATGATGGACGGGTCCTTTTCCTGGTACCCTGGCACAATCGGGTCATTGTGGGAACAACGGACACACCAATAGACGAGCATAGCCTTGAACCGGTAGCTTTGGAGCAGGAGATCGATTTTATTCTGAAAACTGCGGGACGCTACCTGACAAAACAACCAACAAGAGCGGATGCATTGGCCGTATTCGCCGGCCTACGTCCGCTAGCAGCTCCTACAGGCAACTCCAACAAAACCAAAGAGATCTCACGAAGCCACAAGGTTATCGTCAGCGACTCCAAATTACTTACTTTAACGGGTGGAAAGTGGACAACATTCCGTCGAATGGGCCAAGACACCATCGACAAAGCGATAAAAATCGGTTGTTTACCACAAAAAGAAAGCCGGTCTACCACTCAAAAGATTTATAGCGCCATTCCGACATCAGACAGAAGCAATCATATGTATATTTATGGCGCCGACCAAGAAGCGATCAACGCATTGGCGCAGGAAAATCCGGAATGGAACGAAAAATTAATAGCACATCTTGAATTCAAAAAGGCTGAAGTTGTTTGGGCGGCACGCAATGAACTTGCCAGAACTGTGGAAGATGTCCTATCCCGTCGAGTACGGATACTATTTCTTGATGCGAAAGCTGCAATTGAAGCTGCTCCTGAAGTCGCAAAAATACTCGCACAGGAGCTGGAAAAAGATCAAAATTGGCAAAATGATCAAATAGCGCATTTTCAAAAAGTTGCAAAAAATTATATCTTAAAGTAATACAAAAAAATAACCAGCAATACTCAATTACTCAATTATGGAACAACAATACATCTTGGCAATGGATCAAGGCACCACTAGCTCCAGGGCTATAATTTTTGATAAGGACAGAAATATAGTCTCCGTTGCCCAGAAGGAATTTACACAAATATTCCCACAACCGGGATGGGTCGAACATGATCCACATGAAATCTGGTCAACGCAGGCAGGTGTCACAGCGGAAGCAACCACAAAGGCAGGATTAAACGGCAAAAATATTGCCGCCATTGGTATTACCAATCAACGCGAAACTGTGGTCGTTTGGGACAAAGAAACAGGAAGGCCCATTTACAATGCCATTGTATGGCAAGATAAACGCACCGCAGATTATTGCGACGAGTTACGTAGCTCCGGAAAACATGAGCTAATCCAGGAGAAAACAGGTCTGATATTAGACCCCTATTTTTCTGCAACCAAAATAAAATGGATTCTGGATAACGTGGAGGGTGCACGGGAAAAAGCACAAAACGGGGAATTAATCTGTGGAACCATAGACACTTGGCTCGTCTGGAACCTCACGCGTGGCGATGCACACATCACAGATGTAACGAACGCTTCCCGCACCTTACTCTTTAACATCCATAGCATGGAATGGGATAAGGAGCTACTCGAATTATTTGACATCCCCGCTGCTATGCTGCCCGAAGTAAAAGAAAGCAGTGAAGTATATGGAGAATCCCGGACAACCATTTTTGCACACAAAGTCAAGATTGCAGGAATTGCCGGCGACCAGCAGGCAGCACTTTTCGGACAGCAATGTATTGAAAAAGGAATGGTCAAAAACACCTATGGTACAGGATGCTTTATGTTAATGAACATCGGTGATAAACCAATCCGTTCAAAAAACAATCTTTTAACTACTGTCGCCTGGAAAATCAACGGGAAAACAGAATATGCCCTGGAGGGAAGCATCTTTATCGGTGGCGCACTGGTCCAATGGCTACGCGACAATCTCAACATCATCTACAAATCGGCGGACGTAGAGCAATTAGCACTTACAGAGAAGGATAACGGCGGCCTCACATTCATCCCTACCTTTGCTGGACTAGGAGCGCCGTACTGGAATGCCCGTGCACAAGGGACGCTATTTGGCCTGACGCGTGCAACCACCAATGGGCATATAGCACGCGCCTCACTAGAGGCAATCTCCCTCCAGACACGTGATGTACTGCAGGCCATGGAAGCGGATAGTGGCATACCGATCAAAGAACTACGTGTAGATGGCGGCGCAACGGCAAATAACCTACTCATGCAGATTCAAGCCAATGTACTTAACAGCAAAGTTGTACGCCCTAAAATCACAGAAACTACAGCTTTGGGGGCAGCATACCTCGCAGGGCTGGCCGTGGGATTCTGGAAAAATGAGGACGAGATATCAAAGTTTTGGGCACAGGATCGTATATTTGAACCTGAAGCAGAGCAAGAAGAGCAAACAAAAAAGATCATTAAGCTCTGGACCAAGGGTGTCAAAGCATTACAGTACTGGACGGAAAACTAACCAACAAGCATGAACCATTATTTAGCAGAATTTATCGGCACAACCCTCCTCCTTCTTTTAGGTAATGGGGTTGTGGCCAACGTTATCTTGAAAGGAACAAAGGGAGAAAATGGAGGATGGATTGTAATCACCACCGCATGGGCACTTGCAGTCTATGTCGGTGTTGTATTTGCTGGCCCCTATACCGGAGCCCACCTCAATCCTGCGGTAACCATTGCCGTCGCTCTCAATCATGGTCTCCCTTGGATGGAAGTACCCGGCTATATTCTCGCGCAAATTGCCGGTGGTTTCTGTGGCGCCATGTTAACCTACATCATGCACAAAGACCATTTCGATGCAACGGCAGACCCAACCACCAAACTTGGTGTTTTCGCGACGATACCCAACATTCGTAATACGTCAACAAATCTGGCAAGTGAAATTATTGGAACCTTTGTTTTGATTTTTGTCATTTTCTTCATAACAGGACAAGATGTGACCGTCGACGGAAAAACAGCTCCAATTGGCATGGGCTCTCTTGGTGCTATACCCGTCGCATTTCTCGTATGGGCGATCGGCCTCTCGCTGGGTGGAACTACGGGATATGCCATCAATCCAGCCCGGGATTTGGGGCCGCGCTTATTTCATGCCCTTTGGCCAATCAAAGGAAAAGGAAGCTCCGACTGGTCTTATGCCTGGATTCCAATCCTAGGACCGATCTTGGGCGCCATTTTAGCCTTTGCATTTTATACTTGTATAAAACCGGCCTAATCAAGGTCGCTGTGCCTACAAAATAAAGGGGGATTCAATAATCGAATCCCCCTTTATTTTGTTATCCACGCTTGGGTTTTCTATGACCGTATTCACGATCCCGATCAAACGTATTCATATGACGCTCCTTTTTCACAGGATACACATCATCAATTACAATCAGTATACCTTTTTCTTCTACCGTACCAAACTCGTCATTACGCGCAGTGCCAAATGATTTCATCGTAGGCGATAGGTTCATATAGGTATTTATCAACGGTGGAATATTCTCGCCTAATGCTCTCACATGACTATTTAACACCTTATATCCTTCTTTATAATCCAGTCCATCAAACACCCCTACAAAACGTTCGTAATCATTTTTGATTTCCAATTCCGGAAGAGGAAGCACCAATTTATCATGATCAGGAAAATAGTAATCCATAAAATAAAGCAACATATCCCGTGCATCTTTATTGTAATGTGGATACATGGTCACTTTACCAAAGAGGTATTTAATTTCAGGGTTAAGCATCACCAAAGCCCCTAAACCGTCCCAAAGATTGTCCAAAGAAAAAATTCCTTTTCTATTGTCGATGGCCGGTTGGTATTTAGGTTGTACAAACGATCTTCCCAATTCTATGGTGTAAGGTAGATATTCGTTCGTGAACAATTCGGAAAACTGAAAATAATGTGCTGTCGATAAATTGGGTATACCATTTACTTCACCAGCCTCAGCACATTTGATTACCCGATAACCGGCAACCACTTCTTCATCTTCGGGATTCCATGCGATCAACTGATCGTAACAATCTTCGCATGTATCATTTTCATCGATATCAATTGAAAGTCCTGTACCTCCCCCTGCTCCACGAAAAGTCAACTCTCGCAAACGCCCAATTTCACGCATGACATTTGGCGAATTATGATAGTTGATTAAATATATCTCGTTATTTCCATTGTTGGTATATCGTAAGAAGACGTCTTTATTCAATTCGGTCTTCAATAATTCTCTATCAACTGGAGGTATAATTTCTTGCATAAATTCTATTTTTCTTGAGCCAATCCATAAACCCTTCTTTTCACTTCCTCAGCCCAAGTTTTTTCGTTTTTTGATTGATCAAACGCTGTATAAGGGATTCTTTCTCCTATTATAATATTGACGGTATGTCCGCGTTGGGCAAACATTTCATCCGGTAAATATAACATTTCAATGTTTACCTTGAGACCCAATTTCTGTCTAAGCCTTGCAAAATTATAAAAAAACTTAGAGTTTTTACCGTCAATCAACACCGGAATGACATCTTTTTTATATTTTTTTGATTTGCTAATAAAACTTTTTTTCCATTCGAGGTCTTCTATACGACCATCGTTTTGTTTTCTGGAAACCAAACCTGCAGGAAATACCAGTAGCGCATCGTCCGCTCCATAGGCCTCCTCAATCGCAGAGATCGCCTGTTTCCCTTGCCCCCCTAACTTATTGACACCGACAAACAAAGGCCTCAAATTACCTATATTTAAAAGAATATCATTAACCAAGAACTTCACATCGCGTCTATACTTACCTATAGCGTGCATAAATGCAATACCGTCCAATCCTCCCAAAGGGTGATTGGACGCAAAAATAACCGGATCGGATACGGGAATATTTTCTGCCCCATACAAATTGACCTTGACATCCAGATCGTTGATCAATGCATCAACAAAATCCAAGCCTTGAAGATCTGCAAAGCGCGTCATAATATCATTTATCTCGTCTTCATGAATTGTCCTTTTTAAATAATTAAGTAAAAAAGACGGAATCCATTTAGCAAGCCCCGCATTTTTTTTGTGAATAACTTCACGTATATCAATAAACTTTTTACTCTCGCCTGTGATCATCAATCTTACTGTTCCAATTAAAAATACTTCTCCTCCATTTAGGCCCCCGTTTTATGCCTATTCCAATTCGTTGACAAAAATAATAACAGAATGGTAATAAAAGTACAATTTTAAACTTTAAAATTGTACTTATTTGCAATTATGTAATCTTTCGCTGTTCTTCGTATTTTAGGTATTACAAGCAATCAATGAATTAAGCATAAATCTGATCTGTAAAATTTCTTTTCACCTACTTTTTTTATTAAGTTTGAGTATGCTAATAAGTCAATTTCTTTCAAATGCTGATTTCAGTATTCAAAATGCTGATTCAATACAACAAGCGCTAGAGAAGCTGCAAGATATGCTTTGTAAAGAATTAGTCGTTTTAAATGGTGACGACTATATTGGCCTGGTTAATGAAACCATCTTATTGGATGCGGAAGATGAAGACGCTCCCCTTTCATCCATAAAAATAAATACAGCCCCCATACAGCTGAAGTTTAATCAACACCCCTACGATGCCTTGGTGATGATAACTGTATATAATAGTACAATCATTCCTGTTTTAGATCAAGACAACAAATATATTGGTGTGTCAACGCAATTAGATATATTAAAGGCAATAAGTTCAATTCAATCGCAAAATGAATCTGGGGCTATTATTGTGTTGGCAATTGGCTTACATGATTTTTCACTTTCACAGATTGCGCACCTTGTTGAAAGTGACAATTGCAGAATACTTAATTGTGCGACCAAAATAAATTTGGAAAGTGACCATATTGAAGTTACCCTTAAAGTCGACAAGTCAAACATTAATGCATTACTGAATTCATTCCTAAGACACAACTATTTAGTTCTTGAAACCCATAATACCATAGCTGCATTTGACGACACTGCCGACCGTTATCAGCAGCTTATGAATTATATTAACATTTGATTAGGATTAGTTTTTTCTCATCTTTGCCCCATAAATTGAAAACAATATGAGAATCGCAATATATGGAAGAGAGTTTCAGCCCTCTGTTATACCACATGTGAAACACTTATTTGAATATCTTGTCGATAAAAATATTGAGATCTGGGTCTATGATCCATTTCATGAATTTCTGCTGTCACAATTTGAATGTGCCTTTAATTTCTCAACATACAATACCTATCAAGAAATCAAAGACGATATTGACATTATGTTGAGTCTGGGCGGAGATGGAACCATGTTATCTGCTGTTTCCTTGATTAAAGACTCCGGAATTCCAATTGCAGGGATAAACTTTGGACGCCTCGGTTTTTTAGCTTCCATCAATAAAAATGATTTTGAGGATGCTATCGACGCTATACTGAACCAACGTTTTACGATACAGAAGCGCGTGTTGCTCTCTGTTGAATCTGAACAGGTTAATTTGTTCCAAGGCAATCACTATGCGCTCAATGATATTACCGTATTTCGTTATGACAGCTCGGCCATGATTACGGTCAATGCACGCATCAATGGCGAACTACTGAATTCATACTGGGCAGATGGACTAATTATCGCTACACCTACCGGATCCACAGCCTATTCATTGAGTTGCGGCGGACCTATTATTATGCCAGAAAGCGGCAATTTTGTCATTACCCCCATCTCTCCGCACAACCTCAATGTGAGACCCATTGTCATCTCAAATCAGTTTACCCTTGAATTGGAAATAGAGAGTCGAAGCAATCAATACATCCTTAGCTGTGATTCCAAAAACGAATCCATTGATACATCTGTAAAATTAACCATTAAACAGGCTCCATTTACCATTAATCTCATTAGGCTCCCGCATGAAAGCTTTTTCAGCACGCTGCGGGAAAAATTACTTTGGGGTATCGATGTCAGAAACTATTAGGCTATTAATAGCTTCGCACAGCCTCGCTTTGCACGCAGGAAAAGAGATAATCTGCTAGATGAAGATGTTTCAAACAATCTTTCTACATATTGTACTTCTGAATTTCCAATTAAAAATCGATATTTGGAAGAAATAAAGGAAGACGGAATAAGAATATCCATAATAGAAATCCAGGTGCAATAATTAATCAATGAAAAGTGCGTTAAACAAACAATAATCATTGATAGCAATACAGGAAACCAAAAATAGGTTTTAAAACGCCAAAATAGCATTTATGGCTAAGGTGTTAATTTTATTGAAAACAGCAAAAATGAGTTTTTTAGATCAGATAGATACTATTAAATTGCCACAGCATATAGCCATCATCATGGATGGCAATGGCCGTTGGGCAAAGCAGAAGGGGAAACTTCGTGTATTTGGGCATCAAAATGGTGTAAAAGCGGTACGAGAAGCATTAGAAGGATGTGTAAAAGCCAATATTAAATTTCTGACACTTTATGCATTTTCTGCAGAAAACTGGAATCGACCTAAACTTGAGGTGATGGCACTGATGGAACTATTGGTTACTTCCCTTAAAAAAGAAATCAAAACTTTTCAGGAGAATGGCGTCCGCTTGAATGTTATTGGTGATATCACCAAATTACCCTCAAATGCACAAAGAAAGCTGCAGGAAACCATTGAAGCAACGAAAGAAAATACACACTGTACATTGACATTGGCTTTGAGCTACAGTTCCCGACAAGAAATTGTGGACGCTGCCCGAAATCTAGCCCAACAAGTAAAAGATGGAAAACTCAATGCAGACGAAATTAACGATGAATTATTCGCTGCAAACCTCTATACACAAAATCTACCCGATCCTGACCTTCTGATACGTACCAGCGGAGAATTGAGAATAAGTAACTTCCTACTTTGGCAAATTGCCTATTCAGAATTATGCTTCCTAGATAAGATGTGGCCTGAGTTTACGAAAGAAGATTTATTTAAATCCATCGTCGATTATCAGCAACGCGAAAGAAGGTTTGGAAAAACAAGTGAACAGTTATAAAGATTTTATTAAATTTGACAACTGATTTGAAAAAAAGCAAGCTGGTTAAATTTTCTTAATTAACAAAAATTAACAAACGATTGGTGTACTTTAGCGCCAATAATTATAGATAAATGAAGCGTATACTACCCGTAATACTATTTTTTGGTCTCTCATCAATGCAGCTTGTCTACGGACAAGACAAAGGTGCTTTCAATTTAAATGACCCAGAAAAAATCAGCTATCTCAATCCTAAAAACTATGTAATTAGTGCTATTGATATAACTGGAACACAATTTTTAGATAAAAATGTATTAATTACGATCTCTAAATTGTCAGTAGGTCAATATTTGGAAGTTCCAAGTGAGGCGACTGCAAAAGTAGTGAAGGATATGATGGCTCAAGGCCTCTTTGATGATGTCGAATTATGGGCAGATAAAATTGAAGGTGAAAATATATTTTTGACCATCCGTGTAGTAGAACGTCCTCGTTTAACTCGTATTGATATCAACGGTCTAAGTAAAAGCCAGACCGAAGAAGTTCGCAAACGTTTAAATAGCAACACTGGTAAGATTGTCAACGAAAACTTGATGAACACCACACGTGCTACAATCCAAAGGTTCTTAAAAGAAAAAGCTTTTTTATATCCGGAGATCACCCTAAAAACAGTGAAAGACTCGGCACAGGCTAATAATGAAATACTTATTGCCGATGTGGATAAAAAACATAAGGTAAGAGTCAAAAAAATGACTTTTACAGGGAATGAACATTTTTCTCAAAAAGAATTGAGAAAAATGGCCAAGCCAATCAAGCAAAAAATGTGGTACCGTATTTTCGGTCCTGGAAAATTCAAGGAAGAAAAATACAAAGAAGGTAAAGAAAACCTAATCAAGAAAATGGCAGCCAAAGGCTATCGTGATGCGACGCTCTTGAAAGATACGGTTATTCGCGAGGGTGAAAAAAATGTGTTGGTTAATTTTGACATCTATGAAGGTCCTAAATATTATGTAGGTAATATTGTTTGGACAGGTAATGCGAAGTATTCTGACACCTTACTAAATAAAATTTTAGGTATCAAACGTGGTGATGTTTTTTCGGAAGAAAAATTAACAGCAAAATTGATGGGTCCTACAAAAAATAGTGATGACATCTCTTCAATCTATATGAACGATGGTTATCTTACGTTCTCAGTAGACCCCGAACAAACGCGTATTTACAACGATACCATCGATTTGAATTTACGTGTATATGAAGGTGCTCAATATACCATCAATAACGTTATTGTTAAAGGTAATGATGTAACCAACGACCGTGTTGTATTACGTTCTATTTATACAAAACCTGGTCAAAAATTCTCAAAAGAACAAATTATGCGCAGTGTGCGTGAGATTGCGCAGTTGGGAAATTTTGATGAGCAAAAGACAAACCCAGTACCGACAAATCTAAATTATGCGGATGGTACAGTGGACATTGTTTATAATGTTACTGAGAAACCTTCGGATCAGGTCGAACTTTCGGGTGGTTATGGTGCCGGTCAGATCATCGGTACCTTAGGTTTAACATTTAACAACTTCTCTACCAGCAATTTCTTTGACAAAAGTTCCTGGAAACCGCTACCACGTGGAGATGGACAGAAGTTGAGTGTCCGTGGTCAAACTTCGGGTAAACGTTATCAATCGTATAGTTTCTCTTTCTCCGAGCCTTGGTTAGGTGGTAAAAAACCAATTTATTTTGGTTTGAGCGCCTATACTTCGAGTTCATCATATGGTGGGTTTAACTACTATACTGGCGAGCAAATTGTTAAGGATTCCGAGTTGAACCGTATTTGGATGACTGGTATTACCGCAACATTAGGTAAACGCTTACAATGGCCAGACAACTGGTTCCAGGCAAATACTTCCTTGTCATTCCAACGTTATAAGCTTCAGAATTATGGAAATTACTTCCTATTTGATAATGGTACAGCCTATAACATCAACTTGACGCAAGAGTTTAGCCGTAATTCGATCGATGCTCCTATCTATCCTACTTCGGGTTCAAACATCAAATTCTCGGTGCAATTGACGCCTCCATATTCATTGTTCAACAACATTGATTATAAAAATGGTTCGGCTCAGGAACGCTACCGTTGGACAGAGTACCACAAATGGAAATTTGACTCGCAATGGTATGCAAAAATTGCGGGAAAACTTGTTTTCAAAGCACAAGCTCAATTTGGTTTCTTGGGTAAATACTCCAGCAAAACTGAAATATCAACTTTCGAGCGTTTCAAAGTCGGTGGGGATGGTATGCAAGGGTTTGATTACCTACAAGGATCTGAAATTGTTGCATTACGTGGTTATGCAAATGGTGTAATCATTCCTGAAGGAACACAGAATGTGAATGTGGCACGAAATTCAGGTAGTCCAATCTATACGAAATATCAAATGGAATTACGTCACCCGGTGATGTTAAATGATCAGGCAACAGTGTACGTATTGGCTTTCGCTGAAGCGGCAAATACCTGGAACAAGTTCACCGAATACAATCCATTTAAAGTACGTCGTTCTGCAGGTGTTGGTGCCCGTATCTTCTTACCGATCTTCGGTATGCTAGGAATAGATTACGGCCATGCATTCGACCCTATCCCGGGTTTACCGAGCAGTACATGGAAACAAAACTTTACATTTAGTATCATGCAAAATATGGGTGGATTCTAATCTTTGTTGATCCAATCCTATCGAAATAGAATAAAAAGCTATCGCAAGAAATTGTAGATAGCTTTTTTGTTTTAAGATTATTTTCCAGTAAATCATGCATTTTTCTTTCATTTCCACCCGATCGGATTAAATGCCAAATAACCCTATATATCTTATAAATTTCTTATATTGAGTGCGGTTATGATCACCGAAAAAAGAAGCCATAAACAGCACTCAGGCAACTAGCATTGGAGCATTCTTCAACAAGTTAAATAGTGTTAAACCCGAGAAATATCTGTTAGATTGCTTCTTTTTTCTTATTTTTGAGCCGTAAATTTACGTAGAGCGGTTTTCTCGAATTAAACTTTTGGGATTATCCGAAGTCATAAGGTAAATTAGTGTTAAATAATAAAAAGTATAGTCTATAAAAACTTACAGGAAATATGAAAAAAATATTGTTAGTTATAGCTTTTGTAGTCGTTAGTGCTACAGCGACATTTGCCCAACAACTTGCATATGCTGATTCAGAATATATCCTAAAACATATTCCTGAATATACGACTGCACAGAAACAGTTAGATGACCTTTCTAAGCAATGGCAGGAAGAAGTGGATCAGAAATATGCTGAGATTGAAAAACTATATCAGGCTTATCAAAAGGACCAGGTCTTATTAAATGAAGATATGCGTCGTCGCCGTGAGGATGAAATCGTGACAAGAGAAAAAGAAGTAAAAGACTATCAAAAACAAAAGTTTGGATTTGAAGGCGACCTCTTTAAAAGACGTACTCAATTGATGAAGCCTATTCAAGACCGTGTAGCAAAAGCTATCCAAGATGTTGCTTCGGCGCAGGGAATTGATTTTATTATGGACAAGGGCAATGAGTCTACTTTTCTCTATGCCAATCCAAAATTGAATAAAAGTAATGATGTCATTACAAAATTAGGATATAAACCCAATCCGAGTCTTGCAAACTAAGCGGGAGTTTATTATCATTGTGGACACAAATAGTAATAGTAGTAATTAATTAGAAAACTAAAAGATTGCCATAAAGATGGCTCATTAGATTAAAATGAAAAGCATGAAAAATTTATTAAAGGGTGCGGTTGCTTTAGTGGCAGTATTTTTCTCAACTCAATTCGCAAATGCGCAGCAAAAAATTGGTCATATCAATTTTGCTGAAATTATTCAGTCTACATCTGAATTTAAAGCAGCTGAAGGGCAGTTGAAAACATTGAGCGATGGTAAAACCAAAGAAATTCAAGATATGGTTACCATCTATCAAACAAAACAAAAAGATGCAAACGATAAATTGCGTAACAGAAGTGAAGCAAATAAAGAAACTGTTGATCCAGAAATCAACAAAATAGGTCAAGAATTACAAGATATCCAAGCGCGTATTCAGACAGCACAACAAGCTGCTCAAGAAGACTTAAACAAAAAAGAAGAAGAATTAATTGCACCTATACACAGAAAAGTTGGTGAAGCTGTAAATGCTGTTTCTAAAGAAAAAGGCATGGCTTATGTATTTGATATTTCTAGTACAAATATTCCTTATTTCCAAGGTGGAGAAGACTTAACTGCTGCTGTTAAAACAAAATTAGGTATTTCAGCTACAGCTGCTCCTGCTGCTCCAGCAAGAAAATAAACCAGTAGGCAAGGCAATAAAAAAGGGATTATCGATATCGATAATCCCTTTTTTATTGCCTATCTATTTTCCCAATGGCAAGTGAATCGCAATCAGCGTACAGCGCCGACAGCACCAAATACGTTCTAGTTCTACAGCCAAAAGAATAAGGTAAACTCAAAAGCTTATCGAATCAGTCAAATTATAGTGTAAATAAAAATCTGCTGCTTGATTTTCTTGCATTTACCAGCTAAATTGTAGATATTGGTTCGGAAAACAAACATATCTACCCTAATGAAAACTTCATGGTCCCAAATTTGTTCATTAACTGACGAATATAAGGTACCCAGGAACGCTTCGTCGTTAAAATGATTTTATTCGCATGAAAAAGAAAGTAATTGAGGATAATCCTAAAAAAGAAAGAAAGGTAACTTCCGGTCCTATTCGCGACAAGGAACGCACCAAGGCGCGAATGATCGCTGCTGTCGGAAAGGTAATTCAGAAAAAAGGATACCATGCATTGAATGGGCCTAATATTGCTTTGGAATGTGGACTGAACAAAGCATTAATATGGAATTATTTTGGCGGTCTCGATCAACTGGTGGAAGCTTACCTAACACAAAAAGATTTTTGGCAAATCGGAGACAAGGGCGTATTGGAACAAATGATCACAAACCCGGGCTCCATCAGCATTTCCTTGATAGAAGAATTGCTTAAATCTCAATTTAACACTTTTTTGAAGGATAAGACGAAACAAAAAGTTATCCATTGGGGACTGGGCGAAAAGACAAAAGCGCTTAAAAATATAGCCGAAAGAAGAGAATTGCTCGGCGAAGAACTATTTAAGCATGTCGATTCAAAATTCGAAAACTCCGAAAACGACCTTAGAGCGACATTAGCGATTTTAGTCAGTTCAATTTATTATTTGAGCCTTCAGGCAAAATCTACAGGTAGTACATTTTGTGGTATTGATGTAAATACCGAAGCAGGAAAAGAACGGATTCAGAAAACGATGCGTAAAATATTAGAACAGACATTTTCTGATGTTGAGCTGTAGTCTCTCAGATACAACTAAAGAAAACGTCCAAGAAGAAATATTTCCTTCTTGGACGTTTTTCATTACAGCCTAAATTCACCATTAAAAATTTCCAATAATTTATCGTGTTAGGTCCTCATTTTCGATTTATTTTTACTATGTTAGCATAACAAAATAATATAGTATATTTGTTTATAACCAAGATACAAGCATATGATAGGTCAACTAATATTTGCGGTTTGTTTCGCTGTAGCATTGTTTCTTTTTAGCAAAAATGCACAACAGATTTATCGTAATATCAAGCTAGGCAGACCGACAGATCGTTCGGACAGATCCGCGGAGCGTTGGAAAATGATGCTCCTCGTCGCCTTTGGACAAAAGAAAATGTTTAAGCGAATTTTCCCCGCAGTCCTACATTTATTTGTATACCTTGGATTTGTCATCATCAATATTGAGATGTTGGAGATTGTCATAGACGGGCTTTTTGGTACACATCGTATCTTTTCATTTTTAGGGAGTTTTTATAATTTTCTGATTGGGGCATTTGAGTGGCTTGCGCTGGGTGTACTGGTATCCTGTGTCATCTTTTTAATTCGGAGAAATATCGCTAAAGTAGCTCGCTTAAATAGCGCGGAATTGAAACATTGGCCCAAGACGGATGCAAATATTATTTTAATCACAGAGATTCTTTTAATGTCGGCTTTCCTGCTGATGAACGCTTCTGATCTTAAATTGCAACTCTATGGCTTTGCACATTTTAAATCGGTAGGTTCCTTTCCAGTAAGCCATTATCTTCTTCCGTACCTTCCTACTTCGACGGAGGCCTTATTTTTAATAGAGCGGTCTTGTTGGTGGTTTCATATCCTAGGTGTACTTGCCTTCTTGAACTACCTCCCCTATTCCAAGCACCTGCATATTATTTTGGCTTTTCCGAACACCTATTTTTCTAATCTGAACGCGAAAGGCAAACTATCCAATATGCCAGCTGTGACCAATGAGGTTAAGGCAATGCTTGATCCGAGTTTCACCCCGCCTCCAGCAGATGCAAATGCACGTTTTGGAGCCAAAGATGTCCAGGATTTAACCTGGAAGAGCCTATTGGATGCATATACCTGTACTGAATGTGGACGTTGTACATCTTCTTGCCCCGCAAATATAACGGGAAAGCTGCTGTCCCCACGAAAAATCATCATGGATACACGGGATCGACTCACTGAAGTTGGTACGAATATCAAAACAAATGGAAGCTTTCAGGATGACGGAAAATCTCTCATTGACACTTACATCAGTCGAGAAGAGTTATGGGCCTGTACCAGCTGTAATGCATGTGTAGAACAATGCCCGGTCAATATTAATCCTTTGGATATTATTATTGAGCTACGCCGCTTTGCTGTTATGGAAGAATCACAAGCTCCTGCGAGTATAAATAATATGTTTGGAAATATTGAGAACAATGGTGCCCCATGGAAATATGCGCAATTGGACCGCGCCAATTGGACTCAACAACAATAGTTTTATGATGGAAAATGAATTAAAAGTTCCCACAGTTGCAGAACTGTTGGCCAAAGGAGAAACTCCTGATATACTATTTTGGGTAGGTTGTGCAGGGAGTTTTGACGAACGTGCACAGAAAATTACGCGCGATATCTGCAGAATATTACAACATGTCGGTTTAAAATATGCCATCTTAGGTACAGAAGAAAGTTGTACGGGCGATCCTGCGAAAAGAAGTGGAAACGAATTTCTATTTCAAATGCAGGCCATGATGAACATCGAAGTACTCAATGGCTATGAAATCAAAAAAATAGTAACGGCTTGCCCACACTGTTTCAATACTTTGAAAAATGAGTATCCATCCCTAGGTGGCAACTATGAGGTCATTCATCATACACAATTGATCCAAAACCTGATCGATGAAGGAAAATTAAAACCAGCGGATAACAACGTATTCAAAGGAAAGAAGATAACCTATCATGATCCCTGTTATCTTGGCCGTGCAAATGAGGTCTATGAGGCACCGAGAAAAGTATTGGAAAGCTTGGATGCCCAGTTGATCGAACTGAAACGTTGTAAGAGCAATGGACTTTGCTGCGGTGCTGGGGGCGGACAAATGTTCAAAGAACCAGAGCCCGGAGCAAAAGACATTAACATCGAACGTATCGAAGAAGTCATCGATGCAAAGCCTCAAGTTGTCGCTGCAGCATGTCCTTTCTGTATGACGATGTTAAAAGATGGCGTAAAAATAAAAGAAAAAGAATCAGAGATTGAGGTGTTGGACATTGCGGAAATAACTGCCCGAGCAAATCAATTGTAAATTACATTAATTACGAAATAAAAGAGGCCCGATCATACGATCGGGCCTTTTGTGTAGGGAGAAGAATATCTCCTGTCCACGCTTAAATTAGGGGAATCCCAAAGCCGGTTAAAATATAGGGGATTCCCCCGAATCGAAGATCAGCGCTGTATTTATGCTGATCAAACAACTCTAACATCTAGCCATAACAAAGGTATCACCTCTAATTCGATTGATTGTTGTTCATTTCTTCTAAAATGTTGTTCAAAAATTAACCATTGAAAAAAAATGATATTTATTTCCAGCCATTCAACTAAGTAACAAACCTAAAAGCATCTTTCTAGTCGCGTTAGATAGCACGTGCTTTATCTCATAAGTGGTCATTCGATAGCTCATTACAATAGATTTATAATTCTGTCCGCCTTTTCTTTACCATTAAGCCTATAAGTTGTAAGAGCAATGGACTTTGCTGTGGTGCTGGGGGCGGACAAATATTCAAAGAACCAGAGCCTAGAGCAAAAGACATTAACATCGAACATATCGAAGAAGTCATCGATGAACAGCCTCAAGTTGTCGCTGCAGCATGTCCTTTCTATATGACGATGTTAAAAGATGGCGTAAAAATAAAAGAAAAAGAATCAGAGATTGAGGTGTTGGACATTGCGGAAATAACTGCCCGAGCAAATCAATTGTAAATTACATTAATTACGAAATAAAAGAGGCCCGATCATACGATCGGGCCTTTTGTGTAGGGAGAAGAATATCTCCTGTCCACGCTTAAATTAGGGGAATCCCAAAGCCGGTTAAAATATAGGGGATTCCCCCGAATCGAAGATCAGCGCTGTATTTATGCTGATCAAACAACTCTAACATCTAGCCATAACAAAGGTATCACCTCTAATTCGATTGATTGTTGTTCATTTCTTCTAAAATGTTGTTCAAAAATTAACCATTGAAAAAAAATGATATTTATTTCCAGCCATTCAACTAAGTAACAAACCTAAAAGCATCTTTCTAGTCGCGTTAGATAGCACGTGCTTTATCTCATAAGTGGTCATTCGATAGCTCATTACAATAGATTTATAATTCTGTCCGCCTTTTCTTTACCATTAAGCCTATAAGTTGTAAGAGCAATGGACTTTGCTGTGGTGCTGGGGGCGGACAAATATTCAAAGAACCAGAGCCTGGAGCAAAAGACATTAACATCGAACGTATCGAAGAAGTCATCGATGCACAGCCTCAAGTTGTCGCTGCAGCATGTCCTTTCTATATGACGATGTTAAAAGATGGCGTAAAAATAAAAGAAAAAGAATCAGAGATTGAGGTTTTGGACATTGCGGAAATTACTGCCCGAGCAAATCAATTGTAAATTACATTAATTACGAAATAAAAGAGGCCCGATCATACGATCGGGCCTTTTGTGTAGGGAGAAGAATATCTCCTGTCCACGCTTAAATTAGAGGAATCCCAAAGCCGGTTAAAATATAGGGGATTCCCCCGAATCGAAGATCAGCGCTGTATTTATGCTGATCAAACAACTCTAACATCTAGCCATAACAAAGGTATCACCTCTAATTCGATTGATTGTTGTTCATTTCTTCCAAAATGTTGTTCAAAAATTAACCATTGAAAAAAAATGATATTTAGGCCCTTTTCCCAGTGGACGCATATCAACACCATTACGCTGCGCGCTGATATCGCCGGCACGGGAATAGATATCTGGAGATATACCATTGTGCAGTGCCTCACGAAATGTACCACTGCTGTTCCGGGTAGCACTTTCATTGAGGTTGAGTACCGCTTGATCCCTAAAAATCTCGCTGTTCACCACTTGAATATGCTGTGGTATATTTAACAATGAGGCTTTTAGCCACAATGCTTCCGACAGTTGTTTCGGATTATATCTTTTATAATACTTCGAACTAATTTCGACTTCGTCAATTCTGAACGATTTCATGGTATCCTGAGATACTGTTTGAGCAATAAGCCCAAACGGAGAAACGATAAAAATACAGGCTAAAAAAACCGAGATTGTAACATATGGAGGAATAAGAAATTCTGTTACAAATCTCTAAATCGAAATTAAAAAGCGATAAGAATGCTATTAGTCATAAATTAAGAGCGGGATTAAGATGACATAAGAATTTATTGAAGTCCTAAATTTCATCCTTCTCAATCCATTTTGGAACCAGTGGTGCTTCATACTGTTGCATCTTCTCGATCAGCTCTTCAATCGTATCAGCGACCAATAGCATTGCTCGATTTTCCTGCTTAAGAAGCCCCTCTTCGACCATGTGATCAATAAATTGAATTAGATGATTATAAAATCCATTGATGTTTAATAAACCAACTGGCTTTTTATGTAAACCCAATTGAGCCCATGTAATCATTTCAAAAAGTTCTTCCAATGTACCAAAACCGCCCGGCAGCGCAATAACCCCTTCGGCATAATCGCTCATAATTCGTTTACGATCATGCATGGTATCTACAGTAATCAGTTTGGTTACACCCCTATGCTCTCTTTCTTTCGAATTCAAAAAATCGGGAATCACACCTATTACTTCACCTCCGTGCGCAAGAGCTCCATTCGCAACAGCCCCCATTAGGCCAACCCTTCCACCACCATAAACCAAACGGATACCGTATTCAGCCAAAACCTTTCCCACATAGGAGGCTTGCTCTTCATATACGGCCGAATTCCCTAAACTGGAAGCGCAAAAAATAACAATACTATTAATTTTATTCATATACAAGTATAGCTAAAAATAAACGGATCAGCTCTTTTTTATAGCGATCTTATCAGCAGGCCAGGATTTTACCTTCCTAAACAAAAAATAAGCAAAACACTAACTATCAGACAAATACAACTTAAAACTATCCATCCTTTTTCTCTCGCATAGATAAATGTAAAAAAAACACTTAAAATAAATAACACATTTAATATCTTTGATTTACCGGTCTTTTTTATACATAACGGCTAACCAGACAAGCTCATCAGATCTTGTTAATAACAAATGATAATTTCAGTCCATATGATCTTCAAAAACAAATTTTTGCACAGTGCTCTTTTAAGCTTATTTAGTCTGGCGCTATCTGCTCAAACAACTCCTCAATTAAATTATTTCGATTTAAGAGATGTAAGGTTGTTACCTGGTGTTTTTAAACATGCTGAAGACCTGGACATCACTTATTTATTGGAAATGGACCCGGACCGATTGTTGGCTCCATTTTTACGCGAAGCCAATTTACCGCTTAAAAAAGACTCTTATACCAATTGGGAAAATACAGGATTAGATGGCCATATCGGAGGTCATTATCTATCTGCGCTTGCTCATATGTATGCCGCTACAGGAGATCTTCGCATCAAGGACCGCCTGGATTACATGCTGGCCAACTTGAAACGTTGTCAGGAAGCAAATGCAAACGGATACATTGGCGGGGTACCTGGGGGTAAAATTACTTGGACAGAGATTCAACAGGGCCGGATCAACGCCGGTAGCTTTAACCTGAATGGAAAATGGGTACCGCTATATAATATACATAAAACCTATGCTGGCCTGCGAGATGCCTACTTGTTGACAGGCAATGAATCTGCGAAAGACATGCTTATTCAGATGACTGATTGGGCGCTTAAGTTGGTTGACCAGCTTTCCGAAGCTCAAATACAGGAGATGTTACGAAGTGAACACGGTGGACTGAACGAAACCTTTGCTGATGTCGCTGCAATTACCCAAAACCCAACTTATCTCGAGCTGGCTCGTAAATTCAGTCATCAATCCATACTTGAGCCCTTATTAGCGCATCAAGATCATTTAACAGGATTGCACGCAAATACACAAATTCCAAAAGTTCTCGGTTTTAAACGCATCGCCGACCTTTCCCACAACGAAAAATGGGCTGAGGCTGTTCGGTACTTTTGGGATAATGTTGTCGAACATCGCTCGATTGCCATTGGTGGAAATAGTGTGAGTGAGCATTTTAACCCAACAGACGATTTTTCAAAAATGTTATACAGCATTGAGGGACCTGAAACCTGCAATACGTACAATATGTTACGGCTCACAAAAATGCTCTACCAAACTGATCCGCAAGGAAAATACCTCGATTTTTATGAACGTGCTCTTTACAACCACATCTTATCGACACAACATCCCGAACATGGTGGATTAGTTTATTTCACACAAATCCGTCCGGGGCATTATCGCGTTTATTCACAAACACAGACAAGTATGTGGTGCTGCGTTGGATCAGGGATGGAAAACCACGCCAAATATGGTGAAATGATCTATGCACAACGCAACAATGACTTATTCGTCAATTTGTTTATTCCTTCACGCTTGGACTGGAAAGAGAAAAACACCGAAGTCATTCAAGAAACGAACTTTCCGACAGAAGCCAAAACAAGCATTCGAATCAACCCCAAAAAACCAACTTCATTCAGCTTGTTTATTCGTAAACCCAACTGGCTGACCGCAGCTCCACATGTGTTGATCAATGGAAAGCCTTACCACAATTTCAGTTCAACGAATGAGCATATCCAAATCAAACGTACATGGCGAAAGGGGGATATCGTCAGTCTTGAATTGCCTATGGGGATACATACTGAGCAGTTGCCTGATAAAAGTAATTATTATAGTATTTTATATGGACCTCTTGTTTTGGGTGCCCGTACTGGACAGGAAGATCTTTTGGGACTTCAGGCCGATGACAGCCGAATGGGGCACATTGCATCGGGAAAACAAATCCCTTTACGTGATCTCCCAATTCTTAAAGCTGAGCCGAACAATATTCCGGCACTTGTAAAACCAATAGCATCAAAGCTCCTACACTTTACGCTCTCAGATCTTTATTTGGGAAAAAAAGGTATTCAAATGGAACTAGAACCCTTTTTCGGTATTCATGATTCCCGTTATATGATCTATTGGCCTCAAGCAACAGAAAAGGAACTACAGGCGTTACAGGAGAAAATGAACAGTGATGAAATAGAAAGCTTGGCGCTAGCTGCCAAAACAGTCGATAAGGTCGTCGCTGGAGAGCAACAACCGGAATCAGATCACTTTTTTCGCGAGCAAAATAGCAATGCTGGGGCATTCGGCGATACACGCTGGCGCGATACAAAAGACTGGTTTAGTTATGTAATGAAAGTAACGCCCGAGACCCAACTGATAGCAATCAAATTGTTGGCAGACAACTCATCAAGGGTAACGGAGGTTATGGTCGATGGTAAAACCATCAGCACACTGGAAGACAAGGATGAGAAGTCAACCATTAAAACAATCCGTATACAGCTTCCCAATGATGGTACAGGGAAAACCAAAATAGAACTAAAAATTAAGGCTGGGGCAGGATCTACAAGTCACAAGATCCTAGAAATCCGAACTCTTCGTCCTGACTAGTGGAAGCTTTGAAAAAGTTTCCACTAGTCATGGGGGATTCACTTAGTCTTGATTAACTGAGTTAATCAAGAACGATTCAGTTCGTCAGAAGAGCGCTGTTATTTATTTTCCGATTAAAACAACTGCGCCATCCGGTTGTAATGTCAATTTGATGGTCTTTGTTTTGGAAAGTCGAATTTGTTTCTGTTTTGATTCCCGGGCGATGTTATCGTCGATAAGCTGTACCGCATCCGTACTCAACATGGGCAAATTCACCGATACTGTCTTTTCTTTGCCCTCGGCATTTATACCCGCTATATACCATGTATCACTCTTTCTCCGGGCAAGTATGACATATTTACCTGGATAACCATCAATAAAAATTGTTTCATCCCAGGTTGTAGGTACCTGTTTCATAAAATCAATCACATGGGCTGGCATTTCCTGTAAATTATTGGGTGTTAATCCAAAATTTTGCACTGGAGTCTGAAATAAAATCGCGGTTGCCAATTGAAATGTTTCTGTCGTTTTGCGAATAGTACCACCGTTATTCTCACGGTTATGACGTTTGTTCAGCAAAACCGGACCAAAATCCATTGCCGCCACGGCATTGCGAATAAATGGGTGTAAAGTCGCATTAAAGGCCTCTGTATCATTTGCATGTTGTGTGAAAATCAAGTTTTCGGAGGCCAATACAGCTTCGCTACCCACGAAATTCGGATACATACGCTCCCAACCCCGCGGTAAAGTACATCCATGAAATATAACTGTTAATCCATAATCATTTGCATCCGAAAGAATATCTTCGTAAAGCTTAAGTGTTTCCTGTTTATCACCTCCAAAAAAATCAACTTTGATTCCTTTAATGCCCACACGCTGCATCCATTGCATCTCGGCTTTACGTGCGATCGAAGTATTCATTTTATTTTTTGGGGTTTGCGGTGCGTCGTTCCAGAATCCGTTCGAATTATACCACAGGCAAATACCTACGCCCCGCTCCTTTCCATAAGCCACCAATTGTTCAATTTTTTCATGGCCGATCTTAGTATCCCACCAATTGTCGATCAATACAAATTCATACCCCATTGAAGCTGACAGATCAATAAACTTCTTTTGGTCTTCAAAATTAATACTACCATCCTGCCATTCCAGCCAACTCCACGTTGCCCGTCCGAATTCGTATTCCTTCGACGCCGGATATTGCGGCTCAACAACATCGAAAGGAATGGTCGTCTCCACAATGGGTTTTAGATTGCTCCCGATAGTCAGTGTACGCCAAGGTGTATAACCGGGTAATGAAATTGTGGGAGCTGCACGTCCAATGCCATTGTTCTCCCCTTCTTCCGGGAAAGCAATACTATAAAGACCGTCCTTGGTGCCTTCGCTTAACTTGGATGCACAATAAGCACTTGATACACCCGTTTCCGAAATAAGTACCCATCCACGATCCCCAACATGAAAGAGCGCAGGAAAAGTATATCCAACACCATACTTCGAAGGTACCCCTAAGGCCTGATCTGCCTGATACTCCTCTTCATAACTTGGTTTTGTTTTCATCCAGCCTATCATCGGGGAAGCTTGGGCTGTTAAAAATGTTGTTGTAATAAGTGGAAATTTAAAGCCACTCTCCTCCTTTATTAATGCAAAGTTGGCCGGCTCGCCTACCTGAGGCACATAATATCGGAAGGCAATATTGTTGTTGCTAACACGGAAAGTAACCTCAATCTGTTGCTTTGAAGCATTCTCCAACAAATAACGCAATTCATTCGCTTTATACGCTACCTGACTGCGTTTGATTTTTGATTCGTTATAATTAGTCGAAATTTCAGCTCTTTTTTCTGCTATTGGATGTAAATTATCACTTAAATTTATCGTCTTGCTTTGTAGCCCAAGCGGAGAAGCTTCCAACATCGTTTTCCCTTCCAGTTCAACCTTATAAAATAGATTGCCGTTTTTTATATCCAACTTAACGATCAAAGTTCCATCAGGACTAGATACCGATGTCTGCTGTGCTACAGCAATTGTGCCCAATAAAGACACGATACATACTAAAACATAAGGTTTTAATGGTAAACGTCTAAAATAGCGCGTATAATTGTGATTTAACATAGATTAACTCAAATAGTAGGTTAGTTATGCTGTTAAAGATAAGGTTTTATTTTAATAAATGTATAAAAAACACTTATCATACAATACGTCACTTATCCAGCACTTGATGCCACTATCTAAGGAATTATGACCTTCTTGTTAGGGAGCCTGCCCTCCCGCCTTTTCTTGCCTTATGGAAAGATATAGAAAACAAAAATGTGTTATAATTGTAAAGAAGTAGTGACATTTATTTTTACGATTTTAATACGCATTAAACTATGAATCTAATTATGAACATGATAGCAATTGCAAGTATAGCAACTGCTTCCTTAGCTCCATTGTCAGCTAAATCACGATTATTGCTCGAGCAAAAGAACCAAAACATTGCACTGATATTAAAAAAACAGGCCTTAAAACGTAATTATGTGGGAACCGACTCGCTATTACAATACTTTAATCAAACAACTGCAGAACTTGAAAAGCAGGTTGCGGGGTTAAGCGAAGCGCAGCTCCAATTTAAACCAGCGCCTGACAAATGGTCTATCAGTCAATGCCTTGAACATATCATTCGTTCAGAACGAATGATATTTGACATGGCAAAAAAAGGTCTGGATCAAGATCCACAACCTGAAAGGCGGAAAGAGATCAAGATGACCGACGACAATCTCAAGAATGCACTCACAGACAGGAGTCACAAATATCAGGCCCCCAAGGAACTCCAACCAGAGGGCATTTATAAAAATGTGAAAACGGCACTCGCTGATTTCAATGCCGCGCGTCAGCCAGTACTTGATTATATCAAAAAAGCTGATGCGGAAGATCTTAGAAATCATGTCAGCGACTCCCCAACCGGTCCAATTGATGGTTACCAAGCCCTGATGTTTATTGCTGCACATTGTGCACGTCATACCAAACAGATCGCTGAAATAAAAGCCGATCCCAATTTTCCAAAACAATAGAAAGATGAAAAAATTGACCTATCAAATTAAGATTGATGCTCCTGTGTCGCGAGTTTTTAAAACAATGCTCGATAAAGAAACGTACAAACAATGGACCAGTGCGTTCAATCCGAGTTCTGATTTCGAAGGCGTTTGGGAAAAGGGACAAAGAATTCATTTTACCGGCGTCAATGAAAATGGTGAAAAAGGCGGAATGGTAGCAGAGATTGCTGAATATATTCCAAATTCATATGTATCTATTCGCCACCTTGGCATCTTAGATAAGGGCCAGGAAATTTTATCCGGACCGGCCGTCGAAGATTGGGCAGGAGCATTAGAAAACTATTCATTTACAGCAATCGATGGATATACTGAATTGAAAGTAGATGTCGATACAAACGACGAATACATCGATTACTTTAATGAGGCTTGGCCAGATGCTTTGCAACTGCTAAAGGAAATTAGTGAAACGGAATAAGTAAAATACCCCTAGGTATTGAATAGCTTTGCGATATCAATACACAGGTCAGCAGCTTGTCGGTTAAATACAAAAACGGCATCTAGATTTAGATGCCGTTTTTGTATTTAACGGATGCCTTCTTTTGCTCGTTTACTGTTGTTTTTTAACCCTAATATCGAATATATTATAATACTTTAAGGTACTATAGTCCTTCAGACTCATGAAGTCATAAGTAAGTGGATAATTAAAGATATTTTCAGTCTGGCTCACATAAAGGAGCATATCGCGGAGTGCTGTCCCAATAGCCTGGGCTCCTTTTGGATACTGAATAAAACTGTTCTTCCCGCCACCACGATAGTAGATCAGCAAATTACTGCAATCGAGGACTTTGGTATCTATATCATCCAGTGCTTGCTTTTCCAATATTTTGTCTATCGCTGTATTGAGTCTTGCCCGTGTTGAATCAGTTTCTCCCATCAGAATCATATGAGTACCATAAGTCACCGAAGCAAGCACATAAGGAGAATAGCCGGCTTTAGTTAAAACCGCAACCTCCGATTCGGGGTAGGCGTCAAAATATTCCGTGTGATCAATATAAATTGTAAGCTTATTGACATTGCCTATCCGAAGCATACTATTGGGTTTACTGATCGTCGTCGAGTCGGCATGTCTCACAAGGGATAAGGCCTTCTTTACATCCTTCGAATTACCAAGAAATCCCTGTATTTCGGCGTAATCTTCAAAAGTGCTAGAGGAGAAATTTATGCTGCTCGCCTGTTTCGATTTTTCGAACTTATTGGCATAAGCAAGGCCATTCGCATAGCTTGGTTCAAAGAACCCCATATCTACGGAGAAATCGTTGTAAGACAAAAAATGGAATTTAACTTTTTTTGCTTTTGTTTCCAGGCTTTCTAGTCGCGGACCATCAAGGGTATCTTTGAGGCTCCAAAGTCCACCCAGAAAAACCTTTTCATCAATATAGTCATCGGCGAACAGTTTATTCATCTGAAACTCTACTTTTCGAATTTCGTACTTATCTGTAGGGACGGTTGGTTTATTTTTGGTGGTATCCGTGGGGACCACTTCTGGGGGCTCTATCGTTGGCTCGATGGGATCTTTTGTACAACTTAGCCATATCAGTGAGCTAAGAAGAAGTAAAAAATTTCTAGTGTGCATATTGAAGTTCTTCGGTTTCAAATTCTGTTATCATTAAAAACAGGGATCACGTGTGCTTTTTTATCTGATAAATTAAATATAATAATCGAAGGTAACATTTTTTTTCATCAGTCCAAAACAAAAAAAGCGGGGATTTTCACCCCGCTTAGAATTAATCTTTTGTAACACCGTGAAAATGCAGAAGCCTCTCAGCTGGTTGAAATCAAGAGCGAGCGACTGCATTAAACACCCCAAAAAGCTCTACACGCTCTAAAGAACGATCCACAACCACCACTCGTATAGGTGTCTGAAGTATGTGTACCGACCAATTGTGCCGTATCATAGTCATAAAAACTCAATACAAAAACACAATGCGTTAATTGGCCCTTACTTTCTTTGACCTCTTCGGTGACCTTCGCGAGGGTGTTCGTTTTAGGAAGGCGGTAAGTCGTCGTTTTAACATTGACATTTTCTTTTGGAGCCTTTTCTGTTGTCTTTGCAGAAGCCACTGTAGATAGCAGCGCAACCGCCATCAAACTCATCATTAATTTTTTCATTGTTTCTATTTTTTTGTTAAACTATGACATGCTTTTGAAGCAGGCCATTATTTTATGGAAGTAAAAATAGAAACGTCTTTAACTAATTTTACGGTGATTTATTATTTGCTATAGCCCCTTCATTATTCGTGGTTGATAGTCTATTATTTGCAATACGACTGTTTGTACTGTATAGGTTAATCATTACAGCGAGTCTTATTTTTATACATTGTATGTCTCCAGCATTATTTGTATTTTTAGGGGTCTGATTCAAAATAAACTACAGTTCAGCGGCCCAATTATTACAGCATCGGACAAATTCGTTAACAATGCCCAAATATACTAGCGCAAATGGGGTTAAAAAATTAGAATAGCGAACCGTAAATATTGCTTTTTATAAGAAAATGGAAAATAATAGAGAAAGCAGAAAGATAAGGTACAAAAAAAGAAAACAAAGCGATAAAGGCTCTCGCGGCTTACACATCATTTGGCGCATTACTATACTCGCCTATATCGTTATCCTACTCTATTTTCTATTTACCTGTGGTGGTAATGGCGCTAATTGGTTTCCCGGAAAACCTATCTATACAAGATAAATACCACGAATAAATTATAGAATAGCTTCTTATAAGACTAGGTCCATAAACTTCGAACCGGCCCCGGTGTAAATTTTTATCCAAATAAACCAATAATGCTTTATTATTATCAAATTTATCATATGCCTTGGATGTGAGATATATTTTTGTTCATAAAAAAAGGAGACTACTATTGACTAGTGTCTCCTTAAGTGCCCAGGAGCAGATTCGAACTGCCACGCCCATGCGAGCGCCACCCCCTCAAGATGGTGCGTCTACCAATTTCGCCACCTGGGCTCATATTCACCTTTGGTATCACAAAAATAAAGATTTTTCGCTCTTTTACAAGTCGAAAATCGCTTTTTACAGCATTATTTTACTAAATTCCTATTGATCAAGGTTCTAATTACACCGTCGACAAGTCCAACCCGTGGAACAATGATTTGTTTTAGGCGGCCGTGCTTCATAATCGTCAGGAAAATCTCACTTGCTGGTATAATTACATCCGCACGATCTTCGTTCAAACCCAATAAAATAATACGCTCTTTCAAAGAAAAGGAAGATAAATGCTCATATACCGCTTTCAATTTGGCATAAGATAATGGTTTATCCAATTTTTCATTGGAAAGACGCGCAAGCTTATTAATATTTCCGCCAGTACCGATCCCAACCACTTGCTTATACATGTGCGTATTGCTTCGCACCCATTCTTTCAATTCATCCCAGGTTTCTGTCTTATCCTGATTGTCCAAAATACGGATCGTCCCTAAGTTGAAAGATCTAGAGTTTACCAAGACACCATTGGCGAATAACGATAATTCAGTACTACCACCACCAACATCAATGTAAAGATAAACTTTATCTTTCTCCATCTTATTATCCCAATGACTATTATAAATAATCTCAGCCTCTTTTGCCCCTTCGATAATATCGATGTTTATACCATTTTTCTTGACTTCCGCAACAATGTCGGCCCCATTTCGTGCATCACGCATGGCCGACGTCGCACAGGCCATATAATCCTCCACGTGATACACATCCATCAACTCCCGAAAAGCCTTCATCGTTTTGATCAAACTCTCGGCTTTCCTTGGTGAAATTTCCTGATGAATAAACGCATCATCTCCCAAACGGAGTGGAACACGTAACAGTGTATTTTTCTTAAAATTATATTGATCTTTCTGTCCTATAATGTCAGCTATCAAAAGACGGACTGCATTGGAGCCTATATCTATTGCGGCGTATCTCACTTTATATACGATTTCATTAAATTACGCTAAAATAAACACAGTTATTAAAAACTATGTTATACAAATGTTAAGTTATCATTAATTTAACAAATAACAAACGATTATTACAAGGAATTCTTGCGCATAAAACACCTGATATAGTCTTATAACAACTAAAATTCCGGTTTGATCAAAAATATGACCTCATTTCCCGATAAATTCATCTCGCTGACAATCAACCGACTCAGGATACAGGTAGCACATCCTATCGAAATGAAGTACCTGGTTCAATTCCATACAGAAAATCCATTATTGCCAGCAAAAAACTCATAAAAAAAGGAATATTCATTTTAATGAATACTCCTTTCCTTCTATTTACCTTATTTCTTAGTGATGGTGTTCTTCAACTTTACCACCAGCTAACTTATAGATCTCTTCCACTTTTTTCAAAGACTCTTCTGAAAGGTGGATAACGTCTTTGTTTGTATTGTGTTCTTCATGAGACAATCTTGTATTGATCTCACCTTGTTTTTCAACCACTAGTGCTAAAAATGCTTTATCGTTGAATGCCGCTGTACTGTCCGAACCAATTGAAGCCGGAACTTGAAATGCAGGTACACCACGTTGCGCATCGCCAACATGCAATTCTTTTGCTAAATTGTCTAATTCTGGCAACACTGTTGCGTAAGCTTCTTTAATCTTTGCAGCTACATTTTTCACCTCTGCTGAGGTAGATTGTTTTGCAGCTACATCGGCAAGATTTACCAAATAGTTTCCATTTTCGCCAACGAATTTAATCATTGCAAAGGCATCACCATCCGCTAAGGATGCATTAGAGTATTGACGCTGTCTATCTGCAGCTGTTTGACCACAAGATGCAAATAATGTACCCGCACAAGCCGCAACAATAAATAACTTATTAATCTTCATATCAATTTTGTTAACTATACAAAAGTAGATAAAATATATGTTCTCCGAAACCCTATCCGTGAAAAGAAAGAAAAATTACGCAACATTTCTTCCGGCATTCACCACGCCAAAGATTGTACGCGCTATTAACTTCGAATAATCTTCACGTTGTGCATCAGTCAGCTGATCCGAATTCAATGCACGAATCGCAAAATGCTGTATAACCAATAACGGTAATACAATTCCCTCGCGCGCTAAAATAGACTCACGATCCACAGGATAGTTCTCCATCAATTTTGAGGTTCCGCTCAATTTTAACAAATATTCTTTTGTTATCTGGTACTCGGCATATAAAGTTTTCCAAAAATCACCATAAATAGGATCATCTTTCATATATGCTGTAATATCAAAGTTTGACTTTGTCATCGACATCATACAGTTGTCGATCAATGTCTGGAAAAATCCCGATGAAACATATAATTGCTGTACGTCCTTCCAGAGGTTATTTTTTTCAGCCCATTGCAATGCTGTTCCGACACCATAAAATCCGGGAATATTTTGCTTCAACTGGCTCCATGAAGTTACAAAACTAATCGCCCGCAAATCTTCCAGTCGCAATTCACGGCCTGAGTTACGTTTTACAGGTCTACTTGAAATATTGATCGAGGATAACGCTTTCAATGGCGACATCGTCTCCAAATATGGTAAAAACAATTCATTCGTGCGTAGATCCATAAACTTATGGTGACTCAACTCAGCTAGCTTATCAATGATCTCCTGTTGATGTTTGGTTAAAGTATCGCCCACACGTTGTTTTAAATCTGAAATAATGCCGGCATGCAAAAGTTGCTCAATATTAAACCGCGCTGTATCTAAAGATCCGTACTGGCTACTGATTGTTTGTCCCTGAATCGTCAATTGAATATGATCGTTGGCAATCTCCTTACCCATAGATGCATAAAAACGTTGCGTTTTACCACCACCACGTGCTGGAGGCCCACCGCGACCATCAAAAAATACCAAATCAACATCGTATTCGCGTGATATCGCCGTAAGTTCGATTTTTGCACGATAGATCGACCAGTTCGCCATCAGATATCCACCGTCTTTGGTACTATCAGAATAACCCAACATAATCGTCTGTTTGTTTCCTCTTCGTTTCAAATGTGCCTTGTACTCCTTATTACTGTACAAGGTTTTCATCACGTCCGCTGCTCTCGTCAAGTCATCAACGGTCTCAAACAAGGGCACAAAATCGATCGTTAAAGCATCCTTCTTCCATCCAGACCATAAAAATAATTGACGCAGTCCCAAAATATCACTTGCTTGCTGGCAATTACTGATGATAAAGCGTTGTGCAGCTCGCTCAGAACCGGAACGTTGAATCTCCTTTAATAATTTTATCACGCCCGAAGTATCTTTCGTTAACGGATCCGCATCCTCTCCCACCGTTAAGTCAAGTTCTTTGAATTTTAATGCTTTTTGCTTATCACTTTCACTAAGCTCCAGATAATCCAATGGCATTCCAGTCTTTTCCTGGTTGTGCTGAATCAGATAATTGGTAGCCTCACGTAATATGCGGCTGTCTTGTCTGATATCCAATGTGGTAAAGAAACAACCAAAAGTCATCACTTTACGGAGTAGATCATCAACGATCTCTACAAAAAGCCCGTTGTGATATTCCTCCAAAACATTTTTGATTGCTTTTAGATTCGTGATGATATTATCGGTTTCGTCAGCAGGATGTTCGACCGGGTTAAAACTATTTTCGTAGAACAATGTCTGCAGATTTTCCATATACTCCTCCACACCTCTAAATGTGATGCGTCGTCTAACGATACGGAAATCTCTATAGTAACATCTAAATAAGATAGTACGTAGCAATGCGGCAACTTTCTTGGTGCTATCAACACTTACGTTAGGATTCCCGTCTCGGTCACCCCCCGGCCAAAAACCAAGCTCAATCAATTGTTTTACCTCTTCGGTATCGACATCCAATTCATCATCAATGAACGACTGAATCTCCGATGCCACTTTATAAAACACGTTTTCCAAAAACCAAGCTAAGCTCGCTGCCTCATCAACTGGAGTCGGTTTATTTTTATTGATGAAAGGCGTTTTCCCCAATTGCTGTAACAGCAGGTGAATACTATGAATATCGTTGGTCTTGATTGCATCGATCAGGTCGTTGATAATACCCAATACCGGTCCCGGATAAAATTGAGTAGGATGTGCAGTCAATACAAGACGTACAGAAAAATCCTTCAATTTTGACACAATCTTACGGCGCATATCTTCGCTACCTTCGGCGTTTTTAATTAATGCCCCTAAGACATTTTCATCATCGCCACGACCCACCATCTGAAATGACGAGTCTTCGATCGCATCAAATAAAACAACCTGACGCTCTATATATTGAACAAATCGAAATAACAAATCAATACGTTGCTCTTCCGAAGAAAATTCCTCATGCTGATCGAAGAAACTCTTTATGATCTCATCAGGAGTTAAATGCTGATCCACACCCTTTTCACATTGCTTTGCAAAAAATGGTAATAAAGTACCGGTATCTTTAACACGTTGAAATGGCAATGTTAAAAACAAACTTTTGAAAAGCTCAAAGCGTGTCAATACCTCGTCCTGAAAGACGGCTTCATTTTTACTTTGCTTCATATTTAAATCTTTGAAAGTGGTCAAGAGAGTTTAGGTGACTCTTGAATTTTGTAATGTCTCTGAAATTACCCTATGGCTCCAAATATAACAATATTATAGCTAAACAAATAAAAAAATATAAATTAATCAAAAAAACAATTAAAATTTTAAAAACATACTAACAAATTTTAGTAATTTTTCATTTTTAACACATTAACATAGTACAATATGGAAACGACCAGTGTCGATCCCTTAGTTCATAAATCCCGGCTACAAAATGAACCTTTCTTGGTCAGACAGAAACCAACCAGCTATATCGCTATCATCCGTACAAAAAAGAGCAAACATAGCAGAACAATTGTTTTTAATATGAAAAGCAATTTATCTAAGTTTGTACTATACACATTATGAAACAGACACAAGAAATAAAAAGTTTTTTCTATAGCCAATATTTTGCAGATGGACTCCGAATTACCATCGGATGTATCGTGCCTGTCCTGATCTTTGCAACCATCGGGCAATTTACCAATGGAACCATTGTCTCTCTGGGAGCGCTTTTAGTAGGCTTATCGGATACCCCCGGTGCCCCTAGCCATAGAAGGAAAGGAATGATTGCGGGTGCGATATTAACTACTTTAACTTTTATTTTAACCAATATAGTCAATCAAAATGTATATCTATTAGCAATTTTTATCGGCGTAGCCTGCTTTATATTTGCCATGTTTGCGGTTTTCAATGGAAGAGCCGCCAACGTAGGTCTCATGTGCATCCTGATGATGTTGATCCATGTGCAGATTCACTACCCTCTTGCAGAGGCCATCAACTATTTAGGTTTCTATACTTTAGGTGGTTTATGGTATATCGCCATTAGTCTTTCCATCACCCAAGCACGTCCTTACAGGCTGGCCGAACAGGAACTATCAGAAACAATTCGCTATGTTGCTGATTACATCCGGCTAAAAGCTAATTTTTACGATGCTAAAATTGATAATGATAAAAACTACCTCAAACTGATCGACAAACAAGTTGAAGTCAATCAGCATCAGGAAAACCTACGGGATGTATTGTTTCAAAGTAAACGATCGATAAAAGACACCACAAAGGTAGGACGTTATTTAACCCTCGTTTTCAACGATATCGTCGATCTCTTTGAGCAAAGTATGGCGGCGCACTATGATTACAATACCATCAGCGAACGCTTTGGACCTACAGGAATCTTGGAAGATTTCAAAAATGTGATTTTAAAATATACCAATGAGCTTGACAATTTAGCCTATCAGCTTAATACAAATACACAGCCAAAACCACTGTATGATTTCGACTCGGATCTCAGTCGTCTTCACACTAAAATCGATCAACTGGATAAAAATCAACAATATAGTACATTTGCTTTACGCAAGGTGTTGATTAATTTGCGTGACCTGGTTCGCCGGATTAAAAATATCTATGGTTACTCGCATCTACAACCTGACGATGTCAAACGAAAAGAAATTGATGACGCAAAACGCTTTGTTCAAAGCTCTGCAATTGATTTTAAAAAGTTCCGCGAAAATCTTACCCTAAAATCCACCATCTTTCGACATGCCTGCCGTATGGCGATTGTCATGTCGGTCACCTATTACGTGTTTGAGGTCACCAATATCACCAATAATGTATATTGGATCCTCCTCACCATCATGGTTATCCTAAAACCTGGCTTCGGACTCACAAAGGAGAGAAATATCCAGCGTCTCATCGGCACAACGATAGGTGGCCTCATCGGAGCCCTCATCCTGTTAACCATCCATGACCCAACTATACTATTTGTTCTCTTGGTATTCTTTTTTCTGACGGCATATAGTTTATTCCGCGTCAACTATGTTATTGCCGTACTTTTTATGACACCCTATGTATTAATAATGCTGAGCTTCGTCAGCGCCAATACCCTGGACGTCACGAAGGAACGCATATTGGACACCTTTATCGGAGGCATGATTGCATTCTTATCCAGTTATATTATTTTCCCAAACTGGGAAAGCATGCAAGTCAAAGAGTCCATGCGAAAGCTACTCATTGCCAACTACAATTACATCTTTCAGGCATTGAAAGAAATTGCAGGCCAAGCGCCTTCCATCACGGATTACAAACTAACCCGCAAGGCAGTCTACGTCGAAACGGCCAATATGGGTTCGACGTTCCAGCGCATGCTTACCGAACCCAAGAAACGTCAAAAATATAGTAAGGAAGTCAATAAATTCGTCATATTCAACCATATTTTAGCTTCTTTTTCGGTGACATTAATGAACCATCTCGACGAAATGGACAATAATTATATCAATAAGGACCATGTCCGGACGATCCGAAAAATATTAAGCTCCTTGGAGCAGTCCATTCAACTGCTACATTCTGACGATAGCGTCAATGCATTTATTCCTTTGGCGATCGAAATTCCCAACGACCAATTTGATAATACAGATGTCAGTTCGGTTGATGGGCAGCTATTGACCGAACAGCTGGACTTTCTCAATAAAATTGCGCAGGACCTGCATAAAATAGTTCAGGACCTTCATGCTAAAAGCACAGCAATGTCAGAAATTGAACTGTCTAAAGCTTTAAGCTGATTTATTCTTTAAAATTCTCGACATTTATACCATGAGCGATACGATAACACGGTACGACCTGATTATAGTTGGCGGCGGGCCAATTGGCTTAGCTTGCGCCTTAGAAGCCAAAGAAGCAAATTTAAGCTATCTTATTCTTGAAAAAGGCTGTTTAGTCAACTCACTGTATAATTACCCCCAAAATATGACCTTCTTCTCTTCTTCCGAAAGATTAGAAATAGGTGATATTCCCTTTGTCACAACCAACCCCAAGCCAAAACGCATGGAGGCTTTGGAATATTACCGACGTATACAGCAAAAGTTCGCACTGAATACCCATCTTTTTGAAGAAGTACTGGAAATTAAGAAAGAGGATACGGAGTTCCTGGTCAGTAGCAACAAAAGCATGTACCTGACCAAAAAAGTCATCATCGCCACAGGTTTTTATGACATACCGATGTTGCTCAATATCCCGGGCGAAGAACTTCCCAAAGTTAGGCATTACTACGATGATCCACATTATTATAGCAGCCAGAAGGTGATCGTTGTCGGCGCCAGTAATTCATCCATTGATGCAGCGCTTGAAACCTACCGAAAAGGAGCGCAAGTTTCTTTGGTGATCCGTGGTAGCGAAATCAGCCGTCGGGTAAAATATTGGGTTAAACCTGATATTGAAAATCGAATTGCTGCTGG
The DNA here is from genome assembly GCF_023277505.1 of Sphingobacterium siyangense. NCBI lineage: Bacteria > Pseudomonadati > Bacteroidota > Sphingobacteriia > Sphingobacteriales > Sphingobacteriaceae > Sphingobacterium > Sphingobacterium siyangense. The sequence continues at coordinate 2,074,363 of NZ_CP080574.1, read as the reverse complement.
TGAAATCGATGTGTATTATAATAGCCACTTAACAGAAGTTACTCCAACTACTGCACATATCCAAACACCAAACGGTATCGTCGAACTCGATAATGATTTTGTACTGGCTTTAACCGGCTATCGCCCGAATTTTGATTTTTTGAAAAAGATCGGAATTGATATTCCCCAAGAGGCACCTTGCATTCCTAGCCATAATGAAGAAACAATGGAAACAAATATAGCCGGGATTTATTTGGCAGGCGTCGTTTGTGGTGGCTTAAATACCCACCTTTGGTTTATTGAAAATTCACGAATTCATGCCAAACAGATTATCGAACATGTTCGCTCAACACTTATTTAACGACTTGAAAACGTAAACCATTTAAGAAGATTTTCATCATTTTCTTCTGTAAACTGAGAATATGATCGAATTCTTCTTTTGTTGGGAACAACATGTTTTTCATATCCTTTAATATGCCCATACGCATACCGAATAGTGAATACAGAAGAATCCGCGCAGTTTCATTGATATCTTCAACCTGTATCTCCCCAGCATCGATACCAATATTGAGAATCTTCTCAATAATTTCTACTTCACGTAGATAAGATTCTTTGAACACCTGCTCCAACTCATCCGGAAGCTCTTTCACCATCTTCATGGTGTATTCAAATAAATTATAATATTGATTGATAATCTTGACCCGCATATCAATAGAATACATCATGATCTCCTCAAAGTCGCCTCCCTGCGCAATGACATCCTCGATATCCTCGATCATTTTATCAATAACGTATTCGAAAACTGCAGAATATAAGCTATTCTTATCGGGAAAATAATAATACAGCAATGCTTTTGAGAAATTGAGATCTTTGGCTATTTCCGACATCGTTGTCTTAGCCATTCCAAAATGTGCAAAGCGCCTCGTCGCAGCTTCTAGAATTTTGATTCTTTTTACATCTGCATTACCCATTAAACTTATATTTTTTATCGTTAAATAAACGGTTTATACTATCTTTACCGATTATCATGCTAAAGATAGCTGATTTTTTTGAATTTCTGAAAACTAAAGTCAATATGAAATTAAACATTCAATCGAATATATCTTTAAAAGCTTTCAATACGTTTGGAATCGAAGAAAAGACAAATTTTCTAATCGAAGTGAATGACAATGAAACATTGACCGAAATTTTTAAAAATGATATTTTTAAAGAGAACTTTTTTGTTCTTGGAGCTGGTAGCAATGTCCTTTTCACCAAAGCATTCGAAGGATATATTATTCGAATGAACAGCAAGGGTATACAAGCAAAGTTAGATGGCGACGATGTCTATGTCACAGCGCAAGCTGGAGAGATCTGGAATGACTTCGTTTGGTACTGTATCGAACATAATTACGCTGGCATTGAAAACATGGCCCTGATTCCCGGCACTGTCGGGGCTTCACCCGTGCAAAACATCGGTGCCTATGGTGCGGAGTTAATGTATGTCTTTCACGAATGTCAGGCTTTCGATACGCATACCGGCAACTTTGCCACATTCAAAAAAGAAGATTGCAATTTCTCCTACCGTGACAGCATCTTTAAAACAGCTCATAAAGGACGGTTTATCATTACCCAGGTAACCTATAAGCTTAGCCGAACAGCTCATATCAATACAACTTATGGTGCAATAGAAGCCGAACTCGCTAAAGAAAATATAACGAACCCAAGTATTGCCGATATCGCAACCATTGTCTCCAAAATCCGTGTAGAAAAGCTCCCTGACCCAAGTACAGTGGGAAATGCCGGAAGTTTCTTTAAGAACCCCGTAGTTACAGCATCGACTTTTGAGCCTCTTCAGAAAGAATACCCCACAATACCGCATTATCCAATGCCTAATAATGAAACAAAATTGGCTGCTGGATGGTTAATAGAACAATGCGGTTGGAAAGGAAAAGAATATGGACAAGCAGGTGTATGGAAAAATCAGGCACTTGTACTAATAAATAGACAAAACGCTACAGGACAGGAAATTTATAATCTATCGGAACAAATCATAAGTGATGTAGCCAACAAATTTGGCATTAAGCTGGAGCGTGAAGTTAATTTACTGTAAAGATTTAAAAAAAGTAAAAATATTTTTTTTAAATCTGAAAGTGAAAGAAAAACAGGCTTCACTTTAGTAAAACATCACTTTGAGCTAATTTTATTTACTTAAAGTTAGCCTGCGCAAACGTTTGCTCTGCTTAAAATAATCTTAAAATTATATTAACAAATCTAATTTTGCTATTTTTGGCGCATTATTTGCCTCATACTTAATGAACCGCATTTTATAAACGTACTGTTTTGTAAAAAGAACAGTTATAATTCATTAAGCTATGACAAAGAATGAATTTGACACCATGGTTATTGAGCAATCGGACTCATTAAAACTCTACGCCAGAAATTTTACCAGTGATTACGAAGATGCCAACGATCTCGTTCAGGACACTATCCTGAAAGCTGTGACCTATTTTAAAAATTTCAAAGAAGGAACCAATTTGAAAGGATGGCTTTACACCATCATGAAAAATACGTTTATTAATAACTATAGACGTATTGTGAAAACCAATTCTTTCATTACGAAAGACGAGGATATTTCTAACTCTAACCTCCTATTATCCGCCTCCTCAAATCAGGGCGAAAGCAAATTTGTAATGGAAGACATCCATGAAGCTTTATCTAGTCTTTCCGAAGAATACTACATCCCATTTTCACTGTACTTTGAAGGGTTTAAATACCACGAGATATCTGAACATTTAAATATCCCTATCGGAACGGTAAAAACAAGAATACATGTCGCTAGAAAATTAATGAAAAGATCACTATCGGCATATAAAGTAGCCTAGTTTTTCTATCTTCGCCTTTTTACAATTACGAATGGCAGAAGAATTATCGGAATACAGCAAAAGCCAACTGGCTTTACGTAATGGTCAGGACAAACCACAGATCTGGGTTGCCTATCGCGGATTTATCTATGATGTCGGAGAAAGTAGACTGTGGAAAGACGGGATGCATTACGAGCATTGGGCCGGACAAGATCTAACTGAGGAGCTCCAAGAAGCCCCTCATTCAGCATCTGTATTTTCAAAATTTCAGATCGTCGGAAAACTGAAAGATCAATGATTATAAATTAAACTGAGATAGGGCAACAAAAGCATTCAAACGCTTTTGTATGTCCTCTTCGGTAAGATCAACCAAACGATCTGTTCCAAATTTCTCTACACAGAATGAAGCTAGCGCAGAACCAAAAATCAACGCATTCTTCATATTTGTAAAGTTTATACTTTTTACTTTGGCAAGATAGCCAATGAAACCTCCCGCAAAGGAATCCCCCGCGCCCGTTGGATCAAACACATCTGCTAATGGTAGAGCTGGCGCAGAAAAAATCTGATTCTCTCCAAAAAGAAGCGCACCGTGTTCACCTTTTTTGATAATTAAATATTTAGGTCCCATTGCTAAAATGACTTTTGCAGCTTTAACCAGAGAATACTCTCCCGATAGCTGTCTCGCCTCTGAATCATTGATGGCTAACACATCAACCTTTAGAAGAACCTTTCTTAGGTCATCCATGGCAACATTCATCCAGTAGTTCATCGTATCCAGAACCACAAGCTTAGGTTTGTGTACCAAGCGCTCCAACGTTGTTAATTGTATTTGAGGTGTAAGATTACCCAAGAGAAGATACTCACAATCCTGATAACTTTCAGGAATAATTGGATCAAAATCAGCCAATACATTTAAGTCTGTCGCCAGGGTATCACGGCTATTCATATCGTTATGATATCTGCCTGACCAAGAAAAAGTTTGCCCACCAGTAATCACCTGGACACCCGTAACATCTATACCACGGTTCCTGATAAGATCGAGATTGTCATTTCCAAAATCCTCCCCAACAACACTGACCAATTTGATTTGATCACATAGATATGATGCCGCCAGACTAGCAAATGTACCGGCACCACCCAGAATTTTGTCAGTTTTACCGAACGGTGTTTCTATTGTATCGAAAGCCACCGTACCAATAATTACTAAACTCATAGTTTTTTAATAAGCATGGTAAACAAAAAAACCGGCGTAAAGCCGGTTTCAATATTGCTCCTGAAGCTGGGCTCGAACCAGCGACCCTCTGATTAACAGTCAGATGCTCTAACCTGCTGAGCTATTCAGGAATTTATTTTTCGAGAAATTCCTTTCTCATAGAGTGTACAAAAGTAGTACATTTTAATTTTATTTGCAAATAAAATATTTGCATTGTTGCTCCTGAAGCTGGGCTCGAACCAGCGACCCTCTGATTAACAGTCAGATGCTCTAACCGGCTGAGCTATTCAGGAATGAAAAATTGAATATTTTAAAAACCCCGGTTATGTAAGTTATTAAACTGCTCCTGAAGCTGGGCTCGAACCAGCGACCCTCTGATTAACAGTCAGATGCTCTAACCTGCTGAGCTATTCAGGAGTGTTTTTCAATTTTTCCGGAGACCCTATCGCGTTTCCGTGATGCAAGTATCGGAAGATTATTAGAATACTACAAATTTTTTGAGCACATTTTTTACAACTTCCTAAATTCCAATTAGAATAATTTATTTTTATTTTTCATACTGCTCCACAAAATCCCCTTTTCAGCACTTAAACCAACATTATCCTTCTTTTACCTTCAATAGTTATTAGCTGATCAATGGCAATATTGTAAATTCAGTACGATTATAGTAGCACGCCTTTCAAAATAAGCGTCGCTACACTAAAATAAATCAGCAAACCTGTTACATCGACTAATGTCGACACAAAAGGCGCTGAAGAACTCGCAGGGTCGGCCCCAAGCCGTTTCATAACAAAAGGCAACATAGACCCCGTCAACGACCCCCAGAGGACAACACCCACCAAGGACAAAGAAATAACCAATGCAACCAACACCCAATACTCACCATAGCTATGCGCAAAAGACTGCCATGCCATAATCCTTATAAAACCCAGCGCTCCCAAAATAAGTCCCAGCAGTAAACCCGACAGAATCTCTCTTCGCATCACACGCCACCAGTCCCCCAAGGTAACTTCCCCCAAGGCCATCGCCTGAATAATTAATGTTGACGCTTGCGAACCGCTATTCCCACCACTGGAAATAATAACAGGCATCAGCGCAAACAACATAATCGCACTTGCCATTTGCTCCTCGAAGTGCTCAATAACTGTAGCGGTCAAAAGTTGCCCCAAAAAAAGCACAATAAGCCAACCAGCTCTTTTCTTGACCAAGTTCTTAATAGACACATCCAGGTAAGGCTCGTCCAAAGCCTCCGTTCCCCCGATACGCTGCATATCTTCCGTGTACTCCTCGTTTGCTACCCAAAGAATATCATCGACAGTCACTATCCCCAACATAACCCCCTGTTCGTCGACAACAGGCAAGGCCACTCGGTTATTCATCCGGAAGATGTTGATTGCTTCCTCCTGGGGATCGTAAGCATTAAGCGAAATCAGACGATGATCGATCAGTTCGCCAACGACTCTATCTGGCTCCGCCATCAGCACATCTTTAATCCGAATATCATCTACCAGCTTCCCATTTCCATCAATCACATAGAGTACATCTATCGTCTCCGAATCTCTGCCATAACGTCTAATATGTCCCAATATTCGTTCAATACTCCAGTGCTCTTTTACGGTAATATAATCGGGGGTCATTAGACGCCCAACGCTATCTTCTGGATAGCCCAACAACGCCAATGCTTCAACACGATCTTTGGGTGGTAATAGTAAAATTAAATGCTTAATATCGTCCTTCATTTCTGAAAAAAAAGAAGTCCGATCGTCGGGGGGTAACTCGTTAATTAGTGCGCTAATTTTCGCTTTAGAAAGCTTCTTAAAAATCCTGTTTTGAGTAGGAAAATCCAGAATACGAAAAACGTTAACTGCGCGATTCAAATTTAATGATTCAATAAATAGTGAGCCATGTTCGGGCAACTCATCAATCAGCTCCTCTACTTCTGAAATATTTAATTCATTCAAAAATTCTTCCAGCCCAACAAGATCTCCACTTGCTATCAATTGCTCTATTTGATTCACCTGCATTTCCAGTTCTTCCATATCTCCTATCAATTTAAAAATCCTACATCTACACAAAATTTATATGTTACAAAAATCGCTTTTTTAAAGTAAATTCTGCATAAAAAAATAAATAATAAAAACCTGCTGCCTGTCGCTGTAATTGGGATAAATACCCCCGCACAACGTTCAATGCTCAAATCAAAAACAAGACAGTTTGTCATCAACAAAAATTAAAGAGAAAACCGTTCTCGCCAATAACTTCAACAGGTCTAGACAAAAGAAAGACGACGAAATTTATCGTCTAATCACCGATCCATTTTTTTATCGAATAAAATAAATCAGACGACACCCAACTCACCAACAGCGCCCCCAAAAGCAACAACCCACGGTCGTCAGATTTTTATACAAAAAAAGCAAACAAATTTTCCAAACACAGTCTTAGAATCGCCAATTATTTAAGTATATTCGCCGTATGCTTTAACCTGTTCAATATAGCGCATTTTTTCAGAACAACCCATTATTATCAGGTTATTTTAAAGAAAAAACAGGATAAAAAAAGCAAAACATAAAAAACATAAAGACCTAATATTCAAAGAAAAAACAATTTAAAACAGAACCTAAAATTCATATAAACAGGAATAATAAAACTAAAAAAAATAGCAAACACACGATATACAGAAATTAATGAGACATAAAAACATAATTATCAATACATTATCATTATTGTCATTAATAATATATTCACAAAAAAGTTCGGCTCAATTTTTTGAAGACAGCCAAGCCCCTTTAAGCCAAAAATGGTATAAGATTGAAACGAAGAATTTTCAACTTATTTTCCCCGAAGAAATGAAGAGCAAGGCCCCTACCCTAGCTGACCAGGTTAACCGATCGCTGCGTACAACTTCTAGAAACTACAAAATAACACCACGGAAAATTCCATTCATTATCCATAACACGAATCTACAAACGAATGGTTTTGTACAGTTGTCTCCACGTAAATCTGAACTGTACAGCACCGCCGGAGCAGAGCCAGACAATCAGACCTGGCTACCCAATTTGATCCTGCATGAGTCAAGACACGTAAGTCAATTTGACAAATTGACAGGCAAACTACGCGCTCCATTTTTTGAACAATTAGCCCTAGCCTACTATGGACTGACCGTCCCTTCTTGGTATTTCGAAGGGGATGCAACGCTAACAGAAACGATATATTCGGAGGGAGGAAGAGGAAGATTACCCGCTTTTGAAATGCCAATCAAAGCAAACTTTCAATCGAATCACAACTATAGTTTTAATAAATATTTACTGGGATCCTATAAAGATATTGTCCCGAGTTACTATACAATCGGCTATCTGATGACCTCCACTTTAAAATCAGAATTACCCTCGAATTATGAAGCCGACCTCTTTTCAGAGCTTAACAAAAAACCGCTATACCCCTATAATATCAATCGCGTTTTAAAGAAAAAAATAGGTGGAAATAGTGCCTATTTATACAAGAAAACAATAGCAAATTTAGATGCCATATGGAATAAAAAAACAAGCGATTATCAATACCAGAAGTACACAGAAATAAACAAAAAAAACAACAATTATTACAACAGTAATTTATTGCCGAAACACAAGAATGGTCTGATCTATTTTATTAAACAGAATCCACAAAAGACCAATGCAATTTACACCTATGATACGGCAACAAACACAGAAAATAGGCTCGTCAAAACCGGCATACAGTTGACGCCACATTTTGACGTAAACAGCAATTACATCTTATGGGATGAGCTGCATAAAGATCCGCGTTTCAACAAGAGAACATACAGCGTCATCAATATCATGAATCTCAAAACAGGGAAAATTAACCAGCTCAGCAAACAGACGAGATATTATTCACCTATTTTTAGCCCACTAGACGAAACCATCGCCTGTGTTGAGGTAGATTTATCCAACGACAGCTATCTGACGCTTATAAACCTTAAAAACAACAGTATCATCAAACGGATTAAAATAGGTAATGCCGAACAGCTCCAACACCCAGCTTTCAACCCCCAAGGAGATAAAATAATAGGTATACGATTATCCCAATATGGAACCGCATTATGTGAAATTGACCTGAATAATAACAAAATCACCAACCTGACACCATGGGGTAACCAACAATATGAAAGACCGCAATACCTTTCAGGTATGAAGATTATCACAAAAGCTAACTTCAATGGTATCGATAATATCTACACTATTGATCTCTTATCTGGTAAAAAACAGCTGCTGACAAAGGCACAGTTTGGCGCGTTCAACCCTTTTTACGACAAGGACACAAGGCAATTATTCTTCAACGATTACCAATACAATGGCTACAAAATCGCCCAAACATCCATAGACACAACATTTGATATCCGTCCCGAAACAGATTATTTTTCGCATTACTATAGCACAGCACTAATGAAAGACAGCGTAAAAAATATCGCTTCAGTCTCAGTTGATACTAGCCAACACTACCAAATTGTTCCCTATCGTGGACTAGGTAGAACCTTCAATTTTCATAGTCTTTCGCTAAGTAGCAGCAATTTTGAAAGCTTCGACAATTTTAAACCCGGCGTCTTCTGGTTATCAAACAATATCTTAAACACCACACAAATTGCACTGGGATATGAATATGACACCGACATTCGAAAAGGAGTATACTCGGCAGAACTGACCTACAACAAGTACTTCCCAAAATTCTCACTACGTTATGAAAACAGAGGGCAAATCGCAGCAGCAAGCATCCCCAATAAACCGGACAGTAGCATCCGTTTCGACTGGCGCGAGCATTATATATCCTCACAGATCTCCATCCCACTCTCCTTTTACAGAAGAGACTACGTCTATTCCACTGGATTCAACCTCGCAACAGCTTATCTAAGGCGCTATGATCTTAGCCGAACAGATGTCAAAAACTTTAATTACGAGACTGCATTTCCATTAACATACCAGCTTTACCTCAATCGCAATGCGCGTATGGCCAGTATGGATCTCTACCCAAGATGGGGGCAAAATTTTAGCGTCACCTATCGGCATACCCCCTTCGAAAACAATGCAAAAGGTGAAATTTTATCAGCACGAACAGTATTTTATCTACCTGGATTCATGAGCAATCACGGCTTTCAAATCAGACTGAGCGCCCAAACAGGATCAGGAATTTATCAATATATCAACGATATCCCTTTAGTGAGTGGATTTAGCTACTACAAATATGAAAAAATAAAAAATACGTTATTGGTCAACTATCGTTTCCCCATAGCTTATCCCGACCTTGGTTTAGGATCCTTAGCTTATATTAAACGCGTAAAAGGTGGAATATTTGCCGATTATCAAAACATACACAAACACAGGGAGATTTCACCAAAAAGTTTTGGAGCCTATCTATCGCTTGATTTCAATGCATTCAGATACCCTCTTCCAGATTTCGAATTCGTCGTTAAGGCCACCTATATCAATGACAACACGGCAACGCAACGTGTTGTTCCAACATTCAGTTTAAACTACACTTATTAGGGATGAATAGCCCAGTTAAAATTCAGTGCCAAGGCATAATGATCCGACAGAGGCAGCCCTTTCATATTGGTGAATAGGTTATTTTCTATATTATAATCCCGGGCAGCAAGACTTAGGTGACTGCTGCTCCGGTAAAGAATCTTATCGATAGATTCGCTTTGATTACCGATAGACAACATATGTGGAGGCTTAAACTCATGTCGCACCTCTGGCACTAAACCTCCATTTTCGAGCTCAACCCAGCTGTCAACCAAAGCTGTGGAATCCATAAAATCATGCAGGTTATCATCACAAAAACTATAATGTGCATTAAAATCACCCATGACAATAAGCGGCTTATCGCTCGAATGTTCTCCGATATAATCACGTAACTGATTGAGATTATCCCGACGTGCGCTTGAAGCTTTCCTGCTATTCTGCGCATTCGCATGAACGTTATAAACATCCAACCAGACTTCAGGAACGATTTCTATCTGAACTAAGGTAAAGCCCTTCGGTGTTAGAAAATCTGCTCCCGTACGTTTCTTCCAGGGCACGCGAACAACATCGGTCATTGGAAAATGAGACAAGGTATTGAGACCATCACCAAAGGGAACACGTCCCTTGGTTTTCGTGCGATAGGGATGTGAATTCCCACCCCAATATAAACTTCTATTATAATTGAAATCCTCCTGTACATTAACAATATCAAAAGGATTGATCTTCTTTCCAATTTCAGCAATACTTCTACTTCTACCTGTAATCGCAGAAGAAATAATCCCGGGCAAACCCGCGACATTATACGTCAATACCGAAAAAAAACCAGAATTACCTTTTTCTTTACTTTTATTAGCATCCATCAATATCTGCATATATAACCACGTCATGATAAATTTAGCAAATACAATAAAAACTCACCAGTACTACACAAACATTTAACAGATAATTGATTTAATCTGACATTACATCAATAGTTCACCGCGCGATACAGCATTTTTTAAACAAAAAAGGGACAACGTTCCGTCATCCCTTTACCTAAAATTTGATTTATATTAATCTTCAAGTGCCTTCACACCTGGAAGAACTTTTCCTTCCATGTATTCCAAAAGCGCACCACCACCGGTACTGACGTAACTTACATCCTCAGACATACCAAATTTACTTACCGCAGCAGCTGAATCACCACCCCCTATTAAAGAGAATGCACCATTCTTCGTTGCTTCCACAACAGCATCAGCAACAGCTTTGGTACCCTTCGCAAAGGTATCAAATTCAAAAACACCCATCGGACCATTCCAAAGAACTGTCTTAGAATTTTTGATGATCGCTGCGAAATTTGCTGCAGACTCCTGTCCGATATCAAGACCTTGCAAATCTGCAGGAATTTTATCATTTGGTCCATCATACACATTGGCATCGTTTGAAAATGCATCTGCAATCTGAGCATCCGTAGGAATAACCAGGTTTACACCTTTTTCCTTCGCTTTTTTTACCAACTCATTCGCTAAATCAAGTTTATCGATTTCAACCAATGATTGACCAATTTCACCGCCTCTAGCTTTGATAAACGTATAAGCCATGCCTCCACCGATCAAAAGATTATCAACTTTATCCAATAAGGCCTCAATTAACTGAATTTTATCAGAAACTTTTGCACCACCCATGATTGCTGTAAAAGGTCTAACCGGATTATTCAATACTTTCTCCGCATTTCCAACTTCTGCTGCCATCAAGTAACCGCTATATTTAGCTCCCGGGAAAAATTGTGCAACAATTGCTGTCGAAGCATGAGCCCTGTGCGCTGTGCCGAAAGCATCGTTTACATAGATATCACCTAATTTTGACAACTTTTCTGCAAACTCAACATCTCCCTTTTCTTCTTCTTTATAGAAGCGAAGGTTTTCTAGCAATAAAACCTGGCCAGCTTGTAAAGCTGCAGCCTTTTCTACAGCCTCCGTGCCGATACAGTCATTGGCAAACTGAACATCAGTACCTAAAACCTGTGAAAGATGAGCAACAATATGTTTTAATGAATACTTATCAGTAGGACCATCTTTTGGCCTTCCTAAGTGGGACATCAATATCACGCTTCCACCATCATTCAAAATCTTCTTTATTGTTGGAGCCGCTCCCTGGATACGATTATCATCCGTAATATTGAAATTTTCATCCAAAGGCACGTTGAAATCCACACGTACCAAGGCTTTTTTACCTGCAAAATTTAAATCGTCTACTGTTTTCATTATGTAACTTTATTGATTTGGGATTAGGTCGTTTTGTCAAACGAACAGCTAAATATAAAAAAAAGCATTTGCTTTCATTAGAAATAATTATTTATTAATGGCAATTCTTACCTTGGATCGAACTACTCGTCACACAACGTAAGAATTACCTACATCGTCATAAATCATAATAATCTACAACCATCCGACGATTGGACTCGCTTTGCGAATCAATTGCTAGTGAATCTCAACGCTATAAGGCAATCTCGCCTGCACACCCGTCTGTGCAGTAGCTTTTTTCATGACATCAAAATAACGATAGTATTCGCCCATTTGCTCTTTTGCAACCCAAACTTGTACTTTTTCTTTTGAATTATTCAATATTGAGGTAAAAGGATCTTCTTTCTCCGGATACTGGGACACTTTGTATTTGCTTAAGTTGGCCTTTTTAGCGGCAGCCTGAATAGCGGCATCCAAGTTTCCGAGACGGTCAACCAATTTATTATTCAGTCCTTGCGCACCGGTCCAAACTCTTCCCTGCCCAATACTATCAACATCAGCAATGGATAATTTACGGCCGTCTGCAACAACTTTCGTAAATGTACCATATACTTTATCAACTTCCCGCTGGATGATATCCCTTTCTTCCGCTGTCAACGGGCGATCAAAAGAAGTCATCAAATCGGCAAACTTACCCGTTTTTACACCATCGTAATGTACTCCAATCTTATTGTTCATCAGATTTTGGAAATTAGGAATCACGCCAAATACGCCAATAGATCCTGTAATCGTAGTAGGTTCGGCAAATATCGAATCCGCTGCCGCTGAGATATAATACCCCCCCGATGCAGCTAAATCTCCCATGGAAACAATGACAGGCTTCACTTTCTTGGTCAAGATAACCTCCCGCCAAATAATATCTGAAGCCAAAGCAGATCCACCGGGTGAATTGACGCGCAAAACAACAGCTTTAACCGCATCGTCTTCTCTTAATTTTCGTAGTTCGCGGGAGAATTTATCACCGCCGATTTGGCCAGGTCCCGTTCCTTCACCGTCAACAATTTCTCCGGCAGCATAAAGAACCGCAACTTCAGATCCACTCGCATCGTCTTTTATCTTTTTATTATAATCCAATAAGGAGACAAACGATATTTCATCTTTTTCCGAAATTTTCAAACGTTTTCTCAAGTCTGACAAAAGTTCGTCTTTATACAGCTTGGCATCCGCAAGCTTATATTTTACCGCATCGTCCGCATCCCGAACGCGATAGTCATTTGCTATAGCCCGTAATGAATCGGCAGCAATATTTCTGCTCGCTGCTATTTCATTAATAAAAGTATTATATATACTTCCCAAATATGATGTTACCTGCAAACGATTGGGATCACTCATTTTATTCAAAAAGTAAGGTTCAACGGCACTTTTAAATGTACCCACCTTCACAATCTGCATCTCTACTCCAACCTTATCCAAGAGGTCTTTATAGAACATAGTAGAACTTGCCAAGCCTCTGAAATCAATCGTGCCTTGTGGATTAACATATACTTTATCGGCGGTGCTCGCTACATAATAGGCCTTTTGGTCATACCCGGCATTATAAGCAACAACAAATTTCCCGGTTTTCTTAAAGGCCAAAAGTTCGTCCCTGACTTCCTTTAAGCTCGCAAAACCAACTCCGATATGACTAGCATCTAAATAGACCCCTTTAATATTCCCATCCGTAGCTGCATACTTGATCCTCGCCAAAATATCGTCCAACCCAATATTTTTAGTAGAATAACCTGGAAGATTGAGACTACCCAAAGGATTCGCTTCACTTCGCTCTGTAATATCATAATCAAAAGATAGGTATAAAACCGAGTTGCTTTTAACAACAATCTCCTGATCAGAGGACGCCGAGCTGATAATCGCCCCAATTATCCCCATCAAAACAATAAACAACACAACAAAAGAGATCACAATCCCCGTAATTGTTGCCAGTACGTACTTAAAAAATGATTTCATATTTTGTAATTAAATCCGATCCATAAGATATCTTCCAAGAGAAAGACCTATTTTTCACTAAAGGTAAGGCAATATTTTTTATTCACCCAGTCTTTTATTTCATCTACACCACATTTTATTCGCGAAATTAAGGAGCCTAGCCTGAAAGAAATCTACCTATCCAAAGATCATCAATACCCTAAATCCAAAGAAATAGCCGAAATTCAAACAACTAAGTTCCCCAAAAGCTTAATTTAGCATTATGAATAAGATTTATATACTTTTGGGCACTAACCTCGGAGACCGTTTTCAACAGCTTGATCTAGCGAGAAAACAACTTGAAACACGCGTTGGAGAAATTATTGAAGTTTCTTCGATTTATGAAACAGCGGCCTGGGGAGTCGAGGACCAACCAGCCTTTTTGAATCAGGTCGTTTTAGTAGCGTCCGAGTTACAGCCTTTGGCATGTTTAAATCTAACACAACATATCGAACAGGAATTAGGACGTATCCGTATAAAAAAATGGGGTGAAAGAGTAATTGACATCGATATACTCTACTTTAATCAGGAAATCATCGACTTGCCCGCACTGCAGATTCCACACCCTTATATCGCCGAACGGAGGTTCACACTCGAACCATTGGTAGAAATAGCTCCGGGCTATATCCATCCCGTTTACAAAAAAAATAACGTATATTTAATGGATAAATGCAAAGACGACTTACCCGTAAAGAAAATTAGCGACGATGAACCATATCGACATTGAACTGATCCGCCAAAACATGTTTGACAACCACGAATTAATCAAACAATTTGTATCCATGTATCTTATCCAAACACCTGTGGATCTCGACAAGCTCCGACAAGCGGTAGCTGAAGGTGATCTTCAAAAGATTGGTGATACAGCCCATCATATCAAACCGACAATGGACTATATCGGTGCCTTTCACTTAAAAGAAAAATTTGAGGAATTAGAGACCAATGCAAAATATGAAGAGTCTCTCGAGGGCCTTCAGGCCACCTTCGATATTATAGATATCGAAATGAAAGAGCTCCTGTTTGAATTGGAACAATATGAAAAAACGATCTAAACCAGATCGTTTTTTTTATTGAAATGCAATGCCGATAATAGGAAATATAAAACTAAAATAATCGGTAAAGCCATAAATTGACCAACAACAAACAAGATCAACGTCATGATCAAAAATATAAAGCGAAACTTATTCGTTTTCCAGTCCATCGAACTAAATTTCATCGAAAACAACCTAATTTCACTCACCAATAGATAACTGGTTAGAAGAATACTAACGATTAATACAATCGGATTTAAAACCAATTGCGGGTACTTGTCTGCAATATAAGGCAGTGAAAGTACATAAAATGTATTCATTGGCGTATTCAAGCCAATGAAATCAGAAGTTTGACGCTCATCCAGGTTGAACTTTGCTAAACGTAAGGCCGAGAAAACAGTAATGATAAACCCTAGATAAGGCAACAGAGAGCCATCAGGAAATACCTTTGTCAATAGGGTAAACATGATTGTCCCAGGTAAAAACCCGAAACTGACCATATCGGCCAACGAATCAAGCTCTTTTCCGATTGGTGATTTAACATGAAGAAGCCGCGCCACCATTCCGTCAAAAAAATCGAATATCCCGGACGCAAAAACACAAATAGTAACCACTTGAATATTGCCTTGCAATGCCATCAATACAGCGATACAGCCACTAAATAAATTTAGGCAAGTCAGTAGATTTGGGATATGTTTTTTCATTTACAGGATCTATTTTATAAAAAAAGCCATCATTCGATTAAAAATGATGGCTAAAATATCAAAATTTGATGGGATTACCCATTCATACTGATCAAAAATTCTTCATTTGATTTAGTTCCACGCAATTGACCTTGTAAAAATTCCATGGCCTCTGTAGAATTCATATCAGATAAGTGATTACGAAGTACCCAAATACGTTGTAATGTTTCTTTGTCAGTCAATAGATCATCGCGACGTGTACTGGAAGCTGTGATATCGATCGCAGGGAAGATACGTTTGTTCGCCAACTTACGATCCAACTGTAATTCCATATTACCTGTACCTTTGAATTCTTCAAAGATAACTTCATCCATTTTAGAACCTGTATCTGTTAATGCTGTTGCTAAAATTGTCAATGAACCACCGTTTTCGATATTCCGGGCAGCACCAAAGAAACGTTTTGGCTTATGTAAAGCGTTAGCGTCCACACCACCTGACAAAATTTTACCTGACGCAGGCGCAACTGTGTTATATGCACGAGCCAATCTTGTGATTGAGTCTAACAAAATAACGACATCATGTCCACACTCTACCATACGTTTCGCTTTCTCAAGCACGATATTAGCGATTTTCACGTGGCGGTCAGCCGGCTCATCAAATGTTGAAGAAACAACTTCAGCGCGCACACTTCTCGCCATATCAGTAACCTCCTCAGGACGCTCATCAATTAATAAGATAATCAAATAAACTTCTGGGTGATTCTTTGCAATAGCATTTGCAACCTCTTTCAACAAGTTTGTTTTACCCGTTTTCGGTTGAGCAACGATTAACCCACGTTGACCTTTACCTATTGGCGTGAATAAATCCATGATACGTGTCGAATAGTTTCCAACACCCATATCCAAATTTAAACGCTCATCAGGGAATAATGGTGTCAAATAATCAAATGGCACACGATCCCGTACCTCAGCAGGATTTTGCCCATTGATAGCTTCAACCCTTACCAAAGGAAAGTATTTTTCACCCTCTTTAGGAGGACGAATACTACCACGTACCGTATCACCAGTTTTCAAACCAAATAATTTGATCTGAGATTGTGATACATAAATATCATCAGGAGAAGTCAAATAGTTGTAATCTGATGAACGTAAGAAGCCGTAACCATCAGGCATAATCTCCAATACACCCTCATTAACGATCACATTATCGAAATCTGTACTTGAAGAAGTGTTTTCTGCTTTAGGAGTTTGTGTTGCTTTTTCAGGTTGGGGACCTTTATCTGCTGATGGTGCGTCTTCGGTTGCAACCGGGGTTTCGTCTTGCTCAGAAACTTCACGTTTTCTTACCGTGACAGGTTCCGCAGTCTTTACGGTCCGCACACGTTTACGTGTACGTTCAGCATGTTCCTGGTTATCTTCCTCTACTTTAGCTGCTTTTTCAGCTGGCGCTGGAGCTGCTTCCTCTTCCCCACCAGTATTGCTAATTCTTTCGATTAATTCTTGTTTACGCAATTTATCAGCATCTGCGATACCGATCAACTTAGCAATCTCGCGCAATTCCGATACGAGTTTAGCGTTTAATTCGTTAATATCCATTAATGTGTTGTGTATGATTTTTGGATTTTTTTTTGAGCTTTTTTCTGAATTCTGATTACACACTTAAACAAGTTTCCATGATTAAATGTGATGAAGAACTTAATGATTTCTTTTAAACCCGAAGTGGATTAAATATTGAGAACCTAGACAAAGAAAAAAACAAATTTTGTTATTTCAAAATATTTCAAAAAAAATATTTACTATTGTAGCTAGTAAAACGATTTAACAACATTTTTAGATTGAATTTTATATTTTTTTTCATAAGTTCGTACCTTTCAAAATTTAAGTTTTTAGATCCCTTATATGGAACAGCAACAAACTAAAACCAATTACCCCGCACTCTACACATTGATTATTGTGTTTTTCTTTTGGGGGTTCATTGCGGCAGGGAACAGTGTTTTTATACCGTTCTGCAAAAATTACTTTCATTTAGACCAGTTTCAATCCCAGTTAATAGACTTTGCTTTTTATACAGCCTATTATATTGGTGCATTGTTACTATTTATCTTCAGTTCAATCGGAGGAAAGGACCTGGTTGGAAAATGGGGATATAAAAAGAGTATCGTTTACGGTTTACTTTTCTCGGCCTTGGGTGCAGCAGCCATGATTGTTGCTGTCGAAGTAAACTTGTATGTTGGTATGTTGTTGGGACTATTCGTTGTAGCCCTTGGTTTTTCATTACAACAGACTGCAGCAAATCCATTTGCCGTTTTATTGGGCGATCCAAAAACAGGTGCTTCCCGTGTTAACCTAGGTGGTGGTATCAACTCATTTGGTACAACAATAGGACCTCTTGTTATCGGATTTTCCTTATTCGGAACTTTTGAGCCTATTTCTGACTCCGAGATCGCCAACCTTCCTCTAAACAAGGTGGTTTATCTTTACATAGGTGTTGGTCTATTGTTCCTACTTGCTGCAGCATTATTTAATTTCAGTAAAAAAGTCCCTGCCGGCATTAGTGATGAACCAATGGAAAAGGCTAATAAAGCTTTACGTACATTGATCATTATGACCGTACTACTTTTTGGTATGTTCACACCGGTTTTTCTAAGCTATAAGAGCGATTTAGCCTTGCAGGTAGAGCAGTTACATAAGCAGGTTTCAAGTTTAACAGATCAGGTTCAGATTGACCAACTCAAATTGCACATTAAAGAAGTTGCCAAACCACTCGAAATGCAACGTATGCTATGGTTGGCCGGAGCATTGGTCGTTGTGATCGGCGGTTTATTGTTCTCCAATAAGAGTGCACAAAAAAATCCAGAAGGCTGGGGTGCGATGAAATATCCACAATTGGCTTTGGGTATGCTCGCCCTATTTATCTATGTCGGTATCGAAGTTGCTATCGGTAGTAACCTCGGGGAATTATTGACATTGAAGGAATTTGGTCATTTGCAATCATCGCAAATTACACCTTATGTATCTATGTATTGGGGGAGTATGATGATTGGTCGTTGGGCCGGTGCAATTACAGCCTTTAACTTGAGTAAATCGGCTAAAAATGGATTATTAATTATCGTTCCTCTGATTGCATTCTCCATTATCATCGGAGTAAATACGCTTGCAGGA
This sequence comes from Sphingobacterium siyangense, assembly GCF_023277505.1. Taxonomy (NCBI): domain Bacteria; kingdom Pseudomonadati; phylum Bacteroidota; class Sphingobacteriia; order Sphingobacteriales; family Sphingobacteriaceae; genus Sphingobacterium; species Sphingobacterium siyangense. Next base: position 2,055,696 of record NZ_CP080574.1, on the reverse strand, counting down.
TTTGAAATGTCACATCTCTATTATTACGTAGTATGTATTCTTCTTCAAATTGTAGCATTCTATCTAAGTAAAGAAAAACCTGCTCGTACATTGATTATTTTCGGATTATTTGGAATCATAGCGATGTTAATTGGCCTATTCTCATCGGGTACTATCGCAATCTACGCTTTCTTATCAGGCGGTCTTGCATGTTCAATTATGTGGTCCTCGATTTTCAGTTTATCGATTGTAGGTTTAGGTAAATATACCGCTCAAGGTTCGGCATTTCTTGTCATGATGATTCTTGGTGGTGGAGTTCTTCCTCCGATTCAAGGAAAATTAGCGGATATTATCGGCATCCATAACTCGTATATTCTACCGTTAATCGGATTTTGTTATGTTGTTTTCTTTGCGATATTTGTTAAGGGAATATTAACAAAACAAGGAATCAATATTGACGAAATAGAGGCTGAAGGGGGCCATTAATACCCCTCACTAATTGTAAATAGTACACTATTTAAACAATTTTATTACACAGCTCAAAAACTGGCTTAACAATATCGTTAAGCCAGTTTTTTTATATAGTCACCAAAGTACAAAAATTTATTTTTTGAAAAATACGTGGATAAATTATGATATTTAAAATTAAAAAATGTATTTTCGGGGAATTGATTAATGAATTGATTACTCATTTTATAACGATAAACACAATTAAAACTACTCAATAATGATAATCATTGCTGACGGGGGATCAACAAAAACAAACTGGTGTTTGTTAGACGATTCGAATAAAAAAATCTACTTCAACACAGAAGGATATAACCCTTATTTTGTTGATAGTGAATACATTGTAAACTCCCTAAAAAAAGGACTACCGCAAGATTTACCTTTTGAAAAAATCTCAGAAGTAAACTATTATGGTGCAGGTGTTCATAACAAGGAAAAAGCACAAATTGTAGTTGATGCCTTAAAACAAGTATTTACTACAGCTGAAGTTGAAGTAGGACACGATCTTCTTGCAGCAGCAAGAGCATTATTAGGAACTCAAGCCGGGTTTGCTGCAATCTTAGGAACAGGAACAAACTCTTGTCTCTATGACGGCAAAGAAATCACATTAAACATCGACTCAGGTGCTTACATTTTAGGTGATGAAGGTTCTGGTAGTTATATTGGTAAAAAATTATTGGCAGACTATGTTCGTAATTTGATGCCTAAAGATGTTAAAGAAGTATTCTATAACACGTATAAAATGACAAAAGACGAAATTATGGACGCGGTTTATACCAAACCTATGCCAAATCGTTTTTGTGCTAGCTTTAGCAAATTTGTTTATGACAACAACGTAAATATCGAATATACACGTAATATCGTTGATGAAGCTTTTGAAGCATTTTTCAGAAATCTTGTTAGCAAATACCCTAATTATCAAAGCTATACTTTCAACTGTATCGGTTCGGTAGGTTATAATTTCAGAAATGTTTTGGCTGAAAAAGCTGAGCAATATGGAATGAAAGTAGGCAAGATCTTACGTTCTCCTATCGACGATTTAGTACAATTCCACATCGATAGAGCGGCAGCAACTGCCAAATAAAAAAGAAAAATAATCTTTAACATAATGAAAGGTATTCAATAAAATTGGATACCTTTTTTTGTTGCTCTTCCCCCACTCTCTTGACTTTATGGTCTTCTCCTCCATGAAAATCCCCCGCTAATATTAATTTCCAATAAACTAATTCATACCGTTTTACAAGACATTTTAATGATTTAATAACAGGAATTTCATCGGTACAAAATAAAAGTATCCTTTTTTTGTAAAAGAAGATAACAGATTTATTGAATGAAAAATCGTGGCATGCAATAATACAAAAAACGGTAAAATAGACCGCTCATGATCGATTCATTTCAGGCAAATCCGTCAAAGGTGAACTATAGTCCTCAACAGCGGGGCAAACAACAAAATCAACAAAGGTTGAGACATCTTTGTAGACATAGATGAATAAACAAATTTATTGCAAATGAAAAGAAGCCTTGATATACTTGTAATCTCAGATTTACACCTAGGTACCTACGGTAGTAGAGCTAAAGAGCTTTTACTTTACCTAGAATCCGTATCTCCCAAAATACTGATACTCAATGGAGACATCGTAGACATTTGGCAATTTAAAAAAAGTTATTTCCCACAGGAACATCTCAAAGTCATCAAAAAAATCATTGACATGAGCTCTTCGGGCACAGAGGTGCATTACATCACGGGCAATCACGATGAAATGCTGCGAAAATTTACCGATCTAAAATTAGGTAATATCAAGCTGAGCAATAAACTCCTTCTCTCACTCAATAATCAAAAAGTTTGGATCTTTCATGGGGACGTTTTCGACGCATCCATTCATCATTCTAAATGGTTGGCCAAGCTGGGTGGATGGGGCTATGACAAACTTATACAGCTCAATAATATCATTAATTACTGCCTAGATAAAATGGGTAAGGAGAAATATTCTCTTTCTAAAAAGATCAAAAACTCGGTTAAAAAGGCCGTCACGTATATATCGGATTTTGAACATACAGCTACTGAACTAGCGATTGAAAAAAATTACGACTTCGTTATCTGTGGACACATCCATCAACCTCAAATCAAAGAAGTTATAACGCGAAAAGGAACCTGCACCTATATGAACTCAGGGGACTGGATTGAAAATCTCAGTAGTTTAGAATATAAAAATGGGGAATGGAAGCTGTTCTATTTTGAAGAAAACAAAGAACAAATCCTGAAGAATAAAATCATCGATATCCCTCTTTTCAGCCTGGAAGATCTTAAAAAGATTGTCATATCTTAATGAACACAACGCAGATCTGCATAAAATCAAGAAAACAATACAACAAAAAGCCGAGCTAGCTCGGCTTTTTGTTGTATTGTTTATAACTCAAATGTTGAACCGATTTCCGGCAATGACAATGAAATATCCTCATTTTGGAATTTATCCAAAGCTTGTTGTTTATCGATCGTTATTGGCGGAAATGAATCGTAATGAATCCCAACTACCCGAGCACAATTCACAAATTCAGCGGCTTTAATTGCATCATCCACATCCATTGTATAATGCCCACCAATAGGCAAAAATGCCCAATCCAGCTTCATGTCTGCCAGCAATTTCATTTCCATGGTTAATGCCGTATCTCCAGCAAAATAAATTCGCTTGCCTTTTACATTAAAGACAAAACCTACAGGAAACCCACCGTATTGACCATCAGGTGTACTATTGGTATGTGCGGCATATACCATCTTTACCGAACCAAAAGGTAGTTGAACCGTTCCGCCCAAGTTAAACTCGATAACTTTATCATCAGGTACTCCCTGTCTTCTCACCCAGCCTGCCGTTTCAACAATCGCTAAAACAGTGGCACCGCTGTTTTTTTGAATCGTCGCCATATCTGCCACATGGTCCTGATGTCCATGACTTAAAAAGATATAATCCGGTTTAATTGTATTTACATCGATTTCTTTTGCAAGTGGATTATACGTAACAAATGGATCTAAAAGAACCTTCGTTCCGTCAAAATCAAACTCCACACATGATTGTCCGTAATAAGTTGCTTTCATGATAATATCGCTATTGATTAAATAATCCGCTTAGTCCTCCTAGTCCACCCAACATATCCTTGCTTGCTGCCTGCATTTCAGCCTGGCTGATATTCTCAGCTTGAGCAATTGCCTTATTCAGAGCAACCACAAGCAACTCCTCCAATTCTTCCTTATCTGCGTTTGATAAAAATACAGGATCGATGGTAACCTCTTTTATCTCTTTGTTTGCTGTCGCTACCACACGGATTAAACCACCTTCCACTTCACCAGACACAGAAATTGAATCCAATCTTTTCTTGATTTCCTCCGCCTTTTGCTGGGCTTGAAATAATTTGTCAAACATATTTATATCATTTATTTCAGGCCAATTTACAAAAATCTGCGCATACCTACTATTGCTAATTTACTTTCGCCAATGCCTCCTTTTTTTCTGAAAGTGACTGGTCTTATTGACCAGAAAGAACCTTCAGTTCGCTTTCATTGCGCTTGGTGTCTTCGAAGTCATGAAGGTTTTGTATTTTTGCACCATGCAAAGCAATCAAGAAAAACTAGTCGCCCATATTTTGGACCAGTTGGACCTAAATCCGGCAGCTATTCCAGCTGAAACCTACGACACATTGATTTCAGATCGCCCTCAACTTGTCGACATCGATGATATGATCTCCTATATCAAACGTATCGGGACTGATCTCGATGCCATCGATAAAACAGTTGAACTGGTTGAAAAAATTGAAGACGAAACAAGTATTCTAATCCACAAGCTTAAGTTTATTTCGGCCACTGACAGGCCCAAAGTACTGGTGCTGGACCAAATACAGCCCCTTGAAATAAACCGTTCTGCCTATCTGCAGGAAGCCATAAAAATTGCAGGTGGTATTCCAGTTACGACAGAACATGATGCCGATAAAATCATCGTCATCGGCAATGGGGAACAGACATTTATCCAAATTCCACAATTGTTGAATACGGCAGCTATCGCTTCATCCAAAGCTATCGAGCTTGATCAGGTCTTTATTATGACCAGTGAACAATTTGCACAAATTCCCGGATACAATTATTTGAGCGAACTCGAATCCTTAGCCGAAATTCTTCAACCAAAGTATTTCGTTTATGGTCATGAAGGGAACGATTGGCTACAATTTCAACTAAGCTAAAGAACCAAAATATTGGCATAAAAAAACAGCTCCGGTAGAACGAGAGCTGTTTTTTATGTTTTATAATTTTAGTTATATCTTCTGCGCAGGACATTGTATAATTTTTCAACGGTATGCGGCTTATCTGCCCATTTATTTTTAATAGCATAATTTGTCTGCAAAAATGCATCCGCTTCCGCGTAGCTTGTAAACCTATTCAACAATTCGACAGCCTCACTATATGCTAAACTATACCCATTAAACAAATCCTTAATAAATAAGAGCTTATCATTTAAACTTATCCCTGCTTTAATATCCGTGAGTTTATCGCTCTGTCCAGATTGATTCACCTGATAAACACGATTCTGTACACCAGCTTGTTTCTGTTGAGAGATAATTTCATTTAAGGTCAATGGTCTCGCTGGAGCTTCCTCAATGACCGTATTGATTTCCTCCTGAATAAGAACTTCTTGCGGCTGTTCAATAACGACCTCTTTTGGTTCTTCGATTACTTCTGTAACGAAGACAGTAGGTTCTTCAACTTGCGCTTTAACTTCCTTTTCTGCCTGATAAGCTAATTCCTCCACTGGAGCAGCTTCAAAAACCGGCGGAGTTGCAACAACTGGCGGACCGACAGGTTCAGCAATTGCAGGACTAGGCTCCTCCGATTGTAAAGGTTCACTTTCAGAAACAAATGGAGTTTCTGGCTCTTTCGATTTTACAGGTTCACTTTCAAAGACAAATGGGGTCTCTTTTTCCTCCACGATCGCTTCTTCATTTTCACGGCTGAAATCTTCAACTGGTTGAGCTTCTTGAACCTCTTTTTGGGGCTGTTCAGCAACAACTTGCTGCGCTGATGTTCTAATGGTAGAAGGTGGGGTAAAATAATCGTTGAAAGCAATCTTCTTACTGTCCAAGGCTGCATTACTTAAAGCATGCTGCGATTGACCTTCCTGAAGAACAGCCTTGGTCTTGAGTAAAGTTATGTAAGCCGCTACAGCCTGTGCTTTCGCTTCCAGTGTTACTAATTCGTTAATTTCGGACAAACTCCCCTGCTCTGACAAGCTTAAATACTGTCCATTTAAATCCTGTAATAAATCGCCTATCTTATTAAAAATTTCCTCTTTAGTACCCATAGTTCTATTTGAAATCACCAATTAATCATTTATAATACTTATACCTTCAACCGACCGAAAAGTGGAAAACTCAATCCTTTGATTTAGAAATATTTGGATTTACGTTCACTTTTTTGCTACCCAAATTTAATATTTAATTCTGATATTAGCAGTGTCAAAAACAGAATATAATGGGAGGTCATTTTACAAAAATCACCTTATTTGCAGACCTTCCGACAAAATTAAATTAATCAAATGCTTTTTTCCGAACATAATTTGGCTTTGCGCCCCGCTCAATATGGTAGCATTGAAATTGTCTGTGGCTCGATGTTCTCAGGCAAGACAGAAGAATTGATTCGCAGGCTCAAACGAGCACAATATGCACGTTTGAATGTCGAAATCTTTAAACCATCTGTTGACAAACGATACGATGAAAAGTTGGTCGTTTCTCACGATAGTAATAGCATCCCGTCAACACCCGTTGATCATTCTTCAGCGATCCTACTTTTGAGTTCATCTACCCAAGTTGTCGGAATCGATGAGGCACAATTTTTTGATGACGGTTTGACAGAGGTGTGTGTCAAATTGGCAAATAGTGGTATCCGGGTAATTGTTGCCGGGCTCGATATGGATTTTCAAGGGCAACCATTTGGCCCAATTCCCAATCTAATGGCAGTAGCCGAACACGTTACGAAAGTACATGCGGTTTGCATGCAATGTGGCGCTCCAGCGAATTATTCCTATCGCCTGACCAAGGATACGGAAACCGTACTTTTAGGTGAAAAAGACGCTTATGAACCACGTTGTAGACCCTGTTATTTCCATTTGAATAAATAGCCTGATCAAAAAAGTCAACTAAAAATCTGCCAAAAGTGCTATAAAAACTATTTGGCATAAGATTTGAAATATACTTTATAAATAAGAAGATTAGCGCTATTAATAGCGACAAAATACTTTTCATAATTTAGGTTTATAATTGGTTAGTTAGCACCTCCTTGCCCATCAAGGAGGTGTTTTTTTAATAAAAAAAGAACGCTGCTCTCTTTGACTGAGAACAGCGTTCTTTTTTTGATCAACTCCTATATACAAGGTTTAAGGCTGAACACCGTAGTTTATTACCTTACGGCCAATATTCCCTGTTTGATCCATTCCCTCGACGATTACCTTGTAATTTCCATTTCCGTCGGCATTATAAAACTGAATAGCCGCCTCCCCGGTCTCTGTGATCGAGACTTTAGGATTCCAGTAAATGGTCGTTCTCAAATCGTTTGCAGCCTTTCTTTCCGGCGTATCATATTTCGGAACATAGAACTTCCGCTCTTTAATATACCCCAATGGATACATATCGATTACATTTGATTTAGGCAATAAGCTTTCAATCTCACTCAATGACATCCGTGGTTTCTTCGCTTCCACTTTCTTCGTATAGATTGACACAACACCATTATTTTGATACATTCTGGAGACTGTACCCAATTCATCACGTAAGAAGATTTCGATACCTTCGATATCGGCGACATTGATGCTATTCAATCCGGGCTCATCAATAGCCATACCGTTCAGAAAGAATTGAACAGGTGTACGCCCACCCGCATTATAATCACGAGAAACATAATATTTCAATGTCTGTGGATCATAGGTAATGCCCGTCAATACCGTTTGAAGACACATAGTCAACACGTTACAACCGGTCAAACGTTCGGGTTCAATACGGTGTTCCGGCATGGACAGTCCCGAAATAGAAGGGAAATCTTTATTGGTGATTACTTTCTTCACTACAGCCGTCACTTCGACCTCATCCAAGAGAATCGATTTTCGATACTCTTTTCGGCTATTCGCCAAATAAGGAGCAAAAGCCTGGTCTATATTAGGTACAAAATAACTCTTATAGCCATTATTCTTATCGATCTCGGGGTAAAAGCTCTGGTCCATATTGATAACCAAGCTTCGGTAATTGTCATTCGATCGGGCATTAACCGTTACTTTGGACGAATCCGGGAACACAAGATCCTTAAAGGCGAAACGTCCATTTTGATCTGTATACACATCCTTCTTAATGTTGCGGGAAGGTATCGTCAAAAGTAATCCACCGTTTGGATAAGGACGTCCCGTATTCATCCGCAGGATACCGGACAATTCGATTCCCTGTTCAGGAAGAAAACTGATCTGCGGCAACTTCTCCGCTATGAGCGTCGGGTAGTCAAATCGGCGAAATCCCTGCGTCATTAATAAAGCATCCAAAGCTTTATCCCGATTGGGATTTTTTTCATCAAAATATGAATTTGGGTTCTCTACATTTCCTTTGAGGTCCGAAGTCAACAAAAAGTTGCTCACAATCGATAGATCTGCCTGATCATTATAGGGAACTTTGGATTCGTCTATTACAGCTACTGAATAGCTTCCCGGGAACTTCTGCCCATTGTTGTCTACAGCAAGTTTAAGATTGACCAAGTCTTTAGCCTTATAACTTTGCTTATCGCTGGTAACCTGAATATTTAAAAGCTTTTCGCTTTGAACAAATGCCAAGCGTTCACTGATAGGCTTTCCGTCAGGACTCAATAAGGTAACCTGGACAATACCATTTGGTAAACGCTCTTTCGGAATATTGACCAATGCGGATGAAGATTTCAAATTCACCTGCGCGCCAAAACAGAGATGTCCATTCGACTGAACCAAAACATAATAGGATTGCCCTTGGTTTTTTGAAAAATTCTCTTCACTGGTTACCACGGCAAACTCAGCATTCGTAGCATCCTGTTTTACAAAAACAACATTTGCCTTGTCATTGACAACAGCCGGCAATTTGTATTTGCGTTCCTGTCCATTCTCAAACTTCACAACAGCTTGATAATTTTCTCCCGCGAGCGGCAGAAGAGAAAAATAGCCCATTCCAGTTCCGAAGTCCGCAAACTCCGCTACAGACTTGCCCTTTGAATCTAAAATACTTCCTTTTACCTTTAGCCCTTTCCCATCGGATCCGAGGGCTTTAAATGCCACTTTTTTTGCCAATCCGGCGATAATATCTCCCCCTTCAGGAAAGAATTGCACGTCTGCATCCCATAAGGCATTTTTGAGCAAGAAAGAACTAGACAAAGGTTTTTCATTTTTATTCTCCTGAATGCTAATCTTCAGTTGTCCTTTCTCCAAATTTGCTTTTTCCTTTGCAGACAAATTTATCGTTACTTTCCCTAGACCATCCGTCTCACCTTTACCCTTGTCGAACGTTTCCCATCCCGAGACAAACTCCCAATTGATTTTTGAATTGATCATCGGTTTTCCCGTACGATCGCGGAACTGTATGACAGCTTGGGTTTTATTGCCACCAATGTTATTTTGAAATTCAATGTTTGTAATCAATTTCTTATTGATAACATCACCGATTGGCACCACTTTATTAAAGAAGTAGGCATTATCAAAGTTGGCCATCCATTTTGTGTAAGCCCTAAATCGATAATTGTCCTGCGACATAAATTGAGGATCAAGTACAATCTGCCCATTTCCTACCCCTTTATCCAATGGAATTTTTAGTGTCTGAATCAGGGAATCACGACTGTTCAGTACTTCCACATAAGCTATTTTACTCGGCTCATATTCGGCCAAATTGCGGGATAAATAGGTCGAAAACCAGAGGGTATCCCCCACCGCATAATATGGTTTATCGAAATGTAAATGTACCTTTTCAACTGGGTAGACCTGAAAATATTTCTGAACTCGTTCTACGATCGTATTAATAGGCAACGTAGGTGTCGTCTGGGCATAAGCCTTCCCCATTCCTAACAGTCCTATCGATAAAGTCAACAGTTTTACAGTATTTAACTTAAGCATCTAATTATTAGTGATTTAATTATTCAATGTATCCTAAATTGTGTCCTTAATATTTCAGCCCACTTTTTTTAGCGTATTGTTTTTGAAGTTTCAAATTAAACTTAATTTCCTTTTCGCTTTGACCTAAATTCTCGGCTCTCACTTTCGTATTATTAATAAATAATTCATTATACACCTCTTTAGCGATTTCTTTTGCACTAGTCTTTTTTTCTAGTTTATTCTCCAAGTCATTAATAACTTCATTACCTAGATTAGAAATTTGCGTTACAGCATCTTTAGTACTATTGATTAAGATGAGTTGATTCTCTAGTGTTTCAATAAATTCCTTTTGGTTCACTACACTCTTGAGTTTATCAAAAATCAGAGTTTCATGTTCAATTGCAGTCATATTCCAAATATAATTATTTCCATTTTATATTATTCAACAATTCATTTTTTAACATTATTTGACGGTTGATAAGCACCAACTCATCAAACAATTCTTTAGTGGCGAACTCTTCACTATTTTGCTGGTTACTCACTGATAGGGAATACAACTCATCCTCGTCCTTATATCCATCCTCCATTGCAGATATTTGTAACGTTAGGCTCTTAGTTTCGTTAGCTAGTTGCTGTAAACGTAAAGGGTCTTTAGTTGTGCGTTGCTCATCTCGAAGTTTTGACTTTTAATTTGATCCCTTGAAGAGCATCAAGTTTTTTTCTAAAACTTTCACCCTTTTTTGCGCTTCCTCAACATCGACAGATACGCCTAATACTATTTCTTCTTTATTTGAATTGCCTTTAATAGCCATAATTTTTTAGATAATTATTGGCTCCGTGGCAAAGGGTGGAAACAAAAAAGCTACCCAATTGGATAGCCATCATTGTACATACTCTGGTAGGTAATATGTACGGTATTATGTATTTTAATATTCAGCTTTTGTAGCTTCGACACCTTTTATTATATTGAACATCCAATCAAGACGTTTATTATCATTTCGAATCAAGAGATAATTATTTAATTTACCACTTTCAAAATTAAAATCTATAAGACCGTCTGGTTTTACACTAATTCTATATGTTTCATTTTTGTTGTTCTGAATTTTTTCCAATTCGTACAAAAAATCTTTCCCATATATTTCCTTATAAGCTCCCTCTAGATTGGCAATAAGTTCTTCCTTGGAATATCCTTTTTTAATAGTATGTTCATATTGGTAAGGGTCTTTATCCCCCTCACAACTTGTTAGTATGGTTGTCGTCAGCCCTAACATAAGTAACAGTAATAATAAAGATTTTTTCATCCTGTAAATATATATTAAATAATAATCTTCTGCAATTTGCACTTTGATAGTAAGGTATTGTTACTATAGTTCACCTCTAGTAGCTTAAAGTATGTATTACCATCTTCATTTTCCACATAGATTGGCTTAGTAAAATCCAACTCTTCAACCTCTTCTTTTGTAAGATAAATTTCAACTTCCAACACTGTCAAATTGTTATCGATCAGCTCCTTTATTCTATTGGTGTAATATAAATTGAACAATGATTTAGATTTATTTATTGCTGTAAAATCATACGTCATCAAATTGAAAGGAAATAAAAAAACCGCCTTAAAACATGTTTAAAGCGGTTCAAATATATTAAAATGTCGTTAATTAAATCAATAGTTTTATGTGCTTCATTGAAAGTCTTAGAATAAAAAATGAATAGCTAAATATATTCAATTTTGAGCAAAGACCAACCTCATTGGGGTATTTTTAACATTTATTATACCTATCCATAGGGTCATTACCGACTCTTTAAAGGTAATTTAAAGCAATGGAGCCAAAAGCCTACAGATGGAATCAACTCCTCTTTTCCAGCGGCTTCGTTGCATCCATTTTCGGATTGTAATCAGATCTGAGGCCTCAATATCAGCCAAAAATTGCGCATTAAGACGGTCGCAAAGCGCTTTATCCGAGACAATTCCCGAGATTTCAAAATTGATGTAAAAACTTCTGATATCTAAGTTTGTCGTACCGATATAGGCAAGCTTCCCATCAATACAGATGGTTTTGGCATGCAGAAATCCCTTTGTATAAAGGTATACGTTGACTCCTCTTTCCAACAGTGGTTTTATAAACGAGAATGAGGCGTGCTGTACAAAAAACGAATCAGACCGGGCCGGCAACATCAAGTCCACACGGACTCCTGAAGATACCGCGAGCATTAAAGCGGTCGTCAATTGATCGCTGGGAATAAAATATGGCGTACACAACTGTACATATTCTTTTGCTTCGTTGATACCGGCAATAATTGCTTCCATATTGAAAGGCGCTGGCGATCCAGGATCACTGGCTGTAAATCCTACTCCACTCGCATCTTCATCGGTAAGAGGAAATCGGTTTAAATAACCTCGGCCCAATTCAAACGATTCCCCATCTGTCTGGTTCCAGCTGTTCCAAAACTGGATTTGCAACGTATTTACAGCCGCGCCGACAACCATCATAGCTGTATCCCGCCAATAAACCTCATTTTTTCCATTATTGATATACCGATCTGAAATATTGATTCCGCCGACAAAACCTATTTTCCCATCGATCACCGCTATCTTGCGGTGATTTCGGTAGTTGCTATTCGCCAAGGAACTAAAGGTTACTGGAAGGAAAGCTTGAAACACAAAATCGGGTTTATGCCTCCGTAAATATTTAATTACATCAGGAGAACCAAAACTATCCAATATCAGACGTACGGTGACCCCAGCTTTTGCTTTTTCTTCTAGAATATGTAAGATCTCCTGCCCTATTTCATCCATGTCCCAGATATAATATTCCATGTGAATGGAATGCTGCGCAGCTTTAAGACGATCAATAAGTACCGGAAACTTTTCTTCCCCATTGATAAACAGGGTTACATCGTTGTTGAGGGAAAATGTAGAGATCTTTTGATTTTTAAGATAGCGGTATACCATGGCCAAACTACCGATTCGCTCGTTTAAGGTATCGATATGTTCCTCCATAATTTCAGATTCCTTACGCCAGGCATCCATGAGTTTTTTGGACTGCTCACGATACACACGTTTCATTCTTTTGACCTTTTTAAATTTTTGTCCAAAGAAATAGTAACTGAGTAATCCAATGACAGGTAAGAAAACAATGACCATAATCCAGGCAATGGTCTTGGAAGGGTTACGGTTTTCGATCAGGATCGTTCCGATTACACCAATATAAAGGATGAGTAAGGGGATCCAATAGTATGTTAATGCAATCTGTAAAATATGATGAAGTACCTCCATATTGTTTGCTAAGGGTTTTACCAAACTTAGATAAATTACCTTTTATATGCAATTTAATTGCCTAGCATATATAAGTAATTTATCGATCTCTCCTCTGCTTATTGAGAAATTTATTTATTGAGGAAATATAATACTTAGCATCGACATATTGTTTGTCGTTAAACACAGTTTATTGCACCATCGACATGAATGAATGGACTTAAATAAGGAATGTCTAAATTGGCACCCCGGAGTATAAACCAAATTCCCAATAAGAAATAGAGAAAGGGAACCCATTTCGAAAATCCGATTTTGAAAGATCTGGAGAAATTTCCCAGAAAAGAAAACGCAAACAACAGCGGGATAGTTCCTAAGCCAAAACACAACATAAAAAAGAAACTTTGCTGTGGACTGTCTGCATTTATGGACGACATGAGTGCCATGTAGACCATACCACAGGGCAATAAGCCATTCAGTACGCCAGCAATAAAACTCCCCCCCGGTTTATAGAGCCATTTCGATAATAAGCGTACAATTGGCTGCACAGCCTTCGTCTGCCAGCTAGCGATTTTCCGATTATGCTTACCAATAAGCTGGAATAAAGCAATTCCGATCAAAATAATACCTGTGGCCCAGCTCAAACTTCGCTGCCAACCTTGAATCTGCGCAAATGTTCCGATCGTACCGAGTAAAAGTCCTAAACAACCATAAGTCAGTACCCTTCCGGATTGATACAGTATTTTATTTAAAAAAACGTTCCAACCAAAACCCTGCCTTCCTTCAATAGCAAAAATTAATGGACCACACATTACCGCACAATGTATGCTTCCAAACAATCCCATGAAAAATGCAAAATAGGTATAGCTCATTTCCCTAAAATAAAATATGCTCTTCAAACAAAAAATCTTTACCTACACTCTTCCAGTCAATATACAAATTCCACATTCCTTTATCGAACGTGGAAATGGGCAGTGTATATAAATTACTGGTTGTCTGAAATGGTAATTCTTTATCCAATCGGTTATCCGAAGGTTTTCGAAACAGCAATTTCCCTTTATTTACTTTGGAGACAAAATGAATATACAAGGTATCTTGCCTGATTTCTATCGTCGGTGATTCCTTCATAATCAATACATTTTGCTTTTTATCGTAAGCTTGATCATAATTCAGTCCCTGCTCGTAATAGTCATCTTCTTCCAGACTATCCGAATCGTGACTCACCATGTATATTCCTGCTCCGACTATACACAACATAAATACCGCCAAGGTTAAAAAAATCTTTGTACCCCAATTCATTGTTTTTCATTTTAATTCATACCCGGAGGCGCAATAAAAGTGGTTGTTAAACTTTCCACTTTCTTATCTCCCGAATAGATAGCTAATTTTACATTACTTTTATAGGTCTCCACATCCTTATTCGCGATAATTAGAAAAAAGCTCAGTGTCGCATGCCCATCTTTACTCAATTTTTGAATAGGATTGACCAGTTGAATCGTTAAACGCGGATCATCACAGACCAATTTAAAAGGCATTTCTTTACCAGACTTATTAATCAATTCCAAAGAATACAGGTTGCTTATTGTCTTATCATCACGAAGCTGGTAGGTGCTTCCCTTTGCCCGAAGCAATCTTCCATCCACCTGAGAACGATTGAACAACAGAAAACTAAAGACCGACATTAATGCAACCAACACGATAGAATAGGCTATTGCCCTCGTATTGCTTTTTTTCTTCAGTGTTCCTTCAATCTCACCCATTGGATAAAAGCCAATTAACTTTTTAGGCTTTCCAATTTTGTCCATGACAGCATCACAGGCATCAATACAGGCCGTACAGCTTACACATTCTAATTGCAGACCATTTCGAATATCAATTCCTGTGGGGCATACATGTACACAGAGTTTGCAGTCTACACAATCTCCATGTGTCGTCATTGCATCCTTTTGCTGTTTTCCTCTTGGCTCTCCACGTCCATGATCATATGCAACAGTGATACTTTGGTCATCGAGGAGTACGCCCTGCAATCTGCCATAAGGGCAAATTGCAATACATACAATCTCCCTGACGTACGCAAACACACCATAGAAAACCAATGTAAAGATGATTATTGAGATCAATCCACCGATATGTTGGTCCAATGGATCAGTGACAATCTTCATCAGTGCATCAACACCGATGATATAAGACAAAAAGATATTTGAAATGAAAAATGATATGATCAGGAATATACCATGTTTCAAAAACTTTTTCAATTGTTTTTGATCCGTATTGGGTCCAGCATCCAATTTCTTTTGTTGTTGCCAATCACCTTCGATCCAATATTCAATTCGTCTAAATATTAATTCCAAAAAAATGGTCTGGGGGCAAGTCCATCCGCACCATACCCGTCCAAAGACAACAGTAAACAAAACCACACATACCATCACGATTAACATGCCGAATACGAATATGTAGAGATCCTGTGGATAGAACAGATTTCCTAAGATGGAAAACTTTCGCTCAATAATGTTGAACATGAGAAACGGTTCACCATTTATTTTGATAAAAGGAACTACAAACAAGAACAGCAGTAGTGAATACCCAACCCACTGTCTCTTTTTGTAAAGCTCTCCCTGCGGTTTTTTGGCATAAATCCATTGTCTTTTTTTTGACTTAGATCCACCGTTATTGGCATTATTCACGACTACTGTACTCATTGCTATTTCAATTTACTACTCTGCTTTTTTTTCTGTTTCAGCCTGATCGGCTTTGCTCTCATCCGCCGGCTTCTCTCCACTTGCAGCCTGGCCACCGCCATAGGTTACCTCTTCACCTTGCGGAGCTTTTGGATTAGCGGGGTGTGTATCCCTTAAGGTGATAATATAACTGGCAACCTGTGCAATTTGTGCAGGACTTAAGGTTTGTTCCCATGGCACCATTCCTTTATCAGGAACACCATACTTAATGGTTTTGAAGATATCTTTAATCTCGCCACCATGAAGCCAAAACTTATCGGTCAAGTTAGGTCCGATGCCTCCCTCGCCACTACCACCGTGGCAAGCGACACAGTTTGCGGTAAAGATCGCTTTTCCATCAGCTGCCATTTCCGGCTGAAACTCCACGCTACTTTCGTCTACATTGCTCGCAGAAGCAGTAAGATAAGCCTGACGCTCTTTCTCGGCAACGACCATCTCATGTTCATACTCCTGGTCCTGGTTCATTCCGATGCCCGACACCTGATAAACAAATAAGTAAACAAGGCCGAAAAAAATCGTTCCATAAAAAAGAAAATTAAACCAGATCGGAATCGGATTATCCAATTCGCGGATACCATCATACTCATGGTCTATAACAATATCCTTTTCTTCTGAAATCGGTCTGATCCCCATGATCTTGTTCCACGACCTTTTCATCCAGCCCTTATTCGCCGCCTTTTTGAGTTTTTCCTCCTTGGCCAATTCAGGCATGGTAATCTTAATGATGGATTTCATCGCGCGATTGACCATCAATGCCGAAGCAAGAAGAGCCAGCATCACAACGATCAATACAACAATTAAGATATCTGTGTATAAATTATCTGTACCGAATCCTATCGTAGATTGAACAACTTCTGCGGTAGCTGGTGCAGTATCCAATAATAAACTCATATATTATAGACTTTCAGGTGAATGATTCAGTTCCTTTTCTGTTTCATCTTCTTCCAAAGGCAATTCCTTCATATAAGTAACATAGTCTTTTTTCATTCGAAACAACATTATTGCTACTGAAATGAAGAACACCAAGAAGATCCAAAGTGATGCAATTAGATAAAGCTCACTGCCGTTTAGATTTGTTATTTGCTTAAACATGGCTTTATTGATTTGCGTTAACATTATCAGCTACTTTTGGAGCTGCTTTTATATCTGTTCCTAATCGCTGTAAGTATGCAATTACAGCTACAATCTCACGGTCAGCTAACACATTCACTTGATTTTGTTTTAGATCATCAGCAATTTTTTGTGCCTGTTTGGTAAGATCCTGCTCAGCATGTTCAATTTCCGCATCGGTATAGGGAATTCCCAATTTCCGTAACGCTTTCATTTTATCTTGCAGAATAGAATTATCTAGCTTCTGATCGATCAACCAAGGATATGTTGGCATAATACTTCCTGGCGAGGTAATCGTCGGATCCAACAGGTGATCAAAGTGCCATTTATTTGGGTATTTTCCACCGATTCGATGCAGATCTGGTCCCGTCCGCTTCGAACCCCATAAAAACGGTGTATCGTAAACAAACTCTCCCGCCTTACTATACTCTCCGTAACGGGCAGTTTCGGATCTAAATGGACGAATAGTTTGCGTGTGACAGTTTACACAACCTTCTCTCACGTAGAGATCCCTTCCCTGCAGTTCCAATGCTGTATAAGGTTTTACACTCGCAATCGTTGGAACGTTTTTAGAAATTGTAAAAGTCGGCACCATCTCCACCATACCCCCGATGAGGATCGCAATAAGAGCCAGTACCATAAATAAAATTGGCTTACGTTCAAGGCGACGGTGTTGAGACTGTTCGTTTACTTGAACCGGCAATAATGCAGGAGCTTCTGCAGGCTCATTGGCCAAAAGCTTCCCTTTTTGCATAGTTTTGATCAAGTTGAACGTCATTAGGAACACGCCCGATAGATAAAGTGCACCACCTAGTGCACGCATCATGTGCATTGGCAAAATTTCCAATGTTGTCGCAAGGAAGTTGGGATATTTCAAAACCCCTTCCGGTGTAAATTCTTTCCACATCAAGCCTTGTACTACAGCTGCCCAATACATCGGGATCGCATAGAACAAAATACCCAAGGTACCTATCCAAAAGTGCGTTGATGCCAATTTTTTAGAATATAACTCCGTTTTATAAATACGTGGTATCAACCAGTACAGAATACCGAATGTCATAAAGCCGTTCCATCCCAATGCACCTACGTGTACGTGTGCTACGATCCAGTCGGTAAAGTGAGCAATTGCATTCACCTGCTTTAAAGATAGCATAGGGCCTTCGAAAGTCGCCATACCATAACAAGTAAGGGCCACGACCATGAATTTTAACATAGGCTCTGTCCGCACCTTATCCCAGGCACCACGTAAGGTCAACAAGCCATTGATCATACCGCCCCAACTCGGAGCAATCAACATAATGGAGAATACAACCCCTAAAGACTGTACCCAACCAGGTAGCGCCGTATAGAGCAAATGGTGAGGACCTGCCCAGATATAAATAAAGATTAAAGACCAAAAGTGAAGAATACTTAACTTGTAAGAGTAAACTGGACGGTTGGCCATCTTAGGAAGGAAATAATACATCATTCCCAAATAAGGAGTTGTCAAGAAAAAAGCAACTGCATTGTGACCATACCACCATTGTACCAGCGCATCCTGTACGCCTTTGTAGACATAATAGCTTTTCCATCCAGCTACAGGTAATTGGATGGAGTTAACAATATGTAATACCGCTACTGTAACAAATGTGGCAATATAGAACCAAACAGCGACATACATGTGACGTTCGCGTCGTTTGATAATAGTACCGAACATATTGATTCCGAATACGACCCAAATGAGGGTAATTGCGATATCAATAGGCCATTCCATTTCGGCATACTCATGGCTTGAAGTAAGACCGAGTGGGAGTGTAATAGCCGAGGCAACAATAATTAATTGCCAACCCCAAAAATGGAGCTTACTCAAAGCATCACTGAACATTCTTGCTTTAAGCACCCGCTGTAAGGAGTAATACACTCCCATAAAAATACCATTACCTACGAAAGCAAAAATCACCGCATTGGTATGCACAGGACGTACACGGCCAAATGTTGTAAATTGCAATCCAAAGTTCATCTGGGGCCAAACAAGCTGCGTTGCCACAAGCAATCCTATGGTCATACCAACTATCCCCCAAATAATGGTAGCGATTCCGAAATTCCTGACAATCTTGTTGTCGTAATTAAATTGCTCTAACTGCATTACTTAAATTGTTGATTCTGATTCAAAAATAAGCAGCAATTTATGACAATCTAATGATGGACAATGCGTACAAAAGTGATGTACGTCACTTTTTTATTAACCGATTAAAAGGGTTAGTTAGCAATTTCGACCATTGGTTGTAAATGACTTAGGGAAAATAGAGATCTTGAAAGATACTTTTTACAATTAAATCAGACATCAATAGTGACCGCAGTCACATTTCCTGCAGTTTAATACCCTGTTTCAATGGCAATATGAGTTAAAATCACTGTCCCATACACACGAATTTATTCCACAAACATCGAGACTATCGGCACGAAATGAATTGTAACTATAGCGCATCAAACCTCATCAAAGTAGCAAACCTTAATCTGCAGACTTATTTCACTATTCGCCGGTAGCAAGGGAGTTAAAGATTCGTAACAGATTAGTGGTGGGATTAGCTTGAACTGGCTTCTGTGTACTGTTATAGCATAATTTAGTTAACCACTGTAGAAAAGCCACTTATTAAAAGAATATGGGCTCAGCCTGAGTTTTGTAATACCCCTTGGCTACGACAGTGCAGCATAGCAGCGGAGCACAGTGATGACTGCATGACCGCCTGCTCCTGCTATGACTGGTACCATTTTACCTGTATACTTCCCAACCGAATAGCATATATAGCATTACAAGTAGCTACTGCAAGGCCAATTGATATGCAGCTATAGCATACAGGTAAAAAGTAATAGGATTTGACACGGTCAGTGCAGATTGCAGGACTGCTACCGTTTGCGGAACAGCTACCGATGGCCGGGCTCACCGACGGTCCTGTGCTGCGATAACCGATAGGCGGAGGATAGGCAATGGCCTGTACAGCGAAATACGGAAGTATCCAAACGAAAGAAGCCCTTGACTGTTTCCAGCAAGGGCTTCCGTGTAAAAAAAGGCACCGACCTACTCTCCCACCTGTTACGGCAATACCATCGGCTCTGGCGGGCTTGACTGCTCTGTTCGGAATGGGAAGAGGTAGACACCGCCGATATAGGCACCTAAAAATCTTTATTGGATGATCTATGATATTCTTATCATGTGATTCATGCCAAATGACATATGTATTGAAAGAGGTTCGTTTCCTGTTTGTTTCTTAAAAATTAAAGAGGAAGACAACAGTGTCTGTCTGCTTGAGAAAGCTTCGGGCTATTAGTACCACTTGGCTTTGGTCTCTCAACCTTTACACCTATGGCCTATCAACGTAGTCATCTTCTACGACCCTATAAGGAAGTCTCATCTCGTGGCTAGTTTCGCACTTAGATGCTTTCAGCGCTTATCTATTCCAGACGTAGCTACCCTGCCGTACACCTGGCGGCATAACAGGTTCACCAGAGGTCTGTCCAACCCGGTCCTCTCGTACTAAGGTCAGATCCACTCAAACTTCCAACGCCCACAACAGATAGGGACCGAACTGTCTCGCGACGTTCTGAACCCAGCTCGCGTGCCACTTTAATGGGCGAACAGCCCAACCCTTGGGACCTTCTCCAGCCCCAGGATGTGACGAGCCGACATCGAGGTGCCAAACCTCCCCGTCGATATGAGCTCTTGGGGGAGATCAGCCTGTTATCCCCAGCGTACCTTTTATCCTTTGAGCGATGGCCCTTCCATACAGAACCACCGGATCACTATGTCCGTCTTTCGACCCTGTTCGACTTGTCGGTCTCACAGTCAAGCAAGCTTATGCCATTGCACTCCACGTACGGTTACCAAGCGTACTGAGCTTACCTTTGAAAGCCTCCGTTACCTTTTTGGAGGCGACCACCCCAGTCAAACTACCCACCAAACAATGTCCTCCCCATAAGGGAGTTAGAAACCGAATACAGAAAGGGCGGTATTTCAAGGTTGATTCCATGACTCCTGGCGAAGCCACTTCAACATCTCCCGCCTATCCTACACATCCTGTACCCAATCTCAATGTTAAGCTATAGTGAAGGTGCATGGGGTCTTTCCGTCCCGTTGCGGGTAATCGGCGTCTTCACCGATACCACAATTTCACCGAGCTCATGGCTGAGACAGCGCCCAGATCGTTACACCATTCGTGCAGGTCGGAACTTACCCGACAAGGAATTTCGCTACCTTAGGACCGTTATAGTTACGGCCGCCGTTTACTGGGGCTTCGATTCAATGCTTCTCTTGCGATGACATCCCCTCTTAACCTTCCAGCACCGGGCAGGTGTCAGGCCTTATACTTCATCTTGCGATTTTGCAAAGCCATATGTTTTTGTTAAACAGTCGCCTGGGCCTTTTCACTGCGGCTGCTCTTACGAGACAGCGCCCCTTCTCCCGAAGTTACAGGGCCATTTTGCCGAGTTCCTTAGCCATGACTCACTCGAGCACCTTAGGATTCTCTCCTCGACCACCTGTGTCGGTTTGCGGTACGGGTCTTCATAACCTGAAGCTTAGCGGGTTTTCTTGGAAGTCTGTTTACCTGCTCTATCAGCGCCACCGGAGCTTTGCTGTACTATTGGGTTTCAGCAGGGTCGGCGGATTTGCCTACCGTCCCTATACCTACGCCTTTCAACGAACTATTCCGTCAGTTCGCGGCAGTGTCACTACTCCGTCACCACATCGCAGTTATGAAGAGTACTGGAATATTAACCAGTTGTCCATCGGCTTGCCCCCTTCGGGTGCGCCTTAGGTCCCGACTGACCCTGATCCGATTAACGTTGATCAGGAAACCTTGGTCTTTCGGTGGGCGGGTTTCTCACCCGCCTTATCGTTACTTATGCCTACATTTGCTTTTCCATAACCTCCACAGTTCATTGCCAAACTGCTTCCCCGGCGATGGAATGCTCCCCTACCAGATGCATATCTTTCAATGCAAATCCATAGCTTCGGTACCGTTCTTGATGCCCGTTTATTATCCACGCCCGGCCGCTCGACTAGTGAGCTGTTACGCACTCTTTAAATGAATGGCTGCTTCCAAGCCAACATCCTAGCTGTCTGGGCAACCGGACCTCGTTAGTTCAACTTAGAACGAATTTGGGGACCTTAGCTGATGGTCTGGGTTCTTTCCCTCTCGGCCTTGGACCTTAGCACCCAAAGCCTCACTGCCGGCTATATTTGATAGCATTCGGAGTTCGTCTGGATTTGGTAGGATTTGACTCCCCCGCACCCAATCGGTAGCTCTACCTCTATCAAACTCTACGCCGACGCTGTTCCTAAAAACATTTCGGGGAGTACGAGCTATTTCCCAGTTTGATTGGCCTTTCACCCCTACCCTCAGGTCATCCGGAAACTTTTCAACGTTTATCGGTTCGGTCCTCCATTACATGTTACTGCAACTTCAACCTGCCCAAGGGTAGATCACAAGGTTTCGCGTCTACCTCATCTGACTATGCGCCCTATTAAGACTCGCTTTCGCTTCGGCTGCGTCCCTGAAGGACTTAACCTTGCCAGACAAGAGTAACTCGTAGGCTCATTATGCAAAAGGCACGCTGTCACAGGACCTGCCTGCTCCAACCGCTTGTAAGCACACGGTTTCAGGTTCTTTTCACTCCCCTGTTCGGGGTTCTTTTCACCTTTCCCTCACGGTACTGGTTCACTATCGGTCTCTCAGGAGTATTTAGCCTTACCAGATGGTGCTGGTGGATTCCCACAGGATTTCTCCGGTCCCGCGGTACTCAGGATACCACTATGTCAACATTCTTTACCTGTACGGGGCTCTCACCCTTGTCGCGCAGTTTCCCACCTGCTTCCAGTTCATAGCGCTGTACAATCTCGTGGTCCTACAACCCCGACCATGCCGTAACATGATCGGTTTGGGCTCTTTCCCGTTCGCTCGCCACTACTTGGGAAATCATTGTTATTTTCTTCTCCTACGCCTACTTAGATGTTTCAGTTCAGCGCGTTCGCGTTTTATACGACTATTCTTCAAATAGTCAGGTTGCCCCATTCGGAAATCTCTGGATCAAGTCGCATTTGCCAATCCCCAAAGCTTATCGCAGCTTATCACGTCCTTCTTCGCCTCTGAGAGCCTAGGCATCCCCCGTGTGCCCTTATTTACTTTCTTCACCGGCATAGCCTTTTGCTACTATGCGGCTGCTTTTGATATATATACCCGTATGCTAGGTTCGGGATCGTTCGGCATTCACCGAGGGCCTCTCCCTTACTTCAAACACATACACGTATTGTCTCTATACTGTTGTCTTCTCTTGTAATTTTTTTTCTCTTTCAATATGTCAAAGAACTCTTTTTCCGGTATCCTGAAGTATATCGCTATACACTTCACCGGTGATGTGGAGAATAACGGATTCGAACCGTTGACCCCCTGCGTGCAAGGCAGGTGCTCTAGCCAGCTGAGCTAATTCCCCTCTTTTTTTCGTAGTCCCGAGCAGATTTGAACTGCTGACCCCTACATTATCAGTGTAGTGCTCTAACCAACTGAGCTACGGGACTAGCTTATCTTGTTCATCTCTTTCTCTCGGTCCTGCTCCTTTCGGGGCGGGCACTTTCTTCTGATGTTTTTTCTTCTTGCAATCATATGTAACGTGACGAGCACCGATCTTCGATACTCTAGAAAGGAGGTATTCCAGCCGCACCTTCCGGTACGGCTACCTTGTTACGACTTAGCCCCAATTATCGGTTTTACCCTAACACGCTCCTTTCGGTAACATGCTTTAGGTACCCCCAACTTTCATGGCTTGACGGGCGGTGTGTACAAGGCCCGGGAACGTATTCACCGCGTCATTGCTGATACGCGATTACTAGCGAATCCAACTTCATGGGGTCGAGTTGCAGACCCCAATCCGAACTGTGAATGGCTTTTAGAGATTAGCATCATATTGCTATGTAGCTGCCCGCTGTACCATCCATTGTAGCACGTGTGTAGCCCCGGACGTAAGGGCCATGATGACTTGACGTCGTCCCCACCTTCCTCTCTGTTTGCACAGGCAGTCTGTTTAGAGTCCCCACCTTAAATGCTGGCAACTAAACATAGGGGTTGCGCTCGTTGCGGGACTTAACCCAACACCTCACGGCACGAGCTGACGACAGCCATGCAGCACCTAGTTTCGTGTCCCGAAGGACGAGTGCGTCTCTGCACTCTTCACTAACTTTCAAGCCCGGGTAAGGTTCCTCGCGTATCATCGAATTAAACCACATGCTCCTCCGCTTGTGCGGGCCCCCGTCAATTCCTTTGAGTTTCACCCTTGCGGGCGTACTCCCCAGGTGGATAACTTAACGCTTTCGCTGGGACGCTGGCTGTCTATCGCCAACATCGAGTTATCATCGTTTAGGGCGTGGACTACCAGGGTATCTAATCCTGTTCGATCCCCACGCTTTCGTGCATCAGCGTCAATACCAGCTTAGTGAGCTGCCTTCGCAATCGGAGTTCTAAGACATATCTATGCATTTCACCGCTACTTGTCTTATTCCGCCCACTTCAAATGGATTCAAGCCCATCAGTATCAAAGGCACTGCGATGGTTGAGCCACCGTATTTCACCCCTGACTTAATAGGCCGCCTACGCACCCTTTAAACCCAATAAATCCGGATAACGCTCGGATCCTCCGTATTACCGCGGCTGCTGGCACGGAGTTAGCCGATCCTTATTCTTCCAGTACATTCAGCTAGATACACGTATCTAGGTTTATTCCTGGACAAAAGCAGTTTACAACCCATAGGGCAGTCTTCCTGCACGCGGCATGGCTGGTTCAGGCTTCCGCCCATTGACCAATATTCCTTACTGCTGCCTCCCGTAGGAGTCTGGTCCGTGTCTCAGTACCAGTGTGGGGGATTCTCCTCTCAGAGCCCCTAGACATCGTCGCCTTGGTAAGCCGTTACCCTACCAACTAGCTAATGTCACGCGAGCCCATCTCTATCCTATAAATATTTAATAATTCCTCGATGCCGGGAAATTATATTATGCGGTGTTAATCTCTCTTTCGAGAGGCTATCCCCCTGATAGAGGTAGGTTGCTCACGCGTTACGCACCCGTGCGCCACTCTCACCATCTTCGAGCAAGCTCTCCGATGGATCCCGTCCGACTTGCATGTATTAGGCCTGCCGCTAGCGTTCATCCTGAGCCAGGATCAAACTCTCCATTGTAAAATGAAGTTTTTGATTCCAACTATTTATAATAATCAGAATTCTTTTTTTATATCTCTGATCTTGGATCGAATTGAACGAATTACTTGAATTTGTTCATGACTTTCGTTTGTCTACTCGTCACGCTTACATGATTGTGTTTTCTTAAAGAACTTTTGTCGCTTCAACTTCCGTATCCGCTATATTCCGATGGCATTGCGCCGTCTTTTTCTTTTTTTGTTTTTCCCTTCGTTTCCGTTGGGACTGCAAAGGTAGAAATCTTTTCTGAACTTCCAAAAACTTTTTGAAGTTTTTTTTCTTTTCCCTTTTTTCGATTTCCGCGTTTAAACTTAAACCGGGCGGGATTTTTGATCCTGCCAGGCTTCTCTTAAACCCTTCTTTTTTCATGATTCCCTCTTTCGGGGTAACCGTCCCTCCCTTGCGGAGTGGTGCAAAGATAGGGAGTTTTCGGGCAGACTTCCAAGCCTTTTGTTCTTATTTATTTCATTTTGTCCCTAACTACCTGTAACGGTGCGAGATTCTTTTTCATTTTAGCGACGGAAGCTGCAGAGGGAGGCGAAAAACAGCTGATCCTGCACCCGAAATGGGGACAGGGAAGTCCAAGGTACCGTGAAATGGGCTCCCCCGAGGTTTAACGGAGGGATTTCAGCACCGGCGGCAGGGGCAAACATAAGCAACACTTTCTTACCTGTTTACTTAGGGTTAGTTTAGGGTTTAGTTAGGGTTAGTTTAGGTATAGTATAGGTATAAGCTAATCAAAACCTAACTTAATGCTAAGCTAAGTATAAACAAAAGCTAAACTAAAGAATAAGAAGTTCAGAATTATTTTTATCGAGAGGGTAACTAGGGGTCTGCTCGGAGGTAGGCCTCCGGCTGCCGCGCAGGGTCTGCGGGAACCTCCTGTTCCGCTCTCCCCGTCGGCTTCGTGCCATGTTCGGGGAAGATTTGCACTGACTCCGTGTTTTGTCCGTGTTGAGTCCGTGTTCCGTCCGACCCCGACATGGAGACAGAACCCGCTCACGATAGACACACCTTGCTCACAGGGCGAACCTAAGACCTATCTAAACCCTGTCCAGGCTCTTTCAGAGTCAAACATGAGTCGCACCGCAGCCGAAAACAAGTCGAACTGGATCCGACCCCCTGCCCTAGAAATAACAAAGAATAACCAAAAAACAACAAACACTCGGACTAGCATAGGATACATAAGCCGAAAAACTTTTCATTCGCTTCCCATATCCCGGCTATCCTTCGTCTTACTTTGATTTATCTTATTTTTATACACAATTGTGTAGTATTTCAACATCTTGTAGTAAACAGCCCAATGTTTTAAATGAAGGTAGCAGCAAAATTGAACTATCTAGTGCTTTGAGGACTTCGATGAATTCAAATATTCAAAACATCATAGCCTTAAAAAGTAAAAGCAATAACTTATCTACAATAGATCTAGCTATACAAGCGAATAAAAATATCTCATCTTCTATACAACAAGATAGAATCAATCTTTTAGAAGAAATATCAACAAAAACAAATAGTACTGATATTATCAATATTCTTTCTCAAAATAATGTGATAAACGAGAAGGAAAAAGAAATATTTATTAATTTATCCAATGAACTTTATTATTCTGCGGCTCCACAACAAACACTCAATAAATACAGTGGTATTTTAAAAGAGAACGGAATATACAGTAAATACGAAAGTGTATTTTTAGCATTAACATATACTGCAGAAGTTCACCCAGAATTTTTATCTTTAAGAGAAAAAATATATTTGTTAAATCAGCATCAAATAACAAATTGACAAAAAGCTTTTTATCATCATGTGCTGGTGCATCTGTTGGCCTTGCCTTAGCTTTTGTTGGATTAGCTGCTAGTGGAGCTTCTGTCGTTGGAGCTGGTATGGTGCTGTAGGATTTATATATGCAAGTGCTCAATGGGGAGAAGCTTGTCGATAAATTATAATGATATGTTCAAAATAAATAAAAAGGTAATCTTTATCGCTTTTGTAGTATGCCTGTTTTTTTTAGGTTTAGGGGTCAATGATATAACTCATATCTATAGAGACACTCATCAATTGAAATTTGCTGATTTATCACCACTTATACCATACGTCATTTCAGGCTCAATTTTTTTCTATATTCTTTATATAAAGAAAGATAGGACAACTACCTCAGAAAATTAGTAGCTAGGGAAACCTTTTTTTCTAGTTACTAATTTCTTTCTATTACCTCATCTATTAGAACTTTTGAAGTTGCTTTTCATTCGCTACCCATCCCCAGCTAGCCTTCGTCTTGCATTGAAGAGGGATTGGAAAAAGGATAAAAAGGGGATTTCAGAAAAAAAGGAGTGCCGGAAAAGCTCCAAGATAAAAATTATCTCAAAAACACACAGGAAATCCTGCCAATCAAATCCATTGACTAAATCCCAACCGACCATAGATAATGGCTAATTATGAAGATAAAAACGCATTTATACATTTTTTTATGTAGATTTATCTTCTTAAAATAACCACCAGAGCGATGAGCAGAACTACCCTGAAAGATATAGCGTTGGCACTCAATATTTCTGTTTCGACGGTTTCCAAAGCATTATCAGACAGCTACGAAATAAGTGAAGCGACTAAAAAGATGGTTCAGGAATATGCCAAAAAGCATAATTTCCACCCAAATAAGTTGGCACGGAGCTTAAAAATAGGAAAATCCAATACAATAGGGGTTATTGTATCCAACATTAGCAATACATTCGTTTCACAAATCCTCGATGGAATTCAAATAGCCTCTCAACAGACGGTCTATGACGTTATTTTCATGCAAAGCCGGGAAGACGAACGGATCGAAAAAAATTGTATTGACGTCTTACGCATGCGCGGTATTGATGGCTTAATGATATCTCCGGTTTCTTCCGATTCAAATATTGAAGAGCTAAAAGCATTGATAAAATCGCAGATCCCCGTCGTTATTTTTGATCGTATCAATCACCAGCTCGACACATTCAAGGTTGGTGTCAATAATTTCCAGGGTTCATATAATGCCACAAAGCATCTCATCGAACAAGGTAAAAAGAATATTTTGCATATCACCGGAAAGAACTTAGGTGTGGCAGCCGAACGATTAAATGGCTTCAAATCTGCTTTATCAGATGCGGGGATTCCTTTTGATACTAGACATTATATCGAATGTAGTTTTAATAATACCACCGATATAGACGAAACAATTCGGGAGATTTTGCGCAAAGAATATCTTGAACATAAAAGTATAGATGCAATTTTCGGTGCTACGGATGTTATTACAACTCGAACACTAGGTATTTTGGCTGAGCTTCAGATTCAAGTCCCTTCCGAGGTCGCGGTTATTGGTTTTTCAAACACACAGATAGCAGCTTCCTTAAATCCGGCACTATCCACAATTGTACAACCGGCAACAGAAATTGGGGAACTGGCGACAAATAAATTAATCGCCACCATTAACCAAACAAGACCAATACATGAATTTGAAACGATTGAGCTTCCAACACAGCTCATCATTCGCAAATCTTCCTTATAATTCTTTTGATTATAATCTCGCCGACATACTTAAAACAAAACAGTCGGGAAATAAGAAGTTAGCTCTCCTATTTCCCGACTGTCTTTATGCGACCTCTATTACAGGTCATAATCTCTAATCTTCGCCCGAATTATTGGTATCATTCACCAACAATACCATACTCTAGGCCCCGTAATTCCGCAAGCCCTCTCAATCTTCCAATGGCAGAATACCCTGGATTTGTTACTTTATTCAGATCATCCAGCATCTGATGGCCGTGATCTGGTCTGAATGGGATCGCTGTTGATCGCAATTGATTTTCAGCAACCAGGATTTTCATGATTTTATACATATTGACATCCCCATCCAAATGGTCTGCCTCATAAAAGCTTCCGATCGCATCTTTCCTCACATTCCGTAAGTGAACAAAGTTTACCCGTCCTTTAATATTTTCTAAGATAGCCGGCAGATCGTTTGTCTGACTGGCCCCCAAAGATCCTGTACAAAAGCAGACACCATTAAATCGTTGTGGAACCGCATTCAAAAAATAATCGAAATCTGCACCATTACTGGCGATGCGGGGCAAACCTAAAATAGGATACGGTGGATCATCGGGATGAATGGTCATACATATACCGTTCTCCTCACAAGTTGCCGCAATTCCCTGAAGGAAATAAACCAAATTATCGCGTAAACCATCTTTCCCAATATGTTTATAGGTATCAATGCTCGCCTTTAAGGCATCCAATTCCACATTTTTCTCTCCGGGGATCCCCATTAAGACAACATTTGCCAATTCTTCTTTTTGCTGTTCGGAAATTTCATCAAATCGTAAAGTCGCACGTTTAACAACATCCTCTGGATACGCTGTCTGTGCCTCATCACGTTTCAATATAAAAATATCAAACAGTGCCAAATCAATCCAGTCAAAATACAATGCTTTTGAACCATCCGCCATGGTTAAATCCAATTGTGTACGTGTCCAGTCCAGCACCGGCATAAAATTATAACAAATTGTTTTGATGCCGCATTGTGCAAGATTGGTTAAAGTCTCATTATATTTCTGGAGGTATTCATCGACCCTAGCACCTTTTGTCTTAATCTCCTCGTGTACTGTCACACTTTCCACAACAGACCAAGTAAGGCCAGCATCTTCTATAATGCGTTTTCTTTCTTGAATATCGGCAAGTGGCCATACCTCACCGTGTGGAATATGATGTAATGCCGTAACAATACCAGTAGCTCCAGCCTGTTTGATATCTTGTAAAGATACCGGGTCATTGGGACCATACCAACGCCAGGTTTGTTCTAATTTTCTCATCTTAAAGTTTAATTAAACGCCACACCATGCATTAAAACCACCATCGACAAAAACCGTCTCCCCTGTCACAAAGGCCGATGCATCGCTCAATAGATAGATTAAAGTTCCTTTTAACTCACGAGGGTCACCCAAACGGTTATAGGGAGTTCCGTTAAGAATACGTTTGGTACGGTCGCTATAAGTACCGTCTGGATTGATCAATAAGTTTTTGTTTTGTTTGGTTAAGAATACACCGGGAGCGATTGCATTGACACGAACTTGATCACCATAACGCTGAGCGAGTTCGGTGGCCATCCATTTTGTATACCCATCGATACCGTGTTTTGCAACAGTATAGCCCAAAACACGTGTAAAAGGACGACTGGCTGTAAGAGAAGATATATTGATGATGACACCTTTTCCGCTTTCAGCAATCACACGACCAATAATATGCGTAGGAATCATTGTACCATACAAATTAAGCTCTATTGCTTTAATGGTATCCTGAATATTGCTCGCAAATAAATCTTGATCGGCACCAATTGTTGCACCTGGAATGTTGCCTCCAACGGCGTTTACTAAAGCGTCTATCCTACCCCACTTTTGCAAAACTTCATCTTTCGCCCGAGTGACATCCTGTTCGTTCATGATGTCAACTTCAATAAATATAGCTTCGCCACCAACAGACTCTACCTGCTGGACACGCTCCGCTCCGATTTGTCCATTACGTCCAAGGATTGCGACTTTGGCTTCTGCCTCGGCCAAAGCCTCAACAAATGCTTCGCCTAAAATCCCTGTACCTCCCGTAATTACAACTACCTTATCTTTTAATGAAAATGGATTATTATGCATGTATTTTTATTTCAAATTGGTATTTACCCCCAATTTTATTGATAATAACCTTAATTACAAAAAAAAGTAATTGATTTAATTACGATAACGTTTTAGTTACGTCACCTTCTTTATCTTCCCCTTCTGTCGTTTCATCATCAAACAGAATCCGTATAGAAGGTGTATAGGTATCGTTATGCTGACCGGTTTTATTTGCCCAGAAAAAAGCACATAGGAAAACCAAAGCCAACAAAACACTACAACCGATCAAAATATACATTATTTCCATAACAACTAGAGTTTACGGCGTTTGGCATACCACCTCGTCATGAGACTTGTAAAGGAGATGATCGTTACCGTACTTATTGGCATTAGAATCGCCGCAAATAACGGCGACATAATACCTTGCACGGCAAAGCTCAATCCAATTACATTATATAAAAGAGATATACCAAAGCTCATATGTATTACTTTCACCGCATCTTTGCTAAAAGCAAAGAAATCCGGCATTTTTGAAAATGACTCCCCATCCAGTATCGCATCGCAGCCGGGAGAGAAGTTATTGATATCATCACTCACGGCGATGCCCAAATCTGCTTTACGCAATGCCCCCGCATCATTAAGGCCATCACCAATCATGCAGACATGCTTTCCTGCTACCTGAAAATTTTGAATGGTTTCCAGTTTTTCCATTGGTGATTGATTAAAAAGCAAACTTGCATTCGAGGGAAAAATTAACTGGAGTGCATCCAGACGTCTATCGTTATCCCCTGAGATTAAATGAAGGTCGTATTCGACTTTAAATTCTTCAATCAAAGCCGAAAGGCCATCCCTCCAGGATTGCTCCATGGTAAAATACCCCTTTAACTCCTCACCTATACGAATAAAAACCACAGAACCATCTGTTTTAATATTACCGATATTCAAAAAGTTAGCACTACCGATTTTAATTTCCTTACCACTTACATTAGCCTGCATCCCCTTTCCCGGAAATTCCTTAAAATCCTGTATCGAAATAGCAGAAGAGACATTCAGCCACTTGACGATTTCACGGCTCAACGGATGGCTAGAGTTTCTACATACCGCATTCAGTAGCTTTTTGTCAACTGCCGAAAGGCTACCTTCAAAATAAATTGAGGTTGCTTTAGGCGACGATATTGTGCCAGTTTTATCGAACACCAGAGTATCAATCCTCGCCATCTGCTCAATAGCAGCCGTATTTTTCACATAGAACTTATTTCGATCAAAAATACTTAGCGCTGCAGAAAGGGTAAATGGAGAGCTCAACGCCAACGCACATGGACATGCAATAATTAATACCGCCGTAAAAGCTCCCCAAGCCCGGCTTGCACTCCCATCAACGGCCCAAAATAAGGCAGCCAATAGTGCAATAGCCAATAAAACAACAGTAAAATATTTACTTATAAAGTTGACAAAAGTCTGAAAATGTTTGTCGTAATCTTTATAATTCTCATTATTCCATAATTTGGTCAAATAGGACTGTGAAATCGGTTTGACCACTTCAAGTTCTATCGCTTCCCCCGTCTGGCGTCCGCCGGCATAGATAATTTCGCCTAAGGTCTTACTGACCGGACTTGATTCTCCCGTTACAAAGCTAAAATCTATCGCAGCATCACCTTTTAAAAGCATAGCATCGGCCGGTATAATTTCATTGTTCCGAACCAAGATACGGTCACCTATATGAACGTCAGCTAATTGTACAGGTTTATCCCCCGATTCGGTCAATACTGTTACAGCCACCGGAAAATAACTCCGGTAATCCCGTTCAAATGAGATGTGATAATAGGTACGTTGTTGTACCCATTTTCCGATCAATATAAAAAATACAAGACTACAGAGTGTATCCGTAAAACCAGCTCCTGTCTGCGTGATCACCTCAAACGCGGAACGCAAAAATAACACGAGGATTCCCAGAGCTAATGGCACATCCAGATTCAACCGCTTTTGTTTCAGACTCCAATAGGCCGATTTGAAATAATCCGACGCACAATACAATAAAACAGGGAGACCAAAGGCAAGGTTTATATAACCAAAGAAATTGGCATATTCCTTTTCAAAACTCCCCATTCCAAAATAATCAGGGAAACTGAATAACATAGAATTTCCAAAACAGAAACCGGCAACAGCAATTTTTGCGACCAAAGGATTCAGATTATTTCTATTCCCTTCCTTTACAACATCCTGCAAAGTGATTTTAGGGTCATAACCGATATGGACCAAAAGATAAACCAGGTCTTTCAATGGCAGCCCATTGTGATTGAATGTAATGCTCGCTTGTTTCTTCATAAAGTCCACGCGCGACTGCAGTACATTGGGATTGAGTTTATATAAATTTTCCAGCAACCAGATACAAGAGCTACAGTGAATAGCCGGAATATAAAAGGTGATGATGGTCATCTTATCATCTTTATAATCCACTAATTTATCGGCAATCTGTGGTTCATCCAGATAAGAAAAATCTTCTTGCTTGGATTTATTTGATTTACCCGGGTGCTGATTATAGCGATAATATTGCTGCATACCACTATCGTTCAGGACTTGGTAAACGGTCTGACACCCCAGACAGCAAAAATCGTGATGATCGAGCTGATAACCCGTTTCCTCAATTTTATCGCCGCAATGGAAACATTTTTCTGCAAGTTGTATTTCATCCCTTAGCTCTGCCATACCTTCGTTCTAAATTGCCTGACTAAATAATTGATTTTGTGCTTTTGAACGCAATAATCGCTGATCAAAGGCCATACAGATATTTCTTAAAAAAGAGCGTCCAATAGCAGTACATTGAATTAGGTCGCCGGTAATGGAGACTAAACCATCTGCAACAAGTTCAGACAATTCGTCGATAATCTGCTCATTCAACGGCGCACCTGTCGGCAACTGCACTTTGCCTTTACACATCATATCGAGGATATAACGCCTTACAAGAAGATCCTCCTCGTTGAGTATATGTCCTTTTATAACGGGCAATACCCCCGCATCAATAAGTTTATGGTATTCTTCTACGGTCTTCACATTTTGAGCAAAAGCCCCCCAGGCATCGCTGATCGAAGAGACTCCGATACCGATTAACAAGGGACTAAATCGATCGGCATACCCCATAAAATTGCGATGTAATCTTTCTTGTTGAAAAGCGACAAATAACTCGTCCTCTCTTTTCGCAAAATGATCCATACCGACATCTTCATAGCCATGGGCCAAAATCATTTTTTTTCCAAGGTTATACAAGGCGAGTTTGGCTGCGCCATGAGGTAGATCTGCTTCAGTATAATGCCGTTGACCGGGTTTTATCCAAGGCACGTGGGCATAGCTATAGAAAGAGATCCGGTCTGGACCGAGCAGCATCGCTTTTTGGATCGTATCTTCCACCGAAGCCAATGTTTGCTTAGGCAATCCATAGATCAAATCGAAGTTGATCGACTCAAATCCAATTTTCCGCGCATTCAGCATCACTTCTTTCACTTCCGCCGATGTTTGATGTCGGTTGATCACAAACTGCACAAGTGGATCAAAATCCTGTATTCCCAGGCTCAAGCGCCGAAACCCCAAGTCAAATAAGGTTTCTAAATGTGTGACGGTTGTATTAGCAGGGTGAGCTTCAAAAGAGAATGAACGGTCAGGAGCCAGGTCTGCGTGTTTAAGGATCCCCTCAATCAGTACCTTCAAATTATCCGGATGGAAAAAGGTCGGAGTACCACCACCCAAATGTATTTCCGCCAATAACGGTCTTTCTCCCTTAAATAAAGCGACATACATTTCCCATTCTTTCAAAAGAGCGGCAATATAAGGTTCTTCAACGCGATGGTTTTTTGTAATGCGCGTATTGCAACCACAATACGTACATAGGCTTTCACAAAAAGGAAGGTGAATATATAAGCTGATACCTTTTTCTTTCGACTGCTGGAAAGTTTGGTAGACTTGATTAGTCCAAGCTGCCCGGGAAAATGCTTCATTATCCCAAAAGGGAACAGTAGGATAGCTTGTATAGCGCGGTGCGGCAACATTATATTTTTGCACCAATTCTTCCATTGTAACCTGCGATGTAATCATTTTATTTTATTTTTTTAGCACAGTCGTTTAGACAACAACAAGCTTTACCCACACATTTTTCTAATCCCCATAAGTTGAGATTCCGGACCGTCTGCTCTGCCAGTCCTTTTGGACTCTGATCTTCAAATGGCGCATTGGCAATCTGAATATTCAAATCTCCAGCCTTTACCAGATCGATATGAGCAGTATCCTTACTGCGGGTCATAATCTTATTGATCCCTAACCCTTTTAAATTAAGTAGCATGCTCTCGTCCAACATATCGCTCACGGAAATAACTACCGCATCTTTTCCACGCGCGTAATTCTGTGTCTCCGCATTTAATCCATTTGAAATCAAAGTCAAATCATGTTGTTTGGCATTTGCCAATGCCCAAAACTCTTTTTCAAATGACCTTACATTATATACTACTACTTTCATTCTGATTCTACAATCACCAATTAAGGTTTATCCTAAGAACAAAAGTAAATCATGCATATGGGCAAAAAGATGATATAGCACCACACCTTAAAATGATATTTATCACAATTCACAAAAACTTGCATGATTTCGCTAACATCAACAGCTGTAAAAGTCAACCGAAAGCTATTATATGGCCAATAATCGCGTACTATACGTTCATTGAAACCAATGAAACCAAACTAGTTCAATAAAACGGCATAGCGAACTCGCATTGATACTTTAATGAAAAGACACAAATCAGTAAACATAGGCTATCAGAAAAAAAGCGTGTTCAGAAAAACTGAACACGCCTTTTTTAGTAAATTGATTTTTAAATCTTAGCTGCTGATCGCTACTGCTTCACATCCCGCAGGTTCTTGATAGAATTGATGTATATCTTCCCTTTTTCTTTCGAAATCAGTTTTTCTTCTTTAAAGTCGGAGAGCATACGGGAAACAGTTTCATTGGCTGTCCCTGCAATTGAAGCTAGGCCGTCTCGTGTCACATCAATTGAGCATGCATCAGCCTCATTGATATTAACTCCACTTTTTTCAGCAACGCTAATCAACGCATTGGCGACACGCTTGCGGACAGAATGATAGGCAAAACCCAGCAATTGCTCTTCTTTTTCCCGTAAATCGACAGAAAGAAGCTTTATAAATTTACTGGCTATTGCAGGTTTTTTCCATAACAGCTCCAAAAAACTATCCTTTGGAATCAATACAATTTCACTTTGTTCAACAGCTTCGGCGTAGTCTTCATAATTATCATTCAGCAAAATCGAGGCATAACCAAAGTAATTTCCTTTAATAAAAATCCCCGTAGACAGCTCACGTCCATCTTTATAGGACTTAAAGCTGCGCACCTGACCAGATTTCACAAAATAGACGTACGTTGGCGAATCATCTTTTTCATAAATAGACTGTTTTTTCTTCACTGTTTTCACCCGTGAATTGGCAATTAGCTCTTTTAGCAACAATACCTGCTCTTCGGCGCTCAAACTCAAATCTTCTTCCTGAGGGATATCTGCTGCAAGCTGCTCATGTCTTTTGAGGCGAACATCTATTGCATTCATCAATTCAACATCATCAAAAGGTTTCGTCAAATAATCATCCGCCCCCATTTCCATCGCTTTGCGCATATCTGCGCGTTCCGCTTTGGCAGTCAGAAAAATGAACGGAATTTTGGTTGTACTCTCAATTTTGCTTAACATAAATAAGACTCCGTAACCATCCAATTCAGGCATCATGATATCACAGAGAATCAAATCAGGAATATGTCTTGTCGCCAGGTCGACGCCAACGCGCCCATTTTCGGCTGTAATGACATCATACCTTCCTGTCAACTCCAATATTTCGGTAGTCCCTTCTCGGATATCGATATTATCTTCAATAATTAGAATTGTCTTTTTATTTCTCATCTGCAATTATTTATTCAGTTATGCGAATCTGCAAGTTCACCTTTATTTAAAGCTTACTCTGAATGAAGTTCCTTTGTGTACTTCCGATTCAAATTCCATCTGCCCCGCCATCAATTCGATGTATCGTTTTACAATATTCAAACCTAATCCTGTACCAGGGATATTACCTGTATTATGTGCTCTAAAAAAAGGCTCAAACAAATGTACCTGATCTTCCTCGGGTATACCAATACCATTGTCTTTCACGGATATTAAGCAGCCTTCGTCGTCGATACAAGTTGTGAATTCGATCAAGGTATCTTCTCCGGAATATTTGATCGCGTTGGAGATTAAGTTGACCAATGCATTTTTCAACAAATTTGGATCTAGGGTGAAATGCCCAATTTCTCCGGTATGTTGGTATACAATATGCTGATTTTTCTTACAGATCAATTGCATTTCTTCGGTGATCTCTTCTGCCAGCTCAACGAGATTGATGTACTTCTTATTCATCACAACAATACCCGCTTCCAATTTTTCAAGTGACAGAAAGTCGTTCAGGATACTTGTGAGCAATTGAACTGCACTTTTAATTTTATTGGTATGTTTAATGATATTAGCCTTATCATCCGGTCGTTCGGAATACTTTTCAATCAGAGAAGCCGAAAGCTGAACCGAGCTTAAAGGTGTCCGGAACTCATGCGAGGCCATGGACACAAACCGTGATTTCAGCTGGTTAAGTTCAATTTCTTTTTCCAAAGACTTTGAGACTTCTGCTTTCGCTTTTTCAAGTTCAGATACCAGAGAGATCAGGTCGCGTGTACGCTCACTGACTTTATGTTCAAGTTCGGCTGCATGTTGCTTGAGCATATCCTCGGCAGCTTTCTCACGCGATAAATCGTGAATAAAGCCGGTAAAGATATTCTTATCTTTTAACCAAACCTCACTGACTGCCAAGCGGAATGGAAATGTTTCTCCATTTTTCTTTAAGCCCATCACTTCACGGCCGATTCCGATAATTTTCTTGTGACCTGTGGTTTGGTAATTATGCAGATAACCATCGTGATTACCACGATCAGGTTCAGGCATTAACATGGAGATATTGTGTCCGATCACTTCTTCAGCCTGATAACCGAACAATTCCAAGGCAGCAGGGTTAATGCTTTCCACATTCCCCCTGTTGTCTATGGTAATTATTCCATCAATAGCGTGATCTATTATAGCAGCTAAAAGCCTTCCACCGTCCATGATCGTTGCTTATTTTACCAGTTTCTTGTATTTAATACGGTGCGGTGTCACGTCACCAACACGTTTTTTACGGTTTTCTTCATATTCAGTGTAGTTACCTTCAAAGAAATAAACCTGTGAATCCCCTTCAAAAGCAAGGATATGTGTACAGATACGATCCAGGAACCATCTATCGTGGGAGATCACAACGGCACAACCACCGAAATTCTCCAAGCCTTCTTCCAGTGCCCGTAAGGTATTTACATCAATATCATTGGTCGGCTCATCAAGTAAGAGCACATTTGAGCCTTCTTTGAGTGTAATAGCCAAGTGAACACGGTTACGTTCTCCACCAGAAAGTACACCTACTTTCTTTTGTTGATCAGCACCGTTAAAATTAAATTTGGAAACGTAAGCTCTTGAGTTTACCGAGCGATTGCCCAGCATCATATTGTCGCTGCCACCCGTAATATTTTCCCAAACCGATTTTTCAGGATCGAGGTCGTGGTGCATTTGGTCTACGTAACCCAATTTTACTGTTTCTCCGACCTTGAACGAACCCGTGTCAGGTGTTTCCTGACCTGTAATCAGACGGAATAAGGTTGTTTTACCCGCACCGTTGGGTCCAATAATCCCTACGATACCCGCAGGCGGCAACATGAAACTCAAGTTTTCAAACAAGATACGATCGCCATACGCTTTGGAAATATTAGTTGCCTCAATGACCGAATTACCTAAACGTGGTCCCGGTGGAATAAACAATTCCAATTTTTCTTCGCGTTCTTTCGTTTCCTCAGAAGCTAATTTTTCATAGTTATGCAAACGAGCTTTCGATTTGGCGTGGCGTGCTTTCGGTGCCATACGCACCCATTCCAGCTCACGTTCCAAGGTTTTTTGACGTTTGGTTTCCTGTTTTTCTTCCTGTGCCAAGCGTTTTGCTTTTTGATCTAACCAAGAAGAATAATTTCCTTTCCAAGGAATACCCTCTCCGCGATCCAATTCAAGAATCCATCCAGCTACATTATCCAAGAAATAACGGTCGTGGGTAACGGCAATGACCGTTCCTTTATATTGTTTTAAATGTTGTTCTAACCAATCAATCGACTCGGCGTCCAAGTGGTTGGTCGGCTCATCTAGGAGTAATACATCAGGTTCCTGCAACAATAAGCGACATAATGCTACACGTCTGCGCTCGCCACCTGACAAATTGACAATCTTCGCATCTGGTTCGGGGCAACGTAAAGCATCCATTGCTCTTTCCAATTTCGAATCGATTTCCCAAGCGTTAGTGGCATCAATGATATCCTGAAGTTCCCCTTGTCTAGCCAACAATTTGTCCATCTCATCGGCATTTTCATACACCTCTGGCAAGCCAAATTTTTCGTTGATTTCTTCGTATTCCTGTAAGATGGCTGTAATTTCAGCGACACCTTCCTGAACGACTTCAAGAACAGTCTTTTCAAGATCCAATTGAGGTTCTTGTGCTAAATAACCCACAGAGTAACCTGGGGAGAACACCACCTCGCCTTGGTAGGACTTATCCAATCCAGCGATAATTTTTAATAGGGAAGATTTACCTGATCCGTTTAAACCGATCACGCCGATCTTCGCGCCATAGAAAAAAGATAAATAGATATTTTTTAACACTTGTTTTTGAGGCGGATAGATTTTGTTGACACCCGCCATCGAAAAAATGATCTTCTCGTCTGACATAAAATTTAAAAAAATTCGAAAACTCTTATTATATTAACATACAAATGTAATCTTTTATACTGACATTTTGGACGTATAACGGTCATGGCTTAATTGTTGATGACATTATTTAAAATAATTTTAAGGTTTGAAATGCAGAATTTACTACATTTATATATCCTTAATATAAAACAGAAAGGTATTCAATGGAAGCAAAATTTTCACCGCGCGTAAAGGATGTCATATCGTACAGTAGAGAGGAAGCTTTGAGATTGCGTCACGATTATATAGGAACGGAGCATTTATTGCTCGGATTGATTCGTGAAGGCGATGGTATGGCGATAAAGATCCTTAAAAACATAGGCATTGACACGACAGCACTACGTCAATCTGTGGAGGACGCAGTGAAGGGGGCATCGGTTTCACGCGCTCCTATTGGCAATATGCCATTAACAAAACAGGCTGAAAAAGTTTTGAAGATCACTTATTTGGAAGCTAAAATATTCAAATCGGACATCATCGGAACGGAGCATCTATTATTGGCTATCTTACGAGATGAAGATAATATTGCTTCTCAGATTTTACAACAATACAATGTGACTTACGACATCTTCAAATCTGAAGTTGAGCAAAATAGAACGACCATCAAGGATGAAGCTCCGGGCTCTCCTACCGGCGACGATGATTTTGCTGAGGATGATCAATATATCCAACCTAAAAAAGTTTCGGATATCAAATCCAAAACTCCGGTATTGGACAACTTTGGCCGTGATTTGACCAAAGCTGCCGAAGAGGGTAAATTGGATCCTATTGTGGGTCGCGAAAAAGAAATTGAGCGTGTATCTCAAATTTTATCCCGACGCAAGAAGAACAATCCTTTGTTGATCGGTGAACCGGGAGTTGGTAAATCAGCTATTGCGGAGGGACTTGCTCTTCGTATTGTTCAACGCAAGGTATCACGTGTATTATTCAATAAGCGTGTAGTCACATTGGATCTGGCTTCATTGGTTGCTGGAACAAAATACCGAGGTCAATTTGAAGAACGTATGAAAGCGGTCATGAATGAACTGGAGAAATCACCGGATGTCATCTTATTTATCGATGAGATTCACACCATCGTTGGTGCAGGTGGCGCTTCAGGATCGTTAGATGCTTCCAATATGTTCAAACCAGCCTTGGCAAGAGGAGAAATCCAATGTATTGGTGCAACCACATTGGACGAATATCGTCAATACATTGAAAAAGATGGTGCTTTGGACCGTCGTTTCCAACGGGTAACAATTGAGCCGGCAACGCATGATGAAACGGTTGAGATATTGAATCGTATCAAGGAGAAATATGAGGATCACCACAATGTGACCTACACTCCCGAAGCGATCGAAGCCTGTGTGTCATTAACAACACGTTATATTACAGACAGATTCTTACCAGATAAGGCTATTGATGCTTTGGATGAGGCAGGCTCTCGCGTGCACTTAAACAATATTCATGTACCGCAGTCCATTATTGACATTGAAAATAAAATTGAAGAGGTCAAATTGGAAAAGAACAAAGTCGTTCGTAGTCAAAAATACGAAGAGGCTGCCAAATTGCGTGATACGGAGAAAAAATTGATCGAAGAGCTCGAGAAAGAAAAAATCGCTTGGGAAGAAGAGACAAAATCTAAACGCTATACTGTTTCAGAAGAAAATGTTGCTGAAGTAGTGGCCATGATGACAGGTATTCCAGTACAACGTGTTAGTCAAACAGACAGTCAAAAACTGTTGAATATGGCTGAGTTGATGAAGGGAAGAATCATTGGTCAAGATGACGCTGTAGGTAAATTGGTGAAAGCTATTCAACGTACACGTGCGGGCTTGAAGGATCCTAAAAAACCAATCGGGTCATTTATCTTCTTGGGTCCTACTGGGGTTGGTAAAACAGAGTTGGCTAAAGAATTAGCGCGATTTATGTTTGATACAGAAGATGCACTGATCCAAATTGACATGAGCGAATACATGGAGAAATTTGCGGTATCTCGCCTTGTTGGAGCGCCTCCAGGATATGTTGGTTATGAAGAAGGTGGTCAATTGACTGAAAAAGTACGTCGTAAACCTTATGCGGTTGTCTTATTGGATGAGATTGAGAAAGCTCACCCGGATGTATTTAATCTCATGTTACAGGTGTTGGACGAAGGCCAATTGACAGATAGTTTGGGCCGTAAAGTAGATTTCAGAAATACCATAATCATTATGACTTCAAATATTGGGGCACGCCAATTGAAGGAATTTGGTCAGGGTGTTGGTTTCACCACTGCAGCAAAATCACAACAATCTGATGCGCATTCACGTGGAGTTATTGAAACCGCTTTGAAAAGAGCTTTCGCTCCTGAATTTTTGAACCGTATCGATGATGTGATTGTATTCAACTCATTGACAAAAGAGAATATCTTCAAAATCATTGATATTGAATTAAGGTCATTGTTCAAACGTATCGCTGATTTGGGTTATACCATCAATTTAACCGATGAGGCAAAAGATTTCATCGCAGACAAAGGTTATGACAGTAATTTTGGTGCACGTCCATTAAAACGAGCAATCCAAAAATATCTTGAAGATCCGATTGCAGAAGAGATCCTCAAAGGAAATGTGCAAACTGGTTCAGTTTTGACCGTGAGCATTAATCCTGAAACCAAAGATATTGAGGTTTCTAGCTCAGATTCTAAGTCTTCAAAAGATACAGCTGAGAAGTAAGCTTCAGCCATCTTTAAAAATAATTTCAATAAAATGCACCTTTATGGTGCATTTTTTGTTGTATATGAATTTGGCGTTAAACTTTCGCACTATTTTATCGTCCTATAATAAAAAAATTATCACAAATAACACAAACAATATGAAAAGACTTTTATTCGCAGCATTAATTGGAACCGCAGCCCTGGTTTCATTTTCTTCTTGTAAGAAGGAATATATTACTCAAGAAGTGAACGTTTTAGACGGCACAAGTTATGTATTTCCCGTAAAATCAACTGAATGGGTCAAAGAGGGTACTAATACTTATAGAAAAGATATCGCCATCAAAGATTTAGATAAACGTTATTATGAAGACGGTCATGTTAGCGTGGCCATAAATGTGGACGCTACTCCTGATAGATATGAAGCGATTCCTTCAGAACTATATGGATATCAGTTTTCGTACAACTATTCTATTGGCGTCGTACGTATTTACGCTAACGACGTAAGTGGGGGAGCTCCAGCTGCACCGGACAATATGATCGTTAAAGTTGTTTTAACAGATGCCACTATAGGAAACTAGTAAAAAGATCGTGAAAAATTAAAATGCCTCAAAAGTTGAATTCTTTTTGGGGCATTTTTTTATGTTAACTATCCTTTCAGTAACAACTCCGCATGTTCCAATGCTGCATCTGTGGGATTGGCCCCACTAAGCATCTGAGCGATTTCCTTGACTCTCCCCTCTTGATCTAAACGAACAATGTTAGATATGGTTCGGTTGGCTTTGTCTTCCTTATATACTTTATAATGCGCAGCACCTTTAGCGGCAATTTGCGGTAAATGGGAAATAGCAATAACCTGCATATTCTCAGCAAGACTTTCCATCACCTCTCCTACGCGTAGCGCAACCTCTCCAGAGATTCCTGTATCGATCTCATCAAAAATAATAGTAGGTAATGCAGAAGTTTTAGCAACTAAGGATTTAATGGCCAACATAACACGAGAAAGCTCTCCTCCCGATGCAACCTTATGAATGGATTGCAATGCCTGTCCTTTATTGGCCGAAAATAAAAACTGTATTGAATCCATCCCCGATTCCCGCATATCCCCTTCCTTTAATGGTTCCAGATTAATTTGAAGTCGTGCATTCGGCATACCTACATTTGACAAGGTCGCTTGCACATCCTTTGCGATCATCTCCAGTACCTTTCTTCTGGCTGCTGATAGTTCCTTTGCGTTTTTCTGGGCAATGGCTAATTTAGCCACAACCTCTTTTTCCAATCGCTCCAATTGCTCATCCGAAGAATTTATAGCAAACAGTTTGGATTCAAGATCATCACGTAATTTGATCAGCTCCTCAACGGAGTCCACATGATGTTTTTTCTGTAAGGAATACAATAAACTCAAGCGCTCATTTATTTCCAATAAAGTACCTTCGTCGATTTGGGTATCCTCCTCAAGAGAGCTCAGCTCTGCTGCG
This sequence comes from Sphingobacterium siyangense, assembly GCF_023277505.1. NCBI lineage: Bacteria > Pseudomonadati > Bacteroidota > Sphingobacteriia > Sphingobacteriales > Sphingobacteriaceae > Sphingobacterium > Sphingobacterium siyangense. Next base: position 2,012,120 of record NZ_CP080574.1, on the reverse strand, counting down.
ACATCCTTCAGCTCAATCCATGTGCTCTTTAATCGTGCAGCCAAATCTGCAGCCTCAGGCAGAAATGAGGCAATGCCTTCCACCTGGCTCATCGTCTCTTTTAAACGGCTTAAAACTGCCGTATCTTCATTTTCCAATAGATTTGATGCCCCAGTTAGTGCACGTTTGATATCTTCTGCATTTTCCAACTGCCGCTGTTGTACTTCGAGTTGTCCCTGTTCATCTGCGACCAATCGGGCGGCGTCAAGTTCATCAAATTGAAACTGAAAATAATCCTGTTCTATTGCAGCTTTTTTTACCAGATCCTTAAATTCTTCGAGTTCTTTTTTTGCTTTCTTATAAGCGAAGAAGCTCTCTCGATAGCTTTGCTTCAGTCCGAAAGAGCCTGCTACACTATCCACTACCAAAAACTGAAAATCTTCTGTATTAATCTGCAATGTTGCATGTTGAGAATGCACATCAATCAACTGCTCGCCTAAAGCTTTAAGGATAGCCAGGGTGACGGGAGAATCATTAATAAATGCCCGGGATTTACCATCGGGAGATATCTCTCTTCGAATAATCGTATGGTCCGCGTAATCGAGATCATTTTCCTCAAAAAAACGAAGTAGCTGGTAAGAACCAATTTTAAATTCCCCTTCAATCACACATTTCTTGGTTGGGTCGAAAAAATGCTTGCCTTCTGCTCTATTTCCTAAGATCAACGATAATGCTCCCATGATAATAGATTTACCGGCACCGGTTTCACCGGTAATCATATTCAAACCTTTATCAAATTGGATTTCCAATTCGTTGATGAGCGCATAATTTCTAATATGTAAGGTATCTAGCATATTCTTGAAGGTCTAATTACAGTTTAGAGGAAATACCGTTCCTCAATCGGATCCTATGTTTCATGAACCTTTCTGTAGGTAATTTACCTAAAACTCAGGCGATTTCAATATATTTTATTTAAAAAAACAGCTACTCTGCTTTAATAACATGCCCACTTTTAATATTCTTAGGTACTAAATACTAAAAATAATATCATTTTTCCAAATTAAAAACTACTATTTTTAGTAAACTGCTTTTATTTTTGACAAAAGAATGTTCTCATTTAGCACTATTGACATGAATAAATCCCTATTTTTATGGCATGCAAGATTATAGTGCTACGCTTAAAAAATACATGCCTGAAGAAGCTGCGCCGATTATATCCAACTGGATTAATCATACCCGCTGCTTATTTAAGATCTCTCGTTCAAGGAGTACCAAACTGGGAGATTACCGTGCACCGTTTAAAGGAAGCCCACACCGCATCTCAGTCAACCATGACTTAAATTCCTATTCATTTCTGATTACGACGATCCATGAATTTGCCCATTTACAAACCTGGAACAAACACCAGCATCGTGTCAAGCCACATGGTACTGAGTGGAAAAATAATTTCAAGGAACTGATGGAGCCCTTCCTTAAATTAAATATTTTTCCAATCGATATTAGCAGTGCCATTCATCGCTACATGGAAAACCCCGCGGCTTCAAGCTGCACGGACCTTCACCTGTTTCGCACCTTAAAATCATACGATACCGTCAAAACCAGTGCCCTTACGGTGGAATCTTTGGAGGATGGCCATTTCTTTAAACTAAAAAATGGTCGTTCATTTCAACGCATTGAAAAGATAAGAAAACGCTATAAGTGCATGGAATTGAACAGCAAACGCATGTACTTATTCAATCCAATAGCGGAGGTATTTCTGCTAGAACAATGATTTTTGACAAATACATTCATTATATTTTTATCTTTGCTAACTTAGGAAATAATTAAAGAGAGCTTTTATGTTACACTTACACTCGACTATAGCAATTGTATTATTGCTAGCCCTGGTGATATCGATCGTGATCACCCTATCAAACTATTTAGGCAACAAACCGTACAACCGTAAAATTGCTTTATTGGGTTTTATCGCATCGCATATTCAATTATTGGTGGGATTGATCTTATTCTTTTATTTAAAGTATCCATCGATGATCTCTGGCGCCGTAATGAAAGATCCGACATTACGTTTTAAAATCATCGAACACCCATTAACTATGATCATTGCTATTGTATTGATCACAATTGGTTACTCTAAAGCTAAAAAGATTGAAAATGCCAGAAAAGCAAACCAAACGGTTGTTATTTTCTATATCATCGGTTTGATCTTGATGCTTGCTCGTATTCCTTGGTCTACTTGGTCACTTTTCGCATAGTCTGCGATAATCATACAAAAAAAGGCCTCACTATCGTGAGGCCTTTTTTTGTATCTTGTAGATCATGGAAGCATAACGGGACGGGATCGTCCACGATGAACTGAGTTAGAAAAAAGGATTAAAATATAAAAGCCCCAGTAAACTGGGGCTTTCAAATATCTTAGTGTTGACTTTTAATTAGTCACGGTTTTTTCCAAATCCCAAAATTCCGAAAACGGTTTTGAATGCGATAAGTGCACCTACGATCATGGAGATGTTAGCTATTGCGGAAAACAAAAAAGTTTGTTGACCCATTGCCGCACATACATCCGGTACAAAACGGATAAATGTACCTATTAAACCTAAAGCGATCGCTACTACCAATGTTTTGTAGTAATGAGTTTGGTTCGCATTATTATCAGTTGTCTTTGGACCTCTTGGTTGTACAGTTTCTGCCATTTCAATTTCGATTTTATTCGATACAAATGTACAAAATAATCTATGTTAGAAAAATAAAAATGAAAAAAGCGGAAACTCAGGGCTTTCATCTCCCAATGCTTATAAATTAACTCGGTTTAGCGCGTTTAAAATTCCCTTAAATGGCGCCATATAAACGCTTGAAAGTTCTACTCAGCGTCACTTTTACCTACAAAACTATTCAACTCTTTATTCACCTCATCCAGCAACTGTTGCTCTGTAGGCAGGTAAAGGTCGTATTGACTGGCAACAATCTGTTTTTGTCCCTCAGGGAGCGTAAATTTGACGACCGCATCGTTTTTACTCGCACATAGTAAGATGCCAACCGTCGGATGTTCATGCGGGAGCTTTTCGATACGATCGTAGTAATTGACATACATTTGCAGCTGACCGATGTCTTGATGCGTTAATTTATGGGTCTTAATCTCAATGATCACAAAACTTTGCAACAAACGGTTGTAAAAGACCAAATCAACAAAAAACTCATCGCCTTCGATATGAATACGTTTTTGTCTAGCGACAAATGAAAAGCCATTCCCTAATTCTAATAAGAACTCTTGAAGATGGGCAATAATGGCGCCCTCAAGATCTTTCTCATAGTAAGCGCTTTCCCGTTTCAAACCCAAAAATTCCAGCACCATCGGATCTTTGATAATCTCCTTCGCATCGGAAGGCATCTTTTCCTTTTTCGCTACAGCCAACACACTTTCTTTATCGTTGCTAAGCAACAGGCGTTCGTATAAATTACTAAAAACTTGTCTTTCGAGCTGTCGTGATGTCCAGTTATTTTTGATTGTTTCAGCCGTATAGAATTCTCTTTGTTCGTCCAAGTCAAGTCGCATTAACAATCGATATTGCGTCCAGCTCAATTGCGAACGCAGTGCGTTCGCAATTGGAAATACCCGGTAAAACTGCCGGAACAATTCAATTTGCCTTCGCGAGAATCCACTCCCAAATTCAGGTTCCAAGGCCTTAGCAAGATATTGGGTCAGATATTTCCCATAATCGGCCCTATCTTTACCTTGCTGTTCCTGCTCAAAAATACGTTTACCTATGTGCCAGTACATTAATGTGCGTTGATGATCGACAGCACGCACAGCATTTTCCTTGGACTGCACAATAATTGCCTTTATATCGGATACTAAAGTTTGATCGGACAACATAATTGTTTATTTTCTTGGTATTACCTCTGTAAATGAATAATACAAAGATAACTATAAATAATTTAAATACTAATTATTTTAGCAAATAATTCCCTGCACATCAAATTTAATTACCCTATTCAAGAATTATTAGCTAAAATGATTCTTTTCTATACTTTTAAATTTCAGTTCCTTTTTAAAATCAACAGAATAGGAGATACGCGAGAATTTACTTTTATTCTATCATAAAGTTTGGCTAACTTCACTGACAAGAAGAAAAGTAAATGAAAATAGCTGACAATTATTTATCTGGTTTAAAGAAAGGATAATATGACAATGGTAACGAAGAAACCTGGAATCATTTTGAACAGATTAAACATGGTGCAAGGAAAACAGATATTTTTATAAATGCGATAAAGCTAATTTAAAAAATCTATTGGATGGATTAAAACGTATAAAAAAACCAATGAATGCCTTTAAATTAAGATATCCTATTATATTGATCCATGGTACTGCAGCTGGAGATAGTAGTTTGTTTTGGGGCAGGATTCCCAAGACTTTCAAAAAAAACAATATTTCATTTTTTTATGGTAAGACCGATGGATGGGGCACCGTTGCTAACAATGCACAGATGCTGAAAAGAAATCTGTCAGATCTTGCAGAAAAAACAGGTGTCACTAAATTTAATCTCATCGCGCATTCTAAAGGTGGGATCGACGCTCGCTATTTTATTTCAACGCTAAAAGGCCATCAAATGGTGGCCTCCTTAAGCACAATAACCACGCCACACTTCGGAACACCAATAGCAGATTATCTAATAGAAAAACATCTATCCGGGGATTCTGTTACAAAAAAACTGATCCAACGTATTTCTTTTTTATTTGGAGGGCAATCTCCCGCCCCAATCGAATTAATCCGAGATCTCAGTGTAAAAAAAATGCGTGCTTTCAACCAGCTCAACCCCAATATGGACAATGTATTTTATCAGAGCTTTGCTTCGACAATGAATAAGCCACAGGATGATTTATTGTACGCATTGAGTTTTAAATACCTAACGGGACTGGCAGGTAAAAATGATGGGATGGTCCCATTAGAAAGTGCAATGTGGGGAGCCAACTTTAAACATATACATGCTTCTCAGGGTATCTCGCATGCTGGTATTACTGATATCACCCGTAACAATATTGGGAATGTACATATACCACAAATCTACTTAGACATTATTAGTGGATTAGGAGCTTTAGGATTATAACGATTAACAAATGTATACGCTATATGCGCTAATTTTTTTGATATGGTTTGGCATTCCAGGCCTATTCATCTATTTAATGTACTGGATTCTAAAAAAATCTGGCCGTAAAAAGTTGGGAACTATCGTCTCGATTGTTTTAATATTGCCTTTTCTTATGCTCACGCTATACCTACTATTTGATGATCTATTATTCTCTAAATCTGATGCAAGACAACTACTCAGCGAACACCATATCACGCTAAACGATGATTTTAAAATTATTTCCAATCAAAGTGGTGGCTTAAGAGATTACACACATCAATTTGAACTATCTATTTCCGAAAAAGACAAACAATCTTTTATCAATCAACGAACTTGGAGTGACAAAATGGATGAAAGAATAGAAGTTCATAGCTCTGCGGTAGACAGATATGAAGGTGACACGCTACGCGCCAATTATCATGACAATGATTCCTATACCTATTCCATGTATCGTCCAAATGGCAAAGGCATCACTCCAACATTTATAAAAATCTGTGTATCCAATCATAAAAATACATTGACATACGAAGAGATCTTAGACTAATTCAATAACTGGCTGGCAGCCGTTGGCTGTCAAACAGCGGATCCTTTTTCCTTGCTATCTGCATCTACAGCACCATCTTCAGAATAGCCTTTTTTAGTCTTCTCCGCAATTAGTTTTTCAGCATCCTTTAGACAGGCTTCCTCGGAATCAAAGGTTTTACTTTTACTTTGCCCAGCGGTTCCGTTCCGTCCGTAGGTGATTGTATGGGTTGCTCCCGAAGTTTGTATTTCCCAAAATTTATCCGATGTACCGTCTATGTATTTTAAGTGCTTAAACATTATTTATAACTGTAATATCAATTATTTCGCTTACTGTTTAAATATAACGAAAGTAGCGAAAAAAACGTATATTGACATTAAATCACAGACAGATCATGCGTATATATTTCTTATTCAGTTTTTCACTACTATTAGTTACTTTAACGTCAGAAGCCAAAATTTCAACAGCGGAAGAGTATACCCGAATATGGTCCGATCCCCCTTCTAACAATATAAAAAAGTACATGATTAAAATGGCAATTTCAGATGGGCTAGATAAAAACTCTATAAAAATAGAAACCGATAGCTGGGGAGAAGTTATTCTTTCAGACACATGGAGAAATACCATTAAATTTAGACGGGGTAGCCTGGGTGAATATACAACTGTCAATAAGAGTGGTATTAAACTGACCATAAAAGAAGATTTTTCAGGAAATATTGTCGTAAAAGATGAGGATGGAGATAAAACTACTATCAGAAAAAATAGCAGCGGCGATTTTGATATCCCCGATCTAGACAGAAGTTCATCTACAGTTTTAAAAAATATACACGGTAATTTAGAAACACGTGATGAAAAAGGAAATGTAAAAACTGTATCAAAAAATATTTCTGGAGGTCTCGACATCCGAGATAATCAAGGCAATAGCTCAACGATATCGAAAGATATCTTCGGCAATCTGGAAATTCGAGACAACAAAGGTAATTCAAGCCGGATAACAAAAGATATTCTTGATAATCGCACTATCGAAAATAGTGATGGTCAACGTACCACAGTGAGAACTGATATTCTAGGTGGTAAAACGATTGAAGACAATAGCGGAAATCGAGTTTCAGTTAGAAAGGATATTTTAGGAAATTATGATGCGAGTGACAATAAAGGAAATCGGGCTTCCGTCAAGAAAGATATCCTTGGAAAAATAACTATTGATGATCCAAAAGGTGTTCTAAATGACGCAGTGAAATTGCAATTGATCCAAGAACTTTCAAAGAACTAAATTTTTCTGGAAATTAGCCTATTTTATAAGTGAATAATCCAACATTACGATGGACCAAAATATTATCGATTTAATTATAGATGAACTAACAAAACACCCTGAAATCTCATACCGAAGACCAAACGCGAACGAACTTCAAATATTAGGCACTCCCACTCAGGGTTTTGATATTACATTATGTATTGACGTAAGAGAAAATATGCTCTTTTTTGACCACTTCCATTGGCATTATGATAATACAGAAGAGGAAATAGATGAAATGTTAAATCAGATTACCTATGCCTTATTTGGGGTTATTAGGATAAAGGAATTTTCCAACAACAAACGACCTTATAAATGGGTACTACAAGTCCAAGATCAGAACGGTAACTGGTGCGATGATCAAACGATGGGAAAAATAAACAAGTTTTTGGGGGAGCCTGATATTAGATATTTCCAAAATATGATATTAACAAACGACACAGATAAAAGCAATTCGTATGCTTTACCCAAGGAGGATAATACTTAATTTACCCATAGAAGAAAATAAAAGTAGGATTAACTGAAGCAGGAGATCGTACCTTCTTCTGAGGAATAATGAAAAACCCTCGAGCGTATTTACAAAGGTTTCAACATTCGTATAGTTAAAGATTTTCAAAAGAAAATTAAAATCCCTAAAATTGCAGTCTCATTTCAAGGAAATCGGATTCAGCATATTAATGCTACTGATCTTCCAAACGATATTGACGCTACGGAAATAGGCCCTAAAAAGGGAAATAGCGAGTTGAATAAAAATAAAACGATGAAAAAGATTATATTTTTTCTATTACTGATACCTTTTTGGGCGGCTGCTCAAGAGCAAAATATCCAAAACTTTATCGTAAAAGAAAACCTCTCCAAAAATGGAAAATTGGCTGTAGTTGCATTGGATTCGCTAGGAAACACCAATGAAAACATCCATGGCAATTACCTATTTACAATCAATGGTTTCTCGCAAGCACTACAATTTCATGAGGGTGTCGCTGTCCCTAATCAGAAAATTGAGTCATCAACATTTGTATTCTTTAGCCATAAGAATCAACAAACTTCCAAAGGTCGCTTATTTTATATCTATAAGAGCGATAGCGGACTCTCTCCTTTTGCCATTAGCGGATTGATGTTTTTGATTATCCCGGCCATTGTATTAGGAATAGCTTACATGTTTAAAAAAGTGATTATGACAGCGATCGCACTGGCTATAGTTTTCTTTTTATTCAACCATTCACAGGGTTTAGACTTGAGTAAAATTTTTGAATCTATATTTTCAAGTCTCAAAAATCTCATCGGTTGACAACACGATCTCTCGGGAAATCCTATCAATTGATGTGATCAAAGTAAATCATAACAAAACGATTGTACATTAGAACGGCATACCGATTCCAAAATTGTATTGAATAAAATTGTATCTGTCGGGTCTATGGGTTTCATAATATTGAGCCTTAAATTCCTTGGAATCAAAGAAGTGCTTGATAACCCATTGATCAGCACCTGAGAATTGTGGATCTTTTAGTTTAAGCCCGGCATCTAAGCGAATCACAAAATAGTCCGAATCGAAACGAAGTCCGAAACCGGTACCGATGGCGACTTGCCCAAGGAATTTATTGAATTTAAACTCTCCACCCGGATTTAGTTCTTCATCCTTCTTCAGTCGCCAAACATTTCCCATATCCACAAATGTCGCTCCATTCATCTTCGCGCCCAGGAAGTTATTAAGTAATCTGAATCGATACTCCGCATTCGCTTCCAGCTTAATCTCCCCCAACTGATCCAAATTACGCAGGTTTAAACGCAAATCCTCACTAAGACTCTGCCGGTTATAGGCACCTGGTCCCAGGGTACGCGCCTGCCAAGCGCGTATACCATTCATCCCCCCACTATAAAAGCTCTTTTCAAAAATCAACAGTTTAGAGTTATTACCATAAGGAATCGCTATCCCTGGATTAAAACGGAAGACAAACTGCCTATTTCCACCAAGATTTCGGTATAAACGATAATCAAATTCTGTCTTGGCGTATTGAAGAAAGGGCACACCAAATATTTTTTTCTCACCGTCAGCATTCTTCGGCAATTTTGCCAAGGAGCTAATAAGGTCCAGCACGTTTCCACTCACGTCCAATGTTCCTCTGAAATATTGAAAATCCTCCTTGCTATTCAATTTCTTGCCATTCAGGATAAAGGTATATTGTGTTCCTAAACCAAAATACTGGCGATCGTTGCTACGTACATACAGCTGGTAGCCTTCCTGTACAAGCTTGTTCCGAAAATTGGAATCCAAGCGTCCATCCCGATACTCCAAAACGATAGGCGTAAAACTATGGTACTTATTTTCTGTTTCATACCAAGAGTAATTCAGCGATGTGATAAAATAGCGGTTTGAATAGGTTTTATCTTGATCGAACAACTGCAATGTCATCGAGTAGGTCGTTTTGGGCAAACCAAACTTCCCCCCTGGGTTAATATGAAAGGGTACCATCAGACGAGGAATAACCAAATTTACGCCCGCTTGAAAATCGTTATTGAATATTTTGCTGGAAAGCCCTCCTGCTAAACGCGGATCAAACAATACGCCATAACGTAATTTCACTTCCAATTGCTCCGAACCACCAAAGATATTACGTTGTGAGAATGTATTTCCAATATTGAAGCCGCTCATACCTGAACTAAAAGTATACTCCCCCTCTATCTGGTTTCCCATACGAGGTCTTGGAACGAAATCATAGTGCACATCGAGTTTATTGGAATCTTTTTTGACAAACTGCATTTTGACAGAACGAAAACCATTCATCTCGTACAATCGGTCATAGGATTTATTTTCCTCCCGCAAGGAATAGTACTGACCTGAGCGTAAATACATATAACGTTCCAAAGGTTTCCATCTGAAACTATTCGTTTCATCAACAAATAAAAGGCGTTTTGCAGAATCTAGGATACGACGTGGCTCCTTCTTCGACATTGTTCCATAATTCCTTATCGTCATATAAACACTGTCTATTTGATACTTTTTATGTATCGTAGAGTCAGATGGATTTTCGACATTAATTTTCAAGTCGATCAAAGGTCCATCGATAGTTGAATCGACCCCAGCACGCATATATTGCCTTACATAATCGTAATACCCATTGTTACGCATCGAAACATAAAGTTTCTCCCGCTCATCGAGCAACTTTGCGGCATCGTACTGGGTATTGGATTTTACGGAAGTTTTAGGAAGTACCTCCCGTTCAAATATTGCCTTTATATCTTCATCCTCAAATTTTCGATCTATATTTCTAACTTGATAAGGAACACCTTCATCCACTTTAAAATCGATATGTGCTCGCTTTTTGGAAACTGAAATCGTAGGTTCGACCTTAGCTTTAAAGTAACCTTTTGAAAATAGAAAACGCCGGATTTGATTGGCAGACAAATCTACCATTGCCGAATCCAGCAAGTGAGGTGGTTCGCCGACATTCCTAATTTTCTTGGTTTTATAGCGTCCGTTTTTAGTATTGAACGTATTGTAAATAAATAGATTTACCCTTGAATTAGGTCTTATTTGATTGGAAATATACGTTTCGGATGATTCTTTCAATGCAGGGGTGACACCAGAAATCTGTACTTTTGTAACCAGAGCTTGGTCATCGTCAAGATATTTTGAAGACCGGCATGATGCAAAAAATAACACTAAAAGCGTTATACTTGCAAATCCGATAAAACGAGTATACTTAATCATCAATAAAAATGTTGTCAAAAGCGCAAATCAGTCTAATAACGTCTCTACAAAATAAAAAGTATAGAAAACAACACGGCCTGTTTATCGTTGAGGGTATAAAATCCGTGATGGAATTTATTTCATCAAGTTATGAGGTTGAGTCTATTTTCTACACGGACGACGCCAACACAAAAGTGGGTAAAATCTCGCATAATATAAAATCCCATGAACTAACGGAAACTGAATTCCAAAAGATTAGTGCACTGAAATCGCCACAAGGTATACTCGCTTTGGTCAAACTTCCTTTACAGCAAAAAATTGTTCCAAGTAATTTAAAAAATAAGTTTAGCCTTGTACTCGATGATGTGCAGGATCCAGGCAATCTTGGGACAATTATCCGCACGGCGGAGTGGTTTGGAATCGAACATATTATCTGTTCCATTGGCACTGTAGACGCCTACAATCCTAAAGTAGTGCAAGCAACTATGGGCTCATTGGCAAGACTGCAGATCCACTATACTGATTTAACTGATTTTATTCCGGCTACTGGATTGAAAGTATATGGCGCCCTGCTTGATGGTCAATCCATTTATCAGACTGTATGGGCTAAAGAGGGGCTAATTGTTATGGGTAACGAAGGAAATGGCATCAGCGACGAAATAATAGCTTTGATCGATCAAGCTGTCACTATACCTCGCCTAGGGCAAGCCGAATCATTGAATGTAGCCGTAGCAACAACGATCTTCTGTAGTGAGATTTCCAGACAAAAACTGACCTAAAACAGATTCTATTTGATGCTTCGCTTAGAGCTTTTGATGTAATCCAATCCTGTTTCCTTCCAAATCTTCAGTTTCTGCCACGGCAAAGCCCAAGTCGGTATGAAAGGTGGCTGGATATACCCTTCCATATTTAAACTCTGATCTTCATCAAAAATATCAATTTTAATAGAGAAAAAGCCCCGTCGCGACATTTTTCTATTCGTTTAAAAGATTCGATTAATTTTTGTCAAAAGAAAAAGCTTAATCGCTCCAAAAACTGTACATTTGAACAGTTCAATTGAAAGACGGATCGATACCGCTATCCATGTTCTTTTTTGAATATTCACACACGATAAAATTACACCATGCCCGCTGAACAGAAATCCATCTATACGTTACAATTTATTTTACTTTGCTTAAGCTCGCTCCTATTTTCTTCCAGTTTCAATATGATTATCCCAGAACTACCCAATTATCTGAGCAGTTTGGGGGGTGCGGAGTACAAAGGGCTAATCATAGCATTGTTTACTTTGACTGCTGGAATTTCGCGGCCTTTTAGTGGTAAATTGACCGATCGGTGGGGACGTGTACCGGTCATGGCAATTGGATCTATCGTCTGTTTCATCTGTGGTTTTCTTTATCCCATTTTAACATCAGTCGCGGGCTTCCTATTCTTACGATTGATACATGGTTTTTCCACCGGTTTTAAACCTACCTCAACTTCTGCGTATGTCGCCGATCTGGTTCCTCAAAAAAGATGGGGTGAGGCTCTTGGCATGCATGGACTGGCTTTTAGCGTCGGTACAGCTGTTGGCCCAGCAATTGGGAGTGCCATTTTCGAGGCCTTTGGTATCAATGTTATGTTTTATTGTTCTTCTTTCATGGCACTTCTGTCTATTCTTATCGTCATTAACATGAAAGAAACACTGGCGAAAAAAGAAAAATTCAATCTTTCCATGCTCAAAATAAACCGCAAGGATATTATTGAATGGCGTGCCCTTCCAGCTGGAATCGTCACGTTTTTATCTTATACCGCCTATGGGGTCATTTTAACTTTAATTCCCGATTGGAGTGAATACCTGGGACTTAAAAATAAAGGACTATTTTTTCTGGCATTTACAATCGCATCGGTGCTGATACGTTTCGTATCGGGCAAAGTTTCCGACCGTTATGGAAGACCTAAGGTCATTGTTGTCGGATTGGTCATTATTGCTATTGCACTCGTTGCTATCGGTTTGGGCAATAGTTTCATTGGAATGATGATCGGCGCAAGTATCTATGGTGTGGGCACAGGTATACTCTCCCCTGCCGTCAATGCCTGGACGATCGACCTTAGCCTACCTGAACATCGGGGTAAGGCAGTAGCAACCATGTATATCTCACTTGAAGCTGGAATAGGGCTTGGCGCACTGCTTGCTGGATTATACTATAGTGATGTTATCCTTCGGATTCCAGTCATTATGTATGCCAATGCGGTAGTTTTGCTACTGGCGCTGACCTATATGCTGAGCTGGCAGAGAAAGCACAAGCCCGCTAGTCTGCGTTCGATTTAAAATATAGCTATTTGATTTTGGGGTTGAATTGCATCGTTGATTTCCCGATAGCAGCCTTATTGCTGGGATAATCAAGATAAATATTAAAACGGACACATACGTCTACCAAGAAGGAGCTAATATCAATTTTTATTTAATGTTTAGACAGTGATCAATCAGTGCTGATTCAGTCTACACTGAGCAAGCACTGAACAATCACTGAACAAGCACTGAACAAGCATTGTCTAAATGGAGAATCTGGACTCCATTTAATATCCCTTTGTTGCGTCTAAAAATCATCGCTTCCTTGTTCCCTTTCTTCAAAATATTAACCCTACACGCTTATCGGAATAGAATCCACGAACGATATGCCTGAACAGGCACCCAAGTAACAGGTTTTAGAAATAGTATGCAATATATTGCATATAAAAGGTAATTTATCTAAGTTTGATTATCATGGTAAGCAATTATTTAAAGCTTCAATACAGATTACTAGCTCGCCATATCAAGGCTACAGGACTACCCGTTCCGATCGCATATTTCCTGTTGTTTGGGTTATGCTATTTGATCTATTACTTTTTGTTTCAATACCCTATTTTTGGCTGTTATGCCGTGATACTAGGCAATTTTCAACTGCTTTTTCTCCTCACTGAAAAAAATAGAAATGATTTTCTCAAAAACACATACAGTAAACGAGATTTTCATCAGATCAGAATAGTAGAGAATGCCCTATTGACGCTGCCGTCCTTCGTCATTCTTTTTCTCCACAGCCAATGGCCCTATGCATTGTTATTAATTACTTTGGCTGTTGTTTTTACATTTTTGACGTTTAGGGCTTTCGGAAAATCTATTCCAACACCTTTTACAAAAAAACCTTTTGAATTTATCATCGGGTTCCGACGGAGCTACTTGCTTTTGCTTGTAGTATATCTATTGGCTGGAATCGGTTTTTATGTAGCCAATTCCAATCTTGTTTTATTTTGCGTCGTTTGCATTGCGCTCACCTGCGTTTTCTATTATCAATTGCCGGAGCCTATTTTTTACCTCTGGAATCACCATCATACACCAACAGTCTTTCTGATGCGAAAGTTTAAAAGGGGAATTTTTCAGTGTCTGCTCTTGGTACTGCCCCTTCTTTTTCTGTATGTTGTCATCTTTCCATCGGATTTATTTAATGCCTGTATTGTATTGGGCGGAATATTACTTTTACTTCCTTTTGCAATCACATTGAAATACGTCGCTTACCCACGGGAGATCAATTTCCCCGAAGGTTTTGCTTTGGCACTTTGTTTTAGCTTTTACCCTTTGATTCTAGCGCTCTTGCCTTTTTATTATATCAAAGCAATCAACAATCTAAAAAATCACTTATGATCGAGCTTACGAATATCAATAAGTCCTTTGGACAGCATCAAGTACTCCACGAGGTTACTTACCTCTTTGATAGCGGAAAAGTATATGGTATCGTCGGTGAAAATGGCGCTGGAAAGACAACGCTGTTTCGTTGTATTGCTGGACTAGAAACCGCCTCGGGAAGTTTAAAATCTGATTTAGAACCGCTGAAAAACAATTTAGGTTACCTCACCTCGGATCCGTATTTCCTTTCAAAGCTCACCGGCGAAGAGTATATTTATCTACTGACGGATGCACGCGGTAAACAGATCAAAAACCTCAGTGAGAGAAATATTTTCGAGTTGCCCTTAAAGGAGTATGCGAGCGCCTATTCCACGGGAATGAAAAAAAAACTTGCCCTGACAGCTACTTTACTTCAGGACAATAATTATTATATCCTTGACGAACCTTTTAATGGCATCGATCTACAAAGTAGTATTATTCTTACGGAGATTATTCTTCGTTTAAAAGCGATGGGTAAAACGATCCTGATTTCGTCCCATATCTTTTCCACGCTAAAAGATACCTGCGATGAAATCTTGGTACTCGAAAATGGCAGAATTAGTAAATCTGTAAAAAAAGAGCAGTTCGGCGACTTTGAAGAGGAAATGAAAGAAAAAATACTACAAAAAGATATCGATAAATTGTGGCTTTAGCATGCCGTAACACTTGAGATAAACACTATGGAAAAACACTTACCTATACTGGAAACTGAACGTTTAATTATCCGTCCAATACAGATGGATGATGCAGCTTATTTTTTCGCAATGGATTCACAGCCGGAGGTTCATACCTTTTTGAATAACGAACCTGTTCAATCTGTTGAAGAAATGAAAAAAGCCATCGCGCATATTCAGCAACAATATGAAAAATACGGTATAGGCCGTCTAGGGGTCATTGAGAAATCAAGCAATCAATGGATAGGCTGGACGGGATTTAAGTATATTGACGAATTGGAGAACGGACGTATTGGATTTTTAGACCTTGGTTATCGTTTCAGAAAGGAATCTTGGGGAAAAGGCTATGCGACAGAAGCCGCACTAGCCTGCATGCAATATTACAGCGAACAGCTGACCCATTTTGAAGTACATGCCATCACGCATACAGCAAACCTGGGATCAAGGCATGTCTTGGAAAAAGTAGGATTTCAGGTAACTGAAGAATTTCATTTCGATCTATGGAATATTCCGTGTTATTGGTATGATCTAGCCATTGACCAATCAACAAACTAATTATATTAGTTTTAAAAACTAATTTTTTTAACTTTTCATAGTTTCACTGGGATAAAACAAAATGGTTTTGTATTTTTACACGTTCGAATAAAATATTATTTCGAACATTTCTGTATTGTACAATTTAATCTATTGCTGAGTAAATGAGTGACGAAACGAACTTCCCAACGGAAGATAATCAAGAAGAGCTGGGATCAGGAAAAACAGAAAACGGAAGTCAGACGATACCTTTATCAGGACTATACGAAAACTGGTTTTTGGACTATGCATCCTATGTTATCTTGGACAGAGCCGTTCCACATATCAATGACGGTTTGAAACCCGTACAACGTCGTATCCTCCATTCCTTGAAGGAAATGGATGATGGACGATATAATAAAGCTGCCAATGTCATTGGTAACACGATGAAATATCACCCACATGGTGATGCTTCTATCGGTGATGCCATGGTACAATTGGGCCAAAAGGATCTCCTGATTGACTGTCAAGGTAACTGGGGCTTCCCAATTACGGGCGACTCTGCTGCTGCTCCACGGTACATCGAGGGAAGATTATCCAAATTTGCAAACGACGTTGTCTTCAATCCCGAAACAACTGAGTGGCAATTGAGTTATGATGGACGGAATCGCGAACCTGTCACACTTCCGGTAAAATTTCCATTATTATTGGCTCAAGGTGCCGAAGGTATTGCTGTTGGTTTAGCAACCAAGATTATGCCGCACAATTTCATTGAGTTAATTGACGGATCTATTCAGGTATTAAACGGTGAACGTCCGAATATCTTCCCAGACTTCCCTACGGGTGGTATGGCCGACGTTTCAAATTATAATGAGGGTCAACGTGGCGGTAAAATCCGCGTACGTGCGAAAATTGAAGAACGCGACAAAAAGACGCTCGCAATTACAGAAATTCCATTTGGAACTACGACGGGCGGTCTGATTGAAAGTGTGGTTACAGCAAACGATAAGGGAAAAATTAAGATCAAAAAAATCGAGGACAATACAGCAGGAAATGTAGAGATCATTGTGCATTTGGCTCCTGGAATTTCTCCTGATGTAACGATTGATGCTTTATATGCCTTTACCGCCTGTGAAGTCTCTATCTCACCTAACACTTGTGTTATCAAAGATGAGAAACCTCACTTTATGAGTGTCAATGACATTCTAACGGAAAACACAATAAACACAAAAAATTTATTGAAACGAGAATTGGAGATTCGCTTAAACGATCTTCAAGAAAAAATCTTCTTCAGTAGTTTATTAAAAATATTTATTCAAGAGGGGATGTACAAACATCCGGATTATGAAAATGCAGGTGACTTTGAGGTCGTGGTGCAGGTTCTGAATCGTTTGTTTGAACCTTTCTTCGATCAATTTTATCGTGAGATACGACCAGAAGATTACAAAAAATTGATCGATAAACCAATGAGTAGTATTACACGTTTCGACGTTAAAAAAGCGGACGAAATGATGAAAACACTCGAAAATGAGATCAAGGAAGTCAAGCGTCATCTACGTCAATTGACAGAATATGCCATTGCATGGTTTGAGAAATTGCGTGAGAAATATAGTAAAGACCGCGAGCGTAAAACCGAACTGCGTATATTCGATAAAGTAGAAGCGACCCAAGTTGCCCTAGCAAATGCCAAACTATATGTCAATCGTGAGGAAGGATTTATTGGCTCAGGCATGAAGAAAGATGAGTTTGTATGCGACTGCTCGGATATCGATGACATTATTGTATTCCGCGAGGATGGCAAATATGTTGTTAGTAAAATCCAGGATAAAGTATTCGTTGGAAAAGGAATTATCCATGTTGCTGTTTTCAAAAAAGGTGATGAACGTACAATCTATAACGCAATCTACAAAGAAGGCGAAACTGGCACCAGTTACATCAAACGTTTCTCTGTGGTAGGTGTCACACGGGATAAGGAATATGATGTATCCAAAGGTTCCAAAGGATCTAAAATCCTGTATTTCACAGCCAATCCAAACGGTGAAGCAGAAGTAGTCAACATACAGCTTAAACCGCACACAAAGTTGCGCAAGCTAAATTTTGACATGGACTTTGCCGAGATTGCAATCAAGGGCCGTGCTTCACAAGGAAATATTGTATCGAAATACCCCGTCAAAAAAATCAGCTTTAAAAGTTCCGGTGTCTCCACGCTGGCAGGACGAAAAATATGGTATGACACCATCATGAAACGTTTGAACGCTGATGAGCGTGGCCAATACCTTGGTGAATTCGACGGTGATGATAAGATATTGGTGGTGCTTTCAGATGGTAGCTACGAATTATCAAACTTTGATCTAAGCAACCACTTTGACGAGAAAATGATCCGGATCGAAAAATACTATCCAGACCATATCTATACAGTTGTGCATCAGGACGGCAAGAGCGGAACGTACTTTGTCAAACGTTTTAAATTTGACGATCAACCTATTGGAAAACGCATTTCCTTTATTAATGAAGATGCAGGATCTAAATTGGTATTGATGAGTAATGCGGCTGAACCGATGGTCAAATTGGAGATTTTAAAAGGTAAATCCCAAACGGAAGAAACTCTTGATCAGCCTTTGACTGAAATTATTGACGTAAAAGGAATAAAAGCACAAGGAAACCGCCTGTCTTTCCATACCGTAAAATCGGTTACGCTAACAACAGCGGATGAAGATTTAAGTCAAAAAGGTAAAGAAAAAGCAGCCGAAACGAGTACTGATATCACAGAAACAACGGTTGATAGTACCATAACGGCGGTGGACAGTTCCGTGAAGGAGAAGGAGGTAGAGTCAACCGATAAAAATGACGATATCAAATTGGAAATCACTAATCCAAATGACATCCAAATCGACGATAAAGGACAGATGGAAATGTTCTAACTCGTATTCAATACACAAAAAAGGCTCGAATAAATATTCGAGCCTTTTTTGTGTAGGATACAACACCTTAAGTATTGTCCTTTAAGCTTTAAATTCTTTTAGGAATTTTTGAAGTTTTGGAGCAATGACTACTGAACAAAATGGATTTTCAGGATGATCATTAAAATAATTATGATGATAATCTTCTGCTAACCAAAATGTCACAGCTGGTTCTACCGTTGTGACAATAGCGTCCTCATAAACATCCTCATTTTCCAATTCGTCGATAAAATTCTGCGCTAAGATCTCCTGTTCTTCATTATGATAAAAAACAACTGATCTATACTGCGTCCCCACGTCGTTACCTTGACGGTTTAATGTCGTCGGGTTATGTGTCTTAAAAAAGATTTTCAATAGGTCTTCATAGTTCACCAGCTCTTCGTCATATTCTAGCTCGACAACCTCAACATGATCAGTTGTACCCGTACAGACCTGCTCATAAGTTGGCTTATCTACATGCCCTCCCATATAACCAGGCAATACCGATGTTACCCCTTCCGTGTTTTGGAAAATAACTTCTGTACACCAAAAACATCCTCCTCCAAATGTTGCTTTCATACTTTTTATAATCTTACGTATTTTAAACTTACTTTTTTCAAACATTATAGCCGACTTAATAGCTACGGCGAAAAATGTTTAGACAAATATAATTATTAATCGGAAATGATATACCCTGCTATCATCACGAAAAATATCAGTTTACGTTCTACTCACCACCTGAGAATGAAATACTCGCACCCCGCTCACCCTATTTTACTAATAGTAGTGTTTTCCTTTGATCAATAAATCTTGTTGTTTACTATCACAAACCGCATAGGAAAAACCTTGTTGCAGCGCATAAGCACCATATTCACCTTTTTTATTTATTGCTAAGAATCCCACTTGAATTTCCTTCGCAATAGCAGGTTTCTTCTTCACGATACGCATAACGGCTTCCTTACAGGCATCTTCCGGAGAATAACCCTGACGCATCAATTCGACAACCAAGAAACTACCTACATTCCGTATGACTTCTTCGCCAACTCCGGTCGATGTAGCTCCGCCCACTTCATTATCGACATAAAGTCCGGCTCCAATAATAGGGCTATCTCCTACCCGACCATGCATCTTGAAAGCCATACCACTGGTTGTACAAGCTCCAGAAATGTTCCCATTGGCATCCAATGCCAGCATACCGATCGTATCGTGGTTATATTGGTTTCCCGGCAAACGTTCTGCTGCAAAAGATTGGTTTTCAATATTGGCTACAGGTTTGTATTTTTTCTCCTTCAACCATTCCTTCCACGCTTTTTCACCTTCTGGGGTCAGTAGATTTTCTTCCTTAAAACCATTTTCTAACGCAAATTGCAATGCGCCTTCGCCTACCAGCATCACGTGGGGTGTTTTTTCCATGACCATCCGCGCTACTGATATTGGATGTCCAATTTTTTCCATTCCAGCAACAGCACCACAATTACCATCCGCATCCATGATACAAGCATCAAGTGTGACGTGACCATCGCGATCTGGATAACCACCTTTACCAACTGTCATATTTTTGAGATCGGCCTCGGGCACACGCACACCTTGTTCCACCGCGTCCAATGCCTTGCCTCCTTTGGACAATATTTCCCAAGCGGCTTTATTTGCTGCGATCCCAAAGTCCCAAGTTGAAATTACAATAGGATATTTTTTAACACTGCCCTTTGCTGCAATCGTCAATCCTTTCGCATCAAATGCTGTCAATGTCCCCATTGCCGTCGCAGCAATCAAACCTTGTCTAATAAAATCACGTCTTGAACTCATTTCCTTATTAATATTTTATAAAACTATCGCTATTGATTAATCCAGCAAAAAACAATCATTAAAATTGCCTTCAGTCTACCGAATACAAAAAATTTTCATCATTGACTGCACAAAGGCATCGCTTTCTTTCTAGTGTATTGCACGACCTTACGTCACATCCCCAATCTACTTCATCGATATACGCAGGAAAATGCTGTTCCACATTTTTACAGCTTCGTGTTAAACTGAAGAAGGATATTGACTTCACAATCAATAAGCAATATTACAAAATGGTTTTAGCAATTAGATAATTTAATTAAAATTAAACCCAAACATTCGTTTTTTAGCAACATAACATCAAAATCACTTAAAAATCGACAATAAAAATTGACTTATATTATGAATTAATCCTATCTTTAGAAACAAACTAATTCGCATGAAAAACACTCTTAAATTCGCTATTTTAGCTTATGCAAGCCTTATAGGTGTTGAAAGCAGTCAGGCGCAGCAGCTAGATTCCACGACTTATTTCAAGATCAAAGAGTTGCAAGAAAACGTAAAACGTGAATTCGCTCCCGATAAAAGAACCAAGATCGTAGCAATCCAAAAAGCGGATATCGCACAGAACCAATATGTGCTTGAAACAACTGAAAAAGATGCTAAGTTCGTTTTGGAGCAAAAGGCAAAAGATATATCAGCCAATATTCAAGTACAGCTCTTGCCTGATGCAAGTGTAGGTGAAAAAACTACTGGAGTCATCAGACTCTCCGTTGCAAATATGCGCACTTTTCCAGATAATGCTGCGGAGCTGACCAGCCAGGTTTTATTGGGAACGCAAGTGGATCTTCTGCAGAAAAAGAGCGGTGACTACCGTGTCCGCACGCCGGACGGCTATATAGCATGGGTACCAAGTTCGTCCATTGAAGCGATGGACAAAACCATGCTGACAAATTGGCGGCAAGCAGAAAAAGTTATCTATACAGCGGAGTTTGGAAAATCATATTCTGAACCCAATGAAAAAAGCCAACGAGTGTCTGATCTCGTATATGGTGACATCCTTCAGTTAAAAGGACAGAAAGGCAACTTTTATGAAATAGCATATCCGGATGGACGTTTAGGTTATATTAAAAAATCAGAAAGTCTCACCTTAAAAAATTGGTTTGAAACGCGCCAGCCTACGGCGGAAAATATTATCGCCAGTGCAAAAACAATGTTGGGCCTGCCCTATTTATGGGGGGGAACATCGGTGAAAGGTGTAGACTGCAGCGGTTTTACCAAAACAAGCTTTTTCATGAACGGCTTCGTGATTCCGAGAGATGCATCGCAACAAGTACTCGCAGGTGAAAAAATCGACATTTTAGATCAAGAAGGACATTTCGACCCTGAGAAAGCACTCAAAAATCTAAAACCGGCAGACTTACTGTTCTTTGCGGCAGGCAAAAACAGCAATCCTAATGCGCGTGTAACACATGTTGCACTCTATATCGGCAATGGAACTTTTATTCACGCTGCTGGATTAGTCCGGATCAACAGTATGCTTAAGGACGCTGCAAACTACGATGATTTCCAAACCCGAACCGTGGTTGCTGCACGCCGTTACCTCGGGACCCACGATAGCGCAATACAGAAAGTCGTCGAAAGCAATTATTACAACAATAAATAAACATAGCGATGAGCAATCAATCTGAATGGATTAGTAAAGATTTTGGGGCCTTTAAATTGAGATTTAGACCTTACACGCTAACTTTGCGCCATGTCTTTACAGTAGCTTCCTTTAGCCGAAGCACAACACCGGTTGTATTGACCGAACTAGAGTATGATGGCATTATCGGTTATGGTGAAGCGAGTATGCCACCCTATCTAGGCGAATCGCAGGAAAGTGTCTTATCATTCCTCAGTCAGATTGATCTGACAGGCTTCAACTCTCCTTTTCAAACCGAAGAGCTCCTGCATTATATCGATCAGCTTGCTTTGAAAAACACGGCTGCAAAAGCCTCCATTGATATTGCTCTACATGATATCCTTGGTAAAATTATGAATCAACCCTATTATAAGATATGGGGATTAAATCCTGACCTTATCCCACCGACGTCCTACACCATCGGAATCGATACAGAAGAAATGATCCGCCAAAAAGTCGCCGAAGCTGATCAGTTTAAAATTTTAAAGGTGAAACTGGGTCTTGATACGGATAAAATGATCATAGACACCATCCGTCAGGTTACCGATCGTCCTTTGTGTGCCGATGTCAATCAAGGTTGGAAAACGCGTGAAGAGGCTTTGGAAATGGCACACTGGCTTGCAGAAAGAAATGTTTCTTTCTTGGAACAACCGATGCCCAAGGAGCAGATAGACGACAACGCCTGGCTTACTGAGCATAGTCCTATCCCTACTATTGCCGATGAAGGATGCCAACGCCTTGTGGATGTTCCGGCATTAAAGGGTGTATACTCGGGGATCAACATCAAACTGATGAAATGCACGGGCATGCGTGAAGCTAAACAAATGGCAGAACTTGCTCGTTCTTTGGAAATGAAAGTTATGATCGGCTGTATGACCGAAACTTCCTGCGCGATCAGTGCAGCTGCACAACTTGCACCATTAACAGACTGGGCAGATCTAGACGGTGCTTTATTAATTGGAAATGATATCTACGACGGCATGACCGTGGTAAATGGCAGTTGCCTTCTCCCCGACCGTCCGGGAATTGGAATTGTAAGAAAATAACCCTATATTCAGTGCAATGTTTTTTTCTTAAAGAAAAGATTGCACTGAATTGCTATCGCAAGTTTGACCAACACTCGACAGCACCAAAATATTAACAACTAAATTAATCAATTCACACTTTTATGAAACAACATGTGCTCACAACGTTGTGTCTCATAGCCTGTAGTTCGATGCAGTCTTTATATGCACAACAGATCCAAATTGCTGGTAAGATAACGGACATCAACGGAAAACCAATTAGCGGAGTTACAATAAATGTAAAAGGCGCTAACCAAGGAACCTCAACAAATGAAAATGGCCTGTTTACGCTAAACGCAAACACCAACGCAACCTTAAGTATATCTGCCGTAGGCTATCAACCACAAGAAGTGCAGGTCAATGGCCGCAAAACCATCAGTATTTCACTCAACAGTGATGAGCAGGCATTGGACGAAGTCATTGTCGTTGCCTATGGAACGGCTAAAAAGAGTACCTATACAGGTTCGGCAGCACAAGTAAAATCAGATGCCATTGATAAACAACCTGTCACTTCTTTTGAAAAAGCTCTTACTGGCCGTGTTGCAGGTCTGCAAATGTCAAATGGATCTGGTCAGGCAGGTGCAACTTCAGCTATACGCATTCGAGGCATAGGATCCATGAACGCGTCGAATGAGCCACTCTATGTCATTGACGGTGTTCCAGTCATTTCGGGTAGTGTCGGACAGATGGGCGACTATATTGTCAATACCAACAACGTCATGAGCACATTAAATCCCAGCGATATCGAATCTATTTCTGTGCTTAAGGATGCTGCCGCCTCATCCCTTTATGGGTCCCGCGCGGCAAATGGTGTCATCATCATCACCACAAAAAAGGGAAAAAACGGAGATCCGAAGATCAATGTCAAGTCCTCTATCGGCATTAGTCCTTCCTGGGCAACCAAAAATAATGAACCTGCTTCGGTACAGGATCAAATCAATATGCTTTATAGTGTTTTATACGACTCTAGAATAGCAGCTGGTCAAACGGCTGAACAGGCGAATAAAAACACCTTATTCCGCTTAAATTCTTTGGACTGGAATCCAAATTCGGCAAATTACGGTAAACCAACTTCTTCTTATGGTTTTGGTATTCATGGCTATCAATTCAGCACGGATGGAACCTCACAATGGGAAAACGTACATATCTCAGGAAAAACAGATGGTGTAGAGAATCGAGATGGTAAGTATTATGACTGGAACAAAGCATTGTTTAGAACCGGGATATTCAACAGCAACGATATCTCGGTAAGCGGAGCAACAGAAAAAACCAATTACTATGCGTCTTTAGGATACACGCAAGACAAAAGCAGGATTATTGAGAATAACTTCGACAGAATCAATGGTCGGATTAATTTAACACAAAAGATTGGCAAATATCTTGAATTTGGCTCAAACGTCAACTACGCTAAAAACAAGCTTATCGGGATGAATGACACCAGGAATACAGGAACAAATTACCTGTATCAAGCGAGTAATTTATTATGGCAGATGTATTGGCCAACTGATTATAAAACAGGTAACGAATATACAGCTCGTTATGGCAGTCTCGCTTATAATCCATTGTATTACAACAAGGAATGGGAAAACTCTTCGAAAACAAGCAAATTATCAGCTATAGAATCTTTATCATTAAAGCTGTTACCTGAACTTACATTGAAGACCATTTTCTCCTATGACAGAACCGAGGTCAAAGATCATATCTATTATAGCGCTAAACATTATAACGGTATGGCAGACAATGGCCGGGTCACAGAGGTGTCTACGTCTATTGAAAAATTGGTA
This sequence comes from Sphingobacterium siyangense, assembly GCF_023277505.1. NCBI lineage: Bacteria > Pseudomonadati > Bacteroidota > Sphingobacteriia > Sphingobacteriales > Sphingobacteriaceae > Sphingobacterium > Sphingobacterium siyangense. The sequence continues at coordinate 1,987,391 of NZ_CP080574.1, read as the reverse complement.
TCATCCACAACAGCCAATTACAACAAGAGCTTTGGCTTGCATAATATTGGGTTATTAGCTGGTTTCGAAGCTGAAAAAAACACGACTGATTTTATCCGTGCTACAGGTAAAGATTTACCATCCTCATCACTTCATACCGTCGCCACTGCAGGTATATTGGATGCGTCGGCCTATTCCTGGGGCAATAATATGATGTCTGTACTATCGCGGGCGGAATATAACTACGATGAACGTTATTTTGCCTCAGCATCTTTTAGAAGGGACGGTTCATCCCGCTTGGCACCAGGTCCTCGTTGGGGCAACTTTTGGTCTTTAGCAGCTTCCTGGAATTTAGCCAAGGAATCTTTTATTAAACAGATCGAGGAAATCAATAACCTAAGAATTAGAGGTTCCTATGGGGTAAATGGAACATTACCTACGGATCTTTTTGCTTGGCGCAATTTAACAAGTTATTCCAACAAATATATGACGCAGCCAGGTGGTGGGCTTAATAATTTAGGCAATCCGGATGTAGCTTGGGAGAAAAATTACTCCACAAACATCGCTTTGGAATTTGGTCTGTTCCACAATAAACTATTCGGTACAATTGAATATTTTAACAGAGACTCGAAGGATCTTTTACAGAATGTTCCGATCTCGACAATTACCGGTTTCGGTTCCATATTGCGAAATGTTGGCGAAATGAACAATAAAGGTATAGAGATTGAACTGGGCTCAGATATTGTTAAAAATGAAAATTGGAAATGGACATTAAGTGCAAATGCAGCAATCATCAAATCCAAGATTACAAAATTATATGGTGGACGTGATATCGTCTGGTATGATCCCACAGGTGGAGACGATAGAGCTCGATTTATTTATCGTGAAGGAGAATCGTCTTTATCATTCTTTGGTTTAGAATGGGCTGGTACCGATCAAACCAATGGCAAAAACGTCTGGTATACTAACGATGGTACTGATGGCGATTTTTTGTTCAACGGAAAAGCTGCAAGTTATGATTACAAAAAAGCTAAACAAACCATCATCGGAAATGCTAATCCTAAACTATATGGCGGTATAAATTCTGACATCGATTATAAAAACTTTTCATTGGGATTGAACTTTGCTTATAAAATTGGCGGCAAACTTTATGATGCGACATCCAAAGATGTTGCCGATGACGGCTATTATTGGGAACGAATTCATGCCGCTTATTTTACAGAAAATAGCTGGTCACCTTCAAATACGGAAGGAACTTACCCAATGGTTACTGGAAGAGATCTGGAAGATGTGAACCAGATCAGCAGTAGACAACTGTTTGACGCGTCATATCTTAGATTAAAGAACATTTCGTTGAGCTATAGATTACCAAATGAATTTTTAAAACGAGCTGGCATCTCCAATGCAAGGGTATTTTTCAATGGAAGCAATTTATTGACTGTTTCGAAATACAAGTATATGGATCCAGAAGTTAACCAATTTGGTACGCGGGGCTGGGAAACACCATTGGCAAAAACGTACACTTTCGGTGTTGAATTTAGTTTTTAACGAAAAAAAACAGTATTATGAAAAAGCTTTTTATTGCCTCGTGCATAACAATATCATTAGCAATCAGCTCTTGTAGCAATTTTTTGGATGTCACACCGACCAATATGGGGGACTCCAATACCTCCATCCAAACTGCTGCTGACGCAAAGGTTATTATGAATGGATTAATGAGTAAAATGGCAAATGTGGCCTACTATGGACGAAATTTTCCGCTCTATGCTGATGCCAAAGGGGGTGACTTTACGATTGCATCCCAAGGCCGCGGTTATGACTATCTTTATGTATTCAATCATTCCGCCTCTTCCAATCCCTATTCAGGCATCTGGACACAAGGGTTTCATACACTCGTGCAGATCAATAATCTTTTGACAAATATCGATAAACTAATCGCTGCCGGTTCGACAGAAAATTTTAATACGTATAAAGGACAAGCATTGACCGCAAGAGCCCTCATCAATTTTGATCTTGTCAGGTTGTATGGCAAACCCTACAACATGGAAAAATCTGCCCTTGGTATTCCTAATGTGACAAAAGTCCTCGAATATAGTACGCAGGAAAAACGTATCTCCGTTGAGGAAAACTACAAACAAATAGTACAGGATCTAAAGGATGCAGAAAGCTTATTGCCAAAATCCAAATCGGATGGATATTTCAGTTTTTTCGCCAATAAAGCACTGCAAGCTCGTGTGTACCTCTATATGAATGATTATGATAACTCGTTAAAATCAGCACAGGAAGTCATAGACTCCAAAGTCTACACATTGTATAGCAATGAAAACTGGGTAAAATCCTGGACAGGTATGTTTGGAACTGAATCTATTCTAGAATTGGGTGTTTATCCGAATGAAGCTGATGCAGGGACTAGTTCACTGGGTGCGATGTTCCGCAGAAAAGGACATGGCAGTACAGCCATATTGGGAAACTTTATAGCCGCAGATCCATTCTTGGCCAAACTTAAGAAAGACGAGACAGATGTCAGATGGGGTGTTATGGCGTATGATGAAGTCGGCACCACCCATTTAGGAGCGGTTTATAAATATAGCGGTAGCACCACGCTTGCCGGTGATAAAAATTCAACAGCAAATAGTACCGCTGTCAATATTAAGGTCATCCGTTTGTCCGAAGTATATCTTATCGCTGCTGAAGCTGCTCTACTAAAATCATCTCCTGACAAGGTCCTTGCAGCAAATTACCTGAATGCAATACGCCAACGTTCTCCAAAATTAGATGTCGCGACCTCAGGCACGATTACTTTAGATATGATTGCCGATGAGAGAAGCAAAGAGCTCCTTGGAGAAGGTCATCGCTTCTTTGATATGATGCGCTGGAACAAATCGATAACTTTTGACGATGATTTAGGAAATATAAGCACAACAAATAGACAAAAAACGATCGATAGAACCTTCTTTAAAACCATTCTTCCTATTTCACTGGATGAGATGAATGCAAACCCAGCTATAGCAAATCAACAGAATACCGGCTACTAGTAGTCTCAAAAAAGAAAAAAGGTCACAGCCTATGCTGTGACCTTTTTTCTTTTTTGAGCTATATTAAGCATTCCTAACTTATCTGATTTTTATACTGCTGTTGCCTTGGTTTTTTCAAATCGACCACCCAACCATTAACTACGGCGTAAATGATCTTACCTTCTTTCCGAAGGAAAAAATCCGCCTGAGCTCCGAGAGCTAATTGTTGTGAAAATTCTATAGCTTTTTTAGTTAATACACGAATTGGAAGGTTATGCAAAACTTCTCCCGGGATCACATTTTCAATCATAACAGCGGCATAGCCTTTTTCAAGTAATCCCATCACGACGGCATCATCTAAATCTGCCAACGAAGCAAATGGCTCCATATACATCTTGGCTGGGCCAAACTCCATTCCTGCAACATCAATATCTACATAACCATAAAAATCTTGCAGATCGCCAATATCTTCAACAATACCCTCTACGTAATAGTCTGATCCAATTGTCTTTTCATTCTGCCGAATGGCAACATCGACAAGCAATGTTTTTCCACTCCGCTCAATGGTCAAATTTCTCAGCAACACATCATGGAGCTTTTCATCATTGAAGGGAATTGCATCGTAATCGGTAATCGAATGCTGTTTAAAGGATTGGTCAGCAATTTCCTCAAATGCTTTTAACAAAGCCACGAAATTATATTTTCGGACCAGCATTTTTTCGGTATCACCAACATAAGCTCCTGATTCAATTAAAATCGTCCTGGCGCCCCATTTTTGAAAATTATCACCGAAACCGCGCGGTGTATGCTCATCGTCATACTTTGCCACTGCATTTGGAACAAATTCCTGAAGGATCTTGTTTATTCCGACAATCACCCGCATCGCATCTCCCCGAGTTTTATTGATACTCCGCGCATAGTCATAAGCAGGCGCCAATAAGGAAATTGTCACTGGCGTATTTGTTCCGGGAATGTTGTAGTAATTGTTTTGGTTATGCAGGTTAAAAGCAAAATCAGGTTTTAGCAACATGGCTTGCGCCTTCAATAAGGCTCCTTCCACTGTTGCTGCTGCCCTTGCATCTCTGTTCATATCCACATCCATGGCTGTCCTACGCTGAAACCTTTCGGTTCCATCAGGATTTAGCATCGGAATAAAATATAGGGTCATTTTTGATGCGATGTCATCTCTAAAGGCATCAAAATCATCATTTTTCCCGTTGAAAAAATTAAATAGATCAAACAGGGCCATTGTCGCCGTAGGTTCATCACCATGCATTTGTGACCATAAAAGTATCTTGATTGGCCCTTGTCCGTATTGTAGTCGAAAGATCGAACGATCTTCAGTGGACTTCCCAATTTCCGCTACAGTGAAACGTCCATAGCTCCGGATATTTTCTAATAACGGTAAAATATCAGCATGTTTAAATCTTCTATGCATCAAAGCCTTTTCTTCATATAAAGAAAAGGCTTTGATGAAATCAACTTTTACTAATTTCATATTAATCTTTTAATGCAGGCTCCATTAAAGCAATCGTTCCTTGCGAAGCATCTACACGGACTTTTGCTCCTACGGGCAAAATAAACTGTTCGGCAATATGCCCAACGACAGCCCCTGTATAAGCAGGTATTTTTAACGGTTTGATATAATCATTGAACAATTGGTCAAGTGTTACGGATCCATAGCCACCGGATGGTTTACAATTGGTGCACTTGCCAAAAATAAAACCCTTAATCGCACCCAGTACACCCGCATTTTTCAATTGACAGAACATACGGTCAACACGTTCCATATCTTCGTCGACCTCTTCAAGAAAAAGAATTTTATCGTTAAAATCTGGCAGATAAGGTGAACCACATAAGCCGGTCAACACGGTCATATTTCCACCCAGCAATACCCCATCTACTATACCAGGATGAATTGTGGCAATTCGGTCTTTGGTCTGCACAATGCTATCACCTTTGGACTTGGGGTTTTCAAATATTGCTGGCTGATTGGCTACAAATTGGGCATTGAAAGCCTCTGCAAGCTTCTTAGTCCAGGTACTGATACCCACTGCACCATGAAACGTTATAAGCCCTGTCTTGGCATATAATGCCAAAATTAATGCTGTTATATCTGAATATCCCAATAAAATTTTGGGGTTATTGGCGATCAGTCTGTAATCTAATCGATCTAAAAGACGTGATGTACCCGAACCTCCTCTGATGCAAACAATCGCTTTGACGGTCTTGTCTGCAAACATATCATGAATGTCTGCAATACGCTCCTGATCTGTACCGGCCAAATTACCGTAGCGGCTGCGTATATGTTTACCTTCTTTTACTTTAAAACCTAAGGTCTCAAATATCTCACGTGCAATACTAATTGATTCTTCATCATCCAATACACCTGCGGGCGTTATTAAACCTATGGTATCCCCCAATTTTAACCTCGTTGCAAGCAAAACAGCCTGACCGTACAATTCGTCTCTATCTCTGGTTGGCTGCCCCATTCCCAGTACAGGAATAGACAACACGCTTAAAGCAATCGATTTTAGAAAGGCTCTTTTTTCCATTGCTAAATACTATCGGTTGAACAACAGACGTTCACCAGCACCCTTTTCAATAAGTTGTCCGTTGGAGAAAGCAAGTTTACCTGATACGAGAGTATGTTCAATCGTTGAACTAAACGTGTGCCCCTCAAATGGTGACCAGCCACATTTCGACAGGATATTCGCTTTCGATACCGTATAAGGTTTATTGAGATCGACCAACACAAGATCCGCCCAATATCCCTCACGAATGTATCCTCTATCTTCGATTTGAAACAATGTAGCCGTATTGTGCGCAGATTTTTGCACTAATTGTTCCAGGGTCATTTTTCCTGCTTTGACCATATCTAACAAGGCTTGCAACGCATGTTGTACAAGAGGCCCTCCACTTGGTGCTGAAGTATAGGGTTGAGATTTCTCCTCAATTGTATGCGGAGCGTGATCTGTCGCTATCACATCGATATGTCCATCCAGTACAGCTTTTAAAATCTGATCGCGATCATTGGCAGTTTTTACCGCTGGGTTCCATTTGATAAAATTACCTTTTGAGGCATAATCCTGATCCGAAAACCAAAGGTGATGAATACAGGCTTCAGCAGTTATTTTTTTATCCTTTAGTGGAATATCATTATTAAATAATGCAATTTCTTTGGCGGTTGAGATATGAAGGATATGCAAGCGTGTATTGTGCTTTTTTGCCAGCTCGACAGCTTTCGACGAAGACAAATAACAAGCTTCCTCGGAACGAATCAATGGATGCATCTCAATTTTTAATCCATCCTCGCCATATTTTTCCTTAAATAGGGCCAAATTCGCCTTTATCGTTGCCTCATCTTCACAGTGCGTAGCCACCAAGGTCGGAGCATTCGCAAAAATACCTTCCAACGCTTTTTCATTATCAACCAGCATATTGCCAGTAGAGGAGCCCATAAAAACTTTTATACCACAGACATTTCTTGGATTCGTTTTAAGTACCTCCTCAAGATTATCATTAGCTGCCCCCATAAAGAATGAATAATTGGCCAGCGCATTTTTTGCCGCTATATCATATTTATCTTGAAGCAATTGTTGGGTCAACGTATTAGGAACAGTGTTAGGCATTTCCATAAAGGAGGTTGTCCCACCGGCAACTGCGGCGCGACTCTCATGCCATATATCCGCTTTATAAGTTAAACCGGGTTCTCTAAAGTGAACCTGGTCATCAATAAGTCCAGGTAGCAAGTGTAGCCCCTCAGCATTTATTTCCCGATCAGCAGGATGATTAATTTCCTGAGCAATCATTTCGATTCGACCATTGCTGATATATACATCAGCAACCTCAACTTTACCTTCATTGACAAGTTGCGCAGATTTTATAAGAATAGATGACATGTTGAAATTTTTACTTTGCTTTAGGTCAAAAGTAAAGATTTGTTGTGGTGATATCAAGTTATCTCGATAAAGAGTTGCCTATATGGAGGACAAATTTTTCCTTAAATTCTCTCCTTCCTCCTATGTCAAATTTGAAATATCCTACTCGTATTTGTCTAGATTTGGCGCAAAACGAATTGCATTAAATCTCAACTCCGGAAAGTTAATCGCATAAAAAAAGAGGCTTTAGCCTCTTTTTTTATTCTTTATCGAATTTGTATCCTACTCCTTTTACAGTGGTTACATAATCGTCACCTATCTTTTCGCGCAGCTTGCGGATATGGACGTCAATTGTACGATTGGTTACCACAACAGAATCTTCCCAAATACTCTTTAAGATCTGTTCGCGTGTAAACACCTTGTTCGGTTTTGATGCCAATAAATACAATAGTTCAAACTCTTTCTTTGCTAGAACGATCTTTTGTTCCCCTTTATATACCAAGAAAGAATCTCGATCAATGACCAAGTCGGCAATTTCAATTTTATCCTGAACAGAGGCATCTGACTCTTCGGAAGCATTTCTTCTTAAGATAGCATTGATGCGGCTCATTAAAGCACGCGGCTTAATTGGCTTTGCTATATAGTCGTCTGCACCGACATGAAATCCTGCGATCTCCGAATACTCTTCGCTTCTAGCAGTCAAAAATACCATGAATGTACTTTTGAATTCAGGCATTGCGCGCATGATGCGACAAGCTTCAATTCCGTCCATCTTTGGCATCATCACATCCAAGATGATAAGATCAGGATTTACTTGTTTAGCAACGTTGATTGCCTCTTCCCCATTTTGCGCTGTAGAGACCTGATAACCTTCACGATTTAAGTTGAATGCAATTAAATCCAAGATATCCTTTTCGTCATCAACAATTAAAATCTTTTGTTTCGAAGAACTCATTTGTCTTATTTTTTTTGCTAAATTATAAACAAAATGATAACAATCAGTTAATCTAATGTTACCAAATTATTAAGTAATATAATATTTAACAATAACACATTGATTACTTAATTGTTTTCTTCAAAAATGCCTCCAGCTCCTCTCCACGCAAGTTCTTTGCTATAATAATGCCGTTCGGATCGAGAATGTATGAGGTAGGCAAGGCTTTCACACGGTAATCAATGACAACCGGTGAGCTCCAAGCCTTCAAATCTGACACATGTGTCCAAGTTAACTTGTCATCTTCGATAGCACGCATCCAGGAACCAGGATTATCATCAAATGAAACGGAGAGTATATCAAAGCCTTTACCATGATAGGTATTGTACAACCTAACGAGATTAGGGTTTTCCTGGCGACAGGGCATACACCATGAAGCCCAAAAATCCACCAAAGTATATTTCCCTTTAAAACTCGATAATTTAACTTCTTTGTTTGATGGTGTAAAAGAAGTCAACTCAGGAGCAGGTTGCCCAATTGCCATTTTTTTCAGTTTTTGGGTCTCCTCTTTAAACTGTGTTACATATCTGTTCTCCGTAAATTCATTTTTTATTTTATCTGCATAGGTAATGATTTCATTTTCGGCTACTTCAGGATCTAAGGTAGAGATTGCATAAAAACCTGCAAGATCATTGTGCTTATTCGAGAAATCGACTGCTTTTTTTGTATATGCACGCAATTCTGCTGCAAACTTTGATTTATATTCAGCACGAATCTTTTCGATCTCAGCTGCTGTGGAATTGGCCGTTAGCTTTGAAAACACCGTCTGCAATGAGTCCTGTAGATAATCGCGATAATTTCGCTCTTTGGCAAAAGGCTGTATAGTCTTTGACAATTCAGAACCATCAACCTGGTAATCATTTACATCTTTATGCAAATCTGTCTTAAATGTAATTGTCTCCCCCGGAGAAGCAATTAAATCGTACCGATTTTTACCGACACGCAAGGACAACAATCTGGATTGGCTAGCAGGTCGTACAAACTGAAATTTGTTATTATCGCCAAAAAACATAGAATCCAGCTTGGTATCACCTTCATACAATGAAATAACTTTGATATTGCCAGGATTTTCGACATTTCCAGCGATGGTAAACTGTTCTTTATTTTGGCAACCCATCATCAAACCAACGATCCCTACTGCTAAAAAAACTGCCTTTTTCATCCGTTTATTTTTATTTGTTAAGTACCTATTCCCAATTACGCAAATGGCTTTGCTCTGTTTGATTCACGCTACATGTCGCAGCTTAAAGAATCGTGAAAACGATCAGATTTATTCGGATCTTCCAAGGAAGAAGTCGAATAAATCTGATGGTTTCGTATTGTATATTTAGGAAATAAAATCATCTATTTACATCCTAGTTCAGCTAAGTAGCCTGTTCAACTACCCCTAAAATTTATTTCAAGAAATCTATTGCTCGCTCAATTGCACCTTTTAATCCGGCTGGGTTCTTACCTCCAGCTGTTGCGAAGAACGGCTGACCACCGCCGCCACCTTGGATATCCTTAGCCAAATCACGCACAATATTACTTGCGTTCAACCCTTTTTCTTTGGCCAATTCGTCTGATATGACAACGGTCAAACTTGGCTTACCATCAAATTCAGCACCGATCACCAGGAACAAGTTATTAACAGCCCCCTTTACCGCATAAGCCAAGGTTTTCACCGCCTCTGCACTCGGTAGATCGACGATTGTGGACAAGAAATTAATCTCGCCGACCTGCTGGATCTTTGCTTCCAGATCTGACTTTAACGCTAAGGATTTTTCTGTAATACTTTTCTCTACCTCTTTTTTCAAAGCACCATTCTCATCGATGATTTTACCCAGTGCAGAAACAAAATCTTTCGGATTATTCATGAGCTCTTTCAGGTGGTGAACCAATTCGAAATGCTCGCGTATAACAGCTGCAGAGCGAGTTCCAGTGATCGCTTCTATACGACGTACACCAGCTGCTACAGCAGATTCAGAAACAATTTTGAAAAAACCTATTTGCCCCGTTGCTTTAACATGTGTACCACCGCACAATTCTTTAGAATATTGATCCTCGAAGGTGATTACACGAACAAAATCGCCATACTTCTCACCAAATAGTGCTGTTACGCCCGAATCCAATGCTTGTTGATAAGGTACATTTCGTTCCTCCTTCAATGGAATATTTTCACGAATTTTGGCATTGACAATATCTTCCACCTGTTTGATCTCTTCTTCTGTCATTTTTGCAAAATGAGAGATATCAAAGCGCAAAATATCAGCGTTGACCAATGATCCCTTTTGATTCACGTGACTTCCCAACACCTGCTTAAGTGCAGCATGCAGCAAATGTGTTGCGGAGTGATTGTTTTCAGTATCGATTCTTTTAGTTTTATCGACCTGCGCAACAAATGTTCCTTTCAATTCCAGCGGCAATTTGTTTGTAAAATGTACAAATAGACCGTTTTCCTTTTTCGTATCTGTGATATAAATCTTTTCTCCAGTTTCTTCGGAAACCAATTCTCCAGAGTCGCCGACCTGGCCACCACCTTCGGCATAAAAAGGACTAACAGAAAGCACCAATTGGAATTGCTCTTTATTTTTCGCAACAACTTTACGGTATTTAATAACTTCAGTAACGGCAGTTAACGTATCATAGCCTACAAATTCAAATCCATCATCATCATTTACCACAACCCAATCACCCGTATCTATAGCAGTGGCAGCACGAGAACGATCTTTCTGAATTTGAAGAGCTTGGTTGAAACCTTCCATATCAACTGTTAAACCTTTTTCGCGCGCTAGCAATTCCGTCAAATCGATCGGGAATCCATAAGTATCGTATAATTCAAAAGCAAAATCCCCATTAATTACGGTGTGGTCCTCCACATAATTTTCAAAACGTTGGACGCCCGTAGACAACGTTCTTAAGAATGAAACCTCCTCTTCCAAGATTACTTTCTGCACAAAATCCTGCTGCTGGATCAATTCGTCAAATACTCCGGCGAACTGAGCTGCCAATACAGGTACAAGTTCATTGATAAAAGGAGCCTTAAAACCTAAAAATGTATACGCATAACGTACTGCACGACGTAAAATACGACGGATCACGTAGCCAGCTTTATTGTTGGATGGCAGTTGACCATCGGAAATTGCAAAACTAACCGCACGAATATGATCAGACACTACCCGCATGGCAATATCAGACTTTTCATCTATACCGTATTTTATACCTGACTTCTCAGCAATAAAATCAATGGTAGGCGTAAATACATCTGTATCATAATTGGAGGTCTTCCCCTGTATACATCGCACCAAACGCTCAAAGCCCATTCCCGTATCCACATGTTTAGCTGGTAATGACTGAAGTGAACCATCTTTCAACCGATTAAATTGCATGAAGACAAGGTTCCAGATCTCAATTACTTGAGGGTGGTCTGCGTTGACCAAACTCTGCCCTGAAGTCTGTACGCGCTCTTCCGGACTACGCATATCGAAATGGATTTCGGAACAAGGTCCACAAGGCCCTGTCTCGCCCATTTCCCAGAAATTATCTTTTTTGTTACCAAGGAGAATTCTATCTTCACCAATCCATTCTTTCCAGAAATCGAAAGCTTCCATATCACGTTCTAAGCCTTCTTTTGCATCCCCCTCAAAAATAGTGACGTATAAACGATCTTTGTCTAATTTATAAACTTCTGTCAACAGCTCCCAAGCCCAAGCAATAGCTTCTTTCTTAAAGTAATCACCAAAGCTCCAATTTCCCAACATCTCAAACAACGTATGGTGGTAGGTATCGATCCCGACTTCTTCCAAATCATTGTGCTTTCCGGAAACACGCAAACAACGTTGCGTATCGGCAACACGCGGAAATTTGATGGGTGCTTCACCAAGAAACAAATCTTTGAATTGATTCATCCCCGCATTGGTAAACATTAATGTCGGGTCATTTTTTACAACTACTGGTGCTGAAGGTACTATCTGATGCCCTTTACTTTTAAAAAAGTCCAGAAAGGCTTGACGAATTTCTCTACTTGTCATTTAATTATCTAAAAATATGTGCAAACTTACTCAAAATTGGTAGGTTATGCAATGTAGAATTCCATATATTGACCTTGAAACGACTGTTTTCTCTAAACGACCAAAAATCAATATTGACTTTTCAAACAAAAAAATCAGGAGATAACATACAGACAATTAGGGTACACTTATTTTAGATGTGACAGAAATCACAAACTGATATTAAATACAACATTTTAAAACTGTTATTAGTTATTCATATTTGTCTAAAGCGCGTCAAATTCAACACGTAAAACAACAAAAACTATTTGACTTAAGGTCATTCACAATTACATTTGTTTTATTACATTTGATAGTAAAATAGGGAATCGAGTACACTTTCACGCACATTCCCTAAATGCAAAATAAATAAGATTAGATTTTGTAGATTAAATTCCTTCTAATGAAAAAAAACATTCTACTACCGGTAGATTTTTCGGCTCATTCTAATAATGCTGTAAATTACGCAGTGGACCTTGCCCTCGAAAAGGGGTATTCTATCCATCTTTACCACAATTATACTTCGGCTTCTGCTGTGTTTGAGGACGAAAATGGCCGTAATGAGACTAATTCTCCAACATTCAAAGCTGATATCCTTATTAAAAATCTGGCAGAATCAATAAAATTAAAGCATCCTGCGTTTGAAATAACCACCCAATGTGAGCGCGGTATGATTACAGAAACACTACCGGAGCTCGCCACTCCTAGTCGATTCGATTTTGTCATCATGGGGACTAAAGGCATCACCAATGACGATAGCCAACTTATTGGCAGCACGACCTATGTCATTAGCAAAAAAGCCAAAATACCTGTCTTGGCCATCCCCACTGAAGCGTCCTTTACACCTATTGACAAAGTTGGCTTACTGTCTAATTTTAAAGAAGAAGAGGTCCAGACCGTCCAAGATTTTGTCAACATCATCGGCAAAGACTTTGAACTAAAACTTATGCATGTTCATTACGATCATTCATCAGAAAACAGAATCGAAGACAAGCTTGAAGTATGGAAATATAAGATCAAAAAATATATTGGTGTGACCAATATTGCTATAGAAGTGGATTCAATACAAGGCGACATTGAGGACTTAGATACGGTTCCGGAAGTGATTAATGAGATGATCCATGAGGAAAAGATTAAAATATTACTGGTGACACGATCGAGGAAATCGTTCTTTGAACGTGTTTTTACGCGTTCCGTTGCAAAAGCATTATTTAGTCATCCCTTAGTTCCAATATTTTTTACTAAAGCATAACCTTATAGCCATGTCTAAACTATTAATACCAGTAGATTATTCCGAAAACGCACGAGTTGCCGCATTTTATGCAGCTCAAATCGCGACGACAACAAATGATGAGATTACACTCTTTCATTCGTTCACTTCGCATATCAACAAATTTGCAAATGCGAAGCATTTAGTAGACCCCAGCGAGGGAGAAGCTCGCCGTCAGATGGAAAAACTTGTAGCTGAACTTCTACAGGAATATCCTTCGCTTAAAATTTCTACCTTATTTGCCAACGGTATTTTGGCTGAAACACTGGATAAACAAGAGATAAAAGAGGTCTATCAAACGGTGATTATGGGTACAAAAGGAGTGACCGGACTTGAATCTGTATTGATTGGAAGCAATACATATGATGTCATTAAAGAGTCGAAGATCCCTGTTCTGGCCATCCCGAAAAACGTGACAAAATTCAAAAATGACAACATCGCTCTATTGACAAATTTCAAACCCGGTGAACTTGAAGTGCTTAAACAAGCGATACCATTATATGGGAAAAATTTCCATTTACAGCTTATCCACATCAACAAAAACAACCTAGATATCAATGCATTAGGAGAAAAACTTGAAAATTGGATTGAACAGATCATTGCTGAGACCGGCATCGAGGATATTTCCTATATCATCAAGTCGCCAAGTTATTTTGCCGGTGCTCGAGAGAATATCGCTAACGGCATTCATACGATTATCCGGGATGAAGATGTCGATGTTATTTTGATCACAAAAAGCAGAAAAACTTTTTTCCAAAACATTTTTACTGAAAATATTGTTAAGCATCTGGCTTTTGAAATTGAGGTGCCAAACTTTTTTGGGCGTGTAGAGTAACCAAATAATTTTTGGCAAATTTATTGCAAGAGTGTTCAGTGAGTTAATTTAACAACAGTATTATAGTAGATAATTTTACAAACACGCATTATGAAAATTAGCCTTAAAAAATCAGGATTACTTGTTGCGGCAGGAATTTTATCCACCGCATCCTTTGCGCAAAGCACAAAAGAAGCATCAATCGAAGGCACAACTCCATTAGGTTCGGCAACACAATATAGAACCTGGTCTATCGGTGTAGGGGCCGGTGTAACAAGTTTGCAGAATATCGCCAAGTTTAACAATGGTGGTTATGACAAACTAGACTGGAATTTAGGATATAGTGCTTATATCAAGAAACAAATCTCGCCATCATTCGGATTAAAAGCAACTTATTTTGGCGGAAAGACAGCTGGTTATGATAACAGCGACAAGCAAACTGGATTCGAAACCAAAACTCCTTGGTCAGTTGCCTTATCTGGTGAGTTTTTAGCGGCCAACACGAATTGGAGATTTTTCAACAGTTTTATTAAACCTTATGCATCGATTGGTGTTGGGGTAATGAATGCTGAAACTGCTGCAATCGCTGGTGGTAACAAAGGTGAATATGGAGATTCTTATTCTAAGATCTATGTTCCCGCAGATTTTGGTTTGAAATTCGCTGTTGCCAAAGGTATTAACTTTGAATTGGGATACCAATTGAATTGGGCAAACCAAAGATTTGACAATAGAACAGTTGATCAACAATATAAAAATGACTTATTTACTTACGCACATGCCGGCTTAGAGTTTGCCTTAGGCAGCAGCAGCAAACCTGCGTTGAATAATTCAAATCCTGTAGCAACCCTTGTGAATGACTATACCGTAAAATACGATGATCTGAAAGCTCAAAATGACGCATTGAATGCTAAAAACCAAGCTTTGCAAGGTCAATTGGATGGTCTAAACAATGATCTAAAAGATGACGACGGTGACGGTGTGGCCAATAAATATGATAAATGTCCAGGTACACCTTCAGGTGTGCAAGTGGATGGATCAGGTTGTCCAATTGTTGTAAAAAACGAGACCAAAGTTGTTGAAAAAGTAGTGGTTACTGAAGCCGATCGAAAAGTTGTTGCTGAAGCGATCAAAAACTTAGAATTCGATTTAGGTAAAGCAACGATTCGCTCCACTTCGTATGCAACATTGAATAAAGTTGCTGCATTATTGATCGAGAAGAATTTTAGTTTAAAACTCGCAGGTCACACCGACAATACAGGTTCACGTGAATTAAATATGCGTTTATCTAAAGAGCGTGCAGAGTCTGTAAAAGCATATTTAGTATCTCAGGGTGCTAACGCGTCGCGCATCGAAGCAACTGGATATGGTCCAGACCAACCGATTGCATCCAATAAAAACGCAGCGGGCCGTCAACAGAATCGCCGTGTTGAATTTACACTTTATTAATAACTAACAAATTACACTAATAAAAAGGTGTTTTTTAAACAGAAACACCTTTTTATTTACCAAATGTCATATTTCAACTACAAACCTATAGTGAATTTAATTTATAACTTATTACTTTTGCATCGGTTTATACAAACACAAATTATATGAAACTAAAATTACAATTAGTATTTGCTCTAGCATCAGCGGGCTTATTTGCCAATAATGCAATTGCCCAAAATGCGAAGGGATCATCCATTGAAGGAACAACACCATTTGGTCCGGTTACGCAATACAGAACATGGTCTATTGGTATCGGTGCAGGGGTGACTAATCAAACCAATATTGCTGGTTTCAATCGTGCAGGTTATGAAGACTTGGCATGGAACCTTGGTTACAGTGCCTATATTAAAAAACAAATTTCTCCTTCGTTCGGTATTAAAGGAAGTTATTTCGGAGGTAAAACAGGAGGTGCTTTCTTAACGAAAACAGCAGATCAGTCATTCGAGGCAAAGACCCCTTGGTCACTAGCCTTATCTGGAGAGTTCCAAGCAGCCAATACCAACTGGAGATTCTTTAACAGTTTCATCAAACCTTATGCATCAATAGGTGTTGGTGTGATGAACAGCAAAACTACGTTGACGACAGGAACAACTTCCCAAGAAGCGGATGGCATTTCCAAAATTTACGTACCATTGGACATGGGACTTAAATTTGCTGTTGCCAAAGGGATCAACTTCGAGTTGGGTTATCAGTTAAATTGGGTTAACCAAAACTTTGACGGTATTCAAGGTGGTCAATATAAGAATGACTTGTTTACTTACATCCATGGTGGTTTAGAATTTGCATTGGGTAATGGTAGCAAACCAGCTTTGAACAATTCAAATCCAGTAGCGACCTTAGTTAACGACTACACATTGAAATATGATGATCTTAAAGCACAAAATGATGCTTTAAATGCTAAAAACCAAGCACTACAAAATCAATTGGATGGCCTAAACAGTGACCTGAAAGATGATGATGGTGATGGTGTAGCTAACAAATATGACAAATGCCCAGGCACACCTTCAGGTGTTCAGGTAGACGGTGCAGGATGTCCAATTGTTGTTAAAAACGAAACAAGAGTGGTTGAGAAGGTTGTTGTAACAGAGGCTGACCGGAAAGTTGTTGCTGACGCAATCAAAAACCTGGAATTCGATTTAGGAAAAGCAACCATACGTCCTACGTCATACGCGACATTAAATAAAGTAGCCGAACTGTTAATCGAGAAAAATTTTAGCTTAAAACTAGCTGGTCACACCGATAATACAGGTTCACGTGAATTGAACATGCGTTTATCAAAAGAACGCGCTGAATCGGTAAAAGCCTATTTAGTATCTCAAGGTGCTAATGCATCACGTATTGAAGCGACAGGTTATGGCCCTGACCAACCGATCGCATCAAACAAAACCGCTGATGGTCGTCAACAAAACCGTCGCGTAGAGTTCACGCTTTATTAATCGATATTCTTTGATTTATACAAGCCAAAGGCATCACTTCACGTGATGCCTTTTTTATTACTCCTTTTCTTATCGAAATCTTATTCTTTGATAAGGTAAACGTAAAAAGATCACCCTATTTAAAGTAAATAAACATTTGAGCAACAAAAAGATAACTTCCGAACAAACAACATAACACGTATTTTTAATAAAGCAAAATTTAAAAAATGCGTAGACCCCATGCTCTTGTATTGGCTTTCTTTTCGTTGATCTTTTCCTCTTGTGAAAAGGATCCACCACTTCACGAACCCGGCTCAAATGAAACCATCAACCAGTGGGCATTAGACCAAATGAAACGCTATTACTACTGGAATGATAAAATTGGATCAACCCAAGATTACCAACAAAGTCCAGATTTATTTTTCAAAAATATCCTATACCCCGAAGATCATTTTTCCACTATCTTACAAACCCTAAATAGTGATACCTATGGAAATACGCTAACAAATACTTTTGGATTTGATATGGTACAACTCCAAACAACAGGTAAAACCATCCAACTGATCACCCAGATTGTTCCCTTCAGCGAAGGAGATTTAATGGGACTCAAACGGGGAGACAGCATAAGCCACATCAACAACGAGCCTATCGACCACAGCAACCTGAAATCGCTACTAAGCAAATCCTTGATTTTACCGGCAATGCATTTGACGCGAAACGATGGCAAAATCTTTCATCTGCCTTCTTCCTATATTTCCCAGCCTGTCCTCTATACCGCTAAACTCATCTCCTCCTCCCCCACGGTAGGCTATATATTTTTAAGTCAATTTGACTTTAGTGGGGCATATTCATTATTGGAAGCGGTCCAAAATTTCAAGTCCCAGCAGGTACAAGAACTTATTGTCGATTTACGTTATAACCCCGGTGGACAGGTTGCTTTCGCCTCATTTTGCGCACTCTTATTGGCAGACATCAAGGAAAACGACATTTTTGCCAAATACCAAGGCAACAAAAACATCAAAAATAGAGAAGACAGCTTCGCAGCAGCACTGCAAGGTCAGCCCGATGGCTATTCATTTTCAGCAAAAGATGTTTTAAAACAAGGTTTACATTTAAAAAGAATTTATATACTCACAGGACCAAACACGGCATCCGCGTCCGAAATGTTAATTAATGGATTACATCCCTATGTACAGGTTGTACAGGTTGGCGATAAAACCTATGGAAAAGACATGGCATCGACAACGCTATCTACACCTGAGGAAATTCATGGCACTGAACGTGCTTGGCATTTGATTCCCATGATCTATAAAATATACAATAAAATGGGACAGGGAGATTATAGCAACGGGATTACTCCT
This sequence comes from Sphingobacterium siyangense, assembly GCF_023277505.1. NCBI lineage: Bacteria > Pseudomonadati > Bacteroidota > Sphingobacteriia > Sphingobacteriales > Sphingobacteriaceae > Sphingobacterium > Sphingobacterium siyangense. The sequence goes on along the minus strand of NZ_CP080574.1, from coordinate 1,969,147 downwards.
TCTACCAAGATCGACGAGTTTGCCTTTTTACCTTTGACCCCAATAGGTGACACCAGAGATCCATTGATCCGGGAAGTGTTACGAACAATTAGTGATAAAAACACCAGAGTCAAGGGCACTATCAATACAACAGAAAAGACGAACATTTTATCCCCCAAATATAGAGGAAGTACTTATCAGGTAATACCTATCGAAGTGAGTACACAGGATAAGACCGAAAAATAATTTTATCAGTGTGCACAAGAATTTAACGAGGTGATGATCATACGTAGATCGGCTCCAGTCTGTCCATTTTTGGCTAATTTGCGAAGAGAAGGCGACAAGATTTCCGAACGAATGGTTCGCTCCTTCGATTCATAGTCCTGTACGATGTCTTCCAGCTGCTGCAACTTTTCCAAATATTGCCGATAAAGTTCATTCAGCTCCGCCATTTCATTCCTTAAGGCTAGCAGCGCAGCCGCATCAACAGACTGATCTACATCTCCCTGAATTCTCAGGGAGATAGCGAATAAATTGCGATGTTTTATAGCATTGATGCCTTTCATAATGACTATTTTTTTGAATTAATGGTTTACCATTGATGTAAGTGTTGACGGGTATCTGTGTTTGTTTTGTAATGAGTTTTATTTCTGTAGCCAGATATTATCCAAACCATAGCCTATCCCTCCAATTTCTGAGAATGCATCAACATCAAAATATGCATCGGATTCTTTTTGAGGGAGATATACAATACCGATATCTACCGAAAAATTAAAAAACAAAAAGACTTTTTGTCCATCTATAAGGATCGGTTTTAAATCCTTATCTAATACTTGCGCCTTTGGCACAAAAGTAGCGTCAATCGGTATTTTGATAAATTCTTCGGGAATTTTATCTGATATCAAGTCGGTAATCAGGATTGGATTTTCGTCATACTTGACCATATCCATTCCCCAACTTTCATCATAGACAGGCTTACCTTGATAAACCGCCAATCGAATTGGCTCACCATTAGGTGAAATTGTTTTATTATAATTTAAGATCTTTACTTGCCTCACACCCGGAATCGATTCGACATTATCTCCTAAGGGATTTGGCCCAACAACGAGTGACGGATCAATGGGACTTTTACTATGTACACCAAAGGTATTTAATCCTGATTTGAGCGGAAGCCGTTGCTCTAGGACGACCTGATCATTACTATTATATGCAACGACCGATGAAGAATCGGCATCTTTATTTCGTATAAAAATAAAATTAGCATCGCTTGGATTAGCAACTTTTCCATCTATCGTTACTCTTTTTACATCCACCGACGCAGTGCTATAAGATCTAAAAGCAATCCGGGCCAGTTCTTCAGTTTCTACAATAGGTTCACCTTTTTGACAGGAAGACAATAGGGATCCAATCCAAAGGGCTATAAAACAGAGAAATAAATTTTTAATCATCTATAAAGGATAAAGAAGTGAGCCATTGTATGGCTCACTCAATTAAATAATCAATATTAATAAGTTTTTGGAGCAAATTGAGTCCAGTTTGCAGTCCAAGGAGCAGTTGTCGGATGGAATGCACCTTTATAAGTTGTACTTCCATCACCATATGCAGGTGAAGTTGACAATGGTCTTAAAAAAGCAGGATTAAATGTAGATGTTGTTGGATAAAAAATATTTCCAGCTCCTGCTAAATTCAAATATGTCGTTGCATCTGTTGACACATTTGTTTGGTTTCCTGTTGGTGTAGCACCACTGAATGCCGCAGTATAAGCATGTACAACATTACCTGTAAAAGTACCTGTTGCACCATCCTGAAATGCTGCACCTGTTGCATAACCAGCGATAATCGAATTTTGAATATCATACTGTGAAGCTCTTCTCCAACGGTTACCAAATTTCAGTTTTGTACCAGCTACAGTAGCATCCTTAATTCCCAAGAATGTAAAATTTTTCAGTACTGGGCGAGTCTTTGGTGTCGCTGCATATGGCGCTGTACCTTCGTTATCCGATTCCAAACCGTTTGAATCCGAACTACCACTTGATGTGCTATTTGTTGAATTAGGATCCTTTAATGATAAGGCATACTGAATTGTTCCGGTGTATCCATGATCGAAATCAAAGTCATCATCATCATTCGATAAGGCTACCAGGTATTTCGCATTTACAGTACCGCCAAAGAACTCGAAACCATCATCTTTACCCCAAGATACCTGAATATTTTCCAAGGTGGTACCAGTACCAACACCACCTAAAGTTAGTCCGTTGATCTCATTATCAGCAGTTAAGTTGTAACCCGCAAATTCAATACGTACATATTTCAATGAGCCTGAATTATCTGCAGCGTTTGTACCTCCATAAGTAACATCTACACCCACAGGTTGAGGAATCCCTTCGATTCTCCGTGTGGCAGCTTGATTGGTAGTTGCGCTACCCAACAAGACGACACCTCCGAAATCACCAGGGTTACGAGATCCTGCCGCATTTGGAGAAGTGAATACGATTGGTGCTGAAGCAGTACCGTTAGCGATTAATTTCGCTGTTTTAGGTACAACCAAAACGCCTTTGATATTTTGAGTTATTCCGGTGATTTGGTCATCGTATGCTTTAGTTACACCAGAAGTAATGTAAGTACCCGCTTGAATCGTCAATGTCGCACCCGGTTTTACGAAAGCAACTCCATCAATTTTCCATACGGTATCTGCAGAAAGCGTAGTTTTAGTAATAATACCGGCAGCATCTGTTGGAATCGTTGCCTGAGGTTTGTTTGGCAAACCAGCATTCAAATCTGAATTAGGTCCTACGTTGTCTTTGTTACAAGAAGCCAATGCGATTGCGCATACGCTTGCTACTGTTAAGATTTTTTTCATTTTGTGTTAAATAATTACTAGTTTTGCCATCACAAGATCATTTTTTAGACTATGCATCCCTATGGGATAGCATTTCATAAGGTTGCATAGTTGTTTTCAATCACCCGTTTTCTGTATTTTTCTATTTTACTTCCCTGTTGTGCGACTTGGACAAACCCGGAACTTATGTACATTATTGAGGAGTGATATGAAACTGCCTCGCGCAGATAGTTTTATCTTATTAAAAATTGTATGTCAATGAAAGATTAAATCTTCTTCCATCTTTTTTTCGATAGGTTATAATATCCCCATCAGCTTTATTGTATCTATTGTCCCCTTTAAATTTTTTGATTGTATAAATTCCATTTTCATTTCCGACACTGTATCCCTCTGTATTCTGATAATAGCGAGTCCAATCATCTAATAGGTTCGCCATATTCAACTTAGCTTCTAATTTATTGTTGAGAAAACGTTTATATATCTGCAGGTCCAGTTGCTTAGGCGCTAATTCATATTCCACTCTATTGGGATCAATGGAAGTAATATTCGTTCTGTATCCTCTATGGTTATAACTAACCGTCGTTCCGAATGAATTTCCCCAATAGCCAATTCCCAAATTCAACAACCATGGTGATTGACCGATCAAAGGACGATCCTGACCGGGAGAACGATCTTTAATCCGCTCAGGCAACTCCTTTCCGTCAACAATCTTATACTTCCACGAACTCAATACATTTACTTTGGAGCTTAAAAGCGTTGCATTCGCTGAGATAAAAAAATTTGTTAACCAATCTTTATCACCTATAAAACTTAAATTTTTACGAATTTCAAATTCTAACCCATTATTTTTAGCAGATTCCATATTATTAAAGACATAATAGGCCCCACCCGTAAATGATTCATCTTCGACCAGTTCAATGGGTTTATCCAGATATTTATAAAATCCCGTTAATGATATAATTTCTCCCGGACTTGGGTACCATTCCAACCGCAGATCTACATTATCAATAAAGGTCGATTCCACATTATCCCCTGAAATAATCGCATCCAGTTCAAAGTCATAAAATCCAAAAAAACCTGTTTCTCGAAAATCTGGACGGATTGCAGTTTTTGAATAGCTACCTCGAACATTAAAGGTATTAGTAACACTATAAGTGGCATTAATGGATGGTAAAAATTTCCAATTATTTTCACGCACAAGCAATTTATATGCTATAAATTTATTTTTGTCATCATTCGGATCACCATTCTGTTTTCTAAACATTTCGTCCTGACGATTTTTTAGGTTATAATATTCAGCACGAACACCATACACCAAGCGCAATTTATTCCATAATTTCTGATCCAACATAAAATATCCTCCGTGCGATTGCATACTTCCGTCATATACATTTCCGCCAATAAGCTCGGGATAATAATAAGCCTGACCAATGCCGTTGCCAATATTTTCCGACGAAAACAACACATCATAAGGCGCTTCGATAGCAGGCGCTGCGGTTGACGGATCATTAGGCATATAGGAACGCGTAAAAGGCAACAAACGAAATATGGATAAATCTCGCTTCTTAGACCAGCCCTGATAACCAACTTTAACCAAAGTACTGACAGATCGTCCTTCTCCAAAAATGCGGGAAAATGCCATTGCCCAATTATAATCATCCTCATTGATCTGTGTCCACATACGGGAATCTTTTCCCAGCACAGATGAATTTGACCATCCTGAAAGATTTAACAAATTTGGAGTCTGAAATAGATGTTGATCATCGAATACAGTAGTCAATCTATATCTCAATTTCCGCTCATCTAAAATCTGTTGTTTGATTTTATTATAGGCAAACATGCCTTCCGCTTTAATTTTCCAAGGCAATTTATATTCGCCGCTTAATTGATGCTGTTGTAAAGACATTGCTTCAGGCAGCTGATACTGATTTTTTGTTGGAGCATTACTTAGGTCTGCAAAGGCCGCTCGAATATTTTCATTATAGGAGTTGTTATAAGTACGGGCATATATATTTTTGAATGCGAGCTTAAAATCCTGCCCTTGTAACCCAAAATTCGCAACTAACCCACTACTACTATTAAAACGATAAGAAGTACCCGCTCCATTTAAACCGACTCCTGTACTGTCAATATAGTGTGCTCCATTAATAGCGGATCCTCTCACATTATTGAAGGCTACAATATTTTGTTCATTTCGAATATTCGCAGAAGCAGAGAAACCAAACAATAATCCATTTGAAAGATTATATCGTCGCCCCAATGCAAACCGAAAATTTTGGTTGGGATTGGCTTTATAACGATATAGTTTCATAGCGTCTGCATTGACCTGTTTAGATTGGGATATTGCATCAATGTCATTATACTTGACATCTGAACCCGGCATTAAAAATTCTTCATTTAACTTTGGATCGTCCAGTACATACCCAGGGGGGGCATCCAGACGTCGGGCTTCACCATTCCAATACCAAGGCAATATCCCCTCAGGTTGTTTTGAAGAAGAATGATTAAAACCAAAAAATTCCGATGCTTTCCGCTCCCCCAGCCGATAAAAGTCTTTGCCAGTTGTGCGGGAATTACCACCAATCCCATATTGTATTGTCATAAAATCCTTATCGGGAATATCAATCGTATTCACCGAAACCTGTCCGCCCGAAAATTCAGCGGATACATCCGGTGTTGCCGTTTTATTGACCACCACCGAGCTCACCATTTCTGTCGGTATAATATCAAAGGAAAAATCCCGTCTATTCTGCGAAGTACTCGGAATCACCACACCGTCCAACATGGCCTGATTGTAGCGGTCGGACATCCCCCGCACAATGACGTTCCGGTTATTAACAGTGGTCAATCCGGTAACACGTTTTAAAACCTGCCCCATATCATTGTCCGGTGTACGCGCGATCTGTTCGGCGGATATTCCGTCCGTCACCGACGCTGCATTTTTTTGCGCCGCATACAGACCTGCTACGGAAGCTTTTTTAAACGATACATTGACAACTGCCGTCTCTAGCGCATTTACCTGCGTCTTCATAGCAATGTTTAACCCTGTCCGTTGTCCGGACTGTATTTTGACCCCTTCAATACGTTGGGTCTGGTAAGAGAGGTAACTGACTTCCAATATGTAGGTTCCCGGTTCAGCATTCAAAAGATAGCTCCCATCGATACCGCTCTGTGTTGATTTATTGGTACCGATCAGTTTGATGCTGGCATTAGCCAAAGGCTGACCGCGATCATCAATAACTTTACCTGAAATATACCCATTCTGCTGTACCGGTTTTTCGACTAATGTAATATAGACACTGTTGTCTTGAGCCATTAGGTCAGTCTCCCTGAGCAGATAACGCATGACATCGCGGACACTATTACTTTTAAAAATTTTGGCATTTACCTTTTTCTCTGCCAGATTATATTTCGCTGCATCGAAAGCGATATGTATATTTTGGGATTCCAAACGTTCGAAAGCCGCCGGAATATTAGATTCACTAAAAGAAACTGTAATCTTTTTATCGAGTAACTGCCCGTATGCGCCCGAAGCTAAGAGCATTTCGGCCGACACGATCGAAAGAAATAGACCTACCAACGATGTCCTTATCATAAACTTAATATCGTTTTGCGTAACGTATTGCTTAAATTTCATAAATTTGTATGCGTATATAATATCTCTTAAGTTGTTGTATATGTTATTTATACCATCTCCAAATGGTACATGATGCAGAGTTGACGATGGCCGTCGTCAGCTCTCTTTTTTTATTCCCGAATTAGTAAATATGCACTATCCTGCCCTCCTTCCTTGATTTGTTGTGATGAATTGCTTTGATACTTTCCAGGGTTGCCGTCCAGGACAGCTGCTTTGATATCGGCATACTATACCGTTGTTGGGCAATCCGCTGATCGTCAGTTTTAATATCCACATCATAGATACTTTTGACCGCCAGTGCCAATTCTGCAAAACTGCTTTGCTTAAGATAAACTCTTCCCTCAATCCAGCTATTCCGTGTCGTCAGATCAAAAGTCTCCTGATGACTATTGTGGTTATTTTTGGTATAACGGATCTGTTCGCCACGGGTCAGTACACCCAGCGGATTGTTATTGGCAGTAACCTGCACTTTACCTGTAAATACGGACACCGATATCTCATCCAATTCCGCATAGTTTTTCACGGTAAAGGAGGTCCCCAGCACCCTTGTCTGTATTTGTCGGGCATTCACCACAAAAGCTTTTGAGGAATCTTTCTTGATCTCAAAATAGGCCTCTCCAGCCATAAGTTCCACAACTCGATCACGCCTATTGTAAGAGATGGTATCCAATTTAATTTTGGAATATGCGTTCATTACAACGGTTGATCCGTCGGCCAAAAATATCCGCTTACGTTGTGAGGCCCCTGTTTCAAAAATCCGGTAACCGGGTTTTAAATTCGCTTCTCTTTGGGAGAAATTCAGATCATGCTGTTTTGTCCAAAATAAAACGCCAACACATAACAGTAGACTTGCCGCAACCGCTCCGCTCCAGTAGATTATGCTCCGACCCACTGATTTTTTAGACGCAGTACTTCCAATACGTTGCTGTATATTATTCCATAATCGAACCTCATCTATCTCCCCTTCAGAAAGTTCTTCCCGATCAAGCGTATCATACCAGCGATCAATCAGGGACCTCTCAGCCTTGTTCGCATTATTATGCTGGTATCTATAGATTAAGGATTCAAAAATTCTTCTTTTCACTTTTTATGCCTGCTGTTTATATACAAGTCTGCAAAAAAGCCCCAAAGTACTTCAAGAAATAGTTAATGTTGTATGAAAGAATTGTTAAAGGATCAAAGTTCAGAAAATAGGAATATGGCAAGGTGGGTAAGCTACTTAGCGAGCTCGTCTATCATAAAGACCAAAAGAAGGCTAAAACTACCGTTTTGAACATGTTGATAGCCCAAAATAGCTTTCCGTAGTCGTTTGGATGCTTCCGTAAGATTATTTTTGACCGTTTGCTCAGACAGCCCCGTACGCATGGCTATCTCTCGAATGGATAAATGTTCCCATTTTAATAAAAGCGCTTGCCGCATATTCTGTGGCATAATTTCCAGCTCTTCCTCCAACAACTTCTCAAGGGCTAAATACGTGTTGAGATCCTCTGGATGTTGCTGCACATAGTCGAATATATGTTTACTCCAGTGCTCCAACAATCTGTCTTTGGCCTTATTGGAATTAAAGAAATCTATAATTTTATATTTGAGCATCCCTTTCAAATAGGCTGGAAGATTCATTTGGATGTCGATTGTATGCCGCCTTTCCCAAAATTGGACAAACAGTTCCTGTAGAATATCCTCCACATCCTGTCGGTCTAGGATCCGACGGGCAGCGTGCTGATAAAGATCTTTCCAGCAATAGCGATACAATTCCTCATAAGCAGAAGTATCGTTAAACTCTTTAATAGCTTGTAGCCAACGCTGATGTACAACTGGTCCTTGATTCATGCTAATACCAAAATTAAGGTTGAGATATTAAGTTTCTATTAATAAATGAATAAAGAAACTGTAGGTATATAAAATAGTTTCACATTCGAAATAATACTTTTCAAAGTGAGCTAAATCTATATAACAGCGCTCAATTTATTATCACCTGGTATAAAAGAATCAGATTCCCTTAAAAATCAATTATTTAAATTATTTGTTTATTCCAATATTATTCTTACCTTTGCAACGCCTTAGGCAATAGTGCCTATTGTATAAAATATTTCATGAACCCATTTTTAGAACTGGGAATCCGTGAGGAAGTTGTTAATGCCATCTCAGAATTAGGTTTCGAAAAACCTTCTGAAATTCAGGAAAAAGCCATTCCTGTTTTATTGACTGGTAACGACGATTTTGTCGGATTAGCCCAAACTGGCACAGGAAAGACCGCGGCATTTGGTCTTCCATTATTAGAGCAATTAGACTTTTCTCAAAAACACCCACAGGCATTAATCCTTTGCCCTACTCGGGAATTATGTTTACAAATCTCAAAAGATTTAGAAAAATTTGCTAAATACGTTGACAACGTACATGTTGTTGCTGTATATGGAGGTGCAAATATCTCAGACCAGCTACGTCAAATTAGACGTGGAGTGCAAATTGTAGTAGCGACCCCAGGTCGTATGTTGGATATCATCGGCAGAAATGCGATTGATTTTTCAAATGTAAAATATGTTGTATTGGATGAAGCGGATGAGATGCTCAATATGGGCTTCAAAGAAGACATCAACAACATTTTGTCAGAAACTCCTGACGAGAAAAAAACTTGGTTATTTTCGGCGACAATGCCTTCTGAGGTACGTCGTATCGCAAAGAATTATATGACCGATCCAGTTGAGCTTACTGTAGGTACAAAAAACACCGGTAATGCCAACATTGAACACCACTATTATTTGATCAAAGCAAAAGATAAATATGCTGCGTTCAAACGTATTGTGGATTCAAACCCTGATATCTTTGGTATCGTATTTTGTCGTACAAAAATCGAAACACAGGATATCGCTGAAGCGTTGATTAAAGATGGTTACAATGCAGATTCATTACATGGTGACTTATCACAACAACAACGTGATAAAGTAATGAAACGTTACCGTGACCGTAGTTTACAATTGTTGATCGCAACAGACGTAGCCGCTCGTGGTATTGATGTAAGTGATGTAACTCACGTTATTAACTTCTCTTTACCTGATGAAACAGAAAACTATACACACCGTTCAGGCCGTACAGCCCGTGCAGGTAAAACTGGTATTTCACTTTCTTTGGTAAACGTAAAAGAACTAAGCAAAATCCGTCATCTTGAAAAGATCATCGGTAAGCCTTTTGAGAAAAAACAAGTACCTCAAGGTGCTGAAGTTTGCGAAAAACAATTATTTTCTATCGTTAAAAAGATTGAAAATGTTGAAGTAAACGACGAACAAATCAGCCCATTCTTGCCTGCAATTATGGAAAATTTGGAGTCACTTTCAAAAGAAGATATCATCAAAAGATTCGCTTCTCTTGAGTTCAACCGTTTCTTGGATTATTACAAAAATGCACCTGATTTAAATATCGAAGCGCGTGACGGTGGTCGTGAAGACCGCGGTGATAGACGTGATGGTCGTTCACGTGAAGGTTCAAAAGGCTACACGCGTTTATTTATGAATTTAGGTTCAGTAGACGAATTCTCTCGTGGAGATATGTTGGGCTTCATCTGTAACAATGCGAATATTTCAGGAAAATCAATCGGTAAAATTGATTTGAAAGGCGTGTTCACATTCTTCGAAGTTCAAGATGCAGAAGTAGAAAAAGTATTCCAAGGATTCCAAGGTGTAGATTACAACGGTCGTCAAGTACGTATCGAAGTATCTGGTGAAGCAAGAGGTGAAGGTCGTAGCGACCGTGGCGGAAGAAGCCGTGGTGGTGATCGTGGCGGAAGACGTGAAGGTGGATACCGTGGTGGTGATCGCGGTGGAAGACGTGAAGGTGGATATGGTGGCGGCGAACGCAGCGGAAGACGTGAAGGCGGATTCAGTGGTGAGCGTCGTGATCGTGGTGAGCGTAGCAGCAATGGCGGTGGCTTCCGTGATTTCTCTGGAAAACGTAAAGAATCAAAAAGCAAATACTAATTATTAGTACTTAGCATAAGAGTTAAAGACTCTGGCACAAAAGCGATCAGCTTGAGATGCCAGAGTCTTTTCTTTTATTTTCCCTCTCCTAACAGTACAGGCACTAATATCTCCTGCCAATATAATAGTCTCTATAAAAAAGCGTAAATTAGCTGTATTATACGAACTGGACTTCTAACATGCCAATAGTAGCAACAAGATTATTTGATTTAGCATACCTGCAATATAGTATTGCCCCGGATTTCCCAATGTTTTCTTTCAGAAAAGATAACGAATGGGTACAAGTAAGCAATACTCAATTTATTGAACAGATCAACGAGACATCTAAAGGTTTGATCGCATTAGGCGTTCAGCCTGGAGAGAAAGTAGCATTAATTAGTGAGAACCGCATCGAGTGGAATATCCTTGATTTTGCCATTCAACAAATTGGAGCTGTAGTAGTCGCCATCTACCCTAATATTTCAACCTTAGATTACACGTATATCTTCAATCATGCCGAAATCAGGAAGTGTATTGTTAGTTCAAAGACACTATACACAAAGATATTAACGATACAAGATAATTGTCCGCAACTAAATGCTATTTACAGTCTAGACAAAGAGGATGGTCTAAACCATTGGCATGACTTCGTTTCCAAGGGCGAGATCATTACAGATGAAACGCTAAACCAACTACGTGATGGTATAAAAACCGATACATTGGCATCCATCATTTACACCTCTGGCACAACAGGAAATCCCAAAGGTGTTATGTTGTCTCATAAAAATTTATTGGCAGATACGTTGAGTAGTGAATATTCCTTTCCTGTCGAACGGGGTGATCGTGCCCTCTCCTTTCTTCCAGTTTGTCATGCCTATGAACGCGTATTCCAATATGTATATATGTACAAAGGTTTGACAATCTTCTTTGCTCAATCGATGGATACGATAGGTGAAGATTTTAAATCCGTTAAACCACATATTTTTTCCGCTGTACCTCGTGTATTGGAGAAAGTTTATGAGAAGATTATGGCTACAGGAGAGCAATTAACAGGAGTCAAGCGTAAGCTATTCTTCTGGTCCTTGAGCGTCGGCGAACAATACAAACTGGAGGGACGTACATGGTGGTATGACTTTCAACTGAACATTGCCCGTAAATTAGTTTTTTCAAAATGGCGCGAAGCATTAGGTGGTGACATCAAAGGGATTGCCTCCGGGAGTGCTGCTTTACAGGAAAGATTAATCCGTCTGTATATGGCAGCAGGGATTCCAATATATGAAGGTTATGGCCTCACTGAGGCGGGACCATGTATCGCTGTAAATTGCTATAAACGAGGTATGAAAATTGGTACTGTAGGCTTACCGTTAATTAATATCGAAATAAAGCTTGCTAACGATGGAGAAATATTGACTAAAGGCGAGAATAATATGATTGGCTATTATAAAAATCCAGAGGCAACAGCAGAAGCGATCAAGGATGGCTGGCTTTATACTGGGGACATTGGCCAATGGGTAGACGGTAAATTTCTTAAAATTATAGACCGAAAGAAAGAGATGTTCAAGACTTCTGGAGGAAAATATATCGTTCCGCAGCAGATCGAATCTAAACTGGTCGAATCTTCATTTATCGAACAGGCTATGGTACTTGGAGAAGGCCGCAAATTTCCTGCGGCGTTGATTGTTCCCAACTATAATAATCTTCTAGAATGGTCAAGAAGTGCTTTTCCCGCCCTTGCCAATCTTTCTAGACTAGATTTTCTAAATAGCCTAGAACTGAAACAGAAAATGGGATCGGAACTCAACCGTATTAATCAAAATTTTGGCAGCTGGGAACAGATCAAGAAGTTCATCATAGTCCCCGACGAAATGACCGTTGAAACCGGTGAATTGACACCGACGTTAAAAATGAAAAGAAAAGTTATCTTGCAAAAATACGAACAAGAGATTGAAGATATTTATCAAAACTAGTCTACAAAAAAGCCTTTGTCAAAAACAAAGGCTTTTTGTAATCAACTAAATTATATTCTTTATTTTTTAACAATCCGTTGACGAATCGCTTCATAGATCACTACTGCGGCCGACACAGATACATTTAACGAACCTATTTCACCGTACATTGGTATCTTGGCCAGGTGGTCGGCAATACGAATTAGGTCATTGGAAACACCAACGTCCTCTGCCCCCATAATTACACAGGTTGGAGCTGTATAATCCACATCGTAAATGCTCGAGGTTGTTTTTTCTGTACTGGCAACTAACTGCACACCTGAATCAATCAAAAATTTACCAACTTTGGACAAGCTATCATGGCGACAGACAGGGATTTTATAGAGTGCTCCAGCAGATGTTTTAATGGCATCAGGGTTAACCTCAGCTGAGCCCTTTTTAGGGACAATGATGGCATGTACTCCAGAACATTCCGCTGTACGTGCAATAGCACCCAAATTGCGCACATCTGTCACTCCATCCAACATCAGAAGTAAAGGAGTTTCACCTTTTTCATAAATCTGAGGGAGAAGTTCTTCTATATCATGATAGGTAATTGGAGAAATAACCGCAATTACACCTTGATGATTTTTACGTGTTATGCGGTTTAATTTTTCAATTGGCACCTGTTGAGAAGCGATATTATGTTCCTTTAACAAGGCTTTCAATTCTAGAATCAAACTGCCGCTCAAACCGCGTTGTATAAATAATGACTCGATCTCTTTACCACTATCGATTGCTTCGATGACAGCACGAATACCAAATACCATCTGATTCACTTCACGTCTTTCCCCGTGGTCGCGATCACGTCTCTGAAAATTTCCTTGCATAATAAATACTAAATATTTCCCTCTTCATGGAAGAGTTTGCAAATGTACAAAAATAAAAAACAACTAGCGTGTTTGAATTAGCTTAGCCCCAAGTTAAACTCCTTCCGCAAAGTATCTAAAAGCGGGTTTTTGTTGACCATTGCTTGATACTTCTCCTGGGAAGTATAGGGTTTGCGTGAAATCGTATGTTCCATCATCACCCCCTGCAGATCCAGCGAAAAATTCTGGAGTTTCACACGTAAGTAGTTCAGCACATCAACCTTTGCACTTTGCAATACATCCATCTGAACACCATTTTCGACATCAATTTCAATCAATACCCCATTTAACCGCGGTTGCATAGCCGTCATCATGGTATACAAGTTAATCTTGTTTTCCGCTTTCAGCTGTTCAGCATAACTGTTCCAAACAGCAATAAATTGACCGAATGAAACATCACGTTGTTCGCTTCCACGTATTAATTCTGGCTCATCACCTTCTTTGGCAACCGCATTGTTATCGTATATGGTATTCAAATCCGGCAAAGACGGAATAATTGCTGCAGTAGATGCTCCCCATCCGCCTTTTTTTACTTTAGGAGGCACGTTGGAAATAGGATCTTTTTTCACCTCTTCCTTAGTCTCGGAAGCCTGGTAATTTACGGGGTTAGCTTGCGAACGCGGTGTCACAGGATTTTCAACGACAGGAGCATTCGCTGGAGAAGTCGCTTGCGGAGTAGGGACTACCGAGGTTTGTTGCGCTTGTCCAACTACTGGCTCAGGAAGTTTTTTTTTTACGCCCTCGGTTGCCGAAGGAATCTGTACGGATCCAAGCTGGCTCAATTTAATCGCACTTGCGATATGACATGTCTTGAGGAGTGAAAGTTCAACTTGCAGGCGTTGATTTTTACTTGTTTTATAGTTGATCTCACATTGATTGGAAATATTCAATGCAGATAACAAAAATCCTGGAGAAGCTTTTTGGGACTGCTGCAGATACTTTTGACGAATACTATCACTGACTTCCAATAATTTTAGCGTAGTTGGCTCTTTAGCAACCAGCAAATTTCTAAAATGCGCAGACAGACCGGCTATGAAATGACTGCCATCAAACCCGTGATTTAAAATCTCATTGAAAATCAATAAAGTTTGTGCTGCATCCTCCGTTAAAATAGCATCCGTTAGCTTAAAATAATAATCGTAATCCAAGATATTCAAATTATCGATTACAGCTTGATAGGTGACATTTTTATTGGAAAAACTGACGATCTGATCGAACATCGACAAGGCATCCCGAAGGCCACCATCGGCCTTTTGGGCAATGATATGTAATCCGTCCTGATCATAAGCAATACCTTCCCTGTCAGCGATACGGGCCAAATGACTGGCCATATCTTCCACTTTGATCCGGTTAAAATCAAAAATCTGACAGCGCGAAAGAATCGTTGGTAAAATCTTATGTTTTTCAGTGGTCGCCAGGATAAAGATAGCATAGGAAGGAGGTTCCTCCAATGTCTTCAAAAAAGCATTGAAAGCCGCTTGAGAAAGCATATGCACCTCATCTATGATATAGATTTTATATTTTCCAGCCTGTGGTGGTATGCGTACTTGATCAATCAGGTTGCGGATATCATCTACGGAATTATTGGATGCAGCATCCAGTTCATGAATACTGAAAGAATTTCCATTTTGGAAAGACTTACAGCTATCACATGTGCCACAAGGTTCGGTGCCTGCTAAGATATTTTCACAATTTATTGTTTTAGCTAAAATACGTGCACAGGTAGTTTTCCCCACACCGCGGGGACCACAAAACAAAAATGCCTGCGCCAACTGATTGTTGTGTATCGCATTCTTTAAGGTACCAGTAATGTGTTGCTGACCTACAACCGAATCAAAGGTAATCGGGCGGTATTTACGTGCAGAAACAATAAAATTATCCATTGCACGAAGATACGGATTTTAAAAATGAAAAAGGAGAATCTAAAACCTAAAAATAGATTGTAATTTTTTAATAATAATTCCTTCAATGCACAAAAAAAGCAAATTTTATCATTAATTTTATATTACTACAATGTTATCAAATTGTTAATAATTGAAATTAAGGGAAATATATCGAATGTTTTTGACCATACTCATTTGGTTAACCTGTGCTTCACAGCAGCTCTGGGCGCAACATCATGATTTCGATTTTTATGATGGGAAAGTGTCTATTGATGTCCCCCCCTCCTTTAATATTCCATTCAAAGACAGCTTAACGATAGCTCATGTACAAAAATTCTATCAAATAGCTGATCAAACCGATTACATACAACTTGTAAACAGTTTGCTCGAATACAAAGATGAACATCATTTGAATGATTGGGTCTATTATCAGCTGATTCGCCGCACCGCACAGCAGATTGCCCCGAAAGCTGAAAATTATACACGCTATACTTTATATAAATGGTTTTTAATGTGTAAATCTGGTTATGATGCCCGCTTGGCTGTGGGTAATAATCAGATCATATTTTTCATTCAGAACAAAGAAGATATCTCTGATATTCCTTTTTTTGAAATTGATGGCAAGAAATACACCTGTTTAAACTTCCATGACTATGGAAAGCTCTTTCAACGCGCAGACACCTATATTCCCGTTAAAATCAAAGTACCAGAAGCCGTTGGAGATTTTAGCTATAAAATCACAAAATTACCTGATTTTGTACCAGCAAATTATAAGGAGAAGCAAATTGAGTTCAATTATGGTCATAAAGCCTACCATTTTAATGTCAAGTTGAATGAAGATATCAGTGATCTTTTTAAAAATTATCCTGGCGTAGATTTTGAAACTTATTTCAATATTCCACTTAGCAAAGAGACTTATCAATCACTGATTCCTGCGCTCAAGGAAAATTTAAAAGGAAAAAATCAGCAGGAAGGTGTCGATTATTTAATGCGGTTTACGCGATATGCATTCTTATACGAAAATGACGAAGAGAATTTCGGATCCGAAAAGCGCCTTTCTGCAGAACAAACGCTATTGAATAAATACAGTGACTGTGATGACCGTGTTGCCCTGTTTTTTTATCTGGTAAAGGAAATCTACAATCTTCCTATGATCACCCTGCTCTATCCCACTCATGTAACGATGGCCGTCCAATTTGAACATCCTATCGGTGATGCTATTTTGTACAATGGAAAATATTATTCTGTCTGTGAACCTACACCACAAGCGCAAACGCTAGATATAGGTCAATTGTCTGAGGAGCTTAAAAATCAGTCCTACCAGATTGTTTATCACTACGAGCCGAGATAGTATCACATTATATCGAGGTTTCACATTCGCTTTATATCACAGAATCTAGGTGAAAATCGTCATTTTGCAGAAGAAGAATTAATCCTCCACAGCGCTTTTGTTTGATCTAAAGCTTGTTTATAAAATCAAGCACATCGGCGTATTTACCATCGGTTCGGTATGCTGCAATGGTTACCGTATTTGCCTTCCCACTAGATTTTATTGTGATCACATAATCTGTTCCATCTGCACAACGTGCGCATTCCTGAATTTTAGCCTCCATTAAGTTATAGGTTTCGACATAAGAGGACAACTTTCTAAACGTGTCTTCACTTGTCTTATAACTTTTATCTTTTACAGTTTGAGTATCACCAGTAGTTCCCGGAGCATATTTTACTTCTGTCTTATTTTGATCTACACTGATATTTACAAATTCACCCCACCAGCCAGAAATTCCTTTTATTTCTACATGAAGACCTTTAGTTTCTGAATCAGTTTTATCATCTGATTTCTTACAGGCAACAAATAGTAAGGTAACACTTAGTACCACTAGATAGATCGTTCTTTTCATATTTTAAAGTTTAGTTTATTATTTTCAATAACGAATTATTTAACATATATGCTACAAAAAAAATCCCGCACAAGGCAGGATTTTCTATCTATTTAACTAAACTATAATTATTTTACTTGCCCAGGAGTTGTATATGCCAAGTTCTGTGGATCATAATGAGCCCAACCACTTGTCCAATCTGTCGTGCCAAAAGCACCTTTATAGGCCACTTTCTCGAAGAAACTTCCCGAAACCTTAGCGTTGGTAAAAATCGCACCACTAGCAGCTGCAGATCCTGATAAAACTTTAAAATCTGGAGTAGCACTTGTATTAGAGAAATCTGAACCAAAATTATAAGGTGCTACGAACAACTCAGAAGCATATTTACTATTATCGAAAACATTCTTCGCCCTTATAAGTGTTGATATAGCGGCAGCGTTGTCCGTTGAACTAACTTTCAAATCTGCATCTTTAGAACCGTATACCAAGTTATTTTCAAACACAGCAGAGCCAGTTAGAAAGTTATTTGAAGTTGAATTAGCTACAGCAACCTTTGTATCATCGATATACAGACCTGCTAACGGGAAACCTGATATAACAGAATTTAAGATGCTAATAGAGGAATTTCTACGAATTTGTGCACCATGTTGATAATTTGCATTAAAAGATCCACCAGCTTTTTGAATAGGACCAAGAACAGTTACATTAGAAAATACTGCTGATGTTTTTGGCGTTTGAACTGTTCCTGTAGCATTATTATCAGATTCATATCCATTCGAACCCGACTGATCTGCAACTGTAGGTACACGTTGTGCTAATGCAAATTGGACATTACCAGAATACCCAAAATCTGTATCAAAATCATCATCCCAAGTACCTACGGCCAAAAGATGTTTTGCATTTACTGTACCACCGAACCATTCAAATGCATCATCACCTGAACGGTAGACTTGGATATATTCCAATGTTGTACCATTTCCAACACCGCCCATTGTTAATCCATTAATTTCATTGTCTACAGAATACGCAATACCAGCAAACTCAATACGAACATATTTTAAAGTTCCTGAGTTGTCTGCAGCATCAGTTCCTCCATAATAAATATAATTTTTTTCTTCCTTGCCTATTGGTGCGGCAAGACCACCTTCGATCTTAACATCTGTACCTTGGTTAACAGGAGCCTTGCCTAAAAGGATTACTCCGCCCCAATCTCCTTGGGAACGAGCTCCAGCCGCCAAATTAGATGTAAATACAATTGGTTTGTCTGCTGTTCCTATTGCATTAATTTTAGCCCCCCTCGTAATTGTTAATGTAGCTTTTGAAGCTTTATCACCTTTAATAATAGTTCCAGGTTCAATTGTTAAAGTGGCGCCATTACTTACATATACGAAACCTTTTAAAACATAGATTTTATCTGATGTCCAAGTTGTATTAGTTGTTATCTCACCTGAGATCTCTACGACATTTTGATTTTCAGGATTTGTTGGAGTTTCAGTACCGCCACCTTCATCCGTAATTGTTGTTTCCTTACATGCTCCAGCAAATAATAACGCTGCTAGTGAGAAGAATAAAAATCTTTTTTTCATTTTTTAAGCTTTAAAATCTTGATACAAAAAAACACTTTAAGTATGTCTTTACATTTAAAGTAATATTAAGTTTATATTACTACTAAAATGTATAATTAAATGATACTGAATAATTTCCGCCGGTCTTATAGCGATATAGAATTTCCTTAGCTTCATTATCAAAATATACGTTTACAGGATTATTCAAAATATCACCCAAATTAACCTTTACCTCCGCTTTATTCTTCATCAATTTGTAGCCAACTTGTGCATCTAATACATTACGAGGTGCTTCGTAAGCACTCGCAAAGGTAATTCCTCCTGCTTGTGCTATCCGCTTACCAATACGGTTAAAAAGGACATTGACATTCAATTTATTATCCAATGCGCTATGCTGCAATCCCGCATTGATCGTATAGGGAGATTGTCCAACCATAGGTCGAGTTTTCTCTTTATAATCTTGATCAGTTGGATTAGTCACCTTCGAATGCACATAAGAAAGATTTAAATATGCAGTTGTGTTAGAAAACAATTTATTTTCATTGATAAAATCCAATTTCTTTCTTGCCTCTAACTCAGCTCCATATAATGTTGCTTTTGGTGTATTGAAATAGGAAACATCAACTGTCGAATTCACATCATAGCGAGATGCTTCAATAGCATCTGTAAACTGTTTATAGAATGCAGAGATAGAAAAGATTTCGCCAGCCTTAGGATATATTTCAAATCTCAAATCCGCATTATTGATCGCGCTTCTTTTTAGTTTTGTATTCCCTGAAATAGTTCCAAATTGCTCGTAATCATAAAAACTAAATGGTGCTAATTCTCGTAACTCTGGACGAGCAATTGTTCTATAATAGGAAGCTCTAAGATTTGTTTTACTATTTAAACTATAAGTCATATTAATTGAAGGCAAAAAGTCTAATTTTGTATCATCAACGTCCTTTTTGTCTGTGTCAATTTGAACATTATAGTTTTCAACACGCAAGCCATACACTACGCGAAACTTATCCATAAACTTTTGGTCCATCATGGCGTAGCCAAATCCTGTCATTGATTTTGCTGTATAGAAATCACCAGGCATTTGAATTTCATCGTATTTAAAATAGTTTTTATCGATCAAATCTGCAGCAAATATTTTATCTGGAGAAAGTTCACGTATTTGGTCAGCTAATTTTGAATCCATCTTAATTACATCTAAGACCAGTCCAACAAAACGTGCATCAAAATCACGATGACGATAATTTGCTCCAGCACCAACTTTCAATGTACTTGGTGCAGATAGAAAATTCATTGGTCTAGCATAGTTTAACTCTCCAGAGAAAACATTTTCATTAAGATCAGAAAACAAACGCGTATTCTCTTTACTAGGGCTTGTAATGTTGGCCAAATAAGGAACTGTAGAATCATTTTCTTTGTCAATCGCTTTTGCATAATTGATTTTCATCTGATTCGGTTGATTGTTTTTAATGTTGCTATAGGATGCTGTCCATTTAATTCTATCATTTAGATCAGAAAGTACGTGATCTCCTTCCAGTGTTGATTTGAACAATGATTTTTGCAAAATATCAAAAGCATAGAATTTATTTACTGATGTCGTTCCAAGATGTGTTCCTGTCCGCTCAGTATATACGTTATCATAATTTCGATTGTACAAGTTCTTCCAAGAGATTTTATTCTTTCCAAAAGAATAACCGAAATTAGCCATTGCTCCCAAATTCGTTGTAAACTTATATTGATTATCTTTATAATCATACTGATACCACTTACGTTCAATATTTGATAAAATATTTTGGGAATTTCGGTAGTTTACAGAAAATAGTGCCCCAAACTTATTGTTATTCTCATATTGCTTTACTCGACCCAAAGAAAATTGATAAGCTTGGGAGGGAAGCGCCTTCTTATTTTCAACTGAAAAATCATTCGACAATGATTTCATGGTTAAACGTTGCCACTTTTGCGATAAACCAGCAGCGAATGCTTCTCGCGAAGGGTAATTCTTGGCCAACTGACTAGATCCATCATCAAAACCAAGATAGTTTTGAAAATTCTTCTTGGTTTGCAAAAAGTCTTTAAAAGTTGAGGCTGTGTTATAACCATAGCCTAAACCAAAAGAAACGAAGTTTTGATCAGGAATATCTTTTGTTGTAATCTGTACAGCTCCCCCTGCAAAATCTGCTGGTAAATCTGGAGTAGCTGTTTTTGAGATCGTTATTTTATCAATAAGATTCGAAGGAATAATATCAAATGAAAATGCGCGACGATTGGCTTCTGTACTTGGTAGTACCGAGCCGTCCATCATAGCAACGTTATAACGATCACTCAAACCGCGAACGATGACAAACTTATTATCTTGAATTGTCGTACCACTGACACGACGTAATGCTTCGGATGTATTTTTATCTGGCGATCTTCTAATCTGCTCACTTGAAATACCATCAGAAATCAATGCACTATTTTTTTGTTGCGAATATAATGCACCAATAGATTCTTTCTTAAAAGATCCTGTAACCACAACTTGATCTAACACCTGTCCTTCCGAATTATCAAGAACGATATCCAAATTGGTCAAATCATTCGCTTTAATCTCAACCTCGGTAACTTGCTTCCTCGAGTAACCAATATAAATATATTCTACAGTATATTTACCTGCCGGTAAAGCTGGAATACTGTATTTTCCAGATACATCAGAGCTTCCACCTCTTGATGTTCCTAAAATACGAACAGTTACTCCGGTGATTGTTTCACCAGTTTTACTGTTAGTAATAGTCCCCATTAACTTCCCACTACTTTGTGCATAAACTGTTGTTGATGCAGCTACTACAAGCGTCATGGCAGCAGCGATTCCTTTAAGTTGTAATTGTGGTTTCAATTTATTTGTTTTTTGTTTCTGCAAATCTATTAGCAGAATATTAGATTAACATTAACAACAAATTACCATTACATCAATCAGTTGTTAATTTAATGTTACTCACCTCCTATTTTTCTTGATTTTCAGCAAAAAACAGCTGTTTATCCAATTTATACGAATATTTCCTCCCCTTAATGGGACAACATATTAAAGAAGTGTAATAAAATTATTAAGCACTTAATTTATTAACACAATAAGGTTATTTTTATAAATTACACTTTAATGAATGCCATTTACGGCCTTATATAGATAAGTGGTACTGCTAGTTGAGAGAGACCGATCATCTTCCATTGCCAACTGTTAACTCACTGCAGTAAATTGCTTTTTATATGCAATATAATTGCAATTATATTGCATATAAAAAGCAATTTATCTAAGTTTGAATATATTTTCAATTTCTGATCCTCATGAGCACTCCAATCGTATCGACTACACAGTTATCATTTCAGTATCCTAATTCAACGCCAATTGAATTTCCAGATATTCACATCGAGAAAGGTCAGCATACGCTGTTATTAGGAGATTCGGGTTCTGGAAAAACAACGTTACTTAATATATTAGGAGGTTTGTCACGACCAGAGACAGGTCTGGTCAAAATAAATAACCAAGACCTATCCTTATTATCAAACAGCAAATTGGATCAGTTTCGTGCGCAATATATCGGATTTATATTCCAAGAAGCCCACCTCCTAAGAAATTTAACACTTTTGGAAAACATCAAGTTGGCACAGTCTTTAGCAGGGAAAAGAATAGACCTTAATGCAATACATTTCATATTGACGCAACTGCAATTAGATCAAAAAAGTGATGCCTACCCGAACGAATTGAGTCGCGGCCAATTACAACGTGCTGCTATTGCACGCAGCATCATCAATAAACCAGCTCTACTTATTGCTGACGAGCCAACTGCCGCTCTAGATGACAACAATACCTACAGGGTATTAGAACTATTATTATCGATAGCTGACACTGCAGGATCGACTTTATTGATAACAACACACGACAAGAGAATAAAAGATCAGTTCTCCAAAATGTACCTTTTAAAATAATTGTTTTACTTTAATTTACGCGTCACCCTTAGTTTTTAGAATTTGTTATGAACACGATACAATTGGTTTGGAAAAATTTAAGTAGGCAGTTTGGCTCGGTCTTTCTAAGCATTCTGTTAACGGCGTTTGGAATTTCCATCCTTGCCGTGCTTTCAATTACCGGAGAAACTTTTGAAAAGCAGCTTGACAATAACAGTAAAAATATTGATTTGGTTGTTGGAGCCAAGGGAAGCCCCCTTCAATTGATCTTGTCAAGTATTTATCATATTGACAATCCAACCGGCAATATCCCACTGGACGAACTGGAATCATTACGCCAAAATCCCCTTGTTCAGCTTGCAGTGCCCCTATCTTTAGGCGACAATTTCAAAGGCCATCGCATTGTTGGAACAGATTCATCTTTCTTAGCGATTTATGAAACAGCAATAATTGAAGGCCGTATCTGGCAAAATAATTTTGAAGTAGTCATTGGTGATCAAGTTGCAAAAAAACAACAGCTCAAAATTGGCGATCAGATCCATAGTTCACATGGCTTGAGCAAAGATGGACATCATCATGACGAACATCCGTTTACCATTGTTGGTATTCTAAAACATAACAATAACGTTACCGATAACTTAATACTAACCAACTTAGAAAGTGTTTGGGATGTACATGGCATTGCACATAAACATGAGCATCAAGAAACAGCAGTAGAGAAAGAATTACGCGAACGCCAAGAAGACCGGGAGGAAACCCTCAAAGCACATCTGCACCATCATGGTGAAGATATAGCAGAAAATTCATCTGCTCCAGCCCAAACGAACGAAAAAGGGCATCAGGAGCAGGAAGACCATCATGAGCACGCAGAGGAAGGCATGTTTGTGAAGTCAATAGGTGCCGACATGGTAAAACAGAATGGATTGGAAATAACCGCCATTCTACTAAAATATCAATCCCCTGCAGCGATCGGAATTTTGCCAAAATTCATTGATCAGCAAACAGACATGCAGGCCGCATCTCCCGCCATGGAAAGCACTCGTCTATTCGCGTTATTAGGCGTAGGGATAGATTCTTTATCGATACTCGCTTATGTAATTATGTTTATTGCAGGTTTAAGCGTCTTTATTAATTTATATAACGCATTAAAGCAACGCAAATATGACCTTGCCATCATGCGTACGCTTGGAGCCTCCAAAGGAAAACTCTTTGCCATTGTGCTCCTTGAAGGACTAATCATTACGATTCTTGGTGGGTTAATTGGGCTTATAATGGCACATCTAGCGCTTTACTATATCAGTAATCAGACAAGTCAAAGCGCCGATTTTATAGAGGCCTTTACACTTCATCCGAAAGAACTGATTTTCTTGTTTGTTGCTTGTCTAATAGGTATCTTCGCAGCACTTATTCCGGCGATCAAGGCCTACAGGACAAGTATTTCTGGAACACTATCAAATAAATAAGTTTAACTAAGATTACACAACGACAAAAGATCGCAATAAGAAGAGCAGCTTATCCTTTAGGCAGGAAAACGGAAAATACATTCGAACAGCTTCTCGATACATAACATTCGATACATAACAATAGCATAACACATGAAAAAAACACTGACAGTATTCTTATTTATATTATTCTGTACCATACAGTCCCAAGCCCAAATAGGCAATAATCCGGATGTTCCCGATCATACACCTATGATGAACAAAACTTGGGAAGCAATTGATAAAATGGCTTATAAAGTAACTTATAATGGAGCAAAGAAAGTATATACGCCTTTCTACCCAAAGGAACTTAAAGCGCTTGAAAATAAAATTGTTGAATTACCAGGTTATATGGTTCCTCTTCATAGTGGTCGTAATCATAAAAACTTTATGATGTCTGTATTACCCGTGATGCAATGCCAATTCTGTGGATCCAACGGAATACCACCAATGGTTGAAGTAACATTAAAGGGCAATGCAATAAAATTCTCTGAAGATCCGATTAAATTAAAAGGGAAAATGATCTTTACCAAAGATCCGCTTAAAGGAAATGCTGAAATCCAGATTGTAGATGCAGAACCAATAAAATAAACTAGCGTCTATTATTAAACCATTAAATGGGCTTTGCAGATCTCTCACAGCCCATTTAGTGGGCCAGGGTCCGTCTTTTATCCCCTACCCTCTATTCAGCAGGGAAACTTCCATACAAGCTGCTAAAGCAGCCGTTTCGGTTCTTAAACGCGCTTCTCCCAACGAAATCGGATGAAACCCCATCTGTAGTGCCAAATCAATTTCCTCTTCAGAGAAATCTCCTTCCGGACCAATGAGGATAATATAATGCTGGGCAGGCTCCAAAACCTGGTTTAAATACTTCTTTTCAGCGTCAACACAGTGTGCAATTGCCTTTTGAACACCTTCTGTTGGGATTTCCCTCAAAAACTGTTTAAACGATACTGCTGGATTTAGCTTCGGAAGATAGGCTTTCAACGATTGTTTCATCGCTGCAACAACCACCTTATTTAGACGATCTAATTTCACCTCTTTTCGCTCAGAATGCTCACAGATAACTGGAGTTATTTCTTGAATTCCAACCTCAGTCGCCTTTTCCAAAAACCATTCGATGCGATCAATATTCTTCGTTGGACCAACAGCAATATGCAAATGATATTTTGGCCGCTGAAACTCCTCCTCAACAGTTAAGATCGTGAGAACAGTACGTTTGGGATGAGGGTCAATAATTTGAGCTTCGTACAAACCACCGCGACCGTCTATGAGATGTAAACGATCACCAGTATCCATACGAAGCACACGAATAGCATGTTTACTTTCTTCTTCACTAAGGATAAAATTTTCTAATGAAGGGTTTAAATCCGGTGTAAAAAATAACTGCATGTACTTTCGTTATTGTTTTATTCTTCTGTATCATCATCGGCCGATTCGACCAATTCCAATTTGACAAACTCTATGTTCTGCTGAGCCTTACGGATAATAGTGAATACGTAACCATATTCTTCTTTACGCTCACCGACTTCAGGTATCTTATCAAAGATTTCGCTCACCAGACCCGACATCGTATCGTAATCCTGACTCTCGGGTAATTCTATCGGGAGAAATTCATTCACATCATGAATACTAGCTCCTGCATCGACCATATATTCCGTTTCCGAAATACGTTCGACAACTGGAGTTTCCTCATCGTATTCATCCTGAATCTCACCAACAAGTTCCTCAACAATATCTTCCAGGGTAACCATACCCGCAGTTCCACCAAATTCATCCAATACAATCGCTAACTGTAGACGCTTTTGCTGGAACTCAGCCATTAGATCATTGATCTTCTTCGTCTCAGGAATGAAATAAGGTTTGCGCATGATATTTCTCATGACAACCTCTTTTCCTTTAGCTAAGAGGGGTAAAATATCTTTCGTATGGACAATACCAACGATTTGATCAATATTATCCTCATAAATTGGCAGACGAGAGTACCCTTCTTCAGTCATGGTTTCTATCAGCTCAGAGGCATCAGCCGTGACCTCCACAGCCACAATTTTGGTACGAGGTACCATAATATTCTTAACGATACGTTCGTTAAAATCAAATACATTTTTGATCAACTCGTGCTCAGAAATATCCAAAGCACCAGACTCTTTACCTTTATCCAAAAGATATTGCAACTCTTCAGAAGAGTGCGCAGATTCCCCTTTAGTAACTTCAAATCCTAAAATCTTCAACAGAAAATTAGCGAAACCATTTAAAATCCAAATAAATGGTCTAAAGATAAAGTAGAAAAATTGCAGTGGAACCGCAATTTTCATTGTTGTTGCAACAGGTTTTTGAATCGCAATTGATTTAGGAGCGAGCTCTCCAAATACAATGTGTAACACGGTAATAATCGTAAAAGCCAATACATGACCTGCATTCGTCGCGATTGTACCTGTCAATTCAACACCGAAAAAACCTAATACCCCCTGCACAATTTGGGTCATTACAGCCTCTCCTACCCAACCTAAGGCCAGTGAAGAAAGTGTAATACCCAATTGTGTAGCGGCCAAATAACCATCCAAATGCTCCGTTATACTTTTGGCTATTGTAGCAACTTTGCTACCTGTTTTTGCCTGAACTTCAATTTGGGAGACTCGGACCTTGACAATAGCAAATTCTGCCGCGACAAAAAAGCCGTTGGCCAATACTAAAAACAATGTCCAAAATATATCGAGCGCCATGCTTGGGGTTATTTGTTAACAAATTCTTTTTTGTACAAATCGATAGCCTCGATCAAGATTCTTTGTGCTTCTTCACGTCCTTTTACACCCTCAACAATGACATGCTTCTTTTCAAGTGCTTTATAACTCTCAAAGAACTGTACAATCTCCTTCATGGTATGCGGAGGTAACTGATCAATATCTTTAATGTAATTAAAAACGGGATCATTTTTAGCTACCGCAATAATTTTATCATCTTGTTCTCCACCATCAACCATATTCATCACACCAATGACCTGTGCTTCAACCAATGTTAATGGTAAAATATCCACTGAACAAATGACCAAAATATCCAAAGGATCTTTGTCATCGCAATAAGTCTGTGGGATAAAACCATAATTGGCAGGATAAACGACAGATGAACTCATTACTCTGTCCAAAAGCAACAAACCAGTTTCTTTGTCTAATTCATACTTTCCTTTGGATCCGTTTGTAATCTCAATGATAGCATTTACGGCATTTGGAACATTCTCACCTGGAGAAACCATGTGCCAAGGGTTTTGTTTACTCATTTTTTATTTTACTGTATATTTTGTTTGTTTCTTTTATCTTTTATACGCTTTTTTAACAACGTTATTGCAATTGGTAAAAATGCGATCACAATCATACCAACGACAACATATTCTACATAATGTATAATCCAAGGGAACTCAATACCAAGGAAATATCCAGACAGGGTCAACACAAGTACCCAAATGGCAGCTCCGGCAACATTATACAGAACGAACTTCTTAAAGTCTAATTTTACAACACCTGCAAAGATAGGTGCAAAAGTACGAACTATTGGAACAAATCTTCCTATAATTAAAGCAGTTCCACCATATTTATGATAAAATTCTTCGGCCATGACCACATATTTTCGCTTAAAGATGAAACTATCTTTTCGCTTAAACAGCATCGGCCCCGCTCGATAACCAAACCAATACCCTGTAAAATTCCCTAACACTCCCGCTATAAACAAGCCCAAACAAAGCGTGTATATATTAACGTCAATTTTATTTAGCGCGCAAAATAATCCTGCAAGAAATAATAAATAATCCCCAGGTAGAAAAAATCCAAAAAATAGGCCCGTCTCAGCAAATACAATTAAGATAACCAAATAAAACCCTCCTGAACTCAATAGTTCCTCCGGGTTTAATAATTGTTGAAATGACAACAAGAGTTCATGCATAACCTTTAGTAAAAATCAATGTTGCGTTCCTTTTTTAGAACAACTCCCACGCTTATCTCTGTACAAATTTGAAACAACAAGGTACAAATATAGCATTCTTCTAAAAAACGAACGTAAATCAAGTGTAATATAATCCTTTCTAATTATTGATTTTGAGCAGTTATACTGACGATAGACTCGCGAATAGTAGTCGCAATTTCATGAAGTTCGTCCTCTGCCAAGCTCAATTTAGGTCCAGCAAAGTTTAAATCACTAATTTTATTAATAGGCACCAAATGTATATGTGCGTGAGCCACTTCTAAACCAACAACTGCAACACCGACTTTTACACAGGGAATTACCTTTTTAATACCTTGAGCAACAATCTTAGCAAAGACCCAAAGCGCCATATATTCATCATCTTCTATATCAAAAATGTAATCGGTCTCTTTCTTAGGGATCACAAGAACGTGCCCCTTAGCCAATGGACTGATATCCAAAAAAGCTAGAAAATCATTACTTTCTGCAACTTTGTAAGCTGGGATCTCCCCAGCAACGATTTTTGAAAAAATTGTCGACATATTATTCTAATCTTGGAATAAATCTTTTAAACAATAATTAGCAAAAAACAGACTTTAAAATGCAAAGCCTTCGGTATGTTAACAATTAAAAATTTAACTGCAGTTTTATCACACCCTGTTTTTCTACTGCCAACAAATATAAACAAAAAAGGTCGCGATTACTATATCACGACCTTCTTAATATAAAGTTAATTTGTGGATGTGCGGTTATGGCATACCGCACATAACCGACATATATTATCTTGAAATCTCTACGATCTCGAATTCAATTTTACCGGCAGGCACTTCAATAACAGCTGTATCACCTTTCGATTTTCCCAACAAACCCTGGGCAATAGGAGATTTAACTGAAATCTTGCCCGACTTCAAATCTGCTTCTGACTCCGCCACCAATTGATAAGTCATTTCAGCACCATTCTTCTTGTTCTTGATCTTAACAATCGATAAGGCCAAAACTTTAGATGTATCCAATTTGGACTCATCAATTAAACGTGCTGTAGCCAATGTATTCTCCAAATTGGCAATTTTAGCTTCATGAAGCCCCTGAGCTTCTTTAGCAGCATCATACTCTGCATTTTCTGACAAATCTCCTTTGTCTCTAGCCTCTGCAATAGCATTGGCAATTTTAGACCTTCCTTCCGTCTTCAGATAAGCCAATTCTTCTTTAAGCTTACGCAATCCTTCTTCCGTAAAATAAGTTACTTCTGCCATAATTTTATCTTTTTTCTTATTTTCTACTTTTTAAAAAAGAAACAAGACCATATTTCCCTCGTCAGGAAACATGGTCTTGCTTTGAATCTATACGAAGATAATAATTGTTTTCAACAAAACAAATTCTTACCCGTTAAATAAAATTAAATCTCTTCCTCATCAACAAATTTATACCCCAGCCCCCGAACTGTTTGTAGATAATGTGGCTTATCTGGATTTGTTTCGATCTTTTTCCTTAAACGAACCACATGCATATCCAACGTACGTGTGTTGACATTTGAGCTATAACCCCAGACAACCTCCATTAACTCCTCGCGTGTAATCTCCCGGCCTAAGTTTTGTAAAAAATGAAGCAAAATTCGGTTTTCCAAAATGGTCAACTCAACTTTCCTTCCGTCACGTATTAAGGAATGAATATTCGGATGATGTTCCGTTTGGCCAAATTTATATACTTCGGGACTGTTCTTAGGCAAGAAAAATTTCACCTTATTATCGATCATAGCAATAAGCACATCCATATTGAATGGCTTACTAATGTAATCAGTCACACCAAAGCTATAGGCTTCAATTTTGTCCACATCTTGAGACTTCGCTGTCATCATGATAATGATATTCTCAAATCCGGCTTTACGGACATCTTCACAGATTTCGTTGCCTTCTTTTCCTGGAAGCATCCAATCCAACAAAACCACATCGGGTCTCTTTTCCAAGATCAAACTTTCCGCTTCATTCCCATTTCCACTTTGAATGACCTGATAGCCTTCGGATTCCAATCGATGTTTTACCAAGAACCGTAAGTTCTCATCATCTTCAATAACAGCAACAGTGATGTCTTTATTCATATTTAAATTTATTTTTTAAACCGGAAATACCAAGGTAAAGGTGGTCCCCTGTCCCAATTGACTTTTTACTGTAATATCACCACCTATAAATTCGGTAATTTCTTTACAGAAAGCCAAGCCCAAACCGATACTTCCTTGCTGATTATATTGACTTTTTATTCTATAAAACTTTTTGAAGATGTTGTTAAACTCTGCCTTCTCAATACCTATTCCTTCATCCTTAAAAGTGATAACAAAATTCTTCTTGTTTTGTTGTATCGCAATATCTAAGATTTTATGCCCCGCTTTCGAATATTTATAGGCATTATCGATCATATTTTGAAACACACTACTTAACAGTACCGGATCCGCAAGCATTGATGTTCTTACATCAATTTTTGTGCTAATCTTGAAATCCGCATATTTTATTCTTGACGAAGCTACTAGATTTTCGGTAAATTCCTCCAAATCAACTTCTTCTTTATTTAATTTTATGGTTTTATTTTCGATCTGACTAAAAGACAACAGCTTATTCATCAAGTTATTTAATCGGTCTGCCTCCTGATCCAATATATTTCCATACATTTTCCGTTCTTCATCAGAGAGTACCTGCGCACTCTTAATATTATTTCCAGCAATTTTAATAACACTCACAGGCGTCTTAAACTCGTGGGTAAGATTATTGATGAAATCGTACTGCAATTTAAAAAGTCTTCCGTTAATTTCTAAATTTCTATAAATTAAATATAATATTGCAATCAAAATAATATAAATCAGGGATACCCCTCCCAATACCGGCCAAAAACTGCGATTTATCTCTTTTGACAGAAAACTTTTACTCGACCTAAAAAGAAGTTTGTAGTCTGCTAAGGCTCCAGGTAACGGCATCTCCGTTGAAATCTCGTCATTTTCCGGCGTGATCGGAGCACCAACCAGTGGGACTATTTCTACTTTCTCATAAAGATTTGAATAACTATTTTTTACTTCCAGATACATTGGGTCAATCTGAAAATTGAACATATCCTGTTCATATCCGACAGTATGATCCAAATTACCTTCCATAATGGACTTATAGACTATTAAGTCGTTGACCCTTGGAATATTCAGATAGGTAATCTGTCCAGGTCTTATGGTATAAAAAACCTTCAGGATATCCTTATCAGAAAGCTTGGCATTCGGTTGCAATTTATCAATATAAGTTGCCAGCTTCACACCAATATTATTAATCTCTTCGGAATGCAAGCCCATCTGCCCACGATCCCGAATCGTATTTTTGTTCAGGCCAGACCTGGAAACGGTAAAAAAAGTAATGGTTTTCGGTTGAATTCTAAGGTTATTAACAATAAAACCATAGTTCAAATTATGATCATTATTAAATTGTAAATCAAAAAAACCAATTTCTCTAACGAATGGGTAGGAACTTAATATACTATATGCATATTTTCCCGCCTGGACTGAATCCAAAAAACCTTGATAAAAAGATACTTCAGGAATTCTATTCTGAAAAAAATCATTGAAAGGGACTAAGGTTTGATCAAATATCTCCGATTTTCGATTGGTAAATTCGTTCTTAATATGCGATTCTGTATAACTACGCGAAAGAAAAAGGGCAAATATATACAGACCACTAATCACGATGAAAAACATCAACAATAATCCGTAGTTTTTTCGATAGCTATATTTCTCTGCTTTCATAATCTCCTGCCCTTAGTCTACAAGATATTTCGCCAAAAACCGCTCCAACTCATTATAGTACCCAAAGACATTCTCGTCCCGTTTAAAAGTTCTATCCTCGTCCTCTTTTAGGATGTATTGTACGGGAATATTATTATTCTTTAATTTCTGTACAAATTGATTTGCATCTGTTACCGAACTAAACCTATCCTTTCCTCCCTGTACCAATAGCACCGGTATCTTTACTTTATCCGAATGAAATACAGGTGAAATATTTTTAAATAGCTCAGCCTCCCGAATCGGATTCCCAACTACTTGATACATTTTCTGCACATACGATTTAAAATATGGCGGTATATCTCTAAAGTAAGTGAACAGATTGGTATAGCCGGAATAAGACACGGCACATTTATAAAGATCAGAATTAAAACAAGCAGCGTGTAGCGCCGAATAGCCTCCGAAACCTTTCCCTACAATAGCGACACGTTCCCGATCAGCAATTCCTTCTTTAATCAACCATTTCACCCCATCAGTAATATCATCCTGAATCTTCCCACCCCATTCCTTAAATCCCGCAGTCCAAAACTTCTTACCGAAACCGGTCGATCCCCTATAGTTCATCTGAAAAACCAGATAGCCCCTGTTCGCCAGAAACTGCGCTTCGTTATCGAATCCCCAAACTTCCCGTCCGTTAGGTCCATCATGGGGCAATACAACCATAGGCAGATTTTTGCGATTGGAATGAATGGGATAAGTTAAATAACCCGAAATCTGAATACCATCTCTCGCGGTATAAGTGATATACTCATTTGGAGAAAGTTCTTTGTCTTTTAGATCGGAATTATTATCTGTTAGCTTCGTTAATTTTTGAGTCGAAAAATCATAAAAATAAATCCCGCCCGGATTTACGTCCGTATAGGTTTTGATAATGACCTTGTTCCCCGAAATATCAGTATTCAATACCTGAAACTCAAAGCCATCAATCTGCTTCGACAATTGATCA
Source organism: Sphingobacterium siyangense (assembly GCF_023277505.1). Classification (NCBI taxonomy): domain Bacteria; kingdom Pseudomonadati; phylum Bacteroidota; class Sphingobacteriia; order Sphingobacteriales; family Sphingobacteriaceae; genus Sphingobacterium; species Sphingobacterium siyangense. The sequence goes on along the minus strand of NZ_CP080574.1, from coordinate 1,936,438 downwards.
TATTTCTTTTTGGTAGCCTCATCAAAAAAATGTCTGTTCTGTCTTGATGTGCTATAATTGACAAATAACAGCTTATTCTGTTCAGTGAAATACCCCCCAGGGCTCACGTCAACATCCTTATGACTATATAGCTCGCCCAGCTCTCTTTGATTTACTAAATCATAACTTACCAAGGCCAGTTTATCCCGGTCTATATTGGATAAAGCATAAATGATGGCATTTGAACTATCCTTATAACCCAGTGGAGAAAAACTACTTTCAACATCACATCGTATAATCTCTTTAAATGGTTCTTTTTCTGAGCTTCTATAGAGCACAGATTGCTGTACAGAATCGTTGGCCACAGCCAATCGTACCTGCCCATCATTGGATATAACCCAGGAGCTCATATTTCCCGGATTCTGTAAAACCAATTCCCGAGGCCTCCCATCTAAATAGATACGATAAAGGTCAAAAAAAGAAGAGTCTCTATCGTTGATTCCCGCTATAAAACTATCACCTCCCGTCGCCATAGCATGAATCCATCGAAACCGACCTCGTACCGGTTTAATCAATGGCCAAATCTTTTCTGTGTTGATGTCCACAGCATATAAACGTAAACTGTCCTGCGAAGATTGTTCCGTCAAAAAAGAAATTTTTGAATCATTGTTCCAAGCGAAGGATTTTACGTTAATATCATTTTGATAAGTAAGCTGTTTGGAACTATCCTTATTGATCAAATCTATTAAATAGATATTTTTGCAATGATTATCTAAGCCAATGTAAGCTATGAATCGACCATTTGGAGAAATCTTAAAATTTGATTTTTCAGGTGTAGAAAAAAATTGATTAATTGGAATAAGATCAACACTATGTCGTTGACACCCCAACATGATCATGGCAGAAAAAAACAAACCTATCCAAAATTTCATCCTCATAATCCCAAATACATCCTTATCATTTATTCCAAATATTGCAATTAAATACGGAATTGCATGAAATGCAACCTTATTTTTACAAGATATAGTAATTAAATGTAATATTCAAACTTATCTCGGTTCTGTCCTTTAGAATCTTTTTTATCGCAGAAAAATAGCGTATTTTTGCATATGTTTTTATACAATGTCTCCGTTATAGCAGAAGAAACAATCCATCAAGAGGTCGTTTCATGGATTCAGGATAATATCGTGCAATCCCAAAAATTTCAAGTGCATTTTCTGGAAATGCTACAGTCTCCACACGAAGGTATGACCTACTGCATTCAGGTTATACTCCCTACAGAAGACCATATAGCAGATTTTCAGCAAGTGCATCTAATTCCATTACAACAACTCATTTCGGAAGTATATAAAGACAAGGTGTTCCTTTTCGACAGTACCATGAAGTATCTAAAAAAATAAAAGAGCTCTGTGGAGCTCTTTTATTTTTTTATTTCATTAATATCGTTACCATCTTCTTCAAGGTTCTTATTATTCTTTTCACCTATCTCTGCCGCCAATTCATAGCGCGGATCATAACTGATTTTTGGCGTTAAAAAATGAAGTAAAATCAAACGGGCATATCTAAAATTAAAAGGTGCGAAGACCAAAATGGTTACAGCTAGACCAATCAGATAAGACCAAGGAGACTCGCTTCCTGTCAAAATTGCGATAGCAACAGATACAGTAACAATCTCAGCGACAGACAAAGCATAACTCACATACATGGCAGCATAGAAATACCCCGGCTCAACCTCGTACTTGACACCACAATAAGGGCAAGTATCATTCATATGCTGCTTGTGTAAACTGTATACCTTTCCTACAAATACATTACCAATATGACACTTCGGACATTTGGAATGTATCATTGCATGGAATTTGGATGTGGGCATTAAGAATCTATTTTATTTCGTTTAAAAATTTCTTTGTTACAGGGTTCTTCTTGCGGTATTTTTTATACCATAAATAACCAAGGCCCGCCGCGGCTAGATAAGGTATTACCAATAGAAACAAAATACCGTCATTCAGACCTCTTCCCTGCATATTTCCTTCCTTCGTAGAATTCTCAGCGTTCAATGTACACATCGCACACTGTCCGTACGAAACAGACACAGCCGAGCAGCTTAAGGTAAATATTAGGAGTAAATATTTAAACCATTTCATAGCACAAAGGTACTGAAATTTTAACGATTAGCGTGCCAAAGATTCAAATTTATCCCAGAAGCCATCTTTCGGCAAAGAAGCGATCAATTCCATCCTATCCTTTTTTATTGGATGCGTAAAGGCCAATGAACGAGAATGTAAACAAATACTACCCAAAGAACTACCTCTTGGATATCCATACTTATTATCACCAACAATAGGACATCCCATCGCTGCAAGTTGCGCACGAATCTGATGTGTACGACCTGTTAAAGGCTCTACGCGCAGCAAATAGAATCCATTCAACTCACCCACCAATGTATAATCCAACTCGGCATAACTTCCGCCTTTCACCTCGCGTGGAAAGGCCTTTGTTACCCTTGTTTGTCTATTCCGAACCAGCCAATTGATAAGTTTCCCCTCAGTTTTTCGCGGACGCTGTCTAACGATTGCCAAATAGGTCTTTTTCACATGTCTATCCTGAAAAAATTTATTCATTCGCTCTAACGCCTTGCTTGTTTTGGCGAACAAAATCATACCACTAACAGGTCTATCTAATCGATGAATAACACCGACAAATGCTTCATTTGGCTTATCATATTTCTTTTTCAAATATACTTTCACCATATCTTCTAAAGATAGGTCTCCTGTTTCATCCACCTGCACAATATCCCCGGCTTTCTTATTTATAGCGATGAGATGATTGTCTTCGTAAATGACGTCTTTATCGGTTATTTCGCTGTGATTCATTTCTTTCAAATCTAAAAGGGTTATCCAAATGCTATACAGTATTAAGACCTGTTCAGTTGGATCCCATAATGGTGCTATTATTTATTAAAAAAGGCCCTACGCAAGCGTACAGCCTTTCCTTATGTTCTTTTTTAACACAACTTATTTTGCAGTGTCCGCTTTAAGCAACTCAGCTTTTTTCGCATTCTCCTTCATCTTCTTTTTAAAGAAACCACGCAACAAGAAATTATGCTGCAATGCCTCCATATTCTCGTCCAGTTTGGATGTGCTCGAATTTAAATTATTAATTGCCGATTTTATTTGATTTGCCGATGCCGGGTCATTCAATAACACACCCACCGCATTATCTTTATCATTCAATCGACTTGAAGCATTATTCAAATTGTTTATCAATGCATTTGCTGTCTGAGAAACTCCTTGCAACTGCGCTGCAGACTGACGCAGGTTAGAGAATATAGCGGTATCAGTCGTTAAATCATGAATCAAGCCCTTATTGCTATTTAAAGAGTTTGTCAAGGTAACCAAATTAGCAGATGCTTTATTCGCATTATTCATTGCAGCACTGATTGACAATAATGTAGCACGCAATGTATTAACCATAGAAGTATCGGTCAACATCGCTCCAACCATTCCTTTTCCGTCCGCCAATCCACGGGATATTTCTACAAAGTCAGTAGTAATCTTTGCTAAGTTTTCATTATTTACCTGCAATGTTTCCATCATTGCTTCCATGTCCGCAGTCTTCGCCGAACGCAAGAAATCACCTGTCTCCACTGTTGGCGCATTTTGCGACCCTCCAGAAATCACTACGATCTTGTTCCCAATCAAACCATCCGAGCCCAATTTTGTTACGGCATCTTTACGAATATATTCGGCAGATTTCTCCTCGATTGTCAAAACCACCTCAACATCCTGCACACTTTTAAAATGTATATTCTTAATGATCCCTACCTTAACCCCAGAAAACCACACATTACTTCCCACTTTCAATCCAGCGACATCGGGAAATGAAGTCGTAATTTCGATATTTCTAGTAAATTTCTTTTGCTGGCTACCCAAAATAAAAATACCCGCTAAAAGAATCAATACGCCTAAAAAAACAAAAATACCGACAATGATTGCTCTTTTATTTTCTGCCTTACTCATGTATATTATAGAATAAAATTATAATTATAAAACGCTCTTACACGTGCGTCATCTGTATCAAAAATCTCTTCAAAAGACCCCTGTCTTTCAAACTTGCCATCCAACAACATTACAATACGGTCTCCCACCTCTTTCGCACAAGCTAAATCATGCGTAATAATAATTGATGCTGTTTTATACCTCTCCTGAACCTCATTAATCAATCCATTAATCTCCAAACAAGTGATCGGATCTAGTCCTGCTGTTGGTTCATCGTACATCATGATTTCAGGTCTAAGAATCAGTGTGCGCGCAATACCAATTCGTTTACGTTGTCCACCCGACAACTCCGATGGCATCTGATTGATAGCTTGCGAAAGCCCTACTCCATCCAAAACCTCTTCTACAGCGTAGTTGATCTCCGAACGTGTTAAGTTCCGTTTATTTCGAACCAATGGAAATTCCAAATTTTCGCGCACAGTCATACTATCATAAAGCGCACTATTCTGAAAAGAAAACCCTATTTTTAAGCGTAATTCACGCAGTTCGCGATCATTTAATTCAAGAACTGACTCTCCCAAAACATTGATCGTCCCCTCATCCGGTCTTAATAAACCCGAAATCAATTTGATCAACACTGATTTCCCCGTTCCAGAACGCCCAAGCACAACGAGATTTTCTTCTTTATATAAATCCAGGTTAACACCACGTAGGACGTGATTATCACCGAAAGACTTGCTAACATCCCTAATTTCAATGACCGGCTTCGAATGGTCGATGGTTGATTTAATCTTTTCCATAGCTCGCTATCCAAAGAACGATAAAACTTGAACAATAATTATTTCCTCAATAAATACAAGGAACATCGAAGCTACAACGGCAGCATTGGCTGCCTTACCCACACCTTCAGTCCCCTTTGAAGAAAAATAACCGCAATAACAACTTACAGCTCCAATAGTAAAACCAAATATAACCGCACGCAAAACCATAGCACCTAAATCCTTAAATGCTATCGTCTCAAATACTTGCGTAAAAAAACTCAAAAAGCTTAAGTCGTCTTTACTCATCATACTTAGGTAACCGCCTAAAAGACCTATACCCGCTACATAAAAACATAGTACAGGAATCCCAATAGTTGTAGCTAATATTCTACTTACAATAAGATACTTATATGGATTAGTTCCCGAAACTTCCATGGCATCGATTTGCTCCGTGACATTCATCGAACTTAGTTCCGCACCGATTTGCGAGCCCACTTTACCCGAAGCTATTAAAGCTGTCACCAGCGGTGCAAGAGCACGAACAATAGCAATCGAAATAAGCGAAGGCAACATCGAAGTCGCCCCGAATTCTTCCAAAGAAGGACGCGATTGTTTTGTAAAGACAAATCCAACAATAAACCCCGTTAAACTGATCAAAGGCAAAGATTTGTAGCCTATTTCATAGCACTGGCGGACAATTTCTTTAAATTCATATGGTGGAGTTACCAATTCGCGCCAAAACCGTAGCAAAAAACGGTGAATGTTTGCGAATTCTAGAAAAAAAGTCTGAAGTTTTTTAGCCATTTAAATGATGTCTATTTCAAATTAATGTGTCATAAAACACGTCTTATGCTGAACAAACACGTAGCAATTCGAGCGGTAAAGGTAAATAAAAAATATGTATCTAAAATTGTCGTTTATGTAAAAAGATCATCAATTTGACTTTTATATAAAAAAAATCAGATTTCCAGTGTACCGATTAAACCATTTTATACGTTATGCTGTCATAATAACAAAGACAATACAATAGAGTTTTGTCACACTTTTAAATATTACAGTCATGAAAAATTTAGGCAACATAAAATATTGGGTACTTGGTTTTATAGGTATCGCTTCTTTTTCAAGTTGCGCGACTTCGATGGCCCAACGGGGTGGATATAATGGTTATAACAATTATAACAATGCTGGAGTTTCGTTCCAGATGTTCTATGATCAACTCTCCCCTTACGGACAATGGGTTAATGATCCCAATTATGGTTATGTCTGGATTCCGGACGTTGGCCCGAACTTCCAGCCTTATGCAACCAATGGTTATTGGACAATGACCGACTATGGTAATACCTGGGTATCCAACTATGACTGGGGTTGGGCTCCATTTCACTATGGTCGCTGGAACTACAATGACCGTTATGGATGGGGATGGGTTCCTGACTATGAATGGGGGCCAGCATGGGTAAATTGGCGTCAAAGTAACGACTACTACGGTTGGGCACCAATGGGCCCGGGCATGAGTATAAATGTATCTGTTAATATTCCAATGAACTTTTGGACATTTGTGGGAGTCAATCACTTTATGAATAGGGATATGGATAGATATTATGTTAATCGAAGAAATTACAATAATATCTATAACAGAACCACCATTATCAACAATACAACGATAATTAACAACAACTATTATGTTGGTGGCCCTCGAAGATCTGACATCGAACGTTCGACAGGAAGAAGCGTAACAGTTAATAGAATCGCAAATGCCGATCGACCTGGATCTGCCCGCAGTAGCAGCAATCGTAGTAATGAAATCAGTATGTACCGTCCAAATGTAGACCGTAATACAAGATCTTCTGCACGCCCTACAAATGTCGTGGATGCATCTACCCGAACACGTAATAACAATAGTGAGATTTCAGATCGTACCAATCGTGTTATCAGCAATCGAGACAACATCGATTCAAGATCAGGAAGTCGTGAGTTATATATCGATAACAGTGGAAATGCTTCTGTAAGGTCTCGTAATGATGCCAACAGCGGTGGCTCGAGTCGTAGTTCAAATAATAATACGAGAAGCAGCGACAATGGAACTGTAAATAGAAATACGAACGGTACACAACCTAATTCGAATAACTATGATTTTAGAACACGATCAGGTCGCCAATCGGATGCTTCAAACAATAACAACCCTACATCTACCAGTAGAAATAGACAAAATGGCTCCGTTGATAATAATGGTGTTGTAAACGGCAGAAGTACAGACTACAATAGAAACGCAGATTATAATTCACGTTCGCGGTCAAATGCAAGCAGCTCTAATCAGACTGTGCCTCCACGAGTAGTTCAACCGACAACAACGCCACAACGAAATGGAAATTATGATGGCAGCAGAACCCGTTCGAGCCAACCGGTATCGCAACCAACTCAAAATCGGAGCTACGAAAACACAAGAAGTAGATCAAATACAGACAATTCATCGTCCGTATCGCGATCAAGGTCTTCAGAAAGCTCCGGTGAACGTAGCTCTGGACGTTCTTCACAAGGATCAGAAAGATCTAGAACAAGATAATGACAGCCGAGTAAAATAATAATTCATATCTGGCGGGTAAAATGAAAAATTTTATCCGCCTTTTATTTATATGCATGTCTTTTTATATTTATCATGAACAATCCATACATTTTCACGTTAATTAGTAAATTTACCGCTTCAAACAAAAAAACAGATCGATAAAGATGGCTTCATTTACCTCTATATTAGATAATGACTTTTACAAATTCACCATGCAGCATGCTGTGGTTAAGTTGTTTCCAAAGGCCAAGGCACGTTATCATTTTATTAACCGCGGACATCATAAATTTCCCGATGGTTTTGACGTGCTCCTGAAGGAAGCCGTCAATGAGATGGCTAATTTGAAGTTAACAAAAGCAGAAAAGGCATTTTTTGCTAGAACATGTCCTTATATAGACCCAACCTATTTTGACTTTCTTCAAGGTTATCGCTACGATCCCGAAGAGATCAAAATATTCCAGGATGGCCCCGACCTTGAAGTCATTATCGAAGGGTACTGGTACCGTACTATTCTTTGGGAGGTTCCGTTGATGTCGCTCATATGTGAACTTTTTTATGAATCCCAAGGTCTACAACGTGCCTCGGATGCAGAAGTAATCGCCACAGCCAAAGATAAAATCGAAAAATATAAAAAACTCAATATCACAATTGCTGATTTTGGCACCCGCAGACGTCATTCTTATGAAGTCCATGATATGGTCGTTCGCACACTGAAGCAATATGGCGAAAAAACATTTATAGGTACCAGCAATGTACATTTGGCAATGAAATATGAGACGAAACCAATTGGCACACACGCCCATGAATGGTTTATGTTTCACGCCGCCAAATACGGTTATAAAATGGCCAATCTACTTGGTCTTGAACATTGGTCTGATGTCTACCGAGGTGACCTCGGAATAGCACTATCGGACACCTATACTACGGAAGTTTTCTTTCAGCAATTTGACAAAAAGTTAACCAAATTATTTGATGGAGTCCGCCACGATAGCGGCGACCCGCTTGAATTTACAGATAAGGTTATTGCACACTATAATAAAAATGGAATCAATCCCCTCTCAAAGACAATCATATTCTCGGATGGCCTAGACTATGAGAAGGTCGAAAGAATCGCGAGCTACTGTGAGGGAAAAATATTGCATTCCTTTGGCGTTGGCACCAATTTCACCAATGATGTGGGGCTCAAACCCATGAATATCGTCATTAAGATGACTGACGCTTTACCAGAAGATGATCAATGGACCCCGGTCATTAAGCTATCTGACGAACCAATGAAACATACAGGAGATGAGGACTCCATATATATTGCAAAAAAAGTATTAATGATTGATGATGACAATGCATAGAGATGTATACGGTGAGGCCTTAGATGATTACTTTGTACATCAAGAAGAAAAGTTCCCTTTAATACTCCATACAAGTTATGGCGACCAAGATGAAATGCCCGTTGAGATTTTCTTTCGGGAACCCGATGATTTTCCTGAACTGGAATTTATTGGACTATCCTTATGTGATGGACGTGTACTGGATGTTGGAGCAGGAGTTGGCAGCCATAGCCTGTATCTCCAAGAAAAAGGTTTTGAAGTAGATGCACTGGAACTCTCGCAAACCGCTTGCCATATTATGCAACAACGCGGGGTACAACATATTATCTGCGAAGATTTCTATAAATTCGAAGGCCAAAAATATGATACGCTATTGTTTTTAATGAACGGAATAGGTCTTGCCGGTGACGTAGATGGTTTTCGAAAACTATTACAGCATAGTAAAGAGTTACTGACTGAAAATGGCCAACTGATTTTTGACTCTTCAGACATCAGTTATTTGTACAAAGATTACAACATCAAAAAACCAGCGCATTATTTTGGGGAAATTCAATACCAGTATGAGTACAAAGGGACTCGAGGAAATCTTTTCAAATGGCTCTATTTAGACCAGGATTTATTGATCAAAATTTCGCACGAACTGGGTTGGGTTGTACAAATTTTGTATGAAGATGAGAATGATCAATACCTCGTCCGCATGGAACTAAAAAAATAGCCTGTTGTTTATAACAGGCTATTTTTTTTATTATTTCTATGTTATTATATATATTATTTCTGTGTTCTTATATAGATATCTCCCATGGATGTTTTTAAAATAACATCCTGTCCACCACCATTCATTTTGCCTTTCACGGCGTTACCCATCGGAGTTGATTTGGCTTCCTCGGCAGGTTTTTCGAATTGAAATTCGTCCGCAGCATAGATATTCCCCATAGCAGATTTTACATCCACATTAGCGCCGAAATTCTTTGGGAAGGCAACATCTACGGCGCCCATGGCAGCGACTAAAGAAATCGGTCCTTTGACAGGTTGAACAAATTTGGCTGTAACATCTCCCTGTGAAACCTTTACATTGATCGGCCCGGTAACATTCAATAAATTCACGTCGCCTATCGTACTAGCAACTTCAACCTCAGCCCGGATATCTTTTAATTCGATAACTCCAGCATTAAACATAGCCCCACGCCCTCCTTTGATCGTCACAGGTAAATCCATTGGTATCTTGATACGAATAGAATCTTCTAAGGGCATCCCAACCATACTTATTTCAGTCACTCCACCTTCTGTTTTGATGTTCATACCAAGTCCTGAATTATCCGATAATCCCGAGCCATTGATCACACGTAGGCCTTTTGCACGGTCATTTTCTTCACTTTCCTCTACCTTGGCTGTAATCAGCACATCGTTTCCCTTATAACCTTCAATATAAACATTATCCAATTTTAGTAAAAGTTTATTCCCCAAGTTGGGCACTTTAATTTCTTTCCAGTTTTTCGGTCCCTTTTTACGGCCGAATCCGGCAGAACTGTATGTAAAATTATTAGTATTACTAACAACAACTCCTGAAACCGCTCTAGCCTTTTTAGGAGGATTAGGAGGCTTTGGCGCAGCCACACTTTCTACAGTTTCATTTACTTGGGCCTGCAATACACTTGCAAAGATCAGTGCGACCCCAATCATCATTATCCTTATCTTTTTCATTTCGTTTTAATTTATCTTCATTATTTGTCAAATAATGCATTTTAAGCTTTTTCATAGATTAACCTACACAATCTGACTTCTACCTTAATATATCCTATTATTGATTTAATAATACCGCATATGCTTGCTCCTTCACAAATTTCAGGGTAAATGGATCTTCCACAATTTCATTTAATTTTTCTTTTGTTGTTGCTTTCATCGTCGGATCCTCCTGTTGAGCCATCATTTGCATCAGTTCCATTTGTAAAGTGGGGTCATTTTGCTCCACAAAGAAGTCCTGAACTTTCTGCTGACGTTCTTCTGGACTAAGTCCACTTAATATGGTTTCGATTGCAGCCATGCGGACATTACTACTTTGATCTGACACAGCTGTCTTTTCCAAAGCTCCCACACTATTCGGATCTAACTTACCCCCATCTTTCATCGCCAAGACAGCACTTAAACGCGTGCTTGCGGAACTCGAATCCTGAAGCATCTGAACGTAATCCATTTTCTCTTCCATTTCACGATGAGCAGTTTCCGATACGCTTACTTTTGCCAATTGTTTTCCTTTGCTTTCGATACCGGCGATTGCCTTAACGGGAGCTGAAGCCTCTTGGGTACCAGTATGAATTCCCATCACCTCAGCATCAACTGCTTTTGCATTGTCTTCTTTTTCCGGAATAGTAATAGGATGTACCGCAGCCACAGGCTTCTCTACTTCTATTGCTCGTTGTTGATTAAAAGCAATAAAAGTTGCTGTCCCAACTAACAGAGCTGCTGCCGCAATACTAGCCCACTTCCATAAAGGCTTAATCTTTCTTTCCTGAACAGGGGGAACTACTTGTGGTCTTATTTTATTCCATAAGTCAGCCGAAGGTTCTCTTTGATCAAATGCCTCCCGATTAGCGTTCACAAAATCTTTTAAATTATCCCGCATAATTATACCTTTCCTTCAATTCTTCGTAAATTTTCTTTTTAGCACGGTGATATTGACTACGTACAGCAACCGCTGTCATCCCCAATGTTTCCGCAACCTCATCATGGCTCATGTTTTCAAACAGGTAAAGATTAACAACCATCTTAGGTACGCCTGTCAATTGATCGATCACATGCTCTAAATCTGTCAAACGACATTCACGCCATTCTTTTTCCAGCAATTCGTCTTCGCCATCATCCTTAATTTCCAAATCATCCACCGGCGTAAAATATTGCTTATTCTTCCGTAACAGTGAGATTGCCTTATTCACCCCCATCCTTCTCAACCAGGCTTCCACACTGAGAACTAAATGCCATTTATCTGATCTTGAAAAAAAGTCAACAAAGGTTTCCTGTAAAATATCTTCACTTTCTTCCTGATTGGACAAAATCCGATAAATAGAATTAAAAATCTTTTTTGCATACCGATGATAGAGCTGTGCAAATCCAGACTCATTGCCCGTTTGGCACATCGCTAATAAATCTTTATCGCTAAGCTGATTTTGCACGTTCTAAAATTAATACTGTTAATTCTTATGTTTCTACTATGTAGTCGGGGCTCTGCTGAAAATGTTGCAATATAATTTTATTTTTTTTCTAAAATAATTCTAAAAATGCACAAAAGCCCATTAAAGGGCCTCCTTTCAACAAAAAACACTCAAGAATGAACTTGAGTGTCTGCATTAATAAAATAAACTTAATAAGGATTTTAAAACTCCAGGTATAAGATTATCGATTATTTAACTTTTAGATAGGTCTCCACAATGGTATGTTTAACTCCCAATTCAGGTAAGTTTTCCTCACCTGTCTGAACCAATGTATCTCCTTTTAAAGTAAGTTGAAAATCAAACTTATTACTTTCCCAATCGCGCATTGAACAATATTGTAATCTTTCTTGATAGTTGACACCATCAAAAGAATAGGTCCCCCCACCTGCGACAAACAACGGTTCCTTACCTTTACCTTTTTCCTTATCGTGGTTAAAAAAGGAAAAATGGTCATCATTGAACATTTTAAACATTTCGGTTTTGCTCGTGTCCGTAAAAGCAGTCACCGTATCTTTCCCTTTGATTGTTTTGCTTTCAATAAGCTTATAGGTACCGGTCAAGGACTTGGCTTTTACTGCATCCACATCTTTCTTTTCGGTAGTATTTTTACAGGAAAAAACAAGACAGGAAATCGCAATCGCAAATAGCAGTTGATTTTTTAGGTTTATCATATTTTATAAAAGGTTTAAAGAGGCCAAACTACGAAAGTTCAGCCTCAATCAAAAACAAACCATTGTAATTATTTATCCCACCAAACTCGACCAGACAACTTATCTCCGCCAGGTACTGCGGCTGAAGCCGCTCTGTAGTTTTCGCCATTGATAGCCGCTTCAGTAGAAGGATAAGGGAATCTTCTAGGAATAGTCCCCGAAGTAGCATTTCCTGGATAATTCACAGGAGTTAACGCCGGATACCCACTTCTGCGCCAGTTGCTCCAAGTTTCATAAAAATCCATCATCGTTATCGTATGTGCCCAGTATTGGGTATTGATCTGTTTTAAGGCATCAGCAGCATTATATGGATTCGCAGCCAAATAAGTCTCAGCATCTGCATCACTTATTGTCAAAGAACCATCATACTGATTCAGATAGGTAATGCTTGCCTTCACACCTTTTTTATAATGATCGCTTGCACTACCACCTATTCCCCAACGTTGGGCTGCCTCAGCCAACAGCAACTCGGATTCACCATAGGTCAAAATAAATGTCGCACCGGTCCGCTTGATCATATTAGGATTGGGCGAAGAATATTCTGCAAATGTCGTATAACTTGGGTCGCTACTAATGTTATACTGTGCATTTGATCCCAAATCTTTTCCATTCGGCATCCCCTTTTGCTTGGTTGGATCTGTGATAAAACTCCCGTTCTGTGTTTTGTCCTTTTCTGATAAATATAGTTTTGTAACAGCAACCTTTTGCAACCTCGGATCATTATTGCTTTTTAGATAGTCAATAAATGTTTTAGACCATTTTACATAATAATTCTCTTGGCCACCATCGCCCAATAAAACCTGGCTATTTCTATTCTGAGTAACCCTAGATCCTGATTCATCATGTAAAATAAATGCATTGTCGGCATTACTGTCCATTGTCTTACCCACAGCCTTCTGTACATATTCCTTCGCTTTAGATTCGTCTACTTTAACCAAACGCATCGCTGTTCGTAAGAGCAGAGAATTGCCAAATTTACGCCATTTCGCAATATCACCTTTATAAATAACATCACCAGTGACTTTATCACCATCATCCTTTAATGCTGCAGTAGCCGTTTCAAGTTCCTTTAGCAAATCGTTATAGATGTCCTGCTGCTTATCATACTTCGGTTTATAAACTTTGGTATAAAACCCCAGTCCCGCCTCCGAATAGGGGACATCACCATACAAATCAGTTAAGCGAGCAAAAATTAAAGCTTTCCAAATACGTGCGACATTGTACAGATTTGCATATTTTGGTTTGTCTTTTGTAAACTCAACCACATCCACAATATTACGAACCTGCTCAATATAGGCTCCAACTGTACCCGTACCCCAATACGCCGCGGTATAGCTTTCATTCAGCATATATTTATCGCCGGCCCAATAACTCACTACAGTCGATAGACCCTGCATCATTGTCGACGAGTAAATTAGATTTCCACGCCATGTATCGTATGCAAAATCAAAACTTCCTGTATAAAATAATTGTGCAGAGCTCAATGTATAATTTGGATCCCAATTTTCTTTACCATAAGCAACTGGATCTGTATTTATCTTATCAAAATCTTTTGTACAGCTACTTTCCATAAATAATGTCGCTGCCATTAAACTAATAACTACCGGTTTAATATATCTTTTCATGATTGTTTGCAATTAGAATTTAACACTTAAATTAACACCGTAAGTACGTACAGCTGGTACACCTCCAAGCTCTAGGCCCGGGAAAGTTGCATTATAGCTCGACTCTGGATCTATGTTATTTGTTTTCTTCATGATCGTCCAGAGATTGCGCGCTACAGCACTTACTGTAATCGACTTAACTTTGTTATTAAATAGATTGGATGGGAAAGTATAGCCCATAACGACCTGTCTCAATTTTACAAAATCAGCGCTGTTTACAAATATCTTAGATACATTATTTGCCGTATTGGTATAATAAGTAGAAGCTGTTCTGCCCAAGCTTTCACGATCAGCCACAGTTTCCTGATGTAATCCAAAAATATAACCGTAGTAATCTGTTCCCGAGAAAAGCTTTCCTCCCCATTTTCCATCAACCAAGAAAGAAAAATTGAACCTTTTGTAGCTAAACTCATTGTTCCAGCCAGCAAACCATTTATTCATTGCCGAACCGTAGGACTTTAACTCACCCCGGTCAGGAGAACCATCGGCCAATTTTACGATCTCACCATTACTATCGTATTTATAATCGAAAGCCATGATCTGAAAAGCAGGCATACCAACTTTATTCATTAAGTAACCTACACCCGAACGCGAAGTCGCTACCGTCTGCTCGTCCATTCCTTCAGCCAATGAAATCACTTTATTGTCGTTGTAAGAACCATTCAATGAGGATACCCATTTAAAATCTTCCGTTTTGACAACTGTGGCTGAAATCAATGCTTCAAATCCCTTATTTTGCATTTTACCGGCATTGAGTACGGCACCAGCATATCCGCTTGCGGAAGGCGTTGTGATAAAGGAAATCTCATCTTTCGACTTTTTGTTATACCATGTTAGATCCAAATTTACACGATCATTAAAAAGACGCAACTCCGTTCCGATTTCCAACTCTGTTGCTGTAGAAGCTTTTAAAGAAGAGTTCGGAATATTCACATTGTTAATAACCCCTAAAGGTTGTCCGTTAAGTACCTCACTTCTAAAATTATAGGTTAACAAGGTTTGATAAGGATCTGTTGCCTGTCCTACCTGAGCAAAACCTGCTCTCAACTTTCCAAAACTCAACCATGATGGTTTTAGATATTCTGAAAAGATAAATGAACCCGAGATTGCGGGATAAACAGAGTTTAATTTATTATCTACTCCAGGTGTGGCTAAGGTAGAAAACCAGTCAGAGCGTAAACTACCAGTCAAATAAGCTATATCTTTATAAGCAAATTCTAAGGTACCATAAGTAGACTGTGTCTCCGATTCACTTTCGAGATACGCTACCGACTTATTTTTTGCGTTCAAAATATTATACACACCAAATATCGCGAAGTCGGTACCTAAATTGGTCGTCTGTCTGATTTTAGTATTTCGGTAACTCGCTCCAAGATTAGGTGTAAGGGTATAATCTCCGAAAGTGAATGACTTACCGACCAAAACATCGGCATTAATATCTGCAAATTTAGTTTCTTGCTCTGCAATTTTACCATTCTCATAATAGCCGGTGCCAGAAGGAACAACATTCTTATAATGATCGGTATAACCATCTCTTCCTGCCCTTCCCTGAACAAACAAACCATTACCCATGGTATACTTTGCTGTTACGGAAGCGATCGAACGATCCCGGTTCGTATTATTGATAAACTCATTTGCTGCAAACCAAGGGTTGGTTGCATACACATTCCCCGAATTATAAAGGATTTCTTTTCCATTGTCATCTTTCCATGGCTTCAAATCGTTTACATTGATGCTCGTTGGCAAAAACATGACGTTGTAATTGGCATTTCCAGCACCGTCAGAAACCATTGGACGATTTTTGACTTGCTCCAGAATCATATTATAGCGTGCATCAATCGTCAAACCTCTGAGTGGCTCAAAAAGTCCAACCAAATTAAACGACTGTCTTTTCAGTCCCGAATTTGGAACAACAGATCTGTTATTGACATCTGTCCCTGACAGACGAATAGAGCCTCCATCAAATGATTTATTTAACGCTAATGTATTAGTCCATGTCGAACCAGTGCGGTAAAACCGATCTAAATTTCCCTTTTGTAATGAATAAGGTCTTGATGCGCCATCGAATTGTACGACGGGTGTTCCATCTAATTTAGCTCCCCAGCTTGAACCTCCCACTTGGGCTGCGCCTGCTTGGGTCGTTGGCTTCTCACCGTTTGCCCCCTGACCATAGACTGTTTGCCAATTCGTGTTGTCTATAATTTGCTCGGCAACAAGGTTACTATTAAAATCGATCGAATTGCCTTTTCCTGATTTTGTTGTAATAAGGATAACCCCTGCCTTGGCTCTTGAACCATATAATGCAGATGCTGCAGCACCTTTCAATACCGAAATACTTTCAATATCGTCTGGGTTGATATTGCCGATTGCATCGCCAAGATCGGGTGCATTATCCCATTGGCTCCCTGAGTTTCCTTTGGAATTGGCGTTTCCGATACCTACCGGCTTACTTTCCATAGGAATACCGTTAATTACGTATAATGGTTGATTTGTCTGATTCAAACTCGATACCCCGCGGATGGTCACATTGGACGCAGCTCCGGCACCGCCAGAAGTAGAACTGATATCCAACCCGGCCACCTTTCCTACGAGTGAATTCATCACATTATTTTCACGGGCTGTGGTTAGCGATTCACCGGCAACCTGCGTAACAGAATACCCCAATGAGCGCTTCTCTTTCTTCATACCCAATGCCGTCACAACGACCTCATTGAGCATCCGATTATCTTCCAATAAAACAATTTTCAGATCACCCTCTTTGGTTACGGCCACTTCTTGCGAAGTGTAACCTGCAAAAGAAATAATTAAGGTGTTTCCCGTTGCCGCATCGATCATAAAGCGTCCATTGATATCTGTTGCACGTCCTACCGCGGTTCCCTTAACACGTACCGTAGCACCAGCTAAGGGATTGCCTTTATCGTCAGTGACGACACCTGCGACAGCCACCTGCTGCTGTTGACTGACAACCACAAGACCTTCCTTAGAAACGGAATAAACCAATCCACTTTTATTGAAAAGCTTAGCCAACACATCCAATACCTTGGTATTATTCGCATTGACTGACACTTCTTTATTTAAATTTTCATTCGTCGAATTATAAACAAAGTAATAATCACTTTGCTCTTCGATCATTTTAAGTACCTTGCTCAGTTTTGTTTTTTGGACATCCAAGGAGACTTTTTGTTGGGAAAATACATTTGCCGAAACATTCATAACAGCACACGTAGTCATAATTAAGGCTAGTTTCATCCGGATAATGAATCTAAAATGCACAATATATCCATTGCGCATTTGCAATAAGCAATTTTTAATCATATTTTAGTGTTGGTTAAAATTAATATTAAGCAGCACGCCCCAATGTTGCTGCTTTTGGTTAATCATTTTTTCAATGAAGGATGGTGTTGGTCCACCATCCTTTTTACTTTTCTGATATAGTTATTTTTCTCCCATATACATTAAATTTAAAAGGTTCAACGCTCTGTAAAGCACTCAGTACCTGAGCAATATTCTCCCTACTAAAAGTTGCCGTAAAACGGTATTGTTTTAATTGATCATTTTGGATTTGGATATCCACATCATACCAGCGTTCTAATGTCCGGCGAAGCGATTCAAAATCTTGGTCCACGATTTCTAACCTATTTTCACGCCATGCAATATCTGGTATTTCAGCTGTATTGGATTCTATTGTAGGGATGTTCTCTATGGCAATCTCCTTAATCGGTAATTTGCTCGCGGTTGGTTTATTGGTTTTACGAGCGACTGCTATTTCAGCTTGATTCTTAAAGATCGTGATTTTTTGATTCGGCTTGATGACCACAGAATTTTCACGCTGTCCTTTGCTCGTCATTTCAATCGAACCTTCTACAAGCAGTGCTTCTGCTGTAGGTTCATCGGAATAACTCTTCACATTAAATGTTGTTCCCAGGACCTTGATATCAAAATCAGATGCTTGTACCACAAAAGGTTTTTCCTTATTCTTGGCCACCTGAAAATAACCTTCACCCGCAAGCCGCACCACACGCAATTCCTGATTGAAATCTGCCGATAACTCCAGTTTACTCGCAGAGTTTAATGTCACTGTACTTCCGTCACTTAATTCGAAGGTCTTTTTTTCACCATTTTTTGTTTGATAGACCTGGCCAATTGCGCTTATTGGTAATGTCGTATCAACTTTGCCCGGTTGAGCATAATACCAGATACCGCCCGATACCAAAGCGACAAATACAGCGGCAATGGCTGCCCATTTAGGCCAGTTAAACCGATAGGACACGCGATGTTCTACTGGAGCATTCTGCAGATCTGTCTTCAATTTTTCCAATTGCTCATTCACAGGTCTACGGTTACCAACCAAGAGTTGAAATAGGCGTTTGGCTTTCAGAATCGTCTCCGCTTGTTCTGGATGATTCAGGCTATATTGTTGCCAGTATAGAATACAGTTTTTATCTTCTCCCGAACAATACTTCTGAAAAGTATCATCAATCAAAAAATCTTCTAACTGTTTATAATCTTTTTGGCTCATTCTTTTGAGTATTTACTCTATAGTGCCCTAAAGCATGGCTTTTTCCTAAGGAAAATTTAAATTATTTTTCAAACAACTGAAAATCAATCAATTATTTTAAATAAAAAATATCAACACACCTACTTTTGCAAACATCGTACGAGCATGTTATTATTGAAGGCTTAAAATAAAAAGCCAGACACAAAACTTAGATATCTTTTAATTCCTCCCTCAGAATCTTTAAAGCATCATAAAGTGTATTGTAGGCAGTTTTCACGGACATCTGCGTTGTTTCAGCTATTTTTTCATAGGAATAGCCCTCAAAAAACTTCAGATTCACCAGCTGTTTCTGACGAAAAGACAACTTCTCCAACGCCTCCTTCAAACGGATCTGTATAATTTCATTCGTCTGTACTTTGATGACAAACTCCTCATAGGGCATCTCCACCCAATCATCTTCAGCTTTCACATTTTGAAGGGCTGTATTGATTTTATGTTGTTTCTCCAGTAGACGCAGAATACGTCTTTTTAAAAAAGTAATGAGATAGGACTGTACATTTTCTACCCGATCTAGCTGTTCTCTTTTCTCCCAAATTTTAACAAATACCTGATCGGTTGCTTCACTTGCCAAGTCACTGTCGCCACAAGTGCGTATTCCAAAATTGACAAGCTCTTGATAGAGCGCCGCGTATAGATCAAAGAAAGCCGTCTCGTCTCCTGTACGAATACGTTCCCACAATAAGCGGTACCCCATTTTATTTCTCATAATAAAGCATATAATCCGAAAAAAGCTAATATAAGTCCTCAGTTCCAAAAGTATAAACTTAATCGGTAAAAGGAGAAAGAAACGAAAAATTACATTGAACCGAAGAACAAAGTAAATCGTTTGAATTGAATATTGTAATTTAGTTCCTTCATTAAGGATATAAAAAGTAAAAACACAACAGCAGTATACAGCCGTTGACTAGATTTAAACTCACATGAAAACTATTTTTGCCATTGTAGGTAGCGCCAGTGCACATTCATCCAATCATCATATTGTAAGTCACCTCCAACAGGAGATTAGTGCCAATATCCATTTCACGCTATTTGACCGTCTTAAAGAACTGCCTCATTTTGATCCTGAAGAAAGCCAGACCCATCCACCAATCGAAATTATTGCACTTCGTCAGGTAATCAACGATGCCGATTTGGTATTGATCAGTAGCCCTGAATATATTTTCAGTGTACCCAGTGGATTAAAAAATCTACTTGAATGGTGCGCCGCAACCACGGTTTTCACCGATAAACCCGTTAGTATCATTACCGCTGCTGCGCAAGGCGAAACAGCGCATATCGAACTACAACGTATCCTGCAGGGACTGGGCGCTCAAATTGATGAAAAACGAAATCTGCTGATACAAGGAGTCAAAGGGAAACTGGATGCCACTGGGGCAATTTGGGACGAACAGCTCAATTTAGAACTAGAAAAGCTGGCAACACAACTTAAAGAAGATTAATACACACGAGATTCAGCTCCATTTTCATCCAAACCATAAAAATTAGCGCAATCCATAATTTGAAGATTATTATCTTTACGACATGCAAGAACAAATTAATAATCCATTACACGGAAAAAGGCTCGACACGATCATTGAATATTTAGTGGAGTATTATGGTTGGGAAGAGTTGGGACAACGCATATCCATCCGTTGCTTCAATGAGAATCCGAGCGTCAAATCCTCCCTAACTTTCTTAAGGAAAACACCTTGGGCTAGAGAGAAGGTCGAACAGCTCTATGTAAAAACCTTGTTGAAGAAATAAGTTTTTTTCATATTTCATAACGAATAATCTGATTATTAAGCATATCTTTGCCGCCATGAAAAAAATTGCCGACTACCGGAAGTTACTTAACGTAGAGAAATCTGTGGATCTTAAAACCCTAAAATCTACCTACCGGACAATCATGAAAGAATGTCATCCAGATAAATTTGTCAATGATGAAGAAGGTCGTTTGGCTGCAGAGCAAAAAAGTGTGGAAATGATTGAAGCCTACCATTTCCTGGTAAGCATCTGTCCAGAAACATTAGAGCAACAGTTGCCGATCTACACGGAGACAATTACCAATTCTGGCATTCAGGATATTGACTGGAAAGCACAAATATTGACAATCACTTTTCACGACGGCAGTCAATATGAATATTTCGGTGTTCAGCGGAATGACTATATTAAATTTGTCAACGCAGATTCTTTAGGTCGATTTGCCCGTAGACACATCTTCCATTCTTATCCTTACCGCAATGTATTAAAGACTGCGACAGTTGCTTAAACACTGTTCTTTCTCAGCTATACAAAGATAAACGCCCGCTATCAGATTGATATAGGGCGTTTACGTAAAATGTTAAATGTTTAAAAGCTATCTATAGAACAATGCTATTGCCAAATAGTTTTTAGTTTTATAATTTTAGCATAAGACCTGCCATTCCACCTCCATAAAACGTATTTCGGGTACGGTCTCTCCGCCAAGCTTTCCACAATGTACTACCACCATAAATTGAATTCTCGTCTCTTTCCGCATAGTTCAAGCTGGGAGCCACAAATATAGACATGCGCTCACTTAGTTTAAACGCCGGAATTACCCGCAGCGAGGACTGATGATTATCCAGGCTTTTAAATTTCTCTGTCAGATAATTACGTGTAGCTATTTCCGTACGCAGACTAAACTTGGTCCTATTGATCAATACTGCTCCTAAACCTGCTTCAAAGGCATATTTATCCGGTCTGTTGCCATCGAGTGCCCTATTGATCGATAATATACTATAGAGTACACGACCACCTGAACGAAATTGTAATCCGAGATAGCTATCCTCATTGACCGCTACTGAAAGACTCTTCTCACCATTTTTAATAAAATTAAGCAGACCAATGGGATAATCACTACTATCGGCAATATTAACGATACCTGCCACCTGAACTCCGCTTACTTTTTTAGCTTTATTAGCGATGCCTGCTAATTGACTTCCAACAGTCGATTCGCTATTGTTAAGTATGCTAGCAAGCTGTGTCGTTCCTGGAGCCTCATTGGCTAAATTTACAACACCAGCGATTTGAACACCTCTAACCGTATCCGCTTTGTTAAAAACACCCGCTATTTGCAGACCTTTCACTTCCCCGGAAACATGGTTTCCCACACCGGCGATCTGTACCCCACTTACATTTCCTCCTACACCATTGAAGACGCCTGCCACTTGCAAACCTTTCATTTCTCCGAACACACGGTTTCCTACACCGGCAAGTTGTACACCACGCACACTTCCCCCAACGGCATTGAAAACACCGCCCATTTGCAAGCCTTGCATATCATATTGATTAATATTAAATACGCCACCAAGCTCAATACCTTTTACCCCCGCAGTAGATCCACCAATAATGTTTATGGAAAATTTATTCACAATTTGCGATTGTATAAAACCATGTGTACTTAATCCCGGTGTCATCGAAATTTGGTATGGGCTATACAAAAACATCCCGCCCAAATTCATACTTTGGATCTTTTGGGCAGGAGACAGAAATACCCGTCCCCAAAAAGATCGATAAAGACCATGATCTTCTTCATACCCTTCAAAATAGCCATATTCACGCTTCTTCTTATCGCCAATTTGCGCTTCTATCGGAAAAATCACCATAACACTGGTGTCCCGAAAAGCCTCCTTACTAACGTTCACTGCAATGAGATTACTTTTTTTCTTTACGTCCAGCTCAAAGTAGCCATTTCGGTCCGTCAACGTAGACAATAAAGCACTTCGATCAAAGATACTGGCATTGGAAATCGGATTATTAGTCCGAATATTTTTGATATACCCCGCTATAACAACTTTGTTTTTATTAGGTGTCTTCACTTCAAACTCCACCGACATCCGCTGAGGTGTATATTGAATAATAATATGCCGTCCAAGTTCTTTAAAACTATATTCCTTGCCCAAAATCCGATCCAGATAATCATACAAATTCCCTTTGAAGGCTTTAGTATGA
The DNA here is from genome assembly GCF_023277505.1 of Sphingobacterium siyangense. Lineage (NCBI taxonomy): Bacteria > Pseudomonadati > Bacteroidota > Sphingobacteriia > Sphingobacteriales > Sphingobacteriaceae > Sphingobacterium > Sphingobacterium siyangense. The sequence continues at coordinate 1,913,726 of NZ_CP080574.1, read as the reverse complement.
ATCACACTGTCTGTCTGTAGGATATTTCCATTAAAGGAGAACAATACATCCTGCTGCTCCTTCAACAAACGAAAAACTTCACCTACAGTAGTCTCTGGAAAGGCTGGTATTTGAATCGTTGCAGCGAGCTTTTGCTGTGCCCTTCCCAAATGGAACGAACACAGCATTAAAATTAAGAGATAAAGCTCTACCCTCTTTATAAAAAATAGTATCATGTTGTTTTCTATACAATTTTGTTCTGAAAATATATCTATCTGTTGGCTCACCTCGTCAGATGAATCTCTCTGTCTTTCACATTTACGTTTAATCCAAATGTGCTAGAAATGACTTTCAAAATTTCAGTTAAACTATTTTGTTCGAATTTTGCTGTCAATAATAATTTCTGATCAGCAGGATGGTCAATAATAATCTTATACGCATAAGCTTGATTTAGCAACTCAACAACACGCTGCAATGGGGTATTCTCAAAATCAAACACACGATCCACATAATATTTATAAAACTGATCCTTGACAGGTTCCTTTCCTACTTTTATTGTATCACTATCCCGGATTGTAATCATTTGTTGTGGTCGCAAAAAGACTTCCTTTTTTGCATAACCGACTTTAACCAATCCTATAGCAACAATAACTTCCGTCGCATCGGATGTTCGGCGCACATTAAAGCTGGTGCCCAATACCGTAATTTTGGTTTTCCCTGTCTCAATGACAAAGGGATGTTTTTTATCCTTGTGGACCTGGAAAAACACTTCCCCTCTTTTCAATGCCACATTTCTATTATTATTGGTCCACCTGCTTGAATAAGCCAGCTCCGTATTTTTATTTAAGGTAACTACCGAACCATCAGGTAGGGAATCTTGGCGCACTTGCTCCATACTCGAAAGAAACATTTCCTCACGATGAGATTGATCAAACACATAGAATCCTACAGCACAAAAGACCAAGATACTGGCTGCTAACCACCAGCTCCATTGAATTACAGAAGTCTTTTTTGGGGGGATTACCGCAGCTTCTGCCGCTCTTTTATCTCGCACAACTTTGAAGTCAGCCCAAGCCTTATCTACGTTCACATCAGGAACATCCAGGGGTTTGGGCAAACTATCCCACATTTTTTTCATTTTTATGTACTCCTCCTTATTGTTAGCGTCTTCTTCTAACCAATCGTGTATCATGATATTCTCTACTTCATTGGTCTCGCCAATGATATATCTTTCTAACAGTTCCTTATTCATAGCGTATAGATAAGAAAGCAAATAATCAATGTTAAATAATCCATAAGTTCGATACGCAAATGCTTCAATGCCTTGCTCATATGTCCCTCAACAGTTTTAATCGACAGATCCAGGGTTACTGCGATATCCTTATATTTCATTTCCTGAAAACGGCTTAACTCAAAGACCGTCCGGCTTTTTTCAGGTAATTCCGCCAATGCGACCTGTAGCTTTTCGTCCAAATCCCGCGTACTTTCATCAACCGCAGGTACAAAATCCTGCCTATGCAGTTCGTGGGATTGATATTTTAGCTTACGTTGCTCTTTTTTCAGCACATTCATACTTTCATTATAAATAGCCCGATATAAATACGCTTTTAATGAAGTATGTATCTGCTCCTCCCAATCGCGTTCCCAAAGCCGCAAAAACACCTGTTGCACAACCTCTTCCGCCACATCACTATCGCCTAGATACCGGTAGGCATAACGATGTAACTCTTTGTAGTGCGCCCGAAAAAGCTGCTCAAAATTCTTTTCTTTATTTTCCGACATTGATCAAATCTGTCTTATTGTTTAAATAATCCACTTTATTAGTAAGACACCCCAATAGACTATTACCCTTACAAATTTTTCACTTTTTTTAATATCAACTTCGATACATCCGCCATATAATTTCAAATCCCTTATTTATACCTATTCGTAATTCTTTTCGTATAGATGCTCAGGCGAGTACATGACATCCTCCCATCGGCCAATGATATTTACCCAAAAAACTTTATAAAAAGGCTTTTGTGACGACTAAAGGTAAGCCATCTATTTTATAAAATATTTTTTTTCTAAGGGTATATGGATTTTCCATTGTCATAAAGGAAAGAACAACATACAATTGATCACAAAAAATAATTTGACAATGAAAACAACATTCAAAGTAGCCCTGTTGGGATTGACATTATTAGGAATTGCAGGTACTACACAAGCGCAAGATATCACTTATGGTTTACAGGTCGGAAGCAACTATCATATGAGTTCCTTTGGCAACAAGTCTGTCAAAGATAATAATGGCAAAGTCGGCGTATCTGTAGCAGGATTTGCCCGTATTGGAGATCGCATTTTCTTCCAGCCCGGAATCGGTGCCAGTCTGTTGCGTAAAGAATATACCTTCGAAAATGTACAGAAAACACCTAAATTCTATCAAATAAATCTACCATTACAGGTCGGTTATAAATTTTTGGAAAATGGCGACTTCAACCTCCGTGGGCTATTGGGGCCGCAGTTAAACTATGATGTAAAAACAGTGAAGTCCAGCGCAAATACCGATTATAAGAAATTTTCATTTGATGGTAGAGTCGGTATCGGTGTAGATATCAGTCACCTTACATTAGATGCTTATTACAGCCATGGTTTTACGAGTATCGACAAGACCTTAGACGCAAAAAATAAAACAATCGGCATTATGGTCGGTTACAAGTTCTAATCAGCATCTATTAGCGAAGAAAAACGCCATTCTAAATCGGATGGCGTTTTTTCGTATTTACATTTTATTTTTTGTCAATAATTATTATTTTAGCCCTACCAAAAAATTATTCCAGCTAATCGTCCTATTTAAATAGGACTTTTGATCAAATTGGAATAAACGGGATGTAGCGTAGCCCGGTATCGCGCCAGCATGGGGTGCTGGAGGTCGTCGGTTCAAATCCGGCCATCCCGACGAGAGAAGCTCTAACGACCGTTAGAGCTTTTTTGTATCTAAGCCGGAACAAAACCTACTACTCGGCCTGTATGATGTGTTTCGATCTCAAATTAATTCTTTACATTTGCACTATGAAAATGACGGTAATGTTATAATATCCTTTTTCAGCTTAGTTCTTAAGCAAGGCGCTGTGTACTATCCACATAGCGTAGATTTCTATTTTAAAATTTTATTCATTATCTAAACAAATAGGTCAATACGCAATTATTGTCCCTAAATAGGTTATATATCAGAAGAATTATGTCAGAAATACTAAGTAAAAAGGAAATAGAGCAGTTCATTCTTAGTGGCTTTGTTCGCATTGAAAATGCATTTTCAAAAGAAACAGCGGATGCAGTTTTAGATATCCTATGGAATGACCTTCCCTGTGAAAGGTCTAATCCGCAAACTTGGACCGAACCAGTTATACGCTTGGGTATGTATACTCAACCACCTTTTATCGAATCATTAAATACAAAAAAAATACATTTAATTTTTGATCAATTGGTGGGTAAAGACAGGTGGATCCCCTGTCGAAATGTGGGTACGTTCCCTATAAGGTTTCCATCTATCCAGAAACCAAATGATACGGGTAAGCACGTCGACGCAAGTTTCGCTGGCCATGACCCGAACAATTATTTTGAGTGGCGCGTCAATGTCAAATCAAAGGGTCGAGCCTTATTAATGCTTGTGTTGTATTCGGACGTAAGCGAAAATGATGCGCCTACGATCATATATGAAGGTTCTCACATCGATGTGGCAAAGCTCTTAGCGAAGGAGGGAGAGTTTGGTCTTTCATTTATGCAGCTTGCGAATAAGTTGGACGAGCTGCCCAAAAGGAAAGAGGTGTATGCAACGGGTAAAGCAGGTACAGTTTATCTTTGCCATCCGTTTCTAGTCCATTCAGCTCAACCACACAGTGGAACTCTGCCTAAATTTATGGCACAACCGCCCTTGCTGTTGAGGGGGGAATTGGCAATCTCGGATTCCACAGAAGGATATACTCCAGTCGAACAGGCTATCCGTTTAGGATTAGAATAGTCCAGGACATCCTACTAAAAGTGGTCGCAAAAGCAACCACTTTTTATTATTATCACCAGATACGGGCTAAATAATCAACGAATCAGAATAACCGTTGATCCTGTTCAAAATAGATTTTTCGGATCAATACAGGCCAATAACTTACAAGGGTTCCTTCTTTAATCTGCATGAAAAGATCTTGATCCGAAGGAATCATTCCTTTTAAATCATCCTTCTTCGCGGCAGATCCTTCCCCTTTCGACAGCTTTAATTGTTCTTCTGCAAGTTTTCGAAGCATCAGTTCATACCTGTTTTTTGAAGGTTTACGCTGGGCAATTTTTTTCAAAAGATCTGGATTTCCCTGATTATTCCCTTGCTGCAAATGCAGTTCAAGCCAGTCGGCCAATATTTCATTTTTTTCATCGGCATAAGGCTCCCCAACGCCCAAATTCATAGGCCATAATCTCGATTCCGCAATTTTCAACTTTGCCTCTTTATATTTCTTTTCAAGGATAAATTGGTAGGCCAACATTAATTTGGTCTGTACATAATACCGATGGCCTTCAGTTGCGCCTTCAAATGGAAGTATAGTCACCTCTTCCAATTCTTTCTCAGCACGCACGTATTCTTTCCCCAATAACAATGTACGTACCTGTGCCAAGGTTAGTATATAATTCTTCGGAAATTTGCGATGATATGCTGTACTCACCTTAAGCGCTTCTTTATAAGACTGACTATTGTTTAGGAGCTCCACCAAATGTAGCCCATATCGCCATTCTTGTGGTTCCATCAAGGTTGCCTGCTGCATCATCTGTACCGCCAGATCTATACGGCTCGTATCTTGCAAACTTGATTTCAGCGCATAATAGGCGGCAAAATCTGTTGGCTCCTGTGCTACTGCCGACAAAATTTCTCTTGCTTTTTGAGGTTGATTCCTGAAACGATACAATAGTGCAGTCAGATAATCGATCGTCCAACTTTTACTGTTCTCTTTTGCCCATTGGAATACCTGGTTACTTTCTTCTCGAAATGGGAAGACAAAAGCTGGCTTACTTTGCGTTGCCTGATTTAACCATTCCTGACTGATCGACTTATTCGATCGTGTCAGCCAAGCTAGCCAAATTAAAGCTTCCGTATTCTTCTGTCCCGAGCGGAGTAGATCGGTGGCCGATTCAAACTCTCCAAGATCAGCATACCATATCGCCAGTTCCATCAGCTTTTCAGCGGCAAACTCTTGCCGGGATGAAAATGTCTTCTTTTCCTCAAATTGGAGAAAGGCATTAAACGGATCATATTGGAGAATTGTCTGACGGGAAAGACGATCTGTTACAGCTCCTTTTTTGTGCTGAACCAACACGTCCATCTGCAAGGCATCTATATTTAGCGGATTGGCAACCACAGCTTTTGCGATATAATCCCCTGCACGTTCATATTGTTTAATCCGATAGTAATATTTGGCCATTTGCACAAAGGAAGCACTTCGCCAAGTTGGATTTAATGAAGCGACTTCAAAACCATCTAAAGCATCGTTATCTTTTTTTAGCTTAATCGCTGCCAAACCATAGTAATAATTTGCCTGTGCTTCATAAGTATCCATAGACAATGCTTGCCGGGCATAGGCATAACATTGCTGATATTCCATTTTAAACCAGGCCAGTTTGGCCATTTCAAGGTAGGTCTGCGAAGTAGCGCCATGCTGGATCAGTTCCTTTAATTTTACTTCCGCAAGCGTATATTGCCTAAAGCGAATGAGATCACGTATCTCCAATAATTTGGTCTGCCCCGTATCTAAGCTTACTTCCGTTGAAATTACAGTAGGTCTATTCAGTTTTGACCAAGATGTATCCGTTCTGAGATTAAAATAATCCTGTCCCAATTTCAGATAGCGAGGTCTTGAGTCGGTTGCTACCATCAAGGATAATTTGGTAGGTTCGCCCAATTGGGCTTCAATAAAACTTCGATTTAATACAGTACCTATGCTATCAAGCACATATATACTATCTTTTAAAGGTCGCTTTGGATCAAGATCCAATAATAGCTTATTGTTCTCACGTTTTATCTGAATTGCTGCTGACAGTTGTATCTCCTTCGGTTTTCCTATCCCTGAAAATGGCATCCAGTATTCCGTCCAACTGTCACTTTGATAAGGAGCAAATCCAAGTTGTTTAAAGGGGGTCTGGCTGCTGGAAGGAACATTTTGATTGAACAGGCGTCCACTTTGGATTTCCACATATTGCCCACTCTGATCAGTCAGTAAATTTTCCCAGATCTTGCCATCTCCAGCCTGCGACCAAAGAAATATCTTTTTCCCTAATTTATCTTCACGGAGGGCATAACGGGCCATTCCATAATTATGATCTGTATAGTAAACCCCGAAAGCATTACTATGCGCGCCCAATACATGATATGATTTAGAACTGCCAAAAGCATTGTCGCTATAGTTAGAAAGATCCCGTCCCTGGCTATCGATAGGCCAGGCATGCGCATCCCCATCATGACCGATATATTGATTTCCGGGATACAAAAACTTCAGATCTTGTCCCGCAGCAACACCCAGATTCATCCAGGTATAATAAGGTTGTTCAACCGCATTGGCATTATACCAAAAGGAGCGTGTAGAAAAATAACCTTTGTCTTTTTCTAATCGGATCTCCAAGGTCCAGTTACTACGGCTCAGCATATCATAAGCGTGGATAAAGCAACTTACGCTTCCATCCGCATTTTCCTGCGTAAGGTAATCGACCGGTGTAGACGTATTGGGCGTGTGTCCAATAATACCATAATTAGCTTCGATACCACCACTCGTCCATGGTCCCCGCATGGCAATATCCCTAAATTTCACAACGCCATTGTTGTAAATATAGTCCCGCTTATTGACCTTATCATAGGCCGACCAAATTTTCCCACCGATCTCTGGCATCACCTGTACCCGAATATAATCGTTTTCCAGGATAACGGTTTTCCAGTCCTTTTCAATAGCCGTATTTGTAAAACCGTCAAAGCGGAAATAAGGATACAACTTTTGAGCTGAAGCTATGGGATCCGGATCCGTAAAGGGATAGGTTACATAACGTTTCTTAAGCTCAGAAACCTTTGCCGGATGCTGTGCAAAAACTCCGAGCACACAGCTGCCCATTGCCCATAACATAATCCACTTTTTCATTGGCATTTTAATTTAAAAATTTCACAATTTTAATGGCATTCCCCAAATCGTTGATTTGTCCGATCTGATTAAATCCGTCATGTAAGCCTTTACTTCACCGAATTTCAACATAAATGAATCTATCATAGGTTATTTGCATCTTTGCATCAACAAAAAGCCTATGATAAATTGCACCTTGTAGCAATATCGTACTGCTATTCAATAATCAACAAAAGTCCTTTATTCTTTTCTACCGGAATCGCATCGCCTAATTTATACTGCGCTCCCTTTTGAAAATTAGGAATTAATGGTGCGGATAATTTTGCATTTCCAGAATCAATCCCCAATTTTTCCCAGTCAATGGCCAATTTTACATCCACATCACCATCCGCCCAGCTAGCGATAGCTACCATTGCCTTGCCCGCACGGCTATAAACAGTTGTAAGAACTTTATCATGATCGGTTTTAACAGGAATATTTGGCGACCAATAACCTATCATTTTACTCCCTTTGATGCCAAATTGATCCCACGCTCTCCATAGATCAGCAGGTGTCAATTTTTGGTAAGGCATCCTATTGGTCATGCCATAGAGCATACCCCGCCAAGGATTTCCACCATCCTGTAGCATTTCACCCATTAAACCAAACGGAATGCCGCTCACCTCGGTAAGGAAAAAATCGGGTTGGTTATTCTCGTAGTCAAAGTATTCACCAAACCATAATCTATTGATGTACGGAAAATGCTCCAGATACAGATTCGCGCTATTATTGAATCCATCACTTTTATTATATTGATTTGCCGAATGCAAATCGATCAGACCAGGTTTGCCATTTTTTGTCAGTACACGTTTTATTCTTTTCATGGTTACCCGATCGAAGGCAACATCATCCAAATAAATCCCATCGATACCGATATGATATACCAGCCAATTCATGCCTTCCACGTAATAATTGTGCCATCTATTCATTCCGCTATTGATAATAGCCGCGTCTTTAAATTGGGGAACATACCATGCAGCGATATAATTTTTACCCACATGCTCCTGCAACCAGGAATATCCGCCTCCTTTTCCAGGTGAAAACACCTCAGTGCCCAGGCTACGCAATGGATAGAGCTCATAAACCCGATTTGAAACCTCACGAACGGTATTGTAGATCTTGACCTTTAACCCCTTATCATGTGCCTGATCGATATATTGCTTCATTTCTTTTGTCGCAATAAACGGATAATTGATATATGGATTTATTTCATTTCCATGATGGATATTGATGACATTAGATCCACTTGCAACAACAGAATCAACGGGTTTATAGGCATGGTAATACCGTTCATTCCATTGCGCTTCCGTATTGATCGGGTGAAAAGGGGTAATTAGCAGGTTAAAATTGAAATAAAGCACATCGCCTTTTTTGAGTTCACGGGCTCCGCTGTAACTATTGACCAAAACCGATTTTCCTTTCAGGCCAATATCAATTCCCCCTTTATTTTCATTACCCCAGGACTGTGGCAGCACAAGTGGCTTTTGAAGATAAAAATTCGTATTGAGCGGCCGAGAATAATGCTCGTCACGGAGTGAAAACTGGAGTCCGGCATCTACAGCACCTATCCAACCACCATCCTGATTTTTATGGGCTACATCCCATTTCCAGGTAAGCTGTTCGGGCCTCTTTCCTCCCTTTTGCCCAAGTCCCATAAAATAATCCGTCTTATCGGGCATCATCGGGATATGCATCGTGGCATCTTTTAATGACAGGTCCTTTAGCGCCGTCAGCTTGACCACATAATGCATATAACCATCAAATTCCAATTTACCCTCTACTTCCATTGTCAGATCGGAAGACTCATTTTTGGCCGTCCAACTATATTCACCGTCACTTTTGGTTTCAAATCGGATCCCGCTTGGTTTAAGTTGAATTTCCTTTCCGTCTGAAGCACTATAAAAATGAAAATGAAGCGGTTCAAATAAGAGATTATTCGCCTTGGATGATATTTCAGTCAATTCGGGCGTAAAAAACGTACTGATCTGTTTTGGAAAACCACTCGCATGGAGTGTCACCTCGCGGCCTAAAATATGCAAAGTAGAATCTGCTTTTAATTCAATAGCTGTATAAGGCGCGACCACTGTATTTTTTTGAGCCAATGTCGAATTGAGCCATGGTAATCGCGTCATTTTCCAAGGTTGATCAACACCGGATACATCACCTGAAGCATCTGAAACCCTTATTTCCACATTGACCTGTTTCGCTACCGCATTTTTTGGCTTTACGGTAACCACGCCATGGTAAGTTCCGCTTGCAGTGACCTCCGGAATCTGTATACCACACCACAGGGCCTGAACCTTATCTTTTGGTATATCAACCTGGAGTGCCATTGCTTTTCCGGTATAATCCGTACCTTGGGTATTGATACAATTCAGGCTATTCGCGGGAATAATAGCCCCATCACTTGCTTTAAAATCCGAGAATGAAATTTGGATTTCATGGAGGTCCTGCTTTGGAGACCATAACCCGAGTTGAAATGCATAAAATTCACCTTTCTGCCCTGTGCCCTGCAACTTAGTCATGGCTTTACCTTTCATAAGCCAGCGTTGCGGAAGATTGCTTTCCATTTTAATCGGAAACTCCCGCAATTCAGGAAAAAGATAATAAGCGGCATTCGCATTTCTGTTCACAAAGCCTCGCACTTCTTCGGCACTCGCGATCAGTTCCATCGGATCGTTACTATTGTATTTATCTACGGCATCAAAGCGTGCAACAGTAACTCCTTTTGAGTTCCCTGCCGCATGCTGTGCTACTTTCGCTGGTGCTGAAACGGCATTTTTAAGATAAATTGCATCCGGATAATTGCGGCTGCGGCCACCCATCTGATACGGTAAATAATAGACATAGTAAACGCCCTTCCCGGAAATCGGCTTAAACCGTAGTCCACCAGATTCCGTATTCATCCAAAGATAAGAGCTGGGTGCGATTTGCTTATTGCTGACGCTGTCGACGATAATAACTTGCTGATTTGCCTCAACCCAGCGATTTCGCCACGGAATAGTAACCTGCACCTCCTTCTGATCCGTGTTTACCTGCAGCACTGCTCGATGATTACCCAGCTGGTCCGCATCCCACTTTTGTGTTTCCGGAGGATAGGTCAATTGCGCCCGGGCCGAGTTTGTGCATAAGGATACGGCAAGGATAATTGCCAGCTTATAAGAGGCTGTTCTTTTTTTCATGCGAATAGTATTTATTCAAAATATTTTTGTCTTTACCAAGCTTTTCCATAAGCCTGATACGATTTACAAGCTGCACTGCTTCCCCAACATGAGTCCGTAGTGCAGCTACTTTTATTGGTCAATAAGAGGACTAAAATTAAGTTTTATTCCTAACATCTTAACTTAGTTTTGCCTGTATTTATGCCAGGTTTCCTCAGGCACATAAATAGCGCGATACGGAATAAAATAAGCGTTTAATTCCCAAAGAACTTTTCCCGATTTATCCGTCACCAGTACACTACCTGTTTTCGAGCTAGTCTGCAGTAAATTACCATTATCCAGTTCATAGGCACTGCCCATTCTTGCTGTAAACTGCTTTTTCGGAATTGGGGCCGCATAAGCTACTGTTGCCGTTTTATTCTTTTGATCAAGCCTAAAAGCGATCGCCCGTGATTGCTTATTGGCTGTTGTGCTGTCACGCGGAGAAAAATCACCATTGTCAAAAAGCAACAGCTCACCAGTTTTTGTGATATGCGGTGCATGCTGGAAATAAAATAGTTCCTGGTCCTTTAATTTATAATCGCCACCCTTTCCCAATTTCCAGAGAATATCACCAGTTTTAGCATCAATTTTCCAGACCTGATTTTCAATTGGTGAAGAAGTCAAATAATTGTTGTCACGATCGAAGGAAATGGTATTAAAATGAAATCGGTCATGCTTCAGGCTGTCTAATTTTTTATCCTGCTGAATATCCCATTTTTCCCAGGGAGACCATTTCTTCAAGATATTACCTTTTATATCCATCGTCAAAATAGCATCGCCCCAAAGGGTATCTTTTGGATGGTTGGGCCGATCGTCGATCCTAAAATCCCGCACGATACCGACAATATTATTATTGTGATCCATCTGCACATCATGGTGCATGATGATCCCTTTTTTATCCAAATCGATACGTGCTATTTCTTTACCCGTAAGATCAATTTCAACAAGTACAGTCCCACCGACAAATCCGATACGACCACTTCTTAAATAATAACTTGCATTGGTCGATTTCTTGCTTGGCTGATTGGGTTTGTTGAATTCATCTTTACTCGCTGGAGCCAATAAGGCAAGGATAGTACCCCTTGGGGTCAAAGAGGCAAGACGCACGCCCAGCTTTTCGTCCTGCCAATACCAACGAATCGTCCCCTTGCCGTCCACCATGGCCATGTAGCCCGGAAATCCGCGATAACATAATAATACCATACCATTACCTAGGGCCTTTTCATCATGTGGATGATCGGCCTTGATCCAGTCGTGCACCATCCATGGCGATTGCGCTCTTGTTTTAAAAGATTGTTCGCTGGATTTTATGGGAATAATCCGGTCTATGATAACCCTAAATTTATAGCTTGTATTTGGTTCAAGCGTCATTAACGGAATGTTATGCTGAACAGCAGCATTTGAAACAGTTGTTTTATAAGACTGTTTATCCCCCTCCTTCCAATACTCCACATACACGGCTTCTGCCTTATTTAGTTTCACCTGAATAGCAGCGTTGAGCGGCAAATTATTGGGTGAGCTCACCTCAATATTTTCAATGTCAACCTGATGTGCATAATAATAGTAAGCAGCAAATACTGCTATAGCCACCACAATCAGTGCAATAATTGCTTTAATTGGTTTCATCTGTAAATAATTTCAATTCCACTGGTCTATCAAACAAAGCGCATTACCGACTATAATGCGCTTTAGTTTGGGTTATTTAGGCAATCGCGATGGATTAGCCGTCGTCATTTCTTGATGCAAACGTGCTTCTTCCAATGGATAAGGGAAATAGCGCATGGCTTCAGTGACATTTTCTTTCAGTCCGCGGCCTTTCAAATATGCATTGCTTACTTTTTCATAGCGGCCCAGGCGGATCAGATCCTGACGTCTTTTGTATTCAAAGACAAGCTCAAAACCACGTTCGTCAACAAGCGCATCAATCATTGCCTCCTTACTTGCAGGACTAGGGAAATCAGGATGCTTACCATATTCAGGTGCCCTAGCTCTCTTCCGGACTTCATTGATATAAGGCAATGCTGCCGCGGGTCCGTTCAGTGCATTTTCAATCTCAGCCTTGCATAAAATAACATCCGCCAAACGGAGAACCTGAATCGTGCGCCCATCCAGATAGGAGTTATTGACCATATCATAAGAATACTTTTTCGTCGCAACATTTTGCAGGAATTTTACGGTATCACTTGGCGGAGTAGTCTGTCCTTTAGCAGGCAACATGTAAAAAAATCCATACTTTGTATTTTTGTCCCGTGCAGCCTTTCCGGTGTAATTATAATAGAAAAACTTTTTACGCGGATCGAGATCACTATATTTTCGCCAAAAATCAAGGGAAACACCATAGTACTGCCATCTATCCGGTACTTCAGGGTTGTCAGTCGGACCAAAGTGATTGGTAATCTCGCCTCCATTTAATGTAGGCTCATGCAAGATGCCAAATATCAGCCCCATATCCATTTTATTATTGTCGGACCACTCCTTCTTAAAATCTGGATTCAGCGTGTATACACCTTTATCACGTAACGCTAAAACCTGATCGATATACGTTTTTGCTTTTTCATAATTGTGCGAACGCATATACATCTTTCCCATTAAGGTCAACGCAGCGCCTTTTGTAGCACGGCCAATACCCAGTTCGTCCGACCATTTCTCCGGCAAATTATCGATTGCATACTGACAATCTTCAGCAATCTGTGCATCAATTTTCTCTACAGCAACCAAGGGTTCATTGTAGCTTTCCGTCGGATTCTTGACTGTCGTTATCAGTGGTACCGGTCCCCAGGCATCTGTAAGATCCATATAAGATAATGACCGCAAGAACCTGGCCTGTGCGATAATTTTCTTCTTGCGATCGTCGGGAATAGTTACACTCTCAATACGATCAATCAACATATTGGCATTGCTGATCACCTGGTACATATTCTGATAATTAAATTTAAAATACCTGTTATTATCATCATATGTAAAGTTACTCATCCGTGTAGGATCACCTGCCGCTGTAGAAAAGCCTATATCCGTTGCGTAATCGGTGATCATCACCAAATAACCCGCATAGTATAAATAGGCATCCCCCGGATAAGGCGATAAACTCGTATAGACACCCGTCAGGGCAGCATTGATATCACTCTCTGTTGAGTAGGCATTTTTTGTCGTCAGATCACTGTATAATTTAGGGTCAAGCTTGGTACAGCTATTCAAGCTGAGTCCCAAAACAGCGGCCAAACCCGCCATTCCCAAGATATATTTTATATTATTTTTAAACGTCTTCATGTCATTTCTGATTTAGATATTAGCTATTAAAATGTTGCACTTACACCAAAAGTAAACGAGCGCATCGAAGGATATGAATTAAAATCCAGACCTACCCCAGCATTGGCACTCTGATTATTTCCAGCTCTATTTTTAACCAGCGCATCATTTTCATATCCCTTGGTATCCACCTCAGGATCCCATCCAGAATAATTGCTAATCGTAAATAAGTTTTCCGCCATACCATATACCCGTATCGATTGAACCGCTTTTGTTTTCAATGGAATGGTATAACCCAGTGTCAGATTACGCAGCCGCAAAAAAGAAGCATTCTCAATAAAATGGTCATTGATATAGCCACCATAGTTCATGTAGTAAAATCCGTTTCTTGGAATCTCCGTATTGGTGTTTGTCGGAGTCCATCTATTTAAAGCTTCTGTGGTACGTTTCCACTCCAAATTCATACGTGTCATATTGAGCAGATTGTTTCCGACATTCCCATAAATGAAGGCCGTCAGATCAAAGTTTTGATACGCGAATGTATTGGTCATACCAAAATTGAACTTCGGATAACCACGACCGATGATCGTCCGGTCCGCTGAATTGATTGTACCATCGCCGTTCACATCCGCGAACTTCGGATCGCCAGGTTTAGAATTTGGCTGTGGCGCATAGTTTTCTCCTTGTTGAATAACCCCCAGGTATCTATAGCCAAATAAAGAGCCCAACGATTCCCCGACACGAATAACCGAATAAGCTTCTTCAGAAACATTACCCATTGGTTTTGACGAAGTCAACAATTGTTCAGGCTCTCCACCCAAGCTTGACACCTTATTGCGGTTCATCGTTAAATTCAATTTTGTCTCCCAGGTAAACGCTCCTGTCATATTCTTACTGGTTACCGAAAACTCCAACCCTTTGTTATTCATCGTACCTAGATTGCGCTGTCCGGAGGTATATCCGGTGTAATAAGGCAATATACTCTTAATCAAAAGATCATTGGTTTTCTTATAATAGGCATCTACGGTAAAGGCTAATCGATTCTTAAAAAATGAAAAATCAAGTCCGACGTTATATTGCGTCGTGGATTCCCATTTTAATTTATCGTTTTCAGGATAAGTTGGGTTTTGTTTAACGCCACCCGAATTGGTCACACCATCAAACGTATAGTGCCCATTATCCATCAATCCATAAGAAGCATAATCCGCAACGCGATCATTACCCGTCTGTCCATAACCCAACCTAAATTTTAGATCCGAAAATAACTGCTGCTCTTTCATGAAATCCTCATTGTTGACCTTCCATGCAAAAGCTGCTGAAGGAAAGGTTCCCCAACGATGGTTGGGACTAAAGCGCGATGATCCATCACGACGTAAGGTTGCAGTCAACAGGTACTTATCAGCATAGGCGTAATTTACCCGCCCGAAAAAAGAGATGACCAAGTTCTCTGCTTTAGCAGAATTTACTCCCGTAATACTAGAGGCCATTCCTAAATTATTGTATTCCAGCAGATCCGTTGAAAAACCTTTCACATTGATCCCCTTATTGTTGCGCACGTATTTCTCATACGAATAGCCCCCCATCACACTCAAATTGTGTTTCTCATTAAACACCTTTGCATAGGTAGCATAAAAATCAATCAGGTTATGGGTTTCATTATAATCGGCCTGACTTGCCACACCATCATCTATCCCACCCTGATAAGAGTCTCGAGTCAGATAACTGCCCAATTGATCATGTGTTATTTCTGTTCCTGCATCCATGCGCAAGGTCAGTTCCTTGATCGGATTTACCTCAAGAAAAATATTTCCATTCAACTTGTCCCTTTGCACATCATTGATCCGTGACATCAGGTTGGCCAAGGGATTATCCCCCTGCCCTCCTGGAGGTCTTCCAAAACTACCGTCTGCATTGTAAACAGGTACCGTCGGATCATAGGTCAATATGCTGTATAAAACATTTGAATTCAGGATATTTCCGTCATACACCTGCATATTCGATTTTTCCCGTTGCGCGGATAGGCTCGCCCCAGTGCGGATATAATCGTTTACCTTTTGATCCACGTTGATACGTCCCGAAATACGATTAAAGTCTGTCGTCTTCAAAACACCCTTTTGATCAAAATAACCTATGCTCGTCAACACTTTGGTTTTCTCACCACCTCCGGAAAACTGTAAATTATGGTTTTGCAAAATACCGTTCCGCATGGTCTCCTTTACCCAATCCGTATTGACATCAGACTCGAGCTGTGATTTGGTGTAGACTGCATATTCCTGATTTTCTTGCCCCTGAATCTCCTTATAAAGTGCATTGGCAAGATTCATATATTGCTTACCGTCGAGAAAGGTGAACGGTATAATCGGCTTCTGTGTCCCCACATAGCCACTATAGGTAATGTTGTTTTTATCCGTAAGTCCACGTTTTGTGGTAATGATAATAACACCATTGGCACCTCTGGAACCGTAGATAGCCGTTGCCGAAGCATCCTTTAAGATATCCATGGAAGCAATATCATCAGGATTGATGTTGATTCCATTATTTGTTGGAAATCCATCGATCACATAGAGTGGATCATTACTTCCACTAATCGAATTGGTTCCGCGAATCCGAATAGACGTGCTACCACCCGGGGCCTTTGAATTCTGGGTTACAACGACACCGGATGCTTTACCCTGTAGGGCCTGCCCTACATTGCTCACCGCTCCTCCTTTCGTTAGTTCGTTGCTGGAAAGCGATGCAATGGCACCTGTCAGATCGCTTTTCTTTTGTTTACCGTATCCGATCACGACAACATCTTCTAGCTGATTCACCTGATCCTCCAAAATAATGGAAAGAGTGGTGGCTCCATCAGCGGAAACCTGCACATTTCGTTCTACATAGCTTTGATACCCGATGTATGAAAAAGTCAGTTCATACCCCTTTCCATTCGGTACATCAGCAAAACGAAAACTCCCATCACTCGCACTCGAGGCTGCTGTTGAAAAACTGCTGCCGGGATTTTTCAAAATTATACTTACCCCTGCCAGCCGTTGCCCCGACGAGTTTTTGATTACACCATTTATTGTTCCCGCTAGACATCGAAAAGATAACAGTGTCAAGACAAGAAAAATAAAAAATGGTTTCTTGGTTAAGTTGAAATTTACCATGATTCTATTTTTTAGGTTTGAGTATATATGTATTATGTTGTTTTTCAAGAATAAACGGATTCACCTCAACAATCAACTGCAGAATAGACGCCGCAAGATCCGTTTTGTCTTTCAGATCCATTGTTGGATTCTTGCTAAACCGCCCCTTTATCCGATAGTTTTTAACGATTAATGAATCATAGGATATAGGTACATCAAGCTCATGATTGATATATTGAATAATATCAGATACAGCGGTTTCTTCCAATTGGAGCCAATTGGCGCTCTGGTGAATTGTTGCCGGATTGCGGTATTGTTTTTCCGTCGCGGAAAGCATAAGCTGGGCTGGTAGACTTTCCCTCGCGCTCATTTTTGGCGTACCTCTGAAATTTGAAACAAGCATCTTGTTCGCCCCGCCAAAATAAATCTGTTGGCCAGGTTTCAAAATGTTTGTCTCTACTACGGACGGTTCTATAGATTCAACGCGAACTTTCCCCTCAAATAATCGGATCAAAACATGTTCAACTGCCGCATTATAATCCACAATGAATTCTGTTCCCAGCGCTGTGGTCATCAACGTGCCGCTTTCGACGATGAAAGGTTTTGAAGGATCCTTTGCTACTTTAAAATTGACTCTTCCACTGAATAGTTTAACCCGCCGAAAATCAAGATCCGGTTTTATACCTAGCTGAATCAGTGCACCGGGTTCCAAGGTTAAAATTGAATTGTCTGCTGCAATAATTTCTTTAGGCTGAGCAGAAGGGTTGTAGTAAATTTCATGAATGAAGCTTGCTGTTTGTATAGGTTTATCGGTTGATGTGCTCAAAAGATTGGATAAAACGAACAGGAAACCAAACAGAACAAATACAGTAATAATTCTCAACAGGCTATCGCCACCACGTTTTGACTTATTTTCCTGATTGATATAGGATACCCAATCATCTTCCGAAATGAGATCGTCCAATAATGTCGGATCGTCATTCAGCCAGGTGAACACAAGTTTCGCTTCCTCAGCAGAACATTCATTCGCCAGGAATTTATTTAATAAGGATTTGCGATTCATAACAGTTTCTATCCTTTTAGCGGGATAGGTATATAACTGTTATACGCATAGTGATGGGCTTGTCCCCTAAGACAACTTAAAAAATTTTTTAATAAATTTCAGGCCAATGCTAACGTGGTTTTCTACAGTCTTCGGGGAGATGGACAATTTGACGGCAATTTCTTTATAACTCAATTCTTCAATTTTATGAAGATAAAACACCTGTTGCCGCATAAAAGGCATTTGTGTAATCAGCTCTTTTACGTATTCTAACTCTCCTTTATAGGCAATTTGTCGTTCAAGATCTTCATATTGGGTCAGTACAAATGGTTTCTCAAACGCTACATATTTTCTATTCAATGCACGCCGGCGCAATTCATCAATCAATTTTGTGCGCGCAATTTGGAAGAGCTGGGTACTGAATTGGATTTGCTGATTCGCATTATTTTTGCGTTCCCAAACAATTAAAAAAGTCTGTTGGACGACATCTTCAGCAAGATTCGAACATTGGGTCTTCTGATACAGAAAATAGTATAATTTCCTGTACCAATAACGATAAGCTAAAAAAAACTCTTTTTCGTTAGTAGGTGCCCGCTGTAGGATTTTATTAATCATAATCTACATTTAGATAGTCTTGTTTCAATGCTGTTATCCTTTTCACAAAGAACATCGAAATTGGTATCTGACAGAATTTCAATTTGATCCATCAAAATGACCCATGCTTTTTGGCTAGTTATCCACCTCTAAAGTGATTATTTTTTATCAAAAAAACAAGACAATATTTTCAATAGAGCAATTGCTTCTATCTCTATTTTAAGCACCTTCTTTCCTAAAAGCTTTTTGGTCTCACAAGAACCAACCGTCGTGAAAGTAAACTACGGGTTCTTTCCGGTCAAAAGAAACGAATTGTAAGAAACGAATTGTTTCAAAAAAAGAAGGTATTTAGCTGATAAGAGTAAGTTCCTATCAGCTAAATACCTTTCAAAATAAAACGAACTTCTTGAAGTTGCTTGTTTTACTGATCCTTATACAGCAAATTAATAACCCGTATTTTGCTTCAAATTTGGATTGACGGCAATCTGTTGGCTCGGGATTGGATAAACCAATGTTTTGGGATCGGCATCCGCAGCCTTTTCTTGCCAGGCCAATAAAAATTTACCAAAACGAATCAAATCCTGTCTTCTCCAGCCTTCCCAATATAACTCGCGAGCACGCTCATCCAATAAATTATCGAGCGTCAATGCCGTCAAGTTATTAACACCACGGTTCGTCCGAATAGTATTGACCAAACCGAGTGCCTCTGTTGCTGTTCCTGTTCCACCTCTCAGAATAGCCTCTGCTTGCATCAGCAATACGTCGGCATAACGAAATACAACCCAGTCGTTGTTTCGTTGGCCAGTGACGGCATAATCAAAAGCATACTTCATTGGACGGATACCAGCTGTTTCCAGGGTTGCACCCGAGGTACGGATGGTCACTTCACGCGTAAAGACCAAAGGCGCATTCGCTGGGTTCCGCGCCATTAAAGGTTTGTTTGTACTCCAATTGTATTGCTGTCCAGCAAAAAAACCAACATTTTGACGTTTGAATTCTTTTGTTCTGTTAGAAGTCGTATCAGCTGGATAATTATAATAAATTCCCCTTCTCTCATCAGTATCCGAAAATTTATCGTAATAGTCTGATAAGGTACACCAGCCATTCCAACCCCCTGGATTCATATTATAGTGAGCAACGGTATTCCAGGTACGGTCCACATTTCCACCTCTATCTCCATTTTTATTGTATAAAGTGAAAATATTTTCAGTAGACTTCTCGTCGTTATCCGGCGCAAAATTATCAAAGTATTTGCCCTTCGCAGAAATCGTATAGGATCCCGAAGCGGTAATTTCTTTGGCTAAGGTCACTACCTTATTCATATCCTCGGCAGCAAAAGAAGGAGCTTGTCTATTTAAAAATGTTCCCTTATTCAAATAAATCTTCATCAATAATGCTTTCGCCGCATTTTTATTGGCTACATATGCCGCTCTCGGCCCGTTTGCAGGCAAACTCGCTATAATTTCGTTGAGATCCTTCACCATATAGTCAATAGCCGCCTGTGGCTGCAACACCTCTGGTGCGATTCTAAAATCTTCAAAAGAGGCTCCTTCCCGAACGGGTACTACGCCATAGAGATCCAACATATCAAACATGACCAACGCACGAATAAACTTCGCTTCAGCGCCTTGCTGCGCACTCGGATTATACCGCAACACATTGCCCGCATTATAGATGGCTGTACCCAAACTGACAAAAGTATTATTCATGTAGCCATTATCTGCATTCCAGGTATGTAAATGGATCGCACGATGCATACCATTATCATCCCAGTCGCCACCCCGTGTAGGGGCCATGGCTGCGTCCGTTGATATTTCCTGCATCACCCAGCGCTGTTCCTGCTGATAAGGGGTATTCAATGAATTGTAAGCTGTGATCAACAAGCTTCCAGGATCCACATTGGATGTCCCTTCCTCTAATTCTCCTTTAAATTCCTCCTTTAGTTTCGTACAAGAAAATGTACTTGTTACAATGGAGCCAATTATTCCGATATATAATAAAGTTCTTAATTTCATCTTTTTCATCCGTCTAAATTTGATTATTTATTCATCCATTTTGACTGTAAGGCATTCATACTGCCTTTGGTGTTTCATTCGTAATGAGGCGATCAGATTTATTCATTTTTATTCATTCACTAATACGTTTAAATCCATCGTGATGCTCTCCTCTTTTTATTATCTAATGATCTACAGTATACGCTTAAAGTGAGAAGTTAACCCCCAATAGGATATTTCTTGCCGGTGGATAGGGTAAATATTCGATACCCAACGAAGGAATACCATTTGTTGCACCATCTGTATTCACCTCAGGATCAAATCCTGTATACTTCGTGATGATGAAAAGATTCTGTCCAGTAAGGGATACATTTAAATTCTTAAGTGTTCTACCTACATTTCCAACACGATAGCTTAAAGTAAGATTGGCCATTTTTAGATAATCACCTTTTTCAAGGAATCGCGTCGAAGGCGCAGCCGAATTGGAAGTAGACTCTTTTACAGCTGTATTAAAGAATGCTGAACCGATATTACGTGATGATAGATTACTCAATCCCAAAGTCGTCGCGGCCGTATTATTGAATAGATAATGTCCAAAAGCACCATTCATATTGGCAGCCAAAGAAAACTGTTTGTAATTTACGTTGGTAGAAATACCCAATAAAGTCGTCGGATTTGGACTGTGCATATAGAATTTATTAATTGCAGGGTCGTTGGCCGTACTGATACTACCATCCTGTCCGCGATACATGCTCATGCCTGTCTGCGGATCAATACCTTGGTAATCGGCCAGGTACCAAACATTCAATGGTTGCCCATTTACCATACGTTGTCCCAATACACCTGAAAAACCTTGTCCACGCAATGCCCCTGTTTCGTAATAGCCCACTAGACCGCTTACACTGTTTTTCAGGAAAGTTGCATTACCTGTCAAATCCCAAGTCCAATTGTCATTTTTAATAATTGTACCGGTCAACGCGACCTCTACCCCTTTATTGACAATCTCGCCATCCAAATTTACCCAGATACGCCCTGCTGGAGCTGGCTGTGCAAGAGTTTGCTCAAATAGTGCATCTGTGGTCTTCTTATTAAAATAATCAATGGATCCATACAGACGGTTACCCCAAATTCCAAAATCAATACCTGCATTGATCGTGGTCGAAGTCTCCCATTTCAAATCAGGATTACCATAGTTTGCCTGGCTTACACTTTGGTTACCAAAAACCAATCTATTTAACGATGCCCCAGATGGGAATTCTTGGTTACCTGTTTTTCCCCAGCCTACCCTTACTTTCAACTGATCAAAAATACCGGTAGATTTCAAAAACTCTTCCTGATTCACATTCCAGGCTACGGCCAATGAAGGGAACATGGCGTATTTGTTGTTTGAACCAAATTTCGTCGAGCCATCCCTTCTTACTGTTGCAGTCAATAAGTAGCGATCCAAGTAATTGAATCCGCCACGCAAGAAAAGTGATTGCAACTGGTTGGTTGGACTTCTATACGACGATATTTCACGCGTGGAAACAGGTGTATATTGTAGATAGTCAAAATAATCTAGTCCCATATAACGAAATCCACCGCCAAAGGAAATGTTGTTGTTGTAGTTATAATCCAAATACTCGTAACCTGCTACCGCATTGACACTCCAATCTGAATTGATTTGTTTATTGTAAGAGAGCATATGCGTCATTTGCAAGTTGGTTTCTCCGTTATTGGAAATAAAGGCCTGCTCATTGTTCACAGCTGAAGGATCAATAAGTCCTGCGCGGTACATCCCTTCACGGTTTCCAGTTTGTCGCATTGCACTATAGATAAAGCGATATTCCAAATCGTCTGTAATTTTATAGTATGGCGCCAAGTTGATTACCATGGTATTTGTTGTCGCTAAATCTTTAAAGGCATCAATACTTGTCAATGGGTTTCGCGTAGTTGAACTGACAAAGGTTAAATTGCCTTGATCGTCCCGTAATGGTCGTGTCGGATTCCATTGTAAGGCTTGGGAAATCACATTTCCTTCCGAACCTACCATCGCATTGATCGGTGCGTATTTATTATCCATTTGCGTCAAAAAGACTGCAAAATCCAATCCCAATCGTTTGTTTTCCAGAAAACGGAAATTCCCGTTAAAATTGGCTGTGTATTTCTTCAGCTGTGATCCACGAATAATACCGTTTTGGTTTAAATATCCACCTGAAAGGCGATACTTACCATACTCGGTTCCGCCAGCTACATCAGCATAGTAATTTTGCGTGATCGCTTTTCTTGTGATCGCTTTAAAGGCATCCTCATTGCCACCAAAATCAGCATTTGCGACTTCAGATGGTGTATAATATTTCAACGCTTCTCTAAATCGAGCAGCATCTAACACATCCGGATATTCCCGCATGGTCGAAACACCTGCAGAGGCTCCTACAGAAACCTCGGGCTGCCCTACTTTACCTCTTTTCGTCGAAATAATGACAACGCCATTTGCCCCACGTGAACCATAAATTGCCGTAGCCGATGCATCTTTAAGGATGTCCATACTAGCAATGTCACCCGGATTCAAGTAAGTCAAAGGATTTCCTCTGTCGGAAGAAAAGCCTCCTCTTCCTTCAGGCAGAGGCGAATTACCCGACATAGGCACACCATCCAGCACAAATAATGGGTTGTTACTGGCACGGATCGATGAGTTTCCACGGATACGTACTGTGGTTGATCCGCCAGGTTGCCCCGTATTATTAATCACCATAACCCCTGGTGTCTTTCCTTGTATTAATTGATCGGGACTCGTCATGATCCCCTTATTGAAGTTTTTCGCTCCAATAGTGACCATAGACCCCGTGAGATCTTTTTTACGGGCGGTACCATAACCGATCACAACGACCTCATCTAGACCCTGACCGGCACTAGGTGCCAGCGCTACGGTGATATCGTTTCCCACAATGGGTACTTCTTTTAAAGTGTATCCAATAAAGGATACTTCCAGCGTTTTCGCTTCACTGGGAACAGTAAATGTAAAGGAACCTTCCGTGTCTGTTGTTGTAGCCGCGGTTCCCCCTTTTACCTTAATTGTAGCTCCTGCCAATGGACCTTGAGTCTCATCTACAACCTTTCCCTTCAAGACTTTCGTCTGGGCAACTACAATAAAAGATACAAGCAAAAATGTAAGCGTCATTACGCATTGTGCAAGTAGTTTATTTTTCATACGCTTTTTGATTGGTGGTTTAATTGATTTTTATATCATGCATCTAGGATACACAAATGATACTAAGTGATTTTAATGGTATTTTTTTTGCTCCAAAGCCCTTTTGAAATGCGTATAGCCTTCCCCAATAATGGCAAAGACGTAGCGCTCGGTATCAAGGACTTTAAAGCCAAAATTCAAAACCAAAGCATCGTGAACATCATGTCTCACATGTAAAAACAAAAACCTAACAAACTGAAAAACAAGGATACAGGACTTACCTGTCATAATTCTAGGGCGAAACATACGTTTATATTTGGTTATTATTGTTTTATAAAAATGCGTAAATCCTTGTAGCTAGTCCAATCAGAGCGTCTCAATTTTATATCAAAGCGTATCAGTAAAACTCTTTTTTATCTTTTAATTGACTATTTTTAGTTCAACGTAATCAGTTTTGAAAAGAATAACCACCATACTCCTTTTATATATCTTGCTAGCATGTATTAGCGTGCAGGCACAATCGATCTATTTTAAAAATTATCAAACCCACGACGGTCTCTCCAATAGCACGGTCAAATGTATTACACAGGATGTTCAGGGTTTTCTATGGTTAGGGACAAGGAATGGCCTCAATCGCTTTGATGGCAATCAATTTAAGATATTTAGACACAATGCTTCAGACTCTACAAGTATCGGAAGTTCGTCCATTTTAAGTATTCTCACAGACAGCAAAGGAATACTATGGGTGGGAACCACACGCGGTACCTATTGTTACGATCCTATTAAAGAAAATTTTACACCATTCAGGGGAGTACCAATCGGTGAAGTAAATGCCATACACGAATACGCCGGTTTTATCTGGCTGCTTTCGAACGGAAAACTTTATCGCTATAATTCTTATACAACAGAAATAATTCCATTTGATCAGAACAAAAATACCATTGTAGCGATTACCAGCAGCAAGAAAGGCGGGTTGTGGACAACGGACAATAACAGTACCATACAACGGTACCAGGTAAATACGAGCAAATTTGTCGAAGTTGACCTTAAAAAGATCGATCGAAAAGCATTGGCAAATACAAAAACCGTTTACGCCATCAATGATTCCCTATTGATGGTTGGGACAATCAATTCGGCTTATTTGTTTGATTTCAAAAATGGCCGGTTAAAAAATCTATTTGCAAATCATTACCCCAATAAAGTCATCCAGGCAAACTGTATTATTCAACAGACGGAGTCGATATACTGGATCGGAACAGAAACTGGAATATATACCTATGATATTCACACGGGTCAGAGCCAGCACATCAAAAAAGATCTGCTCAATCCATTTGCCATATCTGACAATGCTGTCCTGAATTTCTATCGGGACCGTGAAGACAATATCTGGTTTGGAACATTTTTCGGCGGCTTTAACCAATACAGCAACCAATTCGACAATTTCAAAAAGTATCTATCCGGGTTCGGAAAATCGGCCCTATCAGGCAATATTGTACACGATATCAAAAAAGATCGCTATGGAAATTTCTGGATAGGAACAGAAGATGGCGGCCTGAACAAAATAGATGCTCAAACACAACAGATTCAGCATTTCCTTGCCAATGGAAAAAAAGGAAGTATAGCGCATAACAATGTTCATGGCCTGGCAACAATCGGCGACGATCTTTGGGTAGGCTCCACAACACATGGACTAGACATTCTCGACGTAAAAACCGGAAAACTAAAAAAACACTATGACCGTATCGGCAAAGGCCCCTTACAAAGCAGCTTTGCCGTATGCCTCTATAAGTCTAAAGACAACAGCATGTTTGTCGGGACAGACCGCGCACTATACCGCTACAACAAAAATAGCGACAGTTTTGACCTCCTTCCAATTACCGCATGGATACAAGGCATTTATGAAGATGAATATGGTATACTTTGGATCAACACCTACGGTAGTGGAGTCTACCAATATAACCGCAGTTCGGGAGAAATTCAGCATCTGTTATCCGAACAAGGTAAACAAAATACACTTGTCAATAATTACGTCAACGGTCTATTTGAAGACAGTAAAAATAACTTGTGGTTTTGCACCGAAAGCGGCCTCTCAAAATACCGTCGCGATGGGCGCTTCACCAATTATCTGACCGAATCCGGTTTACCTTCCAATCAGGTATTCAAGGTCCTAGAAGACGACAACAGGAGCATCTGGATATCTACCGGAGGTGGACTGGTCAGACTGGATGAAGGTGTCCCTCGAAGGGTCATCTATACATCGAGAGACGGGCTTCCCGCAGATCAGTTTAATTATAATTCGGCTTATAAAGATAGCGACGGGACTTTATATTTCGGGACTATCAAAGGGATGGTAAGCTTCAACCCGACAAAATCCATTAAGAACAGCTTTATTCCACCTATATTCATCAGCGGCATTCAGATTAACAATGTGAGCGTACCGGTTCGTGAAAATGGCATACTGAAAGAATCCATCTCCCTATCAGAAGAGATCCGACTGACCTACGACAATTCCAATATTAGCTTCAATATCGCCGCCTTGAGCTTTGTTTCCCCAAAGAGCAATCCTTATCGTTATATCATGGAAGGTTACGATAAAGACTGGACCGATATTACAGGCAATCAAAAAATCTATTACAATAAACTTCCTCCGGGCACTTATACGTTTAAGTTCAGAGGTGCAAATAACAACAGCGTCTGGAATCCGGATGAAAAAAAACTGCTCATCATCGTTTCGCCACCCTGGTGGCAGTCAGGTTGGGCATACTTCCTTTATTTTTTGAGCTTCGGCACCATTGCACTGCTCGTATTACGGTATTACTTTCTCCTTATAAAGGCCAACAACGCCCAAAAGATGGATAGTTATGAACGAAAAAAAGAACAGGAAATATATAACCTCAAGCTGGAATTCTTCACCAACCTGGCCCACGAAATTCGTACGCCACTCACGCTGATCAAAATGCCCCTCGAGAAAATAATCAATAACCATAAATTTACCGATCGCGACACAGCCAAAGACCTTGCGCTGATTGAAAAAAACACGGCGCGATTAATTCGCCTCACCAACCAATTACTGGATTTTAGAAAAGCAGAAACTAACAATATGAGCCTTATTTTTACTAAAACGGATATCAACGCACTCCTATCCGAAGTATTTCACGATTTAAATTATTTTGCAAAAGATAAACAGTTGCACTATGACCTCAGTCTCCCGCGTATCAGTCTCACGGCTTATGTGGATGAAGAAGCCCTTCGAAAAATCTTTACCAACCTGATCCACAACGCTATCAAATATGCGGATCAAGAAGTCTATGTCAAACTCCTCCCTTTTAATAGCGATGATATTATGTTCAATATCGAGTTTAAGAATGATGGTGAGCTCATTCCCTTTGATAAAAGAGAGAAAATATTTGAACCATTTTATCGCTTAAATGAATCCGATAAAGATACGGGGACGGGCATTGGCCTTCCTTTATCCCGCTCCTTGGTCGAATTGCACCAAGGAAACTTATCTCTTGTACATCTGGAGGAAAACCGCAATATCTTCCTGCTATCGATCCCAATTTTTCAAGAACAATCGCTCGACATCAAATCTTTTCAGGAAGATAACGACGATCATGTATTGCATGATAAATCCGATGAACAGGAGGAAGAAAAGCCGGTGATTCTGCTCGTCGAGGACAATAAAGAAATACTGGCCTACCTCAATAAAGAATTGAAAACCAGCTACACTGTTCTACGGGCAGGGAATGGTGCCGAGGCCCTTGAAATATTAGACCAAGAGAATGTACAACTTGTACTAACAGATATAATGATGCCCATTATGGATGGTCTGGCGCTATGCAAACGCATCAAAACAGATATTCTGTATAGCCATATTCCCGTTATTTTTCTAACGGCAAAAAATGCGCTGGATTCAAAAATTCAGGGATTAAAAAATGGTGCCGATGCCTATATCGAAAAACCTTTTTCGCTTGAATTCCTCATGGTACAGATACGCAACATCCTCAAAAACCGTAAAATTATCAAGAATTACCTGACCAATTCTTCCAATTCCAACTTAATGGATATTAACGTTTCAGCACCCGACAAAGATTTTATCAGTCAGCTGAATACGGTTATTTATGAGAATATTTCAACGATAGATCTCAATGTGGATGAACTGGCCAAATTGATGCATATGAGCCGTCCAACCCTTTACCGTAAAATCAAAGGACTCTCCGACCTCACACCCAATGAATTGATCAATATTTCACGGTTGAAAAAGGCGGCAGAACTACTCACCCAAAAAGAATATAACATCACCCAGGTATCAACGATGGTCGGTTATACCGTACAATCCAATTTTTCAAGGGACTTTCATAAGCACTATGGCATGTCGCCAAGCAGCTATATTCTTGAAAACAGCAAGTGATGAACACCAGTTCTAGTACCAGGAAAAAGATTATTCCAATGGCGTAAAAACTGTTGCCGAGATGCCGAAAGAATATCGGCACTGATAAAGATAGAAACCGTCCCTAGGTAAAGAAAGAATCGGGGACAAATAGAAGGGACCAAGAAAATCCAATTGAGGAACCCGAGCGAGGCAAAAACACGTAGACGTAGAAGGTTTAGCCTACGTCTACGATAATGGCACGCACTTAATTCTTACGCTTTGGAACAAAGAATGCCGCCAGCAACATAAATATGCCGGCCAACAACAAGCCGTAAATGGATTGGCTATGAAAAAAATATTTGATGATCATTCCGCCAAAAAATCCACACACAATCTGAGGTAGGGTAATGAAAAAATTAAATAGCCCCATATAAACTCCCATTTTACCCGTAGGCAAATGATCGCTCAAAATTGCATAAGGCATTGCCAAAATGCTTCCCCAAGCGATACCAATACCGATCATAGGAAGAATCAGTAGATTGGCATCTTTGATCAGAAATAATGAAATTAACGAAAGCCCACCAATGGAAAGCCCAAGAGCATGCGTTTTTCCACGCCCAAAATGTTTAGCTATCCGCGGAATAAACAAGGCATACAAGGCCGAGACTCCATTGTAAATACCAAAAAGCACGCCTACCCAATTGGCAGCCTCCATATAAAGATCCTGCCGATTTCCTTCCCGCAGGTAAAAAACCGAATCAGCAATAGCAGGAGTTGTATACACCCACATCATAAAAAGGGCAAACCAGGAGAAAAACTGGACCCAGCCCAATTTGCGCATGATCACTGGCATCTTACCGATATCACTAAAGATAGAACGCAAACCAAACTTTGGTGCCGCATCCTGTTCAATAGCAACCGCATCCGAAAAAGTCTGAAGCGCTGTTGGTGAGTACTCTTTTGTTTTGAACACAGACCATAACACTGTTAGAAGCAGGACAAAACCGCCTACATAAAAGGAGTAGATAACATTACTCGGTACCTGCCCGGCTTCAGAAGTCCCTGCTACATGAAAATACTTCGTCAACATAAAGGGAAGTAGCGAGCCAAGAACAGCGCCAATCCCGATTAAAAAGGTCTGTACCGAGAAGCCCAAACTCCGCTGACTGCTCGGCAGATTGTCACCGATCAGCGCCCGAAAGGGCTCCATCGTCACATTGATGGAAGCATCCATAAACATCAATAAGCCTGCACCGATCCAAAGTGGCGCCAATAATGTTGTCAATAATGCCGCATTGGGCATTAAAAATAAAGTCAGGGTAGTCAACAGCGCCCCCACCAAAATATAAGGTCGCCGCCGGCCCAATCTATTCCAGGTTCGATCACTATAATGGCCTATAATTGGCTGTACAATCATCCCCGTAATAGGAGCAGCAAGCCAAAAAAGTGAAAGATGCTCCACATCGGCACCAAATGTTTGGAGAATACGGGAGGCGTTGCCATTTTGCAGAGCAAAACCCATTTGTATCCCCAGAAATCCAAAACTCATATTGATGACCTGGCTAATGCTTAATTCAGGTTTATTTCCCATAATAGGCTATAAAAATTTAAGACAAAATACAATTTAATTACCATTTAACCCCTATTTTCAGCAGCATAAGAGGTTCTTTCACTGCTGAAAACTAGGGTTTATCTCAGCTGAAGCACCTGTTTTTTGCT
Source organism: Sphingobacterium siyangense (assembly GCF_023277505.1). Taxonomy (NCBI): domain Bacteria; kingdom Pseudomonadati; phylum Bacteroidota; class Sphingobacteriia; order Sphingobacteriales; family Sphingobacteriaceae; genus Sphingobacterium; species Sphingobacterium siyangense. The sequence goes on along the minus strand of NZ_CP080574.1, from coordinate 1,884,123 downwards.
TTGCCCAGGCAGCACGAAAGCTTCGGTTACCGTCTGGATATGGACTGCAGTATCACTGACATTTTCGATCGTATAGCCATCGGCATCTACTGCAATCAGTAAAGTCGCTCCACGAAATAACACCCGGAATTTATAGCCTTCCCATTCTTTGGGCAACATCGGATTTAAATACAATTGCCCGTCCTTAATCCGCATTCCTGCGAAGCCCTCTACGATTGTCATCCAGGTACCCGCCATCGACGTAATATGTAAACCGTCTTCGGTATCGTTATTATAATCGTCCAGATCCAAACGTGAGGTGCGCAGATAGAATTCATACGCTTTTTCCGGCTTGTTCAATTTAGCGGCCAGTATCGCATGTACGCAGGGAGAGAGCGAACTTTCATGCACCGTAAAAGGCTCATAGAATTCATAATGTCGACCTAGGGTCTCCAGGTCAAATTGATCCTCAAGGAAGTAAAAACCTTGCAATACATCGGCCTGTTTGATATAACAGGAACGCAGAATCCTATCCCAACTCCAATGCTGGTTAATAGGGCGATGCGATGGATCAAGTTCTGCCACAGGAATCAGCTCTTTGTCCAAAAAGCCATCTTGCTGCAAATATACATTCCGTTGCGCATCAAAAGGATAATACATATTATCGACAATGTGCTGCCATTTTTGTTGTTCTTCCGATGCTACGGCCAACTTCGTGTTCAGTGCGTCAGCATTGTTGGAGCTTAGCTGCGCCAGCTTGTTTAAACAGTCCAGTGTATATTCCAGGCACCAGGATGCAATCCGATTGGTATACCAATTGTTGTTCACGTTGTTTTCATACTCGTTTGGTCCCGTCACGCCCAACATCACATATTGCTGGCGTTCGGCACTCCAATTGACACGCTGTGCCCAGAATCGGCTTATCGCAACCAAAACTTCCAATCCGTGCGACCAGATGTAATCCTGATCTCCGGTATAACGGACATAGTTATAGATTGCAAATGCTATGGCTCCATTGCGATGAATCTCCTCAAAGGTAATCTCCCATTCATTATGGCATTCCTCACCATTAATCGTAACCATGGGATAGAGTGCTGCGCCCCGATTAAAGCCGAGTTTAGCCGCATTTTCGATTGCCTTTTCCAATTGCTGATGACGATAAATCAACAAATTACGGGCAATCTTTGGTGACTGTGTTGCCAGGTAAAATGGAATACAATATGCTTCGGTATCCCAATACGTGACACCACCATATTTTTCACCTGTAAAACCTTTAGGGCCAATATTGAGGCGCTCATCTTCGCCGGTATAAGTCTGGTTAAGCTGGAAAATATTGTAGCGTATTGCCTGCTGTGCTGCGACATCACCACTAATTTCAATATCACTTTCTGCCCAGATCGCTTGCCAGGCTGCTGCCTGTTGAGCCTTTAACTGCTCATAACTCAGCCCATTCAATTGGTGTAGATTAACCGAAGCAGCTTCTTTTAGCTGAGCTTGCAGGTGATTCTGCGAGGTGACAATGGCAACGCGCTTCTCAACACGACAAATTTGAGATTCAGCAAGATCTGTCTGATAGATCTCTGTCATACAGCCCGGACTTGCGACGGTATCGTGCACTTCCACGACCGCTGTTGGACCAGTTACGCTCGTTGTAAGCATGGCATAGACTTCAAACCCCGTTTTCTTGGTGCGCGCCACCACAAAGGTACTTTCACCATCCCTACCCTGCGCTGTACTTTCCCAAAATTGCTCGTCATAGTTACTATCACGATTAACGACTTCAGCATTTAACTGCGACCTGATCTCCAATGTAATTGGACCAGAAAGCGCCTGGATGTTGTACTGCAATGAAGCTGTTTCGGAAGCAAACAGATGATACATCCGGCTTGCTTCTACCTTAAGCTGTGCTCCGTCTGGCATTTCCACGGCAAAACTGCGGTATAAAACGCCATGCTGCATATCCAGTCGGCGTTCAAAAGATTTGACCGTAACTTTATTCAGATCTAACACTTGCCCATTGACCAGAATATCCAGGCCTATCCAATCGATGGAATTGATGACCTTGGCAAAATATTCCGGATAGCCATTTTTCCACCAGCCTACACGTGTTTTGTCCGGATAATAAATACCGGCCAAATACGACCCTTGCAAAGATTTCCCGCTGAATTGTTCTTCAAAATTAGCCCTCTGTCCCATCCGACCATTACCAATAGCGAAGATACTTTCCGAAAATTCATTATGTTCGGGGCGAAATGTATCTTCGATAATTTGCCAAGGGTTATGTTTGATATATGTTTTCATCTTTTTATTTTTTTCACCGCATGCTCGGAATCGAAGGCAAATAAATGATTGCCCTATTTACCGATACCATCTACAGCATGCTTTCCGCTATTGAATTTCTCCTAAATTTTAAAATTTATCGACTAAGGTCCCTAAATCTGCTACGACCAAATCCGCTCCCCTGAGATGTTCTTTCAGGCCTATACCTATTACCTGCATACCGGCTGCCCGTGCTGCATCGATTCCAGCCTGTGCATCTTCCAGCACCAGGCAGTGGGCCGGCGCAATCTCCAGCACCTCGGCCCCCTTAAGGAAAACTTCCGGGTTGGGTTTAGAAAGCTGCACTACATTCCCATCGATCAGCGCATCGAAATAGGGTATAATTCCGGTTTTTTCAAGGATACCCATTGCATTCTTGCTGGCCGAACCAAGTCCAATCTTAATTCCTTTTTGCTGTAGTTTTTTCAAAAGTTCCAAACTACCCGAAAGCAAGTGGTCAGGACTCAGCTGTTCAATCAACTCCAGGTACCATTGGTTTTTAAGCACCAGTAAATCCGCTTTTTCAGCTTCGGACTTTTCCACCCCGGCCCATTTTAAAATAAGCTCCAGGGATTCGATCCGGCTGACACCTTTCAGCTGCTCATTGTCAACAATGGAAAACGAATAGCCCAAGTCTTCGGCCAATCTATGCCAAGCTTGAAAATGGTAGATTGCCGTATCCACCAACACACCGTCCAAATCAAATATTACGGCTTTTACAGTAGTATAATTAATCATTGAAAAATGAATTCTATAGAATTTTAAATTGTATTAAAACTTAAGCTCCAAAACTTTAGTCTCATAAGCTTCCAGTTTCAAGGTATTGTCAGCTGGAGCGGTTTCCTGTTTTTGGATAATATCAACATAGGATCTGACCCTGCTGTTTCTTTCCTTAAAACGATCCAGTTTGATCTCTTTCGTCGAATCATTGCAATTCATCACGACCATAACCGTCTGTTGCTCGTTGTAGCGGAAATACACATACACACCATCTTCGGGCACATACTGCATCGTTTTACCAGTTTGTAATACAGCATGTCGTTTACGATAATTGGCTAGCGTTTGAACAAAAGTCCACATATCCTGCTCTGCCTTAGTCCTTCCGCCTGCGGTAAACTTGTTCAGTTTGTCACCCGCGAAACCACCCTGAAAGTCTTCCCGTAATAAACCATCTGGATTTGAGAAATTCTTCATCAGAATTTCAGCCCCGTAGTACAATTGTGGGATGCCCCTTGTTGTCATAAGCCAAGCCATTGCCGATTTATATTTCTGCACATTTTCACCGACAACGGAGAAAAAACGATCTTTATCGTGGTTATCCAAAAAAAGCACATTTTGCTCGGGATGTGGGTACAGAAAGTCTGAAGCGAGGGTTGAATACAATTTATTGGCTCCGGCGGTCCATTCTGTCTTTTGGTTGAGTGCATCACCTATGGCATAATTAAGCTGAAAATCCGTCACACCCATCAGCTTGGAATCGACCTCCTGACCAACTCGTTTTCCACCCAGAAAATAGGCCTGGTTCCCCACACCATGTACCCATGTTTCACCAAAAAAGGTGAATTTTCGATACTCCTGCAGAATGCGATCTGTCCATTTGGCCATAAAATCAAGATCATTGTACGGATAGGTATCAATTCGGAATCCATCTATTGCCGCAGTCTCTATCCACCAGATATGGCTTTGGGTCAGATAATTTTGAACGTATGGGTTTTGTTCGTTCATATCGGGCATTGTGGGAACAAACCAGCCTTTGACCATTTTCTTTTTGTCATCTGCCGAGGCATAAGGATCAAAAACTGCCTGGTCTTTGTAAGATGTCTGCGTATAGGTAGGCCATTCATTGAGCCAGTCGGCCATCGGCTTGTCTTTTACCGTCCAATGATAACTTCCGATATGATTGGGCACCACATCAAAAATCAGTTTCATCTGACGTTTATGCAGCTGTTCACCCAATTGGACATAGGTATCGTTGCTACCAAAACGGGGATCAATATGATAGGTTTCGGTGTTGGCATAACCATGATATGAAGCCTGGGGCATGTCATTGGTCAACACAGGAGTCAGCCACAAGGATGTCACCCCAAGATCTTGTAGGTAATCCAGCTTTCCGATAATGCCTTCCAGATCACCGCCATGACGCAGATACATCGAGTCTCGGTTTAAACTCATATCCAACATGCCTTTCACCTGATCATTTTCTCTATTTCCATTGGCAAAACGATCGGGCATAATCAGGTAGATCAAATCGGCATTGTTCACACCCTGTGCTTTTACTTTTTGATCCCTTTGCTTCAACTCATAACGATAGGTTAGTTTTTTCTTTCCCTGACTAAACGTAAAAGTTGACCATCCTGGTTTGGCCGAAGCAGCCACCTTGACATCCAAAAAGAGGTAGTTGGGATTTTCTACGCGATTGACTTTGACAAGTTCTATCCCTTTATCCTCCACCTGTACCTCGCTTTTCCCTATCTGAGGTCCATAGACGACAAGCTGCAAAGTCGGATTTTCCATTCCTACCCACCAGTTTAGGGGTTCTACACGTTGGATGGATTGCCCCATTAGGGGGCTCCATCCAAACACCATTAGTGCCACGAATACTGTGGTAATCTTTTTATTTAGTTTAAACATCGTTTTTTATTTCTTTGTCAACGTATATGTATTTGCATTGAAATCCACGACGATATCATACGTACCGGCATTCGCAACCGCGATATTGGCCCCGCCGGCAATCAGACTGCCGTTAGCTCCGCCGAAATTTGTTCCCCAATCGTGGTTTTTACGGAATTTGATCTCGCCTGCAGTTAAGCTCACTGTGAGCTTCCATACCTGATTGGCATTGTCGAATTTCATATCCGTATCGGCATCCCAGCCCTTTGGCGTGGCGCTACCAATAATGCCCCAATTGTGATCTTTAAATGAAATGGTATTTGCCGTCGTATTGACTTCTATTTCCAGATTTCCTGCACGTGGAGCTTTTATATTTCCACCGCCATTAAAAGCTAGTTTACCATCTGCAGTCTGTCCATAGGAATTTGCCCAATTGCGCTCTGTCGTTATCTTAAATTCCGAATTCGCTTCCGGAAAGGAGATAATGCCCGTATAGATGCCGTTGCTTGTTGGGGAGACTATTGATTCAGCAGTGGCCGGATCCCATCCCTGATAAGCTCCCGGAACGTACAAATAGCTGGTCGAAGCAAAAGGGATTGCTTTAAGACTAGCTAACGCAGAAAACACCACCGTAATTTTAGTATTGATACTCGACTTGAGGCGTACATCAAAGTCCGAAGCCGTTCCCGTCGGCACACCAAGAGAAAGTAAATAGCCGTTCAATTCATAGCCTGTAAATCCAAGGCGTGTCCGGCCGTTGGGAATGACAACCTCTTTTACTGTTTTAAAATTATCTCCTTTGAGTCCAAACTGTAGGACGTTGGTTACTGCGGCCTGAAAACCAAAGTCAGGCTGAATCATATTAAGGTGCAGTACCGTATCCTTTGCGTTATCTTTTGACAAGGTTACATTCGTTTTATCGAGGCTTAAAGTCGCCGGCTTTATGCTCTCCCCGCTAGCCAATATAGCGCGCGTCTCGTCTTTTTTACAACTTTGGAACGCCACGATAAATAGCAGCATGATTCCGATATAGTGTCTAATTTTCATCTGTTTAATTTTTGTTTTCAATAGCTGATGAAAGCCCGGGTAACTGACCATTCGCCAATGCGTCGAACAATAGATATTGCCCGGTTTCATCTGTCAACAATTGTCTTATTACAGGTAAGGCTACATTGACCGGAAGAGACTCGCCGTTCTTCCTGTCCGATGCTGATTAATTATAGCCCGGATTCTGTACAAGATTGGAGTTCGCAATAATATCCGAAGCAGGAAGTGGGAACAGCGTCCTATACCCCGCAACGGCCTGACCTGCAAGTACACCACCTTTAAAAGGCCAGAGGTAATTATCACCCGTAAATTTGCCATAGCGGATTAAATCCGAACGTCTAAATCCTTCCCAGTATAATTCTTTCACACGCTCATTGAGAATATCATCCAAAGAAAGATTCGTTAAGTTCCCACTGTTGTTTCCATAGGCACGTACACGCAGTTTATTGACATAGTCCAGCGCCTTGGCCAAGCTGCCGCCAGAGCCGCCACGCAATGTAGCCTCAGCATAGATCAAGTTCATCTCTGCCAGACGGATCAACGGGAAATCCACCGAAGCAACGAAACCTTCAGCTGCCGGAGGAGCAGTTTTTCCGTCCTTGTTCACATTGCGGAATTTGGTAACCGCCAGCCCTTGCTTATAGACAGCGATATCTTCAATTTTAACGCTTGTATTTAAGTGAAACATTGCCCTCTTGTCCGTTGCTCCGCTGTAGTCTCCGAAAATCGTTGCGATATTGTCACGTGTCCGATTTCCGGCCCAACCGCCGCCGGGTACACCGAAAGAAGTGGGATCCATGGTTGCGTCAATAGCTGCATTGATCAGATAAGTTGTACCACCCTTGCTCTGTGTTTTGGTACCATCATAAGGCAGATAGAAAATAAATTCAGGGTTGTTCACATCATTATCCGCGTAAAAGAGCTCCCGATAATTTGTCCCCAAACTATAGCCCGAGTTCAGTACTTTTTCTGCATATGTAATCGCTTCGGTATATTTCTTATTTCCAGCACCCAGGTAAACTTCCGCATTGAGGTATAAACGAGCCAACAGCCCCCATGCCGCAACTTGATCGACACGACCATATACATTCTGTTTGGCACCTTTTAGCTGGCCTGCAACTTCCAACAGCTCTTTCTCTACATACGCAAAAAGTTCAGGTCGTTTGATCTGGGGCGGCGACACTTTTCCGACAGGAGTTTCTTCGGTTACAAATGGTGGATTTCCAAACAAATCAAGCAGCACCCAATAATTATAAGCACGTAAGAATCTTGCTTCGGCACGATAATAAGCGATTTCTTTTTTATCGGTATCTGAAATACCGCGTTCGGCCAATTTAGCATCTGTACTTTCTCTTAAAAATTCATTGACAAGTGTGGCACTATAGACACAGCGGGTATAAAGACCACGGAGCATGGGATTGCTATCGTCAAAATCGAGGTAATCCAGTCCGCTAATCCCCGAATCATTGAGCCAGGCACAGGCGGCCTCATCGGTCGTAAGTTCCTGTGCGTTCCAAAAGAGGCGTAAAAAATCCGATGTACCGGCATCCAATCCTCCCAGATCAGAATTATTCGGCCCCGATGTACTGGTTAAGGTCAATGATCCATATAATCTTGCGAAAGACGAGGTATAGCCTTTAAAATCACTGTAGGCTACATCTGCAGTTACGTCGTTGGTCGGTTTTAGATCCAAATCCTTATGGCAGCTGCTCAGTGCTATAGCCAGCAAGCATACACCTATATATTTATTTAATTTTTTCATTGTTATATCGTTTAAAAACTCACATTTACACCCAATACATAAGTCCTTGGCCTCGGATAAAAGCGATCGTCTATACCGTTCGATATCTCGGGGTCAACACCTTTATAATTGGTGATCGTAAATACATTTTGTACAGTTGCAGAAATCGACATTGAAGCGTTACTATTCCGGATAAATTTTCCAAGGTTATAACTCAGGTTGACATTATCCATTTTCAAAAACGAAGCGTTCTTGATGTAGTAATCACTTCTTAGCTGTTTGAGCAGAAAATTGGTATTAAAGAAATCCACAGGTGCATTATTGATCACCAAAACGGCCTGATCGTTGATATTTGCCCCGCTTCCCAAATTAGAGGAAACATTGTCGTAGACATAATTATCCAGATTTGCGCGCAATACCGTTGTTGCCGACCATTTTTTATAGCTGTATGCCGCCGTAAAACCCAAAAGATATTTCGGTAACGGTGATTTATACAAATAGCGATCGTTATCGCTGATAACGCCATCTCCATTACGGTCAACATAGACACCTTCGACAGGATGCCCCTGTTCATCATATACCTGTTGGAAAACATTGAAACTGTTTGGCATGAAATTAACCTTATGCGCCTGGATATTTCCGCCTGTACCACCACGGATACCACCGGTCTCTACAATAAAGTTCGGATCATCACTCTGTGTCAGATTGGTTACTTTACTCTTATTATAAGTTAGGTTAAAACCGATGTCCAAGGTCGAATTATCCGTTTTTAGCGGGACGAAGTGTACATTAAACTCCAGCCCCTGGTTTTCCATGTTACCCACGTTGGTCAACAGGAAATTGCTAAAGTTAGAGCCTACAGGAACGGGAATCGTGCTGAGCAGGTCTTTGGTCTTTTTCGAGTAATAATCCACGCTACCATAGACCCGATTGTTGCTAAAGCCAAAATCAACTCCGGCATTATAGGTTGTTGTATTTTCCCAACGAATGTCTTTATCGTAGGCCACAGGTGAATTTAAATAGTAGTATTCATCACCAAAGCGATACATCGACTCGTTGCCGCTGATGGTATAATTAGGCAAATAAGAGTAGTTGGCGATGCCATCTTGCTGCCCGGTTTTTCCATAACTTAAACGGAGCTTCAGTTCGGACACTGCAGCTATATCTTTTAAAAAGCCTTCATTTTTGGCGCGCCAGGTGAATCCGACAGAAGGAAAATATCCCCAACGGTTATCAGGACTAAAACGGGAAGAACCATCCGACCGCAAGGTTCCCGACAGAACATACCGGTTGTCATAGGTATAAATCAGACGCCCATAATAAGAGATCAACAGGTTTTCGGGTTTATCAAAAGGTCGCGTTGGCTCATTTAGGATCTTATCACCTTCCGCATTTGTACGGTTAAAATTATAAACCTTACTGCTATTTTTATAGTAGCCATAGCCCAACGTCGCGTCTATCGTACTTTTGATTGTAGGTAATTCCTTATCATACTTTAAATAAAACTCCAGCGTTTTATTGTTGATATCGGTTTTATATTGGGTTCTTTCACCCCCTTCATTAAAATTACGTGCAGCTATCGCTGGTGTAAATGTGTTCCCTTTCGAACGCGCCAGATCGTATCCCACGTTTAAGTTGGCATGCAGCTCCGGCAGGAAATGAAAACTATAATCCACCTTTGCATTGCCGATACTTCTAAACACATCGCCATTATCTTTGCGTAAATCCAATAAGGCTAAAGGATTTCGTGGTGCATTGGGATTAGGTTTCTCCCCTTGAATCCATTCATAATATCCGCCAAAACTATTTTTATCATCCACATAGACAGGTTGGGTCGGGTCGAACTGAATGGCAGCTCCGATTGCGTCTTGCGTCGCAAATTTCGATTTTGACCAGGTACCACGGACATTTACATCCAATGAAAGATGGTTATCCAGAAATTTTGGCGTTAATGCCAATGCAGCAGTAGTTCGTTTTAAGTTATCATTTTTCAATACCCCATCCTGGTTCATATAGCCCGCAGATATACGGTAAGGCATATTGCCCGCTTTGGAAGCAATGTTAACGTTATTATCCGTTGTAAATGCATTGCCATAAATCACATCCTGCCAGTCGGTATTTGCTGTTCCCAACAACTTTTTCATGGCATCACTACCATTTGTATTGACATAATCGCGGATTTGATCGGCGTTGAGCAACTTTACTTTATTGGCTACGGTAGCCAATGAATTCTGTGTAGAGAAGTTGATCTGTGTTCCTGAGCGACTGCCTTTTTTTGTCGTGATCAAAATAACCCCATTCGACGCCCGCGAACCATAGATGGCTGTTGCATTGGCATCTTTCAAGATTGTAAATGTCTCGATATCATTTGGGTTAATCAAACTTAATGGGTTAGCTACCCCAGATACAGAACCACCTGCCAATGGAATTCCATCTACGACAATTAACGGATCGTTACTGGCGTTCAATGAAGCTCCGGTACGGATACGGATGGTGCTTCCTGCACCCGGCTGCCCACCACTTGTTGTAATCTGTACGCCTGGAACTTTCCCCATAATGAGTTGCTCCGGCGAGGAGATCTGTCCTTTTTGAAAATCTTTTGCAGATACTGTGCTGATTGAACCCGTCAGATCACTTTTCTTTTGTGTACCATAACCAATCACCACAACCTCTTCCAGTGCACTGGTATTGGATTTAAGGTAAAGGTTTAACGGCTGATGTCCATCGTTGACCTGGATCAAGGTATCCAGGGTCGCGTATCCGACCATACTTACTTTCAGACGTAATTTCCCTGTTTGTAGTCTATCCAAGCTAAAATCCCCATTCGCATTGGTAGACAGTGATTTTTGAATATCCTCGAAGCGCAGTGTAGCACCGACCAAGGAACTCCCCTTCTGGTCCATTACTCGCCCTTTTAGCGTTGCCTGTTGCGCAAATGCCGAAGCACTTACACCGAGTAGCATGCTCAGAGCCCAAAATGGACGTGATAGCTGTTTGTTCATAAAATAACTGTTTATTTATTTAGTTTTGTTTTGCTTATCAATTGGTACTGCCCGGGTAGGAGACTCAATTTTGACTGGCCAGACCAATTGAGCTCTTTTCCTGTAAAATTATCGACCCACTGCCCCTGCAACGCTGCTGGCAAGGCAAAGTCCACACTTTCTACACCAAAATTGCCAAGTACCCCTACTTGTTGTCCCTCCTTTTCGAGAACAAAATATTTAACGGCATCTTTCATAGCCGATGTCATAATCGTCCCGTTTTGGAAAATGCTATTTTTGGTTTTGAAACGCGTGAGTTTGGCGTAGGTCTCAAAGAGTTTTTTGCGATCATCTTGTTGTAGATAACTCCACAACAATGGTTTTTCGCCTGTGCGTCCATTTTCATCGATAGATACATCATAGCCGTATTCACCAAACTGCCAGATCATCTTAGGCCCGGGCGAAGCCAATAAAAACACGGCGGCCTGTTCCATACGTTTTAATGCCGTGCTGAGGTTCTTGATGTTATAACTACCTGACGAATTGCCGTAATTCAGGCATTTGAACAGCAGCCGCTGTTCGTCATGACTTTCCATATAAGACACAAACGAAGGTTGTGTCATGCCATGGCCCGAAGGGAATAATCTGCCTAAATCCGAGCCGTTGTTGGCATTCCAGCCCATTGCGGCCTCATTGAAGACCGCATTCATGTTGTTCCATAGCAACATCCCCGATTGCGCAAGTTCGGCCTCTTCCTGATCTCCGCCAAGATGTTCGAGAATAATATAACACGAGGGATCGATGCTGCGAATATGCTGCTGGTATTGCTTCAAGATAGCCACACGTGACGCATCGTAAGCATTCCATGCACTTAAATCACTTTCTGAGGTACCCGAATTTTTCTGTGTAAACCCTTTAGACAAGTCAAATCGGAACCCATCAATCTTGTACTCCTGCATCCAATAGGTCAAAACATCCTTAACAAAAGTCTGTGTATAGCTACTTTCATGGTTAAAGTCGAAGCCAACATTGAACGGATGCGTGGCAACCGTATTGAACCAAGGGCTATTGCCAGCTACGTTGCCCTGCTCAAAATAAAGCTGTACTAGCGGGGATTGACCAAAAGCATGATTAAAAACAACATCCAAAATCACGGCAATACCATTTTCATGACAAGCATCTACGTAGGCTTTCAAGTCATTTTTCAAACCATAATATTTATCCAAAGCGCGGTGGAAAGAAGGATTATAACCCCAGGTCGAATTCCCCTCCGATTCCTGTACAGGCATAAGCTCTACCGCATTTACACCCAGCCGTTTTAAATAAGACAAAGAGTCTTTCAATGTGGTATATTGATGTTGTTTGATAAAATCACGGACCAAGAGTTCGTAAATAACTAAATCACCTTGAGCTGGCTTATTAAATAGCGTGGTTTTCCATGAGTAAGACTTGGCTGGGAGATCCAATACACCAACTACTCCCTGCGCAGCAGCGGGATAAGTGGGTACAGCCGCCGCGGTCAGTCCGAGTGCCGCGTCGTTTTGCGGATCAAGAATCAGCTCAGCATAGGGGTCGGCGATATTCAGCTGACCGTCCACCAAAAACTGATAAGTCTGTTTTTTAGAGAAATCCAGATTCGATACGGTAACCCACCAGGTTTTGCCATCTGGTGTCTGGCTCATCGCATAGGCTGGTAACGCTTTATAGTTATTAAAATCGCCCAAGACATACACACTCGTTTTTAATGGCGCTGTGAGCGCAAAACTGACCTCCCCTTTTTCCCTGTTTATCGTTGTTCCGTTTGGATTGATGCCGATCGGGAGTGCGGCGATGGTAGGTTTTGACTCCACAAATAACTGGGCTTTACTGGAATATATTTTACCCCCGGCCTCAAGACGTGCTTCAAGCTCGTGCAGGCCATTGCTCTGTAGGCTGAGCGATTTTTCTAATGACGGTACCGCAGAAGATTCAGCAAGCAATAAACCATTATCCCAGATACTGATTTTCCCGGACTGCGTTGCCTGTACTTTTAGCTTCAGATTATCCCCAACGGTGTACATCTGTTCCAGGGTAATTGGATCTGTGGGTTGCAGCGTAGGCGAAACAAAACGAATGGCCTGTGTATTGCTCGTTACAAGAGGAAGAAATAGATCTGAATTATTTTTGTTTCGTTGGACCAGCGACCCATCACCATTGCGGACTAAAAGTGCCATCTGACCAAATTCTCCGCCATTAGTCAGGTTAAAAAATTTGGAGGGGGTAAATGTGAATGAATATAAACCAGCAGAAACAAATTTAAGTTTATAGGCATTATCATTTTTAGACCAATCTGTTGCTACATGTTGCCAGCTGCCCCCATTGACAGGAATCAACCCGGTGTGTAGGTACAGGTCGGTAGTGCTTCCTTTTAAAGCCGCATTTCCTTTCGAAAAATCAAATTGAATAGTAATTTCCTGATCCCAGTAGATAAATGGGTCGGAAAGATTGAGCAAACCAGATCCCTGCTGTTCTATAACAGGAGGTTGCTCGACATCCACGATATCTTTCTTATTTGCACATGATGATAATAGGACAATCACCCAGAGATACCCTATTAAACGAGAGATATGCTTCCCCATCGATAATTAGCTTTACTTGGAATCTGAAATTGGGAACGTTCCCGAAATCAAGGTAAAAAGAAATCGCTTATGGCGATTGCTGGATTCCCCTATCCAATATTTTATACAAATTGATTATTTAAATACTTTCGGGAATGTTCCCGAAAGTAATCAAAGCTAAATAATGGGATTACAAAAAACAAATATTTTTTTTCTTATTTCAGGCTAGATTTTTGAAAAATAAGCTGGGAATCAAGGTAAACCGAATTAGCAAACTTAGTATTTTCGGGATCTTCCATCTTATCCAATAGGTATTTTGTTACTAATTGCCCCATTTCATAGGCTGGTTGTTTCACTACGCTCAGTGCCGGGTCAATTAGATCGGCGATATCCAAACAAGAAAAGCAAATGATTTTAAGATCTTCAGGAATACGAATTTCGAGCTGTTTGGCCACCCGTATACTCGAAATAGCAAGACGTTCTACCGAGGCAAATATGGCATCGGGTTTCTCCTGTTCGATCAAGTCGGCGATATCTTTCATATTCTGATCAGCATCATTGACCGTATCCAAAATAAGCGCTGGTCTGATCGGAATCCCCACTTCCTGCAGCGCCTTTTCGTAGCCATCCTTACGCACCTTACCAATAGAGACATTCGGATTAATCGCAAGGTAAGCGATCCGTTTACAGGCATTATCGATCAGGTGTTTGGTTGCCAGGTAAGCTGAATCAAAGTCATTACCCGTAATATACCCCCCCTTCCAATCGTCGTATGCACGGTCAAAAAACATGACCGGAATGCCGCGCTCTGCCAAAAGTTGTAAATGCGAATGGTCTTTACCCTCACCCGAAGCCGAAATGATAACGCCATCCACCCGTCCATTGGCTAGTGAACGTACGATTGAGGCTTCATTTTGCACCTGATGATCCGTCACATAAATCAAGGTATGATAACCCTTGGAGCGCGCCACAGCCTCAATTCCTTTGATGGCTTGCGAGAAAAATTTATTACCAAATTCGGGAATAATAATCGCAATCGTCAGACTTTTATTTGCCTTTAGACTACTCGCATAAACATTTGGCGAAAAACCGATTTCTTCGGCCATAGCCAAAATCCGAGCTTTTGTCGCTGGATTAATGTCCACGTTATCCCGAAATGCACGGGAAACGGTCGATTTTGACAAGCCGAGTTTTTTGGCCAGATCTACTATTGTTAATTGCGACATATCAAGATTCCCTTTGCTGTTCGAATGTAATAATTGTTGGATACAAATAAAGCAATTATCTGTCCAGAATAGCAAATTTTCTTTTCAAGTTCTTCTCGCCACTCATCTTGATGTGCCATTGTTTCGTTGATCTATATAGACATTTAAAAATGACGTAAACTGATGTTCCATATCACTTTCACCGGAGTTCAAGTACTCCTCAATCTGCAATTTTAGCTGCCCCTACATTTTCTATTGATGCGGTTAATAACCTCACATGGATCCGCATCTCCTTTGGGATTCTTTCAAATGAAATCAAGCCCAATATATCGTCTTTCCCTTTAATCGTCAATTTGAATATTTCAAAAGCAGCTTCTTCATCCTAATTGAAGAAATACCTACCTGCCGGTAAGTTCTTGAAATCACTTGTCACAACAGGAGCAATTTCGATTAAATAGGACTGATTCGTAGCAACTTCGAATGCCAATTTCGGCCTGTCAAAAAATTAGTTTTACTTGATACCTTTTTCGGGTTTAGTTATGTCCATTCCTGAAAAAGGTTTACAAAAACCGAATATTAAAATCTTAAATTTAATATTATGAAAAAGCGTATGACAAAACGTAAATCAGGGGGACAGCAAGTTTACAGTGATAGCTTCAAGATCCTCGTTTCCAGAGAATACCTTGCGGGCAAGCTGAGTTATTCGCAACTTGCCCAGAAGTACAATCTTCCGGGGGAAGCCACTCCGCGGTATTTTATGAAATGGTACCAGCAGTGGGAAAACAATCTGGAGCTGGAAGTTTCCCAGACTGTTGAGCCAGAAGACACTGGGGTGAAAAATGAGCAGGATCTCAGGGATGAACTCTTCCAGGCGAACCTCAAAATTACTGCCCTGGAGATGTTGATCAAAAAAGCGGAGGAGCTCCATGGGGCTGATTTTGTAAAAAAGTCTGGGGCCAAATCGTCCAAGAAATGAAGTCGTGTTACCAGAATGTTTCGGTCTCCAGACTTTGTGGACTATTTGGCAGAACAAGGCAATCCTACTATAAATATATGGGCAGAGAACAGGAATACTCCGTTCGCAGCGGGCTTGTGCTGGCGCGGGTACGTGAAATTCGGAAGGACTCCCATCGCATGGGTACCCTTAAACTCCGCAGCATATTGGTCAAAGAAATGGGTAGTGCGATGGTTGGACTGGGAAGGGACGCTTTCTTCAGACTGTTGCGCGAAAATGACCTTTTGGTCAAATGCAAACGCAGGTATGCCATCACCACCCAGTCCGACCACCGTTTCAAAAAGTGGCCCGACCTTGTGCAGCGCAGGCAGGCCCTGCGTCCCGAGCAGATATGGGTAAGTGACATCACCTACATCCGCATCCGGGACAAATGGATCTACCTGTGCCTGGTCACAGATGCCTATTCCCGAAAGATCGTGGGCTACAAACTTACGCACAGGCCAACAGCACAGGCCTGTATATCAGCGCTCAGGATGGCAATATCACATAGAATGTATCCACAGAGCGATCTGACCCACCACTCCGATCGCGGCATCCAGTATTGCAGTACAAATTATGTCACTATATTGCAGGAAAATAGGATTACAATAAGCATGACACAATCCGGAAGCCCGTACGACAATGCCGTGGCAGAAAGGCTAAATGGCATCCTAAAAAGCGAATATCGCATGGCTGAGACCTTTCCAGACTACAAAACGGCACTTGCACAGCTGGTCAAGGCAGTCAATATATACAATCATTTTAGGCCACATATGTCCTGCAATATGATGTCTCCCCAGCAGGCACATCAGCAATTGCAGAACCAAAAAGTTCCCAAAATGTTTCAAAGACGTAACGCTGAGTCAAAAAAGTTCCGCAGCAAAACTAGGGAAACTGTGGTTAGGGAAAGGACAACCGATAACAGTCAGAAAACGGACAATGACAACCAAATCCAGTAGAAAAAATAGGATGTAAAATCTATATAGTAATCTGTTCGGTAAATGTAAACCTATTTCAGTATAAGACATTATAACTTTATTCGATACTTATTCGGTGCTTCTTCGGTACTTGCTCGGTGCTTCTTCGGTGCTTCTTCGGTTGTGAACGAATAAATACCGACTAAGCTCCGAGTAAATTCCGTTTATAAAACGAGTAAATAACGAAGTTGACTATAAGAAAATAGGAGCTCAAACTTATCAAGTAGGCGATTCGATTTCCACACCCTGTTACTGCCAAAAACAGGGTCTTTCGGGATTAAATTGTTGTAGATATATTGATCAATAAACATACAGACCTGACAAAAAATTCTTGTCAGGTCTGTATCGAAAACTTATATTAAAGACTAGAACTTTCTAAAATCCCATTCCCCGCGATAAGGGCGACTGCGCATGAGATTAGCATAGTCATTGTCGAACTGTTCTTTTTGTGGATTCCATTTTAAATCCTTTTGAAGTTCATACGCAATATTGATGGCATTGCACACTGAGCTCGTCCGGTGACCTATTTCAACATCACAGATAGGCTTACTTCTTTTTTTGATCGCATCAACCCAGTCCTGATAGTGATTATCACTATAATACAAACGACGATCAGAAGCAGTCAGTTTAAGATTTGCCAAATTTTCCGGGTTCGATCGGATAAATTCCCGGCTTACTTCAATCTTACCTTTTTCACCGATAAATTGGATCGCATTATGTACTCCCCACTGCACATGGTTTACGCGAACGCCATTGGCATAGCTAAACGAGAGCCCGCTATTGCTGTTGGCCTCCTTGGGTGGATTAAACTGAACAGGGCCCGATTCATCCATACCCAAGGCCCATTGCACGATGTCAAACATATGTGCACCCCAATCGGTGATGTAACCGCCACCAAAATCGCGGTAACCACGCCACCAAGCCCATTTATCGTCCTCTAAAGGTGGGCTTAATATCGGATTATAACCCCGATATGGTGAAGGTCCTACCCACATATCCCAATCGAGATAATCGGGGGCTGGCATGGAGGGAAGGTCACATTGTTTGACCGGTTCGCCCACAGAAACATTGATTTCCTCGATTTTGCCGATATAGCCATTGAGAACCAGTTCTGCTGCCTGTCTAAAATTATAGGAAGAACGCTGCATGCTGCCCGTCTGAAATACACGTTTATATTTTCGGGTTGCATCGACCATTGCACGACCTTCGGCAATGGTCAATGCAAGGGGTTTCTCACAATAAATATCTTTACCAGCTTTAGCCGCATCAACTGCAATCTGCGCATGCCAATGATCGGGTGTAGCAATGACAACAGCATCAATATCTTTCCGATCCAATAGTTCCCGATAATGATGATAGGCCTTGATGTCGGTCTGTGCTTTTGACAATTCCGTTTGTTTTTTCGTTGTCGCAGCAATAAATGCTGCCAACTTATTACGGTCTACATCACAGGCAGCCAGACTTGCAATTTCCTTGCAGCGATTGAGGCCATTCATCAAGGTATAGGATTGTTTTCCGACACCAATAAATCCAAGATTGATACGATCACTTGGCGCAAGAAATCCATTGCCTCCCAACACAACGCGCGGGACAATTGTAAAAGCCAAAGAGGATACAATTCCCTTGGCTATAAATTCTCTTCTTTTCATTCTTTATGGATAGTTTATTTTTCTGCTTGCCTTATACGTATTTATCCGTTTCTTGGCGGCAAAATGGTTTATGTATGGATGATTTGTTCAGGTTTTCTTAAAGATAGTTTATTCTTGTATAGGAACCAAAGTAATCGAAGCAATCTCGGGCAAAGTATCGCCTTCGATGGCTGTAGCCTGCAAAATCACCTTGGTACTGGGCTCACCAATTACTTGCTGGGATACCTCAATGATCCCCATAGCCACTTCCTTAAATTTAGCTTCTTTTTCAGCTACGAATGTCCACTGGATCTGCTGCCCGAGTATCGAGAGTACAATTTTTCCGTGCTGCTTGCTATTCGCCAGATAATTGACGAGCACACGATACTTCCCTGGTTTTTGAATTTTGATATCCCAAAAAACTTTATCCGCAAGGTCTTTCCATTGACCAATGGCGTTCGGGCGGTTTGGATCATGGGTATGTGCACCAATAATTTTTAATCCCTTTCCTTCCTGTAATTTTGCATTATTTGCGTTCATCACGATACGTCCATCTGCCTGTGTTTGGGTCAGGCTTTCCTCAACAATTGGCTTTCCCTGGATTTCGACCACAATAACCTTCGGTCCTTTCTTATTGTCGAAGATATCGACAGGAATTGCTGGTCTTCCGTTTTCTAAAGTGGATTTTAAGTTCATTTTAGGTGAAGCTAGGGCGTAGACAGCCGTCACTTTATTTTTGATGGGCAGATTTATTTTTCCATCGGCCGGACGATCAAAAACATGCAGATACAGCTTCCCATTTTTTTGGGTACAATACCCCCAATCCAAGGCTTGGAAAGGACTCGCGGTGGTACCGTAAATAGATTCGCCATTGACCTTCATCCATTCCCCGATTTGCTCCATAATCCGCACCGCAGGTTCAGGAATGGCTCCGTCACCATCGGGTCCGACATTTAACAGGAAATTTCCCCCTTTACTCACCGTTTCCACAAATAATTGCATGATCTTGGGAAAGCTTTTCCAATTTTGGTCATGGGCGCTATACCCATAACTTTCATTCATGGTATGGCTTACCTCCCAGTACATACCCGGCAAACCTGTTGGTGGAATATATTTTTCGGGAGTTCCGATATCACCGTTCTTATTTTCGAGTCCGTTCCAAAATCGATTATTGATAATAATATTAGGCTGCCATTTGATCAGGTCTGTCAAAATATGCTTTGTCCCCCAGGCTTCCCCCTCATGCTGTTTACTGCTGAAATCGGGCCACAGCACGTCCAGCCGCCCATAGTTTTGTGCAAGTTCCTTGATTTGCCCATAGAGATAGGCTTTGTAACGTTCATGATCTGGCTGATGCTTATTCACATTCGGGTTCAGCTGAAAAGCTTCATAAGAATCGGGATGCTGCCAATCCAAGAGCGAATAATAAGCTCCTACTTTCATTCCCTCCTGACGGAAAGCATCCATAATTTCGCGGTAAAGATCTCTTCCTTTCGGCGATAAATTTGCCGTACCCGTAACATCATTTTTCAAAGCATAAGGTTGCTGGCTATTGAACAGGCTAAAGCCTTCGTGGTGTCGGGAGGTCAGTACCATATACTTCATTCCCGTTTTTTTCGCAAGGCGTGCCCAGGACTTTGGGTCAAAAGAACCTAAAGTAAATTTTGGTTTCAGTACTTCGGCATACTGCTTACTGGGAATTTTCCCCCAGGTTTGTATCCATTCGGCATAATGTTGTGGATATTGTTTCCCTTCAAAAGAACCACCTGCAGCACTGTACAATCCCCAATGGATAAATAACCCAAAACGGGCCTCTTTAAACCATTCCATACGTTTATCTTGCGTCTCCTGCCAACCTGCAACACCTTCATACGGTGGCGATTTGGTCTGTGAAATAGCAACATCGGTCATACACAGCAACATTCCCACAGCTGCTGCACATTTCCATTTAAAAAAATTGATTTTCATCATGATATAGATTTATACATAAAAGTTCATTTATTCGGATTGCAAGCTATCGCCGATCAGAAACCCAACGCTTTAATTTCATCCTGAATAACAGCATATGCTTTGCTTGCATCTTCTACTGGAATTCCCTTGGATAGTCCAGGTCGTTTATGACCTGTATAGGTGAGCCATGCGTCTTTCATCATCGTCTGCCTTTTCAAAACAAGCGTATATAACTGGCGAAGTTTTGGTTGACTGCGCAAATTGTCATCCCATGCGCTTTCAATCGGGAAATCAGGCATCAGGTGCTGTACTATTTCCTTAGCCATTAGCCAATGCCCCAACTCTCCGGGGTGCACCCCATCTGCGGCCAGTTTAAACTGAGCGTCTTTCTCGATCTTAGCTTCCAAGTAACGACGCATGGGAAAATGCAGGTCTATGATTTCCCAGGACTGCATCTTGGCATAGCCGATAAGCCATTCGGCATAACGATCCAATACTTTATTGTAGCCATTGAGCCGAAGCTGCGGATCATCATGCACTGGAGGTGTCATCCATAGGATGCGTTTGACGCCCTGATCGACCAAACGTTTGTGCAAACGGATAATTCCATTTTTATAGGCTTCAAAACGGATAACATCAAAAGGGAGATAAATGCCGTCATTCATACCGTAACAAACAAAAACAACCTCAGGTTTTATTTTATCAAGCACATTGTCCAGTCGATCAAATAGACAGGGGCGTGGAAATTTTCCATCGGCATGATTCGGTTCACTGAGTCCAGAAACGGTCTCACTTGGTAAGCCCGAATTAATAAACTGAGGTTTCCTTTTCGGGTGACTGCTCAGGAATAGACTTTCTGTCATAGCGACATATTGCCCCGCGTAAGTAATGCTATTGCCTAAAAAAAGTACTTTTTGTCCATCGTCCCAGCGAAAATTATCCGTTTTTTTTTGTCCAACCGCTTGCACATACCATATACTAAAGCAGAGCAATAATGGCAAAAAGCGTATTTTTTTTGTTTTTAATAATAGATTCAACATCGTTATAATTGATAAAGCTAATAGCGGGATTAGCTTAGTTTTATTTTTAGCGCATAGCCCAAGCTGCTGTTTTGTATCTTCTTGGGTAATTTCAATTGCAATCCATGGTTATCCTGCTGGAAATCGATCCGACCAAACCCTAGAATTTCCACTGATTTCACTTTAGCCATATTTTGGTTCAGGGACTGTACGTTGACGATTCCATCTTTGGGTACTACAAGAGCCATCGCATATACAAAATCATTCTTCTGTGTAAACCAAAAATCCAAGGCTGTAAAAGATACTTTAAATCCTTCCCTTTCCCGTTGCTCGGTATCTGTTATCCGAACTGTTGTTGGTCCCTCATGCGAAATGGTCCAAGGCGATGTCCCATAAACCGCTTCGGCATTGCGCCGCAACCATTTCCCTAAGATAGCAAGATTTTTCTTTACCGGTGTGGCTACATTTCCTTGTGCATCTGGACCAATATTAAGCATATAATTTCCTCCTTTACTGACAATTTCAAGGAGCCAATACCTTAATTCATCCACATTTTTCCAATCGTGGTCATAAGATTTATAGCCCCAGGAATGGTTGAATGTTCCAATGGCTTCCCAAGGTCTGGTAAAACGCTCAGAAGAGTCAGGAATCCGATTATCCCCAGGAATGGCATAATCGCCCATACCATTGCCAATTCGCTCGGAGACAATAACACGTGGATTACAATCATACACAGTTTTATAGAACCGAAAGCTCTGTTCTGCAGTCATCAATCCCGGCATATCAAACCAGATATATTTCAACTGTTTAAACCGCGTCAAAATTTCCTTTACCTGAGGAATTGCTTTTTCGTTGAGATACGAAGCGAAAGAATTTTCGCTGGGATCCCAAAGATTGACACCGAAAGCATCGGTTTTGGCATGAACAAGATCATGCTGTGCCTTTGTTACCGCATATTGCCCGTCGCTACCATCCCGCCAGTCGATATTCTGTGAATAATAGATACCAAAATCGAGTTTATGCCGAAGACAAGCATCATAAAGTTCCTGAATGATGTCGCGTTTAAAGGGCGTAGCCTGTTTGCTATTGAATGAACTAACCGTTGAACCATATAGGGCAAATCCGTCGTGATGTTTACTCGTCACAACAAGATACTTCATCCCTGCACCCTTGGCCATTTTAACAATTTTATCGGCATCAAAAGATTGCGGGGAGAATTGATCCGCCAATTTTGCATAAGTAGACCGAGGAATTTTTGCAACCAGTTGAATCCATTCAGCAACACTCGGACTACCCAAATCTTCCATTTTTTGCCCATTCCACATCCCAGCTGGAATAGCATACAGTCCCCAATGGATAAATAGACCAAATTTCTGCCGCTGAAAATCTTTTAATGCTTTTGCCTTCTGTCTATTCATCTCCTGCCATTCGTTCATCAATTGCGCACGCTGATAGTTTCGCTTATTCCAGCGCATTAATGCTTCTAGATAATAATAATCTGCGTACACTAGCGGGACGTCAATCTCCCCTTTATGCGGAATACTGCCCACACTATGCTTCAGCACAAACAAACCATTTGCTCCGACCTCACTGGAGTACTGCGGTGACCCCAATGAACGCAAGATCGTTTCGGCAACATCCAAATATTCCTGCTGTTGTCCAGTTCCCATGTAGTCAACCAGTTCCAGCAATGCCGAAGCAGTAACCGCTGCTGCCGACGCATCCCGTGGAATAGTCTCAAAATCTGCTTTGCGATAATTCCAGTTTGGGACAAATCCAGCTTGATTTACATCGAAGTCCCATTGTGGCACCTTATCTTGAGGCAGGCGCGGATGCTTTATATAGAACTCTGCCATTTTTAGTGCAGCCTGTAAAAACTTAGGGTCCTTCGTTTCACGGTACATCACGACAAACCCATACAATCCCCAGGCTTGCCCTCTAGCCCAAGCTGAATTGTCCGAAAACCCCTGTGCCGTTTCCCGGCTCAATACAGCACCGGTATTGGGGTCATAGGTAACCACATGATAAGAACTGTAATCTGCGCGATATTGATTTTTCAGCGTCGTTTCTGCATGTCGAATAGCGGCATTACGATAAACAGAATCCCCAGATAATTTGGAAGCTAAAAAAAGAAGTTCCAAATTCATCATGTTGTCGATAATGACAGGGAATTCATACGTATGTTTACCATCCCAAGAGGAAAAGGTATCCCAAGACTTAATTGCACCAACCTTCGGATTGAAACGTGTCAATAGCGATTTGGCGCTCTGGATTAAAATTGATTTGAATGTAGTATCACCAGTTAACCGATAGGCATTTCCATAACTGCAGTTCATCACGAAACCAATATCATGGTGCTGTGTATTATATTGATTTTGGCACAATGAATTCGTCCATTTTAGTGCAGCGTCCCGCCACTGATCCTCGCCGGTATACTCAAAGACATACCAAAGGCAGCCTGGCCAAAAACCACCCGTCCAGTCCCGGATATCAGTAAAAGTTGTTTTCCCCTTGGGATCTGCCGATCGTGGATACTTACGCAGATCGCTATGATCTTTATACAACAAAGCGTACTGTCGCTGAGCCAAATCAAATCCTTTTTTTACCATATCGCTTGTATCCGCACGTAGAAAAAAAGGATGAAAAAGGCTCAAAAAATAAATAAAGTATAGGCTATATCTAAAAAAAATCATGTTTAGGTTCATTTTATATCCATAAAACTAATCGATCCAACCTGGGTTCTGCACCAGGTTTACGTTCATCTGTATTTCTGAGGTCGGGATAGGCCATACGTTCAAAAAGTCACCCTTATAGCTATAATTCCCAACATTTGTCCCCCAAACCTGCTTACGTCCATTGCCTGCTTGAAACACCTTCTCTTTCCAGGTTCCCCAGCGCAATTCGTCAAAGTAATTGATTCCCTCATTCGGGAACTCAACCCGACGTTCATTACGAATACGCAGGCGTAAGTCTTCCTTCCCACCGACGGCAGTTGAAGCATTAGCATTTAAAAGTGCTACACCTGCACGCTGACGAACTTCGTTAACTTTTGCTATAGCTTCATTTAGTTTGCCCTCTTCATTCAAGGCCTCGGCCCACATCAATAAAATATCAGCATAGCGGAAAATCGGAAAATCGATAGGACCATAATTGCGATCCACAATCTCATTGACTCCTTCAGCGACAAATTTTCGATAGAAATAGAAGAAATTGATCTGTGTATCGCTCTGAATATCGCCGTCTACCTGTGCCTGCCCGCGAAATGGCCAGCGCATAAATTGAAGACTTTCAACATTCGTAAAATTATAGGCACCCCTAAAAGTCGAATAAGGCGTCACGACATTGGCCTGCAAACGGGGATCACGATTTTCATAGGCTTTTTTTATACGCTCCTCATTGCCTTGCGGTAGGTAAAGACTCATCTTTGCACCTCTCAACGTTGCAGCAGCTTTCTCGGCCTCCGTGAGATTGTTGCGCAGAAAAAACACCTCCCTTTCATTTTCGGTTAAACTACTGTATCCTGGAATAATTTTATCCCATTCAAACTTAGAACCATCATTATTTTCATAGAGATCGACCAAATGTGGTGAAGGCATGTAATAATTCCAGCCACGCGAATAGACCGAGGGCCAGCCACAAAACAATTGCATATTATTTCCATAGCCTGATTCACTCCGATGCTGAATAGAAAAAATCATCTCAGGACACTGTTCATTAGCTTCTTTAAACAAAGCTTTATAATCTCCGAAGAGTGAGTGGCCAGCATCTTTTACTTTTTGAAAATCTGCCGAAGCTTTTGTCCAATCTTTTCGATAAAGATAAACTTTACCCCGTAAGGCATAAGCTGCTGCCTTTGTTGCATGTCCATAATTCGCATTCCCCGCAGGATAACGATCAGGAAAATTAGTTTCTGCGATACAATCGTTCAAATCAGCTAGGATTTGATTCCAGACATCATCTTCCGAACTACGTCCTTTGACGGCTTCGGCTGCAGTAAACGGCTCAAGGTAGATGGGTACCCCTTTGTAAAGCTGATTGAGCCGAAAATAAAAGTAAGCACGTAGAAATTTAGCTTCCGCAATATATTTCGCTTTCTTTTCTGCTGTAGAAGGTGACTTTAGGGGAATATTCTTTAAGGCATCGTTTGCTCGTTGAATACCTTCATATTGAATCTTCCAAACATTCACAAATAATGGATCGCCGGCGGTGATGGTACCTGTCAATAAGGGTTCATCAAAACGTGCCTGCCCAGTATAGGAGAAACGGTCAAACTGATAAAGTTCATAAGGTGAGATCAGTCCGCTATGCCCCATTAAGAGTCGAAAGGAACTATAGATCCCCGCAATCCCTAAATCAGTTAAATTGTCGGTTGTCCACATCGTTGCGGTGGAGACCGATGAATATGGGGAGGTATCCAAAAGATCTTTTTTGCAACCCAATATACTTGTTAGCAATACAATTGCTATTATTTTTTTCATCATTTTCATTGTCATTCGAATTAAAAGGTAAGATTCAAACCCAGTGAATATTGCCGCATTGAAGGGTAATTTGTTGTTGAACCTATCTCAGGATCTAAACCAGGATATTTCGTAAATGTCAGCAAGTTTTCACCCGCTAAATAGATCCGTAATTTTGCAATTGATAGACGGTTTGCCAAGCTTTCTGGAAGCGAATAACCCAATTGTAGGTTACGTAGTTTCACAAAAGAAGCGTTATACAAATAATAATCACTGGTACGTCCATTCTGTGCATCTGTCACTCCTTTTAAGCGTGGATAATAACCAGCTATCCGGTTGTTGGGATCGGAAGGATTTGCGGCATTATAATAGTAATGGTCATTTGCGACCAATGCCGGTACCGATTTTCCCTGCGCAACGATGGATGAATTGAGATAGAGTTCATTCCAGTAATACGACATACCTGAAGAAGCCGACCAAATCATGGATGCATCAAATCCTTTATAGGCCATATTGATACTGAGGCCGTAATTGAATGCTGGAGTTTCTCTTTTGCCCATAAACTTTTGATCATAGACGTTCCCGTAGATACCATCATCGTTCATATCCGAATAGATCAAGTCACCATACCATATCTTGGTAGGGTCTATGCCATCGGCAGGCTGAAATGAATAGCCAGCAGCGACCATAGCCTTCAACCATTCCATATCCTGTTCCGTCCGGATCATACCGTCGCGTGGCCCTCCATTTTTATCGACAGAACCATCCGCTAAAAAATGGCTTCCCGAACCTCGGTATACATTGTACAAGTAAAATTCATTGATTTCGTGCCCTTCTAAAATACGCTGGTTGACACCGTTGGAAACCATACCGATATTGGACTGGTAAACACGATTACCCGCCGCATCCGTTACATAGCCCTCCGACAATGCTCCTTTATATTTTTCCACCCGATTGGTATTGTAGGCAAAGTTGGCCGAAATTCCATAGTTAAAACCGTTGATTTTATTTTGGTATCCCAGCGTCAATTCAATCCCCCGCTTGCTAACTTCGGCAATATTCATGGTTGCTGCAGTAGCAGTTCCAGTTGTCGCCGGAATGGTCGGAACATATAAGATTCCATCGGTATAAGCACGGTAGGCATCAAATTCGACCGTTAATTTATTTTTCAATGCCGTGGCTGTAAAACCTACATTTGTTGTTGTGGTCGTTTCCCAGTGTAAAAGATCGTTTCCTAGTTTAGTCTGTGCCAAACCACGAACAGCCTGATTATTGAATGAATAGTTTACCGTACTATACGAGGGAAGATGATCGTAATTACCCGGAGAGGCATTATTTCCGGTTTTCCCCCACGAGGCCCTTATTCGCAAATCATTCACAAAAGATTTAAGTGGACTCATAAAAGATTCTTCCGAAATACGCCATCCCGCAGAGAATGCCGGAAAGAGCCCCCAGCGTTTGGCGGTTCCAAATCGAGATGACCCATCGTACCGTACCACCGCTTCCGCAAGGTATTTATTAGCGTAAGCATAATTTGCACGACCAAAAAAGGACCGCAAACCGTAGTCAAGCTCATCACCGGTAATGGAACTCATTGTCGTCGCCGAATTAAATGTTGTCAGGTCTGGATGCACAAGCCCAAGTTTGGCCGCTCCGATATTATATTGGTTAAAATACTGTTCATTATACCCCAAGATGCCGCCCACATCGTGTTTACCAAAAGATCCTGAATAACGCAATACATTATCAACGATCACATTGTAGCTCTTGGTTAACCCATACTGGGTGGTTATTTGTCCCGCAGACAGCGCCGCAGTACTTAATTTGTTGGTTGCAAAATTCCATTTCTCATAAGGCACCTGATGCGAATTCGTTTCGGTATAGGCATGGTTATAATTTACCCTGGATTCAAACTCCAAGCCTTTCATGAGATTTAACTTCGCAAATATTGTGGTATTGAATCGATTGACCTGGTTCTTTCCACCCATCCCATTTAGAAAAGCCAGGGCATTGTTTGCAGTAGCCGATTCTTCGGCCGCAGCCGGGAAACCATAGACCCCGTTGTAGAAAGGATAAACTCCTGGCACGGTTTGGGTCAGGTAAGAATATGCTGTGACCACATCGGCGACACTCAAATTCTGCATATCGCCAAAGGTCTGGGTACCCACAGTTAAAAACTTGGCAACTTTAGACTGTAAGTTAATACGCAGACGTATCTTGTCTGCTCCAGTTTCGGGCATCGTCCCCGGATTGTTGAAATAGCCCACTGAAAAGAGGTATTGCGTATGCTCACTGCCACCATTTAGAGAAAGATTGTGATTTTGTAAAAGTTTGCGTTGTCCAAAAAGCACATCGCCCCAATTGGTATTTGGATAAGCGACTTCATTGGGAATACCAAATTCTGTTAACCCTGTTGGATTTTTCTTCGCTTCTTCCCAGAGGTTGATTGTTGCATCGGTATAAACAGCCGCTTGCCCTAAATTTTTGAAGCCTTCATTAACAAGGCGCATATGTTGTGCGTAATCGGTAATAAATTCGGGTACATTATTGGGGCGCAACAGCGAAACCATTCCCGTATAAGACACATTATTTTTTCCCTTGGCTCCCTTTTTTGTCGTAATTAAGATAACGCCATTCGACCCCAAGGATCCATAGATCGCTGCTGTTGCCGCATCTTTTAAAATCGAAATTGACTCCACATCATTGGGATTAACTGCATCCATAGATCCGACAATACCATCGATCACAACCAAGGGAGACGTATTGTTTAAAGTTCCTTTTCCACGAATCAGTATACTAGCACCGTCTGCACCTGGTTTTCCCGTTGTGGCCTGTACGTTAACGCCCGCCGCGAGTCCAGCCAATGAAGAGCTAAGTGTGGAGGTTGACCTATTCTCTACCGAACTGCCGTTCACGGTTGACACGGCACCAATTACATTTGCGCGTTTCTGGCTTCCATACCCTACGACGACCACCTCATCCAGACCACTTACCTCCTCCTGAAGTACAATGGTTAATTCATCATTTCCAGTGACACTTTTTTCCAAACGTTGATAGCCTACGTTTGAAAATACCAAAGTGCCATTTGGCGTTGGTAACTGAATTGTAAACCTTCCATCCTGGTCCGTGACCGTGGAAATATTAGCTCCCTTCACTGTAATGGTGGTTCCTACCAGGACTTGTCCTTTACCATTAACGACTTTACCAGCAATGCTCCGCTGCTGGACTTCTTTGCGTTCGGTATTTGGCGGATTTCTTTTGGGTTTTATCACGATCACCTCATCTTTTTTGATCCACTCCAGATCCAAAGGTGCTACGATAGCATTTAATGCATCTTCCAATTTGGCATGCTGTATATTGACTGACAAACGTGCCTGAGCCAATGACTTGCCAGTTAAGAAAAAATTAACACCACTCTGTTTTTGGATATCACGCATCACCTGATTTAAGGTAACGTGCTTTGCGGTTAAGTTTATGGTCTGCGCATTTCCCTCTGCAAACAGCTGCATCGCGGTCAGTAAAGAAATGAGTACGATCAATTTCATAATCAGTATACTTCGTAAAGTTAAACTCCACGGGTGTAGCCTAACAAATGGATAAAAAATCATATGTTTGTACGGTTTGTATGTTATTTATAAATGGTTATCAAAAATTTGCCTTTGGGCAACACTTGTAAGTATATGCATCCAATTCAAGGCAGTGCCCCCCAGCACTGCCCTTTTTGTTTTGCTTATACCCTTTTCCGGATTAAGTGGAATCCATGATCATTTCTTTTTTCATCTTTATTTAGGGTTTTAATTACAACGGTCTAACATATAGGATATTCTTTTCATCGCTTTTGCTCAGCTCAAAACGCAACCCACCTTCTTCCAATACGTCAAGTACGTCGCGGAGCGGCTTGCTTCGTTTTATACGACCATAGAAATGTGTTTGCGGTACCTCGCCTTTATACTTCACTTCGACATTATACCAGCGACCAATCTGCTGCAGTGCATCCGAAAGCGGTGTTTCGTCAAAATAAAACAAACCTTCTTTCCAGGCGGTAAAGGGTGCTGTATCCACATTTGCGAGTTGTATTTTTCCGTTATTGGAATTGGTCGATTGCTGACCTGGTAGCAGGTATATTGCTTCTGAATATCGTTTATGGTTCGATAATTTAACCTTCCCATTGACTAAAGTCGTTTTAATCACGGTATTATCGGGATAAGCATTGACGTTAAAGGCAGTCCCGAGCACCTCAATTTCCTGTCCTTTACTCAGCACTTTGAAAGGTCGTGCGCTATCTTTCGTCACTTCAAAAAAGGCCTCGCCTTCCAAACTAACTCTTCGTTCATTTTTTGCAAAGCTCATCGGATATTTTAGCGAAGAGCCCGCATTGAGCCATACTTTTGTGCCATCAGGTAAAGTAATCTGGTATATCCCCCCTAGCGGAGTGGCTAACTCCAATACAACCTTACTTGGATCTGCCGCCATCCCCTGTTTATCTAATGCCGCAGCAGCGATAGATTTTCCATTTTCGTAGGTAATACTTTCTCCCATCACAATCCCCGATGCCTGTTTATCGAGTTCTAAAAGTGTGCCGTTCGCTAAACGAAGGGTAGCACTGTTTCCACCAGGCTTTACAACAACACCCGTTGTATCTTGCAGCCTAACGAGGTTAATGTCTGCCTGAACAGGACTCGTCTGTTGCTGCCAGAATATCATTGTAAAAATAAAGAGCAATAGGCAAGCCGCCGCAGCCCAATAGGGCCAAACGATTGAAAACTTAGGTTTATCGCGCTCCTCTGTGCCTTGCTGAATTTGCTTTTTGATATTTCCAAGCACTATTTTTTGCCTGGATTCACTCATTTTTCCTGCAGCAGAAGGCTGGAGTAAACTAGTGACTATAGCCTGATCGATGGCATCCTGATCCCCGATGTCGGTAGCAGAAAGCGCATGCTGTAGCCATTCGATCTCTTCAAGCGAACAGTTCCCTTCTTTATATTTTTGAAGTAATTGGTCTATTTTAGATTTATTGGTCTCCACTGAGCTGTATTTTTACTAGTAAATACACACTTCGTAGCATAAAGGTCTGCTCCAGAAAAAAAATAATTTGCAGCATGTAGAAAATTAATTTGCAGCATGCAGAAGCAGAATCATTAGTAGGGCCGAGAAGCCATTGTCTTGCAATGCACCATGTCGGATAAATTTATTTGCTTTAACAATATGGTCACGAACAGTAGCAATAGAAATATCCATTTCTTCGGCAATCTCCTTATAGCTTTTACCTTCAAGCTTAGATAACCTAAATATTTTTTGGCGTTGTTTGGGCAATCTGCTCAACAAGTCTTCTACCAGGACCATGGCCTCCTTGGAATCGAGCACCTTATCAATGGTATTTTCAGATTCCAATGCACCATAGGCGAGTTGGACTTCAGATTCCATCTCCAATTTCAGGCGTCGTTTGAAATTAAATGTGATGTTACGCGAACAGGTAAAAAGAAATGCTGCAAAAGATTGTTCAGGATCTATTTTTGACCTATTTTCCCAGATACGCAGAAAAACATCCTGAAGTAAATCTTCGGCACTAGTTTCATTTTTCAGAAACTTAAGGATATTGGCATAGATAATCTGGCTATAACGATGGTACAAGATATCAAAAGCCTGCATATCTCCATGATGGAGTTGGCACAAGAGTTCCTTCTCAGGCAGATTTTGATTGATGTCCATAATTGATTATTCTAGGCATGAAGTTAATTACTTCGCTGCAATAATTCAAATGAAATTTCTGAACACCAGTAAACTTATGTTATTTTTTTCTTAATTTGCAGTAGCTAATCCCCCCATAGCGATCAAACCAATCGATAAACGTATCCATTTAGAACCATGCAAAATTTCATATATCTATTTTTTGGCTTACAGGCCCAAACCACTCAATTTTTAAAAATAGGATTGACCTTGTCTATAGTCGGCCTATTTATTTGGCCTTCACATGGTCATGGGCAATCCTTAATGCACCCAGTTACTCAGGTCAATTATGTGAAATCGCAAATCAACAAAAAATCCGAACCTGTATATACTGCATACACGCAGTTGATTAGGCTGGCCGATTCTCTTTTATTGACTGACCATCATGCTGTTGAAGATTTTAGTGTACCCGGCTTTTACAGCGATAAAGAAGGCCAACGTGCTATGGCAAAAAAGCTCCATGCGGATGCTTTTGCTGCCTATTGTACGGCCTTGGTCTATACCTTAAACGGGGAGCAAAAATATGCATCCAAGGCCTTATATTTCATTAACTCCTGGGCCACAATCAATAAAAAATACAGTCAGTTTGACGGACCAGTTGTGCTTTCTTATGCGGGAGCCGGATTGATGATTGCTGCCGAATTACTTAAAAACGATCCCCTTTGGGCGAAGAAAGATCATGATCATTTTAAGGTCTGGACCATCGATGTCTTTCAAAAAGCGACACATTTCTTACGCGAAAAATCCAATAATATTGCGGATTGGGCGAGGTTTGCGAATCTACTTTCGGCAAACTTTCTTGATGACCAAAAAGAGCTTTCTTTTACAATAGCCTTAATCAAGGCTGATCTCTTTGAAAAGATCGCAGCTGACGGTCATCTTATTGAGGAAGTAAAACGGGGTGAGAAAGGTTTATGGTACACCTACTTTTCATTAGCACCATTGACAGCCTCCATGTGGTGCATACACAATGCCACCGGAGAAAACCTATTTACCGCCACGAAGGACGGAAAATCGGTCACGCAGGCCCTTGACTATTTATATTATTACAATCAACATCCAACTGAATGGCCTTGGTTTAAAAATCCGGACGTTGACATCCTGGACCGGACAGCAGGAGTTTGGCCCTCCAATCTCTTTGAGGCCATGAAGGATATTTATCATACATCGAAATTTGATCCGTATCTTTCAATTTACCGTCCAATAGTTTACAAAAAAAATCATTTTGCGTGGACTTTCCCCACGCTAACGCCAGCACACTTGCATCTCGAAAATAAGACAAAGTAGCGAAGCATAAAGCGATCCTTGTCTTATCAAGGATCGCTTTAATGGCAAAAATCCAGCTCTTATCTCTTAAATGCAGAAATACCGATTTCCTGAAACTCCAACTTTTTATCTCCCACGATACGCAGCTTGGTTATCGGCTTGTTCGGAAAAAATAAACTGGTCATTACCGTTAGCCCCTCGTCTGCAAAAAGTTCCACAGAGCTCACATCAACATACAAACTGAAAGAAAGTGCACCCTTATTTAGCAGCCTTTGTGCCAAAGCTGTCTTTGGAAATTCTCCATTAAAAGACACTTCGCCGGACTTAGAACGATCGATATAATAGGCATTTTGGTCTTCACGATACCCAATAACCAATTCGTCGCCAGATTCATTCGATAAGATGACTTTAAAAGCCTGCCGCTTCAAATCCTTGAGGTCCAAACGGTACGCTTGTGGGAGATGTTGCTCGAATGAAACTTCCTTCGTTCCGCCGCCATGGTATTTTTTTAGCGGACGAAATGCGGTTTCAATTTCTTTGGGCACAGTACTCGCAACGTAGAACGACTGTCCAACTTTTCCTAAAGTTAAAACACGGGGTATGGTTGAGGAAGAACGCCATTTTGTGGTAGGAACCACATTGGCATATTGCCAGTTGCTCATCCAGCCAATCATCAGTTGCCTATCCCCTAGGTTACTCCAGGTTACGCCGGCATAGTTATCGGGTCCCCAATCCAACCACTTTATTTTAGTATCCGTTGTTCGGAACTGATGCCCATCAAAGTCACCCACAAAATATTGTGTCACCGAGCCACCGTTGGGTCCACCTGGATTGATGCTCACCAACAAAACCCATTTTGTAGTTCCTTTGTAATCCATGGGGATAAGATCAGGGCATTCCCAGACACCACCATGGGCCCCCACCTCTTTGCCAAACTCACTTTCCTTCTGCCATGTTTTCAAATCTTTGGAAGAATAGAAAGTAATACAATCTTTTGTAGCCAAGGTCATAATCCAACGCTGGCTATGCACATGCCACATCACCTTTGGATCTCTGAAATCCCATATACCAGGGTTTGGCAATACCGGATTGCCTTTATACTTTGTCCAGGTAAGGCCCTTGTCCAAACTATAAGCCAAACTTTGATTTTGATGCAATCCTGTTTTTCGATCCTCTTCCTGATGATTGTGATGGGTAAAAATGGCGACCATAGCACCTTTTCCAAAACCTGCCGTGTTATCTTTATCGATTACAGCACTACCGGAGAAAATAGTCCCCAAACTATCGGGGTACAATGCGATCTTCTGCTCGTCCCAATGGATTAAATCTTTACTGATCGCATGGCCCCAATGCATAGGCCCCCAAACGGGTTTTTCGGGATTATGCTGAAAAAAAAGATGATAATTACCGTCCAGATAAACCAGTCCATTGGGATCGTTCATCCAACCCTGCTGTGGTGTAAAATGGTAAAGTGGGCGATACTTCTCTTCGGGATCTCCTTGTTTATGCTGTCCCGTCTGTGCCAGACTTGTACCAAAAACACCTAGCAGGAGCATTAAAACACCGTATTTCTTTAATTTTATCATTTTTCTTTTGTTTACATTTTTAATTAGGTTCTTGTTCGCTTCAATAGGCAAATATCGTCTCAATTGTTAGGAAGATTTTTCTATTTTCAACCCATTCACTTGTACTGTTCCTTGATCCGCAAAAATAGTCCAAGGGTTTTGATCCATTTTATAGATCCGGTTGGTAAAAGCAACACGGTCATTCACATATACGATACCAATCGATTTTTCAATAATAATTTTCACGTTAAAAATCCGGTTGGTCGGTACTGTAAGTGGCGTAAAATTGAGTTCTGTTTTGCTTCCGCCGCCATCGCGTGCCTCCTTGTTCATAAACAGTGCTGGCATATTCCAACGATTGGATGAAGTCAGATCAAAAGCAATGCTATACACTTCGGTCGGATCATCACATGCGCCAAATGAAAAACCAAATTTGCTGGATTGGGAAGCATCAATGGTCATTGTCACTTTCACGGATGAAGTGTTCCGGTTAAATTGTGCATAACTTCTTCCGCCCGATTGCGCTGTCAAACTATAGGTTTTATTCGATTCGGAAACTTGACCAACATTGCTCAGTTTTTCAAAGGGGACTTCCTTATTGAATTTACTGTTTAGGGCTTCCGGAATTTTAGGATATAAACGTCCTGAAGCTCCCTGAACCAACTGGTGTGAAATTAAATTTCCAGCCCAGGGCAGTTCGTTGTTATTATTTACTGTTTGCCCGGTTGAACACCATCCCGAAAGATAACGTGTCGTACCGTCGCTAGCCGTTTTGCCCGCATAGAGATAGCGTCCGTCGAAGGTTTCATGATGTCCTTCGCTATCCCGACAGATCGTCCAAGGGCCATCCGGAGAATCCGCAACACGATAAAATGTCTTGCGATGCTCATCCCGGTTGATCCGCGAAAACAAGAGATACCATTTATTGCCCATTTTAAATAGATCCGGGCATTCCAATAGTTCTGCATCTGTTTCGATTCCATATTTCTCTACTGTCCCTGTGGTCGCAACGAGCGGTTCAATCATAGACCAACTGCTTAAATCTGTCGACTGATAACGTGCCAGCGTTCCTTTTCCGTCTTTTCGTGTCGTGACTAACATGACGTAGGCATTGCGGCCTTCATCCCAATAAACCTGTGGATCACGAAAATTATTTTGATCATAGCCCGCTGCAGCCTGCAGCGCCATTGCTGGTTGCTTGGTCCAATTCATTAAATCAGTTGACGTAGCCAACATAATCTTTTCCGCAGGCGTAAAAACATTGTTATGCCCCGTATAGAAACAGTAATACAATGTTCCTTTTTTAATAAAACTTCCTGTTCCGATCCATTCATCCTGACTCCCCACAGCACCCGACGACAAGACTTCGGTATAGCCCTCAAATGTTCCATAGTCACTTGTCCGCGTACTATAAATCGGATGCCTGTTGGCATTTTCATACAGATAAAACAAGTAGAACTTGTTATCGTTGGCATTGTAGTAAGGCATGGGATCGCCCACAAACCCCTGCTGGGGTCTGTAGAACCTTTGATAGGGGCCCGCCTCCTGCCTCGAAATACAAGCCGTAGAACTATCCACAGGCAGTATTTCCATGGGCCTATCCAGCCCTGTCGAACTCTCATCCCCATTCTTGCAACTTGTCAACAAGCTTAGCAAGAATACTGTCGGAAGCAAATATATCTTTGGTCTCATGATTTAAATCTTTCTATTAATCCCTGGATTAGCTATCATTTTTGCTTTTTATAATAACTTGTTTTGTTTGTATTCGATTACTCTTTAGGTAATGCCTTCAATTCGTCCCAGTACATCCGTTGGGTAGGAAATGCCACGGGCTGTCCATTAGGATGCTCATGTGGCATTACCAGTATATTGTTAATGATAGCCTTTCTTCCGGCAGGAATCTGAAAAACCAATTCTTGCCACTCACCGACATGATCTTTCGAATAATTGGCACGCAACCAATCTTTATTCTGTTCGCCATCCGATTGAATTTCCAATTGCACATCACCAGCTACATCTTTCAATACCATCATCGAGAAACGCCCGTATTCTGCCGGATTGATCGTCACTTTATTTGCATTCCAGAGCGCTCCACCGTGCCAGCCTTCACCAGTTTTATTGTCCCGTACAAAAGACGCACAGAAGGGTGTTGCATTAATTCCAGTGGTTTTCGGATTGGGATAAGGTGAATCTACCGTACTCACCCCTAACCCGTCGAAATGTGGAACGCTGGTTTCACCATTATAAATCATAAAGATTTGTTTGGGTTCTGTACCCAATAGGGCAGTTACCGTGTATTGGAAAGTCTGCCCCATATACGCAAGGCTGTATTTTATGGGGGAACTTAAATCTACGGGCCCACTCTGATTGGGCGTTATGCTTGCTCCGGCTGTAAATTCTATCGCAGGTGATAGATTCTTTAGGTCTGTCCCCAGGGGTAGGTAAATTTTAATGCTTTTATTTTTCTGATCAATGATCCCTACTTTTTCTCCGATGCGGAATGCCGTTATTTCTGCTTTGATTTCTTTGACGGTTACCTGGTAGGTATTAAATAGATTACCATTAAAAACGCGGTAAGTAATCGGTGTTGTGCCAGAAAATGAAAAATTCTGGGCGATGCCTGAAGCTGGAGAAACCTTTGCATTACTGGGCAATTCAATTGTCGGAGCCACCGCCGAAAGATCTGTACCTTCAGGAACCATAACAAGAATGGTACCTTTTGCCTGATCTACTTTCCCAATGGTATTGCCGACCTTGAAAGAAAGTACATCTACATCTGCACTCAAATTGAGTGTACTATCCGCATCACGCTTGCAGGCAGCGAGAAGCCCGATAAGCAGGATGGTAATCCCTACTTTTATATAATTATTTAATGTGTTCATTGGAATAATTGGTTATACTAATCGTTCAACAATAAATGCCTGTTTAATAGCCTGGATTTTGTTTGTACAGATACTTACTTAATCTGATCTGTGCTTCGGGAATCGGCAGATATTCATTCCTATCTGCTGTAAAATGTGCCGAGGAATAATAAGATCGACGTGACTTTTCTACATCATAATAGGCATTCATGGCCTGGTCTGCAATTCCCCAACGTACCAGATCAAAGAATCTTCCATTTTCCATCGCAAGCTCCAAACGTCTTTCCCAACGTAACGCCTTCCGGGCATTTTCTTCGGTCCATACAATATTATCTCCATTTTTGTACGTTTCGATCAGCGTTTTATCATTTGCATATCCCGTAAGTGAGGTACTATTTTTTGCGCGCGTACGCACTTGATTGATCAATGGCAGTGCTTCAATCGAACGATGCAGCTCGATAAGCGCCTCTGCCCGCATCAACAGCACATCGGCAAAGCGCAATACAATTCGATTCTTTGTATTCGCATAGAAGGGTACCATGGGGACAAAACAATCACAGTCGGGATCAACATTTTCTTTTAACGAGGCGTAAACAGCATACTCCGCCGGATTACGATTCCAGCTTTCTTCGTATGTTCTTTTGCTACTATACTTGTACGGTAAGCCCGGAATTGCAACTGTATGGAATAACCTCGGGTCGTACTTCTCGGAGGTATTAAAGCTATTCAACGCATTATAATTATCCAGAGGTAGACCTTTACCCGTTGTGCGAAACGCATTGACAAGGCTTTGACTCGGTTTATTGAAATCACAACAGCCCAGCCCCATAGGTACAGATAGTACATCAGAAAAGTTAACACGCCCAAATTTTGTCCCGTCATCTTTTGAAAATTGAACTGAAAAGAGCGCTTCTGTCCCATTTTCATACTTGCCCGGCAAAAAGTTAAATGCAAAGTCGGTTTCCAGCGTATGGTTCGATGAAAGCACAATATCCGTATTTTGTACAACCTTTTCCAAATCTGCCGCATCGATACCCGTCACCATATTACGTTCGGCATTGTCTTGACGGTATCCCTTATACAGGTAGGCTTTGGCGAGATAAGCCGCAGCGGCGATACGATTGGCCCGACCGACCTCCGTTTGCACAGCAGGAAGATGATCTACCGCATACTGAAAATCCGCCACAATCTTTTGCCATAATGCATCGTTGCTTAGAGCTCTATTCGATACGGTTTCATAGCTGTCTACTGGTACATTTTCATCGATATAAGGCACATATTTGAAAAGGATCTTGAGCATAAAGTAAAAATGCCCCCGAAGAAAGCGTGCTTCACCCAGTTTTTCTTCTTTCCCATCGAAATTGTCCATTTCCTGTACGGTCTTGATTGTTGTATTGGCACGCGAAATTGCAACGTACAACTGAAACCACAATTTATCCAACTCCGCGAAATTGGTTGTAATGTTATTTGAGACCTCAAGAAAATGAAAGGTCTGGATATCCTGTGGCCCCGATCCGCCTTTATAAGCATCGTCCGACCGAACCGTACCGTAGGGCCATAAGCTAAAAGGGACGTCATAATGATCATTGCCCAAAGCGGCATAGGTCGCTGTCAATAATCGTTCTGGCTCTTTAACCTGATCGGAGCTCAGTACACCATTGGGTGTTTGATCCAAAAATTTGGTACATCCTGGAAGTAGTCCAGCAAGAACCATAAGTATCGCTATTTTAGTGGTTATTTTTTTCATCCGTATAAATTATTTATAAGTGTATAGCCTTATTTCTCCCCTTTTTAAAATCCAATATTTACCCCAGCTGTCCAGGTCGTTGGAATTGGATACCCCCAACCTACATTTTCAGGATCTACACCTGTAAAATTCTTTGACTTAACGGTAAATAGGTTCTGACCTGTGACATAGATCCTTAGCCGGCTCATACGCAGGCGTGAGGCTGTTGCTGTTGGCAAGGTATAGCCCAGAGACAGATTCCGGAGTTTCATATAAGATCCATTCTCGATAAAGTAATTTGACAGGCGGCCCTCGTCATTGTTGTTTGTCGTTTGTAAGGCCGGAATCGTGGACGTTGGATTTTGTGGTGTCCATGCATTCAGCAACCGCAGGCCTTTGTTGGAATTGACGTCATCCACACTCCAGAAGTCTGTTTGTTTTTTCAGCCAGTTTTCGACATCTATCCCCTGTACCCCCTGAAAGTATGCCGACAGGTCAAACCCTTTATATTTCAGCACAATATTGAGACTATAGGAAAAATCAGGATGTGGACTACCGATCCAGGTACGGTCCATATCCGTAATCTGTTTGTCCGCATCATAGACGTTGACGTAACGTAAACGCCCTATCCCCTTACCGGTCTGATTGACGTGCGCATCCACTTCGTCCTGATTCTGAAAAATACCGTCGGTGACATAGCCATAGAATGATCCCAGCGGCCGGCCGATAATATTATCTCCCTGACGACCTCCATAGGAGTTTTCTACCGCTTCCGGCAAATGTGTCACCTTGTTTTTATAGGTAGAGAACACAGCCATCACATCATAATCCAGTCCAAACGATGTTTTATTGCGATATCCAGCCGATAGGTCCAAACCTTTATTTTCCATGGAGGCACCATTCGCCCAACGGTAACCGCCCTCTCCAACCACACCGATATAGGCTGGATTGATCAACATATCTTTGGTTGCTTTGACATACCAGTCAATCGAACCATAGAGACTTTGATTAAACAATGAAAAGTCTAAGCCTATATTCGTCTGCGTTGTGGTTTCCCATTTCAGGTCATTGTTTTCTGTTTGGATTTTGCGATATCCCGACGGTAATTTTCCCGTTCCTGCGCCTGAGAGATCGTATGCTGTGCCATCCACGATGTTCCATGTCGGATCAGCAACACCATATTCGGGAACGAAAAGCGCATAGGTAGCCAGATTACCTATACCTTGGTTACCTGTCTGCCCCCATCCAACACGCAGCTTGAGGTCCGAAATATAGTTTTTCGTACTTGCCATAAAACGCTCGGACGAAATCCGCCACCCCGCTGTTACCGCCGGGAAAGTTGCAAAGCGGTTATTTTTACCGAAGCGGGAAGAACCATCGTGCCGCACGGTGAAGGAAGCTAGATAGCGGTCATCATAGGAATAATTGGCCTTTCCAAAATAGGATAACAGCGAGAATCCCGTAGAGCCACCGCCTACTGCCGCTGTGCCCGTACTCACACCTGGCCACATATACTCAGGTGTCTCTATGGCAAAGGCGCCATCTCCGGCAGTATAGGCATTAAAATTGATATCATTCTGACGGTTCATTTCCATACCGGCAAGCACATCTAAGGTATGTTTATCAATCTGTTTCCGATATGTCGCCGTATTGGACCAAGTCCACTTCATTCCATGGGACTGTTCCATATTAACCCCACTCCGGCTGCTATTCATAAATCCCGAACGATAGGATACTTCCAAATTACGTTTGTAAAAATTACTATAGTCCAAACCGTAACTGGTGCGGACATGCAGACCTTTTATAAGCTGTAGATCCGCATAGGCATTTCCAAACAACCGCCAATAATTATATTTATTGTTCCGGTTATCATAAAGTACACGCATGGGATTATGGCGGTCGTTCATTCCCAATGCTGGTCCACCCCATCCTATTCCATCTACTGTATGGACAGGAATAATGGGCAATGCTTTTAACGAAAGGTCAAGCACATCGCCCGGTACCTGCACTTCACCGGTATTGTTTACCGTAAAATTCTCGCCCACCACCAAGCGTCCATCAAACAATTTATAATCGGCATTCATCCGGGCAGATATCCGCTGGAAATCCGTGTAACGGAGTGTCCCATTGTTGTGCAAATAACCTAAGGAGAAAAAGGAACTGGATTTTTCTGTCCCGGAGCTTAATGTCGCATTGTAAGATTGTTGCAATCCCGGTTTTGAAACTTCCTTAAACCAATCGGTATCGGAAGCGTACATGGTATGTTCACGGTCGATATACTTGGAAACAAAAACAGTATTGAGCTGAGGTACGCCATTTGCGTCGTTATTCCATTCAAACTGAT
Source organism: Sphingobacterium siyangense (assembly GCF_023277505.1). Lineage (NCBI taxonomy): Bacteria > Pseudomonadati > Bacteroidota > Sphingobacteriia > Sphingobacteriales > Sphingobacteriaceae > Sphingobacterium > Sphingobacterium siyangense. The sequence goes on along the minus strand of NZ_CP080574.1, from coordinate 1,843,130 downwards.
AACCAATATTATTTCCGTTGGGGTTTCCGCCATTATTGATGGTGGCCTGCCACAATGCACGACCATATTGTTGGGCATCCAGCACTTTCATGCGATTATTAAAATGCGTACTGGTGGCATAGGCGTCTACTGTAAGTTTAGGGGCACCCATCTTTCCTTTTTTTGTCGTGATGACAATAACACCATTCGCTGCGCGCGAGCCATAGATACTCGCCGAAGAAGCGTCCTTTAAAACCTGAATACTTTCGATATCATTCGAATTGAGTTCATGCATTCCTCCCTGTGTGGGGGTTCCATCAATGACATACAAGGGATCCTGACTACTGTTGATGGAACTGATTCCGCGCATACGCACTGTTGCCGCTCCACTCGGACTACCATCCGAAGTTACGGTCATACCAGCTACCCGTCCTTGCAGCGCTTTCATCGGGTTATTTTCCGGAGCTTTCATCATCTCAGCAACATTAACAACACTCACAGCACCCGTCAAATCCTTCTTCCGTTCTGTTTGATATCCTGTAACGACCACTTCATCGAGCCCTTTTTCGGTAGGTGCAAGCTGAATATCGAGGAACTTTCTTCCTGCGACAGCAATCGTCTGGGAGGCATAGCCGACATAGCTTATTTCCAATGTACCCTGATTGCCCGAAGTCTGAAGGACAAATTCTCCCTTTTCATTTGTCTTGGTGGCTATTGTGGTTCCCTTCACCACTAAAGATGCCCCTACTATAGGTGCTGCTGTCCCACTATCCGTAATTCTTCCCCGGATTTCAGTCTGTTGCGCAAATGCGACAACAGAAAAAAGTGCCAAAGACGGGAGCAGCATTGCTTTCTGTCTTGTAAACATAATTGGTTATAAGTAAATGGTTAATGATTTAGATTGATTATTTGATTATGATAGCGGGTAAACTGCTTCGTAAAGAAGCAGTTTACCTACTGTTGCTTCTGAGCTCCATTGAAGATCGGATGCAACCATTGGAATCGATTGATGACCTCATCGTTATATTCAGGACAAGCCCCCCGGCTCTGTGTCACAAATCCACTTAAGGTGGCCGCAAATTCCAGTACTTCCTCCAGCTGAACACCTTCCTGCATCTGAAACCTTTTGGTCAGGAAAGCCGCCAAAAAAGAATCACCACTTCCGATGGTATCTTCTACCTGAACTTTCAAGGCTGGAAAATGATAACTGATATTGTCTTTTTTATAATGATATACCGCACCATCTGCACCATAGGTTACAATTGCCTCCTGAATTGCAAAACGCTCCATGATCAAGTCCACACGCTGCTGATCGGTATAGGCATCCGTTGCGCCATTCCAGTCGGAAATAACATGCAGTTCCTCGGCATTCATTTTCACAAAATCAGCGTAGCCCAACAGTGTATGTATTTTTTCCGGACCAAAATAAGGTGTACGCAGGTTGACATCCATCACCCGGAAGCGGGCTTTTTCCAGCAGTAATAGCAAGCTTTGAAAACTTACTTCATCCCGACAGGCTAGACTACCATACACCAAAAAATCCACCGCTGCAACTGCCTCAAGAACAACATTGTCCACCGCTATTCTATCCCAAGCTACAGGATAAACGATATCGTAATGCACGTCGCGTTTTGCATCGATCGAAACCTCTACTGTTGAAGTTGGTAACAGGTCATCGTACTGGAAGAAATCGGTCGGGATACCCAGATCTTCACATACGTTACGCAACTCGTAACCATTATCGTCACGCCCTATGCGCGTTAGCATACGCGTCGTAACCCCCAATTTATTGAGGTGATAAGCCACATTCAAAGGCGCACCGCCTAATTTTTTACCTGTAGGAAGATTGTCCCAAAGAACCTCGCCAAAACAAATACCCTGTATTGATTTATCTCCGTTTTTCATATTTTCTCCTTTTTATACGAAGCTTCGGCCGAGCGCCAAAAACCAAGTAACAAATTGATTATTATATTTCCCTTTAAATTCAATGTTGACAATAGATACACACAACATGTTATCACATTGTCTTTGATTAAATAACTTTCGATAGGCGCCAGTCGCGTCATGGCTACTTCGACACCTATTGGTGTAGTCCAGCTAAAGACTAATGTAGATTGATGGTATGCCCAAGATCTTCCAATGATTTCCCTTTTGTCTCCGGCATAAACTTAAGCACATAAACAAGCTGCAGCACCATAAATAGGGCAAAGATCAAGAAGGTACCCCCGCCACCGAGCATTTCTGTCAAGGCTGGGAAACAAAAGGTGATAATCGCCGCCATCACCCAATGTGTCAAGCTACCAAATGTCTGCCCTTTGGCACGTACGTCGTTCGGAAAAATTTCCGAAATAAATACCCAAATCACCGCACCTTGCGAGAATGCGAAAAAGGCAATGAAACTCATCAGATAGATTGTGATCGCAAAACCCGTCGTTTGGTTGGTATAAAAAGCATGTGAAACGAGTGCCAATGAAACAATCAGCCCGATCGAGCCCACCAACATTAATTTTCTTCTGCCCACCTTATCGATGAAATTGATCGCCAGCAACGTAAAAATAAAATTGACAACCCCTATACCAACTGTCGAAAGCAATGAACTCTGTGAGCCTAAACCAGCCATTTCAAATACGCGGGGCGCATAATATATAATCGCGTTGATACCTGAAACTTGATTGAACAGCGCAAAACAAAAGGCCAATAAAATAGGTTTGGCATTTTCGCGAACGAAGAGTTTGCCTTCTCCTGCGGAATTGTTTTTGGACTCCTGAATTTTTGAAATCTCCAGCTCGTAACCATCCGAATTAATTTTTTTCATAATCCGCGTTGCCTCGGCCAAATTCCCTCGGTGCAGCAGCAACCATCTCGGACTTTCCGGGATGAGGAAGATCAAACAGAAGAATAACAACGACGGAAAGCACTGCACCCCCAGCATCCAGCGCCAGGACTCTTCGCCAACCTGACCGATAAAATAGTTGGACAAATAGGCTATCAAAATACCTAATACAACGTTGAATTGAAAAAGCCCTACCAACTTACCTCGCGATGCTGCCGGGGAGATTTCTGATATATAGATTGGTGCCGTTACCGAAGAGACGCCAACTCCTATGCCACCCAAAAAGCGGAATAAAATAAATATCGTCCAGTCATTCGCCAGTGCACTACCAATCGCTGAAATAAAGTAAAGGGCTGCAACAGCAAATAAGGTATTTTTACGGCCTAATTTATCGGAAGGCAGTGCACCTAATGCTGCGCCGACAACTGTCCCTATCAAGGCGATGGCCATTGTCAGTCCATGCTGAAACTCACTTAAATGCCAGTGCTCCTGAACCGCCTTTTCTGCTCCCGAAATAACCGCTGTATCAAATCCAAATAAAAATCCGCCTAAAGCCACTACAAAGGACCAAGCTAATACCGTGTTTTTGTTCATGTGATGATCTATAATTGATTAATCCAAATTTAACACGTGCTTCATCTTAACTTAAATTTGGACTTCGCAAAAACATTTATTTATGTAACATTTTTTTAAAAACACTAAAACACTAAAAATCTAACACTTACATTCACTTTACTTTTCAAAACTTTCACTTTTTAAACAGAAAATTTAGAAAATGATACATTTTTGAAGGCTCCTATTTTAGTGTAAAATATACACTAACACAACCACTGTTACCCAAAAAAAGCTAAATAATGTATATTCGGATATTTAAGGGAAAAAAATCATGGGAAAATATTTCATTTTTAGTGGCCTATTGACCTTGCTTCTTTTTTGTGGATGTCAACCAATGGTCCGGAAGAAAAAGCAGGTCATCGCTTTTTCGCAGTGTATCGGAAACGATGCCTGGCGACAAACGATGCTCGAGGAAATGAAAAGGGAACTTTCCTTCAATCCCGATATTGACTTTCTTTATCGCGACGCACATGGCGACAATAATGTACAGATCAATCAAATTCGCGAATTAGTCAAACAGGATATCGATCTTCTGATTGTATCCCCAAATGAGGCCGAGCCACTCACGCCAATTGTAGATTCTGTATTCCAACGCAATATACCTGTCATCGTAACAGACCGTAAGACCTCCTCCGGCCAATATAATGCTTATGTGGGCGCCGACAATCTCGCCATCGGGAAACTGGCCGGTCAATATAGCCGCACGATTTTAGAAGGAAAGGGTTCGGTCGGATTAGTCACAGGGCTATCGGGCACCTCGGCTTCAATAGAGCGTGAAAAAGGCTTTATCCAGCAAATTGGAGATGCCACAGCGATTCAGGTGAGCGGCCTCATTCACGGGGGCTGGGAGAAAAATAAAGCCTATCTGGAAATGCGTAAGCATATAAACGTCATGAGCCAGAGTGATATTATCTTTACATTCAATGATCAGATGGCCATGGGGGTAAAAAAAGCATTGGACGAAGCCCAGATCAAAAAGGACATTAAGATCATTGGTGTTGATGCTCTTCCTGGTCCCGGAAATGGCCTTGAACAGATCATACAGGGCAAAATGTTTGCTTCCATACTCTACCCCACTGGCGGGGCCGAAGCCATTCGAACGGCCTTGGCTATCATCAACCACCAAAACTACCGCCGCGAGAATATACTCGAAACCTCTGTCATCGATAAAACCAACGCGGAGTTGCTTGCCCTGCAGTCGGATAAAATAAAACAACAGCAGCTCGATATTGACAAAAGGCAGGAGTTTATTACGGAACAGAATAAGATTTACCAAAGCCAAAAGTCCGTTCTTAATGTATTGGTCGTTAGCTTGGTGCTAGCTGTTGTCTTTGGGGGAATTTCTATTATCGTGATCAGGAGCAACTGGGAAAAGAACAAACATCTGGAAGTCCAGAATAGCGAGATTCTTGCGCAACAAAAACAGATCGTCGAGATGAACAGTCAAATTCAGCAAGCGGCAGAAATCAAAAATAATTTCTTCACCAATATCTCGCATGAATTTAAAACCCCGCTAACCCTTATCATCGCGCCTATCGAGGACCTTGAATTACGAAAAGATCTTAGCGAAGAGGTCAGAGAACAGTTGTCGCGCATCAAACGGAATGCAAAAAAACTACAACGTTTGGTCAGCGACCTCATTGATATCCATCGCATCAGTAAATCCAAGATTAAGCTACATGCGGCCATCGTTTACATTGACCCATTTATTCAGCAGGTAATAGGTAGTTTCAAACCCTTGTTTAAGAAAAACAGGATCTCCGTCAGTTATGTCAACAAAACAAGCTTGAAAGAGGTTTGGATGGACGAATACCTCATGGAACAGGTCTTATCCAATTTATTGTCCAACGCGATCAAACATACGGCGGCAAGTGGCAGAATTGAAATTATATTGGAAGAAAACAATTTCAAAGACTATTTCTATCTACGTGTATTGGATAATGGCCTGGGGATTGCTCCAAGTGATATTGAGCATATTTTTGATCCTTTTTATCAGGGTGCCAGTAGCCGTAATGGCTCCGGAATCGGCCTCGCCTACACCAAACAGATCATCGAACTGCATCATGGCCAAATCACTGTGAGTAGCAAACCCGGTCATGGATCGATATTCACCCTACGTATGCCAATTGGAAATAGTCACTACGAGCCTGCTGAACTGGCCGATTTCGACAAGGGAGAAAAACCGCTGTTTCAACAAGACGACATATTGGAGGCAACACGAAAGATGGTAGACAACAATCTTTCTTTTCGATCCAACAAATCAAAAAGTATTATGGTCGTCGAAGATAATGATGAAATCAGAGATTATCTCCGCTCCCTATTAGAAAGGGATTACAATCTTTTCCTGGCAAAAGATGTGCAACAAGCCAATGGAATGTTGAAGACACATTTTCCAGATCTAGTCATTACGGATATTATGCTTCCTGATGGTAGCGGTCTGGATATTCTAAAGGACATCAAAGCATTTTATCAGACCGCACATATTCCCGTCATCTTATTGAGTGCACTCGCCAATGAAGATACGATGCTCGAAGGAAGTAAATTGATGGCCGATGACTACATGACTAAGCCATTCAATGCCGAATTACTGCGGACACGGATTTCAAGCATCCTACAGTCACGCCATCAGCTTAAAGAAAAATACAGCAGCAATGTGGAACAGTTTGATAGCGCTCAAGCGGAGCAGGTCAATGATAACGATAGACGTTTTCTGAACAATTTTTCCGCGATTGTCGAATCCAAATTATCAGACCCGCGATTGAGTGTCGATGGCATTGCCAACGAGCTTCACCTCTCCCGCGTGCAGCTCTACCGTAAAGTCAAACAGTTACTTGACTGCAGCGTCAATGAATACATTATCGAACGAAGATTAAAGAAAGCCAAAAGCCTTATGGCTGAAGGACTAAACATCAACGAAATATTTAGCAGTGTCGGTTTTTCCTCCGCATCCTATTTCGCTTCGGCCTTTAAAAAGAAATATGGCCAGTCTCCGAGTACTTATAAAAAAGAACTTGACAAAAAATAGCCCATCAGGTGCGCCTGCAAATTAAAACTGTCCTTTCCGCTTGAATAAGTAAAAACTGATCAATAGAAATATGACGAGCATCAGTAAGTTGCTGTAGTCTAGCCGTGCAAAGGAATCATTCTCAGATAAGATATTCATTACCGCATTATAGGCACCTGTATAAGGGATAAAATCCGAAAAACTTTTCTGTGCGACAAGCACGGAAAAGACCAACATAAACATGCCTACTCCAATTGGGTAGATAAAACTTCTGAACAATAGGCTCAGGGCAAGCTGAATCATAGCGATAGCTGAGAGCGTAATAAAAAGTTTCAAAAACGTATAAAAGATTACGACCCTAAAATCATAATTCTGAAACCCCAGTACGGGGTAAATCAGACTGAGCAGATAACCACTGATCAGAAATGCAGCGTAAGCAAAGAGTATTGAAAACAGTAAGGTCAACAGGATAAAGACGGCTTTGGAAAAGAAAATATTCGATTTACTGATGGGTAGGGTAAAGAGTATTTTATAATTATTATTCTTATACTCGACATCACAACAGGCATAGACGAATAAAGCAACAAGGATGGGATAGAGCAGGTAAAAAAACTGAAAAACATATCTGCCAAGCAGAAGTTTCCAAGGGTTAGGAACCGCCACTGCCCCTCCTGAATCTATAACATCATAAATAATATAACCGGCAATCGCAAAAACGAGCACCATAGGGACGATCAGTACCCCAAAAATCTCCCTATTGCGTAGGAGTTTGTACTTTTCCGACAAGAAAGCGGTATAGCATGTATTAGTCATTGACACGAGTGATAAGGTTTATAAAAATTTGTTCAAGATCAGCACTACGGGATTCCAATCCATAAATATCAATCTGCTTTTCGACCAAAGATTTGATCATAAGACCAAATTGCAGATCATCGCCGATAGTGACGGCAACGCTTTCTCCATCGGTTTTAACACCAGAAAACCCGTTATTTCGCAAAACCGAAGCTGTTGCTTCGGGACTGGCTGTACGTAGGTACACTTCTCGGTCAACCTGTCCCAGCAGCTCCTGTTTGGTTCCCTGGAAAATCATTTTCCCACCTTCAATGATACCAATGTGTGTCGCTATTTTTTCAAGCTCACTCAAAATATGACTCGAAAGAAAGATCGTTTTTCCCTGTTCGTTGAGATGACAAAACAAATTGCGCATTTCGACAATTCCCTGTGGATCGAGACCATTTAATGGTTCGTCCAGGATAAGCAACTGCGGATCATGAAAAATCGCCATCGCTATTCCCAGCCGCTGTTTCATCCCCATGGACAGGGCACTGGCTTTTTTCTTCTTTTCCCGATGAAGATCTACCATTTCCAATACTTCATCAATGCGTTTGTTGCCTTTTTTGTGGATGATATCCAAGTACTTTAAATTTTCAAAAACGGTCAATTTCGTATAATAGCATGGGGCCTCAACCAAGTTTCCAACATTGGCATAAACACCTGTGGGATGTGCCTTTAGACTATTTCCCTGAATAAAAATCGTATCTGCCTGATCCTCCAAAAGACCTAAAAGCAATTTGATTGTTGTGGATTTTCCCGCCCCGTTTCGGCCGAGATATCCATAAATACTCCTGTTTGGGACTTGTAGGCTAATATTATCCAAGATTGTTTTTGCGCCTATTTTAAAGCTAAGTTGTTGTGTTAAGATACTTTCCATGCTGTTAGCGGTAAATTGGATCTTTATTGATATCGATATAGAAAATGCCATCGATAAACTCGTGCCATTTTCTTTCTTCATCAATCCCCTGATTAATGACTGAACTAAAACGTTGTTTTAACATGCTATTGTTGGGCAAGTGACGAAGATCCAAAAAGAAATAGGGTGATTTAGTGGCATGAAATACATTTTCCACGGCCAACTTACCCACTCTATCGACAACACGGCCAGTTTTATCATATCGTCCATAGGAAGTAAAATCCAGACTATACGCTTGAGCGCCGTATTTACGCTTTAGATAAGTCCCGAGGGGCCGATAATCTTTATTGTATGGCGCAGAAAAGCTATGGATATTGGCACACCAGACGATAATCTTTTTGCCGGCGTAAAGCGAATCGATCTGATAGGTTAGATTTTCCGCCATCAGTGAATCTCTAAAATGCATGCTCTGCATCGACCCAGTTTTATAGCGCCAAGATTTGTCAAAGTTGTGCTTCATATCAGACAGATATCGGCTATAGATCAGATGCTCCGAGTCTTTTACGCCGCTGAGGATCCTACGGTTCAACTCATCCAGTTCTGCCAGGAACTGTTTTTTTTCGTTCGCATTGAGCCGTTTACTGGCAAAAGGTTCATAAGTTAGATACTCCAGCCTGTTGCTATTTTTTTTCAATAACGGATATTTGGTCGAATCTATCCCGTTTTTAAGCAGGAAATCTTCCAATAATTTTACGCGTATATTTGATAAGCCCCTGCCTGAAAATTGGATATCAAATCCGCCGAGGATCATTGGACGCTCTGTTGATTTTGTTTTTTTATAATACGTTAAGAGGGGCTGATTTTCCTGATTTTGCCACCAGAAGTCGAATAGTCCAGTACCACCGATCGTTTTTTCCTGCGACTTATCCATCAGGGTATCCATCTGTGCATTCATCATCCACATATCATACTGCCCTGCCTCATATAAAACAACATCATAATCCAGCTGTTCGTGGAGATAACGAATGATCCTGGCTTTCGCTTTAAAAGTTTCGCCATCATTGTGCATCATTTCGCCCAACATCAGGATTCTATTGTTTTTTAGCATAGCATCAAAAAAACTTAAATCCGAAAAATTACTATCGGTCATTAAGATACTTTTGACGTCTTGTTTATGACGATTTACTTCGGTCAATACTATCGTAGCGTTGGCTACGGGCATATCATCATAAACAAGTTTATTAAACGATAAGATTAAGATAATCGTTACCGCAAGTGCGCATAGAACACTTCTCATTTATCTCAGTTTATATAATTCATAATTGATCTATCTACTGCGTATTACGCTAAAGTAGGACGTATTTTAATATATGATGATCATTTTTTCTTTTTCCATAAAAAATTACACAAAAAAAATTAGAAATATAACATGACAATAAAAAGGCGGTTAAGTGAGTATAACACTTAACCGCCTTGCTTGCTTGCTTGCTTGCTTGCTTGCTTGCTTGCTTGCTTGCTTGCTTGCTTGCTTGCTTGCTTGCTTGCTTGCTTGCTTGCTTGCTTGCTTGCTTCGTAAAAAATATAGCAGGAGAAAATTAATACCCTACATTTTGCTTCAACGTTCCTTTGCTATTATCGATGACAGCTTGTGGAATTGGCCACAATTCATTTTTTCCAGCTTTGAACGATCTATTTTCAGAGAAAAAACGATCAGTTAACGAAGTATAGGTAACCTTGCCTGTTTTAGGATCCACCGTACCTTTGGACAGCGCGCCATTTACAGGACCATTCATTACGTCTTTGGCTATTCCCCAACGAATAATATCAAAGCGACGACGTCCTTCTCCGGCGAATTCTACACGCAGCTCACGACGTACCAATTCACGCAGTTTGCTCTGGCCACTGTATACGGCTTTGTCTACTTTTGGCATCTTAGCGCGCTGGCGAACTAGATCGATATTATCATATACGGTATTATCGATAATCCCCAATTCAATCTTTGCTTCCGCATTTAACAAAAGCATTTCGGCATAACGCATCACAATAATGTTGGTACCTACGTTCCAAATGTTCGCATAACTGCTCGGATTTTGGATATATTTTTTATAGTTGTAAGCTGTGCTGGATGCATTATCTGGACCAGATGGATAATCTTCCGATTTCGGATTTAATGGATCGAAATATTTACCATTGTACAGTGCTCCTGGGTAAACAATTGTTGCGCCCAGGCGTGGATCTCTTTTTTCATATGGACTGGCAGGGTCATAAGATTTTGACTCGCCAATAGTCTGTCCATCGGCAGTTTCGTAAGCATCTACCAGACTCTGTGTTGGTACAATAGACCCCCATCCCCCCATTGAATTGGGCAGCATAATACCAAGTGAAGTATATCCTTGAATATTTACCAAATATTCGATATTCATCATGACCTCACTGTTATTTTCATTTGCCTCTTCAAATAAGGTCGCATAATCATCGAATAATTTATAATTAGCCGAAGAAATGATCTCCTGTGTTGTATTGATGACATCCTGGTATTTCTTCTCAAAAGCATAACAGCGCGCCAATAAACCAAGGGCAGCACCTTTGGACATACGGCCGCCTCCCTTAGCAAACGACAAATCTGCAGCAGCTTCTTTCAATTCTTTTTCCACAAATTCCAATACTTCCTTTTGCGTATTTGCAGGTACGAACGAATTTTCTGTCGTCAAAGTTTTCGTAATGATAGGTACTCCCCCAAATAAGGTTGCCATATCAAAATACTTGTATGCTCGTATAACGCGTACCTCGGCGGTCAGCCGCTTCTTCTTTTCAGCATTAACCGGCGATTTTTCAATATTTTCAAGGATGTAATTGGCTCGACGGATATGCTCGTACGTATAGCGTGCCTCTGCATTTCCAGCGTTTGTCGGTGTTGCGGTGCCATTTCCTAAAGCCTGGAATCCTTCCCAAGGGAAATCACTATTGGAGTTATCCGAAGTACAGTCCATGTAAAAGATCTGGGTACCGTCTTCCCAAGCAGATCCTTCGGCCAGCTTACCGTCGCTTCCCCTTGTACCGCTGTACAAACCTGTTACAGCAAAATCGGTTTCAGCTTCCGTTTTCCAAAAATTATCGGCATTATAGGCATCCAACGGTTCCTGATCGAGTTTTTGACAAGAGAACAGTAAGGTGGCTACGCTCAATGCAATCGTTATATTTCTAAGTTTCATGATTTTCAATTAAAAGTTTACGTTAAGACCAAACACATTTGTTTTCACTTGGGGGTAGTAATTACCTCTAGAATCCGCTGGAGCCTCTGGATCAAATCCTTTAGCAAATCCGGTAAAAGTCAAGAGATTTTGTCCACTATAGTATACTTTAGCCCCCTTAATACCGATTCTATCCGTAAACGTTTTTGGTAAGGTATAACCGAAGGTGATATTCTTCAAGCGGACATAACTTGCATTCTGGATCCAGAAATCGGAAGGAGTGCCTGAAGGACTATTTTGTGACCAACTGGTTAACGCCCTCGGCATAGATCCGTTTGGATTGGTCTCTGCATTGAAACGATCTGCAAAAATGGTTGTCGGTTTATCCGATCCCGAGATCCCGCCAATGGCTTCGCCCCAAAGATATCCCTGTACTTTAGCCGCACCTTGGAAGAATAGGCTCAGATCAAAGTTTTTATAACTCATATTGGAGGTCAGACCAAAGATAAATTTTGGATCGGGCGAACCTAGATATACACGGTCATTTCCATCTATTTTCTTATCGCCATTTTGATCTTTATAGATAATATCACCAGCACCTACAGTTCCGTTCACGCCTTGAATACCACTGTTTTTATACTCTTCGTCCGAACGATAGATTCCAGCAGTTTCGTAGCCATAAAACGAACGGATTGGTCGTCCCTGCTCATAGATATAGAAAGTTCCATTGACCTGTGGTTCGTCACTAGCCCATTTTTTAATCTGGTTGTTGATATAAGAACCGTTTGCGGCAATGCTATATTTGAAATCTCCGATACTATTTTGATAGTTGACTTGTAGCTCTACCCCATTATTTTGCACTTTTCCTGCATTTTGGTAAGGCGCTGGAAGACCATATAAGTTCGATACAGGCAGTTTTAACAACACCCCATCAGTTTTACGGTCAAAGTATTCAAATACAAAGCCCAGATTATTTTTGAAGTTCAGGTCTAGACCAATGTTGGTACTTGTCGTTGACTCCCATTTTAATATTGGGTTTGCCGACTCTACAATGGCTCCACCGGAACTAATCTCACCACCAAAAGAATAGTTATAACCAGGAGAAATGGTAAATAAGCCTGGATAATAAGCGTCGGAAGAAGGATATGAATTGTCTGATGTTGCCGCTAATTGTTGGTTTCCTAGTTTACCCCAACCGCCTCTTAATTTCAATTCTGAGATTACATCGGACAAAGAAGATTCTTTAAAGAAATCTTCCTGAGAAATACGCCAGCCGGCTGAAAACGACGGGAATGTACTCCAACGATTGCTTCCCAAGAATCGCGATGTCCCATCACGTCTCACATTGGCTTCCAATAGGTACTTATCTGCAAACACATAATTGATACGACCGAAGAAAGAGCGTAATATTAGCTTTTTGGCTCCTCCATCGACTTTCATTCCGTCCTTGCTACCCAAATTCAGTTCCGAAAAATCATTATTTAAGAAACCTTGTGCATAAGCACTGGAGTAATCCGCACGGAATGTTTCATCCATAAAACCGCCTAAAACATTGATCTGATGGTTACCAATCTTTTTGTCATAGGTCAACAAGGTTTGAAAAGTCAATCGTTCAGATTGGAAGTTATAAACAGTCAAATTATTCACCCCTTGTTTAGGTCCCAAATCACCATTTGGCGCGTAGTATTGGATGTCTTTGACAAATTTGGAAGACATATTGTCGATCGGTTGAAAGCCTACAACCTGCTTGATCTTCAGTCCATCCATAATCTGAAATTCACCGGAGAAATTGACCTGTGTATGTTTATAGGTCATATTATCCTTGGCTTCGAGATCCATCCATGCAATTGGGTTACCATCGCTACCACGACCATATACTCCATTGCTGTATTTATAAGGAATAAAACTAGGAATACGGTTTACCTGTCTAAAGATCTGCGCCATATCACCGGTATAGGGGTTTACGGGTTCGGTGATGCGTTGATAATTATACGCCAGTCCTAGATCAAATCGAAGTCTTGAAGATACTTTTGCACCAACATTTGTGCGTAAATTATAACGGTCAGAGCTCGCTACCTTGATAACGCCTTTTTGTCCTAAGTAGCCTCCCGAAGCCATATATTGCACATCTTCTGTTCCACCTGTAACTTGCAAATTATGCGATTGTTGAAAGCCCGATCCCTTGTAGAGCAGTCCTAACCAATCCGTATTGGGATGACCGTCCGGATCAGATCCATTTTTGAAAAGTTCAAGATCCTGCTGGGAAAAACGCTGTGTCTTCCCTTCATTTTTAAGGGCCTCATTTAAGATAACAGCATGGTCATAAGAGTTCATATATTCCGGTAGACGTGTTGGATCCTGAATACCGGCATAGCCTGTATAATTCAATTGCGGCTTGCCACTACCGCCCTTTTTGGTCGTAATCAAGATAACCCCGTTTGCAGCCTTAGAGCCGTAAATTGCTGCACTAGGTCCGTCTTTCAATACCGAAACACTTTCAATATCGTTGGGGTTGATATTATTCATCGAGCTTTCTATTCCATCAACAATAACAAGCGGATTCGCATTATTGATGGTACCCAGCCCACGAATACGGATCGTACCGTTGTCTTTACCGGGCTGTCCTGAATTTTGGGTAATCGTTACACCCGAAAATTTACCCTGGATCGCAGAAGATACATTGGTAACCGGACGATCCTGTAGATCTTTTGACGTGATCGCTTGTACCGCACCGGTTAAATTTACCTTCTTTTGTTTAGCGAATCCCACAACGACCACTTCCTCCAAAGCCTCATTATTACTTTCCAGCTGAATTGATAGGGTCGTTCCTGTAACTGTCACTTCTTTGGTTTTGTAGCCAACGCTACTAACAAGCAAAATATCTCCAGCTTTAGCTCGAATTGCAAATGTTCCCTTTGCATCTGTAGATGTCGATACCGATGTTCCTTTGACCGAAACAGTCGCAGACGCAAGAGGACCATCTTCTGCGGTTACTTTCCCGGTAACTTGGTTCTGAGCGGCCTTGTTTGCTGTATGTTTAAATGCAATCGGCATTTCTGCGGCCCACAAACTTTGCGAAGACGCAACAAGAAGAGCAATAGCAAGCAGGCTTACCTTTTGGTTACTTGTAAATTTTGAAATCATAATTAAATAGTTAGTAAAATTGAGTCTGTCAGTTTAGTATTAGATTGACTGGTTCAGCCCGTTAAATTAGAGGGATATTTTATGGGAACAAAACAACGGTGTCACGAAATCGATTGCGTAAATAACGCAATCGATTGACTTCTATTTATTGAAATTCACTTTGTCACTTTTTTAGTATAGAAAACAATGCAACCGGCTGCATCCAAGCTGGAACGCTGTTGTTATATTAAAAACAAATACTTATATGTTCCATTAATACTTTATTAATGGACTATTAATTGGGTTAATCGATATTTAGCGGCATAACTTAATTATAAATCGATATGATAGCTAAAACGCTCAAATTCCATCTTCTTGGCATCTGTCTACTTTTTTCGGTAGGCTTACTATTCGCACAAAAACAATACGACTCGTATAGCGGCCTTGTTATGGCCGGCTACCAAGGCTGGTTCAATAGTCCTACGGATGGTGCAGACCGCGGATGGTACCATTACCGTGGAAAAAACGGATTCCAACCCGGTTCTACAAATATCGATTTTTGGCCCGACGTCAGCGCCTATCAAATAACCTATGACAGTCCTTTTATGACAAAAGAGGGAAAGCCCGCTAAACTCTATAGCGCACATGACTATTCTTCCGTCAACCTCCATTTTAAATGGATGCAACAATACGGAATCGATGGCGTATTTATGCAACGATTCGTGGGTGAGATCGCTAACCCCAGTGGTCGCAACCACTTCAACACAGTGTTGACTTCGGCTATTCATTCAGCCAATGAATTTGACCGCGCAATCTGCGTGATGTACGACCTTAGTGGCATTAAAGATGGTGACGACAAAATCTTAATGGACGATGTAGCCGCCCTTGAAAAAGAATGGAACCTCAAAAAGCGTGATCGCGCCAAAACCTATCTTTTTCATCATGGCAAACCACTGATTGCCGTTTGGGGTATCGGATTTAACGACGGTCGCAAGTATAATCTCAAAACAGCCGAGCGTATTGTCAATTACCTCAAACAAAACGGCTATAGCGTACTTCTTGGCGTACCGACTTATTGGCGAGAATTACGCCAGGATACTGAATCCGATCCATTTTTGCATGAACTCATCAAAAAATCAGATATCATTATGCCTTGGTTTGTTGGTCGATATAATCAGGCCGGATTCGATCAGTTCAAATCCCTGATCAAAGATGATATGGACTGGTGCAAACAACATCAAATCGATTATGCTCCACTTTGCTTCCCTGGATTCTCCTGGACGAACATGACTGGGAGTTCACGTGCCTTTGTCCCTCGTGATTCCGGAAATTTCTTATGGAAACAATTACAGTATAACCTCTCAATTGGTGCTCAAATGCTCTACATCGCCATGTTTGATGAAGTCGACGAAGGTACCGCCATATTCAAGACACTGCATCAAAAAGATGTCCCACTTAATGGAACAGGTTCATTTGTCGGTATTGAAGATAATCTTCCCAATGATCATTATCTTTGGTTAACCGGACAGGCAAGCAAATACCTAAAAACCAAAACCTCAGTCCCCGTAAAACAACCAAAAAGAAACTAAAAGATGAAAATAAAAACGCTCCTATACTGCGCACTGCTACTGATGGGCAAAACAACAATTAAGGCACAGCAGTCCACTAAAATAATAGATGCCCCATCTAGTCAGCGGCAACATAAGATCACGCAATTCTGGACAGACCGCACACAGATTCAGTCGGCAGCAAGTCTTTCCGCAGGCCCTTTAACGTTATGCTATGCACGCCCCGCAGGAGTTTGGGAGGAAGCGCTACCGCTCGGTAACGGTCAGCTCGGTGCTATGTTTTTTGGTGGTGTCGCCGATGAACGCATCCAACTGAACGAAAGTACGCTTTGGGCCGGTCATCCGCAGGATCCCAATAATCCCAAGGGGAAAATGTATCTGCCCCGCATACAAAAACTTCTTTTTGAAGGTAAAAATAAAGAAGCAATCGACCTTGCAGACACAACTTTGATGGGCTTACCCAAAAACATCAAACCCTATCAGTCGCTTGGCGAACTATGGTTTGATATGCCCCATCTTAAAGCTGAACAGTATATGCGCTCGCTTGATCTTGAGCGTGCATTGCAACAAACAAGCTACGTGTATAATGGCGTCAAGTTCTTTCGCGAGTCATTCATTTCAGCTCCTGCCAACGCGATGGTCATCCATTATACAGCAAACAAGAAACAGGCACTCGATCTAAACTTCACCTGGAAAAGAGCCCAGGATTTCAGTTGCACGGCTGATCCGACAGATCCCACACAATTGCTACTTCAGGGTCAGATTGGCCAATCTGCTCATGCCCATGAGCGCGGAACAAAGTTTGCCGCAATTGCAAAAGTAATCCTTAAAGGCGGTAAACTTATCAATGCCGACGGCCGCATAGCGATTACCGGAGCAGATGAGATTACCATCATCGTCACCGCTGCTACGGATTATCCCGGATTGAAGCATATCGCCTATCCACAAACCCCGGTGGATATTGATCCACTTGCAAGCTGCCGCAAGGTAATCAGTAGCCTGAACAAACAGCATTATCAACAGTTAAAACAAGCTCATATAGAAGATTACCAACAGTATTTTAATCGGGTCAAGTTGAATCTTCCTGATCCAGAACAAGATAAACTCGCAAAACTACCCACCGATTCACTCATTCGGTTGACAAAAGAATTGCAAAAGATACCTAATACCTTAGTCAACAAATTCTTTCAGTTTGGTCGTTACCTTTTAATCAGCAGTTCACGTCCAGGACATATGCCGGCAAATTTGCAGGGCTTATGGGCTTGGCAGATGGATCCACCTTGGAATGCTGATTTTCATACCAATATTAATTTGCAAATGAACTATTGGCCTGCCGAGGTAACCAATCTTTCTGAATTGCATAAGCCCCTATTTGACCTGACGAAGGCATTAATTCCTTTTGGTGAGCGTACCGCAAGCAAGCTCTATGGAGCCAAAGGCTGGGTGGTACATCATCTCACCGATGCCTGGGGCTACACAGCTCCAGCCGATGGCGTACAGGGCATTTGGCCCATGGGATCGGCCTGGATGGCGCAGCACCCCTGGGAACATTATAACTATACTGGCGACCGAGAATTTTTAAAAGTCCAGGCTTATCCTATTATGAAAGGAGCGGCTGAATTTATTTTGGATTTTATGGTCAAAATCCCCCAAGGTAAATCATTTGCCGGTTATTGGACCACCAACCCTTCACATTCCCCTGAGAATAGTTTTATCCTACCATCGGGTGAAGTTTCCAGTTTTACCTACGGTGCCACCATGGATACACAGATTATCCGCGACCTCCTGCAAAATTGTGTTGAAGCCACAAAGCTCTTAGATTGCGATCCTGATTTCAGACAACGCTGTCAAGCTGCCTTAACCAAACTTATTCCAACACAAATCAGCAAAGAAACAGGCCGCATTATGGAATGGATCGAAGATTATAAAGAGACAGAGGTAAATCATAGGCATACCTCACATTTATTTGGTTTGCATCCGAGCAACCAGATTTCAATCGTTAATACGCCCGAACTAGCCGAAGCTGCAAAAAAGACGCTATTAAGTCGGGGCGATCATGGTACAGGTTGGAGTCTAGCCTGGAAAATCAATATGTGGAATAGATTGCATGACGGAGAACATGCCTACCGCTTATTGTATAACCTGATCAGTGACAAGACACTGCCCAATCTGTTCGATAATCACCCACCTTTCCAAATTGACGGGAACTTTGGCGCGACCGCAGCGATTGCCGAAATGCTGCTGCAAAGCCAGGTCAGGGACAAAAACAACAATTACCTGATCGAGCTGCTACCCGCTTTAAGCCACAACATGGATCAGGGAAGCGTAACCGGACTTAAAGCAAGAGGTAATCGTACGGTGAATATACAATGGGAAAACGGTAAGCTTAAAAAAGCCGAAATCCTACCCAGCAGTAATGGTCCGGTCTGTATCAGCTAT
Source organism: Sphingobacterium siyangense (assembly GCF_023277505.1). Lineage (NCBI taxonomy): Bacteria > Pseudomonadati > Bacteroidota > Sphingobacteriia > Sphingobacteriales > Sphingobacteriaceae > Sphingobacterium > Sphingobacterium siyangense. The sequence continues at coordinate 1,824,688 of NZ_CP080574.1, read as the reverse complement.
GCAGGTAAACAGATCGAACGGAATGGAACAAAAGGTACAGCAGTCTTGATTACCCCCGATATGTTTCAATAAGGGAGCATCCATATTTGAGCTGCTTATCAAAGTTTTGGTTATTCGATTTAAAGCAAGGCGAATATCCTACCGCGTATAGACAATAGGACAAAGCTATCCATAAACAAAAGCGCTGTTGATCGATGATCAACAGCGCTTTTTACCTTTTTTACTTTCTGACATACACATGCCGGTAAGCAAGCTTTGTTAGCTTCCCTTTCCCCAATTTCGATTTGCGCTATCCCCCATCACAAATTCCAATGTACCACCTTTCAGCACATCGGCATGGGTCAACTGTGGAACGTTCAGCGGCTGCCCATTTAATTTCGCCGATTGAATGTATTTGTTTTTTGCAGATGCATTCTTGCCGATAATTACAAAAGACTTGCCATTAGGAAGCTGTATGCTCACTTTCTGAAAAAATGGAGATCCGATGCGGTAGGAAGTCAGACCTGGTGTTACAGGATAGAAGCCCATTTGGGAAAAGACCACAAAAGCTGACATCCCGCCACCGTCTTCATCACCCGGTACCCCCATTAGATCGTTTCTAAACCACTCACCGATCAGTTTATGTATCCGTTTCTGTGTCATCCAAGGTTGTCCGGCGTAATTGTAGAGATAAGGAATATGCAAAGCCGGCTCGTTCGCCATGGAAAATTGTCCAACATTACCTGTATGATCTGGAAGCTGTGCGTAAAAATCAAATTTCGACCGACCCAAAGGCTGCTGAAACATCTCATCGAGATACTTGACAAACAATTCATTTCCCCCCATCAATTTGATCAGATCCGGAATGTTGTGTTGTACATCCCAGCGATAGATCCAGGCATTATTTTCACCATAATACTCCCGTGCTCCCTGTCCGCCAGAAAACACATAATCAAAAGGCATGATGAAATTTCCCTTGTCATCTTTGGGATGGAAAAATTTGGTCTGTTCGTTGAAAAGATTTCGATAATTGAAAGATTGCTTCATAAAGAGATCATAATCAGCCTGAATACCCAATTCTTGAGCAAGCTGTGCCAAGCACCATAAGTCGTAAGAGGTACCCAAGGTTACAGCGACCGGTTGTCTCCGTTCAAAACCGTTCACTTCTGGTATCGTTTCTTTTTCACCTGGGTACAATGCTGGAATATAGCCTTTCTCCTTAAAAAATTCGTCTAATTTCCCCGCGGCTTTACCCGACCAAGGAGCCAGCGTCTTTTCTGTAATCGCACCTTTTGCTGCCAGATAGGCTTTCTTGATATCAAAATTACGCACGCCTTTGCGGTAAGCATCCAACAAGGTTGCTACACCATGATTGGAATTCATCCGTCTACTATCGCCGGTAATCTCAGGAAAAGTAGGCAACCAAAGCTGCTCCATTTGTTCAGACATCCGGACAAAAGAATTGAGGATCAAAGATTCTGTGCCAGGCTCTAACAGTACCCGCAATGGATGATGTGCACGGTAGGAGTCCCAGATCCAGTCATCGGTAAAAAAAGGTTTGCCCTCGTCCTGATGTACCTTACCGTCGAACGCACTATAATAACGTCCATCCTCAGAAATATTGACTGGCCGTTCGTAGGTGCGGTATAAGGAGGTATAAAACACATGTTTATTGGACTCATTGTCGTCTTCCACAGCAATTTTACCTAAAGCATCGTTCCATATTTTACGCCCTTTTTCAGCCAGCTTCTTTTGGTCAAAATCGCTGATTTCACGTTTCAAATTGGCTTTTGCCTGTGCGACATCGATAAATGAAACACCATATTTCATGCGCAAGCTAGTCCCTGCCTGATTAAACTCCAATATCATACACGAATTCTTACCGGCAGTTTCTGTTGCATTTTCCAGTTGTTGGCCTTGCAGTCGCTTTACCGCAACAGGCTTGGATTCGGGAATAGCATAAATATACACGTGCGTACCATTACCAATATCCTGTGTCCCCGAAAGTCCCTGTCCATCCCATTGAAGTTTCCCTTCCTGTGAGTTGAACTGAAGGTATTTTGTCGAAGTTGTCGGAAACGTAAAGGTATACATCCCCGACTGATGCGACAGCGCATAGTCTACCTGAATATTCTCTTGATCCAATAGCACCGAATAGGCATACGGATGTATTTCCTCCTGATCGTAACTATACAGTTGTACCGGTTTCAAACTGCTTGGCAATTTCATCATGGGACTAAGATTGAAAGCCGATTTTCCACGATGGCTGGTAACGATAAGCGGCAGACCAAACAGACGGTCTGACGTATAGTCTCCCCGCTCAGGATAAACGCGCAAAAGGCTGTTTGGCAAGTGGACCGTTGGGTAGGTTGGCACCAATAAATGGCTGATGTTTCCCATATAAGGATTGACATAGTCAACATAATCTTTCGTCATTTTAGCTTGGGAAAAACCTTTTAGCATACCGACCGAAAGAAGAGAACAGCAACATATTGTGCGTAACAATGTATTGGTTTTACGTTTGATATTCTTCGTTAGCATTTTAAACAATTAAGTGTTCGATGGTTTAAGGGCGAAACAGTTGTTCCGCCCCTAAAGTTAATTTTTTTTGGCAACATATCGTCTTCGTGTCCATCGATTATTTGGGACCTGTCAATAATCCAGTCTGCTTTACCTTCTTGATACTACCGTCCTTATTGTACTCCAAGCGGTCTACGCAGATGGAACGAAGCCAATCGTTGAATTCGCCATTTTTTTGTGACAATTCACTGTTATGGTAAAAAGCGTACCATTTACCTTTAAACTTGACAATGGAGCCATGGTTTGTATAGCTATTCGTCGGATCCATATAGATGCCCATCGATTTCCATGGTCCCATTGGGCTATCACTTACCGCATAGCGCATGCGGTTATCTCCTTTTACTCCATCTTTCCAGTTCTCATCGTGATTGTCAGAATAGGACAGATAATATTTCCCATTATACTTGTGTACCCATGAAGCTTCGTGAAAATCTTCCAAACCTTCCATCTTTTGCAATTCACCATCAATCTCCATCATATTGTCTTTGAGCTTACCCGCTTTACAGACACCACCGCCCCCTTGATAAAAATAGGCCTGTCCATTATCATCGATAAAGATGTGCGGATCAATAAGTGCTTCGGCACCTTTTACATAGCCCTGTACCACAAAATCTTTTGCTGGTGATTTACTCGTAGCTACACCTATTTTCCAGGTCTTATTCCACTCCGTACCACTCGGGTGTGGAAAATAAAAATAATAAGTACCATTTTTATAGACACAATCCGGAGCCCACATAAATCCACCTTCTTTTCTACCCCATGGGACTTGTGAGGCGCGTAATATTTCGCCATGATCGGTCCATGTTTTCATATCCGCCGTCGAAAACACATGATACTGATCCATCAGATCGCAACCTTGAGGCGGAGCAATATCATGTGAAGCGTACACATACAGGCGGCCATCGGCCCATACCCGTGCCGAAGGGTCTGCGGTATACATATGTTTGATAAATGGATTATCTTGCGCCTGCAAGTGTGTGGCAAAAAATAATGTCATGCCCAATAGGCATCTGGAACCTGCTTTAATAAATTGTTTCATCCGAATAATTATTTAGTATTGAGTAGTAGTAGCGGGCACCAAGTCCCGCTTATTGTTTAGATTCTTTACTTAAGGTACTTTAATAACCTCCACTTCCGAATAATTGAATTTTTCGTAGGTGTCGCGCACTTTTGCACCCATCCGTACATAATAGGTGTACCCTGATTTCAATGGAATATCCTTGATCGTGTAAGTTTCCTTCCCTTCTCCGGTCTGCATATTGCCAATATTTTCCCAGTTTTGATTGATCAATGCGCGATATTCATCCTTATAATACGCATCAATACGGTTGCCAGCCCCACAGTATGGTGTCAGACTCAGGAATGGGCGAACCTCAATCACTTGCGGCAATCCACCCGTAATAGGTGCGGCAAGCGTACAGGAGATTTCCAGTTTATTTTCGGCTTTTAGGGTCCACTTCACATTTTTAATCTGTAAGTAGGGGGTCACCTCAAAGTTTTGCTCTGCATTAGCACCCAGTTGGTAACCTTCGATCTTCTGTGCTGGCCAAAATGCACCACCATAGGGCTGGAGCGTATACGTTGCCTGAAAGAGTTTTGTATGGTTATACGATCCGTCCTGCTTGACGGCGATATCCTGCGGTGCGGGATTGTCGCTCCAACTGGTTTCTAGCAAACGGATGCTAAATTCGCCCTGTCCGGTCAGGAAGGGTTTATTCGTTACCTTATCAATGACCTGCCCTTTCATACTCGCATTCGGGCCATCGTAATTATCTGTTTTCGAACAGGCATTTAAAAATAACAAGCCTGTCAATGCTGTAAATAAATATATCGTTCTCATTTCCGCTCGGTTAGTAAATAGGGTTCTGTGGATATAGATTAGGGTTTTTGTTCAGTTCTCCACCCGGAATAGGTTCATAATACCATTTCTTTTCAAAGTTGAACGTCTTGTTCCAAGGTTCCTTTTCGCGAATAAAAATAAAGGAGTTGATCCGTTCGCCGCCCGGAGCATATTTCAGTTCATCCAATACAAGGTAAGGCATCAGCGAATTGGGTACAAAGTTGTTGAGTTCCACATCTGCAATGCGCCATCTCCGCATATCCCACCAATGGTGATTTTCAAAGCAAAGTTCACGTTCGCGCTCCTCACGTATAAACTGCAGATTTCCATCCAAGGGATAACCATATTTACCGGAGAGGTTTGCCGAAGCAGCTGTATAGAGATAAGGCTTGGCACCAGCACGATTACGGATCTGCGCGATGTATTGAAATGCTTCCTGTTTAAGTGCATCATCATTTTTGATCAGGCCAAGTTCATAAGCAGCTTCTGCCTTATTCAAAAGTATCTCAGCGAGCCTAAAGACCTTCCAGGGTTGTGTACTGTTATATAACTTCACATCCTTGGTAGACATTTTATAGTTAATGTATTTACGGATGTAAAATCCAGTTCGGGTATTGTTGGCATGTCCATCTTTCCACATGCCATGCTCGCCTGTTATGTTGATCTTCGTACCATTGTAATCAAACAGGCTATTCTTGGGGCCAGCCAAGATTCGATTTGACTCGCTATTTATCGCCGCAGTACCCGCGCCCATCTGTGCATCAGAAGCCTTACCGGGAAAGGTTTTATAGAGTCCACGCTGAATATCAAAACTCCGTCTTTCGGCGCCTTCGCGCAATTCCATTCCCGAGAAGTAAAATGTGGCCCGCTGACGAGGTTCCAAATCGGCATACAGCTGTTTACGGTCCGTATAGCGTACTGGTTTTCCACCGGCATCAGTGATTGGAAGTTCACCGAATAACTCCACGACATTTAATACGGGGTATGCCGCAGACTCATTGTCACTCGAAAAGGTCGGATTGGGCAAATGCGTAGCGTCATAGCTATGTTTGAGACGGTTGTTGTGCGGTGCGGTCAGACTGTACTCCTTGATCAGAATATCCTCAGGGCTGTCTAAGTCCAAAAACAAATTTACGTAGTTGAGTTCCTTATCCTGTGCATTTTTATTGTACAGACTGTACGGTCCTGCCAGCACGGTTGTTGCAGCATCATAAGCCTGTTTGAAGAACCATTCCGCTTCTTCCTTTTTGATACCTACCAACTGCTTGTCTGTGGCATCGCCAGAGAGATTGCTATACGAACTATATTTAGCAATACTACCGGCATACAACATGGCGCGGGAAAGTAGAGCTGCTGCCACATATTTGTTGGCGCGGCCACGTTCGCTGCTTCCAGACATCATTGAAATAGCCACCTGCAAGTCTTCATTGATAAAATGATAAACCTCAGATTCTTTATTTCTGCTAACCAAGAGCTGTTCTTTATCGGCTGTTGGATCCTGCACGTCTTTTATAATAGGTACCCCACCGTAGCGCTTAACCAAAGCAAAATAATAGAAAGCTCGTAGGAAATGGGCTTCCCCAAAGATCTGGTTGTACCCCTGCTCGGTATAATTGGCTTTGTATTTAGGTAGGCCTGCAATCAGGGTATTGACATTCCGGATGCGATCATATGGCCAGTAACCAAAGCCCTGTGCCCCAGCTACCCCCCAAAATTGTCCGGTCATCTCGCCACTCATGGCCGCAAGCGTTTCCGAATTTTGCCAATAATTGTCCCATCTAAATCCTCTTTCAGGATGATATACAAAGTCTTCTATGGGTAGATAGCTGTACATTCCAGCGACATATTTACGTGCTCCAGCCTCATTTCCAAAAAGCGCATCTTCACCTAATACCCCTAGTGGATCCAGATCCATTTTTTTACAGGATTGCATGCCCGAGCACAGAAAAAGGCCAATGATTGCTATAGCGATTGATTTTTTCATGTTTTGTTCGTTTTGAGATTAAAATTTAATGGATGCTCCAATGTTGTAGGTTTTATTGATGGGATATTTGTACACATCAATATCACCCGATGAAGAACCTCCGGCAGATCCTGGGTGCTCGGGATCGGTATATTTGAGACCTGTCCATGTCAACAGGTTATAAGCACTCGCATAGATCCTTAGATTTTTTATTTTTAGTGTCTTCAACCATTGTTGCGGGAGAGAATAACCCAGTTCTAAGGTTTTCAGACGCAGATAGGAGGCATTTTGAACTGCCCGGGTTCCTTCGGCCATGGCAGAGCCCGTAGAAGGATAATATCCAGCAAGCCATTGTGTGCTTGGGTTAAATAGATCGGCACCGGCATCAACTGGTCTCCAACGGTCCAAAAACTGCGTCAAAGCACCACCGTCAAACTGCAGTGGTCCTGCCAGTACCTCACTATATTGTACATACACTTTTGCAGCACCCTGAAAATTCATCGTTAGATCCAGACCCCGCCACGATCCTCCTAACGTAAAACCATAGTTGACCAAAGGCATATTGTACGTTGCAATAGGATGATTGTCGGCATCGTTGATCACTCCATCGCCGTTCCAGTCCTGATAGTAATAATCACCAGGCAATGTGCCGCTGCTTACCAATGTTGGGTGGTTATAAATCTGTTCATACGATCCAAACTGTCCGGCGTACTCCTTGCCCCACCAGATATCCTTATTACGATTAGAATAGCGGTTACGCCAGTTGTCATACGAATTACCCGCTTTTGATTCTACGCGGTTTACAAATTGACTCTTGGTAGAAGAGACCTGCGCATTAATAAAATAATTGAAATCATTGATCTTATTGCGATGTGTCAAAGAGAGCTCATAGCCGAACGTGCGATCGCTTTCCAGATTTTCCTGCGGTAGGTTGGCACCAACAGTACCAGGGATCAAGTCAAGGCTTGTCGCCAAAAGGCCTGAGCGATTACGGTTAAAATAATCAAAAGTCAAGCCCAGCTTGCCGTTCCATAGATCCATATCCAAACCCACGTCAGCAGTTTTGGAAGTATACCAAGTGAGATTAGGGTTGGGAATTGCAGTAGGCAGGGCCCCATTCACGAGGTTTCCACCAAAGATCCACCCCGTTTCATTGGGTTCCAGTGCATAACCAACGATGGTTGAAGGGTAATTACCTGCCGAACGGTCATCCCCCAGCTTACCATAGGATGCCCTTATTTTTAAGTTATTGATAAAATTGTAGTTGTTTTTAATAAACCCTTCTTCGCTGATACGCCAACCCACCGAGGCTGCCGGGAAAAATCCCCAGCGTGATTCTTTTGGAAATTTAGATGAGCCATCATAACGAAAACTAAATTCGGCAATGTATTTACCTAAGTAATCGTAATTGAACTTACCGACCAAACCTCGTGCTGTACGTTCGCCAATACCTTCCATATTTGCCAATTGGTTCTTGTCCTCACCAGCAAATAGATATTCCGAATTGACCATGATCTCCCGCTGTGCATAGAAGCTATCCCATTTGTTATATTCTTCGACGAAAAGCAACAAACCGGAGACCTGGTGTTTTTCGGCAAAACGACGGTTATAATTCAACGAGAACTGCATCAGAGAATGCGTATCCGGATAGGAACTCCGCCTCACGGTCGTAGGAGCATTTTTCTCATGTGCATTATACTTTTCAGGGGTTATAATCTGGCCGTTACCATCATAGACAGGTGGTGTATAGCTATATAAAAAATAGGACTTTTTGAAATCCGTATTGTCACTGTACTTGAAATCATAATTATAGGTTGCCTTCGCATTTAAGCCTTCCACAAAGGGTACCTTATAGTCTAAAGAGATAATACCGTTGAATTGCTTACGTAAAAATTTACGATAGCCAGTCTGTTTGGAGTCCGTTACCACGACCGGATTTTCGTTATCGATCATCTCAAAATTCGGATAAAGGGGATTGTCGTTGACATAGATCGGCACAATAGGTCTTTGTCTCCAGGCCTGTTTGTAGACGGCCCAGATATCCGTACGTGGTTGGTTGGTCTCATCGGCATACCCGCCCACATCCAAAGACGCTTTCAGACGATCTGTGATCTGCGCATCAATGTTGGAGCGAAAATTCCAGCGATTATAGTTGAGACTCTTGCTTTTGTAAGCACCCATCTGATCCATATGGCCCAGGTTGAAGAAATAATTAACTTTCTTGCCGCCACCGTTGATGGAAAGATTGTGCTGATATTGTGGTGATACTTTGTCAAATGCCGCATCGACATAATTGGATGTCTTTTTTGTGCCGTTCTGATACGCTTCAAAATCTGCCGGTCCAAAAATATGAGGCATCTTCGCCGGATAATTACTATTAAAATCGCGGCCTATCTGTTCATTTTTAAGCTGCATATAGGCAAGGGCATCCACCGTATTGGGAACATAAAGAAACTTTTGCCAGGCACGATTATACGAATAGTTTATTTCAAAGTTTCCATCTTCATTGCTTCCCCGGCGTGTGGTCACCAAAAGAACACCATTCGCCGAGCGCACACCGTAAACAGCTGCTGAAGCATCCTTTAATACGGATACACTTTCGATTTCATTGGCATCCATGCGTGACAGATAATCTTTATCACGGGGGATTCCGTCAACCACAATCAGGGGCTCACCCATTCCGCGGATGTCGATATTTGATTCAAACGATCCCGGTTGGCTCGACTGTTGGCTGATACGGACACCGGGCATCTTACCGGCTAACATATTGACCACATTTTCATTTTTTGTTACTGTGATTTCTTTATTGTTCACCGATGATATCGCCCCTGTTAACGAAGCCTTTTTCTGCGTGCCATATCCCACAACCACGACCTCTTCCAAGCTTGTATTATCTTCGTTGAGCAACACATCCATGAGGCGTTGTTGCCCAACGATCATTTCAGTCTTGCGGTAACCGACAAAAGTGATCACGAGTTTATCTCCCGGCGATGCGCTAATCTTGAAGCGTCCCTGACCATCAGACGATGTGGTATGCCCGGTACGGAGGTCTGTAATGGAAGCCCCAGCGATCGGCTTATCCTTTGAAGTCTGCACCTTACCTTCGATCTGCTGTTGCTGCGCGATGGTTGCCATTGGAGACAATAGCAGCAGCGAGGACAATGCCCACTGCCAAGGGTAACTACGGAGCTTGTTCCACGGCAGTGGCCTTTCATTAAAAATGAAGTTTGTTTTCATGTATTGTTTTAAATTGGTTATTGAATTATGTATTAGGTTTATGTATTTAGGGAGGACCTGTTTGCTACAAACAGTCCATTACCGCTATTCCCTAGGGAAGAGTTGAAGATAATTTTTCGCTTTCATTTGATTGGTTATTAAGTATGAAAACGAATATATTGGCGAGGGGTATAATAGAAGATTAACAGAAGATTAACAGGCATCCAAAAACACCATTAACAACTGTATATCAATACATTAAAATTTTAAATATTTTTTCTTAATCTAGACAGTCTTTAAAACTTTTGGGGTAAGCTTCACCATATAAACGAGCGTAGATCTGACAGAAATTCTCATAGCACTGTAAGGCCAGGCTGTGATAGCCCAGCTGTAACAAGGAACGACATTTATGAATCATCGCCTCCTCATTGATTTCATCAAAATAGAATATCTTATTGCAGATCTCAATAATCAGTTCAGCATTATCCTGCACATTCAGATTTTCAATAAAATTGCCCAACGTTGTGAGCACCAGAATAGACATTTCACTTTTAAAATTATCGAGCCACTCATAGTCCACTTCGAAAAGGAAGCCACCTTTGTCAATTATATCGAGTAATTCTCTAATTTCAGTTTCTGTAAAATATTTTTTATTGGATACCATCCTGCTGAAGCGGAGGTAATCGATATATACTGTATCCATTGGCTCAATGCACCAGTAACCACTTTTTTTGGTCACCCTAAAATCACCCAATTGCTCGAGTAAACTATTGAGCTTGGCGATGTTCACTGATCGATTATTTCGCGCACTGGACTGGCTCTTATCGGACCAAAATAGCTCAGTCAGCTTCTCTGAGCTAATTCCCCGCTCCCATCGTACGGTATAGAGAATAAAAATCAGCAGCATTTCTTTAAGCAATGGCGAAAACTTCTTGGTGATTTCTTTTCCACCAAGATCCACAATCTGTAAGTCGCCACCGAAAAGGTAGATTCCGGCGCCATGTCGGGTTTCAAATCCCTTGGCCACTTTCTTGGGTTGCGGAAGATCTACCAATTGCCCGCTCTTATCTTGTTCAGTCTCCTTCAAGGGAGCTGCTTGTAGGTGCGGCTCTCCTATTTTATCAGTTTCCATGACGGAAATAGTTTGTTTTTTTTGCTTGCTTCTTTTTCGATACCACCAGATCAAGAGCGATAATCCCATTACAGCGAGGGCATAAAGGCTGTATTTAAGCAGCGCAGGCTTAGCCAAAGGTATTATACCCTGTTCAGACGGTAAAGGGGGAGCCAGCAAAGTATAAATCGTTGCCTTAGTCAAATCGGTCTTATCATCATAAAACAAGGTAACTGCAACGAAGGACTTAGATTTCGGCGCATAATAGAGATCGGCAAAAGAACGGATGTCATGAAAATCGAAGGGTATACTGCTCCCCAGAAACTGGTATTGTGTCCCTTTGAGGCTGCCTGCCACCAGTTGTAAATGTGTTTTGAATTTATTGTTCGGAAAAATCAATCCATAAAACAGTCCACTACTATCTTCAACGACCAGACTATTGGCCCATACCATATCAGCGAATGCAGATGAAAATTCGTAAACTTTTAGAGACGTGTGGTTTTTAAAATCAAGCTTAAGAAAATCATTTGAAATGCGGGGATTCAACATTTGATCTCCTGTGGAACTGCCGTAACCACCGGCCAGGTATACCCCATCCTTTCCCTGCCCCATTCCCGCAAGATAATGCGGAAAAATTTCATCACCTGTAAAAGGAATGCTATCCCAAGATTGTGTGGGCAGATGATAACGCAATACGCTCGCTTTGTATTTAAAATGTCCATAGCCCCCGATCATATAGATACTCGTGTCGGACGACTTAAAATATTTGTTGAACAGCCAATAGTTTGTGCCTACAGCAGGAAAATCAAATTGTTTATTCCATGTTCGACTGGTGGAATCATAAGCAGCAACGATTTTTTGGTCGATGGAGATATTCAGGACGTTCTTTTTGATCGGATCAAAAAGCGATTGGCTACCATTGACAAGCAAAAGCTTGCCATCGGCATATTCCTGCGAACGTAAATCACTACCACCAATTTTACTGATCATTAAACGCTTATTTCCAACAAAAAACAGTGTTTCTTCATTTTTGTCAAAGGCCACACTAGCTTGCCCTTCCAGTGTAAAAGAAGACTGTGTTTTCCATTCACTACGTTGCCGCTTGATCCAGATCGGATTACCGATTTCCGCTGCACTCTTTTTTTGTTCATCTAAACTCTTGGTCCCTGAAGACTCATTCAATGGCCAATAGTATTTAAGTTTGCTATTATCCGCAATTCGAATATCCTTTAAGCGCATGGGGGGAACATCCATCGTCTGGAAGTTTTTCATCATATTTGCACCAAAAACGAGCTTAAACTGAGGCGCAAACTGTTTATTGAGCCGATAGGAATACCGGGCCGTTCCAACCTGAAAATAAAGCTCCTTTTTATCCATATCGAGCTCGAGGCGCATTGGCGTCCAATTATAATACAACTGTAAGGCTGTGATATTGAAAGATACCGGGGTAAAGTCCTCCCCCACTACCAATTTAAAATGTTTGTCCTGATCAAGCCGCCGATCGTATATCAAATCGATATTGACACCATCATCCGTAATCAGTCGAAAGATATAACCAAAATAATCCTGTTGGAGTGGCAAAAAGGAAAGATCGAACGAAACAGACAGTTTATGTTGAAAAGAAATCGATTCCTTGGTACCGATCTGCAGGCTAGTCCGCTTATCGGCTTCCATGTTGTGGCTGGCAAATTCTAACCCATATTGCGCCGATCCAATCTGACAGATCAGTACAAACCATAAAACCAGAAAAAGATGTCTTGATTTTTTCTTCACAATTTAGATTAAGCCTGATCTCAAAAATATAAAATTTTAAATAGAAATCTAAAATTTCTGCAACTATTACCTCAGGGGGTGTAGCGATCTTTTGCCTAACACCAAATTTCTTCTTCATCGTGTATTTTGCCTCCATTTATGAGTAAAACCATGTTTTCACATGCGTAAAAAAAACGCTACGCTTCACGACTTAATTTGGATGTTGAACGATTATCCCTATATTCGACAAGCCAAATCCCATAGGGAAATTGTGCGATATAAACCAATTTATCAATAGCAGGACATCATGAACATCCTAAAACCTTATTTGCTTATCCTTCTCCTACCATTCATGTATTTTAACTGCCTTGCGCAGTCCGCAACGAAGATTATCGATCTTTCCACCTATGGTGTTGTTCCCAACATGGGCAACAATAGTACTGCATTGGTCAATAAAGCTATTCAATCCATCTTCAGCAAGATTGGCAAGAAAGAACCTATTATTTTAAAATTCAAAAAGGGACGTTATGACTTTCATCCAGAAGGGGCAATAATCCGCGAATACTACATCTCCAATCACGATCAGGACAACCCCAAGACCGTAGGTATGGCATTTGAAAATTGCGACAATATCACAATTGATGGACAAGGATCAGACTTTATCTATCATGGCCGCATGTTACCAATTGCATTGATTGAAAATAAAAACCTCACTTTGAAAAATATCCACATCGATTTTGAGCGTCCCCAGATCTGCCAGGTCAAGATTTTACAAAACGATACAATCAACGGTACAATTACTTATCAAACTGCACCTTGGGTAACCTATACGATCAAAGACAGTATATTTTACAATACCGGTGAAGGTTGGCAACTGAAACCGACATCGGGGATTGCCTTTGAAGAAAAGACCAAACGCATTGTCTATAATACAAGCGATATTCGCGTAGGCACAACCAAAGTGAAAGAGCTCTCTCCGGGTATTATTCAAGCGCAGCAATGGAAGAACAGCAAGCTTATACCAGGTACCGTCGTTGCCATGCGCGCTGGATTTCGTCCCAACCCGGGCGTATTTGTCCATAAAGGAAAAAATATACGACTTGAAAATATCGCCGTCCATTACGCCGAAGGCATGGGTTTGTTAGCTCAATTAACGGACAACATCACATTGGAAGGTTTCCGAATTGCACTTCGCAGCGATCAGGATCCCCGTTATTTTACGGCTCAGGCTGACGCAACACATTTTTCGGGTTGCAAGGGCATCATTGTATCGAAGAATGGACTCTATGAAAATATGATGGATGATGCCATCAATATCCATGGTACCTACCTGAAGATCACCAAACGAATAGATGACAAAACATTGATCGGTCGTTATATGCACGATCAATCCTACGGATTTGACTGGGGCTACCAGGGGGATACGGTCCAATTTATCCGATCCAGTACAATGGAACTCTGGGACAAAAAAAATAAGATCCAATCCATTAGCGTTTTACGCGAGAAAGCCTCAGATCCAATCCGCGAATTCAAGATTACTTTAAGTAATGCTTTGGACCCTGCTATTGACCCAACAAAAATGGATATTGGCATCGAAAACCTTACGTGGACCCCACGTGTACTATTTAGTGGCAATACCGTACGCCACAATAGAGCACGAGGTGCTTTATTCAGTACACCCAAAAAGACCCTGATAGAAAACAACCTCTTTGATCATACTTCAGGTACAGCTATTCTCCTGTGTGGCGATGCCAATGGTTGGTATGAAACTGGCAGCTGTCACGATATTCGCATCCGGAACAATACTTTCATCAATGCCTTGACCAATATGTTCCAATTTACCAATGCGATTATATCGATCTATCCAGAAATTCCGGATTTAAAAAATCAGCAGAAATACTTCCATAGCCATATCGTCATCGAAGACAACCGCTTTGAAACCTTCGATAAGCCTATTCTTTATGCCAAATCAGTCAATGGATTGGTCTTTCGCAACAACCAAATCAAGACCAATAAGGAATACCCTGCTTTTCATTGGAATAAAAAGCCCTTATTTTTTGAACGTGTCGCAAATAGCAGTATTTCAAACAATACGGTAAATGGCAAACAAAGTGATTTACAAACCTTGGATCAATAGAGATTTTACTATCTTAGTATATTCTTTGCGAAGTTCGTAACAGCCGAATTTCGTAAAGAATAGCTTACGTTCAATAAAGCAAACATCTAACCAGGTGTAATAGTCGGGTTATCTAGGCACGCTATACACAACATTTAGAACAGCATTTGAAAGACAACATTGCCATATTGCACAAATTATCTCGGGGTAATCAAATTGCCCTAAGGGTACTTTATGATAACTATGCGCAAATGGTTTACCAATTTGCGCTTCATATTTTAAAGGATGAGCACATTGCAGAAGAAATTGTACAGGATACTTTTCTCCAGCTCTGGGACTCAAGAGAAAAAATAGATATAGACAGCAATATTCGAACATTTATCTATGTAATCAGTCGAAATAAATGCTTCAATAGGCTCAAACAGCTTAAAAGATACCATAGCCTCTTCGAACCCCTATGCTCCGAAGGATCTCATGATTGCATTTTTGACCAAGACCCTTTGGCGGAAAAAGAAGTGAACGAAGCACTGGAACAATTGGTTCAAAAGCTACCCAAAAAACAGCAACTCGTATTTCGTATGAGTCGATTCGAGGGACTATCACATCAGGAAATAGCGCAACAGTTATCCATTTCGACAAATACCGTAAAAAATCATTTGGTGTCTTCTTTAAAATTTATCAAAGAAGAACTCAAGGGTACTCCAGGAGATTCTTCGATCATCTATCCCCTATTATTTTTTACTTTTTTTTTCATCGACTAGTCCTTAGCCCAACTCAATATTGTTCTTATAATAAAGACCAATATCATGATGACCAATTCTGAGTTTGAAAACTTAGTCAAAGACTATCTCGAAAATAAGCTTAGTCCAGAACAGGAGCGACAATTAATAGTTCTACTGACCACTAATCCTAGTGCCGATCTTTTGGCTAAATTTGACAAATTTTACCTCAAATATTCCAAGGAAGTCGCGCTAGAAAAAAATAAAAAAGACAAGATTTGGTCCAATATCCACGCGCATTTAGTTCAAGATACCCCGTATCAGACCGGTGCCATAAAAAATAGCCGTTGGAAAACCTTCCTCCCTTATGCAGCCATTTTCATTGGTATAATTTCTCTTGCAGCACTTTTATTTACGCTTACCGACAAAAATAAGGATGAGACCCCTCAACACGACACTACAGTAAATCAAATCTTTCTGAAAAAACATAGCGGTCTTATTTACGCCAGCAACAATACTAACGGCAACAACATCCCATTGAAGCAATCCGAGTTCAAAACCTATGGGATTGTCAAGGATTCAGCAGGCACTCTTGTTTTTAGACAAGACGACAAACATGTTTTAGCCAACAACACGAAATTGACTATTCAAACCCAAAAAGGGCAAACACAAGCACTTGTTCTACCTGACGGTTCAAAAGTATGGATCAATAGCAATTCACAGATTACGTTTCCGAGAAGCTTTAATGAAATGGAACGTCAGGTACAATTAGTCGGCGAAGGGTATTTTGAGGTCACTCATCTCGATCGACAGCCCTTCTCTGTACAAGGTTTACATTATACTACCAAGGTGCTGGGAACACATTTTAATATCCAAAGTTACCCAAATAGTATAGAAAGGATTTCATTACTGGAAGGGAAAGTAAAGGTTAGTAGTCCAAAGACTGTGATCCACCTTTCTCCTGGGCAGCAAGCATACGGAGAAACTGCAACACCTAAAAAAACCGAAATAGATACAACGGATATCCTGGCATGGCAGCAAGGTTATTTTAAATTCGAGAATGTGGATATTTATCAATTAACCGAACAAATTAGAGACTGGTATGATGTTAAATTTATTAAGATCAACTCACAAAGCGAGGATAGATTTTCAGGAACCTATCGACGCACCAATGATCTAAGTGATCTACTCAAAAATCTAGAGGAAGTTTCCAACCTGAGATTCAACATAAAAGAAGGAGGCATTTATGTAACCAATAAATAAACTTTAAATAAAAAAACGGAAGTGCTCCAACACTCCCGCAGTTAGATAACGACCAACAAAACGAAAATTATTAATCAATTTATCCAGTTCAAATGTATAAAACTTCTTATTCATTTCGATATCCTACGACCAGGATTATCGTAAAAACTATGATTTTTATGAAACTGATTATCCTGTTTCTAGTAATAGCCACGTTCCATGTCAGTGCAAATAGTTATGGACAAAACATTTCGCTACATGTGAAAGGGGAAAGCTTCAAATCTATTTTAACAAAGATTAGAAAACAGAGTGGCAAAGACTTTCTTTACAATTCTCAACAAATTGATGAAGACAAAAAAATGAATCTCAGCATTACCAACAAGCCTTTAGCCGAAGCTCTACGCATATTACTAGCCGATCAGCAATTGACCTATAGCGTGCGTAATAATGCAATTTTGATCCATCCCAATGCTTCTGCTTCAATCACAGCTGGAAAAGACAACACATTTCAACAGGATCTTCGGGGCAAATTAAAAGACAATACTGGAAAGCCTATTGCCGGAGCCACTATTCTGCTCGTCGGCACCGGACGATCTGTGGCGACAGACGAACATGGTGATTTTCAATTTGCCAAGACTCCGCCCAGTGGTGAGCTTCGCATTAATTTTATTGGATTTAAAGAGAAAACAATATCTTTCCAACGGTCCCAACAGCTCGTCATCACTTTAGAGCCTCAAATCAATGAAATGGAAGAAGTCGTTGTTGTGGGCTATGGTGTTCAAAAAAAATCAGACCTCACAGGTTCAATTTCTGCCGTTCAAGCTAAGGATTTCACACAAGGATCCAATATCAACGCCCTTCAGTTGATCAATGGTAAGGCACCAGGTGTAACCATCAGCCAAACCAATTCGGCGCCTGGGGCAGGAACCAAAATACAGGTCAGGGGTGCAGGTTCCATTAACAGTAGTAATGATGCCCTGATTGTGGTAGATGGGCTACCTGGTATCGACCCTAGTAGTTTAAGTCCGGATGATATCGAATCAATAGACATCTTAAAAGATGCCTCAGCAGCTGCTATTTATGGTACTCGTGCGGCTAGCGGTGTAGTGCTTATTACAACAAAAAAAGGAAAATCTGGCACAGCTATAGCGAAATATGATAGTTATATCGGGTTTCAAAATGTATCAAAAAAATTGGATGTCCTTAACGGAAAGCAATACATGCAAGTTCTGAATGCTATCCGAAAAGATGCAAACAAAGACGCCATTTTTACGGAAGACCAGATCAACAACATGGGAGAAGGAACCAATTGGCAGAATGAAATATTTAGAAAAAATGCGGTCGTACAGAATCATCAACTTAGCTTTTCCGGCGGTGGGGATAAGAGTAATTTCTATACCGCTCTAAATTATTTCAACCAGGATGGTCTAGTAAAAAACTCGGGCTACGCTAAAATTAATTTCAGAACAAATCTGGAATTTCGACCAAAGGATTATATAAAATTCAATATAAACGGAAATTATACCCGTGGTAACCAGCAAGCAATCTATACATCCAATGGAGTGAATGAAGCCGCAGGCCCGCTCAATAGCGCATTGCAATTTGACCCCACGCTACCGGCATACGTCAATGAACATGGTCGATACTACCTTAATAATTTTATCGCTTTAGACAATCCACTGGCCCTAATCAATGGTAAGGAGAATAGAAATATCTCCAATACATTTTATGGATTGATTACCGCAGAAATTAAACCTTTTACCGATTTTACAGCAACATTACGTGTTGGCGGAAGTACCGCCAACATGATGAACTCCAGTTATACGGACCGATCGACCATAAACGGTCTTGCCAATGGCGGATTGGGTTCAAAAAATGCGTCAAGTGGCCACCAATGGTTGGGCGAGTTTTTACTCAACTACAATAAAAAAATTGGAAAACATCAATTGGCTTTCTTATTGGGAACAACATTTGAAGAGTTTCAAAGTGAAGGCGTGGGAGCCAGTTCAATGAAATTTTTATCTGACGTCACTTCCTACAACCTTTTACAGAGTGGAGATGGTGATAAAGGCGACAATGTAAGTTCTAGTAAAAGCCGAAACAGACTCAATGGTGTATTAGGCCGTATCAATTATAATTTTAACGATCGTTATTTTATTACAGCCTCTCTGCGTTCAGATGGTACATCGCGCTTTTCGGAAGAAAACAAGTTTGCATTTTTTCCGTCCGGAGCTTTTGCCTGGAAATTAACGGATGAAGATTTTCTTTCCCATTTGAAAGAAAATGGTACGACGCTTAAACTGAGATTTGGATATGGACGATTAGGAAACCAAGGAATAGACAATTACCAAACAATCAACACCTTGGTCGCGTCGGGAAATACTGTCTTTGGTGATAAGATTTATCAGGGTGTTGTCCCTGCGAGACTACCTAATAAAAATCTACGGTGGGAATCTACGGAAGAAATAAATCTAGGATTAGATTTTGAGCTTCTGCGTGGGCGAATTACGGGGTCTGTCGACGCTTACAAACGTAACACTAAGGATCAACTATTCAGTAAACCCATTTCTTCAGTGGTGGGCTTTAGCAATTACATGGTCAATTTTGGAAATGTTGAAAACCGTGGTATTGATTTTCAGTTAAACAGTAAAAATATTATTCGTGATCAATGGCAATGGAATAGTCTATTTAATTTGGCCTTACTAAAAAATGAAGTCAAAGAGCTACCAGATTTTATTCCACAACTTATTACGGGATCTATTGCCAGTTTTATCTCCAACTATCAACTTGTAGAACGTGGTCAACCCATGTTATCTTTCTATGGGTATGAGACGGAGGGAATATTTCAGAACGATGCGGAGATAAAAAATTCAGCACAACCTGAAGCAAAGCCGGGGCATATTCGCTTTAAAGATCAGAACCAAGATGGGAAAATAGACTTAAAAGATCGAACTATTTTAGGAAAACCTTTCCCTTCCATCAATCTGAGCCTTTCCAATACGTTCAAGTATAAAAATGTTTCACTGGACTTCCTACTTCAATACGTAGGCGGAATTAGTATGTTAGACGCCAATATCACCGAAACCCTCTATCCTACCAACGAATATCGCAACAGGTTATCCGAATACTACCTGAATAGGTGGACACCAGAAAACCCAACCAATCAATATCCGAGCGGCGTAAACCCTACAGCCTATGGTGGCGACTATATTATCAATTCAATGACTGTAAGAGATGCATCGTTTTTAAGACTCAAAAATATCAATTTAAACTACGAGGTATTGAAAAATGGAAAATCAGTCAATCGCGTCAATATATTTCTGGCACTAGAGAATTTGGCAACTTGGACCAAATATAAAGGTTATGATCCTGACGCAAGTGCGACAGGAACTAGTGCCGTTTCCAAAGTGAGCTACAATAGCTACCCCTTAGCACGCACGATTCGATTGGGATTAAATCTTACACTCTAAATTCGACTAACATGACAACATTAAAACTCAAATATCTCACCATATTATTGCTGTCCCTATCGACGATAGGCTGCAATTCATTTTTGAAAGAAGAAGTATATACAGAATACGACCCCAACAAATTCTTAGCCGATGAGACTGGCATTGATGCACTGCTTACAGGAGCTTATGCGCAATCCCGTATTATTGCTTATGATCATCGTAACTATACCTATATGATGAATGAGTTCAACACAGATATTGCCTTTGAAACGGGTGGTGGCCTTGAAAAAGATGCCGCTCCATTTATCCAGTTTAATTGGTCTGTCAATAATAGTTTTTTAAATTCATTCTGGGAGAAAATGTATAAAGCCATTGCCAGTGCAAATTCGGTTATCATTCTATCCAATCAGCTCAATGGCTTAGACCCGGCCAAACTCAACAAAATACAAGCCGAAGCCAAGTTTATCCGCTCGTCATCTTATTATTTCCTCTATAATTTATTCGGCCCTACCCCCTTGATTGATATCCCCGTCGGCGCCAGTCCCCAAGAGATCGAAGAAATTGGAAAAAATGCCAAAAGAGCCGACCGAGATGTCTTTGTCAACTATATCATCAGTGACCTTGAATTTGCCAAACAATATTTACCGCTTACAGAAAGTCCAATAGGCAGGGCAACAAAAGGTGCCGCTCTTGGGTATTTAATGAAGATTTATCTCAAAGAAAAAAATTGGAAAAAGCTGACCGATGTCACTCAGGAAATTATAGACCTTCATCAATATGAACTGTATAGTAATTATCCACGGCTTTTTGCCATTGAAGGTGAAAGCAATAAAGAATACATCTTTAGGGCACCTTGTATCGCGCAGGCAGGCTATCAAAATAACTACATGGCACATGCTTTCCCGCCAAACTACCCTATTCTCACCAACTGGGTCAATTTCGGTGCACAATTCCGTACCTATAGTGCATTTTACAAAACCTTTGAATCGAACGATAAAAGACGTGAACTTCTCATACGAAACTATACCGATATCTCTGGTAAAAATGTGGAATTGCTCGAGGATAACAATGGTAAAGCCCTCAATGATGTACGAAGCTTCAAATACTGGCCAGATCCAAACGGTGTGGGCGAAAATATGGGTAACGATATTGTCTACATACGTTATGCCGATGTTCTTTTAAGTCGTGCTGAAGCACTTAATGAGCTAAATGGTCCTAATCAAGAGAGTATCGACCTCATCAATCAGGTTCGTCAACGTGCCAATACAACTTTGCTCAAATTAGCAGACTATACTAACAAATTATTGTTGCGTGATTTTCTACTGGCGGAACGTGGGCGAGAGTTCTTTTCTGAAGGATTGCGTCGCGAAGACCTGATTCGACATGGAAAATTTATCCAGTCAGCCAAAGAGCGAGGTTATGCAGCCAAAGAATACCAGGTCGTTTATCCTATCCCGCTCCAACAAATTGATGCAAACCCAAATTTAACGCAAAATGAGGGTTACTAAACCATACCACGATTTATTGCTGTTTATTATCATGCTTGGGCTTTCCTGTCCAAGCATATATGCCCAAGTTGTCGCCCTCCCAAATAAACAGCAGCTTGCTTGGCAGAGAGCCGAATTTGGTATCATCTTTCACTATGATCTGCATGTCTTTGACCGGAAGGCATATCAACAGCAATCCAATCGTATTGTTCCGGTTCCTGATATACACATTTTCCAGCCGCAACAACTGGATGTCGAACAATGGGTGCTGAGCGCAAAACTAGCCGGGGCTAAATTCGCACTCATTACCGCGACTCATGAAACTGGATTTGCCCTTTATCCCTCAAAAGTCAATCCCTATAACACGAGTGCTTTAGGGTGGAAAAACGGGAAAGAAGATCTTGTTGGTGATTTTATAAAAGCCTGTATCAAACACGGGATAAAACCAGGTATTTATGTAGGGATTCGTTGGAACGCTTACCTTGGTATTCACGATTTTAAAGCAATCGGTACTGGACAGCAGCAAATAGAACGGCAAAAATACTATAATAAAATGGTCGAGGGAATGGTACAGGAGCTATGCACATGGTACGGTCCACTGTTTGAGATTTGGTTTGATGGTGGAGCCAGCAGCCCTGAGAAAGGTGCTCCAAATGTGCTCCCAATTGTAAAAAAATATCAACCTAATTGCCTTTTCTATCATAACGACGAACTGGCAGAAGCAAGATGGGGCGGTTCCGAGTCTGGAACAGTACATTATCCATGCTGGTCTATGTTTCCTTTTCCTTATACCGGCGCAGGAGAGAGTTGTCCAAGGGCAATTTCCACAAACGATTTCTTACTCTTAAAAACCGGTGATCCGGATGGAACCTATTTTATGCCTGCAATGGCTGATGCCCCGCTCCGCGGAGCAAACGGTCGACACGAATGGTTTTGGGAACCAAATGACGAAAATTCGGTATTTTCTCTTAACCACCTTGTGGATATGTATCAAAAGTCTGTCGGCAGAAATGCAACTTTGATCCTAGGAGTTACACCCGACACCCTGGGGCTTGTGCCGCAAATAGATCGGCGGCGATTAGAAGAACTAGGAAGTGAGATCAAACGTCAATATGGTAGTCCGATAAAGGATCTAGACCCAAAACAAGAGCTTATTCGCTTTAAAAAGGCGAAAGCTGTTACCCAGTTAATGATTGAAGAAAGCCTTGATCAAGGACAACGTATACGTGCTTTCCACATTACTGCGAAAACAAAGCAGGGATGGCAAACACTATTTACGGGTTCGTCCGTTGGTAACAAATGTATCATTCAATTGAAAGGCCCCATTCGCTGTACACAAATTAAATTAACAATAGATAAGGCCATTGGCCAACCTATTATTCATACTTTTAATGCTTATGATACTTTCTAAGAAAAATAGCAAATTTATCCTATTAGCGACCCTATTTACAAATATGGGGTTATTGCTGCAGGCGCAGAGCCAAAGCAAGGCACAACTTGGTCCCACAACAGAACGCCCCAATATTGTCGTGTTTTTTGTGGATGACCTCGGTTGGCAGGACATGTCCGAACCATTTTACAAGGTCAAAACGCCGATCAACGAAAAGTTTCATACCCCCTATCTGGAAACATTGGCCAAAGAAGCCATTAAATTTACCAATGCGTATGCAACACCGGTGTGCACACCTTCCCGGGTGAGCTTTCTGACCGGTTTAAATGCTGCTCATCATCGTGTCACCAATTGGACCCATCCCAAGGCTGACACCCCGACCGATAGCAAAGATGAATTGTTGAATCCACCGGATTGGAATATCAACGGACTAAGCCCTGTGCCCAATATACCACATACGATATATGCTACTCCATTTCCAAGCATCCTTAAAGCGAATGGTTACTATACCATTCATGTAGGTAAAGCACATTGGGGATCTGCCGGAACACCTGGTGCCAGTCCTTTAAATTTGGGTTTTATGGTCAATATTGCAGGACACTCCGCCGGGCACCCACAAAACTACTATGGCGAGCAGAATTACGGTAACCTTCCTGGCAAAGCAGGTTATCAGGCGGTTCCCGATCTTATGGAATATCATGGCACATCCACATTTCTAACGGAAGCCTTAACCCGGGAGGCGCTGAAGGCACTGGAGGAACCTATACGCCGTAAGGAGCCTTTTTTCCTTAATTTTTCCAACTATGCGGTGCATGTCCCGATCCAACCCGATCCACGTTTTGTACAAAAATACCTCGACCGCGGCTTAGATTCCACTGAAGCAGCTTATGCTTCACTGGTCGAAGGTTATGACAAAAGTATGGGTGATATCGTTCAATTTCTTAAAGACAAAAACCTATACGATAACACCGTCATTATTTTCCTTAGCGACAATGGCGGACTAAGCCTCAGCCCAATGCGCACCGGACCAAGCCATACACAGAACCTACCATTAAAAGCTGGGAAAGGGTCGGTTTACGAAGGTGGAATCCGGGTTCCTCTGTTGATCAAACAGGCCAAGCAGCACCCTGCAAGCACAGATGCTACCCCTGTTATGGTCGAAGATCTCTTTCCAACGATTCTCAGTTTAGCCAAAATAGATCACTATCAGCTCGTACAGGAAAAACCAGATGGAAAAAATCTTTTGCCCTTAATGGAAGGCAATAGGTCCGACAATTGGAACAGCCGGCCATTGGTATGGAATATCCCCAACAAGTGGACAGTGCCAGATGGCCCTGGAATCAACTTTTTCTCGGCAATAAGACAAGGAGATTATAAGTTGCTTTACGACATGAAAAATGGGAAGCTTGAACTTTACAACCTGCAGCAAGATATCGGTGAACTCAACAACCTTGCCCCAAAAATGAAAGGAAAAACCAGCGAGCTCAGCAAATTACTTTCTGATCAGCTCCGGACTTGGAAGGCTCAGTTGCCGACCTACAAAGCTACGGGACAGCAGATCCCCTATCCTGATCAAATTAAGCCGATGGATTAAGGGGCCTGCTTGGATGACTTATACAGCGAAGCCCCGATACAACGAAGCCCCGAAAGTACATATCGGGGCTTCGCTGGTTTATCCTCTCCTTCGAAGATACGATTTAGCAAAATCTGTTGCTATCCTGACAACTATCCTTTTTTTTCTTTTTTTGCAGATTCAATCAGTTCACGCATTTCTAATTTAATGAACATTAGGGGTCTTTTATTAATTTAAAATATTATTAAACCTTGACAATAAAAACCGAATTTTTTATGGCTCTGCAAGCATAAAACAAGATAAATTTCAGTACTCATCCAAAAACAAATGTACTTTTGACTATTTATTCGAAAAATTAAAAGTGAATTCTATTTTAATTTTATTCAACCTAATTTTGAGTTAATTACGGCTCAAAAACCAATTTCTTATGAATATAAGCCCAAATGATGATGTCAAATGTTTAATGAATTTCAAAAGATTAAACACAAAAAATAAAAAATACGTACAGATCTTGACCTTATTTAATAAAATCTGTAATATTGAAAAAAAGTTACATTCCTCAACCCTACCAATCTAAGGAATTCAACTTCACACTATCATATCATGAAAAACGATAAAGATCCAGCTCATAATGATGCAAGCTTGTTAGCTAGGCTCCGAGAAGGCGATTTAGAGGCTTTCAATATTTTGTATGATAAATATTGGTCTTTACTTTTAGATGAATCTTACAAAAGACTCGAAGATTTAGCTTCCTGTGAAGAGATTGTTCAGGATGTATTTATTGAACTTTGGGAACACTGTCCCAGTAGAGAGATTCACAACCTGAAATCCTACCTCATTGCATGCATGAAATACAAAGTCTTTGAAACCTATAAGAAAAACAAACGCAGAAATATCCTTATCGAAGAAAATCATCACCTTTATCGAAGTTATGAAATTCTGGAAGGAGATCAGTATGCCGAAAAGGATTTAAAATCTTTAATTGAACAATGGGTAGCCCATCTCCCACAAAAAAGAAAAGAAATCTTTAAAATGAGATACTTAGATGGACTTACCACAAAAGAAATTAGTGATTTGACAGAAACTTCCCAAAATACAGTTCAAAATCACCTCGGAGTATCAATTCAAAAATTAAAAAAACTTGTTATCCAACATTTTTTGACGCTACTCATAATTTTATACAACTGTAAATAAGTAAATTACAAATAAACACCAATTTAGACTAGTACATTTTTTCTTTTTAGGGGCACTATTTAAGTGAACATTGTACTAATCATATGCAATATCCTAACCAAGAGCTCGAAAAGCTAATTGACAAATACTTAAAAGGCGAAGCCAATTCGGAAGAAATGGACGTCGTGGAACGTTTTTTCGATTCATTTTCATCCCGACCGAATTTAATCAAAACACTACCCGATCATGTACAGAAAGCACTCAAAGCACGCATTCATGGCAGAATTATAAAGAAACTGACTCGGAGGAATCAGAAAACATTCAATTTCCCTAGAATTGCAGCAGCTGCAGCTATCCTCTGTATCGCTTTTACAGCTCTTTATCTTTACAAAATTGCGCAACCAAACAATCGAGAAATTACGCTAACAAACGGACAACAGCAGCGAATTGTTCTAGAAGATGGTACAAAAGTTACACTTAATGCTTCGAGCAAAATAATCTATCCCGCCTCATTCAAAGATTCCAGCACACGTGAAGTTACTTTGATTGGGGAAGCATTTTTCGATGTCGCCAAAAATCCATCCAAGCCCTTCCTTATTCATACACCAAGAATGGAAATTAGCGTACTGGGAACCGCTTTCAATGTGCGCGATTATGCCGAAGAAAATAATGCCCAAACAGCTTTGGTACGTGGCAAAGTATCCATCTGGAAAAAAGGAACTGACAATCAGAAATTTATATTAAAGCCCAAAGAAAAGTTTGTGATCAGAAAGGTATATGGAGTTGAAAAGGAATTCCCATCTACAACTACTAAAACCGCATCGGCTCCTATGGCAATAGCTATTCAGCCATTTTCCATCTCTGAAAAAGACGGATCCGCTTTAGAAACCGAATGGTTATTAAATCGGATTACCATTCAAGATGATAGATTACTGGATATCGCCTTAAAACTAGAACGCATGTATGGCGTGGAAATTAAAATTACAAACAAAGCAGTTGCTAACCAACGCTATTCAGCAACATTCGAAAACGAACAACTAGAAAATATCCTAAAAGCATTACAAACTGTCAATTACTTTCAAATTAAAAAAACGGGGAAAAATCAAATACAACTACTCTAAAAACAATCAACCTATATAACTCACATGAACAAAACAAAACCCAAATTTAGAAAAGAGTCGAGATTGGCTTTACTGCTCATTTGTCTTAGCGCCATGCATATACAGAGCTTCGCCTATTCTCAAACTGAAAAAATTGATGTCTCCGTCCAGGGAGGAAAACTCGAAGATGTATTTCAAACAATCAATGACAAGAGCAAATACAAAATGTTCTTTAGCAAATCGACTCTCCCAAACTCGACAATCAATATTGTTGGAAAGAAAATCAGTGTAAAAGATCTTCTTTCCCAGTCTCTGGCCGGGAGCAACCTAACATGGGAAGTATTGGACAATGACATTATCGCTATAAAAGAAAAAAAAGAGAATCAGCAACACATTGCGGGCCAAGTAGTCAATGAAAATGGAACGCCTTTGGCAGGAGTATCTGTTATCATAAAGGACTGGCAAAAAGCAGAATACCGCAATATGCAAACGAGTACCGCAACGGATGTCAATGGACAATGGGGACTGCGTATTCCAAATGACGATGTCATTATTACTTTTTCTTTTATTGGTTATCAGAAGGTTGATATCACTGCAAAGCAGCTTATTGCCAATTCTACTCCTATTAAACTGAAACCGGAAGAAGGAAGCTTAGAAGAAGTGGTTGTTATTGGCTACGGTACGACAACACGTAGACTGAATACGGGATCAGTTGCTTCGATCACAGCGAAGGACATTACCTCTCAACCTGTAAGTAATCCCCTTGCCGCACTATCGGGAAGAATGTCCGGTGTATTGATCGCCCAAAACAATGGTGTGCCCGGAAGTGCTGTTCAGATTCAGATTAGGAATCAAGCGTCATTAAGTGGAACAACCTCTGGTTCAATACCGCTATACGTGGTTGATGGAGTTCCATTTACCAATTTTAACGGCGGACAACCTGCAACAGATAACCTCAATTCATTTGGTATCTCAGCTTCTTCAGGCGGCTTAAGTCCCTTCAGCATGATTAATCCAGCGGATATTGAACGTATCGATGTCTTGAAAGATGCCGACGCTACAGCGATCTATGGTAGCCGGGGCGCAAATGGTGTCGTATTGATCACCACAAAAAAAGGATCTGCAGGTCGTACTCGCATTGGTGTAAACTTTAACACCGGATTTACCGAGGTCAACCACTTTATCCCTATGTTGAATCTAGAACAATATCTCACGCTAAGAAAAGAGGCTTTTGCTAATGCTGGAGTTACACCTACAGCCGATAACGCTCCAGATCTTATGTTATGGGATCAGAACAAATCGACAGATTGGCAGAAAATGCTGATTGGAAACAAAGGACATATTACCGACGTTCAAGCGAATATGTCTGGTGGAAACGAATCTACCCGTTTTTTCTTTAATTCGGGATATAGACGCGAGAGTACTGTTTTTTATGGAGATAGCAAAAACAGTCGCTTTACCTCACGGTTAAACTTGGATCACACCTCCTCTGACAAAAAATTCAATGCCGCTTTATCAGTTAGCTATGCCAACGACAATTCCGATATGCCTTCCTCTGATGTCACATCTCTCTACAATTTGCCCCCCAATTATCCAATCTATGGTGACAATGGAAAATACTATTGGTTACCGTCATCAGCTTTTATTGACAACCCAATCGCCTTGCTCGAACGGAAATACTTTGGTAATACCAATAATCTGATCTCGAACGCCAATCTGAGTTACAAAATTCTACCTGGACTGACAGCAAAAGCAAATTTTGGCTATACCATCACACAGTTGAACCAAAATAATCAACGCCCAATTACTTCCTTAAATAACACCGTCTCCAACCCGCTTGGATCTTCCAGTTTCTCTAATACAAAGGCCGAAAATTGGATTATTGAACCGACATTGGATTATGTAAAAAGTATCGGCGAAGGTAAATTTACGGCATTAATTGGAACAAGTTTTCAGCAAAATTCATCCCGTTCACAGACAACCAATGGTTCTAATTATTCAAACGATGCACTTTTAGGTTCGCTCAGTGCCGCAGGATTATTCACTGCCAGCAATAACCTCGTATATTACAAATACAATGCACTATTCGGAAAAGTAAATTACGACTGGAAAGAGAAATATTTGTTTAATGGAACTTTTAGAAGAGATGGCTCATCTCGTTTTGGACCTAAAAACCGATTCGGAAATTTTGGAGCAATAGGGCTAGGATGGGTCTTTGGAAAAGAGGATTTTATACAAGATAATCTAACGTTTTTAAGTTTTGGTAAATTGAGAGCGAGCTATGGAACTACAGGTAATGATCAAATTTCAAATTACCTTTATCTTCCACTCTACTCTTCAACAACCGCATATCTGAATAATCCTTCCATGAATATTGGAACACTTCCAAATGAATATATCAAGTGGGAAACAACCAAAAAACTGGAGTTTGCTTTAGATCTAGGTTTCTTGAAAGATCGAATTTTGTTTACGGGAAACTTTTTCAGAAATCGTTCTTCTGACCAGATAACTGATTTAGTTTTAAGTACTCAAACGGGCTACAACAGTTACAAAGAAAACCTACCGGCATTGATCCAAAATACAGGCTTGGAATTGGAGTTGAACACCACCAATATTACAAATGAAAATTTTACATGGAAAACATCTGCTAATTTCACGTTTTATAAAAACAAACTTGTCGAATTTCCTGGAATTGAAAACACATTTTATTCAAGTAGCTTTCTAGTTGGTGAGCCGCTCAATATGGTCCGTTTGTATCACTATCAAGGTGTAGACCCCACAACAGGAAGAGCGTTATACGAAGACCGCAATGGCGATGGGGCTATAACGGGCGACGACCGATACGTTGCTAACTTAGGTACACCTTTCTATGGTGGATTTAACAATACTTTTTCCTACAAAGGCTTCGAGCTCGGCGTATTTTTTCAATTTAACCACCGCTTTGGAGTAACTAAAATCCTCAACACGAGACCGGGTGCTATGCTCAACCAAAATGATTACTGGTTGGACAGATGGACACCAAATAACAGCAATACCAATATCCCGGGAGCAATTATCCCGACAGTACCGGCATCTTCAGCTGATGGAGTTGCATTAAGCAACTCTTATAATCAATATACCAGCTCTGATGCTGTCTATGGGGATGCTTCCTATATTAAATTGAGGTCTGTCAATTTATCTTACAACCTGCCCAAAAGCTGGACTTCGAGATTAAAAATGTCTAATTGTAATGTATTTATGCAAGGGCAAAATCTCTTTACTTGGGCCAAGAACAAATATGTCCTGGATACCGAAACGACCGTGCAAGGCGGTCCATCTGGTTTAGGAACTGGAACGATTGCCCAGGTATTGCCTCCATTGCGGACGATTGTATTTGGATTTAACTGTCAATTTTAAAACTAGAGATCATGAAATTAAACATCAATAAAAATATACTATTATTAGCAATTACCAGTGGAACTCTTTTGACCAGCTCCTGCGAAAAATTTGTGGAATTGGGCGCTCCACCGACACAAGTTGTAGCTGGCGAAGCATTCTCCACAGATGCTTCTGCAAATAGTGTCATACGCGGATTGTATACCACAACATTAAGCATCAATCTTGCCGGGACTTCAACCTTTTATACGGGAATCGCTGCAGACGACCTTCAATACAATGCGGCTGATGCAAATACCTCGGAATTCGCCAGCAATAACCTGCTAAACACAAATGGGAATGTCGCTAATTTCTGGTCAAATTGCTACCAACTTATCAAGAATGCAAACAATGCTATATCAGGTCTCGACGCATCCACCAGCCTTACCCCAAGTGTAAAAGATCAGCTCCTGGGCGAAGCGAAATTTTTTAGGGCTTATACCTATTTCTATCTCGTCAACCTCTATGGTGATGTGCCATTGCAATTACGTGATGACCTCCACGCTTTTGAAGATGCAATTCTTCCGCGAACTTCTGCACAGCAAGTATATGATCAGATTATTGCTGATCTAAAAGATGCGGAAAGTAAGATGGCGACGGCCTATGATGCAACGGCAAGCCCGAGAGGAAGAGCTAACAAAACTGCTGCAAGCGCACTATTGGCAAGAGTTTATCTCTACCAAAAGGATTATCAAAATGCCGAATCTTATGCGACCAAAGTATTACAGTCATCTGATTATGGCATGCCGACACCAGATAAAAATTTTGTAAACTCAAGTAATGAGGTTATTCTTCAACTTGGCAATCAAACGGGAGTAACGACATTTGGCTCCAATTATATTACCGCGGCTACAGCTACACCCGGCTACACTCTACCGGACGCTGTGTATAATAGCTTTGAGACATCTCCGACGGTTGACTTAAGAAAAACAAATTGGACAAGTTCAAAAACGGTCTCCAACAAAATCTATTATGCCATAACCAAATATAAAATATCCTCGGGAACAGGTTCCGAATACCATATTATGCTTCGCTTAGCCGAGCAGTATCTTATTCGCGCGGAAGCGAGGGCTAAACTGGGAAAACTTGCCGAAGCCCGAACAGATGTGGATGCTGTCCGTTCTCGCGCTGGACTTGCAGGACTTAATTCAAGCTTAAACCAAACACAATTACTATCTGCAATAGAAATGGAACGCCTGCACGAATTTTTCGGTGAGTTCGGCCATCGTTGGCTCGACCTCAAGCGGACCGATCGTGCTACCGCTGTATTGTCTCCAATCAAATCAAACTGGCAGGCCACGGATGTCTTGTATCCTATTCCACAAGCCCAGATTTTGATCAACAATAAACTGACACAGAATCCAGGATACGAAGATTAATGAATTTAAAAAATCATACAGACAAAAAATGAAAACAAAAATCTTAACGGCTGCGTTGGTGTTTTCGCTAACAGCATCTTTTGCACAACAACCAGCAAAAAACAAATACCAACAGTATCTCCCCATTATAGAAAAAGGTACGTTGGTACAAAAGGATTCGCTTGCTAATGTATTAATGAGCGAATTAAAGACGTATAAATCGGAAGAAGACTACCGTACTACAATCAACATTTTGCGTTCTTTAGGGAAGGAAGATCTGCAGGCATCTGCAGAAGTACTGGCTAAGAAAAAATATCCAAAAGGATCACTAACCCGTGATGCCTTTATCACAGATATTTTTTACAATGCAAGTACGCCAGTACAAAAAGAAAAAGCGTATAACGACCTTATCAAAAAATGGCCAGTTAAAAACTTCAAGGAAGAACCACTGACTTATGATTATGTATTGGCTAATTTAGCACAAAGTTTTGCCAACGATGGAAATGCACAAAAAGCAATATATTATCTAGGAGAAATGAAAGAACGATTCTGGCGCGGAAATGGATATATCCCTGTTGGTCAAATCCTCCTGAGGACAGGTGATACGACTACTGCAGCACCACTCTTAAAAACTGCTATGGATGATAGTTATTACTATTTAACCCTTCCAGAGAATCAAAAAGACAATAAGGCTCGGTTTGCGGCCATGGGATATGCAAGCTCCATGTCAGCTTATGTCAATATACTTGTTTCACAGAAAAAATTTACAGAAGCACTAGGTTATATAGAAAATGCATTAAATGCAGCACCAGAGCAAGCGGATGGTCTAGCGATGGTATACTACAAATCTTTAATGGGCACAGGAAGAAAGCTTGAGGCATATAATATTCTCACCAAGTTATATGCTAAAGGACAATTTGCGGTCGAAAATGATCTTAAAAAATTATATACTGAATTGAATGGATCTGTTCAAGGTTACGAGAATTTTAATGCATCCTTAAAAATAGAGTTAACGCAAAACATTCGCAACCATATCAAAGAAATGGCAACTTTTAAACCTGCACCTAATTTTGAATTACTCAATCTTAAAGGCGAAAAAGTATCCCTAGCCAGTTTAAAGGGAAAAGTTGTGGTATTGGATTTTTGGGCAACTTGGTGTCAGCCATGTATCCGTTCATTCCCAGGAATGAAGGCAGCACAGGACTCTTATGCAGATGATAAGGATGTACAATTCTTATTCATGAATACCTGGGAGCGTGATAAGAACTATAAGGAAAATGTGATATCCTTTATCACCAAGAATAATTATCCTTTTGAAGTGCTCTATGACGATCAAAAAGATCCACAAACCGGAGAAGTTATGGCCGCGAAATTCGGAGTCAAAGGAATTCCAGCAAAATTTATTATTGATAAGGAAGGAAATATACGTTATTTTCTTACGGGATCTACCCCAAATGTAGATTACATTAAATTAGAAATGAAAGAGCTCATCGAAGCCGCTAAAAAACCTTACAAAGGGTAAAAAAAGGGGGCGTCCAAAAAGATCGGACAGCCCCCTTTTTTTTAATATCCAGCCAACTATAATCCAACCAACTCCCGAGCGTAAAAGAAGAATTTTTATGGGCTTTAAGACTTTCTTTATATTGTGGATCGGATGAATCCGCCGAAATGAGCCATACAGCACATAAATTTGAGCTATCAGCAAAAATAGATCTGTCTCAGCAGTCTTATCTTTGTTGCTATACAATATGCAGATGGCAACAAGAAACAACAGGAAGAAGTGGCTTCTATTTTTGAAAAGAACAATCTTAGGACTGGCAGTTCTCATCGCTCTTATCGGACTATATATGATGCATCCACAATTCGGCAAAAGACCCTCGGGTGAAAGACTTCAACGCATACAGCTATCGAAACAGTTTAAAGACGGAAAATTCCAGAATAGCAGCCCTACACCACAGCTCACGCAGCCCTGGACCGTAGCCCTATACGATTATTTTTTTAAGCGCTCGAACGAAACAAGTCCCAAATACACTATACCAACAGTGGATATCGACTGGGAAAAGTTGTTAAGTCAGCCTCATGGGCTTGTTTGGTTTGGTCACTCCTCTTATTTCCTTCGTCTCGATGGTAAGAACATACTCGTCGATCCTGTCCTTAGTGGCAGTGCTTCCCCTATTCCAGGAAGTGTAAAAGCGTTTAAAGGAGCCGATGTCTCTACCGTATCTGCTCTACCGCCGATTGACTATCTATTTATATCACATGACCATTATGATCACATGGATTATAAGACGTTAAAGGCACTACAACCCCGGGTTGGAAAAGTCATTGTTGGCCTTGGTGTTGGCTCCCATCTTGAATATTGGGGATATCGTCCTGAGCAGATCATCGAAAAAGATTGGTGGGACGAAATCAACTTGGATGATGGTTTCAGTGTAACAGTTGCGCCCGCCAGACATTTTTCAGGCCGCAGTATATTTACTGCCAACACATTATGGGCATCCTATGCGCTCCAGACACCTTCCATGCGGCTCTATTTAGGCGGGGACAGCGGCTACGATAACCACTTCAAAGAGATAGGTAATCAATTGGGCCCTTT
This sequence comes from Sphingobacterium siyangense, assembly GCF_023277505.1. Lineage (NCBI taxonomy): Bacteria > Pseudomonadati > Bacteroidota > Sphingobacteriia > Sphingobacteriales > Sphingobacteriaceae > Sphingobacterium > Sphingobacterium siyangense. Next base: position 1,790,627 of record NZ_CP080574.1, on the reverse strand, counting down.
TGACCTGGCTATATTGGAGAATGGCCAATACGACCTCAGTTGGAAACACATACACATGATGCCGGAGGAGGTTGTCCAAGCGGCACATGATCTCAAAGCTTCCTTACTGTTTCCGGTTCATTCGTCCAAGTTTGTATTGGCCAATCATGCCTGGAATGAACCTCTAGAACGTATTTCCAAGGAAGCAATACGACAACAACAGCCTATGCTTACCCCCATGATCGGCCAGGTCATCGACCTCGATCAGCCCCCTTTAACACCTAGCTACTGGTGGCGGAAATAATGTTAAGCAACGGAATTGATAGTCGCTGGTGTTATGCCAAACTTCTCCTTGAAAGAAGCATAAAAATGAGAAAGGTTTTCAAAACCCAGATCAAGATAAAAATCTGCAGGTTTTTGTCGCTTATTTTCAATTAGATAATAAGCCTCAGAAAGACGTCTTTCTTGCAGCCATTTTCGGGGAGAGGTCTGGAATATTTTCTCAAAATCACGTTTAAAGCTTGCTAAACTCCGCCCAGTTAGTTTGGCAAAGTTTTCTAAAGGCACATTGTACCGATAGTTTTTAACCATAAACTGCTCGAGATCAATCTTATGCGGCTCCGAAAAGTCAAAAAGAAGGTCTTTTAACTGTGGATAGCTTTCCAACAACAAGGTGATCAATTCATAGATCTTGATATTTTCCATCTGCGGGCTCACTCGGTCGATGGCTTCCGCATAGGGGGTCAATGACTCAAAATAACTTTTTATAAACAGGTTACTTTCCAGTACAACATTGGACTCACCCTGATACTTTTTGTCCGAACTGAGGTGATGGTCCATCGCGTATTGCTTCAGCCGATCAGCCCCCAGCAATACTGAAACAGATTTGTAAATATTATTTTTCGCGGGATATTTAAAAGCTTTGGCCAGTTGGTTTCTACGGGCAACCACAATCTGCCCTTCTGTCGCCACCAATTTTCCTTTCTGATGGTCCAGATGTGTTTCACCAGATAGCTGAAAAAAAACGACATGTTCGGGAATGAACTGTTCGTGCCCAAATGCTTTCTCGACATAACAGGAATACAAAAAGGCATTCCCAAAATCTTTCTCTTCCATGCTCAATACGATTTATTTTAAACGGCTCTGCGATTATGGGTACCGATAGCTAAAATCAGTCCCAGCCTAAAGGTAGCAAATATCTCATACCTTTTGCAAAGTCTAGTTGTCCGAAAGCTCAAAATATAGTTGGTACACAGCTCAAATCAAGCTACCGAAAAACTCAACGCATAAATACATTCACTTTTTGGAAAGCATCCTTCTTTTTTCTAAATCGAATGGCCCATGTCATCACCTACGTGTTTCAACATGGAGCCATTCGAACTGCTTGTTATTTCTTTGCAGCAAGCCGCTTACGTATAATACTGACAAATTCGGGTGAAACCCCCAAGTAGGATGCAATATAGTATTGCGGTACCCTTTGGGAAATAGTCGGGTATAGTTCAATAAATTCCAGATAGCGATCGGCGGCTGGTTTGGCCATTGTATGGATCAGCCTATTTTGCAGAACAGCGAGCCGACGTTGCACCAACATACGAAAAACCCGCTCAAATTTTGGAACAGTCTCTAATAATCTCTCTTTCGTTTCTGGTGTTAACATTAAAAACTCACTGTCTTCTAATGTTTCCATGTATAAACTAGATGGTGTATGATAATGAAATGAAGCAATATCACTAATCCACCAATCTTCGACAGCAAATGCCAGCGTTACTTCAAAACCATTTTCATCCAGATAATAAATCCGGACACACCCTTTTTGAAGATATCCTTCAAACTGACAAATTTCCCCTTCCTCCAATAGCATCGTTTTCTTGGGCACCTTCTTTGCTGTCAGTAAACCAGTGAACTGTTCGGTTTCTTCCGCTGTCAAAGCAATGCACTTGGACACATTTTTAAGAATATTTTCGTATAGCATAGTATTTCTTTAATTAGATCCGGTCGTTAAACACCTTCATTTTCGTGTAAAATATAACCCGCTCCATAGATACTTTCGATCTGAAGTTTGCGATCCATCTGCAGCAATTTACGAAGTCGGGAGATAAAAACCTCCAGGCTTTTACCGTTAAAAAAATCCGTATTACCCCAAAACTGCAGCAGGAGATCTTTTTTATTGACCAATAGATTTTTATGAAGGACCAGATGCCGCAGCAACTCAGCTTCACGGACTGTGAGCTTTTGTATGCTCCCCATTCCATCACGCAGACTATAGCGTTCCATGTTGAGCAACAGACAACCGATAGCAAGTTCGATTTCCGGATTCGTCTGCACTTCGGGTGCATTTGCCACGGTCAATAAATTGCGAATCTTGAGCAGTATTTCGTCCATGTCAAAAGGTTTCGCAATGTAATCAACAGCACCCAGACTAAGTCCTCTGAGTCGCGATGTGCGTTCATGAAGTGCTGTCAAAAAGAAAATAGGTTGCCCAGGATTCAATTGTATCATTTGTTGCGCCAGGTCAAAACCATTACCATCGGGCAACTGCACATCAATAATTAGTAATTTAACGGCACAGGACTGAAAAGCCGCCCAGCCATCTTGCGCCGTGCTTTCCCAGCGCACCGTAAAGCCTTTGTATCGCAAATAACGTGAAAAAACTTCGCCCAAATCAGGTTCGTCTTCAATCAAAAGGATGTCAATCTTATCTTTTGCCATTGAATGCCACATTACTCATGTAAATATAAAAAATTGTACCGGAACCAGACTTACCGCCTGCTACACGGATCGTCCAACCCAGCCTGTCCAAATAAGATTTGACATAGTAAAGCCCCAGTCCTAGTCCAGGTTTATTAGCGGATAGTTTCCCTCTATAAAATGCTGTAAATATCACTTCCTGATCTGCAACAGCGATCCCAACCCCATTATCCACTATTTTGAGGTTATAATGATGACCTTGCTGCTCCCAGCTAAACTGAATCGTCTTCTTACTATTATCGTTAAATTTTATCGCATTGGATACCAGGTTATCTAAGATTGAAAAATAATAATCTTCATCAAGACTCATCTCCACATCGGCAGCTAAAGGTTCATATTGAATTTCAATTTCACCTCGGTAGCGCAAATGAAGTTCTTTCAATATTTGCTGTGTCAGCCGATCAATAGAAACGGATACAATTTTAGCCTCTTGTTCCTGTAATGCCACAGATCCCATGACCTGTTCAAAATAAGCTTTAAGTCGTTTGGCTTGCCTTTCTACGATGCGCCCAAGTTGTGCCACCTCCTTATCGTCTTTTCCTGTTTCACGATCGATCAAACTATGTGCACTGATCAAAATTGTCGTCAGTGGCGTATTAAATTCATGGCGCATATGATTTAGAAAACTCGTTTTCAGGTCCGCCAATTTACGTTGATTGATCCAATTACGATAGGTTCGATAACTCAATAATACGATCACAACAATACAAGCTAAGGAGAGTAAAAACACGGGCACCATACGTTGGACAAGACGCCAGTCCCTATTTTCATAATCAACATACAGGCTATAGGTAAAACGATAAGGAATAGGATTCTTGTCACTAACAGACAGTTGGAATACCCTATTATTATTTGTTCCGCGCTTGAGTTTGCCACTAATTAGACCTGCATAATCATCGGCTGCTAACGCATAGAAAGTCGTCCAGGCACGGTCTCTTGCATTATATATTTCCAATTTATCAAAATGGAATAGGTAAACAAGTGTCGTATCGAGCCCTTGCTGATGTACGATCCGACGAAAAATACGGTCTAACGACTGTTGCCTCCGCATCTGATCGAGAAAGCCATTCATACAATGGTTACCGTACTGGTCTGCGTCTGCGGACTTATTTATTTTTTTTTCATACCATTTCGGCAAACAGGGTACCAATGTTGTCTGGAATATGGCATCTCCCCCCGGGAATATCTTATCATCCATAATAACAGCTCCATAAGCATTCTGGATCCGGTTGAGCTGTCCAATCTGATAATTCTTGTCTTCAAGCTTATACGTATTGAAGATCAGAAAACCGATCAACCCCGTCAAGATCAAGAAGCTTGTTCCAAATGCCCAAGGATATATATTTTTGCCGGTACTCTTCATGGTTTAAAAATAACATCAATTTGTCGAATCAAGATATCTATTAGGCTTTTATTAGGCTTTCGTTAGGTTTCCATTAGGCTTAAATAACACAACCTTGACCTATCTTTACAACATAACAACTTAGCAAATTATGTCCAAAATTTTACAGCCCCTACTTTACTGCCTATCTTTTCTTTTACTGGGCAACACGTTATTGGCACAATCCGGTTTTTCAAAGAAGGTCCTTGAGCAGAGTCAGCTCGACTTTGTCAATCTTGGATTCGGTATGTTCATCCATTATGGCATGCCAACTTTTATGGAACAAGACTGGTCCGATCCCAACGCCGCACTTGAACTGTTCAAATCTCCGAAGCTCAACGCAGATCAATGGGCTAAAGCTGCCAAATCGGCGAATATGAGCTATGGTTGCCTAACCACCAAGCACCATAGTGGCTTCCCGATCTGGAATACCAAAACAACAGATTATAATGTAATGAACACGCCTTTACATCGTGATGTTGTTAAAGAATTTACGGATGCTTTCCGCAAAAATGGTTTGCGTGTTATGCTTTATTATTCCATTTTGGATATGCATCAGGGCATACGTCCACATACCATTACCAAAGCGCATATCCAATTGATCAAAGATCAGCTGACGGAATTGTTGACCCAATACGGAGAAATCGACGCCTTGGTCATTGATGGATGGGACGCCCCTTGGTCGCGTATTTCGTACGATGATGTTCCTTTCGATGACATCTATTATCTTGTCAAATCACTCCAACCGAAATGTTTGTTGATGGATCTCAATTCGGCAAAATACCCCGGTGATGCGTTGTTTTACACCGATATCAAATCGTACGAACAAGGCGCGGGTCAATTTATCTCCAAGGAGCATAACAAATTGCCGGCAATGGCCTGTCTTCCCTTACAGCAAAATTGGTTCTGGAAAACATCGTTTCCGAACACCCCAGTTAAAAATGTCAATGAATTGGTCGAGAAATTTGTAATTCCGTACAACAACGCGTATTGCAACTTTATGCTCAATGTAGCACCAAATAGTGATGGTCTGATGGATCAAAATGCGCTTGATGCACTGAAGACAATCGGTACATTATACAAAAATAAACCCAGCTACAACTCATTACCAAGTTACCAGGCACCAATAGTCGACCACAATATGGCCAAACAAGTACCTTCATACAGTAGCTGGAGCGAAGATATGAACATTATGGATTTTGCCAACGACGATAACTTTGGTAGTGCCTGGGTCTCCAATCCGGCAGTCAAAGATGAAGTATGGTATGAATTGGATTTTGAACGTAGTAAAGCTTTCAATAGTGTTGTTATTACCGAAGGAAAAGACAATCCTTCACAGTATAACTTATCCTATCTGAAAGATGGAAAATGGCATCCTATCGCGGTTACAGCGGTACAACAGGGCCGCATCAAGATCTTCCGCTTTGATGAAGTACTGGGACAAAAATTACGCTTCAGCATCAAACCTGAAAAAGGTCATGCGGTCGTAAACGAAATCGGCGTTTACCAAGAAAGACGCTAACAAGCCAAAAAACTTTCATCAAACTGAACAATACACCCTTATTAGTAAAAAGAGGCTCCTTGCAATGCAAGGAGCCTTCTTTTATTGGGACTAATAAGTTAAATTCCTATTTACTCCAACCTGGGTTTTGTGTCAGATTTCCGTTCAGCACAATCGCTGCAGACGGAATTGGGTAAAGGTATTGCTTGTTGTTGTCATCCCAAGTACGCTTCACAGCTTTAAACCATTCCAGGTGATTGTCCGAAGTCATTGTCTGGAAATTGGTACTTTTACCCCCTATAGCCACCTTGGCTACTCCTGCAGGAACAGTTATCGAAGGAGCTGATTTACTTCCATCATAGAACACAACATCTGGAGTTCCATTGTGGTCGATATCAATCAGCTTATCTAAAGCAGGGATATAAATTCCCGTCCAAGGCAAATTTGCCATAAGCGGTCCAAGTTTCCATCGCTTCAAATCATTGAAACGGAAACCCTCCAGGGCTAATTCCACCTGTCTTTCACGACGTATTTCTAAAAGCACGGGGCTATTGACTTCCGGGAAGAATGTATTTTTCAAGTAGGTATCCACTTTGGTTGGCAGTGTATTCGTTCCACTTGTTATTCCAGCCCTTGAACGTAATGCTCCAATAGTTTTCGACCAATCCGCATCATTGAAAGTACCTAGTTCCTGTTTCGCTTCAGCATAGTTTAATAATATTTCAGCGTAACGCATTAAAGGAACTGCATTAGTATTGTAACCGCCATTGTCGTAATAGGGATCGTCTAAAGTATACTTGATCGGTTGATACCCCGTATAAGTAAAACTTGCAAAATTTGGGGGAGCAGGCTGTCCATTACGGGAATATCCTGGCGTCCGGATCAACTGCGCCAAGCGCAAGTCGCGATTTTGACACTCCTCATAGAATTCCTCAGTCTGAAAGTTCGGTCTATCCGTATAAGGAGTACCGTCAACATTCAAAAAACTATTGATAAAAGGCCTTACCAAACTTAAACGTGGACCGTAGGTTGCAGATGTCCACCACCAGTTGGCGTCGTTCAAAAGCGCAAGATCTTTACTGAAAGTTACGGCCAACATAACCTCTTTTGTCACTGGAGTATTACTGGTAAACAACTGTCGCTGTGATGTTTTAGGATCTGCGGAGATATTAAGCCCATAAGGACCATTTTCCATTAAAATCTTGCTAGCGTCTACCGCCATCTGGAAAAATACTTCCGGCTGTGTAGCCAAATTGAGCTTTTGGTATTTACGAAATGTTCCTTCGAACAGCGCGATTCGGGTCTTCAAACCCAGTGCTGTCCATTTATTAACCGTACTACCGTCGCCCGCCGTATTTGTGATATTGGCGTAGGCAAAGTCCAGATCTTCCATGATGTGTTTCATGACCACTTCGCGCGAATCCCGTGGTGCTTTAAGAATATCCGTCTCATCAACCGCCAAAGGGTGATCTACCCAAGGTACATCGCCAAAACGAACTACTTTCTCATAATAGAACCAAGCTCTGAAAAAGCGGGCTAAGCCGATATAATTATTTTTGATGGCATCGCTCAATTTGGGACTATTACATTTAGCTATCAATTGGTTGATATTACGCAGGGTAGTCCAGGACCACCCCGAACTGATCTCAGCACTGTAAGCGCCGCCGACCATAAAATCATTGAGGCTATTTACGGCCGAATAGTCAGCCATAGCGTCACCTTTATAAGCGTCACTACCAGAGGTAATATTCCGATAGAATGAGTTGCTGTAATTTTTTAATCCACTTTCGCTCCCGAAGATATCCTCCTCGGTGGCACCTGCCTTCGGCAGCTCGTTTAGTTCACAGGAGGAGAACAAAAGCGCAACAATAGGTATATAAAATAATTTTTTCATGATAATAAAAAACTATAAGCCAATAGATAAATTAAAACTAACACTCTTCATAATCGGATAGTTAAATCCGTCGCCAGAACCCGTTCCGATCTCCGGATCAGATTTGCCCAGATTACCGACATCGAGATCCTTCGTTTTTTTGTAAAGAGGCGACCAGGTCCATAAGTTTTCGCCCGAAAGTCCAGCCCGAAGACTACTAATTTTTAACCTGTTGGTTACAGATTTAGGAAAACTATATCCGATCTGTATATTTTTCATCCGTATATAGGCAACGTTCTGAAGATATCTTGTCTGTGGCGTTGTTTTGATAGATTCATTGTACCCAGCATAGCGAGGAAAATAACCGTTTGGATTTTCTTCCGTCCAATAATTGTTGAGGTGCCATTCCGGCAAGTTGTTGTAAGGTCGATTGTATTGTCCCCAAAAAATAGATTCATTGCTCGGGTACCAATTCTGTTTACCCACCCCCTGGAAGAAAGATGAGAAATAAATACCTTGCCAATCCAGATTAAGGTTAAAACTGTAGATATATCGTGGATCGGCATTACCGATTACAGTTCTGTCACCATGGCTATAAATCGTATTATTTCCATAATCGATTACACCATCTCCATTTAGATCCGCAAAACGTACGTCACCTGGATATATTGTACCATTGTTTGACGATTTGATCAATTTTTGTTTTGCGGCACCATCAATCTCCGCCTGATTCTGAAATAAACCCTGCGTTACATAGCCCCATATTTCGCCGATTCGCTGACCTTCATAATACGATCCATCTTTGATTAAACCCTCCTTATTTTCGTAACGGTCTATATTGGATCTATAATCAGCCAAAGTACCCCTTACGGACCAATTGAAAGGACTACCGTTCAGATCGAATCTATCCTTATAAGTCAGGCTCACTTCAAAACCTTTTGTGGTCATGTCAGCATAGTTTCCTTTCGGCGACTCCGCACCAAAGATGTCAGGCAAAGCTACACCTAAGGTATACATATTTAAGGTCTTGCGTTGATAGATATCGCCCGTAAAAGTCAGTTTTCCATTTAAAGACGATAGATCAAGACCTAAGTTTGCCGTGCGCGCTGTTTCCCAAGTTAAGTTATCCGGGATCACCTTAGGCACCGAGGTATATGCCGGCTTCTGTCCGTTCAATACCCGATCCATAATCTTGATCTCGTAAATATCCAAATAGGAATACGGATCGACATTACCATTACCCAATGAACCATAGGACGCTCTTAACTTCAGATCAGAAAGTGCTCTTTTGTCCACCTGGAAGAATGGCTCTTCAGAAATACGCCAGCCCACGGATGCGGAAGGGAATAATCCCCATCGTTGGTTTGTCGGAAATTTGGACGAACCATCGTAGCGGCCATTGAATTCAAAAAGGTAACGGTCCTTGAAAATATAATTGGCACGCATAAATACCCCGACATTACGGTACTTGTTATATCCCGCTGTCGCTGTGGTATTCTGCCCTACTGCCAGGTTGATATTTTCAACATCATCATTGAGTAGACCTGTTTTGGTAATATAGGTTGAATTATACGTACGCTGCTCATAATTGTATCCGAGCAAACCTTTAAAATAATGATCGCCTATTGTGCGTTCATATTCACTGTAGAGATTTCCAAACAAGTAACGGTAGCGTTGGTCTACTTGATAAATATTGTCGTTCATACTTGTTTCCAACCGCAACATTTTTCCCTCCTGTGTGCTATACGGAACAGGCACACGGACTCTTACCGAATTAAAATCGCGATTTCTAAAAGTCAGATCCCCTTTAATGCGGAACGCATTGTTGAAAAACTTAGTCTCGAAAGAAGTTGTATTGCGGAGATCCTGATTAGCCGTATTCGTACCATTTTTACCATAGATAAAATCCCCTACTGTATAGGCTGCAGAGAAGCTCATAGATCCATCAGGGTTAAAGATCGGCGAAGAAGGGTGTCCCTCATCGGCAATATTGCGCCAGATATTTCCACCTTCACCAGCAGTCGATGGGTCTCTGTATTTGGCATAATTAAAATCGATATTATTGCTTATCCGTAACCAGTCGGTGACCTGAAGTCCTGCTTTTGCACGGGTATTATAGGTCTTATATTTATCACTGTTGTAGCGGTACAGGCCATTGTAGTCGTAAGCACGTCCAGAAATATAGTAATCCATTTTTTCTGAATTGCCACTGATGGACAGGTTGTGATCCTGGACAAACGTATTGTCCTTGATCAACGTACCGTAATAATCTTCATTACCGTAGTATACATAATTACCCTGATCGTCGACAGTGACCTGTTCGGTAATGCCCTGTTCTTTTCTTCTCTTAAATTCTTCCAGCCAATCTGTTGTAAAGATCTGTGTCTTGTTGAGCTTGCTCGGAATCGAAGAATAATTGTTCCAGGCATTATAGGCTGTAAAGAAATGCGAAGCATATTCGTAACCATCTGTCACGAATTTGGGCAACGTTACAGGCTTTTGGAAGGAGCCACTTCCTGAATAGTTGATCGAAGTTTTTCCGGACTTGGCACGTTTCGTTGTAACCAAAACTACCCCAAAGGTACCGCGGGAGCCGTAAATCGCAGATGAAGCCGCATCTTTGAGTGTAGTTACACTTTCAATATCATTGGGATTGATCGCCGAAAGGTCACCCTCGACACCATCGATAAGCACAAGTGCACTTCCACCCTGACCAATGGAAGTTGTCCCACGAATATTGAAACTTGGTGCCCGATTGGGCTTACCATCTGCTGGGGTTACATTCAAGTTAGGAATTACACCTTGGAGCATCTGGCTTGCATTACCCAGTACACGTCCCTCAAAAGCTTCTGATCCCACTTGGTCTACTGCACCGGTAAGATTCACTTTTTTCTGCGTACCATAACCGACCACCACAACTTCCTCCAGTTCAGTATCTTTGGATTCCATGATGATATCGATCTGCCCTCCCGTCACGCTGACGATCTTTTCACTGTAGCCTATCCCTGTCAATTTGAGTCTTTGCCCTATAGTGGCTTCAATCGTGAACTGACCCGCTACATTCGTTGAGGTTGTTTTTTGGCTGGTTAAATTGGTAATGGTAATTCCTGACAAGGTTGTTCCGTTTTTGTCTTTTACCACCCCTTTCACGGTAGATTGAACTGCAATACTGTGCACCTCTTGATTCAATTTGACATAATCGCGCTCTACATTAGCCCAAGTGGGGTATGAGAGACCCAATGCCATACTGATTAGTAATGTTTTTTGCATTTTTAGTCTGGTTTAGAATTTTGCATCAAAGTTGATGCTTTGACTTGGTTTATAATTTACCGTAATGTTAACAAATATTTAATTAATATCAACAACATTACTACCTAAACAGGTTTAGCATACCATTAAATAATCAAAATTTATCTTTTAGATAACATAAATCATAAAAACAAGTATTGACACACCTAAAAGTTAATCCATTCAATTCAAAAACCTAAAGTCCCATTTTTCATCATCCAGAAATACACTAATTGACCGAGAAGGGATTCCGCAAGATCCATTGTTTAGTACATTTTTTCTTTCCCTGTCTTTCTTGAACTAGTTCAATGAACAGCAAAATTAGCCCGCCTAAATTTGGGTATACAACAAATGCTTTGGGTATCTCTAAAGGATAACAGCAACTCCAAAGCGGTGAATAGATCATTGACTTATCAGATTATTTTAATACGAAAAACAAATTGACGATATATCGTCAATTTTAAAAACCGACAAAACACCATAGAAAACTAAAAATCAAAACAATAAGAAAAAAGGTAAAAGATTTGAATCTCAACAATTATCAAACAACAAAAAATTCATATTTATGAAACCATCACTAGAACTATTGTCGCCAAGCAACCATGCATTGGTATTGATCGACTTCGAAGGCCAAATGGCATTTGCCACAAAAAGCATTACCATGGAAGAACTCCGTAATAATGTCGCCGTAATCTGCGGTGCTTCCAAGATTTTCAATGTGCCGACCATCGTAACCACAGTCGCGGAAGAAAGCTTTTCAGGTCCTGTTTTTCCGGAAATTGAGACATATTATCCACAAGCCAGTACAGATTATATCGACCGAACCAGTATGAATACCTGGGAAGATGAGGCCGCTTATCAAGCCATAACAGGCACAGGTAAGAAAAAACTGGTACTGGCCGGTCTATGGACAGGTGTATGTATTGTTGGGCCAGCCTTATCTGCACTAGCGGAGGGATATGAAGTTTATGTCATTGCCGATGCCTGTGGTGATGTAAGTCAAGAGGCACATGAGCGTGCTATGCAACGAATGATTCATATGGGTGTAAAACCGATCACTGCTGTACAATACCTTCTGGAATTACAACGCGACTGGGCCCGTCAGGAAACCTATGTGGCTGTAACAGATCTCATGAAAAAGCATGGTGGCAGCTATGGCTTAGGGATTCATTACGCCCACAATATGCTAAAACACGGTTAATTCAATTGTAAAAAAATACTCATTCAAAATCGTACCTCGTGCAACAGCAACAGACCATATTCAACTACATCCGTCAAGCGGTGGTCGTATTGTCGATACTCATCCTATTTCCGCATTTTTCCAAGGGTCAAACCTACAAATTAATGCGTTTCGAGGAAGATTACAGCGCCCTCGCAGACAGTACACGTCATGGTTATCAAAAGCTCAAATATAGCCCTTTAACTGCTGACAGAAAATTATGGCTTTCGATGGGTGGCGAGGCACGGTTGGAATATGTCGATTTTAACAATGAGGACTGGGGACGTGTAAAACTTGGGCATAACAACTTTCTACTGCAACGCTATAGCCTTCACGCCGATCTACATTTCGGAACGCGTCTCCGTCTTTTCACTCAACTTCGCTCAGCCCTGCAGCATGGCCGCAAAAATGGTTCACGCCAGATCGATGAAGACCAATTGAATGTACAGAACCTATTTATAGATGGAACGCTGTTCAAACAAAATGATAAATCAGTATTGATTCGCCTTGGCAGGCAGGAGCTTGACTATGGCTCCGGCCGCTTAATTTCCGTAGGTGAAGGCCCAAATGCCAGAAGATATTTCACCGGAGCAAAACTAGCTTACAACAGCAGTAAAGTGAATATTGAAGCATTTGCCATGACGGCAGATACCATTAGACCGGGCATATTTGATAACAAACCATCCAAACAGGTCAACCTGTGGGGAGCTTACGGTAAATTTATTATTCCTCAACAGGCCAATCTCGACTTATATTACATCGGCATCTATCGCGATCGTTCGGCTTTTGAGGAGGGTATAGCACAAGAAACCCGCCATACTATAGGAACCCGGATCTGGAAATATGGTGGTGGATTTATTTACAACCTTGAAGGGGCTTATCAATTTGGATCTTTTGGCCAAGGTAAGATATCGGCATGGACTGCTTCCGTCGATATCGGCTACCTCTTTGAAAATACGGTACTCAAACCATCCATCAATCTACGTAACGACTATATTTCAGGGGACAAAAAGGCTGGAGATGGCAATCTGCAAACTTTCAACCCCATTTACCCCAAAGGCGGATACTTCGGTTTTAGTCCACAGATCGGTCCCGTCAACTTGATTGACATTCACCCTTATGCCACGCTAGACCTTCTTCCCAAACTCAAGATGCAGGTTGACGTAGTTTTCAACTGGCGGCATACCTTACAAGACGGTTTATACAGGCCAAGCGGATCTTTTAACCTGCCTGGATCTGCTTCGCGTAAACGCTATATCGGCACAGCTTATCTAGCCAACTTTACCTACGCCGCCAGTAAGCAATTGTCGCTGGTAACAGGTATTCAATATTTCAAAACCGGCGCTTTCATTGAAGACATCATTAGCACACCAAAAAATGGAATTTTCATCAATAGCAGGATCGCCTTTAAATTCTAAAATCATGAAAACAATAAAGAGACTCTTTCAAAAGAAAACATGTCAATGGGCACTGATCGCCTTGTTTGGCACCCTGGCGGTCACTCCGATACAATCCTATGCACAAGCAACGGTGACAGCTCCTATTAAAACCACAGCAATAGGCACAAGTACCATCTGGGGAAATGTCGATGGACTTGCTATTGAAGGTCTCGTTCAAGGCCCTTCGGCTGCTGCAAGTGATCTGCAGGTAGCCTGTGTATTTGAATATACCGAGGGCGATATCTTTATCTCCCCGCCGGCATTGCCTGCCGCATTGAATGGTCTAGTACATTTAGATGAAGCTTTACATGGTACGTTAACTGAAATACGTAAAACAGGAAAATTTAAGGGACATGCACTTGAAACCATCCTCTTAGCTCCAAGCCAAAAGGGCACGCTCGCAAGTAAAAAACTGTTGTTGATTGGGCTTGGCAAACGGGAGGACTTCCATGCTGAACTGATGAAGGATGTAGCCCATGTTGCCATGCGCGAAGCGCTTAGATTAGGTGTCAAAGATTTTAGTTTTGCGAGTGATCTCAAAGATGCGGGTGTGGATTCGCCGACTGCTCTGGTCGCAGAGAATGTTGTTCTCGGTTGTATCGCTGCCTTCAGAACCCAAAAATGGTTGGGCGAAAAAAATATGGATCAACAACCGGTATTAAACAAGATCACGTTATTAGCTGGACCGGCATTTTTTGAAACTGCTGGCGAAGGCATCAAAAACGCGATTTCTTCCTTAAACAATTAAACAAACCAGATGATGAAAGCAGACCTTATTCTATATAACGGAAAAATAACCCATTTCGGCCACAACCAGGAAGCAGTCACTGCTGTAGCGATCCAAGATGGTAAATTTGTTGCAATCGGTTCGGATAGCGATGTCCTTAAGCTTGCCAACACACAGACAAAATTGATTGACCTAGGCGGTAGACGTGTTGTACCGGGTATCAACGATTCGCATATCCACCTGATCCGTGGTGGACTCAATTATAATCTTGAATTGCGCTGGGATGGTGTTCCATCATTAGCCGATGCACTACGTATGCTCAAAGAGCAAGTTGACCGCACGCCACATCCCCAATGGGTTCGCGTAGTGGGCGGTTGGTCCGAGTTTCAATTTGCCGAACGTCGTATGCCAACTTTGGCTGAAATCAATGCCATAGCACCCGATACACCCGTTTTTATCCTTCATCTCTATGACCGCGCACTGCTAAATGCTGCGGCACTGCGTGCCGTAGGTTACACCAAAGACACACCCGCTCCTCCAGGCGGAACCATTGAACGGGACAGCCATGGTAATCCCACAGGATTGCTGATTGCATCGCCCAATGCCATGATCCTATATTCAACCTTGGCAAAAGGACCTACACTTCCCTACGAAGAGCAGGTTAATTCGACCCGACATTTCATGAAGGAACTCAATCGCTTTGGAATTACCAGCGTTATCGATGCTGGTGGTGGTTTTCAAAACTACCCCGACGACTACAAAGTCATCCGTGATTTACATAGCGAAGACCAGCTTACGGTTCGTATCGCCTACAACCTTTTTACACAAAAGCCCAAGCACGAATACGAAGATTTCCAGCAATGGATAGACAGCGTTCCTCTCCACCAAGGCGACGACATGTACCGCCACAACGGCGCTGGTGAAATGCTTGTTTTTTCTGCAGCAGATTTTGAGGATTTTCTGCAGCCAAGACCTGATCTCAGTGAAAATATGGAAGCCGAACTCGAAAAAGTTGTTCGCTTACTCGTGAGTAACCGATGGCCATTCAGATTACATGCCACATACAACGAAAGTATCAGCCGCTTTTTGGATGTATTTGAGAAAGTCAACCGCGACATTCCGTTTGACGGATTGGCCTGGATTTTCGACCACGCCGAAACAATAGACGAACGTAATATTGAACGAACCAAAGCGCTAGGTGGTGGTATTGCCATCCAAAGCCGCATGGCCTATCAAGGTGAATATTTTGCAGATCGATATGGCGCTACTGCGGCCGAACAAACACCCCCTGTCAAAAAAATGCTGGCCATGGAAGTTCCTGTAGGAGGTGGATCCGATGCAACCCGCGTGAGCAGCTACAATCCCTGGGTGTCCATGTACTGGCTTACCGCAGGAAAAACTGTTGGTGGACTCCAGATATACCAAGATAGCAAGCTTGACCGCATGACAGCGCTACAGCTCTATACCAAAGGCAGTGCTTGGTTTTCACAAGAACAACAAAAAAAGGGAGATATTGCTGTGGGAATGCTAGCTGATTTAACGGTACTTAACAATGACTATTTTACGGTAGAAGATGAAGCTATTAAGGAGATCGAATCCGAACTTACTGTCGTAGCAGGCAAAATTGTCTATGCGGAAGGTGATTTCAGTTCCTTCTCTCCCCCACCGATCCCCATTCTACCCGATTGGTCACCTACAAAAAGCTACGGTGGTTATTATAGTGTTTCGAAAACAGCTCAAAAAAGCAGTACAACTGCATCAACAGCTCAAAGTAGCATTGTAAATTCCATCCATCTGTGTAGCGGCAGCTGTCAGGTACATGCACACGATCACAATCAAGCCCGAATGAGTAACATCGCGATAAACAATTACACCGCATTCTGGGGAGCCCTAGGCTGTTCATGTTTTGCATTTTAAGACACTGGAAAGATGGAAATACTTCAAAAACTTTTTTACACCGATTTGGGCAATACGGCCAATAACATTGCCATACTGATCTTTCGAGTTCTATTTGCCTGGGAATTATTGACCGTGCACGGTCTCAAAAAAATTCAGAGAGGCCCACAAGCTGAACCTGAACATATCCCAAATCCTTTGCAGCTACCCGAAAAACTAAACGCCGCAGTAGCCCAGTTTGCAGACACTATTGTTCCTTTTTTTATTGCACTTGGCTTATTTGGAAGGTTAGCGCTACTACCGACAATAGGAGTCACCGCAGTTGGTTATTTTGTCGTCCATCGTCACGATTCACGCGAAGTGCGCGATATTCCATTTATGTACACACTATGCCTTTTGCTCCTCTTGCTCACCGGCCCAGGAACTTATTCAATCGATCATTACATTTATCAACTGCTCACAAAATAAACATATGAAACCCCATATCGGAATACACGAAAATCATCTAGCTGAATCGGCACACATTCTTTCTAAACTGTTAGCCGATGAATACCTGCTCTATACGAAAACGAGAAATGCACATTGGAACATTGAGGGAGCCGATTTTTACAACAAACATATCTTTTTTGAAGCGCAGTACAACGAACTCGATGAGCTGATTGACAGTCTTGCTGAGCGCATCCGCAGCCTAGGGCATTATGCACCTGCCAGCCTAAATCAGTTTCTGGCGCTGACACAGTTAACCGAACAGAAAAGGTCAGGCAATGACAGTACTGCTTATATCAAAGAATTATTAATGGACCACGAAAGCATTATTGTTTCATTGCGCGAAAACATCGACCATTTTGCCGTAGCACTAAAGGACATTGGAACAAGCGACTACGCAACAGGACTTCTGGAAACTCACGAAAAAATGGCTTGGATGCTACGTGCGCATTTATCATAAAATCATGGAAAATCAAAACAAAGCACATATAACGACACTTGTTCTCACACTTGTTGGGGGGTATTGTGACACTGTTACCTTTGTCGCAGCTGACAAAATATTCTCGGCCCATGTGACAGGGAACTTTATCGTCTTCGCCTATCAGCTTATCAATGGCGGAGATATCACGGCCTGGATCAAATTAGCAACCTTCCCTGTATTCGTCACCGCAGTGATGGCAGGCGGATGGCTTACCTCACGCTCCCATAAGAAAAATACCGTCCTCTTTGTCGAAGCCCTATTACTTGTTATTGCAGGTTTGCTGGCAATTGTTCTTCCAGTAGAGGCTTCCAAAACCGTGATGTATAGCCTGGTTATGCTCGTCGTATTCGCTTTGGGCATGCAAAATGCATTCGGAAAACTATTTGCCAAAGCAACTCACGGGCCAACAACCATGATGACCGGAAATGTGACCCAAGCGTCTCTAGACCTCTGTGTACTTATCGCTAATAAATTCAAAAATCCAGACACCAACGTCAGCTTTGGGAAGCAGCTGATTACCTTATCAGGTTTTTTCATCGGATGTTTGGCGGGAGCCTATTTTGGTAAACAACTTGGATTAACTTCTATTATATTTGCAGGTATAGCGATGCTCGTCTGTTATTTCCTTTCGAAGGACAAGGATCAATAATTAGGATAAAAGCATCAAGCAAATAGAGCAAGCTACCAGTAGAAAGATAGCTTGCTCTATCTTATAACGTATGTCACCTTAATGAGAATTTATCTAATACTTAGCATTTTTATCCTTTCGATCTTTAACACATTCGGTCAGGACAACACGACTATTCATCGTCTGCTAGACAGCATATCGCATGAAAAGGATCCCGGACAAAAAGCTCGTATACTTTATGAAGCCGCTAAATGTTATCTGGAAAAACCAGGTGAATCAAAAAAAGACCTAGACAGTGCCTTATGGCTTAATGGAACATCCCAAAAACTGCACCTCTCAGTCAACCTTAAAACCGAAGCCGCGCTAAATATGCTTCTGGATGCCCGAATACAAGAGGAAATGGGTAAACCTGACCTTGCAAAAAGCCAGAAAAAGGCTAGTTTACTTTTTGCAAACGCCCATCAGCTTGCTAAAGCCTCGGCCATGATTTACCTGTCTATGGCTAACGACATCAAAGATGTGGACTTTCATCAAAAGACCAGCTTATTCCAGCAAGCGTTAGAACAAGCCAAAAAAACAAGTGACAAATCACTTGAGCCCAAAATCCTGATGGAACAATCCAGCTTCCTTTCCAATTATGGGGATTATAAAGGTGCCATAGCAACTGCTCATCGAGCCGCTGTATTAAAAAAACAGACCGGCGATAAAAATATCAGCCAGGAGCTTGTGTCCGTTGCCGGCAATCTCCGGATGCTCCTGCGCCTCAAAGAAGCTTTAAAATATGCACTCGAAGCCCGTCGGGTAGTCGAAAACGAAAACACAACGACAACCAAAGATGATTTAGCTGCCGTGTACAATATTGTGGGATTGATCTATTACGATCTCAAATCCAATAAAGAAGCCCTAGAAAATTATCAAAAGGCATTTGAAATCGCCAAAAGTCAAGGTGACAGATATGGCATCCAT
The DNA here is from genome assembly GCF_023277505.1 of Sphingobacterium siyangense. Lineage (NCBI taxonomy): Bacteria > Pseudomonadati > Bacteroidota > Sphingobacteriia > Sphingobacteriales > Sphingobacteriaceae > Sphingobacterium > Sphingobacterium siyangense. The sequence continues at coordinate 1,772,015 of NZ_CP080574.1, read as the reverse complement.
ACGATCACACTCAATTTAGCGACGATTCTATCGCGTCTCAATCGTGTTTCAGATGCACTGAATCTGCTTGATAATGTCACCAAAGATTACGCGTCCGATATCTATTCCATACGCTATGCCTATCTGTATACCATGCTATACACAAGAAATAAAAACACAAAAAAAGCTTATCCCTATTATCAGGAACTCTTAACCTATTACAAGACCGGGAATATCACTGGGCAGGAAAGGCATATCATGATGATTGGAATCGCTAGCTATCTTTTTGCAGATGGACAGATCAAACAGATGTATCCTTACCTCGAAGAAATAGAGCGATCAATGACCAGAGAAAGCAGTCTGCTCCGTGCTTCCGAATTGCGGAAACTCTATTATCTGGCCGACTCCGCCCGCGGTGATTTTAAATCCGCATTCAAAAACTTGGCGGCTTTCAAAACTATCAGCGATTCCATTAACAGTGTAGAGCGGGCCAAGGAGCTTACCGCATTACAACTAGATTATGATACCGAAAAAAAAGACCATGATATCGTCCTCCTCAAACAAAAAGGCCAGCTGCAAAAATCACTGCTTGAACGGGAGGCTATTATACGAAACGTGTTCATAGGCAGCTTCGTTGTCCTGTTGATCTTCGCAGGCTTTTTGTATATCCAAAATGCCATAAAAAAAAGAAGTAATGCAAAACTAACGCTCAAACAGGAAGAAATCAATGCCCAGAATGAAAAGCTAAAACAGCTGATCGCTGAAAAAGAATGGCTACTAAAAGAAATTCACCATCGCGTCAAAAACAACATGCAGATTATTATCAGTCTGCTCAATACACAATCGGCTTATCTTGAAAACGAAGACGCCATCAGCGCAATTCAAAATAGTCAAAATCGAATGCATGCGATGTCTCTGATCCATCAAAAACTATATCAAACAGACAACCTTTCTCACATTGACATGAAATGGTATATCCAGGAACTGACCGAATATCTCAAAGATAGCTTTCAATCCGAAAAATCAGTTAAATTTGAGATTCAGGTAGATCCGATTACACTGGATGTTGCACAGGCGGTCCCAGTTGGGCTTATTCTCAATGAAGCAATCAATAATGCAATCAAACATGCTTTTGCTCAAAGGGAGGGAACTGTTTTTATCAGCTTCAGGCGAATCAAAGCTACTCCTTACGATCTCTTGCTCAGCATTGCCGACAATGGTATCGGAATACAGAAAGATCTTAGCAGTAGTGATAGTGACTCCTTCGGCATGAATCTCATGCAAGGGCTAACTTCCCAGCTTGACGGGGAATTTAAACTGACATCTGACCAAGGTGTTTTCATTACTATTCAATTTTCACAGAAAGAAGGCGAAATTTAAGACGAATTTTATGCAAAAAGGAAACAAGATCTTAATTGTAGAAGACGAATTTATCGTCGCTAATGATCTCAGGATGATCCTCAAAAAAAACGGTTATGAGGTCGTCGGTATAGCGTCTTCTGTGTCGCAGGCCAAGACAATTATCGCGACAACAAAACCGAATTGGGTCCTACTCGATATCCTATTAAAGGGAAGTGAAACAGGTATCGACCTCGCTATCGAACTGAACAAGCTGGAGCTACCATTCCTATTTATATCGGCCAATACCAACCAAGGTATTTTAGAAGCAGTTAAAGAGACAAGGCCCTATGGTTTTTTGACAAAACCATTTCGCGAAAAGGATCTTTTCATTATGCTCGATATTGCCAATGAAAGGCTCAATTCGGAAAACAAAGCCGAGGAACCGAAAATTAAGTCCATTGAAAACAGAAGCTTAAAAAATCAGCTCATCGGTACAAGCCCAGCCCTTAATGAGGTACTTTCACAGGTCGAATTGGTTGCTCCTACAGACACCTCCGTCTTGCTCCTCGGCGAAAGTGGCACAGGTAAAGAAAAGATTGCGCAGGCATTACATCAGCTATCGTTGCGCAATCAGCAGCCTTTGGTTGTAGTCAATTGTGCGGCCATACCATTATCCCTTATGGAGTCTGAATTATTTGGTCATGAAAAAGGAGCCTTTACAGGGGCGCAAAATAGAAGAATTGGTAAATTTGAACTTGCCGACGGGGGAACCATCTTTTTGGACGAAATAGGTGAACTACCGTTAGAAGCGCAGACCAAATTACTCCGTGTGCTCCAAGAACAAGAAATCGACCGTGTAGGTGGAGAGCTGCCGGTCAAGATCAATGTCCGTATTATCGCGGCGACTAACCGCAACCTGGAACAGGAGGTCGCCTTAGGCAACTTTAGACTGGACCTATATTATCGGCTCAACATCTTCCCAATTGCTATTCCGCCACTTCGAGAGCGAACTGGAGATATTGAGGTGTTGGCCAATTATTTTCTAGCCTTTTACGCCACGAAACTCAAGAAAAACGTCACAGCCTTTTCTGCTCATGTACTTGCCAATATGCAAGCTTATCCATGGCCGGGCAATATTCGGGAGATGCAGCATCTTATTGAAAGAACGGTTCTACTTGCAAAAGACCCTATCATCAACGACATGGTATTTATTGAACACCTGGAAAGTAAAATCTCAGATTTTTCATCTCAAAAATTAGCATCCCTTGAAGAAATTGAACGAGAGCATATTTTGCGTGTACTTGAATCATGTAAGGGCAAAATTTCAGGCCCAGGTGGAGCAACAGAAATCTTACAGATCAGTTCATCCAGTCTATATAGCAAAATGAAAAAATTCGGAATTAAATCCGACTTTTATTGATAACAAGATAGCAGATGACCATCATGCAGCATACAGCCGTTGGATCAGATCCACAAGCGATTTATAATCGCATCCAGCAACGCGAAATAGAGCAGCTTGCTCAAATTGCTATTCAGCAGAAAATGGCTCCTATTCATACCCTAGCCGCATTGGATTTGCTTCAAAACGAAATCCAAATCTTTTTGGGACAAAATTGGCTTTCGCTATTTATTGCGGATAATCAGGAAGTTAATTATAGCCTTCTTTTTCAATCCAAAAATAAGTCAAAAACGGGCAAGGAAGAAAGACGTAGCTGTAAAGATACATTCTTTAAAGAATGTATCCTTTCCGCTGAGCCAACCCTATTCCGAGCCAGCGAAATTTTAAAAGCAGATAAATCCTTTCCGACAAACTTTATCTCTGCCGTACAAGAGGGAAATAAAACAATTGTATCCAAAGCTTTTCGTGTACATGACCACTATTGGGCCATCTTAAGTCTAGGCTACAAAAGGCTGGAACATATCGATCCTCAGCTTGAGTATCGGATAAACAACTTTATCCCACAGCTTGGTATCAGCATCGGCAATATTCTGATGCACGAACGGTCGACACATGTAGCCTTAACAAACATGCCCAGCAGCCCAGCGCAGCTCAATGCACAGCCTCAGAGTCTCCAGCAGAACGAGGGTTATGGTAAGAAATCAGAGGCCTCAGAGCCGCAGATGATTGGCGAAAGCAATCTGATACAGGCCATAAAATCGCAGCTCAAAATGGTAGCACTATCAGAAATGAATCTGCTTATTCAAGGTGAAAGCGGAACTGGCAAAGAAGTAGCAACCCAAATTATACATCATTTTTCACTCAGATCGGCTCGTCCCCTAATAAAAGTCAACTGCGCGGCTATTGCGCCCACATTGATCGAAAGTGAGCTTTTTGGACATGAAAAAGGTAGTTTCAGCGGTGCTGTAAAGCGTAAAATCGGCAAGTTCGAACAAGCCCACGGCGGAACACTTTTTTTGGACGAGATCGGGGATCTCCCTTTAACACTTCAGGCAAAACTTCTCCGTGTGTTGCAAGAAAAAGAAATTGAGCGCGTGGGAGGAAATATAAATATTCCTATCGATGTCCGTATAATCTGTGCCACACACAAGGACTTACAAGCTGAAGTGAAGGCCGGCAACTTTCGATCCGATCTATATTACCGGATCAGTGCATTTCCAATTACCCTTCCATCCCTTCGTGAACGACGGGAAGATATCCCTCATTTAATCCAACACTTCCTCTTAAAACATGCCGGAGAAAAACCACCTAAGCAAATGAGTAAAAAGGTATTGCAACGCCTCCATCTACATTCTTGGCCTGGCAATATTCGCGAACTTGAACATGTTATTGCACGTTCGATTCTATTGACTGAAGATTCAACTATAAAAAAAATTGCGCTATTGCCTGACGCTGATTTTGTAGGAGAAAGCAAGGTTCCGGATTTCCGTCTACAAACCCTGGCAAACTTTGAAAAAGAATACATTCTTTGGGTATTGCACAACTGTAAAGCGCGTATTTCTGGCCCAAATGGGGCGGCGACCATACTCGGTATTCCAGCCACAACGCTTCAATCCAAAATGAAAAAGCTGGGCATTGGCAAAAAGTTTTCTTACTCCAAGGAATAAAATGAAAAAAGCCATTCCCGTTTATGGAAATGGCTTATACAACTATTTAAAAACTATTTTTAGATCAACAGAAATCTTATTTCTCGATAAAATCCAAAATATCCTTATTGATGGTCTCCGCTTCTGTAGTAGGCATTCCATGCGGAAAGCCAGGATAGGTAATTAAAGTGCCATTTTGGACCAACTCAGCAGCTCTTCTACCCGTTATATCAATCGGTACGATCTGATCATCTTCACCATGCAATACTAAGACAGGAATCTCGACTTTTTTAAGTTCTTCCGTAAAATCAGTTTCAGAGAAAGCTTTGATACAATCATAGTGAGCCTTAATACCGCCCATCATTCCTTGCCGCCACCAGTTATCCATCACGCCTTGTTGTACATTTGCTCCATCGCGGTTATAACCATAAAAAGCGAGGGTAAAATCCTGAAAATACTGTTGTCTACGTGTTGCAGTATTCAATCTTATTTCGTCAAAGACCTCCATAGGTACGCCATCAGGGTTTGTTGCACTCTTAGCCATTGTGGGGGTAACCGCACTGATCAATACAGCTTTTGACACCCGAGAAGTACCATGATTGGTTATGTAGCGGACGACCTCGCCACCACCTGTTGAGTGACCAATATGGATGGCATCTTTTAAGTCCAATGCTTCTACCAATTGTGCAATATCCGACGCATAGGTATCCATCTCATTTCCTGTCGCCGTCTGTGTCGAGCGACCATGACCCCGGCGATCGTGTGCGATCACACGGTACCCTTTTTCGAGGAAGTACATCAGCTGCGCGTCCCAATCGTCGCTGGATAGAGGCCAACCATGATGAAATACGATCGGTTGTCCTGTTCCCCAGTCTTTGTAATAAATTTCTGTTCCGTCTTGAACTTTGAATGTTGCCATGATGATTAGTTTAAGAATTTTATTATTTACATGATATGTTAATTGGATTGCAATTAATAGTCCAACAAACATATATAACTGTATTTAAACGCATTATAAAACAAAAAGTAAATTTATAAATAACGATATATCGTTATTTATACAGTCGGTTCATCCGTTTTTTAAGATAGGTTCTATTTTCCTGCAAAAGGCTTCTCGCCGTGTGCTCAACTGTATTTAAATAGTAATCATATATTCAGTTTTCACCTAATATTTGAACCAGATCTTCCGCGCCACCGTCAAATTTCTGTCCGTTGACAAAAAATGTCGGTGTCCCATTAACGCCACTCAGCATACCACTTTCAAAATCGCCATCTACCCGATCCTGTAACGCCTCGTCCTGCATATCAGATTTGAACTTCGACATATCCAAATCCAGTTGCTCGGCGATATCCAACAGTAATCTCGCACTTAACAAGTTCTGGTTTTCAAAAATGGCATCATGCATCTCCCAAAATTTTCCCTGCAAGGCCGCCGCCTCCGCCGCTAATGCTGCGGGTTGAGCATAAGGATGCATTTCCGAAAGTGGGAAATTGCGGAATACAAACCTGATCTGGCTTCCCAGTTCGGCCATCATTTCTTTTATTATGGGATGGGCTGCACCGCAATGTGGACATTGATAATCCCCATATTCAACAATGGTCAGATCGGCCTGGCCATTTCCCAATATATGGTCAGCATTGCTGACCTTCGGTTTCAATGACATAATTATTTTAATTTAAGATTCTCCAATGCTTCGATAATACCGTCTGCACCTGGATTGACCGCAGTCGGAGATAGATAACTCCAAGCGATAACCCCTTCCTTATCAATTACAAAGAGTGCGCGCTTGCACTCACCTTCTTCTTCATCGTAAACACCATATTTTTTGGCGACATCTCCTTTAGCTTCAAAATCGGCTAGAAGTGGAAAATGTAGTTTTCGGGACTGAGCGAACGCCATATGACACCATTTGCTGTCAACGGAAATACCCATAATTTCGGCATCATATTTCTTAAAATACTTGAGCATTTCATTATATAGTGCCATCTGATCGCTGCATACCGGACTCCAATCTGCGGGGTAAAATGCCAATATCACATTATGCCCCTTGAATTCTGATAAGCTAATTTTCTGATCGGGGGTCGCATACAAGGTAAAATCAGGGGCAACATCATTTTTTTTTAACATAGCAATGTTTTTAAAATGTAATCATTATTTGATAATTCAGTTCAATAGTCAATCTATATGAGCTGTAATAACATAAAGTAAAGTATTGAACAGCAATATTTGTTTTATTTAGTTTCAGGTTTGATAAAGATCTGACTTTCCAGAAGCCCCTCGAGGAATGAATTTCCGATCCAAAATCATGTTAAGGTATCCCCTCATACATCATAAATTTCTTAGATTTAGGATTCCTCGAAAAGACAGAATTATCGTTCAACACAGTCAACTTCAGACTATTTATTTAGCCATTTAGAAATCAGCTTAGTATATTTTGGCATGACAACAAAGACCATCAAAAACACAATCGTACCAGAAATCAAGAGTGCATCCGAAAAGTGATTGAAGGGAAAATTTAAAGCGCGCAATAATGGCACGAGTAACATGGGTATACAAATTGATAATGGATAAATAGCAGACCAAGTGACAAGATATTGTTTCCAGCGAGGAGGGATTTTTGCACTATTCTCTGGGGCTTCAAAAAGAAAATCCAAACCCGACCGGATCTGATAGCGATCATGACGACGAAATAGTGGCTCAGCTTTTTCGATCCATAGCTTTCTTTGCTCCGATTCTAACCACATTTGTAGATTCTCTACAGTGTCAAAACGAATAATGACTGTATAGACAAATGTCAATTTAGGAATAGGCCTCACGATCTGAAGATCAATGAAACCTGTTGCATGTTTGGTCAACGGCGTAATCTCGTTAAGCCATTTTTCATATTCCAGAATTTTACCATCCAAAATATGATGTATTATTACCGCAGAAGCACCTTGAGTTTCCATAATAAATTGATTTTATTCGTTGCGCCATTACTCTTTCCTGTCTTAAAGGTACGGCAGAATGATCTAAAGGCAAGCGAAATTTCGTTGAATAGGCATATTTGATCGTTGAAGAGTTTATCATCCACGATCTGACTACAAGATCCGTTGATCTGCCTACATCCAAAATCGATCGATTGGCCACCTTTGTATCATCAATTTATTTAAAAACAGAAAAACATGAAATCACAAAAGGTATGGTTCATCACTGGCGCTTCCAAGGGGCTAGGTCTCAGTCTCGTTAAAGAATTGCTCGCCCAAGGTTATCTTGTGGTTGCCACATCACGAACAAAACAGGCCCTAGAAGATGAAATGGGTGATCAGGAAAATTTTCTGCCGCTTGAAGTAGACATTACCGATGACAAAGACGTTGCCCGGGCAGTACTATCGGCCATTGATTATTTTGGACGAATTGATGTACTGGTCAACAATGCCGGATATGGCCAAACTGGAACCCTAGAGGAGCTCAGTGACCTGGAAGCACGTCGCAACTTTGAAGTGAATGTCTTTGGATCACTTAATGCCATCCGGCATATCGCCCCCCATATGCGACGCCAACAATCGGGACATATTTTCAATATAGCATCTATCGGCGGACTCGCAGGAAATTACCCAGCTTTTGGTGTTTATTGCTCCACCAAATTTGCTGTCGCAGGCTTTACTGAAGCCCTCGCTGTCGAAATGGAGCCTTTTGGTGTACACACGACCTTGGTGTATCCCGGCTATTTCAGAACTGATTTTTTATCTGAAGGATCCTTACATACCGCAGCCAATCCGATCGCAGCTTATGTAACTGCCCGAGAAAACGAAGCCACCCATCTGCATCAGATCCACGGGAATCAGGCAAACGATCCCCAAAAAGCAGCAACCCTATTAATCGAGCTTAGCACGCTGGAGCAGCCTCCAGTCCATTTTTTAATGGGCGAAGATGCGTATGAACTGGCCAAAAATAAGATCAACATGCTTAGGGCAGAAATCGAAAAATGGAAAAGTTATACCGTGTCAACAGGTTTCGAGCATTCCGTATAACAGCTTAGTTCAGCATAAGGTGCTTCCAAGGATATTTCACAATAATCAAATTAGAAATTCAGTAAATTTACAACATGGAGAATACATTTCGCTTTCAATCCCTTTCGGAATTCCACAGCTTTTGCGGACTACCTAAACCCGAACATCCATTGATCAGCCTGGTTGATTATAGTCAAGTACATTACCCTGTGAATGATCGCAAATTGAATTGGATACAACATTTTTATTCGATCGGTTTAAAGCGAAATGTAAATGCCAGGTTCAATTATGGACAGCAGCACTACGACTTCGACTCGGGCATACTCACCTTTGTCTCACCCTTACAATTTCTAAAAGTGGAGATCAATCAGGAAGTACAGGCGCAACCCAGCGGCTGGATCCTGTTGATCCATCCTGATTTTCTTTGGAACAGCGAACTGGCAAAACATATTCACTCCTACGATTTTTTCCAATATCAGGTCAATGAAGCCCTTTTTCTTTCAGACAAAGAAGAAGCCATCATTGTCGATATTCTGCAGAATATCGAAAAAGAGTACCAGTCTAATATCGATAAATTTAGTCGTGAACTCATTCTCAAACAGATTGAACGCTTGCTGATTTACGCCGAACGATTTTACGAGCGTCAATTTATCACTCGCAAACGATCGACCCAAGAGCTGGTCACCAAGTTTGAGCAAATACTGTCAACACAGTTTCAGCAACACATACTTGTGGAGCATGGCGTACCAACCGTCAGCTTTTTGGCGCAGCAGCTCAATTTATCACCAAACTATCTGGGCAGTTTGCTGCGTATCTACACACAACAAAACACCCAGCAGCATATTCAGCATAAAATGATCGAGTATGCCAAATTAAGATTAAGTACAAGTTCCCTCTCCATCAGTGAAATCGCCTATGAACTGGGGTTCGAACATCCACAGTCGTTCAGTAAGGTCTTCAAAAAGAATACCCAACAAAGCCCCGTGGAATTTAGGCAACTGTTTCAGTAAAAAAGCTACTTTGTAAAGCGATCAATTACCAGCATTAATTAAGGCTGGAAGCAAAAATTCGCTGACGATCCGGTCGACCTGCCTATGCGCATAAGCTTGACCATAGGCACTAGCTGTAATAACGATCACATATGGAATGTCGTTCATAACAATAATGTAATTCCCGCCATTGCCAGCACAATAATATGCTTCATACGCCTTATTTCCAACATTAAAGCACTTGTTCCAAAACAGATAACCATAATATTCTTTCTCCCTTTTAGGAATCATAAGCTGTTTCGAAAGGCTCTTTTGAACCCAGGCTTGCGGAAGGATCTGCTTACCATTCCAGCGCCCACCGTTCTTATAGAGCTGGCCGTACTTCGCAAAATCAAGTGCATTCATACGAATACCACCAGCAGTATTTGGCAGTCCTTGCGGGGTGTGTTCCCAGCGGTATTTCCGTATTCCCAATGGAACAAACAGTCTTTTGTCTGCATAGGATTCCAATCCACCTTCTACTTGTTTATGGAGCAGATCTCCCAATACAACGACTCCGGCGGTAAAATAATGCCATTGTCGCTGCAGAGATTTTCGAAAAGGAAGATCTAAAGTAAAGTCTACCCAATTTGTTGTAGGATACATATTTTCCTCATTACCGGGGCTATTGGGATCTTCATCGTTACCATCAAAGCCAGCACTCATGGTCAACAATTCACGAATGGTTGTTTTATTTTTACCTGGATCAGGATGTTGATATTTTGTAAAATCATAGCATTGATCCAGTGTTTGATATTCGTCCTTGACAAAGCCATCCGCAATGGCCATCCCGGTTAAAGTCGATGCAAAGGTTTTGCCGACGGACCGGGGATCATGCAGGCTATCCCTATTTTCACCATTGAAATATTCTTCTATCAACAGATTTCCATGTTCCAATACCACAATTCCGTTTACCTTTTTAAAAATCCCCTCTTCAATCATTCCTTTTAGCTGCTGCATCCTACGGCGGTCAAACTTTGCTTTTGATAAATTCAACCCAGGATAAGACTCCGGCAACTGTAGCCTATATTTATCCGGATTTATATCCGGGTTCATGCTGACAGAAAGCTGCAGTTCACCACTTGCAATGATACCACCAACAACCAGATTATCAGTATTTACGTAAGGTCTGATTTCCATCTTAAGATGATGTTTTCCATCCGTTAACGCCTTTTCACCACCATTAAAAAGAAAACGATTCCAGAAAGATTCAGACCAGGATCCCTGTCCATTGATTTGATCGATCAGGGGACGTTTCAAGATCGTCTCCTGTTGCTGTATCTCCTGCTGAGGTGCGCCAGGAGATAAATTGCTTCTGTAAATTACTTTTCCATCTATCCATAACGTAAACTGAAAATTACCCTGTTGAAAAAGTTCGGTCTCCGTAAGCTTCGGCGCTAGGATCTTTTGATAATAGAGCAATGGCTTTTGAAGTTTGATAGCAAAAAACAGATCACTTTTCGGTGAGAGCACATAATTAGGCATAAACTCTTCTTTTTGCAACCGCTCCCGCGAGCTTGTGAACAAAATTTCACCAGGCATTTCCTGATCAAAGTGAACCTGTAAAGTATCCCGCTTCGATTGTTGTTGCGCAGTAATCAACAGCGGATAACAGAATAAAAAAAATAAAGCAAGATATTTCATAAGGCTTTTTCCAGTCTATTTGTGTAAAAATAGCATTAGCCAAATGAATAAAATAGAATGAAATTAACTTTTTAAGCGTTTATCTTGTTGCGATATTCCCCAGGTGTGGACCCAAACAAACTTTTAAAACAACGTATAAAATGACTTTGATCCGCAAAACCTGATTGATAGCCTATTTCGGTTAGCGAAAGAGTCGGTTCACGCAGCAGCAGCACCGCATTTTCCACTTTCAATTTGCGGATATAATCACCCATCGTTACACCAAAATACCGGGAAAATTCACGGGACAGATAAACGGGATGTAGATCGACAGTATGGGAGATAGTCGTCAGATTCAGCTCACTGCTAAAATTCGCCCGCAAATAATCACGCAACGTATAAACCCATTGCGGAATTTTACGTTCGCTCACTATCCGATCGCGATGCAACAAAGAAAACACATGTAACAACAAACTGTCCATTGCAAGTCCCGAACTATTATCCTGATCAAAAGATTCCCAAAAGAGTTTATGGAAGAGCAGCCTTACCTCCGGCAGATGAATATCCATATTGCCTTCCAGCAGATGCAGCGCCGCCATCTCGTTCCAGTGCCAGTGTGGACTTAGTTCAATATGAAAACCCCGGGTACAGCCATCTGGTTTTCTATTGTAGTGAGGGTCTTGCCAATTATGAAAAAGCAGGTCCCCAGCAGTACAATGATGAATCCCTTTTTTGCTCCCCTCAAGCAAATTCCCTTCCAAAATAAACGTGAAATAAGGGTTTTCATGGTAATGCCAGTCCACTTTTTCCAGTGTATAAATAGCATCTGAAACAAGTAGTTCATTGGAATTAAATTTCCTATTTATAGCACCGTAGTAGGTACCTGCACTGAGCTGCTCCACGTCTTACTTTATTCCGCGTAATATCCCGCTACGCCAATGCCAATCGTCCAAAAGAACTTTGACTTTTTAAGGTCCTCCAGCAGCATATCCGCATTGTCTTCGTATTCGCCATCGGCTTTGATTTCCTCAATCTCCTCCTGAACATCCTCTTCAGTAATCTGTCTCCAGACACCAACAGAGCTATTTAAAAATGTATAGCAATATCCCGCTTCGGCATCATCAACCTCACCCGCATTTTTATCACGCAGGATGCTTACAAGTTCGGTCGCTTCGACCTGAAACGGATTAACACCATAGATACTGATTTCAGTTTTTTCTGGATAGGGTCCATTGATGCTTTCTATAAATTCCAATGTTCCCTGATCATTAAAATCAAGTCTCAATTCGAGTTCATCATAATAATATTGGTCGTCCAGCGCATCTGAAGGAGCACCAAGTACATTTTGAACTTCAGCACGGCCCGCACCGAGATTAACCTGACCAATACCTTCAATTTGAATCCCAACAAGTGGGACTAGTTCGATCTTTTTCATCCGTATTCAGTAAATTATAAAAAGGATACCTGCATAAATAACACTTGAAGATCCGTTATCGTTTTATCCAATGATGAACATAGCTACAGCTTTATGCTGACATAAATTTACACTAATTCCCATTAAATAATTATTAACATTTTTAACTTTTCTTACGATCCTTAGCGCACATGATAATTCGCATACTCAGCCAATTATGACTAACTTTAGGAATGCATCAAAAATCGACGATTATGCAACAGACGCTAGCGACATTAGACAGTTATATCCAAAATCTAAGACCTGAACTGTATACCGATCTACAATCCCCGTTATCGGCAGAAGAGTTTAGGGCCCTTGAACAGAAATATGATATTGAAATACCTCATGATCTTAAAGCACTCTATCGCTGGAAAAATGGGCAGCGCAATACAAGTTATGAAGCCTTTGTTAACAATTCGACTTTCATCCCACTAGAAGAGGCGCTGGATACAGCGCAGGAATTGACAAATATGATTGGTATGGACTTTGAAATCGAAAACTGGTGGAATGAACGTTGGATCCCTATATTCCACAACGGCGGTGGAAGTTATATCTGCTATGATCTAGGTGGCATCTTTACCGGACAGGCAGGTCAATTGATTGAATACTGGAATAAAGACAATGACCGGAATGTTATTGCACCTAACCTCGAAGGTTTTTTAGGGCTACTTAACGACTATTATGCCCATACGCCTAAAGAAAAATTCGATGATTTTTTTAGCCTAGATACCACAGGCGAATATCCCAAACGGTTTAAGGTGGACTAACAGAAACTCATCACCCTCATTTTTTTCTCTCGATGAATTTTTAAATTTATTATACCTTTTCCCGCTGTTTCTCTTTGGAACCACAGGATAAAAACAGCGTCAACATACAATAAAGAGTAACAAAAATTAAATAAATCCTTAGCTTCATCATACTATTGGTCTTTACACTAAACCGAAGAAAACAATAAATGCTGATTTCAAATGACAGCATCAACAAGATGCCAACCATAATGGAGATGCAAAATTTCATCCAGTTCCACACATTAATAAGTTAAAATCAAAAGATATACTGTTTTTATAGAAGGTAAAATAGGAATTTAAACGAATAGATAATAACTTTGGACAGATAACACACCGTCCGTTATACGAATCAGGCCTTCATGAAATCGAAAAAAGTAAATACTTGCGACCACTCCTGCCTTATGTGCCGTTATGTCCTACAAGACTGGCTTGGACAAATCGACCTGCACCGAACAAATATCAGATTGAAAAAAGGCGAGCAGTTTATTACCGAAGGGCAATCGGTTCGGGGTATTTATTTTGTCCAGTCTGGACTTGTCAAAGTTCACCGCAATCTTGGAGATAAGGAAACCATTGTTCGTTTTGCAAAAAAGGGAGATATCGTAGGCCATCGCGGTATCAGTACTGAACAAACCGTCTATCCCATTTCGGCAACTACCTTGGATGTCACGCAGCTCTGCTTCGTGGAACTGCCATTTTTTCTGTCCACGCTACGCATAAATCCCGAATTGAGCTATCGGCTGATGTTATTTTTTGCCGACGAACTACATCTTTCTGAGCAAAAAATGACCAACCTGACACAGCTTCCTGTTAAAAACCGGCTTGCTTGGAGCTTATTGTTACTCTACCGTATTTTTGGCGAGGAAAACATGGACGGATATATCGGTCTCACCTTGAGTAAAAAAGATCTTTCATCCTATGTAGGTACTACTTACGAGACCGTCTACCGCATGCTAGGTGAACTTATCGATCTAGAGGCGATAGCGATGGATAAAAAAAATATCTTTATTAAAAACTTCCAGCTTTTGCATGATCTTTCGGAAGAAAATATGGGGAGTGAAACAGTCTAAGACGGCTAACGACTCCCCAATCCATATACTTCCCTAAAAATACATCACACTAAAATTTATAGCCTAAACCGACCCCCAAACGCCACTTGCCATCAGCAGTACCCGTTTTCGCCGCGTAAAATGCGGGCAGCTGAATAGCAATATGCCGGAATACGGCCGTCAGACCAAAGCCTAGAGACGGGGTGACCCAGGAATTCTTTGGCTTCCCTGTTTCAACCTTATCTTCTTTAAGTTTTAAACTCGGCAATAAACCCAACAACAGGCAACTTTTCGGGCTGAATATATATTTCACCGCTGGTCCAGTACAATTGATATAAGCACCATGATCAGCATATCCTGCCACGGCAATTCCCTCAAACAAACTCCCTTTGACTGTTTTTTCCTGACTGTAAGACTCCATGCTAATAGCTAGCAATAGAAATAACATGAATAATTGTTTTATCTGATGCATAAAAATCTAGTTTTGTGAAGTCGACACTCTTTCTTTTTGATGATAGGTATAATAGATAGCCATCCCTGTAAACAGCAATCCGCCGACAATATTTCCAGCTGTTACAATCAGCTGATTGCACAGCCACCAGTCGGAGATAGTCACTTTTGCACCGAACATCATCCCGGCAGGAATCACAAACATATTGACCACTGCGTGCTCATAGCCTAATGCAAAGAATATAAAGATCGGAATACCTGCAGCCAGTATTTTGCCAAGAGTAGACTTAGAAGTCATGGACATCACCACCCCCATACAGACCATCCAATTACACAAAATAGCTTTAACAAAGGCCGAAAACAAGCCTGCTGCACCATGGGCGCTGTATCCAAGCGTTTTCTTTTCGCTGATCAGGATCAGGCTCTGTTCGATGTTTCCGAGCTGGCTCGAATGTCCAGTTTCTGTACTAGCTGCCCAAAATAAAATCGCAAACAGGACACTCCCAAGCAAGTTGCCTAGAAAAACCCAGAATAAATTATTGGCCATAGCCTTAAAATTGATTTTACCTTCAAACCAGGCTAAAGGCACGAGAGAGAAGCTGCCTGTCACCAATTCCAAACCGAGGATGACGATAATAACAAACCCTACAGGAAAAACGAATGCACCGACTAATCCCAATCCAGTCTGCGAAGTGGCCAAAAGTGCGAGTGTAACAGAAATTGCCAATAAGGCACCTGACAATGCTCCCCGTATCAGTAGATCTTTGACCGGAAGCGAAGATTTGTAGATAGCGGTGTTCATCATGGCACCAGCTACCTCTTTAGGGCTAATATAATCCATTGTATTTTTGTTTTAAAAGGTTTTAGATTCAATTATTTTTATTTCTCCTAAGCAGTCATCCCAATAAAAACACTTCCGTTTTCCACCTTCACAGGATAAGTCTTAATGGCACATTCATCACCCGAAAGACATTCACCTGTATCCAACGCAAAGGTTTTCTTATGGAACGGACAGGCGACTTTAGGCGTTTCACCCAAAGAGCCCAGCATGCCGCGGCTTAAAATCATCTGCCGTTTGTGCGGACATTCATTTTGTGTGGCATACCACTCATTGCGGCGGGCGAAATAAAACAGCGCCACCTGTTCGTTATTCAATTTAAGACAGACTCCACCATTTTCAATAGCATCTTCTATCCGACAAGCCTTCAGCCATTTCATGTCAATTTGCGTATTCATATGATTTCAATTAAAAGGTTTAGCGATTTTATATTTAATATATTTAATAAGTACTGACGTTCCAATCAGCAGCTTTTTTCTGTCCGCGAAAACTGTCAAAGCGAACAGTTTCATCCTTCTCTTCGGGTGCATTTACAAAGTGAACAAAGCGTTTGCGAATTTCCGGATTCTCTACAGCTACCTTCCATTCACAGCGATAACTATCGACAAGCAGCTGCATATCCTGCTCCCAGGCCTCCCCCATACCCAGGCCATCCTCTACCACGACATTCCTTAAATAATCTATTCCACCTTCCATTTTATTAAGCCAGGTAGCAGTCCGGGTCAGCGGATCGGCAGTGCGAATATAAAACATCAGGAAACGGTCAATGTAACGGATACAGGTTTCACTATCGATATCCGATGCAAGCAGCAAAGCATGCTGCGGCTTACTTCCGCCATTACCGCACACATAGAGGTTCCAGCCTTTTTCCGTCGCAATAATTCCAAAATCCTTACTCTGCGCCTCGGCACATTCGCGGATACAACCACTAACAGCCGACTTTATCTTATGTGGAGCACGAAGACCACGGTAACGTTCCTCTATCCGTATCGCAAAAGAAACACTATCGTGCAGCCCAAACCGACACCAGGTACTGCCCACACAGCTTTTGACAGTCCGTAGTGCCTTGCCATAAGCATGTCCGCTTTCAAAGCCGGCAGCAATAAGTTCTTCCCAGATAAACGGCAGATCATTGAGATGTGCACCAAATAGGTCAATGCGCTGTCCGCCCGTAATTTTTGTGTATAGGCTGTACTTCTTAGCGACTTCCCCGATAACAATCAGTTTATCTGGGGTAATTTCACCTCCCGGAATGCGCGGAACAACTGAATAGGTCCCGCCCTTCTGTATATTGGCCAAATAACGGTCATTACTATCCTGAGCCACATCATTACCCTTGCCAAGAATCATTTCGTTCCAAAGGCTCGCTAGCAAGGAAGACACCAACGGTTTACAGACTTCGCAGCCATGTCCGCGGCCTAGCGCATCCAATACATGATCGTAACTTTTCAGCTCATGGATCTTGATCAGGTCATATAGTTCCTGGCGGCTCAGATCGAAATGTTCACAGATGGTACTCCGGATATATTTCCCTTGCTGTTTCATCGTATAGTTGACCAGGTCCTTGACCATCGGCACGCAGCCGCCACATCCCGATCCAGCCTTGGTACATTTCTTTACCGCATCTGCATTTTCACAATGACCAGTTATCACAGCATCACAGATCTGTGCTTTAGTGACACCTTCGCAACTGCAAATCAATGCCGCATCAGGAAGAGCCTCCAGACCAGCAGAAGCCGACTTACTTTCGCTCTGCTGGCCAAAAAGAAGGAGTTCAGGGTGTTCCGCCAACGGCAGGCTATTATTAACCATCTGAAGCAACATGTTGTAACTTGCCGCTTCCCCGACAAGTATCCCACCCAGCAGACGCGTTCCATCTTTACTTACGTTCAATCGTTTATAAATACCTTTATTACGATCCTCCAATAAGATCGTGCGTGCATAAGGCTCGCTGATAAAAGCGTCTCCAAAACTAGCCACATCAACTCCCATCAGTTTCAGTTTGGTGCTCATGTCAAATCCCTTAAAGGATTTCTCTTCCCCCACAATATGAGATGCCGCAATTTCAGCCATTTCATAGCCCGGTGCTACCAGACCATAGATCATATCATTCACTAAGGCACACTCACCGATAGCATAAACTACAGGATCAGAAGTCTGCATCTGCGCATTAACCAATATTCCGCCCCTTTCACCAACATCCAGTCCAATTTTCTTGGCCAGCTCATCACGGGGACGTATACCTGCTGAAATCACCAATAAATCCGTCTCTATCGACGAACCATCCTGAAAAGCAATCCCCGTCAGGCGATCATCCCCCAGCAATTGGCTTGTCGACTTTTGCAATAAACAGGTCAAGCCCAGTTCTGACAACTTGTTTTGCAACAACATACTGGCGCTATCATCAATTTGACGCGGCATCAGGCGTTGGGCAAATTCGATCACGGCAGTCTCTTCCAGACCAAGATCCACCATTGCTTTCGCAGCTTCGAGTCCCAAAAGTCCACCGCCCATTACTGTACCACGCTTCGCTTTTGCCGCATAAGCTTTGATCAGATCCAGATCTTCGATGGTACGATATAGAAATACCCCTTCCTTTTCAATGCCCGGAATTGGTGGAACAAAAGGAGCAGAACCAGTCGCAAAAACCAGATAGTCATAATTGACTGTGATACCTTTTTGAGATTCCACTTCTTTTTTTAATAGATTTACAGCAACAATTGGATCATCTAAATGAATTTTTACATTATTTTCCAAATACCACTCATTTTTTAACAAGAAAAGCTCGTCAATAGACGAAATTTTGAAGTAATCTGTCAAATGAACACGATCATAAGCTCGTATCGGCTCTTCTGAAAACACAATTATTTCCAGATCGTTTATTTTCTGCTTTAATTTTTCACAAAACTTATTACCGACCATACCATTACCAACAATAACAACCTTTTTTCTTTCCATAACTGCTATTTTTTATGATAAAAATTCAATTTAATATTTTAACAACACTAATTTATGCAATAAAAAATTAAAAAATCAAAATAAATATGATTTTAGTAATATTTTTTTAATAAAAAACTATAAATAATTGTAGTTTTTATGATTTATATCAGATTTTTTAATAGATTTACATATAATTCAACAACAAAAACAACAATAACATGGAAAAATTAAGCACAACATCGTTATTTATTGTAGGATCTGGCCCTGGAGACCCCGAATTACTCACCCTGAAAGCTTATAAAGCAATAGAAAATGCACAAGTGATCTTATATGACAACTTAATTAATAAAGAAATCCTTCAAATAGCAGATAAAAACTGTTTAAAACACTATGTCGGCAAGCATCCTTACGGAAAATACGTGCCCCAGGAAGAAATCAATAGGCTCATCCTTCACTATTGCGAAAGATACGAAAGAGTGGTACGGCTTAAAGGTGGCGATCCCTATCTTTTTGGGCGCGGCTTTGAAGAATGGCTTACCGTACAAAACAGATCAATTAACATGACCTACATTCCGGGCATCAGCAGCATGCAAGGCGCCGGCCTCAATGATATTCCGCTGACACATCGTGGTGTAAGTGAAGGCGTATGGGCATTAACAGGTATGAAAAAGGACGGATCCCTATCTGCCGATCTGGCCCTGGCAGTTCAGAGCAGATCTACTGTAGTCATTTATATGGGAATGCGTAAGCTCGATGAAATAGCACGCACCTATGTTTTGCACAGCAAAGGAGAAACAGCCGCAGCAATTATACAACATGCAAGCTTGCCGCAACAAAGACAGGTGCGTTGCAAAGTCAAAGATCTCGTCAGAATAAGCAAGGAGCATCAGATAGGGCATCCAGCTATCATTATCATCGGCGACGTAGTGGATCTGCAGCAAACATTGACAGTTGCTGCCGAACAGCGGCGCATTATTTAGGATCAATTATAGCATTACTTGAAATATAAGTAAAGCCTATTATTATCCACTTTATTGCCAGACTAAAACAGACAAAGGTCATCAATACCTGCGAAGACTTTAATATTATTATTTGGAAGCTTTATATCATCTACCAAATCTCGTCAGATTTGTCACTGTCAATTGGCTAGACAATCTGCAGGTCCATATTTCTAAAGAGATTCAATTCGGAATCATTTGAGTCCAGGTCGGTGATCAATGCCGTGAGCGAATCTATTGGACACACCCTAAACAGTTCACCTTGATAAAGCTTATTCTGGCTGGCTAAGGCTATTGTTTTCTTTGCACATTGAACCATCATCTTTTTGGTTTCGCCATCTGCAGCTGACGCTGCGGAAACGCCGAGCTCAGGATCTACAGCACAAGTTCCCATGATAAAGATATCGGCATTATACTTAGCAACCTCCATACAGGTTGTGATGCCTGAAGTTACAGCCAGATCGGGTTCAAAATTACCACCCAAAAAAATAAGTTCTACATTTTTGAACTTCTCGAGCAGCGGCACGATGGAAAAATTATTTGTAACCATCCGAATCCGGATATCCAATGGCATCGCATTCACTACGGCCCATGTCGTGGTGCCGCCATCCACAAAAATGGTCATACCATCCTTCAGAAACGGCTGTACTTTTAATGCAATAATGTCTTTTTCTTTGGTCAGAAACGATTGCCTATCCTGGAAAGTCAGCGGATCTTTTTCACGCAGTATAGCACCACCCCTGGTCTTGGAAAGCAAGCCGTTCCGATAGAGAAGGTCTATATCACGGCGGATAGTATCTTCCGATACCGCCAACAACACCGCCAGCTCTTCAAACTTCACCTTCCTCCGGACCGCTAATTCGCGGAGGATTATCTCAAAACGTTCTTCTTTTAACATGCTATTACTTTCTGATTTTATAGATAAGAGCTACCACTAGAAAAAGCAAAGCTATTGTTTCGAAAGCAATGATCAAAGAAAAATGCTGCGCAATGGCCCCCAAAAGCGCGGGGCCCGCTAGCTGACCGGCATAGCCCATTGTTGAAATAACCGGAATGGCTACCGTCGGCGAAAGTCCTTCAATCCGTCCACCCTCGCTAAAAAATACAGGAACAATATTGGCGGCTCCCAGTCCCAAAAGGACAAATCCAATGAGCGTTAGCGATAACCAAGGACTACACACTACGATCAAAATGCCCAATGAAGCCAATAAGCTACCACCTATCACCACAACTTTACTATTCAGTTTACTTACTAATCGGTCACCCTGCAATCTCATGACCGCCATCGCAACGGAGAAGGCCGCATATCCAATTCCCGTAAACTCAGGAGATACTCCTTTGTGATCCCGCAAGAAAATCGCACTCCAGTCCAACATCGCTCCCTCAGACAAAAATGCAATGAAACACATCAGCCCAAGTATCAGCACACTCCACCTAAGCCATTGAAATCCTTTTTTTGAAACCTGAGTTTCATCAATGTGGGAAAACTGGACAATGATTTCTTTTTCCTTTTGATAGCTCAGCAACTTTCGATATTGTACGATCAGTAGCAGTATTAAAAGAATGGCTATAGTAATGGCTGCATAAATAGGAACTAACCCCATCTTTATCAGAAAACCCAAGCCGATCGATCCAAATAGCCCGCCTACACTGAACAGTCCATGTAAAGATGACATTATCGGTTTACCCATTGCATTTTGAACCTGCACACCATGTGCGTTCATGGCCACATCTATACCACCTATACTGCAGCCAAATATAAAAAGAACACAGGCCATCAAATAGCTATTGGTTACCATCAACAGTACAGGGAGCACTACGGCAGCTATCAAACCTGAAATCAAAATCACTTGTCTGCTCCCAACTTTCCCGATGAAAAATCCGGAAAGCGGCATCGTTAATAGTGCACCACCACCCAAACATAACAGTAAAAGCCCCAGTTCTCCGTCATTCAGACCAAGACGGTCCTTGGCGAAAGGTACCATCGGTGCCCAGCTTGATAACGCGAGGCCACATACCAAAAACATAACCTGTGTCGCTACCTTAGCCTTTAATATCGATTCTTTCAACATACCTGATAAATTTTATATTGCAATATTATGCAAATTTGCATAATATTGCAATATAATTAAACAAAAAGATTTGCCATGCGAATAGAACACCTCGCCCTATGGGTCGATGATCTTGAGAAAACACGTGCTTTTTACGCCAAATACTTTGGTACTGTAAGCGGAGAAAAGTACCATAACCCGAAGAAAGGGTTTTCATCCTATTTTCTTAAATTCCGCGAATCCGGCGCACGTTTGGAGATTATGAATCGTATTGATATTACTACTGCCGCGGCTGATAGGAGCCTCAACAAAGGCTATACCCATCTGGCCATTAGCGTCGGTGGAAAGGATGCTGTCGATGATTTGACCGAGCAATTACGGTTGGATGGTTATATCGTCGAAAGCGAGCCCCGTACTACGGGGGATGGTTATTATGAAAGCGTCGTGCTTGATCCGGAGGGAAATTCGATAGAAATTGTAGCTTAAACAGTTCAAAAAATAAAGCATCCCGAACACGATCGGGAT
This sequence comes from Sphingobacterium siyangense, assembly GCF_023277505.1. Taxonomy (NCBI): domain Bacteria; kingdom Pseudomonadati; phylum Bacteroidota; class Sphingobacteriia; order Sphingobacteriales; family Sphingobacteriaceae; genus Sphingobacterium; species Sphingobacterium siyangense. Next base: position 1,749,911 of record NZ_CP080574.1, on the reverse strand, counting down.
GCTTTACCTTATTCTGCATGAAAAGTAAGCCTAAAAGGCTCTTATAAGGGCTTCCATTAGGATTTTCTTATGACAGGATCGATCCAGTAATAGTCATGGTTGGTATGAGCGAAAAACTCCATCGGCGTAACATGGCAATCAATGGTATCACTGAGCCCGTCGTCGGTATAAGTGACCACATCTTCGGATGGCATCACCATCCCGCTCATAATGGATCCATAGTCCAAGCAGTGAAGATCAGATATAAGCACATTGATTGTGTGGGCCAGCGTCCATTTTTCCATTTCTTCCTTGCTAACACGTTTCACACGCTCTGCCAAAAACCGGGCTTCCTCCAGCTCTTTTTCGACACTGTCCGGAAAAAAAAGCAACAGGAAGGCTTCATACTTATCAAATTCTTTATTTCGGATTGCTTCATTTCGCAGAAACAGCTTCTCGCCCATCTGTCCGTACTGATCGGCATATTTTTTCAGCTCCATTTCTGCAAGTTCCCTATCCGACCATTGCTGCAATTCAGAAAGCGCATATACATCGGTACCATGGCCATCACACTGATTGAGATACGACCAGATATCGCCCTGTACAACTTTGGGCTTCCTGTGCTCCAGCACATTGTAACCTTGCGCTACCCATGCTTCTATTTGTTCCCTTCTCATCTTAAGCTGTTTTTTAAAATAAACAACAGCGCAGCTGCAATAGTTTTCTTTTTCTATTTCAGATTTCGGGCTTTCAGCTCCGCATCCAGTGCTTTCTCATTTTTCCCAAAATATTTAAAGAACAAAATGGCCAATATTAATGGGAAAATTGTAGGCCAGGTTAAACCGGCTACGAATACACTGTAGGCAGCGATCCCCAAACAAAAGCCAATAATCGATGCATTGATTATTTTCGTGGGTTTAGCTTTCTTTTTGAGAACCAACAACTCTTCATTGCTCAGTTCATTTAATTTCTTTTCTTCCATCTGGTCTGTACTTTTATAGGTTAGTTATTTTATATGTTTGATGCGAATATAATTATTTAAACGGACAGGAAGAAAATGAAAAATAATAGCCGTTAGATTTAATATTTAGGTGTTAAAAATCAGGATCGAAGAGTGACCAAATTAGTCTTTGTTACAGCGTTTATTCAGTGCTTGCTCAGTGTAAACTGAATAAGCACTGTCTAAAGATTGGTTGAATATTGTGATTAAGTATAATTTGGTATAAAGAACAAACCTGCTCTTTCCTCGGCCATCCATCGGGTCGATCGTTTAGGTTTGGTGTCTCAAAAAATCAGTTTGTTTCCATCAGTTTTCATCCGATCAACTTTTGCATGTACTTTTCAAAGCCCATGCAACCAATATAGGCTGAAAAAATAAACGGGCAAGCCGCTTTCCATCCGTATCCAATCCAAAGCCGTCGCGATGGTCTTTATATTGGGCAATATTTCCAGGAAACACAGCTGCAAAAAACGCTGCTGCGATTTTTCCGACTTTCGATCGCTGTTTATCAGGCGCGAAAATCAGTGCAGCACCCAAAGCAATTTCCGCAATACCGGAATATACAACCGTATCATCTTTAGCGATCGGAACCCAGTCGGGCACCTGAGCCTGAAATTCCTTGCGGGCGAAGGACAGATGTCCAATACCGGCTACCACCAAAAAGGCTCCTAATCCAATTCGTGCAATCTTCTGCATAGGTGATTTATCCATAATCTTTTACTTAGAGGACATCATTCCACTCGAAATAGTTTGTCCAACGCTGCGGATTATTTCACCTAAAAAATATATATTTGATTAAATAAAATTAACCATATCATGCACTATTATCCCTTAAATATACACAAATACATTATTTTCCTCCTTTTTACGGCCCTTGTGATTCATGCAAAAGCGCAAGAAACAATTGTCACTTATATGAAGAAAAATCGTGGTATTACTGCTATAAAAGATTCAGCCGCTTACACGAACATTATTCGGTTAACAGCAAATGAATTGGGACTTTACGAAGTAAACGATTACTATCCAAATGGCAATTTAAAAAGACATGGATGGACCAAAGTAGCTGATCCACGAAGATTATATCTGGAAGGCATTATTGAAAGTTATCACAACAATGGCAACCTAGCGGTATCAGCCGGATATAAAGACAATAAACTGAGCGATACGTTAAAAAGATACTACGAAAATGGTCTTTTAAAAGAAATTAGATTTTTCTCCGGTTCTGAAGCCAGTCCCAACGAATTTCTTTTTCAGGACCAGCATAGCCGACTAATCTATTATGCTGATTCAACAGGCCGCCAACAGATTGTCAATGGAAACGGCAAGTTTGAATTTAAGGACAGCATAAATAGTGAAAAAGGCCAATATATCGATGGTTTACGTCAAGGACATTGGGAGGGTACTCTAAAAAAGGGTAAAAATAAGTTTGAGGAATGGTACGAAAAAGGCATATTAAGCAAAGGAACCAGCACAGATAGTATGGGCAATGTGCATCCCTATACGCAGCGGGATGTCCAACCGGAATATCCTGGCGGGATAAAAAACCTCATGATCTTTATTGCCCACAATTATAAATATCCCAAAGAAGCTTTAAATGCAAAAGTATCAGGACAACTTCTCATCAGTTTTGTCATTGAAAAAAATGGTCTGGCAAATGAATTTGAAGTGATTAATGACCTCGGCTATGGAACAGCAGCAAGTGGTATAGCAGTACTGAAGAAAGCCGAAAAATGGACTCCGGGTTATCAATACGGTATGCCTGTACGTGTGCAGTTTACCATTCCAATCCGTTTACATACAGGTCCCGCTCCAAATTAGCCTTGATCATAATAGTCTGGACTGCATCTGCTTCAATACGGCCTTCATTTTCTCCTGATAGAGCTTATTTGACTTCGATAATTTCACAGCTCTCTGTTGTTCTTCTTCTGCCTGCGCATAAAAGCCAACCCGATACAACAATAAAGCCATCGTATAACGGAATGCGGGCACATCAGGTTTGAGCTCTATTGTTTTCTTTTGCCAACGGATCGCATCAAATATAACTTCCGGGTTATTCTTTTCAAAAGCCAGGATCTGTTGCGCACCGTAATTTAAATTAGTTGCCTGGTCATCCTGATAATATTTACGCCCTTTCCCCACTAGGGATTTGAATTCTGCGTTTTGCGCACTGTCCAATAAAAGACGGTTTCGTGTAAACTGGATCTGCCGATCCTGCGCAAAATCTATTCGGGACAATGAATCAGGATCAACCCGATAAAATGATTGATCGTAATAGTTCCGCGCCATCTGGATGTAAGATAGGCTATCTTTCATAAGCCGCTTATACTCCAAGGGATGAAAAGCTTGCGCATTAGATGCACGCAAATAATTAGGCGTCCATGTCGTATAGGCAAAATAACCAACTTCTTGGGCCAAAGAAAAGTTTTTCTTGTCGAGCGATTCCCGAAATGTCCGCTGTATAATCCTGTTGTTTATCTTTTTACGAACTGGCAATGGCAAAGAGGAATAGAGGCTATCCACCATTTTGTTATTGGTACGCGCCAGTAAATAAGATTTACTATTATATACAGGGCCACAGCTCAATAAAAATATAACTGTCTCAAAATTATTCAATTGCTCTATCGTCAGCTGCGCTATATAGTCACTCAATAGCTGCTGGTCTGTATATTGATCAAATGTCTGATTGTAGCGAAGTATTTTGCTCAACAAGGACTGTTGACGCATCCCCTTTCGATATTCTGCTATAAGCTTACCGAGAGTTTCAGCTTTTGCAAGCGTATTTGCCGAGTCTATGAGTCTTTCCAGCTCATCTCCCCCATCAACCGCCTTGTCTATTCGTAAAATAGGAATCCCATCTTTATCAGTAACAAGGTACATCGGTTTGTTCAAATAGAAAGCCCGTTGCAACGGATGGTCAAATTCATCCCGATCCACCTGAACAATTCCCGACACAAACTGCGTACTGAGGATATCTTTTGCTTTTTTTGAAACAGAGCCTCTAAAAGGAATAAACTGATCGTCCCGTTGATGAACCACCAAGAACATCGGCTTATTTTCCTTTGCTGCGCGCTCCAGCAGCTGTAAATAATCTTCTTTTTGCGGAAATGTCTGCTGCTGTGCTATTGCAGGGTAAACAAACACCCAACACAAAAATATGAATACAGCAGATTGGAACTTGAAATGATTCATTATCTATGAAAATTAACTAGCAATAACTTATGATATAATTTATAGAATTGGATAAAAGTTTCAATTCTTCTATTCAAGAGACATCGAATTGGGAGGCCAAGCGAACAATTAAATAGCAAAAATGAATGTATAAAGCTAATAAAATACAGGCAAAAAACCACAACGAATTTAACTCTATATATAAAAAATTAATAAAAAAAAGAAAGCTCTGCAATAGCAGTTCCCGTAAGCCACTAGACAAATACCGATAAAAAAAGCTTTGATAGCTAAACAGCGGCCGATCTACGAAGAGCAGGCCGCTTTTTCAGATAGACAAAGGGTACTTTACCACATCATGGCCGTTCCCTATGGAACAGATCGATGTCGGCAACAGAACAGTAGCGGGTACTCAAACGTTTTCGAAGAAATATAAGAACAGCTGCCTTCCTCAAATCCAAAACCTAAGCATATTTCCCTATATTTATACCGTGCTCCCAGAGCTCCTGTTATGTCAATTTCTTTATACATCATCAAACAAGGTGGAAAATTTGCAGATAGCTTTACCTTACGATATTGAATCTCTTTTTCAGCAATACTACCGACAGCTTTGTCTCTTTGCAAACAATATCCTACACGACGAAGCTTTGGCTGAAGATGTTGTTCAGAGCTTTTTCGCAGGGCTCTGCGAGGGACGCAGTACCCTACCCGATGATGAAAATACACGCCGAGGTTATCTCTTCATTGCCATCCGAAACAATTGCCTCAAACACTTCCGCAGTGAAAAAATAAAAAGTAAATACTTCGATCAGCTTGACAAAGATATGATCGAAGAGCAGACAGTCATGGATGCCATGATACAGGCCGAAGTCATAGACCAGCTCATGGAAGCCATTCATCAACTTCCTCAGGGCTGCAGACAGGTATTGCATATGGCCATCTTCGACAAACTCTCAAACGAAGAAATTGCGGGCAACCTGACCATCTCCATCAACACCGTCAAAAGTCAGAAAAAACGAGCGATACAGCTTCTCAGATCACGTTTAGATGCACGAGCACTCCTCCTCTTGTTATTTTTACTCACTGAATAACAATTATTTATAATTTTTATTTTTTTTCCTTCCATCCTTTTGCGCCCCCCGTGGCTCTTCTCTTTATACAGCCAATTGAACAACATGATGGATCACCAATTTATACTCGTAGATTTCTTAGTCAAGCACTTTAGCCGGACATTGAGTCAAGCAGATATGCAGGCTCTCCAAAAAATCTTTGAAGATGATCCGACCCTACGCGAACAATGGGAACGATATACCAGTCAGGGGCTCAGATCTAGCGATGCAGAGTTCTGGGATAGACTGGACCTGGATCAGGCTAGAGCGAAGATACTACACTATGCGTCGGCCAAACCAGCAAAACGACCATTACATACCCGCGGCATGCGCCAACTAAAGATCTATGCAAGTCTTGCAGCCAGCCTACTCATCTTTTTAGGTGTCGCATGGTTTCTAAACTCTGCTCCTCAGGACAAACAAATTGTCGCCGATCAAGTCTATCGGTATAACAACGATGTATTACCCGGCGGGCAGAAAGCCACGCTTACCCTCTCCAATGGTAAAACTGTCGCTCTTTCTGACAAGCAGACGACTATAGAGGAAACGCATGGCGAACAACTTCAGATCGTAGATGGCCAGTTGCATTACAAACCAAACAGCGGACAGGCCGAACTTGCAAGCCTAAAGAACACATTGAAAGTACCCGAATCGGGCTTCTACCGGATGGTCCTACCCGATGGCACCAAAGTCTGGATCAATTCAGCTTCCGAGCTGAGCTATCCTTTGGCCTTTGGTAAATCGACCCGCAATGTGGAACTACGGGGCGAAGCCTACTTTGAAGTGGCCCACGAAAAAAATCGGCCCTTCATCGTCAGCACGACACACGGTGATATTAAAGTACTGGGGACCGCCTTTAATCTGACGGCCTACAGCAATGTGGCCTCCAATGTCACATTAATCAATGGAAGTATCCAGCTGACCAATAAAAATAATACGACCAAACAAATCGTACCTGGACAGAAAGTCGAATTCGACGGCAGCGCCATGCGCGTCTCTCAGGCAAATATTGAAAAAGAAACCGCCTGGCAACATGGCTATTTCTATTTCGAACACGACCAGATTCAGGACATTATGGAACAGCTGGCACGCTGGTATGATATCCAGGTTATCTACAAAGGACCGATCAGTAAGAAAAAGTTTGGCGGGAGCATGAGCCGAAGTGTAAGCCTCGCCGAAGCCTTAGAACTCATTAAACGCGGGGCCGGCCTTGAATTTGAAATTGACAGAAAAACCGTTACCGTAAAGAACAAAAACTAAAAAGATAAACCAATTTTTAAAAACCAAAGGAGGACCAAAGATGATTTAAATATTTACCTACTCCAACAAACATTGCTATTACTCTATTCGGCAGTGCTTGAATAACATCTATATGTGAATTAAACAAAAAACCAACCCTATTACTGAAAATATGAATTACTTTATCAAATGTAAAGATTACCTATTCGGGAACCGAATGGCTGAACCTAGCTTTGCACCTCTCTTTTCCAAAAAGGTGAAAGCCACCCTTTTCCTGGGTTTACTATTTACCTATGGTGTCTACGGTAAAACCGAAGCCCAACAGGTTACCCTGCATATCAATAAAGGAAATCTAAAATCGGTCTTTACAGAAATCAAAAAACAGACCGGATATCATTTCTTTTATGACGAAAGTCTCTTTAATGATCTCAAGCAGGTAAATGTAGACGTCTCCAACCAAAAACTGGAAAACGTTCTCAAAAAGCTTTCAGACGAGTTGCCCCTGCAGTTTGAAATGCACAAAAACCATATTATTGTATTGCCAAGTGCGCCAAAGAGTATGCCCCAAACGCTGCAACAGCAATCTACCATCAAAGGGCAATTGGTAGCAAAAAAAGATGGCAAGCCCATCGAAAACGCAACGATCAGCATCAACGGCGGCAACAGCAGGACCTCTTCCGATAGTAAAGGAAACTTTTCCCTGCAAACAGTCCAGGCGGAAGGTACGCTGACCATTTCGCACCTTTCCTTCAAACCACAGACTGTGCGGTTTAACAGTGCAACAGCCAGTGCTTTGACAATAGCATTGGAGGAGAATGACAGTGCATTGGAGGAAGTAGTTGTTGTCGGATTCGGCACACAAAAGAAAGTCAACTTAACAGGAGCCATTTCACATGTTGGCAAAGAGGCCTTTGAAAATCGACCGGTAGCCAATATCGGGCAGGCTTTACAGGGTCTTGTTCCCAATCTAAACATCACCTTCGGAAATGGTTCGCCAAACAGCACACCTGGGTTTAACTTACGGGGTGGTACCTCCATGAATTACAATGGCAATACAGGAGTATTCGAATCCGTAAACGGAGACCCTTTGGTGATTATAGACGGCGTAGAGAGTTCTACCGGTGCCTTGAATCAGCTCAACCCGAATGATATCATGGACATGTCTTTTATCAAAGATGCATCTGCTGCAGCAATCTATGGTACAAAAGCAGCCTATGGGGTAATACTGGTACGTACCAAGCGGGGTGAATTCAATCAGAAAGGCAAGATCGCCTACAACTTCGACTCCAACTTTGATACCCCCTCTGGGCTACCTGATATCCTTAACGCGTATGAGATCCAAAAATCAGGCATGGACAGGACATTATGGACCAACGGCAAACCAGGTACTTCCGATGAAAAAAAGCTGGAGATGATCCAAAAGTACATGGACAATCCCACTCCCGAAAATGCATGGTATCAGGAAGGGAACAGCATTATTTGGGTAGCTAACGTTAACCCATTTGAGGAAGCCGTCAAAAAATGGACGCCGATGCAAAAACATACGCTCAACCTCAGTGGTGGAGCCGAGTCCATTAACTATTATATTTCGGGTGGTATGCAGAATCAATCGGGTATGTACAAGATCAATACCGATAAACTGAAACGCTATAACGCCCTGATGAATATCAACGCCAAAGTGAATAACTGGTTCAGCGTTTTTGGAAAAATAGGTTTCGACCAAACAAATTTCAATAGCCCCTATATCGTTGGGGGCAAAGGCAGCATCTGGTCGGCTATGATGGGTGAGACGAACAAAAACATCAATATGCCTATCCAAACCGGTCCCAATGATCCGCTCCCCAATACCTATACAGACAATATTCTTGCCTGGCTGAGCTATGGTGCAAACAACCAGTCCATGGACAGAAGAGTATCCTTGTTGATTTCGCCCGAATTTACCTTGATACCGAATGCGCTGAAATTAAAGGCAGACCTCAGTTATCAGCCCCAGTCCTATAGCTTGAGCCGATACAGTCCCAAATTCAACCAAGTCGTAGACTCCTGGCAGTATACCTCTCAACAGGCCGAAGCGGCTGAAAACAGAGCGTATTTTGACAATAATAACACCAACAAATATCTGGTCAACATCTATGCTGATTATAAGAAAACCTGGGCAGAGAAACATAATTTCGCTACTGTAGTCGGCTACAATCAGGAGCAGACAAAATATAATCAGATCACGAACACATTCAGAAAGTTGATCTCGCCAGATATACAAAACCCTGATGCCGCTGAGGACCCATCTCTGCATACGGTCTCCCGAAATGCCTACACGCTTGCGGGACGAGCACTATTTGGGCGTGTCAGTTACAACTTTGCAGAAAAGTACTTTGTTGAGAGCAATCTCCGCTATGATGGAAGTGCAAAGTTTACGGAAAAAGACCGATTTGTCACTTTTCCATCCTTCTCTGCCGGTTGGCGCATATCGCAGGAGAATTTTATGGCCGGAACTAAGAGCTGGCTCAACGAACTCAAATTGCGTGGAAGCTGGGGGAAATTAGGAAATCAGCCTTCATCCATCTATCCCTATCAGGCAACCATGAATACCGGCAAAGCGCCTTACTTAATCAACGGGCAGCAAATAGTCTATATCGATCCTCCGGGACTCGTATCCCCATACCTTACGTTTGAGAAAGCCAGAACATGGAACGTCGGTTTTGATGGAACATTTCTCAAAAACAGGCTCGATGTAACATTTGAATATTACAATAGAAAGACCACCGATATCCTGACCGATGGCAGTGCCTCGTTTCCAACCACTTTGGGAACCGCTGCGCCACTGGAAAACTCAGGTATACTCGAAACCAAAGGATTTGAACTTTCTTTCCTTTGGAAGCAAACGATCAATGCGGACCTCCGCTACCGTGTAGGCCTCAACCTATCCGACTACCTCACCAAAGTACAGCATTACGCTGCCAACACCAGCATGATGATCACCAACTCTTCGGGCAGGGAGGTGATGTATGATGGTAAAACGATCGGCGAAATATGGGGTTACCGTACCGGTGGTATACTACAGGAAAGTGATTTCGCAGGTCGTAATCCAAGCAATGGCAACTGGATCTACAACGGGGCCTATCAGGGCACGCTATATCCAGGTTATATTTGGTACCAGGATCTTGGCGGACCGGAGGGAATTCCTGATGGAAAGATAGATGCCGGACTGAACACCTTGGCAAATCCAGGCGATCGGGTCGTTATTGGAAACTCTACACCACGTTATCGATTTGGTATCACTGGAAATGTCCAATATAAACATTTCGATCTCGACTTTTTGTTCCAAGGTGTGCTGAAACGTGATATCTGGGCCGGACTATCTTCTTACTGGGGCGGTGGAGCAGGCTCAAAATGGATGTATGAGAGATCTTGGACACCAGACCGCACAGATGCTGAATTTCCAATGTACGGTTCTTCGGTCAATGTCCAGGACAGATACTTGATCAATGGCGCTTATCTGAGACTTAAACAGGCGGTATTGGGCTATACCCTACCGCAGGAGATGACCAAACGATTTGGTGTGGAGCGCCTGCGTTTCACGCTTGCCGGTTACAACATTTTTGAGCTCACAAAAATACCTACAATTTTTGACGTCGACCAGATATCTGCAGACTATCCACAAAAGAGATCAATTGCTTTTGGTGCCCAAATTGTTTTCTAACTAATACTACTATGAAAAAAAATATATCCAGATTAATCGTCATTGCCGCAGCATCCTCCTTATTGCTGACACAATCTTGTAACGATAAATTTTTACAGCTAAGTCCCGAGACCGATCTATCGAAGGACAACTCCTTACATACCGAAACGGAGTTGACATTATACCTCAATAATCTCTATAACCGCTATATTCTAGGACACGGTTCAGGCTGGGCCGATGCTAAAGTAAACCCCAATGTTGTCGGCGGCAGCCATTTGTTGGCATCCGACTTTATGACCGACAATATGGTCCGCTACGGCAATATCAGCAGTATGATGGACAACACCTTTATTCCACCAAATGCAGGTACGTCGGTAGACTGGACCTGGGAAAACCTACGCTCGGTAAATTATTTCCTCAAAAACTACAGCAATGCTTTGCCCGCCGTCAACAATGACATCAGCAGACTGAACAAATATGTGGGCGAGGCCTATTTTTTTAAGTCGATGGATTACTACCGCAAGCTTATGCTTTTTGGAGATGTGCCCTGGTTTTCAAGCGACCTCAATATCGACAGCAAGGACCTTTACAAACCTCGGGATAAGCGAACAGTGGTTGCTGATTCTTTAATGAAGACAATCGATCTTGCTATTACAGGTCTTGCAGGCATTACTGGCCGTCCAGACGGACGTATCAATCAGGATATGGCCTTGTTTTTAAAAGCGAGAATTGGCCTTTTCGAAGGCTCCTTTAGGACCTACCACAACGAGCTGTCTCTACAAAGCACAGCAAAACCTTTTTTGGAGGCAGCTGTGGATGCTTGCGAAAAAATCATCGCCTCAGGTCGCTATCAATTGTATGCTACGGGTGAAACTCCTTACTGGAAATTGTTTACATTCAAGAAAGATCCAAATTCCGACGGCAATAAAGAGGCTATCTTAGCCCGCGTTTATGATGGCACTGTTGTCGGTCACGCAACGCAGCGTTATTGGGATCAGAACAACAGTATTTCGGGCGGAAGACCTGCTGGAGGTGCAACACGGGGCCTGATCGATGAATATCTGTGTATTGACGGTAAACCGATCTATACGTCAGGATCCGCTGGCAGCTATACTGCCAACCCACTTTTCAAAGGTTACGATGGCCTCTGGTCTGAACTCGAAAACCGGGATCCACGTCTGAAACAGACCATTAATTATCCCGGTGAAAATCGCTCCTTGTTTAATCGAACAGATGGGACGACCAGCCTCGAAAAAAACGGCATCACCTATCCTCGGCTATCTTACAATGTCAGTGGTGGTACCACCGTAACCGGTTACTTACCTATTAAGCACTGGATGGGTGACCGTACCGAAAATGAAGCGACAACAAACGGACAACAAACGGCTATTGAATTCCGCTATGGAGAGGTATTGCTGATGTTAGCAGAAGCAAAAGCCATTTTAGGTACATTGACGCAGAACGACCTAGATAAAACAATCAATCTATTACGTCAACGCGCGGGATTTGACTTTGCGAAATATCCGAGCAGCAAACTCGAGCTTGGCAACCTCCCTGCCGATCCAAGGCTCGATGAAATCTATGCTGCAAAACTTGATTATTCCGTTAGCCCCATCATCCGTGAAATAAGAAGGGAACGCCGTATCGAGATGGTCCTGGAAGACCGTCGATATGAAGACTTGATGCGATGGAAGGCCGGCAACCTGATGACGGTTCCGTTACGGGGTATGAAATTTACAGCAGAAAAAGGAAAACTCTACGACGGTACTCATACCGCCAAACCGGTTATTGCCCTAAAAGAAGAAGTCAATAAAGACATCTTTTTAGATAATAACGGATTTATCATCGCTTATCCGCGGAGTGCCAACATTGCTGATGGTGTCGCCTTATGGGCAGACTACCGCTACTATTGGCCGTTGCCTTTATACGATCTGACTTTAGATGGTAATCAGCTGGTTCAAAATCCGGGATGGCTGGGTGCAAAATAATACGTATTAAAAAGAAATAACATTATGAAAATTAAAGCATATATCTACCTGTCGATTAGCCTCCTATGTGTAACTATGGGGTTGAACGCATGCAAAAAGGACCTGGGGCCCATTAAAGACAACTTGACTGTTCGGGAAGCTGTACTTTCTGGAGGTTTCATGCAGATTCCTGTTAAAATCGGAACGCCGCTTCAGATCAATCTTGCAGTCAATCCGGGAAACCGCAGCGTCACTGAGGCGACCTATACCAGCAAACATCCAGAAATCGCAACATATAGTAATACAGGCTTGGTTACCGGCTTAACAGTCGGTAAGGATACCATCACCATACGATCTGGCGAACTCAATGTTTGGTATATTGTCAATGTAACCAAATAAAAGCGGACATATGAACAAGTCAAAAGAATAATGGTAAGAGATGACCATTTGTTAGTTTAGTGTTTAGTTTAGACTATCAGGCGTTTTTAGTTTTGCCTGATAGTCTTGTTTTATCGACGAAGGAATATGACAGCTAAAAACGTCAAACAGGCAACCGACAACAAATACTAGGGATCAAAGCGATTAACAATGTTTACTTGAAGTTTCTCCATTCCGATTTTTCGAAAAGGCAATTCATCAACATGAAAAAAATAACTATAAAAGATATCGCCAAAGCTTTAGGATACTCTATAGGCACCGTCTCTAAAGCGCTCTCAAATAGTCACGAAATCAGTGCCATAACGAAGGTTGAAATTCAAAAATTTGCTGATGAGCATGGTTATCAATCCAATCAATACGCTAAACTATTGCGTACGGGACGAACAAATATTATTGGTATGATCGTTCCTTCGATTGGCAATCCATTTTTCTCACAGATTCTCGAAGGAATTGAAAGAGAGATGTCAGACACGACTTACAACCTAATCATTATGCAAAGTGTAGACGACCCCCGGCTTGAATTAAAACATTTAGAAATGTTATATAAAAAGGGAGCAGATGCCGTCGTGATTGCAGCAACGGGCGATAAAACGACATTAACGTATCTTCAACGATTAATTGACAAAGGTATACCTATTGTACTTATTGACCGAACCAATTACGAAATAAACACGTATAAAATCGGAATAGACAATTTCAAAGTCGTTTACCAAGGGATTTCTCAGTTAATCAATCAGGGCAAAAGGAAGATTCTATTTATTTCCAATCAATCGCGGGGCACATCACTAGAGCGTCAGCGTGGTTATATTCAATGTCTTCGGGATTTTGACATCACATTTAATTCAAATGATCTACTGTCGATAGAAACGAATAGAAAAAGAGTAGATGTGCTGGATCAATTAAAAAACCATCTCACAGGTCTCGTTGATTCAAGAGCTTTGCCCGAGGCAATTTTTACCGCATCCGACCAGCTCACCTATTTAACGTTAGAAGCTTTACATGCAATCGGAATTACTGTACCAGAGCGCATTGCTCTTCTAGGCTTTGCTAATTTTCAATACACAACTATATTTCAACCCTCATTATCAAGCGTAGTACAGCCTTCGCGTGAAATCGGATCTCAGGCTTTTGCTATTCTCAATAAAATTTTGGACAGTCCGGATCACAAGATCACAACGCAATATCAGAACATCGAATTACAGGCCTCTATCCTAACACGCAAGTCTTCTGAATAAATATATGAATTGAAACGTTTTCGCGAATTATGCAAACGATTGACTTAAACACAAAACACTGTAAACCAAAATATAATCTTTACTATAGCCACCAATATACATTAACAATTATAAATTATTTACTTCAAAAATTATGACAAAACAAACAAAAAGACGGATGCAGATCATGAAAGGATTTGCATTGTCCACCGCGGTCCTATCACTTATTTTTGCCTGTTCAAAGCCATTGGTAGAGCAAAATGCAGCAGAAACTCAACGTTTAAAAGCGTCATCGAATGGTGCCATAGACACCGCACTTTCCAACCTTACCTTTGTGACTAATCCAGTAAATCTCAATATAATCATGTTTGTACCCACAGACAATCCAGCATTGCCTAACTATAAAACACGGTTATCCCAGCTATTTGTCCATTTCCAGGACTGGCTGCATAATGAGATGGGTCGCTATGGTTATAGCAGCTATCTGGGCCTGGCAAAAGATTCTGCAGGCCTAGTTAACATCATAGAAATTCCGGCCGCAGGAGCTCAAGCGGACTACCCCTACAGCTCGGCCGTATCCGCTGGTAAAATTATAAATGAGATCAATACATATAAAGCTGCCCATCCAAGCCAATTTTCATCCAACAATCACTATTTGGTACTTTTGCCAGCAAGAACAGATGGTGATAACAGCCAACCATTCTATGGTTATGGGAAATACTGCTTTGCAGTAGATAATTCCTCCATGTCTGTCAATGGAATTCCAAACCCTAGCTCAAACTATCTCGGCGGCATGTTACATGAATTGGGCCATGGATTAAATTTACCCCATAACCGCGCTAAATATGTCAGTGAAGAACCTACACTGGGTACATCATTGATGGGAAGCGGCAATGTGAGTTTTAGCAAGGGACAGCCTACTTTTCTAACCGGCTCTGATGCAGCAATTCTCAACAGAAATGAAGTTTTTCAACCTGCAGTGACGACAGCTAGCCCTTATCAGGCACCTACATATTCGGTACAACCTCAATTTGCCATTGACAACAGTCAGCAAAAAATCTTTATTACTGGAAATTATACGTCCAATTTGCCTGTGAGTGAGATATTGGTTTATATGGATCCCAATGTAAACAACGAAGGCACAGGAGCCAACAAAGATTACAATGCAGTTACCTGGAAATTTGCCCCCGTTTCCTCTGGAGTCATCCAAGGGACTATAGATCTGAATGAGCTTTACTACAAAGGCAATACACCTTACGAACTTAAGCTAAAATTATTATTGCAAAATGGCTACACAACTTCTAATGTTTACGAATTTAACTATGTCAATGATCTCATGACAACCAATCAAGATTCGGTGTATACCTATTCCAATGCGTCCTATGCCGGTGTGAAAGGAAGCTTTGGCAAAGGGCAATATACTACTTCGGATTTATTAGCAAAAGGCGTGACAGACAATAGCATCTCTTCTATTAAAGTTGGTGCCAATGTTAAAGTAACTTTATACAACGGCAACAATTTTACGGGAGATAGTCTTGTTGTCACCTCTTCGTCTTCCTATCTCTCGACTTTTAACGATAAGGTTTCATCCATGAAAGTACAAAACCGTTAGAAAACTTGGGAAATACGATGCATAACTTATTTTTAAGAAACACGAGTAGCTTCCTGGCTCTGGTATTCGCCTTAATGGCATTCAAAGTGTCGGGCCAGCCCACTCCCTGGTTTACCGACGGGAAATTTGGTCTGTTTCTGCACTGGGGGCTCTATTCCCAGACCGCGGGCGACTGGAATGGCCATCCCACCAAAGGTGGCGAGCATTTTATGCTCTACGAACGCATACCCGTCAAGACCTATGCAAAGATCGCCGATCAGTTTAATCCAACAGGCTTTGATGCCGACCGTTGGGCTCAGATAGCCCACGATGCCGGCATGAAATACCTGGTGATCACAGCCAAACACCATGATGGATTTGCGATGTATAACTCAGCAGTCAGCGACTATAATATCGTCAAGCGCACCCCTTGGGCAAAAGATCCGATGAAGGAGCTTGCGGTGGCCTGTAAGAAATATGGCCTCAAGCTCTGCTTCTATTATTCCCTTGGCCGCGACTGGGAAAACCCCGATGTGCCTACCAACTGGCCTACCAAAGCCGGGCGCAGCAATACCTGGGACTATCCCGACGAAGATGCCAAAGACCTCAACAAATACGTGGAAAACAAGGTCAAACCGCAGCTGCGCGAATTGCTGACACAATACGGTCCTATCGGCATTATCTGGTTTGATACTCCCGAGCTGATCACCAAAAAACAAAGTCAGGAAATCAAAGATCTGATCCATTCCATTCAGCCCAATTGTATCATCAACAGCCGGATAGGCAATGGACTTGGCGATTATGCTGTTGTTGAGCAGTCGCTGGTTTCTACTACACGGAAGAACTGGGAAGCCTGCATCACGATGAGTGAAAACTGGGGTTACAATAGACATGACACAGAATGGAAAAGCCCCGAGCTGCTGGTCCGCAACCTTATTGAAGTCGTGAGCAAGGGGGGCAACCTGCTGCTCAATGTAGGCCCCAAAGGAGATGGTACCTGGCCAGTTGAAAGTCAGGAAAATCTTCGCATCATTGGACACTGGATGAAGACCAATGGTGAAGCGATTTACGGTACTACGGTCTGGAACGGAGTCAAACAAGCGCTGCATACCGTGCCGTCGGACAATAAAGCAACCGAAAAGGATAAAGCCAGTATGAAAGATGCCGTGAATGATGCAACGTCGAAAGAAATCGTATCAGACTACCGCTTTACGCAGAAAGGGAAAAGTGTTTATCTTTTTGTGCGTAGTCCTTCAACGGCTACGATCGACATCCCGGAGCTTGCAAAAAGTAGCCTCGACATCAAAAGTTTAGCACTTCTCGGCAATTCCTCAAAGGTGAAATGGACACAAGGAAGAGATGGCCTACAGCTGTCTTTACCCACTGTCAAAGACCCAGAAATTCCGATTTACGTATACAAGATCGAAACGAAATAGCCCAGCGCCTATTTCACAAACGGTCTTACTCCCTTTAACAATAAGCTCCCTGATTATTGAATTATCAGGGAGCTTTTACGATTCAGAACGAAACCCAAACCATTATTCATCCAGGTGCGACGAATCGTAAGCCAAAGCGATCGGATATAAATCCACAGAAAAGACTAGTCTTAAAATGTGCATCTTTGCTTTAACGACAAAAGACAAAGCACACACATGAAAAAATATATTATCGTATTCAGTCTATCCTTACTTACGTTAAGCGTATCAGCGCAGAAGAAAAAGAAAAAACAGGGCCCACCACCCGTGGTGAAACCTATCCCCGAGCCACCAAAGGTGATCGAACAGGCGGGTACTTCGGAAAGCATGCCTGCGGCTATAATATCCATGCCCATGCGGGCGGCAGATCAGGTGCGCATCAAAAAGACGGATGGGCAAGAATTCAATCTGGAGAAACTGGAGGAATTGGTAAGCACAGACCTAGCTCAGGTAAAAACCTTATTCCTGGGTTCTTCCATCTCTGGAAAGAAGCTCAGCAGCGAAATCCTGCAAAAGATTATGGACGAAGGCAATCAAATGGAGTCACTGGAAATTAGCAATCTAGACATCAGCACATTTCCTGAAATCACAGCCGCCCATCCTAAACTTAAAAAGATCGCGTTAAGCAGAAATAATCTCAGTGTACTTCCCGCAAGTATTTCCAATCTGACAGCGTTGGAAGAATTCGACTGCAACAATCCCTTGACGGGTTTGCCGGCATCCTTTGCACAACTCAAAAACTTAAAACAGCTCGGGCTTAACGGAAATCTGTTCAGCACTTTTCCCAAAGAAATTTTTAGTTTGAACAAGCTGTCTTTCCTATACCTTTCGGGCAATTACAAAGGTGAGACCAAGCTGACAGATCTGCCCGATCTATTTGAGCAGTTGCCCGAACTAAAAGAACTCGGCATAGAACATGCGGGGCTATCGACACTGCCAAAATCTATTGCTGCATTAAAAAAACTAGAAAAGGCCAATTTTTCTTTCAATCAATTTACAAGCTTCCCCGCCGCATTGTACAATAATCCCAAACTGGTGTTTGTACCATTTACGAATAATCCCCTGCAATGGGAACCATTTTTGGCTTCTGTCAAAAAAATAAAATGGAGCGGTCTCTTCTTTTTGAACGATACAGGGCTTAGCAAAAAACAGTACGAACAGGTACAGCAGATCCTCAGCAAGACGGATGTCTATTATGATGAGATGAATGATTAAACATTTTTAAAGTTAGCCCAAAAGATAATTTTTGGGCTAACATTCGAAATTATTCATTCCAAATTACACGCGATACAATTATTGTTCATGAAATTTATCTCTAATCGACTTTGCTAAATTTGGAATATCAACAATAGCTTGATCAATCATTTTTCGATATAAATTTTCTCCATATTTTGCTATTAAATGCTCATTTAAATCACCGCTCGCTCGCCTTCCCTCACTATAAACATAAGTAGGCAAAATTAAATAATTTGGCACATCATTAAAGGTTATCATTTCCCATGACAATAGCCCTTTAAAATCTTTTACAGCATCCCTGATTTTGCTATATATAACATCATTTTTATCTTTTTCCTTAAATCTGAAACGTAGAAATGGGTATCCCGCATACCGATCATCTATTGACATCATTGATATTCTACTTGTCCCAATCGGGCAAATATCATTTAATGTAAAAAACAAAATTCTATTTATTTCTTCAAAATCCATATTACAGACATTTAATTTAATAGCAATGTTAGTCTGACAGTTTATTCGCCTTGAATTTTAAAAATCAAAAGTCATCAGACATTATTAATTCGGAGAAAGTGCGTTTTGAAAGATTAATTTCTAATTTCCCATAGGTACCTTCATATGTGGGCGAATCAAAAGAAATTATAGGATAGTACCTAAAAAAATCCTTAAGAGATTTATTATTCTTTAAGAAGATATTTACGTCAACAAGTACACTATCTGAATTACTATAAACTTTCAATTGTTTGTAAAATGCATTATTGCCCTCTTTATTTTTCAAAATTGATGTTAGAACAGAATCAATAAAAATTAAATCTCTTTGATTCAGATTATAACTATTATCAAAAACAGAATCCTTTGGAGCATTGAAAATTGCATAATCATGAAACCTCTTTTGATCGAAATAATTTGTACTATACGTGTTCCCTTTTTGTAACCGTAGTCTCCTGAAGAAACTATCCCCTATATATAAATCCATAAAGCCATTTCGTAATAAAGCCTTATTAACCTGTTTAAAACCAGGAGTAAAGAAGAAAGTATTTCCATCTATTCTAGTTCTACCCGTTATAGTATTCTCTGCCAACAATAGCGGATTTTCTGTGGGATCGATTAATTCCAACGTAGCAGAATCAAGACCTAGGGAATAATCAATTACCCGATATGAGGAGTCTTCTCGTATTTCAATAGCGTAATCCGAAGCACCAAACATATCACTATTGACTGTTACGGCCTCAGCCAAAACATGATCTTTAGGGGTACTATTACAAGAAACTGTAAAAATTACGACGACCATGCAAATAAATGCGCTTCCTCTCATAAATCTCATTATTTTCCCAATTTTAATAGAACAGACATAACCCTCGGCTGATTTATTCGAGCCCAACGTCATACCCTTCTTCCTTAAGATACCATTACCCTCTCAAGCTTTTCATGATCAGACAAATCCCAATACCACCATTTGTGAGGATTATCTTTTTCATTAATAAATCTTCTCTCATAAGCTACTTTAAATAAATTTAAAAGCAGCACAAATGCCTTTGTTAACTCATATTCCGGCAGATTTATAATTTTTTTCAAATTATGGTTTGCAACCCCTTTTTTAAGTAGAACGCAGGGGATAAAAGTGGACTTTAAATCACTTTTTATAATCGCGGGTTCAATATCTCCTTCCTCCGGTTTAGACTGCATAATTAGAAAAAGAAGTTCGTTTAGAAATTTCTTTTTCGTCATCAATTCAAGTAATCTAAAACCTGTTGTTAATTGATCAATTGCAATCAAACCTTGTCCAAACCGATTGACTAAAATTTGGTCTTCTAATTTCATATTTATATAAGTAAGGATAAGATTATATCCCCGACCATGTTGTTTTCATAAGTACCCATTTTCCAGTTGCACAATGATATTCAAATATTACGATAGCACCTCCTGTATTGGCAAAGCTGTAATTATCATTTTTATATCTAACACGGAAGTCAACGATATTAACGGTCAATCTATTACCATTTAGGATTGGTAAAATCTTCCAAGCATGAATACCTTTTTTTAAACGGCCTTTATTTTTTTTATCATTTACATCTATTGAGCTGAATTTATTCTTTTTATTATCCAACGAAAGATAATATGCTCGATCATTGGCATCAATCAAATAAATATCTTCATTATATGGGTTTTGATCAAGATACTTTGTTTGTAATATAATTGCTGTATCAACCATTCTCTTATATTCGTCCTTACTTTGGCCATAAACTATAAAGCAAACAAAAAAACTTAAAATTATTAGCACAATTTTCTTCATCTTTTACCGCGTTAATGTAGATAAATCATTATTAAACATAAATACCCTCTTTTTTACAGGGCCACCTGAAGTAAATAGCAAAGCCCGTCTATCAGCATTGGGCCTTGTTTCATTAGTTTCATTCAATGAAATGCGCCTTTATCTCCGATACTACATCCGAAAAATGTTTCCACTCCAAATGCGAATAAATATCCTTGACCACACCTATCTTACTGAAAACGGAGAAAAAATAGCCCTCATTTAATATAGCTTGAAGAGCTGCATGAATCCCCCGGTAAGAGAGCTCTTTTACAATAAGCATATCTGTAGACCAAAAATAAATTTCACGATTTTTCTCCATCAGTTTATCGATATTAGTCAACGTAAACAATGTTCCAAAATAAACCTCATCATTCTCTAAAATAATGTTGACATCAAGGTTATCATCATATACATCGATAACTTGATAAGGAGCTGGAAATCGAACTTTAAATTTCATAACCTTTTTACTTTTTATAAACTGTCAACCAAACTACATCTGTCTCGACACCTTTTTTACTACTATCTAAAAGATATCTAGCGTCCCGAAATTGCAACAGCAGCTTTTTATCCATGCTTAATAGGTCGACATCTATTCCTTAACAGACGCCTCATCCGCTAAGGAATTTAAAGAAAAAAATCAAATATTTTCCTTTATTTTTAATTCAACTAAAAGAGAATATTTAACGGGGTATCTATGGATAATAGATTAAAAAAAATAATAATTATAATAGGGAATATCCTGTTCACTATTGGCTTAGTTTTAACTATAGGAATGGTCTTCTTTGGACTTTGGCCCAGCCTTGTTTATGTACTATTTATGGCTCTCGGTGCAATCCTGATCGTTTCAACAAAATATGCAAAATGGAAAGCAATCAAGATTAATATTGATTCGATAAAAAGACTTATCAGCTTAACCGGTATTGTTTTATTTGTCTGCATGATAATATTTACTACTTTATATCTTTCAACTAAAAACTATTTTAAAGAAAAATATACAATCCGTGATTGTGCAGAAATTACTGCAGTTTTAGAAAGCTATAAAAAAGATGATAAGCCTTATCCTCGCAGTCTAGATTCCCTTATCGGAAACAACCCTATAAGAGCAGAATGGAAAAAGGATCGATGGAATACGAGTTATAAATATTACACGACCAACAATGATAGCTCTTACACTTTAACTTCTGCTGGAAAAGATAAAATATTCAATTCTAAAGATGATATTATATATAAAAGCAATTAAAACAGCTGATATATCTCCGAATCATAAAACCTAGCCCCATAATCATAGCGATATATTATCCTATAATTCGGAACCAAAGCAAAAACATCAAAATACTAAAAGTAAGCGTTAGAATTAGGATTAGCTTATATACATTTAACTTTGCATTTAGATCGTTAAATCTAGGGATCAATAAAGTAAAAATCAAGGCTATTAAAGAAACGCATAAGATTTCTTTAAAAAGGACTGGATATGAGTATCTATGCAAATAAAGATCAGATCCAATAATTACCATATATATTGTCGTAAACGCAATTGAGGTATGATAAAAAAAACGCCTCTTCTTAATTATTAAGATCAGCATATTTATAGTAAATAATGTGATTAGACAGCATATTGACACTATACTGTGATATGGAACGGGGTAGCCGTAGGTACCTTTTGGAAGTCCTAAATATCCATCATAGTTTATCAAATCATTGCCTTTTTCGACCAAAAATATTAGCTGAAGAATGATGACTAAGCACGCTATAATTTTAAATAGGTTTTTCATAATTAGCTTTTCGCTCTGGTATTTTTCTTTATCAGGTAATCCGAATAAAGCACAACATCAACTTATCACTATCAGCATAGTTATTGATTTTTAATTTTCAACAATTCGGCCCTTGCATTACTAAAAGGAGAATGCTCAACAAAAATTTTATGATCAATTTTTTCAATGCTAAATTTCGCATTATGCCGATCCACCTTAAACAAGTCCAAATCTGTTAGCATATATACATTTTCTTTTAGATTGTCAGAAGACGGAAACCACTCATAAGAATAGACATCCCTGCCCTTATAAACAAAAATAAATCGGGCACCAACATCTGTATAGCTCCTTAAGTTAAAACCTAAAATTTCATTTATTTCATCTAAAGAATACTTTCCACTAAAATAATAGACGGTGTCCCAATCAAAATCAAACGCTTTTTCCATATCCAGAATGCATCCATTATTTGACTTACATTGCTGAAATTCTCGCATCACTGTATTATCAAAATTAGGATCTTGGGAACAGCCCAGCAGAAAAAAGACCAACATGAATACGTACCATTGGAACTTTTGTTTGATCATCCCATTATATTCCTGATCGGTAAAATAATTTTTCAGCAAACCTAGTTGCTGCTCCACTTCTAACTGCAGATTCATTACTTCCGACAACTAATTTTGAATACAATCAAGCCCTAATTACACTATAGTGTTCAATAAATGAGCTTAACCCCAAAAAACGACTATTTTAATCCCCTCTTTTTGAACCCCATCTTTTGATAGAAAATCTGGCTCTCTTCTCGAGCTAATTTCGACAGTTTGTTCGTAACAATACAGTATCCTTATATATACCATCAGTATCCGTGCATCTGATTTTTTGTATCGATTAGATAGCGCGTTTATATGCGCTCCCTTGCCGCTTAACAATAGTATCTCCTAAATCACAAAAGGAAGTCGCTTGAAAAAACCACCTACCGGGTAGCAATTGTACGGTATCTCTCTTGGTCGTTGGATCAACTCCAACCAGGATAAAATCCTGATACTTGATCTTAGTTTTTTTTAAAAGAACAACATTAGCCTCGAAACTTTCAGCATATTGTTTAGTTTCTTCACAGCTATTTGGGTCACTACGATAAGTACAACTTACAATTAGCAATAGTAATATAAAATAAAATGCCTTCATATTTTTTTGTCTGAATTCATTCTTCCCAGTTAATGATACCTCGTAATAAAAAATGTAGTGGTTTTTATGGCCTTTTTTTTTCTAAAGCAAATTTATAACTTTATTTACTTGGAGACTTAAAAAAATACAATCATTTAATGAAGATCTAGCGCAATGCACCACCCAATAATGATATTCTCTAAATCGATTATTTAACATACCAGATAACCACATCAGCAGATTAGAATACTGATATAGCTAAATTAGAGATAAACACATGAAAAATTTCGAAAGAAACGGAAATGAATACAAAATGAAACCCCAGTTAGGAACCTATGTTCCTTTGGTTGGTATATTTTCCATTATGGCCCTAGTAGGTTTCATTAAAATGCCTGATTCCTCATTCAAATGGTGGATGCTGGGTATTGTCGTTATCTTGATGATTTCCCTGCTTAGAGCCTATTTTATCATTGATATGGACAATAGGGACATCCGTACACGTAAGGGACTTTTGGGTAAAGAAGTGACCATTCCGCTGGAGAGCCTACAGGGTTTTAGTATCCACAAGCTTAAACAATATGGCTTTATCACAATTAACGTCGCCCTGATCGCACGTTATAAGGATGAAAATGGGAAAGAAAAAAAGGTACAGCTGGCCCAGAGCTATTTTACAAAACCAATTAACCGTATTATTAATGATATCGACGAAATCATTGCCGAAGATCATAATCGATAAATTAAAAGCAGTATTCTGGCACGTCCCCTATCATTGAGTGTTGTTTAAACCCCATTCTTTCGATTATGCCCGATTTAAGAATCCTAAAACGACAATTTCTACATGCCCTGAAACGCGGAACAGGTGAAGCATACCTGATCGTAAAAGAGCATCAGAAAATTGACTTTTCAAATCAAATTATACAAGGTGCATTAAACATTTTCGCCTATGACGGACAATGTGAAGGCGACCGGGCAGCTTATATTTTTGATATTATTTCTATTTCAAAGCAAAAAGACAAAATCCGTAAAGCCGTCTTGCAGGGTTTGGCAAGGGAACAGGATGACACCTGGAATTTGACACATTTGTTTGCCCTGGCAAAACTTTATGCGCAGCAAAATGACACCGAAGCAAAACAAGCTATTTATGACCGCTTTTTAAACAACCCGATCGCCGGCACTGATTGGGCCGGCGCTTATGAAATACTAGAACTTGACGGACTAAATGGCTTATTTTACGTTGCCGAGAAATTTGGAAAATACATTGAACAACACCCTGACGATTGGCAAGACGATGGCATCATTCGGCATTTTCAAGCAGAACACCAAAACATACAGGTTGCTGAAGAACTTCAAAAGAAAGCCCGGACCAATAAGTTCATACGTCTTTACCTTGACAACATACAACGGACAGAAATAAGCCTGAATACACAGCGAACAAAACCCCAAAAATACAAAGACATCATTGATGAAGTTTTAAATAGTAAAGCCCGTATTTCTTTTGCAAGAATGAGAAAGCTAACAGAAGAAGAGATAAACACTATCGCAAAACATCTTTTGAAAGAAACAGACCAGGCAAAAATTGAATGCCTTTTGGATATTTTTGACTTTCACAAATTTCCTTACCCTAGTCAACTCATTTTAGACTATGCTAAACAAAAGGAAACAGCCAAAAACAGAATAGCTAAAAATGCCATTAAAGCACTCAAACATCTAAAAAGCAAAGCCATTAGAGATTTTGCCGTGGACAAAATACAAACTGCCAAAAATCTGATAGACTATTTGGAATTGCTGATTTCTAATTACAGAAGTGTCGACTCGAAGCTACTGACCGACATCGCCGAAAAGGCAAAAAATGAACACGAAATTGAGCGATTGGCAGGGATATACACAGATATTTTCAATGAAAACAAAACCAAATCCTGTAAAAAACCACTTGAAGTTCTGTATAGCAAAATGAATTGTGCACTTCACCGAAAAGATATCATAGAAGTTCTGCTGCATAACAACGTGCTCTCTGATACGATAGAAAAAGAACTTCACTATGACTGCAACCTGGAAACAAGGATGATCGCTCTTCAAGCTAGGGCACTGCATCCTAGCGAGCGGAATTTCTGATTAAATTCTCCAGCACCTCATTGTTCAAAGCGGTGGAACACCCAGATATTATAATCTTTTATTTTGAAAACAGCTCATCTGTTTCAACAAGTCTATAAATTCCGATATAATCATCAAACTGCAGTACGCACTCAACTGCGATTTAAGATCGATGTCATCACGTCCTCCCTTAAATTTCGGGCGATCGGAATTTTATATTCCCCAACATGTAACTGATTCCCTTCTATGATTGCTATCCTATTCCTATTGACAAGATAGGATCGATGGCAGGCGATAAACTGGTGTGCTGGCAGCGTACTCATCATCTGCTGTAGGCTGCAATAGGTCACTTCCTGCGAATCTATCGTCTGTACGATCACATAGTTACCCATACTCTGCACGAATAGGATATCGTGCAGAAAAATCTTCTTTAACTGTTTGTCCACCTTCAGAAAAATATGCGCATCTGGAGAAGTTGCCAACAGACCTGCAGATGGAGCAGCGTTACTGAGCACATCAAATGCCCGATTGGCCGCCTTAAAGAAGCGTTCGAAGGGCACCGGTTTTAACAGATAATCGACAACGTCCAGCTCATACCCCCGCAATGCATATTTTTCATACGCCGAGACGACGATTATCTTGGGCGGATTGCTCAGGCTCGCTATATAGTCCAAGCCTGATATCTCGGGCATCTCAATATCAAGAAAGATAAGATCAAGGGGATGCAAACGCAGATATTGGCTCAACTCGATCGCATCTTCGCATTCCGCAACAAGTTTTAAAAAATCTATTTTCTCGATGTAGGATGCGATTCCCTTGCGCGCAAAAGGTTCATCGTCCACTATAGCACATCTGATCTCTCTCATAAACAATTATAAATCTAGTATTAACTCAGCAAAAAAATTCCTCGTATCGGCATGCGTATTCAAGGTATGCCGCTGCGGATAGCGCAATGCCAATCTCTTTTTCAGATTGGTAAGTCCCGCCCCCGACTCTGCTACCTCAGCCCGGGGAATTGACGCCTCAACCGCCGCGGCTCCGGATAGGCTATTGGCAATGCTGAAGCATATGTTAGTACCCCGACGCTTGAGACAGATTACGATCTCGTACTGCCCGCGCACATATTTAAAGGCATTTTCTATTAAAGGCTGAAAAAGCAAAGGAAAGATGCTGATGTCTGTCCAATCCACGTCAATGTCTGTGCGCACGGTCAATCTTGCTGTCAACCGCTGCTGCTGAAACGCAATATAAGATTTTAAATATGCAAGTTCCTGCTCCATCGATACCTTTTCATCCACCGTATAAATCTGATAACGTAACAGTTCCGAAAGCTGTTCGACACTTTTTTTTGCCAATGTATTTGATTCATCAATTTGAAAATAGACCGTATTAAGCGCATTAAAGAGAAAATGCGGGTGGTACTGACTTTTCAATAACTGCAATTCGGTATTTAGCTTGTCCGCTTTGATCTGCTCCACATAGATGCGATTGTCGGCCATATTCCTGTCGCTGCGCTCGTTCCGCAAAAACATGTAGTAAAGCAGAAACAAGGGAACATAAATCGCATTAACCAAGATGTAATCAATATAACCATCCCCCATATAGATCCAGCCCAGGCGTTCGGACACGAAGACCGTTGGATTCAATATCCCCATGATTTGTACAACAGCAACGATATACTCTACTGCGACATTTGGTTTGATGGAGGGCTTTGCAGCAAAGATCCTCGCCAGTCTCCGACGCCAAAGCAGTGTTATGACGTAACAAAAAACCACCGAGATAAGCAGTCCAACCGAATGGATCCTAATTCCGCCAGACCAAAATTCATCTTTCTTGGTTATATCTGTCACGACACGAAGAATATTGAAAGAAGCGATTCCCCAGAGTGCCGGACCTAGATAGTGTATAGGATTTACGCTTAATTTTGCTATGTTCGCTCTCATGATATCAGTAATTAATCCGGCTATTTTCTTCCAATCGGTCATTGGTACGATCGCTTTTTAGGTTACCTTTCATTCCGCGATGTAATCGGTATGAAAGGTTGATCCCAATAGCTCTACTGTCGTACAACTCCCTGTACTTCCCTTCCATAGCATCACTGCTAAAAATTATTTTAGGCCTGTTGGTCCTGAAAAGGTCATTGGCATAAATATACAAAGTTAATTTATCTTGCAAGATGGTTTTGCGTACGGCAGTATTCATAGACCAGAGGGAAGCCATGGTAGCCTGCCCCTCGGCAGTAGCCCCATTCCAGAAGCCATTGAGCTCGAGACTGAGTTTAAAAGGCAGACTTACCGTATTTCGTACCTGCAAAGAAGGAACCAGCCGCCTGTTGCGATGCACATCAGTTGCCGTCCGCCATTCAAAAGAGGTATAGTTTAGGTTCCCGTTCAGCTGTATGTTCCACTTTTTCAGGGGGGAAATACTCGCTGCATTAAACCGCAACCCCACATTGGATGCGTGCTCCAGATTCATCGGCATAACGACAGTCCGCCTTTGCTCGTCCAGGTTGTAACTCTTGCTGATCGCATTTTGCCGCAGGTTATAGCGCAGCTGCAACGAATAGCTGTTTTTGAACAACCAGGTCAGTTCCGTCGTATGGACAAACTCGGGCTTCAATGCGGAGTTTCCCTTCTCGTACAAATAGGGGTCGTTGACCTCCACAAAAGGGCTCAGGTCTTTGAAATTGGGACGATTGACCCGCCTGTGGTAATTGAGCGAAAGCTTTTGTTCCGCATCCATTGCATAGGTCGCGGTCAGGTTCGGAAACAAATTTTTATAGGATCTCAGCATGGTAAAATCTGTATCCTTATCATGGACGGTCCTGCTCTTAAATGCAGCATCCTCAAATCGTAGCCCCACATCGATTTGGAAGAGGTCCGAAGGGCTAAACCGCGTCTGTATAAATAGCGCTTTCAACTGCTCCGCATGACCGAATGTATTGGTCAGGTCGGCGCGGTCCTGCCAGCTGTTGTCATGAGTTTGCTGATAAAATGAATTGGTACGCATATTAACCTGCGTCAATTTCCCACCAAAAGAGGCCGTCATATTTGGACGGATGTCGAGCATATATTTCGATTGCACGGTCGTAATAGTAACCTTTCCTCCCGTCTCACCGCGGAGTTTTTGCTGCAAGGCCGTTACTGAACCATCAGCACCAAATTTGTCCAGCAGTTGATCTTGGGTTTCGGATTGGTTAAACTGTTGCCGATCAAGATAATTTTCCCATTTGGAGCCAGCGCCAAACTGAACCGTCAAATGGGCTCCGGTACTAAAGTTCCTAAAGGTATGCCCCAACACATTTCCTGTTGCTATGCTGGAGTCCACCTGTGAAGAGCTGTTAAAGAAATTAGAACGAACAGCTTCCTGTTTGGTCCGCTCATGATTGTTGATTAATACATAAGTCCCCATTTTCACGTGATCATTTGGTGCATAATCGAGCGTACCGTTGTAATAATGATTTCGATAATTTCTCTCTCTAACGGCGTCCATATCCAATCGCAATGCATTGCCCCTCTTATCCCCCTCCTTGCTGATATACCTGGTCGAATTAACATCAATTAATTCCGTCCCTTCTCCATAAGAATAGGTATGCGACATCGCCAACTTAGCGGTGTTGGCGGCCACGGCGCTATTTTGGAAGGTTCTGCTGTACTTCCCTTGTTCGGCATTGGTCGATAAAGAAACACTGAGGCCAGGGGCGGTCCTGTTGATCCGTTTCAGATTGATAAAGCGGGCATCACCATTGGCATCCATTGTAGCATCTGGTTGCGTAATAAGTTCGACAACATCGAGCGATGCGGCTGGCATGGAGGCCAAAAAATTGATCAGATTTTCGCCATCCATAAAATTTGTTTTGCCGTCGACCAGCAATTGAATGCCCGCTTGTCCGTTTAAACTGATCTTACCATTTGCTAAAATGCTCACACCAGGCATTCTGCGCAACAGCTCCAGCGCACTACCCGAACAACCGGCGCTGCCTTTAGCGACCTGATAAGTCAGCCTGCCGGGAGCGATTTTAAGGGGATTTACCCGTCCAGACACGTGTACCTCATTCAAGCGTATCGGTTTAATGGTGGTGGTATCCTGCAACGAACAGCCTGTTTCCCCATAAGCGGTACGGCAAGCAAACAGCATTGTGGCCAACTGTAGATAGATTAATTTTCGGATCATTATTCGTATTCTTTAATTTGATACGAATGTATAGGCCTAACAGCGGTTGCCTAAATAATTTATTCGAACGGTATGATTTTCGGG
This sequence comes from Sphingobacterium siyangense, assembly GCF_023277505.1. Taxonomy (NCBI): domain Bacteria; kingdom Pseudomonadati; phylum Bacteroidota; class Sphingobacteriia; order Sphingobacteriales; family Sphingobacteriaceae; genus Sphingobacterium; species Sphingobacterium siyangense. The sequence goes on along the minus strand of NZ_CP080574.1, from coordinate 1,720,248 downwards.
ATGAATGACCACAGCTAAGCGCAGAGCCCAGAGGCATCGATACAATAGCAACAATACAAAAACCAAAAAAGCCACATCTCCCGACGTGGCTTAAACTAAACATAAACATATGAACCACCACCTCATCTTGTGGTTTTAACATGCTCTTATTTGATATTCACATTAAATGTAAACGTCGCCTGCACGGTTTTCGTTCCTTCGTACGTATACAGCAGTGCCTGCTTGATGGTATATTTCTTTCCAGCTACCAGAACTCCCGGATATTGACCGATGGAGAACGTTATCGTACTGGCGTTAAATTCCGAAAACAAGCCCGCACTGGCGCCCCAATTGGTGACAGCCCCAGCTGCAGTAAACCAATGCCCGTAACCTGTGGCCGTATTGTTGGGATTTAAACTTCCATTTGGTTCCACGGCATAGAACTTAATTTTCCCGCTGCTCATCAAACCCGCCAGGTCTGCCGAAGATATGGCCAAAGCCTCCCCTAGCTGAGCGGCATTGACGCTTACCTGCGCACCCGAATACCCTGTGGCATCTGCCGGGAAGCTCAGGTCATAATTCAACGCGATATCTTTGGGCTGACTGCTCACCTCATTGTATCCTGTAGCCGTTGTACCCTGAATTTTGATTTCGTAAGGCCATTGCTCATCATTGCTGTCGTCATCATCCCAGGCATGTGGCTGGTAAATAGATGGGGCACCAGCGACAACAAACCAGAGGTTGCTACAATTGGCCGGAACAGTAAACGCTACCGTATTCTCCGTGCCCTCCGTCCTGTCACCATATACCCGCGTGCCGTCTTTCAATAAAGCTACATAGCCATAGCGCCATCCGGCACGGCTGGCATCCACCTGATTGAACCCGGCAGCATTTGGTAGGCCTTTAAAAGCTACCGAAACCTTAGTTCCTGCAGCCGGCAGGTCCAGCGGAATCACATTATAACCCGTAGTACCCGGACAACGATCATAGGCAACGCGAAGACTACCGTTGGATTGCCGCGTAAATTTGGTCGTCAGCTTACCGATATAATTCTTTCCATAATCCCGGATGCTGTTCAGGTCCCAGGTCACAAACCGGGTCGCCGCATCATAGATCTCATTGTTGAATTGTTTCACATCGATAGCCGTTATACGCATATAGGCCTGCACCGGATCTTCGGGTTTTAACGCTTCGCGCCAGATGCGGCCAATCATATCGATCCCATGTTTACTTGTCCAATACCAGTGGATGAAATAGCTGGCATAACGATATTTCTCGTGATGAATATGGCGATGATAATTTTCGGTATAGACGGGAAAATCGGAGCCCGAAAATGCCTGTGCGGGATACGTTTGGTAGGCCTGCCATTGCGCTGTCTGCTCCCAAAACCCATTGCCGCTCGTTCCGCCAAAACCGTAGCGAAATCCATGTCCGCCTTTCAGATCGGCAAATACCTGATATTGAAAACTATGCCCGATCTCGTGGGCAATCACAGCACCTACTGGCTTACAGGTCGCCGGATTGATCCACAATGCGCCGATCGTATCGTCGTACCCCCCACCATAAGCCATCCATTCTGTCGTATAGTGCACAAAAATCATCATTTTATACTTATCCAGATTGGATCGGTTTACTTTACGTTCTGCAAACTTCAGCGTGCCGACGTTCAATGCGTAGAACTGTTCGGCCTTGGCCAAAAGATCATCAATATCGACACGGTATTCTTCAGGGACGGTGTCAGCATTGGGATCATTCTTCCCATAACTTGCACCCCAGAACACGATAAAATGCTCCGACTGACGGCTGCGCGAATAGGACCATTTACTCCCTTTATCGTTATAATCCATCCCTTCAAATTCCTTTGGCTTATAAATCTTCAAAGAATCTGTCCCCACTGTAACGGGCGGCGTGATGACCTCTTCCTCGACCGGAAGTTCAACTTTTTTGCTGCATCCCTGCGAAAGGAATACAAGTGCTGAAACCAGTATCAGCAGGACTTTATGCAATACTATACTTTTCATCATTTGCGCTTTTAATAGGTAGAGATCAACTATGTGTGATGGTCAAAAAACGGAAGCGAACGATGTAGGTACCACTTCTGTAGAATTTGATGGTCGATACCGGATTGAGATTACGCCCCAGCGTAGTCGCTGTCCCCACAATGCGGTAATAAGAAATGGGATCCCCCGACCAAAATTCTGTGCCTACATACGTACCGTTCATGATAGGATACACCAGCCCCGAAACATCTGGATAGCGATACACCAAGCCCGTATCGGTAACTTCCTCCGGATAGTAAGGCGACCAATTTTTGAATGTCGGCCGGTCGCCACGCTTGATGATCTCGCCTTTTTTAGGATTGAAGGGCTTGCCGTTTTTATCTTCCCACTGATATACAATTTTGTTTTCCCCTTCAGCCTGATGTTCTACACTGATCTCGTAATCTGTATACGGCAAAAAATTAGATTCGGCACCGTAGTCCGAACTCGTGCACGACTTAAATAAAATATCTTCCTTCTTGGCACCGATAACATTAAAGTCCAGTATATTATTAAATTTTTTCTGTCCGGCGATATTGCTCACCTCCACATCGATCGTGTACTGCCCCGGCGTCACAAATTGCGTCGCCTGTGTAAAACCCACGCGACCACCGGTCGCATTGAGCATCATCGGCGGATATTTGGCCTTGCCAATCTTCGCTTTCAACAGATCCAGGGTGGTATCCCGCCAGGTGACTTCAGCAAGGTAGGTGGATATCTCATGTTCTTTTGAAAATTCTGTTGAGAGCTCGCCGGTTTCCTTGTTCCGTACCGCAACCAGATTGACGGTCAGCGGGGTTGTGCTTCCATTGGCAACAATGGCATCCGTGTACACCACCGTCCCCTGATTGACTTGCAGATTCTCCACATTATAGCGTATATTTTCACTTAAATAACCTATTTGGTCACTCTTGCAGGAATCCAATAGCAATAGGGATAAACCTGCTAAGCCGATTATAAAACTTCGTTTTTTCATCTGTTTTATTTTTTCATTTGTGATGAAGCTATCCGGTTGATCCGGCACTGCCGCGGAATCAATCCAGCTAGTTTCAAAATTTATTTGATCTTAATGTTGAATACAAAAACAGCATTCAAATCACCCTTTGTTTTCGACTTGTATACGAGGGATTGGCGGACCGTATAGGTACTACCCACCGTTGTTTGCCCTGGATATTGCAGAATATTGAAGGTCATCGTTGAGGTTGCCAGCTCAGACACAATGCGTGCATCGGTGCCCCATGAACAGGTTTGCCCTTTCGTATCGAACCAGTGCCCGGGGGCGTTGGCAGTGCTGTTTGCATTTAAGCTGCCATCGGGCTGTACAGCATAATACGTAATATCCTTACCCACCAGCGCGGATATTGCGCCGCTCTCCACGCCATAAAAGCGCGCTAAACGTGGCAACAGCAGGTCCACTGTGGTACCTGTATAACCGGCTGCATCATATTTAATACTCAGGTCGTATGTAAAGGTCAGCGTAGAACCGGTTTCCACGATTTTAGGCCCCGTCAGGAAGCGTGGCACAAAATCGCCTATAAACGTATGTGTATTGGCCAATACATTTAGCATGGTTCCTGAAGCCGTTTTAATCCCGGTTGTCTGACAATATATACGCATGTCGGCCTGATCATCTTCTTTGACCGTAACAATACCGTCAGGGCTGATCTGATCCGCCTCGCCACGCACTTTCACATAATATAGATAATAAACGGGCTGCGAAGACCAGGCCGCTTTGGGCTGCTTTTGCCTATGATAGAAAAATCCACCCACATTGGACGCATTGCTGATCGTCGTATACGCTGTACTGGCCGTTTCCAAATTGTAAGGGGCATCGTTGTAGATGTATGCCCTGACCGAATCCACAGGGATTTCGTTGAGAAACTGGTCAAAAGAATACTGTGCATTTTCGTCCACATACTTCACCGAGTCTGCCTTCTGCTTATAATAACGGTTGACCGAATAATCCGAAGGCGCCCAAAAGGTTTTCGCCTTGTTGATTTCGTCTTTGAGTTTAAAATGGTCAATCACCAGCAGCAGGGTATCAAACATCCCATTGGGATGAGCCGCCAGGTAATCGTAAGTAGACAGATTGACTTCGGCTGTATGGAGGCCGTCATCCGTCAGATAAGCTGCTTTCTTGCAACCGATCACGGTCAGTCCAAAAGCCAGCAGCAACGCAAATCGATATAAGGTTTTCATTTTTTTCAGGTTTAGTGGTTTACATATTGACGGTTCCCCAGTATGGTGTCTGATTCAGCAGCGGATTGGTTGACAACAACGATGGGTCAAATGGCCAAAGGTATTTCTTCGCATTAAATTGCGACTGGTTCATTTTGCCTTCCGGAAATTTATAGACATTGAAGTGTTTATACAACCGCACGAGATCGTAATAGCGATGGCCTTCCAGAAAAAGCTCGCGCGCTCTTTCGCTAAAGATGGCCTCGATGAGCGGTTCCTCATTTGTGTAGGCAGGCAGTCCAGCTTGCGTGCGGATTTCATTTAAGATGGTTTCTGCGGAGCTATTTTTACCTGTTGCGGCCAATCCCTCTGCCATAAGCAGCTTAATATCAGAATAGCGAAAGATGATGATGTTATTTTTAAATATCGCATTGGCATTTGACGCATTACTCGAAAACTTAACATTCGCATATTTCGTACACAGCGCATAGTTACCGTTATAAACTATATCAAACACACTTTTAAATCGTTTGTCGTTACTGTCTTTAAAGAGCGTTTTAATATAATCCTGACTGATTCTTAGAATCGGATCTGTTAAAGTCCGAAAATAAGGCCCGGCTAGCGAGAAGTACCCTATCCCCGAGTTTGTACCTTCGTTTTCCCCATTTTGGGAAATCTCAAAAATACCTTCATTGGATTTTCCCTGATAAATACTGCGGTAATTCAGACTGTCCCTTCCCACAAAAGAATATTCGCCGCTTTCCAATACCGATTTAGCCGCCTCGATGCAGTCCGCATATTCGCCGCGCCATGCACTCAGGTGCGCCTGCAGGGCAAGCGCTGCTCCGGTATTTGCACGCAGGGCAAAATCATCTTGGTCAATATTGCTCCATTTCAGTAAAGTCAAAGCTTTAGTTAAATCGGCCTGGCTCTGATCCAGCACATCACTCTCTTTACTTGCCGGGAGATTTACAGCATTGATGGGCACCACAGATTCTGTGATAATCGGCACTGTTCCCCATACCCTCGCCATATAGAAATAGGCAAATGCACGCACAAAGTAAGCTTCGCCGATATAGTAATCCCTGGTCGATACATTGTCAAAGGCATTTTCATCCATCTTAGGGAGCTTTTGGATCACGCGGTTGGCCTGGTCTATGGCCTGATAGAAGACATCATAGCGCCGCAGCTGATACGCGGGCCGCCAGGTTTCCGAAGCCGCTACAGCCGTATTGAGCTGCATATTGACAATCGGATTAAAGTCTGCGTTGGTCGAAGAAGTAATTTCGTCCGTTAGCAAATCGCCATAGGCATAGTAGGCCATCCCATTGCCTTGATTTAGGGCCTTGCGCAGCAGCGCATACATGGCGTTGGTTGCGCTATTGGCATCTTCCTGCGTTTTCCAGAAGTTCTCGTCGGTTGCCGAACTGACAGGCTCAATGTCCAGAAACTTGGAGCAGCCTGAAGCGAGATACATGAAAGCACTCAGCATTAAAAACAATATTTTTCTTTTCATCTCTAACTAATTTTAAGCCACCGTTATCCGATGGAACTGACATGATTAAAAGGTAACATCCAAGCCTATTGTCCATTTCTTCGGGATCGGATATCCGTTGCCCGTTGAATAACCATTGGCTTCCACTGCTTCAGGGTCCGGCACAGAAGACCAGGACTTAACAGCCACATTATCCACGACCCCATAAATGCGGAGCATTTTCAACTTAAGTTTCTTAATCATGGCCTGCGGGAATGTGTAGCTCAGCTGAATATTTTTCAGGCGTACAAAACTGGCATTTTCCACGAAAGTACTATTAGCGATGTGCCAATTGTCTACCGTATTGCGAAACAAAGTAGGGTATTTGGTCTGATCGCCGTCTTTCATCCAGAAGTCGCTGGGTTTAAAATCGCCTGCAATAGCCGAATTGGTACCCCAGGTCGAATAAAGGGCAGATGAACCGGCATCCTGTAATTTATCCGACAGGTAACCATTCCACAAAGAGCGTCCGAAAACAAAGCTCACGAGTGTGGATAGGCTAAAATTCTTGTAAGAAAATTGGTTGATAAAACCGCCCACGAAGTCGGGATTTGGATTTCCCATATCAATTTTATCGTTATAGTCGATCACATAATCCCCATTGACATCCCTTCTGCGCGGATCGCCAGCCTGATAAAGGACCGATCGATTAAAGTGCGCTATTCTTCTTCCCGTCAATGGATCGACAGGCACGTCAGCATTGGTCGCATATACGCCATCCACATCCCATACTTTGAATGGAAAAATAGGCTGGCCTACATTCAGGGCGCGTTGCATCCAGGGTGGTCCCACTTGTATTTCCTTTCCACCGTCAGGCAGGCTGGTCACATAATTTTTATTATAAGCCATATTGAAATTTGTAGTCCACTGGAAAGCAGATCCAGGGGCCATATTTCGGGAGATAATCGTCATTTCCACACCACTGTTTCTCACACTGATAAAATTGTTGGAGACCGTGCTGTATCCCGAAGTAGCGGGCATCGTCAGATCGTATACCAACTCTTTGGAGTCGCGCACATAAAAATCAGCAGTTACCGTAACCCGGTCGTGCAGCAGGTTCATATCGAACCCGGCATTAAACTGCGGTGAACGCTCCCATCGGATCGTCGGTGATGTTGCCGCCGCCGCATAATTAGGAGATACTGTCGGCTTACCGTTATACGAGAGTACCGAACCAGCAATGCCATTTTCCAGCACCGCCCCTGGATAAGATGCGTCAAAAGTCAGTCCTGTGTAGCGCGCATAGTACGAGCCCGGATCACGACCCGTAATACCATAGCTACCCCTTATTTTGAAAAAGGATATCGCGTTTTTGACTCCCTGGAAAAACGGTTCTTCCGAAAGCACCCAGCCTGCAGATATGGATGGGAAAATACCCCAGCGGTTATCCTTGCTGTAGCGCGACGATGCGTCCATCCTATAGCTTGCAGAAAGCAGGTATTTGTCCTTATAATCATAGCCAAAACGACCGAATACCGATACGCGCGAGCGCTCATTGATGGAAGTCGTTGCATAGAGATCAGGCCCGGAAGGGATACCGGTTACGGTTTTCACATAATTTCCATTGTCGTTGTAGCCATACATATAATTTTCATTGGACGTATTGCGTTCAATACCAGTACCCAAAACGGCACTAAAATTATGGGTATTGCGAATGCTCTTGATGTAGTTAAAATAGGTTTCCCATTCCCAGCGCTTATTTTGGTTCACCCAATTCTGTGCAAAGTTTCTATAGCCCGTAAGCAGTTTGGGGCGAAAAAGATCGCGTGTATTATTATTGACATTAAACGAAAACTGCGAGCGCAGGGTCAGCCCATTGATCAGAAATTTCTTCAGTGTCCCCGCGAAGTTTCCATTCAGGCTGAAGGAGTTATCGCGATCCATCAAACCATCGTAGCGCCCCGTATAGATCTGCTGGTCTACATCCGTAAGCTGATAGAAAGAAGAAGGAAATCCCCAGGTGCTAAAGGGATATTTTGTATCGTCACCCGAACCATGTTTCGCTTTAGTAAAACCTGCGAACAAATTTGTTTCAAATTGGAAATTGTCCGTCGGGTTAGCCTGTAACATCAGGCGCGGCGTTAGGTTTTCATTTTCAAAGCCCATCATTACGCCCTGCTCATAATAACGCTGTGCCGAGAAACGGTATAAAAATTTCTCCATGGTGGCACCGATACTCACATTGACATTGTTGATGTTGGCCGACTGCAGAAAAAGCCCCTGCCAATCGGTATTGTTGTTAAAGGCCGGATTTAAACTATCTGTTAACATGGGGCTAATGGATCCATTATTGAACCAGTCGTACGATCCACCCTGATAGAGCAAGTTCATTTTCAGCCTGCGCTCGGCTGCACCAACGGTGATGGGCTTCATTGCCGGACGGCTGGAAACTCCGTTGTAAGCCGAGATCCGTATTTCGGGTTTACCCTGCGCCGGACGTTTGGTTTTGATGATAATGACCCCATTTGCAGCACGGGCACCATAAATAGCCGATGCCGAAGCATCTTTCAGGATATCAACCGATTCGATGTCGTTGGGATTAATGGCCTGCAGAGGACTTGCATTACCGTAAGCCGACCGGATATCACTCACGTCGTAAATAATATTGTCGATCACATATAAGGGCGCCTGCAGTTGGTTGTCTGCTAGCCCCAGGTTGCTCGTTCCACGGATGTTGACAATGTTATTGGTACCGGGTTCGCCCGAAGTACTCAACACCGTCAGACCAGCCACGCGTCCCTGCAGCATGGCATCGAAGGTTGCATAGGGTGTATTTTCAAAATCTTTCCCCTTTACGGTAGCAATAGCTCCTGTCGTCTTCCGCCGCTGCACATCCTGATAGCCCATTACGACCACCTCATCAAGCCCCGTTCCATCTTCCTTCATCGTTATCTGAAGTGTATTTTCGCCGGCACGCAGCTGTTTCTCCTGCCGTACATAACCGACGTAACTAAAAATCAAGGTCGGATTTGCCGATTTAAGCGGTAGGCTGAATTTTCCATCCGCATCTGTTTTGGTGGCATTGCGGATGCCTTTCTCTAAAATACTCAGATCAGACAAAGGTATGCCTTTTTCGTCTTTAACGATCCCCGTGACCGTTCTCTGGTGTTGCGCATATAGCTGTTGACAGACCAACAGCAGCAACATAAAAATACCCGTTAAGCATTTTTTTGGAAGATTTTCATACATAGTCATAATTTCGTTAAGCAGGTGTTCAGTTTAGCATACTGTCAATGACACATCTATCCCTGGGATAAATGAATTCCTTTTGCAAAAAAGGCTGTAACAGCATGTTAAAAAATTGATTAGTTCTTCTTTCTGTAACAAAATTAGTACTTCGGAGTAGCGGTTTTCGGTCAGATCTTACCCACTCATTCTAGCATTTTAACAAAAGAAAAAGAGGCCTATTGGCGAGCTGTAGGATTGCAGCATAGTGCATAAAACAGCAATTCCGTCCAATCCTATCGGGAATATTTTCCCCGTTATGGTTAGACGGAATTGAATCAGAGCCGAAATCGCGCAGGAAATTGAGCGACCTTCTGCCAGATGGGATCAAATAGCCTAAAGTGATTAAAAAGTTTGTTAATCGTATAGATAATTTCGGTAGTTGCGCACATATATTTTGGGCGATATCCCCAATATACTTCGAAACACACGGTTGAAATTGGTGATGCTATTAAAGCCGGCATCATAGGCGATTAAAGAGATCGAGTCGTGCCTACCCAAACCCAATAATTTACAGGCTTCACGGATACGCAGTTCATTTAAATAGGCGACAAAAGTTTTTCCGGTGCAATTCTTAAAATAGCGGCAAAAGGCATGCGGCGTAAGGTTTGCCTTTTCGGCTATTTCATCCAAACTGATATCCTCTTTAAAGTGCTCTTCCAAAAATTTACATAATTTTTCGATTCTGAAAGGTTTGGAGATTTCCCTTTTGGCCAGTTGAACACCAGAAAGCGGCTCCAATTCGGCGAATACTTTGCTGAGTGATTTTAACAGATAAAAGAAATTGACGAGCTGATCCAGAAAGTCGGACTTTTGCAGGATTTCAATATAATAGCATACCTGTCCCTGATGTTTCGGCGGAACCTTAAATCCCCGCTGGCATTTATGCACAAAATCAAGCAGATTACGAAGTTCGGGCATGGTGGCCATGGTAGACAGTGCTCCTTTCGGGCTAAAAAATAGTGAGACAGACCGCACAGATACTCCTGCGATGAAACTTTTAAACACATGGGCCTGGTTTGTTCCCAATAGAAAAATGTCGCCGGGCTGAAACTCATGTACATTATCGTCCACGAGTAGCTGGCCGATACCTTCTTTAATCCAGATTAATTGATATTCCTCATGACGATGCATATACGGATAGAATTTATCCAGTACATCTTCTTGAATATAGATAGATTTATCCTGAGGGGCAGGAACTTTAAATTGAACTGGCTTCATAACAATTTAGATTTAAATAAATGTCAATATGACATTAAATATACAATAGCCAGTTTAGTATTACAAAGCTTAACTAAAAGAGGTTAAAATAAGGTGATAGTTGGTTATAATTTGCACATGAATGCAGCCACTACTAGCTGTTAGCCAGCCCCCAGCTCTTCAGCCAGCGATTGTAAGCCTTGATTAGCTTCTTCAAATCGTTTGAGTTCGACCGCATAAGATTCCGTAACCGTTTCGAGCAAGGCACTTCCCGCGGTAAAGTCAACATAGGCCATCACCGTATCACCACCCCACATCCAGTCAAAAATCAGGGCATACCCCTCCAAAACAAAGCCCTCCAGTTGTTTTAAAAGAGCCAGCATCGGCAATATTTCAAGATAGTTTTCACTAAAGTTCAGTACGGCGAATGTCCAGTGTTGCTTTTCCTCATCGTAATACTCCTTTGCACCATAAAATCGATCCTTGAGCAGATTATCGAAGACTTCACGAATGCGCGCCTGTGAATAACTAGGAATAATTTCCAAAGTTGTTTTGCTGTACATCTGCCGGCTCTCCCACCACTGCGACCAATCTTTGTTCGGGGAAATTGGTTTAGAAGCAAAAAACTCATTCAATCTCGATTTTTCTATTCGAATACTAATATAAAGGCTATCCAGTTCCATAAGATCGTTCTAAAGATATTCTTAACTTCTTTTTTAACGTTACCAGCTCGACAGTTTGATCTTACCATCGCTATCAAAATCCGTATTATCGGTCACCCTTTTGAGGTTCAGCTGCTTTAATGATAGGCCTTCTTTTAGGGGCAAATCGGCAGCTTTCATCCTAAATAATGGATAGGATAATGGCTTTTCGCTCCATTCCAGCACAAAATGATAGCCATCTACGATCTTTTGCTGGTCATCTGTTTTGATGATCAAGATATTGTGGAAGGTTTGCTCCGGCTTGGCCATATCGCTATCTGGTGAGATACCCCTTGCTTTATAGGTGGCGATAAACTTATAATAATGGTACTTGCCATTTATGGGATTAAATACTAATTCGCGGCTGTTGTTTTCTTTGATCAAAGCTGAAAAAGACTGCTCAAAATCATCCAGTAACTTGTAATTAAAATCGGTATTGATCTTATTAGCGACCAATATATAGGTCTTTTCATCTTTACCGGCACTATTTCCCTTCGCTTGGTTTTGTGCAGCGACCGAATAACAAGTGAACCAGCCTAACAATAGGACTATTAAATATCTCATCCTACTAATTTATTAAAATTCAAAGAATATTCCTTAGCTGGCCAGCAATCATTTCATTTTTCGATTTCTAGGTGACACAAGCGGAAAACTTTTACACTGCTCCAATAAATTTTCCAATCGCTTATCATGTATTGGTCAATCGGGAGCCATTATTCTCGCAAATGCCCAATCACTTGTAACCAAATTGCAGCTTTTAGTATCCGGGGTTAGCTATTAACTTATATTTATTAAATTTGTAGCATTACGCATATTATTTCCGTTGGCAATAGTATAGTATCAAAATAAATTATGAAAAGACCTATTTTAACGAAATGCGCAGTTTTATTGATTTTCCTTTAATACGTCTTACTGACCTATTCTATATTATTATGCTGAACATATTTCAAAAAGTAAATAAAGGGCAATGGTTGCTCTTTATCCTACCATTCTTTCTATTTGGGTGCGAAAAAGATGAGCGCGATGGCACAACCTGTGCGCAGAATTGTATTGTACTATCGGGAGTTGTTGTGGATACTCCTGCGAACAAATTATTATCTGATGTAGAAATAGGGATTTCTTTCCAATATTACAGTTCGTTCCTTAAACCATCTATAAGTTTGGGGAAAACAAAGACAGATACCAAAGGCAAATATAGTTTTCGATTTGATGCCAGCAAATACCTATCCCGAGAAGGCTTTTTTATAGTTGGCGTCAAAAAGAATGGTTATTATCTTAATGCATACCATCCAGATTCCTATCAAAGCGTAGCTTATTATGACTTGGACGAGCTCAAATATGATACGCCAACCGATGAACGAATAATGCTTTTTAAAAGGGGTGAAATGGAGTTGCATCTCAAAAATGTCAAGAAGCTCGATTTGAAGATGCTTTCGGTTAGCTATGGTCCAGAGAAATCCAATACTGGTTTTTCTATCGCTCCTGTCCCTCATGATTTGGATACCATCGTTAGGATAACGATTCCTGCCGATATGGAATCTGTATTAAAATGGCAAGGCTATAATGGACCGAACCCCTTACAATTCGACAAGGCCGCCACTGTTAATTCAGAAAAAGGAAGCTTTACACGTTATCAGTTAGATTTCTAGTGAGAATTAGCGCCAATTAAAAAGAGAAAACAATTATAAAATCTATCATCATACATTCAATATGCTTAACAAATTACTTTCCAGGATATTTCTTTCCGTTTTAACTTTATCAGCAACCGGCCTCTATGCGCAGCAAAACAATAGTGGCAGTTATGACATCGAACTTTCTATTACTCCCCTAGCTGAGAGTACTATTGGACCTCGGAAAAGCCTTATGGGAGCCGGTAGCGACGACAGTAAGAATTATATCGCTGGATTGCTCCGCGTAGGCTATCACTATAATGAAACATGGTCTTTTGGTGCAGGTGTGGGCTATTCCCATCAGAACATCACGACAACATCGGCAATAGTCGATCCATCGGTGGAGCGGATGCAATATTCCTCGGAACTTTCTATTTGGGAATTCCCTTTAGATGCCAGGGTAAAATTTTTGAAATATCTCTACGCAAATGCGGGACCGATGTTACACTTCCAGCAGAACGCAAATAGTTATGTAGACAAGCAGCATGGCATAGGTTTCCATATTGGACTAGGCGCAAAGGTTCCATTATCCCAACAGTTTGCTGTCTTGCTGTCGCCTAATTACAAAATGTACTCCCTCATCCCTTTCCAATCGGGAAGAAATTATGATCGCGTGCAGGCTTTGGGAATTACGGTTGGGGTAAATTATAGGATTGTCAAATAATAATCGCTTATGCTTGACGAAACATGCCAGGTCATGACCGTTTTTTTATAACGCTCAAAATCATCCCTTTTCCATTTGGTGATATGGTATCCTTTACAGAGCCTGCAATAGTAGGCTCTGCGGCAAGCCGGTTTTCCCATCCGGTGTTTGATGCGTTTACCATTGGTGACATTTTTGACACGCGAACGTAATTTAAAACAGAACATCGCATACTGTGCCTCTATCCGGGACGGAAATGCCACCTTTCCAGTGGCCCGGCATTTCCAAGTATTGCTTTTCATGCTTTCCATAATCGATCTGTTAAAGGTTATTATTTATTGTATTCTCTTTTTCAATAGGTACCTGCAGCATGACCCAGTCTTTTATCCTGCGGGAAATGGTCGACGAAACCACAAAACTGTCGATAGCACCAAACGGTACATGCAAAATGATCCGAAGCCGCCCGCCCTTTATTTGATAGCAGGCCTTGATCATGTCCAATGGAATCGCGTGATGCCGGTCAATTTTCTGCACAAAGCCCTGGGTATCGCGCACAATTTCGTTCAGGCTACGCTGTTCACAGCCTTTGCTATCTTCCATATCTTCTTTTAGGTATAGCTTAACGATAGGGGTATTATTGGTCTTCTCAAATAGAAATATCCCCAGCTCCGTGTACATAATCTTTTTTGTGAGGTATTTGTTGTTGATCACAAACTCCTCCAGTGCCGGATTTATCGATTTGAGCAGCGTCAGATCGATTTCCTCCACAGCATCTGTTTCCTTGATGGTCTCATCAGCCGATGCCGGATCTATAGTATCATACAAATCAAAAGTTTGTGCTTCAATTTGCGCATCCGCATTGACAGCTATGCTATTCTGCCTTTGTAAAGTACGTTCCAAGCGGATCAGGTACCGTTCCCTTTTCCGATAAATACTCCAATAAAAAAAGGTGATATAGAGCATATTAAAAAGCAGTATACAGACAAAAATCACCAATAAAGGCAGCCATATCCATTCACTTTTAGGTGCTGCAACAGGCTTGAGGATACCAAATAGGGCTACGGTTGGCAGCAGTACACAGAAAAAGAACTGTGTGCCCAGCCGATCGCCCATGTGCAGCAGCCAGCTTTTCTTTTTGTCCAACAGCTTGATCCCCCATCTTATATAAAAGAGTGTCAATGCCGCGATAATTACATTAAATAGATAACTTACAATCAGTGGTCTGCTATCAAACCAACCTGACAGCGCTGTTACCGCACCGATATACCAACAGATGCCGCCAAAAAGAAACGAAGCGATCCACACCCAGATGAAATCTGGATAATATACGTGCATCTCCGTATCTTTAGCATACTTGACCTGTTGGTTACTTTCCATAATGTACTGTTAATTTCAACGATTAACCTTGAACTGATCGATAGATAAATGCAGGCGAGGCTAATGCTTTCCAAAAATCTCCTATTAAAAAAATTTCTATATACTAAATTTAGCCATTAATTCTTTTAAACAGTACCATCAGATCGATAAACCACCCTTTTGTGTCCTGCCAAATACGCAGAAACACACCTTTTTAGCTAATAAACACGTTCTTTATTGTATAAAATGAATGCTTCGTTACAGAAAAAGGGAGTTCGATGCGAAAAACATACGCTTATTGAAATAAAGATAATATTCAAACCAAATAGCATGCGTTATAGGTAATTTTAATTTGATATCAAATCATTGATTTAACAGCCCTGCGTATGAGACCTCCCATGCATTTTTTCAGACGGATCAGCCGAAATCACATCCTGATTTTTATCGCGATCGTGGTGACTGTATATGGATCCTTTTTAGCGTCGGCATTTTACCTAAAGGTTTATAGTATCGGTGTCCTAGTCCTGCTGATTCCTTTTTTGGAAATCCGTAGCCACCATGTGGTGCTCCAGCTTTTTGCTCTATTTTTTATTTGTATTCAGATCTGCAGTATAGCGGTGTATGACCGCTTACCCTATGAACTGCTGCTCAGCTCGCAGCCGCTGAAGCCAGCATTTAAACATGCCTTCCCTATCGCTCTTGGCAGCTGTGCGGTAGCCCATTTAATTTTCTTTAAACGTGCCAACCTGATTACGCTGTACGCCCTCCAATTTCCACTGATGCTCCTTGCCTGTACCTGGTATATCCGGATGAACCTTATTATGAACAATTGCAAACATGT
The DNA here is from genome assembly GCF_023277505.1 of Sphingobacterium siyangense. Classification (NCBI taxonomy): domain Bacteria; kingdom Pseudomonadati; phylum Bacteroidota; class Sphingobacteriia; order Sphingobacteriales; family Sphingobacteriaceae; genus Sphingobacterium; species Sphingobacterium siyangense. Next base: position 1,704,882 of record NZ_CP080574.1, on the reverse strand, counting down.
CGATAGCCCCAAAGCAGTCTATATTCAGGCCGAAGTGGTACAGAAATGCCCAGTCTGCTGCGACATACATGAATTATTGGTGTCATTTACGTATGAAGATGAGAAATACCAATTTCCGGTCGAGGTACATCCAAAGACTTTTGAGCAGGCAAAAGAGGGCGGCAAGCTGAACATGACGCTGCATCCGGGTGTATATGGCTGGCCATGGTATCACAAAGAAATGAAAAGGAGGTACAAATGATCACAAGCTTATATCCCCTGATGCTTTTAATAGAGACCTTTGCCCATATCAGCCCTTCCAGCCGAACCAAACAACTGGAAGCCATTGCTTCTGCCTGTACCGAACATTTGAACGACGCCCTGGCCCTCCATCGGCAATATACCCATGCCGATCAGGCGATCCGCGGCATACAGCTCTACCATACGCAGTTACTTCGCCTGCATGAAGTATTATACACCTGCTGCGATCGGTCCATTTCTGAGGAACTCAATGCGCTTCATCGGGTGGAGGAACTACTGGAAAGTGTAGAATTTTTATTTAAGAAAGATATCAATCCTCTGACACCGCTACCGCAGCATCATGAAAAACGCATCAGGCAATATATAGATCTTCACCTCGAAGACAGCTTAGAGAGGTTAAGGCTTAAACAGATTCCCCAAGCTTATCTGGATGAAGTGCATTCCGCCATTGAGAGCCTTTTCCAGCGGGGCAAAATACCCTACCTGCAATATCATCATCAGCACTACCTTGTTCAGCTGATTGATGCACTCAGGCAACTGGCTCAGGACGAGCGTCAGCATAAAAACTGGCCTTCCCGCTTTTTGATCTTGATGATCAATTTTAATTTTAACCATATCGGCTTTTTAAATCGCTGGAAGGAGTTCTACGAAGCTGACCCGGCCGCTACCGACAATCTATTGCGGTATCCGCAGCATTTTTCCGCCATCCCGGGCTTTGCCTATGATCCCAACCGCAGCACGCTGCTCATGCTGATGTGCCAGTATATTGAAATGGAAACGGCAGATGATAAGTCATCCAGTGCTGTTCCCTATCGGTTTATCCATAGCAATCTGAATGGCAAGGAGCTCAAACTCTGGCTACATTTATGTGTGAAGGCCAAAGTCATGCGCTCGTCCGAGAAAAAGGAAGCTGCGGAAGAATTTTCAAAACTCGTTAAAACCAAGGAAGGCATACTGCTTTCGATACACAGCCTCACAAAGATGGATAGAGGCAGCGAATTTCCCGCTGCTGTCCATCTACGCAAAGTATTGAAAACGATGCTGAATGAATTGCACGAAAAATTCCCCGAATTAAATGGATAAAAATACATCCAAATTTTAAAAAGCAGGGGTATTCCCACGTTACCCCTGCGCTAAAAGAATTGATCAGGTTTTAAATCTTGTTTAAAATCATTTCTGTCGGCTATTTTGCTCCGCCATGCCCATAGCAGTTATTTCGTCTCTAATTCCCCGCCCCCATTCATACAGCTATTTAGAAGGGTATTCGCTGGCTCAATATGCCCCATCTACTACCCCTGCAGTCGGCTAAAATCCGATCTATCTTTGTTTTGAAGCGTACGAAAGGTAGAAGTTGACGCTGTAGCAGGCCGCTGTACCCGAGCAGGGCGCACAGGTATGGCGCCCTGTTTTTGGAAAGAAAAAAACAGCGGAGAAAATAATAAGTGACGCTGTACAAATAATTAAAACTATGGAAGCGAGCAAAACCAATACAACGATTTATAAAGTCCTTCGGGCGGTGATGATCCTCTTTTGGGTTTATGTGGGTATTGAAAAACTCTGGCAGCTCAGTGCATTTCATATTGCACTGCAGCAACAACCGGTCATTAGCATCCTTGCGCCAATACTTTTTTGGCTGCTTCCGCTGCTGGAAATTAGCATCGGAGCTTTGCTTGGATTGCCTGCACGCCGCCTACAGCATTGGGGCTGGATAGCATCGACTATCATGATCACCTTATTTTCGATTTATATTGCCCTTGGCGTCCTGGATGTATATGACAAGAAACCGTGTATGTGTACCAGCTTTCTCAGTCATATCTCCTGGACAGCGCATCTGATCTTTAATCTCGTTATTCTTGGTCTATCGCTAGCAGGATTAGTACTCAACCGTAAGGTTTTGCTACACGAGCAAAGCAATTTAAGCAACAAGACTTCTGTCGGCCTCTTTCTCACGGTTATTCTAGCAACAGGAATTGTAAACTATAAAAACGCAGCAATTAAACCAACACATGAAATCTGGTATATGCCAGACAGCATAGACCATGCTCCAGTATATGACAGCGTCAGTAGGCCTATAGTAGGCAGCCTGGCATACAGATACGATCGGTACACAGAACCTTACCGACAACAATTATTTACCAAAAGTTTGCAGGCCAACAACTTTACTCATCAATTATTGGCTTGCAATACAGAAAGGAGGGTAGCATTATGCTAACCAAATTTTTAAACAATTATGGCTACATGATATTAGGCGGAGCCATGATTATCGGATTCTCAGCATTTAAAGGTGCTGAAGCTTATACAGGAAAAAGTTTAGCTCCTGTAACTGTTTATTTTCATGGGACTCCAACAGATCCCACACAGGTAGAAGATTTGTCGCAATGGAGCACATCTCCTAATGGCAAAAGTTGTAATAACCAAGATGAGCTCGCTTGTGCAGTTCAGGTTGATCCAACAGACCTTAACAGTTCTGGAACATCTTTCGACTCGAGCAAAATAGCGATCGAAGCGACATCTACCAGCTCTGGATACATTCCATCGCTGGAGCCGGGGTCTAACCCTATGCAGTTTAATCCGATTAATCGAAATTAGAGATTCGACTTGCATTAATTTAATAGCGGCCCTATACAGGGCCGCTATTATCGTAAATTAACGTGGATTTTGAGGAATTCCTGCTATCCTCACAATATCTGCCGGCAGAGGTAATGCATACCGGTTTTCGTTGGGCACAAGCCTATATTCTTTCCCATCGACTACTCTTTTTAAAACAATCTCCTGCCCTTCCAGATTTAATCGTTTGATATCTATCCACCTCAGCCCTCGATAGACCAGCTCTTTCCGTCTTTCGCTTAATATCACTTTCAGCACCTCCCTCGCCTCCGTCAAAAGATAAGGTTTATAGGTTTCTGCTTTATATCGCGTCGCCAAAAGTTTATTAAGATCTGCTTGCGCTTCCACCAACTTGCCCGCTCGCGCCAGACACTCCGCCCGGATCAGGTATATTTCATCTGTAGCCACGCCGCCAAATAACAGCGCACTTCCTGAGTACTGCCCTTTAAAATTGATTACATTATTTAACACTTTAAAATACGCTTGCTTTCGCAGGTCATTGGAATCATAAGAGCGATAGAGTGCAGAATCGATATTTGAATACGCATTACTCAATATCGTTGCCTTCAGTTCCATATAAAATGTAGTCTCTTTATTGAATAAACTAAAGGGAAAAGAGGCCGTCAACTTCACTTCATTGCTGTTATTATAATCAAGTAGCTCGTTTCGCCCTTGCAAATACAGCTCAACATATTTTAATGCCAGATCATATTGACGCATCGAAAGGTAAGCTCTTGCCAAAACCCCATATACAGCTGGCTTACTTGGCTGTACCACATGATCCGATTCCAATGGCAAAAGTGAAATCGAAGCTTCTAGATCTGTGATCACCTTTCTATAGCTATCATCCACGGAGGCCCGTACGGATTTCACATTAAAATCCGATGTTTCCCGAAGAACAATACCTAGATCCGTCTCAGCGGTATTCTGCTCATAGGCCTTGGCATAGGTCCATAACAAACTGAGATAACTATTGGCACGAAAAAATAGGGCAGCGCCTTTAATACCGTCCCATTTTGCAGCATTCTGTTCATTTCTATCAATTTTATCAAGACGCTCCAGTACGAGATTAGCTATATATACAACATTGTACATGCTCGACCAATCGTTGGAAAAATTATATTGGGAGTCCTCCCAGATATAATCCAGCTTCTCCACATCATTCAATGCTTTGTAATTGCTCTCAGGAATAAAATAATCGTCACAGGCCTTTTCACCACGTGAACAAAAATTATTGTTCATTACACGTACATTGTCCAGAAGTTTCTGTAAGTCATCCAGTTCTTTGGGTACAACCAATTTATTATTGGATTGTACATCTAAATATTTATCACAAGCCCCGAAAATTAGTGTAGCAAAGCCCAGGGTTATACTTATAATTATTGTTTTCATCTCTTAATAATCTATTTGAATTCCCAATGAAAATGTTTTTGGTGGTGTTAGACGATAGGCAAATTCAGGATCAATATGTTTCCTATTGGTCCTCCAGATTACACCTAGGTTAGCAATATTCCCATACAGCCTAAATTTCATTTCGTTCTTACCGGGTAGCCTATGTTCCCAGGCGGCATTAATATATTCCAAGCGGATATGGTCTCCTTTGAGTACATGAATTTCCGATTGGGTATAAAATGTACTGAGATTATCATTTATCGGATATTCCATTTTAGGCATGCTGGTCTGCTTTTCATCGCCAGGCTTCATCCAGCGATTTTCAAAATCGGGATAAGCCACGCCCTGCTCGAAGAGTGAGTAGTAAGACGTGGACGGCTTTTGAAAATAATAATCAGCTTTAAAGCTCATGTTAAAAGACATCGAAAATGCTTTCCACGCAAAGGTATTGATGAGATTGCCAAACAGCTGAGGTTTGGAAGAGCCGATAAAGACAATACTTTCTGAATCCGAAGCGCTCTGTAGGGACGCATTTCTGATCTTGAGATATTCTGTACTGACTTCACCGTTCAGGTATCCCTGCGGCTGCCCCTGTTCATTCAGTCCAGCCCATCGATAAGCCGCTATTGCATTTAAAGGTCTTCCTACTATCGGCGTGATGCCATTCCCATTGCCGAGAAAATTGCCGAGCCCTTGGTTCACGCTTCTATAATATGCGGTCGTTTTGTTTTTATTCAGGCTTAATACCAGACTCGTACTCCATTTGAGCCTATTGATTGTATTGATACTATTCAAAGCGAGGTCGAGTCCATGACCACGCATGGCGCCGACATTTTTGACCACTGTTGCCTGTGCTCCCCAGGTTGTATAATCATAATCTGTGGTACCATACAGGTCTTTTCCATTTTTCACATAATAGTCAACACTGCCCGAGATCCGGTTTTTAAGTAAAGCATAATCCAGTCCTAGATTGAAAGTTCCGACCTTCTCCCATCGGAGCGAAGGATCATTTAGGTTTCGGATATTTAACATGGGGTAATTCGTATAACGGGCTGTCTCAATATTTGCAATGGGTTCGGGCGTTCTGGTCAGATCAACGTTACCACTGTAACCAAATGTAGCTCTGAGCTTGAGATTATTCAACCAAGACAGCTCCATAAACTGCTCTTTACCGAGATCCCAAAAACCACCCACAGACCATAGGGGTGACCATTTATCATTTGTATTGGCTCCAAATATATTGGCTCCATCCTGCCTAAAACTGAAAGAAATGGCATATTTCTCCTTCCATATATCAGAAAAATTGATGTATGTCGAAACAAACCTATTGACCGTTTTTGTGAAATCCGGACTTCCCCCTATTGTCTGTAATAGTGCATCGGGACTGGTGCGGTAAAGGTTTATAAAGTCTACAGCCTGCGACGTCAGGGGGATGCTATTGTATCCATACACAGTATAGACTGTTCCGCTCTGTGTATTCTGCCGCATCTCAGCACCAAAGATGCCGATGAAGTGATGCGCACTCAATCGTTTATCTAAATTGAGCTGACTACGCACGGTGTACGACTGCCCCTCACTTTCGCCAATTTTATTAATTCCAGCGCGCGGCACCGGATAGCTTACTTTTCCAGTAACCGGATCCACCTGTGTAAATTTATTGATCAACAGACGAGCACTATAACTTTCCATTTCACTTAAAAACTCACTCTTGGAAGCCTGCTTTTGATATTGTCCTGAAGCGGTTAACTTGAGGTAGGGCAAGATCTGATAAGATATACCGGCCGATGCAAAGAGCTCGGTCAAGTTTTTGGTAGTCTTCGAATAGTTATATTCCGATAGCGGATAGTAAGACCAGTCTAAATAATTAGCACCAAAATTCTGGTCGAGATACGACCTTCTAAAATCCCCGTCAAACGATATTTCCTTACCGTCATTATCAAAGAACTGCATATAGGGAACCGATTTGCTACCATAGCTCAGGCTGGAATAATCAGGTCTCCCCGATTGATCCCTATGATCGGTATAGTTCACATTCAGATCTAACTGCAAGTTTGCGATCGGACGATAACTATTTGAAAATAGCAGATTCCATTTTCTATTTCGGCTATCTAATTCAGTTGTTGTTTTCGTGTAGCCTAATCCTAACCCATAACTGTTTTTTGCATTGCCGCCGGCGATATGCAAGTTATACTGCATCGACATCGGTGATCTATAAAAAGCATCTGAATAATTCTTCAAACCGTCCTGCGCCAAAAGGTTATTGATTGCCTCTGTGGAATCCAATGACGAAATCTTTCCATTTTTTGTACGGTCCAAAATATCAATTACGGGGGTCATTGCTACATAAGGAAATGATTGTAGAAAAACATCATAATGTCCTCCATCGAACAGCATCTTTTCAATAGCTATAAAATCAGCATTCGGAACCTGATATAGCTGCGACAGATTTGGGCGATCTTTAACGATCATCGTACTTCCAAACGTAATTTTATTGCGGGTATTTGTACCTATCATACCTTTCTTGGTGGTCAGTACAATTACACCATTTCCTGCCCGGGCGCCCCATATAGCACTCGCCGCAGCATCTTTCAAAACCGTAGCCGATTCAATCATCGCAGGGTCTATGTTGGTAATATCACCCTCATAGATAAACCCATCCAGCACAATTAAAGGATCAAGATTACCGTTAATGGTACTTAGTCCCCGAACAGAAACATTTAGCTTCTGCTGCATAGCATTTTTGATCGGCTGATTGTCAAAGCGAATAGCGGGAACGACATTGTTAAGACGCTGCAGGATATTGGTCCCTACCTGCTGATCCAACATTTTTCGGGAAATTACATTTATAGCCCCCGTGACTTCGTTTGCCCGAAGCGTCTGATAGCCGGTATTTACCTGTACCTCCTGCAAATAGTTTTCTTCCTTTTGAAGCAATATCACTGCATTATCTCTAAAATAACCTCCGGCCACGGTGCGGCTGTAATATCCCACCGAACTGACTGCCAACGAGTCCCTATCGACAACACCAATTAAAGCAAACTGCCCCTTGCCATCAGTACGCGTTACCTGCTGTTTATTCATCACGCGAATATTGGCATTTGGCACAGGAGATCTATCCGTACTATTTAGTACGCGTCCTTTAACCTCCATCCGTTGCATCTGCTGAGCCTTGCCCAGCAAGATGCTTACGCTGCATAGCAGCGTTAATAATCCTACTTTCATTACTTCGGACTAGTAGATTGGATAAACTAAAGGATAAGTTCTGTATTCTTTCACAGCACTAAACACTATCCCTCTTTCGTTCAGAAAAGTTAACTTTTCTTGTTCTGTCCACCGGACAAAGCCAGCAGGTATGGTGATATCGATATTAAAATTTTCCTTCTCCTTTAGTTCAGTCGGAAGATCAAAAGCATAAAAGAGATTCTGCAGAAATAGACCGATAGGAATATTCTGATAGAAAGCCTCTTCGTCTATCCCTTGAAACCGTGCAATTGAAGCCTTTCCACTGGTAAGAATGGTTTTGATCTTATCGGAGAATCGTATTTTATACAGTTCGATGCTGTCGCTTTTACGCGCGACAGCAATTTTAAAATAGTTCTGAAATTCGCGACAAAAAATATCCGCAAATTGTGGGCGGGATACCGAGTCATCGGTGTAAAACTGATACCAATACTTATTTTGGGTGCTATTTACATTCAACAACTTTTCTTTGAACTGTCTGCCGAGACGAGCATCTATGACCAGATCATTTTGTCGGAATCCTTTGAGCGCCTGCCCATAGGCTTGAAAGAGCATAAACTGTAGACTCTGATTGCCCATTTGAAGGAACGTTGTCCCATTCTTATGATTCAGATTCGGGTAAACAGGCAAATAATGGTTTCTATATCCCCCAAATGCAGAAATGTAATGCACCCCCACAGTATCCAATAGCGGTTCAGCAGCACTTCGAGTGAGGTTTTTATAATTGCCTTCGTTCTTTAACACGGCATTTCCATCCAGCAAAGCCTGAATATTTTTGTCCGTCAAAGAATGCGAGCTGGTCATGGCGATAAATGCACCATTTGGATCAATCACAGCCAATGCAGGCAGGGTGTTATGCGCAAACAAAGCGGTAAACACTGTATCATCTAATACTGTGGGTAAAGAAGGCGTAAAATTAAAATCAGCTTTAAATTTCTCAAATCTAGTCTTTATCCGTTTTGCTGTATCTTTATTCCGCTTACTATTGACCATTATGACTTGTATGTTATCCGTAAAACGCTCTTGTATCCATTCCATTTTCGGAATACCTTCAATGCAGCTCGGGCAGCCTGTTGACCAGAAGTCTAACAAGATCAATTTCCCTTTCAGATCGGCGAACTTGATTTTTTTCTTCTTCCCATTGAAATAATTGAGTTCGAGCGGCTGGTTCCATACCGCATCCGGGATCTTATCGCCCGCCTTTAGCGCCCGGATCTGAGATAGCCCATCGGCCCCGCTGTCCTTGCGAGGCGTCTGAGCTGATAAACTAAACATAGAAACTAAACATAAAAACAAGCATGTCAATACCATGCGATAGGCACGCTTATAATCTGCATCGAATAGAAGACATTTTAAAGCCCGCTGAACAACTGGACCTATTAATCCAAGCAAAGTGTTGACTCGAAACACAAAAGCCTTACAGATCGACTTAAAGAATCTTAAAACAGATCGTTCAGATTCTACTCCATACGTCAATCTAAAATCTCCCACCTGCTGAAAATCTTCGACCATCTTTTGAGTAATTCCTGCCGAATTTTTACATTTCATCTGGTTTTCATCGAGTCCGCATCGGGTTTTCATCGGTGCAGCCCGATAAGATCCCGATGAAAACTCGATGCCAATGGCATGAAAGGCAGAAGCCGGGGAGAAGTTGGTTAGGCAAAAGTCCGAAGAAGGTGATACCTCTTCCGCTCGTCGACTGACATTTGGCTCAGCTTCGAGACTTCTTTGGGACATGGTCGAGACATGTTCGGGAGCTCTTCGACTCGGCTTCGGCAGGGCTTCGAGTACGCTTCGACTCCTACCCGAAGCGCAGTCGAACAACAGTCGAAGCGTTCCCGAAGATGAGGCGACGCTGGTACGACGCATTGTCGAAGGATACTCAAACAAAACCCGAAGGCTGCCCGAAGAATCTACTTTTTTTAGAAGGTTCTGAGCGCCATTCGTACAGCGCTTTTTTAGCAGGATCGAAGTACCTTTGAAGTACGTTTTTCCTTGTCTAATTTTCTTACGCAAATTTTGCGTAATTAGTACTATATCTGTGCTTAAGTAGTGCTTCACAGGTACTTGAAATATATAGGTTATATAGCCCATTAAAAAGGCTAAAAATTTCAGGATATTCATTATTTAGTTTATTAGTGGTTTTGAGAAAGCGGATAAAAAAAATCGTAGATTTCCTTGCTACTTTCGAGTTCACAAGCGATGAATCTGTTGCTTCGGAGAAATGAAATTTCCACCTCTGACAGATTAATCTTTTTGTAGTGAATCAGAAAATAAGCCATTACCATGCGAAACAATGCGACGGAGAAACTTTGTATATCCGCTGTACTGATAGTAGGATTAAATCCCCTTTCTCGATCGAAATAAATCGTAAGCAATTCTACTAGATGATTACGACAACTGTCCATATCATACTTAGTCCAAAAATCTTTAATACATGCTACTGGATCATACTCCAGATGATGGATCTCGTACATCGCCAGGTCAAAGGCGACTAGTTTCTTTAAAAGCTCTTTCATTTTTTTGGCTTTTGAGGGCGTATATCGGCATAGATTCTTTGGAAAAAAGGATAAAACATTCCCCTATCGAGCCCAAAGTCCCAATACAGATACACTGTTAAAAAATTTATTAACTAAACCTCAGAATGCCGTTTTACTCTTTTCGTCAATGGTTATATATATGTTCGTCACGGACATCCACAATGATAGGAAGAACCGACCCTTTGTTGTATCACAACAATATTTGGGATAGAAATTTGTCTTCGAAGAAAAGTTTACCTAAATTTATGGTGCAAACAATTATTTAGAACAAGCCATCTTCATTGCCTTTTATTCTCTATTTAAATATTGAAGTATTGGGTCGGTGGCAGACACGCAAAGGGGAATTTGGCTATTCTGTTGAACAGGCATTGCCGAGCCAGTTTTTTTTGACTCCTACCCTCTTACGTACTGTGTATTGTAATTGCATCTAATCCGGCGCTCGGATTAAATTTTTGAAATGTTGCTTAGCGGAACACCGAGTAAGTCGATCCTTGATCTGGTACCGGTGTGTTAGGGATTTAAAAAATGTCGTTCTCATAATTTTTTGATTATTTAAGAACAACGTTTCTCTGAAAGTATAAACCACCTTATAAAATACAAGGGGTGGCTTGCACTTTAGACCCACGGGTGACTAGCCCATTCGTCTATGTCTCGAGAGACATTTTGACTCAGCCATCTAAAGTATACGCAAGACCACCCACATGCTTTATGTACAAAAGTAGTAAAACTTTTTAAGCATGAGGCGATCTTAACGGTTCCCTCGATGGAATTTTAGTCGTTTGTGGGTCGAGAAAACATCGTTCAATATGGCTAATAGCCTTATTGTCTAATCGCTAGACAAATATAAGAATAGGTTTCCATTAAAACAAAATAAATATAAAGGAAACCAATTAAATTTTTAACATTATGGATGAGAAGGAACTCCTAATTATAGAAATAGCAAATTTTGCAGAATATGTTTTAGCAAGAAAAACGGAATCTGGATTGCCAATTGAAAATTTTGCAAAGATGGTTGATATGACCAAGGGGGAAATTAGTAAAATTACAAATCAACAGAGAAAAAGTGTTTCTGTACACTCCTTCCATAAAATTGCTATATACTCGGGTGATATCATCGAAAATGTTATCAAGGCCGTATATACACATAGAAATTTAGAGCTAAAGACTGGAGAAGAAATTGAAGAAAGAACCAACTTTGGTATTTTCATGAGAGATGAAGTTGAAGTTCAAGGCAAGAACATGTTTGATTATATTTTGAACAAAACAGGAATTGAAAAGAAAAGGTTAACCGATATCTATTACAATGGTGGATTACCTGAGCCTTATGAATTAATACTTATCGAAAAAGCTACGGGAAGAGAAACAGGAGAATTGATTAAAAAATTTGTAACTGCGTATCCAATTAAGAAGAAGGGGGAATGATTTAGTAAGGAATACAAACTCTTAATCTGTGGGTCCTGAGTTCGAGCCTCAGCGGGGTCACTTTCAAAAAAGCCGTTTTACGTAAGTAAGATGACTTTTTTTGCACCTTTAAAGCATTTTTTTCATTTTTGCCATATTGAAAAGTTATAAAATCTATTAATTACTTCTTTGCTCAAAGAGTCTCACTTTTGTTTCGAATTTCTTTATTTTTTAATCGCTCGCCGTCCTGCGAGTTGAACGAAGGTCGTCGAAGAAAAGTGCGAAGCACGATTCAACGATCTCTATGAAATAGACAAAGCTTCTTGACGGTATTTTTGAAAAAGGGGCTTGTGACCTAGGCCTATCAAAAATATGACAAAAGCGCAGCCCGAGCGAATAGCAGGCGAGCCAAACTCTAAAACCTTGAAGATTTTTAATAGGTGCGTAGCACTATTAAAAAGATTTGGGTGCTTTTATGAAGTGGAGGGATTTATAAAACATTAATATGACAAACAGCGAAGCTATAAATATGAAATTTTATAAAATAGGGTTTCATGTTTATAAAGTTTGGCGTATCTTAATGGTATAAATTCCGAAACGGAATGCCATATACCTGTAATCATTTATATAAATAATAAAATTTCTATCAAAGCTGAAAAGTATGAACAATACACTATTTAAGAAAAAGGAATACGATGAATTAAAATGTTATATTATCAATTTAAAAATTCATTCAGATGAAGTTGATAAAGAAAAGCTTTATTCTGATTTAATAGAGCAAGTATTTAATCTCAATGGCTTTTATGTAAAAATTGGTACTAAATTTGGCTTAGATTTAAAAAAACTTGATAAATTAAATTTATCAAAAAAGGATCTAGGAGTTGAATATTCAATATTAAGCCAAAGTAGCTTTAATATATTTACAGGTGAATTCGTTAAATTTAAGATCGAAGACGAGAATGACAAATATTATAATACAATTAGTAAAGAACTAAAGCCCGGAGATCCTAACTCTATTGATAAGCCTAATGCAATTCAAATTCCCTTTTATTTTGTCCCATTAATACATAGGTTTTTTTTACCAGTTAAATCTAATGTTACTGTTAAACAGGTAGCGTTTTTTTTTGAAAAAGCGCTTTTAGAAATATATGAAAAACCAGAATTTTTTAATATTGATATCGCTAAAAGTACAGAGGAAATTGAAAAAATTTATGAATTTGAATCTTTAAAAAAAATCGAAATAACAGTTAGTTATACAAATGATGATTTGGGAGACGATGCAAAACAATTCATGGATTTATTGTTGAAAGAGGCAAATACTAATACTTACAAAGGAGAGTTTAAGGCGGAAAAGAATGATTCCTTAAATATGGAGTCGCAGTTAATTAAAGGTGGAATAGAATTGAGTAAAGAAAATGGAGATTTAGTTGCCACAGGTGAGAATAATTTTGGCAATCAAGTTGTTGTTAATACAAAAAGTAAATTTGAAGAATTCGCATTACAGATAAAGAAGGATGTGCTTCCAGTTATTTCGATTCTCAAACAAACATTAAAGAAGTGGAGATTATGAAAATATGAGTGAATTTGAAAACTCCTTTAAAGGTTTGAGGAATATAATATCAGAAAGAAAATTACATAAAAATAAGATATATTGTTTTTCTGGATTTTTAATCATTATTTTCAATGCGGTGTTCTTTTTTACTAAGAATTTTTTTTTCGATAATAGCTATTACTCAATTTTAAAAGCATATATAGGTACTTTTTTACCCGCATTTATTACTTTTAGTGGTTTTACGATGACAGCTTATTCATTAGTAGTTGGATTCTTAAATTACGGGGTGTTTAAAAGTACCATTGAAAAATGGTATAGAATAAAAATAAATTTAGAAAGGGAACAATCAAATTTAAAACTTCCTAAATATTCGCTTTATCAACATGGTATTGCATTGTTTGCACTTGCAATCCTTACTTTGGTATCAACAGTAGTATTTTTTTTAGTAATTAAGTTCTTTATTGAACTTGATTTAAAAGCTGAAAATGGGTTTGTGGAAATATTTAATGCTATATTATTAACAATAGCAATTTTACTAACCAATTATTGTTGTATTCTTATTATTTATAATGTCGTAAATATTTTTACATTTAGTCAGTCATTGAATAAATTAGTTTATGAAGAACAAAAAAAAGAGATAAAGGGGAAGAAAGAATAATTTTGATAAATGGAAGTGCTCAGAATTTTATTTAAGTGATTAAGAATGACAATACAACTGAGTATATAAAAAATTTTATTGAAAATTTGAAATAAATCCTCAACACTCATGGAAGCTCTCAGAAGTTTCAAATGACGTGTTGGGGATTGCTCATTGGGATTAACAAACGATACCAGCGGGAGTGTAACACCAACTGTGTCATAGTGTAATCTCACCCTAACTAGCTATATCCAAAACTAAATAATTCCAATCGATTGACCTCTCCTCAAATTTAAGAGTATTCTAAAGTAGAAAATTCTGCTGTTTTGACCTGTTTTTCGATAAACATTTCAGGTGTCATATCCCCTAAACAGCTGTGGGGTCTGAAGGTGTTGTACTCTTCCCTCCAGATTTCAATTTTTTCCTTCGCATCTTCCAATGACAGGAACCAATGCGCGTTCAGGCACTCGTCCCGAAAACTTCCATTGAATGATTCAATATACGGATTATCTGTTGGTTTTCATGGCATTTACGGCTATAGTTATCCACTATAGTTAAGCCGCGGATTTTCCTGCAATAGAACAGCGCATCAGCGACAAAGTCCATACTCCAGCAGTCATGTAAATTGGAAAAAACCAGTCTCTCGGATCGATGAGCGGCGGCGCGACAGCGTCTGGGCCTTTTCACCAGTAGATTTAAGCCTTCTTCCTTATAAATTCGATAAATCCGTTTTGGATTATCCCGCCAGCCTTCACGTTTCAAAAGAACGACGATCCGCTCTATGCCGTAACGGAAACGTGCTTCAGCAATGCTTTTTATGCGAAGGCGTAATGGACTGTCATCTGGTCTATGGTGTTTATAATACCAAACTGAGGTGCTCAGCAGAGATACCTCGCACGCTCTGCGTAGGGAAATTCGATAATCAGAAATGAGTCCGGTAACCATGGTTCTACGCTGCGAAGGCTTTAAAACTTTTTTTTAATACATCCTGGATCATCTGTTTGTCCAGACTAAGATCGGCCACGAGCTTTTTCAGCTGTGCATTTTCTTATTCCAATTGCCGGAGCTTACGCAGCTCCGATACCCCCAAGCCACCGTATTTCTTCTTCCAGTTGTAGAACGTAGCTTCGCTGATATCCATTTTTCTGCAGACTTTTTCCATACGGGTACCTGTCTCGGACTGTTTGATCGCAAAGGAATCTGTGCTTCGGTAAACTTTGATTTTTTCATCGTTTTTCCTCCCTTTTAAAATTAGTAATTCAAGTCCGAATTCTATACTTTTAAATGCTCCAGTTTTTTGGGGAGAGGTCAGCCTTACCTGTTTTTGGGAGGCTTCCAATATCAATATTATTGTTACAATTCCAATATTATGCTTGTTTGGTTTTTAATAATAATTTAAAGTTTAGGCTCTATCTACAATATAGCTAAAATGATCTTCATTTAAATTACTGTTCCTTAATTGTAGGTATTCTAGGAATGTTGGTGTTAGTATTCCATTTGATATTTGACTATTAGTTGTAACAGCTTTTAAGTATATTTCATGACTCCTTTCAATATTTGTTTTGTATTTTAAACGACCATCAGGTGATATAAATAATAAATTTGAGTCAAAAAGTTTATGGTGGTTATTACATAGCCATAATCCATTATCACGATTAATAGCATGTTCAATTTTTCTGTCAAGATTAATTTCTTGGGCTTGCTTTATATTAGAAACAGGCCAAATGTGTGCTCCTTGAATTATTTGAGGTATTTCACAATCACACAAACAACACTTTTTAAATCCTAGCTTATCTAGCAAGTTATATAAGTAAGAAGGTGATCTAAGACTATCATTAGTAACAAACTCGCTTCTTTCTAAAGTTATATCAGAGGTTATTACTCTAATTCCTAAATCAATAATTATTCGTCTACCGGGTTCAGGTAAACTAGATAAATTTCTTTCTCTAATCTCATAAACTTCAATAGGCAATTGTGAAACATTATTGAAAGCTAATGAAAGAAGAATCGTTTCATATTTGTTAGCCCCATATGTTTTTCCAAATATTTGAAGTGTATTAGTTTCATCAATTGAGGCATATGTTGAACAATTACCAGAGTTTCTTTTTCTATTAAAATCTCTATTTACAATAATATCCGAAATACTATTAAAACGATGATAATTCTCTGTAAGATATAAATCTTGGTTTAAAAAATTAATGCCTATTGTTTTCATTAATCGAAACATAAAAATAAAATAAACTGTTTCGATATTTCCGCGATATGGCAAAAAGTAAAAATTAATACTTTTATCAGGATTTCTTTCTAATAAATATTGAGTTAATGCAGTTGGAAAACTTTGGAAATACGAGTTTCGACCACTATTTTCAATATCAGAAAAAGAGAATGAGATATAATGGATCCACCCCTCAAATTCAAGTTTTGCTAAACGACCTTTATTATAGCTAATATCATCCCACTCAATAGCAAACTCTCTTTGCCCAGTAAGCCGTTGACAAATATCTAGTAAAATTTCATTGTTTAGGATATCTTCATAAGTGATTTCTAATCTCTGAAAATTCCTCTTTATTTTGAAAATAGCCGGCATTATAATTTGTAATTAATATTTCTTTTCTATTATTACCAAGAATTGGATCAACGTTTAAAACATTATACCCTCTTTTGGTAACCCATTTATCTAATGGTAAATTATAGTCTCCTTTGTGCTCTAAAACATATGAAATCATAAATGGCTTCTGCTGCAAGCTTAAGCAATCGACAAAGTTAAATAACTTATTTTCCGTAATTGAATTCCAGCCCAAAAAACCTCTTTTACCATCATTATAAGATCCATTAGTGAGCATATACGGTGGATCCAAATATGTGAATGTAAAATTATCTATTTCACCAATTAATTCTTCATAATTTTTACTTTCAAAAGATACATTTTTTTCTTTGATCACTCTTGAAAAACTAATCATCTTTTCAAGTACTTTATCGTTAAACCAGCGCATTCCCACAGGATTATTAAAATCATGATTTCCATTAAATCTAATTTGCTGATTAAATCCATATAAAATCAAGCTATAGAGTAACTTTGGATCTCGTTTTGCAATTGGAAATGAATTATAATAATCTCTTAATTTATTATAACTCTCAGCATTTTTAGCCTGGAGTTCAAATTTTTTGATTATTTTCTTGAGATAAAGAATATATTGATATGTATCAGTTATTTTAAAAGATTCCACAAGACCACAAACAAAATGATTTAAATCGTTATATAATACATGATCAGTATTTATGTTAATCCCAACATTAAATCCTCCACCAAAAGCATCAATAAACTTATTAAATCCCTGAGGCATATTTGTCTTAATAAAAGAAGCCATTTTAGATTTACTACCAATGTAATTAAGAGGAGATTCGTAATTTATGTGATCAACTAATTTCTTTTCAATATAAAACAAATATTCAAAATGCTCATTATCTTCCTTTGATTTAAAATTGGTATATTTCTTATAGTTTAATTTCTTACAAACAAATGTTTCTGGCTTTCCGTAGCGTTTCATGCTAGCTTCAATAAAACTTTTGGACATAAAACCATCTTTACTATAACTAAAAACTACATATTTAGCCTTTGTTTTTGCCAATATTTTGTCAAATAAAATATGAGACTTATAGTTTTTTGACCAATCAGACCTCATCGAAGTTGTGGGTCTTGAGCCAGTAATTTTGCTTAAACTAGGATTATCATTCAAAATAAGAGTTTCAAGTAAATGATATTGAGTACCATATTGATTTTGTGTATATGGTGGATCTAGATATAAAATATCACATTCAATATCAGAAATAATATCCTCTAATCTGGAATTTGAAAATTCAGTATTCTTGGGTTGAACATCTTTGGCAGGAACTCTTTTGAATTCAATTGGTTTTAATGCTCTAGAATCCCAATGTTTGAGGAATGCACCATATACACCAGCTGTATTTGAAACCACAGACACTGATTCTAGTAAACATGCTAATAAATACGCATATTCATCATCTGTAATTAAATTGTCTATTTTCCAATTTTCAATAACTTCTCTAAAGTAATCTATCCTTCCTGCATTTTCAATTGTGAAATACATCCTTTCAGATTCAGCTGGAGAATAATTACGATAAAAAAAACCTTTTATAATATTATTATTAGTGTTTAAAAATAATATAGGGTCAAATGCTAATTTTTCAAAAGTACACTTATTCGCACAAACCCGACCTCTTGTATAAATGGTACACCATTTAAGCATGTCATTTGAGACAGTATTGAACGAATCTTTTAGAGAGTCCGAAACAGCTCCAGTACCACAAAAAGCATCAAATAATGTCAGCTCTTTATCAAGTAAATCTAATTTTTCAAATAGATTTTTAATATCTGAAATTATTAATTCTTTATTTCCAATAAACCTCATTTATTCTTTATCAATTTTGAGGTAAAGATAAGCTTTTAACCTTATCTATTAGCTAGGCTAATCAGTTTTATCATTATTGATTAGTCTTGATATAAGGAGTTTTTAGGTTATATTTCATTCGGTTTCGGAATTTATTTCACTAAAATATGCCAAACTTCATAAATATGAAATCCTATTTCATAAAATTTCATATTTATAACGTCACTGTTTGTCATACTTAATGTTTTATAAATCCCTCCACTTCACAAAAACTTTTTGTCTATTGAATAATCACTGTATACATGTTCAAAATCCAATCATTTTTAGAGTTTGGTACGAATGCCATTCTCTCAGGGTTAGCTATAACTACTACCTGTGCGGGAATAGAATATACTGGTAATTCACCTCCTATAAAACAGGAAGAAAAACGAGCTGTTATATTATTGCCATAAAGATAATGTCATTTGATGATAGAATCTCCAAATATGTATTCCTGAAAATCAACAATGGCTTCATTATCTAATAATTGAAGTGCTGTAAGTACCCCATTTTTCCGACAGCTGAGATTGGACTTTTCTAATTTACGTTACTAATTGATTTATTTGTTGTTGGTGTCTAATATTTTTTGATAATTCCGCTGGTGTGAGATTCCCAAGCCCTTCATGGGGTCTGTTGTTATTATATTCTTCTATCCACGCCTGGGTATGTTCTCTTACTTCTGACAAGCTGAAAAATAAATAAGCATCCAAAATTTCCTTGCGATAACTTCGGTTGAACCGTTCGATGTAGCCGTTCTGCATAGGCTTACCGGGCTGGATAAATTGAATAGCGATGCCTTGGTCTTTACACCAGAGCTCAAAATGATGACTGGTGAATTCGGGGCCATTATCTACGCGTAGACAGAGCGGTTTGCCCCGCCAGTTTATGATTTGTTCCAGTGTTCGAGTTACCCTTAACGAAGAAATAGAAGTAGCTATTTCGATGCACAATATCTCACGGGAACAGTCGTCCATCACATTAAAGGTTCTAAACCTGTTTCCGCTGGCCAAGCTATCGCTCATAAAGTCCATGCTCCATTTTTGATTAATGCTGACCTGTTGTTCCAAAGGTTGTTTCTCCCGAGCAGGTAGCCGACGTTTGCCACGTCGCTTCTTGTTCATATTTAGCAGCTTATATACCCTGTATACTTTTTTATGGTTCCATGGCTTACCTTCTCTGCGCAGGTAGGCATATAGTTTTCGAAATCCATATACAGGATGTTTGGAAGACAGCTGATCTAATGCTGCTATAACGGCACTATCATCTTTCTTACTAACATAGTAATACTGTGAACGGCACATACCGGTCAATTTACAGGCTCCGGTGACACTCAAACCGTGATCTAGGACAATTTCCTGGGTTAACTGTTTTTGCTGCCGGAGCCCCAACCTTTTTTTGTGATGACTTCTTTTAGGATATCATGGTTCATACTCAGTTCGGCAAACATCTTTTTCAAACGTGCATTTTCTTCCTCAAGTTCCTTTAGGCGTTTGACATCTGAGGCTTCCATGCCTCCGTAACGGCTCTTCCAGTTATAAAATGTGGCCTTGCTAATTTCCAGCTCACGGCAGATGTCTTCGGTCTTTCTGCCTTCTTCGCCCTCTTTGAGTGCTCGCACAATCTGGCTTTCTGTAAAACGTGTTTTTTTCATTTTATTACTTAAATCTAAACATTTATGTCCAGTTTTAAGCTGTTTGATTTTTTGGGACTCTTACAGTGCCTCATCTAGTTTGGGAGTTTCAAGCTGATTACTAAAAATGACTTGCAAGACCGGATTTTGGTTTGCTAACGGCTGTTTCATACGATTAACAGTTAAATATAGATGGCGATTCCTACAGCGCTGCTGCAAGAAGTCATATAAGTTTATAATCAAAAGTATGGCTTAACGGTTAGTATATGATATTTAACTATTAATAACTTTATGACAATAAAAGTTAATTAATTAAACAAGTAACTTCAAGTATGAAGAAATTGGGAGTAATCTTCGACAAGGCAAATCCGAATTTTATAGTTGACAACAGTGGTAAATACATGCTGTAAAAAGTAATATCCTGAATGGACTTTTCTCTAGAAACGATGTACTATATTCACTTAATATTGTCGCGACTGGTAACACTTTACCCGGTAACCTACTTAGATAATGACTTTCAGATTAAAGTAAGTAATTTCATAATTTTGCCATCCCTCGCAGTTGTCCGGAAAATTCAGACAACTACGAGGGATGGCTGTACACAGGTGATCCTCCATTCTAATTTCTCATTTGTATTGTTTTTATAAACAAAAAAACTTCAAGAATGTGTTGATACCAATTTTTTTAAACACTTAATCAAAAAATTACATTATAAATTTCTTACAATTATAACTCCATCAGCATCAATTGAAAATAGCTTCGTATCGTCTGCACTAAAGCCTGCACTGACAACACTCGCTGCATGTTCGGAAAATGACATCTGTTTTTTCGTCTTATCCAATAGATCGATCACGAATAATAGCGCTGAGTGTTTATGACCACTACCTCCTCTAGCTATTGAACTATATCCTTTCTGAGACGCAACCATTAAATTACCTGAATGGTTGAAGCATAAGTAACTTCTTCCATGAAAGACTGTAACCTCTTTGTTCAGAGCTTCTCCAATTTTATAATCGTGTCCAATGTATTTTAAGCTAGAATCGTTAGTATTCTGTTTATTGAGATCTAAAACATACGTCTTGGTATCTGATGAATATGTTGCAAAAAAGCCAAGTTTTGAAATACCACAAACCCAAGTTGCATAACCGGGAGAGCTATACCATAGTTTATCTTTGATTGCAATATTACCTTCTATTTCCTCCAATTCTACAATACCAAAGCCACCATTATGTATACCCGGTTTGCCTACATACGCAAGATATTTATTATCAAAACTGAATGCGGCATAATTATAGTAATTCAAGTCATAAACTGGGACTTCTAATACAGTATTTCTCCTGTGATCAATGATTTCTATACTTGGGTATCGTAGTACTACATCATCAAGCTTTTGAATTACATGGTTACTTGGAAGTGAATATGTTTTTCTCAATTCATCACCATACGTTTTGATCCTATCAAGGTATCTACTTTCTTGTTCGTAATAATGTTTCTTAAAAACAGACGCTATGTTCTGATATTGTTCTCTGGAAATGAATTCTCCGGTCGATAGTATTATATATCTCGTCGCAGTCGCTAATGCAGTCGAAAATCTCTGATCGGGACTTTTGAATTTATAAAAATGATAGTTTGTAGGTTTAACTCGTGCAAAGGTATATGGATCTAATATCAACTTATTCGTCTCCTGATCCTCCACAACGATACTTCCATCATCCGAGAATTCAACAAAATTACCATCGAAAAAATCTTCGTATTCATTGGTTTGAAAATTGTATAACTGTAACCAGCCACTATCTTTACGCTTTAATAATAGCTTCTCTCCTCCTGGCAACAATCTGCTATCCTTATTATCAAAACTTATCTTTTCATCTACTAATTCAATACGGGAATAGACACGTTCATTTATATTATAACTAAATAAAACATAATTCTCATGATCTGAAGATGTTAATATTAGATGTGAATTACTTACAGAGGCTAACACTTGATTACTTATTATACTTGACTTAACGCAATGATCTTTAATAGAATATATCAAACCGTCATCATTCATCAAGAAATTTCCATATAATTTGGTTCCTGACAGGGTAAACATCCCAGCTTTATCAGCAGCGTAATTCCCCATTAAATTATCTAAATCAACAATGTCATAGCTCTTCTTTTCATTAATGTCAATCATGCTACTATACACATTATTTTTGCTAATACTTAATACTTTGGCAAATTGATCCAGATATCTAAAGTTAAATGGATGATCATTACTAGCGTAAAAAAACACATTTTCTCTACCTATCGTACAAAACTGATAAGATCCATCTATATTTCTAAAGGCCAATAGATGACGTCTGTTATAGAAAGTAGGCTGTTCTATACATTCAATTTCTTCAACTTTTTTGTTCTGACAAAAAATCTCCGTAAGGTTTTTATTCCGATCATAGCATATAACCAAATTTTTATTCGAATAAATCTCAACTATATCTTCCAAATCCTCTTTTTGAGCGGCCAATAATATTGTGTCTTGTTCAGATTTATTGACATTTAATTGAAATTGCCAAAGAATATCATTAGAGTCTAAAAAACTGCTCTGTTTTGTCTTTCTGCCAGATATGGATTTCAAATAAATTTCATTGATGGTTAATATTACTTTACAGTTGTTCCCCCTCTGTACAATCTTTATGACACCTTCTTTTCTAACCAATAGATCTACCGGAAAGCTAAATTCCCCACCAAGACCGATTGAAGTATTTGACTTTAAATAGTTAATTGCTCTTTGTTTGTAATTTTCCTCGTGGCATATCTCACCTTTCGAAAAAATAAAGTTATTGTGCTGTTCATATAGATTTTGATTAAAAGAATATATTTCTGGAAGTACAAAGGAAAAATGATAGCCACTAAAAGTATGGATATGGACTGTACCTTGGACTGCTAACATGTAATAGCCTTCTTTTAAATTTACTGCAAAAGAACTATCTTTTGATAAGATTAACTCATCATGTGGTGACTCAATATTCTGTACGATAACTTTGTCAGATACTTCTATCACTAAATATTTTCCATAATGAAATGAGCATTGCTTAACACCAGTGACTCTATATTCATATTCTTTAAAATTTTCAGACAATGGTGTCACATGGATAACATCATCAGCTTCGGTGATAAGTATTTTTTCATTTTCATAAATTAAAAGATGATCGGAATACAATTGATTATAGCGGAATGAAGGAATAGATAATTCCGCAAGACTAATCATATTGTCATCCTTAATTTTTGCCAGCAATTTCGAATCTGAATATTTTACTAAAGAATCAGGCGAAAACTCAAAGTAATCCAACTTAGTTGGATTGTTAATATCGTATATTATACAGCGATCCTTTTTAACAATAAAGATAAAAGGTATGTCATCAAATAGATAAGCAGACTTATAAATGGAACTCCCCAGAATATAGGAATCCCGTACCTCAAAATCACAGTATTCACCATCCTCTCGTTGTACTCGATATAAACCCGGTTTCGAAGGTCTATAATAATAATACTGATTGCCATCAGCCTTCCTGGGCAGTGGTTTAATTACCTTCTCATCACGAAGTAATATTAATTCCAGATCTTGGTCATTAAAAATCCCGAATGTATTATTTAAATATCCAAGGGATGGAAACACTCTAATATCTTTACTCATATTCTTTCTAACTATAATTTTCAATGTGCAGAAGTTATACCGGATACATTTTTGCAAATTAGAATTAATTCTATTTACGCTGTAATTTCAAGGCACAGTCTTCCAATTCATTCAAAGCTGTTTCTGCATAATTCATGGCCTTTTTTGCATATGATTCTATATCATCTGGCGAATCGGAATGATATCCTTTTTTAGCGTATGAATATCCATCTGATGTATTACTGGCAGCTCTTTGACATTGCAAATTGTTCGCATACCGTTCTGCATCGGAGAAATAATTCATCGCTTTTTTTAAATAGTTCTGTGCTGTTTCGACATCATCTGGTCCACGATAGGCTTTGCGAGCATAATTGTAAGCTTCTTCAAAGGCATATCTATCGCTACTGGACAATGAATTACTGCCATAGCTATTTGCGGTAACGGTCTTTTCAGAAGTTGAGATATTCACCCCATCGGTTGTTGTAGTACGGATGGTAGTCGAACCGTCGAGGTTTTGGATTTCTTCTTCTGTCGTAACTGGCTCATGCCTCAAATGAGCCAGAGGATCTTTATTAGCTACAGGCTCATCATTGGATGTCGAGTTACTTCCATAAGTGGAGCTAGAATTTTCATAAGGATCTGGTTGAATATTATTTTGCTGTATAGCAAGGTCATCATTACTTTTTTGTTGGCTCCCTTCCTTCTGCTCTTGATTACAGCCTGCTAGAAAAGCGCTTATCATAAGAAGGCACAATATAAATTTCATAATACAAATATTTAATAGAAACAAAGTTATTTAGCGGTCTATGATTATCTCATTACACATGCGTGCATGACTCTTTTCCTTTTTACAATTATCATATTCAAAAAATATTGAAGAGTTTAGCTATAAATTTGTCCAATATTGGCAAAAATTTCTTTTATTGTCTGTCTAAATGTTGAAGGTTCCAAAACTTCAACATCACTACCAAAAGATAATACTAAACTCTCCAACTCTTTATTAATTCTGAGGTTCAAATAAATCACACCGTCTTTATACCGCTGTGATCCGTGGATGGGTTTAGATAATATATAGGGTAGCCTGCCCATGCTAAATTTTAGAATTACCTGTTCGATTTCCCGTTCAGCGGAATTGGTTACTCCAACAATATCATAAAAATAATCGTCAAAATCCATAGCTGAGTTTTTATAAGGCAACGAATCGAGTTGTGCTATTTCTTGGATACGGTCCAGCGCAAGATTCTGGATCTGTCCACTGCCCTCATTTAATCCGAATAAAAACCAACGGTTATTGTATTGTTTAAGGTAATAGGGATGAATAGTGTACACGACCGGTTCCAATTGTCGGAATCCTTGATATTTAATATCCAAAATTCGTTTGTGTATAATAAATTGATAAAGTGGCTCGAGGTGTTCAAGTCCTTTCAAAAATTCGTTTTCTTCAAATGAGATCACAGGTTTTTGTTGCTGATCGAGTTTCAATCCCGAACTTAGCTTTGCCTGGACACTATTCAGCCATTCCAATTGTGGAATTCCCTTGATTCGGCCTAGTGTTTCCAACGCCTGTTGTATCTGCTCCTGTTCACTGGCATTCAGTGGTTGTTTAAGAATGGAGAAATCAGTAGAATCGTAACGATAAAACACGCGTTTTCCTTCTTTCATGGAAACAATCGGAGCCTGATATCCTGCTTCGCTTCGCATAAACGTAATATCATCCAGAAGCTGGCGGCGAGATACTTTGGTTTCCGATCCAACGTAGGTTGTAAGTTCCTCGGTACAATATGCAATAAGATCATCGATAAAATATCTCTTCCATTTATTGGAAAAACATTTATCAAGCAATTTATAACGTATTAAAGCGTGTTTGTTTGTGGCCATTGAATCGTATATTTTTGCATTTAACAGGTTATAAAATGATCTACATTCCAATCCCAGTTAATTACATTAAATAAATTTGATAGAAAAATTCAGATTTTCTGGGCATAGGCCTTCAATATGAAAAAATCGCGATCAAAATAGTCAATAATAGTTCTTTCAAAAACTGGCTTCAGGAAAAATATGTAATCTACAACACAATAATTATCCTGAAGGCCAAATTAAGATTTAATTCACTAAAAACAGAAATATTTATTTAGTAGTCACCGATTCAATGATAACATATTCGTTACCATTGAAACTGATAGATCTTGTCTCTGATTGGAATATTGAGGATCATGCCATCCATCTTTGATTTCTTGACATTGACATAGCCGATCACTCTGGAATGTGGCATTACGGTATTGATCTTTAGATATCCCTGCGAAATGCTATTACGGATATTGTACTGCGCATTATCGTACTGCTGTACATTTTGCCTTGCTTGCTGATTGGCGGCATATTGAGCCGCTCCGCTATAACCTACCGATGTCTGCTCGCCATAAGCAACTGCCGCTCCTCCCCGATTGTTTACCGCAGCTACCGCACCTGATGAGGCCAAAGCCGAATATCCGGCCTGACTGGCTGCCTGTCCTTCGGCGAACGCATTGAAGAAAGAACTCCAGCCCTGCTTACGCTTCACTTTTTTCATATACTTCGCATAGGGAATAATATCTTCTTTCTTGGCATTTCCCCCCTTGAGACTCACCACCGTAAAGTTGTCGGGATTGAGCACGATCTCTTCGTCCGTTCCATTTTCAATAGTGATATAACTAGCATAGTATTTTCCATATAGATTCTCTTCGGTAAACTGTACTGCAATAGATACCCCATTATTGAAATAGTACTGAATCACACGACCATCATCATAGATTACTTTACGCTCGACCAACGGATGTATGACTTTATCTTCAGTTAGGGCGGTCAAAGGCAAATGGTTCAGGTAGGATATTTTTACAGGGCTTCCCTTTTGATATTTAATATACCAATTGTGCGCTGGCAGGCCATTTTCGTATTCGGCCACTGTGAGGGGTTGTCCCTTTGCATCATATGTTGTACTCGTTCCGTGTGCTAAACCTGAATCCGAAAAATTGATTTCTTCGATCCTTTTTTCTTTTTTATCAAACAACTCAACTTTACCCGTCCATATCGTATTGGCATCATCATTCTTATCAATATACAAAGCACCTGTGGCAATGGTCTGTAGTTTGCCATTTTTCCAATAATCCCGAATTTCGCCAACCGGCTTTTTTTGATCATCGAAGTTGACTTCCCGGTAGAAGGTACATTGCTTTTTAGATTCTACCCCCTTGTTATTGGCGTCGTAATAAAGGGTTACTTTGTGCTGTGCCAATGCTAGGTTCATCATGCAGGAGAGTAAACCGGTCGCAAACATCAATACTTTTCTTTTCATAAATCAATACGGTTACGCCACATATTCCCACGGTGGCGGTCAAAAATTAAACGGTTAAAAAAGGAAGCGCGGGAACCAAAACTTACTGTTTGCACAACCAACATCACTAGGCTCTAACCCGATGTCGAAACAAAAGTAGTACGGATCGGTGCACTGGATATGCACCGGAAAGTGGAAAAAATTATACGCTGAAAACGGATTTTACTTAAAGATATCTTTGATCTTGTTATCTTGCTCCTTGAGCAGTACACTAACCCGATCAGTTACTTGCAAATGATGCTTACGTACTAGTCCATAAGGTATATGATACACGGCTTGTTCTGTTGACACAAATGTTGCCCCACCGGTCTCATGGAGTATCGTTATCATGCCCTCCACAAGATTCTTCTTTGTCCATCGGCGCTCATTGTGCGCGACGATCTGGTTTTCAAACAGGTACTTGCCAAAATAGCTCAACAGCTCCAACAGGTTATTCAGAATGGAGGTAGACAGATAGTTGGATTTATAATTGCTGGTGTATTCAATTACCCGCAGTTGTAGCCCCTCATTATAATGGGATCCATCTTGCGTTATTCTGAGTGTTTGTACAAACAGTTCAGCGATCAATGGGTGAACTATATCACAATGATATTCATAGGCTCTATGGCGTTTGTTAAGAAAAAGCCCCACTTTGTTTAGTTCACGTATGCTAGGGCAAACAATCCGGAGGTGCTTCAATTTGTCGACCAACAGTTCGAGTATTGTACGTATTGCATTAAACTCATTGAAGAAAACCGTCTTATCGGAATGGTATGATCGCAATATCTGTAAGAGGTGCACCGAGTCATCAAATCTGAGCATCTCATTGAAGATCTGGAATGCGGCTTCGTAGCGATGCTTGAGCTGCGTATCAATATGCAGGGCAGCGTCTTCCTTCAATCGTTTGAATAGGGCTAAAATCTGTAGATCGTCCAACTTGTCGTAGATATCACCTAGCTTATTTTTGGAATCAAGGAAGTCGTTATCTTGCTTGATCTTATCCTGCCCAGTTAGAATGTACCAGGGTAGCTTTTTCTTTACGCTGATCCTGTCCAGTATTTCAACGACTTTCATCAACCCGACCTGACTGGTCACGTCGCCTTGCTCGCCTATCTTCTGGTAAAATATCCCATCCAGAATGACGGCGTCATAATGCATAAAATGTTGTTCCAAATTACGGATAGCCGCCTCGGAATTGGTAAATGCCACAAGTTCTATATTAGCATCGATAGCCTTTTGGCGAATATTAAACAGATGTTCACATTCATCATCCACCCAAAATACACGATATACATTTTCCATAAGATATTTAGCTTAAATAATATAGGGTATGGATATTTCAAAGGTCGTCACAAGATCTGTATATTTTGATCCCTCGTCACTAGACTCATCAAGGATAAACCAATCGCCATTCAGGTAACCAATGATGGTAGAAATAATATATCCACCGAGTCCACTGCCACTGGTCTCACCAAATTTGACTCCGCGCTGTTTAAAATCGGTGAGGCTAAAGCTCGCTGGAAATGGTTTGCCTGTATTGGAAATATAAACCAGCACTTTATTGTCGGTATTATTGAGCCGTACCTGTAATTCAACCCTTCGGTTTTCAAGTTCCGTCCAGTTGAAGGCATGCTGGCGAATGTTACTGAAAATATTGTCAAATAAGATCGTCAGCAGCTCTTCGTTGGCATTGACAATCAAATTTGTTATTTTGCCATCCACATCCGCTTGGAAAATATCATCCGAGATCTGTAGGTTCATCTGTATATTCGGATATAGGCTTTGGGCTCTTTTGAAATATTCTTCTACCCAGTCCACCAAATTGACCTCATAGAGGTGGTATTCGTGCACTTGAAATTCGTGCGTATGGTTACGCAGCTCTCTTCCGATCTTTTTGGCATCCAGCATCAGATGATCCAACAATTGCCCTAGATTAAGAATCTGCTTTTCGTTGGACTTAGTCTGGAATAGATCCGGTACGATCTTGTTAATCCCCTGCTGCAGGATATCCTTGATGCTCTGCGCATAAAACTCGAGATTGGAAACGGAGCCAGCAATCTTGTGGCGCAATAAAGCATTGTTTTCTTTCAATGCGAGATCTTCCTCCGAAGGCTTTTTACCAGGAGGAGGCGAGTCGGCAAGAATGTAGAATTCGTCAAAGTCATCAGGTGGTTCAGCTGCGTCAATTTGTATTTCTTTCGTTAGAAAACTTTCTTTTTGATGCTTAAAAAGATTACGGCTCTTCTCCAACCGTGGTTTTCGGATCCGTATAGCCAAGAAGCTTTCAAGACTAAGCTTGTGCATCGATGAACTCGAAAAAGCATTGACCTGATTGAGTACATAATCCTGCTTCAGTTCATCCACCAGATAGCGATAGGTAAATTTTGATTTCGGCTGAATGGTGAAATGATAGATGACGGGAGAAAGCAGGCTTGTATAACTACCATTGAAATGGCTCGCGCGGAGCTGCCTGCCGTGCAGGGTAAGCAACAACCCTTCCCGTCGAACCACACAGTAACTGTTACGTTGTCTATCGATCACGCCGGGAACAAATTTTGAAGGGAAAATATTATTGCCTGCGAGGTTAGACACACGAATGACATATTCGGGAAAATCATCATCGACCAAAGGCAATGTTGTGGGAACTAATACCTCTGCCAGTGATACAAGTTCTGGGTTTTCTATAAAAAAGTGATTACCGAGCAAAGCCGTCGGATTGCGTAGCAATGCGCCATTGTCGACCCAGATAGTTTGACCTAATGGGTTTTGCTCTTTATAGCGTCCGATATCTACTTTATTCCAGTCAACCTGTTGTCTTCGATTTTTGTAAACATTGAGCTCCTCTCTAAAATCCACAATAGCAATCTGATCATCTATCTTACGCTTGTTGATAACGAGCGCCAGAACCTCGGTGCCAGTATGACTGAATACACCTGATGGAAAGAGCAATACCTTTTCAATATAATTTTGTGAGATCAATCGAGAGAAAGTCTCATCGTCAGGATCAGCAAGGAGATTGATGATGTAGGACTTGTTCAGCAAAATAATAGCTCTTCCCTTTAACTTGATCGAATTGGTTGCGAGATCTATAAAATAAGTTTCGGCATCATGGTCGTAGCTATGTTCATCTATTCCTTCAAACTGGCTTGGGACTGTAAAATTTAAAAACAACAGATCAAACTTCTCCCGTCTCGGCCAATGGTCCAAGCTGTTTTCGCACCGTAAGATAAATTCGTCCGATTTGTTGTACACATATAAACGAAGCTGGGCAATGCGCCAAAGCTTTTCGCTGTATTCCTGTCCATAATATCTCTTATGATCCGCTATCAGCGGGATCAGATCCCCGTTCCCTGCAAATGGATTATAGATGGTAACATACGGATTGATATTGACCGTCGACAATATTAATGTCCCCATCTTAGGATGTAAAATATTGCCTCGATTCTTATAAAAAAGGGATTCGGTAATTGTTAAAAAAATTGTTTCGAATAGCTCAGCAAAATTCGACTCGAAATAAGATCCTGGAAGTTGTTCAAACTGCATCAACAGAAATTTCAGTTCAGCAGTATCAAAAACAGAGACGACAGAGAAAGAAGGTAATAATGAATAAAGACCATTCTCATACGTCTCCACGGCAGATAGTCTGGCAACAACTTCATCCTTGGTTGCCCCATGATCTACGATTTTATCTTTGAAAATGCAGAGTAAATAGAGGGTGAGCGAATAATCCGAGGTATCTATACCTCCCTTACTGGTATAAAATCCAATAATGGTATTTAAGACTTTGTTTACTTCATTTCCTTTCATATGGCTGCGGGACTCTGTTTGACACTTTTCCTATACGAAGATGCTGCAATCGGCACACAATAAAAAATAAAAAGATCAAAATAGTAAGACTATTTTGATCTTTTGTGCTGTAATGTTTATTTTCTTAAAAAAACATCGATTTAAATGGATATTTAAAGAATATATTCCTTAACCAAATATCTTCTGGTAGATAGATTTCCGAACTTTGCGTTCTTCGCGGAACATTGTCTCAATGCCATCACAATTTTTCTCAAAACTGATGCTATTCTTTACAGCTATGTCAGCTGCGGCTTTGGAGACATCGTGATCGGTGCCGATATAGGTAAATGTCCAATTGGATTCGCTGAGCTCCCCGATCATCTGCCGGATAGCGGGGGCAGAATACTCTGTCGACGCATTTTCCTCACCATCGGTTAGAATGGTAACCAATACGTAAAATTTTTCGTCCTGACTGGCAACCAGTTTCAGCTTACTGACTGCAAATCCTATGGCGTCATAGAGCGGTGTCGCTGCCGCTGGGGCATAACGTTTTGAATTGATCTCTCTAACCTGTGCTACCGGATCGCAAAAATGGAGCATTTTGATACCAAAGCCGTTGAAGCTGATGATCGAAATCGTATGCTCCTGATCAGAAAAAGTTTGCTGTGCTTCTCTGATGGTGTTGATCGTCTGGTTAAAACCACTAATCACCTGTGATTTGATGCTTGACATGGAACCACTCTCGTCCAAGATAATCAGGTTGTGAACTTTTGTCTGTCTCATAATTTTGCCTTTTTAATGTGTTAAAATCATTGCTGCGGAACAGAAACTTACGTTCGCTCCAGCAGCAATTGTTTGACAAAATTATCCACCACCTGTGCGAAGGATGTGCATAGGTGATGGTCACTTATGAACAACCGGTTCTTTAATTTTAGAAAAGATTTACTAAGTTTATAACTTAACCTATCTTACCATGTAAGTAATTTTTAACAATGACAAAAGAAGAAATAAATCATCTATGCCAAGAACTAGAGCATATCAACAAAAATTTCGAGCAAAACTCCTATCCAGGCCATATAGCTCCACTCAAGCAAGATTTTAACATACTATCGCTAAATACGCCGAAATATTATCTCGAGGTGATAGAAGAAATGAATGATACGCTTCGCAAATCGCGCGTACTATTTTTAAATGCTGTTCTTGATAAGGTCTGCATTGAAGAAGGCAAATTTTATGATTTCGGACATCCCTTTCAAGCGGCTATGAACTATTATGCTGTAACAAAAAAAGACGGAATCTTTTATCTTAAAGACGAAGATGGGGATCTTCGAGAGATATTTAGCAGTGAAGAGTTTGTCACTTTTATTGATGATCTATATTGGGAACTTTATGAGGAATAATTATCCATTCTTCAAAAATAAGATCTCCACAGATGGATTTTTATATCCGGCTGTGGAGCTGATATGATACATATCACTAAATTAGTTCTTACTCCTCTACGGGTAAATTAACTTTAGTATATAAATTAAATTCTCTAATACAATCTAAATACACATTTTCTATTTCGGGTTCCACAACGATGTTATATTGGTTATTTTCCTCATCTAAGATTTCAAAACAGAATAAACTTGAATGCCTATCAAACCTGAGGAAAAAGCCAGAAGTCACAAAATAAATTCGACAATCTCGTTCACCTGAATTAGCATAGGAGTATTCAACTAAATGGTCACCAAATCGCTCTTTGAGCTTTTTAAACAACACCCAGGTTCTCAATTCTGTATGATAACCGCTCAGCTTCGTTTTATCAAGTAATCGCACAAAATTTCCACCACCTAACCAATTGATCAGACGCTGACCACATTGATCAATCAACGATCCATCTTCTAAAATATATCTTCGCCAGTCATTTACGTTTTTTATATGAGTACTAATAATACCCTTTAAATCTTCAGTTTCACATTCACTGCTATTTAATATATTTAGAATTCCAGAGTCTTTGTCACTGAAAACTTGACGCCAGTTTTCATCTCTCTCCCTTGCAGAATTAAAGGAACTTTTACAAAAGGAATATCTGTAGCTCCCTTTATCTGGCATCCACGTATCACCAAATACTAACAAAACCTGTTGTAAAATCTTACTTTCAAGATGCTCTTTCGAAAACAATTTTTCAAATCTTTCCCGAAATCTTTGAAACGTATTAAGTTCAAATTCCCCGTTTTCGTTTCTTGACCAGTTTATAAGAAAATCGATCTGACCGTAGAGATAAAAATGATCCTCAGCTTTTTCGAATGCTTCAATAGTTTCGTTATCATTGTTTTCCAGTTGAAATTTGTGAAACTCCTCTCTAACCTGTTTTTCTGAAAAAAAATCGACCCATTTTTCATTATCAGTGTAAAGTCGTTGATCACCTGATAGAAAGTCATGCGTAGCCTTAATTGAATGTATAAATCTCGGAAAATCGTCAATCCGGGTATTATAAACTATATTTCGAAATATTCTTACCCACTTTTTAAATTCCAGTCTGTTAAAAGACGATCTGCGAACCATTAACAAAAAGGCAGCATAAATAAAGGTTCTGTGTAAAAGAGACTCGATAGCATGTATATCAATTACGACCTTTCGAAACTCTCCCTCACTGGTAAATGTACTATTCCATAGTTCAGATATATCAAGCAAAGATTCGCTTTCATTAGCAAGCTCTTCCAGTAAATTAAACAGAAAAGATATATTTTCTTCAGTTATTAATTCATTCTCTTCAAAAAATTTTAATGACAAAAATGTATCTGAGTTTAATTTATCAAATTTTAATTTTTTATCTTTTTCTTCTTCATCTGAAAAAACAATAGCATAACTTAAAACGCTTCTTATAAAACTGTACATCAATTGATCCGACCTACGCTGATCGTGTTCCCAAAAGATATTGTACCAGTCCTGATCTAACTTATCCTTCCAATCGGTAAAACAAGACTGTTCTTTCAAACATTTATTTTTCTCCAAGAGAGCCTCTACTTTCCCTACAAACCATGACTTAAAGTTATCGTAGTCACTCAAGCTCTTACCTGTTGAATTCATTTTCAAATAAATATCATCAGTTATACCCTGCTCATTCAGATCTAGAAAGTCAAATTTAATTTTAGGAGAAACAAATAAATTGTCATATGCTAATTGGATACTTTCATTTTTGTTTTCCAGACTAGCAAATCTATCTTCTATCTCCCGGAGCATAACCAGCATCCCCTCAACAGTGGGATCTTTAAGCCAGCTAATTAAAAACCAGCTTGCATCCTTAATAGCATCATCAATAGCGAGCTCTTGAGATAAAGATTTCGCATTTTCAACCAATTTTGAAAGGAAAGCATCGGAAGATTTTCTGGTTTTATAAGTAAGTTTCCCTTCCAGTAGTGAGATTTGCTCCGGACGGAATTTTAACGCTACATAAAGGTGTAACAAAAACAGAGTTGTAAGCCTCTGTTGCCCATCCAGAGGAATAAATAGATTTTTCTTTAAATCTCCATGATCTTTAATCGTATAGGAAATCTGAAACTCTTCAGGGCTAGAATATTTAGCGATTGTTGCGAGTAAAGCATTAAGATTTTTCTTCGCAACTTCTCTATCATATTTTCCAAACTCCTCATCAGCGTAACCGTAAACAAAGTCCAGTGGCAATATTTTCTGTGTGTGTGTTGAAATATGACCAATTAAATCTTCTACAAAATTCACCCTGATTTCATTTACGGTATCATTTTTACGTCCCTGTACATAATCGCGTTGTAGTATAGGGATTTGAATTTTGAACTTAGCTATGATATTTACAAAAGAAAGTTGATTATCATTATTCATAGGACAAGTAAGGTGCTAAAGTGTTCTTAATATCTTTTTCATAAAACTCACTATCTGTGACACTCCAGTATTCAAGCTGGATACCCATAGGATCGGTTATCATTGTTTTGCTGAAAACGTTTAAAGTACCTAAAGGCAAATACGTTTTTTCATTGTCTACACGTTCGGTATCATTCATTTGAAGTACTAAAGCGCGCTTTTCTTTGAAAGAACCATTGCTCAATTTTGAATTGGTTACCTTATCTAATAAAGCGAGGTTCTGAATCCCATGGACAGGAAATTCCTCTTCAAATGTATCTTCTAAAGCACTCAACTGTTTTAAAATAAAGGCTGGGATCTTATCCATCTGCCTTACCGATTTCAAACTATGCCATAATTCCTCATAATTAATCTCACTAAAATCATATTGATCGGGATCTACTTTTATTATTAGCTGCTCATTATCTGCTATTTTATCAACAATCAGTGGTTTAATTTCCCTTAGCCATTCGAGCCAATTTTCAGCAGTCTTTTCTTTTGGATTCTGAGGTTGGATATGTTCTAGCGACCACTCCTGCTCAACAAACTTTCCAAAGGAAAACTTCTGACCAGGATAAAATTTTTCAGTAAGTAAAATATTGTAAAGTAATAACACCCCTGTACACTTACCATAGCGCCCCCTATCTCTCTGTTTTGAATAAAGAAGCTCCTTGATTTCGAATGATCGAAAATAGGCAGAAATCTCACCATCCAGCCATTCCTTGAATTTTAATTTAGAAGTGATTTTACCGTTATTATACTCGTCCAATATTCGTTCGAACGAATGAATATTCATATTCACAAGAAATCCTATTCGATGATAATAATAGGTATCTTCAAACCACTCCTGAGCAATTCTATACTTATCATATATCAAAGGCCATGATCTCAGACTTTCATTTTTGTTCATTATAAAATAAGCTACTAGATCTGACTCCAACCTATTTTCAGTCACGATATCGAAAAGTTTGCCAATCCGTACATCATAATGCTGGTTGTGACTATTGGTAATAAAGAACCAAAAATCAGGATTTCTCAATGATTGCTCAATCTCGTCCCATTCATTTGCTAAATTTTGCTTTCTAAAATGCTTTACCTCAACATTATCAGCATTATTTTCTATGTCTAGTATAAAAAGTGCCTTTATTAAATCAGCTCCCGTAAGCTTTATTTTGTTTTTATTAATATTTGCAAAAAGCTTTTCGGCAGTGATATTTAATAACATCAGATCCACTTCATACCATATAAATTTTATCTGCGCTTTTATTTTGTTAACAATATTAGATAGGGTAACCGTATCTAGCCTTTTCAGCTCGAAATGACAAGTACAATAACTTTGGAAGATGTGAAAATTATCTCTGTTCCGCTCCTCTTTTTCTAATGTCAGCTGGTTCCATAGAAGGAGGACATGGTCGATTGTTAAATCTTCCAATTCATGTTGAAATACATTTTCATAGAGTTTTTCCAAAAATAACTCACAAGACCGCGTTTCATAGGAAATATTAAAATCTTTGATATCCAGTTCGCTCGTATAGTTCCGTAGACAGTGTATTAATATTTTAAAAGTTGTCAGACGTTGTTGACCGTCGATCACTTCGTAAGTAGAAGCTGATATATTCGTCACAACAATAGGCTGCAAGCAATAGACACTATTGGCACCACATTCTAAAATATCTCCAATTAACGTTTTAATATTGTCAATATCCCACCGGTAACCTCTTTGGTAACTTTTGATTTCAAAATTATCAATACCGGCATTTAAAATCTCTACGATTGTATATAAATCTGTATTTAATTTTTTTATCATTTATAAATATTTAATCCTCCATTGACCTAGCAAATCCATTGGAACAACTGTGCTTTATATTTTATTTTAGGATAGCTCCGATCAGCAAATTATATCTTAATTTTATATGAATAGCATAAACATAAGCCATTACAAAAACTGCTTTCCTTCTTTCTAGGCCTAATTAAGAGATCTTTTTAATATCAAAATAGTTCCATATCGCATTAGGGCCGCCCAATTTCAGCAGGTCAATACCATATTTGCGCATAAAAGCTTCCTTAACATGAGGGCAGCCGTTGGCATATAATTCGGAATCGCGACAGGATACTTCCACTGTCATTCCTTTCTCCATAACGGTTAAATTCGCCGCCAGACGTGATTTTACAGTAATTAAAAATAGGCTCATTAGGGTAATATGATTATTGTAAATTAATAAATATTTGTGTAGATAAAAAATAAATACACTTGTTTAACGATAAAACTTCGTAACGATTTCATTGAATTAATCAAAGATATCCGGCAGTAGCGCCAAAGTAAGTCGCTATCAGAAATAATGAATAAATTGAATTCCATGCTCTTACTTAAATCTGAGCAGAACCAAAACTGACTCTTCCGACAGTTATTCGCCATCCTCCTCCTTTGGACCGATTACACCTAGTTCTTCCAACCGTCGATAGATATAGTCCTGTTGAATAAGTATACGCTCCATACCCGCCGCCGCGTTGTATCGATTGATCAGCTGGTCTACTTCAGCAGACGCGATCACAGTATAGGCAAAGGATAATCGCTCCTTTGGAAATATCCGATAGCTATGATCGGGCATCACATGAAAGGACAAGCTAAAGGCTGTGATCGCCAAAAACGCAAGCTTGATAAATGACTTGACTGCTTTTCCTAATTCGGTCTTCATACCTGTTCCACTGTTGGCCAAGATCTGTTGCTCACGCAATAAGGTATCCTGTTGGTTGGTTTCTTTTTCCATTATATATTGTTTGGTCCAAACTTAGGTTGCGAACCTGCCAAAGTACGTCGCTAACGCGAAAATGAATATTTTTTATACTGCCCGTATAGGCGCCGTATTTTGTCGCCTTCTAATCTTATATTTGTCAAAAGCTTATTTATGTCAGTTAGAGAAACCATATTACGCCACAAAATAGTGATCAACAAATTGCGTCACAGACCACTTTCTTGGTCAGAGATTGACCGTATCTTGCAGGAACAATCGGCCTTACTCGAGTACAACCTTACCGTCAGTCAACGCCAGTTTCAACGTGACATTGCCGATATCAGTGCACTATACGGAATCTCGATAGAAAGCAACCGCTCAAAAAAACAATACTTTATCCAGCAGGACACCGAAGAAGCAGAGCGGGCACTCGATGCCTTCGACGTATTCAATCTAATGCGCCTGGGAAACAATGGTTCTAAACAGATCATCTTTGAACAACGTAAGCCACGTGGCACAGAATACCTTGGCGACATCGTCCATGCACTACACAATGGTCGTGCGTTATATTTCGACTACAGCAAATATTATGAAACCGAGGTAGAGCACCGAAGATTATATCCTATCCTTCTAAAAGAAGTCCGCAACCGTTGGTATGTGATTGGGCAGGATCTGGACAAGGATAGCCTCAGGATCTTTCCGCTGGACAGGATCTTATCCTTGGAGGTGGTAAAAGCAGGAAAATTTAAAGCGATCAAAGTAGATCCTGAAACGCTTTTTGAGCACAGTTTCGGCATTATCCTTCCGCGCGAAGACCAGCACATCGAGGAAGTGATCCTCTCTTATTCTGCATTTCAGGGCAAATACATCAAGTCCTTGCCTTTGCACCATACACAGGAAATAGTAGTAGACAATGAGGAGGAACTGCGTGTGAAGCTTACTA
This sequence comes from Sphingobacterium siyangense, assembly GCF_023277505.1. Classification (NCBI taxonomy): domain Bacteria; kingdom Pseudomonadati; phylum Bacteroidota; class Sphingobacteriia; order Sphingobacteriales; family Sphingobacteriaceae; genus Sphingobacterium; species Sphingobacterium siyangense. Next base: position 1,666,875 of record NZ_CP080574.1, on the reverse strand, counting down.
TCTATATCACCCATGACTTTGTCATGGAATTGCTTTCCGTCGGTGCGGAAGTCAAGGTGATTGCTCCCGAAAGTCTAGCGGATAGGATGAAAGAAGAATATCGTAAATCTTTACAGCATCAATCCTAAAAGCCGAGCTGATATGCACATCATTAGGGTAAAGGAGCAAAACATACTCTTGCTGTCGGACACGCATGGCATACACCGCCTGTTGGATATTCCTGAGGGGATCGATATCGTCATCCATTGCGGCGATGTCTGCGATGCGGGTGATATGCAGCAGCTATCCGATTTCTTTGTGTGGTATGCGGGGCTTCCCATACCACACAAGGTATTTGTCCATGGAAATCATGATCTCCCCTTTGAACTGGAACCGCAGCGAAGCAAAAAATTGGTACCCGAAGGAATCCATTGGCTAAACGATACCTCGGTCAGGATAAACGGTCTCCAGATTATGGGCATCAGTGGTTTTCCTTTTTTCCATCATTTCGAATCCAAGGTGCAGGTTGATATCATGGTATCACACTATCCGCCATCGGGTATTTTGGACAATGGCTATGGCAGCGCGGAGGTCCGTGAGTTTGTTCTGGGACGATCCCCCAGCTACCATATTTTCGGTCATAACCATGCAGGCTACGGAAAGATAAAGGTTAAGGCAATTCAGTTTATCAACGCTTCCTTGTATGAGCTGCTGATATCCCCAAAGCTTCGGTTATAAAGAGTGGCTTTGACACAGGATGACTCATTTGATAGCAATCTGCAATATTTATTAAAAATCACCTACAATTTTATCAAATTGAGCATTGAAATATTCACTTAGAATAACGCTATTGGATGCCTCGATCGCAGCAAATATTTTTTTCTTGTGTGGAGGTATTTTGGACTTTGCTTTAAACCAAAGTACATACGTTTTACCTTTTTTTAGCTTCTCTCCAGATTTTTGAATCACCCACGATGATTTATTATCCTCGTCTTTGAAAAGAGCCATTTTTTTGAAATAGGAAACGTTGATATCGTCAACATTTTTATCGCTGTCTAGCAGATAAAAACCATCTTCTCCCTTCTCAAAGGTATGGAAATACCAATACAAATATCCATCGATTGCTGGTGTAAACTTAAAACCCGAGTAATAGGAATCTCCAACCAACAGTGGATTTTCATAAAATGTATACGTTGCAAAACTTTTATCTTTGGTATTCGGTAATGTTAAATTAAAAAAGTATTTGTTGATATCAACCGTTTTGACTTTATCATAAAATACTTTTTTGTCGGCTTGTCTTTTAATTTCATCACGTTCTTTTTGGGCCTCCCTCTCTTTAGCTTCCGCGCTAACCAGTTTCAAATCTTTCGTGATTTTATCGAATAAAAACACTAAACTGTCGGCTTTAACCTTCGTGAAACTACCAATTCGGAAGAGGTTGGTTGACTTGGTTGTTTTTCCAGTTTCTTCTTTAGTTACCGCTTCAATTCCATCTCCCGAAAATTCATAATACCCCTGATTCAGTTTATAACTTATTTTCCCTTTAATTTTAAAAACAGATTTAGCAGTTTCCAAATCAGCATTCTCACCTTCCATCGTGACAACACTATCCAATGATATCGAATATTCTTCTAAATTATATACCCCGTCAATGGTTTGGACAGTTCCACTGTTTAACAAGAGGTGCCACGCTTTTAAGCTAGCCTTTGCAGTGGTCATTGCCGACTGTGCATTCAATAGTGTCGTGTTAAATCCACAAGCTAACACTAATGCGATAATTTTCAATGTTTTCATGGCCTATATTTTTAATCAAATGAAAACATATCTGCTTCGCTAAACAATACCCTATTTGTGGTATTTTTCAAATAATTATCTGCATGTTTACGACATATATCAACTATTGCAATATGAGAAATTTCAGCATTTCATTCAGTCCGGGGACTTTTTTAAAATGCTACTAAGTGTAGCCAATAAAGACGCAAAAAGCTTTAGAAATAATAGTCACTGGCTTAAATACCATCCTGCTGACAGTTTATTCTTCCAAAAATTGAATGAAAATTGGAATATCCATTTTAGTCAAGTTTATAATACGAAATTTAGCCTCTTTGAATCTAGCCAGCTTCCCCCTGATTACCTGATTTTAGAAACATTAAACTTAATCAAAAACAGATTGAACAGCTTACCTTGGGACATCGCCTTCCTATGATATCGACATAATTACTAAGGCTATTTTTTTCCAAATATAGCCTTAGTAATCACTTTACTTTCTTGGAGGACGAACCGTCCCCGTTTCACCACCATTATCACCTGGTTGATCCGCTTCGGATGAAACTGCGACCTGTACAGTCGGTTTCTGAGCATTGGCAGGCTGACCAATACCGAATAAAAAGTATAAAATTAAACTCCACATATTAATTGATATTAAAATTACTGCTACTTCCCTTTAGGAGGGCGGATGGTACCAACATCTCCTCCGTCGCCATCATTAGGATTATCGTCCGCTATTATATTAACCGTAGAACTGTTTCCTGACGAATTTATATTGGCAGGTTGGCCAATACCAAATAAAAAGTATAAAATTAAACTCCACATAAAATTAATTCTTGATTAAAAATTATCATTACTTGCCTTTTGGTGGTCTTGGCGTACTTGTTTCACCCCCATTGTCTCCTGGCTCATCAGATTGATTAGAATCTGCCGATTGTACTATTGCTATTCCCACGCTTGATTGGGAATTAGACGGCTGACCAATACCAAACAAAAAGTATAAAATTAAACTCCACATAAAATAAAATTTAGATTGTTAATAAAGTTACTGCCATAAGAATATGGGCCGTTTTCGAATATAGACAATTAATGCAATATTTAATTATCCGATTAGAAGTAATTCTATTTTAACCGACTTGTGAGATCAGATCGTGCTTTTTTTGAAAGTATTTGATTTTCCATAATACTGTTGTTGTTAATTCTTACACAAACTTAGGCTTCATTCAAAGGTTATTTGAATGAAAAGTACCCAATGTAAGCGGTAGAATACATCTACCGAAAACTTGAGCCGATGGACATCCATACAATAAAAAAAGCCACATCTCTCGACGTGGCTCTACTACATATACATTTATTTAAAATCGCTCTTATTTATACGAATTGATCGATTTGGATACTTTCCAGTCATTGCCCACACGCTCCAAGTTAACTAGATCAGTCTTGGTAAAATTCTCAAATTTCGAAGTCACTTTTGCAACCATATAGTCTGCCGATTCTTCTATGATATCGGTGCTTACTGTACAGTTTAGCTTTTCGCCTTTTTGTTTTTTCAGAGATTTGATAACCGCTTCACGGTTATGAGACTGCGCATTTGTTGCTTGGATCTTTTGATTAAAATCTTCGGTGAATAACTGTTCTACTCCTGCTGATTTTCCCTCCGTAGTTACCGCAACATAGTGATCCAAAGCGAAATCTGCTGTGGAAAGGTTAACGTTTGTTTTTGTTGCTTTTGCTCCAGGTCCTTCAGCTGCCATAGCAAATGTTGATACTGCGATTAAAGCTGCTGCTGCGAATGTTTTTACTAAAGTTTTTTATCGAAATGATTTGTTTTTTGATTGGTGATAAAGCTATCATGAGTGCCATTTTTAAGCACTCATGATGGTTCATAATGTCTTTATTTTATAGTGTTAGTTCTGTTGTTCTTATTTGTTGACTCAAAACTACGACATAATACGCCCTTAGCCCATCGGCTTTAGACCAACGATCGGGAAAACTCGGTGAATGGCGGGAATGGGGAGGTGAATTTATTCTTCAAGAAATCATTCTCGTTCCAATAGGCTCTTTCCCTCTTCGCTGATCCGATCGGGAGTCCAAATAGGATCCCAAACGAGCTCGATAATTATTGCCCGCTGTGGAAATTGCTGTTGCAATGTTTTTTCAACGCCATGAACGATAGAGTCGCCCATCGGGCAATAGGATGAAGATAACGTCATGGTAACAACAATACGACTGGGATCGGTTAAATTAATATCATAAATTAAGCCCATATCTACGATGTTGATCCCCAATTCGGGATCCATCACAAGCATCAATACCTGAACAGCTTTTAACTGATCGGAAGCCTCCGGTTTTGTTAGATCAATTTTCATGGTATCTTTCATTAAATATATAGGCGAGGTGCGTAGTTTATTTACTTTTTCTTTGATGAAAAACTACTTTTCCGACATTGACAACATAAACAGCAGCAAGTGCTGCCCAAAGCCAGGCTGCACAGTATAATGCCCACCTGAATCGACCGGCTACAGCAACCGCCATGACGACAAGCGCCACTAGGTAAAGATAATATTGTATAGAAAGTAATCGCTGACTATAAAGTTCCTTGGGCAAAGGTATTTTTTTGATGCCATTGAGATCTTTATAGCGCCAATTCCAGATCATAAAAGGCAGGGTCTTATAGGTCATCCCTAAAATAATACCCGTTAACCATCCAAAAAACACCCATACGGCATATAAATTCACCCAATTACCAGACTCCTGCCGGACAACCATAGGTAAGGTGAGAAACGCGAACAATAAACTCAAAAAGGAAATGAAACTATGTTTCATCGGAATATCCAGTACCTTACGCGCCCGGTGCACAAAACAATCCACGACAAAAACGGCCCAGCAAACTACTCCCAATAGCACTATTGCTCCAAAGGTAAGAGATCTTAATCCCACAGGATGGCTGTATCCGTCCAATAAAAAAAGTACCAATCCAAGGTTTATCAAAATGACCGAAACATAAAGCCACTTTGTTTTGGTGGATTGTCCCAAGAGAAACATCGGCAGCATCTTCGCTCCCGCTCCCAGGATCAACTGCAAAAACCAACCAACAATACCGACGTGGGCGTGTAGCTTTAGGATATCGAGGTGACTTTTTGTTAGAAAACCATGGGCTAAATTAATGGCAAGCAAAAGGCCTAAGGTGGTTGTAAAACAAAGCCAGAAGGCCGAGAACGTAAAATAAAGGCGTAGTTCAAATAGATGCTCCACATCTTTAGTCGTCATCCACAGCAAGTAGAAGTACAGGTAGGAGCTGAGCGTAATCAATAGCCCTCCAACGCACATGAGTAAACCGATCTTGAAATACCAGAAACTATAAATCAACACACAGGTTCCCGATGTCAATAGGATATAACTGAAAAATGCCAATTTGGAAGAGCGAAGTGAACGTTCAAAAATAACCGGCACCAGCTGATACGCCGCTCCATAAATCACCATCGTGCCCCAACCTAGTGCTAGGCTATGGACGATTGCCAGCACTTTTGGTTGAAAATGGTGCCCAAAGAGCTGCCCCCCGCTAAAAACCAAGAGGAAGCTGAACAGTAGAAAAAAAATGCCCGCAGTGATAAAAAACGGCAATACAGCATACGCTTCTGGGCTCTTATGAATAGCAATATGTGCCATTTTATTTAACGGGGTAAATTAACAGATGGACATCTCCAGGATGTTGTTCATGGATGAAAATCCGATAAGAAAAATGATCCAGTTCTTCTAGTAAATGGAGCGGAACCTTCCGATGTTTTACATAGACAACCTCATCGGCTTTCAGTTGAGCAAGGGCCTCAAGAATTGATTCCATGGGCTGCGGCATAGGCAATGTCCTGACATCCAATGTAACAAGTTGAAGCGCGGAAAGTCGCGCTAATTTCTGCTCAAAAAGTCGTTTCGGCACAAATGAAATATGATCGCCCTCAGCAGGCTGAACGGACAGCACTGTATCTTTTTTATAAAAGTAACTTCTGAATTCGCCCTCCGCCCATTCGTGGCTATAGCTTGGCACTCCACGCTCCTCCATACGCCTAATTAATGGAATGGGGACAAATGAATTGCTGATGCAAAGAATCCCTCCTGCGACGAGTGAGCGATACAACTGAAAAATATCTTTTAATGGATCTTGCCCCATTTCCAATAGGGGTCTCACATCGAATACAACCGTCACTGCTGCATCATCCATCCAACTTGGCCGCTCTGCTGCATCGAATGGATCATTGACTTTCTCAGCTCCATCTGACATCCAAATAAAGCCGAGCGGTACCAGCGCAGCACGAAAATCTGCAACCGAACATCCGCCAATTTTTGCTGCTTCGCCTATGGAGACCCGAGGGGCCAGTATCCGACGCAACACCGGGATCCGGATCTTACGCAAGGGTTTGGCAATAGCTGCAATGGCTTCAATGCTTAAGTCATTATAGCTGATCAGTTCTGAAATCTTGGTATGCTGGTTTATCCGCATGGCTTTTCTAGTTTTTAATTCATTTGAACACCGTAGCTCGCGAGCAACTTTGGAAATAAAATATTATTCTCCAGGTGGATATGCTGCAAAAGATCGGATTCGAAAGATTCGATCTGTGAAAATAATGACGTGTAGGAATTGCAGGCATTGGCTGGCAATGTGTAATTTTGGGTAATTTTGCGCAACTGCTGAAGTTCCTTTCCTGAATCTTCGTGTTCGGAAATCAAAAATTGAATGAGCTGCTCTACCTGTTTGCTGGTCAATTCTTGTTCATTCTTGGTTGCCGGAAAGAGCTGCTTCTCCTCTTTATCCAAATGATGGTAAAGGTCATCAAGAAAGGCATCGAGTTCTTTGGACAAGTTGACCAGCTCGGGATGCTGCTGTGCATGCACATCGGCCACTTTATGTGCAAGTTCCTGAATAATCGGTCCTTTTTCCCGGACATACCGATGATGAACATTCTTAATATAATCACTTAAAAAATCGATATCCCAATCTTTAAAATTTAGCGGTGGGCCGGCTATAGGAAGCTCTTCGGATTGGTTTAACCGTCTGCGCAATTCAATTTCATCGAGACCAACACTATGAGCGGCCTCCTTAAGCGTCTGCTTACCACCGCAACAAAAATCTACCCCAAGCTGTTTTAAAACTTCGGCCTTGCGGATATCCTTGGCAGCAATATGGCCAACGGTTTCCAGTGTTTCGCTTTCGAGCGGTTTGCCAAGGCGAACCTGCCAGTATTCGGGCCCCGATTCAAGATAATTCCAAATGAGATCCTTTCCACGTTCACCCAGCAACTGATAATAGAGCGGTTTAGGATCATGATCGTTTTTGATAATAAATGACTCGCCCGAATCCAGGGCATCGAAGTGATCAAATATGGTCGGGTGTTTAAGTCGAGGTTCTATATTGAAAACCTCCAATAACGGTGATTTAATCATGATAATAGTATTAAATGGTCAATAAATTATTATAAATCCTTTTTCTTAAAATAGCGAATAGATAGCCCTAGAGGAATGAGGCACCAGAGCAACATGACCAACAGGGTGATCGCAATGCCGAATGTATTACCGAAGAAATCCCGAAATATCGCCCCTGTATAGCCCATCATCGCGGATAGATCGACCTGTAATAAAATAAGGATGCGACAGATATCGATGGGATTGAGCATGGACAGTGCAACCATTCCATGTTCGATGGGATAATCCGCAAACTGAAATAGGATGAAAAGCACCAGTGCGTCAAAAAGCAGCGTGAAATAAAGCCAAAGCAAAATTGCCAATCCTATCCCCTTCGACTTATCTCTGATCAATACAGATGTCCACATCGCGATCGAAACGAAAATCAAAGAAAGTAACAGTCCGCAACCGACCAAAGTAATTCCCGAAGAGCTAAATGCATAGATAAAAGTTGGTATGCCAACGCCAATAAAAAAAGCTAAACTAAGTGTACCTGCCAGACCCACATACAGGCTGCCCCAAATGCTTTGCCGTTGCAAAGGCTGACTGACAAGGCAATTGATAAACTCGGAACTCTGGTAGATATAGATGCCTGAAAAAATGATACTCATCAGCGGAACTACAAACAACACAATATTCAGTAGACTGAGTAATCCCTTTTCATAGTTGTCCTCCATGCTATAGACCGTCATGGAAAGTACAAAGAGTAATATGGTGTAGCATAAAATGGTCTTGTTGCGCAAGAGATCCACAAAAACGTAGCGTATAATTTTATTCATCTTTTCTCTAATTAGACAGGTCGCGGTTCTGCATCAAATAAGCGATTGCTTTAGATAGCTTTTCAGTACCTGTATCTTCTTTTAATTGCTGCAAACTCTTATGAAACTTCAGCTCTCCTTCCTGCAGAAAGACAATCTGCGATACAAATTCATCGAGATCACTAAGCACATGGGAACTGATGATGATCAGTTTACCGCGTCCGATTTCTTTTTTGATTTTATCCTTGAGAATTTCGGTAGACAGAGGATCCAGTCCTGCTGTAGGTTCATCCAGGATGAGTACTTTGGGGTCAAACATAAATGCGATACAGGCACTTACTTTTTGTCTTGTGCCACCGGAAAGCGTTGCCATCCGTTTTTCCAACAGCTTGTCCACGCCAAAAGCCTGATAAAGATCCGAATCCGTCTGGGGCTGTTTACGGATATCTTTGATCATATCCAGGACCTGTTTGATGGACATATTCTCAGGATATTGACCGATCTGCGGCATATAGCCGATATGGTTCCGATAAGCCCATTGCTGTCCAATGTCCTGTCCTTCAAAAGTGATCCGTCCGGCACTCGGCATGACCATACCTAGGACAGACTTGATCAAAGTAGTCTTACCACTGCCATTGGGGCCAATTAAGGCAACGCATTCGCCGCCATTCAAGGTCAGATCAATGCCCTTTAATGCATTGAATTTTCCAAAGCTTTTCGTTAACTGCTGGATACTAATCATACTTTTATTGATTTCATGCGAGGCTTATCGTCTTTAAGCCCCTCGGGTGTCAGACTTGGTAATAGCTTTTCAGTCCGGTCGAACAACATGGCCATAAAACTTCGAAAAAGTAACATCGCCGAAGGATAGCGCTCAACCATCATCGAGAATAGGCTTACGGGACGAAAAGGGATATCCCCAAATCCGTCTTTGTCCAGATCGTATCCCTCGTATTTGTCCCAATAGTTATGCACAAAGCTGTTGAGTGTAAGGGTACCATTGGTGGCAACATCAAAGGTATTCTGAAGAAAATTATTGTCTTTAAGCACATTGTCCATACAGCTCGACTGAATCTTGAGCCCCCATCCGTTGCTCTTAAAATTGTTATGTTCAATATGGATACGATTCGATCCTTCCATAAAAATACCCGTGGTATTGCGGCTAAACTGATTGTTGATGATCTGACTATCGGAAATATCTTTGAGCAACAATCCATAGGCGGCATCGCCCCAATTCTCTTCGAAATTATTGTTTTCCATATGGACATGCTTGGTATACATAACAGCTACACCTGCACCATTGCTGCGAAAGGTGTTTGAGATGTAACTGTTCTCATGGGAAAACATAAAATGGAGACCATAGCGCAGATTTTTTTCAGAAAGATTGCCCTGTACTCGAGTATGGGTCACAAACTCAAGATAAATACCGTCCCTATGTCCAGACACTTCATTATTTTCAACACTTAAACTATCTGATTTCCAAGCATGAATACCATTACCAATCAGCTGCTCCGCTGTACCAAAAGCTTTGAGGATATTGCCCCGTATTTCAACGTTTGTAGCATTCTGCGCATAGATCCCGAAAAAATTGTCCACGAGCTCATTGTCAAAAATTTTGATATGCGCTGTATTGTAAATTTTAATACCGGCAATATCATTCATGGAAGAATGTCCCGAATGCTGTATTAAAAAGCCTTGAACAGTAACCTGCGGTGATTTGATCGAGAGCGGTTCATATTTTTTCTCGCCGTCCAGCACAGGTTTTCCCAGGCCTTTCAGGAAAATTGCCTTATCAATAACAATATTCCCCTCCTTATACACACCCGCCGCTACTAAAACGGTATCACCTGATTTCGCTTGTGCTAAGCCAGCCTTTATTGTTCTGACCGACTGCCCCTTTCCTACCTGGATGGTTGTCGCCGATACAGGCACGTTTACGAGCCAAAGACAAGCCATTGCACAGTACAACGCTAAAGCTAGATTCTTCATTGTTATTCATTTATTTCCACAGATCATTCCAGGTCATCACCGTGCCACCGATCTCTGCTTTGACCTTATCCAGTTCCACCCGTTTTTCAAATACAGCAACATTGCCTCGCATTGGGCTTTTCAAGGCTTCACTTTTGAGATAATATGCACCTTCAGCCGGTACGAGCTTATGGCTAACATAATCCGGCAGGTAATAAACGGTAATCTCTTCTTTTTTGACCGAGTTCCCTTTGACAAAGGCGATCATACATTGTACGTCATCAAAATTAAAGACCCGTCCCTTTTTTGTCTGCAGCTGCGTACCAAAACGCGCGTCCGTTATTGTCATCTTACAGTGGGCACATTGCTCGCTACCGTATTTAATAGGCTTGGGTTTATTGTTGCCCTGACAGGCCTGCAAACTACATAGAACCAGCAATATACTACTACAGATCAACGCAAATAATTTATAATTTCTCATATGATTTTAGTTTTAGGGTTTTATTATTTTGCCACTCCCGCACTGTACAAAAGGCCAAGATAATTCCACAGAGTATAAAGATCCATCCCCCGATATCAGGTATAGAATAGGCGCCAAAATTTAAAAGCTGTTTGTATCCGATCAGTGGTGGCTGATAAGACATTCCGGGAACTTTTATCGGTGCAGATGGATCGAGCTGATGCCCATAGTTGTATTCCCAGATATAAAAGTCAACCAGGGCTGCGACTCCAAAAAGCAGAAAACAAAAGAATAAGCCATAGAGCAGTTTTCTATTCTGTACGAAACCGGTAAGCAAAAAAGCAAGCGCAAAAAATAAGATGATATAGGGCAAGACCTTAAATTCTATGAAATCTTCCGCATGTAGCGTTTTCATCCCGATATAGTGGTTCAGTCCATTGATAATATCAACTTGTCCGGCCAACTTGTTGCTATAGATCTGTAGTTCTAGCCCTTCTGGGTATTGTGCTGCGTCGAGCTCAATACGCCAGATGGGTAGGAAGATGACCGCTACCAGGGCCAGGCCACTCAGGATCAAAAGAATCCGATGTACTGCTGACAGGTGACTTGTAGTTTTCATCATTGTAGGTTATATTAATTGGTCTTCTCTTGCGGTTGATTGGTTCCCAGACTATAAATCAACGGAACATTGTTTCCTTTTTTTGAGATACGGATATACCCCTGCATCTCTTGGTGTAACGCGCTACAAAAATCCGTACAGTAGAACGGGAATACACCTACTCTATCTGGAACCCATTTCAATGTCTGTGTCTCTCCCGGCATAATGAGCAATTCTCCATTCTTTGCGCCTTTGACAGCAAAGCCATGCGGCATATCCCAGTCCTGCTCAATATTGGTCACATGGAAATAGACTTCATCGCCTAGTTGTACACCCTCGATATTGTCCGGAGTGAAGTGTGAACGGATGGATGTCAGGTATACATGTACCTGGTTACCTTTACGTTCAACGCGTGCATCTTTGTCTCCTTTGGCAACAAATGGGCTGGTATTTTCTTCAATTTTAAAAATCTTCACACTTTTGTCTTTCACTTTCTCCGCTTTGATAGCTTGCGCATAATGTGGTTCACCAATGGTCGGAAAGTCTAACAACAATTGCATTTTGTCTCCCGAAATATCAAACAATTGGGCACTCTGAGCCAACTCCGGTCCTGTAGGGAGAAAGCGGTCTTTCGTAATCTTATTATAGGCGATGACATATTTGCCTTCTGGATTTTTGGTATCTCCACCAGGTATCATTAAATGGCCTGTTGAGTAAAATGTTGGTGTACGGTCGAGCACCTTTAAATCCTTAATATTCCATTTCACCAATTCGGAAGACACAAAGAATGACGTGATTGCATTTCCTCTGCCATCAAATTCTGTATGCAGTGGGCCCAAGCCAGGTTTTTGGACTTCGCCGTACAGCGCAGATTCGTATTTGATAATTGGGATACCACCGAATTTTCCTTCGAATTGTTTTTCCTGGATTGCTTTCTGTATCTTAGCGAACGAGAATACAGGTATGACCGCAGCCAGTTTACCCGACCCTACAATATATTCGCCTGTAGGATCAACGTCGACACCGTGCGGAGATTTTGGGCAAGGGATATAGTAGCATAGCCCCTCCAGCTCCTCTGCCTTCAATACGATCGTTTCTGTATTAAAAGATGTTTTTGCGGTATGTGATTTCTCGTCGTAAGTGTTATGGGCATACTTCAACCCGGTAACCTTTTTCCCTTTTCCGGCTTTCAAATACTCTTCGGCTTTTTTCCAGTTGACGGCCAATATAAAGTCTTTGTCATTTTTGGATGCATTGACCTCCAGCAATGTATTTGCCTGTTCGGTATTGTAGGTGGAGAAGAAGAACCAACCATGAGAAGTCCCTTTACCGGCTCGGCTCAGGTCATAGTTTACACCGGGTGTCTCAATCTGAAAAGCCAATTCCATGTTGCCATTATCCTTATTGACGCTGACAAAGCTCAATGTTCCGCGAAAATTCTTTTTAAAGGTATTGATAGGTACATCGCCCGACTCACCGTCCAGCGGAACCGAAAATCGCGTTCCTGCAACAACATATTCGGTATTTTCAGTAATGTACGGCGAAGAGTGGTTTCCACCGCTGTTGGGGAGTTCGAGTACTTCAGCCGTACGAAAAGTTGTCAGATCCACCCGGGCAATACGGGGGGTATTGTTGGCATTGACAAATACCCAGCGGCCGTCGTAGTTTCCATCGGTTTTCGAAAGCTGCACGTGGTGTAAATCATCCCAAGGTACATTGCCATGGGACGTTTCGAGCATCGGTTTAGTTTCTTCACTAAAACCCCAGCCCTTTTCGGGATCTAGTGAAAAAACGGGTATTACACGCAATAATCTGCCGGATGGAAGTCCATAAACGGAGAGCTGCCCACTAAATCCCCCGGATACGAAATTGTAGAATTCATCGTATTTCCCTGGGGCAACATATACCTTCTCAGCGGCATCACCACTCACGGCGGCTCCCGCTCCTTTGGGTTTACAGGCATGGAAAGTCGATAACACCGCGCTCGCCATTAGGCTCGTCAATATGTATTTTGTTAAAGTCATTCTATTCTTATTTTAAGGTTAATACCTATGCAGCTTTGTTGATTCTTATTCAGCTTTTATTATTTTACACCATCATTTTGTCGCATAAACTCCAATACCTTTCGGGCTTCCTCGTCCGTTAGATTTTGGTTAGGCATCCGGACCATGCATAGTTCAAGTTGCGCCTGTAATTCCGGATCCTTATCGATCATCGGATCAGGATTAGTGATAAAATTCATGATCCACTGTGGTTTTCTCCGTTGTGTCACACCTTTCCATCCTGGCCCGACTAGTTTCTCGTCGGTTAGCTTGTGGCAGGAAGCACATTTCAGGTCAACAATCAATTTTCCGGCTGCGGCCATTGGTGCATCCAAATGGTCAGCGATTTCCACTTTGTCAAATTTTCCCTCACCGCGGTGAGGATCATATCCACTGGCGTCATTTGCCGAAGCCCCAGATTCATTAACACTGTTGGCAACGGTCTTTTTCTCGCCATTGTTTGAGGAACAGGAATAGATAAATAATCCCATCAAACAACATACAATTAGCTTTCTCATCTTATTTTGGTTTTGTGTTCAAACTTGATTGTGTTTTACTTAATCCAAAGGTATTATCGAAGCGTGTAGCCATTTTATGAGGCAAATCATAAAATGATTCCGGTGAGAACAAACCATCAATCAAAAACAATAAAACACTATATATAAGCACATTAACACCAAATTGATTTTCATCACTCATTCCCGTGATCAACATCAAGATCTATTTTGTGACACTACTATATCTTTACGCTGTGTAGTAAAAACTAACTTATATCGAACGATGATTCCAACCGCAATACTTCTCGAAAAGGGAGCGAGCAGCCTACATGCCGATATTGGTGAAATACTTTTTCATGAGGATAGCATGGCCACATTTTATTATCAGTTGTTAAGCGGGCGAGTTCGTCTTTCTAATTTCTTATCAGACGGTAGGGAGGTCCTCCACAATGTTATCTGTGCCAATGAGGGCTTTGGAGAAGTAGCGATATTGGACAATGGAGTTTATACAGTGACGGCAATTACCGACAGTTCATGTACATTACTGAAGATCAGTTCGAAAAAATTCATCGAAATCATATATGAATATGGCAACCTACATCGTTTGGTATCACAAAAGATGGCGCGCGAACTACACTTTAAACTCTTTATGATCAAATTAATTTACAATCGTTCACCGGAGGAGATCCTCTCCAATCTGATCCAAAAGTTAAATGAAAGCAAGAGACTCGTTTGTCAGGAATGCAACCGACTTATGCTTACGCGCCAACAATTGGCTAATATGACCGGGTTAAGAGTAGAAACAATCATCCGGACAATGAAGCAAATGGACAAGGAAGATAAATTGAACATTATCCGCGGAAAAGTTTTTGTTCCGGCCGATGGTATTGATTGAAGCTTGAAACAACGATGTTTCAGCTATCGGAAAGAAATCAACGTATGAATAAAATCAGTAGCTATTTAAGTATCAGGAAATGGATCGTCATCACCCTATTCAATTTACTTATTGTAGGTATTTTCGGGTTGATTATGCGCTTAAAATTTTTATTTCCCATTCCTTGGATCGACCAGAAAAACCTCATGCATGCGCATTCGCATTTTGCTTTTTCCGCCTGGGTATCCCAAGCTCTTATGATTTTTCTCATAATGACCGTTCTGGGAATAAAAACCAATCAGATTTTGTGCAGGAAATATCAGCATATCCTATGGGCTAATTGGACGGTTTCGATAGGCATGCTTATTTCCTTTTCAGCTGCTGGCTATAACCTATGTTCGATTATATTATCCTTTTTATCGATACTTGTCTCTTATTGGTTCTGCTTTCAATTAGTGCGGGATCTTAAATCATCGACACTTCCTCCGGCCATTTCGATCTTAATTAAGTCGGCACTATTTTTCAATATATTTAGTTCACTAGGGACCTATTTTCTGGCATATCTCAAAGTGAGCCACCAACTGGATCCATTAAAACAGCTTGCATCAGTCTATTTTTATCTTCATTTTCAGTATAATGGCTGGTTTTTCTTTGGCTGTATTGCTCTGTTTGCCAGTTGGCTGTATAAACGTACTGGTAAAATACCAATAAGTCCGCGTTTTTCGCTCGTGTATGTCATGACTGTTATACCAACCTATTTCTTATCTGTTCTATGGTGGAAGGGTTTACCCCTGTGGCTATATATTATTATAGTCATTACAGTCGGATTGCAATTTGTCCTGTGGGGAACATTAGCACAACGAGTCGTCCGACTGGTCCGAAGCAATATTTCACTCCGCTTAAGCCCCGATACATCTAAAATTTGGTTATGTGTCCTGTTTGCCATTTTTCTCAAACTGATATTGCAAGGCATATCGGTCATACCTGCTCTGAGCCAACAAGCTTATGGATTTCGACCAATTGTTATTGCTTATCTTCACCTCGTCCTTTTGGTGGTAATATCACTCTTTTTAATTGGGTATGCTTTTCAGATTTGTATGTTAAAAATCGAAAAAGGCATTCACTATGGCGTTTATGGCTTACTTGTTGGAATCTTTTTGAATGAATTTGTGTTAATGTTGCAGGGGCTCGGTGGATTTATACATTATTCTATCAGGGGAACACATCATGTGCTGACGGTCGCTGCAGCTATTATTGTTGTCAGCCTCTACAGGATAACGCAAACCCAATTACGCAAATGATGCTATTAGCATAAGCCATGAGAGATGATCGATCATGAAATAGCTAGAAAATAAGCCACATCTCTCGACATGGCTCTACAACATTTATATATTTATTTGAGATGGCTCTTATTTATACGAATTGATCGATTTAGATACTTTCCAGTCATTACCTTCACGTACAAGAGTCACTAGGTCTGTTTTGGTAAAGTTTTCAAACGTCAACGTCACTTTGGCTACCATATAATCCGCCGACTCCTCAAGGATTTCGGTGCTTACCGTACAGTTTAGCTTTTCACCTTTTTGTTTTTTCAAGGATTTAACCACTTCGCTACGGCTGTTAGACTGCGCATTGATAGCTTGGATCTTTTGATTAAAATCAGATGCAAATAACTGCTCTACTCCTGCTGATTCTCCCTCTGTAGTTACCGCAACATAGTGCTCTAAAGCGAAGTCTGCTGTAGAAAGGTTAATGTTAGCTTTTGCTGCTTTTGCTCCTGGTCCTTCAGCTGCCATAGCGAAAGTAGATACTGCGATTAAAGCTGCTGCTGCGAATGTTTTTACTAGCGTTTTCATAATGTCTTTATTTTATTGTGTTAGTTTTTAGTTCTTATTTGTTGACTCAAAACTACGACACAATACGCCCCTAGCCTACGGGCTTTAGACTAACGATCGGGAAAACTCGGTGAATGGAGGGAATAGGGAGGTGAAGCAAGTTGCATTTCAGGATAATTTTGTTCATCTTCATCCTCCCAACAATTCGACTTCCAAGCTGAATGATTGGACTTTATTACGCATTAAAAAAAAGAAAATGGTCACGTATCTAGATTCTGGAAATATATTCAATTTACCTGATGTAAAAAATTATGCTCATGGTTGTAATTGCGCTGGAGCAATGGGGAAAGGAATCGCTTTACAATTCAAAGAAAAATATAATCAAATGTATTTGGAATATAAAAAGCGTTGTAAAGATGGTGATTTCTCTCTTGGGGATGTTTTTTCTTACGACTATGGTGAAGGCACTGTTTTCAATCTTGGCACTCAAAAGACCTGGAAAACCAAAGCAGAACTTAAAGCAATTGAAGATTCTCTTCTCAAAATGCTTGTATATGCCCGCCAAAATGGCATCGAAAAAATAGCCCTGCCAAAAATTGGGGCCGGGTTAGGTGGTTTAGTTTGGGACGATGTAAAAGCTACTATTAACAGGGTTGCCAAAGATTATGATGATATTGATCTTATCGTTGTAGAAAATTATAGAAATATTTAAAAAAATAATTGACAATTAGTAGCAAGTGGACAAAACTAAAAAAGCCACATCTCACGACGTGGCCTTAAATAAACATATGATTCACTAGTGGTCTGCCTTTTTATAATTGACAAACCACCAGTTATTGGATACTACTTATATGAATTGATCGATTTAGATACTTTCCAGTCATTACCCACACGCTCCAAGGTAACTAAATCTGTTTTGGTGAAGTTTTCAAATTTCAACGTTACTTTAGCGACCATATAGTCTGCCGATTCCTCAATGATATCTGTGCTTACTGTACAGTTTAGCTTTTCACCTTTTTGTTTTTTCAAGGATTTAACCACTTCGCTACGGCTGTTAGACTGCGCATTGGTAGCTTGGATCTTTTGATTAAAATCTTCGGCGAATAACTGCTCTACTCCTGCTGATTCGCCCTCTGTAGTTACTGCAACATAGTGCTCTAAAGCGAAGTCCGCAGTGGAAAGGTTAACGTTTGCTTTTGTTGCTTTTGCTCCAGGTCCTTCAGCTGCCATAGCGAAAGTTGATACTGCGATTAAAGCTGCTGCTGCGAATGTTTTTACTAGTGTTCTCATAATGTCTTTTTTTATTGTGTTAGTTCTGTTGTTCTTATTTGTTGACTCAAAACTACAACACAATAGGCTCCCAGCCTATCGGCTTTAGACCAACGATCGGGAAAACTCGGTGAATGGCGGAAATGGGGAGGTGAATTTTATTTTAGCAATTTAAAAATAACCAAGTTCCTATTAAAAGAAAAAATAAACGCCAGTTTGCCTTTTCAAAGCTTCTTCAAACAGGCAAATAATTTCTTCCATAAGCTCCTGAATACGATCATCTTTTAACCTTACATTTTTTAAATATTTTAACCCTTCCTCCAACTGTTGCTTATTCGTAATAGCATCGTCTTCAAAATCATCTATTAAACAGCCTAGCATATTATTCAAATCTGAAAATACACCAAAAGCATCTAATTGATAAAATTGCGACTCTGAGAGAACTAACTGGATCAAATGATGATCTCCAGCTTCATTAAAATCCAATAACTCTTCTGCCCTTTTGTCTTTTGGCGTAATGATATAACGATTTTTCATATAACAGTAATCCGACGGTTGAAATGCTATGTACTTTTAAAATACTTTATTGAGACAGCTGCCGTCATATCAAGTTAACAAAAAAAATTACTCCAATAAAACTATTTCAAATTGACTGTTGTTCTTACAATACAAACCGGCTACAAGCTACCTTTCGAAAGAAAGGTTCAACATAAAAATTGGCGTCGTACAGTGAAAATCCAATAGTCTTTAAAAGCATTGGATGACGAAACAAAAAAGAGGAAACGATAGGAAACATAAAAATTATTGTACAAATAAACGCTAACAGAAAGGGTCTGATGAAAATCAGGCCCTTTTGACGTAAAAAAGCCATATCTCTCCTATTCAGCTTGATTTTAAGGATATAGGACAGCTTCTAGATTTTTGTAAGCGGTAACGTGTTTATTCTCTGACATTTTATTTAAATTGATTAATCTCCATTTCACTGAAGGAAGTTCCGAGACTAAAGTTGCGTCCAATCCTAAGAGTGCCCAATCAGGTGTCTTATTTTTGACAGAGAGTAAAAATTTACGTTCACTATCAGTCATCTCCTTGTTGATATCTGCAATCAGTTTCTCCCGTACAGAAAGTAGCTCCTCTAAAGAAACTTCAATTTCTGCCATTTGCGCAAACTCCATTTCATATATACCTGAGATATCTTTTCGGTTTGGATTAAGCAGTTCTGCCATCGGTCGAAAATGACTTATTAAAAATACAAGAAATGTTTTTCGTAATTCTTCCGTTAATCCTTCATTTTCGTATAACTGTTTTACATCAAACAAATCACGGGGATGTTGACGATCTAGGGCAGCGCAAAGTTTACCAGCATACAGATCTGGGTGTGATGCAACTAGCATTTCAGCATAACCAAATTCTTTTTCAACCTGCGGTCGCACTTCCATTCTGACAGCTGGGAAAAGGCTTCCACGTATAACAGGAGATAGTTCTATTTTAACACGAACATCATTAAGTGAAACTATTATTCGTAAAGAATTATCCTGTTGTAGTGTTGTATTTTGAACTTGGGCACCTGCAATCGATTTCTTTATGGAATCTGTTATTCTCGCTAATGCAGCTCTGATATTTTCAAGAGAGGCGTCGCGATCCTCCATTGGCAGATACAACAAATCGATGTCTACGGAAAGCCTTGGCAAATCTCTATAAAAACAAATTAATAGCCGTACCGCCTTTAAGTGCAAAACAGTCTTCTTTATCGATTATAGGTAACAATCGGATCAATAAACGGACCTGCTCGGCATATTCTTCTTTCTTACCCATAAAAATCAGGAACAGTTATTTTATATTTCTTATTTAGTTTCCCACCTGTGACGATCACACGATTACCAGATCCAAAATCTATTTTCTCAGATTGAAGTTTTGTAAACCAGGTATGATTTTGACGCTCGGCAAGGTAAAAGAAAAGCCTGCGAACTTTGATATTTGTGCACAGTTCCAATAATCTTTGGAGTGTCCTAGGAGAAAGCGTATTTAATCCTTGCATTAATTCATCCGCATGTTCAAATGATATATTTTGGGGAACTTGATTCATCACTTCCAAAATAGCTCTTTCAGGAATGGATATACGTAAGCCTTCCTTTGTATTTTTCCAACTGAAAGCTCTAGTAAACTCAAGTAATGCTAGCGGCCTTTCATCTTCAAAACTATTACCAAATAAATAGCCAGAACTATGCTTAAGAAATTTGATCCCTGTTGTAAGGTTATTTATCCATATGGGAAGATTATCCCGGCCATATAAATGAATCAAGCGTTGATTAGACATCGGGAGATAATGGGTCAGTTTCTGAAGTTCTAAAGCCGATAGGCCTCCAATGGTTAGATCTGTATCTAGCTGTTTCTGCAGGAAATAGGCAATATCCCCCCATTCCACTTCTGCCCCTTCACGTTTATATACTCCATTTTTCACAGTTTCCAATAGTCGACTCTTCAATAAATTATCGATCGCATGACCTGTGAGATCATTCTGCTGTAGCCAAGATCTGGTAACCAAAGCTCCCTCCGGCACTAATTTTAACACATCTTTCCTTCTCTGAGAATACATATTCATGTTTAAACTATTTAAATTTATCGGCGAAAAACGCCGATAAATCAAACATACATAAACTGATTTATTTAACAAAACTTATATTATCGGCGTTTTTCGCCGATAATAAAGAAATACATAAACAAGTATGTCTTTTCGAAAAACAAGCATAATACCGTTATTCCTGATTTTAGAGAAATGGATGTAAAAAACTCATATTGATATCATGTTATCTGAATTGACTCGCCGAGATCCTCCGCTCTACAAAAAACACACCGATTGTTGCCAGTCACCTAAGACAACCGGAGCATCGCCAATGGCCAAAATCGATCTTTTGATGCCATCGATCTCTTGCTTATCCAATTTGTTTTTCAGCCTTTGCAAGCGGACCTGATTTCGCCCGCTGGGCTTAATCAGCACCAGATCGGACACATCAAACTGCAAAGTGCCTTTGATAGGATCGTAAAACTTCTCATTGGCAAAACTCAGTGTATTAAAAATACTGATCTTGGTTCGTAAAAGCCAGTCTCCAGAGGTCAGATAAAATGCAAAAGCATTCCTCATCTTGACATGTTCTTTAATACAGTAGCTAGCCACCTTGGCGCATAGGCATAACTTTTACGGGAAGCCGTAATAATCTGTAATTTTTTATTCTTAAAATTGACAATATTGTAAAATGGATTGTAATAAAACTAAAAATACATTGATTTTCAATGTTTTACTATATAGTTTTAATTAAATCATTAACCCAATCAAATACTGATATTATGGAATACAAAGTAGTACCTTTTGTAGCATCGATAGACCCAAGGACAGGCACATCGGATCAAGTAGCAGAACAATTAGAAAACCTGATTAACCAGGGTGCATCAGGAGGATGGAACTATGTAAGACTAGAAAGCGTCACAACTTATGTACATGCCGAAAATGGTTGCTTTAATAATAAACCTGGATATACGACGGCAAGACAGATGGTGGTATTTTCAAGGCCATGAAGCCTCTCCTATTGACCGCGATCCGGTTGTATTGGTTGATCATCCCACCGGAAAGAAGACGTAAGTGTATATTTAGGCATAGCTGCTCTAAATATGTATTTGACGTAACTAAACATGAAGGCTTTAGGGCAGGTAGTAAAGCATTGCTTTCACGCATGAGAACCTGTAATGGTCACTTTGACATAATCACAGATTATAAAAGTGGTAAGCGGATGATGTACCTGAAAGGCGGTGTAGTGGTTGGCGAGGCGGAGATCGCGGAGAGGTTGTTGTAAATAGTTTAGGGATGGAACTTAAAAAGCATACCTATCTGTATTTTTGCGAACTAAATAAATACAAAAAGCCGAAGATAACTGAGAAAGTCATATACACTGTAAAAAATAATCTGTTAAACCTCTCCGAATGTAGGTAATTGGCTTTTTAAAGGTTGTTCAATAAGGCTTTATCGAACAACCTTTATTCAGTCCTGAATCTTTATTTATGCTGCCAGCACCTTCCCCCACCTGACACTTTGCGCTGACACGGTCCTCCTTTTTGAGTTGGAGCACCACAGATGCCCGAAACAGGTTTAGTTGATCCCGAACTTTTTACGATATGTCTAACAGTAACACTGGAATTGCCTGACTTCGAAACCAGCCGCTTACCGTCTTTTATAATATGAGCAGACACAGTATTCGAATTCGATTGTCGCCCAGTGACGGTCACTTTCATCTCTGTGAATACCGAGCGCGGAAAATCTTTCTTCCATGTTCCTTTATGACCATTCAAATACACCGTAGTCCCTAGGTCATCAACATAGTTAATGTCACATTCATCACATTCTGTTTCATAACCATATGTATCGTATTCCGATTCAGCTTTTTTACAGGCCATAGATAAAAATGAAATAAGAAATAACAATAGATACTTTTTCATAACACAGCTGATTAATAGTTAATGACGGTTTCCACGATCTGCTCTGAATATTTGTAGATATCATCCAATGAATCTAGATCATATTTAGCCTCCTTTTTGTCTTTGTCAAACAACCCGATACGCAGGCGATTGGGCGTAAAATAGAATCGACAGATCGGTTTGCGATTGTTATCATCTAGTAAGATGCCGCAGTAGGACTGATTATCACGCATAAATATGCGACCTACCTCGATCTCTTTACGCAAAATAGATTTAATGATCAGGTATCCCTCAATCTCTTCCTCCGTGGTGACAATCAAGGCATCGGGTTCTGTCGGTGCAATTGCAGCGTTCTTTTCTTCGGCTTCAGTTTCTTTTTTGAGTGCGCTTTTTAGTCTTTCGGCGATCTGGTCGTTCACAATCTGTGTAAACACCCGTTTTACCAATGGCGTAAACTGTTCCAAAACCTTTGCTGTAACAACACTTGGATAGGCTTGCTTCGCAAAAAAACGAACGAAATCGTCGCTTGGGTTTTGCATCTCGCCCATTGCTAAAATAGTCAACTCGTTAAAGTACTTTAATTCGCTCGCAACGCTGGAAATGCTTTCGAGATCAAATTCTGTTTTGTGGAATTTGCGTAATTCGGATACTTCATTGTCTTTGATATCCATAATCTTGAACTCAAAAAATGGCTTTTCGTCCATCTTATTCGGAGTAACCAGATCGGTGTAAAAGCGGTATTCTACGCCGTTCGTCAGCAAACCAAATTTGGCTTCTGTGGTATGGAAATAACGGAACAATTGCGAATTATGCGGATCAAGCCCGTCCGCATAATGTTTGCATTCAATTAAGATAACAGGTTTGTCTTCACGTAATATCGCATAGTCAACCTTCTCCCCTTTCTTGATACCGATATCGGCAATAAACTCTGGTTGTACCTCAAACGGATCAAACACATCGTATCCCAATATCTTCAAAAACGGCATCACTAGGGATGTCTTTGTGGCTTCCTCTGTTTTGATCTGTGGTAAAAGTCGGTCAACGCGCTTGGCAAATTGACGAATCTCATCTTTAAAATCCATAATAAAATAGTTTTGTTAGCAATAAGTGGTTTCTTTAATCTTCCCAACCGCAAAGGGTTTTACCTTCTTTTTGTGCTTGCTCCCGTGTTGTCTTGATGGTTTTGGCACCGCATGACTTTAATCCTCTACAGTTTTCATTGAGGTGATATCGCTTCCCTTTGCCACTACCACAAACGTATACTGTATTCTTATCTGAACTTTCTTTCACTAGCGAAGCTGTGGTACCATCAAACCGCAAGAGGATGATAAATAATAGGCTTATCAATTTCATAATACATCAAAAATAATCGGATCAGCGCATCTTATTTTACGGTTTCCCGTAGTGACACATTTTATTTTAATAAGCCCATACACCCTTCTTACTTTCTCTAGCCTCATGCTGAAGCTTCACAAAAAGGGCTGTATGTTTTACATTGGGAGGATAGGTATCTACAACTGCAAATCCGCCTTTCACTAAATCAGCGTTCAGAAAAGTACCATCCTGCAAATAGATGTAGGCCAGCAACCGATGATATCTGTCCTTTTTCTGAACATCAAATTCAAGCTTAACCCACTTATTTTCGGTTAGCTGTCGTACATATTCTTTTGCTTCCTTTGCATATGGTCCCTTTAATTTTCCTCGGGAATTGCGCGTCTCTGGTGCATCAATTCCTATAAATCTGACCTTAAATTTTTCACTACCATTATTAACCCAGAAAGTGTCTCCATCAATGACCTTCGTAACATAAACTTCTTTTTGTTGCCACCGGTTGATCATTTCCTCCTGAAGTGGAGCAGTAGACTTCCCTTCCCTAGAGGCACTAATAAAATGTTGTTGAGTGACCTCAGTCGGCTGTTCACTTCCGCAATTAATAAATAAAGGTAATATGAAAAAGATGGCAACCAGTATTTGCCATCTTTTTCTGACTCTGGCTAGCTTTTTCATTATGCCGAGATCTTTTCATCTGCTTCCTTTTCAGGAAATAGTATGGATACCAAAACAGATAAAATAAGAATTCCCCCTACAATGCCCAAAGAAACTGGTGAAGGGATATGATACCAAGGCGAGATGATCATTTTGACACCAATGAACGTTAAGATTACCGAGAGCCCGTAAGGAAGTTTGCTGAACATATGGATAAAATTGGACAGTAGAAAATAGAGTGACCGAAGTCCAAGTATGGCAAAGATGTTGGATGTGTAAAGAATAAAAGGATCCTTCGAAATAGCAAAAATAGCAGGGATAGAGTCGACCGCAAATAACACGTCTGTAAATTCAATTACGGCAACAACAACCAAAAGCGGGGTTGCAAGTTTCGTCCCGTTCTGAACAGTAAAAAACTTTCCTTGATCATAATTATCAGATACCTTCCAGAATTTCTTCACCAATCGCGCACCTGCTGTTTCGCTAAAATCCTCATCTTCATCGTCATCTCCACTTCCCCAAGATTTGATCCCTGCAAAAATTAGAAACAAACCAAAGGCTGTCAACACAAGATTGATATTCCAAGGTAGAGCGGTCACACCAAAGAAATCCAGTATCGGATTAAGATATGTCAAATTAATTAGGCCTACGCCTGCAAAGATGAAGATCGCCCGAAAGAGTAACGCACCCAAAATCCCCCAGAACAGTACTTTGTGATGTAATTCCCGTGGCACTTTGAAGTAAGAAAACACCAAGATAAACACAAATAAATTATCTACTGACAAAGCCTTTTCAATCCAGTAAGCTGCCTGAAACTGGGTAAACTTTTCTATTGCAGTGGCATGCCCTCCAGCATCCTGATTAAATACATAATAGACAACACCGGAGAAAATCATTGCCAACGAAATCCAAACCACTGTCCATATAGTCGCTTCTTTGGAAGAAACAATATGGCTCTTTTTGTTGAAAACACCCAAATCCAGTAACAGCATGATAATGACTGTCAACCCAAATCCCCAAATTAGACCAGGATGTAATTGTAAAATACTTTGTTCCATTTTTATAAATTATTGATTAGTTAGCGTGATAAATAATAACCTTCCACCCTCCTCATTGGACAGTAGAATCTTTTTGCCGTCAGTCAATTCAACCATTGAATTAATTGGTACATCTTTTTGCTCAGTCAGATCCTTCATCCCCTGCAGGTTTTGGTTGACTAGCATCCATTTATTTTGGTAATAGGTGAAATACCCAACTGGTTTCTTATCCTCAGCGGTAAGGCTTTCATTCCGTATCACTTTACGGGATACATGCCATTTGAAAAGATATTGATTGTGATAGACCATTAGCCGATGTCCTTCGGGTTTCCATACAGTATCTTTAAATTTAAAATAGAGATCGATGACGGGAAGGCTTCCTTTGTGCGCTGTACCACAGAATGGACAGATAGGTTTGGTAGAATTGTCAAATACGTACCACTTCTCATCACAATGTGGATTATTGCACGGCTGAATAAGGTCTACTGTTTTCAATAATGCAGTCTCCCACTCGTTGGCAATGGGACGCAACATAGGGTTGTGCAGGCCATCGATAAAAGCCCGTTTAAACAGATCGGCCAGATAAGGTCCCGTTTTGGTGTAGGAAAGCTTATTAGGATTTCCCCAGAAGGATTCCCATTTTCTCAGCTGATCGGTCTTAACAGCATTCATTCGATCAGTAGGATGCTCAACAAACAGTGCTTTTTCTCCCATCGCCATTAGTTCATCTTTTTCGGCATCAAGATCCCAAATCTTACCACCCCGCAGTGGGTGCCGTCGCAACAGATACATATAAATCAGCACTGCCAGGGCATGGAGATCTGTCTTCTGATTAGGCAGTACCCGATCGGGATCATTAAGTTTAAGGTGTTTGGTCTTTAATACCTCTGGGGCAATAAAATCGGCTGTACCAATCACCTCAGGAGGGTACAATCCGGGGACAACCAAACCATCCAAATCAATGATATTGGCAGACTTACTAACAGGATCAATAAGCACATTATTATAGGATAGATCTGAATGGGCAAGCCCCATTTGATGCATTTTCTTGACGCCCCGACAAATATTAATAGCAATTTGAAAATAACTTAGCCAATCGCCTAATTCGGACTTATCCAAGGCGAGCGGATATTGTTGATGACGAAAGGATGGTGCAGTAAACCACTTTCCAACTTTCTCCCCTCCTTTTATCATCGAATTGGCACCATAACCCTTTGCAAAGAAAAATTTGGTATCATAGATAGGTACAATGACGCCTGTCTTGCCATCCTGTTCTACCGCATCATAAGGCCAGCGGTAGATTTCCTGCAAGAAATAATCACCTGCACTACCATTCTTAATATTGTCTAAATATAAAGTGACAATACGCTTTATCCGATCCCGCTGATTGAAGTCAAGGGTGTTTCGAAAAAAAGCAACCACGTACTTTCTATTGGGTGCGAAATAGACATCCTTAACACCACCTTGTTTGGGACTGCCGTCATCTATATACTTGTAAGTCCGAGACGGATCAATAATGGATTTTATAGTTATCGTCTTCATCTGTTAATAGATTATGGCTAGTGTTCTATCGTCGTGGTTACCTTTACTCCAGAAGTCAAGCCAGGTCAATAACTGATCCTTAATATGTTCATCTGTCAGAAAATCTACCTTTGCACCGTCTTCATTTTGCCCACCTAGATCTTGTAGAAAGGTATTCCATCTTTCTTTATCTTCCAGTTTGTTTTCTGTAATAAATTTGGCATCATAGATCCCATCTGTCATCAACATCAATTTTGAAAAATCATCAAATCTATTGATCGCAAATCGTAATGGCATATCACTGTGACTGAAAATCTCTGGCATGGTAATAAAACGGGTTCCCCCACCAAACTCACCGATATCGAGCAGATTGAGTAAATGCACTTCCTGTAGATCGCCAATAACAACATTGATCGGGCAATCACCGACACCAAATGTCAGGACCACGTAGCCAAAATCAAATTTTTTGACAAGCGCAAAAATCAATGTGGTGTTGAGATCTTTCAATAGAATATCTTCCTGTTTGGCAAACTCCACTAGCTTTGCATGTACATCGCGAACAGATTTGTAAAGGATATTGATGATCGAAGATTTGACCTTGAGCAAACACTCCTCTGTAGTCATTTCGGCTTTAACAACCTCTTCAATCGGATCATTGACAATATTTGTTGTGGCCGCGGAAACAGGTTGATCATCTTTTGGTGCAGGCGGAACTGCTTCAGCGGGTGCGGTAGTATAGTAAGCCAAGCATAAATCGTTTAATTCGTGTAGAAGAACCTCGTTATCGAAAGTTTTAACAAGATATTCTGTAGCTATTTTAGATCCTTGCCGGGAAAATTTAGCCGAACCAGCTCCGTCCGCAACGGCCACGACGGCCCAAGCTTCAGGCAGTGCAGACACATAAAAATGATCATCGCGAAAAGAACCTTCGTGTGCATGCGAGCGTCCTCTTTGTGAGGCAACAACTATCCGCTTGTCGAGAAAGGCTCCAGCATATTTATCACTGTCCGCCTTGGCGTATAGATCATTTTGATTGCTAGGTTTATTCAGCCAAAGGTCCTTAGGATCAGCATTGACAATAAATGGGATGATCTTAATGTCTTCCGTTGGATTTTCTTCTAGAGTATTAATAAAAACCAAGTGCAAATCCATCGTAAGTGCCATGTTTGGCACTCCACAGATACTTGAAGTCTCCGGATCAAAGGTTAAACCAACTTTATCCAGATTTTTGATCTGTTGGATGCGAATATTGGGAAATTGAGCTAGGTCAAAACTATACGCATAGTGTTTTTTCGCATTAGCATTAGTAATGACCAGTTGCGCTTCTTTAAATTCTTCCTTCTCTCTATACATTTGAAATATCGCTATTATCTGCTGTTTTAATGAATTAATATCCCTTGCTAATGCATTGATCTTCGCATTGTGCATCAGTTTGGCCAGAGTATTATCAACGACCTTGTTCTGCTCTACGTTAAATTCGTCCAGCAGTTGTTTTAAAATTGTTTCCACGATTAACCTAAAGTTCTATTAATATCAAATCCGCCACCTGAGGCACCATAAAAGCCAATATTGCCACACCAAGGGCATGTATTTTCGCCATCACCTTTGATACAATGTATTCCACCACAGGAGCAGCTGGCGAGACCAAATTGGTTACCGCAACAAGGACAATTGGGATTACCATACAGCTCGTCGGTTGATACCTTCAAGTTAGAATTGTCAAGTCCAGAATAATCACGATAGGCGTTTTCATCTATTTTATAAGCTCCTTGTACACGATAAACTCGGGTAGATAAGTCCATGATACCTGAATCTTCCATATCACGCCTAAATTTGATCAGATATGACTTATCGGTATTTGAACATTTTGCATTAACCACGACAAAATTATCATCCACGATCTGATGCATTCTAACTGTATCAACTTTCTCAATCACCTCAGGAGTGCTTTTCGCTAAATTTATTGTATCAGTATTACTATTGGTCACTTGCTCACTTGTCGCTTTGATGGAAGCTGTCACCCATTTAAAAAACTCTTTGTATGACTGCGCACCGCTATTATTAAAACGCAACACATGTGGGGTCAGTTGCTCCAGTAATCCATAGTTGGTATTATCTCCTATTGAGATCGCGATTAGATTTGCTTTGCGTTGGTATACTGTATTCCACTTTTTGATGGCTTCTTCTGTATCATCTGTCGGTACACCGTCCGTAAACAAAAATATAATGGGTTTCCAATCACCTTTTCGTTCATAGGTCGTCGGCATTAACTCGTTATCAATGGAGCGCATCAGTTCTGTCAATCCACTGGACAGCGAGGTTCCACTACCAATGGGCAATTTTGGCGGATAAAAAGTGATCACATCCTGTAAGGGTGTAATGACCTTGCTTTTACCGGCAAAGCCAATGATGGATATCCATACAGTTTCGAGTGCAAAAGGATCAGTTTTGAGTGTCTGAATGACGGTACCAATACCATCTTGTACTTGCTCTATAGGTTCGCCGACCATAGATTCAGATACATCTATCAAGAAATATACAGGTAACCTTCTCATGATTAATTCAAAGTTTTAAATGATAATATTCAATTCGTTCGGTGGAGGTGGAAGTGTCAGAGTTTCACCTGTACCTTGGGATTTACTGCCCATTTCAATTGATGAACTCACCCATCGAAAGAAGGTT
Source organism: Sphingobacterium siyangense (assembly GCF_023277505.1). Classification (NCBI taxonomy): domain Bacteria; kingdom Pseudomonadati; phylum Bacteroidota; class Sphingobacteriia; order Sphingobacteriales; family Sphingobacteriaceae; genus Sphingobacterium; species Sphingobacterium siyangense. The sequence goes on along the minus strand of NZ_CP080574.1, from coordinate 1,637,678 downwards.
GTCAATGTATTACTATCGGTGGTATCCAATTTGACAACTTCATCCGTCAGCTCCTTTAAAAAAGAAACTTCGGCTTTAGGACCAGCTGCACAACCAACAATAATTCCAAAATCCATTGCTTTGATTTTGGGAATGCACATCCGATATTTCTGAATATCGGATGGCTTTCCATCGGTGAAAACAAAGAGCAGAGGCTTCCAGTCACCCTTTCGTTCGGTCGATCCCTTGACCAGTTCATTGTCTATCATTTTAAGCAGCATTTCGAGTGCCTCTCCTGTATGAGTTGGGCCGCTTTCGGGGCAATGTATTTCTACTGGCTGAAAGCTTGCCAAGTCGGTCAAAGGAACTAGATTATGAACTTCACGATCAAAGGTAATGACACTGATATGCAAGGAATCCATCGCCTGTGGATCCGTACGGAGCATACTAATGAGCCCATTAAAGCCATTATTCAATGCTTGTATGGGCTCACCACGCATAGATCCTGAGGTGTCGAGCAGAAAGTAGGCTAATAATCGTCTGTTCATAACTAAGCTACTATAACTAACTCCGATGGCGGTGGTGGTAGCTGATCCAATCCAGTTACCTCTTTGCCTGATTCCTCAACTTTGGTCGACGTAGTGGATATGGAAGCCGTTACCCATTGAAAGAATTTTGAGATGCTTTCTGAATCTGCACTGTCAAGACGTACTACAGAATTAGTAATTTGTCTTAAAATAGCATCATCAGCCCCCTGTCCTGCTGCACAACCGACAATCAACCCTTTATTAACAGCCTTTAGTTTGCTATACCCTTGCTGCCAATTATCCGTTGGGATACCGTCGGTCATAACAAAAATCAGTGGCTTCCAGTCCCCTTTCTGTTCCAGTGTGGTCGTGGTTACCTCTGTTTCCAGTTTATCAGCAAGTAAGGCCAAGGCTGCTCCCAAGGAAGTCACACCAGAGGCTTTAATATCAACCATCTGGAAGGAAGCCAAATCGGTCAAGGGTACAATCTGCCTAGCGTCAGAGTCAAAGGTGATAATACTGACAAAAGCGGTCTCGATCGCTTGAGGATTTTGACGTAGGGAATGCATCATCATCTGTACACCGTTTTTAACGGCTTCAATTGGTTCTCCGGTCATTGAGCCAGAAGTATCCAATAATAGATATACGGGAAGTCTTCTCATGGCTATAAAAATTTTTGCTGAACGGTTTTAATAGTCTCTTCCAACTTACGGTCTTTAGTTGGCTCTCCAATGGCATTAAATTTCCATTCACCATTGCGTTTATAAAATACGCCCAATACCATGGAGACGTGCCCAGAAAAGCCCTCACCTTTAGCAATATTGTAGGTCGCAAATACTTCATTGACCCGGGAAGGTGTACCCTCATAAATCCGGATAGAGGCAAAAGGAATAGTCCCGAAATCATGCCCACGATAACTGTTGAGCACAAACGCGACATGAGTTACTTGACTATTAAGCTTAGAAAAATCAACCGTAATGATTTCATTATCCAAGCCATCATCGCCATCCATGTCTCCCGTCAAATCGTCGCCACTGTGACTAATGGCTCCATCTCTAGATCGTAAACTCCCGAAGTACACAACATCAACATTATTTTTAGCTTCATCGAAAAGAATACAACTGGCGTCTAGATCTACCGCTTCTTTCTCTGTTCCGCCGAGCCAATTTTTCCTTTCAATAGCTCCCCAGTTCACACCTACACAAACATTTTGCAATACTGTACCATTACCCTTTTGAAGGTTGATACGTTGCCCTTTTTGAAGATTAATTCCCATTTCTTAATTGTATTTCGTTAAATAATCTTCCAACCCACCTTTCATGCCCATACCCACAGCTTCAAATTTCCACTCACCATTCCGTTTATAAATACGGCCAAACTCGACAGCAGTCTCTATGGAGAAATCCTCTTCCAATTCGTATTTCAATAGTTCCTCATTGGAAACAGTGTCGAGAATACGCATAAAGGAATTGCGTACTTGTCCAAAGTTCTGACCTCGTGATATTGCATCGTGAATGGTAATGACGATGCATATTTCTGTCGCTGTATCTTCAATCTTCGCTAGATCTACGATGATTTGCTCGTCGTCTCCATCCCCATCTCCCGTAAGATTGTCACCAGTATGAACTACTGCCTCATTTGGAGATTTTAGGTTGTTGTAAAAAATAAAATGTTGATCCGAAAGGATCTTTTTGTCTTCTCCAAGAATAAATACCGAAGCGTCCAAGTCAAAGGCGCTTCCTGTGGAAGAACTATTGGTGTCCCAGCCTAGGCCGATTGTAAATTTGGGTGCATTGATGTTTTCTCTTTGCCCTTTTTGTAAATTGATTGCCATGATTTATGTTGTTTTAGTTTTATAATATTCTGTTGGTAATGCACTATAGTATGGTAGTTATTGCTAATTGCTAGATCGAACAATTCACAGCTTTTTTCTACCGGGATTTGATTGACGACCTGGAAAAAATCTACTTCATTTAACAAGAGTAAATATTTAACCAAGCGTGTATTGAAGTGAAAACTACTACTGTTAATGATCCGTACAAGGTCGCCCGGTGATTTGACATCAAAGTAATTGTACTTATTCTCAATATTGGGATGGATAGACTGGTTGACGAGCTCAGCATAATAGACAAAGAAAAAAGTCCCCTGCACGTTATGATCTTTTAGTATTTTTTCAACTGTCAGTTCGTGGCTTCCAGTGATTTTGATATCATCTAAAAAAATACAGAACCTATCTGCTATAAAATTCCGATCCAAATGATAGGTATCGTTGGCAATAAGTTTCAAGCGTTGTTCAGAGTCCATATTTCCATAGTCCTCCACATAAGTCTGTTTGCGATGGATCTTACTTTCTTTGCATGCGGCCTTGCCATGCTGAAACAAAAATCTATTTAACTCCCGTTTGAAATAGGAACATAAAAAATTGGATGCTGTCGGAATGGAGTTATATGGGCTAGGCAGTAAAATAATCTCTTCTTGTTCGAGAATCAAATTCTTATGCTTTGCCAAAAAACCCATGCACAGTTCTTTCGCAAACTTCTCGGCATAAATCGTCTCTCCAAACTTAAAGCGACTGTATTCCATTTCTGAAAAAGGACATACATGCTGATGTTCAACATGATGTAAGCTATATCTGTACATCATAATTTATTGGATTAATATTGCGTTAAAACCATAATTGATAGCGCCATTATAATCTGCTTTTTGATTATCACCTATATGGACAATATCTTTTTTCTTGATCGTTCGCTGTTGTCTTATTTTTTGGAAAACAAGTTCAAAAGCTGTATTATTTGGCTTGGAAACCCCTATTTCATCTGAATAAAGTTGAAAAGAGAAGAAATCCGATAGCTCATAATATTCGAGTACCCGACGTAACACGGTACCGTCTAGAAATGCAGTATTGCTTAAAAGACTTAGGGTCTTCCCCTTGGAAACTATTGCTTCGAATACGCTTTTCTGATTATCATTCAGGAGAACAGGCTTATATTCCCAAAAAAGAATATCGACTTCCCTCGTGAATTCCGTCAAACGCTCTTTGAGATCTGTATCGAGATCAACCCCTAATTCACTTAAAATCAAACAGTAGATAAACTCACGATCTATATGTTTTCCTGTTATCTCACTGATCTGATTACTCAAAATATCGTAATGCCGGACGACTTTACCTATATCCCCGATCTTTTTATCGACGCAAAAGAAATCCCGTAGCAACATATTTCTCTTTTGTTTGAAATGAGGATTTGATTTGATGAGTGTAAGCCATAGATCAAAAGAATAGTGTTCAAATAATGACGTATCAATAACCATAATGATTTCCTATTTTGATCCGGCCGTCCATTGCATTCCCCATCGGTAAGCCTTGTCACAGTCTCCATGCGAAGTATGGAAAGTCACCAGCTTTCTGACAGTGATTGAATTTTGAGAAAAGAGTATTTCAGCAATCGCACAGAATTTGTTGTGACTGGATTGTGCTCCCATCTGTACTTCTATTTCCGCATTACCAGGGACCTTTACAGTGACAACACCATTTGTTTCTTGCCAACGTGCTGCCCCTTCGTAAATGAAACAGTAGATAACCATCCGTTTCAGGTCTTTTAGTCCAGCCGGATTTACAATGATATTTTCTCCAGAACCCGAGCTAGCCCCTCTATCATCACCAGTATGCCATATCCAGGGTTCAGCCACATAACGTCCTTGCCGGGTCAAACGATCCTTGGTCCCTCCCTTGCCACCGGAAAACTGAAGACCATCGATAACGGTTTTCTCTCCGTTATTCAACTCATAGAAACATCCCAGATCCAGGTCGATATCCTTACTGAATAAACTTCCAAATATTCCCTTTTTTGTTCCTTTTGACCAATTCAAATTGATATTGATCTCCTGTGTAATTGGATTACCTTTTTTTGATAAGTCAATAAAATGCGAGTCACCTTTCTTTTCAAGGGTGATTTTCTCTAGGTTAATAGCCATAATTTATATTATTTTATAATTTGTCCTTTATAATATTTTGACAGGAAGAAGGCTAGATCTTCTTTATAGCCCATACCAGAAGCTTCAAATTTCCAGCTATCATTGCGACGATAAAGACGCCCGAACTCAACGGCAGTTTCAAGAGAAAAATCTTCTCCTAATTCGTATTTCGCAACTTCTTGTCCATTGCTATCATCTACGATTCGTATGTAGGAATTTCTTACCTGTCCATAATTTTGCCTGCGGGCAATCGCATCATGGATGGTAACCACAAAGGATATTTCTGTAATTCGTGAATCTACTTTTGATAAATCAACTTGAATACTTTCATCATCTCCATCGGCACTATTTCCACCGGTTGGATCATCACCTGTATGATGAAGTGCGCCATCTGGAGAATCTGTATTTCCATAAAAAATAAAGAAAGGTTCAGCTGGTATCTGTTTGAATTGATCAATCATAAATGCGGATGCATCTAAGTCAAAATCATTCCCTGTTCCTTCATTAGGATCCCAGCCCAATCCTATGGTAATTTTTGTAAGTCCAACTTCAATACGTTGTCCTTTTTGTAGGTTAATAGCCATATTAATCTGCTAATAAATGTATCGTTAACTCCAGCAGTTAAGCATTTGATTAAAACATTGCTAACTCGCTTAAAACAAAACTAGCTTGATTAAGGCAGTCTTTTTTACGGGAAACCGTAGCTCATAAAAATTAAATCAGAATCTTAACATGAAATTCAAAATATGATTTTACGTAAAAATAGTAAACTACATTTCAGTATGTTACAAGCTATTTTTACCATCATTTTGTCTTATAGTTTTGTCAACAGAAGTACTTTAGATAAAACAATTACCTTATATTCTAGAGATAAGCAGCAATACGATAAATACCGCTTTAAAACTTAACGTAATCGACATACTGAAAGAGGATTTTTTTAAGAAATTTTGATACCTTTAGAAAATAACAACCAGCAATTTATTAATCTATGAGTGCAAATGTTCCTATTGTAAGGTCAGTGTCCTGGCCAGCTGTTTTAATACTGATTGCCTTCTGGATGGTCCTGGTGGTAGCTTCCTTATTCTTATTCCAACTTGAGGGCATGATAGTCGCCTCAGTTCTTTTTTTCATTTTAGTAACAGCATTGCAACAGCTCATTCCAAAAAGTCACAAAAAGGGAATGAAAGCAGTCAAACAGAATGACTTTAAAGGTGCGATTGAATATTTTAAACAGAGTGTCGATTTTTTTACAAAAAAGGAATGGTTAGATAAATATCGGGCAGTTACCATGTTTAGCGCTTCAAAAATGAGCTATCGGGAAATGGCGCTCTGTAATATTGCATTCTGTTATTCGCAGACTGGGCAAGCCGAAAAAGCAAAGGCGCTCTACGAAGAGATCTTGGAAAAATATCCGGATAATGGAATCGCTTACTATGCGCTAAACTCAATCAATACCTTTTCAAATCAGGCTGATTAAATGATCGCGCATTTAGCTGGATCTCTCATAAGTCGGCTGTTACAAATGATCATAAAAACAAATAAGGGCTATCGGTGGATAGCCCTTTCTCATCATCTTATTGGTTAAAATATGGCACTAAATATCCTGAATGCATCAGATATCGTATTTTCGGCAAGTAAACCAACCTCGTTATTTACCTTGCTTTCACAAAAGTAGCACGATACCCTCAAGATTCTTTACGGAAAACCGTAATGGAAAAAGTTATATCAGCTCAGCATCTCTACAGTGTGCAATTAGCTGGGCATTGTTGGTAAAACCATAAGATTCTTTCATCAGATTAAGGCGCTTCTCGATTGTGCTCAGGCTGGAAGCTTTAGCACCTAACTGTTTGAGTATTTCAGGCATCTGATATTGTGGAATACCTTGATATAATAAATTAACAATCTGTAAGTCAAGCTGGGAGAATTCAAATGCATTTAGATCTTGGACAGCCTTCTTATTATCTGCAGATTGATATGTTCTACCTTGATACACCATCTGGAGGGCTTCTTTTAGATGCTCTCTTCCGCGGCGTGCCTTCAAAACATAACCATCAATTTGTTTTTCCTTGAACATTTCATGGACTATTGTCGTGATCTCTTGCACGGTCATTACAACAACTTTAATATCCGGCTGAATAGATTTAACTGCTTTAATCAGCGAAAGTCCATCCTGAATCTCCTGATCAGAACCATCATCCTTAAAATTAATATCGGTAATAAGTAGGTCATATGGTTCTCCGGCACGGATAGCATTCTTGATCCAAGCGAGGGCATGATCACAATAATAAACATATTCGGGATCAACTACTCCCAAGTCACGCAGTGTTACTTGTACTGCAAAATTTTCTGTATCGTGGTCTTCGGCAATAAGTACTTTTTTAAACATACAACAATCATCTTTATATTAATGGGATATTGACAGTAATGCTGAGCCCTTCTCCCGGTTCACTGACAAAGATAATTCCGCCACCTAGACTTTCAATACGGGAAACCGTATTCGCCATACCTTTTCCCTGAGGTCTTTCTGCTGGTAGGCCAACACCATTATCTTTATAAAAAATTTTAAGCTGTTGGTCAGATTTTTCAATGCGCACGACGACCCGCTCGGCCCCACTATGCTTTTTCATATTGACCATAAACTCTTGTAGTACATGTTTTATTTCTTCTTTAATACGCTTACTGACATCGGACCATTGCTCAGCATCAATTCCAACGATCGATATACGACGACTGTTCGAGCCATAGGGCTTAAGTAATGTAGAAATTTGCTCATTATATGGAACTTCAACGGTAGGCCGTTGCTCAACGTTATGTGAGATATCCCTCGATTGGTTGTAAATAATTTCTAATTTATCAAGCAGCACTTCACGATCCAGATCATCTCGATATTCAACTTCCGTCATCACATGATAAATATCGTTTGCTACAACATCATGTACCTTCTTCGAAAGATGAAGTTGCGTTTCTTTAACCTTGTTCTCGGCTTCGAGTTCAAGACGCTGCTTGCGTCGTTTGTACCAGAGGGTTCCCCCACCAACAGCCAACAGCAGTAAAAAGATACTTGCTCCAGTAATGGCTCGTTGTCTGACAAGACGGTTTTGCTTTTCGGAATTTTCTTTTTCTAGCCGCAGGTTATCGGCCTTGTTTTTTTCGACTTCATAGCGGATAAGGGCGAATTGGTTTTTGGCAGCGGCGCGGGCCTGCTGGATGCTGTCGTTGAGCGCCAAATAGGTTGATAGATACCGTTGAGAATTGAAGGAACTAGTTTGAATTAGGCCTCTTAATGCATTCAACTGATCATCCGCGCTATTTATTACATTCGCTATTTCATATTGCTTATGTAGATAATAAATAGATGAATCTGAGTTTTTATGGTCATAATATTTAGCTAAACTCGCATAACTTGAATTCTGACCCCAACGATCTTTTTGACTAGTCCTTATCGCTAAAGCTTTATGATAGTCCGGTACGGGATTATAGCTGTTGTCTGCAATCCATTTTGTTTTGGCTAAATTATTTAAAAACTTGGCGTAGTCCGTTGTTCCACTCGGGACTTTTGACAAGATTTCTTCGGAAAGCTTAATTGATTCGGCATAACGTTTTGCATTTCTTAGGCAGACGGCAAGATTATTTATATAAATTAGTGTATTTTCGGGATTAGTGGAATATTTTATAGCCTGATGATAATAAGGGATAGCTTTATTATATTGTTTCAATTCGTCGGTCGAATTAGCAATAGTATTATAAGCAAAGGACAACAATGTGTCTTGTTTTAAATTACTCTTCTCTAGAAATTCGATTGATTTTAGAGATGTTTCTTGTGCTCCAAAAAAATCACCTTGATCATACTCATTGATTCCAATAAGAATTAAACTTCTTACAACCGTCAAATTATCATCTTCTTTAAATGCTTGTTCTTTTGCCAATTCAAGGTAAACGAACGAACTATCATACACCCCTAGGTTATAGAATGACAGCGCTTTTAGGTAGTAATTTCGACTCTCCCCTTTTACCTTGCCTTGTTTCTTTTCAGAACAGGAGAATATACCTAAGATGAAAAATAGGAATAAAATGAGTTTTCGCACGGCTAAGTTTTTTCTAATTTATCCAAAAAACTTATCTAAATCAACAACAAAAAAAAAAGAGAGTGATTTACATCAACTCTCTTTTTCTAATATTAAAAATTAACCTTTCGGTGGTGGGTTTCCTTTATCTCCCCCATCTCCATCATCACCAGGATTTGGTGGTGGTGTGTCTGCCGTTTGCACTGTTGGTGTTCCAGTGTTTTGTTGTGCATTAGACGGTTGGCCGATTCCAAATAAAAAATATAATATTAAACTCCACATAACTCAAAAAATTTAAAAGTCAAAAACCTGGTAGGCCCCGTGCACCATGCACGGGATTGCTACAAATGTTTTCAGAAGGCCTTCTGAATTTTTTGGGAAGTAAGAGTGTCAATCGCGGGAGGCAGAAGCTGCTTCCCAAACCGGCTAATGACTACCGCGAGATCTTCTCATTGTGAAATCAGATTAGTATCTTAGTTTATATTTTAATCGATTTATCATCTGACTTCGAGAACAAAGTTATAGCCGTTAACAGCCTTTTTATCATAGATTTCCGATGTTTCCAATGTTTCAAAAATTTCCAGTCTAGATCGAATCGTTTTCCAAAATTTCCAAAAAGGAAGTAATATTTATTGCTTACGGTTTTCCGTATTTTCCGATGGTGGGGTTATTTTAATTTTGTTCAAATGTTTGAGAAATTTCAGAAGGCAGTAAGGAATGCCTATTTAGTTTTAAAGTTGAATAACAAACTTGTGTTTGTTAGCCGTGAACGACCATCAACCAAAGATTTGAGAGATTGGAGCTATCAAATTTTAGTAAAAGGGCTAGCAAGAGAAGATCTCATTGTCTTCCATCGTTTTTTCAATCCTCAGAATTCAGATAAGGATTTGGAGAGTATAGTTAATACTTTCGACTTAGATAAACTGAGGAATTTAAGAAACTTTATAATTGGCAGCACCACATATAGAGCACAGGAAAATGTCGTAAAACTACTTGCTATTTTGATAGATTTCCAACCCCGGCCTTACTGTAGTGAGGACTGGAAAGAAAGTTCAACCGAACCTGAAATAACGACGTCTGAAGAAAATTTCTCTCCAAATGAAGCAACCGTCAATATAGATATTGCTGCTCAAGACAACGAACTCCATCAACCTTCAGTAGAACCTCCTGAGATTACAAATAGCAGAGACTCTTTTGAAGAAAGATATAACCAACCAAAAGACAATCAGTTTCCAATAAAGGAGAACGATAACAAAAACAGTAATACGATTACTAAGGGATCGAGCGCTGTATATGGAGAAAACAGCGCTCAGTTGAGCGAAGATAATAATATCAATAAATCTTGTACAGAAACAACTAATGGCACAAAAGATGGTCCCTCTACATCTGCTGATTCAAATATTATAAACACTGAAAAGTCCCCAATAAATCCAACTGACGCAGTGGATAAAAAATATGAAAATGACAGACAGAAAGATCAAATAAAAACTCCTGGTAATATTTTCCTATTAAAAAAGAAAAAACAAAAGCTTTTATTGTGTGGAGCAGGTGTACTTACTTGTGCTGCATTAGCAATTATCATCTTTGATCCTCCTCTAAACGATTGCATGTGCTGGAATGGAGAAAAATATATTGAGGTAGATTGTCAGAGTAAGACACAGCCATATCAAGTGATAGGCTTAGATAAAAACAAACTCGAGGGATTTGTAAAAATAACGAGACCAGATACCCTAGGTCCAAAGGATGTAGGAAGAGTATGGTATTCAAAAATCAATCATGAGGTGGAATTTTTTACTGGACCGGGTTATCATCCCACAGAATTCGGACGTTCCCTAAAGGCGGCCACCACGCGGATTTTAGATAGCTACGCAGGGGCAAACGCCAAAAGCGATCAAAACAAGAAATATGGAATTATGCAAAAACAATAACCGTTATTTAATTCCAAATTTCCAAACGCAAAAAAAGCCGCGACTTACGGCGCGGCCTTAAATAAACATATGATTCCCTAGTGGTTTGTCTTTTATTACTGGCAAACCACCAGTTGTAAAATTCTATTTATACGAATTGATCGATTTGGATACTTTCCAGTCATTCCCCACATGCTCCAAGGTAACTAAATCTGTTTTGGTGAAGTTTTCAAACTTTAGAGTCACTTTCGCTACCATATAATCAGCTGATTCTTCTAAGATGTCGGTGCTTACTGTACAGTTTAGCTTCTCTCCTTTTTGCTTTTTCAAGGATTTAACAACTTCGCTACGGTTGTAAGACTGTGCATTCGAAGATTGGATTTTTTGATTTAAATCTTCGGCGAACAATTGCTCTACTCCTGCTGATTCACCCTCTGTGGTTACCGCAACATAGTGATCGAGTGCTAAGTCTGCTGTAGAAAGGTTAACGTTTGTTTTTGTTGCTTTTGCGCCAGGTCCTTCAGCTGCCATAGCAAATGTTGATACGGCGATTAAGGCTGCTGCTGCGAATGTTTTTACTAGCGTTTTCATAATGTCTTTTTTTATTGTGTTAGTTTTTAGTTCTTAATTGTTGACTCAAAACTACAACACAATAGACCCCTAGCCTACGGGCTTTAGACTAACGATCGGGAAAACTCGGTGAATGGAGGAAATAGGGAGGTGAATATTTTTTATTATATTGATATGAATCAACGATCAAATTATTTATGAATATACAGTCTAATACAGCTGCTAATCAAGCGAAAAATAAAATGTATGGAGCATTGTTTGGCATTGCGGTTGGTGATGCATTTGGTGTACCATTTGAATTCAGGTCGAAAGAAGAAATGCTAAAAAATCCAGCTACCGAAATGATCGGATTTGGCAGCCATAATCAACCTATGGGTACCTGGTCAGATGATACATCTTTAACCTTGTGTCTTGCAGACTCGCTGTTAGGTGGATATGATTTGGTAGATATCTCCAAAAAATTTATAGCTTGGAAGGAAGGTAAGCTGTGGACAGCAAGAGGAGAAGTCTTTGATATCGGCATCACCACGGCTAAATCGATCGGTGAGCTTAAAGATATTATCGGATCCGGGCAAATCGGAGAGCTACATTTGCTAAAATATCGGGCGAGAGAACAAGACAACGGCAATGGTTCGTTAATGAGAATATTACCCCTTTTATTTGAGATCAAAGGACTTAGCCCGTCGGAACAATTCGAGAAAATTTGGGAAATTTCCGCCCTAACGCATAAGCACATACGCGCTGCAATGGCATGTTTTATCTATCTTAAATTAGCCGAACTCATTTTGCTAGGTTTGGCCAAAGAGCAGGCTTATGCTGAAATGCGGAATCAAGTTTCAAAGTTCTGGACGGACATCAATTTCCCTGAGTCGGAAATAACTCATTTTAATAGCACCATTTTGCATGACATCCGATCTAAGACACATAATCAATTAAGGTCCAGCGGTTATGTGATCGATAGTCTAGAATCAAGCCTATGGGTTTTTATGGAAAAAGACAACTATAAAGACACTGTATTATCTATTGTAAGCCTTGGTGAAGATACAGACACCGGGGCTGCGATTGCGGGCGGATTAGCTGGTTTGTACTATGGGCTGGAAAGTATACCTGAAGATTGGCTTTTGAGCATCGCCCGCTATGATGATATCAAATTGCTAATAGAAAAAATAGCGAAGAGATATTTGGATTAGAAATTCGATAATAATGTCTAACAAGTAAGAGCTTATTTCAAAAATGTCAATTTAAAAAATCGAAACATTTATTTTTAAAACTATTTTAAATCGACAGCTGTTCTTACTATACAAAGCGGCTATTAGCTGCCTTTCAAAAGAAAGGTTCAACATAAAAATTGGCGTCGTACAGTGAAAATCCAATTGTCTTTAAAAGCGTTGGATGACGAAACAAAAAAGAGGAAACGATAGGAAACATAAAAATTACTGTACATGTAAACGCTAAGAGAAAGGGTCTGATGAGAATCAGGCCCTTTTGACGTAAAAAAGCCACATCTCTCGACCTGGCCTTAATAAACATATGATTCACTAGTGGTTTGTCTTTTATTATTGGCAAGCCACCAGTTACTGGATACTACTTATACGAATTGATCGATTTGGATACTTTCCAGTCATTGCCCACACGCTCCAAAGTAACTAAATCAGTCTTGGTGAAGTTCTCAAATTTCAAAGTCACTTTAGCGACCATATAGTCTGCCGACTCCTCGATGATAGCTGTGCTTACTGTACAGTTTAGCTTTTCGCCTTTTTGTTTTTTCAAGGATTTAACCACTTCGCTATGGCTGTTAGACTGCGCATTGGTAGCTTGGATCTTTTGATTAAAATCAGCTGCAAATAACTGCTCTACATCTGCTGATTCTCCCTCAGTAGTTACCGCTACATAGTGCTCTAAAGCGAAGTCTGCGGTAGAAAGGTTAACGTTTGCTTTTGACGATTTTGCTCCAGGTCCTTCAGCTGCCATAGCGAAAGTTGATACTGCGATTAAGGCTGCTGCTGCGAATGTTTTTACTAGTGTTCTCATAATGTCTTTTTTTTATAGTGTTAGTTCTGTTGTTCTTATTTGTTGACTCAAAACTACAACACAATAGGCCCTTAGCCTACGGGCTTTAGACTAACGATCGGGAAAACTCGGTGAGTGGCGGGAATGGGGAGGTGAAAAGTCTTATAGCAGTATTTACTTTTTTACGGTTATGTTAATCTTATCGTCTGCCATATTTGAATATCGGTCTCTTGCTGAAAAAGTGAGTTCAAAATCCCCCTCGACAGTTGGCAGCCCAGATAATTTCATTTGTTCTCTATCAAAATGCAGCCAATTAAATTGGTCTTGGTTAATACTGTAAACCAACCGTTCATCATCTATATCTTTAAAATAATTTTTTGGGACGGATATCTCGAATTTCTTTCCTATTTGAACTGTTGTATCAGAAAGAGAATTATAGACAAAAGGCTTAAACAGTTTTGAAGTATTAACCCAATATATATCAGATTCGGTTACTCCGCTTTCTCCAATTTGCAATCGAGTAAAAAACAGGAACTTATTATCAATAGTTACAAATGGTCTTCTGTCCCAATCTTTTGAATTTATTGTTGAATGAACAATTTGCGGCACAATCCAATTATTGTGTATATCGCGGTAACTGATATATAGATCAACTTTACTTTCATCGTTTGTATATCTACAAAAAATTATGTAATCCTCTTTTGGAGAAATAAATACACTTTCCTCATCATTTGGGGAGGCAAATTCCGGTATGATATCTGCGCTTGGATGCGCATTACCCACGAGCTTTGAATAGAATAAATCAGCGTTGTGGCAATTTTCCTTTCCCTCGCAATTTCTGTTGGATGAAAAATAGATTGTACCGTCATAAGTCATGCAGGCGTTTGCTTCCCTACTTGCCGAATTTATTGGAGCTTGTATCATATTTGGAATCCCCCACTCACCTTTAACTTTCTCAAGTATCCAAATATCTGTGGAGGCGTTGTCCTTTCCAGCATTACTTTGACTAAAAAGTAAGGATGTACCATTAGGTGAAAAATAGGGTAAATAGACACACTTATTTCTTAATGGTTCAAAAGCTACAGGTTTAGTCCACTTTTTGTTGATTTTTTTAGCATGAAATATCGCTCCACTGAAATCTTCTTTATCGAGTATTCCAAATGCTAATTCCCCGCCATTAGGTGTAAATGAAATACCATGTTCCAGTCGGCCTTTTACTGAAATGGTACCTGGGGCAAAAACAATAGGGATAGAATCAGGGTAGGTTTGCCCAAAATAATCTACCGAATCGGTAATCGATTTACAACCAATTAATAGAAAGATTAGAATAAGAGGAATGATTATTTTAGTCATATATCTGAATTTACGAATGCTCAGGAATCATGCCCAACCAATCTATTCCATTATCTTTATGTACTCGCATCTTAGCATATTTTCTTCTTCTTATAAATACAGCTACATTTTTATTTCCGTTTTATTGCGGGTGGCAGCTCTTCGTAATAATCTTTTATATAACGACTAAATGGATCTCCTGTAAGACCGATACTATATTCAAATAAATCAAAATCAAATGTGAAAGAAACTTCCTTATCCAGAAAAACCTTATTCTTCTGGTAGAGCTCTTCGTCTATAAAATAACTGACATCTTTAAACAAGAAGGTTTCAGTAGTCACTTGATCCTGAAAAAGTTCATAAAATTTTTCATAAGGAATATGAGAGACATTTAAATAGCCAAAAACGTAATCGGCTCCTTTTAAAACAATTTGTAAATAAAGTTTATAATAATACTTTTCGGTCATAATTAATATATCCTTGTGGCAATACTCACTTCATAAAGAAAACTCATCATCACTCATGAATACTTAAAGTTAATCAAAAAGTCTGCCTTATACTTGAGCAAAAGAAAAAAGCCAGATCTCGCGACCTGGCCTTTAAACTAAACTTAAACATATGATTCACTAGTTGTCTGCTACCGAGCAGACAACTAGTTATTAAATACTATTTATACGAATTGATCGATTTGGATACTTTCCAGTCATTCCCCACACGCTCCAAGGTAACTAAATCTGTTTTGGTGAAGTTTTCAAATTTCAACGTTACTTTAGCAACCATATAGTCTGCCGATTCCTCGATGATAGCTGTGCTTACTGTACAGTTTAGCTTTTCGTCTTTTTGTTTTTTCAGGGATTTAACCACTTCGCTACGGCTATTAGACTGTACATTAGTAGCTTGGATCTTTTGATTAAAATCTTCTGCAAATAGTTGCTCTAGGCCTGCTGATTCTCCCTCAGTAGTTACCGCTACATAGTGCTCTAAAGCGAAATCTGCGGTAGAAAGGTTAACGTTTGCTTTCTCTGATTTCGAACCTGGTCCTTCAGCTGCCATAGCGAAAGTTGATACTGCGATTAAGGCTGCTGCTGCGAATGTTTTTACTAGTGTTCTCATAATGTCTTTATTTTATTGTGTTAGTTTATTTATCTATTCTTATTTGTTGACTCAAAACTACAACACAATAGGCCCTTAGCCTACGGGCTTTAGACTAACGATCGGGAAAACTCGGTGAATGGCGGGAATGGGGAGGTGAATGTTTACGAATTACTGATTACGGAGAATTATATTCACAATTAAAGAAATATAAGGGCAATCGACACAAAAACTAAAATTAAATAATAAATAAAGAGAATTAATAGTCAATATTTATTTAATTTGCACTCGATTTCACTACAAATACAAAAACTTATTTGGTAACACAAATAAGTCTATATATACCACAAAAATCAATTGAATTATAACATATAAATGCTTCATTCATTCAAAATCTCCTCGTACTTACTTTTACTGTGCTTTTTATTTAATTCATGCAAAAAAAATGAAGAGACTATCATTCCAGAACCTGTAAGAATTGTCATTAAACCAGATGAAGTTTACTTAAAACGTGAAATACAATTTTTAGGGGCCAGGCTGTCAACTGAAATACAGAATCTGCCGGTAGGTGACTCAGATGAAATAAACTGGACAGTCGAGAACACAAGAATTGCAAGTTTAACACAAAATCCAGAAACAAAAGAAGCTTCAGTATGGCCTGAAGGAGCTGGCGAAACATATGCAATAGCAACCCTCGCGAATGGCAAGGCAACAGCAAAAGTAAAAATCATTGTAACAGATGCCAATGACTACAAGTTTAGGTTAGTACTAAAGGACAAAGGGACATCTTCTCATACGTTGAATAATCCTGAAACATTCTTATCAGAGAAGGCTATCCAGCGGCGGCAGAAACGAAACATCGCAATCGACAATTCCGATCTTCCGATTTCGGAGGACTATTTAAATCAAATTGAAAAGATAGGATGTAAAATTGTCTCCAAAAGTAAATGGCTAAATACCGTCACGGTACATTGTGTAGATTATTTCCTTATTGACAACTATAAAAATCTCCCCTTTGTGCACTCCGCAGAAAAAGTATGGGAAGGGCCTAGGGAAAACTTGACCGAGAAAGGAAAGTATAAAGATATCCCGCAAAGGGTATCCAACAATACCACTAATAATAAATTGGACTATGGCGGAGCTGCCTCCAATATAAGCATAAATAATGGACAGGTGCTTCACGAGAATGGTTTTAAAGGAGCAGGTATCGATATTGCTGTCATCGATGCCGGTTTTTTGAATCTTAAAAATAACCCAGCTTTTAAAAATGTGAATATCAAAGGTGCTAAATCTTTTGTCTATGAAAACGATGATCCATATGCGGTCGATATGCACGGAGTTTGGGTAAGTTCCTGTATGGCTGTCAACCAACCTGGAACATATGTGGGTACCGCACCGGAGGCAAATTACTGGCTGCTGCGCTCTGAAGATCAATCATCTGAACAGCATGTTGAAGAGGACTACTGGGCCAGCGCTGCTGAATTTGCGGACAGTGTTGGTGTAGATATTATTAATTCGTCACTTTATTATGGTCCAGAAAGTTTCTACAATCCTGCTTATAAATTTGAAGAGATGGATGGAAAGACCACATTTGCCACAAGGGCTGCTAACATAGCAGCCAGTAAAGGTATCTTAATTGTCAATTGTGCGGGCAATGACAGAAGCTGGGTAGGGAGTCCGGCCGACTCTCCTCATGTACTTACAGTAGGTGCGGTATATGATAATCGTAGGGTAGCATATTTTACATCTTGGGGAGTGACAGTAGATGGCAGAATGAAACCGGATGTTATGGCCCTAGGTGGAGGAGCATGGGTAATCGGGGAATCAGGCGTCGGTGAAACACGTAGCGGAACCTCCTATTCGAGTCCTATACTTTGTGGCTTAGCCGCCTGTTTATGGCAAGCTTATCCGCAATTGAGCAATAAAGAGCTAATGGATGTAATACGCAAATCAGGAGATCGAATCAATACTCCGGTTATCCCTTATGGTTATGGTATTCCTGACATGAAGAAAGCAATGGAAATAGCAAAAGAGATCAAAAAATCAAGAAAGCTTTAATAGGGATATTAAAGCTACGGGGAGTAATGACTCAAAAAAGCCAGGTCTCAAGACCTGGCTTCTAAACTAAACTTAAACATATGATTCACTAGTGGTCTGTAGCCTGCCTGAGCTGACAAACCACTAGTTGTTAAATTCTATTTATACGAATTAATTGATTTGGATACTTTCCAGTCATTACCCACACGCTCCAAGGTAACGAGATCAGTCTTGGTGAAGTTTTCAAATTTCAACGTCACTTTAGCGACCATATAATCTGCCGATTCCTCGATGACCGGATATCATCCGAAAAAACATCCATATCCATCATGATCGATTTCATCCAACAATAATTGCAGATTAGTACACTCGGGTTTCGGTTCATAAGCCTCCCATTTGCCCGATCCTCGCATCCAATAGAGTTTCCAAATTTTAGCTGCTTTCACAAAGCGAAGCTTTGCAAACGGTAATTCTACAATATTCGTTGAGTCATTCCATTGTGGTCTGATTTCAAACAGTAAAGCCGTTTTCCCATCCCACGAATAACCAAAATCCAATTTTTTGCGCACTTCTACATCTTTCGGTCTTTTGGAATCTATAAAGCTTTTCAACTGAATTTTAATCATTGAAATAAGTTCTTTTTTATGCATCATAGTTACAAATTTAAATTTATCGGCTTATTTTTCCATCTCATACCAATGATCTAACACACTTTGCTGAACTAAAATTTTTATTTGCGCTTATTTATAGTTGTTTTTTGTAAACAAACGGCTGATACTCCGATACAATTTTATCGATTAACTCATCCCTACACGATGGATTGATGAGATCAAAATCAGCATAGCGTTTCCCTAAAATTCTTTGATAATCTTCGGCACACTTGTTTTCTTTAACCATTCCCATACTTAAACCAGCCCTTTCATTACATACTTTACTTCATCTGGTCTCCTGCAGTATGCGACCATTTTCAAAGTTATCATTATCGCCGAATCGAAATACAATGATCTAAAAAAGCTAGATCGCCCGACATGACCTTAATATATAGATGTTTCACGAGATCGGCCTTGGTAAAAACTTCAAATTTCAACATTACTTTTGATTCGAGGTTATTATCCTCAAATTCTTTATTAGGGAAAAAAGTACAATACATATCCACCATTATCCATTCCATTCAAACCAAGCTGATTATACCTTTGTATCATAACTTTGAAACAATTTAAACATTAAAAAAATGAAAACAATTATTACAATAATCAGCTTAGTGATGACTTTATTGAGCACTTCTATTTTTGCTCAAGGGAAAAGAGTACCAGCTTCTGCCGGAAGAGCAGAATACATCGAAGTAGAAAAGGGAGTAAAGCTCCATGTAACCGACCTTGGCGAAGGTAAGCCTATTGTATTGATTCACGGTTGGCCATTGAGCGATGAAATGTACGAATACCAATACCAATATCTATCCCGCAGAGGATTCAGAGTGATTGGAATTACACTTCGTGGTTTTGGAAAATCAGATAAACCTTACGGAAAGTATGACTTTGATGTTTTTTCCGATGATATAAAAGTGGCTCTGGAAAAACTGGACATACAAAATGCTACGCTTGGAGGATTTTCGCTCGGTGGCGCAATAGTACTGCATTATGTAACAAAATATAACTCCGCCCATATAAGCAAGCTAGCGCTGTTTGGAGCGGCAGCACCATCGTGGAAACAAAGGGAAGGTTTTCCTGACGGATTGCCGGATGCAGCTGTACAAGGATTGATAAACGCAACCAAAACACAAAGACAGGATCTGATCGCAAGTTTCGGTGCAGGCTTCGTGGCGAAAGAGGGCAATATCTCTAAAAACGTAGAAAAATGGTTGGAGAATATCAACTTACAGGCCTCTCCTTATGCCATGACAGAATCGATCACCGCACTCCGCGATTTGGACCTACGCCCCCAGCTTTCAAAAATCAATATTCCTGTGACCATCTTTCAGGGAGTGTATGATAAAAACTGTCCGCTTGTTTGGGCCGAACAATTACAGAAAGGCATAAAAAATGCAACGCTTATCCGCTTTGAAAACAGCGGTCATGCTTTGTTCGTCGAAGAAATGGAAAAATTCAATACCGAGCTGGAGAAATTTGCAAAATCATGATGAATTGCAAAACAGGAGAGCAAGAATATTATGTTCTCCTGTTTCTATTTAAACTGAGATTAGTATTTTTAACCCCATTAGTTTACCAATATGGCAAGTGAAAAAGTATTTCGAAACGACCTAAAAACCATAGGACTTATATCGTTGCATGAAGAAAATGTTGACTCCATTAATAGCGCGGGTTATAAACAATACATAAAAGTACTGCTTCTTTCAAAGGGAACTGAGTTACAGGTTGATCTTGCTGAATATTCCGTAAAACAGCCCTCCCTGTTCTTTGTAAGCCCCAATCAGCATCTGCATATAAAGAAGCTCGGAAAGGAAGAAGGACACTTCATCTTTTACAACCGCAACTTTTATTGTATCCAGATACACGATGAGGAAGTAGCCTGTAACGGATTGCTGTTCAGTAACATCTACAATATGCCGATGGTGGAATTGGATAATGGCGAAATTCCTTTCTTTAGCTATATTTTCGGACAGATTACGGATGAGTTCGGATTGAACGATACCTCGCTGGAAGAGATGCTTCGTACCTATCTCAAACAATTGTTCATCAAATCCGCACGGTTGTGGAAAAAGCAAAATCTCGATAAAGAACTTACTGAACAGAACAGCGACCTGGAGTTTTTCAGGAAGTTTACCTTGTTGGTTGACGAACATTATAAGGAAAAGCACCATGTTGCCGACTATGCCGAACTGCTGTTTATGGCTCCAAAAACGATTAGCCATAAATTTAAAAGGCTCAATCTGCCACAGCCAAATGATGTGATAAAGAACAGAATTCTGTTAGAAGCAAAACGGCTGCTGGTACATACCAATCTGACGGCAAAAGAGGTTGGCTATGAACTGGGATATGAAGATCCAGCATACTTCAGCAGGCTATTTGTGCAGAAATCAGGTGAAACGCCATCAGCATTCCGGGCAAAATTTCTTGCCATAAATTAAATTCAGTCTTTTTTGTAAATTCAGTCTCTTTTGCTCCAAAACAAATTCAATATGATAAGCAGATTCTTTACTTACTTATTTTTTTCTCTTATTATCCCGATGGCTCTTCGCGCGCAAAGTCCAGAAAGCCGGTCCTTGTCAGCATTGGCAGAACGAATACAACCGGCACCGGACGAAGTTTTCAACAAATTTCGTGAAGCAGGGATGCAGCCTGTGGATCATGTACTGACAGCAAAAGAAAAAGACAAGGTCGCAAAGGCTTTTAGTATGCTGTCGCCGCTGCATAGTAAAATTCTGAAGCAACATCTGCACAGTATAAGCTTCATGGATAATATGCCCAATACGGCACTTACATCCCCGGTTGAAACAGCCGATTCAAGCCAAAAATTCAACATCACTTTTCGTGCAGAGATTATTAATGAAACTGTTTCCCAATGGGCCACATGGAAGGAGAATTCGTACTACACATTTCCTGAAGACAGCGGACTGAAGGTAACGATAGAAGCCGGCGAGCTGGACGCTATGGTGTACGTATTGCTTCACGAGGCAACGCATGTAGTGGATGCGGTGCTGGCTCTTACACCTCACTCCTTCGAAAGTGATACAGTTGCGGCACCTACAGCATTTACCCGGGGTATCTGGCATGCCGCGAATGTGCCCGAGAAAGCGTTCATTAGCCCTTTGCTGGCAACCACACGCTTCCTAAGCGGAAAGCAGGTGCCGGTTTCTGATGCACCTAAAATTTACAAAGAGCTTCAAAAAACACCCTTCGCGTCACTTTACAGTACAGCTGCATGGTTTGAAGACCTCGCTGAGCTAGTGGCTATCTATCATTTGACAGCAAAGCTAAACCAGCCGTTTCGGGTATCCGTAAAACAGAACAGCAAAGAAATCATGAGTTTTGAACCGATGAAAAGTAAGCTGGTAAAAAAGAGGCTGGAGCAGCTGAAGGTATTTTATGATTAGCGGTCCTTCATGATTAATCGCGAGTTGTAAGCTCTGGTTGATAATCAAAGGATGTTTCAAATGTTTACTAGTACAACCAGTACTTCACTAAGAGCGTAAGCTTTTTGAATTAAAACTGCAGTTAGTAAAAAATTATAAAACTATTTTGAACTGGCTATTGTTCTTATAATACAAAACGGCTACAAGCTACCTTTCGAAAGAAAGGTTCAACATAAAAATTGGCGTCGTACAGTGAAAATCCAATAGTCTTTAAAAACATTGGATGACGAAACAAAAAAGAGGAAACGATAGGAAACATAAAAATTACTGTACAAATAAACGCTAAGAGAAAGGATCTGATGAGAATCAGGCCCTTTTGAAGTAAAAAAGCCACATCTCCCGACGTGGCCTTAATAAACATATGATTCACTAGTGGTTTGTCTTTTATTATTGGTAAACCACCAGTTATTGAATACTACTTATAAGAATTAATTGATTTGGATACCTTCCAGTCATTAGCCACACGCTCCAAGGTAACTAAGTCCGTTTTTGTGAAGTTCTCAAATTTCAACGTTACTTTAGCGACCATATAATCTGCAGATTCTTCTAAAATATCAGTGCTAACTGTGCAGTTCAGTTTCTCTCCTTTTTGCTTTTTCAATAGTTTAACTACGGCACTACGGCTGTTAGACTGCGCATTGGTAGCTTGGATCTTTTGATTAAAATCTTCGGCGAATAACTGCTCTACACCTGCTGATTCTCCTTCAGTCGTTACCGCAACATAGTGTTCTAAAGCGAAATCTGCTGTGGAAAGGTTAACGTTTGTTTTTGTTGCTTTGGCTCCAGGTCCTTCAGCTGCCATAGCGAAAGTTGATACGGCGATTAGGGCGGCTGCTGTGAATGTTTTTACTAGCGTTTTCATAATGTCTTTATTTTATTGTGTTAGTTTTTTATCTGTTCTTATTTGTTGACTCAAAACTACGACACAATAGGCCCCTAGACTACGGGCTTTAGACCAACGATTGGGAAAACTCGGTGAATGGCAGGAATGGAACGGCGAGGAAAGTGAAATTATTTTTATTATCTTTTAACAACAATTAAAAAACGCGATTCGCCAAGGTCGATGTTGTAACTGATTTTAGCGAAGCGGAGAAAAACAAAGTTATTAACCATAGCGAAGGAAATGATGGAACAACGTCTAATTAAACTGTTCAGATTCTTACTTTTATTGTCATTTATATTTGTCAATGTTAGTTTATTTAGCCGACCAAAATATTTTGTTATGCCGGATAAGCCGGAGAACTATTCAATTGATCAATACAAATTATCAACAGAAAAACTATACGGTATAGAAAAGAATGTAGAGTTATTTACACTCACATTCCATAATGGACCAGACTCAATAAGTAAAGATAAAATTAATGCCAATACGCAGCTCAATATAATACTTATTGCTGTCCTCCCCGATTTGCTAGGGAGCGCAGATTGGAAAGAAATTAATCTCGATACTATTAAAGACGACATTATTACTACTTCGGTATTAAATAGATTATTCCGAATAAATACTCTTTCAGGTTTAGATGACCCTTATGGTCCAAAAACTAAATATTTTGACGAATATCAAATTATCCGGAAAATTGGCAACAAATACTTTGCCTCTAAACATTGTTTAATTCAATTTTTTGCCGTCAGAAATAGGCCCTCCATTTTTCAGCATGTGTTTGGGACAATAAATATTGAGCAAGAGCCGCTCAAGATTACAGAAATGGAAACTATTTTTAAAAAGATATACCCCGGCACTAACTTTCCACCATATACGATCGGCGACACACCTTATTCCTACAGTAGCGCTATTGATTATTTAAGAGATCGGAAAGAATATTTGTCAAAAACCATCAAGTTCCAAAATAACGAAATTGGTTACCAGTTTTGGACCTATACCAACTGGCATACGCATGATCATGAGTTGGAGGTAGATAGAGGTATAGACAGATTTGTATACGTGCCAGGAAAAGGGATCGTGGGTGGCTCATTTGACTTCTACTTTTATTTTTATCGTAAGAAATTGCCCATAAAGTATAGCGACTTTCTGAATAATGTGAAAGAGGAAAAAGTGATGATTGCGCCAGAATTTAAAGTTTAATGATCGCTCATCACATTAAAAAATGCTATTCACCAAAGTCGGTTCATTAAATGATTTTAGCGAAGCGGAGAAAAATAGAGTTATTAACCATAGCGAAAGAAAAGATGAAACAACATGTAATTAAACGGTTCAGATTATGGCTTTTGATGCCACTATTAATTGTTTCGCTCAGTTTATCTGCCAACGTCAAATATATCTTATTAGCCGATCAGCCACAGGGCTGTATCTTAGATAATTACAAATTATCTACAGATAACTTGTATGGTATCAAGAAGAGCGTTGAGCTATTTTCACTGACGTTCATCGATGGTATAGCTATAGATCGAAATAAATTGGACCAGCAAAAAGACCTTAATCTAATTCTTATTGCCGTTCTTCCAGATTTGGAAGGGAACCGTGATTGGACTGAAATTCATCTGGATAGTATCAAAAATGATACGATACCCCACCAATACCTTAAAAGGCTATTAGGAGCCAATACATACGCTGATTTTGATAAAACATACGGTGCAAAAACTAAATATTTCGACGAATATCAAATTATCCGGAAAATTGGCAACAAATACTATTCGTCCAAACACTGTCTAATACAATTTTTTGCGATAAGAAATAGGCCTTCCATTTTTCAAAATATGTTTGGAACAATAAATATTGAGCAAGAGCCCCTTAAAATTACTGAAATGGAAGCTATTTTTAAAAAGAGATATCCGCATGAAGAATTTCCTGTTTACACTATCGGCAATACCCCTTACGACTATCCCACTTTCGATTATCTAAGAGACCGAAGAGAATATTTATCTAAGGTCGTCAAGTTTAAAAATGGTAAAATGGGTTATCAATTTTGGACTTATACAGACTGGCATACGCATGACCATGAGTTGGAGGTAGATAGAGGTATAGACAGATTTGTATACGTGCCGGGAAAAGGGATCGTGGGTGGTTCATTTGACTTCTACTTTTATTTTCATCGTAAGAAATTGCCCATAAAGTATAGCGGTTTCCTGAATAATGTGAAAGAGGAAAAAGTAATGATTGCGCCAGAATTTAAAGTTTGATAATCGTTCATCAACTATTGACACACATTGGATAACAAAACAAAAAAGAGGAAACGATAGGAAACATAAAAATTACTGTACAGATAAACGCTAAGAGAAAGGGTCTGATGAGAATCAGGTCCTTTAGACATAAAAAAGCCAGATTCATAAAATCTTAATATTTTTCACAAAAAATAATTCGTCATTTTTTTAGCATCGATTTTATCATCATGCAAATATTGGAAAAAGCAAAAGGGAAAACCATTGCCCAAAAATCTCTATTATTATGATACTTCTGAACAAATACAAACAGATCCCCGCCATTTATCTGCCCAAGCAGGAGCATTAAAAAGATATAGGCAATCAGAAAAGATAGCATATAGCTAACATATTCTTTCAGCGAGCGTGCCAGCCTGTTAAATAAAAAGACAAACGATATCATGATAAAAAACGTAGCTCCCTGAAGAATAAAATATTGAAAAAAAGATTAATTTAATATGCTTTAACTAGATTTTGATGGTAATATAATTTCTCCTATTTAATCCGATATCTTCTTTAATCCGATATCTTCCAATCAGCCTTTTCATAAAAAAAATCACAGGTATCATCCAAAACAATATTGATCTTATTTCCAACTTTTTTTATTTCTAGCTCATTTGAGACAGTCCCACCTGAATTGCTTAAAACTAATACTGTTCTAAAAAACTCATATTCTATACGATATTCCCCATTTCCCCAGTAAGAACTTCTATATTTATTTTCATCAAGCAAAGTAAGCATATCATCCCTATTCGGTAAATTCCCCATAGCAGTACATTCGTGATATTTAAAATAATATTTCCCTATAATCATCGAATGAGTAATTAACCGTGAATATACAATTGCCAAAACCAATAAAAATACAATAAATAAGAACGGCCAATTTTTAGTCTTTTTCACTCTTAAACCGACATTATACTGATGATCATTATTGAGTTGTATAAATTAAAACATGTTAATATGGTCGATTATTGCTCACAGTACCTATAGGTTTTTTGATCAGAAAGCCTATTTAGATATAACCTTCTTTCGCCATAATAGCTATCAATCCGGTTAATCACAGCGATTGGGGAGTCAATAACCAGCCTGCTATAGATGGTATCATTCCGTACGAAATTACTCGTATCATTAAACACAAGGATATCCTGTAGGTCACTATTATCGCCACAATTTTTCCAAATGGAATTTGTTAAACTCTTGTTTTTGCAAGAAAAAAGCTTGGCCCCAAAATAACAAGGAGAAATTTTAGTCTCATCGTAAAACTACTTTGCATAATATGTACGCTAGCAATAATACATAATTTTCTAAACTATTTCAGCCTCCAATTTTGCAGAGAAGTCTTCTACTTACCTCAGACTTGAAAACAACATAAAATAGAAAAAGCCACACCTCACGACATGGCTTCACAACTTATCTATTTGTAAGGGATGGCTCCTAATTTATACGAACTGATCGATTTGGAGACTTTCCAGTCATTACCTTCGCGCTCCAAGGTAACTATGCGCTACGCCTGCTGATTCTCCCTCGGTCTTTACCGCAACATGGTGTTCGAAGGCAAATTCAGCGGTGGAAACCAATTTCTAACAGATTAATTTTGAAAGCAGGATTCAAACTAATATATTAGTTATAAAACTAAAAAACTAGTTATGAAGATATTTTTCACGCTATTCCTACTTATAATTAGCGACTTGGTCTCAGGACAAATCACAACGCAAAAATTATTTGATCTCAATGACCAACTTTTTAAAAAGCATCCAGAAAACTACCAGATAGCTATCCAGGAATTCAACAAGCTAACAGTGGATAGCATGGATGCAAGAACGAAATCTCTTTTTTATCAACTCCAATCTACCTATCATTCTTTTATCGGCAACTATGATAGCTCCAGATTTTATTGGGATCAGCAATATGTCCACGCGCTCAAAAACGATGAAATAAAATATGATAGCAAATTTTATAAGCAGCACGACTTTGTCGATGCCAGAAAGTTCATCCTAAAAAAGGCCAAAAATGAAAAAGTAGTCATGATCAACGAAGCTCATAATATTCCCTATCATCGCACATTTGCAGCTCAATTATTAAATGGGTTTCGCAAATTAGGTTTTAAATATTTAGCTATTGAAGACCTTGCTGATCAAAACATTAACACGACACGAACCGTTACAGATACAACAGGCTATTATAGCCATGAGCCCCTTTTCGCAGAAATGATCAGGGAAGCATTGCGACAAAATTTTGTATTGATAAATTATGACGCCAACAATACAAATAGTAATCGCATGCGCGACTCATTACAAGCCGTCAACCTAGCAAAATTGCTAAAAACTGATCCTGATGCGAAACTGCTTGTGTATGCAGGATATGACCATATCCATGAAAATACACGAACCAACTGGAAAAAAATGGCTCAGTTCTTTAAAGAAATGACCAATATCGACCCCTTAACAATATCACAAACTCGACATATTGAACGATATTATTCCCAATTTGAAACGGACGAATTCCTTACCGTAAACAAGTTTGTTTCGTTTAGCTTTAGCAAACCTGTCGTCGCTTTAAAAGACGGTACAGCCTGGCATGATGACTTCGTGGATATTTCACTTTTTTACCCTCGCTATCTAACTACAAATAGTCGCCCTGAATACTTGTCAGATAATAACCTTACAAAGTCAATACAGCTAGATACGCACGGACAAAAAGGGATTTTTGTTCAAGCTTATTATGCAGACGAAAAACAAGGACATCGAATACCAGCAGACCAGCTTTTCATCAAAAACACAAAGGAATTTCTATATTTAAGGCCTGGCAACTATATTCTTGAATTTAAAAACACAAATGATCAGATTGTAAATACAAAAAGATTAAGTGTTCGTAAATAACAATCAAAAAGCCAGATTTCACGACCTGGCTTCTAAACTAAAATTAAATAGATGATCCACTAGTGGTTTGTCTTTTGTTACTGGCAAACCACAAGTTGTAAAGTTCTATTTATACGAATTGATTGATTTGGACACTGTCCAGTCATTACCCATACGCTCCAAGGTAACTAAATCTGTTTTGGTGAAGTTCTCAAATTTCAAGGTCACTTTAGCGACCATATAGTCTGCCGATTCTTCTAAAATGTCTGTGCTTACTGTACAGTTCAGCTTCCCTCCTTTTTGCTTTTTCAATAGTTTAACTACGGCACTACGGTTGTTAGACTGTGCATTGGAGGCCTGGATCTTTTGATTGAAATCTTCTGCGAATAACTCCTCTACTCCTGCTGATTCGCCCTCTGTAGTTACCGCAACATAGTGATCGAGTGCCAAGTCTGCTGTGGAAAGGTTAACGTTTGCTTTTGTTGCTTTTGCTCCAGGTCCTTCAGTTGCCATAGCGAAAGTAGATACTGCGATTAGAGCTGCTGCTGCGAATGTTTTTACTAAAGTTTTTTCTCGAAATTATTTGTTTTTTATTTGATGATAAAGCTATCATGAGTGTCCTTTGAATACACTCATGATGGTTCATAATGTCTTTTTTTATTGTGTTAGTTCTGTTGTTCTTATTTGTTGACTCAAAACTACGACACAATACGCCTCTAGCCTACTTGCTTTAGACCAACAATCCGGAAAACTCGGTAAATGGCGGAAATGGTGAGGTGAAGGTTAGCAGTAGGTTTTTATTTAAAAATAATATTAAATTTAGATCTTTACTGATAAAGCATTCAATCTTAAATTCTTCTCAAAATATGGTTAATAAAAATGTTATTAGTAAACTATCAGATAGAGAACTCGAAAAATATATAGAACCAGATAGTCGATCTGTTTCAGATGCTGTAAAATATGCCTACGAGATTCTACAGGAACGTGGGCGAACTTTTACTCCTTCCGAAACAGCACGAATCGAAGCTTTAATTGCCAAAAAAAACGATAGTGAAAAAGTAGTGGACAAAGGATGGGACAAAGGGCTCACAGAGGACGTAAACGCTATTGAACTATATACAAATACACTTATTTGGATGCTTTCCGTAATATTTGGTGTCTTTTTTGGTGGTGTACTTCAAGTGCTAAATTTCATAAAAATAAAAAATATAAAAGGAGCTGTTATTACTACTTTTTATAGTATTATTTATATAGGCATTCAACTAATTATTATAAATTATATTCGAAATAATTATCCTGAAATGAGCCAGAATATATTTTATGTTAACTTCATCCTCTCGGGCATAGGTGCAACTGGTCTATTTTTTATCAGACAACAAATGTTTCCTAATGATCTACAGTATAGAGCCAAATCTTCCATTGTACCATTAATTGCATCACTAGGAATTTCTATTGCGCTATTCTATTTATCTTAAAATAATAAGTGCCATATCTTCTAACAAATTGACTTAATGGGGCGAAGTTTAAGGCTCGATATATTCATGGTAACTTTTTTTGATGTACAGGATAATATCATAGTCGGACATGTATTTAGCGGCGTCAATATTCGGACGGTACAACTGCATGAAAGTTTGTAGAGAATCACCTTTAAGGCCCGTCAAATTTTGAACCTTACGCTTCGAAAAGGTATTATCAAGATACTGTTCTTCTTCTTCCTTTATCAATTTCTGTTGGAGCTTGGATTGAGGGGTCCTATTTTTCCCTAACATAGAAATAACAGAAAGCACATCAACACTAATCAGCGAGGCGGTACTATTGCTAGCTTGATTAGGGTGTCTCGGGACATTTGAAGAATAATTTTTGCTGATGAAAATGTCTTTAAATTTGGGTTTGCTATAATTGAAGGTCTTGGCAAATTCTTCCCGAAACTTTAAGGAATCAGCCTTATAATTTCCTAAAGAATTGATCTTGACTTCATCCAACAATATCGTTGTTTGCTTCATATATATGACCAAATTATCAAGATTGCTATTATCAACTATATATTTTTCCTCGCGATATCCTATTGAAGAAAAGGTAATTGTATCTCCAAGCTTAATGCCTGGCAATATAAATTTGCCATAGCTATCGGAATAGGTGCTGCGTGAAGCTACTTTGATCGAAACACCTATAAGAATATCACCCGAATACTTATCTTTAATCGTGCCTTTCAGATCTTGTGCAGAAGATAAGTTTGCGATAAAGAGCAATAGCAACAACAACTGTAGTCCACTCACTTTCAATTAGTTTTACAATAAAAATATTATAAAACCAAACATCTAGCAATGTTATTAACTCTTTTTAACGCGCGACGCTTAGAGGAAGGAGTAAACGATAGCGACACCACTCGGATTTGTACACTTAAAGACATCCCTATCCTGACGTATCATGGAACGGATAACGAAATCGCCATACACGAAACAGAACGTATAGCCGAATCTCTAAAGAAGTGCAATGTAAATATGATCTTTCACCGCATCGCAGGTGAAGGTCACGGCACCCAATACCTTTATGAAACTGAGCCCTGGATTTATGAGTGGTTGCTGATACAAAGGAAGACGTCGAATAATAACACGCCCATCAAGAAAATTTCAAATAATTGAATTTATCGTATTGTTTTAAATAGCGTAGTTCATTATTTTTATGGAGATACAAAATTTAACAAAGGCCATATAAATGAGATATCAAGACATGGGTATCAGAAAAACACTTTAACCTTTAAATTATACCATGGGAATGACACAAAGCTATCTACGTGTAGATAACGAAACACTTAATAACTTTATCGCAGATAGTAGACGTTTAGAAGA
This sequence comes from Sphingobacterium siyangense, assembly GCF_023277505.1. Taxonomy (NCBI): domain Bacteria; kingdom Pseudomonadati; phylum Bacteroidota; class Sphingobacteriia; order Sphingobacteriales; family Sphingobacteriaceae; genus Sphingobacterium; species Sphingobacterium siyangense. The sequence goes on along the minus strand of NZ_CP080574.1, from coordinate 1,607,235 downwards.
TATTGCATTCAAACAAAATAATATTGATAGCGAAAACTTTCTGTATTTAGATAAAGCTTGGGAAGGCATTTTTTTCCTAATTACTGGACAAAGCTTGGCAGAAGCAGTTGAAGAAGAAGCACCGCTTTTAGGTATACTTATGGGGCCTACAGAAATTGACCCCGATCAAGATATGGGTTATGGCCCGGCAACATATAGTACAGCTGAACAAACCAAAGAAATATATAGCGCGATAAAAGATCTTACAAAGGAAGAGCTTTCAGCAAACTATAATCCGAATAAGATGATAGAAGAAGGTATCTACCCTGACATCTGGAAAGATGATGAAAATGCCTTGGAATATCTTCTCGATTACTTCGATGATCTCAAAATCTTCTATAAAAAAGCTGCGGAGAATGGAGATGCTATGGTGATGTATTTGAGTTAAAAATAATTAGGTTTTATTCAAAACTTAGAAATAACTTATATTGACAACAACTCATGTGAATTAATCAACATGAAACAATTAATATTTACTGTCCTTTTCGCATCATTATTTTCGTTAGGTTATGCCCAGACTACAGTGCAGCTCTCAAAGACATCAAAAGGAACACCTATTATGTTGATAGCGTACAGATAAGAAAGAGAACTGTTTGAGAAGTTTTTGAGGTGAGAAATATTCTTGAAAAAATGAAGTTAACAAAAGCAAAATTAATCACTAAAGTCAAGGCTCCTTTAGCGACATTGGGGTACCTCTATTTTAAAGACTCTATATCTAGCGCACAAGGTTTTTTTTCAAAAAAGCTAGAAAACGGCTTTTATTTATCCTTAGGACTAACAATTGACAGGTATATGGAGAGTGAGTTTACTGGATGTTTTTATTATTCCAAAACAACCCGATGGGCTTCCGTTTGGGGTGATATTCCAACAGAAAGTTATGTAAGACCAGGCTTCTTAATGTCAACAGAAGAACGGAGGGTTTATTTTGACACTGAAAATGAACAACTACGTGATTATTGGTGGGATGGTTTTGATGATTCGTCGGTCGCTTCTTTTATTGAAGTCATCAAGCTCACCGAATCGAGATTGTATGAGGACCGATTGTTGACAAAAAGGATTGAAGATAGCCTCAGCGTGTCACAACTGAAAAATTACGCCGATGAAGTAAAGAAATTGGTCTCCGACATCGAAAAACTGAATTTCATTTATTCTTATTTACCAGACAAAGAAATAGATGGAATACCGATGCAGTGGTTTAAAGCTAGTGAATATATCTTAAAAGAACAGAATGGTATACTCAATAAGAATACGGTTAAAAATTTAGCGTCTGATGCTTTTATTCAACGTACAATCGACAATCTGTCAGCGATAGGAACCCGCTAGTCATTATAAGCGTTAGCTTGCGGAATATGAGGGAAAAAGAATGACATTAGAATAACCAAGATGTTCATACAGTTTAAATAAGCCAACACAATTTATAAAAAAAATCACTTTGATAAAACTATTTCAAATTGGCTATTGTTCTTACAATACAAAACGGCTACAAGCTACCTTTCAAATGAAAGGTTCAACATAAAAATTGGCGTCGTACAGTAAAAATCCAATAGTCTTTAAAAACATTGGATGACGAAACAAAAAAGAGGAAACGATAAGAAACATAAAGATTACTGTACAAATTAACGCTAAGAGAAAGGGTCTGATGAGAATCAGGCCCTTTTGACGTAAAAAAGCCACATCTCCCGACCTGGCTCTACAGCATTAATATTTATTTGAAATCGCTCCTATTTATACCAATTAATCGATTTGGATACTTTCCAGTCATTACCCGCACGCTCCAAGGTAACTAAATCTGTTTTGGTGAAGTTCTCAAATTTCAACGTTACTTTAGCGACCATATAGTCTGCAGATTCTTCTAAAATATCAGTGCTAACTGTACAGTTCAGCTTCTCCCCTTTTTGCTTTTTCAATAGTTTAACTACGGCACTACGGCTGTTAGACTGTGCATTGGAAGCTTGGATCTTTTGATTGAAATCTTCTGCGAATAACTGCTCTACTCCTACTGATTCGCCCTCAGTCGTTACCGCAACATAGTGATCGAGTGCCAAGTCTGCTGTGGAAAGTTTAACGTTTGCCTTTGTTGCTCTTGCTCCAGGTCCTTCAGCTGCCATAGTGAATGTTGATATTGCTATTAAAGCTGCTGCTGCGAATGTTTTTACTAAAGTTTTTTATCGAAATTATTTGTTTTTTATTTGATGATAAAGCTATCATGAGTGCTTTTTGAATACACTCATGATGGTTCATAATGTCTTTATTTATTGTGTTAGTTATTAGTTCTTATTTGTTGACTCAAAACTATAACACAATACGCCCCTAGCCTACTGGCTTTAGACCAACAATCAGGAAAACTCGATGAGTGGCTGGAATGCGGAGGTGAACGTATAGCACGAATCCGGCACAGAATACCTGATAAAGTTTTTAGAATAGCCAGCCACGTTCAAAAAATAAATGACTAATTTTAATGCAGGGAAAGGCTTCCTATACGCAGGCAGTCAATCACCACCTAATAATTATATTATACCTATTATTCTTTTATGGAAGATCTAACGACAATTGATGTACCTCAGTCACATCCAAGAAATGCTTTTAAGGCAGCTGTATTTTCTTTAGTTTTTCCTGGCCTAGGGCAGGTCTATAATGGACAGATAAAGAAAGGCATTCTTTATTTCGCCCTAAGTTATTTAATTCCTGTAATTTTTGCTGTTACCCGTTGGGCAACCTCCTTTGCCGGAATGGTCATTTTTTTGACGATTGCCATTTCATTCCTTTTATTTATGGTAGTGGATGCTATAATAAATGCAAAAAGACAAAAATTTTACATCCTCAAACCTTACAACAAATGGTATAACTACGTATTGATCGCCATCTTTATCTCTACAACGACCTTAGTGTTTGATATAAAAAAAATGATAGGCATACAATCTTACATTGCTCAAACAACAGCCAATAACCCAACGATTCTGGAAGGCGACTGGATTATAACAGATACAAAAGCCTACGAAAAAAACACACCTAAAATTGGAGATCTGGTTACGTTTACGAAAGAAGATGGTCAGTTATTCATGTATCGTATAGTTGGTCTGCCAAAAGACACGATCTCACTTAAAGACAATATTGTATCGATAAATAACAAGCTAAGTAAATCCAAATTTATTGCAGACAGAAATATAGAAGGTATAAACTTTTCTGAATTGGAAGAGACATTTCCAAATGGACACAGTCATCGCATCTATAAAAGTAAAGAAGAGTTTGATGATGGTATGATGAATATGAATGATTTCGTTGTTCCGACAGATAGTATTTTTGTATTGGGCGATAGCAGAGATCATGCGCTTGACAGCAGATATATAGGTTGCATCGCTAAGAATCAAATTACAGGACAGATTAAATACAGTTATTGGGGTAAGACTGGGTTCAAAAGAATAAATATAAAATTCTGACAGGGAAGCACGCCACAGATATATAATTAGAAGAGCCCGAGTATACCTGATTGTCTGGTTTCAAAATTAGAAAAGCCACATCTCCCGACCTGGCCTTAATAAATAGATTATTCACTAGTGGTTTGTCTTTTTACTGGCAAACCACCAGTTGTAAAATTCCATTTATACGAAGTTAATAAAAATCCATCCATGAATAAGGAGGAGGATAGGTCAGTTGATATATCTTTTGTTCCCTTTCAGACAGATTATCATAATAAGTACGGAATTTGCTCAAATATTCCTCACCCAATCCCATTCTCCAAAACATATCCCTACTGTCCTTATCGGAAAACTTCGACCAAGGCGGTGGCATAGCGTTTTGAAGTGCTCGAAATTGTCCAAATTGACCTAGAAAATCTCGTACTTCCATCAACGCAAAGCCCAATAAATTTTGACCGCGCCAACAATAGATGTTTTCAATATCAACGTCATCTTGTGCAAGTCCAATACCCCAGATGGCATCAACGGGGCTTGCCTCAACAAGAACTCTATTTTCTGTTTTTAACAGGTATTCTGCCAGCGTCCAATGTTGATTAAACTTATGGATATTTCCGTTCCTAACGATCTCAAATTTGTGTTCATTCCAAATCTGATCATCATAGCCTACAACTTGCCTTCCCAACTCTTTGGCCTCACCTGGCTTAATACAGTTGATGATTTTCTCAAAATTCTTTTTATCATCAAAAAGCAACGCTTTTTGGGCCATCATCCAATGTTCCGCAGTCCTATAGGTAATATTATCTACTGTAAACGGACTCTCATACCATTGACTGAAAACAAATTTTCCAACATCCTGATTATGCTTAGCTGTATGCCCCCAAAAGAAGAGAAATTTGAAGCTATCTCCATTTTCAAATCTATCTGTTAGCCACTTGATAGTATATTTTACCATATGCTCAATTCAAAATTGATCGCCTATTATCCATCGACATACAATGATACGCAAAAAATTGAAGCCACATCTCTCGATGTGACTTCACAACTTATATATTTGTTAGGGATGGCTCTTATTTATACGAATTGATTGATTTGGATACTTTCCAGTCATTACCCACACGCTCCAGAGTGACAAGATCAGTCTTGGTGAAATCCTCAAATTTCAAAGTCACTTTAGCGATCATATAATCTGCGGATTCTTCTAAAATATCTGTGCTTACTGTACAGTTTAGCTTCTCTCCTTTTTGTTTTTTGAAGGATTTAACCACTTCGCTACGGCTGTTAGACAACGCATTGGTAGTTTGGATCTTTTGATTAAAATCAGCTGCAAATAACTGCTCTACGCCTGCTGATTCGCCCCCAGTCGTTACTGCAACATAGTGCTCTAAAGCGAAATCAGCGGTGGAAAGGTTAACGTTTGCTTTTGTTGCTTTTGCTCCAGGTCCTTCAGCTGCCATAGCGAAAGTAGATACTGCGATTAAAGCTGCTGCTGTGAATGTTTTTACTAATGCTTTCATAATGTCTTTATTTTATAGTGTTAGTTTTTCATCTAAATAATTTGTTCTTCAATTGTGATGAAGCTATTATGAGCATTTCCATCGATGCTCATGATGGTTTTTGTTCTTATTTGTTGACTCAAAACTACGACACAATAGGCCCCTAGCCTATCGGCTTTAGACTAACGATTAGGAAAACTCGGTGAATGGCGGAAATGGGAAGGTGAATTTTAATTATGTGATGTAGGTCACGTTAAATTACGATATGAAATCGAGAGATTTGTTCCAACAAAAAGAAAATCTCAACGATATGAAAGCAAAACAACTCTTTATACAAATAGGACTATTTTTGGCTTTATTCACCCTAATAATACCCCATTGCTATGCAACAAATCGAAAACCGAAAATTCTATTTGTAGTAACTAGTCACGATACAAAAGGTAATACAGGCGAGAAAACAGGTTATTATCTCGGGGAAGTCTCACATCCCTGGGAGGTTTTAACAGCGGCTGGATATGAGATTGATTTCCTTAGTCCACAGGGAGGGAATCCACCTTTGGATGGATTTGACCTGACTGATCCTGTTAACAAAAAATTCTGGGAGGATAAATACTACCACAGTAAAATCACCCATTCCCTTAAACCTTCTCAGGTAAAACCGGAAGATTATAAAGCCATTTTCTATGCCGGAGGACATGGTGCGATGTGGGATCTATCCTTCGATTCGACAATCGCAAAGATTGCAAGCAAGATATACGAAGCAAACGGCGTTGTCGCAGCTGTGTGTCATGGTCCTGCTGGCTTGATCAATATCAAACTGAAATCCGGTGAATATTTGATAAAAGGGAAAAAAGTCAATGGCTTTAGCAATGAAGAAGAAGAGCTTGTAAAGCTCAGCAATGTTGTTCCCTTTCTACTAGAAGATAAACTAAAAGCTATAGGTGGGATTTATGAAAAATCAGAACCTTGGCAGTCGCATGTCACCATTGACGGCAGATTGATCACTGGCCAAAATCCTCAATCAGCCAAGGCCATAGGCATGGCCATCGTCAAGGCATTAAGTAAGTAAGTAAGTAAGTAGTAAGGTATACTTCTCAAGATAACAACATTGGCCTTTGAAAAACCATAGGGTCTTTCAATATTATTGCGGAGAATCAACTCAAGAATATTATGATACGTAATATAATTAAACCAACAACAACTAAACAGATCATAAGTGGAGCAATGATGCTTCTCTTCTTATATTTTATTCCTTTCAAATATTGATCCCAAAACCCAAACTGCAATATGGCGGCACCTATTCCATACAACAAAATACCAGTGAATCTACTCTGATCAAAATAATCTTTAAATTCATTGTATACTAAAATTAACGCTAAGGTATAACCAAATCCAAATAGGAGTGTTGCCCATGCTTCTTTTTTCTTGGATAATGTGAATAAGTTAATCGCTAACAATATAGCGCCTGTAAATAATCCGAATAGTATACTAAAATACCATATTGCTTTTTGTGAATAGAAACTGACGGAAGCTTTTTCAGCATCTTCATCAATATCCCATGTGTTAAGGGATTTGTAATCAGGTTCCTCTTTTTTCCTTGATGCGATAAGTTGATTTATCTTAACAATTTCTGTTTCGGAAAAAAAATAGCCCCTTTTTTTGAGAATGTCGAAAGCCATTTCTATAGCTTCAGGGACTGATCGGGTATCTTCTGAAGTATACCGCAACAGGTCCTTATTGGATAGTTTTTCTAAGACTGATCTTTTTACCATAAACCTAATATAACCACACTACCAATTACAGTGATCACACTTTTAATATAAGGGTACTAAAATATTATTATCTGACAACAAATGTTTCCTAATCATCTCGCAGTTTAGATCTAATTTTCCATTGTAGCCGTAATTTCATCAAAGAAGTAAAATAACTGACAGGTGTATTAAGTTAATTTCATATAACATTGCAATAGCGATACAAAAATTAAGATATTACTGGCAATAAAACAATATACTATCCACTTAATTTTAAAGCCATAATAGAATAATCCCAATATCCATGGATTCCCAAAAAGATATATTCCAAAAATTTGAAAGCCATCAAATTTATGCCCTAAATGAAAAAAATCAGCCAATAACTGACTAAAACATCCTTTAATTGCCTGGTGCTCTATCGCAATAAAATTCGTCACGATCAAACAAACATAGGTCAGAATATAAATAGTTGGAACAACTTTTTTATTAATTTTCACTTCTTAAACATTTATTGATTTGTACGTTGTATAACTTGAAAACAGGTCCATCTACCACCTCACTGGAAGATATGAATTAGCTAAATTATCAAAGGTCATTTGAGAGCCTTAAGTTAACAAATTCTTTGGGAGTTAAACACTAGATTTTAAATCGCATTGCAATCAAAAACTGTCTTGGCCTGAGTTCGAAATAACTCTGTATAAGCTCATAATCTGAGGAAAATTGCTGCAGATAGTTTTTATTGTTCAAGATATTGGTTGCTGTCAGCTCTAAATCGGTACGCCAATGGCTTAGCCTGAACCGATAAGTTGCGTCCATAAAATACTGACTTTTTTGTGCCTTGACATTATTTGCATATAATGAATTGGACAAGGTGATCAAATGTCGATCATGGGGGGCAACTACCAGATTAAAAAAATGATTGTTATATAACAGCTCATTGCGCTGTCCAGCAGCCAATCTATTGTGGGTCCGCCCCATGGCAACCCGGTAATCTCCAGAAATTAACGCTGAAGACGAATTGATCAGCTCAAGTGTGAACGACTGACTGCTTACACGTTGCTTCACCAACTGCTCATTCAGCAAATAATCTGAAGTACTCCAACTGAAATTACCATTTAACTTTGCTACAGTTTTGATACGGACAAATAGTTTGGAAAGTCCACCAGTGATCCCATGCGACAGACTCTGCGCATTTTGATTAATAATACTGGTCGTGCTACGTCCCATACTATCCAATACTGTACTGAACATATAGTCACGCCAACTTTTTCTAAAATTATAACCCAGATTGGCAAAGCTTGCCTTCAAGGTGTTTTTATACGCATAATGTATTCCTGTACGCAGCTCTTCATTCTTAAGTAAGCGTGCATCATACTTTTGGATACTGCGATACTGACTGATGATGTAACCATTGTAGAAATTGTCGAGCCCACCAAAATTTCGACCTCCACTCAGGTTTGTACTGATCGTATTTTTCCCGTTAAACAGATAGCTCATCGAAGCAGAGGGATTCCAACTGCTCCGCAATTCATTTTTCAGACGCTGTTTGCCTTGCTGTTTGACATTATAGTAATATTGACTGAACGGTAGATTGAAACTGTATTTAAACTTGCGCACTTCTTTCCCAATTTGGAGCGCCATCCGCAGCTGCATCTGCGCGCTATTCATAGCATTGAAATAACCAGTATCCAGGACGCGAATATCATGCTGATCATGCAGCTCGATATAGCTGTTTAACGTACCGCTGTTGTAATTCAGGTTGATGCTAGGTGAAAAAGTCCATGTTTTGATCTTGCGCGATAAACTCAGGCCATTTTCAAAATTAAAGCTCTTAAAACGAACGATCTGTCCCATCTGATCATAGGGCATCCCGCCGTTGAGCAACGATTCAAACTGACCGGGATTGACCGTAAGACGTTGAGGCGTACTGTGCCACTCTAAAGTAGACGTGATATTGACCAACTGCTTGCCTATAAAACGGCCGAGTGAAAAGGAATTGAGAAAGGCTTCGTCTGAGAATTTTTTGTCCTGCTGTATAGGGATGTCTTCATTAAAAAGAATATTACCGGCACTGTTGTTCCAATGTTTACGATAATTGGTGCTGTTACTAAAAAAAACGTTTGACTCGTTCTTTTCGACCAGCATCCCAATATTCAACTCATCGATACCATAGCGATTGTCCACTACCTCCTGGTTGTGGATCACTTCGTTGTTTGTAAAATATTGTGTCGACGTTGTTCCTTGCAGTTTTCGATTATCGTGGAAATAAGAAAAATTACCTTTGACTTCCAAACCGTTCTTTAACTTTTGAATCATATTGCTGCTCATTAGAAAGATCTGGTTTTTCAACCATTTTTTCTGATCGAAACCCGGAGTGGCTACCTCCCGAATAGAGAGATAGGACGGTCCATCTGAAAAGCGAGATCGCGCTGTAAAATAACCAGTACCTGAATAGAATGGTTTTAACTGCTGTGACACGTCATCGCCAACATTGTTCGTCTGAAATGAATTGAGCATTTGAAAGGTCTTGGCAAATGTCATTGGTGTAATATTAGCATCCCAAAGCGCAGGAGCTGCTCCAAGACCTAGTTTACCGGTACCTGTTGTGGTAAATTTCTTAAGCTGTAAATTAAGGGTGGCGCGGTTTGAAAAGACCAACTTATCCAACATTTTGATGGGTTGATGATTTTCAAGGATCTGAACTTTCATAACCGCATCTGCTGGAAGATTTTGATTGATAAGCCCGTAACGTCCGCCCATCATGTCCAATCCATTGACCCGATACTGTTGAATAGGTTCGCCTTGATAAAAGATCTGACCGTTGCGCATCTCTACGCCCGGAAGCTTCTTGATGATATCACCTATTACACGATCTTGCGCTCCTGTAAAAGAAGCTACATTATAATTGATCGTATCTTTTTGCTTGTACACTGGCACATCCGACACCTTTACCTCTTGTATTTTCCGCACCTCACTTTTTAAAATATAAGCATAGTTTGCAGTCGCATTGGCAACATGTACGCTACGTTTGGCATAACTGAGATGATTAAAATCCAACTGTAGTGAATCTACATCGCTAACTTTAACAGTAAGTCTGAAGGCTCCACTAGCGTCACTTTTTGAAAAGTTCAACAAGGCTGCAGAACCGATTTTTTTATAAGACACAGTGACATTGGCGATCGGTTTTTGATTTTCGTCGAGTAATTTGCCTGTAATAATGGTTTGCGCAAAGGAATGGCCACCTATCCAGATAAATATGATGGTGAAAAAAAGTTTAGCTAGCATAGCGTCTATTTGCACATCTCATTAATGCCGCTCGATAGGGTTATTATCTGTTTTCATTTCTGCACGGATATTTATTTTACTTTCGTCAGATAATATAGCTCCGGTCAACAGCGCATATTCAATCATATTATCCCTTAATTTTTGCCTTTCCTTATAAAAATTAGCTTTTGTTGTCTTTTGGATAATAAGGTCTGGACGTAATTGATCGAAAGTGGCCGATACACTGTTTACTTTGCTTATGGAGGCCATATCGAATGTGAAATATTTATCCTGATCTGATATGGACAACACTAAACCGGGTAGTCCACAAAATTTATACGGACCATCTGAAATCGGTATATCCATGGTAAACCACGCGATCCATTTTCGCCCGCCCCAGTCCGTCGTCGCTTTTTGACAAACAAAATGGTTAATATGAGCAGTGTCAGGGCGTATTTCCCATTGCATATCCGCCTTATTTTCCTCATAGTAGGACAACTCATTATTTCCACTAAACCCCACGCCGTTTATAGGATCGTAAGTGGAAATGACATCTCCCCGTTTTACAATTAAAAAGTTATTGGGTACTATACGACCATAACTGTAGAAAAGCATATTACTGCCATGTTCGAGTGCCAATGCTGAATCAGCTCTAAATTTTGATAGGGTCTGAAAATGACTTTCTTGCTCACCGATCGTCAATTGTGTAAAAATACTTTTCCGCGAAGCACTAGACGTACTATCGTTCTGATAAGTAAACTTATACATGATCTTCATATCGAATGCCACCGGTTTGACCTGAGCATGAACGGTAAATTGAAATATTAAAAAAAACAGTGGGTAAAATAGTATTTTCATAATTAAAACGGATTCACTTGAAGAGGATTATAACAGTTTTGATAGGCCGTTCTTATTTGGTCCGATGTAGGGTTAACATTTAATTTAGCATACGTTACCTTAATAGGATCTAGCAAAAATGCAGAAGTATAATTTAGATCACTATTTTTACCTTTAAAAAGAGCAGATTTACCCATAAATTAAGCGTTTCGTTTGGTTAAAAAATTACAAATCATACTAACTAGCGTCACCAGAATGCACATTTACACTTCAAGTTATATATACATTACCGAATATTAAAATATTAAATCAAATCAATCGATTGCGTTATTTTAAACGGAAAATAATTTACGCAGAACCCACATTTCTGGTAAGCTATTTTGGTGATCTTCTTTATTTTCGATGTTGCAATAGTCTCCATATCTTTTACGATGCATCGTTTCGAGTTGACAAAAGAAAAAAAGCCACATTTCCCAAAGTGGCACATGAGTATGTTAGCAGCGGCTACATACACTTGCTTATAATTAAATTTTTGATTACTTTTAATTATAAAAAATTTTAAAAATGAAATTTTCTTTGATATTAATAGCTTTATTTTGGCTTATTAGTTATATAGTAGTGGTCGTTCAAATAGCTAAATCAAAAGGGAGAATACCTTTTTTGAGTATTATACTAATGTTTTTATTTCCTTTTTTATGGGTGTTTTTTGCACAACAACTGTCTCGTATCGAAGAAGTATCTAAGGCTAAGAGAAAGAAATATATCTAATTGTTATAACTTCTACAACCTAATAGAACATTAGGTTGTAGAAGTTTTTTAGTTCCCTCTACTTTCCCATATGTCGAATTGCCATAAAACGAGTCTTCTGTGATGAACTACTTGATGGATCGCTCAACTTTAGCATCGATGGCATTGTACAGTAATAATCTTTTTTATAACGATCTACATTCACTGATACGAAACCCACGCTATATTCAAATAATGTAAAATCAAAACGAAAAGGATAGATTCTTCAAAAAGACTTTAAAATCTTCATATAACGGTTGCTCTATGAAATACGATTTTGGGAGTTAAAAGCCAAACAAGAGTAATTTTACGATTATTGCTATTGCTAAAATGGCATTGTTACCAAGCGTGCTTTATATTTACCTTTTTTAATCTCAAATAAAACTGCATACCCACCAGCTCCATCGCCATTAACGGCAGTAATGTATAAAATATCATTCGAGTCATCATAGTAGCATGTTGCAAACTCGTTGTTTACATTAAATAAGTTTTCGATTTCCTTTGCTGGGATCTGAATAAATCTTCCCTTTATAGTAGCTTGAATAGAGGTGTAATGGCTTGTAGGGATTTCGCCATCTGTTCCCCAAACCTGCTGCCCTCTAAATTTGTCTACAACGGTATAGCCATCATATTGAGTCGATGAAAAATCATCTTTATTTTTTTCATAATCGAAACGATCGGAATTTATTTGCACGGTTATATCTTTTGCCATAAATTTTGCGCTGCCTTCATCAGCAAATACTATAGGGATCTGCTTATAGGATTCGATATATTTAATTCTTGAATTGTGTACATACCCAGTGAAGCTCTTGTTATGGTTGTCGGTATAATCAACAATTACCCAATCGCCGAACTTTTCATCAGGAAATGCATAAACAATTTTATCAGCAGCAATTTTTGAAACAACCGCACTATTCACTGTAGCTTGTTTCCTCACATTTACATAGCCGTCTTTGTCAATGATTTTTGCAAATTGAGCCGAGGCCAACTGGCATACTGTGAGAAAAAGTAGTACTAAAAAATATCTCTGATTCATTTGGTATAAAGTTATTACAGATAATATTTTGCCCCCGACTAATAAGATCTTGGACCATATGATCTTCCTTACGAGGACTCATATTTACGAATTTAATTGAAAGATAACAATCTCGCTACCTTTATATCACTTGTTGGTTAAAAAAAGTTTAAAATATATGCTCGGACTAGCTATTTATGCATTTATATAATGAAAATCCTTTTACCCGTTTTCTGCTGAAAAATCGCTAGGTTTAATTACTTTTTGTAGATAAATTTCATCACTAAACTATTCTAAATGTTCTTGCAGCAATCTTTATGTCGCTAGAAGTGGAAGCTGTTTTAATAGCAGGACAGTATTACCTATTATTAACTCATTCCATGAGATTTGAAATCATATTCCTCCTCCGTAATGGATTATTAATGATTTCCTGAATGAATAATCCCCAGTCCTGTTCCAAATCATTTAGATGGTCAAATGGCGCAGGATAGTTGAATTTTCAAACTCTTTGCCAGATTCTAAATCAAACAGTATATCGTTTAATTCAAAATTTCGTAGTAGTTTCATAGCTATCTATTTTTTAGAAAAATTGGTATTTTTGACTACTAAATCCCGAGATATTATTTCATTCAAACCAACGTGTCCCTGAATGGATCTAAATAATTTAATCCTCGTTCTTCAAATATTTCCTCAAGCTTTTCGGCACCATTTCCCTTTTTAAAAGCTACTTCCTCCTCGGTGATAGGCAGTAACCAATAGAAATGGACTGATTTATTGTTATCAAAGGTAAGAATTTCAAGTTTGGGTCCGTCGAGATAAGGCAGCGCAATAAGGCCATAAGAACAGGGAGAATCCATGCGCCATCCTCTTCCCCACTTGATGGTATGCCAATGTCCCAAACTACTCCAATAAAACTATTTCAATATAACCTTTATCCTTACAAAACGGCAACAAGCTTCATTTCGACAAGAAGATTTAATATAAAAATTGGTTTAGTACAGTGAAAATCCAATAGTTTTTAAAAACATTGAAACAATGGGAAACATAAAAATTATTGTACAAATAAACGCTAAGAGAAAGCGTCTGATGATAATCAGGTCTTTTGACGTAAAAAAGCCAGATTTCACGATCTAGCTTCTAAACTAAACTTTAACATATGATTCACTAGTGGTTTGTCTTTTATTATTGGCAAACCACCAGTTATTGGATACTACTTATAAGAATTGATCGATTTGGATACTTTCCAGTCATTGCCTACACGTTCCAAGGTAACTAAATCTGTTTTGGTGAAATCTTCAAATTTCAACGTCACTTTAGCGACCATATAATCAGCTGATTCTTCTAAGATGTCGGTGCTTACTGTACAGTTTAGCTTTTCGCCTTTTTGTTTTTTCAGAGATTTAACCACTTCGCTACGGCTGTTAGACTGCGCACTGGTAGCTTGGATCTTTTGATTAAAATCAGCTGCAAATAACTGCTCTACTCCTGCTGATTCGCCTTCTGTAGTTACCGCTACGTAGTGTTCTAAAGCGAAATCTGCTGTAGAAAGGTTAATATTAGCTTTTGTTGCTTTTGCTCCAGGCCCTTCAGCTGCCATAGCAAATGTAGATACTGCGATTAGGGCTGCTGCTGCGAATGTTTTTACTAATGCTTTCATAATGTCTTTATTTTATTGTGTTAGTTCTGTTGTTCTTACTGTTGTTCTTACTTGTTGACTCAAAACTACAACACAATAGGCCCTTAGCCTACGGGCTTTAGGCTAACGATCGGGAAAACTCGGTGAATGGCGGGAATGGGGATGTAAATGGATAACTTATGGCTAAGTTATGCCCTTTTTAAATTTTGCAACAAAGTATTTATCTGTAGATGAAAGAATTATAAACTTCCGCCTGCCAAACCACTTCGATTTCATTACCGCTTATGATGTCGATAATATTATTTACATTACCTATAGAATAGTGTTTCAGATCCCAATCTGAAAACATTTCTTGACTTTCTCTACGAAACCAATCTAATAGTCTGAATTATCCGATACCACTAAACCTCTATACCTGGGTGCTCATAGAGGCCTCTTGATCTTGCACCTTCATCTGTCACTTGATAAGACATCACACCTTTAAATTTTAAGATTAATATTCGGTCATCTTTCATTTCAGCCAGATGAATCTCTATGCTACCACCGTTGTCCGTTAAATTAACAAAATAAAGATCATTTGGTGGAGGAGATACTGGATCCCATTTTATAAAATTGTTCATAACTATTGATACCTGAATTTTGTTCCTTTTAATTTATTAACTGGTTAACTCACTAACGTTTTCACCTCTTCCTTACTTAACCAGCGAAATGTAGCAGGTTCATCCGAAAGCACCTCAATTGCATTTTCTAAATTATAAATAACGAAATGTTCAATATTTTTTCTTTCTAAAATATCATAGCTGCCCTCAATAACTGAATCCAAATAAGCCGAGCATGTAGATCTTGCAAATCCTCGAAAATCGTCGTTCTCGTTAACCATCTTCATTAGCGCCAAGTCGATCGTAACTTTATACGAAACAAAATACTCAAATTTTAATTCGAGAATTTGAGTGTGATCAACTAAGTTTTTTAAAAGAATAACTATTTCACTGTATTCCACATACATTTTATAAAAAAATAAATCTTGAGGAAGGAATAAATCAATAGCCCATTTTTCATATTTATCTTTCATCGTGTAGTATCTAAATTTTGTTTCTATTACTTTTTCGTCCAAATTCAATATGGGGCCGCTGATGTTAGTCCTACAGGGCCATCTGACTACCTATCCAAATTTTCAATTTCTTTTTTGAAATTAGCCAATAGAAAATAAAATCGAGTTTTCAATAGCTCACTTTTTCTTTTATTATCCATAACAATTTCATTAAAATAGATCGCATCAACCCAAATATTTAAATTATTAGTATTCGTTTCGAGCATAAAATCATAGGCCTTTTCGATATCCGACAATTCGAAACTTGAATATATATCCTCAGATTTGGATAATTGCATAGCGCTCAATAATAGCTGACTTAACCTTGAATCCATTTTATAGCAATTATTCAATTGATCAAAATTTTCCAGGAACGACAGGTCGTTACCAACTTCACGCTGAAGTTGATTTAATGCTTGGGATAAAGAATCTTCAAAACTTTTTAAAGCCAGTAGGTGCTTTTTAATATCCATTACTTATTCTTTTTTACGCCCAATAATCTAATTAACTGACCGCTCTATTTTTTTACAATATGATCGGCCATAGTTATGACTCTTGAGATTCTAATCTTATTTTATTTCCGGTTTATACCATGGTCGACACTGAAGATTTTCGAACAATATCGGTACAATGATCAGTTCCTATTAAGCCCAGTCCGATTAAAGTATACTTTTCTTCCATCAATTACTATAATCTAGCGACCACAGGCTATTTGCACGAAATCTCAGCACGAATGGCGAATACCTAAAGTTAATTTAAAAGTTTCATACTTGTATATCAGAAAAAAAGCCACATCTCCCGACGTGGCTTTTAAACTTAACTTAAATAGATAATTCACCAGTGGTTTGTCCTCCACCCGAACTGACAGACCACTAGCTATTAGATTTTATTTATACGAATTGATTGATTTCGATACTTTCCAGCTGTTACCCTCGCGCTCTAAGGTGACCAGGTCAGTCTTGGTAAAATTTTCGAATTTCAAGGTTACTTTAGCGACCATAAAGTCTGCTGACTCTTCAAGGATATCGGTGTTTACGGTGCAGTTCAGCTGCTCTCCTTTTTGCTTTTTCAAGAATTTAACGATTTCGCTACGGCCATGACTTTGCGTATTGGACGCTTGAAACTTTTGGTTAAAATCTTCAGCAAATAGCTGCTCTACACCTGCTGATTCTCCCGCAATGGTTACCGCAAGATAGTGATCCAGTGCCAAGTCTGCTGTGGAAAGATTAACGTTTGCTTTCTCTGATTTCGAACCTGGTCCTGCAGCTGCCATAGCGAATGTTGATACGGCGATTAAAGCTGCTGCTGCGAATGTTTTTACTAGGATTTTCATAATATCTTTTTTATAGTGTTAGTTCTGTTGTTCTTATTTGTTGACTCAAAACTACGACACAATAGGTCCCTGGCCTATGGGCTTTAGACCAACGCTCGGGAAAACTCGGTAAATAGCCGAAATCGGGAGGTGAAAATATGTACGAATACCAAGTCTAATTTTTGAGCGGCTTTCAGTTTACTGGGAAAACTAAATATCAACTAAATAAGCGCGAATATGAGATCAACTCTCACGAATACGAATCGCTCAGCCTAGTACAATTTCTTGTGATTACTTTTATTCTCAGATAATTAAAACATGCCCAAAAGGCATACATTATTTAACAAATAAAACTTAAAAACAATGAAAAAGTTATTGATGAGTTTGGTAGCCCTAGCTGCGCTATCGACAGCGGCTTTTGCAGGCACGGACACAAAAGCACCCAAAGAAAATGCAGAAGTAAAAACAAGTACTTCGGCAGCACCCGAAACCACCAACAAAGTTGAAGTTACCGAGTCAACAAAAGAAAGCAATGCAAAATTTCTAAGAAAATGTGTTTACACGCTAACAGTCTACAATACTAGTGGCCAAGTGATTGACACCTTCACTTCGCAAACCTATGTTGAAAATTCCTGTTCAGGATTCTTCGACAACTGCAGAACGATTTACAGACATATGCTTGCCCAGGGTGAATTAGGAATATAGTCTGCAACTTATATTTCATTCGAATTATAAGTACTGTAAAATAAGCGGGGCCAAGGCCCCGCTTTGTATAATACCTCAATCATTTCCTACAAGTTAGCAGCTAACCCAACAGGACTATGCTCAAAGATTCCAGCCAATTACAATGCTTTATTTGCTCCACTGAGTAATAAAATTCAACAAAACCACTTCAAATCTGCTGTTGTTCTTACTATACAAAACGGCTACTAGCTACATTTCAAAAAGAAAGAATCAACATAAAAATTGGAATCGTACGGTGAAAATTCAATAGTCTCTAAAAAAGCAACCAACGCTTAAGCCATGATAGGGAAAACTCGAAAAATAGCGAAAACGAGCGTTAAAAAAAATACAGTACTACGCAATAAAAATACTACTACCATTGATTAACTTTAGTGAATATTAACAAATTCAAAAATGAATTACTATTTTACATTATTATTTTTAGTTGCTTTGCAGTACGTTAACGCACAGGAATCCTTTGTCTTTAAATACCTTCCTCAACCACAATTAAAGTACGAGACAACGGGTATATATCAAACCAAAGCAGCAGGCAAATTGGAGGGACTATTCCCCTTTACAATGAATCTGGAAGGAAATAATAAGGTCCAATCGACCACCGCTACAGGCGCAGAAGTCAAGCAGATAATTCCCTATAAGACAGAAATACTTTTTGTAGAGACTAGCATGAAATTTAACGAGCAAATAACTCCATTAAAGGCTCCGCTAAGTGGCTCTACGATATATGGCTATTACGATGAAAATGGCAAAACAAAGATTGATTCGATCGTAAACAACACGCTAGATTCCCTGGAAAAACAACATTTAAAAACCGAAATGGAACAGAATCAGTTTGAAGATAAAACGCCAAATAAACCAATGAAAGTTGGTGATTCAGTTGAAAAAACAGAAACAGTGGCATTTCCAGTCTTAGGAGCAGATCAACAGGAATTTTTGGTAAAAACCAAATACACCCTACAAAAAATTGAAAATGGGACTGGCTATTTAGATGCTACGCAAACATTTCAATTAAAAAGTCCAAATGAGCAGATCGAAGTCCTACCCAACAGCAATGGTTCAGGAAAAGTCGAATTTAATATCAAATACACTTACGTAAGCAAAAAAGTAACAAGCGCTAATCTGTACCTCAAAGTCAAACAGGATGGATATGTCATGTCCTGTATAATTTCGTCAAATAACTCTGATATCACAACCGCCTCTTCACTGATACGATAGGCGGTCTAAATCATCTTGCAAACTAGATCAAAGTTTAATCGCTATTGTTTCTGTCAATTCTATTGAAGCTATAAAAAGAATACATTACAGAAACCATAACTTGTTTCCTCAAATTTCAGCTACATATAGGCCCATAACTCGCGACTTAGCATATAAAAATTGGATAATAAACCTACAAAGAGGGCGCAAAAGGATCATAAAAATTACTGTACAAGTACACACTAAAACAAAGGGCCTGATCAATTATCAGGCCCTTTTGACATAAAAAACATCCGATGATTTCGCTTTTGATCGAGAGTCATCAAGAAATTTATTGTACTTGTACTTTCAATAGTTTTAACCATCCTGAATCAGTTATATCGCCATTTACGGCAAGCCTTATTCCCGGCTGATTTTCATTTGTTGTATCTACAATGGCGACGGCCCAGCTATAGTTTCCAGCAGCTACATCGACATTAGCTTTCAACTCGTATGCGACTGGATTATTCTTAAGCCAGGTGGAAGGTTCTCCTTTATCATCAACAAAAACTTTTTTCACCCTGTTTTCTTCGTCCAGGAGTGCAAAAGCTACTTTATATTTATAATTCCATTGAGGAATATTATTCGGGAAATACCCCCAGCCCATATTCCGCCAGCGGTGGTTAATTGTCGTTTCAGTACCCGAATTGACTTTCTCCGGTAAATAAATACGATCGGGATATAAACGATAGCCACCTTCAGAAATAAAACGCTGGCATAAGGTAAAAGATTTGGTGAACCAGCTTTCAATTTCACCGATACGGAAATCCATCATGTTTACAGCAGCTTCCAAGGAGCTGTCAAATTCGCCCTGCCGAACATCTTCGGGATGGTCTTGCCTGTATTTACCGCTTGGATCAGTCCAGTAACGGTGTGTACCAGTCGTAATCCAACCACCTTCCATAATAATCGGGCGTTTAAAATTCCAGACCTTGGCAAAATTCTTCTCCCAGCTTTGATAATAATCGGTCATTCCAAAGGCATCCTGACGCAGGCTGTACCCTTTATTGATCATCTTATTCAATAGCTTCTCCGAATTAGGATTGGGAGCTCCATTGCCCGCAGGGTCGCCAACTAAGCGGTGATAATTGATCAGCAAGGGCACTTTTGTAAAGTTCTTGGAATACACATCTGAAATCCAATCAACAACTTCTTCTTTGATCACCTCAATATTTTGGCCGGAAGGATTATTAGGATCTTCGTAAATGACGCTATGTCCCTCACCCCACAACCCGAGTCCATAAGCATCGACAAAGGAGGTTTTATTTAAATCATTAAAATCCTTCGCCAACTCTTCGATCAGCTTGCTATAATATTTCCGAAAAACAGGATCTTGCAGCACGGGTGTTTTTCTATCCGGAAAAGAAGCATTGGCAACATAATACTTGGCGCCTGCATCGAAAACAAACTGCGGCGTATTTGCTCCTTGATCGCGACCGTCGACGACGATACGAAAGGCGATTGGCAATCCTTTATCTTGTGCCCCTTTGATCATTTTATAGATTGCCGTGCTGGGATCCCTCCAGGCATATACGCCATCTACAGGATTAAAAGTTCGCCAGCTGGTACGGATATAACAGGCAGATGCATAGTCAATTGCTTTGACCGTTTTACCTAAGTCAGGTACATAGAATTGGGTGTCCCAATAGGAAGGAGTCCCCGAAGCTGAAGCATACATGACCCAGCCATTTAAAGGGTTACGAAACATGGAACTGCGGTTGTAGCTGGGTTTCACCAAGGTCCCTGCTATATCTTTTTCGCTATCAGCACTATCTTTCTTGCATGAAACCGCTAGAAAGCAAAGCATGATAGCAAATGCGCTGAGGCAGGCTTTTTTATAGTTTATATTGTTTTTCACTTTCAGAAATGTTAAAGTTAATTTAAATGCTTTGATACAATTGCTTACCGTTTTAGCCCCAGAATTGTCATGTTCCTTAGATCAAAAATCAGCACATTGGTCGTGGCAGGAATGGTGAAATAAGAATTTCGGTTGGCGCCAACGGTACCTCCGCCCAATTCTGCAACTTTTCCTAAAGTAAGCGTCAGGGTCTGAGCCACACCTTCAGTCGTAGGCGGAGCACTAAAAGCATAAGCCAGGTTTTTGTTATTACTGTTGTCTCCGGTCACGATAAACTTGGTGGTCCCGACTTTACCCCCGGTATAGACCAAAACCTGCGGATCCGCCAAACTTACCTGACAATCCATTTTTACCGGAGTTCCCCAGCCATTGATACTTCCGTGCATCCACAAATCCGTCACCGTGGTCGTATAAGGCTGGTCCCCTGTCCATGTCACTATTTTAGGAGCAAGTGCTTTCGCTGGAGAATAAATGGTTGCTGTCGCTTTTTGCATATTGACCACAACGCGATACTCGCCCGCAGTTGCTATTTTCCAGGAGAATACGTTTTCTCTCATTTTGATGCCAACGGCATTTCCATCGTTTAGTTCAGCGCTTCCATCCGAGGTAACAACATAATTGGTTTCACCGTTAAATTCGACCGGAATTTCCAGTTCGCCAGGCTGCAAATTCAATACATAAGCATACTGATCCAGATTTTCCAATGTTTTTGGCATCTCCACCTTGCTCCCGCCAACGGCACTTCCGCTCAAGAACACTTTATCGGCATCAAAAACAACCGTCTTGATCGGATTTACTGTAATTCTTACGGTACGTACTTCGGGTGCCTCAAAAGTAGCACCGCCCTCCCATTGTGCAACGACTCTAAACTCCAGCGTAAAGCTCTTATTTGCTGGTATGCCCCACTTTTCATTTGCCCAATTTTGTAATTGTTCGGAAGTAAAGCTTCTGCTCAATACGTTATCGTCTTCATAGTTAAATATGGCTGTACCGGTACCAAAATTGTTCCCCACCACATCTAACATCGTACTGTAGCTGACCAAATGATCATCTGACTGTACCCTAGCGGGCTTCCAGTTAAATGTGACGATATCTTTGGTCAAATTGACCTCGTCCAGCGTAATGTTTTCCGACGAAGGCTGAAGGTCCATCGTTTCATTGACTTTGGGTATATCCTGAATTTCCTGTTTGCAGGATAACTGGCAAAGTACCATGCTTAAGAAAAATAAGGTTTTGTATAAATAATTGATGATTTTCATTGATTTATAGTTTTGCTAACGTTTGGATAGAATCATGCGCTTGACTAGCGCAACTGCTTTTTTGTCATCAGATGGGAAAGCTGCCGAAAATACGATTAGGATTCGGACAGCCTCCCATAACCATTAATTATAACCCGGATTCTGCGGGAACGGTGCCCCTGTATTGGCATCCCTGATCACCTGTGGAATAGGCCATAAGATATTGTTGTCCGTAATTTTATCCTTGATCGCATTATTATATTTTTTGACCCGCTCCACCAAAGTATTGGTACGCACCAGGGTAAATCTTCTGCTTTCTTCACCAACTAATTCACGGATACGCTCATCGAGCAGGAAATCCATATTCATCTGAGCGCCGGTAATTTCGGACGCTCCAGCTCTTTTCCGCACTTCATTGACGGCTTGGGCAGCTTTATCCGGCATATTTTGCCCCAAATAGGCTTCAGCAAGCAACAGATAGGTTTCAGCCAAACGGAATTTCATACGATCTTTATAACTACCGGTCAAACTTAAATTTTCAGTACGTCCGTAAAAGAATTTTGTAATCGCTGGAAATAAGCTTTTTGTCGTAAACCAGGTCTGTTCGGTAATATTGGCTTTTTTACCATATAGCGAGGTCTCATTCGCGTTGTTGTAATACCAGTTGCGTTTAATGTTATAACCTGAATTACGGATATCATTTGCTTCGAAAATACCAGCGACATTGCCTGTAGCATTGGTACCTGTGGTGCCTACCCACCACTTCATTGGCACTAATTGTGCAATACCACGGCCGCCCAATGTGTCAGCCAAAACAAATCCTGTAATCGTCGAGTAATTTGGTATCCAAGCCCTACGCGTCCAGTCATCCGAATTGGTACCACCACCGATCGTGTTAAACTGGAACTGCAATACCCAGATACTTTCTTTATTGCCACTTTTTCTATTTTGGTTATTTTCCAGAAATAAATCGCTAAATACATCGCCTGGTTTGCTGCCATTTACGCCATATCTGTTTTTCATAAGGTTATAATACCCACTATTGATGACCGCCAATGCGGCCTTTTCTGCTTCGGCATGATTGCCCTGCAATAGGTAGATTTCGCTCAGCAAATGACTTGCGGCCCATTTGGTCAGCTTTCCTTCTTTTACGTCGTCCGGATTTGTAGGCAGGTTATCCACCGCAAACTTCAGGTCGTCTACCATGTGGCCGATGACTTCGGCCTTTGGTGTACGGGTAAAATTAAGCTGAAAATCATACAGGATAGTTTCTACATAGGGTACATCGCCATAGAGATAAACCAAGGTACGGTAAGCATATGCCCGAAAGAAGCGGGCTTCAGCCTGAAAACGTGCTTTATCTTGGGGCGTATCCCAATTGGTATTTTTTTCGGAATAAACCAGCATCAGGTTTGCCGATGAAATGAGGTTGTAAGCCCAATTCCAGTAAGTACCCACAAACCGTTCTGAGGCAGTAAGTGTAAGGTTTGCAAAAGCCGTCAGTGAGCCATCGCTATTAATGGCATCGGCGATATCTGTAGATACCTGTAAAGCTTCATATGGGCAGGCACCATTATGGATGAAGGCGCCACCTTCGCCATAGGTATTGTATTCTGAACGTGTGAGTGTATACAAACCAGCACTCCCCACCTCGAAACCGTAGGTGCTGGTATAGGTATTGGAGGGGGCCAGTTCGGTTTTTAGCTCTTCTTCCAGAAACTTTTTACAGCCTCCTAAGGTGAACAATACGATAAGCCCTAAACTTGTTGTGATAATATTTTTCATTTTCATGTCCTAATCGATTAGAAGTTTACATTTAAGCCAAACATATACGAACGTGCCGTCGGATAGGAGGCCATCCAGGTGTTGTCGTAATTGAGGACCTCTCTGATATTAGAAATCGTATTCAGATTGTTGACGCTGGCGTTTATATCAATACCATTTACACCGACCTTTTTAGCAATTTTGTGTGGCAATTTATAACCAAAGGTGATGTTCTTCACCTGTACGTAGCTCACCTTTTTATAGTACCCGTGCCCCAATGGATTGAGATAGCCGGGTGAAACGATCGTCGCATTGGGATTCTCCGGTGTCCAATAATTGGCATCGTGTACATAGTTGGTAATCCCGAAAGTCCAGGCCCCAAGATTGGCCATGTGATCATCGCGCCATACATCAAAAACCCCGGTTACCAACGCAGATGCATAAAAATTTTTGTAAGAAAACCGATTGGCTAAAGATGCTGTATAGCGTGGATTTTTAGATCCGATGACCACCCTGTCACTCGCTTCTATCTTGCCGTTCCCGTCGCGGTCGTACAGCTTGGCAGCTCCGGGTGCTGCCCCATCCACAGTAATGGTTTCTCCATTTTGCCATACACCGATCATTTTATAATCGTAGAATACTCGTAATGGCTTACCAATAAACCAGTTGTTGGCAATATCATCGATACCATCCCCCCTCAACTCGACAATTTTGTCTCGGTTTAAGGAAAACACAGCGGTCGTATTCCATTGAAAATTTTCCCCTTTCACGTTCGTCGAGTTTAAGGTGACTTCAATACCTTTATTTTGGGTGGCGCCGATATTGTCCCAAATGCGATTATACCCGTTCATGATAGGTACAGTGCGGGTCATCAGTAAATCTTTCGTTTTTGAGATATAGGCATCGATAGTTCCTCCCAATCTGTTATTAAATAACTGAAAGTCCAGCCCCAGGTTGGTCGAATAGGTGGTTTCCCATTTCAGATTAGGGTTGCCCACACCATCACCGGCCAAATAGGCTGTCGTAACGGCAGTACCATCATCGCCCCAGATATATTTTACATTGGAGTATAAGCGGTCTAACGTGCGGTATGGTGTAATCGCCTGGTTACCGTTGGCACCATAAGAAAGGCGGATTTTCAGCATGTCCAGCCATTTGGCGTTATCTTTCAGAAAACGTTCCTCCCCGATTTGCCACGCCGCCGCTGCGACAGGAAAAAATGCATATTTATTGTTGATACCAAATACCGAGGCTCCATCTGTACGTCCTGTCAGGGTCAATAGATACTTGCCTTTGTAGGCATAATTTATCCGGCCCATGTATGACAGCATCGCAGATTCCGATAAGGAAGCGCTGTTGGAAACAAGACGGCTGGCCGAACCGATCATAAAGTATTCGGTATCATCGGTTACAAAACCTGCACCGCTCTGGGCTGTTGACCAGCTTTTCGTTTTTTGCATACTGAATAAACCCGTCACATCAAAACGATGATCGCCGATCTGCCGCTCGTATTTGAGCAGGTTCTCCCAGGTATAATCGTTATAATTGGAATTGTTAATGGAAGCACTACCTCCGGCCTGCGTACCCTGATCCCTGCCTTCAAAAGTATTGCGCCCGTAATAGGATCCGGTAAATCCGTTCCGATAATTATAACCAAAATTTGATCGTAAGGAAAGACCCTCCACCGGCAGCAAAATATTGGCATAGCCAGAAAGAAAGAAGTTGTTATTATACCTATCCTGAATCGCATTAACGTTGCGCATCGGATTGACGATCAATGAATACTCCATGGGCTCGGGCACATACTTCCCCGATTCGTCTTTATAGCTCCCATAAGGACTTTGTTTTATGGCATGTTCCAAATTTGGCGTAATACCACCGTCGCTTTTCCGGGTATATTGCAGGCCAACACCAGTGGTTAACCATTTATTAAAAGTCTGATCCACATTTGTGGTAATATTTAAACGGGACAACTTAGAATTGTATACCACACCCTCTTGATCCAAAGCTGCAAGGGCAGCCATATATTTTGTATTCTCTGTACCACCGGAAATGCTCAGCTGATGATCCATGGTCATGGCTTTTCGAAAGACGTAATCCTGCCAATTGTTAGTAATGCCTTTCGCATAATTACCGCGCTCTGTTACGCTAATAATATCCCCGGCGATAGGATCTAATAGCGCTCCAGTATAGCCTTGCCTAATTCGGGCAATATCTTGTTGAAAGCGGATGTATTCATTTGGCCCCATAACATTGATGCGTTGCATAGGCTCGGCCATGCCGATCAAACCTTTATAGTTTACCTGAGCTCTACCCAGCGCCCCCCTTTTGGTTTGTATCAGAATAACCCCATTGGCCGCACGCGAACCGTATATGGCCGAAGCCGAGGCATCTTTTAAGATCGAAAGGTTTTCGACGTTGTTGGGATCGATATCTGCCAGGGATCCGCTGTAGGGAATACCATCTAAAATAATCAACGGACTATTGTTGGCCGATATCGAATTTTCACCGCGTATCAACAGGGTCTGTGATGCTCCCGGCGCAGCCTCGCCGGTCGTAATGGAAAAACCGGCCACCTGCCCCACCAAGCGATCCATCAGGTTTGAGGTAGATACCATGCTGAGCTGCTCTTTTCCGACCACAGCCAAACCTCCTGTTAAATCTTTCTTCTTGGCTGTACCATACCCTACGACCACAACCTGATCCAGGACATTATTTCCTGACATCTTCACATTGATGATTCCTGATGGATTGACTTTTAATTCCTGGTTATTAAAACCGATGTAGGTAAAAAGTAGCGTAGCCGTGCGTGGCGCCAGAATGGTATAACGGCCATTTGCATCTGTCTGAACACCGGTTTTCGCCCCTTTAATCATGACCGAAACACCCTTAAGTCCTTCTCCTGCATCATTGGTGACCTGACCTTTGACATTTATTTGATCTGTTGCTTGCGAATAAGCATAATTAGCCGCCACCACCGATAGGGTAGCACTCATTATCCAGCTCCTGAGCCAGATATGTATCTTTTGTATCATTGATTTATAATGGTTAGTTTAAAATTTACTTGCGTCCTTTACTTTCCCTTTCTCGTAAAGAATATGAGTTTAAAATAGGTCTGCTTCAATAGGCTTGGATTTTTAATTTAAATTTTGTGATACATACTATCTCATTGCTGCAAATGCATGCGCAATGCAGACGGCAAGACTTCGTTTTCGTCCTTATTGACGAAACCTAAAATTCCGTTGCGCGTTGCTATTGATTTTTGTAGAGTTCGGATTACCCTGCGTGAGCCTAATCACGTGGTCGGGAGGAATTTTCATACACATATTTTGCTTTTTTAAAATTGGTTAAGACAAAACTATAATCATCACCAATTCGTAGGGTTCGTTTTTGTACGAAAATGGTTTGATTTTGTACAAAAGGCAAAAACATGTGTTTTTCGCTGTAAAATGGGGGTTAGAAGCGCTTTATTATTCTTTTTTTATACACATTAGATGATCTAGGATAACCGTATCGCTTGGTTGCACATCGATAGCTTCACCCCGACCTTTATAAATGATATCGCGGAAACTGGCCTGCGAGATACCTTTGGCTTTTATCGGTTGATGACTGATTAAATTTCGTACAAATAAGCCCTGGACATGCTCGCCATACTCGACCACCAAACCTTGTTGTGCTAGCGGACTGATGACCATATTCTCGATAAAAACATGACTTATACGGAGCTTACCCACAGGCATAATCCGTATGGATCGGTGTGAAATTGAATAGAAGTCCTGCCAGTTCTGGAGATAAATAGTTGAAATGTTGTCGATTTCGCCCCTATAAATCGAACCACTTACCACATTTACATTTTCTTCACCTGCTCCCACTCCGGTATCTGTCAACCCTATATTAATAAAGTCGTCACCGCTTTTACCTTTGCAGTTCGCAATAATAATATTTTTACAGCCAAAACGTATGCCCATGCCGTCTTGGTTCAAAATCTGTTTGTCTACTCCATCAACAGTTACTGCCTGCCTCACATTAAAAGTAATATCGCTTACCTTACCGTTTGTACAGCGTTCCAATACCAGTCCATGCCCATGATAATCCTTTAATGTAATGCCGCTAACCTCAAATACATCAGTGTGAGCCAATATAATGGCGTGGTTCCGCCATCCACCTTTTTGGTTCTCTCCGGGCTTACCTGCATCCGTACCATAAGATTGTCCAAATCCGCTGGGATTTAAGGACAAGATTTTATTATGGTCACCGGTAGCTCTGGGATGATCAGCACCTTCTAAAAGAACATTTCCTTTTCCAATAATCCGGATATTCTTTTTGGGTGCTATATCTTTAATTGCCAGCCCTGCATTTGCCGAACGGATAAAATTATCCCGGCATTTATCCGAAAGCTTAATGGTACAGTTATTCAATTCAAGTTCAAAATCGCCCGGAAGCAAAATGGCCTGATCGATGAGCCAGACACTTTTTTTTGTTACCGCATCGTATTTAGGGATCACTACTTTCCCAGTCGACTTTTTTGCTTCATTTATGGCTTTTTGTATACGTTCTGACTGGGAACCACTCTTGTATTTATTGGGGCTGATGTAAGTTTCATCTACCTTTTGAGCGACAGCCGCTGTCAGATAAATTACGTTAAACAAGCAAAAGCAATATGTAAGCAGAAGCGTTTTTCTAAAAATTGTCATTTTCATGATCGTTAGTATTTCAAAAATATAGAATGGCCTTTCACCTATCTGAAAGGGTATATCGGTAAACTATTGGCTGTATTTTTATTTCTTTCCACTCGAAACCTTTTTCTTAAACTCTGAAGGGCTCAGTTCAAACTGTTTTTTGAAACAGACGCTAAAGTATTTGGCATTGTTAAACCCGGTTTGGTAAGCAACTTCCGCTATCGTCAAATCCGATTTTTCTAACAGATAAGCACTTCTTTTCAGTCGCATATTCAAAATAAATTCTTTGATGGACATTCCCACAATATCATGTATTTTTTGATAAAGAATGGTTCTGCCTACGTTCATATCAGCCACAAAATCTTCTACGGAATAACTGGCATTGTCAATATTTTCTTCAATGACTTGAATAGCCTTAATCAGCAGTTCCTCGTCCATGGAGGTAACGGTTACATTGGAGGGATCTACCTGAACGTGTTTGCTGTATTTTTCTTTTAGTTCCCGCTGATTTCTTAGAATGGTTTCCGTCTGTTGCAACAGATAGTCGACATGAAACGGTTTATCAATAAACACATTGGCGCCATATTCCAATGCTTTTATTTTATGCTGGTTGTCATCTCCCGTACCCGAAATCATAATAATAGGAATATGGCTAGTCTTAAAATTTTGTCTAAGGCTACGGCATACTTCCAAGCCATTGCGATTTGGCATGATCAAATCGGTAATAATAAGTTGCGGATAAATTTTTTCGGCTTTAATTAAGCCTTCTTCGCCGTCACTTGCTGTATATACATTATATTTTTCGGCCAGACGCTGCTCCAGGTAAACACGCAGCTGTTGGTCATCTTCAATGAGCAGGATATTATCTGTCTTTTTTATAGGGATCGATCCTGTTTCTGGAGCTGCAGTATCCTGCGTGATAATATCGTCGATTTCAGAAACGGTGTAATCATACACGTTAGGCTGCATGTCGCCTGCCCCGGCCTGTTTCCTTAACGGTAGTGAAAGGGTAAATGAAATTTTATCGGTTTTATTCACCATCCATATTTTACCCTCAAGCACATCTACCAGTTCTTTCACAATAGCAAGTCCAAGTCCTGAACTTTCTTCAAAAGTTGGCCGATGAGAAGATAAGCGGTTGAAAGAAGTGTAAAGCGTCGCAATCTGTTCTTCAGAAAAACAATCACCGGTATTTATAACTTCAATGGAGATGTATTCGGCTTCCGTCGGATTTAACGAAGGAAACCGTTCTTTTTCTTCTGCTGTTGCACTATAGATACGTACGCCCACATACCCATTATCTGGTGTATATTTTAGGGCATTGGAGAACAGATTAGTCAATATTTTTTCGATAACATCGTAATCAAAGGCAACATATAAATTGTCCTTGTACGCGGAAATATTGGTTTCAACACCTTTTTTATTGGCATAGAGCTCAAATAAGCAAAATATATCCCTTACAAAATTGATAAAATCACCAACCTGCGGATTGAGCGTAATTTTTTGGCTTTCTATTTCGCGAAAGCGCAGCAATTGGCTAATCATCCGCTGTATTCTGGATACATTTTTCTCTATTAAATCCATGTATACCAAAGCGGTATCATTGGCCACAATAGTGTCTTTGAGTTGTTTAAGCGGCTGTAAAACCAAGGTTAGCGGTGTTTTTAAATCGTGTGAGATATTGGTAAAGAAGTCGGTACGCGCCTGGTTCAGCTCTTGCATATTCTGTTCTTTTAAACGCTCGAGTGCTAATCGCTCTTTAAACACTCTTTTATTGCTGTAATATCTCATTATGAAAAAGAGCAGAGCAAAAACAAGTGCGGCATAGCAGCAATATGCCCACCAGGACAAGAAAAATGGTGGATCGACATGGATATATAATCGTGATATTTGATCGCCCCATAGCCCATCATTGTTGGAAGCCTTGATTTCAAAGATATAATCTCCGCCCGGAAGGTTGAGAAACTGTACAGATTTCTGGTTGGCATGACTGATTTGCCAGTCTTCACCTAGCCCCAACATCCGGTAAGCGAACTGGTTCTTCTCTGCGGATAGATAACTATTTGCCGAAAACTTAATTTCTACATTGGACTGGTTACTGGAGAGCCTTATCTTGTCTTCTTTTTGATTGGAAAGACTGCCAATGTCTTTCGTTAAAACTGATGAGCCATCCGCTGGTTTCACGAGTTTATTGTTGACCAGAAATCCTGTAAAAAAAACTTTGGGTTTTTGCAGATTTTTATTGAGGTACGCCGGATCGAAAAGTAGAAATCCATTGGTACCACCAAACAGCATTTCACCCCTGGAAGTTTTGTAAGCGGCATGAATATAAAATGAACCAATGTTATTTTCCTGATAAAATCTGGCTTTCTCAAATTTACTGTATTTCCAATTGAAACAAAAAAGACCATCACTGGTACTTAACCAGATATTTTTCGTGGCAACATCTTCTAATATGCCAAATACCATTTTCGCCGGGAATCCGTTACTTACACTATAGTTGACATATGTCCCATCTCTTTTGAGTACATTTACGCCTTTACCCAATGTCCCCAACCATACTTCGCCATTTGAAGTCACTGTATAACTACACAGGTAATTTGCTGAATAGGAAGCATCTTTGAGCGAGTAGTGTTTCAATACCTTTAACGTATGGGGATTTACAACAAAAAATCCTTGATGGCTAATTAAACAGAGCTGATCTTCGTTATTCACATATAATGCTTCGACTTCGAGTTTCATTTTTTCGCCCTGCGCATCAAGGACGCTCACCATCTCTATAGCATCTAGCGGCTTCTTTCGATATAAAAATGATTTATCGGGATCTGTCATCCACCAGGTGCCTTCCTTATCGTTTACAAAATCATAAACGGTGAGCGGTTGCTGGCTCTCCGGAGAGCGGAAATTGAAACTGCTGAAATGCTGATTGTCCATATCATAACTACCAATACCGCCGTTATAGGCTGAAATCAACAGTTTTTTGCTCGTTCGGTCAAATTTCAGGCGTTTAATCATATGGGGACTCGACGAACTACCCTGCGATTTTTCTAGAGGGTTAAACTGATCCTTTTTTCTATTCCAGTAATTCAGGCTCCCCCCCTCGGTACCGATCCATATATTTCCCAGATGATCTTCCTGAAAACTACTGACTATGGGGTGATTGAGTCCCCCTGGGCTGGGCTTGAAGTAACGTACTCGGGAATCGTAAAGCGAGCTATAAGCTATTTTACCACCATAAGTACCTATCCAGGCTCCTTGGTCCGGATCCGGATAAATTGTCCATATCGAGTTATTCGGTAATGAATAAGCATCGTTCAAGTTCATTTGCAAGGTGCTGCTGCTTTCATTGGATGGATCATAAAGATACAATCCAGCTTGCGTAGCCACCCAGATCACCCCGGTTTGGTCCAAATATAATTTTTTGGTTAACACGGCTGAATTTCCCATTATGCTTACTGGGATCTTCTGTTTTAAGGTACCTGTTAAATCTGTTACATGGATTCCCCCTCGTTGTGTTAAAAAGTAATATTCCCCCCCGTACCCGACCGCATCGTTCACCTGATTTGTCGTACTACCAAAATCCGCGAACTGGACTAGGCGTTTTTTCGTCATTTCAATTTGATACACGACAGCGCCTTGGCTTAGAAACACCTGATCTTTAGCACTCAATATATTTTGGAAAGACTTGTTTTTGGGCAATAAAAAGCTTTCTGTCTGTTTATTTTGCGGATTATAGCGTAGTATGCTATTGTCTGACAGCATGTAAACCTGACCATCGCTATGTACACAAAGCGAACGGATCATTCCGGGAACCACGACATGAAAAGAAAACCGTTCGTAATCGAATTTTAATAAGCCTTGCCCAGAAGCTAGAAACAGATTTCCCTTTTTATCCCGAATTAAAGAACCATAACCCCATTTTTGCGCTGGTTTGATCGCAGAGACGATATCATTTAACTGATAAAAACTATTGCCATCGTACATGAAGAGCGCATCGGGCCCCGTGTACCATATACGCCCTAAACTGTCTTTTGCGATACTTTGTATACCGCCATAGTAGGAAGTTTCGGGCATAAGATGAAACCTATACCTCGAAAGATCGATACCGAGAACACATTGCCCCCAAAAAACGACGAAACAAATTATCAGACTGTATTTATTCATTTACCGATGCTACTAAAACTGTTTAAATTTCAATCCAAGATTTACGTGGGCCAGTTACAATCAAAATATCCTGCTACTAATTGTTGATCAGTGGTTCTATAAACTTCGATTATCATACTATTAGGCAATGAGCTTCGTCGAAATTCTGGCCTTAGCGCTTTTTCAGCTGTTCAGATCCATTTGAAGCCCACAGTACCAATTTACTTAAAAACAGGCGTTGGGGACAAACTTATCTTCTTTTGCTGATTATTTTTGAGTTCGAAGATTACAAGTTCATTTTTTCCGGGTATTAAATCCTCCGAAGGAATTAACATCGACTGCTGTTTTTCTTCCTCCCAGTAAGATCCCAAATATTTTTGATTTAACCAGACCTCGCCCATTCCCCATCCTGTCATATTAAGATACTTGTTTCCGGACAGATTGAGTTCGAACTGACCTTTGTAAAAACCGGGGCTGTCATTAGCTGATCTTTGTTCAAAAACCAAATCCTTCAGTGGATAATTACGCACCGTTAAGGGGATCATTTCCCAGTCTTGAAGGTCGTTTCCGTCTAAAGTAATGGTGCCAAACAGCCCTTTTGAATTATCTGTAATTTCTGGTCCGTAAGTGATCCGACCAATATTCTCGACATAAAATTGAAGCAAGTGTTTGCCTGGATTTGCTTTGATGGCTAGTTTTTTACTCTTATCTGTCAGGCTACCCTGTACCTTACCATCGACATAGACCACGGCATAATCGCGTACGTTTTCCAATTCCAGCTCTTCGCTTTCCGCATCAGTGTTTATCTCGGTCTGATAAAGTACATAGCCCGATTCGATGTCCAAATCATTAAAGGATAATACATTTTCCGCCTCGATAGCCTTATTATAAACCTGGTTTACAGACGCTTTCTCTTCCAACCTAATTTCCTGTGCCATGAGGGGCTGACCAAAAAAAACAGTCATCATAGATAATATCATTGTTCTTACCATTGTGTAAATCTTTCTTATTTCTCTAAAAATGATTGAATAAAAGTTTCGTCCACAGCCACTTGCGGCGAGAATTTCTCACTTTTTACATAATTATCGATACTGTACAACAATTGTTGGGTAGCGGGACGGTTATCTATATCATTTTTGGTATCCAATGCCAGTACCAGCAATTTCCCGCCGTGCAGTTTGGCTTCAAAACCAATACCCAATTTCTGGTTGTTGTCGTAGCTGTCGATGACCTGTATAAAGGGACGCAGTTGTTGTGGTGCATGTTGCATTTCAATTACTTTTGCATGGTTCAGGATATCCCACCACTGCCAATCGGTATGGTATGAAGTAAGAAAATCATTAAACATGGCCTGCTTATGATGAACAAGGTTGCCGATGGTCATCGGTGCCCATGCAAACATAATGGGGTTCCAAAAATGATTGTGAAACAGTGATTTTCGACCTTTCACCTGGTCTGGAGAAGGATAAAGAACCACGGTTTTACCCTGGGCCAACTGCCTTTTTGCAGCATCATCGTAGACATCGGTGTACAATACATTAGCTGTAGACTGCATCAGATGTTGATGCTTTGGATATACCCAAATGTCCCAGCTATTCTTAATGCTATCGTTTACCGCAAGATGAACCGTAACTTTTTGGGTGCTGATATTTTTTAGGGAAATCTCAAATTCACCTACCGGCGATACATTTTCGTTGGCAATGGTTTGCCTTTTCAGCGTTCCCTTTTTCAATACGCTGCCAGCGGTATCGGTCAACCACCATTTAATTTTCGCATTTTCAAGTGCAGAATTGCTAAAGTTATATACCTCGGCTTTACCCCGAAATGTTTCTGTGTTGAAAAAACTGCTTTTATCGTAGCGCAGTAGAGCGACCGTTGGCGCACAAAACTCGCTGAATTTTTCTGCTGTTACCAATCCTTTCGAATCCCAGAAAGGATCGAAGATCCCCACGGGCGCATACCCTTGTCCCGGAAAGTCATTCATCGACAAAAGCTGAAAACCGGCCGATTTACCTGATCGCAACAGGGCTTCGATCACGGCTTTGTACTCCAGCACGGTCAACGCACCAGATGCTCTGAAGAAATCCTTTGCTTGGTCCAACATGCCATTTTTTTGTAATAGATCGCTAAATACTTCAAAATTGCGGGCCTCTACGGGACTGTTGGCATATTTCTTTATTTCATCAAAATTTGGATAAATACAACGTTGCCCTGACTCGTGTGAAATGACGGGCACATCGACATCAGATTCCAAATTCTTGTCCCAATCGGTACCGGGCAGACCTTCGTACACCTTCACCGGCCCTTTATTGGTTTGCTGGGAAACGTAATATTGATCTGATTTAACCCGTGTTCTTGCCGTAGAACCGCTGTAAAGATGGCGGGGATCAGCTTTTCTGCCTTCGGCAGTCAGCTCCTCGATAAAGTCGAAATTCCCGGTAATTTCATTTCCGTTGCAGTACAGAACAAAAGAAGGATGGTTGCCATATTCTTTTAAAATAGCTTTAATTTCCCTACGGAAGAAGTTATATCTGGACTCGTCGGGTTCGGCATCTTTGCCCCACATAGGCATTTCCACTTCAAAATATATTCCATGTTTGTCTGCCATGCGAAAGGCCGCCGCCGGCGGGCACCATGAATGGAATCGTAAATGGTTCATGCCATACGTCTTCATCAGCACCATGATTCGTTCCCAAGAGGCATCGTCGAGCGGAGCATGGCCTGTTTTTGGAAACACTGCATTTTCTACATTGCCTCTTAGATGGATGGGACGATTATTGAGCAGTACATGGTTTTTTCCTTGTTTTACTTCACGCATACCAAAGGTGGTAGCCTTTTCATGCCGATAGCTGTTTTTGCCGTCAGAGGTATTCAGTTGACAATTTATACGATAGAGGTTTGGGTTAAACTCATCCCACAATTTGATATGCTTACCTAATGGAATAGTGGTCTCTACGAAGTTCACCGAATCGGTACTTACCAGTGCAACTTCATCCTTAAGGCTGTAGTTTGTTCCCTCGATGACGAAAGACACTTTGCCCTTTACCTGTTTTTTGGTCGCATTATTTACCCGTAATTTTACTTTTATGGACTGATCGGCTATATTTGGATATACCTGAAGATCTTCCAGATAAACTGGGTCTATGGCCAGCAGTTTTATTTCTCCTAGAATACCGTTCCAGTTAATCTGTGTAAATTCAGTATGCGCATGATCCCATTTGTGTGTATTATATTGAAACCGGTTATCGATACAAATGGTAATGCGATGCTTCTTTCCGGGCTTTACAAATGAGCTCAGATCGTGGTTGTGGGGTACACTTACATAATCGATACTGCTGACTTCCTTGGTATCTATAAAAACTGAACTCAACCAGTGGGTACGCTCAAAGTATAGGAATATTTTTTTCCCTTTCCATTCGGCAGGGATTTCAATATCACGTTGGTACCATGCCGGTCCCATGTATTCGTATTTTCGGGTCAGACGGTCGATATATTTATAGGGATTTTTATAGCCTATCTGATAATCATCGGTAATACCGGGAAGCTTAATTGTTTCTTGCAAAAGATGATTATAGCGGGGGGACAGCGAGCCTCTACGGAAATCCATCACATCCGTCTGGAACCCCCAAGTGCCTGATAAATCGATAGCATCTTGAGCCTTTAACAAGGCTACCTGCAGGAAAAGCCCCATTAGACACATCATTTTAAAGTATTTATAAATGCTTATCCTGTATTTATCCATTTTGTGTTTCGATAGTTTAGGTGCTTTCATTCTTTTCAGTATATTATTTTTGTAGGCATCGAAAAAATTGTGTCACTGTGGTACTCCTCTTTAAGCTCGGTTTCGTAATTGAAGTCTTATTTATTATCATAATAATGTTTCATCAGAAACCAGGCTTTCTTTCGGTAGCCTTGGTCTGAGATCAATCCTTTGCGGTTCCAGCCATCTTGGTTGGTCGGATGAAAACGGAACGGCGAACGGAAATCAAATAGCAGCCAAGGTGAAGTTCCGCGCAGGTTTGGAATATGCTTAAACATTTCGAGGTTGTTTTTGTACAAAGTCGCTTGGTAATCTTCACTCCAGGAACTGACGACATCCTTTTCGCCCGTTTTGCCATACAGCGCCTCGCCTCCAAATTCAGAAATAATTAAAGGCTGGCCTTTTGCCACATCCCATACTGCTTTATCAGGAGAAACTGGCCAGGAGTGGTACCAGCCTAAATATTTGTTGACAGCTACGACGTCCAATTCTTTCGTAAAAGGATCATCCATAACAAAGGTTTCCTTCTCCTTATTGAAACGAACAAGATCAAAAGCAGCGGTTATAAGCCTGGTCGTGTCAATGCCTCTGCATGTAGCAATCAAATGCCTGATAAAAGCATTTCTAGGCTCGGATGGTTGGGTTTCATTGGCTACTCCCCAAAAAGCTAGTGCGCAACGATTTTTGTCTCGAGCAACCATTTCCCGCATCATTTTACCGGCTTTCTCTTTGGTCGATTCATTTTCAAAATCGATGCCTTGCCAAATGGGAATTTCTTCCCACAACAAGAAACCCATTTTTTCGGCCATTCTCACGATATATTCATTTTGTGGATAATGCGCCAAACGAATCATATTACAGCCCAAAGCTTTCGCTTCTGAAAGCAGCATCACTGCATCTGCCTGTGAAAAAGCACGACCTTTGCGCTGAGGTATTTCCTCATGAAATGAAATGGACTTGAGAAAAATAGCTTCGCCATTCAGGAAGATATCTTCCCCTTTTACCCAAATATTGCGAAAACCTATTTCCTCTTCTATTTGATCGTCGCGCGTTGAAATCTTCACGTTATACAGTTTGGGTGCAGTAGGCGACCAACGTTTGATTTTTCTCGATAGGAATGAAGTTTTTACTTCCCCCTGAGCATCTGTTTTAAGCGTTTGTTTTAGTTGTAGTTCCGGTATTTCGATAGTTACCGAGGAATTGGCCATCGTTTCCGAAAGTTTGACCTTCGCATTGATTTTATCGGCTTTGGTTTTGTCCAATTGCACAAAATAATCATCGATAAAAACTTTTGGCGTGCTTACCAAAAAGACATCTCGGGTAATACCGCCATAGTTCCACCAATCAAAGGCCATTGCCGGAATGGCATCAACCTGCCGGCTATTATTTACCTCAACTGCCAAAAAATTATCGTTTTCTTTAGCTGCATCTGTTATTTCAATCTGAAAGGGGGTAAAACCACCTTCATGTTGTGCAATCTCTTGTCCATTGAGATATATGCGACAACGGTAACTTACCGCAGCGAAATACAAGAACAACCTTTCGTTATTTTCTTTCACTACATCGAACTTACGCCCATACCAGATGGTACCTTCGTAATATTTAAGTTCAGGCATTTGACTGTTCCAATCTGAAGGTACATTTAAACGGAGCCCATTCTCGAAAGCGTATTCATAAAAATCAGTCTTGTTTTCGGCTTTTTTATTCAGATAGATTTGGTTTTTTCTTCCCTGGTCGTATAAGTCTACAATAGCGTCCCACTTTCCATTTAAGGATTGAGCTCGCCTACCATACACATTGGCCATATTTTGCTGTGCAACAAGGTTGGAGGTTATCAGGCTAAAAAAAAGGGACAATATCAAAGATAGATTGATCAGCTTTATCATAATAGGTGTTAGTTGTTAATAAAATTTTCTATTTTACCTGCAATGCCGAAAGCTTTGTCCAACCCTGAGCCGTCAAATCTCCATCAAGGGCAAGTTGAATTGCCGGCTTATTTTCCTTGGTCGTATCAACAATGGCGACTGCCCAGCTATATATCCCTGAAGGTAGATCTACTTTTGCAATTAATTTATAACTCGCAGCAGTACCTTTCAGCCAAGCAGACGGTTCACTCTGACGATCTACAAAAATCTTTTTAACATTCCCATTGGCATCTAACAGTGCAAAAGCAACTTTATATTTGTAGTTCCATTGTGGAATATTATTAGGTAAATAGCCCCAGCCCATATTCTGCCAACGATGGGCGATTTGCGCTATCTTTCCCGACTTGATATCTTGAGGGAGGTTGATTTGGTCTGGATATACACGGTAGCCACCTTCTGTAATAAACCGTTGAACCAAATCAAAGGACTTAAACCAGGATTCAGTTTCTCCCCCCGCTCTAAAGTCCATCATATTGACATGGGCTTCGGCCGACAGGTCGAACTCACCTTTCCTCACATCCTCGTCATGACCTTCTCTATATTTTCCACTGGGGTCTGTCCAATAACGGTGCTTACCTGGGGCAATAATCCAGCCTCCTTCCATAATGATAGGACGCTTAAAATTCCATTTCTTGGCAAAATCCTTTTCCCAATTCTGGTAATAGCCAGTCATGCCAAAAGCATCTTGGCGAAGGCTATACCCCTTATCAATAGCTTTATCCAATAAGCGTTCACTATTCGGGTTGACTGCGCCCCAACTTTCGGGATGACCGACCAGACGATGGTAGTTGATAACCAAAGGAACTTTTGTAAATGTGTTAGCATATAAGCTGGTCACCCAGTCCAGGGTTTCTTCCTTTATTTTTTCAGTACTTTCGGGTGTCGCCATTTTGGGGTCTTCATAAACAACATAATGTGCTTCGCCCCATTTCCCCAAGCCATAGGCATCAATAAAAGAGGTCTTTTCAGGATCATTAAATTCCTTGGCCAAAGCTGTGATAAATTTGGTATAGTATTTTCTAAATACCGCATCCTGAGGATAAGGTGTTTGCCTATCGGGATGATTTTCATTTTCCAAATAATATTTGGCTCCGAGGTCGAACACAAATTTGGGTGTATTTTGACCTTGGTCGCGACCATCTACCACAATACGGAGCGCTATGGGCAACCCTCTCGTTTGTGCGCCTTTAAGGAGCTTTCCTATTTTAGAGTTTGGATCATCCCAGGCATAAACACCGTCACTGGGATTCAGCGAAGACCAGCTCGTGCGTACATAACATGCCGAAGCATAATCAATGACCTTTACCTTTTTACCCAATGCTGGCACAAAATATTCGATATCCCAATACGTATCATCGGCATTACGGGGAGCATACATTACCCAACCATTTAAAGGATTGCGCAAGACTGAATGACCATCGTATTTTGGCTTTAATAAAATATACCCGGTGTTGCCCGAACCGCTTTTCCCTTTATTTTTTTGAGAAAAACCAAGCAATCCAGAAGTGCACAATAAAAGCGTTAAAAAAAAATTTATTATCCAATTTGAGAATAGCTGTTTGTTTATCATTTCGTTTTTGAACATATTTTCAAGTCTATTGGTTATTTTATTTCTGTTGTGCCAGCGACTTCTATAGTTTATCATTTAGTGTGCTGATTCAACAAAACTGATTTATTGGGATACGGTACAAAATTAGCCACGACAGGCTACCGCTATGGTATTGATTTGTTCAGAAATGGTTCGTTTTTGTACAAAAATTAGGATTTAATCCGCTATGGAGGACGATGTGAATAAAATCATTCACTTATGGAGACTAAGTGATAAAGAAATAGCTCTTCTTCTTGGATTTTATACCGTTTATAACTATTAGGGAGGTTTCTTATCAGATTTATAGCAGTCTATTTAATGTAAAAAGCCCGATTGTTCTCGGGCTTTTTAGGTTCATGTTCCAT
The DNA here is from genome assembly GCF_023277505.1 of Sphingobacterium siyangense. Taxonomy (NCBI): domain Bacteria; kingdom Pseudomonadati; phylum Bacteroidota; class Sphingobacteriia; order Sphingobacteriales; family Sphingobacteriaceae; genus Sphingobacterium; species Sphingobacterium siyangense. Next base: position 1,567,302 of record NZ_CP080574.1, on the reverse strand, counting down.
ACGATCCTCTTCATTCGAAAGAAATGAAAAATTCTATCACATCTGGCGTATGCCAAATTTTCAGAAGTATTACTTCAACTTCTGTAAGCGTTCTTTCGCTGCAGGCACGATATCATCGTTTTTGTCATAATTGTCAATCACACTTTTCAAGGTACTCTTCGCCTGGAAAGCATTGCCTTTGCGCGCATAGGCATCAGCAAGTACCAGGAAGCTCTTGGCAACCCAGTATTCTTGCGCTTCCCTATTGTTAATCACATCAAAGGCTGTTTCCAGCGCCTTATCATATTCCTTGTTATCGTACTGCAAAAGCGCTACGCGATACCGTGCTTCTGCGCCGATAGCCGATTGACTCTTCAGCGCAGCCAGGTTGAATTCTTTCATGGCAGACGCTACATTTTTTTCTTTCAACAAAGCTTTTCCACTGTACAAATGCGCTTTCGCTATTTCCTCCTCGGTTGCCCCGTTGTAATTTTTGACCAGACTCACATACTTAGCCATTTGCTCCATATCGCCGAGTTCGAAGTAACACACCATCAGGTTCGTTACCGCATAGCCATAGTTCTTTTTATATTCTTCGTTGAGCTCCAATTTTTTGAGGTGCACAATGGCTTCATTGTATTCTTTAAGATCCAAATATAGCGCAGCAACCGTCAGCAAGGTATTCTCTGAATATTTACTCGTCCAGTCGTTCAGGATGATATTCAGATCATGCAGTGCTTCCTGTGGATGCCCGGTGCGGTACGAACTCACTCCACGGATATAGCGGGCGAATTTTTCTTGTCTGGGTTTTGGAAATTTATCAAAATAGGCGTTGATCGCTTCTACAGCCGCCCCATATTCTCCCCTGGCGAATAGCGACTGCGCCGCCTGGAAAGCCATGTTATCTAGCTCTGCGGGACTCAGATTACTGACATTGGTACCGACAGCGTAACGAATATAGCTCGAAGCATCCCCTTGATCGAGGTAGATGTTTTCAATGAAACGCATCGCCTGCTCCGCCTCGGCAGTTCGGGTGTATTTCTCCACCACCTTCTGGAAAGTCGCTTTCGCCGCTTCGGGCTCATCATTGTTGTACTGCACGAGTCCTATGGTCATTAAGGCGCGGGGAATATAACTACTACGAGGGTACTTTTCGACCATTGCCTGTAACCCTTCGATCGCACGGCTATAATCACCCATCGTGAAATAAGTATAGGGAATTTCAAAGGCCGCATCATCTGCATAGTTCGAAGATGGAAATTGTTTCAACACCGACCGCAGCGTACTGAGCTTGGTTTCATTGTCGCCTTGCAGACCAAATAAAACACCGCGCTGGAATAAGGCATAATCCTGATTGGGCGCTTTGCTGTTGATCAGCTGATCGTAGTATTTGTTGGCCCGGCTGTAGTCGCGCAGACACAGGTAGGAATCGCCCAGACGTGCAATGACATCATAGCGTATATTTTGATCCACCGCATTTCCTCCAGCAGTCAGAAAGCGTTCAAAATAATTGGCCGCCAGTTCAAAACGGTTGTTTCGGTAAGCCGCATACGCCAACCCATAATTTGCATAATTATACAGGTCGCTATTCCGAGCAACGGGCAGGCTCAGAAACTGGGAGAAGTTTTCTACGGCTTCACCAAATTTGCGCACTTCATACATGGCCTCTGCTTTCCAATAGGTCGCAAGAGCGGCCATTTCAGCATTGACGGGAAACTTTTCAGATCGCATAAACATGGATATGCTATTTTCGAAAGCACGCTCGTTATAAAACTCAAGTCCGCGGTAATAGGTGACCTTTTGATAGATCGCATTGACTTCCCGACCGCGCTCTTTTAACGATTCCAGCATACTAACACCAGCATGGAAGTTGGTGGTCCCACGTAGGATTTCAGCGGATAGTGTTTCGGCACTTTCCTTTCTTTTTGAACCTGGATCGACAGGTTTCACTTCTTGGGCGATATATTTCTCGAGGACTTTTTGTGCCGCTTGGGTGGAGTCCATTGCAAACAAGATTTTAGCATAGTTAAATAGCGCATCGGCTTTCACTTGCTGGTCTAAATCCAGTTTTGTCGCTTTGACAAAAGCATTTCGTGCGGCTTGCTTGTCGCCAGTCTCCAGAGCGATATGGCCCAATGTCATGATCGCCCCCTGATAAAAGGCATCCGAAGGTTTTATGGCCTCCAGCATACCGCTTGCTCTTTTATATTCGCCAGCGCCATAAGCCAGATAGCTGATGCGATAATTATCGATATTACTTTGCGAAGCGTCTGGGTGCCGTTTCATCAATTCGTGATAATAGGCCTGTTTATATTTTTGCTGCGCTAAATAGGTGGCTGTGGCAATTTGACGCAGCTCCGTCTCAATAGCATCGCGGTTGATATGCGTCATATCCGGACTGCGGCGCACCTTGACCGCATCGGCCAGCATAGGCCGGTAATCGCGTACGACATCAATCGAATCCATGGTTTGAACCTCTCCACCGCCACCTTGCACACTATGTTGCTGTTGCTGTTGTTTCTCTTTCTTTTCTTTCTGTTGTTTCCCCACTTCCTGCGCATAACCTGTAACCAGCAAAGCCGAAAGCGTACCAGTAAACAGGTATTTCAGGTAATTGTGACCGATTCTTTCTTTCAATATCATTGTTCGTCCGTATTTCTGAATTGTTCCAAACGTTCCTTTGCCGAGGAGACATAGGGTTATCCCTAACTAGTGTATTCAAAACTAAAGAATTTCAAGCACATTCGGTAATTTACACCTCATAGTTGCTTCGTTTCAACGATTTAGAACAAAACACGCTATTCCATTGCTCTATCGGCAACTGAATTTATACAATAATGGAGCCAAGAAGAAAAAATAAAAGAGCGGTTCTTACTGATAGGAATGGACTGACTTGGATACCTGCCAACTGCCATTCTCATAAACTAAAGTCACTAGGTCAGTCATGCTAAAGCTGTCAAATTTCAATACAATTTTTGCAATCATATAATCTGTGGATTTTTCGACAATCTTGATATGCGTTTTACAGTTCAGAATTTCTCCCTGCTGTTTTTTTAAAGATTTAATCAAAGCCTGGCGTCCGTAGGAGGTCTGTATATTGGAAGCCTGGATCCTTTGGCTGAAATCTTCCGCAAATAATTGATCTAAACCCACAGATTCTCCAGCCGTCGTTACAGCAACATAATGCTGCAAAGCGAAGTCTGCTGTGGAAAGATTAATGCTAATTTTTTCTGGTTTTGATGCTGGTTTTTCAGCTGCCATGGCAACTGACGATAAGCAGATTAAAGCTGCTGCCGTGAATGTTTTTACGAATGCTTTCATACTATCTTTTTGTTCTATTGTTAGTCTATATACCCTTACTTGTTGATCCAAAACTAAAGTTCAATATATCTCTGGCCTATGGACTTTAGACCAACGATATTTGAATATCGGTGAATGGCGGAAATGTAAAGGTGAATATAACAACCATCTTAGCTGCTGCATGCCAAATACTATACCAGTGGCTACAATAAGAACATTTGTGCCTCTTAGCACATTTAAAGGCATTTTCAAGATTCTTTACGAAAAAGAAAATGTGCGCATACGAACAGTTTCAAAATAGATTGTTCGCATACGCACACCGCATAAAAAGCCTAGCAAAAGATTACTGTCTGCTGACCAAGTTGATTTATTTCGTTTTCTTTATCGGTGTATCGACTGATATTGCAAAAAAATCGTCAGGAAGTTCCCTCGCTTCTATCTTTTGAGCTACCGATTCCATTTTGAATTGCTCATTATCGACCAGAATTTTCAATGGAACAGACTTGGCTTTTGATAAATAGTAGTTCCAGTTTCCATAACTATGCATCTGATACTTCGTAAAATCAACAGGGTACTTTGATGTGTAGAAATAGGTTGTCTGCCCACCTTGCGTCTTTAAAATCAAGGCATCACAATCTTCCCCCAATATCTTCTCTTTATTCTTAACGAGCTCATAACTTATAACTGCATCTGATTTCACATCGGCATCAAACCAATAAAGTGTGTCGGATCTGCTCGTCTTATTGTAATGTCTATTGGTTTCACCAATATATAACTGCATTGTTATACCGACACCATTTGTGCACGATTTATAATTCCCCGATTTAATAAAATATTCTTGCTTATCACCTAGAAGAATCTTCATTTGTTCACTAGTGACGCTTGAATTCTTACTTTGAAAGCTATTTTGATAAATAATTTCGCCTTCAAATGCTTCTTGAGCATAGCCTTTCAATGTGACGGATAGCAATAATAAAAATAACAATAATCTATTTGTGTTCATTTGATATTAATAAGCTTTTTATGCTATAACTATTAAAGTGGGAACTTCAACCGAGTGTCTAAACTAAATTGAATCACTTTTTGAATATAATACAGGTTAATGCCGCAAACTTAAGAATATTCGTCGTATTTCATTGATTTCACTCAATTAACTGATACACCACTATTGGTCAAGATTTAGTTAAAAAAGAGAATTTTTAATAGGATCGTTATTTTTCAATACATTTTATCTTTTCCAACCAGATGAATAAAAAACACATTCTTATTATTAATGACAATATATTATATTTAGGTATATAAATATAACATATGCTTAAGCCATTTTTTATCTTCTTCTTAATTTTTATTTCCTGTCATGTGAAAGCTCAACAAAGCAGTTCCTATTTTTATTTAAAGAATACCGCAGATAGTTTAATTTTTGAAAAGAAGACACCTGAAGCTTATTTGTTATATCGAAAAATGGTCAAGATTAGTGATATAGATCCGTTTATTGATATAGAATTGGTAAAATTATCACTAAAAGTAAAAGACAATAAAACAGCAGAAAAATATTTAAAGCAATCTATTTTAAACGGTGCTTCTTTAGGAATGCTAGAGGTTGACAGTAATGTGAATAGTTTTTTAAAACAGCATACCAATTGGAGAAAAACCTACGATTCTCTTCGTCAAAAACATCTAAGCAAAATAGCTCATTTGGAGGACCGTACAACTTTACTCAATATGTTGGAAAAGGATCAGGCATTGCGTTCCTTATTGGGAGTTATTGAATACAAAAAAGCCGATTCTCTTATTTTTGCTAGTGACACGGCTAATATGAGGGTAATCAAGGAAATTATTTCGAGAACAGGTTTCCCGAATCTTGAAACTGTTGGCATGGATGGCGTAAACGCTATCTTTATATTATTATTACATACTTTGAATAATGGGATTGAGGATGCCAAAAATATTGAAATTTTGACGCCACTAATGAAAAAAGCGGTATTAGACCTCAAGTATCCACCTTTTAACATGGCCTTAGTTATCGATAGACACCGAGCCATAATCCGTCAAAAACAGATTTATGGATCGTATTGGGAAATGGGTAAACAAAACAAAAGAATTGTTACGCCGATTGAGAACATTGATGAGGTAGATGCACGAAGAAAAGAAATTGGATTACCACCGCTAAGTCTTTTAAGGAACCAAAGAGGGTATGATTTACCTGTGGATTATAAAAACTAATAGATGATTTCGGTTCAAACAAAAAAGACCGAACAATACAGTGCAAATGCTTGTATTGATCTATCAACGAATACTGAGCTCTCAAGGCAAATCATATGCACATATTCGTTGCTTCTTACTTGGTCTTTCTTTGGTGTTTCTTTGCTCTTTGTTCGGGTCTTCTTTGGGATTGGCTTGGGCTTCGTCTGCTATTTCTTTGGTGTTTCTTCGGTGTTTCTTCGGTGTTTCATTGGTGTTTCATTGGTGTTTCATTGGTAAAAAAGCAAAGAAACAGCAAAGGGATACGTATCTATAAGATAACTTGGTTCCTGCCATAAGTGAGCATTTGTCCCGAAAGAAGCAAATGATGATTAGCAAATTCACGTATAACGATGCTGAATGTTAGCCCACGTTTCGTAAGTTAGAGTTAGAAAAACGAACTGTCCGCAATAAAATAAAAAAAGCCACATCTCCTGATGTGGCCCTACAACTTATATATTGAATTAAAATGACTCCTATTTATACGAATTGATCGATTTGGACACTTTCCAGTCATTTCCTTCACGGACAAAAGTCACTAGATCTGTCTTGGTGAAATCCTCAAATTTCAAGATCACCCTGGCTACCATATAATCTGCTGATTCTTCAAGTACATCTGTACTCACTACACAGTTAAGCTTTTCGCCTTTTTGTTTTTTCAAGGACTTAACCACTTCACTACGGCTATTTGACTTCAGGTTTGCCGTTTGGACCTTTTGATTAAAATCTTCGGCAAACAATTGTTCTACACCAGCCGATTCACCTTCAGTCATTACAGCAACATAGTGCTCTAAAGCAAAGTCTGCTGTTGATAGGTTAACGTTTGTTTTTGCTGATTTTGATCCTGGACCTTCAGCTGCCATAGCACATGTTGAAATTGCGATTAAGGCTGCTGCTGCGATTGTTTTTACTAGCGTTTTCATAATATCTTTATTTTATCGTGTAAGTTTTTTCTATTCTTATTTGTTGATTCAAAATTACTGCTCTAGATACTTCTTGCTCACAGACTTTAGATCAACAACGGGTAAAACTCGGTGAATGACTGAAATGAAAAGGTGAACTTCAAAATGCATAAAGAACATAAGATCAATTTTATTAGCTTCGTGCCAAATACTATACCAGTTGTCCTGTGCGTTCAATAACGGCTTCTATAGCCTCTTAAAGCATATTCCATATCTTTTTCAGAAAAAGTAGCTGTACGGATGCGAACAGTTTATAGCGATATTGTTCACATGCGTACACCCTATTAAATGCGGGCTAAAAGATGAATTATACTTCCTGAATTACGCTCATTTAATTAAAACTGAAAACCAGGATTCAACAATTGTGAACAAAAGATTTTAAAGGAGGTTCTGTTGCGCATCTACTGAAATTTATTTATTTTTAATAGATTATTTTGATTTTGAATCTTATATGATCAATTCAATTTTCAGCCATAGTAAGATATGCTACCAAGTAAATAGCTTTAGCTTCATTTCTTAGAACCATAATATTGATCTATCAACCAAATGTATAAATCTGTCAGCGCCACAAAATACACGCAACTCCTTTTATGGGTGTTTATTTTTTCCTGTCTCACTTCGTTTATAAGCAACGCTAATGCTCAAGAAACAAAATACACAAGCTTTTTATGGGAGATTACCGGAAAGGGGCTAACTAAACCTTCTTACCTGTTAGGCTCTGTACATTTAAAAGACCGGCGTCTGATCAACAGCAATGATTCTATATTTGTGGCTATTGCTAATACAGATGCACTGGCTTTGGAAGTACACCCCGATACGCTGTATAAACAGATATGGGATTTTCGATACAGCAAAAAATCAACACTTAAAAAGATAGCGCTTACCGAAGTACAAAAAAAAGAGTTTGTAAAACGCTATCAAAAGGAGTATGGTGTGATGCCGGATTCCCAGCAAATGGCTTCTCCGCTTATTGTTAAATATCTCATGAATCCCAGCAACGATAAACCGGACGATATTACCGCCGTACTGGATGCTTATCTCTATGGCCTAGCCAAATCGCAACGAAAATATATTGTTGGCCTCGAGCCAATAGAAAATCAACTGGATGTTGATGGTAGTAACGAATTGGTTCATCTCGCGAACAAAAGTGATAGTACAAAATACTATAAGTATCTGGAGGATATGATGCAACTGTATAGCTCTGGAGACCTGGCTGGTGTTTGGAACGCGATTTCACCCCATATTGATCTTGAAGAAATGCAAAGAAGGAATAACACGATGCTAAAAAATATAATTTTGCAGCTCGATAAAGGTACGCTCTGCGCGGTCGTGGGGGCCGCTCATCTTGCAGGTGACCTAGGACTCATCCACCTTTTACAAAATGAAGGCTATAAGCTCCGCCCCGTTAAGACAAAAAAAACAGATCTGGCTTCTAAATATAAAATAGACTTCAGTACGATGGAATGGATGCCCCAAAAGGACTCTATCTTTGGATATACTGTCCAATTACCAAAAAGTTATATCTACAGGATAAATACATTGGGTGCAACAAACATCATCTATGGTGATCTGAGCACAGAAACAGAACTGATGGTGTCGGCTCAATTTGTTGGTGATCTGAATGGACTTACTGCGAAAGAAATTTTAAAACAAGAATACGAAAGAAAAACTGCCAAAAGCAAGTTCCCTATTGTATCTCAGCAATTTCTTGAAAAAGATGGTGCCCAAGGTATGCAGTTGATCACCGCAAATAATGGCATGGAGGTTAAATGGGAATTCTGGCTAAAGAACAATACATTATATAGCTTATCGGCCTTTACCAGCAAAAGTCCATTAGACAGGTATTTGTCGGACCGCTTTTTCAATGGCTTCACAATCCTTCCTCTCGACCGCCCCGCTGAAATAGATGAATCTGTCAATGACATTGGTGCTTTTGCAATAAAAATGCCGACGCAAATTCAATACCTTTACCAGACAGGTTCAGAGCAGCTCGGAGATAAACAGCTCCAATATGGCATACATAATTATTTTTCAATGGATAGGGATCGAAAAATAAATTATATGGTTCAGTATCACGATTATCCGATTGGCTATATCATGACTGACAGATCCTTGATGCTGAAAACGCTCAAAAACAGCCTTAAAAAAAATCCAGCGCTTACCGTTACCTCTGTTGAGCCAAGGGAGAAGGAGAATATAACGGGCATGGCAATAAAAGCCCAATTGAACAAATCAAACCTATTCGCAGAAACATGGGTCCGCGGGAACCGAATTTATCAGGTACTTCAGGAAAACCTAGATAAGAATAATAAAGAAATGGATAGCGCTTTTTTTAATTCCTTCCGTATGGTTCCTTTTAAGGAAGCCGACTGGAAAGATTTCACCGTAAACAGTATGAAGCTAAAACTTCCTGCTACATCGTTGATAAAGATAAAAAATGAGGATGTAGCTGAGCAACTTGATAGCGAATCTCATATTTATGCCGCAGCCGACAGCAATTCAAGCACATCCTTTCTCTTGGAAATCACTAAACTGCCTAAATATTATCGGCTCGAAAAAACCGACAGTTTATATGCCGAAATACAGGCTACTGCAAAAAAGAAATCTGAGAAAATGGTCCATTACGACACACTACGATCCGACAATATAACCGCTGCAATCTACACAAGTAGCGATTCATTAACAGCTAACTATCATAAAAAAGCGATCTGGATCAGAGGCAATATATCCTATGGATTTGATGCTATCGGCACACAAGAAACAGTTGAAAAAATAGATATAAACAGGATTATCAAATCCGTCCGTTATACAGGTACTACAGCGAACTTTGACGTATATAGCTCAAAAGCAGCAACTCTTTTTGAAGATATCTATAGCGCTGATTCTCTCGTTAGCCAAAACGCAAAAAACACATTAGAGCTCAGTTACAAATTTGATAAAAATGACCTAGCACTAATTTATAAAACATTGGTCCGAAAACAGGTCGATGACGAGCAGAACAGTGGGCTTCGAAGAAACCTGATCTATAGTTTGGTAAAGAATCATGATGAACGGAGCATACCTCTTTTAAAAAATATACTTAAGGATCCGACAACACCAGACCTGATCAAAATCGCAATCTTCCCGACCATCTATGAAATAGATTCAACACAGCTTGAATGGTATCTCCAGGCATTAAATCATCATCGACCCGATGTTGATTACCAAGTATGGCAATTACTACAGCCTTTACGCACTTCCCATAAATACGTAGCTGAGAATTTAGAACAGGTCATTCCATTATTTGCGATCGATAATTACAGACCTACACTATTGAATATTTGTTTAGAAATCGCTAAGGACAGCACTGTGCGCAATAGCCGTGAAATGGTAAAGGTTTATCTGCCGAATGTAATGAAATATCTAGCCAAAGACCTGTCCAAATTTGCTTCCGAACAGGAATCAGAGGATAGTTTCGATCCTTATTGGATAAGCGATTATGTGAAAATACTGGGTTTATATGATCAAAAAGATTCACTACTAAAATATCAACATCAGTTGCTCGCTAATACACAAATAGGTTATCTGCGAGCCTCCACCGCAACTGAATTTTTGGTTCTCGGTCTGCCATTGAATCAAAAATTAATGGATAGCATCAATGTTAATATATCGCAAAGAGGAGTATTGATGAGGGGGCTTAAAGAGAAAAAACGCGAAGATTTGATAGCCCCCAGGTATAAGGAGCAAATTGAAATTGGAAAAATTGTTGTAAACGATTACATGGAATCCGAATGGGATATGCAGTCGCAACAAATTGATTATCTGGGACAATTGACCGAGAATAATAAAAAGTATTTAGTTTATGCATTTAAAACTGAGAACGATGAGCAAAGCTATCTCTCAATTTATTTACCAGATGACCAAAATAAAGAATGGTCTTATACTTATGAAAACTGTTATTCAGATCTTGAGCCCTTTATCGGAGACTGGAAAGAACAAGCTCTCAAATTGATCCAACAAATGCGTATTGAAGATTAAAACAATAAGCTGATAGCGAAAAACCGAAAAAATGTTCTAATAGAAGTTAAATACCTCCAGAGGTTAAAAACTCAAGTGCCTTATTGATAAATATTGATTTATTTTCTAATATATATTGATGTTGTTCTTTACGGCTTTGAATATTCTCCGGATACGTAATCGTTATATCTGGATTTATTCGTTCTCCAACATCATACGATTTTCCTTTTCTATTGTGCAACAAGGCAGTCATTAAATTAATGGAATATCCTTTATCTACATAATAAAGTTCATTACCTGATGTTAAACCAGCTGACTTTGTTCCGATGACGGTCACATTCTTTTGTCCTAAAAAATGACATGCAGCAATCTCTCCTGAGCTTCCCGTTATTCCCGAAATCAAAATAATTACTGGTATCTTATTATTTACAAGCGGTAAGACTTGAACAGTATCAAATTTAAAATACTTTGCTTCCACATCATTGTCTATATATAAACCATTTTGGGGAATCTGAAATTTATCTACCAAAACCTCCTTTCCGTCTTTGTCCAATGTTCCATCAAAATAACAAAATGTCTGTGTGGTATCTATGAGAGCATGAAAGGGAATGATCATCGGAGCACAACTACCACCTTCATTCTCTGTTAAATCAATAATCCAAGCCTTGGGTTGTTTTCAGCATATCTTCTAGAAGTAATCCAATTTTCCATTTTCCGTTCGCAAGCGAACAGTATTGTTCACAATCGAACAATTTAATACAGCTAAAAAAAACAAACAAAATACTGAATATCAAAAACTTAAAGTTTAGGCAAAACTATTGATGCGTTTAAAACCAATTGATCTCAAGCATGTTGTATGAGATAAAAATGACATGAAATGCAATGAATTTTTAAGATTAAAATTAGGAAATAATGTATAATTACTTAAAAGTCGGTTGGCGGAAATTGTTCAGAAACAAAATCTTCTCCTTAATCAATATACTAGGATTATCGTTGGGCCTAGCCGCATGCTGGATTATCCTCTTATTTGTGAATGATGAATTGAGTTATGATCGTTATTTTACGCAGGCAGACCGTATATATCGCGTTGTTTCCCACGGAAAATGGGATGGTGGTTCCTTTGATATAACGGGAACTGCAGGTCCCCTTGCGAATGTTATTAAAGATGAATTTCCCGGCGTAAAGGAAGCTACCCGATTCGATATTGAGGGCGGTGGTATAATTACCATTGATAATCAACAAACAAAAGTCAACGAAATCTTCCTCGCAGACAAGAATTTCTTCAATCTATTTGACTATAATTTTCTTGCTGGCAATCCTGCAAGGGCATTGGCTAATCCCCAGTCTATTGTACTGACAGAAGACTTAGCCGTACAATTATTTGGATCCGTAGAAACAGCAGTCAATAAAACGCTTTATTTCAATAAATCTGAACCCAGCCTTGTCACGGCTGTTATACAAAATGTACCTCAAAATACACATTTCAGCTTCAGAGCTATCCGTTCCTTTTCAAAAGACTTTAATCCTGATTGGAATCAACTTTACCTTTATACTTACGTACTATTAAAAGATCAGTCATACTTGCCCCAACTTCAAAAAAAACTTCCTTACATCGTAAAAAAATATATTCATGGACGGGACCTCGATTTTGATTATAAAATCGAATTACAACCAATTACAGATATCCATCTGCATTCTAATCTAAGTTATGAGCTTGGCAATAATAGCAATATCAAATATGTTTACATCTTTTCCATTGTCGGTGCATTAGTACTCTTAATTGCGATCGTAAATTATATTAATATCACAACGGCTCAGGCTTCAATAAGGATGAGAGAAATTGCCGTCCGGAAAGTAATCGGATCCAGCACTTTAAATCTAACAAAGCAGTTTCTTGTTGAAACATCTTTAATCATCTTTTGTGCAGCATTGTTAAGCATATTGCTGGCGTCAGCTTTTCTTCCATGGCTAAACCAAATGATCGGTAAGCAATTGGATTTATGGCATTTTGGAATAGGGAAAACCTTACTGTTTGTACTTCCATTTATCGTATTTCTAGTATTCACTACCGGTATTTATCCAGCTTTAGTACTTGCTGGACTAAAGACTATTCCTTCGCTAAAAAATCAGATCGGAACACATGGCTTCCAACATCTACTGAGAAAATCACTTGTGGTTTTTCAATTTGTAATCGCAGTATTGCTTATTGTATCCACCATAGTCATTTTTCTACAATTGAATTTTATGACTACAAAAAACCTGGGTTTCGACAAAAATCAGGTCATGGTTTTCCATCTGGACAATGAATCCACGCGCAATAAAGGTGACGAGCTCAGAAATAGCTTACTTGAAGATAGCCATATTACAGAAGTAGCGTTCGCCAGCAATCCAATTGGGAAAAACGACATTGGCGTGGGGACTTTCAATGTTGAAAATAATGGAAAAATTGATCCCAACTTTACACTCGCCAATACCCTAAAAATCGACCCTAATTTTATCCCGGCAATGCATATTCAACTGGTTAAGGGAAGAAATTTCGACAGTACCATGCCAACAGATAGCACCTCTGTCATTATAAACGCAGCATTTGCAAAAAAACAAGGCTGGACAAACGCGATAGGCAAAAGGATCGAATTTGGAAGAGACACAACTGGAAAATCCATCCTGAAATCTGTTATCGGGGTCGTCGGCGACTTTCATATTTATTCGCTTCAGCACAAAATAGAGCCTCTTATCCTAGAACTTCCAGCTAATAAAATGGAAATGGACAATATTTATATTCGCATGAAATCGACAAATGTAGATCATACACTTTCGCATATAAACAAAGTTTACCGTAAATATGTCCCCGATTATCCTTTAGAATACACATTTTTAGATAAGACCTTTGAACAGCAATACAATTCGGAAATAAAACAGGGTCAAATTCTCTTAATTTTCGCCTTGTTGTCTATCGTTATTGCCTGTTTAGGCTTATTTGGTGTAATTACATTCGCTATCCAATTGCGGATAAAAGAAATCGGTATACGCAAAACATTAGGTGCAACACTCAGCAACCTCGTTTATCTACTGTGCTCTGATATGGTTAAACTGGTCGGTATAGCCCTGTTGATTGCACTGCCGCTCGGATGGTTATTGATGAATCAGTGGCTGCAAGAGTTCGCTTATCGCATTTCGGTCAGCTGGTGGATACTTGTAGGTGCAGGGATGATCGCACTGGTCATTGCTATTCTAACCCTATGTACCAGAGCAATAGCCGCGGCAAAAGCTAATCCGGTCGACAGCTTAAAAGTGGAGTAAGAATTTGTATCCACTATACGTTCGCGTAGTTGAGATTGTTATTGATAAAATTCCTTGCGTACAAAATCGTTTTTATTGAGCTTATTGAGCTCTCTTATCAAATAATAGCGATGTAGAAAACCCGTTAAGACGACAATCTTTTTACCCGGATATATTCGAGCTAGCTCATAGATCTTGGATGCCATTGTTTGATTTCTTAAATCCCAGAAGTCTGACATTAATCTGAATCCATCTTTATAACTGATCTTGTCTCCATCGGGTTTTGTGACAAACCTTTCTGAAAACTCAGACCTTGCATCTGTAATTTTCAGTAATTCTTGATATTGATAATATTGTCTTTTTTCAGCAATGCTATCCGTAGTATGATTATTGAAATTTTCGGGAGATAACGTGGCAATTTTTATTAAATCTCCCGTGATACGTTGAAATTCTTGGTAAATATTGGCTTGCCCGCCGGTCAATTTTTGAGCACGGTACAAACTGTCGATCAATTTAACGGTTAAGTTATCAGTAGGTACCATGCCTTTTTCTTTACGGTATTTGTTTCTTCCTTCAAAATCAAATGGAAATCTCAGGGTTTGTGGATTCTTCATCAAATAAAGATTGCTTGCTTTTATTTCATTTCCCTCTGGGCTATACTGAGCAGTTTCATATTCCTTCATCCCTTCACGGTCTACTTCATGAAGAATAATATCAGGCTTAATATGGTTAAGAATTCCAACCAAAATTTGAGCATTATAATTTGGAACACTATCGTGAATATTTCCGATTACATATAGGACTGTTTTACTTTTTTGTCCAAACACATGTGTAAAGATTAGAAATAACAAAACAAATACGGTTGAATGTTTCATAACGTGCGGTTAACTTTTTATGATTTTTTAATATTTTAGCGCTAGGGTATTAATAGTATTCTCTAATATAAAAAAAAACAGCAATCTCTTTCTCAATCACGCCATTCTACTACCCGTATTGCTGTCGCGGGAGCATCAGCGAGTCCCTCAGCATCCTTTTGCACTGTAGACTGCACAAATAAAGCAACTTTACGTTTCTTTTGCCACAACTGGGTATCATATGTAGGTTCCCAAGCCCCTACGGACTGCTCATAAAGATCAATAATGTCATTTGCCTCTTGATGCATGCCATTCAACCGCAGTATCGAAGGTCGGTAACCGCGCTCTTGATCCCGAAAGACCAGCGTCAACATTATTTTATTGTCTTTTCCGCGAACCAACACCTGGGGCCTGGCGATTGGAATATCCTTTGTTCCACCACCACTCAAACTAAAAGGTGTTTTTCTAAAATCAAAAGACCGGATCTTCCATTCACCCTCTTGTAAATAGATTACCTTATATTGCGGGATCTGTGTTCCTGCATCACGCCAGTAACTAGCGATAAAAGGATTCCCTTTTTCATCCGCAGCGATAGAGGTTTGATTAATCAATTCGTGCTGCTGGGGTATATGGGCCGCATACTCGACCGTAGATTCTTTCATGGGCAAATCGTACCGCATTCCATTACTCTTTTGCCAGGTTAATCCACCATCTTTTGAACATGCATAAGCCATATCATGATTGCTTTCCACGTTGGGACTCTCCCGCCAGACCCAAGAAAGATGTATCGTCCCCCGGCGATCCACATAACTTTGCCAATAGGCATTTCTGCGTCCCTCGCCATCAATCAGATTGCTATGCATCCGCTCCCATTTTTGCTGCTTACTATCGTACTTATTGACCACAAGATTACCGTGGCCGGATCCGCCGTCACGATATAAAAACAATAACTCGCCACTGGGTAACTTTAAGAATTCGGGGTAGGTTACCTTTGATTCATTTTTTCCTAGCATGGCTTGCTCATAACCCAGCACAAGACTATTGGGGTGAAGGGTACGTGCGTATCTCAATTTGCTGTCATGCTGATCCCAGCAAACGTGGAGATATCCAGCCTTATCCACCATAATACTAATCACATTATGAGCATCCTTCACATGCCCAGTATAACCGGTACGTCGCAACTTCCATACCTTGCCAGAAAGTAATCGCTGGCCTAAAACTACATATCCAGCTTCATCATAATAAGCGATATATTGGTATTTACCATTGCTGGTTAATGAATTTTTACGAAATACGGTTGTGTTGATCGTGTTCTTTGCCCAGCCATTTCCGACAAGCGTATTCTTAATTTTCTGCCCTTGTGCATTATAAATAAACAAGAGACACGCGCAAGTGAGCATCCCCACTCTTACTAGTTGATTTAGATATTGCTTCATTGAATTTTTTATACACTTCTTGAGTCACCAGATCCTTTTGAAAGGAGTCTTATTCCCGGAATTTGGGGTTATTGAATGGCTTTACCCTGATCTTTATGCCAGTCCTGTCCTGACCAAATACGCCGTGCACTCCAGTCGCTTGCTTCACTTGTCCAAAAAGAATCTCCGTCGGGTAATCCCAAAGGCAAAAAAATTACTGAACATAAATAGGGACTCCCCTGATTATTGTATGGATCACCCAAGCCCGGCTGATTACCATACATACCCAGCGTCAACCAGCCATTTTCATACGTATTTGGGTTTTCGGTCGATTTTTTCAATACCGCAGACAGGGCAGCCTTCACCTGTCCTTCGCTAAGTTCCCCGGGGAGCCGTCTCTTGAACGCCATATCTGCAAGATGATGGAAAGCTGCCGCGCGATAGATTACAGACCTTCCTGTCGGGGGAAAACTACCGTCGGCATTGATCAACCGCTCCTGAATAATGGCATAGCGCTCATTTCGAAGCTTGATTTTTGCAAACATCCCATCATAGTTTTTAGTTTTCAACTGTATGAAATCCATAATTCCGGCCAAGAAGGGATGGATAACATAACTATTATAGTAATCAAACGCATAATGCGGACCATCCATATACATTCCATCTCCAACATACCACTGTTCCAATTGCTGCAGCGCATAATCAACGCGCATCACATCCCAATCATCCGAATATTTCGCTAAAAAAACTTCATTCATTGCTGAAAAGAGTAACCAATTTGAATAAGCCGGTCGAAATTGGCGCGTAATTTTTATAGATGCTACCAAATTCTTTTTTGTCTGATTGTCGATATGATCCCACAACCAAGGACTACGCATAAATCCCAAAGCGATAAACGAGGCATCAACAAGCTGTTGGCCACCGAGATCAAAACGCATAAAATCACGTGCATTGCTGTCCAAAGCATTTTTAAGTGCTTGAACAGTCCATGCTCTATATTGATCGCGTAACTTTATCTCTTCAGCCGAACCGCCATCCAAGGAAAGCCAGGGTGCTATGCCTGACAATACCCTTCCCAAGACTTCAACATATTGTACTTTGATGCGCTGTTCCTTATTATCCACGTGTATAGAAGTCATTTGTGGCATAGTTAACCGCAGGCTATCATGGGCCAGACTGCGGAGAACGGGACGCAGCATATGATCCATTTCTTTAAGCCAAAAAGCTCTATCCGTCTCTTTTGTTGATGCAGGTTTCTTCTTCACGCCCTGTCCAAAGACAGTATGGCCTATCAGAAGAATAACAAAGAACAATAAAATCTTATTTTTCATTTTCAAATCCAATCTATTTTTGAGCTAAATAACGATACATTTCCGAGCCGGCTAATAAAAACGCACCTACACCAAAAGGAGCTGTAGAGTTGGTATCCACCACCTGTCCGGGGATAGCTTTTTCACCAATAGGTTGTACATACCCAATTCTGCCATCGGGTTGTAAAGCGATCTCACTAAGATATTTCCAGCCTTTAACCGCAGCATCTTTAAATTTAAAATCGCTTAGCAAGCCATTATTTATTCCCCAGAGCAACCCATAAGTAAAAAAAGCCGTTCCGCTTGTTTCCCTGCCGGGAGCATGCTCGGGATCTAACATGCTTCGAGTCCAGAATCCCTCCTGCTGTTGGCAATTAATGATAGCGGCCGCCATATCCTTAAAGCGCTCCTGATAGTAGGTATAATGTTTATCCTCCTGAGGTAGATCTTGAAGAACCTTTGCAAATGCAGCGAACACCCAGCCATCGCCACGAGCCCAAAAATCCTTTTTGCCATGTAAACTCTGGTGTTTGGGGAAGACATATTTTGCATCGCGGTAATACAATTTCTCTTCCCGATCAAACATGATACTATCGGCATATTGTAAATAAGCATACATCTTATCCAGATAAAGTGAATTGCCTGTCAATTTGTACATTTTAGCCATCACGGGCATCACCATATACAAACCATCGGCCCACCACCAATAGTCCTGTTTATTGGAGTGGATCTGATATTCCATCACTTCCTGAGCACGTGCAATCTTTTCAGGGCTTGGCGATAAATGATAGAGATCGATATAGGTTTGAAAACAAATTTGCCAGTCACCAAAAAGAACGTGTTCGTCTGTTTCCCCATAGTTGTATTTCCAAAGTTGCGTATTGGTAGACTTGGCACCTTTCCAATCATTGTATCTGGCCCAATCCTCAGCATATTTTAAGTCGCCCGCTGATTTTGAAATCTTATAGAATTCCATATTTCCGGTATGATAAGCTGCCTGATCCCAAAAAGCCCAAACCTCGGGCTTATGATGAGACTGCCAGTATTGATTTGCCTTACTTAGCTGAGCAAGTACGGTTTCTTTGTTCAGTTGCTGTCCAAATGAAAAATGTCCTACAAACAATAGACATAAGATTAAATTGATCCGCATATATTTAGATGTATAGTATTTTTTGATAAACGAGCACAAAAGCTACTTTAAATTGGTTTGTACACTATTTAATGGATACACTCATTACTTTCTTCTCGATTTTTTTTGCTTTATAAAGCAACAATGTTAGCTGTAATACAGGCCCTTTTATATAAACGTACAATATACACTTATTTTAAAAAACAATCGTATCTTTAGCCATACAATCTTCAATTTGACTGTTTTCAATTGCAAATAGTCGTTTTCAAGATAATAACCTATGATAAGGATAAATCGATAATTTTACCTGATATCGGAAATACCATACGAACAAAACTGCTAACATGCCTAGTTTCAACAGACTCCCATATTCTCGTCAGGCCTTAATCCTGGTATTCGTTCTCATCCTTGTTCACTCAAGTATGCTGAGCCTAGCACAATTTCCCAAGGAGATGAATAGAGGTTTATCCAATAGTTCGGTGAAATCCATATTTCAGGATAGTCAGGGCTTTATGTGGTTCGGTACCTTCGACGGGCTTAACAGATTCGACGGTTACGATATAAAAACCTATAGAAACCAGCTAAATAACGAAAATAGCATTCCGCATAATTATATCTATTGTATAGCAGAAGACCACAATAAAAAATTGTGGATAGGAACCGGTCAAGGGATTGGAACCTACGACCGAAATTTTGATACCTTCTCCCGTTTAAATTATAGAGACCAAAAATCGAAACGGTTATATCATCTCAACGCTGACACAAAATCCATTCAAATCGATAGTGACAATAATATTTATATAGGCACAAACGGCTGGGGGCTATTTTACAAAAGTCATAAAGAAGCATATGCCATGCAAATCGCTTTTAAAGATTATAAATCGAACCTATCCAGCTTATACTACCATGTATCCGCCACACATATTGATGCGGCAGGCGGGGTATGGGTTTTTATAGAGGGAAGCGGATTATATGCTTTCGATAAAAAAACACAGCAGTTGCATCTTGTATCAAAGGTTATTACCAGTGCAACCTCTATGGTTAGTACAAACAGCGGTGAACTCTTTATTGGTAATTACGAAGGATTATTTGTTTGGAAAATCAAAGACGGCATGCTTTCGACATTGTATCCGCAGGAGCTTAAATCGAGTCAGATCAATATGCTGACGTTGGAAGGACAAAACAAACTTTGGATAGCCACCCAAAACAATGGCATTTTTATACTTAACCTATCTCATGGAAATGCAGAAAACAAAAGTAATCTACAGCCTGTTCAATTTTCACTGAATAGCAAGACCATTTATACGGTTTACATAGACTCCCAGCGTAAAATATGGATCGGCACCGGAAAGGGCGGCATTGAGACGATTGATAACAATGGCTATAAATTTAATTATTTACAGCAGAAACATTATGCGGGATTTAACTTGGCGCACAAATTTGTCCGTTCTTTTGTTGAATATGATAACAAGATCTGGATTGGTACCGAAGGCAATGGTCTTTATGCATGGGATAACAAGACCAATCAGGTTCAGTCATTTCAAAAAGGGCCACAGCAATTGCCAGACAATACGGTAAACCATCTTTTGACTGGAACTAATGGAGAATTGTGGATCGCAACCGAAATGGGCATTGCGCGTTACATAAAGGGCTCGGGTTTTAAATATTATGTTTGTAGAACGCCAACTGGGGTTCTAAATAACAGTATACAGTTACTTTTTAAGGATCAGGATGAAAAGATCTGGGCAGCGACATTTTCCGAGGGAAGAGTATATACATATAATCCAACAAGCGACCAATTTGAAGTATTCAGCGAAGACATCTATGATATCAATTGTATGACTGATGATCAGAAAGGTAATATCTGGATGGGGAATTACAATGAGATTATACAGCTAAACAAGCAGACGAAAAAAATCTCCAGATATTTAATCGGAAAACCTGTTCGTGCCATTCAGCTCGGAAAAAACAACAGACTTTGGCTGGGAACAGAAGGAAAGGGGCTCTTGGCATTTGATATCAGTTTAAAAAAGATTGTCGAAAATTATTCCACAAATGAAGGATTGAGCAACAATGCCGTACTTAATATTTTGGAAGATAAAACTGGAAAATTGTGGTTAAGCACCTTTAATGGGCTTTCGAAGTTCGATCCTTCCACTAAAAAATTTGTACGGTACGAGGAAACTGACGGACTTCAAAGTAACGAATTTTCCTATGGGGCAGCTCTTAAGCTCAAAGACGGCCATCTTCTTTTCGGAGGGAACAACGGTTTTAACATCTTTGACGCCGATAGCATTAAACTGAAAATTTATGAACCTGCCTTAGCTATCACAAGCCTTAAAATTAACAATAAAAAGATTGCCGACCTGAGCGACCGGGTCGATATTGGAAAAGATCATAGCATTCATAAATTGACGCTCCCCTACAATCAATCCACTTTTTCGCTGGAGTTTGCAGCCCTGGAGTTTGATTCCCCACAAAAGATAAAATACAGGTATCTATTGGAAGGATTGGACAAAGGATGGAACGATGCAGGGTCTACCCGATCAATAAATTACAACGGTCTGCATGAAGGAACTTATATTCTGCATATTCAATCGACCGACTCGGAAGGCAATTGGACGAATAAACAGATTAAGCTCGAGATTCAAATTCTTCCGCCTTGGTATAGAAGCTGGTGGGCCTACCTGCTTTACACGCTGGTTATTGCCTATATCGGACTATGGTATTTGCGCTATCGGAGAAGGCAAATCGCTTTAAATTACGAAATACAGCTTTCAAAATTTACCATTCAGAAAGAAAGAGAACTCAATGAAAAGAGGCACGCATTTTTCACGAATATATCGCATGAATTTAGAACACCACTGACCTTAATTATTAATCCGATTAAAGATCTGCTTAAGACCAAAAACGAGTCCAAGGACAACGCTTCCCTTCAGGTTGTACACAGAAATGCCAAAAGGCTGTTGAGCTTGGTGGACCAGCTGCTTGTATTTAGAAAAACAGAGGACGGTGCCGAACAGCTCAAAACCAGTATTTTTGACTGCCAAAGCTTTATGAAAGAAATATTTCTATATTTCGCTGCTCAGGCAAAATTGCAAAAGATAGATTATCAGTTCCAGGAGAATTCCGATCCGATTTATGTCAATGCCGACAAAGAAAAAATTGAGATCATCTTATGCAATCTCATATCAAATGCCTTTAAATTTACGCCTTCCAATGGTGCTATCCATATTGCCTTATCGCAACAAGGTCGGGAATTAACCATTCAGATCAAAGATTCGGGAAAAGGTATCCCCGAACATCTTGGCGATAGGATCTTTGACAAATATTTTTCGGATCCACTCAATGGTCCCAAAAAACAAACAGGATTCGGGATTGGGATGTACCTTGTCAAAACTTTTGTTGAAATGCACGCCGGAACAATAAGTTACACGAGTTCAGCAACAGCGGGAACAACATTCGACCTCATTTTGCCTATCTTAGCAAAACAAACCCCAGCCGAAGAACCTTTGGCAGATGTAGCGCTTTACAACGAGTCGGGAATTCAAATGCTATACGATTCGCAAGTGGCGACGGAAACCGTTCCCTTATTCCCGACAGCGATATCAAGCAAAAAATTCAGTGTCTTATTGGTCGACGACGACGATGCTATCCGCAGCTACCTTACCGACATTTTTAAGGTAGAATACTCGGTCTATAATGCCCATAATGGTGTTCAGGCACTCGATATGATCAAGCAAAAACAACCTGATCTGGTAATAAGTGATATTATCATGGAAGGGATGGATGGATTGTCACTTTGCAAAGCCGTAAAATCTAATGCTGCACTCAACCATATTCAAATCATCCTACTTACCTCAAGTACCTCTGACAGCACTAAATTGGCCGGAATTCAATATGGTGCCGATGATTATATCCATAAGCCATTTGATTCGGAAATATTGTTGCTCCGGGTCAAAACATTACTACAGAACAAGAAGAACCTTCAGGACTTTTTCTTTAAAGCGATTACGCTACAGTCCAATGAGCTAAAGATACCGATCACAGACAAGCTATTGATAGAACGGTGCATTGAGATTATTGAAGAGAACCTGTTGGAAGAACTGACTGTAATAAGTCTTGCCGAAAAAACAGGCATGAGTCATTCTTCACTCTATAAAAAAATTAAAACTATTTCAGGCAAATCGATCAATGAATTTATCAGGTCGGTACGACTAAAAAAAGCAGCCGAAATGCTCATATTGACGGATTCAAAAATTAATGAAGTAGCTAACTTAACAGGTTTCTACGACCAACGCTACTTTAGACAGCAGTTCAGCAAATTGTTTGGCCATACACCTTCCGACTATGTCAAAAAGTATCGAAAAGCGTTTCAGAATGAATTCCATGTCGATCGGCCTTAGTCTGAATTGCCGAAAAATAAAATAAGCCCTGTACAACAATTACGAACAGCTGTTGCTGTACAGGGCGTTATATTTATTCGACTGGTTTTATGATAAAGGAGAATGTATAATTTTTATAAGGCAATGTATATTCATTCAGCGGCCATGCTCCCCAACTATTGATTCCACCCACACCCATTTGTCTGAGGTCAATATTAAGTTGCGTTTGCTTTCTTTTAACAAGGTCAGCTGCATGACGTTGTTGTCGCTTGAGACCATCGTCCAAATCTTTGTCAAAGTAATGCAAAGCGCTCATACTAAATGTAGAATCAGACGTAAAGAACAATCCCCGACCTTGTTTATTTTTTATTTCCATCCATCTGATATCGGTCTTATTGCCTGTCTCCTGTGGCATTACATAGGGGAAATACTGTTGATCAACGGTCTGTTTATAAATTCCGACATGTGATGCAAAATTACGATCGATGTAGTTCTCCTCTGGTCCCCTACCGTAGTAATTAATCGCCTCAAAGCCAGATGGCATAATCCATTGCATACCGAAACGTGGCAGAACTGCAACCTTTTTTGTGGTGTCGGCAAGGAATGACTGAGAAACACGCATTTCACCTAATTGATTAATGCAGTATTTCATTTCTAGTTGCCCATATACCTGAGGCATCTGGTAGGTCGCATATACATAGGCCAGGCTATCGATTAATTCGGATCTAATTTCAAGCAGTTCAATCGAATCCGCAACCAGTTTCCAAGGTTTCAGTTTTTCCGGCGTATTGGCACCGAAATCGTTATCATTCGGCGCACGCCAGAAATTAGTCTTAAATAGCGCATGTTCATCCAAAAAATCCTGTCCTTTATAATGATATTTCGCCAACCATCCTGATTTAAGGTCAAACTCCATCAGTAGCTGTTTTGCCGTGACAATCAGATTTCCATCTTTTCGCTCTGTCTTGATTTTGCCCTGTGCCAAAATAGCTGTTTTAGGCTGAAAAGAGCCCCCCAGAGGTAACTGTTCAGTTGCAATAAGATGCCCCATAGGAAGTAAAGCCTCGGCTTTTTTCAATCGATAAGTCAGATTCAGAAATTTTTCCCCCGGAATATCTGCTTTATAAGGAATCGATAGTACAGCAGATTGTTGAGGCAACACATTCAAATGCTTGATTAAACCAGATTGCGTTTTTTTTCCGTCAACAATAAGCTCCCATTGAAGTTCAACATTTTCAAGTCCAGTAAAAAAACGTTCATTGTAAACCTGTATCTTTTTCTCGTTCAATAGGCTACTATGGATATCTTGATATACTTTTTTCATTTCCCAAGCATGTGGATAGGGTGTTCTATTGGCATAAAAAATTCCTTTGGAAGCATAATTCCAGTCCGTTATGGCTTCTTTAGGTTCATAATCTCCGCCATAGGTATATACCGTATCGCCTTTAGCATTGGTTTTAACAAAACATTGGTCCACAAAATCCCAGATATATCCGCCTTGAAATATTCCTTTGTTTGCCCGAATGATGTCCCAATAATCCTTAAAGTTTCCCAATGAATTCCCCATGGCATGTGCATACTCACATTGAATAAAGGGTCTTTGAGGCTTTGGGTTACGCGCTGCATAATTTTTCATTGCGGATGGACTTGCATACATAGGTACAATCAGATCCGTATTCCAGTCAAATCTTAATTCCCCATAATTATTCACTGCCCTTTCGTATTGTACAGGGCGACTTTTATCGAGCTCTTTCATCCGGAGGTAGGCCCGATAGAAATTGTAGCCATTTCCGGCTTCGTTGCCCATACTCCAAATAATTACGCTAGGATGATTCCGATCGCGCTGAATAAGGCGTTCAACACGAGCAACATGTGCTTTCTCCCAGGTCGGCCTATTGGCCATCGTATAGGACAGGTCATAACCCATGCCATGTGATTCGATATTAGCCTCATCAATTACATACAATCCATATTGGTCACAGAGCTGCAACCAATATTCGGCATTGGGATAGTGGCTGGTACGAACAGCATTGATATTAAATTTTTTCATGAGCTGTATATCGCGCAACATACTTTCTTTCGAGATCACATGACCAGTAACGGGATCTGTTTCGTGCCTGTTTATTCCCTTGACAAGTATAGGCTGTCCATTAACGAGCAACAGACCTTCTTTGATCTCAACCCTACGGAAGCCCACTTGCTGGGGAACGATCTCGCTGAGTTTGCCCTTAGGGTCTGTAAGTTTAACAGTCACCTGGTATAAATTTGGCATTTCGGCCGACCATAGTTCAGGATGGTCTATGGTCTGTTCAATATCCACTTCCTGTCCGTCGACTTTAACAGTTGCAATTGACACAAGCCGACCGTTTCTATGAAGTGTAACCTCTGCCATTAGATCCCCATGACTGGCCTGGTTAAAGATCAGCTTAGTATTTAACTGTCCTTTATCAAAGGCATCATTGAGGGTCGGCGACAATTGAATATCACGTAGATGCACTGGTTGCCGAACCAGCAGATAACAATCTCGCGTAATTCCACTAAGGCGCCACATATCCTGATCCTCCAAATAATTTGCGACTCCCCATCGCATGACACGCATTGTAATTAGATTTTTTCCTTTTCTCAAATATGCTGTTATGTCAAACTCGGATGGTAATTTGCTATCCTCCCCATACCCGACATATTGACCGTTTACCCAAACAGATAGATTCGATTTGGCTGCCCCAATATGGAGAATTACGGGCTTTCCCTGCCAATCCTCGGGAATAACTACCTCACGGCGATACACAGCCGTAGGGTTGAAATCCATCGGCACAATTGGTGGATTTGGTTTCCCGATTAAATAGGTAAATTCAAAACCGGAGGTAGTATACATCGGGAAACCGTATCCATTGAGTTCCCAGTTTGCAGGCACCTGAAAATTATCCCAATGACGATCGTCATAAGTTAATGATTCAAAGTTAGCAGGTAGTTTTGAAGGGCTATTTACCCATTTAAATTTCCAAGAACCATTCAAACTTAAATACGCAGAGGATTCACGCCAATCGCTGTTGATGATCTGAGACGTATGCGGAAAGGTCACAAAATCTGTATGCATGGGCAGCCGATTTTCTTCGGTAATCGTTTCATCTAACCAAGGGATCCCTTTTCGGACAACAGTATCTTGCTGTTGCATTTTATTCCGCTCATAAGTCAAGGTAATACTGGATTGCGCATACCCCAAAGTGAAGACACAGCTATAGAGTAGAATAAGCACTAATTTATTCAGAGATTGCATTTTTTATTATTTATCGATTAATAAATCATTTCAAAAAAGATTGATTTGTTTAACTGAATCTAGGTTAAATACAGCTATATGATCGAACTAATGAAATACACTTAAATCCCACTGATCCTTCCAATTTATCTGTACTTTTTCATTCTGGAGATCAACCGGTAGCCAGATATATCTGCTATCCATAAGATCTTTGGGATTCCAGCGGTCGGCCATAAAGATAAAGGAATCCTTTTTTCCTGCGACAGGAAGGATAAATGTCGATTGGCCACCATAAGTCAAAGCCGAATTCGGTCCTTGCATTGGATCACCAAGGGATTTCCAAGGGCCAAAAAGATTTGTAGCAACATGGAGTTCTGCACGATTTGGATCCCAGCCAGTACATCCACTGGTGATCAGATAATACTTATCTTTGTACTTGAATAAAGCCGGGGCTTCCCTATGATTCCGGAAGAGTAAGGAATCTTTCGCTGTCACATGCAGGTAATCATCGGTTAATTGAACCAGGCGTAAGGCATAGTTTTCGTCCGATGAATAGATTTGGTAAGCCTTACCATCAGTGTCTACAAATAAACCCATATCGCGTGACATATTGTTATTTGGCCGGAAGCTATGGACAAACTGAAACGGCCCAAGCGGAGAGTCACTGGTAGCAACGGCGGCCCTGGCTGCTGCATAGCCTTGCCCTTTCAACTCAAGATGGAACCACATCACATATTTCTTCAGCTGTTCTTGATAGATAACCTTTGGCCGCTCCATAATACAGCCCCAAGCAATATCGCTTGTAGAATCTGTGCTAGGTGTGAGAGCCAATCCTTCAAACTTCCAGTTATACAAATCATTGGATGAGTACACATTGACTCCCTGGGACGTAGTTCCGCCACGTTTCTCACCATACCAATAATATTTCCCATTTTGATGAAGTACGCCACCGCCATGCGCATTGATCACATGACCGGATTGGTCTTTCCATATTTCCCCTGGCGTAAAACTATGCATCTCAGCATGTTCCTTTTTTTGATAAACCCGGACATAATCAATTTCATATTTTGCAGGAAGTAATTTATCAGCTATCGTGCCGCCATTTATTCCGCCGAGGGCCAAATTTAACAGGAGATAATGCGGTTGGGTAAACGGATTGAATCCTGTACCATCCCGATTGACCAATTGATCCATAGGAACGTGAAGCATTTCTATATCGTCCACATAAAGCGTAATAGCGTCTTCATTCCAAATCATTCGCCAAATATGGAACTGATCTGCCCACGCCTTTCCGCCAAGATCTTTGACGGCTTTCGTCTTACCAAACCAATGTGCTTTCCAGCGTTGGTCAGTACCGGTTGCGATATTAGCCAATATATTGCCACGGTAATATTCCATGATATCTATTTCACCATTGGATGGCCATTCTTTGGTGGTGCCTAATGTCCAGAATGCAGGCCAAAGGCCCTCACCAACTGGGATACGCGCCCGGATTTCAAAAATCCCGTATTTCCAGCTCTGCTTGCCCAAAGTATTTATCGAAGCCGAAGTATAGGTTATCTTTTTACGGCCGGCAATCCAATCATGACTGCCCTGAATAAAACCCGGATGATTACGTTGTTCTTTTTTTGCTTCAATAACCAACAGGCCATTACGACAAGAAGCGTTTTCCTTTTGATACCACTGCTCTTCCCGGTTACGTTTGAAACCTTCTTCGTAACTCCATTTAGCCGTGTCGGGCGCACCATTATAATCAAACTCATCCGACCATACCAATTTATACTGTGGTGGGATGGGCTCTTGACTATATGCGGCAAAACAACTTGACAGCAAACTAAGACAGACAGATAAAAGTTTTTTCATGATTTAGTTTAAGTTTCTTCGAGCTAACAGCTCTTGATGATCAGTAAACAAAAATATCCCCCTTTTTCTGCGTGATCAAGGGGGATATTGAGTCAAAAAGAGGGATATATTCGTATTTGTGTAATAATGAGATGACACATATCCATTTTCATATTTTCTACAGTCCGGTTGGGGCAGTTCCACTGATAAGTGACCATCCTGGATTTTGATAAATAACAGAGTTTTCTGCTGTTCCATCATCCGAAGCCAACTGGAAATGCTCTGTGGCAATAGGTGCGAGGTAATGCGCCATGGCAAATTTTACACCGGTATAAGACAGGGCATTACTTCGGATCTCCAATGGTCTGAGGTATTCACTCCGTGCGGGATCTGAAACGACAGATTTGTCATTGGTAGCACCATAAATCAATTGTTCGGGTGTATACCAATCTTTCATCGGTCCCCAAAGTTTAAAACCTTCAAAATGGTCTGCTGTTGTAATCAGCTGATCCATTGCCCGCCAACGCTTAAGATCCATCCAACGTAGACCTTCAGCCATAAGCTCACTTCTGCGTTCGCGACGTATATTGTACAATGTTGGTGATATAAACTGTCCTGCAGAATACGCGCCCCAATCTTTCTTTTCTTTATCCATTTGCGTTGCCGCAATGGTCGCATTGAAATCAGGATCGACTTTAGCCCGTGTACGCAGTGCGCGCCAATAGGCCTGTGCCTTCGTATCTAAATTTTGATTCTTTTCATAACAAGCCTCCATATAATTGAGGTAGGCCTCGGTGGCTCGGAAGGTAATGCTACCCGTAAATCCCTGACCGTTGAGCGTTTGTAAACCGTCGTATGAAATGCCTTTACGAATTGTATAACCTGTTGTGTAACGTCGTTCCCAATCGGTATCGTATACAGTCGGAGTGGGCTCTATGAGCGTGTAGTGAGTACCCTGTCCAATATTGACCAATACATTCTTTTGGCCAGGTTCTTTTAAAAACAATTGTAAACGGCCATCGCGATTCTTCCGAACATCTGCTATGTAATTATCACCAGCATAACCGCTGCCCGAAGCGTAAATAGGCAGTCCATTGGACATCAGAAAGCTTTCGACAAGGCCGCGTGTCAAACCAACCGCATAATTTCCGCGTTGTGCATACACAGGCACATTATGTGTCACCAGGCTTTGATTATATTGACGCCACAGCAATACTTCACCATAACTCGACATATCTACTGCGCCAAACATGCTGAAGTAAGGATTCTCGTTGTTGGCAGATTCTATAATTCCGGTATTATTTTCCAGTTGAATATTGTCAGCAACAGCAGAAGCCGATTCCATGGCCTGCGTTAAAAAGTAGTCGATCTCTCCGGTAATACTTCCAGTCGGGAATGCATAATTGCTATTGTATGATTTTGCAGCACCCGGCCAGTTTGGTCCTTTAGGGACGAATGCGGTTCCGCTGAAGTATTTGAGCCATGTACCCTCATACAAAGCCACTCGGGATTTGAACAGTTGCGCGACATTTTTTGAGATCCGCTGTTTCTTGCCGTCCGGCGAACTTTGGTTCAGCAAGGTAATAGCCGAATCCAAGTCAGAAAGAATAAAACGAGCCACTTCATTTCTTGGCGAACGCTTACTTGCTTCTACCAAAATATTCTTGTCCTTATCCGACATCACATTGCGAATAATTGGGAAATCACCTAAGGCCTGTAATTTCCCAAAGTAAACGTAGGCCCGTAAAAAATAGGCTTCACCGATATAATGTGCAATGTTACTTGAATTTCCGAGAATACGATTTTCTTTCCATTTGGGAACCACCGTATTTATAAAATAATTCATCTGATAAATACTTGAAAAATCCCAGTCGCCGCCATTCGATCCTACGCGCCATTGGCCTGGAATAAACTTGTTATCGAGTGTTGGAATAGCCATATTGTCTGTATTTCCGTCTATGCCGAAAGTGCCAAATGACCAGTTGCCGTGTGAAGGAAATAGGCCCGCATATTGATTTACGGTATAAGCAGCTAGTTGTGACTCCTCATCCAGATAAGCTTCAGGTATAATGGACGAAGGGGGTGCAATATCCAAATATTTATTGCAGGAAGCTAGACCTACCAAAGCGACAAGGCCCAATTGCATCAATCTAAAAATAGTACTATTGAATTTCATAATAAATCGACTTAAAATGTAACACTTAAACCTGCAGACCAGACTTTAGTCAATGGATAAACGGTTCCGTTGCTTCCGCCATCAATAGTTTCGGGATCAAACATTCCCGCTACACTTGAGCCGGTCCAGATATTTTCTCCGGAAACGTATACACGCAAGCGCTCCACACCGAAACGTTTTGTTGTTTCTTTCGGCAAGGTATAGCCCAGCTGAATATTTTTTATGCGGATATAGGCTGCGTTCTGCAAAAAGCGCGTCTGCGTCTGCTGGTTTTTAGCAGTACCAAAAACAGGACGTGCGTAATATGCTTCAAGATTTTCACCCAGGGGATTATCTGCAGTACGGAAATAATCAAGATGATCGACCAAGCCCGTTGACCACCATTTTGAAGTTGCTCCCCAAAAATAGTACCCCCCTTGCCAATAATCGCGTTTCATGACACCTTGCATGAAAATGCTAAAGTCAAAATTTTTGTAGTCCGCATTCAAATTCAATCCAAAGGAGTAACGCGGTGTGCTGTTTCCAATCACACGACGATCACCTGGATCGGCCTCTGTATTGCTGCCACCATCTATTTTTCCGTCTCCATTAAGATCAGCATACATGATATCTCCTGCCCCCCATTGTGTTCCTAATGCATTTTGTCCACCATTGGGCAAGCTCGCCAAATGCTGGCTCATTTGCTCTTCTGTCTTGGCAATACCAAGGGTTTGATACCCCCATATTTCACCCAGCTTTTGACCTTCACGATAGTTTGATAATGACCCTATTGCGTTAGGATAGCGTGTTACTGTTGTGGTATAATCAGACAATAGGAACTTTGCTCCATATGCAAAACCACTGGCAGTACGGTCATTCCAGCCCAGGGTAGCCTCAAATCCTCTTGTTTTTAAGTCGGTGTTGTTTGTTTGAGGAACTGTCGTCCCTAATGTATTAGGTAACTGTGGAGCTGGGCCGACCATATTAAATGTTTTCCGTTCGAAGACTTCAAAAGACCCAGAAAGGCGGCTATTTAAAAAGGCGAAATCGACGCCTAAGTTCTTCGTATTGATAGATTCCCAGGTCAATAAAGCACTTACGAGGCCTGGAGCCGATGCAGAATTTGGTCGCGCATTATTGATCAGCCAAGCACCATTGGCTGTCCCCGTTGGTTGCGTAACATAAGTCGGATACCAGACATCGGTATTTTGATTGCCTAGCTCTCCGTAGGAAGCTCTTAATTTCAGCATATTAATAAATGGTGCCGACTCTACAAGGAAGTTTTCTTTGGCGATGTTCCATCCCGCAGAAACTGAAGGAAACCAGCCCCAGCGGCTATCGCTACGGAAACGTGATGAACCGTCATAACGCAGATTAGCTTCCAATAGATATTTTTCAGCATAATTGTAATTCAATCGGCCGAAGAAACCCGCTGTTGCCCATTTTTGATATTCGCCAGATACAGAAGGTACTACTGCTTTTCCATTGATATCTGTGCCGGAAGTCAGATTCAATACCGGTTGATCCGGGATAATGATTCCGTCACGTTGCACACCGAGATTGCGATAGGCCGTATGTTCAATCTGACCACCGACCATAACTTTAAAATGAT
The DNA here is from genome assembly GCF_023277505.1 of Sphingobacterium siyangense. Classification (NCBI taxonomy): domain Bacteria; kingdom Pseudomonadati; phylum Bacteroidota; class Sphingobacteriia; order Sphingobacteriales; family Sphingobacteriaceae; genus Sphingobacterium; species Sphingobacterium siyangense. The sequence goes on along the minus strand of NZ_CP080574.1, from coordinate 1,535,587 downwards.
GGTCGCCCCAGCTTTTATCGTAATCAGAAAAGATATTGATGTTATAATAGTTTTCCTTTAAACCAAATTCGTAGACGTTTGAAGAGTTTTTATACAAATAAGGATCACCATTCACGTCATGATTGTAAAGACGCTGCGAATCCCAGTGACGAAATTGAGTTGTGGTCCTATAGTTAAAATTACCGGTTGTACGCCATCCTTTAATTGGTTCAAGGATCAGCTGTAACTGTTGATAAATGTAATCCTTACTGGATTTATCCTGTCCGCCTTCTTTCATGGCAAGTGCAGGTGAAGGAGAACTGAACAAGTATCCATTCGGATCATAAAGTGGCAGCGTTGGCCAGCCCTGTCTTCCTAAATCATCGTAAAAACTATTGGTCAATGCTGCAGGACGGTCATAGTCTTCACGTACCAACCTAGCGTTGTAATTTACCTGAAAGATGTCAGATACTTTAGAATTGATTTTAGCCGCAACAGAGTAACGGTCGTAATGGTCTGTATTGAAGGCCATCAATCCTTGTTGCTTCATGAAATTGCCAGAAAGGTAATAGGTTGTTTTTTCGGTTCCGCCATTGAGACTTAGGTTGTGCTCCTGGGCAAAAGCCTGATCCCGGTACATGACGTCGAACCAATCGTTATTATCGTTACCATAGGCATATCCTTCAGCCCAATACAACTTATTATTCGGATCGACAATGGTCGAATTTTTCAGGCTTCCGTTTTGATAATCCAAGATGCGCTGTAGATGCTCCGCGGAGAAATGCGGTGAACCGCCTGCGTTGACTTCGGCCTGATTGAAATATTGAGCAAAAGTGTAAGAGTCCATCATCTTAGGCATCAATGTCGGTGCGTTCATACGAAAGCTATTATTATAATTTACCGAAGTACGTCCAGCCTTTCCAGATTTTGTGGTGACCAAAATAACCCCAAAAGCGGCTCTAGAACCATAAATTGAAGCAGCACCAGCATCTTTCAAGACAGAAACGCTTTCGATATCTTGTGGATTTAATGCCGCCAAAGATCCTTCAGAGCCATCAATTAGGACCAATGGTGCCGAAGAAGATGTGCCGATTGTACCTGTACCCCGGATATTAATAGATGGATTGGTTTCCATCGTTCCCGAGTTTTGGGAAATATTTAGGCCGGGGGCCAGTCCTTGCAGTGCCTGGATAGCATTTCTTACAGGTCTATTTTCCAGCTGCTTGGCATCTACCACCGCAACAGAACCGGTCAGGTTTGTTTTTTTCTGCGAGCCAAAACCAACGACCACCACTTCATCCAAAACATCTCCTTCGGAAGCATCAAGCTGCACGTTAAGCTCGTAGTTCCCTTGGCTGACCTGTTTTAGCTGACTGAATTCAAAGCGCTGTTTCGCATAGCCTAGAAAGGTAAATTCTAATGCCGTGACTGTTGCAGCACTGAGTGTATATTTCCCCTGTGTATCTGTTTGCGCCTGCATTGTGGAACCGATATTTTTAACGGTCACTCCAGCAAGTGGCCTGTTATTTTCGGTAACCTGGCCCCGTACAGTTATTGACTGTGCATAAGCCTGCTGTAAGCTTAAAAGTAAAAAGCAGATAGAACAAAGCCAGCGCTGCGTTAATACTATTTTCCTTTTCATAAGTAAAACTGTTTAGTGATTAAATAATATTTTGATGAAGAGTAACATGGCAATACGAGGTAGCAATATTGCGTTTCGTTAAGAATTCAAGGATCAAACAATCCACTTTTGATTGGTAAATTCATCATAATTAAACTTGGTTATTTAGCTGTTTTTGAGCTTTAGCCAACTTACTTTCCCCACACCTATTTTTTATATAATTTGGAGAGGGTATTCATCTAGTTAGGCAAACACTCTTGGTTATTTAACATCGTCAATACAATAAAATGTCGTATTGACACTTGCAATATTATCAAAAACGTTACAGAGGAAGGGGGGTATAATCTTCTTATTTTAAGGGGTAAATTCGTCAAATTAGGCTTTTTGACCTCATTAAAGGATATTCTGGTTTAGGCAGACAAAAAAAGCCACATCTCCGGATGTGGCTTCTGAACTAAATTTATAAACATGTTATTCACTAGGGATCAGCTTTTGGTATAACTGAGCTGGCCCGCAAATTATGAGCTTCTATTTATAGGAATTGATCGATTTGGATACTCTCCAGTCTTTACCTTCACGCACTAAAGTAACAAGATCGGTTTTGGTGAAATTTTCAAATTTCAAAGTAACCCTGGCCACCATATAATCTGTAGACTGTTCAACTACATTTGTGCTAACCGCGCAATCCAGGTGGATATTCTTTTGCTTTTTCAAGGATTTAACCACTTCATAGCGGCTATATGACTTTAAGGTGCCCGTTTGTACCTTTAGATTAAAGTCTTCAGCAAACAACTGTTCTATTCCAGCCGACTCACCTTCAGTGATCACGGCGACATAGTGCTCTAGCGCAAAGTCTGCGGTTGATAGATTAACGCTGACTGGGTTTGATTTTGAACCCGGTCCTTCGGCTGCCATAGCAAACGTTGATACGGCCATTAAAGCTGTTACTGTGAATGTTTTTACAAGAGTTTTCATACTATCTTTTTTTTGTTTTTTTTTACCTTGCTTATCTGTTGACTCAAAACTATCGCTCCAAATGCTTGTTGCCCACGGATTTTAGATCAATAACCAGCAAAAGTCGCTGAATGACTGAAATGAAAAAGTAAACTTCAAAATGCATAAAGAACATACGATCAATTTTAATAGCTCCGTGCCAAAGACCATACCAATTGGCCCAAGGTTCATTTATGCCTTTTAAAGCTCATTATGGTCGATCTAAGCTCTTCTTCAAAAAACGCAATGTACGTATGCGAACAGTTATTAACCGAATTGTTCACATACGTACAGCACATTAAAATGTAATAGAAGTTTAATGTGCTGTGCATCTTGAAGTGAATGACGATATACAGTAAAAAAGAAACGTATTTATTTGCCTGATCAGAAAGATCAGATACCAATTTTTGGGGGGACAAACAGGCTAGTAACATGGTACAAGCTCGCGAAACATAGGTTTAACTGGTCATCTTCGAGGGAATATATCGGAATTACAAACTCATTCCCAAGGTAAACGCGACGCCTTTAGATTCCAGGTCCACATTTCCTGCCAGCTCCGATAAGTCTTCGGCAGCAAGCTTTGAAGACTTCAATGATCGATTGAGTTATATGACGCAGCTCATCATTACCCGTAAATTTAGCTCAAATCTATCGCTCGTTGTGGTCCCAACCTTTCTTCACTGGAGCTATACAGCTTATAACGATCAGAATACTGTATTTGCTCTTGGTATTGGCGAGCGGGCCAAGGTCAGCAATAGGATCGCATTAGTAGCAGACTATACATTACCCTTCCGAAAGTCGTCGAACAAAAAATACCGTGAAGATGTAAGCGGACAGCGTTATTATAATGCATTAGGTGTCGGTTTGGAAATGGTTACCGGAGGACATATCTTCCATCTCAATTTTACCAATGCAACCGCAATACAAGAATCTCAGTTTATTAGCGAAACAAATAGCTCCTGGCGTAAGGGACAATTCCGTTGGGGATTCAGCATTGCACGCCGTTTCAATTTTAACAAAAAATAAAAAAGCAATTGCTCCATCGTGTACTTGGAATCAAAATAATCTGTCCAACGTAATAAGAATTCAAAATACTTAAAAGCATCATCGGTTGATAGGTTCTTAAATCAAAAAAGCGGATAACAATGCTGTTATCCGCTTTTTTATCACACAATATTAAATCTACAAATCATTTAACCACTTATTTACCTCATCTTGTGTTTTACCGGTCTTCTTTTGAAGCTTACCTACCAATTCGTCTTCTTTGCCCTCGGCATATAATAGATCATCATCAGTAAGATCTGCATATTGTTGTTTTACCTTACCTTTGATTTCGTTCCAACGGCCTTTCCATGTTAATTCGCTCATAATTATTTTCCTTTCGTTATTTATCAATAGAACAGTTTCATACAGCTAATCGTTTAAAAAATAATGTTATAAAATGTTAATTTCACAACATTCACCTAGTAAACAGGCGCTTTCTATTTTTTATATTATTATTTCCGGTTACAATTGGCCGTCCATACCTTGCTGTCTTTTGTATAACCAATTGTCAATTTACCGGCATCAATACGGATAACTCCTGTACCTGCCGAACCAATGTTGACCAAGACGTTATCCTTTTTTTCAAAATCTACGCCGTTGAGATTTGGAATGCCATTTCCAAAAGCGAAATTATAGGTATCGCCAACTTTTGTTACGGTAACTGTTCCTTCTGCAGCGGCAACATCATTGTCATTGTTATTCATATCATCATACGAGATAGTGCCTTCATATTTACCAACAAAAAGATCGTTGTCGGCCGGATCATCGTCTTTGCTACATGATGTAAAGCCTACCAATACCGTTAAAATAAGCATACCGAGTCCCAGTGTTTGAATTAATTTTTTCATACGTTGATGTGTTAATGTGAATATTATATTTTATTACAGCTGGGTAAAATTCAAACTTTATGCCAGTGCAAATGCAACCTTAGAAACACCCGTATCAAACACTTAAGAAGGGGTATAAATACCGAACTAGCGAATAAATACACAACGATCGTATGCAGATATCCGTTAAATACCCCATTTCTATTAATAAGTCATTATGATCTTTTGTATTTTTAAGACCATAACTGGTTTTTCCCTCCACATTGGAGTAATCTAACTCCAATCTAGTGGGAAAAACCTCCGGTATAATGCATGATTAGATCCCATATAAAAAAAACAGCCTTATTTATGAAATTATTTTCCGTCTTTCTATTTTTTATTGCCCTCCAGTCTTGCACCGTTCAGCGGATAGGAAAAAAAGAAAAAGGTTCTTTGTATATCAATACATCAATCCCCGCACATAGTTCCTTAGCCATCTCAACCGAAGATGCCAGTCCATTTTCCATTGAGACTAAAAAAAGCTCGACCGGTCGGCTAAAAATTTTGAATGAATCAGAGGAGATTGAGATGGAGAAGGACAAAACATACACACTGAATGTCAACCAGAAAGGGAACATCGTATTCCTAAATCAATCCGATCAAGGAACTAATATCCAATTGAGAGTCTATAACCATACATCGAAGATCATTCAGAAAACAAATCTCATCCACTAAGAAAGGAGACAAAATATTTTTAAAAAAACTTGGAGCAAAAGCGCATTATCGCTAAATTCATTTATTCCAAGCCTACACTATGGAAATCAATTATGCGCTTATCGTTCGAAGATTCGAGGAATATTTTGACCTATGGAGTTCCAAAGTATACCAATATGCAATCCATAAAACCAAATCTTCTTATCTAGCCGAAGAAACCGTACAGCGTGTATTTATCAAACTCTGGAAAAATATGAGTGACAAAAATATCGATGCCACCATAGAATCCCAGATTTTCTGTATCACCCGAACAGTGGTGATCGATCTGGTCAAGGCAGAGTATAACCGTAAGAAACTTTTGGATCACGATCAAACATTTGTCTTACGCCATAGCCCTCAGGATGATTTTTATGCCAAACAACTTACCTCCACACTCCATGAAATTGTCGATAAACTACCGGAGAAACGCAAGGAGATTTTTATGCTAAGCCGATTTTCTAATCTTTCGCATAAGGAAATTGCGGACAAGCTGGCGATATCAACGAAAACTGTGGAAAACCAATTGACACTAGCACTAAAAACCATTCGAAAGGCTTTACTGTTCGGTATGCTGATGCAAATTATTTTTTAATTTCTTTGGGGGGTACCTCATTTTCAATCGTAATCTTTATACATGAAGATTACAAAAACACTCATCGACAAATACCTAAGCGGTAAAGCCAGTGCGGAAGAAATTGCCGCAGTAGAAAATGCGCTGGCCAATAACGAGTTTTATTGGGAGGATTTTATGCCGGAAACGGAATGGCAAGCATATGAGATGGATTCGGATTTTAAAAACCAAAAGGAAATAAAAGGGCATATTTTCAAACAAATAGGGCAAAAAAATAAGGATCGTTTCAACTGGTTAAAATATGCGGCTATTATCTTCTTCATTGGAATCGGAGCTTGGCTGGGATTAAACCAGATCGATTCTTCTAAATATAACACCGCATATCGTAGCGCAAAGAAAGTCCAGCCCACACCACAAGAGCAACCAAGTAATTTATATTATATCAATTCAGGTAATACCATTCAACAAATTGCAGTTCCAGACGGTTCTACTATCGACCTATACCCCAATTCTGAAGTAAAATTCAGTTCAGATTTCACAACTATTAGCGCACGGGAAATCCAATTAAAAGGTAAAGCCAAATTTACGGTAGCAAAGGATAAGACAAAGCCTTTTCGCGTTCATACGGCCGATTTGACAACAACCGCACTTGGCACTGTTTTCAGTGTGGAAGAAGGTGGTAGCGCGATTACGAAAATAAAACTCTATGAAGGCCGTATTGAAGTCAAAAGCAATCAGCATTCTGAAAATAAACAGGCCTTAAATCTACAGTTTCAACCCAACGAAGAAATCAGCATTGATAGCAAGCTACAACAGATCATTGCCGAAACCCGAGTCAATACTTCTCAATCCAGCAAAAGGGGATCTTACTTAAAAACTAGCGGACAACTGATCTTTAAAAACCTCCCATTGCAAGATGTACTTCACATCATCAGTCATAATTATGGCCTTAAACTAAGCGTTGAACCTAAAGATATACAAAATAAATATTATAGTGGAACGTATAAAAATACAGCATCTGCATACGTCAACATGTTAGCTGATATCCAAGCACTCCATAAAATAACCATTCATGTACAAACCGAATAACATTCACTCACATAACCCACAAATTATGCACAATTATTTACCTTCCAAGCATAGTATCCTGACTATGCTATTGTTGAGATCCAACATTCGAGCCGACGTAAACTGGGCACTGCGTCTTGGCCTCATGGGGCTTTTGTCAACAAGCTATCTTCTCGCTAATGCCCAACAAAATGCGACCATTAACGGAGTAATCAAAGATGAAACAGGAAAGCCCATCCCCTCGGCGACGGTTACCATACGTAATGCGACGAGCGGAATGAAAAAAACAACAACCAGCAGGCCTGACGGAACTTTTTCACTCGACCAGATTCCTGCTGGACAGGGCTACCAGATCAGCGTATCGTCTATCGGTTTTAAAAGCAGAGAACTGTTGGATTACACCATTACAGACAGGGACAAGCTAGCGATCAATATCAGTTTGGAATCGAGTGCGCAAAACCTACAGGAGGTTGTCGTTACAGCGCTTGGTATCAAACGCGAAAAAAAAGCGCTCGGTTATACGGTCGCTGAACTCAAAGGCGACGAGCTGACGCAGGGTAAGGAAACCAATGTGGCGAATGCCTTATCGGGTAAAGTTGCCGGCGTGCAGGTAAGCCGCGCCGCATCCGGTGCCGGAGGTTCATCCAAGGTCGTGATACGTGGTAACAACTCACTTATCGGTAATAGCCAGCCGCTCTATGTTGTTGATGGAGTACCGATTGATAATCAAAACATTTCATCTCCAAACCAATCTGGGGGAACAGATTATGGCGACGGAATCGGAAACATCAATCCCGAAGACATCGAAACGATGTCGGTATTAAAAGGCCCGAATGCGGCCGCACTTTATGGACAAAGAGGAAGTAACGGAGTTATCTTGATCACAACTAAATCTGGTAAAGCTGGTAAGACCCGTTTTAGCTATGGTACAGATTTTTCATTGGGCAATGGGCTGGTCTTACCGGATTTTCAAAATGCCTATGGACAAGGATTGAACGGAACATTTACACATTTCAGAAAAGATGACGGCACCATTGTTTCTATGAGTGAAGCGCTGAAAAATGGTTACAGTGGTATGCCTAAAATGAGCGCCGGACGTGACCGTACGACACGAGCAAGCTGGGGTGCAAAAATGGAAGGCCAGACTTATGAAGATGCTTATGGCAACATCTTACAGTTAACACCGAAACCAGATACCTACTCGTCGTTTTTTCAAACGGAGAAACAGTTTGTCAACAACCTTAGTATAGATGGCGGAACCGACAAAGTAAACTACCGTTTTTCATTTGCCAATACAGATGTAAAGGGTTATATCCCAACCAATACGCTGAAGAGAAACAATTTCGGTCTGCGCACACAAGCCAAAATAACCGATAAATTTCACATTGATATCAAGGCGAACTATATCGCACAAAAGGGGCAAAACCGGCCAACACTGGCCGATGCGGCAGACAATCCTGCCTACCTATTTATCAGCCAGCCGCGAAGCTTGGGCAACGACATCATGGCACAGTATAAATGGACCGCACAGGAGATCAGCAGACAGCTCGGATTTTCGGGATTGACGGAAGGATTGGAGAAAACCTATGCCACCAATAGTTCCACAGCCAACCCCTTTTGGACCATTCATGAAAACCACAATGAAGATCGTCGGGACCGCATCATAGGGTTACTCCGTCTGAGTTACGACTTTGCTCCTTGGCTTAAGGTCACAGCGACCGGGGGTACGGACTTCTATACCGATCAACGGTTTCGTTACCGTCCAATAAACACCTACCAAAGCTTGAACCGAAAGGGTGATATTCGCGAAGAGGTCATCAGAGCCCGCGAAGACAATTTTGACGTCCTCGCTAGCTCCAACTTCAAATTGACCGATGACATTAAACTCAGTGCCAACTTAGGGGCCAGCCATCAAAGCCGGTATTTGCGTATGACAGGAAATTCAGGCAATCAATTTATTGTTCCGAATCTCTTTGTAATCAATAACACCACGACAAATAGTTACATATTTGACCTGATCGAGTCCAAGATTAATTCGGCTTATCTATCGGGCCAGTTCAGTTACAAAGACTATTGGTTTGTTGATTTCTCTGCCCGTAACGACTGGTCTTCTACCCTGTCAAAGGAAAACAATTCGTTTTTCTACCCGAGTGTAAGTTCCAGTTTAGTCTTATCGGATGCCTTCAAATGGCAATCTGATGCACTGTCTTTCGCCAAAATCAGAGCTTCATGGGCCCAGGCCGGTAGTTCAGGAAACCCATATCAACTGACAGGAGCTTATAGTCTCAACCAGTATACCCATGGTGGTGTACCGATGGCTTCTTATACAGAAATTATTCCTGATCCGAATTTGAAAAACGAATTGACCACGTCGATCGAAGCTGGGGCAGACCTGAGATTTCTAAAAAACAGACTTTCGTTCTCCTTTACCTACTATCAAGCCAAGACAAAGAATCAGATTTTGGACGTACCAATCGCCCCTTCCAGTCTCTATGTAAAGAACAGGATCAACGCTGGAGAAATTAGCAACAGAGGTATTGAATTTGTATTGGGAGCAACACCAATCAAAAGCGAATCGGGTTTTGAATGGAATACAACCTTCAATTACAACCGCAACAGAAATAAAGTTGAATCACTCTATCCCGGTGTAGAAAGCTTTTTACTCGCTACAGACCGCGGGATAAATGTTGTTGCGGAGGTCGGAAAACCATTTGGCCAGCTAATTGGGACACAGTTTGCATGGATCAAAGATGATCAGGGAAATAGGTTGATCGACCCTACCACTGGACTCCCTTTGCGCACAGCCGGACGTGTAGAAACCGATCTTGGAAATGCGCAACCCGACTGGCTGGGTGGTTTTGCCAATACCTTTAAATATAAAGGTTTCAACCTCTACGCACTTGTCGATATCCGTCAGGGCGGCGTGATCTTCTCCCAATCCAATCGTGAGCAGATCATTTATGGTACTTCTAAAAAGACCTTGGAAGGCCGTGATGGCACCTACGTTGCCGAAGGGATGGTCGGACAAAAAGATGGATCAGGGAACTGGACAAGTACAGGAACAAAAAACAGCAAGCAGGTTGCCGCACAAGATTACTGGAACATTGTTGCGAGTGACAAAGAAGTCATGGTATCCGAAGAAATGATCAATGATATGAGTTATATTGCCATGCGCGAAATCAGTCTCTCCTATTCTTTCCCTAAAAAGCTGATGCCACATAAACTTGTTAACTCCCTAAAATTGGGCGTCTATGGGCGGAATCTATTTTATTTTCAACGGAAAACTGATGGATTTTCACCAGAAGCTTCTGCTTTCAATGTAAACAATAGCTCGATTGGTATTGAATCAACTTCACTTCCAATGATGCGCACATTCGGTATTAATCTCACTGTTGGTCTGTAAACCCTTTATCATGAAAAAGAAACTATTTAAAAATACATTCATCGTCGGACTTATTTCTGTGGCAGGATTAGGTTCATGTACCAAAGATTTCGAACGGATCAATACGCCGCCGACATCTGTCACCACTGTAGACCCTTCCTTACTCATAGCTCGCATTCTACGTGATGGCACTTTTCAGGAATCTGGGGAACTACCCAACAACAAGTTTGGCTCTTGGATCCAACATTGGGCTGGTGGACCGGTAGTGCCGGTTTCTCGATATTTTGAAGGGCCCGAAAATCTTATTTGGTCGCAGCACTACACCCTGCTCCGCAATATTGTTCAGATCAAACAGGAATTGAGCGGCAAGGAAGACAATGCAGAAGGGAGAAGTAAACTGGCTATTGCCGAGCTTTATGAAGCATACCTCTATCAGCGCCTTACAGACTTGTTTGGTGATATCCCCTACTCCGAGATTACAAAATCCAATAAGGAAATTAACCGTACGCCCAAATTTGACAAACAAGAAGAGATCTATCCGGCGCTTGTTCAAAAAGTCGATGCAGCTATAGCAAGGCTTACGAGCGGAGACCTCTCTTACGGCTCTTCAGATTTCTTTTACAAAGGCAGTATCGATAAATGGAAAAAATTTGGCAATTCGCTTAAATTAAAGCTCGGCATACGCATGCGGTACGCCAATCCTTCTTTGGCCCAGAAAACGGTTACCGAAGCCATGACTTCTGCTATAGGTCTATTCTCCAGCAACAGTGATAATGCCGCAGTACCGACCTACAACGATGCTCAAGCTGAAAACCAGAACCCGATTTTACGTCAAATGACTACCGGAAGTGCCGATCTACGTTATTTGGCTAATACCCTGGTTGACAAACTCAAAGAATACAATGATCCAAGGCTTCCTTTACTTGCCGAACCGGTCATTAGCAATGGAGTTTCAACCTATCAAGGTATTGGGGTTTCGTTAACCGATAACCAGCTATCACAACTGATTCGCGCCAACTATTCAACAGCCAATAAGTCTACTTGGTTCAGCCTTTCATTCGCACCGATCCCAAGCTATGCGTTTACGTATTCGGATATCTGTTTTTACAAAGCCGAAGCTGCACTTCTTGGCTGGGGTGCTACAACTGCAAATGCCCAAACGTTCTTTACAGAAGGGGTCAAAGCTGCGCTGGCACTTCCGCCATACAATATGACGGCAATCCCCTCTGCATACGAACCTGTGCTCAATCTAAGCGGCTTGACAGACGAACAAAAAATGGAGAAAATAGCGACACAAAAATGGATTCACCTATTTGGCCGGGACATGGAAGCCTTTGCCGAATGGCGACGTACAGGATATCCTCGATTAACCCCCGGTCCTAACCCAGGTTCCACCAACGGGCAAATACCGCGTAGAGCTATTTATTCCAGTGAAGAGGCTGAGTTAAACGCAGCAAATTTAAAAGAGGCTGCAGCACGTATGACAAATGGTGACTCTTTCCTATCCAAAGTCTGGTGGGACAAGAAGTAACTGCACTTTTTTAGCCGAGATTATAGACAGAAAAAGCTGTTCACAATCATTCAAAGAAGTGCTAATCAGTAGGGTCCTGATATTAATATCAGGGCCCTACTTGTTTCTTCTTATCTCCCATTCGCATGGTCGTCAGGCATTATCAATAAAATATAAGCTAAACGATACTATCGGATCCTCTTAAATAGTTCCGTTTTATTGTGCTGTATAATTTTCAACTCATTACCGCTGATGGAGAATTTTCCAGAGTAATAAATTAAGCTGTCTTTACGCGAGGCACCATTCTCCTTTGGAGGGTAAAACAACAGTGAGTCCGCTGAAGTAAAAAGGAAGACTTTACCTACAATAGTCAAAAATTACGTCAATTCCAAATCGTCAAGGCTAATTTTCTCTTTCTTTAGTTCAGTAATTTCTTTTTCTAATTTTTTTAAGTTTTCATCAATCAACGCTATACTACCTTCAGGAAGAACTGTCTCCCGGTCATTCGATTTGATCGATTGCGTCGTCACAACTAATTCCAGATCGTAATCTGTCAGATTGATTTCTTTGACGGGATAGCGAGGAAAGCTCCAGAGTTTAGGGTAATCTTTTTTTTGCTGATTGAAGACTATCGTATTGACACGAAACTCACCTGGTTGGAGCACACTGTCAGATTCGCCAAAAACAGCCTGCTCATTACTGATAATAGTTTGTGAAGAACGTTTTTTCAGCACATACGAAAAGCCCTGACTTCCTTTTAGCGGCTTTTTACCCATATACTTCATAGTCACTATAATTCTGGGAACAGGTTCGCCAAAGAAATCTTCGAGTCCCAGTTCAATCGGTTCCAACTGAAAAACAGCCAGCTCTTTCTTTAACTGTTCAAATTCAGTTTTATGTTTTTGTAGACTATCGATCTCATTTTGAAGATGAGCTATTTTCCTTTCCTGTTGTTTTTGAAGGATGTCATCGGCCAGGTCCAATACTGCACCGTAAGATTTTCCATCGATCATACCCAACGAAATACGATTTATTGATTCCTCATTATATTTTTGAGGTTCGTTCATTTTGAGCCACATCGCTTCGGATAGTGCCACTCGCAAGGCCTTTTCCAAGTTCGCTTTTTCTTTGTCATTCAGCTTTGCTTCTACCTTTTTACGGGAACGGTCAAAGGACGACTCGTCCTTTCCACTTAGTCTTTCGCTACAAGAGCTTATAGATAATGTCAAGAATAGTCCGATCAGTGCGATTTTTATGCATTGTTTCATTTTAAATAGTTTTAGTATACAAGATATCGGCTAAGCTTGCATAAAGCTAATGCTTAGGTAACGCTGTTCTTAAATCAATTGAACGTCCTCTTACTGCTAATTCCATCATATCGTTCAAGCTGAACATAAGAACGCAGAATTTAACATTCAGTTTTTTTATGAGCTGTTAAAAATATACAAAAAACGTTATCTTAAAAATTAATTCAACACAAAAAGCTACCTTTCACAAGGTAGCAACCAACTGCCACTTTCCAACTGTCGCTATTGGTAACAACCCGCTGACTCAGCGATAATTTGTACAAGGGATTTTGGTCTAACACCTTAGAACAATCGGAAAATAAAGGGATTCGAAAGGCGAAATTTTATTTTCTCCCGAGTAAAAGATGCAATTTATCGTAATCTTCCCAATCACCGAAACCTGCGAAATTTGGTTTTTCGCTCCATGAAACCATAGCTTTACAATCAAAACAGATCTTAGCGATCCCAATGCATTGCTTATTTTTATAGAACACAAGGATATCTCGAAATTCATAAATACAGGAGGTGTCGACATGATCTGTTCTTGTTTTTAAGAAAAATAGGGAGTCGACAGCACTATAGAGAGATTGATCCAGTGAGCCTCTAACATATCCTATATTCTTCAAATGAGATAAAAGGGAAAGATCCAACTTATCATCCTCCAGTACTGATAACAAAAGACGCTCTTTCTCAGATTTATTCTTTTTGTCCTCCAATTCACCTATTTTAAATAAATCAATATCCACAAAATAATACTCCAGTGAATCAAAATTAGATGGTATCTGGACTGAGGGCTCGTTTCCCCGCTGTTCTATAGTACTTCCACTATTCATGCAACCTTGCAGATAAATAGCACTGAAAAGTAGACATCCAATGGTAAAACATATTATTCTTTTCATAGCTGATAATTTACAGATTTTTGAGTGGTTTAGCTATTTTCAAAATTATCAATTTCATTTTATAATCTAGTAATATACACATCCGTATAGAACCGAAATAAACGTTTTCTAATCAAATTATCGGAAAGCGTTGGGAGATCAAATATTACGCAATCGTGTGCATGCAAACAAAAGCTGAATAGATTTGCTCAACTATGCATTGTTTACTAATATTGTCCATTGATCATGTACAATAAGCAAAAAATAGAAGAAAGGGATCTGCTGCAAGAGCTAAAGAATGGGAACTCTCTTGCCTTTCAGAAACTCTATAACACTTATTTTGCCTTATTATATCTTCACGCAACCAATAAGTTGCACGATCGCGAAGCCGCTAAAGATATCGTCCATGACTTATTTGCTTCTATTTGGCAAAATAGGTATACATTAGCTATCCAGGGAGAAATATCTGCCTACCTCCACAGTGCCATACGCTACCGTGTAATAGATCATATCGCCAAGGAACAATCAAAAACCAAGTATTTGGCTTCATTACCTCCTATTACAACACATCATACCAAAGATACAGACCATTCCCTAAGGGAGAAATTGCTTCAGGAACAAATAGATCGTGTGCTTAATAAACTTTCCCCACGTGTAAGAGAGGTCTTTGAACTGAGTAGGGAGCACTATCTCAGTCACAAGGATATCGCAAAAAAGCTTAATCTATCAGAACATAGCGTTCGCAGTTATATGAAAGAAGCCCTACGTTTGCTTCGCAGTAAATTAGGAAGCTTGCTTTGGGTAAGCTTACTGTTTTTTTGTAAAATTTTCTAATCGCCCCCCCCTTTCCCCCCTTCTCATCCGTCATATAGAAGTAACCAACTATATTATCATGATGAACCAAGAGCATGCAAATGGCCCCTCCTTACTTAAGAAATATCTGGAAGGGAAATGTACAACACAAGAACAAGCGCTTGTTGAAGAATGGTATCTTAATCTAGGTGAAGACCAAATTCCATCTGACAAGGAGCTAATTTCGGATATAATCGAACTACAAAAACGATTAAAGGGAATCTCTAAAGAGCAGCCTTATTATAATAAAGGGTACATTATAGCTATTGCTGCAATTCTCCTCGCTTTTTTTACAATTGGAACAATACGATATCTACAACGGAATAATAATCGAGAAAGCAAACATGAGTTGTTTGTTGATGACATTGCGCCAGGCAAAAACAAAGCGTTATTATCAATAGATGGACAACCAGCAATTGCTCTAGACGGAAAAAATAGCGGCATTATCTCAAAAGAAGGCTCATTGGGATACAATAATGGAATGACAATCATTGAAACGGAGGATGTAAAAACAATCCGGCTTTCAACACCGGTTGCCGGTCAATTTGAAGTCGTGCTGCCTGATGGTACCAAAGCATGGTTGAATGCCTTATCGTCTATCACTTATCCAGCGACCTTTACTGGTAAAGAAAGACAAATCCAGCTGACAGGTGAAGTCTATCTGGAAGTTGCCAAAAATGTACACAAACCATTTGTCATACAAACAGCACAACAGCGTATTGAAGTGCTGGGGACAAGTTTCAACGTCAACACCTATAATGACAATGGCCGTTCATACACGACACTTGTCAGTGGCAGTTTGCGCGTTACAGACACAAAGACAAAACATCAGGCCCTCTTAAGTCCGGGGCAACAGGCAATTGTCAATGGAAAAGATGCTATTGAAATAACAACCAGCGGTATTGAAGATAGTTATGCATGGAAGGACGGTCTTTATGTACTGCATGAGGAGCCTTTGAGCCAATATGCACTCAAGATCGAACGTTGGTATGATGTTGAAGTCGACATGGGCCCCTATGGCGATCGTAAATTTTCAGCCATTATCCCAAGGGACGCCAAATTATCTGAAGTGTTGCAGGCTATTGAGTTAAAGTCAAACGTAAAATTCACGAGAGAAGGAAGGAGGATTTTAGCTATGCGATAACATGATAAAAAAATACTTTTTCATCGACATTCGAGAAGAGATCCGAAACCAATTATTGTGTTAGTTCCGCCAAAACCCGGAACGAAAACCTATAACCGCCAATGTAAATCTGACTCATATGGTCTCCGCAACCAAGGACTGTATAGGTATCAACCTGCATTGTTTATTAAACTTAAAATAATATGAAAAAAGATCATCCAAGGTATTATTACCAATACCTGAAATCTTACAAGACACATCTGTCTATGAAACTAACCTTTGTTCTACTATTGGCTTCCATTATGGTGGCTATGGGAAATGTTCGCGCACAGCGCATCAACCTCAATCAGCATAAAGCACAATTGAAAAATATATTGATTGAGATCAGTAGACAGTCGGGTTACACGTTCATTTATGACGAGAACGACCTAAAAAATATTAAACCGATCACGATCAGTGCAAACAATAAATCGATCACCTCTCTATTGGATGAACTCTTAGTTGAGAAATCGTTGGATTATCAAATAAAGGGGCGCTCTATCGCGATAGGGCGCAAACCAGCAATACAGCCTATCGCTAAAAACGTCAATGACAATATTCAAAAAAGGACAATCATAGGGCGAGTGACAAATGAAAATGGGCAAGCTCTTCCTGGTATAAATGTTCTTTTAAAAGGTAGTGCCATCGGCACAAGTACCAATGCCCAAGGGGAGTTTTCCCTCACTGTACCAGAATCAAACAGCCTATTGATTATTAGTTCCGTTGGATATGCAACAGCTGAAATATCTACGCAGGGGAAAAACGAAATCAATGTTATTCTAAAGGCAGCAAACAGTAACCTCGAGGAAGTCGTTGTTGTCGGATTTGGTACCCAAAAGAAAGAGAATCTGACCGGAGCAGTCGCAACCGTGAGCGCCAAACGTTTGGCAGATCGCCCAATTGCAAATTTGGGTCAAGGGTTGCAAGGCTTAGTACCAAACTTAAACATTACCTCTGCCAATGGCAAACCGGGAACTGGTTCTCAGTTCAACATCCGCGGTACAGGATCGATCAATGGCGGTACCGCAGGACCCCTGATTTTAGTAGACGGTGTACAACGTGATCCCAATTCTATTGATCCTTCGGATGTGGAAAATGTAACCGTTTTAAAAGATGCCGCTGCGGCAGCTATATATGGCGGCAGAGCGGCTTATGGCGTCATCTTGATTCAGACAAAAAACCCGAAAAGCCAAAATCCACAAATCAATTATACAGGAGAATACACCGTCTCCAGGCCTACCAAAATGGCCAAATACATCAATTCGATCGATTACATTAGGATGCACCGCCAGGCAAATCGAAATGGACAAGACGGTGGAACTACAGCAACAGAATCTTTTACAGAACAAGATTCTATTCTTGCAAATGCCTATTTTAATGATCCGGCCAACAACCTTCCGGTGTATGTAGACCCTTCCAATCCAGCCAAGTATCGTTACGTTGGAAATACAGACTGGATTAAGGAACAATATCCAGGATGGGCGCCGATGCAGCGACACAATCTATCATTACAAGGAGGCCGTGGTGCAACTTCGGTGATCACCTCCCTAGGTTATCTACAACAAAAGGGCTTATTTAAAGAGGCTGGTCAAAAGTATCAACGCTTGAATCCATCGATGAAAGTAAACTCGGAAATTACAGATTGGCTGACCCTAACAGGAAATTTCGCCCTCACACATATAGACGATAAAGAAACAGCCGGAGTCGTTACGGGGGGAACATCGTCTGGATGGATCTCCGGAGACTTGAGACCGACTATGCCAATTCGACATCCTGACGGTAACTTTTCAGGACAAGGCAGTTTTACCAATCCTTTCGCTGTAGCTGCCAACAATGGAAAAAGAAAACGATATTCTAATGATTTATGGCTGACTGGAGGAGTAAAAATCAAACCTATCGAACATGTCTCGGTCGTCGCTGATTATACCTGGAATGCTTACAACAACTTTCTACAAAGCCATCAGATTCCTTTTAAGGAATATGGTGTGAATGGGATTCTGCTCGGAACATTTCCTTGGACAAACCCTTCATCCGTGTCAGAAACAACAGATAACCATAATTACTTTGCCTTAAATGCTTTTGCAACATACGAAAACACCTTCGCCGAAAAACATTATTTCAAAGCAATGGTTGGTATTAATCGAGAAAGTAGCCGCTACAAACGATTAGGCATATTCGCAAATAATCTAGTTGACCCTACCAAACCAGCGATCAATTTAAATAATGATCCCCGACCAAGTGTCACTGGCGCCGAGAACGAGTGGGCACTCTTTGGAACAGTTTTCAGATTGAACTATATTTTCGATAAGAAATACCTATTGGAAATAAATGGTCGTTACGACGGATCCTCCCGTTTTTCTGCGGATAAAAGATATGTCTTCACCCCCTCTGTTTCTGCAGGTTGGCGAATTTCTGAAGAAAACTTTATGGAAGGCATTAAGGATGTTGTCAATGACTTAAAATTGAGAGGTTCATACGGTGAATTACCTAACCAAGGTTTCAATAGTGATGATTTATATTCCGCTTCCAATTTCTATCCCTATCTACCGACAATGCCCGTAAACAATAGCGTAGGTTATATTTTTGGTAATCAAACCGGTGTGAGTGTAGGCGCACCAGGGCTTGTGAGCACAAACTTTACCTGGGAAAAATCGGCGACGACCAATTTCGGCTTAGATTTCGCCTTACTTAAAAACCGCTTGACAGGTAGCTTTGACGTTTACGAAAGACGCACACGAGATATGCTTGTTGCTGGAGTTCCGCTCCCATCCGTACTGGGAACAGCCGCTCCAAGCCAAAATGCAGGTACATTGGTTACAAAGGGATGGGAGCTTAGTGTAGGTTGGAATGATCGCATAGGCGATGACCTTTCCTATGACGTGATGCTTTCGTTATCGGACAATCATGCCAAGCTCACGAAATATCCACTGAATACAACCAAAATATTCAATAACTGGTATGAAGGTAAATTAGACGGCGAAATATGGGGATTTGAAACACAAGGCTACTTTCAAAGTCAGGAAGAGATCGATTCGGCACCAAAACAGACCCAAGTATGGGGTGGCACCTGGAGACCGGGCGATATCCGCTATGCAGATTTAAATAATGATGGTAAGATCGACTTTGGCAACAATACGGTCGGTAACCCTGGGGACCGAAAAATTATCGGAAATTCTACACCTCGGTACTCGTTTGGCCTTAACATAGGATTGAATTATAAAAACTTTGATTTCTCGGCTTTCTTACAAGGTATCGGCAAGCGAGATACCTGGATCAGCAATAGTGCTTTTTGGGGATTTACGAGCGAATGGAATGTCCCTTTTGTCTATGCAACAGATTATTGGACACCAGAAAACAGAGATGCTTATTTTCCGAGACTACGATTTGGTAATGGTGGAAACTCGCAACAACAGACAAAATACCTTCAAAACGCGGCATACCTTCGGGTGAAACAACTTACGCTTGGTTACTCACTACCTAAAAGATGGACTGAAAAGGCCAAACTCGGTCGTGCACGCGTGTATATTTCAGGACAGAATCTTCTAACGTTTACGAGCTTATTTGATGCCTTCGATCCAGAAGTCCTCAATTTTCAAGATGCTCCACAGAGTAAATCGGTGGCATTTGGATTACAACTCGGATTTTAATTGATAAGATTTAGCTTTTAGATTATGAAAACTTTAAAAACACTACTCATACTTGGTTCATTAGCGTTTATTACTTCTTGTAAAAAAGACAGCTATCTGGATAGATTACCTTTGTCCTCGATCACCGAACCAACCTTCTTCAAGAATGAAAATGACCTGATGCTCTATGCGAATCAGTTTTATACTTCGCTGCCTACCCAAAATTTTATCCAGGACAATCAGTCAGATGATAAAGTCCCAAGTAGTATAAACGCTTTTTTAGCTGGTCAATATGTTGTTCCCAATACAGATGCCAGTTATAACTGGACAAATATCCGTAATGTAAATTATTTCTTACAGCGCTACAACAATGCCGAAGCTAGTGCAGCAATTAAAAATCAATATGCCGGTGAAATTCGGTTTTTTCGCGCGCTTTTTTATTGGGGGCTCTCCAAACGTTATGGAGACGTTGCCTGGTACAGTAAGGATCTTACGGAAAAAAGTGAAGAACTTTATGCGCCGAGAACTCCTCGTAATATCGTCATGGATTCGGTATTGGCCGACCTAAATTTTGCTGTCGAAAATATTCCTGCCGATAACGTTTCTGCCGGACGCTTGCATAAATATGCAGCCGCAGCACTAAAAGCCCGTATATGTCTATGGGAGGGAACCCGAAGAAAATATTTTGGCGTCGAAGGAAGCGAAAAATATCTTCGCGAAGCGCTCAGTGCTGCCGAACTTATCATGGGATCAAATAAATACTCCTTATACTCTACCGGAAATCCAACAACGGATTACTACAATCTCTTTATCCAACAGGAACTCAATGGCAACACCGAGTCTATTCTTGGAAGACGTTACCTTCAAAGCATCCTTATGAATGGTATCAGTAGGACTTTGGGTGAGACAGGGACAGGCTACAGCAAAGATTTCGTCCAAAATTATCTTTGTTCAGATGGACTACCTACCGCGCTTAGCACAAAATATAAAGGAGACAATACACCTGAGGATGAATTTGCGGATCGTGACCCAAGGGCCAAACAGACAATTGCAACCAAAGGTTTTGTATTACTACAAAACAGCGACGGATCGAAAGACATTATTGATCTACCCAGAATTGGAACAAACACTGCCAATACAGGGTATCAGTTGATTAAAGGACGAAGCTCAGACCCTGCTATGTGGCAAGCCAATCAATCGACTCTAGACTTTTTTATCTTCCGATACGCTGAAATACTATTGATCTATGCCGAAGCCAGGGCCGAACTGGGTGATATCAAACAAACTGATATCGACAAAAGTATCAATCTGCTGCGAAGACGTGTAGGTATGCCAGATATGATTATTGCATCGCTAAAAAGAGATCCCAATTCGGTCTTTCCAGAGGTTCCGGTTTTGATAGACGAAATTAGAAGGGAACGCAGAGTCGAGCTCGCTGATGAAGGTTTCAGGTTTGACGATCTGTTACGCTGGAAAGCAGGAAAAAGAATCGAACGTCCTGAAACAATATTAGGGATGAAACTTACTCCTGCATTAAGAGCCAAATATCCAGCGGCACAAGTCAATGGTATAACTGTCAATAGTGATTTTTATATTCGAATCTACACTGCACTAGAAAAAAGATCATGGAATGACAAAATGTATTTATTTCCAATCCCGTTAGAGGAAATCAGTTTAAATCCTGATTTGGGACAGAATACAGGATGGCAATAACACTAATAAAAATGAAGAACTATATTTTAATGATCCACTTCCTTTTGTTGGGCTTACTTTGTAACGCCCAACAAAAGGAAGTGATCCCTTCTCCGGCCCATGTAGCATGGGCTGAAGCAGAGATCGGGGTAATTTTTCACTTCGATGTTGTGAACTATGTCCCCGACTATAAATGGCAACAATGGGGCTCGCACCCTCCTGCCTCAGTCTTTAACCCTAGCAAATTGGACACAGATCAATGGATCAAGGCTGCCAAAGCTGCAGGTGCAAAATATGCTGTGCTCGTCGCAAAGCATTGTTCGGGATTCAGCTTATGGCCTACCAAAGCACATGACTATAATATCAGCAAATCACCTTGGAAAGCAGGAAAAGGCGATATCGTAAAGGATTTTATCCAATCCTGTCAAAAATATGGCATCAGACCTGGCATCTATGCCAGCGCTTCCGCCAATGGATATTTGCATGTGAATAATCCAGGTAAAGTCCAACCCGGAGGCCCACTTACGCAACAGCAATACAATGAGGTGGTGAAAACGCAGCTTTCCGAATTATGGTCAAATTATGGTAAGCTGTTTGAAATCTGGTTTGATGGCGGAATACTGCCCATAAAAGATGGCGGACCGGATATTGCTCCGTTACTAAAAAAACTACAGCCTGATGCTATCGTTTTTCAAGGTCCAAGTGATGCCAAAAATTTGATCCGATGGATAGGCAATGAAGAAGGAAGAGCACCATATCCCAATTGGAGCCGTTCGGATTTCACGACATCAGCTACGGGGACAATTGTTATCGATGGTTTGAACGGCAATCCAAATGGGGCAATATGGTGTCCGGGGGAAGCCGATTTCCCAATGCGTACCGGTTGGCAAGGTGGCTGGTTTTGGAAAGAAAATGGACAGAAGCTCCTTTCGGTGGATCAACTGGTGGATTCCTACTATACCAGTGTAGGCAGAAATTCCAACATGTTACTGGGCATTGTAGTCGATACGAGCGGCTTGGTTCCAAAAGAGGATGTTAATCGACTAGCAGAGTTTGGCAGAGCATTGACCACTGTCATATCCCATCCCATAGCAATCGTTAAGAACAAAGCAGCAAAAGACTTTACCCTAGACCTGAAAACGCCTAAAACTGTAAATCAGGTCATCTTTGGTGAGGTAATACAGCGTGGCGAGCGTATTCGAAAATACACCATAGCCGCCTGGATCGATAATAATTGGGTAAATATTGCTTCTGGTGAATCAGTTGGCAACAAAAGGATACATAAGTTTAACAAAATCAAAACATCTAAAATTCGTTTTCATGTCGTTGAATCCACAGCAACGCCACACATCAAAAGCTTTGCAGTTTATGACATTTGAGCCAAAAGAAATAATTGCCCAACGAGCAGCGATAAAGAAGTCTGCCTTTAAGCAGCTTTAATATGTTAAACTTCAAATGAGAATTAAAAAAAGGAATAACTTCATATAAAAGGGGGAACCACAGCGCAAGAAGAAACAAAGAGTTCCATCTTCCAAAGTAAGGGTCTGATTTATATCAGACCCTTTTGTATACGGGTAAACTCAGTTGAACAAGCTATGGAAAAATTTATGTTCATTAGGAGTTTACACAGCATAAAATGTAGTAGTAAAACAACTACAGCTTTATAAAAATTAACCGCAACAAAACTTAACTATAAGATTTTTGGTTTACTTTTGTGATAGATATATAATATTATGAAACAGAAATTTTACCTGCCACTTTTAGCATTGACCTTGACCGCAATTATTAGCTGCAACAAAAACAATGATAACATTGATGATCCTAAAAATCAGTCTGTTGTTATTGATAATAATGCAAGTCAACTGAATGCACGTTTAGATCATCAAAATGCTGGTTTATTGCCGTTATCTAATCTTTTAGCATCCGGTAAGCGAGCAGCCAATAGTTCGACAGTCACTGCCACTCAAAACCCAGACTTCTCGTTAGCATTGGTCGCACAAGTCGCTCCTCCGGATTATGAAGGCAATAAGCTTCGGGCAACGCATGTTGCTGTTTCGGGCAACTACGCTTATGTAAGTTACAATACCGAAGGCGATCGATATCTTGGTGGTGTCGATGTCATCGACATTTCAGATATTAATAACCCACGTCTTATCGTAAATGCTAAATTGCCGAATATCGACATAAGCTCATTGGCAGTTGATGGCAATAGCCTACTCTTAGCTGGAGCAGCAGATGAAGGTGTATTGGCAAAAATGACCTCACCTGCAGTTCTTATTGTTTTACCACTTCAGAATGGATTACCTACCGATGCTTATCGTTATACAGGTTTGCCAAGCTATGTGGCAACAGATGTTGCTTTTAACAACGAAAGCCAGTATGCTGTTTCAGGTAATGCGGGTGCTATTTCTAAAATCAATAAATCTTCGGGTGCTATCGAAAAATCGGTAACTATTGCGGATCTCCTATCTGTAAGAACATACCAGAATCAAGTGTATGTGCTGTCAGGAACACAGGGGATAAAAGTTGTATCCAATAATCTTGATCCTGTTAAAACAATCAATGTGGGTCAAAATCCAAGTTCAGCAAAGCGTACTATTGATTTTTATAGCAGTTATCTTTTAGCTTCTGAAGGCGCTCAGGGCTTGGGTATTTATAATATCAATACAGGAGCTCTGGATAAACGCATTAGTATTCCAGTAAGTCCTGATGACAGCAACATGGATCCGGAAGATATTGTGACCAATGCTGTATCCACAAACGACAAACGTGTGTTTGTTGCCAACGGTGGCGCTGGTATCGCGGCTTATCAATTTGACACACAAAACAACTTTAACTATATTGGTAGTGCAAGTTTCAATGCGATTGACAACAGTTCAAGTAATTTTGTGATCAGTAGAGATAACTATGTTTTTGTGGCAACGGGAAAAGGTGGCTTAAAAATTCTTAAACTCATCGATCTGAAACCAACAACTCCAAGCTGTAATGGTACTTATCCAGCCTTCACAGGCAGTACACAGGGAGACCTGAATGTTAATAGTGAAGCCAGCTACTCGGATACAAAAACATTTGCTTCAAACGTTAATATCAACAGGAATTTTAACTGGTGTGGAACACTTAATATCAATGGAAATTCTGTTAACATCAACAGCGGTGTATTCAATATGTATGGTTCAATCGCTTTGAAGCAAAACATTAACGTCAATTCAACAATGAATTTGGTGGGCTCAGGTGTTATTGGTGGAACTTTTACCGTAAACGGAAGCGGTATCTTGAGTGTAACAGGTTCACTTTCTCAGGGAACTGTCGGATCAAAATCCACTTCATTTATCAATGGTAAGATGGTTATTGACGGTGAAGTTGTCGTATACGGTAACTTGACTATTAATGGTAGCGGAAAGGTAGAATTTGCCAACAGTAAGTCCAAATTAATTGTTTATGGAAGTCTTACAAATTGGGGAAGCGTTACTAACGGAACAATTACACAAGTCAAATAAGACATTGTATAGCCATTAAGCAGAACACAAAAAAGCCACATCAGATGATGTGGCTTTTATATTTACCGAGAATTACAAAAAGGTCATTATATTGTTGTTATGCTTAAAACCTCATAAATAATCTTATTGCAAAATAGTCCGTGGGGTCAGCGGAACCTTTTGCTTCCAGGTACCCTTCACTTGGAATTCGTGCCCGGATGTTTTATTCTTGATCGTGAAGATATAATTGCAAGTTCTTTCGAGGTATTTGAATTCACCTCTCGCGGTTATCTGGGCATTGGGTTTGAGCAGCAATTCTTGTTTATCTCCAGATTTAATATAATTTTCAAAAGTTTTGCCTTTGCTGTAAGGAACTTTACCTTGCCAGCGAACTCCACCATTTACCATTAATTCATCCATGAAAATCGTAGAATCTGCTTTATTGAGCCAGTCAAAAGCGCCGTAGCTGTCACTTATGAATTCGGAACTATACTTTACGTCCTTAAAAATGGCAGTGATATCGACTTTTCGCTCTCGATTTGAGCTATTTACCAGATTCATCGCAGTACACCCTTCGGTACTGACATAGATTTTCCGGCTTTCTTTCAGTTCGTTGATTTCTTTTTTGACCAACTCATATCCATCAGCCCTAGTTTGAATAAAATTCACTTCATCCATTTTATCCGCTGATAATATGCCAATAGCAAAATTCCTGGGCTGATCACTAAAATTTTCCAATAAGGTCAATTTAAGCTCATTATTAATTGTTTTTTCCAACTGTAGCCACCCGCCGTCAACTCCAATTGAGCCCGTACGCTCCAATTTGAGCTTTTTTCCAGTGGAATCTTTCAATATTTCTCCTGTAAGGGCATCTTTGACATAGGATACATACCATAAATCCGCTTTGATCGGAATTACATTTTCCTTGATTCCGGTTTGTAAGTTGACAGCTTTAAAACCGGGATCTATTAGACCTCCTTGTGAATTAAGTCCTTCTTTAGAACAGGATGTTAGTATAAGCAGACAAAACGGCCATACCAGATAGGAAAAGGAAAACGTTCGCTTCAATGGATTTTTCATGAAATCGATTATTTGTACAACACAATTTACCAAACAAAATCTATCTTGTAAGTTAAAAAAAACAATAGACCTTTTCCCATCAATCCTGAAAAAAATACGCTTAAGCCAGAAATCTTGACAAACAAATAGAAATCTTGACAGATTAATCATCCCTATATTAACCTTCGTCACTACAAAAATGCCGTTCGTCAAACTCTTTTTGCCAAGGAATTGATCCTTTGTTCTTTTGGACAAATTAAAACAATATAAAATGAATAAAAACGCAATTTTATCATGCATCGTATTATTTGCCATGATGTTTAGCAAAACACTCTTTGCTCAGGAGCAACCTTTCATTCAATTGGGTATTAAAGGGGGAAGTAGTCTCAACAAACTCAATACCGAATTAGCAGACTTAGATGACAAATATGCCATAGGGTTACACGTAGGGGGTATGGCAAGAGTTAATCTTGGAAGAGCCTATATCCAGGGTGAAGCTCTTTTCAATAAACGTAAAGCAGCACTTAAACCGCAAGGGCAAACCGAAAGCAAACTCAAATGGAATGCGATTGATATCCCCGTTGTTGCAGGCTACAAAATCTACCAAAATCAGGACATCAATTTCCGAGTATTAGCTGGTGCAATTTACAGCTATACGTTAAACGACAATTTGCCACCTCTCAAAGCAATACAACAGGGAATCAAACATTTTGACAAATCGAACTTACAAGTTACCGGCGGTCTGGGAGTCGATATTCAGCGATTTACACTTGATGTTCGCTATGAACGCGGTTTTTCTGACCTTAACAAATCTTTTAAATCCAAACCACAGGCATTTTCTATTGGATTGGGTTACTTTATCTTCTAAAACAATGAATAAGTTTTACCTTTGGAGCTACCTCGGAATCAGGCTCCAAAGGTATTTTTTTTAAATCGTCATATGTTCAAAAAAAACTATTTAAATAAACATCTTTTCCTTAGCCTATTTTGGCTTGTACTTGGATTTGCTGTATGGATCCAAATAAAAGATGAATTCAATGCGTTACAGGCCTTATTCCATACATCATTAATTATGGTTTCGTCCATTGTTGTATCACAATGGCTGAGTGACCGGGTTTTGCCTGAAGCGATCAAGACTCGACAAATGAAACCTTTTGTGCTGAAAGCGATCGCTTTTGTGATCATTTTAGCTATTTTAATTGGTGGAATAGATTACTACTTCATTCTCACCAAAGAAGGAATATCTAACCATGAACGGACAGATCTAATACTCACTCATTTCTATCAAGCAATTCCATCTTCCCTACTGATCAATGGTACCGCCTGCGGGATTAGATTTTATCAGGAACATGCAGATATTCAACGTATCCATGGTCAATTGCAGCAGAATTTTCTTGAAAGTCAGGTAAAATTTTTACAGGATCAGGTCAATCCTCATTTTATGTTTAATGTCTTGAACCATATTCACATCCTCATGAAAAAGAATGTGGAAATGGCCGATTATTTGCTTCTGAAATTTTCTGACATTCTGAGGTATCAGCTCTATGAGTGCAACCAACCGCTCGTACTTTTAACACGCGAACTGCAATATTTACAGGATTTTATAGCCATAGAAAAAATGCGGTGGGGTAACGAATTGGATGTAAGCTGTTCATGGAATCAATCTTCAAAGGATTTATATATTGCACCATTGATGCTTATCTGTTTTGTCGAAAACGCGTTTAAACACGTAAACCGCCTTCCAAATCAAAAAGGAAGTATAGAGCTATCCTGTGTTGAGGAAGAAGGAAAACTTCAATTCAACATCAGTAATAGTTATCAGGACTATCCGCAATTAGCTTCGACAGGGCACTCGGGCATAGGGCTGGAAAATGTAAAAAAAAGACTGGAACTGCAATATGAAAACAACTATTCGTTAACAATCCATAAACTTGACGACAGTTTTACTATACAACTGACCATCGATCTTAACAGCTAACTATTGACAATGGAAGAAATTAAAATGAAATGTATCATCGTAGACGATGAACCTATGCTGCGCCAACATATTGCCGAAATGACCGAGCAGATCGATTTTTTGGATTTAGTGGAAACATTTCCTTCAGCACTAGCTGCAACTTCGAGGTTACAGCAGGGCGATATAGATCTTATTTTTTTAGATATTAATATGCCCTATCTCAATGGTATAGACTTTTTAGACTCCCTTGAAAACCCGCCTTTATGTATCTTCATCACAGCTTATTCAGAATATGCGTTGGAAGGATTCAGACTTCAAGCTGTTGATTACCTGCTCAAACCTATAATTTTCCAGCGTTTCTATCAGGCCAGCACCAAAGCTTATCAGCTTTTTGTACAGCGGAACAAACCCTTACAGGAAAGTAGTCCGAATGACAATATGTTATTTGTAAGACAGGGGGATGCTTTTGTTAAAATCTCCTGGACAGATATTCTGTACGCGGAAAGTATGCAAAATTATACAAAACTTCACTTTAAAGAACGTACAATTACAATCCATCAAACCATGTTAGCTTTGGAAGAGGCATTACCCGGCAACCATTTTTTTCGTATTCACAAATCCTACCTAGTCAATGTAAACCACATTGATATTATTACTGGAGGGAGAGTATATATACAGGAACAAGAATTACCGATATCGCGTACAAAAAGAGAGGAGCTTCTCCAAAATGTTGTTTTTAAGAAGCTCCTCAGCAGATGATTAAGGCATATTCCATTTAAGTGCTACGGAAGTATAGAAGGTTGGAGAAAACCGGGGGTCCGCCTGACTTTTGTTCTTGAATAAACTTTTCAGCGACCTATCATTTTCTACATACAATCTAGCAAGTGTGCTTCCGCCGGTCAGCTGGAGCTTCAGGCTCTTGCCCAAATTGAACTGAGGCTGAAGCCCAGCTGTCAATAACATAAAACCGGCCAAAGTAGATTTCCCATTTTTTTCTCGCTCTGCAGTCATACCATCTAGATTAACGACAGCACGAAGATCAACCATTTCATTGAGGTGATAGGATGCGGAAAGACCCTGTGGGAAATTCACATTGAACTTCACTTTTCCATTTGTTTTCCAGTCAAAATACAAGCCCGGTAAGATCATTGGCACGCCAAAACTATTGCTCAACACAGGGCCAAAACCAAAAGCTAAATTCGGTCTAAATTTTTTGATAAAAAGCACTCCCCCCTGCCCCAGTACATCCTTACCATTTACTTTAACGAGGTCTGAATAAATCCCAACGGAGGCGAAAGTCAATAGAGACCAATTTTCCCTTAATGAGGTCAGGTATTGAAGTCCCATTTCAGCATTGAGCATTTCAGTCGGGAATAAGGGCTCTTCGTACCCTCTATTTTCCATCTTTGCATAAGCTGCCCCTATCTTCCAGGACCAGCGTTTTATATTGCCAGAAGAATCTATTTTGGTAGATAATGGAACTTCCAGGTTAAACTGTATTCTACTAAAATCGCTCTTTGAACCTGTCTTAACACTATCTTCAGGGCGAATATAATTTGATAGTGGGACATAATCCACAGCAACCTGTCCCGATACTGCATTTTGAGCATGTGCAGCCAGCGTAGTAAAACCGCTGAGTATAACTGCACATAATACTTGTTTCCTCATGTTTTTTCAACAAAGGAAGCTTTTGGACGGCTCAAGCACCAATCTTTTTGATATAGTGCATGTATACGTTGACCAAATGCAAATTTATCGCGATGTCAAAAAATTTATAACGGCAAGAAGTGCGGATCAAAAGCAATGTTATAGATTGAAATCACACATTGCCGGCATATTAATTTCCTTTACACAGCTTGCCGCTGAAGTAGAGATAATAAATCGTAATGCTTGGATTACATCTTGCAGGGGAATAAGATTACCTTGTGTTTGTACAATAACGTTTTCTATGGTTTCATTATGATCAAATTCTGTCGCTAAATAGCCCAAATTTAATATGGAAACACCTATTTTATCTTTTCTAAGGTTTTCTCGTAAGGAATGGACAACACCACGTAATGCAAACTTTGTCGCAGAGAATGCAACTTCTTTTCCACTGTGGTTATCTAAACCCCAAGTAGAACCAATCAATATAATCTTAGCGTTGGACGATTGTCTTAAATTATCTATTACCGACTGTACATTTAAAATGCAAGACGTAATATTCGTATTGATTAAGTTTATTATTTCGGAGGCGCTGCTATCTGCAAAATTATACGCTTCCGTAAATGCATCTTTTTCCCATATCCCAACATTATAGATAAAATAATCAATCCGCTGATTTCCTATTATCGCCTTTATCATCTCCGAAGATTCTTTCGGTTGGGATAGATCGGTAGCAATCCATCGGATGTCTGAATTGGCACTTAAATAATTTGGTTCATTCCTGGAAATACCAAATATTAGATCATTCTCATTTGGCAAATTCAACGCTATAGCTCTGCCTAATCCCCTACTTATACCAAAAATCAAATATGTCTTGCCACCTGTTTTCAATATCTCTACTGTTTTGTTGTGCTCGGATGCCATTTTTTTCTTAGTTTTAAATATCCACTAAGATAAGATTTATTTTACGGCCTCTACTTTGAATCCTTTTTCTCGGAGTAAGGTAATCAGCCCCTGATCACCGGCCAAATGCCCTGCGCCAACGGCAATAAAACAGGATTCTTCATTGATCATAGGGGGTATCAGGTTACTCCAATTCAAATTTCTCCCAATTAACAATTTTTCTTTTTGTTCTTTCGTCATCCAGGCTGGATCTTGGAGCAATTTTGTCAACTCTTCCAAATTCTCTGATTTATAAGCTTGAACCATCTTAACGGTCAATGCAGGGTATTCCTCCAACTGAAAAACAGATTCCATGAACAATTTAGGTGTAATGAGATCCTTCAGCAAATTAAATTGAAAATCAGGTGTCTCCAACTCTCCTATTACCTTTCCTTGGCTGGTCGCAAGTGCTGACAGCTCAACCTCATAAGACTTCATCTTTGTAGGATCCGGGCAATTAAATCCTTTCATCGAGAACAAGGATATAACAGCAACAGGTGATACATAATCCAACAATTTGATTGAAAGCTGCTGTGCGATCAACACGCTGTCCATCTTTTTGATATCGTCTTCAGAAAATGACTTTATAAAATTCGGATCCGAAACAGTAAATGCCTGTAGAGATTTTGCATTTTCTGGTTTAGAAAGATCAACTTCAAAAACTACCTTTTTACTAGCATTGAGTGCATCTAAATTCTTCTGTTTGATGACAAAGTCGTCTTGACACAACATATGGATCGTACCGAACAAATAAGAATCTTGCTTTAGACCATTACCGGAAATTTTCCATAACATCGAACTGCCTTGGGCAAAGCTATTAATGGTCATACAAATCAGCAGCGCCAATAGAAGTAATGTCTTTTTCATAAGATCGTATAAATTGATTTTTTATATAAAAAAATATAATTTTTGGCTTTTCACCAAAATATTATCTACTGTTTATGGTATTAAATGCTAGTCCCCAAAAATTCTCGTTGCTGTTTTTCGCTTTTAATATCTTCGATATTTTTTTCAATCAACCAGGCTCTAAAATGCTCCGGATCTTGTGGTGTAAAATGGATTACTTCACCACATTTTAAAAGTAGGGAAAAGATTCCGCTAGCGGCAGCGAATTTTACGATTTCGTTAGAATGGTATCCAAGTTGGGAAAAATACTCCATTGTTTTTATTCAATTCTAGAAATACTTATCTTACAAATCGATACAGGTCTTATAGGCCAGCAATCGTTCAGAAAGCATGTTAATTTTTATTTTCTTGCAGTTTTATAATTCATTCAAATATCGTAAATAATTTTAAATATTTCATTAATCAGATTATTAATTTAATTGTTATTTTCATAAATTAATCAAAAAAATTAACAAAGCTTCCACCAGAAATTATAGTAGCTATCCTAGTTCCATTGAATTCAGATCCAATCAATTTTTCCACAGTGGAGTGGTTTTATTTCGACCGTGTCATTCTACATAACATCAGGAGTAAATCTGAAGATGAGCGGGGATCCAATGGATATGTGATAGACAGCTTAGAATCAAGTCTATGGTATTTTTGGAGAAAGAAAAATTATAGCGGTAATGATTTAGGGATTATTAATCTCGAAGGAGAAACAGATGCTGGAGCCCCCAAGGGCAGGCTCATAGTTTATTATTTTGGTATGCTAGCAAAGATCAATTCGAAAAAGGCTGTCCTTTACCTGTTTCAATATATGCTTCTAAACTTTTCACAAATTGTCGCCATCCATCTGTACAAATAGCATAACATTCGATTTCAGGGGATAAGCCAATATGTTCAAGTTGCAACACAACCCCGTTTTCTTTTTCAGTGATGTCCCAAACGATCGTTGTGCCAATCCATTCTTTTTGATTTTTCAATCCAGGAAGGGCTATCAAGGAATCTTCGACATGCCAAACAACTTTTGCATTTTCATATAAGTCTTCCACTTGCATTACTTTGTAAATAAGATCGCCAAAGCGAATTGTAAATCTATCCTCCTTCTTATTGGAAGAGCCCTCAAACATGGTTGTCCACCAAAATGGTATTTCATCGGTTAGTGCTTTAAAAACCCGATCCTTTGTTACACCCAACTGGATCGTTTGACTATAATTTTCCATTGTCAATTTTTATTTTTTGAATAGTACACACGGCCTCGATTTTCCGTTATTATTAACGAATTTATAGATAGATTTTCCAATCGACCTTAGCATAAGACAAGTTTTTCTTCAGTGTCAGGATAGTACATGACGCTTATATAAAATTTATTGCGGATAATAGCTATATACTTTTATACTCCAAGCAACAGATTACTAATCAAATATAAAACCATCTATGAAGACTATGCTTCAAAAATTAGGAATATTAGGATTTCTGATCGTACTAAATTTCTCCACTTTCGCTCAAAAACTAGCGGTAATTGACCTAAAGGTAGAACATCTGAGCAATCCATTAGCCATCGAAACCGAGATTCCGAGATTGAGCTGGAAAATAACCTCTACGGAGAAAAACACACAACAAGCCGAATATGAAATTCGAGTGGGAACAGACAAAGTTTTCTTAAATAAAGATAAAGATCTCGTTTGGAAACATCGTTCTTCCACAGATCAATCTGTGTTAATTGACTACGCGGGATCTCCCCTTCAGTCAAAGAAAAAATATTTTTGGCAAGTCCGGGTAAAAGACAATCATGGCAATACATCTGCCTGGTCCACAATAGGATTCTTTCAAATGGGAATCTCAACCTCAGATTGGTCTGCACAATGGATCACTGTCTCAGGAAAGGACACTTCGTCCCGAAGTCCACTTTTCAGAAAAGAATTCAGCCTGAAAAAAAAGATAAAATCAGCGATGGCCTATATTACGGCAAAAGGCCTATACGAAGCCAAGCTTAATGGCGCTCGTATAAGTGACACATATTTTGCTCCGGGATGGACCAGCTACAAGAACCAGTTGCAATACCAAGATTACGATGTTACAGCATTGCTTAGGGTCGGTTCGAATGTGCTGGGCGCAAGTCTCGGCAATGGCTGGTATAAAGGCCGTATTGGATTTGGAAATCAGCATAATTTCTATGGCGATACACGGGGACTGCTTTTACAACTTGAGGTCGAATATACCGACGGCACAAAGGAAACAATAAATACGGATGAGAACTGGAAGTATACTTATGGGCCTATTATGGCGTCGGATATCTATGATGGAGAGATTTACGATGCTAGAATGGAGATTACTGGATGGGATAATATTGATTTTAAAGAAGATAGCAACTGGAAGAATGTAAATGTGATGAACAAAGGAACGGAAAAGCTTATCGCGATGAGCGGTCCTCATGTTAGGAAACATGAACAGTTTAAAGCCCTCAGCATTTTTAAAACCCCAAAAGGGGAAACTGTGGTAGATTTTGGGCAAAATTTGGTGGGATGGGTGATTTTGAAGGCACAGGGCCCTACTGGAACAAAGATTACACTAAGTCATGCTGAAGTACTTACTAAAGAAGGTAATTTTTATACAACAAATCTACGATCTGCCAAGGCTCAGGACAGCTATATTTTAAAAGGCGGGGCCGAACAAGTCTTTGAACCACATTTTACTTTTCAGGGTTTTAGGTATGTTAAAGTTGAGGGCTATCCCGGAGAATTAAAATCCGATGATCTAACGGCCGTGGCTCTGTATTCTGATATGGCGACGACGGGTAAATTTACGACTTCCAATCCCCTAATCAACCAATTGCAGCACAATATTCAATGGGGACAAAAAGGAAATTTCGTAGATGTACCTACCGACTGTCCACAACGCGATGAACGCCTAGGTTGGACAGGCGATGCACAAGCTTTCGCGAATACCGCGGCTTACAACATGGATGTAGCAGGATTCTTTACGAAATGGCTAAAGGATGTCAAAGCTGACCAACAACCCAGCGGACTCATTCCTCATGTCGTACCAAATGTACTTGGGATCAATGATGGCGCATCAGCTGGTTGGGCCGATGTAGCCACAATTATTCCTTGGGATATGTACCGCGCTTATGGAGATCGCAGAATATTAGAAACACAATACGAAAGTATGCAAAAATGGGTGGGTTATATTACTTCTGTTGCGAAAAATAATCTCTGGAATTCAGGTTTTCATTTTGGGGATTGGCTTTTTTACCGTCCGAATGATGATAATGATGGAAGAGCCGCTGTAACCGATAAATATCTAATCGCACAGACTTTTTATGCTCACTCGACGCAACTACTGATTAACGCAGCGGAGGTCTTAGGCAAAAAAGAAGACGTTGCCAAATACACGGCATTACTTTCTAACATCAAAGCAGCCTTTGCAAAGGAGTATATGACTCCAACAGGTCGCCTAGTATCCGGTACACAGACGGCTTATGTACTGGCACTGCAATTTGATATGTTGCCTGAAGAGCTACGATCTGCTTGTGCTGACCGCCTTGTTGCCAACATCCGGGATTATGGCAACCACCTCACGACAGGTTTCTTGGGCACCCCTTATATATGCCATGTCTTGACTCGATTTGGACACAATGACGTTGCATACGATCTATTGATGCAAGAGAGTTATCCCTCTTGGCTCTACCCCGTGAAAATGGGCGCTACCACCATCTGGGAAAGATGGGATGGTATTAAACCTGATGGATCTTTTCAAACTCCAGACATGAATTCCTATAACCATTACGCCTATGGCGCCATTGGTGACTGGATGTATCGAACAATAGCTGGAATTAACTCGGCAGCAGATGCTCCGGGTTATAAATCAATCGTTATTGCTCCAAAACCGGGTGGTAAATTAACACATGCATCTGCAGAACTTGAAACGGTGTACGGTACGGTAAAATCGGCCTGGCTGTTAGAGAATAATCTATTGAAACTAGATGTCACCGTTCCGGTAAATACACGGGCAAAAATTGTACTCGTTGATTCCAGCCACAATATAGGTTCGGGTACTTATCATTTTGAAAGTAGTGTCAAATAAGCATAAAAGCCACGTCACACGACGTGGCCTTAAACTAAACATATGAAACAATTGTATTTTCTGTATGTCGCTGATCATAGCGCATAATATACTCTTTCGGTGTGCAACCGATAATCTGTTTAAATACGCGGTTAAAATTTGTAATGCTATTGAAGCCACAGTTATAAGCGATAAATGAGATATTTTCCAAATGTAAATGATCTTTTCCCAATTGACTGCAAACCTCATTAATTCGTATCCGGTTTAGATAACCAACTAAGGTAATTCCACAGTGTTTTTTGAAATAACGGCAGAATGCCTGTGGCGACAAGTGTGCACTTTCTGCTACACTCTCTAAAGTAAGCCCATGTTTAAAATGTGTATTGATATAATGACAAACCTTTTCAATTCGGTTATTTTTTCCAATCGAACAGACGGCAGCCTCCATGGGTTCAGGACAGAGTGAATCTGTTCTCTTTGAAATTTGAGATAGTGTTCTTAACAAATAAAAGAAATGCATCATTTTATCTATCTTTTCGGCTTGTTTTAACAACATAATACGCTTAGATACCACTTCGAAATCCATCTTAGGAATCTTAACCCCCCTGGAATCCTGTTTTAAAAATTGCTCCAATGGTTCAAATTCGCCCAACATAAAGAGCTGTTTTAATCTCCCAGCAGGATCAAAAAATATGGAAATCGAACGTGCCGCATCGCTCGCCTTATCTTCGGAAACAGATTTAAATACATGCGCCTGGTTCGCGCCAATGAAGAAGATATCGTTTTCTTTAAAGCTATGCAAGGTTTCATCCACGAGCAATACACCTCTTCCCTTTGTAATCCACATCAGTTGCGCTTCTTGATGACGATGCAAATGCGGGTAGAAAGATTCCGATATATCCTCTTGAACAGTTATACTCTGTCCTTGTATCACGGGGATATTAAACTGTAGTGTTTTCATAGTGCGTCGGTATTTAGGGTACTCAACATTGGTTTACTAAATATAAATAACAAACACAACATATTTATTATACGTCAATCTGAGATCAAATAAAATATCAAGATTTGCTCATTATTGGATAATTTTTGCACTTTGATCTTTTGGATCTATTAAAAACAAGGGGAGCCCCGCTTTGCCCCCCCTAATCGTTATTGTGTTATACGCGTTACTGTTGGCAGTTTCACCTGAACCTCATAAGTACCTTCCATCAATAGTTGGAATCCAAATACGGGGTTAACATTATTAGCACTCAACCCATCTACCTGTGCATACTTCATTGGGATGCGATAATAATTGAGAAATCCCCAATCTGTTCCATCTTTTCCAATTAATTTAGCCAATGGAAAGGGGGCTACTTCAAAATCACAGATCATTGAATTATCTGTAACCTGTACGGGATTAAACTTCACATGAGATTCAAACATCGGACGATCCCCTCTTTTGATCACTTCTCCATTTTTAGGATTGAATGCATTTCCATTTTTATCGACGATCTTTAGAATAACACGAGCGCCATCGTTTGAAATTTTTGTACAAGTCACCTTTGGAGCCGTGATCCCAGTAAAAACTTCAGCAGCACTTGATCCTGACGCCGCCTGATATGTTACTTTAAACATATCATCAATCGTGGGCTCTACAATCTCAATGGTTGCCAATTTAGGGAATACCCGTTCTCCTCTTGGATTGGTCATTTTGACATCAAAATTAAAACGCCCTAGAGGTAGGTTGGCAGAAGCTCGATTAAAAACCAGCTGTCCACTGACGGTATTGAATTCCATCGGAGCCTTTTTTACTGTTTCTCTCTTTTTATTGAGAAGCTCAACCGTGGTATCTGTCTCGGCATTGAATACTAAACCAGGCTTAAAGGTTAAAATGTCAAATTCTTTAAAAAAGACATCCGGTGCGGGCTGACCTGTTGCTTCATCCTTTAAATTTAACAATTCGAATGTATAGGGCGGAGTGGAGCCATCCGTATTGATACGGTCAGACATCGTAAGCGACATCCCACGTTTACAAAAGATGGTATTGTCTTTATAACGGATACCTTCACTCAAAAAACCGTTTTCAATTTTTTTGCACCCAGAAGTCAGTGTAAAAACAAACACTAGGCTATATAAAATTTTTAAATTCGTTTTCATATCTGTTTTTAGTCAGCCATTTTTCCGGCGTTAAAAAATAAACGATGTGTGTTTTGCAATACATGCAATACACCTGTCGTCGTAATAATTCCTGAGGTTTGACAATCATAGGATTTATCGAGCTGATCTTTGGGAATCGCATTATAATCTGGTTCTTCAGCATCAAGAGTCCCGATAACCTTTGTAAAATTGAGATAGTCTACATAATCCAAATAATCGCTGTAATCACGTGTTCTACGCAACTTAATATTGAACCTGACATTTGGGATCGCGCCAAGCTTGCTCACAAAATATTTATTATCCGGGCTGAGATTCTCTCTTGTAATCTTTCCATCGAATAGATAAATCATCATCGAATCACGTAGTTCCTTGACTGGGATGTTATTTATCCCGAACTGAATATTTTCGTTTCCTACTTCAATGATCTTTAGTTGTTTTTTGGCGGCTACATAATCCCGTACGCCATAATCACTCGTAGCAAAGAAAGTGACATCCGAATTGACAATATCTTTAATACCAGCGCGATCTATAATCTTAACCAATGAATCAAAGCTTCCGTGCTGCTTTAAAAAATCATAGGTTGTCTGATTCACGTGGGCGTCGCTCTTTCCTCCATCTACTTTGTAATTATCTTTCTTACAAGCAAAAAGAAAGATCAATAACGACGCAAACAATCCTGTTATCTTTTTCATAATTCTTTTAGTTAGTGCTTAAACCTTTCCTCTCCAGTAAGAGGTCTGTGTCAACTTGTTATTATTTTTGAATAGGGCTGGATTAATCGGCCAATAAAATCCTTCTTGACGAAAACGGGATTCTGAAAGCCATGGAACAAAATTGCTGTATTGCTTTGTTCGCAATAGATCATAAAAAATATGCCCTTCGAGATAAAGTTCCTTACCTCTTTCAATAATATATTCGTACATGACATCGTCTTTACTCGATGTATTATCCACGAATGCAGATTCATCGGCGCCATTCCTTTTTCTAAATTCATTGATGATATCTATCGCTTTAGAGACTTGATTTCTGTAGAGTGCAATTTCGGCTTTCAACAAGCGCATATCCGCTAACCTAAAGACAATCAAATTATTGCTAACATAAGGATCTTGCTTTTGTGATGGATTACGATAGACAACACTTTGATATTTTATGCAAGTAGCTTTATCGCTGTTTAAATCTGTAAAATTACGTCGACAGCGAATATCGCTATCGTCAAAGACCTGTGAAGGCATCGCTTTCCACTCCCACTGCTGCAAACTTGTATTCCAATACCAATCCCAAACTTGGTCTATTTTATAAAAATGATTTGTCAGATAATCTGCATTGACATAACACCTCGAATTTGTTCCAGTAGTTGCCAGCTGCGCAGTTCTCAAAAACATATTGGCAATATGCTGGTTGGTTCCTTCACGCGTATTTTCACTCATTGCAATTTCAAAAATACCCTCACTCGAAAGTCCTTCGAAAGTCTTGTAATAATTAGATGTATCGGTCAATGAATACATACCATTATTTAAGATTTCATCGATGGCCTTATCGGCTTTGTCTACCGTTTCGAGATCCGGTTGGTTTGAATTGACATCGCTCATTGTTGCCTTCCAAAGGTAAAAATGTGCTAACAATGCATTCACCGCGCCTTTATTGGCTGTAACTTTCGCATTCCCAACAAGTGAATATTGCCAAGGTAGCAGTTCATGTGCCAACAGTGCGTCCTTCTCAATCTGCGCCATAACCTCTTTTTTGGTACTTCGTGCTAATTCTGGAGCAGAAATAGGATCATCGTATTCTTCAGTTACCAAGGGGACATCTCCCCAAACACGTAGCATCATAAAATAAGTGAACGCCCGTAAAAAATAGGCCTCTCCGAGCATCTCATTTTTGAATTTCGTCGGATTGGTCACATCGGTCAGCAAGTCGTCCGCTACCTTAGGAACTCGATTAATAAGGATATTGCTCATTGTAATCGCTTTATAATACTTGGTCCAGTCTCCGAAGTTTTCTACGTTGTATTGAAATGTGAAATCTCCGTCTTGAATTCCTTCCAGACCATCGCCATTATACTGGATTGTAAAATAATTCTTGGCAATTGCATCGCCATACATAAAGTATCGAGGACTCGGATTCCAGTTACCTGAATTCATCACATCCCGTACCAAGGCATAGTTACCTGCCATAGCACTTCTCAAATCGCCGGAGCTTTTCCAATACGCACCCGCGAAGGTTGAATTGACAGGTTCTTCCACCAAAAACTTTTTACATGACCCTAGCAAGAAAACCAGCATCAGTAGCACAGCTAGTCTATAGTTTAAAAAAAATCTTTTCATCGTCTTAAAAAGTTAGTTCAAATCCTAATGTATATTTTCTTGGAATAGGATAACCCCCACCGTTATACTCTCCATATGGGTTTACTGCCTCGGCATCAGGCAATTTTTTTGATTTTTGCCAACGGGCTACATTGTCAACTATACCAAAGAATCTCACTTTAGAAATACTCCATTTCTTGCTAATGCGTTCAGGGAGGTTGTAAGAAAAAATAAGGTTCTTGAAACGCATATAGGAACCATTTTCTAAAAAGAAAGTCTGTGCAGAGGTATAGTAGTAGCGATAGGTACCAATATCATATTTGGCATATTCAGCTTTATCACCTGGCTGCCTCCAAATATTCAGTTTATCTAAATCCCGTATCGAATAGTAAGTGAAATTTGATACCGCATCTCCAGAAGTGGAATTATTAAATTGATCTGATTCAAAAAGATTTAGTACATCTCTTCCAAAACCATAGGTAAAAAATAAAGTAAGCGAAAAGTCTTTATAGTTAAAGACATTATTCCAACCACCGGTCCATTTAAAATTGGGATCTCCAATAGCCCTTTTATCAGGATTGATACCACTGTTAAACACGTCTACAAAATAATCGCCATCAACATCTTCAAAATAAAAATCTCCTGGATTGAACGTTCCATTGGAATTGCGATAACGCTCACCTGTATAGGGGTTAACAGGAATATCATCCAGGGTAGCAAAAACGCCCAAAGTTTTATAGAGATAGAATGCGTTGATTGGACTACCTACGGAAAGGATATGTGATTTATCAAATCGATCGCCGTCCATGACCATATCACGGCCACCATTTGGAAGGTTCATAATTCGATTCTTGACATAAGAAATATTTAAATTGGATCGCCAGGTCAATGCGGAGCTACGTGGGAGAACATCAGCTGATAATTGAATATCGACACCTGAATTGCGAATCCCGACAGAATTTGTTTTGGCATAATCATATCCTGAAGTCACCGGGAGCATTACATCAAATAGTCCGTCATAATTTTCCTTATTAAAGACATCGACCATAGCTGTAAATCGCCCCTTGTACAACTCCATATCGACACCTAAATTCCATTGCCTGTTGCGCTCCCAGCTGAGATTCTTTTGGGCAACGCCATTGTTAAAGTTTGGTGTAATAGCCACTTGGCCATTATAGGAAGTTGCTCCGGAATTACCCTGATACCCCCCATTATTGACATTATAGAGATTATACTGCAAATAGTTGCTTTTGGGGAGAGATCCGGTCAACCCGTAACTTCCTCTAATTTTAAGTAAGGTGAATGTAGGATTGTTTTTCAGAAAATCTTCTTCAGTTAAAATCCAGCCAACAGATGCCGATGGAAAATATCCCCATTTGTTGTTCTCTCCAAAGCGGGACGAACCATCAGCACGTACAGCACCTGAAAAAAGGTATTTACTATCAAAATCATAGGAAAAGCGACCGAGATAAGATAGCTGTGACCATTTTTGCAAATCGGAGTTGGCACCAATATTATTTTGCAGAAAACCTGTAACCACTTGGATCTGATCCGATACGCCCTGGCTGCCCCAAGCTGATACATTTTGCATTCTATTCTTTTCAGCTTCCTGGCCCAGTAATACATTAAGCGAGTGTTTTCCAAACTGTTTGACGTAGGTTAAAAAGTTCGATATCCTGACCTGGCTATTCTCATAAGAATAAGCTGACGAATAATTACCAGCCCCGCTCATCAAGGCAGATGGTCTATTATAAGCCCTATTGGCCATATCTTTAATATAGGCAGATTGGGAGGTAAAAGTTAACCCAGGTGCAATATTGAAAATCAGATTTAGATTGGTATTCAGATTAGAAGATTCATTATTGTCAAGACTACTATCATAGGTACCCAAAAGATAAGCTTTTTTAGCATCTGAAAGATTAAAAAGTGATGATGGCATACTACCCGCACTCAATGCTATTGGGCTCACATCACTCCCGCTCCCCCGCGCTCGCTTATTATACGAATAGGCAACAATGGGATTGATCGTTAAACGCTCATTGATAGCCTTACTGGACAAATTGAGTCTTCCTGTATAGCGTTTAAACCCGGTTGCTTTAATGATCCCAGCCTCATCGTAATAATTCCCGCTAAAACGATACGAACTAATTGCCGATCCGCCGCTAACAGAAAGGTCTGCACTCTTTATCTTTCCTTTTTGGTAGAATAGATCCTGCCAATCTGTATTTCCATTGAATGCAGGGTTTAGCGAATCGGTTAGCATAAAAGGTAGATTTCTAAAATCGTTGGAAGAGAGTTGATTTTTTAGTATCGTCATCTTCTGCTCACGTTCGGTTCTTCCGAGTGTTACTTCACGTAGTTCGGGCCGTTGCGTTAGACCTCCATATCCGGTTAGCATAAAACGGGGATCGCCATTACGCCCTTTTTTCGTCGTAATCATAATCACCCCATTTGCTGCTCTAGACCCATAAATTGCAGCAGCAGAAGCATCTCTGAGCACGTCCACAGATTCGATATCATTCGGATTTAGACCTGCAAGGTAGTTGGTTCCTGTTCCTGTATTCGGACCCACAAATTGTTCTGTAGGCTGCGGAACTCCGTCAATAACATAGAGTGGATTACTAATGACATTGTAATAGTCGTCATTGGAGTAATTCAGGCT
Organism: Sphingobacterium siyangense; assembly: GCF_023277505.1. Lineage (NCBI taxonomy): Bacteria > Pseudomonadati > Bacteroidota > Sphingobacteriia > Sphingobacteriales > Sphingobacteriaceae > Sphingobacterium > Sphingobacterium siyangense. Next base: position 1,493,232 of record NZ_CP080574.1, on the reverse strand, counting down.
AACTGCCGATGTACCACGAACAGCCAATGTTGGCGAAGCACCCGGAGCGCCAGAAAAATTCTGAACGTTGACGCCAGCTAATCTTCCCTGAAGCAACATATCAAAACTGGCAGCTGGAAGATTTTCTAGATCCTTACCTGAAATACTTGATATAGCTGCAGTAGCTTTTTTGCGGGAAGTACTTTGATAACCGATTACCACGGCCTCGTCAAGAATACTTAATGTTTCGACCAAGGTAAAGGTCATTTTACCGGTTGCAGGGATAGGCTGACGCGCCCGCTCGTATCCGATAAAACTCGTCTCCAAGACATCTCCAACTTTACCTGAAATCTTAAAATTCCCCTGATCATCGGTCTGTGTACTATTGGAAGTACTCGTGTTTCTTAAAGTTACTCCGGCTAATTGCTTACCATTCTTATCACGTACGGTACCCGTGATCTGCTGGCCTAGTGCAATTAGTGAAGTTAGAAACACAGATAAAAATAAAACTATCTTTTTCATTTGTGTTTGATTAGGTGCTCTTACTTAGGTTATTCCAAATATAGGAGCTAAACACAGGTCTAATTTTCTTAATTATTACCAGTTTACAGCACTTTTTTAGCAAAAAACAAAACGGGGCGCCATGTAGTCTAGCAAGACTGTTACATTTTGATTGATGGCTTTTTTACACAATTTTATATCTTTAGCTTAAGAAAAACCGATTTACATCGGTAAATCAATTATAGACCCAGGTACTACAATGACGAAACTAAAATGCATCATCCTATTGTTGTTCTTCAATTGTTTTATGGCAGTTGGTCAGGATGCGATCAGAATAAATCACTTACCTTTCATTCAAGGACTGACAGAGCAATCTGTTTCCATTATTTGGACGACAGACAAGCCTGCTACTGGCTGGGTTGAGCTGGCCCCAGATGACTCCAGTCACTTTTACTTTAAGGAAAGACCAAAATATTATGCGGCTGCCTATGGCTTCAAAAAGGTAGGCACTTTACATCAGGTTACATTGACCAATTTAAAACCTGGAACACGCTATAGATATCGTGTGTATAGTCAGGAAGTTCTCAAACATGTTGGAGTCAATGTGCAATATGGAAAAGTAGTGGCCACTGATGTCTATCAAAAGGCACCCCTATTTTTCCAAACCTTTGGCATGGCCAAATCTACCCATTTTACGGTAGTTAATGATATTCACGAACGCAATGAGGTTCTCGATAAGCTATTGGATATCGGCGGTCTAAAGACTAGTGACTTTGTGGTATTCAACGGTGATATGGTTAATAACCTATTAAGTGAAACACAACTATATGAAGGGTTTATGGATACCGCCATTAAAAAGTTCGCCAGCGAAAAACCAATGTTTTATTCAAGAGGCAATCATGAAACACGTGGACCTTTTGCCACTGAATATCCCCAATATTTCCCAACACCAACAGGTAAACTATATTACCAATTTAGGCATGGAAATGCTGGTTTTATCATTTTAGATTGTGGTGAAGATAAACCCGATACCGACATTGAATATAGTGGCATTGTAGATATGGATAACTATAGAAGCGAACAAGCGGCCTGGTTAGCTCAAGCTATTGAAGATCCGTCATTTAAAGATGCCAAATATAAGATCGTAATCTGTCATATGCCCCCTTTTGGTGGATGGCATGGGGAACAAGAGATTTTGGAGAAATTTGTTCCTATCCTCAACAAAGCAGGAACACAGATCATGCTATCAGGACATTTACATAGAAACATCATCAAAAATGCGACAAATACGATACAATTTCCGGTCATTGTAAATTCCAATAATAATGTGCTTCGCGTAGATTTAGACGATGAAAAAGGAATCTTCAAAATTCTCGATCAGCAGGGGAAAACGGTGGACCAAGTGATCATTAACCCGTTAAAATAAAACAACAAATTTGCTCATGAATGAGGACTATACGGCCATAACCGTATGTTGTAAAACTACCATATAGATATTTTAACTCTATTCTTTATAATTAAGCAAATTATGGTAAATTAATCTAAATGAATACAATATCGACTGAATATCTGATGACCTCAGAACTTGACAGGAACGAAAAAATTGCTATCATGGGATTACGGAATAAAGAATATCCCGCAGTTATGGCATATTCCAGCCTATCGACCTTTGAGAACTATTTGGAAAGCTTAGGCCAACCACAACACATCCTTGTCAAACAAAATCAACAAATTGTCGGTTGGTGTTCAAAATTTGATCGCGATACAAAACGCTGGTTTCTTATTATACTTTCAAGTCTTTTACACAAAAAAAGAATAGGTTCCAATCTACTTGACAGATTGAAATCTGAAGAAACGGAGCTTAACGGCTGGGTGATAGACCATCACATGGAGAAAAAAAATAATAATTGCCCGTATAATTCACCGCTAGGTTTCTATATGAAAAATGGTTTTGAAGTCGAACCGAATCAACGTCTTGAGACTTCCAACCTATCAGCAGTAAAAATAAAATGGTCAAGAAGATAGCGCAGGAAATTTACCTGCACTTTCATATGCAAATGCTAATAGCAAATCGTACTTCCGTCAATTTCTAACAAAAAAAGCTTCGAAAGAGCAAAGAAAAACGACCCTATGTGCATCTATCAGGGGAACGAGCATTAGCTGAAGAGCCTTTGAACCTGAATAAATTTTGAAAATAATGAATGCAATATACCTTAAACCATGGTCAACTTAAAACCACTCTCTGTTGAAGATGTCTCACCATTTTATGAATGGCTCAATGACGATTTATCTATTAAATATTCCCTCTCTCTTTTTCAGTCACTCCGATCAAAGGATCATATAGACAATTGGTTTTTATCCGTTGTCAACGATTCTAAAAATTTTAATCGTGGAATTTTCCTAAACGATTCGAATAAACTGATTGGGTATGCGGGCATTTGTAATATTTCCAAGCTAAACAGATCCGGAGAGTATTTTATCTTTATAGGGAATCGCCAAGAATGGGGGAAAGGGATAGGCTCTTTAGTTACCAAATTAATCCTAGATATAGGGTTTGGAAATCTAGGGCTCAATAGAATTATGCTTACGGTATCTGAACCGAATTATGCAGCGATAAAAGCATATGAAAACGCAGGATTTCAATTGGAAGGAAGAATGCGTAAAGCCTGTTTTAGGGATAATCAATTTCACGACAAGCTATTGATGTCAATCCTGGAAGATGAATGGCACGATAGAAGAAACCTAAGTATAAAATAAAATTAATCGCTACATATCCCCACACTATTTTGAATAAAATGTTTTTGGATACAACTTCTTAAAAGCGTTGTAGACCGCTTGATGTATTACAGTGGAATGCAATTCATCAGGCATGTAATCAAATACAAAATGAATTTTTTTATTGTTATTAAGTATATCAGATAACGCTATGGCCTCGTCATACATTCTCACATCTTCTTCTTTATTGGGCACACCAAGATAAACTTTTACATCTTTTTTCAAATTACCTTGTAGAAACTTCTCCGCTTTTTTCAATAATGACTCCTCGCCCCACCACAAACTTGGGCTTATAATAATATAGTCATCAAATAGTTCGGGTTGTTTTAATAGTATCTCTACGGAAAGAAGCCCAGCCAGTGATTCTCCTATTAAAGTCTGTTTTCCATTCGATTTATAATTGCCACTTATGTAAGGAATCAATTCATTTTTCATGAAGGTTCTATATTTATCGGAACCACCATACGAGGGAAAGCTAGCTTTTTGAAAACCTTCCTTTTCTATAAAATCTGTATTTTCAACAGGGAAGGTAAAATCTCTCCTACGTGTATTTCCACCTATTCCAACAACAATACTTCGAGGGAATCTATCGATCCAGGGTTGTGTACTGAAACGGACAATACCCGCAATATGAAAAAAATCTTCATCAACACCACCATCAAGAACATATACAATTGGATAGCGAACAGCATCATTGGGGTTATAATTGTCGGGAAGATAAATGTTGATCATTCTGTCTTCACCCAAAACTTTTGAATGCAAAATCTCTGACCTCCCCATCAATAAAGGAGTACCATTTTGTGCCAAACAATCTGTATTAAAAATAAAGAAAATTAAAAGAATGAGCATTCTATTACCAATCATATCCGATATATTGCGCTTACCAAGACTGTTTTTTTGAATAATCCTATATTGAAATCCTTGACTATTCGACATAATATCCCTAAGACCTGCCAACAGTTTTGTTCAACAAATTACCAGCACAATTTACAATGAAAATTAATATAATTGTTAGTTTTTTATTTTTTGAGCATAATTAAATGATTCTTTCACAACGATAACCCCACTCAAACATCTTTCTAACAATGCTGTTGGTCTCAATTTCCAATTGTGAAGATTCAATTCTTAGAATACGTTCTTCATCGTCAAGATCGAAATTAATTTTATAAGAGGAAAACAGGCTGACAAGAGTTGCAACAATTCGCTGTGCATCCTTCATTCGATAAACATTGGTTTTAAATATTTCGACTCGTTTCATTAGATCTGATTAAGTTCAATTCAAGAAATACGGTGTTAATCCTATTCTATTTACTCATTCTAAACTACAATACAGCGCGTGCAACAGCTACAAAATTTAGATAAACACAGTAAAAAACTCGGTAAGTATGGTAAATTAAACGGTAAACAACAGGCTGCTATTTAATAACTGAATTATAACCGTTCATAAATCCCTGAATAAGTTCAGGTAGATTCAATAATAAAAATACGCAAATGACAATAGCAATAATGGCATAAAAAAACCACGACGAACTTTTCTTTTTCATAACAAGCTATTTAAGAATAATCAATTTAAAAATATAGGCTTCACAAAGATGGAAATTGCGCTAGAGCGCTGCAAAACAGAACAGACGCCATAACATACCCTCTTGATTTTCAATATAACTCAATATACGAAATTAATCTATATAACAATAAAGTAATTTAAAAATTATATTTTTCAAAAAATAAAAACAGTCACTTCAAATAAGAAAGTTAATGTTACAAAATAGAATCTTTGTAATCCATATATAGTTGAACCTTATCTTGTCGCATATTGTGTAGGATACTGGGCTTAATAGTGCGATTGATTGAAGATTTATATTCTACTATAGTGTCCCCAATATTGGCCTGAGGATCTTTGGTTTTCACATTGGTAGAGATGGTTATCAATCCTACTATAGTTAAAATTACCAATGAATTAAAGAAGTGTATCATAAATAAAGATTGAATAGTTTATCAATCCAATTTCAAAAAATAAACTTTAAAAAACCATAAGTTTTCGGTGAAAGAACAATTTCCATCGGTAAACAACAGACTTTTACCTATAAACCGTTCAGCTTTTGCTATAAACAATTACACAAGAGAATTCCATACTAAATTTCCTGTCATATAGTATTTTTTTTTCAAACAGATTTTCAGAGGCTCTTGACCATACTAAAAAACAACGCGTTATAACCTACGCTAAGTTCGCGGTCCAATATTAAGTTTTCTTTAATTTTGATGCTTCCTATTTAGTCTGACTACTCAATTTCGTAAATATGTCCCATGAAAAGAATAGGAACATTCATTTTGACAACGTGCATGTTTGCAACCTCGCAGCTCACGTTCAGTCAAAACAATATACAAAATAGAATTAGTTCATTTTGGAAAGCAATAAAGTTGGACTACCAAATGGCTGGACACTAACCTCTGTTGGGAAACAAATAGAACTCGAAGACTTACCGCTGAACTTAGTTATCAATCATCATAAAAAGCTGGCAGCTGTCAGCAATAGTATCGGATTTACTGCTTGCCATTGATCAGTATCCTAACTACTCTCCCTTTTTGAGAATCCCTCGAGCAACTCCAGCATCGATCAATTTTTCTGCATATTCCCACAATACTGCTGAGCCATCCTTGATGACAGATTTTTTTGCATAAACCTTTTCATAATTTACACCAGGTTCATTCCAGGTTCCACCATTATTGGAACTATTCTGTAAAAGTGGTTCCAATCGATCCATCGCTCGTGCGAACTGTGCTTCTGGCGTTTGGCCAGCTTCAAATTCTTCCCAGATCGCAATGAGTTCCTCTGCTTGCTGCCCAGGCAAAATTCCAAAAATCCGCTGAGCTGCCAAACGCTCCGCACCTGTATTGGTATGATTTTTTTCTGTATCATAGATAAAAGTATCACCTGCATCAATTTCGACGATATCGTGTATCAATACCATTTTGACTACCTTCAATAAATCCACTGATTGATTTGCGTGTTCTGAAAGTACAATAGCCATGAGGGCAAGATGCCAACTATGTTCAGCGTCATTTTCGGGACGGTCACTATTGAAAAGTTTTGTCCTGCGCTGGATATATTTAATCTTATCGATCTCCTTAATAAACTCGATCTGTTGTAATAATTTGTCTGAAAGCATCATCCTGAATCACTAATACAATTGAATAATATATAAAATTACTCTTTTTGAGCCACAGCCTACTTGTCATTTGGCAAATTCATTCAAACCATATATTATTGACACCCATCGGACAATGTAAACTACCGAAATAATCGCAACATTTATTAAATTTGATTGACATCAAATCCCATTGTGATTTATGAAAAAAATAGGCTTTTTATCTTTTGGCCATTGGTCCAAGCATCCCGCATATAGTACGCAGACCGCAAGCGATACTTTATTGCAATCCATCGATCTAGCAGTAGCTGCTGAAGAAATAGGCATAGATGGTGCATATTTCCGTGTACACCATTTTGCGAATCAGCTAGCATCTCCCTTTCCTTTATTATCGGCCATTGGAGCCAAAACCTCAAAAATTGAGATCGGCACCGGCGTCATCGATATGCGCTATGAAAACCCCCTTTATATGGTGGAAGACGCAGGAGCTGCAGATCTAATCTCTGGGGGCAGATTGCAGCTCGGCATCAGCAGAGGATCGCCTGAACAAGTAATAGATGGTTGGCGTTACTTTGGTTACAATATCAACGAGGGCGAAACAGATGCTGATATGGGAAGGCAAAAAGCATTGGAATTTTTAGAAAAACTTAAAGGAATTGGTTTCGCTGAACCAAATCCCTATCCAATGTTTCCAAACCCACCCGGTTTGCTGAGGCTCGAACCCCATTCGGAAGGGTTACGTGATCGTATCTGGTGGGGAGCAGCATCGAACGCCACGGCTGTATGGGCTGCTCAAAACAGAATGCACCTGCAAAGTTCCACTTTGAAATATGATGAAAATGGCAAACCTTTTCATATTCAGCAGGCCGAACAAATACGTTTATACAAAGAGGCCTGGAAAGCAGCAGGGCACCCTGGTGAACCCCGCGTTTCAGTCAGTCGATCCATATTCGCTCTGGTCGATGATTTAGATCGTTATTACTTCGGGCAAGAGGCTGACAAAACAGATAAAATTGGGGTAATCGAATCGGACAAGCGGACGATTTTTGGGCGAAGTTATGCCGCAGAACCAGATCAACTCGTGAAAGAATTAGCGCAAGATGAAGCTATACAGGAAGCAGACACGCTATTACTGACCATTCCAAATACGCTAGGGGTCGACTACAATGTCCACATTCTTTCAGCCATTTTGGAACATGTAGCTCCCGAACTTGGTTGGCGTTAACTCCTCTTTCGTATGATAAAGAACATTCGCTACAAAACAAAAATTGCAGTCATTGGTGCGGGTCAGGCTGGACTTTCTGCTGCTTATCATTTGAAGAAGCTCGGACTTAAAATCGGGCCGGATTTTATCATCTTGGATGAAGCCTCTGCACCAGGAGGAGCCTGGCAATTTCGCTGGGACTCCCTTACCTTAAGTACAGTCAATAAAATACACGATTTGCCCGGCATGTCGTTTGAGGAGACTTTATCAACAAAAGGGGCGGAAGTTCAGGCAAACACCGCTGTTCCTCATTATTTTAAACTTTATGAAGAAAAATTTGGACTTCAAGTATATCGACCAGCTAAAGTAGAAAAAGTCTACATGTACCAAGATCGCTTTCATATCGATACGGCAGAAACTCTTTTCTCAGCACTCGGTATTATCAACGCCACTGGAACATGGGAAAACCCCTATATTCCTACCTATCCAGGTGCAGAATTATTTCGGGGCGAGCAACTTCACACAAAAGATTTTAAAACTGCAGAGTATTTTCGTGGCAAACATGTTATTGTTGTTGGAGCTGGTATTTCTGCCATTCAGCTATTGGACCAAATTTCCAAGGTTACAACGACAACCTGGGTAACACGACGACCGCCTTTATTCAGAGAGGGGCCATTTGATGACATGGCCGGGCATAATGCGGTTGCTATGGTAGAGGAACGTGTACGATTGGGGCTTTCACCTTTGTCTGTCGTTTCCGTTACGGGCCTCCCCTATTCTACAGAAATCCAGGAGATGGAAAAACGGGGTGTCCTTCAACGTTTTCCAATGTTTCAAGAAATAACCGAAAAGGGGATCAAATGGGCCGATGGAACGGAACAAAAAGCAGATGTTATACTTTGGAATACAGGCTTTAAAAGTTCATTGAGCCATCTAGACGCAGTGCTACCAAAAGAAAAACAGGGTGGCATTCAAATGGCAGGCAGACTAGCGACCATGGTCGCTAAAGAACCAAGAATTCACCTCGTGGGTTATGGTCCATCAGCATCGACAATCGGTGCAAACCGTGCAGGTAGCGCCGCAGCTAGAGAACTTCTAAAAACGCTCTCAGCTGCCGACCTGAACACAAATAAATTTAGTGGGAGCCAACTATAATGGTAGTTTCAATTTTGAGTACAATAACAAAAAGTCAATTTATTTTATACGCTATTTAACAACAGTACGAATCTTAAAAATTATAACCACTATTGTCAGAGTTCACTGAAACAAAGGTATACGACAGACGATCAATAATACGCACCAGCACAGCTTAATTGATATGAGACATTTCAAACAGCCATTCCGTACAAAAATAATAAACCAGAGCTGGAAATTGTTGCTGGGACTATTCGCCGTTGCATTCTTTAGTTGTAACTCGCACAACAAGCATGTGCAATTACCGGATTCTTTTCTAGTCTACCAGGAAATCGATAGCCTAAAAACTTCGAATTACAACCTGATAGAACAAGATTGTTCTTTTATAGCAAATAAGCGTTATAGATTTTCCGTCTTTAAAAACGACTCAGCGTGTTTCTTTCAGGTCGAAAAGCTGCAAAATAATCAATGGCACCTCATTATGCGAGATATGGATTATAAGACCAATAATTCAGGATTATCGTTTACCGATCAAAACAAAGACGGTTTTGAAGATATTGTATGGAACAAGAAGTGGCAAGAACATGCCTATTTGTTTAATCCAAAGGTTGAAAATTTTATTGAGATAGGTGAATACCACAACAGCAAACCACTTAAAATCAAAGGGAAAACCGCGTTTTATAAGCATAGTTTTCCCATTCAGTATTTTTGGAACGAAGAGAAATCCAGGAACTCTATTTGCGGAGAAATCATCGAAACACATTCAGAACTCTTTGCGATTGATGAAAATTATCAGAAAATCAGCATTGCAACATTGGATAATTTCGACAGTTATGATTATCCCTCGGTTGACAGTTGCGTGCAGGCTATTAAATGTTATACCCCTCCCTACAGGGGACGTTACAGCAAAATAAGCATTTGGAATGTTGGGACAGCAGTGGATTCGGTCGTTTTAAAAAGTGACCTGAGTCATTACAACCCTTCGTTGGATTCAAATTGGATTGCCAATTATTGGCAAAATAATTATGTTAAATTACTGGAACATGCACAATTATTTCAGGTGAGAAGAGAAAATCCCCTTTCTTATTTCAAATAAATCGGATTACATGCGTAGACTTTAGATATACCATGATATTACAAATCCGCTAATGAAAATCTTAGGGCAACTCCATCTTATAATAGATTTTTCAGTATATTTAAACGTACAACAGGTCGTAATCAAAAGCCAACAAAGTTAATTGATGAATTCTCAAATTATCAGCCCTGATACATCCATTACATTATTCGTAAAGGCGATCCTGGTATTTGAAAGTCAGAAAAATGATCGCGTAAACTTACCTTTTTATGCTGATGGTTACCCTGGTCTATTGTTTCAACGATGCTATGGTGATTTTACAATCAAGCCCCATGATAAAAAGATGCCGACGATTTTTCTCTATGGTCAGACAATAAAACCGATTTCAATAGATGTAACAGGGCCTTTTCAGATTATCGTTTTTCAATTTTACCCATTTGTATTACGCCGATTTTGGGGTATCTCGCCCGAAAGCATAAACGACGACTGCTATGATCTAGATGCTCCTTCAAATAGAGCCTTCCACCAACTAAGCAGTACATTATTCTCATCTTCAAATGCTGAAAACAGCATCCAACTATTAACACAATCGCTCCTCAGCTTTTTCGATAGCAAGAAATATAACATAGATTTTTCGATTCAGCGAGCAATTCTCGAAATCATCAAAAAAAAGGGCCAAATCATTATTAAGGAAATTGCAAAAAAAGAAGCATTGAACATCCGAACTTTTGAAAGAAGGTTTTTCAAGGAAACTGGGGTGTCCGCTAAACAATTCGCTAAAATGGTACAGTTTCAGGCCGCTTTGAAACAGCTTAATAGCAAAGATTTCCAAAAGCTAACGGAAATTGTTTATGAAAATGGGTTCTCCGACCAATCGCACTTTATTCGTGTCTTTAAGACTTTCACAGGAACAACGCCAACATCATTTAACAAAAAGTAGGTTACTGTCGTTTTTATTCTATATTGACTCACTGTTTATCACAACTTTTGTATTGTCTAAGGGCGAGCTCAACGAAAGTGTGTAATTTCTTAAAGCCTCAACTTCTTCGAAAGATTTGCTATAAGAAAACAATGCTTTGATAAATTAGAGCTCCTAGAGAATTAGGTTCAGTAAAACATTGTACATCAAAAAAAATATAGACATGAAATCGCAAGACATCATTTTAGCGCTGGCAACAATATTTTCGGCTATCATATCAGGCTTGTTTTTTTCGTATACCTTTTCGGTCAATTTGGGTCTACATAAACTCAACGATAAAGCCTTTTTGATGGCCATGCAAAATATCAATAAAGAAATACTAAACTCAGCTTTTTACTGCTGTTTTCTAGGTGCACCAATTTTGTTATTCATGGCTACCATATTATTTTTTGATCTGTATTCGCCAAAATTTTATCTAACCCTAGCAGCATGCCTAAGCTATATTATTGGTGTATTTGTGGTTACAGGCACGCAAAATGTACCCTTAAATAATCAATTAGCCTCGATAGACCTATTGATATCTTCAGAAAAATCGTTAAGACTTGCACGTGACGCTTTTGAAAAACCCTGGGTATTTTGGAATAACATCCGAACTTGCTCTTCTTTACTTACACTCACTTGTTTAGTTATTAACTTGGTCTTTTTTAAATCAAAAAATTGATCATAACATTGGGCTAATCGTATAAGATCAAATCTTTATAACCAGTTTACTGACATTTCCGCCGAAATAAAACTCGCGTTTATCATTTACCTATCTCTTATAGACGAAAAAAAGCCCACGGCATGCGAATTTAAATTCATTCCCCCCGAATTTAAATCAAGTACTAAAACCTCTTCCTCAATACTTTACTTTTATAAAAATTGATCAACGGATGTTATTGAATGTGAGCTTAAATTATCATGAAGGCATGTATATTGATGGTTCAAAGAAATCTTCACGAAACTGCCAAAACATAAATGAGCAGAAGTTGTCTATCAATAAAAAGAGTCTTTACAATTAAAAAAGGAGCATAGCAGTATGAAGTACGTTATGCTCAAAATAATATACAATTAATGAGATTTTTCCCAATGAAAACAAAACACTTACTTTCGACATCATTGTTAATATCTTCGGCCATGGCGCTGTTCACATCTTGCAATGGCAGTTCTGTTGATACGGTAAAAGCTATCGAATCAAACTATGACAATCAAAACAAAACCATTACATTAACAGGTGAATTTGATGCACCATCCTTTACATTCTCATCAGGTAAATCAAAAACTATGGCCATGAATTTCGTAGTTAAATCCCATGCATTTAGTTCTGAAAAATTCACTGCATTCAGCGTTATATTACCTGTAGGAACAGAAAAAAACAATGTTTTATTTGAAATTCCCGCAGATCAGAAAAATTATACGCTTAAGAACTTTTATGTATTTGACGATAAGGGAGAAAAAATCAATCTAGATTCCCATACAACCTTCAAGATGAAGGGAACTGTTCACTACAGTGAAATGGAAAAACCTGAAACTGAACGGGAAAAAGATAATTTTTCCTATAAATTAACCGATGTAAGCTTTGTAAAAGACTAAAATTAACAACAATTGATAGCATAAGAAATAAAAAAGCCAGATTTCAAAACCTGGCTTCAAAAATAAACATATGATGATTAGTAAATGGTAAGTCCGTAGGTACAACTTAGTAAATAGTTTGATTTATTCAAAAATGCCTCTACCCGCCCTGACAACCTGCGCACATGTACCTATTATTTCAATTGAACGCCACGGACATGCCTGAATAATGAGCAACCAATATTCTCTTCACGTTATCGGCCTTCTCAACATTAAATATATACTAGGTGCGCCAAGACAGCACGCAACAACATGCCCGCAAACGTTCAATTTATAATCAAATATAGAAATAAAAACTAATATAATTAGTTTTTATTTCTATATTTTTTAGCAAAATCATAAAGAATTGATACGGAGAACTTTCAATTTAATAGCGGGCGATTGGATTAATTTATCGCACCTATAGCCTAAACAAAACGGTCCACCTATAAACGTTGATATGAAAAGACGAACCATCAAAACGATCATATGCTGAGTTAGGCTGCCCCTAAAGCGAACGGCTAATATCTACAACATTAAAAATTTGGTCAACATCATCTAGACTTACTTCAAAATCCGGGTATCTTGTTTTATCAGTATTTAGCGAACGAAGGGTAAGAATTCCGTTATTGACATCATGATGAGCAATTTCTTTGATAATGACTCCTTCATATTTATGTACAACAACCCAATAACGATATTTGTGGGTATGAAATTTTGATTGCCATAACTCCCTTTTAATCAAACGTCCCGTCACAATATCGCCGTCCAATACACTTGCATCGGTTCCATCGGTCATACTATCACCACTAACTTCAAAAGAACGATAGGCACCTTTATGGAACTCATTGACCGTAATAAAATGTGCCGGTAAATCGTCCATATATTCAGCATCAGAAAAGCCTGACAAATACCCCGCTTTAGCTTTCTCTGTCACAAGTTTTGTCTGCATCAAATATCGTCCTGGGGAAACTTCAAAAAATATATTATTCTTATTTTCGTCAATAAACTTGACGTCCTCCGAAAAATACCCTATTGATTTACCGTTACCAATACTAAGCATTGCTATCGTGTCGGGGTGCATTAAAGGAGTTATCTCTACTCTTTCACCTTTTCCATACAACAACCAGTCATACTGAACCTGAGGAAAAGCCGCTTGAATACGTGTTTTCATCGTAAGTCCAATAGGATACTCTCCTTTTTTAATACGCGAGTACACCTGTTCGCGTACACCCAATAAAGACGCGAATTCACGGTTAGTAACGCGCATCTCCAAGCGTAAAACTTCAAAGTTATTATTTGGATAAGTTTCCATAGTCGATCGGGTATTTAACAAATGTTACACAAATATATAACAATCTGACACTAAGTTACACAACTTATTAAACCTAAACAAACAGACAATCAAAATAAAATAATAAAAATCTAATTATCAATATATTACAGTTAAACAAATAAGTTTAAAAATTCATAAAAAAAGTAAAAATTAGCTTATAACAAACTTGTAAGATTAACAAATTTGTTTAACTTTGTTTAACACAAAAAAATAAAATATATTAAATCCATAGAATAGACGAGCAGGGTAGTAAGTCAATTAGCTATTCATTGGATTTGCAATTAACGAGACTAAAATCAGTTCATACTTAAAGGTAAAAAGAAAATGGAACAGCTCATGACACAACATCCCGGACAGCACATTGTTTACGCAGTAGATTATCATCAACGACAAAAATACAACAGTAATTTAAGAAAAGAAGAAAGCAGTACAATAACCGACAAAAATAGCTCACAAGGTATGAACTCACTATATTATTCATTCATCATGAGTTTCTTGAAAGAAAATCATCCTGAAATACTAAAATCCATCGATAAGATATATGAATCTGACCTTTCCAAGATCAGTCAAGTAATTGACTGCTATTGTAAATTTGTGGGTATACCTTCTCAACAGATTATGGGTGAATATATCAATTATAAGGATATTCAGCATCGTTACAAAGCTATCGCCGTTGTTCTACGTATTTTTCAGCCAGAAAAATTAGATAATCTGAAAACAAAAGTAAAAAGTAGCATATATAAGGAACTTGGCCCTTATTTAAAAATAAATAATGACACGTTACAGAAATCTATCATCTGTGCTTGCAATCAATTTGACCTCTATCGTGATTTCAAAAAGGAAATTAAACAGATTGCCAATTATTACCTTATTGACAGGCATTTCGATGGGGTTTAGTATTATTTGTACAATCACACTAGCTCTGCGAGGGTGTAAACTGAACTGTGTCAAATAAAGAATTTCTATATTTAGACACAGAATATGAGTAAAGACAATTTTGACTTCGAAAGCTTCAAAGAGGAAGCAATGAAAGGCCTTTATGATGGCAAGAAAATGGGCGGTACAGACGGAGTTTTTGCTCCGATGCTGAAACACCTTCTGGAAAGCATGTTGGAGGGAGAGCTGGACCACCACCTACAGGAGAATAGAGCTTCCGGAGAGATCAACCGTAAAAATGGGAAGACGAAAAAAACGGTCAGGAGCCTTCAATCAGGACATTTTGAACTGGAGAGCGGCCGGGACCGAAACGGTACATTCGAGCCAAAAATAGTTCCTAAACGACAGTTGATTATCACTGACGAACTGGAAGGGGCAACGTTATAGCGATGTATGCCAGGGGCATGAGTACGCGGGATATCTCGGGTTATGTTAAGGAGATGTACGCCATGGATATATCTGCTACGGAGATCTCCAATATTACCGACAAGGTTATCCCTGCCCTGAACGAATGGCGAAACCGTCCGCTTGAATCGGTATATCCCTTTGTTTTTCTGGATTGTATGCATTATAAAGTTAAAGACAATGGCAGTGTCCAGACCCGTGCGGTGTACAATATACTTGGGGTAAACAGGGATGGTCGTAAAGACCTGATCGGCATTTATCTTTCGGAAAATGAAGGGGCCAAGTTCTGGCTTTCGGTACTGACCGATCTGAAGCAGCGCGGCGTAGAAGATATTCTGGTTGCGTGCGTCGACGGATTAAAGGGTTTTCCCGATGCTATCGAAGCTGTTTATCCGAAAACCCAGGTACAGCTTTGCATAGTTCACCAGATACGCTCAAGTCTGCGGTATGTTCCGGAAAAAGATAAAAAAGCCGTTGTTGCAGATTTAAAGCCTATCTATCAAGCAAATAGTCAGGATCAGGGCTACGAAAAACTATTGGAGTTTGATGAGAAATGGGGCAAGAAATATCCCTTATCTGTAAAAGGATGGCTGGATAATTGGGGGAACCTCTCTACTTACTTTGAGTATTCGCCCGATATCCGCAGAGCTATCTATACGACAAATGCCATCGAGGCGATGCACCGGCAGGTCAGAAAAATTACAAAAACCAAGGGAGCATTTACATCCGATCAGGCTCTATTAAAGCTAGTTTACCTGACCATCAAGGATATATCAAAAAAATGGACCATGCCTATTCGGAATTGGGGATTGACAATGCAACAATTACATATTAAATTTGGGGACAGGATTAAAGCCTTCGGCAACTCCTTTTAGGGTTCGCTCTCGAGGCTTTCAGCCTCCGAGAACGAACCCTAAAAGGAGTGATGTGACACAGTTCAATTTACACTACCAGCTCTGCTAATTCGGCAATTCTGCCCGGTTCCAAAAATATAGTCCTTGAATTTTAAATACTCAAGGACTATTTTGTGTTTCTTATCTGAATTTCATTAAGAATAATAGTAACATTTTTTAATCGGAAACTACCAAGACTCAACAAACTTACGTTTCTTTATCCACCAAATAATCAAACCGACCAATACACTGCCACCCATTAAAAAATAAAGAAGGCTTGACACCGCTGGTTTTGAAACCTCTTTTGATTGTGCTTTGCGTAGTTCCATTTTCGTTTCAATTTGCTGACGACTTTTTACCTTCTGAGCTTTCCAATTGGTATCGAACCTACTCTCAAGCTGCAGCTTTTCAGAATAATGTTCCTTTTTCGTATAGACTTTTCCCTTACGTAGCTGAACAGCACCATCCTGCATAATTTGGATCCCTTCACCTTCAATTTGCATCACATATTCATCTGTTACCAAAACCTCTTTATCTGATCGAACAATTTGTATATGTTCCGTGTTCTGTGCTATAGTAGCATAATTGGTATTTTTCTCGTTGACACCAAACTCTTGTGACCCCTTGGTTTTCTCAACTTTTCTAAACAAACCGCAGCTGCTAACCAGTAGCAGCATTGCGATTATCTGTAGTGTATTCTTCATTTTTAACTCACTTTAATTCAACCTGTAACCTATTATAAAGTTTCATGAGATCATCATATTTCACTTGCAAATCCGTTAAGGTTTTAGCGCAAGACGTACGTTCGTCATTTGCTAAACGTAACCCTTCATTAAGATCTTCAATGATCGTCCGTAATTGCTCAATATCTTTCTCTAATCTATTGGCATATCCTTCCCATTTTTCAATCACCTTTCCGGCATTCTCAACATTTGTTGCCTCCACTTCGGCTTGCTGCTTGGGCCTTCCAACATAATACCCCCCTACAGCTGTCACTACAGGGATAATCAATTTCTCCAAAATCTCAAGTAATTCCATTATAACTTCCTTTTGTTAACGGTTTAAATTTTTCCCAGGGAAACTGTATCCCCGGATCCTCCTTTCTTCCAGGCGCAATATCCGAATGTCCCAAAATCTCCCGAATTGAATAAGTACGGACAATTGTTTTACAAACAGCTATCGCCACATTGATCTGTTTTTCGGTGTAGCTCTCCGTACCTTTATTTTGCAATTCAATTCCAATGCTACAATTATTCAAATCTCTTTGACCGGCCCAAGTACTAAGGCCCGCATGCCAACATTTAATATTAAAATGGGCCAATTGCGTTATAACACCAACACGGCTGATATGAAGATGGGCAGAGACCTTGCTCCGGGAATCAGTCATCCAATCAATTGCACTCGTTGCATTGGATGCACCATCGTAGTGCATAATAATATAAACGGGTTTAATAATTCCACCTTTGTTTGGTGTATCTCTATAAGAAACACCGATCAATTTGTTTTCTTTAATTTCCATATCCGAACTTTTTTTATGACTTAACCTTTTTCTATGCTAAAAAAATTGCCATTGTGTATTAAAAAAGGGAAACACATTTTATCAATCGTCATTTAGCTTCTATTTTTATACAAAGTTAAGTGTGATCCTCTGTCGCAGAACGGACTATTAGCTGGATGTAAGCGGTAGGTTACAGATACCGAATATTACACAAAATTTTCTTCGGTGTACGCGTTCACCAAAAGTGATTTTAACAGGACCAACTCTTCATATCACCCTCAAAAGCAAACAATAACACAACAAAATATTACTAAAATTTATGAGGGAACATGTTATCAAGACCGTGATATCATTGTCAAGCCATATCACCACAGACCTCACATCATTGACGAGGCATCAAACATTTCTTGTGCTGCTTTGTTATTTGTTTGTTATAGCATAGGATGAGTTATACCGTGAAGGCTAGGAAGTTGGTTCGCCTAGCCTTTTTTGACGAATAAAAACAACATATCTGACTGATCCGCCCCTCGCAATGACATAATCATTTTTTACAGAGGTTTCAATTTACACGATATTGCTTCCATGGCCCTGCCGACAATACCATTTACAGTACCATCACAAATCTAGTTGACATAAATCCTACGATTTTTTATTAAATTCGTAGGAGAGAAATCTAAATTCAATAGATTATATGTTACATCCAAAAATGAGATTGATTGACATCGTCATTTAACTTTACATGCGTGAATCTTGATTTATAATACAATGAACAAGTTTGCTTTATTAGTTGGAAACGACATTAATAATATTTCACCAGGAATAAGCTGGAGTGATTTACTACACAACATCAAAGAAAAGTATAAAGTCAGCTCATTAGAAAATGGACAAAAACCTTTTCCTATGTTGTATGAGGAAATATTCCTTAACGCAATTCGAGAAAAACATATTAATGAAAGAGAACTCAAAACCTATATATCGGATTGCGTCTCTCAAATCAATCAAAACGAAATACACCAATTAATTCGGGATCTTTCGATCGAAAACATAATCACCACTAACTATGAATTCAGTTTAGAAGGAGAAATCGCCACAGCAAATACCGGCTTAATCCGTGAAACGACCTACAGTGTATTTCGTAAACACCAAATCGGCAACACGAGCTATTGGCATATACACGGTGACTGCCTAAATCCATCTTCCATTAACCTAGGTTATGAACATTACTGTGGGCAATTGCAAAAAATGAGGGATTATGTGGTTGTTGGGACAAATTATAATTCACAAACGGTCTACAAGGCTGCACTAATTAAAAGATTAAGCCGAAAAAAGGATACTAAACTCCAATCCTGGATTGATTTATTTTTCACACAGGATATCCACATTCTAGGTCTATCGCTTGATTTTGTAGAAATAGACCTTTGGTGGCTGCTAACCTATCGCGCCAGAAATAAGTATTATAGACGAAGCGCATTTATTGAAAATCAACTCTTTTATTATACAACTAAAAAATGGTATGCACTCTCCAAAGATAAAATGCAATTACTTCAAGCAAACGATGTTGAAATTGTCGTTATTGACGAAACCAATAAAACTAAATACTACAAGAAAGTCCTCGCAGGCATAAAAAATAGATATAAGCTACCCAGCAAAATATTAAGTTGAACCATACAGCAATTCATAGATTTTCAGCTTGTTATCATGTCATTAATAGAAAAAGAATTTCGCGCTGCCAAACTAAACAAATTTACATTAAGCATTGAAAATTTTCTGAATAGTCTATTCTTAAGGAAAACAAAGTTTATACTTACCAAACCCTTTTCAGCAATAAAATTGAAAAGTGAAATTAGCCATGTAGTTTATTTAAACTGGATGGTGCCTCTCGCCAGAATTCAACAATTCGTCCCCCCAGGAATTACCCTCGATCCTGTCGGTAACCATGTTTTATTTTCAGTGCTAACTTACCGCCATGGCCATTTCGGCCCTGCAAAACTATATCATTTACAATCCTTATATGGGTCACCTCTACAGAGTAATTGGAGACTTTACATCAGTCAAACCCAAGAGCAATTTAAAGTGCCTACAGTCCTATTTCTCGCAAATGTAATGAGTAGCCAGATCTATTGCATCGGTAGTCGTTTATTCAGTAGCATGATGTATACACATCAACCTTTGGCTTTCCAACATAACCATATCGGCGTTCAAACTCACACCAAAATAATCCCTGGAAGAAGCAATGCACCAGACTTGGAGGTTGTTTGCCAACCCTGTGATCACTGGAATATTCCAAGTCAATTTCTCCAGCTGTCGAAAGATATCAATCAACTCCTGAATAAAATAATTATTCAGGACCAAGCCTTAACTCCACTGGACAATGGCCTATTCCGACAGGCGAATATTGCGTTAAAGTTCGATCCAAAAGACATAAGACCTTTAAAAATTGATTTCTTTAGAAGCGAAACATTAGCTGATATTGTTCAGCATGAAAAGTGTTTTGCTTTTGAAATACCGGCGGTCTCATTTTTTATGAATCACGAAAAAACAATAAAATTATGAACTTTATCGATTTTAGTATAGCTGTATTGCTCGCAAACGCGATGCCCCATTTTATTTTTGGAATAACAAAAGTTCGCTTCTTAGGGCTTTTTGGTTATACGGCAACAGCAAATATTTGTTATGCACTATGCCAATGTATAGTCGGAATCGGTCTGTTTCATCACAAATACGGGTTAGATAAACTTTTTAGCAATGGTTTTGCACTTGGCAGCACATTAGTTCTGATACTTTATTTTATTTTCGGTAGCTTACTGCTTGTGAAGTTCCAGAAAAAATAAATATTCTTTTTCTGGAAACTCCCTTTGTTACTCTATACTACTTAAGGTGATTTAAGGTTGTTAATCCGCCGATGGATGGCTAAAAAATTCCAACATAGCAGATAAAGCAGTAGCCGAATGCATGCGATCACTATTTTCCAATGTATCCTGCGTTGCTTCTGCCCCCCTTCTTATCATGTCTTTTTCAAAATAAGATAATGCTTCCAGCAAAGATTCATGTTTCCCATTTGTCAGGCATTCAGCCAACTCGAAGGCATCCTGCATTGCTACATTCGCCCCCTCCCCAGCAAATGGTGGCATACGATGAGCTGCATCTCCGATCATTGTAAGGTTAGTCTGTGTTTCCCAGTGTTGATCAAGAGCAAAATAATATTGGGGACGGGGTATAAACTGTACATTGTCATTCACAAAAAACTCATCCCAAACCGTGGTCCATCCAGGGAAATGATCTTTAAGCCATTGCGATACTTGCTTATTGTCCTTAAAATCAATTCTAGCCTTATTATAATCTTCTTCTAGAATCTTTGTACTTGCAACAAACATCATTGAACCGTCACCTTTTGTACCATATCCAATAAATTGTTCCGATCCAAAAGCCATCACTTTACCACCGTTCGCCAATTTAAAGAGATGAGGAGCATTCTTTTCAGCATCATAGATATTTCCCTCAACCAATGTAATTCCCGAATATATAGGCGTTAGATTACTTAAGTAAGGACGTACTCTTGAATTTGCTCCATCTGCTGCGATCACCAGATCGGCATATGCATCCACTGCATATTTAAAATGCAACAACCAACCTTCACCATATCTTTCCATTGCAACAAATTGACTATCCCAAACAACGGTATGCGGTTCCAAGGCATTCAATAAGATATCTCGCAAAGGGGCTCGGTCTATTTCCGGTCGATTTTCGGCGACTGACTGCTCTTCATCATGGTCATCAAATTTTACGATGAGATCCTGATCAACGATACGCAGCTTACTCGCAGTCGGTCGATGATATTTATAGAACTCTTCCATTAATCCTGCGCGTTTCATCGCTTCAAGTCCCGTCCCTTCATGAAGATCCAAAGTAGAGCCCTGTACACGAACTTCAGGATTTAAATCCCGCTCATAAACGGATACATCAGCCCCCTTTAACTGTAATAATCGAGCTAACGTAAGGCCGCCAATTCCACCGCCAATTATGGCTATTTTTTTATTTTGTATTAACATCTTATTTGTTTTAAAATTCATAAAACAAAACTATTGAGATGTAAGCGATGATAATAGTATAAATCGGTCGTTTTTATTTTTTAACAGCTCTTTGGGAACTACTCCCGAAAATTTCTTAATCTCTTTAATAAAATGGGTCTGATCGAAAAAATGTTCCTCTGGAAAAAGTTTCCCTTTTGCAATGTGATCCAATGAGGACCTAAAACGTAAAATATTACAGTACGACTTTAAAGAAAGTCCAAATTGCTGATTAAAATAACGATTCATGTTTTTTCCAAAAACTTTTTTGCAAATTCGGCAACAGGTAACCTCCCCCTTTTCCGAAAAAATCTTTCTAAAAACTCCCACCTTTCCCTCCAACAAAAAAGAAGAAAAAGAATATTTAAAATTTGTAAAAAAAAAAAAAAAAAAAAAAAAAAAAAAAAAAAAAAAAAAAAAAAAAAAAAAAAAAAAAAAAAAAAAAAACCAAAAATCAGTCACAAGAAACTTACCCGTATTGATGATGCCGGCAATACTTTCTTTTAAAATATACTCCGCCCCAAGCAATTTAAAGCTGATACAAAATAGTTGTCCGTCAATAGGAATAGTCGCTTCTTCATGGGGCATTGTTCCTAGACCAAGTAAAGCGATCCTAAAGTTATCTACAGAAGATTTGAAAAGAAACAAATCAACACGTCCATCTGGCAAACCGATGGTTTCCTTTATAACGCCAGATTCATTACGCAAACACCAGCTGCGGCCAATGTATACCGCTCTTCTGTATTCCCAAAGACCTCTTACTCAAAAAGCATTGAACTTGGTGCTGTAATTGGTTATAAGTCTGGATGGAACCTTTGGCTATCGTGAATTCACCACCAACAAACAGGTACTGGAAGATGGTTTAAAATAAAACACCTATATTTAGGTTCAAAATCATTTCGATGGAGTTATTTCCGACAATAGATATTCAAGAATTTAGAAAAGACCAGCTTGCAGGTAATCAAGGATATTTATACTCGGAATTGCGTGGTGAACATCATATAGCGCGTCCACATCAACATCACTTTTTTTTATTGGTACTTTTTGACCAAGCAGAAGGTGTCCATACGATTGATTTTAAAGATTATCACATTGATCGTCATCAAATCCATATCCTGTTTCCGAAGCAAGTTCATAGCTGGAAATTAGGAGCCAATACAACTGGTTTCCAATTGATGGTCGATAGAGAATACTTCGAGAAATTTTCACCCAATTTCCGTTTTTCATTCGCTTACTATCAACGTAATCCTGTTATCTCACTCTCCAACGAAACATTTGCTCTACTTTATTATGAATTTAATGCGATAAGAAAAGAACTTGAGGACCACAATTGTGTTCCTGCTATTATCTATTCTCGCACAGCTGTGATCGCATCGATACTAAGCAAAGAGGTACAAAAGGTAGTCCAAAATGAACAAAATAATGAATCCAATCCTCGTCTCTTAAAGTTACAGGAGTTAATTGATATCCATTTTCGGCATGAGAAGTCGGTATCTTTTTATGCGAAAGAACTTAATATATCCACCCCGCACCTTACTAAAATCTGTCGTCAAAAGCTCGAAGTATCTCCAAGCCAGCTCATTCAGCAGCGAACTATCTTGGAAGCAAAACGATTGTTAAAAGCAACCGGTCTATCTATCAAAGAAATTTCGTTCAAACTTGGTTTCGTCGACTCTCCTTACTTCTCCAATTTTTTCAAACAACATACAGGTCTGAATCCAAAGCAATTTAGAACGGACTGAGGTTCGCCAATACCTAGCATAAACTAAATTTTGCTCCAATACTTCTTCGTTAAAAATAAACAGTAAGTCCATTTGCGAAACAAAAACTTGTTATTTTTACATAAAAACACCATTATCAATGATTTCTGAGCTTATTAACCTTGTAATGGACACAACTCTTTTCATCTTTGGCCAAGGTTCCAGTAACGACCGTCCTGAGAAAGAAAAAATAATTTCAAATTTGGGCCTGTCTTTGACGCTAGTTGCTGCTTTGGTTGTTACGCTACTTCCCCACAGTCGGATTGCACCAATTGATTTCTTTTGGATTATACCTGTTAGTTTATCAATGGGTTTTATCCTACTTTTTATCCCGCTTCGACTACGCTGGGTAGCACCATGGAGAATCGCGACATACATCAAAGCTTCTCTTAGTTTTTCCTGCTTAGTTTGGATTGCAATTCTTATTTTTATCTTTTGACTTTAACGCGCTAAAAATGGCAATAAAAGATATTAAAATTGTAAAAACTGAAATTCTATCAGACAACTGGTACACTTTAAAAAAAGTGACTTATCAATACAGCAAACCCGATGGTACGGTACAGCAACAAAGCCGAGAAGCTTATGATCGTGGCAATGGAGCTGTCATTTTACTCTATAATACCAGTACTCAAACAGTCATATTAACAAGACAATTTCGAATACCCACCTACATCAACGGAAATGAATCAGGCATGCTTATCGAAGCTTGTGCAGGTCTACTTGATCAAGATTCTCCACACGACTGTATACGAAGGGAAACAGAAGAAGAAACAGGCTATCAGATCAAGGAGGCAAAAAAGATCTTTGAAGCTTATATGTCTCCAGGTTCTGTAACTGAAATTCTACATTTTTTTATAGCAGAATACACCAATAACATGAAAGTTGGCGATGGCGGTGGTTTAGAAGAAGAGGAAGAGCATATTGAGATTCTAGAAATCAATATCGAAGAAGCACTACATATGATTGATACAGGTGAAATCAAAGATGGTAAAACCATTATGCTACTACAATATATTCGATTAAAAGATATACTGTAGACGCCCAATTTATATGATTAGGGCTAGTGATTAACTTTCTCAAAGATAAACTTCGGGTCTTGGAAATTGATGGTTGAAGGTATATAATGTGGAATTCCCATATACACTTGCTCCGTTCCTGTACCTAAAATATACAGAGACCCTTTTTTTAATAAAACAAAGGGTCTTCTTTTTTTCTGTCCCCAGCCAAATGGTGTATAATAATAGTCCCCAAGCAATGTGTCTTTTTGGATATTGCCGCGAATATCTCCCGAATCAACCTCACCTCCAGGTCTATAAAAGAACAATTGACCATGAAAACGGCTCTCAAAAAGATTAAGATCCAAACGGGCACTATCACGTTCACTATGCGCTATATAACTCAATACTTTAGTATCTTGTCTCCGCTCTTCACAGCTTATTAACAGCAGAGCCGAAAAAATAAAATAAACAGCAATCGAAAATAAACGCATTTTTCTTTTGATCTACGATAATTAACCCTGCCTCAAGATAAACACAAAATTCAACAATACACAAGGAAATTGACATAAGATGCTTTTTCCAAACTCGATTTACTTAGATGCTCTATATAAGAGAACTTAATGCGACCTACACTTCACCAAATCTCCTATTTTTTTCCTTCCATTCAACATAGTTCGCTTTTAAGCAGTGCCCACAAGGACGATATTGATGCTGTAGCGCTTCTTGCTCAGTGGCAAAAAAGACCCTGTTCTCCCGCTTCATCCTTTTTCCGGAAATACAACAAAGCAATCCATAAATTTTTAGTTTTTCATTGCCTCCTAAGCGAATTTCTCCCGTTCGAATCTTGGCGTGCAATGAAGCATCTGATATATTATTATGCCATTCCATTGTGCGGGTTTTATCTCTCGGCGTCGTGAAAAATAATACCCAACGCATGGCGTTCACCTGCCGTAACTTCACTCACCCCGTGTTTCATATTAACCCTAAAATATCCGATTCGTCCTTTCTCAGGCCTAAAATTTGTTGCAAATAGGACGAGATCTCCCTTTTGGGGTTTCAAAACAATAGCCTTTGACTGCGCTCGAGGTATTTGTTGCGTTAGGACAAATTCCCCCCCTGTAAAATCTATTTGTGGCTCGTTCAACATAAACACCGCTTGCATCGGAAAATAGACTTCTCCATATAAGTCCTGATGTAGGGTATTGAAACCTCCTTGACTATATTTCAAAATCAATACTGTTGCCTGTTCTTGTCCTTTCAAGCGGCAATCCGTCAAAAGGTCTTCATGTTTCATCGAAAACGACTTATCGACTTTCAGCGCGCGAAACCAAGCATTAGCAATGACGGCCAGATGGGGATAAAGTTGAGATCGAATCGTTTGAATCAACTCAGGTAGTGGGTAGTCAAAATATTTGTACTCTCCTATTCCGAATCGATATCTCTCCATAACGACAGTTTTGCGGAAGAGCCTCGAATCGTAATACCCGTCTTTTAATAGATCGCATTGTAAATCTGTTAATAGATTTGGAATGACCACATAACCATGTTTATGCATTTCCTCTGTAATCGCAGACCAATTTAGATTTTCTATGTTTTGAATGACATTTTCCATAGCACGAATCTCCATATTATAGTCCTGCCAAAAAATCCGAAATATGCTAATATGATGTATAATAAAAGGAACGCGAACATTTATCGCTCAAGACAATCCATATCACAAAAAAAAGGACTAAATACAGGCTGGTGTATTTAATCCTTTTTTGATTTCATATCGTATAAAAACTAGCTATTTCCAACATTATTTACGATTTTTTCTGCCAAAGCTTTAAGCTGAAGCATATCAGCATAGTCGAGCTTGAGGGCTTCAAAAATCTGCATGGGAACACAGCTCGCCTTTTCCTTTAATTGCAATCCTTGTGCTGTAAGCTGTATTTTAACCACACGTTCATCTTCTTTGCTTCGTGTTCGTGTAAGCAACGATTTACTCTCCAAACGCTTTAGCAATGGGGTGAGTGTCCCATTGTCGAGGTATAGTTTTCCACCAAGCTGATTTACGGTTTGTCCGTCGTTTTCCCATAGTGCCATCATCGTGATATACTGCGGATAAGTCAAATCAATCTCTTCGAGAATCGCGCGATAGCGCTGCATAATTTCCCTATGCAGTACGTATACGGAAAAGCAGAGTTGTTTGTCTAATTTTAATAAATCATCCATCTTACAAAGATATTGAGTTTTTAAGGGATTGAAAAACAGTAATCAACTATTTGTACTCAACAACAAAATCTTCCTTGGGTATTCGAACTTTCTTCATTGTTGAGATCCAATCCCGGGAACTGTCTGCGACACCAACATACATTAACGAGACACTTTTTAATCCATGTTTCTCCAATTGCAATACCGTATCCACCACATGGTTATCGAAGCCTTCTGCAGGGGTAGAATCGACACGAAGTTCAGCTGCCTGAGCCAAAGCCAAACCTAAGGCTATATAAGTCTGTCTTGCCGTGTGCGCAAAATTTCTTTCCGCAGCTTCATTCAGATAAATTGACTTTAACTTCTCGGTATAGGAACCAAAACGTCCACGAGGTAGTTCTCGTTCATCCGTTGTAAAATCATAAACTTTATCAATACGTTCTTCCGTATAACGATCCCATGCAGCGAAAACAAGCACATGTGAACATTCACGCATACAGTCTGGATTTAGTGCTCCCTTTGCCAATTCTTCTTTCAATGCCTGATTTTCAACAATCAATATCTTAAATGGCTGTAAGCCCGAAGAAGTAGGTGCAAAGCGTGCAGCCTCAACGATTTTATCTACATTTTCCTGACTAACTTTTTTTGTAGGATCGTATGCTTTCACAGCATGACGCCATTTTAAATCTTCTAGTAGTGACATATAATTATTTAATTATTTTAAGAAAATCATGGATAATATTGCTAACAATGCAGGAACTCCTTGTACAAAAAATATCTTTTTGCTCGCTGTGATTCCACCAAAAACCCCAGCCACGAGGACACAGCCTAGAAAAAACAGGCGTACATTTCCACTCCAGACCGGATCATTGATAAAAAAGGACCAAGCTAAACCCGCAACTAAAAAACCATTGTATAAGCCTTGATTTGCGGCAAGCCCTTTAGTGGGTTTGAAAAGATCAGCAGGAAGAGCCCTGCCAAAACTACGTTTTCCTGCAGTTTCCCAGGCAAACATTTCCATCCATACAATGTATACATGTTCTAAAAGTACGAGCGCTGTCAGCACATTAGCCAAGTTATTCATCTATTATTCGTTAGTTGATACCGTCAATTTAACATCTATATTACCCCTTGTTGCATTTGAGTAGGGACAAACTTGATGTGCTTTTTCAATCAATTGCTGGGCGACTTCCAAACTCACTCCCGGAATATTTGCATGTAATTCTGCAGCCAACCCAAAACCGCCATTATCCAATTGTCCAATACTCACATGTGCAGTTACCGAAGTCTCTCCAGTTTTTACTTTTTCTGACCTAATAACCAAATTCAAGGCACTATCAAAACACGCAGCATAGCCTGCCGCAAAAAGCATCTCTGGATTAGCATAATCGTCATTTGCTCCACCAAGACCTTTAGGCATGCGAACAGCTAAATCCAGTACACCATTTTCACTTTTTACTTGACCGTTTCGTCCTCCTTTGGCTGTCGCGCCGATGTTATATAACGTTTTCATATTTCAATTTGTTTTGTTTGCACAAATGTAGGACAAGAAATTATATTGTGCAAAATATAATATTGCAATTTACATTTAAATGAGAATAGCAAAATATCAAAAACATGACTGCGTGTATCGAATGTAATCTAAAACCAGTACATTTGATTATTGCAAATCGGGTTTAAATGAAAACAACTTCCATTGAACAGTTTTATCAGGAGATCAATGCGAGCATCCCAAAGGAGATCGCAAGAGAGATTGGTCATTTTAATGTATTCAGCTTTGAGGAACTTGCAGCTAAATTAAAAGATAAACCGATCATGCCCTACAATAAGCGTACCTACTATAAAATAAGCTTAATCACAGGGAAAAACATAGCCGAATATGCCGACAAAGTAATCGAAATTGATGAATCCGCGCTTGTATTTGCAACACCAAAAGTTCCTTACCATTGGATACCAAAAGACGAAAATCAAAAAGGTTATTTTTGTGTTTTCACCGATGAATTTCTGGCAAGGAATAAAAGTGGTGTGATCATAGATGATCTGCCGATCTTTCAACCCGGAGGACTTCCTATTTTTCAAATATCACCTGAGCAACGAATTGAAGTAGAGGAAATTTTTCTAAAAATGAATAAAGAGCTATCTTCAGATTACGTCTTTAAATATGATCTAATGCGAAATTATGTACTGGAAATTATCCACTATGGGCAAAAACTCCAGCCAAAGAGTATAACGAATCCAACATCTAATGCCTCAAATAGAATCACATCTCTATTTATAGAATTGCTAGAAAGACAATTTCCCATTGAATCTCCAATGCAACGTCTACAACTACGGACAGCTAATGATTTTGCGGAACGACTTGCCATACATGTCAACCACCTGAATAAAACCCTAAAAGAAAATACAGGTAAAACAACAAGCCATGTCATTGCCGCAAGGATCGTACAGGAAGCTAAAATATTGCTACGACAAACCGATTGGAACATTTCTGAAATCGCATTTTCACTTGGCTTTGAAGAGATAGCCCACTTTTCAAATTTTTTCAAAAAACAGACAGGTTTGGCACCAAACAATTTCCGATCTCAAACGTTATAATTTGAATTTTACAAATATCCATTTGCTTATTGCAAAGGAGAATCCGCCTTTTTAAAGGACCTTTGTGTTGTTGAATCTTAAAACAAATCAAAAATGGCTACAAATAAAATAGCATTGGTAACAGGCGGAAGCCGTGGTTTAGGTAGAAACATGGCTGTTAGCCTCGCGAAAAAAGGAATCGATGTCATCTTAACCTATAACAGTAATCGAGAAGAAGCAGATCATGTGGTTTCACATATACAGTCTTTGGGACAAAAGGCTACCGCATTCCAATTAGACGCAGGTAATGTGCAGTCTTTTGATCTCTTCATCGAACGAGTTACACAGCATATAAAACAAGAAACAGGACAACCAAACTTCGATTTCCTAATCAATAATGCTGGAACAGCATTATACGCCCCTTTCATGGAAACTACGGAAGAGCAATTCGATACAGCTTATAATATCCATTATAAAGGGGTATTTTTTCTCACGCAGAAAGTTCTTCCCTATTTGAACGATGATGGACGTATTATCAATATTTCTTCTGGTCTTGCGCGTTTTGCATTTCCGGGATCATCTGCCTATGGCTCGATGAAAGGAGCAATCGAGGTATTGACGAGGTATCTTGCCAAAGAACTTGGTCCCCGTGGTATTGCAGCAAACGTTGTCGCTCCCGGTGCAATCGAGACAGACTTTGGCGGCGGGCATGTGCGGGATAACAAAGAAACAAATGCGCATATTGCAGCTGTTACAGCTTTAGGACGTGCTGGTGTACCTGACGATATCGGCGGTGTCGTTGCCTTCCTTTGTACCGAAGACGCAAGATGGATCAACGGACAACGTATTGAGGTATCCGGCGGGATGAATCTTTAGTAACCTACCACCTAAATAAGCACATAGCTGAGGCTATTAGCTATGTGCTTATTTTAAAGTATTTCTTCACCAATTTCAACCAATTTCTCCCCTTTTAGCCTAAAAATTATAATGCTATTATCATTTTCTTCCTTACCTCATAAATTGTACGTTGACTGATTACCCGAATGATTATGTTTGTAGCATAAGAATATGATACAACTTGCTATAATAAGTGATATTCATGCCAATGAAATTGCATTGGATGCGGTATTAACGGATATCAAAAACAGAGGATTAACACAAATCTACTGCTTAGGTGATCTTGTTGATTTCGCTCCCTGGGGGAATGAAGTCATTGACAGAATACAAGAAAAAAACATTCCATGTCTACTAGGAAACCATGACCAGAGAATTGCTTTTGACGAAGCCATTATCCCTTTACCACACCATGATGTAATAGAGACTTCAAATCGAGAAATCGCCATCAACCTAAGTAAAAAAGAGATATCGGTCCCTCATAAAAAGTGGTTAGCAACATTACCCTACAACATTGAACTAACCTTCAAGCTTGGAACGAGTCTCAGGAAAATACTTCTTGTCCATGCCAGTCTCCAAAGCAATGACGAATACATCCATGAATCAACTCCCAAGCATGCTCTATCGACCCAATTAAAGCAAAGATCAATCGATATTCTGGTGATGGGACATACACACCATTCTTATATTCAACAGGATGGAGACGTCTTGTTTATCAATAGTGGTTCAGTCGGGCGTAGTAAAGAAAAAGACAGAAAAGCGACCTACGCAATAATAACCTTATCTGATAAAGAAATTAATGCCGAGATCGTTAAAGTAGATTACCCAATAATAGCTGTCGCAAATGCAATTTACGAGAGTAAAATCCCCAATTTCTACGGAGACTTCTTACTTGCGAATAATACACTTTAATCATTGTCTATTTGCCTCAATAGTTAAAGGTGTCCTTTCAATTTTAACATAAAAATCCCCGACACATGCTCCGCATTATTTTCAAAGAGAGGATCTCCTAAAAAAACAATACGATTGCATCGGGGATTTATGTACAATTGTTATTTCAGAAACAGTTTCCGAATAGCTTTATTACCAACATCCAGAAGATAGATATTACCATCTTTATCTACTACCACATCTTTTATCAGACCAAACCGTGCTGTCGATAAAGTCCCATCCACATATCCATTCGTTCCCTTTATCAAAGTAGTCACTTCTCGTGTCGACATATTGACCTCCCGAATAGCATAATTGTAGTTATCGGCAACAATCAATCTGTTATTTAATCCTGCTGTTATACCGCCTATTCCGTTGAAATATGTGTTCGTTCCAATCCCATCTTGATAGCCCGCATCCGAACCTCCAACCCAACGTTCCCCACGTGTATCACCCGGTCTTACAATCTCGATCCCGTTATTGCTGCTTGTATTCTGATCCGAATAATACAAAACTCCTTGACTATCCACAAAGGGCTTAGCCATTACCCAACTAGGTCCGGGTACCTTAGTATAATTTCCAGCCACGTTGACTTTGTTTATACCCTGCGCAAAACCAGCTACTGCGACATATAAATTCCCTGACAGATCTAAACACATTGAACCCGGAGAAAATCCTTTTGCATGTATAGTGCGTTTGCCCGCAGCTGTAATTTTAAAGATCTGATTTGTTCGCTGATCGCTGACATAAATATTGTTTTGTGGGTCAACAACTATTCCTGTAGGATAGTCGAATACAGCATTGGCACCATCTACCTGCAAAATAGATACACTTCCAGTCGGGGACACCTTTTTAACTTGTTTATTCTCTGGATCTGCGACATATAAATTTCCCTGCGCATCTATCGCCATTCCAGCTAGGTTGTTGCCGAATACCGTACTTCCTGGCCCCCCTACGAATGTCATTACACCTGCGCGACGGAACGGTTGCGGTGCTAAAGCATCCTGACCGCCAACGATTACCTTTACCTCGCCTGTTGCAACGCCCTGTGGTGCCTCCATAACCAACTTATTCTCACTAGCACTTGTCACAGGGGTCAAAACACCATTAAAATAAACCCTATTTTCGGCAGCATTTGTACTAAATCCAGTTCCCAATAAGGTTACACTAGTTCCCGCCAAACCATTGTCTGGACTTATAGAACGAATACCAAGCGTCTGATCCTTAAACTGTGGTCCTTCCACAGATTGATCGTTGACTACAACCCTTACCTTTCCGGATCCAGTTCCGCCAGGGATGATCAACTTAAGCTGATTTTCACTACTTGAAGAAACAGCAACTTGCTTTCCATTTATAAAAACCTGATTTTCGTCAAGTTCTTTACTAAACAATAGCCCACTTATTGTCATTTCAGCCCCTTTTGGGCCACTCAAAGGAGAAACTGCGCCGATTTCAGGCTTGCCTACAACCGTAAATTTCGGACCTGAAATTTTCTGTTCATTGATATTCACGGATAGAAGTCCTGTACTGACGCCAGCTGGAGCCACTACGACAATTTTTTCAGGACTAGACTCCAATACGACCGCAATCTTTCCATTGAAATCAACGATATTCCCCGAACTGACTTTTTCGAAGCCTTCACCCGTTAGAGTAACTTTGGTTCCCGCCCCACCCGTTAATGGTTTAATACTGCGGACGACCTGATAAGTAAAATTCTGTCCTTGAGACTTTTTACCATCCACACGAACTTCTACAGCACCATACCCAGCATCTTCGGGAATTTCTGCAACGATTACTTTATCTGTAACACTCACAACCAAAGCTTTTTTGCCATTAACATAGACTTCTGCAGGTTTATCTGTACTACCAAACCCCTCCCCGTCAATCCGTAGCTGGGTGCCGCCTGTACCATTTGTCGGAAAAATTTTTGAGACTGAAAGATCTTGATAGGTATAAGTACCAACATCAAAACTATTACTTCCATACTTCAAGACAATTCCTCCACTTTTGTCACCTTTTGGCACACGTAAAACAACCGATGTTGGAGTAGCGCTAATCACCTCTGCCGAACTCCCTGCAACTGTTGCAGAAAATTCTGTAATTGCCCCGCTGAAGCCCTGTCCTTCAATCGTAACTAGTGTGCCAGCTTTACCAGAATTAGGGTAATAACTATCCACTTTAGCCGGAATTTTATCGACCAATTCTTCCTTTTTACTGCAACTGATCGTCGCAATAGCCATCCATATAGATATGATGACTAGATTAATTGTATTTTTCATTGGAATAAATTCTTGTAACTATATATCCGCTATCCTTTTAGGTTTTTCCCAAATGGCCAAACTAGAATGTATATCGCACCCCACATTGTATTTGTGCTCTTGAGTTAAAATAATCGATGCTATAAGGTTGCCCAGGATCACTAAAGGTAAATACGGGCCAGCTATCAGCATTTTGCCTCGGCGGAAATAATGATGGGGTAAGGCCCACACTACTCGTCGAATTAAATGTATTGGGTGAAAAATACTGAATACCCCATTTCTTGGAGATTAGATTAGTCAAGTTCATAACATCCACCGAAAATGTTATAAATTGTTTCTTTGACTTCTGAAGAAAGAGATCATGTGCAATTCGAAGATCTGCCTGTACATTCCATGGTGTTCGCCCCATATTACGCGCTGTAAAATCACCCCTACGGGAGCTTAGATAATCATCACCATCGATGAACCGATTAAAAGCATCTGCTTGCTGCTGAGCAGAAAAACCATTTGCAAGATCTTTAAAGTAATGAATTGCTTCCGTCGGTCTTGGAATATAGACCAAACTTACTTGCTGTGGCAAGCCTTGTATGCTGTTATTGACGATACCATAGGTAAATGGACTTCCAGATTGCGCACTGACATACAAGGTAAAATTCGTACGTCCTGCATTACGCCAAGTTTGTTCGTAATTTATACTCGAAACGATACGGTGACGGATATCGAAATTGCTGTAAGCTAACTTTGGATTATTAGGGACAAGTGACTGATTCAGTTGCCAGTTACTTTCCATAGAATTACGTACGCCATTACTTAAATCCTTTGATTCTCCATAGGTGTAGCTCAGTGTAGCATTCAATTTTTCTTTGATCGTTTTTCCAATGGTCCCTGTTATACTGTAGCGGTAACCTTGATTGGTATTACTCAGAAGATATACATTCGAGAAACGATTATCCACAGTACCGCTATAAACAGGTTGTTGTTTATTGACGTCATACCCATACCATAATGGGTTATCCTTGTTGTTCAGCTGCTGAAATAGAACATCTTTAATATTCTTTGTATAAATACCTTCAACCGTAAATTTCCAGCTTTCAACCTTGTAATCTATGCCCAAGCTGGACCGCAACACCTGTGGCAGCACAAAATTGTTATCGACCAGATCAACCTGCGTTTTTCCGGTACTTGGATCATTTATGATAGCGCCATTCTGCGCTATAAACTCACCTATTCCATTCGGACTTGGCTTTATAGGGTCAGACCCAGGTGCAAATGGTTTCTGATCTGCTTTTTGATCGAAAGCACCGTAACTGTTACCCGTATTATAGTATGCATAAGCCAACCAAGCAAACGGTATACGCCCTGTAAACAAACCGGCGCCCCCCCGGACAGTCAGTTGTTTATTGTCCATGGCCTCCCATCGAAAGCCAATTCTCGGAGACAACTGTATCCTATTTAGAAACTCATTTCTTAACCGATTCGGTGGCGTATAGGTGTAGGTTGTGCCAAAAGTGGGGTCAGACCACATGTCATTGACTTTATCACTCCGTGTCGGCATTGTTGGCAATGCTGCCAAATCCGCACGGAGTCCAGGTGTGATTTGGAAACGATCATTTATACGGATTTCATCCTGAATGTAGAGACTATACATATCAACAGAGAAGTTTGCTGCGGGATGATCCAAAATGTAAGAACGTGAATTATCCTTATAGTTGTAACTTCCTCTTACACGATACGGAACGTTCGCGACGAAATCTGCAATACTATTGTAATCAACCCGACCATTCCAACTATTAACAAACCCATACCGAATGCGATAAAGCTCATTATGTGTTCCAAATAACAATTTATGCCTACCTTTTGTCCAATTTAGATTGGCCGTAATCTCCCAGGTACCTTGTCGCATGTTAAATATACTAGCTTCACGATCAGTTCCAAGATAAATTGTTGTGCCCGGTGTACGTCCTTGTATCTGTACCTGAGGTAAGGAAGGATCACTTAAGGGGTCACGTCGATCATTTACCTGTGTATATCCCAACACAATATTGGAAGAAAGATTATTACTAAATCTACTTTTCAATTCCGCAACGGTACTTGTTTGGTTGTTCTCTTGTTCAAAGGCCATACTACTGAACCGAAAATCCTGTTGATCCCGATCCATATGAGTTGCCTTACTAAAGATTGTATTGTTACGGATTGCCAACTGATGTTTGGCATTTATATTCCAGTCTAAACGATTGAAAAACTTGGTTGACCGGGACCAATTTGTATAATTACCTGCGGTTCCAATATTAAAAATATCACCATAGCGAGAACGAGCGGCTTCGGCTATTGCGTCTACATCATACTGTTCTAGGATATGAGCTGTTTCGATAGTTCCAACACGCAACTGCGTAGGATCTTGACGCCTGGTAAACTCTTCATTACTGAAAAAGAATAATTTATCTTTTATTAAAGGAAACCCTATTCGGAAACCTGTTTGATAATCGTAAAAATCTTTATTCATTTTCCCCAAAGTTCCCACACGGTCCTTACCCGTTAACGCGGCATTCCGTCCATAGGCGTAGACCGAACCTTCAACTTGGTTTGTACCACTTCGAGTGACAGCATTGACCGAGCCGCCTGTAAAATTTCCGATCTTGACATCGTAGGGAGCCAAATATACTTGCATATCCTGAATGGCATCTATTGATATGGGGTTTGTTCTTGTACTGCTCCCCGCCATTCCTGAGGTCCCCGTTTGTCCGCCAAGAGAGGGGCTAAAACCTATTGCATCATTATTGATGGCACCGTCAATCGTGACATTATTATACCTAAAGTTTGTACCACCGAAACTATTATCGCGACTTCCTTGAGGTGTAAGCCGAGTTACATCGGTAATCGAACGGTTGACTGTAGGCATATTCCTGACTTGCTCGCCACTGAAATGATTTCCGGTTCCTACTGTCCCTGCCCTTGTATCAGCTTTCCGGCCAGTCACAACGACCTCACTAAGTGTTTCATTACGCTGTTGCATAATAAAATCTACCTGCAAGGTTTCTCCCAAACGCACAAATATATTTTCTTTACGTTCTGTTTGTAATCCAATGCTACTTAAATCAACTGTATATGGACCTCCAATACGAATATTATTTAAAGTAAAACGTCCATCTTTATCGGTCGATTGCACATAACGGGTCCCCGTTGGTGTGTGTATCACAGTAACGGTCGCCTTCTCCACAAGAGTTCCACTGCTACTTTGCACCTTTCCGTTAATTGTACCCGAAGTTTCCTGCGCAAAAGAATTGAGCGCTGGCAAAAGAAACAAAAAGAGTAAAATTAGCTTTAGTATTGACATTATAGGATAGAAAGTCATGGTTGATCTTCCTATGCATATACCGTCATATTGATATCTATTCATTGCTATGTTTCATTAATTCGTTAGATAAATCTTCTCATTACTGTGTTAGCCGGAGCCCCTGATCAACAATATGTAGTACCCCATCTCCGGTAAGGATATCCTGTTTCTGTAATAAGACATCATTTGTATTTCCCAAACCCCGAAGTGTGATACCACTAAAAGAGCCCGGAGAGCTGGTATTTGGAACCAACTTAATGTCTACACTGTTACCATCTAGCATGGTTTGCTTAGACATATTTGTATTACCCGTACTCAAGATATAGTCGTACACAAAACGACGGTCATGGAGAATATGATAGCGGACTAATTTTTTCAGATCGTCTAAATTGGCCAGCTCCACATCCTGCACGGATTGAAATCCCAGCAGAGTCATTGCAGCATTATTTGGTGCAAAAACTGTATAGGCTCCCTGATTTGTTTTTTCGGATAAAATGCCGGTCCTTTTTATCGCACGAGCAAATATGCTGATACTCGCATCTGCGTTGATAGCATCCACAATCTTGTCATGTACATACGGAGTCATAACGCGGTCGAGCACTTGAATCAGTCCATTAGATGCAGGCAAATTTTGTGTCAATATACGTGCTCCATTCAGTGTCAGTACTGTATCAGTTCCTTTTACCCAATGTGTGGCATAGACCTTACCGCGACGTGTTTTTAATTCTTGATTGAACAGAAAAGGAAGCTTATTGAGCTCATATTTTCCATCCAGTATGTGATAATTAGCGATATTAGAAACTATCGCTGCGCGTTCAGACAACATGCTCACGACAGTTGGATAACCCGCCTTTCCAAAGGCATTGTCGGATGGAGCAAGCAAAGTATAGGGACCTTCGCCCTTTTGCAACTCTTTATCCATATTACTGACGCGCAATGCAGCATTAAATACCGATAAATTAAAATTATCAGCAACCACCAAGTTGACCTTATTATTGTCAAAATTCGTCGTGTTTTCTTCCTTTTTACAAGCAAATAATAGATTGATCGTCAGCAAAAATAGGCTACACTTGCTATAACTAAAATTATGTCGTCTCATCTTTTATTTAAGTTTAAATCCTTTGGGAAGCAATAGGTTATCAACAACGTGGATCGGCCCATTGACCGTATTGATATCTGTCTCAATAATATTGATCGGTGCTTGCTCAGCTTCTTTGATTTTCATTTGGATCTGGTTTCCATTTTTAGAAAAAGCTAACGGCATTTTATAAGCGTATTGAACCTGACTATTCCCCCCTATATTCACATAGTAATCGTTTAACAAGGTAGGATCCAGATCATTACTATAAAAGATAGTATTATTGGACATCGCTATGCCATAAGCAGGATCCTCAGTTGCAAACACTCTGCCCCAATTGCGATGAAAACTGAATAAAGTATCTGTCGGAAATGCTCCACGTGGTTCAAAATACATGTCGTCGTATCTTACATCTCCCCTTTTAGCATTAAAAGCCAAAATATCGGCCACGCTATTGAACCCTGCTTTTCGAAAGGCATCATCTGTTGGTGCAAAGGTGGCTGTCAGGTTAATATTAGGTATCTCATTGTAAAATGGATCCCTATCTATATCCCAGCCTCGTTGATAGGGAACTCTGGCCTCTGGATAATAGCTCAAAAATTCCTCTTTACTCATACGATATCCCCATAGAGGTTCAATATCATCCAACATTTTTTCATAAAACATTTCCTCGGACAAACGTTGGGATTCCACAAAAAAAGTAAACCTTCCGTCGGCTATTAGCGCCTCCAATATGGTCATAGTAGGCTTTTCAATCACTTTTTCCAACATATAGACTCCACCATTTGTCGCGGGCTCATAAGCTAATTTTCCTTTAGACTTACCATTGACTAGCAAATCGCCATCTTTCACAGCGAGATAATGACGATAAGCATAGATATCGTAACGTCTTCCTACAGGCTCGGTATTATCATAAAAAGGTACTCGGTAATTTTGATTTTTTAACATCGAGCGAACCATGAGACTATATTTGCCCAGTTTAATTTGGTTGAGATCTCCTAAAAAACTATAAAATTGAATGAAGTCGGCAACTTCCTCCGTGGTCATTTTTTGAATAGTCTCTAATGTTATTCCTGCTTGCTTCAACGCATTATCGGTTGGGACCAATACGGTCACTTTTGTATTGACTCCAGCAGCCTTTATCAGTGCTACAATGTTACTTTTCTGCCAAGCCGCTAAAAAAACTTTTGCTTCATTATGCTTTGTCAATAGTTGCGTAACATCTTGTGAAGCTTCATTTTTATAAGGGACTTCCTCCCCCACAAGCTCCGGCATGAACTCAGTTTTTTGGCAAGATAGCAGTACAAACACAGCAGTAGTACATAACAACAGTATATGCCAAACGGCATTTATTGATTTATTTTTCATCTTTTCCTTTTTTTATCGCTTGATCTGGGCTTACCAGCCCTTGATCTAAATCATGAACCAAACCATTACTACACAAATAGTCCATTTTAGCGCCGACAGCATACGTTACATCAGCGAGTATAATCGAATAGAAAGTATCATTGTCCCGGAGTCTCATATTATAACTTAGTTTCCAGGTCGGATAGGCTTCATTGGCAAAATATTCCATATAATGTATTTTGTCTTTCAAGTGGTATTTGTAATTACCATTCGAATTAATGACAGTAAAAACTTGCGAATCCGATATAAAAAAATGTTTATCGTACATGATGTAGGCACCAAACAATACCTCAGCGACATAATTCTGTGGAACAGCACTATCCAAAAATTCCATCGTAACCCCTCTCTTTTCTAGTGCCTCATTTGTTGGTGCAAATACCGTAAATGGGCCTTTTTCAGCCAGCTGTTCCCATAGCCCAAATTTCTTCAGTCCAGCCACAAAAACAGTATAGTCTTTCTTGTCACTGAGCCAATCCTGAATATTTTTCTCAAATTGTGGTTTCATTACCTTATCCAGCACATGCAACACCCCGTTGGATAAAACCACATCTTTGCGGACCGCTTTCGCTCCGCTAAAAAACAGCATATTTGTTGGAGTAATAGCCCCGGGTGATATAGAACCGATTGAGGCGTACAATTCGGAACCTTCCAGTGTTGCATACCTAAAATCCACCGAATTGCTCGGAATATCGCTCACATAAAGACGCCTTGGGAGAATATGATAAGAAATCAGTCTCCGCAAGCTATCCTTATTCATTCGATCAAGGTCAGCTGGACGAAACACACCGATCTCATTAAAAGCGAGATCGTTTGGCACAAGAACTGTAAATGGCCCATTACCATTTAGTTCGACATTCAGACCTGTTTTCTCCAGCGCCGCATCAAAGAGGCGCATTTCGTAATTGTTATGAATAAAGTCGGCGGCCGGTCGTATATTTTCATTAGGTTGGGGCACAATGAGATTATCATGTTTGCAGCCTTGTAGCAACAAAATAAATAAGCACGCAGAAAACCAGCCCATAGCATGAAGCGGTGAGACCTTCTGTTCTATTTTGCTATTATATTGAATCATTTCTGCTAATTTTAGTAAATAGGTGGAGCATATTTTCGTTGTATGGTAGTTAGGTAGACGCGACCATTGACAATTTCGATCGTATTGACCGTTGCGAAAGTGCGTGGATTATCCTTTCCCGAATGTACATTGACCAACAAATTTGGAAGCAGTGTTCCGTTTTCATTACTGGTCAATCCTACTTTTCCGTTCAGGAGACAATTAAGTACAGCCCAGTTGCTACCTGTATTTGTATCACTATCATAAAATGGATTCGTGACGGGATCCATTCCAAGTGTAAAAAAGTCAAATCGTTGCCAAATAGCTGTGCGGATACCGTTGGATTTACTACTCGCCCATAACGGAAAACTTGCATATGCATTCACTTCATTTGAACTTGTATTACGTTTAATGGTTGTCAAAAAACGCCCTTGGTAACCATTTACTTTCGCAGCATAATGGCTAAGCTCTTCCTGACTTTCATAAAGTGACAAAAACACATTCATTTCATCTTTGACGCCATTTTTGAAGCTTTTCAACCGATAATCATCATCTTTTAAGCTTGCATCAGCTTCCCAGAACCCTTTTGCACTCATATTGTAAAAGTTTACGTACACCAATGAATCTGATAATGGAAGCTTATAGAAATTTTCATGTCTCAATAAGATTCCATGATCCTTCTTTATAAAATCCCTTTGCAAAAGATGGAGTGTATAAACTTCTTTGCTTTGAAGATTGATCACCGTATCGATCAGAATGTCATTTTTCAAACGATCTTCCAATTCAAAGAAGGGTACCGTATTTTTTGGACGATACGCAAATACGACCCTTATCTCGCCTGAGGGTACCTGAGCCCAGCTACTTAAGTCAAATCCGTTTAAAATAGGACCGACTAGAACATTTTCCTTTCCTGGATATTCGGGATTGCTTGGGTCTGTACTGTTCCCGATGTGCGAAGGATATGGGGGAGCATAAGGATCTCTTTTATCCAAGAAATCACCTATAATTTCAGCTCCTGTAAATTTTCCATCAGATCCTATTTTCGGATTGATAAGCATGCAGAAATAGGGTACTTTATCATCCTTGCTACCCATAGTCTGTACGTAATTGACATTATTAAAAACACGTAGATAAGCCGGCTCGGCAATCTGTGTATATTCAATTTTCGTACAGGAAGCAAGCGATAGTATGAAAATGGCCACTAGCCAAATACGATTTGATATATTTTGCTTTTTCATTATTTATTATGTTTGATAATGATCATTCGCGCTTTTTCTTTATCGGACGATCCCGAACCACTTTTTCCAATCAACGCTACAGTATAAATTCCTGGCTCAAATGCTGGTAGAGGCCTTCCAATGATTGTATACAGCGATTTATTTGCTATAAACTCCGTCGATTGCAATACGTCAATATCGTCGGCCCAGACACCCGGTATTACATCTGGTTTAGAACGATACGCCATTATTGCATAGGGATTCGTCATCATATTTACATTGGTATAAGGCATATTAATCGAAGGGATCCCAGGTTGCAGATTTACATTGCCGCTGTTCCCGAAAGGCTGTCCGTTAGGCAGTGTAAAGGTGATATAAGGATTGCTTGTCGATAGATTTAAAAAGCGATTAAAGAAGAAGAATTTAAAAGCTAGCCGACTGTATGTCCCATCGTCTTCAGCCGGTAAAGGGAGTGTACCACTCAGATCATTGGAAATGAGAAGCAACTGAGCCTTTCCATTTAGGTCAGGATAGAGCCATAACGTATAATTTTGATTGCTCCGCAATTCCTGTTTTATTGTCGCCAGTACGTTTCCAGTTGCATCTATAGCCTCTATATCATATTGCTTCTGGGTAAACACACTATAATTGCTTCCTTTTCCAAATCCGATACCGCTGGCAATAACCTTTCCATCGACCCTAAACCCTATCGATTGATCCTTATATGCATTTACACCTTGTAT
This sequence comes from Sphingobacterium siyangense, assembly GCF_023277505.1. Lineage (NCBI taxonomy): Bacteria > Pseudomonadati > Bacteroidota > Sphingobacteriia > Sphingobacteriales > Sphingobacteriaceae > Sphingobacterium > Sphingobacterium siyangense. Next base: position 1,451,277 of record NZ_CP080574.1, on the reverse strand, counting down.
CCTCAAGTAACTTTGATTAACCTGCGCTGCAATGTCTGTGATAATCTGAAACGAATTTTGATAGGCCTCAGCTGTTTCGTTCATTTCATTTGAGAAATAACTAAATCGCTGCGGGGTGACTACGATCGTATAAACACCACCAGGTTGGAAATCCTGAATCGGAGCATAAGCAAAATTAGTAGACTTTGCATAATCTTTTGGAATGGTGGAAGTCGGTAAATCAATGAGCCCATACTCAAACCGCCCTGAGCCCAAAGAAGGAAGGGGTCTACCATCTGCTAGCAATATTTTAAACTGATAGGTCCCATAGGGCAGTTCAATATAGTCTGAATTGCGACGTGCGACAGAAATATCATTCGTTTTTTGATCAACCAAAGTACCATCAGCATAAGCTAACGATATTGCACCAACGAGATTCTCCTGTGCACCGCCCATGCCATTGGAAGGGTTTTTGATCGCTCCAGCTAGGTTAACAATCCGAATCTTAAAATGGTCCGGCTTACTGGGACTAGTCATAGCCCGCGTTAATGCAACAACTTCAGGTTGACCATTCATGATTAAGGAAGGAAGCAAAAAATAATCCTTAGGTTGCTCATAACTATTGTCAACCTTGACTTTAAAATCATGGTTCAAACCAAAACCCTGATAAAAGCGAGCTGCAAACGTAAGGTCTGCCTCTTCTTTCTGATCAAAAAGATCTTGTGGAACTGTCCATGTCTTTGTCAAACGTCCGTCTGTTGGGAAATATGACGTTCCAGGATATTTATGATTCTCCGGATTTAACGGATGCAACACAACAAAACTTGTCAAGCTGTCGCCATTAGCAATAACCTGATTGAAGTCAGATAGATTAACAATTCTAGTATTTGAATTAGGCCGGTTTTCAGTTACAGGACGATTGTCATTAATCACATCCAGTTTTTCCTTTTTACAAGAAACAAAGGATAAAAAACATAACGCTGTAACACCAAAAAACCGACACCCCACACGTTTAAACATACTGATTTTCATTAGATTAAAATAAGTTATAGGTAAAACCGATCATAATTTCTGCCCCACGCTTATAACTTCTGTTGATATACTCATTTCCATACCACTTTCCTCCGGTTTGCGGATTTGCATAAACAGTTTTAATAGCGGGATTCATTATATTTTTGGCATAGCCTTTAAACAAGATCCGTTTATTGAGCTTTTGGGAAAAAACAAAATCAAGGTAAGGCACGGGCTGTGTATACAGATCCGGTTCCCCTGTCAGATTAATTTGGACTAAGCGTTCCCCAACCATATTAAAGGTCACTGTGAGATCGGTCCCTGATTTGTCGTTATCATAGTTTAACCAAGCATTAATCGAATAAGGAGCCTGTTCAAACAACGGACTATTTTTTGGCGTATATCTATCCAGTGAACGATTTGCTTCATAACGCTCCTCAGATTTTTTAATTTCACTTTGTGCCAATAAAAGATTGGTACCCAAAAACAAGTTTTTTAAAGGATCATATAAGGTTCCCAAATTCTTGACAACTTCAAATTCCAATCCCCATACCTTACCAATATTACCGTCATTCTGAAATTGGATGGTTGGAAATTCCGGATAAGTAGCAGCTAATCCTTGGGTTTTTAGATTAAATACCTTAACCAATTGATTTTCTATACGCTTTCCAAAAGCCGACACGGCAATAACCTCTCCTTTAGCAGGAAACCATTCCCAACGAAAATCCGCATTTTGGGTATATTGGTTTTTCAAATTGGGATTACCAACCACTAAGCCCATTTGAAAGGCATCAAATTCAAATACATTGGTAATCTCACGCAATTCAGGTCTAGCCAGGGTCGTGTTGAAGGCCCCACGAAAATTCATGTTGTCATTCAACGTATAGGTTGCATTGACAGAATAGAATGGTTTATATTTTGTTTTATAGACAGAATTGGGATTAATCGGATCCAGTGGAATGCGTGTACCATCTGGAGATGTTGCGGTCAGTGCAGGGTCTAAAAATACATTAGCAGTATCCACTGCCGAACCAATATTTGTCATCTCAAACCGAACTCCTCCAGCCATGCGGAATCGTTCAGCAATCTTGAGATCCAGCATACCATATAATGCATTGGTTTCAAAATAACCCTTGTAGTTATTTGGCGATTTTTGGCTATTGTATAGAAATCCACCTACTGGCATCATACCTTCACCCTGTCCCGCTTTTGGTAATACAACACCTACAATTTCATTGCTTACCAAACGGTCTAAATTGCCTTGGACGTCATACAAAGGAATGGCCTTATTGCCCGTAAAATTTGAACCTGGCAGAAACAGCTGGTTTTCTGTAAATTTACGATCCCTAAATAAATAATTGAACCCCGTTTTAAACAACTGCTTTTCACCCAATAGCCTGAAAGGAAAACTCAGATCAGCTTTTGCATTAAAATTATCTTCGTTCAAATTCCGCCATCTCCGACCATTAGGTTCAGCTTGAATAATGCCATAATTTCCAAATCCGTTTACATAGCCCGATGTAAGTGCATAGAGATGTTCAGCATATACATAGTCATCAAAATGAGCCTGCTCACCTATAATGGGACGTCGATACCATCCTCCACCCCGAGGTTTGTAGTCTACAAGACTTGCAAATCTAAAATCCGGGTCATTCTGCGTGGACTTTGACGTTGCAACATTATAACTTAAACGAGGCGAGAGCTCATTTTTCAAAAATTTATGTTCGCCCTGTAGGTTAAAGGTATTCAGATTACGGAAAGTCTGTTTAAGCGAATGAATAGTACTTCTGACTTCGCCAGGCAAGCCCGAATACTCATAGCGCCCATTCAAATTTGTTGCGATAGACTCTCCTCCCCAGCTTCCCAAATATTGCATACTGACCTCATGCTGTGGATTAAAGCGGTAGGTGACCCCTACAAGTGTACCATAGTTTAGTGTTTCGGTTCCTGTATTTTCACGATAAGTTTGATACTTCCCCATAAAAAGACTATTCGGTGTAATATAATTAGGGATATTCCTAAAACTAAAAATATCAGGGTTACCAGTCACTACCCCTTGATAGATGCTATACTGGGTCAGTTCGCCCTGATAAATATCAGCGGTTCTTCTATAATAATTTCCTCCGACGACAAGTCCCAGTTTGTGTTTTCCAAAAACATCATAACTATTACCGAATGTTGCCGAGTAAAGTTGGTTCATGGGCGCACGGCGGTATCGAGTCGTCATAACGGGATCAAACCCTTTCATAATCGTATTAACCCGGTTTACTTCTTGGTATCCTGAAGGACTATAGTTGCTATTGGCGATCATATCCTGGATAGAACTTAATCCATTGGGATATTGCGTTGCAAGATTTAGAAAATCCGAGGAAAGGTCTTTCTTATTGATTCGTGTTCCCAATAATCCCATCTCACTGTTCCAAAAGCTGTTGTAATTTCCCCCCAAACCAATGTTCGAATTGAGCCCCGTTTGAGCGATAAGCTCAAATGTCATTTTCTCAGGCACAGATTTCGTTTTGAGCTCAACGATACCCGAAGCAGCATCAGCAGGTTTGTCTGGTGTTACTGTTTTATAAACGGTAATATTATCCAATAAAGAAGCCGGAACGAGATCCAACGGGATGGCACTACGGTCAGGATCAGAAGAAGCCAATCTTACGCCATTCAACTGACCGATCACAGATCGATCACCTAGCCCTCTTATCGCAACATATTTATCATCAGTCACCGTAACACCAGTAACGCGTTGTAATGCCTGTGTAGTCGTGATACTGGCCGTACGCTCAATCAATTCGGCCGAAATAGCATCCTGTACAATAGAAGCGCGTTTACGTTCTTCCAGCACGGCCGTTTCAGTGTTCATTTTACGCCTTGCCTGAACGGTGACCTCTTCCAATGCTGTAGCAAGAGGGTTCAACCCAATGACAAGGTTTTCCTTCACATCATTAATTTCAATTTCCTTGGTCTGATAGCCCAGATAGGAAAGAACGAGAACAGTAGGAATTTTAGAAATCGATAGCGAAAAGTTTCCATTTGCATCAGAATTCGTTCCTCCAGATGTCCCTTTAACACGGATTGAAACACTGGCCAATGTCCTTTTTGTCTGTTGATCAATGACTCGACCAGCCAAGCGCTGCTGCAATACATCGGCGGGCTTTTCCAGCGCAGTCTGAAGCGCCGTAACAACAACCAGTTTATTTTTCACAACATAACCGAACGGTTGTCCTGCAAAACATATATTCAATGCTTCTTCAACAGTTGCATTGTTTAGATTGACATTAACGGGTTTTGCTCGATTAAAGAGCCCATTATCGTAAAAAAAGTCATAACCGCTCTGCTGCCTTATTTCTTTTAATATAGCTGGGATATGACTATTTTGTTTGTTAAGTGTAATACGTTGACCGTAAGTAAACGCACTGACTTTCACCAACAAACAAGTTAAAAATACCATGGTGATTTTCATAACACGCATGCATTGATAAAAACTCATATATTTGTTGTTGTTAATATTATTTGATGATCATTGAATCGCAACATGATCGATAAGCTTAACACATTGACCAAAGGTGTTACCAGCACCTTTGGTTGTTTTTTATCCGGCTTATCGTAAAAATTAGATAGGTCAATCTATCACAATAAGCCTCCTTCCATTTAGCGTTAATTTTACTTTTCCTGTTGTTTGCAACATATCAATAATGGTAGATAGCGGTTGAGAACGCGATACCATACCATCAAATTTCAGCTTTTCAAGTCGTTCAGGACATGTTACATCCACGTTGTACCACCTTGAAACTTTACGCAGCAGACTTACTAACTCCTCTCCTTTAAAAACAAAGTCACCATTTATCCAAGCTACTTCCTGAGAAATATCCACATTTTCTACACGCAGGGCTTCATTTAACAAGGCCCGCTGCCCTGGTTTTAAGAGCACCGATTCATTTCTTTTTTTCGAACTAACGCGTACACTTCCCTCCAATAAAGTTGTTGTTGTATAAGGTTCGTCATCATATGCGTTGACATTGAAATGCGTACCAAGTACCTCTATTTTTTGATTTGCTGTCTCCACGTAAAAAGGAATTCGTTTTCCCCCTCCCATTTCCGTCTCAATTTTTGCAATTTCAAAGTAAACCTCTCCGGTCATATGGACATGCCGTTCGTTTTCACTAAATTTCAAAGGATATGTCAGGGTTGAATTTGCATTGAGGAAAGCTTTCGATCCATCTGGCAATATAATTTGATATTGATTTCCCCTATTCGTCGCAATTTTATTCATTGCTGTACTGGCGATCCGTTCCTTTTCAACAGCCTTATACACCAATTCACCATCGTTGTTCTTTTGTATTTCTACCCCGCCCTGAAGTGCAACAACACTTCCATTCTTTATATCAGCTAAGGAAACAACGGAGCCATCTTTTAATGTCAATAAGGCATCATCCTTTCCCGGAGCACCGATATGCTGTACGTTTTTTGGCTGTTCTTCAGCAAGCTGTTGTTTAAATAGAAACAGTGAGATAGCGCCAACAACGACTAGGAGCGCCGCAATTTTTAACCAGACAGCCGTACCAATTTCTATGAAGCTGTGCTGGTTAGCGCGCTTTTTTATTTGAGACTGCAAACGCTCATAGTTTGTTTGAACGGATAGTTCGCCCGCATAATGTCCCATTGCCACAATGGTTTCCTGCAACTCCGCGATGGACGCTTTATGTTCAGGATATTTTTGTAACCATTTTTCCCATTTTTCGATATCCTCTTTATTTGTTCCCTTACAATAGTTCACAAAAGATTCGTCCAATAATAACGCTTTCAAATTAAGTTCGTTCATACTACTCTAATCGTAATTTATACAATAGAGTGGACAGGGTCATTTTTTCACTACTCGTTTTTAAGAAAAAATCAACAAAAATGAAGAAAGTAGCCCTACGGCAACTTTAAGGAAGATTTCTTGTTCACTAGAAAGATTATTTTTTATTTTTTCTAGTGATTTATAGATGGTATTATAGATCGTATGGATCGAAACCTGATTGGCATCAGCGATTTCCTGATAAGAAAGATCCAAAAAAAATCGTTGGTAAATCACCAGTCGTTGTTTTGTCCCTAATTGCTCCATATGCTCTGCAACCAACTGTGTTACGGTATTTATTGTTACCGCACGGATATGTTGGTCTTCAACAGAGTGATGGATTGACGGATCATGGATTTCTTCCACAAAATCCAAATCTGTCAGCTTCAGTGATTCCTTGCGGAAAAGTTTTTGAAAGAAAACCGTAATAATATAATTATGATGATTACGTATCTGACGATTGCTAGACTTTTTCTCCCATAGATGTAGAAACACATCATTCACGCTATCCTGAACACGCTGTACCGACATTTTCTTTTTTAGCCCCAAATAAGAGAGATAGTGGTAATAATGTTTATATAACGTATAAAATGATTCTTCACACTCCTCTGCCACAAATTGGTCCCAAATATTTCTTAGATCTTTTCCGGTTAGTGCAAACATGATATCTTGGTAACAATGACTTTATACAAAAAAAGGAAAGTCTTATTAACAAGAGATTAACCAAAGATGAAGAATAGGAAAATTGTATGTAAATTGGAATTAGAAAATCAATACTAATTCTTCCTATAGCTATAACGGGTAAATAATGGCAAAAAGGCAGGAAAAAACTAATCATTGGAAAATTTTAACACAAAATGGAAAGACGTATATTTCTTGCAGACAGACTTCGCGAAGTTTTTTTGAATGGACGTTGGATTGCCAACACCAACTATCAGGAACAACTATTGAACACGACCTGGAAACAAGCCATAATCAAAATAAATGATCTGAATTCCATCGCTGCCCTAACCTATCATATCAATTATTACCTCGAGGGGTTACTGATGGCATTTAAACACGGAAAATTGGAAATCAACGATAAGTATAGCTTTGATATCCCGCCTATCCGATCCAAAGCAGACTGGGATACACTCGTAGATCGATTCCTAAAAAACGCAGCCACATTTGCCAACAGCATTGCCCAATTTGAAGAAAACCTCTTCGACCAGCCATTTATTGATAAAAAGTATGGATCTTACCTCAGAAATATCGAAGCTGTAATCGAACATAGCTATTATCACCTTGGTCAGATTTCACTGATCAAAAAGGTAATTCGTCAATCGGAATAAATTGTTATTTCGCTAGTACAGCGAGTTCCTGTTTCACTTTCTCTCGGTATTCCAAACCCCAACTGACCAAAGATTCGGTGACGGGGAACACACTTTTACCATAGGCCGTAATTTTATAAAACACTTTTACGGGGTCTTCACTTGGCTGGCGGGCGACTAACAAGTTTAATTCAAGGTCTCGAAGTTCTTTCGTCAACACTTTTGCAGAAATTCCCTGAATCTCCCGTTCCATTTTTTTGAAATGGATTTCCTGCGACTCCCGATTAGCCAAATAACGTAATATCATCAATTTCCATTTTCCACCCAAAATATCCAGCGCGTCACGCATAGCGCGCAATTCTTCTGTACAACTCGCCTCCCGCATTTGATTTCCGTCAAAAACTTGTCCCATATTGATTTCTAACAACTAGTTACCACTTGTTAACTACCAACAAATATATAGCAAAGGAAAGGTAGATTTGTCATAACAACTATATAAGATGTAAAATCTATGGATGCAGCGTAAATTATTTTCAATTTGATTTTTCATCCCTTAAAATAGATAGAGTTATGAACGCTGTTATATTAGATCAAGACAATCAATTGATAAATGCCGAAGTTACTCTTCCTCAAATGAAGCCCAACGAGGTGAAAATTAAAATAATAGCTTCCGCAATTAATCCCATAGACTACCAGATGCGTGAAAATGAATTTGAACGGCGTTATTTATATTCCCCCATACTGGGTAGAGAAGGGGCAGGAATTATTACAGATAAAGGTTCAGAAGTAAGTGAATATACAATTGGAGATGCTGTGTTTTTTGCCTGTGGTAGCATGGGCAGCAACGGGACCTATGCAGCATACATTCATTTACCAGCCGGCCTCGTTGCCCCTAAACCAAAAAATATTTCTTTTGAGCAAGCAGCAGCACTTCCTACCGCTGGTATCACCGCATTACAGGTTTTCGACAGAGCAACAATTAATCCGCAAGACCATATTTTCCTAACCGGCGCGTCCGGGGGCGTGGGTCTTTTTGTATTAAAATTACTCCTGGCTAACGGCATTAAAAATATCGTGGCAACTGCAGGAAGTATGAGCAGTATTGAAAAATTACACCAACTAGGACTGCAAAAAGACAGCATCATCAATTATCGAAAAGAGAATTTAACGGAAATAATCAAGCGTAGAAGTAAACAGCAGGGTATTGATGTCGCTATCGATGCGGTGGGTCAGCAGCTCTCGGAAGTTGCCGCCGCAGTATTAAAGCCCTATGGAACTTATATCGACATCACACATTTTACGACCGCGGCAGCAAGAGACCAACTATTTAGTTCGGCCGCTCAGATCATCAATATATCCAACTTTATCCACGCGCAAAAACTAAATTATCCCTATTTCAAAAATGGGCTGGATCGGATCAGACACAATATTGAGCAAGAAATTATTCAATCCGCCCCTATTTATCTTATTGGTAAACTGAGCCCCGAAACAATAGAAAAAGGGCATCTAATGTTGAAAAACAACCAGACTCAAGGCAATAAATTAATTATACAAAATCAATGAGAACTATACCTAGACGAATCGTGACAGGCATACGTGGCGGCAAATCCTTTATCGAAGCGGATGCATTGGTCGATAATGTATCGGAGCACTATCCCAATCTCGTTATTTCCGATATCTGGCAAACCAGTCAAATGCCGGCCAAGTTTGAGAAAGAGCATCCCATAGAAAACACTGCTATACCCCAAGTCATCAAAAATGGCACGTACTTCCGCTATGTACAGATCCCACCCGATCGGGAACTTGGTATAGAAACAGCGATTGGCATCCCTCATCCCCTCATGCATCAGACAGCAAGTTTAGATTACATCGTTATTCTTTCAGGGGAGATTTACTTGATTACAGACACAGAAGAAACGCTTTTACAGGCCGGCGATATTGTCATCCAGCGTGGCACGAATCATGCATGGAGCAATCGCTCCGATCAAATGTGCCTGCAATTGGCAATTCTAATCGATGCGAATTAAAAATCTACCTATTGCTCAATCGGCAAACTAAACATAGCGTCGATTGAATCACATCGAATTTATTTTGCATGAACACCGCAATTTTTCTAAGTTTGGACTTCATGATAGCAGCATATTTTCGGTCTTTGCGTCTGTTTGAGGAAGAAGAGATCAATCAGATTGTTCAGCTTTTTGAATACAGAAAGCTGAACAAAAACGACTTTTTTGTTAAAGAGAATCAACCTTGTCATGAGGTTGCATTTATACAATCAGGGATCTTCCGTTCTTATTATAGCAGTGCAAACAAGGAAGATATTACCTATTGTTTCCGCTTTCCCAATACTTGGATAGCGGCCTACTCCTCCTTTATTACCGGCGGGCCGAGTAAGGAGACCATGCAGGCCATCACCCCTGCCGAACTATGGACGATCAAAAAAAACACCATTGATACACGCGCTACAAATAGCCTAAAATGGACAAAGTACCTTAAAATGATTGCCGAGGAACAATATCTTGAGCTTGAAAAACGCGTCTTTCAACTGCAAAAAGAAACCGCATCACAACGTTATGCCAATTTGCTCAAAGATCATCCTGAGTTTATCCAACAGCTTCCTTTACAATATCTTGCTTCCTATTTAGGCATCACACAACGTCATTTAAGTCGTATTCGCAGCGAAATTTCTTTTTAGACATTTGTCCTATAAAGACGGTGGCTCTATCGGTATTTTTGTAATGTAATACGACATCATGCGAAAAAAAATACTTATTATCAATGGTCACCCGAATCGGGAATCCTTCAATTTTGGCATTGCAAATGCTTATCAAGAAGCTGCGGTAGCGTCCGGAGCTACAGTACGAACAATCCATATTATTGACCTGGACTTCAATCCAAACCTTGAATTTGGTTATCGTAAACGAACAGAACTTGAGCGGGACCTACTTCTTGCCTGGGAAGACATCTTATGGGCCGATCATTTGGTCTGGATACATCCCGTTTGGTGGGGCGGTCTTCCTGCCTTGATGAAGGGCTTTATCGATAGACTATTTTTACCTGGACAGGCCTTTCAATACCGCGAAAATTCTCTTTTTTGGGACAAATTGCTAAAAGGAAAATCTGCCCGGATTATTACAACACTCGATCAACCAAGTTGGTATTATGCATTAGTTTACGGCAGACCAAGTGTTAATCAACTAAAAAGATCCACCCTTCAATTTTGTGGAATATCGCCCGTTAAAGTCACCTATATCGGAATTATCAAAACTTCCGATCCTATTAAACGGAATAAATGGCTACAAAAAGTACAACAGTTGGGACACAAACAAGCTTAAGCGCAATTCAAATTCAGTAATGCTGCTGGCCAAATGATAATGAGGAGCACTTTTTGCCAAATGGCAATTGTCCTCCGCTTTGCAAGCCCTAGCTTTGACCATAAATTCAAGACAAACGCAATATGGACATTCTAATTGGGCTCCAATGGGGAGACGAAGGCAAAGGAAAATTCATTGATCTGATCGGAAGCGACTATGACATTATCGCTCGATTTAATGGAGGTGCGAATGCCGGACATAGTATTTATTATCAAGGTAACAAAATTACGCTTAAACTACTCCCATCGGGAATTTTTTCGTCGCATGTCAAAAACATTATTGGCACCGGTGTGGTGGTTGACCCATTAGCATTCAAAGCGGAAATTGAAGAACTAGCGCACATTATGCCAGATCAAGATCTCTTCAATAGGATTTTGATATCCCAAAAAGCGCATCTCGTTTTACCTACCCATCGCTATTGGGATATCTATATGGAACAGTCTCCATTGTATCGCACGATAGGAACGACCAAAAATGGAATTGCGCCAAGCTATTCCAATAAAATACTAAGACAGAACCTTCGTGTTGGTGATATTCACTCGGATAGTTTTAATACGGACGTATATCAAATTTTAAATCGTCAATACAATGAACTACAGCTTCTCGGACAAAAAATGCCTGCATTCGAAGAGCTTTACCAAGATTTTATTCAAGGATGCGCTTCTTTAAAACAAGTGCCAATTATAGATACTGAAATCTTTCTGAACAAGGCAATCCGAGATGGCAAGAAGATATTGGCAGAAGGTGCGCAGGCAACCCTGCTTGACATCGACCATGGAAGTTATCCTTATGTGACCTCATCAAATACGATTGCCTCCGCAGCCTGTGTAAGCTTGGGCGTGTCGCCTAAACTGGTGGACAAAATATATGGCGTTACAAAAGCCTATTGCACCCGTGTGGGTAATGGCATTTTCCCAACCGAGATCACAGGACAAGCTGCCAATGATTTACGGGAAAAAGGCGCTGAATTCGGTTCCAATACCAAGCGTCCCCGTCGTGTCGGCTGGCTGGATCTTCCAGCATTAAAATATGCCATCATGTTAAATGGAGTCACTCAGCTTGTTCTTACGAAAGCCGACATCTTAAACGAAATGGCTGCCATCCCCGTCTGTACACATTATGAAATAGATGAACAAAAAATTTCCTTAGCATTTCCCCAATCCGCTGAACAAGAAATTAAACCGATCTGGAAATATTTAAAAGGTTGGAATACCGATTTCTCTAATATCAAGCAGGCAAAGTTACTTCCAGAAACCTTGGGTGCATTTATCTCCTTTTTAGAAGAAGAATTACAAGTTCCCATAAAGTATCTTTCAACAGGACCTCAACGTGAAGAATTGATTAACTTAGCGAAGTAATATACAGATAACATGGAGCAATTACTGGAATACATCCGAAAATTTGGACAGCTCGATTTACGAGAAGAGAACTTAATTCGACAGGCATTCGAAAAAAAGCATATTCCAAAGTCAAGCTATTTTGTCGCTTGCGGTAAAGTAAACAATAGCATTGCTTTTGTGGAATCGGGGGTATTCCGTTCGCTCTATTACAACAGTAAAGGCGATGATTTTACACGTTATTTTATTTATGAAGGTCGTTTTATTGGAGATCTTCAGAGCTTCTTGGATCGAACACCGTCCAATGACTATATAGAATCCCTCACAGATACCGAGATCTGGAGCCTTGATTTTGACAATTTTACGCTCCTTGAAAAGGAAATTAAAGTTTGGCCATTGTTAATGGCCAAACTTTATGGTTTTGTAGTGGAAAGTAAGCTAAAAACGGCAAATACCATGATGAATCTCGATGCCAAAGACCGTTACCTCCTGTTCTTAAAGCTTTACCCTGGTTTGGCCAATCGTGTTCCATTAGCCATGTTAGCATCCTATTTAGGGATTACCGCATCATCCCTGAGCCGGATTCGGAAAAATATCTAATCCCCTCGCAGCATCTAAATCAAATCGCACCCCCTAATGCATTAGTCACACGAATACGAATCCTTTCGATCAACTTCGATCATTGCGATAAAATTGTGGCCTGAGCCGTTTTACCAACGATAAAGCAGCCTTGTAGTGAAGACATTATCTTTCAGATCAGCCGAAAAGTTTGGTAAACTTGTGGTTTCGTTTGTTACATGCTCATTATATACGGTCAATTTTATCCTATTGTTAATCTGATAAGCAAGACCATAGCCCAGCGTACTAAACTTAACATCTCCGTCGGCTGTAAAATTATCGGGCATGCCGATTGTCATGCCACTTGCTTTAGTATTTGGATCATAGACGTCATACGCTAACAGCGCAGTTATACCGGTCTTAGCAATCTCTTGCGTAAACCAAAGATAATATCCGTTAAATTTTCGTTGATAAAGGTCTGTTGTCGGTTGGGTCATAAAACTTCTGCTTGCGTAAGGCCCTTTGATATCGGCACCACCCGCTACCCCTGGCTGATCACCAGCAACATATTCTGTTTTAAAGCTGGACTTTCCCAAGCTACTATCAAATTCCAACTGTAAATTGGCACCATAATAATTCCGACCGATCGCCCTGCCTTCATTCTCGTCGCTGGTATGTGCTGTATAACCATTGCTGTTGGGCGTATAATAAGTTTTCGTATCATTACGAACCGAACCTTTATAGAATGAGCCACCAAATCCCAAATGAAGTTTTTTATCCGCTAGGCTATCAAATTTAAAAGCAAGATTACCGATCAGATCTTTTTTGGAATCATAATCTTTAGCCGAATGGCCACTACCATTAACCAAGGCTAAATCTAAGTTTAAGAATTTAGCTTTACCGCCAGGGTGATAGCTTACCATCCCTCCAAGATCACGTTCGCGTGGCATCAGAGTCTGAAATACACGTGCGCGTTCCGGAAAATCACGATAGCCGGATGAGTACACAATAGAGTATCCAAAAGGTCTATTGAAAAGACCCGCCGTTAAACTTAGGCCTTTTTGACTTGGGTGACGCAATTGAATAAAAGCGTCCATCAGTTGTACACCGTCTTGAGTAGCATCCAATTGAAAGACAATACTGGAGTACGTATCCACGCGGTCAATTTTAAGACGCCCCCTGCGGATCATAAATCTGTTATCCGAATTCTTTGAAAAATCACCACCCGAAAAGGAAGTAATTCCGGGAGATTGCGCTTTCTGAAACTGTGTCTGAAGGTACCCAGTAATCTTGATATCATGTGGATCATAGCTGGAGGGCGCATTGTTATTTTGCGCAAGCGCTACGACAGGACCTATCAGGGCTAAGAGTAAAAGTGCTTTTTTCATGAGAATTTTAAATAAATTATCTTTTTCGCTTATGATGATATGATACGAGTAGAATCATTTTTCCTTCTTCTATTCCATCATCTTTCAACGGCGTAAAAATAGATTCTCAATATTAAGTTAATATTAATAAATTGTTAGTCTATTAATTTATATACATAAAATTAACGATTTAGTAATATATCTCGTAAGAGATAGGTCAAGACAATGTTGACTCTCGCAATGTAGAGGTATCCTTAAAATAAAAAGGCCGATACAAATTGTATCGGCCTTTTAGTTCTATTGATTTATACGTTGAATTATTCCAAACCCTTATTATAATCGCTTTCGCGAAGAGGGATAGACCAAGTCCACTTATTTTTATCTTGAGGATTAATTGTAACAGCTAAAGATGTAAGGAAATTACCCCCGTTTGCGTTATTTCTTCTCACAATAGTATCTCCCCAACGTTTCATATCAAACCAATCGAATCCTTCGCCCCATAGTTCAACCGCGCGATAAAGTTTAATTTCATTAAGTAGATCTGTCCCTGTTTTTGTACAAACATATTTCACATCTCTTCCTGAAGTTGCATTTAATGCGTTAAGAACACCTTGAATTTCACTTGCTGCTTTATTTTGGAAAAATTTAGCTTCAGCTTCAATAAGATACATCTCGGAAGCCCTAAAGTGATTTAAATTTCCAACACCCGGTAGATCATTCGCTTTGAACTTAAAGTTCATGTAAGCGTAAGGCACTGCATTAGACTGTAAATCTGGAAATGTAGCAAAAGCCCTAGCTTTCATCGTCGCTCCAGCCAATCCAGTAGCTGTTGTGTACGCTTCGCCTTTTGGATCTAAGAAAAGATCTCTTCTAATATCTGTTGAAGGAATTTTATCGAACAATTCTCTACTGATACATTTAGGCGTCGTTCTAACAGCACTTGCCGACGAGTTATAAGCAATATACGATTGAAATGAATAGAAGTATAACGTTTCATCAGACGCACCGTAGCTACTCCAAATCCACTCTCTATTTGGATTTGCAAAGCCACTTTTATACTCCGTATTATTCATCAGTTCATAATTAGCCCGAGCCAAAACAGCATATTTCTCAGCATTGACATAATCCTGCTTGTTCAAAGCTGCACGAGCATAAACAGCATAAGCAACATCTTTGTCCACTTCGTAATTTTTGCTTGCATTACGGACTAATTTTGAAGATTCATACAATGAAATGGCATCATTCAAATCCGTGTAGATCAAATCATAAGTCTGGCCCAAGGTAGATAAAGGCATGTCTCCTGTTGACACATCTTTTCTTAACACCAATCCACTTGTCTGTCCATTATTTGAATCACTCCATCTATTGCCATAGATCTGAGCTAGCATCATGTAACTGTAAGCACGGTAAGTCAAAGCTTGCGCTTTTATAAATTGTTTGTCGGCTAAGTTTCCATCCGCAGCATCAATATTTTCGACAATTTGATTTGCGTTACCAATGATCTTGTAGTAATAAAACCAAGGATAATACAGGTAAATACTTGTTAAGTTTTGATTATAATTTGCATTAATAATGTCTGCCCAGCCACTTAAGTTGACAAAAAAATTGTTTCCAGGATAGTTCCCATAGTACATTTTGATTGTCCCCTCTCCATTAAAGCCTTGGCTACCTAAATACTGTTGGGTCATCATTTTTGCCAAACCGTTAACGGCTACTTCAGCATTTTTTGTCGTCTCAAATACTTTAGAAAGCTCAACGGAATCTGTAGGACTTGTATTTAGATAGTCTTTTTTGCAAGAAGAAACAAGAATCATTCCTGCTAACAATACTTTTATATATTTATTATTTTTCATTGTTTGATTTCTTATAATCCAATTTTTACACCAAAAGAAATTGTACGTGGAGTAACCCAAGCATTTGTGCTGGTACC
This sequence comes from Sphingobacterium siyangense, assembly GCF_023277505.1. NCBI lineage: Bacteria > Pseudomonadati > Bacteroidota > Sphingobacteriia > Sphingobacteriales > Sphingobacteriaceae > Sphingobacterium > Sphingobacterium siyangense. The sequence goes on along the minus strand of NZ_CP080574.1, from coordinate 1,435,571 downwards.
ATTCCATTGCTGTTGCGGGTTCATTCCTTTACGTTTTGTCATTGTAGACAAGTTTTCAATTCCAGCAACAACTCTCACGGAAGACAAATCTATTTTACTAATCAATGTTTTTGGCAAACTATAACCTACCGCAATATTCTTGATAACCAAATATGATCCATCAGTTAAGAAACGGTCACTAGTAGCATAATTATTCATACTACTTTGAGAAAAGTTGATAGAAGGGATACCATTTACATCCAACCTATCCGCCGAGGAGGCTGTCATTCCATCTGGAATACCGTTCCACGATTTCATGATATCCGTGTGCAGCGCACTTGGCGTACCGGACATGGCCATTAAACTAGCATAGGAAGAATCGTATATTTTACCACCGATAGCGTAAGTGAATAACGCTGAGAAGCTGAAGTTTTTATACTCAAAGCTAGTATTGAAACTTCCATTCATTTTAGGAATAACCGATCCGGACCAGCCCCTTAAACCATAGCTTGAAGCATTAGTTACATAGTATTTTCCATTAATTTCAACAAGTTCCGCTGTAGGGATCTCTGCTTTTCCTGGTGCAGAACCATTCACATTAAAACGCTCTGTGTCTGCCAGGTAAAGTGAACGACCAGTCATCTGATCTACACCCGCATACTTAAACAACCAGAAGTCATAACGGCTACCGCCTTCAACCCATTTGAAATTACCAGTTACAATTCCGTTCTCCCTATTTTCTTCAGGTAGTGATAATATTTTATTCGTCAACCAAGTTGCATTCGCACCAACATTCCATCTCCATCCATCACCTTTTAACACGTCTACATCAAAAGTTAACTCGAAGCCCCTATTTGACATTGAACCAATATTCCTTGTTACTGTTGAAACTGCACTCGAAGATGATGTTGCTCCAGCAGACAATGGAAGATTAAAATCAAAAATCAAGTTTTGAGACTGCTTGTTAAAGTATTCAAAGCTTAAATTTGCTCGTTTAAATAACCGGGCTTCTACTGCCGCAGAGAACGAACTAGAGGTTTCCCAAATTAAGTCAGGTGAAGGGTTTTGGTTTTTAAATACCGCACCTGCATTCGCATTCTGGCTTAACTCATATAAGGATAAATAAGAATACTTACTTGCACTTTCATCATTACCTACTTCACCGTAAGATGCTCGAACCTTCAAATCATTAACAGTATTCAGCATATCTTTAAAGAAATCCTCTTTAGATATGCTCCAGCTACCGCCTAATGACCAAAAGTTACCCCAACGATTGTCTGGGCTGAATCGAGATGAGCCATCTCTTCTAAACGACGCCTCCGCAAAATATTTACCCGCGTAATTATAACGAGCGCGAGACAAGAAACTTTCTACACGATAATCTTCTTGATAGTCATACAGCGACGTGATTTTGGTAAAATTTACCATATCCGTTTGGCCTTCAAAAATTTCATCTGTTTTATAGCCATATAGATAACTCCAGTTGTCAGAATAATTCTCATGTCCTGCCAATATATCCAGATGGTGTAAGCCAAAATCTTTGTTCCAAGTCAATAATTGTTGAACTGTATAGTTTTTGTAACGATAAATATTCCTAGCCGCTCTACCCTGACCGGCACCATCCCCAATTATTGCGTTATTATACGTACGACGTTCTGAATTGCGAAGATTTAAATCACCGTTTAAAGTCAGTGTAAAATCTTTCAGAAACTTGAATTCAAGAAAGCCTCTACCATTTACCGTATTACGAATCGTTTGGTCTCTGTTTAATTCATTTTCCCAAATGGTATGTCTTCCGACATATTGCAATCTTGTAGATTCACCGTTATCATACTGTATTTTTCCGGCCTCGTCCAATGCATAAGATCCATCTGCGTTATGCAAATGAATTGGATAGATTGGTGCTATCGATCTTGCATAGTTATACGGATTAACAAATGAACCTGCATCGTCAGTAGAACCACTAATTTGATTTGAGATTTGATGTGAACCTGCTAAGTTAAAGCCATATTTGAACCAATCTTTAGCTTGAAGTTCGGCATTTAATCGTCCAGTAAATCTTTTTAAACCCGAATTTTTGATGTATCCTTTCTCGTCTAGGTATCCTGTCGAATAAAAAACCTTTGCTTTATCTGTAGCGGTAGTTCCATCAATGTTATAATTTTGACGATGTCCAACGCGATCTACTTCTTTAAACCAGTCCAAATCGTCTGCATATCCACTTTTTATTTGGGCATCAGAGACAAGCTTTCCATTGGAATCAAATAGTTTATCATCAGCTTTATCATAGATGTTTAATTTCAAGTAATTGCTCACCAAAGATTTGGTTGCTTCATCATTTGCAGATTGAACTGTTGGATAGGATGTCGAATTGTTAGTTAGTAAACTATTTCTATATCCCTGCCACATGGCTTCCATAAATTGTCTATCATTCACGCGATCGTATTCGGCAATACCTCTCGAGTAGAAACCTTGGTCTGTTGAGATATTAACCTGAGAACGGCCAGCCTTACCCTTCTTGGTGGTAATAATAATTACTCCATTACTAGCCCGACTTCCATAAAGTGCAGATGATGAAGCATCTTTTAACACTGAAATACTTTCCACATCATTGGGGTTGATATCGGAGATATTACCACCAAAAGGTACACCGTCCACGACATAAAGCGGGTTGTTAGATCCATTCAATGATGAAAATCCACGTATCCGTATACTAGGTTCTGCGCCTGGCATACCAGAGGTATTGTTCAGTTGAATACCAGCAGCAGATCCCTCTAAAGCTGCAAATGCATTGGTAACTGGTCTCTTTTCGATATCTTTAGCAGAGACGGAGGTTACGGATCCAGTCACAGATTCTTTTTTGGCAGTACCATAAGCGACTACGACAACCTCATCTAATGCTGTATTCTGATCCTCTAGTGACACGTTGAATAATGACTGTCCATCTTTAACGATTATAGTCTTATCAGAATGACCGACATACCTGAAAACCATTACTTTACCAACAGGAACTGATAAAGAATATTTTCCATTTGCATCTGTTTGAGTAGCAATGTTTGATCCTTGAACAGCAATTGTCACACCGACTAATGGTTTACCATCAGCTCCAGTTACACGACCGCTTACTTTCTTCTCTTGCGCAAAAGCAACAGAAGAAAGGATCATACTCCCCACGAAAAAACTGAGTAGTTTGTGTTTCATATGTTTATGTTTGTTTAATAGTAAGTAGTTTATCTAACTAAAAAAGATAAAAGCGCCAAAAGGATCTTTTAATATATGTTTTTCTAAAAATGATGAGTCTATTAGACTAATACAGTTAGTGTGCAAAACCAAACATGAAATGTTAAGGTTTTGTTAAAAGCAAAGATAAAACAATCTTTTAAAGATGCAACAAGAAGTTAGAAATAGAATTAAAAAACTGGAAAACAAACGATATAAATCATAGTATTTCACACAAAAAATAACACACAAAAACACTAAATACCAAACAATTACACAAACAACACACCTTAATCTAAAAAAGTAACTATTTTTTTTGTGAAGTAACAATAAATACTGTAATATTTTGTATTTTTCATCATAAAACTATCCTTACAATCGATAATAATAAAAAAACACACGTAACTGCTATCAAAAAGACAAAACAATAGTTCGAACTAATCAAAGGCAAAAAAAAGATGAACTACAAAAGCTTAAATCCAATATTATATACAAAAAGCTTAGATCAAACTATTCAGTTCTATACTGAAAAACTCGGGTTTACATGTGTTGAAAAAAACGAAGCATTGAACTGGGCTCTACTGCGAAGTGGAACCATCGAAATCATGTTTTCGCATCCTGTTGAAAGCATTGCTTTTGAAACAGCACAATTTACCGGGTCCCTTTATATTAACATAGCTGATGTTGATAATTTATGGGAAAGTTTGAAAGATAATGTCAAAATATGTTATGAAATAGCAACTTTCGAATGGGGAATGCGCGAGTTTGCTATTTATGATAATAATGGATATGTGCTTCAGTTTGGTGAAAAAATATAGAGGCAGCAAAATACTTGCTACCTCTATATTACATAAAAATTCCTTTTTGATCTAACTAGATATGTGTTCTGAATTCTTTCAAATTCAATTTGAATGGAACAACAACAGAAGACTTTACAGCCTCCCCGTTTTGGGTTGCTGGCTTCCACTTACCTGCTCTGTTAAGGGCGCGTTGCGCACTCGTTAACACGCCATAACCAGGATCATCTTTTAATTTAACACCAGTAATTTTTCCATCTTCTTTCACAATAAAATTTAACTCATAATCACCAGACAAACCTGCTTTCAGTGCTTCAGGTGGATATTGGAAATTTTTATAGAATTTTTCAATGAAAGTAGACATGCCTTCAATTGGTTCTGCTTTTACTATTGCAGCTGAATTTGCAGACTCTTTAAAGCTCAACACTTTGTAAGGAAAACGTACCCAAGAAGCAATCGGTTTTCCATTTTTCACGGCAGGTTCCCAATCCCCAGACATTTTAACAGCCTTCAACAAACGTATCCCCATCCCTTTTTCAATATCCTTCGCGATATCAGCTGAATCAATTTTTCCAAATTCATTTACACGGATGTCCAATATGATTTCCCCTGAAATATCTTTAGAGATCTCACTATCCGTTAATTTGAAAGAACGATTGACCTGTTTGACAAAACTGTCATATCCTATTTTTGGTAGGGCTGCATTTTCCTGTCCAAAGGAGAATACGCAACTAAGCATTCCGATTAAGCTAAAAATTAGTGGTTTCATATCTTATTGTTTCAGAAAATTCACATTATTTAAAAGGGGAAATTCGACACTTCCCCCTTTCTAAATCTATCTTGATCCAGTGTAAACAAACTTTTCTTCAAACGTTCTGGCTCCACCATTTGATGTCCAGTTAACCGTCAATGTCTTCGTTGCTGGATCATAAACACTGGTGGACTTAGTCGCTATTGGCAGAAGCGAAAACATTTCCACAGTAATTTTATTAGTAGCCTGATCAATTGTATAGTTTACTTGATTTGAATAAGTACCTAACAAGCCAGGGTCCAACATACATTTATTACTTCCGATAGTTACTAACTTAACCGTTTTATTTGCATTAGGGACCAAAGCCGTATTCGCAGATGTCGTATATTTGTAAACACCGTCAAAGAAGTTTTTAGCTCCTAAATTCAATATAATCTTGCCAAAATTTCCCGAAATCTCTCCAGAAGACACTGTCTTTATAGCTAAACCAACAGCATAATCAGCATCAAAAGTAAACTGATCCGGTTTCAAATTAATTGGGACCGCAACTTCTCTTTCACCCTTTTTTATTACCGCTTCAGTTGTACTTAAACTATATTGTGAAGCAGGCATAGCCTCATATTCGGTTTCATTTTCGTCATTATATTTTTCTAGCAATGAGTTGTCAACAGCTATTGTTACTTTGATATCACTTTCTGCTGTTTTAGCTCCAACACATTTCAATTTCAAATTCACTACTCCTGTAGGAGCAATATCAAACGCTAAAGAATATAGAGGTATAGAACTTGATTCATTAGATATTGGGACAGATACATCCCCAAACTCTATAATATTCGCAACAGCACCATCAGCATCCGGTCCTATTAAGTCTTTATCCTTTAAACAAGACGTTAGCACTAATGGAGAAGCTAACGCTAAGAAAATATATTTTATTATTTTTTTCATGTCAATCTAAATTTATTTAGCCCAAAATATTTTAGAAGAATACTTATTTATATCTGCAGGAACATTTGCTGCATTATAACTAAATTCAGTATTTGGATATAATATTCTAGTTGGTAATTTGTCTTCCGACGTTGCACGTGACGCTATTGAAACAAACGTCGTTCTAGCATTCGCAGTAGTGTTTAAACCAACATTCTTTGGATATCCACTGCGACGAAATTCATTCCATGCCTCATGGCCAAATAGAAAATTCAAAGCAATATACTTTTGTGTTATGATAGCTTCGCGTTTTTGTTCTTTCCCAGTCTCTTTTCTTTCAGGTTTATTAGGGTTAGACTGATCTAAATAATCTACAAATTTCACTAAATAAGTATCATTATTATCAGTTTCATATTTCGTTAAATAAGCTTGAGCATCAGCTGCACTTTTAGTAGGCGCATCACCTTCATTCATGTATAAGTAGTTATAAGATGCCATTATTCCCTTTCTAAAATAAGTTCGGGATGCTTCATCTCCACCAGAAATAAGTCCGTCTAATGCAGCTTCAGCAGCCAAAAATTGACTTTCTGCAGCTAACATCAATGGTTGACCAGCAGCAGGACCTTTAATAACGCCTAACCCTCTATAATTTGTACCGCTTATCGTACCCGAGACTGGACGCATGACCCAGGCAGATGGCGCAACTCCAGTTGGAGGATTATCAACATTTCCAAGTTGATTTTTATTGGTTGATATTCCATTTGCGAAGACTAATGATGCACGTTCCGAGTCAGATATTTTAAAACCATCGTAGAAAGCCATTATATAATTGGTAGGAATAAATTGGGTTCCCCATGTTCCCACAGCGGCATTATCAGCGCCATAAGCCCAAGTATTCCACATCGGATTTTGCTTACCCGCAATTTTGGTAAATACAGGTTGTACAATGACATCGCTTTCAATAACGCCAATATTATCTATTGTCTTATTAGCAAATGTAGCTTTACTACCAGCTCTTAACACTAACCTCAATTTCAATGTATTAGCAAATTTAGCCCACGAGGTCGTATTACCTTTGAATATAACATCTGCCGTTTTAAAATCATCACTAGCAGTAGCCGATTTAAAGAAAGCCACTGCTGCATCCAATTTTTTAGCAAGATCGACATAGATATCAGCTGCCTTGTCGTATTTAGGAGTTAGCGAAGCAGCGCCCTTTAACGCATCTGAATAAGGAACATCATTATAGGTATCCACAAGATTCGCATAATTATACACTTTCATGACCTCTGCAGCTTGTACAAAAAGGGCTTTCCCTTCGCCTGCTTTTTCTACAACATACTGAAGATCAGTCAATGTATTATATGGAGTACTCCACAAGCCAGTCATAAACCCGGTTGAAAAATCGTAGGTAATCATATCACCCCAACCAGAGACCCCGCCCGATGTAGCATAATAACCTACTAATCGTCCGCCATAGGTATTATATGTTGGAACAGAAAGCGCTGTTGCAACCATAGCTTGAGGCAAAACAAGCTCTGGGGTCGACTGAGTCGGTGAATTTGGATTATCATTGATATCCAAAGCCTTTTTACAGGAAGAAGCTACCAATAAAGTAGACATTGCTATGGATAAATATTTTATTTTATTGTTCATGAGATTCGATATTAAAAAGTTAAACTAACAGAAAAACCAACGTAACGAGACGGCGGTGTTTGACTTAAACCTGTCAAACCAAGCGCATTTCCATTGGATGATCCGTTTCCATCAGAATATTCTGGATCGGTATAAACATTTGTAGCAGGTGTCCATAGAAACAAGTTACGACCTTGTACACTCACTCGAGCCTTCTTAATCACATTTTGACCGGCAAGAAAAGATTTCGGTAAATTATAAGACAATGACATTTCACGGATTTTCCAGAATGCTGCTGAAGTCACATAGGTTTCGTCAATATTTCGTCGTCCAGTAGCCATTGTCCAATAATCAGCTCCACCATCATAAACCGTAATATTCGTATTTTTTACATAAGAATTTGTTGCTTCATCCCAATAAGATGAATTTGGAATAACAAATCGTTCACGATCGTAAGCAACGGTATTTATTCCTGATCCGGAGAAATCAAACAAATCTGCTCCATTATTAAAGATATAGTTACCTGTACGATACTCAGCACTTGTGTAAAATGTTAGATCTTTATAAGATAATGACAAGTTTAAACCTAGTGTATGCGTTGGAAGCGCTGCTCCCAGCACCTTCAATGTACCATCTGTAGTTGGATATCCTGTAATACGATCCACAATAATACGTCCTTCAGGATCTCTATTATAAGTAGAACCCATGATTACAGGGAAAGCTTCGCCTTTTACTGCGTAAGATCCTGTACCACCTGTGTACGTAGCCAAAGCCAACTGATCTAAACCTTCTGCAATTTCGACAACCTTATTCTGAATATAAGTAAAATTTCCGCCTAAAGTCAAGTCCCAATCTGCCGTACGGATTGGTGATACGCTTAGTCTCGATTCGATACCTTTACCTGTGGTTGTTCCTGCATTCAGTAAATATTTATTATAACCAGATGCCCAAGAAATATCTGTTGGAACTGTATTGTCTGTTGTTTTATTGTTAAAATATGTGACATCTGCAGATACCCTATTATTCCACCATGCAGATTCAAAACCAAATTCAATAGATCGCGTCATTTCCGGCTTTAATCCAGGTTGAACTATCTGATTACCAACTGTATGACCACCAATTCCATTATATGGATATCCGGAACCTTGGCCAAAAGTAGGTACCGTTGCATAGGCTCCAAAGTTGGATGAGCTACCAACGTTGACTTGACCTACTTTAGATAAACTCCCTCTTAGCTTCAAAAAGTTCAATGGCTGAAAATCTTTTAATGCTTCAATTGCATCAGTTGCAACAAATGAAACAGTTGCCCCTGGATAGAAGAATGAACGATTGTCTGGATCTAAAATTGAAACCCAATCATTACGTCCCGTTAATGTCAAAAATAAATAATTTTTGTAGGCTACATCAATTTTACCAGCTAGACCAAAAGTTCTCGCTAGATAATCCGCTTGGCCTGTAGATGGAGGATTCAAACTATTTCCCTGATTGTAAATACCATCGACAACCAAACCATTAACTGTAGCTGACAAATTCGAAGATTGATTCTGAACATATTGAAATAACGCCGTATAGTCGAATTTGAAATCTCCGTTTGTATGTGTCGCATGTGCATTAAAATCAGACACTATACTTGTTGCATAACTTGCAGCATCAGAGACGCTACCAGTAATATTAGTTCCTTTATATGCACCATGCAAACCAGCAGCATAAGGTGTAAAGGTGAATTTACCAGTCGTATATTTATAGGATTGATTAGAAGTGGTCATACCCACACGTCCCATAAAGTCTAACCAAGACAAAGGTTTAAAATTCAATTCCACATTACCCATGAAATAATCATTCCTAATTTTTTGGCGATTATTTGCGGCAATAAAATAAGGGTTATTATAGTAAGCGTTATAATAACCATTTGGATTTGCAAAAGGATTATTTTGCCAATCTTTATAGCTTGTTAACGGCACCTGACCCGGAGATTGCAAAACCGCATCATAAATATTTGCGTTTGCAGATGTTTGATCGTATCTATTTTGAGCGTAATATGAAGTATAATTAATATTGAGAATATCATTTAATTTTCGACTTCCGTTTACACGAGCAGATGCTCTATTATATTTATCAAAAGGAACGGTACCTGTCGATTTTAAATATTGCCCTGAAAAACGGAAAGAGCTATTCTCATGTTTGGATGCCACGGCCAAATTTGTCATGTTTGTCACTCCTGTTTCCCAAAATTTATCCTTTCCACCATTCCACGAATAAGGTCCTGTTTGTGTTGATCCATCCTCTAGAGGATCACCAATTTGCACTATAGACCCATCAAAAGCAGGTCCATATTGTTGGTTTTCGTAGGGTACATAAAAGATATCATGCGCCGAATAGCCTGAACCAAAACGTTTTTGAACTTCAGGCAAAAAGTTAACATTCTCAAATGTAGTCGTATTATCGATAGTTACCTCTAATCCATTACTAGCAGCACCTCTTTTCGTTTTAATAATCAAAGCACCGTTAGAAGCTTGCGAACCATATAAGGCAGCCGCGGAAGATCCGTTTAGAACTGTAATATCTTCAACATCGTCTGGGTTTAAATTCCCCAGCATAGAAGATGGAGAAATTACGTTGTCAATAACAATCAATGCTTGGTTATTACCAGTTAATGAACGCATCCCCCTTAACATGACACGGTAATTAGGGTTCACACCCGATCCTACACCTTGTACAGTAAGACCTGCAACTTTACCAGTTAAACCTGTCACGATATTGGTTGGCTTAGCCTGTTGTAAATCCTCTGCTTTAATTGTGGTCTGTGCAGCTCCAATTGAACGACGACTAGCAGTTAACCCCGCACCAGTCACAACGACTTCATCAAGAACAGATTCATTTCCACTAAGTTGTATGTTATACAAACTTGAACCTTGTGCAACTGTGATTGTTTTGTCTGAATAGCCTACAGAACGAAAGACTAAAATTTTTCCAGTAGGAACATTAATGGAATAGTTACCGTTTGCATCGGTTTGTGTGGCTTGGTTAGTGCCTTGAATAACAATAGTTACACCTGGCAACCCCTCGCCATTTGTACCTGTCACTCGTCCACTAACCTTCTTTTCTTGGGCGAATGCTACCGAAGTGAGGATAGCACCACCCAATAAAAAACTGAGTAGTTTGTGTTTCATATGTTTATGTTTAATTAAGTATGTTTATTTAAATTCTTGGCAATAAAGCACCTTGGCTAGCGAATTTTTTACTTCTCAATAATTATTATAAGCTATGTTAGTTAGTCATACATCTTTTAAGTCAGCAATGTCAGCTGTTAAAAAATGTTAAATACAAATTTATAACTTTTTTTAACTTTTGCAATGCAAGCATAACTTTGTGATAACATTTATTTCACAATTAAACTCAATCAACTAAAAATCAGGCTATTATTTTCACTTTTAAACGTAACAAAACACAATTTGGACTGATTATTCATAAAACTATCTCAATAACCTAAACCAATCAGCCAATGATGGAAATACTAATTTTATGTAATTTAGAAACAAACACAAAGACAACCACTTATAACAAAACAAAAAATTTACTGAGAGTAAATTTAATGCATGATTAATTCAAAATTAAATCTCACTGGAACTGTATAACGTACTCGTACTGGCGCTCCTTTTAGGTAAGCAGGAGTCCATTTACCTAATCTTTGCATTGCCTCAATCATCATCCTTTTGATACTTAGCTCATAATCTCCCTCAACTTCATAATCTTCAGTAGCACCAGACTTATTAACGACGAAACTGACAAGTATGGTTTTCTTTTTATATTTTTCAAAAAATTCTAAAGGGAACTGAACTCTACGCATAACCAATTCAACATCGGCCATTAAATCGCCATGATATTTAGGCTGTTGCTCCATAGTCTTGGCAGAGTATGTATTTATTTTACCATCGGGCAAATAGCGCTTCCCATTTATCAATATATCTTCTTTGTAAAACTCCTCATATTTTGAATGATCCCAACCAATCCAAATCCCTTCTCGCTTATCATTAACTAATTCACCTTCGATATACTGACCATTTTTATAATCAAATCTAAAAAAACCATTTCCTTTTCGAAGTAGCATATTTCCTAACGAATCCAAATACAGCAAATAATGAGGAAAATTGGACTTCGCCTCCGTTTTATTAGGCTCATAATACACTAAAGCTTTTAATTTTCCATTTGGGTGATAATAATATGCGGTATCAATCAAATAGGAAAGCTCATCATAAAGTTCCACAGATTCCACCTTTCCGGTAGGAAAATAAGACACGGTCTCGCCAAAATACTTTAATGTTTTTCCATCATAATTTAAACTATATCCATAAAACTTCGGAAGATTCGTTTCGGTATAAAAGGCTTGTACACGATAGAGTCTTTTAGGCTCATTTGCAACAGGATAAACTTGTCTATAATAATAAGATTTGTCTTTTGTCGCCAAGAAATCACTTTCTGTATCAAAAAAACGAATAATTGTATCCTTAGAAGTGCCAATATGAATAATCTGACCGTCGGTTTTTATCCTTATATCTTGTGCAAAAACCCGAAAAGAACTCCATACTAACAGAAGAAAGATCAACTTTTTCATAAATTAAATTGATTACTAATATACTTCATTTATACCACAGTTATCCTTTTTTGACAGATAAAGACTTACTCGTAAATTACGACTGCATATATCAATAATTTGCTACATATATAAAGCATCTCTTTCGAAAGCGAAACGCATAATATGTCGATGTATTACAATCGTATCGGAATGCTATAATTTATTGCCACAGGCTCACCTTGCAGCCTCCCCGGCTTCCAAGGACCAACACGTTGAATAGCAGCTGTTATTTCTTTTTTAATTTCAAAAGGAATATCACTGTCATATTTAAAATCACTTAGCCTACCATCATTATTGACGACAAATTTTACATGAATAATAGTAGACTTCAATTGAGCAATTAAATTGTCTGGCACGTCTATCTGCTGAGAAACAGTCTTCATAAATTGGTCCATTTTAAGCGAAGGAATAGGAGCTGACTCCCTCGTATCCGCGTCGTAGGAAATCAATTCGCCATTGGCACGAAACCTTTTTCCGCTTTGAAGAACGCCAGCTAAATATTGCTCTTCATAACGGCTTTCCATATTCCAGCCCTCCCATTTCCCTTCTCTTTCATTATCTTTTAGCTCACCTTCAATATAATCACCATTGTCATAATCGAGGCGAATAAATCCATTTCCCCGCTTCAAAAGATAATTTCCCAGAGAATCCAAATACAATAGGTAATATGGTTTGGTTATAGCCCCCCCAGTAAATGGATTTTGTCCTGATTCCACTTGTGTAACTAACATTTTCAGTTTGCCTGTAGGATAGTAATAATAAGATGAATCAATAGCTGAACCATTGGTATCGAACTTTTCCAAGCTTTTCAACTGCCCATTTGGGTAGTAAGTAGTCGATTCGCCAATATACTTCCACCCGAAAACCCCAACTGTGCTATCACGGCTATAAGCGAAAGATTTCATGGAATCGGTATCCGTATAATAACTAACAATATTAAAAAATCTATTCGATTCATCCCCAACAGGGACAATACATTGATAAGAGTGAGATGCTAGTTTTGTTCCTACTGAATTTCCTGATTTATCAAAGTAATTCACTATCGTATCGCTAATAAATACTTCCCCCCTTTCATTAGTAGAAAAAGCCTCTGTATTCGCTCCTATCAAAACAAGCACAATTAAAACTAAAATCAATCTTTTCATAAAATATACCGACGTTAATGACGACGAAAATACGGCTTTTCCCATAATTTAACACCAAAATAAAAGCGGCAATTTCTTTCGAAATTGCCGCTTTTATAAGCATATAATCTAAGAGACTACTTAACGTCCCACCAAACAGGTGTATAAATAACAATATTACCTGGATAATTTGTATTTGAAGTAGCTTCACTATTGGCATAAGGCATACGCAATGGCATCCTTCCTGCACCTAAAGTTGATGCGATGGAAGTCGTAAAGAAAGTAGGATAGCCTGTTCTTCTCCATTCAGTCCATGATTCAAACCCTTGGAACCCACACATTGCATAATATTTTTGTGTGATGATAGCTTTGACTTTTGCTTCAACATCACCTGTGAATTTCGCGTCAGGGGCTTCAGCTATATATTTAGCAACATCACTTGCGTTTCCAGTTGCTGTAAAACTTGTTGTGATACCAGATTCAAACAATGCTTTCGCATCACCTGTTCCCCAACCTTTTACTACCGCTTCAGCTTGCAAGAATTTGCTTTCCGCAGCTGAGAATAATTTAACAGGTGCTGTTGCCGATGTCGGGTCTACAGCGCGACCACCTACAAGTGCTGAAGGAGAAGAAACTAATTTCGCTGAATTATCGTTAAAGTCACCTTGAAGAATAAATGCGATTGTATCTTGTCCGCTCAACTTATTGTAAAAAGAAAATCTTCTTGGATCGTTATTCTTAACAAATGCTTGAACTACAGTTTCACTTGCCACAACATTTTGAGTCTTACCCAATCCTACCATCTCATTATAAAATGGATTTTCGTTGCCCCCAGTTGTTGTGTAAGTTATTGAAACATCTTCATCCAAGAATACGGCATTTTTCGCGTAAAGAGCCTTAATACCCGCAGCTGCTTTGTTTGCATCTACATTTGAAATACGTAAATACGCTCTCAATTTTAATGTATTTGCAAATGCCTTCCATTTATCCAAATCGCCATTGAAGATCATATCTTGACTGGAGACAGGTATAGCCTGTTGAGTTGCCAGCAAAGCCAAGCCCTTATCAATATAGTTGAAAATAGAATCATAAACAACTTCCTGAGCCTCGTATTTTGGATTAAGATTTCCGTTTGCTTTCAATGCTTCAGACAATGGAATATCCCCAAAAGCATCAGTTGCTACTTGAAATGTATAGGCCTTCAATAAATAAGCTATACCTTTATAATTGTCATTAGCGGCCTCATTTGAATTGATGATCAATTCAGCATTATTTAACGCACTACGATACAAAATCAACCAGGATCTATCCATTGCTGTATTCAGAACTTGATACCTATCGATAGAACGATATTGAGAAGATGTAGGATTTTGTGTCCAATATTGTCCCCAGATATTACCATATACCTGAAAACTGTTACCTACTACTTGACTGATCGCAGCTTCCACTGTAGGTAATAATAAACTAGGAGTCGCTGTTTCTGGATTGTTCGGATTTTCATTCACATCCAAAAATTTATTACAACCAGTCAATCCTAGTGTGCCAACTAAAGCTAAAACTAAAAGCTTCTTAGCATTTTTAAAATTTATAGTTTTCATACTTTACTTGCTCTTAAAATGAAACTTTAACATTGATACCATAATTACGTAATGAAGGTTGAGCAGTAAAGTCAAATCCTTGCGCATTACCAGCACCAGATGAATTCACCTCTGGATCAGCGTATTTATTTTCGCTTGGCGTCCAGATAAATAGATTATTTCCAAACACTCCGATAGAAGCGGCTCCAAATGGTGTATTTTTCAACATGTCTTTAGAGAATTTATACGTGAATGTAAGGTTACGCAATTTGATATAAGTCGCATCCACAACATTAACTCCTGCTTCCATGTTCGGATAGTAATCGATCTTATCGTATGTTGCAGTTGTATTAACAACAGAATTTCCTGATGCATCTAAATAAACTGAATTCGGGAAAATCTGACCGATACGATCACCACCTGATTCAGCAGACGTACCAACAAATCCCATGATATCTTTCGTTCTAGAATAGAATACACCTCCTTGTTTCGTATCGAATAATGCACTCATTGACCAATTTTTATAGCTCAAACTTGTACCCAAAGAAGCTTGGAAATCTGGATTATATGTACCTAAATACTCAGGCTTAGACGAGGCTATTGGTAATCCTGTTTTCTGATCAACAATCGTACGACCTTGCGCATCGGTAGCATTGGTAACCCCATAAAACTCACCATATGGACGACCTACCGCCGCAACAATACTCATTCCAGAGAACCCACCTACTGACACTTGTTGTACACCATCCATCAACTCAACAACTTTACTGTTATTTTTTGTAAATGTTCCAAACAATTCCCATGTCAAGTTTTCTGTCTTCACAGGTGTTCCTCTCAAGGTTAATTCAACACCGTTATTCTGCACTTTACCCGCATTTACCAAGCTAAGTCCATAACCTGTTGAAAGTGGAATAGGAATACTTAAAATTTGATTTTTTGAATTGTTTTTGTAATAGGTAAAATCAGCTGACAAGCGATTGTTAAAGAAACCTAACTCTGTACCCACCTCGAAAGAAGTTGTAATTTCAGGTTTTAAGTTTAGATTCCCAATGGTATTACCTGACATTAAAGCAGATACGTTACCAAATGGAAAAGTAGTTGAACCAAAACCACCAGCGATAGTACTTCTAGAGAACGTTGAAATCAATTGGTATGGATCTGTATCCGAACCTACTTGTGCCCAGTTAGCGCGGATTTTTGCATAACTAAACTTACTCTTCAATTCAGGAGAGAACAATTCCGATGCAACAAATGATCCACTTACACTTGGATAGAAAAATGAATTATTTTTCTTTGGCAAAGTAGATGACCAATCGTTACGTGCTGTAGCTTGCAAATAAGCGATGTTTTTATAAGAGACGTTCAAATCACCATAAACACCTACTAAACGACGGTTTGACCAAGTATCTTCAATCAGATCCAAAGGACCATTCGAGTTTGCAAGATTATACCATCCCGGAACAACAAGTCCACCACTTGAATTTGTTGCAGTACTATTGGAAGTAGTTTTGCGTTGGCGGATATTATTACCAATCATAAATGAAGCGTCCCAATCGTCATTAAACTTATGAGTAGCGGTCGCCATGAAATCATGGACAATTTCATTCACGTTAAATTGATCAATACGGTATTGTCCGGGATCAGTTTGAATATTTCCTTCAGAATAATTACCCGAAGTATTATCTATCGGCAAATAGCTATATTTCGGAGATTCAGAACGTCTACGGTCGCTATAGTTATCTAATCCTATACGTTCTTGGAATGTTAACCATTCAGTTGGCTTATAATTTACATTGAAGTTCCCCATGATACGGTTCACATCATTATAATTGTTATAGTTAGCCAATACCCAATATGGGTTCATGGTATAAGCGCCGTAATAACCATAAACGTCATTATGAGCTACACCATTTTCATCTGTATAACCATATCCGTTATAAGGATTGGACAAATCTTTTAAACCAACAACATCGATATCTCTCGGCGTTTGTAATAAGTTGTTATAAACAGATCCACCACCTTGACCACCACCGACATTATTACTGTTGATTCGACTATAATTTACAGCAATACCAGCACTAAATTTATTTGAGAACTCCGTCGTTCCATTAAATCGAACACCGTATTTGTTGTAGTTATCTTTTTTACCAGGATAAACACCATTGGAATTCAAAGCGTTCAAACCTAAATAAAAAGTGGATTTATCCGAACCTCCAGAAAAGCTCAAGTTATTATCGGAAGCAATACCCAGATCAAAGAAATCGCGAACATTATCCTTCACAGCAGAATATGCTTTTTTCTGACGTACACCATTTACAGCTTGTCCCCATTCTTGAACTTCGCCGGTGAACGGTGCTCCCCAAGACCAGTTTTCTTTCGGGTCGTTTGTATAAATCAAATCCCCGGCTTTATTATAACCCGATGCGCCTTGTCCATATTGATTTTGAAATTCAGGTAATTTCAAAATTGATGACAAGGTATTCGTCGAGCTAAAAGTGATTTCATTTTTTGCTCCTTTTTTACCGCTCTTTGTTGTAATAATCAATGCACCATTAGATGCTCTTGAACCATACAATGCCGCCGCCGCAGGGCCTTTTAATACGGTTACTGAAGCAATATCGTCTGGATTGATATCGTTACCACGGTTACCAAAATCCACACTTGATAAATCACTGGCTCCCCCCATTTTACTTGTGTTATCAATCGGTGTACCATCAACAACGATCAATGCTTGATTATTACCTGAGATAGACGAACCACCACGCAACACAACACGAGATGAACTACCCGGAGAATTTGATGTAGAAGTAATATTTACCCCTGCAACTTTACCAGCTAAGGAGTTGATCGCACTCGAATTACGACCTTCTGTCAATTCATCGCTCTTAATTGTTGGCGCAGAATAACCTAACGAACGTTTCTCCCTCTTAATTGCATTTGCTGTAACAACAACTTCTTCCAAAGCATTGTCATGATTTACTAAAGAGACATTGAATACCGTACTGTTGTTATTAACAATAATAGTTTTATCATCAAAACCAACGGAACGGAATACGACAACCTTACCTGCCGGTACATTCAATGAATAATTACCATCAGTATCAGTCTGAGTAGCCTGATTAGTTCCTTGTACAACTACTGTCACCCCTGGTATTGCTTTACCCTCAGCAGATGTAACACGACCACTAATCTTTTTTTCTTGAGCGAATGCAACCGAAGTCAGAATCATACCGCCAACAAGAAAACTTAGTAATGTTTGTTTCATGTTTTAGTTAGTTAATTTTATTATTTTTTCTAATCCTATATATTGATATAAATTATATCCGTTATCATAACCGTCTAAACATAAATTGCCTAGACAATAAACAGCAAAACATAACATGCTATTGCAGTTTATTCAGTAACAGTTGAAAATATTTTTGGAAAAGCGGGCCCCAGGTAGATGCAGGGTCAGTCCTTAGATAAATATCCAGCTGTAAAATTTGCTCTTTTCAGCATTTACAGTAAATAATAGTTAGTGCGATTTTTATTAGCGGTGTCAAATATAGAAAGCCAAAGTTGCTTTTACAAGTTTTTTAACATAATCTCCAGAAAGCAGGAAATACCGCAATAATAAGTTCACAATTTTACAAATTGTTACAAAAGAATCATTTTAGAATAAAAACTCTTCAAACAATTTTCAAACAGAATTTTATACGGAATGAGCCATAATTAACAAAACATTAACAATGTTATAAGAAAACGTTAACATGTTATTCTATTATTTTTCTGTATTAAAACACAAGTAATTTATAATGATTCTAAACACTTTAAAATCGAATTATAACAAAAAAAAGACGCTCTACCTTCTCAGGCTGAGCGTCTTTCACTGTGATGTTAAATAAGTGCAAAAGCAACTTATTTATTGATATTTAATCGATATACTCAAATTTAGTGTACGGCACCAAAACTGCAGGAATCTTAATTCCTTTTTCCGTTTGATTATTCTCCAGTATCGCTGCGACAATACGTGGTAAAGCCAATGCCGAACCGTTCAAGGTATGTGCCAGTTGCATCTTGCCATCAGCATTCTTAAAACGGACTTTCAAACGATTCGCTTGATAAGTTTCAAAATTGGAAACGGAAGATACTTCCAACCAACGTTTCTGAGCAGAACTATACACTTCCATGTCATAGGTCAATGCAGAAGTAAAACTCATATCTCCACCGCAAAGGCGTAATACTCGGTAAGGGAGCTCTAATTTCTGCAACAGACGTTGTACGTATAAACTCATTTCTTCCAACACTTCATAGGACTTTTCAGGATGTACAAGCTGCACCGTCTCCACTTTATCAAATTGGTGTAATCGGTTTAATCCACGTACATGTGCCCCGTATGAACCTGCTTCACGACGGAAACATGGTGTATAGGCACAATGTTTGATCGGAAACTGTCCTTCTTTCACAATCTCGTCTCTATAAATGTTGGTGACCGGAACTTCAGCTGTAGGGATCAAATACAGATTGTCGTTACCCACATAGTACATCTGTCCTTCTTTATCCGGTAATTGTCCCGTAGCAAATGCAGAATCTTCATTGACCAAGATAGGCACCTGTACTTCCTCATATCCTTCTTCTGCTGCCTGATCCAAAAAGAAATTGATCAATGCGCGTTGCAATTTAGCGCCTTTACCTTTATAGATAGGAAAACCTGCACCGGCAACTTTTACGCCAAGCTCTAAATCAACAATATCATATTTGTTCAACAATTCCCAATGCGGCAATGCATTCTCCGACAACGCAGGGATTTCGCCATGGCTCAAAACAACTTCGTTGTCCTCAGCACTTACACCTGCTGGAACGGATTGATGCGGTAAATTAGGTAATTGTACGATCTTCTCATTCAATGCTGCTTCAATTGTTCCCAATTGATCCAAAAGTTGCTTCACTTGCTCCTTATATCCCGAAGATTTGGATTTAACGGTTTCAGCTTCTTCTTTTTTACCTTGGCGCATCAGATCTCCAATCTGTTTTGCTGCCGCATTAGCCTCTGCCGAAAGTGCGTCAGATTCCGATTGGATCTTACGACGCTCTTCATCTAAACTGATGATTTCGTCGACCAATCCAATTTCCTTGAAATGCTTGACAGCCAATCTTTCGATTACCGTATCCCTGTTCTCACGGATATAATTTAATTGCAACATAATATAAATGTGTTATTTAAAATAGTGAACAAACTTAGATAAATTTGCCTTTATTTACAAGCAATTTTATTCCTAAACCGCCATCCAAAAGCCTTTTTAGCTGCTTTACGGCTCTCTATTTTCACTTCATCGTGTCGCCCCCCATCTGCCCATTGGACGCTGATCCCCAATGAAATCGACGGTTACAACCGATGATCAATAGAAAGAGCGTATCTATTAGACTGCTAATCGATACGCTCTACAATTCCATCTATACTGCAAACCCCTGCCCTGAGATCAACCAAATGAACTCATTTTATGCACATCACTAAGCAATACTTACCTCATTGCATAAATAAACATCCTGAATGGCATGTAATAATGCGACACCTTCATTCATTGGCTTTTGAAAAGCCTTGCGACCGGATATCAAACCTGTGCCACCTGCACGTTTGTTGATAACCGCTGTTTTTACAGCTTCTTGTATATCATTCTGTCCCGAAGCCCCGCCAGAATTGATCAAGCCCGCCCGACCGGCAAAGCAATTGAGGACTTGATAGCGGCACAGGTCAATAGGATGATCGGAAGAAAGCTGTGTATACATACGTTCATCCAGCTTTCCATAACTGCTTTTACCCATATTCAGTGCTTTGAAACCGCCATTCAACTCGGGGAGTTTCTGCTTGATAATATCCGCTTTAATCGTTACCCCCAAATGATTAGCCTGTCCGGTCAGATCTGCAGCTAAGTGGTAATCTTTATCTCCGACCTTAAAAGCCGAGTTGCGCAAATAACACCATAATACCGTCGCCATCCCCAAAGAATGTGCTTCTTCAAATGCTTTTGCCACTTCTATAATCTGACGGTCTGATTCCTCAGATCCAAAATAGATGGTCGCCCCTACCGCAACTGCCCCCATATTCCAGGCTTCGCGAATTGTTCCGTACAAGATTTGGTCGGCTCGATTGGGATAGGTCAATAGTTCATTATGATTGATTTTAACCAGAAACGGAATCTTGTGTGCATACTTTCGGGCAACGGCTCCTAAAACACCAAAGGTAGATGCCACGGCATTGCAGTTTCCTTCCAAAGCTAGCTTGACAATATTTTCCGGATCAAAATACTGAGGATTTGGTGCAAAAGAAGCTCCTGCACTGTGTTCGATTCCCTGATCTACAGGCAATATCGAAAGATACCCGGTATTGGCTAACCGTCCCGTTCCAAAAAGTTGCCCCAAACTCCGCAAGACTTGTGGGCTACGGTCACTCGAACTATATACTTGGTCAATAAATGCTGCTTGTGGAAGATGAAGCATTGTTTTGGAAACTGCGGGTTGATCAAATTCTAATAAATAACTCGCTTCTGCACCCAGATGTGCCTGTATTTTTTCAATGTATTGCATAATTTATTTAAAATAAAGTGATGGAGTTTACCATTATCTTTAAAATAAAACTCCAAAAAGCACAGAATGTTTTAG
Organism: Sphingobacterium siyangense; assembly: GCF_023277505.1. NCBI lineage: Bacteria > Pseudomonadati > Bacteroidota > Sphingobacteriia > Sphingobacteriales > Sphingobacteriaceae > Sphingobacterium > Sphingobacterium siyangense. The sequence goes on along the minus strand of NZ_CP080574.1, from coordinate 1,414,293 downwards.
CGCATATTATATAGTAAAAAAAACTTAACTTTGACCATGTTATATTTAGTTCCGACACCTATTGGCAATCTGGAGGACATGACGTTCCGTGCGATCAATGTCCTGAAAGAAGTGGACCTCGTCTTAGCAGAGGATACAAGGACCAGCGCTCCGCTTTTGAAGCATTTTGGAATCGACAAAAAAGTATTTGCGCATCATCAGCACAATGAACATAAAGCGGTATCTGAAATCATTAAATTCTTGAAAGAAGGGCAAAACATTGCATTGATTTCAGACGCAGGGACACCGGCGATCTCAGATCCTGGATTTTTGCTGGTGCGTGAAGCCATCAAAGAAGGGCTTGAAGTGCAGTGCTTACCAGGCGCAACAGCTTTTGTTCCAGCCCTTGTCAATTCGGGCCTTCCCAACGACCGTTTTTGTTTTGAAGGTTTTCTACCCGTCAAAAAAGGAAGGCAAACGCGCTTAAAAGCTTTGGCAGAAGAAAAAAGAACGATGATCTTCTACGAGTCGCCACATCGTATTCTCAAAACCATCGAAGAATTTATTACCGTTTTTGGAGCTGAAAGACAAGCTTCGATATCGCGCGAACTAAGCAAACTCTATGAAGAAAATGTTCGCGGAACATTAACTGATTTAAAATTACACTTTGAAAACAATCCGATTAAAGGAGAATTTGTATTTTGTGTAGCGGGATTGGAATAAATTTTGACAATCTTTAGGTATTAAAAAGTATTTGACATGAACATGGAACAATTTGCACAGGACGGGCAGGACATAAAAATCATTGAAAAATTGGTTACTAAAGTCCAAGATATGCTTACTCCAGGGGAAAAAATAGATTATATTGCAGTTCAAAAGAAACCTGCAGTTACTATTTTACCAGATAGTATCACCATCAGTAATAAGCGCATATTTATGTGCGAATTTACTAAACTGGGTCTGGCTACTGATTTTGAAATCTTCGGTTGGCAAGATATCAAGGATATTGCCTTTAAGGAAGAAATATTCGGTTCAAAAGTTACGGTTATACCATTTACTGGCGAGAACTTAAGCATAGACTATATCCCTAAAGTTCAGGCTAGGAAATTGTATCAATATATTAAAGCCGCCCTTGAAAACTATAAAAAAGCGGAATTGGCTGCCGAAAAAGAAAAAATAGTCATTGCTCCAACAGTTGCGAAGGAAGTGATTATCGAACGGCCAGAAAATAATACCCCGGTTCAGCCAGCAGTTACAGCTCCGGCGGCACCTCAACCTGTTGTATCGGCGCCAGTAACTCCGCCAGCGCCAACGGTATCAAACATCCCGCCCGCTCCACCCGTTAAAGAAGAGGAAGATGATGAAATTACCTTAAAGCTCAAAAAATTAAAAACGCTCTTCGACAAACAATTGATTACCCAAGAGGAATACGAGAGTAAAAAGAGAGAAGTTTTATCCAGTTTATAATCATAAATGGGAGAAAATATATAGTGAAAAACAACTATTTACTGGCACTTTTAAGTGCCTTTTTATTGTGGTTGGGCTGGCCTCCAATCCCCTATTCCAGTCCCTTGTTATTTATTGGGTTTGTGCCTTTGCTGATTGCTGTAGAAAACATTATCCGCAGTGAAACATTCAAAAGAAAAGGCCGTAAAGTATTTCTTACAGCGGGACTCACGACTGTTGTTTGGAACACGGCGTCCATTTACTGGGTATACAACTCCATCTCGGCAGTTATGCCGCCCTTTGCCGCTGTTGTCATCAGTCTGATACCTTTTTGTCTTGGCGCCGCTTTAATGGCACTGGCTTTCAGGTTATATGGGCAATTACGACGCAAAACGAACATCCTGTTATCCCTTTTCGGATTAATGGGATTTTGGATAAGCTATGAATTTCTACACGAATCCTGGGACTTAGCCTTCCCTTGGATGACTTTAGGCAATGGTTTCGCAAGTTTCCACCAATTGATCCAATGGTACGACATCACAGGGGTCTATGGCGGAACAATATGGATCTGGCTGGTCAATATCTTGGTATTTACACTTTACCTCAATGGAAAAGGACTTTATCCAATCAAACATAAGATTATCCCGATTGCCTCTTTGGCGACGATATTGTTGGTTCCCAGCGCCTACTCGCTGATACGTTACTTCAACTACGAAGAACATCAGAATCCTGCACAGATTGTTGTTGTTCAACCGAATATTGACCCTTATATTAAATTCAATTTAAGTCCCGAGGAACAATTAAACACCTTATTCGCCTTATCAAATTCAGTCGCCAAACCCAATACGGAATTTTTCATCTGGCCCGAAACTGCACTTTCACAGAACGGCAATTTTGACGAGGAAAACTTTAGGGAAACCTATTCTTACCAGCGCATTTTAAAATTTTTAGATCAATATAAAAATGGTAATGTACTTTCAGGTATTGAAAGCTATCAGTTGTACAACTATGCAAAAACATCGACTGCGCGTGAAATAACTCCCAATGTATACCAGGACAATTTCAACGCTGCGACATTGATCGATTATTCCTCCAAACTTCAGTTTTACCATAAGTCTAAACTCGTGCCGGGCGTAGAACAAATGCCTTTTGGCGCAGCGATGAACTTCCTGAAACCTTTATTTAAAGCATTCGGCGGCACGACAGGTGGCTACGGGAAACAGGCCGAACCTTCGGTATTCTATGCCCAAAGCGGTATTGGTGCCGCACCCGTAATCTGTTATGAATCCATTTGGGGCAATTATGTTTCCCAATATGTCAAAAAAGGCGCTCAGTTTATTGCTATCATCACCAACGATGGCTGGTGGGGCAATACTTCGGGTAAAGACCAGCATTTACAGTATGCCAAACTGCGTGCGATTGAAAACAGACGCTGGGTTGCCCGATCGGCAAATACAGGGATTTCAGGCTTTATCAACCAACGTGGTGATATTGTGCAACAGACCAAATGGTGGCAACCTGCAGCCTTAAATCAGGAAATTAATTTAAATGAAGAAATTACTCTTTACACCCAAACAGGTGATATTGCAGCCTATTTGGGTTTGGTACTCGCGATGGGTGGAGCTGTGCTACTCATCGTGGTCAGACGAAAAAAAGAACTTATCTAAATTGAAAAATAGCGCCAAACTGAAACAGTAAATTGGCGCTATTTTTCTTTATCAGAACGGAAAAGTGCTAACAATATACCATACCCGGCAAAAAGAAGCTAATTCTGATGAAACCTCGGCACTCAAACACCTATCAGCTATAATTAGGAAAATAAAATGATAAAAATAAGTCATTTAATACCTTTAATTTACTTTGGAGATTTGTAATTTTGCAGCATGCAAGTATATTTTGATAATGCAGCGACTACAGCCTTAGATCCTGAAGTAATAAAAGTAATGGTTGATGTGATGGACAATAATTTTGGAAATCCATCTTCTATCCATAGTCACGGACGACAAGTTAAAACAATTGTAGAAAAAGCACGTAAAACGATTGCCAATCTACTTCATGTATCTCCAGCGGAGATATTCTTCACATCGGGTGGAACCGAGGCAGACAATATGGCCATCGTTAGGTCAATTGCCGACTTTGGAATAACCCATGCCATCACCTCACCTATCGAGCACCATGCCGTATTACATACTTTAGAGGAGCTTGAGAAATCCGGTAAGGTACACCTCGATCTATTGGAAGTTGACGATAAAGGTAATTTAAATCTCAACCAGCTGGAAGAACTTTTAAGTACCAATCCGCGTACGTTTGTTTCCATTATGCATGCCAATAATGAGATCGGTAATCTCAACGATATTCAACTGATCTCGGAGTTATGCCAAAAGTATAATGCGATATTCCATTCAGATACTGTGCAGACTATGGGTCATTATCCCCATGATCTTGGCAGTCTTAAAATAGATTTTATAACAGGGGCTGCACATAAATTCCATGGCCCAAAAGGAGTAGGTTTTCTTTATATCAATGCCAACAACAAGATTAAACCATTAATCTATGGTGGAGCGCAAGAACGTAACATGCGCGGTGGAACAGAAAATGTCTATGGAATAGCGGGTCTTGCCAAAGCGCTTGAACTTGCCTATGAGCACATGGAAGAACACCACGCTTATATTCAGGGACTCAAATCGTATATGATCGACGAGTTGCAAAAAGCAATCCCCGAGATTGATTTTAATGGTGTTATTGAACCTGATAAATCACTGTATACCGTACTGAATGTTTCTTTCCCTTGCAGTGACCTTGCCGACATGCTTTTATTCAACCTGGATATTGCGGGTATATCCTGCTCTGGTGGCAGTGCCTGCAGTTCAGGAACAGATATAGGCTCGCATGTATTGGGCGCAATAAAATCCAGCTCGGAACGACCTTCAGTTCGTTTTTCATTCTGCAAGCATAACACCAAAGAAGAAGTTGACTTCGTCGTAGGAACGTTAAAAGAACTTTGTGCTAAAAACAACTAATATTTTATAGTTGACAACAGACAACGAATAAGATCGCTCAATGTAGCGCTAATTAAGAATTCTTGCTTGAATTCTTAATTAGCGCTACATTGAGTTAGATAAGTTTAATCTTGCTCCAGCGCGCTATCAGAGCAGCAAGCTGGAGTGAGAGGACTTCCTCATCCAACAGCATGTTACGCGGCATATTTGTATTCGCTTAACCGTTCTGGATACGTACACCCCCATTTTCGACAACTACCATAATTACCCGAACTTATACATCATCATACCAACTCACTCCTAATAACAGTTTTCAATCAGTTTTTAGACAGTGATCAGTCAGTGTTTATTCAGTTCATACTGAGCAAGCACTGAACGAGCACTGAACGAGCACTGAACAATCACTGAACAAGTACTGTTAAAAGAACCTATTTGATCCGAACTTGCTGCGGTTAAAAATTAAAGAGAAGAAGGGAAGAAAACTTTCAGTATAATCCCAATTAAGGATTGCAATACTGGGAAAAGTGAATAATTTCAAAAAAATAAAAAAGCCGAAAATAGATTCGGCTTTTTCATTCTTCATACATCTTTTATGCTAGATTCAATTTTTTGTCAAGACATAATATTTGGAAATATCTCCCGTAATGTCATTTCCGGAAAGATCCAACTGACTGAGTATCCGATTTCCTAATTTGAACTTATAGTCAACGCCGTCCAGTGTAATGATATTACCATCCAATTTCCATTTTCCTTCACGCATAAACACATCATCACTTTTATTAAGGTATTTAGATGAATATTGGTAGGTATTGTCAGCATGCAATGAAATAAGTGTTTCTATACCATCACAATCCGCACAAGGCATGACGCCTTTGTATTCACCAATCACTACTTCCGCCTTATCCCTACCTTTTAGGTCCTGTAAATTATCTTTATAGACGGCAACACTTTGTTTGGGATTATCACATCCCACCATTCCAATTGTCAACAACAAACCCACAATCCAAATAAACCTTTTCATCTCATTCCAAATTCAAAAAAATCAGCATCTAACAGTTACACCAATAAATTCATAACAAATTAAATACCAAAAATTTAGAAAAGATTAAAAATCATCTTCATCGTCGTCTGTCAAGAATGATAATGCACCTTGTAACTCGCCCAAAGCATGGAAATTACGTGTCTTCCGAGCGATCTCAATTCCGGATCTATAGGTATCAATCGCGGACGCCTGTTTATTTAATTTTTCGTACAATTTGCCCAAATGATAGTAAGTTCCTACATAATCTGGATTTGTATGTACTAAATTCTCAAATCTCAACAAAGCCTCTTGTTCATCTTCCTGCTTGAGATATTCAGCTGCAATTGCATATTTTAAAAAAGGATCTTCGGGGCTCTCTTTCAAAAATTCATTCAGTTGATCCAATCGTGTCGACATATCTTTTTTATTTCAAACTTAGACAAATTGCATTTTATATGCAATTTAATTGTGTATCCCCCTCTAACAATTCCGCATCTCTCCATATCACACGAAAGCTTTTTATAAACAGGAACCCCGAATGAGCTGCGATGCTTTCTAAAATTACTATGCTAGCATATAAAATGACAATTTACTGACGCAATAAATCCATTATAAAGAATCGGCTATTTAAAATAAAAAAATACAAAAAAGATAACAAAACACCTAAATATCATATCATATCAAAAAAAATGCACGAAAATAACTGGTAAAATTAAAAATTCATCAAAATCACAACACGACTCTTTAACAGAATTTAAAACGCCTTAACGCTTTTTAATTGAAAGAAAATATGGTAAGTTTGAGTAAAACCAATCGTATATGAAAATATTAGTTTGTATAAGTAATGTCCCTGACACTACATCCAAAATCACTTTTACAAATGACAACACTGCATTTAATACAGCTGGTGTACAATTCATTATAAACCCTTATGATGAAATTGCTTTATCCAAAGCAGTTGAGTTGGCTGAAGGTGGAAAAGGAACCGTAACTGTCATCAATGTGGGCGATGCATCTACAGATGCAACCATTCGAAAAGCATTGGCAATTGGCGCAGACAATGCTGTACGGATTAACGCCGCTCCACGCGATGCTTGGTTTGTTGCTAATCAGATTGCAAAGTATGCCAAAGACAATGCATTTGACTTAATTTTAACTGGCCGCGAATCCATCGACTATAACGGTGCTCAAGTGGGGGCAATCGTAGGAGAACTGCTGCATATCCCTTCTGTTTCCATTGCCAAAAAAGTTGATATTGCGGGCGACGCAGTCACAGTTGAGCGCGAGATTGAAGGTGGAAAAGAAGTATTGACAGCAAAGCTGCCAATCGTCATTGGTACAGCAGAAGGTGTTGCCGAGCCAAAAATACCTAATATGCGTGGTATTATGAGTGCGCGGACCAAACCATTGGATGTGCTGGAACCTTCCACTATAGACGTTCTTGAACACATTGTCAGCTATGAGACACCTGCTCCGCGCGGTACGGTCAAACTTGTTGACGCTGCCGAGGTAGAAAAATTAGTTTCTCTTCTTCACGACGAAGCTAAAGTTATTTAATCTTTAAACGCTAAAACACCATGTCTATACTCGTATATGTAGAAAATACCGATGGAAAATTCAAAAAATCTGCTTTTGAAGTTGTTTCTTATGCAAAATCCATCGCCGATAACATACAGACTGATCTTGTTGCGATTTCAATTGGAAATGTCGCTGGAGACGAACTTGCTGGCTTGGGCAAGTACGGTGCTTCCAAAGTATTAAATGTCGACAATGAGCGACTAGCTTCTTTTGTAAACCAAGCGTATGCAAGCATCATTGCTGAGGCCGTAAAAAGTACCGGTTCAAAAATACTTGTGCTGTCCAACTCATTCTCAGGTAAGGGACTCGCTCCACGTATTGCAGCCAAATTGGAGGCTGGTCTGGCCGATGGCGCGCTCGAATTGCCGAAAATCAATGGCGACAAACTGACTGTCAAAAAAACAGCGTTCTCCAATAAAGCGTTCGCTACGCTCGAACTATCCTCGGATATAAAGGTCATCGCACTAAGCCCGAATGCATATGAAACAAAAGAGACCGGTGGTAGCGCAACTGTCGAAACTTTTGCTCCCAATATTGACCAAACAGATTTTACAACGATGGTCAAAGAGATTGTTCGAGCAACAGACAAAGTTTCCCTGCCCGAAGCTGAAATCGTCGTCTCCGCAGGCCGTGGTTTAAAAGGCCCCGAAAACTGGGGTATGGTGGAAGAACTTGCAGACGTCCTTGGTGCAGCTACAGCATGTTCAAAACCCGTATCTGATGCCGGCTGGCGCCCGCATTCGGAGCACGTAGGCCAAACAGGTATTGTTGTTAGCCCCAATCTCTACATTGCTATCGGTATCTCCGGAGCAATACAGCATTTGGCCGGAGTAAGCTCTTCTAAAACAATCGTTGTCATCAATAAAGATCCAGAAGCGCCCTTTTTCAAAGTGGCCGATTATGGAATTGTAGGCGATGCTTTCGACGTCGTTCCGAAATTAACGCAGGCATTGAAGGCTTACAAAGGTATTTAAAGCTTTCTTCCGATATATTCTCCCCATTTATCCAAAATGAATGGGGAGTTTTTATTTGTTATAATTGCATATAAAAGCAAATTTATCTAAGTTTGTAGACCGCTTTGGAATTAAAATGAAGAAAATCAGATTAGATATCGTTGGTTTATCCTATAGTCAAACGCAATCTGGGGCTTATGCTCTTGTATTGGGAGAAGTGGAGGGCAACAGAAGATTGCCCATCATTATCGGCAGCCACGAGGCTCAAGCTATTGCTATTCGGATAGAGAAAATGATTCCTAGTCGTCCGCTGACACACGACCTATTTCAATCTTTTGCAGATTCTTTCGGTATTAAACTCATTGAAGTACTGATCTATAATTTGATTGAAGGGATATTTTATGCTAAAATTATCTGTTCCGACGGCAACAAGATTGTCGAGATTGATGCCCGCACATCCGATGCCGTTGCACTGGCTGTACGGTTTGAAGCTCCGATCTATGCCTACGAATTTATTATGTCCTCTGCTGGAATTATCATTGAGGGACATGAGTTCGCATTTTTGGAAAACCTAGACAAGTCCAATAAAGTTCAGGATCCAAGTGTTGTTGAGATCGAAGAAAAAACACCTTCAAAATCCCCACAAAATCCTTTCTCCTCGTTGACAGATGAGCAACTGGAGCAAGCACTTAATCAGGCATTGACCGAAGAAAACTACGAGCAGGCTGCATTGATTAGGGATGAGATTTCCAAAAGAAAATAACTCCTTTCATTAAAGCGAAACAAAAATTTTAAATAACATCGATTTATGTCTATTAAATTAAGATTGACCATTATGAGCTTCTTTCAGTTTTTTGTCTGGGGAGCATGGTTGATTACAATAGCAAACTATTGGTTTGGCACAAAACAATGGGATGGTACACAATTTGGAGCTATTTTTGCAACCATGGGGATCGCTTCTTTATTTATGCCTACCTTGATGGGAATCATCGCCGATCGTTGGATAAATGCCGAAAGATTATATTTTATTCTTCACTTATGTTATGCGGGTGTTTTATTCTATTTACCTCAGGTAAATGATCCAAACACCTTTTTTTATGCGATGCTTGCGGCAATGTGTTTTTATATGCCGACTTTGGCCCTATCCAACTCCATTGCATATACGGCATTAAATGAAAATAACTACGATTTGGTCAAGGCATTCCCCCCCATCCGGGTTTTCGGAACCATAGGTTTTATTGTCGCCATGTGGATCACCAATTTAACAGGCAACAAGGCCACAGCTTATCAATTTTATATCGCCGGAACCGCAGCTTTGGCTTTAAGCCTCTATGCTTTTACATTGCCTAAATGTCCACCGAAGAAGTTACAACAGGAAGATGCTTCCTGGACACAACTATTAGGCTTGGAAGCATTTAAACTTTTTGGAAATTATAAAATGGCTTTGTTCTTTATTTTTTCCATGTTCTTAGGTGCGGCACTCCAATTGACCAATGCCTACGGTGATGTGTTTTTGGATGAATTTAAATTCTACCCTAAATTTGCAGAATCTTTCGTTGTGAAATATTCGACCATCATTATGTCGATTTCACAGATATCCGAAACACTTTTTATTCTTGCTATTCCATTTTTCCTCAAAAGATTCGGTATAAAAAAGGTCATGCTGATTTCGATGTTTGCCTGGGTATTACGTTTTGGATTATTCTCATTTGGTGACCCTGCAGGCGGACTTTGGATGATTGTATTATCCTGTATCGTCTATGGTATGGCATTTGACTTCTTTAATATCTCAGGTTCTTTATTTGTTGAAACCTCCACAACATCACGCATACGCAGCTCGGCACAAGGCTTATTTATGATGATGACAAACGGTTTCGGTGCCGTTGTAGGCAGTTTTGCATCGGGTTGGATCATTGACCACTACTTTACCAAAAGTTTTCAAAACAGCAAAGATCTCGCACAATACCTGGATACAACAATTGATAATACCCATTTTCTACATTTTTTGCAGGAAAAGAGTATTTCCATATTACCTGACGGCATGTTAAGTGGTAATCTCATGCTAAAAGACTGGCATGACATTTGGCTTGCATTTGCCATCTACACCTTGGTTATAGCAATCTTCTTTGCTGTATTCTTTAGACATAAACACGAGCGTGAACCGCTAAACTCAAAATAACCGAAAGCCGCTAATTGCGGCTTTTTGTATATTTGTAACATGCAAAGCACAGCAACGGAATTATTCAAAGATTCCCAATCCTACATCTATAACTGGACATTTCAATGGATTAAACAACTTGGTCTTGATAATCAGGGGAGCCACTTTGTGAACTCGATCCTTTTACTCTTACTGGTTATCCTGTTTTTGATCGTCATTGACTATTTCACCAAAAGAACGTTACTCCTGTTAACAATCAAAGCCATCAGGCGAAGTACAAATCGCTTTGATGATCTACTGATCCGCAATAAAACGCTGAAACTTATTGCTCATTTTGTTCCGATATTAGTGGCACAATATATCATGCCCATTATCTTCATGGGTTTTCCAACCTGGAAAGAAAACAGCAATAAAGTACTTGACATAGCAACGACCGTCGTCAGCTTACTGATTATCCATTCGCTTCTGAAAAGTTTACGGGACATGCTGCGCATGAAAAAATCTTTTGCCGACAAGCCGCTGGAAAGTTATTTACAGGTCTGCCAGATTATCCTATTATTTATCGGTGGGACGATCTGCTTTTCGATATTGACAGGAAAATCCCCTTGGTCCTTCTTATTATCCTTGGGTGCCGCGTCAGCAATCTTGATGTTGGTATTCAAAGACACTATATTGGGATTTGTTGCCAGTATACAAGTTTCGGCCAATGACTCCATCCGTGTAGGCGATTGGATAGAAATGCCTAAATATGGCGCCGATGGAACTGTCAAAGAGATTAACCTCAATAATGTGAAAGTACAGAACTTTGATAAGACTATTACGACGATACCGACGCATACGCTATTGTCGGATTCTTTCAAAAATTACAGGGGCATGCAGCAATCGGGCGGGAGGCGCTTAAAGCGGGCCATAAATATCAAAATTTCCACGATCCGTTTTTTGGAAAATGAAGAAATTGAAAGGCTAAAAAATATACAGATTCTGCGGCCTTATATCGAGGAGCGTGCCAAAACAATTGACCAATTCAACACGGAGCAGCAGATAGATCAATCAAGTCCCATAAACGGCCGCAAAATGACCAATTTAGGGATGTTCAGAGCTTATACACTCACCTATCTACGTCAAAATCCCAATATTCACAAGACCATGCCCTTGATGGTGCGTCAGCTTGCTTCAACCGAACACGGTGTTCCGGTCGAACTTTATTTCTTTGTAAATGATATCCGCTGGGAATATTACGAAGGAATTGTTTCAGATGTATTCGACCACTTATTTGCTGCAACAAAATACTTCGACCTGGAGATCTTTGAAAATCCGGCATCAGATGATTTCCGGCAGGTTATCCGACAACAAAACCTTCATGACTTCGCAGACCAACAGCGGTAGAAGCGAACTGAAAGTTCTTTCCCGCCAATAACATCAGTCGCTTTCAGAAAAAAAGCCGCTACCGCACTGACATTCATATACCAGGTTAACAGCTTAACAAAGTTTGTAGCTGCAAACTGGATAAAGTGTATAAAATGGATCGTAGTAGAAGGACTTAAATTTTGGCAGCATAATTTAAAGTGAAAGGTCTAAAAACAGTGAAAGGTAATCTGGGGAGATTACCTTCACTTTAAAAACAAACTAAATTTTCAGACGTGTTTCACAACAGATCTACACATTAACCCTAACTCTTTATGAATCAAAAATTACTCTATACAAATATAGGATGGTTATGTTAAGTGCATCTTAAGCTATCTTTAAACTTAAAACAACTCTACAACCGGTTATTTATCTCACTTCAATAGTCTTCGTTGCCAGGTGTACTCTATTGAAAAGATCAACAGCCTGAACCTCAATCTGATATTTACCAGCTTTTAATTTGGGCAAATTAGCCGTCCACAGATGACTGGATTTTTCAGGGTTTGAAGGTCTACGCGTATTCTTTAATTCAGTTGCTGTATCATACTTAGCCAAAGAATTTAGAAATGCTGGATCGTTTTCATTGACAAAATCCATTTCCTTCCATTCGCCCTGATTGATTCTATACGTTACCTTGTCACCTTCCTTTCCAATAAAAAAATTAGCGTATATCGGATATCTCTTTGTATATTTTTCTGGAACGACCGATGCTCCGTATAAATCGATCTGATACGTTGCCGGCTTACCTACAACCTTATAATCAAAACTGTATTGGTTGCCCTCGATTTTTAAAATGGCATACCCTTTTGGTGTACCGTCCCGCATTGTAGAAACAGGAATTCCCTTTTCATTCAACTCGCCCGAATACCAGTCACCAGAAGTTGTACCTACATTATATTCGTGATGTGGCTTTTCTTGTTTCCATCCGTCCTTTTGTCCATAAAAATATTGGCGCTGAAAGTGTGTATGCGCGGACAAAGATAATGTATGCTTAAATGGAGCCAAAATATCGAACAGACGTTGTCTATCTTCGTTACGAAAGACATCCGAGTTTTGATGATATAAAGGAATATGAAATGCCAATACAATCAATTTATCTTTAGCTACGTTTTTTAAGTCATTTTCCACAAAATCAAGCTGATCTTTACGGAATCCACCTAAATAACCTTTACCTGTCTGTGGATTCGGGTAAATGATATTATCAAGAATGATAAAATGCGTGTTTCCATAATTGAACGCAAAGTTATTGGGACCAAAAGTCTGCTCGAACGATTCATCGGAGAGGCTATCCTCTTTGGCATCATAGTTCATATCGTGGTTTCCCATGACATTATACCACGGCAATCCCATCGTGGAAATCACCGATTTATACTTTGGCTGTAGTGAAAGATCATCTCCCACTAAGTCGCCTAAGCTTATTCCAAATTTCGCAATTGTCTTATCTGAAATTTCATTGATCACACCATTTTTGAAATAGGCCAGTTCTTCCACTGTGTAAGCCTGTGGATCACCAAAAACAAAAGCTGAAAAGTTAGGATCTTCATCTTGTTGGTACAATGCAAAATTTACAGCAGCCGGAATTTTCCCTGTAGCAGCAACAGCAGGATATTTTGAAGCTGGACTACCATTTAACTTATGGATATAATAAAATTTTGGATGGTTATTTTCATCCAAAGGCAAAGCGTAGCCTGTCGGTTTAACCACGAAAATGATGTTGTCATTTCCAACAGGCAACTGATAATTGCCATCTTTATCGGTTGTCGTCACCTCACGCCCGTTACTAACAGCAACGGAAGCAACGCCTCTTTCGTTTTTATCCAATTTTCCGTTTTTGTTTATGTCTAGATAAACTTTTCCTTTCGCAAAATCTTGGGCCTGCACCGCGTTTACGAATGCCCAGGAAATTGCTAATGCCAAAAATGCTTTCATATGAAATTTTGTTTTGGCGCTAAAGTATTCGATTCAGGTTAAACGAGTATAAAGAGAACATCAAGAATTCATCAAAAAACAGAAAGAACGATATAACATCAATGTATTAGTTAACCCATATTTAACAGTATAATCACAGGGATTTCATACGTCTTTCATGGGGTTTCATCCAAATGAGGCCCCTTCAGGTCCCTATTAACTCCCTATTCCCCCCTATTAGTATGTATGTTGTTAGCTGATAAATCCATCTTCTTACCCTTGCTCCCAGACGAATATTGGGCACAAAAAAAGAGAAACCAATTGCTTGATTTCTCTCTTTACCCTTTTGGTTTATCTCTTAACTATCGGGCTTGCGCGGTTGCCAACATACGGTTGACTTCATCGATCATTGATTTAGCTGCGTCATGCATACGCGGGTTGCCTGCAAAATCTGCATCTAAAGTAATATGCTTGGATTTATCTTTATAGTTGTACTCTAAATAAAAACGTGGAACTTTAGAATGTGTTGAATCCTGCTGCCATTCAGGTCCAGTCATATCGGTATCCAAGTTCCAAAAGCCGAGCTCCATTGCTTTGCGGTGCAGGTACAATAAATCGTCTTTTGTAAATTTTACAGTATCGGTAATTAAAGAATCTTTTTTGTCTAAATACTTATAGATGCGTGTTTTTGAATTGTATTCGTTGACCATGTGGTTCGGCTCGCCGTATTTGAATTCAATGGATTCAAAATCAGCAAAACGAAAAGGGGCATTTTTGATCATATTACTATAGTAATAAACACAATACATCAAAAACGGCACAATAATACATAGGCCCAAAAAAATCTTCTTACTCTTGATTGTCATTTCTATAAAATTTTGACAAAAATAAGGATTTATATAGGGTATAAAAGTTTATATCAAGATATGACATAAAACCTACATGAAATTCACGCATTTAGATATTTGGAGAGCCCGCATCAACAAAGGTCTTAGCATACCAGCTGTCAGAAAGATCAGAGATAATAACGCCTTTCCGTGTCGAAACATGAACAAACTTATTATTATGCAGGTATACACCTACATGATCTATCCCATTTCGTCCGAAAGAAAAAAACACGAGATCTCCTTCTTCAAGTTTATCGACCTTTTTTCTCTTTACTATTCCTTCCATGTCACGCGAAGTCCGGGGCAAATTCCCTTTGTATACTTCAATATAGAGCAAATTAACAAACCCAGAACAATCTACCCCCGATTTGGTCTGTCCACCCATACGATGCGGTATGCCCATCCAATCGTCAATAAATGAATAAAGGTGCGGATTTAGTTTTTTTGTACTCACATTGAGTAAGTCTGCATAATTGTCCAGTCGCGATCCGGAAAAGGTTTTTCCGCGCGCTGAGCTCGCATCTGTCAATACCGCGCCATTGGAAGAATGTGTGTTGGAGCTAAGTACCTTTTTCTTCGTTGAACAACTGCTCAAAAATAGAACTGCACCTAAAAAGAAGATAAAATAAGATCTGACACTCATGCTGTTCGATTTACGTTCTTGCTTAACAAACTTACTTGCTTAACAAACTTAATTAAATTGCTGTTTATATCCAATAAATTTGCCCACTGCTAAAAAACAATTTACCCCTATGACCGCTGCTATAAAGCCGTCCCCTGCAACATGCTACGACGAACAGCAATGTTTCCAGTCGATGAATTTCACCTGTTGGATGCATTTACTCCTTACTGTTAAGCTTGTCCCCGAAGATTGCTTTTCTTGATAAGAACGTTAGATAAGAAAAAGAATTGTTCAGAAATCGTAACTTTGACGCCTAATTTATTTGAGAATGGAAAAATTAAAAGGTGCATTAGCTGTCTTTTTAGGTGCGAGTAGTTTTGGGATACTATCAACGTTTGTTAAAAAAGCTTATGGTAAAGGGTTGACTTTAGGAGAGGTAACGGGAATTCAGGTTTTATTTGGCATGCTTATACTGTGGCTTATCTATATTATCATCAAACTCTTTTCTGCAAAGTCATTTCACTCTTCAAGCAAGAAATCTTCATGGATCAAGATATTAATCAGTGGTACCTCTACCGGTTTGGTGAGTATCCTCTATTACAAATGTGTACAGCTTGTTCCGGCTTCGTTGGCCATTGTACTGTTGATGCAGTATATCTGGATCGGTGTGCTGATTGAATTTATCTTTTTCAAGGCAAAACCTTCAAAAAACAACCTGATTGGCATCGGCATTGTACTCATTGCAACATTATTAGCGACTGGACTTATTGAAAAAGGCTTACAACAGCTCAACTTAACAGGTGTCTTATTTGGTCTTTTAGCGGCGACCGCCTATTCGGTCTTCATGATCGTGAATGGCCGTGTCGGCAATGACTATCACCCCATTCAAAAAAGCGCTATTATGGTAACGGGGGCCTGTATCATGGTCTTTACCTTATTTCCGCCTGCTTATTTATGGAATGGTCAATTTGATGGAAACTTCCTCTATTTCGGCTTGATCCTTTCTCTATTTGGCACAGTCATCCCGCCTTTATTGTTTGCCTACGGCTTACCTAAAACGGGCTTCTCCCTAGGCGGAATATTGAGTTCGGCTGAGCTACCTGTAGCCACCTGTATGTCATTTTTTATACTTCATGAAAGTGTATCCACGATACAATGGCTCGGGGTACTTTTGATCTTGGGTACCGTCATCTGGTTGAACGCAGCAAAGAGCAGTGCACATTAGGAGGGCAATCAATAGGGAAATTTTGGAATTCCTTATAAAGAAAAAAGGCAATCTTACTAGAGAAGATTGCCTTTTTTATATGTTATAAATCTTAATATGGTATAACCCTTAAAAAGATTAATGTGTCAATGTCTCCGGAATTTCTTCTACCTCAACCTCACAGGAATCCGTTACGTCCATAAATTTAACCGGCACAACCTCATTCACCAATAATGGATCGTATAAGGTCCGTACTTTGACATAGTTTTTAGAAAAGCCATGCATATATCCATCTTTCTCATCGGCCTCAAACAAGACATCACCAGTCTCGCCAAGCTGTGACTCATAAAAAGCACGGCGCTTCTTCTCCGAAAGGATATGCAACATTTTGCTACGGTCACTACGTTGAGCTCCCGGTACAGCACCGTCCATTTGAGCTGCAATCGTATTTTCTCTTTCTGAATAGGTAAAGACATGCAGATAAGAAATATCCAAATCGTTCAAGAAATTGTACGTGTCGATAAAGTCTTCACGTGTTTCTCCCGGAAATCCGACAATAACGTCAACACCAATACAACAATTAGGCATCAATGACTTGATAAATGCGACGCGCTCTGTGTAAAGTTCTCTTTTGTACCTTCTGCGCATTAAACTCAGAATTTTATTGCTTCCAGACTGCAGTGGCATATGAAAATGTGGAACAAAACGTTTTGATTGCGCCACAAACTCAATAATATCATTGGAAAGAAGATTAGGTTCTATCGAAGAAATCCGAATCCTGTCGATACCTTCGACTTCATCCAAAGCCTTTACCAAATCCAAGAATCGGTCTTCACGCTTACCATCCCGAATACCAAAATCACCAATATTAACTCCCGTTAACACAATTTCTTTTACGCCTGAAGCTGCAATTTCTTCCGCTTGACGCACAATATCTTCGATCTTACCCGAGCGGCTTCCGCCACGTGCCAAAGGAATCGTACAAAATGTACATGAATAATCGCACCCGTCCTGTACTTTTAGGAAGGTACGCGTACGATCGCCAATCGAATAAGCCGAGACAAATTGATTGGTCTCATCGATTGGACCATTATAAACGATCGTTTTTTCCTGTTTCGTCAAATCATTGATATGCTCAATAATATTAAACTTTTCAGCTGCACCTAAGACCATATCCACTCCCGGAATCTCTGCAATCTCTTTTGGTTTTAGCTGCGCATAACAGCCAACAATCGTAATATAGGCGTTGGGAGAGTGCTTTAATGCTTCCTTCACTACTTTTCTACACTTCTTGTCAGCATTATCCGTTACCGAACATGTATTGATTACATAAACGTCTGCACGGCTATTGAACGCTGTAGTATCATAGCCCGCATCTTTAAATAAACGACCAATGGATGATGTCTCCGAATAATTCAGTTTACATCCAAGTGTATAAAAAGCTACTTTTTTATTCTCCATAATATTTTGCAAAATTACATTTTTTTTCAGTAACCGCTCTTATCATTTTAAGTTTTGACTTTCTCGTTATAAGGATTTTCCTTAGTTTTGACTATCTTGAAAGGCTGAATGCACCGGCGGCTTATTACAGGCAAACGAAATTAGTCCGGACATGATGTATTCAAATATTCCCCGATTGAGAATCAGACACATAAAACAGCGCTATTCGTCCCTATCCAGTTCGATTATAGCATTGATATTTAGTATTTTATAATTACTTTTTTTACAGATGAAACAATATTTAGATTTACTCAGACATGTATATACGAATGGTGTTATAAAGACAGATCGTACTGGCACGGGTACCAAAAGTGTCTTTGGATATCAGATGCGTTTCAACCTTCAGGAAGGTTTCCCTTTGGTAACGACGAAGAAATTACACTTGCGATCCATTATTCATGAGCTGATCTGGTTCCTTAAAGGTGAAACCAATATTCAGTATCTTAAAGAAAATGGCGTAAGCATTTGGGACGAGTGGGCTGACGAACAAGGGAATTTAGGCCCTGTATACGGATCACAATGGCGCTCCTGGCCAACACCTGATGGCCGCCATATCGACCAGATCACACAGGTGATCAACCAGCTAAAAAATTCACCGGATTCACGCCGCATTATAGTATCGGCATGGAATGTTGCCGAAATAGAGCATATGGCACTCCCTCCTTGCCATGCTTTTTTCCAATTTTATGTAGCGCCAGCACAGCCCGAAAAAGGCATCATGAAACCACAATTGTCCTGTCAACTGTATCAACGTAGTGCGGATATATTCCTTGGCGTACCTTTCAACATTGCCTCTTATGCTTTGTTGACGATGATGGTCGCACAGGTTTGCGACATGGAAGCCGCAGCGTTTATCCATACTCTGGGCGATGCACACATCTACAGTAATCACTTCGAGCAAACGGAGCTCCAATTGAGCCGCGAGCCAAAAGCGCTACCACAGATGAAAATAAACCCCGAAGTAAAAGATATCTTTGAGTTCAAGTTTGAAGATTTTGAATTGTTAAACTACGAATCACATCCACATATCAAAGCTCCGGTTGCCGTTTAACAATGAAGGCACCTAATTTTGTAACAACATTATTTTAGCGGACGAATAATCACATTATATCAAAAATGAGCAACCCAACGATCACATTAATCGTAGCAGCGTCGGAAAACAATGCCATCGGAATCGACAACCAGATGCCTTGGCATTTACCCAACGACTTTAAATATTTTAAGAAAAATACCATTGCGCATTCTGTCCTAATGGGCAGAAAGACTTTTGAGGCCATAGGCAAAGCTTTACCGGACAGAAGGAATATTGTCATCACGCGTAATGCGAATTTCCAGGGAGAAGATATTGATGTAGCCAATAGTATTCAAGAGGCACTTTTATATTGCCGGGATGAACGCGAAGTGTTTATCATTGGTGGCGCAAACATTTATCAGCAAGCGCTACCCTTGGCAAACAAAGTGCTTTTGACACGAGTACACACAACCCTAAAAGGAGATGCTTTCTTCCCTGAATTGCCTTCCGAAGAATGGGAATTAATTTCCTCAGATTCGCATCAGGCAGATGAGAAACATGCATTTGCTTATACCTTTGAAGTTTATTCGAGAAAATAACTCCATGTTTACGAATATCAAAGCGCAATATCATGGGGCAAAAAGCTCCATGATCCTATTGACATTAAATTTCAGTTTTTTTCTACTGGGTACCTCGACCCAAGCTCTCGCACAATTTCGCCCGCCTACCACAATACGAACTCCTGGCGGGAACGTTACTTTAGCAGGGTTGTATACCCCTCCACTCTATTCTTTCAATAGCGAACCGATAAGCAGTAGGTATAAATTTTATATTGTTTTGAAAAATGACAGCACTGTTGTTGCAAAAACAAAAATAAAATTGAGAACCGCAACAGCACCCAGTGAAATATCCTGGCGGGAAAAAGGCAAGAAATATACAGTAACGCCCGATCAGACGAAAGAAATCTATCGGATAGATTATTGGAACAAGAAAATAAAAGGCATTCCACAGGACAGCTGTTGGTTATTTTTGGTCGACACTGTCAGTTATGAAAAGCGAATCCGCCGCTATAGCATGACCGCTGATATCAATCAGCCTGCCATATCGCATTTCAAGATGGAAAAGGCGAAGGAAATTTTACCACTGAAAAAAGAAACCTTGGAGCCTTATGTAGAGGGAAATGAAAAAGCAAAAAAACTCCTGTCAAAAAACAAATTGTTAAAAGCTATAGAAGAGCTTAATCTACAGGACTAAACAAGCGCAACACTTTGATCTAAAGCACATGCACAAATACTTCATCTTAATTTTCACCCTATTCATGTCAGACGCATACGCTCAGCAGATAGATACTGTTTACCTGGAAAAATTACTCCAAAGTCATCCTGATCTATTTCAAAACATATTAAGTCATCCGACGAAAAATGAGGTGCAGATTCTGTATACACAAATTGATCGTGACAAATCCAATAGGCCACATTTCAGATCTTATAGCTATCGACTGAATCCGAACTGGTATTTTTATCCCGCAAGTACAGTAAAGTTGCCGACAGCAATTCTGGCCTTAGAAAAAATCAACGACCTCCATCTAGCCGGTTTAACCAAAGATACTCCCCTCCGCATTGATTCTGCATTTGAAAAGCAGACTAAGGTTCTTGTGGACGAGTCGGCAGCCAATGGTCTTCCCTCTGTTGCACAATACGTAAAAAAAATACTGTTGACCAGCGACAATGATGCACAAAATAGACTGTTTGAATTTATTGGCCGTGCTGAACTGAATGCAAAACTAAAAAAATACGGCACCAAATACAGCCGTATCGTCAACCGTCTTGCCATTGGCGACAAAGGAATATGGGCCAAACACAGCAATCCCATTACCTTTTACAATGGAAAAGATATCATCTACCAACAAGCGGCCCAATTCGACCCAAAAGACTACACGATGAAGCTGGCCAATACGCTTCAGGGGAAAGGTTATATGAACGATAAAGATGAACTTATTCATGAGCCCTGGAGTTTTGAGGGGCTTAATGTCTACGCACTCGAAGATCAACAGTTCATATTGAAGAAATTACTCTTTCCGGAAGCATTTCAGCCTAAAGAACGATTTAATCTAAAAAAGGAGGATTATGACCTACTCTATGACTATATGTCGCGCTATCCCTTTGAATCGGATTTCCCGAAATATGATCCAACAGAATTTTGGCCAACGTATAGCAAGCTCCTTTTTTATGGCCGTGAAAAAAATGCGACCTTAAATCCCAACATCCGGATCTTCAACAAGTATGGAGATTCTTATGGCTATAATATTGATAATGCTTATATCGTCGACTTTGAACATGGGGTAGAATTTATGCTCGCCGTTGTTGTGCAGTCCAATGAAAATGGCATCTACAACGATGGCCGCTATGAATACGACACAGTAACCTACCCTTTTTTAAAGAATATTGGGCAGGTAATTTATCAGGAGGAATTGAAAAGGGTTAAGAAGTTTAAACCCGATCTATCCAAATTTGATTACAGAAAATAAAACACACAAAAACGGCTTTCAATGTATGAAAGCCGTTTTTGTGTGTCGCTATTGCGGCATATTTTTATCTACTTTGGGCAGAAGGCTGCTTGCTTCAAGGTATTTTTGAAATAGAACTATTTCGATTGTAAGGCTGTTTCAATCAACTCGCCGTAAAAATCCCCCTCCTTCATTCCAAAAGCCCGTACCTGCTGCGGAATAAAGCTTTGTGGAGTCTGCCCGGGAATGGTATTAATTTCGATAAAATAAAATTTATCGGTATCGTTTTCCAAAAAGAAGTCCACGCGAACCATACCTTTACAGTTCAATCTAACATAGATTTCTCTTAAAATACGCGCAGCACGCTCCTGCTGTCCGATCGTCAGGTCTGCCGGCGTAATCTCCTCGGTTAATCCAGGTACATACTTGGCTTCATAATCAAAAAATTCGCGTGTAGTCCGAACTTCTGTAGCGGGCAAAACAACAAGCTCGCCTTTTGAATTCCGAAAAATTCCCTCAGAAAATTCGCGTCCTGTCACAAATTCTTCAACAATAACCTGTTTTCCTGTATTTTCCGCATCAAAAGCTTTGTCAATCGCTTCCTGCAGTTGTGCAGATTCCTTTACTTTGGTCATTCCGATACTACTTCCACCGGCATTAGGTTTCACAAAATAAGGGAGTGAAAGATTACTTTCGACGATTTTGAGTGCCTCCGGGCGTTGCGATTCAAACAGTAGGACCGATTTTGCCAAATGCAACTCGGGAATATCCGATAAGATCGCTTTTGTATACCCTTTATTCATAGTTAATGCGGACGTCAAGGCATCACATGAGGTATATGGAATATCTAATAAATCAAAATAGCTCTGAAGTCTTCCATCTTCTCCAGGCACACCATGCACCATAATAAAAGCTAAGTCAAAAGTCAAGATATCCCCATGCAATGGAAGGGTAAAATCAGCTTTTGAAATCGGATGACGCTTTCCGTCTAAATCTTCATAGTACCATGCTTCTTTGGTCACTGTAATCAAATATATATCGTATTTGTCGTGATCAAGTTGAGAATTGACGAAGGCAGAACTTTTAAAAGAAACTTCAGCTTCTCCTGTATAACCTCCAGTTATTAATGCTATTTTTGCTTTCATAAATTTTAGCGATTCGAATAGCAAATATAATTTGCTATACACGGAAAAACGAATAATTTTGTGAGGAATAATTTTATTTAATCATTCTGCAAACTTGGCTTTAATATTGCGGTTCTATGCAGAATTAATTTTTATCAAACAGAGAAATGTCCAAAGTCGTACAATATCTTCAGACCCCCACTTTTAGGAAAAATCTTATTGCCGCTCTTATTGCGATAGTATGTCTATTCCTTTTCGTTTATATTGGACTGAAAATATATACCAAACATGATGAATCTATCGCCGTTCCTAAAGTGAAAGGCCTTCATATCAGTGCTGCCATCCAAGCTTTGGAGGACGCCGGGCTGGAATATCAAATTGACTCTGTCTATCAGATGGATGCCAAACCTGGCATGGTCATAGAGCAGGATCCCGAACAAGGATTTCATGTAAAATCGGGTCGGACTATTTATTTGACCATCATCACACAGGTTGCACCTGAAGTTGCTTTTCCGAATATAAAAGATAAAACATTGATTGAAGCAACAGCCATCTTGAAAAACCATAACCTTCGAATCGGTGACACTTCTTATGTCGCAGACATCGCCAGGGATATCGTATTGGATGCTCAATTTGCAGGACAATCTATCCGCAACGGACGCATGATTCCTAAAGGTTCACGTATAGATCTGGTTTTGGGAAATGGATTGGGAGCAAATGAGGTGGAGATACCTAATTTAGTTGGGCTTCCATTAAACGAAGCAAAGTTCGCCTTGTCTGGAGCTGGCTTAGGTCTAGGTACTGTAACCTACGATCCAAGCGTAACGGATACAGCCACTGCAGTAATCAGTGTGCAGTCACCAGGAATAGAAAAGGGCCTGACCAGTTTAGGGGCTAAAATTGACGTAACACTTTCACTCACGGCACCAACAGCAACAACAGGTGCTCCGACTGGAGGTACAACAACACCTAAACCACAGGCAAACCAAACACAGGTTACTCCGCCAGCGGCAAAACCTCCGGTTCAGTCAAAGCCTGTTGCTCCAGCAAAAAGTAACACAACAAATACCCCTGCAGCTAAACCGACAACGACAAATCCTGCAGCAGGGCAAAAAAAGGAAAAGGAAAATAAAGGGAATAGTTTAGGCTTTTAAGTTTATTTACTCAAAAATGAAGCTGCGTCGAATGATCTCCATCGTAATAGATTAGAGTTCTTGGCAGATTCATCAACCACTGATCGCTAAGGGTTATATAAACGCCATGAATAGCGAACAACAGATGAATAAAAAATTTTAGAATGGAAAATAAAAAAGGAATACCAAGTTGGTTAAAAATTATTGCGCTAATCGTTATCGTTGTTGGAGGTTATTTTGCCTGGACATTTTATAAAGCATTTTATGCTTCGAATGTATCGGGAGAGAAAAAGTACCTGTACATACACGAGGGTGAAAAATATGAGGATGTACTGAAATCAATCAAGGATTCAAATCTAGTGGATGATATCGCTTCCTTTGAGCGTGCAGCACAATATAAAAAATATGAAGAAAGTGTAAAACCCGGACGTTATCTGTTAACCCCAGGGATGAACAATAGACGCTTAGTCGGCAATTTGATTGGCGGTTACCAAGAACCTGTAAAATTCAGATTTTCCAATGTGCGACTGAAAGAGCATATGGCTGCACTTCTTGGAAAAAGTTTTGAGGCAGATTCTGCCCAATTTATTGCTGTACTGAATGATGAGGCTACCGCACAGAAATATGGATTTACAAAAGAAAATCTCATTTCAATGTTCATCCCTAATACCTACGAAATTTACTGGAACACCAATCCGGAAAAAGTAATTGCTCGTTTTGATGATGAATGGAAAAAGTTTTGGAATGCGGATCGCACGGCAAAAGCAAAAGCACTTAATCTGACACCACAACAGGTTAGCACATTGGCTTCTATTGTGAAAGGTGAAGCTTTACACCAGGATGAAATGCCCATGATAGCCGGCTTATATTTAAACCGTCTCAAAAAAGGTATGTTATTGCAAGCAGATCCTACGGTGATCTTTGCTAATAATGACTTTACCATTAGAAGGGTATTGAATAAGCACCTCAGAACAGACAATCCTTACAATACTTACATCTATAGAGGATTGCCTCCAGGCCCTATATCAATTCCAAGCATCGCTGCAATTGATGCGGTCTTAAACTTTAAGCAACATGATTATATTTACATGTGTGCCAAAGATGATTTTTCTGGTTACCATAATTTTGCAAAAACAGAGGCTGAGCATTTGATCAATGCACGTAAATTCCAACAGGCTCTAGACGCTAGAAATATTAAAAAATAATGTTTGTATTTGACCACCAGATTCGCGTCCGCTATGCAGAAACAGACCAAATGGGCTATGTCTATTATGGAAACTATGCTGCGTTTTATGAAATAGCGAGAACTGAAATGCTGCGGAGCACGGGGATATCGTATAAGGAGCTGGAAGAAATGGGTGTTATGCTCCCCGTTACGGAGATGAAGACCAAATATCTGAAACCAGGCAAATACGATGACTTGATCACGATACGGGTAACAATCCGCCAGAAACCTGCCGTTCGCATCATTTTCGAATATGAGCTTTTCAATGAAAATGGGGAACTACTCAACCAGGGAGAAACAACCTTGGTCTTTGTCAATATGGAGAAAAATAGACCTTGTATGCCGCCACAGGTTTTTCTGGATAAGATGAGTAAATATTTTAATTGATATGGGGAAAATCCACCAATGGCTATTAAATTTTAAACCTTATTTTAGATTAATCGAATGGAGTAAACGTGTCGTACTACCTGGCTTTGGCTCACTACCACTTTATACTGTGGCGGTATTTTTCTTTCAGGAGCTTTCCAGAGATTCCATCGTCAGCAAGGCTTCTTCCCTTTCCTATAGCTTTCTATTGGCCATTTTTCCGGGAATCATTTTTCTATTTACATTAATCCCTTATATTCCGATTAATAATTTTCAGGAACAGTTGTTGGATTTCCTTGCGGTAGTAATTCCTAAAAATGCATTTCTCGTTGTTGAAACGACATTGGAGGATATTATCAAAAACCAAAATGGTGGATTGCTGTCTTTTGGTTTTGTGTTTGCGGCCTATTTTGCGACCAATGGCATGGCCTCCCTAATGAATGCCTTCAATAAAGCTTCCCTGATGACGGAGAGAAGACCTTGGATCAGAAAACGACTGCTTGCCTTAGCCTTGGCTTTTCTGATTATTTTTGCTTTAACAGCGGGGATGACGATATTTACCATAGCTGGCATTACGATAGACTACCTCAAGGAAACTACAGGGATTAAATCCAGCTTCTGGGCTATTCTACTTAAAGTAGCCCGATGGTTGATCATATTTGCTATTTACTTTTTCACCGTAAGTTGTATTTACAAATTTGGTCCCTCCAACTCCAATAAATGGAAACTCTTCAGTCCAGGGGCTTCTATGGCTACCATTTTAGCGATATTGACATTTTCAATATTTACCTTCTACATCAATCATTTTGGTGCATATAACAAACTGTATGGATCCATTGGGACATTGATCGTCATCATGCTCTGGATTTACCTGAATACGCTTATTTTATTATTGGGCTATGAGCTTAATGCGGCAATAGCGCTGTCCAAACAAACCATTGTTATTGCCAAGCCACGCATTTTCAACTCTTTTAAGAGAGAAGACTAAGTTGCCTTAAGCCACTTAAAATCTATTTTATCGGAAAAGGATTTCCGCAAATAAAGTCGAGAATTAGCAAGAGTACAATTCAAATATCATCCCTTGCGGGGCTGGCATGTAAAAAGTCCCCTATAACTGAAAGTCTTTCAATAAAATAAGAAAAATAAAATTTTGCATTTAAAGTTTTTTTGTACCTTTGCAACTCCTACAAAGTAGGAAAAAGGAGAAAATTAATTAATGGCAAAAAAACAAGAAGCAGAAAAAGAATTAGCAGCGAAAAACGCAGAGCTACAAGGTGCTGACACTAAAGTAGTGAAAGACACTGAAAAAATTGAATCAGAAGCTGATTCAAACTTAATCGACGAAATCAAATCAAACACTTGGATCACACCAGAAGGTGAATTTGACTGGGATGCAAATGATAAAGGTTTCGGAAATTATAGCGATGCTGAACGCGCTAAACTTGAAGCACAATACGCAGATACTTTCAACCAAGTTAACCAAGGTGAAATTATTGAAGGTACTGTAGTTTCTATCAACAACAAAGACGTAGTCTTAAATGTTGGTTTCAAATCTGACGGTTTAGTTTCTTTATCAGAATTCCGTGACTTACCAGAATTAAAAGTTGGTGACAAAGTTGACGTATTCGTTGAATCTCAAGAAGATGCTAACGGTCAATTAGTACTTTCTCGCAAACGTGCTAAAACTCAAAAATCTTGGGAAGCTATCAATGAGGCATTGGAAAATGATGCAATCATTACTGGTTTCGTTAAGAGCCGTACTAAAGGTGGTCTTATCGTTGATATCAAAGGTGTTGAAGCATTCTTACCTGGATCTCAAATCGATATCAAACCTATCCGTGACTACGATGTATACGTAGGTAAAACAATGGAATTCAAAGTTGTGAAAATCAACCACGAATTCAAAAACGTTGTCGTATCACACAAAGTATTAATTGAAAACGACTTAGAGAACCAAAAATCTGAAATCGTTGCTAAATTAGAAAAAGGTCAAGTATTAGAAGGAACAGTTAAAAATATCACTGACTTCGGTGTGTTCATCGACTTAGGTGGTGTTGACGGTTTATTGCATATCACAGATATCTCTTGGGGTCGTATCGAGCATCCAAAAGAAGTTTTATCGCTAGATCAAACAATCAACGTTGTTGTATTAGACTTTGATGATGAGAAAAAACGTATCGCTTTAGGCTTGAAACAATTATCTGAGCATCCTTGGGAATCTTTAGATACTGCATTGGAAGTTGGTTCTAAAGTTAAAGGTAAAATCGTAACAGTTGCTGATTACGGTGCTTTCTTAGAAATCATCCCTGGTGTTGAAGGTTTGATCCACGTTTCTGAAATGTCTTGGTCACAAAACTTACGTTCTCCGCAAGAGTTCTTGAAAGTTGGTGATGAGATCGAAGCGCAAATCTTAACGTTAGATCGCGATGAGCGTAAAATGAGCTTAGGTATCAAACAATTGACTCCAGATCCTTGGAAAAACATCACTGAGCGTTACCCTGTAGGTTCTAAACAAACAGCTGTTGTTAAAAACATGACTAACTTCGGTGTATTTGTTGAGTTAGAAGAAGGTATCGACGGTTTGATCCACATCTCTGATTTATCTTGGTCTAAAAAAATCAACCACCCTAACGAATTCACTAAAGTTGGTGAAACATTAGACGTAGTTGTTTTAGAATTAGATGAAGAAAACCGCAAATTATCTTTAGGTCACAAACAATTGGAAGAAAACCCTTGGGATACTTTCGAAACGATCTTTACTGAAGGTTCTATCCACGAAGGTACTGTGATCAAAGTTGGTGACAAAGGTGATATCGTAGCTTTACAATACGGTGTTGAAGGTTTCTGTCCTTCTAAACACTCTGTTAAAGAAGACGGTTCTTCATTGAAAGTTGATGAAGTTACTTCATTCAAAATCATCGAGTTCAACAAAGAGAACAAACGTTTGGTAATTTCTCACTCTCGTATCTGGGAAGAAGAGAAAGAAGAAGCTCGCAAAGAAGAGTCTAACAACCGTAAAAAAGACGCTAAAGCTGAGTCTTCAGCTGTGAAAAAAGTAAAAGATTCTGTTGAAAAATCTACTTTAGGCGACTTAGACGTATTAGCTCAATTGAAAGAGCAAATGGAAAATGATAAAAACGCTAAGTAATTAGCAATTTCAATCCATAAAAAGCGGCTGTTCCAAAAGGACAGCCGCTTTGTTTTTATAGGGATGCTTTTGTAATTTTGTATCAATAAACGTTATTGTTATGTCATTCAAATCAGCCTTAATTAACCCCACCGAACTTCAGGAATCACTGGGACAGCATACAGACATTGTCCTCCTCGATTGCACCATCGACAAAGTTGGTCAATCCATCAAGGATACCAAGTTCGAAGTTCTTCCCCATTCTCAATTTTTTGACATCGAAGGGAAACTTTCGGATGCTACTTCCAAATTACCGCATACCCTCGTTTCTGCAGCGGTATTCGAAAGGGAAATGCAAAGCCTGGGAATAAATCAGGATAGTACGGTCGTATTATATGACAGATGGGGCGTTTATTCAAGCCCAAGGGCCTGGTGGATGTTTAAGGTCATGGGATTTGAACAGGTCTTTATTTTAAATGGCGGTGTTCCTGCTTGGAAAAATAACAAACTGCCCGTCGTAGACCAGTATACAACCGCTGCAAGTCCCGGTAATTTTAAAGCCCAATTTCAAGCAAACCTTTATGCCGATAAAGAGTATATCTTAACACATTATCGGGATACTCAAGTGAATATTTTTGACGCCAGAAGTAAAGGTCGATTTAGTGGTTTAGTAGCTGAACCCCGGAAAGGCCTTCATGGTGGGCATATCCCCCATTCCAAAAATCTCCCTTTCGAAGAATTATTTGACGGAATCGTTTATAAACCCATTGATGAATTGAAACAGCAATTTGATCATTTTAATGCGACCGGAAATGAATATGTATTCTCCTGTGGATCGGGTATCACGGCCTCAGTCTTAGCATTTGCTTGTCATCTCGCTGGTCATGAGCAAATCCGTGTATACGATGGTTCTTGGTCAGAGTGGGGCCGTGAAGAGCTCAATCTACCCATCGAGAAATAGTTTAAAACAAGGTATTCCAAGAATAGAGATTATCCTCCAAGCGGATTTTTTCGGCATCTAGGAGATTACGGATGATCTCTATTCTTTTCTTTTCTGTGCCTATCGTCAAACTCGCCACCAAATCATGAATGTTTTTGGCTTCAGCAAGTAAACTGCTTTTGATTTCTGCTTTTATATTTGCCCGCTGCTTTTCCTGATGATTGCGGATCAGACATAAATCGCATACTTCACAGAATCCCGCATTTTTCTCTCCAAAATATAACAACAGCGATTGACTGCGGCAATTGCTCTGTTCAATATAACCGATCATGCCATTGACTTCCTCTTCCTTCACCTGATGGCGATCGCGAATAAAAATATGATCGATATGCAGGTGTTTGTAATCGACTCGGTTCTGCAAAAAGGTCAATTGTGGCGCATCTGTAGAAGGCAGATAGCTCGCTATTTCCAGTGTCTCCAACGACTTCAACAGCTCGACAACACGATCATAAGGCAGACCTAACTTACGTGCAAATTCATATTCATTGATGAGGATATAGTTTTCAAATACACCACCATAGCTGCGCAAAATAGCCTTAATAAGCTTATCATATTTGACATACTGCACCTGAACTTTATACAATTCGGCGCTATCAATTTCAAACTTAAAGCGTGAAGGTATTGTAACAGCTTCTGACAAAACCAACCAAGTGTCCCGCTCCAGAAACTTCAGCGCATTCATAACAGGAACCAACGGTAGCTGATATTTTTTTGCAAATGCAACAACATCAAAATCTACAGTCACTCCTTCTCCAGAACCATAGGGAATCTGAAAATGATTACAAAGGTAATGATAGGTCTGTTGAATAAATGGAATATCAGGAAAGCTAGCTTGCAAATTATCGACAAGTTTCCGCTCATCTGCCTTTTGATAAAGAATAACGGGATAGGCCTTCTTGCCATCTCTTCCTGCCCTACCGGCTTCTTGATAATAGGCCTCCAGCGAATCGGGCAAATCGAGATGAATGACAAACCGTACATCGGGTTTATCAATTCCCATCCCAAACGCATTTGTCGCTACAATAACGCGAACAACATTTGTCATCCACCCTTGCTGTTTCTGATCCCGTTCCTGCCCCGTGAGCCCGGCATGGTAATAATCTGCCGAAATGCCATTATTGACTAAAATACGGGCTATCTCCTGTGTTTCCCGCCGGTTTCTGACATAAACAATACCGGATCCACCCAACTTGTGTATGATGCGGACCATACGTCCCATCTTATCCTCTTCCTCAATGGCCATATAAGCCAAATTGTCGCGGAGAAAGCTTTTGACAAATACATTTTCTTTTGGAAAATTCAGCTTCTGCTGTATATCGCTAATGACACGCTCAGTTGCTGTCGCTGTAAGGGCCAGAAAAGGAACCTTGGGATGCAGTTCCCGTAACTTAGCGAGTTCTAAATAGGGAGGTCTGAAATCATACCCCCATTGAGAAATACAATGTGCTTCGTCTATCGCAAAAAGATTTACATTCATAAATCGTATGCGCTCCCTTACGATATCATTGTATAATCTTTCAGGAGAAAGATAGAGAAATTTTATTTGCCCATAGACGCAATTGTCCAACGTAATATCCACCTCCCTCTTCCGCATTCCAGCATAAATCGCGACCGCTTGAATTCCATTTTTTTTCAAATGCTCAACCTGATCTTTCATCAATGCTATAAGCGGTGTAACGACAATACAAATCCCTTCTCGCATCAAGGCAGGTACCTGAAAACAAATCGACTTTCCGCCGCCAGTCGGCAATAAAGCCAGTGTATCTTTACCTGAAATGACCGATTGAATAATTTCTTCCTGCAGGGGTCTAAATGAATCGAAACCCCAGTATTGCCTTAAGATTGATATACTATCTTGCGTCATAAGTTCTCCTTATCCCAAACATACGCAAAATTATCTTTCATGAGATAATTCTGTATTCCCAAACTATCCAACATACGTTTTGTATGCTTAGATTTCTCCATTGAATTGGATCCATCCAGTATAACAAGTTTTGGTCTAATTTGCTTCAATAAACGAGGTAAACCATTTAGTAAATTTTTTCTGACAATGACAAGGTCGGCAGGTGTCATTGTTCCCCCTGCATGCGATAAAATAGCAATTCTACCTAAAGGGAGCGTAACAAGATAGTTTTTCCGCTCCCGACCATTCAAAGCTACAAACTGAACTTTTTCCCTCGTCAGTAATTGGATTTCTCTTCCACATGCATATTGCAAGCCTCGGGATTGCAAAGAATCAAATGTGCTGTAAACGATACTGCGCCCACCTTTGAAATAGCCGATCGTCAGCTCATGTTTCGTATTATAGACCCGAAACCGTTCTACATCTTTATTTTCCAGGTATTTTTGCGCAGTGATCAATAGTATTCCAATTGCACAGCATCCCCCTAGCCAAACGTATTTTTTATCTTTCCATTGAAAAGCATATAAAAAAGAAAATAGTGCAAAATAGGTCAAAAATAGAAGCTCCAGCCCCATAGGTTCAACTTTTATTGTTGAAAAAGCCAAATGGTCAATAAATTTCAAGCAGTATAAGATGAAAGCGATGAGATGCTCCAAAAGAAAGCCCAATAAATCGTTGAGCCCCTGCATTGGATTGATTGTCATAATAAAACCGAGATACATCGCTAATGTTGAAGGGAAATCGACTAATACATTGGCTACCAGAAAATAAGTTGGAAATTGTCCAAAATAATAAAGGCTCAGTGGCGTTGTCAATAGCTGCGCAGCAATAGAAACAGCCAATGCATCTCTCAAAAGCCGTAATATCGGTCTTTTAACCGGAAGGAATCCTTCGACAAGCGGCGAACATATCGTCATACCCAAAACGGCTAAAAAAGACAGCTGAAAACCCACATCAACAACAGCCCGGGGAACGGCCAGTAAAATCAATAATGCGGCAATAATAAGCGAATTCAGTGTTGAAAAGCTTCGTTTAAAATGCTGTGCACACAGCACAAAACTAATCATAATAGCTGCCCGCGTAATCGGCGGATCAAGCCCTGCAATAAAAGCATATATCCAGATCATACTCCATAACAAAATTAGTGGCAGCCATCTGAGATAGAAAGGCCAGGCAATTCGCTTGAAAATAAGGGATAGAAAACTGAATAAAACAGCAACATGCATTCCCGAAACACTTAATACGTGTATCGTTCCCGTATTGGTGAAGGCCTGGATGCTTTCGGCACTGATATCGCTCCGGGAACCATATAATAAAGCTGAAGCAATAGCAAAGTGCTCATCCTTTTTGATATGGGGACGAAGCTTAACCAAAAAATATCTCCTCGTTTGTAAAGCGAGCCCAGTTAATGAAAAAGCCGTTGTTTCTTTCCTACTGATCAGCTTATACCGACCAAAGACTGCGAAAATTTCATGATAGATATGCTGTCTTTTCAAATACTGTCTATAGTCAAATTCCATTGGATTGAATGGCGGAGCTATTTCCTTTACTTGACCTTTTAACCACAATAGATCACCAAACTGCAGTGGGTTCTTCTGGCTGGATTTTAAAGATAACATCAGTCGACCTGTAGTTTCAACAAATTCACCTTTTTGGTAAGCCCCTACTACTTCCGCCGAAAAACGAATGATATCCCGCTTCACCTTGGGCTCTTCAATAATTTTGACTACATAACTATCGGTCACTATATGGGAGAAATGACTGATTGTAACCAAAGGGGCTTCGCGCCAAAATTGGAAAATCCCAAATAATACAACAGACACATAATACCCGTAGCTATAGCCATACTGGCGGATTCTTCCCTTTAATAAATAACAACAAAACGTTATCAAAACCAGCACAACCAATAGCTGCTGAACGCATTGGAAAATGTGGAACGACATAGGTAATTTAGGGGCGAAAAGAAGCGTCACAATATATAGGATCGCTATCTTAAGAGTAGGCAGCCGCTCTAATCTTTGTATAAAACTAAGCTCTTTCATAACTGCCACCGCAACTGTATCTTAACCTCTGACTTTCTATTACCCTCAATTTGGTCCAGTCCAGTCCCAATACTCTCTCGCCCCGGATAATAATAGACCGCATATTTGGTCCATACCTGAAGATGGCGGCTTAACCGATACTGCAGATTGAAATACATTCTCCATCCCCTTGTATTGTACATTCCAAAACCAGATGCATATAATACATCCTGCTCATAAGCATAGATCCGATTATCATAACTTGCCGCATCGAAATACGCAACGCGTATATTCGACTGAAATTTTCCCGCGCTAGACTTCCAGAGCAAATCTTGATAAAGCATATAACCGAAACTATTTTCCTGATACTCTTTTTGGAATAAATTAGCTTCTACACGGGAGCGAATCGTCCATATTGAACTTAGGCGGTAATGAAATTCTACCCTGAACTGCTGTTTGCTGGTATTTACAAGCCCGTGCTCGGTTTGTCCCTCTCCCTGGTAATTAACTTGTTTAAATCGGTTACGATAGCGCAATGAAAGTTGGCCTTTTTTGTACCACATGTAACTCAGCTGGCTAAAAAAATCAGCGCCTGTAGATAGCGTATCAGCCTGATACTTTGCTCCCGGGAAACGAAATATATCCGCATAATTGGACCAGAGCAATTTTCTACCCAATTGATACGTTAGTCCCAAATAAGCCCCCTGCTCGTTGGAGGTGTTATCCGATTCACCAAATCCCTGTCCATAAAAAGTATGAAAATTCTTTTTATAGTCCCGCAGCAATACAACCGATGATAAACGTGGATGCAAACTTATCATAGATCCTGCTAACAGTGCTGAACCGCCATCCATGCTGCTTGCATACTCACCAAATAAATAAGCATTCCGAATCGTATAGTTTCCATATAGACTTATATTTCGCAAAAAATCACCTTCAAAGTCCGCCTTTTGCCGTATACCATTGCCTTTTGTTTTAAAGACATTTAATTGTGTCTGATTGAAATGAACACCCATTTTGAACCGCTTATAGCGCCACAACAGATTCAATCCATAGGCCAGTTGAGAGGCGGCATGACGGTATTGCTGTTCGGTTGCAGTCCGATGCAAGCCTGAGCTTGCGATCGTTGAAATCGTAGGCGGAGAAGTTGTACGGTTAACTTTTCCATCTATGGATTGGTAGGAGAAATAAGGTGTAATTTCAATGTGCCTAATCTGTAATGTTCCTGCAATGCCACGCATAAAATTAGCCTCATTTAATGACGTATATGACTTTACACCGATCCCTTGTCTTGCAGTATGCTGTACCAATCCCCCTTTTCCAAAATTCAGACCATTCCACATACTGAGTCCCTGGCCAAATTGCAACGCGTAATCGCCGATCACGATATTTTTGAAACGGCCTAAAGACTTTATTGATATACTTAAGCTATAGAAATCAAATCCCATTTTTTGCCTGTCTCTAAAAAATGGTTCCCCCGCATCTTTCTCCATATTAACTGCGAGATGAAACCCATCGTTTAACTGGGCTCTATACCTAACAGCATAGCGATTGGCATCGCCAAGATAATGGGATTTCGTCGTATCGACTATACGGTATCCCTTTGCTTTTTCGAGTATCCGGGCGTACCGTATTATAAATTCCTGTTTAAAATTTCTCGATTTCAGGGTTTCAAGGGGAGATCCCGGACCTACCCTTACGAAGGGTAACAACAAACTGACTATCCGCTCATTAAATCCTTCAATGGACTGTAGTTCGAGTACGTTGATAAAATTCCCTGAAATGGTCCTATGGGCCAATAGGTGCTCGATTAATAAAGGGTTCAAAAATTGTAATTCAGTGAGTTCTCTACCATCAGTTTTGTTGAGATCGATCGGGTGTTTGAGATAATGAGACCACTTTTCAGTGAATTCACTCAAATCAGCATCCTCAGGAAGCTCTTCCGATAAGCTTTCAAATAAATCTTGGAGATCGATTTTTTCATTTGTTTGCGCCGTACAGGTTAGTCCAATAAAACAACCTATAAAGAGCAAAATTTTGCTACAATATTTCATAATAGGTTTTAATTAATATTGGCTAAATGCTAGGCGATGAACCTTTTATCCCGGCAGAAAAACGGTTCACTGGTATGAAATTAGGAAATATAAAAGAATAAAAAAAGCCTGATGAAAAATTTCATCAGGCTTTTTTTTATTCTTTTATGATCAGATCAATTAAATATCAATTTTAGCATAACGTGCATTTTTTTCGATAAATTCACGACGCGGAGCAACTTCATCACCCATCAACATCGAGAAGATACGGTCACATTCTGCCGCGTTTTCAATAGTTACTTGTCTTAAAGTACGCGTTTCAGGATTCATGGTTGTATCCCATAACTGTTCTGCATTCATCTCTCCAAGACCTTTATAACGTTGTACGTGTACGCTATCCTCTTTACCACTTCCTTTCAAACGTTGAATTGCATTGATACGTTGGTCTTCATTCCAAGCGTACTCATGCTCTTTCCCTTTTTTCACCAAGTATAGCGGCGGTGTAGCGATATATACATATCCTCTTTCGATCAATTCCTTCATGTATCTGAAATAGAACGTCAAGATCAATGTTGTAATGTGGGACCCATCCACATCGGCATCGGTCATGATGATGATGCGGTGATAACGTAATTTTTCAATATTCAATGCCTTAGCATCTTCGGCAGTACCTACACTCACGCCCAAAGCTGTAAACATATTTTTGATCTCCTCATTTTCGTAGATCTTATGTTCCATCGCTTTTTCAACGTTCAGGATCTTACCACGTAAAGGCATGATCGCCTGATGCTTTCTATCACGACCAGACTTGGCAGTACCACCCGCAGAATCCCCCTCGACAAAATAAATCTCACATTTGGTAGGATCGTTGTCTTGACAGTCGGCTAATTTACCAGGAAGTCCGGAGCCCCCCATAACGGTTTTACGTTGGACCAAATCACGGGCCTTACGTGCAGCAGCACGTGCTTGAGCTGCAATGACAACCTTTTGAACAATAGATTTTGCCTCACGTGGATTCTCTTCCAGATAAACACCTAAGATCTCACCAACAGCAACATCTACAGCCCCCATCACCTCGGAGTTACCTAATTTCGTCTTCGTTTGTCCCTCAAATTGAGGTTCTGCAACCTTCACCGAAATTACAGCTGTCAATCCCTCACGGAAGTCATCACCGGTAATTTCCACTTTTAAGTTTTTAAGCAAACCTGACTTGTCCGCATATGCTTTCAAAGTACGTGTCAAACCACGACGGAAACCCGCAACGTGAGAACCACCTTCAATCGTATTGATGTTATTCACATAAGAATGGACATTCTCCGAATACGTATCGTTATATTGTAAAGCCAGTTCAACAGGGATACCTTGTTTCACGCCTTCAACATAAATTGGTTCAGGAATCAACGACTGACGGTTACCATCTAAAAATTTCACAAACTCTTTCAGACCACCCTCTGAATAGAATGTTTCTTTCTTTTCAGAACCGTCTTCATTAGTCTCCCGCTCATCATTCAACGTCAAACTCACACCTTTATTTAAAAATGCAAGTTCACGAAGACGATTTGCCAATGTATCGTAATTATAAACGGTAGTCTGCGTGAAAATTGTCGCATCTGGATGGAACGTTACAATAGTACCCGTCTTATCAGAAACACCAACTTCTTTCACATCATACAAAGGTTTACCAATTTGGTATTCTTGCTGGAAAATCTTTCCATCGCGATGAACCTCAGCCTTCAAAAGGGTAGATAGTGCATTCACACAGGAAACACCGACACCATGCAGACCACCAGAAACCTTGTATGTATCTTTATCAAATTTACCTCCGGCGTGCAATACAGTCATTACAAGCTCTAAGGCTGATTTATTCTCTTTTTTGTTGATTCCTGTAGGAATACCACGACCGTTATCCCGGACAGAAATCGAATTATCTTTATGGATAGTAACAAAGATATCTGTACAATATCCTGCTACAGCTTCATCGATTGAATTGTCAACAACCTCGTATACCAAATGGTGCAATCCTTTTACACCGGTGTCACCAATATACATGGATGGACGCTTACGAACCGCCTCTAAACCCTCTAATACCTGAATATTATCGGCCGAATAGGTGGATGCATTTTTATTTTCTTCGCTCATTGAAAACCTCTTAAATGTAATATTCAAAAATACGAAATTTTGGCCGATTTATCAAGTCCGTGAACAAGTATTGAACCTATATTCCGAATTATAATACATAGGATAATTTTACTTTTTTATTACTAAAAACTAGAATTTCGATTTTTTTATGTTAGGTTTGTTTTCAGTAATAATTTGCAAATAACAAAAAAATGAACACTATATTTTCAATTGTATCGAAAGTTTCCTTTGGCCTTTTATTGGTTGGAACTATTGCATCATGTAACCAAGGTGCAAAAACAACAAACGAACCTGCAAAAAATGATTCCGATACGGTAAGCAAGGAGAGCCAGGGAAGTAACAAAGATAAAATCGTCTATTTAAACTCGGATTCACTTTCTGAAAAATATCAATATTTTAAGGACATTAAATCAAAGCTTGAAAACAAAGTAAAGAAAGCACAAACGGATCTGCAATCTAAAAGCACTGCATTCCAACGGGAAGTTGCCGAATATCAAAAAAATGCAGCTACAATGTCTGCCCCTGATAGACAAGCTACTGAACAAAAACTAGCACGTAAACAAGATGAGCTTGCACGTTTAGATCAAACAGCTTCTTCCTCTATTGCAAAAGACGAGTCTGAAGAATTCAACAATGTTTATAATAAAATTACCGAATTCCTGAAAAAACATGCTGCAGAAAATGGCTACAAACTGGTGCTGACCTATTCAAAAAGCAACCCAACTGTATTGTATGCTGACCCATCTCTGGAAATCACGAATGAGGTAATCAAACAGTTAAACGAAGAATATAAATCTTCAAACAAATAGAAGGTTATAATAATTTAGGAAAGCCATCAACTGAGTTGATGGCTTTTTTTATTTTCTTTCTTATCTTGTCCTTACTAAAATTGGATTTATGGTCAGAACGATTGTTGAAAAGGAAATCGCAAACTACGAATGGATAGATATAGCTGAGCCAACCTCAGAAGACTTCACCTTTATCAAAGAGCGCTTCAATTTGAATGAAGCTTCGATCAAGGATTCCAAAGAACCAGAACATCTACCGAAAATTGAAGAATTTGAGAATTATACCTTTGTTATTCTCCGTGTCATGTCGGACAATTTCAAGGAAAATTCAGACAGCATCGGGGAAATCACCGATCGCCTGACCATCTTCTACGGAAGTGATTTTGTGATTACTGTACACAAACGTCGTATCGAGTTTTTAGAAAAACTTAAGAATATTGAATTCACGTCCATCAAGACAAAAAATAGCCGTAAACTGGCTGTATTTATCACGACTGCGGCTGTATTCACCTTTAGTCAAACCTTAGAGCAACTTTCAACACGCATCGATGCATACGAAGAATTGATTTTCCTCAAACGCATGAAACAACAGCCAATACTGAAAAACCTCTATTTTATCAAAAGGCAGATTGATGTTGCACGAAAGGTCATCTTTCTCTACAGAGAGGTCGTTGAGCATTTTCATTCCTCGTCCAAAAAAGATGTCTATACCCGCGATTTAAAAGATCTCCAGGTCCGGACATCAACCTTGTACGAAAACTTATCGGAAAATGTAGCACAGCTACTGAATGTATATTTCAACATCTCGTCTAATCACACCAATGAGATTATGCGCATCCTGACGATTTTCTCCGTATTTTTTATGCCAATCACTTTTGTGGCAGGAATTTATGGAATGAATTTTAAAAATATGCCCGAATTAGAATGGTACTATGGATATCCAGTGGCCATGGGAATCATGGTTGCCATATCCCTTGCGATTTATTTGTGGTTCAAAAGAAAAGGTTGGCTATAATAAGCCAACCTTTTTCTTTGCAGGGGTAACCACAAAATCTTTAAGATAGAATGGCTCGAAATAAGCAACATCCTCAAACTCTTTCCGCTGAAATTTATCAAAGGCCAACAGCGATAGAAAAGCCGCGGAAACATTAAATCCGCTCAGCACATCCACGCGATCCGTTGCACTGAACAAATCCTGGAATTTATCGGCTCCCGAACCAAATAAATGGACACGATGATAGTTCAGCAATAATTCATTGAAATACTCAACATCGATGATTTCCGCAGATGTCGCTCTCTCCAATATAGCGTTATGATTATAAACTGCTGTATAGACTTCCATCCGACGGGCATCGAGCATAGGAAGGTAAGCTTCATCTTCTGTTAAACCGAATTGCCCTTTATAGCCTAAAAACAACGCTTCTAACGTGTTAATAGCGATTAAAGGTACATCTAAGGCATAACAGAGACCTTTGGCCGTAGACACTCCTATCCGCAAGCCTGTATACGAGCCTGGCCCCATACTCACCGCAACAGCGTTCAAATCCTGCATCTTTCGGCCTGTCTGTTTAAGAATTTCCGCAATCAAAATAGTCAATTTAGCCGCATGAGCATTTGGTTCATCGAGATCGATGACTTGCAACGTTTGACCATTTTCACTCAAGGCAACCGAACATACAGCGGTTGATGTATCAATTTGTAAAATTAAATTATTCATCGTCGTTATAGAAATCAAGGTACAGGATCATGCCCATGGCCACCCCAAGGGTTGCAACGTGCGATTCGTTTCAAAGCCATCCAGCCACCTTTAAAAGGACCATATTTCAAAATAGCTTCCTTACCGTACTGAGAACAGGTAGGTGTATATCTACAATTGGCGCCTAAAAATGGTGAGATAAAAACTTGGTAGAAACGAATAATAGCCAAGAAAATAAAACTAAACAAGGGTCTAATCCCCTTTTTCCAAATAAGCTTCAGCACATTCATCCTGCAATTTTTTCAGCATTTTATTCATTGCGGTGCTAAACACATCATACGCTAAGATCTGCTTGCCTACATATTGAATAGCTAAATACAAAGTTACATTATGTTTCAACAAAAACGGAATCAAATCATTCGATTTTTGTAAACGGTAACTCTCACGCATCATTCGCTTAATCGAATTGCGATCAACTGCTCTTTTGAACCTACGTTTGGATACGGAAATGATAGACTGACTGGAGGGAATATGGTCAGTCAAGTTGTTTTTCTCGAAGATAAAAACAACCCTAAACGGATACAAAACAAAAGAAGAACCGCTTTTAAAAAGCGCATCAATACGCCTTTTCGCACATAACCGTTCTTCTTTTGTAAATGTATTTTTCATACGATGACTTAATCTTACTAGAAAAAGCTCTTATAAGTGGCCACCGATCCTTGTCAAAGATTAACCTTTGTGACGGTATTCGTCAGACACTGTAAGACGTTTTCTACCTTTAGCTCTACGTGAAGCTAATACTCTTCTACCGTTTGCAGAGCTCATACGCTCTCTAAAACCGTGTTTGTTTCTTCTTTTTCTTTGCGATGGCTGAAATGTTCTTTTCATGACGCTATTATGCTAATTTGTTCTTACTTCAATTAATACAAAACTCCCCAAGAGGAATGCAAAAGTAAAGTTTATTTTAGACAAAAACAAACAATATTACGAACATTTAAAGTTAATGTGAAGCAGACAAGCTAATTTATTCAGCTACAGCTTCAAAAAACAATTTTTCAACTACCATAAAATAAAAATCAGCACAGTTTGACTGTGCTGATTTTTATAAATGAAGTATATACCTTACACTATTTATTTTTCAGAATATCCCTGATCTCAGTCAAAAGTGTTTCTTCTTTCGTCGGTGCTGCAGGTGCCGCAGGAGCTGCTTCCTCTTTACGTTTCAATGAATTTAAAGCTTTGATAACACAAAAAATACAGAATGCTACAATTAAAAATTGAATAACCACATTAATAAAGTTTCCATAATTAATGGATACTTCAGCTTGTTTAGTAGCCTCATCAGCGGCCTTCAGAATCAATTTTTTGGATGAAAAATCAACACCCCCTGTTAAATAACCAATGGGCGGCATGATAATATCGTCAACCAATGAGGTGACAATTTTACCAAAGGCTCCACCGATAACAACACCGACAGCTAGATCGACCACGCTGCCGCGCATTGCAAACTCTTTAAACTCTTTTAAAAATCCCATATTTAAATTTTTTAGTCCATAAATTATGACAAAACTAGTAATTGTCACATAAATCTAATTAAAATATGCCAATTTTTTATCGTTAAACTCATATTGTGCTATATTTTCTAGCCTATGTCCTATTTATATAAAAAGATACGCAACTCGCACCGCCCCAATTTTTATTAACTTAATTTCTTATATTTGCGCGTTAACTAGTAAAATATCAAGATATATTGTATATTGTTAGTACTTTATTTCATACGGTAATTAAAGCCCAGCATCAGATAGCATATCTATGAAAAAGATTCTTATAGCAGACGACCACGGTATTGTACGGTTAGGAGCCTCCGTTATTATTAAAGAAACTCTTCAAAAGGCAGAAATATTCCAAGCTGAAACCTTTGACGAGGTTCTTGAAAAAATAAAGGTAGAGGATTTCGACCTGTTATTGTTGGACATTAATATGCCGGGTGGAAATAATATACGCGTCGTTGAGGAGATCCTTCAAATTCGACCAAGCATCAAAATATTGATTTTCTCGTCTTATGACGAATCACTATATGCACTACGCTATATCGAAGCAGGAGCAGTAGGCTACCTCAACAAAACAACAGCAATGGCTGAACTTTCCAATGCCATTCTGGCTATTCAGGATAGAGGGAAGTATATGTCGAGCAATGTACAGGATCTATATATTCAGAAATTAACACAGAGCAAGTCTGAACTGACGAAGCTAAATCCGTTGGCACGTCTGTCAAATAGAGAGGTGGACGTTGCTAAACAATTAATAAAGGGACTGGGGATTATTGAAGTATCTAGCTTGTTGGAGTTAAGCCCTTCAACAGTGAGCACGTATAAAAGCAGAATCTTTGAAAAACTCAATGTTTCTAATATTCCTGAACTTATTGAACTTTTCAGAATACACTCCAACAACTAGTCATTTTGTTGGAGTGCATTTTTATCCTACTAAATTAACTCATCCATCGTAACAACTGGAACATCTTTTACGTTCAGGTCTTCTAAAGGCTGAGATTTCTTATAAGAATACCCCACCTCTGCTTCTAAATCCCATAACATCGGTGCTAAAAAGTTGAGGCAGGTCGTAAATCCTTGAACCGTTGCAGAAAAATCACCTGTATCTTTCGAATTCTTAGCTTCGTTTTCGATCTCAAAGGGACCACTGAAACCACGTTCTTGCAATAAGTCAACAAAGCCTCGCCAATCCATGCTATCGGATCCACCAAAGCCAGGTAACATTGCCTCATAGTGATGTCTATCCCAGTCATGCCCAGGAATACTTACGTTGGCCTTTTTAGCCAATTCAGCATCAACATGCTGCATAGGGTACATTCCCCCCCAATCAATACGTGCAGCGGTCTGTAAATTACGTGTAGTCTTCACATGTATACGTTGTAAGCGGCTGATGTCTGTATTACGAATAACCTCAATCGGATTTGTATTTTGCCAAACATCATGTGAAGGATCATAAATCTCACCATGAGCTTTACTCGGAATCATCGCATACATTAATTTACGAGCAGCCAGCACAGCGGGAAGATTGTTATAGGTAGAGCTATAACGTGAAGAGCGCCATCCTTCCATTGGGCAGTTCTCATAGAGGATGGTTACACCTAAACTCTCTGCATAATTAACAATGGGAGCAAATACACGTTTGTATTCTTCAAGATTTTTTTGAAATCCATCAATTTGATTGCCCAATTCGTGATTATATCCAACGAATGTTCCTACCTTGACGTTATTTGCATCACCACCAAGCAAATGTGCAATACGGATCAATTTCAATAAATGATTTTGATTCTTCACACGTTGCTCAGGATCACCACCAATCATATTTTCAAAAGCACCAAGCGAAAGTTTTAAATCAGCCTGATTGAACAGCTCAATTATTTCCCTCGCTTTTGCAGGAGTAAAATCATCATAATCCAAATGTGTTGCAGTATGATCTTCTCGGGTACCATCTTTTCTAAACACACAGAGGTCTATCCCCCCCGCCCCGATTCTTTTGGTCGTCTGAATCAACTCCGGTAAGGATAATTTATCAAATGCAGAACTCATTACCCATACAGGGTTATTTAATTTTGTCGTCATAGCTTGTATAATTGTCTTATTTCGGTATTTAAAGATACTAAAAAAGCCATCCGATTGGATGGCTTTTTGTTATTTTATGGTGAATCAACTAGTCTACATTGTCATGTAGAAAAGAATTGTTCGGTCTGATTTCAGTATTTCCATCTTCAAAAGAAAGCGTAAAACGAGACACCTGAGATTGTGAAGAATGCGGTGTATCTTCCAATGACATTTGTTTTCTCTTATAAGCAGGCTCATTTTCCAACTCATGTAAACCATTAGAAGATTTTAATTTCATGCTTAATTCTTTAAGACGCAAAATACGCTCTTTCGTACGAACGAGCTGATCTTCAAACGACACCTGTTCTTCTTCCACTTGCGGGACTTCTACTTGTTCATTTGTTGTACTTGATGAAAAAGTAGGTTTCTCCTCATATGCTGAAGCTGAAGGTGCTGTATAAGAATCGAAGACTGTTGGCATCTGGAATTGAAACACAGATGGCGAAGTTTTCAATTGAAAATCATTGTCTCCAAATGAAGTCTCCTCTTCATAACCACCATCAAAACCTAAATCATGACGTATAACTTGAGGTTCCTCAACAGCCACCTGTTGTTGCACAGCATTTCTTGGTGAAGTGAACAAATCAGATTGCAAATTATTTGGCGTTGAGGTATTAGAAGAAGGGGTCGGTGTATCCACACGTTGAACCGGAGTCACGAAACTATTCGTAGCTGGAACTTCTCTTGGTGCTACCTGAGAAACAGGTTTGATAAAAGAATTAGCCGGTTCAGCAGTTAAGGGCATAGACACCTTTGTATTTTCACGTTCTTTATCGCGTTCTTCAGATGTTTGAAAACCAGTAGCAATAATTGTTACTGACAACTCATCCTCAAAGTTCTCGTCAATACAGTTACCCCAGATCAAATCAGCTGACAAACCAGCTTTTTCCTGAATGTAATCCGTAATGATTGCGACCTCATCCATTGTTACTTCTTTTGTTCCAGAAGTAATATTCAATAAAATATAACGAGCGCCTTCGATCTCATTGTCTTTCAATAAAGGCGAAGCCAAAGCACCTTCTACAGCACGCAATGCACGGTCTTCACCTTCAGCTATTGCGTTCCCCATAATAGCAACACCGCTATCATTCATGACAGTACGCACATCTTTAAAATCGACGTTTACATAACCAGGGATCGTAATAATTTCGGCAATACCTTTTGCAGCGGTAGTTAAAATATCATCCGCTTTCGCGAAAGCAGCTGTCATCGTTAGATTCCCGAAGATTTCACGCAAACGATCGTTAGAAATAACAAGATAAGAGTCTACATATTTACGTAATTCCGAAAGTCCTTC
This sequence comes from Sphingobacterium siyangense, assembly GCF_023277505.1. Taxonomy (NCBI): domain Bacteria; kingdom Pseudomonadati; phylum Bacteroidota; class Sphingobacteriia; order Sphingobacteriales; family Sphingobacteriaceae; genus Sphingobacterium; species Sphingobacterium siyangense. The sequence goes on along the minus strand of NZ_CP080574.1, from coordinate 1,369,599 downwards.
CTCCGCTTGAGAACGACGGCGTTTACCTTCAAATGTAAATGGTGTAGTAATAATCGCAACAGTTAAAATACCCAATTCTTTGGCAGCTTTCGCCAATACGGGACTAGCACCAGTACCGGTACCACCACCCATACCAGCGGTAATAAACAACATCTTGGTATTGGTACCCAACATACGTTTGATATCTTCAATACTTTCGATTGCTGAATTTTCACCTACATCAGGATCTGCTCCCGCTCCCATACCTTCGGTTAGACTTATTCCCAATTGAACTTTATTTGGGATCGGGCTCAATTCCAATGCTTGCGCATCAGTATTACACACGATAAAATCTACCCCACTAATTCCTTGTTTATACATGTGGTTTACGGCATTGCCGCCACCACCACCAACCCCAATAACCTTGATTATTGAAGATTGTTCTTTTAACATTTCAAACTGTATTGACATAACTTATCCCTATTTAACTTACAATGAAGATGATATCAAAACGAATCAAACCCACTATATGTAATGTAATAATAATATAATTTCAACAAAAGTTTTCCACATTTGTTAAATTGTGGAAAACTTCAACTATTGTGGAAAACTTACTTCTTATCTAAAAAACTTGCGTCATCGATTTCGTTGCCGTCTTTGATAAAACGTTTGAACCATGACAATAATCCTTGCTCTTTTTGTTGTTGTTCAGAAACCTCTTTTGTTGTCACCGTAGCAGCCTGCACTTTTTTCGATGGGGCGTGCATTTCTCTACGACTATCTTCTTCTTCCTCATGGGATTGAATTCCCTTAATCAACAAGCCAATACTTGTTGCGTACAAAGGACTTTTCAATTCTTCAAACAACGGTTTTGGTAAAACCTCATTCTTAGAAAGATATTCATTCGGAAATCCGATACGACAATCTATCCCAGTAATATACTCAACAAGTTGTACCAGATGTTTTAATTGAGCACCACCACCGGTAATAACAATACCACCGATCAGCTTATTTTCATATCCAGAAGATTTGATTTCATAATACACGTGCTCAATAATTTCTTCCATTCTAGCTTGAATAATATAAGCCAAATTTTTAACGGAAATTTCCTTTGGTTCACGACCTTTCAATCCTGGCACACAAATCACCTCATTTTCTTTATTTTCATCAGCTAGAGCCGATCCGAAACGAGTTTTCAACAATTCAGCCTGAGAACGCAAAACAGAACATCCTTGACGGATATCTTCCGTTACAATATTACCGCCTAAAGGAATCACAGCAGTGTGACGAATAATTCCTTCATGGAAGATGGCAACATCCGTGGTTCCACCACCGATATCCACTAATACAACGCCAGCATTTTTTTCGTCTTCATCCAATACAGCTTCGGAAGACGCTAAAGGCTCGAGAATTAATTCAGCAACTTCCAGATTGGAATTATCAATACATTTCTTGATATTTTTAATATCCGTCACACGTCCCGATATAATATGAAAATTTGCTTCAATACGACGACCAGCCATACCGATTGGTTCGCGAATTCCGGGTTCGTTATCTACCGTAAACTCTTGTGGTAAAACATGTATAATTTCTTCTCCTGGAGGCAGTACCAGTTTATACATATCCGAAATCAGTCGTTCGATATCGCGTCGAATGATTTCATCATCACCATCAGTTTTGGTAAATATTCCACGGTGTTGAATACTTTTGATGTGTTGGCCAGCAATTCCCACATTCACCACTTTAATATCCACATTGGACTGTGCTTCGGCTATCTCGACAGCCTCTAAAATGCTTCCCACAGTTTTCTGGATATTAGCAACCACCCCTCTGCTTACACCTGCAGAGTCAGCTTTGCCCACACCTAATAATTCAATTTTGTTTCCTGAGCTACGTCTCCCAACCGTAACACAAATTTTGGTAGTACCAATATCGAGTCCCACGATAATTGGGTTTTCTCTTTCAATTTCTGCTGCCTTTGAGTTCATAATTTCCTGTATTGTTGCTGTATTACTATAATGTATTATTTGCTACTTTTTTTGTTTGATCATCTGAAAAACTCCAGTTTCCCCTCTTTTCACAGATAATCTGACCTCCATATTTTACGTTGACAACACCGTAAGCATTTATACCCACTTTTGGCATGATCTGCGTATAAAAGGTCTTTAATAATTCAAATTTTTGTTCCAATGAATCTGCCGATCCAACAATCAACTGCTGTGTCCCTATACGAGGCACAAGTTCAATATCCTTATCCCCGTTGACATATATCTGCACAACTTGATTACTCCATAATTCATCGTTTTTGATAAACTCAATAACCTTTACCAAATCTTTAACCAAGGGCGTTGATATGGTATCCAGTGCTTCATTATATCCTTCTGCGATGTTACCCGTTGCAACCATGATATGCGGTATATACTTCAACGTTGTCGGTATCTTCAACCCATTGGGGTCCACATAAAATTCTTTTCCATTTTTGTTGATGACCCGCATGACAGCCTCGCGCTGACTAATATTAATTCTGATCGTACCATCCATATCGGCATGTATACTGGCATCGGAAACATACGGTAATTTGCGCAAGGTTTTTTCAACCTTTTGAAAGGGAATTCCATTGACTTTCTTTCCCGCGAAACTACCATAGTTTTGTTCTATCAGTTTGGAGATATCAGCCTGATCAATAAAAGCTTCTGTGCCTTCAATGACAATTTTAATCTCTTTACAAACCTGCTGCTCATCACGTTTCCCCACAATAGTCATAATCACGACGACAACTATTACGCCGATAAAAAACAGCGTAAAGTAGAGTACACGATTCCATTGTATGTTACGTAGTTTTTTAAGCATGCCCTAAAATTTCCTGTAACGGTTTAACCAATTTGTCAATATCACCTGCCCCAACTGTAACAATCAGTTCCGGCTTTTCATCGCGCGCGAATTCCAAGACTTCTTCTGCAGTTACAAGCTGTTTTTTCTCTGCCGTAATTTTATCCAATAACCAACTCGAATTGATCCCTTCAATTGGAAGTTCCCGAGCTGGATAAATTTCCATTAACAACAGATTGTCTGCCATGGACAGTACCTCTGCGAAACCATCCACAAAATCCCGTGTACGGGTAAATAAATGCGGCTGAAAGACCACATTTAGTTTTTTTGTGGGATACAATTTGCGCATCGAAGTTAAAAATGCACGCAGTTCCTCTGGATGGTGCGCATAGTCATCGATATACACCGCTCCAGGTTTACGGACAATATATTCAAACCTTCTTTTTACTCCTTTGAATGTTGTCAATGCTTTCTTGATCGCTTCATTTTCAATCCCAAGTAAACGGGCTACTGCAATCGCGGCTACCGCATTTTCAACATTATGGGTACCAGGAATACCTAAATGGATATCGTCTATCCGCCCGTTGGTATCTTGGTAGTCAAAAAAGAACTCTCCGTCGCGTACATGCACATTGGAAGCATATGCATCAGCGATTTCATGGCCTGAATAACTTATTTGTCCAGCAAACTCGAGGCCTTTTTTTATAATACGTGTACCTCCTTCAACTACTTTATCCAAGAACAATTGGAATGATTCGAGCAGATGGCTGCGATCTCCATAAATGTCCAAATGATCCGCATCAGAAGAAGTTACTATTGCGATATTGGGGTGAAGCGTCAGAAATGAGCGATCAAACTCATCAGCCTCAACCACAACTGTATTATTATTTCCATAAAGCACATTGGTACCGTAATTAGAACTGATTCCGCCCAAAAAGGCAGAACAGTCGTAACCCGAATCTTTCAATACATGTGCCACCATTGTAGAAGTTGTCGTTTTACCATGTGTACCGGCAACAGCGACCGTAAATCTACTCTCACTAATGATCCCCAAAACCTGCGATCTCTTATATAGTATATGTCCTTGAGATTCCAAAAAAGCTTTAATCTTCGAATCTTTAGGAATGGCTGGTGTAAAAATGACTAATGTCTCCGCTGTAGGTACGTGAAAAATAGCATCAATCGTATTGATATCATCCTGATATGAGATCGCGATTCCTTCCTTGACTAAGGTTTTAGTCAGCTCAGTTTCTGTACGGTCATATCCATTCACCTCACAGCCCAAATGCTTAAAATAGCGCGCAAGACCACTCATGCCTATACCACCTATTCCGATCAAGTAAACTTGTTTTATTGCATCTAGATTCATACTTCGTCTATTTTTTATTTACCAATTTATACACCTCCTCGGCAATCTGCACGTCAGCATTCAACTTACCGAGTTTTTTAATATTTTCACTTAATTGTGCGACATGATCTGCGTCTTTTAATAAAGTTAAAGCAGCAGGCACCAGGTCTTTTTTTGCATCACTATCCTTAACCAACAATGCAGCCCCCTTATTGACCAATGCCATTGCATTTTTGGTCTGATGGTCTTCGGCCACATTGGGCGAAGGCACAAGGATAACAGGCTTACCGACTACACAGAGCTCAGAAATCGTACCCGCTCCGGCGCGGCTAATAATTAAATCTGCCGCTGCATAAGCATAGTCCATACGTTGTAAAAAGGCCAACATCTTAATATTCTGTGGCAATTTCCCCGCTAACTCTTCCTGCAACTTTTCGACATAGAAACTACCGCATTGCCAGATTACTTGCACATCCTCTCCCTTTAATTCATTTAGGTAAGCAAGCACACTTTCATTTAATGTTTTAGCCCCCAAACTTCCACCGAGCACCAAAATTGTCTTTTTGTGTGGATCTAACCCAAAGAACGTTAAAGCTTCTTCTCTTTTCCCTGCAATCGCTATAGACTCACGTCTTATTGGATTCCCTGTGAGTAACAGCTTCTCCGCAGGAAAAAATTGCTCCATCCCCTCATAGGCGACACATATTTTTGCTGCCTTTGCCCCAACTTTTTTATTGGTCACACCTGCATAGGAATTTTGTTCCTGTACAACGGTTGGCACGCCCAATTTATTCGCCATCATTAACAAAGGTCCGGAGGCAAAGCCCCCTACACCTACAGCCACATCCGGTCTAAAATCCTTAATTACACTTTTTGCCATATTCAAGCTTTTCATAAGCTTAAATGGCAAGAAGATATTTTTCCACAGCTGTTTTCTATTGATCCCCTGGATATCAAGTCCAATAATTTGATAACCGGCAGCTGGCACTTTATCCATTTCCATCCGGCCATTGGCACCCACAAATAGAATTTCATTTGCAGGATCCATTGCCTTCAGTGCATTTGCAATTGAAATCGCCGGAAAGATATGTCCTCCGGTTCCACCACCACTAATAATTACACGAATTGCCATGCTCAATTTTTTATTATGCTGGAATTGATCCTATAACCACTTTTTTCGGTTTAGGCTTTTCATCCAGCTCTTCTTTACCTTTTAATTCTTCAATATTTCTGCTCACACTCAGGATAATTCCTAAAGCGACACTCGTAAATAAAATAGATGTTCCTCCCATACTCACGAGTGGAAGCGGAACCCCCGTAACTGGTCCTAAGCCTACAGCAACAGCCATATTTGCTAGGGCCTGAATCGTCAAACTAAATCCCAAACCCGCTGCCAGAAAAGTACCGAAAGCTTTGGGACTCATCGTGACAATACGTATACATCGATACATAAAGGCCAGATATAGAAATAGCAGGATTACCCCACCGACTGTCCCGTACTCCTCTATAATAATAGCATATATAAAATCTGAGTAAGGATGCGGCAACACATTACGCTGCACGCTATTTCCAGGTCCTTTTCCAAAAAGCCCACCCGTTGCTATCGCAATTTTCGCATTGTTTGCCTGATAATTTTTATCATCCTGGAAGGATACCGGCGTCGTTTCATCTTTCTTCTCTACACCAAAAAAAGACTTCACACGACTATAATAGGTTGCACGCCGAGGACCAATAGAAACGACTATAATTCCTAGCAAAACAACCCCAGCAGATACAATAGCAATCTGTTTAAAGGATATCCTCCCGATCAAAAGCAATAAAACACTCACTCCAAATAGCATAATCGCAGTGGACATGTTGGCCCATGCAATCAACACGAAAACCCCACATACGGACCCCATGATGGGCAAAAATGACTTTTTCACATCTTTGATCTCCTCCTGTTTCCGGGATAACATCCGTGCAAGAAAAACAATCAATGACAGTTTTGCTAAATCTGACGTTTGGAATGTCATCCCAATACCTGGTATGGTCAACCAACGACTGGCCTGGTTTACGCTACTTCCAAAAGCTAAGGTGAATAGCAATAAGGGAATTGTAATTCCCATTAAGATTTTGGAAATCCCTGCATAATACCGATAATCCAACTTGTGAGAAAGATACATGAGGACAAAGCCAATAGCGATAATAGAGAAGTGCTTTAACAAATACATTTCTGTTCCCTTCCCTTCTTTATACGCCAACGTACCCACCGAACTGTATACAGCCAAGAGTGACCATCCCGATAAGATAATCACAATGATCCATATCCATCGATCACCCTTCAATTTAGACATTATATTCTGTAGCATATCCTTCCTCCTCTTATTGGGTTACACCATTTATAATTCCATTACAGCCGCTTTAAATTTATCGCCACGATCTTCATAGTTTTTGAACCAATCAAAACTAGCACAAGCAGGAGACAATAAGACGGTATCACCTTTTTGGGCCAGGTGTGAAGACAATACCACGGCATCTTGCATGGAGGTACTGTTGACAATAATCTCCACATCTTGTTCAAATGCTTTATGAATTGCAGCCGTATCTTTTCCCAAACAAACAATAGCGCGCACTTTGTCTTTGACCAAATCAGCAAGCATACTGTAATCATTTCCTTTATCTACACCTCCTAATAACAATACGATTGGTGTAGAGAAACTTTCCAAAGCATACCATACCGAATTTACATTCGTTGCCTTTGAATCGTTAATGTAATTTACACCGCCGATACAGGCGACATGTTCCAGGCGATGTGGAATATTCACATACGAGCCCATGCTCTCTTTCATCACTTGATTTCTCAATTCCTGCACTTTCGCAATTAACCCAGAAGCCATGCTATTATAAATATTATGCTTCCCCTGCAATGACAATTCCTCAGCTCTCATAGTGAATGTATCGTTATTTGGTGTATTAATAATTATTGTTTTATTGGCATTTAAATAAGCGCCCAATTCAACAAGTTGTTCCTGTGTAAAAGGCAAATAAGTCCCTTTACTATGATGTCTTTCCAATCCTTTAATTGTTTCTGGATCGTCCAGGCAGTATATAAAATAATCGTTCTCCGTTTGATTCTGAATCATCCTAAATTTTGAATCCACATAATTTTCCATTTTATGGTCGTAGCGATCCAAATGATCAGGCGTAATATTCAATATAACAGCAACATCTGCTCTAAAATGGTACATATCGTCCAGCATAAAGCTTGATATTTCCAAGACATAGCAATCAAACTGTTCTTTAGCTACCTGAAGCGCAAAGCTCTTTCCAATATTACCGGCCAATCCAACATTTAAACCGCCATGCTTAAGCATTTCATAAGTCAACATCGTCGTCGTAGACTTTCCGTTTGATCCTGTAATACAGATTAACTTTGCGTCGGTGTATTGTGCAGCAAATTCAATTTCTGCAATCACGGGTATATTCTTTGCTTTCAGAGCGACCACCAAAGGCACCGTCTCTGGAATACCGGGGCTCTTCACAACCAAAGCGGCATTCAAAATCCGTTCTTCATCGTGGTTACCTTCTTCAAAAGCTATTCCCTCGGCTTTCAATTGTTCCTTATAGTGGTCCGCAATCAGTCCTTTATCTGATACAAATACATCAAATCCCTTTTCTTTTCCAAGAATAGCCGTTCCAACACCGCTTTCGCCGGCGCCTAAAATGACCAAACGTCCAGATTGAGGATAATATATTGTTGCAATGTTTGACATCATTATCTAATTTTCAATGTTACAATAGTAAGAATGGCCAATATGATTCCTACAATAACAAAACGTGTTACAATTTTCGCTTCGTGATACCCCTTCTTCTGAAAATGGTGATGTAATGGCGACATCAAAAAGATCCGTCTACCCTCACCATATTTCTTCTTCGTGTATTTGAAATACGACACTTGAAGAATAACCGACAGGTTTTCCAACAGAAATACACCACATAAAATCGGAATCAACAGTTCTTTCCGGATCAGGATAGCAAAAGCAGCAATTATACCGCCTATTGCCAAACTTCCCGTATCACCCATAAAAACTTGGGCAGGATACGTGTTATACCATAAGAAACCTACGCAGGCTCCCACAAATGCTCCGGCGAAAATCACAAGCTCTCCCGAATTAGGGATATACATGATATTGAGGTAATCCGAAAAAATTACGTTACCCGACACATACGCTAAAATTGCTAAAGTGACACCGATGATAGCAGAAGTACTCGTGGCCAAACCATCGATACCGTCCGTAATATTTGCGCCGTTTGAAACTGCCGTAACGATAAAAATAACGACAACTAAAAAGACGACGAAAGTCAGATAGTCGCTCTGTAATCCGAATATTTTAAACACCTTAGCATAATCAAACTCATTATTTTTATAAAACGGAATATTTGTCTTAGATGATTTCACGTTTTCAGCATAGGTCTTCTCACCTGTACCTTCATTGATAACCACTTCAACGGGCTTGGTAGAGGTTGGTTTATCCACCCCTTTTCGAACAACGATATCTGGATGAAAGTACATCGTACAAGCAATTATGGCTCCCAAGCCAACTTGTCCAACAACCTTAAACTTACCAGCTAAGCCCTCTTTATTATGTCTAAAAACCTTTATATAATCATCTAAAAATCCAATTGCACCCATCCAAAGTGTTGTCACAATCATGATAATCACATAGATATTCGTCAATTTTGCAAATAATAAGGTCGGGATAAGGATACCTGCAATGATGATGATCCCACCCATTGTTGGCGTACCAGCTTTCTTTTTTTCTCCTTCAAGCCCCAAATCACGAATTGTCTCGCCAACTTGCTTATTATGCAAGAATTGAATCAATTTTCCCCCAAAAACCGTGGTAATAATCAATGAAGCGATTACAGCCATAGATGTCCGAAAGGAGATGTATTGAAACAACCCTCCTCCAGGTATATGAATATATTCGCTAAGCCACGTAAAAAGATGGTACAACATATTTCTATTGTTCGTTAAATGTATTCTCTAAAACTTCTTTATCATCAAAATGATGCTTCACACCATTTATATCTTGATATTTCTCATGTCCTTTTCCTGCCACTAGGATAATATCGCCGGGGCTAGCTAGCTGATATGCTGTGCGTATTGCTTCCTTACGATCCGCTATAGAAAGCGTCTTCACTTTTTGATCCGTCGCCACACCAGCTTCAATATCTTTAATAATCTGATAAGGATCTTCTGTACGTGGATTGTCGGAGGTAATCAAAAAACGATCACTATAGCGCAAAGCTGCTTCAGCCATTTCAGGTCGTTTGGTCTTATCCCGATCGCCGCCGCATCCTAACACCGTAATGATTTTTTGCTCTGGGCGTCGCAATGAACTTATAGTCTTCAACACATTTTCAACCGCATCAGGTGTATGCGCGTAGTCTACGATTCCAAAAACACCCGAAGGCGATTTCATCGTTTCAAATCGTCCTTCTGCACCTTTCAAGGTACTGAGTGCGGTCAACACTTTCACCGTTTCCTGCTCCAGCAAGATAGCGGCAGCATAAACCGCCAAAAGGTTATATGCATTGAAATCTCCGATCAATTTCACCCATACTTCCTGTCCGTCAACACTCATCAACATACCATCGAAATGGCTTTCGATCACCTTTGCTTTAAAATCTGCACCGGAACGCAAGCCATAGCTCTTCCGGTGTGCCACTGTATTTTGAAGCATGACCTGGCCATTTCTATCGTCAGCATTCGTCAAAGCAAAAGCATTCGCATCCAAATCATCGAAAAACTTCTTTTTCGCTTTAATATAGTTATCAAAAGTTTTATGAAAATCAAGGTGATCATGCGTAATATTCGTGAATATTGCACCCGCAAACACCAAGCCTGCAATACGTTCCTGAACGACAGCATGTGAACTAACCTCCATAAATGTATAGTCACAGCCATCATCAACCATATCCCTTAACAATTTATTCAATTGAATAGGGTCTGGTGTTGTATGTGTTGCTGGTATAATCTTCTTTCCAATCTGGTTTTGCACCGTAGATAATAAGCCTACATGGTAGCCCAACTCAGTAAACAGTTGAAACAACAATGTAGCTACTGTCGTTTTACCATTTGTGCCGGTAACACCGACCAACTTCAGCTGTTCCGAAGGATTTCCGTAGAAATTAGCAGCAGCCACACCCAAAGCATAAGCAGAATCGGCCACTAAGATATAGGCGACAGAGTCTAATGTCTCTTTTGGTAACTCTTCTACAATAACGGCTCTTGCTCCCGAAGTAATTGCCTTGTCTACAAACAAATGACCATCTGTTTGAACACCTCGCACTGCGATAAACAAACTTCCCAACTCCACTTTTCTGGAATCAAAGCACAAAGAGTGCACATCGACCTCTTCAAGGTTCCCTACAACCTGCTGTACAGGAATAGCATGCAATACTTTTTTTAAATCCATCATTACTACTTAAGTTCTAAATTTATCGCCGTTCCAAAAGGCAGTTTCTGCCCTGCAGCTAACGACTGCATTCCCACTCTTCCTTTTCCTGTCACGTGCGCTTTAAATCCGGCATTCTCCACAACATATAAAGCATCCATCAATCCCATTCCAACAACATTCGGAACGATTCCTTCTTTATATTTTAAATCTATGAATGGTACGCCTCGTGTCGAGGTATCCACCTCTCCCCGCGCAATCGTATCCCAATTCACGGTATTAATCCCCAACTTATTGTACACTTTTTTACTAGCTTCCTTCGACCCCTGCAAAGTCAATGGCATTCTTCCGCCCACATTGACTGCTTTAAACGTCTTTTTCCCCTCCATTTCCATATCGTTTGCATATACCATGTCTGCAAGCTCTTTAAATACAGGACCTGCAATCGATGCCCCATAATATCCATTTCTCGGATTACGAATCACGACAATAATGGAATATTTTGGATCTTCAGCTGGAAAATACCCAGCGAATGAAGATTGATATCGTCTAGCACCGTACCCTCTCGAGCCATCAGCCATCTGTGCCGTTCCTGTTTTACCACCAGAGCTATACAATGGGCTAGCAACACTTCTACCTGTCCCTTCAGTCATAACGCCTTCCATCATTCCCCGCACCTCTGCTAAAGCATGATCCGAGGCGATCTTTTCATTAATGACTTTCGCTTGAAACGTTTGAATTGTATTTCCTAAATGCCGAATTTCTTTAACAAATAGCGGCGCTATCAACTTACCATTATTTGCGACAGCATTATAAAATGTCAACGTTTGCAATGGCGTAATTTTCATTTCATAGCCGTAAGCCATCTGTACCAGCGACAACCCACTCCAGCTTTTACTTTTTGATGTTTTCACCAAGGGAACTCCTTCGCCTGGAATCTGCAGATCTAGCGTTTTTCCAAAACCAAAAGAATGCAGTTTTGATGTAAACTGATCTGGGTTATCTTTATAAGCCTGATAAACAAACTTAGTAACACCCACATTCGACGATTCCTCAAAGGCCCTTTTCGCAGAAATTATAGACTTCTTAGGCGCATGTGAATCACGAATGGTATGCTTGTAAATTGGCCAATTACCATTACCAATATTCACTGTTGTACTCGAGTCTATTTTCTTATCATCAATCAAAGCCAAATAAGAAGCCAACTTAAATGTTGAACCTGGATCTGCACTTTGCGCAATTGCAAGATTGAACTTTTCACGATAGACCCCATCTTTATCACGCATAAAATTGGCCACCGCACGCACCTCTCCTGTTTTCACCTCCATCATCACAACACAGCCCTCATCCGCGTTACTTGTAATCATCTGCTTCTCCAGGGCCCTTTGCGCCATATCCTGCATATTCACATCAATGGTCGAGATAATATCAGACCCATCAACCGGAGCAACCTCAATATCTTTGTTGACAGGAATCCATACCCCACCGGCAATACGCTGCATTAACCTCTTCCCGCTTTTTCCGTCGATATATTCTCCATACGCACCTTCCAGTCCAACATGAATATCTTCTTTCACATTTTTATAACCGATGGTCCTCGCAGCGAGATTGACAAAAGGTAAAATGCGCTTATTCTGCCTATCAGTAATCAAACAACTTGGAAAACGTTCCTTGTTGACACGAGCAGATTTAAGTAAAGGAAATTGTTTTACCCGTTTTAAATCCTGATGTGACACATTACGTTTGAGCAACAAGTAGCGTTGTTTTTTATTGCGCGCCTGTTTTAATAATGTCAAATACTGCCGCGATGATTTATCTTTAAAAAAATCAGCAAGTTTAATAGCCAAGGAGTCAACTTTCAAATTGAAATACTCTTCATCCTCTTCCGGAATAGCCATTGCATCAAAACGAAGCTCATATTCAGGCACTGATGTAGCCAACAAGCTTCCGTCATTTGAATAGATATTACCACGAGCAGCCTCCACCTCTCGTTCCTGAATAGAAAGGCTATCCGCTAAAGCTTTCCAATGCTCTCCATCGACATACTGCAACTTTGTCATTTTTCCAAATACCAAAAACGCAAGTAGTACGATAAGCCCAAAAGCAAAATAGACACGAACAAGAATCGTATTTCTGATACTCATAACTCTTCCTATTTATCTTCCTTATTCTCTATAACTTCAACTTTGATCGGTGGCTCCACACGCTCTTTCAATCCCAGCGAATCTACACGTTTGGCAATTTCTGTCTGTGTAGACATTTTCATCAGTTCGGCGGAGAGCGATTTATGATCCCAGCCCAACTCCTTCACCTCTTTACTCACTTTATCGATACTCCGAATAGTTCGCTCTGCAAAATGACGATTGGAAATATACAACAACATCAGAAAAGCGATAAAGGCTCCAAACGGCAAGTACTGCAATATTTTATTTAACGAAAGGTCTCCAACGGTAAAAAGCGTTTTAATAAACGCTTCTGTTTGTTCCGCCTTTTCTTCGACAGTTTCTTGTAGTTCCTCCTGAACTTCTTCACTCAATTCTTTCTGTCTTATCGTATTTCTGCTCATCCTCTCGCTCCATTTTTAAGACAAATCCAACTTTTCAGCAATACGCAGTTTCGCACTGCGCGATCTATTATTTAACGCCAACTCTTGCGCAGATGCCGTAATTGCTTTACGGCTCAACACATGAAATGGCTTAATTTCATTTCCAAAAAAATCCTTTTCAACTTCTCCTTTAAACTTCCCTTTGGCCATAAAATTTTTGACCAAACGATCTTCCAGAGAGTGATAGGACATCACCGCCAATCGACCTTCAGCATGTAGCACATCAACTGTTTGCAACAAAAACTCCTGTAAGGCTTCCAACTCGCGATTCACTTCTATACGAAGCGCCTGAAATACCTGCGCATGATACTTATGTTCTTTACCTTTCGGAACCATCCGTTGAATCACCTCTTTCAATTCGGCAACAGTCTGGATTGGCTGTGCCAAACGTGCAGTAACAATTGTTTTCGCAAGCGACTTGGCATTCATGATTTCACCATACATCCCAAAAATGCGGTGAAGATCCTCCTCCGAATAAGTCGCCAAAAGCGACTTCGCATCTAAATCACCAACTTGATCCATACGCATATCCAGATCCGCGTCAAAGCGAATAGAAAACCCACGATCAGCCGCATCAAATTGATGCGAGGAAACACCTAAATCTGCCAAAATACCATCTACAGAACGTACTCCTTCCAATCGAAGGCTATTCTTTAAAAACCTAAAGTTTTGATGTATCAATGTAAAACGAGGATCGTCAATTGCATTCTCCAATGCATCGGGATCCTGATCAAAAGCAAACAGCTTCCCTTTTGGCCCCAATCTCTTCAAAATCTCCCGAGAATGACCACCACCACCAAAAGTTACATCCACGTAGATACCATCCGGCTTAATAGCCAAAGCATCCATGCATTCTTGCAACATTACCGGAACATGATATACATTCTCCATACGCTTATAGTCCAAAATTAATATCCCCCATTACCTCTGCCGCCAAAGATGATATATCCTCTACTCCGCCATCACCCATCAATTCCTCATATCCTTCTTTTGACCAAACCTCAATCTTATTAAACTGACAAGCCAAAACCAATTCAGTGCTTATGCCCGCAAATTCCAACAAACTTTTTGGTAACAAAACACGCCCCGCAGCATCCAACGTTAATTCCGTAGCGCCACGCGTAAAAGCACGAACAAACGCCCGTACTTTAGGATCGAATTGATTCAATTTCGCCAGCTTAGCCGTCATCAAATCCCACTCTTCTCTTGGATAAAATACCAGATGTTTCTCAAAACCGCGATTCACTACAAGGCCATCCCGCTCTACATGAGGCATTTGCCTCTTGAGCGCAGCTGGCAACACCATTCTTCCTTTGGCGTCTAACTTGCATTCGAATTCTCCGATCAACTGAGTCATGTCGTCAATTATCCTATTCTAATTTAAATGTAAAAGTATACACTTTCTCCCACTTTCCCCCACTTTATCACATAAAAAAGTTTTCCACATCGACAAATAGCTACAACAAACAGAAGTACTCTTGGAATGAAACACATGTAAAACCTTATTTACAAGCAGTTAAACCCCAATTTATCAGCAAAACAAACTATTACACGAGACACGATTTTTCGCTCTTTTTTTTATCAAAATCAGAAATGAATTGTAAAAATTTCCTCTTTAGAAATTTAATTTTACCCAATTTTTCTCTCAAAAGGGGGCAAAGTGGGAGACAACAAAAACAGAAAGAAAAGATGTGGAAGAAAGTGGGAGAACGCTACTCAAATAACCTAAACAGAATTCGTTATTGTCGAGTAAAACCAATAATTTTGCGTCAAATATAATTTTCATAACGATATGCACAGAACACACACTTGTGGAGAATTAACACTAGCTGACTTAGGGAAAACGGTTACCCTAAGTGGATGGGTTCAAAAATCGCGCGATTTGGGCGGTATGACTTTCATCGATGTTAGAGACCGATATGGTATCACACAATTAACGTTCAATGCAGATGATGATGCTTCCTTGCGCGCAAGTGCCCGTGAGCTCGGAAGAGAATATGTCATCAAGGTAACCGGAGAAGTTATCGAACGCTCTAATAAAAATGCTAAAATCTCCACTGGAGACATTGAAATCAAGGTTTCAAATCTTGAAATATTAAATGCCGCTAAATTACCCCCTTTTACAATAGAAGATGAAACAGATGGTGGTGATGACATCAGAATGAAGTTCAGATACCTGGATTTGCGTCGTAACCCCGTACGTGAAAACCTTATTTTACGTCATAAGACCTCACAAGAGGTACGCCGTTATCTTGACTCCCAAAACTTCCTGGAAGTAGAAACTCCATACCTGATTAAATCAACTCCGGAGGGAGCACGCGACTTTGTCGTACCTTCCCGTATGAATCCTGGAGAATTTTATGCGTTACCACAATCCCCACAGACCTTCAAACAATTATTGATGGTTTCAGGATTTGATCGCTATTTTCAAATTGTAAAATGTTTTCGTGATGAAGATTTGCGTGCAGACCGCCAACCAGAATTCACGCAAATAGACTGTGAAATGTCTTTTGTAGAACAGGAAGATGTATTAAATATCTTTGAAGGACTTGCAAAACATATCTTCAAAACAATCAAAGGTATCGACTTAGGCAATGTTCCGCGTATGACTTACGCAGATGCGATGCGCCTTTACGGATCAGACAAACCGGATATCCGTTTCGGAATGCAGTTTGTTGAACTAAACGAGGTTGCCAAAGGAAAAGGTTTCCCTGTATTTGATGCAGCAGAGTTAGTGGTTGGTATCAATGCGGAAAATTGTGCACATTATACCAGAAAACAACTGGATGCTTTGACCGATTTTATCAAACGTCCACAGATTGGTGCAACGGGCTTGGTATATGCGCGCGTGAATGAAGATGGTTCAGTGAAGTCGTCCGTTGATAAATTTTTCACGCCAGAACAACTGTCGGCAATTGCAGAAGCGTTCCACGCGAAACCTGGCGACTTATTGTTAATTATGGCTGGTGGAACAGACAAAGTTCGCAAACAACTCAATGAATTACGCCTTGAAGTTGCGTCACAACTTGGTTTCCGCAACAAAGAAACCTTTGCTCCATTATGGGTCGTTGATTTCCCACTATTGGAATGGGACGAAGAAAGTGGCCGTTTCCATGCAATGCACCACCCATTCACTTCACCAAAACCGGAAGATATACCGCTTTTAGATACCAATCCCGGAGAAGTAAGGGCAAATGCCTATGACTTTGTTTTAAACGGTGTAGAAGTAGGTGGTGGATCAATCCGTATCCATGACAGAGAGCTTCAATCGCTCATGTTCAAACATTTAGGATTCAGTCCTGAAGAAGCAAAAAAACAATTTGGATTCCTTATGGAGGCCTTTACCTTCGGTGCTCCTCCACATGGCGGATTGGCTTTTGGTTTTGACCGACTAGTATCCTTATTGGCAGGTTTAGATTCTATCCGTGACGTCATTGCCTTCCCAAAAAACAACTCGGGAAGAGATGTTATGATTGACGCACCGTCAACCATTCACCAAGAGCAGCTGGACGAGCTAAGCTTAAATATTGCGATAAAAGCATAAATTATTTAACTCGATTTTCGAGAAACAATTTATTAACAGTATATTTAAAAGTTGGTAATTTTTACCAACTTTTTTTGTGAAAAATTAGCAGATTAGATGGCAGAGAGTACCGCTAATACGTTTATTAAGGAAAGTGCGCAAAAAGCATTTGACACCAAACACCGCGATATTATCAATTACAATATCGACAAATACAGCATGGCTTTCGAAAAAGGCAAGAGCAAATTTGCGGACCTTGAAAATAGCAAGATAAAAGCGAGCCTGATCAAATGGAAGGTCATGGAAAATCTCGATCGCTATTTGTTGCAATTTGAAGCAAACTTCACGGCTCGGGGCGGAAAAGTAATCTGGGCCAATGATGCTACGGAAGCCTTGGACGAAATCTATTCGATCATTGCGCGTAAAAAAGCAAAATCTGTTGTAAAGTCAAAATCGATGGCGACAGAAGAGATCGAGCTTAATCATTTTCTGGCCTCCAAAAATATTGAAGCCATAGAAACTGATCTTGGCGAGTATATCATTCAGCTGCTGGATCAAAAACCTTATCATTTTGTTACGCCGGCCATGCATTTGAGCCTGGAAGATATTGCCAAGCTTTTTCACGAGAAATTTGACACACCGCTAGATGCATCTGCGGAGCAACTTACAATGAAGGCCCGTGAATTACTTCGAGATCGCTACCTATCGGCAGAAATTGGGATTACCGGAGCCAATTTCTTAATTGCAGAAACTGGAAGTATAGCAATTACCGAAAATGAAGGAAATGCCCGATTGACATCGACCTTCCCCAAAACACATATTGCCGTCGTTGGAATAGAAAAAATCATTCCTAACGTACAAGATTTAGAAGTCTTTTGGCCACTCCTATCCACACATGGCACGGGTCAAAATCTAACAGTATACAACACGCTACTCACTGGGCCAAAACAGCCTTATGAATCAGATGGCCCCGAAGAAATGTATGTTATACTGCTTGACAATGGCCGCAGCAAGCTCTTAGCGCAAAAAGAACAACGTCAGGGTTTGTACTGCATCCGTTGTGGCGCCTGTTTGAATGTATGTCCAATCTACCAGAACATCGGTGGACATACCTATGAAACGACATATCAGGGACCAATTGGATCGCTCATATCGCCACATTTGAATGGTATGAAGGAATTTAAACACCTAAGCTACGCTTCCACACTCTGTGGAAAATGTACTGAGGTCTGCCCTGTTGGTATTGACATACAGCGCATGCTTCTCGTCAACAGAAAAGATTCAGTCGATCAGGGTCTGGCAACAAAAACGGAACAAAAAGTATGGCAGTGGTTCACCTACGGGATAATGCGAAGAAAACTAATCGATTTTTTTGGTGGGAAATTCAAAAATTTCTTTCTCAAAAAACTCTTTCAGAAAACCTGGGGAGATCAACGGGAACTACCCAAATTGGCCGACAAATCTTTCTCCAAACAATGGAAAGAACATCAAAAAAATAAAGAATAACAAAAAAGTGGCATTAGACGATCAAACTAATGCCACTTTTTTTGTTAGCTTCGCTCCCAAACCTCATTACAAATGACTTCTGAAAATACAAAAACTCATCTTCCCTGGATTGATTTCTTACGTATTCTTGCCTGCTTCATGGTACTCATATCCCATAGCTGCGACGCCTTTGTCGGAACATTTGACAACAGCAGCACCTTTCACCAAGGTGTGTTCTGGGGAAGTATTGTTCGCGCCTGTGTCCCCTTATTTGCGATGATGTCAGGTATACTCCTATTTCCCGTTAAAACCGATCTGGCTACCTTTTATAAAAAGAGAATCGGAAGAATAATTGTCCCACTTATCTTTTGGTCAATTGTATTGCCAATAGCTTTTTTTGTATACCTGAACTTTATTAAAAGTAGTCCCATTGCTTTGATCGATATGAATAATTTTACGATGCAAGCAACGATTACAAAAATTTATACAGCAATCTTTAATTTTAACTACGATACTACCCCTCTTTGGTACATGTACATGTTAATTGGTCTATACCTCATCATACCTATCATTGGCAGCTGGTTGAATCAGGCAACAAAAAAAGACATTCAATATTTTCTTGCATTCTGGATGGTCACACTCCTCATTCCATACATAAAAATGATTGCTCCAACATTGGGATATACGGGCAACTATGAGCATATGGGGATCTGGGGAGTCTGTAACTGGAATGAATTTGGCACCTTCTACTATTTTTCAGGTTTTCTGGGTTACATTGTGTTGGCTTATTATCTGGTCAACTATCCTTTTCAATGGTCTATCTCCAAGACCATAGCGATTGCCTTACCTTTATTTATCGTTGGATTTTTAGCCACATTTTTTGGCTTCTTGGCGACTCAAAAGTACTATCCAGGAAATTATGCCAATCTCGAGGTTATCTGGTATTTCTGTAATATCAACGTAGCGTTCATGACCATTGCTATTTTTCTTGTCGTTCAAAAGCTGAAGATACCCGAATCTAAATGGATAAAACGTCTTTCATCAGCCACGTTTGGTATTTACTTAGCGCATTTTATCATTGTTCAAGCATTGACAGACATCTTCTTGCCTATTCCTACTCTTCCAGCCACATTGAAAATTTTCTCCATAGCGCTCTTAGGTTTTAGCTTAAGTTTCCTGATCACCAAGCTGATGGATAGTAATTCAATAACAAGAAGGTTTATCAAATAAGCGCATCCTGATGGGGATACCGAAGCGTTTTGCAATCGTGTAACCTTTGAGCTAGACAAAACACGTCGAACAAATGATGAGCTTAGGTATTAAGCATGAGCTTACATAATAAGAAAGAGGGAACCAACGGTTCCCTCCTCTACTAACACTCACCAATATTTAATATGAAAACTATCCTTGTTTAATTTTTATGATGCTTTTACGTCTGCCTCATTTGTTTTAGTTACTTCACCTTTTTTAAAGTCTTTTCTTTTTAGCTGTCTGTCTTTTTTCCAATGTTCTTTGTGCATTTTACGATTTTCAGCGTAGGAATCCTTTAACGTTTTTTGTTGCTCTGGAGTTAACATTCCCATCATTTTTTCATGCTCTGCCACACGTTGTTTTTTCATTTTTGATCGATGTTCCTGACGTTCAGCAGCCATTTTTTGATGGTCTTTTGCTTGCTTCAAATTAAAGGCATAGATATCTTTACGCTGTTTATCTGTAAATTTCAATTTTTGATCCATGCGATCAGTTTTCATCTTAGCAACTTCCTCTGGAGTTTTATTTTTAAAACCATCGCGCATTCTTCCCATTTTATGTTTATGCACGGAAGTTTGCATTTCTTTCATTTCTGGTTTAACATCTTTTTTTTCTTGAGCGAAACCGGCTAACATCAATCCAGATAACGCCAAACTTAACATCAACTTTTTCATTTCTTTATTTTTTTATAAAACCAACAATCATTCTTTTTAATAAGTACTCTTTTTCAGCTTATTTATAAGTAAGAGTGCTCTTGGCTATCGAAAGTTTAATTGATGATCTGTTAAATAAAGTTAAGAAGCATTTATTGTGAGACAGCACTTAAACGGATCGGTAAAGTATACACTACACGCACTTTAAGTCCATTTTGTACCCCTGGTTTCCATTTTTTCGCTTTCTTCAATAAGTTTATAGCAGCATCTCCCGTACCAAATTTCATATCACGTTTAACAGCAATATCTGTTAGTGATCCATCTTTTTCAACGACAAAAGAAACCTCTATAACACCAGATACCCCTTGATCCAAAGCCTGTTGTGGAAAGTTATAATTCTCGGCAATCCACTTCATAAAGGCAGGCAGCCCCCCTACAGGTGTTGGCATAATTTCTACTGATGTAAATTTATTGTTAGTATTATCATCAGTTCCGCCTCCGGATAATGAACCATCTTTAGAACCAGTAATATCACCGTCTCTTTTTGAAGAACCAAATTCACCACGCGCAATATATGTTCCCGATGGACTTGCTTTCAATGTGATCCTTGAGGTCATTGTATTGGGATTTTTCAACTCATCCTGACTCACAAGTTCTTCCGTAACTTGATTTGCTTTGGCCACTTTTATATCAGGCATTCTAACCAGATCAAATTTGGATACATCTTGGGCAACCTGCTGCGGGGCTTTCTCCTGCATCATGACCGGTTCTTCAGGAACCTCTTCTTTCTCCTCTACCTTCTTTTGAATTTCTTCCAGCATGTCGGGCCCGATATCTTTTACCGTATAAATCACGGCCGGAACAGTTTGCTTAAAATATTTATTATATGCATAGGATCCTGCGATCAACAAAACGGCAAAAGAAACAACAATTCCTAAACCTACATTTGTTGCTTTATCAGAGAGATTTCGCAACTCGTAAGCACCATACATTTTGTTACGACCAGCAAAAATAACGTCCAGCCATTCTTTGCGGTAGATATTCAATTTAGAGTTCATCATAACATTAAAGTTTAAATCTTTTCATTATGATGAGCGAAAGCCTTATATTTCACAAAAAAATTCAAAATACTTATGAAGTCACTTTTTTCAGCTATTTTTCTACTTACATTGTATGCTTGTGGTAACAATCAAAATCAATCCAAAACAGCAATCAAGCACGAAAGCAAGGAAGAGACAATTTCGCCATATTTTGGTTTTTTAAACCAACAAAAGGACTCCTTAATCGCTTTACCTATGGACCAAGCGATGGAAGGTCCCGAAAAATACAACTATGTCATTGTGGAAAATCAAGTTAGCCCCCTTGAGTTTGTTCAGAATAAAATGGATAACAAAGAGAGTAACGGAAGACAGACCGCGCAGAACTTCGCGAATAGTGAAGGTTCGTTATTTAAAATTAGTGACGCAATTAAATCAGGCGAATTTGGCATGCTTGTCAACAAGGCTTTTTTAGATCAGTACAAAATTGAGCAGTTTACAAAAGTTCAAAAAGAAACATCTTCAGCGATTAAGGAGCAGCTTGAGAAGAAATACAATAGGAAGATTAATAAAAGTACGACAGTTGCCATCCTCAGTGATCAGTCCGAGTTTAATCTTACGGTATTTGAAAATCAACAAGATTCTGCTTTAGCTGTATTTTCCTACGCAAAGGACGAACAGCTGATCAATTTGGATTTCCCGGCTTTATACGATGATATCAGCACTTGGCGTGTTGATGATGGCGGTCAGTTTGACAACGAGGCTTTTCAGATACTAACAGTATTGCGTTCTGAGCAAGGAATTAGTTTTATCAGTATCTTTTGGGGTGCTGAGGGGTATGAACTAAACTTTTACCAGCCGAAGAAAAACTTATTTACCTCTATGGCACAGGCCTATGGGTATAGTTCCCCTTTATAAAATAAAGAATTTTAAGTTTCCCCAGTACAAAAGGACAGTGCCCGGGGAAACTCAAGATTTCAATAGTTGCTACAGGTGCATCCTAGCCATAGGAGCGACGTCCTGACCTACAAAATCTTTCTTTAGAAATTTATGATAGCCCGCAATGGCAATCATCGCTGCATTATCCGTACAGTATTCAAATTTTGGTATGAAGACCCGCCATTTGTATTTTTCCCCCATTTCAATTAAGCTCTGTCTCAGGCCAGAATTAGCCGAAACGCCACCTGCAATGGCAATATCCTTTACCCCTGTCTCTTTTGCCGCTTTCTTTAATTTATTCAGCAGGATTGATACAATACGGGATTGCACGCTAGCACATAAGTCGGCCATATTGTGGGTCAGAAAATCCGGGTTCTGCTTCAATTGATCTTGGACCAAATATAATATCGCGGTTTTCAATCCTGAAAAGCTAAAATTTAAACCAGGGATCTGTGGTTCAGGAAGCCGATAAGCTGCCGGATTACCTTCTTTTGCAAATTTATCGATGAGCGGTCCACCGGGATAAGGAAGATTCAGGATTTTAGCTGTTTTATCAAAAGCCTCCCCTGCCGCGTCATCCAATGTTTCTCCCAAAAGTTCCATTTCAAAATAATCTTTCACCAACACAATTTGCGTATGACCACCAGAAACAGTAAGACATAAAAACGGAAAACTAGGCTTCGGATCCTCAATAAAATGAGCCAGGATATGCGCCTGCATATGGTTTATATCAATTAAAGGAATATTCTGTGCGAGTGCAAATGATTTTGCAAAAGATGTTCCCACCAAAAGTGCACCTAATAATCCGGGTCCCCGCGTAAAACTCACTGCATCTATTTGATTTTTGCTTACTTTTGCTTGACGAATGGCTTCTTCCACTGTTGGAATAATATTTTGTTGATGAGCACGTGAAGCGAGCTCGGGAATCACTCCACCATATTTTGCGTGGATTGCCTGAGTTGCAATAACATTTGAATGAATTTCACCGTTAATACAGATAGAAGCGGAGGTTTCATCACAAGAGGATTCAATCCCTAAAATAATAGCCATAGCTTGAGGTAATAAATTTTAATACAAAAGTATCAAAAAAATAATTAAAATAGTGTCAATAGTCCTTGGTAGTATATTCATTATACTGCTTGCATTGGCGTTATCACTACAGTTGAAACCGGTACAAAATTATGTTGCACAAAAAGCTGTAGACTATTTATCCAACGAACTAAACACTAAAATAAACCTCAAAAGCATCTATTTCAAACCTTTTAAATCTATTGTAGTAGAAGATTTTCAACTCTATAGTCCAGAGGGAAAAGAAATATTAAAATCAGGAAGGTTAGAAGCCAACGTCAACCTTTCTCAGTTCATTGAACTGAACAAGATTGTGATCAACAAACTAACCATTGAGGATACCCAAGCTACTTTTGAGCAATTCCAGGATAGCTCAAATATGTCATTCTTAATTCGTTATTTTAACCCGCCTAAGAAAGAAAAAAAGAAAAGTTCAAAAAAAATCATCTTCGATATAAAGGAACTTGTTATTAAGAACAATGCGTTTAACTATGTTAACCATAGACGCAAACATTACAATAAAGTGGTCGACTTTGGAGATTTAGGGATTTCCAAACTTAACGCCCATTTTGATAAGATAAAAATCGATTCTAATCAAATTTCAGCGAACATCAAGACATTCAATCTTCGCGAAAAGAAGGGTTTAGAGATCAAAGGCCTTCTTGCCCAAACGAAGGTAAGCAATACAAGCATCGAACTCAGTGAGCTTATGCTAGCCACCAATCGTTCTACATTCAAAAATTACATCAAACTCAGCTACAGCAGCTTTGACGATTTTTCGGACTTCATCAATAAAGTTCATGTAAAACTTCGTGCACGGGACTCCCGTATTTACTCTGAGGATATTGCTTTCTTTTCCTCGCCTATGCACCAAGTCAAATTTGACGTCAATATCAAGCGGGCAAATCTAGAAGGAACTGTATCTTCCATCAACGCATCACAGGTCGATTTAACAATCGGAAAAAAAACGAGTTTAGCAGGTGACCTTCAGATT
Organism: Sphingobacterium siyangense; assembly: GCF_023277505.1. Lineage (NCBI taxonomy): Bacteria > Pseudomonadati > Bacteroidota > Sphingobacteriia > Sphingobacteriales > Sphingobacteriaceae > Sphingobacterium > Sphingobacterium siyangense. The sequence goes on along the minus strand of NZ_CP080574.1, from coordinate 1,345,445 downwards.
ATCGGTCTACCAGATATCGACAAAACTAAATTTATTGTTCCCAGTATAGCAATTTCTTCTGAGCACAAAGACTTAAATGCTGTTATTACAGATCTCGGAAATCTAAAAAATTTCAAACTTCCTGAAATTGTCCAGATCTTCGACAAATTTTCATTCAAAGGCAGCCTAAATGGATTATACAATAAATTTAAGACAAAGGGAGTTTTCACGACTGCGATCGGGAATGTGGAGGCTGATGCCTTACTGGATATCCAGAAGGAAATAAAATATGCGGGCAATTTTCAATCTAAAAAGTTCGATGTAGGTACGATAACAAAATTAAAAGATCTGGGAGCAACAGGCTTCAATTTACAGGTTGACGGAACAGGTACCGATCCTAAGAAAATGAGCCTAAAGATAAAAGGAGATCTCAGTAATTTCAATTACAAGAATTACAGTTATCAACATATACAAATTGAAGGAAATACAGATAAACAATTAATTCTTGCTTCAGGGCAAATATATGATCCAAATTTAAAACTACAGTTTACCACAGATATCGATTGGTCTGTCAAACCCAACTATCACCTGGATGCTGATATCCAACAAGCTAATCTAAAAAAACTCAACTTCTTTCAGGGAGATTCCATCAACATTATTAACACGAAATTCCACACCAGTTTAATTGGGGACAACATCAATAATATTACCGGTGAATTTAAATCAGACAGTATCAATTTCACTTCCTCTAAGGGCCAATTCGTCATCCGCGACATCAATTTCCTTGCCGAAGGAGATGAAAATGCACGCTCCCTTACCTTGCAGTCAGCTATCGGACACATTGATCTCAAAGGAAGAATAGACCTCAATACAATTGTTCCTTATTTTAAAGCTTTAGCCATGCGCTACGCTCCCGCAATCGGGTTTGAAAACAACATTTTTAATCGCCAGGACTTTGACCTGAATATTAATATCACTTCTTTTAAGCCGATCGCAACATTCTTTCGAAAGGATATCGCATTAGACAGCGGAGCAACGCTCAATGCAAAATTTGAAAGCGAAAAACAAACGGCTAGTTTTAATTTTTACGCACCCGAATTCAAGTACAATGGTATTCGGCTAACTCACCTGATTGTCGATCAAAATGCCAATTTGAAGAATATGGAATTGCAGACCTCCATCGATCGCATAAATTTTACCGACAGTACCTATATCAAAAACGTCAATATTTCAAACACCTTGGCAAACGACAGTTTACAATTTAACATCAAAATGTCGGAACTTGAAGCAAGCAATAGTCTGGATCTTAATGGCGTCATACGCTTTGCCCATGCCAAACCTGCCTATATCAATTTCTACCCATCGAATATCTTAATCAATAGAGAGCGATGGCTTGTCAATAATGATGCACAATTGAAAATATCGAAAGGAAAATGGTACTTTGAAAAACTGACACTGAGTCATGACGAACAAAAAGTCCACATCGATGGTATCCTGTCGAATGAAGTCAGTGATCAGATCAATCTCAAATTTCAGGACTTTAATCTTACATCTTTAAATGGTATTACTAAGCCCCATGGCATCAATCTCTCCGGAAATTTAAACGGAAATATTGAAGTTAATTCCGTATTCAAAGCACCCTTTATTGTCGCCAATATAAAAACTTCACCTATCCTCTATAACAATATTCCCATCGGCTCACTAGCCCTAAGTGCCAACTACGACCCCGAGAATCAACTGGTAAAACTAGACAGCAAGATAGAGGAAGGAAATAAATTAATTCAGTTACAAGGTTCCTATAACCATTTAAGTGAAAACAATAAGCTTAATCTCAAAGCTAAACTCGTAAACACAGATGTGTTTGTTTTCCAGCCCTTTTTACGAAGCCTGGTATCCAATATTCAGGGCAAGGTCAATGCAGACCTCGATATCGAAGGCGATATCCTGAACCCCAAAATTACAGGTTCCGGAAAATTGGATAATGCTTCGATGGTCATCAATTACCTCAAAACACCCTACCGCCTTTCTGACGAAATTGCGGTTACCAATAACCGAATTTTTCTGACAGGGCTAAAAGTATACGATCCCAAAAACAATGTAGCAACCATTGATGGCGTTGTAGATCTCAACAAATTGAGTGATCCCGATATCGATGTAACTGCAGAAACGAAGAATTTTATGGTATTAAATACCACTATAAAGGACAATAATGTATATTATGGCACTGCTTACGCTTCGGGCACCTTTCAGTTTAAAGGATTAACTTCGGCCATGAACATCAATATCCGTGCTAAATCCGAAGAAAATACAGTTATCAATATCCCTTTCAATAGCGCCAGTACAATCTCAGATACCGACTTTATCTACTTTATTGAGAAAGACTCGACCAAAACGAAGAAAAGCGCTAAAAAACGAGATTTCAACGGTCTGACGATGAATATGGACCTCTTGATCAACCCGAATGCAGAAATAAATCTATTCTCCAGCATGGGCGAATTATCAGGAAGGGGAAACAGCAATCTCAACATGCGGATATCTTCATTGGGAGATTTTGAAATGTTTGGGGATTTTATCATAAACAGCGGAAAATTCAATTTCACCGCCCAAGATTACATCAATAAGATTTTTGATCTCAAAGAGGGCGGAACAGTGCGATGGGCAGGAAACCCAACCGAAGCGAATATTAATATCAATGCCATCTACCAACAAAGAACAAGCTTAGCGCCTTTGTATAATGCCGCAGGCCGGGAAGAAAACCCCGAGCGCGTATTGGCACAGGCCGACATGATCCTGAAAGGACAGTTAAGTCAGCCGGAAATCACGTTTGATATCAACTTTCCACAAAACCCCGGGGTTAAGGATGAGCTACAAGGATACTTTTCAGATGCCAACAATGTCAATCAACAAGCGCTTAGCCTAATCGTGAGACGAAGTTTTACACCTGGCACACAGACAGACTTCGGTAAAGAAGTAAACAATACCTTGTTATCTGCGGGAACTGAAATAGCGTTCAACCAGATCAACAACATCATAGCCCAATCGCTTAACATCAATTTCTTTGATATTAATATCAAATCCTTAAATGATGCCTCCGCCTCACTTCGCTTGTTCAACGATAGGCTTGTTTTGACAGGAGGTATCTCCGACCGTAGAAGTCAGGCTCTAACAGATTTGAATGTATTTTCAGATCGGGTCTCAACCGATGCCGAAGCTATGTTTTATTTAAGAAAAGATGGACGTTTGGTCCTACGTGCTTCCAATCGCCTAAATACACGCAACTTTCTTCTTAGCCCCAATGACGGCGAATATATTAGTGCTTTCGGATTGCTCTATCGGCAGGAATTCAACACCTTTTCGGAGTTCTTGAAAAGGCTATTCCCTTTTGGCAAGAAGACGACTACGACAGCTCCTGCTGAAACAAAGAAAAGCAAGGTCAATTAACGTTTTCGTTTAGACCCTTGGCTATTTCAACAGGTCTCCTCCAATTCAAGCAGGCCTCTTCCAAATCAAGCGGACCATTTCAACTCCAGCAGTCCAACTCCTATCCCAAACACATAATTCCTATTCTGGGAGTCCGTCTCGATTCCACCAGCAGATATTGTATTTCAGCTCCATATAACGGTCTACGCAGACGATCTGTGGATGATCTGAAAAACATATAAACGAATAGTGTCTAAGCTGCGACCACGCGACGCGCTGCATTGAAAATAAAAAAGTCCCTCCAAATAGATCGGAGGGACTTTCTTTTTATTTTAAAAATCGCTTATGCTAATTTCTCGAATTCTTTGAATTCAATGTCACTAGCATTCAATTTCACTAAACCTTTCAAGTGATCAAATACTTTTAAAGCTTTAGCTTCTTCGAACAAACGATTACCTTGTTCTCTGTCTTGCAACAATTGAATTGCAAATTGGTTCAACTGCTCATCAGAAGGCTCTTCGTTGATGTTGTACATCTTAATTTGCGCGTAGATGCGTTCTTTTGCTAAATTGATAACTTCATCATATTTAACTTCAAGACCATTTTCAGTAACAACGCGATTTTCGATGATTGTCCATTTCAAGTTATTCAAGAAATCAGCAAAACCTTCGTTCAATTCTTCTTCAGAAATGCTTGGGTTAGTTGCTTTCAACCATCTTTTCAAGAATTCTTCAGGGAAAGATACATCAACCTTTTCCATACCAAAAGTATACATATCATTACGTAATCTTTGATCTGAATTTTGTTTGAATAAATTCTCAACTTCTTCTTTCACTTTTTCTGTGAATTGAGCTTCTTCTGTTACTTCACCTTCTGCGAATAATTTATCGAAAAATTCTTGGTTAAGATCAGCTTCTTCTAAGCGGTTGATATTCTTAACAGTCAATTCAAATTTAGTGACGTCTAAAGCAGTTGCTTCTTCCTCAGTGATCCCTAAGATACGTGCTAAATCTTCAGTTTTGAATGCTTTTTTAACATCAATCTTAACAACATCGTCTTTTTTAAGACCAACTAATGATTTTTTGATCTTAGCATCTTCTACGATATCTGTGCGGATAGAAGTTGTTTTTTCTAGACCTTCTTCTTTATCTTGTTTCAATGTTGCATACAATACATCACCTTCTTCAGATACTTCTGGATTAGTCATTTTTCCATAGCTACGACGCAAGTTCTTGATACGATCTGCCAATGTCTCTTCATCAGCTTTGATTTCGTATGAAGTAAATTCAGTCTCAGCAGTGAAAGGTAATTCAAAAGCAGGAGCAAGACCAATTTCATATTTGAAGTTGAAATTGTCTTTATAATCCCAGCTGTATTGTGCATCATCTTCCAAAGGAAGTGGTTGACCTAAAACTTCTAATTTATTTTCAGCAATATAATTGGTGATTTTCTCATTCACTAATTTATTGATCTCATCAAATAAAATAGATTTACCATAAGTACGTCTGATATGTCCCACTGGAACTTGACCTGGACGGAACCCTGGTAATTTTGCTTTTTTAGCTTGCGCTTTAATCTCTTTGTCGACTTGAGGATTATAATCTTCAGGTGCTAATGCGACGTTGACTACCGCATTGATTGCATCTACATTCTCGTGTGAAATATTCATACTCTTTTTAGCTATATCGCATTCATAAAAAAATCCTCCCGAGGTTTTAAGTTCGGGAGGACATCAAGTGCGGAAGAAGGGACTCGAACCCCCACGCCTTGCGGCGCCAGATCCTAAGTCTGGTGCGGCTACCAATTACGCCACTTCCGCATTAGGATTTCTTTTGATGCCACAAAGATAGAAACCAAACCTATATCCTGCAAGTATTTTCTACTCTTTTTTTTATTTTTTTTCAATATTCTCCCAACCCCTTGCATAATTCATTATTATTCATTTACTTTGAATATCAAAGTACTTTTATGGAACAGAAAGATTTATTTAGAGAACTTGGGCAGATCAGATCATTAATGGAAAAATCGTCCAAATTTGTTTCAATAAGCGGATTATCAGGTGTACTCATGGGCTGTTATGCTTTGCTGGGAACGCTATTGGGATACTATATTATAAAGCAACCCGAAAGTACCGCTCTACCCTTGGGCCAAAATCTGAATAGGCCTCTACTGTTTTTAATAATTGCGCTCATCGTCCTCTTATCATCCCTGGTGACCGGCTGGCTAATGGCACGTAAAAAGGCGAGAAAAAATAAGCAGTCGATTTGGAACATTACAAGCAAATCTCTTTTATTTGCAGTTTCAATCCCCTTACTAACGGGTGGCGTGATATCCTTGTTGTTTTTTGTCCAAGGCTACTACCAGCTGATTGCTGCTATGCTGCTGATCTTTTATGGACTGGCACTGACTGCGGGTAGCATCTATACCTTTGCCGAAGCAAAAGGCCTGGGTATACTCGAAATCTGCCTGGGTTTGATTGGTATATGTTTCCCGGACAACGGGTTATTATTATGGGGATTAGGATTTGGTGTGCTACACATCATCTATGGTTTTATCGTTTACAAAAAGTACGAATCGTGAAATTAGATCTTTCCTTATATGACAAAATATTTGAAAACAGAGTTCGCCTCCAAATTATGAGTGTTCTCGCTGCCAATGAAGAATACGATTTTAATTCATTGAAAGAATTGTTGGATGTAACCGATGGTAACCTTGCTTCCAACCTAAAAACATTGGAAAAAGAGGAATACATTATTGTCGAAAAAAGCTTTGTCGACCGGAAGCCGAACACCAGATACAAAAGAACAACAAAAGGACTTAAAGCCTTTGAAAACCATCTTATTGCACTTGAAAATTTAATAAAACAGCAATACTAATAATTTTTTTATCTACTTACTTTGAAAACCAAAGTACTTTTAAAACATAATTAAATGAAAGGAATTAGACTGAAACTGATGCTGCACCTCTACAATTGGTCCTCCAAAGTATATGCAAACATCTTTAAATGGAACAAAAAAGCCTGGGGAATCTCTAAAGCAGATTTCATGACCTACCCCATTGGAAGCATCGGCCATAATTTGGGGCTCTTTTATGAAAGTAAAGGTTTCGATGTCATGCCCAAACTGGAAAATCACGATGTCTTTCATATCCTTACTGAAACCGGAACAGAGATACAAGATGAAATTGCCATGCAATTCCTTCTGCTTGGTAATGGAAAGATAAGTCTGTATCTCATGGCAATGATTTTTATTGGCGGCACCTTATTTCCTGAATACTTCAGTTATTACAAAAAACATTTTCAAAAGGGGCGATCGCTCCAGAGCTTTCATCATTTAGAATTTAAAGAAATCCTTCATTGGCAATTAACGGAGCTTCAAATTGCCTTATACAGCAAAAACATTCAGCTAAACTTAAACCGCTAAAATCATGGAATACAACAATTTATCTCCAACAGAGCAATCCTCATTTTTTGAGAAAATCAGTAATTCTACTGTCCTAAAACTATTTGTCATTTTCTTTCTTTCCCTCATACTACTTATTCCGCTAGCCTTAATCAGCGATTTGATTGAAGAGCGGAAAAACCGCGAACAGGAAGTATCCGATGGAATTACATTAAATTGGGGAAAGGATCAGGTTATTTCAAGCCCTGTTCTTGCCATCCCCTATCGCGAGACTATCCCACTTTCTGCCGAAAAAGCCGAAAAATCTAACCTTAAAGAGGAGCTGAAGTGGATATTTGTCTTACCCAAAACTTCCAATATCGCAACAGATATAACGCCACAATATCTCTCTAGAGGTATTTATAATGCCGTAGTTTACAACAGCAACATCACATTAGAAGGTTCCTTTGACAAAATATCCCTAGAAAAACTCGAGGTCCCTCATGAGCAAATTGACTGGAAAGGCAGCAAGCTTATTTTCGGTATCCAGGATTTTAAAGGCCTAGGCAAGCGCCCATCCTTGATTTGGGATGGTAACGAGTTAACTTTCGATCCAGACTTTAATAATCTCAAATTATTCACTCAGAATTTAGTCTGTCCGGTATCTTTGGATCCGCAGAAAACGGACAGTCGTTTCAAGATAAAACTAAATCTAAAAGGATCCAAATCGTTAAATTTCCTCCCTCTTAGTGATCAGACAAACATCCAGGCAAAGGGCAACTGGGCTAATCCAAGTTTCACTGGTGCATTTTTACCGAGCAAACGTAATACCGAAACATCCAATTTTTCAGCTTCCTGGGAAATTCCATCTTTCAGTCGAAAGCTACCACAACAATGGACTGGCGATGCCCGTCCAATCTATCAGTTCGATAACAAGGTCGCAAATGGAAATGAGGACAATGAACAAAAAGCAGCACAAACCGCCAACACTACACTTGCCTCTGCAAATAACCTATTGGATAACACGGACTTGATTACAATTAACTTCTTACCCGATATCAATAACTATCAAAAAACAACACGAGTTGCCAAATATGGTATTTTAGTCATCATTCTGACCTTTACTTCGCTCCTATTCACCGAGGTGATCAAGAAAAAACGGATCCATATCATCCAATATATCCTGATTGGAGCAGCGATGGTTCTTTTTTACACATTACTACTCGCACTATCCGAGCATATTGGATTTAATCTAGCTTACTTAACCGCTTCCGTGGCTACAGTTATGCTGATTGGCAGTTTCATTAAATCAATTACCAAAGATCAGAAATCGGCGCTGTTGCTGAGTTCAATTTTGGCTTTATTTTATCTCTTCATCTATATCCTTATGCAACTTCGGGATTATTCCCTTATCGCTGGAACAATTGGCATCTTTATCATTTTGGCGATTTTGATGCGCGTTTCAACAAAAATAAACTGGTATCAATTTGACAATAGCCATGTGGATCAATAGACAACATCTGCGACTTTACTGGGTCTTGATTCAGATATTACTTAAAAAATAGGGATTTACAATTCTCATTAGCCATTTCTAACTAAAGGAGATGGCTATTTTTTTACTTGACTTAGCATTTATGACCAAATTCTGTAACTTGCGAAGAAATTTTTCAGCGGCATAGATATGTTTAAACAGATGAAAAAACTTACAATACTTACATTAGCGATTATGGCGTGTAACCTAAGCAATGCGCAAGAAAGCAAAGGTGGAAAAAGCAATTTTAAATTAGTGTCGGAATCGCCACAACCGATCAACCCAAGTACACTCTGGGATCTTGGTCGTGTTTCGGCCGAAGGACTTTCTGCAGATGGCAAAACATTGGTATATGGTGTTTCCAATTATAATTTGGAAAGCAATTCAAGTGAAAAAAATCTATATACGATTTCACTGGCCAATGGCACCAACCAGCAGTTCACCGATCAAAAAGGCGGTGAAACAGTCGTTCAGATCGCACCAAATGGCGACGTAATTTATTTACTAAAAGGGCAGTTATGGAAGAAGAACCTATCTAAGGGTGAAGCACTTCAATTGACAAATGGTGATATCGCCTTAGAAAATGTCAAATTTTCTCCTGATGGAAAACAAATACTCTTCAGTCAGTCCGTTCTTGTAAAAAAATACCACAGCACAGATAAATATCCCGAATTGCCAAAGTCAGACGCTTATATCTATGACAACTTAGATTATAGGCACTGGGATACCTTCAATGATGGTAAGTTCAGTCATCCTTTTGTGGCGAGTTTTATTGATGGTAAAGTTGGTGAGCCGGTAGACCTATTGAAGGACCAAGCCTTTTATAGCCCTCAGGCACCATTTGGTGGCGCCGAAGATCTTGCCTGGTCTCCAGATAGCAAAGCAGTGCTGTATGTCTGTAAAAAGAAATTCGGAACAGACTATGCCGTCAGTACCAATACCGATATTTATCGCTATGATATCGCCAGCGGAACGACTTCCAACCTGACAGAAGGTATGAATGGGTATGACACAGCCCCAACCTATTCTCCCGATGGGAAAAGCCTAACTTGGCTCAGCATGAAAACCGATGGTTATGAATCGGACAAAAATGACATCATGCTATTTGACAAAAACAGCTCAATTCGTTTAAATCTAACAGCACATTGGGATGGTACGGTCAATCGTTTTATCTGGAGCAGTGACAATCGAAAAATCTATTTTACAGCTGCTACGAAAGGTACCGTTCAATTATTTGAACTTGAAGTACCGACCAATATCAAAGCTAAAAGTTTACCAAAAATACATCAAATTTCAGAAGGTGACTTTGACATCACCGGTATTGTAGGCCAAGTAGCGGACAAATTAATCGTTAGCTCGACAAAGTTTACCCGTGCTACAGAAATCTTCAGCTTTGATCTAAAAACCAAATCTTTAACTCCGGTCACCAAAGTTAATGATGCAAAATATGCAAGCATCAGCGAAAACAAAATTGAGAAGCGTATTACAAAGGCATCCGATGGAGCAGATCTGTTTTCATGGGTAATCTATCCGCCAAACTTTGACCCTGCAAAAAAATATCCAACCATACTTTACTGTGAAGGCGGCCCTCAATCCGCACTGACACAATTTTATTCGTTCCGTTGGAATTTACAATTGATTGCATCACAAGGTTATATTGTCATCGCTCCAAACCGTAGGGGTATGCCTGGCTGGGGGGTAAAATGGAATGAAGCTATTTCCCAAGACTGGGGCGGTCAGCCAATCCGGGATTACTTGGCCGCCATAGACGATATCTCCAAAGAGTCTTATGTAGATACAACACGCCGCGCGGCGATTGGGGCTAGTTATGGTGGATACTCTGTTTATCAACTAGCTGGCGTGCATCAAAACCGTTTCAAAACGTTCATTGCGCACAATGGTTTATTCGACATGAGAAGCTGGTATGGTACCACAGAAGAACTCTTTTTCGCCAACCACGAACTGGGCGGAGCGTACTGGGATAGCAAAAATGAGAAATCCTATACCGCATTCAACCCGATTGAAAAAGCAAATAATTGGCACACACCAATTTTGATCTTTCAGGGTGGAAGAGATTATCGTGTTCCAATCGGACAAGGACTGGCAGCATTCCAATTGGCTCAGCTCAAAAAAATTAAGAGCCGTCTGGTCTACCTACCGGATGAAAATCACTGGGTTCTGTCCGGACAAAACGCACAGGTTTGGCAAAGAGAATTCTTTACCTGGCTTAAAGAAACCTTATAGAAAGTACGGTGAAATCGGATCGGAAGATCACCTACTTTCGCGACTAATAAAGTCGCTCGTAAAGTGCTGAATTTAGCAGAATAGAAACGCCACTCGATGAGTGGCGTTTCTATTTCAATTCGATACTTACCATATCATACTCTTGTTAACCATTGGTTAACATCAGCTTCTAGTTTAACTGGGGTTTTACAGGGGGTTAACAGGGGTATAACAGGGGGTTAGCCCGGGTATACCCCTATTAACCCGGTGTTAATCCCCTGTAAAAAGGCAATAAAAACGATCTTAATACCAAACATGATATAAGCATAGCAATAGGAAAGTCCGGATCGGTAAAGCATAAATGGGGGAATCTAATTTATGGGATCGGCGCGACGACCAATTCAACCGCCAAACGGGTAGCTCATGAAAACAAAAAAGCCTGCTATATGCAGGCTTTTTACGTATATTATTTGATCTGATTGCTAAAATCTATTTCTCGCCTTTTTTTCCAAAGATGGAAAGTTTGATATATTTCCCAGGTTTTTCTTTGACGTCCTTCATCAAATTATCCATTTCCTTCGAAGCATTATTGAGATTATTGTACAAAGCTTCATCATTGAGCAATAAACCGATAGAGCCCTTACCACTATTAATTTTTCCAGTGATCTCCTGAAAATCATTCACTGCAGCATTTACTTTGTTCATGGTATGTTCAAAATCCAATCGGGCAGCCTTATCGGTCATGTTATTCAGATTAGACATAATCGCATTGATTTTCTCACCATTTTGTGAGAAATTAGATGTAATTGACTCGAGATTGGCCATGATTCTATTCAGTCTTCCCTTTTCATCGCCCACTAGACCTTCAACATCTTTGGTGATGCCTTCCACATTTTTTAAAGAAGTGGAAATACTATGAATACTTCTTTTAAAGTCATCCTGAAACTGTTTGTCTAAGACAGTATTGACGACCGATAGCGTTGAATCCAGTTTAATGGTAATTGTTTCGATCCGTTTTTGAATGGGTTCAACCTTATCCATAATATTTGGTTGAACACCTGAAGTTAAAAAATCGCCATCCTTTGCCAATTCCTTACTGTTGCCCATTTCGAAAACAATAGCCTTACTTCCCAACAAATCTGTGCTTGAAATTCGGGCAATTGTGTTCTTTGGAACGTCATAATGGGAGTGTATTTTGAACTCTGTCTTAATCTTGCCATCGGGTTGAAGAATCATTTTTGATACACGCCCGATTTGATAACCGTTCACTAAAACAGGTTTTGATGGAGTCAGACCATCTACAGTTTCGTAAGTCGTGTAAAAAGTATTATCGCTGCTAAAAACATCATTTCCTTTTAGAAAGCTATATCCAATAAATAATAAAACTATTGCAACTGTTGCTAATATGCCGACTTTTGTCTCGTTTGAAATTTTCACAAATAATCTATTTAGTAATGATCATTAATTTAAGTTTAAAACAGCATAAAAGCAAATCTGTTTAGCGTTCTACAGAATTTTTATAAATTTTCAGAGCCGAAACCAAATTATCAACAACCTCCTGTTGCCCTGCATCAGACAATAGGTAGCTCTCTTCTTCTCTATTACTAATAAAGCCAATTTCTGTCAATACAGCCGGCATGCCTGCTTCTGCCAGTACAGCTAAACCTTTCTCCCAGAACCCTCTACTATATCGACCTGCTTTCACATACTCACCTTCGATCATCTGCGCCAGACGAATACTTTTTTCACGGAATCGGTTTTTCATCAAGGAGAAGATGATGGCACTTTCAGGGTCTTTTGGATCAAATCCCTGATAATTCTCTTTATAGTTTGATTCCAGTAATAAGGAAGCATTTTCACGAACGGCTGCATCCTGCTGTCCCAAACGATGCGAACCAGAGACCAAAGTTTCGGTACCATGCGCACTGGCACCGCTGGAATTACAGTGTATCGAAATAAATAGATCGGCTTTATTGGCATTCGCCAAACGGATACGTTTGTAAAGCTCAACAAATTCATCGGTCGTTCTCGTGTAGATGATCTTGATACCTGGGATATCCTTCTGAATCTGCTTTCCCAATTTCAACGCAACTTCAAGGGCTACATTTTTCTCCAACGATCGCCGTCCGGCCGCCCCTGTATCTTTACCACCATGGCCAGCATCAATTACAATTGTCCTTATTTGATAATCTGGAGGCTCGGGCTGCCCATTGTTTAATTTGAAAGAATTCAATAAAAAAAATCCCAAAGTAGCAAACACAACGCTACACCATTTTCTAATTCTTAAATCTGATTTCATTGAATAATTATTTGCTCTACTATAAACGAATCAAAATGAGTCTATATTATTTCTTTAATAGATAACGATATTTAACATATTTTCTATTGCTTTTTTGACTAATTTTGTCTCTCGAAGTTTAACATTATTTCACAAAAATAACATTTGTCTTTAATTTTGAAGTCGTTAATCAACATTTTAACACTATTTATCATTCTTGCAATGGGCAATTCTAGCTTTGCTCAAAGTAATATTCCATTAAAACAGAACGGACTTCAAGGTAAAGATCCTATTTCGGCGACCAATAAATCGCAAGATACGAGTAAATCCAAAACCGCAGATACGACCAAATCTGTAAGCGATACGACCAAGAAAAAAGGAAGTGGTTTGCAGGCGGAAGTGAGTATTATTGCGGTTGACTCGCAGAAATCTGAAGTTGCCAAGAATATAAGTCACCTTTATCGCGGAGCAAAGGTAAAATACCAAGATTTTGAACTTTCTGCCGATTACATCCGTCTTGACCGAAACAAGAAAAAGATTTTTGCTTCTGGGATCTATGACAAAACTGGTAAATATGTAGGGCGTCCTATCGTCATCATGGGAAATGGTGAATCACCGAAAACAGTAGACTCACTTTATTACGATTACGAAAAACAAGAGGGAAACACCTACGGTATTATGACCGAAGTGGATGGTGGATTTATCCAGGCCAATATTGTGCGAAAGAATATCTACGACGAAATGTCGATATACAAGGGATTATATAGTACCTGTAATCTACCCTATCCGCATACCCATTTTGGCATTCATATCACCAAAGGAATTGTCACTAAAAATCAGATTATTTCCGGTCCGGCTTACCTTGTGGTGATGGGTGTACCTATGCCGGTGGCATTTCCATTTGCGTTTTTCCCAAAGCCAGATAAAAGAGCTTCTGGATTTCTCTTCCCTTCTTTTGGGGAAGATTATACCAGAGGATTCTCGATGCGGGATATCGGTTGGTATTTGGCCTTCAACGATTACTGGGACAGTGAGATTAGAGGTTCCTTGTATTCTAAAGGTTCATGGGAAGCGTCCATCAATACGCGCTATACCGTCAACTATAAATTTAACGGTGGTTTTAATATCCGTTATGCTAATACCAAAACGGGTATTGAAGGAACATCTAATTATGGCTCCAATAAGGATTTTAATGTCACTTGGAATCATACTCAACGCCAGGAAGCCAATCCAGGAACATCTTTCTCTGCAAGTGTTAACTTTGGTACAAGTTCTTTCTTTCAAAATACCGGAACCGGAAGTACACAAAACACCTATGAAAACCTTGCACGTAACCGGATGGGCTCGTCCATCAGTTATGGAAAAGTATTTGCCGATGGCAAGGTAAACCTCACGGCCAGCTTAACGCATAATCAGGATATGGCTACGCGCAGTATACAGATGAGTTTACCAAATATCAGCTTAAACGTATCCTCTTTCAATCCATTTGACAGTAAAGACCGTGTCGGTGAACAAAAATGGTATCAACGCATCAATGTCGGTTATAGTTTCCAAGCACAAAACTCGGTAAGCACCATTGATACATTGTTATTTAAACCAGGAGGCTTCAAAAAATTCCAAAATGGTTTCCAACACAATATTCCAATCAGTTTATCACTCAATGCTTTTAAATATTTTCAGTTCAACACCAGTGTAAACTATACCGAGCGTTGGTATTTACAAAGTACAAGACAAAGCATCGACAATACCGCCGCAGGTTATAAACAACGTATCGATACCGTTCAGGGATTCAATCGTGCATACGATTACTCTGTTTCGACCGGACTTTCGACCAAGGTTTATGGTAATTATTTCCCTAAAATAGGTAACCTTAAGCAGATCAGACACGTCGTTACACCGTCGATCAACCTGAACTATAGACCCGATTTTTCGGATCCAAGATATGGTTTCTATCAGCATTATAACGATCAATATGGGAACAGAAATGTATACTCAATCTTTAGTCAGGGTGTCTACGGATCTCCTTCTGCAGGAAAATCTGCAGGGATAGGCTTTTCCATTGACAATAACATCGAAGCAAAAGTCAAAAGCAAATCCGATACCACAGATGGCGGTATGAAGAAAATCCCTATTCTTCAAGGTCTGACGTTCAGCGGAAATTACAACTTTGTTGCCGACTCGCTAAAGTTGTCCCCAATTACTTTCTCTGGCCGTACAGCTTTTTTCGACCAAAAGATGAATGTAAACTTCAACGGTACATTTGATCCCTATTCGGTCAATGAAAATGGTGTCCGCGTCAATCGCTATGCCATTAAAGACGGTAGCCTTGCTCGTCTGACAAACTTTGGTCTTTCCTTTGACTATAGTCTGAATCCTAAAGCTGCGAAATCACGTAATAACAATATTGATTCTTTAAGAAAAGAAATGTCTGGAGCAGGTATGACTCCTGAGCAAGCACAGGCCTTGGCTCGAATCAGCTCAGATCCAAATGCATTTGTGGACTTTAATATCCCATGGAATCTTGCGGCATCGTTCAGTTTCAATATGGCAAAATCGTTCAACTCCAGTACGCGGAGAATGGAAAGTCAAATCACAAGCACATTGAATTTACATGGCGACTTCAGTGTTACACCAAAATGGAAAGTCACCTTTCAATCGGGATACGATTTCAAACAGAAGGAAGTGGTCATGACCTCTTTCAATATCTATCGGGATCTGCATTGTTGGGATATGTCATTTGGCTGGATGCCTTTCGGCCGGTTCCGAAGCTATAACGTCACCATACGTGCAAAGGCATCGATCTTACAAGATCTTAAGCTCACAAAAAGAGCCAGTTCAGGAGGCAGTTATTTTTAAAATAACTGCTTTTTTTTTGAAATGCCGTACTTGTATTGGTCAGCAGAACCATCAGCTTCTTTTCAAAAAACTTCTTCCATCAAATACATTTTTAACATTTCATTGAGCCGCAATTTTATGTAAGTTTATATCCTGAATCTTCTGGTATTGAATTTTCATTTTTTAGGCGCTAGCGCATGGACATTTTAACACCAAAAGATTGAGAAAATCCAACACTATACCCCGCAGATGTATTTTTTAAAGTAGGGAGGTGGTTGCATAATTATTTTCATAATTATTTTAAAGATGAAAGCAGAGATTATTACCATAGGCGATGAGATCCTCATCGGGCAGATCATTGATACCAATTCAGGCTGGATTGCCAAGCAACTGCTCCAATTCGAAGTCGATATCGTTCAAATGACATCGATCCCTGATACTGAAGAGGCTATTTCAACGACATTGAAGGAGGCCTCAGTTCGGGCAGATCTTATTTTAATCACCGGAGGTCTGGGCCCGACGAAAGATGATGTAACAAAAAAAACCGCCGCAGCGTATTTTGGAACCACCTTGATACGGGATGAGCATGTACTTCGGCATGTGACCAACATATTTGAATCACGCAATCTAAAAATGCTCGACATCAATCTGCAGCAGGCCGATGTTTTGGCAAATTGTGAAGTCCTATTTAACGACTATGGCACTGCACCCGGCATGCTGGTACACCAGAACCAAAAGAAGTTTATTTTTATGCCTGGAGTGCCATTTGAGATGAAATTTCTGATGGAAAAACATGTGCTGCCTTTATTAGCCAAACAGAATCCTGACTTATTTATCTGTCATGAGACAATTTTGGTCGGCGGAATCGGAGAATCTTATTTGGCAGAAGAAATAAAGGATATCGAATCAGAACTTCCTTCAAGCATAAAATTGGCCTATCTACCAACCTTGGCCTTTATCCGATTGAGACTCTCTGGTAAAAGCAGGAATAAATCTGACATTATGCTCCAGGTTGCCCTTTTTAAAACAAAGCTACTCCATCGTTTACAACAATATGTCATTGCAGATTATGATACCAGCATCGAACCTTATTTAATTAAAGAGCTTAGCCGCCGAGGTGCTACATTGACTACCGCAGAAAGCTGTACAGGTGGTAGCCTTGCCGCTTCAATAACCGCAGTAGCAGGAAGCAGCGTTATATTCCTTGGTGGTACTATCCCCTACTCCAACGCTTTAAAACAACAATTGTTGAACGTCAAAGAAGAAACACTGATCCAATATGGCGCAGTAAGTGAGCAGACTGCTATCGAAATGGCTTCCGGTTCAAAAAAGGCATTTTCGTCGGATTATGCTATTGCGACAACTGGGATAGCGGGGCCAGGTGGTGGAACAGTTGAGAAACCAGTTGGCACGATCTGGGTAGCTGTTGCGGGAAAAAAAGAAGTTTTAACCAAGAAGTTTCAGTTTAATAACGAAAGACTGATCAACATCGAACGTACCCGTATGAATGCTTTATTACTTTTGTGGAAGTTGCTGGTAAAAGAAAAAGAACAAGACACACAATAAAGTAAAATAATATTTCAAAGAATACCTTATTTAAGGAATAATATTTTAAATTGTTGAAAGTAAACCACAATTTATTTAACTTCGTTTTTCTATAACGAGATTGCTAAAAAATATGGCTTTATATAAACTCTTGCTCCCAAAAATGGGAGAAAGTGTATCCGAGGCAACAATCACAAAATGGTTAAAACAACCTGGTGACCTGATTGATGAAGATGACACTTTATTGGAAATCGCAACGGACAAAGTTGATTCAGAGGTACCTTCCCCTGTAAAAGGTGTTTTAAAAGAGCATTGCTATACCGTAGACCAGACTGTCCAAGTTGGTGAAGTCGTTGCAATTATAGAAATTGAGGGCGAAAATGAAGAACCTGCGATTCAAGCACAAGAAAATACAGCTCCTTCAGCGACAGCTCCCGAAGAGATCATAGAGTTGAATATCCCTGGTGTAGACCAGCTGCCAAATGTAGCGGCTGAAACTTCGTCTTCTCCCTACGAGAATACCCTTCGTTTCTATTCACCTTTAGTAAAGAATATCGCACGTCACGAAGGATTGTCCCAAGATGAACTTGACCGTATCCAGGGTACTGGAGCAGAGGGAAGAGTGACAAAGGAAGATATTTTAACGTATGTAACACATCGAGATTCATCGGCAAAAACACCAAAGTCTATTCCGGCAGAGCACACGAACACGGCTACAGAATCTCCGAAAATAATCTCCACTGCTCCATCGCATGTTCACACTGTTGCCAATGGCAGTGATGAAATCATTGAAATGGACCGCATGCGAAGGTTGATTGCAGACCATATGGTCAAAAGTGTACAAACCTCTCCCCATGTATGTTCTTTTGTTGAGGCAGATGTAACCAATTTAGTTTTGTGGCGCAATAAAGTTAAAGATGCCTATAAAAAACGCGAGGGAGAAAACATTACGTTCACCCCTTTGTTTATCGAGGCGATTAGCAAGGCGCTCAAAGATTTTCCATTGGTCAATATCTCGATCGACGGTTACAATATCATCAAGAAGAAAAACATCAATATTGGTATGGCGGCAGCATTGCCTAATGGCAATCTCATCGTTCCTGTTATCAAAAATGCAGATCAATTAAGCTTAGTAGGTTTGAGTAAAAGTGTCAACGACCTCGCACAACGGTCACGGGCAAATAAATTAAAACCTGACGACACACAAGATGGCACATTTACATTCACCAATATCGGCGCTTTTGGCAATATTATGGGAACTCCTATCATTAACCAACCGCAAGCTGCAATCTTGGCTGTAGGTACAATTACGAAAAAACCAGCAGTCATAGAAACAGAGTATGGTGATATGATTGGTATTAGACATATGATGTATCTTTCACTTTCTTATGACCACCGTGCAATCGATGGTGCCCTCGGAGGTACCTTCTTAAAACGTGTGGCGGACTACCTGGAAAATTGGGATAGCAATAGAGTAATCTAGCCATCAAAATTGATAAATAAAAAAGGCTCTTAAATAGACATGCCCCAAAAAGTTAGACACTTATTTGGGGCATTTTTATTATTTAAAATATATTTTTTGTTACTTAAACATACTTTGTTCGAATTGTATTTTCTTCTTCTTGATCACCAATTGAAACCGCAGATAAAGTAAAAGCGAAGAGGTTAACAAGCCTAATGTCAGCCCATACCAAATCCCCTTGATACCCCAGTTAAATACCACTCCCATGAGGTAGCCACTTGGTAGCCCTATAATCCAATAAGCAATAAATGTGATAAGGGTTGGAATATTCACATCCCCCATACCACGTAACACCCCCAGACCGACAACTTGCGTACCATCAAACAATTGGAAAAGTCCCGCAATAATCAACAGCTGGGAAGCAATAATCACCACAGCATGATCTGAGGTAAAGATATAAGGTAAATAATTATTCAACAACGCGAACAAAGACGCTGTAATCACCATAAAGATCAACACCAATTGATACGAAGTGATGGCAAATCGTTCGAGGCGAAAAAGGTTTCTATTACCATAACTATTCCCCACCTTGATTGTTGCAGCAGCAGCGATACCACTCGCCATCATATACGTCATCGCGGCCAGCTGGATGGCTACTTGATGAGAAGCTTGCGCTGTAGCACTTATCGTACCGGCTAATAGGGAAGCCCCTGCAAAAGCCCCAATTTCAAATACATATTGCATAGCCACGGGTGCCCCGATGCGCACGATCTTAAGCAATCGTTGCCGATCGACCAATGTCACCTTAAAATATTGAATATATCCTTTAAATTTCTGCGATCGCAATACATAGGTCATCATCACAGACATCATTAACACACGGTCGATCAATGTACTGTATCCGACTCCCTTCACCCCCATAGGGCTAATGCCAAACATCCCTTTGACAAAGATGATCGCCAAAATAATGTTCAGTACATTTCCCCAAATAGTTACATTCATGGCTTGCTTTGTAAAGCCAAGGCCTTCGGCAAATTGTTTAAATGTGCTAAATACCATCAACGGAAGCATCGATAAACTCAGAATAAGTAAATAAGGCTTTGCCTCCTTCACCACAGCCGGATCTTGGTTGAGGTGATCGATAGCCAACATCGAACCAAAGTAAACTAAAGCGAACAACAAGAGTCCTGCGAGAATATTTAACCAAAAGCTATTGGACAACAATATGGCACATTCTTTTTTATTATCACGGCCATTCTCCTGTGCAATCAACGGCGTGATGCCATAAGCAATTCCCAACCCGATGACCATAACAACCATAAAAACAGCATGTACCAACGAAACTGCGGCCAATGGAATGGTTCCTGCAAAATGTCCAACAATCACACTATCTGCGGTATGCACCAGTGTATGTCCCAATTGTGAGATCACCACTGGCCCCGCCAATACCATCGTACTTTTGTAATACGGTTTAAATGTTTTAAATTTTCCCAACATAATCGATTTCCCTAAAAAAATAGCCACAAAAATACGAAGATATTGCTACCCTATCGTCATATTAAAAAATATTTAGCAAAAATATAACAATTTACACCCATCAAATAACCGCACTTTGTTAAGTAATTTTTATGTTTCAAATACCTTAAAATTATCTTAAATTTACTTTTGGGTCTAAGAACTATAGAAATATAAATGTACCTTAGCATCTAGTTAGTAATCAAAAGAAGAGGAAAAAGAGTATGTACAATCCAGTAATAGCATTTCTAAACATCGGAACACAAGAGATGATCTTAATTGTGTTTGCAATCTTGTTACTTTTTGGAGGCAAAAAACTTCCTGAATTGGCGAGAGGTTTAGGAAGAGGAATACGTGAGTTCAAAGATGCGTCAGAAGGTATCAAACGTGAAATTTCAGATCAAATCAATAATTTCGAGAAAGACATAGACGTTAAAACAGAAGTAAAAGAAGAAGCTGTTCCTAATGATGTGCGTTTAGCTGAGGAGAAGGCTCAAGCAGCACACGAAGAAGAGGCTAAGCCACAGGAAACCGTAGAAGGTTCAGAAACAGAGCAGCCTAAGAAAAAATATGAATTCACAACACCCGCCGGTGTCGTCGAACATAATCCACATAAACAACCCGATTACGGCGAAGAGCCATCCCACATCACGTACGGGTATAACGATCATTTTGCTGAAACTAAAAACAACGAGGTAGAAGATAAAAAAGTTCCTGAGCAGGACAATACCAATAAACCTGCTTAATTTTACTACTTTAGTTTATAATTAGATATACTTAGAGCTGTTGAATGGTGATTCAACAGCTCTACTTTTTAAGATTAAACCGACAATGAGCTTATCAACACACGAAATTACTATTGCTAACGAGCTTTCTATTAGCGAAAAACAGGTTCGCACGACTATAGCACTATTAGACGAAGGCGCTACCGTTCCGTTTATCTCACGCTACCGTAAGGAAATGACTGGTAGTTTGGACGAAGTTCAAATCACCAATATCAGAGATCGTTTCCAGCAGCTGCGCGATTTAGATAAACGTAAAGAAGCTGTTCTTAAATCTATCAACGATCAGGGGAAATTGACAGCGGAGCTTGAGCAGCAGCTTTTGAATGCCGAAACCATGGCCAGTCTTGAAGATATCTATTTGCCTTACAAACCTAAGCGTAAAACCCGCGCCAGTGTGGCACGTGAAAAAGGTCTGCAACCTTTAGCGGATCTTATTTTGGCGCAAGAAACGGGCGATTTCCTCGCCCTTGCGGACAGTTTAATAGATGAAGAAAAAGGCGTAAAAAATACAGAGGAGGCACTAGCAGGTGCCCGCGATATCATTGCAGAGGTCATTGCCGAAGATGCGACAGTGAGAGCCAAGTCGAGAGCGATATTCCTCGAAAAAAGTGCATTTGTTTCAAAGGTAGTTCCTGGAAAAGAAGACGCCGCCCTAAAATATAAAGATTATTACGAATGGTCTGAATCTTTGAAAGATGCACCTTCCCATCGTGTGCTTGCGATGCGCCGTGGGGAAAAAGAAGAGCTGCTCTACTTAGATATAGCGATCAATGAAGAAGAAATTCTACCCCGTATCGAATCCATCTATGTTAAGGGTGCCAACGATGCCGCAGCTCAGGTAAAACTCGCCTTGGTCGATAGCTATAAGCGTCTGTTAAAACCTTCCATGGAGACTGAAATTCGTGTATTAACACGCCAAAAAGCCGATGAAGAAGCCATCAAAGTTTTTGCCGACAATGTTCGTCAATTACTTCTAGCCGCTCCACTAGGGCAGAAAAGGCTGCTTGCGATCGACCCAGGATTTCGTACAGGCTGTAAAACGGTTGTTCTGGATGAGCAGGGACAGCTCAAAGAAAATACGGCTATCTTTCCACATACGGGTGCCAATGGACTGGCAGAAGCAAAAAAAACAATTCAGTATTTAGTCTCGAAATACGATATCCAAGCCATCGCAATCGGCAATGGAACAGCGGGTCGAGAAACGGAGGAATTTGTACGGAAACTCGGATTAAATAACGTTACCATCGTTATGGTCAATGAAAGTGGAGCCTCTATTTATTCGGCTTCCGAAACTGCTCGTGAAGAATTTCCAGATCAAGATGTTACGGTACGTGGTGCAGTATCTATTGGTAGACGATTAATGGATCCCTTGGCTGAGCTGGTTAAGATCGATCCAAAATCGATCGGTGTCGGACAATATCAACATGACGTTGATCAAAATAAACTCCAAACTTCTCTGGACGACACTGTTATCAGCTGTGTAAATGCGGTCGGTGTTGAACTGAATACTGCCTCCAAACAAATCTTATCCTATGTTTCGGGTCTAGGTCCATCTTTGGCCCAACAGATCATCAAATACAGAAATGAGAATGGTCCCTTTGCATCGAGACGTGAACTGAAAAAAGTTCCTCGCCTTGGTGATAAAGCTTTTGAACAAGCAGCAGGATTCCTTCGCATTCGCCATGCGGTAAATCCATTGGATTCCTCTGCAGTACACCCCGAGCGTTATGCGCTGGTGGAACAAATGGCCAAAGACTTGGGAAAAAAAGTGGAGGACCTATTGACAGATGCTGACCTCAGGAAATCTATTCCCCTAAAAAATTACATTTCGGAGGAAGTAGGACTACCGACATTAAACGATATTCTAAATGAATTAGCAAAACCCGGATTAGATCCAAGGGAAAAATTCGAAGCATTTTCATTCACGGATGGGGTCAACAGCATTGGCGACTTACGGGTTGGCATGAAACTACCGGGAATCGTTACCAATATTACGAATTTTGGAGCCTTTGTTGATATTGGCGTACATCAAGATGGCTTGGTACACCTAAGCCAATTATCTAATCGCTATATATCAGATCCCCATGAAGTCGTCAAAGTACAGCAACACGTCATGGTAACGGTAACAGAAGTAGACGAAAAACGTAGTCGCATTGCATTGTCAATGAAAACAGATGAGAAGCCTGCGCTACCCAAAAACAAAAAGAATGATTTTAAAAAGCAGGCCGAACCACAATCGGATATGGCCAGCAAACTAGCTGCATTGGCGAGTAAATTTAAATAGATACATTTAACTCCGAATCAAAAAAGCTGACCGTTCGCTGAACTGCCAAGAAAAGTGTCTAACTTTTTGGAGGCAAGGCATCGCCTGGTCAGCTTTTTTTTGATTCGATTAAATCCAATGTTCGTCGCTCGTGTCGCTGTTTTATTTTGTATCTTTAGGGGAAACAAGTTTAGACCCGTTATGAAAAATTGTACCCTCCTATTCTTTCTATTTTTTGGAATCTATTTTTCTAAAATCCAGGCACAGCAGCAACTTCACGACGGGGCCTACCTGTACCAGGATGGCATCAATAAACATTTAATGCTCGTTAAAGACCATTATATTTCATTTATAAGTTACGATGACGTCAGAAAACGCTTTCAGCATACCTGGGGTGGCGCACTTGATAAGCAGCATAATCTGATCACTATCGCTGTCGAGTATAACTCACAGGATTCGGCGGCTATTGGCAAAACAACCCAATTACCTTATCGGATTGATGCAGACTCCCTTCGCCTAAAAACTGCCAATGGCTACCATCTCTATATCAAGCAGAAAAAAGTTCCACAAGACCTAGATGCACTTTGGCGGATCACTGGTCGCCAGCAAGAAGGCAAAATGCAAGATATTCCCAAAGCAGATCGTAAAACAATCAAAATATTGGTTGATGGATATTTTCAATGGATAGCGATTAATCCTGCTCAAAAGGGTTTCTATGGTACAGGCGGAGGTGACTATCAGTACAATAATAATCGGTACTCCGAAAAAATACAGTTCTTTTCGAGAGACAATAATAGAGTTGGACAAGAACTCGCCTTTGATGGTGAAATCCTGAATGGCGCATGGCATCATAAAGGAAAAAGTTCGAAAGGAGACGATATTTATGAAATCTGGAGCAAAGAAATAACAGAATAAAATATGACAATAGAAGAATTTCAATCTCTTGAAGCTCCGCTTCAGCATTGGACAGCGGTACAAAAGTCACTTTGGTATGATCTAAAAGGAAATTGGAAAACCGCGCATGACCTGATCGATCAATTGGGCGGAACTGACGCAGCACATGTTCATGCTTATTTACATCGCAAAGAAGGCGATCAGTGGAATGCAGAATATTGGTATCGTCGTGCCAAACAAAACGTATACAAAGGTAATTTGGATGATGAGTGGAAAGACCTCTTCAAATATTACGCTCCATAGCTACAATTAGCCTATTTTCGGACAGCCGCTGTTTTCTTTTATATACACAAAAGGACAATTTGGGTAATAAAGTAGTCAAAAATAGTATAGAAAATTAACTCAGCACTTTTTTAGGCTATCGAATATCTTTAAAAAGATAAAAATATTACCAAATAAGATATAACATCAACCAAATCCGGAGATAATACGTAACAAAAATAACACAAAGAAAAATATTATAAAACTAACAAATAGAATGGCACAGATATTGAACATAGTTTATTATACTTGAGAAAGTATACTTTTCATAAATTTAGGTTAATAATTGGTTAGGTTAAACACTTGAAGTTCCCCACTTCAAGTGTTTTTTTTTTAGCAAAAACTCAATCGAAGTAACATCAAATCCACTTCCCCTATCTTTTTTTAATTAGGACACTTTCCTTCATTAAAAGGTATATTAAAAATTTAAAACAATACATTGTATTACTATGTATTTTGTTATATATTTACTTCCATGAACAAAGAATTTATTGACAAATGGATTTCACAGCTAAAAAAAGGAAGTCTTTCTTTTGTTGTATTAGGTATTCTTGCCTATGATCAGGAATACTATGGCTATGATCTTATCCAGGAGGTCAAGAAGAAAACGGCCATTGATATTGCTGAAGGAACTTTATACCCCTTATTGATCCGTTTAAAAAACGAAGGCCTGGTCGAATCGAAATGGGTACCTCAGGAAACTGGGATTCCAAGAAAATATTACAAAATAACAAAGGAAGGCCAAAGTACTTTCTTAGAGATGAGAACGTACTGGACAAGCTTAAATCAACATTTAACCACTTTGACGCATGCATTATAACCAGATACCCTTTACAAATAGATCCTCAGCTCAACTATATCAAGACTACATGTCAACAGCAACGGCTCTTGTAAAAAAATTAGCCTTGGAGCAAAAACAGGATATATTATGTGAAATCAATAGCCACATATTTGAGGCATTGCAACAGCAGCTTCACCCACAGTTAATCCATGATGCCATGCCTAGTCAGCTCCAAGAAATCTTAGATAAACTCGGGTTACCAGAGACTTTTATCAAAGAAATGATTTTGTCAACGTCCATTACTCCGTCAATAGAATCTCCTCGCAAATCCGTATCCTTATTACGGGTACCTATCATGCTCACACAAGGGCTCGTAAACATGATTTATTATATCATCTATACCCTTATGCTCATCGCCGTATTTCTAGTCGTGGCCAAATTTATTGATCCTCAGGGAGTCGGATTCTTCTATGCGCCCAACAAGTTTTTCATATTCGGCAAACTTATTTTACAGCATGAAGAAGCCCTGCGTTACGAACAATTGGGCAATTATTTCATTCCAGCATTTCTATTCATCATCAGTGGACTTTACTATTCCTCCACGTTAATTTTGAAACTCAAAAAATCTATTCCCCATAAATTATGAAAAGAACCACAGTGTTATTGTTCCTCTTAGGAACCCTATCAAGCCCCATTCTCAAAGCCCAGGAATTCACAGCTGTTCGCATGGATAGCCTGATGTCCGTCATGGATAAAAATAATGTCTGGATGGGCAGTATTGCAATCAGCAAAGGCGATCAATTACTCTATCAAAAGGCAATTGGATATGCAGATGTAGCGCAGAAAAAAAAAGCGAACATAAATACGCGTTATGGAATAGGTTCAATCTCCAAAACTTTCACAGCAACACTTGTACTAAAAACAGTTGAGCTCGGAAAACTGAAGTTAGACGAACCAATATCTGCATTCTTTAAAGATATTCCAGACGCTGGAAAAATCACCGTTCGCCAATTGTTAAATCATAGCAGCGGATTACACAATATCACGGATGACAACGATTATTTGACATGGAATACTAGACCACAGACAGAGAAAGAACTTGTTGAACGCATCGTCAAAGGCGGAGCCGACTTTGCTCCCAGCAGTAAACATGCATATAGTAATTCAAACTACATCCTACTTACCTATATCTTAGACAAAGTTTGGAAAAAAGACTATGCTTTTTTATTGAAAGAATACATCTGTAAGCCATTAAACTTGCAAGAGACAACCTTTGGCCGTCCACAAAATAACAGCAGGGATGTTAGCGAATCTTATCGATTCACTCACGAATGGACCCTTGAACTACACACGGACAATTCTGTTCCGCTTGGAGCCGGAGCCGTTTGGTCAACTCCGGCAGATCTGGGCAAATTTTTCAATGGTTTATTTAGCCATAAAATAATCAATGCTGCAAGCCTGGAAGAGATGAAAAAAATAGATCAGGGCTATGGATTGGGTTTATTCCAATTACCATTCTATGAACATATAGGCTTTGGCCACACAGGTGGTATAGATGGATACTCCTCGGTAGCTGGTCATTTTGATGATGGTAATTATAATGTCGCTATCATTAGCAATGCCAACAATTATAATAATAATGAAATATTAAAGTTCAGCCTTGGCGAACTTTATAAAAAACCTTTTCCACTTCCTGATCTTGCGGAAATACAATTGACAGAGGAAGAAATTTCAAGCCTCGTCGGCGAATACAAAAGCGAACAGCCTCCTATTCAGATAAATATTACGAGAGAGGGCAACAAGGTGCTGGGTCAAGTTGTCGGTCAGCCGGCATTTCAACTGAAACCCAAGGATAGAAATACGCTGGTCCAACCGCAATTTGGCGTAAAAATAGTTTTCGAACGTAGCGAAAACAAAATGACACTCTACCAAAATGGACATACTCTTGTATTGAAGAAATAAGGAGATACTGCGGTTAACTAATGTAAAGATTCATGGCCTTTATTTGGCACTATCTTACATTTTTCATTAGGTAGTTATGAAGTTTATATCGACATCCTCAATGAGGACCGAGGCCCTCGTCATCACGCAGTATTGCTAAAAGAGCAGCGGTTGAACTAAACCGCTGCTCTTCTAACTACGGTGTTTTACAATTTTTCCAAATAGAAATCATCACCATACACCGTACCGCTCAAGGGTTTATAGAAATAGACCGTAGCAGTAGTATTATTGGCTCCAGTTGTAAAAGTTACCGAATTATTGGAGTAGCTGGTCGTACCTATAGTCGCATCGACCGCAGTTCCCCCATAATTTTTGACACCAATACTGACCGACTGGCCAGCTGCAGATACTTTGGCGTAGCCACCGAACCGATAGGTCGTATTTGGCGTTAAACCGGTCAGGTATTGTTCAATGGATGTCTCTCCGCCTGTTTCGCGGATGCATTTGGTTCCTGTCCGGGCATCGGTGGAAACAACCGATGATCCACCGCCCCATGTTGTCCATGGATAGATGACACCGCTTTCGAAATCGCCATTACTAAATAAAGGCAGCTTATATACACGTACGTAATCCACCTGCATACTAAAGGGTAAGTCAGCATTTGTGATCGCCCCTGGCCATCCCGCTCCACCGGCCTGATTCAGAATCAGATAAAAAGGAACATCAAATGGCCATTGCTGTGTCCCCCCACCGGAAACTCTTGCGTAAGTATACTGTATTACATTGTTGACGTAAAATCGAATGTCGTTCGGACTCCAGATCATCGTATATAGGTTGTAATCTGTCGTATTATAGGTGGCAGATTTCGATGCTGTGCTCCCACCATTTGCATTGGTAACTGAGCCATTATGGATCGTATGGTACATCACACTTTCGTTGTTGACATGCTCCATAATGTCAATTTCACCACAGCTAGGCCAGCCGCCGTACGCTGTAGCTGGTTCGGGCATCATCCAAATAGCAGGCCATGAACCTCTTCCTTGTGTAAATTTAGCCCTCACTTCAACTTTTCCATAAGTCATACTAAATTTCCCCATCGACTTAACTCCTCCAGCATGATAGGCAACAGGATCTCCGGCTACAACGGCATTATCCATACGCAATACGAGATTGCTCCCATCTTGGGATGCATAAGCCGGCAAGGAGGTCATATACTTATTCCATGCGACAGTGCCCCTGTCAGCATAAGACCATTTTGTGGAATCAAATCCCCCACTACTATTAAACTCATCCGACCAGATCAATTCGTAGTCTGTTGTCGCTACGGTAGTCGCATTTAATAGCTTAGTCGATGCCTTCGCCTTACTTACTTCCGGAATCGGATTTTTTGTTGCTGTAGAGTCTTTTTTGCAGGCAAAAATAGACAGGCTAGTTGCGATTAGGCTCAGCACCAGCCAAAATTTGGTTTTTCTCATTTAGTTTTGGATTATTGGTTCTATTTAAGTTTATATCGTTATTTGACAGCTTGTGGAGCAAGCTGCCTAATAATCGAAGATTCATTTTTTTCTTTCATTCCTTCCTGTTTTAACCAAAAGGAAGAAATGAAAGAAAATGCATATTATATCGATACCACAATGTGCCCGATTACTTAAAATTTACGGGCAAAAAGACAATTTTGCTGTAATTTTCTTTTTCAAATAAAACGCCGAGTTTATTTTTATTTAAAAGTACTAAATCGGAATAAGCGGCATAATCCCCTTTCACACCCTCCGGCGCTTTGGCCACAACCTGATTAAAATACCATGTTTTGCCCTGATCATTACTTAATCGAACGGTTAGATTGTCTCTTCTATTGGTTGATGCAGCATTACACACAGCCAATATATATTTTCCTTTCTTTTGCCAGGAAAGCACTGAACCCTGGTTGACCGGATCGGGTAAGTTTTTATCATAATAGGTTGTATCCCAAGTAGCGCCACCATCACCGGAATAGGATACAATTCTCGATTTTACATTACCTTGCTGATTACGGGAATTCATATACAGTCCTGTGTTGGAAACCTGTGCGGCCATTGTTTCATTTGATCCCTCAAATTTCACGCTTGCCCCTATCTTGAATGTCTTTCCATGATCGTCCGAGTAATACGAATGCGCAAAATAGTCCTTGCCATTTTCTTTCGGATTTCCTTCAGAATGGTTAGCAGGAATATAAATACGTCCTCTAAACTTACCAGAATCAAATTGCAAAGCATGTCCGGGCGTATTTGCATAAGTCCGCCAGTCTTCCTTAAAAATATATTGTGCATTTACGGATGATTGATTAGGACGATGCGTCTCAAGCGTTATGTTTTCTGGATTAGACCAGGTCTTACCACCGTCGGTCGAACTAATTGACCAACATTCTCGCAAACCATTTCCTTTACGGACTTCTCCCTCATGATTATTACCCGTATTATAAAAAAGAAACAGGCGTCCTTTCGGATATGCTGGATCCAATAGATCCACTACCGGAGCTGGATTTCCGACCTGCAAATTATCATTGTCAACAGCAACTTGCAATGGGCCCCATGTTTTTCCATTATCCTGACTAATTTTATAAACAATATCTACATTACCAAAATCGCCGGCATGATCCACCCTACCTTCTGCAAAAGCAATTAACTGTCCACTTCTATCCTTTACAATAGCAGGTATGCGGTAGCTTTTATAGCCATCTTCGCCTGAAACAAATACACTCACTTCCTGAGCGTGGCAAATTCCTGCCAACAGTGCAAATACCAACATTGTCCCTAATTTCTTCATATCTATATAAGTTTTATTGTTACTTCTATTTAAAAAATTCATCTGTGTTAATACAATGCGATCGGTTATTTATTACTCCCTTTCAATCGGTAGGCAAGTAAACATCCATTTTAGTGGATTTTGCCAATCTCTCCCATTTAATTTTCCCACAGGAAGTTTCACCACAACTGTATTCCAGCCTTTCTCCAGCAGAACAATGCTTGGACTTCGGTAGCTGTAACCTTCATCAACCAATGGGAGCTCCAAATTTCCTTTTTGGCCAGCATGTTGCCAATTCGGTGGAAGCACTTCACGCCCGTTCACCCAAATTTTGCTCATTCTATCGTCCCAGGTTCCCAAATTTGGTGAATCACTGGCATATGAACGGGAGAGGTCGTTAAAACCGATCCAAAAACTTTGGTTTCCCCCTTTTTCACTCCATACTTTGCTCACAGCATATACGGTACTATTTTCAAGCGGCCGATCAATAGCCCCTTTTACCACATCAGCCCACCAATGGCGTAGTACGATAGTCCCACCATAAAACTCACCGATCTTTTTTAAAGCGGTAAATTTTCCTGTCGCTTCATTTTTTAAGACCATGCTCAGATCACCTTTATTTTCCAAAGGCCCATACAACATCCATTTTTGCCCACTTTGTGCGTAATACGGAAAAATAAGATCTTTAAAATACAATCTTTTATGTTGGAGCAAACGCTTTTCAAATTCAACAAATTGAGCTAATCCCTTTACATCCGTTTTGATATTACTACGCCATTCAAAATCTCCTCCTCCTCGCCAGCTTCGTTCCGCAAAAGTCAGCAAAGCAGGGTAAACTGCATTCTGATGGAATACATCACGTTCATGATGGACTGCACGATCGGGCCAGGAACATAACGTCGCACCCATTAACTTTTCATTTTCTGACGATTGACCACCTAATTCCCTATAGAACAAGGTCGTCACCGTTTCCAAAGGATCCATATGATTGATATACAAATGCTTTGAGTCAATCACTTCAAAAGGTGAGTCATTGGTAATAGCCTGTGGTCCACCCATCCAAAGCTGGCGGATTGTGTGTGCCTGCAAATTACCACCAGGCTCCCAGCCGATGGTTTTTAGACCTAAGTCCTCCGTCCATTTTGTCATCATCGGCAAAAATGTTTGGTTGTGAATTTTCACCTCATCCCCCCCAATATGCAGATAAGGTAGCCCGGGATAGGTGGTCGCAAATTCCTTCACTAGTTCTTTGATGATCGCTATGCCGCTATCGCTCTGCATATCGGTTTTAAAAGAACGGCGAAATGCTGCGGAATGCCCTGGCATATCAATTTCGGGTACGAGCTGAATATGGCGATCATGACAATACCGGATCAGCTGCTGCATATCGTCGACTGTATAATACTTTCCCTTCCAACGCTCCATATTTGCAGAGTCGGTCAAACCGGGATATTTTTTACTGATCAGTCGCCATGCAATATCCTCTGTGAAATGAAAGTGAAA
The DNA here is from genome assembly GCF_023277505.1 of Sphingobacterium siyangense. NCBI lineage: Bacteria > Pseudomonadati > Bacteroidota > Sphingobacteriia > Sphingobacteriales > Sphingobacteriaceae > Sphingobacterium > Sphingobacterium siyangense. The sequence continues at coordinate 1,314,008 of NZ_CP080574.1, read as the reverse complement.
AATATTCAGCTTATACCGAGCCATCATATCGATCTGCTCCTTCAACACCTGCATAGACTGAAAATTTCTTCCCACGTCTACCAAGTAGCCACGCCAACGAAAAGATGGATAATCTGTAATGACGCAATACGGCAACTTACCGTCGCTGCCTCCCAGTTGACGCAAAGTTTGCATGGCATAGAAAACCCCTTTACTCGCTCGGGCTTCAATGTTTACTCCCCTTTTATCTATAACGATGCGATAGCCTTCCAAAGAAGACGAGGGAAGTTTCATTTCTTTATTGCAACTAATCGTTATAGCTATATTTTCTTTACTATCGAAGTCTATGCGCCTTACATCCCAATCGCTTAGCAGTGCTGTCAAAGTCTGTCTATCTGTAGTTGACACTTCTCCTTTGGTACGTACGCAGACCACTTGTTTGAGCTGGTAATACCCGGTTTTCCAGGCAACAGACTGCGGCATGGGAAGCAAAGGTCTGATAGTTTCGGACATACCATATAGCGGAGAGATCATCATGACAATCATCATCAGCCTTTGGAGGAACTTAGTTGTCGCTACAGTTTGTCGCATCATGTTATTCCTTAATCGTGTTAAATTCCTTTAGTATTTGCATACAATACCACTCTTGACGAGGGAGATGGAATGGTCCTTTAAATAAATTACCTTTTGCCGTCTGCGCAATCTTCCCATCACGATGCAGATAGCCATACCATTCACCATTGATTTTATCATGAAAATGATCATAGGCATACTGATTGATCTGCTGATGCCAACTTTTATATTTCTCATTTCCGGTCATTAGGTAAGCGAGTAATGTTGCTATAATAGTTTCATTCTGCGGCCACCAAAACTTCATATCCTGCCAATATTCTTGTACCGGCTTTCCATAGACATCCCGAAAGTACAGTATACCACCATATTCTTTATCCCAGCCGCGCTCCCACATATAATCGAGCATACGACAGCCCAGTTCAATCAGATGCGGATCGTTCGCCCGATATTTCGCTTCATGCAAGATAAACCACGCTCCTTCGATGGCATGTCCGGGATTGAGTGTGCGCCCGTCAATATGATCAACAATTTCACCTTCAGGTCCCACTTGTTCCATCACACAGCGGATATCATCTTTTACAAAATCACGTTCTATCTGCGCGATAAAATTACTGATAACGAAATCACAGCGTGGATCTCCAATTGTTTCGCGAATTTGCTGTGCGGTATTGATCATAATCATCGGCACACCGATCCCTTTCATTGGCCTGGTCTGTTCGTATTTTGGTTCCACCAATCTTTCTCCCTGTGCATAAGCCAGACAAATTCCAAACAGCTCATGTGCTTCCGCAGCAATACCGGCGTCTCCCGTCGCTTTTGCATAGGCTGCAAAGGCGATTGCCGCAAAAGTCTCCGCAAAGAAATAACGACGCATACGAATTGGGTTACCGATGCGGTCTACATGAAAATACATTTTGCCGTTTGCATCAAAACAATGTTTCTTCAAAAATTCATAGCCTATCCGGGCCCCTTCCAGCCATTCCTCTTTTTGCTCAACCGTATTGTAAAGTGTGGCCAGCAACCAGCATGCCCTTCCCTGTATCCACACGGCTTTATCTGTATCAATCAAATCCCCATCATGATCACGCATAAATAGATAGCCGCCACATTCATGGTCAATCGATCGTGGAAACCAAAATGGTACAGTGTCTTTTAAAAGCTGATCACGATAAAAAACTTCCAACTCCTTCAAGTAATCAGTGTCTATTATATTTGCGGTATCTTTTATACTTGTCTGTTTCATCTGTTCTAGTTTTTGAGTCAATTTATTTATGTTTAGTTGATCGTCTTATGTTTAGTTGATCGTCAAATCAAAAGTGGACACTGGCGTTCCAATTTCATTTTGAAGATTTGCCCTGCTAAAAGGTTCATATCCATACAGGATTTTGGTGAATTGGAAATTCGGCTTAACGATTTGGACGACATTGCCCGATAGGATATTTGCATTTACATCAGAAATTTTCCCCTTATTGTCCATTACCTGAAAACCTTTCACAGGCGCATTCCCTGGGGTTATTAATTTTATACAATGATCAAATGTCAATAACAGCTTATCATCGCGAAGCGCATACCTGACCAGATCAGGATGATCTGCATTCAATTCAACACCATATACATGTTTACGCACTAAATTTGCCAACCTTCGGCCTACCACAATCTTTTCACGGGGATGTACATCCAAAGAATCACCTACATCGATCGTTACGGCCATGTATGTACCAGCAATGGCTTTCTCCAGTAAGCGTTGTGAGTTTCTAAAATCACCCCATGAAGGTCTATCTATACTTGTGAGCTGAACAAAGAAAAAAGGTAGATCTTGGTGAAAACTCTTCCGCCAGGAGGAAATCAATGTTTTAAAAAGACGTTCGTGAAGTTCTATGTTATGCGCATTGCTCTCACCTTGATACCACAGTATACCTTTCAATCCTGTGCTCAACCATTTGCTGACACCCGCTTCAAAATTGTAAGCTGGTTGATACGGATGGCGTTGATTTTTCACCTTTGAAACTGCTAGATTTTGACTGGCGCGCTCACGGCAGAAATCCTGCAGGAAATCTGATTTTTGCCAGTTGTGAATATAAGAGGCAAGCAAATCGTCGTTTTCCAATGATTTTCGATCAATCCATGATTCGGTATTAGACCCACCTACCGATAGATCAATAATACCAATGGGAATATGCTGTTCGCTGGCGATCTGCTGGGCAAATGAATAAGCAACAGCTGAGAATTGCGCGGCCTCCGCCCCGGTAGCTTGCCGCCAGGCACCGCTGAAAAAGGACAAATCGTTTACTTTCCTTAAGGTCGCGGTATCCCATGCAACAGCATTGGTCTCCACAAGGCTGCGGCATTTAAAAAGGCGCACATTCTTTAAGTGCGGTGCATCTTTGATCAGCTCTTCGCCCTTTGTGGCTCCACGAAGTTGAAAAGCCATATTTGATTGTCCCGAAGCAAGGTATACATCGCCAAAAAGAATATTTTTCAACACTATTTTCTGCTTGCCCGAACGCACTGTTATTTCATAAGGTCCTCCGGCTTCCATTTTAGGCAACTTTATTTCCCAGAAGCCTTCGGGATTGACTTGGGTCTTATAGTTTTTCTTATTAAATGCAAGAGTGATCACATCGGCGGCAGTACCTTTACCATAGATGCTATTTTCCCAATTACGCTGGAGCACCATATCCGAACCGATGGTTTCGGCCACTTGCAAATCTTGGAGAACAGGGATCAATACATGCGCGACCTGTTCAGCAATCAATGCAGCTCCTTCCCTGTTCGGATGCAAGTAATCGTCAAAAAGATCAATCCGATACCGCAGTGGGCTGTTCAGATCGATCAGTCCTACTTGGTTATTTTTTGCTATCTGCGGTATAAGCGCCTGAATTTGATCATACCAATCGCGTGTCCCGGATAAAAAGCGCGGATGACCACTAAAAATAGGAGTCAATCGACAGATGTAAATTTGTACTTTCGGATTAACGGATCGTATGGAGTCAATCAGAGTCGCGTAATCCGATGCAAAGGAGTTCTTATAATTTGGCCAGTTTCTCGGATCAGTATCATTGAGTCCCAGGTGTATAATGGCAACATCAGGTTTATAATCCAAGGCTTTTCTGTATTCTTCCGTTTTATAATAAGGTCTATGCCCCTTACGTAAAAGTGTGGCCCCTGAATGACCAAAATTCCTCACTTCAAACCGCTGACCCAGCAAAGCCTGAAGCTGGCCCGGATAAGAGTCCTCTTTAGAATTTCCGAGCCCATAACCAAAGGTTACGGAGTTACCGATACAAGCTACTTTTGTCCGGGGTTGTCCCACTGCAATGGAGATGGAGACCATCAAACCTAAAAGTAGACCTCCTTTTTTTGAAATATAGGTATGCAGCGTGCTGATTAAGGATTTCATTTTCATCATCTATTCATTCAGGAAATAAAAGCGATTACTTCTCCGTTGTTTTGGGTTTGAGAAACAGGAGTTGCAAGAGTAGCGCTAGCAGTACCGCTGCCCCTAATAGTGCAAAGCCTAACCCAAAATGACCTTCATCCTTAAATTTCCCTAACCATTGCGTAATTACTGCTCCAGCAAACACGCCCACCATATTCATAAAACCATAAGCGGTTGCGCGCAATTTTTTAGGAACAACCTGACATAGGATAGGCATATTGTTGGCGTCGAATATGCCGAATCCAATTCCAAAACAGACTGCGGCTCCAACCACCGCAGGTAAGGTCTGGCCTAATCCCAAAAACAATAAAGCTGGTATGGTTAATCCAAGCCCAATTGCACTGGTATAAATGCGGCCGCGGATATGCTTTTGTACCCATCGGTCACTTAGTATTCCCCCGACGATAACTCCAATAAATGATGAGATCGCGATTGTGATGGTCGACAATGGACCAGCTTTGGCCATTGGAATATTCAGGCTATCGGCAAACAAGGTTGGCAACCAATTTTTGATGGCCCAGCCGGGTAAGCTTGGAGCCGCAAAATAAAATAATAGAATCCAAAACGCCACATTGGAAAATAGCAACAATAAACTTTTGGGAAGAGACAATCGTCCTTCCGAAGCAGGCTCCTCGAGGGATGGCTCATGTTTCTTCTCCACAAGCAAGATCGCTAATAGGACCGCATAACATATTCCGATAATTCCAAACCAATGAAAAGCGGTATGCCATCCTTTTGAAGCGGCCAATGTAGCACCAAAACCACCCAAGGCCTGACCTGTATAGAGTCCGGTCATATGTAAGCCAATGGCTAACGATCGATTTTTTCCGGTATGGTAATCCGCGATCAGCGAAAGAGCTGTGGGGATATACAATGCTTCACTAAATCCCATAATCGCCCGTAAAACCAATAGCATTGCATAATCGTGCGCCATCCCCATGCCATACGTTACGGCCGACCACACAAAAAGACTGCCTACGATCAGCCATTTTCTATTACTGCGATCGGCAACGATACCGGATATAGGACTCATGATACCATAGATGTAAAGAAAAACGGCCATCAATACACCAAAAGTCTCGGCACGCTGCAGCTGTGGAATATCGACCTGCATGGCTTCACGCATAGTTGATAGCATCTGCCGATCCATATAATTCAGCAGAGCTACCCCCCAAAGGAGGGCTACAACGAGCCATGGGTAAAAAGATTTATGTCGTAAAGAAGAGATCATTTCAAGTTTATCAGGTTTATATTAAGTTCTTTATATCTTATTTTTTCAATCCTATTTCTTAGAAAATGTGGCTACTAAAATCTCCGGAGTACGAACGCCCGCCTTAATTTCGCCACTGGGTAAGATGATCATGTCGCCCCAAACAACAGCTGTCGTGGTTACAGGTCCATCCGACGGCAAATCCCCCATCCGCTTCCATTTCGCCAATTTCAGATCATAACGCCATACTGCTCTGCCAAAACCGGGATGATTGATTTGCAATTTATTCTTGGCATCAATCAATTTCTGTCGCTGCGATGGATTTGTTTCCTTTTTAGCATCAAAGATGAGCGCTTCCACCTGATGAAAGGTATTGCCCCGATCTGCACTCAACAACCATATTCCTTGGTCGGGCAATACACAAGCTGTTCCTGCTGCAGCAGGGAAAGGAATGTCCGTCCGTTTGGACCAAGTAGTACCACCATCGGTTGAGCACCACAGTTCATGGTATAATGTTGAAGGGCTCTCTAGATGAGCCTTTCTTCCACCAAGCAGATAAAGGCCATTTTGGCTATCAGACAACAATTGCAAATGGGAGACTGCATAGGGTAATTTCCCCACACAGACCCATCCTTTTTCAAGATGTGCTAAATCCAATTTTAACACTTGATCCGATACAGCATCAGGCCTTTCACCACCGGCAATAAAAAGTTTATTTCCATGAACTACCGCTCCCATATTAGCCAATGGAAATGGGAGGTTCGGAAAGTCTGACACCGTAATTTTCTTGGTAGAGCCATCATATTTAATCATTCTACAGGCGGCTGTTTTTCCATCAGGAGTCTCTCCACCGATAACCAGCAATCCATCGGGTAGACTTAGGCTGGCACCATAAGCAACCGCTATAGGAAGACTATCCTGGGCTATTAAGCTCAGTCGTCCCCCTTTTTTTCCGTAAATAAAAACATCTTTTTGGATCTCTTTCGCCCCACCTTCCCAAGGGGGTAAATGCGGGAAATTCGCCCCACCAGCAACCAGGAGACAATCGCCTGTGACACCAGCTATTGGTCCTGCCATACCAATATGCCCCTTTCCATCTTGCGTAGCTGGCAATGTAATGCCTTTATGCCATTCCAATCGACCAACCTGTGCATGAACAGCACCTGTAAACAGTATTCCCACAATAACTCCCATCAAATGTTGTTTTGTCATATCTATTTATTCTTGAACCTACAGTTCAGCCTGTAATCTCCCTCTCGATGTAAGCACTCATGATACTCATCTCGAGAGGGAGATCTATTTTACTGTGCACAAAACGTCTGAAAATTAAGTTTGTTCACATCACTCTCAAAGAGTTCAAATTGCTCCGCAGAAATATTCTTTACGGGTAGTCTAAATGCTCCGCAGTCAAGGCCAATCAATTTCATATACGATTTTCCTACTGAAATACCACCATACTTTCCTAACAATGCGATCATATCGATAGATTGCTGCTGCAAAGCATTAGCTTTTTCAAGATCTCCCCGGTCATAAGCCTCTATAAGCTCAAGATATAAAGGTGCAGCGTAGTTATAGGTACTTCCGACAGCTCCTTTGTTACCCAATACCAAAGCGGACAGCATATTCTCATCTCTTCCCCATAACATATCATACTTCCGATCTGCATAATTCAGACAGCTTAGAAAATCCATAAAATCTTCGTGCGTATATTTGATTCCCTTAAAATTTGGTATTACGCCATCAATTTTCTTCAACAGGTCGATCATCTGGAAGTTTCCACCGGTCAATACCGGGATATGATAATAATAGAAAGCCGTATTCGGGGCTGCACTAGCAATTTCGACACAACATTTTGCCAATTGTTCCACATTAGCAGGTTTGAAATAAGATGGTGAAGTAAATGAAACAACATCTACCCCTGCTTGCTCGGCCAGCCTAGCCAATTGTTGGCATTCTTTGATATTCGTTCCGCCAAGAAGCATCATGAGTGTAAATGCATTATCCTCTTTCGTTAATCTGGCCCAAGCAGTCATGACCGCAACTTTTTCCTCAAAAGTCAACGACACCCCTTCTCCGGTAGAGCCACAAATAAAGGCACCCGTTACCCGATTGCGCTTTAACATCGCATAGTATTGCGGAATCAGCTCAAGATTCAATTCTCCGTTTTCATCGAAAGGAGTAAATGGCGCTGCAATTAATCCTGAGATTTTTTGGTCTAGCATGATCTGTGTATTTAATATTATATTATTTTTTTTAAATGTAACTAAAACGACGTATAACCTTTTGTTTGAACCAGTAGCCGGTTATTTGTCAACGCATCCCTATTTATTGGCCATAAAAGGCGAAATGATTCTGCTACCGGTAATGATGTATACTTATAAACAAAGCTATCGCCCATTCTTCTCAAATCATACCAATATTTCCCCTCGCCAATAAATTCTAATTTGCGTTCTTTTAAAATTGCTTCCATCGGATCGCTGTCTATCTTCTGATTTGGAAAACCAAAAGTACCTTCGTTGTAATTACTTCCAAAAGCTCTTGCTCGAACCAAATTAATTTCCTCTTTGGGGCTTTCACCCAGTAGCACTTTAGCTTCAGCTAACAGCAAGAGTAAATCCGCATAACGATAGATTGGAAAATCATTCGTAAATGCCCGAGATCCAGCATTTTGTTCACCTTGATATTTTTTCAGGAAACAACCGGCCATATTGAACTTTCCTGTCGCATCTTTTGAATAGGCCGCTTGAATAGATGTGTTTTTACGTTGATCCAAATCATTGTAGTCCCGATACGAACGGATACGAGTCGGTGCACGTAATATTCCACCATAATTTTCAGCAGTTACAGTGAATTTTCTGTTGGAAAGTGAGTCATAATAATTTGCGATAAGGCCAGATTGTGGAACAAAATCGGATATAAAACCTAAAGTCGCTTCATTTAATTGATGACGCGCTACAAAAATCATTTCACTATTACCGCGATTGGTTGAAGAAAATAGACCAGAAAAATCTGATTGCAGAGACAAGGTAAGATTTGATTTTATTTCCGATAAAGCATTTTTGGCTGTTAAAGCAGCATCCTTACCTCCGCCTCGATGTGCATTCCAAAGATTCACTTCTGCTTTAAGCATTAATGTTGCTGATTTTGACCAATACGATTTTGTATTCTTCACGGAGTAATCTGTTCCAAAAGAAGTCAGAGAGCTTTCTAAATCCGAAGTTACAAGCCCTAAAACATCCGAAGCTGGAGAAGCGGCTTTAGCAAGGTTGGTGATATCAATATTTCCAACAGGCTCTGTTTGCAGGACAACATCTCCCCAGGAACGATACAGCTGAAAATAGTAGAATGCACGCATTCCATAAGCAATCCCTAAATAGTAACCTTTATTTTGAGCGGTCACAATATCAGTCGTATTAAGTTTGCTGATCAACAAATTTATCTGATTGATGTTTTCGTAAAAAGCCCCGAAATTGCTCACCCCCGGATTATCGAGATCCAAATTATGATTCCACATTCTTTCCAACCCTTGCGGAGCTTCCCCTGTAAAAGACGATGTCGTTCCGGGATCATTGCCAAAGACCTCCCCCTGGTATTCACCCAGAAGTACAAATGCGCGCTCATGGTTCCGAAATCTTGCATGTAGACCACTCACAAACGAATCAAACTGATCGGCTGTCTTCCAGTAATTCCCATCACTAATGGTACTCACGGGATTTAACTCTAGATTTTTATTGCAAGAACTTAAGAGGCCTAGTCCCAATACCATTGCCAAGCTCAAGGTTTTTATATTGATTTTCATCGTTTTCAATTTTTAAGATTAAAAGGATAGTTGAACACCTAAGACATAAGATCTTGGTGTGGGATAAGTGCCTAAATATATACCTGTAACCAAATTGTTCGCATCTACTGGCGGTTCAGGCGATGGACCCGAGAATTTTGTGATATAAAAAAGATTAGATCCGGTAAAATAAATCCGTGCATGCGAAAATACCCGCGATTTTTCGAGCAATGATTTGGGCATGTCGTACGAGAGAGTCAACTCACGGAGTGCCAGATAATCTCCTTTTTCATAAAACCTCGAATTGTTGCTATTCAATACCGCATTGGCATTGTTTCCACGTGTATAATTCTGTTTGGAACCACCAACCTGATCCGCAAAATAAACCTTTGGAATGTCTGTTATAGTGTTGGTGGGTGACCAAGCTTGTTTTTGCAGCTCAATATAATTGAATGTGCCCTGATAATTACCCAATGTTCTTGCAACAAGATCATTGTAAATCTTATGTCCCAGCGCAAACTCCCAGTTTGAAAAAAGGCTCAGATTCTTATAACTTAAATTCGTTGTAAATCCGCCCGTCCATTTTGGATTAATATTGCCGATATACACTTGATCACGTGAATCGATAATATCATTTCCATCGACATCCAGCCAATTGACATCTCCAGGAGTAATTCTTCCATTTTTTCCAACAGGGAGATTAGGCCCAGTAATTCCTGCAATATTATCCGTACGGTTTCCGGCAACTGAACTTACCTCAGCATCATCTTTAAATATTGATACTTGTTTATATGCGTAGATATCGCCCAGCGATTGCCCCTCCTGATACCCACCTACCCATTTAACTTGACCCGATGTTGGATCATAGACCTGTAGACCACCTTGACGATTATTTTCGTTTCCATTATTCGGCAGCTCCAGTATTTTATTTTTAACAAATGCGGCATTGGCGCCAATATTCAAATTAATACCATCGGGATTTCTAAGCACGCGAGCTTGTAACCCAAACTCCAGGCCTTTATTTTGTAAAGTTCCTAAGTTGGTATTTATAGACGAGAAGCCGATATAACTAGGCAGAGTCAGATCTGTTAAAAGGTTTTTAGTTTTTCTATTGTAATAATCGAATAGTAAAGTTACGCGGTCTTTCCATAAACCTAAATCTAAGCCTACACCAGTAGTTTTACTCGTTTCCCAAACCAGATTTCCATTTACCGGCTGTGTATTGAGGTATCCAGCGGTTCCATTATAATTGGTTTGCAAGGAATAGGTTCCCTGGACTTCATATCTGCCTAATCCGTTTATATTTCCATTTTCTCCGTAACTCAGTCTAGGCTTCAAAGTTGAAATATACTCCGCTAATTTGGTATTCTTAAAAAATGTTTCTTGATGAACATTCCAGCCTGCAGAAAGACCTGGGAAAAAGCCCCAACGATGGCCATCTGCTAAACTCGATACACCATCCAAACGATATACGGCATTCAACAAATATTTCCCATCATAATCATAAGCCAAACGTCCCATGGACGAAATAATTCTATATTCAGATTTCGAAGATGTGTTATTTCCAGCCACAAAAACAGTCGAAGCATTGACGGTCGGTATATCATCAGTAGGCGCATTCTTCCCATACACCTGCATATAATCTGTTTTTGTATTAAAATATTCCGCACCAAGCATAGCGTTCAGATTATGCTTCTCACCAAATGTCTTGGTATAATTTAAAATACCGTTGAACTGTGTTTGGAAATCGCGATTTATATTGCGATAAGCATCTCTTGAAGTACTGCCTATTGTTTCGGGGTTAGAAAACACATTGGCATAGGTCTGGGTCGATTTTTGGAAGAACTCATTCAATAACTCTTTCATATAGGCATTTCCCGAGACCTTGAGGTATAGACCAGGAATAATATCCCATTTTAGGGAACCGTTTACGACAATGCGATTCGTTTCATTATTTCTCTCCATACGGCTCAACCAATACAATGGATTCCCATCATTGATGCCGTTGCCTGGATTGGGTCTCGTCTTCGCCTCATCAACCCAAGGATTAAATGTTGGCCAAATAGCCAAATTCCGATATAATGCACTTACTTCCGATCCGCCAACGCCATATTGAGAAGCAGTTGACAAATTGACCGAGGTTGCCACCTCCAGATTCGGTTTCAGCTTATATGAACCATTTAGATCTGCAGTATATCTTTTATAGTTGGAGCCCACAATGATTCCATTCTCATCATATGCATCAAATGCAGCGAAATATTTTCCTCGATCGTTACCGCCCGATACATTTACATAATGATCCTTTGTATAGGTATTTCGAAATAAGATATCCTCCACTTCACCCGAATGATCTTTATAAATTATCTGACCACCATACGGATCATCAACAAGTTGCCACCCTTTAGCTAGTAATGGATCCAAGTCAGATGTGTAACGACGAATATCGAAGGAAGATAAATTTGCATTATCAGTCAATAATCCCAGTCCTCTGGAGCTATTAGCTGTCTCAATCGTTTTACCGGCATTTAAATAACCCAAGCGCGTATAATAAATGTAATCCCCAGCATTCATATAACGATACCCCTCACGACGTTGGTTAAAGCCTCCTGTGAATTTATAAGATATATTTGACTGTCCCGATTTACCGGTTTTCGTTGTGATCAAAACTACGCCATTATTTGCGCGAGCTCCATATATTGCCGTTGCAGAAGCATCTTTTAGAAGTTCGATGGATTCAATATTATCCGAACTCACATCATTCATCTCACGAATGACGCCATCTATTACCACTAATGGGGGACTAGAACTTTTAATTGATGCTCCACCGCGCAATTTTAACATAGGCGCCGCCCCGGGTGTACCCGATTTATTCACCACCTGTAATCCAGGTACAGTTCCCTGCAATGCTGTAGCAACATTAGAACGTGGCGTATTTTGCAAAACAGTTTTATCCACTTTAGCGATGGAACCAGTCACACTTCTCCTGTTTTGTGTTCCATATCCAACCACCACAACTTCATCCATTTGCTCAACCTTGGACTCGAGTTTGATATCCAATTGATTTAATTGTCCAACTTTTACTTCATATGGTCTATACCCCGTAGACGTGATGACTAAAATAGTATTGGGATTGGTACTGATTGAGAAAGTCCCATCAGCATTTGTCTGCAAAGATTGGTTGGATCCTTTGACTTTTACAGTCACGTTGCCGAGCAACTCCCCTGTCTTTGCATCGGTAATTTTTCCCCGCACCGCATGGTCTTGTGCCTGGGCTAAAAGCAAATTGCCCATCAAAACAGACAGCGTGAGAAGGGTTCGTAATTTTAGGTTTGAATACATATTGGTTTGTATTAAGTATTACATATATACAAATATATAAATTACTAAATGTAAAAAACAAATTTAAATCAAATTATGTATAACATATTAATCACTTTTATTAATTATCTTTGTCTTAATGCGCCTAATGCGCGATATGTAATATATATGGAACCGAATTCTTCGCTGATAGAACATCTTAATACAATTGATACCTCTTCACTAGTAGACCGTGCTGAAAAAGAAATCATCAATCTTTTTGTCAACCAAGGCTTAAAGGTTGGAGATGCTTTACCTAAGGAAATTGAATTGGCCGAAACCCTTGGTGTAAGTCGTACAGTAGTTCGCGAAGCTATGTTGCGGTTACGTATGGTCGGATTGATCGAATCAAAAAAACATCGTGGGGCCGTTCTAACAAGTCCAGATCTCATAAAACCGCTACGCAAATCACTTTACCCAACCATTATGGAAAACAAGACCTTACAGGATCTTTTTGAAATGCGCATGGTGCTGGAGGTGGGTATGGCGGATATTCTTTTTGAACATATACAGGAAAAAGACATTGAGGAGCTGGAAGCGATCGTTGCCAAGGAACCTATAAATGCAGATAATACAATTTTCGACATTGAAACTGAAGTAGCCTTTCACGGTAAGCTTTATGAAATCACTGGAAATACGATTCTCAAAGATTTCCAGAACATGCTGTTACCTGTTTTTCAATATGTCCATAGCAGCGGCTTACTGACTAGTCCCAGTTCATCGAAAAGCTTTATTTCACACCGAGGCCTAGTTGATATATTGAAGGTCGGCAATGCCGAGGTTTTTCGAAATGCCATGCGCAAACATCTTGACAATCATTATCAGCGACTCTTTTTATATAAGAAATCTATTGGATAATCTGTTTAACATGATTGATTTACAACACTATAAAAAAGCCCAATCATATGATTGGGCTTTTTCTTTAAAGCATCTCCACTTAATCCTTTTACTTGGTTATCGTACAATTTGACACTTTGTTATTCAGACAGCAACAGTACAATGATTCCATGCGGAGGAAGAATGAATTTTGTATTCTGACCAAGGTTTCCTTCATCGCGATGAAGCCATAAATCTCTGACGCGATTTTTTGGAGACAAATTCAGCGCTTTAATATCCAGTTTAAACATCGTTTCTTTGTCCGACCGATTAAGAATTGCAAATGCTTTATGCTTTGGATCTGCCAGATCTTTTTTCCAGACTTCTACCTCACCCGCTTTATGAACGACTTGTGCTTGTTTAAAAGCCTTATCCTGATTCAGAGCTATGAGCTCTTTGTTAGTCAATATAGAAAGTGTCTGTTTCGAGATTTTCCGAAGGTCGTTTCCAGCCATCAAAGGTGAATTCAACATACACCACATCGAGAAATGCGTTTTATCCTCTTCATGAGTCATTCCATTACCCACTTGAAGCATATCCATATCATTATAATGCCCCGGAGAGCTATAGGGATAAAGATTACGATTGAGATCAATAATATGCAACACTGAAGCAAAATTTGGTTGTATATCTTGCGAGATACGCCAAGAATCGACCTGTTTAATGGCCCAGTCACCCGGGAATTGCCAGCGGCAAAGGTTAAAGCCTACATCTAGGCGAACAGCCTTCACTGCCGTTATTATTTTTGTATATTGTTCGCGATCATCTAGCTTCATTTCCAATCCACCACACCAATCCACTTTGATGAAATCAAAATTCCACTCTTTAAAAAATAACTGCGCGTCTTGGTCTTCATGTCCATACATCCCTACCCCGATGCCTTTTGGGTCTTTGTCCCAGATAGAACCACAGGTATTTTTTCCTCCCTCCGAATACAGTCCCGCTTTTAATCCCTTGGAATGAATGTAATCGGATAGGGCCCGCATTCCGCCAGGAAATTTTGAACGGTCTTCGTAAAGTTTTCCCGCTTGGTCACGCCCCCCGAAATACCCGTCATCCACATTGACATAACTGTATCCCGCATCGTGCAAGCCAGTCGCGACCATGGCATCTGCCTGCTCCCGAATCAACTTTTCATCAATATGGATCCGAAAGCTATTCCAGCTGCTCCAACCCATTATTGGTGGTTTTGCCTCTTGACACAACCCTTTTAGACTCCAAGCGCCTACTAAAGCCCCCAAAAGTATACCCTTAAATAACAACTTAAATCTCATAATTGTAGTATAAAAAAGATCTGATCTATCCTTTATTTTCATTTTAATCTGCATCAAAAATACATAGAGACAATGATATGAAAAAGTAAATTCAATCACTTAATTATTTTATGTAATACATAATAATCCTTATCTTAGTCAGCGTTATCACCATCGTGAAATTTACACTATTTTCAAATAGCATAGCTTAAAAAAGCTTGATACATTCAATTTAAACCAAAAAACACAATGAAACTCAGCATCTTTTTATTTGCCGTAATCGCAACACTTCTCTATAAAAATGCTTCTGCACAAAAAAAGCCTAATATCATCATCATTATTTCCGATGATCATGCCTATCAAGCAATCGGTGCCTATGGTTCGAAATATGGGAAAACACCACAGATAGACCGCATCGCTGCTCAGGGTGCCCTATTTAAAAATGCCTTCGTCAACAATTCGATCTGCGGACCATCCCGAGCGACATTATTAACGGGTAAATACAGCCATAAAAATGGATTCAAAGACAATGAAACTTCTGAATTCGACTTTAGTCAGGATCTTTTTGTGAAACAGCTCCAAAACGTAGGTTACAATACCGCTTGGGTGGGTAAAATTCACTTAGGAGACAAACTGCAGGGTTTCAACTATTATGATATTCTTGTTGGACAGGGGACTTATTTTAATCCAGATTTTATCAGCAAAGAGGGCCGCAAACGCACTGAAGGGTATGTATCCGATATCGTAACCGAAAAAGCTATTGATTGGCTCGATACGGTAGACGCTGATAAGCCATTTTGTCTAGTCATCGGTCATAAAGCCACACACCGTACCTGGATGCCAGATCCAAAGGACTTCGGCAGCTACGATACTGTAAATTTCACCTTACCCACTACTTTCTACGACAATTACCAAAGTAGACCTGCAGCCGCATTGCAGGAAATGTCCATTGACAAGGACATGAAAATGGGCTACGATCTCAAAATGTTCAATTCGTTGGAAGACATGATGGCCGACGGTAACTTCAAGCGGATGAACCAAGCTCAAAAGGATAGCTATATCACCTATTATCGGCCCATTTATGAACAACTAAAGCAAGGTAATTTGACGGGCAAGCAACTTTCAGAATGGAAGTTCAGACGTTATATGATTGATTATCTCAATACTGCCCAATCTATGGACCGCAATATAGGGAAAGTACTAGATTATCTGGATCAAAAATCACTCAGTGAAAATACAATTGTAATCTATCTTTCAGACCAAGGTTTTTATATGGGTGAGCATGGTTGGTTCGACAAACGTTGGATGTATGAGGAATCTTTTCGTACCCCAATGGTCATGCGGTACCCAGCCCTATTACGCGCAAAATCGACCATAAACGCCAAAATTGTCAACGCTGATATCGCTCCCACGTTATTGGAGTTAGCTGCTATCAAAAAACCGAAAGACATGCAAGGTGAATCTTTTGTACATGTCCTGAAAAATAACAAAGAGGAACATCGAAAAGAGCTGTTCTATCATTATTTTGAAAATGGAGAACATGCCGTGAGCCCCCATTTTGGTGTTCGTGATGACCGTTATAAATTGATCCGCTATTATAAACGAATCGAAAATTGGGAACTCTTTGACCTTCAAAAGGATCCCAGTGAACTCCATAATGTTTACAAGGATCCTACCTATCAAAGCGTCGTCAAACTGATGAAAAAGAAACTGATCACACAAATGCGCCAATTTGATGACAAAGAAGCAGAAGCTATTTACAAAATCAACATCGACTAATTATGCCATCAGGGTATCCGATTTATTGGATACCCTTTTTTTATTGCTATTCGTTTCTTCGAAATGTTTATTGAAATGCTGCCTATATAGTTAAGTCCAATAGCTCATTGTAAATAGGTTGTTTTGCAGACACATAATCTTAAAAAAATTGCAATAAATAGAATCCGCAATCGATTGTCTTATAAATAAATTTTCATTTATAGTATAATTTTCATTTCTTTAATATAGTATTAAAATGATTTACATAAAATCATTTTAATCACCAATATAGCCAAGACATGCGTACTTAACTTTATGAAAATTTACTTATTTTTAATTTTATTACTCACCACAAATATAGTTCTAGGTCAATCGAAGGGCAAAGTTCTTGGGACTGTATTTTCTCAAAATGCGGAACCATTAGAAAAAGCAACTGTAACGATTCTCAATTCAAAAGACTCTTCCGTAGTTTCCTACCTCCTTACTGACACAAAAGGTAAATTTGAATTTGTTAAAATTCCCACAGGGACCGCATTAACGCTTTTTATTTCACATGTCAATGCAAATCCTTTTCGTAAGGAATTTACTATACCTAACGGAGAAAATTATGATTTCGCTCACTTAAAGCTCGACTCGAAAAGCCTCGATGAAGTAGTCATCAATATTGTTCCCCCCGTACGGATGAATAAAGATACGTTAGAATATAACACCAACTTCTTCAAAACTCGTCCAAACGCCAACGTAGAGGAATTACTCAAAGAACTACCTGGTCTTCAGGTTAATATGGATGGCTCTATTTACTATCAAGGGAAAGAGGTTTCAAAAGTAAAAGTAAACGACAAGGATTTCTTTTCGAGTGACGTACGTATTGCCACACGAAATTTGGATGCTTCTCTTATCAAAACAGTACAGGTGTACCGTGATAAGGGCGAAACAAAAAAAGATAACGAAGACGAAGATAAACTGCCGATTACGATTAACCTAAAATTTAAGAAAGATTTTCTCAAGGCCAGTTTTGGTAAACTTTATGGTAGTGCAGGTACAAGGAGCAGGTATGAGGCCGGTGGTTTATTCAATACATTTAAGGACACACTACAGCTGAGTTTCCTCGGTTTTGGAAATAACATTAACCGCCAGAGTTTTGATTACAATGAATTGAACCAAGAAGCTGGACTTGGACGTGCCGAAAACTATGGATTTGATAATTTTGGAGGTAGGAACTATTCGGGTAAAGCCAACGATATTGGCTTGGGCTTTAATCTCAACAATGACTGGGGAAAGAAGACCAAGCTGAACATCATGTACATGCTGAAATATAATAAAGCTGAAAATCAAAATACCGGCAATCAAATCTCTTTATACGATCAGGAAAAACAATATTCAGCATCCGATTACCAGCAACAGGAGAAATCTGTAGGGCATAATCTCAAAACCCTCCTCCGACATCGCATGGATACAACAGCCTATTTTGAATTTACACCGAATTTGGGTATCAATTCAAAAAACAATTCAACCTTCGGAATGAACCGCTCCTATACGGATCTCAAAAAACTAAATGACGCAACAGGTACGGGCGGAAATAAGGAAAATACCCTGAATTATTCACATGGATTCTATATCGAAAAACAACTCAATAAAAACCACATCGTATCTTTTAGAAATACGATTTCCATCAATACAAATGAAAAGACCGATACGTCCTTCCAAAACACCTATATATATGACACAGCTAAGTCGCGAACTAGTTTATGGTATAAAAACCGAACACAAAATAATTCCAACAACCTATATTTCAGTGCAGCCTATTATAATAAAATAATTAAAAAACTAAACTTTGACTACTACTTTACCTATGTCACTAACCGCCAAGGGCCACAGGAAAGTGTATATATCAACCGCGACAGCACTGGAGAAATGCATGCAGCTCCTTATGAAAATAGCTATCGTTACAAATACCAGGATTATATTACCGGTATTATAGTTTACTGGAGACCCACCAAAGATTTTAACGTAAAGTTTGGAACAGCCTATCAAGTAAAGGTAAATCATTTTGATTTACTTAAAATCAACTCTGCCGAGAAATCATCTTTAGGCTACTGGTTGCCCAATATTAATATACGTTATAAAGATCTAAACCTCGGCTGGTATAAAGATCTCGAGTCTCCCGAGCTCTATGGAATTCAGCAGCTCGTCTTGGATCTAAATCCATTATATACACGAAAGACATCCTTTATATTCAACAATATCGAAAAACAGAATGTCAGTATATCATACTATAAGTATACGTCGAAGTTACAGTTTAATGTAAATGGAAATATCAATTATGTCAATAACAGCATCGGGTCCCGTAGCTGGCGAAACAACAATACAGGACAAATGACCACCCAGATGTTTCTCGCTGGCTCAAAATATAACTATAGTGCCTATACTTACCTGAGATACAACCTAAAAGCCAGTAAAAATTGGTCATTCTATCTATCGCAAAACAACAGTATCTATACCTATGAAAATTATAGTTCCATTAATGATGTTGATAATAAAGGGACCAATATAGGGATCAATGCCAGCCAACAATTTTCCGCGACGTGGAAAAACCTAGTGACGATATCACCACAGTATACCTATTCTTGGAACAAGAACATAAATTCGGTAAAAGATAACCCCGACTTTATTGAATCAACTTCTTCAATCCGTAAAATTGGTGCAGGATTGAATATTAATCCGATCCACGGATTTTCGCTGGAATCAACATACTCCTTAGATAACCGGGCTAGCGGATTGAGCGGCAGAAAAAACTACCATATCTTAAATGCGTCTGTCTATTATACCTTTAAAAATAATTCACAGCTAAAATTGACCGGCTTTGATATATTGAATCAGAATACCCAAAATTATTGGGGCAGTCAAGGCAACGTAACATATTTTAGGAATTCACTTACATTGAAACAATATTTTATGTTGGGCTATGTCCATAAATTTAATATTATCAAAACAAAGAAATAGATCTGGTAAAAAGCTGAACCTTGCTTATAACAACAATAAAAATGATCATTACAATCTTTCAATATTCGATATCTTACTTTTCATTTCTTCAAGTTCAGCACGCGATAAACGTTGCTTTTCAGAATAGCTATCTGCATGTTGCTCCCGCAATTTGCGTAGATCCTTTCGGCTATCTGCTTCATAATCGTTTAGGTCAAAGGTAACAGAGTCGGTCGTTAAATTGGCGATACGATAAAGCGTACGCATCGTTTTTCCATCTTTTGTATAGGAAACCTCATACACATCACCCACCTTTGGATCTTTCAGGTATTTCTCCTTCTTTTTTGCACCGTAAATTCCTGCTATAACAATAGCAGATACAAAAAGCCCAATCAGAACTAAGCCCGCAAAATATCCAAAAGGTGTTTTACGGATAGCTCCCGAAGATATGGCCTGAAGTGTTTGTGGGTTGATTTCACGTTGGTAACTCAACTTTTTGCAATGATTACAAATGGTAATGACCTCCGAACTATAGAGAAAAACGGGTATCCAAAAAACATGGAAATATTTAATTTGCCTGTAGGCAAAAAGGGATTGAACTGTTCCACAATAATCGCAGTTGCCGATTGCCGATTGCGATTTATTAGCTAAAACTTTTGTTCTTGTGCCAACAAGAATCATCGTGTTAACGTTTTAATTCACTATCATGGAAACACAAGAACATTGCCCTTTCTTATTCGAAAATACAAGGATTTACAATCCGTGCGTTGTCGTTTACGATTCGCACCTACCAATCAATATTCTGACAGGCAACATATTGCAAAGAAAACAAGAAGGTATTCCGAAAAGAAAAAAAACTTGCTGCCCCAGCTACTCCTCACCTATAAAGACCGTATCTTATCATTCTGACTCAAAAATTACAAAAAACAAAAAAACAAAGTATAGTTATCAGGTAGATTTTATATATTTGCATTAACATTTTTTAACACATGAAACAGCATACAGATAATATCCTTAAAAAACGAATGTCCTAAGGGGATGTTTTTACAGGTAAATTTCAAATATCTCCTATAACCCAACTCAAACAATAAACTCACTATTATAATTAGTATGGCAAAAAACAACATAAATTTTGTCGTAATGGCCGCGCTTTGTCTTAGTACTAGCGCACTATACGCACAAACCACTATAAAAGGAAAGGTAGTCGACAACAATAATAATCCTATTCAAGGAGCTACAGTTACCGAAACAAACAGTAAAAAACAGGTTCAAACAGATGTAAATGGACTATTTGAGTTCCCTTCGACCGGAAGCTCACTTAACATCAGCATTCAATATATTGGCTTTGAAACTAAGACTGTTCAAACCAATACTACAGGTTTCACCACGGTTCAACTTCTGCCAACGACTTCTCAACTGGACGAAGTTGTTGTGACGGCCTTAGGTATTTCACGTGAGAAAAAATCACTGGGTTATGCCGTACAGGAGGTCAAATCTGTTGAACTTCAAACGCGGCCTACCAATGCCCTCAGTGCGTTGTCTGGAAAAGTTGCAGGACTTCAAGTAACGACCTCAGGCGGAAACATGGGTGGATCTTCCCATGTTTTGCTTAGAGGTATTAACTCAATCGCGGGAAACAATCAACCTCTATATGTCATTGATGGTACGCCTATTGATAATACCGATTTAAACTCTTCTTCTACTATCAACGGAAGTGCCGGTAAAGATGTTGGTAACATGATACAAGATATCAACCCCGATGATATTGACAACATTTCGGTATTAAAAGGGCCATCTGCTGCTGCTCTTTATGGTTCTAGGGCAGCCAATGGGGTTATACTGATTACGACCAAACGTGCATCAAAGGGTGAAAAAGTAGATATTTCCTTAAATACCGGAGTTGATTTTGAAAATATTGTTCGATTACCCAAAAGACAACATCTCTATGGTCAAGGGTATTCTACAAGCTTCCAGACCCAAAATATCAATGGAACAGACTACAAAATAGTCGATTATGCCGCAGATGAAAGCTGGGGACCAAAACTCGACGGCACGCCAGTACTTCAATGGTATAATCTGAACCCTGAAGATGAGGCCAACTATTTAAATCCGTCTCCGTGGATTTATCCCAAAAATGATGTTAGTTATTTCTTTCGGACAGGTGTATCCAACACCAACAATTTTGCCATAGCTGGCAATAGCGGAAATACAAATTATCGCTTTTCCTACACGAATAAAAATGTAACAGGAACAACACCCAACTCCAGTTTGGGCCGTAATACCTTTAACTTCTCTGGGGGTACACAATTAGGTAAACTGAAGATTAATTCGAATTTTAACTATATCCGTAATGCATCAGTAGGCCGTCCATGGACTGGTGCTTCCAATAGAAATATTATCCTTGAAGCATTCCAATGGGGAGCTGTACAAGTCGATTACAAAATATTGGAAAACTACAAACGTGAAGACGGAACTCCGTTAGCCTGGAACCGAACGGGATGGCAAAATACGCCTGCCGCCGAGGCGACCCGTTTTATTGATAATCCCTATTGGTCCGCCTATGAGTCGTACATGGAGGACAATAGAGATCGTTTCTACGGTAATATCGGTTTACAATATGACTTAAACAATTGGCTAACTTTAGGGGCTAAAGTACATGGAGATATTTATTCATTCCAGTCCCAAGATCGAATTGCGGTTTATTCACGAAGCACTTCTCAATACGAGGAAGCCAACAATAAACTAAATGAATACAACTACGAGTTTTTGGCTACCGCCAAGAAAAACTGGGATAAATTCTCCCTTATCGGGAACATAGGCGCCAATCTTCGTGACCAACAGCGAAAGCAAGACTATGCGATTACACAGGGCGGTTTGATTATTCCTAATTACTACAATCTAAAAAATGCCAATGCAGTTAAAATTGACAACTTCCGATACCATAGACGCATTGCATCAATCTATGGTAGCTTCTCTTTGGGATACAACGATTTTCTGTATTTAGATGGAACGGTACGTAATGACTGGTCATCTACATTGCCGACCAACAACAATTCATTTATATATCCGTCCCTAACAGGTAGTTTTGTTTTTAGCCAACTGGAAGCATTTAAAAAATTGGATTGGCTTAGTTTTGGTAAAATCCGCTTGGGATGGGCTCAAGTCGGAAATGATACAGATCCTTATCAATTGTATAAAGTCTACGAACCCGAGCAATCCTTTGACGGACAAGCGTCCTATGGGCTTCCAAGCACTAAACCAAATGCTAATCTAAAACCTGAAATTACCAGCTCTTGGGAGACAGGCCTAAATCTACAACTATTCAAAAATCGACTAGGATTTGATATAACCTATTACAACAACAATTCGAGGAATCAAATCCTGCCAGTCCCTGTTTCTTCATCATTCGGGTATGCCGGAAAAGTATTCAATGCTGGAAAAATCAATAACAAAGGAATTGAAGTCGTCTTAAATGGTACCCCTATCAAACACGAAAATTTCACTTGGGATGCGACAATCAACTGGGCTAAGAATAAAAACAAAGTCATTAAATTGGATGATCAGGTCAACACTTTGAGCTTAAGCAATTCCTTGGTCGAGCTCGTTGCGCGTGAAGGAGAATCCTATGGCCAATTTTTGGGTTACGACTTTGTCTATGCTCCGGACGGACAACGCGTTGTCCAGGCAGATGGCACCTACATGAAAACATCACAGTTGGTTCCTTTAGGGTCAGTACTGCCCGATTTTACCTTCGGTATCCAAAATACCTTCCGTTACAAAACCTTTAGTCTAGGCTTTTTAGTCTCGGGTCGAGTGGGTGGAAAATTCTTCTCACAAACCTATAAAGTTGGTATGTATTCTGGTATTTTGGATAAGACAGCTGCAAATAATATTCGTGAAACGGGTGTCGTCCTGGATGGAGTTAAGGGAGATGTTGCATTCCATAGTGATGGTTCGTACGATGTGAGTAACATCCAACAGAATACCACTAATATTACTGCACAACAATGGGCGCGCAATGAATATAATGGTCCAACAACATTTTCAATCTTCGATGCAACATATGTTAAATTAAGGGAAGTTACTCTGGGTTACAATTTCAAATTGACTAATCCCAAAATTATCAAAAACATTGGCGTGAATGTATACGGACGTAATCTTTGGAACATTTATACCAAGAGTAAGTATATTGATCCAGAGTTCACATCCAGTGGTGGAAATGTGCAGGGTATTGAAGGTGGAAATATACCTCTTCCAGTTACTTATGGTTTTAATGTTAATCTTAAATTCTAGAAGATGAAACTCATCAAGATTTACTCCATAATGTTAGACCGGATAAATCTGATCGTTCATCAGCTTTTAAAGATACACCAAGTGCAACAGATTCATCGATAATCAGAACAAGCACTTATTAAATAAATATACACAGATGAAAATATCAAACATACTACATACTTCATTCATCGGCCTGTCGCTTATTGCTACTTCGTGCTCCAAATCCACATTTAGCGATATCAATACAGACCCAAATCGACCTGCTTCTGTTACAACGCCAACGATTCTAGTGACCGCCGAAAAACAGCTAGTCAATGCATTACGAAGTGAAGAAGTAAGCCTACGAGGTGCTCAATTATTTGCACAGTATTTCAGTCAGAACATTTATACGGACCAATCTCGTTATCAAATACCAACAAGCTATTCAGACAACTATTGGACTGCGACCTATAAATCGCTTAATAATTTAAATGAAATTATTAAGCTTAATACCAATGAAACCACTAAAGCGATTGCCGCAGCGGGAACAGCTGGTACAAATACCAATCAGATTGCGATAGCAAGAATACTTAAAGCCTACGCTTTCCAATCGCTAACAGATGTTTTTGGTGATATCCCCTATGAATCCTATGGCAATAAAGATGCAGATTTTGAAGCGCTACAGCAGGATCCGGATAACCTAACGCCAAAATATGCAAGTCAAGAGAAAATCTACAAAGACATTCTCAATGAATTACAGCAGGCAGCTGATACATTAGCAAAGTATCCAACAGCCACGACTTTCGGAACAGCTGATATTATTTATAAAGGATCAAATAGTAGCTGGGCAAAATTCGCCAATTCGTTACGTCTACGTGTTGCGAATCGGATAAAAGGCAAAGATGCAGCTTTGGCAACGACACATATCGCCGATGCCATCAAAAAAGGTGTATTCACCTCCAACAATGATAATGCGGTATTTAAATACTCCAAAACATCACCAAATGAAGCACCATTGTTTAGAGCAACGGTAACTGCCAATCGAAAAGACTTTGCAATTTCTAATGTGATTATTGAAACTTTACAGGGCAGTCGTGGCCCCTTTAAAATTGCAGATCCACGTCTGTCAAAATTTGCTAAACAGACAAGCTCAGGAAATGTTTACTACGGCCAACCCTATGGTCTCCCTCTAGCAGCGGGCAATCTATTTCCTGTAGACAAAATATCACTACCGAGTGACATTATCAATGCTGCAGATTACGGGGAAGTACTTGTAGAATATGCGGAAGTTGCTTTCATTTTAGCTGAAAACAACAACTGGGATCAATCTAATTACGAAAAGGGGGTTCGGGCATCTCTTGAAAAATGGTCTGTACCTTCTGATGAGGCAGCAACCTATCTGAGTAAACTTCCTGCTGCGAATAAGGAAAATGTGCTTTCTCAAAAGTACCTAGCACTTTTCAACCAAAGTATCGAATCTTGGTCCGAAATCAGAAGAACAGGGTATCCGTTATTCCTAATCAAGAAAGGTGATATTACATGGACCGGAACAGTAGAAGGCAAACCTGTTACATATACGTTCACTCCTGAGGTAGGCAACACAATCCCAAGCCGTTTGGTATATCCATTAAAAGAACAAAGTACCAATAAGACGAATTATCAAAGTGCACTTTCACGGCAAGGAGATGATGTGATAAGCACCAAATTATGGTGGAATAAATAAACATAGGTATTTCAATCAGCTCACACCTGAGGCTTAGGCTTCAGGTGTTTTTTATTATTATATTTCTTATCTTCGTATAGCACTCTAAAGAATAAAATGTTATGGACGATCAAACATTAGACAGAATAGACCAACTTAGCGAAGAAGGAAACATCCAATGTGATGAAGGCAACTATCAGGCGGCGATCCGGGTGTGGACCGAAGCACTTGATCTAGTCCCTAGTCCACAACATGTTCATGCGGAAAGTCTTTGGCTCGAAGCTTCCATAGGAGATGCCTTTTTCTTACTGGACGATTTTGACAATGCCCTTTCCCATTTTGAAAAGGCAAAACAGAACATTATCGAAAATGCCTACGAAAACCCTTTTATCATGCTACGCTTAGGACAGTGCTATTTGGAAGACAACAATAGCGAGTCTGCCCAGGAATATCTTCTCCGCGCCTATATGATGGAAGGAAGAGACATTTTCGAAGATGAATCGCCTAAGTATCTTAAATTTTTAGATGACAATATCAATTTGGATTGATCATAATCCGTTAAAACGAATCGATTACTTCACCAACTTCCATAGGGAGATCCGACTCAAGAATGGAGGCTCCTTCCGCAAATATGGCCCTATACTTTTCGGCGCGTTCTGCCTTTGTCTTCAACTTATCGTAGGTAGACGCCGCTGAAATCATGCACATCACACCTTTGTTGTTGAAGAATTGGTACATCGCCTGATTGGAATCCTTTAGTTCTGGCCCAATATAGACAATCATACGGTCGTAGGATAATCCAGAAGATTTAAATTTTTCCAATGCAGCCTGATCTTTAATATGCATGGACATATACTGTTCTGGATTCTGCGCCAAATAAAACGCTGCCTGTTCAGTATTATGTACCGTAACCCATACCCAACTGTAGGCATTGTATTTTTTTAGTATTGCTGCTGTGGCCGCCAATGGCAAGTCTTTCTTATCTAAGTTCAGAATGGTTTTACCTTTTGCCCATTGAATGACTTCATCAAGTGTGTTAATACCATACCGGGTAATATTTCCAGCCTGATCCTTTAATTTCAGCTTACGCAGTTCATCCCAGGTATAGTCAGATACTTTTCCTTTTCCATTTGTGGTTCTATCCAATGTCGCATCGTGCATCAAAATAGCAACACTATCCTTGGTGTAACGCGGATCGATTTCAAAAATAGCCGGTGTTTTTCGTAATACGGCTTCAAATGCCGCAATCGAATTTTCAGGAAGTCCAGCCTCCATCGTTCCCCGATGACCACTTACAATTTTTTTATCTTTAGCATAGGTAAAATAATCACGCATCGCCTTTGGAGAAGCAAACTCAAGTGAATGGATTTTTTGTCCGACGACTACTGAATACGACGAAACAAAAAGAAAAAAAGCGAAAAATGTTCTACTCATTAATTTATAATTACGTTCAAATATATAAGCTTGAGCCACAAAAAATAACATCCTAAATTAATCAACCAAGATCAATAAATCGTTAACAAAACATCCAGTCCATATCAACCACCAATCCACGTATAAACATAAGCTTAAGGAATCAAACTTTTACTGCAATATCAAATCCTCCTGAAAATCACGGTATACCATCTCTAAAAATTAAAAAAAAATATCATATAGCTGTTGGCACAACTATAAAATAAACTATATTTGCGCATTAATTTATATTTGATCTAAATAAATTACCATGAAAAACAGAACACGATATATGATGTTCAGCAGTGGAATTCTTTTGCTTTTAAGTACTCAGCTACATGCACAAGAATTATCCCTTATCGTAAAAGACAGAGACAATAAACCATTAAGCCAAGCGAATATCAAAGTTGACGGAAAAAGCGTCGGCTATTCTAATCAACTTGGACAATTCATTTTTGCCAAAAGACCTTTGAATAATCCGATTCAATTGCGGGTATCATATACAGGCTTTTCAACGGTTGAAAAAATGGTCAATTTAGATACCGTTCAACGTCCATTGTCAGTTCAGCTTAATTCTACCCAAGTGTTAGATGAGATTATCGTAACAGCGGGACGTAAGCCGGAAAGCATCTCCACTGTCCCTTCTTCAGTAACGATCTTAACCACAAAAGAAATTGAGGCTCAAAGCCAAATCAGCACCAATCTTTCAACAATTTTAGGGAATACTGTTCCCGGTCTTGGAACATCGACCAATAAAGCGACAAACTCCGGACAAACACTTCGTGGGAGATCTGTGCTTGTTTTGATCGACGGTATTCCACAATCAACGCCTTTGATGAATGGACAACGTGATCTTCGGACCATTGACCCGAGTGTCATTGAGCGAGTTGAGGTTATCAAAGGTGCCACATCCATCTATGGAAATGGCTCCGCAGGTGGTATTATCAACTACATTACACGCAATCCATCGAAAGACGCTGCTCCGATACAAGGGATCACAAGTGTTAGAACTACTTTCAATCCAGTTCATAGCGCCGGCACCATGGGCTATCGCATAGGACAAACTTTATACGGACAAAAAAACAGATGGAATTATACCGTCAGTGGATCCGCCGATTACGTTGGCCTGCAACGCGATGGCGACGGGGTTCCCCTTGGTCAGACAGACGGTCTTTCGAACACCTATCAATACAATGCATTTCTAAAAGCAGGGTACCGTATCGATAGCAGTTCCAATATTACGGCAGTATACAACTTCTACAGAAGTAACCAACACAATAGATACATCAGCCAAACAGGTGTATATGGTCAAACGCCAACGATAGGCGTGAAAGGCGAAGATCCAGGTAAACCTGCTGGAACTCCATATAACCACAATGCCATGTTGACCTATACTAAAAGTAATCTATTCGCGTCGACATCTTTAACTGCTTCTGCATACTACAATACATTTCGATCCATGAACCGTTATGTTGAGAAAGCTTCTGCCTGGTATGGTCCAGGACAAACTCAGATCAATTCGGAGAAAAAAGGCTTACGCGTTAACTTAAACACACCTTTTCAGGTATTGGGTTCAAATGCAGATATCACCTATGGTGTAGATTTACTAAATGATGTAACAGATCAAAATCTGACCGACGGCAGGGTCTATATTCCCTATATGAACATGTTAAACGTTGCTCCATACGCCCAAGTAAAAATTGATTTCCTAGAAAACTTAATCTTTAAAGGCGGTGTACGTTATGAAAATGCAACAGTCAAAATAAAGGATTTCAATACCATTGCTACAGGGCCCAACAACGAAGGAAGTATTGCCGTAAAAGGAGGTAATATCCCCTACAAAGGTGCGACCTTCAATGCAGGTTTGCGTTACAACAAATTCGCGATCTTTAATCCCTTCGTAAGTTTCTCACAAGGTTTCGCAATCAATGAACTCGGCCGTATTGTACGTCGTGCAACAGATAATGATTTAGATAGCCTAAAAACCGACCCTATTATCACTAATAATTACGAAATCGGATTCTCAAGCAATTACAGCATTTTCCAGCTATCAGCATCTTATTACTACAGTACTTCCAAAATGGGCGTTGAACTGGTGGACATTGGTGGTTACCTGATGCCACAACGCCTTCCAGAAGATGTGTATGGGTACGAAATTGCATTGAGCGCTAATATTTCGCCTCAATTGACCATCGGTGGAACCTATGCCTATGTGGAAGGAAAGTCAAAAAAAGACGATGGATCAAAATCCTACCTCAATGGCTCACGTATCTCGCCAGATAAAGCAACGGGATATATCTACTATACTCCGATCAAACCCTTAACCTTTCAGCTTTTTTGGGTGCATACCGGATCCCGGGATCGCTTTCTTCCAAACGATAAAGGCGTATACAAAAACAGCGAAGGCCCCGTTAAGACTGTTGATCTATTTAACTTAAATGGAAATTACCAAGTAAACAAACAATGGTCTATCGGCATGGGGGTAGAGAACTTATTCAATAAAAACTATTACCCTGTTGTCAGTCAATATCGTGCCTTAAATGAAGAATACGTCAAAGGACAAGGTATGCTGGCCTCATTTAACATCAACTACAAATTCTAATATGTTTAAAACTGTCATTCTTTGGTTGCATAAATGGCTCGGAATCATCACCGGAGTTGTGGTATTCATCCTAAGCCTGACGGGCAGCATATACACCTTTCAGGATGAGCTCAAGCTCTGGGCTTATCCTGAAAAATATTTTATCTCCGATACAACCAACCACTCCAAAACTCCACTACCATTAAGTACACTTCTTTACAGCGCACAGAAAAGCCTCGAAAAAAATCAAAAAATCACGCGGGTTGATCTCTATCCTTCGAAGAATCGTACCTGGGTATTTCGTGCCATAAAAACGGACGAAAAAGCATTTGGCCATTGGAATTATTACCGCTATTACAAACGCGTTTTCATCAATCCATATACTGGTCAAGTACAGCAAGTAGAAAATTCAAAAACAGAATTCTTTCAACTGGTGCTTCAGCTTCACCTAAACCTCCTCTTGGGCAAGCAATATGGCCATCCTATCGTCGCCTGGTCAACGGCCATTTTTATCCTTATCTTACTCAGTGGCATCGTTCTTTGGTGGCCAAAAAAATGGAAGAGCAAGAATCTCAAGCGCAGTTTTTGGTTAGATACCAAAGTAAAATGGAAACGACTGAACCACGACCTCCACAATGTCATCGGATTTTACAGTTTATTTATCGGATTGATTTTTGCCATTACGGGGCTCGCTTTTGCTTTTCCGGATTTCAAAAAGACCTATATCGCAACATTCAATTTATTGCAGTCGCCAACAGCTTCTTCCACACGCAGCTCCCCTATACCCTTGCCCGCTGTGGAAAAGAAATTTCAGGACAATGCGCTGCGGTATGCCTTGACAAATTATCCGGATGCTGAAATGATGTCGATCCGACTAAAAAAAGAAACCGAAACAGCAATGGATATACAGGTGAGACATCATGAAAAACGAAGCGGTGTATTTGATTGGCTTTATTATAATAAAGAAGACAGCAGTCTTACGGCAGTCAAATCCAGCAACGAATTGCAGTATGGGGATAAGCTCGGTGCACTTAACTATGATATTCATACCGGTGGCATCGGTGGACTCACAACAAAAATTATCGCTTGCCTAGCTAGTCTCTTTTGTGCTTCCTTGCCCATCACAGGATATATCATCTGGATGAACAAAAGCAAAAAGAAGAAAA
Organism: Sphingobacterium siyangense; assembly: GCF_023277505.1. Classification (NCBI taxonomy): domain Bacteria; kingdom Pseudomonadati; phylum Bacteroidota; class Sphingobacteriia; order Sphingobacteriales; family Sphingobacteriaceae; genus Sphingobacterium; species Sphingobacterium siyangense. The sequence goes on along the minus strand of NZ_CP080574.1, from coordinate 1,283,648 downwards.
AGAAAGGTTATCAACATAATGTTAATAAGTACTGTTAATAACTGCATTTTTCTTTTAAACAGGTTTTCAACAGCGTTATTAACATAATGTGGAAAACTAACCCTTACCCTATTTACCGACACCATCTCTTGTGCAATTTATAGGAATGCGATACACCATCTGAAAAAACAACATACAAGACAAAAAGACGACAGTCTTTAAAACGAGAAGATCCCAACGCTAAGCCGCGCAAACAGGGCAACACTAAAAAAAGGAAGCATTCTTCAACAAAAGGAAGCAAAGCACACAGCCAAAAAAGAAAGTCGCGTGAGAAAAAAAGAAAATCCGATACACAGAAGTGCACCGGATCTCTTCAATAACAAACCAACAACTAACATACTAAAGATTCGGATTTCGCACCGTCTCTTCGTATGGTATAGCAAACAAATAATAAGGACTGTTTTCTACAAAATTAGAACCATCAGGAAATTTAATAACCCGGTGCCCTTGACCATTAACCAGCTTAGGCTTACCGTCTGCACCCACAATTTCTACTTGAATAGGTTTTCCCTCAGCATCAAGATAGGATTTACGCACAACCTTTCCCTGAGTCCGAAGAATATCCGACAAAGCAAATCCTTCACCCCAAAGTTCCTTGCGTCTTTCAACAAGAATGGCAGCAATTAATTGTCCATTATCATTTCCTGAAAACAGCTTAGCGTTTCTAGCCGTCCGTAATTTATTCAGCGCTGCTACCGCTTTATCGTTTTCACCAGCTCTTGCATAACCTTCAGCCGCAATCAAAACCATTTCAGAAGCACGCATGTATACAATATCTCCAATTAAATTGGACTTAAACTTAAACTTCTTATACCGTAGGAAACCTTCCCGACCAGGTAAATTATCCCATTCAAATAAAGCGTAACGCACATCACTGGTATCGAATAAATCTTTAAAATAAGGATCGGCCATAAAACTATAGTAATAAGATCCAGCTGACGACACATCCAAATAATGAAATGTATAACTTGCCACATTTTGCTCGTTAGTCTGCTGATGTCCCCAAATCCACTCGCTATTTCCAAGATCATTAAAACCTGCCTGATAATCTGACGGAGTCATTAAATTATACTTCTGAGCTGCTTTTTCAGCATATTCAGCGGCTAGCTTCCATTCGCCTACCTGCAAATAGGTTCTCGCAAGCAGACCATACACGACATCCGCATTGATTTCGTATTTATCCGCTCTACTAGCAGAAGCCAACAAGCTTTCACTGTCTTTGAGATCTTTCAAGATAAGTTCATACACTTCTTCCTGTGTTGACCTTGATTTTCCTTCAGTCGACAATGTACTGGGTTCGGTATAGATCGGAACAGACTTGGCATTTTTATCTTTCAGATAACTGAACTGGTAAAAAGTCGCCAGGTTTAGATAAGAAAACGCGCGCAATGCTTTCGCTCTTCCCTTCAATACATTCTTGGTTTCGACAGATCCCTCAGCTCCATCCACTTTCGCGATCACATTATTCATATTATCGATCACTTTATACAGCATTATCCAAAAAGAATTAACGCGATTAGAACGATTGTTTGTTAATTCGGTAAATGCATACGCATCGCGATAACCATATTTGGTCGTCACCGCAACATCACTTCCCATTGCATCACTTGTACGCATTACCGCCGTATAACCTGGATTGGCATAAGTAAAATAGGTATCATTTAAATACCTCCAGGTACCATTGATCACCGTAGCAACATTGTCGGTATTTTTAAACACTTCACCTTCCGGCACAGAAGTGGTCGGATCCAACTCAAGCGCATCCTTACATGATGCATTCACTAGAGAGAGCGCCAATATGATATATATAATTTTTAGTTTCATGATTTTCATTTAAATTCTCAGATTAACAATAAGGCATTAAAAAACAAGCTGAATACCACCAGAGATTGTTCGCATTGCCGGATAGCGAAAATAGGTCGCCCCATTCACCGTCTGTTCTGGATCCATTCCTTGATGACCATAAAATGTCAATAGATTTTCGGCAGTTGCAAAGACACGAAGTTTTTCTACACCTATCCGCTTCAATAAATCCGAAGGTAATCTATAGCCCAAACTCACATTTTTAAGGCGTGCATAAGTGCCACTGTAAAGAAAACGTGTGGACGAAGAAGTCCAATTCAAGTTATCTGTTGTCAATTTAGGCACATCGGTCTGCGTATGCTCAGGCGTCCAGCGCTCGAGGATCTCCTTGGACCAAGCACGTCCCGGATTATTACCGCTATGCATAAGCTGAATATAATCGTTATCTAATATCTGTCCACCCAAACTAAAACTCAACAAAGCAGACAAATCAAAATTTTTGTAAGTGAAACTGTTTTGAATCCCACCGACAAGATCTGGCAATGAAGTCCCGGCAATAAAATTACCGGCCTTACTGTATTCCGAAGTTTTTTCACCTGTTTTATTACCGTCCTTATCAGCGGTATACCATTGAGGCAGACCGTTATCTGGATTTACTCCAGCCCATTCCGGCAGATAAAAATCATAGATACTTCCGCCTACACGCAAAAGCTTATTCCCCGTAATGATCGGTTTGTTATCTTTTGGCAAAGCTGTAATCTTGTTTTTGTAATGCGAAAGATTGACGTCTAAATTCCATTTAAAATTTTCATTTCGAACCGGGACAGTACGAATATCCACGTCGATACCGGTATTTTTCAGCGCTCCAATATTTGCATCATAGCCCGTATAGCCTGTTGAATAAGCCATCGGCATGGTGAACAGCAAATCCTTACTCCGACGGTTAAAGTACTCCACACTCAATGAAACCCGGTTTTCAAATGCAGATACATCGACACCTACGTTCAAATTGAGGTTCGACTCCCATTTTAGATCTGGTGTAGCCAACCTACCGGTATACGTTCCGCCTTTACCCAAACTATTTGCAATGGTATAAAGTCCTTTATAAGCATAATAGGTACCTAAATTATCGTTTCCTTGTCCACCATAACTTGCTCTTACCGTCAGCTGATCAATCGTTGTGTTATCCTTCAAAAATTCTTCCTGTTTCAGCTTCCAAGATCCACCCACAGACCAGAATGTTCCCCAACGTTTTGCTGGCGAAAAGCGCGACGAACCATCAGTACGTAACGAAGTCGATAAATAATATTTGTTATCATAATTATACTCCGCTCTTCCCAAGAAACTCAATAGCCTATACCCAGCACTTGATCCCGTGAAGTTATTGAGTTGTGATGCCGCAGCAGGTTCATCAAAGTAAGGGAGCACAAATTGCTGTCTGCTACCGTTGATATTGCTACTATTAAAATCATAGTATTCCTGACCGGCCAATACATTGAGGTAATGTAAGCCAAACTGCTTCTCATAAGTCAATAAATTGTTCCAGGTCTGCGCTACGGTACGCACATTTGAACGATAAACATACCCGCCCGTATTCACACCGTCTCCCAACAAAGGATTGGTATAGTCGTGTGTATTCCCGTTGATATAATCAACATTATATGTCGACTTAAATTTTAAATTTTTGGAAAACAACACTTCCAGATAAGTCCGGGCAGATAGATTTTCCCGACGGATATCATTTCTGTCCAAAGGAAGAGAAGCAGCTAAATTATTACGTGGTGTTGCACCACTTGGACGATATTCTCCAAAATCGTAAATCTTATTTCCGGCTCCATCAAGCACAAATGAACCATCCGCATTGCGCTCATAGTATGGATAAAAAGATGGCACCAGTCTCGTAAAATTTATAATGTTTGCCGTATTGCTGTCCTCAGACTGCGGATATTTTTGTTGTGTACTGCTACCACCTATATTGAGACCGACATTTAACCAGGATTTCACTTTGCTGTCAAGATTTGCGCGCAGGTTGTACCTTTTAAATCCAGATTCAATCGCTATCCCCTGATCGTTCAGATAACCACCCGAAATATAATAGGTGCTTTTGGCACTACCACCACTAAACCCTAGATCTGCTTGTGTACGCACTCCCGTACGTTGCAATACGTCGGTCCATGGATCATCCCATAGTGTCTTAGCTCCGGCAACCAACTTACCATCTACTCCGACCGGCTGCGGGTATTGACTGCCATACGGATTGATATTTAAATCTGTCAATACGGTCTTACTTGCGTTGGACGCCGCTTGCTCTGCTGTAAGGCCATTTGACAGGTTTTTGTTTCTCAAAGCTTCCCAATAGAGCTGAAAATATTCATCGGTCGATACCTGGTCATAGTCACGAACTGCACGGGTTGAATAGCCCTGTGTAAAATTGAGATTAATCTTGGTGTTGTCGGAAGACACACCAGACTTAGTAGTAATAATAATCACACCATTCGCCCCTCTGGATCCGTAAAGTGCACTTGATGCTGCATCTTTTAAAACAGAGATAGACTGAATGTCATTCGGATTGATGGAGTTAATATCCCCGGCATAAGGACTACCATCCAACACGATCAGAGGTGAACTGGAGGCATTAATGGAGCCGATACCCCTAATACGGATGGCTGCTTCAGTACCTGGCTGTCCCGAGGACGCTACGGACTGTAAGCCCGGTACCTGTCCCTCCAGGGCCTTCGTAATATTTGATACCTGTCTATTTTCAATAGCTTTGCTGCTCACCGTACTGACCGACCCCGTTATGTTTGTACGTTTGGCAGTACCGTAAGCCACCACCACCACTTCTTCCAGATCTGTACTGGAGGGTTTCAAGGACAATGTTAAGTTTGTACTTGTTGCTTTTAGCTGTTGAGATTCATAACCTACAAAAGAAAACTCCAATACAGGTAATACGTCACCTGTGACATTGATTGTAAACTCTCCTTTTGAATTCGTTAAGGTTCCTTGATTTTGCCCCGAAATGCGAACATTTACTCCAGGAAGTAGGTGACCGGTATTGGCATCAACAACTTTTCCTTGTATAGCCCGCTGCTGAGCATACAACCTGTTCATATTGACACCTGATAATGCTATCGCAGCAATAGGAATGTATTTAAGTTTTGCGTACATCGTAAGAATGCTTTACTAAATAAGTTAAGTGTGATTAAATACAAAAAACACAGTGGCTCCTTGCATTCCAATAAAATCTACTGAATAAGTAGTTTTTATTGGAACGCAAATATATAACAAAATCTATTGAATTAATAGATTTTGTTTCGCTAAAACACAAAACACTATAAATAAAGTACTTAAAATTAAAAACTAAGCTTATAAAAGTCATTTAGTAAGCTAACTTACTATTATTGATCAAGCCATTTTTGAAACTTCGGAGATCGTTCCTCACTAACAATGACTACAATTCCCGCTGGAGTTGAGGGCATTAACGCTAATTTGATTCTATTTCGACTAATTTTTAACATGGATTGAATCGCATCTATTCGAACAAGAAATTTACGATTGATCTGGAAAAAAACTGTTGGATCTACCTGTGTAACGAGATGAGTGATGGTATCTTCAATAATATATGCAATTCCAGATCCTTTTTCTACAGCATACAACTCTTTGTCTTCTGCCATAAAATAAGCAATATCAGCAATGGCCAGCGACTTTAAAAAATTACCATATTTCACTAAAAAACGCTGTTTGAGCCGAGGTTCTACTTTAGGTAGCAGCGGTTCGATACGTTTCATGACCTCAGTCAACTCGTCGCTGTCGAAAGGTTTTAACAAATAGGCATACCCTCTATTTTGGAAGGCCTCCAAGGCATATTGTTCGTAAGCCGTCGTAAAAATAAGCGGCACATCGATAGATACCTGCTTAAAAATTTCAAAGCTCAGCCCATCCATCAGGTGGATATCCATAAAAATCAGATCGAATTGATTTCTATTGATTGTCACCACCGCTTCCTGAACCTCTTTTGCATTGGTAAAGGTCAGTTCACTTTCTCCATAGCGCGCAGTCAACATCTCCTTTAAGCCTACAAAAGCCCAGTCTTCGTCTTCGACAATCAGTATTTTCCATCCCATGGGTTGAATGTAATAAAAAATCCATTTCCTAAAAAGAAAATGGATTAATATATATAGGATTTAAAAAAATAGATTATTTCAACAGATCGGGATTATTATTGATTGCTTCCTGTGGATAACGTATCACATAACGAGGATCGTTCTGCTGCAGTGTTACCGTTCTGCCGAAACTACTGTGTGTGATCGCCGGTCTTGTCGTCCGTTTTAGATCATACCACCGTAATCCCTCTAGCGCCAGTTCACGCTTGCGTTCCAGCAGAACCGCATCTAGTAATTGCTCCTTTGACAAACCTGCGTCAGCCTTAGTTTCTTTGGCATAGGCATCTGCGGTAAATCTGTTTTTCTTTAAAGCAGACAGATATTTTAATGCTTCTGCTGTATTTCCCAGACGAACATAACATTCGGCCAACGTCAAATAAAGATCAGCATTTCTAAAACTCACATTAAAACGGTTGTCCCCACCTTTGAGGGATACATAATCGCCCCCACTTTTTTGGAAGTAACGACCTTTTCTCAAATCGCCTGCAGAATAACTGTCTAACAAGGCCGGTGAAATAAAGGAACTTGTACGTACTCCAGGAACAGATACTTTTTCCAAAGCCATAATCATCTCCGCTGATTCAAAATCATTCGGAAGTAGGCTTCCAGCAGCATTGAGATCAACCAATTTGTCATTTATAACCAAAGCTTTTTTAGCGGCATCAATTGCTTCTTGCCACTCACCGCGATATAAATGAACGCGTGAGGCCATGGCAAAAGCAGCGCGTTTGCTAAAGCGATAATTAACACCTTTTGCCTGATCATCCACAGTCAGTAAAGCTGTCCCTTTTCCCATATCAGCCAGGATCTGCGCATAAGACTCTCCAATGGTCGCAGGTACAAAACGTTGTTCCAGGTCAATCTTTGTCGATAAAGGAACGCCCCGAAGCCCTGCATTACTCGCCGAATAGACCTCGCTGTAGAGATTTAATAACTCAAAATGAGCATAAGCACGCATCAGATAAGCTTCTCCTTTGATTTGGTCCACTGCTGCATTGCTAGCCAACTTTTCATCGATTGTACTAATGACCTGATTGGTATAAAAAATACTACTATAAAATGTCAGATAGGGATAAGCAATTGTTGTCGGATCAGGATTTTGATCGTTCCAAAGATAAATATCTTTGGTTCTAGCGGCATCAGTCGAACTTTCATCCAACAATAGCTCATCTGTCCGCAAGGACAAATAGGACTTATGTGCAGGAAAGTTTGCATAACTGCTTGTCATTAAACCTCTAAAATCACTTTCCGAAGTAGGGATAACCGTCCCTACCGGTTTTATATCTAAATATTTATCGCAGGAATTCAATGCACTGGCTGCCATGATCATTCCAAAATAAACTATCTTTTTCATGTTATAAATCAATTAAAAGAATTAAAAACTCGCTGACAGACCGAAGGCAAAAGACTTGCTGATCGGTTGTGCATAATAATTACCGTAAGTTTCAGGATCAAAATATCCGTCATAATTTGCTCCAAAGACAAATAGGTTACGTCCTTCTACATTCACGCGTAAATTGCTTGTACCAATTTTTTTACTTAATGCAGCAGGGAGTGTATAACCTAAACGAATGCTATTGATGCGGACATAGCTCATTTTCTTTGCCCAGATATCATAGAGATTGAATGATTTAATTGGATCATTGCTTTCCAACCAAGCATAGGCCATCCAGCGATCATTGAATTCAGAACTTATGCTTCCCAAAGCAGGCATATTACCACCCTCTTGCAGTGCCTTCAAAAGATCTGTTGTATAATTCTGACCACGGTCTACCAGAGCCGGATTATAAGTCGGTGTACGGCTTACCCAACGCTCCAAATTAAACACAGCAGAGATTGCGAGATCAAAATTAGCATAACGGAAACGGTTGGTCATTCCGCCGATAAACTTCGGATCTTTACTACCCTTGTATTTAAATTTAGAACGGTATTCTGCAGCGGTCATATCGGTTTGCGAAATATAACCTGGCAAAAACTCCGCCCATGGATCATATAATCCAAAAAACTGTTCAAAGCTCGAAACGGATCCATCCTGATTTCTGAACTGCATCACCCCATCTTTATCCAAACCAGCCGTTTCCAATACGTATAGGCCATTAATTGGACGCCCTTCCTGTGTTTCAAGCGCATAGGCTTTTGGATCAGCGAGTACTTTTAATAATTTATTACTATTGTGTGCAATATTAAAGTCCGTTGACCAGGAGAATTTATCCGTTTGGATCTGACGGCTTGATATCGTCAATTCCACGCCTTGGTTTCTTGCTGAGGCCCAATTAACTTTTACGTTTTGGAAACCGTTTTCCAAAGGTATTGCACTATAATCGATTAAGTCGGTACTCTTTCTGTTATAATAATCAACCGTAATATTTAATCTGTTTTTCCATAGGCCTAAATCAATCCCAGCATTATAAGATTGGGTCTTTTCCCAGCGAAGTTTATCATTAGCAGGCATCTCAACAAATACAGTTCCTTCATTATTTCCTGGCAACATGGTAATGTTATTATAAAAACCAACAATAAAAGGATAAGTATTGCGATCAATATTTCCTTGCGTACCGTAAGACGCGCGCACTCGGAGATCAGACAAAGCGGTTTTTCCTTTAATAAACTCTTCCTCTAGCACATTCCATGATCCCGAAACAGACCAAATCGGTAGAAAACGATATTTGGGATCAACACCAAACATATTAGAACCATCTTGTCGAATACTTGCATATACATTGTATTTCCGATCAAAAGTATAGGTCGCATTCCCATAGAACGAGGCATATGAGCTTTCTACAAATCCTTTTTTATACTGTACAAACCTTGAGTCATTTTGGTAGTTGCTATTTGGAAAAACAAGTGTTTGCGTCGTCAATGTTGCCGGATTGTACCCGAATCCCTTCGTTGTTACGATTTCACTCTTGCTCCGTCTCAGTTCCGTTCCTCCCATCAATTCCAGCTCATGGCGATCGTTCCAGGTTTTGTTGTACTTTAAATAAGTTTTCCAATTGTATTGGAAAACGCTATTATTGGAATTTTCTATTGTCCCACCAGTAGGCAAAAAATACTTATTTGTCTTGCTGGCGGCATCGTAGTAGCGGGTCGCAGCACGCAATTTTCGGGTGTTATAACTTTCCTGATCTGCAAATTTTTCAGTTTTATTTTCATCAAATTGCAAACCAAGCTCTGTTCTCAGGGATAACTGTGGTAAAATAGCGTATTCCAAATAACTGATTGCTTTCAGTGCTTTATTTGTTAACGTGTATTTGGTATTATCACGCTCTTCAATTGCGTTAAATGGGATATAAGTATCTCTTTCAAAGCCCTCGATATCTGGATCATAGTTAAATTTCCCAGATTGATCATAAACTGAAAGATATGGATTAACCGAACGCACATAATAACTTGGGTTCGTGAAAGCATCACGATCCTGAATCGGATTTTGTCTATTCGAAACTGATCCTAATATATTAATACCAGCTTTAAACCGATCGTTGATTGTAAAATCGTTATTTAATGTCAATGAATAACGACGAAGATCTACCGCTTTTGTAGCACCTTTTTCATCGTACAAACCTGTTGACAAATAATAGCGATGCCCATCATTACCGCCTGAAATAGACGCGGAATACTGTTGATTGACCGCCTGACGGTATAATTCATTCCCCCAATTCGTTTGTTGCGTGCGCAATTGACTGATCGACTGCTGTACTTCCGGTGATAAAGCTGCTAAACCACCGGTGCGATAAGCATCCAATGCATTTGCTTTATTTAGTATCCGCATAACAGCGCCCTTATCCGTACGATAATTGAGATCCGTACGATTGGCCATCAATAACTCAAAATTCACTTTTTCATTAGCATCCATCAGATTGAGTTTACCGAAATCCGGACGTTGCGTCACAAAGGTATTTGCTGACACCTGCAATTTTGCGGGACCAGATTTACCTCTTTTTGTGGTAATCACAATGACCCCATTTGCGGCCCGGGCACCATAAATTGAAGTCGCCGCAGCATCTTTTAAAACGGTAATATCGGCGATATCATCGGGATTGATGCCTGCAATAGGAAGATTTGTCAAGCTATTAAGATCATCTTTCTCTATTCGGTTTGGCATTGCCGTACCTTCAATCGGCAGTCCGTCAATCACCCATAAGGGATCTTGTGTGCCATTGAGTGATACAGTACCACGAATACGGATCTGTGGAGCACTATTGGGGCCGCCATTAAAATTGCTCAACTGCAAACCTGCCACCTGACCAGCAAGCATTTCATCGATCGATGCAACCCCCGTCTGTTTGATGTCCGCTACATTGATTTTATTGTAAGCCGTCGTATTCTTACGTTTTTTGATATCCGTATAACCTGTTACGATCACTTCATCCAAGGACTCACCACTTGGCTGAAGCAAGATTGTTTTATGATCCTGAAATACCGGCACCTGAATACGCTGGTACCCGACATAGCTAATCGTTACATATTTTAAATTACTAGGCACTTTTAAGCGAAATTCACCAGCGGCATCGGTCAATGAACCCAATGCCGACTGCTGCACCTGATTAGGTACACCGATATCTTCTGCTACTGCCGAACTTTCAACGACAACCGTCGCCCCTACGACTGGTTTTAACGTGACCGCATCCAAAACCTTTCCTTTCAGTTCCCTGGATTCCTGCGCATGCGCAACGTGCACACACATGAAGGTCAACGGTATTAAAAACTTATTCATTTTGGTAGATGTTAATATATTAGTTTAATTCTAAGGTATTTGCAATACGTAGTAAAAGATCCATGTAATGCGATTTTGTAGTCGCGTCACCTGTCCGCTGCTTTTGTTTCAACAACTGGTAGATCTCATATAGTTCAGCACGTTTATAGGTCAACATATCGGAAGTACGTATCATGCCAGTGACATGTACATTCCGAAGTCCCGTTTGTGAAGAGGATGCATGTTGCGGATGTAAACATAGATCAGGTTGTGTCGCTTCAACTAGCTGCTCAATGCCTGCCAGTTTCTTCGCATTTAATTTCTCCATGGATTTGTTTGTAGATACCATCAGAACATCCACATAGTTTTGTTGTAGCATCCGTGTTTTAAGATCCAACGATTGTCCACTGATGGTTTTAGCAAAGATCGTCTGACGTACAGAAGTTAGAAACTCAGGTGCACTCCATGCTTTTCTACTTCCAAAAAGATTTTCCATCTCAACCATACGCAGCAAACGTTCATCGTTGACCAGTTTATACAACATGGCATACTGAAATTCACGTTGTAAGTTATAAGGAGCATACTCAAATGGTCCTATTGGTGAATCTTTCAATGGAAAAGTTTTTGCCATCAGCTCTGGGACGAACAACCACTCAGGCATGTAAAAGACATTCTTCTTGAGGTATTCCAAAGCACGTACTTGTTTGTCTTTTGGTACTGGACTATAGGCATCTTTTTGATCGCCCAAAACAGCATTCTCCAGGTATATACCCCCAATATTATTTAAGACATGGTCAGCATACGCGTACCATTGTCCGACTACACCCATATATAATTTACCGGCACGGTAGTAATCATCACCTACATTAGTGGTCCAGTTGATAATATTAGGCATCATACGACGCAGATTCAGCATGCCATATTCACCAGCTTTCATCGCGTCGTCACCAAGATCTTCCGATTGAGCCCGCGGATCAACGATATTTTTAGAATCTTGCTGTTCACCGTAATGGTAAATAGGATCATGTACATGGCTGTCAATTTCCTTTCTCAACAAAGGAATTTCATCCCAAGGTTGCGTTTTGCCATACCAACGGTAAGCCCAGCCAATGGCATACTTGTCGTAAGCACCGATCACGGGAGTAATCTGTTCCACACCATCTTCGGGTTGTGCCACATAATTGAAACGAGCGTAATCCATAATTGAAGGAGCAGTCCCCCCCATTTTGGTGGTGAAGCTTTTACTACGCAATGAATCAACAGGAAAACTTGCCGAGGAGCCCATGTTATGCATAAGACCCAAGGTATGGCCAATTTCATGGGAAGAAACAAAGCGAATGGCATGTGCCATTTTTTCATCCGAAAACACATTGGATCGTACCGATGTATCTACTATACCTGTTTGTATACGCATCCAGCTATTTAAAATCGTCATGACGTTGTGCCACCAGATCACATCGGCTTCAAGGATCTCCCCCGAGCGCGGATCGACCACTGAAGGTCCCATGGCATTAGCCTGAGCAGATGCTGCATAAACAATAGAGGAAATATTCGCATCATCGGGATCAAATTTGACACTATCCGGCTGTTGTTTGGCCAGAATTGCATTTTTGAAACCAGCAGCTTCAAAGGCAACCTGCCAATCATGAACTCCATCGATGATCGCTTGTCGCCACTGTTTTGGTGTCGCCGGATCTAAATAAAAGACAATCGGTTTCTTTGGTTCGACCAACTCCCCTTTCAGATACCGCGCTTTATCTTCGTCACGCGGTTCTAAACGCCAGCGATTGACTAGATTTTTCTTATCCAGTTCCTGTTGTTTATCATTAAAATACCAACGTGGTGAAGTAAAGAAACCTACTCTTGGATCTGCAAAGCGCGCAACCATAGGATTTTCAGGCAATTCGTAAAGGTTACTTGTAATTTCTAAAGAAACCGGTACAGATTCATTACCTTCAGTGACCTTGGTAGAGAATACAGACTTCACAACGATATTATTCGCATAGGATTTAATGTCTTCAACGGTAGATATACTCGTTTTAGGTGAAGTTCCCAAACCCAAAGACGTAAACACATCCGTAAAGCTTTTTTCTGAACCGTCAAATACTTTATTGACTTTGATCACCACGGCACTTGAATCCTTTGAATAGTTTTCAATCTTAAAAGATTCAATATAAGAAGGACGATAATTATCATATACCGAAGCGGCTATTGCGTCACCCTTAGGTACTTCGACCTGCGGTTTAATCTCCGAAACCCACACTTCTTTTTTCTCTTTACGATGGGTAAAACGAATGACCTTATTTTCATAATTCATCCCTTTGTTTACCCCAGCCTCATTCAAGGCCAACGGTACAGAAGATAGCTTTTGGATCAACAATATATCTTGCCCCATCTTTTTCAATGGAATTTCAAAGTAGTAGTTGTTTTCTTTACGGATCACAGTAAACATTCCACTATCCACACGCGCATCTTTCAACAATTTGTCGTATGCAGCTGTAGAATCTTTCTTTGCCGTAGAATCTTTGGCAGAAGTAACCGTCTCTTTTTTTCTTAAACCTACTGTTTGCAATAATGAACAAGATTGCATTAGACCCGCCGAAAATAAAAGACCAATGGCTAGCTTAGTATAAGTGTTTTTCATCAAATAATTATTTTTGAGCTCGCTTTCAAAGGCATAAATGAGCTCGTGGCATTCTATTTGTTTTTTACTGGTGACGACGTAACATCAACCGAATATCCATTGTTGATCCTAAGCCTGTTTTAGCTTCGGATTCTGTATCAGAAAGTAATTGCATCTATTCCATGGAGGTCAATCATAAGTTGCACTTTATAAAGACCTTGGCATTTTATGGGATAAGATTAGGCTAATCACAAACTAAAACCGCTGGATTAAGAGCCAAATTTGTTAAAAATATTGTACAGAATAATACATAAAGGGATGAACACGCAATTCAGAGTGATGAACACGCACTATAAAAACATGAATACGTAGACACCTCCAATTTCATTATTCATATACAGCATTATGCGAGTGGTAATCGCACAATAAATTGCCCCGACTCTATCCCGAAATGAAAACCTGCCATGGCATAGTAACTATAGATGGATGACAAATAATTGAGCCCGTACCCCTCACCTTCAAGCTCTGCTCCCTGTCTGGGCTGCCAGTTGTTGCTAACCTCCAGCAGGTTGGTTTCGGGTATATAGATTAAACGAATAGTAAGCGGATTCTCTTTCGAAATGCGTGTATGCTTTATCGCATTCTCAATCAGCATTTGCAAACCCAAACGTGGAATTTTCTGTTCTAATAATTCTCTTGGAATATTTATATCCATATCCTGCAATGCCGCGCCGAACCGCACCTGCTGCAAAAAGAAATAGGCTTTGGCCAATTCCAGTTCCTCCCCTAGTGTAGACCATTCTGCCTCATCTGTACGCAACATTTTACGATAAACCTTGGTCATCTTTCCAATAAAAGACTTAGCCAGTTCATCGTCTTTTCCGATCAGGTACTGAAGCGACCCAAATGTATTGAAGAGAAAATGTGGATTGATCTGTTGTCGCAATTGTACAAGACGCATCTGCGTATATTCATTTTCCTGCTTCAGGGCCAACAATTTCAATTGTTGAATCTTGCGTCGCTCCATAACATTGAAATAGATCAATACCATCGCCACCAACATCAACCCTACACCGAGCAAGATACTATAGGTCAACAATTCCTGAATTTCCTCTTCGATACTCAACAAGAGAACATACACCTTGATTTCGCCACCAACAAACAGAATGTTACAGGGATAGGAATTAACCATCACGTCCAGCTGCAGAAAATCTGACTGAACAATTTGCCCCTGTTTTGACACAGCGGCAGTATTTCTCTTTCCCCACTTTCGATTATCGGGAGAATACACACAGATGCCGCGGTCATCATAGATCTCAAAATAAGCCCGCCTTCCGAAATTGAGCTTTGCAAAGTAAGCATTCAGCTTTTCGATATCCATATAGATATGATATAGCCGATGATTTATTGTTCGTGTCCGTAACAATGTTAGCATCCTATCGCTCATATAATCAGGTTGACCAACCGGGATAATGACCAATAAGGAATCACCACTTTCCTTTGAATCAAACGTGGGTTGTTCCAATATTTTTTTCTCAGAAAGGTACAGATCCTGCTGTAGCAATTCCAATTGCTTTTTGACAAGAAACATATTCTCATCCGCAAAATCGATCAATATTCTTTTCTTAAGACGATCAACTTTATGATGGATAACACCGAGCAATCCCCCTCCTACCAGCAGCAGCAACAACAAACAGACAATCAGGATAATACTATTTTTCTGTTCGGCATTTTTAAATCGAAATTTCACGGCGCAAAAATACATCAAAATTTTCAAAGCTTTAGCAAACAAGTTCATAAGAAAGCTCTAACCCAGCCTTTTGTCAATGAAACACGACATATTCCAAGAGCTAACCAAAATAAATGGGGCATTTAATAAAGATTAATAATAATTTTCTGATTTTTGTAACCACAAAAAATTACAAAGTGTCAAAAGCAACATTTATAAAAGTTGTGAAACGTATCGCTATCGTTTTTACAAGCATCATCGTACTACTCGTTATCAGCATATTATCTATTCCCTATATATTCGAAAATGAAGTCAATAGCAAGGTCAAATCACTCGTAAACGAGCATATTACTGGTGAGTTAAATTATTCAAAGGTAAGATTAACCTTCTTTGATCAATTCCCTTTGCTTACTGCATCGATGGATGATGTCTTACTAAAAGGGGCCGAGCCTTTTAAAAACGATACGCTGCTTGCCGCGAAAAAAGTCAGTTTTGGCGTGGACCTTATGAGTCTTCTCAAATCTAAAATTGTCATCGACAAGTTTATCGTGAACAGCGGAAAGATCAACATCTTGGTTGATTCTTTGGGAAATGCCAATTATTCTATTTATAAATCCACCCCGTCAGATTCAACAAAAACACAAGATAATGCAGAAAGTAGCGCTTTGGCTTTTCAATTAATTAAACTTGAAAAAACAAATCTCCATTATGAAGACCGCTCCATTCCGCTTCAGATAGAGGCAGAAGATCTCGAATATGAGGGTAAGGGAGATCTGATGTCAAATATTTTTGACTTGAACACACGTGCAAAAATTGCATCTTTCTCCTTCTCTTTTGACAACGAACTATATGTGGACAAAAAGTCGATCGATGCCAATTTGCTAACACGGATCAATACCAATACGTTATCCTTCGTCTTCGAACGAAATGATATTAAAATAAATCAATTACCAGTTCGTTTCCGTGGATTGTTGTCTTTTATTTCCCATGGTTATCACCTAGATTTTAAATTAAAATCACAGGAAAGCACCTTGGCCGAATTACTTTCATTAGTCCCAAATAGCTATGCTTCTTGGATCAAGGACCTCTCCGTGAAAGGTACATCTGAGGTTTTTGTTAATCTAGAAGGTGATTATATTGTCGACAACAACAAAATGCCTAATCTTTCACTTGGGCTCATGGTCAACAATGGCTTTCTCGCGTATAAACAATCCACCAATCCGCTAACGGACTGGAATGCAAAATTACGGATAGACTTACCGGCACTGAATCCAGACTCACTACAAATTGATCTTAAACAATTTGACTTTAAAGTTGCTTCAGGCTATTTCAATGCACAGGGCAACATTGCGGGTTTACACCCTGTAACCGTGCATGCCAACATAAAAAGTGATCTTAATCTCGATAAACTCCATGCCTCGCTACATTTTCCCGATTTTTCTTTCGGTGGGAAATGGAATCTTGACGCAAAAATCGACGGAACATACGCCAAAGCTATTCGTAAGGTAGGACTCCAAAAACGCGAACAGGAATACGTCGCATCCATTCCTACTTTTGATATCAAAAATACACTCGTAGATGGTAAATTTAAATTGGCTAAGCTCCCACAGGGATTGGACAAAATTGCTTATCGTCTGGAAGCAAAGGATCCCGATGGCCAGTTAAAAAGTGCGTCAATAGCAATCCATGACATTTCTGTTCAAGCACTTAACAACTATATAAAAGGATTTATTTCAATAACAGATTTTAATAAAATTGCAGTCAATTCGGATTTAAAGGCATCATTTAATTTAGCAGATATCAAAAATTTCTACCCAATTAAACAAGTCGAATTGGCAGGATTGGTGGATGTCAACCTGATAGCAAAAGGTTATGTGGATCTCAAACGAAACATTTTTCCCGAAACCAATACGTCTATCGTCATGAAGAATGGGTTAATCAAATCAAATGATTATCCTATCCCGATGGAAAATATTCAGGTCGAAGCTTTTGTCAATAGCGAAAAAGGTTCACTTCGAGATCTGAATGTCAAAATCCTACCGGTATCATTTACATTTGCGGGTGAACCTTTTTTCTTGAATGCAGACCTCAAGAACTTCAATAACATCAAATACAACATACAGTCCAAGGGTAAGCTCAATCTCGGCCCTATTTATAAACTCTTTGCATTGGATGGCACCAATGTCGATGGCTTTATCTATACAGATTTCAGTTTAAAAGGCTTACAGAGTGATGCCACCAATGGTCATTATAACCGACTCCAAAATAGCGGTCGGTTAAGTATTGGAAATATCCAAGTTCAATCCGACATGCTTCCACAGCCTATTGCAATTAGAAGTGGGAACTTCAGTTTTAATCAGGAGAAAATGAATTTCGATAAATTCCTGGTTGCCTATGCTAAGAATAATATTTCCATCAAAGGATACCTCAACAATATTATTAATTATGCGACAAGTAGTCAAGCACCGTTAAAAGGTCAATTTACACTCAGCAGCAAGAAAATCAATGTGGATGATTTCATGGTTTTTGCCAGCCCTAGTTCGTCTACAACAGCAAGCTCCTCCGAAAGCGGTGTAGTTCTTCTCCCCAAAAATTTGGACGTTCAGGTCTTAGGGCTTATCAACGCCATATCATATAACAAAATGAATATCAAAGATTTCAAAGGAGACCTACAGGTAAAAGAAGGTAAGATGACACTTAATAAGACAAACTTTGAACTTGCGGGACTGAAAGTAGATATGAACGGAAGTTATCGTCCCATAAATCCACGTAGAGCAAGTTTTGATTATGCGGTGAAAGCCGACAGCTTTGATATTCAACGCGCTTACAAAGAGATACCGATGTTCAGGGAAATGGTTAGCTCTGCCAAAAATGCTTATGGTCTTGTTTCATTGGATTACAAATTGGGTGGCCTATTGAATGGCAATATGCAACCAGTAATGCCTTCTATCGTCGGCGAGGGATCCTTAACGCTAAATCAGATTAAGTTCAGAGGCTTCAAATTACTCAATGGAATTAGTCAATCTACTTCCAAAGAAAAATTGAAGGATGGCGAAGTAAAAAAAGTTGTTATTAAATCCCATATCAAAAATAATGTGATGACCATCGAACGCACGAAAATGAGAATGATGGGATTCAGGCCTCGCTTTGAAGGTCAAGTGACCTTAGACGGACGTATGAACCTAGGTTTTAGACTGGGCTTACCTCCTTTTGGAATCTTTGGGATACCTATGCGAATTACGGGTACTCCAGACAACTTTCACTTAAAAATGGGAAAATACAAAGAAGAGGATCTCGACATGGACATGGATGACGAGGACAGTAAAGTATATAAAGAATCTCAAAAAGTGCAAGAAACACAAGCTAAATAAACGCGCAATTAGTTTTAGTAAATTCAGTCGACACAATAGTGCTCAATTAAAAACGTTATTAAGTTAACAGAAAGATTTGTTAACTTAATAACGTTTTTAATTGTTGAAAACTATGAGATATATACTAATTATACCGATTGCGGTTCTATCCATCTGCAGTTGGTCCAGTTTCAATACCGTTAACGATCAGAAAAACCCCTTATATGGGAAAGTATTCCGTGAGATCAATGAAATTGCTGAATTAAAATCTTATACCTACGCAACTGGCGCGCTTATTGAAACCGACAAGAATACACAGGGGGACTATCGCTTTGCTGCCGGCTATTTTACAAATGCCAAAAATGGTGTTTGTATTTTAGAGGAATTGTTACCCGATGATAGCAAAGGTAAAGTCAAATACAAGATTTTGGATACCATCAATATCCAAAAACTGAAGTCCAACGAGCAGCTTAGCTTATGCAACTGCAAGCAAGGAGACAAACCAAACAGTGAAATTATAGCCATTAGCCGGGTCGATGAAAGCAAAGAATATTTCGACAAAATCGTCAAGGCATGGCGTATGGATACCAAAAGCCAGAAAATTATACCTTTAAAAGACACAAAAGGTATAAGCTGTCTCAATGAAGGCTACGGCATCTAGTAGCGACAGGGTTTTTAAATCAATCCGTCAGCCTTCAACTTGTCAAACACATGCAAAACGCCAATGACCTGGATCGGTTCTTCCTGGTACTCTTGCTGTGAAAAATAACGAACGGCACCAATCTCATTACTGGGTTCGATCTGCTCTGTTAATGGATACAGAAAACAATCTTGTTCCATGATAACCTCTGGCACAAGCCCGTATGCCGGGGCTGTAACATGGCAATAATAGGATATTTTATCCGGATCCAGATTGATATTTAGCTCCTCCAAAATCTCTCGACGAAGGGACTGCAGGGCTTCCTCCCCCGCATCAATCTTTCCACCCGGCAGATACCATGCCTTTCTATTGTTGCTATACGCTAATAATAATTTATCTTCCTTAATACTCACTAAACCCGCTGTAGGCAAACATTTTGTTGTTGTCATGAAATGTATTATAAGCTATTACTGATTAAATACGCTAGATGTGAAATTACTTCTTTTACGACATTTATCAAAGCGCGACAGCTAATTTGGAGAATCCTTCATTAAAACTTTGCACAAAATCAATAGAGAGGCTAATCAATATCCCGAAACATCATGGGCTAGTTTCTCTTTGAGCACATGCTTCCGTAGACTCTTCAAAAAAGTCTCCGCATGATTCATGGTAAAACAAAGCGGCGGTAATAAACGGAGGGTATAGCGTCCTGCATATCCTGTAAAAATCTTTTCAGAAAACAGCAGTTCTTTGCGCAGATGTCGAATATCGTTTTCAAACTCTACGCCAATCATCAAACCTTGCCCCCTAACTTCACTCACGCCATGAATTTTTCTTAATTCTGTCAACAAAAATTCACCTACAGCCGCGGCATTATCAATCAATTGCTCCTTTTGAATTACATCAAGTACAGCCAGAGCTGCCGCGCAGATCACATGACTACCACCAAAAGTAGTTCCCAATTGCCCTATGACCGGCTTTATCTTAGGCGAAATAATTGTTGCCCCCATCGGCAGCCCATTTGCAATCCCTTTGGCCACCGTAATTAGATCAGCTTCTATCCCTGCATGCTGATGTGCAAAGAAAAGTCCCGTGCGCCCATAACCGCATTGAATTTCATCCAAAATAAGCATGGTCCCAGTTTTCGTGCAAATTGCTCTTACTTCCTGTAAGAAACTAGTACTTGCCCGATGAATTCCCCCGACACCTTGAATAGGTTCAATAATGACCGCACAATATTCTTCCGTTTCCAATTGTTTTTTCAAACTGGAGATCTCGTTGAAAGGTGTAAAGACAAATTGTTCACTTTCATTTAATGGTGCACGAATTGACTGGATATCCGTTGCCGCAACCGCAGCTGAGGTTCTCCCATGAAACGCATTGGACATCGCCAATACTTTCCTCCTTCCCGTATGGAACGAAGCTAACTTCAGTGCATTTTCATTTGCTTCAGCTCCCGAATTACTGTAAAAAATAGCATACGTCGGATAACCACAGGCACTGCCTAAGCGTTCGGCCAAACGATCCTGAAGATCGTTTGTAACTGCATTTGAATAAAATCCGATCTTGTTCATCTGTTGTATAGTTTCCTCAACAACATGCGGATGGCTATGCCCAACAGAAATAACGGCATGACCACCATAGAGATCTAGATAGGCCTGCTGCTGTTTATCATAGACAAAGCAACCAAGAGCTCGTTCGATCGCAATATCAACTTTCTCAAAAACGGGAAATGGTTTCATGAATGACTTAGAATTAGTAAAACTCAAAAATCCACTTAAATCCCCTTTCATTCCTAGTCCAAGATGGTTATTTATTCCTAGTCCAGCCGACACAGGCAATAAACAAAATAACTCATCTTAAATAGAATAGCGCAGCACTGCTCATGCGCCATCTATCGAATGTATTTTAATCCTGCAGAACAATTGTATATTTGAACAATTACCCGATACAACAGCCTCATGCTTAGACCTTGGAATTTAACGATAGATATTGACAGATCCTCTTCAAAAGCGATTTACATCCAAATAGCGGATAACATTGCTGCTGATATTCAATCAGGTAGATTGCCGAAAGGAACGGCCTTACCGAGTAGCAGATCTCTTGCAGCCCAACTAAAATTAAACCGAAACACGGTAATTGATGCCATACAGTTGCTGTTGAGTGAAGGCTGGCTGGTTAGTCAAGCACGTAGAGGTATATTTGTAGCGGCCCAATTACCTTATGGCTCGAACCTATATGTTGCACAAAAGATCGAATTATCTGATCTTCAGCCTCCAACACGTATTATATTCGATGACGGTAATCCAGACAGTAAGATTGCCCCGGTAGAACAGCTCGGACGCGCTTATCGCCAAATTTTTAAACGCAGCGCACGTTGGAAAATGATGGGATATGCCGATCCCCGAGGTCATCTAGATTTTCGTGAAGAAATCGCCAATATGCTCAACATCGAACGCAACATGCACATCGATAAAAATAAGCTATGCATCAGTCGTGGAAGCCAAATGGCCATGTACCTGGTCGCCCAATGCCTATTGCAGCGCGATGATTATATCTTTGTAGAGTCCCCTGGATACCATTCAGCCTGGAAGATCTTTGAAAAAGCCGGCGCGAAATTGATTCCTATTCCCGTAGATACCGATGGTCTTATCGTTGAAAAATTGCTACCTCATTTATTGAAAAAGAGCAACATTAAGGCGCTATACCTTACACCACATCGACAATATCCAACCACTGTCACTTTAAGCAAAGAACGGAGATCACAATTAATAGCATTATCCAACCAATATAACTTCACGATCATTGAGGATGATTACGACTACGAATTTCATTTTGAACAAGTTCCCTATTATCCGCTCGCTTCACAACAGGAGCTGATCAATACAGTATACATTGGTACGCTGAGCAAAGTTGTCGCACCAGCACTCCGTATCGGTTATCTTGCAACGAGAAACGAGCAGTTGCTCCAGCAGATTACCGAACTTCGCTACATCATCGATATCCAAGGTGACAATATTATGGAGCAAGCTGTACTGGAACTCATTCAGGATGGAACAATTCGTAGACATATCCGAAAAGCAACACAGTTTTACAAAAGGAAACGTGATTTTATGATCGCCCAATTGGACAAACATCTGCAGGATCATGTGAACTACACCTCTCCACAAGGGGGATTGGCGGTTTGGCTATCTTTTAAACATCAAATCGACTGGGCATTTTTATTCCAAAAATTAAAGGAAAGATCAGTAGATATACCGCATCCCGAAAACTACAGCAGAGAAAATGTTTTTGGCGGAATACGGCTTGGCTACGGATCCTTATCAGAGGAATTGATCGAAGAAGGAATAGTCATTTTGGCTGAACTTTTGGAACAGGCAAAACTCTCCACGTAATGGTTTGAAACACAAAAAGCAACTAGACTATTTTCCAATTTGGACGAACTTCTTTAGATTAAAATTTCGAAAAAACAAGCGCATTCAATATTTAATTCCGCCCCATAAAGACCGATTAAAAGATTAGTATAGGCAATACGTAAAAAACAGTTAAAAATGCTGATAAACGTAATTATTTTGTCAAAAATCAACTTTTTCACTTATTAATCGCATAAATTAACCGTAGTTTTACGGCGCAAAAAACACACGAGTAATTCCTAATAGGATAGCTATATAAAGAGAGAGAATAGAGTACATTAATTTATGACTGAGAGAATACCCAGCAGGCCATATGCAGCAATAACTGGTATTGGCGGATATATTCCACCGAATAAAAGATCGAATACAGATTTAGAGCAGTTTTGCGATACATCCAATGAGTGGATTATCAAACGCACAGGTATTAAGGAGCGGAGAATTTTAGATGAAAATCTTGCCACATCAGACATGGCTGTAAAAGCTATACAAGATTTGGCAACACAATATCATAAAAATCTGAACGATGTAGATGCCTTAATTGTGGCGACTTCTACACCTGATATGCCGATGCCGGCAACAGCAAATATCATTTTAGAAAAATTAGGTCTTACCAATGTTTGGGCTTTTGATGTCAATGCTGCTTGCTCTGGATTTTTATATGCCTTAGATATGGCTTCTGCTCTCGTTGAGACTGGACGTTATAAAAATGTACTCGTAGTCGGAGCCGACAACATCAGTACTTATGTCGATTTAAAAGACCGTTCAACCAATATTCTTTTTGGTGATGGCGCTGGTGTGATATGGCTTGAGCCATCTTTAGAAGGTGGAATTATGGATGCCTATCTATGTAGCAATGGAGCGGGAAAAGAATTTTTAAAAATTGAAGCCGGCGGTTCTTTGTATCCAATCGACAGCAATCTTCCTGTTAACGACAACAGATTCCTGAAACAAGATGGTAAAACTGTATTTAGACATGCTGTTCAGTCTATGAGCGATGCATGTAATACGGTTTTGCAACGCAACAACCTACAGATTGAAGATATCAATTGGTTAATCCCACATCAGGCTAATCAGCGCATCATTGATGCCGTTGGGCGTAGTCTTAATATACCAGAAGATAGAGCGTTAAGTAATATCGAATACCTAGGAAATACCATTGCTGCCACGATTCCACTATGTATCTGGCAAAATATTAAAAAATTAAATACCGGTGATTTAGTCATGTTAACCGCCTTTGGTGCAGGTTTCTCTTGGGGAGCCAGCATATTTAAATGGATGATTTAAGCGATCAAAAACTTTAGTCGTCATAAATTCACACTAAAATGAAACCCCAGGAAGCAATTATTTCTGGGGTTTTTCTTTATTTTCCGCTACCAAAAACAGGTTCGCCATTGCGCAAGAAGAATCGAACCTATCCTCTTTTTACAGGCAGCACCGTGAAGAAGAAAGGAATAAATAATGGGGAGTTTATAGGGAGCTTATACGGACCTTATAGGGACCTCATTCGGATAAAAGCGCCTAAAGTCCGATTTAATTTCCAATGAAGTCCCAATAAAGTTTGTATCATTTAAGAAGATGTCCTCCATTTATCCTCTCTTTTAATGACAAAAGAAAAGGGGGCTTTGTAGTGCAAAGCCCCCTAACTCAAATAAGATCTACGCTTTAATAATTTAATGACAGGCCCACACCAAAGCCCATATCACTATCATAATGCGTTCTAAACGCCATATTTTTGGTGATGACATAATTTAGTCCGGCCATATATTCAAGATCCGAGTTGACCATAAAATCACCACGGATTCTTCTAGCGATCGGAATATCTTCTCGCATCAGCTGCAATCTGACAATACCATCGTGATACACCTCCGCCTGAAAATTGACCAACATAGGTAAAGTATACATAAAACCTATACTCAAAGCTTTGCGACTATCTTTTTTATTGGCCTGCCCAAAGATATTTTTCTCATGTTCATCCTCCCCCATACGGCGATAACGATAATCAAAACCTACAAATGGCATAAACCATTGCATCTTCCCAAAGTATCTACCCAGGTGAGTTTCCACCTCATAGCCATGCATATCGTTATACCCTAATCGCCATTCGGAACCAAGCTGCCAACGCGCATTCTGAAACATGGCCTGACCGTCATTTCCATTGGTCGCAAAATCATTTTGCGCCATAAAATGGGTCATATTACTTTCCATTTGCAATTCCTTGTAGGCTTTGGCTTTGTCTGGAAGATTGGGATTTTTATAATCGTCCACAGCAAACACGCGATTCATCCCAGCCATCATATGATACAGAATGTGGCAATGAAAAAACCAGTCACCTTCTTCATTTGCTAAGAATTCGATCGTATCCGTCTCCATCGGCATGATATCAACCACATTTTTCAATGGCGCTTTTGATCCTTTTCCATTCAACAGTCTAAAGTCAAAGCCATGCAGATGTATTGGATGACGCATCATCGAATTATTATAGATGGTAATGCGCAATACCTCGCCCTTTTTTACAGGTATCTTATCCGTTTCAGAGAGAATTTTATTGTCCATGCTCCATACATAACGACTCATATTTCCCGTAAGCGTAAATTTAAGATCTCTTATCGGCGCTTCTTTAGGCAGTTCTGTCGCTTGAGGAGACTCCAGCATCGCATAGTTTAGCGTTACAATATCGCCCAATGCATTGGCATTATAACGATTGGGATCTTCTTCCATCTTCATTTGTCCATGATCCATACCGCTATGTTTACTGTGATCTTCTTTTTTCTTTCCATCACCTGTAATTTCGGGATACATCACCACATTCATATCCATCTGATTCAAGCTCATCTTCATGCCCATATCATTGAGGTCCCCATTCATCTTCATCATATCGTTCATCATCTTCATGCCTTCAAAATATTTAAGGCGGGGAAGTGGAGAAATCAACTGTTTAATACCATTTCCGACAAAATAACTTGCAGATTGTGTTCGATCTTCTGTTGTTGCCATAAATTCGTAAGCTGTTCCTTCATTTGGAATTGTTACAACGACATCATAAGTCTCCGATACGGCAATCATCAATCGATCGACCTCCACCGGTACCACATCATTCCCATCATTGGCAACAACGGTAATTTTGCCACCTGCATAGCGCAGCCAAAAATAAGACGAAGCACCACCATTGGAAATTCGCAAACGCACTTTATCTCCTGCTTTCAAAGCTTTACCGTTCACCGATTTTAAATCCGTGGAATGAGCCCCGTTCATCAAGACCTTATCATAATACACATCACTGACATCCATTGCCAGCTGACGTTTCCATTCATTCGTAACTTTAGTTTTAAACTTTCCTTCTTTAATAGCTTCAACGTACGATTGTGTAGCGCCTTTTTTTATCGCGGCCCAATCGTTGGCCGTGTGTAGCATCCGCTGAATGTTATCGGGGTTATAATTTGTCCATTCGCTCAATATGACCGGAATCGTGGGTAAATCATCAATTCCTTTGCGAAAAGTCTTATCATCTGCACGCTTGTTGAGAATAAGACTACCATACATACCGATCTGTTCCTGCAGACCGGAATGCGAATGATACCAGTGTGTACCGTGCTGGATTATCGGAAAGCGATAAGTATAAGTCGAATTCGGCTTTATAGGTTCCTGCGTCAGGTGTGGCACTCCGTCTTCTTTGTTCGGCAGAAAAATACCATGCCAATGTAGCGACGTACTCTCCTTTAACTCATTGTGAACAACAATTTCCGCCGTATCTCCTTCAGTAAAAGTCAGGGTAGGCATCGGAATCTGTCCGTTTACAGCGATTGCCCGTTTTGATTTTCCGGCATAATTGACAATGGTATCCCGTACATAAAGGTCATGACGAACCACTTTCTGGGCCAGCACTGTCAGTTGTGTCATCAATAATAAAACAACCGTTAATATATTACTCTTTTTACGCATGTTCATTCATTTAATTGATTAGTATTCCATTTCCCATCGGTCCTACGCCATATTGGTAGACCAGTCTAGCCCCGTGATGTCCTGTGACAAATAGTGTCACCGATAAACTTATCAACAAAATCAATATCAAATAGTTTATCCAGGCACCTGTATCTTTCCGCAATCCAACAAAATGCAGGACCGTTGTGCCACTTGCAAGCCAAAAGCTGATCCAGGCAAAACGTTGATGGATCTCAAAAACCGCAAAGGCTCCTTCATCGGCATCGCCTGAAATATGGTTTGCGGTCTGAATTGCAGCAAAAGCTCCAAGTGTTCCCAATAACAACAATCCAAAAGTCAGCACAGTGAAAGGACGTCGATGTTTTTTAAACAATAAGGCACCTATATGACTGATCAACGCCGTCAACAAGAGTACAATCGGAAAATGCACCAATAGCGGATGTAGACTAGGCAGTCCTTCGAATAAGCTTTTCACTGTTTTATTGTATAGTTTCTACGATAGATCCACAGGTGGGCATTGACTGACCTAGATAAGGATTTTCAATTTTCTTTTGTGTGCTCAACCAATTGGCTCCTTTTCCATCACGATACATGGGGCAGTGCTGATAATATACCGTAACTTCAGGTTTGACAGATTTCATCAACACATACATATTTTTGGAAAAGGTCACAAAGTGCTCACGCTGATGTTCATTTTCTTTAATTCCAGCAATATGCTCTGCATCGAAAGCCAATTTCCGTTGGTATTCCTTCCAAAGTTTTCCTTGAACAGCATCTAATTGTTTGCTATTAACTTTTTCAATGGCAGCCTGGGTTCCTTTCGCAGCTGTCTGTGCAGCAGCTCCATTATCCTTAACCAATGCATCTTTCAGTTCGAAATAGGCACTGTATAAGCCTGCAAAAGGATTGCTAGCTGTTTTTAGATCAACTTTCTCGGTGGATGATTCTATTTTTGCTGCCGTATTACTTACGCCAGCGGTCTCTTCTTTATTCAAAGCGGTATCGCCTTTGCTTTTGTCGACAGCTATCGTTGCGGTATCCGCAGCAACAGTGACCATATGATCTGCATGTGTATTTTTCGATGTTGAATTCTTGCATGCAACGAATATCAGAGCGATCGCCACAATTGGCATAAACTTTCTCATAATTAAGTGTATTTATAGGTTTAGATTTTTAATGTAATTTCGATAGTTTGCTTCGTTTTCAAAATAGGAAACTTCACCCTGATCGCCGGTAATTGCGATGGAAGCCGTTGCCTTATCCACTTCTTTTTTTGAAAAAGGATCAATGGCTACACGTATCGCAGCTTCTTGGGGTATGCGCTTTTTACACATTTCACAGCAGCCATAATAATCCTTACCCTCGTGTCTGACCAGCAATTGTTTTTTCCCCATAAAAGCATCATTCACCATGCAAACTTGTGCTGTAGGCACAAGATCGCCTACCTTGTATTGAACGGACTGTACAGGCAAATTGATAGCAGGATCAGTCGAAACTATTCGATCTTCAGCTTTGGTATTCGTTTGTGAACTACCACAGGCTGTTAAAAACAACACAACAACCGATAGGATAGCTAGGAAATAATTCATAACGCAGCCGATTAGTTTAACGTTTCTACTGTACTTCCACAACTGATCATTTGTACGCCAAAGAATGGGTTTTTCACGGCATTCTCCTTACTTAACCAATGCGCTCCCTTGCCTTCATTAAACATGGGGCAGTGCTGATAATAAATAGGTCCATCCACTTTACTCACCTTCAGAAGCTCATACAACGTAGTTGAAAGAGATGCAAAAGCCACACGTTGCTTAGCCACATCTTTATTTTTAGTTATACCTGCCGCATCGGTTGCCAGCTTATCCATAACCTTCATCCATACGGTATGTTCATCGTGGCTAAGTTTATTCATATCGACAGCTTTGATTGCTGCTTGAAATGCCTCTGCCTGAGCTGCAGCTACCACCGCATCCGTCTTCACCAAAGCATCCTTTAGCGCAAAATAAGGATTTGTCAACTGCGCAAATGCGGTCTTTTCATCGGCTGATTTTGTGCTCGCCGAAGGTTGAATTATCGTTTGTAAGCCCTGGCTATGATTCGTATGATCGACCTGATGTTCAGTGCCATTTTTTAATGCTGGTTTTAGGATTCGTTCATATTGTTCAGCTTTTGCCAATTGAATATAAGCATCATCTGGAGCCAGAAATTTTTCATTGTCGAACCCCGCCAATGCAATACGCTTAAGGACCTCATCCGCGCTTGTTTTTGAAGAGTCGTAGGTAACAACTGCTAGCTTGGTTGTCTGATTCCAGTCAACTTTAGCAAATTGTCTGTCCTTGCCTTCTTTTTCAATGATCGTTTTAACAGCCGGAGTGTTTCCAAAAATCTTTACAGTCGCTGTCTTTGCATTTTTAATTTGTGCATGTGTATGTTGGGTGGATAGTAATACAGGGATTACCAAACCAAGTAATGAAATTAATCTCATGATTATGATATGTAGTATATAAAAGAATACTGACGAAAAACCTTTCTACAGCGATTTACTGTATTTGCGTATTGAATCCGATAGATTCAAAGGGATTTTCATAAGTTAAATAAACGAGATTTTGGATAGAGAAACCGATCCAAAAAGACATAGCATGGGCTATCAGTCTAACTTTAAGCGATCTGAGGAGGTTGCCAAATGGAAAAATAGGCATCTGCGCAATAAGGTTGTTTATAACGCGCATAAGCGTTTAATGCATCAGCATGCAAGGGTAAAATAAGCTGAGCTTCTATAACTGAAACAATAGGATTACATTGCAGGGAGGTGCGGCATGATTTTTCGCCACAATGTTTACCACAGTCATCCCCATGGTGATCTGATTTTGGCGATTCAGCTCTTTCATCTTTACAACAATCTTCTGTTCCGACGTCTTTTACCTGTTGTCTTTCATCAAGACAACAGGATTGTTCTTCCTGTTTTGGCTTTTCGGACGGTTCGTGGCAGGCAAATAACCTATAGGGTGCTAAAAAAAGCCCCAGCATACAGATTATAAATACGATATTGCGTTTTGCCCACATAACGAATTAAATTTGAAAAGTAGAGATGTGCTACTTTGGAGGTAAATTTCGGTAGAATTTACGAATGTACAATTGTAATATTTCTTATTTTGTTTATAATATTTTGATTTGCTGTATTTCCGATTCTCCGTCTGACCACATAAAAACTATTTTTCAAGTCTTTTGATCCAGTTAAGCATCAACAGACAGCCGGGTGCATACACTCCCCCATGATCAAAACCCTGCAGTTGGTACAACGAGGTTTTGGTATGCCCAACCTGTTTTAAGATCGCTGCTAAATGTGCGTTTTCCTCAAACCGTGCGGCCATTTCCAATTGTTGATCGCCAGTGATCAGGAGAATTGGCGGCGCATCCTTCCGTGCAAAAGAAAGTGGTGCAAACTGATCAATCTGGGGGATCACCATAGATTGCTCACGTTCCTTTTTAATTGTATAATGCGTATTTGTTTGCCCACTAATCGGCGCCAGTCCTTTTATATTATTTGCATCAACACCAAATTTTTGAAGGTAATGCTTATCCAAACCAACCATTAAAGCCAGATATCCACCTGCAGAATGCCCCGACACATAAATTTTTGAGGGATCTCCACCATAGCTGGCAATATGTGAAAATGTCCATGCAACAGCCTCAGCAGCATCTTCAATATAACTCGGCGCTTTCGCTTTGGGGCTTAGCCGATAATTTACCGCTACAACCGCTACACCTTTCTCTTTGAGTTCAAGTGGAATAAATTTATTTCCCTCCTCTAGTCCACCTCCATGAAACCATACGATGGTAGCAAAATTTTTACGATCAGTCGGGATATAGATATCCAATTTACAACGTTCTTTCTTATAAGAATCTGGTTCATCGGGTTTACAATAGGCAACGTCGGTTGTCGTTTTATATTGCTGCGCAAAAATCAAACTCGGTGAAAACAGAAAAAAGAAGATAATAAGCAATTTGGAGGACATATAAATCGTGTTTAAGTGTTAAATAGCTTAAAGTTAACAAAACTCAATCAAAACCTTTTGGTTGCACCAAAATAAGTTTCAACTTTACACTTTTTATTATATATTGATAATTATCTGACAACAGATATAACAAAACCCAAATTTTCCTGTTATTAATTTAGAAAACATCAAACATTTTATGGAACAGATAAAGATTGAAACCCATATCAACGTACGCGTAGAAACGATCTGGAATGCATATAACTCAGCCGAGGATATCATGCAATGGAACCATGCTTCAGACGATTGGCACTGTACAAGTTCAATCAATGATTTACGCATTGGCGGAAAGTTCAAAAACCGCATGGAGGCAAAAGACGGATCTATGGGCTTTGATTTTGAAGGCAGCTATACCGCACTTGAACCCTTTAAAAAAATAGCCTATGTTATGCCTGATGGCCGTCATGTTGAAGTCAACTTCAATGCAAAAAAGTCTGCTACGGATATCACGATAATTTTTGATGCAGAAACGGAAAATCCAATTGATATGCAGCGTAATGGATGGCAGGCCATACTCGAAAATTTCAGATCCTACGTTGAAAACACTTATGCAACGACACAACTCGGGTAACCGTATTAATGACGAACGAACTTAGCTTGTCTTTTCATGCGATCATCTTTTAAATAAAGGATATGCTTAGGATTCTTAAAAGTATAGTTATATTTAGCCACTAATTCATCTTCCCTTCTCCATTAAAAGCGGGGAACGATACCAACAAAACGCGATAAAAAGATTACATATGACAATAATTAACAATTATGAAGAGTACAAAGCCTTTGAAGGAAAATCATTAGGCGAATCCCAATGGCATGTTATTGATCAAAAACAAATTAATCAATTTGCGGATGCAACACTAGACCACCAATGGATTCATTTAGATAGCGAAAAGGCCAAAACGGATAGTCCTTTCAAATCAACTATTGCCCACGGCTATCTGACCTTGTCCCTCATTCCTTATTTATGGAAACAAATTGCTGAAGTAAGAAATGTCAAAATGGAAATCAATTATGGGATTGAAAACCTACGTTTTGCACAACCCGTTTTGGTTGACAATGCTGTACAGCTACATACACAAGTAAAATCAGTGGTCAATTTAAGAGGGGTTATTAAAGTTACCATTGAAGCTACATTGAAAATCAAAGACAGTGCAAAACCGGCTTACGTGGGTGATGTTATCTTTTTATATCATTTCAATTAATTCGAACATTAGACTATAGGCCATTGGCGAATTCTTATACATGCGCAATAGCTTTCAAATAAAACTTATTACAAATCATAAGGATTATCCTTATGATTTGTTGCTTTTAGCAGACGAAACCATTCATGCAATCGACAAATACCTCTATGAATCGATGGTTTATGTTGTCTATGAAACGGTAAAACCTATCGCTGTTTTCTGTTTATATCCGGTCAATACGGAAACATTAGAAATTAAAAACATCGCCGTATCACCAGAGTTTCAAGGCATGGGGCTCGGAAGTCAACTGCTTGATTTTATCAAGGAGAACTACCAGCAATACCCGAACCTGATTGTGGGTACCGCAGATTGTGGTCTGGCTCAAATTCGTTTTTATGAACGAAATGGCTTTGTTAAATACGCTATCCGTAAAGATTTTTTCATCGAAAATTATGAGCTGCCTATTTATGAAAATGGTCAACTGTTGAAAGATATGATTATGCTGAAGTATACGTTAAATGCCTAAAGACAAAAATAAATATAGACAAGTACCGGTATTGATAATCCCAACCACAGCACTACTCCTTGTAGTATTGCTTTAAAACCTACTGCCAACAAAACCTCCCTAGACAAACTTGCTCCAATTAAAAACAAAGTTAAGGTAAGCCCCATCTTTGAAATGGGAACGACATAGTCTCCTATATGCTGAAAAAAAGGGATATAACTTGTTAAGATAACCGCCAATACAAATAGACCAATAAAATATGGTATTTTAATGCTCGTCCCTTTGGTCTTGAATGCTACAGCACTTAAACAGGCGATCGGAATAATCCATAAAGCTCTAGTTAATTTTACGGTTGTCGCGACCTGTAGTGCTTCATTACCATACTTACTTGCTGCACCAACGACAGAACTGGTATCCTGTATAGCAACCGCACACCATAAACCAAATTGCGTCTGGCTGAGATCAAGCAGATGACCGACAACAGGAAATATAAATAAAGCAATGGCATTCAGTACAAATATGGTCCCTAGCGCCACACTTACTTGCTTCTCGTTGGCTTTTATCGTCGGTGAAACCGCCGCAATAGCACTTCCACCACAAATGGCAGTGCCGACAGAAATCAAATAAGCGGTTACCTTTTCCAACTTGAGTAACCTACCCAATAGATAGCCCAATGATAATGTTCCGAGAATAGAAATAACGGTTAACACAAACCCTTGCTTACCCGTTTGGATAGCCGTATCGATATTCATTCCAAAGCCAAGTCCAACGACAGAAATCTGTAACAAAATCTGTGTTGCCCTGTGGTTGACTGCCAGGAAGGGATGACCGATCCATTGTGCCACAATAATACCCAAAAGTAAGGCAAGCGGAGCTGAAACAAATGGGGTAAGACATAATACAAATAAGAGCATAAAAATGATTTCCCGAACGGAGACCTTTCGATTGAGTAGCTGCTTATAACGAATTGTCGTATTTATTTTTTTGTCCATGACAATGATACATTGATTTGGCACAAAATTGAATAACTCTCAATTATTTTAAAATACACAATTATAAATGAGTCATAACAATTGGTTATAACAAACAACTACATTTTAGCCAAAATAGCTAAAAAATACGTTATAAAAATGAAATAATCCTTATTGTTAGAACATTAAAATATTACGATAAATGATTATATTTCAAATAGGTTACTAAACATATGGATTAAACTCGACTTAATAATTATATACCGATGAAACTGACAGCCATTCATCCCAAACTGCCCATGCGTAACAAAACCATCACAAAGGATTTTTATCTACATAAACTTGGATTTTCATTATGTGGACCAGTCGATTACGACGGTTACCTGATGCTAAAAAAGGACCATATTGAAATTCATTTTTTTGAATTCCAAGAACTTCCACCCGAAGAAAATTATGGTATGGTTTATATACGCACAGACGATATTGATTGTCTGTATGAATCTTTTAAAGAAAATAATGTTGAGATTCATCCCAATGGTAAACTTGAGATGAAGCCTTGGGGTCAGCGTGAGTTTTCGATTTTAGATCCCGACAGCAATCTACTAACCTTTGGCGCCGATGCTTAGACATTGAAAAGCCCACTAAAGATTGCTAAAAATAAGCGAAGATCCGTAGTGGGCTTGGTATTGTTCGTATGGGTTCTTAGCCAAAAAGGTCTGAACTCAAATAACGATCACCTCGGTCACAGGCAATAAAGACAATAAGGCCTGCTTCGATTTCATTTGCAATTTTAAGTGCTCCGGCAAAAGCTCCACCGGTACTCATTCCGGCAAAAACACCTTCGCGCTTGACAAGCTCCCGCGCAAACTCGGTTGCTTCCTGTTGGGATATATCGATGACACGATCTACCCTGCTCGGATCAAAAATCTTGGGCAGATATGCTTCGGGCCAACGCCGTATACCTGGTATCGAGGATTCCGGAGTAGGCTGGCAACCTACAATCTGAATAGCTGCATTTTTCTCCTTCAGATAGATGGAGTTTCCCATAATTGTACCTGTAGTACCCATAGCGCTTACAAAATGTGTAATCTTTCCGTCTGTATCACGCCAGATTTCAGGTCCCGTTGTCTTGATATGTGCTTCGTAATTATCCGGATTTGCAAATTGATTCAATATAAAATAACCTTCTTTTTCGGCCTTTTCTTCTGCATAATCGCGGCATATTTCCATGGATTCCAATAAGGTGACTTTAGCGCCATAAGCCTCCATCGTAAGTGTTCGCTCCCGTGTTGAAGAAGCCGGCATCACAAGCTCAAGGTTAAGTCCATATATACCTGCAATCATAGCCAGTGCGATTCCGGTATTTCCACTCGTTGCCTCAATCAATTTGCTATCTTTTGTAATGTCACCGCGCTCCATCGCCGAGCGGATCATATTTAGTGCCGCACGATCTTTCACCGAACCAGCAGGATTATTCCCCTCCATTTTCGCAAATATCCGCACCTTGGGATTTGTATGAAATTGTGTTATCTCGACTAAAGGCGTATTTCCTATGGTATCTATGATATTTCCCATGGTATCTATATTATTGGTTTCGAATCTATAAATTTTGATGTGGCCTGATGATATACGGTGGTATAAGGCTCTACAGAACTTGTCAACCAAACATTCCCGCCAATGACCGAATGATGGCCGATGTGTGTTTCACCGCCGAGGATGGTGGCCCCTGAATAGATAATGACATGATCACCGATTGTCGGGTGGCGTTTTACATTGGAAAACACCTTATCAACACTCAGCGCGCCCAAGGTTACACCCTGATAAAGCTTCACGTAATTACCAATGGTGCAGGTTTCACCGATGACTAATCCGGTGCCATGATCAATATGCAGATGATGGCCTATCGTTGCTCCGGGATGGATATCAATACCTGTTTTAGAATGGGCATGTTCCGTCAATATGCGCGGTATCAAAGGAACACCCAAGCGATGCAGTTCATTGGCCATTCGGAAGATACAGATGGCAAAGAAACCGGGATAAGTACGTACGACTTCTCTTTTATTCTGTGCTGCTGGATCCCCATCCATCAATGCGTCTGCATCCCAGCACATCAATTCATAAAGCTGTGGAATCCGTTCAAAAAACTTGTGCGCTACTTCTGAGTGATTGCAGCTTTGACAAGCTTTGGATTTGCTCAGGAGTTGCTCCAGTTCTAATTCAAATTGTTCAAAAGCGAGCTTCACATCATCGACCGATTTCATCTCGCTAGAATTTCGTTCGGGAAAGAGCACATCCACAATTCGGATAGCCCAGCCGCAGATCTTCTTGTTAGAAGGCATTTCTAGAACAGCCAGTTGCTGTTCATAGATATGTTGATAAAAATCATGCATCTTCACTAGTTTATTAAAACAAATATACTATACAATATTGATAGATTAAGCCTTATTATCAAAACTTAGCCCCTTTGACCATCACGTATTGTCCCATGATCAAGGGTGCACATCTTTTAATTTACAGAACCAGACGCTCAAACAGCTCCTTCAATGTTGCTTCGGGGTCCTCACATAATCCGGGATGTGATGCCGAACATTGAATCAGGGTACTCCGCTTTGCGGTCAGCCATCGAAAGCGTTCGGTGATATCCAGTGCAGCAAGTTTGCCGGCATCTTTTTCGCCGTGGCAGATTCGTTGGAAAGATGAAAGATGATTTTCGATCAATTCCAATTCAATATCCGGACAAAGCGACCGTACCTTCTGTTCATTAACAAGATAAACCATCTTCGCAAAACGATACTTACGACAATAAAGAGCTACGCCTACATTGATAAATTCCTCTCGCTCCACCCGTGGTATCAAACGTACCACAGCATACTCATATACGGTCTTTTCTGGCATCTTCTATTTGTTTTACAAAAATGGATGAATTGGCTACACGCCGTTTCAGGAAAGAAACATACACTTCGCGCGCATCGGCTGCAGAGAGCTCACGTTCGGCATCTTCCAGCCATTCATCGGGTACCACCGCCAATATTCCGCGAAATACCGCCTCCGTAAAAACGGAACGGTATTCCTGATCTATTTTCTCCACCATACTTGCATTTTTGAGCAGTACGTGATCTTTAATCTGAACAAATGGTTTTAGGGATTGTTCTTCCCAATTATCCCAACTGTGATGAAAATATAAGGAAGCGCCGTGATCTATCAACCAAAGTTCTTTATGCCATATCAGCATATTTGTATTCCGCACAGTACGGTCTACATTCATCAAGAGTGAATCTAACCAAACAATTTTCGATGCTTCCTCCGCGCCGATAGCATCGACATTCGCGTCAAATGTGATTGCTCCACTCAGAAAATGAAGTCCCAGATTTTTGCCCACACTAAATTTGAGCAGATCCTGAATTTCTTCATCGGGTTCTGTACGGCCAAAGGATTCGTTCAACTCCGCAAATACAATTTCGGGAACTCTTAATTTGAGCAATCTCGCCAGCTCTCCACCGATCAATTCCGCAATCAATGCTTTTCGTCCCTGACCTGCCCCTCTAAATTTTATAACATAACTAAAGCCATCATCGGCATCGACTAATGCGGGTAAAGACCCTCCTTCCCGAAATGGCTGAACATACCGGATGATCTCTACTTCTCTAATAACAGGTTGTTGAAAATCCATGAATTTATATTTTTACTATCTTCAAAGTTGGCAAGACACCTTGCAAACTGATCAAACTTATCTAAAGTTACCGATATTTAAACGTTTGGGGATATAGGAAACGAGAAATTCACGCCATGCACTTGCACGATGCTGTTGCCCCTAGCCCCTGCGAACTTTTAATTGTGGTAATATCCAAAATTATTGTTTATATTTTAGCAATAAAGCACAAATTGTACATTCATTTGACCGTTGGAAGTATTATTTTCTAATTATATTTGTGGTGTAATCACAACTTGTCTCATCAAGTTTCTTCAATCAACGATATGGATACCATTCAGGAATATAACAGTGTTATCAAACATTGTCAGGATTTATTTATTAAAAAAACAAAAGATTATGGAACGGCATGGCGGATTATGCGCCTATCTTCCATTACGGATCAGATTTACATTAAAGCGCAACGTATACGCACGCTAGAAATCAAAAAGGTTTCCAAAGTGGGCGAAGGAATTGTTGACGAATATATCGGTATTATCAACTACTGTGTCATGGCCATGATTCAGACTGATTTAGGTGAAGATGGTGAAGAAAATTTGGATCCAACCTTTGTGAATCAGAAATATACAGAAAAGGTTACCGAGACCAGAGATCTCATGCTTGCCAAAAACCACGATTACGGTGAGGCATGGCGCGATATGCGTGTTTCTTCCATGACAGATCTGATCTTAATGAAAATACATCGCGTCAAACAAATTGAAGATAACGATGGACAAACCCTGGTCTCTGAAGGCATCCATGCCAACTATCAGGATATGCTCAATTACGCAGTTTTTGCATTAATTAAATTAGGAATCGCACAACAATAATCGGATTATGACAGCTACACAGCAGCGTACCAAAACAAATTATCTTTTAGGATTTTGCCGGATTTTTACGGGACTTCTTTTCATATTCTCAGGTTTTATTAAAGCAAATGACCCGACAGGGTTTGGCTATAAGCTTCAGGAATACTTTGAGGTCTTTCATCTCACAGCTTTTAATGAATACGCTACTGCCATCGCTGTAGTAATCTGTGGTTTTGAAATTTTGTTAGGAGCACTGTTATTATTGGGGGTCTATGCGAATACCGTTGCCTGGGGCCTGCTACTACTGATTCTATTTTTCACTTTTCTAACCTTCTATTCGGCATTTTTTGAGGTTGTGACCTCTTGTGGCTGTTTTGGGGATGCCATCCCACTTACTCCTTGGCAATCATTTTCTAAAGATCTGGTGCTCTTGGCGTTGATCCTTATTATATTTTTTAACCGAAAGCAATTACGATCAATTATCAAAGGATCAGGCAATCAATTCGTTGCTACTGTGATTACAGCGATTATCTCTTTAGGTATTGGTATCTATACCGTAAACTACCTCCCGTTTATTGATTTCTTACCCTACAAAGTTGGCAACAACTTACCTTCATTAATGGTGCTCCCTGAAGGCAAACAAGGCGATTTGTTTGAGCAAATCTATACCATGAAAAACAAAAAGACGGGTGAAACAAAAAAGGTCAATGACAAGGTCTATATGGCTGACAAGCTATGGGAAGATGAATCGTGGGAAATTATAGGTGAACCTGAGAGTAAATTGGTCAAAAAGGGATATGATATTCCTATTCCTGATCTCTTGATTACGGATGCTGACGGAGCGGACCATACGCAAGAAATCATTGCTAATCCGTATTACAATCTTGTTATCGTTGCAAAGGATCTTTCTTCGACCAATATTGATGCTATCCAAAAGATCAATCAGGCCGCCATCCAATTAACAAAAGATTATAATGGGCTTCGTGTTGTGCTATTGACTGCTTCGGCATCCAAAGACGCCCAATATCTGAGTGATAAAATGCAATTAATTGCGGAGATATTCTATGCCGATCTCATTCCTCTAAAAAGCATGGTCAGGGCAAATCCTGGTGTACTGCTCCTAAAAGGAGGCAACGTCGTCGGAAAATGGCACTATAATAACTTTCCGGATGCCAAAACCATTGAAGATAAATTTCTAAGTAAAGACAAATAGTACCTATGCCTAAACCTATATTTTTGATTGGTTATATGGGAAGTGGAAAAACTACCCTGGGTAAGAAACTTGCCACTAAACTCGAACTCCCTTTTATCGACACAGATGAGGAGATCGTAAAACAAATTGGCATGAGCATTACCGAATATTTTAGTCAACATGGTGAAGACGCATTCCGGGCATTAGAACGCGAGCAATTGCGTAAATTTTCTGAGAATGCTGCCGTCATATCTACCGGTGGTGGTGCCCCCTGTTTCTTTGACAACATGGAATGGATCAGGGCGAATGGATATGCCGTCTATTTACAGATGTCACCCAAAGCACTTTTTGACCGTCTTTCTCAATCTAAACTACACAAAAGGCCCATTCTAATCGGAAAATCACCTGAGGAACTACGGCTATTTATCGAAGAGAAGTTGAGCGAAAGAGAACCTTATTATACGCAGGCGCATCTGACAATCGACCAATTAAATACCAGTGTCGAGGCACTAGCCGATCTGATTAATCAGCACAATAGATAGACAATGAATATACGTATACGCCACTACTTCCTTTTATTGATCTGCTTTATCGTAAGCAGTTGCTTTCGTAACGGAGCCAATACGGATGGCTTGCCAGTGGGTAAACGTATACAGCTCCAAAATGTGGAGGAATTATATCAGTTTTTGACCTATGATGATAATCGTTATCCATTGGTCAGTTTGCATCGTGGTGGCCCCGCATCTGGATACCCCGAAAATGCAATCGAAACATTTTCCTATAATGCGAGCTTGCAGCCAGTCCTTGTTGAATGTGATGTTCGCATCAGTAAAGACTCAGCGCTGATATTAATGCATGACAATACGTTAAACCGAACAACCACCGGCAGAGGGCCTGTGAACGCCAGCAGTTTAACTGAGCTCAAAAAGCTTCGTCTATTGGACAATAACAAAAAGATAACGCCATATAGGATCCCCACGCTCGAAGAAGCACTTTCTTGGGGAAAAGGAAAGGTAATCTTCACCTTAGACATTAAAAATGATGTCCCTTATGAAGCCGTTATCAATGCTATTCGCAAACAAAGGGCAGAATCTAGCGTAGTCATCATCACGTATAGTGCCAACCAGGCGGCCAAAGTGCACAGTCTGGCTAGCGACATCATGATTTCGGCCTCGGTCAATAACCTGGATGACCTTGCTCGTCTAAATGAAAAAGATATCCCCGACAATCGCTTGTTAGCCTTCGTCGGAACACGTGAAGCAGACCCAGCATTAACCAAAGTACTACATGACCATGGAATCATGTGCATATTGGGTACACTGGGAAACTTAGACAGACAGGCCGACAAAAAAGGCTTTCAAGTTTATGCCGGATTTATTGATCGCGGTGCAGATATATTAAGTACAGATCGACCTACAGAGGCAGGGCGAGCGCTGAATTTCTACATCAAGAAAAGAGGAATTACTTCGAAATTTATTCAGTAAGATTCCTGGACTTGCGCCTAATTCTATTCGTTTAATACTTGGATTATCTCGATATATCCCTTCAATCTTTTTTAGCACGTACAATTCTCCCGATCAATTTATAGACCTCAAACCATAACACGGATGCTGCAGCCACGGAGAGCGCTATCCCCAATTCATATCCGCTCAGGGCTGCTACAGTAAAAAATTGGGCGACCGGAGCGACATATAATATCACGGCTAAAAATAGAAGCACAGCGATCGAAATACCCACGAGCAGCAAGTTTCGGTTTTTAAAACTTTCAAGGATACTATAGTGGAAAGATCGGTTAGCATAACTCAGCAAAACATTGGCAAAGATTAAAGTGGCGAAAACCATAGCCCTCGTTTTTTCCTCTGTTCCCCCCTGCTGAACAGTAAACTGATAAACAAATAGAATTCCTATAGTGATTATCAGGCCTTGAACAATGCTTATTCCGAGCTCATTTATACTCAAAAAAGTGTCGCCCATAGCTCTAGGAGGTCGTTTCATCGTATCCTTTTCAATAGGTTCATTTTCATATACAATCGAGCAGGTGGGCCCCATGACCAATTCGAGGAAGATCACATGCACAGGGCTAAAAATCTGCGGAAATACCCAGCCTAAAAACAAAGGTAGTGATACGGTCAAAATAATGGGGATATGAATAGAAATGATGTATTGAACCGCCTTCTTGATGTTTGCGTAAATCCTTCTTCCGGCTGCTATACCAATGATTAACTTTTGTAGATCGTCATTTGTGATAATTAACGCCGCGGCTGATTTTGCTATTTCAGTACCTTTATTGCCCATAGCAACGCCGATATGGGCCGCTTTTAATGCTGGGCCATCGTTTACTCCATCGCCAAGCATCGCCACAACCTCACCTTTCTTTTTAAGGGCATTTACAATAGCCAATTTAGCATCCGGAAACATTCTGGTAAATAAAGTTGTTTGCTCCGCTATCGACATAATTTCATCCCCGGACCTATTGACTATTTCACTGCCATTGATCGGTGGAGACAAAATACGAATTCCGGCCTGAGCCGCTATTGCTTTAGTCGTATCGGCATTGTCGCCAGTAATTACTTTGACTTTAATCCCGGCATCATAAATATCTTGGAACACTTCCTGGATACCTTTTTTGGGGGGATCATAAAATACGGTCAACCCTAAAAATTGGAACTCAAAATCCTGTTGCTTCGCGGGGAAATTATTGCCTTCGAATTTCGCTTTCCCCACACCCAATAGACGAAAGCCCTGCTCTCCATAGGATTTAACAATAGCCCTAATTTTATCTTTCTCACTATCGGGCAGCTTGGATACGCTAAGTATAGCCTCCGGCGCCCCTTTGGCAGCAATAATGCGATCTTTTCCTGTATTTTCGAAAAGATGGGTCATCATCGGCGGTTTACCATCTAAAGGATATTCATGAAATAATGCATATTCCTTTCTGAGGTCCTGTTTTTGCGTTTTTTCATATATTTTATGCAACGTAATTTCCATGGGGTCAAAAGGCACAGGCTCACTGCTCCACATCGCATAATCGATAAGCTCGCTTAAATCGGATTCATCAAACCTTTCCTGATCATAAGATGAATCCGTAGCATAATTATAGAGGTATTTCAATTGCATGGAATTCTCTGTAATGGTCCCGGTCTTATCTGTGCAAATCACCGTTGTACTACCCAAAGTTTCAACAATACTGCTTCTTTTGATTATAATCCCCTCCCGCATGAGTTTCCATGCACCAAGCGCCATAAAAGTTGTAAACGCAACAGGAATCTCTTCCGGCAATACAGACATGGCCAAAGTAAGTCCATTGAGCAAGCTCGCCACTAAATTACCACTGTCAATAAAACTGTATAGACATACGATTAAAAAAATTAGGATACCGACAATGGCCATTGCCTTTACAAACTTTTGGATTTGCACCTGCAACGGTGAAATTTCTTCCTTGATATTTTTGATCGATTCACCTATTTTCCCAACACGGGTCTCTTTACCGATTTCAGTAACTTCAAACACAGCCAGGCCTGAGACCGTAACCGTCCCGCCGTAGACCAGATTATCTTCAGATTTACTGTCCTTAAAGACGGAAAAACTCTCCCCCGTCAACGAAGATTCATTGACAGAAAAATCGTTACTATGTAGAATACGACCATCAGCGTTTATAATTCGACCTTCCTCTGTAATACAGAGATCCCCCACAACAATCTCATGTGTTGGAATTTCACTAACCTTCCCATTTCGAATCACGGTGCTTAATGGTTCATTCAGCTTTTCCAATTCCTCCAGGGCTTTTTTGCTACGATTATCCTGATAAAAAGAAATAGCCGTAACAGCAACAATAGCGACAAACATAAATACAGCCTCTCCGTAATTCCCCACAAAAACATAAATAATCGAGATGATAATCAACAGAATCAGCATAGGCTCCTTCAAAATATCCACAAGCAGTTCAAACCAGGTACTCTTGTGATTATCGCTCAATTGATTCCAACCATATTTAGCGCGAGAGGCATTAACCTCGGTTGTGGAAAGACCCTTCAGATTATCGGGAATATTATATGACATATCGAATGAACTAGGTTACCTAAATATAATGAATAATTCTTGTATCCAGGAGTTAAATCATCTGTCGACGATCATCTCCTTCACATGTAACATCATGTTACAATCTTTTATTTACAGCTTTTACTTTTTGTAAAAAAGAAAGGCTACATGACTTATCAGCAACATATTAGCATAAAATTTACCTGCTAATACTTTTCTTTTATTGCATATTTCTATTACAATGATATATTTGCGCAGAAATTCATTTGGGGACTTTGAATTTCATATTAGCCAAAAGCAATTTTACGATCATTTTTCCAGTAATGCCAAGACAGCTTCTTGCGATTGAAGTCCTTCTTTGCTACCTATGTTTTCAGATCATGTATAACACAAATAGAAGCTGGAAACTAAACATATATTGTAAAAATATTTCCTTACCTATCGTTAGATATGGAATAGCATCTAAACTTGCTGTGGCCTCCATAATAGTATATTAATAATAAAAACAAGATGGTCATCTTAATTGCAGAAGATAATGAATTGATATTACGGACAGTTCAATACAAACTGATCAAGGCAGGTCACGAGGTTATCACTACCAACAATGGAAAAGATGCAATTGAAAAGCTCAATACAATGGATCTCGATCTGATCATTACCGACATTATGATGCCATTTGCTTCGGGGATAGAAGTCCTTTCTTCCATAA
This sequence comes from Sphingobacterium siyangense, assembly GCF_023277505.1. Lineage (NCBI taxonomy): Bacteria > Pseudomonadati > Bacteroidota > Sphingobacteriia > Sphingobacteriales > Sphingobacteriaceae > Sphingobacterium > Sphingobacterium siyangense. Next base: position 1,240,114 of record NZ_CP080574.1, on the reverse strand, counting down.
AAAAGCTCGAGAAAAAAATCCCGGTTATTGTACTTTCCAACATGGGACAAGAGGAAGTCGTCATTGAAGCTTTTGACCTTGGCGCTTCAGATTTTATGGTGAAACCGTTTAGCCCAGAAGAACTCCTGTTGCGGGTCAAACGACTGACGATTAACAATCGTAATTAATCTGTATGGGGAGACTTTTAATATAACTACGGAATATTACCAGACATCACGATTCGATGCCCGAAGACTTTCCCGAGCATAATTCGCTACTTCATCATTTTCGTCCCCAGTTTTTAAACGTACCTGTAAATTTTCTAGCCAGTCGGCTAAAGCATCTAAAGCCGTTTCACCGTTTCCGAAAATGCCTTGATGCGGATCGGGCCCCAGTAAACACCAATACGACGTTTCTTCTCTAAATACAACGGGACGTAGCTCACGAATTTCAAAAGGTAATTCTTCTGAATCAAAATCCAATGGTACAATTTTATCTTCAGCTATTTTCATCTGTTCCATAACCCATTTCTACTTTTTTTAAATCTTCCTCTGGCCAGGTAAGCAGCTCCTTCAACAGATATGTTTTTGGTCCTCCATCTGCTGTATCATCAGCAAACTGTTTTAGAAATTCCTGCAGATCACCTTCGACTTTTATTAATTTTCCATCTTGAAGAACATCATATCCCGCTGCAATCCATTCTTCGATCCTTTCCGTATTAATTTGTAGTTTCTCCATCTGCTGTATTTTGTAGTATTTTAAATGCTGCTTTTTATAACATTTAATAACACCTCACCGATTAAAATTATAATAGCCATCAATAAAAAATAGCCTGAGCACTATTAAACCTTAAAAAAGCAGCTCTCTATTATAAGAACAATACTTTAATATATATGGTTGATTTTTTTTTTAGATTATCCATAAAAAAACCTACTAAAAAAGAGATAGTTACAAATCATTTATTGTTTGTCAAAATATCAAAAAAATCTTTGGCAAACTATTTGTTTGAACAGCGAAAGCTTTCTAATCGGAAACACACAACTTATATTTTTTTAAATTATCATGAAAAAAGTAATTCTACCTTTTCTAACACTTTTTACGCTACTATTTGTTGCTCATCAGCAAGCAAACGCACAAACTCCCTATCGGACAGCCATTGGTCTTGGAATAGACGTCGGCGATGGTCAAACATTATTCGGTCCACAGATAAAACACAATTTTGGTGGAAATGACGCTGGAAATGCACAAGTATTATTTGGAGACAATATTACTGTTATCGGCGTAGATTATTCATACAACAAACGTATTCCTGGATCTCGAGGTCTTTCATGGTACATTGGTGTTGGTCCACAAGTATCATTTATTGATTATGGTAAATGGCACGACGACTGGTATGACGACTACCATTGGAAAGATGGAAAAACACATACTGATTTTGCGATCCGTCCAGCTTTGGGTCTAGAGTTCAAAATACCTTCTGCACCATTGGCCATGCATTTCGACTGGAAACCTTGGTGGAATCTTTCTCATGGTTCTAATTTCGAGCCATCGCGTTTTTCTTTAGGATTTAAATTCGTTTTGAAATAGCATAACGCGAATACAAATAACAAAAATCCTGCTCATCATCGGTGTGCAGGATTTTTTGTTTTCACCATTAAGGTGTTTTTATCTTTACACCGACAAAGTATGTCCTTGGCATGTTGGGCCCATAAATGTAATTGCTATCGCGATTTTTCCCGGTATCAAAATCAGTTTGATACGCGTTAAAAATATTTTTTACCCCTGCATAAAGCTCAATGATATTTTTGTATTTCGGTAAGTTAAATGCATAAGCTACTTTACTATTGAGCTCCGAAAAGGCTCCTGTCCGTACCATTTGATCGTCAGGAAAATTATCTGCTCCCCCGACATGGGCAATACGCATATTTCCCGTGTAAACATAGTTTAAATTGACTGTCCAGGGTTTACTTGCTGTAATATTGAGGTTGGCAAAACCATATTCGTTGGGTGTTCGCAAAAATGATCGAATTGGAGCTACTCCTTCCAAATACGACACCGGACTATCATACTTGCTTTGCTGCACTGTCAATCCAGTTTCCAACTGAATCTTCTTAGCATAATTTGCACGTAATTCCAATGTTCCTCCGGCTACTGTTGCATTGTTTCCATTTCGCTTTTCAAAAATCTTCCCAAAATTATCTGCACCGATTTCCTCAAGTACAAATGCATTATTCAGATGCGTATAAAATCCTTCCAAGGTGAAGCCTGCTATCCACGTTTCAGTTGCTTTGTCGTAGTTTATCGAACCACTCAGGCTTTTTGAACGCTCCTCCCTTAAATCAGGGGATAACTGTACACGCGATACGCCGCCACCAGCAAACGCAATATGCAGGTCGGTGTCAAATGCCTGTGGCGCTCTAAAGCCGGTTCCATAGCTTAATCGAAATTGTGTTGTAGGGGCATATTTATAAAGGAGTGCTATTCGCGGACTGACAACAACTTTATGCAATAAATTATGTTTGTCAACCCGAACACCCGACAATACATTAAACTTAGCAGCCAAATCCCAATCACTTTGAAAGAAGCTTCCCCAATCTTTGGTATGCTGATCCACGAGATAATTATAACTCGGAATTTCGTCATAAACTTTGTCAGAAACATACTCCGACCCAATAGTCAATACATTACGACCATTAAAGAAATTGCGGATCTCATGATTCAATTGAAAACCTCCCTGAAGTGTTGTTGTTTTAGAATCCCCATAAGGTGGATGCTTGAGATGGTTTTCAATCGCCTCAGGATCATCTGGAAATACGCCGGTATAATGTTTTCTATTGGTATTTTGAAAAGCAGTATAGACGATGAATGCCGATTTATCTTGATTGAAGTTAATCTGATAATCCGTGCTTCCCATCCAAATTTTATGATGTCGCTCTTCTGACTGCTGTGTTAAATACGCAGGTTTATCGGTCATTTCACCACCGAACCGATATTCATTCAGGTTGCTTAAGGAGACTTCTAATTTTTGATTATCTGAAAACTGATAGAATGAATTAATTCCTAAAGAGGTATTTTCAATTTTGGGCATTTCAGAAAAATTATCACCATTTGCATCGTAGAAACCACGATCCCGCTTGTTAAAGAAGAATGAAGTTCCGGCATTCCCTTTCTCGTTGACCAATGTTGCATTACCCCCGAGGTTAAAATCATTTGTCCTCCCACCTATACGCTGATAGAAAGAATTGATTTCATAGCTGTTTGCCCGTGGGAGCTTTGTAATCACATTCACCGTTCCGGCAATTGCGCTTGAACCATACAATGAAGAGCCACCCCCGCGAACGACTTCAATTTTTTCAATCATATTGACCGGTAGTTGCTCCATACCATAGAGTCCAATCAACGGACTGAAAATTGGCCGACCGTTAATCAGAATCTGTGAATAACCACCCTGAAGTCCATTCATCCGCAATTGCGTATAGTTACAGGTCTGACAGTCTGTTTCTACGCGCAATCCGGGTTGAAACTTCAAACCCTCCGAAAGATTACACACTTGTAGATTGTCCAAAGTCTTGCTATCTAAAACATTTACCATTACAGGACTCTCTGTTTTGCGTTTAAATGTTTTGGTACCCGTTACTACAATTTCATCCAGTAAAAGTTCAGCCCCATCTAACTGAATATCTTTGGTCAATACCCCTGGACCGACTTTTACTGAATCACGGAATTCCTTAAATCCAATGTGTTTTACTTCCACTTCCCAGGTACCATGGGGGATACTTTCAACGATATACCTTCCCGAATTGTTCGACTTGGTACCTATCTGTAATTTTGGAATAACAACGGATGCTGCTCCTAACGGCACACCATTCTTATCGTAAACCTTACCAGTAACCTTACCTGTCTGTCCAAAGGAAATAAATCCTGTAAGCACCATGGCTATTGTCAAATGAGCACTGTACCCTTTCATCATGTTTTGCTTTTTTATGTTTATAAATTTAGATAAGCAAATCTAATAAGTTAGATTATACTAACAAAATAATTATAACATAATTATTAGACACGGCTAATATTTAATAAATTTGTCTTATGATTTCACAGACCGAAGAGAATTACTTAAAAGCATTGTATAACCTCACTTACCTAAAGGGTGATGCGAATGTCAATGAAATAAGTAAAAGGCTCGACATCAAGATGCCCACAGTAAATAGTATGATGAAAAAACTAGCCGACAAAGGTTTCGTTCATTATGAAAGCTATAAACCATTGCGGCTAACTGAAGAAGGAAAGAAAGAAGCCGCCCTTATTATCCGGAAACATCGACTTACTGAAATGTATCTGGTTGAGAAAATGGGGTTTGCCTGGGATGAAGTCCATCAGATTGCTGAACAGATTGAGCATATACATTCGCCCGAATTTTTCAGTAAAATGGATGAGTTATTGGGTTATCCGACGGTAGATCCCCACGGGTCGCCAATTCCCGATTCTAATGGGGTTATGCCTTTGGAAAACTATGTGTTTCTAAATAGTTGTAAAGTAGGTGATATAGTTACATTAATGGCGGTTCAGCCATCTTCTAAGGAGCTTTTACAATATTTGACAGCGAAAAATCTCGAGCTCGGTACGACTTTAACAATCAAATCAATAGAACCGTTTGATGCTAGCATCACAGTGGAATACAAAGACAGGCCAATAGAAGTCCTAAGCAGCAAAGTCACCGCAACACTACTTGTACGACTTATCGCCTAACTAGGAGAGAATGAGATCAAAATGTTATTTTTTGAAATGAAATATACTGTTATTTCTCTTTGTTAAGAAAAAAAATGTTAGACACAACTAACAAAAACAAGTGAATATTTAAAATGCTAAACCCGGAGAATCTATAGAAATACGATAAATTATCAGTCTCTACAGTTCAACTATCAATTTGTAAAAATTGAGCGTTTATTCTTCAATTTGATACTTGATCGGTTGCCCGGTAGCAATCTCCCGTTCCAATATCTGTTCCGGAGAAAGATGTTCCAAAAACATAATCAGCGCCCTTAAGCTATTGCCGTGCGCAACAACGAGTACATTTTTACCTTCTTTCAGTTTGGGTGCTATAAAACGTTCATAATATGGAATAACACGTTCGTATGTATCTTTAAGGCTCTCACCTCCAGGCGGAGGCACATCAAAAGATCTGCGCCAGATATGCACCTGTTCAGCACCATATTTTTCGGCTGTTTCGGCCTTATTCAAGCCCTCAAGCTTTCCATAACCTCGTTCATTCAAAGCAGCGTCTATAACAACGGGGATGTGAGGATCGCCCATTTCATGCAAAATAATCCTTAACGTATGCTGCGCTCTTATAAGTGTCGAGGTATATGCTATATCAATTGGTTCATTTGCCAAAGCCAATCCTGCCTGCCGAGCTTCCTGTTGTCCCAATTCAGTAATATCAACATCTTGCCATCCCGTAAAGCGATTTTCTAAATTCCATTGCGACTGTCCATGCCGGACTAAAAAAAGTTTTGCCATTATTTATCCAAAGTTTTTCTAAACGGTCTCTCACTACGCACCAACATCATATATAATAGCGATACATTCTATTTTGTTTTATTTATACCACTAAGTCCTTGTCTAATCATCTAAACCTGGGATCGAAGTACGTCAATATCAAACGACAGGTCCCTTAGTTAAACCAATATACTGACATATTCTGTTCCCCTATTATTTGTAAAAGCTTATCGGTTATATCTGGGAACAGCAACTAATTTTACGGTGAAAATTATCTACATCCTCAAAAAAAAAAAAAAAATAAACACTTATAAATCAACAAAATAAAAAAATAATAAATTATTTAACATACTTTAATTCTACACAATGTAGAATATATTCTATATTTGTAGTATGAATAAATTATCAGCTACGGAAGAACAATTGATGGGCTACATCTGGGACATGAAAAAAGCTTTTATGAAAGATCTTATGGAAGCGTATTCTGAACCTAAACCGGCGCCAACAACTGTTGCTACATTATTGAAGAGAATGACTGAAAAGGGAGCGATATCTTATGTGCTTTATGGAAATTCGAGAGAGTATTATCCACTAATCGATAAAGACAGCTATTATTTAGCACATGTAAATGATATCGTAGAAAGCTACTTCGACAATTCAGCATTAAAATTTGCTTCTTTTTTCACTAAACAATCTCAGCTGAGCAAAGAGCAATTGGAGGAACTGAAAAATATAATTGATTCCGAAATTAAAAACAAAGAGACATGATGCTATATATTGGAAAACTGATAGCCTGTTCGGGTTTACTCTATCTTATTTATTGGTCAATACTACGCAACCAAAAACTACTGCTATTCAACCGTTGTTATTTACTCGGGATTATCCCCCTATCTGTCATCATTCCATTGTTACAGATCGCTGTCCCATTTGATGTTTTCAACTTACTGAACGACAGAAACAGTGATGTTACCCCTGCGGGGCCGATCATTAAACAGCCCGCAACAGATTCAGCGCTCTTCAATAATTATCACGTCGATTGGTACGATGTCGCTCTGCTGATGTATGTAATTGTCACCATTGCATTACTTCTGAGACAAGTATGGTTATACCGCAAATTCCTATATTATATCCGAAGTGCCACACCAACCCATGAACAGTCCATTTATTGTATACATGGTTTAAAAACACCCTTTTCCTTTTTTCAAAAAATTTATGTTCCCAAAGATGCCTATCAACAGGGCGGTATTGATCAGTCAATTATAACTCACGAACGGGCCCATGCCAATCAACGCCATTCGATGGATGTACTTTTCATACAGATTTTGGGTATATTTTTGTGGTTCAATCCCTTCATTTATCTCATTCAGAAATCGATCCGACAAACTCATGAATACCTTGCAGATAATGCCGTAGTCAAGATTCATGAAAAGTTAAGATACCAACATTTGATTATCGAGTGGAGCATGTCCACCCCTGATATAAACACATTACCGGCCAGTAATTTTAATTTCTTAACAACAAAAAAACGATTAATTATGTTACAAAAAAGAACAACCCGAAGTAAACTCTTGCTAATGCCCGGGCTTACTTTATTACTGACAGTAGCGATATCTACATTGTTTTCAACACATGTGGAAGCACAGAAAACAACGCCGACCACGACAAAAAAAGCGGCGGCTACCAACACCGCAATAAGGCCCGCTGCATCAAGGCGACCGGACGCTCCTAAAACTAGTGGAAGATCTCCTAAATCACCGACAAAAGAAATGGTTCCGCCAATGATATCCCAGCGCAGGTCTTCTTCCCAACAAGAAGGTAATGTACGTTCCCCGGAACCTCGGAAAAGACCTGCTCCACCTCAAAATTCCCCAAAAATAATCGATGAGGTACATGTTGAGCGAATCAAATTTGCGGAGCCTCAAAAAGAGTCTACTCCATCAAAAAGAGTTTCACCGATAGTCGAAGAAGTGCAAGTAGCACCTAAAATTGAGGAAGTCAAGGTCGAGAATATTCAACCGCGTCAACCAAAACGTATCAATCTTTCTGCGAATGCGACTGTCAGTTCAAATCAAGATCAAAAAGATATTCAAGTTAAGGAGGAAACGCCCGTAAAGATCGTCCTTAAAATGAAACCCGAAGTAGAAGTAAAATCTGTAAACAAAAAATAGATAGCAGAATTCTTAGGAATACAATAAGAGGAATACAATTCCTCTTATTGCGATATGTCTACCCCTCACAATTACTCACCTATAAACCAGAATGTTGTTTAGATCATTCAAAATTTAATGTACCAACTCTTCTTATAGATAGTGATATAATCTAAAATCAAGTTAAAAACAAACATCAGTATTTTCCAAAATATAATTAAGGATTGGATTCGGGTTTACAAAAACGATAAATTCTACTGTAGTTTATTTTTAAAGCAATCGTTTGCGTAAAAAAATTGTATAAAAACCAAATAACAAATCGGTAACATTGTAGAAGAGTACCAGTAGTATACCAACAATATACTCTAATATACTTGTTGTATTCATCTGCTATCATTAAGATAATACTGCTACTATACGGTATGATACCCAATTATTAAATTCTGATCAGGAGGAATTTGGTTTTAAATACAAGTTTAAATTATGGAGGCATGTAAAAATGATGAGTTGGCCTTACTGCGCGCTCTTAAGTCGAGCAATCATAAGGCATTTGAGGTGCTCTACTATCGCTATAGCCCTAGACTTTACCGTCATATACTTAACCTAGTCAAAATACCTGCCTGTGCAGAAGAAATCCTTCAGGATGTATTTCAGAAATTATGGGAGAGGCGCGGTGAAATAGACCCCGACAAGTCCTTTCAGTCTTATCTCTTCACTATTGCTAAACACCTCGTGTATGATTTCTTTCATAAAGAGATCAAAAATCGAAATCTAAAAGAGTTGATTATTTCCATTTCAACATCAGACTATTCCCACATTGAGGAGGAATATGCGTACAAAGAGTCTAAAAAAATTGTCAATCAAGCCATTGAAAACTTATCTCCAAAACGCAAACTCATTTATACCTTATGCAAAATAGAGGGGAAAACCTATGAGGAGGTCAGTAGTTCCTTAGGTATCTCCACTTCTACGATCAGTGACCATATCGTGAAAGCTACAAAACAGATTCAGAGCTTCTGTTTGAGCAAGGAAATTACACCGTCCCTGTTAATTGCTCTTATCAGTGCCGTATTAAATCAAAAATAAGACACTCGCTGTTTCTATCGACAAACAGGTCACTTCCATAGGTATTCAAACAGACCTTTTTAAATCCTTTTCTTTTTTTTACTTTTTTTTAAAATCAGAGCAGAGGACAGGCTCTAATTTTCCGTATTATATATAAATAGCCAATCAGTGAAAGATTCAAAACATATAAAACTATTATTTGAAAGATATCTCAATAACCACGCTTCAAGAGAAGAGACGGCGGAGCTATTTCAATATTTTCAGGATACGAATAACAAGGAGGCGCTTGAACAGATGATCGAGAACCAACTTGAATCTCGGGACAAGGAAGAACTTATAGACAAGATGATTTTAGACCGTGTTTTTGGTAAAATTGATCTTGACACCGAACCACAAAATATCAAAAGTCCTACATGGTATAAAACTACAGGCGTTGCAGCTGCCATCATACTGATTATCTCTATCTCTTATTTATTTCTTAACCGCAGCACATATAATGATCATACAGCAACCATTATCGAACCTGGTCGCGATAAAGCAACACTTGTGCTTTCTTCTGGTAAAACGATCGTACTGGAGGATGTTGCGAATGGAAAATTAACGGAAGAGCTCGGCACAACAATTGAAAAAACAGAAAAAGGCGGAATTAATTATAAAATTGAGGGAAATACCGATGTACGCATCGCTATGAATCTTTTGAATGTACCAAAGGGCGGGCAATTCCAGATAACCCTTTCTGATGGCACAAAAGTTTGGCTAAATTCCAATTCCAGCCTTAAATATCCAAGTGCATTTTCAACCTCTGAACGCCGTGTAGAACTGACGGGTGAAGCCTACTTTGAAGTGTCAAAAAATAAACAAAAACCATTTATTGTCGAAACTTCGCTTCAAAAGGTCGAAGTCTTAGGGACTAAATTCAATATCAATGCCTACGATGATGAATCTTCCACACAGACATCCCTTGCAGAAGGGTCTGTAAGAGTGAGTTGCAAAAACAATACAACCTTACTAAAACCAGGACAACAATCTACGTTAACGGATCAAAATATCGCAGTAAGATCAATAAACCTGGATCAAGTATTAGATTGGAAAAATGGTGATTTCAACTTTTCCAATAACAACTTAAAGGAAATCATGCGTAAAATTTCGCGCTGGTATAACATTGAAGTAATTTTTGAAGGTCCCATTTCACAGGAAACCTATGTCGCTCAAATTTCTAGAAAAAAACGATTAAACGATGTATTAAGAGCACTTCAGCTTTCCGGTTCCATCAAGTATAGCATACGAAACAATAAACTGTACATATCGCAATAAACTATAACACACATTAATAACCACTGATTATGAAAGAAACCAGTCCAGCCTAAACATTTCTTCCAAAAAAATAGCCGAAAATGCCTGCCAGCACTCTCGACTAATTTTTTACTTGGAAAACAAGAATTCATTTCAACATCAAACCAGTTAACCAATTTATAAATATATGCATTATTATTTATGTAGTAAGTATTGCATTGTCTTTTTTATTAAAGCTATGCGATACATCGGATCATTATGCAACACATCTACAAAAGTTGCGGTCCTCTTAACAGCATTTATCTTTTTAACACATGTCTCCTCTGCTCAAAATGTTACCCTTAAACACAAGCAGATTACATTGTCCGAAGCATTTCAAGAAATCAGAAAACAGACTAATGTCGATTTTATCATAAAGACAAGCCAACTCGACAAAGTAAGGCCTATTCAAAATATAGATATCCAGAATAAGCCACTAAAACAGGCCCTTGAAAAATTATTGGAACATCAGCCTTTGGTCTTTACAATTGACAATGGCATCATTGTAATTTCGGACCGAGAAAAAAAAACGCCTCTCACCCCCACCGTTCAAAAAAACGGTAAGGTTGAGATCGTGGGTACAGTGAAAAATGATGGAAACAATCTTTATGGTGTTAGTGTCAAGGTTAAAGACAGCCCGTCAATCGGTACAACAACAGATGGCAATGGAAGATACATTCTTGTGGTTCCCACAAATTCGACACTAATATTCTCCTATGTCGGCTACGCCAATCAGGAAATTGTCATTGCCGACAAACGTCGCATTGATGTGCAGCTAAGTCCCGATCAGAGCTTAAGTGAAGTGGTTGTTGTCGGTTATGGAACACAGAAAAAAACCAGTGTCGTGGGAGCATTGGAATCAGTAAAACCAGAAACCTTACGTATCCCAACGGCCAACCTCTCCAATGCATTGGGAGGAAGACTTTCGGGGGTAATCGCAGTACAACGTTCGGGCGAACCCGGTGCAGATGGGGCTAGCTTTTTCATTCGTGGTGTATCGACATTTAGCGGAGCCACCAATCCCCTGATCTTATTGGATGGTGTAGCAATCTCCAAAGGCGACCTGGACGCATTGGCACCAGAAGTTATCGAAAGCTTCTCAGTCCTCAAAGATGCTACTGCCACCGCCGTATTTGGTACTAGGGGAGCAAACGGCGTCCTAATTATCACTACAAAAACAGGTAAAGACCTTAATAAACCGCGTATTTCAGCACGTGCACAATCCCAGATCTCAAGACCTACTTCCATCCCAAAATTTGTTGATGGTGTAAGTTATATGGAGATGTTCAATGAAGCGGTTACAGGTCGCGGTACTGGTGAAATTTTATATTCCCAAGATAAAATAAACGGCACAAGATTAGGCCTGGATCCCTATGTATATCCTAATGTTGACTGGTATAATGAAATGTTTAAGTCCCATACCATCAACAACGAGCTTAATCTAAATGTGCAAGGTGGTGGCAGCAAAATAGGTTATTTCCTCAGTGCAACCGGAAACATTAGCAATGGTTTATTGCGTAAATTTGACCTCAACTCTTTTGACAATAATGTCTCTGTCAAACGGTATAGCTTTCAGAACAATATCAATGTCAACCTTACTTCAACCACCAAAATAGCTTTAAAGCTCAATGCACAACTTCGTGACTACTACGGCGCCGGTGTAGATGCTCCAAGCGTATTTGGCGACATCATGAATGCCAATCCAGTGGACTTCCCGATTATGTTTCCATTTACCGGTACTGACAGAAGAGACGTTCAATACGGAGGAAAAGCTGGTGGTACAGTCAACAATGGTTTTATCAATCCCTTTGCCCGCATGGTCAATGGCTATCAAAATGGTTTCCAAAGTACCTTACTGACTACAATTGATGGAGCGCAAAAACTTGATTTCATTACAAAAGGGCTAGAATTTAAAGCCTTGGTTTCCTTTAAAAACTGGAGCAACACAACAACAAAAAGAACCAGTGGCTACAATCAGTACATGATTAACAGCTATGCACCCGATCCTGCAGGTGGATATACCTACGATCTAGTCATGGTGGGGCAGCCACAAAATCTTTCCCTGGGAACCGAAACGGGCACTAGCGGTGATCGCGAAATCTATTTCCAGCCCTCCATCGAATACAATAGAACATTTGGTAATCACACCGTATCAGGTTTATTTCTTTACAATACCACGGATTTCAATGTCAATAATCCGGCTGATCTAATCAGTTCGCTACCGCGTAGACGCCAGGGCATTACGGGACGTGCAACATATGGTTTCGCCAATAAATATCTTGCCGAAGTCAACTTTGGCTACAATGGTTCCGAAAACTTTGCCACTGGAAGTCGCTTTGGCTTCTTCCCTTCCGTTGGTTTGGGCTATGTACTCAGTAACGAAAAGTTCTTTACAGATTTATTTCCTGCTGTCAGTAATTTAAAAATTAGAGGGAGCTGGGGTAAGGTTGGTAATGATCAGATTGGCGGAGGACGTTTTCCTTATCTTTCGGACCTCAAATTGGACGGAGCATCGTTTACAACAGGTATCGATCAGAATACGAATTATACAGGACCTACTTACTTACAATTTGCAAACCCATTGATTTCATGGGAAGTTGCAGAGAAGAAAAACATTGGTGTGGACCTCGGTATCCTTAACAATAAGTTCAATATTGTTTTCGACCTATACCAGGAAGATAGAACCAATATTTTCGTTGATCGTTCGGCAACAATCCCTAACGTATTTGGTACTGCAGGAACGAAAGTGTATGGCAATGTTGGTGAGGTAAGAAATAGGGGATTTGATTTCTCCCTAGAATGGAACAAAAGTGAAAAAGATTGGGGAATATCTATGCGTGGAACCTTTACATATGCACATAACACCGTACTGAAAAATAATGAACCAGCCTTTACCAAATACCGCAACCTCTCGCAGATTGGGTATTCTATTGGCACAAACCTAGGCTATCTTGCTGAACGCTTATTTATTGATCAGGCCGAAATAGATAACAGTCCATTACAACAGCTAGGGGGTTTTGTCGCTCCGGGAGACATCAAATATAAAGATCTAACCAATGATATTGATGGTCTAAATCTCATCAATAGCGATGATAGAGTTCGAATGGGGTATCCAACAACACCTGAAATTGTGTATGGTTTGAGTACTTCCATCAATTACAAAAAATTTGATTTTTCTTTCCTCTTACAGGGAGTTGATAGAACTTCTTTTATGATCAGTGGTTTCCATCCATTTGGAAATCAAGGTGTACGCAATGTATTGCAGTTTATTGCCGAGGACCGCTGGAGTCCTGAAAACCCTAACATATTTGCAGCCTATCCACGACTGAGCAAATTGGACAATCTCAACAATACTGAAGCTTCTTCTTATTGGCTGAGAAATGGGGCATTCCTAAAACTCAGAAGTGCTGAGATTGGATATTCGCACAAATTTGCACGCATTTTTCTAAGTGGTTATAATCTATTGACCTTCTCTAAGTTCAAACTTTGGGATCCTGAACAAGGTGGAGGCAATGGTTTGGGATATCCGACACAGCAAGTATTCAATCTCGGAGTCCAACTTCGTTTCAATTAAAACAACTTCGAGATTAAAACTATCAATAGAATTTTAAAATGATTTATCAGATGAAAAGAAAATATATAGGCTACCTTGCATTATTCGCATGCGCGACTTTTTTGACTACCACTTCCTGCAGTAAATTCTTGGATATCGTCCCTGATGAACGTCCTTCGGAAGCAGACGCCTTTCGTGATCCAAATTCAGCCAAAGGTTATTTGTATTCCTGCTATGCGTGGATTCCAAATTCTCGGGTAGGCACCTCTTCCATTGATTTGATGACTTCCGACGAAGTAACAACTGCTTTTGAACATGAAACCTTTGCTCGATTTCCCCGTGGACAATATACAGCGTCAAGTCCTGTCATTTCCTACTGGGATAACCTTTACAAAGGAATACGACAATGCTATATCTTAATTCGCAATGTAGATAAAGTTCCCGGGATAGATCCACAGGAGGCGGCACAATATAAAGCTGAAGCCAACTTCCTGATCGGCTTTTATCATTTCCTATTAGTCCGCATGTACGGTCCAGTTGTTATTGCAGACCAAGAGTTTGATGTCAACGCACCTTCTTCAGCGTATCCGAAACGGTCGACTTATGATGCCTGTATTGATTTTATTATCAAAAAGCTGGATGAGACAGCTGGACAGTTACCTGCTCTTCGCGCCGCGGATGAATGGGGTCGTGCTTCCTCGGTTATTGCCAAGGCGCTAAAGGCTAGAGTATTGCTTTATGCAGCTTCACCGCTCTTTAATGGTGGTGGAGGTGATAAACAGAGCTTCTATGCCGATTTCAAAAACTTGGATGGCACAGCGTTGATCAGTACAACCTTCGACAAAGAAAAATGGCGCCGTGCAGCTCTAGCGGCTAAAGAAGCCATTGATGCAGCTGAACAAAGTGGAGCTTCGCTGTATAAAAACAGTACCTACAATACTGCACTACCAGCCAATCCTATTGAAAAGGACTTACGCCTTACTTTTATTGACAAAGCCAATACCAAGGAAGTGATTTGGGCGGAAACACGTCGGGAAGGTCTTTACGATTTTCAAAATAAATCTACTCCATTTCTCAGTGGCGCACAAGGTGAGTCCTATAATGGTGTATCCCCGACCCTCACCCTGATAGAATCCTTTTATAGTAAAAATGGTTTACCGATTGACAAAGATCCCAATTACGACTATAATGGCCGATACGGCGTAACAAATACGCCAAATGGTAATACATTATCGTTAAATCTAAACAGAGAACCACGCTTTAATGCCTGGATTGCCTATCACAACAGCTACTATGAAGTGGTTAGGGGGAGTGCCAATCAAATCCTTGTTCAGTTTAGGAAAAATGACAATTGCGGTATCCAAGGACGGTCTAATAACTACTCTCCAACAGGATATCTCAACAAAAAAGGTATTGCACCTGAATTGAACCAAAGCAGACTGCAGGTCTCCGTCAATTATCCATGGCCGGTGATACGTCTAGCAGAACTGTATCTGAACTACGCGGAAGCGCTAATCGAATATGGTCAGGATCTGAATACTGCCAAACAATATATTGACCGCGTTCGGGTCCGTGCGGGCATTCCAACAATTGATGTCGCATGGGCTCCAATTGGCGGCGCAAATAATCAGGCAACACTACGTTCCATCGTCAGACAAGAACGTACCATTGAACTTTACTTGGAAGGCCATCGCTTCTGGGATTTAAGACGTTGGATGATCGCCGATCAATACCTCAACCAACAGGCGAAAGGAATGAATATACAAGGAGCTACCGATACAGAGTTTTTCAAAATAACAACGGTCGTTTTTCCACGTAGTTTTAGTCAGCGTAATTATTTAATGCCTATACCACAGGAAGAGATCAATAAAAACGAGGAATTGGTACAAAATCCCGGTTATTAATTAATTTAATGAATTGCACAAGATGAAATACAATATCGGAATATTCGCTCTACTCTTTTTAGCAATAGCGTGTAAAAAAGAAGAAATAAAAATGACCAAACCACCACAACTGGTTTCGGTTGAAGCAGAACCACGTATTGGCGGGACTCTCCTGAAATGGAAACTTCCTTCAGACAACAATTATCTTTATGGACAGATTACATATAAAAAAGCGGGATCAAAAGATCCCGATAAAATCTATAAAATCAATATAAGTTCTTTTGCCGACACGATGCGTATAGATGGGCTGATCAATAAATATGAATATGTCTTCAACGTCCAATTGTTCAATCAAGACAAGAAAACAAGCATTGGCGGAGATATCATAAGCAGCAATAGTGTTAGGCCAATCGTCAGGCCTTCGGAAGTGACCTATTTCCCGAACGAGTTAACTAAAATACAGGTGACCGATAATATGGTAGAAACCTATACACAGGAAAGCAGCGAGGGCCCAAAAAAGAATTTATTTGACGGTGATAAAAATACATATTGGCATACAGCATGGTCTGCAAATACAGCCCCGCTTCCGCACTGGATCCAACTCAATTTCCCTCAGGAAGAAGAGATTGGCGCCATAAAATACTTCTTCAGACAAAACAATAGCGATGAAGCCGGGCGTCCGAAACAATGGGGAATAGAAATAAGTTCAGACGGCAAGCAGTGGACCAGAGTTTTTACATCAAAAGATAATCTTCCCACATCAAATGTTGCTGAAGAGCAAAGTTTGGCTTTTGATAAAAACTATAAGTCCAAATTTTTCCGGCTAATGATCCTTAAAAACGGTGGAAAAAGTTACACCCATCTAGGTGAAATGAATGTCTACCGGATGCGCTCTTCTATCATTGACAAAGAAAAAGAAGCTGAAGATAACTATTGATTGTTATCACAAAGATTATTTTCTAATCATCACTGGTGCTCAAAAGAGCATGACGACGGAGGTAGAAATACCTCCGTTTTATTTTTTCATCGGCATATCATCAATATTCGAACAAGCTCCAAAAGGGATACGAGGTCAAATTTCCGCTATAGCATAAGCCTATTCGACGAGGCTATCCCCAGCAAAAAATAAAAAACTTTTTTATTACCTTAGATAAATAAATCGAACAAGAAAACAACTTGTTTTTCATTAACTATAGTTCACATATATGAAATTATATGCCTTTGTTTTGGGAGTAGGCTTACTTCCGGCCGTAGGATTATGTCAAAAGACCGTCACCCCTGGTAGCAGCGATATCAATACCAACTATATCAAACCAGAAAAATCACTGTATACGGTATATTATGTTAAAGATAACACCTGGGACAAACAAGGATCATTGACCTACGATATCGTAGCGGCCAACAATCAGCTGACCTTAACCAATACCTATGTTCCGAAAGACAATGCCTGGACTTCGATCCGCACAACGATTGCCGACGCAAAAACACTTCGGTCCATCAGCTACGCGAGTGATGGCAAGGAAACAAAAGTAAACCTCAACTTTGCAGAAACAATTACAGGTAATTATTATTCGAAGAAAACTAAAAAGGAAAAAAAGATCAACTTACAGCCAACTAGACCTTTTGTAGATTTTAACTGGACAGACCATCTGATTTCAACTCTACCTTTAGATCTAGGGTATAAAGCGCGCATCCCGCAATTTTATTACAATAGTGATTCCGACATTTTTGTCGAAGACTATACCATCAAGGAAGTAAAAAGCTACAGTTATGGTTCCCCAAAAACAGGTAAGCACGACAGTTGGCTGGTTACACTTTTAGAAGAAAGTACCGGAGCCATCTACAATTATGTCATCGATAAAAAAGATCGCCGATTATGGCAAAGGGAAATGTCCATGGGAAACGGAAAGTGGGAAATTACCGTAAACGAAGAACTGGACTATCAACCTATTAAAAATAGATTCAACAAAGAACAGGCTGCCCAACAGATTTCTCAAGGGAACAGTGTTATTATCGGGACGGCTTACGCACGATCTAGCTCCGGAAAAAAACTTGGCGGGCTCGTGAATACTGCAAAAAAGCAATATGCTCCAAAAGGAACAGAAATTACGCTATTCGCCAACTCGGCCTATTACGAAGAATGGCTTGAAGTCAATAAAAAGATCCGAAAACAGAAAAAGGTCCAGGAAGTTCCATTAGATCCTGATTTTGGCTATGCGGTTAAAAAAGCAAAAGTGTATGATGATGAGGGGCATTTCGAATTTGCAGATCTCATGCCAGGCGCATACGTGATTATGGCGAGCTTCGATTTCACCAATTCTTACAACTATTCCTATGTATCAGGCTACACCAATTATTATAACTATTGGGGTTATACAGGTTCCACGACAAATTACGGTACGGCAAGATCATCTTATGTCGACAAAGCCAATGTTGAGAAACACGTTACCATCGACAAAGACGGCGAAAAAAAAGAGGTAAACTTAAAGGAAATGTAATCCTAAAAATGCCGTTAAACAGACTCGTTTAACGGCATTTTTTATTTTTTTTGAGATCTATTCCTAAAATGAGAAGATCATCTATCCATTTACTTTTTTCGAAGTTCAATATAGCGGTCTATGCTAATGGGAAAATTATCGGCAGTACGCAGAAGAAAACAGGCCGCTGCTCCCACCCAGACCGAATAATCGAACGTCGATTTAATTCCTAATGAGAGGGTCATCACTATCGCAAAGCTGATCAGTAGCATCCCGGCTACGAATGCAGTAAAACGCAGTTTATAGCCGATCAGCAATAGGATTGCTAAGACAACCTCTAATAATGTTGCACCTATAGCAAGTATATTACCGAAAGATTCAGGCACAAAAAAATTAAGGGTATTTGAGTAGGCTACAAAATTGGCCCAATTTCCCCAGGAAACATGTGATGCCCCCGGTGCCCCCCACAGCCCCCAACGATCTGCAACAGCAGACAAAAATGCTGTCGATACAGCTATACGTACAAAAAGTTGATTATACATGGTATAAATTATATAAATATGGTATAAACGATATAAATCAAATTTAAGAGAACAAAAACAGTCCAAACTTAAACCAGTTTAAGAAACTTGTTTCAACCATCCCATACCCACAAAGACTCCCCTCATTGTCATAACCGGTGTTGTACCTTCACTTCCTCGCTCATCGTTCGGCGATCAGCTGTGGTTAAATCCATTGCACAGTTAAATCAATAAGGCTGCCAGCACATGGGTGCTGTACAGCCTTATACATCAATTAATACGAATAAGAATTTAATATCATGTGTCTCCTCCATTAAATGATTACACACTGTTATAATGACGACCAAGATGCTCAATAGTCTAATGGAAATAAAAACTATTTGCTACAGCTGCAGCGCTAATTCCTGCTGCTGTTGGTTTCTAAAAATTAACACCTTCGGCTGGTCTGCGTGTACATGCTTTTTTATCGCTTGTTGCAAGTCTATTAAGTGATTTATTTTCTCGCCCTGGTAATTCAGCACAACATCACCGACACGCAAACCGCTTTTATAAAGATTGCCTTTTTCATCCAACTGAAGTAGCAGCACGCCGTTTATCGAGGGTAGGCCCGCAGCCGACTGCTCTCCCAAAGTTTCCACTGATTTAAATAAGCCCGACTTCCAGGCCAATCTGCTCCCCTGTTCCTTTGCTTCGGATTGGATCAATTGAGGTATTTCAGGACTAGCGGCATGAGTTTTAAGTCTTTTACTCATAACCCCGAAATGCAGCATGTCAAAATTTTTAAAATCCTGATCTTTCCAGTTCTTCAATCGGAAATCGCCATGTGCAGGATTCGTAAAGTTCAATTGAATAACACGACCATGTTTTTCTATGCCTTTCGCCCGATCTTTGTCTAGGTCATCCTTCCTTCCGTAGATATTATGGTCTACCTCTTCCCCCCAATACTTGACCTGTATATCCTGATGGGACTCCATCACAATATTATTACGGAATACATCGTGACTATTTTGAAACCAGACATGTGGATGAAAACCATTGTTGATCATCACATTGTTATACACTTTGCGATAAAATCCTTCCCTTAGTTTTAGTCCCCCACTTAAACAAAGATTGTTGTAAATTTCATAGTTGGAAGATCCGTCGTCCAAATCAATATCCCAACCGTGATCACAGCGAAATCTATTATCATGGATTTTAGTTGTTTTGACTGCATCCAGCAATATTAAATTGGGATGTTTCCCCGTCAGTTCATCCATCTCCTTTCGATTAGGATGCCAAAATCGGTCGCGCCCCCATGAGTTGAAGGCTCCATGATCGCTGGTTTCCAGGACTGTATTAAAAACATCATTGTAAGCTATCTCATGACCGCCCCAGGTACCATCACCTACATTAATACCTGCTCGCGGCACATTGTAAATGGTATTATGCAAAATTCGTAAAGATTCAGCCATAGAGACCTGTACACCTGCTACTTGTTTTTCGATCAATCCAATGTTATGAATCAGATTGTCACTCGCCTCACAGTCCATAGGATAATTATCGGTTTTTGGCCCTTTGATGGTATCCATTTGGTCAAACGGAACAAATTTTTCATATCGAAATTCCGGTGAGCGTACTGCTGCTGGATCTCCTACAAAATTGATTGCTCCGGCGCCGATCTGTTCAATCCGGTTTCCTTCGATTTTGACGCCGCGGTTATAATTATTAATAAATATTGCATTGCCGCCCAAAGCGATAAAATCATTCGCGCGGAAGATACAGTTTTCCGCACCTTCAATCTTTACGGCTCCCTGTCGATAGATCGTCCAATCACTACGTAAGAGAGGTTCGCTTGTTTTCATAAAGGTAGGAGCAGTATACATGAAGCGAAGGCCACTAACCTCAATATCATGCACTGGTCTGGAAGATGAACCTGAAAGATAGATTAAATTTTCCAATTGTGGTGCTACAAACTTCAGCTGGTTGGGATCAACTCCTTTAGCAGGCATATAATATAAGAGTGCCTTCTCCTCATCCAAATACCACTCCTGAAAGGTATCGAGTTCTTCAAAGATATTTTCTACAAAGCGATAGGTCTCGTGCATTTTGCTGGGACGATTATTTTGCTGTCCACCTTCAAGTGTAACTGTTGATAAGCCATCTTTTCCGGTAATCTTATAATGGAATCCTCCCCAGCGACCAGCATGCAAAGCATGTACAATTCCCCCCTTAGGGTTTTTCCAGGTTGCGACACGTTCGGGACTTAATGCATCTGCAGCATAGCCTTGAAATGGCAAGACTGTGGGATCGTAGTTTGGATAACGTGCCCGGACAAGATGCTTATCATTAGCGTATAGACTTTGGAAGTTTACTCCTCTTGGGACTTTAGCCTCCCAAATACCATGATCGCCCTGTTTCCATTTGAGGTTAAGCGATTTGGCACCACTCAGCGTAACTTGTGCTCCATCCTCAGCTTTAATCCGCAAGGGTTGCCTTCTTGTACCCGATATCCCAGCAGACAATTCAATCGGTTTATCCAGCTGGTAGGTGCCTGCCATAAAGATGATTTCGATGCCTGGTGTATTTTTCCCTTGCTTCTGTTTTTCTACCGATCGCAATGCGGCTTCAGCTGTGGCATAGGGACTGGCCATAGTTCCTTGGTTTCTATCACTTCCTTTTGTACTGATATAAATACGTTTGACCGAGCCAGCCTGTTGCCCATGCACACTAAGCGAAGTGACACCGGTAAGGCCAATAAATAATAATTTAGGAAATAGCATACAAGATATCTTCATAATTTTAATCGTTCATATAGTTTTAGCTAGATTACATCGACTATAAACCTGCTATATAGTTAGGTCTATAAGTCCATAAAAATAAAGTCGTTTGCTATGCACAAACGACTTTTTCAGTTCGTGTTTCATTCGATCAGGTTTATATTTCACAAAACAATGGTATTTCGCCTAATTAGCGAATGGTCTATTGAATCACTTCACTGATCTGTACCTCTGGCGTAATATTCGTGTACTTTGGAAAATCTTCGGCAAACTTTTTCCCATTTTCTTTTAAAGGATCCTGATAGGCCGCAACAGAATCAAAATACAAATGGCAAATGGCCAAATAGATCGGACCTTCTGCTGAGCTACGTCCCGAAAGTCCTTTATCAATGGTTACGCCTTTCAGTGCTTTACCGTAAACTTTTTTGACAAGCGCAATATGTTTAGGGAGATAATAATTCCAATCAAATGTCTTTCCAGGGCCATTACGATAAAAGATCGATACCTTGATCATCCCTTTTTTATGAAAAGGTGGATCTGCTTTTACATTGCACTGGAACCCCAACAGCATGGTTACCAAAACCATAACTAAAATGATCTTTGTTTTCATATTTGTTGATAAGTAAGATTAAATAACACTCTTTTTTCCAAAACATTTGCCATGAGTAAATAAACAGCGAATATTGCTTAGATTAGTTCTTTTTGCGCTCTGCGGCTGCTTTCAACAAAATTTCTTTACTAGCAACCGGCACGTTTCCGTTAGCATCAGGTCCAATATTGAGCAGCAAATTTCCACCTTTTTCATTTATCTCTCGTAGCTTAGTATTTACTTCTGTGGGAGATTTCCAATTATTATCTGATTTTTTATATCCCCAAGAATTGTTAAGGGTATAGCAGGCTTCCCAATCGTAATCCAGTAACGCTCCAGGATGTTCTTGTTCAGGCGTTCCAAAATCTCGCTTAAATTGATCACGCTTTGCTACGCGGTTATTAATGATAAGAGAGGGCTTCAATTTGCGTAGATATTGATAAAGATCTTCTCCTGCGGCCATATCCCACCAGTTCACCCAATCCCCATCAAACCAAAGGATGTCGGTATCATACTTTACAACCAATTCTTTCAATTGATTTTTCATGTATTGAATATAAGCAGCTTTCTGTTCTGGCTTGATGAGGATCTGGCCCCAATCGCCTTTACCATTAGGATCGACATATTGCGAATCGTGATGCCAATCGATAATACTGTAGTAGGTACCAAATCTGATCCCAGCTTTCTTACAAGCTGTGGACAACTCCCGCACGAGATCTCTTCCTTTCATTGGCGTCGAAGCTATATCATAATCTGTGTAGGGGGAATCCCACAGACAAAACCCCTCATGGTGTTTGGTCGTCAGGACAATATACTTCATTCCGGCATCTTTAGCCAATTGAACAATACGATCTGCATTAAAGTCCTTGGGGTTCCATGTGTTAATCAGCTCCGAATAGGCTGCCTTCGGAATATTCATTTCCGATTGTATCCACTCGGCATATCCTTTGGTTGAATTCCCTTTATATATCCCTCCAAGTTGACTATAAAGCCCAAAATGAATAAACATTCCATATTTTGCTTCCCTAAACCAATGCATCCGTTCATCAAAATCCTTTTTGGATTCCTGTAAATTATTAACTTGGGCGTTCCCCATGTTCATAAACAACATGGCTAGTAGAGAAAGAATACAATGCGTTGCTTTTATCATATTTATTATAATTGGTTAATCCAACAAGCTCAAGCGGCTGTCAAATCTTCTATTGGTATCTTGCGCATTCGACAAATGCTAAACCATTCTGCTATTGCAAAATAAATATAAAAAATATGAACAACACTTTTTATTTATTGCAAAGAAGTTACGCTTAGCGTACAGGGCTATACCTGCCTCAATTTTACAAAAATGAAAACTTCCAAAGCAGCTTATCAAACAGTCTATCTGCTATGAAATTTAATATAAATTCTTTCCAAAAAGGATTTATATTTAGTAAATATTTCATTAAAAACCATACTATAGATTGAAATTATGAGTTTAAAGACCTTAATCACAAAAAGTGCCGAGTATAACGACTGGGTTGTCAATAAATACATCAATTGGCTGGCTGATAAATCGGACGACCAACTTAACCAGGAGGTACCTTCAAGCTTCCCGACCATTTTGAAAACCTTAAACCACATCTTGCAGACACAGGAATATTGGTGGAGCCACATTTCAGAAAGCAATGATTTCGATTTTGAAAAAAAGCGAACCACAAAAGAAGAAATATTTGAAGCGCTAAGAAGAAGTTCAGTCCAACTTGTGGATTATATAAACAAGCTATCGGAGTTAGATCTTGAAAAAAATATCAAAGTGGAATCACCATGGTTTCAATGCGATTTCACGAAGTATGAATACATACAACAGCTGATCCTCCACGGAACATATCATAGGGGACAAATCGTTACAATGGGTCGAGCTATTGGAATTACGGATGCCCCAATGACAGACTTTAATTATTGGAATATTTATAAAGATCAAGAATAGGGATTCGAGCAGCGCTATGGACCAAATTACCAGTAAAGTACAGATCCGAGAAATTGTCGCAGCTGCGAAACAGCAAGGACAGCAATCCGGTATTGAATGCCGTATATTAAGCTCACAAGAGTGTTTACTGAAAAAGAAAGTTCGATTTCCACTTCTGGAGTTTGCGGCCAGGGAAATTATGCTATTCGTTCCTGAGGCCGAGCAGTTACACTTGACAGATCGTCTCATTGCCACAACAGAAATGGGAAGTTATGAATCCATCCATAAAGCCTGCACCTATATAACCATGGGCAATCAATGGTACGTCTGTGATATCATCGGCGAACGTGCCAATAAAATGAATACGTGATTTTCTTTGTGATAGTTATACATCAAGAAAGGCGAAGTCTACCATTAAACCTCGCCTTTCTTTATACATTTAATCTATATGTAACCGCGCGCCCTCGGTTAGTGATCTTTTTTCATTGTTCCTTTTTCACGAAGATTAATATGCCAGCTAAAAGCCTCTTCTAACAAATGTGGTGTATGCCCTCCCCTTTCACAAGCGCGGTTATAATAGTCTGATAGCTGCTCCCTATAATCGGGATGTACGCAGTTCTCAATAATTACTTTCGCTCGCTCACGAGGCGCTAAACCACGCAAATCTGCCAAACCATAATCTGTTACCAAAATATCGACATCATGTTCGGTATGATCTACGTGAGAAACCATAGGAACAATATGAGAAATTGCATCCCCTTTAGAGGCTGCCTGTGTAACAAAGATGCTCAAATAAGCATTACGTGCAAAGTCACCCGATCCACCGATACCATTCATGATATTTGTTCCCGAAGTATGGGTAGAATTTACGTTTCCATAAATATCAAACTCTATGGCTGTATTAATTGCTATAATTCCCAAACGTTTGATCAGTCCAGGTGTATTGGAAATGTTCTGTGGGCGCAATACAATTTTATCGCGGTATCGATCCAAATGATCGAACACTCTTGAATAACACTCTTCCGAAACAGTAATTGAAGAAGCAGAAGCAAAATCCAGTTTTCCAGCATCGATAAGGTCAAAGGTACTATCTTGCAACACTTCAGAAAACATCGTTAGATTACGGAACTTACTATGTATAAATCCAGTTAGAACAGCGTTAGCTACTTTTCCAATACCCGCTTGGAGGGGCATCAAGCTTTCTGACAAATGACCTAGCTCTACTTCATTTTCGAAAAACTGTAAAATATGCTTCGCTATCGCTGTAGTTTTGGTATCCGGTTCAGCAATATCGGCTGGGCTATCAAGCTCATTCGTAAACACAATTCCCACCACCTTGCTTGCGTCCAAAGGAATAGTTTTACGCCCAATTTTATTTTCAGGTGCTACAATCGGAATAACATTACGGCGAGGGTAATCTTCTGCTTGGTAAATATCATGTATCCCTTTAATCGTCATCGGTATCGCAGTATTGACCTCCAAAATAACCTGCTTAGCCAATGCAGCAAAAGTAGCCGAATTTCCCACAGAAGTCGTTGGAACAATACTTCCGTCTGATTCTATTGCTGCTACTTCCAAAACAGCAATATCCACCTGAGGCAAATTCTTATTGTGCAGCAATTCGGCTGTTTCGCTTAGATGCTGATCAATAAACAGCACATCCCCGGCATTAATTTTATTACGTAAAATACGATCTACCTGAAAAGGCATCCGCTTGGATAGTGCCCCCGCTTCCGCCAATTTACCGTCTGTTCCATGTCCCAACGAAGCCCCAGTAATCAGGGTTATTTTCAATGGATCCACTTTTGCACGTTCAGCCAAGGCTGGTAACACAACCTTACTGTCTCCAGCCTTAGTAAAACCACTCGATCCAACGACCATTCCGTTTTGAAATAGCTTAGCAGCTTCTTCCGCTGTAATCACTTTATCATGTAAGCTTTGAACTTTTATTCTTTCGTAAGCCATATTGTTATAGTTTGATTTTATTCCATTATTGTAAACTTAAGAAATTGAAACCTATATATTTCCCTTATTTGTAAAGTTCTTTGTTATATTTTCCCACCTCTTAACCAAACAATTTTAGCATTTTTTTAAACTGCATATTTATTACCATTCGACACAAAATTATCCAAACGAGACTAAAAAGACACAACTCGCTATAAATCAAAAATATACAACAAATCATAATAAAAAAATATTTTATATCACACTGATCGATAATATATATCACACTGATAACAAATAACTTACAATAACAAAGGCAAAACTAAAGTAAGTAAAGACTAACTCTCTCGTCGATTAATTGCCATTTTAACGTAAGCATACACTCACTTTCAAGAAGTAAAGGTGGGGTCTAGTAAAAAAGTCTTACCTTTGTGACATAGTATTATAGGTTAAAATGAATACACAAGATATAACGACAGATGCTAAATATGTCAACCGTTATTATATGACGGAAGTAGACTCATTTGAAGATAGCATTTACTGTCACCACGCTATTATTGCAGAGAATCATATTTCCGAACATTGCCACGATAAGGACCAATTTTTATATACAGAAGGCGGTGTCGTATTTGTTAAGACAGAGGAAAAATCATATTTTCTACCTGCCCGACATTATTTGTGGATTCCCGCTGGCATAAAACATAGTATTCATCCAAGTACACCGGAGGTCGTTATGCGTAATTTGTACTTTCCCAAAACCAATAATGACGCACCCTTCTATAGCAAAATGGGAATCTATCCAGTAAATGATCTTTTGATAGAGCTGATTATGTTTACCAACCGCTGGAATGGCAATATCTTTCCGGTCGAAGAACCTAAATATAGTATTGCTACTGCATTTAAACTTATCTTGCCGGAATTATCGCTGCATGAGCTTCCATTGGCCTTGCCCTATCCTAATCATCAGAAATTAAAGGATATCGTTACTTACCTCGAAGAGAATATAGAGGAAAATGTCAGCTTTAAAAAACTTGCCGGATTATTTAACATTAGTGAACGTACATTAGCCAGACTATTTCAAAAAGAATTAAATATGTCTTTTATCCAGTACTACACGATTCTCAGAATGCTGACTGCTCTTAAGCTCCTTTTAGACGAAAAACTAAGTGTAAATGAAGTTGCACTCAAAGTTGGATACAATAGTCTCCCCACCTTTAGTAACACATTCAATAAGGTCGTCGGTATCCGTCCAAGCGAATATGTCAAACAAAAAGAATTGCTTATTTAAAAATGTTTACCTAATTTAGGTCAATAAACCTAATTCAGGATGAAATTCAAACATATCATTTATAGTGCTGGAATTTTATTGCTCAGCACTTCTTTATTTGCCAAATCTCAAGATAAAAAACCCAAACCCATTCAGTTATTTAATGGGAAAGATTTGAAGAACTGGACCCCAAAAATCAGAAACCACAAAGTTGGGGATAATTATAAAAATACATTTCGTGTAGAAGACGGTTTACTCAAAGTAAGATATGATGGTTATGATAATTTTAATTTTCAGTATGGCCATCTATTCTACAATAAAGAATTCTCAGCTTATTTATTGCGCGTCACTTACAGATTTGTTGGTGAACAGGTAAATGGTGGAGAAGGTTGGGCCTGGCGTAATAGCGGAGCCATGCTACATGGACAGGATCCTAATACCATGGGTGTGGATCAAGACTTTCCAATATCGATCGAAGGGCAACTGCTGGGTGGAAATGGCAAGGACGAACGGACCACAAGTAACCTTTGTACACCAGGCACAAACGTTGTGATCGACAATAAGCTATTTACACCACATTGCATCAGCTCAACATCAAAAACCTATGCTGGAGATCAATGGGTAACTGCTGATTTCTTGGTATTGGGAGACTCACTTGTGCAACATATCCTTGAAAACAAGGTCGTATTACAGTATAATAAACCGCAAATTGGAGGCGGTAATGTAAGTGGTTTCGATCCTAAAGTGAAAAAGGATGGTCAGCTTTTAAGTAAGGGGACTATTTCACTGCAGAGTGAGAGTCATCCCATTGACTTTAAAAAAGTGGAACTTTACGATTTAGAACCTTACATGAAAGATCCCAACAAATTGAAAAAGGTCATCGCGGAGCTACTTCCAAATTTGCAACAATAAAAAACACTCCAAGTCAGTTTTAAAATAAAAAAGCATCGAATATCGATGCTTTTTTATTTACCATTCGCTTGGAAAGAGAAATCCAAAGTATATAACATAAAGAAAAGGGATACAGCGAGCTGTACCCCTCTATATCTATACGAAAAGCTTACGCTAAACCGTTAACAAATTTTGTTAACTTAGATTTGTTGTTAGAAGCTTTTTTCTTGTGGATCACATTTTTCTTTGCCAAACGATCAAGCATAGAAATTACGCGTGGTAACAATGTTTTTGCTTCTTCTGCAGAAGTAGTGTGACGTAATTTTTTGATTGCGTTACGTGTAGTTTTTGCTTGGTAACGGTTTCTTAAACGTTTAGTAGCGTTTGCTCTAATTCTTTTGATCGCTGATTTATGATTTGCCATTTTTTTTAGCTAATTTTTATTCAATTTTTTCTTGTAATTCGGACTGCAAAAATAACACCTTATTTTCAATATTCAAAATCTATTTTATTTTTTAGGTTTAGTATATTTGCGACATGCAAAAATTATCGATGGATGAACTTCAACGTACAGATGTTGAATCGTTTAAAAAACAAGAAAAAACTCCTATCACAATCGTTATGGACAATGTACGGAGCATGCATAATGTAGGCTCGGCCTTCCGTACTGCAGACGGATTTGCTATTGAAAAAATATACTTGTGTGGCATTACGGGCACACCTCCCCATCGCGAAATCGAAAAGACCGCCCTCGGGGCTACTCAATCAGTTGCTTGGGAATACCACAAAGATACCACAGCTGTTGTTGATCAGCTTCGGTCAGAAGGTTATGTCATTATTGCCATCGAGCAAGCAGATGATAGTGTTATGTTACATCAGTTTGAACCAGAAAATGACAAAAAGTATGCATTGATTTTTGGAAATGAGGTCAATGGAGTAGATGAAGATGTCATGGAAAAAATTGATACCTGCATCGAAATCCCCCAATACGGAACCAAACATTCCTTAAATGTATCTGTCGCAATTGGCATTATTCTTTGGGATTTTATCCAAAAACGCAATTTCAATTAAAAATTTATCAATAAAGGTCACATTCCTATTCACATTGCTTCCATTTTAGAAAGCAAAATAGTAGATTTGTGTGCAAAATTTAAAGAAGAAATGAGTGTATTAGTTAATAAAGATTCAAAAGTAATCGTTCAAGGTTTCACTGGCAACGAAGGTACTTACCATGCTACTCAAATGATTGAGTACGGAACAAATGTAGTTGGTGGTGTTACTCCTGGTAAAGGTGGTCAACAACACTTAGACCGTCCTGTATTCAATACTGTGCAAGATGCAGTTGACACTACAGGAGCTAATGTTTCTATTATTTTTGTACCTCCAGCATTTGCTGCAGATGCGATCATGGAAGCTGCCGCTGCTGGTATCGAAGTGATTGTTTGTATTACAGAAGGTATCCCAACAAAAGATATGATCCAAGTAAAATCTTACTTGAGCGACAAAAACTCTCGTTTGATCGGTCCTAACTGCCCAGGTATCATCACTGCAGGCGAAGCTAAAATCG
Organism: Sphingobacterium siyangense; assembly: GCF_023277505.1. Classification (NCBI taxonomy): domain Bacteria; kingdom Pseudomonadati; phylum Bacteroidota; class Sphingobacteriia; order Sphingobacteriales; family Sphingobacteriaceae; genus Sphingobacterium; species Sphingobacterium siyangense. The sequence goes on along the minus strand of NZ_CP080574.1, from coordinate 1,210,705 downwards.
GTATCATGCCAGGATTTATCTTCAAAAAAGGTAATGTAGGTGTTGTTTCTAAATCAGGAACTTTAACTTACGAAGCCGTAGATCAAACTGTAAAAGCAGGATTAGGTATCACAACAGCAATCGGAATTGGTGGTGACCCTATCATTGGTACAACAACCAAAGAAGCTGTTGAATTATTAATGAATGACCCTGAAACTGAAGCGATCATCATGATCGGTGAAATTGGTGGTGGAATGGAAGCTGAAGCTGCTCGTTGGATCAAAGAACACGGTACTAAACCTGTTGTTGGATTTATCGCAGGTCAAACAGCGCCTCCAGGACGTCGTATGGGACACGCTGGTGCAATTGTAGGTGGTGCAGATGACACTGCTGCTGCAAAAATGAAAATCATGCGTGAGTGTGGTATTCGTGTTGTTGAATCTCCAGCTGAAATTGGAAAAGCAATCGCAGAAGAATTGGCTAAATAATTAGACCATCGAGCATATAAAAAAAGGGAATCAAATTTGATTCCCTTTTTTTTATACCTAATAATTAGATGACAACATTAACTAGACATTGCTTCGTCTGCCGATGGTCCATATAAGCCTGGTACAGCAATATCCAATAATCGCAAATAAACAGTCAACTGACCACGATGATGAACGATATGATTATTGACAATAAAACGTATCGCTCCCGCTCGTGGCAAACGGGCAATCTCATGTTCCCCAGCTTTAAGTACCCATTCATTAAACCAATCCGGTTCGGCGAAATTCGCCCAAACTCATCAATTTTTCGTGTGGACGCCGATCCAATTTATCGTCCGGTATCCGTTCTAGAATACGTTTGGTATTTTTTGTTTCGTGATCCAATTCGATCAAATAGCTCTTTTTGATATATAAATACTAATTCATTAATTGAAAATCTTTTAATACGGTAACAGCATAGGGGAATTCCACTGCCTTATGTGCTGCTGCTCGCGCAATTGCTCCCTCTACATAGGTTACCTTTAGCGGTAAAAATGTATTGTTCAGTACATTTTCATGGAATAACGCCTCATACCAGGTACAGGCAGCAACGAAACGTCCATAGTTCAGATTTAGGTGATAACCATCACGTGTAAAATTATCCCCCACAAAACTCGAACGTGCATTCTGAACAGCTGTACCCGAAGGAATCAACAGATCGAAATTACCCCAGTTAAACACCTCTTGCGAAGTATTGGCAATAGCGCTATACATACTATCTTGGTTACGGTTATAACGAACAAAACCTTCATGCGATGAACCGTTCTGATATGCCCAAGTTTGATGCAATATATACTTAGTTTCAGGAAATAGAATATGTTTTGTTACATAATCATATAAAGGCGGCAGGTCCTTCGCATACGAATCATAATCTCCTGATAGCGGACTTGCTTGCTGAAAGCTAATATAATCCCAAGCCTCATCGATAAGCGCTTCAGATAAGCGCTCATTTGTTTTCTCGGACATTTGCCCGTCAAGATTTATTTTGCGGTAGCGATAAGCCGGCTTATCTTCTTTTGCGTTACTTACATGTAAACTTAGAGGAGCTCCCCCAATATAGAGATTGCCGATCACTATCTTTTTCTTCCCGGCTTTCGCCAATTCATATAAATTCTGTTCAATAGCATCTTCCGAGAAACTATTACCGATGGCCAATATTCGTAGCACACCATCATCTAAAGATTTATTTTGCGCATTTAATCGATTATTCTTCAAAAAGAATACGATTAAAAAACCAAAAACCAATACCTGTTTTACTTTTATCATCATATAATGCAATAACAACTAAATTAGATAATATCTCGTAAAAATACGAATGATATACCTAGAAAGGGAGATTTTCTCCCATCTGTAAGTTATCGAGACAGCACAGCTGAGACAGGGATATTTGCCCATAAAGCTTAATAATAGTGGAAAATAGCTGTATAACATGTAATTCTGATAGCTATATCTGTAACCACTACCTATATACTTCCCAACAGTCGGATCGCATATATAGTATTACAAGTAGCTACTGCAAGGCCAATTGATATGCAGCAATACGATACAGACGAAAAACAATATAGCTTGACAAGGCTAGTAGCAGGAGTAGCCCTTGTTGTACTTGCCGATATGCAGCTATAGGATACAGGTAAAAAGTAATAGGATTTGACACGGTCAGTGCAGGCTGCAGGACTGCTACCGTTTGCGGAACAGCTGCCGATGGACCGGCTCACCGACGGTCCTGTGCTGCGATAACCGATAGGCGGAGGATTTGCCATAGCCTGTACAGGGAAATACGGAAGTATCTAAACGAAAGAAGCCCTTGACTGTTTCCAGCAAGGGCTTCCGTGTAAAAAAAGGCACCGACCTACTCTCCCACCTGTTACGGCAATACCATCGGCTCTGGCGGGCTTGACTGCTCTGTTCGGAATGGGAAGAGGTAGACACCGCCGATATAGGCACCTAAAAATCTTTATTGGATGATCTATGATATTCTTATCATGTGATTCATGCCAAATGACATATGTATTGAAAGAGGTTCGTTTCCTGTTTGTTTCTTAAAAATTAAAGAGGAAGACAACAGTGTCTGTCTGCTTGAGAAAGCTTCGGGCTATTAGTACCACTTGGCTTTGGTCTCTCAACCTTTACACCTATGGCCTATCAACGTAGTCATCTTCTACGACCCTATAAGGAAGTCTCATCTCGTGGCTAGTTTCGCACTTAGATGCTTTCAGCGCTTATCTATTCCAGACGTAGCTACCCTGCCGTACACCTGGCGGCATAACAGGTTCACCAGAGGTCTGTCCAACCCGGTCCTCTCGTACTAAGGTCAGATCCACTCAAACTTCCAACGCCCACAACAGATAGGGACCGAACTGTCTCGCGACGTTCTGAACCCAGCTCGCGTGCCACTTTAATGGGCGAACAGCCCAACCCTTGGGACCTTCTCCAGCCCCAGGATGTGACGAGCCGACATCGAGGTGCCAAACCTCCCCGTCGATATGAGCTCTTGGGGGAGATCAGCCTGTTATCCCCAGCGTACCTTTTATCCTTTGAGCGATGGCCCTTCCATACAGAACCACCGGATCACTATGTCCGTCTTTCGACCCTGTTCGACTTGTCGGTCTCACAGTCAAGCAAGCTTATGCCATTGCACTCCACGTACGGTTACCAAGCGTACTGAGCTTACCTTTGAAAGCCTCCGTTACCTTTTTGGAGGCGACCACCCCAGTCAAACTACCCACCAAACAATGTCCTCCCCATAAGGGAGTTAGAAACCGAATACAGAAAGGGCGGTATTTCAAGGTTGATTCCATGACTCCTGGCGAAGCCACTTCAACATCTCCCGCCTATCCTACACATCCTGTACCCAATCTCAATGTTAAGCTATAGTGAAGGTGCATGGGGTCTTTCCGTCCCGTTGCGGGTAATCGGCGTCTTCACCGATACCACAATTTCACCGAGCTCATGGCTGAGACAGCGCCCAGATCGTTACACCATTCGTGCAGGTCGGAACTTACCCGACAAGGAATTTCGCTACCTTAGGACCGTTATAGTTACGGCCGCCGTTTACTGGGGCTTCGATTCAATGCTTCTCTTGCGATGACATCCCCTCTTAACCTTCCAGCACCGGGCAGGTGTCAGGCCTTATACTTCATCTTGCGATTTTGCAAAGCCATATGTTTTTGTTAAACAGTCGCCTGGGCCTTTTCACTGCGGCTGCTCTTACGAGACAGCGCCCCTTCTCCCGAAGTTACAGGGCCATTTTGCCGAGTTCCTTAGCCATGACTCACTCGAGCACCTTAGGATTCTCTCCTCGACCACCTGTGTCGGTTTGCGGTACGGGTCTTCATAACCTGAAGCTTAGCGGGTTTTCTTGGAAGTCTGTTTACCTGCTCTATCAGCGCCACCGGAGCTTTGCTGTACTATTGGGTTTCAGCAGGGTCGGCGGATTTGCCTACCGTCCCTATACCTACGCCTTTCAACGAACTATTCCGTCAGTTCGCGGCAGTGTCACTACTCCGTCACCACATCGCAGTTATGAAGAGTACTGGAATATTAACCAGTTGTCCATCGGCTTGCCCCCTTCGGGTGCGCCTTAGGTCCCGACTGACCCTGATCCGATTAACGTTGATCAGGAAACCTTGGTCTTTCGGTGGGCGGGTTTCTCACCCGCCTTATCGTTACTTATGCCTACATTTGCTTTTCCATAACCTCCACAGTTCATTGCCAAACTGCTTCCCCGGCGATGGAATGCTCCCCTACCAGATGCATATCTTTCAATGCAAATCCATAGCTTCGGTACCGTTCTTGATGCCCGTTTATTATCCACGCCCGGCCGCTCGACTAGTGAGCTGTTACGCACTCTTTAAATGAATGGCTGCTTCCAAGCCAACATCCTAGCTGTCTGGGCAACCGGACCTCGTTAGTTCAACTTAGAACGAATTTGGGGACCTTAGCTGATGGTCTGGGTTCTTTCCCTCTCGGCCTTGGACCTTAGCACCCAAAGCCTCACTGCCGGCTATATTTGATAGCATTCGGAGTTCGTCTGGATTTGGTAGGATTTGACTCCCCCGCACCCAATCGGTAGCTCTACCTCTATCAAACTCTACGCCGACGCTGTTCCTAAAAACATTTCGGGGAGTACGAGCTATTTCCCAGTTTGATTGGCCTTTCACCCCTACCCTCAGGTCATCCGGAAACTTTTCAACGTTTATCGGTTCGGTCCTCCATTACATGTTACTGCAACTTCAACCTGCCCAAGGGTAGATCACAAGGTTTCGCGTCTACCTCATCTGACTATGCGCCCTATTAAGACTCGCTTTCGCTTCGGCTGCGTCCCTGAAGGACTTAACCTTGCCAGACAAGAGTAACTCGTAGGCTCATTATGCAAAAGGCACGCTGTCACAGGACCTGCCTGCTCCAACCGCTTGTAAGCACACGGTTTCAGGTTCTTTTCACTCCCCTGTTCGGGGTTCTTTTCACCTTTCCCTCACGGTACTGGTTCACTATCGGTCTCTCAGGAGTATTTAGCCTTACCAGATGGTGCTGGTGGATTCCCACAGGATTTCTCCGGTCCCGCGGTACTCAGGATACCACTATGTCAACATTCTTTACCTGTACGGGGCTCTCACCCTTGTCGCGCAGTTTCCCACCTGCTTCCAGTTCATAGCGCTGTACAATCTCGTGGTCCTACAACCCCGACCATGCCGTAACATGATCGGTTTGGGCTCTTTCCCGTTCGCTCGCCACTACTTGGGAAATCATTGTTATTTTCTTCTCCTACGCCTACTTAGATGTTTCAGTTCAGCGCGTTCGCGTTTTATACGACTATTCTTCAAATAGTCAGGTTGCCCCATTCGGAAATCTCTGGATCAAGTCGCATTTGCCAATCCCCAAAGCTTATCGCAGCTTATCACGTCCTTCTTCGCCTCTGAGAGCCTAGGCATCCCCCGTGTGCCCTTATTTACTTTCTTCACCGGCATAGCCTTTTGCTACTATGCGGCTGCTTTTGATATATATACCCGTATGCTAGGTTCGGGATCGTTCGGCATTCACCGAGGGCCTCTCCCTTACTTCAAACACATACACGTATTGTCTCTATACTGTTGTCTTCTCTTGTAATTTTTTTTCTCTTTCAATATGTCAAAGAACTCTTTTTCCGGTATCCTGAAGTATATCGCTATACACTTCACCGGTGATGTGGAGAATAACGGATTCGAACCGTTGACCCCCTGCGTGCAAGGCAGGTGCTCTAGCCAGCTGAGCTAATTCCCCTCTTTTTTTCGTAGTCCCGAGCAGATTTGAACTGCTGACCCCTACATTATCAGTGTAGTGCTCTAACCAACTGAGCTACGGGACTAGCTTATCTTGTTCATCTCTTTCTCTCGGTCCTGCTCCTTTCGGGGCGGGCACTTTCTTCTGATGTTTTTTCTTCTTGCAATCATATGTAACGTGACGAGCACCGATCTTCGATACTCTAGAAAGGAGGTATTCCAGCCGCACCTTCCGGTACGGCTACCTTGTTACGACTTAGCCCCAATTATCGGTTTTACCCTAACACGCTCCTTTCGGTAACATGCTTTAGGTACCCCCAACTTTCATGGCTTGACGGGCGGTGTGTACAAGGCCCGGGAACGTATTCACCGCGTCATTGCTGATACGCGATTACTAGCGAATCCAACTTCATGGGGTCGAGTTGCAGACCCCAATCCGAACTGTGAATGGCTTTTAGAGATTAGCATCATATTGCTATGTAGCTGCCCGCTGTACCATCCATTGTAGCACGTGTGTAGCCCCGGACGTAAGGGCCATGATGACTTGACGTCGTCCCCACCTTCCTCTCTGTTTGCACAGGCAGTCTGTTTAGAGTCCCCACCTTAAATGCTGGCAACTAAACATAGGGGTTGCGCTCGTTGCGGGACTTAACCCAACACCTCACGGCACGAGCTGACGACAGCCATGCAGCACCTAGTTTCGTGTCCCGAAGGACGAGTGCGTCTCTGCACTCTTCACTAACTTTCAAGCCCGGGTAAGGTTCCTCGCGTATCATCGAATTAAACCACATGCTCCTCCGCTTGTGCGGGCCCCCGTCAATTCCTTTGAGTTTCACCCTTGCGGGCGTACTCCCCAGGTGGATAACTTAACGCTTTCGCTGGGACGCTGGCTGTCTATCGCCAACATCGAGTTATCATCGTTTAGGGCGTGGACTACCAGGGTATCTAATCCTGTTCGATCCCCACGCTTTCGTGCATCAGCGTCAATACCAGCTTAGTGAGCTGCCTTCGCAATCGGAGTTCTAAGACATATCTATGCATTTCACCGCTACTTGTCTTATTCCGCCCACTTCAAATGGATTCAAGCCCATCAGTATCAAAGGCACTGCGATGGTTGAGCCACCGTATTTCACCCCTGACTTAATAGGCCGCCTACGCACCCTTTAAACCCAATAAATCCGGATAACGCTCGGATCCTCCGTATTACCGCGGCTGCTGGCACGGAGTTAGCCGATCCTTATTCTTCCAGTACATTCAGCTAGATACACGTATCTAGGTTTATTCCTGGACAAAAGCAGTTTACAACCCATAGGGCAGTCTTCCTGCACGCGGCATGGCTGGTTCAGGCTTCCGCCCATTGACCAATATTCCTTACTGCTGCCTCCCGTAGGAGTCTGGTCCGTGTCTCAGTACCAGTGTGGGGGATTCTCCTCTCAGAGCCCCTAGACATCGTCGCCTTGGTAAGCCGTTACCCTACCAACTAGCTAATGTCACGCGAGCCCATCTCTATCCTATAAATATTTAATAATTCCTCGATGCCGGGAAATTATATTATGCGGTGTTAATCTCTCTTTCGAGAGGCTATCCCCCTGATAGAGGTAGGTTGCTCACGCGTTACGCACCCGTGCGCCACTCTCACCATCTTCGAGCAAGCTCTCCGATGGATCCCGTCCGACTTGCATGTATTAGGCCTGCCGCTAGCGTTCATCCTGAGCCAGGATCAAACTCTCCATTGTAAAATGAAGTTTTTGATTCCAACTATTTACATAATCAGAATTCTTTTTTTATATCTCTGATCTTGGATCGAATTGAACGAATTACTTGAATTTGTTCATGACTTTCGTTTGTCTACTCGTCACGCTTACATGATTGTGTTTTCTTAAAGAACTTTGTCGCTTCAACTTCCGTATCTGCTTTATTCCGATAGGCATTGCGCCCCTCTTTATCGTTTTGTTTTTCCCTTCGTTTCCGTTGGGACTGCAAAGGTAGAAATCTTTTCTGAACTTCCAAAAACTTTTTGAAGTTTTTTTTCTTTTCCCTTTTTTCGATTTCCGCGTTTAAACTTAAACCGGGCGGGATTTTAAATCCTGCCAGGCTTCTCTTAAACCCTTCTTTTTTCATGATTCCCTCTTTCGAGGTAACCGTCCCTCCCTTGCGGAGTGGTGCAAAGATAGGAAGTTTACTAACAAACTTCCAAGCCTTTTGTTTATTATTTTTTAATATTAAAGTTAACTAACTGTAACATTGAACGATTCATTTAAGATAGCTATGCTTTAAACCGTCCTATCAGGTAAAATTAACCAATTAAACGGCCAAGCTGCTTGCTATAAATTTCAGTTCGCCCCTTCCCTTAACAAACAATTTCACCGCTAAAAGAGCAAGCTAAATATATTTTACGACGTTCTTCTATACCATATAAAGTCGCTATAGAAACAAAAAAGGTCCAGACATATTGCCTGGACCTTTCTATATAAAATAATCTATGATAGATTAATCTTCTTCTTTCGAAGCCAACAATTGATCGTACTCCTCGCGAGAGCCCACGATTAAATTGCTGTATTGACGGATACCTGTACCAGAAGGGATCAAGTGACCAACAATTACGTTTTCTTTCAAACCTAATAAGTTATCACGTTTACCTGCGATAGCAGCCTCGTTCAACACTTTTGTAGTCTCTTGGAAAGAGGCAGCAGAGATGAACGATTTTGTACCCAATGAAGCTCTGGTAATACCTTGCAACAATGGACTTGAAGTCGCCGGAATTGCTTCACGAACTTCAACAAGTTTTAAGTCACGACGTTTCAAGCTTGAGTTTTCCTCTCTCAACTTACGTAAAGAAACAATCTGTCCTGGACGTAAATTATTGGAGTCTCCTGCATCAACAACAACTTTCTTGTCAAACAAGGAATCATTTTCCTCCATGAAATCCCATTTGTTAACGGCTTCTTTTTCTAAGAAACGAGTATCTCCTGGATCTTCGATGTTAACTTTTTGCATCATTTGGTGAACGATCGTCTCGAAGTGTTTATCGTTGATCTTCACACCTTGCAGACGGTATACCTCTTGGATACCATTCACAATGTAATGTTGCACCGCTGATGGACCTTTGATCGACAAGATATCCGCAGGAGAGATCGAACCATCTGATAATGGCATACCAGCTTTCACAAAGTCATTATCCTGAACAAGGATATGTTTAGAAAGAGGTACCAAGTATTTCTTGATTTGACCATCACGAGACTCGATAGACATCTCACGGTTACCACGTTTCACACCACCCAATGTTACCACACCGTCGATTTCTGTTACTACAGCAGGGTTAGAAGGGTTACGTGCTTCGAATAACTCCGTTACACGTGGTAGACCACCTGTGATATCTCGCGTTTTACCTGTAGAACGAGGGATTTTAACGAGGATACCACCTTCTTTCACTGTTACACCATTAGCAACTGCAACGTGGGCGCCTACCGGGATATTGTAGGTACGAATAACCTCTCCCGATTTATCAAGAATCTTGATGGATGGGTTTTTCGTTTTATCACGTGTTTCAATAATTACCTTCTCTTTGTGACCAGTTTGCTCATCTGACTCTTCACGGAAGGTAACACCTTCGATAATTGCGTCAAATTCAACTTTACCAGCAAATTCAGAAATAATTACTGCATTATATGGATCCCATTCGACCAATTTATCGCCTTTAGCTACTGTACCGCCATCCTCAACGAACAACTGTGAACCATAAGGGATATTTTGTTGGAATACGATTTTATTATGTGCATCAATGATCTTAACCTCACCAGAACGTCCTAAGACTACCTGATGTGTGCCATTATCGTTTGTTTGCGAAACAGTACGTACGTTTTCAAATTCGATTTTACCATCGTATTTAGAAATGATACTTGAATCAGCAGCAATGTTCGATGCCGTACCACCCACGTGGAATGTACGAAGTGTCAACTGTGTACCTGGCTCACCAATTGATTGAGCGGCGATAACACCCACAGCTTCACCTAACTGAACACGCTTACCTGACGCCAAGTTACGTCCGTAACAACAAGCACAAACACCACGCTTAGACTCACAAGTTAATACCGTACGAATCTCAATTCCTTCGATACCTGCTTTTTCGATAGTTTCGGCAATTTCCTCAGTGATATCTTCATTTGCAGAAACGATCAATTCGTCAGTATCCGGATGAAGAACATCATGCAATGGTGTACGACCCAAAATACGATCGAACAATGGTTCAACAACATCATCATTATCTTTCAATGCTGTTGTATAAATACCACGTAAACCACCACAATCTTGTTCCACAACGATCATATCTTGCGCTACGTCATGTAAACGACGTGTCAAGTAACCCGCATCCGCTGTTTTCAATGCCGTATCGGCAAGACCTTTACGCGCACCGTGGGTAGAGATAAAGTACTCCAATACGGACAAACCTTCTTTAAAGTTTGACAAGATCGGGTTTTCGATAATCTCACCACCAGAAGTACCTGATTTTTGAGGTTTCGCCATCAAACCACGCATACCACATAACTGACGGATCTGCTCTTTCGAACCACGGGCTCCAGAATCCAACATCATGTAAACTGAGTTGAATCCTTGGTTATCATTCGAAAGAATATCCATAACGTGTGCCGTCAATCTGTTGTTGATACGCGTCCAGATATCGATGATTTGGTTGTAACGTTCGTTGTTTGTAATGAAACCCATGTTATAGTTATTCATTACTTCTTCAACCTCGTTAGTTGCTTGTTGAATCAATTCAGCTTTCGCAGCAGGAATGTTCAAATCTTCCAAGTTGAACGAAAGACCACCTTTGAAGGCCGTTTGATATCCCAATTCTTTCATATCATCCAAGAACTGTGCTGCACGGGCCATACCCGTAGTCTTCACAATTTCACCGATGATATTACGCAAAGATTTTTTCGTAAGCAATTCATTGACAAATCCCATTTCGTCAGGAACAACTTGGTTGAAGATCACACGACCTACAGTTGTTTCTAATAAGGTATCAACGATGCTACCATCTTTTTGTCTAACTTTTGTTTTTACTTTAATCCAAGCGTGAAGGTCAATTTGCTTCTCATTTAAAGCGATGATAACCTCTTCAGCCGAATAGAAAGTCATATCTTGACCTCTTACGATGTGATCGCCAGCAGTTCTACGGCCTTTAGTAATATAGTAAAGACCCAATACCATGTCTTGAGATGGTACTGTGATTGGAGAACCATTCGCAGGGTTTAAGATATTGTGCGCACCTAACATTAAGATTTGGGCTTCCAAAACTGCAGCATTACCAAGCGGTAAGTGGACTGCCATCTGGTCACCGTCAAAATCGGCGTTGAACGCTGTACACACTAATGGGTGTAATTGAATAGCTTTACCCTCTACTAATGTAGGTTGGAAAGCCTGAATACCCAAACGGTGAAGCGTAGGTGCACGGTTTAGCAATACAGGGTGACCTTTCAATACATTTTCAAGGATATCCCATACCACAGGATCTTTACGATCAACGATTTTTTTAGCTGATTTTACTGTTTTTACAATACCACGCTCGATCATCTTACGAATGATAAACGGTTTGTAAAGTTCTGCAGCCATATCTTTAGGAAGACCACACTCGTGTAATTTCAAGTGAGGACCTACAACAATTACCGAACGAGCCGAATAATCCACACGCTTACCTAACAAGTTTTGACGGAAACGACCTTGTTTACCTTTCAAAATATCAGATAAAGACTTCAATGCACGGTTACCTTCTGTCTTAACAGCGTTCACTTTACGTGAGTTGTCAAACAAAGAGTCTACCGCTTCTTGAAGCATACGTTTTTCGTTACGTAAGATTACTTCAGGAGCCTTGATTTCGATCAAACGTTTTAGACGGTTGTTACGGATAATCACACGACGATATAAGTCATTCAAATCCGAAGTCGCAAAACGACCACCATCCAAAGGCACTAAAGGACGTAATTCAGGTGGAATGATTGGAACGATTTTCACAATCATCCATTCTGGACGATTCTCGATATTTTCACGTGAACTACGGAAAGCCTCAACCACATGAAGGCGTTTTAACGCTTCATTTTTACGTTGTTGAGAAGTTTCGTTAGCAGCTTGGTGACGTAAATCGTATGACAATTGATCCAAATCAATACGTTTCAACAAATCTTCTAACGCCTCAGCACCCATCTTGGCAACGAATTTTTGAGGATCGTTATCGTCTAAATATTGATTTTCTTTTGGTAAGGTATCTAAAATATCTAAATATTCTTCTTCAGTCAAGAAGTCCATAAAGTTGATACCATCTTCTTCCTTAATACCAGCTTGGATAACCACATAACGTTCGTAGTAAATGATCATATCCAATTTCTTGGTAGGAAGCCCCAATAAATAACCAATTTTATTAGGAAGAGAACGGAAGTACCAGATGTGTGCAACAGGAACAACCAAATTGATGTGTCCCATACGCTCACGACGTACTTTTTTCTCAGTTACTTCAACACCACAACGGTCACATACGATACCTTTATAACGGATACGTTTGTATTTACCACAGTGACATTCGTAGTCCTTCACAGGACCAAAAATGCGCTCACAGAATAAACCGTCACGTTCTGGTTTGTAGGTACGATAGTTAATCGTTTCCGGTTTTGTAACTTCACCACTTGAGCGTTCCAAAATAGTTTCTGGAGAAGCCAAGCTGATCGTAATCGAAGTGAAGTTGCTTTTAATTTTATTATCTTTTTTGTAAGACATACTTATTCAAAAGTTAAAGCTTTATAAAGAAGCTTTGAAGGACTGAGCCCTTCAAAGCCCTATTTGCTTAATTAATCCAATGTGATATCTAGACCCAATCCACGTAACTCGTGTACCAATACGTTGAACGATTCTGGTACCGATGGTGTCGGAAGGTTGTTACCTTTTACGATTGCCTCGTAAGTTTTGGCACGACCAACCACGTCATCCGATTTCACAGTCAAGATTTCTTGAAGGATGTTAGACGCACCGAATGCTTCCAATGCCCAAACCTCCATCTCACCGAAACGTTGACCACCGAATTGCGCTTTACCACCCAGAGGTTGTTGTGTGATCAATGAGTACGGACCGATTGAACGTGCGTGCATTTTATCATCAACCATGTGACCTAATTTCAACATGTAGATTACACCCACTGTCGTCGGTTGATCGAAACGGTCACCTGTCAATCCGTTGTACAAATATGTACGTCCAGATTTTGGTAGGCCAGCTTTCGCAACCCAATCTTGTACTTGATCCATTTCAGCACCATCAAAGATAGGTGTAGCAAATTTCACACCCAATTTTTGACCTGCCCAACCCAATACGGTTTCGTAGATCTGTCCCAAGTTCATCCGTGAAGGTACCCCTAGTGGGTTCAACACGATATCAACCGGTGTTCCATCTTCTAAGAATGGCATATCCTCATCACGTACGATACGTGCAACGATACCTTTGTTACCGTGACGACCGGCCATCTTATCCCCTACTTTCAACTTACGTTTTTTAGCAACGTAAACTTTAGCCATCTGCACAATTCCTGATGGAAGTTCATCACCGACAGATACTGCGAATTTATCACGTTTGAATGAACCTAGCTCTTCATTAATTTTGATATTGTAATTATGAAGGGCCATTTTGATCAACTCGTTTTTATCTTCGTCAGTTGTCCATCCCATTGGGTTGATGTTGTTGTAATCTAATTCAGCCAGGATTTTTTGCGTAAACTTAGCTCCCTTAGCAACCAACAACTCTTTATAGACATTGTATACCCCTTGGCTTGTTTTACCATTCACGACAGTGAATAATTTTTCAACCAAACGATCTTTCAATGATTTAACTGCTCTATCGTGAGCAACCTCTAGTTTCTCTAAAGTTTTACGCTCAACCTCTTTAGACATTTTCTTCGCACGCGAGAATAACTTCGTATCGATAACAACACCTTTTAATGACGGTGGAGTTTTCAATGAAGCATCTTTCACGTCACCAGCTTTGTCACCAAAGATTGCACGCAATAATTTCTCTTCTGGAGAAGGATCTGACTCACCTTTAGGTGTGATTTTACCAATTAAGATATCACCACCACCAACTTCAGCACCGATACGGATGATACCGTTTTCGTCTAAGTCTTTTGTCGCTTCTTCAGATACGTTAGGAATATCAGCTGTTAACTCTTCCTCACCACGTTTTGTATCACGAACTTCAAGTTCGAATTCTTCAATGTGAAGAGAAGTAAACCAGTCTTCTTTCGCTACACGCTCAGAAATTACGATCGCATCCTCAAAGTTATATCCTTGCCAAGGCATGAACGCTACTTTCAAGTTACGACCTAATGCCAATTCACCATTTTCAGTTGCATAACCTTCACATAATACCTGTCCTGGTTCAACTCGTTGACCTTTCTTAACGATAGGCTTCAAGTTCATACATGTATTTTGGTTGGTTTTCTTGAATTTGATCAATTTATACGTTTTGACATCATCATCGAATGATACAAGACGATCATCGTCGTTTCTGTCGTAACGGATTTTGATTTCATCAGCATCTACATATTCTACTACACCATGACCTTCCGCATTGATCAATGTACGTGAATCTTTCGCTACACGACCTTCAAGACCAGTACCTACGATAGGAGCTTGTGGACGCAATACAGGCACGGCCTGACGTTGCATGTTCGATCCCATCAATGCACGGTTGGCATCATCATGTTCCAAGAAAGGAATTAATGAAGCCGCAATAGATGTAATTTGGTTTGGAGCAACGTCCATATAATCAAGCATATTAGGCTCGATAATTGGGAAGTCACCCTCATATCTGGCTTTCACTTTCGCATCTTCGAAATTACCTTTGTCATCATACAAAGCATTCGCTTGTGCGATTGTTTTACCATCTTCATCCTCAGCAGATAAATATACGACTGGCTCGTCAACCACAACAACCCCATCTTTTACCTTACGGTAAGGAGTCTCGATAAATCCTAAGTGGTTAATTTTCGCATGTACAGCCAATGAGGAGATCAAACCGATGTTTGGACCCTCAGGAGTTTCAATTGTACAAAGACGACCGTAGTGTGTATAGTGAACGTCACGAACCTCGAAACCTGCACGCTCACGAGAAAGACCACCTGGACCTAAAGCTGACAAACGACGCTTGTGCGTAATTTCAGCAAGAGGATTAGTTTGGTCCATGAACTGAGACAACTGGTTTGTACCAAAGAACGAATTGATTACGGACGAAAGTGTACGAGCATTAATCAAATCGGTTGGCGTAAACACCTCATTATCACGAATGTTCATACGCTCACGGATTGTACGGGCCATACGAGATAGACCTACACCAAATTGAGCATATAATTGTTCACCTACAGTACGTACACGACGGTTTGACAAGTGGTCAATATCATCTACTTCAGCTTTAGAGTTGATCAAATTGATCAAATACTTCACAATCGCAATGATATCCTCACGGGTTAATACTTTCGTATCATCCGGAGTTCCCAACTTCAACTTACGATTGATACGGTAACGACCTACATCACCTAAATCGTAACGTTTGTCAGAGAAGAATAAACGATCGATGATACCACGAGCAGTTTCCTCATCTGGTGGTTCAGCGTTACGCAATTGACGATAGATATGTTCTACCGCTTCTTTTTCTGAGTTGGACGTATCTTTTTGTAAAGTGTTATATATAATAGAATAGTCCGCATTGTTTGATTCATCATCTTTCGCTAGGATAATAGACTTAACGCCAGCTTCGATAATCAAATCAATGTGATCTTCTTCTAGAACAGTTTCACGCTCAAGGATAATTTCGTTACGGTCGATAGATACAACTTCACCTGTATCCTCATCCACGAAATCTTCTACCCATTTTTTCAATACCCTAGCCGCAAGACGACGACCAACATATTTTTTAAGACCAGATTTACTAACTTTTACTTCATCCGCTAAATCGAACAATTCTAAGATATCTTTATCCGAATCGTAACCGATAGCACGCAATAAGGTCGTAACTGGGAATTTCTTTTTACGGTCGATGTACGCATACATGACGTTATTTACGTCAGTTGCAAATTCGATCCAAGATCCTTTGAAAGGAATTACCCTTGCAGAATAAAGTTTAGTACCATTTGTGTGTCTACTTTGACCAAAGAAAACGCCTGGTGAACGGTGTAATTGCGATACGATGACACGCTCTGCACCATTTACCACGAAAGTACCTTTAGGAGTCATATAAGGGATAGTCCCTAAATATACATCCTGAACAATAGTTTCGAAATCTTCGTGTTCTTCATCATTACAAGATAACTTTAACTTAGCCTTTAAAGGAACGCTATAAGTCAAGCCGCGCTCGATACACTCTTGGATATCATAACGTGGTGGATCAATGAAATAATCCAAAAACTCTAGCACAAAAATGTTTCTTGAATCAGAAATAGGGAAGTTTTCCGAGAATACCTTGAACAGCCCTTCCTGATGGCGGTTGTCAGAAGTAGTTTCTAATTGAAAAAACTCCTTGAAAGATTCCAATTGCACATCTAAGAAATCTGGATATTCCAATACTTTCTTACTTGTCGCAAAGTTTATTCTTTCTTGTTGAATATTATTGTTTGCCAAGGGAATATGAATTTTAGTTTTAAAAAAACTGCGCTTACACTTATGCTGTAAACCACCTTTCCACTGTGCCCAGCATATACACAGCATAGTGGCGTATTGATATAAATAGGAATAGACTCTGACGAAAAATCGTCAGAGTCTAAACCTTTTCGGGCTAATTAGTTGAGATTATTTAATCTCAACAACAGCACCAGCTTCTTCTAATTGTTTTTTCAAAGCTTCTGCTTCGTCTTTAGATACACCAGCTTTTAATTCTTTAGGTGCTCCGTCAACTAAATCTTTAGCTTCTTTCAAGCCTAATCCAGCTAAATCTTTAACCAATTTAACTACAGCTAATTTTTGACCACCAGCTTCTTTCAAGATAACGTCAAATGAAGTTTTCTCTTCTGCAGCAGCAGCACCACCTTCAGCTGGAGCAGCAGCTACAGCAACAGCAGCAGCAGCAGGCTCGATGCCATACTCGTCTTTTAAGATATCAGCTAATTCTTTAACTTCTTTTACTGTTAAGTTAACTAACTGTTCAGCAAGTTGTTTTAAATCTGCCATTTTATTTTGAATTTTTGAATGTACTTTATAAAAATTGTTAATTAAATTGTAACGAATGTTTCTGTTCTAGAGGATTCGTTAACCTCTTTCTTCTAAAGCTTTTACTAAACCTGCAACAGTATTTCCTCCTGATTGAAGAGCTGAAATAACATTTTTCGCAGGAGATTCCAAGGCTGCGATAACGTCCGCAATAAGTTCGTTTTTAGATTTAAGATTAACTAATGCAGTTAATTGATTATCTCCAACGAATGCAGTTGCTTCAATGAAAGCCGCTTTTAACAACGGTTTTTCACCTGATTTACGCAATTCTTTGATTAATTTCGCAGGCGCATTAGCGACTTCTGAAAACATCATTGTAGACGCTCCTTTAAGCGTTCCAAAGATTTCTTCTTCATCAACACCAGCTTCGATTAATGCTTTCTTGATTAAAGTGTTTTTTACAGCTTTAATCTCGATGCCTTGTTCAAAACATTTACGACGAATGTTATTCACTTTTTCAACTGACAACTCAGCAGTATCGGTAATGTAGAAGTTACCGTAAGATTTAATCTGTTCGGCCAAAGCTAGAACAATTTCTTGTTTTTCTTCTTTTCTCATGATTAAATACCTGCTACTGATTTAGTCTCAATATGAATACCAGGACTCATAGTTGAGGAAATGTGAATACTTTTAAAGTAAGTTCCTTTAGCTGCAGATGGTTTCAAACGAGCTAGAGTTTGTAATACCTCTAGTGCGTTATCATATATCTTATCTGCATCGAACGACGCTTTACCAATAGAAGTATGGATGATACCGGTTTTGTCAACTTTGAAATCGATCTTACCACCTTTTACATCTGTTACAGCTTTACCAACTTCTGTTGTAACTGTACCAGTTTTAGGGTTAGGCATCAAGTTTCTTGGACCTAAAATACGACCCAATTTACCAACTTTAGCCATAACACTAGGCATAGTAATAATGATATCAACGTCAGTCCAACCACCTTCAATTTTGCTGATGTAATCATCTAAACCTACGTAGTCTGCACCTGCCGCTTTAGCTTCTTCTTCCTTATCAGGAGTACATAAAACTAAAACACGAACAGTTTTACCAGTACCGTGAGGTAATGTTGCAATACCACGAACCATTTGATTTGCTTTACGAGGATCTACGCCCAAACGAACGTCGATATCCACAGAAGCATCAAATTTGGTCAATGAGATTTCTTTAACTAAAGCCGAAGCTTCTTTCAAAGAGTATGCTTTACCAGCTTCAATTTTGGATAGTGCCGCTTTTTGATTTTTTGTTAATCTAGCCACTTTTCTTAAATTGATTTCTTAATTAATTGTTCCAAGGAGCATTACCTGATACAGTAATACCCATACTACGTGCTGTACCAGCTACCATTTTCATAGCAGCCTCTACAGTAAATGCATTTAAATCAGGCATTTTATCTTTAGCGATTGTCTCAACTTGTTCCCAAGTGATAGCCGCAACTTTTTTACGGTTAGGCTCGCCAGATCCACTTTTTAATTTCGCAGCGTCTTTCAACTGAACTGCTACCGGTGGAGTCTTGATGATAAAATCAAATGATTTATCAGCGTAAACTGTAATGACAACAGGCAATACTTGACCTGGTTTGTCTTGCGTACGAGCGTTGAACTGCTTACAGAAATCCATGATATTCACACCTTTAGCACCCAATGCAGGTCCTACTGGAGGTGAAGGATTCGCAGCTCCGCCCTTAACTTGTAATTTTACTAACGCACTGACTTCTTTTGCCATTTTGTTTTGAATTTAATTTTGTTAAATGTCTGTTAGTAAGTTGGAAGCAAATAACGTAACATTCATCGGCCAGGACGTAACACCCCAACCGAGGTGCAAAGTTAATAAGAAGATTTGAATCCTGCAAGTATCTAACTTTTAATTTTTCAGGAATTTATACTTTTTTTAAAAAGCTGGCATCCATTCGTTTATTTTTCAAATATATCACCGACCTCTCTATTCACCCCGAGCATAAAAGCCATCAAAACTATTTACAAATACAATAAAAAAAACACTAATAACCAACGTATATAGCATGTATTTCATCGGGTTAGGTTTCAATTTTTGATAATTCGATGGTAAGCCCCGATAAGGCTACTCTCTAATTTTTAAAATATTTCCCAGTTGACCATTAACCCCTTTAGGCAAAGCGGGGATTCCGTACCTATCGAGATCATTCCAATAGGTGCTCTGATAATCACTGCTTCCTTTCAGAAATATACTTTTTGCAAATTGCTTTTTGTATTCAGTAAATTGATCTGTGGTGATATACTCCTTTTCTAGCACATAAAATTCATCATATGACTCTATCGGCATATATTCAGTTTGGCTCTTTTTTTTAAGACCACCGACAGATGACCTAACCACACTGACCAAATGATCCATTGTTAAATTATCCGGAGTTACATGCGCATACGTTTCTATCGTTACGCCACTATGTTGACGGCCCTGTATTTTAAATATCTTTCGGTCAATTGAGGTACCCGGCGCTACCCGATTTAGATATACCTGCCCTTTTCCCTCGTTGGAAACTTGTACAAAGCCCATGTTTGTACTCCCTTGTTTTATAAACCGCCGACCTTTATCCTTCTCCAACCGAAATCCTTTCGGCAACTGATAGGCGATCGAAGTGTTTTTAAGATTGATCACGCTTGGATTATAGGAAAAAAAAGTTCCCATCTTATCTGCGAGATCTTGCGTAGCACTTTTATTTTCAAAAATGCGGTACCCCTTCAGAATAAACCGAACCTTTTCTTTCTTATTCTTTAGTGGAATATAATACGAAATTATGCCATCGACAAAATATCCCATCTTATCATTAAGTAAAGTAAGGTTCCGAAAATACCCTTTTAAAACAACATAGTCAGCCTTACTCCGATCGCCTATCGCTACCTCATCAATCTTAATTGATCGGGGAACTATTTTGATCTTGCCCATCGTCTTTACTTCCGAAAAAGGCACCATCAAACTACTATAGGCAACATGCTGAAAAGTTAGATTCACGGTTTTTTCCTGTTTCAACGAATCCAACACAACTTCTCCGGCTATATTTGTTGCACCAAGTAAGCTACCGTTATCCGCATACAGATTGACACCACTTATAGGTTCCTGTGTTAGGCTATCAATGACTTTAATTTGTGCATTGGCCAAGACAGAAATCATCGTTAATATCCCGATAACAAATCCTATTCTTATTTCAAATTTCATTTCAGTCCTTTTTATTTGGCCTTTATTAATTAATTAGGGATTAACAGTATCCAATAATCTTCTATAATTCTACTTATTTATTTCTGGTCCTATTATACCCTTCATTAAATGCATCAATAAAGGCGCTACTATTCATGATGACATAAACGATGAGAGCGAGCACCACTACTACTGCTGCAAATTTTAAAAGTTTCTTAATTTCCATAATTATTTAGATTTAACTATTGTCCCAAAAATAGACATTATGATATAGTTGTACCACAACCTGTGGTTATATAGCGACAAATTACCGTTAAATATCAATTAATCAATTGGAGATTTTCACCAAGTTGTTTTACCAGTCCATCGTTGATCGCTGGAATATGATAGTCTTCCAACTTCTCCCAAAATCGTGTCTTATAATTGCTTTTTTGGAGCGTTGTGTAAATACTCTTCGTCAAGCCCTTTTGATTAGATTTATATTCCTCTTCCGTTATATACCCATTCTCCATGACATAAAATTCATTAAGTATCTCACAAGGGATATGGCCGTATTCCTTTTTGCGTTTTAAAGACGCAACAATATTTTGGTAAAGGGCTGTTAAATTGAAAGGCGTCATGCTGTTTAATTCGGTTGCATTATAATTTTCAATTGTAACCTCGTGAAACGTCTTCGCCTCTAGGCTAAAAAGTTTTTCATTCACTACAGTATCTGGCAACACCTTATCCAAATACAATTGAACATTACTTCGATCAGCATCTGTCGTCAGGTGCCCTACCTCATTTCCTTTTTTCAACAAGCGAATACGGCTAGACGTATCGTTTTCCTTAACGAGATCATTTAATCGATCCGCTAATTTTCTATTATCTATTTCCGTAATCCTAGGAATCTGGAAGAAAGATCGCATTTTTGCATTATAATCCTTAGCGACAATAGAATCTACAAACACACGATAATCAATCAATCTATATTTAGGTTTACCCTTCTTCAACGGAATATAAAACTCTACAATTCCGTCCGAAAAATACTTATACTGATGATCAAATGTCTCTAGGGAGCGGAAATACCCTTTCAATACCACGACTTCTTTTGGCTTTGCCGTAACAGTGACTTCTTTTAAGACTTGAGGTCTTGACTCCAAAAAATATAGTTGTTTATCGTCCAGCGATACTAATGAAAAGGTTTTGTTTTCATAGGAGATATGTTGTACCGTAACTGCTAATGGTAGTTTTTGCTTCTTCACTCCATTATCGAGAAACTGAGTTACACCAGTTTTATCTGTAAATCCAATCAATGTCCCTTTTTCATTGTAAATATTTAATGAGGGAATTGGCAACTTATTCTGAGCGCCGACAAACTGTATCTGAGCTTTGCATAATAGCCCGGCTAACAAACAGATCAGAATAAATGTAAATTTTAGTTTCATATGCATAGTCAACCTACTAAAAGGCTACTATATTGGCCATGCCTGTAGCGCAACTCATTATTTTTATACCTATATTTTCATGAGAACGGCTATAAAGCTCACCAATAGATGTAAACCCAATCCATAGATAAAATCAATTACTATCAAGCTATAACCTGTTGCTCTAAGTAACCAGATCAAGCCCTTTTCACCAGAGAGGTGTCCAGCTCCCACAGTAATAAAGCAACCCTGATCTTTGATCAAATTCGGAATAATCGTTATCCAGTTTATATTCAGAATTCTGTTAACTTTACTTTGTTCGTAGCATACATCTTTTATAAAGCTCAACTATTTAGACTTCGCTCAAATATAGCAACATTTTGGCTCCAATCAGAAACACCATTATAAAATGTACAATGTAGCTTATCCCCCATCAATTTCGACTATTTTTTTGGAAATCGATTACTGCACGCCAAAATTTTCTTATCTAAAATATTGATGGATAAAAACCATTAGATTAATAATAGCATGTAGCAATGTGGTATGCCAAAGTCCTGAACCTTTATTCTTAAACTCCATAATAAAAAAGAATAAGACTAAATTTATACCCATCAAAAAAGTATAAATGAAATAATAAGAGCTATATAAATGAGTCAAAGCGAAAAGAAGGGCAGAAATTAAAACTATCCATATTTTTTTCTTTTTAAAAAAAACATATGTAGACAGAAGTTTTACGGGTATAAATTGAAATAGTAATGTCTCAAAAAATGGCCCTAAAATTAGTGCATATATGAATATTTTCAATATACTTTGATCTCGAGTTACCGCATTTGAAACCGATTCAAACTTGAATAAATCAATAAGTATTACGTGACACAAAACATCAATACTCAGATAAGAAACTATCATAAGAGTATATAAATAAAGCACAGGTAATTTCAACAATCGATTTATATATTTTGACATGTATTTCCTTTTTGATGAAACTGTATGATAAGTCTATATGGATAAACCTTTACAACAGTAAGTTATGAAAGAATAATTTAACCAGCTAAAACGGACAATTTTCACATCGTAAATTGTCCGTTTTTCATTTTAGATAGTGATCTTAAGCGACTTCATAAGTTATAAATTAAAACTTTAAGGCATAACTACACCTAACATATAAGGTCTTACCCGTAACGGTTCTTTGCAATGAGCATATGGGGTGAGCATTTTCCAAATAATTCCAAACTTTATAGATTTGAAACCTTGCTTCGCAAAGGATACGAATACAATACCATGAATCAATTCATTAAGAACGACACCGATAATAATGACAATGCCATAAACCCATCATGCATTCGAAACTTTATGATATAGGCGATCTTTAATTGCCGCCAGCTCTTTCTTTAGATCCCACAATAAATAAAAGGGCACTCCATATAAAACGATGAGACCATCGAAAAACAATAAGCGTATTCTATCAAGGGACTATACTTCCTTTATCTCAAAAAATAACAATCCTAATCAATTGCCGTCAAGCTATAACCTTTTGCTCTAAGTAACGAGATCAAGCCCTTTTCACCAGACAGGTGTCCAGCTCCCACAGCAATAAAGCAACCCTGGTCTTTGATCAAATTCGGAATAATCGTTGTCCAGTTTATATTCCGCCCTGTCAAGAGCTTTTCTTTCTGTTCGACAGACATCCATGTAGGATCCTCAATCAATGCAGTTAATTCTTTGAGGTTTTCATTTTTATAGGCATTGACCATTTTGGCCGTTAGAGCGGGATATTTATCCAACTGCAATACCCAGTCCATAAATAACTTTGGCGTAATCAAGTCTTTCAATAACCCGAATTGATAATCTGCTGTTTCAAGTTCGCCAATTGTTTTACTCTGAGCGGAGGCCAGAGCCGATAGTTCAATTTCATATGATTTCAACTTTGTTGGATCAGGACAATTAAAGCCCTTCATTGAAAATAAGGAAGCCATTGTTACCGGTGAAACATGATCCAATAATTTAATTGAAAGCTGCTGTGCCAACAAGACGCTATCCATTTTACGCACTTCGCTATCGGTAAAGTTTTTAATAAAACTAGGGTCAGGTACGGCAAATGCCTGTAGGACCTCCATATTTTCAGGTTTCGACAGATCCACTTCAAATACGACTTTCTGACTCGAATTAAGCGCATCCAGGCATTTTTGTTTGATCTCAAAATCGTCAGGGCACAACATGTGGATCGTACCAAACAGATAGGAATCTTGTTTAAGTCCATTTCCCGAGATTTTCCACAGCATCGAATTCCCCTGCGCAAAACCACTAAAAGTGATTATAAAAAAAAGTAATAGAAGAATAAAGTGTTTTTTCATCCGTTTAAATTTAAGGTTTTTATTTATTTTTGGCCGCATTAAAACCATCTTCAAATCCTCGAATAAATTCGCCGACATTAGATAGCAGATAAACACAAAATGCCAGAATAGCTATTATTACTACAAATTTTAAAATTGTTTTAGTTTCCATAAATATTTAGATTTAGTTACTGTCCCAAAAATAAACATTAGGATATATCTATACCACAACCTGTGGTTGTATTTCAATAAATTTTCTATGGAAAAAAGAGCAACAAAACAGTTTATTACATAAGTAATGAAGAAAACCAAGAGTCTCCTATTACAATGGTGGGGCTAAAGGAATTAGAAGGAAGTTAAGAATTTATCACACAAGTATTTAGGCTAGACTCTCAGATCAAATATCGTTTTGTAATCACAAATCCGCTGGATTAGTAACCTTTTTCAAAATAAAGCAACCTCCCTCAGTAGGGTGATCGAGTACCAGGTTATCTTTATTCTCTTTATAAATTAAATTTAAAATCATGAAATCTCCGACTGCCGCACCAGAGAAGAAAATTGCAAAAAATAAAAGTGGTAAATTTCCAGTAAAAATTGAATAAATCGCGGGTAAAAAGCCAACAAGGAGAAAAGGCATAACTACACCTAACATATAAGGTCTTACCCGTAACGGTTCTTTGCAATGAGCATATGGAGTGAGCATTTTCCAAATAATTCCAAACTTTATGGATTTGAAACCTTGCTTCGCAAAGGATGCGAATACAATGCCATGAATCAATTCATGAAGAACGACACCGATAATAATGACAATACCATAAACCCACCATGCATTCGAAGCTTTATTATATAGGCTATCTTTAATTGCCGCCAGCTCTTCCTTTAGATCCCACAGTAAACAAAAAGGTATCCCGTATAAGAGAATGAAAACAGCGAAAAACAACATGCCTATCATGTTAGCTTTAGACATACTAATCAATCTCGGCTCTACAACAAACCCTGGATAATCTATTAATTCATTCATTAATTTTCTCACATTATTCTCATCAACTACTCTTCAATTGCCAATAGCACAAGTCAAAACACCATTACTTTCTTTGAACTAGGGTAGAAAAAGTAATAATGTCTTCAAATTATATTTATAGAAGATGTTTTTCTCCTATAAATTTATACCATAGTTTATTCTTATAGCCTGCGATTCATCATTATTTAGTGGTATTAATTTATATACGGGCTTTATTTTTTTGATTATGTGCAACCATTGCACGGATAAGTAGCAAAATTAGAAAAATTCGATAGCCAAATATAATAATCAAGTTATGACTTTTTACTAACAACATAATTTAAATATCTTAATTTAAAGCCCAATCCAATGGAATAATTCTTATATTCACAACTTTTTAATAATTTCAATATCATGCTACTCTCCCCTTTTTTACTTATTTTGGGCCCATATATAAATAAAATGTTAACATTAATAGAAAACCGAAACCTAATAATTCACGTGTGCATTTCTTTCATATCTGGAAACTGTAAATAAGATAACGCCAAACAAGATACTCCTAATCAGAAGACTTGCAAACCCTCCTTCTATCCCATAATTTCCTCCCAACCAATAATCATTGGTTGGCAAAATAAGACTATATAAACCACTTTTTGTTGTTCCACTCATTGGAAGTGAAAATAACCATTGAATATAATTCCAACCGAAGTGTAATCCAACAGGATAATATATAGATTTCGTATGAATATAAGCATATGCATAAATTATACCACCTAGAAAATGGGAAGCAAATGCTGTGGTCGTAAAATGAGAATTTCCTAGATGACATGCAGCAAATAACACAGCGGAAATTATTACTGATTTTTTCTTATTAAAAAATCTACTCAACCCGCGAATCAAATAATACCGAAAGACAATCTCTTCAAAAAAAGCTGTACAGATACATATTAGAAAGATATTAAATTGATCAGACATGGTAATAGTATTGGAGGCTATATCTAAGCCAAACAATAGAAAAAACACAATCAATATAATACTTGATTGTAAAGTACCAAATATTAAAAGTTTTATTTTTTGTTTCAATAAATCAAAATTAGGACGAACCTAAGTAGTAAAGTACTTAGGTTCTTACGTAAAATAGTTTTTATTTTCAAAGCACTAAATTACCCATGAATTGCTGTAGGGCCACCAATGGATCCATCTAGATCTCTCTGTTGAGCCTGAAAAAATCGACCTAAAACCCAAAAAAAAGCTTCTGTCATACCATCTCCACCGTTTACTTCAATAATCTCAGAATTAGTCAATTCTGTTAGTTCTATTTTGTTCATAAATTTACAAGTTTATAAAGCTTCACCATTTATTCCTCTTTCAAATGCAGCAACGTTTTGTCTCCAATCAGCAACGACATTATATAAAAATGTCCCCAAAGCAGCTTGCCACCATCCCCCATCAACTACTTCCATTTCTTTCGCATCCATTTCCTGAACACCGAAACCTTTTAAATCTAATGTATTCATTTTTTTTGATTTATAAAAAATTAGTCCCTACTCTATTGTTAGCCTTTTCGGATTCCTGCTCTATTGATCAACACTACTAAATTACTTTTGCTCAATGCACAAAAAAGCATTCAGAAAATGATTTGAAATAAAATTATCACCCGCATTTGCTTGTCTCATCTGATTTAAATCCAGCAAATGAATATTTTCCTGCTGAACCTCTACCTTGATTTGGATTGAATAGTCTTTTTCATAGTAATACGTATTAAGCGATCTATCAAAAGTAATTGGAGCACCAATATCTCTAAGATATTCAATAATACGGGCCAATCGTGACACAGAAAGCCCGAGGCGGACTGCTAGTTCTGACTGCGTCCCCGTCCTTCTTTGGCGGATCAACTTGTCCAACAAATTAATCCGATCTATATATTGAAATAGCTTCATAATGATTTTAATTTATCGATCCATAAATCTGATAGCGCAGCATGAGCTGATTGAACACCACAGTATATTTGCTGCGGATCGTTTCCGACTCCGCTTTAATCAAATTACTTTTACTCGTATTGACATCATAGATCGATGCCTTGCCCGCTTCAAAACTCCGCAAGGTGTAATCCAAAGATTGCGCTGTTGCCGTGCTCGCTTCTACCGCAATACCATATTGCTTTCTGTTCTCATCCAATTCAAGCAATAGCTTATCTAAGATCTGCTGCTGAGCAAACTTTTCATTATCAATCGCCAATTGTATATTTTGCTGGTTCAAGTCGATCTGCTTCAACTGACGATTTGTTTTTCCTTTGTTGAAGATGGGCACCGAAACCGTCACAGCGAGCTGCTGGGCAAAGTTGTCTTTACTCTGTACAAAAAAAGATCGCGTATTGTCCGCTTTAAAAGCATTGAAATAGGTACTCCCCAAACCAGCGGATCCTTTTACCGTCGGAAATAACGCTGCTTTAACCAACTTGGACTCGACCTCAAGTCCAACAGCTTGACTTCGGAACTTAGCAAATACCGGATTATGCAAATAAGCTTCTTCCCGCAGGTTCGATATATCCGAAAAAGTATGCTCTTGCAGAAGATCACTCTCCGCTACTGGGACAGCCAGGCTTAAGTTATTATAGTCCGGGTAGTTCATCAGCTGGGCTAGTTTGAGCAAGGACTGTTGTCTATCTTTGTGATATTGTTGGTATTGCTGTTTCTCCCGTGCCAGATTGGCTTTTGCTTCGGCAACTACCGACACTGCTGTTGCCCCTACTGCCGTACTTTTCTGTGCTTTATCCAATAACTGCTGTGAAAACTGCATGGCCGAATCCTGGGACACCAACAGTGCCTGAACCAGCAAAGTCTGCAGATAGGCTTCCATCAGCTGAACGGTAAGATTCCTTTTCAATATCTCCTTTTCTATACGTTCCTGTTCCGCCTCGGAAGCGGCTTTCTTGGCTTGGTTTCGAAAATAGTTATATTGGTATAGGGTCAGCTCCGCATTGATCCCCATGTTGCTATTCAGGTTGTCATTGCGCCGAATCGTACCAAACACATCCTGCGATGATCCAAAAGTCGTATAACCATTTGCATAGCCGTTCACACTTGGCAAGCGTTCCCGCAGTGCCATTTCCTGATCCAGCACTTTTATCTTAGCCTTGATGTCCTGCTGTTTGATCGGCAGATGATGAGCCACCGCATAATCGATACAATCCTGTAAAGTCCAGGCTCGCTGCGCCAGCACATTCGTAGATAACAGTACCGCTAAAAAAATAAAACAGCACTTTATCCTGCTTCTTTGATATTTGTTCATCATTGAATAAAAAACAACAGTTAATTTAACACGATCGATTGCTTTTTCCACATATCCCTATAAGCAGACTCTTGGGTTAATAATTCCTCATGTTCGCCCTGTTCGATAAGTACACCATCTTTAAGCACCATAATGGTATCGGCCTCGGCAATCGTACTCAACCGATGGGCAATCACAATCATCGTCTTACCCGAATCTTTAAAGCGACGGAATGCCCGCTGGATTACCTGTTCTGTTGAAGTATCCAAAGCTGAAGTTGCTTCGTCTAAAATCAGAATGTCCGGATTGCGGTATAATGCTCGTGCAATGGCAATTCGTTGCCGCTGTCCACCGGATAGCATGGATCCATTTTCACCCAGCTGAGTTTCAAAACCGGCTGGCAACTTTTCAATAAAAGACATCATGTCCAATTCATTGACCACCTGCAAGAGACGCTGAAAATTGGGGATATCCTCACCAACAGCAATATTGCTGACAACATTACCCGAAAAAAGATCGATCTGTTGGGGCACGATGGCAATGCGTTCCCGAAGGGAGCTCTTCGAAATATAGTTCAGATCGTATTGCCCAATAGAAATCTTCCCCTCCTGTAATGGATACAGCTGTTGAATAAGCGCTCCCAGCGTAGTCTTACCGCTTCCACTTTCTCCGATCACAGCCGTCATCTTGCTCTGTTGTATCCGGCAGCTAAAATTTCGGAATACCTCTACCCGTGATCCGTAAGAAAAACGAACATTATCAAAGACAATATCCCCAACCAGATCCGAAGTAAGCTGTAATTTTTCTTCTGATTCTTCGCGCTCCAGATCCATAATTTCAAACAGGCGATCTGCTGCAATCAATGCATTTTGCAATGTCTTGTTCATGCCGATCAATTGCGTCACCGGACCTGTAAAATAACCGATCAGGGCGTAAAATGAGAGTAGTTCTCCCGGTGTGATCGTACGTTCGATCACATAGTATGAGCCAACCCATAAGAGGATAATGGTAAATAACCGTGACAATAACTCGCCAGAGGTACTGGAAAACAAGCCATTCATCACCGAGGCATAAATGGTTTTCAATACATGCGAAAACCGATTGTCTGTACCACTATTAAAATAAGTTTCAATACCAAACTGCTTGATAGTCTTGACCGAATTGAGCGATTCGACCAGATGAGATTCCAGTTCGGCCCCTTCTTCCATCATCCGGCGCTCTACTTTTTTGTTCAGTTTATTCGAAAGCCAATAGACCCCAAGATAAAAAGGGATAACAAGCAGCATGATCAAAGCCAGCTTCCAGAAGTAGGTAAACATAAGCGCAAAGGAAAAGACTACGATCAACACATTAACGACCGCTTGTATGGCTACATCGTTGATAAAAGCACGAATTTTGACTGCATCATTGACCCGCGATATAATCTCGCCTACTTTCATTGTATCAAAGAAGCGTTGCGGAAGGCTCAGCAAGTGCTTATAGTAACCCAAAATCAGGTATTTATCGATCCTTTGCCCCGTCTGCAGGACCATGACACTTTTCAATGTACCAATGAGCAACTGAAAAATCAGAATGACCAACATACCGATCGAAAGAAGGTTCAATAAGCGCACATTGCCATCGACCAGTACATAATCGGTAATTTTCTCAATGTAAAACGATGTTGAAAGCCCCAGCAGCGTATACACAGCAGCTCCCACCAGTGCCTGAACGATCACCGAGCGATGCGGCCGGATCAGATTCCAGAATCTCTTGTAAACATCGATCTTCTCATTTTTCTGTTCAAAATATTCATTGGGTTCCATTAAGATCAACACCCCAGTCCAAATCTTCTGAAAGGCCTCAAAGGTATATTTTTCTACTTTTCCCAAACCAGGATCCATCACCGTAATTTTATCCTTTTCCACCTGATAGATTACCACATAGTGTTGGAGCTGCTCTTTGAGCACAACATGGGCAATTGCTGGTAAAGGTATCTGCGGAATGGCATCTATAGCGCCCTTGACACCTTTGGCATTAAAACCCATTTGTTGCAGTCCTTGAACCATACCTAACACATTGGTACCACGCGTATCGGTGTGACAGAATTGTCTAATCTTGGCAATAGGAATATGTGTACCATAATAGCCCGCAATAGAAGCCAGACAGGCCGCCCCACAGTCACGGATATCGTGCTGCTTAATGCAAACAGGAGATTTTTTCATTACAAATTTACTGTTGTCAGATTAATAAAGAAATTTTTATAATGCGCTCGTTTTAGCGCCAAGATTTGGATTGAACAGATTGTCGGCCCGATCGAACAGGAGCTGCCATAACGTACGGTCCAAGAGGTAAAACCGCGCATTAAATGTATTTCCCTTTCCTACAAAGGCCTTATTTCCATTGGGGAGGCTCAGAAAGTTTTGATCCATACGGCACCTGACCTTAAAAAAGGATCCTTTTTGTTGATCGTTTACCAGATTGTAGTCAATATCATGCACTGTCCCCGAAAGAAATCCCCATTGGTTATAATTATACGTGTCCATCTGGAATTTGACCGATTGATTCTTTTTGATATAGCCGATCGATTTGGCAGGCACCATACATTCAGCTATAAGCTGATCCTCTGGCGAAATTTCCAAAATATCCTGTCCCTGCACGAGCTGTCCTCCTTTTTGATATCCTTTAAAATTAACCACTGTACCTGTTATGGGCGCTCGAACAATATAATTTTGACCATCAATCAAGATAGACTTTTTCTCGGACGACAGCGACTGTGCCTTCTGTTTCAGTTCGACCAACTTAGCGCTCCATTGCGCCATCTGCTGCTTCCGTATCGTCAAAAACTGATGTTCAAGTTGTTCAAAAGAGTATTGTGTTTTATCAAGTTCTGCTTGGGAAACCACCCCCTGGCTGAATAGCTGATTATGTCGGTCCAGTTCACGGCGTGCTAAGGTAAGCTGCGACTGTATTTCAGACATACGTTGTTCCATGGACAGATATTCCAGTTGATATTGTCCACTTTGCAGACTTTTTGCCCTACCATCAAGAATAAGTTTTAGATCAGCGATTTGCCTCGCATAGTCATCCGTTAAACCCTTATTTAGAGACAATTTATTTTCCAGATCTTCGGAAACAATGATTAGTAGTGTATCCCCCTGTTTTACCTGCTGATTGTTGCCTACTATACGGTTGTCAATAATACGGCCACTGACCAAGGATAGCATCTTTGTATTCTCCATCGTAGGCCTGACGATTCCCTGTGCCGAAATTGAAATCGGCACTTTGATAAACGGTAATAATATCAACCCTATAATTATAGCCACTATCAGCAGCAGGTATATAATATTTGTTCTTTTCATCTTGGTTTTAATCAACAATACAAAACTGTCTATTGTTGATTAAATCCACCACAACCTGAGGTTGTATTTTTAAATTTTCATCAAAATCTGTACTTGACACCCACCGCACTATATCCAACTAAATTCTTAAAAGATTGAAAATTTTCAATTCCATTTTGATTATTAAAAACAGACAAAACAGCGTTGTTTTTAAAACCTAAATTCTGCAACATGTTTTCACAAGTCAATATCAGTTCTAGCTTTTTACTAATGATATATACCGAGGAAAGATCTATATCCATAAACTCGCGCCGTTGATCAACACTATTTATAACGCTATATTTAAGCATTGTCTTCCATTCCGTCCTTTTATGATTAAATTTTGGCCCCAACAAAATCATTAGTGAGTTCTGATCCGTTAGAAGTCCATCTTGATAACCATACCGTGTATAATCGTTTTTGAGGGTCATAGAAATGTTGATCGCTCCTGAGGAAAAAGAATTTAGATTTAGCATATAACCATGATTCCGCTGCTTAATCTGCGATTCTCCAGCACCCGAAAACTGATAAGAGCGGTTGTTCTGATAGTTATAGAGCAAGGAAACATTCATAGGAAACTGATCTTTAAAAAGATTTTGTGCATAAGAGACATCTAGCCCTACATTTCGATAACCCTGAACCAATTTCAAATTTCTTAAAAGCGGAAAAGTCATATCAATAAATTGTACCAGCGCTTTTTCACTGTGCTGTCTATAGAGATTTATTCTAAAAGATTGCCCTTTAAATGGAAAATCATATAAATAGCCGAGCTTTACTGTATTGATTGCATAAATATCATGCAGCAATTGATGGTTTCCAAGTATTGTCTGATCATAAGAGATTACGCGCTGGCTTAGCCCTGATTTGACGTCAGGTGCTTGGGTAGTTCTTCCCCAATTAAAAATTAAACGATTTTTCTTAAATCGATCCAAAAAGTAATCCAAATTAATGTTAGCCAATAAAAAAGTAGAAGTAGATATAGAATCAAATACTTCGATTCTTTGACGCTGCAAGGCTATTGTACTACGAAGGTTAAAGCGTTTTAAATTAAAATTTGCTTCTGTGCGAGCTATATATCGCGTTTTGGCTTGGTTAATATTATCAGGAATAAAGCTATTATGTATATTACTATAAGATAATTCATAGACAAGTGTATTTACTTTTCCCAAAAGCTGTCTCAAATTAGTATGCAATATACTTTCATTGCTTGAAAATTTAATATTCTGTTTATTCCGATTAGTCTGCTCTTTCGTTGTCTCTAAATATTGAAGTTGCCAAGTATCTCTTGAAATCTCATTTTTCCAGTCCCAGCCCATATTCCAGGCTAAGGCATTATTTATCTTGGTCTCATAAGTCAAACGATTTGATAAAATATTGCTCCTCTGCTCCGTCATCTCTCCGAGATTAAAAAGCTCCTTTGTTTGAGGATATATTGATTCGTAACTTCCCTCTCCTTTCAAACGGTCTTGATAACTGGAAAAGATATTTTTGGCAATACTACTTTCACTCAATTTATATCGGAAATTCAACATAGTACCGATCATTCTAGCGCGCAAACTATCCGTACTATTTTTTTCATAAAGATTATTTCCTAAAAATCTGGAATTCTCTTCAGAGAGTCGGATGGACTTCAAATAATTTAAATTCAGAACCGCTTGTAATGAATATCGCTCCGTGTTCTTTTTAATCATTGTCGCATTCAATAAGCTAGATTCATTATTTAGCGTAATGTCCTTCGTATAAAATACCTTCTTATTCTGAGAGGAATAATAACTTGAAGCGACATTGTTAGAACGTATTGCGCCTGCATAATCCTCACTCGACCAGTCCTTATCAAAGACATTATTGATATTCGTCAACGAAAACAAAGAAAGATTGTCGCCAAAATAAAAGAGAAAGGGTTTAAATTTATACTTATTCTTATAGCCTAGAAATGCTTCCACATTTCCTTTCAATATATTCGTAAAACTATCTTTCACCTTTAGATCCAACACTTTCTCTTCATGCTCATTGCCAAGATTGACACGAAATGGATCCTGATAATTGGCAATCACTCTTATGTGATCTAACATTCCAGATTCCATGTTCTCCAAAGCTATTTTATTTTGAAACTCGAAGACTTCTTTACCATTGATCAGAATTTTATTAATCTCTTTCCCACCATGCACGATTTTGTAATTTTCATCGACTTTGAATCCAGGAATCCGTAATAAAATCTCTTTCAGATTGTCTCTATCTTGAAGATTCAAAGCCTTAAGATTATAGACCGTCGTATCATTATTAAAGGACGCAAAGCCTTTGTTCATATTTACCAATACTTCATCCATGCGAATAGACTCATCGCTTAGCATGATCACTGCAGGAAAATCAGATGCTTTACTCACTTTAGTTCGAAAAGTTTGAAAAGACATAGATCTCACCTTTAGTATGAACGGAAATCCATGTTCACGCAAACGGTATCTGCCTTTGTCGTCCGTCGTCATATAGTGCAGCATACGATCAGAATCCTGTACACTATAGAGACTAATTATTGCTCCTGAAATCGGATCTCCACTGGTTCGGGAAACTACACGACCATCAAGCAGCTGAGCTGAAGCACAATAACAAGAAAAAATGAAGAATAAAATGAAGAAAATACCCGACCAAAACCTCATTTGTTGTCCTAATCAATAATATTTTCAGTTTTCATCTTTTTTAGCAAAGGGGCTACCTGTTCTCTATACTTGGCGTAAGAAATACCAGTCTTTTTCTGAGCTGCATTCATTTGATTTTCGATATTCTTGGAAAATGCCTCTTTTGTTATTTTATCGATTTTGATAACATAGTAATCATTCTCCAACAAAACTGCCAAACCCGGAAGTTTAGCTCCGATATAGGGTCCAAAACTAATCGGATAATCTTCACAAAACCATACTACGGTATTGAAAGGATCATTCTTAAGGACTGCTTTACGGCAATTAAAATTGCCAACTTTCATTATTTCCTGTTTTACATCCCATTGTAATACTGCCGGCGAGTCTCGCACCTTAAATTGCTTACCGCGGAATAGATCTTCAAAATATAGGTTACCGGCCTGATCATAAAAAGAGAATAAATGTTTGAATGGGGGAGGACCATCCAATCCAATTTCTTTCTGTTCCAAGAGGATTGATCTCCCCTTGGATACATCAACATACAATGCATATTGTACTTCGAAACCCTCAATCAAATCTTTATATCCTTGCAAAAACACTGGATCATTTACTTCTTGCTCCAATCTCGCATTGAGAGAAGAGGAAAGCAATGTTCCTTTATAGGTAATCTTATATTGATTTTGCGCAACACAAAGTAACGCATATATACAAAAACTAAACGATAACAATATTTTTTTCATATGTTGATTTTTTCACGAATAGAATACTAATCGCAGCCAAAATTATATAAATAAGATTAAGAGTTAAATGTTCCTTGAATGGTAATTGCGCCATAATACCACCACAGCCGCAGGAAGGATAAAAATAGTATAATTCTAATATAATAATATAGAGGGTATAAACTGCAAAAAGAAGAATAGTCAAATAAAATCCTATTTTTCGATAGGCCAATAAGAAGAAAGCAACAATCAACTCCGCAACGATCACAGCTATCGCAAAATACTTCACGGAATTTACATAAAACAAATTAGTTCCAACTAATGTATCCATGAAAGTTTCAAAAT
The DNA here is from genome assembly GCF_023277505.1 of Sphingobacterium siyangense. Taxonomy (NCBI): domain Bacteria; kingdom Pseudomonadati; phylum Bacteroidota; class Sphingobacteriia; order Sphingobacteriales; family Sphingobacteriaceae; genus Sphingobacterium; species Sphingobacterium siyangense. The sequence continues at coordinate 1,175,471 of NZ_CP080574.1, read as the reverse complement.
TTTTAATCTTTTGATATACAGAAATCATGAGTAACACAAAAAGCCCAAATTGTATAACCGATACAATAAAATATAAAAGATATCTTTTCATAAAGTTATTTTTTGAAAAATAACGTAATCTTGGCATAACGACCAGACCTATATTTATCCCCAAATATTAAGCTAAACTTATCAGCCGTTAAATGATTGGTGAAGATGGGATAAGAATATTGACTGATATCAAAATCAAAATTGAGCTTAAAGCTATCTTTATATTTTCCTTCCACGAGATCATACCGATCATAAAGTATATAACTATTTTTAGTGCTGATAATATTTGTCCGTACATACAAAATATTGTCAAAGATTTCTAGACCTTTATACAACCCTTCCAGCTGTATATTGTATGCCTTATTGGACTTCCCCTTAAAATCAAAGGTATCTATAGTGGTAATTTCACGAACAAATCTTCCGTCTTGATCAAATTCATAAAAGCTTGATCGATTATCGAACACATACAGTATACGATCTTGGAATACATAAAATTTACCACCATAGACACCAGGGTCTCCATTAACGGGATCTTTAGTCTCAATTGCTTTTATCAATGTTTGAGTTTGTTGCAAGGTATCAATAAGGTAAAAACCCAATCTTTCATCCTTTACTCCTGTGGATAGCAAAATATCTGGTTTCTTGCTGAGCTTGGCTGTACTAATTACAGTATATCCATCAAAATTGACAATATTCAATTTTTCAGAAACTAAGTTATACGTACCAAAACTTTTTCCTTTTGTAGATGAATTATAGAAATATATACTATGTTCATCTTGTCCTATAACCAATCCAAAAGGATACTTTTTAGATACGTCCATTGTATGATGTTCAAGATTAGCAGCATCCCAATAATGAACTTGTTGATTACTCTCTTTGAGATAATACCGTTCCACACTGGAACTTGCTATTTGATACAGTTTATCACCGAAATCTGCAGGTTTTAATGATTTAGTATAAGGTACAGCCTCCAAATCATTTTGCAAATCACCGTAGATGGTCTTCCCTTCAATTTGAAGTGCATCACAAACAACAATATTTCGCTTTTCTAGTGCATTGAAGCTGCTTGGTGATTTTAAACCACAGGAAATCAACAACACTAAACTTGGTATTAACAATTGGATTTTCATTAGATGAATTTATATACTTAAATTTTACTGATTGTCTGAGGGTGTTGGTTGGGATTCCTCATCTGGCATTGGTTCAACATGAGAATTATCAGAACCTTTATAAACCAAACCCCACAGAATACAAGAAGAGCCACTTCCTGGACAGATTCTAACACCATTGGAGGTAGAAGCATGGTCTTTCTCGTTTGTACCCGCATAGGAATGCATAGACAAAAATACACATACCATAACACATAATGTGCTTATAGTTTTCACTAAAATAATTTTCATAAAAAATAGCTTAAATTAAATACAGCCTTGTAGCCCTTAGCTACAAGACTTGTTATAAAATAGAGTTAGGCTCCTGGTTCAGCTGGTGTATCCTGAGATTCGTCGTCCTTTCCAATTTCAATAAAGCCACTACCGTCGCCTTTTTCAATTGCACCCCAAAGAACGCAACCTTTGCCATCACCAGGACATACTTTCACGCCTGCATTTGATGCTTTCACCAAATCAATCTTAGAAATACCTACAAGAGTAAATATTACCGCCAATAAGGCAAGAGAATTTTTTTTCACTGTTTTCATAAAATTAGAAATTATTTATTGAATCCTACTCTATTTTAAAGCTTTTTCGGCAACTGCTTCTGTTGATCAACGATACAAATTTGGGCATTACCCATTACATCCACCACAACCTGAGGTTGTATTTTAAAATTTATTAATTAACTTACAACGCAAATTAATAGTGTTTAATGAAATTCTTTGATATATTCCCAACTTTCGCCGAATCCCCCTATTCCTATATTGTCGTACCGATTATATTGGTATGCAGCATCATTGGATTTTATAATAAATCGTTTTTCCATGCACTGATCCTGCACCCCTACGAAATAGCAAGAGGTAAGCGTATTCATACTTTGCTTACCTCGGCTTTGATTCATCGCAACTGGATTCACCTCTTGTTTAATTGTATTGTAATTTTTGGATTAGGGTATGATATGTGTGCTGTCTTAAATCAAGCACACGGAATTACTATTGCTTACGTCTTTACTATATTTATTTTTCTCCTTCTTATAATCCTACCAAATCTCATCCAAACACTTTTTAAAAAGAAAGACTTCACATTTACCGCTGTGGGTTCATCTGGCCTTTCCTTTGGACTATTCGGTTTTTCTGGACTATTTTTCCCTTTGCAAAAAATGAATCATTTATTCATTCCATGGATTCATAATTCAACGCACTATTGGATATATGCTTTACTAACATCAGTACTACTTTCCCTCATCAAAATATCCAAAATAAATAGATCCTTACACTTGGTCGCATTTGTTCTTGGCTCCATATTAGCACTAATTATGAGCCCCTATGCTATCGAATTGAAAGACGCATTTTAAGGTTTAAGATAATTCCATATGGATTCTAACCAATTTGTATTTTTCTCACCCTCCCGCTCCGATCCTCCTTCAATCTCCAACACTTCATTTGCATCCAACTCGCTAACATTAATTTCTTTTAATTTCTTTTCCATGATATCTCAATATTTATTTTTATCAAAATTCATGGAAAAGAGGCTGAGCTACCACAACCTAGGGTTATAGACTATAACTAGAAGTTTTAACATCGAAAAACTTCACAACTTCAAGTTATATTTATTAAATTAGGCCATTCGATAATTTGGGTTTTTAAAGAATGGCAAGAGAAGAAATCGGAACAATTATTAGGCAGAAAAGAGAAAGTCTCAGGATATCACAGGAAGCTGTTGCATTCGTTTTGGAGATATCACAGGCTGCCTATTCAAAAATCGAACGCAATGAGACGAAGCTAAAGGTAGAGCAGGTATACAAAATAGCGGATTATTTTGGTATCACGATCTATGAACTTTTACCACCTGCTTTGGCTAGCGATATAACAGGAGAGAATATATTTGGCTTAATCTATCATTATAGCAAACTTGTTCTAAAGAAAATAATTGCCTTATTTCAAGGGAAACGATCTCAAAGTAAAGCCTAATCCCCCGCTTACACTTCTCCTTATTTTTTAATAGACTTCAACACCTTATCCAATACTGGATCTTTCCCCTTGATAACATCATCAACACTCCGCACGACAGGAATATCCGGCATGACACCCCGCCCCGCTTCGTTTACTTGATAATAAGGTTTGACATCCATTAGGCCAAAACGCCAACGCAGATGGGAGTTTGGAAGTTTCAGCACTGGAAGAACTCCCGCAACTGTGCCACTAGCTGCCCCACCTGTCTCCTCGCCCACAAACACAGCCCGCTTCCCAACTTTTAGATTTGTAGCAATTAAACTCGCAGCAGAAAAAGTACCGCCATCAATCAATACAAATAAATCACCGCGATAGCGACTGCCTTTTGATTTCTCGACTTTGCTCCCTGTAAGGTGGGTATAATTTATCCCATCTTTGGAGAAGCTCTTTGTCCAGGATACTACAGCACTTGGAATAATAAATGGTGATAAAATGGGATAAGACCAGCCCGGCAATCCTTTTACCTGATAAAACGGCAAGTTGAATTTTGAGGTGATAACTGCCGGCTGAACAAATTGGAATTTATCCTCTTCCACTAAGTAACTGTATAGTTCACGGACATCGGACAAACGTCCACCCAAATTGCCACGAAGATCCAAGATCAGGTATTGGACCGAATTAAGCTCCAGCCGATCAAAAATCCTTCTATAGGCTTCTTTTGGACGTCCATACGAAAAGTCAACCACTTTCAATAAAGCAACACTACTATCGCCTTTAACAGGGAAAGAGAGCTGTTTACTCATTCTTTTTAGGTTGGCATTATACCCAAAGATTTTACGCTGCTTTTTTTGATCACTTTTCTTCTGATCAGGTTGGCTCACTTTTTTCACAACCGAGGCCCTTATCCCTGATTTAGCCTTTGTATCGACACTGTCAAACCTTCTGACCACAGTCCGCTGATATGTACTATCGGCGCGAGAAAACAAAACCGAAATAGAATCTTTATACCCCAGTTCCAATTGGTAATACCGCGGTAATAAACGCTCAAAAGCCTGATCGATAAATGTCGTATTATAGCCGTCCGACGTAAAGGTTGGACGATATTTTGTGTACAGATTTTGTGGTTGTATCCCCTCAATAGAAAGAATTTTAGAGCCTGCTACCAAACTTGAATCTAACGTTCCATTTTTTGAGAGATAGAGTGTATTTTCCTGCCAATGAAATCCCAGTTGTGAAAAGGGACCCTTACTTTTTTGATAACGGACTTTATCCTTACCTTTCGGGTCAAATTTGGAAATAAGGGGACTCAGCGTCATATGCCCCTGCCGAACTTGAGCCAGTACAGATGCTAATGCCAACTGAAACTGATTGGGCAATAATGGCTGGCGGATCGCCCTACGAAGGCTGTCGAACTTACCCTTTAACTGATCTTCTCGCACATATAGAAACAAGTCTGGATGCATTTTCCATAAGTTATGCTCAACATAGTTGATGTCTTGCTGCATAGCTTCCACCGCCAGGGGAGTTTCAATAAATCGATTGTACTTCTCGACATTTGCACAGCTCAGCAATGTCAGCACATACACCAATACGAATAGATAAATAGTTGGCCTTTTCATTTGTAGTAAGATACAAAAAAAGCCTTCCAATTTTCATGAAAAGCTTTTCTCTATCGTTAATTACTAATCTTACTCTTTTTCTACTTGCATGTAGTTTAGTTCAAGTGGCGTCTTACGACCGAAGACTTTCACCATCACGATTAATTTCTTTTTATCTTCGTGGACTTCTTCGATTTCTCCGGTAAATCCGTTGAAAGGACCGTCGTTGACTTTCACTGTTTCACCCACATAGTAAGGAACGTTAATGGTTTCACCTTGCTCGGCCATTTCATCCACTTTACCTAGGATACGATTTACTTCTGCTTGGCGCAAAGGAACCGCGTTACCAGCTTTATCGCCCAAGAAACCAATTACACTATTGATATTTTTGATGATGTGCTCTAACTCACCGTCAAGAGCTGCTTCTAATAAAACATAACCAGGATAGTAGTTACGTTCTTTAGCAACTTTCTTACCATCGCGCATCAAGTAGTATTTTTCCATTGGAATCAACACCTGAGGAATCAAGTGCTCAATACCTAAACGGCTAACTTCGGCATCAATATATTGCTTTACTTTCTTTTCTTTACCACTTACAGCACGAACTACGTACCACTTTAAACCTTGATCTGCCATAAATAAATACGATTGAAAAATTAAGAAGCAATACCGTACAAGAATTCTAACCCTACGCTTGAAGCTTTATCCATTACAAAGACAACCAATGCAATAAGAAGAGACGCAACAAGCACAATAACAGCTGAACTTTGTAACTGAGACCATGTAGGCCAAGTCACTTTCTCAGTGATCTCTACATAAGAGTCTTTAAAAAAATCAAGTACTTTTGCCATTTTAGTTTATCTGTTTTTATAAGCACGGGCACCAGGACTCGAACCCAGACCAAAGGTTTTGGAGACCTTCGTTCTACCTTTAAACTATGCCCGTGTATTTCTTATTTTGTGATGCAAATATAGTGTTTTAAACCACTTTCTGCAAATCTTTTTTCACTTTTTTTTATTCTAATCCGATAAATCGCTTATCGAAAAAATAAGCTAATCAACCTCAGTCGATTAGCTTATTCTATGTGATTCTAAATCTTTATTAAAGACTAGATAATTTCAGTTACCTGACCAGCACCTACTGTACGACCACCCTCACGGATAGCGAAACGTAGACCTTTTTCCATCGCAATAGCAGAAATTAATTTCACGCTGATTGTAACGTTATCACCTGGCATAACCATTTCAGTACCTTCTGGTAAAGAGATCTCTCCAGTTACGTCAGTTGTACGGAAATAGAATTGAGGACGGTATTTGTTGAAGAATGGAGTGTGACGACCACCTTCAGCTTTTGACAATACGTAAACCTCAGCTTTGAAATGATCGTGAGGAGTTACTGAACCTGGTTTACAGATAACCATACCACGTTTGATATCAGTTTTCTCAATACCACGTAACAATAAACCTACGTTATCACCAGCCTCACCGTAATCTAAGATTTTACGGAACATCTCAACACCTGTTACTGTAGATTTCAAGTTCTCAGCACCCATACCTAAGATCTCAACTGGATCACCAGAGTTGATTACACCTCTTTCGATACGACCTGTAGCAACTGTACCACGACCTGTGATCGAGAATACGTCTTCTACTGGCATCAAGAAAGGTAAGTCAGTCAAACGTGGAGGAATTGGAATGTAGTTATCTACAGCATCCATTAATTCCATGATTTTCTCAACCCACTCAGGCTCACCGTTCAATGCACCTAAAGCAGAACCTTTGATTACAGGGATATCATCACCAGGGAATTCGTAGAATGATAATAACTCACGAACTTCCATTTCAACTAAGTCTAACAACTCAGGGTCATCAACTAAGTCAGTTTTGTTCATGAATACTACTAACGCAGGAACACCTACTTGGCGAGCCAACAAGATGTGCTCACGAGTTTGAGGCATAGGACCATCAGTCGCAGCAACTACGATGATAGCACCGTCCATTTGAGCAGCACCAGTTACCATGTTCTTAACGTAGTCAGCGTGACCTGGACAGTCAACGTGTGCATAGTGACGGTTAGCTGTAGAATATTCTACGTGTGCAGTATTGATTGTGATACCACGCTCTTTTTCTTCAGGAGCAGAGTCAATTGAATCAAATGAACGAGCTTCTGACAAACCTTTATCAGCCAATACTTTAGTGATAGCAGCTGTAGTTGTAGTTTTACCGTGGTCAACGTGACCGATAGTACCAATGTTTAAGTGTGGTTTACTACGGTCAAATTTCTCTTTTGCCATGTTTATGCGAATTAGTAATTATAAATTATTTCTATTTGTTATATACTCTTGCTTAACTTTTACACAAGTACGAGCCAAAGATGGGATTTGAACCCACGACCTCTTCCTTACCAAGGAAGTGCTCTACCCCTGAGCTACTTCGGCTTACTAAAAAACCTTATTTACGTATTAATGCCCCCACCTTTAGATACATTATTATCAAAGAAGATAGAGACTAAATTTAATACTTGAAAAATTTGAGCGGAAGACGAGGTTCGAACTCGCGACCTATAGCTTGGAAGGCTATCGCTCTACCAACTGAGCTACTTCCGCTTAATAATTAGAAACTAGAGTAAATCTAACACCCTAATTAAAATAAAGTGTGGAGGGAGAAGGATTCGAACCTTCGAAGCCGAAGCAACGGATTTACAGTCCGTCCCATTTGACCGCTCTGGAACCCCTCCAGACCTGTAACTTTCGTTACATTTAGAGCCTCTTATCGGAATCGAACCAATGACCTACTGATTACAAGTCAGTTGCTCTACCAGCTGAGCTAAAGAGGCTTCTAATATCTTTATTTAAACTTACAATCTATCAACGTCTGACCAAGCATTTCTACCTTTTCAGCGAGTGCAAATATCGAATTTACTTTTGATTTCTGCAAGTTTATTTTTTATTTTTTTTCATTTAAAGAACTAAGCAAACTTTTGTTGTTTTGAACCGTTGTTCCCTTGTTTGCTGATGCAAAGATAGACACAAAACTCACTTTACAAAAATATTTGTCAAAAAAAAAAGACAGTTTTTGGCAATTATACTGATATGCAGCACAATAATTTTTGGTTCCATATTTACCTGTTTTGGTTATTTGGCTAATATACTATCTTTGGGCATGCAAATTTTACCGCAATCACTTTCAAAACTTACCCGATACTCCGTACTATTTACGGTACTTTTAATGGGATCGGCCGAATTGAAAGCTCAAAATATTATTCAAAAATTGAGTAAAAAATTTCTTTCCGCTGAAAGAGATTCGACACGTTCCGGTAGTTTTATGATTTTACCGGCCGTTGGTTATGCGCAGGAAACGGGAGTTGAATACGGCCTGGCGAGCGCGTATAATTTTTATCTGGACAAATCTGATCCCAAAATCCGCACCTCCACCGTCACGGTCATGGGAACCTTTACATCCAATAGTCAGTCCAACTTCAAACTACAGACCGATCTTTGGACTAAAAACAACGACTACCATCTGATTAGTGAAATACGCTACCGTAATTGGCCCTTTAACTATTATGGCGTCGGTATGGACACTTGGAAAGCCGATGAAGAACGCATTGATCAAAAATTATTTCGCGTCAAACTCGAAGCCGAGAAAAAAATCAGCAACAACCTGTATTCGGGTATCAACATTCAATACGATAACTTCACCATTCGTAGCGACAGTGCCGATCGCATTTTCAATCATTCCGATCTTATTGGAAAGCATGGCGGACAACAGCTACTCATAGGTCTTTCGCAATTGTTTGACAATAGGGACAACGTTTCTTATACAACAAAGGGGTATTATGCTAAATTGCGGCTGGCCTATGCTCCAAAGTTATGGACAAGTACTGATTTTACGGGGGCAAACCTCGATGTAGATCTCCGTGGCTTTATTCCCCTGCACAACCAAGTCACGCTGGCCCTGCAAGGAATCTTTCGTTCCACATTTGGAAAAACCGTCCCATTTTACAACTACCGTGAGCTCGGTGGAGACATGATGATGCGCGGTTATTACCTCGGACGTTACCGGGACAAGAATTATCTTGCCTCACAGGCTGAACTGCGTTATCGCTTTCATCCACGCTTTGGCATCGTTGGATTTTCAGGACTCGGATCGACCTTTTCCAAGGAAAATAGCAGTCGATATGTCGCAAGTTATGGTGGTGGTTTACGCTACTTCTTTAGTCTCGAACACAATAGCAGCATACGCTTTGATTATTCTTTTGGTGAACAAAGACCCGGAGAAAAACGACAGTCGGGTTTCTATCTGTCCCTAAGTGAAGCTTTTTAATAAACAAGAGCATCCATATAGGCATGGATGCTCTTGTTTATTCTTGCCTAATGACATCCACCTTTTCCTTTTTCCCCTCCTCTCCAATTCCCTCAACTTCAGCTAAAATAGTTGATGCCCAACGGAACGCTGTAGATGACTGACCATCGACATTCAAAAAGAGGTCGGAACAGAAGGCTAGATCGGAACAGAAGGCTAAAATCGAATCAGAAAATTCTCTTTTCGCTGTCCTTTTCTAAAGTAAACCAACCCAATTCGGTATAGATCTATCGTAACTACACTATGATCATCCTCCTTCAGCTTATTCCAATAGACTTCCCTTTTCACTGATAAATGGGGCTCGTTTATAATTAATAGATCTCGATCCCCAATATTTTCCAAAAAATTCAGGTCAAGATCGTCCTGGTCAATATAATAAATATGTCGGTACGCATAACGTCCACATTGGTCGTGCAAAAGACTCCTATAACTTTCGCGCGGATGATCGGCCCAGTAGCTAAAATTGTCGTAAGCAAATGTCCTTAATAATCGATCGATTAATGCATACTTTTTCTGTTCTACCTTGCTCTCGTTTTGAATAGTTTGTGGTAATTCTGAAACGCTCGCTTTGGATGTCTTTTGATAAATTACTTCGTCTACCAATTTATAAACAAAAGGAGAATGGGTCCCATGGCGACTATGGGATACAAAATAATGTCGCCAATACTTAAGCATGTAGTTCATTTCGCTGCAAACATCGCTAAATTTTATGATTTTTCACATGGAACATTAGGTTTTAGTTTGCAGGAATGCCCTCCTAAAACTGAAGCACAAAAACACTCCCCTCGCCTTCTGTACTATTGAGGAAAATAGTTCCCTTGTGCAAAAGCATAATCTGTTTGCTCAGGGTAAGGCCGACCCCTGTACCCGTCTTCTTCGTTGTAAAAAATGGTGTAAAGATCTGCTCCTGAAGATCAGCAGGAATTCCTGCCCCGTTATCTTCAATCCGAATCTGCACCTTTCCGTCTACTTCAAGAGCAGATAAACTAATATAGGCTTCTTCCCTATTTTTAACCGCATCTATTGCATTCAACATTAAGTTGATAATAACCTGCTCGATCAAATTGACATCGGCAGATAAGATTAGCCGTGTATTTTTCAGAATAATATCGACATCAATATTTTTCTGGATCAAGGTTGGTTCAAGCAGCTGATAGATATGCTCAAATAACTGCGAAATTTGGATCGGCGCTAGCTGAGGCTGATCGACTTTATTGATCATACGATAACTCTTCGCAAAATGTAAAAGTCCTTCGCTACGACGTTTGATGGTGGAAATACCTGTTTTTAGATCATCAATATCTTCAGCTCCTTTAAAATGGTCCAAACGACCGTTTAAGGTTTCAGCAAGTGAGCTGATCGGAGCGATGGAATTCATGATTTCATGTGTCAGTACACGTAATAATTTATGCCATGCCTTTGTCTCAGTCTCATCAATTGCTTCGTTGATATTTTGGTACACCACAATGCGAAACAAAGCGTCCTGTGTCTCAAAGCTTGAGCTCTGAATCAATAATTTTATTTTTCCTTTACTTGACTGAACGGACTCCATCTGCTGCTGTCCATTTTCAAGCAACATGGTTTTTTCATAAAGATCGTTGTTCTTTTTCTTCAGCCCTGCGATGTTTCCGAGATGGGGCAAATGAAATAGCTGTTTGAAAGCCTCATTTACCCACATGACCTTACCACTATCCATCTCATAAAAGATAATCGCCGAATTCAGCATATTGATCACACGATCCAGGTATTGGTGCTGAATCTCCTGCTTGATGCTGATCTCCTTATAAGTCTCATTGATTTGATTAAAGGCCATAAAAAGCTGCCCTTCCACTGACTTTGTATTTTTCACCAAGAAACGTCTGGTAAAGTCGCGGTATTTGACCGCTTCGGAAAATTCAATCAGCTGCCTGGCCAAAAAATTATACTGTGCATATAGGTTAAAACCCAGGTATAGCATCATACAAAAGATCAAAGCCGCCTGTACATATTCTCTTTTAAGTAGCAAATAAGCGCTCACAAGTGCTGCTACCAGCAGTAAGATAACCTTGATTGCATTTAAGATTTTTCCGTGCCTCATCGACTAAATATCATATTTCTCCAAACGTCTATAAAGTGCCGCCCTGGTAAGCCCTAATTCTTTTGCAGCTTTACTGATATTTCCGTTATAACGTTCAATCGCCGATTTGATTGCTTTACGTTCCAATTCTTCCAGATTTTGACTGCTGGGACTGGATTCGACAACGCGGTTATCTATTTGTTGTTCTATTGGCGAGAAAAAAAGATCATTTCCAGCTATACTGAGCTGATCAGCCATAATAACAGCACGCTCGATGCTGTATTGGAGTTCTCGGACGTTGCCGGGAAAATGATATGCGCACATTTTTTTTACCGCATCTGGTTCAAAGCCTTCAATCCGCTTATTGTATTTCTTCGAATAAATATCGAGAAAATGATTAGCCAATAGCTTGATATCCTCTCCTCGTTCACGTAAGGGCGGTACCTGAATTTCAACGGTATTGATCCGATAAATTAAGTCTTTTCGAAAACGGCTTTCATCTGCAAGCTGTTTCAATGGCACATTGGTTGCTGAGATCAAGCGTATATCCACCGATATTGGTTGATAGGAACCCAACGGTGTAACCTGTCTATTCTGCAGTACGGTTAACAGTTTGGCTTGTTGCTGCAAAGAGATATTACCAATTTCATCGAGGAACAATGTTCCCCCATTTGCAGCTTCGAATCGACCTTGGCGGTCTTCACGTGCATCTGTAAATGCGCCCTTCTTATAACCGAAAAGCTCACTTTCAAATAACGTTTCTGTCAGCGCCCCGACATCAACCTTAACATAAGTCCGATCTGAACGTAAGGATCTTCGCTGAATGGCTTGAGCAATCAGGTCTTTCCCGGTCCCATTTTCACCTAATATTAATATATTCGCATCTGTGGGGGCAATTTTCTCCAATTTATATTGCAATTCGTCCATAACAATGGAATTACCAATCAAATCAGGACTGCTCCCACTACTGAGCAAGGAACTTTTACTTTTCTTTTCTTTATTTTTTGATTCGGCAAGAGCGCTTTCTATCGTTGCCAATAATTGCTCATTTTCCCAAGGTTTCACGACAAAATCCGATGCTCCCTGTTTCAGCGATTTTACAGCGAGATCAACAGCTCCATAAGCGGTAATCATAATGACATGTACCTGTGGAAACTTTTCTTTGATCCGGGACAACCAATATAATCCCTCATTACCGGTATTAATCGTACTTTTAAAATTCATATCTAAAAGCACCAGATCATAAGGTGTCTTCTCCAGATGTGCTATTAGATTCTCCGGATTGGGTTCAACTTGAATATGACTAACTTTAGGTTTAAGCAAGATTCTTGCCGCAGTTAATAAGTCCTGGTCATCATCAACGACTAAAATAGATGCTTTTTTCATACTTCCTGACTTCATTGAAGATACTAAGATAACTATAAATTCAACGAGCCTGCGTAATAATCATTGATATATTTTTGCAGCAGCCATTCATACTGTTTGACGACCAATTGAATCTGGCTGTTATCGAATTTATTTTTTGCGGTCAAAAAAATCACTGAATTACTGTTTCCCAATTCGAAAACTACCTTGGCAATACGAAAAGATTCCGCGTAGTTTTCATTTTGACTACGTAATTGTGTAATCATGTTACTTGCATTCTGCAAGTTAAAAACCGCATTGGACGTCGCCGACCGCAAAACATTTTGTTGGATCTCTTTTTGAAATCTAGCCGTCTGCAGATCTAATTTTGCCAAGCGGACGTTGTTATAAACTTGCAAATGATTAAAAATCGGAACAGAAAGATTGAGAGAAATATACTTTCCTACGTTATTACGCATTTGTGACCAATACGTTCCCTGAATTCCCAATTTAGAATAATTTGACCCTAAACCAGCGCTCAGACTCAATGACGGATAATAGTATGATTTTGCAATCTTAATATCCCGCTCCGCCACTTTGATCCGATAATCCAGCGCCTGTATATCGGGCAATTGATCAACGGCCATTTCATAGAGCTGTTTCGCATCCAGTCGTTGCCCGCTTTCTTTTATTCCGAGGTTATCCAATTCGCCCAATTGATTTTCATCCATATTTAGTAAGGCAGCAAGCTTCACGCGGCTACTGTATAGTAACTGACGATTATTTTCAATCGTGTTGACATCATTTGCCAGTTGTCCTTTCAGATCAAAGTAATCCCCAGGATTAATTGCACCTTCCTTATGCATACTCTCCGCACGTCTGACCTGTTCTCGGGTTACTTCAGTCTGCATTTCTGATTGCCGCAATATATCCTGAGCAGTTAAGCTTTGGATATAAGCGGTAATAACGTCCAGTTTTAACGCATTAATCTGCGTATCAAAAGTCAATTTACCGGCAGTCTTTGCATCAGCACGCATCCGGATATCGTGAAATAAACGGAACCCTCTAAATATTGGAAGGCTTGCGCCCAAAGAAAAATTTCCTGTTGAGTTGTTGGATGAAATATATTGAAGGGTCGAATTATCCTGAGATCTTCCTGATGTTAGGCTATGTTGTAGGCTTGCATCAACATCGGGAAGTCTATTCGCTTTAGCCTGTGCTAAATTCACCTCCGCACGTCTCACATCGAGTTCATTCTGCAATAAGGTTGGATTGGCCTTTATTGCCAACTGAATACACTCAGCTAAGCTCCGCTTGGTAATTTGTTTATCGTCGACCGCTGCAATTGTTGCTGTGCCAGCCACTCTTTCCGTTAGTCGCTGCTCCGTCTGTTGCGCCCCTGCCTTGGCATAACTCAATAAAAAGCATAATGTACTATATATATAGACTCTCTTCATATCCATTTTTTATTTTCTTGCTGACCATCGCCATGCCAAACAACAAAAACACTAACTATCAAATAGATACAAAAAACATATTTTCAAAAATGTTCATTAATGAACAGTCGGTGTGCGTAGTTGGACAATAGCAAAGACAAACTGTATAAATAGCAGAATAATTCAAATCAAGTTCGATAGTTATTCTTCCATTCAATGGATATCAGTCGGAGCTTGTTCGGACTTTTTTCGGTCACAACCGAAGAAGCACCGAAGAAGTACCGAACAAGCTCCGACTAAGCACCGAACAAGGGTCGAGTAAATAACGAAAGTAATATAGTTAAATCCTAAATTTTAACAGACCATTTTTACCAACCTTTAGGACCGATCGGTCAATATAGCGACCTACCTCTTACCTAAGTTACCCCAACAGAGTAACCTTTGCCCCACCGGAACTAATGTGCTTCACGGCAGTTAGCTTATATTTGCTAAAAGTGCTTCAGTTGACGCCCAAAACAGCAAAAAACTTCCAGTTGTACGCCTTCGTACAAGAAGTGTCCGCTATCGAACACCAAGCTTAAAACTAAACAAAACAAGAACCTATCAATCAATAATTTACATTCTTGGCACAGCTTTCATAGTTACATACAAAATTGATATTAAATTATGGACAGACCTTTAGAAAAGAAGAAGTGGAATAGCAAACGTATCATGACTATTGTGGGGGTTGCTGGCTTAGTTGGATTGATCAGCGCCAGTTTCTATTTTACCTCCGGCAAAAGCAAACTGAATGTTGAAGCTGACCGCATCTCTATCGTCGAAATAAAAAATGGAAACTTTCAGGAATTTATCCCTATAAATGGCACTGTGCTTCCTATTAGCAGCATATACCTCGACGCTTCTGTCGGTGGACGTGTAGAAGAAAAGTTTGTAGAAGATGGCGCTATCTTAAAAAAAGGGGATGCAATCATGCGTCTTTCCAATACCGATCAGGAGCTTACCTTGGTACAACAAGAAACACAAGTGCTGAATCTATTGACACAGTCCCAAATAGCGCAGACCAATGCACAACAAGCATCGATTAACAACCGCAACCAAATGGCTGATGTAGAACAAGCCTATAGAGAAGCAGAACGTGTCTATAACCTCAATAAAAAATTACTCGCTGAGAAAGCCATTGGCACACAAGAGTTCGAAAAATCAAAGAACGAATACAACTATCAAAAAGAGCGGGTCAACTTGACCAAACAGATCCTAAAACAGGACGAAATCTCCAATGCGCAAAAAACTAATCAGGATAAGCAAACTTATCAACGTACACAGAGTGCATTGGAACTGATGAAAAGAAAAATTGGTGATCTGATCGTTAGAGCGCCTGTTGACGGACAATTGACAGCTTTCGATGCAGAAATCGGACAAAACAAAAATGCAGGAGAACGATTGGGACAAATCGATGTTTTGACAGGATTCAAAGTGCGTGCTGATATTGACGAACATTATATCAACCGTATTTTCCCAGATCTACAAGGTGAATTTTCTATCGGTGAAAAAACCTACAAACTCCGTATCAAGAAAGTCTATACACAAGTTACCAATGGACGCTTCCAGGTTGACATGGAATTTATCAATGATGTTCCAAAAGGGATTCGTCGTGGACAAACTTTGCAGATACGTTTAGCGTTAAGTGACGAGACAAAAGCATTATTACTGGCAAAAGGAGGATTCTATCAACAGACCGGTGGTAATTGGATCTTCAAATTGGATAAAAATGGAAGCACAGCGTATCGTGTGGATATCCAACTAGGAAGACAGAATCCGGAATATTATGAGGTCATCAAAGGTCTACAACCTGGAGATAAAGTTATTGTATCAAGCTACGAAACGTATGACAAGGTACAGGAGCTGAATATTAAAAAATAAAAATCGCATAGCGGCTATTGAAAAGACAATGCATGCAGTCCTTTCAATAGCCACTATGCAAATAACAGAAGGACAATGATAAAGAACGTGATCAAAACTGGAATTCGTTCCTTGCTTACAAACAAGAAGTTTACACTTCTGAATATTGCTGGACTAAGTATTAGTCTAGCAGTGGTTATTGTCATTGCCCTTTGGATTACGGACGAATTGTCCTTTAATAAAGTCTTCAATAATGCGAATCGAGTCTATGAACTGTCAACAAACTTCGATAAGGAAAATGACCAATTCGTTCATGCTGCACCACCGCCAATTGCACTATATGGAAAATTAAAAATTCCCGCAATACAAGAGGCTTGCCGCATAAGTGCTGGGCAGGACATACAGTTCAATAAAGATGAACTGATGGCCAGCGAACATGGGGTGTATGTTGACAGTACCTTTAACAGCGTATTCGATGCTAGTACAGAATCATTGACTCCCGAAAAGTTATTCCAAGGAAAACAATCGATCGTTATTACAGAAAAGATTGCCAATAAATATTTTAAAAATGAAAACCCATTAGGACAAACGCTCTCTTTAGAAGTTGACCCTATTCTGAAAACTGGTAAACAGCCTTTTCTAATTACAGCAGTCATCAAAGACTTCCCTAGCAATAGTTCCATTAAGGCTGATTATCTATTACCATTTGAACTACTGGCCAGTCTATCCAAAGAGCCTCTGGATGAAAAATGGGGCAATTTTCAATATTACATTTATTTTTTGCTAAAGCCAGGGGCCGATCCGGATCAGGTGGCACAGCAGCTTACCGCCATTCAAAAAGACAATTTTCAAGGAAATCCGCTGTATACCAAATTTGCATTCTTCCTACAGAAAATAACACAAACAAATCTATATACCCCTAAAGGTGAGGATAGCGGTATGCAGTCCGTTTATATATTTGCAGTCATTGCCTTTGTTATCTTACTCGTTGCCTGTATTAATTACGTCAATTTGGTTACGGCCCGAGTTACAAAAAGAATAAGGGAAATCAGTATTCGTAAAATTATTGGCGCTAAGAGAAGTCATCTTTTTCTTCAATATCTGACCGAGTCTGCGGTGCTGTTT
Organism: Sphingobacterium siyangense; assembly: GCF_023277505.1. Classification (NCBI taxonomy): domain Bacteria; kingdom Pseudomonadati; phylum Bacteroidota; class Sphingobacteriia; order Sphingobacteriales; family Sphingobacteriaceae; genus Sphingobacterium; species Sphingobacterium siyangense. Next base: position 1,158,516 of record NZ_CP080574.1, on the reverse strand, counting down.
TTGATTTCATTAGGTATTGCTACCCTACTCGCTTATCTAGCCATTCCATTTTTTAATGTGCTCGCTGAAAAAAACATTCAATTCAGCCTTCTTTCGTCCGAACTGTGGTTTATCTTTCTACTCACCTTTATAACAACCGTATTAATTGCAGGAATCTACCCTGCTATACTTTTCTCAAGCAACAAGGTGTTGAGCCAGCTAAAAAATAACAGCACATTATTTGGCAACAAAAATAATCTACGAAAAGGACTTGTTGTCCTACAATTCTGCTGCACGGTCATACTGATTATCACTACTTTTATTTTTGAGAAACAGTTGCGCTATATGCGCCACAAGGATTTAGGATACAACAAAGAAAATATCTTTTTATTTGAACAGAAAAACTTCTTGACGCATTACGAAGCAATCCGAGACGAACTGCAGCGTCAACAGGGTATTTTAGGAGTTACCGCCGCCAGCAACGACATCAGTAACATCGGATCTGAAACCGCCGATATTAATTGGGATGGGAAAGACCAACTGCAGTCTAATTTTTTCATTAGACGCGTTGCTATTGATCCAAACTTCACTTCTGTTTTAGACATTAAATTAGCCGAAGGAGCTGGTTTTACAAAAACTCCTTCCGATAGCAGTCATGCACTACTGAATGAAACTGCAATTAAACAAATGGGCTTAAAAAATCCCATTGGTAAAACCATTACTTTTCAGGGAAAAAGACTGACCATTGTGGGCGTCATGAAGGATTTTAATTTTAATGACCTAAAAACAGCTATAAAACCTTGCATCTTTTTTTCCGGTATGGGTTATGCACTTGGCGGAATGTATATCAAGACCAGCCCAGGACATGAAGAACAAGCGCTTGCTGCCGTCCAAAAGCTATGGAACAAATACAACCCCCAATCAACCTTCAATTATGCCTTTATGGATGAATCTTTTGATAAAATGTATAAAAAGGATATTATCCATGGAAAACTTGTTCAGTTATTTGCCGCTATAACCATTTTACTTTCATGTATCGGATTATCCGGGCTTGTATTGTTCAGCACAGAATCTAAACTGAAAGAAATTGGAATCCGTAAAACCCTAGGTGCATCGAAACAGGATATTGTTATGATGATCGGTAGAGATTATATGATCCCAGTGATCGTGTCCTTCCTTATTGCTTTTCCGATTTCCTGGCTGATTATTTCCAAGTGGCTTGACAATTATGTTTACCGCACATCAATAGATCCTTGGGTTTTCTTATTAGCGGCGATAACAACTATTTTATTGGTTGTTCTTACAGCCGGTTCAGTTTCGCTCAAAGCGGCAATGGTCAACCCTACAAAAATTTTAAGAGACGAATAGAGTAATAAAATAAATAATACAAGATATACGATGATTAAAAACTTTATTAAAACCGCACTTCGTAACCTTTGGAAAACCAAAGGTTACAGCTTTCTCAATATTTTTGGACTGGCGGTCGGGATTGCTGCGGCATCGTTGATTTTTTTATGGGTTGAAAATCAGTTGAGCTTCAACGATAATTTCGCCAACAAAAAGGATATCTACATTGTCAAATCAAAACAGACATACGATGGAGCCACCTATGTATTTGAATCTACCCCAGGACCCTTTGCCCAAAGCATAGCGAAAGAAATCCCAGGCATCAAGCATGCAGTACGCATAAGCTGGAATTCGCCAATGCTGTTTTCCGTCGGAGACAATAATATATTTCAAAATGGTGTATATGCCGATGGAAGCATCGCTGATGTGCTATCCCTTGCATTTCTTGAAGGGGATCGAAAGACTGCCTTTGATCAGGTCAATAACATTGTATTATCAGAAACTGCAGCGAAGAAATTATTTGGCAACCGTCCTGCCTTGGGAAAAACCGTCAAAACAAACAATAGTGAGCCATTTATTATTGCGGGGGTAATCAAGGACCTCCCCAAAAATAGCAGCTATGATTTTCAATGGCTCATCCCTTTCAAAAAATTTGAAGCAGGTCAGGATTTTCTAAAAAATTGGGGGAACAATAGTGTTCAAACCCTAGTTCAGGTCGAAGAGAATGCCAACGTCGATCAGATTAACAAGCAGATGATGGATTTCGTCAAACACAAGACCAATGGTGAAGTCACTTTTTCACAGAATTTCCTCTATCCAATGGAACGTTGGATTACCTACAATCAGTTTGATAACAGTGGTATTGAAAAAGAAGGTGGCATTAAAAATATCCGTTTATTTACCTTCATTGCATGGGTTGTCTTGCTGATCGCCTGTATCAATTTCATGAATCTTGCAACTGCAAGATCTGAAAAAAGAGCAAAAGAAGTTGGGATGCGCAAAGTGGTTGGTGCAAGTCGCAAATCGCTCATTGTGCAATTCTTGGGAGAATCCCTTGTTTTGGCAATTATTTCCTCTCTTGTTGCTATATTACTAATCTATATCTTCATCAGGCCGTTCAACACCATGATAGGCCAGGATCTTCAGGTTAATCTTTTAGCCCCCTCACACCTGCTATTTTTAACGACAATAACATTAGCATGTGGATTATTTGCAGGTAGCTATCCCGCATTTTTCCTTTCGGCATTCAAGCCGCTTTCAACGATCAAAGGGGCGAAACAGAAGGCCGGTAGTGGAAGTCTCGTCCGTAAAGGGTTGGTCATCCTGCAATATACAGCCTCAGTTGTTTTAATTATCTGTACCATTATCATCTACCAACAGATTCAGCACAACAAGAACAGAGATCTCGGTTTTGATAAGAGTCAGGTGTTGACTACAGCGCTACAAGGCGATATGGCCAAACATCTGCCACTCATTAAAAATCAATTATTAGCAACTGGAGTTGTGCAAGAAGTCGGTGTCAGTGACATGAGTATCCTCAATATCAACTCCAATACGTCCGGTTTTAGCTGGGAGGGAAAAGATCCAAATGCCAGTATTTTGATTGGTATGTTACGTTCTGATGAGGGCCTTATTCCAGCTTTAGACTTAAAACTTTTTGACGGTAGAAATTTTCATCAAAATTTTGTAGGCGACAGCACATCGGTTGTCATCAACGAAGCATTTGCAAAACTGATCAAAAAAGATGGCCTTGTGGCCGGTAACATCATCAGCTACGGTGAGGCAAAGTTTACCATCGCCGGTGTCGTCAAGAACTTCGTTTATAACAATGTGTATGCCGATCCTGAGCCGATGCTGTTTCTACCAATGAATAGAGATAATGGGATTATGACCATCAAGACAAAGGCTGGAGTAGATTTACCAGATGCCATTCAACAAATCGAGAAGGTCATCGTCAAAAATAACCCAGGCTTCCCTTTTGACTATAAATTTTTAGATGATAGTTTCAATAATAAGTTTAAAGCGGAGCTTTTTGTACAGCAACTATCCAGTGTATTTGCACTGATGTCTATCATTATATCCTGCTTAGGTCTATTTGGTTTAGCCGCCTTTGCAACAGAGCAACGCGCAAAAGAGATCAGCATTCGTAAAGTCTTGGGCGCCTCTGTTTCGGGACTTATCCAAATGCTCAACCGTGAATTTGTCATTCTTGTAGCAATATCATGTATCATTGCCTTTCCTATTGCGTGGATGATCATGAGCAAATGGCTAACTAATTATGCACATCATATCGATATTTCCTGGACCATTTTTATCATCAGTGGTCTGACAGCTATTATCATTGCCCTATTGACCATCAGTTCACAGGCATTTAAAGCAGCGATAGCCAATCCGACAAAGACTTTAAGAGATCAATAAACACTAAAAAAGAATTTAATAACAGAAATAGTAACTGTCCAAAGCAATTTCGCCAAGGATACAAAACATAAAAACCATGAGCACAAAAAATATGATCAAAATCACAAATCTTCAAAAGTATTACCGCACAGAAGAAGTTGAAACCGTCGCATTAAACAACCTCAATATCCATGTCAAAGAGGGAGAGTTTGTTGCTGTAATGGGGCCTTCGGGCTGTGGGAAATCGACTTTACTCAATATCATTGGTCTATTGGATGATTTGGATGAAGGAAGCTATCTATTCAACGAGATTGAAGTTGCCAAATTCAAAGAACGCGGTCGCTCAGATCTTCGCAAACATAACATTGGTTTTGTGTTCCAGAGCTTCAATTTGATCGATGAGCTGACCGTATTTGAAAACGTGGAACTTCCACTGGTTTATACCAATGTTCCAGCAGCAGAACGCAAAAAACGTGTAGAAGAAGTTTTGGAAAAAGTGCAGATCATGCACCGTCGCAATCACTTCCCACAACAGCTTTCCGGAGGTCAACAGCAACGTGTGGCTGTCGCTCGTGCGGTTGTCAATAATCCCAAACTGATCCTTGCCGATGAGCCTACGGGTAACCTCGATTCCAATAACGGCAACGAAGTTATGCAACTCCTGACTGAATTGAACGAGGCCGGCACAACCATCGTCATGGTAACACACAGTGAGCACGATGCAAAATTCTCTGACCGTGTAATCCGCATGCTAGACGGACAAGTGATTATGGAAACAACTTCGGTATAAGACAACTCATATATAACCAAGATATTAATCCTAATAACCTATAGATGATGAGCACGATTAAATTAATTTTCAGACAATTATGGCGCAACCGCCTTTTCACATTTTTAAATGTATTTGGGCTTGCCATCGGAATAAGTGCCTGTTGGCTAATTTTCCGTATCGTCAATTATGAATTTAGTTTTGATCAGCATCATCCGGAAAGTGAGCAGATTTACAAGGTCCATACCTCCTATGAGGAAAGGGATAAATTGGATCATTTCGATGGTGTTCCCGCACCATTACCGGCATATATCAAGGAAAACTTTGTCAATGTTGAACTGACAGTACCCATCTTTAAACAATACTTCGAGCGTGTCAGTAATAATCGCGGAGCGCAGAAAATAGAGTTTGAAGATCAGCCCGAAATCATCGGTACCACGGGAGACTATTTCAAAATGACACCTTATGTTTGGTTAGCTGGCGACCAAAGGAATATACTAAAAAATAGCCATGAAGTCATCCTGACAGAATCGCGGGCTAAATTGTATTTCCCAAACACGTCAATAGACCAAATCATAGGACAGACCTTATCCTATGATAGTACATTGTACAATGTCGCCGGTATTGTAAAAGATCTAGCGCATCCAAGCAGCTTTTTGGGTAAAGAATTTATCCGGATTCCAGAACAGGAATGGAATAGCACAAACTGGAACAATTCAAATTCCAATTGGCAGCTCTTTATTAAGGTAAAATCATCGGCTTCCCTTCCTAACCTCATAAAGACAGCCGACAAAAAGGCGTATGAGATGACACATGCTGAATTTGACAAGTTTGGATTTAAAATGCATGTAAATACAGTTCCTTTAAAAGACTTACATTTTACTTCTTACGCGCAAAATAATGTTGATCAGAAAATAATGTACGGTCTTATCGGCATAGGTATATTTTTGCTCTTACTCGCCTGTGTCAATTACATCAATCTCGCTACAGCCCAAATTCCACAACGCGCCAAGGAAATTGGTATCAGAAAGACATTGGGAGAAAGCCAGAAAAGAATTACAAAGTCCTTTCTGCTAGAAACATTCTGCATTACGGCTTTTTCGGTGCTTTTATCTTGGCCTTTACTTATTCTCATTCAAACAGTTTTAGCAGCATATATTCCCGATCAGCTCAAGCTATATCCAGATCCCTGGGGTGTATCGCTATTTTTAGCAACACTTACAATTACGATTACCTTAATTTCCTCAGGTTATCCGATTTTATTGACAAACAAAGTCAAGATTGTTGAAGTCATTAAAATCTCGAATGCGCAAACGCTCAAATTTGGCAATCTTTCTTTTCGAAAAATGCTCATTGTTTTTCAATTTTTGATTGCCCAGCTATTTGTTATTTCAACTTGCATCATTGGTCTACAATTGAAACATGCACTACAGAATAACTACGGCTTCGATAAGGATGCGATCATTACCCTACGTTTCCCGAGTAAAAGCTATCAGGACAGTAATGTTGATCCTTTTGTTTTCAAACAAGCGATTAAGCACATCGCAGGTGTAGAGCAGGCTTCCTTGGGGCATCTGCCCATGAGTAACGACCATTGGGGAAATGCCTTGTTTGCCAAAAGTGATACGGGACAGGTACAAGCCGATGTACAAATGAAATTTGTCGACCAAGATAACTTTAAGCTCTATAATTTTAAAATGCTTGCTGGCCGCCCGCTGCAATTGGCCGATACCAGCACAGGCATCGTGTTAAACTTAGCCAGCGTTCAAAAATTAGGTTTTAAATCTGCTGAAAATGCTGTAGGGAGCTTTGTTACGTATACCGACAAACAGCGTCAGATTGTGGGGGTAACCGACAATTTTCACACAAAAAATCTCCATGCAGCCATTCAGCCTGTCGTTATGCTGAGTTCCATTAAAAAATGGGAATTAAACAGACTAAGTGTCAAACTCAATAATAATTCAGCTACCTGGCCCGAAACATTAAAACAGATTGAAAAAGAATGGCAAAAATATTATCCAAAAGCGCCATTCAAATATGATTTCTATGATCAGCAAATCAAAGAACTTTATAGCAGTGATCTAAAATTCTCGAAGATCATCAATCTATTTACATCGACGACAATTCTCATCAGCTGCCTGGGATTGATCGGCCTGGTTACCATCACGACGGTACAGCGTACAAAAGAAATTGGTATTCGAAAAGTGTTGGGAAGTACGGTACTGGGGATTATTGGATTATTATCAAAAGATTATATCAAACTTATACTCATTTCTATTTTGATCGCTACCCCAATTGCTTGGTGGGCGATGCACAAATGGTTGAATGATTTTGCTTATAAAATAGATCTATCCTGGTGGATGTTTATCATTCCGGCAGCCGCAACCCTACTTATTGCATTTTTTACGATGAGCTACCAATCCATAAAAGCAGCGCGTGCAAACCCAGTAAATAGTTTAAGAGATGAATAAAATAGTAAAGAAGCTCAATAGTGATCAAGGAGAATGATGGGAATCAGTCATGATCCCATCACAATCCTTGTTTTGAATAAAGCGCCACAAGGAGTGACAAAAAAACAAAATTAATCAAAGAAAGCCTATCACCATGATAAAGAACTATTTAATAACCGCAATTAGAGAATTAAGGAAAAGAAAATTCTATACCGCGATCAATATATTAGGTCTGTCGGTCAGCCTTACTGCCTCCATATTAATTATTTTCTGGGTACAGGACGAAAAGAGCTTTGATAAATTCCACCCAGACTTTGAACAGATCTACAAAGTCAATTCTCATTTGGATCCCGAGCACAACGGTTCGATATGGGGGACATCCCCCGGGCCTATAGGAAACTATGCCCAAAATGTACCAGAGGTAGATTACGCAACGCGTGTTTCACAGGATTACAATACCACGTTGGTCAATGACAAACTGAAACGTCCGGTAACTGATATGAACATCTATTATGTCGATGGTAATTTTTTCAAGATGTTTCATTTCCCCTTGAAAGAGGGCTCGCTTGCAGGTTTTCAGGAAAATTATAAACAGGCACTTATCACCCCATCAACTGCTGAAAAACTTTTTAGTACGCAAAAAGCCATTGGAAAAACTTTCCGTTATCAGAAAGATCTCTTCACCGTAGCAGGTATCCTAAACGATATTCCACAAAACTCCTCGATGCAATTCGATGTCGTTATCCCACTGGGGTATCATGCACAGCGGTTTACAAACTGGGGCGGTAACGGTAAATGGAAAACAATAGATGAAGATATGGGCAACTATAGTTTTTCAACGTATATTAAAGTCAAACCTCATGCTTCTGCAGCACTTATCGGAAAATCGGTCACAGACACTTATACCAAAGCCCGCGACGGTGAAAACTCGACTATATTTGTTTTAGATCCACTCAAAACCATGCATTTAATCGCTCCTGACGGAAATAAATCGACACTTCGCATGGTTCAGATTTTTGGGATCATTGCGATATTGCTCCTGGTGATCGGTGCGGTAAATTATGTCAATCTAAGTACTGCAAGAGCATTGGATCGGGCGAAAGATGTTGGTATCCGTAAAATAATCGGCGCCAACCGTCTCCATTTATTCCTACAATTTATCACCGAAACTGTTGTTGTATTTCTTTGTTCACTACTGATCGCTTTCATCCTTATCGTGATCCTTCATACCGGATATAATCAGATCGCACAAAAATCAATCAGTCTATCTTTCCATAACACGACGATATGGCTGTATATTGGGGCAGCAATTATAGGCACATTGGGACTGTCCAGTATATATCCTGCGATACAGCTTTCCTCGTTCAATCCCATTCATTCGTTAAAAGGAAAATCAATAAAAGGTGTTTCCTCGAATACCATGCGTAAAATATTGGTGGTTTTCCAGTTTACACTCTCCGTAACGCTAATTGTATGTACGCTGATTATTAAAAAGCAATTGGACTTTATCCAAAAGATCAATTTGGGGTATGATAGAGATCATGTATTAACACTTGGTCTTCCTGAGGAGGCTTACAAACATATGGACGCGATACGTGCTGAACTAAAAAGCAATGAGGCGATACAAGGGGTTTCCCTATCAAGTTTATACAACATGACCGATTTTGGAAATGCCACGGGCGATATCGATTGGCCCGGCAAGTCCAAAGACAACAAACTCATTGTTGCTCAAGCGACCATCGATAAGGATTTTATTCCTTTGATGAACATGCAATTCCTGGAAGGAAAAAACTTTAGCGGAATGCCGGTTGATTCGTCCGGCTATATCATCAACGAGACTTTGGCGAAACAGATGGGATTAAAACCGCCGTACGTGGGATCCAATATGAGTTTCCACGATTTCCCTGGACAAATTATCGGTGTTGTGAAAGACTTCCACTTCAAATCCATCAAAGATAAAATAGGCCCAATGGTCTTCTGGACGCGCTGGGGATCGGGCACACTTTATGTTAAAACGAGTACGACAAAAGCCCCTGAGGCCATTAAAGTTTTAGAAAAGATCTATAACCGCTATCCATCAGACGCCCCTTTCAAATATACTTTCATTGATCAGCAATTTGATAGTCTATATAAATCCGAGCAGCGCACAGGTTTGTTGTTCAATATTTTCGCTGGCATCGCCATTTTTATATCTGCTTTAGGTCTGTTTGCGTTGGCAACTCACGAAGCGCAAATGCGTGTAAAGGAAATTGGCATCCGTAAAGTTCTTGGCGCTAGCACCTTTGGAGTCGTCCGGCTATTGGGGAAAAATTTCGTGATACTCGTCTCCATTTCCATTCTGATTGCCTGCCCTATTGCAGTTTACCTGATGAAACAATGGTTAAGCAATTTTGCCTATAAAACAGATCTAGAGGTGCAAACATTTGTCTTCGGTGGTATCTTGGCCTTGCTGATCGCCATTTTCACCGTCAGCTATCAGGCTGTTCGGGCAGCTTTATCCAATCCCGTAGATAGTTTAAGAGACGAATAATAAGAAAAATACAGTAAAAGTGGATTAAACATATTGATACACTAAAACTAAAGAATAAAGCGATGATCAAGAACTATATAAAAATAGCCTGGCGCAATATCTCCAAAAATAAAGGGTATTCAACCATAAACATAATTGGCTTGGCAATAGGATTAGCCTGTTGTCTATTGATAGCAATTTATGTACAAAATGAATTGTCATACGACAAATATCATGTGAATAAAGATCGAATTTACCGCATCGTCCATGACTATAAAGATGTAAGCAGCACAGAGCAGCATCAAATCTGGGGCAATGGTCCAATCGGTGAAGCCATCAAAGCAGATTTCCCTGAAATCGAAAAGGTCGTTCAATTTTCAGGGCAAACATCTATCCTGCTCAAACAAGGCGATAAAAGATTCCAGGAGGAAAATGTATTTTTCATGGACTCTACTGCATTTGATGTCTTCAGTTGGAAGGTTTTGGCCGGCGATCCGCATACAGCCTTAAAGAACGCCTATTCTGTCGTATTAACAGAAAGTACCGCTAAGAAATATTTCGGAGATCAAAATCCCATTGGCAAGACGCTTGAGGGAGGTTTAGCTGCTGGTCGTGCTGACGCAGGTCTATATACTGTAACGGCAGTAATGGCCGATGTCCCCCCTAATTCACATTTTACGTTCGACGCATTGCTCTCGATGAGTACATTCCGAAAAGCACGGCCAGACGTATTTAATAAAGAAGGCTGGGATTATGTAGACTTCTACACGTACTTTCTCGCTTCAAAAGACTTTGATCCTGTAAAGTTCGACCAGAAAATACCGGAGTTTCTCAAGCGGCATCTCCCAACAAATGAAAACCCAAATGCAAAATACAATTTCCATATCGAGCCACTTCTGCAAGCTTACATGCACTCGTCTGCGGATCGTCAACCCGGTACCAATGGAAGCTATCAGAATTTATACATATTCAGCATTATTGGCGGATTCATCTTACTGATCGCCTGTGTGAACTTTATGAATCTGGCTACATCAAGGTCAATGGAAAGAGCAAAGGAAGTCGGCGTACGAAAAACCATAGGAGCAAGCAAAAGCAATCTGATCTTTCAGTTTATGTCTGAATCATTGGTTCTTGTATTCGTCAGTAGTATTTTGGCGATACTGCTCGTTATGGCCTTTCTCCCTTTTTTGGAAGCATTCTCGGGCAAACACCTCAATTATTCATCCCTGAAAAATGGGACGACCTGGGCAATATTCCTATTCACTACCATTTTTACAGGACTTCTTGCTGCCAGCTATCCCGCGTTGATTCTAGCAAATTTCAAACCGATTGCAGTACTTAAAGGAAGTTATAGCAACGGCAAAGGGGGTACATTATTACGACGCGTATTAGTTGTTTTCCAATTTTGCCTTTCTATTGCGCTCATTGCAGGTACAGTCGTCGTCTTTTCTCAACTAGATCAATTACAGCACCGAGATCTTGGATTTCAAAAAGATCAACGGCTTGTGATAGATTATAATTTCGATGATAAGGTAAACAATAACCTTGAAGCGATAAAATCTACACTAGCAAAAGATAAAGATGTTTTGTCTGTCACGGCATCACGTACGGTACCGGGAACATTTTTTCCAAATGCAGGAACAGAAATCATGTCAGCAAACGGAACAATGAGTCAATTTGCTCCTTTCTTATATGAAGTCGATGTTGACTTTATTCCTAATATTGGTCTGCAAATGGCCGCAGGGCGTGCCTATTCCAGAGATTTCCCAGCAGATACGGCCCATTCACTTGTTATCAATGAATCTGCCGCAAAACAATGGGGCTATTCAAATCCACAAGATATTATTGGCAAACAATTTCGTCAATGGGGAAGAGAAGGAACGGTTATCGGTGTGGTGAAAGATTTCAATTACCTTTCTTTACACCGTAAGATTGAGCCTTTAGCTTTGCGACTTGAACCAAGCAGCAGCCGCTATTTAACCTTAAATATCCAACATGTAAACCAGCCTGAGACCGTTGCCAGAATCGGCAAGCTGTGGAATGAACTTGTACCAAACCGTCCATTTTTATATAGCTTTCTTGACGACAATTTCAATCGACAATATGAAGCGGATTTTAATTTTAGAAGACTTTTTACAGCCTTCTCCGGCCTGGCACTTTTTATTGCCTGTTTAGGTTTATTGGGACTTGTTACGTATACAGCCCAACAGCGGACCAAAGAAATCGGCGTACGGAAAGTTCTCGGTGCATCCATCTATAATTTAATCCTCCTGCTCTCTTCCGACTTCATCAAGTTATTGGCTGTAGCGCTTCTCATCGCGACACCACTATCTTGGATGGCGATGAAAAAATGGCTTGACAACTTTGCGTATCACATTGAACCACAATGGTGGATGTTTGTCTTTGCTGGTTTTGCTACAATCATTATCGCATTAGTAACGGTGAGTTTTCAAACACTCAAGGCTGCCAAGGCAAATCCTGTAGATAGTTTAAGAGACGAATAACAATATAATTTAATCCCATCACGATACTCCAGCTATGAACAACCTCCTATTAAAATCGGCAATTCGACAACTTTGGAAGAATAAACTATTCTCCCTATTAAATATTATTGGACTAGCCATCGGCATTACGTCATGTTGGGTCATATTTAAGATTGTCAATTATGAGTATAGTTTTGAAACTGGAGTTCCTCAGCTTGATCGAACCTATCGGATCATTTCTCAGTTTAAAAATGATGGCAAGGATAATTACAATGGGGGATTGGCCAAGCCGTTTTATCAGGCCATTCGAAAAGAAATTCCGGGCGTGGAACTGGTCGCTCCAGCATTCAGAAATTATCAAATGGAATCTGTCACAATCAACAAGGGACAAAAAAATCAAAAACTTGTCGAGGACTTTGATGAGGCTGAAGGCAATGTGACGGAGACCACCAGCGACTACTTCAAGCTCGTTGGCTACAAATGGTTAGCAGGTTCACCTGAGAAAGCATTTTCAACTGCCAACGACATTGTACTGACAAAAAAAAGGGCTGCCATTTATTTCCCAAACCAGGCTGTACAGGGCTTAATTGGCAAAACCATCTTTTACAACGACAGTATCCCCAAAACGATCGCCGGAATTGTTGACGACCTCGGCTTCAATACAGAGTTCAATGGTACAGAGTTCGTACTGCTTAAAGAGGAAGTTTATCCACTCAATGTCTGGACGAATACCAATGGTTCCGACAGACTCTATATCCGATTAAAAGATGGTGTAAAAGACCTTCCAATCCAGGCTGCTATCAATAAAATCGGACAAAAAAAATGGCAGGAATTCAGCCAGGAAAGAAAATCGAAGTTTGACAACAACCGTAAGGTTGTTGTCATGCCCCTAAAAGATTCCCATTTTGCAGTCCATATAAAAGAATGGTACGCCGAAAGAACAAGTAAAACCGTTATTTATGGGTTAATTGCCGTAGCTACTTTTCTGATGCTTTTGGCCTGTATCAACTATATCAATCTTAGTACGGCACAAATTCCAGCACGGAGTAAAGATATCGGTGTCCGTAAAACATTGGGAAGTAGCCAGGGAAAATTGGTTAGCCAAATTATTTTTGAATCTTTATTTACAATTGCCATTGCACTTGTTATCTCCATCTTTCTGACCAAACTAGCGTTTTTATATTTCCAGGAAATGATTCCGGAAAAAGTAAAGGATTTTACCAATTCGACGACATCAATGCTGTTTATCGCAATTTTACTGACCGTAACGACTTTAATTTCCTCGGCATATCCTTCTTGGTTAATTAAAAAGGTACAGCCTGTCAACTTATTTCGTGCCGGCAAGCAGTTCCAAATCGGAAAAACACAAATCAACCTTCGGAAAACGTTGATTGTATTCCAGTTCTTTATTGCTCAATTCTTTACGGTTTCAGCACTCATTGTCGGCCAGCAACTCTCCTATACCCTCAACAAAGATATGGGATTCGACAAAGATGCTGTTGTTACTTTCGATCTACCTTCCAAGCTCATCAACAAATTTTATGAGGAAAAACTGGATCAAAGTAAGAAACAAACACTCCTACATGAGATCCAAAAAATAAAAGGTGTTTCGGCAGCCTCAATTGGCAGCAAGCCTTTGACAAACAATTACTCCTCCTCTTGGTTTCATCGACAAGACCCTACCTTAAAAGAGAAAATTTCATCCGATATTTTCTTTAAAAATGCAGATCCGAATTATATAGCTGTATATGACATGAAGCTAATCGCGGGAAATAACCTACCACAATCAGATACTGTCAATGCCTATATCATCAATGAATCTGCTGTCAAGGCATTCGGTTTCAATTCCCCTCAAGATGCCATCGGGAAGTCAATTGGTCAAGAGGACAGTACCTTCCCGATCGTTGGCGTTATTAAAGATTTTCATGCCCAGGAATTCTATAAAGAGATCACACCTTTGGCTTTGCGCAGTTTTAGTCGCGGTGCTTATACCTTCAATATAAAACTATCGGGAAACAGCAAAGAATGGAAAACCAGTATCCAAGCGATCAATAAAGTATATACACAGTTTTTTCCGGAACTCCCGATAGAAATAAAATTCTACGATGAAACGATCGCTTCTCTTTATCAAAAAGAGCAAAATCTGGCCAAATTAATTAACGTGAGTACAATTGTTGCTGTTTTAATCGGTTGTTTGGGTCTCTTTGGGCTGATTACCCTTGCGGCTTTCCAACGCAGCAAAGAGATCGGTATCCGTAAAGTTTTGGGTGCAAGTATTCCAAGTATCTTTCATTTATTGGCTAAGAACTTCGTACAGCTCATTTTAATCAGTATCCTAATTGCCGCACCATTGACCTGGTGGACGTGTAGCAAGTGGCTGGAAGATTTTTACTACCGCATCGATCTTACGGCAACTCCTTTTATTTTAGGCGCTGGGCTTGCATTATTTGCGGCTGTACTGACCATTAGTTTTCAATCGATCAAGGCGGCTATCCAAAATCCTGTCAATAGCTTACGGGACGAATAGCAACACGAGTATATCAAATTGGAGGATTAACAAAAAACGAAATAACAATGATTGTAAATTCACTTAAAACAGCCTATCGTTTTTTTAAAAAACATAAGTTGATCACGTTCATCAATATCACGAGTCTCGCGATTGGTATTACCGCGACGCTGGTTATTTTCCTGATGATCCAATACGACTACAGTTTTGACAAACATGTTCCCAATCAACAACAGGTCTATCGTGTTGTCAATAACGGAGAGTTCAAAAATGCCGGCGTCTACGTACCGTTGGTACGCACCATGCAAGCAGAGTTACCCAACTTGGAGGCTGTAGTCCCGATTTATCGAAGCCATGTCCAAAAGCTAAAAGTTTCTCTGGCAACAGACAAATTCCAGACTTTCCCGAAAGAACAGAAGATGGTATTCACGAACAGCCAATATTTCGATATTTTCCCTTCAAAATTGTTGGCTGGAAGCGCTAAAGCTTTGAATTCATCCGGAAATATTATCCTTACAGAGAAAACATTAGAAAAATTTTATGGAAAAGAACTGCCTGCAAATGTGATTGGCAAAACCATCATCTATGCAGATAGTATCCCACTTCAGGTCGCTGGTGTAATTGAAAATCCGCAGCATAATTCGGATTTCAATTTTGAAAGCTTCATCGCTGAGTCGACGATCCCTCAGGATAACAATCTAAAAAACATGTATACGTGGGAAGCTTGGAACAGCATATCGGATTCACATCAGGTGCTCATCAAAACAAAAGCGCAAAGTAACCCTCTTTTAATAGCGCGTAATATCGCGAATCTCCTTAAAAAATATAAATACAAAGAAGGGGAGAAAATTAACGATAAGCTTGAATTACAAGCATTGGCGGATGTACATTTTGATACAAGATTTAATTATGACGCCACCCATCCGGAAGCACTACGCAACCTTATTTTACTTGCAGTTTTCCTCTTAGCCCTGGGGGCCGTAAATTTTATCAACCTATCCACGGCGCAATCCATCGAAAGAGCCAAAGAAGTGGGTATTCGTAAGACGTTGGGTAGTTCTAAAACTACATTGATCAAACAGTTTTTGATCGAAACTTTTCTGATAACTTTGACCGCAACAGTACTTGCGGTCTTATTATTGCCATTGTTCTTACATGTCTTTGAAGGATTTATTCCGAAAAACCTAAGCATGGAAGGCCTGGACAAAAGCGTTATTGTTTTCTTTCTATTTGGACAATTGATCTTAGTAACCTTACTAGCCGGATTTTACCCTGCCTGGGTACTGACAGGATATGCTCCGGTGCTAGCGCTCAAAAACCAGCTCGGAAAGAACACGAATCTTTCCCGAAGTGCATGGATACGCAAAGCACTGACCATCTTCCAGTTTGTCATGGCCCAGGCTTTCCTGATCTGCGTGCTTATCGTCGTTCGCCAAATAAATTATGTTACTCATAAAGATATGGGCTTCCAGAAAGATGCTATTGTCAATCTCTATATTCCTGGAGCTTTCCAAAATTCGGCAAAAGGTGTAGTTCTTAAAAATGAACTCAAAAAGCTAAAAGATATCAAGGCCATAAGTTTTGGGAATATCGCTCCTGCAATGAATGGCTGGATGACTACCGCAATCGCTTACGATCAATCGCCAAATAAGGAATCCTTGACTTTTGATAGCCGATCGGGTGATGAAAACTATTTAGATGTCTATCAGATTCCGCTTTTAGCGGGAAGAAATATCCGTTTATTGGATTCAACAAGTGAAATGTTGATCAATAGAAAAGGACTTGAACTACTGCATATCAAAAACCCGCAGGATGCCATTGGTAAAACCTTCGAAAATGGACAGAACATCATCGTTGGTGTAATGGAGGATTTTGATTTGTCTTCAGCGCGACAAGGGGTTAAACCAGTTCTTTATACAGGCAGTAAAGAAGGATATGTACTCCATATTGCCTTGGATCAATCGCATCCTGAAAACTGGAAAAACGCCATTGATAAAATAACATCAAGCTACAAATCGGTGTTCCCTGATGATGAATTGGACCTACGGTTTGTAGATGAGGTCATCCAGAACTTCTATACGCAAGAGAAGCAGCTGTCTAAGCTCCTTTCTTGGGCAGTAGGACTCTCTGTGCTAATTGCTGGATTAGGCTTATTTGGACTTGCCATATTTACGGCAAATCAGCGCACAAAGGAAATTGGAATTCGCAAAGTATTGGGGGCTTCTGTTTTCCAGATCACATTTTTACTGCTTCGGAATTTGCTATCACTGGTTGCAATAGCCTGTCTGGTAGCTTTTCCAATTGCTTATTATTTTATGCATAGCTGGCTGAACGACTTTGTTTACCGAACCACAATAAGTCCCTGGATTTTTGGGCTGTCAGCCGTAGGGTTGATTGCCTTTGCAAGTCTTGTACTATCAACCAAAAGTGTCTTTGCAGCAAAAGCAAACCCGATCAATAGTCTAAGGGATGAGTAAATCAGCGAGTAAAAGAGATAGGCTTATGTGTATTCATAACATGTATTAAGAACTTAAACCCCCATAACAATGATAAAGAACTTCATCAAAACCGCATGGCGAAGTATTTTTTCTAATAAATTCTACAGTGCCATTAATATTTTAGGATTAACAGCAGGAATGGTTGTGGGGATATTCCTATTGCTATGGATACAAGATGAGCTGTCCTTTGACCGATTCCATAAACATCAGCGCTCCATTTACAAAATTGGAATAGAAGGGGGAACGGGGATATCAAAACGAATCTTTGGATCCATCATTGCTCCCGTAGGAAATTTTGCAAAAAAGGAAATTCCTGAAGTCCAAGATGCAGTACGTATTTTCAAAATTGGAGATGCTGCACTTAAACATAAAGAGAAGAGATTTAACGAAAAGAATTTTGCGTTTGTAGACCCCAGTTATTTTACGGTTTTCGATTTTCCGCTACTACAGGGAAATTCAAAACAACCCTTCCCTGACAACAATTCCATTGTAATCACCCAGCGCACGGCACGTCGGTATTTCGGTGATGAAAATCCAATTGGAAAAACCGTAACATTAGGTATCGAGGACCTTTGTGTTGTATCAGGTGTCATTGCTGATTATCCTGAAAACTCTACTTTTCAATTTCAGGTTCTGCTTCCCATTTCGAGATTTAATGAGCAAGCCTACATCAAAAATAAAACGACCTATGATAATAAGACCTTTCTATCTTCCATGGATGAAGATTGGTCCAATTTTTCATTCGAAACCTATCTGCTGCTGAGGCCTGATGCAAATCTTGCTACAGTTTCAAAAAAGCTTCAGGCGATACACGAAAGGAACAAACCTGAGGATGCCCCTGTCCCCTACGTTACACAAGCACTCGCAAAGGTGCATCTCTACCAAATGGATGGGGGTGATGCAGGAATTGACAATGTTCGAGTTTTTATAGGTGTAGCGATTATGATTCTTGTAATAGCAAGTATTAACTATATCAATCTTTCTACTGCACGGTCGTTGTCGCGCGCCAAAGAAGTGGGGATACGTAAAGTTATCGGCGCAGGTAGAAAGGAACTTTTTTTCCAATTTATATTGGAAACAACCATACTATTTGTCATTGCATCAACATTGGCACTTGCCTTCGTATTTATTGGTCTCCCCCTATTTAATAATTTCTCAGGGAAGCAGATTTCGCTACAGCTCTTTAATCCTACGTTATGGATAAGCGTACTGATTATGCTTTTGGGAACACTAGTACTTACTAGTGTATACCCTGCCCTGCTTTTATCGAAGTTTGATCCAATTAAGGTATTGAAGGGTCGATTTACCATAAAAAATTCCAGTGCACGAAAAATACTGGTTGTCCTGCAATTCACTGTTTCTATAATTCTTATCACCTTAACAATTGTTATTGGCCGTCAATTGGATTTTATAAAACATCAAAATTTAGGCTACGAAAAGGATCATATTATTTCCGTTACTATGGCGCCAAAAATGTCCAAACATTTTGATGCTGTCAAAACCGAACTTCTAA
The DNA here is from genome assembly GCF_023277505.1 of Sphingobacterium siyangense. NCBI lineage: Bacteria > Pseudomonadati > Bacteroidota > Sphingobacteriia > Sphingobacteriales > Sphingobacteriaceae > Sphingobacterium > Sphingobacterium siyangense. Next base: position 1,140,065 of record NZ_CP080574.1, on the reverse strand, counting down.
AAAATAAGGATATTGATGATGTTATTCGTCTTGGCCGCGACATGGTTTATGGTGGTGCTTCAACTGGGGACAACGATTGGGAAGGAAAGCCAAGCAAATCCAATCTTTGGTTCAATATGACATATTCCGATCAATCGGCGCTCGACTTTTTTAAGATAAAACTTACGCAAGGTCGTAATTTCACAGGCTCCATAGCCGATTCAACCCATTTCATTATCAATGAATCGGCAGCGCGGGAAATGGGTTTAAAAGATCCGATTGGCGTACGTTTACGCATTCGAACAGTTCCGGGAACTATTATTGGGGTTGTAAAAGACTTTAATTATGCGAGCGCCAGACAAAAGATTGAGCCTATGGTCTTTCAATATAGCCCAAAAGATTGCTGGCAGCTATACCTTAAAACAACAACTTCTGGTACAAAATCCGCATTAAACTCCTTGCAACAGATCTGGAAAAGTTATTATGATGATATGCCGATGAATTACAGCTTCCTGGACGAAAGCTATCAAAAGCAATATACGAATGAGCAGAAACAAGGCTCCTTATTCAATTTTTTTGCCCTGATTGCCATCGTCATCTCCTGCTTAGGACTCTTAGGACTATGCACCTACACCGCACAGGTTAGGACCAAAGAAATTGGTATCAGAAAGGTCCTTGGCGCAACGGTATTCGGTATTATACAATTATTAAACAAGGAATTTTTACTCTTAGTCATTTTAGCCAATGTCATCGCAGTACCAATCGCTGTATATTTCAGCACAAATTGGCTCGATGGTTTTGCTTTCAGAACGACTCTCCCATTTACCATATTTCTATATGCGGCGGGGATAACCATTGCTATTGCATTATTTACGGTGAGTTTCCAGTCCATCAAAGCGGCATACGCCAATCCTGTAAAAAGTTTGCACGATGAATAGTTTATATTTGAGAACCAAAACAACAGCATAAAATGATTCGATTATTCCTAAAAACAGCGCTGAGAAATTTGAAGCGCAGTCCCTTAAACACAACAATAAATATTTTGGGATTAGCATTGGGGTTTACTGTTGCCCTGATAAGTACATTATGGGTACTGAAACAATTTTCTTTTGATAAGCATTACAGCAATTATCAACATATTTATCAGGTCATGATGACCGGGACTTTCAATGATGAGAAATCTACTGATCGCTCCACCCCTATTCCTTTGGTCAAAACGATCGCGTCTGATTTCAAAAATGAAATGCAAGATGCAGCACTGATCACGAATATGGAAAGCAATAATCTTAAGGTAGGTGATAAGAAGCTTAATGCACCGGGGTTTTACGCCATGGGAAAATTTGCCGAATTATTTTCTCTCGAATCTGTACAAGGAAATAGTACCACACCGAGCAATCCATCGACCATCATAATTTCAGAATCCTTAGCAAAACGACTGTTCGATAAGGTAGAGATCATCGGGAAAACAATTCAATTGAATGGCAAAGAACAGTATACTGTTCAAGGTGTTTATAAAGATATTCCTGACAACAACACTTTTTATGGCTTAGATTATGTATTGCCCTTTGTCGATTATCTTGCAAAAGACCAAGGTATTGAAGAAAGCTGGTCCAGCTGCTATTTCAGCACTTTCGCCAAAATCGACAATGATGCCTTTGTTCCCGCTTTGGAAAATAAACTAACCAATATCATCAACAAAAAACTGACGGATATAAAACCTGAGATCCTGTTACATCCGATGTCCAAATGGCATTTATATGATTCGTTCAAGAATGGAAAGAACGTAGGCGGACAGATTCAATATGTATGGATGTTTGTTTGGATAAGCGTATTCATCATTTTATTGGCCAGTATCAATTTTATTAACCTGAGTACGGCGAGAAGCTTAAAAAGAGGAAAAGAAATCGGGGTTTTAAAATCTGTTGGCGTCAATCGCCGGCAGCTTATTGCTGGCTTTCTTGTGGAATCCATCCTCGCAGTAGCCTGCGCATTTTTGTTAGCTGTTCTATTCGCGACATTGCTTTTGCCTTGGGTCAAAACGATTACACATACGACACTGCATATCCCTTTTACCGATATTCGTTTCTATGGCTACTCCTTAGTAGGAATAGGCGTTATAGGTCTTTTAGCAGGCATGTACCCGGCGTTATTTTTATCGGCATTTAATCCTATTCTTGCCCTTAAAGGTAAAATCAACAGCCGAAAAGGCGGATCAAGAAGTAGAAAGGCAATGGTCATCGTGCAATTTGCTATTTCTATTTTTCTGATGATATCCACTTATCTGGTGATTCAGCAACTGCATTACACAAAGGATCGTCCAATAGGTTATAAAAGTTCAAATTTGATAAACATTACTTCATCCAATTCAACTATCGTCAAAAACTTTGATGTACTTCGAAAAGAGCTGATCGGTCAGCGCCTTGTGGCAGATGCCGCCCTTTCTTCCAACTTTGTGAACCACCTATCCTTAACAGGTGGTGGCTTTAATTGGCAAGGTAATGATTCCAAAGACGGTGCGATCATGGGGATCTTCACCGTAGATGAAAACTTCGCGAATACTGTACAGTGGAATTTTATAAAAGGACGCAATTTCTCAAAAGATTTCAAAACAGATTCAACTGCTGTTATTCTGAACGAAGCGGCGGCCAAATTTATGGGGGTTACCGATCTAAACAGCAAACAGCTTTCACGTGCCGGTATCAATTACCACATCTTGGGTATTATTCAAAATACGCTTTCCGAATCTCCTTTCAAATCCATTACACCGACGGCTTATTTTCTAAAATTTTTACCAAAGAATAAAATAACGCTTCAACTGGATGAAAATCAAGACCTCAAACAAAACCTAAAAGCGATTTCCACAGCGTTCAATCGCATAGACCCTGATCTTATTTTTGATTATACATTTACGGATCAGGAATATGCCAAAGAGTTTCAACAGATGGAAATGATCAAGAGCTTGACCAGTTTATTTACAGGGTTGGCCATACTCATTTCATGTCTTGGTCTCTACGCGCTGGTTTCCTTTCTTACGGAGCAACGAGAAAAAGAAATCGGCATTCGTAAAGTATTGGGTGCGTCAGAACTTGGCTTGTGGCGGCTACTTTCCACAGAATACATTTGGCTCACAGGCATTGGCTTTTTAGTCGCAGCCCCTTTAGCCTATCTCCTCATGGAATCATGGCTCGAAGACTATGTCTACCGCATATCAATTACATGGACGGTCTTTGCTATCACAGGCTTAACCGCGCTAATCATCACCTTATTAACCGTTAGTTACCAAGCGATTAAAGCAACATTAGCAAATCCTGTAAAAACCTTAAGAAGCGAATAAGACCAATTTGTTCGGGGACGGACACTATACTGTCCGTTTCCGAACATTTAAAACCACCATAAAAACACACCAAAAACTTAAAAATCAATACATTATATTTATGGCAAACGAATTGAACTACTTGGCTTTGCTATTTTTCGAATAACGGAGCCTTCTACTAAAGCGAGCTAAGTGACAAGAATATAGCCTAATTAACAGTCTAAATGCTCATAACCATGTTAAAGAACTATTTTAAAATTGCTTGGCGGAATATCAGAAAAAACAAAGGTTTTTCTCTTTTAAATATGTTTGGCCTCAGCATCGGAATAACATGTTTTCTATTGTTGGCAGCGTACATCTATCATGAATCCAGTTATGAGCGTTTCCTTCCCAATGCAGACCGTCTAGCTTATATTAGCCTCACTTATAAAGCACCCAATAGCACGGAAGAAGTAAATTCTGCGGTAACACCAACAGGTTTAGCTCCTGCTTTACAAGCTGAATTTCCGGATGTAGAACAGGCAACCAGATTCTACAGCTATTCCAAAGGCGGTAAAATAGAATCCAAAGAGGCACTAATAACTGAAAAAGGCCTACTTTATGCTGACCAAAATGTTTTTAAAACTTTAGGTTATACCTTTCTCGAAGGTGATTCACGATCAGCCTTAGCAGAACCAAATCAGATTGTCTTAACAAAAAAGCTCGCGGCGAAATATTTCCCCAATCAGTCGGCCATCGGTCAGACACTATCCATTGACAAAGTCAACTGGAAAATCACAGGTATCATTGCAGACCTGCCCACAAATACACAGTTGAACTTCTCTGCACTCCTTTCCAATAAAGGATTAGAACGCTACAAAGAAATGGCTTGGTCATCTGCAAATGATATAACTATAGCGCTCCTCAAAAACAAAGATCAGTTCGGTTCGATCCAACAGAAATTGGACCAAATGACAAAATCAAAATTCGCCGAAGCAACAAAACAGGGCTATCAATTTCGATTTATCCTAGAAAAGCTGACCGATATCCATCTTCACTCCAAAGCAGCAGGTACAGGAAACATTACTTATATCTATATTTTACTGGCGTTAGGTGCTGCGCTTATTATTTTAACCTGCATCAATTTTACAAATTTGGTATTAGCGCATGCGCTTGAACGCAAGAAAGAAATCGGTGTCAAGAAAGTTCTGGGTGCAGCAAAGAAAACGATATTCTTTCAGTTCTTTTTTGAATGTAGCCTCATGGTTTTTCTAGCCGTTGCTTTTAGTCTTCTGACTACAGTACTTTTGTTACCCGTATTCAGTTCATTTATGGGTACCGAAATGAAATTAACCGTATGGACAGACCCTCGGTTTTATACGATTTTACTTGTTTTCATAGCCTTGTTGACGCTTCTGTCGGGTGGCTGGCCTGCCTATTCAATTGCTAGTTCAAAACCTATTTCCATTTTTAAGCGGAAACTAACTGAAAAACGACATGGTATATCATTAAGCAAGGTGCTCGTTACTTTTCAATTCAGTATCTCTATATTTTTTATTATCTGCACCTTATTTGCGGGTAGACAGATGGATTTTATCCAGTCTAAAAACACTGGATTGGATCGCTCTGATATGCTGGTCATTGATGGCCGAGGATGGCAAGATAAAGAAAGGCAGCTATTAAAAGAAAAGCTAATGCAGCTCAATAGTGTCCAGGGCGTTACTGCTTCGTATGACAATCCTGTCAATATCCAAGGAGGCTACAGCATTAGGGAGGTCGAAGGCCAACCCAATGATTTTGATATGGATGTCACTGCAATTCCGATTGAAAAAGATTTCGTATCCGTTTTTCATATTCCATCTGTCGCCGGCGCACCGTTGTCAGATGCGGACATTTTGCGCGCGCAAGACACTATTTCACCAGAATATGGGTTTGTAGTGAATACACTTGCGGCATCCGCCATGGGTTTTACTCCTGAACAGGCTATTGGAAAGAAAATCAATTTGAACGGACGTAAGGGCAGTATCAAACAAGTTGTGGCGAGTTTTAACTTTGCATCATTACACAACGAAGTCAAACCAATTGTACTTTTTCCAGAATATGATTATTTCGGCAATATTTTCATTCGACTCAATCCGACGTCGCCGGTAAAAGATGTTCTTGCGCAGATCAAAGCTGTTATAAAAGATATTGATTCAAAAAACAGTTTTGAATATCACTTTCTCAATGATGATTATAACAAGTTATATCTCAAAGATCAGCAAACAACACGGGTAATGCAGTTATTTTCCATCATTACAATTGCTATCGCCTGTATGGGACTATTTGCACTATCAGCGTATGCTGTGCAACAACGCTTTAAAGAGATTGGTATCCGTAAAGTATTAGGTGCTTCAACGATCAAGATTGTCAACATATTGAGTGTTGACTTTATGGCCCTGGTCCTGTGTGCTGTATTGATCAGTGTACCCTTAGGCTGGTATGCCATGCACCGATGGGTAGAGAATTTTGCTTACCACATCACGCTAGACTGGTGGGTATTTATTGTGGCGGCGATAAGTGCATTATTGGTATCATTTATCACCATTAGTTTTCAAACCATAAAGGCTGCGATTCTAAACCCGGTTGATAGTTTAAGAGATGAGTAATTGTTTTAGTAGCTAATAAAAATAAAGACACCTGATAAATAACAAGCTGGACCTTTAAAATTCAAGTTTTTTCTATTTATCGATACCTAATACGACAGATATGCTTAAAAATTACATCAAAATAGCATGGCGGAACCTATGGAAAAGCAAGGGGTACTCTGCGATTAATATTATTGGACTCTCTATCGGATTGGCAGCAGTACTGATCATCGGTATATGGATAAAAAATCAATTGCAATTCGACAATTTTTACAGCAATAAGGAAAGCATATATAAACTTTGGAACAAATATGAAGATCAGCAAAAAATCTACGTAAACGATATCACTTCGGCACCGGCATGTCAGGCTCTGCTAGCAGATTACCCCGAGGTTGAACGCGCTGCGCGGATGTATTGGAGCAGTACCGCCCTGATGTCTTTTGGCGATAAGAAGATTAAATCCAAGGGAAATGAAGTCGATCCAGCATTTATTGAATTATTTGATTTCAAACTTCTTAAAGGGAATAGCAAGAAGGCTCTAAAAGATACAAAAGATATCGTCCTGACGGAAAGTCTTGCTAACAACATATTTGGCAAAACTGATCCAATAGATAAAACGATTCTTCTCGACAATAAAGAACTGTATAGGGTATCGGCAATTATGCAGGATCTCCCCAGTAACACAAGTTTCGACTTTACCTATCTGATACCTTTAGAAAAAGCCGAAACCTATTCATCTGGCTGGGGTTCAAACACTTTCTATACTTATATCAAGCTAAAAGAAGGAACCGATGTTGATCTTTTTAATAAAAAGCTAAATAATATAATCAACAAAAAAACAAACCATGAAATAAAAGGCTCCATGTTCCTCTATCCAATGTCCAAAATGCATCTGTATTCAAAATTTGAGCAGGGTATTGCTGTTGGCGGAAAAATAGATCAAGTTAAATTGGTGGCGGGAATAGGTTTATTAATATTATTGATCGCCTGTATCAATTTTATCAACCTCAGTACAGCCCGCAGCCAAAAAAGAGCAAAAGAAGTTGCAGTAAGAAAAGTTGTAGGAGCCCAACGCTTCCATTTAATCATACAATTTCTTTCCGAATCTTTATTGTTAACCTTTATTTCAGGTACATGTGCTATCGTATTGACAATACTGACTCTTCCACTATTTAACCAGGTTTTAGATAAAGCATTAATCTTTTCATTTTCAGATTCATCGATCTGGTTTTCCCTGATTGGTTTTATTTTCCTTACAGGGATACTTGCAGGACTATACCCTGCTTTCGTGCTCTCTTCTTTTAAACCGATAAAATCGCTCAAAATATTTGGACGGACAAACAAGTTTTCCCTGAATTTTCGAGAATTACTGGTTGTATTTCAATTTGGTATTGCTATTATACTGATTATAGCAACCATTATCGTACGCAAGCAAATAGAATATGCCAGCCAGCGTGAAATAGGCTATGAAAATTCACAACTTATCGAAGTACCCATTGAAGGCGGTATGGAAAAGAATTATGAGGCTATTAAGTCGGAGCTGATCACTGCTAACATTGCCGAAGCTGTTACTCGTACGGGCTGGTCAATTACTAAAAATGGAGCCAGTTCCGGAGGTAGTTTCCTATGGCCTGGAGCTAACCCAGAACAAGCAAAGAAAATGGGTTTTGAACTTGGACGCACTGAAAGTGACCTTGTTAAAACTCTTGGATTAAAGCTCATTGCTGGTCGAGACATCGATTATGGCAGGCTACCGGGAGATAGTGCTTCTGTACTAGTTAATGAAGCTGCTGTCAAAGAAATGAAACTGGAAAATCCAATAGGAAGCTATCTCAAATGGGGCGATAAAACTTATACTATCGTTGGTGTAATCAATGATTATATTACGGGGTCACCTTATAGTCCAATAACCCCCTTACTGATTTATCCTTCAAAAAATTGGATGTTGAATATGGTTATACGCACCAGTCCAAACAGAGCGATGGAAATGAACCTAAAGCAAATTGAGGAAATTATTAAAAAGTTCAATCCGGCCTACCCCTTCGAGTACCAGTTTGTGGATCAGAAATTTGCAGCTAAATTCAAAGATCAGCAACAGACAGCTCAACTCGCATTCATTTTTTCAGGATTGGCTATTTTCATCTCTTGCCTGGGGCTATTTGGTCTTGCTTCTTATATTGCTGAATTAAAGACCAAAGAAATTGGCATTCGTAAGGTACTCGGCGCTTCGGTAACTGGAATTACCGCAATGTTATCGAAAGATTTTGTTAAGCTTGTCATTATTTCCATTCTAATTGCTTCGCCAATAGCTTGGTGGGCAATGAACAAATGGCTACAGGACTTTTCTTATCGGATTGAAATACAATGGTGGTTTTTTGCACTAGCAGGAATTTCCGCCTTATTCGTAGCTTTCTTTACAGTAAGTACACAAGCCATAAAAGCTGCCAATAGTAATCCCGTAAAGACATTGAGAGACGAATAAGCGCAAAAATTAAGTACGTAAAGCAAAAAATAGAGCGACAGTTGGTTCGCTTCAATCGAACAAAGCGCTGCAAAACGAAAAATTAAAACCATGATAAGGAACTATATCAAAATCGCGTGGCGTCACTTATGGAAGAACAAAGGATATTCCTTTATCAATATTCTGGGCTTAGCTTTAGGTATGGGGATTTCGTTGATAATCGCCCTTTGGATCAACTCAGAAATAAGATTTGACCGCTTTTACACCAACACAGACCGCCTATATCAAGTCTATACAAGCGATGTATTTGATGGCAGTCACCATACCTGGGGAAATACACCACATGTACTAGGCCCGTTCTTAAAGCAGGAACACCCTGAGATAGAACAGGTGGTGCGCACGTGGAAGATTGACCATCGTATCCATCATGATGCCGAACCAAGCTTAAGTGCCTCAGGTGTCGCTGTAGATTCTGCTTTTTTAAAACTTTTTGATTTCAAAATTCTAGCCGGAAACTCAGATTCTCCCTTGTCCCGTCCGGATGCTTTGGTGCTAACTGCATCTACTGCAAAAAAATTATTCGGTAAGCTTGATGTCATTGGACGCCGAGTCGAAATGGATACCACTGTTTCCTTAACTGTCGAAGCAATTATTGAGGATATTCCCTCCAACTCCAAATTCTACGGAAATGACTTCCTCTGTTCATTGGATTACCGGGCCAAAACAGGCATGACTTTTAGTGATTCGTGGACAGCCTATAACCATGAAACTTACGCTCTTCTAAAAGAAAGGGCAACAGTGGACGCTGTCAACAGGAACATCGAAAACATGGTTTCCAAACACACCAACAGGACCACAAAAGCGACCATATATCTCTATCCAGCTAGCCGTTGGCATCTTTACAATAAATCGGTCAACGGACAAATGGTCGCAGGTAATATTACCACGCTACAGTTATTTGGACTGATCGGAATATTTATCCTCCTAATAGCTTGTATCAACTTTATAAACTTAAGCACCGCAGGAGCCGAAAGACGTGCCAAGGAAATAGGCTTACGTAAAGTAGTGGGTGCGCCTAGAAAATCGCTCATTCAACAATTTCTATTAGAATCGTTTATTTTAACCTTTCTGGCCGGAGTCTTGGCGCTATTATTTATTCTCTTGGCGCTTCCGTCTTTCAATAAGCTTATCAGCGGACATCTTGTAATCATGGATCATCCGCTGTTTTTCTCCTGCCTATTCCTCGCCATTATCTTCTTTTGTTCGCTCTGCGCGGGATTGTATCCTGCTTTTGTATTATCGGCTTTTGATCCAGTAAAAACCTTAAAAGGAAATGTCTTACCATCTAAATCAGGCCTTCAACCCAGAAAAATACTCGTTACTTTGCAGTTCACTATATCGATAGGTCTAGGTATATGTACATTTATAATCGGTCAACAGATACGCTTTGGGGAGCATCGAGATAGCGGATACGACCGTAACAACTTGATATATGTACCACTTCAGGGAAATTTAAATAAAAACTATGAGGCTTTAAGGAATGAAGTATTCCAACAAAATATTGCCAGTAGTATGACCAAATCCTGGGGGCGCATCAGTCGTTCGGGAAGTAATAGCTGGGGATACTCCTGGCCCAATGACCGGCCAGAAGACTATGACGTCGTATTCAACAATATGGCGACAGACTGTGATTTCATCAAGACAATGGGGATCAAATTAGTACAAGGACGGGATATCGATATTTATACACACCCCTCTGATTCCAATGCGTTGCTACTGAACCAGGCTGCTGTTGCTAAGATGCGATTGTCCAATCCCATCGGCACACCAGTTACGGTATCCAAAGGTACGGCATACCAACGTACCTATCATGTAGTAGGGGTTATCGAAGATTTTGTGCTGCAATCTCCTTATCAAGATATCGAACCTATGATGATCCAAGGCCCTATGGGTTATGCCGATTATTTTCATATCCGGTTAAATACTGCTAAAGGCCTATTGGCGAATATAGAAGGTATCCAATCCCTGATCAAAAAGTATAATCCAGATTATCCCATAGATATTCGTTTTATTGATGACGATTATGCTTTAAAATTTGCCGGTCAAAAACGCACAATGACGCTGACAGGTTTATTTTCAGGACTCGCAATCCTGATAGCATCTATGGGTTTATTGGGACTAGTCTCTTTTGCAACGATCCAGAAACAAAAAGAAATCGGTATCCGAAAAGTACTTGGCGCCTCTGTATTCGGAATTATTACATTATTGTCCCGAGGCTTTATTATACTGATAGGTATTGCACTGCTCGTCGCCTCTCCTATCGCTTGGTGGATTATGAATCAATGGCTGGCAGACTACGTACATCGCGTAGATATACAGTGGTGGATATTTGCATTGGCGGGCTCATTAGCGATAATGATTGCTTTACTTACAGTCAGTACAATGGCTGTTAAAGCAGCAAGAGCCAATCCTGTCAAAAGTCTACGGGACGAATAAAGAATCTTATAACTATCATAGATAACAGCTAATATAATTATGATAAGGAACTATATCAAAATCGCGTGGCGCAACCTGGTGAAAAACAAATCCTTCTCCCTGATTAACATCATCGGATTGGCGATCGGTATGGCCGGAGCATTACTTATAGCACTTTGGTTGCAGAACATGTTAACCATGGACCGCTTTCATGAGAAGGGTGATCGCCTGCACGTATTGAGTAATCGTGACGAATTTCAAGGCGAAAAATCAGCCTGGGCCTATACACCTAAAATACTAGCGCCCTCATTGGCTGCAGATTTTCCAGATATCGAAGCTTTTACCAGATATAATGAGGGATCGCAATTTTTAACAACTTTCAATGAAAAGAAACTGATCGCAAATACTGTTTTCATCGATCCTGATTTTTTCAAAATGTTTTCTTTGCCTTTTGTGAAAGGAGAACAGAATGTGAGATTTGATCATCCCAAAGGTCTTGTGCTTACGGAAAGTTACGCAAAAGCGCTGTTTGGAAATGAAGATCCCATTGGAAAATCAGTTCGGATAGACTCGGTTAATCAAGTCACCGTGCAAGCTATACTTAAAGATCTTCCGAGTAATTCAAGTTTCAAATTTGACATCCTCCTCCCATTTGAATATGCAAAAATAATCGGTTACGTAGACGATAACTGGAGCAATAATTCAATAACTACTTATGTCCTGTTAAAAGAAGGTGCTTCAGTCAACGCATTTAACGACAAAATCAGAACCTATCTGAGAGATCATATCAATACGAGTAATAAAGCTGCCGGTTATACTTCTGCAAGAAATACGGGTGAGATTTTTGCCTTCCCCTATCCAGATTCTTTCCTTTACAATAGCGGAAAAGGAGGAAATTATACTTCCGGACGTATCGATATCGTCAAGCTATTTGCTTGGATTGGTGTATTTATTTTATTGGTGGCAAGCATCAATTTTATGAATTTGAGTACGGCACGTTCCGAACGCCGTGCAAAAGAAGTTGGTGTCCGCAAAGTAATTGGGGCAAATAAGACAAGCCTAATGGCGCAGTTCCTGGTTGAAAGCATATTAATTAGCCTGATCGGCATGGTACTCGCAACTATACTTGTTTTTATGGTCCTGCCATTTTTTAACGAGCTTGTGGGAAAACAGCTTAGCCTATCGTTATTAAACTTACCAACCTGGCTTTTTTTAATTGGTTTTGCCTTATTTACGGGTGTGTTAGCGGGTACCTACCCGGCCTTTTTCCTTTCTTCATTTCAGCCTATCAAGACCTTGAAAGGGAAATTTGTTTCTAAAACAAGAGGCCTTAGTATTCGCTCGCTCTTAGTCGTCATTCAATTTAGTCTCGCTATTATATTGATTATCGCAACAGTCATTGTCGCGAAACAAATCCAACATACCAAACAGCGCGACCGAGGTTACAATGAAAATGGGCTACTTTATAGCAGTATCCAAGGTGACCTCGAGAAGAATTACAAAATTCTTAGAAATGAATTGTTAGCCAGCAACGCAGTTGTTTCTGTTTCGAAAAACATGTCGCCGGTAACCGATTTCTATAGCAATGGCTGGGGATTTACCTCCGGCACACCAACGGAACAGGACAAACGCATTTCCTATAACCGTTTTAGTACCGATGCCGATGCTGTAAAGAACCTTGGTTTGACATTGATCCAAGGCCGCGACATCGATATCTATAAATTTGCTACAGACAGTACTGCCTTGATTTTAAATGAATCCGCAGTAAAAAGTTTGCACCTCAAAAACCCGGTCAATAGCATTGTGGATGGCGATGGAACAAAATGGACCGTAGTTGGAGTGGTCAAAGATTTCATTATGGGATCGCCATTTGGAGACAATAAACCTATGGTGATATTAGGACCACAAGCCTGGTTTACAACGATCCATTATCGTTTAAATCCAAACAATGACATCGCAGACAACTTAAAAACGATTGAGTCAATCTTTAAAAAGTTCAACCCAGACTACCCTTTTGAATATCAATTCATTGACAAGACCTACGAAGAAAAATTTAAGGAGACAAAAGCTATAGGTACACTGGCCATGATCTTTGCTGGATTGACGATCTTTATTTCCTGTCTGGGTTTACTGGCATTAATCGCCTATATGGCCGAAACGCGCATGAAAGAAATTGCTGTCCGCAAAGTTCTTGGAGCAAGTGTCACCCAAGTAACCTCTTTGCTTTCGATCGATTTTATTAAGCTTGTTGTGGTCGCAATTTTTATCGCCACACCTATCGCTTGGTGGGCCATGGATAAATGGTTACAAGATTACAGTTATCGAATTGAGATACAGTGGTATTATTTTGTCATTGCTGGACTATTGGCTATTCTGATCAGTATGGCCACGATAAGCTATCAAGCAATTAAGGCTGCATTAGGCAACCCTGTTGACAGTTTACGCGATGAGTAGCCCAAAGTTTAACAACATTGTTTCGTATAGTTTTAAACCATAAAGAAAGGCATGAATTCATTCAAACTTACTTTTCGCAGCCTCATTAGCAACCGACAATATACCTGGATCAATATCTTGGGCTTAAGTATTGGTTTTTCCTTGTGCCTTCTCGTATTTGCTCTTGTCATTGAAGAAAATTCGTATGACAAAAGCTGGAGAAATGCGGATCATCTCTTTCGGATTGTGACCATAGATTCAACGGCTGGCCTTGAACGCCAAATGTCCAGAACATTCGTTAATTTAAGTACGGAACTCAAACAAGTATTTCCGGAGATTCAAAATGAGGCTCGGATAGAATCCAGAAAATATTATTTAAAACCGCATGCAAGCTCAGCACAGTCCATAGGCATACAAGTTTTGGAGTCGGAAATAAATATCTTGGATATGTTGAGCATCAAGGTTCTCGAAGGCAATCCCAAACAGCTGGTCCAAGGAAAAACAAACTTGCTCATCGGCAAAGAATTCAAAGAAAAGTACTTTAAGAACGAAAATGTCATCGGCAAAGTCATCCAAAGTGCCGACCCCTATACCGATAAGCCATCCGATTATATCATTACGGGTGTTATGGATAATCTTCCCTATAATTCAACGCTCAGAGCTTCCGCCATTGCTTTAGTTCCCAAAATATCGATGGAATTAAGCAAAGATGGCTCAGGCTACTACACCGAACAATTTGTACAGCTAAAACCCGGGACACCAAGAATAGATCTCGAGCAGAAACTAAATCATTGGTATAAAGGGTACCTCAGTCCTAACACAAAACATGTGACTTCCTTTCGCCTACAGCCTATTCAGGATATATATATGGAGCCATTAGGCAGTGCAGATATCAGCGGCAACCAAAAAACAACAAACATATTTGTGGGTGTTGCCGTTTTGGTCTTTATTATTTCCTGCATCAATTTTATTAATATTTACGCTGTAAGAACAGTTAAAAAATTAAGAGCACTTCATATACATAAAGTATTGGGGGCCAGCCGATCCCAGATGATCAGACGAATGCTGATAGAAACAATCCTACTGTTTTTTATTTCTGCATTATGCAGTTTGGTACTCTTTAGACTTGGATTGTCCCAACTGGAGCACTTTATAGGCTATGATCTCGCTTATATTAAATCCATACAGCTCCCGTTGCTATTGGCATTTATCATGACTGCAATTGCCCTTGGCCTGCTAATTGGTTTTTATCCAGCATGGCTGATCTCCGGTATTAAGAGTTCAGATGCCTTAAAAAATAAGCTATCAAAAATTCCCCATGCAGAAGTCTTTATCAAAAAAATGCTTATCACAACACAGTTCAGCATTGCCATTATCGTCATCATTGGCCTTATAACAATCAAGTCCCAACTCAGCTATATGCAAGCAGCTCCCTTGGGAATGGAAGTCAAAAATGTGCTAAACATTGATTATTTCAACAAGGGTACACAAAATACAAATATAAAAGATCGCATTGGTCAACTTACCGGGGTTGAATCGGTCAGCGTCGCTGCCTGGACGCCGACAATCGGGTCAGGCTACCTTGCCAAGACAATCGTTGACAAGGACGATCCAGGGAAAAATATCCAAGTCAGTTTCATCGGTGGCGATGTCGATTTGTCCAAAACTTTGGGAATCCAGTTGGTTAAAGGTCGATTATTGACTCCTGAAGATTATACGCATGTTGAAATGGATCTGGGAGAAGACGAAGGTATCAATAATGCCCTTGTGACCGAAAGTACGGCAAAAAAGCTTGGGATAGACAAACTCGGTATCCTGTATAAAGACCTTCAAATTATCCCCGTCGGAATCATTAAAGATTTCCATAGTGAGTCTTTTCGTAGCAAAATAGTACCAACAGTAATTTTGGCAAAAGATTTTAACGGAAGCGGCAATATGCTGATAAAAGTAGGGAAAGGACAAGAACAACAAATCTTTCGATCGGTATCTCAAATTATACAAAATACCTATCCTGATAAACACGTTTCCTTCCATTGGATAGATGATTTGATTGCAAAACAATATGAAAAAGAGAGCAAGCAAGTGCAATTGTTTATCCTATTCAGTGCATTGACATTGTTGATCTCCGCCTTAGGAATCACAGGATTGATTATGCAAAATCTCGAACAGCGTACTAAAGAGATTGGCATACGCAAAGTCCTAGGTGCAACAGTGCTCGACATATCACGTCTCTTTTCAAAAGATTATCTCATCTTATCCACCTTGGCTATTTTTATTGCCAGTCCAATAGCGGGGTATTTTTCAAAAAAATGGCTCGAAGATTATGCGTACAATGTGGGCGTACAATGGTGGTTCTTTATCCTTGCCGCGCTTGCCATCTTTTTAATCAGCATCATTACTGTCAATTTCCAAACAATACGTGCCGCACTAAACAATCCAGTAGATAGCTTACGAAACGAGTAAATATTCATTTATAGTAATAGAGGGGGCCTCAATATGATCAAGAATAATTTAAAAATAGCATGGAGAAATTTAACCCGCAATTTCTCCACTTCGTTTATCAACATCGTTGGGTTGGCCATGGGAATTGCAACCTGCCTGCTGATCAGCTTATATGTGACCGATGAATTTAGTTTTGATCGTTACAACGAGCATGCAGACCGTATTGTACGTGTTGTTTTCAGAGGAACAGTAAAGGGCGGAACGATCAATGAGGCACATGTGATGCCACCAGTAGCTTCGACTATGAAGTCAGAGCTGCCCGAAGTTGAAGAAACTGCACGACTACGAATCGGTGGATCCCCCCTATTTGTCGTCAATAATAAAGTATTTCACGAAGAAAAAATGGCTTTCGTGGATGCTTCTTTCTTCAAAATTTTCACGCTCCCTTTTATTAAAGGGAATTTGTCTACAGCTATTTCTTCCCCAAATTCTGCAGTGATTTCAGAATCCACCGCCTTAAAATACTTCGGCACAAACGATGTTGTCGGTCGAGACCTCATCATCAAAGACAGTCCAAATATCCTCAAAATCACTGGCGTAATCAAAGATGTCCCTCAAAACTCCCATTTTCATTTTGATGTATTTACCTCTTTGGATGCACTGGAAGATTCACGATCAGATTCGTGGATGACCTCCGAATATTATACTTATGCGCTGCTTTCGAAAAATGCATCACGTGAAAAGCTCGAAAAAAACTTAGCCACGCTATTCGACAAACATGTTGCCACACAATTTATGGCAGGTTTTGGCATGAGTTACCAAGAATACAAGAAAACGGGAAATAAGATTGGTCTTTACCTACAGCCGCTCACAGATATCCATCTATATTCGAATTTCAACTACGACCTCAGCGCTTCGGGGGATATACGTTACGCTTATATTTTTAGTGCTATTGCACTCTTTATGCTATTGATTGCTACAATTAATTTCATGAATTTATCTACAGCCAGTGGCTTTAGGCGGTGTAAAGAAGTAGGTGTACGAAAAGTATTGGGTGCTGACAAACAAAACCTGATGCGACAATTTATGCTGGAGGGCGTCCTCCTGACTTATATTTCCTTGGGAATAGCTTTGGGAATTGTTTTACTTGCCCTTCCTCTATTTAATCAGATTTCAGGAAAAGAGATTGAAATCCAAAAACTTGACGCTTTTAAAATTATCCCCTTCCTGCTGACTTTTGGTTTAGTCGTCGGTCTATTTTCCAGCAGCTATCCCGCGTTATATTTATCCTCATTTAATCCGCTCCGTGTATTAAAAGGAAAAATAAGTCGTTCGACTAAAGGCCTTAATTTGCGCAGTGGGCTTGTTGTATTTCAATTCATCATTTCCGTCGGACTTATCTTTGGAACCGTGGTGGTTGTTCAGCAGCTGGATTATATGCGTCATATTAAACTTGGATACAACAAGGATAATGTCCTTATTATACCGAGCTGGCCTTTGGGGAAAAACGAAAAGACATATTATAATTTATTGATGCAAGATAGCAGAATCAAGCATGTCTCTCATTCGTCCTATCTCCCTGCCGGAGAAAGTAACAACAACAATTTTTTCATCTATCCAGATGGCAATACTGATCAATGGGTCAAAACGATTCGTTACGATATAGATGAAGAATATATTCCGGTTATGGGGATGCAGCTTAAAGAAGGACGAAATTTCGCAAAAACATTTGGTAATGACAGCCTTTCTGTCATCATCAATGAAACCGCGGCAAAAGATCTAGGTTGGAACAATCATAGCCTTGGTAAAATATTGACCAATAAAGACAACAAAAGCTATCGTGTTATTGGTGTCGTTAAGGATTTCCATTTTCGCTCTTTACATGAGCAGATCTCCCCGCTTGTGATGGTTCTTAGCGATCAAGCCGGGAGTTTGATTCTCAAAACCCAAACAGCCGATATGGAGAAGCTCATTCAAAAATTAGCCTCTCTCTATCGATCCTTTCCAACAGACATTCCATTCAGCTATTCCTTTCTGGATGACCGATACGCACAGACCTACCAAGCAGAAGTGAAAACGGGTAAATTACTGAGCATCTTTGCGGGACTGACTATTTTTGTGGCCTGCCTTGGTTTATTCGGCTTGGCTATTTTCACCGCCAATCAACGCAGAAAAGAAATAGGGATCCGAAAAGTTGTTGGAGCTACAGTTCCCGACATCACGCGTATGCTTTCCTCGGAGTTCGTCAAACTCGTGCTAATAGCCATTATCATTTCTTCTCCCCTAGCTTGGTGGATGATGCACAAATGGTTAGAGAATTTTGCGTACCGTATTGAGATGCAATGGTGGATGTTTGTACTAGCAGGAGCACTAGCCGTTTTTATTGCTTTAATTACTGTAAGTTCACAAGCGATACGAGCGGCCCTAACAAAGCCTGTTGACAGTCTACGTGATGAATAAAAAACGTTTATAATTATCGATACAATAACCTCAAACAATGATTCAGCTATATTTTAAATCAGCTTTAAGACAATTATTTAAACACGGCTACTATACAATGCTGACGATTTTCGGGCTAGGGTTAGCCATGGCCTGTAGTTTGTTTATCTACATCTACAATAGTTTCCAATTGAGCTTTGATCAGTTTCACGTCGATAAAGATCGAACCTTTTTAGTCGTACAAGATTTAAAATTGGACAAGATAGAACACAGCAAAGGGGGCGCTTATGCCATGTATGACGCCATATCTCGTGAAATTCCTCAAGTAGAAAAAACAGCATTATATATCGATAATAAAAATCTTACGCTACGTATAGAGGATCAATTATATCAGACAGCAGGCAAAGCGTCATTTACTTCCTCCAGCTATTTCAACATATTAAATTTCCCTTGGATACAAGGCAAACCGGAGGAACTGGATCAACCCAATACGGTAGCCTTGACTAAAAGTATTTCAAAAATTTATTTTAAAGATGAAAACCCTATTGGAAAAATAATTTTAGTAGATGGCAAATTCCCCATAAAAGTCATCGGTATCATCGATGACAGCAAGAAAAATTCCGATTTTCGTTCGGATATCTATATATCGTTAAATTCACTGACAAATTTATGGCAGATTCCCAAAGATGATGGATTCTTTCTCAATTGGGGCTATACTAATTCAAGTAACAACATCATACTAAGACTAAAACATACATCCGATCAGGCTGCTGTGGAGAAAAGTATACAAAAGCTAATCACGAAATATTGGGACAAGGATGTACTTCAATACTTTCATTATAAGCTACTGCCACTACCCCATTTTCATTTTGACGCGGATTATGGCAAAGGGACCCAACGAACCTTATTGAACATCTTAGTTGTTATCGCCGTGGGCATTGGTGTTATGGCATTTATCAACTATAGTAATATCGTATTTGCCCAACAAATGAACCGGAGCGTAGAAATGGGGGTCAGAAAAATACTAGGGAGTTCCAAGCAGCAACTGTATTACCAGTTTCTGATCGAAACCTTGCTGTTGACAGCGTGCTCAGTCTTATTTGCGTTAGTACTATTGGGTCTTTCCATCTCCTGGGCCAATCAATACCTATTTGAAGATGAGCCCGTGCAAATTATCAACCTGTATTCATTTTTGGGTACAATTGGAATACTTTGGGCCGCTACCGCACTAGTCACCTCTGTTTACCCGCTGATCTTTGTAAATCGAATGAAAATCCAGCAAGCCTTAAAAAAGTTGACCATAGGCCCATGGAGCTTAACCAGAAAATCTTTTATTGTCGTACAGAATGTAATCGCCATGATTCTTCTGATTGCCACGTTCGTTATTGTCTTACAGGTAAACCATCTCAAGCAGACCGATATTGGCTTTAATCGTGAACAAGTGGTTCTCTTTCCCATGACGAATAACATGCTGAAATCAAAAGAGAAAATTGTACATTTCCTTCGTGATCGAACGGAAGTGCAATCATTTACTTTCTGCGACAATCCGCCATCACACGAAAAAGTATGGGGTGGAACTTTTCAATTTGATAACAGATCAGAATGGGAAAAATGGCCTGCTAAGTATGCAATCGGCGATTCAACCTATATCAGGACCTTTCATATCAAATTATTGGCCGGACGGAATTTTGATGACAATCCACAAAATCCAGAGTTTTTAGTCAATCGGCAGATGGCTACTACATTGGGATTTAAAAACCCCAATGATATCCTTGGTCGAAATTTGAATGCTGGCGGGCTCAATGAAGAGCACATCGGAAAAATTGTAGGTGTGGTTGCAGATTTTAGCACCAATTCGCTCAACGAGCCTATATCCCCTACCGTAATTGGCTACAATGAAAGCCGATTAAAGAACCTGGCCGTTAAGTTTAAGGGACATAAGCAAGATATATTATTGAAAACGCTAGCGCTACAATGGAAAAACTGGTATCCTGATGAAGTTTTCCAATATAAGTTTTACGATCAGCAAATTGCTAACCTTTATAAAAAAGAAGCGTTGGTTGAAAAACTTATCTGGATTGCGGCTATTGTATCGCTATGTATCAGCTCACTTGGTTTTTTAGGTTTGCTGTCCATCAATATCCTCAAACGCACAAAAGAAATTGGCATACGAAAAGTACTTGGCGCTTCCGTTTCAGGTATTGTCATTTTGCTATCTCAGGACTTTTTCAAGTGGATGGCTATTGCCTTCACCATTGCCACTCCTGTAGCATATTATCTCATGGAGCACTGGTTAACTAATTTCCCATTCCGAATAGAAATTAGCTGGTGGATCTTTTTCCTTGCTTTCTGCACTGGATTAATCTTGACGTTATTGGTCATTGCACTGCAATCCATCAAGGCTGCAATAGCAAATCCGGTCCATAGTTTACGGAACGAATGATTGACTGCTTCGGCATGGAAGAGGATCTCCAGCTACAGGCATCCGCCGAGCTGGAGATTGAATGCTGTACAATATTGAACGGCAAACTGTCCGATATCGAACAGCATTCAGCAGCACATCAGCAATAAAAAAACTAACTATCAACAACATACAGACTTGGCCAAACATTTGTATTTTTAGTTTTCTATGTCGAGGCCCCATTATACAAACAGCTTCATGAACGGAATAAATTCTTAGTATAAGACAATGAACTTTACAAACTTCAAAATTGCTTGGCGAAATATCGGAAAGAAAAAAGTGCAAAATCTGATCAATCTAATTGGATTGACCTGCGGTATTACTTTTCTACTACTTGTTGGCGCCTATGTATGGGATGTACACCAAGTGAATAGCAATATCAAAAATATTGATCGGCAATTTTTGTTGCAAAGCAAGTATAAGAAAGAAGGATTTGGTATTAACTTAACCACGTTAGGGGCGCTCCCCAAAGCCTTATATGAGGAGTATCCTAATCTCGTCTCTAATTATTATCGGATTGATGGATTGACAGGTATCGTAGCAAACGGAGCAACAATCCATGAAGAAGGGATGTCTCTCGGAGATCCTAGTCTATTGACGATGTTCGGATTCCATATTCTAGCGGGTAACGCCAATACTGCCCTGAATAATCCTTTCTCAGTTGTCATCAGTGACAAAGCAGCCATAAAATATTTCGGCCATGCGGATGTACTTGGAAAATCGCTACAAATAAAAAATTTCAAGGGTGAAAAACACGATTTTGAAATTACAGCAATCATCAAATCCGATGTCCAAAATGCCATTATGGATCTCACAAAGAATATGCATGCAGACATATTTTTACCGATCATCAACGAGCAATTCTTTGGCCGATCTATAGACAATTGGAATAATCCATATATTGCCGGCTATATTGAATTGAAGCCAGGTGTCAGCTCGGAACAAGTAGATGCTGCCATAGAGACGCTGGTAGGCAAAAATACAGATAAGGAATTTTCCAGCCAATATAGCCCTAGTTTAAAACCATTGAAAACCTATTATTTGGACGACAACCAGGGGGCTGTTCGCAAAATGATACAGACATTGATCTTGACGGCTATTTTTATCTTGACCATGGCCATTATAAATTTTATTAATTTTAGTATCGCTCAGCATATTACGCGATTAAAGGAAATGGGTGTTCGCAAGATGATGGGATCGTCTCGGGTGCAGCTTATTAGACAACTGATGACCGAATATATCCTGATCGTGGCCATAGCAACATTAATCAGTCTGCCAATCTATATCGTGACAAGCCCAATCTTCGAACATATCTTGATGCGCAAGCTCCCTACGTTAATGGAATTGCCGATTTATTTTTTTGGTCTACTGGGTATAATGACATTATTAATTGGTTTACTGGCGGGTCTATATCCAGCAATCAAGCTTTCCAATATAGCGGTACTTCCGGCAGTCAAAAATCAGTTTTCGACCTTGGGCGGCAAACAGCTGGTACGAAAAATTCTTTTGTTTTTTCAATTTGGGGTAGCCTTGCTGCTGCTGGCCTGCACACTAATTATTTCCAAACAGGTGGACCTATTTCTCCATAGCAATCTAGGTTACAACAAGGACTACTTATTAACCGTTCAAGTACCTAGAGATTGGTCCGAAAATGGTGTTCGCAAAATGGAGACTTTACAACATGAACTCAGCCAGCAACCAGAAGTAAAATCTGTAAGCTTATCTTATGAAACACCTGGATTACTGGGATTCAATATGCAATCTGCATTTGGTACGGTTGAAAACAAAGAAATCCAGGTACAACGGATTACAAGTGATAGTCACTTTTTGGGAACCTATGAGATACCGCTAATTGCGGGAACTTTTCTTCCTAAAAACTATGCTACTCATGCGGATAATAGACCAGTCGTCATCAACAGAAAGGCTATGGATGATTTTGGCTTTAAAAATGCCGAGCAGGCGATTGGTCAGCAAATAGCAATCAATGATCCTAGTTACAAAATGACTATTGTGGGCGTTGCTGAAAATTTTGTAGCCAACACACTTCATCAGGCATCCCCGCCTATTATCTGGATAGATGTACATGAGAGCCTTCAATACCGATACCTCAGTATTCGCTTACAAAAAGGCTCTCTTTCCAATGCAGTACAACAACTGGAAAAAAAGTGGAAAACGTTGCTACCTGATGCACCGTTCGAGTATAAGTTTATGGATGAACGTATCAAAAGTTTATATGAAACTGAGTTGCAGCTGCATCGCGCTTCCCAGATTGCTACGGTTGTTTCGCTACTGATCGTGGCATTGGGACTTACCGGATTAATATCGCTTTCCATCCATCTGCGCAATAAAGAAGTTGGCATTCGTAAAGTACTTGGGGCTTCACTAGCACATTTGATGTTACTCTTTTCAAAAGAGTACTACGGAATCTTCCTATTTGCTGCATTTACGACAGTTCCACTGAGCTATCTATTGATGCAATACTGGCTACAAAATTACATTATCCGAGTAGAAATCAATGCATTTACCTACTTGTTACCATTGGGCACGTTGATTGGTTTGCTGAGTTTATTGGTTGGTATTATTGTATTTCGATCAACTCGGTTTAATCCAGTTGAAAAATTAAGAGATGAATAATCTAAGAAACCAATCCACATAAACAGTATGATAAAGAATCACCTTAAAACCGCTTGGCGAACATTGATGCACAATCGGATCTATTCGCTATCAAATCTCATCGGCTTAACCATCGCGTTACTGGTATTTATGTTAATTAGTTCACTTGTCATTGATGAGCTTTCCTACGACAGACAATGGGGCAACTCCAATGAGCTTTACCGAATGAGGGTGGTACCCAAAGAAACACAGGAAGGTGTCAAAACCAATATTTCAGGAGCTCCTGAAGGTCTCTCAAAGGTCTTGAAAACTAATTTTCCTGAAATTTTAGGTTATACCACGATCAACAGTAGTTCACAGAAATTAACAATCGACGGTCTGTCAAAACAACTAGCTGAAATCAGTACCTTAGTAATTGACAGTGGTTTTTTCAATCTTTTTGATACAAAAATAATTGCAGGCAATCCAAAACAAATTATTGCAGGTGCAAAAAACATCACATTGACAGCCTCTGCTGTACAAAAATACTTCAGCGGAAAAGATGTACTCGGCAGCACATTCTACAATAAACCGCAAGAAGGGGAACCAGAGGCTTATTATGTCAATGCTATTATTGAGGATATTCCTCATAATTCATCCTTTCAGGCAGAAGCGCTCGTGCTGATGCCTAAGGTAAATGAATTCAATCCGACAGAGGCCGGCTCATTGCAAACACAAATTCTATTGCTCAAAAGCACAACTGATATTAACCACTTTTCGACCAAAATAAACAAATGGTACAATGGACAAAAACTGAATGACTGGGCGAAAAGTTTTAATCTTTTTATTGAACCCATCAAAGATATACACCTACAAAGTATTACAGGATGGGAGAATCCCATGCAAGATATTTATCTACTGGTGGGAATAGCGACACTTATTCTTATATTGGTCAGTATTAATTACATTAACCTAAGCTTTGCGCATGCCTTAAAACGCACACAACAGATAGGTATCCGTAAGGTATTGGGAGCAAGCCGAAAAAATCTAATCTTACAAATGGGCATAGAAAGTACAATACTCTTTGCCAGCTCTTTTCTGATCGCATTTTTCGGTTATATTCTTGTCAGTCCTGCATTTGAAAACTATTTAGAGCATCCACTGACAATGAGCTACCAGCATTCTTTATTCATGTTTGCTGGACTACTAACCACCTGGATAATTCTAGGCTGGCTGTGCAGTTTACCGACTGCGTTGTCTCTATCGAAAACACAGCCAACGCTTGAACTTCGGAAGCAACTTTCTTTCTTCAGACTTCCCTTAAATATGGCATTTACCAAAATACTGGTTGTCTTCCAATTTGCTATCTCCATCGTCGTAGCGATCTGCATGATGTCAATGCGGGCACAACTGCATTATTTGTATAGCAAAGATCTTAGCTACGAACCCAAAAATCTTTTAGCCATCAACTATACCTCTTGGGAAGGAAAGGATCAGGCTTTCAAACAGGAGCTATTAAAAAATTCATACATCGCATCGGTTAGCCTCACAAGCTGGACTCCCTTTAGCGGGAGTGCAGATTTTAAAATAGTAAAAGACCCTCACGACCCGAACAAAGAACTGCCTATTGTATTTGTTTATGCAGATTATGATTACATCAAAACAATGGGTATAAAACTCATTGACGGACGTCCTTTGAGTGCGGACTATGCACTGGACAGATCATTTACGGATTCGGTACACAATGGGCAACCAGTATTTACAAACATGCTCGTTTCCGAAGGAACAGCCCAACGGCTCCCTTTTAAACTCAATAAAAGTTTAGAGCTCCTAAAAAATACACCAGTGGGTATATTTAAAGAATTTAACGGAGCAAGTTTAAAGTTTCCGATCGGTCCCTTTGCAATTAAGGCAGAAACTGAATGGGAAGGTGGCTGTATGCTCATTCGAGTAGAGGAAGGCAAGAAAAAGGAAGCTTTAGCACTGGTAAACAAGACATGGAACAAATTTTTTCCAAACCGGATAGCGCAGATCAACTGGCAGGAAGATCAAGTACAGAATCAATATAACAAAGAAAAAAAACAATACCAGCAATTAGCACTTTTTACCGGTTCCAGTATGCTGATTGCCATCTTAGGGATCGTAGCTATTGCTATTTATACGCTAGAACGAAGAGTAAAAGAAATTGGTATCCGTAAAGTACTTGGGGCTTCCGTAAATACGATCACATATATGATTTCCAAATCCTTTATCTTACTCCTCCTAATAGCGATTCTAATAGCTTTCCCTATAGCATGGTGGTTTATGCATAAATGGCTAGAAAATTTCTTCTATCATATAGATGTACCGATCGTTCTATTTATTTTCACAGGGTTGTGTATTGGTTTGACAACTTTAGCGATTATCGCCACCCGCATATTCCAGACAGCCCGTATTAACCCTGTCAATAGTTTACGGGATGAATAAGAAAAAATAAGCCGTAGGTTATCTAAGCTAAAAAGTGTATTTATTATTAACCTATTGGGAATGGAAGTTTATAATTGGTGTACCTACGGCTTAGGATCTTTGAAGCAATTTTTAGCTGTTCGTGTTGGACAGCTAAAAATTGCTTATTTCTTTTCTGTCGAATCCGTGGGAGCAGCTAAAATATAACAGAATCCGTATTTAGATACTTTCCGAATAATTTTGCGTTCATCAGACCGATTAAGGAAATTATCTAGCACCTTAATCAGGTTTTTAGGATGTATATACCTTTCTAGTTTAGCACAGCATAAGTTGTGTATTTCATCAGGTCTCTTTTCCACATTAAAATATCCGATATCAATATTCTCATCCAAGAGAGTACTTATCTTTTTTACTTCTTCTATTGTCGAAATTTCATACGGGTCGAGATCATGTCGAATATCGATTAGCTTAAATTCGATTACTTTTTGATCTTGCTCTACATCAACTTTATACAGTTCATAAATAACGCGGTCACCCAATTTAGTTACATGCAATTCATATGTATACTTCTGTGACGACAAATCAATTCCGTAAGGCATCAATTCATTCATACTCTTTATTTCTAGTACAAGCTGCATGACAACCAAATCATGAACAAAAGTTCTTTTCCTTTTGAATGTCTCAACTTTATTTATAAAATCGAATGACTTTCCCATTAAAAAAGAAACTTCTTCGGGTGACAGGTGCCGCGAAATACGTTGTAGCAGCATACGATAATATATTTGCATGTCTAACTCTCCGCATCTCCTCCTATATACTTTTGTTTTTTGAAATTTCGCTGTTTTCATCATTGACATATTTAAATGATATAGATTTTCAATACAAAAGAATAGAAAATATTCCAAAAATAAAAACATTTGTATAAATAAAAATAACATTTTGTATATTTATCTATACAAAACAAGAGCATACTAAATCATAACTATGACAAAGCTAGGTGAATTTTTAGAGAAGAAATCCGTTAATAAATCGCGAATTGCGCGCAAAACAGGTTTAAGTAAGGCAAGAATTAATGAGTTAACGATGACCGAAACGGCTAAATTGCGTTTGGATGAAATGTACCTGATCGCATTGGCTATTGATACAGATCCAGCTAAAATGATGTTCGAACTATGTGATCATCTCCAGCTGAAAGAGATTGAAGAGTAAGCAATTCTCTATTTACCGTCAGCGCCTAGAACGTCTGTGCGATACTGAACGCCCAACTGTTCGATATCGTACAGACGAGCTTTTCAAATTTAAAACAACAAACTAGTTATCAACACATTAACAAAGTGGCAATGCAATTGATTTCAGCTTAAAAGTCTGTTTTGATTATAACTACCAGTCATTCAGACCTTAAAAATTTCTGCTATGATAGGAAATAATCTCAAAATAGCTTGGCGGAACATGGCGAAAAACAAGCTATATTCATTCATCAAGATTGGTGGCTTTGCCTTTAGTATTGCGATCTGTATTCTTATTGTTTTATATCTAAAACATGAGACGAGCTATAATAAGTTTTATCCGGCTATGGATAGAATTTACCGCTTGGTTGTTCAGTTACCCATAGAGAATAAAACCGAGCGCTGGGTTTCACTTTCTGCACCGGTAGCGCCAACCCTAAAAGCAGAAATACCCTCCATTGAGCAAACGGGGCGCATCCTACCTAATCCGTTATTCGGTGCGGGCAGCAACCAATTGTCATTAAATAACAGCCCGGATAGCCATTACGATGACGGATTTGTCTATGTCGACCAGTCCATTCTCGACATGTTTCCTATGCCAATGGTTTCGGGCCAGCTGTCCCATGCACTCGATAAGCCCAACACATTGGTTATTACCAGAAGCAAGGCCGAAAAATACTTTAAAAATGATCCAATTGGACAAACGATTTATCTCAACAACAATAAATCGAAGGCCTATACCATCACTGGGGTCATTGAAGATGTGCCCAACAATTCGACCCTTGCCGGTTATAGTTTTTTTATGTCGCTCGCTGGAGAACCTTTTTATCAAGGCGAACAGACTGCTTGGCTCAATAACAATTATACTGTTTATGTCAAATTAAAACCCAACGTAAATGTTGCACTGGCAGAAAAAGAAATTTCAAAGAATTACTTAGAGATACATTATCTCCCTGAATATCTAAAATCAGGACGGAAACTTAATCCGCTTTTCAAGCAGGCAAAAATAACTTTACAGAATGCACTCGACATGCATTTAAAATCTGTGGATATAAGCGACGATAAAGTTAGTACATTGAACAGAGGCGATATTCGCATGGTTTGGACCTTCGCAACAATAGCTTTATTTATTTTGTTCATTGCCTGTATTAACTTCATCAACTTATCGACAGCAAATGCAGCAACGAGAGCAAAAGAAATTGGTATCCGTAAGACTATTGGCTCCTCCAGGAAGCTGCTTGTTGGACAATTTCTTGTTGAAGCAATTTGTTATAGTGTATTGTCACTGATTATTGGGCTCTTTCTAAGCTGGCTACTACTACCCGTATTCAACCATCTAGCCAACAAATCCTTGACCATTCCTTGGATAGCAGCGTACTTCTTTCCTTCTCTTTTGGTGGCCATATTGGTGATCGGTGGTCTTGCCGGAATCTACCCAGCATTGTACCTATCCAAATTTAAACCAATTACCGCACTGAAAAACAATGTCATTGGCGCTAAATCTTCGCTGTTTAGGAATAGTTTGGTTGTCTTTCAATTCGCGACCTCAATTATCCTTATCGTTGGAGCATTGGTAACCAATAAACAGATAAACTACATATTGGACAAAGATCTGGGATTTGACAAGGAACAAGTCGTTGTGCTTCGCGGTATTGGAACATTATCGAAACAGCTTCCAAGTTTAAAAAATGAACTAAAGAGCCTCCCCAATGTTGCCTCAGTTTCCATGGGTGATTTTCTTCCAGTACCCATCGATGGAGCCAAACGAAATGGTAATCCGTTCTGGGTCGATGGCAGAAAAGATCTTGATATGGCTACACAGGGCCAATTTTGGGAAATCGATCAGGATTACCTGAGCACATTCGGTCTTCATTTAAATAAAGGACGAAATTTTGATCCCACCAGAGCCACCGATAGCAGTTCGGCTATTATCAATCAGAAATTGGCCGACGAACTTCACTTAAAGAATCCCATTGGTGCAAAAATCACCAATGGCAATACATGGACCGTCATTGGCGTAGTAGATGATTTTATTTTTGAGTCGCTAAAGGATAAGGGGTATGCAGGACTTTGTATGACATTACAAGGCAATCCTTCCCTCCTCTCTATTAAGGTAAAACCGCAACATCTCAAAGAGACGCTCGCTGATATCACAGGAGTATGGGACAAATTTGCCCCAAATCAACAAATTAACTACAGCTTCTTGGACGAAGGTTTTGAGGCTCTTTATCAAGACGTGGAACGGACCAAGAATATATTCACTTGTTTCGCTCTTGTTGCCATTTTTGTTGCTGCACTCGGGCTTTTCGGTCTCGCAACTTATGTGACACAGCAACGGACCAAAGAAATTGGCGTACGTAAGGTCCTTGGAGCCAATGCGATTAGATTACTCCGATTATTGTCTGGAGATTTTATAAAATTGGTGTTTGTAGCCTTGGTCATTGCTACACCAGTTGCGTGGTGGGCAATGAACCAATGGCTTACAGATTTTAACTATCGGATCGAAATAAATTGGCTCTACTTCATTCTTGCAGGAATGAGTGCCATTTTAATTGCTTTAGGCACAATCAGCTATCAGACTTGGAAAGCCATTCGCGCCAATCCTGTGGATAGCCTGCGCGATGAATAAATACAAAACCGTAAAAGACTTTTATTATGATAGTAAATAATTTAAAGATCGCTTGGCGAAATATGGTCAACAACAAACTGTACTCGATCATCAAGATCGGCGGATTCGCTTTTAGCATTGCGATTTGCATTCTTATTATGCTGTACATTCGACATGAAACCAGTTATGATAAAATGTATCCCAACATGAACCGTGTTTTCCGTCTTATCGTTTCAGCACCCGATGGTGATAAAGTGAGGCAAACCTTTGCCTTTCCTGCCCCAGCAGCTAAAACCTTGCAAGAGGAAATCCCAAGTGTTGAATTAGCCGGTCGCGTTTTACCCAATACCTTATTTGGTGCCGGAAGCAATCTGTTTACTGTAAATGGCCGTGCGGAGAACTACCTTGATAAAGGTTTTGTATATGTTGATCAGTCCATTTTGGAAATATTTCCGCTTCCGGTCGTACAAGGACAGTTATCACATGCGCTGGACAAACCCAATGCGATAGTCATTACCAAAAGTAGGGCTCAGAAATATTTCAAAGGAAATGCCGTAGGACAAACGATCTATCTGAACAATAATAAAAATGTCTTATACAACATAACGGCTGTGATCGATGATGTCCCGAGCAATTCCAGTCTCTATGGCTATGATTATTTTATTTCCCTTGCAGGCGAACCTTTTTACCCGGGTGAGCAAAACAATTGGGGCGCGACGAATTACATTACCTATGTAAAACTGAAGGAGAATGCAGATATTGCCAATGCACAGCGCAGCATTTCAAAAAACTATATTCAGGACCATTATATTTTGCTCAACAAAAAAAATGGAATGAAAATATCGCCCGAAATGATGCAATCAACCGTATTGCTTCAAAACGCCCTTGATATGCACCTGCACTCGAAGAATATTTCGGAATATGGAATGGCAACACAATATCAAGGCGACATTAAGATGGTCTGGGTATTTGCGGGAATTGCATTTTTTATATTATTGATTGCCTGTATTAACTTCATCAACTTATCAACGGCGAATGCAGCAACGCGAGCCAAAGAAATCGGAATTCGAAAAACCATTGGATCAAATCGACGGACACTGATTTTCCAATTTATGACCGAAGCGATATGTTACAGTCTTATTTCACTCCTTATAGGGTTATTATTAGCCTTCCTGTTATTACCTGTATTTAACAATCTAGCCAACAAAGCGCTGTTTATACCGTGGACAGTGTGGTACTTTGTGCCTTCGCTGATCTTGAGCATGTTGTTCATCGGCATTCTGGCCGGTTTATACCCAGCGCTCTATTTATCAGGTTTTCAACCTATCAACGCATTAAAAAGCAAATCGGTCACCAATCCTAAATCTTCGTTGTTACGCAATGGACTGGTTATTTTCCAGTTTGCAACATCTATTATATTGATGATCAGTGCACTTATTGCGAATCAGCAAATCAGTTTTATGCTCAATAAAGACATTGGCTTCGATAAGGATCAGGTAATCGTACTCCGCGGTATAACGGGTATTGCCTCCCAGGCAAAAGAATTAAAAAATGAATTGAAAGCCATTCCAACAGTAAGTGATGTCTCCATCGGCGACTACTTACCGGTCCAATTGGATGGTGCAAAAAGAAATGGGAATCTTTTTTGGGCCAAAGGAAAAGAAGATCTTGAATTGGGAGAAGGCGGGCAATTCTGGAATATCGACGAAAGCTACCTCACTACATTTGGACTAAAACTTATAGCCGGCCGAAACTTTGATCCACATATCGCATCGGATAGTTCTGGTGCTATTGTTAACAAAAGAATGCTTGCTGATCTAGGCATCAAAGGAAATCCAATTGGCGTACAAATTACCAATGGCATGACCTGGACCATTATCGGCGTCGTCGACGATTTTATCTTTGAATCGATGAAAGATGAGGGCTACTATCCCGTTTGTATGACTCTCGCCAACAGCCCCTCCATGCTTTCCATCAAGACTAAATCTACAGAAATGTCCAAAACATTGGCCGACATTAATACCGTTTGGAACAAGTTTTCACCAAATCAAAAAATCGATTACAATTTTCTCGATGCCGGCTTCGCAGATCTATATCAAGATGTCCAACGGACAAAAAATATCTTCAGTTGCTTTGCTTTTGTAGCCATTTTTGTTGCCGCTCTGGGACTTTTCGGACTGGCAACCTACGTGACCCAGCAACGAACCAAGGAAATCGGTGTCCGCAAGGTTCTCGGCGCAAGTTCCATCCGATTACTCAAATTACTCTCCGGAGATTTTATAAAATTGGTGTTTGTAGCTTTGATCATTGCTACACCTGTTGCGTGGTGGGCAATGAATCAATGGTTGAGAGATTTCAACTATCGAATAGAAATCAATTGGTTCTACTTTATTCTAGCGGGTCTCAGTGCAATCCTGGTTGCTTTCGGAACCATTACTTATCAAACATGGAAAGTCGTCCGTGCCAATCCAGTCGAAAGTTTAAGGGATGAATAAAGTCAGAAAATCTTAAAATTTGGTGTTTGTTGCCTTGGTAATTGCCTTTCCTATTGCGTTGTGGGCAATGAACCAAGGGCTTAGGAGATGGATGTTCGATTCTGGACGTAAACTGTTCGAAATCGGACATCCGAAAACAAAAAAAACAACATAAAACACTTATAACAAAACAATTACAACAATGGCAAGGGGATTGTAATTTTAATTGAGTGAATTGGTTCGCATTAGTTTAAACATAATATCCTCCAAAAAATGGCAAAAAATGATTTCAAACTAGCTTGGCGCAAACTTTTAAAAAATAAAGGTTTTACTTTCTTAAATATTGTTGGTCTGACCCTGGGTTTTACGGGTTTTATCCTTTCCTATCAATATATTAATCGCGAAACGAGTTACGATAAATGGAACCCACATTTTAAGGATATCTACCAAATTGGCCTTGAATCGGAAGGTGCATTTACGGACGAAACTTCACCTTCACTGGCTCCATTGCTAAAACAGAGTTTACCTGATATTGTATATGCAGGAAGAAAAATAGTCTATAACTACGGTAGTTACCCCCTTTTTGGTGAAAAAACAGTCCTTATCAAAAACGCGGCATTAATTGATTCTTCTGCTGCGCAAATTTTTCAGGTAAAAAATGCGACTGGACCGCTCTATAAAAACAAAGACCAAAAGGAAGCGACCTTGGTCAAAAGTCCTATTGCCGAACAACTGTTTAAAAAAGAAGATCTAAATTTTGACAGTCCCCATTCGGTTCCAACTCAAAGCCTTGCTCTAGGTATGCAGGAGACGATTTATGGTACGATCAAAAAACAGAGTCTGTCCATCATTGATTACGATCTCCTTTTTATCCGCGAACCGCAGGATCTCTTCGCCGATAATAATCCTTTTTTGTATCAAACTTATATTCAGGTTCGTCCCGGTACGGATATCCCAAAGTTGACTAATCGCATCAATGCGCTTTACCAGAAAGAAATTGCACCAAAAGATAAAATACGTTCTTCTAGTTATGCCAAGGGAAAAATCTATTTGGATCCATTAGCCAATCTTCATCTAAGGCCAAAAACAGGTACTGACACAGCTTATATCATTACGTGGATTATTGGTATTCTCTCCGTTTTGATCCTCTTACTTGCCGCTGCCAATTTTGCCAATTTGATTATGGCACAGGCGGATCAACGCATTAAGGAACTCGCGCTTAAAAAAATATTAGGCAGCTCACGCTGGGCTATCGTCAGGCAATTGGTACTGGAAGTATTTATCCTGACTTTCAGTGCTGCAATCTTAAGTTTCGTCACTTTGGCTCTCACAGGAAATATTCTACAAAAATGGTTCAACGATGATCTTAAGGGGTATATTTTGAGCTCGGAGACAATCGCCCAACTTGCTATTGCCGTACTATTGACAACAATTCTATCGGCAATATACCCAGCTATCGTACTCTCTGGCTTCAAATCCGTTAATCTCCTTAAAGGCGGACTAACATCAGTACTCAAAAAAGGAACTTTCCGCAATGCCTTATTAACCTTTCAAATCAGCATGGCGATTTTGTTTATCTCGGGTATGTTAATCATCCGGGGCCAACTTCAGTACATGCAGCAGGCAGATAAAGGGTTTGAGCCAGCGCAGGTTATCAATTTCAAGGGAGTAGGTATGTATTACAATAAAAACAACTACGAACAATTAAAGAGGCGATTAGAAAATGATCCGAGTATTGCATCTACCGCATCGGCGACCAATATTCCGGGAGAAGGTGAGCAGCCTCCCAAAATGGATTTTTCCTATGCCCAAAAAAACATTTCATTTGCACATGTCGGCATTGATCCTGGATACTTCAAGACGTTAAACATCTCCAGTACACAGGGGAATACCAATATTTCATTGGACCAATTGCTTCGCGATTCCTTAGCCCATTATGCTATTATAAACGAATCTGCAGCCAAAAATTTAGGACTTTCAAACCCTATGGGTGCAAAAATTAAGGGCTGTGATGTAGACTTTGAAATTGTCGGTTTAGTCAAAGACAGTAAAGCTTATGGCTTTGAGAATGTAGTTCAACCGACCATCTATTCATTTAAAAATGAATGTGGCACTATGCGTTTTCAGACGACACTTATGGTCAAAACAAAACAAGGCATGGTCGATCAGGCAATTCAAACAGTCAAAGCAGAGTGGGCGAAAAACCCAACCGCAAAAGACCTCCCCCTTGATTATTCCTTTATGGATGAGCAATATGCTTTACAGCACAAAAAACAGCAAGAATTGCAGACGGCTTTTAATAGTTTCACTAGCCTCTCTGTGATCATCGCGGCCTTAGGGCTGTTCAGTATGGCGGCATATCAGGCGGCATTACGAAAAAAGGAAATGAGCATCAGAAAAGTACTGGGAGCATCGGTACAATTGCTCTTTGTTCAATTGAACAAACCATTTTTCAAACTCTTTTTGATCGGTATTGGCATAGCCCTTCCACTAGCCTATATGCTCATGAATAAATGGCTTTCTAATTTCGCCTATCACATTCAGCTTTCCTGGTGGTCGTTTTTGATTCCAATATTTTGCATATTTATCCTCATATTGGTTTCCATCAGTTTCCAATCTCTCAAAGTCGCAAAAACCAATCCAATAGATAGTCTGCGCGATGAATAAAAGATAATATGAGCAGTGATGGCCTTAACCCAGAGTCGAACAATAATTATGGTTACCGGTAAAAATATAAATACGAATATCTAAGATCTCAATACTAAAAAATGATACAATTAAAAAATTTATTCAAGTGGTATAATGTAGGTGGTACACGCTCATTCGTCCTTAAAGATGTAAGTCTCGATATCGCTGAAGGTGATTTTATCTCCATCATGGGACCTTCAGGGTCCGGAAAATCGACTTTATTAAATATTATCGGTATGCTCGACGAGCCTGATGAAGGTGAATATATCTTTATGGGCGAGAATGTGTTGGAAATGAAAGCGAAAAAAAGAACGCAACTATACCAATCCCACATCGGCTATGTATTTCAAGCTTACCATCTCCTGGATGAATTGACTGTATATGAAAATATTGAAACACCTTTGATCTATAAGGACATTTCGAGCAAAGAAAGAAAAGCTATTGTTGCCGATATGCTCGATCGCTTTGGTATTGTTGGTAAGAAGGATCTCTTCCCAGCCCAACTATCCGGTGGCCAACAACAGATTGTAGGTATAGCGCGTGCATTAGCGGGATCGCCCAAGTTATTGTTAGCCGATGAGCCTACGGGTAATTTAAATTCCAAACAAGGCGAAGAAATCATGGATCTATTCAAACAGCTCAACGATGATGGTGTTACGATCATACAAGTAACCCATTCTGAAAAGAATGCCGAATACGGTAAAAGAGTTGTCAATATGCTGGATGGTCAGCTCAAATAATTGTATGCCAATTTAACCTGGATAATCCCTACGCAGTACATCAATTACGGTAGGGATTTTTTTAGCTCATATTTCGAATCAATTCTTTAACTTCGTTATGATGAATGAGAGAGAGTTGAAATCGCTAATATCCCTGTTGGACGACACCGACCAACAGATTATTCAGGAAGTGGAACACCAGTTAAAAAGCCAAGGTCCTGAGATTGTACCCTATTTGGAAAAATTTTGGGAATCAAGCTTCGATCCCAGAATACAGGGACGTTTAGAGAATATCATTCATGAAATTCAATTTGATCAGACCAAAAACGAGTTACAGATCTGGAACCTGAGTAACTCATTCAATCTACTGGAAGGATTAATTATCCTCAATAATTATCAATATCCTTCTTATGAAGACCACAAGATTATTTTGGCGATAGAAGATCTCAAAACTGAGGTATGGCGCGGTTTGCATTACGACATGAGCCCACTGGAAAAAGTGAACCTAATGAATCATGTTCTTTTTGGCTCTTTCGGCCTAACAGGAAATACAAAGGACTATCATCACCCACAGAATTCCTATATTGGTCAAGTACTCGATACCAAACAGGGGAATCCCTTAACCCTATCCTGCATTTATAGTATCATTGCACAAAAATTGGACATTCCAATCTACGGTATCAATTTACCAAAGCATTTTGTATTGGCGTATATGGATTCGG
Source organism: Sphingobacterium siyangense (assembly GCF_023277505.1). NCBI lineage: Bacteria > Pseudomonadati > Bacteroidota > Sphingobacteriia > Sphingobacteriales > Sphingobacteriaceae > Sphingobacterium > Sphingobacterium siyangense. Next base: position 1,103,982 of record NZ_CP080574.1, on the reverse strand, counting down.
ATGAAGAAGGGAATGAAAATGTGCTGTTTTACATCAATGCCTTTAATCGTGGTCAGGTTATGCAAAAAAGCGATGTAAATTCATTTTTGAAGCAACTGAACCTCAATCCAGATAGAGAATTTACCTATCCTTGCGACAATGTGACTATCATTAAACGAGCTTTGCGAAACCTAATGTCTGCCTACGAGGAACATGAAAGTTCAAACAAGCAACAGGAAATCAAAGAGCTTTTCCAGTTGCTTGCTTAAACTGCATGTTAGAAAACATTAGCTTCACGAGCATCTAAAAAGATATAATTAGGCGTCATGGAGCCATAGGTTTTCGCCGCAATATCGGGTTTTACATTGCCTTCACTTAAGCCAACCAATGGAAAACGCGAAATTGTACGATTCGTTAGATCAGAAACATAAAAGAATTTTCCTTGGTCCGTACGGTCATCAATCGCTACACCCCAAGGTTTTACTAAGCCTGTATTAGCCCCACCGACAACATAATCCGGTTCCACGTTCATTTTATCCGTGGTGCCGCTAAATAAGGTATTTGGATCTTTGAAAAATAGTACTTCACTACCGGAAGTTACCGCCAACAAGTTCTTTTTGGGAGCGTAGGATACCGAGCCTAATCCCGTTTTACCATTGATATATACTTTCATCATTGGCGTAAATCTAGTGGAAGCTACAATGGTATCGCGAGCACGGTCGATGAGTTCTTGTTTGAGTTGTGAATATACCGCAAAACCACTTTTATTTTCTGTTCCTTCATTATTAAAACCAACCAGCACCAATTTCTCATTACTATCACTCGTGATGCTGTTCAATAAGGTCAGTGAACTCGGAACAATGGTCCCCAGGTTAATCTGTTTGTCAATGATCGGTGCTCCGCCTTTTGATCCTACTTTTCCACTTGGTGTACTTATAGCATATAACATGGAGTTACCTGCTCCGCGATTTGTAACAGCCAAAAGAAATGGTGTTGTAACAGATCCAGAAGTACCATTTTGTTGGGCATAAGTATAATAAGCCAAACCCCTTACATTTGTAAAACCAGTATATCCAATAGCACCTGCATTACCAGGAATTCCATAGATCTCATTGGCAAATGGAATCACTTGAAGAAAAGTATCTTGTGCTGTAACACTTGCCTGAAAGATAGCCCGGGCTGCTGCATCAAAAAGAATTGGGCCACCACCTTTTGCCGGAGAAAGATATTGATAGATATTATCCAAGTTGGTTGTATCAGCCGGATCGATAATCATCATGTTTTTAAGCGCGGAATTGTTCTGGTCGTAATCCGAGAAAGAAACATACAATCTGGAGATCAAAGTAGCACCCGTTCTTACAGGTTCATCATCCAGTTTCTTGCATGATGTAAAACCTATTACACTAACAAAGAATAGGATAATACAGGATCGAAACGAAAATTTCATATATTTTTTATTAAAAATAGTGTATTGCGTTAAACATACAAATCTACTAATATATGCAGCATATAAACGAATTTATATGATTCTTTTAAGGGCAAACTCGTATAAGTAAAACGGAAATATTTGTCAATTCGCTACTTTTTGATTAAAATTGTCCTTGTTTTTTGTTAGCACATACGATTATGGAAAATAAAGAATTTGTAAGGGAGAGGTTGGCATTACCGGGAGAGGGCAAAAAATTACTTTTACACTCCTGCTGTGCTCCTTGTTCTGGAGAAGTGATGGAAGCACTCATTGCTTCGGATATCGATTTTACAATCTATTTTTACAATCCCAATATTCATCCCCGCAAAGAATATGATTTACGCAAAGACGAGAACATCCGATTTGCGGAAAAACATAATATCCCTTTTATTGATGCGGATTACGATGTTGATCATTGGTTCGATTTGGCCAAAGGGATGGAGCAAGAGCCTGAAAGAGGCATTCGCTGCACCATGTGTTTTGATATGCGTTTTGAAAAAACGGCTGAGTATGCAGCTGCGAATGGCTTTGATGTGATTTCAAGTTCGCTGGGTATTTCCCGTTGGAAAAACATGGAGCAAATCAATGACTGTGGTTTACGTGCGGCCTCCCGCCATGAAGGGATGGAGTATTGGACATTCAACTGGCGCAAGAAAGGTGGTTCTGCCCGTATGCTTGAAGTCTCCAAAAAGGAGAAGTTCTATATGCAGGAATATTGCGGCTGTGCTTATTCGCTACGTGACACCAACAAATGGCGTATGGCAAATGGGCGCGAAAAGATAGAGTTAGGCAAAAATTATTATGAATAAGCCCTGTTACTGGTGTATATAAAGCTTTGCTTCGGAATATTTAAAAAAATATTTCTATCCTAATGATTTTATACATACCTTTGCAGGCTCAAATGCAAGATTGTGAAACATCTAAAACAATACAGAATTCCCTTTTCGGGGCTCAACGCTGGAAAGCACAATTTTGAGTTTGACATTAATAAAAAGTTCTTTGACTGTTACGAACATTCGATTGTAAAAGATGGCAATCTGAAAGCAGAAGTTGAATTGCAAAAACAAGAAAATCTATTGATTTTGCATTTTGATATCCAAGGCGAAATTCAATTGACTTGTGATACCTGCTTAAAAGAGTTTATGTCACCGATTTCAATTCAAGAACGAATATTAGTCAAATTCACGGATGAAGATTGGACAGATAATACCGAAGAGGTGTTGATCTTATCCAAAAGCGACCATGAGTTGGATATAGCTGAGTTATTATACGAATACATTAATTTAGCTGTTCCCTATATCGTAAAATGTGAAGAGCAGGGACAAGGTATACAATGTGATCCTGAGATGCTCGCGTTATTTACAAGCGAGCCTGATTCAGAAGAACAAAAAGAAGAAGAAATTATCGACCCACGTTGGGAAGCATTGAGAAATATTAAAAATAACTAAAACAAAAATACGAGATGGCACATCCAAAACGTAAAACTTCTAAATCAAGAAGAGACAAAAGAAGAACACATTATAAAGCTGAAGCTCCAAGCTTGACAGTATGTAAAGAAACTGGCGCAGTTCATTTACCTCACCGTGCGTATACTGTAGACGGAAACTTGTACTACAACGGTAAATTGATCATTGAAAATACAGCTGTTGTCTAAGGTAAACCTTTCATAACACCAAAACATCCCAGACAAGCACTATTTTAGAAATTTGCTTTACTTTGGGATGTTTTTTGCGTATTATTGATTTACTAAATAATAACGGATGAAGATTGGTTTAGATATTTTAGGAGGAGATTATGCTCCTAAAGCAACGATAACAGGTGCTATTGAAGCACAAAAACAGCTTACTGGAGACCAAAAAATAGTCCTTTTTGGTAACACTGAAGAGACTAAACAATTAATCAATCAAGCCGGAGGAAATTCATCTGACTTTGAATATGTAGAGGCTCCAGAAGTCATTGCAATGGGTGAACATCCTACCAAAGCAATAACTCAAAAACCCAACTCAAGTATTGCGAAGGGATTTGAATATTTAAAAAACAAAGAAATTGACTCATTCGCTTCTGCTGGTAATACTGGCGCCATGCTTGTGGGCTCAATGTTCAGCGTTAAAGCTATCCCAGGCGTATTACGTCCTGCAATAGCATCCATTGTTCCCAAATTAAAATCAGGCTTCGGAATCTTATTGGACGTCGGCGCTAATGCGGACTGTAAACCAGAGATGTTGAACCAATTTGCAATCTTGGGAAGTGTCTTTGCCGAACATGTGTTTAATGTATCCAATCCTAAAGTTGGATTATTGAATATCGGAGAAGAAGAAGAAAAAGGAAACATCCTAACAACCTCTACCTACCCCCTACTTAAAGCCAACGACAAGATTAACTTTATCGGAAATGCAGAAGGCCGTGACCTGTTCAGTGACCATGCCGACGTTTACGTCTGTGATGGATTTACAGGCAACGTCGTCTTGAAACTCGCAGAATCATTTTATGTAGTGACGTTGAAAAAAGGTTTTAAAGATGATTTCTTCGACCGATTCAACTACGAGCAGTACGGCGGAAGCCCCATCTTGGGAGTTAATGCTCCTGTCATTATTGGCCATGGTATTTCGACACCTGAGGCCATTAAAAATATGGTTTTATTTTCAAGAGATATGATCGAGTCTAAGTTCATTGACAGCATCAGATCTATTTTCAATTAGAATATTTATGTCAAAGATTCACGCCGCAATCACGGCTGTAAATGGTTACGTTCCGGATTATATCCTTACTAACAAAGAATTGGAAACAATGGTCGACACCAACGACGAATGGATTGTTTCCAGAACGGGAATCAAAGAGCGTCGCATCTTAAAAGGTGAAGGGCTTGCTACTTCAGATCTTGCTGTACCTGCAGTTCAAGGTTTATTGAAAAAAAGAGGTATAGCTGCTACAGATATTGACCTTATTATCTTTTGCACAAGCACACCAGATATGCTGTTCCCTGCGACTGCAAATATTCTGGCCGATAAAATCGGAGCTACAAATGCATGGGGATTTGATCTTCAGGCTGCTTGTTCAGGTTTCTTGTTCGGTCTGAATACAGGAACACAATTTATCACTGCTGGTACACATAAAAAAGTCCTTGTTATCGGTGCAGATAAAATGTCTTCAGTAATAAATTATCAAGACCGTAATACCTGTATCCTATTTGGTGATGGCTGTGGTTGTGTATTGTTGGAGCCAAATGAAGAAGGAATGGGTATACAGGATGCTATTTTAAAAACCGATGGTTCCGGAGGACAGTTTTTGAATATCAAAGGTGGAGGTTCACTGAATCCGGCGTCGCATGCAACTGTAGATGCAGGATTACATTATGCTTACCAAGAAGGTCGTACGGTGTTTAAATTTGCAGTAACCAATATGGCTGATGTAGCACATGAAGTTATGGTCAAAAATAACTTAAAGTCAGAAGATATTGCTTGGTTGGTACCTCATCAGGCCAACAAACGTATTATTGATGCAACTGCAGAACGTGTGGGTCTTCCGGAAGAAAAAGTGATGGTGAACATTCAAAAATATGGAAATACCACCAGTGGTACTATTCCTTTATGCCTATGGGAATGGGAATCTCAATTGAAAAAAGGAGATAATCTTATCCTTGCAGCTTTCGGCGGTGGTTTCACTTGGGGATCCATCTATTTAAAATGGGCGTATTAATTGTCCATTTTATGGTATAATTTATTACTTTTGACAGTTAGAATTTTTTAGAAACAAACAAAACCTAGAATACTATGGGTATGGATATCAAACAAATTCAGGACTTGATTAAATTCGTTTCAAAATCAGGTGTGAATGAAGTCTCAATTGAAGAGCAAGATTTTAAAATTACAATAAAGACAAATCAAGAGCCTACGTACGTGACAGCTACTGTTCCTGCTGTTGCTCCAATTGCTGCTCCTCAAGTTGCACAAGCAGCGGCGCCAGCTCCTGTGGCTAGCCCTGCAGCACCAGCGGTAAACGCTGACGCAAACTTGATAACAATCAAATCACCAATGATCGGTACATTCTACCGTTCGGCTGGACCAGGTAAACCATCTTTCGTTAATATCGGTGATGATATCAATACCGGTTCTGTATTATGTATCGTTGAAGCTATGAAATTATTCAACGAAATTGAATCTGAAGTTTCAGGTAAAATCGTTAAGATTTTGGTAGAAGACGCTCAACCTGTTGAGTTCGACCAACCATTATTCTTAGTTGAGCCTAAGTAATTTACAATTACGTAAATGAATATATGTAGCCTCCAAAGGGCTACATTTTTTGCAAACTTCATAATTCAAGACAATGTTCAAAAAAATATTAATTGCAAATAGAGGCGAGATTGCCCTGCGCATTATCCGTACCTGTCGTGAAATGGGTATTAAAAGTGTTGCAGTATATTCGACTGCTGATAGAGACAGCTTACACGTAAGATTTGCGGATGAAGCAGTTTGTATTGGTCCTCCACCGAGTAGAGACTCTTACTTAAACATTCCAAATATTATTTCTGCAGCTGAATTGACAAATGCAGATGCGATTCATCCAGGATACGGTTTCTTATCGGAAAACGCACGCTTTTCAGCAATCTGTGCAGAATATGGCATCAAATTTATTGGTGCTACTGCAGAACAGATCGAAAAAATGGGTGATAAATCCCGTGCTAAGGATACCATGAAAAAAGCTGGTGTTCCAACCGTTCCAGGATCGGATGGTTTGATCTCAAACGTAAAAGAAGGTATTATATTAGCGAATGAAATCGGCTACCCAGTAATCATCAAAGCAACTGCCGGTGGTGGTGGTCGTGGTATGCGTATCATTTGGAAAGATGAAGAGTTCGAACCAGCTTGGGATTCTGCACGTGTTGAATCTGCTGCGGCTTTCGGTAACGATGGCATCTACCTTGAAAAATATGTAGAAGAACCGCGTCACATCGAATTCCAAATTGTGGGCGATCAGTTCGGTACAGTATGTCACCTATCTGAACGTGACTGTTCGATACAACGTCGTCACCAAAAATTGATCGAAGAATCTCCATCACCTTTTATGACTCCCGAATTGAGAGCTGAAATGGGAGAGGCTGCTGTCAAAGGTGCTAAAGCTGTAAACTATGAAGGTGCTGGTACAATCGAATTCTTGGTTGACAAACACCGCAACTTCTACTTTATGGAAATGAACACTCGTATCCAAGTAGAACACCCTGTAACGGAAGAGGTAATCAACTTTGACTTGATCAAAGAACAGATAAAAGTGGCCGCAGGAATTCCGATCTCTGGTAAAAACTATGAACCAGGAATGCATGCAATTGAATGTCGTATCAATGCGGAGGACCCTTTTAACAATTTCCGCCCTTCACCAGGTAAAATCACCAACTTCCACTCACCAGGTGGACATGGTGTACGTGTAGATACACACGTTTACTCTGGTTATTCCATTCCGCCGAACTATGATTCTATGATTGCTAAATTGATCACTGTTGCACAAACACGTGAGGAAGCAATCTGTACCATGGAACGTGCGTTAAGCGAATTCGTCATTGAAGGGATCAAAACAACCATTCCTTTACATTTGAGATTGATGCGCGACCCTAACTTTAGAGCCGGCAATTTCACGACAAAGTTTATGGAAACTTTCGACCTAACGGAATATCCAGCAGAAGATTAAATAAAATTATCTTTACATACATAAAAAATACCATTCTTTACAATAAGAATGGTATTTTTGTTTCCAAACAATTTTTATGAGTACACCTAATTCGAAAGATCTAATACAAGCTATTAAAGATAAAGGGAAGAATATAGAAGCAGAAATGTCTTTTTTTGACCACCTTGAGGTTTTGAGATGGCATTTGGTCCGTTCAGCAATTGCGATCTGTATCTTTGCAGGTATTGCCTTTACATTTTACGATTTCGTATTCAACGATATCATCATGGGGCCAAAGAATTTAAATTTTTGGACCTATCGCATGATGTGTAAAGCCGCAGATGCTTTCAATTTAGCGGACTTCTGTGTCAAGAAAATTCCTTTTAATATCATCAATACCGAACTAGCAGGTCAATTTATGCTTCAGATAAACTCCTGTTTATTGATGGCTTTGATGATGGGCTTCCCTTACCTTCTTTTTGAAATCTGGTTATTTGTAAAACCAGCATTGACCGATGTGGAAAGACGGTCTGCACGTGGTTTTGTTTTTTACTCTTCTTTATTGTTTATTTTAGGAGCACTCTTCGGATACTACATCGTTGTACCCTTATCCATCAACTTTCTGGCAAATGTATCCCTAAGTGATGAAATCGTCAACCAGATTACCATCGATAACTACCTTTCTACGATAGCAACATTAACATTGGGCTGTGGAATTGTTTTCCTACTGCCGATACTGGTGTTTATTCTCTCGAAAATAGGCATTATGACCCCTGAATTTATGCGAGCCAGCCGTCGTTATGCAACTGTAATTATTTTAGTGATAGCAGCGATCATTACACCTTCTGCAGATGTGATCACCATGTTGACCGTTGCAGCACCAATGTTCTTATTATATGAGATCAGTATTATGGTTTCTGCGGATGTCAAAAGAAAAAAATTAGCACAAGAAAAATAAAATAACAATAAAAATGAGCAGCGTAAAGAAAATTGCGATTGGAAGTGACCATGCTGGTTTTGAATACAAAACAGCTTTGGTAAGCTTTTTGAATGAACTGGGTTATGAAGTAACAGACTTTGGAACAAACTCTCCAGATTCAGTTGATTATCCAGATTTCGCACACCCAGTTGCATCAGCAGTAGAAAATAAAGAAGCTGATGCCGGAGTCTTGATTTGTGGAAGTGCAAATGGTGTTGCTATCACAGCGAATAAACACCAAAATATTCGTGCTGCTATCTGTTGGCTGGAGGAAATTTCGGCTTTAGCCCGTCAGCATAATGATGCGAACGTCGTATGTATACCTGCACGCTTTATTGACATTGACCTTGCTAAAAAGATCGTCAACACATTTATGGACACGGAATTCGAGGGTGGACGTCACGCTAATCGTGTAAACAAAATAGCTTGTAGCTGTTAATAAATTAACATTTTTTAAGAAGCGGATGAAAGGTAAACTACACTTTTCATCCGCTTTTTTTTATATATTGTGCAGATACTGACACCTGTTATAAGATTAAGCAGATGATGCTCGCTTAATCCGGTTAATTAGAATTACAAAAATAAAGCGTTGAAAGTCGCACTAGTAAAAAATAAACAATGAAAAAAATATACAACCTGCTTTGGATCGCATGCTCCCTGATGAGCTGCGCAAAAGCACAGGACGTAAACAGTAAATATGCGGATGAAATCACAGTAGAATCGACGCAGAAGCATCTGCGTACTTTAGCTTCTGTCGATTTTGAAGGCCGAGGGACCGGCCAAAAAGGGGGGCGCCTGGCAGCAGAATATATTGCCAATGAATTTAAAAAATATGGACTCAGTGCGCCTGTCAATGGATCCTATTTCCAACCCCTGCAGCTAATTCGCAACAGCTTTAAGGTAAAGCAATTTAGTATTAACGATAGACCCTTCCAACACGGTAAGGACATTTTTGTCATTGGCAACAATGAGAACAAGTTCTTCGAAAGCAATGAAATTGTGTTTATTGGCTATGGTATAGATGATCCCAAGTATTCGGATATCTCAGGCATGGATCTCCGCAATAAGATCGTTATGTTGATCAATGAGAATGAGCCAACAGATGAGAAAGGGAATTCATGGATTACCAGCAAAAAGACTACTTCGGACTGGGCAACAACCCGAAATAAAAAAGTCAAGGAAATCCTTAAACACAGTCCCAAAATGGTACTAGCCATCAATAGTCAGCTGTCTCAACTTTTGGAGGATGCAGGAGACCGAGCTATTGAGGGCCGTTATAATTTGGCGGTGGATCAACCTGCGCCGGAAAAGTCGCCCATGATCCCCGTGGTCAATATTACAGACCATGCAGCAAATTATATTCTAAACCTGGCGAGAACCAATCTTGCTACTGTGGTTGCAAAAATTAATCGTACGGGACAACCGAATTCCTTTTCTATTTCAACAAATTTTAAAGCTGAGTTTGGCACCAATGCTGCACCTTTAGCCGATCCTAATATTCTTGGCTATCTGGAAGGAACAGATAAAAAAGACGAAATCGTTGTGATCGGGGGCCACTATGACCACGATGGAATGGATTCCAAAGGAAATATCTTCTTTGGGGCCGATGACAATGCCTCGGGCACAGCAGCTGTCCTAGAGTTGGCACGTGCTTTTTCGAAAGCTAAATCAACCGGAAATGGCCCTCGGCGCAGTATTTTGTTCATCACCTATGCGGCAGAAGAAAAAGGTTTATTGGGTTCCAAATTCTATACAGAAAATCCCATATTTCCACTGAAAAACACCGTTGCCTGCATTAATATTGATATGATTGGCCGTGTTGACGACAAACATCTCAAAGGTAATCACGATTATATCCATGCGATCGGTTCAGATAAATTGAGCTCGGAGTTATATCAGATCAATAAAAATGAGAATGAAAAACATACGAAACTGGAGATTGACTATATGTATGACAATCCAAAGGATCCTATGCGCCTCTACTATCGCTCCGATCATTATAACTTTGCCAAGAAAGGTATACCATCTGTATTTTACTTTTCGGGCTTGCATCCGGACTACCACACACCTGCAGATACCTATGACAAGATCGACTTTCCATTGATGGTTAAACGTGAAAAGCTCGCATTTTACACCGCATGGCAAATAGCCAATCGGGAAAATCGCCTGGTGGTTGACAATAATAAAGAGTAAGGTCAAATTATCGGCTGTAATAAGGATTACTTTATACTAAATAAAAAAGCAAGTAAATGATTGTTTACTTGCTTTTTTATGTATTAAAATGACCTTTATCATAAACCTTTTATCCACAATTATTGTTATCTTTAATACAAAACAAGTATAATTTATGGCTTTTGTAGATTACTATAAAGTGCTTGGCATTGATAAAACAGCTTCAGCTGATGAGATCAAAAAAGCATATCGAAAACTAGCCCGTAAATACCATCCTGATGTCAACCCCAATGACAATGAGGCCAAACAACGATTTCAGGAGATTAATGAGGCAAATGAAGTACTATCCGATCCCGAAAAGCGCAAAAAATATGACCAATACGGCGAACATTGGCAACATGGAGAGGAGTATGAAAAAGCGCAGCAACAATACCGTCAGTCCCAATCCGCCGGAGGAAATCCATTCGGAGCTGGGGGAAATCCATTTGGAAGCGGCGGTTCCCACGAGTACACCGGAAACTTTGATGATGGGCAATTCTCGGATTTCTTCGAACAGATGTTTGGCAGCAGACGCGGGGGAGGCCGCCAAAGTACATTTCGTGGACAGGACTTTAATGCCGAACTCAGCTTAACCTTACAAGAAGCTTACACGACACATCAACAGACCTTCAATATCAATGGAAAAAGTATCCGCATCACGATTCATGCCGGAGTGGAGGATGGTCAAAAAATCAAACTGAAAGGCTATGGCAGTGAGGGCATCAACGGGGGGCCAAAGGGAGATCTCTATATCACAATTAATATCACACCAGATGCCCATTTTAAACGCCAGGGGAATGACTTATACACTACACTTGATGTAGACCTCTATACAGCTATTCTAGGCGGCGAAGTGACCTTAGATACGTTCGGCGGAAAGGTTAAACTGAAGATTAAAGCCGAAAGTCAAAATGGCGCAAAAATGCGACTTAAAGGAAAAGGATTTCCCTTATACCGTAAAGAAGGTGAATTTGGCGACCTTTATGTCACATTGAATATCCAAATGCCCAATAATCTGTCTGCCGAAGAAAAGGCATTGTTCCAACAGTTGAAGGATTTAAAACAATAATCTTATGGAAACGACACTCATTAAAGTCATCGACTTCTGCCAGTCCAGAAAGGTTGAAACAGCCTTTCTTCAAAGCATGGAGGAATACGGACTCATACATATTGTCATTCAACAAGAAGAACAATATATTGATGAAGAGGAGCTCCAAAAATTGGAGCGTTTTTCAAATCTCTATTATGATCTTGAAGTAAATCCTGCAGGAATTCAGGTTGCTAGCCATCTATTGGAAAAAGTTGAGCAGCTCCAAAATGAAATTTTACATTTAAAGAATAAATTGAAAGCCCTGGATTATTGATCCAAGGCTTTCAATTTTTTCTTTAGAATTCGACATCCCGCTCTGTATTCACCTTAGTCTGCCAAACAATTTTGTCTTGCAATGTGGTATACAGAATTTCATAATCCCCTTTACAGGTCACAAAGGACCCATAAAAATCTCCGGGCTTCATCACGCGGTAAACAACCAGCTTTCGTTCTCCGTCAACTTCGCCATAAGCCTTCATTAACATATAGCCTGTTTTATTCACCTTTTCTTCAGGTATTTTATAATCCAAATGCGAACGGCTACTACCATCATCGGGGCATAAAATCTCCGTGCGGCTCGGGGTAAATTTATAACGATCGCGATACATAGCAACATTAGACATCACTACATCCTTCGCCCACGCGATATCGGTAAAATCCTCAGGGAAGAGAAAGATCAGCGACACCATTTTCTCTTGCCAAAGGCGCCCATTAAAAGGTATTACAAAATGAAGCAGTTTTTGCCCTTTAAAAGTTGTAGTCGTATAAAAATATCGCCCCTCCTTATTTTGCTCCCGTTGAAAAGAACTTAAATCAAGTAGGTGATTTTTTTTCCCTTTTACATTTGGCGAATTGTTGACTACAGCAAGCATGTCATACCGATATTTTCCTTCCAGATGTCCAGAAAACAAAACCTGATACGCGGTATCTGAATAGCGTAAATGGCGCAATACACGACGAAATCGATTGTCAACCTGCTTTGCATTAATCGGATTAGTCTTACCTTGCCAATTTTTATCCTCCATAATATCATCTCCGAGGAATACGGTGAGCTCTTTGTTAATATTAACAAAATACTCATCTCCTTGTACAGCAAAACCGTTGGGAACCACTTTATAGGACTTACAGGAAGAAAGCATGGCCAAAACCACAATAAAATAGAAAATTTGAATGAATCTGCTCTGCATATTTATGATCTAATCTTTACTTCTTTAAATTTAAACGAATCGGCAATGTGTAAGCCACGCGTACCGGTTTACCGTTGACTAATCCCGGTTTCCATTTTTTCGCACCTTTTAGGAGCTCCAATGCCGCCTCTTTGATTCCATAACCAAGATCTTTTTTTACATCAACATGGGATAAACTACCATCCTTTTCGACAATAAAAGCCACTTCAACAATGCCATTAACCTCCCGTTTAATTGCTGCTTCAGGAAAAACAAAATTATCGCCTACCCAGATCATAAAAGATCGCATTCCCCCAATAGGTGTTGGTGGCACCTCAACTTTATCAAAAGTTACTAAGTCGGACTGAAAATCCAATGAAAGATTCCAGCGGTCGCTCTCATTTTCCGTCCTTATCGATTTTACTTCCTTGAGTTGTTTTTCCGTCTCTTCACCAGATTCAGCGCCCGGGAATGAATGAGATGACATCCGGACCTTTCTGCCCAATGTGTCGGTTTCCTCCCAATAATAAGTTGTTTTCCCGCCAACGGTGACGGGCAAGGAAAGCAGCGATCGAACGACTTTCCCATTGACGATTGCAGGTTTCCATTTCCCACTTGCTTTTACAGCATTTTCCACAGCTGATGCCAGGCCATGCCCCAAATCATTCTTAGCCTTTATATGGCTCAACTCACCGTTTTTCTCCACGATGGCTGTGATGACAATTACCCCGATCACATTATTCTTGATTGCTTCATCACTCACGTGGATTCTACTGCTCAATCCCATGACATACTTTTTCATTCCTCCAACTGGAATGGCCAATACCTCCGGGTCTTTGTAGACCTTCCTGTCTTCATTTACCTGTTCGTTTTTTAACTCCTCAGGTTGGTTCGATAATGTCTGCTCGTCAATCACAGTTAACCTATTGACGCTTTCTTCAACATCCGCTACCATATCCTTGGCCCTACTCGTATTAAAGATCAACGTAGACCCCGCTACCACCAATAGCATGGGCAACACAATCACATATAACAGGCGTTGTCTTTGTACGGATTTAACTTTAAATAACATCGTGATGCGCTGCTTTAAAAAAGAATGATTGGAAAACTCATGTGAAAAAGCCAATTGATCTGTACGTAATGCATGAGCAACCAGCATTTCTGCATAAGCCACTTTATCGGTCGAGCATATTTCATCTACAATATACTCGTGTTGAAACCTTATTTCCTTTTGAAAGAAATACACAACAGGATTGAACCAATTAAAAATTTTCAGCAGCTCAATCAACACCAAATCGTAAGAATGCCCCTGGGCAGTATGGACCTGCTCATGCCATGCAATATTCTCCTTGTTTTTAATCGATTTTCCAATCACGATCCTATTAAAAAAAGAAAAACTCAGGTATTCAGGAGAAGAGCGCAATACCCGAACAAGTTGCCTGATACGCACCGCCAGGAAAAAAAAGGCGACGGCCACTCCTATCCAATAGATCTTGGTAAGAATATCCAATAGAAAAAGAGGTTTTTCTTCGATCGGGCTCCCGATTTCGACATCCATATATGTTCCTAAATCGACCTGTGGAATATGATTGGAAATCATCTCTGTCTTGGGCAATTCAATAAAAATACCCACGGGAGCTAGTAAAGAAAATGCAACCATTCCAATCAGATAGATCCGATTCCATTGAAAAAAAGTAAGTTTTCTAAAAATCAGTTTGTAGAGCACAAAACTGATAATCAATGAAATATTGACAATCAATAAGTAAATCATAATCAAAAGTTTATAAAAGAGTATTGGTTGTTATTTATTACGTTCGATGATGGACAAGATGTCATCAAGTTCTTTGATGTCCAACCTGTTCTCTTCCAGAAAATAAGAGAGCATACTTTTGGGCGAATTATCAAAATAATTGGTTAATAACTTACCTGTAATACCTTTCTTATATTCCTCTTTTGAAATCTTTGGTAAATATTGATGACTTTTACCAAAGGATTCATGCGTTACAAAGCCCTTCGTTTCAAGAATACGAACGATGGTCGAGACCGTATTGTAAGCAGGTTTCGGTTCCGAAAGTCGATCAATAATCTCTTTGACAAAGCCACGGCCCATCTCCCAGAGCTCTTGCATAATCTGCTCTTCAGCTTTCGTTAACTCTTTAAAATCCTCCATAACTCCTCAAGAATAAATTAAATACCTGAATAATAAATCAATAGACAAGTTATAACTAAAAACATAGTTTAACAACTAATAAATTAGTTTAAAAACCAATAGACTGATAACCAACTTATTATTTTTTGTCAATACGGAATATTGTCATATTTATTCATCGAAATTCTTTTTCCTTGAAGCTTTTAATTGCGATTGTTGTTTCTTTCGATCCAGCCTTTTGAGAACACTCGAATACGGAGTTTTGGTTTTCTTACGAGGTTTTGCTGGCACAAGTGCGGCCGTCAATATACGCTTAAAGCGATCGATTGCGATTTCTTTATTGCGGACCTGCGACCGGTCGATATCGCATTCCAATTGCAGTATTCCTTCTTTATTTATACGATTTGCCAATGCGGTGAACACCATTGCTTTTTCCTCAGCAGAAACAGCTGTCGATAGCGCAACATCCCACTGCAGCAATACTTTCGATGACACCTTGTTTACATGTTGTCCACCTGCTCCACCCGACCTGGAAAACCTAAACGTAAGTTCTCCTATTACTCCTTCTAAATTCATTTATTTTTAAATGCTTCTTCTATTTTTTCCATCTTTTTTAATAGAAAGCTCAATTTTTCCACTTGATCCCGTTGTACTTCGACAAGTTCTTGTTCTTTTCGGATAATGAGATGATCTATTTTTTCATGTAATTCCCTGATTTCGAGTTCAGCCTTCAAGTTGACCATATAGTCATTTCTTGCGCGTTCACGATCCTTATCTTCCTGTCTGTTTTGACTCATCATAATAACCGGAGCCTGCAAGGCCGCCACACAGGACAAAATCAAGTTAAGTAAAATAAAGGGATACGGGTCAAAGCCTTTATTATTTAACCAAAAGATATTGGCTGCAATCCAAACGATCAAAAATAAGATAAAGGAAATAATAAAGGTCCAGCTTCCACCAAACTCAGCCACTTTATCTGCAACCCGATCTCCTACGCTGACTGACTCCTTATTATCTCCGTCCAGACTTGCGCTGATTACTTTATTTTCCTTAAAGCTATTGATTACCTGCTGATCCAATTGACTTAATTGCCCCGACTCATCTTTCAGAAATTCGGAGATATAAGTTTCCTTAAATCGTTTCAACTCGCTTGCAGCGACATACTTGTCCTTACTAAAACTTGGATATTCCTTTTTTATCAGCTTAAAAATAGGTTGTCGGATTGAAGCCCCCAAAATACGTTGCTCCGAAGGAAATTGCTGTCCTGAAATATCACTTATAAAGTTATCCATATACCGATTTAATGTCTATTTAAAGATAGTGCTTTTTAACCAATCAAAAAATTCACAAAACTATGGCAATTGGTTTTTGTTATTTTACGCATAAATAGACGAAATTTGCAACACAAAATTCATGAATAAGCGTTATCAATTTTTCATGTTAGCATGAAATAATTTAAAAAGACAATTGTTAAGGTAAATAACTTCGTCGGTGCCTTATGAATAAAAATAGTTTATATGTGATAGACATCACATGTCTTGGACGACAACACGCAGAATACTAACATTAGGTTCCTTGGAACCTTTAAACACAAATTAAACAGCGCGTATAACGGGATGCCGTTAAACATATACGCTCAGACATAATTACGCAGATGAAAATAGGAATTGTTTGTTATCCCACCTTTGGTGGAAGTGGTGTTGTTGCAACCGAACTAGGAAAGGCTTTGGCCGCTAATGGACATGAGATCCATTTTATCACCTACCGACAACCCGCACGTCTGGATTTCTTCTCTGAAAACCTATACTACCATGAGGTAGCTGTTTCGCAGTATCCACTTTTCGACTTTCTACCCTATGAATCTGCATTAGCCAGCAAACTGGTTGATGTTGTTCGTTTTGAAAAGTTGGATTTGATTCACGTCCACTATGCCATTCCACATGCATCGGCGGCATTTATGGCAAAACAGATCTTACTCACTACGTATGGCATTAATATTCCTGTAGTAACGACCTTACATGGTACAGATATTACACTGGTTGGTAAAGACAAGAGTTTTAGTCCTGTTGTTACATTCTCCATCAATCAATCCGATGGCGTAACTGCGGTATCACAGAATCTGAAAGATCAAACGCTCCAATACTTTGACATTACCCGAGACATCAAAGTGATCCCAAACTTTATTGATCTGGACAGGTTCAGCAATAAAGATCGGTCACATTTCAAAAAAGCCATTGCACCGGGCAATGAACGTATATTGGTTCATACCTCCAACTTTAGGAAGGTTAAGAATACAGAAGATGTTATTCGTATTTTTAAGAAAGTACATGATGTAATCCCTTCCAAATTATTGATGGTAGGTGATGGTCCAGAACGTCGAAATGCAGAGGAACTATCCAGAGAACTTGATGTATGCAAAGACGTCCGTTTCTTAGGGAAACAGGACGCAGTGGAAGAAATATTGTCTGTATCAGATCTCTTTCTGATGCCTTCAAGTTCGGAAAGTTTCGGTCTTGCGGCTTTAGAAGCCATGGCATGTCAAGTTCCAGTCATCTCTTCCAATACCGGAGGTTTACCCGAGCTGAATGAAAACGGTATCACTGGGTTTCTCAGTGCTGTTGGTGATGTTGATGATATGGCGAAGAATGCAATTTATATCTTGGAAGATGGGGAACGCTTAGAGAAATTTAAAGAAGCAGCATTAAATCATGCAAAAAGATTCCAATTGTCTAATATTATGCCTTTGTATGAGCAGTATTACCAAGAAGTCATTAATCAAACAATAAAAGCACAATAAATATCACTTTAAGGCTTAAGGGATGAAAAAAATATTTTATCTTTGACCTTTGGAAAATTTCCAAAAAAACAATTATGAAATACAAACGTATCTTATTAAAACTTAGCGGTGAATCCTTAATGGGTGACCAAAGCTATGGTATCGATATTAACCGTGTATCACAATACGCTAATGATATCAAAGAAATTCACGATCAAGGTTTAGAAATTGCAATTGTTATCGGTGGCGGTAATATATACCGTGGTCTAAGCGCTGAAAAATCAGGCATGGACCGTGTTCAAGCAGACTATATGGGCATGCTTGCCACAGTAATCAACAGCATGGCTCTTCAAGATGCGCTTGAGAAAGTTGGGAAAAAGACACGTTTGCTTACTGCGATCAAAATGGAGCAAATCTGCGAACCATTTATTCGTAGAAGAGCCGTTCGCCACTTGGAAAAAGGCCGTATTGTTATTTTCGGAGCTGGTACTGGAAACCCATATTTCACGACAGATACTGCTGCATCTTTGCGTGCAATCGAAATCAATGCCGATGCTGTATTGAAAGGAACACGTGTAGATGGTATCTATACTGCCGATCCTGAAAAAGATCCTAGTGCAACAAAATTTGAAGAAATATCATTCACAGAGGTTTATGAGAAAGGATTAAATGTCATGGATATGACTGCCTTTACCCTTTGTCAAGAAAACAAATTACCGATCATTGTATTTGATATGAACAAACCTGGCAATTTATTAAAACTTGCCAATGGTGAACATGTCGGAACTGTGGTTAAATAATTTTAAATCTGTAAAAAACGTAATCTTATATGAACGAACTAATTTCAATTGAATTGGACGATTGTAAAGACAAGATGTCCAAAGCAGTTGCTCACACCGAATCCGAATTAACTAAAATTCGTGCGGGTAAAGCTTCTCCATCTATGTTAGATGGAATTTCAGTAGACTATTATGGTAGCGCCACTCCGCTTTCACAAGTGGCCAACATCAATACAACTGATGCACGGACTATTGTCATTCAGCCTTGGGAAAAATCGCTTATCAACGCAATTGAAAAATCTATCACAGACGCCAACCTAGGAATCAATCCGCAGAATGACGGTATCGTTATTCGTCTAAATGTTCCTCCTTTGACAGAAGAAAGAAGACGTGACCTTGTTAAAAAAGTAAAAGAGGAAACTGAAAAAGGCCGTATTGGTGTTCGTAATATTCGTAAGGATGTTAACGAATCCATCAAAAAATTAAAAAATGACGGTGCTTCAGAAGATGAAATCAAAACTGCCGAAGGTGAAGTTCAAAAGTTAACAGATGCATTCATTGTAAAAGTTGATAAATTGGCTGAACTGAAAGAAAAAGATATCATGACTGTTTAAATTTTCCTACTTGAATAGAAAAAAGGTCTGAAAAATATTCAGACCTTTTTTATTGGTATGAAGACCTCCCCACTCCCCCCTTTAAACGGACTCTTACCGACCTACAAAACCTTGGCTCTCCGAAGATTTTATAGTTTATAAAATCAACATACTCTTCAAAAATATTCCTTGTTGCACCATTGATTTCTGAACAAATAATTGTACATTGTACACTAACAAGTAATCAATTATATGATGAACAATTCTCGCCGTCAATTTTTAAAGCAAGCTGGAATAGGTCTTTCGGCAGCTTATCTGGTGCCCAACTTTATATCTTGTCAAAATAAAGCCGGTGCAATCAGCGACAATCCATTACAGAATATAGGCGTACAGCTTTATTCCATCCGCGATTTAATGGATAAAGATCCGAAAGGATCTTTGGAACAAATTGCCAAAATTGGGTATAAACATGTTGAGCTCTATGGGATAGACGCCAAAGCCAAACAGTTCTGGAAATTGCCCTACAAAGAGTTGAAGAAAATATTGGATGATAACGGTCTAAAAACACATTCAGGCCATTACGATATGTCCAAATACCTAAGTAAAGCCCACACCGACAAAGAAGACCTTGCGGTTTATTTTGATGCAGCAAAAGAACTTGGTCAAGAATATGTAATTGCTCCTGTAACACCGATGTTTGATCTGAATGCATTGAAAAAAGACGATTATCTCTATGCTGCAGAGCAATTGAATAAGGCTGGTGAACAGGCTAAAAAATTAGGTCTAAAAGTTGCTTATCACAACCACTTCTGGGAATTTAGGGATCTGGGCAATAATACAACGGGTGAAGAGGTGATGTTAGCATTCACTGAACCTGATTTGGTCGATTTTGAATTAGACCTTTTCTGGGCAGAGAAAGCTGGTAAAAACCCGATAGCTTTGTTTGAAAAATTCCCCAACCGTTTTAAACTTTGGCATGTCAAGGATATGGATAAAACAAAATCCAATCCTATTGAATGGCCCAAAGATGGGAAATTGCCGATTGAGCAAATCTTCAATGATATCAAGTATACCGAAGTGGGGACCGGAAGCATCAACTTCCCTGAAATCGTTAAAGAAAGGAATAAAGCCGGACTTAAATATGCTTTTGTTGAGCAAGACAATATCTATATGCCAAATAAGATGGAAAGTCTCAAAAAAAGCTACGATTATGTACAGGCAGATCTTACAAAATAAAAAAGGGAGCAATGCTCCCTTTTTTATTTTGTAAGATTGTCAGCTTAAAATTCGGTATCTTCTACATCTACTGCGGTCTCGATTACTTTTCTCGCCAACTCTTCTTTAAATTCGATGATATTCTTGCTGATTGTTTCATCATGTGTACCAAGAATCTGAGCAGCCAATATACCTGCATTCTTCGCCGCATTTAAAGCGACAGTTGCTACAGGAATACCATTGGGCATCTGAAGAATGGAAAGTACCGAATCCCATCCATCAATGGAATTTGATGATTTTACAGGAACGCCTATTACGGGTAAATGTGTAATAGAAGCGACCATTCCTGGCAAATGCGCCGCTCCACCCGCTCCAGCAATAATAACTTTCAAACCACGAAATGCCGCATTTTTCGCATAATCAAACATACGTTGTGGTGTACGATGTGCTGAGACGATCGTTACCTCAAATTCCACCCCAAGGGCTTTGAGCACATCTATAGCATCCTGCATAACAGGAAGGTCTGATTTGCTTCCCATGATAATGCCTACCTGGGCCTTATTATTGATTGACATAGTATTGTTTAAGCTTTAACTTTTAATATTTCTTGTACTTTTCTTGCATTGGAGATCGCTTTCTCCCGATCATCATTGATGATACAAACATGGCCCATCTTGCGGAATGGCTTCGTATATTTCTTTCCATATAAATGGATATATACGCCTTCCATTGCCAACACCTCTTCTACTCCCTCATATTTGGCCAATCCTTCATAGCCAAGTTCACCTAACAGGTTAATCATAACGGCATTCGTTCTGCATCTGGTATCACCTAACGGTAGATTGAATATAGCCCTTAAATGCTGTGCAAATTGCGACACGTAATTACCCTCTATTGTCTGGTGACCACTATTATGCGGGCGCGGAGCCAATTCGTTGACCAAAATATCACCATTTTTCGTTAGGAACATCTCTACAGCCAATATACCTACGATCTGCAAATCATCGGCAATCTTTTTTGCTATCGCCTCTGCGCGTTGTTGAATCTCTACACCATACAAAGACGGCGCAATCAAAAATTCCACCAAGTTAGCCTGAGGATTAAATTCCATCTCCACCATTGGAAATGTAGACACTTCCCCCTTATCATTCCGGGCAACAATGACCGCAATTTCCTTTTCAAAATCTACCCATTCTTCAATTAAGCTAGCTTCTTCGAACGCCTCTTGTATATCCTGTTGGGTAACAATCTTCTTCACCCCTTTTCCATCATATCCATCCTTACGTAATTTCTGGATATACGGTAAGTTTAACGAGGCATTTACTAAATTATCCTTATTGGATATCAATTGAAACGCCGAAGTTGGTATATCGTTTTGTTTAAAAAATTGCTTTTGTAGGCCTTTATCTTGAATCAGACGAATGATACGTGATTGTGGATACACGATTACTCCCTCGCCTTCCAGTTTCTCCAAAGCATCTACATTCACCTTCTCGATCTCGATCGTGATCATGTCCAAATCCTTACCGAAATTATAGACCGTTTCAAAATCGCCCAATGAACCACATTCAAATTTATTGCACAACTTGCGACAAGGAGCATTCTTATCCGGGTCCAATACATGAACATTTACATTGTAATTAATGGCTTCCTGGATGAGCATTCTTCCCAGTTGACCACCGCCAAGAATACCCAATTGCAATTCACCATAAAAATCTTTTGCCATAATTGATTTAAAATCTTATAAAATTTATCTTTTAAGCTTTTCCGTTGAACAATTGCTCACCTAACAAGCTTTCTTTGTCTATCTTTTTTTGCAATTCAATAAAAGCACCAATTAGTGCCTCTGGACGTGGCGGACATCCCTGTACATAAACATCCACAGGGATAACGCGATCTACCCCCTTGACCACATGATAACCATGCTGCCAATATGGACCACCACAGTTGGAACAAGAACCCATCGAAATAACATATTTAGGATCTGGCATCTGTTCATATAGTTTCTTGATACGATCGGCCATCTTAAAGGTAACCGTTCCAGCAATGATGATCACGTCGGATTGCCTTGGAGAAGGCCTTGGGAATACGCCCATCCGATCTAAATCGTAAGTTGAAGCCATTGCCCCCATCATTTCAATGGCACAGCAAGCAATACCAAAGCTCATAGGCCACATCGAAGATAATCTTGCCCAATTTAGCAAATCATCTAATTTGGCAACAATAACACCATTATTCTGCAATTGACTATCTAAACTCATGCTTACTCAGGTTTTTTAAATCGAGGTTTAAAGGCTGGTTTCGGCGTCGACACCTGTTCATCTACCGTTGTTTTGTGCGCGACAGTTTCATCTACAACCAGTGCATAATCACGCACCTGATAAGTCTTGCTATTCAGGCTTGCATAGGCGCTATCCGGGATAGGTACAGGAACTTTAGGTAAGGACACATTCGGTTTAACCCATTCTAAATCGCCCTTTTTCCAGACAAAAACCAACCCTAGAATTAAAATACCAATGAA
The DNA here is from genome assembly GCF_023277505.1 of Sphingobacterium siyangense. Lineage (NCBI taxonomy): Bacteria > Pseudomonadati > Bacteroidota > Sphingobacteriia > Sphingobacteriales > Sphingobacteriaceae > Sphingobacterium > Sphingobacterium siyangense. The sequence goes on along the minus strand of NZ_CP080574.1, from coordinate 1,081,398 downwards.
CATAGCCATTTCTATCATGGTAAACCACCCCCATCTTCCATCTGCCGCAATATATTCAGACTGTCCAAATACAGTGGCCCATGGAAAAATAAAAATAAGCTCCACATCAAAAAGTAAAAATACAAGGGCGATCACATAAAACCGTGGATTAAACTGAACCCAAGAAGAACCAATGGGATCCTCTCCACATTCGTAGGTACCAGATTTGATGGGATTATTCTTTTTCGGAGAGATTAAACGTGCAAGAAAAATGGTCGCACAGACTAACAGCGCCCCTATCAGAAGAATGATAAGGATTTTGCCGTATTCCGATAATTGCGCGGGGTCATCCATAATAATTACAAATTTAACAAATATTTCGTTCACTCGGGTGAGGAACTTGAAATTACGAATTATTTCTTTAAAAACAGTTCGAATTTTACGGAATCAACCACCAGTATCCTGTCCGCAAGTAACCTAGATTCATCTTGCACGGCGCATAGGAGAAACGAAAAAATTAATCAAAAAGGCAATACAATGATCAAAACCTGCATGACTTCGCAGACACCAACAGCAATGAAAGTGGACTGAAGGTTCTTTCTGGCCAATAGGATCAGACACTTTCAGAAAAAAAATAGGGCATCGTATAAAACGATGCCCTTCTTATGATGTAACTATTCTCTAAAAATTACATTTTTCCTGGCATTTTGGGCATATTACGCATCATTTTAGCTGCCATCGCTGGATTAGACATCTGCTTCATGACTTTACGCATATCACCAAATTGTTTCAATAACTTATTCACTTCATTAATATCAGTACCTGATCCTTTCGCAATACGTAAACGACGTTTTTGATCAATGACATCTGGATTTTCACGTTCAAAAGGTGTCATGGAATCGATAATCGCTTCAATGGGTTTGAAAGCATTGTCATCTACTTCAATGTCTTTCATTGCTTTACCAACACCAGGGATCATTCCCATGAGGTCTTTCATATTACCCATTTTCTTGATTTGTTGAATCTGGGATTTAAAATCGTTGAAATCGAATTTATTCTTACGGATTTTCTTTTGGAGCTCTGCAGCTTGCTTCTCGTCAAACTGTTGCTGCGCACGTTCCACTAAGGATACGACGTCACCCATACCCAAAATACGAGATGCCATACGATCAGGGTGGAATACATCCAATGCATCCATCTTTTCACCTGTACCAATAAACTTAATGGGTTTATTAACGACAGATTTAATCGATAATGCAGCACCACCACGTGTATCACCATCCAACTTAGTCAATACTACACCTGTAAAGTCCAGACGGTCGTTGAACGTTTTAGCCGTATTCACGGCATCTTGACCAGTCATTGAATCCACAACAAATAGGATTTCGTCTGGTTTTGTCGCTTCTTTAACTGCAGTAATCTCTACCATTAATGGCTCATCGATCGCCAAACGACCAGCTGTATCGATAATTACAACATTATTTCCATTACGTTTTGCTTCTTCCACACCGGCTTTGGCAATCGCAATAGGATCGTTAGATTCACGATTCACATACACGGGTACGCCCACTTGTTCCGCGAGCACTTCCAATTGATCAATCGCTGCAGGACGGTAAACGTCACCAGCCACCAACAATGGTTTTTTATTCTTTTTATCTTTAAGGTACAAGGCCAACTTACCTGAGAACGTTGTTTTACCAGCACCATTCAAACCCGCAATTAAAATGACTGTTGGATTTTTTCCAGTCTCAAGCTCTGTAACAGATCCGCCCATCAAAGCTGTCAACTCATCATTCATGATCTTCGTCAACAATTGGCCCGGGGAAATACTTGTCAGTACATTTTCGCCTAAAGCTTTTTGTTTAACATCGTCGGTAAAAGTTTTGGCAGTTTTATAATTCACATCGGCATCCAACAACGCTTTGCGAATTTCTTTCATCGTTTCTGCAACGTTGATCTCGGTAATACTACCTTGTCCTTTTAATACTTTAAAGGCCCTATCTAACTTATCTTGAAGATTTGAAAACATAAAATCTGAATCTTATTCTATATAAACAGCAAAGTTAAAAAAATTGTCTATAGTAACCTCATTAACACACCATAAAAAATGCGACTATAAAAAATAATCGCATTTTTGTAGGATAAAGTTACAATATCCGTATTTAATCACTTCTACGGCCACCGAATAAAATCGATGCATAATATAAAAGTGTTACCAATGCACTTAACGCTGCTACAACATACGTCATCGCTGCCCATTTCAAAGCATCTTTTGCACCGTCATGTTCTTCGCCATTATAGGTTACACCAGCATGGTTTAACCATTCCAGCGCGCGGTTCGATGCATCAAACTCTACAGGCAAGGTGATAAAAGAAAATAAGGTCGTAATAGCCAGCGCCCCAACTCCAACAGCTAAAAGCCACGGATTACCGCCTTTAGAAAAAGCAAACAGCATAACGCCCAACATCAACACCCATGATGTCATTTTGGAAGCCGCATTGACCATAGGTACCATTGCAGAACGGAATCCTAACCATTTATAGGCTTTGGCGTGCTGTACAGCATGACCACATTCGTGCGCCGCTACCGCTGCAGCTGCAACACTGCGGCCACTGTAAACTTCAGGGCTTAAATTAATGGTTTTATCCGACGGATTATAGTGATCTCCCAAACGATCTGGGATAGACAATACCTTTACATCATATATACCGTTATCATTTAACATTTTTTGCGCAATCTCAGCTCCAGACATCCCGTTACTCAAAGGCATTTCGGAGTATTTCTTAAATTTGTTTTTGAATCTTGTTTGGACAATTAGGCTTACCACCATTATTCCAATAAATAAAATCAAGTACATAGCTATTCAATCGTTTTATAGTTATAATATGACTATCAAACCTTATTCCAATCGTTGAAAAAAGGTATATGCATAAATTTCTAAGATAAAAAAAGTCTTTGACCTGACAAAAAGAACAGGTTCTTCTGATCTCCACATGACATAATTGCCACATCATTTGGACAAATAACTCCGCTTTCAGCTTCGGTCCAACGAAACACTTACACTGATTAAAAAGAATTCAATACGTATACTCATCGGTCATTTCCGAAGGCGCACAGTTATTTTAAGTTCAATCAGGAGCAGATTATTGAAGTAAATGGCTTTTGAAGGCATGATGCGCAAAGGATTGTAGTATTGCCTTAATTACAAACAAACGGTGGGAAAATACAAAAGCAGCGAAACTTCCTGTAATCCAAATTAGGAACGTAAATAAAAAGGGGCGTTTTGTAATGCCCCCTTTATTATAAATAGCCCATTTGCAGGGTAAGATCGGTACCTTCGATCATCTTACGTAAATTGCTCAATGCGTAGCGCATCCTCCCCAAAGCAGTATTGATACTTACTTCGGTTATTTCCGCAATATCTTTAAAACTCATATCACAAAAGTGTCGCATAATGAGCACCTCTTTTTGATCGTCCGGAAGTTTTTGGATCATTTTCTTAAGATCAACATCAACCTGTTGTTTGAGCATTTTTGACTCTGCGCTTTCATCACTAAATTCGAGCACCTCAAAAATATCAAAGCCATCCGCATTCACAATATTTGGAGCACGTTTTGCTTTCCTAAAAAAGTCAACAATCATATTGTGTGCTATACGAATAGCCCAAGGTAAAAACTTACCCTCTTCATTATATTTACCGGATTTTAATGTGTTGATGATTTTAATGAAAGTCTCCTGGAAAATATCTTCAGCAAGATATTCATCTTTTACTTTCATATATATGGAAGTATATATTTTCGATTTATATCGATTCAACAATGCCTCTAGACCGGACTCTTGGCCACCGACATACATTTGGATCAACTCTTGATCGCTTTTACCTTTTAGAAGTCTCATACGTCACTTACTTTTTTAGCAGTTCGCAAATAAATTATCAGTTCTGTGTTAAAATGTAAATGTTTGCCGTATAACTATCCTTTCTTATTGTAAAACAATCAATTAATCTAAAACCAAATTACCGCAAAATAAATGAGTAATCAAATTATTACAATTTATTTTAAGGTTTTTTAACATTTAAAAATAAGTTATCTGCCTCACATTTCCAAACCGAGCTCTTAAGGCAATTCTCCCAATTCCTCCGAAACAAGCTAGAACCAGCAGTTGTACATGAGAAGGATGGCACGCCAATGCGGCATTATTTAATCCGAACTATATAGGGAGTTAATAGGGACCTAATAGGGGCCTCATTCGGATGAGCCCCTATTTAAACCGTATAAAATACGGTTCAGGTTATTATATAATTCCCTTGATAAGTTAAATTGGTACGGACTTATACCATGCATGTTACGCTGAAAATAGCTGTAAGAAAATAAAAAAAGCGGAAACACCGCATCGGTGATTCCGCTTTTTTTATTCCTAGGGGAATTTCTTATTTATACAATGGAAACTCAGCCATCATTGCTCTTACTTTACCATGGATCAAATCCAGTTGAGCATCGTTAGATGCATTTTTCAATGCCTCATCAATCAATTCACCGATTTGTATAATTTCATTCTCTTTAATACCACGTGTTGTAATTGCTGCAGTACCAAAACGTACACCTGAAGTCACAAAAGGAGAACGTGTATCGAAAGGAACCATATTTTTATTTGTTGTGATACCGGCCTTACCTAATACAGCTTCAGCTTCTTTACCAGAAATATCTTTGTTGCGAAGATCCACCAACATCAAGTGATTGTCTGTACCACCAGAGATGATCTTGTAATCTCTTTCTACAAAGAATTGTGCCAATGCAGCTGCATTTTTCTTTACCTGAACGATATATTCCATATATTCATCGGATAAAGCCTCACCGTAAGCGATCGCTTTCGCTGCGATTGTATGCTCCAAAGGACCACCTTGTGTACCTGGGAATACAGCTAAATCCAATAATTGAGTGATTGTACGGATTTCACCTTTAGGTGTTTTGATACCCCATGGATTTTCAAAATCTTTACCGACCATAATCATACCACCACGTGGACCACGAAGCGTTTTGTGTGTCGTTGTCGTAACGATATGGCAATGAGGAAGTGGATCATTCAATAAACCACGAGCGATTAAACCTGCAGGGTGAGAAATATCAGCCATTACGATAGCACCAATCTCGTCTGCAACTTTACGAATGCGCGCGTAATCCCAATCGCGAGAATAAGCCGAAGCACCACAGATGATCATCTTTGGTTTTTCACGAAGCGCTGTTTCTTCCAATTGCTCGTAGTCAATTAGACCTGTATCTTCTTTTACACCATAAAATAATGGTTGATAGATCTTACCAGATAAGTTCGCTGGTGAACCGTGTGTCAAGTGACCACCGTGAGATAAATCAAGACCTAAAATTTTGTCACCAGGTTTGATTGTCGCCAAAAAAACAGCCGCATTTGCTTGAGCACCAGAGTGAGGCTGAACATTTACCCATTCTGCGCCAAATAATTGTTTTGCACGATCAATTGCGATGGTTTCAATCTCATCCACAACTTCACAACCTCCATAGTAACGTTTTCCTGGGAGGCCTTCTGCATATTTATTTGTCAACACTGAACCAGCAGCTTCCATCACTTGTTTTGAAACAAAGTTTTCTGAAGCAATTAATTCAATACCTTCTTCTTGGCGTTTAAGCTCATCAGCTATTAAATTAAAAATGGCTTGATCTCTTTCCATTGTTTTTAAATGTTGTAAAGTAAATTTTGTAGTTTATTTTAATGCCTCAAAGATAGCATATTCCATAAAGAATATCGACAAAAAGTCCTATTTTATTAAATATTCTTAGAAAAACAGCCTTATTTATGCGAATTACCTAATTAGGTCAAGATCATTTTATGGTGCTATCGGACCGAATAAGCGTACGAAGAATTGAATGTTTCGAAAATGTCAAAAAATTCCGGTCAAGCATTTTGCCATTAAAAAAATGTATTTTTGTATTGGATTGGCTAAAACACTATTACAATGAGTACAGAACATACAGCAGTTGCTCCTGTTTCCTTAACAGAAGGGGCAATCAAGGAACTAAATAAATTAAAGGATCAACAAGAAATCTCTGATGATTTTGGTTTACGTGTCGGTGTTGAAGGCGGCGGTTGTTCCGGTATGAGTTATATCTTGGGCTTTGACCAGAAAAAGGACGGCGATAACGAATACGAAATTCAAGGAATTCGCATCTTTATGAACAAAGCACATGGCCTATATCTTGCCGGTATGGAAATCGACTTCAAATCGGGACTCGATGCAAGGGGCTTCACATTCAACAATCCCAATGCAACAAGTACCTGCGGATGCGGAAGCAGTTTTTCAGCATAACTGAATTTCAGCAAGAATGAAATAACAAAGGGACTGCCATGGGTAGTCCCTTTGTCGTAGCAGATACTACCGTCGCTTTTCGCGAGTTGATCAAGGGGGAGATTTCAAAAAGTTCAACCTCCATTTAATGATATAAGCACAACAAAGCCCTCTTTCATTTTCCATCATAAATCACTAAATTAGCGACCTTTAGAAAAGAAGCATACAACAGTCTGATGTACAAAGAATATAAGCAGTTAAATTTACCCGAGATAGGTAAAGAGATTTTGACCCGTTGGGAACAGGAAAAAATATTCGAAAAAAGTATCAATAATCGTCCTGAAAGCAAGACCTATACATTTTTTGAAGGTCCGCCTTCTGCAAATGGAATGCCTGGAATTCACCACGTGATGGCACGTACGATTAAGGATATTTTCTGTCGTTACAAGACTTTGAAAGGGTACCAAGTGAAACGAAAAGGCGGCTGGGATACCCATGGTCTGCCCATTGAACTTGCTGTCGAAAAAGCTCTTGGAATCACAAAAGAGGATATCGGCAAAAAGATTACCGTAGAACAATATAATGACGCTTGTCGCAAGGAGGTAATGAAATATACCGATGTATGGAATGACCTAACCACCAAAATGGGCTATTGGGTTGACCTTGAACATCCTTACATTACTTACAAGAATGAATACATCGAAACCTTATGGTATTTATTGAAAGAACTTTACAAAAAAGGTCTTTTGTACAAGGGTTATACGATACAACCTTACTCTCCGGCAGCAGGTACGGGATTGAGTTCGCATGAACTTAACCAGCCCGGCACCTATAAAGATGTTAAAGATACCACCATCGTTGCAGAATTTAGACTGATCAAAAGTCAGCTTCATCCAGCTATAGAAAAATTAGTTGACGACGATGCGGAGGATGTAGCATTCATTGCCTGGACGACCACGCCATGGACTTTACCGTCCAATACAGCTTTGGTTGTAGGCAAGAAAATAAATTATGTTAAGATCCGAACTTTCAATAAATATACTGGTGCTCCTGTATCTGTCGTGTTAGCGAAAGATTTGATCAGCAAACATTTTAAAGCGGAAGGAGAAAATGCGTCCTTCCAAGACTATAAATTGGGCGACAAAGTAATTCCTTGGGAGCTTGCAGCAGAATTTGTAGGTGAAGAACTTGTTGGCTTGCGCTATGAGCAATTGTTGCCTTATATCACCAACGAGGACTTACAAGAAAATGCTTTCCGCATTATTCCAGGTGACTTTGTTACGACTGAAGACGGTACCGGTATTGTCCACGCTGCTCCTACTTATGGTGCGGATGACTTTCGTGTAGCAAAAGAACATGGTGTACCGGGCATCTTGGTGAAAGATGAAAATGGAAAAGAGGTACCTACTGTTGACCGTACTGGACGTTTTGTAAGTGAAATCACAGATTTTGCCGGAAGATTTGTCAAAGAGGAATATTACAGCGCTGAGGAACGTTCAAAAGAAGACTTCAAACCCACAGACGTGTTGATCTCTATCAAACTAAAAGAGGACAACAAAGCTTTCGATGTCAAAAAATATGAGCATACCTATCCACATTGTTGGCGTACAGACAAACCTGTTCTATACTATCCATTAGATAGCTGGTTTATCCGCACGACAGCAGTGAAGGAAGATTTGGTTGCATTAAATAAAACCATCAACTGGAAACCTGAAGCAACCGGTACCGGCCGCTTTGGAAACTGGTTAGAAAACTTGGTGGACTGGAACCTTTCGCGTTCGCGTTACTGGGGAACTCCACTTCCTATCTGGCGTTCAGAAGACGAAAATGAAGAAGTTTGTATCGGCTCCTTACCTGAATTAAAATCCTTATTGGAAGCTTCTTTGACCTCAGACGTTTTGTCTGACGATGAAAAAGCGAAAAATAAAGCTTACTTGGATAAATTCGACACCGAGCAACTGGATCTTCACCGTCCATATGTTGACGATATCGTTCTTGTTTCTGATGCCGGACAAAAGTTATTCCGCGAACCTGATCTGATAGACGTATGGTTTGATTCGGGCGCAATGCCTTATGCACAATGGGGATTGGATCACGAAAAACTAGCCAAAGGCGAAGAGTTTCCTTTTAAAGCTGGATTTGATCATGCATACCCTGCAGACTTTATCGCTGAAGGAGTTGATCAAACACGGGGTTGGTTTTTCACCTTACATGCGATTTCTACAATGATGTACAAATCGGTTTCCTTCAAAAACGTGGTTTCCAATGGCTTGGTGTTGGATAAAAATGGAAATAAGATGTCCAAACGCCTAGGCAATGGTGTTGATCCATTCTCGACGATCGATCAATACAGTGCCGATGCAACACGCTGGTACATGATCAGTAATGCCGCACCATGGGACAACCTTAAATTCAATATGGAAGGATTGGATGAAGTCCGCCGTAAATTCTTTGGTACTTTATATAATACCTACGCTTTTTTTGCATTGTATGCCAATATCGATAAGTTCTCGTATTCAGAACCAGATATCGCTTTGGAAAAACGTCCTGAAATTGACCGTTGGATTATCTCCTTGTTAAATTCGTTGACCAAGGAGGTAGACGAATACTTAGCGGATTACGAGCCTACAAAGGCCGCGCGCGCTATTCAAAACTTTGTTGATGAACATCTCAGCAACTGGTATGTCCGTCTTTGCCGTCGTCGTTTCTGGAAAGGAGATTATACAGAAGATAAAATTTCGGCCTATCAAACACTTTATACATGTCTTGATACAATTGCGAAATTGATGTCGCCAATATCACCTTTCTTCTCGGATAGATTATTCCTGGATTTGAATTCAGCCACGAACAAGGAACAAGTTGAATCTGTTCACCTGGCGAATTTCCCGGTTTATAATGAAAGTCTAGTCGATAAAGATCTGGAAGAACGCATGGCTTTAGCGCAGGATATATCATCGCTGACACTTTCTTTACGGAAGAAAACTTCCATCAATGTACGTCAACCATTAAACAAAATTTTGGTTCCGGTACTTGATAGTGCTTTCCAAGAAAAGGTAGAGAAAGTAAAAGATCTGATACTTTCTGAGACCAATATCAAAGATATCGAGTTCATTACAGACACCACTGGTATTATTAAGAAAAAAATAAAACCAAATTTCAAAGCTCTTGGCGCGAAAGTTGGTAAGGATATGAAGTTAGTTTCTTCGTCTATCCAATCGTTGACTATAGATCAAATCAGCACATTGGAATCAACAGGCGAATTGGCCCTAGCAGGCACGCCATATACGATTTTACTGAGCGATGTAGAAATTATAGCAGAAGACGTTGAAGGATGGCAAGTAGCAAATCTAGGTAAATTGACCGTAGCATTAGATGTACATATCACCGAAGAATTGAAAAAAGAAGGTTTGTCAAGAGAATTGATCAACCGCCTACAAAATCTAAGGAAGGATAAAGGATTAGAAGTCACTGATAGAATTAACGTAAAGTTAACAGCTGCTTCAGAAGTGGTCAATGCTGCCAACGAAAATTTATCGTATATTTGCACCGAAATTCTGGCCGATTCACTGGTATTTGAAGATTCACTAACTGAAGGAGAGACCATCGAGATCGATGGCAAAGAACTTAAGGCATTAATCCAAAAAAATTAAATTATGGCAAACAACAACGAGAAAACACGCTATAGCGATTCAGAATTACAAGAATTTAAAGATATTATCTTGGACAAGCTTAGAATAGCAAAAGAAGAGCTTTCCTCGTTGACCGCAACGCTTAATAACAGTAATGCTAATGGTACCGACGATACTGCTGGAACGTACAAGACATTGGAAGACGGTTCAGCTACTTTAGAAAAAGAGCAAACAAATCAATTGGCTGCTCGTCAAAAGAAATTTATCGACAACCTAGAAGCGGCGTTGGTGCGCATCGAGAACAAAACGTATGGTATCTGTAGAGAGACCGGAAAACTGATTCAAAAAGAACGTTTGAAAGCTGTTCCACATACAACGTTGAGCATCGAAGCAAAAAACAAACAATATTAATTTTAGGCATTAAATATATGGTCTTTGCTTAGGCAAGGACCATTTTTATAACACAATGAAGGGTTATACGAAACCGATCGCGCTCATCGTAGCGATACTTTTAATAGATCAATTGTCAAAAATATGGGTTAAGCTCACAATGACAATTGGACAAAGCCACCATGTATTGGGCAAATTTTTCCAAATTCATTTTATTGAAAACAATGGAATGGCCTATGGTATGGAATTTGGCGGTGATTATGGAAAATTATTTTTGACGGTATTTCGTATTTTAGCCGTAGCTGGTATTGGATACGGCCTACATTACATGATCAAAAATAAGTATAACCGTGGTTTCATCCTAAATGTTGCCCTAATTCTTGCCGGTGCCTTAGGAAATATCATCGATTCTGCTTTTTACGGCGTCATCTTTAGTGAAAGTACCTGGTATGATAAAGCGAGTTTATTCCCAGCAGGTGGTGGTTATTCTTCCTTCCTGCACGGAAAAGTGGTCGATATGCTTTATTTCCCATTAATTCAAGGCAACTTCCCTTCCTGGGTGCCCTTTTGGGGCGGTGAAGAGTTCCTCTTCTTCCGACCTGTATTCAACATTGCCGACTCGGCAATTTCTGTTGGGGTGGTTTTGATCCTGTTATTTCAAAAACGGTATTTCAAAACAGAAAAAGAAGAGAAATCCAGCATCCACAGTGAAATCGTTGAAGATTAACGAAATATCCCTAAAAGCCTTGTTAATCCCAAGGCTTTTATTTTTTGTACATATAACCCAATACAACTATCTAAACTCTACTATTAGCATGAAAAACATTAGCCTACTTCTGACATTTTGCTGCCTACTAGGAATCCAAATAGCACAGGCACAGCAGATCGAAGTTTCCAACTTAAAGAAACATATTTATTACCTCGCTGACGACAAAATGCAGGGACGGGGAACGGGCAGTAAGGAAGTATTTAAAGCTGCAGATTATATTGAAAAGGAATTCAAAAAATACAAACTTGAGCCTAAAGGTGAAAAAGGGTACCGCCAATCCTTCAAAGCCAAAGTCTGGAAAGTAAAAGTTGCAGACAGCATTCGTAATGCAGATAATATCATTGGATTTATTGACAATGGTGCAGACTTAACAGTTGTTATAGGCGCACATTACGATCACTTGGGAACAGGTCGTCAAGGAAGTTCAAAAGATTCCTTAGGGGTAGGCAAAATCCACAATGGAGCCGACGATAATGCCTCCGGTACAGCTGGTTTATTGGAGCTCGCACGTTACTTTAGCAGCAACAATGAAAAAGAACCCTACAACTTGTTATTTATTGCCTTCGGAGCGGAAGAATTGGGATTAGTTGGTTCCAAATATTTTACGGAACACCCTACCCTACCATTGGAGAAAATCACAGCCATGCTCAATATGGATATGATCGGCCGTTATAATCCCAGCAATGGCCTTGCCGTAATCGGCTATGGAACAAGTAGTCAATGGCCAGCTATATTCAAAGATGTTCAGGCACCTATAAAATTTAATCTTAGCAAGGATGGCAACGGCGGATCTGACCAAACTTCATTCTATAAAAAGAATATACCGGTGTTGTTTTTCCATACTGGTGGACACCCAGACTATCATATGCCGACCGATGATGCCGATAAAATCGATTATAACGCTTTAAAATCCATTTTGGATCTAGAAAAAACAGTAGTTGAAAATATCATGAAACAATCCAGTAAAATGGATTTTATATGGACCAACTAAAACAAAAAAAGCGGATTTGTGAATAAACTAAACAGCGCACTTAAGACCCTGCAAACGAGTCTTTATAAACAGGTGCTTGGATACCATTTAATTATTGTTGATGAAAAAAATTCTAGTGACAGGATCCAATGGATTCCTTGGCCAAAAAGTCGTTGATTTACTTGCTAAAAATGACCAATATGATGTTGTTGCCGTTTCAAAGGGTCCAAATCGCAACCCGAATCAAGTGAATTATGCTTTCTTTCAGGTAGACCTATCGGATCGGGAAAAATTGACAGATTTTCTATCTGCGCAAACTTTTGATGCAATTGTGCATACAGCAGCTATGACCAGTGTGGAAGCTTGTGAAGCAGATCAAGCAGCATGTCAATTGCTTAACGTCGATCTCGTAACCTATCTTGCTTCCTATTGTACTGCACATCAGACCCAACTGATCCACTTATCCACGGACTTTGTATTTGATGGCAAAAAAAATGCGCCTTATGATGAAACAGATCTCCCCAATCCACAAAGTGAATATGGAAAGAGTAAATATGCTTCCGAACAAGTGCTTGTACAATCCAACTGTAATTATGCTATCCTTCGCACGATATTAGTATATGGGATCAATGCTGACCCCAATCGTTCGAATCTAGTATTATGGGCTAAAAGTAAGTTGTCGCAAAATGAACCCATAAAAGTAGTCAATGACCAATGGAGAATGCCTACCTTTGTGGATGATTTAGCTTATGCATGCCAACTCGCGATTGACCGAAAAGCGCAGGGAATATTTCATATTTCAGGAGCAGAATTAATGTCGATCAATGAGGCTGTCTACAAAATTGCAGACTATTGGCAGCTAGACAAAGAATTGATTTCGGAGATCAGTGCTGCCAGCATTGGACAGGCGGAGAACAGGCCACGGCAGACAGGCTTTGATCTGACTAGATCTAACGCTGAATTGGGTTATGTGCCGACGTCATTTATGGATTCTTTGGCAATCATAGATAATCAATTCAAAACGTTTGGACGATAATGACAAATAATGATATGATAGAGAAATTTGCGCGAGAGTCATACACTGAGATGAACGAATTGGTATTACCCAACGACACAAATACTTTTGGGAATTTGATGGGTGGCCGTTTATTGTATTGGATGGATATCTGTTCGGCTATTGCTGCTCAAAAACACTGCAGCAATGTCGTCGTAACAGTATCAGTCGACAATGTATCTTTTAAGCGCTCCATTAAACTTGGAGAGGTCGTCACGATACAAGCTCAGGTAACGCGTGCGTTTAATAGTTCTTTGGAGGTACGCATGGAAATTTTCGCTTCTAATTTACCGGAAGGCACCCGTGTAAAAACCAACGAAGCTTATTACACCTTTGTTGCTGTTGATGCGGATAACAATCCTAAAGCTGTGCCGGTATTAATTCCGGAAACAGATATAGAACACAAAGCTTACGAAGATGCATTACAACGAAGAGAACTGCGCCTTATTCTCGCGGGGAAATTAAAGCCTGAAAATGCAAAAAAATTAAAAGCGCTAGTCAGTCTTTTTAGCCAAAAGAACTAATGCTTGATGTGCATGACTTACATACCGTGTAAATAATCAAAAAGGGAAAACGATCGTTTTCCCTTTTTTAGTTATATCCCCATACACTGGGTTGATTTATTCGCGATAGCTTACGCGTTGCCAAGCGCTAAAATCCGATCAAATTCTTCTGGCTTCAACGGCATTACAGACAAACGTCCTTGTCTGACCAAAGCGATATCCTGCAACTGCTCATCAGCCTTAATGGTTTCCAACGTAACGGATTTCTTCAGTGTCTCTACAGGCGCCAGATCCACAACCACCCAACGCTCATCATCTGTTGTCGGATCTTGATAAAATTCCTTGACGACTTTGGCCACCCCCACAACTTCTTTTCCTTCATTGCTATGGTAGAACAGGACCAGATCCCCTTCTTTCATGGCTTTGATATTATTCCTAGCTTGATAATTACGAACGCCATCCCAAAATGTACGGCCATCTTTATTAAATTGTTCCCAGCTATATTTAAATGGTTCAGATTTTACTAAGAAGTATTGCATGGTCAAATTTCTGTTAAGCGTTAAAAACTATTGTTGTGGCATTAAAACTTCCATTTTATCTGCAAAATGCGCACAGTAATCACGCAAGTCGCCAATAACTTTTTCCGCCATCGGATCACCGCCTGAAGAACGGATAAAAGAGTCGCCCAATGTTTGCAGCGTTTCATAGAAAAAACGTTTCATCTCATCGTAGGGCATATCTTTAGTCCAAAGGTCGATACGCATTGAATTTTTATAATGTGAATCCCATAGGGCTAAAAACATCGCTTTTGCAGGTAATTCCTCCGCATTATTTCCATCTGTAGAAGACCACATGATATTTTCAGGCACGTTGTTTTCATCTAACTCTACCTGTAATTTTATTTCAGCTTTTTTCATTTTAATATTATTGAGCTATTTATATTGAGCTATGTTTTTTGAAACAGGAACTATATTTGCCATTGATTCACAACCTAACTCGTCTTTATTTTTAATTTTACCTCTTACCCAAAGGTTACTTTGACAATTAAACTGGTGACACAAACGACTACCAAAAATGCCAACTGTAATAACCACATTTTTTTATTTGGCTTTACAAAGACCCTAAATACAATATCAATGACGGTCAATATCAACAACAATAGGATAAATGCGCCCCAAGTAAATAAGGCCTTTTCGTCATTGGGGTTTTCCATAACAAACCAGGCAACAAGGCATGCACTAGCGATATTTAGTGGTGTAAAGCGCACAATAAATTAACGTTTTTTAAAATTGCGATTTGTTCCTCCCGATTTTCCGCCTGCAGACTTACTTTTACTTTTTGCTTTTGGTTTAAATCCGGAAGCTCGTTGTGCCTCCCGCACTTCTTTCTGTTTGATAACGTATTTTTTCTCGTGAAAAGCACCTTGGAAATCTGGATCATCTTTCCGCTTTTGATTATCAATCTCGCGCGCAATATCCTGTTTTTCATGAAAGGGTGTTTTCTCTATAAAGACATCCTCTGGTAGTGCGTAGACAGGGATACTTTGCTTGATCAATTTTTCGATTTTGCGAACATAATATTTCTCGGCATCATTACAGAACGTAATAGCATCCCCCTCATTGAAAGCTCGCCCGGTACGTCCAATACGATGCACATAATCTTCTATAACAATAGGTACTTCAAAGTTGATCACATGACTTACATTAGAAACGTCAAGCCCTCGCGCCGCCACATCCGTTGCGACCAAAATACGAATATTCCCTTCCTTAAAGGCATTGATGGAGTTGATACGTGTATTCTGACCTTTATTGGCATGAATAACACGAACCTCATCTTTACCGTATTTACGTTCCAAAAAGTGGAAGACATTATCTGCTACCTGCTTTGTTTTACAGAAAACAATTAGTCGACTAAACGCTTCATCATCTTTCAAGAGATGTTGAAGTAAATTCAATTTTGTCTTTTGGTTGGGAACAACATATAGCGCCTGACTTACCGTCTTGGCTGGTGTAGCTTGTTCGGACACCTCAATAATGGTCGGAAACGCTAAGAAATCACCTGCAATTTTGCGAACAAGCTCACTCATTGTTGCTGAGAACAATAAGTTCTGACGTTTGCGTGGCACAATTTCAAGTACACGATGGATCTTACTAATAAAACCCATATCCATCATCTTATCGGCCTCATCCAAGACCAAAAATTTGAGTGATTTGACAACAATGTGCCCTTCGAGGTACAAGTCTAAAAATCGACCCGGAGTTGCCACGATAATATCCACTCCTTTTTCGAGTTCTTCTATCTGAGTTTTTGGTCCTAATCCACCATAAAGTACCACTGAACGCAAATCAAGGTAAGTAGAAAACAACTTAATATTTTCTTCGATCTGCATGGCCAATTCTCTCGTTGGTGTCAAAATCAACGCACGCGCATCATTTCCCTGAGCATATTTTAGCTTCATCAGCATCGGCAAAACGAATGCCGCTGTTTTTCCAGTTCCCGTCTGAGCGATTCCCATCACATCCTGCCCGGCCAATATTGGAGTAATTGCCTTTTCTTGGATCTCTGTCGGTTGTTGATACCCCGCCTCCGCTATCGCATTTAAGATCTGTTTATTGAATTTAAAATTTTCAAATGATTGCTGCATCTTGCAAAGATAAGGAAAAGAGTCCATTTGACTTTCCTTGACAACCAATACGGTACACATTTACTTTCAATTGACATAAAAATTGGTAAAAAGCATATTATAAAGTCTAATATTTTGGTTTTTAAGAGAATTAAAGCATTTTTGTAGGGTATAAACAAACTTTTTATCAGGTTGATATGAAAAAATTATGGATGTGTTTGTTGTTCATCACAACAAGCTTTGCTGCATTTGCCGATGAGGGAATGTGGTTTTTAATGTATCTAAAGCGTCTGAATGAGTCAGATATGCAGAAAAAAGGGCTTCGCTTAAGTGCCGAAGAAATCTACAGCATTAACCACTCTAGCTTAAAAGATGCAATCGTACAATTCAATGGTGGCTGTACTGCTGAGATCGTTTCTGATCAAGGCTTGGTATTCACCAACCACCACTGTGGATACGGTGCTATTGCTGAACTTTCTACACCAGAAAATGATCATTTAACAAATGGTTTCTGGGCCAAATCAAAAAATGAAGAGTTAAAGCCTAAATCTTTGTCAGTTCGCTTTTTTGTACGCATGGATGATGTTTCAAAACGCATCTTAGGTTTGGTCAACAACAAAATGGCTGAAGATGAACGAAAAAAAATCATTGCTGGTGAAATTGCCAAAATTCAAAAAGAGAATAGCGAAAATGGTAAGTATGTAGTTGAAGTAAAATCATTCTACCAAGGCAATGAGTATTATTATTTTGTATACCAAGATTACAATGATGTCCGTTTGGTGGGAACACCCCCAAATAGCATTGGAAAATTTGGCGGTGATAC
This sequence comes from Sphingobacterium siyangense, assembly GCF_023277505.1. NCBI lineage: Bacteria > Pseudomonadati > Bacteroidota > Sphingobacteriia > Sphingobacteriales > Sphingobacteriaceae > Sphingobacterium > Sphingobacterium siyangense. The sequence continues at coordinate 1,064,341 of NZ_CP080574.1, read as the reverse complement.
GGATAACTGGGAATGGCCTCGTCATACCGGAGATTTCTCAATTTTCCGAGTTTACGCCGATAAAAATGGTAATCCAGCAGAGTATGCACAAGATAATGTCCCTTTGAAACCTAAACATTTCCTACCTGTCAGCTTAAAAGGTGTTCAAGAAGGAGATTTCGCGATGATCTTAGGCTATCCTGGTCGTACCAATCGCTGGATGCCCGCTGGGGGAATCAATCAGAATGTTAAATTCGCTTATCCAGCTTGGGTGGAAGCTTCTAAAACAGGTATGGATGCCATGAAAAAATTCATGGATCAAGACCAAGCTGTAAAATTGAACTACGCTTCAAAATACTCTCAGGTAGCAAATTACTGGAAAAACCGTCAAGGAATGATTGATGCTTTGACATTACATAAAACTGCGGAATCTAAAGCAAAAGACGAAGCTAAATTTGACAAATGGGCAAATAAAGCCGCAAACAAAGCAGAATACGGTGATGTCATCAAAACAATCAACGAATTTTATGCTTCGACAAACGAGAAAGCTAGACATGACAACTATTTAATGGGCATGTTGCGTTCTAGTGCAATTGCAGCTTTACCGAACACAATTGGATCAGGTTTAGAAGTATATACTGCTGGAGATGAAGCAAGAAGAAACGCTATTCTTCCTCGTTTAAAATCCGCCATCGATGCAGGTTATGAAAAAATTTACATGCCGCTTGAAGAGCAAGTTTTGATTGACGAATTGAATCTTTATGCTAAAAAAGCAGGAAATATTGCACCATATATTGCAGAATTGGCTGCTAAAAATAATGGTGACTTTACGGCTTATGTCAAAGAATCTGTGAAGAACAGCATCTTCGCTTCTGCTGAGCGTTTGAACAATTACCTGGAGAACCCTAACGCTGAAATTTTAGCCAATGACCCATTGTATAAACTTTCTTCCGCCTTACTTAACAGATACCGTCAAGTAGATCCTAGCTGGAAAACACAAGACGACAAATTTGAAGGTGCTTATCGTAAATATGTCGCTGGGGTATTAGCTTCGAATCCAAAAGGTAAATTCTATCCAGATGCGAACAGTACGTTACGTTTAACTTACGGTTCGATCAAAGGCCTACCACAAGATCCCCGTAATGACGCCGACAAAAACTTTTACACGACGTTAAAAGGCACTATTGCGAAGTACAAAAAAGGCGACGAAGAGTTTGATTTACCACAACGTTTGATGGATCTGTACAATAATAAGGACTATGGTCGTTATGCCGACAAGAAAGGATATTTACCAGTAAACTTCCTAAGTGACAACGACATAACAGGCGGAAACTCAGGTTCACCAGTAATAAATGGCAACGGCGAATTAATTGGCCTAGCTTTTGATGGTAATATTGAAGCTATGGCTGGTGACGTGATCTTCGACCATAAGCTACAACGTACAATTTCAGTTGATATCCGTTATGTATTATTTATCATCGATAAATTTGCAGGAGCAACCAACATTATTGACGAACTTAAGATTGTTGAATAGTTTTTTTTAAGCTTTTTCGATAAAAAAAAACGAAATTTATTTTCTATTTGATTCGTTTTTGTATATTTAAGGAGTGTTTAGGAAAAACCATAAAAACTAAAATTATAATTATAAAAAAATGGAAAACTACGTAAAATTAAAAGAGTTAGTAGCTTCTATCGAAGCTGATGCAGACAAGTTCTTCAACAATGGTAATTCTGCAGCTGGTACACGTGTACGTAAAGGATTACAAGAAATCAAAACCTTAGCACAAGAACTTCGTAACGAAGTTACTGCTAAGAAAAACGACGGAAAATAGTTTTTTCGAAGTTAAACATAAAAAAGGCCTTTCAAATGAAAGGCCTTTTTTGTTGGTTTTTACAGAAATGTACAGGCTATCACCAAATTATAAATCTTAATACCCAGGTAATCACCGAAAGAGGCCTTCAGTTTATCATAAACCTGCTGCCTGGTCAAGGGTTTATCTTTCTTCTTTAACAGGGTAGCCGATGAAGGGTTTACGGCTCCCAACTCCACCTTCGTTGCAAACATATTGTAATGCAGCTCTGGAACAGCCAAACCAAGAATCATCCCCGGTAGTCCATTAAAGGCCGAAGGACCTCCCGAAACAGGAATTTGATCCGTATAAAAAGCAACGGCATAGATGGAATCCAATACAAGTCCATTGGCCCTACGGCAGGGGTAACCTGCGATTTCACGGTATTCATTCGTGATTTTCCACTTGATCTTTAATGTCGAATCTGTCACGACAACCCGTTCCCCGCCTAACTCAAAGACAGAATTAAATGCTTTACTTTTCAAATTTTGGTAGCCACTTATTCCTGACTCAAAAATCCCAGACCGCATCAGCCCGCTAACAACATCCGAATATTCTTCAGCAATATGCTCATAGAGGACCTCATCATTAGAAAATGTCAGTTTCTTTTTTAACACCTGGTTTTCGGGAATCTGCCCGATCATTTCTTTGATGGAGTTACGTGTATCCTCGTCTTTTGCATAGGTTGCATAGCGTTTGAGCAGGTTTTTAAGAAACACGGTTTTGTCATAAGTAATTGTTCCTTGCGTAGGAAAATAAGCATATTGTCCAAAAGCTGTGGTTCCCCAGAAAAAGAACAGCAATAGGGCGAGTAAATTTTTGATATCTTTCATTTTATTTCGATTTTACGAGCATTTTATTTATTTCCCAAGTGAGCTTAACCATATAATATCTGCTGATTGTGTTGTATCGGCGTTCGGTCAGTAGTGTCCCGTTTTGACTTCTGTCAAAACCCACATTCTGTTTGAGGAGGTCATTAACCATAAAGGTCAATTCCAACTTTTCATCTTTTCGGAATTTTTTCGATAATGCAGGGCTCAGCACAAATCGTTCAAATTTTTTACTGTACACCGCCGTAGGAGCCTGATAATTATAGCTAAAATCTGCCCGCACAATAAATTTAGCCGGAAGAAAGTACTTTAGGTTTCCTTCAGATGAAAACGTAAATCCCTTACTATCTTCCATTGCACCAATGGAATTGTCTTGTATAAGATAGCCTGGAGACAATTCAATACCAAAGTCCAAGCCTTTCGTTGTCGATCGCTGTAGACTATAATTGAATCCATAACGCTGCACTTTGGCATTCGCCAAAACAGTATTGACATAGTTATAATTGTTGCTGAAAGATACCGATGGACCGCCTCCATGTCTCAATTGAATTTTTTTCCATAATTTGCCGTAATACATTGGCCTGATACTAATTTGATTGTTGCTATTATGATTCAAATTTCCCCAAACAAATGTAGTCTTACCCAGTGAATCAATCGTTGTATTTTGCACCAAAGCATTGTTTGTACGTGATGCACTTAAAAATATACCTATAAACTTATCTTCCAATACGGAATACGTTCTAAAGCTTAGATTCAGATTATTGGTGTAGGATGGTTTCAAATTTTCGTTACCTAGATATTCATTCAAAGGGTCCAAATTCGACCGGAGTGGCTGGATCTGATTTAAAGAGGGCAAACCATTGGTACCCTGATATTCCAAATTGATCGATTTATTTTTCTGTATTTCATAATTAACATCAACCAGCGGATTATACACAAAAAATGATCGTGAGAGTCTCGAATTCTCCATGCGGTTTAATTGCGACAGATTACTGTTCTCGAACTTATTCGAGACATTGACCACCAGCTTTTCCAGGGGCTTGTAATTAATTGCGAAATTATAGGTGTTTTTTATCGTTTTATATAAGAAATCATTGCTATACAAACTATCTAGTCTATCAAAAGTACCGGTATTCTGATTTTTCTCGAAAGACCTAACTGCGTTGTTATTTCTGTTGAGATTCAATCCATATTCGAAAGAAAGGATAATCTTTTTTGAAATCGGTTCGGAATAAGCAAATTCACCCCCCGTGGAAAAAGAGCTATTTTTCACAAATTTCTTCTGGTCGAGAGTCGAATCTCTTTCAGCATTCCCTTCTTTGTAAAATCTAAGTTTAGAAAACAAATCTTGCTCGCCATCCTGTTTATTGCCCGATGTAAAATAGTTGAATGATAACGAACGGCCTTTCTTTTTAAAACGTCTTACATAGAGTGCTGAGGCATTATACTGTTCTGACCTAGAATCGTTCTTAAACTTTCGCATGTTATCGTTGATCTTTTGATCAAATTGATTTACAGTAGTTGATTGTGTCTCTGAAGAACTATGATCATGTCTTTTGTTTGCACCTGCCCAAACCGTTAAATCCGACATGGAATCGACCTTAAATTCATATTTCAAACCAATATTATGCTTTCTGTTCTCATTTGAAGCCAATGTGCTGCTATTGCTAGTCAATATCGTGTCGCGTGCCGCATTGCGCGTAAACACGCTGCGATCCAGATCAACATCGGATCGGATATGCTTATAGTCGATTCGCCAAGCATGCTTTTTGTTAGCGGTTTTATCTGAATATAGAAATCCCGTATTCAAGGACTTAGGAATACCTTCACCATTAAAATTATCGCCTCTATCGTAATCACCCCCCATGCTTGATACCTCCTCATAACTGAGTCCGCTCTTGCCGGTATTACTTGCAATCAAATAAGCCGAAGCTTTAAACGATTGATTAAAATAGTTCAAAAAGCCCTGTCCAGCGTAGAATTTATCACTACCTCCACCAACATCCACTTTGCCGAATATTCCGCGTCTAGCTTCCTCTTTTAACTTCACGTTGATTGTCTGTGTACGTTCACCATCATCAATCCCTGTTTTCTCAGCCTTATCAGACTTCTTTTCATAGACCTGAATTTTATCAACCATATCAGAACGAATATTCCGGCTTACTAAAATAGGATCGTCACCAAAGAACTCCTCCCCGTCAACAAGCATTTTCTTCACTGTTTTTCCTTGGGCAGTAATTTTTCCAGAGGCATCGACGGTAATCCCAGGTAAGACTTTCAACAAATCTTCAACTTTGGCGTTTTTTTCCACTTTAAAACTTCCTGCATCATATTCCGTTGTATCGCCCTTGATACTAATGGGCACCCGTCCCATAACAATGACTTCCTCCAGCAAGGTTGCGCTGCTGGTCATTCCAATAGACATGTTATTGTAATGCTGCCCTGGCAAGATCTCCGCGTAATATTCACCATACTTCGGATAGGTTACAATGATAAAATATTGTCCAGTATCAGGCCGCTCAAGAGAGAACTTACCATTTTCATCCGAACGGGCAAAATTGGTCAAAATGGAATCTTTAGCTGTTAACAACATAATTGTTGCATTATGCAGCTTAAGCTGATCTTTTACATCAGTGATTTTTCCTTCAATACGGGATTGAGCATGAACTATTCCGCAGAAACAGAATAAAATAAGTAAAAGTAGTTGCCCCACTCTTTTCATAATATAGTTTTGGATAGTATATAATTATATAAATAATAAAATTCGTGCACAAAACTAATATTTTGTTTCAGTTAATTTTAGTTTATCTCAAAAAAAATACAAGTAATAAAAAGATATTAAAAAAATAAAACAAACCATTGATTAACAACATAATACAAATTAAAAATCATAAAAAAAGCTCTTCAAAAGAAGAGCTTTTTTATCTAAACAGTTAGAAATACACAACATATTATTTAAACAGCATGCTGTGATCTTTATAAATTGCCAAGTTCCATAATAAATTGAACAGTTTCTTTGTTCATGTGTTGAGACAGCACACTTGTAATTTGATCTGTCATGGCCTTTCTTGTCATTCGCTTGACCTTTGTATTCTCAAATTTCTTTTTGTCCATCACAACTGTGTTGCTGAGTTCAACTTTTGTTGCAAAATAGGAAACGTGCTGACTAGGTACGACCAAGCCTAAAATCATTCCCGGAAGACCATTGATGGACTCTGGACCGCCACTGATAGGAATTTCATTGCAGTAGTATCCAATGACATAAATGGAATCCGGTGTAATACCATTGGCTCTTCTGCAATTGTAGCCAGCGATCTCACGGTATTCATCTGTGATTTTCCATTTGATACGCTTCATGGAATCCTGAACGATGATTTTTTCACCTACGATATCGTTGTATCTCAAAAAGGATCGGTTGGACATATTTGAAAGTGTTGCTGCATCAAAGTCTAGCGCAAGCATCATAATATACTGCTTAATCTCTGCATCCAGGCTCTCGTCTTTTACCGACTCGAACAAAGTCTCCGTGGTATTGAATTTCATTGACTTCTTTAACACGGCACTTTCTGGTAATCTCGGTATTATACGCTCAAAAAACTGTTTTGAGTTATCATCGGCCTTAGCGATGAATTTTTTACTTACGATATTCTTCATATACATCGTCTTATCGTAGGAAATAGTTCCCGATCGACCAAACAACGTATACTGTGCTTTAAGACCTAAGGCTGAACAACAGAAGAAGATAAAAAAGATATATTTTAACATTGTATTTCGCTTAATATTTTATAAAAACATTTTTGTAAAATCCCATGATAGTTTAAGCATATAATATCTGCGTATCGTATCATATCGGCGTTGGGTAAAGACAGAAGTCGATGCCGATCGACTAAAGCCTTTGTTCTGGTTAAGAACATCGTTGATCATAAAATCCAACACCAACGATTCATTTTTCAGGAATTTCTTGCTTACACCCGGATGCAACAAAAACTGCTCAAACTTCTCATCAAAAGCTTTGGTGGCCGCCTCGTAGGAGTAGGTATAATTGGTATAAACCTTAAATGTTTTGTTGAAAAAATACTCCACACTTCCGTTGGAAGCGAAAACAAAACCATTACTGTTGGTATTGCGCTCCAAACTTGATTTCATCAAACGATATTGCGGACTAAAGTTCAGGTCAAAATTTAAACCTGTCTTGGTATCTCTCTTGAAATTATACGTAAAATTAAAGTTCGTCGTATTTACTTTATTCAATTGGTGATTGAACATATTATAATTATCACTCATATTCACATAAAACTGTGGCGAGTTGGACAGGCCAAGTTTTTTGCTCAGCTTGAAATAAACTCCAGACCATACGTTCAGGGAAGTATTTGTCTTACCATCAACATTATTCCAAGTATATGTATTAATCCCTTTTAGGGTATCAATATTCTGCGTAATCGGGTTCTTTTCGGTAGAAATATTACCACCGACATAAACATAGTTTCCGGTCAACACACGGAACGAATTATAATTCAGATTTAATGAGTTTCTAAATGATGGTTTTAAGTTTTCATTTCCCAAATAGCGATTAATCTGGTCTGAGTTATCCAAGATCGGTTGGATCTGGCTTAAAGAAGGCAATTGATTTTTACCGGTATAGTTCATCCATAACCCCTTAGTTTTTGTAAAGGAATAACCTGCACTTACATTTGGATTATACGTAAAGTAACTTCTTGTAATCCCCTCGCTTGTATAGTTATTGAACTGTTTCAATTTGTCATTATTGAAATTATTAGCCACAGTGAACTTAAATTTTTCAGTTGTATGAACAACAGCCAATTTGTACCTATTGCTGCTTCTATCAAAATCATAGTTATTACTGAAACGCCGATCCAATTGCGTATAATTTCCGGCTCCATCACTATTGAAAGACTCCACGATGGAACTACTATTACTTTGCTCAATTCCTGTTCCCACAACAAGGTTCCAAATTTTGGATAAAGGTTCGGTATAGGAAATTGAAGCGCTTAACACGTCACTGGTATTGTTACGCACCTTACTTTGATCTGTAGTTGAGTCTGTTTTTAAGCTATAATTTCTCAGGTCGGAATTTAAATGTCCAGTACCTTTCATCTCATTTCTTTTCCATTGACCATCGAATGTAAAAGAACGTCCTTTTTTCTTGAATTTGTGCGTAAAATAAGTGCTAAAATTGAACTCGTTGATATTATTTTTCACCAATTCTCGCGTATTCTCAGCAATAGTTGTATCTGCATTTTGGCCAAACTGATAAGCTTCACGCTTGTTATCTGACCAGAGATTCTTTCTTGATGCCCCGCCTCGTATGGTTAAGAGATTTAACGAATCTAATTTCAGGTCATATTTCAGATTGGCACGATGCTGGTCATTTTCAGAATCTACATTCTTCACTGATTTGTTATTGATCAAACCAGTTGTAATCGTTTCATCATTTCCATCGCTGCTCAATCTTCCGTATTTATAGTTAATGTTGACTGTATGTTTATCCTTATCAAATTTATCCGAGAAGTTAACGCCCGAATTTATGGCCTTAGGTACACCAATAACTCCTTGTCCAGAAAAAGGATCCGTAAAATTAGACCAGCTCATCGATCCGTCATCACCATAGGAAACACCTGAATCACCACCATACTTTTGTGCATCCTGCCAGTTCATGCTCGTGGTACCATTATTACCGAAAAGCCCATAAACTGATATTTTCTGCGATCCCTTAAACTTGTTCAACATCAATTGCCCCATATAGTAGTCGTCGGTTCCACCGCCAAGAAGCGCTTTTCCGAACATGCCATTTTTAGAGCCTTCTTTTAGCTTTACATTGATCGTTTGCTCACGCTGACCGTCATCCACTCCTGTTCGCTCTGCCTGCTCGGATTTTTTCTCGTATACCTGAACTTTATCCACCATATCCGATCGGATATTTCGTGTCACCAGTGTCGGATCATCACCGAAAAATTCCTCACCGTCTACCAATACTTTTTTGACTGTTTTACCTTGTGCAGTAATCTTTCCAGATGCATCAACCGTGATGCCAGGCAAAGCTTTCAACAGGTCTTCAACCTTGGCATTCTTCTCAACTTTAAAACTGCCGGCATCATATTCTGTGGTATCACCTTTAATTGTGATTGGGATGCGTCCAGTAACGATGACTTCTTGTAATAATGTGGCTGTATTTGTTAGACCAATAGCCAATTTGGAGTAATCCACACCAGATTGAATCTCCGTATAAAAATCGCCATACTTGGGATAACTCACAATCAGCACGTAAGCTCCTGTATCAGGCTTGGCTAAGGAAAACAGACCATTTTCGTCAGATCTCGTAAAGCCTGTTAATATGGAATCTTTAGCGGTCAACAGCATAACTGTTGCATCTGATAACTTTAGTTGGTCCTTTACATCACTTATTTTTCCAGCAATCTTGGATTGGCCCAAAGCCAAACCAGGAATAGCAAAAATGAAAAATAAGAGAATTTGTAAAACTCTTTTCATAAAATTGTTGGATAGTAAATTAATATCAATATAACATTAGTAGATAAAACCAATGTTTTGTTACAGTAAATTTAATTTTATTTCTTAAAAATTGGATTTTGGTTCATAGTTCCCCATTCGAGCAAAATAAGAGGTCCTTTTTACAGCAGCTCAGATCCGATGTATTCATACAAAAGATCTTCACTATACCTGATAATGCCTCTTCTTTTGCATATTGATCAAACGCCACAACTGAAGACAGAAAAAGCATATCAAAACAGCAAAAGATAACTGGCCACCAATCGTGCTATAATTTTTAAGATCCGGGGCAATGTCTGCAACTTGAATTTTGGCCATCAGATAATTATTGAACATCATGCCACAAACAGTCCCAAGAAGAAAAAATGTAATCGCATACTTTTTATTTGACAGGGCTTTCTCTTTATCTTTCTCGAGCGCAGCAATACCGTTCATGATACGTTGTTCAAAATCATCAAATGGCATTTCTATTTTACTCATTTGCATAACTTTCTTGAATTTTTCCTGTTCCTTATCCATAATACTCCGCTTTTTTAATTAACTGACTTAAAATGATCTGCATATTTTTACGGGCCCGGTGCAAGATCACTTTGGTATTCGCTAATGTCCAGCCCATAATCTCTTTAATTTCATCCATCGACTGTTCTTCGAGATAGAACAACCGTAATGCAACAGACTCGCGAGCGGGCAGAATAGTGAGTGCATCGTTGATCATTTCTTTTCTTTCGTGTTCAATTATTTCATCCAATACGGAATCTTCATGCGACATGTCATGGTGGGATAGATCAAAATTGACCAACTCCAGTTTCTTATGACGAATGGCATTAAAAGCAACATGCACAACAATTCGGTAAAACCAGGTACTAAATTTCGATTTCCCTTTAAAGGAAGACAGCGATTGATAGCATTTTATAAATGCATCCTGAACGGCATCTTCTGCCAAATGCTCTTCCTTTACAATAGAAAGAGCGACAGAAAATGCCATATCTTTATACGTTTTTATAAAATAACGATAGGATTCCACATCGCCTGATAGAACTTTTCGAATATAGATTTCATCCATTGGCGGGTTAAATATCGCGTTTTTTATCCAATCGGTTAGCAATTATCATTGCAACACCCGCAGAAATAATCAAAATTGCGACGGCAAGTGAATCTGGCAAATCAGTATTCATGTAGTTGTCCAAAATTCCCACAATGAATAATCCTATTCCTATACCAAGTACCAAAATCCCGGGCTTTTGCCAATCTAGTGACTCTCTTTTCTTATTTTCACCCGGAATCTGTACAGCCACGCTCCGATACCGCATAATAAAATAAACACACAAGGTGATACATGTAAATAGTCCGATTCCTAAAATGGCTCCTACTGATTGCTTTTCCATAATTATTTGAATTAGTTTTTACATTAGTCGCAACCATCCCCGAAAAGGTTACAACAAATTGAGTTAAATGTCTCGATTTGTGTAAATTTGTTTCAAACACAAACAATATGCAAAACATTAAAGAATATGTAGAAGCAAACAAGCAACGTTTTTTGGATGAGTTGTTTGATTTATTGCGTTTACCATCAGTAAGTGCCGATCCTAAATTTAAAGGAGATGTTGAAAAAACTGCTGAATTTGTTGCTCAGAAATTGCGTGAAGCCGGAGCCGACAATGTAGAAGTTTGTCCTACCGCTGGTAATCCAATCGTTTATGGAGAAAAAATTATCGATCCGGCACTTCCTACAGTGTTGACATATGGTCATTACGACGTACAACCTGCTGATCCATACGAGTTGTGGGATACCCCTCCTTTCGAACCGACGGTTCGTGATGGCAAAATCTATGCACGTGGTTCTGCCGATGATAAAGGTCAGTTTTATATGCATGTAAAAGCCTTCGAATACATGATTAAAAATGATGCATTAGCATGCAACATCAAATTTATGATTGAGGGTGAAGAGGAAGTGGGCTCAGTCAATTTGGGCACATTTGTTAAAGAAAATACAGAAAGACTGAAAGCTGATGTTATTGTTATTTCCGATACATCGATGATCAGCATGGCTCAACCATCGTTAGAAACTGGCTTACGTGGACTTTCTTATGTTGAAGTTGAAGTTACGGGGCCTAATAGAGATTTACACTCCGGCGTATATGGTGGAGCAGTAGCCAATCCGGCGACGATATTAGCAAAACTGATTGCATCATTACATGACGAAAATAATCATATCGCTATCCCTGGATTTTATGATGATGTTGTCGAATTGACGGCTGAAGAACGTAAAGCATTAAATGAAGCACCTTTTGACATTGAAGCATACAAAACTGACCTGGGTATCCAAAATATCTGGGGAGAAAAAGGTTTCACAACATTAGAACGCACCGGTATTCGCCCAACCTTAGAAGTAAATGGTATTTGGGGTGGTTATATCGGTGAAGGCGCCAAAACGGTATTGCCTTCAAAAGCGAATGCAAAAATTTCAATGCGTCTTGTACCAAACCAAAACTCTCACCGTATTACGGAGCTTTTCAAAAAACATTTTGAATCTATTGCACCAGATTATGTGAAAGTAGAAGTTAAACCTCATCATGGTGGTGAACCTGTCGTCACACCGACCGACAGTGTTGCTTACAAAGCGGCAGAAAAAGCCCTGCATGACACCTTTGGTGTTAAACCTATCCCAACGCGTGGTGGTGGTTCGATCCCAATCGTCGCTCTTTTTGAAGAAGTATTGGGTTTAAAGACTGTACTCCTAGGCTTCGGACTAGATAGTGACAACCTACACTCTCCCAATGAAAAGTATGGTATTGAGAATTACCTTATGGGAATATCAACAATTCCTTTATTTCATAAATATTACGCGGAACTAAGCAAATAATTTAGTTTTTCATTAGATAAAGGGTTATTTTTAAATTTTAGAAATAACCCTTTATCGTTTTATGGATTTTGATTTTCGTTTAATTGTATTTTACACTGCGGCTCAGCACCTTAATTTCACCAAAACGGCTTCGGCCCTTTTCATCTCACAACCAGCCGTAAGCAAAAACATCCAAGAACTAGAGAAGAAACTTGGCGTACCACTCTTCGAAAGAAAGGGCAACAATCTTAATTTAACCGATTCAGGTCAAATTCTCTATAAATATGCCCAACAGATTATCAATCTGTATAATCAGGCGGGCCAAGAAATACAGGAGTTGCAGGAAGGGCGAAAAGGAAATCTGGTCTTAGGAGCCAGCACAACCATCTCCCAATATGTTTTACCTGCTCTGCTTGCCGATTTTCTATCCCAATATCCCAACAACCGTATCCAGTCTTTTCAATCCAATAGCCGCAGTATTGAGGAGCAGCTTATCGACAAAACATTGGATTTAGGTATCACCGAGGGGTCTACCGACAACCGAGCGCTGAAATACATTCCTTTTATGAAGGATGAGCTAGTTCTGGTCACAAATAGCCAAAACCCACTATTAGCTCAATTAAAAAATCCAATACTATCCGATATCACGCGCTTACCTTTGGTACTACGCGAGCAGGGCTCAGGTACACGAACAATTATTGAGAATGCACTAAAAGATAAAAGCATTAATCTATCCGAAGTACAGATAGAAATGATCTTGCCTTCAACAGAGAGTATCAAAGGCTACCTTGCTCGTCGCAATAGCTTTGCTTTTTTATCTATTCATACAGTGCAAAAAGAAGTGTTAAATAATCTATTGACCATTGTTGATATTCCACAATTGACAATAGAACGTTATTTCTATTTTACCCATTTATATGGAGGCCTTGCCGGTACGCCCAACCAGTTTCTGCAATTCTGTCTGCGGCAAAACTTCAAGTTATAACCAAATGTTATATCTCATAAACAAACTTCGTTTTAATTCCAGATTTGAGGCGGCTAGATTTGTACAAATGAATTAGCGTAATGGAATATAAAAAACTAACAGATTATTTAAAGGCACTCAGCTGGATCATTGTAGCATTGGTTATTACATGTACGACCTTATGTGTATTTCCACTAAAACATGAGGAAAACAAAAAGCAAACAGATTCTCTTGAAATGCGCAACGACTCGCTTATTACGCACGTTTCCCAATTTAAGGAAATCTCATTCAAAGATAATCCCGAAGGTAAAATGGCCAGTTATGGTGAAAAGCTAATCAAAAATACATACGATTATTTCTATGATGGGGAGGTCAAAATCGGGAACAAGCTTGCCTGCAGCAGCTGCCATCTCAATGGAGGCACAAAGGCTTTTGCCGCCCCTTATGTCGGGCTCACCAATGTCTTTCCAACCTATATTGGACGAGAAAATAAGGTTGAATCACTTGAAGAGCGCATCAACGGTTGCTTTGAGAGAAGCATGAACGGCCGAGCCATTCCTGAAAATAGCAAGGAAATGAGAGCCATTATCACCTATATTAAAAACATCAGCATAAATACAGTTAATAAAGGTCGGTTGGCAGGCCAAGGATTTATAAAAATGGATATTCCCAACCGTGCTGCGGACTTGAAACATGGTCAATTGGTCTTTGAGAATAAATGTACAAGTTGTCATGGAAAGGATGGTCAGGGGCTACCACAAACAGCGGGAAAAGGATATCAATATCCACCCTTATGGGGAAAAGACAGCTACAATGATGGTGCTGGAATGGCACGATTGCTTACCGCGGCTCGTTTTATCAAAGCTAATATGCCTTTAGGCGCAACTTATGATGCACCTCAATTGAAAGACGACGAGGCCTATGATGTCGCAGCATATATCAATTCTTTCGATAGACCTCAAAAAACAAACAAGCAATTGGACTATCCTAATCTAAGCAAAAAACCCAAAGATAGCCCCTATCCACCTTATGCCGATAACGTTAGTACAGAACAACATAAACTCGGACCTTTTAATTTTTAAACATAAATACCCCATTAAATCAATAATAAATATGAAAAAACAATTTACAATCGCTTGCATTTTAGTAGCGATAATGACTATTCAAGCGAAAGCACAGGACAATAAATTGTTGCTCAATAACCATCAATATAGCGGTGCCGTTGCTAAGAAAAAAGCGTATAAAGCCATTTATCAGCTGGACAGCAATGATCCAAAAACAATTGAAAAAGCAATCCGTAATATTAACAATGTTTTGAAAGACCCACGGTTAAAAGGACACTTACAGATTGAGTTGGTTGCATTTTCCGGTGGTACCGAAGCTTACCTAAAAAAGAACAGCCAATATGAGAAACCTTTGAAAGACCTCGTCGAGAAAGGCGTTATCGTAGCCCAGTGCCTGAATACGTTGGAAGAGAAACATATTGCCAAAGAAGAACTATTTGATTTTATAGGCTATGTTCCTAGCGGAAATGGTGAATTAATCTTAAGAGCAAATGAAGGTTGGGTTATCGTTAAACCATAAGTATAATGAAAAATTTTCTACTGCTTGGTCTAACAATAGCATTATTGGGAGCCCAGGAAATTAAGGCACAAGAACATCGTTTTGATCCCCCCTGGAATAATCCACCAGAATCGGCTCTAAATTTTACGGTACCCGGGATAGACAATATTCCAGATTTATATGGTGATATCGAGAATCCGCAGCTTACCGTTTTTTTCGCTGGCAATCAATTTATGGTTGTCGATGATCTACTTGCATCATTCAAAAAAGAATACCCACAATACGAACGTATTTTTGTTGAAACTCTGCCGCCGGGCATTTTAGCTAAACAGATTAAAGGCGGATCAATCACGATAGGCAACCTACGTATTACGCATAAGCCCGATATTTACACAGCGAGCAAACGAGCGATCAACGAGATGGCAGATTACTTCAGCCATACACAGGTTTATTGCTACAACAATATCTGTTTGATGATTCCAAAAGGAAATCCCGCTAATATCAGAACATTGAATGATCTGGGGAATGACAAAGTTCGTATTAGCATGCCTAATCCCCAATGGGAAGGAATTGGGGTGCAGATCAAAGCATCTTATAAAAAAGCCGGGGGCGAACAACTCGTCAAGAAAATCATGGATGATAAGGTCAAAGATGGCAGCACTTATCTGACCAAGATCCACCATAGGGAGAGCCCCATGCGTATATTGTATGGACAGGCAGATGCGGCTCCCGTTTGGGCTTCTGAAGTCGTTTACCAAAAACTAATTGGCCATCCAGTTGAAGGGATCACCATTCCTGATGCGCAAAATACAACGGCAACTTACGTTGCTGCAAAGCTTAAAAACGCCCCCCATACGCAGGCTGCAGATGACTTTTTAAAATTCATGGACTCACCAACGGCCAAGAATATTTACAAGAAATATGGTTTCACAGTAGACTAAAAAAGAAAATGGATAATTAATTATCCATTTTCTTTCTTTACTTTAGGTCAAAATTAGTTGACTTGTATGATCCTATTGCTCAAAAAACTCCATCGGTATTGGTATTTTATCAGCGTTCTACTTGTTTTTCTTCTGTTTTTCCCTTATATCTATTTTTTAGCACGACGTCCCGAAAAAAACTATGCTAGAATCGCCCGTATGCGACGCTGGGTATCAGTTGGTGGTTCGGCCCTAGCTGGTGTATTTTTTAAGGTGAGCTATGAATCAAAAATAGATTGGAACCGTTCCATGGTATTGTGTCCCAATCATACTTCGGTCTTGGATATAACAGCCCTCACCTATTTGTGCCCAGCTCCTTTTTCTTTTATCGGAAAAGCTTCATTGCTTAAAAATCCGGTTACACGTATTTTTTTCAAAACAATAGATATCCCGGTCACAAGAAGAAGTAAAGTATCTTCTTTCAAGGCCTTCCAACGTGCCAATGAACTCGTCCGAAATGGCAGAAGTGTCGTTATCTTTCCAGAAGGAAAAATCGACGATAGTTTTCCGCCACAGATTCATGCATTTAAATCCGGAGCCTTTCGAATCGCTATTCAGAATGACGTTCCCACAGTACCCATTATCATAGAAAATGCCTGGGATATCTTTTTCGATGACGGCTCGAAAAGGGGATCTCGGCCGGGAATAGTTAAAATCCATGTATTCAACCCGATAGAAACTAAAGATTTTAACGATGATAATGCATCAGAACTAGAAAAAGTTGTATACGACAAAATGCATTCCTATTGGATTATGAAGAATAAATCGTATTTTCATAACCTAGAGAACCTCCAAAAAATATGTCAGGAAAGATCTTAATCGAAATCAAGGATATTGCTAGAGAATACCAAATTGGTGCGGAAACAATTCATGCCTTAAGCTCCGTTACACTCAACATCCATAAAGGAGAATTTGTTGCCTTAATGGGGCCTTCAGGATCAGGCAAATCCACGTTAATGAACATTCTCGGTTGCTTGGATACGCCAAGCCGAGGAGAATACATCCTCAATGGGATTAATGTGAGTGACATGACTGACGATGAACTCGCCGAAGTAAGAAACAAAGAAATTGGTTTCGTCTTTCAAACTTTTAACCTGTTACCAAAGAATACAGCACTTGAAAATGTTGCGCTTCCCCTAATTTACGCGGGCTATAATAAAGTTAGACGTGAGGAAAAAGCTACTGCAGCATTGGAAAGTGTCGGCTTAGGGCATCGTATGGATCATAGACCTAATGAACTATCGGGTGGACAACGACAACGTGTTGCTGTTGCAAGAGCATTGATCAACGATCCTTCCATTATACTTGCCGATGAGCCAACAGGAAACCTTGACACCAAAACGTCCATTGAAATTATGGGCCTACTGGAGGAAATTCACTCCAAGGGTAATACCATTATTCTAGTCACACATGAAGAGGATATCGCATTACATGCACACCGTATTGTACGCATGCGAGATGGCTTGATCGAAAATGATTATCCAAACCCAGAAATCAAATCAGTGTCACCAAGACTTGATGCGTTAAACGAAAAGGGAAGTGACTTTGAGAATATCTAAAAATATTATAACGCTAAAAATCAACAACTTATATTAATACAGCAAAAATAACACGTGATTTACTTGCTTAAGTTAAATTAAATCATAGTTTTGCGAAAATAGAGAACTTAAATTGTTTTTATATGTATTGGACATTAGAATTAGCTTCGCATCTAGAAGATGCACCATGGCCAGCAACAAAAGATGAATTAATCGATTACGCTATTCGTTCGGGTGCACCTGTTGAGGTGATTGAAAACTTACAATCTCTTGAGGACGATGGTGAGCCATATGAAAATATCGAAGAAATTTGGCCCGACTATCCAACAAAAGACGATTTCTTCTTCAATGAAGATGAATACTAAAAAATAAAAAACGCCTTTATTCAAAAGGCGTTTTTTATTAAAGACATCGCCCTCTCTTCGGAGACAACTCAGTACGATATCCATAACCTCCCGAAGGTTTTTATTCCATAGTTTTAATCTATTTTGATGAAGACAAGTCTTACAAGTATGAAGATAAAATTAAAGCTATTGTTGTTCATGTTTATTGGCTGTATTGTCAGCCAAAGCCTATTTGCTCAGGAACAACAAACTTCCAATGAACAGGTTGTTGTTTTAAAAAAGTTTGTCCAGCGCTTGAATGATCCTAATTTAGCGACTGATATTATTTTAAGCCAAGATCTAATAACATCAAAAAAACTGGACGAAGATCTACAGGAATACCTATTGGCAAGCATCGATGAAATCAGGATAAATGTACAGAGCAAGGATATCAACCAACTGGAATATCTTAGCTTTGCTCAAGCAGGAAGAAAAGAAACAAGTGATATCGATCTCGAAGGTATTGACCCGCAACAAGTCTACTTTGTCAAATACCTCAAGCGTTTTGTATTTGCAGCAGTCATCCGTGATAGCAAAATTGCCTCTTTTACATTAGTTTCCAAAGGGAACAATAAAGCTCATTTTGTATTCTATTAGTTTTCATTGCCCCTATTTTATCAGACGCCTGCTGTTAGAATCCTTAAATATCACGCTTAGTCTTACACAAATGCACGCTTATCAGGTTTTATTTTAAAGTATATTTGTGAGCAATATTAAGCCAAAGATGCTTTCTTAAAAATTTTTCAATAAAAACACTTGCATTTTATAATTCTATCAACCATATTTGTATTAATAAAAATAACAATGATAACAACTGTATCAAATAAAGCTTGGTGGTGGCACAACGAATAACGTTGTGGCAAACTCCTATTGCATTATTTGATTAATACGTCAAGATATGATGGGCTTGCCTAAATAAGGTAAGCCCTTTTTTTATTTAAATTACCATGAAAGAAATTTTAGCGCATTTATTTGAATACAAGACATTTTCTCGGCAAGAAGCCTACGAGATCCTAACCAACATTGCCATGGGCAAGTATGACAGTCACCAAATTGCGGCATTTATGACGGCTTATGGTATGCGCAGTATTCGCGTTGAAGAGCTTGGAGGGTTTAGAGATGCGATGTATGATTTATGCCTCAAGCTGGATTTTAACGGTTATGATTTAATTGACCTTTGCGGTACAGGTGGGGATGGTAAAAATACCTTCAATATCTCGACAATAGCATCTTTTATCACTGCTGGGGCTGGTTACCATGTCGCAAAACACGGTAATATCGGGGTATCTTCGAGCTGTGGTTCATCCAATGTCATGGAATATTTAGGCTATCAGTTCAGCAACGACAAGGCTGAGCTACAACGCCAACTTGATGAAGCCAATATCTGTTTCCTACATGCGCCATTGTTTCACCCTGCCATGAAAACCGTTGCCCCGATACGTCGTGCATTGGGTGTTAAGACTTTCTTTAACATGCTGGGTCCATTGACAAATCCTTCCAATCCTAGATTTCAGTCTGTTGGTGTATTTAGTTTGGAATTAGCACGACTGTATGGTTATCTATACCAAAATACCAACAAACAATATTCCATTATTCATGCTTTGGACGGTTATGATGAGATATCCATGACCGGTGATTTTAAGGTAATCAACAACCAAGGAGAGAATTACTACAACATGGAAGAACTTGGTTTTACCCCAGTCTCAGCTCAGGAGTTGACGGGAGGTGAAACGATAGCAGATGCCGCCCAGACATTCTTATCTATATTGAACAATCAGGGTACAGATGTGCAGAACAATGTTGTTTTGACGAATGCCGCATTTGCGATTAAGACCTTTAATCCCAAAAAATCTTTTGGTGACTGTTTTTATGAAGCTGAAAGTTCATTGATGGGAGGTAAAGCTTTGCGCAGTTTCCAAAAACTAATCAAAAAATAAAATGGCGATCAAAGTAAAAGTTTGTGGCATGAAATATCCCGACAATATAACCGCTGTAGCCTCCTTGGGCATCGATTATATGGGATTCATATTTTATGATCAATCCAAACGTTATGTTGGTCAAAGCTCCTCCTCATACATTAAGGACCTTGACAGCCTAAGTAAGGTCGGAGTTTTCGTCAATGCCAGCCTTTCAGAAATTCTAGATAAAATAACTGAATTCCAACTAAATGCAATTCAACTGCATGGAAATGAATCTGCGGAATACTGTCTTGAATTGAAAGAAAAATCAGCAGTTAGCATCGTGAAAGCCTTCGGAGTAGATAAAAACTTTGACTGGATACAGCTGGATCCTTACGCTAAAATTGTAGACTACTTTTTATTTGATACAAAAAGTAGTTCCTATGGTGGTACAGGAGTACAATTTGACTGGTCCCTATTGGACCAATACAAACTTACTACCCCCTATTTTCTCAGCGGCGGTTTAGATCCCGAAAATATCAAAACAGCGCTAGAAAGAAATGATCCACGGCTATATGCACTGGATTTAAATTCAAAATTTGAAGTAGAACCCGGCTTAAAAGATATTGAGCTATTAAGCCACAGTATAAATACTATTAAAAAATGAGTATATATCAAGTCAATGAAAAAGGATATTATGGTCCCTTTGGAGGAGCCTATATCCCTGAGATGCTCTATCCCAATGTGAAAGAGCTACGTGAAGAATATCTCAAAATTATCGAAGAAGAGAGCTTTCAGGAGGAATTTAACCAACTGCTCAGCGATTATGTCGGACGTCCTTCTCCATTATATCATGCCAAGCGTCTTTCTGAAAAATATGGAACTACGATTTACTTAAAACGGGAGGACCTTAACCATACCGGAGCGCATAAAATCAACAATACTATTGGCCAAATTCTATTAGCGGAACGCTTGGGTAAAAAGCGCATCATTGCCGAGACAGGCGCAGGACAGCATGGCGTTGCCACAGCTACCGTTTGTGCGCTGAAAGGTATACAATGTGCAGTGTACATGGGAGAAGTTGATATTCAACGTCAAGCTCCAAATGTAGCACGGATGAAAATGATGGGGGCCGAAGTTATTCCCGCAACATCGGGCTCCAAAACGCTAAAGGATGCGACCAATGAAGCTTTGCGCGATTGGATCAACAATCCTGTCGACACCCATTATATCATTGGGTCTGTTGTGGGACCACACCCTTATCCCGATATGGTTGCTCGCTTTCAGTCTATTATTTCTGAAGAAACGAAAAAACAACTATTAGCAAAAACAGGAAGAGAAAATCCAGATATCGTATTGGCTTGTGTCGGTGGAGGCTCCAATGCGGCAGGTATGTTCTATCATTACCTCGATGAAGAATCGGTTCAATTGTATGCCGTAGAGGCAGCTGGCCATGGTGTTGATTCAGGCGAATCCGCTGCGACAACAGCACTAGGAAAAGAGGGCGTTTTACATGGAAGCCGATCTATACTGATGCAAACAGCGGATGGCCAGGTCATAGAACCTTACTCCATATCGGCAGGACTCGATTACCCCGGTATTGGCCCTCAACACGCTTGGTTATTCAAATCCGGCAGAGGTAACTATGTAAGTGTGACTGACGACGAAGCGATGCAGGCAGGTCTTGAGCTTACCCGACTAGAAGGTATCATACCGGCTATTGAGAGTTCTCATGCCCTGGCTTATTTGGAAAAAATACCTTTTAAAGGTGATGAGACTGTCGTTGTCTGTCTTTCTGGACGTGGTGACAAGGATCTAGATAATTATATGAAATACTTTGATTTTTAAGGCATGAATACAATTGAAAAAAAAGAAGGTACTCCCCTTTTATCGATATATTTTACAGCTGGATATCCAACATTGGACAGCACAATAAGTATTGCCAAGAAATTGGAAGAAGCTGGCGCGGACTTTTTGGAAATCGGTTTTCCTTATTCCGACCCAGTGGCAGACGGGCCTGTCATTCAGCACAGTTCAGAAGTCTCTTTGGCAAACGGCATGACCGTAAAAAAGTTGTTCGATCAATTGATTGACCTCCGTAAACATGTTAGCATTCCCGTATTTTTGATGGGCTACTTTAATCCTGTGCTCCAATTTGGTGTTGAAAGATTCTGTGAAGAATGTAAAAATGCAGGTGTAAACGGTGTCATTATACCTGACCTACCCATGGATGAATACGAAGAACTTTACAAAGAGACGTTCGAGAAAAATGGGATTGCAAATATATTCATTGTAACACCGCAGACTTCTGAAGAACGAATCAGAAAAATAGACAGCCTTTCCAGGAGCTTTATTTATTTACTTTCTTCCAATGCAACGACAGGTAAAACACTTGATGTTGGAGACGATACAGCTGCTTACTTCAAGCGGATACATGATCTTCAATTAAAAAACCCATTGATCGTTGGTTTCGGTATCTCCGATAAACCTACCTTTCAAAAAGCAAGTAAGCATACGGCCGGTGCCATTATAGGTACAGCATTTGTCAAACGGCTAAAAGAACCGGATTATCTTACACAGATTCCAGCATTTATTGCGTCTATCAAAGCTTAATATGTAGGCTAGAAATTAGCAAAGCGTTAATTTTTTAATAAGAGTTCGGTCTAAAGTCTTTTTTCTTGGATCGAACTCTTATTTTTAAGGCAGTTTTCGAAAATGTGATTTTTCGAAGAGAATAACTTTGTTGCCTTGATCAACCAAGCAATAGGCAGCCAATCAAATCAATACTGTTATAACCATGGATACGCGAAGAGATTTTTTAAAGAAAGCGGCTATGCTTGCTGGGGGAGCTTCTATCTCCCATGTTATTCCATCCGCTATTGCGAAAGCGATGGCTATAAATCCAGCATTGGGCAGCACATTTTATGATGCCGAGCACGTTGTTTTATTAATGCAGGAAAACCG
Source organism: Sphingobacterium siyangense (assembly GCF_023277505.1). Taxonomy (NCBI): domain Bacteria; kingdom Pseudomonadati; phylum Bacteroidota; class Sphingobacteriia; order Sphingobacteriales; family Sphingobacteriaceae; genus Sphingobacterium; species Sphingobacterium siyangense. The sequence continues at coordinate 1,042,025 of NZ_CP080574.1, read as the reverse complement.
TTCATTTGATCATGCCTTTGGAACACTGCGTGGTGTAAGAGGCTTCAATGATCCTAGAGCTATCCGTCAACCCAATCGGAATAAAGTTTGGTTTCAGACGCAAAAATCCGGCGAAACATTTGCTCCTTTCCGATTGGATATCAAAGATTCAAAAGTCACCTGGATGGGTTGTCTCCCGCACAACTGGACCGACCAAACAGATGCTCGCAATAAAGGCAAGATGAACAAATGGTTGGATGTAAAACATTCCGGATTTAAAGAATTTTCGAATCTACCGTTGACTATGGGACATTATAGTCGCGAAGATATTCCATTTTACTATTCTCTCGCGGACTCTTTCACAATCTGCGACCAACACTTTTGTTCGAGCATCACCGGCACGAATCCGAATAGGCTTTATTTCTGGACAGCCAATATCCGGGAAAATCTTACAGGAAAAGCCTTGGTTTGGAATGGAGACTCCGAGTTTAGCGGGAAAGCAACATGGACAACTTTCCCCGAACGCCTTTCGGAATTAGGCGTAGACTGGAAAATCTATCAAAATGAAATTTCTTCGAGCAGCGCTGGTTATAGTGGCGAAGCAAATAGCTGGCTCGCCAATTTTGGTTGTAATCCGATGGAATACTTCCCCCAATATCAAGTCAAATATCATCCGCGCTATCGTCAGCTCCTGACATTAAAACAAGAAGATCTCGAACGCAAAATTAGCGAAACAACAGCTGGCGAAGCGCTTGAAAATTTAAAGAAAAATCTCAAACATACGCTAGAAGAATTACAGCTATATACTGCCGAGAACTTTGAAAAGTTCGATGAGCGGACAAAAGATATTCATCGCCGTGCTTTTGTTAACAACAGTGCACAGCCCGATTATATGGAATTGGAAACAATGCATTATCAAGAAGGGGGACAACAGCGCGAGTTACAGATCCCTAAAGGGGATGTTCTGTATCAATTCCGAAAAGATGTCGAGGAAGGTAAACTTCCAACCGTATCATGGCTGGCTCCACCGCAGCTTTTTTCTGACCATCCTGATTCTCCTTGGTTTGGCGCATGGTATGTTAGCGAAATCATGGACATTCTTACCCAAAATCCAGAAGTTTGGAAAAAAACAATCTTTATACTTACATATGACGAGAACGACGGGTATTTTGACCACTTTGCCCCCTTTACAGCTCCAAATCCGGATGATACAGAAAGCGGAAAAGTATCAGCGGGAATCAACCCTGGGTTAGAATATGTACGCCGCGATGAGCAATATTATCCTGAAAGCGGAAGAGAAAGCAATATCGGTCTTGGCTATCGTGTACCGATGATCATTGCTTCTCCATGGACCAGAGGTGGTTGGGTCAATTCGCAAGTGTTTGACCATACCTCCAGTTTACAATTCCTAGAGAAGTTTATTAACCACAAAATCAAGAAAGATATAAAAGAAACCAACATCAGCAGTTGGCGGCGTACAGTATGTGGAGATTTAACTTCGGCATTTAGGCCCTATCATGGCGAAAACATTAACAAACCGATTGTACTAGAACGGGAACCTTTTATCCAAGAGATTCACCAAGCCAAGTTCAAAGGCCTTCCCATGGGCTTCAAAGCGCTCAGCGCAATGGAGATCAAACAAATAGAGCAAGACCCCAGCAGTTCTCCCTACTTCCCAAAACAAGAAAAAGGGCTCCGGGATTCATGTATCCTTCCCTATGAACTTTATGTGCATGGCGAATACCAATCCAAAGGGGATTACTTGGTCACATTTGAAGCTTCAAATAAAATTTTTGGCAAACATGCTGCGGGCTCACCTTTTACCGTCTACCATGCTGCTAGCTACAAAGGAGAAGTTGGAACCTCAAGAAATTATGCTGTTTCTCCTGGAGATCGTGTAACGGACCAATGGTCGCTAGACGCCTTCGATAAAAAAATGTACCACCTCGAAATCTATGGCCCAAATGGATTTTATCGAGCGTTTAAAGGTGACACAAACAACCCAGAGTTAAAGGTCCGCTGTACCTATGAAAAAAGTAAAAATGAATCCGCGTTTACTGGGCGTTTGTCTTTTTCATGTACAAACAAGGGGAAAACAACCCAGCAACTTGTTTTCGAGGATATCAGCTATGGAAAAGAAAAAAGGAGTCTGCAACTTAAAGGTGGGCAATCCATTAGGATACATTTTGATTTGGCTAAGCAAAACTTTTGGTATGATTTCCGCCTCACCTGCGCCGGTTTTCTAAACTTTGAGGAACAATATGCGGGTCGTGTAGAGATTGGAAATGCGGGAAAAAGTGATCCTCTATTAAGCCGATAAACAAAACGAAAGGGAGCATTTAAAAAATGTTCCCATTCTTATAACATCTTCCTGGAATAGGTAAATTTCAGGAATTAAATTACATACGCTGTTATCCGATAAAGTGTTCCGAAAAAAGATCGAACACACTGTACTATTCCTGTATACGACGAACCAGATGATAGAATCCCTTGTACAATAGAATTGCCCCAACAATCAAAAAGATAGCTAACAAATACGAGCTGACCGGATTGATAAATAATAAATACATAACTCTGGTAATTTTTGGTTTTTCATTTGTTACTACAAGTTATAACATTTATCCAAAATATTACAAAAAAAAATTACATATTTTCTTTATTTTTGCTTCGATGAAGAAAATTGCACTATTTATCGGCTTATTTTTCTATTTGCTCGCAGCAAGTGGTGCCTCACTGCATCTTCATTTTTGCCAAGGGGAAACAAAAAGTGTATCGTTATCGGAAAGCCATACTATGGCCTGCCCTCTTTGTGCCAAGTCTGCAAAAAAACAGCAGAACCACTGTCATGAAACAGGAAGCTGTAAAGATGTTAAGATCGAAGCACAAAAGGTCGATCACTTCAGCCGAGTAACACAAAATCTTGATTTTAACACTTTTTCTCCCGCAATAGTTACGCTTCATTGGATACTTAATTATTATCATTTCTCTGGGGAGGAGGACGATTTTTCTAAATTAAAGTATACCGATTTTGCGAGCGATAATAGACAGAACCCACCTGTTTTTATTCTCAATCAAAATTTTAGAATTTAATATCACCTCTTTTCACCGAACGCAGTTCATTTTCTTGAATTGACCGAAGTCCAGTATAGTTTTTATATTTCGTGAGAACGGCAGACTGTCATTCCCAACATTGATCTTTCCGTAGCTTGTCACGGAACAAAAAACAGTGGATTTTAAATCATTCAGCAAAAATAGTAGAACTGAAAAAATAAATCCGTACCCCTTGAATGTGGTTGCGTGGTATCATGAAGGTAAAAATTAAATGCTAGTTGAAGCGAATACTCTTAATTAAAATGATGAATCAAATTTTCAAAAAAATATATACGACAACCATTCTATCCTTATTTTTTCTGGCATTTGTACAGGCACAGACCGACAGTACGAGGACTCTTACAGTGGCTGGGAACTGTGCCATGTGTAAAAAACGTATTGAAACTGCCGCAAAAATGCATGGCGTAGAAACGGCCGTTTGGAATGCAGGAGACAACTTATTGCAAATCAAATATAACCCCCAAAAAGTTCAACTGGAGACAATCAAGAAAAATATTGCTCAAGTTGGTCATGATGTAGACAACTTGGTTGCCACTGATGAATCCTACGCTAAACTCCATGAATGTTGTATGTATCCGCGATTGGAAAATGGCAAAATACCCGAAAAGAAAACTGTAACAACCGATAACCATGACCATCCACATACAGTTACCGGTGTTGTCGTTGAAGAAAATGAAAAGGGGGATCTTAAACCCATTATTGGTGCCAATTTACACTGGGCCAACCTTCCAACCAAAAACACAAGGACAAACGAAAATGGTGTTTTTAAATTGGACCATAAAGAAGGATTCAACAAATTGGTTGTAAGTTATGTTGGGATGAAACCTGACACCATCACCATCAAAGATCTTCATGAAGTCATCATGATTACAGCAAAAGGAAATGTGTTGATGGAAGTCGAGGTAAAAGGAACACGACGCTCAAATTACATCGACCGTATGACACCTGCACGACTGGAAGTTCTTACAGGAAAGGAGTTATTCAAAGCGGCGTGCTGTGACTTAAGCGAGAGCTTTGAAACCAATGCCTCCGTCGATGTCGTCAGTGCTGATGCTGTAACAGGCAGCAAACAGATTCAAATGCTAGGTCTTAGTGGTATTTATACCCAATTAACCGTTGAAAATTTACCCGGACCTCGTGGGCTCGCTTCTCCTTTAGGTTTAAATTCTATTGCAGGAACATGGATTGAATCAATTCAAATCGCGAAAGGTATCGGTTCCGTAGCCAACGGTTTCGAAAACATGGCCGGACAGATCAACGTCGAATTGAAAAAACCCCAAAATTCAGAAAGATTGTTTTTTAATGCCTATGCGAACAACATGGGACGCACAGATGTCAACTTAAATCTTTCACAAAAAATTGGTCAGCATTGGTCCACTGCAGTTCTATTGCACGACAATTTCATGTACAATAAATCCATGAACTTTAGTCACAACGGATTTAGAGATATACCCGTTGGCAATCTATTCTCTGGGGTCAACCGTTGGTTTTATGAAAATGGGAAAGGACTTATGGTACAATTTGGGGTAAAATATCTCAATGACGACCGTACAGGCGGGCAGATTGATTTTAACGAAAAGACAGATAAGGGTACAACGAATCGCTATGGTTTAGGGTTTGATATTGAACGTGTAGAAGGTTTCGCTAAAATTGGTTATGTGTTCCCCGAAAATAAGCACCGCAGCATAGGTCTCCAGCTTGCAGGGTCGAATTACAATCAAAAAAGCTATTTTGGGCTCAATAACTACAATTCAGACCAACAAAATGGATATGCTAACCTCTTATTTCAAGATATTATCGGCACTGTCGCTCACAAGTATCGCGTTGGTGCCTCGATTAATTATGACAATTACAATGAGTGGTATTTAAAAGATCAAAACTTCAAAAGGAAAGAAGTGGTTTCGGGAGCATTTGCAGAATATACCTATAGTCCATCAGAAAAATTTGATGCCATTATCGGTCTCCGCCAAGACTATAATTCCCTGTACGGTTGGTTTACAACACCACGCATCCATTTACGTTATGCACCGATTTCGGGAACAACGGTTCGAGCTAGCTCAGGAAGAGGTCAACGTACAGCAAATATATTTGCAGAAAATACGGCCGTCTTGGCAAGTAGTAGAAAATTGGTTATTCAATCGCCTAATATATACGATAAAGCTTATGGCCTACAACCTGAAGTCTCCTGGAATAGCGGAATAGCGATAGACCAAAGTATGCGGATCTTTGGACGTGAGGCTTCGGCATCCGTTGAATTTTTCCACAACAGCTTCTCTAATCAGGTCGTGGTCGATTACGAAAATCCCCGAGAGATCAATTTTTACAATTTGAATGGGAAGTCTTTCTCCAATAGCTTGCAAACAGAATTTCGCTTTATGCCAGCACCACATTTTGAAACGAGATTGGCCTATCGCTTACTTGATGTCCAAACTGATTTTCAAAGTGGCAGAAAGACCAAACCGCTATTGGCCAAACACCGTGGTTTTGTAAACCTAGCTTATAATCACCATTCTGGCTGGAGTGTAGACTATACGTTGAATGTTGTTGGACAAAAACGCATTCCGTCAACAGCAGAGAACCCCGTTGAATATCAAATGCCTACAGCATCAAAAGCTTATGCGACCATGAATGCGCAGATTAGCAAAACTTTTGGGAAAGAGAAAAACTTCACTGTATATGTGGGCGGAGAAAATCTGTCTAATTATTTCCAAAATATGCCAATACTTGCAGCGGATCAACCCTTTGGAAACTATTTTGACACTTCAATGCTTTGGGGACCATTAACAGGACGCATGTTCTACACTGGGGTTCGTTATTTCATCAAATAATAGCTCAGCTAAAAAATCAATGAATAATAAAAAAGCGGCTTTTGCCGCTTTTTTTACATTAACTTTTTCAATTCTTGATAAAGCTTTGCCGTTGGCAATCCGACCACATTATTATATTCTCCCTCTATTTTTTTTACGGCGATTAAGCCGATCCATTCCTGTATTCCATAAGAACCCGCTTTATCTAATGGTGAAAATTTAGTAACATAATGATCGATTTCATCCGCATCTAATTCGTAAAAATAAACAGTTGTCGTTTCGACGAAAGTGCTAATCTTACCCTCCCATGAGATCGCTACGGCAGTCAACACCAAATGTTTCTTACCAGACAAGTTTGTTAGTGTTGCTCTGGCTTCCTGTTCATCTTTGGGTTTACCTAATATTTCGCCCTTATCCGATACGACAATAGTATCGGCACAGATAACCAAACAATCGTCTTTATCCCCAAATGCCTCCGCTTTACAAATAGCGATTTGGCGAACGACCTCTGCAGCGGATAAATTCGGATCCACGTATTCTGCCGTTTCCCGAACGTCGACTTCAAATGTCAGCCCAAGCCCTGTTAACAGCTGTTTTCTCCGTGGAGATTGAGACCCTAATATAATTGTTCTATTTTTTAGATTTTTCAACATCCTTATATACTTTTTACTGTTTCATCCTCATACCAATTGCCTTGTACTTTCATGACCTTTTCGATCAATTCACGCACAACTCCCTTTCCGCCACAAAAGCTAGACACATAATGTGAAATTTTCTTGATCTCTTCTACTGCATCTGCCGGAGAAACAGCTACGCCAACAGACTTCATGCAGCTAAAATCAGGGATATCGTCACCGATGTACATCAACTGATTTAATTCAAGCTTGTAATCATAAGCAAGTTCTTTCATTTTAGACAGTTTGTCACTAACTTTTGAATACACTTCTTTGATTCCCAAACCTTTCATCCGCTGCTCGACCCCCTTCGAACCTCCTCCTGTGATAATAAAAATAGGATAGCCTTTCTTGATCGCCAACTGCATAGCATAGCCATCTTTTATATTAAATGTACGTAACTGATGCCCTTCTTCATTAACTTGTACAGTACCATCAGTCAATACACCATCTACATCCAATACAAATGCTCTTATCGATTTAAATTCGGTCAATACCATAAAAATTTATTTTTGTAAAAGTAAGGCATTTCGAGTAATAATTCGTGTAGCGATACTGATCTAATTGACAGGGCTGTCAGATAATTATTCAGTTAAGCCAAAATATCATTTGTGTGTCACAACATAGTTGTATTAGCAACTTATTCTCAAAAATATTTGGATGCTACTGTATATTTACCGTATCTTTGTAGAAGATAATTAAAGGTTATCTCGCTATGAAACACTAACAGCAAGCAGTCAGAAGAGTTATTTACTTGAAGCTTGCATAAGATTTTAAAAAACAATCATTTTTAGTTTTCACGGCACAACACGGCAACTAATTTAGTTTAGAAGCCCTTAAAGAGTCTTTTCATAATTTAGGTTTATAATTGGTTAGTAACGAACCCTGGTGCCCATCATCAGGGTTTTGTTTTTATAAGCATTTTTTCTTCTTCTATTTAATAAACTTGACTGAACTATCTCCCTACCAACATATAGCTAAGAACAATTTTCAATCAATTTTTAGACAGTGATCAGTCACTGCTTATTCAGTCTACACTGAGTGATCACTGAACAATCACTGAACGAGCACTGAACAAACACTGAACAAGTACTGTTAAAAGACCTAATTTGATCACTGCTTGATCCCTACTTGCTGCAACTCAGAATTAAAAGACAAAAAATGGTATGAGCTACGCTTACGTAACAAAAAATCGCTATTGCGCGGTAATCGATTATTTTGGAATGCCCCTTGACTGTTTATAGGTTTGCTTCTATGCTGACTTTTGATTATTTTAGGAATAGCAAGTTTTTTTGTTATTTTACATATATCTTTTTCCCCAGGTACCATCGAAACACAATACCTACAGAAAAGTAAACGATAAACTCATTCTAACATGAATCGAAAAAATTATAGAAAGCAAATTACCATAGGAGTGATAATTTCTTTTTCGCTTATCTTCCTTTCAGCCCTATATTTTTTCATATCGCTGCATCATAATTTAAATAACGAGCGAAGTATTGTTCGTGTTGCCGAAAATAGATTCAATATTATTAATGAAATCAAATCAAGTGTAGACGAAGTAAATGACATCAAACTTGATTACCTGAATAAGAAAGACGCTTCACTATTTATTCCTTATAAAATGGAATTTAAAAAAATGGACGAACTGTTGCGATCTTTAAGTTTGAAAGATGATTTCTATCATGTTCAGCCAAACAGCACTGAAAACATCCGCAAAGATATCGTTGCATTTTACGACTTTGAGCAGGATATCGATCACACAAAGGAAACTCAATCCATATCCCATAATATTCACGAACGAAAGGCCTCGATATTAAATCAGATCGATCTCATGTCGAGAGATCTATTAGACCAACGGGCAAGACTCTTAGAAAAATCTAGAAATGAACTGCAACTGGCCCAGTACATTACTTACCTTTTCATCGCCATTGGCTTAAGTGGGTTCTTCTATATTCTCGCTAAAATTTCCTCGATCTCTAGATTTCTGAGGTCTACAGTGAAAAGTCAACAAGAATCCAATAAAAGTCTCCAACTATTGCAAGAACAGACCAACAGTGATAACTGGATTTTGAATGCGATTAATGGCATCGACGAACAATTACGCGGTGACTATACAGACAAGAAAATTGCCGAAATAAGCCTACATGCTATTGCTTCCACGACAAAAGCATTAGGTGGGACGATTTACATTTTCGATGATAACTATCAGGAGTATCAGCTTTGCCACAAAATTGGTATTTCCTCCACACAGTATATCAAACGAACGTTTAAGGAAAACGATGGCATTTTGGGCGAAGTTGCAAACAATCATGAAGTCGTTAAAATAAAAGATATTGACCACAAGCATCTTATCTTAGAAACCTCGTTATCCGATCACTTAGACGCTGAGATTTATATTGTTCCCTTCTCTTATGAAAGCCATTGTGTCGGTGTCATGGAAATCTGTTGCCCCATTGTCAATGAGAAAGACGAGCAACTACGATTTAACTTCCTGGATAAAGCAAAAGATAACATTGCCGTTATTATCAAAGTAGCCCAAACTCATGGAAAGCTTGCCGATCTTTATGAGGAACTTCAACAACAAACCGAGGAATTAGAGACGCAACAGGAGGAATTGAGAACAACCAATGAGGAGTTAATCCACAAGACCCATTTGTTGGAGGCTTCTGAGGAAGAGCTTAGAGTACAGCAGGAAGAACTTATCCAAACCAATAACGAGCTGGACGAGAAGGCTAAATTGCTCTTTGCACAAAATGAAGATCTAGAAAAAGCCCGCCAGGCCATAGCCCAAAAAATAGAGGAAGTAGAGCTGTCCAGCAAATATAAATCTGAATTTATGGCCAATATGAGCCATGAACTGCGGACACCACTTAATAGTATTCTCATTCTTGCCAAATTACTTCAGGATAACAAAAAGAAAAACCTCAGTGAGGATCAAATAAAATATGCTTCTGTCATTCACAGTGCCGGCTCAGATCTCCTTCATTTAATTAACGAATTGTTGGATCTGGCAAAAATTGAATCCGGTAAAGTTGAAGTCCAAAAAGAACGTATCAACACAAACTATCTTGTCAATTATATTAAAGATTTTTTCAATGATACCGCAGCGTCGAAAAATATTGACTTCCTACTCGATGTCAATGTAAATGCACCGCAGGAATTCATCGGTGATGAACATCGTATACAACAAGTCCTCAAGAATTTATTATCGAATGCCTTCAAGTTTACAGGTGAAAAGGGCGAAGTCTCTTTAGCGATAGAAGCTGAAGCTGAAAATCTTCTTTTTACGGTAAAAGATAACGGTATTGGCATTGCTCCAGAAAAACAAGAGCTAATTTTTGATGCTTTTAAACAGGAAGATGGCTCAACGAGTCGTAAATATGGTGGCACTGGTTTAGGCTTATCGATATGCCGCGAAATTGCTAGCTTATTAAAAGGGAAAATAACCTTATCCAGTAAGGTTGGTGAAGGTAGTATTTTCACCTTCAGTATCCCGCTAGAACAGGAGATTCAAATTTCAGTCCCGAAAGTAACATCTGTCGAAAAAGAAAGTAATCCACCAACGCAAATTCCGAAGGAAAATCCTATAGTCGAAAAAACGAAGTCGATCGACAACGATGGAAAACACAATAAACTTCTGATTATTGAGGATGATTTTATTTTTGCAGATATTCTAAAAGACTACGCCGAACAAAACGGCTACGATGTTTACATCAGCTATGATGGGCAAGATGGTTTACAAAAAGCACAAAATTTACGACCTGCCGCAATTATCTTAGATATTATGTTGCCTAAAATGGATGGTTGGGAAGTTCTTCGTAACCTCAAAAAAATTGACAGCACCAAGGAGATTCCCGTACACATGATGTCGGCAGGAACATTTTTACATGATGAACCTATTTCTGCCGGAGCCATCGGATTTATGGCTAAACCCGTGTCAGAAGAATCTTTGGCTGAAACATTCTTAAAAATAAAAGCATCGACTAGTCATCCATTGAAAAAAATTCTGCTGGTGGAAGATCAGGAAATCCAAAGCGATTTTATCAAACAATCTTTAGAAGAACAGCATATTCAGATATTTCAGGCTTTCAATGCGAGACAGGCGCTCGATTTATTAGATCAAGAGAAATTGTTTGACTGCATCATTATGGACCTGAATCTCCCTGACAAATCAGGCATTGAACTCCTGAATGAAATCAAATCAAACACTCAATTTAAGGATTTACCCATTATCATCAATACGGCAATGGAACTCACTACAGAGCAGACTTCCGAAATTTTGCATCACAGCCAGGCGATGGTCCTTAAATCTGCTAAATCAAATAATCGTCTGATTGATGAAGTTAATTTATTCTTAAATAAAATTCGCAGCAATAAGCACGAATACACGATGTTCAATCACTCAGGATCCTCTGTAATTGCTGAGAACAATTTAGCTTCAAAAACAGTATTACTCGCAGATGACGATATGCGGAATATTTTTGCCCTTAGTACCGCATTTGAAAGCTATGATATGAACATTGAAATTGCCAACAATGGCCAGGAAGCTTTAGATATTCTTGAACGAAATAAACAGATTGACCTTGTTTTAATGGATATCATGATGCCCGTCATGGATGGTTATGAGGCTATTGAAAAAATAAGGGCAAACAAGAAATTTGCAAACCTTCCTATTATTGCTGTGACAGCGAAAGCAATGAAAGGTGATAGAGAAAAAACAATTGCTGTTGGAGCAAACGATTATATTAGTAAACCGGTTGATGTTGACAAATTAATATCTCTGATGCGCGTATGGCTGAGTTAACCGATAAAATAGTAGCAATGATAAGTTTTGAAGAGTTGGAAGAAGTTATTGATATAGTCAAAAATCTCCACGGCTATGATGTATCCGGTTATACAAGAGCTTCCTTAAAAAGACGTGTGACTAGAATAATGGAACTTAACAAGCTCAATCTACAGGAGCTAAAGTCCAATTTGATTAATCAGCCCGGATTCAGCACCTATTTCCTACAGGAAATTACAGTGAATGTAACTGAAATGTTTAGGGATCCTGATTTTTATAAAGCTGTAAAAACGGATGTATTTCCCTATCTCGCAACTTATCCACATATAAAACTGTGGAGTGCCGGTTGTTCTACTGGCGAAGAAGTTTATTCGCTGGCCATATTGTTAGAAGAAGCAAATCTTTACCAACGTGCATTTATTTATGGTACCGACATTAACGGCAAAGTGTTAGAAAAGGCAAAACGCGGCATCTATTCCCTCGCGAAAGTTAAAGAATACTCGGAAAATTTTATTAAAACAGAACCAAAAAACTCACTGTCGGATTATTATACAGCGATGTACAACGCAGCTACCATTAATAATAGTCTGAAAAAAAATGTCCTTTTCTCTATGCATAGCTTGGTGTCCGATGGCGTTTTTAATGAATTTCAACTGATTACCTGCCGTAATGTATTGATCTATTTTGATACTGAACTGCAAAATCAAGTCCTGGATTTATTCTATCATTCACTATGCCATCTGGGCTTCTTATGTTTGGGAGCGAAAGAATCTTTAATCAACTATAAAGACGCTGCTAAATTTAAGGTCGTAAACAAAAAACAGAATATTTACCAAAAAATTGGTTAGTAGGTGATGGAAAGGAAAATTCTTTTGTTAGCGGGGTCTGCCGGTGGGTTTAGTGTCATTCTAAATCTATTAAAGTCATTGGAACGACCAATCCGCATACCCGTTATTGTCATTGTACACAGAAACCCTAAATATGCTTCTAGTATTGAGGACACGCTTTCCAAAGCGCTTGTTCAAAAAATAAAAACTGCAGATGATAAGGAAGCGATAGAAAATGGGACCATTTATTTTGCCCCTGCTGGCTATCATCTTTTAGTTGAACCAGACTATAGCTTTTCTTTGGATATCTCGGAACCTGTTCAATACTCAAGACCATCAATTGATGTAACTTTCGAATCTGTAGCCGAAATATATAAAGAAAATTGTACCGCTATCTTATTCTCTGGAGCAAATCAGGATGGTGCACAGGGATTATTAATGATAAAACGGTACGGCGGGACGACTTTTGTACAAGACCCTGCGACGGCTGAAGTTCCCATCATGCCCGAAGCAGCTATTCAACTCGATGCACAGGAACGCATTTTGAGCATTCAAGAAATAAAAGATTACATCAAGCAATTGACTTAAAATTGTATTTAGATTTGCTATAATGAAGAAGATAAATATATTGATTGTCGATGATAAAATTGAAAATATTATCAGTCTTACAGCACTGCTGGAGGATATCGAAAATATAAATATAGTGACGAGCACAGATCCCAACGAAGCTTTAAAAATCTGCTGGAAAGAGGATATTGACTTAGCGCTCGTTGATGTACAGATGCCAGAAATCAATGGTTTTGAATTTGTTTCCTTCCTAAAGAAGAATCCGAAAACAAACCATATTATCCCGATTATGGTAACAGCGATTTCAAAAGAAGACAAATACCTCATTCAGGGACTTAATAGCGGAGCTGTGGATTATCTATATAAACCGCTGAACCCCGAAGCGACCATCGCAAAAGTAAAATCTTTTGTTCAGCAATTACTGATACAGCAGGAAATTAAAGAGAAAAACATTGCCTTAGAAGAATCAAAACAGGCCATTCTCAAAGCTAAAGAAGAGGCAGATCTTGCCAGAAAGTCGAAAGAAACCTTTTTAGCCAATATGAGTCATGAGATTCGTACACCTATTAATGGTATCATGGGCATTACACAGATGTTAAAAAACTCCCAGCTCACTTTAGAGCAAGAAAACTGGATCAATAAACTGGACTCTGCCTCTCAAAATCTATTGACCATTATCAACGACATATTGGATCTTTCAAAAGTTGACTCGGGCATGATGAAACTTAATATGGAGTCGACATCAGTGCAAGATATTACAGATGATCTAAACAATCTCTTTATTGATAAAGCCAACTACAAAGGGTTGAATTTTTCAATTGATGTAGACGATCGGATCACAAGTTATTTTCTGACAGATCCACTACGGTTGAAACAAATATTGACCAACTTTATCTCCAATAGTTTCAAATTCACCTTGGAAGGTTCTGTTGTATTAAAAATTCAGCTTCTAACAGAGGATAACCATAGTATCTGTTTACGGTTTCAGGTTATAGACACAGGGATCGGCATTGTAGAAGACGCCCTGGAAAAAATATTTATTGCGTTTGAACAGGGAGAAGATAGTATCACCAAAAAATTTGGCGGTACAGGATTGGGCCTCGCAATTGTAAAACGTATTGCTGCGCTGCTCAACGGTCGGGTTTTTGCATCGAGTGAATATGGTAAAGGGAGTATTTTCTCTTTTGAATGTACTTTCGACAAAATCAAAGATAAACCCGTAGAAAAAGAAACGCAGGTACTCTATACGGAATTGCCGAAGTTCAACTTCCCGATGGTTCTCATTGCTGAGGACAATGAATTAAACAGCTTTATGCTGGCAAATATCCTGAAGAGCTGGAATTGCGAAATTACTTTGGCAACGAATGGACTCATCGCACTAGAAGAAATCAATAAGAAAAAAATCGACCTGGTGTTTATGGATGCCCATATGCCGCTCATGAGTGGTTTTGAAGCGATCAAGGAAATACGTCGAAACACGAATCCGACAATCGCAAACATGCCGATTATTTCCATTTCAGCCTCTGTGCTCCAAGCCGAACAACAGGAAGCGCTCGATGCCGGAGCCAATGAAGTTGTCGGAAAGCCATTCGATCCTATCAAATTATATAAAACAATTGATACTTTATTGTCAAAATTGAAATGATAGTTTCAATTTATCAATGAAATCATTAATTTTAGAACATAATCAAGATGTTTTGATGTTATTTCTCATGAACGCGCATCCAGAAAGGAATTACGTTCGTCATAACTTCATCACTAAACCGCTAAAGGCTGCGGAAATGCCTACAATAAATAAAAGATAAACAAACAATCATTCAAATGAAAAAACTTTTTATGATACCAGCAGTTGCAGTTGCTTTATCAATTGCATCTTGTGGTGGAAACAGTGACAAGTCTGAAAAATCAACTAGTACAGAAGCGACAACTTCAACAGAAAGCCAAGCAACAGAAACAGTGCCTGGAATTGAAAACGTGGCTATTTCCAACAGCTTATCTTTAGAAGGTAACGATCAAATGAAATATAATAAGGATTTATTCCGTGTAAAAGCGGGTGAGCCAGTAGAATTATCTTTCAAAAATGCCGGTACTATGCCAAAAGAGTCCATGGGACATAACGTAGTTATCCTAAAACCAGGTGTTGACCTTCCAACTTTTGGTGCTGAGGCTGCTGCAGCTGCTGCAGACGAATATATTCCAAAATCAGCTTTATCTTCAATTGTTTCCCACACAAAATTATTGGGACCTGGAGAAACTGATAAAATCACTTTTACTCTTGAAAAAGGAGTTTATACGTTTATTTGTAGCTTCCCTGGTCACTATGGTGTCATGCAAGGAAAAATTGTTGCAGAATAACTAATAAGTAAAAAAGGATATTCAAACTATGAATATCCTTTTTTCAATTTTATACCCCCACTAACACCGATTCATTGTTCCCCGAGGTGCATAATTTCCATTCTTTTATCAAAAAAATGTAAAGTAAGGATCTTTGGTCACAAATCGTAAGTTTTGATTTCCTATCCCATTAATAATCATTAAATTTGTGGTACAAAAAAATAAAACGTAATCAATGCAATACGACGTAATTGTAATCGGAAGTGGTCCAGGCGGATATGTAGGAGCTATCCGTTGTGCCCAATTAGGATTAAAAACAGCTGTTATTGAAAAATATAGCACATTTGGTGGTACTTGTCTTAACGTTGGATGTATTCCTTCAAAAGCGCTTTTAGATTCTTCGGAGCATTACCACAATGCTGCGCACAATTTTGATGCATTTGGCATCAGCTTGAAAGATCTGAAAGTAGACATGGCAAAGATGATTGCTCGTAAAGACGATGTCATTGCCCAAAATACTGCAGGTATTACCTTCTTATTTAAGAAGAATAAAATTGACAGTTTTCAGGGTGTGGGTTCATTTGTGGACAAAAACACCATCAAAATAACGAAAGCAGATGGTTCTACAGAACAGATCACTGGTAAAAATGTAATTATCGCAACGGGATCGAAACCGACTTCATTGCCTTTCCTACCTGTTGATAAAAAAAGAATCATTACCTCAACCGAAGCACTTAACCTAAAAGAGATTCCAAAACACCTTATTGTCATTGGTGGTGGTGTTATAGGTTTGGAACTAGGTTCTGTTTATGCTCGTTTGGGTTCAAAAGTTTCTGTTGTTGAATTTGCAAAATCTATCATCGGTACAATGGATGGTGGCTTAGGAAAAGAACTACAACGTGTTTTGAAAAAATCATTGGGCATGGAGTTCTATTTAGGTCATAAAGTAACTGGAGCTTCCGCGAAAGGTAAAGTTGTAAAAGTAACCGCTGAAGATCCGAAAGGACAAGAAGTCACTTTAGAAGGCGATTATTGTATCGTAGCGGTTGGTCGTACCGCATATTCTGAAGGCTTAGGATTAGAAAATATCGGCATCACAGTAGAAGAAAGAGGCAAGAAAATCCCTGTTAATGCCCATTTGGAAACAGCTGTACAAGGTGTATTTGCAATTGGTGATGTGATCACTGGAGCAATGTTGGCACACAAAGCTGAGGACGAAGGTGTATATGTTGCAGAATATATTGCAGGTCAAAAACCACATATTGATTATAATTTGATTCCAGGTGTTGTTTATACTTGGCCTGAAGTTGCTTCTGTTGGAAAGACTGAAGAGCAACTTAAAGAGGCAGGTGTGAAATACAAAGCTGGATCATTCTCTTTCAAAGCTTCTGGTCGTGCAAAAGCATCTGGTGACACGGATGGTTTTGTAAAAGTACTGGCAGACGCGACAACTGACGAAGTATTAGGTGTACATATGATTGGTCCTCGTGCAGCAGATATGATTGGTGAGGCAACCGTAGCTATGGAATACCGTGCATCTGCAGAGGATATCGCACGTATTTGCCATGCACACCCAACCTATACTGAAGCAATCAAAGAGGCGGCGCTAGCAGCTACAGCAAACAGAGCAATACACGCTTAGGCGATAAATATCGAATACTCAAGGGGAAAAGGAAACTTTTCCCCTTTGTCATAAATACCTATACACGATGAATTTTTATACAAGAAAATGGGTCAAACCCGAAGACCTAAATCCCAATGGAACATTATTTGGAGGAACACTACTGCGATGGATTGATGAAGAAGCAGTCATCTATGCTATCGTTCAATTAGGAAATCCCAAAGTGGTTACGAAATTTATTTCAGAAATAAACTTTGTAAGCTCAGCCAAGCAAGGCGATATTCTCGAACTGGGTATTGAAGCGATCAATTTTGGAACAACATCTTTAACGATGCGCTGCGAGGTACGCAATAAAATATCCAGGAAAACAATTCTATCGATCGATAAATTGGTCTTTGTAAACTTGGATGAAGATGGTAATCCAGCTCCTCATGGAAAAGATAGCATTACCTATGCGTATATGGGGATTGAGAAGACAGGTAGAGATGATTAAACATCTCCCCTGTCTTTATTAATTTGGTATCTCCCCCCTACCTAACCCTTTGTAAAAATTTATGCATTTGTATTTTTTAAACAAACTATGATTTCTGTCTCTTTCCTTCAATTTCTTTTTTAAGATCCAATTCCACCCAAAAGCCAAAAATAGGGATTAAAGAAGCCAAGAAATATTTCACCGCCTTTAATATAGGCCACTTGTATTCTACAGTTGACATGATCAGCATAACGACGAAGATAACGACAAAGAAGCCATGAATGGAACCGGCTATTTTGACTGCTTCGGGGATTCCCGCGAAATATTTCAACGGCATGGCAATAAAAAACAAGCAAATGGTGGAGATTGCTTCCCACAGGGCGATCTGTCTGAATATTCTTAACATAATGATAAACTGTGTATTGTGAACTTCAAAAATAAGACTCTAAAAACGCTTTAACTATTATTTTTCCCCCTTTGACCAGGATGTGACATTCTGCTAGAAACAGCGACAGTGTTTTATCAGAAACCGCCAATTTTACAATAAATAGTTCATATTCATCAGAAAAAATGCGTACTTTTGAATGAATATATGCTTCACAGATTTTGTCATTTGAAGCTATAACACTCAACTACAGAATATTTATTTATATGAATTACGACATCATTGTAATCGGTAGTGGTCCAGGCGGGTATGTTGCTGCCATTAGAGCCGCTCAGTTAGGGTTCAAAACAGCGATTATTGAACGCGAATCATTAGGCGGAATCTGTCTAAACTGGGGCTGTATCCCTACAAAAGCATTATTGAAAAGTGCTCAGGTATTTGAATATTTAAACCATGCCGCTGATTACGGCATCAATGTTCAAGGTGGTGAGGCTGATTTTGACGCTATTGTCAAAAGAAGTCGCGGGGTTGCTGAAGGAATGAGTAAAGGTATTCAGTTCTTGATGAAAAAGAATAAAATCGACGTCATCAATGGAACTGCAAAAATTAAAAAAGGTGGTAAAATCGATGTAAAAGGAGCAGACGGTTCTACTAAAGAATATTCGGCAAAACATACCATCCTAGCGACTGGTGCACGTTCACGTGAATTGCCTAATTTACCTCAAGATGGTAAAAAAATCATCGGCTACCGTCAAGCAATGACACTTCCTAAACAACCAAAATCTTTAGTTGTTGTTGGCTCAGGTGCTATCGGTGTTGAGTTCGCTTATTTCTATAATGCAATCGGAACAAAAGTAACTATCGTAGAATTTATGGATAGAATCGTTCCTGTTGAAGATGAAGAAATTTCAAAACAATTAGAGAAAAGCTTAAAGAAACAAGGTATCACCATCTTAACGAAATCTGAAGTTCAATCCGTTGACACAACAGGTGAGTTGAGCAAAGTTTCTATCAAAACAGAAAAAGGTATTGAAGTTATCGAAGCAGAGATTGTATTATCGGCTGTTGGTATCGCTCCAAATATCGAAAATATTGGCTTGGAAGAGGTTGGTGTAAAAACTGATCGCGGCCGTGTTGTTGTAGATGATTTCTACAAAACAAACATCGAAGGTGTATATGCGATCGGTGACATTGTTAAAGGCCAAGCCTTGGCTCACGTTGCCTCAGCAGAAGGAATCACTTGTGTTGAAAAAATCAAAGGTCTACATGTTGAACCTATTGACTACAATAATATCCCTGGCTGTACATATTGTTCCCCAGAAATTGCTTCTGTAGGTTATACCGAAAAAGCGGCAAAAGAAGCCGGGTATGAAATTAAAGTTGGTAAATTCCCATTCTCAGCTTCAGGAAAAGCTTCAGCTGCTGGTGCGAAAGATGGCTTTGTTAAAGTTATCTTTGATGCTAAATATGGTGAGTTCCTAGGCGCACACCTTATCGGAGCCAATGTTACAGAAATGATTGCAGAAGTTGTTGTTGCCCGCAAACTGGAAACGACAGGTCATGAAATGATTAAAACCATCCATCCTCACCCAACAATGAGTGAAGCGATTATGGAAGCTTGTGCTGATGCTTACGGTGAAGTGATCCACTTGTAGTAGTAAAACAAAAAAACTAAAAAGGGGAAAATCTAACGATTTTCCCCTTTTTAGTTTTATGATCGAATGGTTAATAGCGATTACATAACCAATCGCGACTTAAAGACGATCTGTTGATCGACAATTTCGGTGTTGTCAATGCGTTCAAATAAAATTTCAGCCGCTTTACGCGCTTGCATTCCCGGAAATTGCTCTATGCGTCCCATTGGCGGATTTTCCATATATTGCCATAACGGATAGTTGGCATAACTAATAAAGAAAATATCTTGATTTAAGACAAGCCCCTTCTGTCTGGCCGCTTTCATCAAATCAAGTGTAACAAAGTCATTAAAAGATATAATTGCAGAAGGTCGCTCAGACATCGCAAATATACTATCCATAGCCTTTTCATTTCCTTCCGTACTCAGGTCTGTTTCGATGATATTCTTTTCTAGAATATCCATACCATTCCTTTTCATGGCGGATAGATAAGCTACTTTTCGATCTTCACTAGCCGGCAAGGTTTTCGGCCCATTTACAAGGGCAATAATTTTATGTCCACGCGCTACGAAAGCATCCACAGCTTCGTTCATACCCGTAGAAAGATCGCTTTGTACTTTATTGATATTGGGTAAACTAGGCACACAGTCAAAGAAGACAATCGGGATACCAGACGCTTCCAATTTCTCAATGAATTCTAAATTGGTCGTCTTTTTACCTATAGACATCAAAATCCCATCGACACGATGGTTTTTAAATGTTTTTAAGATCTGCTCTTCACGCTCGGGGTCATCCAGTGATTGTCCCATCAGCACAGTATATCGGTGTTCTGATGCAACATTTTCAATTTCGCTGATGGCGAAAGAAAAAAACGGTTCAGACAAACTCGGTAAGATAACAGCAATCGTAAATGTTTTACGCTGCTTGAAGAATATAGCCGTTTGATTGGGTTCATAATTCAATTCTTCGGCCATTTTTTTTACGCGCATTGTTGTCACCAATCCAATACTAGGATGATCATTCAATGCTCTAGAAACTGTCGAAGGACTGATTTTCAGCTTCTTGGCAATTTCTTTAATCGTGGCAGGCTTGTTCACTTTATTCATAAATCCAAGGGCTTTATATAAAAATAGGGCTTTTATATCCCTAATCATAATTTTTTCTCAACAATATCGACAACGACTTTAATAACAATTATTGTTGGTAGATTCAACAAAGATACTGACTGTAAACTTAGTCTACAAATTGAATTGCGGTCGTGTCCACCGTAAACTCATTGGCGAGGAACTCCAATGGATCAATTCCCCTAAAAACAAGTTCATCCTTAAAGTAAACTTTTACAGCATCCCCATATTCACCCCAATCCACAAATTTGACTTTATTGAGTTGTTCTAGCGGATTTCCTTTCGTCAAAATACAAACATGTTTATCTGCGGCTTTTAACTGCCTAAACAGCGTAGTAATATGATCAAACAAATGTAACCGTAGCGGCAAAATTGCATTGACATGAAGCCGCTCAAAATTCTCCTTATATTTTTGATCAAATCCAAAGGTTTGCTGCGCATGTTCAAACAATAAATTCTCACCTTGATGCTCGAGGTGATTTTTCATAAATTGAACCAAATCAGCTTGAGCAGGAACAGTCTCTGTAAATTCTATAAAATTAGCAAAAAGATAATATACTTGAAGTAAGTAATCCTTTTTAGGAAAAACAACATCATCTAATTCAAAAACATATACCTTTTTTTCTTCTGGGAACATCATGATATGTAATGATATGTAAAAGCTTAAAATTTAAGGGCTGTGTCAACGGGGTTAAAACCTTAATGACACTAACCACAAAAATAAGATTCTATTTGGATAGACAGATTAATGCTAAATCCTCCCCGGAATCCGAAGCGACAAACAATCCATCCAGTGATCTTTCGAAAGTCGCTGAGTCCAATAAATCGTTGCCCTTTGACAGAAGTCTATAAGGCAAATCAGCTGGCGGATTTTCCATAACAGGAATAGTTTCAAGCAGATCTTTATCAGGGGCAAGAACTGAAATCTGATATTCCTCAAATAAAACTTTGGCTGCAGCCAATGGTTCCAGCTCAAAACCACCTAAAGGCAGCACATAATCAACCTGTTGGTCTAAACTTAATTTGAGTATCTCATGTGCAAAAGTAGGAAGAAGACCTTTTGGAATTTTGGCATATTTCCCTGAGGCTAAAAGCAATTCGGGAATATCTTCTGAACTTGCATATAATATTTCGAAATCAGCCCCAAGTCTTTTAGCGATACGCATCGCCAAAGGTCTGGTCCCGAAAGTTATGAGTATTTTCTTCATTAAAAATATAATTATAATCCGGATTACTGTTACACGACTAACCCATCGCGCATATGTATTGTTCGGTCCGAAATTCGGGCAAGTTCCTCATTATGGGTAACGATAATAAATGTCTGCTGAAATTTATGTCTAAGATCAAAAAACAACTGATGCAAAGCTGCTGCATTCTCTGAGTCAAGATTACCCGAAGGTTCATCTGCCAAAATAATGGAAGGATCATTGATCAGAGCACGAGCCACAGAAACACGCTGTTGTTCTCCGCCGGACATTTCAGCAGGCTTGTGATCAATACGATGAGAAACCCCTAATAGTTCAAGCAATTCTCTTGCTTTAGCTTCCGCCTCGGACCTCCCCTTTCCTTGAATAAAAGCTGGAATACACACGTTTTCCAAGGCTGTAAATTCAGGCAGCAAATGGTGAAATTGAAAAACAAAACCAATATGTTCATTTCGGAAAGCACTGAGCTTTTTAGCATTCAATTTCTGAACATCAACACCATTGATGAAAACCGCACCCTGATCAGGCTTATCCAAGGTACCAATGATGTGCAACAGTGTACTTTTACCAGCTCCTGAAGCACCAACAATACTGACGATTTCCCCTTTTTCAACAGCGATATCAACACCTTTCAAAATTGGTAATGACCCATAAGCTTTGTGAATTCCTTTGGCATGTAACATCATAGGACAAAGATAAATAAATTTACGATACCACGAGTTTGAATAAATAAGCTGTTATTTCTCTATTCCAGCCATTTTATTTTGTCTAAATGTCAAAAAATAGATAAAAGAGCAACTTATCCCTTGTCTTATCCCCCAAAAAATTATATTTTTACGCCAAATATTTTTGCAAATGAACATTCACGAATATCAAGGAAAGCAAATACTAAAGAGCTTTGGTGTGCGCGTACAGGAAGGTATCGTAGCAGATACTCCAGAGCAAGCTGTGGAAGCGGCCAAAAAAATGAAAGAAGACTACAACTCTGATTGGGTTGTTGTTAAAGCTCAAATTCACGCTGGTGGCCGTGGTAAAGGTGGTGGTGTCAAGTTAGCTAAGAACTTAGATGAAGTCAAACAAAGAGCAACTGACATCATTGGCATGCAATTAGTAACGCCTCAAACTGGACCTGAAGGTAAAAAAGTAAACAAAGTTTTGGTAGCTCAAGACGTTTATTATCCTGGCGAGAGCGAAACAAAAGAATTCTACATGTCTGTATTATTAGACCGTGCTAAGGGACGTAACATCGTTATGTACTCTACAGAAGGTGGTATGGACATCGAAGAAGTTGCGGAAAAAACACCACACTTGATTTTCAAAGAAGAAATCGATCCAAAAGTAGGCTTACAAGGATTCCAAGCACGTAAAATTGCTTTCAATCTTGGTCTTTCTGGTGCTGCACACAAAGAAATGGTGAAATTTGTTGCCGCTCTTTACAAAGCATACGATTCTACAGACTCTTCTATGTTTGAGATCAATCCGGTATTAAAAACTTCAGACGACAAGATCTTAGCAGTTGATGCGAAAGTAAATCTTGATGAGAATGCTTTATATCGTCACCCAGATTACGCTGCTATGCGTGACGTAACTGAGGAAGATCCAACGGAAGTTGAAGCTGGTGAATCAAACCTAAACTACGTTAAATTAGATGGTAACGTAGGTTGTATGGTAAATGGTGCTGGTTTAGCAATGGCTACAATGGATATCATCAAATTAGCTGGTGGTGAACCTGCAAATTTCTTGGACGTAGGTGGTACTGCAAATGCTGAAACTGTAAAAGCTGGTTTCAATATCATTTTAAAGGACCCTAACGTAAAAGCGATCTTAATTAATATCTTCGGTGGTATTGTTCGTTGTGACCGTGTTGCTCAAGGTGTAATTGACGCTTACAGCGAAATCGGTAACATCCCTGTTCCAATCATCGTTCGCCTTCAAGGTACGAATGCTGAAGAAGCGAAAAAATTAATTGATGAGTCCGGTTTACAAGTTTATTCTGCAATCTTATTGAAAGAAGCTGCTGAATTAGTAACGAAAGTATTGAAAGGATAATTCCTTTAATCATCATAACAAAAACGCGGACTATAACTAGTCCGCGTTTTTTGTTTCTAATCTTCGTATCGTTCGCCACACAAACAAAAAGTTCTCTTCTTAGCAAACCTATATTCCATAGCAAAACGAGCTGTGTGCCATTTCCCAATGTTTGAGTTTTCACCTGTCTTTATTTCAAAATATATTTTCCTTATGCAGGTTAACGAACCATCTTTAAGTGAATTAAATCAACATTTATAACCAATAAACCAACAGAATAGCTTATTTTTGTATTGCTTTTTTAACAAAGCATCTTTTACAAGTCAATCTCCAAAAATTAAGATGGAACACACAAGAATAAAGGAACTATTGAATGCCACAGAATTTGGCAAAGAGGTCGTTGTTAAAGGTTGGGTAAGAACTTTCCGCAACAATCAGTTTATAGCAATCAATGACGGTTCGTCAATCAATAATATTCAAGCAGTTGTCGATTTTGAAAATACACCTGAAGATATCTTAAAACGTATCACCACTGGAGCCGCAGTTCGCGTAAAAGGTCAATTGATAGAATCATTGGGTAAAGGGCAAAAAGTTGAGGTAAAAGCTACTGAAGTAAGTATTATTGGCGACTCTGACCCCGAAAAATATCCATTACAACCCAAAAAGCATAGCTTAGAATTTTTACGTGAAATTGCGCATTTGCGTTTCCGTACCGGAACATTCAATGCTGTATTCAAAGTGCGTAATGCTTTAGCATTTGCGGTACACAAGTTTTTTCAGGAAAACGACTTTGTCTACATGCATACACCAATTATCACAGGTTCGGATGCGGAAGGTGCTGGAGAAATGTTTCAGGTTACAACCCTAGATTTAAAAAACCCGCCACGCAAAGAAAATGGAGATATCGATTTCAAGGAAGACTTCTTTGGAAAATCGACGAACCTTACGGTATCGGGCCAATTGGAAGGTGAGCTTGGTGCCATGGCATTTGGAAACATCTATACGTTCGGTCCGACATTTAGAGCGGAAAACTCAAATACAACACGCCACTTAGCCGAATTTTGGATGATCGAACCCGAAATGGCTTTCTATGAATTAGAGGACAATATGGACTTGGCCGAAGCTTTGCTGAAATATGTGATTAAATATGCCTTGGAAACCTGCCCAGAAGAAATTGAGTTCTTAACCAATCGTTTGTTGGAGGAAGAGAAATCTAAGCCTGCTGCAGAACGCTCAGAATTAAATCTTATAGAGAAATTAAACTTCGTATTAACAAACGATTTTGAACGCGTTACCTATACCGATGCTGTTGAAATATTAAAGCGTAGCAAACCAAACCAAAAGAAACAATTCAAATATTTAATTGATGATTGGGGTGCTGATTTACAATCGGAACACGAACGCTATTTGGTTGAAAAACACTTCAAGAAACCTGTTATCTTAACAGACTATCCACGCGAAATCAAGTCCTTCTATATGAAGCAAAATGAGCCGGATGCGCAAGGAAGAAACACCGTACGTGCCATGGATATTCTTTTCCCAGGTATTGGTGAAATGGTCGGTGGTTCGCAACGTGAAGAAAATCTTGATCGTTTACTTGATCGTATGGCTGAAGTTGGTATTCCCGCAGAAGAAATGGAGTGGTTCTTGGATACACGCCGTTTTGGATCGGTACCGCATTCTGGATTTGGCGTAGGTTTTGAACGCCTCGTTTTATTCACGACAGGAATGACCAATATCCGCGACGTCATTCCATTCCCACGTACGCCGAAAAACGCAGAATTTTAATATAAAGAACAACAGCCAAAACAAAATATTTTGGCTGTTGTTCTTTTAGATATAGCGTATCTGAATGCAGATAATAACCATCGCCCTATTGACATCCTAAAACAGGGACTAAGATTAAACCCAATTCAGGTACTTAACAAAAATAGAAAATGCTAATTAAGATATATAACGACAATCCCAACCCCAAGGCAATAGAACAGGCGGTTGATATTCTTCGACGTGGTGGTGTAATCATCTACCCTACCGACACCGTATATGGTATTGGCTGTGATATCACGCAACAAAAAGCCATAGAACGAGTATGTGAAATTAGAGGGCTAAAACCAGAAAAGGCTAATCTATCATTTATATGCTATGATTTAACAGATATTTCGCAATACACAAAATCCTTCGATACCTCCGTTTTTCGGGTATTAAAAAAAGCATTACCCGGACCTTTTACTTTTATTTTTAATGCAACAACTAAAGTACCTAAGCTCCTAAGTTCCAAAAAGAAGACTGTGGGTATCCGTGTTCCAGACAATAATATTGTTCGTGAAATTGTCAAACAATTAGGCAACCCTATTGTGACAGCCTCCATTCACGATGAAGATGAAATTATTGAATATTCTACTGATCCCGAATTAATTCATGAAAAATACGAAGATCTAGTTGATGCTGTTATAGATGGCGGTTATGGCGATAATGTCGCATCTACCGTGGTCGATGTTACCGAAGGAACTTTTGATGTTATTCGTGAAGGAAAAGGTGATTTGGAGCAATTCCTATAAAAACCAACTTTCAATAGAAACTCCCCTTATTAACCTATTTGCAAAATTCCCGCCAGCAGCATTGTTGGTAATTTGTGCATAAACTACTCCCACCACCATACTTATCAACAAAACAATCCACTTATTAACACAATAAATGTTAATAAGTAGATTGCCAACCTATAGGTATTAACATAAAATGTGCATAAGTAGCCATTTATCAACATCGAATTGTTAATAATGCAAACCGAAAAGATTCAAAAAAGTAACAAAATGTGCAAAACTAGGGGGTTATACACATAAAAATGTGTATAAGATAACATTCATCGACAAATTCGTTAAATATCGTGTTTATAAATAAACTATACTAACAGATCGCTGTGGAAAGTTAAGAACGATACTCCACTCGCCTTTTTATCGCTATGTTGAAAAGTTCAAATCCGCGCTTTGTTTCTATCAGTAGTTTTCCCAGAAAAGGAACCAACAATCCAGAAAAAAATTCGCCTTGGACAAACCTAACTTGTGAAGCTCCCACTTGTTCCAACCTAAAATAATGCTCGCCATCAAAAATACCTGGAAAGAATAAATCTCCTTTCCAGCGCAGCTCGATATGCTGTTCAATAGACAGGAATTTTGGATTCATCTTGATCTTGAATCCGTTTGGTTGTTCTAAAAGGACTTTGCAGCGTTTTCCGACTAGCGGTTGTTTTTCAAACTGCTTGATTGTTGGGCTCCATTGGGAATAAGCCTTAAATTCACTTAATACCTGCCAAACCTCTTCTGCTGTCGCATCAATGAGAATACTCGTTTCAATCTTTTTCATTTTGTACTTTTTATCGCTGAAACGACAAAATAGCTCAGGCTTCTTCACCTGTGTTCAAATAACGATAAAGCGTATGTGATGCTATTCTAGTTTCGTCTTAATTTCAAAATTATTACAACTGCAAACAAACTATTCCAAGCTTATTATGAACCGTATAAATACACAAAATTTTGGTTACGTGTTCGATTAAGCAAGCTGTTCGTTAACAGCTACAGGACAAAACTAGAAAAAGACAGGCAGCTCGCTCTTGACTTTTATCAAGAACTTATTTTTGTTCGAATACGACTCAAGGTTTCTGGGCTCATACCCAACACGGAGGCGATATATTGAAGGGGAACTTGTTGGAATAATAATTTATGTTGTTCAAAGTATTGGACATATCTTTCTTCCGCTGTTAGACAAATAAAATCCGAGATTCGATGCTCCATGGTACAAAAGCATTTTGCCCAAAAAGCCTTCTCAAATTTATTCCATTCCACAATTTCGGATTCCATTCGCTGGTAATCGGACTTTGACAAACGGTATACCGTACAATCGCTAACGCATTGGAAATTCCATATGGAAGCCCTGTCAAAAATGAAAGAAGCAAGATCTGTCACAAAATGATTCCTTGTACCTATCCATTGCGTAAACTCCCCTTTTTTTGACCAAGCATATTGACGGATTAATCCGGATTCTATCACAAACAGATTGGAAGAATAATCGCCCGCCTTGATCAGATATTCACCTCGTTTTAATTCAATACGCTCGAAGTTTGAGAAAAGTTTTAAGGCACTAGCCTCAGAAATAGGAAAAAAATCTTGAAAGAGTTGATCTAACATGAAAGGAGGTTTTATAAAATCACGACTTCTTCAATAATGACGTGACCTACATATTCATTTACCCTTCCTAAAATTTGTCTTCGCATAAGCGCCAATTCATTCTTAATCACAGCAGACTCCACACGTACGAACAATTTTTTATCACGAACATATAGTTGCTGTGTGCGATTAGCGATAGCTTTACCAATCAATTGAGGCCAAACAGATGCGATCGAAGTCTCATCAAATTTTCTTCGTAGTTTATAAGCCTCAAGAAGACGCTCAACCCCCTCCTTAATTGTCATATCGTCGCTTGACCGAATGAATTCCAGGCTTTTTTTAGTTTGCTTCTTATACATTGACTTGTCCTCCTTCAATATCAAATATACGAACAGGTCGGCTGATTTCGTCAAAGATTCGCTGAATTCTCACGGAATCCGTATCTGTCAGGAAAATCTGTCCAAAATCATCTTCTGAAACCATCTGCATCAATTTATGTGTACGGCGATCATCAAGTTTATCAAAGATGTCATCCAAAAGAAGTAGGGGCTTAAAACCCTTTTTCTGCTGGAGATAAGAATATTGTGCAAGCTTCAGGGCAATTAGAAAAGATTTTTGTTGGCCCTGAGAACCAAACTTCTTTAAGGGCATTCCACCGTGAATGGTAAAGATCAGATCATCTTTATGTATTCCTTGCGTTGTGCGTTCCAGCATACGGTCACGTTCCAAATTCTTCTCCAAAATATTTAGAAAAGAATCTGTCATTAAAGGCGATTCATAGTGTAATTGAACAGACTCTGCATCCTCGGTGAGGAACTGATAGTGTCGGTCAAACTCCGGCTGAAACTCCTCCATAAAAGACCTTCTTTTTTGAAAAATAATATTTCCAACTTCTTCAAGTTGAAAATTGAGAATTTCGATTAGGCCAAGATCCAATACACTGGTTTGACGTGCTTGTTTAAGGAGACTGTTACGTTGGGCTAAAAACTTATTATAAATAATCAGGGTATCTAAATATTTATTATCTGTTTGGGAAATCACATTATCCACAAACTTTCTACGCTCTTCACTCCCATCTGTGACGATGATGCTATCGTTTGGGGATACCATGACCAAAGGAAATAAGCCAATATGATCAGCCAGTCGCGGGTAATCCTTCTTATTTTTTTTAAATTGCTTTTTCTGATTCTTTTTAAGGCTACAAGAAATGAAATCACTAATGGATTCTTTATCAAATTCACCCTGTACCATAAACCAGTCATTGCCTGATTTGATATGCTGCGAATCAATTGGATTGAAATAACTTTTACAGAGTGATAAATAGTGAATCGCATCCAAAAGATTGGTTTTACCAACACCATTATTCCCTGTAAACGCATTTACCTCGGGGAGAAATTCCAAAGATGATTCCGAGTAATTCTTGAAATTTAGAACAGAAAGTTGCTTCAGCCACATAGCACAAAGATACGCTATTTGGATTGCTAAAAATTATTTTATTTCCTCAAAATCCACAAACTCACCAGCGGTTTCAGTCCCTTTGCGTTCAGGGCTTTCTTTCGGTGGAATGTAATCGACATGTACCTTACCTTCGGGCTGAGACCTTTTATTTTCCTGTTGCCCTTGACCATTAAATTCATAATAAAAGGTACCGCCTGATCCTTGGCTACCGTATGCTCCACCCTGCTGCTGCGCTTTTTTCATCAACTTTTCAGCTGCTTTACGCATTGCAAATGGTAAAAATAATCTAAATAAAAATCTTACTACAAAGTAAACAGCGAATGTAATAAGTATAAATTTTAAAAATGCCATAGTTAATCCGTTGCTATTTTATCAAATTTAACCAATAACTCGATAAACTGTTGTCTTTAAAATGTCAGATAAGAATTTATTAACAAATTTTAAGACTTTCCTAATCGCGCTTTTGTTTCCATAATAATTCGATAGAGCTCTTCCTGGCGCTGTGTACCCAACACGTAGGTAAGACCATCTTTATCCGTTAAAAAAACAGCATTTTTGCCTCCAGCGAAAAATTTAATCTTTCCTTTAGTGTGCAGATTATAAACAGGATTATTGAAA
Organism: Sphingobacterium siyangense; assembly: GCF_023277505.1. Lineage (NCBI taxonomy): Bacteria > Pseudomonadati > Bacteroidota > Sphingobacteriia > Sphingobacteriales > Sphingobacteriaceae > Sphingobacterium > Sphingobacterium siyangense. The sequence continues at coordinate 1,012,235 of NZ_CP080574.1, read as the reverse complement.
AAGAATGTACTGTAAGGCGCCTTTTCTATTTTTGTAATGGAGGCAAGATCGATCTTGACGACTCGAGTAGACCATAGTCCACTAATAAGTATATGGTCTTGAAATACTTCCGTACGAAATAATACCATATACATCATGACAATAGATGTGATGATAATCCCCACTCCTACAATAAAGAACAATTGGCTCGATATCAAATGGTCTAAATTCAAATAAAATGCCGTAAAACAAAAAAGTACGAGCACTAAACGCACGCTGATCCAAACACGGTCACGACCTAGATATTGATTTTCCGAATAGAGTACACCTTCTTTCATTTACTTAAGATTTAGCTATTAATTTGGAGACTTCGCACCATTGTCTCTTACTATTTGAACTCCTCATTAGTATCATTTTTGCTTCTATGGATTTTGTATCATTCAGGATCCTTCCATGATTTTTAGCAGCAACAATTTTTCTTGCTAATCAGTTCTGCAAACTAAAGTAAGGACTTTTTTTGTATTGGCGGTAATTTTATAACGATTGTCCATGCGATAATTGGCTACCCAAAGGATATCTCCATTTCCATTCACCACGATCGGGATATTTTCCTTTTCAAATAAGCTGATCTTCTTATTGATAAAAAAATCACTCAACTTCTTGCGCCCTTCCATACCTAAAGGATAGAAGCTATCGCCAACTTTCCATGATCGAATCGTGAGCGGGAAAACTAATACATCATAATCCAGCTTTGCAACCTCACTCGCTTTGACAATAGCTAGATCCGCAGAAACATTGGCATGAAAACAATAGTGTTTCCACTCCACAGTTGAAGTTTCGGAAGTGATTAAAGCCTCATCGGGTGAAATAAATTCCTTTTCACGAATAAAAAGTTCATTTCTATCCAGGAGCATATGGTAGGCATCGGATTGAAAAATACGTCCAGACTCTCTTGACCAAGCTTGTTGAAGATCACTTAGTACCGGCTTTGAGAAATTAAAAGCCGAAAACAACTCATAGAGCAAAGGCAGATTATCTATATAGGGTTCCAGATCTTCCTTCCGAACTCCCCATCCTTCGTCAATAGGGTAAAACAGCTTTCTCCGAATGGGCTCCACAAATTGCTGCAACAGCTGGTAAGATTCCTTAAAATGATTGATATTCTGCTCGAAGACCATCTCAAAATCTGGCTGAAGTTTTTTAAAATGTGGGATGATATCAATCCTTATTTTATTACGTGCATATTTTGTTGAAAAGTTGGATTGATCGTCTCGATAAGCAATCCCATACATATTCACGAAATGTTCAATTTCGCTAGCCTTCAGAAAAAGTAGTGGTCGGATGATGCGCTCTCTGATAGGGAAAATACCCTGGAGGCCTTGGAGACCGGTTCCACGTGAAAGGTTCAGGAGTACCGTTTCGATATGATCGTTCAGATGCTGAGCTACTGCAATTCGGTCGAACTGCAGCTCATGTCGCAATTTCTCAAACCAAGCATAACGAAGTTCGCGTGCCGCCATTTGAATCGAAATCTGATGGTCCTTTGCGTAAGCTTGTGTATCAAAGTGCTTCACGTATATTGGCACATTATTTTCCGCTGCAAATTTTCTGACTAGAGCTTCATCCTCTTCTGATTCCGCTCCCCTTAATTGAAAATTGCAATGTGCAAGAGCAATCGTATACCCTGCTTTTGCAAATAAATGTGCCATTAACATCGAGTCCTTTCCTCCACTTACCGTAAGCAATATTTTATCATGAGGCATCAACAAATGCTCCTTTTCAATATAGCCCATTAGTCTTTCCAGCACATTCATATAACAAAGTTACGGTATATTTTGTCCGAATGATAAATTCAAGTCTTAAAATTTGTGAAATCCAGTGAAGTAGCAATTAAAATCCATATTTTTGCCCTTGTGAAACAATACATTTATACACTTTTTGTATTTATTTTAACTGGCTTGTCGGTCCAAGCGCAGAAACAGGATGAACTAAAGCTTCTTTCATCATCCCATATTATTACTGGAAAAGACGGCAATATCCTCTTTTACCGCCCAGTCTATGAACATGTAGGCTCAACGCTATCATCAGATAGTGGCTATTTACACAAAGACAACATTGGGAGACAATTTTTTGAAGCCTTTGGAAATGTAATCATTACTCAACCCGACGGTACGCAGATTTTTTCCAATAAATTGCATTATGAAGCCGCCATGCAGCTCGCTACACTTACGGGCGCTGTACGAATGGTCAGCACCAATGGCTCTATACTGACAACCGATCACCTTGTCTATAATATGCGAAGTAAAATCGGTAATTATTACAGTGGTGGGCGTATTCTATCAGGAAGTGATACAATTACAAGCCAGCGAGCTACTTATTTCGAAAATACAGGGGAATCTTATTTCAATCAAAAAGTTGTGGTCCGATCAACCAATGTAAAAGTCTACACGGACTCCATGAAATATAATGGTAATACTCGCATTACTGATTTCTATGGGCCTACCAATATCAAGGGAAATAAAGGGGAAAACCTGTATACTGAAAAAGGCCGATACCATATGGCAACGGGCCAGGCTTATTTCTCTAAAAACAACCTCTACACAGAAGGGACAAAGTTTCTTAAGGGAGACAGCCTATTCTACGATAGACAAGTGGGAATCGGTAAAGCCGTAAAAAATGTGGTCTTTGTTGATACCTTAGACAAATTTTACGCCTATGGTGGATTTGGTTTGTACAACGGGAAAAACGAATCCATTACGATGACAGACAAACCCCTGATCATTTCGGTTGTCAAAAAAGATTCAACACAAAAAGATTCTGTATCTTCTTTGTCTCCTGTCCAACAAAAATCGGAGAAAGAGCTAAAAAATGAAGCTAAAGAATTGAAGAAGATTGAAAAAGAACAACACAAAGATGACCTCAGATCAAATAAAACTACATCGCAAGTTGCTCTAGAAGAAAAGGAACATCCAGGTAAAAATATCAAAAGCGGCAATAATAAGCCACTTAAGGATGATTCACAGGTAGATTCTGTTTTTATGACAGCCGACACGCTCTTCTCACAGATGATATTTCGCCGGGATTATATTGCAAGAGATTTTAAATTGAATCGTGAAGGTGGGGCTATTGAGGATGACAATGAGGTCGATTATGGTGATCAGGATTCCAGCTCAACAACAGTTGATTCCACGGGTACATTAGAAAACATAAAAGATGACCTTCACAAGGGAATAGACAGTTTGCCTAAAAAAGACAGCAGCAAACCGGTTCTTGAAAAGAGCATTAAAAAAGTACAAGATACACTTACAAATAAGAAACCGATTGCAGCAAAGAAAACACCAGCTATTGTCGGTGATCAAAACAAGATAGAAATTGAAAAAAATCTCAAGGCTGATAGTGTATTGCGTAAAAAAGCGATCATCCCGAAAGGCGGTGAATCCGATAAACTGATGGGAGCAGCTTTAAAAAATGCCCAACAGGGTAAACGGGATTCTCTCGCCCAGGATACGGCCAAAACACGGATTATAAAGGCATACTATAATGCCCGATTATTTAAATCGGACTTGCAAGCAGTAGCGGATTCTATGTATTATGGTATGCAAGATTCCATGTTCAGACTGATGGGGAAACCAATGATGTGGGCTGAAAACTCACAAATATCCGGAGATACCATATTCCTACAGGTAAAGAATCAAAAATTGGACAATTCACTACTTGTCGGTAACGCTTTCATGGTAAACGCAACAAGTGACTCATTGAAATTCAATCAGATTAAAGGTCGGAAGATTACCAGCTTTTTCACCAATAACCGTATGGAACGTCTGTTTGTTGATGGCAACGCTGAAAATATATTCTACAATATTGATGAAAAGACCAATGTAACTACTGAGCTTATCCATGATCGAAGCAGTCGTTTCAAGATCTTGATGGAAGATAATAAGCTGAAGGAATATGTATCTATTCGGAAAGTGGATGGCAAAGTCTATCCTATTGCTGAAGTCACGGCCGACAAGGAGTTTCTTCCGAATTTCACTTGGCGCCCCGAAGATCGACCTAAATCAAAAGATGATTTATTAAATCGAAAAAGGGATCTTTCAAAAGCGTCATTTACGGTTCCAGCGGCACCAGAAGGTGAAGAATCTGGAACAATGAAGTCTATTAAGAAAGGCGATAAAACAACTACCCCCCAAAAAGGTGTCACCAAGAAAGCTGGTGCTAACGAAACGCTCGAGAAAGAAAAAGAGGTAGACGCTACAAACAATAAATCAAGCGCTGTCACCAAAACAGCCAAGCCATCTGAAACAACGACTAAAGCCAACGCTACAAAAACAAATGTAAAGACCGCAACCGACAAAGTTGCTGCAAAGTCCGACTCAACAACTAATAAATCGACGATAATACCTGCACAAGATAGTACACAGACAAAAGTAAAAGCCAAATAACCGGCCAATACTGAGTCGCATAAAAAAGCAGCGCAAAACAAATTGTTTTGCGCTGCTTTTTTGTATTTAAGGCTATCTGCTGATCCTATCAGATGTGCTCATTCCCTACCTCAGATAAATGGAAATTTCTATTTTACAACTCAAATGAGTTCCTTAATATAACCTATTTTGTTTTTAGGTATTCAGCAAGTTTACCGACAGCAATCGCGCGATGGCTTATGCTGTTTTTTTCCAGGGCAGTCATCTCCGCAAAAGTTTTATCATAGCCATTCGGAATAAAAATGGGATCATAACCAAAACCATCAATACCCTTACGTTCTTCAATAATTTTCCCCTCGATACTTCCTTCAAAAAAGTGCTGTTGCTCATTCAAATATAATGAAATAACTGTTTTGAATCGCGCTGTACGATTGGGGTTATCGCCTAAATTTTCCAGGACAAGATCAATATTCTTTTCCATATCCCTCGATCCGGAATAACGTGCTGAATAAACTCCAGGCTCGCCATTTAATGCATCAATTTCCAAGCCTGAATCATCTCCAAAACAGTAAAGACCATATTTGTTCACCAAATAGTCCGTTTTCTGCTGGGCATTTTCTTCAAAGGTCGCTCCCGTCTCTGGAATATCATCCTGACAGTCAATATCGTTTAAACTTTTAATGACAAAAGCATCCCCCACGATCGCTTGGACCTCTTCTAGTTTATGGGCATTATTGGTTGCAAACACTAGTTCTAGCATCTTCTTGAAAATAAAGTAAAATCCAAAAGTAAGAAATACTTACGACACTATGCTATTTATACCTCCCTCCCGAAAAACTCCATCAACTCCTTAATAAAAAATTACAACACGTATTCAGATCCGGCTTCAAATTACTTCGTAATACACATTTGGTAAGAAAAGAATTTTTAATTTATATTTACGCATTATTAACCCACTAACAAAAATGAAAAGTTTAAATGTTGCAATTAAATTAATGCTACTTGTATTGATGGCTATCCCTGCGGTTTCTATCGCACAAAGCTTAAAAGTTCTATCCGGAAATTTTAATTTTTTACAAGATCAGAAAGAGCTAAATGTTCAATTTGATTATACCCCATTAACGTTTTACAATGAGAAAATCACAGAGGAAGAATATGTCAAAAGAAGGGTAAAGGAGATTTCCGACAGCAAAGGAAAAATGGAAGGAGAAATCTGGAAATCCGATTGGGAACAATCAAAAGCAAATGATTTTCAGAATAAATTCATCTCTTTACTGAACAGAAATGTGAATATCGAAAGCAGCAAAAATCCAAATGCGAAATATACACTTATTGTGCAATCCATATGGATTTACCCAGGCTGGTATGCTGGCGTAATGGCACAGGCAGCCAAAGTGAGTACAGTTCTTAAATTTGTTGAAACAGAAAATCCATCGCATGTATTGCTGGAAATAAATAGTGAAAAAGCTCCTGGAAGTGCTTATGGTGGTGTTGCAAACAACAACGATAGAATGGCAGAAGGTTATGCCAAGACAGGTAAATCGCTAGGAAAATTAATCGCAAAGAAGATTAAATAGTACATGTTACATGCGGGCGTGAGCTACGGCTTGCCCCCGTTTGATTTGCTTAGTTTTAAAATAACTTCTGGATATTAAATATCTTATTTATGAAAAGAGTCTTATTACAATTATTATGTTTATTGCTGTTTGGAATTAGCAGGGCCAACGCCCAATATTATTTGGACGAAACCGGAAATCATACAACAGATATGAACAAAGCCTATTATTCAAGGAAAGTTACTCCCGAATTTAAAGATGGTAAACAGCAATATATTGTTTTGGAAAAATTTGTTAGCAATGATAAAGTCAAAACAAGCGGAATATCGTTGTCCGGTAAGGCACCCTATAATTATATCGGGCATAAAGAGACCTACTACCCAGATGGCATGCCTAAAAGCAAAGAAACATTTAATGCTAAAGGATATTTGATCGATACGGCTTACTATTATTATCCATCTGGAAAAATCCACTTAATAACACTTAATAATGGAACCAATAACATAACTTGGCAATATAATAGTACCACACAATATCTAGCCTATTTTGATTCTTTAGGAATAAGAAAAATTGAAAATGGGAATGGGATTATACATTTTAAAACCGGATTTAAAAATGATTTTGAGGAAGGCCCTTTAGTTAATAACAAGCGTGAAGGTGAATGGCAAGGAAAGAGTACTGATATTATCCCACATACATTCAAAGAATACTATAAAGATGATAATCTGTTATATGGCGAAATGACCAAAAACGATGGAACTATATCACGTTACGATTCTACGAATTATAATATTGATCCGACCTATTCTGAAGGAATAGGGAAGTTAATGCAATTTATCTCAAATAATTATAATTGTCCATCAAAAGCTTTAAAAGCTGGTGCAAGTGGCATAATCCTTATTGGCTTTTTTATTGAAAAGGATGGTAGTTTATCTGATTTTAGGATCTTTCAGGACCTCGGATTTGGCACTGGAGATGCGGGAATAGCTGTCATCAAAAAATCGAAGAAATGGATCCCAAGGGTATATAAAGGCGAATCCGTTCGTGTTGCATACATGTTACCTATTCGGCTTAACCTGCAGAAAGATTCAAGAACCGTCGCAAAAGTTGGAAGTTAATCCCATTTACAAATTATGATACGATAAAAGTTTTAAATTCATTCCAGAACAGCTTCTTTTTATTCACATCAACAAACATCTCTTCAAAACTGAACGTATTAAAAACCGTTGCAATACGGCCTTTCATATAGGAATTATGTTCAATAAATGGAAGTTTCAAAGATGCAGGTTCCACACCCAACAATATAATCTTAGTCGGTTGGAAAAACTGCATAATGCGCTTAAAATCATTCGGGTTATGGGAATTTGCCAAATTGAGAACCGCAACAGTCTCTTTGGTCAATTTCAAGGCACCAATTGTTTTTTCAAAAGCGTCCAATGCAGCTGGAGAAAAGTAGGGATATTGCTCGTAGCGTAAAATAAAAAGTATTCCCTGATCCTTATTTCCTTGATATATAAATTCACCACCCAATACCTCCAGATGGTTAACAGTATCGCCGTCCCTGCCGGTCTCAATAGCCACAGCGGCCTGCTCCGCACCTACCCCCACTGCCACATACGAAGTATCCTTCGTTGTCGATGATGCTTGTACAACAGCTGTTTGTGCATGAACACTGTTCTCCTCCTGTAAAGGATGTGCAGACAGATTGGCTTGAAAATCAAAACCATTTCCAAAGATTGTTTCATCCATTAAGGTCTGAAGTGCAACGGGATTATCTGTTGTAAGATTGCTCATCGGGAAAAGAAATATTAGACAGTAAAGATAAAGAAGAAAAAGAGAAAAGAAAAAGGAGCGAAGAATCGCTCCTTTCTATATGTCAAAAAGATTAATGACCTAAGATATACGAGAAGATTAATGGTGCAACGATCGTCGCGTCAGATTCTACGATAAATTTAGGTGTATCAATATCTAATTTGCCCCAAGTGATTTTCTCGTTTGGAACAGCACCAGAGTAAGAACCATACGAAGTTGTTGAATCTGAAATTTGACAGAAATAAGCCCAGAAAGGTACTTCTTCCCATTCAAGATCTTGATACATCATCGGAACTACACAGATTGGGAAGTCACCAGAAATACCACCTGCGATTTGGAAAAATCCAACACCTTTACCTGCTGAGTTGTTACGGTACCACTCTGTCAAATAAATCATGTACTCAATACCAGATTTAACAGTACTCGCTTTCAATTTACCTTTGATCACATTGGAAGCGAAGATATTACCTGTCGTTGAATCTTCCCATCCTGGACATACAATTGGTAAATTTTTCTCAGCAGCAGCAACAATCCAAGAATCTTTTGGGTCGATTTCATAATATTGCTCCAACACACCAGAGTTAACAACCTGATAAAGAAACTCATGTGGTAAGTAACGCTCACCTTTAGCCTCAGCAGCATGCCAAACATCTTCAAGATGTTTCTGCAAACGACGGAAAGCTTCCTCTTCCGGAATACAAGTATCTGTAACACGATTATAGTGATTATCCAATAACTCTCTTTCTTGCTCAGCTGTCAAATCTCTATAATTCGGGATTCTTTTGTAGTGTGAGTGTGCCACAAGGTTCATCACATCCTCTTCCAAATTAGCACCAGTACAAGAAATAAAGTGTACTTTATCTTGACGGATCATTTCTGCCAAAGAAACACCCAATTCAGCAGTAGACATTGCACCTCCCAAAGAGATCAACATTTTTCCACCATCCAATAGATGTTCCTCGTAACCTTTTGCAGCATCTACTAATGCAGCTGCGTTAAAGTGACGGTAATTATGCTCAATAAATTGAGAAATAGGTCCTTTTTGAGTACTCATGATATTTTCTAACTTTTATAAAATAATAAGTACCGCAAATGTACTGAATATAATCTATTTTCGTCCCAATAGAGATTCAAAACGCGTATAGACCACATTTTTTTAACAAATGTAAAAAAATGGTATTCCAAGGCTGCGATTATAAACGTGACACTTCTCCTTCAATCGAAGTCTGTTTGATCTTTTGCTTTTTATAAAGGCCAAATGTATAGTTAAAATTTAGTCCAATAATTCTTGAATCGACCACTGTTTTAGAATAAATGTTGAATCCCTGTCCCAAAATCTCTCGTTTCAAAACACGGCTATGAAACAGATCCCGTGCTGTCAGCGCAAGACTTAACGCATTCGAAAATTGCTTATTGACCGCCAGATGCATTCCATATAAAGGTTTTATGACTGTCTGTGCATAAAGCACATTAGTTCGGTATGAGTTTGTCCAATTTACAGTCATTTGATAAGGTAAATTTAACTGCATCATAAAATTACCCTGAAAGGACCAAATCCCCCGATTGATCAGAAGATCATTCAAATCTGTTGGTATATTTTTATAATGTATATATTGAATCTGACCAAAACCATAGAGCATCAAATTTTTAACAATGGCTTTTCCCATATTCATCGAGATAGCAGCACTCTTAACACCGGCAATATTCTGATAGGTTTGCGTATAATTTTGCGCACTAAGCTGATGGACCATGGAGATATAATTCCGATGATTGATCAAAGAAAGTCCAATATTCCATTTTTGACCATGAACATATTTAAGATCCATATTATCTGACAATTGAGCGGAAAGCTGTGCATTACCCTGATAGCTTGTGCTTGGATCGAAAAAGAAAATGGAAGGGTTCAGATCTTGATAATTAGGCCGTGATATTCTTCGCCCATACGCGAACTGTACCGCTTGACCACTATTTTCAGCTATTCGATAAATACCAAACACTGTCGGGAATAGATTGCACATTTGCTTCCTCCCATTCGTGTTTCGATCTATGTAGTCAATTTTCGTCTGAAATTGTGCGTATTCAGCCCGTACACCTAATTTAATCTCCCATTGCGCAAGTTTTAGTTGAAAATCCGTATAAATCGCTTCCAGGTATTCGGTTTGTTTAAAAGTATTTTCTAGGCTATCATCGTCGACCATTACATACTCTTTTTCCCCTTTTTGATAATGTCCATACGATTGACGTTGGGACCGACTCGCCTGAAAGCCTGCTTCCATAGAAAAGGATCCGCTAAGTTTCCGTTGAAAATCACCCCTGATACCAAAAAGATCGACAGAGAACGGGTTATTTGAGCGCAAAAATTGCTGCTGCTCTTGCTGGTCAGAAAAAAAAGGTACTGTCCTTGTCTTCAAGTCCTGTTTCCTAATACTGCTGTAACGCAAATAATCAAAATCGAACTGAAGCGCTTTATTCTTATTTTCCCCAGCAAAATCATAGTGAAGATTTATACTATTTCTATGCAGCGGATTTCTCAGGTTACTCGTTGAAGCAGTGGATTGCTTCAATGTTCCATTGGCTGAAAAATCATTTTGATAGACGCCTATCTCCTCATAATTATTGCGGAGATAATTCCAGCTCAGTTCAACAGACGACTGCTTGTCGATCCGATAATTCATGCCCAGACGACCATTTAATTCATGCGTGCTATTCGTTTCCTTATTCAGCTGTCCGATCACATAATGAACATTTTCACTATACGCAAGTTCACGCTTACGGTAAACATCAAAATAATTCGAAGAGCGTGAAACGGAAAAACTGGAGTTTAAGGTCCATCTCTTCATTCCATACTGCAGGCTCAAACCATTATTATACTTCCAAAGCCTACCTTTTGATGCTCCTAAAAAAACATTTCCTTTTAGACCTTTCAGTACATCCTTTTTTATACGAATATCAATTACTCCACCAGCCCCTTCCGCACTCCATTTCGCAGGTGGTATAGTCATGAGATCAATGCTCTCTAAAGAGCTTGCTGGTATAGATTTTAAAAAGCTGATCAAGGAAGTTCCGGTTAGATAGGTCTGCTTGCCATTGATGGTAATCAATACGCCCGTTTTTCCCTGTAACGACAAATTGCCTAATTCGTCTACCTCTATACTCGGAATGGTATTTAAAACAGCGAAAGTATTTCCATTCAATAAAATGGGATTGCTGCCTGGTCGAATACGGACCCGATCCAAAAGCTGCTGCTCGAGAGGCCTTGCCCCCTCTACAAGCACTGTATCTATCCGTCTTGAATCGGATCCAGCCTTTCCCAGCATCATACTGTCAGTTAATTGTTGTTTAGTTTTGGGAACCATTTGTGCCGATAACAGACATGGCAATGCCATGGATAACCATAAGAGTATCCTAAACTTCATGATATACACAAAAATTAGTGCTTAGTGTTCGAAACTTTGATCTATAGCGTGGGCTAGTTTATTGACAAAGTCAGGTTTCACATTTTTATCAATGGCATTGATATTATCTAGCTCAAGGAGAAGCGCCGGTATTTTAGCACCACGTAAAATCGCTAGCTTTGTATTTATCGCTGGAGCACTCGCAGCCAGTCCATTCTGTTGCAACCTTAGTCCCAAACTAAATGCAAATTTGCGGTTAAGCTCTTCTAGCATCGTATGATTAACCCCCGATTGATATAATATTCGAATAGGAAGAGATTGTTTGTCCTTTACATTGTCGAAATGGATCGATAGCAATAAATCCCCCTCAAAGTTCGATCGGTCTCTAAGTAATTTATATTCATCAGCAGCCCTTGACATCACTACTTTGTACCCCGTGCGCTCCAGCTCTTGTTTCAAGAGTAAACAGGTTTCCCAGGTCAATGATTTTTCTTCCAATCCGAAAGATGAAATCCCCCCCGTGTCTTTCCCACCGTGTCCAGGGTCAAGGATGATCGTTTTAGACGGATTCTTTTTCCCATTTAAAGATGCGAAAAACCAAACGCTCTTCGGTGGATTAATAAAAGAGTAAAATAGCAGTAAAAGGCCTAACAAAGGAACCGTCAATACGTATTGCCATCTTTTCTTTTTGGAGGAAGGTTTTGCCATCATGGCCTGAACCCGTTCAACCAGCTCATGCCTATTGTTAAATAAACTGCTCTGCAATCCAGCAGGACAGGACTGCTGTGTTAAAGTCAGTAGAAAACGAGCATAGCCGCCGTTACCATATCGATTGGCCAACACCTCGTCAACCTGATACTCATGCACCAAATACAGCTGTCTACGCATCCGATAAACAAATGGATTTAGCCAAAAAAGGCAACGAAAAATTTCTATAAACAATTTATCCCGGCGATGGTTAAAAACAATATGCTGGCTCTCATGTTCAAAAATCAATTTTCCATCTGGCGTATCAAGCTGATCTTCTTCCATAACAATTACATGCTGAACTGAACAATTTGCATAATTTCCAAAGGGAGCAACCATCGTAAATCCTTCAAATTGATACTGACTCAGGCGTCCAATACGACGACCTAAGCGGATATAGCGTAACGCAAATCGGCATAACAAAATAAAAGATACAAGCAGATAACCATAAGCAATGCCATATCCAATCGAAAAGGAATGCCAGAAAGAATCGACCATTTCTGTTTCAGATACGAGATCACCCGAAGCTCCTATCGAATGAGCAACTGTGTTCGATTGTTCAAAAGCGAGCACTGGACTTGTCGGCGAAAGAAATAGTTCGCCCAAACGTACCGTTCCAAACGGCAGAAGCAAACTCAACAAACATAAACCCAGGATAAAATAACGGTTCCATTGAAAAAATGAAAGCTGTCTGAATACCAGAAAATAAAGAACTCCCCCAATTACCAGACTGCAGTTAACTTCTAATAAATAATAAAGTAAGCTATTCATGATCTTCGTGTTTTTTGATGAGTTGTTCTATTTTCTGAATATCCTCTGCCGAAAGCTTCTTTTCTTTTACCATAAAAGACAGTAAATTCTCGACCGAATCATCAAAATAATGATCGAGCACTCTTGAGAATGATAACTTTCGGTATTGCATCTTCGAAATCAAAGGATAATATTGATAAGTCTTTCCGAAGGCCCTATAACCTACATACCCTTTCTTTTCCAATATTCTTACAATCGAGGAGATTGTATTATAGGGTATGGAACTACTTGGATCCAGATACTCAATAATATCTTTGACAAAGACCTCGTTGAGCTTCCAGATCACCTGCATAACTTCCTCTTCTCTTTTTGTTAATTCTTCCATAATTTGATACGTTGTTTATACTAACATAAAGCTATAACTTATTTTTCAGTTTTACAACTTCAAAATAAGTTATAAAACTGAAAAATAAGTTTACAGAAGATATTCAATCAAAAAAAAGCTATTAAAACCTACTTTTTCAACAGCTTAGAGAAAAACAAATAGGCCGCCACCAAAAAGATAACGATAATAATCAGGACGATAATCTCTTGTGTCCCTATTCCCCAGTTCATACTATTCATAATTTTTTTCCAATTTAAATGATCCATTTCTCGCATTGATCTAAAAAAGTTTGGTCTATATCTGCGCCGATTCCAATTTGGTCTGAGATATGTATTTTGTATCCGTCATATTGAATACCGCCGATAACAGGATCCTCCAGATGGCCAACCATACAAGTGTCTAGATCAAAAAACTTGACATTCGGGGCAGCATACGCGAAATGTACTTTAGCAGCCAAAGCCAAGCGAGATTCCAGCATCCCTCCGATCATACACGTAATGCCGTATTCCGCGGCAATATGATTAATTTTTAAGGCTTCTTGAATACCTCCTGATTTCGAAAATTTAATATTGATATAATCGCAAGCATCAGCTTTACAGAGGCGCTCTGCGTCATGGTGAGAATAAACAGATTCATCCGCCATCACGGGAACAATAGTTTCTGTGCGCAATTGCGGTAAATATTCGTCATCCCAGGTACGCATTGGTTGCTCACAAAATTGTATCTTAAAAGGTTCCAGCCCCTGCAAAGCTTCTATTGCCCCCGCATAAGACCAGCCTTGATTTGCATCAACTCGAATAGGCATTTCGAATCCAACAGCCTTACGTATTTCACGAATACGGGCAATATCCGTTTTTGGCTCCTTCCCCAGTTTAACTTTAAACATGACCGCACCTTCGTCCTGTAAACGCTTTGCCTTCAGCGCCATCTCTTCCGGAGATGCAATTCCTAAAGTGATATCTGTCGTAATCTCTCGTTTCGTTCCCTTTAGAAACTGATAAAGCGGTAGACCAGCATGCTTGGCGGCCAAATCATACAAGGCCATATCAAAAGCCGATTTGATCGTTTTGTTACCGGCAATATACAAATCCAATTCAGCCAAACGCTCCTCTATGGCCAAGGGATCGCGCCCCTTCCAGATCTTTGCAAAATCTCTTGCCAGAACTAAGCAAGTATCTTGTGTTTCTCCTACGATCATCGGAAAGGCAGAACATTCGCCCACACCATATATATTGGCATCGGTATATATACGTATAAAAGTATTTTGCGCATAGTCCATTGTCCCTGTCGCAATGACAAAAGGTTCCATAGGAATGCTTAATCGATAAATTTCAATTTCAGTTATTTTCATCTCATTCTCTTTAGTTAAGCCATGTCGATACAGCATAAAAGGATATGCAATACTTTGCCTAATTTATATATATTCTCGCAATCTTGGGATGCTTTTTCCATATCCCACAAAAAAATATTGCCAAATGTTGCATTATTCAGCTACGCATCAAACTGTATTAACAGCCACGAATACCAAATACAATATCAGCAACAAAACCTGTTAAAAGAAATGATAAAATCAAATTAAATACATTTTCATTATAATATTTATAATATTTACGATTTTTATTCCTATATTAGCAATCATAATTATTTGAAAAGGAAAGATGATCGAACAGAGACCGAAAACGGAGGGCCTTTACGACCCTAATTTTGAGCATGACGCCTGTGGGGTAGGCTTTGTCGCCCATATCAAAGGAAATAAATCACACGCACAAGTCAAGGATGCATTGACCATGTTGGAAAATATGGAACACCGCGGTGCTTGTGGCTGTGACCCAGAAAGCGGTGATGGAGCAGGTATCATGATCCAGCTTCCCCATGAATTTTTATGGGAAGAATGTATCAACTTGGGTATACAACTGGAGGAGCCAGGTTATTATGGCACAGGTATGGTCTTTCTTCCTAAAGAAGAAGACATGAACAAAATATGTCGGGACTTGATTGAGGAAGCGGCAGCAGAAAGGGGTATGAAATTCCTTGGCTACCGTCCAGTACCAGTCAATCGTGAAGGTATTGGACCAACAGCGCTCAGTGCAGAACCTGAAATTGTCCAATTTTTTGTCAGCAGACCGGACGGCGTTTCAAACACTGAAGAATTTGAACGCAAACTTTTTGTACTACGTCGCCTGATCATTCAAAAAGTTAAACAACAACAAGAATACCCTCTCCCGCTTTACTTTGCATCGCTTTCTTGCAAAACAATTATTTACAAAGGTCAATTAACAACATACCAGGTCGGAACTTATTATCTTGATTTACGCGATCCTCGTGTGGTATCTGCTTTTGGCTTAGTTCACTCGCGCTTTTCCACCAATACCTTCCCTTCATGGTCCCTCGCACAGCCATTCCGTATGCTGGCACACAATGGCGAGATCAACACGTTGACAGGTAACCTGAATTGGTTTTATGCAGGTATGCGCGCTTTATCATCGCCCTATTTTACAGAAGAAGAGATGGAAATCTTACTTCCAATCGTTGACCGTGGTCAGTCCGATTCGGCCTGCCTTGACAATGTAGCGGAACTTCTTTTACACAGTGGTCGTAGCCTCACCCATGTCATGTTGATGTTAGTCCCTGAAGCTTGGGATGGCAATACACAAATGGATCCTCTAAAACGTGCTTTCTACGAATACCATGCGACGTTGATGGAGCCTTGGGACGGTCCTGCAGCACTCTGCTTCACCGATGGTAAGCATATTGGCGCTACATTAGACCGCAACGGCTTACGTCCACTACGTTATGCCGTAACCTCAGACGACCGCGTCGTTGTTGCTTCTGAAGCGGGAGCTCTTCCGATCGAGGAGTCTACCATCATCAAAAAAGGCCGTCAACAAGCAGGCAAGATTTTTCTTGTCGACATGGAACAGGGCCGTATCCTCACCGATAACGAAGTAAAAGACCAGCTGATCAACCAGCAGCCCTATAGCGATTGGTTGGACAATTACAAAATCAAACTGGAAGAACTGGAAGAACCTCGTGTAACCTACACCTATCTTTCCAAAGATTCCGTTTTCAAATATCAAAAGACATTTGGTTTCTCCCGCGAGGATCTGGAAACCATCCTGACTCCAATGGCATTGACAGGGTACGAACCGACAGGCTCAATGGGGTCCGATGTTCCGCTGGCCATTCTTTCCGATCAACCACAGCATATTTCAAGTTATTTTAAGCAATTTTTTGCCCAAGTAACCAACCCGCCAATCGATCCGATTCGCGAACGCTTGGTCATGAGTTTAGCAACATTCATCGGTAATGCAGGCAATATCCTGATCGAAGACAAGAAATTCTGTCACTGTGTGACTTTGCCGCATCCAATCTTGACCTCCAAAGAACTGGAGAAATTGCGTTCGATCGATACAGGATTGTTCCAAGCAAAAACCATTCAGTCTTATTTCCGCTCTGATGGTAAACCTGGATCATTGGAAGCAGGTCTGGAACGCTTGTGCCGCTATGCGGATGATGCCGTACGTGATGGTTTTGAAGTCTTAATTCTCTCAGATCGTGCGATCGATTCCAAACACGCGGCGATACCATCGTTACTAGCTGTTTCGGCCGTCCATCACCACTTGATCAAAACAGGTAACCGTGGCGCTGTAGGTCTCGTGGTCGAAGCCGGTGATGCTTGGGAAGTGCACCATTTTGCCTGCCTATTAGCTTTCGGTGCCACTGCGATCAACCCTTATATGGCATTGGCGAGCATCCGTACGATGAAGGAACAAAATACCTTAGATACAGAGCTCACTTGGCCAGAATTATCAAAAAACTACGTCAAGGCCGTCAATAATGGTCTGTTGAAAATTTTCTCCAAAATGGGGATCTCCACATTGCAATCCTACCACGGAGCACAGATCTTCGAGGTACTCGGCATCGACAAATCTGTCGTTGATAAATTTTTCTGCGGAGCAGTCTCACGTATCGGTGGCATGACATTAGATGATCTTGCCAAAGAAGCCCTCTCGAAACACTGGCGTGGATTTGAAAAAAGCCGTACACCGCAAAATCTATTGCCAGAAGGCGGTATTTACCAATGGAAACGCCGCGGTGAAGGCCACCTTTGGAATCCCGACACGATTCACCTATTGCAACAGGCCTGTCGCACCGGAGACTACGCAACCTATAAAAAATATGCACAGAAAATCAATGAGCAGAAGGAACATATGTTTACCCTTCGTGGATTGTTGGACTTTGCAAAACATCGCAACTCTATTCCGTTGGAGCAAGTAGAACCTGCTAGTGAAATTCTAAAACGTTTCGCAACCGGGGCGATGTCCTTTGGGTCAATTTCCCACGAAGCGCATAGTACCCTTGCCATCGCCATGAACCGCATCGGTGCAAAATCGAACACCGGTGAAGGTGGAGAAGATGAATTGCGTTATCAACCGCTTCCCAATGGAGATTCTATGCGCTCGGCAATTAAACAGGTTGCCTCGGCTCGTTTTGGTGTCACGTCCAATTATCTGACACAAGCGGACGAACTACAAATCAAAATGGCCCAAGGTGCAAAACCGGGAGAAGGAGGTCAATTACCTGGCCCCAAAGTGGATGCCTGGATTGCAAAAACCAGACACTCGACACCGGGTGTCGGTCTGATTTCACCACCACCCCATCACGATATTTACTCTATCGAAGATTTAGCGCAGCTGATCTTTGATCTAAAGAATGCTAACCGTCAAGCAAGAATCAACGTAAAATTGGTCTCTAAAGCTGGTGTTGGTACCATTGCTGCCGGAGTTGCAAAAGCCCATGCCGACGTCATTCTTATTGCAGGATTTGATGGTGGTACAGGTGCATCTCCAATCAGTTCAATCAAGCATGCTGGACTACCTTGGGAATTAGGCCTTGCAGAAGCGCATCAGACACTTGTTAAAAACAAATTGCGCAGTCGCGTCGTATTACAAGCGGACGGCCAGGTGAAAACAGGTCGCGACATCATCATCGCTACACTATTGGGCGCTGAGGAATGGGGCGTATCGACAGCAGCATTGGTTGCCGGCGGCTGTATCATGATGCGTAAATGCCATCTTAATACATGTCCTGTAGGTGTTGCAACCCAAGATCCAGAACTGCGTAAATTATTCTCTGGAAAACCAGAAGATATTGTCAACTTATTTACCTTCCTTGCAGAGGAGGTCCGTGAAACAATGGCTTATCTAGGCTTCCGTACCATCAACGAAATGGTGGGAAGAGCCCAGTTCTTAAAAAAACGTGAAAATATCGATCATTGGAAAGCAAAGAAAATTGACTTTACCGACATCTTGCACGTGGAACGTAACGAGCCTGGACAATCGTTATACAATACCGAAGAGCAGGATCACGGTATGGCCATGATCTTGGATTGGGGCTTATTAAAACAGTCTAAATTAGCTCTTGAGAGCAAAACTCCTGTGTTTGGCACCTTTAAGGTCAAAAATACAGACCGTACGATCGGAACAATGTTATCCAATGAAATTTCAAAACTCTACGGTTCTGAAGGCCTGCCTGATAATACCATCAATTTCAAATTTGAAGGTTCGGCCGGACAAAGTTTCGGTGCATTTTCAACAAAGGGTCTTTCATTTGAATTACAAGGTGAAGCCAATGATTATGTTGGAAAAGGGCTATCAGGAGCTCAGCTAGCAATCTATCCAGTTGCAGAAAGTGCTCTCGTACCGGAAGATAATATCATTATCGGCAACGTTGCACTATTTGGAGCAACATCCGGACATCTATTCGTCAACGGACAGGCCGGCGAACGCTTCGCTGTACGTAACTCAGGTGCAACAGCTGTCGTTGAGGGTGTTGGTGACCATGGCTGTGAGTACATGACTGGAGGTCGTGCACTGATCTTAGGGGCAACGGGTCGTAACTTTGCTGCCGGAATGAGCGGTGGTATCGCATGGATCTACGACATTAACGAAGATTTCCGCGAAAACTGTAATCAGGAAATGGTTGATCTGGATCCATTGGAAAGTGAAGACGAAACCGCAATTATCGCTTTGCTGAAACGTCATATTTTGCTTACCAATAGCCGTAGAGCAGATTTCATCCTGCAAAACTGGTCAAGAGAAAAAAATAAATTCATTAAGGTATTCCCTAGAGAATACAAAAATGTCATTCGTCAAAAATTAGTGGAAGCATAATATAGGAAGCACAGATCATGGGAAAAATTACAGGTTTTAAAGAATTTGAGCGCGTGCTTCCGACAAAAGAAGCTGTGGAAGGTCGCATAAAGCACTTTAAGGAATTCAATAAAGGATATTCAGAGAATGAGCTCAATAAGCAAGCTGCACGCTGTATGGATTGCGGCATTCCATTTTGCCATTCAGGTTGCCCACTGGGCAATGTCATCCCTGAATTTAACGATGCCGTATACGATGGAAAATGGGAAGAGGCCTATCAGATTTTGTCCTCCACCAATAACTTTCCTGAATTTACAGGTAGAATATGTCCGGCACCATGCGAATCAGCCTGTGTACTGGGCATACATAGTACTCCGATCACTATTGAGGAAATCGAAAAACATATTATTGAGATTGCTTTTAAAAAGGGTTATGTCAAAGCACATAAAAGCTATTTAAAAACAGGCAAACGCGTCGCTGTCGTGGGCTCTGGTCCAGCAGGACTAGCGGCTGCCGCTCAGCTCAATAAGGCTGGGCACGATGTTATCGTCTTCGAACGTGATGACCAGGTTGGAGGTTTACTCCGTTACGGTATTCCGGATTTTAAATTAGAAAAATCGGTGATCGATCGCCGTGTCAATCTCATGAAAGAATCGGGAATAGAATTCAAGGTTAACACAGAAGTTGGCAAAGATATCAGCTTTTATGAATTAAAAGCTTATGATGCAGTTATATTGGCCACCGGCTCAACCGTTCCTTGGCATATGCAATTGCCGGGACATGAAGCTAAAGGCATACATTTCGCTATGGACTTTTTGACCCAACAGAATAAAGAAGTAAGCGGAATAGCTATCGAACAAGACCGCATCTTGGCAACAGACAAACATGTTGTTGTCATCGGTGACGGTGATACCGGATCAGACTGTATTGGTACATCCAATCGTCATCGTGCAAAAAGTATTACACAGATTGCCCGCAAACCTACACCATCTAAACATCGCCTAAAGAACAATCCTTGGCCGATGGACAAGCTCACATTCGGAACCTCCTCTTCCCAAGAAGAAGGCTGTGAAAGACTTTGGGCTACAGAAACCCAGGAATTTGTCCAAGACGAAAATGGTCATATTAAGGGAGTAAAAATCAAGGAAGTTCAATACGAAGTTGATGAATTTGGAAAAAGAACCCGCTTAGGAGAATCCGAGATCCGTGAAATACCGGCAGACCTCGTATTACTGGCTATTGGTTATCAACATACTGAACATACGCTCTTAGAACAGTTAGGTGTTCGTGTAGATGAAAAAGGAAATATCCTTGCAAATGACAAAGACTACCAAACGACAATTGATAATATCTTTACAGCCGGAGACTGCCGTAAAGGCCAATCACTTGTTGTTTGGGCCATCTCCGAAGGACGCGAATGTGCTCGAAAAGTCGATGAATACCTAATGGGTTATTCAGAGCTTGAAAGCAAAGACTTCCTGACCACAATAAATGCTTAAAAGTAGGCCGCGCTCAACAGAGAGTTCATACAAGTGGTACACCAAGCCATCGTATAATCTTTAGCGATAAGAGCAAAAGCGTGAACAGTATAAAATTATAAAAAGGTCCGTTGAGAATTCAACGGACCTTTTTATAATCAGTCATTAGTCCCTATTTCAGTGGGTCCTTAAGGTTAACGAAATAAATGCTGTTTTTATCTACAGTCTTTATGTAAGGTAATATTTTCGACTCATAGAAACCTTTTCCGGTTACCCCAAAATCATCATCATTACATACCGCAATCAGGGATGGATTAATAACAGCCAAGCCTTCTGCTTTATCATGCGGATACAATTCCTTGATGTCAGTCATTAAATCGGCAACCAACGTTTTATTGACTGGTTTAATATTATATTTAGCCAATGTAGCCGCGTCTTTGAGTTCCTCGACAGTTTTACCGTCAAATAATTTCCCAGTTGCGGTATTATTCGCATCCGAGATATCTGTTGCGCCAGAAAGATCTATTTTATAAATTCTCTTAAATACAGTAGAACGAGTTGCTTCTGTCGCGTATTCCCCATCACGTTCCAAGACAATAAATGTTGAATTGCTCACGGCAGCGATTTCACTCACAGCCTGCAAATCGGTACGCTCCATCATATAGACATATTGTTTCGTGGCGCCGCTCGCAATATCCAGCGTAACAATACGGATTGCCAACGAATTTTTAATCGCATCTTTAGAGGGATTATACAGTGGAAATTGCATGATTCCGACCAGTGTTTTACCGTCTGGTGTAAGCGTCAATCCTTCCATTCCGCGATTAGGGCGACGTTTGGCAAATACTAACGGTAACTTTTTACCCGTAGACCAAGGATTAATCCGTTCGATTTCTTTTCCCGAAGCGTCAAAATGAACGATATGTGGTCCGTATTCGTCACTGACCCACCAAGAACCATCCGCCGCCCTTGCTAGTCCCTCGGAATCGATTCCATCCTCACTTTTCCCTAGATCTTTACCATCAACCCCCAATGCTTTTTCCCCAGAACCACCCTTTCCTTCAGGATTTGGCAGACCATTCAATTTCACGCCATCTTTATTTTTTAATTCGATAACAGACTCTAATGTTAGCGTATTATCCTTTAACCTAAATTTACCGATCTGTGGTGCAAATGCTGGAGTAGCAAATACTTTGCTATCACTTTCAGTTCCATCAATATTCGGTCCCCGATCAGTTAAAAGATAAAATATGGATTTATCAGTAGGATCTTGAACCATCGATGACCCATAGCCTCCATTATACACTTTTACACCATTAATATCACTTAATACTTTTGGATCTGTTGCTATTGCCTTTTGGGGATAGATCAATTCCACAATCGGGTCAATAATCTGCGACACATCATCTTTACTACATGAAGCACACAATAGGGCCATCCCCAGTACACTGTATATTTTTTTCATCTGTTCAAATTTTTAAATAATGCTTACTGCTGTTCAGGTTTATTCGAATAACCAAATTTTATTCCTCTCACCTTGCATGCCTAATAAAACAGTACGGTTAATCTAAACGATCTATGCTTGGCCGGCTGTCCGAATACTGATGCAAACATAATTGCCAGATATTAGCCAATCATTAACATAAGTTTAAATAAACTACATCTATCGCAAAAAGCACCCTATAAAAATTAAATACCCGCGGTTATGGAATTTTGAATTTTCCTGCATCACTAGAAAAATAAAAGCTAATTGTGCCGCGAACCATTGATGTATTCACGGACCTCACCTACTAAACATAGAAAGATGAAAAAGATCATAATTGCCCTTTTCATAATTTTGGTATTTTCCCATGTGGATACGAAATCTCAGATCAGAACTACACGCGAAATACCCAGCTTAAAAATTAAAAATGACAATGGCCAGCAAAACAAGGTGATGTTGGCAGACCTCAAAGTAGATGTCGTCATCTTTGGAAATATTGCCAAAACGACGATGACAATGATTTTCGACAATAAGACCAATCGCGATCTCGAGGGCGAACTGACATTCCCTATGCCGGAAGGTGTCTCCGTGAGCGGCTACGCCCTAGATATCAACGGTAAATTACGCCAGGCAGTTCCAGTCGATAAAAATAAAGGTATCGAAGTATTTGAAAGTATAGAAACACGTAGGGTCGACCCGGGCCTATTGGAAAAAGTCGAAGGAAATAATTTTCGAACTCGGATTTACCCATTACCAGCGAATGGGAGGCGCACCGTTCAGATCAGCTATTCGGAAAATCTGACAACAGCATCCGATCAGGCTCGTTACTACCATCTACCCTTAAACTATACGTCCCCCATTGAAAATTTCGCCTTGGATATTCATGTCTTTCAAGACACACATAAGCCAGATTTCACAGAGAAACCAGATGGTTCGTTGGCATTCTCACAACATAACAGCAATTACACAGCTTCTTTACATAAACAACAGTTTAAATCCCAGCGAAATTTAGTCATTCAACTGCCGACAGACAACAGGGAAACATCAGGTCTATTTCAGGCAAATAATGACAATACCTTTTATTTTCTTGCCAATGCAAGCGTCAACTCCGTAAAACCTGCTCAGAAAAAATGGGGACACAGCATTGGAATTATATGGGACCGTTCGCTCAGCAGTAAAAATAGAGATATAGAAAAGGAACTCGCGCTATTAGATCTCTTTTTTAAAGAAAACCCCAATATGACTGTTGATCTGGGCTTATTGGACATCCGCTTTATAAAAGGGCATACGTTTCAGGTATGTCAAGGTAATTGGAATGATCTCAAAAACTACATCAAAGGAATTGATTACGATGGCGGTACAGATTATAGCCAAATAAAGGCCGGTGTAATACAGGCCAGCAATTACCTGCTGTTTAGCGACGGCCTTTCTACATTTGGTCAAAGTAAAATGAGCCTTGACAATCCAGTCTATTGCATTACTTCATCCAGTGGGTCGGACTATGGTGTCCTAAAACAAATCGCCCAGAAACATATTGGAAAGATGATCAATTTAGTCAATACCTCAATAACTGAAGCGTATCATAATCTAAATACAATAGACCTTATTTACCTTGGGATAAAAGAAAAAAATGATTTTGAGGAAGTTTATCCTCAAAAAGGCGCCCCGATACAAACCAATTTTTCTATCGCAGGCATAGGGAAACTTCCAGGACTGAAGCAGCTCACAGTACTTGTAGGAGATGGGCAGCAAGCACCACAAGAGATTAGTATAGCGCTGCAACCTGACCATGGTGAAATTGATCTACAGCAAATCTGGGCACAAAAGAAAATTGAAGCGCTGGATCTTCAGTACGAAGACAATCGTGAAGAAATTGAAACCCTTGGTAAACAGTTCGGTATTGTTACCCGAAATACCAGCTTAATTGTGCTGGAAACTGCAGAAGATTACATACGTTATGCAATAACTCCACCTGCCGAATTGCTTTCCGAATTTAATCGGCTCATAAAAGAAGAACGTATAGCAAAGGAAGAACGTGTAGCAGACTTGTTGGATCAGGCTCAAGACATTACCAAACAGCTTCAGTCCTGGTGGAACACCGATTTTCAGCAAAAAAAGAAATATCCAGAGCGTAAAAGATTAATTCGCATTCCAGAACCTGCCGTTGCTGAAGAGATGGCTACCGGTGCTGCTCCTGTTACACCCATTCCGTCGCGTCCCGCAGCTAGTCCTGCAGCTCCTACACTAGCCTTAGAATCGCGTTCATCTGACGGAACCTCAGCGAAAAGCATCTCGGCAACTGGCAATGCAAGCACTGCCCATGCAACAACCAGCGAACTGGCGAGGGCGGCCGCATCTGAGGACGTTCTTCAGGAATTCGCTGTTGTTCAATCCTTAGAAGGACGTGTAGCTGGCCTACAAATGCCAAGCACCATGAACAACATACGTGGAAAAATCAGCATCCCCGAAATCAAAGAAGACCAAGCCTATTTACAGGACCTTATTCAATCCAAAGATCCTTACAAAAGCTATCTCCAACTTCGGAATCAGTATATGGGAACGCCAACTTTTTATTTTGATGTCGCAAACTTCTTTTTCAATAGAGGAGATCGAGACAAAGCCTTACTCATTTTAAGTGCACTCGCAGACTTACAAATTGAAAATGCAGATCTCTACAAAACCATCTCTTATAAGTTACGGGAATGGGGCGATTACGACAATGCACTATTCATTACAGCTAAGGTATTAAAATGGCGGCCAATGGATCCACAAAGCCACCGCGATTATGCCCTTGTCTTACAAGACAAAGGTATGTTCAAGGAAGCACTAGAACAATTATATGGGATTTTGACCCAGAGCTACTCCCCGGAAGCCGCCGACCGCGATGACGGTATTGAAGAAACATTGGTTATGGAAATCAATAATCTCATTAAAGCAAACAAAGCTGCAAGCTCCACAGTTACCGTGAACAAAAAATTGATTGCGGACCTACCGGTTGACATTCGTGTTGTTATCAATTGGAATTCACAAAATACCGATATAGACCTTTGGGTAACTGATCCAAATCAAGAAAAATGCTTTTATAGTAATCCAGCCACAGCGATTGGGGGTCGACTCAGCAATGACTTTACTGGCGGCTATGGCCCTGAACAATTTTTATTGAAAAAAGCACTAAAAGGAAAATATAAAATTGAAGTTGATTTCTTTAACGATGGTTCCCTGACCCTAGCAGGTCCAGCAGCGGTCATGGCTGAAATCTATACCTACTATAGCAGTGGAAAGCAGGAACGAAAAATTGTTACGATCTATCTGGACCGCAATAAAGAACGCAGTGTAGGGATTGGCGAGTTTTCATTTCAATAACCTATAGTCAACAAAATAGGCAAGCCAGTCATTTGACTTGCCTATTTTGTTTAATGTAATTTCCGGACGATAAGATCTTTTTGTCTATTTTCCAATTTGGTCTTTACATAAGGGTAAGTGAATACAGCCCCCAGAACAATACAGGCTCCAAGATAAAATCCGCCGCTCATGGTCTCCTTTTGCCCAAATATCAACATCGCTAACAGAATACCATAAACAGGCTCCAGGTTGGTTGTTAGCGCAACAGTAAAAGCAGATAATTCCTTCATAACAGCAACGCCCATAACATAAGCCACCGCCGTACAAACCACACCTAACAACAGCAGATAAATTAAATCTTGCTGCCCCAAATTCATTTCAGCATTGAAATCTCCTGTAAACAACATCAATATGCTGATCCAGAAGCATGCCCCCATCATCTCATAGAACGTAATCAGGGTTGGGCTCGATTTTTTAACCATGCGCGCATTGGCGATAGAAAATATACTCGCGCAAAACGCACAACCAAGCCCCGCCAATAGACCAACGAGGTAATGTGTTTCAAAAGAAAAGATCGTATAAATACCGATGATAATTACCAAACCAACTACAATATCCAATAGCGCAATGCGCTTTTTATTCACAATAGGCTCCAATATTGCCGTAAATAAAGTTACAGAGGATAGCGTAACCAATGTTACTGATACGGTAGATACTTTGATCGAATAAAAAAATAATACCCAATGCAGTCCAACAACGGCCCCCACCATAAAAAATTGGAGAAACTGTTTCCGCGAAACTACAATCGATTGTTTGGTTACCAAGAAATAGATCAACAGCGCGATAGACGCTATTGCAACACGATACCACACTAAATGAAGGGCAGATACGGAAATCAGACTACCCAAAATTCCGGTAAACCCCCAAATAAGTATTGTTAAATGCAGAATTAGAATATTCCGATTTAATTGAATTTTAGTCATATTCTCTAGAATACATTTGTATAGAAATGATGAGCAATACCTATTATTTCCCTTTATAAGGCAAGCTCACTGAAGTTATTGAAAACTGAACAAAAAATTATTTTGGCGCTTTTATCGCCAGGTATAATGCTACCAAAAAGAAGGTAACATTCGGAATTAATACGGCTATCAACGGTGGCAGTCCCCCTTTCAAAGAAAACATCGTTGCAAATTGTATAAAGACGATATACGTAAAACTTAGCGCGATACCAATACCAAGACTCAATCCTATCCCCCCACGCACTTTCTTGGAGGACAGTGCCACGCCCATCAAGGTCAGTACAAAAGCTGAAAATGGATACACATAACGCTTGTATTTCTCAAGTAATAAATCGTTCATGACTCCGGTTCCCCTGATCTCCTCCTTACGGATACGGATATTTAATTCGCGTGTATCCATGGCGGTAAACATGTTATCACGTACCTCAAAATCCGAAGGTTTCATATCCAAAGTCGTGTCTTTAACGGCTCCTTTGTCCATGCGTTCATGCAGTCCATTGATAATACGATTGGTATATCCTTCGATCTTCCATTTTGTTGCCACCGAGTCCCAAGTAATACGGTCAGCCATCATTTTTTCCTTGAGGGTATCCCCTTTGAAAATTTCAAGTACAAAGCCGTATCCTGTTTTGGTTGTATTATCAAAATTGTCTATATAAACATAGCTATTTTTGTCCAATTGCATGTGAGTAGAAACCCTCGAGTTATCCTTGGGTGGCTTTACGTAGATATTTTCAAAATCAACCTTCATTTTATTCGTATTCGGAATAATAAAAATGTTGAATACCAAAGAAATGGCAAATATCAGGGTTGCAGCGATCATGTAAGGACGAAGCAAACGGTTAAAGCTATACCCGGCACTTAGAATTGGGACAATTTCAGTTTGGTCCGCCATCTTGGAGGTAAAGAAAATAACCGCAATAAAGTTGATCAGCGGACAAAGAAAATTTAAGTAAAAGGGAATAAACCCCGCATAATACTCAAAAATAATCTTATCGAGGGGTGCATGATATTTTAAAAAATCATCCAATCGTTCGGACACGTCAAAAACCACCATGACAACAGTAAATATCGCCATAGTGAATAAAAAAGTACTTAGATACTTTTTGATAATGTAACGATCGATTAACGACAGCATTTTTTTACTTGAGCTATTTAGTTCTACAAACGTTGATCCAATATTTTCACCATTTTGTTTTTCCAATCGTAGAAAGTTCCATCAATGATTCGCTCCCTAGCCTGATTAACCAACCAAAGGTAAAAATGTAAATTATGTAAAGAAGCAATTTGTGCCCCAAGAATTTCTTGTGATTTAATCAAATGCCTTAGATAGGCTTTCGAATAAAATTGATCTGCATGCAAATCACTCTCCGCTTCTATTGGTGAAAAATCGTCTTTCCACTTTTCATTTTTGATATTGATAATACCATTTTGTGTGAAAAGCATGCCATTTCTAGCATTACGGGTTGGCATAACGCAATCGAACATATCCACCCCTAAGGCAATATTTTCAAGAATATTTACCGGTGTTCCTACTCCCATAAGATAACGTGGTTTGTCATGCGGTAAGATATCACAGACAACTTCGGTCATAGCATACATTTCTTCCGCAGGTTCGCCTACCGATAATCCACCGATCGCATTTCCTTCGCGGTTAAACGAAGCGATAGTCTCCGCAGATTTTATTCTTAAATCTTTGTAAACAGATCCTTGAACAATCGGAAACAAAGTCTGATCATATCCATATAGCGGATCTGTGCTATCAAAACGATCCACACAGCGTTTCAACCAACGATGGGTCATATCCAAAGAACGACGTGCATACCCATAATCACATGGATAAGGCGTACACTCATCAAATGCCATAATGATGTCTGCACCGATAATACGCTGTGTATCCATTACATTTTCTGGTGTAAATAGATGTTTTGATCCATCGATATGGGAACGAAAGGTAACCCCTTCTTCTTTGATCTTACGTACTTCTGTCAACGAATACACTTGATAACCACCAGAATCTGTTAAAATAGGTCGATCCCAACCATTGAATTTATGCAATCCGCCGGCTTTATTCAACACATTCAACCCTGGACGTAAATAGAGGTGGTACGTATTACCCAGAATAATCTGCGCTTCAATATCGTTCTTCAATTCATGTTGATGAATTGCTTTCACTGTACCTGCCGTACCAACAGGCATAAAAATAGGTGTTTGAATGGGACCGTGTGCAGTTTCGACAACACCTGCACGTGCTTTTGACAACTTATCTTGTGCTTGTAGCGTAAATTTCATTAATATTTTTCCTCTGAGACTATTTCTATTTTAAAGAATGATTTGCCATGGAAATGGCGATATCGGCATTTGGAGTGAAAAATTAAAAACTCATTTTCAACTAGTTGCAACTTAAAAAGTCGTTATAGCTTCCCTAATTTCCACCCAAGCTCGGATTCATCCCTAGAATACGTTGCAAAAATACTATAAAAAGATTTGCAAACAGGATGTTTCAAAAATAAATTATCATTTTTCCCCTATAAAAAAGTTGCGGAAAGCACTTATCTTTGTGAGCTATGCTTGACCTTCACGTATTTTTGGCCAATCTTCCATATATTGCTTTCGGAGTATTGGGTCTTTTCCTATTGATACAATTGTACTACATCTTATTTGTATATAGTAAATTGAGTAGTTATCAAATTGAACCTGTACAAGAAGGAACTGAATTCCCACCGCTATCCGTTATTATTTGTGCGCACAATGAGCAGGATAATATTCCTGAATTCCTTCCGAGTGTACTGAATCAAGACTATCCCAATTTTGAAGTAATTGTTGTCAATGACTTCTCAACAGACAATACGCCTTGGATATTGCATGATTTCGAAGCAAAATATCCCAATTTAAAAATTGTGGATATCAAAGAGCATATTCGCTTGAAACATGGTAAAAAGTTTGCCGTTAGTATGGGGATCAAAGCATCAAAGCACCAGACACTGGTGTTTACCGATGCGGATTGTGCGCCACAATCCGATCAATGGCTCAAAGAAATTGCCGCAGCTTTCAGACCGGAAACAGAAATTGTACTAGGCTATTCTCCTTATTTCAAGAAAAAAAGCTTGCTAAATCTATTGATTCGATTTGAAACCAGCCATACTGCCATGAGTTACTTCTCCTATGCACTAAAGGGCGATGCCTATATGGGAGTAGGGCGTAACATGGCTTACAAAAAAGACCTTTTCTTTCGTAACAAAGGATTTGCAGCACATATGCATATTAAATCCGGCGATGATGATCTTTTTGTCAACCAAAATGCAAATCCGACCAACGTTAACATTGCACTGGCAGCCGAAGCCATTGTCTATTCGGAACCCAAAGCGACCTGGAGGAGCTATTACAAGCAAAAAGCAAGACACTCAGGCGCCTCTACCATTTACAAAAAGCGACATCAGCGCATGCTGGGCACCCAGCTGGTATCGGCAGTCTTCTTTTACATAGCACTTATCGCAACAGCGATCGCCTTTCCAATGTACTGGTATGTTCCTGTTACAGCCTACCTCCTAAGGCTGATCGCACAATGGATAATATTTGCCAACATCTATAAAAAACTAGAAGTAAAGGAACTCATTTGGTGGCTGCCTTTGGTAGACTTCATCTACTATTTCTATATTTGCATCAATGGCATCTTCAGCAGAAAAAAGAAAAAAATAAGCTGGAAATAATTCACTTTTAAAACACGAAGCTTTGAATCCAACAGTTGATATCATCTATAACTATTTTCCAAAATTAACGGATATTCAAAAAGAACAGTTTGCAAAACTTGCCGACCTCTATACATTTTGGAATAGCCAAATCAATGTTATTTCGCGTAAAGACATTGATAGCCTCTACCTTCACCATGTGTTACACTCGCTAGGTATCGCTAAATTTGTCCAAGAGCTCACGCCAGGAACACAAATTTTGGATGTGGGAACCGGAGGAGGCTTTCCAGGTATCCCAATGGCCATTATGTTTCCTGAAGTCAAATTCCATTTGGTCGATTCTATCGGCAAAAAAATTAAGGTCGTACGTGAAGTTGCAGCTGGACTCGGTCTCCAGAATGTTGAAGCAGATCATATTCGCGCAGAACAACTCGACGACAAATATGATTTTGTCATATCACGTGCGGTGACAAGACTTGGAGAATTTACGCCTTGGATACAGAATAAATTCGCAAAAAAAGATAAAAATGGGATCCCTAATGGAATTCTTTACTTAAAAGGCGGAGATCTCACCGAAGAGATCAAAGAATCTAAACTCAAAGCAGAATTACACCCACTTTCAGATTACTTTAAAGAAGATTTCTTTGATACAAAATATCTGGTATACGTACCTATGTAGTTAAAGTTTGGCATTACCCATAGGAAACTGAAGTCGCCTATGGATAATGTCTACAGAATCGAGGTAGTTCGTTAAACACTTATGGATATAAGCGATCTTCTCATAGCGATCATTCTCACGAAGCCATTTTAACGAAGGCTCATAGTATATCCTAAATTTGCGCAACGAATCTCCCGACAACTTGCTGTATTCCTGTGTCAGCGGATACCATTCCTCGCGAATCAGATCCTGTTGGTATTCTTTTTCAAACTGACGTTGAAGTTTTCTCGAATTTCGTCCCTTTCGACTGAATTTATTGTAAAGCTTGTTCAGATTGACAGCAATTCCGCCCTGATGAGGCAAGGTCACCATATTTTTCGTATCACCCCAGAAAAAGATCGACTTATACTCCTCCTTTTTTTCTTCCCATTTATCCGCTGCTGATTTACGTTTGATCGAAACAGTATCCAAACGCAAAGTATCTTTTTGACTTCCTTTTTTTCCAATGGTATCCTGACAATAAAATTCCGCTGGATGAGCAAAAACTCCCGGCCGATAAAATGAAAAGTAGACACAGAAAAACAATAAAGATAGAAATCCGATACGTACCATATTTATAATTGACAAACCAAAATAACCAACTATAAATAAAATTAAAAAGTATTTAACTATCTTTAAATTAAGAGACTAAAGACCCAATTCCTTTTTAATTTCTACGCCAATTAGATTGATTTCTTCATCCATACCGAACATAGGAAGGTCCGTTTCTGGATTAAGTTTCAACCAGTTTGTATCATTATCTTTAATAATCTTTACGTATTCCACACCATCCTTAAAAATAACATACGTATCTTCTTCCTCAGGGAAAACAGAATAAACTACATCCCCCAATTCTATATCAAAAGGTTCTTTCATTTCCATAGTTAAAATATCATTAATCGCTCAAAGTTACCAATTCCTCTTCTTTCTTTCCATAATTGACCAATATTTCATCCCAAGAGATCTCAAATAAGCTCGGGAAAATTGCATTCATTCTAGAGCAATCCACAAATTTTCCAGCAGGCACGTGATCTCCTCCGATTAAGAACTTCGTCATTCCACTAAAAATACAACAAGCCTGAGCAATTCTAACAAAAAGTACAACAGCTCGTTATATTTTTCATATATTTAGATAAACCCAATTATGAAACTAATTTATCCCATAGCTTTGACGAAAATCAAGGGGATTGGCCCTAGAACAGCGCGTCACATCATTGACCAAGGTCACGATTTAGCGGACATATTTGCATACTCAAAAAAAGATTTGATGCAAATTCTTGGGATACGTGAGTCAATCGCCGAAGCAATATACAATAAAAGCTATATGCCCGCCTGTGAAAAAGAACTCGCTTTTATCGAAAAACATCAGATACAAGCGTTATGGCTGGAAGACGAAAATTACCCCAATAGGCTGCGGCAATGTGAAGACGCTCCGCTTGTTGTCTATTATAAAGGGAACCAACCACTCAACAGTGCAAAAGTTATTAGTATCGTCGGCACTAGACATGCGACCTATTATGGCCAGAAAATATGCGAAGATTTGCTAGATGCCATGAATTGCACCAAAGACACCCTAATCGTTAGTGGTCTTGCTTATGGTATTGACGCTTTAGCACATCGCAACGCACTAAAAAATAATATTCCAACCGTTGCTGTATTAGGGCATGGTCTCGATCGAATTTACCCTGCATCCCATCGTGAACTTGCCACAAAAATGCTAGAACAAGGCGGTTTATTGACAGAATTTACATCCAACACATTACCTGAGCGCAGTAATTTTCCTATGCGCAATCGCATCATAGCCGGTATGGCAGATGTCACCATTGTCGTAGAAGCTGCAATTAAAGGAGGCGCATTGATTACTGCCGAAATTGCCAACAGCTACAACCGCGATGTATGCGCCTTTCCAGGAGCCGTTTATGAAAAAAGCTCTGAAGGCACCAACTACCTCATCAAAACCAACCGTGCTCATATGATTAGAGGACTTCAGGATCTCGAATACCTCATGAATTGGGAAGTCAGCATAAAAGCTGTTGACCAACAGCTTAGTCTTCCTTTGACACTGACAAAAGACCAACAACTCCTTTTTACACTCATTCAGCAAAAAGGACAATTAGAAATCGACCAGATGATTGACCTCACAAAATGGCCACAAAGTAAATTGGCCTTAATCCTATTGGAACTTGAAATGCAGTCACTCATTCACGCCCTGCCCGGAAAAAGGTATAAAACTGCCGGACAGGCGGAAATTCAAAAAAATTAGCTCATTTCATAGCATGCAACAGCGCCGAAATGCTATTCGGAGCGCAATAAAAATTCACCATTATACCCAACCAAAAACCAAGAATTAATGAACGAAAACAATACAAAAAGTATCTGGAAAGTCATCGGAGCCTCCTCCATGGGAACACTTATCGAATGGTATGACTTTTTCATTTTTGGCAGCCTATCCATTGTCATTTCCACCAAATTCTTTCCGGCAGAAAATCCAACAGCGGCTTTTCTGTCCACCTTAGCCACATTTGCCGCTGGATTTGTCGTCCGGCCATTCGGCGCCCTATTTTTTGGCCGACTAGGCGATATTATCGGTCGAAAATATACGTTTATGGTTACTTTAATGCTCATGGGCGGAGCAACATTTCTCATAGGTTGTATCCCCAGCTATGACACTATTGGGTTTTGGGCACCGCTGCTGGTGTTGATCCTTCGTCTCTTGCAAGGTCTTGCCCTAGGAGGAGAATATGGAGGTGCAGCAACTTACGTAGCTGAACATGCTCCATTGGGCCAACGGGGTTATTGGACATCATGGATACAAACAACAGCTACCTTTGGCCTTTTCATATCACTCGTTGTTATCCTCCTGACCAAAGGCTTTCTCAGTGAATCACAATTTGATTCTTGGGGATGGCGGGTTCCTTTCCTCCTATCTTTAGTCATGGTATACGTTTCCTATCTTATTCGTAAGAAGATGAAGGAATCACCCGAATTTAGCAAGGCCAAAGCGGAAGGAAAAACAAGTACAAATCCGCTAAAAGAAAGCTTTGGCAACCGCTACAACCTCAAATTTGTACTGCTCGCACTTTTTGGTGCAGCCATGGGACAGGGCGTTGTTTGGTACACTGGACAGTTTTATTCGATGAGTTTCATGAAAACGGTCATGCACCTTCAATCTGACCAGGCCGATACCATCCTCGGCATCGCACTACTGTTGGGAACTCCATTTTTTGTCGTATTTGGGTGGCTTAGTGACAAAGTTGGACGAAAATGGATCATGCTCGGCGGGATGTTACTTGCTGTATTGACTTACCGCCCGATTTACGAATCCATGTACCAACTTTCCAATGCAGAACAGAAAGTCAAGGTGAACGAAACAACGGAGGTCCCCCGCGGGCCGCAATCAACGGGAACTATTTCGATCACCAAGACTCAATATGAGGACCAGACAGAAGTTACAAGAACCAGCATGATACATCAATCAGGAAAACTCAAGGGACAGCCAATGACCAAAACCACAGTTCATCTTGCAGGGAAGAACTATATGCTGCTCGTCCTGCTGATCTTTATACAAGTGATTTATATTACAATGGTGTACGGGCCCATTGCGGCATTTCTTGTTGAATTATTCCCTGTAAAGATCCGCTACACCTCCATGTCCTTGCCCTATCATGTTGGAAATGGAATATTCGGCGGGCTCCTACCAGCTGTATCGACATACTTAACGACAAATGCCGAAGCATCCAATACTCCGCAATTCTATCTTGCAGGTTTATGGTACCCTATTATCATTGCCATTGTATGTTTTATCATTGGTAGTATTTATATCAACAACAAATCAACTCCCCCAACACATGAATAATCTCAAAAAATTCCTCGGCATACTTTGGATCGTTTTAGCATTGTTTACTGCCTATTTCTCCATTTTTGAACTGGCCCTGCCAAAGATTTCAACGGGACATCAGGAAGATCTGGTATTTGGCATCATTATCCTGTGCATTTTAACTCCCATAATCTCCATAGGACTCGGCTTATTTGGCTATTATTCCTTATTGGGTGAATACAATCAAGAAAAAATGTAGTCCAAAAAATGAGATCGATTTTGAATAAGGGAAACTAGACTATTCAGCCTATTCAAAGTCGATCTCCTATACGCTAGATTATACTACTTCCGACGTTTCCAAAAGAACAATTACAGCCAGTGGACTTCGCCAAGCACTTAATTTACGCCATTTTTAGCGGATTTACACAGATACCAACTATTTTTCACCATAAAATAGAGCTAAGAACAGCTACCAATTACAATTTATTGCAATGATAATCAGCAACATAAGATAAAACAGCATTTTTTCTTTCCTAAAACTGTTTTTTTTTCTACTTTTGTGGCGGGTAAGTCTTCTACGACCAGCTCCCATTGACTCCCCCAGGTTGGGAACAAAGCAAGGGTATTTGGTTGAGCGGTGCGATAGGAGTAGCTTACCCTTTTTTTATGCCCATTTTTTTGACTAATGCTCCGGTCCAAAATTCAATTCTAACCTAATAATCAGCTAAATATCTTATATATCCCAATTGTTACCCGCATTTCCCCTATTTATAGAAGCCCTGTTACACAAGGAGTTTTAATCGCTTGGCATGTACATTCAACACAATTATAATTGTATATAAAAGCAAATTTATATAAGTTTGTAATCGAATAAGAACTATCGTATGAGTTGGTTTAAAAGAGAAAAAGCTGGTATTAGCACAGCTACCGCTAATAAAAAAGAAGCACCTGATGGTATGTGGAACAAATGTCCCACATGTAAAAAACCATTATTGCATCTTGAACAAGTAGAAAACGACTATGTTTGTCAATATTGTGGCCACCACTTAAGAATTGGCTCCAAAGAATATTTTTCAATTTTATTTGACAATAACGAATTTACAGAACTATTTCCTAATCTAAATTCTGGTGATCCATTAGAATTTTTTGATTCAAAGCCATACCCTGAGCGTTTAAAGGAAAGTCAAGCCAAAACAGGCCTGAAAGATGCTTTACGTTCTGGCCATGGAAAAATGAATGGTGAAGACATCGTTATTGCTTGTATGGACTTTAGTTTCATCGGCGGATCAATGGGATCTGTCGTTGGTGAAAAAATCGCACGTTCAATAGATTACTGTATTGAGCATAAAATTCCATTTATGCTAATCTCCAAATCAGGAGGTGCACGTATGATGGAAGCCGCATTTTCATTGATGCAAATGGCTAAAACTTCGGCTAAATTAGCATTATTGGCAAAGGCAGGACTTCCTTACGTTTGTTTATTGACAGACCCTACCACAGGAGGAGTTACAGCATCTTACGCGATGTTAGGTGATGTGAATATCGCAGAACCGGGAGCATTAATCGGATTTGCAGGACCACGTGTCATTAAAGAAACAATCAAAAAGGACCTTCCAAAAGGATTCCAGACTTCAGAATTCGTTCTTGAGCATGGATTTTTGGATTTCATTGTAGACCGTAGACAGTTAAAAAACAAAGTAGCTACTTATCTTAAATTAGTGGGATAATCATCCTCAAAATAAAAAAGAAAGCGGTGCCAAGAATATTCTTGGCACCGCTTTCTTTTTTGAAGGTATCTCTTTTATCCGCTAGAAAGCATCTTCAATTCATCTCATCTGTTAGGCCTGCGACCTTATGACGGTTTTATAACAAGGTTGAATGGACCATCCTTTTAAAGATAATGCCAAAAAGCCCATATTTTTCTTTTGGACAAATAATCCGTTTCGCCCTCCCTGTCATACGCTTCCCGCTCAAAAGAAATACGCCGGTAAGCTTTATCAAAATCTCTTAATTGAATAAAATGAACGACAAATTCTATGAGATACCATACATAGAAAAAGAGAATACCTAATTCAAGCGCCTGTCGCAAATGTATACGCTCATGACGAATCAAGTCGTCCTGCTGTTTAAAGAAGGTATTTTTCAGAAAGATAAAAGGATAAATAGTAATTGCATTGGCTTTTCCAAAAGAGAAGAAATTCGTCCAAAATTTGCTAACTATAATCATATATGATGTTTAGACCGTTTTCAAACTAGTCAAACTTAGAAAAATTTACCTTTATACACAATTATTATTGGCTTCTCATGGATTGTACGATATCTCTCTCTTTCAGTCTCTAATCAGATAAGAGATCGCAAAAATTTCTTTTTGAATTGGAATTTTTATTAAGTTTGCTATAGATTAATCGTGAAGATATGCCGTACAAAGAGCGTGAAATAAATAAATTGTATTATACAATGGGAGAAGTTACAGAAATGTTTGATGTAAATGCGTCCCAAATACGTTTTTATGAGCGTGAATTTGACATTCTACAACCTAAGAAAAATAAAAAAGGTAACCGCTTATTTACGCAAGAAGATATTGCCAATTTAAAGATCATCTTCAATTTGGTTAAAGATAAAGGTTATACCCTACAGGGTGCACGTGATTACCTGCGTGACAACAAATCTGAGGCAAAAGAAAATCAACGTGTTGTAGATTCATTGGAGCGCTTGAAGAACTTTCTTCTTGAAGTTCGTGATTCACTATAGTACCTGAGAAACTTCTTTTTAAAACTTCCGTAATAGGAAACTTTCCATCGTTTTGATCAACTTCTTCCCGTCTTTGCCATTACCCAAAGTATCGTCCGGCTGTCTATTCATAAAAAAGACTAAAGAAGAATCTAGGTGACTTAACGGTCTTTGAGTTCAATAACCTCCAGGTTCTCAATTTTATCTTTATTGATCTCAAACCGCATTAATGTCCTTACTTTGTGCCAGCCCTGCTTACCTGCCGCCCCAGGGTTGAGATGGAGACAATGGATCTTGGGGTCGAAGATAACCTTTAAGATATGTGAATGTCCAGTAATAAATAATTTAGGTGGATTTTTCATCAATTCCCCTTTTATGCGTGCAGCATATTTCCCCGGATAACCACCAATATGTGTCATAAAGACGTCCACTTCCTCACACCTAAACCTCAAATCTTCTGTAAATTGTAAACGAATTTCCTGACCATCAATGTTTCCGTATACTCCGCGCAGTGGTTTAAAAGCGGCTAACCGATCCGCAACATCAGGATCACCAAAATCGCCCACATGCCATATCTCGTCGCAGGCTGCAAAATGAGTAAATACAGCTTCATCTAAAAAAGAATGTGTATCTGAGAGTAATCCGATCTTTGTCATCACTTAAAAAGCTAAAAAATAAGGTGCCAAGGCATTTCGATAAGCTTCTGAATAAATACCCTTGGCGGCATAAATAACAAACGTACGTTGAGCGAGCAGTTCGACGCGTAAGCGTTCAAATGTAACGATTTTCCGAATGGCCGATTCCCCTTCAAAGGAGCTTATTTGTACTTCACTGGAACAATATAATTTCCTTTCCGCCGAAATTTTAGTCAACGTTTCCGCTAATGCCGTTGGAACGATCAACACTAATTTTCCCCGATCCGATAAACGTAAAGCGGCGAAATCCAGCAGTTCAGCAAAAAAATCCAGATCGGTATGTCGCGCCAGCTTCTTGCGTTTATCCGGGTTATGTAAGGAATCTGTATAAAAGGGTGGATTTGATACGATCAGATCGTAATGCCCTTGTACATCCATTTGTTGAAAGGAGGAAGCATGCAGCACTAAACGTTCCTGGAAAATGGAATTACGGAAGTTTCTGTCAGCCATCGCAGCAGCCAAAGGGTCAATTTCGACAGCCTCTACCCTACTTTCTACTAGCCGTTGAGCCAACATCAATGCAATGACTCCCGTACCTGTACCTACGTCCAGTACCCGGTCCACAGGTTCTACTTCCAGCAAGGAAGCCAGCAGTACGCCATCTGTGTTAATTTTCATTGCACAGTCAGACTGATCAACCTCAAACTGTTTAAACCGAAATATCGACGCCATACATCAAAGATAAAACTTTTAGAACCTTTGGTACAAACAAACCAGTGTATCCTGCAATTTATTTGCTAATTTAGTCAGCAACAAATCTATATAAGCCATGAATATCCGTCAGCTTGCTCTTATGATATTGATCATCCTTGCTGTGCTTCCTACAAAACTATTGCATGCACAAGAGAATTGTGACCGGCATACAACTGAAATACTTCCCTTATTGACAAAAACATTGAACAACAATGACTTTGACAAAATTGATCCCCTACTCAATAGTATACAAGCTAGCTGTGGTACCAATGAGTTTGTACAGCGTTTACGTATTCTTATATACATCATTGAAAAAAAGAATACCACAACAGAGATCAAACATTATATAGACAATCAATTCGATAAAAATTTTCTACAAAGACTGGATGCGGCAGACCAGGACGATTTTTCAACACAATACGAACAGCATAAGGAAAAATACAATTTCGTGCCATTAAGACATCCCCTGGACGGCCTGATAAAAGTAAGAGCCAAAGCCCTGCTTGCTTCCGATAGTTATACGTTAACCGATCAGGAAAAAACTATTTTAGAGCTTTTTTCAGATACTGAAGTTGCCAATGCCGTACAAGACCAACAAGCTAACGAACAAGATAATCAACAGCGGTTTCCAGTCCCCAAAGTGTACAGAGATAGACAGAAAGCCAAACTGGGCTATGTTCCTTCAATCGGCGTAGTCACTCCACTTGGCGGAGCCAACAAAATTTTCGGAACCAACATAAACTTTGGATTTATGCTGATGAGCTCGCTGGAAAGAAAATTTATTTTCGAAGGTGGCTTCAAGGTGCGCATCAACTCAAACGACCGCAATATTGATTACAATTACGAGGGCTCCACTGTTTCGGTCAATTCTTCAGCGACCGCATTTATGGGCGGTGCTGTAGGTTACAAAGTTTTTGACCACGACAAATTTATACTGATTCCAAAAGGTATCCTTGGCATAGATATTACAGATACCGGCATTACAGAAAGCGCTTATTCCTCTGGTTATTATGATCCGGATGGTTATTATTATGATGGTGGATACACCGATCGTATGGTAACCATCAATAATGTGCACTTAGGACTTGGTCTCGCATCCCTATTTCGCATGAAAAACCAAAAGTACATTGGTTTCGAATTCGGCTATCATTACACGCCTTATGATGCAAGCAGCAAGGTATTGATCCCGATACAGGCAAATTACGGAAGCTTGGAGCTATTCTTCAGGTTTTAAGCAAATAGCCCTTAAAAACCTGCATGACTTCGCAGACACCAACAGTAATGAAAGCGAGCTGAAGGTTCTTTCTGGCCAATAAGATCAGACACTTTCAGAAAAAAATACGCCAGATGATGTCTATCTTAAAAAACATCATCTGGCGTATATAAATCGAAAAAAATTCCGCTTGAGATCAATTTCCCAAGCCAAAAGGAAGATTTAATTCTTTAAAAGGCGTTGTATCTCATCCAATTTCATTAATGCTTCAACCGGAGTAAGCGAATTAACATCCAG
Organism: Sphingobacterium siyangense; assembly: GCF_023277505.1. NCBI lineage: Bacteria > Pseudomonadati > Bacteroidota > Sphingobacteriia > Sphingobacteriales > Sphingobacteriaceae > Sphingobacterium > Sphingobacterium siyangense. The sequence continues at coordinate 971,882 of NZ_CP080574.1, read as the reverse complement.
ATTATTCAGCATATCCCTGATCTTATTCAAGACAGGATCATCAATAGAAAACATCTGCAATTGGTAGGCCTGTTTCTGGATTTTGCGCATGCTATCTTTAATCTGCTCACCACCTGTGCGCTCCTGCTCCAGCCTTTTCAAAATTTGATTGGCCCGATTAAGCAACTTTTGCGGCATTCCAGCGAGCTTTGCCACATGGATTCCGAAACTATGCTCTGAGCCTCCTGGAACAAGTTTACGCAAGAAAATAACTTTGTTATTAACCTCCTTCACCGTTACATTATAGTTTTTTATACGATCCAGCGAAGTAGTCAGCTCGTTTAATTCATGGTAATGCGTGGCAAACAAGGTTTTGGCCTTAGCAGCAGGATGATTATGTAAAAACTCGGCAATAGCCCAGGCAATAGAAATACCGTCATAAGTACTTGTACCACGACCGATTTCATCCAAAAGAATAAGACTGCGGTCCGATAGATTATTCATGATGCTCGCCGTTTCATTCATCTCCACCATAAACGTAGATTCACCCGAAGAAAGATTGTCCGAAGCACCTACGCGGGTGAAAATTTTGTCAACCAGGCCAATCTTAGCCTCTTTTGCTGGCACAAAACAACCAATTTGCGCCATTAACACGATCAATCCAGTCTGACGGAGCAATGCAGACTTACCCGCCATGTTAGGGCCCGTAATAATAATAATCTGCTGTGTTTTCGGATCTAAAAAAGTATCATTGGTAATATAATCCTCACCTATCGGCAGGTTTCTTTCAATGACAGGGTGTCTTCCACCTTTAATATCCAAAATCTTGCTCTCGCTGACTTCGGGTTTTACATAATAGTTTTTCTCCGCTACAACAGCAAAGTTAAGCAGTACATCCAACTTAGCTATGAGCTGGGCGTTGAGTTGAATAGGTTTGATGTATTCAGCAATGGCAACCAATAGCTCAGCATATAATCTATTCTCAAGCGCTTGGATCTTCTCCTCTGCACCGAGAATCTGTTCTTCATATTCTTTAAGTTCCTCCGTAATATAACGTTCAGCATTCACCAGTGTCTGTTTACGGATCCATGTCGTCGGAACCTTATCTTTGTGTGTATTAGTGACCTCCAGATAATAACCGAAAACATTATTGAACGCTATTTTTAAAGAAGGAATCCCTGTGAGTTCCGCTTCCCTTTTTTGGATCTCAAGCAGATAATCCTTGCCACCAAAAGCGATCTTGCGCAATCGATCCAATTCAGGGTCCACCCCTTCCGCGATTACACTCCCCTTATTGATTGCGACAGGAGGCTCCGCCTGAACCTGTTGCTCGATTTTTTCACGTATAACAGCACAAGCATCTAACTGATCTGAGATTGTCCGAAGAGCATCAGCATCTTTACGATCCGTAAGTTCCTTCAATTTCTCAATAGCATATAATGCGCGCTTCAATTGCACAATTTCCCGCGGATTCGCTTTTTGCAGTCCGATCTTGGAAATTAAACGTTCCAGATCGCCCACCTGCTTGATCTGACCAATCAGCTCATCCCGCAAATCACGGTTAGTGAAAAAGAAATCGACCACATTCAATCGCTCCTGAATACTCTTTTTGTCTTTGAGCGGCATCACGATCCAGCGCTTGAGCAGACGCGCTCCCATTGGACTGGATGTATGATCCAATACATCGGATAGCGTTACCGCATTTTCATTCAACGATCCGATTAATTCCAAATTGCGAATCGTAAAACGATCCAGCCACATAAAACGGTCCTCCTCAATACGGGAAAGCGTAGAAATGTGTTGCAGATTACGATGCTCGGTTTCATTGAGGTAATGCAATGCTACACCAGCAGCAACAACTCCTGCTGTCATGCGGTCCACACCAAATCCTTTCATCGAGGAGACTTCAAAATGCTTCAATAGCGTTTCAGTGGCATAATCACCCGTATAAGGCCACTCGTCAAGAAAATAGGTGTAATATTGTGATCCAAACTGCTCTGTAAACTCCTTGCTCTGTTTTTTGGAAAGAATAATTTCTCTCGGTTTAAAACCTTGAAGCAATTTATCGATATAGGCCACACTACCTTGAGCAACCAGAAATTCGCCAGTTGAAATATCTAAGAAAGAAATACCGATCCGCTCCTTTTCGATAAAAATTGATGCTAAATAATTATTCGATTTCTGTTGAACAATATTGTCACTGTAGGAGACTCCAGGTGTCACTAGCTCGGTCACACCGCGCTTAACAATTGTTTTTGTCGTCTTCGGATCCTCCAGCTGATCACAGATTGCCACCCGTTGGCCCGCACGCACCAGTTTCGGAAGATAGGTTTCCAATGAATGATGGGGAAAACCTGCCAATGCAGTTTCCGATTCCGAGCCATTGCCACGCTTTGTCAAAACGATGCCCAAAATCTGGGCAGCTTTGATCGCATCCTCACCAAATGTCTCGTAAAAATCGCCAACACGGAACAACAACAACGCTCCAGGATACTTAATCTTGATCGCATTGTACTGTTGCATCAATGGGGTCACTTTCTTTTCTTTTGCCAACTTTTAAAATCAATTTTTATGAAGCGTAAAAATAGGATAATATCGTCGCTTTGGCAAACGATACACTCAACTTCTCGACAAAATCATTTCCATTAAACAAGAATATAAGCTAAGTTTGTATCCGAAAAAAATTAGTCATGGCCATCAAAAGATCTGGTAAACAAAATACGTCCAGCAAACAACAAAATACCTTCAAAAAAAAATCCTTCAACCCATTGAGGTCCATAAAATCTCCTATCCTGCGCATTGTGACACGGGTAGTCCTCTATTTTATTGGTATTTCACTCTTTTGGGTCATTAGCCTGCGGTTTATTAATCCTCCCATTACTTGGTTGATGATTCAACGTGGGTTTGAGCTAAAAGAACAGGGCAAGGGATTTAAACTGGAAAAAAACTGGCTGGATTACGATGAACTTTCGGACAACCTAAAGTTAGCGGCCATTGCCGGAGAAGACGCTCACTTTATGACACACTGGGGATTCGACATGCAAGGAATTCAGAATGCCATTAAAAAAAATGCACAGGGAAAGAAATTACGCGGCGGAAGTACAATCAGTCAGCAGGTGGCTAAAAATGTCTTTCTATGGCCAGGGCGTTCCTGGTTAAGAAAAGGCTTCGAGACCTACTTTACCATTCTTATCGAAACATTCTGGAGCAAGAAACGCATCCTCGAAGTTTATCTCAATGTGATTGAAATGGGACAGGGAGTTTATGGTGCCGATGCGGCAGCTTCGTATTATTTTAGCAAAACAGGCAGCAATCTTTCCAAAAAACAAGCCGCATTGATTATAGCCATATTGCCAAACCCAAGAGAATGGGATGCGCGTAACCCTTCTGCTTATGTTAATAGACGTGCAAATGCGATAGCAAAATATATGCATCATTATACTATTCCTGAATAAGCGAAACCATCGCTATTCGGCGGATCGACCAGAAGAAAAGCAATACAGGTCTATAGATAAAATCTATAGACCAAAAAGAAAGGCCATATGTAACTATGGCCTTTCTTATATAACTCGTTTTACAACCTATTTAAAAAGTCGTTTATGCCAGCTCTGATGGAAGGGTATTACCCAAGCGTCTTCCATTTGATGCTCATGAGTAATGGTATTATCAAATACTAAGGTATTATCGTTGATGGTACCGTCTGCCAGTAGCTTCTCAAATCCGTCACGGTTAACCACGCCTATTCCCTGATCCCCTTTATATGCAAATTGCATGCGATCAAATAGTTGAATACCGTACTTCGATTCAACTCCTTTTAAAAATCGAACCGAACTATCAATAGAACAACCTGATGCAGCCGCCACTTCCTCGTCCACCTTAAGGATAATAAAAAGATTATCCCGCAATTCTGCGGAAGCCGAAAGTGGCTTTCCATGCACTTTCCACTGTTCGGCAAAAGCTTTCAGGTCAGTAACAATCTCCTGTCCCTCTGTCGCCGTTAATAGGCGGTCTGCCTGATAAATCCAGATACGCTTCATTTGCAAATGATTTTTTACAGATTCATCTAGCCGATAAGAATCGGCTGATTAATCTCTATACTGTTTATACTCCCGAATACATGGAATATCGCCCCCATTGCATCCGATTTCGTTTAAAAATTAAACCAGATTCAACACATCGAATCCGGCGCACACCTGTGCTTTATCACAATGATTTGATCTGCTTCCCCCTATCGCTAACCAATATAATACGGAGAGATCATCAAATAAACGATCACGCCGGTAACTGCAACATAAAGCCACATCGGGTAAGTTATGCGTGCAAGCTTTTTATGACGCTCATAAGAACCCGATATACCCCTAACAAATGTAAAGAGTACAAAAGGGATGATGATAATGGAAAGCAAAATATGCGTGATCAGGATAAAGAAATAGATTGGTCTTAAAATTCCCACGCCGCCATATTTCGTTTCGATTGAAGTCATGTGATAAGCGACATACATCGCCAGAAAAGCTAAGGAGCAAGCAATACACATTTTGATCAAACGTTCGTGCAAGGGCTTATTGCCCTTTTTTATCGCAGCCACTGCCCAAAAAAGCAGTACAGCCGTAATCCCATTGATCGCCGCGTAGATGGGAGGCAAAAATGTTAGCGGCTTTACATCATAACCCAGCTTTTGTAAATTCACTGTGAAAAGGATAGCAACCACTATCGGGATAGCAATAGATAGCACCCAAATCCATTTACTATACTTTTTCTCCTTGTTAAGACTCTCTTCCATGATATAATTATCTCTTTTGTTCTATTGTAGCTGGATGGTTCCGGACTTCCTCGACCAATAATAATTTGATTTCATCCTCAAGGCGGTCAACATCCGTTTTGACATTAATGTCATAAATACCTCTTATACGTCCTTTTGTATCAAGTAAAAGATAGTTAGAACCAATAATAAATGGTTTGCTGCCTTCGTTGTTGACAAGTGCATCCTGCAACAGACTTTCCTGGGCAAATTTAAAGATATCAACAGAAGGATCTGTCACAAAAAACCAAGATTTGGTCCAAGGTTTGTAAACTTTTGCGTATCTGGCTAACACTTCTGGTGTATCGTATGCCGTATCAACCGTAATCGAATACAAGCGGACCTTCTTATTCTGAATAAATCGATTAGCGATTTGATCCAAACGCTTAATCATCGTCCGCGATAATGAAGCATCTCTAGAGTACATCAGATGGACGACAGAAAGTGTTGTATCATTATCCAATAGATGCACTTTCTTGCCATCGAAATTCACAAAATCAACTGGTGGTACAGTATGGTAGATGGTATCGGGAATATCACGTCCCCATTTACGATGGGTAGTTCCCGGAACCTCTTTCTTTCCAAAAATTGGCAAAGAGGCGTAGCTATTAGAACCGCTTTTATTTAGTACAAAATATAAAAATCCTGGCAATAAAAGAATTACTGCCAGGATCAATATAGTTTTAATACCTTTCTTTTGTCCAGTATTATTATCCATTCACTTTATCTATTTATTTGGAAACAATTGATGTTCTTGAAAAGCAGATGCCAAGTGCCCTCCTTCAACAAGCATCAAAACAATAAAATAAATAATAAAAATAAACACAATTGCAACGGTAACAATGAAACTCGACTTCTCGAATTTCAAGTGCATAAAGAATGCAACGATATAATAAGCTTTAACTAAAGTAAGCACGATATAAATGGTATTTACTAACGCACCTTTAGCTAAAATTTGCCAATGGTGTACGAAGCCCAATGCAATTAAAAACTCTAGACAAGTAAGGGCTAAAAGTACACCAAATACTCTCCAGATGGCCTTCTTATCCATCCCACCTTCGTGAGCGTGCTCGCCATGAGCGATATTATCTTGATATTGTGACATAGCTATCTAAATTTATTATTTCGGAATTAGATTAAGTAGAAGAACGTAAATACGAATACCCACACTAAATCCACAAAGTGCCAATATAAACCTACTTTCTCGATCATAAGATAAGAACCACGGTTTTCGAATGTATTATTTAATGTCATACATAGAATGATGATATTCAAAATAATACCCACAGTAACGTGGAAACCGTGAAAACCAGTAATTGTAAAGAACAAGTTAGCAAATTGCAAGGCCGAAGTGTAAGAAATGTCATGTGTGAAATATGGCGTTAATGCTGTTTTGATGGCATCACCTTCCAAACCTGTTGCTGGATTTTTACCAAACCAGAAACCCATGTGGTGTAAGTGAGTCCACTCGATAGCCTGACAACCTACGAAACAGATACCTCCCAAAATAGTCCAAAGCATCCATTTAACAACTTCATTCTTTTGGTTACGGTGACCAGCTTCCACGGCCAAAACCATAGTTACAGATGACATAATCAAAATAAAGGTCATTAAACCGACAAATACCAACGGTTGACCATGTTCTGCAATTCCTGGGATAGATTGGAAGATCTTATCAGGATCAGGCCATGTTGGATGAGAAAAGCGTTGTGCGCCGTAATAAACCAAAAATGCAGAAAATGTGAAGGCATCCCCTACCAAGAAAAACCACATCATGATTTTTCCATACTCTAAGTTCCAAGGTGATTTCCCACCATTCCATGGACCAGTTTTTACCTTATCCAATTGCGATACTGTTGTACTCATTGTTTACTATTATTGATTCAAAAGTAAGAAAACATATATATAAATCCATAAAAGATCGAGAAAATGCCAAAAAATACTGGCAAGATCCATGCGGAAAAGATTGCCGTCTTTAGGAAGTTTGTTAATTCCTATAATCGCGCCAATCAAAACGATCAACCCCGCAATAATATGCGCCAAGTGCATCCAGATAAAAACGTAAATAAAAGATTGCGATGCATTGTTATTCACAAAATAAACACCCCTATCGATCAATACATTCCAAGCATGAACTTGCAAGGCAAAAAATACAACTCCCAAAATAAAAGTTGCTATCAAAAACAACCGCTGTTTGGAAGACTCGCCATTTTTAGCCGCTTTATGTGCTAAAAACATCGTTAGACTACTAACCACAATCACCAAGGTACTATATAAAAGTGCATTTGGCAATAGGGTCTTAATCCCTTTGTCCACGCCGCTCGCTGTATATACAATGAAACCACTGGATAACGCCGCAAACATCATGAACATACCCAACATACCCAACCATAGGTTGAACTTTTGGGCTTTTCTCTGTACTAACTTCTCGTCAGTTTGTGCTTGTATATCTAACATTATTTCAACGGAATAAAGTTAAGCAATAATACGAGTTGTGTCACAGGTAAATAAATAAATGAGGTAAACATCACTTTCTTCGCTGAAGGAATATCACAATTCTTAAACAGCAAATAACCGTAATAACCAAACATTATTCCACCGACCACGGATACAATCGTAAACCAAATTCCACCAAAGCCAAAATGATAAGGTATAAAACCTGCAGGTATCATAAACAAACCTGAAATGAATACCATAAACGCAGATATCTTATCACGTTTTGTCGTAGGCAATAAGCGAAAACCCGCTAATTTATAGTCATCATCCACAACCCAGGCAATTGCCCAGAAATGTGGAAACTGCCATAAAAACTGAATAGCAAACAACACAAAGGGAATAATAATAATTGCCGCTTCGTTATGTCCACTATAGTAGGCTAAATCGTCTTGCGAAAAGGCTGCATAATATCCAATTAATGGCGGAAATGCACCCGGAAACGCGCCGACAAACACTGCTATTGGTGATTTTCTTTTTAATGGTGTATAGATAAAGGCGTAAAGAAGGATACAAAAAACCGACAGCAGACCAGCGACAAAATTTAAACGAACAAGCACCAAGGTTCCTAAAATGCCCATAAAGACACTCAATACCAAAGCCTGTCCTGTTGTCATGCGGCCTGATGGCAACGGTCTGTCCTCCGTACGTTTCATCAGTTTATCCAAATCCTTTTCAATGATCTCATTAAAACCGTTGGCAGAACCTGTCACCAGAAAACCACCTATAGTCAACAATAACCAATTGAACCAGAATATATCACCCTGTTGTTTTGATCCTATCAGAAAAGCAATTGACGCGGAAAATACGACCGTCAATGTAAGTCTCAACTTAACAAGCTTTTTGAAATCTGAAATAAATTCTTTCATAACTAAAAGAGACCTCCTACTATCAGTGTAATTAAACACGTACTTTTAAACATAAACATCCCGAATTCCAAGATTAGTGCCTTTGCTTGTTTAACAATAACAACAGGTAGAACTGTGCCCCAAATAAGAGCGTAGCTACCACCAAATGCGTTGTCTGTGCAAATGCAGGTATTGCAAATCGAGCTAAGATGATTCCTGATAGCATTTGGATACCCACTAGAATCAATGCGATTAAAGCAAATTTATATTGCTTAGAACCCGTATTAAAACTCGTGCGGACCAAAAAGAATAATACAATAACTAAAATCAAAGAACAATATGCCAACCAGCGATGTAACTCAAACTGTTGGCCAATAGTTGTTATAAAATCAGTCCGGGCTATCGTTGAACCGGTTAATAAATCAACCTCCTCTCGAACTCCCGTTCCGACAATTACCTGTGTTAGCATCAATAAAATTGAAGCAATTGCAAGTCCTTTTAATATACCCAAAGAACGATTGACCAGTAAGGTCTTGTTTCGCAAAGTAACTGCTTTGAAATATGTATAAATACTAATACAAACAATTACAATGGCTAAGAGCATATGTACCGTAATAATCCAGGGCATCAGATTTGTCGATACAACGATCGATCCCAGCCAAGCCTGAAGTACGACAACAAAAAGATTAATCACTGACCAAACAACGATCGAGCTTTTTGATTTTAAATAGGTGAAAGAATAAATAGCTGTAAATAACAAACAGAATCCGGAAACAACGCCTACCAACCGATTGATATATTCCGTCCAAGTTTTCGCAACATTAAACTCTTCATGCTGCAAAATACTCTTATCGGTACGGAGCTTGTAAGCCATTTCCTTATCGCCGAAAAATTCTACAATTTTCGCGAAACGTTCGTTCTTCTTTGCTCTTCCTTCAATATAATGCTGTTCATATCCTTGAGGTAATTGGGAGATATCTGTTGGAGGAATAATACGGTTAAAACATCTTGGCCAATCCGGGCATCCCATTCCTGACCCTGTACTCCGAACAACTCCTCCAGCAATAATGACCAAAAACAACACAATGATCGTTATAAAATTGGTCTTTATAAATCGCTTCTCAGCTGCTGGAAACATAATACTACCCCTACCTCTTAAAATACAAACTTCCATAAAATAGAGTAGGAATTCCTACTCTATTTTATAAGATTTTATTAGTCTTTTCTACCATTTTGAGCATTCCATTCTGCCTGGATACGCTCAGCTTCCTCGTCTCCTTCGAAATCATGAGGCAAATTAGAGCTCATTGTTTCAGAGAAAGGAACACTTTGAGGAATAAAATCCTCACCATGACCTGGCTTACTGTAATCGTAAGGCCAACGGTGTACAGTTGGAATTTCTCCTGGCCAGTTACCATGGATATGCTCTACCGGAGTAGTCCATTCCAATGTGTTTGACTGCCAAGGGTTTTGTGGGGCTTTTTTACCGAAGAAAATCGATGTAAAGAAGTTCCACAAGAAAGCTACCTGACCTAAAGCAGCGATGATTGCAGCCCATGTTACCAATTTGTTGACAGAAACCCATTTCGCCATGAAAGCAAACTCTGTAAATGCATAGTAACGGCGAGGCACACCATCGATACCCATAAAGTGCATTGGGAAGAATACCATGTAAGCACCAATGAAAGTCAACCAGAAGTGTAAATAACCCAATTTTGTGTTCATCATACGACCGAACATCTTAGGATACCAGTGGTAAACACCACAAAGCATACCGAAGATTGACGCCGATCCCATTACCAAGTGGAAGTGGGCAACAACAAAATACGTATCGTGTAAGTTGATATCTAACGCTGCATTACCTAGGAACAATCCTGTCAAACCACCAGAGATAAAGAACGATACCAAACCGATAGCAAACATCATCGCTGGAGTGAAACGGATATTACCTTTCCACAACGTTGCAAGATAGTTAAACGCTTTTACAGCAGAAGGAACCGCGATAATCAATGTTGTAATCATAAATACACCACCCAAGAACGGGTTCATACCTGTTACAAACATGTGGTGACCCCATACGATAAACGATAATACGGTGATACCGATCAATGAATAAACCATCGCATGGTAACCAAAGATTGGTTTACGTGAGTTGGTCGCAATAACCTCAGAAGTTAAACCTAAAGCAGGCATAACAACGATATATACCTCAGGGTGACCTAAGAACCAGAACAAGTGTTGGAACAAAATTGGTGAACCACCTTCGTTCGGTAAAATTTGTCCTTGAACAACAAGATCCGACAAATAGAATGACGTACCAGCAGCACGGTCAAAAATCAATAGAACAACCGCCGAAACCAATACTGGGAATGACAACATACCCACGATAGCAGTCAAGAAGAACGCCCAGATTGTCAAAGGCATTTTCCATAAGTCCATTCCTTTTGTACGCATGTTCAAAATTGTACTTACATAGTTAATACCACCGATCAACTGTGAAGCTACAAATAGAACCATACTCACCAACCACAAAGTCATACCAGTTGCAGATCCTGCGATTGCAGTAGGAACAGCCGATAGTGGCGGATAGATTGTCCAACCAGCAGAAGCAGGTCCACTTTCTACGAAGAACGATGCAACCATAATCACTGATGCTACAAAGAACAACCAGTAAGATAACATGTTCATAAAAGGAGATGCCATATCGCGTGCTCCGATTTGATATGGAATCAATAAGTTACTAAAAGTACCTGATAGACCAGCCGTTAACACGAAGAATACCATAACGGTACCGTGAATGGTTACCAAGGAAAGGAAAAACTCCGGTTTTATACGACCGCCTTCAGCCCATTTACCCAAGAATACTTCTAATATAGGGAACTCTTTATCCGGCCATGCTAATTGGATACGGAATAATACTGATAAAAGCATCGCAAAAACTGCCATGATGATACCAGTGATCAAGAATTGCTTAGCAATCATCTTGTGGTCACCCGAGAAGATATACTTTCTGATGAACGACTCCTCGTGATGATGGCCGTGCGAATCGTGATGTTCAGCGCTATGCGATATTACTGTACTTGACATATTCGATTTTATATTCAAAAATTCTTAATTAGTTCAAAGATGCTGTAACTTGTACGCTATCCTTTTTCACGTTAGCTGTTTTACCGCTGAACTCTTTTTGCAAATCCTCAGTAAAATATTTGTTTTGTTTAGCTAACCACTCTTTATATTTCTCTTCAGTTACGACAACCACTTTCTTTTGCATGTTGTAGTGACCAGATCCACAGATCTTGTTACACAACATTACGAAGTCATAGTTATAATCACCCAAACGATCACGCATCTCTTCTGTTGTAACAGTAGGTGTGAACTGGAAGTAATTTGTCATTCCCGGTACCGCATTGATCTGAACACGGAAATCAGGAATATAGAAAGAGTGAATAATATCTTTTGAAACGATATGGAAACGAACTGGTTTATTTACAGGCAACCAAATTTCAGATCCTTGAATATCATCCCAAGAATTTTTATCATTAAAGTCAATACCGTAAGGGTTGGTTGGTGTCGTCATTTTATAATTACGTTTACCAATAATCCCATCTGAACCAGCATAACGGACATTCCATTGGAATTGCTCGCCTAATACCTCAACTTGTAATGCTGACTTTTGTAGATCCTCAGGAATATTTGTGATTGATCTCCATGTAAAGAAACCGAACAATACCAAAACTGTCAAAACAACAGCGGGAACAATTGTCCACAATTTCTCAATTGCATTGTTATGAGGATAATAATAAGCCTGACGTTTTGCACGCATGCGGTACAAGAATGTAAATGTCATCAACAAGATGTGTGTGATAACCAATACAAATGTTGTAATTGCTGTCGTAATGATAAACATCGTATCAATACGCTCACCGTGCTCAGTTACTGCAGATCTCCAATAAGCGGCTCCCCAGTGTACATATGACCAATATACACCGTAAAGGAATACAACCAAGAAAATGAATAACAATGCCGATTGAAACGTGTTATTCGCAAACGGATTGTATTTACCGTTCATCTTTCTTGTCAATTCATAGATCGAAAGTACTTTACCGATAACGGCAACAACTGTACATATAACCAAGAATAACAAGACATAATACGTGAAGTTTTTATAAACCTGAGGGTCTATTTGCTTCACTTCTTCAACAGCAGGAGCAGCAGCGCTAGCTTCTGTAGAAGAACTAGCAGATGCAACAGCAGCAGTACCTGCTGCCGCTGTTGTATCTTTTGCAACCGAATCCGTTGCTGCAGGGGCAGCTACTGCTGTAGTCGCCGCTTTAGCAGAATCAGATGCTACTGTATCTTGTTGACTTGCTAGGATAGGAGTCGCAAAAAGCAATCCTAGTGCAAGCACAAAACCCGAGATGGATTTGAATCTATTATTTAATTTAAAGCTCATTTCTTTTATAACGTTTTTACGTAACCTTCCTTTAAAAGTGAAACTATATCTGGTGATGCAAACTCTCATCCAAGAAAGGATGATTTTTAGGCACCAATGCTTGTTTACTCAATTTACTCATAACTAAGAAGATGAACAAACCTAAGAAACCAAGTGCAGTTCCGATTTCAATGATACCAAATCCTCTATGTTCAGCAACAGTACCAGGCATGATCATGATATAATAATCTAGCCAGTGACCAGCCAATAATAGAATCGCTACGAACAACATTACATTTTGTTTACGTTTAGCATCGCGATCCACTAATAGTAACAATGGTGCCACAAAGTTAATGATAATACTCAACCAAAACCAAGGTTTGTATTCAGGTTCCCAACGTTTGTAGAAATAAACTGTTTCCTCTGGGATGTTTGAATACCAAATCAACATGAATTGTGCAAACCAAACGTAAGTCCAGAAGATCGAGAAACCGAACATCAATTTACCCAAATCGTGTAAATGATTTTCGTTTACCCAGTTCATATAACCAGCTTTCTTCAATACAACAACGATGATCGTGATACACGAAATACCGCTTACCCACATTGCTGCAAAGTTATACCAACCGAACATTGTCGAAAACCAGTGTGCCTCTAAAGACATTACTGTATCGAAAGACCAGATAGGTGTAGTAAAACCGAAGATAACTAAGAAGATTGCCGACAATTTGAATGACTTTTTATAAGAAGTCAATCCACCTTCTAAATCTTCTTTATAAGAAAGTTTCGCAAAAATAACAGCAAAAATGCTATATGTTCCCATAAATACCACCTGACGGATCAAGAAGAATGGAACATTTAAATAAGCAGATTTGCCTGCGATAATAGGGTCAAAATTTGTACTATGCGGATCAGTAATACCATCTGCATTCCAGTGGTGATATAAGTTATGTGTAGTTAAACCTAAACCAACAATAACCAATAAAATCAATGATGCAATTGGTAAAACACTCGCCATAGCCTGAGGTATACGTACCAAACCTGCAGACCATGCAGATTGTGTTACATATTGCAAGGCAACAAAGAATGTTCCAGCTGCGCATACACATGTAAAGTAATAACCCATCAATAACAAGTTGGCATAAGTACGCTCTACAGTAACGTGATCGCCCGAAAGCAACCCGAAAGCTACAGCAGCTACGCCTAGTACAACAGCGACAATACTGACCATTTTAGCTTTGCCAGCAAACTCGTATCGCTCGTTGAAATTATAATCGTGATGATGACTGTGAGTTCCCATTTATATATCTGATGTTAGATTATTTCTTTTGTAATTCGTGAACATACATAACAACTTTCCATCTCTCCTCTGGAGACAATTGAGATGCATGTGATCCCATGGAGTTGTGTCCGTAATAAATTGTATGGTAAATTTTACCATCAGTCAAGTCAGCCATCAAACCACCCCGTGAAGAGCTCGCCGCATCTGTTCTGTGATAAGATGGTGGCGGAGGAAAGTTCTCTAATTGACGAGTACCTCTTGAATCAGTCACGCTACGGTCTTTTGTGATAGGACCATCACCTTTACCTTCTACTCCATGACATATCGAGCAGTAAGTGGTGAACAAAGCTTTACCTTTTTCAAGATTTTCGGCATTTACGACCAAAGGACTTTTTACTTCTCTTCCTGCACGTTCATAATCCTCTAATGTATTGGCGTATTCAAAACGAGTGAAACCAATTGGATCTGTACCTTTAGGAGGTGTTTGTGCTGTTTTTCCATCAGCAAAATTCGCATTAGGTTGATCCGGATTGAAAGCAAGCGGATCGTACATGTTACGAGAAAACTCTAAACCTGTACTACGAGTTGTTTTGTCACCACAAGAAGAAACAAGTGCTGTCAATGCCACAGCTGCGCATAGCGTTCCAAGTAAATTCTTCTTATTCATAGCTAACATATTTTCTATCATTGTACTTAACTTCAACAGCTCCAGCTTCTTTCAATAAGCTATCGATCAAAGCGTGATCTGTATTTTCTTTGGCATCTACTGCAAGGATGAAACGATCATCTGTTGCTCTCAAGTCCATTACACGAGGTGCACGTCCCGGAAATAAGTGGTTACGGAAGAAAAACGTGGCAACCATACCCAAGGCACACAATAAGATCGTAACCTCAAATGTAACTGGAACAAAGTTCGGCATACCAAAAGATGGTTTACCACCGATATTCATCGGCCAATCATAAGCCATTGTATAATACAACAAACTAAAACCTAATGTCGTTCCTAATGCTCCAAAGCAAAATGCTGCGATAGGCAAGCGAGAAGGTTTCACACCCAGCTTCGCTTCGATGCCGTGAATAGGCATCGGAGTAAAGCAGTCGTAAATACTTATATTGTTTGCTTGCAATTTGTCGATCCCATGCATCATTTCATCGGGATCCGCAAAACTACCTAATATATATTTTGTATTGCTCATTGCTGATTATTTTCTAACTGATAATTCTTTAATCTCTTCTTCTGTCACTGAATCATATTTCTCTAATGACTCTTGGAAGTACTTCACTTGTTCCTCAGGGAATGCGCCTTCTTGAGCCAATTTAGTTTTATGTTGTAATGAAGATGATTTCAACAACAATTTCACTTCGGCGATAGCGATACCTGGTAAGAAACGTAAGAACAACAAGAATAATGTAAAGAATAATCCGATTGAACCTACAAAGATACCTACGTCTGTCCAAGTTGGGTAGAACATTGCCCAAGATGAAGGCAAGTAATCACGGTGCAATGAAGTCACGATAATTACAAAACGCTCAAACCACATACCGATGTTTACCACAATCGATAAGATCCATGAGATAGGAATACTTGTACGGATTTTTTTGAACCAGAATAACTGTGGAGAAATTACGTTACAAGTCATCATTGACCAGTAAGCCCACGCGTATGGACCCAACATACGGTTCTCGAAAGCATACATTTCGTATTCTGAACGAGAGTACATTGCGATAAACAACTCAGTTAAATAAGCCACCCCCACAATAGAACCAGTTGTCATGATGATGATATTCATCGATTCAATGTGGAACATCGTGATGTAGTTCTCAAAGTTCATTACTTTACGTAAGATCAACAATAAAGTCTGTACCATCGCGAAACCAGAGAAGATCGCACCCGCCACGAAATATGGAGGGAAGATCGTTGTATGCCATCCAGGGATAACCGAAGTTGCAAAGTCCATGGATACGATCGTGTGTACAGAAAGTACCAGCGGAGTAGAAATACCTGCCAAGATCAATGACACGATTTCAAAACGTTGCCAAGTCTTCACTGAACCATTCCATCCGAATGATAATACAGAATAGATTTTTTGTTTTAATCCAGTAGCACGGTCACGGATTGTCGCGATATCCGGCAACAAACCACAGTACCAGAATACCAAGGATACTGTAAAGTAAGTCGAGATCGCAAACGCATCCCATACCAAAGGAGAGTTGAAGTTTACCCAAAGTGATCCAAATTGATTTGGAAGTGGGAAAATCCAATAAGCCAACCAAGGACGACCCATGTGAGCTACAACGTATGTAGCCGCACAGATTACCGCAAAGATCGTCATCGCCTCTGCAGAACGGTTGATTGAATTACGCCAGTTCTGGCGGAAGATTAATAATACAGCTGAAATCAACGTACCCGCGTGACCGATACCTACCCACCATACGAAGTCGGTGATATCCCAAGCCCAGCCTACAGTTTTATTCAGACCCCAAGCGCCGATACCTGTCCAAAAGGTATAACTAACGCTAACTACCCATAATAAAGCACCTAATACAGCAACGGTAAAACCAATCCACCATGCTTTATTCGGTTTATTTTCAACCGGTAGTAAGATATCATCCGTAATTTTTGCATACGTAATGTCCTTACCGGTCATTAATGGTTCTCTTAATATTGATTCGTTATGCGATGACATAGTATTTTTATTTCAAATATTGTACAAGATTACGCCTCAAAAGTGTTTCTAACTTTTGTCATATAACCGATACCCGGTTGAACATTGATTTCCTCAAGTACGTAATAAACACGCTCGTTGCGTAATGCTTTAGACACTTCTGATTCTGGATCATTTGCATCACCAAAGATAATTGCATTTGCAGAACATGCTTGTTGACAAGCCATTTGGATATCGCCATCTTTAACTTTGCGATTTTCAATCTTAGCTTGCAATTTACCTGATTGGATACGTTGGATACACATTGAACATTTCTCCATTACCCCACGTGAACGAGTAACAACATCTGGATTCAACACCAATTGTGTGAACTCATTGTTCAGGTAGTTGTCAAAACGTGAATCATTCCAGTATGCAAACCAGTTGAAACGACGAACTTTGAAAGGACAGTTGTTCGCACAGTAACGTGTACCAAAACAACGGTTATATGCCATATGGTTCAAACCTTCTGAAGAGTGTACTGTTGCCAATACTGGACAAACCGTTTCACAAGGTGCGTGACCACAGTGTTGACACAACATCGGTTGGTGAACAACAGTGATATCTTCGAAATCTAAATCAGCCGAAGCTCTTGCAATTTCTTTCTCTTTTGTAAGATCTTGATCTTTTCCTTCGATTGTATAGTAACGGTCAATGCGTAACCAGTGCATTTCACGACGACGGCGAACCTCATCACGACCTACAACAGGAATATTATTTTCAACGTTACAAGCAACGATACAAGCACCACAACCAGTACATGCGTTCAAGTCGATCGCCATCACCCATTTGTGACCAGGTTGCTCATATTTGTTCCACAAATCGTATGTTTTGTGATTATCTGTAAAGCGTCCTGCCTCAGAGTTAGGATCTTTCAGATATTTCGCAAATGTCGTTTCACGAATAACGTTACGACCTTCGATCGTGTGGTGTGTTTGTGTTTGTGCCAATTGGTAAGTACCAGACGCTTTCGCTACAGTTGCTTTAGCAACACCTTGTACTGTACCATTGATGATAGAAGCAAAAGGGAATGCGTTTTTACCAACTTCATTACCTGCTTTACCAACTTTTGTACGGCCATAACCTACAGCAACTGAAACTGTTCCTTGTGCTTGACCTGGTTGTTGTACAACTGGCAATTCCAATTCAACACCATTTGCTTTTACAGTTACTTTACCGTCTTCGCCCAAACCTAATTTCTCAGCATCTTTCGGGTTAAGAGCAGCATAGTTATCCCACGTTACTTTAGAAACCGGGTCAGGCAATTCCTGCAAGTAAGCATTGTTTCCATAACGACCATCGCGAAGTGCAGAAGGCTCGTAAAGTTTCAACTCAAACTCACCGGTAATTGCTTTGCTTGATGCTTCAATTGCAGAAGCCGCTGCTGCTGCATTTCCTGTAAAAGCAGGAGCTGTTGCCGCTTTAGCACCTTTATATTCAAAACCAGTTTGCAATACAGCATCCCAGTTTTTCGTAGAACCTGCTAAGATTTGTGTAGACCACAAGTTCTTAACAAAGTTGTACATATCGGTATCATTTCCTGCCCAAGTCAACAAGCTTTGTTCAACTTGACGTGTTTTGAAAACAGGATTGATTGTTGGTTGAATGATAGAGAACAAACCTTCTTTTGGATTCGCATCACCCCAAGATTCCAAGAACGTACTTGCTGGAGCAATCGCGGTCAATTCAGAAGCTGTTTCATCCGCACGTTGCGAAAATGATAAGGTGAAAGGAACTTGTTTCAACGCTGCTTTTACATCATCTGCTTTGAAGTAGTCATACACCGGGTTGCTATTCAAGAAGAACGCAACACCAACTTGACCTGATTTCGCTGCTGCTAAGAAAGCTTGGAACGAAGAATCCGAACCTTGGTATTGTTTAGAATAGTTATCCAAATCGATGATTGTACCGTAAGCACCTAATGCAACGTTGATTGCATTCACTAATACTTGTACATTGACATCGTTAGATCCAGCAACAACAACTGCTGCGCCTTTGCTGTTCACCAATTCTTTCGCCGCTAGAGCGACACCTTTTTGTGCTTTTTTGTTTGCAGTAGCACCAGCCAAAGACTGACCAGTGATTGCATTATATAAAGCAACCAATGTAGCACCTTCTTCCGAAGGTTTGATTGCGATACGTGCATCCGCATTTGTACCCGTCATGGAAAGACCAGACTCAAATTGCACGTGACGTGACATTTTGCCGTTTTTCAACGATTTATAATCACGGTTTTTAGCGTATTGTTGTGTATGCTCCTCGCCTGCTAACCAAGTTCCTAAGAAATCAGCTGCAACGGAAACAATCACATTTGCCTTTTCAAAATTGTATGAAGGGACAACAGCTTTACCAAATGAAGCTTTATTCGCCTCGATAATACCGCTGTAAGAAACAGCATCGTATTGTACATGGTTAACTGTTGGGAATTTCGTTGCGAAAGCAGCGATAGCCGCCAACGTTGAAGGACTGTTTACGGTGTTAGAAACGATCGTAATTTGTTTACCAGAAGATGCTGCTGCATTCAAAGCTTTAACAACTTCCCCATCCAATTTAGACCACTCAACATCTTGACCTTTCAATTGTGCCTGTTTCAATTTGGACTCATCATATAAATCCAATACAGAAGCAGCAGTCGTTGAATCTAAACCTTGGTTCAAACCAATTGCATTCGGGTTAGGCTCAACATTAATCGGACGACCTTCACGAGTTTTAACCAAGATGCTTTGACCGTTGAACGTCGAAGCATAATAGTTAGGGATACCTGGAGTTACCTCTTCAGGTTTAATCAAATAAGGAACTGCCTTATGCACAGGAGTACGGTTACAAGCCGCTAAAGAAACAGCACCCAAACCAAATCCTAATGCTTTCAAGAAGTCACGGCGAGGAGTTTTAGTACTCAAGCCTGCTTCGTTTAATACATCTTCTACAGGAATAGATTCGGCAAACTCACCCTTGCTTCCTTCAACGAAAGCAGGAGTTTGATTTAACTCTTCCAAACCTTTCCAATATTTTTTATTGCTATCCATTTAAGCTGTATATAAGATTGCGTATTTCAAATAATTATTAATAGTGACACTTACCACACTCAAGACCACCGATCATGGCTGCAGTCATTTTCTCACCTTTCTTAATTCTTTCGTGTGCTTTAATCAAATCTTCATAGTATTTGTTATCCGATTTGATATCTGTCTTTTTGTGACAATCAACACACCATTTCATCGTCAATGGAGAGTATTGGTATACTTCTTCCATATTTTGGATTGGACCGTGACAAGTTTGACACTCAACACCAGCTACCACAACGTGTTGTGAGTGGTTGAAGTAAGCAAAGTCAGGTAAGTTGTGAATACGAACCCATTGAATTGGTTTCGGATTGTTACCGTAAGTACGTGTATCAGGATTCCAATCCAATGCACGATAGATTTTAGCAATTTCCGGAGAAATTTCACCATCATAATGTTCTGAGGCAGTGATTGTATTGTGACAGTTCATACATACGTTGGCCGATGGAATAGACGCATTTTTAGATTTAAATGCTCCACCGTGACAGTATTGACACTCAATTTTGTTAACACCAGCGTGGATTTGGTGAGAGAACTTAATTGGTTGAACCGGCTGATAGCCTTGGTGAACACCAACGTTCCACATTGTTTTCCAACCACCTACAGCTAATAATGCAACTAACATCAAGACTGTAAAGCCAACCAACTTCTTGTTCTTAACGAATGCTTTCGCAAACTTCACAAAACGTTGGCTATCTTCTGGCTCTTGTTGCGCAGCAATAGCTTCTTGGTTTTTAGCAATTACATTTTCTAAGGTACGGATCACACGATTCAACACCACGATAACGACAACAGCCAAAACAACAACTGCGATCAAGCCCAAAATCATGAACATAGACGCGTTATCATCTTTAGCTCCAGCGCCACCAGCAGCAGCCTCTTTCGGTTTCTCCTTAGAAGCATCTGTGATATACGCTAATACCGACTTGATCTGATCGTCAGATAAATCAGTAAAAGAAGTCATCACAAGCTTGTTGTTCTCTTCGAAGATTTTAACTGCATCAGCATCGCCAGACGCAATTAAAGCCTGAGAGTTCTTGATCCACTTGATTAACCAAGCTTCGTCTTTCGTCTCTGGAATCCCCTTTAAAGCAGGACCAACCACTTTTCTGTCAATGGCGTGACAGGATGTACACTTAGATTTGAAGATTTTTTCACCTTCCTTGACATCTTGCGCATGCAACGTCGTAACGGCAAATAATAGCATCAAACTCGTTGACACCACCCTCGCAAGGCTTCCCAAAACGGATGAGATAGTTCTCATATTTAGCACTTTATACTATTTATTTGTGAATGTAAAAAATTAACTCCCATGGTTAAAGGAGCCACTACCCCCCTAACAATGCCACAAAAGTATGATTTATTAACAAATCGCTGACAATTTTGTGACCTTTAATATCAATTTATAATCATTCTAAACAAATGCGTTTAAACGAGGATAAAAACAACATTAAGCTATTAAAGTGGTTCCATCGCTACAACTTTTCATTTGGATAGCCACTCAAATATAAGACAATTCCATGACAATTTATAATACTCAAGATAGCGGATCGCAGAAGACACAAAAAGTTTTTTTTCATCCTAATTTCCGTACCTTTACCTTTATAAGACGAATCGAGAACTTTATCAAGAGAAATGGAGATCTGGCCAGGGTCAGGTCCCGAGCTAACAATAAAAAAATCTGGATGATGTCTTTATTATAGAGGGAATAGCTCATTATATCGAAAGAATAACGCGTTCCTATTGGGTAGCTCCTAGTAAAGCCAGCTTCAACACCAAACACACGACAACAATGGAAACAAACAAAAAATACAACCCGTTAAGTAAAGAAGAGGAATACATTATTATACATAAGGGAACTGAACGGCCTTTTACCGGCGAACTTTTAGACAATAAGCTCAAAGGAACTTATATCTGCCGCCGTTGTGACAGCCCACTATACCGTTCGGAGTCAAAATTTGAATCTGGATGTGGTTGGCCAAGTTTTGATGATGAAATTCCCGGGGCAATTACAAGGATCACCGATGCCGATGGTCGCCGCACTGAAATCCTGTGTAGTAAATGTGGCGCGCATTTAGGCCATGTGTTCCTCGGAGAAGGCTTTACGACAAAAAACACGCGTCACTGCGTTAATTCTATTTCAATGAAATTTGTGGCCGATACTACGAAGTAACTTTCACTTTAGTCGACTCACGAACTTTCAGTTCACAAGGCAACACCATTCTACGTGTTGCTTTTATTTTTCCCTGAAGACGCAGCAACAAAATATTGATCAGATTCTCAGCAATATCCTTGATCGGCTGCGAAACAACCGTGATAGCAGGTTCGACCAGCTTAAAAACCGTATGGTCGTCAAAAGCAATTACTGCCGGCATCGTAAAATTAAATTTTTTGGAAGCCTTCAAACCCGAAATCGCCAGATAGTTCGTAGAGAACAAAACGGCATCCAGCCTATTTTCACAGATAAACTCCCGCAATAGTTCCATTGCTTCTTCATCCGAAGCATCCATCTGGATCTTTTGAATAAAACTTTGTTGCTTATTATTATCCATAGCCTTCATATAGCCATCTGAACGCTCCTTCATTTGGGTCTGATCCGAATAGAGCGATACAAACCCGATACGTCTATAACCTTGTTGACACAAATGGTTACTGGCATCAAAGGCCCCCTGAAAATTGTCCGCACCAACATAGTCTGTTTCAAGCCCCGGAAAATAACGGTCGAAGAGCACAACCGGAATATTATTCTGCTGCAACTGCTTTACTGTATCTTCCAAACCATCGGAAGGTGTAATAATAAAACCATCTACCTGACGATCGTAAAACATCTGGATTAACTCCTTCGCCTTTTCTACATCATTGTTGGTACTACAATAAATAATACGGTAGCCCTGCTCATAGACCTTACTTTCGATCAGACGTGCTATATTCCCAAAAAAAGGATTGGAAATATCTTCGATAATCAAACCCAGAATCTTTGTCTTCCCTGTGCGGAGACTTTTTGCCAATTCGTTGGGCTTATAGCCGACCTTTTTGACATAGTCCAAAACCCGCTTAGTCAAAGCCTCACTAATACGCTTTTCTTTTGCCTTATCATTCAAAATAAAGGACACAGTAGTTACAGAAATCCCCAACGCCTTTGCGATATCACTGATCAGAATACGTTTCTTCATGTAGTAGTAGTAGGTTTGTTAAGTTTTTTATTACGAAGATTACTAAAGTAAAAAATTTAACGACAATTTACTAAAATAATAATAAAATTGCGCTAAAAGGTTTTATTTACTAATTTTAAGCAGTTTTCAAATACCCGAACAAAACCTATGACAGGAAATAAACTACTCAAAACAGTGTTGGGCACACTAATTTTGCCATTTTGTGCGCAAGCCCAGCAAAATCTTACACAATATGTCAACCCCTTTATTGGTTCCGCGGATCATGGTCACGTCTTTGTTGGTGCAAATGTACCTTTAGGTGCTGTACAATTAGGGCCTACCCAAATTCCACAGATTTGGGACAAGTTCAACGGATGGGACTGGTGCAGTGGATACAATTACAAAAGCCAGGAAATTTTGGGTTTTACCCATACCCACCTGAGCGGAACAGGTATCGGTGACCTCAACGACCTCATGATCGTTCCAGCCAACGGAAAATTACAATTAACGCCAGCGGAATTCAATAAAATGAATACAGGCTATGGCTCTTCCTTCAAAAAGGAAAATGAGGTTGCCAAACCCGGATTCTATAGCGCTTATTTAGATGACTATCAGGTACAGGCCAATTTGACGGCAACCGAACGTGTTGGCTATCATCAATATCGCTATGAAAAAACAGACAATGCACATATTTTGGTCGACTTAGGTTACCATATCAATTGGGATAAACCGACAGACACCTACATCAAACAGGTTAACGACTCGACCTTTGTTGGTTATCGCTTTTCAACAGGATGGGCAACTGACCAAAAATTGTATTTTGCGATCAGAACTTCCCAGCCGATACAAAAAGTAAGATTTTTCGACGGTAAAGAAGAAAAATTAGGCCAAACAACATTTAAAGGACAGGCAATCAAAGCGGCTTTATTCTTTGATGCTGTTAAAAACAAAACCATCGAACTTAAAGTCGGTATTTCTCCCGTAAGCTCGACCAATGCCCTGAACAATATCAATGCAGAGATCCCGGGCTGGAATTTTGATAAAGTAAAACAAGAAGCGGATCAACGTTGGAACAAAACCTTAAATAAGATTCAATTTGAAGCCGACAAAGATACGAAGACAATCTTCTATACGGCATTATACCATACCTACTTCGCTCCTACCATCTTTAACGATGCAAATGGCGATTATTTGGGAACTGACAAACAAGTATACGAGAAACAGGATTTTGTCAACCATACGGTATTTTCGCTTTGGGATACTTACCGTGGCCTTCACCCGTTGATGACCATCTTGGAGGATCGTAAAATCAACCAGGATTTTATCAAGACAATGTTGGCTATCTATCAACAACAGGGTAAATTGCCAATGTGGCACTTACAAGGTAATGAAACCAACACGATGGTGGGTCTACCTGCGATTCCAGTCATTGCGGATGCTTTCTTAAAAGGAATTATTGACGAGAAAGATTATCCTTTGGTTTGGGAGGCTGTTAAGACCACATCCATGGGCAACGATCATGGTCTGAAATATGCTCGTGAACTGACTTACATTCCGATCGACAGCATGCCGAATGAATCTGTAGCATGGGCATTAGAATATGCGATTGCCGACTTTGGTGCTTATAAAATTGCCGAAAAGCTCGGTAAAACAGAAGACGCGGCCTATTTCAAAAAACGCTACAAACTATACGAGCAGTATTTTGACAAAGAAGTAGGTCATTTCGTCGGTAAAAAAGCCAATGGGGAATTCCGCAGACCTTTCGACCCATTGATGGCCAAACACCGCGAGAATGATTATTGCGAAGGAAATGCTTGGCAATATACCTGGCTGGTACCTCAAGATGTCAAAGGTCTGATCAATCTTTTCGGTGGCGAGGAGAAATTTTTGAAAAAACTGGATTATTTTACGACCATGTCATCGGATCTTGGTGGTGAAGCTTCTCCAGATATTTCAGGACTAATCGGCCAATATGCACAAGGGAACGAGCCAAACCATCATATCCCTTACTTATATGCTTATGCTGGACAACCTTGGAAAGGTGCAGCTCTAGCCCGTAAGGCGATGACGGAGTTTTACACAAACAGTCCAGCTGGTCTATGTGGCAATGATGACGTCGGACAAATGAGCGCATGGTATGTGTTCTCAGCAATGGGCTTCTATCCACTGAATGCAATGAGTGGTGTTTATGTCTTCGGATCCCCGATGATGCAACATGCGAACATCAATTTACCAAATGGCAAAACGTTAGCGATCGATGTTAAAAATCAAGGTAAAGCAAATCAATACATTAAATCGATCAAATTGAATGGTAAACCTTATGCTAAGTCGTTCATTACACATGCGCAGCTTTTAGAAGGTGGACAGATGGAAATCGAGATGAGTGCTACGCCAAACAAAAACTTTGGTAAAAACAAAGCCGATTGGCCTTCAAGCATTGACAATAATTAACTGAAATATTGTCAGTAAAACATTACTGGATTAATATTTGTTAATACCTTAATAACATATTTAAGGAGAAACAAAACATGGCAGATTACAAAAACATCAATATACAAGACATCCCTGACGGAGGTGATAATCCAAAAGACTTCTATGAAACTTTTAAAGAGCGCTTAGAAGATTTAGAAACATTCCCAAAGGACTATACGTATAAATTTATCTTACCAAAAGATCAGGACCACTTCAATCAGATCCAAAGCGTATTTGATGACACAGGTGCTCAGTTTGATTTTAAGGATTCCAAAACAGGTAAGTATACTTCAATTACGGTAAACTTGAACGTAAAAGACGCCGATCAGGTGATCTACTTCTACAAAGAAGTGGCGAAGATAAAAGGTGTTATCATGTTATAAAACCACAAAATCAGGCTGTCGAATTGACAGCCTGATTTGTTTTCTGATCTACATATAAACCTTACTACTCCCCTATTTCAGCATAACGACATCAAGCCAATAATCGCCGCTAAATCTTTTATTACCATGGTGTAGCTTGAATAGATTAACAACAGCCTCCTCATTTAAAAAATCCAAAATTCGTTTGACATCCCGACGGGCAGCAAACTGTTTCCAGCTATTTTTTCGATCATAAAAAAAAGACATTTGTCCATCCATGCTATTCCAAGTCCCTCCCAGCGCATATAACTTCGTTTCACTAAACAGTATATTAAAATAGTCTTTATATACCGCGCAATCGAGCGTAATCTCTTTATTTTTATTAGCCATCCAGTCAAATCGATACGAACAATACATTGGATTCCCATAGTAAATACCAGGTTTATGGGGAATCTTGGCCTCCTCAAAAAATTCCTTAAGCAATTTCACTACTTCTGGCTCGCCATCGTATGCTAAGGGCACAGCACTAAGCTCACGATCCATATATAAGGTAAAAGAAGACAGATTGAGGCCCCAGCGTCCTTGATGATCCAATAAAAACTTGGACAAATGTTCCACAAGCGGTGACATCCCACCTCTGAATGAGCCCTGCACGGAAAGTGCTTCAAATGGTCTCGCCTCGTTAAATTTATAAGGGCTTTCATACACATCCATCACAAAGCGGTTATATTCCCGATCAAAATTAATGTAAAGCTCATCTGTCATTGAATCTCTGATAGCTTTATCCTTTAAGATTAACCTATTAAGAGGCCAAAATAAATCCTGTTTATAGGACCACAAAATGGCACGATCCAGTTTATAAAACTCATAACGTCCCTTGGGCAAGATCATATTATTTTTAGCTGCATAATGCTGTACAGTGGCAGATAGCTCCTGGAATTTATCCCCATAAGACCGCTGACCATACACGGTCACATGCATGAGGACAAACACCAAAATCTGACCAGGTTTAAACAGAAACAAACGAAGTATACTTTTCATAGGATAAAGATGAAGGTAAGCCTTATTTTCCATAAAAAAAGCCCGCTTAAAGCGAGCTTTTCATATCATTTGAAAGGAATAAACCTATTCTTGTCCAGCACCAGCTACAGGAGCTTCACCGGCAGGTTTATCCTGCTTTGGTTTGTCTTCTTTTGGAGGACGAGGCAATAAGGCTTTACGCGAAAGCTTCATTTTACCTTGTTTGTCGATATCCAACAATTTAACCGTTACTTTATCACCTTCTTTGAAAATACCGTCCATTGTTTCAAGACGTTTCCAGTCGATTTCAGAGATGTGCAATAAACCATCTTTACCAGGCATGATTTCAACGAAAGCACCGAATGGCATAATTGATTTCACTTTACCTTCGTAAGTTTCACCAATCTCTGGTTTAGAAGCGATTGCTTTAATACGACCTACTGCATCATCGATAGCGGCTTTATTATCTGCGAATACTTGAACAACACCCTTGTTATCAACTTCTTCGATCGAAATTGTAGCACCGGTCTCACGTTGCATCTCTTGGATAATTTTACCACCTGGTCCGATTACAGCGCCAATAAATTCTTTATCGATCAACAATTGAACGATACGAGGTGCATGTGGTTTGTAATCTTCACGTGGAGCAGAAATTGTTTTCTTCATTTCACCTAAGATGTGTAAACGCGCTTCTTTTGCTTGATCCAAAGCTTGCGTCAACACTTCCCATTTCAAACCATTGATTTTTAAGTCCATTTGACAAGCAACGATACCTTTTTCTGTACCAGTTACTTTAAAGTCCATATCACCTAAATGATCTTCATCACCTAAGATATCCGATAAGATCGCATACTTACCTGTTTTCTCATCAGAAATCAATCCCATGGCAATACCTGAAACTGGCGCTTTCAATTTCACACCGGCATCCAAAAGTGCTAATGTACCAGCACATACCGTAGCCATTGAAGAAGATCCATTTGATTCCAGGATATCAGAAACAACACGGATCGTATATGGATTTTCACTGTCTGCAGGAAGTACCTGTTTCAATGAACGCATAGCCAAGTTACCGTGACCAACTTCACGACGGCCAGGACCTCTATTAGGTCTTACCTCACCTGTAGAGAATGCAGGGAAGTTGTAGTGAAGAATAAATTTGTTATAACCGTTGATAAAAGCACCATCGATCATTTGCTCATCGTCTTTAGCACCTAAAGTAACCGATGTCAATGATTGTGTTTCACCACGTGTAAATACAGCCGAACCGTGTGCAGCAGGCAAGTAATCCACTTCAGACCAGATCGGACGTACAGTACGTACATCACGGCCATCTAAACGCATACCTTCATCCAAAACCAGGTTACGGACAGCATCATACTGAACATCGTGGAAATATTTTTTAAATAAGAATGCGGTATCATCATCCAATTCCTCTGGCATTGTTGCTCTGTACTCTTCCGCGATTTTTGCGAAGTTCTCAGAACGGTCATGTTTCGCAGAAGCAGATTTTGCAATAGCATAAACCTTATCGTAAGTAGCTGCAAAAATAGCATCTCTCAATTCAAGGTTTTCAGGCTCATGGTTATACTCACGCTTCACAGTTTTACCAACTAAGTTAGCCAGCTCTACTTGAGCAGCAACTTGTTTTTTGATAGCTTCATGAGCAAAAGCAATTGCTTCTACCATTTCAGCTTCAGAAATCTCTTTCGCTTCACCTTCAACCATACCGATATCCTGTGCAGAACCAGCAACAATAAACTCTAAAGTTGCATTTTCAAGCTCAGACAATTTTGGGTTGATGACCAACTGACCGTCAATTTTCGCAACACGCACTTCAGAAATTGGTCCATTGAAAGGAATATCAGAAACAGCAATAGCTGCAGAAGCAGCCAAGCCCGCTAAAGCATCAGGCATAATATCTTTATCTGCAGAGATCAAGCTGATTGCAACTTGTGTATCTGCGTGATAATTTTCAGGGAACAAAGGACGTAATGCACGATCTACCAAACGTGAGATCAATACCTCATAATCTGACAATCTAGCCTCACGACGTAAGAAACCACCTGGAATACGGCCAGTTGCCGCATATTTTTCTTGATAATCTACAGAAAGGGGTAAAAAATCAACGCCAGATTTCGCTTCTTTAGCTGAAACAACTGTTGCAAGCAACATCGTATCACCTTGTTTTAATACTACAGCCCCATCAGCCTGTTTTGCCAATTTACCTGTAGACAATTCGATCTGGGTGCCATTACCCATATCGATGGTCGTTTTAATTTCGTTGTAATTCATTTAATCTTGTTTGCGACATGCTTTTCATCTTGTTGGCAGCATGCCAATATTTTAAATACATTAGATTTCAGCACAAAGGTAAATTAAAATATTAAGATTAGTGCAATTAACAGCAGGCTAAATCATCAAACCATCGGAATACGGCAGCAACCGCCTTAATCTGTCAAGCAATGAATCAATTGAAGTCTTCTCAAGTTCTCTTATTTCTCGAAAAAGGCTTCCAAAGGCTTATCAATTATAACGAGGAATCTAGCCTGTCGCGTAGTATAAAACAATATAAGACAAGTATAAAACATGGCTATCATTTTCGGAGATTCCTCGGTGCTTCTTCGGTACTTGTTCGGAGCTTGTTCGGTACTTCTTCGGTTGGAAGCGAAGAAATAGCGAGCAAGCTCCGAGGAAAAAGCGATTAAATAAAGACTAAATAGTAAAACTGAAGTAAGGGATAAATAGGCCAATGTCGTCCGCTAACCTAAGAAAGTCCTGAACAACTACAAAAGGCCATGACGAACAGAAAACGACCATGCTGACGCGAAAAATACAATAACAATTCGGGCACGATAAACACAATAAAAAAAGCCATCCAAAAATTGGATGGCTTTCTTAACACCTTTGTATTAAAGCTTATTTGATAATATCACGTAAACCTAGACCTTTAATGATCGCACGGTAACGGTTGATATCTTTTTTGTAAAGATAAGCTAATAATGAACGACGTTTACCTACTAACATTTGTAGGGCACGTTGTGTACCGAAATCTTTTCTGTTTTTTTTCAAGTGCTCAGTTAAGTGAGCAATTCTCTTAGTGAATAAAGCAACTTGACCTTCAGTAGATCCTGTGTTTGTAGCTGATCCAGCAAATTCTGCGAAGATATCAGCTTTGTACTCTTTACTTAAATACATTTCCTGAATAATATTAAAGCGTTAAAAATTTTATTAATTGGCTGCAAAGATAGCAAAAATCTTCGGTTGCCAAAATAATTTAATAAGCAAAGGTTCAGCTACTACTAAACCTTTACGTAGATTTTCTTCTTGTCCAACCAATAGCAGATTACCCACATCAACGTTAAGAAACATAGCGAATAAACAAAAGAACCAACTTCTGGTATCCCAGGCACTTTCGCGCAAATATATTTATAAAACCAGACAAAAGCGTCGAGGTATTTTTGTGTACCATCCTCTTTTACGCCATCAGGAATACGGAACAATCCCAAAAAGCGTGGTAGAATACCGCTCAGTACAAAGATGAATAACGGATTTTTACCAAAAACATCAAAAAACTGTGTCAATTTATTTTTGACACCCTGCACTTCAATAAACCAGATCATACCACCGAGTGTCATGGTTGCCAAACCTGTTGTATAGAGCACATAGGAACTCGTCCATATTTTTTTATTGATCGGAAAACCCAAGGCCCATATCCAAGCCAATACGACCAAAATAAATCCGGTCACAAACATTCCCGCCAGCAATTTAAAATGAGGCTCACTTGAGGCCGGCACTTTCGTCCACAGCCAATCCACCTGACCTTGCTTTTTAATAAATACACCAACTAAATAGCCAAAGACAACCTGAACAATTGTCGGCAAGGTACTCATCAGCCCTTCAGGATCAAATGGCACCCCCTCCCCTTTGTAAACATGCGGTAAACCTAGGATTGCTATATCATACTTTGTACCGAACCAGCCCTCCAAGCTATAGGGATCTGCTCCTCCAGCTATTGCACAGATTGCCCAATATAACAACAGTATGATTGCCGAGATCCAGATAATCGTTTTTTCTTTAAAATAATAAGCTAAAATCGAAGCAAAACAATAAGCAACTGCGATGCGTTGGAGTACACCGAAAATCCGGATTCCCCGGCTCGGATCCGTTCCGTCCACCCATTGTTTAAAAACCAGCTCCGCACCATCCCATTTCACAAAAGGCCACCAATTGATGAAAAGTCCAATCGCAAAAATCAAGATCGTCCGTTTAATTACTTTTTGCCAAAATACTGCAGGTCCAGCCTCCTGTAAACGAGGTATAACAAAAGACATGGCATTACCTACTGCGAAAAGAAAAAAAGGAAAAACCAGGTCTGTAGGTGAACATCCATGCCATTCTGCATGTTTTAGCGGTGCAAACATATGAGCCCATGTACCCGGATTATTAACCATAATCATCAGTGCCACAGTAGCTCCACGAAATACATCCAAGGAGTAATAGCGTTGTTTCATAATCAGATTGTATAATTAAAAGGTAAATATAACGTATTTACCCTTCATTTTTATGCGCAATCCACAATTTAATGGCATAAACAGGAAGGTATATTGTTACAGAAAAAATAAAAAAAACAAAGCGTAACGGTAACTTTTTAAAGTTTTTTAAAAAGTATTTTGATCTTATATACGATTTAACATATCTTTAACAAAAGTTTAATCAACTTTTAGAAACCACACAAACTGATGGAAAAAGAAATACTGAAAAACCTTTATTTTGATTCTGCGCTTTCTATTGCAGAGTTGGTCAAAAAACTCGCCAAGAGTACACCTTCCATCACAAAAATAATCAATCGTTTACTCGAAGAAAAGATAATTGTTGAATGTGGTTTTGCGGAATCCACTGGTGGAAGACGTCCTTTACAGTTCGCAATTAATCCAGCGCTGAATTTTTATATTTTAACGATTTCAGCCGATCAGCATTTCTCTACATTTACCATTACCGATCTCAATCAGCAAAAAGTCATCGAACACCGCGATATTCCTTTAGAATTAAAGGCTAGCAATTCTTCTGATTTACTATTGGGTGAAATTGAATCGATTTTAGAATTATCGGGAATCAATAGCAATAAAATAATTGGCATTGGTCTTAGCATACCAGGATTTGTAAACTCCGAGCTGGGTGTCAATGAATCTTATCCCCATAATCATCCGCTATATCGCATAAAAGATAGCATAGAAGCAAAATATCAGCTATCTACTGTCATAGAAAACGATTCCAGATGTATCGCTATAGCCGAGAAAGAGTTTGGGGCGGCTAAGGGTATTGATCATTCGCTGATTATCAACCTAAATTGGGGTGTAGGATTGGGTATTATTATTAATGGCTCCGTTTTTAAAGGAGAGTCTGGTTTTGCGGGAGAATTTAGCCATATCCCACTTTCGGATGACAACACCTTATG
Organism: Sphingobacterium siyangense; assembly: GCF_023277505.1. Classification (NCBI taxonomy): domain Bacteria; kingdom Pseudomonadati; phylum Bacteroidota; class Sphingobacteriia; order Sphingobacteriales; family Sphingobacteriaceae; genus Sphingobacterium; species Sphingobacterium siyangense. Next base: position 939,822 of record NZ_CP080574.1, on the reverse strand, counting down.
TTCTTGCGGAAAAAGAGGGTGCCTTGAAGTGGAAGCGTCGTTGGATGCTGCCATTCGAAGCACGGAAGCTGATATCCAAAATAACGAATATTCGATTTACAGCACCTTCGTAAAAAGCAATCTCAACAAAATAGATGCTTTAATTGAAGCGTCGAATGTAGGCGATCAAATCGCGATCAATAATTTAGGAAAAATAGGTTACATGCTGGGTAAAGGCATATCAACACTCATCCATATTCTTAATCCAAAACAAATTATTGTCAGCGGAAGAGGTGCAGAATTAGGAAGGATTCTGAATCCGCAAATACAAATTGCCATCAATGAATTTTGTATCCCCGAGATTGCAAAAACAACGAATATCCAGATGTCAGCTTTAAACAAACACGCACAAATCAAAGGCACTGCAGCAATTGTAGTCGAAAACCATATCAATAAAATTTTAATTCAATAAATAACCACACTAATCATTTACTTATTGTAATTCATACTAATCATTAAAAAATGAGTCTATTTTACAAAAAAGCAACAGGTATAGCATTGTGTACGCTATTTAGCGCCACCTCGCTTTACGCACAACAAACCATTACTGGTACAGTAACAGACGCGAAAGGTCCTGTTTCAGGAGCGACAGTTTCTGTTAAGGGTACTGCCAAAGGAACGCAAACAAATGCAAGCGGAACCTTTACGATTCAAGCCGCTCCGGGAGAAGTATTACGTGTTTCTATTGTCGGTTACCACACGCAAGAAATTACGGTTACTTCCGCTAAATCGATTAAAGTCTCCTTAACCGAGGACGCTTCAGCTTTAGATGAAGTTGTTGTAACTGCGATGGGTATCAAGCGCGAATCTAAGGCGCTAGGATATGCAGTTAGCAATATCAAAGCAGAAGAAATTACCAAAGCGGGTAACACCAACTTTGGATCAGCACTATACGGTAAAGCCCCAGGTGTGAAAATTACCACTGCTCCGGGTGGTTCTGCCAGTGCGGTTAACGTTCAAATCCGTGGTATCAATTCATTAAACTATCAACGCCAACCCCTCTATGTTGTCGATGGTATCATCATCCGTAACGATCAACAAGGTGGTGCGACTGGTGCAAACAATAATAATTATTGGGACGATCAACGTATTAGAGGTAATGGTATGCTGGACATCAACCCAGCTGATATCGACAATATTTCCATCTTAAAAGGTGCCGCAGCCAGTGCATTATACGGCTCGGACGCTGCAAGTGGGGTAATTGTTATTACAACAAAGAAAGGCACAAAAGGTAGAGGTCTAGGAATTGACTTCAACTATAATGGATCAATCGAAAGAGCAGCCTTTTTACCGAAGTTCCAAAATATTTATGGACCTGGCTACGATGCCGCGACAAACATCGCTAACGGCGCATCTGCCGAAGGTTGGTTTACAGATGCTAATTCTCCATCAGGAAGAAGACCATACTATAGATCCTACGGAAGTTTTGGTCCAAAATTCACTGGCGAAGATGTTATGTGGTGGGACGGACAGGTACGTCAATACAAAGCACGTGAAAACAACTACTACGACGTATTTGACAAAGGCTACAATTCCAATATTAACGTCGGTATCTCAAACCAAACAGAGAAAATTAACTACCGTTTGAGTGCGACCAGAATGGACTATAAAAGTACAAGCCCTGGTAGTAAACAGAACAGAAATACCTTCAATCTCAATAGCACGCTAAAACTTAGCGACAAATTATCAACCGATATCGTCGCTAACTTTATCAATACCAACACCCATAACAGAACCTATCTGTTGGGTCAGGTACTTGGAAGTTTTGACGGATTTTTCAGCAGAACAGAAGATATGTCTGCAATGAAAAATGCGTATCAAACCACTGATGGCTACAAATATTCCAAATTTGGAACAGGACGTCCTGAAGATTTCAAATACACGATGCGGGCTTCCAACCTCTTAGATTATTTTTGGAATCAATACAAAAACAGTTATGATGAGACCGAAAATAGGATTTTGACAAGTGCCACATTAAACTGGGATGTTGTAAATCACCTGAAACTCCGCGGAAGAATCGGCAATGACTTAACTTCTGCAACGAGCATCAACAAACAATACAACGAATACGCAACAGCTTACAATTCAACTACCAGCAGTTCCGGAGGATTTGCTACTTCAAAAGGAGTCTATTCAATTCTGTATGGTGATGTAATGGCAACCTATAGCAACAAAATCAATGCTGATTTCGACTATTCAGCGAGCGTAGGTTTCCAATCGAGATCAGAACGTTATGATGATCAATCTTCAAGTACAGCAGGTGGTCTTGTCACAGAAAATTGGTTTAGCTTAAGCAACAGTTACGCGCAGGCAACAACTTCAAATAGCAGAAAGGAAATGCTAAAATATGCCTACTTCGGTTCCTTGAATATTGGCTATAAAGGATTTGCTTACTTAGACGGTACTTATCGTTCTGAATACTCTTCTACACTACCTTCATCGAACAATAATTATCGCTATGGCTCCGTTAGTGGTAGCTTTATTTTCAGCGATGCTTTCGATATCAAGTCGGATAAGTTCTCCTACGGTAAACTTCGCGCTTCCTACGGTATTGTTGGTAATGATGCCGCAATCTACGAAGCAAATATCGCTTACAACCAGAATCCATTATTGACAATAAATGGAGCTGTTCCATCATTGACCTACAGAAACAATTATGGAAATCTCAATCTACGTCCTGAGCGTAAATATGAGGTTGAGGTAGGTATGGAATTGAAGTTTCTAAAAAATAGATTAGGATTAGATGTTAGTTACTATAACAATTATATCGATGATCAGATCTTAGGACTTACAACACCAGCCTCTACAGGGGCAACTTCCCAAATTTTGAATATCGGAAAAATTGCCAATAACGGTTTGGAGCTTTCCATCAACGGTACGCCAATTCAAAATGAAAACTTTACCTGGAATTCTAGACTGAACTATTCATTTAATAAGTCGACTGTTAAAACCCTAGCACCAGGTGTTGAAGAATTGGTATTCTACTCTGCCGATGAAAACTCTTTGAAGATTACCGCAAAAGAGGGTGAGAAATTAGGAAATATTTACGTTTATGACATTGCAAAAGATCAAAACGGCAATAACTTGATTTCGGACGATGGACTTTATGTAATCGACAAAACCAAGTACAAATATGCTGGCAACATTATGCCAAAAGCGATCGGGGGCTGGACCAATACATTTACCTATAAAAACTTTATGTTAGACTTTACTGCTGATTATCGTTTTGGAGGTAAAATGGTATCCGAAAACCTCAAATACGGCATGAGTGCGGGTCTATATGAAAACACCTTACCATACCGCGAAAATGGGGTGACTTTGCAAGGGGTTAACGCCAATACAGGAAAAGCAAACGATGTGCATTTGAGTGCTGCAGAGTACTACATGAACACTTTCGGATGGGGTGCAGATTCTTGGACTGAAAAAGGTGCTGTATACGACAACAACTTTATCAAATTAAGAGAATTGTCTGTTGGTTACCGTATTCCGGACAGCTTCACCAAAAGACTTAAAATTAACAATTTAAAGGTTTCTTTGTTGGGCAGGAATCTATTCTACTTCTACCGCACATTGAAAAATCTTGATCCTGAAGCTCCAGTAGGAAACAAATGGTGGGCACAAGGTGTAGACGTTGGTTCATCTGCTGCTACCCGAAGTTTCGGTTTTTCATTGAATGCTAATTTTTAATTTTTTACCCACGAGAATCATGAAAAAAACTTTTCTTTCTATATTAACTTTGGTTTCGGCCCTATCGACGATGGTCGGCTGTAAATCACAACTTGACGACAAGTTTCAAAACCCAGATGCATCGACAAAAGCAAATATTCCGGCGTTCTTTGCCGAAATGCTAAATAATGATCGTGTAAGACCAGCTTATTACCACTACCGTACATTTATCCTGTCCAATCAGGCAGTATATACGCAGACAGCGTCTTTTTATCCGTCAAATACCATGTATCAGCCGAACGATAGCTACTCTTATGCATATTGGACGGATTTTTATGCCCCTGGTGTACTAGGTATTACAAGAAGCATGGAAAAAGCATATGCTGAACTTCCTGAAGCGGAGAAAGCAAGTAAAGAGATCTTTATCCAGACTGGCAAAATTGTTTTGTTTGACGAAGCATCTAAACTTGTTGACAACTTTGGAGATATCCCTTTCAGTGAAGCCGGTAGTCTACCAACAACAAGTACGATTATTAAGCCAAAGTTTGATGCGCAAAAAGAATTATACAATCAGTTCATCAGCGAATTGAAAAATATCAACACGTACTTATCAACAGCAACTACCAATCCTGATTTTTCAAAATACGATATCTTAAATAGCGGTAATGTTGCAAAATGGCGTAGGTATGCCAATTCACTTCGCCTGCGTCTATTGATGCGTATTTCTTTTGTTGATGAGGCAAAAGCAAGAACTGAAGTACTCGAAATGCTGAATAACCCCACACAATATCCATTGGCAGATGGTGGCGCAACGGCAAACTACAACCCTAGAAATGAAGACATCTTATTGCAGCCTCTAACCAACTATACAGGAACGTTGAGACAGGCCTTGATTGAAGGTCCCAATCAATTCGCAACAGATCATATGTTGAACAAAGTAATGTTGCCAGCGAACGATCCACGTATCCCTGTACTTTATGATAAATTTGGAAAAACAGTAAACGGTAAGTTCGTTCAGAACAAAGAGTATAGAGCAATGCCAATTTCCTTTACTTCGGCGGATATGGAGAAGAATTATCAAGACTACGCTGTGTTGGATTCGGCAACTATCTTCGACAACAATGCTTTGCCAGGAATTGTCATTACCGCTTCTGAAACCAATTTCAATAAAGCTGAAGCGCTATTAAGATGGGGAGCAAGTAATGCGGCCAAAGATGCTTATGATGTCGCTGTTAAACAATCCGTTTCTTTCTATTATTATTTAAATAATTTAAATACTTCAGGACTGAAAACAGAGAAAAAACCTACAGATGACGTCATCAATGACTTTGTAGACAAGTCGACTATCAGCTTCTCAACAACTCAAGCAAAGAACCTAGAATTAATATGGACTCAAAAATGGCTACATTATGGTTTCTTACAGGCACAACAAGCTTGGGCTGAATTGAGACGTACAGGATATCCAGTATTGACATACCCTGTGGCTGGATTGGCTAATTACGCAAATCCTCCTAAACGTTTACTGTATCCTACCCAAGAGATTTCAAATAATAGTGCTAATTACGATGCTGTTAAAGCAAACGATACAAGAACAACTAAAATCTTCTGGGACGTCAAATAGCTGATCGTTTCTTAGATTGTTTACAAAAGGGCAAGTTAGCCTATATTTAAAAAGAGCTCGGTTTTATACCGAGCTTTTTTTATATGCTAGTTTAAAATGCCCTTGGAGATCATAAAACCAAAATCCGCCATAAATCTCACTTAAATTATCGCGATTTCGTTACAATCGAAATTAAGCATTCCTTCTCCGGATAAAAAAAGAGCCTTCTTTTGATTAAAAACACATCATCTTTAAATTCTTTTTAAAAATTTTAAAAAGAATTTTGAACTTAACACAAAGTGTTCTTATCTTTAATATACAATGCTTATTAGAAGTCAAACATATTGATCTCCTTTAAGCAAGTAACTATGAAAGACCAAGCCGACAAGAAATGTTGTTGTCGGCCATTATTAAACTTAGATAAACCAATATTTATATTAATACAATTGAACTAAATTATGGGCGGCGAAATTTTGAGAATTTTGTATTATAGACCGATGCAACCGATTGCAGATATAGCAAACTCTTTATCGAAAAGCATCCCCTCTGTCACTAAACAGATCAATGATCTCTTGACAAGAAATGTCATTGTCGAGAAAGGCTACGCTGCTTCCACAGGTGGCAGAAAAGCCATACAATACATGCTTAATGAAAATTTACAGCAAAGTATTATTAGCGTATCGATCGATCAATTCTATACGTCCATATCCTCTTCAAATCTTAAGGCTCAAACCATCTCGTCTCAGAACAATATTCCGATAGATCTCAGAGATAAAAGTGCGACGGATTCCATTCTTGAAGCTTTAGACAGTTTCATCATTTCAAATCAAATTGATATTAACCAAGTCATCGGTATTGGAATAAGCATTCCGGGATTCGTTGATTCAGAAACGGGCCTCAATGAATCATATAATGAAGATTCCCCTTTATATAACATTCGAAAACTATTTGAGCAGAAATTTAGGGTTCCGGCCATTATTGACAATGATTCACGTTGCATTGCCTTAGCTGAACGAAAGTTTGGTGAAGCTAAAGATTCATCTCATTCACTCGTGATCAATCTAAATTGGGGAGTAGGCTTAGGCATACTCATCAATGACGATATCTTCAAAGGAACCTCGGGTTATGCCGGTGAATTTAGCCATATTCCTCTTTCGGACACGCTGACATTATGTTCATGCGGCAAAAGAGGATGTCTTGAAGTCGAAGCTTCCATTAGCGCAGCCATTCGAAATACAGAGCGAGATATAAAAAACGGAGAATATTCTATTTATGATAAACTAGCGAATGAACATATCAATAAAATTGACGCATTAATTGAAGCTGTCCAAATCGGAGATCAAGTAGCGATCAACAATATCGGGAAAGTAGGCTACTTGCTTGGCAAGGGAATCTCAACATTAATACACATTCTAAATCCTGATAAAATAATCATCAGTGGCCGTGGTGCAGAAATCGGGGATATTCTGGCACCTCATATCCAAGTCGCGGTTAATGAATATAGCATTCCGAAGATTTCAAGAAAAACAACTTTAGCCATTTCCACTTTGCACAAAAGAGCGCAACAACTCGGCACAACAGCATTAGTCATAGAAAAATACATCACAAACATTATTAACTAACGTTTTACACAAATACCTAAAACATGAGTCTATTTTACAAAAAAACTGCAGGATTGGCGTTATGTACACTTTTCAGTGCTACATCGCTTTATGCGCAGCAAAGCATTTCTGGAATAGTTTCAGATGCTAATGGACCAGTCTCTGGCGCAACAGTTTCCGTTAAGGGAACAACTAGGGGTACACAAACAGGGGCCAATGGGTCTTTTACAATTCAAGCTTCCCAAGGTGAAGTCTTACGTGTATCCATTGTCGGATACAAGTCCCAAGAAATAGTTGTTGGTTCCTCAAAGACGATTAACATCAAATTAACAGAAGATGCTTCCAACCTGGAAGAGGTTGTTGTTACTGCCATGGGCATTAAAAGAGCTCCAAAGGAACTTGGTTATGCCATGAGTACAGTCGATTCTAAAGAATTAACAAAAACTGGTTCTCCAAACTTTGCGGGGGCATTGTATGGTAAAGCACCTGGAGTTCGTATTTCAGCAGCACCTGGAGGAGCAACATCGGGTATTAACATCAATATCCGTGGTACTAACTCAATCACAGGAAACTCACAGCCATTGGTTATTATCGATGGGGTACCAATGCGACAATCAAGCTTTAACAATTCGGATTATTGGGGCGACCAACGTGCCCGCGGAAATGGTTTAGAAGATCTCAACCCGGAAGATATTGAGAACATCAGCATTCTAAAAGGTGCTTCTGCCGCAGCTTTGTATGGGTCAGAAGCAATGAACGGGGTGGTATTGGTAACGACAAAATCAGGGAAAGGTGGAAAGGGTTTTTCTATAGATTTTAATGCCACCTACACGCATGATAAAATTGCTTATCTACCAAGATTTCAAGATGTCAGAGGCCCTGGTTATACAAAAGCCTATCAGAATGATGGACAGGCTGATGATATGTTTTTCTATTATGATAATAGCCGAGCTATCAACGGCGTAACGCGTGGCGTACTTCCGGCTACTGTAAACTTTGGACCTAAATTTGACGGTAAAGACATTATTTCTTGGGACGGTGTTGTACGTCCATATTCAGCTCAAAATTCGTACAACAAACTATTCAACAACCCAAATAATACTTCATTCAATTTAGCCCTTGGTCATACTACTGAAAATTCAAATACAAGATTCTCGGTCACACGTCAGGATAATCAGATGACCGCGCTTGAATCTTCAAACAAGAAGAATATTGCCAATTTAAATTCCTCGTTCAAACTTTGGGATAAATTAACAACAGACGTGGTCGTTAATTATGTGAACCAACATACACATAACAGACCATTCCTTACGGATCGTTTAATCAATAACTTCACCGGGATGATTTCAACATTTGACAATCCGGAGTGGTATCTAAACAAATATAAAACAAGCTTAGGTTATAAATATGTTACAGGCACAGACCAAAGCTTAACACCATCAGAAAATTTAATCTATAATGGCTATAAAACAGATGTATTGGATTTTATCTGGAACTCAAAAGCAAGACAATATGATGAATATTCCAATCGCGTTTTAGGATCAGTAACAAATACTTGGCAAGTAACAAGTGATTTCTCTTTAAGAGCACGTTTCTCGGCAGATATGACCTCACTGCGCACCGAAGATAAACAACCTAATGAAAAACCACTAGCTTATGAAAATACAGGGTATTTTGGTCTAGGCCAACAAAATGCCAATATTTACTATGCAGATTTTTTGGCTTCATATAGCAAACAGATCAATCAAGACATCAAAGTTGGTGCTATGCTCGGTTATACCGCAACCAAAAGTCAGGATACCTATGTACAACGGGAAACTGCGGGTGGACTAAGCGTAAGAAATTGGTATGATATCAACGCTTCGGTAAATACTATTGGCGGAAATTCAAAATACAATTACCGCAGAAATCAATTGAGAGATGCGCTGTTTGGAACCTTAAACTTTAACTATAAAAATTACTGGTTTCTTGAAGGAACATTGAGAAGAGAAATTATCTCAACAATGCACCCAGACGACAATGTTACTTACTATCCTTCTGTAAACTCAAGTTTGATATTATCCGAAGCATTCCATTTACCTGAAATATTCAGTTACGCTAAATTAAGAGGATCATTTGGTATCGTGGGTAACTATCCTAGGATCTATCAAAGCCCACTAAGTTATACGCAGAACACCATGGGAGTACAGACTCAAGGAGGTCAAGCTGTAATTTACACAAATGTGCCAACGAGTGCCTTTGGAAATGAGAAAATTAAATCGGAACGAAAAAAAGAATATGAATTTGGTTTGGAAACACGATTATTAAATAATCGTTTGGGCTTCGACATCACGTACTATAATGGCTTGATCCAGGACCAAATTCTAGACTACACCCTGCCAATTTCTATGGGATCGAGTTCAATCGTTGCAAATGTGGGAACTTTACGCAACAAAGGATGGGAATTTGCAATCACAGGTACTCCAATACAGCATGAGAATTTTAAATGGAATACAGTATTAAACTTCTCAATGAATAAAAATATCGTAGAAGAGTTGCCAGGTGGCGTTTCTGAACTTTTGCATAAAGATTATGATGGTGCAGCGGCACAATTAGTATCAAAAGTAGGCCAACCTATGGGCGATATCATGGTACATCCAGTAGCAACTGATGCAAATGGCAATAAAATTGTCCAAGATAACGGCTTATACCAAGTGGATGCCAATTCTTGGATCAAAGCAGGAAATGCAATGCCTAAAGCTGTCGGTGGTTTAACAAATACATTCACGTATAAAAATTTCACCTTGGATGCCTTACTTGATTTTCGCTGGGGTGGCCATGTTATGCCTACCGGTATAAACTGGATGATCAGTAGAGGTCTCTTAGAGGAAAGTTTAAACAACATGGATACAGAACATGGCGGGCTTAGCTACTATATCGCCAATGGAAAAGGGATCGCAACAACTGGAAGTACAGGTCCAAATGGAGAGACTGTTTATCATGATGGGATGCTGATGTCTGGAGTTAAAGCTGACGGATCGCAAAACGACAATATTATTTCACAGGCCGTTTATTACAACAACACATACAATTGGGGCGGACCACAATATTCTAACTCACGTTACGAACTATATGTACAAAAGAATAATTATATCAAGATGCGCGAGCTTTCAATAGCTTATCGTCTTCCAAAATCAGTTGCACAGAAATTAAGAGCTAAAAACCTTCAAATCTCTGCATTTGGACGTAATTTATTCTTTATCTACAGAAGTATAAAGGATCTAGATCCTGAACAAATGACTGGTGGGTCAAATTGGGTTGATCAAGTTTCCAATGCAGGAACAAGTCCGGCAACAAGAACATATGGTTTAATGCTACGTGCTAGCTTCTAATTATTAAAGACATGAAAAAATATATATTATATATGGGGCTGTGCGCAGCCACATTAGCTTTCACAAATTCTTGCAGTAAGAGTTCATTTGATGAAAACTACCGTGACCCAGGAAAAGTAACCGAGACGACCGTTGAAAAACAGTTTGCAGGTATGATTTACAGTTACAGACAATTAATTGTCCCTGAATATAGAAATTTATTTGTTACCCTTAGACCAACCATATTTAGATATTTACATATCACAGGCTGGATTAATGAGACAAACCAGTTATTGCCAGGAGCCGCTGCTATCGAGGACCGTTGGTCAAGATTTTACGAGGGACTTGCACAATATAGAGAGCTAGAAACAATCTACAACAAATCAGATGAAATAGCTAAGAAAGAAAGTAGAATCTACTATCTAACTGCTAAAGTTCTATTTTACGATGAAACACAGCAAACGGTCGATCTACATGGGGCCATTCCATGGTCTAAAGCGGGTATGCTGAGTACGAACAATAGTGATTATCAAAATTCGTATCCGGCCTATGACCAACCAGAAGACATCTATGCGGCCATCATGACTGACTTAAAAAGTATAAGCGCTGAATTGAATTCAATTACATTAAGTAGTGCTACCGCCAACAAATTCAAGACGCAAGATATAATCAATAATGGTGATATCGCAATGTGGAAAAAATATTGTAACTCACTTAGGCTAAGAATACTAACACGAGTTTCAGCGAGCTCAAAATTTGCCACACAAGCAAATCAGGAAATTGCAGAAATTGTTAATAATCAAACTACTAATCCACTGATTTTAACGAACGCTGAAAACGCCCAACTGGATATTTATAACCTGGACGATAACAGTATCCAAACTAAAAATATCAAAGATGCCTTCGAAGCTAGTGGTTGGTATGCAAACTTAGCTAGTAAGCGGATGATCGACAACATGCTTGAAAAAGTAGATCCAAGATTACCTTTTATGTTTGAGCCTGGAGCAAAAGCTGCTGGCAAATACATAGGTTTAGATCAAAGCAAAGTAAGTGCAGATCAGAATGCCTTGGCAATAGGTGGAACTTTAGCCATCTATAATCGATCTACATACTCAAGAAATCAATATTTCCCAGGTATATTATTTTCAGCGACAGAAACAAATTTACTGTTGGCGGAATACTACAATAAAGCAGGAAATGCATCGTCCGCGAAAACAGCATTTGAAAACAGTATTAAGGAATCTATTGATTTATATCGCATTATTAGAAGCAGATCCAACGACAATACAGTTGTTGCGCCCGCTGCTCCAACTACTGAAGCGATCAATACCTATATCAATAATGTTAACTGGGCAGGCGCATCTAATAAACTTGAACTAATTGCAACGCAAAAATGGATACATTTTAATGTTTTGCAAACTGTACAAGCTTGGTCTGAGCAACGTCGTTTGGATCTGCCTAAGTTTGATTTTGTTGTTCAAAACGCTGACATTCAAAAGACAGTACCAGTAAAATTTAACTTACCTCCTTCAGAAAGCGTGTATAATTCAGCAAATTATAATGCTGTAAAAGCGCAAGACAACGTCAACACCAAACTTTTCTGGGACGTTAATTAAGGCATACACTACATCTATCTATAAGAAGGCCACCTAAGGTGGCCTTCTTTTTATCATTTTCATTATCTTTATCCATGCAAAAATTAAAAACCATTATATCCACTGCGCTGATCGCTTCAAGCGCAACACTAGCGTTTGGCCAGGCACATAACGTATCTAATGGCTACCAAAAACCGACAGATCCCTTAGTGATTGAAAATCTCGAACAATGGCAAGATATGAAGTTTGGTCTTTTCATGCACTGGGGTACCTATAGTCAATGGGGAATCGTTGAAAGCTGGAGTATCTGTCCTGAAGATGAAGGCTGGACCCAACGCAATCCCGAACATGGTAAAACTTATTTTGAATACCTCAAGAACTACGAAAATCTACAGACCACCTTTAATCCTACGGATTTCAATCCACAAAAATGGGCCGATGCCGCAAAAGCTGCCGGCATGAAATATGTCGTCTTTACAACAAAACATCACGATGGATTTGCCATGTTCGATACCAAAGAATCGGATTATAAAATTACATCCTCCAAAACACCATTTTCGACAAACCCAAAGGCAAATGTGACCAAAGAAATCTTCAATACCTTCCGTAATGACGGTTTTAAAATTGGGGCTTATTTCTCCAAACCGGACTGGCACTCCGATTACTACTGGTGGTCATACTTTCCGCCAAAAGACAGAAATGTCAATTATGACCCTAAAAAATACCCGGACCGTTGGCAAAAATTCAAAGATTTCACCTACAATCAAATCAACGAACTGACCTCAGCATATGGCAAAGTCGACATTCTTTGGTTGGATGGTGGTCAGGTGCGCCCCTTAGAAACCGTTGACAAATCTGTTGACTGGCAACAGACAATCAAAATGGATCAGAATATTGACATGGACCGCATTGGGGGCATGGCAAGGAAAAATCAACCCGGCATTATCGTTGTCGACCGTACAGTACCTGGAAACTGGGAAAATTATGTCACGCCTGAACAAGCGATTCCTGAACATCCCTTGGATATTCCATGGGAAAGTTGTATCACCATGGGAAATTCGTTCAGCTATGTGCCCAACGACCAATACAAACCGACCAAAAAGATTGTTGAAACATTGGTGAAAATTATTTCCCGCGGTGGAAACTACCTATTGAACATAGCCCCTGGCCCAACAGGAGATTATGACCAGGCAGCATACGATCGCTTGAACGAACTGGCAGCCTGGATGAAAATCAATCAAACTGCAGTGTTTGCAACACGTACGATTGCTCCATATCACCAAGGTGACTATTACTACACTAGAAGCAAAGACAGTAAAGTGGTCAATGTATTCCATCTTTCTGAAGGTGATACTTACCAGCAGCCAAATGAATACGTCTTTCAAGTACCTGATAATTTTAGCGTAAAGAAAATCGCTATTTTGGGTCATAAAGGTAAATTAGACTGGTCTCAACGTGGTAACCAAATTACCTTGAGAAGCCCTAGTACACGATTTAGTTATGCGACTGCAATTCAATTACAAAGCAAATAATATAAAATTCCGTTGGATATAATCTAACGGAATTTTATCATTTAACAAGGTCATTGTTTACCGATCACCGCCTGAACATCTCAATATTCCCAGAGCCTCTGCTCAGGAATAAGAAAATAAGTCATCAACAAACTATGGGGTTTTTAGAACCTTAAATTCCAATGAAAAAAATCAACCTATTTCCACTATTTATCCTTCTTTTTCTATCCTCGTGTGCAACGTATAAACCTCAGATCCTGGTATCAGAGCAAATTTTTAAAACAGGCCAGGTTCCATTCCAACAATGCCATGCTTCCACGATTCAAGTCATCGGAAAAGACAGTTTATTGGCAGCCTGGTTTGGTGGTACACATGAATCTAACCCCGATGTTGTCATATGGAGTTCACTGTATAGCCATGGACAATGGCAGCGTCCTGTACAGATTGCAGACGGTATCCTTGGTGACAACCGCTTTCCAACATGGAATCCTGTCTTCTATCAATACCCGCACAGTGACACCCTATCTTTGTATTATAAAATAGGGCCCAATCCCAGAGAATGGAAAGGCTATGTCAAACATTCACTGGATAAAGGAACGACCTGGTCTGCAGAGCAGCAGTTGCCTGAAGGTATTTTGGGGCCCATCAAGAATAAACCGCTCACCTTGACAAACGGACTGCTTCTCTCCCCTTCCAGCACGGAGTCCAAAGAAGAAATCTGGAAAGCACACCTGGAAATCAGCCGCGATCATGGCCGCTCCTGGTCCGTCAGCGCAATACGCCCCGATACCAGTATCCAGGTTATTCAGCCAAGTGTGATCCAACATACAGATGGACGCATTCAGGTGCTCTGTCGAAGTAAAGAAAATAAAGTGATGGCAGCATTCTCAGCAGATGAAGGCCTTACCTGGGGCCCCTGGCAAGCCACAAACCTGCTCAATCCCAATTCTGCCACAGACGCCATCCGTTTAAATAATGGTTTATTTATGATCGTCTTCAATCCGGCCATCGCTGGCAACGACTGGTGGGAAGGACGCACAAAACTCCATGTCGCCATATCAAAGGATGGCTTACAGTGGAAAGATGTCCTAACCCTTGAAGATGGGGTAAAGAACGATGAATATTCCTATCCGACAATTATTCAGGACACAAACGGTCTTATCCACATCACCTATACCTGGAATAGGAAAAGTATCAAGCATATTGTGCTCAAATAAGAATGATAGTTGTAACAAAAATGGCAGTAACTTCGTTGTATGCTAAAAACCAAGTTATGAGATCAATATCAAAATTATTAACATTATTAGCATATATCGTATCCGTAGGTTGCTCAAAGGAAACTGCTAATCACAACCTCTATCTCGAGGGAATCTATTCAGGAAAATTTATAGTCAGCTATAAAAATCAGGACCAAACTTTCACTGGAGACGTAACTGTACGGTTTAAAGCGGACAGTTTCTTTTGTACAGCAAACAAAAATAGATTTCCTGCAGGTGGCTCAGGAACATATGAGATTAATGGCGACCAAATTATTTTCAAAGATAAAAATGTATGGACCGCCGACTTCGATTGGGCTTTAATATTGAACCACAATTACACCTATTTAGTGAATGGAAACGATCTAACTTTAACAAAAGCTCCCCATCAACATAATAGCTATATCTATAAATTAACGAAGGATTAATTAATAATCCTTCGTTAATTCCAATTCTCCCTTCAACCGGATATCATCGGAAGATGCGCCGACCAAAAGTTTAAACCTGCCTTTTTCCGTCTTCCATTCGTTACCTGCATTCCAAAGTTTGAGGTCCTCCTTGGTCAATTGAAAAGAATAACGTTCTTTCTTTCCTGCGGCAATGTTTTTACGCTCAAACCGCTTCAACTGCATAACAGGTGTCACCACCGAACTTACTTCATCCACAACATACAACTGAGCGACTTCATCGCCCGCCAATTTGCCCTGGTTTACCACGTCGAACGACAGTGTACATACAAAATCATTGCCATTATCCTTCAGCGAGACCTGTAAATTGGAGTAATCAAAACTGCTGTAGCTCAAGCCATACCCAAAAGCATACAATGGTTTGGCCGACATTTCCACATAATCGTGATGTTTAGGTTTTGTATGGTTGTAATGTACAGGAAGCTGGCCGACCGAACGAGGTACCGAAATCGGTAATCTTCCAGCCGGATTATAGTCACCGAACAATACATCGGCAATAGCCAGGCCTCCCTCCTGTCCCGGATACCAGGCATTCACGATCGCAGGCACATGTTCAGCTGCCCAATTTAAGTTCAATGGTCTCCCCATAATCGTAACAAGTACAACTGGTTTTCCCGTCGCCTGTATCGCTTTCAGCAACTTGATCTGATCGCCCATCATATCCAAAGAAACGCGATCAAATCCTTCTCCGCTCTCCATATCACTTACCGTATTGGGATCCACATTGGCTGCTCCAGTTGCTTGATACGACGTTTTAAAATCACGTGCACTCGAACCACCCAGGACTAAAACCACCGCATCGGCCTGCTTTGCAGCTGCGACGGCGGCAGCGATATCGGAATTGCTTGTATCACGGATTGCACAACCTTTCACATAATCGACCCTGGTACTGTTACCAACTGCCGCCCGTATTCCGGTCAACAGGGTCTGAACTTTCCCCTCAGCTTGTGGAGCAGTATAATCGCCCAGCTGATTATAGGCGTTGTCGGCATTCGGTCCTATAACGGCTATTCGTTTCAACGATTTACTTAAGGGTAAGATATGCTGATCGTTTTTAAGCAAAACAATCGACTCGCGGGCGACCTGTCTTGCTACCGTTTTATTTTGTGCCGTAGCGACTTTTTGCGCTACCAACTTTTCATCCACATAGGGATGATCAAAAAGCCCCAAATTGAACTTCATTCGCAGTACACGGGCTACTGCTGTATCAAGAACAGCAGATTCAACGAGCCCCTGTTGGACAGCCTTAAGCAGATTTGAACCGTAACCAGTCCCGCTTAGATCGACATCCAATCCGGCATGTATACTTTGTGAAGCCGCTTCTTCTGCAGTCGCTGCTGTTGCATGCCCTCCATTGAGCCCTGATATACTTAATAGATCAGATACAACAAACCCCGTAAATCCCCAGTCTTTACGTAGAATGTCTTTTAGCAACCAGGGGTTGGCAGAACAAGGAATACCATCAATGCTATTATATGCTGTCATTACCGACCCAGCTCCCGATTTTACAGCACGCTCAAAAGGCGGCAGAAAATACTGTCTCAGGCTTCGTTCTCCAACCGATACGGACTCACCATTATGACCGCCATCTGGAGCGGCATAGGCTACAAAATGCTTTAAAGTTCCTATTATTTTATCGCGCTCACCTAGCTTCTCACCCTGAAAACCACGGATCATTGCAGTTCCCATCTGACCGATCAGATAGGGATCCTCCCCATAGGTCTCTTCAGTGCGCGACCAACGTGGATCTCGTGCCAAATCTAATACAGGACCATAGCCGTTTTTACCACCCACAGCATAAGTCTCCATGGCGATTGTTGATGCCATATCCTGAATCAACTGTGGGTTCCATGTACTCGCCTGTCCGATCGCGGTAGGGAACACTGTTGCACCAATCGCCATATGTCCATGTGGCGCCTCCTCAGACAACAACAATGGAATCCCTAGTCGAGTACTATCCACCATATAACGTTGGATCGCATTTGTAGCGCGCGCAGCTTCCACAGGGCTCAGGCCATTCAGTAAGGTTTTCTGTGTCCAAGGATCTGCACGTAAGGTTGCCCATAACAATCCGATATGCTGTTCTTTTACTGCCTTTCGCAATTTATTGCTGATTGTAACCTGCTTTCCGTTTTTGCTATACATTTCCCAGCCCAGCAATTTGCTCAATTGCCCGACTTTCTCTTCCACAGTCATCCTTCCCAATAGATCACTTACCCGTTTTTCAATTGGTAATGTACTGTTCTTATAGGGCAATTGCTGGGCTTGAAGTTGTGGGCAGAGCAATGTCGCCATTGCCGCCATAAGTAATATACGGACTTTCATAAGTGGATTATTATCTATCTAGTTTTCTTCATTAATCGGATCCGGTTTTATTATTTCACATTATCTATGCAACCGGTTTCCAAACCACTAAATTAACGATTTAGCCTAAATAATCAAGTTAAATTTTGATTCCTAATTCTTTTAATAATCATAGGGCGGCAGCATCGGTTTGAACAGCGTTCATCTAAACAACCTAACACAGGCTTTACTTTATGTATTGAAGTAGAGGAGAGCAAATGGCAAATATCCACGAAATTCATTCTAGCACGTTGGGCAACAACAAAACAGTTAGACAAAGAAAAAACTAATGTGAAAGATTCAATTGCAATTTCATCAAAACAGAATTGAACAAAAAAATAAAGACAGCAAGCCGTCTTTATTTTGAATGTTAAAGGAAATATACTACTTATCTTATTTTGTTGCAGCCGTTCGCTTACCTTGAAAATAGTATTCAATTGGAGCTGCGTATGCTAGAGGATTATTATTGCGCGAAATTAATATGAGCTGATCACCATCAAGCTGTACCTCATAACTTTGGTATGGGCTACTGTCGGCAAACTTGATACTTTTCTTCTCTTTATCATAGGCAAATGCGCGATGCTGTCCTTCAGCAAAAATCAAACTTTCAAATGTCAACTTATCATCCCCACATAGTTCTTTACCACGATTGACAGTGAACTTATTCGCTGACTCAGCAAATGTAAATGTATACACATTATCCTTTTCACAATCTTTCGGTTTGTGCTTCAATTGCTCGTTTGTCGTCCCTTTCGCAGACACGATGGGGCTCCATTCAAAACTTTCCAGCTGTTTTTGAACATCCATAGGTACAGTCATTTCATTTTCCTTACTACAGCTCGTCAGTAAAAAGAGGATTGCAAAACTCCCTGTAAATAATTTATTCATTACGGTTTCCATTAGTTATATCTTGAGAACGATCGTTCTAACAATATCGCTACAATAAAATCAAGCATTTTTAACTAAACAGATAAAAATAGACTAAGATCCAGAAAGCACTTCGCGCCACAAACTAGGATGATCTGTTTGAATAAGACGTACAAAAGGATATTTCTCCAAAAAAGATCGATAAGCTTTCTTTCCCTCCTGTTCTGCTTTGTCGTCATATTCCCCCAAACTATTCATCCAAAAATAAATGCCCTGTTGGCGCAATGCATTAAGTTTTTCGGTATCAGTAAATGATTCATCAAGATGGACAATTGAGGTTAATTTCATCTTTAGTATGGCCTCTAGATCCTTCATATTACGTGCCCTCGGAAAAAGCGTGATCGCTGGATTGAGTTTGTAAATCTTGAGCATGTCTTTATAATCATAGAGAAAAAATAGTACCTGGTCTTCCATCCCCTCCTGTTCAACAAGCGCATAGGTTTTCTTAATAAACTCTTTGCGATCTTCTTTAAAATCGAGATCAACAAGGATTTTTCCCTTTGCAACGCGCAAAGCTTCCGATAGCGTTGGTATAACATGATCCGAGCCTTCACCATTAGCCTTTTTGCGTAAGTGAAGCTGTTGAAGCTCGGCATAGGTTTGTTTGGCGACCTCTCCTTGCCCGGTTGTCGTCCGATTGACTGTTTTATCGTGCATCAGTACAAGTACACCATCTTTGGTGGCCCGCACATCGACCTCTACCACGGAAGCCCCCTGCCGAATGGCCTCTTCGATAGCAGCAATTGAGTTTTCAGGTTGCTCCAGATGAGCTCCCCGGTGTGCGGCAATGTGTAAACTTTTTTGCTCTAACTTTTTTATTAAATCGATCGACTGAGCATATAAGTGGGTCGTAGAACTTACTATTATACCCAACAGAATAGTAGAAAATAAAATCTTTTTCATTGCTGTATAGTTATTTTTTTGCAATCTCTTTTTGTTATACCTTAAAAAACGGCGATCTCGCTGCGGTTACATCTCAATCGCGTCATGGAGTGAATCCCGCAATTATATTGACGGAAAGTAATCCGGTTTGAATGGATTACCTTCCGTCTATGTCGTTCTACTTTTTCGACAACTCGAATGAATCAAACAACTGCCCATTCAGCTTATAGCTCGAAAAATACAGTTTATTTTCGGTCAGCTTGATCACCTGATATAATTGTGTCTGTGACGTTGCAACTTCCATCCAGCGTTCAGAATCAGATTCATACATCTTAGGCCCCGCTACAGACAGGAGATAGACAGGTCGCTTTTTACCCAGCCCGCCACGAGCGTAGGTATGATCGTGGCCCTGAAGGACCAAATCGACACCATATTTCTCGAAAATAGGTTTGAAACGTTCTCTCAAGATGGTATTGTCACGATTTTTTGCCGTAGAGTATACGGGATGGTGCATGACAACAATATTCCATTTTTTTTGTGATGAAGACAACACTTTCTCCAACCACTTTTCCTGTATCGCTGCTGCAGTAGAGTCGAGCATAATCAATTGAGAATTTAGGGAAATCATACGTAGATCCTGATAATCGAGGTAGTAAACAGCATCTTGCATACCCTCAGGGCCATTCCTTGGCAAGTTGAACTGTACTTTCCAATGCGGGTCAAGTACAAGCTTCCCAAGCGAGTCGCGGCGGTACTCGTGATTACCCGGTGTTGGAACAGCAGGGATCATCTGATGAATAAATCCTGCGGCCTCATGCCATTCTGCCCACTCCTCGTCTGCATTCGAACGATTGATCAGATCGCCCGCGTGAACAATAAAGCGTGCATTCGCTTCCTGCTGGAAAGCACGCCGAATGGCACGTGCCCAGCGTGAACGTAAGTCGTTCTGTGCATCACCCAAATAGATAAATGAAAACGCGCCTGAACGCTCCGCAGTCCTAAATTGGTTCCAGGCACTCCAATTGCTGCCATCTCCAACGCGATAGGCATAAACTGTACCGGGTTTCAGGTCACGGAAGGTTACCTGTCCATAAGCATCCTCTTGTTGTCCTCGCTCGAGCGGTAGCGCTGTTCCATTTATTGTAATCGCGTTTTTTTCAAGTTCTGGATTGCTCTGTTCTTCAGCAATCTGACCAATTATTTTGGTCCTATCCGCATTGATCCGCCAAGAAACAGACTGCGTACTGCTGGGCTCATCGGACCAGGTCAACGTAATACGATCAGGTTGTTTGTCTTTATTATCCGTCTGGCTTTTCCCTTCCAATAAAGTGCAGCACAGTACTACAGCAAGAAGAATATGTTTGATTTTCATTGTGATATTGATTTTATAAGCGATTTGAGAACTCTATTTAATAACTTTTAATTACTAATTACCAGGGCTTGTTTGTTCCTTGCAATAACCAAGGTTTTGACCAGGCACTATTTTCATTGTCTGCCTGTGAATACGCTGTCTTTTCAATACGTTTCAAGGCCTCCTCGGCATTTTTTTGATTCACACTCATTTCGGTTTGCATATAAGGTACACGAACAGGAAGCTGTGTACGAATGGCTGCGGGGCCGGCCTTTAAAGCGGGGTACCCTGTGCGACGATAATCAAACCAGGACTGTGCGGCAGTTGACCAACTGGCGATCCATTTTTGTTCAATGATCTGCACTTGCGTATTTTCAAACGCCACACCTTTCTGACGGATATAGTTGGAATAGTCTGCGCCCTTTCCCCAGCTTGCCAACGATTCCTGTATAGCACGCTCATAATAGGTCTTGGCTGACTCAGGCAGCCCCCATCCTTTCCAGGCTGCTTCAGCCAAAATAAAATTAACTTCGGCAGCAGAAAGCAAGCGTGCTTTTAACAAACTTCCCTTCGCCGAACGATAGCTATCATTCAGGTAAGAAACATGCGGATTGATCGAGGTTTGCCCCGGTGTTGGATTGAGGTTGTAGGCCGAAGGGTTTTTAGATACACTTGGCGGCAGTCCAACATACTCCTTATCGGTATCCACCGGAACGCCTTTGACGACATCTGGCGATACAATCCGAACACCATTAACGATCTTATCTGTACCTGCGGGCTCGTTACTGCGGATCTCAATGGGTATGTCTACCTTTCTTGCCCAAACCGCCAAACGAGGGTCGCCAAGTTCCTGTAGCCGGTCGACCAGTGTTGCACACATTTTCATTCGTCTAAAATTACTTCCACTGGCATCATACACCGTATTTGACGGCCAGGAGTCATTTGCATTATTTCCAACAAAATCCATCAATACATCATCAGTAGTACTCGTAATAATTGGAAATTTATCGGGATTGGCAACAATACTTTCAATCCCCTGTTTGGCAAAGTCAGCAGACTTTGCTGAAATGCGCATATAATACCGTAATGCCAAAGAATTGGCAAAACGACGCCATTTGGAAGCCTTTCCGCCAAAGTAAACATCCGCATTCGCCAGCACCTCATAAGAACCATCGGGGCGGGATAGAAGTTCATTGGCTTGTTTCAACTCGTCGATAATTCCCTTATAGATTATTTCCTGACTATCGTATTTCGGAAAATTATATACAGCATCTCCCAGTTCCGCTTTTAAGGCATCGGTATAAGGAGCGTCTCCCCAGAGATCAGTCACCAATCCGAATAAGTAAGCGCGCATCACCAGCGAAACTCCCTTATGGAAATCTAGCCCCAATTTCTCCGCACGTTTACGCAGAAGCTCATTGTCACGTAGAAAACCATAATAGGCATCCCAGCTCAGAATCCCTCCTGTCCATTCGTAGTCATTATGTGAATTGAACCATGCATCAAATTGGGTGTGCTGCATAACTCCGCCAAGATCTGAGAAACTCAATTCGTTGTATTTTTTCGCTGTTCCTGTCAATATCGTCGGCAATAACAGATTGGGGTTGGCATCTTCCTCACTTACACCGTTCGGATTGATATTAAGTTCGGTCAGATCTTTACAAGCTGAAATATTCCATACCATCCCAAGGCCTACTGCAGCCATGATGAATCTCTTCAACTGATTTTTCATTTATGTCGTATATTAAAATGTCACATTTACTTTAAATCCAATAGGCATTGACCAAGGGGTAACGTTGTAGCGCTCAATCCCCTGTTTAAATCCAACGCCAGTTTCTGGCTGGAAGGCCATTTCCGGATCTATACCTACTTTCGCTTTGGTCCATAAGATCAGGTTACGGGTATAGACTCCCACACTGCCATTCTCTATTCCGAGACGTTTCAGCCATTTTCCTGATAAATCGTAGCTAAAGGACAGTTCCCGAAGCTTGATAAAAGAAGCATCAAATGTCGCTGCATTCATAAAATCCCAAGGGTAATTGTCTGAATAAGCGATATATTTTGTTCCTTCACCACCAAGATTCTCTGTATAACCTGTGATATTACCTTTATCATCATATTGTGCGATAACACCTGGATTAAACACCCCAAAATTGCCAACAAGACCACCCACACTGATCGGATAACCACCATACTCTTCGCCTGGTCCTCCAACAATGGGATACCTATTGCCTTGCACGCGAACAAGATTGTTATCGACCAAATAATTGCGTAGCGTTTCGCCTGTCATCCCATTGGGGTTGATCATCTGATCAAGAAAACGCTGCGTGGTTAGGTTCGATTCGAAATAGCGATAGGTCTGCGACATAAATTTCCCTCCAAAACGCATATCTGCGGCAATATTCATTGTCCATTTTTTATAGCGAAGACTTGACTGTAGGCCCATCGTGAAATCGGGATTAAAATTTCCGATTTTGTTGCGACTATTATTGATCCGTACAGCCTGCCAAGAACCATTTTTATTGAGAATAGGAAAACCATAATACGGCGACGATTGATCCTCCACGGTCACTAACTTGGAATCGTACAGATCCCCGATCTCTTCCCCGACATAGGTACGTGCCCCACCCCGACCGTCGGTCCAAAAGGTATAGAACTCTACACCATCAGAAAGCTCATCGATACGGGTACGATTGCGATGCCAGTTGACACCAACGTCCCAGGACCAATTTTCCTTGGCAATAGGTCGCCCGGAAACAGCAAGTTCAATACCGCGGCTGCTTAACAGTCCGGCGTTGATATTTTTAGAATTGAAACCACTTGATCCGGGAAGTGTTGTTGAAATAATTTGGTTTTTGTTCTCCAGCTTATAATAGGTTCCTTCAAACTTCAGTCGATTATTCCACATGCCCAGATCCAGACCAAATTCGTAAGATGTGGCAATTTCGGGCTTCAGATTAGGAACCAAGAGTGACCCCGAACGTGTTAGCCGCAATACATCACCCCAGCTACCGGGATTACTCAGTACATTGGAGAGATTATAGGGATAAGTATCATTTCCTACACGTGCAATACCCGCTCTCAGTTTTGCTAAATTGATCGTTTTAGGCAGAGAAAACACCTGGTTAGCCAACACACTTAGGGATGCCGAAGGATAGAAATAGGATCGATTGTTCACAGGTAAGGTGCTGGACCAGTCATTGCGCCCAGTCACATCTAAATAAACCATATCCCGGTAGCTTAGATTGATCAGTCCGTAAACACTGTTTATGGCTCTTTCAGAAATTGTACTGTAGAAATCCAAATTTAATGGACTGATATTGGCCAATGTATAGAGTCCCGGCGTGATTAGTCCAGCGCCATTCTTTGAGGTATTTTGCACGGATTTACCACGATTATACCGTAAATTCCCACCCAATGATCCTGTGATCTGAAAGTCGCTCATCTTCTTTGTATATGCCGTCAGAAAGTCGATATTCTGTTCCATATTCATCAGATTAACAATCCCATAAGCACCTCTGGGTTCGTTCGTATAACTGTAAGGGATTTTTGTTTCCCTATTTTCCCAATAAATATCCGTTGCGTACCGTATCATGGCCGTCCAATCTTTTTTGATGGTCCAATCTAACCGTAGGTTTCCAAAGACGCGGTCTCTTGTAAAAGCATTATTCACTCCATAAGCAAGGAAATACGGGTTATTGTGGTTGCCAATAGACTGTGAACGCTGTTGGATCTGCTCCTGCCCTGGCAACCAATAATCCTGCAAGTCCAGAATATTGATGTGAGGTGCAACTTCATAGGCCGCTTGCATCGGATTGGTTCCCCGATTTCCTGCAGGTCTATTGTTGGAGTTATTTCTGCTGGCATCTAGCGAGAGCCCCAATGTCAAACTATTGCGAAGGCGCATGGTCGAATTGATATTCAAGGTGTTTCTGAACAGATCCGAATTGGGGATAATACCCTTATTGGCCATATTGGAATACGAGAAACGATAGTCCAATTTTTCGCTTCTGTTGCTGAGGGAAATCCCATTGGTACTTGTGACCCCAGTCTGGACAAAGTTTTTAATGTTATTTGGGTACGCTTTTAGTTCCGTAGGAATGGGCTTACCATTCTCGTCAAGTGGACTATTCCATTGAACAGCTTTATACCCCTTATCCAGTGCAGGGCCTACCATAACACTAGACTCCTCCTCAATAACTAAATTGCCAGGCAAGTCGCCTGGTCGCCATGGCAAGGTACCGCTTGCAAATTTGTTATGCAATTCAATAAATTTATACGGGATATCAAATACTGTGTTACTAGTCACAGCAATGGTCATCTTCTCCGCATTCTTACCACTTTTGGTTGTGATCAGCACTACACCATTACCTGCACGTGAGCCGTAAAGCGCAGCTGCACTTGGCCCCTTCAAGATGGAAATATTTTCAATATCTTCGGGATTGATATTGGCAATTGCATTACCATAATCCACTTTGTTGTCGTCACCGATCTGACCAACATTATTTAAACTATTCATCAAGGGCACTCCATCTACGACAAATAGCGGCTGGTTGTCTGTACTTAGCGATGATGCCCCCCGAATCACCATATTCACGCTGGAACCGGTGGGTCCTGTAGAACTAATCGAAACCCCGGGTACTCTACCTGCCATACCAACCAGAAAGTTATCATTATTGACCCGATTGATATCCTCGCCCTTAATTTTACCGACAGCATAACCAAGGGAACGATCCTGTCGTTTGATGCCCAATGCAGTCACGACCACTTCATCCAATTCGTTGTCATCTTCGTTTAAAACCACCTGACGTATACCTGCTGTGTTGGCATCGAGCTTGAGATCGTTCAACTCTTTTTTTTCATAGCCAACATGGCTTATCAGTACATCATATACTCCGGCAGCTAATCGAATAATCACTTCACCTTTGGCATTTGACAAGGCGCTCTGTCCAGTCAGTGGAATATGTACAGAAGCTCCCCCAATAGGCTGTTTTGTACGATCGACAAGCTGCAATTTCAAATCATAAGACTCTTGTTTACCCGTATTTTTTACAAGGACAATACCCCCTGACACTCTTTTTGACTTAATGTTGGTCCCGTTCAGGATATAGGCAAGGACTTCCTCGAAGCTCGCATTCTGGAATTTTTTTTCGGCAATTAAAATCCGATCTAATTGGAGCATACTCCGATCGTAGCCGATCGCTTGACCTGTTTGTTTTGACAACTGCAGTACCGCCTGCGCGGCGTTACCACTAGACAAATGAATATTGATATTATCCCAGTAAGTGCGATTGATCTTTTCCAATCCCTCAGCATGGCTATTGGTTACAGCACAAGAGACCATAGCGCAGATGGCAAGCTTTGTCGCAAGGCCGGTAAGCTTAATTATTTTATACATATATTTGTATGAATGTTTTAAACATGAATATTCAGGTGCTCACTGGTCGATTTAGCGGTTT
The DNA here is from genome assembly GCF_023277505.1 of Sphingobacterium siyangense. Taxonomy (NCBI): domain Bacteria; kingdom Pseudomonadati; phylum Bacteroidota; class Sphingobacteriia; order Sphingobacteriales; family Sphingobacteriaceae; genus Sphingobacterium; species Sphingobacterium siyangense. The sequence goes on along the minus strand of NZ_CP080574.1, from coordinate 913,775 downwards.
GCCAGATGAGCACTTTTCTTGGGCAGATAAATTATGCTGTTCTACCCCCTACAGCTTATTTGTATAAGATTATTTCATTTTTCTCCCTCCTAAATTTGATTTGATGAATATTGCAAACGATATTCAGCACCTGGTCTAATGACTGTACATGTGGTATCATAAGCGAATAATTGAATGGATCTGTATTCAGATTTTCGGTAAGCAACACAACACCGAAGCGGTTATAGATTATTTCTTTCAGTTCCTTGAAGCTGATGTTATTCAATTGCATACCACCTTGTGTCCAAAGGCTGATGTAAGCTGGATCGCTATCGAAAGTTTTAAAATCATTTTTAACTACGCTATACCGGACGGCCTTACCTGCTGTAAGGATATGGTTTGCTCCATTTTTTGCATTTAGAACACTCACCCGCCCAGTTTTAACTTCGACCGTCACATGTTTAGTAGACATCGAATTGTTGACGTTGAATGATGTGCCTAGGACTGCAACAGAAACGCTACCTGTTTCTATCTCAAATGGGTGTAAAGTATCCCGTCTGACCCGAAAGAATGCTTCCCCTCGATCTAAAAAGAATTTTCTATTTGATGCAAAATTCTTACGATCGTAGCGGATACGTGTATTTCCGTTTAAAAAAATAGATGTGCCATCAGGTAACTGAATTTCTTTCAATTCGCCCGCATTCGTAACCGTTTCCGTCAGTAATGTGACCGCTTCTGTCCGCTTCCGAGAAAGCGACATCGGGTTGTGCTGTAAAAATAGCAGACTGATGCCTCCTAGGACCAAAATAGCCGCTGCTGCTGAAAGCCAAGAGAATTTTCTGACCGGTATGTTGGCCACCTTCTTTGCCCTCGCAGGTGCTTCAGCTATTCCTACACGAATAAATAATTCTTGTTTGATTTTTTCCCGATGATTTGCATCGCTAAAGGGATTAATATCATCGTTTGAAATAGACTCGTACCAGTCGTCAACATGACCTTTTTCCTCCTCAGTCAATTTTCCTCCGAGATAATCTGTTATGATAAGTTTAAAGCGTTCTAAATTCACCTGCATTAATTTTTATACTAATACAGATCAAAACGGGCAAAGTACTTTAATTAAATATGTTCTTTATATTAAATAATCATAAAGGAGATAGCTTCCTGCGAGCAATAAAAATACAGAATCGTGGTCCGCAAACCTTCTTGTCAATTCGTACCGCATAATCTTTTTGGCCTCTGACAGGTAGTTCTTAACGGTCTGTTCAGCCAGATTGAGTTCCTTGGCAATTTGTGTTATTGAATAATTGTCAGAACGCATTAAGTAGACTGCTTTCATCAATCTAGGTAATTTGTCTATCGAATCATCCACAATAGCCTCCAGCGCCTTATACCTGGCAAAGGCCTGGCTATCCAAATTGGAAAAAGCGTCCATACGTTCCATTGATTTCTCCAAGACCTGTTTTCGTACACGCTCCGAGGCGTAGTAATTCAGTATTTTGTTTTTGAGGGCTTTGTGGAAATAGAATTTTATATCGGAGTATTCAGTACTCACGAGCGATCGTTTTTCCCAGATATGGATGAATACTTCCTGCACAAGATCCTTAGCCTGATCCTCTTCCCGAAGATGACGAAAAGCGACGGTGTATAGATCCTCCCAATACCGCTCAAAGAAATGGGCAAAGGCAATGGGGTCACCTTCTTTAAAACGCAACACATAGTGGTTATCTACATTGGCTTCGGTAGTTTTCACCTAACAAAGATAGGTTCGTCAGATTATCAAAATGTTAAATTTTCGGGAAGCTTTTATTTGAATACGCTCTATTATTTGAATAAACTGCGCTATTTGAATAAACTGCGCTATTTGAGTGCACTCCGCTTAGTGTTTGTAAAAAAACATCCCAGGAATTGTTAATAAACATGTTAACTTTCTAGTATAGAGCAGATCTTTTGTTAAAAACATAGCGGACTTCCTATTTTTTTACAATTAGGCATTTAGGACAAAAACAGCTCAGCTAAAATGTTAACAACAATGTTAATTAACTTGTAATCAACAACCTTTATGTTAATAACTACTTATCAGTAAAACCTATAAAATTTCATGCAATGACATGTGAATTTAAGTTGAATCATACATATTCGCGGCGTGAAAAACAAAAAATTAGGTAAAAGCTAAGGGTAAATTGAAAGTCGGCTGTCATAAAGATAAAAACTAATCTTTTATGAAACTATCGCCAATCTTACTCATTGGATTATCGCTTCAAGCAGGGTTTACATTCGCCCAACAACCAGCATCGCCAAAGCAAAAAAATCAGGTTGTGACCGAAACTGTCAAAGGAACCGTGATAGATAAAACTACCAGATTACCGCTTACAGGTGCCACAATTGTCATTTCATCCAGTGATGGAACAAAGTCTGTAAGTACAGACGCACAGGGCATATTTCGGCTGCAGCAAGTTCCAGTTGGGCGTCAACAGCTTCAAGTTCGCATGGCCGGATATAAACCAGAAGAATTTACGGAATTACTGATCACCAGTGGACGGGAGAATATGGTCAATGTGGAAATGGAGCCGCAAATAAATGCATTAAACGAAGCTGTCGTCTATGCCAATGCCGGAAAACAACCGCTCAACCAGATGGCAATGACGAGTGGACGCTCTTTTTCGCCGGAAGAGACCAACCGCTATGCTGGCGCCTTTTTTGATCCCGCCCGTATGGCACAGAGTTTTCCAGGTGTTGCTGCCGGCGGCGATGACAATGAAATTATTGTTCGCGGAAATTCCCCCAAAAGCCTGCAATGGCGGCTTGAAGGTATCGAAATTGTAAATCCCAATCATTTTGGAGCCGAAGGCGCTGCAGGAGGCGGAATCAGTATGCTCAATACCATGGTATTGGGAAAATCTGATTTCTATACCGGTGGACTTGCCGCGGAATACAGCAATGCAACGGCAGGTGTTTTTGATCTTAGGTTCCGTAAGGGAAATACCGACAAACGCGAATACACATTCAACGTCGGAATTCTGGGCGTAGGAGCAACGTTAGAAGGGCCTTTCAAAAAAGGAAGTGACGCTTCCTATTTAATTAGTTACCGCTATTCTTCATTGAGTCTACTGGAAAAAGTAGGTGTAAAAGTTTCAGACACTGGCGTCCCAAAATATCAGGACCTTTCTTTTAATTTTGTATTTCCCACAAAAAAAGCCGGAACCTTTTCCTTATTCGGTATAGGTGGTTTGGGGAAACTTCAACAAACTGCCGAGCGTAATTACGAAAAATGGGAAGAACGAACAGACGCCCAGGATCTAAATTTAAAATTCAACGCAGGGAGCGCTGGACTAAAACATCAATACATTGCAAACGACAGATTATATTTCACCAATATTGTTTCCATGTCCCTTAGCCGTAATTCCAATAGCACCGATACATTAACACGGGACTATATTTCCAGCCTCTATCACAAGGACAAATTTACGAATACGGCTCTTCGCTATGCGGGTACGCTAAACTATCGCGCCAACAGTAAAAACACGATTAGAGCGGGCTTAAATGCAAGTTTATTACACTATGACCTCTATGCGCTGTCCTACGACACCGAGCTAGCAGCATTGAAAGAGCGGATTAATGAGATTGGGAATACAAGTACTTATGATGCTTTTGCACAGTTAAAAACAGTTTTGAACGATAAATTAACGCTAAATACAGGAGTACATGCCAATTACTTTGCCTTGAGCAAGAGCTGGTCTATCGAGCCAAGGCTTGGCCTAAACTGGCGTGTAGCCGCAGATCAAACGATATCCTTTGGGACTGGTCTATATAACCGACTGGAGCCCTTGGTCTACTATTTTGCCAAAAGTAGCGATCACACAAGCTTAGAGCCAAACAAGCCACTTTCGCCAACAAAATCTGCTCAGGCTGTTATTGGCTATGAAAAGAACCTAAGCAGAACACTCCGGTTTAAGACAGAACTCTATTATCAGCATCTTTATAATGTCCCGGTATCTACAGATTCCGACATCAACTTCTCCTTACTCAATGTATCGGATATTGCAGCTATTGGTACATCAAACTACCGTCAGCTTATCAATAAAGGAACCGGCAAAAATTACGGCATTGAGCTGACGCTTGAGAAGTCGTTAAGTAAGGGGTATTACTTCATGGCAACGACCTCCTTCTTTGATTCCAAGTTCAAAGCACGCAATGGCAAAGAATACAATACCACATTCAATACGCGTTATGTAGGAAATTTATTGATGGGGAAAGAATGGACCGTGGGAAAGAGTAAAAATAATCTGTTCGGTCTTAATGCCAAATTAATTTATGCCGGAGGAAGAAAGTACTCTCCAGTTCTGGAAGAAGAATCGCTTCGTTTAGACGAAGAAGTTATTGATCAAGATCGCATCAATACCCTGACTGCCGATCCCTACGTACGTGTTGATTTCTCATCGAGCTATCGGGTTAACCGCAAAAAAGTAAGCCATCTGTTTATTTTGGATATTCAGAATCTCCTTAATAGAGAAAACACTGTGGGTATGCACTACAATTTCAGCAAACGTATCATTGAACCTCAAAAATGGACTGGTATCATTCCGACCATTAACTACCGGATTGAATTCTAATGCCCAATAGTAGCAAGTACAACGGAAAGATTTATTTCCAATCGTTTGTCTCCAGACACGAGGCGCTGAAGACAAACGATTGGATTAATGAGACAAGCTCATGCTTCCAACAATACGCTTATTTATTCACTGTTTTTAAGTTACTAAAACCGATAGCCAACTGAAATACCCAAGGAGCGATTACGTATAGCATTCCCGGATTTATAATCCCCCCATTTGGATTCTAAATTGGCAATTCCTTTCTGAAATTCTATGCCGACAAGATAATGTTCCCTAAAAAGATAGTTTACTTTTGCACGAGCGCCATAATCAAAAGGTCTCCCAAGTGTATAATCCCCATACTCACCTTCACTCGAATCATTTTTGAACTTGATATCTCCCTTGTTATCAATTGCAATATCGTCTAGGTAAACAGATTCCGAAGTTTTCCATTTCCCGCCCAATCCATAACCGATATAAGGGCCTATACCGACCTCCAACTTACCTGTACCGATCGTAGCATTAAAGACAACATCGATAGGCATTTCGATATAAGACGTATTCGCTTTAAAATCTTTACCCCAGCCTATAAAACTCCCATCTTTTCGTTTAAAGCCCCGTTTAGCAAATACAAATGCCGGTTCTAAAGAGAAATGCTCACTGAGGCGTAATATGGGACCGAGTCCCAAATACAGGCCTCCAACCGCGGCCGTGTTGGCCTTATCGCCCGCTTTATTTTTAGCATCCACATTTGAAAAGGCGACTCCGGCTTTTACATTCCATTTTGTCTGTGCATAGCCAGCATATGCTCCAAATGACAGACACAACAATAACGCGTTTTTTTTGATATTCATCATACGAAAAGAAATAGGTTTACATAATTTTCTTATTAAACGACAATCGCTTACAGATGCTACACTGACCTTTGAATTATTGATCCAAATCCTCCCAGCAGGCATACCTTTCTAAACAGATATTAACCAAAAATCTGTCGGTTTTTAGGCAGGCTGTTACGAAAACGATTGCGAAAAAACGCCGTTATTGTTCTCTTTCAATACTGTAAATTCACTTCACAGAAAATTCATTTTTCAGACCAATTAAATCTAAAAGCCTATGATCAAGATCAAGAACACATCCGTTTCGACGAATCGTTGGATGTATCCGGCAATACCATTATCCTGCTTGTTGGTCGTATCTAGCCTGACAACACAAGCAACTCCATTTGCACCTGTTAAAACAAACAGCAAGCTTTCACTGGCCATGCTGCAGACAACCATTCGGGGTAAGGTTGTAGACAAAGAGGGCAAAGGCATCGCCAATGTCACCGTTCAGATTAAAGGAACGAATCTAGCAACATCGACCAATGCAAGTGGTTCATTCGAAATCAAGAGTCAACAGAACGACGCAACATTGGTTTTCACCAGCATCGGTTATAAAAGTATCGAAACGAAGGCGCAAGCTGGCAGCCCGCTTACGATCACCTTGGAGAATGAGTCCAAGGGACTCGACGAGGTTGTTGTTGTCGGTTTTGGTACACAGAAAAAAGAAAATGTAACCGGTTCGGTCTCTTCCATCCAGATGTCCGAGGTTGTGGAAAGCAGACCTGTAACCTCCTTGTCAGCTGGTCTAGCTGGACAGGCGCCGGGATTATATGTTAATCAGGGCTCAGGTAGACCGGGTAGTGATGGGGGAACACTACGTGTTCGTGGACAGGGAACACTCAATAATGCCAATCCACTTGTCGTGATCGACGGTGTTATTGGCGACATGAACCTGATCAACCCGCAAGATGTTGAAAGCATATCGGTTTTAAAAGATGCTGCTTCGGCATCAATTTATGGTTCAAGAGCGGCAAATGGCGTTATCCTCATTACAACTAAAAAAGGTAAATCGGAGCAATTTAAAGTTATTTACAACAATTATTTCTCGAGTCAAAAACCATCCAATACCATTGGAATGGTTTCCAACTATGCCAACTATATGGAGCTGATCAATGAAGGCTATCGCAATGGCGATCCAAATGCTAAGCCCATATTTTCGCAGGAAAAAATCGACCTTTGGCGCCAGGACGCTGGACAGGATCCATTGAAATATCCCAACACGGACTGGGTTTCGGAGCTTTTTCAGAACAAAATTAGCCAAAACCACAACCTTTCCTTTACCGGAGGTAGTGACAAAATCAAGTTTTTCGGTTCCTATGGCCTCCTCAACAACCCTGGAATTATCGAACAGGCAACCTATAAACGTCATACCGGGCGTATCAATCTAGAAGCTGATGTAAAACCCTGGTTAACGTTGGGAGCCAATATCAACGGTGTCGTTTCCAAAACAGATATTGGCACCAACATCATCAATGATGTATTTACTTTTGCTGCAGCAAGTACTCCGGGCATGGTACTGCGCGCGCCAGATGGAAGATTTGGTTCACCAAACAATCCGGAAGACGACCCACAGTCCAACAACGTACTTCACCGCCTCTATGCCCAAAAAGGTAATATCAACAAAAACCGTTTCGTGTCGCGCTTCTACGGAAAACTGAAACCCATCGAGGGACTTTCCATCGAAGGATCATACACCTATACCTATGACGATGATTTCGTCTACTCTCAACCCGTGTTCAATGACCGGTGGAACTTTTTGACAAATACAATTGCCTCAGCGGGTACAGGCCGTTCGTCGGTAACCAACGAATCGATCAAATCCTACCGCTATTACATGGATGGAATTGCCAAATATAAAAACAAGCTCTTTGAGAAACTGAATTATGAAGTCATGGTAGGCGCCAGTCAGGAGTATTTTAAAGATGGCTGGTTTGCGGCATCCAAACTCGACCTTGTAGATCCATCCCTGACCGTTCTGAATGCGGCGACTATGGATGCCTCCGCTTCTGGCAATATCACCGATTGGGCTATGCGTTCGTTTTTTGGCCGGATCAACCTATCCTGGGATGACAAATATTTGTTGGAAGCCAATCTACGGACAGACGGTTCATCACGTTTTATGAGCGGAAAAAGTCGATGGGGTACTTTTCCTTCTGCGTCTTTTGGCTGGAAAGTTTCTTCAGAAGATTTCTATGACATCAAATGGATGCCTAACCTGAAATTCCGTGCATCGTATGGCGCCTTGGGTAACAATGGAACAACCGATGAGTCTTTCCGCAGAAATGCCGACATTAACAATTATGAATATTTGGCGCTTTATAATCCGACAAACTATGTGTTAAATAACCAGCTCTATGTGGGATTTGCACAGACAGTGCTCAGTAATCCATACTTGACTTGGGAAAACACCTATATCCTGAATGCTGGTTTAGATTTTGACCTTTTCAATTACAAACTAGGGGGCTCGATCGACGTTTTCAACAAAGTAACCGACAACATCTTAATCAATCTGCCTGCTCCGCTTGTCGTTGGAAATGCGACAATACCACGCACCAATGCGGCCAAAGTACGTAATAATGGTGTCGAGCTGAATTTGACTTACCGCGATAAAATTGGCGATAATTTTAAATTCAACATTGGCGGCAACTTTACCTTTATTGACAATAAAGTGGTCAAATTTAAAGGCAATGACAAGTCTATCAGCGGTTCCAATTTACTTCAGGAAGGTTATGCCATCAATACCCAATATATCCTGTTGACAGATCGCATATTACAGACAGATGCTGATATGCAGCTCGTGCAACAGATGATCGATAATGCGCCAATCGACCCAAACACCAATCAAAAAGTAAATCCATTCGCATCCTATGGTACACCTAAAAAAGGGGATCTCTTGTATAAAGACACCAATGGCGACGGCGTCATCAACGACAATGACCGGGTTCCGGTAGGACATGGTACGGCGCCACGGATGACCTATGGTTTTAACATGGGGTTCGATTATAAAGGATTTGATTTCTCGGTCTTCTTGCAAGGTAATGCAGGCAACAAAGTCGTGTGGACGGATGGTTATTACACACCTACTGTTCGCTGGGGCTATCAAATCAATCAGGAAATTGCTGATGGCCGGTGGACTGAAGGTGCAACAGATGCAAAATTTCCGCGATTGTTGCCTTATACCGATACAAGAAACACCAAAAACAGTGATTTCTGGTTACAGAACAAGGCATTTATCCGCGTAAAAAATATCCAGCTGGGCTATACAATTCCGAACGATATCACCAAGCGGATACAGGTACAAAACCTACGCGTCTTTGCATCGCTGGAAAATTTCTGGACCATTACCAAATATAAAGGTTTCGATCCGGAGATCAGCGGCACCAACTATCCAACAATGAAACAGGCCGTTTTTGGAGTTAGCTTATCCTTTTAAGAAGGAAGGTGTGCGACAGGGGATATGTTCCCTACCTGTAACAGATAAATTATGGACAAAAGTTGAGGAGGTGGTTTAACACCTTTGAATATAACACATATCATGAATAATTAATTAAACCTCATGAAAAAGATTTCACTACTCATAGCCGGATGCATTGCTTTATCATCTTGTTATAAGCTTGATACCAACCCCTACAGTCAGGTAAGTGCTAGCACATTCTGGCAGAATGAAGACCAAGCCCTAGCTGGCGTACTGGGCTGTTATAATGATTTAAAGAAAGAAGCCACCTTTGGTTTGCAATTTTCTTACGATGGTCTTACCGATATTGGTCTAGGCTATGATCCCCCGGGTCTGGGCGAAGTGATCAGCGGTACTTTTACGGACCGTTCGTCAATTATTGTGGATAGATGGCAAGCGGGCTACGATCTTATCCAACGTTGTAATCATGCAATCGCGCATATCCAGCCTATGACCATAGACAAGGCCAAACAGGAGGGCTTTATTGCGGAAGCGAAGTTCTTACGTGCGCTGATGTACTTCCAGCTCACCAATCTATATGGCGCCTTGCCGATATACGATGAAACTGTCGACTTGAACAAAGATTTCGCTGATCTTAAAAATAGTCGCTCTTCTGTAGAAGATGTCAATAAGTTTATCCTCAATGACCTGAACTATGCAATTGAGAAATTGCCGGTAAGCTATGATGCAAAGTATTATGGAAGAATCACTAAAGGTGCAGCGTATGCTTTGAGAGGGAAAGTAGCCCTTTACAATAAAGATTGGGCTGGAGCAATCCGGGATTTTGAAGAGATTGTTTACAACAAGACCAACACGTATGGCTATAGTTTAAACACAAGCTACTCGGCCTTATTCACCATGGATGGTGATCAATCGCCGGAGATGATTTTTGCCATTCAGAATATGGGTGGTACGGGTTTCCCTTATGGTATGCCCATGGCCTTCTATATGGGAACGCGTTCAACCTTTGGTAGCGACTGGAACAACTGTATGCCGAGCACACGCCTTGCAGACCGTTACGAAAACCGCGATGGAAGCCCCTTTAACTGGAATGATTATTTCCCCAACTATGCAACGGATAATGCGGTCAAAAAACAGGCGATGGAGTCTACGCAATCTGGAGGCACGCTTACCAAAGTACCAGATACAGCAAAACTGCGTCAGATCTATGCCAATCGCGATCCTCGGATGACTCAAACCTTGATCGTCCCATATTCGCATTACTTAGGATGGAATGCAAACAAAGAAAGAGATATGCAGCTGATATTGGCAACCGGTGTAAACGAAAACTTTGGTCAGATCCGCAACAATCGGGGTTGGTACACCTATCTATGGCGGAAATTTGTTCCTGAAGGGAACCTAAAAGGTGCCATTACCGATCGTGCACATACACCGATCAATTTCCCTATCATACGCTTGGGCGATGTACTTTTGATGCTTTCCGAAGCGTACAACGAGTCCAATCAATTGGATAAAGCGATTACTGAGCTTAACAAAGTACGTACACGCTCTAAAATGCCAGCACTAAATAGTGGCAGCTCATTTTTGGTTGTCGGTAGCAAAGCAGATATGAGCAAACGTATCCAGCACGAAAGGGCCGTAGAACTAGCAGGTGAAGGATGGCGTTATTTTGATCTTAAGCGCTGGAACCTCTTAGAAAGCGTCTCCAAAGACTACATCGAAAAAAGTATTACCGGAGACAATCTCGTTACGCGTGGTTACCAAAGCCGTCATAAGCTTTGGCCAATACCAGGGCAAGAGATTGAAATGAACCCGGCATTACTACCACAAAATCAAGATTGGTAATTATGAGAATTTACTTAATCCTACTATTTTTCCTTAGCAGTTTTTCTTTCCAAAGACTGCTAGGGAAAGATCTGAACCTGCTAACAGGAGCATTTAAACAAGAGAACCTGAAAGCCAGCCTAGGCAATGACAAATCGTGGGTTCCCTACCCGGCTTATTCCGACCGTTTAGCCTGGGATAAGCTGATGGCTCCCTTTAAAGAGCGTATTATAAAAAAGGGAAACGAAGCCCTTAGCTACCAATGGCAGGTCGTCAAAGCAACCGACTACCTTGAATATGAGCGTTCAGGCAACCGCAGTATAATGGAAAAGCCAATGAACGAAAATTGTACTGCGCTGACCAACCTACTGTTGGCGGAACTTGCAGAAGGACAGGGGCGCTTTGTTGACCAAATCCTAAACGGCAGTTGGCAATTGACGGAAATGGCAACATGGTCTCTCTCGGCACACCTTGGGGCCTTTCAGTCCAGTAAGCGATCATTGCCGCAAGAGCGCACACAAGTGGTCGATCTGATGGCCGGTGATGTAGGCTCGCTTCTCTCCTGGGTTCATTATTTCTTCCGCGATACATTCAATACAATAAACCCCGAAATCAGTACCCGTCTAAAACAACAGATCCAACAACGCATTATACAGCCCTATCTGGATCGTAACGACATGTGGTGGCAGGCATTTGAACTCAAGGAAGGACAGTTGGTCAATAACTGGAATCCATGGTGTAACTTTAATGTTCTTACGGCCTTGCTTTTGGTTGAGGACAATCCCGATATACAACTGGCGGGAATTTATAAGACAATGTCTTCTGTGGATCGCTTTATCAACTATGTCAAAACAGACGGTGCCTGCGAAGAGGGACCCTCCTATTGGGGACATGCTGCGGGCAAACTGTACGATTATTTAAAAATACTTTCGCTGGCCACTCAGGGCAAGATCAATATTTTTGATAAACCTGTAATTCGCGATATGGGTGAGTACATTGCACAATCCTATATTGGCGGAGATAAATGGGTAGTTAATTTTGCCGATGCTTCGGCAAAAGGTGGCGGCGATCCACTATTGATCTACCGTTATGGACAGGATGTCAATAGTAGCGAGATGATGCAATTTGCCCGATATATGGAAAATACCGGCGACAAAACTGCACATTTCAAACCTTCAAGGGATATTTTTCGTGCCTTCGAGGACCTGAGATGCTACCCACAACTAGAGCGTGTTACCGCTGCGCTCCCTCAAAATAATGTGAAGTGGTATCCGGAAACACAATTTATATATCTAAAAACGGGTCCGTTTTTCTTTGCCGCCAAAGGTGGTTTCAATAATGAAAGTCACAACCATAACGATGTCGGGAGTTTTATCTTATACGAGGATCAACAACCCTTGTTCATTGATGCCGGTGTCGGCACCTATACCAAAAAGACCTTTAGCGATGACAGATACAGTATCTGGACGATGCAGAGTGCTTACCATAATGTTCCAGTGATCAATGGAGCCGACCAATCTTTTGGAAAGGAATATAAAGCTGAAAATGTAGCATTTCTGCCTGCACAAAATAGATTCCAACTTGATATTGGAAAAGCATATCCGAAGTCGGCGAATGTTGAACACTGGAATAGAAGTTACACCCTCGTACAAAATGGGCTGGACATTCAGGATGAGTTTAAAATCACAGCTCCTAAGCAGGCCAATATCATCCATTTTCTGGTTGCTCAGGAACCAAAAATTGGCAAAGGGGAAGTCCGCCTCAATAATGGGCACGCAACCTTGCACTTTGATGCTGGACAATTCACGGCGAGCTACGATGTCATTCCTCAGGATGACCCGCGTTTGAGTCAGGTATGGGGTAAGGAACTCTATCGTGTCAAGCTCACCGCTAAAAGCATCAAATCCGCTGGAAAATACACCTTTACGATTCGCCAAGAGGCTATAAAATAAAAAGAATCGAGATTATTATGTAATTTACTAAGAATATAAGCCGTTATGAAAAAAAGAAAACCTGGTCTAAAAGCACTTTTCGTGATCACATCCAGTCTGATTGCACTGAGCTTTACAGATCAAAAACCAAGCTTTATTGACACAAGTTTTAAAGCAGCAGAAAAACAATATCAATTTTTAGAACAAGCAGCAGAAAAGCAGCACAAATTTCCACGCACATTGAGTCCTGCAGGAAAACTGGTAGGGACAGACGAATGGGATTGGACCGGTGGTTTCTTTCCAGGGTCACTGTGGTATATCTACAACCATACCCATAATAAAGAGACCGAAGCTGCGGCGATCAAATGGACAGAGGCGCTTGAAAAAGCCAAAGACCTTGATCAACATCATGATATTGGTTTTGTGATGTATTGTTCCTATGGCAATGCCATTAAATACCTTAAAGATCCCAAAAAGGTTGCCGCTTACAAGGATATCCTCATCCACTCGGCCAATACTGCGCTTAAACGTTATAATCCGCAGGTGGGCGTCATCAAATCATGGAACGAGAAGAAGTCCTGGGACGGCAAGACCCTATGGAAATATCCAGTCATTATCGACAACATGATGAACCTGGAAATGCTGTGTTATGTGTCCGACTTGACTGGAGATACCAAATATAAGGATGTGGCCATCAGTCATGCCACCCAAACCATGAAAAACCATTTTCGTAAAGACTACAGTACTTACCATGTTGTCGATTACGATGGTAATGGCCATGCTATCCACCAACAAACAAACCAAGGCTATGCCGACAATTCAACCTGGGCACGCGGTCAAGGATGGGCTATTTATGGATTTACCATGATGTACCGGGAGACCAAAAAACCAGAATTTCTTAAAACGGCAAAAGCGGCGGCAAAGTTTTACATGACCCATCCGAATCTTCCAAAAGATAAAATTCCGTATTGGGATTTTAATGCCGGAAAGCCGGGTTATAAATCGGATGCTGATTTTTCTTCCTTGAAATTAAATTTTGTGCCGCGCGATGCCTCAGCTGCAGCCATTGTTGCTTCTGCACTGATTGAACTCTCAACAATGACCACTGGCACCGAAAGCAAATCCTACTTGACATTTGCTCAGGAAAGCCTGCAAACACTATCAGGAGCCACCTATTTTGCTAAATATGCAAGCAATGGCGGTTTCTTATTGCAGCATAGTGTGGGTAGCTTACCCCATCATTCGGAAATCGATGTTCCGCTGACCTATGCAGATTATTATTATCTGGAAGGTTTGACACGGTTGGAGCAGCTCAAAAAATAAAAATACAAAGGGGAGATATTTAATATCTCCCCTTTGTATTTTTATAAGCTTTCCAATTGAATCTGGATTATTTCTTCCCGATCGCGATTTGGTTACTTACAGTACTCCCTGCGTATTCGCCCTGTGGAAGCGAAACCTCCAGCGATTGATTTACACGAAGCTGTTTATTGACGAGTTGAACCTTCACTGTTTTGGCTCTTTGGAGTGGATCTGCAACATCAAGCTGCATGCTAGTTGTTTCGCGCATACTCAATTGTATGATAGCAGGTTGATCGAGCTTTATAGACCAATTGCCAACTTGGTACGTTCCTGCTTGATAACAAACAATTTGTAGAATCCGGCTCCCTTTATGCTCCACCGCCTGTATATCCGATGTATTCTGCCAAATTTTTAGCTGCTGCATTGCTTTTGTATCAACAGTTTTGGTACCAGGCACAACAATATAAGCATAGCTCGCATTGTTTGGAGCAACAGCATGATCAAACCAAAGCTTGAAGACCTTTCCATGTACAACATCTTTGGAACGGGAACGGTTGATCCGGTACCAGGAACCAACCTGATCTTTGGTTGTCAATCCAACATTCATAGCTGCTGGAAAATAATACAGAACATTGTTATGGGTTATAAAATCGCCTACTTTGACAGATCTCTGTACTGAATCGAGTGCAGACATTTCCTTTCCATTCCAGACAACGGGTCCATTCAGCCAGGTTTGGTTTAAGGTTGTTACCACAGCTTCTGGCGCAGCACAGTGAATCCCAGCCCCCAAACAAACGATTTCCCGATCGAAAAAGAACCAGGCTTTTTGAGCCTTGACCCCGTCGTACTGGACCGACATAGCTGAGGCTCCTGTCTTATCGTTGCTTACGCCGCCTGCAAAGTTATTTGCAGCAAGTGCTCCCCATTGTTCTTTCAATTCCAGGTCGCCCGGATAATCTCGTGTTGTCGTTCCAGGAATTTTATCCCATTCCCATACGGGCATAATATTATAATATTCGGGTCCAAATACCTGAATATTGGTCACACCATCTGACATATTGCGCCCAAGAACGTTTTCTCCATTTCCAGACTCCGATTTATTGGTACGGCTACTGGCCAATCGAACATTAAAGTGGAATTGCTTACGCAGATGAGTCGTGTAGTCTCCTTTCCAGTAATGGCGGTGGACCTCGATATGCTCAGCGTCATAAGGCTGGACGCTATCTAGTTTTGCTAGCGCTTTGTTCCAAATGGTATTTTTGGCGGGATCAATCAACTTCATTTGTTGTAATATGGCGGTCTCCTGTGTTTTTTCCAAGATATTGGGGCGTGAGATCCCGCGACCATGTACATTAAAATCGATATAGCGCGAACGAATAATTGGCAGGTAGGTTTCAGTAAGAAATTGTTCAAAAAGGCCGAGCCTCTTCATGTCTACAGCATAAGGTGTCTCCCGCACATAGGCCATAACTTTTGAGATCCCCTTCAGAAATTCCTCCCCATAGCCTGCAATGTATAATTGAGGGCCATGTTGTAAGTAAGAGAAATCATATTGCAGTCCTTCCTTGCCATTCACGAGCTGTATCGGAAAAAGCAGCTGCTCCATCGCAGCAGCTAAAAGATTTTCATCTTCCAAGATCAATGCACGATAAAAATAGTGCATGGCAATATCACTTTTATTCGCCCCTGTTTTTGTGTAAGGATCGCCACGCTTCATCAGCTCAACAAGTGGAGTCTCTAGTGTAGTAGGAATTTTTTCCTTTCCAAATTTCATCAGGATAAGACAGACACCGATGGCTTTTGGCGAAGCGATCTCGTTATGCCACCAATTTGAAGACTCAAAACGATTATTTGCCCAATATTGTGCGGCAAGCAGGATTTTATCGTAAAGTGATTTTTCCTGATAAGATGCACTTTGTGGAGACACATAGGCAACAATAAGTGTCCTTAACCGATCCAAGTGCTCTCCCGGAGGCCAAAGCGATATTGACTTACTGCTGTAATCGATATCTGCCCAAGTACCGTCGGCACGCAGTTGATTACATAGGCTTAACGTTTTATCTGCATTTGGCAATGGGCCACTTAACTCATCATCGTATACATGCTTTTTAATACGCACAAACGTATCGCTGTTCTGCGCCTTTGCCATAACCAAGGCAAAGGACAATAAAAATAGGATTAGTCCTTTCATCTGTTTTTAGTATTCATTACTTAAGGATATTGTCGTTCTGCGGCTCGTCCGACGACTTCCATCCGGTGTTTCATCAGTTGATTTTGATCATTGTCCAATACAGAGCTTAGCCATTTTGGATTCTCCAGTCCCTTTTCCCATTCCTTCAGTTTATTCAGCATCTCCTTTACACGCTCAGGATACTTCGTGGCTAGATTATGCTGTTCCCGAAGGTCATCCCTAAGATTGAACAATAATATCGGATCATCTTTAACCACAATCAGTTTCCATTCTTTGTGTCGCACAGCACGTGCAATCCCTCGACGCCAGAATAAATAGTCGTGTCCATTTTTCACATCCTTATAGGAAGATAGCAAACTGATGCCATCGATTTGCTGCCCCTGGATGTTCTTCCCTTTTATTGCCTCGATGCTGGTGGGTAAGATATCCATTCCCGATACCATGGCATCTGATGTTATCCCTTTCGGTAGCTTGGCTGGCCATTGCATGATAAGGGGAACCCGGATTCCACCTTCCCATTTCGATCCCTTTAAACCACGCAATTGTCCATTGTCTGCGCCATTATTTGTTGCCGCTCCATTATCATTCATAAAAATGATTAAGGTGTTTTCATAAAGTCCTTCTTGCTTTAAATGTTCAACCAGACGTCCAATATTTTCATCCATATTATCCAGCATAGCCAAGTAAGCACGTCGCAATGGATCAGCTACATTTTTATACTTATCAATAGTCTTCAGGGGCGCTTCGACAGGTGTATGCACTGCATTGAAAGCTAAATACATAAAAAAGGGCTGGCTTCGATACTGTTGAATATACGCAATTGCTTTATTGGTCAATGTTTCAGTCAAATAATGAATTGAGTCTTCGGGGACTATACGTCGATCGTCATAAAGCAGCTGCGTTGGCTTCACGGCACCATGGATTGGGAAGTAAGGCCGGTCACCACCGATAAAACCATAGAAATGGTCAAACCCACGTTTCAATGGATTAAATTGTGGACCATCCCCCTGATGCCATTTGCCAATCGCTACAGTTTTATAGCCGTTATACTTCATGAAGTCAGCAATGGTGGCTACCTGCGTATCCATTCCGATATCTTCAGGTGCGACACCCGCAGTGGGACGTTTCGAAATATTATGTTCAAAACCAAAGCGCTGCTGGTAGCGGCCAGAAAGTAAGCCCGCCCGAGAAGGAGCGCATACTGAAGCAGAGGCATAGGCCGACTGAAAACGCACGCCATTTTTCGCAAGCGCATCAATATTTGGGGTGTAGACCTCACTACCACCGTAACAACCAAAATCATCATAACCTCCATCGTCGCTCAGGATGACAATAACGTTAGGATGTTGCTGTCCGAATACAGAAATCCCAAACCTAAAGAGTATATTCACAAGAATTAATATACTATAGCAAGTAAATCGGTAGATCATAACATTAGATTTATCCCTAAATGTATCGTTAAATGTATAGGATTTTTTGTTAAAAAACCGCAAACGATTTCGTTAGGCTATTTTTAGACGATTAAAAATAAAGGTCAGAGATGAAAACAGATGAAAAAAAATTGGTCGGTACACTTGCTCATTTTTTGGTCAGTGATTCGGATGGCACTGCATTAAGCTCATTTTTGTATTCATTGACCTATCACCCCAGTACCATTAGAACCGAACTCGTTCAATTGTTGAACAAATGGCAAAACAAAGCAGCTGGAACAGTATTTCCCGGGGAGGACCTCTGGACAGATTTTAAGCAACTTGTGGGGAGCAATCCCGATCTCGGCGTGGCTGTGATTGATGGCTGTAGCATCAACGATATTGCAAGTTTTTACGAAGAAATCAATGCCGTCTACATGTCCAGCGAAAGCTGGAAGATAGGAAGCCTAGATGGCTTTGACGATTTGCTTTACGGTGGATTTGGTACCTTTAAAGATGCTGTTTCACATTGCATTGTTTGGAAGGATATTGCACACAGCAGGGCATCATTGGGCGTTGAAACAACTTTGGCCTATTATAGAGGGAAACTTGGAGCAGAATCACCATTCAATCAAACGCATTTTCAAAAGAAACTAGATGAGCTAAAAGCTGGTCGTGGAGAAACCTATTTTGACATTGTTGCCGATATCATCCAATCGCACCGCAAAGTAACCTGGATTTACAACGGGTATCCTCAGCACAAATCGGTATATTTATAATAACTAAACTTAACATATGAAGCATCTTATCCGCCTAGTTTTCCTGCTCCTATTCTTCCAACAAGTTGCACAGGCCAGTGAGCGACTTAAAGTTGCTGTTGCGGGGCTCAACCATGACCACGTATTCTTGCTTTTAAATTTATATAAGGATAAAAAAGTCGATATTATCGGTATTGCCGAACCGAATCAAACCTTATCAAACAAAATACGAACGCAGTATAATTTACCTGACGCAATCTTCTACCATGACTTACCCAGTTTATTGAAACATGTCAAGCCAGACGCGGTGCTGGCCTACAATCCAACCGATGAGCATATCCGCGTCGCAGAGACCTGTCTCCCGCTTAAGATCCCTGTAATGGTAGAGAAGCCTCTTGCTACGACTCTTTCTGACGCAAAACGTATTGCATTTTTGTCCAAACAGTTCGAAACACCCTTTTTGGTAAATTACGAAACAACCTGGTATAAAAGTAATCAACAGTTGAAGCAGCTGGTCGACAAGGGTGAAATTGGAAAAATCACACGTATACTTGTAAAAGACGGGCACGAAGGACCTAAAGAAATTGGCTGTAGCAATTACTTCCTCGACTGGCTTACTGATCCGAAAAAAAATGGTGGCGGTGCAGTGATGGATTTTGGCTGTTATGGCGCCAATCTGATGACCTGGCTCAAAAATGGAGAAAGGCCAATTTCAGTGACAGCCTTTACACAACAGCTCAAGCCTGAGGTTTATCCAAAAGTCGATGACAACGCTACCATCATACTAAGCTACCGTGATGGCAGCACGGGTATTATTCAAGCTTCCTGGGCTTGGCCATACAGTGTTAAAGATCTGCAGGTGTTTGGCACAAAAGCTCAGCTCTACGCCAAAAATGACAAAGAACTTCTAAAATACAAACAACAGAATGATCCACCTACACATGTATCGACTGCGATCCCGTATTTTGAGAACCATATTGCCTATCTCGAACAGGTTCTGAAAGATGCTATGGCTCCAGAAAATGATCTCGGATCGATCAATAATAATGTCACTGTGGTCGAAATCCTGGAAGCGGCAAAACGCTCGGCTAAAGAAGGAAAGTCCATTATTTTAAAATAAAAAAGGTCCGTAGCTTGCAATGCTACGGACCTTTTTCATGCCTTCCCATAAGCCATAGACAAAGCCGATCCGCTCAGTTAATGGATTAGCAATTGGCCTACTTAGTCGGCTAGGGGTCTAATGGTTCATCAGGATCGATCGTATAGGCCTCTTCTTTTGCCTTGAACTCGATGATCACATCTGAAATTCGTTTACCCAATGTATAAGGAATATACCCCAATTCACGTATACAACGATCGCCCATTTTTTCCACCGCATCAATGTGCACTTTACTACTGTTAACGATGGCGTATTTATCTTTCGGAAAACCATAATTCAACAGGATACGTGCTGTATTACGCAAATTTGTGGTCGTATGTCTCGCATGTGGATCAATCAATATTGCAGCTTCAGGTACTCCCATAATCTCGATCAGATAATTTTTCATTTCTATTGCCTCAATAAAGCGAGTCTTATAGGGATGTACTTTACCGCCAGACAACACAATAAAAGGGGCCAATTTTTCAAAGTAGCTTCGGGCTGCCATTCGCGCACGTAGCATTCCACCAGGACTAATAGGCTGTCCATACACCTCGGGGCCTGCACCTAAGGTCAGCAACAGACTATAGGGATAGCTTGCGAAGTCGGTATTTTTGACCGCTTCGTAAGCTTTCTTGTTTTCGAGTTCAATCAGCGGTTCTAGTTGTGCCGCGTCCCATCGCTCATTAATTTCCAACAAGCGTACCGCAGTCATCATGGTCAAAAAAAATGCTGTTTTATGTGTTGGAATATCTTTGCGGACGTCTTGGCGAACATCGTCCAAAAGATGAAGGTAGGCCGCACGTTTTACATCGAAAGAGATTGAATCTATCTTGGGGTAATTGGGACTTTTACCTCCCCCATAGACGTCCACCACATAATTCATTGCCTTTAAATCCTGTTTCAAGGCTTTCGTAAAATAGGCCTTTGCCGTTTCATGATGCAACACACCATAGGTCATTGATGGAATAAGATTAGCCTGAACAAGCTGGTCCAATTTCTTGTTATGACCAATTTGCTCCGCCAATTGCTCTGCCAACAGGTCAATTTCGTTATCCTGCCATTTGAAGGCATTCAAATAGCACATGAGATCGGTACAACTGACGCTGTTGTTAAAACGTTCGAACCGTTTTTCCAATACCTGTACTATCGGCTTGGAGCCCACGAGCTCCTGTATAAGGACAGGATCTTTTAAGAGCAAATAGGATGCATAATAATTCTTCTTGATCAGCCAATCCTGTGGACCAACAGGCATATTGTTTACTTGACCTTTGGAAATATGCAGGCAGCATATTCCAAAGACAAGTAATAAGATCTTTCTGATATTTTTTATCATAGCTATTCCATTGCAGATTAATAACCAGGGTTTTGATACATACGTGTCGGATCCAGCTTATATTCATCAAAAGGAATTGGATAATATCGATCTTTTGTCGAGATATTGGAGATTTTAGCATTTCCATAATCAGCCTGGCTCTTCGTTTTGAAATAAGTCACCAGTTCTTGTGCATTATAATTACGGATCAAATCAAACCAACGTTGGTTTTCAAATGCCAGTTCTACACGGCGTTCATGCAATATGGCCTCCTTTAAGGTTGGATATTTACTGCGATAGGTAGTATTTAGCATTGAAGTAGCATACGAAGGCAATCCAGCACGTTCACGTACCTGATCCAAAAGCGCGATAGCTTCCGCATCTTTACCCAAGTGATATTTTGCTTCTGCCAACAACAGCATCACATCTGCGTAACGGATCAAGATCCAGTCATTTCCACCCCAACCATTGGTACCGGCAGCGTCACTGTTATCTCTAAATTTGGTTACAAACCAATCGTTAACTTGCGTATTGGCGGCAAACTTTACCGAGAAGCCTTTTCGGATATCGTCTTGCTCGTAATCTTTAATCAAATCTAGTTTCGCAACTTCGCCAGCACCTGTAGAGTTATAGCGTGAGTTGATGGTCTCCCCTCTCGCCTGGTAATTACGGGCAATACTCGAGCTATAGTTTTGGTCACCTTGTTTGTACTGAATCTGAAAAACAAGTTCTTTACAGCTATTTTTCTTGGTCACATCGAAAACATCCGCATAGGGGATTTCGTTCAGTTTACCAAAAGTTCGCATTTGGTAGGCCGCATTAAGGTACTGTTCTGCCTTCGCAAAATTTTCTGCACTCCCCGACGTCTGCGTTGCTCCCAACGTTAAGTATACTTGTCCCAAAATTGCATTAATAGCCGATTTAGATGCTCTGCCAATGACGTAATCTTTCTGCGTATTGGGAAGATTGCTGGACAATGCCTCTGTCAAATCCTTAATGATCTGTTCGTACACAACCGACTCTTTTTGCCGAAAAGCTAATTCATTTGCTTGCTCTTTACTGGTCACCTGTACCGTAGATAATGGAATATCTCCGAATTTACGCACCATATGGAAATATAATAATGCACGAACGAATTTCGCTTCCGCAATATAACGTCCTTTTAATTCTGCACTTGTAAAGGTTACATCGTCGACATGTGACAGAACCACATTACAGCGGCTGATTGCCGCATACATAGCCGACCAATGCGTCTTTAGATAGGTATTACTTGGCAGCAACGAAAAGTCATTGAATTGGAATGGCTCCCCGGCGTTGGATTGGTTATCATTACGTCCACTATTATCCGAACGTTCCTCATTATACAATGTACTGGATTCTCCGATCGTACTTCCCGAACGAAGGGACTGGTAAAGACCGTTAACCGCCAAGAGCACATCATTTTCCGACTTGAAGTAATCATCGATCGTAACGGCGTTGGGATTTTTCTGATTTAAAAAATCTTTGGTACATGAAGACAATGCCAACAAAACAAAGGGTAATATATATCTTTTTTTCATCCTGTTATTTTTTTATTTTTCATCAGCCCACGGAACTGCAAAGAGCAGTCTGTAGGACTATTTTTACAATACTGGAGCTATTAACACGGGACTTTCCTTGATATTCCTACGCACAACAGCTCCTCGATCCTGCTATTAGAACGTTACTTTCACACCAAGGTTATATGATCTCACCAATGGATAAAGCCCATAATCCACACCTGGAGTCAGGTTGCCGCGTTGATTATAATCCGGTTCCGGATTGTAGCCTTTGTATTTAGAAATCGTAAATGGATTGTCCACGGTCGCGTAGACCCTTACCCCAGAAAGTGTTAGTTTTTCCGCTAGACTTTTGGGAAGATTATAACCCAAGGCAATATTTGTCATACGCAAGAATGAACCGTCCTGCAGATAAAAATCGGAAAGACGTGTACTGTTACTTTGCGTACCGCCACGTGATGCACGGTAGACTTTACCATTTCCCGGATTTTGAGCCGAACGGTAGCGTTGTGCGACATCCGCATATTGGTTACCGGAACCTTCCATATTGTAGAGGTAATAATCATAGCCATCCAGCACTTTATTCCCTTGGGAGCCATTAAATGATGCCCGTAGATCAAATGCCTTATAGCGTGCGTTGACGGCAAAGCCATAAGTGAAATTAGGATGCGGATTGCCGATCACACGTTTATCGGCATCATTGACGATACCATTGCCATCTACATCTTCAAAATAAAGGTCTCCAGGTTGTAGCGGGGTTGTTGAAGCCGCTGAAGGTGCGACAGTTTTATAGTTTTCCTCTGTTGCAACACCCAGAACTTTAAAACCATAGAACATACCAATTGGACTTCCTTCTTGTGTAATATGCGTTAAGTAGGAGCGTTCAGCACCATTCGTCAGGATGGTAGAAGCCCCACCAAGATCGAGCACTTTATTTCTGTTGACATTGATATTCCCACTGAATCCTAATTCAAATTCATTTTTGCGAATCAGTGTTGCATCAATCTGTAGATCAAAACCTTTATTCTGCACCTTCGAATTTGGCAGATTGGTCAAGATCGTTGTTGATCCAGATACAGCGGAGAGTGGCTGGTTGAATAATAAATTGAAGGAACGGCTCAGGTAAAAGTTGGTCATAATGTTGAGGCGGCCTTTCAACAAACCGAGATCAAGACCAGCGTTATATTGCGAAGTTGTTTCCCAGCTCAATTTTGGATCGAGTAGATTGCCTGCTGTATAAGAGGTCTCTACTTTATCCCCAAGGATCACACCCGCTGGTGAGTTGATCACGGATATCGCATTGTAATCACCAATATTATTATTTCCACTACGTCCCCAGCTCGCTCTTAGTTTGACTGTCGATTGTTGCCCTAACCAATCCGTATAAAACTCTTCCTTGGAGAGGGTCCAGCCGGCTGAAACCGATGGGAAAGTTCCCCATTTACTGTTCGGTCCAAAGCGTGACGAACCGTCAGTACGAATGGATGCCGAAAGGAAATATTTCGAATCGAAGCTGTAATTTACGCGGCTGAAATAAGACTGGAGCGTTGTCGTACGTTTGAACGTATCGTCTTTTAGCAATTGGAAATTAGAAGGATCGGCTCCTTTATCTGTAATTTCTCCAATTGCATTATTATTAAAACCGTTGGCTCTCACACCTTGATAATCATAATCTGTTCGTTGAGCCGAATAGCCCAATAACGCAGATACCTGATGTTTACCACCAAAGGTCTTGTTATAGTTTAGCGTTGTTTCCAGCAATTTGTCCAATTCATTTTTTGTCTTGGCATCTGCATAGGCAGCAGAAATTGCCTGCGGTGAAAACGGTTTGTTGTTTCCATCGGATATACTTGTCGGACGGAAATAATCATACTTTTCGTCATAAGTAGACAGTCCACCGTTTACTTTTAGATTTAGGCCATCCATAATGGAAAAATCTGCAAAGGCGTTGTATACTCCTCTTTTTCCGCGACGGTTGTTTTTAATCTCAGTAACATAAGCCAGTGGATTTTCAGGGTTCTGGATACCGTAATTATTCGCCGAAAGATCGGCCATCAGGTATTTGGCATAGGTTCCATCTTCATTATAAACCGGCAGTGTCGGCAGATAGATTAAAGCCGCCATAGACGGACTTCTGTCGTAACGGCCTGTCGTCACCTCGTTATTGTCGTTATATGTAAACGAAACATTTGCGCCAACGGTCAACCTCTTGCTTACTTTGCTATCGATATTGGCACGAAAATTAAAGACTTTTTGATCCGTCCCCAGCATGATCCCTTGTTGATTCTGATAAGATCCACTTAGGAAATAGCGATTTTTTTCGTTACCGCCATACGTAGAGAGATTATGACGTTGGAAAGGAGCATTACGGTATAAGGCATCCTGCCAATCCGTATCATATTTCGCTTTTTTTGCTGTACCGGACGCAAAGTCATAGTAGTCTTCAGGAATACTTACTGAACCGGCATTTCCGACATTGGCGATACGCGTTGTATTATCATCAAAGCGTCTACTATCGCTCCAAGCGATCCCTTTCGTAGCCAGAAGGTCTTTATAGGAATTGTTACGGCCATCAATCAAGAGATCAATAAACTGTTCCGAATTTAAAACATCGATTTTCTTGGAAAGCTGACCAAAGCCCCCCAATACTTCGTAGTCCACATTACTTTTACCTTCCTTGCCACGCTTGGTTGTAATCAATACAACACCACCAGCACCACGGGACCCATAGATCGCAGCAGAAGCGGCATCCTTTAAAACATCGATAGACTCAATATCATTGGGGTTAATATTGAGATTGTTCCCTGCTGGATAACCATCAATAACGTACAATGGATCCGAACCAGCATTGATCGATCCCATTCCGCGAACACGCATTTTGGTCCCATCGTATGGAGCACCACTTGTTTGCATCACCTGTACACCTGCTACTTTACCAACCAACGCCTGGGATAATTTTGGTGCGCTCAAATTGAGTTCCTCGGCCTTAACACTGGCAATAGCTCCAGTGACATCCGACTTTCTGATCCGCTGATATCCGATAGAGATGGTCACCTCTTCCAGTGTGTTCTCATCAGTCTGTAGGGAAAATATCTGCCCATTGGATTGGGTAACAGCTTGCACAAGTCTGCTATACCCAATAAAGGAAATACTCAGGTTATCGCCCATTTCGGCTTCGATCTGAAAATTTCCTTTTTCGTCAGACTGAACAGATTTTTTACTTTTCAAATTTTGAACAGTTGCTCCGGCGACAGCATTTCCTTGGGCGTCGACGACACGGCCTTTGACCATCCCCTGTACATGCGTAAATTGGGACGTGGTTAGTGTGAACGATTTGGCTTGAACAGCGGGTGAGCTCGCTGCAATGGCACATAACAACCAAAAGACATTGTTGGCTTTAAATTTCATAAGTAGCGCATTTGATTTATGGTTACAAGATTACAAATGCTATATGAAGGCAGGGTCAATAAAACATTAACAGTTTTTAACTAAACCGAGTTAGCATGTCATGAAAGCTTAACAAAAGGATAACAATATACCTAAGATTTATTTCCTAAGATTCCTGCTAACAAAGCTATAAATCAATAAAATCAGAAGATATAAAGTAGCAGAAAAAAGAATATTGCCGATCAATTTTAGAGGTTCAAATTCATGGTATCCAACCTGCTCATTAAGATCTGGGCTATAGCCGCTTCCTTCCCTATAAAATGTCCAGGGAAATCCTATTGTCAAGTTGCCGTCAACGTCAAGTTGATTATGATAGAAACAAGCTGTCAAAATAGCAAAAACACCAATAGTACCAATAAAAACTTTACATAATACTGGTACTAATGATGTTTTTCGTTGTTCAGGTTTTGCATGCATGATTAAATATAGCAATTCATTTTGATTGCATGTTATAATCACTATCGTTAGCCAATTAATGACGAGTTAGGTTTAAACATTTTGATCGTCGTATTTTACAAGGTTGATCAAACTTAACATAAAGTTACGCTATATCGTCCCCTTCATCTTCTTTCATAATACTATGAATACGATCCTCTAAAACTTTTTTGTGCCAGGCATCCAACAGTAGTCTTGTATTTCCGATCAGATCATCTCCACCAGTCTCCATCATTTTCACCCACTCTTCTGCAAATTCCCTATATTCAACAATACTGTTTTCGGACTGTGTATATTGGATCAAATATTCCATCGCAAATAGATTAGCCCAGCGATTGGGTTGTATTGGATCACACATATACTCTGCAATGTCAATTTTATCAATAAATTCCTGTACAACTTCTTCCGGTGTGAAATTGAACAGATCGCAGAACTGTTTAAATGCTGTTGTCAATTTAATATTTTCGAATGTTTCCATTATTTATTTAATTTAAGAAGTCATCATTTTTTTTATCCTAGTTACCTCTATTTAACCGCTGTAAGATTACGCCATCTTCATCAAAAGACAGGTTGTTTCCCAAACTTTCCAAAGGTTGTTTATAACTCAAATTAGTCCTCCTTAGTTTCCAAAAGATTATCTAGCCAGACGTGATAAAGTGCAACTCTTTGATCAAGATCCCGATAGAAAAAATATCGTTTATTGAGTTCCTGCAAATCCATTATAAATCGTTTAAAAAAAGATGTATTACGATATTCCCAATCAATAAGGCCGCCATAACCGTCAAGGACACGATGAATAAATCCCAAAACTGGATTATAAGTCGCTTTATCGAGGTGCATTGCTGCTAAAAAATCAGGTGTTGATGCCTGCAGCATCATGGTATTGATATAATGCGATGGATGAACGGAATTCATAATGCAAGTCAGCAGAAAATCCTTACTCAATTTAAAGTATATGTTTTCATCTAAATAAATTCGATCTTTAAGCATTACCTTTTTAGCAAAAAGATCATAAAGCTGCGCAGTAATAATACGCCCTCTATTTCTGCGTTCGCCGGTACTATAATTTCTATTGACTGCTAATTTTACCTGACGTCGCAATAATTTTATCCCAACATCCCTGTCATTATCTTTGAATTCGATCTTCAAACGATTATGGTCTTTAGGAATTTTATCGTTGATAAAACGTATAGCCCTAGTCACAATATTATAGCTTGAATTATCTTTAAAATTTTGATCTATAAAAGAGTAATGATCCAAAAACAATTGGATAAAAGCTGGTACAGCGATACCAAAAAGCTCACATATTAACCGAAAATTTCGTGGTACCTTTAAAGGTACTCCAATTATATCTTCCATATTTTTTAATATTTTTTATTTATGTGCGATATAGCGGAAGCCAAAACTCTTGGCTTTAGTTTTCCGCAGCGGTGCACTCCCTTTCTTTCCTACGAACACGCCAATTTCATGCATCAAGCTTTTTATGCAAATTTTTTCTCCCAGATACTTTTCCGCATAACGCCATAGTTCAAGCGGTGTTCTATATTTCTTAAAATAATCCATCTCGATAAGCTTACCCAAAACGATTTCCACTACCATGCAATCGCATGCGAACTGTTCAGCTTGGGCTGAATCTTCTACCCTGATTTCCTCCATTAATTGAAAAAAAGTCATGGTTTCAACGGAATTGATAAAATATTCCATTTGATAGTATCGAATAGCCTTTTCTTCCCAAATCGTCAACTCAAACTGATAGCTAGATTTATTGTCAAATCTACTGATATCTATACCCCTACGATTAAATACCCAACTGAGATGCACCATAACTTCAAGATTTCCGGCCGGAATTTTAAGTTCTTCCATTTCCTTAACATAGGTTTGCTCTTGTCCCATTAAGAAAGCCATTTCTTCACGGGTAAAACCGCAGCTGATCCGATTTAATATCAGGAGATAAATAATACCCGCATAGTACATGGAAAATTCTGCGCGAAATCTCTCTCTGCCAATATCATTAATTAAATTTTGCATGCTCCTCCTTTCTATCAACCGGATAAAAAGAATACCTTCCTTCTACATTTCTGACGACCAACCTGTTTTGCTGAATGAGTCCATACAGCACATTTTTCAAATGCCTTGGATAAATCTGGAGATGAACCTGTCCCGTTTCCTTAACTTTCCGAAACAGTTGCCAAGGAGCTGCACCATGCCCAAAGAATTCCAGATCCAATAGCCCTTCAATCTTTTGGCGCACATGTAACATCGCATCCGATTCAAGCTGGACATCTTTTTCAGCTTTCCATTCCTCAAATTGCAATGCAATTGAAGACTTTTTTTGCGAGACAAACTGCCAAGGAATTTCGATAGAATAATGCCACCTGACCTCGTCCTCTTCAATATGAAGACGGACGAGACGTTCTTCGGTAACTTCATATCTTTCGCGATGGAATTCCATCGGTTCAATGCATGAGCTCATGTATATTCGATCCAGCAAGATCGATTCCTGGGTCAAAAAACTTCGTACCTGATACATTTTTTCAAAGTCTAAATATGCATGATCAGGTCTACCAACCAAGAACGACAGTTCTTCAGGTCTCCAGCCCTTTTCTATTCTCCGTTTTAGATAGGTGTACCATAGTTGAAAATCGTGCGAAAACATCATTCCCCTATAGGATGCTTTTTGTGGAGATACTTTTTTGATCATTATAGTGTACAATTGGTTATTCAAATAGTTTAAGCAGCTCATCTTTACTGATCGATTTCATTAGATTAGCCTCATCTAAAATCAGTCCTTCGGATATTCGTTTTTTACTTTCTTGAAGGGCTAAGATGTGCTCCTCAACGGAATCCCGACAAACAATCTTATAAGCCATCACATGCTTTTCTTGCCCTATTCGATAACAACGATCTATCGCCTGTGCTTCGGCAGCAGGATTCCACCAGGGATCCAAAATATAGACATAGTCGGCAGCCGTTAGATTTAAGCCGGTTCCTCCCGCTTTAAGGCTAATGAGAAACACACGGCATTCGTCCTCGTTCTGAAATCTTTCGACCGCATTTTGCCGCTGATCTTGATTCATCTTACCATCAAGGTAGACATAAGCTATTCCCTTATTTTCGATTCGTTGAGCCACCAGCTTAAGCATGGAAGTATACGCCGAAAAGAGAAGAATCTTATGATTTGGAGCTACTTCATCCATGATCTCATCAATAAAATCCAATTTAATAGATTCATGACCGAAGCCGCCATCTTTCATCAGAATGGGGGAGTTGCAAAGCTGCCGTAGTTTTTGCAGCGCCTCGATCGCTAAAAATTTGGATTTCGTGGAATCAGCGCTATTCAGATTATTTTCAATCTCTCCCTTGAATATTTTTCTGACCTTATCGTATATTTTCCTTTGCTCTGGAAGCATATCCATATAGAGAATTGTTTCGGTCTTTTCAGGAAGGTCCAAAGCAACCTGTTTTTTTGTACGCCGAAGAATAAAAGGTTGGATCATCTTTTGGAGGCTAGAAGTCGTCTCTTGAACCATATCTACCTCTTTGACACCCTTATATGCCTTGTTAAAATTTCGATAATCTCCAAAGAAACCAGGATTAACTAAAGACATTTGCGCATAAATATCTTGTATACCGTTTTCAACTGGCGTTCCTGTCATCGCTACACGGTAATCGGCCTTAACCATTGACAGCACCTCAAAACGCTTCGAATTACGGTTCTTGACGGCTTGGGATTCGTCCATAATCAGATAGCTAAAGTCTAAACTGGTTAAATACGCCGCATCAGTCAACATCGTTCCATATGTCGTAAGAACTACAGTGCCTTCCTCTTCAAAAATAAATGCTTCCCGGTGTTTCCCATGATAGATTTCTATTTTTCGATAGGGGGCGAACTTTTTATATTCATTTTCCCAATTGAACAAAAGAGAGTTCGGGACAACCACTAAAGCAGATTTTCCTGTAGAATGCTGTTGATAAAAGTATTCCAGCACTGTTATAATCTGCAATGTTTTCCCTAAACCCATATCATCAGCCAAAAGGCCGCCCCACTGAAATTCATTCAAAAAAGTGAGCCAGCTAAAACCTACCTGCTGATAAGGTCGTAATTGCGCTTTTAAGCTTCTAGGGATTTCCAAAAGAGGGATTTCATCCAAAGCTGCGAGTTTTTCACGACGTTCCCGAATACTGTCCTGAATAATTTTTTTATCTATTTTATCCAAAACCTTCTGCATAGACACAAGTTGAATTGTATTTAAAACAAAACAATCTTCTTCTCTTCTTCCTCCTAAAAACAGTGGCCTAAAGATTTCTCGGTCAGCGCGGCGTATAATGCCAAAAGTCCCATCAGTAAGAGTAAAAACTTTATCTGTTCCCATAATCAAATCCTCGAATTCATCCATTGAAATTGTTTGTCTTCCAAATTTCGGCCCCAGTAGAATTGAACATAAATTATTTTCCAGACGGATGTTACGGACAATACAATTTAGAGGGAAAGGATAGTATGCGCTACCTTGCTGAAGATGGTCAATTTCTAACGAAATTTCATTGAGAGAGCAGCTGTCCATGAAATCAAATAGCCAAGTGGTATTTTCAATTTCTTTCAAAGGAATCAACCAGTTATTTTCTAATGTTGTCTCCTTAAGAATCGGATGTTGTGTTTTAACAAATTCCTGAAAAACCTTTTCTTCGAGCTTATTCCTTTCAAAATACGCCAATTGATTCAGTCTCTCCTCTAAAATCAAGTTGCTACTGGAGTTCAACAAAAATCTACCCTCTTTCTCATATTCGACAAAAGCCGCTATACAAAGGAATTGGTCAATTACAGAAATAGTAGCTATTTTTTTAAACGGCTTAAAGACTTGAGGAATTGTCATATTTTCCCCTAGCCTATTTAAGATGACAAGCTCCGCTATTTTTGATAGGGGTATCAGATAATCGTTCAAGAAGGTATGATAATTCTCTTTAAAGACAGTCAATCTATATTTCCATTGTCTAAACTTTTGCAATACTCCAGCCTGGGTCAGATTATCAATAAATAAAATTTCCTCGTTAGATATTTTCAGAAAGAAACAATTTTCATCCCCCAAAAACTCAGGACAATCTATTAGCTGGTTTCTGTAATAGAGACAAATTCGCATTTTCAGATATTGATCCTGATCATCAATTTCGACTTTGAGCTGCAAATTCCCCCGTGCTTTAGTTAATGTAGCGGCACCCAGCACGCTCGAATTTTTCAAATTAATCTGATGTGCAAATCGATAGCGTTTAAATGTTTGGGCAAAACGTAATTTAATTGGAAACGGAGGATCCTCCAGTAAATCACGCCATATCTGTATAATTTCCCATTGTTTCCGCTCGAAGTAGTTGATATCTTCACTGATTAGATCCTTCTTCTCTTCCCGAAGTATTTTATCTTCATAAAGGAGGGCGGCAAATCGACGACTGAACAATTCCAGATACTGATCATAAGAATTTAAAGACATCTTCAAGTTACTTTCGTCCAATAGATAAGAGTGCGAAAAGGAACGAGAGCGTTTAAATTTATAATGAAAAGGAAAAAAAACAGGCAGACCAAAAGCGGAAAAATTTATTGTAACAAAAAAACATACTTCATCGTTTCGCTTTAAATCGAGATATCCTTCCAAGTTACGTGCAGGCAGACGAAGTCCATTCTCATAATCATTAGTAGCTAAACGATAAAATCGTCCATATTCATTATTCATTTCTACAGTTAACTCCGCATAAGAATAGTTCTCACAGACCTTAAATGGCACGATCTTTTTCTTCCATGGTGGCAAATTGTTGATTTCAGCCCGATATAGGCCCTTTAAATAATTTGGGCAACTATCCAGTAATTTATTCGATAACAGGGTTGCTTCGTGTACGCAAAGCCCTGCTACATCGTCGCTACAAGAACAATTAATGCTGAGGTGTTCCGTAGTCAGCTCGACTTTAACCGTAGTACCCGAGAACTTTTTTAACTTAAGTTCATATTTCGGTGGATACGGTCGGACCTGAATAACAATATTCTCTCGTTCCATAAATGGAATCTCATCATCAGCATAATATTTGCTCAGGTAGCGCGGAGTCATTCTCCCTATAAATCCATCTTCCCAAGGAATTACAAGAGGTTCACTAGAATTTCTTTTTGGAAGTATTTTTTCGACTGAATGGATCTTAGCATCCGTCGTAATGCAGTTAAAGCCAATTCCTATCATATCACTTCGTTTAATTTAGCCTCCGATTTCAGCTCCATATACCGTATGCTCTGATCACAGAGATCGACAAAGAAATCTGTAATTTCTTTTGCTTTTGACCTAAAGTAATCCATATCAAGCTGAGCTAATTGTGAAGGAAGCTCATAGATCCGCCCTTTCATCTGTTTTAATAACTCTGCATTCAATATTTCTTCCACATCCCCTCTGGCTGTAAAAAATTCCTTCACCTTTTTATCACAGATACAGGTCCAGTCCACCAGATCGGCTATAGTCACATTCATCGGGGCATACCCAATTCGTAGGTAGAGATAACTGTATAGTCCAATTGAAGTCAATTGATTTAAAAATAATACAGCCAATTGTGAACTAGCAAGTCCTTCAAAAGCAAATACACCTAGCAGATCCTGCATGAGTTTTGAATTGCGTGTCCATGAAATGGATGTCTTAAACAATGTATCATGCCAATTGATCGGAGAAACGGGATATGTTGGTTTATAACTCGGACGACGGTAAACAACAACAGATTCATTCCAGATAGTATGGGAGAAACGGCTGCCCAGATCCAGTTTTGTTGCCAGGAAATCTGTGCTCATAAAAGCTACAACTGCAGTAACTCGACCATAAACGATTTTTCGAAAGTGACAGTGACCTATTTTCTTTTTTATTACGACAAGGTAGATTTCTGCCTTTTCATTTTCCACTGCAGGAAAATGAAAAAGTCCTTTTCCATGCGCATCGCTGACGTAATAATTGAGCAGCATCATTTGTTCGGGATTATTCTCCTGACGAATCTGAGCCAGCACATGAAGTATATCTGCCTCATACCGATCCGGCCAAGGAAATGCATGAAACTGCGAGGCCGCGGCATTCGATAATGTAGTCTCCTTCGCCGCCAGATTACCTACTGCAACTTCGACGTTTTTATTTGCGACTTTTTGTTCCACTATTGCCAACAATTTTTCATAGCCGGTTTTAAGGCCTTCCATAAAACTCAAGTACAGCTGTTCAATCGTATGAAGAACAAACTTGCAATGCTCATAAAGCCAGGAGGCATCAAAGGCGGAAATTTCGAGGTCCTTATTTTGTTTCACCGCATCAAAGGCACTGTCCAATAATCTAAAACGTTTCTTTTCTTCCTCATCCTTTCCGACAAGGGACTCCCTTAACATGGAAAAATGTTCATTGAGGCTTTTAATTCTGTTGCTAACATGATGTACATTATTGGCTTTTCCGTCAATCATTAGCTGTAAAAAACGCAAATGGTTTTCCATACTTTGATGTAACATAAATACAGCCCTTTGATAGTTCCCCTGCTGACCAAATGTTTCAGCCCCCTGTAGGAATCCCGCTGAAATAGGCAAGAGCTTCTGGTAATATTCATCAGCTATTTCTAGAACACTTTTTAGCTCTTTCGCTTGAAGGGGTGGGTTCTTTTTGTTACCAGCCTGATGAACGGTATTTTCAGGTAGGGAGGCATAGGAATAATACAGGCTGCCCACTTTGACTTTACTGAGCATTTCAGCAATTGGCACCAGCTCAAAGGAAATATTCTTCTGATCCATTAAACATAACTCCACGATAGGCTTTAATACCTTCGGTGAAAGCCCGCTCACATGCTTGAGTGCGAGAAGCAAATGATAATGCTCCTGACCGAGAAACTGATATTTAAAAAGATAGGCACGATCGAGATCCATACGCTGAGAAAGCCGATCGATAATTAATTGGCTATTAATTTCCATACTAAATGATTTAAGATTAAAAATTTGGCACAATAAATTACTCCAACAGATCAGACTGTTACAGATCATTATTGCAAATAATCAATACTTTATTGTAAAAAAAACAGTATTACAACCAAGGAGACTAAAGAGGGGGTAACACATTACTACATATAGACGTTCGCCCCTTGGCTTTTCAGGAAATACCAGCATTTAAATCAACATGTATTCAAATCATTCATTTAGCGAAAAAGTGTTTCCCCGTCGCTGGCAATATAGACAGAGAAAACACTTTGTTTTCCCATTAAAAGAAAAACAAAATAGAATACATAAATATAGTTTATATATACAAATATATAAATAAACAAAACCAAATCAAAATATTATTTATCATTAAAGTTTTAAATAAAGGATACGGGCCTGTACATAGACACACGACCATTTATTTCCGGCTTTTACAAATTATAAATATATGCTACGAATTGTAAACAACTCACGAATCAATTATATATTTCTACTATTTTTAGGCTATTCAATTTTTAAGCATCAGAAAATACGCTATTTCTTAAATTGCATTAATTTTAACAACCATATCCATGACCAATACCAAATTATTCCTCATCTTTTGTCTTGTTTTCTTTGTTCGACCAATATATGGTCAAACCACCTGCAACTGCTCACAGGCACTTAAGCAATTAATTGTAAAAATAGAGAGCGAGTACCCTGGTTTTCCAGAAAAAACCAAGCAGAATAAGGACCTGTATCAAGCTAAAAAAAATATATTGACGAAGAAAAGCTTGCTGGTTTCAAATGGGAGCTGTATGCGACTTTTGCAGGAATATCTTGACTTCTTCCAGGATGAACACATTGTCTTAGCTGATCTTTCCAAAAAGAAAAATGCTCCACAGACAAGTACCGAAACCCCAAAGGCAGAACCAGAAGAGGAAATAAGTTCAAAATCGATCAGTCCCGATATATTTTATATTAAGATCTCAAGCTTCGGGTACGAAAACATAGCCCCTTTCAAAGAGCTGATCGAAAAAAACAAAGAAAAGATCGAAAGCAGTAAAGGACTTATTATAGATGTACGAAACAACGGCGGTGGAACGGACGATGTATACCAGCCCCTATTGCCCTATATCTTAACTAACCCGATCCGGATTATGAGTGTTGAGTTTTTTGCGACACAGACCTTAGTCAATGGGTTGCGTGATTATGCCATCAAGAATATCAAGCAGGATTCTCTGAATGAAGTAAAAAGAATTGACGAAGATCTGCGGGAATACAGGGAGAATATCGGAAAATTTGTACTGTATGGTGACGAGAAGGTGATCATAGATACGATTGTCCTTAATAAAAAAAGTCCGCAACAGGTCATTATCCTAGCCAATAGAAATGTAGCCAGTTCAGCGGAGAATTTTTTATTCAGTTCCCGCCAGAGCAAAAAAGTAAAAATCATGGGAACCCCGAGTATGGGCGCCCTTGACTATGGCTCTATACGTGAGTTCAAATTTGGTTGCGACAACTACCAGCTCCTTTTGCCAACCTACCGATCTACCCGTTTACCGCAATATCCGATTGACAATATAGGTATACAGCCCGATATCTATCTGGATGAATCTATTACAGACTGGATCGATTTTGCGGTGCGTTACATCAATGAATAAGCAATAATTGCGATAAAGTATAACGTTGGCGAGTATGAAAAATATCTTAAAAATGGGAATAATAAGTGCTTTGATAGGTCTGCTCTTTTCCTGCAAAGAGCAAGTGAGTCCTTTGTCTGAAGATTACTACAAAAAGAGCGGTGCGATTTATTTTATACCGGGCGGAAACGGCTTTGAACGAGGTTCGAGAAAGATGGTTGCCGATCTGGCAAGTTTTGCTGTGATCAAAGAGGTCTATGCCCGCGATAAAGATCACGTCTATTTTATGGGATGCCCGCAAGAGCTGGTCGATGTAAAGACATTTCAACTGAAAAACAACATTCCAATCGATCAGGAGCATGTATTCAAGTTTGAAGGTTTTGCTTCGGCAACTTCAACGTGTAGCCAAAATCAGCTCACCATTATCGAAAGAGCAGATCCTGCAACTTATACAACATTATATCATCAACTTCCAGCACTAGCTAAAGATAAAGCACATTACTTTTATAGGTATCAACCGCTGAACGTCGACTATGCTTCATTCAACGTAGTTAACAGTAATTTTGTAAAAGATAAAAATCAGCTTTTCGTAGTAACAGACAAAGCGATTCTTCCGCTCCACTATAAAACAGAGAACGTTAAGGCTCTCAATATAGCCTATCTACTACTGAATGACCGAATACTGCTCTACTACGAGCCTTATCAAAACATCGGTATACTGGAGATCGAACTTCCTTCATCAAACAACATAAAATTCCTTAATGATAAGACAGTAATCATTGACCAATTGGTGATTATCTCGGGTAAGCAATTTGAATATGCAGCGGTCGATGCCGAAAGTTTCGAGCTATTGGAAGGGGCAAATGGAAAAGTCCTTTGGTCGCGCGACAAAAATCATGTCTATTACGAGCAACAATTATTTGCCGAAGCAGATCCGAAAACCTTCGAGGTTCTCAAGTTCGCTGTAGCAAAAGACGCGAACCACATTTTCATTGGAAATAAAATATTCAATGGCCCTGATGTAAAAAGCTTCAGAAAGGTTGACAAGTCGCGAGTAAACCATGATTTCGAAGATGACCGGGGCAACAAATACTGGTACCAAACCAACAAAGGGGAGGTTATTTTGGTGCCGGTTACTAAAAAGTGATCACACTAATCGGCTCAACCCCAAAATTAGCGCTGCTCCTTCCCGATATCATCTGTCCAATCAGCGGTCAATATTACACGCCAACAGGCTATAACTTACAATATACGGTATTCCATTTCACTTTCATTACACTAAATCACCCCTGATTGCCGCCACGATAATCACTGAAATCGGCTATTTTTCTAAAGCTTGTTTTCCACTACTTTAGCTTCGAAACCAACGCGTTTCAGCGCGTGTACGATTCGCATTCGGGCTCGATCAACGAGAGCAATTGCAATAACATGCGAGCTGCAAACAAGTAGGTCCAATTTATAGAAAAAAAAGAATGATCAAATCATTATTGCTAAGTATAACAGCTATGCTATGTATCACAGCATGTGCACAGGAATCCGCCATAATCACAAAAAATGACCGGGTTAAGTGGATTCCCTATCAAACCAAAAACAAGCAGTTTGTCTATGTCGACAGCGCATTCCATAAGAAGCTATCCCAAGAGTTCCATTGGGCTCAGCCTTTCACGTCCACAGGATACGCACTGGTAGCCAATGAAAAGGATCAAACGGGGATCATTAACAGCAAAGGTGAATTTATCGAACATTATTCCGACGTAGATTTACAGCTCTTAGACCTCGAACAGCTGACTCTCGTAATGAAACGTCAGGAATATGAAAAGAAATTGCCCTTCTGGAAATGGGACTGGAATATCCTAAGCAGTTATATCAAGAAAACAGCTACTTATGTTAAGCTTGAAATACGGGTATTGGAAAGTAATCAGGTCTTGCTGAAAAAAGATATTCCTTACGATGAGAACGAGTATAACCTTGCAACTTACCCCTTAGACAACAAGCATATGATTCTCAACGGGAACCTATATCTGCTAAAAGATCAAAAACTTAAGCAAATAGAAGAACACATTGAAATGCCCTTGGAAAACGGACGTTATATTCCAGCATCAACAAACAGTTTTGCTATCCTTGATATCAAAAGCAAAAAACCGGTTTTATCCGCTTTGACGGGCATTGACAAAATAGACCTTCTTTGGAAAAATGAGACCATACAGCTCGATTCCATCAATCAGGAGCGCTACAGCCCAACAATCCCAAAACTACTAAAGGACAATAATACAGGGAGTATATATGCCTTTCCACAATACGACAAAGCTTTTCCAAAACAAATTAGACAAGCCAATGCGACACAGATTGCCTTTCTAAAAGAAATATCCTTAGTTTATTCGGTGACTAATTCGCCCTATTTTATTCTGGGCAGATTTAACTACGATCATGCGATCTGGGCTTATGATTGGTTATATATAGATAAAGATGGCAACTTATTGGACACCATCAAAGCCCCGAATTTCTATATCCTGGATCAGGTGGGTAATTTGGTCTGGCCAGACAAACACATGTTACTCACCTCGAATGCCATGGAAAAGAATTGGAAAACCGGAAAAATAAAATACGTCGATTCATCAGAAGATCTTTATTTAATTGATGTAAAACGAGGTGATCTGGAACCTACAAAAGGACTATGGAATTCAAGTGCAAAGACTTGGGATATAAACCCCGATTTCGAACATATTGAAACCTTAGATGGTAAACGACAAATCTTCGCATTACAGGAGTATAAAGATGGCCGCTATACTTTATACAACAATAAGACAAAACAACGAATCGGCAACAAAAGCTACATGACCATCAATCCCAACGGTTGGGTACAACCTAGAAATGAGCAGAATCGGCACGAGGGCTATTTTATTGACATTGCTACGGGCGAGGAGTATAAAGAATAAAAATATACCGCTCAATTTCAGCTCAAATTGCCAAGATTAATTTATAACAGACAAAATATACTCTTTAAGATTTATTAACTTTAAAGGAATACTGAGTTATTAGCTTTGTCCAATTAAAACTGATCTTGTGAGCGAATTATTGATAGCATCATTAAAGCGAGGTGACCACTTTGCCATGGAACAGATTTTTAATCTGTATTGGGAAGCCATATTTGATGCAGCTTTTAAGAAAATAGGTGACGAAAATGTGGCTCAGGACATTACCCAGGAAATCTTCATTTCGCTGTGGGAAAACCGTGAACAGGTCATCATATCTGGTGGCCTTGCAGCCTATCTACATGGGGCTGTAAAATTCAAAGTAATCAACCATTTTCGGAATACGACAGTTAAAGATGGACACAAAGCCGAACTAGCGACTTTAATGAACCAACAATATGCGGATTCAGCGGACGACCTGCTGATCCTAAAAGATGCGCAGCAAAAAGTTGAAGAAGCGTTGATGCAGCTTCCCGAACGTATGCGACTGGTCGTCACAATGAGCCGCAAGCAAGAAAAATCAATCAAGGAAATTGCGAGCGAGCTGAATGTATCGGTACAAACCGTCAAGAATCAAATTACCTCGGCCATGAAACTGCTCAAAAAAAGCCTCTCTTAGGCAGTTCCTACATTTTTTTGAGTGTTAACAATAAATTAATATACTCCTAATATTTTCGACTAGTACCAATTCCCATTTGAAGTGACATGTATTCAAATGATGGAAGAAAAAGCAAAGCAGCTACTGCAAAAATATTTAAATGGAGAGGCCAGCGCCGCCGAGATTAAACAAGTCGAAGATTGGTACGCCCAACTGGATAACGCATCAAAAAAAATTCCGCAGGAACGCAAAGCTGCCTTGCGCGAACAATTATTGGCCAATATCCAGTCCGGTATTTCAGAAAAGGAAAGTAAACGACCTTCCCTGCTGTATTCTCCTGTATTCAAAATAGCGGCCGCTATTTTAGTGATTGCTTCCATAGGACTTCTTTATTGGAAAGTAAATAATCAACCTATCGCACCATCTGCGCAGATCGTCACAACAACCCTTGCAGGTGAACATAAAAAGATTGTATTGGCAGATGGTTCGGAAATTATCATGGAACCATCTTCAAAAATCAGCTATCCAAGTAAATTCAGGGGAAATATCCGCGAAATAGCACTTACTGAAGGGGAAGCTTTCTTTGATATTGCCCACGACGAGCAACACCCATTTCAGGTACAGCTTGCATCCAAGCTAGCGGTTAAAGTATTGGGTACCTCCTTTCGGATAAAAGCCTATCAGGCTTCCGACCAAGTCGAAGTCACCGTTGCTACCGGTAAGGTTGCGGTACAGCAACAAGATAAAATCTTGGGTATATTAACCAAAAACCAAAGTCTACGTTACAGCAAGGAGACCGCACAATCTTCGCGTAGCGTAGTAGAAAAAAATACAGCTGTCGCCATAGCATTTGATGGAACAAACCTCCAAGAGGTCGCAAAAAAACTGGAATATATCTACAACATTGAAATTATCTTAAAGGATACATCGCTTAGATCTCTAAAAACAACAGCCACATTCAATAGCACACAAAATCCAGCAGAAATACTGGATATTATCTGCAGCCTGCATCACCTTAAGTACAGTACGATTGAAAAGGATAAAGTATTTAAAATCCACAAATAATGTCTAAAAATTTACCTAAAACATCTTAGTCACCATGCGTAATTCATTACCTAATTATTACAAAAAAATGAAAACACCTGCATTCAAGAGAGAATTCTCTTTTTACCGGATCATGAAGTATCCCTGCATCGCATTTTCGATTACTTCAGTATTCTGCAGTTCATTGATGGCCTCCCCAAGCATGGCCCAACGTTTGGACAAAAGCAGCGTAAACATCAAAATAAGCAAGGGCGAAAAACTCGATGTGATTCTCCACAAAATCGAAAGTCTTTCGGGCCTTCATTTTGTTTACAATCCCGATCTATTGCAAGAACGGAACACAGTCTTAAGCGGCAGCTTTAAAACTGAACCCGTTCGCTCCCTCTTGAATAAGCTTGGAATCAATGCAGTGGAAAAAGAGGACTATGTGATCCTGAACACGCAAGCAAACATCAAGGCAGACCGAATCCTTACCGGTTTTGTAAGAGATACAACAGGGGCTGCAATTGCGGGTGTTTCTGTAAAAGTAGTAGGTACGCAGGTTGGGACCACAACAGATATAAAAGGTGCATTCCGTATCGAAGCAGGACCGCAAGCCGTACTTTCCTTTTCGATGGTCGGATTCCATTCTAAAGATGTTTCTGTTGGTGAAAATGAAGTTATAAATGTAACGCTAAGCGAAGAGCGTTCGACCTTATCAGAAGTTGTTGTAGTGGGATATGGAACCCAGAAAAAAGAAACATTAACAGGTGCTGTCAGCTTGGTATCACTTGACAAATTATCGTCTAGATCTGTCAACAGTGTTGGCGAAGTATTGGCCGGTAAATCACCAGGTGTTATTGTTACGAATGAAGGTGGTGACCCAACTGCAACGCCACGTATCAATATCAGAGGCGCCGGTGGTATCAATGGCGAAAGTGTACTCTACGTTATTGACGGTTCAATTTTCCTAGGCACCCCACAGCTCAATCCAAACGATATCGAATCCATTTCGGTCCTTAAAGACGCATCGGCAGCGATCTATGGAGCGAGAGCCTCCGGAGGTGTGGTATTGATCACCACTAAAAAAGGAAAAAAAGGACAGATGCAAATTAGCGTTGATGCCAAGTTAGGTCAACAAAGTGCATGGCGAAAATTACAGCCTTTAAATGCCGAACAACGTGCACAAGTAGCTGCAACAGCCGCTCAAAATGGTGGAACAACTATCCTACCTGCTTTTGATCCGACCAAATACCCTGAAGGTTTAGTCACCAAAACAAACTGGATGGATGAAGTTTTTAGAAACGCGACACTACAGGATTACAATGCTGCAATTAATGGTGGTAGCGAAAAGTC
Source organism: Sphingobacterium siyangense (assembly GCF_023277505.1). Taxonomy (NCBI): domain Bacteria; kingdom Pseudomonadati; phylum Bacteroidota; class Sphingobacteriia; order Sphingobacteriales; family Sphingobacteriaceae; genus Sphingobacterium; species Sphingobacterium siyangense. The sequence continues at coordinate 872,095 of NZ_CP080574.1, read as the reverse complement.
TAACTTTTACCTGAGTTTTAATTACCGCAACGCCGAGGGTATTGTATTGAATACCAAAACCCAGCGCTATAATTTCCGTATAAATTCAGAACATCAACTTACCCCTTGGTTGAAAGTTGGTGAAAACTTATCCTATAGCAGTACCAATGGGAATGGTGCCAATACCAGCAGTGACTATACAGGAGCCTTACTTTCCGCCATTTATTATCCAACCAATGGGACCCCTTACAATGCAGATGGAAGTTTTGCTGGTCTACCGGGTCCATTCCCTGGCGATTACGGTGATATCATTAACCCCGTTGCCGAACTGATGCGCATCGACATCAACAATCCGGTCAATGTCCTTGTTGTCAATCCTTATGCTAGCATCCAATTGGCAAAAGGCTTAACATTCAGATCTAATTTAAGTATTACTAAATCGAATGCTCGATTTAAAAGCTTTACACCAAGACGTCCTGAAATAGGTAAACCGGTTTTGAGCAATAGTCTAGTTGAACGAGCTGATGATGCAAATGATATCCTTGCAGAACAAGTTTTAAATTACAAAACTTCTTTCGACAAGCATCAACTTGACCTAACTGGTGGTTATACCTTTCAAAAAACAAAGAACACCTATCTATATACTTCCGGAGCAGGTTTTGACGATGAGTCCAAACAATACCGTTATTTAACAAATGCGAATACCATTCAACCTTCGGAAAGTGGCTATGCTTCAACAGCAATATCATCGCTATTCTTAAGAGCAAACTACAGTTATAACGACAAGTATTTACTATCGTTAATTGGTAGACGAGATGGTTCATCCATGTTGACAAAAGAAAATAGATTTAAAAACTACGCTTCTGCTTCAGCAGGATGGGTAATCAGTAAAGAAGAGTTTTTAAAATCAGCAACCTGGTTAGATCAATTAAAATTACGCGGTAGCTATGGTATTTTAGGTAATCTCGGTAGTTTGTCAGCTGCAGCTGTTAACCCGCTACTAGCATCGACACAAAGTTATTTCGGCCAAACACCGACCTTACAAAAAGGATACGTACAAACGATTTTGGCCAACAAGAACCTCACTTGGGCAGAAAGTAAGCAGACCAATATAGGTGTAGATTTGGGAATTTTCAACCATTTTAACTTAGTCGCCGATTACTTTATTAAGGAAACAAATAAAATGATCCTGACCAGATCACTACCAGGTACAGCAGGTTTAAATAGTCAAACGATCAACGCGGGTTTAGTCAAAGACAGAGGAATTGAGCTGGGATTAACGTACAATAGTTCAAAAAATTCCGACTTTACTTATTCCATCAACGCAACCTTAACCAAATTAAATAACAAGGTTGAAGAATTAGCACCGGGCTTGAACACCATTGCTGTGGGTACTAATTTCAGAAATGAGTTAGCCCCACTCTCTATTACCGTCGGTCAACCGCTTTACAGCTACTATGTACTAAAAACAGATGGTATCTTTCAGAGCCAGGCCGAAGCTGATAATTACAAAAATGCCAATGGACAAAAAATTCAGCCTAATGCAAAAGCGGGAGATTTCAAATTTGTAGATATCGATGGCAATGGTTCAATCGGACCTGAAGATCGTTATTTTGCGGGCAGTGCATATCCAGATTTCTCCTATGGATTGAGCTTTAATGCGAATTATAAGGATTTTGATTTTAATATTTTTGCTCAGGGCGTTCAAGGCAACAAGCTTTTCAACGCTATCAAAAGAACAACGTATAGTGCGAGTGGACCTTCTTACAATAAGTTAACGGGCATTTTGGACGCCTGGTCTCCAGAAAATCCAAATGGTAAAGTGCCGATCATCTCCACTTCAGATGCAAATGGCAATTTCAATGCGTCAGATTTTTACATCGAAAATGGTTCCTACCTCCGCATTCGTAATGTTACATTAGGCTATACCTTACCAAAATCAATTGCAAACAAATTTAAGATGGGCAACGTACGTGTTTATGCAACGGCCAACAACCTATTTACCATTACGAAATATACAGGTTTTGACCCAGAAATTGGAATGGATAACAATGGTCTCGACGTGGGACGTTACCCACAAGCCCGAAGCTTTATTGTTGGTTTAAATGTCAATTTTTAATCTAAAAAAAGCCGATGATTTATACTCATCAGCCATTAAAAAAATAAAACGATGAAAACGAATATAAAATACCTTGCAATAGCAGCAGTCGCACTTTTTGCATCGTGCAATAAACAGTTAGATATAACACCAGAGGGTTCTCCCTCCGCACAGAATTTCTGGAAAACGGAACAAGATGCGATCAAAGCAGAAGCCGGAATGTACGAAAAGTACAATGAAGAGGATTATTACGGTCGTGGGATGTTTTGGTTTATTAATGCCAGTGACGACATGGTGACAGGACGTAACAAGCCCGAAGCCGACAATATTAAAAACTTCAACCGCAATTACATCGGTGGTGGTTATACCGAATCTCAATGGAGCATGCGTTATGCGATTATAAAAAGGGCCAACGATATTATTATCAATGTTCCCAATATAAGCATGGATGAAGCGCGAAAAAAACAGATCATTGGCGATGCCTATTTCAATGCAGGTTTGGTTTATTTTCAATTGGCGGCAAACTATGGTAACGACAAGGCGGGTGTGCCTATTGTTACGCCTGAAACAGATGCTTCTGTTCCTGTAGCTAGAGCCAACAACGTTAACGAAAACTACGATTACATCATTTCACTACTATTAAAAGCGGCCGACAACCTTCCTTATTTTTCTGAAATGAAGGATACCGATTATGGTAAAGCGCACAAAACAGCTGCGTGGGCCTATTTATCAAAAGTATATCTGTACAAAAAAGATTATACCAATGCTGCGAAGTACGCGGATATGGTGATCAGTTCGGGCAAACATGATTTATTGACCAATTTTGTGGATGTGTTTAAGGCGGCTAACAACTGGTCCAAAGAATATATTTGGTCGGTGGTCTGTACGCCAAATGGTGGCGGTACTGGCTGGGGCAGCAAACTTCCGGGTGTTATGCTGACCAATAAAGCTTGGGGAATCTACAACGGCTGGGGCTACTATCTACCGACAAAAGAACTTTACGATTCTTTTGAAACAGGTGACTTGCGTCGTGAAGCAACAATCTTGAAACCAGGGGATAAGTTCCAGTTTTTTGGCGAAGAACGTACATTTACAAAAGACGGTGGTGCGACTTCGAACTACCAGTTCAAAAAGTACATGGAACCATTTTCATACGCCAACCCTATTCCAACACACGTTAATCCAAATGGCGACAACGGAACAACAGACCTCAATGTACCATTGATGCGTTATGCCGAAGTATTATTGATTAAAGCTGAGGCCGCCATTAATTTAAATGGGGCTGGAGCCGGTGATACTGAATTAAATAAAATTAGGAAGAGAGCTGGTTTAATAGCAAAAAGCGGAATGACTCTTGTAGACCTAAAACGCGAGCGCCGCAATGAGCTTGCTGGCGAATGGGCAGACCGTCACCGTGATTTGGTCAGATGGGGCGATGCGCAAGCTACCTATGCCAAACCTTTACACGATTTCGATGGTGCTGTAATTTGGCCGGCTAGAAATTTCAATCCGCAAGTACATGATGTTTGGGCAGTTCCACAACGCGAGATCGACAACAGTTCCGGCGTCATTAAACAGAATGCAGGATGGTAAAAAACAATAAATTAATGTGGCTGCTCTTTGCCAGCCTAAGCATTCAGTCAGTTTCTGCACAACAGAAACTGACTGCCAATGCAGGTCACAGCCACAATGATTACAAACAGCAAATCCCGCTGTTGGAGGCTTACTATGCTGGAATGGGCTCTATCGAAGCGGACGTCTTCTATCGCAATGGAGAGCTTTACGTCGCCCATGAAAGCAGCGAAATCAAACCAGGGAAGACGTTAAAAAAACTTTACATCGACCCTTTAATTGCTTTCTTTAAGGAGAACGGCAATAAACCTTATGCCAAACCTGAGCAGACCTTACAGCTCGTGATTGATATCAAAGAAAATTACGAACAGGTATTGTCTAAATTGTTGGCCGATTTGAAGGGCAACGAATCTATATTCGACCAGCAGAAAAATCCTTCCGCCATTAAAATTGTCGTCAGCGGTGAAATCCCGCCGCCGGAAAAGTTCGACAATTATCCATCGATGATTTATTTTGATGGCCGGCCGGAAAAAGATTATACGCCGGCACAGCTCAAACATATTGGGATGATCAGTCAGGATATTAAGCAGTATTCTGTCTGGAATGGCAAAGGGACGCCTACTCCACCCGACCTTGAAAAGATGAAATCTGTGATAGACAAAGCGCATAAATTGGGTAAACCTTTTCGTTTCTGGGCAACCAAAGACAGTCCCAATAGTTGGAAAGAACTTGGTCACATGGGGGTAGACTGGATCAATACAGACCATCCTACTGCGCTTAAGAATTTCTATTTAAACAACGCTAAAGTCGAATACGCAAATCCAAAGGCCTACGTTCCCTATCAGCCAACCTATAAAAATGATGGTGCAACGAGCAAGGTTAAGAACGTTATTTTACTTATTGGTGATGGAATGGGCTTGGCTCAAATACAAGCGGGTTTAAGTGCCAATTTTGGTCAGTCCAATATCATCAATATGAAACATATTGGTCTTTCACGCACCGAGGCATCCAATTCGGATTTTACCGACTCCGCTGCGGGCGGGACAGCTTTGGCTACTGGACATAAAACCAATAACCGTTACATTGGCATGGATGCTGACGGTAAATTGTTGAGCGCTATTCCCGACACACTTGCTCAACACGGGATCAAAAGTGGTATCATCAGTGCGGGAGATATTACAGATGCCACTCCAGCTGCATTTTACGCACATCAGATCGATCGAACAATGTCACAGGAAATTGCGGCAGATTTCAAAAATAGCCATGTGGATATCTTAGTTGGATCCCGTCGCGAAAGCTTCCTCAACAACAAGGATAACACGCTGATGAAGCAACTGACCGAAAAAGGATATCAGCTTCAGCAAAATTTAGACGACTTTGAAAAAGCGACATCGGGCAAACAGTTGGTGCTCCTAGCTGATTCTGCGACAAGAAGAATCCTCGATGGACGAGGAGAAATGTTAAAAAATTCCCTCTCAAAAACGATTCAGCTTTTGTCTAAAAATAAAAATGGCTTCTTTATCATGGCCGAGGGTGCACAAATCGACTATGGAGCCCATGCCAACGATCTTCCCTATGTTGTTACCGAGCAACATGACTTTGATCAGCTTGTCGGGGAAGCCCTAAAATTTGCGGACCAAGATGGTGAAACACTAGTCATTGTCACTGCAGATCACGAAACTGGTGGACTTTCCCTATTGGATGCCAATTATAAAAAGGGAACTGTTAGAGGCAATTTCAGTAGCGATGACCATACCAATATTATGGTACCTGTCTTTGCTTACGGACCAGGTGCGCAAAATTTTATTGGCATTTACAACAATACAGCCGTTTTTAAAAAGATTATCCAAGCCTATAACTTGAAATAATCGCTTTAAAGTTTTCATACAACATGAAACCCCTTAGTTTAAATACGAGGGGTTTTCACTTTTTCACCGACTACATTCCATAGTTTACAACCACTCCAAAATCCAATTTCAGGATTGATGTTCGATTTTTTGCCTATCTTGTAAGTCAAAAAAACAGAACAACCTTTATGATACCATCAATCAAGCGACTACTGATTTTGTCATTATTGCTATTCAGTATTTCGGCCCAACTATTTGCACAAACTTCTGAAAAAGCCTCTTGGTTTAAAGATGCCCGCTTTGGCATGTTCATTCATTGGGGACTATACAGTGCGGCTGAAGGCATGTGGAAGGGTGAACCTTTACGTTATATGAATAACTATGCCGAGTGGTTAAGATATCGCAACCGCGTTTCCAAAGAAGAGTACGGTACTTTGGCAAAACGTTTCGACTGGAGTAAAATAGATCCTGAGCAATGGGTTCTTCTAGCAAAAGAGGCTGGGATGAAATATATCATCATCACCGCCAAACATCATGATGGTGTTGCCCTTTGGGACACAAAAGTTGGTGATTATAGCCTCCCAAAATTGAGTGGTTCCAATCGGGATGTCATCAAAGATATCGCAGAGGCCTGTAGAAAGCACGGTATGAAATTAGGTTTTTACTATTCCCATTGGATTGACTGGGAACATCCATACGGCTGGAATCATCAACAGGAGCTGTCGGGACATGTTACCGATGCCCAATACAATCAATATTGGCAGGAGAAAGTTATCCCTCAACTTCGCGAACTGATGACCAACTATGGCGACATTGCATTGATATGGTTCGACATGTGGATCCCTTATCAAAAGTCGATCATAAAAAAAGAACAATTACTGCAAGTTGTCAAACTGATCCGTGAACTACAGCCTAATTGCTTGATTAATTCACGTCTAGGTCTTCCTACGGATGCGGAGAACGTGGATTTTGAGACATTAGGAGATAACCAATTTGGCAGCAATTACATTAACCATCCATGGGAAACCCCTGGGACGATTGCCCATTCATGGGGTTACAACGGTCAGGAGAATGAATGGAAATCAACCAGTCAAATTTTCCAATCGTTGATCTCCAATGTAAGTCTCAACGGGGGCTTCACCTTAAATATCGGGCCACGTGCCAATGGAACAGTTCCCTACGAAAGTGTCAGTCGTCTGCACGAAGTCGGAGATTGGCTAAACAGTTATGGAGAGGGCATCTATGGCAGCACCGGCCTTGATCTAAAAAACAACCATTTCGATTGGGGTTACCTCACGACCAAAAAAGAAGGGCAAAAAACAGTCGTATATGCGCACGTCTTTAATTGGCCCTTAGATCATACACTTCGGATTACAGGAATCAAATCGACCCCAGAACAGGTTTCACTGATGAACGGAAGTGTATCTACGGCGCTAAAATTTGATCAAAGTCTCAGTCTAATCCATATCCAATTACCTGACGCGCAACCTGATCATTATGTTTCAGAAGTTAAATTGACTTTTAACAGCCCGCTAGAATTGGACAAAAATACAATCCCGGAATCAACCTTTGGTGGCTTTTCGTTGAAATCAACCAATAGCCTCAACCAAGGACTCAAAATTGTACGCTATAACGGCAAAAATCCAACGCATGCGATCCTGACGGGTGATACGAAGATCGATTGGGAGGTAACCATCCCTGAAGCAGGCGTCTACTCACTCGATTTTTCAGCACATAATCCCAATAAACAAAACAGTGTTTTTGAAGTCAGTACTGCCAATCAGCGGTTGCAAGGAAGTTTTGCTCCTACAAACAAAATGGTGGTCGAGCCCAATGAAAACAACTACACAGCAGAATTTGTCGAAAACCGCATCGGCAAATTTAAATTCGATAAGCCCGGAAAATATATCGTAACCTTTAAAAGTAAAGAACTACAGCCACTTTGGTTTAACTGGATTTGGCTCGAAAAAATGAAGAATTAAACATAAGTTCCTCGGTACAGAACATGTAAAACACCAGCAGGCAGATTACTATGCCTACATAACAATCTGCTTGCTAGCAATTTATACAAAAAGTTACATATTTTAATATTTATTTATTATTTTGGGGTAAAAGTTACCAATTTTGCAAATAGGGGCTGATAGGCCACTTATGCTTATAAATGAGAAAATTAACCCTAAACATTGTTAGATAATGCATCTGCAACGGTACTCTTTATCTGTGCTTTCTGACCAAACTGTAAATACAAGGTTGGAGGGATTAATCACGACCACCGATGATGGCACCATTCTACTGTTTAACAAACGCGCACAAGAGCTTTTAGACCTCGAAAGTACGGCAACCACCAACAAACTACATGATTTAATTACATTTTACTCAGCAGATGATCTTTCGGAACTATCGCCTACAGAAACGCCATTTTTTAGTGCTCTTTCCAAAAACCAAAACCAAAATGAAATTATCCTAGGACGAAAAAAGGATCAAGAGTTTAGATGGTATCAATTCAATGTTAATCTTATTATAGAAGACAATAAAAAAGGTCTTTTAATCTCATTTATTGATGTAACAAAATTGGTCAATAAAAATCGTGTCCTAGAAGATAAGCAACACCAACTTCAATTGCTTGTTGCCTCATTGAATGATCTTGTATTCGAAGTAACCGATACTGGGGTTTTTAAAAACTACTGGACCAACAATCCGGATCTATTGTTCTATACGCCAGAAGAATTTCTAAATAAGAGTCTCACGGAACTTTTCCCACCTGATCTTGCAGTGCCCGCTCTTCAATTAATACAAAGTTCATTAAAATTGGACCGCGAACTTAAGATGGATTTTCAATCCAATTTAAAAGAGCACAAAGACAAATGGTACCGTTTACAGATTAAACCTATACATAGGGCGCTGAACCGGGTAGCCCTGGTTATTTCCGACATTACAAAACAAGTCGAGTCCAATGAAAAGAGTAAATTCAATGAACACAAGTTTAATCAAGCATTTTATTTATCTGGTCTGGGAATCTCGTTAACAAGTCTCGAAGGTTACTGCATAGAATCCAATAACATGTTAACCAAAATTCTTGGTTATTCTCATGAAGAAATGTCGACAACCAAGTTTACTGATCGAACACACCCAGACGATATAGATAAAGATGTTGAACTTAGAGAAAAACTTGTCAGGGGCGAAATTGAAGCATTTACGCTTCAAAAACGCTATTTACATAAATTAGGGCATTTTGTTTGGTGTTCTGTAACGGTTGCGGCAGTTTTTGATAATGCCAATACCGCACAATTTCTGATCGTCCAGGTGCAGGATATTTCAGAATCAAAAAAGAATATCGAAATCCTAAAAAGGCAAAAGATTGAATCGGATCTAGTCAAAATAGATCTTGAAACCAAAATACGACAACTGGAAGAATTTGCTAACATCCTCGCTCATGATCTAAAGGGCCCGCTCAGCAATATACAGATGCTTATTGACGAAATCAAGGTAACGGATGATGAAAAAATAAAGGCTGATTTTATGAACCTTCTGCATATTAGCAGTGACAACCTGAACGAAACATTACATGATTTGGGGGGAATACTTGATATCAAATCAAACAATTCACTGATTTACGAGCAATGTAGTTTTCTAGACGTATTCAAAAAAGTGCAACAGCAATTTATGGAAGAAATACAGCAAAAAAATGCGACTATTTCCATCGAATTCAATGTAAAAGATATTTATTATCCAAAGATTTACCTGGAAAGTATCTTAAGCAATCTCCTGAGTAATGCACTCCGATTTACGGCAAAAGATAGAGCCCCTAGGATCGAAATACATACGCATCTGGAACAAGAAGGAACGTTATTAACGGTTAAAGACAACGGGCTGGGTATTAACATACCAAAATACAAATCTGAGCTATTTATGTTCAAAAAGGTTTTTCACCGTGGATTTGAGACTAAAGGTGTCGGATTATTTCTCATTAGATACCAGATCGAATCATTGGGCGGAAAGATCGATGTACAAAGTAAAATCGATTCGGGTAGCACCTTTTATGTCAAATTTTTAGAAAAAGCATATAAAGATCCGCTGATACAACTATAAAAAATAGCGTTCAATCCTGTTCGTAGAAAATAACTGCTAAGATCCTGGACAGCGTGATCTCACAAGTAAAAGAGTAAAAGAAAAACTGCGATGTCAATCAACGACAAAGATGAGGTTTATTGACACGATGAAAACAATTATTAATCAAAAAGACCATGAATCCTGAAACTAAAAGAACGATCATTCTCATTGATGATAATGCCATTTTACGCACTATTTTCGGCCATATGCTACAGGGATTTACCGACTATGAGATTGACTTTCATTCCTTCAAAAATGCACTGGATGCATTGGATTTTTTGGATAACAATGACATCTGCCAGTCGTTGATGCCACCCATACTCTTTGTGGATATCAATATGCCATTTATGACTGGTTGGGAGTTAATGGATGTACTTGAAAATAGGACAGACTTCATCAAACGAACCAAGATTTTTATTGTCAGCTCCTCTACGAGCAAAAACGATCAGGAGCAACTGGCAAATTACCCTTTTATAAGCGGTTTCATTCTGAAACCTTTTGGAAAAGAATCTATTTATGAGATTTTGAAAAAAATCGATTAAAAAAAAGCCCCCCAAACTTTATTACTTAATTATTGGAGGGGCCTTTTATTTTGACAACTTATTGTTGTGGACAGCGGACAGCCACTGTCGTTATTCTTTTTGAGCGATTAAATCGCCTGACACTTGTCTGCCAACCAATTCTTTTCCTCAACCGTAAGATGAGTCGATAATTGATCAAATACCCACTGATTATAGTTATTTAGCCAGGAAATATGTTTCTTATCCAATAAGGATTTTTCGATTAAATCGGTTGCGATATAACATATTGTTAGTGTCTCAAAGTCCAAGAAGTCTCCAAATTCGGAAGATCCTGCTCTACGGGTCAACACAAGGTTCTCAATGCGAATACCATGTTTGCCGACGCGATACAATCCAGGCTCTATTGAAGTGATCATACCTGGTTCAACAGCAACATCTATTGCTGCTGCATTGAACACTTGTGGACCTTCGTGTACATTCAAGAAGAAACCGACACCATGTCCCGTACCATGCCCATAATTGCGTAATGTTTCCCACAATGGACGACGCGTAATTGCATCGATCTGATAGCCGCGCGTTCCAGTAGGGAAGATAGCCTGAGAGCCTTCTATTGTTCCCTTGAGCACAAGGGTATAATCCTCTTTTTCCTCCTGCGTAAGACCTCCAAGCGTTACCACTCTGGTAATATCCGTTGTCCCTGTAGTATATTGCCCCCCAGAATCGACCAATAGTAAACCTTTAGGCTCTAGTGTATAATTCGATTTTTCATTAGCCGAATAATGCGGCAGGGCACCGTGATCCAAATATCCCGCAATTGTCGTGAAAGAGACATCAACAAAGCCATCTTGACTTTCACGAAATCCACGTAATTTGTCAGCAATAGATAATTCAGAAAGCTCACCAGAGGAGACATTCTCTTCCAACCATTTGAAGAAACGAGTCAACGCTATACCGTCTTTTACAAACGTATGGCGGTTATTTTCAACTTCAACCTTATTCTTAATTGCTTTTAAACTCGTCGAAGGGTTTATTTTCTCAACAATTTTAACCTCTTTAGGTACGCTGTCGAAAACAGCAAAACAGGTACGTTTTGGATCGATAAGAATAGATGCAACCTCCAATGTCGGAACTGTCTCAAAGAGATCCTCATAAGCTGCAATATCCACTCCGTAGCCTTTAAGTTCTTCCGTTGCCTGAGCTGTCAGCTTCGAAGGTTCAATATAAAGCGTTGCATTTTCTGCTGTAATCAATACAAATCCCAAAACAACAGGGTTACAAGGTACATCTTGACCACGGATGTTTAATAACCAGGCCAGGTCATCCAAAGATGAGATCAGATGAGCCTCCGTTCTATTCTTTTTCATCTCCGCGCGGACAGCTTCAATTTTAGAAACCGTTGACTGTCCCGTAATATTTTCGTCCAGCAGGTAGGCCTGTGCCTTAGGAAGCTCTGGTCGTCCTTCCCATAATGATGACAACAGGTCAACATGACCATCTACTTTAATCTCCAAAGGCTCCAAAGTATGCTGAACAGATTGAGCCACCAATAAAGAAGCGAGATTGCCATCAAAAGCAACCTTAGCACCAGCACCCAACTGCTCGCCCAACCAATCTGCATACTCCGCTGCGCCCTGCACTTTCAATTTCACTAATTCAAAACCTGTTCCTGCCAATTGCTCCGCTGCTTGGACAAAATAGCGAGAATCGGTCCAAAGGCCGGCAAAATCTTGTGTGATTGCCAACGTACCTGCCGACCCGGTAAAACCCGAGGCCCAGGCAATGCATTTATAACGTTCCGGTAGATATTCACTAATATGAGGATCTGAAGATGGAATGATATATCCATCGATTCCCTGAACCTTCATCGCCTCACGAATGGCAGCTAATTTTTCGATATGCTTCATGTCGTCTATACAATTTTATGCAAGTTAGGATTTTTTAGGGTCGAATGCCTAACTTTAAGCCAAATAAAACAAACGAAGTACAGCGAACGCTTTTCCCTTAAAATAGGCTGCGTTCAAGTCATCATGATAAATCCAATGGAATATCCATGATTGCCTGCACGAATATAGATAACCGTGTTTGCAAACTCATTGAAGATAAACTGGGATATACCCTAGGACGATAAAAAAAATAGTATATATGAACCAATTTCTGCTAAGTACCATTGCTTTTTCTACTTACGCGTTAACGACCGTTACCACTCCATTATTTGCGCAGGATCTTCGCAGTAAAATTCAGGATGCTTTTACGCAGTTTCAAAATCAGGAAAGCCTCAGGAATGGTTTGAGCTCACTGATAGTTTTCGATGGAAAAACAGGTCAGACTGTATTCGCAGCAAATGAAAATATCGGACTAGCAACCGCGTCCACCATGAAGGTAATCACTTCGGCCACGGCATTGGACTTCCTGGGTAAGAATTTTCAGTTCAAAACAACCCTGTATTATACAGGTGAAATCGACGAGAACGGTGTGTTAAACGGAAGTATTATTGTGACAGGTACGGGAGACCCTACCCTTGGCAGCGCTCGCTATCCGGAGACTCAGGCAACAACGATACTGAACAAGTGGCTTACAGCGATCCAAAATGCCGGTATCAAAAGTATTAATGGCGCTATTATCGCCGATGATCGGCTTTATAATGGGAACCAGCTTCCGGGTGGCTGGATCTGGACTGACATGGGTAACTACTACGGCGCGGGGATTTCTTCGCTCAATTGGTGTGAGAACGCTTTTGGCATAAATTTTACCCCAAGTAATAAAATTGGCGCCAAAGCGGAGATCCTTAGTTATACAGCCCAAGTTCCCTACCTGGAAATTATCAATGAAACAACCACTGGTAAATCGGGAAGCGGCGACAACGTATACGCCTATGCTGCCCCCTATTCAACCAAGATATTTGTGCGTGGTTCGTATGGGCAGGATCTCAAGAAAACAATTGAGCTCTCCTCTCCCGATCCAGCTTATGATCTCGCTTATCAATTAAACGAAGTCCTAAACAACAACGGTATTGTTGCCAGCGAACGGCCTGCTACTGGAACAAAGATGGATTCAGTTGATGTTTCAAAAAAACAAACCCTGGATATCCACCTATCCCCAACCTTAGATAAAATTGTCTACTGGTTTAACCAAAAGAGCATCAATCTCTATGGAGAAGCCCTATTGAAAGCGATCGCTTATACGACAGCGGGTAAAACAGGTACCGACGATGGCGCCTATTATATCCAAAAATATTGGAACGCCAAATTAGGCATAAAATCCAGTGAACTCAATAGTATGGATGGTTCGGGACTATCACCTCAAAATCGAGTGACCACAGCCGCGATGAATAAGATTATGCAGTATGCACAAAAACAAAGTTGGTACCCTGCTTTCTATGAAAGTCTTCCCACCTATAACAATATGAAGATGAAAAGTGGAACAATCGGCGGCGTACTTGGTTATACAGGTGTACATACCAATAAAACAGGACAGTCATTTACCTACACGTTACTGGTTAACAACTATGCTGGGTCGGCCTCCAGCATGCGTCAGCAAATGTTTAAACTGTTGGATGTCCTGAAGTAACATATTATTGTCTAATTATAATAAGATATTGGCAAATATTTCCAATTATCAAAAAGAATGATAGATTTGTAGCCTTAAATTAATAAAATCGTAATGAGTAACACTAATCGTAAACAGGCAGCGTTAAACTACCACGCAATGGGTAGACCTGGTAAAATAGCTGTTGTTCCGACCAAACCAACAAATTCGCAAAGAGACTTATCATTAGCATATTCTCCAGGTGTAGCGGAGCCATGTTTGGCTATTGCTGAGAACAAAGAAGATGCTTATAAATATACCGCAAAAGGAAACCTTGTTGCTGTTATCAGTAATGGTACAGCAGTATTGGGCTTAGGCGATATCGGCGCCCAAGCTGGTAAACCAGTCATGGAAGGTAAGGGTTTATTATTCAAAATTTTTGCCGACATTGATGTATTTGACATCGAAGTGGACACCAAAAATGTTGATGAGTTTGTCAACATTGTCAAAGCATTGGAGCCTACTTTTGGAGGGATCAACCTGGAAGATATCAAAGCACCGGAATGTTTTGAAATCGAACGCCGTCTAAAAGAAGAAATGAACATCCCGGTGATGCACGATGACCAACATGGTACAGCAATCATCTCAGGTGCAGCATTGATCAACGCCTGTGAAATTATCGGTAAAGATATTTCAAAAGTAAAAATCGTCGTCAATGGTGCTGGAGCGGCTGCAATGTCGTGTACTGCAATGTATATTTCAGTAGGTGCTAGCAAAGAAAATATTGTGATGCTGGATAGCAAAGGTGTAATCCGTACTGATAGAGAAAATCTAGACAGTATGAAAGCACAATATGCAACAGATCGCGATATTCACACCCTGGCAGATGCTGTAAAAGATTCGGATGTATTTATCGGTCTATCGGCAGCAGACGTCATGTCGGCAGAGATGTTGTTATCGATGGCTCCAAACCCAATTGTATTGGCGATGGCAAATCCAAATCCTGAGATTGCTTACGATTTGGCAATGGCAACACGTAACGATATTATCATGGGTACGGGTCGTTCAGATTATCCCAACCAAGTAAACAATGTATTGGGTTTCCCATATATCTTCCGTGGTGCTTTGGATGTACGTGCAACAGCAATTAACGAGGAAATGAAAATTGCCGCAGTGCGTGCAATTGCAGATTTGGCGAAACAACCTGTTCCAGAAGAAGTAAATCAAGCCTATAACACGAGCAATTTAAAATTCTCGGAAGAATATATCATTCCAAAACCTACCGATCCGCGTTTGATCACTGAAGTTTCCATGGCTGTTGCAAAAGCTGCCATCGCATCAGGTGTAGCAAAGACCGTAATCGAAGATTGGGATCAATACAGCGATGCCCTACGTAAACGTCTTGGTAAAGATGATGCGATTATGCGCAATTTGACTATGGCTGCAAAAAGAGATCCTAAACGTGTTGTTTTTGCAGAAGCAGACAATTACAAAACGTTGCGTGCGGCACAGATTGTTAAAGAAGAGGGCATTGCGATTCCAATTCTTTTAGGTAGAAGAGATAAAATCGAACGTTTAATCAAAGAATATGCTTTTGAATTGGATGGTCTTGAAATTATCGACCCAGTTGCTGAAGTTGACAACGAAACGGAGCGTTCGAAGAAATTTATTGAGCATCTTTACATCAAAAGACAACGCCGTGGTATATCGAAATACGATGCCCGTAAGTTGATGTACGACCGCAACTATTTTGGCGCCTCTTTAGTGGAATTTGGCGAAGCTGATACCCTAATTTCCGGTATGACCAAAAATTATGCAAATACAATCCGTCCGGCATTACATGTAATCGGTGCTAAACCAGGCAGCCGTGTCGCAGGTATGTATATGATGTTAACAAAAAAAGGACCAATCTTCATGGGTGATACAACCGTAAATGAAGACCCTACAGCACAAGAACTAGCAGACATTACCCTGTTATTGGATAAAGCTGTGAAACGCATGAACATTCAGCCACGTATTGCGTTACTATCTTACTCTAATTTTGGTTCAAGTGAAGGAAAAACGCCAACAAAAGTAAGAGCGGCAGCGCAGATCCTACACGATCAACATCCAGAGATTATTGCTGATGGTGATTTACAAGCAAACTTCGCCTTAAACAGCGAAATGTTGACAGCAAACTTCCCTTTCAGCTGCTTAAATGGAAAATCTGCGAATACACTCGTATTTCCCAATTTGGAGTCCGGAAATATCGCTTATAAATTATTGCAAGAAGTTGGTGAAGCTGAGGCTGTAGGTCCAATCCTTTTGGGTATGAACAAACCAATTCACGTATTGCAATTGGACAGCTCTGTGCGCGAAATCGTCAATATGGTTACCATTGCCGTAGTAGATGTACAAGCACATCTTAAAAATTTATAGAAAAGCTTAAAATCTTCCTATATTCGTATACTATGTACGAATATTTCAATGGAAAATTAGCATATAAAGCCCCCACTCATGTTGTTATCGATGTGAGTGGGATTGGTTATTATGTCCACATCTCTCTCTATACCTTCTCCCAAATCAAGGATCAGGAAAATTGCAAACTATTTATATCACTTCAAGTTCGGGAAGACTCACACACGCTTTATGGCTTTGCGACAGAAGGCGAGAAAAAATTATTCGAAAATTTGATCTCTGTTTCTGGTATTGGCCCCAATACAGGCCGCATGATCCTATCGTCAAACACACCCGATGAGATCCAGTCTGCCATCGTCAATGGCCAGGTTGCCCTAATTCAAAAGATTAAAGGAATCGGCCCTAAAACAGCACAACGTCTTATACTGGAACTTCAGGATAAATTAAAAAAACAGGGTTTCGAAGCCTTGGCATCACCTATCCAATCCCAATCTGTGCCAGAAGAAGCTTTATCAGCGCTGGTCATGCTCGGATTCAACAAAGCCGCGGCAGAGAAGGTCTTAAATACCATTTTAAAGACCGAAAGCAATCTTTCCGTAGAGGATATGATCAAATTAGCATTGAAACGACTTTAATGCATAAACATGAGCAGTACGTATCCGATATTAATCATTAGATAACGGATACGTACTGCTAATGCTGTATCGTAAAAGATATAAAGGAACCTTCGGGTTCCTTTGTCATTTCCCGAACCTCAGTTTTGCAATAAATCGAGGACAAATTAGGAAGCATCACAACAGCGATTTATTCTTTAAAAAGGCGGGCCCTTTCCTTCTTTTCGCTTTGGTTTTTAGATACAGCAAACGGACATCAAATAGGGATCAAATTTGGTCTTTTGACACTATTTATTCAGTGCTTGTTCAGTGATTGTTCAGTGCTTGCTCAGTGATCAGTCAGTGAAGACTGAATAAGCACTGAGTAAGCACTGTCTAAAAATTGATTAAATATTATGTTTATTTTGAACTTGAAATCAACCAATTATAGCCATCTTCAAAATGGCGTTTGAGGGGCTGTTACCAAAAAAGCAGATTCCGTTGTGCCCGTCACTGAACAGCTGCTCAGTAGAACACGGATAGATACAGTTAAAAGGCATAAATTTTTTCACCTAAATTTGGATACTATTCCCCGAAGTAAAATATCCCCTTTAACAGACTAAACAAACGATTGACCTACCCCAAACACGCTATTATCCAAACTACTTCTAAGTGCCCAAAAACCCTTTCAACAGTGTTTTCATACCCTATTTGTTACATTTCCTCTTTGCTAAAACGTATTTATTCAGCTATTTTTAGGACTTCTTATTTCAGTTATAATCTCACGCATGAAGAAACTATTTTCACTTGCGCTGGCTCTAAGTGTAGGAGCAGCAGTATTTGCGCAAGAAAAGAAAGATGCTACCTTGAACATTGTGCCATTACCACAACAGGTTCAAATTAAAAATGGTACGTTTAAAATCAACGCTAACACCAAAATCGCCTTTGATAGCGAAGAGGACAAAAAAGTCGCTACGCTGTTTCAGGATTTCCTAAAAAGCAACTACAATCTCAATTTATCAGTAGTGAAATCAGCGAGCAGCAATACGATCTATTTCTCCTCCAAAAACGCAAAATCCACTAATGCTGAAGCGTATGAACTTAACATAAGTTCGGACCGCGCAACTATTAGCGGAAAAGGTGCCGGTCTATTTTATGGTATGCAATCGTTGATCCAACTGCTACCTGTAGATAAAAATGCCAGCATAGAAATTCAACAAGCTTCAATCCAGGATGAACCTCGTTTTGCCTATCGTGGATTACATCTCGATGTTGGCCGTCACTTCTTTCCTGTAGAATTTGTAAAAAAATACATTGATATTCTGGCATCTTACAAATTGAATACGTTTCATTGGCATTTGACAGACGACCAAGGCTGGCGTATAGAAATCAAATCACATCCAAAATTGACTCAAGTTGGCGGTTACCGCAAGCAAACACTGCTGGGTAACTACAAGACAGATGGCGATTATGACAATACACCTTATGGTGGTTTCTATACCCAGGACCAAATCAAAGAAGTGGTTGCCTATGCAAAAGCTAAATATGTAACGGTTATACCCGAAATCGAGATGCCAGGACATGCATTAGCAGCACTTTCGGCTTACCCAGAATTGGGCTGTGGTGATAAGCCAGGACCTTACACAGCTGCTCAGACTTGGGGAGTGTTTGACGATGTTTTCTGTGCCGGAAAAGAAGAGACATTCAAATTATTGGAAGATGTAATTGATGAAGTCATTCCCCTATTCCCCAGCGAATATATCCACATCGGTGGTGATGAGTGTCCAAAAACAAAATGGAAAACATGTCCATTTTGTCAAAAAAGAATCAAGGACAACAACCTCAAAGATGAACATGAGTTACAGAGCTATTTTATCCAACGTATGGAAAAATACATCAATAGTAAAGGTAAACGTATCATTGGATGGGATGAGATCTTAGAGGGCGGTTTAGCGCCTAATGCGACTGTCATGAGCTGGAGAGGCGATCAAGGCGCAATTGATGCAGCCAATCAAGGTCACGATGTGATCATTACGGCAAACAGCTATGGTCTATATTTTGATCACAAACAAGGTCCTGATCAAAACAGAGAACCTTTAAGTATCGGCGGACTTTCCACATTGAGCAAAGTATATTCGTCAGACCCAATGCCTAGCAAAATTGCTGAGAACAACAAGAAACACGTTTTAGGTGTACAGGCAAATATTTGGACAGAGTACATTGGATCGTCCAATAAAGTCGAATTTACAGTGTTACCGCGCGTTTTAGCGCTTTCTGAAATTGCCTGGACTCAGCCAGAGAAAAAGAACTGGAAAAATTTCGCAGAACAGCGTGCAGCAAATCAGCTGGCTAAACTTGACCAAACCAATACATTCTATCGTGTACCGGAAGTATATGGTATAACAGATACCACCGTATATGCTTCGGAATATACGATCAGAGGCTTGAAACCATCTGTTGAAGGGGCCAAAATTTATTACACATTGGACAACTACGATCCTTCAGAATTGGATTTAGAATATACAGGTCCAGTAAAAATTACAGTTCCAAATAGTAAGGAACGTGTTTTCAAAGCCGTTGTTGTAACGCCTTCCGGCAAAAGAAGCAACTACATTCGGGTGAATATTATCAACACCAAGAAATAATAACATTTGCCTGATAAGAAAGCGCTAATATTCTGTTAACTTTGAACAGCGTATTAGCGCTTTTTCATTTCATGCAGGTTGGGACTCAATATGCCGTGAAGCTTTCCGGACAGGCAAAACATGCTTGGCAATTGTAATCCTGATAGCAAATGCATGATTATTTTTTTTACATAGATTTTTATGGCAGAGGATTTACAAATAGCTAAAGGTAGCAAAGAAGAACAATATCAAAATTTACTTCCTCAGATTGGAGGACTTTTACAAGGCGAGCCTAATCAAATTGCCAATTTGGCTAACATCGCTGCTGCACTGAAAGAACAATTCAATTTTTTCTGGGTTGGTTTCTATCTTGTTGATGGAGACGAGCTCGTATTAGGCCCTTTTCAGGGGCCCGTTGCATGCACGCGTATCAAGAAAGGCCGTGGCGTATGTGGGGGGGCTTGGGCACAGGAAAAAACATTGATTGTTCCTGATGTGGAGCAATTTCCGGGACACATTGCCTGTAGTTCGCTCTCGCGGTCCGAAATAGTGCTACCCGTTTTAAAACAGGGACAGATTATCGGTGTGCTGGACGTTGACAGCAGTGAATTAAATAGTTTTGATGAAGTCGATGAGAAATACCTTACGCAGGTATTACAGCTTTTAGACAGCGAATAGATAAGCTACGCTATTTTTTGATCATTTATTTATTTTCAAATTCCCAGACCTTCACTAATTTGTCATCGCCGACACTAAAGAAATATTGTCCATTTTCGGACCATGCTCCTGCATTTACAGATAAATGATGACCATCTTGCATCTTCTCGCGGCTCATATTTTTCAATAGTGCAAAATCGGCTGTGGACCAAAATTTCAACGATTTATCGCGACTGACAGTTGCAAAAATTGGCGCTTCAGGATGGGGATATATTCCGTATACGGTAAAAAGATGAGGTACAAAGGAAAAATGAATTGTCAATTGATTTGGATCTGAAATCACCAATTGCGCATCCCTTCCACCACTTAGCAATTTATTATGGATAAATGCCAGCGACGTTGCGGGCATACTATGCAATTTTGATTCAGTAATAATATGAAAGTCAGCACTATCCAACATATAAACCTGTCCATCTTTATCGCCCAATGCTATTCGTCCAAGTCCTTCATCAATTGCAATTGTTCGAATTGTTGTTGGGGATATACGCTTTTCGTAAATATTTTTATAAGTTGCCAAATCAATGACATACAATGTCCCCTCTTCACCTACCGCCAAAAGCTCATTTTTCCAGGACATATAAGCCAATGCAAAAATAGCTTGGGTGCTCAGTTGTATGCTTGCTAAAAGCTTCTGCTCTTCTACATGTACAAAAAGTAGCTTGCCCTCGCGCAAGGCTATGGCCAGAATCGGCGTACCCGTTATCAACCGTAAAGCGTATACCGATGAACTTACTGCGCAGAGAATACGCTTAAATGCATTCTGCTCAATATCCCATTCGACAACGCCCTTATCGTTACCAGCTGTAAAAAATGTGTGCGTATAATAACCCTTCTCTACACAAAAAATAGGGTTTTGATGTCCTGGTAATGTCGATTTTAATGTAATATTCATAGTAATTTCGCTTAAACTCCTTCTCCAGCCGGATCGCATATTTTACGCCCAGTTTTTATGCTGTAGGACTAAATTCTCCACTGATCGAACTGTGAGTCCAGTAAAAATCAATACAGCAATACGTATTGTTAGCCGGTAGAAACAAGAAGTGCAGTATATCCACAAATATACTGCACTTCTTAGACTATTTTGTCATCTTAGCTTAAAGCCTTCTCCCCGTTTCGGATTTTGTTCAACGGTGTTGCCATCTTCCGATTTTAAGTGAGCTAGGAGCATGAAGTAAGATGTCCCTTCAACTACCTATTGATGTCTGCTCTCGAGGTTTTTCGCAATTGTTTCCAATGAAAATCCTTTCTCACGCAACAATACGATCAAATGAAACAGTAAGTCTGAAGTTTCATTGATAAAATCAGTATCTGTTTCTGTCAATGCTGCAATTACTGTTTCTACGGCTTCCTCGCCAACTTTTTGCGCAATCTTATTGATACCGCGAGAACGCAGACGATTGACATAAGATTCGTCAGAAGGATGTTCATAGCGATGGTTGACAATACGTTCTAGCTCCAACAGAAAATTTTGGTTGAAGTCTGTACTGAAACAGCTTCTGCTTCCTGTATGACAGGTCGGCCCCATTGGTTCTGCTTTGATCAAAACAGTATCCTTATCACAATCAACATGGATGCTTTTTACATTCAAAAAGTTTCCACTCTCCTCTCCTTTTGTCCAAAGGCGATTTTTGCTTCGGGAGAAAAACGTAACACGTTTCTCTGCTTGTGTTTTCTCCCAAGCTTTCTCGTTCATATAGCCTAACATCAACACTTCCAACGTTTGGAAGTCCTGCACAATCACTGGAACGAGGCCGTCACTTTTTGCAAAATCTAACATGATTTTAGTATTTCAATTTTTAATTATTTTCGAAGAGCCATGAGCTCTCTTTTAACTTCTCAGGATTGCATTCAGCAAGTTTATGGCTTACTTCTCCTTGATCGATCTTGTTTCCTATCTTACGACAATTCCATTTTGACGCAAAGTAGCTTTAAGATCGGGAATCAATATTTCACCATAATGGAAGACCGATGCCGCCAGGGCAGCATCTACGTTAGCTTGCTGAAAAACATCCACAAAATGCTGTTGATTACCAGCTCCGCCAGAAGCAATCAGTGGAATATGAATCTGGTCGTTTATTGTTTTTAAAAAACCATTGTCAAAGCCATTTTTTGTTCCGTCATGATCCATTGACGTCAGCAGGATCTCTCCCGCTCCACGTTCCTGCGCTTCAAGTATCCAATCCGCTGTGTTCAATTCCGTCCTAATGCGTCCACCACTCAGATGGACAAAATGCTGTCCGTCGATGGACCGGGTATCGACAGCAACCACAACAAATTGTGCACCAAAAGCTGCCGCCATCTGATTGATAAGATCGGGGTTACGTACCGCCGCGGAATTGATGGAAATTTTATCTGCACCTGCATTCAACAGAATGTCAGCATCTTTGATTTCATTGATACCACCGCCAATTGTAAAAGGAATATTCACCTGACGTGCGACCGCTTTGACTAAATCAATTGTCGTTTTACGCTCCTCATGTGTCGCTGTAATATCCAGGAAAACGAGTTCATCCGCCCCTTGTTGAGAATACTCATAGGCCAATTCAACGGGATCACCCGCATCGCGCAGATCCACAAAATTGACTCCTTTTACAGTCCGCCCATCTTTGACATCCAAACAGGGAATTATACGTTTTGCCAGCATTTTAAAATCTGATTAACGATTTTAAATTCCAATCTTTGATTTCATCGATCGAGATTCTATTTTCATAGATTGCTTTACCAACGACAACAGATTCTACACTGCCCAGCTCCTGAAGTTTCTGAATATCGTCCATTGAACTGATCCCGCCAGAAGCAATTAACTTGATAATTGGAGAATGGTTCAACAACTTTTGGTACAATTCAACACCTGCACCGCCCAATTTACCATCTTTACTAATATCGGTACATAAGAACCTAAAGAATCCTAAAACCAAGCATTTATCAATATATTCGATCAATTTGATTGGAGAGCTTTCCAGCCACCCGGAGTATTTGATGACTTCATCCAATACGTCTATCGCTATGACAATGTGGTCTGCATATTTTACTTTACCTTCATTCAATGTCGCCAGTTCCTCCAAAAATGAAGGATTTGTAATTGCCTGTGTTCCGACAATAACGCGATAAACACCCGCATCTACCAATTCTTTAACCTTCTCTATGCTTCTAACACCACCGCCATATTGAATCTTCATATCCGTCTTCTGAATGATATCAAATAAATAGGCCTGATTGCTGAAGTCTCCTTTTGCACCATTTAAATCAATGATATGGACGAGTTCCGTACCATTTGCGCGGTAGGTTTCGATTTGCTCTTCTAAACTAATCGCATACGTTGTAACGTCATTGTAGTTACCCTCTCTCAAACGGACAACTTTTTTGTCCAAGACGTCTATTGCTGGAATGATATACATAGTCGAATATTTTTAATCAATTTGAATAGTTGAAAAATTGAGCAACAGCTGCTCTCCTGCTTTTCCAGATTTCTCTGGATGGAATTGTACGCCAAAGAAGTTGTCTTTAGAAATTGCAGCCGAAAAAGGCTGTCCATAGACACATTTTGCCGCGGTATATGTCGCATCGAATTCGATAAAGTACGAGTGGACAAAATAAAAATAAGTTTGATCTTCAATATGTGCAAATAAAGGACTATTTGCTGGCACGGAAACACTATTCCAGCCCATATGTGGTACTTTACCCGACTTTTCGGCATCAAAATGCAACGTCTTCAAAGGAAAAAGCTTTAACATTTCGGCATTTCCTTCTTCTGAAAAAGCCGTCAGTAATTGCATACCAACACAAATCCCCAATACAGGCTTTTTTAGCTTTTTGATATAAGGCACCAATCCTGATTCCTGTAGTTTGTCCATTGCTGCGCCAGCATGCCCCACTCCAGGAATGATGATACGATCGTATTGATCGATCTCATCTGCGGTATTGACCATACCATAGGTAAGCCCAACACGATCCAGTGCCGCTGTCAAAGAGAAAATATTCCCCGCACCGTAATTAATAATTCCTATCATCTTACAATACTCCTTTTGTACTTGGCAATTGCATATGGTCGGCATCGCGTCTTACCGCCTTCTTGATAGATTTAGCAAAAGCTTTGAAGATCGCTTCGATCTTATGGTGCTCATTGTCACCTTCAGCTTTAATGTTTAAATTCGATCGTGAAGCATCTGAAAACGACTTAAAGAAGTGGAAAAACATTTCCGTAGGCATATCGCCGATCTTCTCCCGTTTAAATTCCGCATCCCACACAATCCAGTTGCGACCACCAAAATCCAATGCAACCTGAGCCAAACAATCATCCATTGGCAAAGTATAGGAATAGCGCTCAATTCCACGTTTGTCCCCTAAAGCCTTCAAAAAGACCTCACCAAGTGCGATACCCGTATCTTCGATGGTATGATGTTCGTCGATATGAAGATCACCTTTCGCCTTAATGGTCAAATCAAGTGCTCCATGTCTAGCCAATTGATCCAACATATGGTCGAAAAACGGCAATCCCGTTTCGATATCAGACTTACCCGAACCATCCAAATTCAACTGAATAAAAATATCCGTTTCATTGGTTTTACGATGATGTTCGGCAGTGCGCGTACCCAATTTAAGGAATTCATACACCGTCTTCCAATCTGTTGTCTCTAAAGCTATAACAGTTGAATCTATCGCAAGGTTTTCCAAAGCACCTAATTGATCGTTAGCACGCAGCCAAATTGCCTTTGCGCCGAGGTTTTGTGCTAATTTAACATCATTCACACGATCGCCGATGACGAACGATTGGCTCAAATCGTATTTCGACGTATCAAAATAAGCTCCAAGCATACCAACTCCCGGTTTTCGGGTTTCCGCATTCTCGTGTGGAAAAGTTTTATCAATATGTTCCTCGGCAAACACTACTCCTTCTCCTGCAAACGTATCAATCACAAAATGATGGACTGGCCAGAAATTCTCCTCCGGATGGGAAGACGTTCCTAAACCATCTTGGTTGGAAACCAAGATCAATTCGAAATCCAGCTCCTTTGCGATACGTGGAAGATACTGCAAAGCACCAGGATAGAATTTTAATTTGGCAAAAGAATCGATTTGTTCGTCTTCAGGTTCCAAAATTAATGTTCCATCGCGGTCTATAAACAGTACACGTTTTAAGTTATCAGGCATAGTATTATTTATTGATTTGATTAAGTTTTTCTAACAATATTTGATTTTCTGCAGGCGTTCCAACAGTGATCCGTAGGCAGCCTTCACATAATTCGACTTTGGATCTATCTCTAACGATAATTCCATATTGAACTAGATAATCGTAAACTTCACGTGGCTGCTCCATCTTGACCAAAATAAAGTTGGCATCAGAAGGTGTAATATGCTGCACATAGTCCAGTTCAAGCAATTCACGCACGAGTTTCTCGCGCTCCGCCACCGTCTCCTTGATCCAGCCATTGACTTGATCAACCTGATCTAAGGCTTCCAATACAATATCTTGTGTAGCCTGGTTAATGTTGTATGGTGGTTTTATTTTATTGTAAACAGCTATAATCTCTTTACTGGCAAAAGCCATGCCCAGGCGTAGCGCCGCAAGCCCCCAAGCTTTAGACAAAGTCTGCAATACCACTAGATTAGGGTATTCAGCCAGTTCTTGCGTAAATGACTTGACAGCAGAAAAATTAATATAAGCCTCATCCACAACAACAAGCCCCTGAAAATTATTCAAGATCGTTTCAATATCCTGACGACGGATAGAATTTCCCGTCGGATTATTTGGTGAACAGATAAAAATCAGTTTAGTATGTGCGTCTATTGCATTGGCAATACCATCCAAATCCAGCTGGTAATCAGCAGTAAGGTTTACCTTTTTGAAAGCAACATCATTGATGTTCGCAGAAACTTCATACATCCCGTAAGTTGGCGGAACTAATATGACATTGTCAACACCAGGGGTACAAAATGCACGGTATAAAATATCAATAGCTTCATCACTTCCATTTCCCAAAAAGATATGCTCTGATGGTACACCTTTTATTTTAGAAAGTTTTGCTTTAACTTGATGTTGGAGAGGGTCTGGATATCGGTTGTAATCATGGTTTAAGGGGGATCCAAAAGGATTTTCATTGGCATCAATCAATATGGATGCCTCCCCTTTAAATTCATCTCTTGCGGATGAATAAGGTACGAGCTTCTTAATATTTTCCCGTAGTAGGTTGTTTAAGTTGAATGGATTATCCATTATAAAAAAATTAGAGCCGTAAACTTAGATAAATTGTTCATCATATGCAATATAATAAGCAATTATTCATAGGCGACTATTGGATGTTCAGTTGCTTTGATCAGCTTGTTCTACCTGGTAGTTTGCTTGTATCAATTCGTTTTACCCCACTGATTACTCCCATTTAATCGATTTCATTGATCTAAACCCATTCCTCCTTGGGATATAAAAGAAAATTTAAAAAAAACTAGACGGAAAACCATCTACCTTCCACAGAGAGTTCCGTATTTGGGAATACAGTTCTCGCTTCTTCCAATAGGGGATTTAAATCTCTGTACCGAGCTGAATAATGACCTAATAGCAACTTCTTTGCATGCGTTTCCTGGGCGATTTCTCCAGCTTCCAGCGCTGTTGTGTGAAACGTCTCTTTTGCGCGATCAACCATATCGTGTAAGAATGTAGACTCATGATACATCAGATTAGCCTTTTGCACATAAGGCAGATAGTCTGGCGTCCGTACGGTATCCGAACAATACACATAACTGCGCGATAAGGGAGCAGGAAGGCTCAGGTCGTCTGCACGATATACTGTACCGGTTTCATCGACGTAATCAAATCCTTTTTTGATCATCGGAAAATAGGCGGTAGGTATATTTAATTCCTGCACGACATCGCCCAACAATGTTCGCGCGCGGGGTCCCTCATCAAAACGAAAGCCGGTACAGGCAATACGATGCTTTAATGGAAAAGCACTTACTTTTAATGTTCTGTTTTCAAAAATAACGCCAGGCTGTTCTGGTGAAATCGGATGAAAAATAAGATTATAGCGTAAGATAGTCTCGGAATGCAAAAACTGCACGTCTAAAATTTCCTTTAACGCAGGCGGGCCATACAAATGGAGATCACTTTTTCGGCCGACAAGGTGCATCGATGAAAGCAGCCCCACCAAGCCCAAATAATGATCCCCATGCAAATGGCTAATAAATATATGTCCTATGCGATTGCTTTTGATGCCGTATCGGCTGAGTTGCATTTGTGTGCCTTCTCCACAGTCGATCAAAAACAATTGCTCATTAAAGTTCAGCACTTGGCTAGTCGGATGACGATCAAACATCGGCGTTGCCGAGCTATTTCCCAATATCAGAACTTCAAACTTCATATTAATCCTCAATAGTCCCCCGATACTCAGATTCCAATTCGTGCGCAAAGATTAAATCCTCCGCAACCTTTAATGATGGTGCTATTTTCAGCGATTTATCCAAATGCGATACACGAACCATATCCATTAACGTTGGACAAAGATTAACCAAAATAAATATGCCACCAACAGACTGACATAAACGATGGGCAAGCACGCCTAAACGAATACCTACCTCGTCCGTTTGCTTAACGTGGATCATATCCAAAACAATATTCCGTTGTCCAATCGTATTCCGCAACAAAAACTCCCCTTTGAGTTTAGCGGCGTTATCCGCGTCAATCACATCGACATGAGGTTCTATGACAATATAGCGATCGTGCTTATCAATGGTATACTTCATTAGTCTATCTCCTTTGTTTGAGGATACAATGTACTAATAATTTAGCGTTTTCAAGGCGTTTGCCACATTTCTTTCCACCCGTTCCAGTACGTTTTCCTGATCTGGGTACACAAACTTCTCTCCGACGATATGTTCGTATAGCTCAATATAACGTTCAGAAATGGAAGCTACTATCTCATCGGTCATCTCCGGAACGACCTGACCGTCTTTCCCTTGGAAGCCGTTTTCAATTAACCATTTGCGAACAAACTCCTTCGACAATTGCTTTTGTGACTCACCTTTTTCCTGGCGTTCCTGATAGCCTTCTGCATAAAAATAACGGGAAGAATCTGGTGTATGAATCTCATCGATCAACACAATTTTTCCATCTTTTTTTCCAAACTCATATTTTGTATCCACCAAAATTAGCCCTCTTTGCGCAGCAATTTCAGTACCTCTTTGGAACAATGCTTTGGTATATTGCTCCAATTGAATATAATCTTCCTCGCTTACGATACCCTTTTTCAAGATATCGGCACGTGAGATATCTTCATCATGTCCAACAGCAGCCTTTGTTGTCGGTGTAATAATTGGCTCAGGCAATTTGTCATTTTCTTTCAGTCCTTCTGGCAATGCCTCACCACATACTTCACGTTTGCCTGCAGCATATTCACGCCAAGCGTGTCCCGACAAGTAACCCCGAATAACCATTTCTACTTTAAACGGCTCACACATTTGACCGATAGTAACACTTGGATCCGGAACAGATACGACCCAATTTGGAATAATATCAGCCGTAGCCTTTAAAAATTTGGCTGCAATTTGATTCAACACCTGCCCTTTATAGGGTATAGGACGTGGAAGTACCACATCAAATGCCGAAATACGATCTGAGGCAACCATCGCCAAATAAGTATCGGCAATCGTATACACGTCACGTACTTTTCCTCGGTAAAAAGCAGTCTGATTTTCGAAATTGAAATTTGTTTCTTTTATAGCATTCATGTTCAAAGTAAAATTCAAATGTAAGTAATTGTTCATTTATGACTGCGTTTAATGGCATTCATAAATGCAGCGCATTTATTTAAGAGCTCGCTCGGCTCGATTTGTCTTTTAATATTAAATATCACCATACGCTTCGAGGATGCGGCGAACCAATTTATGCCGAACCACATCTCCACCGCTGAGGTGGATAATGTCTATTCCTTCGATATTCTCCAATAAACGAATCGAAGTAGACAATCCAGATTGATTTTTTTTCGGTAAATCTACCTGTGTCATATCACCTGTAACGATAAATTTTGCCGTCGGCCCCATACGTGTCAAAAACATCTTCAGCTGCATATCCGTTGCATTCTGAGCTTCGTCCAGAATCACAAAGCAGTTGTCAAGTGTTCGCCCACGCATAAATGCTAAAGGAGCGACCTCAATGGTCCGATTTTCCAGATAACCTTTTAGCTTCTCTGCTGGAATCATATCGTCCAATGCATCGTAGAGCGGTCTCAAATAGGGGTCTACCTTCTCCTTTAAGTCGCCAGGTAAAAAACCGAGATTTTCGCCGGCCTCTACGGCTGGTCTTGTTAGAATGATCCTTTTGATTTCTTTATTTCGAAGTGCTCGAACAGCTAATGCAACCGCCGTATAGGTCTTTCCTGTACCCGCCGGTCCGATAGCAAATAAGATGTCATTTTTCGAAATACTATCCACCATCTTCCGCTGGTTAGCCGTACGTGCACGTACAATAAGACCATTAGGTCCATACACGATCGGTTCGGATCCAAAGGCTGCATGTTTGGCCGCAAGTTCTTTTTCTTGTTGAACAGCAGAACCTGCACTTGCTCCAAGGAGATTTTCAAAATCCAATAAAGTAATGTTGTTAAATTTCTCCAGATGAGCCATGACTTCCTTAAACGATTGCTCAAACAGATCTAATTCCTTCGCGTCTCCCAACACCTTCATTTCACTTCCGCGAGCTACAATCCGCAGTTTTGGGAATTGCTTCTTCAAATAATCGAAGTGCTCATTGTCTGCTCCCCATAATATGGGCAAATTCAGACCATCTAATGCAATTAGTAATTCGTTCAAATTTTATCCTATTTAGAATTAATTAGATTGTAGCCATTACACACTATCGTTCCTGTATAATACTATTCAAAATTAACGTATTCTAACGAAACAACCAAGAAGATACAGCGTACAAACGACGATGATTTAGAAGCGTATGGAGACAGCCCACAAAGGGGCACAAAGATTTCATTATACATAAAATCTTCGCTATGTTTGTGTATATCAATCGAAAAAAGACAGATTCAAAATAAGTTATCCAATTAGCTTTATAAATCATCTGATAAATAGTAATTTTGTCCACTATTTAGATAAATTTAAGGGTATATTTAAGGGAATTCGACAGCAATTCGATCTAGGATTTAGATTATAATGGCAGTAATTACATTAACAACAGACTTAGGACACAAAGATTTTTATCAAGCCGCGTTAAAAGGTAGTCTTTTATCGCAGCTGTCCGATGCCAATATTGTTGATATTACCCACGAAATTCCAGCATTCAATATCCCTCGGGCGGCCTTTGTATTAGGTAACGCTTATCATTATTTTCCTAAAGGAACCGTACACATTATCGGAATTAACACCCTGTTTCATGAAGAGTCGAAATATATCGGCATGAAATACAACGATCATTATTTCGTCGGTGCCGACAATGGTATTTTCAGTCTATTGCTGAATGGCAATGAACCTCAGGAACTCTATGAGCTCAACTTAATGCAAGACCTTCGGTATCTTCACTTTCCGCTCGCAGATATCCTTTCTAAATCCGCCTGTCATATTGCCAAGGGAGGCAAACTGAAAGAAATCGGAACTTCAATGCAACAGCTCATCGAAAAAGTAACTTTGCAGCCTATCTTTGATAAAGACATGATCCGAGGCAACGTCATTTATGTGGATGCTTTCGGCAATGCCATTACCAACATCTCGAAAGATCTATTCAATAAAGTTCAAAAAGGACGTCATTTTGTCCTTTATTTCAAACGCAATGAAACCATTACCAACCTTTCCTGGCATTACAACGAAGTAGGAGAAGGCGAGAAACTTTGTTTATTTGGTATTTCCAACTACCTTGAAATCGCCATCAATAAAGGCAATGCAAGCCAGCTACTCGGACTTCATGATGATGATTCCAATGTAATTCGTATAGAATTTAAAGATTAATTTCATAAATTCATCTGTAGTGCTTTCGCTCCATTTTTTTTCCTTGGTCAAACTGATCGTAGGGCTAAACTTGTAGATGTAGCTTTATGGCAAAATAAAATTTTACCATGAACGTTAGTTTAAACTAAACATTTGATAAATAGATCGTCCAAATACATGATGAAATTTTTAAGATTCCTTCTTCCAATCACCGTTCTTTTTTGCTTCTTTGGACAGGCCAAGTCGCAAAACAACCCAGACTTCAGCTCTTTTGAGGTACAACGAAGCCGTGTAAATGACCTACTCGATGCCCGTCAACAGAAATTCGGGGCTTATGACACGAGCCTCACACAAAAAACAGGACTTTTTGGTCTTTTCAAATCAAAAGGTGACATGCAAAAGAGCATCGATATCCTTAAAGATATCGTCATCACAGATAACAACATTTTCCTGGAAACCCAAAAACTATTGAAAATCAAAGATTTTGAAAAAGATAAATACCAACAATTGGCAACAGATTACGACAAGCAAGTATCAGCCTATATAGGTACCATAAGTAAACTTCAAAAAGAAAACGAAAAGCTGCGGGCACAGGGAGAGAAAACATCCGGAAATCTACCGCTAAGCAACATCCTCCTCTATATCGCTTTACTTGTTATCGCCGTATTAGGATATATACTCTATAAATTTAAAGCGCAACAAACAGCTCCGAAACAACAAAATTTAGGATAAAGCATCACAGCAATAAGCATTTGCACAACGAAAAGCTACTTAAAACAGCTGTTTAAATCAGAAAAAGTACGATTCTATTCAAAAATTGACTAAAGTATGATAGCAATATATTTTTAATCTCTTTACATTTGTCCTCGCAACAAAATTTGAAGTAGCGGATATGGCAAGAGGATTCAACAGCGGTAATAAACAAGAAGAAGATCTACCAAAACCAAAATTGAATAAGGAGCTCCTATTGAGAGCATCTAAATTGATGACCTATTTAAAACCTTATCGGCTTAAATTTGGGGTCGGCATGTTTTTCTTGGTATTATCCAGTTTGGCCATGCTCGCCTTTCCGGCTTTGCTTGGTGCTATGATTGATGCTGCGCAAGGCAAGCAAACTTATCCATGGCTTGCACCACACGTCTATTATATTGGTGGAATTGCCTTTATTATTCTGTCTTTTCTATCAGTCGTCTCTTTTTTTCGTATACGAATCTTTGTTGAGATTGCTGAACGTACACTATCCGCATTACGCAAGGACACCTACCTCAAACTCATTTCATTACCAATCGAATTTTTCGCCAATCGCCGTGTTGGCGAATTAAACAGCCGCTTGTCTGCAGACCTTTCACAGATTCAGGATACGTTAACAACAACATTGGCTGAAATCTTAAGACAGTTGATTAGTCTTTGTTTTGGTGTATTTCTTTTGGTTTGGGTATCCCCCAAACTCGCGCTCATGAACCTTTGTATTTTACCGATCATTGTTGTGGCTGCTATTATTTTCGGAAAATTCATCCGCGAATTGTCCAGACAGGCACAGGATAAAATGGCCGAGTCAAATAGTATTGTTCAGGAAACATTGTTAGGGATAAGCAACGTAAAAGCCTTTGTGAATGAATATTTCGAATTCAACCGTTACAGTAATCAGATGGATTCAGTCGTGAAATTAGCGGTCAAAGGAGCTACCTTCCGAGGTGCTTTTGCCTCTTTTATTATCTTCTGTATTTTCGGTGCAGTGATCGCAGTTATCTGGTATGGAGCAGCATTAGTTTCTATCCATGAAATGACAGTAGGCGACCTAACGACCTATATTCTATATTCGATGTTTGTAGCAGGTTCTATGGGCAGTTTTCCTGAGCTATATGCCAATATCCAACGCTCTTTGGGAGCGAGTGAACGTATTTTGGAAATTTTGGATGAGCCACAAGAAAATCTCAATGTGAAACCTACTTGCAAGGAAGTCCACAAAACCATGACTGGTAAACTAAGCTTCAATCATGTTTCCTTTGCCTATCCAAGCCGTCCCGATATTGAAATCCTGAAAGACATCAACTTTACAGCCAATGCGGGTGATAAAATCGCCATAGTTGGCCCAAGTGGAACCGGAAAATCAACAATAGCTTCATTGATTCTACAATTCTACACAGCAAAAAAAGGGGAAGTAAGTTACGACGACAGGCCGGCATCCGATTTTGAGCTTTGTGATATCCGCAACCAGGTCGCTATCGTACCACAGGATGTTTTGTTATTTGGCGGGACAATTCGTGAAAATATAGCTTATGGTAAGCTCGAGGCTACAGAAGATGAAATTATAGCAGCTGCGAGACGTGCCAACGCGCATCAATTTATTTTAAATTTCCCTGAAGGCTATGACACCATTGTTGGTGAACGTGGCGTTAAACTCTCCGGTGGTCAGCGCCAGCGCATTGCCATTGCCCGTGCACTGTTAAAAGACCCTGCAATTCTTATTCTGGACGAAGCCACCTCTTCCTTAGACTCAGAGTCAGAAAGACAGGTACAGGATGCATTGGAAGAATTAATGCGTGGACGCACCTCGATCATTATTGCACACCGACTATCGACCATTGTTGATGCCGATAAAATTATCGTTGTCGAAAATGGAATCGTATCTGAAAGCGGTACTCACTTTGAACTGCTCCAAAAAGAAAGCGGTCTCTATCAGCATCTGTATAATCTGCAGTCAAAGCAGCAGAAAATTGATATGTAAAATTTTGTTAATTATTGATTCTTTTTAAACAAATTCACCCTGTGATTGTTCATTTGGTATCATACTTGATTATCATTTGAATATATAACAAAATAGAAGAATTATGAAAAATAGCAAAAATGGATTAGTGGCATTTGCTTTGGTAGGATTAGCTGCGGGAGCTGCTGCATGGTATCTTTTAGGAACTGATGATGGAAAAAAACAATTAGATCGTGCAAATGATGGCATTAAAAGCTTAACTAAGTCATTGAAAGATCTTTCAAAAAAAGAAGCTAAAAAGGCACAAAAACTAGCCAACAGAGCTTCGGCTGAACTAGACCATTTGAAATCAAAGGCACAAGCAGCGTTCAGCAGAGCTTCAGATGATGCAGATGCACTGAAAAACAAAGCAAAAGAAGCCGGCAGAGAAGCTTTGGACCACGCCAATAATGCCGCTCAAAATTTGGCAAGCAAAATCGACAATACAACTGATGCTGCAAAGTCCAAAATTTCTAACGCATAAGTAAAAAAACAGCTTTTTTAAGAATTGATGGTTTTGGTCACTCTCGTGGTCAAAATACATTTGTATCTTTGCTGCATATGACTTTGCTGCAACAGGTAAAAACTTTAATTCTTAAAGACATCATTCTGGAATGGCGTTCAAAATATGCTATTAACGGAATTCTACTATATGTCGTATCAACTGTTTTCGTTTGCTATCAAGCGTTCAAATCAGTTGATACGGCTACTTGGAATGCATTATTCTGGATCATTATGCTCTTCGCTTCGATCAATGCAATCAACAAAAGCTTCGTCCAAGAAAACCCAAACCGGCAACTTTACTATTATTCACTGATCGACCCTAGAGCAATCATTTTAGCGAAAGTCATTTACAATATGATGATGATGACTCTGCTGGCGGTCATTGCCTATTTTGTCTATTCGACAATATTCAGGAACCCTGTCGGTGATCCAACCCTTTACTTCATTTCGGTCATCTTGGGCAGCATAAGTTTTGCTACTGTTTTTACCATGATCTCGGGGATCAGCTCCAAAGCAGGCAACAATAGCACCCTAATGGCCATCTTGAGTTTCCCCGCCATTATCCCGCTGTTAATCGTATTAATCAAGCTGTCCCGCAATGCAATAGAAGGCCTGGAAAGGGCTTCCAGCAGCAAAGAAATAATCGTATTACTTGCAATTAATGTAATCACCATCACTATTTCTTTGTTGTTATTTCCGTACCTTTGGCGAGATTAAGTGTCAGAATTGAGAACAAACTAAATTCAATTTATCCATGAGAAAAAAATGGTGGAAAATATTAGCGGTAATGATTATCTGTGCAGTCATTATCAATGGTCTTTTAGGACCTGTTCCCCGCCTATTCATCCTTCACGAAAGCATACGAAATGTCTATTTTCATGTCCCAATGTGGTCTGCCATGTTCGTTATGTACCTGGTTTCCGTTATTTACAGTATTAAATACCTCAATACGGGCAAACAGGAGTATGATTTAATGGCCATTGAAGCTGTCAATACCGGAATAACATTTTGTTTTCTTGGACTTGCGACAGGCATGCTTTGGGCAAACATCACCTGGGGAGAACCCTGGCCAAACGATCCGAAGCTTAATGGCTCTGCAATAGCAACACTGATGTATCTGGCCTATCTGGTACTCCGTAATGCGCTGGAAGAAGAGCAAAAAAGAGCAAAAATATCTGCGGTGTACAATATCTTTGCATTTCCAATTATCATCGTGCTACTTTATATTCTACCAAAGATGACAGACTCTCTTCACCCCGGAAGTGGTGGAAACGCTGCCTTTGGCGATTTAAAAATGAGCAGCGAGCTACGTCCTACATTTTATGCAGCAATGATTGGCTGGCCAATGATTGCAGCTTGGATCTGTTCACTCCGCTATAGAGTACGTTTGCTCGAAAAGAAAGATTTGAACGCATAGAATTGAACGGCTAATACAATCCTCTATTTCTATCATAGAGAAATCGGGTAAAGCCCAATCAATAAAAAACAGGATATTACATAAATCAAATAGCGTGTATCGAATCATGTATAACAATGAAAACGACACGAATAATATTTTAAACAAATGAAAAAAATAACATTGTCAATCGCCTTACTACTCTTATCGACTTTGAGCACATTTGCACAAGATGATGTCGAGATGGCGACTGGATTGCGTAGCGAAGGTAAAATCTACGTTGTTGTATTGGTCATGTTGGTCATTTTTTTAGGTTTGGCTTTCTTCCTTTTCTTGCTCGATCGCCGTATCAGCAAATTGGAAAAAAAGAATAAATAGCATTTTATTGATCGCATACAATGATTATAAGTCAGTTTAGAAATTATTCACCCATCAATATTTTATTTCTATCCCTCGTGGGTTTTGTTTTATGTTTAGGCATATTTCTTCACCTTCCGGACAAACTTGATTCTGTAATCTTTGAACCTGCCTTGGGGAATCTTTTAGGAGAAAATAACTTAATCAACCTCTCTCCTTCGACCAATGTTTTTATCACACTGATCTTGACGATTTTTCAAGCAACGATACTCAATCGCATCACAAGCCATTTTAACCTGCTGGGCAAACCCAGTTTTTTGGTGGCTTTGATGTATATGTCACTGGCCAGCTTGTTTTTACCATTTTTGGTACTGTCCCCGACCCTGATCTGTAATTTTATTTCGATATGGATGTTAAGCAAGTTGCTCTCCCTCTATCGGCAGACAGATGTTAAAGCCGAAATGTTTGATCTCGGTATGATTGTAGGTATAGGAAGTCTGATCTACTTCCCGTTTCTGAGTATGTTCTTCCTATTGTGGATAGGCCTACTCATTTTTAGGCCCTTCAATTGGCGTGAGTGGATCACCCCTTTACTTGGCCTGGCAACAGTTTATTTCATCTTAGCGGTTATCTATCTATGGATGGGTAAAATGCAGCAGTTTTATACCATTTGGCTGCCGTTTACCTACAAATTCCCTACTGCTATTCGCATTCAATTAGTCGATTATCTGGTACTCGTCCCGGTAATCTTTACGTTAATACTCTTCCTTTTGGTATTGAAAGACAATTTTTTCAAAAGTGTCGTGCATATTCGCAAGTCATTTCAACTGTTGTTTTTTATGTTATGCCTAGCGATCGTCTCGTTTTATTGGAATAAAAAACTAACGGAGGCCCATTTTTTACTTTGTGCCCCTTCTATCGCTATTTATATGGCTTATTATTTCACCTATGCCAAAAAGAAATGGTTTTTTGAAGTCGTATACGCCATCATAACACTTACCATAATCTACTTTCAGTTTTTCTAAACTACTGTACAATAAGTGTTTAACCTTTTTTAACAAAATCGGCTTAACAAGCTCGCAAAAATTGAATAGTTTTGTATGCGATTAAAAGCAAAGAACATTTAATATAAGAGTCAGATAACTCGAAAATTTCACTAAAACTAAATAAACATTAGTTTCTCAATTTTATAGATTGACCATGCAGAAACGCTTTACAAGCTCTCTAAGAAATAAATCACTCCAACTGTTGTTAGCAGGTGGAATTTTAGCTAGTTCTACTACCGCATTTGCACAAAAAACGACATCCGCATCACCTTATTCTCAATTTGGACTTGGTCAGATGCGTGAAGATTTATTGCCACAATATAGAGGCATGGGAGGTGTCAATACCGCTATCCGGAGAATCAATGGTGTATACAATACCAACCCAAGCAACCCTGCATCTTATTCTGCAACACAGTTTACAACATTTGATGCTGGTTTATACGGGAATTACACGCAGTTAAATTCGACGACCAGATCCGATAATACTGCTGACTTTGCCTTTAGCCACATCACGATGACTTTCCCAATGAAACGATTTGGCGGTATCAGCTTGGGTATCCTTCCCTACTCAGATATAGGCTATCGGACATCTTCAAGTGGAACAGTCAATTCTGATCCCTATACGAAAGTATTCACGGGCGAAGGTGGTTTAACTAAAGCCTATGCGGGTTGGGGTGTACGCATTGTAAAAGGTCTGAGTATTGGTGCCAATATGTCTTATCTATTTGGAACCTTAAATGATTATAGCCGTGTAGAGTTTTTGCCTACATCCGGAGCATTAAATACGCAACAACAAAATAAGCGCGAAATCCAAGGAATTATCTTTGATTATGGATTACAGTACGAACAACCTTTAAATAGAGAATATTCGTTGATCGTTGGTTATTCAGGATCGCTAAATAATGACATCAAAGAAAGAACAACAATTTTTAATACAAGAATTACACCTTCAACGGATCCAGACAATCAAAACATTCCTTTGGATAGTACCTATGTTTCTGGCCGTAGCAGCAGGCATTTGACGCTTCCGTTGAAACACAATGTAGGTATTACTCTTGCACGTAATAACCGCTGGTTGGTAGGGGCCGATTTTAAATATGCCGATTGGTCAAGATTTCAGACAAGAGCGGGTGAAAACGAACTACGAAAGAATTATGGCGTAGCCATTGGCGGTCAGATTACACCAGATGTTACTTCGCTCAAATATTTGAACCAAGTAGACTATAGAGTTGGTTTCAGGTATAATAAAACACAATATTTCTTAAGCGACCAGAATATCAACGATATGGCGGTTACTGTAGGCGTAGGTTTGCCATTAGCAAGAAATCAATTTTCAGGGGCCTTCTCTAAAATAAATTTCTCTGCAGAATTTGGCCAAATGGGCAAAATCAGCAATAACCTCCTACGTGAGCGTTATATTAACTTTAATATTGGCTTTACCCTAAATGACCGCTGGTTTAGAAAACCTCCTTTAGATTAATTAATACGATGGTACGCAAGACGTTTGCTTCATCCATATTCCAAAATATATCGCCCCTAGTAATATTATCTTTACTAGGGGCGCTCTCATTGACCTCTTGCGAACCGGACCTCAAAGAGGTGGATCGCCTTGCCAACATGAAAAAGGAAGAGGCGGTCGACATTTCACGTCATGTCGATATTATCTATAGCGATTCCGCACGGGTAAAAGCGAATCTCACAGCGCCCGAAATGCGTATCAAACACGATAGCACCGAAGTATACGAATTTCCAAAAAGCATAAAAATCATCTTTTATGACGACAATTTAAAGGAAACCCAGCGAATCACTTCCGACCATGCCATCCGAAGGGAAAAAGAAAAGACGACCACCTTTACAAAAAATGTGGTGGTAACGATGGCCGACGGTTCTGTCATCAAAACAGAAGAGATTATCTATGACGAAAGTAAAGCCGATAGCAACAGCAAGATGACCTTTTATAATCATGTTCCCATTACGGCATTCTTTCGAGATAATCGCGGTAACTTACAAGGTTCATCATTTACTTCGGACAAAGATTTTAAACATGTCAATATAGCCAATGCAACTGGGTATACGGTCATTACCAACAACAACCTCTTCCCTTCGCTAGGTAAATAGCTCATCGTGGGCCATAAACCAGATTCCGGTTTGGTTTAAATGCAGCTATGGAACTGATACAATGGCTCCAGACTGTTTATTTACACGATTAAGTTATTCAAAACGAATCATTTGAACTAGAAGAGAACAAAAAACTACATTTTATACAAATAGTTTTCAAATTTGTTTTGCTACATTCAGGAAAATATTCCGTTTTTTTTTATAAAAATTGTATCTTGCACCGCATTTTGCTATGCTATGCATAAATTAACGAAATACAAGTATTTACACAATATAAACACAATAAGCAGACTATGGGATTAATGGGCTTTTTGCGTAACAAAGCTGGTGTCATCTTGACCGCGGCTATGGCTATCGCAATTTTAGCATTTTTACTAGGCGATGTCGTTCGAGGGGGAGCTCCTTTTTGGGCGAGACATCAAAATCGTGTAGGGGAAGTCAACGGAACTGAAATTGAATATCCTGCGTTCAGTAAGCAAGTTGAACAAACAGAGGAAATGTTCAAACAACAAATGGGCGGTGCAGTCACCCCTCAAATGCGGACCTACGCTGTTCAACAAGTATGGAATCAATTTTTGTCAAGAGAGATCTTGAAAAAGGAAATTGAAAAAATTGGTTTGACTGTCGGTAAAGACGAATTAAATGATTTAGTGCAAGGTAACAACCCTTCGCCTCAAATCGTTCAAGCCTTCACCAACCCACAAACAGGACAATTTGACCCGAGTCAACTGCGTGCTTTTATCACCCAAATGAACACATCAGGTAACCAACAAGTGGCTGAACAATGGGAAGAACTACTGAAAGGCGTTAGAGATGAGCGTTTAAGCAGCAAATATGGCGAATTGCTTTCCAATAGCGTATATGTTACTTCTTTGGAAGCAAACGAAGAATACCAAGAGCGTAATAAACTTGCAGACTTCAAATACATTCTTTTAGATTACGCTTCTGTTAAAGATGCTGATGCTAAATTGACTGATGCAGATTACCAAGAATATTATAATGAACATAAAAACATGTTCAAAACACAAGAGGAAACACGTGCGATTCAATACGTAATGGTGGATGCAAAACCTCTTGCGAAAGATTCATTGGCCGTAAAAGAGACGATCAACAAATTGAAACAAGATTTAATCGTTGCTAAAGATGACTCGTTATTTGCTTCGATCAATTCAGACAACAAATTTCCGTTTACTTATGTGAAAAAAGGACAATTGAGTCCTTCATTGGATTCAGTTGTATTCAATGTCGCTGCCGGAACAACAGTTGGACCTTTCTTAAACAACAATGCATTTGAAATCGCAAAAGTTGTTTCGACGATCGTAAGCCCTGACTCTGTGAAAGCATCACACATCCTATTGGATCCTGCTGCCGAAGGTGGAATGGATAAAGCATTGGCGAAAGCAGATTCTATCAAAGGTTTGATTCAAAAAGGAGACAATTTCGCAGCATTGGCCGTTCAGTTCAGCAAAGATCCAGAGAGCAAAACGAATGGTGGAGAGCTGGGTACTTTAACAAGAGGCCGTATGGCACCAGATCTTGAGACAGCCATCTTCGAAAGTAAAACAGGCGATATCAAAGTTGTAAAATCACAATATGGTGTCCATGTCATTAAAATTGAGAAACAATCAGGTAGTTCAAAATATGCTAAAGTTGCCATCATTGACAAAGTGATCAACAGTGGGAAAGAAACGTTGAACAATGCGCATAGCAAAGCGACAGCATTCTTATCTGCAGCTACAGCACAGAACTTTGCTCAGGAAGCGAAAAAACTTGGTCTAGAAGCAAAAACAGCCTCACGCGTAACAGCGATGGACAATGTACTAGATGGTGCCGAAGCTCCGCGTGATTTAATCAAATGGGCTTTCGAAGCGAAAAAAGGTGAGATTTCAGACAAAGTATTTGAGACTGAAACCTCTTATATCTTAGCAAGCCTGGTCGACATACAGCCTAAAGGAACCCTTTCCTTGGATGCTGTTAAGAAAGATATTGAACCTGCAGTAAGAAATATGGTTAAAGCTAAAATCTTGAAAGATAAATTTGACAAGGCTTTAGCAGGTACATCTTCTATTGATCAAGTTGCACAAAAAGTTGGTAAAGCAGCTATTCACGTTGAAAATGTTGTCTTCGCAAATCCAGTTATCCCTGGTGTTGCATTAGAAAACAAAGTAGTTGGTACTGTTTTTGGACTACAGCCAAACAAACCTTCCAAAGCTATTGAAGGTAATACAGGTGTATATGTTGTACAAGTAAATGGTTTTACCAATCCTGCCGCTATTTCGGATATCAACGGACAAAAGAAACAAATGCTTGCAGCAAAAGCACAACGCGCTTGGGGATCTATTTTCCGCGCATTACAAGACAAAGCTGAAATCATTGACAATAGAGTGAAATTCTTTTAAAAGATTTTTAAGTAAATTTGTAGCCGGACGAATTATCGTCCGGCTTTTTTTTGATGTAAATATGGATATTCAAACAAATATTGTCAACAAAGTTGCGCAAAGTGGGTTAGTCACAGTTGACTTGGCCAACTACCATCCTAAGGCAGACAATGTAGTATATGATATTAAGGATAATCTCTTCCATGGCTTGATTCTTAAAGAAAAGGACTTCCGCGAGTTCATTAAGACACACGACTGGTCGCAATACGCGGGTAAACATGTCGCCATTACGTGTACTGCCGATGCCATTGTTCCGACTTGGGCTTATATGTTATTGGCCAACAAATTGGAGCCCTATGCAACGACAGTTATTTTTGGGGATTCAGAAGAGTTATTACGCATTCAGTATGCTGCGGCAATTGAACAGATCGACATGGAACAATTTCGGGATCAACGTGTCGTTGTGAAAGGTTGTGGCGATACTTTTATTCCAGAGTCTACATTTGTACAGTTTACAGTAAAACTAAGTAAGGTTGCAAAAAGTATTATGTACGGTGAACCCTGTTCTACGGTCCCCGTATTTAAGCGGACACAGCCTAAATAAATCAGCTCAGAATTAAGTATAAGTCATCGTCCATGAACGTCTCATTAACTCCAAAAGTTAAATTTATTTGAATGAAATTAACATTTCTTTTTCAAACAAATTTCGTAAACTTACGTACATGAAACTTATATCGACTTTGCTCCTTTACTTATCCGTTATCGTAAGTACTGCTTTCGCTCAAGATTTACCGCATTTAAAAGAATCGGCATTTAAAGGTGGTGAGAAATTAAAATATAAACTCCGTTATGGCTTTATTTCAGCCGCAACAGGGACATTAACCGTTGAGGATACCAAGGACGGAGCTGGAAACCCTTCCTTTCATCTATATGCTGCCGGCAAAACAGCTGGCGCCTTTGCGATATATACCGTAAGAAATGAATACAATTCGTATATCAACAGCAAAACATTTTTACCGTATTATTATACAGAGAACATTCGTGAAGGAGGATATAGACGGAATGATAAGGTACGCTTCAACCAGGAGACAAATAGTGTTGTAGGTAATAAAGGGACTTTCAACTCGAAGGTAGATCAGACTTTCGACTTGCTTTCTTCCTATTATTTTGCCCGTAATCTAGATCTGTCGACTGTTAAACCAGGAGAATCTTTTAAGCTGACTTATTTTTTGAATGATGAGATTGCCACCTTAGGCATACAATATATTGGAATAGAAAAAATAAAAACAGAATTAGGCACTTTAGAATGTCTCAAATTCAGTCCTGAGATTAAACCGGGACGTATCTTTAAAAAAAATAGCAAGCTTTATCTGTGGGTAACCAATGATGGCAACCGTATTCCGGTCAAAGCCAATGTAGATATTCTCATCGGCTCGGTAACATTAGAATTACTCGAAGCCAGTGGATTAAAATACAAATTGGGACAAAAAGCAAGCTACTCAAAATAATTAGAATGATTGAAGTAGGAAATGTACTGGTGCACGAAGATCTAATCAACAATGACTTTGTGTGTAATTTATCAAAATGTAAAGGAATCTGTTGTATTGAAGGCGATTCAGGCGCCCCTTTATTGGAGAGTGAAAAGGCTATATTAGAGGAGATTTATCCCAAAGTAAAACCCTATATGACCGAGAAAGGTATTGAAGCGATTGAAGAGCAAGGGAAGTATGTTGTCGATGTTGATGGCGATCTAACGACCACCTGTGTCGATGGGAATAAAGAATGTGCCTATGTGACCTGGGAAAATGGCATTACAAAATGCGCTATCGAAAAGGCGTACGAACTTGGCGAAGTCCATTGGCGCAAACCCGTGTCGTGTCACCTCTATCCTATCAGGACAACACATTATCCCGAATTCGACGTACTTCACTATGACCGTTGGCATATCTGTAAAGATGCATGCTCATTTGGCAAAGAATTACAGGTACCTGTATTTAAATTTTTAAAGGATCCTCTCATCCGCACCTATGGTGAAGAATGGTACAAAAATCTTGAGAAAGCAGTCGAAGAGTTGTAACAAAATCACTATCTTTAAGCTTTAACTATTTTGGTATTTCACCCCAATTCATGTCAAAATTAAGAGAGATCCAACGCCCTATTGCCCACGAACTTGAGGCTTTTGAAAAAAAATTCA
Source organism: Sphingobacterium siyangense (assembly GCF_023277505.1). NCBI lineage: Bacteria > Pseudomonadati > Bacteroidota > Sphingobacteriia > Sphingobacteriales > Sphingobacteriaceae > Sphingobacterium > Sphingobacterium siyangense. The sequence continues at coordinate 828,456 of NZ_CP080574.1, read as the reverse complement.
AAGCTTCAATGAAAAGCTCCGTCCCCTTGTTGGATCGTATTACACAATACCTGATCAAACGTAAAGGCAAACAAATGCGGCCTATGTTTGTGTTCTTTTCTGCTGGTATATGCAACGGAATTAATGAGTCCACTTACCGAGGAGCTGCTCTCGTAGAATTGTTGCATACCGCCTCACTCGTACATGATGATGTGGTGGACAATTCCTATGAACGCAGAGGTTTTTTCTCCATCAATGCATTATGGAAAAATAAAATAGCTGTTTTGGTGGGTGATTTTCTCCTGTCTAGAGGCCTGCTCCTTTCTGTAAAACATCAGGATTATCACTTGTTAAAAATTGTATCGGAAGCTGTGGATCAGATGAGCGAAGGTGAATTGCTTCAAATCGAAAAGGCCCGTAAACTGGATATTGAAGAATCTATTTATTTTGAGGTCATACGGAAGAAAACAGCGTCGCTGATTGCGTCTTGCTGTGCCTGTGGATCGGCTTCTTCCAATGCAGATCAGGAAACAATAGATAAGCTCCATCAATTTGGTGAAAAAATCGGAATTGCATTTCAAATTAAGGACGATTTGTTCGACTTTGGGTTAGATGATGTCGGCAAACCGCTCGGCAATGACATCAAAGAGAAGAAAATGACCTTACCGCTAATCTATGCCTTGAATCAAGTAACTTCAAGTGAAAAGCGTAGGATCATTAATTTGATTAAAAACCATAATGAGGATGCACACAAAGTGGCCGAAGTCATTGCCTTTGTCCGCCAGAGCGGAGGGCTCGAATACGCTACAAATAAGATGCTGGAATACCAACAAGACGCTTTCCGGATTTTGGAAGACTTTCCCGACAGTGAATACAAAGCGGGGTTGGAGCAGCTGGTAAAATATACAACAGAAAGAAAAAAATAAAATGAGTCACGAATTAATGTTTTTTGGCGGATTCCTCATCTTTATTGCACTTATGCTAGCAATAGATCTAGGCTTATTCTCCAAAGGCGACAAACCTGTTAGCCTAAAGATGGCTAGCATCATGAGCGCCATCTGGGTCTTATTCTCATTGGGTTTCTATTGGCTTCTTCGTCACTATGGATTTGAACTACACAACATCCATGACTTAGACCACCTTCAGGAAATCATTACCAAACACCACCACGATATTAAAATCATTCCGGGTGATTTAGCGGCGAGTCTCGAGCTCTACAACAAAAATCTTGGCCTGGAATATCTCACCGGTTATGTTGTGGAATATGCCTTATCCGTAGATAATATCTTTGTGATGGTATTATTATTCACTTCTTTTGGTATTCCGGAGCGCTATTACCATAAAGTTTTGGTATGGGGGATTTTGGGCGCAATCATTATGCGTTTTTTATTTATTTTCCTTGGCGCTACCCTGATTGCTAAATTCGGCTGGATTCTATATGTTTTTGGTGCTTTTCTGGTCTTTACAGGGGTAAAAATGTTTATCAACCGTAACCAGGAAGAAGAAGTAGATCCACAGAACCACCCAGTTGTTAAATTCGCTTCCCGATACTTTAAGGTAACACCAAAATTAGATGGCGGGCACTTCTTCCATGTAGAGAACGGAGTGAAATATATGACGCCACTATTTCTTGTATTACTGGTCATAGAATTTACGGATTTGATTTTTGCTGTGGATTCTATCCCTGCAATTTTCTCGGTTACCAAAGATGCCTATGTTGTATTTTTCTCCAATATTTTTGCCATACTTGGATTGCGGTCTATGTTTTTCCTTTTGGTCAATATTATCCACAAATTCCAATACCTCAAAGTAGGTTTAGCATTTTTGCTGGTCTTCATTGGTCTAAAGATGCTGCTGCATCACTGGTTGGCCGAAGTAGGTTTTACAACAACACATTCATTGATTGTTATTGTCAGCATACTTGCATTGAGTATTATTGCTTCACTGCTTTTTCCAAAAAAGCCTTCACCGGCCGATTAAGCGATTATTGAAAAGCTACCGGTGGTCATCGTTCGACAAAAAACACCGGTAATCAGCGCTAAATTATAAACGATACAAAACACCATGGTCAGAAAGAAATTTCTGACCATTTCTATTTGATGTTAACATTTCTTATATATCCTATTCTCCAACAAAAGATTAGCAAAAAAATAGTAGATTTTTAAGAACAATTATTTTACATAGGAATTTACCTTACTAAATTTAATTTATTTAATTTAGCACCACACTAAATTAACAAAATACTAACAATGAATTGGAATAAAACGATTGTACTAGCTGCTTCACTTTTCGCAGCTTCGTTCCAAGTACAAGCACAGGACAATTTGATCAATGCACTAAAAGCAAATCAAAATGACAATAGCAAATCTGGATTTACATTTACTGAAGTTATCAATCTAGGTAATACATCCATCAAAAACCAAGGTTCATCAGGTACTTGTTGGTCTTATTCAGGTAATTCTTTCCTGGAGTCAGAGATGATCCGTATGGGTAAAAAACCAGTTGAGATCTCCCAAATTTATACTGCGCGCAATACGTACTTAGACAAAGCTCGTACTTATGTACGCCTTCATGGTGGATTATCATTGGGTGAAGGTGGTCAATTCCATGATGTTTTGAACTCATTCCGTAAATACGGTACAATGCCGCAATCTGCTTACACAGGTCTTCACTACGGCACTACACGTAACAACTTTGGTGAAATGACAAATATGTTGGATGCGATGTTAGGAGCAGTAGTAAAAGGCAAAACATTAACGCCAAACTGGGAGAAAGCATATACCGCAGCGATGGATTCTTATCTTGGAGAAGTACCTGAGAAATTTGATTACAACGGTAAATCTTATACACCACGCACTTTTGCAGATCAGGTAATCGGTATCAATCCGGATGATTACGTTGGTATTGCTTCGGTAACTGACCATCCATACTATAGCCAATTCGTATTGTTGATTCCTGACAACTGGTCATTCGACCGTTTCTATAATGTTAAGATGAACGATTTAACGGACATCATTGACAATGCGTTACAAAAGGGCTATACTGTAGCTTGGGCAACTGACGTATCAGAAAAAGGTTTTTCTTGGAAAAACGGTGTAGCTTATGTGCCAGAAAAACCTTTCGAGGAAATGACAGATCAGGAAAAGTCAACGATGTTCGTTGGTCCTAAACCAGAGTTAAAAGTAACAGCGGAAGAAAGACAAAAAGCTTTCGACAACTGGCAAACTACAGATGACCACGGCATGCATATCGTAGGTCTTGTAAAAGATCAAAACGGAAAAGAGTATTACATCGTTAAAAACTCTTGGGGCACAACAAATGACTATCATGGTTATTTATATGCGTCAAAAGAATTTGTACGTTATAAAACAACTTCTTTGATGTTACATAAAGACGGTCTAACAAAAGATTTAAAATCGAAGATAAATATCAAATAAGCGATTTATCAGTCCACGAAAACACCTCTGAAATTAATACTTCAGAGGTGTTTTTGTTTTCAGATTAATTTAATAACTTAAACATAATTATGAATCTTTTGTTGAGTGAGTATGAGAAGTATAATCGCATTATGCCTTACAATTTTATTCGGGAATTTGGCTCAGGCCCAGACCAAGGGGGTGAAATTTGTAGAAGGGTTGAGTTGGAAACAAATAAAGGAGCGGGCACAAGCTGAGAACAAGTTTATCTTCGTAGAGCTATTTGCAACCTGGTGTGGCCCATGCCAATATATGAGCAATGAGATCTTTCCCTTAGAGCAGGTGGGGCAGCCAATTAATCAGAACTTCATTAGTGTTAGGGTACAAATGGATTCCACAGAGTCCGACAATGCCAATGTCAAAAAATGGTATGCCGATGCGCGTGCTATTTCCAATGAATACAATATTCAATCCTTTCCCACATTTCTTATCTTTAATCCCAATGGGCAAGCGGTACACCGGATTGTCGGTGCAAGTGACGCTCCCGAATTTGTCGGTCATGTGATGGATGGCCTTTATCCCGAAACACAGTATTACACGCTGTTAAAAAAATTCGAGAAAAGACCTCAAGATATTTACACAGCCAAGCAGATGCTGAAAGCAGCAAATATCGCTTACGATGAAAATACAGCACGAAAGGCAGAAAATACCCTAGCAAATTCATTGGGCACGGATGAACTATTCAAAAAAGAAAATGTCCATATTTTATTGGCGGCTGCCAAATTCACCAATTCAAAAGCTTTCAATCTTATTCGCAACAATAAAGAGAAAATTGATATTCTATTAGAGTCACCGGGTATTGCCAACCGCACCCTGGCAAATGTTGTCGTCAACGAATTATTTCAGATTAAAATAGATGCCAAACATGAACCCAACTGGGATAGTTATCAAAATGAACTTGCTGCAAAATATCCAGACGTCGATTTCGTTCCGATGTTCAAGAAGATAAAAGCACACTACTACCTTCAGGTGAAGAATTATGTCGCCATGAAGAATACGATCAATGATTACCTTTCGTCAGAAGATTTTACTCCACACCAATTAAATACCTTTGCCTGGACTATTTTTAACAATAGTAGCGATGCTGCATGTATTGAATCCGCGTTAAGCTGGAGCAAGAAATCCATCATTGAAGATCCAAGCAGTGCATTCTTGGATACCTATGCAAACCTACTCTATAAGAAAGGAGAAAAAGAAAAAGCCATAAAGTGGCAAAACAAAGCTATTGAAATGGCCAGTGAGGACGATCGTCCTATCTATCAAGAAACACTGGACAAAATGATGAAAGGAATAAAAACTTGGGAGAACTAACCTTATCCCGACCAATGCGAACGATTAAATTAAAAATCTAAAATACCAACATTATGAAAAAATTGATTTTAATGCTATTTCTAATTCCGACCCTACTGTTTGCGCAAAGCGAGGGAGTCAAATTTGAGCATGGGCTCAACTGGAGTCAGATTAAAGAAAAAGCGGCTAAAGAAAACAAATTCATTTTTGTAGACTGTTTTACAACCTGGTGTGGCCCTTGTAAATATATGTCGAGTACTATCTTCCCACAAGCTAAAGTAGGTGATTTCTTCAATGCAAAGTTTATCAATGCAAAAATTCAGATGGATAAAACCAAGAATGATAATGAAGATGTAAAATCATGGTACGAAGAGGCTGACCGTTTTGCCAAAGATTATAAAGTTAGGGCATACCCAACTTTTCTGATCTTTGATTCAAAAGGTACCCTTGTGCATCGTATCGTTGGTGGCGGTGAAGCGGACGATTTTATAGCGAAAGCACAAAAATCACTTGATCCAAATACACAATATGAAACGCTATTAGCAAAATTTAATGCCGACCCAACTAATGTAAACATTGCCAAAAGTATGGCTATGGCAGCCAAAGAAGCTTATGATCAAGAGACACAGGCAAAAGCGGAAGGAGTCGTATTAGCGTCCTTGACTACAGATCAAATCTTTACAAAGGAGAATATCAGTTTATTACTTTCGGCGGCGAATGTTGTCGATTCTAAGGCTTTTAATTTAATCAAAGATAACCCTGCTAAATTTGACGCCGTTAGTGAAAAAGTAAAAGCAAATGACTTCTTGTCCCAGCTGTTGGTTAGTAACGCCGTAAATACCAAAATCCGTGCAAAGGAAACGGTTGATTTCACAAGCATAGAAAAAGAATTGGCGCAAAAATATCCAACTGTCAATACAGAAAAAGCAAGTCTCGAAATGCAACCACGTTATTACGGTTATACCAAAAATTACCCGGGCTTAAGAGATAGCTTCAATAAATATATTGCAAAATACGGGGCGACCATCACAGCAGCGGAATTGAACAACATGGCTTGGTCTATTTTTGAAAACTGCAATGATCCTGCCTGTTTAAAAGCAGCAGCGGAATGGAGTAAATTGTCCAATGAGAAAGAAAAGGATGCGCCGATGTATCTAGACACTTTTGCAAACATATTGTATCGCCTTGGAGAAAAAGAAAAAGCAATTAAAACGCAAGAAAAAGCAATTTCACTTATCACAGATGCTACCCAAAAAGAAGAATATGTAGCGACCTTACAAAAAATGAAAAAAGGTGAAAAGACTTGGCAATAAGAAGATATTCTAATCGTCGATGAATAAAAAAGCCGCGGTCAATAACTTGATCGCGGCTTTTTTATTTATTGCTCTACAGACAGTGCTTTGAACCAACAGATAATGCATTGAGCATTGGAAAACTGTCTACTTACTTTAACTCTTTAATACCCATATTCCAGAGCGCGAAAGCATATTTATCAACTGTACTATTGATCAGAACTTCTGTTGACCGTCCCGCACCGTGGCCAGCTTTTGTCTCAATACGAATCAATACGGGGTTATCACAAGCTTGCTTTGCCTGCAGTTCGGAAGCAAACTTATAGGAGTGCGCCGGTACCACCCGATCATCATGATCTCCGGTAAAGACCATCGTCGCAGGGTAACAAACCCCAGATTTCACATTATGCACCGGAGAATATGCTTTCAGATAATCAAACATTTCTTTGCTATCACTGACCGTACCATAATCATAGGACCAACCTGCACCAGCTGTGAAGGTATGATAACGCAACATGTCCAAAACACCAACCTCAGGCAGTGCGACCTTGGCTACTTTGGGATCTATTGTCATTGTTGCCCCAACAAGCAAGCCACCATTGGAGCCCCCCGATAAAGCAGTATACTCGGGTGATGTATAACCATTCTCCTGAAGATAATGTGCCGCGGCAATAAAATCGTTAAATACATTCAATTTATTGAACTGTCTACCGCCATCATGCCATTTCTGACCATATTCACCGCCTCCGCGCAGATTCGGAACAGCATAAACACCACCATTTGCCAACCAAACCGCAACGGAAGTACTAAAGGCAGGTGTCAAGCTGATATTAAAGCCGCCATAGCCATACACAATCGTTGGGTTTTTCCCATTTAAGACAATCCCCTTTTTGTACGTAATAATCATCGGAACCTTAGTACCATCTTTGGATGTGTAGAAAACCTGTTTCGATTCATACTGATCGGAATCAAATTTCACCTTAGGTTTGATATAAAGTGTAGACTGCCCAGAATTTACGTCAAACTTATAACTTGAAGAAGGTGTAATGTAATTTGAAAAACCAAAATAGATTTCTTTTTCCTTTTTCTTACCCGAAAAGCCACTCGCCGTACCCACACCAGGCAATTCTATTTGCCGAATCTTTTTACCCGTATAATCGTATTGAATCACAACCGAAACGGCATCTTTCAAATAGTTTGCAAAAAGATAGCCTCCACCTGTACTGATCGAAAGTACATTTTCAGTCTCTGGAATAACATCTTTCCAGTTCTCCTTGGAAGGATTCTTCAAATCAACTTTTACCAAACGGTTGTTGGCAGCCTTGTAGTTCGTCTCCAATAAGAAACTATCCCCAATATTGTCAACGACACCTGTATTTGCGTCAAAATGATCTTGTAGGCAGACAATCTTGCCATTCGGTTGATTGAGATCTTGATAATAAAGTTCATTTCCTGTTGTCGTATTTGCAGCGGAAATAATCAGGTAACGTTGATCGTCTGTTAATGAAGCTCCTACATAACGTCTCGGTGTTGCAGGGCCACCAAAAATCAATTTATCTGTAGATTGGGCTGTTTTTAGTTTATGGTAGTATAATTTATGTTGGTCTGTTTTTTCAGAAAGTTCAGATCCTTTTGGTTTATCGTAACTCGAGTAATAAAAACCATCATTTCCTTTCCATGCAATACCGGAGAATTTGACATCCACTAGCGTTTCACCTACAGGCGACTTATCCTTGGCATTCAGTACAATGACTTTCCGCCAGTCTGATCCTCCTTCAGAAATAGAATAGGCGACTAAGCTGCCATCCTTTGAAAACGAAACATCGGCCAATGAAGTTGATCCATCTTTCGAGAATGTATTTGGATCCAAGAAAACTTCTTCTCCTCCCGTCTCCCCTAGTTTACGATAAAGCACAGCATGTTGCTGTAAGCCGTTATTCTTAAAAAAATAAGTATATGCACCTTCCTTAAACGGAGTCCCTATTTTTTCATAGTTCCATATTTCGGTTAATTGATCTTTTAATTTTGTACGGAATGGAATTGCATTTAAATAGTCAAAAGTCACTTTATTCTCTGCCTGTACCCAGTTTTTTGTCTCGGCTGAACGATCATCCTCCAACCAGCGGTAAGGATCTGCAACCTTTTCACCCCAAAATTCATCCACGACGGTTCCTTTATTTGTCTTCGGATATGTTAACTGTTGTCCATAACCGGTCGTCGCCGTACCTGCCATACCTATCATCATTAGAATAAGGCCAAAATTTTTGTTTATCATAAAAAATCGTCTACTTGTTTCAACCAACCTAAGTTTTATTCACTTAGCACCTGAAAATTCAATTTGAGTTGAATATAAATAAATTTATCGATCTCTTATCTTAAAATATACGATACACCTGCATTTTTTAACGCACAACAACCTATCCAGCAACATTATACACATATTTCTTTGCGGTATATTTTCATAGCAACCGAAATTTCTTTAGATTTATTTAAATCTTGAAAATATCACAACAATGTTTAAAAAAGTCATATATCTCTCTTTGTCAATTTCCATTCTTCAAATTGGAATAAGCGAAGCACAACAACTTCCCATAGATCAACAATATCGAGCCACTCCTACGAAGATCAACAATCTTGTCCACACCAAGCTGGATGTTCGTTTTGACTATACCAATCAATTCCTCAATGGAAAAGAGTGGGTTACATTAAAACCTCATTTCTACCCAACGGACTCTCTTCGCCTCGATGCAAAAGGCATGGATATCAAACAGGTTTCTTTGGTCAATGGTTCACAATTGATTCCCTTAAAATATACCTATGATGATCATTCGATACTGATTAAGCTTGACCGTAATTACGTTGCCAAGGAACAATATACAGTATACCTCGATTACACAGCAAAACCCAACTTATTAAAAGTTCAGGGCAGCGCAGCGATTAACGATGCTAAGGGACTATATTTTATCAACCCTGATGAACGCATGCCGAACAAACCTCGTCAAATATGGACACAAGGTGAGACTGAAGCATCATCAGCCTGGTTCCCGACGATTGATCGCCCCAACCAAAAGACGACAGCAGAAATCTCCATGACCGTTCTTGACAACTATGTCAGCCTATCGAATGGTGTATTGAGCAAGCAACAGAAAAATAATGACGGTACCCGTACAGATACCTGGACAATGGATTTACCACATGCCCCATATCTATTTATGATGGCCGTTGGTGATTTTAAAATCTATCAGGACAAATACAACAATATCCCCGTTGACTATTACCTTGAACCGAAATATGCGCCCTATGCCAAAGATATCTTCGGTAAGACACCAGCGATGATGGACTTCTACAGCAAGACTTTGGGTGTTCCTTACCCTTGGAATAAATATGCACAGATCGTCTGTCGCGATTATGTCTCAGGTGCCATGGAAAATACAAGTGCAACACTACATGGCGAACATGTACAAAAGACGAAACGCGAATTGTTGGACGATAATCAGGAAGGAACGATTGCGCATGAACTATTTCACCAGTGGTTTGGTGATTTGGTCACAGCAGAATCTTGGTCCAATTTAACCATGAACGAATCTTTTGCCACTTTCGGCGAAGTTATCTGGCGTGAGCACGATGGCGGTAAAGATCGTGGAGATAAATCTAGATTTGAAAAACTCCAGTCCTATCTCAAATCGACTAAAAATGGGAAAAGCCCGACTTTAGCCCGTTATTATTATCATGATAAAGAAGATATGTTTGATAATATCAGCTATGCGAAAGGCTCATTGATTCTCTATGCCCTAAAAGAGCAAATGGGTGATGAAGCGTTCTATCAATCGTTGAAAAAATACTTGACAGACAATTCCTTTAAAACCGGCGAGCCGCAACAGCTCCGTCTAGCAATGGAAGAAGTGACCGGCAAAGACTGGGCTCCGTACTTCAATCAATGGTATTACCAAGGCGGACATCCAATTTTGAAGATCACAACAAGAAACGGAGAGAACAGTGTCATACTGAATGTAGCCCAAATTCAAGATTCTACGGTACAGACTTTCCAGCTTCCCTTGGCCGTCGATATCTACACCAAAAATGGGAAGATCAGACAGACATTTCAACTCAACAGGCGGAATGCCCAATTTATGATCCCGCTACCTGCTGCTGTTGAATTTATTGATATTGATCCCGAAAAAACACTCGTGGGTCAAATTCAAATCGATAAATCAGATGCCGACTATCTATATCAATATGAGCATGCACCTTCATTTGCCAACCGCGTCGGTGCGATTGCCTATGCCTCAAAAAATCCGACAAATACCATCAGCCAGCAAATCTTAACAAAAGCATTGGCGGATACCGATGCGGATCTTGCCGCAACAGCGATTCAAGGTCTCGATCTAAGCAATCCCGCGATGCGCAAGTCAGCCGAAAAAACCATCTTGGCACTTGCAGAGAAGTCCGAAGCCTCTGTTATACGTGCCTCTGCGATTCAAAAGCTTGCACAGACAAAAGATAAAAAATACAAAAATCTAATTCTGAATGCTGTAGCTGACAAATCCTATATGGTTATTGCAAGTTCAATCATGGCAATAAAAAGTGCTTATCCAGATCAACTTCAGCAGTCCTTGAAGCGCATTGATCCCGATGCTACGGAATATCTAAAAGCGCTGATCACCGAATTATCTAAATCATAGCAAAATATATTGTGGAGGCGAATTTTGTATTCGCCTCCATTTTTTTTAGTTTTGGCCACATGTCAACAAGAACAAAAATTTATTTTGCCTCCGACTTTCATCTTGGATCTTACCCCTTGGAACGTTCACGGGAAAGGGAGCTGCAAATTATACAGTGGCTGGACCAGATCAAAACAGATGCTGCACAGCTCTATCTTGTTGGTGATATTTTTGATTTCTGGTTTGAATATGCGACTGTTGTCCCAAAAGGCTATATCCGCTTTTTGGGTAAATTAGCCGAAATTGCAGATCTCGGCATTCCCATTACTTTATTTAAAGGCAACCACGATATGTGGATGTTTGATTACCTCAAAAAGGAATTAAATGTACGCATCATCGACAATGAGCTGGAGTTACAACTCAACGGAAAACATTTTTACATTCACCACGGCGATGGTTTAGGTTCGGGAGATTACAAATACAAGATACTCAAGAAAGTATTTCGGAGCCGTCTCTGTCAATGGCTATTTGCACGGTTGCACCCAAATCTCGGAATCGGAATCGCGACACGTTGGTCCAAACATAGCAGACTTTCGAATAATGAGGACGAAAAGTTTCTGGGCGAAGACAAAGAATGGTTGATCGGTTATGCAAAGGAACTGGAGTCAACCCAACATCACGACTACTATATCTTTGGCCATAGACATCTTCCCTATGATGTTGAGCTGAACGCCAATAGTCGTATTCTAAATTTAGGGGAATGGATCAATTACCATACCTATGCAGTTTGGGATGGTGCAACTTTACGTTTGGAAAAATGGGCGAGCAAATCCTAATTTCTTTATCCGATTGCCTGAATGGTTATCACTTTCTAACGCCTGAAAGTGCTGCAAAATTGGAGCGGGTCAGTAAGAAAATTACGGCGAAAAGAAATAGCCTGTTGATCGAACAGGACAAAATTCAAAAAGACATCTATTTTTTGGCTTCAGGATTAGCCCGCGTTTACTACGAGACGGCCAACCGCCAGATTACCCTTGATTTTGTTTCACCTGGTGGAACACTCATATCCATGAATAGTTATGTCCATGATACCCCAGGTTATGAAAACATAGACCTTTTGGAGGATAGTGTTGTTTATCAGATAGACCAAAAGCAACTTTTTGACCTCTACGAAAGTGATATTGCCATTGCAAACTGGGGAAGAAAGATGGCTGAACTTGAATTCATCAAGGCCGAACAACGAACCATGTCCAAGCTCTTTAATACTGCCCAAGAGCGCTATGCCGAGTTACTTCAAAAATACCCCCAATATATCCAGCGGATCAAACTTGGTTACATCGCCTCCTATCTCGGCGTCAGTCAGGTAACCTTAAGTCGGATTCGCGCAACTATTCACACAAATTTTTAACATTTGTAAAAATTATTATCGGCCAAAAGCTGGAACTTTGTACCAAAATAAAAAATAGAAAACGATATGAACTGGATATTTTTAATATTGGGCGGATTATGTGAAATTGGTTTCACCACGTGTTTGGGTAAAGCCAAGGATGCAACCGGGAATGGGCAATGGTTCTGGTATGGTGCCTTTGTTGTATTCCTATTTGCAAGTATGGGCTTATTGATCAAAGCCACACAGACACTTCCCTTGGGCACCGCTTATGCTGTTTGGACCGGAATAGGTGCGGTAGGTACTGTTTTAATGGGGATCTTCTTCTTTAAGGAGCCAGCAGATTTCTGGCGCATATTCTTTATTTTCACGCTGATTGCTTCCATCGTAGGACTAAAAGCAGTTTCCTCTCATTAATAGCAGGCTAGGTTGTTTAAAAGCAACAAAATTTCCTTACTTTTGTACACTCAATAGTAATCTAGGTCATACATTCCTAGAAGAAGCATTTTTGATATATGTTAGACAAATTACAAGCGATAAAAGAAAGATGGGAAGAAGTGGAAGCTGAATTGAGCAACCCTGATACCATGCAAGATATGAAACGTTTTGCCAAATTGAATAAAGAGTACAAAGATTTGGGCAAAATTGTGGACCAATACCATATTTACAAAAATATGGTGAGTAATATTGATACCAATAAGGACATCATCATGAACGAGAAGGATCAAGAACTTCGTGAGATGGCCAAAGAGGAATTGGATCTTTTATACGTAGCAAAAGAAGAAAAAGAAGAAGAAATTCGCCTAATGCTTATTCCGAAGGATCCTGAAGATGCGAAAAATGCCATTATCGAAATTCGTGGTGGATCAGGTGGTGATGAAGCAGCCTTATTTGCGGGTGACCTTTACCGTATGTACACACGTTATTTCGAAACCAAAGGCTGGCGCAACGAAGTAATGGACGTTACCGAAGGAACCTCTGGCGGTTACAAGGAGGTGATTTTAAAAGTTATCGGTGAAGACGTTTACGGACAATTGAAATACGAATCAGGAGTACATCGTGTACAACGCGTTCCGGATACCGAAACTCAAGGCCGTGTACATACCTCTGCAGCTTCAGTAGCTGTGTTACCAGAAGCTGAAGATGTCGATGTTGAGATCAATCCGGGTGATATTGAATTACAGACATCCCGTTCAGGTGGTGCTGGTGGACAGAACGTCAACAAGGTAGAAACAAAGGTACAATTGACGCATAAACCGACGGGTATCGTTGTTGTTTGTCAGGTAGAACGTTCCCAATTAGCCAACCGTGAGTTAGCGATGGAGATGTTGCGGAACAAACTTTATGAGCTCGAGTTGAACAAAAAGAACGGCGACATCGCTGCAAAAAGAAAAACTTTGGTTTCTACAGGAGACCGTTCGGCAAAAATTCGCACATATAACTACCCTCAAGGTCGCGTAACGGAGCACCGTATTGGAATGACGATGTACAACTTACCGGCAATTATGGACGGTGATATTCAAGGAATTATCGATGCATTGCAGTTTGCTGAGAATGCAGAGAAGATGAAAGATGGCCAAGTAGATTAGTTTTTTTTCAAAAAATCTTTGCAGATACGTAAACAAACGCTATATTTGCACACCTTCTGAGGAGAAGGGTTGAGGTCTGGTAGTTCAGCTGGTTAGAATACATGCCTGTCACGCATGGGGTCGCGGGTTCGAGTCCCGTCCAGACCGCTTCAAAAGAGAGAGAAATCTCATACGTTCTTTAACAAAATAAGTTTTTAAGATTTTTAGGTCTGGTAGTTCAGCTGGTTAGAATACATGCCTGTCACGCATGGGGTCGCGGGTTCGAGTCCCGTCCAGACCGCCAAAAATTATTAAAAACAATCCTTAAGATTTTAGGTCTGGTAGTTCAGCTGGTTAGAATACATGCCTGTCACGCATGGGGTCGCGGGTTCGAGTCCCGTCCAGACCGCTAAAATTTTAAAAACACAATTGTTGGTCTGGTAGTTCAGCTGGTTAGAATACATGCCTGTCACGCATGGGGTCGCGGGTTCGAGTCCCGTCCAGACCGCTAACAAAAAAAGCATCATTTAATTATAAATGATGCTTTTTTTTTGCCTTAACAATACAACAGCTATTATTTTTTTAATTCGTACTGAAGAGCTCCCGAAGGACAGTGCTTGATCTGTTCAATCAATTCGGCCGTACTCGCATTTTGGGCCGTAACCCAGGGCTTATCTTTCGGATGATACACATTCGGCAGACTCTTTACACAAACTGCAGCATGTACACAGCGTTCCGGTATCCAAAGGACGGTTATCTCTCCATTTGGATGTGGATATCTAACTATTTTTTCCATAATTCCATCTCTCTTTAACAATTCATATTTTAAGAACTAATAACGATAAAGGCAATTTTGTTTTAAGAAACAGCGCGCCGTTTTTTGATCATACTACTTACCCGATAGATCATAAAAATACCGACAATGGAAAGTAGAATAACAATCATCCCCAATGTCGGGTAATGTTCCAAGGGGCTTTCTTTTGTTTCTTGGACAATGATTACACCTGCTAATGAAGCAGCAACACCACCTGCCAGCTGTTGCAACGAAGAACTGATACTCATAAATGCGCCCCGATCTTTCATCTCGGGAACAGCAGTGATCAAAGCCGAAGATGGCGTCATCCGACTTAAAATGCCGGCCATCATTAAAATGTTTAAGATAACAACGATATAAAATGGCGTAACACCTAGGTTCGTGTAGATAAATACGACAATCATAAGCCAAAGGGAAGCGAAAGCAAAAATCTTAAACTTATCGTAACGGTCACTCAATTTCCCTACAATAGGCATAATAATCAATGAAGCAATACCCGAAATCATAAACAACATCGGCAGCTGCTCGTGGCTTACCTTTAGATTATTGACTGCAAAAGCACTTCCAAAAGGCATCATCATATAACCTCCAATGGATAGCAAAGCTGTTGCCATAAAGCCGACGCGGTATTCTCGCTGTGAAAAAGTCAACCAAAGGTGCTTTAACGCAGATTGATGTTTCTGAAGACCTATATGCGCCGTAATAGGAATGAGTTTGACCGCTATAATAACGACAATAATCAAAGCCATCACTGCAATCCACAAGAAGGCACTATGCCAACCCCAATTATTTGCAATATATAATCCTATGGGAATCCCCAGGACCTGACTTGCACCGAAGCCCATCTGCACAAAGCCCATCACACGTCCGCGCTGTTGGAGCGTAAAGATATCGGTGATAATAGCCATAGAAATCGAGCCGATAACGCCGCCAAACAGCCCGGTGACGATTCGTGCAGCAACCAACGTCCAGTAATCGTTGGCAAAACTGCAGCAGAAGGTTCCGATAATAAAGCCAGAATAGAAAAATAACAGCAGTTTCTTCCGATCAAAACGATCGGCAAAGCCCGCGGTCAGCAGCCCCGAAGCACCGGCACTAAAGGCATAGGCCGAAACCGCAATACCAAATTGAGCCGGTTTGAGATCTATGGCTTTCATCAGGATATCCCCCATCGGTGACATCACCATAAAATCAAGCACAACCGTAAATTGCGTCATGGCCAATAAAAACACCACAAGTTTTTGATATGCCGTAAAGGGCGCGTTATCAAGTTTATTTATTTCCATACTGTTCAGATTGCCACAGTTTAAACTGGCCTAAAAATACAGAAGTGCGCGAACATTCTTTGTAATAAGTTTGCAAAATTATCGCGCAAGATTCTACCTTACCTTACCTTACCTTACCTTACCTTACCTTACCTTACCTTACCTTACCTTACCTTACCTTACCTTACCTTACCTTACCTTACCTTACCTTACCTTACCTTACCTTACCTTACCTTACCTTACCTTACCTTACCTTACCTTACCTTACCTTACCTTACCTTACCTTACCTTACCTTACCTTACCTTACCTTACCTTACCTTACCTTACCTTACCAGTTTGGGTAAGACGGTCAATCACCCTTTTCAACCACTATTTAAACATAGCATAGGGTCGCTAACAAAAAAGCCAGCACCTGTGACAGGTGCTGGCTCAATATGCGATATAAAGCAAATTATTCAGCTATAACAGCGAATTCAGCTCCCGACGCATAATCGTCACCACGTTGGGAATTAAGTCCAGTAAAGCGGATATAACGTCCTTTCACAGGCTTTTCGAATCGAACAGTTTTTAATTTTTTATTCCGTTCAAAAGATCCGGACATCACATCTTCCCAGTTCTTCCCATCTTTACTCACCTGAATCTTATAATCCTTGATATCACCATTCGGTCCATCCTGTCTTGGTAGAAAAGTGAAGCCTTTAATTGTTTTGCTACTTCCAGCATCAAAATCAACCCAATGTGGGTACTGTGCTACGGTAACCGAATACATCGTATGCCAAATCGAGGAAGGATCTCCATCCAGTAGGTTCTTAGCATCCCCTTCGCCAGTCTCTTGGCTTGAGGCAAACACAACTTCCATTGGAATAGTTTCGATTTTTGAGTATTGCTGTGTTACCTTTAATTTCTCATTATGCTGATACCAAGCAGTCACGGTACCACCAGTACGTAAATCAAAAGGCGCATTGTAGACGCTTGCTTTCGCATTATTCAAACTGTATACAACAGGTTCATTCTTATTACCTGATAAAATAGAAACTTCACCGTTAGAACTTCTTGCTAAAGAAATTGGCGCATCGCCTGCAGCCGCTACCTGAGCCTTCTCCATCATATCATTATTCTGAATCGGTCGGATAATAAAGCCCATAGACGTTGGCACTGCTTTCACACGGTCTTTTTCCAACGGTGGCCCTTGTCCACAGCTATTACCGCCCAATCCTGTTACCGCAGCATCTAGATGTAGATGTATACCTGAACTTTTTGGCAATTGATAAGGGTGTGGCGCAAATGTCAGTTCGAGCTCACTATATTCCAAAGCGGAAGTTGCCAAATGATTTTTTGCAACAAAGATAGCTCCTTGACCATTATTGTTGGTTAATGCTGTCCAACGCACCTCTTCATTGTTGCTCATATTTTGCGGATTAGGCCATGGCACAAACTGGTCTTTTACAGCAGTTTTGTGCAATTCAATAAATTGAGCAGTCTTCCGGTCAGCATAATTGTTGATCGGTCCACGTCCATAGTAACTATAATTGCCAAACTCGGTCGGTAATTGCAAAGAATAGCCCAATCGAGCTAAGACCACACTCGCATTATTGGATGTAATACTTGACGACAATTCAATAGAGCCGTCCTTATAGATTGTCCAGATCTGATTGCTTGTAAATTTAAAATCATCCTTACCAAAAGGCTTATCCGTATGTTCTTTAAGGGTATACGTTCCAGAAGTTCCACCTAACAGTGATGCGCCATAAGGTGCTTGCGATTCAATCGTAAACGCCAATACAACTGTTCCATCCTTCTTGGTATAGCTATTTGAAGACAAAACCTTATGTTTCAGGTTATGCAATCCTTTTTCAAACCATTGTTGGTAAGCCCAGTTGTCATTGTCCACCGGAGCACGTAGTGCATCCAATTTAGGACCTTCACCATCGCGGATAACTTGTTTACCGGCATAGTTTAGATTATATATCGAGCCAGTTCTATTGTCAAACTTAACGATAAACTGATCTCCCTTGACCACCTGCAAATCACCTTCTTTGGAAAGCAACGGAGCCGCCCCTTGTGCAACAGATGAAATCAACGGTTTATTTTCGGCCGCTTTGACAAACAGTTGTTCCTCCATTTGTACAAAACCTTTGGCTGCCCAAGGTCGATCCGTATTGAGAATAAACTGTACTTTTACAAAATACTCCGATCCCGCATCCAACTGCGCATATTTTATCGGCAATACAAGTTGCTTGCGTTGGCGCGCCTCGGGCAGATCTGTCGCACTGATTGTACCCCTGCTATTTTTCACCTCTACCCCATTTTTATATAGCGACCATTGAACCTGATAATCGGATAGATCTTTAAAATAATTTTTATTGAAAAGCTCAATTTTCCCCTGTTGAATATCAACAGCTTTTACGCCCGCATTTTGGTACACTTTCTTTACCTCATAATACTGTGGCTTAGGTTTCATATCGGCAAAGATCAACCCGTTATTGACAAAGGTTCCATCATTGGGTTTGTCTCCAAAGTCGCCACCATAGGCAAGAAAGCGTTCGCCGGTCTTTTTATCATAATAATACATGGCCTGATCAATCCAATCCCAGATGGCACCGCCCATAAAAAAGTTGGTCGATTCGATGGCTTCCCAATAATCTATTAGGTTACCAACAGCATTCCCCATGGAATGTGAATATTCCGAAATATGAAATGGATATTTCAATTTGTAGGTACCTTTTACAGCTCCTCTTACCCAGTCTATCGAAGGATATTGGTTGGACCCCATATCAACGATTGTATTGTTACGCTCGTATTGAACAGGTCGTGATGTATCAATTTTTTTAATAGCCTGATAGGCGGCCACGAAATTATCACCCGGACCGGCTTCGTTTCCTAGAGACCAAATAACCACTGCCGGATGATTGATGGTCGAATGCACCATCTCGATATTACGGGCTACATGGGCATTTTTCCATTCAGGAACATGAGAAAGAGACTCTTTGCCATAATAATACTCATGACTTTCGATATTGGCTTCATCTTCGAGATAAATTCCATATTTATCGCATAAATAATACCAATAAGCAGGTTCTGGATAGTGCGAATTCCGGACATGGTTGATATTCGCCCGTTTCATCAATTTCACCTCAGCTTCCATCTGTTCTCTGGTTACTACTTTACCATGCTCAGGATTGGTCTCATGACGGTTGACACCTTTCAGTTTCACCGTCTTGCCATTGACATAATAATAACGTCCGGCCAAGCCAAATTCATCATCATCAGCCTTGGTGTCTTTAATCTCAACCTTTCTAAATCCAACGTAGGTAGAAATAGTCTCTATCGTTTTGTTCTTTTTATCCTTCAATTCAGCGACCAAAGTATACCGATATGGTAATTCGGCAGACCATTTATCTGGATTTTTAACGTTCAACGTTGCTGCGATGCTATTGGAAACCTGACCATCCAGGGTTGGCACAGCCGATGAAGCTTCTGTCTGGTCAACAAGGGTATTCTCGTCACTGTATAGCTTATTTTTATAAAGTGAATAAACAACTTTATACCCTTCAGCCTTCTTATTTCTTAGATTGCGTACAGTACTTGTAATTTTCAACGAACCATTTTCGTACTTGCTGTCCAAGTCTGGAATAGCCGCTAGATCGCGAATCTGAACTTTTGGCGTTGAAGTCAGGGAAACATCCCGAAATATCCCGGGCAATCTAAACATATCCTGATCTTCCAAAAAGGAAGCATCTGAACTGCGGTAAACTTCAACTGCCAACACATTTTCAGCACCCTTTTTTAAGTAAGGTGAGATATTGAAAGATGCGACGTTCCTTGAATTTTTTGAAAATCCGACATATTTGCCATTTATCCACAGGTAGAAAAAGGAGTCTACACCATCAAAATTGATAAATACCTCACGACCGTCCCAATCAGTAGGTACGGTAAAGTTGCGTCGGTACGATCCCACTTCATTACGATAAACATAAGTTGTCCAATCTTGGGCCGGTGTTCGCATGACTCCACCGCGCCAATCATCCACCTTTACTTGATGATGAAAGATCACACGTTGGTTGGTATAAATAGGTACACCATATTTTAGGCTTCCATCCTTCTGTATACCATAAATATTCCAGCTCATCGGGACTGGAACAGATTCCCAGGCTCCAACATTATAACTAGGATCATAAAAGTCCTTTGGTCGCTCTTCCGGAGTCTTTACCCAGTTAAACTTCCAGGATCCATTGAGCGAAAGCCAATAGTTACTGTGCTCGGGAAGTACTTTTCTCGCACTTTCTACGTTCTGAAAGGAGAAGAACGAAGCATGTGGCAACTCCTTATTAAGTGATAATAATTGAGGCGATTCCCATTCATTCCCTTTTGGAGCCATTGCAGCTCCATACTGGAAACCGTCGATAGATGGCGTAATCGTTTGCCCTATCGCAACAGTAGTGTCCAGCGACAGCAATGAGGCTAGAATCGTTGAAAAAATAACAGAGTTTCTTAACATAATGTAATTAAGCAATTTAGTCCAGGAAACCAAATGTAACTTCATTTTGCAGTAATAACAAGCAGATTATTAAAGCACTCGATTGCGAAACTTTTTCGATACAAAAAAAGGCCATATAGCACGTTAAAATCGTTTCATAAGAGCTTCCTTCGAGAATTGTACATAAAGCAAAAACATAAAAAATAGAGATGGCGAAAAATCACGATGTCCTCCCAAAAGCAGCAGATTTCAATAAAAAACAAATGCTTTCGGTTTCAAGGAATAAGCCTTATTTTTGGGGATAGATTTCGCTTTAAACAAATAAAAGTTTACGTTTGAAAATATTTCGAAGAATTTTATTTTTCAAAGGGTTACAATTTAAGCATTAAGGTATTAATAGGTGAGTAAATTCAGTAAATCAGTCCTGCTAGAAAATGATGAGCAAATCATTGAAGGCATCAAAGACGGCAACAGCTTGGCGATAGATGCTATCTATAAGCGGTACTATCCGTCTATAAGCCATATGATCTTGCAAAACAATGGAAGTGAGGACGAAGCGAAAGATATTTTTCAAGAAGCTGTCATTGTGCTCTACGATAAAGTTTCCAAAGGGAACTTTGAGCTCAGCAGCAAACTAAAAACATATCTTTACTCGATTTGCAGAAGGCTTTGGCTTAAGCAACTCAATCGTGCTGGTTTTGGCAATAGTGACATTCGAGGTTATGAAGATTCCTTATTTGAGGAAGAAGATCTTCAACAGCATCAAGAACTTGAAAAAAAGTTCGATCAAATGGAGCTTGCCTTAGAGAAAATGGGAGAACCTTGTAAGACAATCTTACATGATTTCTACATCTTAAACCATTCGATGCAGGACATCTGTGAAAAATTTGGTTATACCAATACAGATAATGCCAAGACTCAGAAGTATAAATGCCTACAACGGCTGAAAAAAATATTTTTTTCAACAGATTAAAACTAGTGTAACACCATGGGAACAATGAATCAAAAAGAATTTTTCGAATTAGCAGATCACTATCTTCGCGGCGAATTATCGGCGGAAGAAAAAGCTGCATTTGAATCTTTTTGTGCTGATCAGCCCTCCTATGCTGCCCAATTACAACAACACCGCGAATTTGTTGCCAATATGAAAGAAACCAGTCAACGGCTGGATTTCAAAAATGCATTAGCGCAATCAGCAAAAGAATACCATAAAACCCAAAACAAACCCGCAAAGGTGGTTCCTATAAAACAATCAACGGTAATTTCACTTTGGGAACGTATCAAAGCAAGTTCTTTGGTGGCTGCAGTGGTAGCGGTATTTGCGGTATTTGGCACATTATGGCTGAGCGGTTATTACAGCAACCTCGAGAAAGCATCTTCCGATTACAGTGCGCTACGTAGAGACATGAACAATGTCAAAAAGAACGTCAACGCTCACAACGCTGCAATCAGGGATATCAATGACAAAAAATCAGTAAAAGGTACCGAAAGCCAGTTTGGCGCAACAGGATTTATGCTGACAACAGATGGCTATGTCGTCACCAACTACCATGTCATTAGTGGAGCAGATTCGATCTATTTGCAAAATAGCAAAGGCGAATCGTATAAAGCACAAATCGTACATACCGATCCAAGCAAAGACTTGGCTATTTTATACATTGCAGATAAGACCTTTAAGAAAGCTAAAAGCTTACCTTACACATTCAAAACATCGACTTCAGATCTTGGCGAAGATATTTATACGATCGGATTTCCTCGTGACGAAGCAGTATATGGTCAGGGATACCTAAGTTCATCAACAGGTTATGCCGGTGATACTATTGCTTATCAGATCTCCGTGCCTGTCAATCCAGGTAACAGTGGCGGTCCCGTATTGGATAGCAGAGGTAATGTGATTGGTATTATTTCCGGAAAACAACGTGGCATAGATGGTGCTGCCTTTGCAATCAAAACGAAATCAATCTTGAATGCTTTAGCGGACATCCCAAGTGATTCACTGGTTACTGGTCTTAAGATCAACAAAAAGAATAGCTTGGCAGGCTTACCAAGAACAGAACAAATCAAGAAAATGCAAGACTATATCTACATGGTTAAAGTCTATTAGGACGCATTTATAACTTATAAAAAAAGGCAACGTTTTCTCAACGTTGCCTTTTTTTGCCCCTTAATTCAAGCCTAGTTCTTACAGATTAGGTTGTGGTGTCGTTCTCAAATACGGTTTGATCTCTTTAAACCCTTTTGGAAATTTAGCAGGAATATCTTCTGTCTTTATCGCTGGAACAACAATAACATCTTCACCATGCTTCCAGTCAGCAGGTGTAGCCACTTGGTAATCGGCTGTTAACTGTAAAGAATCAATGACCCGTAAAATTTCATCAAAATTACGACCTGTTGATGCTGGATAGGTCAACGTCAGTTTGATCTTTTTGTCAGGGCCAATAATAAATACGGAACGTACGGTCGCTGTTGCGGACGCATTTGGATGGATCATATCGTACAATTCCGATATATGACGATCTTCATCAGCGATAACCGGGAAATTCACTTCGGTATTTTGCGTTTCATTGATATCCTTAATCCAATTCAAGTGATCGTTTACATTATCGACGCTTAGTGCAATGGCCTTCACACCTCTCTTGTCAAATTCAGATTTCAATTTTGCAGTACGGCCCAACTCAGTTGTACATACCGGCGTATAATCTGATGGGTGCGAAAAGAAAACGACCCAGCTATCTTTGATATAATCGTGAAAGTCTATTTCACCAATGGTTGTTTGCGCTTTAAAATTTGGCGCTTCATCTCCTAATCTTAAACTCATAATCTTATTTTTTAAATGTGTTTAAATTATATAGTCTACAAATATAGTAGATTAAATTTAGCAAACAAGTAATTCTTTAATTTTTTAAATTAAAATGAAAAAACTAAACCTAATCCAATTGAAAGTAAGGATTTTACCCAAAAACTTATTATGATTACCAAAAGTAGTATAAAAAGTAATTTATTAAATTACTATGCTTGCATAATATATATTTTGTATATTTGAGTATGGTGGTACACCGATCTCATAAAACGATTGTGAGTTGGGAGAAAACCTTTTGAGAGCAAATCTTATTAGATATATAAGTTATCGACTTGGTAACTGATGAACCAAAAAAACTGAAATGCCATGAATTTTGAATTAAGCGAAGAACATAAAATGATCCGCGACGCAGCGCGGGAATTCGCCCAGGAGCTAAAGGCTGGGGCAATCGAGCGCGATGAAGCCGCAAAATTTCCAACAGATTTTGTCAAGCAGATGGCCGAATTAGGATTTATGGGTATCATGACCCCCGAAGCTTATGGTGGAGCTGGCATGGATACATTGGCCTATGTTCTTGTTCTCGAAGAAATTGCCAAAATTGATGCCTCTGCGGCCGTTATTGTATCCGCCCACAATTCACTGGTATTATATGGACTCAATGCTTTTGGTACAGAGGAACAAAAACAAAAGTACCTGATTCCTTTAGCGAAGGGCGAGAAACTTGGTGCTTTTGCGTTATCAGAACCCGAAGCCGGCTCGGACGCCTCCTCGCAGCACACAACCGCCGAAGATAAAGGAGATCACTATCTACTAAATGGCACAAAAAATTGGATCACCAACGGTGGCCATGCCGATATCTATCTTGTCATTGCACAGACACATCCTGAAAAAGGCCACAAAGGAATCAATGTATTAATTGTTGAAAAAGGACTGACGGGATTTACCATTGGTCCGAAGGAAAACAAATTGGGTATCCGCAGTTCTGATACCCATTCACTTCTATTTTCCGATGTCCGGGTTCCTAAGGAAAACCGCATCGGAGAAGATGGCTTCGGATTTAAGTTTGCCATGAAAACACTCGATGGTGGTCGTATCGGCATTGCAGCACAGGCCTTAGGAATTGCTGCCGGTGCTTATGATCTCGCTTTGGCTTACTCAAAAGAGCGAAAGACTTTTGGAAAGCCAATTTCGGACCATCAGGCCATACAGTTTAAATTGGCCGATATGGAAGTCGATATCGAGGCAGCTCGACTTTTGACGTATAAAGCCGCTTGGACGAAAGACCAGGGACTTCCTTACGGTAAAGAAGCTGCCATGGCCAAACTATATGCATCGGAAGTCGCCATGAAACACACTGTAGAAGCTGTACAGATCCACGGTGGCTATGGTTACGTAAAAGAATATCATGTCGAAAGGTTAATGCGCGACGCAAAAATCACACAAATCTACGAGGGGACCTCTGAAATCCAACGTCTGGTGATCGCCCGCGAGATTCTGCGCTAAGCTGTCAGTCATGTTATGCCCCCAAAAAGTGTCTAACCTTTTTGGGCATTGCATGACTGACAGTTTTTTAACTTTAAAGGCTCTTCAACTTGTTATCGATCATAGCAAGATATTGATAATCCTGAAAGGCAAAGCTCGCCGTTTCGGCCATCGCCAGATTCAAAATAAACTTTGCTTTGCGAAGTAAATTCTCCTGATTACCATCTGTAGCATTCAAACCATCAAACAACAAGGTTAAAGCCAATGGATGTAGTTGCTGTATTTGAAGATCTGTTTTGAGATATGCCGAAAGCTCACTTTCGGAAAGATTTAAAAAATAGGCCCTGCTCTTTTCGAAGAATTTTTCATAAGCATCTTCAAACACTGCTGGATCAGTCGGCTCCGTAAAGGCATCATGACCTTCTGTCCATATGCGAAGAAATTTACCAATTTCTTCGATCCAATTCATCAATACATCTTTTTTAAAATTTAATCCCATGATCTATGCTTATCTGATCTGTCCATTTCCACGGACAATCCATTTCTCTGTTACCAATTTTTCTAATGCAAATGGTCCGCGGGCATGTAACTTTTGGGTCGAGATACCGATTTCTGCTCCCAAACCAAACTCACCACCATCTGTAAAACGTGTTGATGCATTGGCATATACCGCAGCAGCATCCACTGTGTTCAAAAATTGTTCGATATGGAGTTCACTGGAAGAAACAATACACTCCGAATGTTTGGAAGAATATTTTGCGATATGCTCCAAAGCTTCGTCCAAACCCGAGACCGTCTTTATTGAACACTTCAAATCTAAAAATTCTCTTCCAAAATCATCTTCTTCTGCGCGCTTTAAATTTGAATAATTTTCACCTTGCAGTACCTCATAAGCTGTAGGATCCGCAAAAACTTCCACCTGAGCATCTTCAAAATAAGTTTTCAATTTCTGTAGAAACTCGGGAGCAATAGTGCGATCGACCAAAACAGTATCTAAAGAATTACACACCGATGGCCTGGAAATTTTAGCATTAGCAACAATTTTAGCTGCCATATCCAAATCTGCTGTACGGTCCACATACGTATGGCATACTCCCGCTCCTGTTTCAATGACAGGCACCTTAGCGTGCTCCCTGACATAATCAATCAATGACTGTGAGCCACGTGGTATGATAATATCCACATATTGGGTAGCTTCCAATAATTCCGAAACATGCTTCCTCTCAACAGGCAACAGTTGCACAATAGTTGTTGCGATACCATGCAGCTCCAAAATATTATGGATCACTTTCAACAGCGCTTCGTTGGTGTATAAAGCATCAGAACCACCACGCAATAGACAAACGTTACCCGATTGAATACATAGTGCAGCAACATCTATCGTCACATTGGGTCGCGATTCATAGATTACCCCAACGACACCGAGTGGAACCGTAATTTTCTCGATCTCCAATCCATTCGGCAATATCTTTTTTAGTAATAGCTGATCTGTTGGGTCTGCTAGCTGGGCTATCTGCTTAACACTGTCAGCCAAGCCTTTTAGACGATCGCTATTGAGCAAAAGACGATCCTTTTTGGGGTCGTCATCAGACATACGATCCAAATCAATCTTATTGGCTTGTAATATAGCTGCAGTATGCGCGACAAGACCATCTGCGATGGCATTTAAAATAGTTATTTTGGTATCAGGAGCCAGTTGTTGCAAAATTTGTTTTGCTTTGGCCGCCGCCTGAAGTTGTTTTACGATGGATTCACTCATAACAATACGATATCATTTGCATGTGCAATTTCTACATTTTTTTTACTGGTCTGGGACAAAGCGGATGAATCCATCTTCGCCCGCGCTACGGCAACGGTTAAGCCTTCTAGATTGACGATATTTAACACTTCTCCTTTTTCAAAATGTTCAACGATACGGGTTACCCCTACAGCTAGCAAACTTTTATGTTTCAATAATGCTTCTTCCGCTCCACGGTCAACCATCAATTCCCCTTTTATCAAACTTCCACTCGCAAGCCATTTCTTGCGGGAAGAGATCTTCTTACTTTGAGCCAGGCACAATGTACCAGTCTCGTGCTTAACCGCTTTTTGGATCGCCTCTTCGGTTTGCATACTAAAAATGACAACAGCGATCCCCATTTGATTAGCCAATCGGGCAAAGTTCAATTTCGAGGTCATTCCCCCCAATCCTACTGAGGATTTATCCTTCCTTGCCAAACCTAAGATATCCCGATCGATGGTTTCAATTTGCGGTATAATCTTGTTGTTTGCATCCAACACACCGGGGACGGAAGTACTAAACAGCAATTTTTCGGCACCAAAACCAACAGCAATCAAGGTTGCCAGCTCATCATTATCTGAAAACTTCAGTTCTTTATTACTCACCACATCATTTTCATTTGCGATTGGAATAACATTGTTCCGCCACAATTCCTCATACGTATTTTTCAATTGTAGAAATTGATCTCGATTGGAAAAATGATGTCGCTCACATAAACTCTGCGCCAATGAAATTTTAAACGGTCGGAAATAAGTTGAATACGTATTAATCAATATGGGGTTCCCAATTGCAGCAGCGGCCTTTCGCTCAGATAACGTTCCCGTATAACTGGGCAGAAAACGTTTACCCGCAGCAACAGCACCTGAAGAGACCAAGACAATATTGTATTTCTTTTGTAAGGAAGCAATCTGCCTAGCGATCTCCAAAACAATACGTTCATCAACTTCTCCCTCTTTCGTGGTAATAGAAGCCGATCCAAATTTGACAACGAGAATTGGCTTTTTCATTTTTTAGTATGTTTTAGTTTAGATTTGAGCACTAATTTACTGAGAAGAATTTGATTTACGCAAAATATGTTAACAATTGAACAATATAATTCAATTGAAAATCGCATGAAATAAGGTCGATTCCAATGGATCAGGAGACATCCGATGTGAAAGAAAGGAAAATAGTTAGCATAGATTTCAGAGGTCAATACAGATCTCTGAGCTTAGTACAAATGCCCTGAAGATGAAAACATAAAACTTGAGCTTACAAAAAAGCAGCAAATCCGATGATAACGCTTCAAAAAAAACAGGTTCTTTCTGAGGCGATATCGTTGATGGAGTGCTGCTTCCCGTTAAAGTTATATTAGTTGCTATTTTTTCAGTATCTGATGGAGGTCAAATCGTAAGCCAACATTGAACGTACGGTTATAGAGTTTTACATTTTCATTGACGCTCATATCCTTCATCCCATAATTGGAGCCAATAAAGAAACCATAGCCCCCATTCCATTTGTAACCTAAGTTAAAACCCAAACCATAGTCTGAAGGATTGGTCGTTGCATCGTAAAATTTTCCATCATTATTATTCACAGACATCTGTATACCATAATAGGGACTAGCAGCAAGATAAATCCGACCTTCTCCAACCGTAATATTATAAGCTATGTTTAAAGGAATATCGATCGCATTTCTTCGGTATGTTGTCCAGTTATTTTCAAGGGCATGCTTTGCCTCCATACCATTTTGGGTAAAGTTTACTTCAGGCTGAATAGAGAGTCCACCAACGAGCGGTATTTCAAGAAAAAGCCCTGCTGTAACACCCGAAATGCTTCGGAAGCTATAACTGTGCGTTCGTTTATTGGATACCAATGATCCGGCATTTGTGTACCCGGCGTTTATACCGTAGGAAATTTTACTTTGGCAGAACGCTGTGGAAAGCACAGAAAACAGTATTATACTGCAGATTAAATGTTTCATATGTGGTCAATTTATTTACAATTGCCACAAATATGCACGACGGAATCTTAATTTAAACGCTATTTAGCGTTGTTTAACAAATCTTAATATTGATTAACAATAATTAATACATATTAACAAACCAGCTTCCTTTACGATGGGAATCGCTCTTCATAGAGCTTCTCCAAGGAGAACATTTCATCACGATATTTCGCTGCTTCCAAGAAGTCCATTTCTTTTGCAGCTTTGTCCATTTTCTTCCTTACGTTATCGATCGCCTTCTTCAAATCTTTCTCACTGAGGTATTGCATCACTGGGTCAGCTGCAATGGCTTGCGACGGATCAGGTTCAACATAAATTTTAGGTTCAATACCCGAAAAATCAGCAACAGAAGTCTGCTCCAGAATCTCCTCCCTTGTTTTGCCGACTGTACGCGGTGTAATGCCATGTTCCAAGTTATATTTCATCTGCTTGTCTCTGCGACGATTGGTTTCATCTATTGTGACACGCATACTATCCGTCATTTTATCGGCATACATAATAACCCGACCTTTATCATTCCGGGCAGCCCGACCAATCGTCTGAATAAGAGATCGTTCGGAACGCAGAAAGCCCTCTTTATCCGCATCGAGAATAGCGACAAGCGTAACTTCAGGCAAATCAAGCCCCTCACGGAGTAAGTTCACCCCGACCAGAATATCAAATTCGCCCAAGCGAAGACCCCGTAAGATTTCCACACGCTCCAAGGTTTTAATTTCGGAGTGAATATAACGGACTTTTAAATTCAGCTTGGTCATATATTTGGAAAGCTCTTCGGCCATGCGTTTGGTCAATGTAGTAGCCAAAACACGCCCTCCTTCTTTGATGGTCTTATCGACCTCTTCCAAGAAATCATCGACCTGATTGATCGCTGGCCGTACTTCAATAATCGGATCCAAAAGTCCTGTTGGACGAATGACCTGCTCAACAACAACACCTTCGGTCTGCTGCAGTTCGTAATCGCCCGGAGTCGCGGACACATAAATCGTCTGATTCGTCAGGGATTCAAACTCCGGAAAGTTTAAAGGTCTGTTATCCAAAGCTGCTGGTAACCTAAATCCATGTTCCACCAAGGAAACTTTTCGCGACCGGTCACCACCATACATCGCACGCAATTGTGGTAAGGTGACGTGGCTTTCATCAATGACCAACAGGTAATCCTCCGGAAAATAATCCAGCAAACAGAACGGACGCATCCCCGGTTGTCTACCATCGAAAAAGCGGGAATAATTTTCAATTCCCGAGCAATAGCCCAGTTCACGCATCATTTCCAAATCATAATTGACCCGCTCTTCCAAACGCTTCGCTTCAAGCATTAAGCCCTCCTCTTCCAGTTGCGTTTTCCGTTGCATCAATTCATCTTGAATAGCCCAGATCGATTCTTTGAATTTTTCCTTCGGTGTAACGAAAAGGTTTGCCGGAAAAAGAGCAAGATCTTCCATCTTATTGAGCGTTTTACCTGAAATAGGATCGATCTCACTCAGTTCATCAATTTCATCCCCAAAGAATGAAATCCGAATGGCATTATCCAAGTATGCCGGAAACACATCCACCGTATCACCTTTAACACGAAAGGTACCCCGTTTAAACTCTGCGGTCGTCCGTGAATATAAGATCTCGACCAATTTATGCAGGAAAGCATTTCTTGTGACAGTCATACCGACACCAAAACGAAAAATAGATCGGGAGAAATCCTCCGGATTTCCCATACCGTAGATACAGGATACCGAAGAAACGACAACAATATCACGCCGACCCGACATCAATGACGACGTAGTCGCCAAACGTAACTTTTCGATTTCTTCGTTAATCGCTAAATCCTTCTCAATGTAGGTATTTGTCGAAGCAATAAAAGCTTCGGGTTGATAATAATCGTAATAAGACACAAAATAGTTGACCGAATTATTGGGAAAGAACTGCTTGAATTCACCGTACAACTGGGCCGCCAATGTTTTATTGTGACTTAAAATCAATGTTGGCTTTTGTGTTTCCTGAATCACATTGGCAACAGTAAAGGTCTTACCCGATCCCGTTACCCCCAAAAGCGTCTGGTATTGCTCTGCCTGCTCTACCCCTGCTACCAACTGCTTAATTGCTTCTGGCTGATCGCCTGTGGGTTTGTACTCCGATGTCAATTCAAATTTCATATACTTCCTATTTCTTAAAGAAAACTATTCAGGCCTTTTTCAGCAAACATTGCACCACGAATTGCTTGAGCCGTGGGCTCAAAAACAGTCTTTATGATCCGATGGTTTCAATCTGCTAACAAGAGAATTTTTCGACCTGTAGCCCAGGCCAAATCCTCTTATGGTCTTACACAAATTTACTAAAAATTTTACCATTTTAGCGCAAACTATAATAATACCATAGATGTTATTACTTTCAATTGATTATTTATTATCTTTAGTTTAATTGAACTAGCACACACGCCATGGTCACTATTCTATCTACCCAAAATAGCATTGCAAATCATTTTATTGCCGAGCTGAGAGATATCACTATTCAACAGGATCGCATGCGCTTTCGTCGGAATCTGGAACGATTAGGTGAAATTTTCGCTTATGAAATCAGCAAGACGATGGCCTACAAACCCGTTGAAGTTGAAACTCCGCTAGGTGTGGCCAAAACCCATCTCTTGATGGAACAACCCGTACTCGCTACAATTCTGAGAGCGGGCCTTCCTTTTCATCAGGGACTTTTAAATGTTTTTGATCAGGCCGATAACACCTTCATTGCAGCCTATCGGCATACAAAAAAGAGCGGCGAGTTTGAAATTCATAAGGAATATGTCAATACACCAAACTTAGATAACCGTACAGTAATCATTGTAGACCCCATGCTGGCTACAGGAAAGAGCCTCGTTTTATGCTGTAAGGATCTCCTGGCCGAATATGACATCAACGAATTACACATTGTTGCAGCCATTGCATCCGAAGAAGGACTAAACCACGTTCAGGCTTTTGTACCCACGGCGCATATCTGGGTTGGTGACGTCGACCACGAACTGACCTCAAAAGCCTATATTGTACCTGGGCTCGGTGATGCCGGAGACCTGGCCTATGGTGTAAAACACCATTAATGTGGATAAATTATTTAAAACTAAATTAACACTTAGCTCATTGAAATTCAGTAAATTTATGTCAATGATGAAGTTTAATTTTTTTATATCTAATTTATATCGCTATGAGATGGCAAAAATACAATGGCGAATCCATTCGCTCCACGATTTTCGATGCTGTTGAAGAAGTCATTAAACGAGAAGATGCCCTAGGGAATAAGCTCAAGGTTTATATCGGCACCGATTCCCAAGTCAAGAGAGGCATCATCGACTTCGCAACAGTCATCGTCTTTCTCCGGGAACATAAAGGTGGATTTATGTTTATCCAACGGGACAAAAGGCACCACCGAATGAGCATTAAAGAAAGGATGCTACTCGAAGTCCAAAAATCCATCGATATAGCCTATCAACTCTGCCCCCTCCTCGAAAAACACAAAGTAGACCTCGAAGTCCACGCCGACATCAACACCAATCCAAATTTCCAGTCAAATGTTGCCCTGAAAGAAGCCATGGGCTATATTATGGGTATGGGATTTGTTTTTAAGGCCAAGCCCGAGTCTTTTGCCAGTACCAATTGTGCTAATAAACAGGTTCAATAATTGACTATAAGGCAGACTTTGTATATTTAGGGTGTAATTTTTAATACACCACATGCATGAATTTTTTCAGCAGATTGCACGTCAATTTGCCCAGACCTCTTGGCTCGAATGGTTAGGTACCCTGACAGGCTTTCTTTGTGTCTATTTGGCCGCTAAGCAAAATATATGGAACTGGCCGATTAGTATCATCAGCGTGGCGTCCTATGCTATTCTGTTTTATGATGCCAAACTATATGGAGATACTGTACTGCAATTCTACTTTCTGTCTACTGCTGTTTATGGCTGGTATTATTGGATAAAACGAAAAGAAGAAAAAAAGAAACCCATCGTCAAAGCCAGCAAGGGGCAGTTGCTCCTTTGCCTCCTGGCAATCCTCGTCCTGACACTGTCAATCGGTTATCTCCTCGACAGCAAGACAAATTCCGATGTTCCTTATATTGACGCTTTCTGCACGTCCGTAAGTTTTGTTGCTCAATTTCTGATGACACGCAAAGTACTTCAAAACTGGCTCTTATGGGTATTTGTGGATATTTGTTATATCCCGCTCTATATACACAAAGACCTTATGCTGACCGCAGTACTCTACCTTGTTTTCACACTCATAGCTTGGAATGGCTATCGCGATTGGCAGAAAACCTATAAAAATTTTGCGTAATATTGCCTATCAAAACGATCGATGTGGGAAAAGATTTCATAAAAATTGCCGTTGTTGGCCCCGAGTCCACCGGAAAATCAACGATGGCACAATTTCTTGCCAAGGAATTTCAGACGGTATGCGTGCCCGAATATTCACGTTATTATTGCCAAAGCCTCAACAATAAATATACCTTACAGGACGAAGTCAATATGTTTTATGGACAGGTCGCCTTGGAGGAAGCGCTGGTCCCTTTAGCACAAGGACAGCTCCTCATCTGTGACACTACCTTCCTTACGGTAAAAATTTGGTCAGATCATCTTTTCGGTCACACTCCACAGGAAGTCACCGATAAAATTCAACAACATGTTTATGACCTTTATCTGCTGATGGATATCGATCTACCCTGGCAGGACGATCCACTACGGGATTTCCCCGAACAGCGCGAACATTTCATGGAGATCTGGAAAAGCGAATTGAACGCCATTAATGCGAATTATCGTCTTGTTTCGGGTCTCGGCGACCAACGTCTTGAAAATGGACTTCATGCTGTAAAAGATTTTCTGACATTGATTTGAGACAAGTGTCTTGACGAAGCAGCCTTTTACAGCTATATTTGTAGGAATAAAGTATAGCATGTTGTTTATGCGGAGTAAGTATACTTGCCCGGCGACAGAAAGCTTTATAAACACAATTAAAATAGAATATTAACATTTTACTTAAGAAATAATGTATCCAGAATATTTAGTAACTCCAATGCGTCAAGAGTTAGTTGATGCGGGATTCGAAGAATTAAAAACACCTGAAGCAGTTGATCAGGCTATCGCATCAGAAGGAACTGTTTTTGTGGTTGTAAACTCTGTTTGTGGTTGCGCTGCTGCAAATGCACGTCCTGCTGCAAAAGCTGCTGTAAAAAACGAAAAACACCCAGCTAAATTGGTGACTGTTTTCGCAGGTATGGAAACTGATGCAGTAAACACTGCACGTAACTACATGTTGCCTTACCCTCCATCTTCACCAGCAATGGCTTTATTTAAAGACGGGAAATTGGTACACATGATTGAAAGACATATGATTGAAGGTCGCCCGGCACAAATGATTGCTGACAATTTAGTTGCAGCATTTGACGAGTACTGTTAATCACGTATTTTGATTTTTGAATTAAAAAGGCTGTCCAAGTTATTTGGATAGCCTTTTTTGTCTATTGGATAATTCGTATTTTCCTTACTTTTCCTGCACGTCCCATTTCAAAACTTGACAGATGGTCTCCTGTCCGAACAATATGCGGCAACTCAGCATAAGCGCCTCACGTAAGCCAATTCGATCAGCTAAAGCAATTCGATCAGCCAAAACCTCAAGTCCGCATATCCAGCAGACCTAGCCCCAAGTCTAGTTTCAGTTTATTAAAAGCTTTTTCCTATTTTTAGGTTATGAAAACCTTCCCAATAATCATTTTTTTGTTCTGCTTGACGATCATATCATGTTCACCGCAAACGAAAGTGGACCTTATTGTTTATCATGCGCAAGTATATACTGTAGATTCGGCTTTTAGTACAGCACATGCTTTTGCTGTCAAAGATGGTAAGTTTATGGCCATTGGTTCCGATGAAGAAATACAGCGAAAGTACAAAGCAATAGAAAAAATTGACGCACAGGGGAAGGCCGTTTATCCGGGATTCTACGATGCCCATGCGCATTTATTTGACGAGGCCGAACTAATGGATCAAGTCGACCTAAACGGCGCCGATTCTTTCGAGGAGGTTATTCAACGTGTCAAAAACTACCAACAAAAAAACCCAGGCAAAACTTGGCTGATCGGTGGTGGCTGGGACCAAAATCGCTGGAAAGATAAAACTTTCCCAACCAAGAACCTACTCGATAAAGCTTTCCCGGATATCCCCGTCTACCTCATGCGTGTAGATTATCATGCGGCGGTTGCGAACTCCAAAGCACTCGAATGGGCAAAATTAACGAGTATCCCCATCATTCGCGGCGGTGTAGTCGGCGGGACTAATGATACTCCCAATGGTCTCTTGATCGACAATGCAATGGATCTTGTCAATAAGACAATTCCGGTTCCGAGTGAAAAAGAATATTTAAGAATGCTCAAGCGGACGCAAGACTCTCTCCTTTCCGTTGGCCTTACCTCCATTGTAGACGCAGGTTTATCAAAAGAAAGACTCGATCTGCTAAAAAAATACTATCGGGAAGGGCAGTTGAAAATTAGAGATTATGCCATGATCCTAGGCAATCCCCAAAATATAAAGTCATTTATCGATCAGGGTTTCTATGAAACAGACCGTTTCGAGATCAAAGGATTTAAACTGCTCGCCGATGGCGCATTGGGATCCCGTGGTGCATGCCTCCTTGCGCATTACCATGATGCCCCCACCCACGGCTTTCTCCTCCATAGCCCTCAAGATTACGAAGCAATGATCAAACAGATTGCCGAAAGTAAGTTTCAGTCAAATACCCATGCGATAGGCGATTCGGCCAATCGTATTATATTGGATATTTATGGCAAATACCTCCACAATAATGGCGATCGTAGATGGCGAATCGAGCACGCCCAAATTATATCGCCTGCAGATTTTGATAAGTTTCGAAAGTATCAAATCATACCATCTGTACAACCCACACATGCAACCTCCGATATGTACTGGGCCAAAGATCGACTCGGTGAAGAACGTATGAAAGGCGCTTACGCTTATAAGCATCTGTTGGAAGAATATGGAAAACTCGCATTGGGGAGTGATTTTCCGGTCGAACATTTCAATCCCTTATATGGTTTCCACGCGGCAGTAGCCCGCGTCGACAAAAAAGGGTATCCTAGCCACGGATTTCAGATGCAAGACGCGATAAGCCGTGAAGACGCTTTGAAAGGAATGACAATCTGGGCTGCATACTCCTGTTTTCAGGAGAAAAAAAGAGGAAGTATCGAAGTGGGAAAAGATGCCGATTTTGTTATCCTCGAAAAGGATATCTTGAAAATTCCGAATGAGCAACTGCGAAATGTAAAAACAGAACGGACAGTAATTGCAGGTGAGACTGTGTTTAAAAGATAACAATAGCGCATATGCCTAAATATGTCTACTAAACTTATATCGCTAACCATACAACATAGTTAACAAAAAAGATAGCTAACAAATCAACATTTATTCACCTGCAGTAACCTGCCCTAGAGAGGATTACAAGGAAAATTTAGAATAAATTTTCCTGATTACGAATATTTCGTATATTTACGATATAAACATACATTTATGAAATATTCATTACCATTCCTATTATCCTTAGCGACGCAGCTGTTATTTGCACAAGAGCGTACTCCAGCGATCGCAAAAGTACATTACGAATTCAAGCATGTAAATGATAGCACCCAACGGGATCAATTTATACGCGATGAAACAGTCGTTTACCTGAATCAACAGGCCAGCTACTACACATCATATTCATCCAAGCGCATGCAAGATGAGGTCAAAAAACAAATGGAGGGCCCCAGTTTCGACGGTACACTAAACATTACTACTCGCTCGACACCATCAAGCTCTTCCTATTTATTAGACGCCAATCAGAACAAAATGACCGAAGTGGTTAGCGTTGCCAGTGACAATTTTGCCATTCCACAGGCTTATCCTACTCAAGATTGGGAAATACTGGGTGACCGCAAAGAAATTGGTGGCTACAATTGCCAGAACGCAAAAACAACATTCAAAGGCCGGACCTATATCGCCTGGTTTACAACCGAGCTACCGTTTTCCTATGGTCCGTGGAAACTTCATGGTCTTCCTGGCCTAATTCTGGATGCCCGTGACACAAAAAATGAGGTGATTTTTGCTTACGCCGGATTCGACAAAATTGAGGATGGCAAAACATCAGTGGCCCTGCCGCAAAACGCCATCGTAAGTACTGCAGAAGAGGTAAAAAAAATTCAGGAAGCCTTTAAGGCTAATCCACAAGCTTATATGCAAGCCCAATCGGGAAAAAACAGAACCATCAGTGTAGGTTCATCGGGCAGTATGGTTGCAGTTAGATCCAGTTCCGGCTCCGGAGGAGGCTCCCCTGCCGGTGCTTTGGATCCGTCAAAAATAAAGAGTTTCAATATTTCAAGAGACGATAAATACAAACCTTCAAAAGTTACCAACAATCCGATAGAGCTGACGCCTTAATGAAAGTATTTTTATGTTTATTTATATTCGTTTTGCTTGGGCAAATAACCTTTGCCCAGCAAACGATTAGTGGAACGGTCCAAGTGGATAAGACGCAGCATCCCGTACCCTTTGCCAGTGTCAACATCCTTTCAGACAACAAAATTATCGCTTTCAAACCGACAGATAAAGAAGGGCGTTTTACAATTACATTAACAAAGGACTATGCAAGCCTCTACCTGCAGATCAATCACCTTACTTACGAAAAATTTGAACTCAAACTTGGCACGCAGACATCCAATCTTCGGATCGCCCTCGTACCAAAAACCAATCTACTACAAGATGTCATTGTAAAGAGCAAACCTAAAGTAAGCCGTTCAAATGATACAATCTCCTACGACGTCGGGTCTTTTGCCAAAGAAGAGGATCGAAATATAGGCGACGTAATCAAACGTCTTCCGGGTATGGAAGTTACCGAATCGGGTCTTATTAAATACCAGGACAAAACCGTTTCTAAACTTTACATTGACGGTGACGATCTATTGGAAAATCGCTATGGTGTAGGTACACGGACAATCCCGCATAAAATGGTAAAGGACATTCAGGTACTCGACAATCACGAACATTATAAAGTCCTTAAAAATAAAAGATTTACAGACGACGTCGCCATAAATCTCGTTATCAAAGAGGAAGCAAAGCTAAAACTCACTGGGCAAGCCAAAATTGGCGTCGGCACGCCCAATCTCTATGATCCCGAATTGAACTCAATCCTATTCAACAAAAAAGTTAAGATGTTGAATGTCCTCAGCGGTAATAATACAGGCATTGATCTTTCCGGAGATATCATCGGCGCCAATCAGTCCTCTTTACTGGCCAAGTTTGGCAGCTCGCCCATCAACAACCTCCTGGCGACGAGCACAACAGGCAGTCCAAATATTCCTAAAAACAACTATTATTTCAACAATACAGGTTCGCTAAACACCAATAACCTATACAACCTCAAGAATCACTGGCAGCTAAAATCAAATATTCAGGTTTTATACGACAACGATAGGCAAAATAATGCCGCAAGCACACAATACCTGCTCGATGATGGCGACGTCTATTTTAATGAGCAAAATCATCTGAAAACAGCGCGATGGCTTGGCGCAGCCAGACTTTCGGCATCCACCAATACGGAAAAGAAATATGCGAGTAATGCCTTGTCATTTGAGTATGAAAAAAAAGATATAACAGCATTGTTGGCAAACTCTTCAGGCCAGATCGAGCAGTTCCAAAAACACCACATCAAGGGATTCAGCAACTTGTTTAGCTATATACCCCAACTTAAAAACAATGACATTATTGCAATCAACTGGTCTTTAAATTATGGTAATAAACCACAGACTTTACAGATCTATCCCGGCGTTTTTCCAGAAATACTCAACGATAGCATTCCCTATAAAAGTAGCCGCCAGCAAATTGAAATTCCTTCCTTTTTTACGGAGATCAGTACAGGTTATCGCTTCAATAAAGGCAGAATCAAACAATACTATCAAATTGGCTTCAATACAGATCGCCAACACTTCAACTCGCTCCTTACAATAGCGGATAATGATCAACATATTCGAGCATTGGGCGATAATACCCGTAATGATCTGTATTGGAGCAGGTCCCAAGCATTTATTACTCCTCAATATTCCTGGAAAACAAATCGGTTTGAAACCCAGCTCGACATCCCGGTAACCTATTTATTTACCCATTATGAAGACGTCAGTCATCAGCTGTCCACGTCCAAAAATTCCATGCTGATCAATCCTAATTTAAAAGCGAGATGGCAGGTTTCTCAAGAAGACTATCTTCAATTTAACTATCAATTTGCGCAGGACATTGGTAACATAGAAGATATATACCGTGGTGCGGTATTACGGAACTATAGAATGCTCAGCCAAAATAATGCAGCGCTAAATGAATCCAAAAAACATACATTTAATCTCAATTATAATTTAGCCCGCACCCTAAAAGTATTATTTGCAAATGCTGGTATTAGCTATTCAAGATCGCTTTCCAACACGATATTATCTTCCGTTATAAAAAATAACATCACCGAAAATATCTTGGTCAATATGGATAACCTGCAGGAGCGCTGGTCTTCTCAGATCGGGTTTGATAAATACATTTTCCCCCTGGCAAGTACCCTCAAACTAAAAGGAAGCATTTCTCACTTCAAATACAATCAATTGTTAAACAATGCCCTAGTCCCTATTCGAAGTATGAGCTATCTATTTCAACCCAGTATAGAAGCTAAAGTCTTTACATCTTATAACATTTCCTATTCTGGACTATTCAATTGGAGCAGGAGTAAACAACAGGGCCTGGACAATACGATCCAAAATAAAACCACCACAATGATGCATAATATAGGTTTTCCGACCAGCCCATTCAAAAATGGCTTTATGCGGCTAAACCTGCGCAATCTTGCCACCTTTCAAACAAACATGAAGAATGCAAGTTATACCTTCATAGACTTTTTTACGCGCTACAAGGTCAACAAGTGGAAAATGGACTTCGAATTGGAAATGAATAATTTGGCCAATATCAAAAACTATCGTACTTATCTGATGACGGCCAATATGATTTCCCAGAATGAATTTGAACTTCGCGGGAGAACAATTTTACTCCGCACAGTTTTTAACCTTTAAAGCATCAGACTCCATCGAAAAGAAACAATTGCCTTGAGCTATTAAAAAAAGAAGCCTGAGCAAAAAATCACTCAGGCTTCTTTTTATATCTTGCGAAAAAAGTATTCTTCGTTAAAAAACTTTAGAACTATTTTCTATTGCATATCGAATAGATGTTTCTCAGCATGATAAGAAGAACGAACCAACGGTCCAGACTCCACATACTTGAATCCCATTTCTAAACCAATTTTCTGATATTTCTCAAACTGTGCAGGTGTAATCCATTCGATTACAGGATGGTGAGCTTTCGTAGGCTGTAAATACTGACCCAATGTCAAAATATGTACCCCGACGTTATATAAATCTTGCATTGCCTCGATAACATCTTCCTCAGTTTCACCTAGGCCAAGCATAATTCCCGATTTTGTACGGAGTCCAGCTTCAGAAATGCGACGTAGGCACTCGAGTGAACGATCGTATTTAGCCTGAACGCGAACTTCTCTTGTCAAACGACGGACAGTTTCGAGGTTGTGCGAAACAACTTCGGGACGCACTGCGATCACGCGGTCCAAATTATCCCATTGTCCTTTAAAATCTGGCAAAAGTGTTTCTAGGGTTGTTTCTGGGCTTTCTCTACGGATTGCGTTGATTGTCTCCGCCCATATTACCGAACCACCATCTTTTAGATCATCACGATCCACCGAAGTGATCACACAGTGTTTTACCTGCATTAACTTGACAGAATTGGCGACACGATTGGGTTCATCCAAATCAACTGCCAAAGGACGACCGGTTGCTACCGCACAAAATGAACAAGAACGCGTACAGATATTTCCCAAAATCATGAAGGTTGCCGTTCCAGCGCCCCAACATTCGCCCATATTCGGGCAATTTCCACTCTCACAAATTGTATGTAATTTATGCTCGTCTACAAGACTTCTGACATGTCTATATTCTTTACCAACAGGCAATTTGACACGCAACCAATCAGGCTTGCGTTGTGCAGGAGTTGCCGGAATAACTGGAAGTTCAATCATACAACAAAGTTAAGGATTAAAAATGTAATTTCTAACCGTCAATTTGTTGGTTTTATATCATAATAAATGACCGATTGCCACCAATTATAGAATTATGAAACAAAAATTAGGATATTTGTGTTGATTATCATTAATCTAATAACAAAACTATGCGACTGAGCCGATCTTTATCCATGTTGTTACTTGGGGGTGCAACCATCTTTACTGCACATGCCCAAACCAACTTTGACATTATACCCAAACCTTCGAAAATCACATTGGCTACGGGAACATACGCTATCCCTACACATCTTCAGGTTATTGTTTCAGATGAATTTCAGGAGGCGACACAACTGCTTACTGAACACCCAGCTATCAAAAGCCTAGCTGTCGAAGTACTCAAGAAAAATAAAAAAGGCCCAAAAGAAGGCTTTCGCATTATTAAAGCAGTCGATGCAGATAACCTTAGCAAGAACGCCTATTCCATCCAAATCGATGAAAAAGGCCTGCTACTCAGAGCCTGGAATGTACCCCAGGTTATCAATGGGATTTACACACTGGTTCAATTGGGCTATCTACAAGCTGATCCAAGTAAAATAGCCTATGCGACTATAGTCGATGAGCCACGATTTGCCTACCGTGGCTTACACCTGGATGTATCGCGCCATTTTATGCCACTATCTTTTGTCAAAAAGTATATCGACATCATGGCCATCTACAAATTCAACAATTTTCATTGGCATTTAACCGACGGAGCGGGATGGCGATTGGAGATTAAGAAATATCCGGAGTTAACACAAAAGGCGGCCTGGCGTACACATACGGGCTGGAAAGATTGGTGGAACAATGGTCGTCAGTATGTAGAAAAAGGTAAGCCAAATGCCAGCGGTGGATTCTATACCCAGGAAGAAGCACGCGAATTGGTCGACTATGCAGCCCGTAAAGGAATCAATGTAATTCCTGAGATAGAAATGCCCGGACATTCGGAAGAAGTATTGGCCGTATATCCCGAACTCTCTTGCTCCGGAAAGCCCTATAGTCAGGGAGAATTCTGTATCGGCAATGAAAAAACCTTTGAATTTCTAAAAAATGTTTTGGATGAAGTACTCACGATATTCCCTTCCCAGTACATTCATATCGGCGGTGATGAAGCTGAGAAGAAGCATTGGGAAACCTGCCCAAAAGATCAGGCGCTCATGCAAAAAGAAGGATTAAAATCTGTTGACGAACTGCAGAGTTATGCTATCAAACAAATGGATCTATACCTGCAATCCAAGGGTAGAAAGCTGATCGGTTGGGACGAAATCCTTCAAGGGGGGCTCACAGAAGGAGCTACCGTCATGAGCTGGCGCGGTGAAGACGGCGGCATAAAGGCCGCAAATGCAGGCCATGATGTCATCATGACTCCAGGTTCACACCTCTATTTTGATTCTTATCAGACAGACCCACGGACACAGCCTGAGGCCATCGGGGGTTACCTGACATTAGATAAAGTTTATTCGTATGATCCTATTCCAGCTGCGATACAAGGGGACAAAGCCAAGCATATCCTCGGAGCACAAGCGAATATATGGACAGAATATGTACCTACCACCGAACACCTCGAATATATGGTGTTCCCACGTGCACTGGCTTTGGCGGAAGTCAATTGGACAA
Source organism: Sphingobacterium siyangense (assembly GCF_023277505.1). Classification (NCBI taxonomy): domain Bacteria; kingdom Pseudomonadati; phylum Bacteroidota; class Sphingobacteriia; order Sphingobacteriales; family Sphingobacteriaceae; genus Sphingobacterium; species Sphingobacterium siyangense. The sequence goes on along the minus strand of NZ_CP080574.1, from coordinate 786,435 downwards.
ATAAAGATGGGAAAAGCTGGACAGACTTTCAGCGAAGACTACAATCACATTATAAGCTACTACAAGATCTAAACGTCAATTATTATCGTCCTTCCTTTAATGTCGCTTATACAGCAACATACAATGCTGCTAAAAACAACAATAAAATTACGCTGACAACGGAGCAACTAAAAACAGATCAGATCCGATATACCATTGATAGCAGTGAGCCTACAATCTTGTCTACACCATATACTGGACCATTTGAACTCAGCTCAACAGGTCATATCAATGCCGCTTATTTTCTAGATTCTATCAAAATCGGTCCAACCCTATCCTTTGATATTGACATTCATCGTGCTATTGGAAAAAAAGTAACGTACAACACAGCATGGTCGGGATATCCAGCACAAAAAGATTCTACCTTAACAAACGGAATCATGGGCGGTCTTTCCTATCACGATGGTCAATGGCAAGGATTCACCAGTCCGATTGATGTTGTCGTGGATATGGAACGCAGGGAGGAAATACACCAAGTAGCCATGAATTTTATGCAGATGATCGGCCCCGGCGTTTATATGCCAGGAGAAATAGAAGTCCTGCTTTCGGATAATGGCCGTACCTTCAGATCTGTAGGAACAATCAAAAATGATATATCCGATAAAGAATCCAAATTAACATTTAAACGTTTCGAGCTGAAACTAGATAAAGCGCAGCAGGCACGCTACATAAAAATCAAGGCCAGCAATCCGAAAAAAGGATATTTATTTACAGACGAAATTATTGTTTATTAACCGAATAATAGACAATTCACGATAATAGTTGGAGAACCTACTCCTTACGTTTTCCAACTATTATTACTGCTTTCAAGACTACTTTTCCAACAAAGGTCATTTTATTTTGAAATATTATTAAAATAAATACTTCATTTTCAAAATTTAAAATGTAACTTTGCACTCCGACAAAGCAGTCGGAATGACCCTTCCCCATGAGCTATTTTTGATTGTCTTTGCTCAGATTTACAATAGGAAATTTAATTTTTTGAACTAGATATAATGCCAAGAAACACTTCCATTAAGTCGGTTTTAATCATCGGATCAGGTCCCATCGTTATCGGTCAAGCTTGTGAATTTGATTATTCTGGATCTCAAGCATCCCTTTCATTGAAAGAAGAAGGTATTGAAGTATCCATCATCAACTCAAATCCTGCAACAATCATGACGGACAAAGTTGTTGCAGACAATGTCTACTTACTTCCATTAACTTGCGAAAGTATTGAAGAAATATTGCAAAAACACAATATTGACGCTGTACTTCCTACCATGGGTGGTCAGACAGCTTTGAACTTATGTATCGAAGCTTCCAACCTAGGTCTTTGGGAAAAATACAATGTAAAAGTTATCGGTGTTGATGTTGCTGCCATTGAAAAAACTGAAAACCGTGAAGAATTCCGTCAATTAATGGTTGATATTGGTGTGGGCGTTGCAACATCCAAAATTGCAAACTCATTCCTTGAAGGTAAAGAAGCGGCACAAGAAATTGGCTATCCGCTTGTTATACGTCCATCTTATACTCTTGCAGGTACAGGAGGTGGATTTGTACACAGAAAAGAAGATTTTGATGCAGCCTTAAATAGAGGCTTACACGCATCACCAACACACGAGGTTTTAGTCGAACAAGCTGTATTGGGTTGGAAAGAATTCGAACTAGAATTGCTTCGCGATACCAACGACAATGTCATTATCATCTGTACAATTGAAAACTTTGATCCAATGGGTATCCACACTGGAGACTCGATCACAGTAGCTCCAGGTATGACATTATCGGACAAATGTTACCAAGATATGCGTAATCAGGCTATCCTGATGATGCGTTCAATTGGTACATTTGCAGGTGGTTGTAACGTTCAGTTCTCTGTAAACCCAGAAAACGAAGAAATTATTGCCATCGAAATCAATCCACGTGTATCACGCTCTTCGGCTTTAGCATCGAAAGCAACGGGTTATCCAATTGCGAAGATTGCAGCTAAATTGGCGATTGGTTACAACTTGGATGAATTGCAAAATCAGATCACAAAGACAACATCTGCATATTTTGAACCAACATTAGACTATGTGATCGTTAAGATCCCTCGTTTCAACTTCGATAAATTCAAAGGAGCAAACAAGGAATTAGGTCTACAGATGAAAGCAGTAGGTGAAGTAATGGCAATCGGCCGTACATTTATCGAAGCTTTACAGAAAGCATGTCAATCATTGGAGACTGGCCGCGCTGGTTTAGGTGCCGATGGTCGTCAATGGAGAAACCTTGACGAGATCATGGATAGTTTGGAACATCCAAGTGGTGACCGTTTATTCCATATCAAAGATGCTTTCGAATTAGGTGTTCCTTTAGAATCTATCCGTAAGGCAACACGTATCGACAAATGGTTCTTAGTACAGATCCAAGAGTTGGTACACCTTGAGCAAGAATTACGTCGTTATCAATTGAATAATATTCCACGCGATTTCTTCATGACCTTAAAACAAAAAGGTTATTCAGATGTACAAATCGCATGGTTACTAGGAAATGTAACAGAGGATCAAGTTTACGATCGTCGTAAGGAGCTAGGTATTAACCGTGTTTACAAAATGGTCGATACTTGTGCTGCAGAATTCCCTGCACAAACACCATACTACTATTCGACATTCGAAGAAGAAAATGAATCGATCTCTTCAGATAGAAAGAAAATCATCGTTTTAGGTTCAGGTCCTAACCGTATCGGTCAGGGTATCGAGTTCGATTACTCCTGTGTACACGGTTTATTGGCAGCTAAAGAATCTGGTTACGAAGCGATTATGGTTAACTGTAACCCAGAGACTGTATCGACAGACTTCAATATGGCTGACAAATTATACTTCGAGCCCGTATTCTGGGAGCATGTACGTGAGATCATCGAATTAGAAAAACCAGAAGGTGTTATCGTTCAGTTGGGTGGACAAACGGCTCTTAAAATGGCTGAGCGTCTAGAGCAACTTGGCGTAAAAATCATCGGTACTTCATTTGAGAATATGGACTTGGCAGAAGACCGTGGCCGTTTCTCCGATCTACTGAAAGAATTGGAAATTCCATATCCAAGATACGGTGTGGCAACTTCAGCAGAAGAAGCATTACAAGTTGCAAACGAAGTTGGATATCCAGTATTGGTTCGTCCTTCTTACGTATTGGGTGGACAAGGCATGAGCATTGTTATCAACGATGAAGATCTAGAAAAAGCTGTTGTCAACTTGTTGAAAAACCTTCCTGGAAACCATATCCTGATCGACCACTTCCTGGATCGTGCAGAAGAAGCTGAATCAGATTCAATCTGTGATGGTGAAGATGTACACATCATTGGTATGATGGAACATATTGAACCTGCCGGTATCCACTCAGGAGACTCTTCAGCTGTATTGCCTCCATTTGGCCTATCACAAGCTGTTCAGGATAAAATGGAAGAATACTCCATTAAATTAGCAAAAGCATTGAACGTAAGAGGTCTATTAAACATTCAGTTTGCTGTAAAAGGTGAAAATGTATATGTTATCGAGGCTAATCCACGTGCATCACGTACGGTTCCTTTCATCGCTAAAGCTTATGATGTTCCTTACATCAATATTGCAACTAAAGTCATGTTGGGTGTTAATAAATTGAAAGACTTTACGATCGAACGTAAACTGAAAGGATACGCGATTAAAGAACCTGTATTCTCTTTCAATAAATTCCCTGAAGTAGATAAGCAATTAGGCCCTGAGATGAAATCAACTGGTGAAGCAATTCGCTTTATCAAAGATCTTCAAGATCCTTATTTCAGAGAATTGTACAATCAAAAATCAATGTTTTTGAATGCACAATAAGACATATCAATAAAATAGAAAAGGCTTGCAAATGCAAGCCTTTTCTATTTTATATCTTTTACACAGCGGAACCCAACATTATTTGTAGGACTGTTGACCTCCCCTTTTCCTCTGCTTCCGGCTTTATACCTTTCGCAATATTGATCATTGCAAAGAAATGATCCTCCCCGCTGAACGCGTTTTTCAAGATTTGGTTCCTGCGGATCATAAGAATCTTGTGGTCCTTTGGGGTTAGCAGTTGTACTATGCTGATAATAATCGGGTCTATAAAAATCAGCACACCATTCCCACACATTCCCTTCCATATCGTACAGTCCCAATGCATTTGCCTGAAATGATTTTACAGGCGCAGTCCCCTCAAAGCCATCCTCCTTTGAATCTTGTACAGGAAATTTTCCCTGGTAAATATTGGCGGTCCATTTACCATTAGGCTTCAAGTCCTTGCCCCAATAATACAAGTCATCGTTTGCATCGTTACGTCCTCTAGCCGCATATTCCCATTCCGCTTCTGTAGGTAATCGTTTTCCTGCCCATTTCGCGTAAGCTGCAGCATCTTCATAGGCAACCTGAACAACCGGATGATTCATTTTATCCTTTATCGAGCTATTCGGTCCCTCGGGATGTTGCCAGTTTGCACCAGGGACATACTCCCACCACATCAGATAATTGTTTAATGAATTGAGTTCTTTAGGTTTGGAAAATACAGCCGATCCCGGAACTAACATCTTGGGGTCTACCCCTGGAAAATCTTTCGGATCCAGCTCCCGCTCAGCAACAGTTACATAACCTGTCTCCTTTACAAACTGCGCAAACTGTGCATTTGTGACCTCATGTTCGTCCATATAAAATGAATTCAGTTGCACCTGATGTAAAGGCTTACTATCTTCAAAATTCGAACTTCCCATCAGAAATTTGCCCCCTTCGACTAATATCATCTTGTCCGTAGTCTTACTTTTTAACTGCGCAATTTGGGATTTTATCAGACCTGCGCGCGTAGGTATATTTTCCCCAACACAACAGGAAAGTGTATCCTTGGTGGAAAAAAACGATAAACAGGTAATTAGAGTCAGATTGAATAACATAATTAAAGATAAACATAAAAGGGGAACAATAAAAAGTTCCCCTTCAATAAGTCATTTTATATAAGAGGGCTATACGCCCAGTTGTATATTTTCTTTTTTCGCTGATCTAGCACGAATAGGCGTATTTCCACCGCCTTTTAACGTGATTTCTACCGGCGTATTATTTTTCCATGCACCCTTTGTGAAATCCGGTACATCAACTGTTTTACAGTTCTTTTCTACAGATTCAAAACTCAATGGCACGATACAGCTCCATGAAGCAGCATCATAGACATCCTGGTCCAAAGGTAATCCGTTGCGCAAACAGTCTATCAGACGCCAGTCCATCATAAAATCCATCCCACCGTGTCCACCAACCTGTTTTGCCTGCTCACCAATATATTTTACCAATTCTGGTGTGTATTTATCGTACAGTTCTTTTAATTTCTGTTCTGTAATGAATTCATGGCCAAAAGCAATATTCTCCGTAGGGTACTTTTGCGCAAATCCTTTCGTACCGCTCAGTGTATGCAGCCTAGAGTAAGGTCTAGGAGAAGTAACATCATGCTGCAGCATAATCGTTTTTCCTTTTGCGGTGCGAATAAGCGTTGTATTCATATTACCACGGTATTTCTTTCCGACAAATTCCTGAAAAAAAGAATCCTTGGCCGCTAGCTCTTTTGCTTTTTCTCCCATCATAAAATCATTGGAAGACATTGCCACAAGATGATCCATCTTATCCCCTCTATTGATATTTAAGCATTGTGCCACAGGCCCAAGACCATGAGTAGGATATAGATTTCCATTTAATTTTATATTTTCTCTCAGGCGCCACATGTTATCATAGCCATTCTTTGCAAAATTAAGATCCAGCAAATCGTGAATATAAGCACCCTCGGCATGAACGAGTTCGCCAAACAAGCCTTGGCGCACCATATTCAATGTCAGCATTTCGAAGAAATCATAACAGCAATTTTCCAGCATCATACAATGCTTTTTAGTCGCTTCAGATGTCTTCACGACCTCCCAACAATCTTTGATCGTCAAAGCGATCGGCACTTCACAAGCCACATGATTACCCGCTTTCATCGCGGCAATACTCATCGGAGTATGATAATCCCAAGGCGTACAAATATAGACCAGATCGAGTTTCTCTTCTTTCAACAGGGATTTCCAACCATCTTCACCTGAATACGCTTTCGGAGCTGTTAGACCTTTCGATGTAACGATTTTTGTTGCGCGCTCAACCCGATCCGGATGTTTGTCGCAAAGTGCGACAATTTCGCATCCCTCAATAAAGGACAACCGTTCAACAGCACCAGGACCGCGCATGCCCAGTCCAATCACTGCTACTCTGACTTTATCAATTTTTGGAGCTGCATAGCCACACATATTAAACGACTCTGCTGCCGTATTGGCATTGACCAAAGTAGGAAGTGAAACAGCCAGTGATGACAATATTCCGGCCTTTTTTAGAAAATCTCTTCTAGAATCCATAATTTAAAGTTCATATAAATTTAAAGGGACCAATTGGTCCCTCTAAAAAATCACCTATTTTAAAACAAACTAAACAGTCAATAGAAAAATCCTTTTGGATTGGATTTATATTTGGTTCTCATGTAAGAACTTAATCTCTATAACAATAATATAACACTTTTTTCTAAATAAAAAATGAAACTTGAAAGCAATCGTTTGCTTAATCTACACAAACGATTGCTTAATTTTTTATCTTCGTTGTTTTTCAATCGATATTCACTAGCCACAAAGTTTTCAATAATGAAATCCTTGATGGGGATAACAGTCATCACAGCCGTTTACTCTAGCAGGGAATATCGAGCTGCATTTGCTATCGTTATACAATTGGAACTACACAGAGGTATAGCTGCAGGTATAATGTTATATTACGTTCCTGATTGTGATGTGTACATAAGAAGATCAACTTATGTGGTTAATGACATTTTCCCATAAAGCTTAATAATAGTGGAAAATAGCTTTATAGCATGTAATTCTGATAGCTATATCTGCGACCACTACCTGTATACTTCCGGACAGTCGGATAGCATATACAACTCGTTATGACAAGTAGCTACTGCAAGGTTAATTGATATGCAGCTATAGGATACTGCTGAAAAGCAATAGCGTTTGACAAGGCTAGTAAAGGATAGTTGCGGAACAGCTTCCGATGGAGCAGGCTCACCGACGGTCCTGTGCTGCGATAACCGATAGGCGGAGGATATGCAATAGCCTGTACATGGAAATACGGAAGTACTTAAACGAAAGAAGCCCTTGACTGTTTCCAGCAAGGGCTTCCGTGTAAAAAAAGGCACCGACCTACTCTCCCACCTGTTACGGCAATACCATCGGCTCTGGCGGGCTTGACTGCTCTGTTCGGAATGGGAAGAGGTAGACACCGCCGATATAGGCACCTAAAAATCTTTATTGGATGATCTATGATATTCTTATCATGTGATTCATGCCAACTGACATAGCTATTGAAAGAGGTTCGTTTCTGTTTGTTTCAAAAATTAAAGAGGAAGACAACAGTGTCTGTCTGCTTGAGAAAGCTTCGGGCTATTAGTACCACTTGGCTTTGGTCTCTCAACCTTTACACCTATGGCCTATCAACGTAGTCATCTTCTACGACCCTATAAGGAAGTCTCATCTCGTGGCTAGTTTCGCACTTAGATGCTTTCAGCGCTTATCTATTCCAGACGTAGCTACCCTGCCGTACACCTGGCGGCATAACAGGTTCACCAGAGGTCTGTCCAACCCGGTCCTCTCGTACTAAGGTCAGATCCACTCAAACTTCCAACGCCCACAACAGATAGGGACCGAACTGTCTCGCGACGTTCTGAACCCAGCTCGCGTGCCACTTTAATGGGCGAACAGCCCAACCCTTGGGACCTTCTCCAGCCCCAGGATGTGACGAGCCGACATCGAGGTGCCAAACCTCCCCGTCGATATGAGCTCTTGGGGGAGATCAGCCTGTTATCCCCAGCGTACCTTTTATCCTTTGAGCGATGGCCCTTCCATACAGAACCACCGGATCACTATGTCCGTCTTTCGACCCTGTTCGACTTGTCGGTCTCACAGTCAAGCAAGCTTATGCCATTGCACTCCACGTACGGTTACCAAGCGTACTGAGCTTACCTTTGAAAGCCTCCGTTACCTTTTTGGAGGCGACCACCCCAGTCAAACTACCCACCAAACAATGTCCTCCCCATAAGGGAGTTAGAAACCGAATACAGAAAGGGCGGTATTTCAAGGTTGATTCCATGACTCCTGGCGAAGCCACTTCAACATCTCCCGCCTATCCTACACATCCTGTACCCAATCTCAATGTTAAGCTATAGTGAAGGTGCATGGGGTCTTTCCGTCCCGTTGCGGGTAATCGGCGTCTTCACCGATACCACAATTTCACCGAGCTCATGGCTGAGACAGCGCCCAGATCGTTACACCATTCGTGCAGGTCGGAACTTACCCGACAAGGAATTTCGCTACCTTAGGACCGTTATAGTTACGGCCGCCGTTTACTGGGGCTTCGATTCAATGCTTCTCTTGCGATGACATCCCCTCTTAACCTTCCAGCACCGGGCAGGTGTCAGGCCTTATACTTCATCTTGCGATTTTGCAAAGCCATATGTTTTTGTTAAACAGTCGCCTGGGCCTTTTCACTGCGGCTGCTCTTACGAGACAGCGCCCCTTCTCCCGAAGTTACAGGGCCATTTTGCCGAGTTCCTTAGCCATGACTCACTCGAGCACCTTAGGATTCTCTCCTCGACCACCTGTGTCGGTTTGCGGTACGGGTCTTCATAACCTGAAGCTTAGCGGGTTTTCTTGGAAGTCTGTTTACCTGCTCTATCAGCGCCACCGGAGCTTTGCTGTACTATTGGGTTTCAGCAGGGTCGGCGGATTTGCCTACCGTCCCTATACCTACGCCTTTCAACGAACTATTCCGTCAGTTCGCGGCAGTGTCACTACTCCGTCACCACATCGCAGTTATGAAGAGTACTGGAATATTAACCAGTTGTCCATCGGCTTGCCCCCTTCGGGTGCGCCTTAGGTCCCGACTGACCCTGATCCGATTAACGTTGATCAGGAAACCTTGGTCTTTCGGTGGGCGGGTTTCTCACCCGCCTTATCGTTACTTATGCCTACATTTGCTTTTCCATAACCTCCACAGTTCATTGCCAAACTGCTTCCCCGGCGATGGAATGCTCCCCTACCAGATGCATATCTTTCAATGCAAATCCATAGCTTCGGTACCGTTCTTGATGCCCGTTTATTATCCACGCCCGGCCGCTCGACTAGTGAGCTGTTACGCACTCTTTAAATGAATGGCTGCTTCCAAGCCAACATCCTAGCTGTCTGGGCAACCGGACCTCGTTAGTTCAACTTAGAACGAATTTGGGGACCTTAGCTGATGGTCTGGGTTCTTTCCCTCTCGGCCTTGGACCTTAGCACCCAAAGCCTCACTGCCGGCTATATTTGATAGCATTCGGAGTTCGTCTGGATTTGGTAGGATTTGACTCCCCCGCACCCAATCGGTAGCTCTACCTCTATCAAACTCTACGCCGACGCTGTTCCTAAAAACATTTCGGGGAGTACGAGCTATTTCCCAGTTTGATTGGCCTTTCACCCCTACCCTCAGGTCATCCGGAAACTTTTCAACGTTTATCGGTTCGGTCCTCCATTACATGTTACTGCAACTTCAACCTGCCCAAGGGTAGATCACAAGGTTTCGCGTCTACCTCATCTGACTATGCGCCCTATTAAGACTCGCTTTCGCTTCGGCTGCGTCCCTGAAGGACTTAACCTTGCCAGACAAGAGTAACTCGTAGGCTCATTATGCAAAAGGCACGCTGTCACAGGACCTGCCTGCTCCAACCGCTTGTAAGCACACGGTTTCAGGTTCTTTTCACTCCCCTGTTCGGGGTTCTTTTCACCTTTCCCTCACGGTACTGGTTCACTATCGGTCTCTCAGGAGTATTTAGCCTTACCAGATGGTGCTGGTGGATTCCCACAGGATTTCTCCGGTCCCGCGGTACTCAGGATACCACTATGTCAACATTCTTTACCTGTACGGGGCTCTCACCCTTGTCGCGCAGTTTCCCACCTGCTTCCAGTTCATAGCGCTGTACAATCTCGTGGTCCTACAACCCCGACCATGCCGTAACATGATCGGTTTGGGCTCTTTCCCGTTCGCTCGCCACTACTTGGGAAATCATTGTTATTTTCTTCTCCTACGCCTACTTAGATGTTTCAGTTCAGCGCGTTCGCGTTTTATACGACTATTCTTCAAATAGTCAGGTTGCCCCATTCGGAAATCTCTGGATCAAGTCGCATTTGCCAATCCCCAAAGCTTATCGCAGCTTATCACGTCCTTCTTCGCCTCTGAGAGCCTAGGCATCCCCCGTGTGCCCTTATTTACTTTCTTCACCGGCATAGCCTTTTGCTACTATGCGGCTGCTTTTGATATATATACCCGTATGCTAGGTTCGGGATCGTTCGGCATTCACCGAGGGCCTCTCCCTTACTTCAAACACATACACGTATTGTCTCTATACTGTTGTCTTCTCTTGTAATTTTTTTTCTCTTTCAATATGTCAAAGAACTCTTTTTCCGGTATCCTGAAGTATATCGCTATACACTTCACCGGTGATGTGGAGAATAACGGATTCGAACCGTTGACCCCCTGCGTGCAAGGCAGGTGCTCTAGCCAGCTGAGCTAATTCCCCTCTTTTTTTCGTAGTCCCGAGCAGATTTGAACTGCTGACCCCTACATTATCAGTGTAGTGCTCTAACCAACTGAGCTACGGGACTAGCTTATCTTGTTCATCTCTTTCTCTCGGTCCTGCTCCTTTCGGGGCGGGCACTTTCTTCTGATGTTTTTTCTTCTTGCAATCATATGTAACGTGACGAGCACCGATCTTCGATACTCTAGAAAGGAGGTATTCCAGCCGCACCTTCCGGTACGGCTACCTTGTTACGACTTAGCCCCAATTATCGGTTTTACCCTAACACGCTCCTTTCGGTAACATGCTTTAGGTACCCCCAACTTTCATGGCTTGACGGGCGGTGTGTACAAGGCCCGGGAACGTATTCACCGCGTCATTGCTGATACGCGATTACTAGCGAATCCAACTTCATGGGGTCGAGTTGCAGACCCCAATCCGAACTGTGAATGGCTTTTAGAGATTAGCATCATATTGCTATGTAGCTGCCCGCTGTACCATCCATTGTAGCACGTGTGTAGCCCCGGACGTAAGGGCCATGATGACTTGACGTCGTCCCCACCTTCCTCTCTGTTTGCACAGGCAGTCTGTTTAGAGTCCCCACCTTAAATGCTGGCAACTAAACATAGGGGTTGCGCTCGTTGCGGGACTTAACCCAACACCTCACGGCACGAGCTGACGACAGCCATGCAGCACCTAGTTTCGTGTCCCGAAGGACGAGTGCGTCTCTGCACTCTTCACTAACTTTCAAGCCCGGGTAAGGTTCCTCGCGTATCATCGAATTAAACCACATGCTCCTCCGCTTGTGCGGGCCCCCGTCAATTCCTTTGAGTTTCACCCTTGCGGGCGTACTCCCCAGGTGGATAACTTAACGCTTTCGCTGGGACGCTGGCTGTCTATCGCCAACATCGAGTTATCATCGTTTAGGGCGTGGACTACCAGGGTATCTAATCCTGTTCGATCCCCACGCTTTCGTGCATCAGCGTCAATACCAGCTTAGTGAGCTGCCTTCGCAATCGGAGTTCTAAGACATATCTATGCATTTCACCGCTACTTGTCTTATTCCGCCCACTTCAAATGGATTCAAGCCCATCAGTATCAAAGGCACTGCGATGGTTGAGCCACCGTATTTCACCCCTGACTTAATAGGCCGCCTACGCACCCTTTAAACCCAATAAATCCGGATAACGCTCGGATCCTCCGTATTACCGCGGCTGCTGGCACGGAGTTAGCCGATCCTTATTCTTCCAGTACATTCAGCTAGATACACGTATCTAGGTTTATTCCTGGACAAAAGCAGTTTACAACCCATAGGGCAGTCTTCCTGCACGCGGCATGGCTGGTTCAGGCTTCCGCCCATTGACCAATATTCCTTACTGCTGCCTCCCGTAGGAGTCTGGTCCGTGTCTCAGTACCAGTGTGGGGGATTCTCCTCTCAGAGCCCCTAGACATCGTCGCCTTGGTAAGCCGTTACCCTACCAACTAGCTAATGTCACGCGAGCCCATCTCTATCCTATAAATATTTAATAATTCCTCGATGCCGGGAAATTATATTATGCGGTGTTAATCTCTCTTTCGAGAGGCTATCCCCCTGATAGAGGTAGGTTGCTCACGCGTTACGCACCCGTGCGCCACTCTCACCATCTTCGAGCAAGCTCTCCGATGGATCCCGTCCGACTTGCATGTATTAGGCCTGCCGCTAGCGTTCATCCTGAGCCAGGATCAAACTCTCCATTGTAAAATGAAGTTTTTGATTCCAACTATTTATAATAATCAGAATTCTTTTTTTATATCTCTGATCTTGGATCGAATTGAACGAATTACTTGAATTTGTTCATGACTTTCGTTTGTCTACTCGTCACGCTTACATGATTGTGTTTTCTTAAAGAACTTTGTCGCTTCAACTTCCGTATCCGCTATATTCCGATGGGCATTGCGCCCTCTTTATCTTTTTTGTTTTCCCCTTCGTTTCCGTTGGGACTGCAAAGGTAGAAATCTTTTCTGAACTTCCAAAAACTTTTTGAAGTTTTTTTTCTTTTCCCTTTTTTCGATTTCCGCGTTTAAAATAAACTGAGCGGGATTTTTGATCCTGCCAGGCTTCTCTTAAACCCTTCTTTTTTCAGGGTTCCTTCTTTCAAAGCAACCGTCCCTCCCTTGCGGAGTGGTGCAAAGATAGGGAGTTTTCGGGCAGACTTCCAAGCCTTTTGTTCTTATTTATTTCATTTTGCCCCTAACTACCTGTAACGGTGCGAGATTCTTTTTCATTTTAGCGGCGGAAGCTGCAGAGGGAGGCGAAAAACAGCTGATCCTGCACCCGAAATGGGGACAGGGAAGCACGCGGCTCCGTGAAATGGGCTCCCCCGAGGTTTAACGGAGGGATTTCAGCACCGGCGGCAGGGGCAAACATAAGCAGCCGGGACCGGGGTACAAGGCCAAGCAGATGGACGAGCAGATATTGGTAAGGCAGGAATACCTCCTTTTATAGCTATACTTTCTTACCTGTTTACTTAGGGTTAGTTTAGGGTTTAGTTAGGGTTAGTTTAGGTATAGTATAGGTATAAGCTAATCAAAACCTAACTTAATGCTAAGCTAAGTATAAACAAAAGCTAAACTAAAGAATAAGAAGTTCAGAATTATTTTTATCGAGAGGGTAACTAGGGGTCTGCTCGGAGGTAGGCCTCCGGCTGCCGCGCAGGATCTGGGGGGACCTCCTGTTCCGCTCTCCACAGGCTTCGTGCCATGTTCGGGGAAGATTTGCACTGACTCCGTGTTTTGTCCGTGTTGAGTCCGTGTTCCGTCCGACCCCGACATGGAGACAGAACCCGCTCACGATGGACACACCTTGCTCACAGGGCGAACCTAAGACCTATCTAAACCCTGTCCAGGCTCTTTCAGAGTCAAACATGAGTCGCACCGCAGCCGAAAACAAGTCGAACTGGATCCGACCCCCTGCCCTAGAAATAACAAAGAATAACCAAAAAACAACAAACACTCGGACTAGCATAGGATACATAAGCCTAAAAGCTCCGTTCCGCAACAAAAGTTTACATTACGAAAAAGCGTTCAGCCCCGTAATATCTTGTCCCGTGATTAATAAATGAATATCATGTGTCCCTTCATAGGTAACTACAGACTCTAGGTTCATCATATGCCGCATAATAGGAAAATCACCCACTATCCCCATTCCGCCAAGGATCTGCCTGGATTCACGCGCAATCTGCAGCGCCATATTCACATTGTTCCGCTTTGCCATGGAGATTTGCTGTGGAGTAGCACGTCCCTCATTTTTGAGCTGCCCTAAACGCCACGACAACAACTGCGCCTTGGTAATTTCCGTCAGAAATTCCGCTAGCTTCTTTTGCTGCAATTGAAAACCAGCAATTGGTTTATCAAACTGATGTCGCTCCAAAGCGTATTGAACCGCAGTTTCATAACAGTCTATTGCTGCTCCGATCACTCCCCATGAAATTCCATAGCGGGCCGAATTCAAACAGGAAAGCGGTCCACGCATTGAATTTACAGCAGGAAGCACATTTTCCGCAGGGATATAAACATCATGAAAAACCAATTCACCTGTTTTGGAAGCGCGCAAAGACCATTTATGCAGGGTCTCTGGCGTTTCAAAACCAGCCATTCCACGTTCAACAATTACTCCCCGCACCTTTCCGGCCTCATCTCGTGCCCAAACGACAGCAATATCGCAGACAGGCGAATTTGTAATCCACATTTTGGCTCCATTCAATAAAAAACCATCTCCTTTTGCCGTCAATTTCGTTTCCATTCCCCCCGGATCAGATCCATGATTAGGCTCAGTAAGCCCAAAAGAACCGACCAACTCGCCCGATGCTAACAGCGGCAAATATTTACGACGCTGCTCCTCGCTACCATAGGTATAAATCGGAAACATCACCAAAGAGGATTGCACCGATGCCGCCGAACGAATTGCCGAATCACCGGCTTCCAATTCCTGCATAATCAAGCCATAGGAAATCTGATCCAATCCCGCCCCGCCATATTCAGCAGGAATATAAGGCCCTAAAGCTCCAATTGCTCCCAATTTAGGCATCAATCCCGCAATAGCACGGTGCTCCTGCGCCGCGTCTTCAATGAAAGGCTTAATCTCTGTGTTCACAAAATCACGGACAGACTGCCGTATCAGTTTATGTTCTTCGGACAATAAATCGTCCACCTGGTAATAATCGATATTAATTTGTTTGATCATGATATAGTCTACATTAGCTTATCTAAGATAACGATTATTTTTCACTGAACAATATTCAGCACAAACTTGTCAATAAAAAATTTATTTCATATATTTAAACTATTTCACGAATAAAATAAACCATTATGATAAAAGCAGCGCTTAAAACACTTGGAATATCTTCTCAGAATTTAGGATCATCAACTGGACAACAATGGTTTTCCGAGGGTAAAGAATTCGAATCCTTTTCACCTGTCGATGGAAAGCTCATCGCAAAAATAAAAGGCAGCAATCGTCAGGACTACGAAGCGGTCATTAAGCAAGCCGGAGATGCTTTTTTACAATGGCGCCTACTACCTGCCCCAAAAAGAGGAGATATCGTTCGCCAATTGGGTGACAAGCTCCGTGAACTTAAACCCATTCTCGGAAAATTAGTTTCCTATGAAATGGGTAAATCTTACCAAGAAGGCATGGGGGAAGTGCAAGAGATGATCGATATCTGCGACTTCGCGTTAGGCCTATCTCGCCAACTGTATGGTAACACCATCCATTCGGAACGCCCCGGGCACCGCATGTACGACCAATATCATCCTTTGGGCGTTGTAGGTATTATTACAGCATTTAACTTTCCGGTGGCGGTATGGGCATGGAACACCGCCCTCGCACTGGTCTGCGGCAACACTGTCGTCTGGAAACCCAGCGAAAAAACACCGCTATGTGCCATAGCTTGCCAAAAATTACTTGCAGAAATCCTACACAGCAACGGGCTGCCCGAGGGAATATCCAACCTCGTCATGGGCGACAGAGAAGTTGGCGAGTGGCTTTCGGCAGACAACCGCATCGCTTTGATTTCTGCAACAGGATCCACGCGCATGGGAAAAGAAGTCGCCGTCGCCGTAGCACAACGCCTCGGTAAAACACTTTTGGAACTCGGTGGAAACAATGCAATCATCGTTACTCCAGACGCAGACTTAAAAATGACCATCATCGGTGCTGTATTTGGCGCCGTGGGTACAGCCGGACAACGCTGCACAAGCACCCGAAGACTTATTATCCATGAGCACATTTATGACAATGTCAAAAAACAACTGACCAAAGCTTATGGTCAATTAAAAATTGGTGACCCTTTGGACACGAAAAATCATGTAGGACCATTGATTGACAAAGCCGCCGTAAAATCATACTTAAACGCACTGGACAAAATTAAAACACAGGGGGGAAAAATGCTGATCAAGGGAAAGGTACTTGAAGGCAAAGGCTATGAAAGTGGCTGTTATGTGCAGCCTGTTATTGCCGAAGTCGAAAATCATTATGAAATCGTACAGCATGAGACCTTTGCCCCTATTCTTTACTTAATCAAATACAAGGGAGATATCAGTGCGGCCATAGATCTACAAAACAGCGTCGCACAGGGGTTGTCTTCGGCCGTCATGACGAACAACCTACGGGAAGCCGAGCTATTTCTGAGTGCTGCTGGCTCTGATTGTGGTATCGCCAACGTCAATATCGGCACATCGGGAGCAGAAATCGGAGGTGCTTTTGGAGGCGAAAAAGAGACTGGCGGAGGTCGGGAATCTGGGTCAGATGCCTGGAAAGCCTATATGCGCCGTCAGACAAATACCATCAATTATACGACTGACCTACCGTTGGCACAAGGTATCAAATTTGATTTATAAACCATTTACACACAAAATTATGAGCAACGTACATGAAAGATTAAGCAAACATATATTGGCCGATGGATTTCCTTTGGTTATGGATATGGAAAAATCCCATGGTTCTTATGTCGTGGATGAAAATGGGGATGAATACCTCGATATGTTCAGTATGTTTGCTTCCATGGCCGTGGGTTACAATCATCCACATTTGGTCAAACAACGTGACTTCTTAGGCAAAATGGCCGTCAATAAGCCAGCCATGTCTGATATTTACCCAAAAGAGTTTGCTGATTTTGTCGACACTTTTGACCGGGTAGCCATACCGAAAGAACTCTCCTATGCCTTTTTCATATCAGGCGGAACACTCGCCGTGGAAAATGCTTTAAAAGCTGCCTTTGACTGGAAAACAAGGCTTAATTTTGCACAGGGAATACAAAAGGAAGCCAGCCAGGTCATTCACTTTAAACAGGCTTTTCATGGCAGATCCGGTTATACCCTGTCCTTAACAAATACACAAGACCCCAGAAAATACCTTTATTTTCCAAAGTTCAACTGGCCACGCATTACCAATCCGAAGTTGAGCTACCCCTTAACAAGCGAACATATTGAGCAGACCATTACTTTGGAGGAAAAGGCTGTCTTAGAAATACGCCAAGCCCTTGCCGCCAACCCCAACGATATCGCCTGTATCATTATTGAACCGATACAGGGCGAAGGTGGCGACAACCATTTTCGAAAGGAATTTTTCGTACAGCTTCGTCAAATCTGTGATGAAAATCAGATCCTATTGATTTTTGACGAAGTACAGACCGGATTGGGTATTACGGGGAAAATGTGGGCTTACCAACATTACAACGTAATTCCCGATATCATTGCCTTCGGCAAAAAAGCACAGGTATGTGGTATACTGGCGAGTAAGGAAAAATTTGATCAGGTGGAACATCATGTCTTTAAAGAGTCCAGTCGTATCAATTCAACATTTGGTGGTGATTTTATGGATATGCTCCGCTTTAAATTAATTCTTGAAGTCATAGAACAAGAAAATCTCGTTCAAAATGCAGCAGAAAAAGGGCACTATCTACAAGATAAGCTCCAGGAACTGCTAGTGAAAAAACCGCAGCTGTCCAATTTACGAGGAGAGGGTTTATTCGTTGCATTGGATTTCACATCGGAAGCTGCACGCAATGAATTTATCAAAAATGCCTATGCAAATAAACTGATTATGTTAGGCTGTGGAGAGAAAAGTATCCGTTTTAGACCGCACCTTAATGTGAGTTATGAGGATATCAATAAAACGATAGCAATTATAGAAAAGAGTATTTCCTAAAAAATAAGCAATGCTAAAAAGCTTCAATGTAGCCTATAGCATTGCTTATTTTTTTTATAAACTATCTATCTCTACATACATTGGGACGGTCAATATCGACCAGTTCTGAAATTCCATACTCATCAAACAGGTCTAAGAGTGCATCTGTACCTTCTTCAAGTTTGTAATCCATCTCTTCTTTATATACAGGGATCATTGCATAAAAATTGATCAGATTACCATCTTTGGTTTTTAACTCCAAAAATTCTTCATCAAAACTTAGCATAGGTGGAAGCAGCAACATACAACCGAAACCTGTATTTGCAATATCCTCGGCTTCCATCCCATTGGGAATGGTATGCCCATATCCCAACCAGGTTTTATATTCATGGGGAAACCGCGCTAATCTTTTCAAAAAGTAGACCGGCCAATAATTGTTGTCATCCTGAAATTCCTCTTCTCCGATCTTCCAATCTGCCGGCAACACGACCATCAGCTCCGCCCGTTCATAAGCCTCTTTGTTTTCAACTTCATCTGGAACATGCATAGCCAAATCACTCATGCCTGAAGTAACCAATATATGGAATGGATAGTTTGCACTTGGTTTAATCCAATGCACATCGATATGAACAAGTTCGGAGATAATCTCATGGAACACCATATCGGGTTCGGCAATATATTTGGTCAAATGCTCCTCGATTTCATCCAGATAGACACATTGTACCTCCGGAAATAAGCTTTTTGGATCCTTATCATCAGATTGATCCTCATAACGGTAGACCGTAGACCCTCCAGCAGTAATTTCTGTATCTTTTTTTTCGGACGGAGATTCTTCCTCTTCGCCGCTCATAATTTTTTTGACTTTATCCCAAAATGACATATTATCTTATAAATGGTGAAAATTTTAGCGATTATTTTCTATTCAAATTTATTCAATTACAGCTACTACAGGCTGTCTAAATCTTGTTTTAACTGGTTTTCCTTTGACCTGTCCCGGCATCCATTGTGGCGATCTGCGCATGGCAGACAACACAGCCTTTGCAAACTCGGGACTCACTTTATCGGGATTCTCGATTTCAATATTACAGATCGCTCCATCTTCACAAACAATAAATTTCAGAACTGCCGTCTGCCGAGATCCATATTTTGCATAGGCCACACTGTCCATTGCCCTGATTGTTCCCGACAAATCCAGGTTATTTTGCAAAAATCTGGACCAGGCCACCACCCCGCCCTTGAAATAGGGAAAATCATCAACGTTCTGTGCAATACTGTCTGCAGGAATATCCCGTTTAGCAATCACTTGTGCACTTGCGGAAGTACACCATACCATAAAAAGTAGAATTGAAAAAAAAGTCTTAAATCCAGTTAAATACATAACCTATCCTATCCATAATCGTACCATTTAACGCTTGTATAAGATAATTTATTGCTTTAAATCCTCCGGACTAATTGAGCGGCATAGCAACCTCTGCATTAAACGCCCCTGTTTCATCAACAAGAAAACTGATCGGATGCTCCGGATTTTTAATAATCTCGAATAAAGTCAATCCCCAAGGTTTCCAAAAATTTTCCAAAACTTGGCCATAAGTCTTATTTTGCCAATGATCAAAGATAGGTTTCATCGACATATCCGCTAATGGCATAGGTTCAACATAGACTTTTTCCGGGGTGTTTAGATAGGTATAATCTGGCAAACGGTTAAATAAGTAGGCTGAATAAAAATAGCGTGCACACAATTCTTCAAACTGGATCGGGTGTAATGTTTTGCCCGCAATGACTTTGAGAATATCTTCGTGATAAATATTGTTTGTCGCATTATCTTGAAGACAGGCAACTACAGCAAAGTCCTTCATACGGATCGAGAAGATCAAGGTATTGATTTCATCACGATACATAAATGTATCCGGTGCATTCTCAACAGGTACAACAACCAATGAAAATGGGAATGTATTTTCAAACTCCATCGGTACAACCAGAGACTGTAACATCGCATGTAGATTCGTAAAACGCTGTGCAAGCGCCTGAGAAAAGTTCATATCTTCACCAGAAGCTTTTTGCTGCTGAATTCCCGCAAAAATTTCATTAAAAACCACTCCATAGATGATTTTTGTCATCCATTGAAACAATAGTAATGGATCCAGCTGTTTGACGGCTTCATAGCCTTGTTCAAACGACTGTTCTACCGCACGTTCCATTTGCTCAATAGCTTCGGCTGCAGCCATGGAACACGGTAGTTTCAACGATTTGTAAGTAACCAGATTCTCATCCAGCATTTTAAAAGGTTTATCTTCCAATTGAAAAGATTTCATCATCCATACAGGAAACACCTGAATGGATTCTTCTTCCGACTGAAGCTTATTCCCTGTTAAAAAACAAATATCTGAATCAAACTGAAATTGTTTGAATGGATTATACAAAGTTGTCGCCATAATGCTGGCAAAGTTAAAACAAATCGAAAAGTCCGCAAGAAAAGCAAATTCTTATTACGATATGGTGACTTGCATTCTTAAACTTATTTTATTTTCAGAAATTATTGAAAATTCAAAAACTTTAAATACCTTTGATATAGGCAATCACAAAAAGGATGGGAAAGCCGATCGGTTCAATAGTCCGATAAAAATAAATTGAGGTATTGGCAAAATAAAAGCACGATGGAATTACAAGAAGCAAAACAACAGTTCATAGACACCTGGGGCGCATTAGGTTCTGAATGGGGGATCAACAAATCTGTTGCTCAGGTTCATGCCCTACTCCTTTCTGCAAGCAATCCCATGTCTACAGATGAGATTATGGAAAAGTTAGTGATCTCCCGCGGGAATGCCAATATGAGTATCCGGCAATTGATCGATTATGGTATTGTCTACAAAAAACATATTGCTGGTGATCGAAAGGAATATTTCGTCGCAGAGAAAGAGGTCTTAAAATGGGCGATGAAAATTGCAGTGATGCGTAAGCAGAAAGAGCTTGACCCCGTAATGGATATTCTAAAGGATATAAGCCAGAATACCGAAAAGGACCAGACTGCAGAAGGTAAGGAGTTCCATAAAACGGTAAAGGACATCCAAAATTTGACGGATCAACTCGAAACTATTGCCAACAAAATTTTCAATACAAGCGGCGGAGATTTATTAATCAAATTGATCAAACTAATGATGTAGCGTCATGAACTTCAATATCCTAGCGTACGCAATCTACGGCCTGCTCACCTGTTATATTATTCTTTGGGTCGGTCGGTTATTCCATAAAAATGGCCGGATTTTCATCCTCTCGCTTTTCCGCCAGGAGGTCAACTTGGCCGATACGACAAATAATTTATTGCTGCTGGGATATTACCTACTCAACATTGGATATGCAATCCTGCAATTTAGTTATTGGCGACAAATTGAATCATTTGATGAAATGATCTGCAGCATTGCCTTTAAAACAGGACGATTACTTTTTGTCCTCGTTGGGTTACATTACTTCAATATGCTCAGTATTTACTTTTTCGCAAAAAGAAAGAATTCATTAACCATTAAACATTAATATCATGGGAAATTTAACAGTTATCGGGTACTTTATCTACTTACCCATTGCAATAGGATTAACCTATTATGTTGCCTACGTGCTTTTTAAAAATAGCATTGTTTACATGAATGATATCTTTGCCGGCAGGCCGGAGGTAGCCCATGCCACAAATAATCTATTTCGCATCGGATTCTACCTCATGAATTTGGGATTTGCACTCTACATACTTGAAATCAGCCTGTACAAGCCCAGCATTCAGGAACTCATTGAGCGTCTGAGTTATAAAATCGGTGGATTTAGCATATATCTTGGTGTAATGCTCTTTCTTAATATGTTTCTCTTCTTTAGAGGCAAACGGATTGCAAAACAACGAAGAAACATGGATACAACCTTCAATGCATAATTAAAACAGACTGCAAATACACTTGCCATGAATAAAATAGTCATCGCTGGAGGAACAGGTTTTGTTGGACAATATCTTTCCGAGAGATTTCGTACATTAGGCTATCAGGTGATCATCATTGGCCGTCGGCCGGGCAATATCCTTTGGACCGATCGATCCGCTATTTCCGATTCACTGGAAAATGCAGCGATGCTAATCAATCTAGCCGGAAAATCTGTCAACTGTCGGTATAACGAAAAAAATAAGGCCGAAATATTTTCCTCACGGACAGCAACGACTACGCTTCTCGGCGAGCTCACAGCAGGCTGTACTAATCCACCAAAGCTATGGCTAAACGCGAGTACCGCCACCATCTATCGTCACGCCGAAGATCGTCCAATGACAGAAAGTTCGGGGGAGATCGGAACAGGTTTTTCCGTCGATGTTGCAACATTATGGGAAAAGACTTTTTTCGACTTCAAATCGGAAAAGACAAGGCAGGTGGCACTTCGGATGGCGATAGTTTTGGGCACGGATGGAGGGGTTATCCTTCCTTTTAAAAATCTTGTACGTGCCGGACTAGGGGGTATACAGGGAAATGGCCGGCAATATTTTAGCTGGATTCATATTGAAGATCTATTTCAGCTTATTCTGTTCTTAAAAGGTCATGAAGATTTGTATGGTGTCGTCAATTGTGCGGCACCCAACCCGATTATGAATAAGACTTTTATGGCAACTTTTCGACAGGTAATGAACCGTAAAATTGGCCTACCATCTCCAAAATGGCTACTGGAAATAGGTGCGGCTTTAATCGGTACGGAGACAGAGCTGCTTTTAAAAAGCCGTTGGGTATTACCTGAAAGGTTGGAGAACAGTGGATTTACCTTCAAGTTTCCAACGATTTCAACTGCTTTGCAGGATATTTTGCAGCGGGGATAAAAACCGAAAAGATAAATACGTGGGGTAAACCATTATCCCACGTTAACCTTGAAATTTTCAAATACAAGTGGCGCAGTGACAATAGTGCCCTCGTTATTTTTTACGCCTTTAAACTCGGAGGTTTTTCCTTTCTCCAATAGGTTCTTCATCTCTTTTTCGTCCAGAAAGATACCATTTAATGTCCGCCAGATCTTAAAATCACATCCACGGGCATAATGGTCGCACTGGGCCACTTTATCGTAGAGCAAAATCAACCCCTTCTCACATTTCGGACATTTTATCTTTCCTTTTTGTTGAGGTTTAACTTCCTCTTGTGCGAGAGAAATCCGCAGTGTCAACAATTCTTTTGTGATTTTGGCCGTATAGTCCTTAATATGTTTCATAAAAACATCATAAGACACTTTATTGGCCCGCATTTCCTCCAGTTTCTGCTCCCATTTACCGGTCAAAGTTACTTTGGCAATGGAACGATCTTTTACAAGATTGTATACCGCAAGCCCCTTTTCCGTTGGAATCAGTTTTTTCTTGTCGCGCTTAATATAATCACGTTGAAAAAGTGTTTCGATGGTTGCAGCACGCGTAGCAGGTGTACCAAGTCCACAGTCCTTCATAGCCTGTCGCATCTCATCGTCTTCAATTTCCTTTCCCGAGGTTTCCATGGCCTTCAATAACGAAGCTTCGGTATGTATGGGTCTTGCTTTGGTAAAACGTTCGGCAAGTTCGAGGGTCAGAATCTGCAATAATTCCTCGGCTAACAGCTTCGGTAATTGCGCATTTTCATTATCCTGATCGTCATTATTTTTATCTTCATCAGGCGCTTCGATCTGCTCCGCGGAAAGACGCCAACCGTATTGCTTGATCACAGTACCTTTGGCGATAAGTTCAACTCCCTGCGCATCAATTGTCACGGTGGTAATATCTTTTATACAAACTTCCGAGAAACTTTCCACCATACGCTTGGCAATCATATTGTAAACGTTCTGTTGCTCTTTGAGCATGGACCCCGGCTTTTCATCCGTCACCAACAAGGCATGGTGATCTGTTACCTTTTTATCATCGACAGAACGTTTGTTCAATTTTGCACCGATCAGATTTTTTGCAATCGACGCGATGGATTCGTCTGCGGTATCTGCTAAATGTTGAAAAAGTGCGTCAATTTCTTCAAAAACATCCTCACCGATGTAACGGGAGCCCGTACGCGGATAAGTGATGACCTTCTTTTCGTAAAGTGTTTGCGCAATACTCAGTGTCTGATCTGCCGAATAACCATATTTTTTATTTGCATCCTGTTGCAGCGATGTCAAATCAAATAGCAAGGGTGGCTGTTCTTTTGTTTCTTTGGCTTCCACCTTTGCCACACGGGCATTGGAACCAACGGTCAATCGCGCAATGGTTTGCTCGGCAACATCCTTTTTATCGATCTTATTGGAGGTTGCCTTAAAACTGATATTGTCTTTTTCAAACCCGGCCTGGATTTTATAAAATGCCTGGGGTTTAAAATCTTTGTTTTCCAGATAGCGTGAACAAATCATGGCCAAAGTTGGCGTCTGTACACGGCCCAAAGAAAGTAATCCTTTATTTCCCGCCGCCAAGGTGATGGCCTGCGTCGCATTGATACCGATGAGCCAATCTGATTCCGAACGTGAGCGGGCAGACATATATAGGCTATCGTATTCCGCACCTGCTTTCAGATTGGCAAATCCTTCTTTAATGGCCTTATCTGTTTGACTCGATATCCAAAGGCGTTTAAAAGGAACTTTAGAACCCAAAAAATAGTATATATTACGAAAGATCAATTCCCCTTCCCGTCCAGCATCGGTAGCCACAATGATTTCTTCGGCCTGTTCTAAAAGGGATTTTATGGTGTTGAGTTGCTTAACTGCTCCGGTATCATCCATCTGCTTGCCATCACGCTTCACTTTCTTTGACTCCAGCTTAAATGTTGGTGGAATGATCGGCAAGTTTGAAATTGTCCACGAATTGTATCCGTAAGCCTGTGGCGTACAGAGTTGAACCAAATGACCAAAAGCATACGTAAAAGCATAGCCATTGCCGGCGATATAACCGTCTTTGACTTCCTTCGCCCCCATCACTCGAGCTAGATCACGCGCCACGGAGGGCTTTTCAGCAATTACAACCTTCATTTTAGATATGAGATGTTAGATTTTCGATCCGAGACTAGCTGTAATGCCCGAGGGTATTACAGCTAGTCTCAATTTAATATTGATGTTTTAACCCTTTACCTTAAACGTCCCTATTCTATGGATGGTATCGTTATTCCTTTGATTTTACGATACAGCTCTATCGCATAAACATCAGTCATACCTGAAACAAAATCCAATACACAACGAATTTTCGAATACGAATCTTGTTTGTCCGTATAAAATTGTTCAGGAATTAACGCAACTAGCTTTTTATCGTAATTATTCTTGTTCTTCTTCAGGTATGCCGGAACAAATTCTTTCAATAGGGCATCCATCACCCGGTAGCCAGCAATCTCAATCTGTACAACTGTGGGTGCATTATAGATTTTTGCAATGGAAATCTTCGAGATTTTGTTCATTTGTGTAACAATATCTTCATCTAGGGCATCCATCAACGCTGATGCGAAAGTTCCTGACAGAAACTTGTCCTGCTCACGTACAAAGACATCAACACATCCTTTAATCAAGGTATTGATCGCTTTGGCACGTAACAATGCTACGCGGCTTGGGGTATCCAGCAATCCATCGAGTCTGTCACGAAGATTTTCTTTACCACATAGTGGCAATAGTAATTCTTCGACTTCCTGATAGGACAATATTTTAAGATGATGAGCATCTTCTAAGTCAATAATATTGTAACAGATATCATCTGCAGCCTCCACGAGATAAACCAGGGGATGTCTCAGATAGCCCTTTGGATTAGAGGGATCTTTTAATAGTCCCAATTCATTGGCAACCTTCTCAAACGCCTTTTGTTCTTCTGTAAAAAAGCCATATTTCTTGCGGTGATGGCTCTTCTTAAGGTGGCCATCAATTGCCAAACAGGGGTATTTTACAATGGAAGCCAGCGAAGTATAGGTCAATGCAAAACCTTTGGGATCCTTGCCCTGGAAGGCATGCGTCAAAATCCGCAGGGCATTTGCATTTCCTTCAAAGTGGGTCAGATCTGCCCATTCTTCGGCTGTGACCTGCTCTTGGTATTTACGTCCATCTCCATCTGTGAAATACGTAGATATGGCGGATTCACCCGAGTGGCCAAAGGCTGGGTTGCCCAAGTCATGTGAAAGACATGCCGCCGAGATAATATTTCCGACTTCTTGCAGAAAGGGGTAATCATTATCCAGGTTTGGATTTTCCTCTTTCAGCTGCGCATAAAACATACGCCCCAAAGAGCGTCCCACACTGGCAACTTCTAAACTATGTGTCAATCTATTGTGCACGAATACAGCACCAGGAAGTGGAAAAACCTGCGTCTTATTCTGTAATCTCCGAAATGGGGATGAAAAGATCAAACGATCATAATCCCGTTGAAATTCCGACCGGGCCACAAGGTAACTATCTACGCTCCGATCTTCGTAACCCCAGCGCTTTGCAGAGAGCAAATCTTTCCAATTCATTTTTTCAGACATAGCGCAAACTTAGATAAATTTGCCTTTAAATACAATTATAATCATAGGATACAGCTTCGGAAATTATCCGAATGACTGTCCGCATATCGCTATATTTTACTCCTGTTATTCACCTATTCAGGAGTCATTATTGCAACAGTATCCATGATTGCATTTCAAAATGACAAATTTTACAAACAGCTGTTATCAAAGTCATTTTTATACAGGTTATATTCTGTATCTTTAACCTAAATACCAATAGGGATCCATCATGACGAAATATCAAACACTTATTCCAAAACATTTTGAAGGTACAATCGAAGGCAAAAACACGCATTTGCTCTTATTAAAAAACGAAGGCGGCATGCAAGTACTCTTAACGGATTACGGTGCACGTATTGTCAGTATTTTGGTACCTGATAACAAGGGAAATTTAGTGGATGTAGCACTGGGCTTCGATTCAATTCAGGCCTACCTAGATTCTGATGAGAAATACCATGGATGCACAGCAGGGCGTTTCGCCAATCGCATTGCTGCGGGTAAATTTGAAATCGACGGAAAACACTATACGCTTCCGCAAAACAATGGCAATAATTGTCTTCATGGTGGTATTTCGGGCTTTCATGATAAGGTTTGGGACAGAAGGGTAACTTATCAATCGCACGTCGAATTTTATTATGTTTCCCCAGATGGTGAAGAGGGCTTCCCAGGAAACTTAAAAGTTATGGTTTCTTATACCCTGACCAGAAATAACGAGATCATTATCAAATATCATGCGCAATCGGATGCCGATACGCACGTCAACTTGACCAATCATACGTACTTCAATCTGGATGGGGAAGGCAGTGGCGACGTATTGCAGCAAATCCTTCAGATCAACTCAGATGAGGTCTTATTTGTAGACGACAACCAGATACCAAATGCAATAGTACCTGTGGAGGGCACCGCCTTCGACTTCCGCATACCCAAACCTATTGTTCAAGATATTACTGCAAATAACGAACAATTGATCGCTGCCAAAGGCTATGACCATTGTTATGTCAACAACCAGCCTATTTCGCAGCCTTGTGCAACAGTCTATTCAAAAAACACAGGCATTCAGCTGGATGTTTTTACAACGGAGCCTGGTGTACAGCTCTATACAGCAAACTGGATGACGGGAAATGATTTTGGCAAAAGAGGTTATAAATATTTGCCTTATGCCGGATTTTGTCTGGAAACACAGCATTTTCCGGATACGCCCAATCAGGCGGAATTTCCTTCAACCCTGTTAAAAGCGGGCGAATCGTTCGACTCCGAGACACATTTTAAGTTCTCTATAAAAAAATAAGAAAAGAAAACGGCCGGTAAGCATGTGCTTACCGGCCGTTTTATGTTGATGTGCTGTTTCCTTTGTAGGGCCACAGCACATTTTTTATTTTAAAAGATCATCCAATGCTGATTCGACTTTTTCAAAACCAAAAGTTGCTTTGACCTCTCCGAACATACGTTGAATCTGATCATTGCATAGATTTCCAATGCTTCCTTCGTGCGTATGGTTTACCTCTTTTGATGGCTTGAAACGGCCTTCATCGATATCAATGCCGATAGTCCTGTAGGCCTCCCGGAAAGGAACCCCTTTCAGAACCTCGTTGTTCACGACTTCAACAGAGAACAAATAATCGTATTTTGGATCGTCCAAGATATTCTCTTTAACGGAAATGTTTTCCAACATGAAAGTTGCTATTTCAAGACATTCATTCAGCGATTTAAAAGCCGGGAATAAATTTTCCTTTAACAATTGAAGATCTCTATGATAACCAGACGGCAGGTTGGTAGTCATCAACGCAATTTCATTTGGCAATGCCTGTATCTTATTACAGCGTGAACGGATCAACTCAAAGACATCTGGATTCTTTTTATGCGGCATGATGCTCGATCCCGTCGTTAAATGTGCCGGAAAGGAGATAAAGCCAAAATTTTGATTAATATACAGACATACGTCCATTGCAAATTTGGCCAATGTCGCCGCGATGGAACTCATGCCCTGTGCCAAGATACGTTCGGTCTTACCTCTCCCCATCTGTGCATAAACCACATTGTAATTTAGGTCTTCAAATCCCAGCAATTGCGTCGTCATCGTTCTATTTAATGGAAAAGATGATCCATAGCCTGCAGCAGATCCTAAAGGATTCTTATTACAGACCTTCCAGGCGGCACGCATCATCTCCAGATCATCAACAAGGCTTTCTGCGTAAGCACCAAACCATAATCCAAAAGATGAAGGCATTGCAATCTGCAAGTGCGTGTATCCCGGAATCAGAATATGCTTATATCGCTCGCTGAGTTGGATCAATTCATTAAAAAGAGCTTCTGTATTCTGGATGATATGCTGAATCTCTGAGCGGAAGTATAATTTTAGATCGACTAAAACCTGGTCATTACGGGATCTGCCGGAGTGAATTTTCTTACCTGCCTCTCCAATACGCTGTGTAAGCAGCATTTCGACCTGTGAATGCACATCTTCTACCGAGTCCTCAATACGAAAGTCACCGGCTAAAATTTCTTTATAGATATTTTTCAGTTCTTTTTGTACAAGCACTAGATCCTCATCGGTCATCAGATTTATGCTATTCAACATGCGTGTATGGGCCAATGAACCCAAAACATCCGCAGCAGCAAGTTGCAGGTCCATTACGCGGTCATTGCCGACCGTAAACGATTCTACAAAAGAATCGACATCTATATTTTTTTGCCAGATTTTCATTCGTATAATTTCTTTTTGATCCCGTTATTATCAAAAGCCCTTGGTCGGTTTAGCGTTGATTGAAGCTCCTGATAATTCTATCACATACAATTTTTACAAAAATACCAATTGCAAATGGTTATATCAATGCAAAGATTGCATACATTTTGCTCGGACAATTTGATGAAAAACAAAAAATCTCGTGAAAAAAAAGGGCCGTTACAAAAAAAATTAAATGTTAAAAGTTTGTTAAATCGCGATAAACACACATTATAAGTAACCACTCACTTTATTTTTAAAAGTTATTTTGTCAGTTTTTTAAGTATTCCTATGTTTGTAGTGTAAGGGAGATGAAAAAATAGAAGATGGTAAGGTTAGTAAATACTTACCGCTTTAAATACACCGAAATTTCAAACCAAATATGATAGACCCCAAAGTCTTAAAACTTGAAAGAAATTACCTAACCAATTGTGAATCGAAATTTAAAGGCACGTCAAACCAAGATGTGCCTTTTTTCTTGTGCTGCTTATTTTATTGTTTTCAAAGCTATAATCCGTTCGCTACCAATCGATGGTTTATTGTATATTTTTTGTCAAGTAAGCGACAAGAGGTCAAGCCAAATTTCTCTTTTAATTGAAATTTTGGCTATTTTTGTTTGACATAATTGAGAATATTCAACATAAAACGTATACGATGGGAACAGAAAGCAAGAGACAGCAACGTTTTGCTGGGGTGATTCAACAGGATTTAGCAGCATTATTTCAACGCGAAGGTAATTCATGGGCTCCTGGAGCATTTATTACGGTTACACGGGTTCGTGTTACGCCGGATTTAGCGATTGCCCGCGTTTACGTGAGCTTTTTAAACACAAAAACGGCACAGGAGGATATTAAGGCCATTCGTTTCAAAACATCTGAAATACGCTATAAACTGGGTGCAAAAATTAAGAACCAGGTAAAGATTGTTCCTCAATTGGAGTTCTTCCTCGATGATACCAACGAATATGTTGAACACATGGATAAACTATTTGAAGAGATAGGCAAAGAACCGCGTCAACCAGAATAATACCATCTATCGCAGCATGTTAAGTAACCATGGTATTTGAACTGGATACTAAAAGACTGGAGTTTCCACACCCAAGCTATGCAGAAGAAGATGGTTTACTCGCCGTAGGAGGAGATCTTTCGGTAGATCGTTTGCTACTGGCCTATAGTAACGGAATTTTCCCCTGGTTCAGTGATGATAGCCCGATACTTTGGTATGCCCCAAATCCCCGATTTGTGATCGATCCGTCCAAGATCAAGATCAGCAAGAGCATGGCGAGTGTTCTCCGGAAAAAAACATTTTCCTTATCGATAGACCGCAGCTTTAAAGAAGTCATTCAGCTTTGCGCAACTATGAATAGAAAAGATCAGACTGGAACCTGGATAACACAGGACATGATCGAAGCATATAGTAAACTTGCGGAGCTGGGTTATGCACATTCGGTGGAAGTTTGGCAAGATAGTATACTGGTTGGGGGGCTTTATGGTGTGTTAATCAATGGTGTCTTTTGTGGCGAAAGCATGTTTTCAAAAGTCGCCAACGCTTCGAAAGCGGCTCTGATTTATCTCGCCCAAGAAATTGAACTTTGTTTAATTGATTGCCAATTTCACACAGATCATTTGGAAAGCATGGGCGGAGAATACCTCTCCTTGACAGATTATTTAGCAATACTAACAAAAGACCAAAGACATGAGTAGTCCCTATCGTAAACATTTTGACATCGCTTCAGCGGTAACTTACCTCACCACACCAGGATCCGGCTTACTTTCACGTGAAACAAAGGCCTGGCGCGCTAAAAGAGATCAAGATTTCTTCGACGCGAACAGCACCTTACGCGAACAGCAAGGCGCAACTTTAGATGCCTGTCGGGATACACTCGGTAAATTTTTCAATTGCCCTTCCCAAAATGTCTTCTTATCAAGTTGTTTTTCCTTTGCCTTCAATGCGCTATTGGCAGGTTTACCAAAACAAGCTAAGGTTTTATTACTGAATAATGATTATCCTTCCGTTAATTTTCCGACGATATTAAGTGGTTTTGAACACCAATTTGTCACGATGGACGAACAATTGGAAACGAATTTATTGGACACAATAGCAACATTCAAACCAGATGTTCTCATCCTTTCCATTGTTCAATATATTTCGGGGTTAAAAATAGATCTATCCTTCATACAGGAATTAAAGCATCAGCATCCCGAGTTGTTGATTGTAGGCGACGGCACCCAATATTTAGGGACGGATCTTTTTGATTTCGCACTTTCTGGCTTTGACGCCGTATTATCAAGTGGATACAAATGGCTTATGGCAGGTTTTGGTAATGGTTTTGTGCTCTTAAGCGAAAGACTCAAAGCGATGCTTTATGCGGATATCCAAAAAAATTACAGCTTCCTCAACAAGCAATGGATGAATAAATCTGTGGTACAACTCTGTTTTGAACCAGGGCATTTGGACACCCTATCGCACGGAACGCTACAGCAGTCTCTTCTTCAATTGGAGGAATGGGGCTTTGCCGAAACTGTGGCCTATACCCAAAAATTGATCGAAGATGCCCGCACAGAACTTGCCGACAGAAAACTGTTATTGGACAGCATCATCAATAGACGTCCACAGAGTAATATTTTCAATATTCAGATCAACCCAGACAATTATCAAACACTCCTGGATGAGGGCATAAAATGCTTTCCCCGAGGTTCGGGAATCCGTGTCGGATTTCATTTATACAATGATCACGCGGACCTTGAGAAGCTACTATATATTATTGACACAAAAGTAAAGTAAACATGAAATTTAGAATAGGCGACTTAGTACGGTTTGTCGATGAACCCATTGAAGGGCATATCACATCCATGCAGCCCAACGATATTGTAGGCGTTACAGACGACACTGGTTTTGAGATTCCGGTGCCAATGGATAAAATCACCCTTGTCTTCGGTAATATGCGTCGCGCAGATGATGAACTTGACCGGCATGCGACACCACTGACACCACATCGATTTATCGAAAAAGGAATACTTTTGGCAATCTCGGGAGATCACAAAGATGGACTTGCCAAATTACACATCATCAATGAAACGAGCTTTGAACTCCTGGTATCTGTATCTGAAGCGACAGCGAATAAAGTGAAAGGTATTTTCAGTAATAAGATACCACCGCATGACGCTATGCAGTTTTACACAGGCAACTTTGCAAATGTTGGTAAATGGCCTACCTTCCGTTTTCAGATCATACGTCATAGCGGCAGTTTGCAGGAACTGACCTCACCAATCAACAGAGAACAACGTGTTCGTCCTGTAGATCTTACTAATCCAAAAGTCCTTAACGAAATTTTGGATGAAAAGATATGGTCTTACGAACTGGATAAGATTGAAGAGGATTTAGGATTGGACAAGCTGAAAAGTCATTTCGTACCGCATCGTCCAAACAAAAAATAAGCTAGATGAATTTCATCTAGCTTATTTTTTTTCTGAAACTGCTTGATTTTATTGGCCAGAAAGAACCTCCAGTCCGCTTTGATTGCTGTTGGTGTCTGCGAAGTCATGAAAGTTTTATTTGGACAAACGGCTTTATTTTATTCAGTTGTCGCAGAAACCTTCTTGGTACTCAACAATAACAGTAAGATTCCAATCAAATAGACAACCCAGCCCCAGCGCATGTGCAAGGATTTAGAAAGCAATTTATCGGCAAATCCCCAACCGAAATAGTTATTGATCTTAAACCAGACCGCTGTTATACTCAACAGGTACCAGCAGGCGGCTAATCGAGTCATCCATTGATAAGCTCGAACTGCACGAACAAAAAATAAAAGGGCCGTCACCCCCAGAATAAGTAATGTAATAAAGAATAAATAGGCATCTACCTGATATAAATTCCAATTTCCTTTAATAGGCACTTTTAAGAACGGCGTCATGCTGGACAAAAAAGAAATGACTAGTCCAACGATGGCAACGTATTTTTTGATAATAATCATGATTCAAATTCCTTTAAAACTGCTACGAATATAAGTTGAATATTGACACATATATAACTTGTATTTCACTTTTTGAAAAATTATTCTATTTTTAAGCGCAATTAACGCTTAGAACAAATAAAAAACAAGGCTAATCAAAAGACCAACAATCATTTAGATCTTGTTTTCACTTGTTTAAAAGAGATGAGTATAATTTTTAGCATTAAGCCGAATAATAAACATGAAAAGAGAAGTTGAAGAAATCGCTGCAGAACAACCCGCACAGCCAAATAAAAAGAAAAGGATATATATCATTATTGGCGTCGTCCTATTGGTTATCCTAGCGGGTGGCGGATATTACAATTATAGGCAGCGACAAGCTTTCGACGGCTTGCAAGTAGATAGTACCGCGACAGCTGTTGTCGGATTTGACAATGCCGATCCCAAAGACCTGGAAGATGCTGATGGATGGAGTTCATTAGAAGACTATCAACATTGGAATAATGCTATCTTCACTCTTCCGGAATACGACAACATTCCATTACGCTACAGAAGGGGGATTACAAAGATATTTATGGGCAATAGCTACCTAGAGCCCGTAGATGATAAACCTATATACAAGTTTACTCGGATAAAAGATCGGGCTAAATCTGTTTTCTGCTATGGGAACTTTACAGATCGCAACGATGCAGACAGTTGGAATAAAGAAATGGCTTTCCTAGTAGAAAAGAACGACTACCAGAGTAGTGCCATCTGGATCATATCGGCAAAAGGCGATATTTTATTCTGGAAGGAATATTCAAGCGAACTGCCACTCATCAACAGCTTCAAAAAGGGACAGAAAATTTTTATGGATGAGATGAAGTTAGTACCTGCTCCTGCCGATGGAATTATTGTCAAGAACAAAAACTCCAAGTACGCATTAATTTACAATAAAAGCAGCAAGACCTTCGACAGCTATTATCAATATAGTGATAGTGAAATTCAAGAAGCTACTACTTCTGAAGAAGAACCTTATGTGGAAGAATTGGAAGATGTTACCATCGACTCTGCAAGCACAAATACGGGTATTAAAGAATAGTTTATCGTATTCTATCGCTTAAAATTTTCGTCACGATCTATCGTGACGAAAATCATTTAGCACCAAGCCATAACATAAGTAATTATAAAACAGATTATTAAATAGAAAAAACAGCTATTTAAAATCTTTCTAAATTAATCCCTTTGACAGATTTTTGACACAAGCACAAAGCTTTTAAGCTACATTTGTACCGTTAAATATAAGCGAGGGATTAGAGCTTTGAAAAATCTTAAAGTATTAGCGTTTACTCATAAACATGTCGAACTAAAAGATCTAGGTAATCTAGTGATCTGCAATGAGGATTTAGAAAGTCGCCTCATCAATCTAAAGCATAGCCTAGACATTCCAGAGATCTTTTATATTGGTACTTGTAACCGAGTAGAGTTTGTATTTTATGGTGCTCACGAATTGACCCATGA
Organism: Sphingobacterium siyangense; assembly: GCF_023277505.1. NCBI lineage: Bacteria > Pseudomonadati > Bacteroidota > Sphingobacteriia > Sphingobacteriales > Sphingobacteriaceae > Sphingobacterium > Sphingobacterium siyangense. The sequence continues at coordinate 751,981 of NZ_CP080574.1, read as the reverse complement.
ATTCATTGCTGATTTTATGGGAAAATTAAACTTCTGTGTACCTCAGGAAAGACTACAATGTTACTTGGGACAGGTCAACAAATACGAGGGTATGGATGCTTTAAATCACCTGCTTCGGATGTCATGTTCACTTGAAAGTCTTGTTGTTGGTGAAAAAGAAATTTTGGCACAGGTACGTCGGGCATATGATCGTTGTAGAGAAGCTGGTTTTACTGGAGATTTTCTACGTCTGATGATGGATCGTCTCGTAAAAACTGCTAAAGAAGTATACACTTATACTAAAATTTCCAGAAACCCAATTTCAGTTGTCTCTCTTGCCTATCGCAAATTGCGCGAATTAAAACTGGTTGAAAACCCTAGAATCGTCATCATTGGTTCTGGAGAAACCAATCAGAATTTAGCAAAATATTTCCAGAAGAACCAAAAAGCTAAGTTCGTTATTTTCAACCGCACAGTGGAGAATGCAAAGGCCCTAGCCGAAGAATTAAATGCTGAAGCTTACCCCTTGGCCGATATTGATCAGTACAAAGGAGGTTTTGATATTCTGATTACCTGTACAGGTGCACCGACTTCCATTATTGACAACACACTTTATCAATCCTTGTTAAACGGAGAAACTGATAAGAAAATCATCATTGACTTAGCCGTTCCGAATGATATCGATGCTGAAGTTCTCCAAAATAATCCGATTCATTATATTGAAGTGAGCAGCTTACAAGCTATTGCGGAGAAAAACATCCAAGAGCGTTATAATGAATTGGAGAGTGCCGAAAAGATTATCCAGGACAATATCCAAGAATTTTTACCTTTAATCAAACAGCGACGCGTAGAAGTTGCTATGCGTGAGGTTCCTGAAAAGATTAAAGAAATTAAATCATTCGCTCTAAATGAGGTTTTTGCCCAAGAGGTTCAAGCCCTAACCCCCGAAGCGAGAGAAGTCTTGGAAAAAGTCATCAACTATATGGAAAAGAAATACATCAAGGTTCCAATGGTTATGGCGAAAGAAATTTTGGTTAAAACTCCAGAAACGGAAAAAAACTAACATTAAACTTGCTCTTGGAGCAGTGATTTCCTTTTACTTTTAATTATTACCCTAGGTTTTGTACTAAGGTTATTCTGCTCGCTGAATGTGCTCTGCTCACATCCCATGAAGCTACCCTTTGACTGTTTCCCATAAATTTCGGTTTATCAATTATTTCCTGACATATAATGACAGTAACGTGTCAACATATTCCTTTCATTTATTTATTTTTGCTCTGATAAATGGTATTAAACACATTTTTCCGAAATTGTTCATTTTCCGGGGCTCAATTGAATTAAAACACATTCTGTGCTAGTTGAATACGTAGCTATCGGTGGAACATCGTTGTGATTGTTTTAATAGGTAAAGTAAAATTAACGTGAATAGAAAACTAATTATTGGTACCCGGGGAAGCGTTCTTGCCATGTGGCAGGCAAATTTTGTAAAAGATCGATTGGCAGAAATCGGAATTGAAGCAGAATTAAAAGTCATTAAAACACAGGGTGATATTATTCAACACCTTCGTTTGGATAAATTAGAAGGCAAAGGATTTTTCACTAAAGAGCTTGAAGAGGAGCTTTTGAGCGGGACCATTGATTTAGCTGTACACTCACACAAAGATTTACCTACGGTCAATCCTCCAGGATTGATCATTGCAGCGGTTTCTGAGCGCGAAGATCCAGCTGAATTATTGATTATCCACAAAGATTGTGTGGATATCAAAAAACGTCTCTCATTAAAGCACAATGCGACAGTTGGAACATCATCTAACCGTAGAAAAGCGCAGATCTCGGCACTACGTCCTGATCTAGAATTTGACGATCTCCGTGGTAATTTGCAGACAAGAATCCAAAAACTACGTGATGAGCAATATGATGCCATAGTACTTGCAAAAGCAGGTATTAGCCGTATTGAAATGGATATTACAGATTTTCATGTGGAGGAGATTCCTCCCGTTGAAATTATTCCGGCACCAGCGCAAGGGGTACTTGCTATTCAGATCCGTGAGGTTGACAGGGAACTTTTTGAAGCTTTACAGCCCTTGAACAATGAAGAAGTAGCACAAACAATCTCCGTAGAACGTTTGGTATTAAATAAATTTGATGCAGGATGTCATGCGCCACTTGGCTGTTATTGCCGCAAAAGCGGTGACGAATACGAAGCTTGGGCCTCTATTGCTGAAACAAGTGAAGATTTCCCTGATCGTGTTTACCTTAGAGATACCGATGCGACACGTTTAGCGGAGCGCATTTTCAATAAGTATGCAAAGGATAGAAAGCTGCCACAATCTGTATTTATCTCCCGGGAGGTAGACGAAAATTCCTATTTCGCAAGAGCAATGGCCAAGCACAATATTACTATTGAGGGCCGCTCTTTGATCAAAATATTCCCTATTATCAATAAACTGGATCCTTTTATCCTAAAACATGTTGACTGGATTATATTTTCAAGCAAAAATGGTATTGAGCACTTTTTCAATTTAGAGCCTCGTTTGAGCAAAAAGACAAAGATCGGTGTCATTGGCCGCGGCTCGGAGGAGATTTTGCGTAAATATGACCGCGTTGCTGATTTCTCTGGCGACAGTGAGGGCATCAATATGGAGGAAATTGCGAAGAAATTTGCTGAATTGGCCAATGGTGGTACCGTGCTTATTCCACGTGCGAAAGAATCTTTGGAAACAATTCAAAAAGCGTTAAGCCCAGAGACGAAAATCATCAATATACCGGTATACGAAACGGTCTTAGAAGAAAATGTAGATCCATCCAATGCGGAGGTATTGGTCTTTACCAGTCCAAGCAACGTGGAAGCTTATTTTGCGGACAATCTGTTGGAACCGGGCCAGAAAGTAATCTGTATTGGCCGCTCTACCGGTGCAAAGTTTGATGAGATGAATGTCCCTTATACACTTCCTTATTCTCCAGATGAAATAGGTCTTTCTGAAGCCGTTTTTGGATTGGAGTATTAGAATCATATAAAGTAGTTTGTATTTCAACGTCGGTAAACGATTCCACTGACGTTGAAATAAACAACATAGATCATAAATAATCTTAATATAATGTTACAACGTCCGAGAAGAAATCGTAAATCTGCCGTGATTCGCGACATGATTCAAGAGACACGTTTAGACGCGTCAAATTTGATTTTCCCACTTTTTATCGTCGATGGGCAAAATCAAAAAACTGAGGTTAAATCGATGCCTGGCATCTATCGCTATTCAATAGACAATCTATTGAAAGAAGTGGAAAGTTGCCTAAAGTTGGGCTTACGCTCATTTGATCTTTTCCCTAACATTGAAGAGTCCTTAAAAGACAAATATGCTACAGAAAGCTACCGTGATGGAAGTTTATACTTACGTGCGATTGCAGCTGTAAAGAAAAATTTTCCGGAAGCTTGTATCGTAACGGATGTTGCTATGGACCCTTACAGCAGTGATGGGCACGATGGAATTGTCGAAAACGGTGAGATCCTAAACGATGAGACATTAGAGGTATTGGGCAAGATGGCTTTGGCACATGCGCAATCAGGTGCAGATATCATTGCTCCATCAGATATGATGGATGGCCGCATCGGTTACATCCGTGAGCTATTGGACCATAATGGTTTTACAAACGTTTCTTTGATGTCCTATACGGCAAAATATGCTTCGGCCTATTATGGTCCTTTTAGAGATGCCTTAGGCTCGGCGCCCAAGCATGGCGATAAAAAGACCTACCAGATGAATCCTGCCAATGCAAAAGAAGCGCTGATCGAAGCACAGCTCGATGCACAGGAAGGAGCAGATTTTCTGATGGTAAAACCAGGACTTCCCTACTTAGATATCGTTAAACTTCTTGCAGACAACTTCGATCTGCCAATTGCGGTGTATAATGTCAGCGGAGAATATGCGATGTTAAAGGCGGCTATTCAAAACGGCTGGTTAGACGAACGTGTCATTCTAGAAACGTTATTGAGCTTCAGACGTGCTGGCGCTACAGCAATCTTATCCTACCACTCCAAAGAAGTATTGGAGAAAGGTTTTATTTAATAACTTCCAAATTATCTTCGATAATCGGAATATAACTTACAGAAGCTCGGGAAGTCATTTCCGAGCTTCTGCTTTTTTTAAAATATTATTTAAACCTTTTTATTACATTGCGGTCAAACAGAAAATTATAATCCACCTTATTATGTTAAAAAGTATTATAATCAGCAGTTTCCTGTTATCGGCTCCTTCCGTACATGAACATACATTTTACTCCTTTTTAGAAGGCAATTGGATTGCGGCCAACGCTAAACTGAAATCAATCACATTTAATAAAAATGGCGACGCCCTTTTCACCTTTTCGAATTCAAACCCTCAAAGTCCCCCAACTTCAGTTCATCAAAAAGTGGGCAATTTTGCAATATTAGATAGCAAAAAATTCAGCGGGTATTTTTTTAGTCCAAACCTTTTTGGAAAATATAATGATAACAAGACGGCTTTTGAGATCGAAATTAAGTCAGCCAATGAGATTATCCTGTTTGTCAATAAACAGGAAATACAATTGCTAAAAAAGGAAACTATTACTCAATTTAAATAGCTAATATCAGGCTATTATGGATTCCTTACGTTTCTATGAGACTTATCTTCTCAAAAAAAGATAACTTCGCATTCAAATACATAGACTATGCAAGCACCTGATATTTCAAGAGCAAAATCTGCTGAGCTATTTGAAAAAGCAAAACAATATTTCCCTGGAGGCGTAAACTCTCCTGTTCGGGCCTTCAAATCCGTATATGGTACCCCATTATTTATTGAACGTGGCGATAAGGCGCATCTTTGGGATGCGGACGGCAATGAATTCATCGATTTTTGTTGTTCATGGGGTCCTCTAATTTTAGGGCACAATAATGATCAAGTTCGTGAAGCAGTAGCGGCACAACTCGGGAAAGGCTTAAGTTTTGGCGCTCCTACTGCGTTGGAGAACCAACTAGCTGAGTTGATTATCGAAAACAATCGATTTATTGAGAAAATTCGCTTTGTCAGTTCTGGCACCGAGGCTGTAATGTCTGCTATCCGTTTGGCTAGAGGCTATACGAAACGTGATAAGATCATCAAATTTGATGGCTGTTATCATGGGCACTCCGATTCTCTTTTGGTGAAAGCTGGTTCTGGCCTGGTAACCTTTGGTGAAACATCTTCGGCCGGTGTACCTAAAGCATTTGCAGACGAAACCATTGTTATCGAATTAAACGATAAGCAAGCTTTAGAAGCTGCTTTTGCAGAGTTTAAAGATCAGATTGCGGCAGTTATCATTGAGGGTATACCTGCAAACAATGGCTTATTGTTGCAATCTAAGGAGTATGTTCACTTCTTACGTAATATCACCAAAGAACATGGTGCAATGTTGATTATGGATGAAGTGATCACAGGATTCCGTGTTGGTTTTGAAGGTGCTTCAGCTTACTATGATGTACAACCTGATATTATTACCTACGGTAAAATTATTGGTGGCGGAATGCCTGTCGGTGCTTATGGAGCCTCAAAAGAATTGATGGCCTGTATATCTCCTGATGGTGCCGTTTACCAAGCAGGAACTTTATCCGGAAATCCAGTTGCTATGGCTGCCGGCATTGCTGCATTGGGTATCTTGGCTCAAAAGGATTTCTACACAAATTTAAATGCCAAAACAGAAGCTTTTGTCAATGATATGCGTGCTTATATTGCTGAGAAAGGATATAAAGTTCAACTTTTCCATGTTGCTTCTATTTTTTGGTTTGCATTTACAGAACAGCAAGAAATTAAAAAAGCGAGTGAAATCGATCCTAAATCGATGGAATCTTATAAAATTATGCACCGCGAGTTGTTAAATCGCGGCGTTTATTTTGGCCCTTCAGGCTATGAAGTAGGTTTTGTTTCTGATGCACATACAGCAGCGGATCTTGACCAGGCAAAAAAACATATTTTTGATGCGTTGGACATTGTCTTTAGCGCATAAAAATCAAACTACTATAAAAAAGCCCTCCAGTATATTACTGGAGGGCTTTTTTTAGAGGTTAGCGGAAGTTTCGATTTAAATCAACATACTTATTAAAGTTTGTTTGCCAACTTCTTATCTTTGGATTTCATCTTATTTAATCCGGCGATAAGCTCATCCAACGAAAACTTACCTTTGATATCCATAAATACACTTTCATCTTCATCATCATGGACCAATAAAGAAACCCGCTGAATGACATTGTTCTTATCAATACGAGCATTTAGCGAAATTTCCTGGCCATCGGTGTTAATAACCAGAAGTTCCTCAAATTTATTTTTCTTTAAAAACTTATGGTAATCGTCCAAAATACGCGCATTCTTTATTTTATCATTATTTGACAGTGTCAGCATTCTGAACTTCTTCAATTTCTTTACAATTTCGGCCATTGCACGAGTATCTTCATCATTATCATCCTTTAAGGCTTTTTTCATAAAGGGTTTTGTTAACCACATCGGTAAATTAATCGCAACAATCTCAGCATCGTCAGATACATTGGACCGACTGACGAAGTCCATATTGGACGCTTTTTTTATCATGCATGATTGCATGGAGAAAAGAACGCCAACTAGGCACAACAAGGTTAGTAATCTTTTCATAATTTTCTACTTTTTGTTGTTATCTCCTTTGTTCTTATTCACTTTATTATTCCCGTCGTTTACCAAGCTAGTCACATCTTTCAACGGTATAGCCCCGTCCAGGATCATAAATAGGTTTTGCCCATCTCCATTGATTGTAAGTAACAGATTGTTTAGGATATCGGCATTTGCGGACATATTTTCTACCATGAATCGGATATCTTGCCCATCACTGTTGAGTGACATAAGCTCTTCATATTTTAAATTAGACACCGCCCCCCGAATAATACCTGTTAAAGCTTTATCTTCTCCATCCTCAACAATCAGCATCCGCAACGATTTAACATTCTTAAGCAGTGGTGTAATTGTCTGCATATCCTCATCGTCTATTTTCAAATTACCCAATAGTTTGAACATCGGCGCCCCAATCTTGAGTGTCGTTACACCTTTCTTTCCTTGATATTGTTCAAAAAGTTTATCCAATTTTGAAATTTGTGCATTTGCCATACTTGCTACAAGTAGAAGGCAAGCTATTAAAAAACCTTTCATTTTATTTTAGTTAATCGTTATTGACATTTGTTTTATATTCATTGCTTTATCTACACCATTTTCCAGATTATTTGCCAGTAAGCCCAAAGATTTTAGGGTCAGTTCAACAGCTTCCTGTTCATTCGCGACAGGCTTCCCATTCAAAACAACATAATCTGCCCGGTAGGACTCTTCTGTTGTCAATTCCGAACTTTCAGTCACGACTTCTTTCTTCACTATCCAATTTTTGGCCTGTTTTTTTACTTTTGGACGTTTAAAAGTTTCTGCTGTTCGCATCGCCTTTCCACTGTCCTCCGCACTTACCTCATCATTAAGTTTGGGAGCTGTTATTTCTATATTTTGATCGTCAAGCAGCTTCTTATCGGCAGGCTTCGACTCACTCATTTCTTTTTTGGCGAGCACAGGTCCTTGTATTGCTGATTCCTGATTTAGGAATAGTGCAATTCCAATAGCCATTACCAACATGGCTGCTGCTGCATATTTTATCCAGCTATTATTCCACCACACAATACGTTTCTTATCATCATTGATCTCACTTTGGAAGTCCTCAAAGGACCAGTCCATTGTCTTATTTTTTTCCTGATTTAATGATTGAAAAAAAGCATTATCCGAGTTTTTCAATACTCTTTCTTCCTCTAATGACGACTGGCCATTAAAGTACTTCTCTTCCAATTCTTTTAATTTCTTATCTTTCATCACTGTATATCTTATTTTCAAAGAAGATGAAACAATCGGGTTTATTTTTTACCTGAATAAATCCGCGTGGTTTCATAATCGAATAATTTTGTCAATTGTTCTTTTACCTTCTGTCTTGCACGCATCAGATTAACTCTGACTGCTGACTCCCCCATCTCCAATACTTCACCGATTTCATCGATATCATAATCCTCAACATCGCGCAGATGCATAACAAGCCTTTGTTTTTCGGGAAGAGAATTGATCATCTCCAGAATAATTTCTTTCGTATTCCCAACGGTATGTTCCGTCATCGCAACAACCTGATGCTGTTCAACAAAATCCGCCCGGACCTTATCTCTTTTTAAACGATTGAGTGCTTCATTTTTCACACTCTGCATGCAGAAAGCTTCCATATTTTTGTATTGAAGCAACTGATCTTTTAATTGCCACAACCGCATCATCACATTTTGTACCGCATCGAAAGCCTCGTCATCATCAATCAAGATCCGTTTCGCAAAGCGAAATAGCTTATCCTTATGGATGAAAACGGTATTTTTAAATTGCTCTTGATTCATGTTATCGTCAATATTGAGACTTACTCTATTTTAATTTTTAATCGGCTTATGCTCCATCTCAATATCACCCGTGCCTTTTATATAATCAAGACATTTCAGCAGATCGATTTATTACATCTAATATGACTATTTTTTTAAAAATATTTAATTCACTGTGTATTAAACTTCAATAAGTAGCCCAAACAGCCTATTTTTAACCTTATTACAAACAAAATAGGAACATAGACTGTTACTTAAGATGCTGAATGATTAAAAAATTAAACAAAAAAAATTATGAAGTATTACAGAATTACAGGTATTACTGCTGCAGTAGCACTCCTAGTAGGCGCTGTTGGGTGTAACAACTCTTCTACGAAAAGTACAGGTGGAGCTGACTCAAGCAGCAGTATCGACACAAATACTGCACAAAAAATGGACTCAATCACCGTCAGTCCTATTGCAGACTCGAAAGAATTTCCTGGAGCTGATCTGCAGATCGCCTCGATCACTGCAGAAAAGGTAGGAACAGACTCCGCAAAAGTAACTGTAAAATATGCGATCAAGAATTTCAAATTGACTGAGATGACCGATGATGCCCATGCTGCCCATATGGCAAATTCGCATGATGGACAACATATCCATTTTATTTTAGACAATAAACCTTACACGGCTCTTTACAAGCCCGAGAACTCCGTAACAGTACCGTTAAATTCGGAACATTACCTGCTCTCATTTTTATCAAGATCCTATCATGAATCCATAAAAACCACTGAAGCTTCTAAATTGGTAAAATTTAAGATTGATGCAACGGGTAAATTGACGACAGATGCAACACCAAAGGAACCATCACTTTTCTATTCTCGACCTAAAGGTGAGTATAAAGGAGATGAAACAAAAAATCTCCTGTTAGATTTTTACGTAGTCAATACCAAACTTGCTCCAGACGGCAACAAGATAATTGCAGATATCAATGGCCAGACATTTACATTGGACAAATGGGGGCCATATGAGATAAAAGGGCTGCCAATGGGCAACAATAAAGTAAAATTGACTCTAGTGGATAAGGATGGTAATGCTGTTACCGGAGATAATGTTTCGGTAGAACGTGATATCAAACTGTCTGAAAAATAAATTGAGGGCTGTCCTAAATACAAAAGAGTCGCATTAAAATGCGTCTCTTTTGTGTTTAGGACAAACTTTGAGCGACAAAAAGACATTGTCTTTATTCCTTTTTGATTAAGGCAGTTTGTCAAAATCAATTTTCGGTGCATTATTTTTATTCCGGAATTCAAACTTACTTCCTGGCTTAACAACGTCATTAAAGAAACCACCATTTCTAAGGAAGTATCCGTTTTTGGTAATGCCGCCGATTGCATCAATGCGTTGATTTGCACGATAGGTATTATCGACACTGAAAGAAGCCTCCTGTACAGCTTTCCATTGTCCATCATAGACCCATTGATTGCCAAACTCAACCTTTCTACCCAGGTAGCCTTGATTAGGACTAAAGTTCTCTAAGAAACTATGGAATCGTTTCAGGTAGGTGTTTGTCTGCGGACGTTTGAAGCTTGCGATCACATTCCATGCATGCTCTTCGGGTACAAAAAACCAAGCCGTATAATCAGTATTTCCTTTTCCATCGGGCACGCCTTTCAAGAGAAACTTATAGGTTACCCCTGCTTTCCAAAAGTACTTACGGTAACTCTGTCCGCCTGACCCTTCATTTCCAAACTCACCCGAATGCACATCCTTTCCTTTTTTTAGTAGATGGATTTTTTGCTCATCTGGAATACTTTTCGGATCATCTGTGTGGAATGGACTCCAGACGGAAAATAAGATACGTCGCTCGGTTTCTGAATTAACCTGTATACCAAAGTAGCCTTCGCCAAAACCATTCGCCATAAAATAGGAACCAACTTTATCTTCTCCTTGAGGGACGGTTACTTCGTTATAATAGTAACTAACGTTACCCTCCGTAGGAACAGTATAATTTAGATGACAAGAAGGGCCTCTTCTGGACCAATAGTAATACTCAGGATCATTGGAAAACAGAAGACCTCCCGAAGCCGCTTCGCCGCTCACAAGCAATTCGGTTACATTGGCAAAATTGCTTCCCGATTTACTTAAGCCTTTTAAATTAACCTGAACGTAACCGGGCGATTTTACATCAATGGACAGAGGCGCTGTTTCCGACAGCTCAGTACTTTCCACATTCACGATCGCCTTTTTTCCTAAAGCGTCTACTGCTATTTTGGATTTTCCAGCATCGTTTTTTGCCTTCAGTTTCAAAGTCAATTTCCCCGCCTTTTGAGCCCTAAAATAAACCGATACCACTTCCTGATCGCTTGACCATTTTACAAGGCCATTACGACCGGAAATTTCCGCTTCACCAACTTGTCCTGCGGTAATGAAAGCATTCCCGGCAAGTGGTACGGCATAAGTCTTCCCTACTGTTTGCGCTATACTGCTTATCGAAAGACAGGATAAAGCTCCCATAAAGAGATACTGGATAAAGTGTTTTCTTTTCATACTTTATTTTTTTTATCAATTTATATATCAAACCTAGGCTAGTTATACTACCTGCGGTTATTAATGCTTGCCATGAATTCGAGATGCTGCTAAACTCGAATACTTCACGAAACCAAACTCCTTTAGCTATTCTGAAACTCAGTTTATCAGCTATCTTTCTGTTGCACTTTACTATTGAATAAAGATGGTATCGGTTTGTGAAACTGGATTATTTGATGAAGATAAGGCTTAGATTTACAGAAAAAGAAAGGAAATGTATATCAATCGATTGTGTAAAAAAACAGCAATAATTGACCACCATTCCTTTCCATTTAAATGAACTATTATAAAATGAGATGTATATTTTAACATTTTAAAAATACGATCTAATCTTTTTGTGTATTTTTAGGATCAGAGTCCCCTTTTATAAAAGCTAAAATAGCAAGCTCCATGGACAAATCTGCTGATAGCACATCAAAACGTATCTTAGGACAAAAACAAATCTCCATATTGATCCATGGACTCGCCTGGCTTATTTTCTTATCCTTTCCAGTATTATTTTTTAACAACGGTCAATTGGAAATTAAGGAAATACTTTTTGCGCCGGCATTTTGGATTTTCACAGGCTGTTTTTTAATCCTATTCTATGTCAATGCTTACCTGCTAATTCCTTATGCGATAAGAAAACGAAAATTTATCAGTTACGGAATCTCCATTATTTTGACAGGCTTGTTATTAGCCTGTTATCTTCAGCCCTTCGATCGCTTGATGCATATTGGACGTCAGCAATTACCTACCCCTGGAGAAAGAGAATTTTCGTCTAGGCATCACCCTGATTTTCCACCGCCGCCATCTGCTAGGCATTCCCCAGACCGAGGTCCGGGGCAGACCTTGGGACAACGGCCACAACCCATCGATATTGCTTCCGTGTATATTTTCCTGTTAACCATTAGCCTTGCCGCACTCTATAGAATCGTAACCTACTGGATGGAAACTCAGCAAAAGATGCAATTGGTCGAACAAGACCGGATGAAGGCCGAACTTTCCTTCTTAAAAGCCCAGGTCCACCCCCACTTTTTGTTCAACACCTTAAATAATATTTATGCATTAGCATTGACCAACGATGATGCCGTCGCGAGTAGTATTCATCGTCTTTCACAATTAATGCGTTATTATATGGATGAACGGCATAGTGATACGATTGACATCAAGATTGAAATACAGGCTATACAAGATTTTATCAATCTCCAAAAGCTACGCACTGGCCCAAATTGTTCTATCAGTGAACACTATGCGGGGCTAGAACACCCTAAAACGATACACGCATTTGTGTTGCTTCCTTTTGTTGAAAATGCGTTCAAATATGGATTAAGCACAATAGAGCCCTCCCAATTAAGTTTTGAAGTCATTCTAACGCCAACATCCTGTGTATTAAATGTAAAGAATAGCATAGCTACACAGTCAACCGAACAACACCGAACAGGAACAGGTCTTAAAAATGTTAAACGTCTATTGGAACATTTTTATGCCAACAAACATCGCCTGACGATCCAGCAGGAGGATCATTCTTTTTTCGTTCAGCTTATCCTTTACATTTCTTCATAAATTGTTTCTATATTAGGCTATACGATTATATATACAAAAGCAGTTTATCTTAATTTAATCGATGTTAACTTGCATAGCTCTTGACGATGAACCCCTGGCTCTTCGTATTATTTCGACGTTCACAGCAAAGCATCCTGCTATACAGCTTGCTGCAACCTTCAGTAACCCCCATGAAGCGAAGCTATATCTCGCCAATAACAGTGTTGATTTGATTTTTTTGGATATTGATATGCTCGAGATCAATGGTATTGATTTTGCAAAGAACTTAAAACCAAGACCTTTATTGATTTTCACCACAGCACATAAGGAGTATGCGATAGATGGATTTGAACTTGATTCAGTAGACTATCTTCTCAAACCATTTGACTTCGTCCGTTTTGAACGGGCCATCGATAAAGCGATGACACGTTCAGCTACACAGAGCCATCGCCCCTTTTTAATCGTGAGTGTAGAATATCAACGAATCAAGATCTATCTTGACGAAATTGAGTGCTTGGAAAGCATGCAAGATTATATCAAAATACACCTTATACACGGAAAAACAATATTGACTCTATCGACAATGAAAGCCATGCTCGAGCGTTTGCCAAAAAATCAGTTTATCCGTATCCACCGCAGCTTTGTTATCGCAGTCAAACACATCATTACATTTTCACAGCGTAAAGTACAATTACCCAACTTCACATTGAAAGTCGGCGATGGTTACTATAATGAGGTTATCCAATGTCTACGTGATTCGTCGATGCAATAAGCCTCTTTATCGTTACTTAACATTATTTTACATCTCCGTCTATTACCTTGCTTCCATAAATAAAAAAGAAGAGATATGGAACGCAAAAATTTTATAAAAACCCTATCATTGCTCGCATTTTCAGGGCCAATGGTCTGGGCAGCTTGCAAGAAAGACGATACCACATCAATTACGGATGAGGGCACTGACGTAAATGTCGATTCAAGCTGCAGTGTAACACCTTCGGAAACCGAAGGGCCTTTTCCGACAAAAACACCTTCAAGTTATGTCCGATCAGATATACGCAAAGGTGATGGTATTGGGGCGAATATGCTCGGTTTAATTACCATTGTTAATACAAACAATAGCTGTGCGGCACTAGAAGGAGCTTTAGTGGATATTTGGCATTGTGATGTGGAAGGTAACTATTCCCAATATGGCGGAACACAGATGCAATCCAGCAACTACCAGTCTGTCAATTGGTACCGCGGTAGACAAGTTACGAATGCCAATGGACTTGTTTCTTTCCAAACCATCTTTCCGGGCTGGTATCAAGGTCGAGCAACACATATTCACGTTCATGTATATGATGCTACAGGTAAATCGCTATTAGTGACGCAAATCGCCTTTCAAGATAGTCTGTGTCTTGAAGTCAATAACACAGGTTCTTCTTATGGTTACAAAAAAGGTGTTTCAGGATATACCTATAATGCCAATGACAACGTATTCAGCGATGGTGTTACCAAAGAAATGTCTACGGTCACAGGATCCTTATCTGAAGGTTTCCAAATGAAAATGACGATTCATGTTAATGCTTAACAGCCTGATCATGCAGGATATTAGAATCTATATCGCGGAACAGCGAGGGGAAACATCAATCGGAACACATTTAGTCAGGAGCACACTCAATTATGGCTCCTTTGCTGCTCCTCACCGGGAGGCTATTGGCCGGTTGCAACAAGTCAATAGCTGGCAAGTCGCGCTTCAAGAGACTTTGGAACTCCCGACCAATCAGGATACAGTCTCATTTTTGATTCCTTTGGTTGGGGATCTACTCGTGACGATGGATGGCCAAACCTATACCGTTCCTGTCGGAACAATCTTAGTACACAATTTTGAAAATAATACGGCAATTCACATAAAGGCATCATCCGAAGTTGGGGAGCCTGCGATCTTTCAAGAATTTGTGCTTAATTCGGCAATAAACACTCCTACACTACCTCATATTGCGAATCTTCCACTTTCATCTTCGTTTGAGAAAAACAAGATGTATCCTGTAGGCACCGACTTAGCTACTGATTTTCAGTTCTACTTCGGTGCATTTGCCGGAAAACATGATTTTGAATTACAGATTGGCCAAGACCAAAAAAGCGCATTTGCATTTGCATTAGATGGTAATTTTGAAGTTGAAGAACGTATTCTTTATCCATCTGATGGTCTTTATCTACCAGATTCAAAAAATTTAGACATCGAATGCTTATCGGCAACTGGCCTTTTGGTGGTTTTGTGTTTCTAACGGAATAGATTTAAAAAACGATGATTTCCAAAATAACGACCACGATAAACATAAAAAAGTGAAGGGTCTACCCTTCACTTTTCCACACGATGTTAATAAAATGTTGAAAACCTCATTTCGCTTTTAAGGTGATCCCTCAAGTTACTCACAACTTGTTGATATTGCTGTTTAATATTTTAAAAATGGCTAAAAACCAACGCTTTTCAAGTTTAATCCTGTACGCTCGTCTAAACCGAACATTAAGTTCATATTTTGTACAGCTTGACCAGATGCTCCTTTCAGCAAATTATCGGTCGCATTTAAAATAAGGAGCTTATTTCCGTGCTTTTCGAGGTGGATAATACTTTTATTTGTATTAACGACCTGTTTGAGGTCAATATTTTTAGGACTGACATGTGTAAAAGGGTGAGCGGCATAATAGCTGTCATACAATGCGTAGGCCTGCTCTTCAGACAAATCGGTGTCTACATAAATTGCCGAAAAAATTCCGCGGGCAAAATCGCCACGTTGAGGAACAAAATTAATTTTTGCAGCAGCACGTTCCAACAATGATCCGTCTGACACCGGCAAAAATCCCGCTTGTAGCTGATCCAAGGACTCTGAAATTTCCTGCAAATGCTGGTGTTCAAAAGATTTGTAAGCAGAAAGGTTATTGTTACGCCAGGAGAAATGCGTTGTTGCACCTGGTTTTTGTCCTGCCCCTGTTGATCCAGTCGTTGCATTAACATGGATTTGATCAGGTAATAAGCCTTTACTCGCTAATGGCAATAAAGCCAATTGGATATTTGTTGCAAAGCATCCTGGATTAGCAATATACTGAGCCGTTTTGATTGCCTCTTTGTTTAGTTCCGGAAGCCCATACACGAATTGTTGACCTTGGAAAGCTGTATTCGCACGAAGACGATAATCTTGTGAGAGATCAATAATCTTCACGGATGCATCGATTGGATTTGCATCTAAAAATTTGCGTGCATCACCATGACCAACACATAAGAACAATACATCAATAGCTGAGTGAAAGTCCGAAGAGAAGGTCAATTCAGTATCACCAAATAGATCATTGTGAACTTCATATAACTTATTTCCTGCATTGGAAGCGCTATTAGCAAATACGATTTCCACCTCAGGATGATAAATCAATACACGTAATAATTCACCACCAGTATATCCTGCCGAACCAATTATTCCTACTCTTATCATTTTTTTGAATTTAGAATTTAGGTATGCGTTATCACCTATCATGCCATGTACTTTTTCTTATCAAGTTTACTTTAAGAAAAAAATACATGGCATAAAACACGGTTTATTTTTTATTCACTTTGTGCCAAATGATGGTTTGATTTCCAAAAATTTTGGAGAAACCTTTCACATCGTCACCTGTATAGCCCTTATTCATTTCACCATAGCTGCCGAATTTATTGGACATCAAATCGTGTTCAGACTCGACACCAATGACGACAAAACGGTATGGGTGAAGTTCAACAATCACTCGGCCAGTCACTGTTTCCTGTGAGGATTGCAAGAATGCTTCGATATCACGCATAACGGGATCGTGCATTTGGCCTTCGTGCATATAATTTCCGTAGAAAGCAGCGATTTGATCTTTCCAGGACAATTGCCATTTAGTTAAGGTATGTTTTTCTAAGGCATGATGTGCCTTGATTAAAATGACAGAAGCAGCGGCTTCAAAACCCACACGGCCTTTGATACCAATGATTGTATCACCAACGTGGATATCACGGCCAATACCGTATGGTTGAGCTATTGTCTGTAATTCTTGAATCACTTTAACGGAAGCCATTTTCTCACCATTTAATGCAATAGGCTCTCCTTTTTCAAAATCGATTGTAATTTGTTGCGGCTCTGAAGAAGTCACTGGAGTTGGCCATGCCGACTCTGGTAAGTATTGGTTGGATGTCAATGTTTCTGCTCCACCAACAGAAGTACCCCAAAGACCTTTATTGATGGAGTATTTTGCTTTTTCAGCAGAATACTCTACACCATGCTTATTCAAATATTCTATTTCGGCTTCACGCGACAATTGTAGATCACGGATTGGGGTGATAATTTCCACTCCTGGAATCAGGGTCTGGAAAATCATATCGAAACGTACTTGGTCGTTTCCTGCACCTGTAGATCCATGAGCAACACATTCAGCGCCAATTTTCTTTGCGTAGTTTGCAATTGCGGTTGCTTGGCATACACGCTCAGCAGATACTGACAATGGATAAGTCGCATTTTTTAACACATTGCCAAAAATCAAAAATTTAATAGTTTCGCGGTAATAGTCTGCCGTTTCGTCTATAGCTGTATGTGATTTCACACCTAAAGCATAAGCACGTTCTTCAATATTTTTTAATTCTTCATCCGAAAAACCACCTGTATTTACAACTACGGAATGAACTTCTAAACCTAAATCTTGTGTAAGATAAATACAACAGAATGAAGTATCTAATCCGCCACTAAATGCTAAAACTACTTTTTTCATTAGAATGTTATTTTATGAGTGTTTGTTTTCAACGGCTGATTTAAGCTCGTCTCACTCGGTTTTTTATTATTATGTTGAGAGAACCTTGAACTGATCTTGTTATTATGAACATCTTCAGTTACCTGTTACATCTATTTTCAATATAATCGCTCAGCCTTAGCTTAATATCCTTTTGCGACTTTGTTATGCTTCGGAAAATTGACAGCAATAAATTTATTGGCCGATTTCCAAAACTTCGCCTGTATACGCTTTAGCAGAGACTGTTTTTGTGTAATTCTTTCCAAACGTTCTTTCGCTTCATGCTTGCGCTGGATCTTCTCCCGCAATTCACGTTCTTTCTCTTCGGGATCCCAAAGCATGGCGGTACACATACAGTTTTTACGGTCTTTACTCATCAGGATCTCATAATTCACGCAGCTTTGACAGCCTTTCCAGAATTCATCATCGGAAGTCAATTCGGAATAGGGAACCGGTTCATAGCCCAGTTCTGAATTGATTTTCATCACGGCGAATCCGGTTGTCAAACCAAAGATCTTCGCTTTAGGGTATTTCTCACGTGAAAGCTCAAAGACTCTTTTTTTGATTGCTTTTGCCAAACCGACTTTTCTGAATTCGGGATTGACAATCAAACCTGAGTTAGCGACATAATCACCATGCCCCCAAGTTTCTATATAACAAAAACCTGCCCATCGGCCATCTCTATGTAAAGCAATCACTGCTTTACCTTCATTCATCTTGTTGGCAACGTATTCTGGTTTACGACGCGCAATACCAGTACCACGAGCCTTTGCAGACTCGAACATTTCGTCGCAAATAACCTCTGCATAGTGCGCATGCTCAGGTTTAGCCGGGATAATTAAAAAATCTGATATAGTCATTGACTTACGACCCTAATAATAAAACAACAACTACTGTCGTGTTTTGTTACTAAATAAATTAAAATAATGGATTCAAAACCATCGGACAATCATGGTCTTGCTTGGAAAGATTCACTACCTCAAATCAAGCCCGAGGTAGTATAGGTCGTCGGAGGCGTAAAACAGGTATTTCTACAAAAATGAAAGCACAAAAGACCTTCTTCATAAACTTCTCAAAAGTTTGAATATAAGAATAATCGTTCTTTTTGTTCTGTTTCATTTTTTTATGCTCTGTCAATTGTTTCTGACGATGCAAATGTATAAAAATATTTTTTTCTTTTCCACAATATTCTCATTGATTTTTTGCAAAAATTAAAAATTTACAATCCACCGTCAAAACCTTCCTGTAAGCTTCATTTTCAAGCAATTAATCCACAACAAGTCGGCAATAGAACCATCACATTAGCGATATTAATTTGACAATAAAACGGATAAAGGTTTAAGGCTTTATCAATTGAAATTGTTGTTTTTTCTATCGGTTCGTTATTTTTAGTCAAAAACGATACTTTTGTAGGGATCATTTAATGGAGAATAGTATGTCACCGAGTTTAATTTTCTATATTATTTTTGCCGTCCCTTACATTATCTTTATGTATTGGCTCGTCAAACAGGACAAACATAAATATGCCTGGGGAATAGCAATCATTACTATTGTTGCCCTATTAGCGATCTACGTATCGCAGAAAGCCAGTAAAGTGGCCATGGACAATTATCAACAGCATCAGATCGACTCTAGAGAGATCGAGCGGGAAGAGCGTTTACAAAAACAACAGGATAGCATTAATCATGCTCAACAATAAAAAAGCGGCATTAGCCGCTTTTTTATTATTCATTTGTATAAATTGGAATAATCCCTTCCAATTTAAAGAGAAAAGCATATTCCAATGCAATTTCCTTTAAATAGTCAAATCGACCCGATGCCCCACCATGACCATAATCCATATCTGTTTTTAACAGTAAAACCGCATCTCCTATTTTAGTAGCTCTCAGTTTTGCTACCCATTTTGCTGGTTCAAAATACTGCACCTGACTATCGTGCAGCCCGGTTGTGACCAATAAATTAGGGTATTCTTTTGCTTCAATGTTTTCATATGGAGAATAGGCCTTCATATAATAATAGGCTTCCTTCTCATTGGGGTTACCCCATTCATCATACTCATTTGTAGTCAACGGTATTGTATCATCCAACATGGTATTCACCACATCTACAAATGGTACCTGAGCTATTATGCCATGATATTGCTCAGGCGCAATATTAGCGATTACACCCATCAGCAAACCTCCGGCACTTCCCCCTTGCGCATAGAGATGTTCGGGCATACAATAATGTTGATCAATCAGGTATTTACCACAATCCACAAAATCATAAAAGGTATTCATCTTGTGCATCATTTTTCCATCTTCATACCATTGGCGCCCCATTTCCTCACCGCCTCTGATATGTGCCAAGGCATAGATAAATCCACGATCCAACAGACTTAGTCGATTGCTCGAAAAAGTGGGATCCATCGACGCACCATAAGATCCGTAGGCATATTGCAATAATGGAGCTGAACCATCAAGTTTGGTTCCCTTTTTATAAACAATAGAGATGGGCACTTGAACACCATCTCTTGCTGTTGCAAAAACACGTTCGGTGATATACGCGGTTTGGTCATACCCTCCCAAAATCTCCTGTTGCTTTAACAATATTTTCTTCTGCTTAGCCATATCATATTCATAGACTGAGCTTGGTGTCACTAAAGAAGTATAGCCATATCGTAACTTATCACTGTTGTATTCAACATTAATACCCGGGTATACCGTATAGGCAACTTCTCCGAAATCCAAATAGTGCTGATGCTGACTCTTTAAATTATAAATTGCCAATTGGGTCAATCCATTTTTCCTTTCAGCAATCGCCAGAAAATCCTTAAACTCTTCAATATCGCTGACCAATACATCCGGTCGATGGTCTATGAATGGCTGCCAGTGGCTGCGATCTGTACGATCTAAGGGACATTGCATGATTCGGAAATTAATAGCTCCATCATTGGTAAGTATTAAGAACCGATCTTCCAATGCAACAACCGAATAGAGAACATCCTGTATCCTAGGCTGAAAAATACGAAATTCCGATTGCGGTGAGTCAGCATTTAATAACCAAATTTCTGAGGATAATGTCCCTTCAGAATTGATCATAACATATTTTCCATTTTTGGATTTACCAACTCCGATATAATTTGTGTTATCTTTTTCTTCATACACAAGCACATCTGCTGCAGGATCGCCCCCCAGTGTATGCCGCATAATCTTTTCACTAAGCAAGGTAACAGGATTCTTGGCCGTATAGAACAAGGTTCGATTATCATTTCCCCAAATAGCGGCTCCCTCTGTATTCTTTATCTGGTCGGGATAGATTTCTCCGGTCTCGATATTTTTGATAAATATGGTATATTCTCTCCGAGAGACAGTATCCACACTAAAGGCTAGCAAACGATTATCCGGACTCACAGAAAATCCTTTTGCCGTATAATATGCATGCCCTTCGGCAAGCTGATCTACATCCAACAGCACTTCCTCTTCGCATTCCAGTGTCCCCTTTTTCCGACAGAATTTAAAATATTGTTTTCCCTCTTCCGTCCGGCTATAATAAAAGTAGCCATTTTTGTAATAAGGCACAGACTCGTCCTTTTCCTTAATCCGGGATTTCAATTCATGAAAAAGACTTTCCTGTAAATCTTCGGTATCTTGAAGCATTAAATTGGTATAATTGTTTTCCTCTTCCAGGTAGTCAATAACTTCTTGCGATTTTTCTCCTTTTTTAAAGTAATCAATCATCCAGTAATAATCATCTTGCACAGTATCATCATGTATCTTTCTGACATGAGGGTAAATTGCTGCCACTGGGGCCATCACATTAGGCCAAACTATTTTCTTATTTTGTTGCATTCGTTTTCTTATATGCTACTCAATATACATACTTTCTTATTCTGCTACCTGGATCAATCAACTAACACAGGAAACTCCTTGAAATGGTTTGAATTTAAGATATTTCGTCAACAATTTGCTAAGAGATATGGATTATAAATACTTTTAATAAAAATTAACAGTTCAGAAGAGGCATTAGCATTATCTTTGCTATTCTGCTATAGGCAGGAATATGCGAGCTTACACGCTCATGAAGAAAATTTAAATAAACAGGAGAGAATAATCAGGTGGAACGCGTTCTTTGATACAAATGAAAGCGGAACACCTATCAAGAATTTTGTACATATGAATTTAAGAAAATCACTATATCTACTTACTTTGGGCGCATTGCCCCTTATCTCTTTCGGACAATCCGATACCATTCCAGCAAATTGGTTCAATTTGGATTATAAAACAGATGGGGTCATGGGAATCAGTACCGAAAAAACGTATAAAACTTTATTGAAAGGAAGAAAATCCACTCCAGTCATTGTTGGGGTATTGGATGGAGGTGTTGATGTTTATCACGAGGATCTCAAAGATGTTGTATGGATCAATGTGAAGGATAGTCTTGCAAACGGTATAGATAATGATGGCAATGGTTATATCAATGATAAATATGGCTGGAATTTTATTGGAAACGCCGATGGAAAGGATGTTCAGTTCGATAACCTAGAATTGACAAGACAGCTTAGGGTTCTGGACAAAAAGTTTGCAAACATCACAGCAGCAACAGAACTCAATGAAACTGATCGAAAAGCTTTCGCTAGTTATCAAAAGATGCTTGCCAAATATAAAAACAAGCTAGAAGAAGCTAAGATGGGCCAATTTTCCTACGATGCGCTCAAACGCAACATAGACGCTGTGGTACGTGAAATAGGTAAAAAGCCCGAAGATATCACACAGGAGGATATAGACAATTTCAAAGCAACCACAAACACGCAACGTATCGCACTTGGCTATGCAAAGGATGAAATCAACAACGGCGGCTTCGCCAAATTTTTTGATGATATCACCGAAGGTGCAAAATATTTCAACAATCAAGTTGATTATCATTTAAACAAAGCATACGATTCTCGACCTATTGTTGGAGATAATTATGAAGATGCTTCAGAGCGATACTACGGAAATGCAGATGTAAAAGGACCGGACGCATTACATGGTAGCCATGTCGCTGGAATCATTGGTGCAAAACGTAATAATAATGTTGGTATCAACGGCGTAGCGGACAATGTTAAAATACTCACAGTTAGACTTGTCCCTGATGGTGATGAGCGTGATAAAGACGTCGCAAATGCCATTCGTTATGCAGCAGACAATGGCGCTAAAGTACTTAACATGAGCTTTGGAAAAAGTTATGCCTATAATAAACAGGCCGTAGACGATGCCATCAAATATGCTGAATCCAAAGATGTCCTGATGGTACATGCCGCAGGGAATGACAGTGAAGATAACGATATAGAGCCTAATTTTCCGATGAAGTATTATACGGATGTAAAAGGTGATACAACCGGGATTGCTAATGCTTGGATCACAGTGGGTGCAACCGGCCTTTATTTGGACAATGAACTATTAGCCGATTTTTCCAATTATGGTAAAAAAACTGTCGATGTTTTCGCGCCTGGCGTCCACATCAACTCAACGGTACCAGATTCCAAGTATAAAGAAGAACAGGGCACAAGTATGGCTGCTCCCGTTGTCGCTGGTCTGGCCGCCATGATTCGTTCTTATTACCCTAATTTGAGCGCTGTGGAAACGAAACAAATTATTATGGAATCGGTAGAAAAGCCGAATCAACTGGTACAGGTAAAAGTTGGTGAAGATGCCAGCAAAACGGTTCGATTAGCAGACATTTCGGTCACTGGAGGAATCGTTAATGCATATAACGCTATCATAAAAGCGGAGGAATATACTAACAGAAAGAAAAAATAAATATTTTCTCGTTTTTTATACCAAAACTATCATTTGTCCGTTTAATTAATTAACTTACAGAAACAAAACAACAGATGCTTATGGTAGAAAACTTTACCCAATCAGAAAACGAAGTTCAAAATTTGCTAACCCAAAACGAAAAGGTAATGACAGACGAGGACATAGAAAATGAATTGAAACTTCAATTACCAAAAATGTTGCTTCATCCAAGCAGAAGATGTGTTGAGAATATCCTTGCATATTCTAAACAACTAGAAAAAAGAAAGGCCTAATCTGGAGATTAGGCCTTTCTTTTTCACCTTACGACATCCATGATCAGCTATAGTGTAAAACTGCTGTGACTCGCCTTACCTTCCACAAACTAAAATCAGATTATTCTCCTTCTACTAGGTTTCAAAATTTCTTTTTTGATGGAAATTTTGGCTAGTTTTGAACCGATGTTAAAACAAGAACGATACAAGGCTTTCGTAGATTATTTCTCCAAAAATAGTCCTGACGCACAGACAGAACTCAACTATAGTAATCCCTTTGAATTACTGGTTGCCGTTATTTTATCTGCACAGTGTACAGATAAAAGGATCAACCAAGTCACGCCCAAGTTGTTTGCACGCTACCCAGATGCACACAGCTTGGCAGCTTCCAGCGTAGACGAGGTGTTTAGCTATATACGATCTGTAAGCTATCCGAATAACAAGGCCAAACACCTTGTGGGGATGGCTCAGCTACTGATTGAAAAGTTCGACAATATTGTACCCGAAAAAATTGAGGATCTTGTGAAACTTCCAGGTGTAGGTCGAAAAACAGCTAATGTCATTTCCTCTGTTGTTTATCATAATCCCGCTATGGCCGTAGATACCCATGTTTTTCGTGTTGCAAACCGTCTTGGGCTAACTTATCGTGCAACAACACCATTAGCTGTGGAAAAACAATTGGTAAAAAATCTACCTAAAGACACGATTGCCATTGCCCATCATTGGCTTATCTTACACGGGCGTTATATATGCCTGGCCCGAAAACCACTGTGTGAGAAATGCCCTATCACTTATATGTGCAAATACTTTGAAAAAAATCACCATATAAAAAGTGTCTCAGCTATACCAGAGACAAAAAACTAATTTTTTTAGTGAAAATATTTGGTTTATGATTTTTAATTTTTAATTTTGAGAAATATATACTAAAAATATGAGCAACACAGATAAACTAAAAGCTTTACAGCTGACGTTAGATAAATTGGAAAAGAACTTTGGAAAAGGTTCAATTATGAAATTAGGTGATACTGCTGTTGAGCCGATCGAAGCTATTTCTACAGGATCTCTAGGCTTGGATATCGCCTTAGGAATTGGCGGTGTACCAAAAGGCCGTATCATTGAAATATATGGACCTGAATCTTCAGGTAAAACTACCTTAGCAACTCACATTGTTGCCGAAGCACAAAAAAAAGGCGGTATTGCAGCAATCATTGATGCTGAGCATGCTTTTGATAAATATTACGCTCAAAAATTAGGCGTAGATGTAGAAAATTTATTGATTTCTCAACCAGATAATGGTGAGCAAGGTTTAGAAATTGCTGATAACCTAATCCGTTCTGGTGCAATCGACGTTATTGTTATTGACTCCGTTGCCGCTTTGGTGCCAAAAGGTGAGATCGAAGGCGAAATGGGTGATTCTAAAATGGGGCTTCAAGCTCGTTTGATGTCACAAGCTTTACGTAAGTTGACAGGTACAATTTCAAAAACAAACTGTTGTTGTATTTTCATCAACCAATTGCGTGAAAAAATTGGTGTGATGTTTGGCAACCCAGAAACAACAACTGGTGGTAATGCATTAAAATTCTACGCTTCTGTACGTTTAGATATCCGTCGCACATCACAAATCAAAGATTCTGATGAAGTATCGGGTAACCGCGTAAAAGTGAAGATTGTAAAAAATAAAGTTGCACCTCCGTTCCGCATAGCGGAATTTGATATCATCTTTGGTGAAGGTATCTCTAAAGTAGGTGAAATCATTGATCTAGGTGTTGAATATGGTATTATTAAAAAAGCAGGCTCTTGGTTTAGCTATGGTGAGACCAAATTAGGACAAGGTCGAGATGCTGTTAAAGCCTTATTATTCGACAATCCGGATTTAATGGACGAACTTGAAGCTAAAATCCGAGCTGAAGTGACAGGAGAAGATCCAATGCTTAACATCGAGGAAAACGAAGACTAGTTGCTGTAAAAATTAGTATAATGTAGGTAGCCATCCTGTTTAGGATGGCTATTTTTTTTGCGAAAATTCAAGTGCTTAGATGATTATTTTGTTACATGTCCAAAGTTTTCAATTTGTACTAATAGATTTTATTAATTTTAGCAGGTCGAGCCAAAAACGCCTGACATCCAATGCTAAACTTAATATAAACAATGAATCGTAAACTAATTCTATTTCTTTTAATACTGCTAGGCTCAGTATTTCATCTACATGCACAAACGATACGCATACTCTCCTTTAATATCCACCACGGAAACCCACCCACCGAAAAAGAATCAGTTGTCAACCTTGACACAATTGCCAAAATTATTAAAAATTCAAAAGCTGACCTCGTAGGTCTTCAGGAAATCGATGTCAATCTCGGTAGATCATACTTTGAAAATCAAGCCAAAAAATTAGCCGAATTAACAGGCATGCACTATATCTTTTCCAAAGGGATAGACCTGGATAAAGGTGAATATGGTACCGCCATCTTATCAAAAAATCCAATTGAACGTGTAGAGAAACACTTTCTACCTTCCCCTGTGCAAAGCGAAACACGTAGTTTATCTGTAATAGAAGTCACGATACACAAAAGGAAAATCTTATTTGCAAATACACACCTTGACCTGAAAGACAAAAACAAAATCGAACAGGCAAAATTCATCACCAAGCGTTTCAAAAACGAAAAGTTACCCACTATCCTTGTCGGTGATTTAAACTCAGAACCCAATGATCCAGCGATTACTGAACTTAGCAAAATATTCACAAAAAGCAGCATTGCTAACGGATTTACGTTTCCTCAAGATAAACCCACTACTGAAATCGACTATATCATGATCAATACACCATCTGCCGCAAAGTTCTCCAACCACCGTATTCTGAACGAACAATATGCGAGTGATCATCGGCCATTATATGTCGAGATAAACATTAAATAACCACTTGTGATCTTAAATATGAATTTTAACAGAAGAAGATTCTTAGAATCCCTGGCTCTGGCCGGGATTACATTACCTAATATAAGCGTCGCGCAAGAAAAAGACGCAAATGAGGCAGAAAGCGAGTTCAGTTTTGTCGTACCTGCCTATCTACAAAATCAAACCGAAACAGGAATCAGTATTTTTACGATTTTGAGCAAAGATGCCTTTGCTTGGCTCGAGATACTGGACAATGGAGGGAATGTCCAAAAAAAGATCTACCAATCCGAAGATGGGATGATCAATGCCAATACTGATTTTTTTCATTTTACAATTGAAGACGCACCGCGTTCATTTCGTTATCGCATCAAAGCGAAGGAAGTGCAAAAATTCGATCCTTATAAAATCGTATACGGCCAAGAAATAGAAACCCCTATTTTCGAGGCCAAATTAGCCAAGAACAATCAAGAACAGATTCGCTGTCTTGTCTATAACGATGTACATGAGGAAAAAAGCAGTTATCGTGACCTTATTCCGCATCAGGATATTTCACCCTACGATTTTTTTGTACTGAATGGTGATTCCTTTCATTATGTCACCAATCAGCAAGATATTACGGAGAAACTACTAAAGCCAATTGAATTTTTTGCGACAGGAAAACCATTCATTATGAATCGGGGAAACCATGAGACAAGGGGATCCTTCGCACGTAATTTCAAAAGATATTTTGGTTATCCTGACAACAAGTATTACCAAGCCTTTAAAAGAGGTCCTATTTTTTGGATCATGCTGGACAGTGGCGAAGACAAGCCTGACAATCATGAGGTATACGCCGGAACAGTCGATTATGATAACTACAGAAAAGAACAGGCTCAATGGCTGGAAAAGGTTCTACAATCCAAGGAAAGAAAGAGTGCACAGCACACTGTTGTCATTAGCCATATACCGATTTTTCATTCGGATGACTGGCATGGTACCTTGAATAACAGAGCATGTTTCCATCCCTTGTTTCAGAAATATAAAATTGATGCCATGATCTCTGGTCATACACATCAATATGGCTACTACCCTGCAGATAAAGACCACAATTATCCTGTATTTATAGGGGGAGGTCCAAAAGTTGGGAAAAGAACTATCATCGATGTAGCCGGGAACAACAAGTCATTGAACATACGGATGACTAGAGACGATGGCACAGAACTGGGATTATTTAAGAAATAGAAAAGGGCGCTTAATAAGCGCCCTTTTCTATTTTGATTGAAGAAAGCTGCTATGCGAGCTTCCTTATTCTCCCTTTTCCAAGAAAGGGTATCTATAATCTGTATCTGGATTAAATGTTTCTTTGATTGTACGAGGAGACACCCAACGAAGCAAATTGATCATTGATCCCGCTTTGTCGTTTGTACCCGAGCCTCTAGCACCACCAAACGGTTGTTGACCTACGACAGCACCTGTACACTTATCATTCACGTAGAAGTTACCAGCGGCATGTCTTAATTTATCTGTTGCTAAATTAATGGCATAGCGATCTTGCGCAATGATTGATCCAGTCAAGGCATAAATAGATGTTGTATCAACAATATCTAAGGTTTCTTCAAACTTAGCATCCTCGTAAACATATACGGTCAAGACAGGTCCAAACAATTCCTCAACCATTGTCTCGTAATCCGGTTTTGAAGCCTCAATGATTGTTGGATGAATGAAATATCCTTTAGATTTATCGTATGTACCACCAACTACAATTTCTGCGTCATTAGATTCTTTAGCTCTGTCGATATACTTCGCTAATTTATCAAATGACTTCTCATCAATTACAGCATTGAAAAAGTTTGTAAAATCTTCTGTTCCACCGATTGTAAAAGATTTTACGTCAGTCGTCATAGATTCTTTCAATGCAGGCCACAAGGATTTAGGAATGTATGCACGCGATGCCGCAGAACATTTTTGACCTTGGTATTCGAAAGCACCACGAACCAAAGCTGTATTTGCAGCTTTTAAATCGGCCGAAGGGTGTACAACGATAAAATCCTTACCACCAGTCTCACCGACGATACGTGGATACGTTTTATAACGGTGGATATTGTTACCGATCGTCTTCCAGATATCCTGAAATACTCCTGTTGAACCAGTGAAGTGGATACCTGCGAAATCTGGGTGTTGGAAAATTACGTCACCTGCATCAGGACCTGAAACATACACCAAGTTGATTACACCATCGGGAAGACCCGCTTCACGGAAAATTTTCATCAATACATTTGCTGAATAAATTTGGGTATTGGATGGTTTCCATACCACAACATTACCCATCATTGCAACACAGGAAGGTAGATTACCCGCAATAGCTGTAAAATTGAATGGAGTCAATGCAAATACAAAACCTTCAAGAGGACGTTGTTCTACACGGTTCCAAACACCTTTACCCGATATAGGGGGTTGTTGTTTATAGATTTCGCTCATGTATTGTACATTGAAACGCAAGAAATCCACAATCTCACATGCCGAATCAATTTCTGCCTGATATGGGTTTTTCGATTGCCCCAACATCGTAGCAGCATTCAATTCATAACGGTATTTTCCCGAAATCAATTCAGCAGCTTTTAAGAATATCGCAGCACGATCTTCCCAAGTAAGGTTTTCCCAATCCTTTTTTGCCGCTAAAGCTGCATTGATTGCATCTGTTACGTGAGATTTATCGCCTTGATTGTATTGACCTAAAATATGTTGGTGGTCATGTGGAGGAGCTAGGTTTACTTTTTTAGAAGTAGTGATTTCTTTACCACCAATATACATTGGGATATCGATTTGTTTCGAACGTGCCTCATCAATTGCTGCTTTCAACAATTTACGTTCTTTCGTTCCGACAGCGTATGTGTACACCGGTTCATTGGTAGGAACAGGAACTGTAAAAAATCCTTTAGACATATTACAATTATTAATTATTCATCCAAAAAATACTATTTAGGAATCA
Source organism: Sphingobacterium siyangense (assembly GCF_023277505.1). Lineage (NCBI taxonomy): Bacteria > Pseudomonadati > Bacteroidota > Sphingobacteriia > Sphingobacteriales > Sphingobacteriaceae > Sphingobacterium > Sphingobacterium siyangense. Next base: position 722,845 of record NZ_CP080574.1, on the reverse strand, counting down.
TGAAGCGATCAAGTTCGTTCATTCCATTATTTGCATCAGAAACCATGGTTTCAACTTGTTAGCATGACACTAAATAGCGTTAATAGAAGTAAAATTACCTCAAATTTTATGAATACCCAAAGTTACTGTCCCTCTTTGAGCACCTTGGAAAAGATACGTTTAAATTTTTCCAATTTCGGTTTAATCACCAATTGGCAGTATGGCTCTTTTCCATTTAATCTATAATAATCTTGATGATAGTCTTCTGCCGGATAAAATACTGTTGCCGGAACTACTTCTGTTACAATAGGTTTATTGAAAACATGCTCCTTCTCTAACGCCGAAAGATAATATTGCGTCTTATCAAGCTGCTCTTTATTGTGCACAAAAATAGCTGAACGATATTGGGTGCCAACATCATTCCCTTGACGATTGAGCTCCGTTGGATCGTGCGCTACAAAAAAGGCCTCCAATAGTTTGTCGTAGCTGATCACTTTTGGATCAAAAATAATATTGGTTGCTTCCGCGTGCCCTGTACTTCCGGTACAAACCTGTGCATAACTTGGATTTGCTACCCATCCGCCAGTATATCCTGAAATAACATGTACAACACCCTTTAACTCTTTAAATTGTGCCTCAGTACACCAAAAACATCCTGCAGCAAATGTTGCGGTATCCAAACTCGCCGTATTTTTTTCAGGCAATTTGGTGAAATCAGGTTTCTTTACCCGAAGCCCTTGCTGCTGCCCCTGGCAGGAGTTCAATACAAAAAGTGCTGTTAAAAGTATCAGAATATTTCTCATAAATAATTACCCTTCTTCTTTCCGTTTATCTTCCCTGAACTATTGGAGTTAAATTCATGCCCTATAAACAAATACCCACTAGATTTTGTTTATAAAATAGAAAAGCGACAATAAATTATTATTGTCGCTTTTCTATTGCGCTATCAAATGATCAATTATTTTGCTGCAGCATAATTTTCAGCTACGGCATCCCAATTGATAACATTAAAAATTTCTTCTAAATACGCCGGACGTTTATTTTGGAATTTCAAGTAATAAGCGTGCTCCCAAACGTCGATACCTAAAATAGGAGTTCCTTTTACTTCAGCAACATCCATCAATGGATTGTCTTGGTTTGGTGTAGAAGTTACGGCCAATTTACCATCAGCACCAACGATTAACCAAGCCCATCCTGAGCCAAAACGAGTTGCACCAGCAGCTTGAAGTTGTTTTTTCAACTCATCAAATGAACCAAATGTAGCATTGATTGCTTCGGCTAATTCACCTGTTGGAGCTCCACCTGCATTTGGGCCTAAAACCTTCCAAAACAAAGAGTGGTTATAGTGACCACCACCATTGTTACGTACTGCTGCGCTGTATTTACTTACATTTTTAACAATATCCAATAGGGATAAGTTTTCTGCGTCTGTTCCTGCGATTGCTTTATTTAAGTTATCCACATATGCCTGATGGTGTCTGTCGTGGTGGATTTCCATTGTAGTTTTGTCAATATGTGGTTCCAATGCGTCGGCTGCGTATGGTAACGCTTCTAATTCAAATGCCATATCTATTTTAATTTAAATGTTTATTACTTCGTTTATACATACAAATATAACACAATATACACCGTTATGTTTTTATGTGTTACAATAAATCCAATATTTCTCTACCGTTTTTGACGAAAAAATGATTTTACCAAATCCGCACATTCGTCCTGCAAAACGCCATGTGTAATGACAGTTTTGGGGTGTAATATTTTATCGTGAAAATGAGAATAGCCACGTTTTTCATCTTTGGCTCCATAGACTATTTTACCAATATGTGTCCAATAGGCTGCACCGGCACACATAATACAAGGCTCAATAGTAACATATAATGTACATTCATCCAGGTATTTGCCCCCAAGGTAATTTGCTGCTGCTGTAAAAGCCTGCATCTCCGCGTGAGCTGTTACATCATTCAATCGCTGCGTCAAATTATGACCTTTCCCTATAACACGTCCTCGATGAACAATAACCGCTCCAATCGGCACCTCTCCCTCTTCGTAAGCGACCTTAGCTTCATTCAATGCCATACGCATGAACGACTCGTCACTATCGATGAGTTGTGTTCCTTCAAAATCTATAAATGTCATGGTACAAACTTAGCTAAGTTTAGATCCATTTGGTAATTTTTTGTCGACAGATGTCAAAATAATATCTCCATTTTCGTCCGGAAATCCGGTCACTAGACACTCAGAAAAGAAATTAGCGATCTGCTTTTTGGGAAAGTTCACAACTGCGACAACTTGCTTCCCAATCAACTCCTCTTTGTTGTAGTGTACTGTAATCTGGGCACTACTCTGTAATACACCAATTTCATCGCCGAAATCAAGTTTCAATTGATATGCTGGCTTTTTAGCTCTTGGAAAGTCTTTTGCTTCTAAAATAGTTCCTACCCGTAAATCCACTTTCTCAAAATCGCTCCAACTAATGGCATCACTCATAATCGGTTGCTACTAATATCCTGAATCTCTTTACCTATCGTAAATAAAACATAGGAAGGCTTCCGTCCCAAACGTAAAGACAATCTATTGATCAGTTTATCTTCCTCTCCTGCTTGAAAAGCTAAATCTTCATCACTTAAGTGGTTGTACTTGCGACGGAGTTTTTCTTTGGCTACTTGCCACTGTTCTTCGTTAATTTTCAGCATAACTCAGATTTAGGTATAAAATTTGTATATCTTTACTGAACTGTAAAAGTTTGTTTAAAGATACAATATATACATAAATAAAAGATTATGAAAAAGATTTTACCAGCATTACTTTTGATTTGTGGTAGCGTAGCAACGGCACAGGCGCAGCTTTTGCCAGGGTTTGAGGTGGGTGTAAAAGGAGGCTTGAACTTCTCTAAACTTAAAAGCGATGGAAAATATTTCAATTCTGACACGAAAGCAGGCTACCAAGCAGGTCTTTATGGACGTGTTGGTGTATTGGGATTCCATATTCAGCCTGAGGTTTACTTAACAGGTAAAAACACGACAGTGAAAGCAGAAAATGGCGAATCGACAGATGTAAAATTTACAACGGTCGATGTTCCGGTATTATTAGGCAAACGCTTTGGTTTAGGTCCGATTGGAGCAAGGATTCAAACTGGCCCAATATTTTCATTTAAAGTCGATGACAAGCAAGATAAAGTCATTGACCAATTGAACCCAAATAACTACAAAAAAAGTGGTACGTCTTGGGCATTTGGTGTAGGTGCTGACATTTCAAGCTTACGTGTCGATGTAAGATATGAAATGGGCTTAAACAAAGTCAACAACGAGAGCCAGGCAAATCCCAAAATCAACATGTGGAGTATCGGTTTAGGCTATAGATTATTCAGTATCCTATAGTTCTTTAAAGCTTGTTCATATACTGTTTAAAAGTCCGTTTTTATTCAAAACGGACTTTTTATTTCAATAAACTTTAGAACCGTTCTAAATTATTGCTTTTTCTTGTCAAAATGGTATCATATTTAATAGCAAATAGTAGATTTGCCTAATTCAAATTAAATTACAAGGATAATGAGTAAATCAAAGCCAGTTTTCAGTTCTTCGATTGGGAAGAAGCTAATCATGAGCTTAACAGGAATCTTCCTATGTTTATTCCTAGTTGTTCACTTGGTTGGTAACTTGCAATTATTTAAAGATGATGCGGGTCTAGCGTTCAACAAGTACGCCTATTTTATGACTCACTTTACACCAATCAAAGTTGTTTCTTACTTATTGTATGCTTCGGTAATTGTTCACGTCATCTACGCTATTACATTGTCGATGAAAAACAAGGCCGCTCGTCCTATTGGTTATGCCAAATATGATGGTCAAGCAAACAGCAAGTGGAATTCACGCAACATGGGTATCTTAGGTACTGTCATTTTAGTATTCTTAGCTACGCACATGTCTAATTTTTGGTGGAAGTTTCACAATGATGAAGTGCCGTACATCGAATACCGTACTGATTTGGCAACTGGACAAACCACAGCGAGAGAACTTCAAGCTTCTGAATTCCACGACTACCAAGAAACGGTAGAAAACAATGTTCAAATCTTAAAAGCGAGAGATTTGTACAAGCAAGTTGACTTTGCATTCAAAAATGTTGCATTGGTAGCTTTGTATGTTATTGCGATGGCAGCTTTGGCATTCCACTTAATTCATGGTTTCCAATCTGCATTCCAAACTTTAGGTTTTAACCACAGAAGATATATTGGAATCATCAGAGCAATCGGTGTTTGGGTATTTGGGGTATTAATTCCAATTGGCTTTGCAATAATGCCATTGTTTTTCTTCTTTAAATAATTCAGAATCTTTTAAGATAAAGCTCAGGCTTTATCGATCAATATAAAATTAAGAGATATGTTAGATTCAAAAGTACCAGCGGGCCCATTAGCCCAAAAGTGGTCAAATCATAAATTTAATCTTAAGTTGGTTAACCCTGCTAACAAACGTAAATTTACTGTTATTGTTGTTGGTACAGGTCTTGCTGGTGCATCTGCAGCGGCATCTTTAGCCGAATTAGGATATAATGTAATTACCTTCTGTTACCAAGATTCACCTCGTCGTGCGCACTCTATTGCGGCACAAGGTGGTATTAACGCAGCAAAAAGCTACCAAAACGACGGAGACTCTGTTTTCCGTTTATTCTACGATACAATCAAAGGTGGTGACTACCGCTCACGTGAGGCAAACGTTTACCGTTTGGCAGAAGTATCTGTCAACATCATCGACCAATGTGTTGCGCAAGGTGTTCCTTTTGCACGTGAATATGGTGGTTTATTGGACAACCGTTCTTTCGGTGGTGCTCAGGTAAGCCGTACCTTCTATGCACGCGGTCAAACGGGACAACAATTGTTGTTGGGCGCTTATTCAGCGTTAAACCGTCAAATCAAAAAAGGAAAAGTAAAATCTTATACGCGTCATGAGATGTTAGACTTGGTTATGATCGATGGTCATGCTAAAGGTATCGTAACTCGTGACTTGGTTTCCGGTAAAATCGAAACTCATGCTGCACATGCAGTATTGATGTGTACTGGTGGTTACGGTAACGTATTCTTCTTGTCTACAAATGCAATGGGATGTAACGTTACAGCAGCTTGGAGAGCACACAAACGTGGTGCTTACTTTGCTAACCCTTGTTATACTCAAATTCACCCAACGTGTATCCCGGTAACAGGAGATCACCAATCTAAATTGACATTGATGTCAGAGTCTTTACGTAATGACGGCCGTGTATGGGTTCCTAAAACTCAAGAAATGGCAGAAAGATTACGTAAAGGTGAGATCAAAGCCAATGATATCAAAGAAGACGACAGAGACTATTTCTTGGAGCGTAAATACCCTTCATTCGGTAACTTGGTACCACGTGACGTAGCATCACGTAATGCAAAAGAAGCTGTTGATGATGGTCGCGGTGTTGGAAAAACTGGTTTCGCCGTATTCTTGGATTTCAAAGAAGCGATCGGTCGTCTAGGCGAAGACGCTGTACGTGCTAAATATGGTAACTTATTTGACATGTACTACCAAATCACTGACGAAAACCCTTACAAACAACCAATGCGTATCTACCCTGCTGTTCACTATACAATGGGTGGTGTATGGGTTGACTACAACTTGATGACTACAATCCCAGGTTTGTATGCTTTAGGTGAGTGTAACTTCTCTGACCACGGTGCAAACCGTTTAGGTGCATCTGCATTGATGCAAGGTCTTGCTGATGGTTATTTCGTGATCCCTTACACTGTGGGTGATTACTTAGCTAAATTAGGTTCATTCGCACCAGTAGATCACAGCCACCCAGCGTTCGAAGCTACACGTAAGGAAGTTGAAGACAAAATCAACAAATTGTTGTCTTTAAACGGTACAGAAACTGTTGATGATATCCACAAAAAACTAGGTCTCATCATGTGGGAATATTGTGGTATGGCTCGTACAGCTGAAGGATTACAAAAAGCACAAGGTTTGATCCAAGAGTTGAAAAAAGAATTCTGGACAAACGTTAGAGTACTTGGAGAGAACGAAGAATTAAATCTTTCTTTAGAAAAAGCTGGTCGCGTAGCTGACTTCTTAGAGTTAGGAGAGTTAATGGTTGTTGACGCATTGCAACGCGCTGAGTCTTGTGGTGGTCACTTCCGTTTAGAAAGCCAAACTGAAGAAGGTGAAGCAAAACGTAACGATGATGAATTCGCCTATGTATCTGCCTGGGAATATAAAGGAGACAATGTACCTGAGGAATTACACAAGGAAGACTTGGTATTCGAGAACGTTCAGTTAACACAAAGAAGTTATAAATAAGAAGGAAAATTATCATGGCACAACATATGAATTTAACGCTGAAAGTTTGGCGTCAAAAAAATGATAAAGATAAAGGTCAATTTGTAACTTATCAGGCAAACGATATCGCTGATGATATGTCTTTCTTAGAGATGCTTGATATTGTCAATGAAGAATTGACTCGTAAAGGAGAAGATCCTGTATATTTCGATCACGACTGTCGTGAAGGTATCTGCGGGATGTGTTCATTAGTAATCAACGGTCGCCCTCACGGTCCTAAAGAAGGTACCACAACATGTCAATTGCACATGCGTAGCTTCCACGATGGACAGACAATCGTCATCGAACCTTGGAGAGCTGCTGCATTCCCGGTATTGAAAGACCTTGCAACAGACCGTACGGCTTTTGACCGCATTCAACAAGCAGGTGGATATGTTAATATCAATACAGGAGGTGTTCCTGACGCCAACACGATTCCTATCCCCAAACGTATTGCTGATGAAGCTTTCGAATCGGCTACATGTATCGGTTGTGGTGCTTGTGTTGCTGCATGTAAAAATGCTTCTGCAATGTTATTTGTATCTGCAAAAGTCTCTCAATTTGCCTTATTACCTCAAGGTCAAACTGAGCGTTACGAACGTGCGCAGGCAATGGTTGATCAAATGGATGCAGAAGGCTTCGGTAACTGTACCAACACGGGAGCTTGCGAAGCAGAATGTCCTGTTGGTATCAAGTTAACAAACATTGCTCGTCTAAACCGTGAGTATTTGACTGCTAAAATCTTCCGTCAAGAAGAGCCACACGTTTAATTAGCATAGTAAATCCTTCATGTTTTCGCTAGCATCAACAGCTACGAAAACCTAATGAAGATTCTTTCTGGCCCATGAAAATAAGCAATCCAGAAAAATAATATAAAAGTCCTTGCCCTAAGAAAGCAAGGACTTTTTTTTATATTTACAATAATGTAAATTGATGAACGTGAATTCTGGTATAAAAATTCGACTACTCTTACTTATCTTGACTTTATGCTTTATAGGAACAGCTATCACCATTAAAGAATCTGTTACCAATAAGGAAATACTAGACATTGATACAAAATCACTCAATGACTACATCGCGCAACAAGAAAAAAAAGTCGATCGTATTTTCAATGATTCACTCCTGCTCAAAACATTTAAAAACTACGATCAGTATCCGATAGCAGTTTATCAGGCTTTTGAAAAATTTAAAACCAACGAGAAGGTTTTTCTATTTCTTTTTAAGGACCATGAACCGAAGATGTGGAGCACACATCTATTCGTGCCTATCACAGATCAGGGATTTCCAGAAAAATCCAATTTTATTCAGGATGATAACCGTTCTTACGTTGTTCGAAAAAAAACAATTGGCAATATCAGTATACTCGCCTATATTATTGTAAAAGGCTATACAAATAACAACAACCCCTATTTAAATAGCTCTTTGCGGAGAAACTTCTTCGACTCCAGAAATATTGACATCGCCTCCTATACAGACACGGTCACCATTAAAAATATCTATAGCAATGAGGGGTCTTATCTGTTCTCCGTTAAGCTAAAAGATGGAGAGCATGAAAATGCCTATACAATTTTGCAATTCTTCTGCTGGCTCCTTGCCTGGATCGCGTTACTGATCTTCTTCAATAGCCTCTGCTTACATATGGCCAAGACAGGAAGGGCCTGGTGGTCTGCGATACTGCTATTGTCGATATTTAGCCTTGTCAAATTTGCCGATCTTAAGTGGAACCTGCTGTCCGAAAATGCGACATTTTCAATTTTCGACTCACGGAATTACGCCTATAATCGCTTCTTCCCTAATATATGGTCCGTGATGTCCACCACCATATTGGTGCTATGGTTGGTTCTATTTATCTATTCAATTCGCAAAGAGCTCAACTTTGACAAAATAAAAAACATCCGGCTCTTTAGAATTCCTATCGCAATCGGATTTATTCTAAGTATATATCTATCGTTCGGTCTATTGTATGACATCGCTGGTACATTGATTACACACTCCAACAACATCTATTTTGATTTCACAAAACTTGTCGATTTACATTTTTTAAGTTGGGTAGATCTAGGCATTGTTGGCATGGGTATTTTGGCTTTAAGTATCTACATTGATCTTGTACTATTTTTTCTTAAAAAATTAGAATTAAAACCGACGCAGCTGCTCAATATTCAACTGGCATGTGTCATTTTTGTCATCCTGATCATTTCCTTTTATATAGAGAAAAATAGCCTGGTCAATTTGCTACTCGCGCTGATCATCCTTATTAAATCATTTGGCGAGAAGTATTTCGATAGACATATATTAACAAATTATATTGCTGTACTGATACTTTGGGCAATCATAAGTGCGATCACGCACGCACGTTTCTATCAGGAACGGAACTTAATCGACATGAAAATCTTGTTGAGTAATCTACAATCAGAAGATGATGTCAATGCTGTCTCATTATTCTCTGATATTGAAAGTAGCTTAGCAAACGATCAAGAATTAAAACACTTATTTAATATCAGCCTTCCCTATACCAATACCGAGGGGATCAACGATTTTATCAAGAAAAAATACTTTAGTGGCTATCTTTCCAAGTACGAGTTCAAAGCATATTATTATGATCAGAATAATATTCCGCTCAATCCAGCCAGTCAGAATAAGATCAATGAATATCGAGAAAAGGTAATCAACAAGTCGATAAAAGTCACGCAGAACTTCTACCGTGCCAGTGCGGAATTAGGTACGCATGAATACTTCTCCATTATTCCTGTCACCATTGACCAAAATAGGATTGTCAATGTCATCATCAATCTTTCCAATAAAGATTTTAGTTATACGGTTCCCTATCCCGAAATCCTCACCGATATGCGGATCAACAATTCGCAATATTATAATAAAGGGGATTATTCGATAGCCCTCTATAAAGGAGGTTCTTTAATAACACAGTTTGGGAAATATACCTACGAGAACAATTTAAGGGGGCTGAAAGGTGTTCCAGGAGAATATATTCAAGTACTGGACCGTGATGCATACCTACATATGGCTTATGTTGCCAATAAATTCTCAACATATGTTATCAGTAAACAAAAACCTTCTTTTTGGGACTATCTAGCGACTACTTCATTTTTGTTCCTGGTATTTTTTATGATTTTCATGTTTTTCCATTTCATAAAATCATTCTATATCTTTCTTAAGAATACCAAGCTAACTTTCCGTAATTTAAAATATCAGTTCTACAAAATAGTAAATAAAATACAGTACTCTACACGTATTCAAACCTCCATTATCTCATCGGTAATACTAGCTATCCTCATATCTGCAGTAATTTCGTATATAAGTATCAACAAGCAACTTTATAATAACAATAAAGCAAGTAAGGAACGTTTTATTATCGAATTGGGCAAACGGATGGAAAATATGTTGACCTACACAGATGAAACATCCACCGAGACGCAGCTTATCAGCATGCTCAAGACATTATCTGAAACAATTTCCAAAGACTTCAATCTTTATTCCAAATCAGGCAGGTTGCTTTATAGCTCGCAACGTAGAATCTACGATCTGGAACTTTTCTCTACTTTCATTAATCCAGCTGCACTGAAGAATCTTTCTATCTTAAAAAAATCGGAGACGATTGAAGATGAGCGTATAGGAACTTTTCAATTTGAGACCAGTTATGCAACCATTAGGGACAAAAACTATAATACACTCGCTTATATAGGTATACCAAACTTCTCGCTTCAGAAGGAAGAAAATATTAATAAGAATCTTCTTTTAAATACAATAGTGAACATTTATTCGCTGATCATCATAGGCTTTGGTTTTTATGCGACATTTGTGGCCAACAGTGTCACCAATCCATTGAGCATCATCAGTAAGAAGATCTCACAACTACGCCTGGGACAACCCAACGAACCTCTGTTTTGGCAACGAAATGATGAAATAGGTACATTGATCAAAGAATATAATCTCATGATCATAAAACTTGAGGACTATGCCAATAAAATCAAAGATACTGAGCGAGAATCCACTTGGCGCGAGATGGCTCAACAAATAGCCCATGAAATCAAAAATCCGCTGACCCCAATGAAATTAGGCATTCAGCAACTCCGTAGATCGTACAAAGATGAAGACCCTAAATTTCCAGATCGCTTCAATAAATTCTCCACTTCATTTATCGAACAAATCGATGCATTGACGCATATTGCCTCAGAATTTTCGCACTTCGCAAAATTCCCAAATACGGTAATGGAAAACATCAATATTGTAGAAAAAGTAACAAAGTCCATTTCCTTGTACAACAATACACCAAATGTAAGTATTCGTCTCATTAACAATGCCGATCACAAAACCCTAATTGTTAAGGCTGATGGTAATGAATTATTGAGAACCTTCAATAACTTAATAAAAAATGCGATTGAAGGCGGTTATGGGCGAAAAAACATGAAGATCGAGATTTTCATTGAACGCTACTCAGACAAATTTGTCAAGATAGACATCAAAGACAATGGTTATGGAATTCCCAAAGAGATGCAGGATAGAATTTTCCAGATTAATTTCACGACAAAGAGTTCAGGAAATGGTTTAGGGCTAGTTCTTGTCAAAAAAACAATTGAAGCCAGTAATGGGCAAATTTATTTTGAGACTGTAGAAGGCGAAGGTACAACCTTCCATATACTGCTTCCTTTGCAACAGATAGAGTCTTAATATGTGTAGATAGCAATCAACAAAAATAAGACATCGAGGAAAGCTTATATGCGCTCTATCTCCAGTGTCTCTAAATAAGGACCTACCACTCCATTTGTGTAAAGAAGAAGCTGTCACACCAACTGATGTAGATAAAAATATAGCGTTCAATTAGGGTATAACTCAAACACTGATAGCTATAAAACTAACCAGTTAATGGATAGCCTTATTATTTTGCTTTAAGGATCAGTATAACAAGAACAGTATACTATAAACAAAAAAGCTCTTTGCATGACCGCAAAGAGCTTTTTTGTTTATAGTGTATCTATTTTTAACGCAATACAACAGTAGATCGTCCCATGATTGCATTATCTTCATATAACAAAACCGTATAGGCCCCTTTAGAGAATCCTTCTTCTGCTGCCCAATAGACGATATAATCTTCACCTTTGTTGGTAAATAAAATATTGTGTTTAAAAGTATATTGTAATTTCTCGCCATGTACATAGAAAATATTATCGCCTTGCACGACCAGATTTCCCTGTGGATCGATAATTCTAACATATATATCACGTTCTCCACTTTTAGCCAACGGATTATCAGCAATGGTAAAGTTGATTTTTAACTTATCGATTTTTTTAGCACGTTCTTCTACAAATTCCTTTCCATTCTTTTTGACTTCAAGGCCATTTATACTGATGCTTGAAACCTTTAATGCTGAAGCAGTCGCGACCTTCTCTTTCAGATCCGAATTTGATGTAACTAATGAAGTAATCTGTTTTTCTTTTTCGACAACAGATTCGCTCAAGTTGGAGTTTTGCTTCGATAAAATCTGATTTTCCTGAATCAGCCGTTGCACATTTACACGATAAGTATCCACCTGCTTCTTAAGCTGATTGATCTTGTGCTGTGCTTCATCGATATCTTTCGCAGTAATACTCTTATTTTCAAGTTTTTTACGAAGCTCTGCGATCTCAGCTCTAGAATCATCCTTCTGCACGGACATCTCTGGAGTCAATTGAACATTTTCTACATCAATTTTATCCAATTCAGCTTCAATACGATCGATTTGTACCTGCAAATTTTCTTTTTCTACTGTAAGTGTATAGACCTTTTCACCATTGGTCTTAAACTTGACATAAAAATATATATTCGTTGCAAGTAATGCTGCTATCGCAATGATAAAGAAGTAAATCTTCGAAGAATCTTTCTTCTTCTCTTCTTCTTTCTTACTCGAAACAACTTCTGAATTTATCATAATATACTGTCATATTCATAGGTATAAATCTATAAATTTATACTATTGAATGTTTAAACAAAAATTATTCCAGTTTTATTTTTTATTACCAATTATGAATTATTCAAAATAATTCAAGGTCTCAAATCCGCCTTGTTTTAAGTATTCTTCCTTTCTCATCAGGTGAAGATCGGATTGTACCATATCTGTTACCAGCATCTGAAGATCATATTTTGGCGTCCATCCAAGTTTTGTATTTGCTTTAGTCGGATCACCAATTAGTAAATCGACTTCAGTTGGCCTATAATATGCTGGATCAACTTTGACAACAGTCTGACCGAATTTAATCAGCGACTTATCAATATTTAACTGGGCTAGGCGCTCCTCGTCAATATCGATAATTACCCCCTTCTCCTGCTCTCCCTTTCCACTGAACTCAATCTCGATTCCCAATTCTGCAAAAGCCATGCGAACAAAGTCCCTTACAGTTGTTGTCACACCTGTAGCAATAACAAAATCTTCTGCGGTTTCTTGTTGTAGAATCAACCACATTGCTTCTACATAATCTTTGGCATGCCCCCAGTCGCGTTGTGCCGACAAATTACCAAGATATAATTTATCCTGCAGCCCTAGCGCAATTTTTGCTACAGCCCTTGTAATTTTACGTGTCACAAAAGTCTCTCCCCTTACAGGGCTCTCATGATTGAATAAAATTCCATTACAAGCATACATCTTATAGGCTTCACGATAATTGACAGTAATCCAATAACCGTACATTTTTGCTACAGCATAAGGACTTCGCGGATAAAAAGGTGTTGTTTCACTTTGTGGAACCGCTTGCACCAATCCATACAGTTCGGAAGTAGAAGCCTGATAGATACGGGTTTTCTCAATCAATCCCAATAATCTGACTGCTTCAAGAATCCGCAATGTACCGATACCATCGGCATTTGCAGTATATTCCGGCGTATCAAAACTAACTTTTACGTGAGATTGCGCCGCAAGATTGTAAATTTCGTCAGGCTGTGTTTCCTGTATAATACGGATTAAGTTGGTTGAATCCGTCAAATCACCAAAATGCAATGTGAAATTTCTATTGTCAAGATGGGGATCTTGATAAAGATGATCAATACGATCTGTATTGAATAAAGAACTGCGACGCTTTAAACCGTGTACTTTGTAACCTTTCTTCAATAGGAATTCTGCTAGATAGGCACCATCTTGTCCTGTTATACCTGTTATTAAAGCAGTTTTCGTGTTTTGTTCAGCCATGTTTCTCTCTAGATTAAGCAATACCTGACGAAATCGTTAGGTATATATCCCATTTTCATACTTAAAATAAGCTTATACGCTCATAAGATTATCATGCATAGTTGGCTTTTTCACTGTATCGGTAAATTCCGCAGCCTATGACACAAATAAATCATAATGAATTGGGAGTGTAAAAGTATTAAATTTTAAACAAAAAAAGCCATAGGAATTCCTATAGCTTTCTGTTATTCTTCTTTTATCGTTTACGTTTAGTTCGAACGCGTAAAATTAAACACTAAATAGGCTTCTCCGTTAGCAACAGTCAATGGCATACGCATAACTAATTTATTCCCATCCGAATAAGATAAATCCAAACGGTAACCTGTTGTTACGTTCTTCGCTTTATCGCCTGCATAAATCTTTTTAAATTGAAACTGAGGTTCTCCTAAGCCTTTTCCAGGATTATAGATAGACCAAAAGATCTCACGTGATGCACCCGGAGCACATAAAGTTCCTTGCGCATTAAAAGTAATAGATCCTTTACCATTTCCAATAAAATTCCATGTACTACCTACGAAACATTCTGCAGGAGCTTCTTCAAATACACTTTTAATCGTGAATGAAGAAGGTAAATTCTCTCTATCGATTGTATTCAACGTCCATGTACCTTTTACAGCGGATTTCCAATCCGAAGCGCTTGGACCAGAAGCTGCACTCGTGTTGGAAGAAAGATTTCCAGTTGATGTACCTTGCTTTTGTGCTCCACAAGAAAATAAGGTCACCGTAGCAAAAATAGTTGCTAATGATAAAACGAATCGATTCATATCTATAAATTTTAATTTCAAATTGTATTTTTGGGGTAAATTAATCCACAAAACATGAAAATTACAGCCAAAAATCATACCATAAGCAAAATAATCGCAAAAACGCTGTTAAGGTTATTTATCATTTTATTGGCCTTTGCTTCTTATCCGCTTTTTTTAGGACAGGAAGCAAAAAGCAAATTGAATCAAATCAGCCTTGCTTTTACGAACAAGATAGCTCTCATCGCTCCTATCTTGTTATTTTGCTTCATCATTGGATTAATGATCGCTGTGCTCAAGCACAAATATAACAGAATTGACCTAAATTGGCTATTTTCTCTTGCTACTATCTTTGGTATTTTATATTTGATATTATTGTATTCAAGAATTTACCCAACGATTGCTTAAGTGTAATTGCACAATTCGCCAAAGTTTCTAACTTTGGATTCTCCAAAAAGCTAATTACAGCCGAACAAGATTGGATGTATAATTTATATGGATAAAAAAAAAGGGCTAAAAATAGCCAAAAATATAGCAAAGATTGTCGTTACTGTGGGCGCCTTATACTGGGTATTCAGCAAGGTATCTCTAAAGGATCTGAAAGAAGCGGTAATCAACTCCAATCCGCTCTATCTATTCTTTGCTCTAGTTGCTTATAGTATCTCTATTTTTATTTCCTCTTCGCGCTTATTGACCTTTTTAAAGGCAATCGGTCTGGATGTTACGGAAAAATATAATTTAAAACTATACCAACTTGGCTTATTTTACAACCTCATTTTACCAGGTGGCGTTGGGGGAGATGGTTATAAGATATTCTTCCTCAGGAAACGATTCAATATTAAAGGACGAAAATTATTTACAGCCTTATTTTTAGATAGATTAAGCGGACTATGGGCACTATGCCTAATCATTGCAGCGCTGGTTACCTATATGCCACAGCTAGGGATTCCAAACTATCTGACCATCATATTATTTATTATAGGGAGCGTTCTCTATTACTTTATCGTAACCAAGTTCTTTAAGGAATACAAGGCAACATTTCTAAGAGCACATTTAAAGGCTATTGGTGTACAATCAATGCAGGTTCTCGCAGCAATTCTCATTCTTTATGCCTTAGGTTTTAGCGGTAAGTTCTCTCCGTACCTATTTTTATTCCTTGCATCTTCTTTGGTTTCAATCATTCCGTTTTCTGTTGGGGGATTGGGCATGCGTGAACTTGTGATTATGTGGGGAGCTGGCATATTCCAGGTAGACTCTCACAATGCGGTTTTGATCACCTTATTATTTTATATTATTTCCGCTCTCGTTGCTCTTTCGGGAATTTATTTTATCTTTCATCCGCAGGCAATTGGAGAGGACAAATTACCTTCAGCAGAAGAAGTTGAACAAAGTCAAAAACTAGAAGAATAAACATGGCAAATATTATTATTACAGGCGCAAGCAGTGGTGTTGGATTTGAAGCCGTACTGGATTTGACCTCTAAAAAGGACAATAAAGTAATTGCATTGGCTAGATCAGCGGACAAACTGAGAAAACTTCATGAAATTGCCGGTCAGCTAAATTATGATGGTGGCACTTTATATCCGGCCCAATTTGATATTGTCTACGATGACTATGCTACTCTTGTTCCCTTCATCCAATCAAAATTTGATAAGGTTGATATCTTGATTAACAATGCTGGAGCACTCATCAATAAGCCATTTATGGAAACTGATGGAAAGGATTTTGCTGAAATGCTACAAACCAATGTGATGGGACACGTCAATATGATCCAACACGTTGTTCCCATGATGCAATCAGGCTCACATATTGTCAATATTAGCAGTATGGGCGGATTTCAGGGATCCATGAAGTTTCCCGGACTTTCGGCATATTCAACCAGCAAAGCTGCATTAGCAGTGCTTACAGAATGCTTAGCAGAGGAATTTAAGGAAAAGGGAATTAAAGTGAACTGTCTAGCCTTAGGATCTGCACAGACTGAAATGTTCGAAGCTGCTTTTCCAGGCGTTGAAGCGGGTACTTTAGCCTTTGAAATGGGACGCTATATTGCAGATTTCGCTCAAAATGGGCATCACTATTTCAATGGGAAAATACTTCCTGTCGCCAATACAACACCCTAACTGGAATAGCGCACTTCAAAGAGATATCCCTTGTTCTAATACAGTCAGGTTGATCTAATATAGTCAGGACCATTTAATGTACGATTAAATGGTCCCGATTTCTTTAAGCTTATTTGATCCGGAAAAAATATTAAGATTCGCGGCATTCAGTTGATTAAATCAATTTGTCTTCAGTTTAAGCCATTTCGTAAGGTCATCCATCAATTGTTCATTAAAGCTCTCTGAGTTTTCAAAATATTCTTCAATTTTTCCTGTTTGCGCATTTTGAAAAAGGTGATTCAAATTAGGATAATCCTTAATGATGACGTCGGTGGTGTTTAAATGCAGGTGTTGCAGACAATAGATGTTTTCATTCGCCGGGACTTGAACATCCTTTCCGCCGAAGGAAGCGAAAATCGGTACTTTCACCTGCTTCAGATAATAAGCTGGATCGATGCGAAGAAACGTTCTAAACCAGGGGCTCATCATTGGACTAAGTTTAATTTTCATATCAGGAGACAGTGGATTCCCGTTATTTTGCTGAATAAGTTCTTTTTCCAACGATTCGGCCAACGCCTTTGGTGGCTCGTCTTTCAATAGAATAGTATACAATTTTCGATTATTTGCTTTATTGGTCTGCAATGCAGCTTCAGATAATCCGCCCGCTTTTCCTAAAGCATCGCTTTGTAAAATCAGCAAAGAATCTCCTTTGATCACAGGTCCAGACAGGAGTGCAATATAGTTTACTTTACTATTCTCGGATGCCACGATTTCGGCAATTAGCGCTCCCTCACTATGGCCAATCATCCCGATTTTATCGACATCAACTACAGCTTTTTTGCTTAGAAAATCAACTGCAGCGTTAGCATCAGAAGCGAAGTCAATCGTTGTCGCTAAATTAACTTCTCCTTTGGAGCCACCTACTCCCCTGTCATCGTAACGTAATACGGCAAAACCGTTTTTCGTAAGATGATCAGCAAGCACCTTAAATGGCCTGTGACCAAACACCTCAGAATCTCTATTTTGTTGACCACTACCATTGACTAATACCACCGCAGGAAATGGCCCTCCATTTTTAGGATAAGTCAGAGAGCCCGTCAGAAATGCATTGCCTGCACTATTTCTAAACGAAACTTCCTCTTCCATATAGCTATAAGGGGGGAAAACATCCTGCTTACGAGAAAGCCCACTCTGTTCGTTCTCGCTTCGTACCAAAATCATAGCAGATTCAAAAGGACCTTGTTTCATCACTCCTTTCATAACATCTTTATCCCGGTCTAAAAAGCCAGCATACAGAAGACCTATATTCCTAACGTCCATCCAAATGGAATCGTGCTCTATACGTATTTGAGTGATTGCAAATTTCTGCGCTGTTTGCATCGGACTCTCAAAGGTTCCATTCCACTTCCCTGTGCTATCTTTTTGAATGTTGAACACCAGCAGCAGCTTCTGCCCCGAAACCTCAACCTCGCCCTTCCATGAGCCATCAAATGTCTGCGCGAGGGTACATGAAAAATGAAAACAAATGATAAATAGATATAAAAATTTTCTCATTGTCGTTTTTTACTAGAAATTAAACTGTATGCATAAATCCAATATAAAATATAATGCCACAAATACTATACTGATTTCAATCTTCTTATTATTAACGGCTACATTCATACCCTTAACCAATAAATAGAATTGGTAGAATAGCAATAACAAACTGATTATTCCAAACATACCAAATAAAAATAGCTCAGTTTTATCAACTCCGGCCAATGTATGATCGCCGTTTTGCACTGCTTTTAATACTTGATCCGTGAATTTATCCTGGTTTAACAATTTCCCTAAAAATAAGGCAAGATAGAGCGGAAATGGTATAATCAAAACGACATTCATGACATCAATGATTCTGGTCTTTCTGTTTAATAACAACCCTGCACCGTAAAGAAATGTAAAAGGAGCCAAAACCATACAGGCATGAACGCCCAAGACAGCCCATATGGAAACCCCTATATCTGGTTGATAGAAATGCATAAATCCATTAAACTGCTGGCCCGATAAATAAATAACATAGCTTGATAACAAAAATCCGATAACACCAGCAAAGAATAGTTTCCACTCCGGCAATTCCGCAAATGGATTCTGAAAAATCTGTTTAACTTTCATTTTTTAAGAATTGAGATAAGCTCAACTTTTCGATTTCTACTGGATTTTGGGTCCCAATAAGTAATACCTTACCAGTTTCCAATGTAAGTTGTAAGCCCATATTACCACGAGCTGAAAAAGCCAGCCCTTTCTTCCCTCTCCGAAAACCCCATCCACCAAACTCACCAATCGGGTTATATTTTCGTACTTCAACAGCACGAATATCTGTCCAACCCATCCTTTTACGATAGAAATTAAACGGAAAAAAATAGACTTCAATTCCATCTTCACGAATAGTAGTTCTTAATTGTAGAACGCCAAACAATCCCCATAATACCAAATTGATCCAAAACCCCGGTAATTGAAATAATGGAGCAAAATTCAACCGCAAGAGCTCATGCCAATGCACAGAAAAACTGGCCACACTGACAGATAAAAGGATCAGACAGAGCCACCAGCTAAAAAAAGATTGGCTTTCGGTATAAAGCGTATTATTTTTCATCTTGATATAATTCTTTGTTTATCAATCATTCGATTGCCCAGACTGCTAAATACTTCTATTCCTGCTTCCATTGTTTGTATGATCAAGCGATTTCAATTTGCGAATCAGATCATCGAGAATATTACGGACCGTCGGATAGGATTTGCCCATCTGATTTGCCATTTCTTTTAAACTCCCTGAGTGCATCAAAAAATTCAAAACAAATTCTTGCTCCTCTACAGTAAGCTGCATCAACACAGGTAAAGAAAACTTACCTACAACTTCGGTTTCACAGGAGTCACACACCAATTTAGCGACTTTTAACTTCGCTTCACAACAAGGGCAATCAACCGGTATTTTTTTCATTAAATAATAACATCATTAACATTATTAAAGATAATATTAATAATGTTAAAACAAAAGATTATAAAATCAATATTTTTCAAAAATCATTGCTTAATGATATATTTGTATCATTAAATAACGTTTATGAAGAAGTTTTTAGGCTATTTCCTATCTATTATATTTTGGTTTTGTTTTGGTTTATCCCTAATTATTTTCCACCCCATACAGTGGTTATGTTTAAAGCTGGGTGGATACAATGCACATAAAAAGAGTGTAGATATATTAAATGCCTGCCTCGTTGCCTGCTATTACACGCTATTTAATCGGGTGACATTTATCGACAATAAAAATATTCCAACAGGACAACCCATTGTCTTTGTAGCAAATCATCAAAGTACTTTTGATATTCCTCCAATGATCTATTTCTTGCGTAGATTTCATGGGAAATTTATTTCTAAAATAGAACTTGCCAGTGGCATACCTAGCATCTCCTTCAACTTAAAACATGGTGGTGCCGCAAATATAGATCGCAATGACCCCAAACAATCTATTGCTGAAATATTGAAACTTGCCAATAATATGAAAACCAAAAACTGGTCCGCGTTTATTTTTCCAGAGGGAACAAGATCGAAAACCGGAAAAATGAAGGCCTTTCATGTTGGTGGAATTGCCACTTTACTAAAGAAAAATCCGAATGCACTCGTTGTTCCTATTGCCATTAGAGGATCATATGAAATGGTACAATATGGCATGTATCCATTAACCCCATTTCTTCATATGACCTGGGAAGTGCTAGATCCTTTGGATACGGAGGGTAAGAATATTGAGGAGATCGTTAAATTAGCTGAGGAAGCAATAAAACTAAAGGTCGAAAAATAGGAATAAGCTACTTGACCTGCCTTCCTTTCCAGTCGTACTTCCCTACATTACCCAATATGCCTATATAAGCCAGATAAAGGATATGAGCCAAGCTCAATAAAGGAAGATACCATAAGAGTTCCTTTCTGCTTGCAAACCTTGTCAAAGGTTCAATAAAAATAAATTCGACGACCATCTTTAATAGCAATGCAAAAAGCACAACCCAAGCAACGAATTTCACACCGAAAAGAGCAAGAACCGAAGCTAACAAAATCAATAAATTAAAGAACCAAATGGAAATCCCTAATGCGATGACACCTTTATTTTTATATTTGGTACTTTTTGAAGCCCAGCGTCTACGCTGACTAATGAATGACTTCAAATCCGGTTTGGCATCCGTATAAACAACAGCATCTTTTGATTTACAAAACGTTATTCGCTCGGGATATTGTTCTGCCACCTTATGTAAAAAAAGTTCATCATCACCGGATGCAAGCTCGTCGATCCCTTTAAATCCGCCCATTTGTTTAAAAATATCCTTTCGATAGGCCAAATTAGCACCATTACAGGTCGTTGGTTTTTTGTTACCAATACCTGCAGCGCCCAGACCTATCAAATACAAAAATTCCAGGGTCTGCAGTCGTTCAAAAAAACTCTTTTCTTCTGAATACACCACTGGAGAAGATTGTAAATAAGCACCTTCTTTCTCAAATGTGCTGATAACCGTTGCTAACCAGTTCGATCCCATGCGGCAATCTGCATCAGTGGTAATAATAATTTCACCATGACAACATTCTATTGCTCTTGAAATTGCCAACTTCTTGTACGAATTCAAACGGCCATTTTCATTCAATTGAATCAGCTTGACACCTTTCTCTTCATATTCTTTCACAATCAAAGACGTGTTGTCGTCTGAATGGTCATCGATAATAATGAGCTCCAGGAGCTCATTAGGATAATTCTGCCCGAGTATGGATTCAATGGTGCGTCTAATATTTAACTCCTCATTCCGCGCAGCAATAATCACAGATACGGTCATTGTTGGCCTAATAGAACGGTTAGGTTCTGAAATCAAGGACCAGCCTCTGCGCATCCATAAAACTAGAATTGCATATACGCAGGCAAAAATGATCAATAAATAGTTAAGAATTTGTATCACCGAAAAAATTAATCTTAAAAACAAAAATAGAACCAAATATAGCTGGAAGAATCAAATTAACGAACCAAATACAGGAAACAATAGCCATTACAGCAATCTCTTGTGTGGTAATATAGCTATATAGATTGCTAGCAACAAAACTTCTCACACTGAAATCAAAAATATCCAATGTAGGCAGAGCTGCCTGAACAAAAAACAGGATAAAAATCATCAGAATCATGGATAAAAGTGGTAACTCAGGCAAAGTTAGCTTCATCAAGATGATATACTGCGAAGTAAAAATAACAAATCGCGCCAAAGAATTTAAAAGAACAATACTGAGCTCACGCATTGAATAATGCTCTAATACTTCAAAGAAGGGCTTAATTCGCGTCAAAAACTTAATTTTCCCGACCAATAAATCGATCCATTTTACATTGAAATATAAGATGACAAATCCTCCAGCATAGATAATAGCAAGTAGCCATACCCCAAATTGTACTGTTAAAGGAGTAGAAAGAAATTTACAGATAAACCAAGCGATACTTAGTGACCCCGCAACGCTTGTGAGCACCAATTGCGCAAATAATCCAACGCCCATCGCTACGGCTCCTTTTGCTCGATGTTGGGGCTGTAGAAAAAGTACCCGCCCGCCATATTCGCCAATCCTATTGGGTGTAAAAATAGCCCAGGTAAGCCCGCAGAAAACGGATTGGAAAGCCTTCCAAAATGAAATATGCTCCAGTTTAGATGCAAGATACCGCCATTTCACAACTTCAAGCAACCAGTTGACAAGCATTAAAACCACAATTAAAATAAGGGTCCAAACAACCGAATGCTGCTCCAAACCGGCAATTAGGGTTTTGAACTTCTCAATATTGCTTCTATCGGATACCTTCACAACGATATACCAGGTTGCTAGGGCGAAAACCAGTATCTTCAATAAAAGACTGATGTATTTTTTTTGTCTTCCAGTCAACTTTTGATAATTAGAGAGCAATGTTACTAAATTTTAGCCAAATGATTAAGTTTTGTCGAACGCAATCCGCGAATAAAACGCAAAATTTGTATTATTGTATATGCAGAAGGAAAAGGCGAAAGAAAGAATAATTTTAGGTATAGACCCCGGAACAGTAATACTTGGGTATGGTATCATCAAAGAAGTCGGCAATAACATATCCTTGGTCTCAATGGGGGTCATCAAAATGGGACATTTAGATGACCATGCCCTAAAACTACAACGTATATTCAAAAAAACTTCTGCTCTAATGCAGGAATACAATCCCGACTGCGTAGCTCTTGAATCACCATTTTATGGAAAAAACATACAGGTCATGCTCAAATTAGGGCGAGCGCAAGGTGTTGCCATGGCGGCGGCGCTGGCGCAAGATATCCCAATCTTTGAATATTCTCCAAGAAAGATAAAACAATCCGTTACAGGAAATGGAAATGCTACAAAGGAGCAGGTTTCCGCTATGCTAAAAAATCTATTAAAATTTGAGGAAACACCACAATTTTTAGATGCCACCGACGGATTGGCAATCGCTGTCTGCCACTCCTTTCAGAAAAATGCAGCATCAGGCAGCAGCAAGTCGTACACTGGATGGTCCGCCTTTATCAAAGACAACAAAGATCGGATCAAGTAATTACATTTGTACCTGACGAATCACATTCTTCACATTCAACTCAACAATATCCGTCATCGTCTTACACTTGAGGTAAGAGTTATTTTGATAAAATTCAGCGTAGCCCTCACGTAACTGTTTGATATTCTCCTGCGTAGAAAGGACCTGCGTTTGCGAAGCATCCCTCAGATCAGCGATCCGATGTCTTTCACTCCGGACTCTATGCACAATGGAAGAACGCTCCTCCTGCTGGTATTGCAGCACAGTTTTTTCATTTAGATGTTCCATCGCTAATTTGACATAGGGAAGATTCTCCTTAAAAAATTGAGGCATATATACTTTCGGATTTCCTTCATAAAACTGCTGGTCAAAATCTATTGCCCGAATTCGAAACTGGAAATCATCAAAATCTGGTGTAATCTGCATCACAAAATTGTAGGCCCTCATATCCCCCAACAAGGTAATAATACATCGTTCATTAAACTTGACAAATTCTTTGGAAATCCGGGTCAGATTATAATCAGGCGAGAACATACGTGTTTTCGAAAAAGTGTCCCCGGGGATTCCAACAATATGTTCTTCAACCAAAGTATCATGGTCTACCATATAATTCACCTGATTTGGCGACAATATTTCTTCTAACTCCAATCCATATATTCGCGACGCATCGGCTTGCTTGATGTAAAAATAATCGTACACATCATTTAAACGGTTTACGATACGAATACGAAATGGTTTAGTATTGCCAAAGCCACAGTACTCTACACGATCAATATACTTATGCTGGACGATTCGCGTATTACCTGATGCTTTCAGTTTAGCATAAATCACCTTCAATCCGTCATACAATTGATCGATAAGATATTGCGGATACAGTGGAGTCTCCCAAAAAGTATCGTTGCCAAATTTATCCATGACAGGTACTGTCTCCGTAAAATTCAGTAGATCTTTATATCCTATCGGCAACTTTTCGTCTCGCTGATACAGCTTAAGGTATTTATGAAGTCCTTCCCCTACTTCAAAAATTGGTTTCTTTTTCGAAATCTTTACATCTTGAACTTCTTCCATCTCTATTCCGTATTTTATTTTTCGTTTACTCAAACATCACACAGTCTGCTACATTTTGCCCCATCATATGCTAAATTCGAACTGATTAGATTTTCAATATGCCAACTGTTTTTCCTACTTCTAAAAAAGGCAATACTAAATTAATTTATCATAATCTTGATATTAAACATGAAAACAATCACTTAACCTATAATAAGATCATCATGAAACAATTATAATCACTTTCAATCAAAAACATATAACATTATCAATATGAATAAGTATTTTTTATTAAATTTACATCTATAAACCGAAAATTCTTAGTAATTTTGAAATAAATTTAATTATTTTAGCTATTGGTCAGATCTTGATGCAACGACCAATTAATGAACACAAAAACCATTGTTAATGGAAAATCAATATGCAAACTATGATCTAGACAATTTGGATATCCAAATCTTGTCTATTCTAATGAACGATGCCTCTATTCCTTATACAGAAATAGCAAAAAAGCTAATTGTATCAGGTGGTACAATTCACGTTAGAATGAAGAAGATGGAAGAACTAGGTATCATTAGAGGGTCAAATCTAATTATCAATCCTCAAAAAGTCGGATTTGATATCACGGCCTTTTTGGGTATCTATCTTGAAAAAGGTTCACAATATGCAGATGCGGTAGATAAATTGAAAGAAATCAAAGAAGTGGTCGAATTACACTATTGTACTGGCCAATACAGTATTTTTGCAAAAATTATCTGTAGAGATACAGTTCACCTGAGAAAAGTATTGAATGAAGATATTCAATCCGTACCAGGGATTCAACGTACCGAGACGATCATCTCTCTTGAGGAGAGTATCAAACGTCAAATCAGCTTAGTCTAGTATAAAAAAAGCTTCCATAAAAATGGAAGCTTTTTTTATACTATCTTTTCTAACATTGCGATATAGAGATCGATCCCTGCTCTAATTTCATCGATATAGATAAACTCATCTGCCATATGCGACCGCGCGCTATTGCCAGGTCCCAGCTTCAGAGAAGGGACAGGAATAAGAGCCTGATCGCTCATCGTCGGTGAACCATATACTTTACGTCCCAGTAGAATGCCTGCTTTGACGATTGGATGCGTTTCAGGAATAGAAGAAGACTTCAGGCGCGTCGATCTCGCTGTGACCTCTGATTTTACATGAGACTTGATAATATCCAACGTCTCTTCATTCGAATAAGCATCTGTGGTTCTGACATCGACAACAAAGTTACAAGTAGCCGGTACCACATTGTGCTGTGATCCCGCCTGAATCACGGTTACCGACATCTTAATTGGGCCTAAAGTTGAAGAAGTCCTTTCAAATGTATAATTTTGAAACCATTCAATATCCTTGATCGCTTTATAGATAGCATTATCGCCCTCATTACGTGCGGCATGTCCAGCAGTTCCTAAAGCGGTACAATCCAACACCATCAGCCCCTTTTCTGCAATTGCCAAATCCAATAAGGTAGGTTCACCCACAATTGCAAAATCAATTGGACCGATATCATCCAAAACAGATTCTACACCGTTCTTACCTGAGATCTCTTCTTCAGCACTGGCGACCAGACAGAAGTTATACTTCAACTCCGTCTGCTGGTAAAAATACAAAAATGTAGCTATCAATGATACCAAACAGCCCCCAGCATCATTGCTTCCCAATCCGAACAATTTACCTTCCTCTACAGTTGCTGCCAAAGGATCTCTCGTATAACCCGTATTTGGTTTAACTGTATCGTGATGCGAATTAAGCAATATCGTAGGTTTAGTGATATCATAATGGGCGTTATATACCCAGACATTATTGCCTTTCCGATGTGTTTTTATATCACGCTCCTGAAAGAAGCGATCAATTAAATCTGCCGTGAACTCTTCCTCTTTACTTAAAGACGACAGTCCAATTAATTGTTTTAAAAGGGACAGCGCATCTTCAAATAGGCGCTGTTTATCCTTCATGGTATAGTCCTCCTGCTTTATCCGCAGACAGTTTAATTCCCTTTATAAAAGCAGAACTAAAACCGTTATGTTCCATTTCGTTCAATCCCGCTATTGTACATCCCTTTGGTGACGTAACCTTATCAATCTCTCCTTCTGGATGAGCATTGGTATGCAATAGCAAATCAGCAGCGCCTTTTGCAGTTTGAACTGCCATTTTTAATGCGTCATGCGCATGAAATCCGATTTCAACTCCACCTTGTGAAGCCGCGCGAATAGCACGCAGGAAGAACGCAATACCGCAGGCACACAATGCCGTTGCCGATGTCATCAGGTCTTCATTAATGACAACCACTGAACCAACAGTTTCAAACATCTTCTCAACCTCCTTCAAACTATCGTCCGAAGCATTGTCGCTGGCGATACAAGTCATTGATTGAGCTATTGCTATTGCTGTGTTGGGCATTGCCCGTATAACTGTGGCATCTGCACCCAACTCTGCTTTCAAATCAGCACAAGAGACTCCTGACACAATAGAGACAAAAATCTGATTTGTCTTGTCAATGACTGGAGCGACTTCCACCAATACCTTTTTTAGTTGTTGAGGTAGTATTGCGAAAACAACAATATCAGCCCCCTTTACAGCGAGCCTATTATCATTACTTACTGAGAAGCCCTGGCTCGCTTCTTCGGCCAGTGCATTCAAATTTCTCCTCGTCAATGTAATATCGGCAGCATTGGCAAATTCACTTTTTACAAGTCCTTTTGCCAAAGAAAGACCGATATTACCGCTTCCGATAATGGTGACCTTTTTCATAGCGATCGTTGGGTTTAGGTTAGATTTTTATTTTAATGTCAAGCAAGTGCCAAATTGTCCTTGTTGAAACAAATGCAAATTATTAGCATTTCCAATATAGACCTCTTGAACACCTTTATTTATAGCATTGAATGCATTTTGCAACTTAGGAATCATCCCGTCATTCACCACGCCGGATTCCTTAAGATGTTCAAACTCTTCTGACTTAATCGTTGGGATTACTGAATTCTCATCTGTTACATCGCGTAAAACGCCGTTCTTCTCAAAACAATAAACCAGAGAAGTTTCATATAATGAAGCCAAAGACACCGCCAATGAAGAAGCTATAGTATCCGCGTTGGTATTGAGCAATTGTCCAAGGCCATTGTGTGTAATAGCTGAAAACACAGGAACAAACCCTGCTTCCAAAAACTTCTTGATGGCCAGGGTATTTACAGAGTCATGCAACAAATCACCTACAAAGCCATAATCGATATCTTTTACAGGACGCTTTATAGCTTTTATGACATCCCCATCAGCTCCGGTTAATCCGACGGCATCGCATTTCAAATTTTGCAACTTAGCAACGATTGTCTTGTTTGTCAATCCAGCGTATACCATTGTTACAATGCGTAACATTTCCTCATTTGTCACACGACGCCCTTCTATCATTTGGGCTTCAATTCCAAGTTCACTAGCCAGGCGAGTCGCTATTTTACCACCGCCATGTACAAGAATCTTTTTCCCTGACAATGCAGAGAACTTTTCCAAAAAAGAATCCAATTGGCGTTCATCATCAATAATATTCCCGCCAATTTTAATTATATTTAATACACTATTAGCCATTACGCAACTTTTCCCAATAAAAATAGTTTTTCAATAATCTATAGGATTGGACTATGCCAAATCCTCTAACATACGTTTCAAAACAACCTGAGCAGCCCATACACGGTTGCTAGCCTCTTTAATCACGAGTGAATTTGGTCCATCTAAAATCTCAGAAGACAATTCAAGATCTCTTCTTACTGGCAAACAATGCATTACTTTGGCATCATTCGTCAAATTGAGCTTCTTGTTATCCATCATCCAATCTTCATCAACACCATATACCTCGCCATATTCTTGATAAGAAGACCAGTTTTTCACATAGACAAAATCAGCATTCTTTAAACTTTCTTCAAGATTATTAGATATGGTTGCTCCAGCGGTAAATTCTTCACTTAACTCATAGCCCATAGGTTGAGCTATCGTAAAATCGACCAATCCCTCTTCTTGTGCTTTGCACATCCATTCTGCGAAAGAATTAGGTACCGCTTGAGGTAATGCCTTAACATGCGGAGCCCAAGCCAATACCACTTTCGGCTTTTCAGTCTTCTTGTACTCAGTGATGGTAATCATATCTGTCAAACTCTGCAGTGGATGGCGTGTTGCACTCTCTAAGGAAACAACAGGAACACCACAGTACTTAATGAATTTGTTGAACAGGTCTTCACTATAATCCTCTTCACGATCTTTCAATTTTGGAAAGGAACGAAGTCCCAAAATATCACAATACTCGCCCATAACAGCAGCGGCCTCGCGAATATGTTCAACAGTTGTCCCGTTCATCACAACACCATCCTGTGTTTCAAGCGCCCAACCATCTTTATCCATATTCATGACCATCACATTCATGCCCAAATTCATTGCCGCTTTTTGTGTGCTCAGACGCGTACGCAAACTCGGATTCAAAAATACAAGTCCCAACGTTTTATGTTGACCAAGGTCCTGATTGTCATATGGTGCCGCTTTCAAAGCTAACGCTTCTTGAACAACGTCCGCTACACTAGACACATCCTTAACAGAGAAAAACTTTTTCATCTATATTTATTTATTCGAGTGCATTTTCAACGAGCAATCAATAGGCCCGTCACACTCAGTATATATTCTAACTACTACAGCGCAATCAAATTTACATGAGCCAATGTGTGGCTATTGGATAATTTGATCGACAGCTTTAAGGTTCTATGCAACCGTTACTGCTTTGATATGTGCTTTCAATGCCGATAAAAACTGATCAGCATGATCTTTCGTAATATTCAAAGCAGGCAACAAGCGAATCACAAAAGGCTTAGCCTCCCCTGTAAAGATACGGTTCTTTAACAAGAGATCTTTCTTCACATGGGCCAAAGATTCAGGTAGTTCTATACCGATCATTAATCCTCGGCCTCTCACCTCTACAATTTCCTCAATTTGCTTAAGCTCATCAATAAGATATTGTCCGACTTGAGCCGCATTCTCCATCAGTTTGTCTTGTTGGATAACCTCCAATACAGCCAGTGCGGCAGCACATGCGAGATGATTGCCACCAAATGTCGTTCCCAAACTCCCGTAAGTCGCTTTAAATTTGGACGATATACTGATTGCACCAATAGGAAAACCATTCCCCATTCCTTTCGCCATCGTGTAAATATCCGCATCTACTCCAGAATAATCCTGTGCATAGAAGGAACCTGTCCTTCCATACCCACATTGTACTTCATCTGCAATAAACACGGCATTATATTGATCACAAAGTGAGCGGATCAATTGAAGAAAGGCAACGGATGCTTCCCTAATTCCACCAACACCTTGAATACTTTCGATAATAACAGAAGATATTTCCTCACCATAAGCTGAAAATGCTTCCTTTAGTGCATCCTCATCATTGAAAGGAAGAAATACAATATTATCGGTCTCGTTGACGGGAGCCACGATACTCGGGTTATCTGTTGCCGCTACGGCCAATGAAGTCCTTCCATGAAAAGCTTTTGAAAACGCTATGACTTTCTTACGCTTATTGTAAAAAGAAGCCAGCTTCAATGCATTTTCATTTGCTTCCGCGCCGGAATTGCAAAGAAATAAATCATAATCAACCTTTCCCGAAACTTCCCCTAACAATCGGGCAAGTTCACGCTGAATTGGAATCTCGACAGAGTTGGAATAGAACCCAACACGGTTCAATTGTTCTGTGATGCGTTGTACATAATGTGGGTGCGTGTGTCCGATCGATATCACAGCATGGCCACCATACAAGTCCAAGTAAGCATTTCCTTCGGCATCCCACACCGTTGATCCATTAGCCTTTACTATGTTAATGGGATTAATGGGATAAACATCAAATGGTTTCATCTTAATGAATTATAGATTGATAAACGAAATAGCTAGTAATAGAAAAAACTATCAGATTTTAGCATTACAAATATATTAGTTATAACGGTAGGAATGGTCATAAAATAAAAAAAGTCCCCTTAAAAAGAGGACTTTTTTATGCTAGATCAGAAGAAGACTATTCTCCGTCTACTTTTTCTTCACCTTCTACTTCAGCTTTAACTTCTGCAGGAGCTTCAGTTTCAGCAGTAGTAGTAGCTTTTTTAGCACCACCACGACGACGAGTAGCTTTTTTCTCAGCAGCAGCAGCTTTTTTACCGTAGATTTCGTTGTAATCAACTAGTTCGATGAAAGCCATTTCCGCGTTATCACCTAAACGGTTTTCCATTTTGATGATACGAGTGTAACCACCTGGACGGTTAGCTACTTTTTCAGAAATTTCGCGGAATAAGATAGAAACAGCGTCTTTATCTTTCAAATAAGCGAATACTGTACGACGAGAGTGTGTTGTGTCGTTTTTAGATTTAGTAATCAAAGGCTCAACATACGTACGTAATGCTTTAGCTTTAGCCAAAGTAGTTGTAATACGTTTGTGTAGGATTAATGATGTTGCCATGTTAGCCAACATTGCTTTTCTATGGCTATCCGTACGGCCTAAGTGATTTACTTTTTTTCCGTGTCTCATTTTGATTTTATTATACTAATCGTACCGTTTTTGTATATGTCATTTATGTGAACATCACATATCCAGACAGCCAAAAGGAATTACGACTAGTGGTCGCTTAATAAATTATTATTCTTCGTCTAATTTGTATTTTGCCAAGTTCATTCCGAATGATAAACCTTTCGATTTAACCAACTCTTGGATTTCGCTTAACGATTTTTTACCGAAGTTTCTGAATTTCAACATATCAGCTACGTCATAAGTTACCAACTCAGCCAATGTGCGAATATCCGCAGCTTTCAAACAGTTCAATGCACGAACTGAAAGATCAAGATCTACTAATTCTGTTTTCAAGATCTTACGCATATGTAAGATTTCTTCGTCAACAACTTTAGTTTCTTCTTTCGTTTGAGACTCAAGAAGCATATTCTCATCAGAGAATAAAATAAAGTGTTGAATTAAGATCTTAGC
This sequence comes from Sphingobacterium siyangense, assembly GCF_023277505.1. Taxonomy (NCBI): domain Bacteria; kingdom Pseudomonadati; phylum Bacteroidota; class Sphingobacteriia; order Sphingobacteriales; family Sphingobacteriaceae; genus Sphingobacterium; species Sphingobacterium siyangense. Next base: position 691,837 of record NZ_CP080574.1, on the reverse strand, counting down.
AGCTTCTTTCAAAGCTTCTTCGGGGTGAATTGAGCCATCAGTAGAGATATCCAACAACAATTTCTCGTAGTCAGTTTTTTGCTCTACACGGTAATTCTCAATGGTATATTTAACATTCTTGATCGGAGTAAAGATCGAATCGATTGCGATAACACCTACTGGAGCATCAACAACTTTATTCTCATCAGCATTTACGTATCCACGACCTTTGGCAATACTCAATTCCAATTCAATTGTCACTGAATTATCCATGTTACAGATTACCATGTCTGGGTTTAAGACCGTAAAGTTATTAGAGAATTTTGTGATATCACCAGCTAAGAACTGCTCTTGACCATTGATTACTACAAATACCTTTTCGTTGTCACCAATCTCACCTGTTTTTTTGAAACGAATTTGTTTCAAGTTCAAGATAATTTCAGTTACGTCTTCAACAACACCTTTGATCGTTGAAAATTCGTGCGAAACGCCAGAAAACCTTATCGACGTAATTGCATATCCTTCTAAAGAGGACAATAGAATACGGCGCAAAGCATTACCAATGGTTACACCAAAACCAGGCTCCAATGGACGAAATTCAAACGTACCATCAAAATCCGTAGATTTTTGCATGATAACTTTATCCGGTCTTTGAAATGCTAAAATTGCCATTTATTTTCTTTTAATGTTTTATTTGTAATAATAATTGTAATACAATAGAAGATGCATACCCCAAAAATTGGACTATGCATTCTTCTATTTTATTTATTATTTAGAGTATAACTCAACGATTAAGTTCTCTTTGATGTTTTCAGGAATGTCAGCTCTTTCTGGATAGCTTAAGAAAGTACCTGTCAATTCTTTCGCATTCCACTCTAACCAAGAAAATTTGTTTACAGTACGACCTGCAACTGAATTTGTGATGGCTTCAAGTGTTTGAGAACGTTCACGAACTGCTACAACGTCACCTGGACGCAAGCTATATGATGGAATGTTAACAACTTCGCCGTTAACAGTAACGTGTTTATGGGATACCAACTGACGAGCAGCGGCGCGAGAAGTAGCGATACCTAAACGGTAAACTACGTTATCCAAGCGAGCTTCTAACAATTTCAAGAAGATCTCACCTGTAATACCTTGTTTAGAGGCAGCTTTAACAAATAAGTTTGAGAACTGACGCTCCAATACACCGTAAGTGTATTTTGCTTTTTGTTTTTCTAACAACTGAATAGCATATTCAGATTGTTTACCTCTGCGTTTAGAAGCTCCATGTTGTCCAGGAGGGTAATTTTTCTTTTCTAACGCTTTATCTGGGCCGAAGATCGGCTCTCTAAATTTACGGGCAATTTTGGACTTAGGTCCTGTATATCTAGCCATTTTCTTTTACAATTAAAGTATCTATCAGCCTATAGCCGATGAATCTTATCTTTAAATTAATTAAACTCTTCTGCGTTTTGGAGGACGACAACCGTTGTGAGGAAGTGGAGTGATATCTTTGATAGTAGTCACATCAATTCCTACTGTTTGTAATGTTCTGATTGCCGATTCACGACCAGCACCAGGTCCTTTAACAAACACTTCAACTTTACGTAAACCCAAGTCGTGAGCAACTTTTCCACAGTCTTGTGCAGCTTGACCAGCAGCGTATGGAGTGTTCTTTTTAGAACCACGGAAACCCATTTTACCAGCACTAGACCAAGAAATAGTTTGACCTTGATTATTTGTCAAAGTTACAATGATATTGTTAAACGTTGCGTTAATGTGAGCCTGACCTACAGGTTCGATAACAACGATACGCTTTTTTGCAGCTTTTTTAGTTTTAGCCATTTCTTATTTATTATTTAGTAGCTTTTTTCTTGTTTGCAACTGTCTTACGTTTACCTTTACGAGTACGTGAGTTGTTTTTAGTACGTTGACCACGAACTGGTAAGTGTTTACGGTGACGCAATCCACGGTAACAACCGATATCCATTAAACGTTTGATGTTTAATTGAATTTCAGAACGCAATGCACCTTCAACTTTCAATTCGTCGTTAATGATGGTACGAATTGCTGCCAATTGCTCATCATTCCACTCTTGTACCTTCACATCTTCGCTGATACCAGCTTTTTCCAAGATATATTCAGCTCTTGTACGACCGATACCAAAAATATAGGTAAGGCCGATCACACCTCTTTTGTTTTTAGGTAAATCAATACCTGCTATCCTTGCCATATAATATTAAGCTATTATTTTTTTAATGAATTAACCCTGACGTTGTTTAAACTTTGGGTTCTTTTTGTTGATTACAAAAACTTTACCTTTACGACGGATGATCTTACAGTCCGCGCTACGTTTTTTTATTGATGCTCTTACTTTCATGATATTTATTTTTTCAAAAGCTTGCGCTAATACAAGGGCTTACGGCTATTTATAGCGATAAGTAATCCTTCCTTTAGTCAAATCATACGGAGACATTTCCAATTTAACTTTATCACCAGGTAAAATTTTGATATAGTGCATGCGCATTTTACCAGAAATATGGGCAATGATTTCATGTCCATTTTCCAACTCTACCCTAAACATAGCATTAGAAAGTGCCTCTCTAATTATACCGTCTTGTTCTATTGAGGCTTGTTTAGCCATATATTCTCGATTAAATTTAATTTAAAAGCCTGCGAACAGGAGTGCAAAGATAAATAAAAATAATTGAAAACCAACTACTTTTTGTTCAAAACTTTCTCTACATGTTCGAATGTCAGCAACACATCTGGTTCTCCTTTTCGGATTGCAACCATCTGTTCGAAGTGCGCCGATAATTTCCCATCCACTGTACTTACTGTCCAACCATCATCCCAAAAACGAACACCTGCACGCCCCGCATTGATCATCGGCTCGATACAAATAACCAAACCTTCTTCCAATTTAGGACCAGCACCTCGTTTTCCATAATTAGGAACCTCAGGTTTTTCATGTAAGTGATAACCAACTCCGTGTCCAACCAGCTCGCGAACAATTCCGAATCCGAATTTGCTCACATACTCCTGAACAGCTGAAGAGATATCCCCAACACGTTTACCAGCCACCGCCTGTTCAACACCTTTGTACAATGATTCCTTTGTTACATCCAATAACAACTGTGCCTCCTCAGATATTTCACCTACACCAAAGGTATATGCTGAATCACTGATAAAGCCGTTCAGATTGACACCACCATCGACCGAAACAAGATCTCCATCTTTAATTTCATAATCACTTGGAAAGCCGTGTACAATTTGATCGTTGACAGATATACACAAAGAATATGGAAATCCCTGATAATTTAAGAACGCAGGCGTCCCGCCGTTATCATGAATATACTCATAAGCTAATTTATCAAGAGATATAGTCTTTACCCCAGGTTTAATCACTTTTGCGATTTCACCAAGCAATTGCGAAAGCACATCTGCTGACTTCCGCAATTGCTCTATATCTTCTGCTGACTTATAAAATACTTTAGACATCTAAAGAAATTAAATTGCCGAATGATCCATTCCCTCAACAGACGCGGCCGAACGACCTTTAATACGACCTGTTTTCATTAATCCATCGTAATGACGCATCAATAAATGAGATTCGATCTGTTGCAAAGTATCCAACACCACACCTACTAAAATCAATAATGACGTACCACCGTAGAAGTGCGCAAATTGATTATTAATACCAAACAAACTTGCAATAGCAGGTAGAATAGCAATGATCGCTAAGAAAATTGCACCTGGAAATGTAATATTTGATATTACGCGGTCTATAAAATTACTAGTTTCCAATCCCGGTTTAATACCCGGTACAAAACCTCCGTTCTTCTTCATGTCGTCCGACATCTGTTGTGGGTTCACCATAATCGCTGTATAGAAAAACGTAAATGCGATAATTAACACCGCAAATGTCACGTTATATGCTACAGAAGTATAGTTACTCAACGAAGTCAAAAATTCCGATTGAAGATTTGGGAAGAACTGTCCTAAACTCATTGGCACAAACATGATTGCCTGCGCAAAAATGATAGGCATTACACCTGCAGCATTTACCTTTAAAGGTATATACTGCCGTACTCCACCGACTTGCTTGTTTCCAACGATTTTCTTCGCGTATTGTACAGGGATCTTACGAACACCTTGTACGATCAAGATCGTAAAGATCACAACAAAGAACAAAGCTACAAATTCAAGCAACAATGGAATTGGACCACCACCACCTTTCGCCATTCTAGAAACCCATTCCGCAGTGATACCACTTGGCAATTGAGCGATAATACCAGTCATGATGATCAAAGAAATACCATTACCGATACCTTTATCAGTAATTTTTTCCCCTAACCACATCACAAATAAAGTACCGCCTGTCAAAACTATAGCAGTTAGAATAGTGAATAATGGGTCAGCTATTGTCTTAGCACTTGGCTCGATTTGAGTACGTACATAAGCAAAAGCCTGAAGCAAAGTAATCCCTAAAGTTAAATAGCGAGTAATTTGATTCATTTTTTGACGACCACTTTCCCCTTCCTTCTGCATCTTTTGGAAGTAAGGAACCGCGATGCCCAGCAATTGAACAACAATGGATGCCGAAATATATGGCATTACCCCTAAAGCAAAGATAGCCGAACGAGAGAAAGATCCCCCCGCAAACATATCCAGTAAGCCCAATAAACCCTCTTTTTGACCAGAAGCCAAAGCATGAGGATTTACACCTGGTAATACCACGTGACATCCAATACGGTAAATCAAAAGAAAAAGTAAGGTATTTAGAATACGCGTACGTAAATCATCGATTTTCCAAATATTGGTTAAGGTTGTGATTAGTTTCTTCATTTATTAAATTTTAACGATAGAACCGCCTGCAGCTTCAATAGCTTTTTGAGCAGAAGCAGTAAACGCGTGCGCTGTTACTTCAACTTTAGCTTTCAATTCACCGCGACCCAAGATTTTAACTTTGTCATTTTTAGACACTAAACCATGAGCTTTCAATGCATCGAAATCTACAGCTGTTAAATTGTGTTTCTCGATCAACGCTTGTAAAGTATCTAGGTTCACACCATTGTACTCAACACGGTTGATGTTTTTGAAACCAAATTTAGGCACACGACGTTGCAAAGGCATTTGACCACCTTCGAAACCGATTTTCGTAGAGTGACCTGAACGAGAACCAGCACCTTTGTGACCACGCGTTGAAGTACCACCACGACCAGAACCAGTACCACGGCCAATACGTTTGCTACTTTTTACTGCACCTTTTGCAGGTTTTAAATTACTTAAGTTCATTTTTAAACTAAATTGTGCTAGCCCTTCGCTCTCACTAAACAGGTACTAGCGATTAAAAAATAATGATTATTAATAACAAGTAATGGAAGAAGCCCAAAGACCTCTTCCATATGCTAATATTAAATAGTTTCGATAGCTACTAAATGGTTTACTTTACGTACCATTCCAATAATTGATGGAGTAGCTTCAACTTCTACTGAGTGGTTGATTCTTTTCAAACCCAATGCCTCAATAGTTTTCTTTTGGCGCTCGCTTCTGTCGATAACGCTCTTTATCTGGGTGATTTTGATTTTTGCCATGATAATTAACCGTTAAATACTTTATTCAAATCGACACCGCGGTGTTGTGCTACTGTATACGCATCACGCATTTCTGCTAAAGCAGTTACAGTTGCTTTTACCACGTTGTGTGGGTTAGAAGAACCTAATGATTTAGCCAATACATCTTTGATACCAGCAGACTCCAATACTGCACGCATTGCACCACCGGCTAAAACTCCTGTACCACCTACAGCTGGTTTAATCAAAACTGAACCACCAGAATATTTACCATATTGCGCGTGAGGAACAGTACCTTTGATAATAGGAACTTTTACCAAATTTTTCTTTGCGTCATCGATACCTTTCGTGATTGCTTCAGTTACCTCTTTAGCTTTACCTAAACCGTAACCTACGATACCGTTTTCATCACCTACTACAACAATTGCAGAGAAGCTGAAAGTACGACCACCTTTAGTAACTTTAGCTACACGTTGGATACTTACTAAGCGATCTTTTAATTCAATTTCGCTTGATTTTACTCTTTTTATATTGCTTAATGCCATTTCTTTCTATGATTAAAAGTCTAAACCGCCTTCGCGAGCACCTTCAGCCAAAGATTTGATACGGCCATGGTATAAGTACCCATTACGGTCAAAAACTACTTTATTAATACCTGCTGCTAATGCTTTTTCAGCCACCAATTTACCTACAGCTTTAGATTGATCAACCTTGTTACCAGATGCAACAAACTCTTTTGACAAGCTAGATGCAGCAACTAATGTTTTACCTGCATTGTCGTCAATGATTTGCGCATAGATACCTTTGTTACTTCTAAAAACCGATAAACGTGGACGTTCAGACGTTCCAGCAAGGTTTTTTCTGATTCCTTTTTTGATTCTCTCTCTACGAGATGCTTTTTGTCCTGCCATGATTATTATTTTTTAGCTGATTTACCTGCTTTTCTTCTCAATACTTCACCTGCAAACTTAACACCTTTTCCTTTGTAAGGTTCTGGTTTACGGAAGCCACGGATTTTTGCCGCTACCTGTCCGATCAATTGTTTGTCAGCACACTCTAAAGTGATTGTAGGGTTTTTACCTTTATCAGCAGTAGTTGATACTTTAACCTCTTTTGGCAATACAAAAACAATCTGGTGAGAGAAACCTAAAGTTAACTCTAATACATTACCAGTACTTGAAGCACGGTAACCTACACCGACTAACTCTTGCGTAGTTTTGTAACCTTCAGTCACACCGTGAACCATGTTAGCCAACAGGGAGCGGTATAGACCGTGTAATGCTTTGTGTTTCTTTTGATCAGTTGGACGTGTTACAACGATATTGCCCTCTTCTTGAGCAATCGTGATGTCACGGTCAACTTGTTGTGTTAATTCGCCTTTAGGACCTTTTACTGAAACTAAGTTTTTGTCCGAAATAGTAACAGTTACCCCAGCAGGGATAGCGATAGGCGCTTTTCCAATTCTTGACATTTCTTTGTGCTTTTACCTAGATTAATAAACGTAACATAAAACTTCACCACCAACATTTTGAAGTCTAGCTTCTTTATCTGTCATTACACCTTTCGATGTTGACAAGATAGCAATACCTAAACCGTTCAAAACACGAGGCATAGTATCAACGCTTGCATACTTTCTTAAACCAGGTTTACTCACACGTGTCAACGTACGAATAGCCGGAATTTTGCTAATTGGATTATATTTCAATGCGATTTTGATCGTACCCTGTACGCCATTCTCATCGAATTTGTAATTAGCAATGTAACCTTTGTCAAAAAGAACTTTCGTGATCTCTTTTTTAAGGTTCGATGCAGGAATTTCAACAACCCTGTGGTTGGCCTTGATGGCATTCCTTACTCGTGTAAGGTAATCCGCAATTGGATCTGTAGTCATTATATATGAAAATTTGTGACAGCGGTTTCCCTCCCAACCATTGGTATGGGACCTTCTATCTGTTAAACAATTTTAAAATGCAAAAACCCCGGCAATCCTAAATTGAATTGCCCGGGCAAAATTAAGTATTTTTTTTTAATTACCAAGAAGCTTTTTTCACCCCTGGGATTTTGCCATCTAAAGCCATCTCACGGAAAGTTACACGAGAGATACCGAATTGACGCATATATCCTTTAGGACGGCCAGTCAATTTACAACGATTGTGTAAACGTACTGGAGAAGCATTTTTAGGTAATTTATCTAATGCAACGTAATCGCCAGCAGCTTTTAATTCTGCACGTTTTGCCGCATATTTAGCTACCAATTTAGCGCGTTTTACTTCGCGTGCTTTTAATCCTTCTTTAGCCATTGTTATTAGTATTTTGATTTTTAAATGGTAAACCGAATTGTTTCAACAATTCTAAAGCCTCAACATCATTTTGAGCAGAAGTCACGAAAGTGATATCCATACCTTGGATCTTGTTGATTTTATCAATGTTGATCTCAGGGAAAATGATTTGCTCAGTGATACCTAAGTTATAGTTACCACGTCCGTCGAAACCTTTATCGTTGATACCGCGGAAGTCACGAATACGTGGAAGCGATACTGCTACCAAACGATCCAAGAATTCAAACATATTGTTGTCACGTAAAGTAACACGTGCCCCTACAGGCATACCTTTACGTAATTTAAAGTTTGAAATATCTTTTTTCGATTTTGTAGCAACGGCTTGTTGACCTGTGATTAAAGTCAACTCAGCGATAGCGTTATCGATTAATTTTTTGTCAGCTGTTGCAGCTCCTACGCCTTGTGAAACAACGATTTTCTCAAGTTTAGGAACCTGCATAATACTTTTATACTGAAATTTTTCTTGAAGTGCTTTACGGATTTCTTCCGCATATTTCACTTTTAATCTTGGTACGTAAGTCATTATTTAATTTCCTCCCCTGATTTTTTAGCGTAACGAACTAATTTACCATCTGCATTTAACTTACGACCTACACGTGTAGTTGCACCTGTTTTAGGATCGATAACAGCTAAATTAGAGATGTGAATACCAGCTTCTTTCTCAATGATACCACCATTAGGATTAGCTGCACTTGGTTTAGTGTGTTTTTTTACGATGTTAGCGCCCTCAACGATAGCTCTATTTTTATCCACTAAAACAGTTAATACTTTTCCTTGAACACCTTTAGAGTTACCAGCGATAACTTTCACTAAATCACCTTTTTTAATTTTGATTTTGTGCGTAGTTGTTTTTGTTTTCTGTGCCATAATTATAAAACCTCCGGTGCTAATGATACAATTTTCATGAACTGTTTCTCACGCAACTCTCTAGCAACAGGGCCAAAGATACGTGTACCACGTGGTTCATCATTATTATTTAATAATACAGCGGCGTTGTCATCGAAACGGATATATGAACCATCTTTACGACGGATTTCCTTTTTCGTTCTAACGACTACTGCTTTAGAAACGGAACCTTTTTTCACGTTTCCTGAAGGCATAGCGCTTTTCACCGATACAACAATCTTATCTCCGATTGATGCATAACGCTTGCGCGTACCGCCCAATACACGGATTACTAAAACTTGTTTAGCACCGCTATTGTCAGCTACATTAAGTCTTGATTCTTGTTGTACCATGTTATTTAGCTCTTTCTATAATTTCTACTAATCTCCAGTTTTTTGTTTTACTCAGCGGACGAGTTTCCATGATTAATACCGTATCGCCGATACCGCAGGTATTAGTTTCGTCATGAGCTTTAAATTTAGTAGTTTTTTTAACGAACTTACCATAGATCGGGTGTTTCACTTTACGTTCCACTGATACCACGATAGATTTGTCCATCTTGTTGCTAACTACTAAGCCGATTCTTGTTTTTCTTAAATTTCTTTCCATTTCGACTTTAAATTTTACGCCTCAGAGGCTGTTTCATTTTTAGCTGCAGCTTTGCGTGCACTGATCTCTGTACTGATACGAGCGATAGTTTTGCGTGCTGCTTTGATCACGTTAGGGTTCTCAATAGCTGAAACAGCATGTGCAAATTTCAATTTTGTAAGGGCTGTTTTCTCTTCTACAAGACGAGCTTTTAAGTCCTCATTAGATAATTCTAAAATTTCTGAATTTTTCATGTTTTTTCAGTTGTTATTTGGGTTATCATCGCTTTATATATAGCGTTAGGGGTAACGGCCCTAACGCTTAAATGATGACATTACCAAGATTTTTATGCTTCAACGTAGTCTCTACGAATCACAAACTTAGTTTGAACCGGAAGTTTTTGCGCTGCAAGGCGTAAAGCTTCTTTGGCAATTTCCAAAGGCACACCTTCTGCTTCAAATAACATACGGCCTGGGCGTACTACTGCTACCCAGTATTCTGGAGCACCCTTACCTTTACCCATACGTACCTCTGCAGGTTTTTTCGTAACAGGTTTGTCAGGGAAAATACGAATCCAAACTTGACCTTCACGTTTCATATAACGTGTAACCGCAATACGAGCTGCCTCGATTTGACGACTAGTGATCCATGCTTGCTCCATTGTTTTGATACCGAAAGAACCGAAAGCTAACTCCGCTCCACGAGAAGCGTTACCTTTCATGCGGCCTTTCTGCATCTTTCTGAACTTCGTTCTTTTTGGCTGTAACATGTTCGTATACTTTTTAAATCTGCTTTTTCAGCAGGTTTTTGTTGTAATCTAAATAACTATTAATCTTTTTTCGGACCACGGTTGTTTCCACCACGGTTTCCACCACGGTTGTTTCCACCGCGACCACCTTTGTTGTTACGGTTGTCACGACGCTCGCCACCACCTTCGTGGTTGCCACGTGATTTTACACCAGATGCTTGACCAATGTTTGGAGATAAGTCACGTTTACCGTAAACCTCACCTTTACAGATCCAAACTTTGATACCGATTTTACCGTATGTAGTCAATGCTTCAGCTAAAGCGTAGTCGATATCAGCACGCAATGTGTGTAAAGGAGTTCTTCCTTCTTTGTATTGTTCAGTACGCGCCATTTCAGCACCACCTAAACGACCAGAACACATGATTTTGATACCTTCTGCACCCATACGCATGGTAGAAGCGATTGAAGTTTTCATTGCACGACGGAATGAAATACGTGCCTCTAATTGTTTAGCGACACCTTCAGCTACTAACTTAGCATCTAACTCAGGGCGTTTGATCTCGAAAATGTTGATTTGAACATCCTTTTTAGTCAGTTTTTTCAACTCTTCTTTGATCTTGTCAACTTCTTGACCACCTTTACCGATAACGATACCTGGACGAGCAGTGTGAATTGTAACAGTGATACGTTTTAAAGTTCTTTCGATAACAACTTTAGCTACACCACCTTTTGCAATACGAACAGAAAGATATTTTCTGATTTTTTCGTCTTCAACTAATTTATCGGAATAGTTTTTACCTCCGAACCAGTTAGAATCCCAACCTTTGATGATTCCTAATCTGCTACCTATTGGATTTGCTTTTTGTCCCATTTCTCAATAAATTAGTTTTGTTCAACGTTTAATTTGCTATCAACTACCAACGTAACGTGATTTGAACGTTTACGAACTCTGTATCCGCGACCTTGAGGAGCTGGACGCAATCTTTTCAATTGACGACCGCCACCTACTGATACTTCTTTTACAATTAGTTCGCTTTCTTCCACTGATTTACCTTCGTTTTTGGCTTCCCAGTTTTTGATTGCAGATAATAATAATTTTTCTACACGAGCAGCAGCTTCTTTACTTGAGTGTTTCAAAATGTATAATGCATTTTCAACACGTTGACCGCGAATTAAGTCTACCACTAAACGCATCTTACGAGGCGAAGTAGGGCAGTTCAATAATTTGGCATCCGAAGCTCCTCCTTTTTGAGCTTTCTCTTGCTCTTTGCGTTGTCTAATTAAGACAGACTTTTTAAGTTTTTTTGTTGCTTCCATTACCTATTATTTTTTCTTTTCTGCGTGGCCTCTGAATGTACGCGTAGGCGCGAATTCACCAAGCTTGTGACCTACCATATTCTCTGTTACATAAACAGGGATAAATTTATTCCCGTTGTGCACTGCGAAGGTATGGCCAACAAAATCAGGTGAAATCATTGATCTACGAGACCATGTTTTGATAACTGACTTTTTGTTAGTTTCATTCATAGAAAGAACTTTTCTTTCTAAGTTGTGATCGATATAAGGACCTTTTTTAATTGAACGAGCCATTATTTTTTCCTTCTCTCAATGATGTAACGATTCGATGTTTTCTTCTTGTAACGTGTTTTGAAGCCTTTAGCTAATACACCTGTACGTGAGCGTGGGTGACCTCCTGAAGTACGGCCTTCACCACCACCCATAGGGTGATCTACTGGGTTCATCGCAACACCACGAACTCTTGGACGACGACCTAACCAACGTTTGCGACCTGCTTTACCTAACACTTGGTTAGATCTTTCATGGTTCGATACTGAACCAATTGTAGCAACACAAGTCAATAAGATCATACGTGTTTCGCTCGAAGGCAATTTGATGATGGCATATTTACCATCACGAGCAGACAATTGAGCATAAGTACCAGCCGAACGAGCAATTGAACCACCTTGACCAGGATTTAATTCAATGTTGTGGATGATAGAACCCAATGGAATGTTTGCTAATGGTAATGTATTACCAACTTCTGGGGCAACTTTATCACCTGCGATTACAGTTTGACCAACTACTAAACCAGCTGGAGCAAGGATGTAACGTTTTTCACCATCAGCGTAATGCAACAAGGCAATACGAGCAGTACGGTTTGGATCGTACTCGATAGTAGCTACTTTTGCAGGGATATCTTTTTTATCGCGTTTGAAATCAATTAATCGGTATACTTTTTTATGTCCCCCACCGAGATAACGCATAGTCATTTTACCGGAGTTATTACGACCGCCTGATTTCTTGTTGATTTTTACTACTAACGATTTTTCAGGAACGTTTGTAGTAACATCAGAGTAGTCAGCGCCTACTCTAAAACGAGTACCAGGGGTTACCGGTTTGAATCTTTTAACTGCCATTTTTTATTATATAGTACTGTAAAAGTCAATAGTTTCGCCGTCTTTAATAGTAATGACAGCCTTTTTATACTTAGGAGCTCTACCAGATACGAAACCTGCTTTTGTGTAACGGCTTTTTGCTTTACCAGCTACTACTGCAGTGTTTACAGCAAGAACTGTAACACCAAACATAGCCTCAACAGCTGCTTTAATCTGGATTTTGTTTGCTCTGTGATCTACTTTGAAAGCGTAACGGTTTAATTTCTCCGTTAACATAGAAGCTTTCTCAGTCAAGATAGGTTTTTTGATAATTTCCATATTACTTAGCTAATGCTTCCTCCAAAGATTTAACAGAATCTGTAGTCAACAATAATTTTGTTGCGTTCAATACATCATATGTATTTAAATCAGATGCAACAATAACTTTTGCTTTTTTCAAGTTTCTGCTTGATTTATAAACAATTTCATCGTAAGCTGGCAATACCAACAATGTTTTCTCATCAGCTACATTCAACGCATTGATTAAAGCAACATAGTTTTTAGTTTTGATAGCATCGAATTTTACTTCATCCAATACCACAATGTTATTATCTTTTGCTTTGTAAGACAATGCTGATTTACGTGCTACTTGTTTCAATTTTTTGTTCAATTTGAACGAGTAGTCACGAGGTTGAGGACCGAATACACGACCACCACCATTAAACAATGGAGATTTGATAGAACCCGCACGAGCACCACCAGTACCTTTTTGTTTGTGTAATTTACGAGTAGAACCCGCGATTTCGTTACGTTGTTTAGATTTGTGAGTTCCTTGGCGTTGGTTCGCTAAGTATTGTTTCACATCCAAATAGATCGCATGATCGTTAGGCTCTAACCCAAATACCGACTCAGGAAGTTGCACCTTGGCACCTGTTTCTTTACCTGATAAATTTAAAACTTTAACTTCCATCTCTACTATTTGTCTACGATTACATAAGAACCTTTAGCTCCTGGAATGGAACCACTAACAACGATAAGGTTTTGCTCAGCGTAAACTTTCAACACCTGTAAGTTTTGAACTTTAACTCTGTCACCACCTGTACGACCAGCCATGCGCATACCTTTGAATACGCGTGAAGGCCATGATGAAGCACCTAATGAACCTGGAGCACGTAATCTGTTGTGCTGACCGTGAGTCGCACCACCTACACCACCAAATCCATGACGTTTCATTACACCTTGGAAACCTTTACCTTTTGAAGTACCGACTACATCTACGTACTCACCTTCTTCAAAAAGAGTAACGTCAACTACGTCACCAAGTTGTTTTGCATCTGGGAAAGTTTTAAACTCTACCAACTTACGCTTAGGCGTTGTGTTTGCTTTCGCAAAGTGCCCTTTCAAAGGAGCTGTCGTGTTTTTCTCCTTAGCTTCGTCGAAACCAAGTTGAATTGCCGAGTAGCCATCCTTTTCTTCCGTACGTATCTGCGTAACCACGCACGGCCCGGCCTGAATCACTGTACAAGGAATATTTTTCCCATCAGCGTTAAACAGGCTCGTCATTCCTACTTTTTTTCCAATAATACCTGACATGTTGTAAATTAATTAATTAAAAGTCCTTCGAAGCAGTAGGGCTTCGCTCAAGACATACTATTCCCATTAAGGGACTGCAAAGTTACAAACATTTTTATAACTGTCAAATAATTAGTGAATTATTTTTTTTATTTTCTAGATCTTTTCTTTATCCGCGTCAAATTTCCGAATAATACCTATCCAGCTCTCCGCTCCGATTAAATCACCTCCAGAAAAATAAAATTACTTGCATTTATTTCTGCTGCCATACAGTTGTCACAGATCACCCTAATTTTGAACTATCGTACAACGCAGAAGGCGATGTATTGCTTACTATAAAAACTTTAAAATACGAGAATCATGAAAACAGAAATCATTTCCAAAAACGAGCTACTTCAGCATTGGTTAGGCCACAGAAACCTGACAAGACAGACTATTGAAAAATTTCCAGAAGAAGGATTGTTCAATTACAAAGTAGAAGGCATGCGCACTTTTGCAGATATGATTAAGGAGCTATTAGGTATTGCTGCGCCAGGTCTCCAAGAAATTGTCACCAACAAGAGCGGCGAACTCAATGAGAATCTCAGTTATTCGACCAAAGCACAATTGCTTCAGGCCTGGGATGAAGCTACTCCTCAGATCAGTGAATTGTTCAATCAAATTCCAGAAGAACGCTTTGCCGAAGAATTCAACCTATTCGGCCAGTACAAATCGCCAGTCATTCACAGCATCCTTTATTTTATCGATAATGAAATCCACCACCGTGGCCAAGGATTTGTTTATCTAAGATTACTTGGTATAGAACCTCCATTTTTTTGGGAAAGAGGGTAGTTAGTCACCTCCTCAAAAACTCATACTCGCACCGATTATCCATTGCGCCGATCTTGAGTCCGTGTTATTCCCACTATTTGAGCATCCTTCGATTTCTATTCGCCCCTCTTTCTGGTCTGATTCGTGCCCTATCGCACATAAATGCGGGGTGAGAAAGAAGTACAACCGTGGTGACTCCGAGTTTAACTCGGAGTCACCACGGACTCATGTCAGACTCACCACGGATACAAGCTGACTCTGACACGAAGCAGGCTCGAACAGATACCGAAGGCATATCGAATCTCTGCATCCGCAGTTGCTCAAAAAACTACTGTAAATTAGGTTATGGATAGTATCTTTTAGATTTGTTCCAAAGCCGATGAAAGCAGACGCTTTACGACCTCTTTTAACGATTCGGGTTCAATAATTGTTCCTTTATCAGCAAACATCAGATACCAGCGCGCAAAGCCGTTCTCCATATTAATGCATTCGAAATGCATCTCTACATAATTATCGGTGACAGTTTCCTTTTGGAAACCAAAATAGTGACGATCCCATTCCATATAGCGGGCCATATCCTTATCTACTTGCACAACGACTTTTGTCGTGGGAACGTCATGACGTTTATTCAGAAAGAAAGATAACTCGGGATGCTCTTTTCCAAAATCTTCGGCAAGTATTCTAATATTGTTTATTCTGTCCAAACGGAATTGCCTGTAATCTTGTCGTAATCTACAAAAAGCGAGGACATACCAAAACTTGCTCTCCACAAAAATACCCACAGCTTCGATTTCACGCCTTTCTGGAGTTTTATCCGAAGGTTTGGAATAATAGATTTCCACACATTTTTTAGCAGCGATGCTTTCGATCAGTATATTGGTGCCATGGGTTAGCTTCTCATTGAATTGATGACGCCCACCGCGCACCAGAAAGTTATCCCCAACTAAGGCTACCTGTTCTTTTTCGTTACCCCGTAATATGGCTTTCATTTTTAGCAATGCTGTTGTAAAATGATGCGCAAGATTCCGATCTGTATACTTTTCCACCAGTTTCTCCGCTGCCACAAAACTCAATGCCTCCTCTCGGGTAAATTGCAGAGGTGGCATTTTATATCCCTCCACCAAAGAATAACCGCTTCCCGCTTCACCGTAAATCGGAATCCCTGCTTGCATCAGGGATCTGATATCACGATAAATCGTACGCGGACTTACTTCATAGCGTTCTGCCAAAGCAGCAGCAGTGACCACAGGTTTAGCCTGTAGATGCATATAAATAGCAAGTATGCGGTCGAATCTCTTTTGAATATCGGTCATTGGGATAAAAGTACGAAAAGACCAAATGATTTAGTAATGAATTTTAGTCACAAAAAAGGTATCATTTTAAATTATGAACACGACAGATACATTGCATAAACGTATTTAATTCTGCTCGCCTATCTTTATCGGACATGTATCAAATATAAAACCTACCTGTAACTTGCTTCTTCAGGAGTAAATAATTAACAAGTTAACATCAGATTCCGAATTAAAAAAGGAGTAACACTATTTTTATTAGGGGTTAGCAGGGGTTTAACAGGGATAATACCCCTGTTAAACCCCTGCTAATATAAAAATTGATGTAAACTTGTTATACCAATGTGCAATAAATGAGAGACGCTGTATTTGACAGAGAACAGCATAAAGAAACTTGGTTCTAATAGAGCGGATTAAATCTAATAAAACAAAAAAGTGAAGTATGTAATATACTTCACTTTTCCACATCGTGTTAATAACTTTGTTGAAAACTCAAAAAAATAGCTCTTATTGCTTGATTACCTTTTCTCCAAGGGGCAACCGGTCATATCGCACCAATGTTTCTACATAGAAGAAATGGACATAGGTCAAGCACACACTATAATTACAAAAAACACCTTTTCATTTAGATAAATTGACTAAAGATATTCAATCAACAGCGAAGATGTCTTATCGTTAAAGTTTAAGATTGACAAATCAATGGTATGTCCAGTTAATAGCACAGAATCTCCTGTAAAATCTCCATTTTCATAGAGTGTAACCTTAAAACCTTTTGGAATACTAATACTGCTCAGTTGGTCGTTCGTAACACCCAGTCCTTGCAAATCAGTAAGACTGTAACTTCCAATGCCAAGCTGTTTATACCAGCCACGGAAAGGAGTATCACCATACAATGTCACATTGGTCATAGGCGAAGTACTTAAAGATGGCCCATAAGAGTTAATATAGTAACGCAAATCAGTATATCTGTTGAAACTAGGATTTAACTTTTTCAGGAAACCGAACATCTCGCCCTTCATAATGGATGCCATCTGGACAAAAGCATAGCTGGATCCTGCCGCATTAAACGATTTATTATAATCAGCTCTAGTTTTGTCAGGAGCCCATTCGGTGTTGACAAATTCAAGATGAATATTATTGTCAGGATCCAAGACATAAGGGGCCATAAAAGAGACCGCATCCCTGATAGATCCACCCAAGACTGGCGTATCATTGGGATTAATTCTTAAATTAACCCATTTTGTAGCACGGTGATTTACCAAACTATCAAGCATATGCCGGCCTCGTTTGATATAAAAAGTGCGACCAATCTGTCCGATAAACTCTAGATCATACACATGATAGGCAAAGGCATCCCTGCCAAGAAAATCTATGCTAGCCCCATCCGCACGATAATTTTTATTATGATGAGTACTAAAATCTGACGTCGCTTGGTTGATAAGCGCTCCATCATTCAGTATATAAGCGATATCAATCATCAACAGATTACGGATAGTTTCCCAATTATTGGTTCTGACCGATTGAGTTTTGTAAAAGTTATATCTTGTCCGTAACCAATTGTCGATCGTCATCCTGCTGTTAGCATCAATTTTTGCACGAATAAGTGAATATCCTGTAAGAAATGGAAGATATATACTTTCATCGGGAGTTTGGCTTGTTGCTGCGTTAACGGCTGCCCAATAAAGAAGAAATTCCTTCGCCTTATCAACATATTGCCCTGCATTTGCCTGCTCCTGAAACAAAAAATATTGTAGCGCCAACGAATACACCTTAGCTGCATCAGTCTGCACTTTATTCTTGCCATCGGGATCTGAAATTTTTGCAACCGGAACAGGAACTGTATTCAATGCATCATTTGCTTTAACAGTAACTTGATTGTTTATTAGCGTTTGGGCGGCGGATAATGTTGCTAGATCAAGCTGAATGGAGTCAAAGGTTACTTTATCCATGACTAGGTTGCTATAAAAGTTTGGCCCCGATGCTGTATAATCAATTTTCAATTTTGGTCGAAGTCCCACATCCTGTGCTTCTTTAGACTGAAAGTCGGAATAAAATGAAGTAGAACCGGAGGTTTTTCGCTGTGCGACAATCTTAATAGACAATTTTCTGTCCGAATCCAAAGCTTCTTGAATCACTGAGGAGGGAATATCGAGATAGACAATTCCATTTGTAACTTTTAGTTTTCCATTGACTTCTCCAAGCTTTGTCCCTGTCGCTGGCGCATTATTCCAATTGATCGTTTTCTCACCCCAATCTTTTTCAAGCGTTGTGTAGTACAGCCACTTGGCATTTGCTGTATCCGCAGCACTGGAAACCCCACCAGCCAATTCAACACGTGCTGACTGTACACTAGCAACATTGCTGGGCAATGCGGTCAGATCAAAACGCAGATAGATATCCCTTCGATAACCTGGAGCATCATCTTTGGCAATCAGCCAACTATTATCACCATAATTGGTACTGGCGTTAGTCCCATCCTGAACATACGCATCTGCGACGGGCAAAAGGCTGACCTCATTTGCGGAATCAAAAGTAGCTGCTTTTTTTTGCAGCTGAGCAATAGAGCTTTCGGGCTTCAGCATATCCTTATGACAGGCCATCATTGCCGAAAGTGTGCTCATCAGTGCGACTGCAATGAATCTGAGTTTACTGTTTGTTGTTCTCATTCTTTGTTAGATTTATGATATTGGTAGTTTATAATTGGAACAATATGCCTCTAATACATCCGGGAGATGTAGATCATATTGTTTATCTATTGCTACTAATGGAACAGCCCTGAACAAGAGATCCTCCCAATGAAAATTTCTCTTGGCTATTTACCTCTTTTTAGCTCGCTCTGAAATGGATAGTTCTTTCCACGGCTACGTCCTTTAAAAACGATAAGAACTGAACCATCTTTCCATATCAAAGGAGCAGGATTTGATATATGTTTATGGTTCATGATCTATTGTGACCTAATAAAAAATTCGCTCTAAAAATTGTAGTATTCAATAGAATTATTATCATGTCTTTGAAACAATAAATCAAACATTGTTTCAAAGACTAGGCACTTATGATAGTTTCTATGGCTTGATGACCTTTTCTCCGCGAAGCAACCGATCATACCGAACCAATGCCTCTACATAATAGTAATCAGCATAGGTTAAAGGAACATCAACCTCTGTTTTATGTGGAATCGAACCAACACTATGTTTTAAAATATAGCCACCGGCTTCTTTATAATCTGCTTTGTAGGGTTTAGATGATAAAGACCGCAACATCTGCTCAGCCTTTGAGATATACAGCTGGCTTTCACCACCTGTTGTGTATTGCGCCAGTTCCAGCAAAGCCGAAGCGGTCACCGAAGCGGTCGACACATCACGAAGATCTTTCTGGCTATAATATTTACTATCCGGAGTAAGCTTGTTCTGGTCCATATCCCAATAAGGTATCAGATCTTTTGGAAGATTGGGATGATTCAGATAAAACTGTGCAATATGTCGAGCTTGCTCCAAATATTTCTTGTCGCCGGTCTCGCGGTACATCATCGTATAACCATACAGTCCCCAAGACTGTCCCCTAGCCCATGCAGACTCATCAAACGCACCTTGAGCAGTCTTTCTCGAAATAATGCTTCCATCCTTTGGATTGTAATCCACGACATGGTAGGAACTGTAATCTTTTCGGTAGTGATTGACCATCGTTGTATTGGCATGTTGCACCGCAATATCACGATAACGCTTATCACCTGTCATTTTGGAAACTTCCGTCAGAAACTCCAGGTTCATCATGTTGTCAATAATCACTGGGTAAGTCCAAGGCTGGCCATCCCAGTTTTTGCCCCCATCCCATGAACGGATAGTTTTGGGTGCTTCGTGGAAACGGGTCGCCAATGAGGCTGCTCCGGTACTTAAAATTTCCTTATAAGCAGCCGAATCTCCCGTCAAGCGTAATGCATTACCAAAGCTGCAGTACAACATAAAACCCAAATCATGTGTCCCCTTGTTGTTCTTTTCCTTCTCGAGTTCCTTCAGCTTACTTTTTGCTTCCGTTAATAGCTTCTCATCTTTGGTATATTCATAGAGATAGAGCACTGTACCGGGATAAAACCCCGAACACCACCAGCTTGAACCCCAATTCACATATTTACCATCTTTATAGGTTGTAGGCATATCCGATTCACCGATCGATGCTGCGAGGTAAGCGATTTGTTTGTGTGCATCTTCTAAATTGGTACGGACAAATTCTTTGTCAAGCCCCAATTTCACTGTCCCTAAGTTTCGCTGACTGGAACAGGAAATTCCCTGCATTCCTAATCCGATCATTAAAGCCCCCGTAATATAGTGTTGTATCTTCATTTTATCCAGTCCTTAATCTTTTGCTTTTTTATTCTTTTTTGTTTAATAACTTACATAATAGTCTTTGGGAAATTGCTCAGCATTCCAGCATTTTTGGGAAGTCCAGGGTTGTGGAGCACAGGTCCAGAACTCATCGTCTGCCGGTAACCCCAATGGCAAGAATGACAGGGAGGCCACATACATCGAACCTGCGTTTGTATAGTAATCTGCGAGATTGGATTGTTTGTCACCTACCACTCCCATACGCAGCCATCCTGAGGGTGCAAATGTCTTATCAATATAAATATGTCGAAGTATCGTGGTCAATGCAGCCCTAACCTGTCCCTTTGAGATATCTTCGGGTAGCTTATTTTCTAAGGCAACAGTCGCTAGAGGCTGGAATGCGGCATTTTTATAAGTTGAGGAGCGTCCAACAACGACATAATGACCTTCCGGAGAGATCATGCGTTCCAGGTGATGCGCATAACGCTGCATTCGTTTATAGGCTCTATCATACATTTCCTTGTATTTTCCTCCCGCTGAAATGTTATGACGCAGTGACTCCACCTGCATACAATGGATCACATAACCATTGTAGTGGTCAAAACTAAAATGGGCACCATCACTATACCAGCCATCCCCCACATACCATTCCTGATCAAATTTATTGACCGCATAATCGATCTTTTCCCGTGCACATTCCTCTCCTATGCTGTAAAGAAATGTTTCTGTCATTGCCGCAAAAAGCAGCCAATTACTTTCATTGGGCTTGATCTTCCGTAGCAGTTTAAACTCTTCGACGACTCTTTGCTTAGTGGCCTGGTCCAAAGGCTGCCATAAAGCTTTTGGGGCCCTCAGAAAAGCCAGTGCAAGATGCGCTGCATCCACAAGGGTCTGAGATGAAGGTCCTCGCCAAGTAAAATAATCCGGAGATTTTGGATCTACACCATATTGTATACCCAATAATGCTTGGTCACGTAATTTTTTACGCAATTGACCTTCTTCAGTTGCGTCATCCGGTAAGGCCAACCAAGGAGCCATACCTGCCAACAAACGACCGAAAGCTTCCAGGTATCCGACTCCAGGATCCCTACTATCGAAAGTAGGACTCACTTCCATCGGCATATTTTTACGCCATTGTTGCTTACTGATATTGCTTAATATTGGAGCAGCCATCTTATGTAAAATAGATACCCAATAGGCACGATCGTTCTCGCTGTAATTATTTCTTTCCGACGCGGCAACATTGGCATTCGCTTCACCAGCAAAAGATGTCGCCAGTGCGCCCATTCCGGCACCGCCCAATAGTTTTAATAAGAGTCTTCTTTTCATTGACATTGGTTTATAACGAACACAATCGAAGTGTTACACAAAACATTAAAAATCTTTATTTTAACTAAAAAAAACAAACAAAAAGAAATCAATCGCTCGAGCAAACGATTGCATGAGCGATTGATAACAACTTCTTTACAGGAGACAGAAAAATCTTCTCCTATTTCTTAATCGTCCCAGCCACTATTTTGTGTCAAGGCTGTGTTTCGTTCCCGTTCCACTTGTGGAATTGGCCATGTATAGAGCTGATCACCTCTCCAGTCATACGGAGAAACGACTCCTCCCCATGCTTGTTTAATACCATTTCCTGTATAAAAAGAAGTCTCTTTCAATGTTTTCCAACGCAACTCGTCAAAATAAATAACACCTTCACACATCAACTCACGACGGCGTTCTTCACGAATTTCTTTTCGGAGATCCTGCTCACCAATTCCTAAGGGTAATTCTCCAACTCCTGCACGCTTTCTGACCTCATTTACCTTTAATACTGCCTCGCTAGGCTTTGTTGACTCATTCAATGCCTCCGCCCATAGCAAAAGGATATCTGCATAACGCATGACGATATAATCATATGCTCCAGCTTCTCTATTTGGTATACCTGGATTAGCACCTTCGTAAACAAACTTACGTGGGTAGTAGTAAAAATTAGGGACGATATCCGTTCTCAAATCAAATACGCCACCAAACTCCTGTCTATATGGCCATCTTGACGTAAAGGTTTGATCTGTTGCACCATTGGCTCCCACAAATGTAGAGTAAGGTAAAATCACATTACTTGCTAGTCTAGGATCACGATCTTCATAGGCTTTCTTCAGGCGTTCTTCATTACCGGTAGGCAAATACAAAGACATATCAAGCTTGTTTGTAGTCCGTTTGTCAATATTAGATATTTCAGTAGCGGTCAAATTATTCCGCAAGAAAAACACCTCCCTTTGGCCCGGTGACATCTGATTATAGCCTGGCAAGTAATCGTCCCAATTAAACTTAGATCCATCTTTGCGTTGATAGCGGTCTGCAGCATCAGGGTGTACTAAATAAGTATTCCAATTGGACCCAAATGCTGAACGTGATCCGAATCTAAATTGGTAATCGGAGCCATATCCTGCCAAAGCCATATTTTGGATGCTAAATATAATTTCGGGACTTTGTTCATTATCTCCTTTAAATAGAGATGCATAATCGCTAAATAAACTGTGTCCCAGGCTTTTGACTTGTTCGAAATCAGCGATTGCTTTTGCCCATTCTTGCGTATACATATAAACCTTACCACGGAGCGCATAAGCGGCAGATTTTGTCACCCGGCCAAAGTTTGCATTTCCTTTATCATAGCGATTTGGTAACTGAGCTTCGTTGATACAATCCGTGAGATCTTTAATGATAAAGCTCCAAACTTCCTGTTCAGTATTCCTTGGTTTATCAACTTTGTCCCATTCGATTGGATCGGTATAAATAGGCACTCCTTTATACAACTGATTCAATCGATAATAGTAATAGGCGCGTAAGAATTTTACTTCTGCAGTTAATTTAGCCTTTTTCTCTGCTCCCACTGGTGACACATTGGCTATCCCATAGATCGCATTATTGCTCCGATGAACACCTTCATATAAATTTTGCCAAGTGGATGAAAAAATCCCGGATGAACTTGTGGCAGTTGCATTCATCAAGGTTGAATTATCCCGGCCTTGGAGAGTAACATAGGAATCATATACATAAAGCATCTGACCGAGGCGCAAACCTTGATATACACCATTTACACCTTGGTCCGTAAGGTTTTCAGTTAGCCACATATTATTGGTCAATACCTGTGTTTTAGGTACTGTATCCAATAAATCCTTCTGACAAGCAGAAAACAATGTTGCTGAACCGAGAGTCACGCTAAGCAATATTTTTTTACTCCACAAATTATATTTTTTTATATTATTTTTCATAATCTTTCTCTTTTTAGAATCCAATATTCAAACCAAAAGCAAACTGTTTCATTGTTGGATATTCTGCTCCTGCACCAACTTCTGGATCTAACCCCGGAAAATCAGTAAACATCAATAGGTTCTCTCCAGAGAAAAATACCCTTAAACTACGTACTTTAACTTTTTCAGTTAGTTTCTTATCAAACGTATAACCTATTTGCAAATTTCTAAGCTTTAAAAAATTTGCATTATACAACCAATAATCGCTTGCCTGATTATTGATATTTTCTGCAGAAGTTCCGTATTTCAATCTAGGGAAATATCCATTTTGATTGGTACGTGGATCATTTGGTGCCGCCGGGTTATAGAAATAATGGTCATCTGCAATACGAGTGGTTACCTGGTTACCAAGGATCAACACATTGTTATTATAACCAGCATCTGTCCAATAATACTGTCCTCCAGCCTCTCCTGCCCAAATCATAGACATATCAAGACCTTTATAAGAGAATCCGAGATTAAATCCATAGATATATTTAGGACTTGTCGACGTTCCGGTAAAGTACTGGTCGGCATTATTTCCATAAATACCATCTCCGTTCAGATCGGCATAGATCAAGTCTCCATAATACATCCGTGCATTCGAACCATAGCTATCCGCAATGGCTTGGGATGAGGTTACAAAAGAATAACCAGCAGCTTTCATCGCTTTTGCCCACTCGTAATCCTGATCCGTACGGATCATCCCTGTAGTAGGTCCACCGTTAACATTGACGGATCCGTCGGAATTAAAATAACTACCATTTCCTCTATATACTTGACGTAAATAGAATTCATCCAACTGGTATCCCTCAAGTCTTCGGTTTACACCACCTGTAGATACATCACCTAAATTAGTCTGCCATACCATTTTTCCCGTTCCGTCATCAACCATACCTTGAACCAGCTTACCCTCGTATTCCGTAACTTTATTTTTATTATACGAGAAATTACCACCAATGTTATAACTGAAATCCCCGATCTTATCCCGCCAGTTCAGGTTAAGCTCAATTCCTTTATTACGCATAGCGGCCTGGTTATAAAAGGGAGCACTAGCAGTACCCGCAGTAATTGGCATCTGCGCTGTACGAATAATATTTGAAGTTTTACGATCGTATAAACTTAGTTCCACGGATGCGCGTCGGTTTAATGTTGCAAATTCCAATCCAAGCTCCTTATTTTCGGAATCTTCCCATTGCAACAAGTTATTGCCAAAACGTGACAATCTAAGACCATTAGCCTGCGCGCCGTTGAAAGAATAACCTACCTGGCCATACACACCATGCCATCCATATACGTTCAGATCGTCTCCGCCATCATTCCCTAATTTACCCCACGATCCACGAATTTTAATATCTTGCAAATAAGGATCTACCGCCTTCATAAATGATTCCTTAGACAATATATATCCTAACGAAACAGAAGGGAAAGTACCATATTTCTTGCCAAGACCAAATTTTGATGAACCATCTCGGCGTAAACTAAATTCGGCTAAATATTTCCCATCATAATCGTAGCTAAAGCGACCGAAAAAAGAACGCATGGAGTTATCAGATTCTGCGCCGGAGATGCTATTCATCTCGGTTCCTGTACCGATATTAGTAATGGTAGCATCTATCAATCCTTTTGTAGAAGCACTAAATCCAGAATCGTTGTAATAAAATTCATTATGACCAACTAATGCACCAATCGTATGTTTACCAATCGTCGTGTTATAACGCAATACGTTATCAAAAGATTTTCTGTAAATTTTATTATAGGACTGTCCAGTCGTCGAGGTCGCAAGGTTAACAGGAGTCGACGTAATCGTCATGGTTGAAAAGTCATACCGTGGTGACGGATCAGACCAGGTTTTCACTTCATCAAATCGGCTCTGGTAATTAAATTTCGTTTCAAACGTCAAACCCTTCCAAAGTTTAACATTTGCAAATAAGGTTGCGTTGAGCCGTGTACGTTCATTACTTCCTTTATTATCGTAAAGGTAGGTCAATAAATTGTTCAGCTGAGATGATTCTCCGGAGCTGAGCACAGCGCTTCCAAACTTACTGTCATACATTGGGTAAATACCTGGTGTAGTTTGCCGCAAAAAATTATACAGATTGGCATCTGAAGCCATAGAACGTTCTTCTTTAACAACAAATGTCTGTGTACCCACGGTCAGGAAGTTGGTAACATCTGTCTCCAGATTCACCCGCCCTTCATAGCGTTTCATCCCTGTATTGTGCATAATGCCAGGGTTATCCTGTATTCTTCCAGATAGATTGTAGCGGATATTTTCACTCCCCCCCAAAACACTGACATTATGACTTTTTAACCAGGCATTCTCATAAATCCAATCGCCCCAGTTTGTATTGGGATATGCGACATAATTTGGTATGCCCTGAGCAGTCAAACCATTTGGATCAGCATTTGCCGCCGTCCAGGTATCAATAGCACTTTGCGTATATGGGCCTTTCTCGCCGATATTTTCTGCGGCCTCTTGAAACAAGCTCATATGTCTCAAATAATCGCTTACAAATTCAGGCTTTGCGCTTGGCGTTGTTCTCGAAAACAAACCTGAATATTTTATTTGCGGCGCTTGTCCGCCTTTTCCTTTCTTCGTTGTAATGACAATAACTCCATTCGCAGCCCGCGCACCATAGATAGCTGCCGAAGACGCGTCTTTTAATACTGATATTGTTTCAATATCTTCCGGATTTACTGCATCCATTACCCCCTGAATACCGTCAATAATGACAAGAGCATCATTATTGTTCATGGTACCTGTACCGCGTACGCGAATGGTTGCTCCATCACTACCAGGCTTACCATTACCGACTTTGACTTGGACACCGGCTGCAAGCCCCGAAAGTGCCGAAGATACGTTCGTTACCGCTCTACTTTCAAGCTTCTTGCCATCAATCGTCGCAACCGACCCTAACAATTTCGCCTTCTTCTGTTGTCCGTACCCCACGACTACAACTTCATCAATGGCAGCACTTGCACCGTCCATAGTTACATTGACGACATTGCGACCATTGACAACAACCTCTTGATTTTGATAACCGATATAGGAAACTAAGATGGTTGCATTGGAGCCAACTGACAATGAATAGGTACCGTTTGCATTTGTAGAAGTAGAAACACTTCCACCCTTTTCTCGAATCGTTACACCCGATAAAGGTGCTCCTTGACTGTCTGTAATCCGCCCCGTAATTGAAATTTTCTGTTGTGCCATACTCGCACCCACAGTAAACATCATCATAGCAGACAGTCCAACTTTGTAAAACTTTGCCATACTTTAGGAAATTAGTTTTATAATAAAAATTGGTTGTTTAATAGGCCAAAGATGGGTTTATGAGCAAATTAAGAGGGGTAAAATTCATAAATATTTGGGGGTAAAATCTTAAATTTGACACAAATACCCCATAACCATGAGCATACTACCTATTTTATCGCGACAATTTCTGCTGTTGATATCCATCATTTCCCTTTGTCATGCACAGAATTTAAAATTTGAGACACTAAGCCAGGAGAACGTATTGGATAAACAGGCGGTATTAACAATTGCTCAAGATAAACAAGGTAAACTTTGGTTCGGCGGCGGAGCCAACCTTTTTGTATACGACTCCCAGAATATCACTAATATTCTCGTACAGGATACCGTATTTAAAAAGGTAGATTACATTAACAAGATTGCCATCAACGCAAATAATGACCTTTTCATTGCTACAGCAACGCAGTTATTTATTTTCGATATCGACAAACGCAAAGCGGTATTTAAACAAGGAAAACCTTTTCAAGAAAAAATTACTGTCGCCGACATACAGCTCCTTTCAGACAAAATATTTCTGTGCACCGACAAAGGTCTCTATCAGGCTATCCCCACAGCAGGTACCTACAATCTCAAAAAACTCATTAACCAATCCCGAGTACAATCGATTATTCAGACAGGACCAGAAACCTATATCATGGCGAGCATGAATGGCATAACGTCTTTTTCTTTGAAAAATAATCAAATTTCTACGAACCAGAATCTTATAGCATCTCCCCTGCCGTTAAAAGAGCAGATTTTCAGCACAATGTATCTTCATAAAAACATCCTGTGGGTTGGTACAAAATTGCATGGAATATTCCAATACAACTTCGTTGATAAAAAATGGAATAACCTAACAGAAACAAATAGCAATCTGCTCAGCAATAACATCCGGAAAATTGTCCCAACTAAACAAGGAGAACTACTGATTGGAACACTAAAAGGACTCTCCATCTTTAACGGGACACCACATTTCTTAAACTATAAACATAATACCTCCGTCAAAAACTCATTGAGTCAAAACTCTATCTATGATATCTTTATTGATCGACAACAGATCACCTGGATAGGAACTTATTTTGGAGGAATCAATGCCATCTACCCCGATCTGATCCCCATACAGCATTATTCAACACGTTCGCGTCCAGGTCTCAGCCTCAATAGCGATATCACCGGCAGTTTCGCAGAGTCAGAAAATGCGTTTTGGATTGGAACAGAAGAAGAAGGAATCAACAAAATTGACAAAAGAACAGAAACCACCTCTCCTTTGTCTAAATTAACCCAGTCAAACCTGATCAAGGATCTATACGTTAGAGATAACAAAATTTATGCAGCACAGTACGGCGGCGGTTATTCCATTATCGATGCACAATCTGGAAACACACAACACTTTTACCTGGAAAAAGATCTCCTAAACCTCAAAAACAATATTTATAGCATTTACGTCGATCCCGTACATCGCATTTACCTCGGAACCAATAAAGGGCTTTACATCGTAGATCCTGGAAAACCTGCAGCATATAACGCTGCATTAAAAACAGGTACAATTGATGATATCCAAGCGGACAATAGACAGCAGACTTATTTTCTCAGAGGAGGTGCACTTTTTCGCAAAAAACCGAATGAATCAAACATAAAACCAATAAAACAGCTGGATACATTGACGCTAGGTGGATTTTATGTTCATCCGAACGGGGACATCTGGCTGACATCCAAAGAGTATTTATATCATTTTGACCAGCGCGATCACTTAACCAAGGTATCTCGCTTTCCAAACAACTCATTAGGCTGGCCCATCTTTGTGAACAATCAGGTATGGCTTACCAGTAAAAATGGACTAATATGCTATAATCCCAAAACAAAAGATAGTTACCTCCTGAATCAATATGACGGCCTACCGGTCAAAAATCTACTTGGAGCCAAAGTCTTTGCCAGCAAAACAGGAACATTATTCGTCACAACACTCAATGGTGTAGTTGCCCTGGATACCCGAAAAATAATCTTCAATCAGACTATACCCGAGGTACTCTTCCGAAATATCTTTCTCGAAGAGACACCATTGAACTACGGACGGATTCAGAAAACGACAGATCCCAATAGCTATCAGCTCAAACTCCGACATGATGAAAACTTTGTTACGATTAATTTCTCAGGTTCTAATTTCATCAAACCACTAAAAAATAGATACCGATACAAGCTCGATGGTTTTGACAAGGATTGGGTTGAAACAAGTACTCCATCAATACGATATACCAACATTCCGGTCGGAATGCATACTTTGACCATATTCGCCAGTAACAACGATGGCATTTGGAGCAGTATCCCCCTACGGATCAATATCGATATTAAACCTCCCTTTTGGAGAACCTGGTGGGCTTATCTGTTGTATGCCGGCTTGTTTATCTTGGGTGTACATTTTGTCATCAAGTTTGTTGTCGAACGTGAGATGTTGATCAATTCAGAACGGGAACAGGAAAAGAAAATAAAATTCTTTACACAGATATCGCACGAAATTCGCACACCGTTGACTTTGATTACCGCTCCATTAGACGAAATTATTTCCGAAACGGCCAATCTTACCGCTACCCAAAACAAAGTAAAACGGATAAAAAAGAATGCCAGTAAACTCCTTGGTGTTATCAACGAGCTGCTGGACTTTAAAAAATTCGATGACAAACACTTTGTACTGAAGAAAACCGACATCTCTTTTAGAGAATACATAGAAGATACGTTCTACTTACTGAATGACCTTGCCAAAACAAAACATCTCAACTATTATATACGTCAGTTGGATGCAGTAGGATTACAATCCATTGATACCCTGCAGTTTGACAAAGTGATGTTTAATCTACTATCCAATGCCATCAAATATACACCCGAATATGGTACCGTTTACCTTGAGCTGATCGAAAGCGATGACTCATTTTCCATAAACATAGTTGATAGTGGCATTGGTATTGCCACAGACAATCAGTTCAAAATATTTGAAGAATACTATCGTGAAGAACAAGCTAATGATGCAATCGGCACAGGCATTGGATTGGCACTTACCAAACAAATTGTGCAGCAACACAAGGGAGAGATTCGTTGTTTTTCGAAGGAGGATGAAAAAGGAAAATGGACGGTATTTACGGTAACCTTACTGAAACAAGCTGGCGAGAAAGTAGAGCCGCAAGCAATAGGCCTCCTTGCAAAGGAAACAGAGGACGTTAGCATACTGGTACCAAGCACGCTTGATACTTCCTTGCAACAAACTATTTTAATTGTAGAAGACAACAAAGAATTATTAGCAACGGTAGTCAGTCTGTTTCAGGACACCTACACAATCATTACGGCTGATCATGGCGAAGAAGCTCTTTCCAAAGCATTGGAATATATCCCTGACCTGATTATTTCAGACTTGATGATGCCTTATATGGATGGAGCCCAACTGTGTCAGGCCGTTAAAACAAATATGGTGACAAGCCATATTCCGTTCATTTTGTTGACAGCCGTAACAGACAGCCATTCACAAACCTTAGCCCTGGAGCAGGGTGCAAATATCTATTTAACAAAGCCCTTCGACAATAAACAACTATTTCTCTCCGCTCAGAATCTCATGGCTATCAGCCACAAAAAGAGTAAAGAATTTCAGGTCAAAACAGCTTCATTCGACAATGAACTTGATGCGCAATTCATCTCATCCCTAAATGAGTTGATCGAAGAAAATATCCAGTCAGATGGCTTTGATGTTAATTTTATATCACGTAAAATGGGAATGAGCGCTCCAATTCTCTATCGTAAACTGAAGGCAATATCCAATTTATCGCTCAATAATTATGTTAAAACGTATAGGCTAAACAAAGCGAAAGAACTACTGAATTCTGACATGAACATCAGTGAGATCGCCTATGCTGTGGGGTTTTCGGACAGGAAGTACTTTAGTAAGGAATTTAAAAAACAGTTTGGATACAATCCGTCGGAACAAACCGCTACGACCAACCAGAATAGCTAAACCCTGTTATATCGAACCGTGGTCCCCGTAATGCTCAATAAACGCTGTAATTCCCAACAAAAAGACAGAGGTGGCTATGCCACCTCTGTCTTTTAGCTTTAACTACGTTTTTAATCAAGTTTGAGCCTTACTTAAAACAAATCATTTTTTAAACGATCCGATCCCACTAAAATAAGCTTTTAACTGTTGACAACCTTATTTAGCGATCTCTTTGATCATAGGTTCTCCGGACAATAGGCGCTGATAACGAACCAAGGCCTCCACATAATAGTAATCGGCATAGGTCAACGGCACATCGATTTCCGAATTTAATGGCAGCGCTCCAACACTGTGTTGTAAGATATACCCACCATTTTGACCATAAGGTGCCAGATAAGGTGCCTTCGACAGGTTCTTAAGAATCGTTTCTGCTTTATCAAAATAATTCAAAGCTTCACTTCCCTTTGTGTATTGTGAGAGCTCTAACAAAGCAGACGCATATAATGCCGCCGCAGATACATCCCGCAGATCCTTATTCGGATACATTTTATCTGACTGCGCAATTTTATCTTTATCAAAATCCCAGTAAGGAACCAGATCAGCAGGCAAATTCGGATTGCTTAGGATATAATTTGCGATTTGCTGGGCCTGCTTCAAAAATTCTTTCTTCTTTGTCTCGCGGTACATCATGGTATAACCATACAGCGCCCATCCTTGTCCTCTTGACCATGCCGATTCATCAAATGCGCCCTGATGGGTCTTTTTACCAATCGCCTTACCTGTGTTTTTATCATAATCGATCACATGGTATGAGCTATAATCTTTTCTGAAGTGATTTTTCAAGGTTGTTTCAGCATGAGATACCGCAATATCATAAAATTTTTTATCTCCAGTCATTTTAGACACCTGTGTCAAAAACTCCAGGTTCATCATATTATCGATTATAACCGGATACTGCCATGATCCGTGATCCCAAGAACGAATCGTTTTGGTAGTTGGACTATAGCGAGATGCTAAGGAATTGGCGCCGGTGCTGAGTACTGGTCCATACTTTTGGTTATCACCCGTGAGACGCAATGCGTTTCCAAAACTACAGAATAACATAAACCCTAAATCATGTGTACCCTTGTTGTTCTTTTCTTTTTCTAGATAGGTCAATTTCTCGGTTGCTTTCTTTAACAGCCCTTCATCTTTGGTACCTTCATATAAATACAACAATGTCCCTGGATAAAACCCCGAACACCACCAGCTCGACGAAGAAAATACCTCTTTGCCATTTTCGAAAGTTTTTGGAAACTTTTCTGCCGGAGTTTCGCTCGCCAGGACTTTTATTTGCTTCGCTGCAGCATCTAGCTGCTGCTGAATAAACGCCTTGGATAGATTCGGTTTTGCCGTTTGCGCCTGAACGACAGTCGAAGTACCCAAAACGGTCAATAATAACACGGAAAGTTGTTTTAATTTCATTATTTTCTATTCTTATATTTTTATTTGATCAGCGCATTAGCGCTTCAATTTTATACCTAAATAATATGCTTTCTTTATTTCAATTGATTGAGGAATTTTAAGCAATTGGCTCAAGGAGCTTGAATATCCAGTTTCAACGTAATTTCTTTAACTTACCTTTTATCAATGTACATTAATCAAAGCGATTGCTCCCTTATCAAGCTTCAGATCAATTGTTCCATCTCTCCTTATATCAAACGTACCTTTTCCCTGTATCTTTATTTCTGGTATTCCGATATCGGATTTTAAACGTAGACGACCTCCATATTGACTTTTGATCCGGATGTTGGCCGTTTTTCCATTTTTTCGCTCTGCTGATACGAGATTTCCACCATCTGTCAAAAAATTGGTAAAGGAAACATCCTTCCATTTATGAGGAATAGCAGGAAACACGCGTAATACACCATTCCAATACTGCATACACAATTCTTGAATACTGGCCATCGCTGCCAGTGGGGTTTCTATCACCGGACCGCTTTC
This sequence comes from Sphingobacterium siyangense, assembly GCF_023277505.1. Lineage (NCBI taxonomy): Bacteria > Pseudomonadati > Bacteroidota > Sphingobacteriia > Sphingobacteriales > Sphingobacteriaceae > Sphingobacterium > Sphingobacterium siyangense. The sequence continues at coordinate 658,845 of NZ_CP080574.1, read as the reverse complement.
AGCATATAGCGTATTGGCTTTAATATATTTCTGCAATAGCACATCCAGCGAAGCCAAAGCCGAATCTCCTCTCCCCATCATGGCATACATAGAGGCAGCACCTGTAAATGAATAGCCCTGCAACCATTGCTTTTTGCTCTGCCAATGTGCAATAGAGCGCTCAATAAGAGCTTGATTATTTACCTGATCCCAATTTATATCGTAAAAAGGATAAATCATCATTAGATGCGAATAGTGACGATGCGACTCGCCATAGGGAAGGTCTTTTGCGATCATAAAGCCATCGACATCTTGTGGATAATCAATCATGTTGGCCAATACATCTGTCCAGACAGCATGAAGTTTATCTTTGCCGCCTCTTTCTTGATCCAGCTCTATAAGCGTCTTGAGCCCCCATTTGAAAATAGAAAGATCATAATTTGTATCATAAGCATACCCTTTTGAATATTCTGGCGAATAGGTTTTCACACCGATATGGTATTTTCCTGCTTGATTTTTTTCCAATAAGTGCAAATGATAATTTATCGCTTCCTTCAGTAGCGGAAATAAGCGATCATATATTTCCTGCGACAGTGTCGCTCGATAATATTGATAATAACTATGCAACAGCCATACAAGATTTCCCAATTCTTTTTCACCATCGGATGCCCCATCAAGTGTGACATTTTTTGCCAGAAGAACAGGACTCCATAAACTTGGCCCCGAGGAGCGACCTACAGCCAAACTGTTATAGCGATAAGGCTCGGGAACATTTTGTCTTAAATTATCTTTATTCCGATCAATCATCTGGATCAACGAGCTTGCAATACCGAGCTGGTTCGCTTTGAAAACAGGGGAATAAGCAAGTTGCATATTAAGATTAAGCCAGTACGCTGGCCACGGAGTTGGACTTGTCCAGGGCCCCTGTAAATCCATAGCGGGCTTATCTGACCTTGTTGCACTGGCAAGTTTATACAATTGCATATCATAAAACTGCTGGTAAACCGTATCTGGCAGCTCCAGTGTAGATGCTGCAAAATAGTCTGTCCACCACTTGCGATGGGATGCCAGTCCCTTCGTTAACTTTTGTTCATTAAAATTCTGAACATAATTGATCGCCTTTTTGACATAAGCGGTTCCCTGCTGGTTATAATCTACGGTAATTAAATAGGTATCCACTTCTTTGCCGGATCTACCACAATAAGCCGTCACATACCCTCCCCCGGCTAGGAGAGGCTGATCAAAATATTTTGTTTCGCCTTGCGCGCCAAAACTTCCTTTTGGATTTGTCGGATAGTTTTTCGGTTTTTGCGTATAGCTGAATCCCATCCTTGGACTGATGGCTTCGTCGGGTTTCCATGTAAGATGGTAATTCCCGTTAAAATCTTTTTTAAATACCTCTAGCAAAATAATGTTGTCATTTGATAAGGTGGTCGTCCGAATTCTCACCATCCCTTGGTCTGTGCCGACTTTCGCCTCAGCATAGGCATCTTTTAAATGAATTTCTCCTTGTGCCTGCACAATAGGGCTTTCAAATTCTATTTCAAAATGACCTAACGACATACGCGCCTGATCAAACAATTTATCGGCCGAATTCGCTCGATGATCATAAATATCAGTTCTTCCAATATCCACACGCATCGAATTCTTACCGGCTAAGTAAGTCATCGTTCCCAGGAGACCATTGCCAGTAAACACACCTTCATAAATCGTATGGCCCAACACTGGAATTCTAAATTGAGCTGATCCTCCAAATGGCTGGCATAGGATACAAACGAGTAAAAACAGTATTCTTAGATTCATCATTAGGATTTAATGCTATCAGAGCGACCATAAAGATGCTGGATTATTCTCCTGAAATCAAGCCTCTTTTACGAAAACGATTGAGGAAAACCTAGATTCAAGCTCTTCTCTGTCCATCACATCGAATAGCTACCTCTCTGAAATGTAACAATTTAGTAGACAAAACAACACAGCATACGCAATAATGGGGTAGCTATATATGAAAGAAATGAATTCAGCAGTATTCTTTTGTTATTTTTTAACAAAACACAAATAAACAATACGTAAAATTTTAGTTATCAGTTTACATTTATCAGTTTTTTATCTATTTTTAAGATTAAATATCCAATGCCGTTATTTTTAACAGCCTAATAGTGGATCAATTATAAAACAACTAATCCAACCAAAATGAAAGAACAGAATTCATCAAGGCGTGATTTCATAAAAAAATCCGTGGTCGGTGCTGCGGCATTTTCTATTGTACCACGCTTTGTACTCGGAGGACAGGGCTATCTTGCTCCGAGCGACCATCTAACCAAAGGTGTAATTGGTGTCGGCAATATGGGCCGTGGACACTTTGGCTACGCCGGAACTAAAACAGTAGCCATTTGTGATGTAGACAAAACCCATCTAGCGGCAGCACAAGAAGACTTAGGCGGTGGTGTGAAGGAATACCATGACTTTAGGGAGTTGATTAAATCTCCGGAAGTAGATATTGTGCATATTGCTACTCCGCCACATTGGCATGGACTGATGTCCATTGAAGCGGCAAAAGCAGGAAAAGATATCTGGTGTGAAAAACCAATGACACGTACTATCGGTGAAGGTAAAAAAGTGAAAGAAGCCATTGCACAACATGGCAATATCTTCCGTTTAAATACCTGGTTTCGTTTCAAGGATGACTTTTATGGAATGAATGTTCCAGTAAGCAAAATCAAAAAATTAGTTGATACTGGCATGTTAGGTTGGCCTTTGAAAGTTACGATAAGCAAACATACCGGCTTTGACTGGAAGTTCTATTGGGTAGGAAAAGAAAATTTACCAGAGGAGAAAGTACCGGCTGAACTTGACTACGATTTTTGGTTAGGTCCGGCGCCATACAAGCCTTACAATAAACACCGCGTACATACTACTTTTAGAGGATATTGGGATTATGATGGTGGCGGTCTAGGAGATATGGGGCAACATTATATGGATCCTGTTCAATACTTCTTAGGTAAAGACAACGAAAGCCCGATTTCCGTCGACGTTGATGCTCCGCAGCAACATCCGGATGCAGTGGGCACATGGAGACGAATTACATTTACCTATGCCGATGGTTGTCAGATCATTTTAGACGGTGAGGCGAAAGATGAAAAGGCAGCCTATATTGAAGGTCCAAAAGGTAAATTATATCGAGGATTCCAATCAGATATACCGGATTTGGAAAGAAAACTTGCACAGTACCCTGAACCGGCACCACAGATTACTGACTTCTTGGAATCCGTTCGCACAAGAGAAAAGTTTGCGCTGAATGAAATCAATGGACACCGTTCTTGTACCTTGGTCAACATGGGATTAGCAGCATTGCGACTGAACAGATCACTAAAATATGACTCCCAAAATGAGCTATTTATTAATGACGACGCCGCAAATAGATTAATTCACCAACCAATGAGAGGCCCTTGGTCTATTTAAAAAGATATCCTAATGAAAAGAATATTCAATTCGCTGACCGTATTGCTTCTTATATCTAGTGCAACCTACGCTCAGCAACCACAAAATAGAACGACTGCAACTAAAATAGCAGACGTATTGGCACAACAGCCTGCCGAAGAAAAAGAAAAGTTTTTACTTGCCATGCATGAGCTGGAAGGTTTTTCTTCTGATGACGTCGTTACCTTCCTCAAAGGACTTAAAGCACCAGGTAGCAACAATGCTCCGATAGAATTTGCGGCAAACAGCTATTCGTTTTACGTAAACCAACCAGGCAAAGAACAGCAGAAAAGAGTGTTTGTTGAAGGATTGGCAAAATCCATAACGCAATTGAGTGAACCAACTAATCAGGTCTTTGCTCTACGCCTGTTACGTCAATGCGCCGATAATACAGTTATACCAGCTGTCGCTAATTGTTTGACAAACGATTATCTTGCCGATGCAGCAGCGAGAACCCTAGTATCTATTCGCACCCCTGAATCGACAGCAGCCTTAGAAAAAGCTTTAGCAGCATCCACAACAGAGAAAACTGCCATTGCCCTGGTTACAGCACTCGGAGATCTAAAAGATAAAAATGCTGAAAGTGCCATTTTAGGATTAACGCAAAAATATAATTCGGATGGTTTCCAACGAACAGCATTAATCGCGCTGAGCAAAATCGGGGGCACAGCCTCAGAATCGCTATTCCAGGAAAAACTAAATGCTGCCGGTTATAGCTATGACAAATTGGATGCAGTAGGACTTGGTATTGACTATGCTCAAGCATTGATCGACAATAAACACGACCAAGATGCGGTTAAGTTCCTAAACAAGTTTTTTCAGGAATCTCAAAAAGTAAAATCGATCAACGGCCAAATTGCATCGCTTAAATTATTGACAACCATCGACCCAGCGAAACAACAAAAGAACTTGTTAGCAGCTGTTAAGAGCGATAATGGTGCTTACCGTAACATTGCATTACAATTACTCGGAAAATACGGAAAAGGCGCCGACGCAAAAAGCTTGCTTGCTTTAGCAAGCAAGGGTACTCCTGAAGTGCAAGAAAGTGTATTGAACTACTTAGCCCACAATGGTTCGGCAAGCAGCTTAAAACTAATCCAGGCATTAGTAAATAAAACACAGTCTCCCGTAACTAAATTAGCTGGATTAAGTGCACTAAATACACTATCTCAGGGTAAAGAAACCAATACCTTAATCCAGGCGCTCAACGCTGATCAACAATTTAACAATTCGGTAAAAGCATTGATCCTTTCATCGAAAGATGCAAATGTCGTTACTGATGTCAACAATGCACTTGCCACTGTAGACGACGACAAAAAGATTCAATTGCTGGATATTTTAAGTAAACGTTCCAACAATGCATCATCCAAAGCTGTATTAGCCATAAAGAGTGCAAACCCTGCTGTCGAAGAAGCGATCAACAAAGCACTCCCAAATGTCGCTCAGGAATCGGACTTAGAAGAACTATTCGGTAGGTTAAACAATACAACAGACAATAAATCTGCCGTGCTATTGCAACGTGCCATTGTCAATGTGGTTCAGTCAAGCACAAATTCAAAGGGATTAACAGAAAAACTAGCAGCTAATATATCGAAGTCTGCAGCGCCTAATACCGCTAAGTATTTCCCTGTTTTTGCTGGGCTTGGTGACGCCCAGTCATTGAAAGCTGTAACTGCATACCTTAACAACAATAATACAGGTCTACGGTCCGCAGCAATTGAGTCTTTGGCTAGCTGGTCTACCTCCAACGCACTGCCAGAATTGGTATCTCTTTCCCGAACAGAAAAAGACGATAATCTTTTCAATACGGTATACAGAGGATTAATTAAATCAATTTCTTCTTCTTCGAATACGCCTGAACAGAAAACTTTGTTATTAAGAGATGCATTCAACGTCGCCAAAACCACAGATCAGAAAAAAGCAGCATTATCTGCGTTACAACCTACAGGAACATACCAGTCTTTAGTTTTTGCCGCTGATTTAATGAGCGACGCGCAACTTGGCGGAACTGCGGCCAATGTAGCGATGAACATTGCGATGGACAACAAGTTCTATGGCAAAAAGGTTAGAGAGGTTCTTGAACAGGTAATCGGTAAATTGTCGGGTAGTGAAAGTGGATACCTTAAGGAAGCTGTTGTTCGCTATCTCGCTGAAATGCCGATCAAAGAAGGTTATGTTTCGATGTTCAATGGTAAAGACCTAAGTGGCTGGAAAGGTTTGGTAGCAGATCCGATCAAACGCAGTAAAATGAACGAGAAAACTTTAGCAGCAGAACAAGCTAAAGCCGACGATATCATGCGCAAAGGTTGGACAGCATCCAATGGTGAAATTGCCTTCAGTGGTAAAGGCGATAATCTGGCGACCGTAAAGAAATATGGCGATTTTGAAATGCTGGTAGACTGGAAATTGGAAAACTATGGCGGTATAGAAGGTGATGCCGGTATCTACTTGAGAGGTACTCCCCAAGTACAAATTTGGGATATTGCGAATACAAGAGTCGGCGCCCAAGTTGGCTCTGGCGGATTATATAACAACCAGAAAAATGAAAGCAAACCGTTGAAGGTTGCCGACAATGCTACTGGCGAATGGAATACATTTAAAATCAAAATGGTAGACGATAAAGTCACAGTTTGGTTAAATGGACAGTTAGTAACCGATAATATTCCTCTTGAAAACTATTGGGATAGAAACCAATCAATTTTCCCTACCGAACAAATTGAGTTACAAGCGCATGGTTCAGTTGTTTATTATAGAGATCTTTTTATCAAGGAATTCCCAAGAAAACAAATCTTTAAATTGAGCGATCAAGAGAAAAAAGAAGGTTTTGAAGTACTTTTTGATGGAACAAACCTCGACAAGTGGACAGAAAACCAAGCTTATGTTGTCAACGACGAAGGTTATATCTGGGTGTATCCAAATGCAAAATTTGGTGGAAACCTTTACACAAAAGAAGAATATGCAGACTTCATTTATCGCTTCGACTTCAAATTAACGCCTGGTGCCAACAATGGTGTGGGAATACGCGCTCCTCTGGAGGGAGATGCCGCATATGAGGCCATGGAAATCCAGGTACTTGATGATGGTGCAGATGTTTATAAAGACTTAAAGCAATACCAATATCACGGTTCAATTTATGGAGTTGTTCCTGCCAAAAAAGGTCATTTAAAACCCGTAGGTGAATGGAACTCCGAGGAAATCGTGGTGAAAGGAAATCGCATCAAAGTTACACTGAATGGCGCGGTTATCGTGGATGCGGATATCGCCGAGGCAAGCAAAAATGGAACCCTGGATGGCAAACAACATCCTGGGCTTAAACGAACCTCTGGTCATATCGGGTTTCTAGGACACGGTACCGAAGTATTCTTTAAAGATATTCGAGTAAAAAAACTCAAATAGTCTAAACTTATACGTAGAGAGGGGATAAGGAATCTTATCCCCTTTTTGCTAATTAGCCCACTTGCTTGTCAAGTGAGAAAAATAACCAAATGATTCCAAAACTTTTGCTAAATTAAAGCCCTGAGGATTCTATTTCAAAATTTGACGTTTTATGACTAAAGCCGTAAACTTACTGATTAACAAAAAATTGGAGAGTAAACCTGAAAAGAAAAATCTGTTCAACAAAATCTCCATTATAAAATTAATAGCCGAATTAGGATCTGTATCGGTAAATGACATTGTAAAAAACCTCTATTTAAGCCTGCCTACGGTAAATAGCCTTATTGCAGAATTGCTGGAAGATGATTTTATCCGTCAATTTGACAAAGGAGAATCTATTGGTGGACGTAAACCCAATTTATATAAGCTATGTGATGGATTGTTTCAGGTGCTATCGATTGAACTCCAACGTTTCTCCATCACACTGAGCATAATGGACAACAACCAGAACATTATTGCTGAAACTGTTGAGCTGGATAATGAATTATCTCGAAATGGAGAAAATCTAGCCGCTATCACACAAATCGTTGATCAATATCTTATCGATAAATCAGTTGATACTGAGAACCTAACAGGGATTATTATTGGCATGCCAGGACTAATCAATGCTGAAGAAGGTACTAACGAGACTTTTTTACATGACGACAATCAATCCATAACAAACTATTTTGAGCGCATATATAAAAAACCGGTCTTCATTCTGAATGACGTCAAAGGCGCAGCTTATGCTGAATTGAAATTTGGATTGGCAAAAAACACAAAAAACAGTTTAATTATCCTAATGGATTGGGGGATAGGTTTAGGAATCGTGTCCAATGGCGAAGTCTACCTAGGCCGTGATGGCTACTCCGGCGAAGTAGGACATATGCCATTTATCGACAACGGTGAACTTTGCTATTGTGGGAAAAGAGGCTGTTTGGAAACCGTAGCTTCCGGAATTGCTTTGGTCAACAATGCTAAACAGGAAATCCAAAAAGGAGAGCTGACTAAATTAAATGAATTACAACCCGATGAATTACAACATTTAACACCGACACATATTATTGAAGCGGCAAACAAGGGTGATCAATTTGCAATAAATCAGATTTCAAAACTAGGAACAAACCTAGGAAAAGCATTTGCATCTTTAATACAGCTACTCAATCCCGAATTGATCGTGTTGGGTGGAAAAATTGCAAAAGCAAATGAATTGATCACGATTCCGATACAACAAGCCATAAATTCCTATACCATGGCCATTTTGAAGGAACATTGTGACATCAAAGTGTCAAGTCTAAATCTCGACAGCAATACCGTGGGTCTGACAAATTATTTTATCACGAAGTACCTATCGGTTGAATTGCTTCATAAATCCAAAATCTAAAACTGCCCTGTACTCAACAAGACAAGAGTACAGGCTCTTTCTGTCTTAATACCGTGCTCCATAGCGAGCTGTTCCAATTCTGCATTCTCCGCACCAGGATTAAATATTATTCGTTTTGGCTTCGTCGCTAATATATAATCGTAATATTCTTTCTGATTAGGCTCACTAAGATACATTGTCACAGTATCAATATCTGTATGGATATCACCTTTCTTTTCAATAGGAACTCCGGCGGCTTCCCCTCCATTCAAGCCAATATTAACGATAGCATGCCCATGTTTATGCAACATATTTGCAGCTTTATTCGAATAACGTGAAGGATTGGTACTAGCACCTAAAATCAATGTTTTTTTCATCCCTTTTTATATCTTTTGTGTTTACCTGTTGCATGCATACTCAGGGCATGTAGATTATCTTCTTTGCCTTCTCGTTACAATAGGATAAAGAAGATAATCTAAATTCTCAAAGTAGCATCGCTCAAAAATTACTCATCGATGATAAAATCACCATGGTTGCTATACGCATTTTTACGCAATACTGGCATTCCCATGATTTTATAAAGCTCGTCCAATTTGACCAAGCTTCCATTTGTCATATTAGAAAGTAAAACAATAACTATGTTTCTCTTTAAATCTCTTACATAAATATGTCTAAAACCGTGCCACCAACCTGTATGGTATACGATATGATCATTACCATGCTCAAACGTACGCCAACCATAACCATAGCTAAAAATTCCCTTTTTGGCATCCGGATATCCTCGGTATGCCGAATCCAATGTTGACTGCTTTAACAATCGTCCATCTCTCAAAGCAAGATCAAAACGATAAAGGTCACGCACCGTACTATAAATTCCTTTGTCACCAAGCGGTCCATCCTGAAAATTTTGCACGACCGATCTTCGCCATACCTTGTCATGTCCAATAACGTTAGTCGGAATTTTATCATACACTGCCTTAGAAAGTGCAGCTGTATTTGTCATTCCTGCAACATTAAATACGCTGTCTTTCATATACGTAGCGTAATCTTGCTTTGATATCTTTTCAATAATGGCCCCTAAGACCATAAAGTTGGAGTTATTGTAAAAGAAACGCCCTCCTGGCGCACCATAGCGATTGGGTTTAAATTCAGTCAGCATTTTCATCACATCCTGATTCGTCATTCCTTTCTTACGATCAGGCCAATGTTCCTCGGAAAAATAAACATAATTAGGTAATCCCGAACGGTGTGTCAATAACATTTTTATGGTAATACCAGGATAAGGAAAATCCGGATAGAAGTCATTGATCGTTTGATCGAGACGTAACTTTCCTGCCTCTACTAACTTTAAAATTCCGACAGCTGTAAGCGGTTTAGAAACGGAAGCGAGTTCAAATTTGTCATCAATTTTTAGACTATCCCGTTTTAAGTAATTTGCCCAGCCGAATGTATTCTGATATAAGATTTTACCATCTTTCGCAACAAGAACATTCCCATTGAATGCAGCTTTTGAATGAAGATTTTTCATAAAAGCATCGATCTTCTGATCTGCATTATTTGGATTATAGACGAGCCTTGTGCTATCCACTTTTGCCTGCGCTATCGCTGCTTCCTTCTGTTTTTTCTCTTTTGAACTACAAGCCACTGTAGATACAAACAAAAGAGCGACCATTCCCTTTAAAAAAAATAATTTCACTATACTAAGTCTCCCGGATTTTTGTGTTTTCTGTATTGTATATCAATAAATACCCCCTATTTCCTGTGTCCTAAATAATATCAAATTATTGAAGCTCGTAATAGAAGGACCAGCATACTGATAATAATGCTAAAATGAAGATTTTAGTATAAAAAAACGAATTTTTCCCTACAATAATTGTTATTCATCGTATATGTTACCTTTTTTACGCACAGCGTCTCTTTCACTATAGAGTTGAACAACCTGTACTTCCTTCAACCAAACGGATAACGATAGAAATTATCGGTAAAAAAAGCTTTCCTGTGGAATGAGCTTAATCAATTAAGGCCATAAAAAAAGCCACTTTATTACTAAAGTGGCTTTTAATTCCTCTATTAAAGGATTATGCTAATAATCTTACTGGATTTTCAACCAAAGATTTCAATGTTTGCAAAAATGCAGCTCCAGTTGCGCCATCAACCACGCGGTGATCACAACCCAAAGTCACTTTCATTACATTCCCAGGAACTACAGCACCGTTTTTAACAACAGGAACTGCTTGAATAGCACCAACAGAAAGAATAGCTCCATCTGGTGAGTTGATAATGGATGTAAATTCGTCTATTCCAAACATACCTAAGTTGGAAACTGTAAATGTAGATCCTTCCCAATCCGCAGGCTGTAATTTTTTAGCTTTCGCCTTTTGGGCGAAGTCTTTCACCTCTGCAGAGATATGTGACAATGATTTACCATCTGCAAAACGCACAACAGGAACTAATAAACCATCTTCAACAGCCATTGCAACACCAATGTTGGTATGCTCATTGAAACGGATTTTATCGCCTTGCCATGAAGAGTTTACAGCAGGATGTTTTTTCAAAGCAACAGCAACAGCTTTTACAACGATATCATTGAAAGAAACTTTTACTGGAGCAACCTCATTGATCTGCGCACGAGCAGCCATTGCATTGTCCATGTCAATTGATACAGTCAAATAGAAGTGTGGAGCTGTAAACAATGACTCTGCTAGACGACGCGCAATAGTTTTACGCATTTGGTTAACTGGTTTTTCAGTATAGCGCTCTTCACCAACAAATGTAGGCAAAGTGATTGCTTTTGCTTCTGTTGCAGGAGCAGCTACAGCTTTTGTCTCCGCAGGTTGTGCAGCAACAGGAACAAACGATTCAACATCTTTCTTCACAATACGGCCACCATCTGCAGAACCTTTGATATCACTTAAATTGATACCTTTTTCTTGTGCAATTTTACGTGCTAAAGGAGAAGCTTTCACACGAGAATCATCACTTGAAGACGATGCTACCGGTGCAGCAGTTACAGCAGCAGCTGAATCAGCTTTAGGAGCTTCAGCAGTTTCCGCCTTTGCAGGTGCAGATTTTTGATTTAACAAAGGTGTGATATCAGTTCCAGCAGGACCAACAATCGCGATGATGTCGTTTACCTTTGCAGCTTGTCCAGCTTCGAGACCAACATATAACAAGGTGCCATCAGCATAAGCTGTAACCTCCATAGTCGCTTTATCAGTTTCTACATCAGCAATAGCATCGTCAGATTTTATCGTATCACCAACTTTGAAGTTCCATTGCGCAATGACCCCCTCTTTCATGGTATCACTTAACAAAGGCATTGTAATAACAGTACATCCCAATTCTTCAGGAGTTACAGTACTAGCCGAAGATTCTGGACCAGAAACTTCTTCTGCTTTTTTTTCTTCGGTTTTTTCTGGTGCTTTTTCAGCAGCAGGTGCATCACCACTCAACAATGCTTGAAAATCTTCACCCGGTTCTCCTAAAACAGCAATAACAGCATCAATAGCTACTGCTTCGCCTTCTTTGGGACCAATATATAAAAGAGTTCCTTCTTGGTAAGACTCAAAGTCCATCGTAGCTTTATCTGTTTCAATCTCAGCTACTAAATCACCAGAATTTACTTTATCACCAACTTTTTTGTGCCATTTCGCGATGACCCCTTCGGTCATTGTATCGCTCATTTTCGGCATTCTTACTACTTCAGCCATTCTTTATTATATTATCAAGTTAAAGAGTATTAATCTAAAATAAATGGATAGTCTTGTTGTACATATACATCTTTGTACAATTCATCTGCAGTTGGATAAGGAGATTCCTCTGCAAATTTCACCGACTCCTCAACGACCTTTTTCACATCAGCCTCAACTTCTGCAAACCAAGCGTCATCTGCATAGTTGTTTTCTAAAATAGCATGTTTAGTCGACAACAATGGGTCACGGTCTTTATACGCTTCTAGTTCTTCTTTCGTACGATATTTAGCTGGATCAGACATTGAGTGTCCTTTGTAACGGTATGTACGAATTTCTAGGAATGTTGGACCTTCACCTGCACGAGCACGTTGAACAGCTTCGTCCATCGCATTGTGTACAGCAACAACATCCATTCCATCAACCGGAGCAGAAGGCATATCGAAACCTAAGCCCATTTTGTAAATATCCTGCATGTTCGTTGTACGTTGTACAGAAGTACCCATTGCATAACCGTTGTTTTCACACACGAAGATAACAGGGAGTTTCCACAACATCGCCATGTTCAATGTCTCATTGAATGCACCTTGACGCACAGCTCCATCACCCATATAACAGATATTTACATTATCTGTACCAAGATATTTTTCAGCAAATGCGATACCAGCACCTAAAGGAATCTGACCACCAACAATACCATGGCCACCCATGAATTTGTGTTCTTTGGAGAAGAAGTGCATAGAACCTCCCTTACCTTTTGAACAACCCGTGATCTTTCCATATAATTCAGCCATACAAGCATTTGCAGAAACGCCTTTAGCCAAAGCGTGGGCGTGATCACGATAAGCAGTGATTAAAGAATCTTCCGGTTTGATTACTGACATCGTTCCAGCGACTACAGCCTCTTGTCCTATGTACAAGTGACAGAAACCACGAATCTTTTGCTGTCCGTAAAGTTGACCTGCTTTTTCTTCAAACTTACGCATAAGTAACATAGACTTATACCACTCCAAATATGTCTCTTTTGTTATAGGTGTTGAACTCATTTCAAAGTTTTGATTTTCTTACTATTCTAGACTACAAATCTAATAATTTTGGACGAATTTCCTTGCCCAAAAATCAATTTTATTTATACTTTAAGACACTTCTAAGACATTTGATTTAAAGTATATAGCATTTGATTACAAATAAATGAACGGCACAATCAAATAAATCAAAAACTTATGAAAATAAAAAAGCCAAAGGACTTAATAATCATTTGGCTTAATCTATTTTATGCAAACTGTTTGCTATCGAAGTTTTTGTATCAGCTCACTTTCAGTTACCTTTACCTGTTCCCCGCTTTCCATGTCCTTTAATGACAATTGCCCTGAAGTAGCCTCTTCGTCACCCACTAATAATACGTAGGGGATTCCTTTCCCATCCGCATAACCCATTTGTTTCTTCAATTTTACAGGAGAAGCATAGAGTTCCGAAGCGATATTTTCCTTCCGAAGCTTATTGAGTAAATTCAGGGTGTAACTTTCCAGTTGTTTATCAAAATTTATAATCAGGAGTTTGGTAGAATCGGCCTTACCGATAGGAAATAAGTCCAGCTCTTCCAACACATCATAGATACGATCCGCACCAAAGGAAACACCGACTCCGGTCAGCCCCTTCAGACCAAACATACCCGTGAGATCATCGTAGCGACCACCGCCACCGATACTTCCCATGGCAACCTCATTCGTCTTGACCTCAAAAATACAACCTGTATAATAATTGAGGCCTCGAGCCAATGTAATATCCAGATCTATGATTTGATTAAGCAATTTTTCTTCAGCACCTAATTTGCCGACATAGTCAAACACTTCCTCAATCTCAGCGATACCATTTAAACCGACAGCAGAAGTTGCTAAAATCGTTTTTAAGGAAGACAGTTTCTCATCATTCGAGCCTTCCAATAAAATTATAGGTTTCAAAATGGCAAGATCTGCCTCGGTGAAACCTCTTTCCAACAACTCTTTGTTGACACCTTCTAACCCGATTTTATCCAATTTATCGATCGCGACGGTCATATCCACAATCAGTTCCGGTTTTCCGATGATTTCAGCAATACCTGAAAGAATTTTCCGGTTGTTGATTTTGATATCAAAATCTTTCAGTCCAAAACGTTCGAAGGCTTCTTGATAAATCAAAATAAACTCAGCTTCATTCAATAGACTTTCTGACCCGACCACGTCGACATCACATTGATAAAACTCACGGTATCTTCCGCGCTGCGGACGATCTGCACGCCACACAGGTTGCACCTGAAAACGCTTAAATGGTAAGGTAATATCATTTTGGTGCATCACAACATAGCGTGCAAACGGCACCGTAAGATCATATCTTAATGCTTTCTCTGATATATGAGGAATGAGCTTATTGGAATTTTTATCGTGAAGCAGGTTATCTGGCGCTTTCGCCAAGTAATCACCCGAATTAAGAATCTTAAAGATCAATTTATCACCCTCGTCACCGTATTTACCGGTAAGGGTTGTCAAATTTTCAAATGAAGGGGTCTGTATTTCATTATAGCCATATTTTCTGAATACCGTTTTCAGTGTATCGAAAATATAGTTACGTTTGATCATTTCGGAAGGCGAAAAATCACGCGTTCCCTTTGCCAAAGAAGGTTTTACTACTGCCATATTTGGCAAAGTTAACAAAATCCTTTATTCTACTTCCAGAATTTTAAGGAATTCACAGGCTTTTTCCGCAGCAGATTTCTCTGCTGATTTCTTATTAAAATCACGGCCAAGTCCACAAACAACGCCATCAACGACCGCCTCAATACTAAACATTTTAGAAGACTCCCCTTCTGGGTTGTCTGTTTGCCGAAATACGATCTCTTTGCCCGTATGTTGACACCACTCAATCAATCGACTCTTAAAGTTTGTTTCCGTCTGTTCCAATAGATGAATATCGACGTGCGGTTTAATAATTCGATTCAACAAAAAGCTCTTTGTAAAAACATAGCCCCTATCCAGATAGACTGCCCCTACCAATGCCTCAAAAGCATCACCCAATAAGGATCCCTGTTTATTCGGAAAACTGATCATTCGCGCATCAAACTGGATAAGCTCATTAAAACCCAACTTTCTGGAAAGTTGATTTAGGTTCGCTCTACTGACAATTTTTGAGCGCATTTCAGTCAGGAACCCTTCATCTTTATAAGGATACTTCTTAAATAACAGCTCAGCCACAACCGAACCCAAAACAGCATCACCCAAGAATTCTAAACGTTCGTTGCTATTCTTTGCGCCCTCTTTAATTGTAACGGCAACAGACTTGTGTCTAAAAGCCATCTTGTACAGATGTACATTTCCGGGGACAAATCCAAGCAGGTTTTTTAGTTTTCTAACGTATTCCCGATCTGGCGAAAAATATAATTTATATATCCTTGCAAAAGGCATCTCTTCTAAAAATAAGGCGACAAGTCCTAGTTAAAGAACCTGTCGCTAGCTCATATTATCAAACCATGTTTGAAGGATCAAACATTAAGCTTTATATTTTTTCACAATAACAGTAGCATTGTGGCCACCGAAACCGAATGTGTTGCTCAACGCCGCATTAACTATACGTTTTTGCGCTTTGTTGAATGTAAAATTCAAGTTATTATCAATTTCCGGATCGTCTGTAAAGTGATTGATTGTCGGAGGGACAATATCATTTTGAACAGCCAATATAGAAGCGATAGTTTCTATAGCTCCTGCAGCACCCAAAAGGTGCCCTGTCATTGATTTAGTTGAACTGATATTCAATTTATAGGCGTGTTCACCAAACAGGTCAACAATAGCCTTCGTTTCACTAATATCACCGACCGGTGTAGAAGTCCCATGAACATTGATATAATCAATATCTGAAAAATCCATCTCTGCATCATTTACAGCCATTGTCATAGCCAGTTTTGCGCCCAATCCTTCAGGATGCGATGCTGTGATATGATGCGCATCAGCACTCATTCCACCCCCTGCAATCTCTGCATAGATTTTTGCTCCACGTGCTAAGGCATGCTCCAAACTTTCTAAGATCAAGGCACCTGAACCCTCTCCCGAAACAAAACCATCTCTATCTTTATCAAAAGGACGTGAGGCTGTTTTAGGGTCGTCATTTCTGGTTGACAAAGCATGCATAGCATTGAACCCTCCAATTCCAGCCTCATTGACTGTAGCTTCTGATCCACCCGTAACAATCACATCAGCTTTGCCCATACGAATATAGTTAAAAGCATCTATCATTGCATTGGTAGCCGAGGCACAAGCCGATACGGCAGAAAAGTTAGGGCCACGAAGACCATGACGCATTGAAATATGTCCTGGAGCAATATCAACGAGCATCTTAGGAATGAAGAAAGGATTGAAACGAGGTGTTCCATCTCCTTTTGCAAAGTTTGCAACTTCTTCAGTGAAAGTTGTTAACCCCCCTATTCCTGAGCCCCAAATTACTCCGATACGATTTGTATCTAATTTTTCAAAATCTAAGCCAGCATCTTTAATTGCCTCATCTGTTGACGCAATTGCATACTGGACAAAAGGATCGACTTTACGAGCTTCCTTACGATCCATAAATTCATGCGGATCAAACCCCTTTACCTCACATGCAAACTGAGTCTTGAATTTTGACGCATCAAAATGCGTAATAGGAGCAGCTCCGCTTACACCATTTATTAACGCCTCCCAGTAAGCTGAGACGGTATTTCCAATTGGTGTAAGGGCGCCTAATCCTGTTACTACTACTCTTTTAAGCTCCATTTATTACGATTAGCCTAATTAAATTAGTTAGTTAACGTTTTTTTCTAAATAAGCGATTGCTTGACCAACAGTACCAATAGTCTCTGCTTGATCATCAGGAATAGCAACGTTGAATTCTTTTTCAAACTCCATGATCAACTCAACAGTGTCAAGTGAATCAGCACCTAAATCATTAGTGAATGAAGCTTCTGGTGTTACTTCGTTTTCGTCAACACCTAATTTTTCAACGATAATTGCTTTTACTCTTGAAGCGATATCTGACATGATTTTATAGTTTAATTGTTTAATAAATCTGTGCAAAGAAAAATAAATTTCATCAAAATTCAAACCTAAATTGATATTTAGATGAAAGTCACCACGTTAGGCGACCGAACTTATTCGCGTCTTATACTAGCTAACCCACTCTATATTAACTTAGTTCAAGTATAACAAAAAATATTTTGTATTCCAAACGCTCAGCTAATTAACTCAAATTTTACACAAAAAGTATATTCCAACCTTAAATTTATTAGTACCTTCGTTAGCAGAGGAGCATATATTTAAGCATTAAAGTGGTCAATAAGTTAGTAGCAAGATTAGATATGGATATGGACGAAGAGTTGGATTTTACCCTACTCGCCATCACCTGTCCTCTGAAAGATTACCGACTCTGCCATTTTATCAACAAGGAGACTAATCTGAATTTTTCCAGAGGAAAAGAAAGTAAATACGACCATGATGGTCGACAAAAAAACAAACCCGAAGAAGAACTTGAATATCATATTATCTTTGACACAAAGAAAAAAATAAGCTACCACTTCACTGCTTTTCATTACCTTATCCCCGATGCTGATACGGAATATTTTCTTATCAACAATAAGAGCATCGAAGGAACTTATTTAATTCCCGAAAACCCCCACTTTGATTTTTTTATCATTATCAAAAACTACATCTGTGAGGATGACGTGGAACATATTATCAAAAGGATCAGCAAATTACCCGAAGTCGTCATTGCAAAAGAAATATCGCCAAAAATATTGAAATCTAAAGAAAATCTCATATTTTAGCAAACTGTAGGTTAGTGTAGCAAATACACCCCAGTTTAGATCTAAATTAATTCGATTTAGTTTTGACAAAACACAACAATATAGTTAGCTATTTGTTGTGATTAATGAAGAACATTTAAAATACAAAATAACAGATGGAAAAAGTTCAAAAAAGGACTAAAATTGTCGCAACATTAGGCCCTGCCTCGGCAGACAAACAAGTTTTGACCAACATGATTGCCAAAGGGGTTGATGTGTGCCGGTTGAATTTCTCTCATGGCAGCCAGGAAGATCACCTTAAGGTAATCGAAACTATAAATGCAATAAATAATGAAACAGGATTCAATGTTGCCATCTTAGCCGATTTACAAGGTCCAAAAATTAGGATCGGAAAAATGAAAGAAGGTGGCGCTGTTCTCGTGAATGGTTCAAAAGTTGAAATCACAACACACGAACTTATCGGAGACGAAAACAGAATCTACATTACATACGAAAACTTTCCTAACGATGTTGAAGCCAACGAAATCATTTTACTTGATGACGGAAAACTTCAACTTCGTGTTTTAGAGACCAATCATAAAGACACTGTTACCTGTGAAGTTGTACACGGAGGTGTCCTTACTTCACGTAAAGGCGTTAACTTACCAAATACTAAAGTATCGATCCCTTCGTTGACCGAAGAAGATTTAGACAACTTGAATTTTGCCTTGGATCATGGTGCAGACTGGATCGCTATGTCTTTCGTCCGTTCGGCAGAAGATATTTTTCAATGTAAAAAAATCATTGAGGCAAAAGGAAGCCATGCACGTGTAATCGCAAAAGTTGAAAAACCAGAAGCGATTGAAAATATTGATGCAATTATCGAAGCTACAGATGCTGTTATGGTTGCTCGTGGAGATTTGGGTGTTGAGCTTCCAATGGAAGAGGTACCAGGACTTCAAAAGATCATCGTACAGAAATGTAGAGATCTTTCAAAACCAGTGATCATTGCGACACAGATGTTGGAAAGTATGATCACTACACCACGTCCTACACGTGCTGAAGTAAATGACGTAGCCAACTCCGTATTGGATGGAGCGGATGCTGTGATGTTAAGTGGCGAGACTTCAGTCGGTGAATTCCCTGAAATCGTTATCGAAACAATGAGCAAAATCATTATCCACGTGGAACAAACTTCTTATCCTTATTATAATGAGAAAGTTAGTGAAATCCACGACGGAACACTTATTCCGGATGCGATTTGCGCTTCTTCGGTTTACCTTGCTCAAAAAACAAATGCATCTGCAATTGCGGTATTGACATCATCTGGTGCAACAGCGTTTGAAATTACAAGTTATAGACCAAATGTAGATATCTTAGTTTTCACAGGAACACAAAAATTGCTGAAACAACTCAGCCTACTTTGGGGAGTAAAAACTTTTATCTACGACAAGTTCGAAAGCACGGATGGATCTATCCATGATGTTAACAAATTTATTGTAAAAAATAACTACGTTAAACCTGGATCTATCATTATCAATACAGCTTCGACACCGTTAATCGAAAAAGGCAAAACAAATACAATCCGTGTTTCCCAGCTATAATGGACAATAAGGATTAAAGCAAAAAAAAATAGCGTTCTAGATAGAACGCTATTTTTTTTGCTTGTTTGGATACAAGGAGTCGATTTTTAATTTAAAGTCCTTCACCTTTAGCGAATCATTCAAGCGGCTAAAAGGAAGATTGTTTTCTTTCTCATCACCTTTGGGCATTTTTTCCGTTCCCGGCATTGGGGCTAGACCGTCCACACGATTTGGCTTCTTAATGGGCATATGATACTTTTCATCTGAAGAATCCAATTTAAAGACAGGCATCTTTGATTCTTTTTCCTCCATCAAAGGAATCTGCGGCTTTACCTTTACCTGCCCCAAAGCAATCGTGCCTAGCGAAGATAATACCAATAATAATACGTAGCTTTTCATTTTTATATAGTTGTTAAAGAGTATTTGCACTCATTTTCACCAATGAACACGTTATACTCGGCTTATTCACTTCTACAGCAGCAGACTCAACTGCGTAGATTTAATTTATCAATAGGCCAATTCAGCATATAATTTATTTCTATTCACTAATTTACAAACAACAGCACCTATATTTAAACAGATTGCTGTTAAACATTGTTAAAACAGCTTCAAAACACATTAGCATCTTTATATTTGTAACAATTTAAGAAAATATGAGCTACCGGACCTTAAATGGCCACTCACATGGTATAAGGGATGGATACGCAAAAGGTAAATAAACTGAGTGCTATAAACTTTGTGATATATTCAAAATACATTTATTTAACACCCAACCCTAATGAAGAAAAATAGCATTGTATTAATCATTGGACTGATGTCTCTAGCTCTAATTGGGGTATTGGCTATGCAATTCTATTTTCTGAGAGATTCATATCGTCAAAAATCCCAATTATTTGATGAGTCCGTCAATGCTGCGATTACAGCTGTTGCCGGAAAGCTTGAACGACGGGAGGTGGTCGACTTTGCTAAAGTTCAACAGGAACGTAACATTGAAAAATCCAAGCAGGAACAGGCCAAACAACGTCTGTTGGCCGAGCAACTCGAAATACAGTATAGAATTGAAGAATTAAAAAACAAACAACATGTTGTTTTCTCAAACTTTAAAGAGCAAGAAGACCAATTGCGTGCTTTATACCCAAATGTAATTGAAATCAAAAATTCTTTTTACGAAACATACATCAAAAGACCGGAATACCAGAAATTTATCAAATTTTCTGTTTCAAATGAGCTTACCGACGATAATCTGGTACAAGCTTTTATCATGTTAAATGCGTCCAAAGTAGATGATCAGGTGAATGGGAAAGATGACAGCACGCGGTTTGTTATCCCACTAATGGACCCATTGGTCAATCAACAGACAAAATTCAGGGTAGCCACCTTACCTCCGAGAGAGAATGCAAAACTTGCAAAAACCATCTCTGATTTGGAAAAAAGGCTCGATGTGCTAAACAGAAAGAATTCTTGGTCCGGTTTCAACGTTTACGACTCCGTTGCTATGCTCGGTGGTAAAAAGGCAGATTACATCGAAGATGTTGCTATTGGAATGGAGCTAGCAAAGCGTCCGTTAAAGGATCGGTTGAATGTCATCATTGTCCAGGAACTGATCAAAGATGAGTTGGCTCAACGCGATATTAAAGCTCCTTTTAATATTGAAATATGGAGTACAAACAATATATTACTAAATAATATTTTAAACGAAGCCGCTCTAAATAACCCGACAAATACAACAAAATACTCGACCGCACTTTTTAAAGGTGATATCGGTGCTGCGCCAGGGAAATTAACAATCTATTTTCCCAATAAAAAGGCGATAATCGCAGATAATATGGGCTATCTGTTACTACCTATGCTGGCACTACTTTTCTTGTTGGTGGGTTGTTTTGCTTATACACTGATTATCATCTTCAGACAAAAGAAAGTTTCGGAAATGAAAACAGATTTCATCAACAACATGACGCATGAGTTTAAAACACCTGTTGCAACAATTATGATTGCCAGCGAGTCACTTAAAGATCCAGACATCAATGCCGACCATAAGCGCGTTCAGAAATTGGCTAATATCATCTACGACGAAAATGTTAGACTCGGAAATCACATCGAACGTGTGCTTGACCTAGCCCGATTGGAAAAGGAAACATTAAAGTTAGACCAGGTGGATGTGCATATTAATGATCTTGTCTCAGCAGTTACCGACAGTATGCAGTTAAGGATGCAAAATATCGGCGGAAAATTTTCCATAGATCTAGCGGCGGCGAAAGATGTTGTTGTTGGTGACGAGCTGCATTTTTCAAATGTATTTTATAATCTACTGGATAATGCAATTAAGTACAACAAAGGAGATCTGCATGTGAATATTCAATCCAAAAATGTTGGTGATACCATTGTTATCACCATTGCCGACAACGGTATTGGGATGAGTCGGGATCACCTGCAAAAGATTTTCGACCAGTTCTACCGTATTCCAACTGGAAATGTTCATAATGTCAAAGGATTTGGTCTTGGCTTAAGTTATGTCCAGGACATCCTGAGAAGGCTGAACGGAAAAATTACAGTTAAAAGTGAAAAAGATAAGGGCACGACCTTTGAAGTAATTTTGCCTATTAAAAAATAAAACGTTCCTTTTTTGTATATTTCCTCTTTAAAAAATTTCAAAGGTTGAGGAAAGCTGATTTATCAGCATCAAGGGACATTGGTGAAAATTAATATAATCATTATGCAAAAGATATTATTAGCAGAAGATGATCCTAATTTGGGGGATCTTTTAAAAGACTATCTCGAATTAAAGGGAAAATTTGACGTCACATTATGCACAGATGGAGATGAAGCGATTTCTCAATTCAAAAAAAATAACTACGACCTCTGTATTTTCGATGTCATGATGCCAAAAAAGGACGGATTTACAGTTGGACGTGAAATCAGAAAAACAAACAATACTGTTCCTATTATCTTTGCCACAGCAAAGGGGATGATGGAAGATAAAACCGAAGCCTTTGAATTAGGGGGAGATGATTATATCACAAAGCCTTTTCGAGTGGAGGAATTATTGCTCCGCATCAATGCTTTGCTGAAACGCAGTGTTCGAGACAAAGAAGAGGAAGTGGTTGCTGATAAATTTGAAATTGGTGATTATTTCTTTGATTATACAAGTCAGCAAATTTCTTACAAAGGACAGATGCAAAAACTATCCACCAAAGAAGCGGAACTACTACGCTTGCTTTGTTTAAAGAAAAATGATGTGCTGACCCGGGAAGAAGCTTTATTAAAAATATGGCATGATGACAACTACTTTACAGGTAGAAGTATGGATGTATTTCTCAGTAAACTTCGTAAATATCTAAAAGAAGATAGTAAAGTTGAAATTGTCAATGTGCACGGAAAAGGTTACAAACTTTTGGTGAGCTAAAAGAATGGGGAATGAGAAACAGTCATTCCCCATTTTTTATGCTACACGGCGTATTGAAACATGGCATACACTAAATCATGGATGAAAAGAAAAGAACAAAACAATTTTATCCTTAGTAGAATATAAAAAATTGACGCACTTTTATAAAAAATTTGCATTTCAAAAAGAAATGTTCTAACTTAGCGTCGCTTATAGAGAAAGGCAGAGGGAATAGACCCGATGAAGCCTTAGCAACCTGTCCCTTGACAAGGTGCTAAATTCTACCCTACTTGATATGGGAATGATAAGCCGAAGTCACCGAATTCTAGTGTGTCCTTCTCTCTCTAGCAAGAAATATAGTTGAAAAAGAAATATTAAAAACATTCATTATGTTATTGACTAACAATTTAGGTTACCCTCGTGTGGGCGCGTTCCGCGAATTGAAAAAAGCCAATGAGGCCTATTGGGCTAAAAAATCTTCTGTTGAGGAATTATTGGACACAGCAAAAAAAATTCGTGAAGGCAATTGGAAAACACAAAAAGATGCTGGAATAGATTTGATCCCTTCCAATGATTTCTCTTTTTACGATCAAGTATTGGATTTAACCCTTACTGTTGGTGCAATTCCTGCTCGTTACCATTCTTTATTGAATAAAGTAGACAACAATTACAGCTTAGATCTATATTTTGCCATGGCGCGTGGTTTCCAACAAGAAGGAATCGACGTGACTGCAATGGAAATGACCAAGTGGTTGGATACCAACTACCACTATATGGTGCCAGAATTCACAAAAGATCAAGAATTCAAATTGACGTCCGAAAAGTTCTTAAATGAATATAACGAAGCAAAATCATTGGGCATCGATACTAAACCAGTTCTATTAGGTCCTATCACTTACCTTTTGATCGGTAAAGAAAAAGAAGCTGGCTTCGACCGCATCGATTTATTGGATAAACTTGTTCCAGTATATGAGCAAATATTAGCTAAACTAGCTGAGGCCGGTGCGCAATATGTTCAGATTGACGAGCCTTTCTTAGCATTGGATTTAGATGCTAAAGTAAAAGCTTTATATCAACCCACTTTCGAAAAATTAGCTGCAGCTGCAAAAAATATCAAATTAATCGCGACGACTTACTTCGAAGCTTTAAAAGATAACGAAGATATCGCAGTTAACCTACCTATCCATGCTTTACATTTGGATTTGGTACGCGGTGAAAACCAATTGGATACGGTACTAGCTAAAGTTCCTGCTTCATTAACATTATCTTTGGGTATTGTTGAAGGCCGTAACATCTGGAAAAATGATTACGAAAAATCATTGGTTAAAATCAAACAAGCTGTTGATGCATTAGGAAAAGACCGTGTTTGGGTAGCTCCTTCTTCATCATTGTTGCACGTTCCTTTTGACTTAGACAATGAACACAATGAGCAATCGCTACCAGCTGAAGTAAAAAACTGGTTAGCATTTGCTAAACAAAAATTAGCTGAGGTAAAAGACTTAGCCGTATTAGCAGAAGGTGAAGTTGATGCTGAAACAGCAAAACGCTTCGAAGCGAACAAAGCTGCAGCTGAAAGCCGTCGTACTTCTCCACTGATCCACAAACCAGAGGTTAAAACACGTACAAGCAATATCACTGATGACGATGCGAAACGTACTTCAGCATTTGCTGACCGTAAAGCAGCGCAACAAGCGAAGTTCAACTTGCCAGCATTCCCTACGACAACAATCGGTTCTTTCCCACAAACAAAAGATGTGCGTAAATGGAGAGCTGATCTGAAAAAGGGATCGATCACACAGGAAGAGTACGATAAAGCAATTGCTGAAGAAACTGAAAATACAATCCGTCTTCAAGAGCAACTGGATATCGATGTATTGGTTCACGGTGAGTTCGAACGTAATGACATGGTTGAATACTTCGGTGAGCAACTAGCTGGATATGCATTTACACAAAACGGTTGGGTACAATCCTATGGTTCACGTTGTGTAAAACCTCCGATTATCTATGGTGATGTATACCGTCCTGAAGATATGACTGTCCGTTGGTCTTCATACGCTCAATCATTGACTAACCGTCCGGTTAAAGGTATGTTGACTGGTCCGGTTACCATCTTACAATGGTCTTTCGTACGTAATGACCAACCGCGTTCAACAACGACTTACCAAATTGCATTGGCGATCTTAGACGAAGTACAAGCGTTGGAAAAAGCAGGTATCAAAATTATACAAATCGATGAACCAGCAATCCGTGAAGGATTACCGCTACGTAAAGCTGATCAAAAAGATTACTTGAACTGGGCAGTACGTGCTTTCCGTGTTTCTTCATCAAATGTAGAAGACGATACACAGATTCACACACACATGTGTTACTCTGAGTTCAATAATGTAATCGAAGATATCGCTGCAATGGATGCTGACGTCATCACAATTGAGACTTCACGTTCTCAAATGAAATTGTTGAATGCTTTCGCTGGTGATTTCAAATATCCAAACGATATTGGTCCAGGTGTTTATGACATTCACTCACCACGTGTTCCAAGCAAAGATGAGATGGTAGATCTATTGCGTAAAGCAAAAGCAGTAGTTCCAGCAGAACAACTTTGGGTTAACCCTGACTGTGGTTTGAAAACTCGTGCTTGGCCAGAAACCAAAGCGGCTTTAGAGTCGATGGTTGAGGCTGCGAAAATCTTAAGAGCAGAATAATTCTTAAACTATATTGATAAAGCCCTAGATGAAATTTCATCTAGGGCTTCTTTATTGGACCTTGGTTCAAAACAAAAACCGTCATTCGGATAATGTGAGACTATTTTCGAGTGTTCTTCCTTTCTTTCTTGTTTTCCTTTTCTTTCCCGTTCTTAATTTCCTGTTTCCCCTTAATCCGATCTTCAATCGACTTCAGGCTTGACGAAAAATCAAGATCAACATTCTCAAGTTGTGCCATTTTTAACGCCTTCAATGCCTTTTTGTATTTTCTCAATTTTTCAAATAAAAGTGCTTTCTTGATCCATATCCCTGTCAAGGGCATCGCCGGAAGTGTCAAAGCAAATTTAATCGTCTTTTTTGCAGCTTCATACTCCCCCATATCAATCAGTGTCTGAATGAAATAAGGATATACCTCCAGTGCCTGCACATTATGCACCAAAGCTTCCTGGAAATACCTTTTTGCCTGCTCATAGTCCAATAGCTGTTCGGCATGAACTCTTCCCATCAAACACAGCGCCATTGTATTGGACTCATCATAAGACAGCGCATAGGATAAGGATTCCATGGTCTCCTCCAAATACATTGGATAGTTATCCAGTGCCTGAAGGACATATTTATTTACTGAATTCATAAAATTTTCTAAAACATAACATTCATATCCAGCTTTCACAATCATCTTGAAAGTAACTGGATTTCTAAAACTCCATAATAAGCTAAGCATATTGGAACCGTGGGCCACCATTTAGAGAGCCAATTTTTAGCCAATATCAACGTAGGTTACTTAACGTATTAAAAAAGAAGATTAGGAAAGGGCCGTATTCCGAAGAATATTCCCGAGAATCTTCTCTGTGGACGAAGCGGGATTTTCTAATATTGCAAACATATTCTTCCGTTTTTATTAATTACTCTGTTAAATTGCAAAGATTCAAAATATTTACCAAATTCCCAAAACTTTTGATTATTAATCTGTTATATCTTAAAGCACGATATTGGCATATTATTGTCGCATCAATTTTGCTGAAATTCAATGACTATTTCCCCATCTTTAGACTATGGAAAGTCAATCAGCTAATCAATTAATCAAACTATCAAGAAAACGTAAGGGACTAACGCAGCAGGAACTCGCCGATCAGGCGGGTGTATCGCTAAGAACAGTGCAACGCATCGAAAAAGGCACTGAAGAAATCAGTGGATTTAGTCTCAAACAGATCAGTCAAATCTTGGAAATACCTTTAGAACAACTCATTATGCCAAATGTAAATCAAATCAGTATCGACAACAATCAAACAGGAAGTATTAAAGCGCTATATTTAGCATCGCTCACCTTTTTGGTCAATCCATTATTAGGATTATTGGTCCCAGCGATTATGGGCTATACGAAGCAAAATAAAGACGCCTTATACAGTAAGCACCTAAAAAAAATAATTGTAATACATGCTGTTGGACTATTTTTTCTCGGAAGTTTCATAGGCTATATTATTATTGCAGATTTTTTTAAGATTTCACTACCGTCTTTTTTAAGCGATATCTTTAATAGCGCCTATTTTTTACTCATCCCAGTATGCTACTACATATTGATTCTAACCTTCACTATTTTTAATTATATCACAATAAGGAAGGCCAAGCTCAGTGCTGCAAACTAAACCAATACAAATGAATTTGTTGCGTTCAAAATCATAGCGGTTTCTTTTGAACGATCAATACCCAGTCATTCTCCAGCAACAGATAGCCTGTTTCATAAATAAAGTTATAGGTCTGTCCCTTGTTATTGGAAAAAGTATGTGTATGGAACTTAAAATCAAATCCCAACCGCTTTAACTTTTCCCGCTGTATCTTGACCATACCCTCCCCACTCAACGCTTCCAATAAAATACGACGGTTTTTTCGTAGGATATTATTCACATTGCGCACCATATTGGTCTGGTCGCTATTTAATTTATTGTTATAGGCGTTCCGGCAAGCATCATCACAAAATCGCTTGTCAGAACGACCATATATACCCTTGCCACATTCAAGGCAAACTTTCTCGACAGAACTCATAACGGAAGATTAAACGACAACAAACGGTTACAATCGACTATAGTCGAATACAAATGGTAAATAGACGACTATAGTCTTTTCTCCGCCCCACCTTTGCTTAAGATCATCTGGCATCAATAGCCAATGACCGTCAACTAAAATAAGAATTATTAAAAACATTTAAAAATTAGACGCATGAGCACATTACGCAACAAAGTACAATTGGTTGGTCATTTAGGAAACGATCCATTAATCAAAACAACTTCCACCGGCACCAATTATTCCGTATTACGTCTCGCCACCAATGATCTCTTCAAGAACAAAGCCGGCGAGTGGGTTGAAGAAGTTCAATGGCATACACTCGTGGTTTGGGGTAATCAAAACAATACCATTGAAAAGAAATGCCAACGTGGGACCAAACTCATGGTTGAGGGCAAACTCACCTATCGTAATTATGAGAATGCAGATGGGGTAAAACAATATGTCACAGAAATTAAAGTAGATAATTTCTTGGTTTTATCAGAGTCAAACGGTGCCAAAGAAGACAGCCCAACACTTCCGGACGAAAATGAAGATGACCTCCCCTTCTAGTAGGGTCGGCGAGGTAGATTTTTCAAGCCTCTACCTCGTCGATTGTTCACAACTTATTTTGTTAGGCTTGCTGTCAACGCTCTTCCTAGGTTCTCAGCATAAGCCTTCCATAATTTGGCATCTTCCGGTGTAAACTTAGAAACAGCTTCAGTTTCTTTGGTCGCCCATTCCTGACGCTTGGACGCAAGCTCCTTGAGCTTAACAACATCGCCACTCTTGGCAACAGCGATAAATTCCTTAATATATTTTGTGTAATCCTCCGCCAATTTTTGTGTCTCAACAGAACTAAATTTAGGTATTGGCACTTCGCCGCCTCTATTTTCCAACAGCGTTTTGGCCGTATCTTTTTTTATGTCAATAGCGGCAGTCGTATCTTTTACTTCGACTTTTTTAGTCGTGGAATTATTACAGGAAATAACATAAAATCCAGCAATTAATGCTAATAAGGTTACTTTCTTCATCTATTTAAATTTAGTTTTTTATCCATGGTAATTTAGCCGTTTATGCATGTTGTACTGAAACTAAATAAATCACACTACTTTTAGCGGATCAACAAGTTCATCATTATCTATCTTACTTATAAGATTACCGATTTATAACATTACCATCCTTGAGATTCATTCTTACCCATAAAAGCCAACTCGCTGTTGATGATACATTATCGTACTATCCAGATGTTGACTCCTGATCTTGGATCGAATCCTGCACAAATTTCCATTTTTATTGTGAGATAACAGCTTAGAATAAGCTCTCATGAACCAAAAACGTGAATCACCAGCGCAAAAGTTTTACGTTGTTATCGAACTAATTTAATTACAATGCCCGACTTCACAAAATTTTTTGTGAGCATTAACATCTGCAGTCCTGATTTTGTAGTCTTCTTTTCTTGCGGGAAAGTCGGCATCAGATCAACCTCAAGGCCGCTTTTAGCAGGGGTGTTACAAGGGGTTAACAGGGGGTTAACAGGGGTATAGCAGGGGTAAATCCCTGCAAACCCCTTGTTAACCCCCTATAAGTATAGTACAACAACACCATTAACCTAGAATATGGTAACAATATGTAAATACGCTCGATACCGGCAATACCAAATAAACAGCAGGGAAAAGTTCCACGCAATTATATTCGCTCAAACTTGGCATACAATTTCCAGAAATATGCTTTCTCTCCCAAAGTGAAATCAACCTTCTTCCAGACATTTAAGGCTAAACTAATCTCCTTTTCCTGCAAACTGTATTTTCCAATAAAGAACTCTTCCTCGGAAAAATACAAACCAAAGGCCTTATCCAAAGTATGTAAGCTTTGAACATCAACTTCTTCAAAAAACAAAATGGATTGAGGGCTAGCCAAAAAATCGCTCGGTACCGGAATAGCGTCAGCATATTCGATTGCGATGAGACGGCTCCTACTTTGCAAAGGAAATTCAATTATCGGAAGCTCATCTAATTTCGAAAAATGAGTACTCGCTTCAAAAATAGCATCCCGTTCCAGTAGCGGGATTTGTAACAATCTTTTACGTCCAATAATAGAAACATTTGGTTCAAAATAATCATTGAAATTAAGAATTTCATTGACAGATAGATTTTTTTCAATAAGATGCTGCACAGGAATGCCAAAATAATTTGCAATCTTAAGAACAATCTCAATTTTTGGTTCCGCACGCATTTCTTCGTAAGACGAAATATTACCTCTAGTAAGATTAAAAACATCCCCAAATGCCTGTTGGCTCATTCCTTTCACTTTTCTTAATTTCTTAATATTGTTCCCTACGTTACTCATTTTAAAAAAAATTGAATTTTTATTGCAAAATATTTTTGCATTTTTATTACCTTTATGCAAAGAATATGTGCAATATATAAAAAACTTGATTATGTACTTCTCAAAAATTGAAAATTATATCGCCAACATCGGTTACACCATTACCCATAAGGATACAAAAGAAGGAATCTTTGTCATCGAAAATGAAGACGACGGAATTCGTAACCTCATTGTAGGCATTGCCCAACCCATCTTGATTTTTGAGCAATACCTTTTTACAATCAGCAATGACAGCATGGATATGTTCAAATCACTATTGATAAAAAATAGAGATATTATCCACGGCGGATTTGCGTTAACGGAAGATGGTACCAAAGTTATATTTCGGTATACATTACAAATACATAATCTCGACCAGAACGAATTTGATGCAGCCATCAACTCGCTGAGTCTGTTGATGAGTGAATATTATAATCAGTTAATAAGTTTTTCAAAATTATAGAATAATGAATATTTTTAAGAGAATTTTCAGAATCGGTCAAGCAGAGATCCACGCAGTCGTGGACAAAATGGAAGACCCCATCAAAATGACGGAACAAGGTATCCGTGAGATGAAAGAGGACCTGGAACAATCGTTGGAAGCTTATGCTAAAGTGAAGGCCTTAGCCATACGTACCCAAAACAATTGTGAAAAGAAAAAAGAAGAAGCCAATGAATTTGAGAACAAAGCTATTCTATTACTCCAAAAGGCACAAAAGGGGGAGCTGACGGCAGAAAAGGCCGAAGGTCTGGCAAAGGAAGCGCTGTTGTTGAAAAAACAGTTATTAATCGAAGTTAGTGAACTGGAGAAACAAGCTGTGATTCATCAAAGTTCAGCCGATGAGCTGCACAAAAATGTAGACATTCTCAAATTCAATATATCGAAATGGGAAGGTGAACTCTCCACATTAAAGGCACGTGTGAAGGTCTCTAACGCAGCTAAAATGGTCAATCGGCAGCTCGCGAATATCGATTCAAATAGTACGATTTCCATGTTAGAACGCATGAAAGAGAAAGTCGAGGAAGACGAGGCACTAGCGAAGGCCTATGGTGAGATTGCACTAGGCAACAAAAGTAAAGTTGATGAGATTAACGAGACCATCGGCGGGTCTGAAGCCGTCAACAACGAATTAGAAGAACTAAAAAGAAAATTAAATAATGATGAAAAGATTTGAGTATAAAACGCTAAAAATTGAACCTAAGGGTTTCTGGGGAACAAAGTTGGACTCCGAAAAAATTGATGAAATCTTAAATGATCTTGGAAATCAAGGCTGGGAATTGGTAACCATGCAGGACGTTGAGGTCAATGGCAGTTCCTGGTCGTTCCATTACACATTCAAAAGGGAGAAAATTTAAACAATAACACGATGACGGAACTGATCAATATCTTATTTAATCCATTATCCAATGGAATTATGACAGTCTTAACTGGCATGTCTGTAGTGTATTGGTTATTTATGTTTCTGATGGGTGATGGAGTACATCTCTTTGATGCCGATGCAGATATAGACCTGCATCCTACGCCTGATGTCACGGACGTCGATGGCTCACATGATATCGCATCTGAGGGGGGCGATCATGCGCACCATCATCATTCGGATACCGACGCTAATACAGAAACCGGCTTTTTTGCAAAAGCAATGGATTACATAAATGTTGGCAAAGTACCCATCATGCTTATTGTAACACTATTCAAATTTATAGGCTGGATAATTACCATTGTTTCTTCGCTCTTTATCGATGTTGCTTCTTGGGGAATAAAGTCTGTATTAATCCTAATCCCCGTTTTCATTGTTACATTTATATTAATGCATTTTCTGACCAAACCCTTAGCTAAAATGTTTAAAACTATAGGTTACAATGGCGAAGAAAGTCACGATTTTCTTGGTCGCATGGGTAAAATGAGAGCCAGTATTGAAGGCAAGAAAATAGGTTCTGCCGAATTTATCATCCAACAGGACCCTATTCGCCTCAATGTTGTCAGCCACAATGGGGAGAAAATAGGCTACGGAGACGATGTCATTATTGTTGACGAATCCAAGGACAAGAAATATTATTATGTGACCAAAGAAATCACGATAGACAATATTTAATGAAAAAAGAAGAAAGGACTCGACACCTAAACAACTGTTCTAAAAGAACGGGTTTTTATTCCTTTACATCCTAATCGTAAACCCAACTATTAAAATCTAAATAAATACAAATCATATGCTATATCAACCTCTTTTATTTTTAAGTGGCTTAAACGGAATTATACTTTTAATTGTCGGATTGGCTGTCTTTTTAATTTTTGCATTCTTTGTTGTATTGAGTGCATTCTATAAGAAAATTCCACAAGGGAAAGCAATTGTCCGTACTGGTGTTGGTGGTACAAAAGTAGCATTCAACAAAGGAATGTATGTTGTACCCGTATTTCACAAGATGGAGATCATGGACATCTCAATCAAAAAAATTGAGATTGCCCGTATGCAAGGTGAAGGTTTGATCTGCAAGGACAACATTCGTGCAGATATCAAAGTTGCTTTCTTCGTTCGCGTCAATAAAAGTGTGGATGATGTGATCAATGTTGCCCAAAATTTA
The DNA here is from genome assembly GCF_023277505.1 of Sphingobacterium siyangense. Classification (NCBI taxonomy): domain Bacteria; kingdom Pseudomonadati; phylum Bacteroidota; class Sphingobacteriia; order Sphingobacteriales; family Sphingobacteriaceae; genus Sphingobacterium; species Sphingobacterium siyangense. The sequence goes on along the minus strand of NZ_CP080574.1, from coordinate 626,493 downwards.
GGTTGTGATCGTGCAAGTGAGCCGGAAACATTAAAAAGCATTTTTGAATCTAAATTCTCCGAGGCCCTAAAAACAGTCGGTAAGAAATTTGATTTCATCGAATTGTATGAAGCCCGTCGGGAATTTCGTGACGAAATTTTGGATATCATCGGAACTGACCTGAACGGTTATATTCTAGATGACTGTGCAATCGACTATCTTGAGCAGACAGATATTGAGCATCTCAATCCAAACAATATCTTAGACAGTGAAGGCATTAAAAAAATAACGGAGCTAACAGCCAAGCAAAATATCAATGCAAATTTTATCCGTCGTGACGAAGAGAAGTTGATTAGAAAGCAAAACGTGGAAGCTCGTGAAGCGATTTTGGAACTTGATCGTCAACTTGCTGAAAAAGAAGAAAAACAAAAACGGGAAATTGATAACATCAGAGCACGCGAAGAAGCAGAAATAGCAAAGGTCCGTGAAGAAGAACGTCTCAAGTACGAAAGTGTCCGGATTTCTACCGAAGAGCAACTGGCAGTACAGGAAGAAAATAAGCTGCGTCAGATTATCATTGCTGAGAAAAACAAACAGCGCACGGACGCAGTGGAAGCAGAACGCGTAGAGAAAGACCGTGCTTTGGAACAAACTGAACGTGAACGGATTGTTACCTTAGCCCAAATCGACAAAGAACGCTCAATCGAGACGGAGAAGAAAAGTATCCAAGGTGTTATCAAGGAACGCGTACAATTGGAGAAAGGGGTTATTGAAGAGCAACAAGGCGTCCGAGACATCGAAGTATTCCGTGAAGTAGAACGAAAGAAACAAGCTGGTGTTATTGCGGCATCACAAGAAGCAGAAGAAAAATTAATATCCACTGTTAAGGCGGCCGAAGCTGCAAAAATTGCTGCAGAGCAGGAAGCGGAGAAAAAAGTAATCGATGCCGAAGCCGCTCGTAAAATTGCCGAAAAACGTGCTCAGGAATTATTGATAGATGCTGAAGCGAAAAAAGAAGCATCGCTGAAGGAAGCCGAAAGTCGTAAGATTATTGCTGAAGCACAAGCCAAAGAGGAAGCCGCGCTTGGCTTATCCGAAGCTGAAGTAATGGTTGCAAAAGCCGAAGCCGAAGAAAAACAAGGTACCGTTGAAGCTAATGTGATCGAGAAGAAAGCGGAAGCAATGCGTAAGGAGGGCTTAGCACAAGCGGAAGTTGTTCGTGAGAAAGCGCTTGCCGAAGCAAAAGGTATCGAAGAGAAAGCTGAGGCGATGAAGAAATTGGATGGTGTGGGCAGAGATCACGAAGAATTCAAATTGCAATTGCAAAAAGAACGTGATATTGAACTCGCACACATCAATATCCAAAAAGACATTGCTCAAGCACAAGCTGGCGTATTGTCGGAAGCACTTAAAACGGCAAAAATAGATATCGTTGGTGGCGAAACCATGTTCTTTGAGAATATCGTCCGTCAAGTTTCCAATTCCAAAGGTTTTGATCACTTGATTGACAACTCTAAACATGCCACAGCTATTAAGAATTCACTGATAGGTCCAGATGGACAAGGAGACCTTGCAGAGAAGGTGCGTGGATTAGCCGATAAATATGGAATTTCCACAAACGATATAAAGAACCTCACAGTTTCAGCAGCGTTGATTAAACTTCAACAAGCGGCGACTGACGCTGAAAATGGCGAAGACAAAAGCTTTATCAATTCTTTATTCGGATTAGCGAAAAACTTGGGAATATCCAATAAAAAGCTGTCGTAATTAATACCCATTATTACCTGCAGATAATGTTCATAATCACTGCAGGTAATAAATAATGATTCTACCACATATACAAAGTCGATAAAGCTCAGTTTTATGCCAGAAGAAAACGTAACAAATCAGAACGACTCCCTTGATCAAGGTGCATACGAGATTATTCGGAAGCGACTTCTTACACAAAAAGAAGAGCTTTCTATCAAACTCCAGCAACTAAATAATGCCCGCAAGGAAGTCTTTAATGCGACAAGTTTTATACTCAAGGCCAACCAACGGATCACCACAGAAAATAACTGTGTTGCTCGCGGTATTTTAGCCCTGGACAATCTATGTATATTCGGTTATAACGTCCATTTTGGGTTACGTACCGAAATTAAACTCGAAGATGTTTTCAGTGTATATACGTTCGAAAACAATCAATTTATCCCACAATCGCTCGATCTGATCAATGATCCTAATTTCATTGGCGATTATCAAAATTTATATAAATACTATCGCGACTCGATCTTTTCCAAGTTTCGACGTACGGAAAACTATCTTTATATGGTCTTTCAGACCAGCAAAAATCCTGCTGACCTGAAGGCATTCAAGTGGTTGATTAAAGACGGAACGCTCCAATATCAGGACGACCGCAGCATTCATGAGGTTAAATTGCCTAATCAGTTTGAGTTTGACTGGACAAAAACAACCTTGGAAGACCGTCGCCTCGGAAAACACCCGCACATTTCCATTAAGGACAAGATCTTTATAGAAGCGATCAATGGCGATATTACTTTTAAAATTGAAAACAATACCGATACGGGAAAAGGAATCTTCTCCGAAAAAGTTTCAAACGCAGACCAACAACTGGATGATGCGGATTACTACTATGCAGACCTTGGCAATTTGATTGCCGTTCGTATTAAACCGTATCAAGAAGATTTCCGTGCATTTGTCTTTAACCAGCGGACAAAGGAAGTAGTAAACCTTAAATCGCTGAATGAATCGGCCATTCTACTGCCCGATAATCAAGGAATCATTTTTTCTAACGGATACTACCTGCAGAATGGCACCCATAAAATCTTTGACGTCCAGTTTGACCAGGTTAGTTTTCTTAGGCGCATAGCATCACCAAACGGCGAAGACTTTCTCTATATCTTTTGTCAGGAGGAAACGAATACCTACATCTTACTGTCTTATAACATCATTCAGCAGCATGTCGAAACTCCGATCATCTGCAATGGCTTCACCCTTTTCAAAGACGGTAGTTTAATTTACTTCCGCACAGAGGCTGAAGCAACACGACATCATCAGGTTCAGATCTGGGAAACCCCTTACATGGCGGTACTCAAAGAAAATGAGCTAAAAAAAGAAGATCCGCTTTATAAGGTCGGTAATAAACAGATCGTACAAGTCATGGCCGAGGCACAAGAAGTCATACAGCTCATCAACAAAGAAGACAGTTATGAAGGTCTTTACGAGGATATACTCAAAAAATCGACTGTCCTACTTGACTCCTATTTTTGGATAAAGGATGAAGCCTTGTCAAATCTTGGGCAGCCACTCGCACAGATCAAGGAGGTCGCCAATACAGCAATTGATGAATTTGTTAAGGTCCAAGCCCAACGTAAATACGCCACAGAGCTCAATAGCAGTGCCGAGAAGAAAATGGAGGAGCTTACCTTTTCCATCAATAGTACAGTAGTCGAGAAGCTTGATCAACTTGTTCATCAACTGGCAGATTCACGTCGTTTACAGGGCGAAATCATTGACCTCAAAAATGTCAAATATATTGATGTAGTCCGCATCGATGCTTTACTCGATAAACTACAGTCAATCACCACCGAACTCGCCGAAAAGACAATTGCCTTCTTGCTTCGCGACGAGGCTTTACACCCCTATGAGCAGAAAGTGGAGCAACAGAAAAACAATGTTGCTGCAATTATCAAAGTCTATGACGCCAAGGCGATCGAGGAAGCCAATTCGGCTATATCGAGCGAGCTGGAGCTGTTGATCGATATTCTAAACAGTTTAAAAATCGACGACTCCACTCAAACCACCAAAATCATCGAAAAGATAGCTGTTATTTTCTCTTCCTTGAATGAAGTCCGGTCGCAGCTTACACGCAAACTCAATTCATTAAAAAGTACGGAAGCCATTGCAGAATTTTCTGCCCAACTTACGTTACTGGAGCAGTCTGTCACCAACTACCTTGAACTCTCTACGACAACAGAAAAAGTAGACGAGTATTATACCAAGGTCATTGTTCAACTGGAAGAACTTGAAAGTAAGTTCTCAGAATTTGAGGACTTCGCCCTGAAGATAGCAGATAAGCGCGATGAAATCATCAAAGCATTTAATTCCCGCAGAGAGCAAATCGTTGAACAGATCAACAAACGAAGCTCTTCACTCGAACAAATTGGCCTTCGTGTATTAAAGAATATCGAAAACAAGTCAAAGACATTTGCAACGCGTGAGGAAATCCTAAGTTTCTTTGCTTCAGATTTGATGATTGACAAAATCAGACAACTTGTGCAAGAACTGAAAACGCTCAGTGATGTTTCAAAAGCTGAAAATCTTGAAAACCTACTCAAAAAATCTCAAGAGGATGCATTACGCGTTTTACGTGACAAGAATGATCTTTTTGTAGATGGAGAGAACATTATTGCTCTTGGTAAGCATAAATTTGCCGTCAATAATCAGTCACTCAGTTTAACGCTCTTGCGCAAAAATGACGAAATATACTTCCATCTTACCGGAACGAGCTTCTATCAAAAAGTCAAAGGTTCCGAAATTGAAAACTTTAGAGATATTTGGGATCAGGAACTGATTTCCGAAAACAAAGATGTATACCGAGCTGAATATCTCGCTTATAAAACATTCCTTGCTTCTAAAGGACAGCACGATTTTGATGCCAACCTGTTTATCAATCAGACTGTCGAGCAAAGTTATTCGGAAGGTTATGTCAAAGGAGTGCATAATTTTGATGCCCTGGTAATCTATGATACCATCAAACAGCTAGACAGCAAGCTTGATCTTTTACGTTACGATCCTCATTTGCGTGCTATGGCGCAGTTGTTTTGGCATTCACTGGCCCAAGACCAACAGGAAAAACAGAAAGCGTTGATTCAGTCTACACACGCCGTATTAAAAGCATTTCCAAATTCCACACGCTACCAATCTGTCGTTGAGGAACTCACAAAATTATTTAACAATTGGGACACTCATTTGGATCGCTCGACAATTAATGGAGAGGAGATCGCGAGCTATCTTTTCCAGACTTTCACAAGCTACAGCAAGTTTGTCGTCAGTGAGCAATCGGATGAACTGAAGAAGGCTTTCATCAGGCTATTGGAAAACAAAAAGAGTTTCAAACTCTTTGAAGCAGATATTCAGCATACACAATTTAGCCTCGTAGACCGTTTCTATTTGACTTTAAATTGGCTAAATTCTTTTATCGACGAGAACAGTGACTACCAGGCTTTCCACAAGTACATTGAGGAAACTGCAGTCACACTTCTTTATCCAAAAGATGAATACCAATTGATCATCGCCAAAGACAATGCCCTCATCCAGGGATTAAAGGGAAATCATCCGATCTTGAACAATGGAGAAGAACAGATTCAATACCATCAATTTCTGCGTAGGTTGAAGACATTTACCGAATTGAATGCCCCTCGTTTTCAAGAATTCGCTTCTTTGAAGGAGCAGCTTGGAAAAACATATGCCAAGGAGCTGAAAATCGGAGAATTTGAACCAAAAGTCTTAACATCTTTTGTCCGAAATAAGTTGATCAACGAGGTTTACTTTCCATTGATCGGAAATAACCTGGCTAAACAACTTGGGGCAGCTGGCGACAATAAACGTACCGCCAGAATGGGTATGCTTCTCCTCATTTCTCCACCAGGTTACGGAAAGACAACATTGATGGAATACCTCGCGAAAACAATGGGATTACATTTTGTGAAAATCAACGGACCTACAATTGGACATTCCATTACTTCGATTGATCCTGTGGAGGCCAAAACTTCCGGGGAACGTGAGGAACTTAAGAAGATTAATCTTGCTTTCGAAATGGCCGACAATGTGATGCTCTACCTCGATGATATCCAACATTTGAATCCGGAATTTCTACAGAAATTTATTTCATTGGCTGACGGGCAACGTAAGATCGATGGTATTTTTGAAGGCGAGAGTAAAACATATGATTTGCGCGGGAAAAGATTCTGCATCGTAATGGCTGGAAACCCCTATACAGAAAGCGGGTCCAAATTTCAGATTCCAGATATGCTTGCCAACCGTGCCGATGTCTACAATCTAGGGGATGTGATCGGTGATACCGAAGCACTATTCAATCTAAGCTTGATCGAAAATGCGGCGATTGAAAACAGCTACCTAGAGAAAATAGCAAGCAAATCCTTCAACGACTTCTATGCTTTAGTGAACTATGCGCAATCGGTGGCAGATCAACTTCCCGATTTAGAAGGCAATTACCTGAAGCAAGATATCGATGATTTTATAACGGTATTAAAACATGTTTTAAAGATCCGAAATATTGTTATCAAGGTCAATCAAAATTATATTCAAAGTGCGGCCATGCAGGACAATTACCGAACAGAACCGCCGTTCAAAATGCAAGGATCCTACCGGAATATGAGCAAGCTCGTTGCGCAAGTTGTGCCCATGATGAACGATGAGGAGATTGATCAGGTTCTCCTCGCACATTATGAAAGCGAGTCACAAACCCTTACTGCCGATACAGAAAGTAATCTTCTAAAATTGAAAGAACTCGCTGGATTGATAAACAATGTGGAACAAGAACGCTGGGAACACATCAAACAAATCTTCCGCAAGAACAATAAACATGGTGGTTTGGCCAAAGATGATAAGGTGTTTGCACAAATGCAGGACTTTAATGAAAACCTAGAGGGTATCATACAGGCCATTCGTGCTTATAAGAACTAATATTTAACATTGCTATTCCAGTGGACTTTACCTATCTATTCAGCTGGAATAGCAGTATTTCTGATACGAGTACTGTCAAATATTTTTTAAGCATTAGCTATTTTTAGGTTGATCAATGATTATCTTTGATAGTATCAAATGATAGTATCATCATAATGAAACCACCGTATATTATTACAAGTGAAACTTTAAAATTAGTTAGTTCTATTTCAGAAAGAATAGGAGAAATTAATGCTGCTCATTTATATAAACCCAGTACGGAGCTACGAAAAAAGAACCGTATAAAAACGATTCAATCGTCTTTAGAAATCGAAGGTAACACGTTAACTGAGGAACATATAATGAAAACAGCAAATCTATATTTAACATTCGGCTATACATTTAGTTCTTCTTGCTGACATTCGATGATATGATCACCCTTCTCAGGATATTTAGTATGATATTTCGTTTCTATAATTGTTTTGCACTCTATTGTACTATTTCATTAGAACCAAATAATACGACCATCTTCTGCGCGAAGGCTATTTTAGCAATGTCCAATAAACGTTCAAGTTCCACCATATCCGGAATGTGACGTTTCATACGCAATGTATCTTCATCTAAATCTTCAAAATCGGCTACACGCCAATTTATATAAGCATCAATATCTTTCTTGATCTGCCCCCGTAATTGTGGTAGTACTCTCGCTGCCATTTCTTCAAGTTCCTTACATGGGCGATTTAAATTCGGAACATTTAATGAAAAAGTATCGATTACCAAACGGTAAATCTGTTTTAAACAAGACGATAAAAGGGTATGGGCAAGATCCGCAACAATTTCTTCATCACAAAGCAGGGTGTTACATTTTTCTAAAAAATGCTCGATTATCTTAACCCTGTTATTGAACTTAGACCAGAAATTATCTTTAAAATTTTCCAGAGACTCCCCATCGGGTTCTACCAAACGATAGGGACTTCCCGAAAACACTAGAAATTTAGATCGACAATGGGCAATATTGTAATAGCACCCGTCTTCCATTTCTGCTTCCCATCGATCTCCCGAAAAGATATTAAACACGAGGGTACTCTGCTTCAAGCACACCAACTCAAGAACACTTTTTACGATCGGTTCATTCCGATCTAAATCATATTCCCAGCCATCCAATACCAAAATAATCTCTACATAAGGTTTAACTTGGTATTTTTCTATAGCAGGGTGTGGTATCAGGAAAATCCGATTTGGCTCCAAAACTGCGACAATGAGATCTAAAAGTGGTTTTAAAGCAGAATACTCTCGATCTATTTGGAGCAATCCGCCAATTTCACGCATCCATCGTTCAAATTCACCGCTCCGCTCTCCAGGATGGAGATAGATATGGTTCGTTGTTTTCTGATTTTCATTTTTGGTAACTGGCCCATTATTTTCAATTCTTAATCCACCACTACCATTCACAACATTATTCATAATCATAAAAATTTATATTGGTTTATAATTTTCTCACGCATTCGAAATGTTACTAGACCGACCCGAAGCACGAGACTCAAAATTATTTTATATCTAAAACAAATGTAAAGATATTCTATACAATTATAAAATTTTTAAATAAAATATTTTATAAAAGAAATATTCAGTAAGGACAATAAGCATGGTGGATTGGCCAAAGACGATAAGGTATTCGGACAGCTACTAGACTTCAATGGAAATTTGGAACATATTATCCAGGAGATCAGAGAATATAAGAATCAGATATCCATTTTACTTACCTCCATTTAAAAAAAACTGAGATAAGCAAAATCAAAGCTATTTCAATAAAAAGTTCCCGAAATGGGAACTTTTTATTGAGTTTGTTATAAGATTAAAAAATATTGAGAGTAAGATTAAAGAAAATACTACTAAGCTATGAGCTTTTCAATCTTTTACGATTACCCGCCCTTCACAGCCCCCGAAGAGACTGTAAATATGCCAAAGTCGTCGATTAGCATACGCTCCTTAACGACTCCATTGTAGGCCATCAGACGGTCTAATTCTTTCTGCGAACGGCGGCGCATCACCCAGTCTTTTTTCTGATGACTGTTTAACACGTAAGCAATCATCTTTAACTGTGGATGCCATGGCTGTCCAGTATAAACCAAATGACTGCTTTCTTCACAAATCGAAGTTGCACCTTTTACAGCCCTACTTGCCATTTCATTGTCACCAAAAAGTTCAAAAATACCTGAGATAATAACAATGTTAGGCTCAAATTCCAGTTTGGAATAGGTAGCTGGATCAAAACAATCATAGTTGGTAAATCGTATTCCCTGCAATCCGTTTCTACGGATAATCTTCTCTCCTACGGCAATATTTGACAACAGGAATTCATTAATCACGATTTCGGCCTCGGGATATTTTTCTTTAATATCAAATAAGTAATTTCCGGTTCCACCCGCAATGTCCAATATCTTAACGGTTTTCCCAGCAGCTTTAACTTTTGTTATATGCTCTTCCAGCAACTGTAACAAGTGTTGTTTTCGAATGCGAATTCCTTTCCAGCCGATGGCCTCCAGATAACCACGGTCGAGGATGCGGCCAAAGCGGTTTTTACCCTGCGATTCATTGCGATAGACGTAATCCAGCGATATCCCAGAATCAAATCCAAACTGCAGGCCTAAATTCATTCCTTTACTTAAGGAACCTATTTTACCCAATGCCCATTTCTGGACCGCATAATTCAATTTTTCACCCGCAGGAAGTAACTTATGGTATAATTGTTCATACTCTTTCACCGAAAACTCATCGGGTTCAAGCGTCAGCTCAGGACTTTGTCGGGCATAGGCCTTGTCGATAAAATTTCGCAGATACTGGTACACCTTCTGCCGGTTTGTTTCAAATAGAATCCCATGGTAGAAATTACGTAATGTAATAAAGGTCTTCAACTTTGAAGCAATTGTCACAAAGAATTTTTTCTGTATCGAATTTTTGACCACATAATCTTTTTCAGCAGAAAGGACAATCACAGGAATATCAATCGCCGCAGCGTCTTCAACGATACGCTCGCCAGCTTTTAATAGATCAACCAACAAAGCGCCATTGATAGATTTGGAAATCAAAGGATCGGCATCGTAAGCCTTCTGCTGGTCTATATCGTGAGTCAACACGTTAGATTTGACATAACTCTGGATAATCAGATCTTTTTTTAGCTTTGTTCCCAAAGCAATCATCTGATTTGCCAAGGGCACATATAATTTAATTTCAAATGCAGGTGCCAACAATGCAATACCTGCGACTTTAGGAGCAAAATCATGTACCCAGGCACTGACAACAACTCCTGCAATACTATTGGCGATAACGAAAATGTCTTTCGGATCAACCAAATATTCACGGCCTATATAATGAACGAAACTATCTAAATCCCGTACATAATCCATAAAGATTGGTGAAACTGGTTCTTTCGTATAACCATGTCCGCGCAAATCAAATGCAAAGATTGAATGATCGGCAAACTGTGGATCCGTAGCCATCTCCTGCAGACGTTCCGAATGCTCATGCCCACGGTGCAGTACGATCAATGCCCGCTGTCCGGCCTGATAATTCCAAACGCGATATAATAACTCCCCTTGATCAAAACTCTTGAAGTAACCTGATTTCATGTATAATTTTATTGACTAATATCAAATAGCATATTTAACAACAAAGATCATGCAAATGACTGTCTAGCTATTTCTCTCGACTAGCACCTCCATCAACTGAAGTGTATGTTTATGCAACACAAGATGCTTATTATGAGATTTAACCAAATCTATAGCATCCATTAAATCTAAAGATAATATTTTTTGTGACAATAGAACAGCAAAAATCATACTCCTGTTGTAGCCCATTGTGCAATGTATAATCATATTTTCACCTCGCTTCAATTGCTGATAACGGATGACGAGCGCAGCCAATATCCTTTCGGCATCAGCCAGCGTAATTGCCGCTATATCCAACAATGGAAATGAATGATAGTTTTCCTGTACATGTAGGATCGCTATTTCTTCCAATTCTGCAGCCAGGTCAAAAACAACCAGATGCTTATTCAGACCAAGCACACGGATATCTTCTGCTGTCGTCCTCGGGCCTACATAACAACGTGGTAAAATCTCAAGCAATGATGATTTATTACGACGTCTTACGAATCGCCACAACAACCAATAAATCCATTGGTATGGGCTATAAAACAATTTCTTAAAGCCGGGTATCCAACCTTCTTCATTTTTCAGAAACGTTGGATTATTGATAACATAATTTCTTCCTACCGCAATACAGACTAAGGATGGCCAACACAAAAGATATAATCCAAATGCATGAGTCCCGCCCCACAATGCCAGTAACAGCAAACACCAGCCGATGGCGTAGTAAACGTAGCCAATTCCTTGGTTTCTACGACAAACTTCGGCCTCCAAGTCTAATTTCGCCCTTTCGTCTAATTTCATCTTTTCGGTCCCGGGCAAAAAGGGCAACTCCCCCGCCTTTAGTGTAGATGATGCGCTGTCATGAAGCAATACCGATGGAGATGGGAATAGGACAAATCCGACATGAGCCAGAATCATCGCGGTCAACACATCCACCAGATGGTGCTGATAAACAGTGAGTGTAGCAATTCCCATGAATAGCAACCAAATCCCCACTATCCAGCGTGTCCAGCCTTTTAGCTGCCTACCGAGCACAGACCAAAACAGACATGCATACGCCACATGCAGCGAAGGGGCTTGATTAAATGGAGAGTCATGCTTACTTAAAAAAGCGAAGAAAAGTTTAAAAATTGGATTCTCAACACTAGGCCTATCAAAGGAAAATCGCAAGGGAAAAATAAAAAAACAACAAATAGAGACGATGGTAATGAAACTGAAACGCTTCGTATAGACCCAAAGCTCTTCTCGACTTCGACAACAGAAAGGAACCAAAGCGAAGAACAAACCGCTACTCATGTAGGGGATAATCATCCAAGAAACGAAAGGCATAAAGTGTTCAAAAGGAAACACAAACGAAGATACAGTAGTCTGATTTGCAGCATGGACCGCAGCAGCAGAATAAGTCAACTGGAAAAATAGCGCACAATAAAGGAAGACAGCAAATTGCAGCCCCCTATTTTTCAGTCGTTTTTCATCCATTTGGCCTTCCTTGACATAATTTTATTCAACACAATATTTGGAAGTAGTCCCAGAGATGCCATCAACCACTTCATACGCTTCGGAAAAACGACTTGCTTCTTCTTCTGTTCGATAGCTGTCATTATACGCTGTGCTGCATCGTCTACAGGGATTAAGAATGGTTTTTTAGACAAATCTTGCTTATTGAGGGCTCGCAGTTTATCCGTATCAACATAGCCCGGAGCAATAACAGTAACCGAAATTCCATACGGACAAAGTGCCCTACGATACGCATCAGCCACTTGGATTGCAGCACGCTTTGTCTTACTATATAGGCTTGAATTGGGAAAATGGAGCGTTCCCGAAACTGATGCAACGATTGCAATTTGTCCTTCCGACTGACCTTGCATAGCAGTTCTCGCCGCTTCAAAACAATTTAAAGTACCCATCATATTGACCTGGAGCATAGCCACCGCCTCCTGATAGCTTATTTGTTGAGCAACGTCATCCGCGTAACTCCCTGTACAATTGATAAAGAGGTCTAAAGGCATACGTGCACAAAATGAACTGACGGCATTTTGCAGGCTGCTCAATTGACATACATCGACTTCAAAACTTCTGATGCTATGTCCCCAAGGATAGGCTGACATTTTCGTCAGATCACGTCCACATACCGCTACCTCTGCTCCTTCCTCAAGATAACGCTTGGCCAAAGCAAGGCCTATTCCACTTGTACCACCGGCAATAAATACTTTCATTTCAATGAATTTAATGTCACCTCATAGCCATAGTTCCATTGCGCTTCCATCGCTTCAGCAAATTCTTGTTGATCAATCGGGAAAGACAGCGTAACTTCAAATTTAGACCAATCAATTCCTTTTTTACAGTATTTCCCAGCTAATTGTTCCGCGGCATTCTGTGTATCAATCCAATGTGCATAAGGAAACTGCTGTTCCAAATCCGTTAATCGTTTATTTCCGCTAAAGCCTAATACCGCCCGAACCAGCGCTTCTTCTTGTGGTTTATAAGGTTGTTTTCGCTCACATATGATGTTTTGAGCAAGCGACTTTGCTAGCTCCATTGGAACAAGATCAATTGCTCCACCCGCGTAATAGGTTTTATTGGAGCATACAGGTTCAATATAAAACATATCGGACATCGAAATACGGGCCGCCTGTAGCATAGAAAACTCAGCATTCAAATGAACCGCTTTAGCCACGGCACTATGCTCGTAATTACTATCCGAAATTCCTATTGCCTCAACGGGCACGTTTTCCAATACATCTTGAGTTCCCATCAATATCTTTTGATAGAGTTTTCGGTCCCCACGCCGCTGCCCTACTTCAGACGGACTGAACAGCACTTTAGCGCCGACCACAAGTGCTGGAATTGCTGTTGAGAATGGTCTATCCAATGTAGGCAATAGTAAGGAAAGATCCTGTTCCATATGGACGAGATAGCGATTAAAAACGTCCTCAATAAAGGGTGCCCGTTTCTTATTAAACTGTTTTTTCAAAACATACACGCCCAGCCTCCCCAAACGACGCTGTTCTGTAAGCCGATGATGCAGGAAAAACTGATAAAACTCGTCTGATTGCAGATAGGACTTGCGAGCTTCATGTGTAGCAAAGGCCTGTATAACAGCCACTGCCATTGAACCACCGCAGCTCGCGATAAGCAGATCTGGCTTTAAGCCCAGCTCATCCAGCGCAGCGTACATACCAAGATATAGACTGAACCGAGTTCCACCCCCCGAAAATAAAACAGCACGTTGATAAGCCATCAGATTGAAATTTTAGTTAGCCTTCTCACTACCACATTCATCAAATCCTATTAATTCCCCAACAACAGGATAATCAAAGCATAAAACAGGGGCGCATTGAAGATCAGACTATCGATACGATCCAATAAACCACCATGCCCAGGAATCAATGTTCCAGTATCTTTAACTCCTGTCTTTCTTTTCAGATAGGAAAAAAGGACATCTCCCCAGAATCCCAAAATACCGAAAAACAAACCGAACAACGAAAAGTATAGAAAATTCTGAAATGGCAGTAAAAAATAGCCCAATAAATTACTCAATATAATTGTTAAGCTGATACCGCCCACACATCCCGCAATTGTCTTATTTGGACTAATACGCGGAACGATTTTACGTTTGCCAAAAAACTTACCCATCAGGTATTGAAAGACGTCATTCAGTTCCGTTAACACAACAATATATCCGATTAATTTTAGTCCTAGGAACGGGTTGCCATCCACTTTAATGGATCGGATAAAAGCTAAATGGCTAAATGCAAGCAAACAAGCTACCGCGCCCAAAAATAGTCCAAATACTGCTCCCTTCTTAACCTTTAAACCATATTTGAAAAACAAAGCAGTCACCAAACACAAGAAGCTAGCCAACAATAGATATTCTCGATAGGAACAAAAGTATAGGAGCAACGCTTGCAACAATGCCATGCAAAGAAAAACCAATGGTTGCGTCTTACATTCAGGGATAAACATACGAGCAAACTCGCGCATCCCTTGAAAGGTTATCCAGGCCACAAACAAGGGTGATATTGTTGGTGGAACGAAGGCAACCGCCAACACCAAGACAATATAACCCCAGCTTCTAACACGAACAGGAACATCTGCGAACTTGCTATTGGCATCAGCCATGCGCCAAAGCCTTTCTCAATCGAGTTACCGAACTCAAAAGTAAGAGTAAGCACAAAACACCAAAAATATAACCTGAAACAGTAACCATTGAAATATGCAATAATGCTAAAATTCCATATACCCCCAACAGCAAAGCACGATCACTTTTACCCATCGGCCCATCGTAACGACGATCATTGGCAATCACCTTCCCGATCAATCCACAAAATTCATTCACAACACTTAATACGATAAAAGCGACGATAAGATATATGCTTTCTGGATGAAACTTCAGCAAAGGAAAAAATAGCACGACATCCGAAACAATATCTCCGACTTCGTTCAAGACTTCGCCCGTCTTGCTAGTCTGATTAAAAAGTCGTGCCATCATGCCATCTAAGGCATTCAAGGCCATTCGTAATAACAATCCGATTGGCAGGGCCAAAAAGAAAATCGGGAAACGATCAGCATACCAAAACAGTAAAGCAATGATCAAAGACAATACAATAGATCCGATCGTGATCTGGTTTGCCGTTACCTTTTTTCTATGTAAAAAGTTCAAGATTGGCATCAGCAACTGCTGAAATTTTGGTTTTAATTTATAAACAGAAATCATCTCGCGCTAGCTGTAATTTATTTTTTCATTTTTTTTAAAAAAAAATTTGCATAGTGTAATATATACACTATATTTGTGTCATCATAATTTAGGTTTATAATTGGTTATTTAAGGTTTTCATTCTCCCCGTTTGGAAACCTTTTTTTTTGCCCTAAATTACCGACTACCATCTTCCACCGGCACCACCCCCACCAGAAGATCCGCCACCAAAGCTTCCACCGCCACCACTACTACTAGATCCTCCGCCAGAGCTACTCGATGTTGAGCGCACTTTAATTGGAGTCGAGTGTTCACCATGAGATACCCGATGTCCACAATTCTTACATAAGTCAAAGCGTTCCTCTAATCCCTGCGAACTATAAGTTGCTGCACGTATCGTCTTGGTACGTCCAGTCTCAAAAGTTCTATAATGACATGCAGGACATTCACTGAATCCAACATTCTCGTCCCAGGGGACCAGCTTTGTTTCGTTGGTCGCCTGATCAATCCAGATTTCGTACGAACGGCTACCGATTTTTTCCTCCAAAAGCTGCCCCTTATCCAGGTAAGCACTTTCACGGGTGGACACATCATCCTTATTCATGCGCAACCAACGTCCGGATTGATCTGGAGGAACCAATCGAAGTTGATTCTTCCGGATGCGCTTGTTTAATCCAATGAGATCAAATAGTGCCAATGGACTCAGTAATAAAGGAACTAAGCCCCAGACACGAAATTTACGTAGGGCCTTTTGAATATTTTCCTCATCCTGATAGGAATTAACAATTTGCGTGCGGCTTGCATTGTATTTCATGGCAAGGGTAATACTACCAAAAACAACTATAAAATAAGGTAGATTTTTCCACTGATAGACCTCCTCAAAATTCTTGAGGGCAAATGCACAGATAAACACCGAGATAAACATTAAAATCCCCATGCAGCCGCATCCACTGATTAAAGGCGGGAAATATTTACTTTTTTTGGTCAACTTCCCTTTGATCGCACGGGTCACCTCACCCAACCAGATATAACAGAGCGCAAACAAGCCTAAAACCAAAAGTGAATTTCGCAGGATAGGACTTTTAAAGCTCCAGACCGGCGTTGCCTCTGGCATTAAGCGTTCCAGCTCGGCTTTACTATCCGGTGAGGTAAGTATTGTCTTAATAAATTCTGCGGCCTCCTTAACACCGCGGTCGTAATCTTCATTCCTAAAATTGGGTACGAGATATTTTTCTCCAATACGTTTTAAATAGGCATCGGGCAAAATACTTTCCATACCATACCCTGTAATAAAACGGTATTCATGTCGGTCTTTAGCAATAAACAACAAAAGCCCATTGTTACTTTCCTTCTTACCGATACCCCAGGTATTGAATAATTTTAAGGCAAATTCGAAATCACTGTCGCCAACATAATCATTCACAACAACGATTGCAAATTCACCTTTTGTAGCAGCCTCAATCTGCGTCGATAAGCCATCTAATTCGGCCACTGTACCCGAGGATAGAATCCCATCAGGATTGGAGACAAAATAATCCTGTCCCTGTAATTTGGGGCTTGGCAAATTGTCGACGGTATAGGCGATAATTTGCCCGAAAGCTGACAGCCCGGGGAGGCAGCTTCCTACCCAAATCAATAAAAAAATATAAAAACGATGTAATCTCTGCATAGTTTTAGAACAACAAAATTTGGCTCATTGTCACGATATTAAGAAAAAAAAACCAAACAAAGGTTTTCATCAAAAAAAAGCCCATAATCAACCGATTATGGGCCTATATAATTTAATATTCGTTTAAGACGCTCTGTCCTATTAATGTATCCTAGCAATATGAAACTTTCCCATTCGCTGTCAATGACCAAGCCAGTGTAAAATCAAGACACCGATCAACCCAATAACAGAAACGAGCGTTTCCATCACCGTCCATGAGCGAAACGTATCCTTCATGCTCACTCCAAAATAAGATTTAAACATCCAAAACCCCGGATCGTTGACGTGTGAGAACATGAGACTACCCGCTCCCGTCGCTAGCACCATTAATTCAGGAGTAACCTCTCCTCCCTGCACAATGGGAAGCATAATGCCCGCTGCCGTGAGCCCAGCAACACTAGCCGAACCGATAACTAGGCGAATGATACCGGCTATTAACCATGCAAGCACAAGAGGCGACAAGCTCAGGTCTGCGGTTAGGTCAGCGATGTAATTCGCTACACCACTATCTACCAAAATTTGCTTGAAAGCGCCTGATGCTGCAATGATAAAAAGGATCATCATTATCCCGCGGATTGCTTCTTCCACACTTGCTGACTGCTGCCGCAAACTTTTGCCTTGGCGGATACCCATTGTGTACATCGCCATTAGCGATGCAATCATTAAAGCCACCACCGGGTCACCCAAGAAACGTAGTGCCTTCAGCCAAGAGGAGCCTTCTGGAAATATTAGATGGGAAAATGAACCAAAAGCAATTAAAATTATTGGAAAAAGCCCCGTAAATATACTAATTGCAAATCCGGGAAGCTCTTTTCGATCTGCTTGATTGTGTTCAGGAAAAAACTCAGTGGGTGGGTTGGTCGGAATACGCTTAAGCATCCTGCCAAAGAGCGGTCCACCGATAATTATGGCAGGAATTGCCACAATAATGCCATACACCATTGTTAAACCTATATCCGCTTTGTAGGTAAGCGCTATGGCCGTAGCTCCCGGATGTGGAGGCAAATAACCGTGTGTCACGGACAGCGCTGCCAGCAACGGAATGGCGACGTAAAGCAATGGCATTTTATTGGAAGCACATACCATGAAAACGAATGGTACTAAGACGATAAAACCGACATTGTAGAATAAGGGAATTCCTACTAAAAAGCCCGTGAGAACCATTGCCCAAGGTAAGTTCTTTTTGCCAAATACAGCAGTTAGCACCGTTGTAATCTTTTCTGCAGCACCACCTTCCGCCATCAATTTCCCCAGTAGAGCCCCGAAAGCCAACAATAGTGCCAACTGGCCCATAGTGGTACTCACTCCAGTTTCAACAGATTTAAGGATATCGACGGCACTCATATTCATCGCAAAACCGACCGCAACGGAGGTTATCAGTAATGAAAAGATCGTGTTTAACCTGACGACAGTGACTAAAAGAAGTAGTAAAGCTACTCCCAAAATAACGATGATTAGAGGCATAATGATTTATATCTAGTTAAAACTCCGCTTCCAATAAATGGTACAGGCGTTCAAATTTTTGGAAGTTTCTAACATATACAGCGTGATTCTCCGCACTCGGTTTATAACAGTGCTCGGTATCTTGCTTTCCTTCCGTTTGTTTGATTTTTATAGTAGGACCACCTCCCTGTATACCCAAGGCTTCCAAGCCTATCAATGCTGCTCCCCAAGCAGAGCTTTCTACTGTATTTTTGGTAAATACAGGTTTATTGAAAATGTCTGCAAGCATCTGCACCAACAACGATGAACGCGCTAAGCCGCCGCTTGCAAAGATCGTATGAATGGGACCGGTGTTCTCCTCTAAGGCGAGTCCTACACTGTAAATTGCAAACAACATCCCTTCCATCATGGCACGTGCAAAGTGCGCCCTGCCATGATGCAACTGTATTCCAAAATAAACGCCTTTTGCATTGGAATTCCAATGTGGTGCCCGTTCACCAGTTAGATAGGGCAAGAATATCAAGCCTTCCGCCCCGGGAACGACGGAGTCGACCAAAGCATTTAACGACGCAGAAGGATCTCCATCTGCTTCCATTTGGGTAAATTCGCACAAAAAGTTGTCTCGAAACCAGTTGCGTAATACACCGCCATTGTTAACCGCACCACCAATTATATATTCATTTGGTCTAAGTAGATATGTAAATAGTCTCTGTTTTTTTTCTTGATTTGCCTGCGAACTTGCTACGCGAATAGCCCCACTGGTACCGATTGTTACCGAAGCCACTCCGGGACTTATAGCCCCTACCCCGAGATTAGCCAAACAGCCATCGCTACCACCTATAACAAAAGGGGTATCTTCAGGGATCTGCATCAAGGCCGCAATTTTTTGGCTAGGCATATTTAAAATATAATCGACCGGAACTGGAGATGCTAGTTGCTCTTCCGATATACCTGCCAAGCTTAACGCCTGATCAGACCATGTTAGGTGATGTATGTCGAAAAGCCCAGTTGCAGATGCGATGGAATGATCGACTACGTAAACTCCAAAGAGCCGGTAAAAAAGAAATTCTTTGATACCGATAAACTTGTGCGACTGCGCAAATAATTTTTGATCGTTGGACTTTATCCACATTAATTTGCAAAGCAAAGACATGGGATGTATTGGTGTACCCGTCTGCTGATAAAGCAGCCTGCCCGCCTCACTTGCCTCCAAGGCAACCGCAATATGCTCACTTCTGCGATCTGCCCATATAATGCAATTGCTAAGTGGCTGCCCCGCCGAGTCAACAGCGATCAGTCCGTGCATAGCACTGCTCACCGAAATACATACGGGTTTCGGTATCTCAGCACGAGATTGCCTTAAGCTAATCATTACATACCGAACAGACTCAATACATGCCGCATAAACAATCTCCGGATCTTGCTCGTACCAGCCTTCCGACGGGTTTAATATAGGATAAGATATGCTATGCTGCGACAAGATGTTACCTTCGTAGTCAAATGCAACAGCTTTCGCAGATGATGTCCCAATGTCTAATCCAATGATCATAAATAAAATTGATGTTTAGGAGAGCTCAATATACGGATTATCTGTTGGTTTACAACAAAAGGCTCAATACCAGCAAACTAATTGGAGCGAGAAAAGCGCCGCATACCGATCTGCTGATAATTGTCTTTCATAGTATCAACATAAACGGTAAATATCAACTTAGAAAAACGGTATTAAACGATAAGCATAGATAAAAAGAATAACTACGATTTTGGAATAGTTGGACTCGGAGTAGTGGTATTGATCGGGAAGGTATCTTTCACACGCTTTGGGATTAAGGGACAAAAGCTTGAAGATTCGATTTAATCATTGTTTAAAACGCAAAAAAGCGGCTTTTTGATATAAAAGCCGCTTTTTAAAACTGAGTCCCCTACCGGGTTTTATACTACGTTTATTTAGATGCTAACGTTCAATATCCTTCAAGCTACTCATCTTCTTGTATTCCAAGAAACCTTTAATATCTTCAAAATGCTCCCGTACGCGTTTATTTCCGAATTCAAAGACTTTCTCAGCCAAGCCGTCCAAAAAGTCACGGTCGTGTGAAACAAGGATCAACGTACCATCAAAATCCTTTAAGGCATCTTTGATAATATCTTTGGTCTTCATGTCCAAATGGTTGGTAGGCTCATCGAGAATCAATACATTCACTGGCTCCAAAAGAAGTTTTATCATGGCCAGACGAGTTCGCTCTCCTCCAGATAATACCTTCACCTTTTTCGTCGTGTCATCACCACTAAACATAAAAGCACCCAAGAGATCTTTCATTTTAACACGCACTTCACCTACAGCGATTTGATCAATGGTATCAAAAACGGTCATCTCTCCATCAAGTAATGCGGCCTGATTTTGTGCAAAGTACCCAATTTTTGCATTGTGCCCTACTTTCAGCGTACCTTCGAAATCGATTTCCCCCATAATTGCTTTGATCATGGTCGATTTACCCTCACCGTTCTTCCCGACAAAAGCGACCTTTTCACCACGTTCGATGACCATATTTGCTTTTTGAAATACGACGTGTTCATCATAAACCTTGGTTAGATCCTCAACGATAACAGGATATTGACCTGAGCGCGGGGATGGTGGGAATTTAAGACGCAGTGCAGAAGTATCTACCTCGTCTATCTCAATGATTTCCAATTTCTCCAGCATCTTTACACGTGATTGCACCTGCAATGTTTTAGAATAGGTACCTCTGAAACGATCGATAAACTCCTGATTGTCCGCAATAAAGCGTTGCTGCTCTTCATACGCTTTTAGCTGATGCTGGCGACGCTCCTGACGTAATTCCAAGTAATGACTATACTTGGCACGATAATCATAAATCCTTCCCATCGTCACCTCGATGGTCCGATTGGTGATATTGTCGACAAATGCTCTGTCGTGCGAAATAACGATAACTGCTTTAGCCGAATTGACCAAGAAATCTTCCAGCCATTGGATACTCTCGATATCCATGTGGTTGGTTGGCTCATCCAATAAAATCAAATCGGGCTTTTTCAATAATATTTTAGCTAATTCGATACGCATCCGCCAACCACCGGAAAACTCAGAAGTCTGTCTTGTAAAATCCGAACGCTCAAAACCGAGCCCCTTCAGGACCTTTTCAACTTCTGCATCATAGTTAACTTCCTCAATCGAATAGAACTTTTCACTTAATTCGGATACACGTTCGATCAATTGCATATAATCGTCAGACTCATAGTCTGTACGGATATTTAATTGCTCATTCAGGTTTTCCAACTCATCACGCATACCATAGACTTCTTCGAAAGCCTTTGATGTTTCTTCAAAAACAGTCACGTTATCCTCTGTTAACAAATGTTGCGGTAAATAGGCTATAATGGCATCTTTCGGACCAGCAACATTACCTGTAGTAGGTTTACCCACTCCAGCGATAATTTTCAGTAAGGTGGATTTACCGGCACCATTTTTACCCATCAATGCGATTTTATCATTCTCATTGATGGAGAAAGATACATCTGAAAAAAGAGTTGTTCCCCCAAAGGAAACAGAAATATTATTTACGTCAATCACTGTATATACACTTAATTTTGGCACAAAGATAAGCGAATCAATCTTATAAATAGACAATGGTGCATTTTTGTGTATCTTTGCCCCATGCGTTTTGATATTATTACGGTCTTACCTGACCTCTTGGAAAGTCCATTTGCACACTCTATTTTGCAACGAGCAAAGAACAAAGGCTTGGCTGAAATATATGTCCACAATTTAAGAGACTATTCAACAAATAAACACAAAAGTGTCGATGATTATCCGTACGGGGGCGGATCGGGCATGGTCCTTCAAATAGAACCCTTTGCCAAGTGTATAGAGCAATTGCAAGCTGAACGGGAATACGATGAGATCATTTACATGACTCCCGACGGTGAAACATTCAATCAGGATATTGCGAATGGATTATCTACAAAAAGAAATATGATGATTCTCTGTGGGCATTACAAGGGAATAGATCAACGTATCCGTGATATTTATGTAACAAAAGAGATCTCAGTCGGTGATTATGTACTGTCCGGAGGTGAGCTTCCAGCGGCGATTGTTACAGATGCTGTTATCCGTCTGATTCCCGGAGTTTTGTCGGATGAGACATCCGCGCTTTCAGATTCTTTTCAGGATGGATTACTAGATGCGCCTATCTATACACGCCCTGCAGACTGGAAAGGCCACAAAGTACCTGATATTCTCCTTAGTGGTCATGAGGCAAAAATCGCTGCATGGAAAGATGAACAACAGTTAAAAAGAACGCAAGAAAGACGTCCTGATTTATTAAATGATTAAGAAATAAGGTGAATTTTTGTTTTTTTGTCACAAAAAGTTTGCTTATTTATTTTTTTTTATAAATTTGTGTAATAATGACACGAAGATATACAAATACAAATTGGTGGTGGCCTGAAGCAATAAGCATCGGGAACTAATTGGTATTGTCATAATATTTCATAATCAACCAAAACCATTTATGGAAATTCCAACCCCGATGCTGACCAGTATCGGGGTTTTTTTATGCATAGTTTACAACAAGAAGATAAGACACAAAAAATGAAGTATACATTCAAAACAAAAACCAGAAAGTTGCTCGCGGATACAACTACACCAGTGAGCATCTATCTTCGCCTAAGAGATATCTTTCCAAACTCATTGTTACTGGAAAGCTCCGACTACCATAGTCGCGACAACAACATCAGTTACATCTGTTGTCAACCAATTGCCGGAATCCAGCTCGATGAGAAAGAGCTGACGCTCACTTATCCGGGTAGAGAACGTATCGTAAAAAATGCGCACGAAATCGAATTACGTCAAGAAGTTTCCGATTTTAGGAATTCCTTCGAAGATCATACAATTGCTGAACTTAACTTGATCTCCAATGGCCTATTTGGTTACTTCACCTTCGATTGTATTGAACACTTTGAGGACATCAAACTAACAACAACGGTAGATCCGGCACGGAAAATACCGTTTATGCAATATCATGTTTACAAATATGTCATTGCCATCGACCACTTCCGTAATCAACTCTATATTTTTGAACATCTGCTGGATGACGAAGAATCAGAACTTGAAAGAATGCAGTTCCTTATTCAGAACAAAAACTTCCCTGAATATACCTTCAAACTAGCTGGCGAGGAAAGCTCCAATCGTACCGATGAAGAACACCGTCAGTTGGTTAAGAAGATGAAAGAGCATATCCAACGTGGTGATGTATTCCAGATCGTTCCATCCAGAGGCTTTAAGACACCGTTCTCCGGTGATGAATTCAATGTCTATCGTGCGCTCCGCTCCATCAACCCTTCGCCCTATCTTTTCTATTTTGATTATGGTGACTTTAAACTTTTCGGATCATCGCCTGAGGCTCAACTGCGTATCCACGGGAAACAAGCGACGATTTTCCCTATCGCAGGAACATTCAAACGGACAGGTAACATGGAGGAAGATCAAAAGATAGCCACCAAGCTCAAAGAAGACCCAAAAGAGACTTCCGAACATGTTATGCTCGTCGATCTTGCCCGCAATGACTTAAGTAGACATTGCACCCAAGTTAAAGTTGAGTCCTACATGGAACCACAATATTACTCGCATATTATCCACTTGGTCTCCAAAGTAACGGGCACATTAAAAGATAATATCAACCCATTTGACATCGTAGGTGATACATATCCTGCGGGTACGCTTTCAGGTGCTCCAAAACATATGGCGTTGACATTGATTGATCGTTATGAAGGATTACAACGCTCATTTTATTCGGGTGCAATCGGATTCATGGGTTTTAACGGAGACTTTAATCATGCCATTATGATCCGGTCCTTCCTAAGTAAGCAAAACACCTTACATTATCAGGCCGGTGGCGGTATCGTATTAGATTCAGACCCCGAAATGGAGCTACAAGAAGTAAATAACAAAATTGCTGCGCTACGAAAAGCATTACAATTAGCAGAAACATTATGATCAGACCATTGGAATACTGTGTCAACAAGCAACATATCCATGATTCGGTAGACACCATTGACAACCGCATCGTTGAGCTATTGGCATTACGAAAAACCTATATCGGCAAAGGCAAGTCCTTCGAGGATGAGCAAAACGAAGAGCAGAATATCATTCGGAACCTGGACAGTAATTATGTCCTACTGGCAAAAAGATTTCATTTGCCAATCGAATTTATTCAGTCCATATTCCAGGAAATTGAAAATTATATTAATCAAGATTTTATAGCAAAAGGTTATGAGCAACAATAAAATAGTCGTTATAGACAACTACGATTCGTTCACCTACAACTTGGTCCATTTGTTACAGGAATTAGATCAAGAATATGTTGTATGGAGAAATGATAAATTTAAACTGGAAGATATTGATGCTTTCGATAAAATACTTCTTTCGCCGGGCCCAGGTATTCCAGAAGAAGCTGGATTATTACTTGATGTTATCCGTACCTACGCTCCACATAAAAGTATATTGGGTATTTGCTTAGGCCAACAGGCTATTGCAGAAGTCTTTGGTGGTACACTATTCAATATGGAAAAACCTTTGCATGGCGTAGCAACAAATATTTCTGTTGTTGATGAGTCAGAGAAATTGTTTCGGGACTTCCCAAAAGATTCCAAAATTGGACGCTACCATTCTTGGGCTGTAAACAAAGACACCCTACCAGCTAGCCTCAAGGTAACGGCAACCGACGAGAATGGCATCATTATGGCCTTAACCCATACCGAATACGATGTAAGGGGAATGCAGTTCCACCCAGAGTCGGTATTGACCACAAATGGTAAAAAATTAATTGAAAACTGGTTGGGAATCTAACATCTAAAAAAATGACTATACTTGATAAAATCATTGAACGAAAAAAAATAGAAGTAGAAAAAGCAAAAGCTTTAGTTCCTTTTGAGGAACTATTAAACTATCCCTATTTCAGTGTGGCTTGTCTATCGTTGAGAGAATCTATTCTTGATCCTGAAAAAACAGGAATTATAGCGGAATACAAAAGAGCATCGCCATCAAAAGGAGACATCAATAGTACTTCAGCAGTGGAAGATGTTGTAAAGGCATACGAGGAGGCAGGTGCTTCGGCAGTCTCGGTTCTTACTGATAGCGAATTTTTCAAAGGCAATTTAGAAGATCTATCGAAAGCACGCGAGGCTATTAGCATTCCTATCTTAAGAAAAGAATTCATCGTGGATAAATATCAGATCACCGAAGCGAAAGCTTATGGAGCAGATATCATCCTCTTAATTGCAGCATGTCTGAAAAAGGAGGAAATACAGGAATTTGCAGCCTATGCACACCAATTGGGTTTAAATGTTTTACTTGAGGTGCACAACGAACAGGAACTGTTGGATAATCTTTTCGATGACATTGACGCAATTGGTGTCAATAATAGAAACCTTAAAGATTTTTCTGTCGACATTCAGCATTCTTATGATCTCCTGAACAAAATACCAACAGAATATATTAAAGTGTCTGAGAGCGGTATATCTGATCCTTCGACAATTAAAGCTCTAAAAAGAGCTGGATTCCAAGGATTTTTAATTGGTGAAAATTTCATGAAGACAGCCGATCCTGGACAAGCTATCAAAGAATTTGTAAAAGAAATATAAGGAAATCAAACCCTGACGTTAGGAAGACTATACTTTCACTTAACTCTGAATTTGGCGGGGTTAGCGATTCGAACGGTCAACGTTCGACAGGATCTGAAGAGATCAAAAATCGGCTCTAAACTCGTGACAGTTAGCTAACTTTATACTAATGCCAAATTTTGTACCTTTGTAAAAAATTATCGAAGATGTCGGTCAAGATTGGTGAAAATATTGATTTGGGTAAATTCCCATTGTTATTAGCTCCGATGGAGGATGTAAGTGATCCTCCGTTTCGCTATGTGTGCAAACAGAATGGTGTTGATTTAATGTATACTGAATTTATTTCCTCGGAAGGCTTAATTCGGGATGCTGCAAAGTCAATTCAAAAACTTGATATTTTTGAATATGAACGTCCTATTGGCATTCAGATCTTTGGTGGAGATATTGAAAGTATGCGTCAATCTGCTGAGATCTGCACAAAAGCAGGGCCTAATTTAATCGACATCAATTACGGCTGTCCAGTTAAAAAAGTAGTCTGTAAAGGAGCTGGTTCATCCCTGCTACAGGACATCGATAAAATGGTTGCAATGACAAAAGCTGTCGTTGAGGCTACGGATCTACCCGTAACGGTGAAAACACGTCTTGGCTGGGATGACAACACAAAAAATGTATACGAAGTTGCCGAAAGGTTACAAGATGTGGGGATCAAAGCACTTGCGATTCATGGACGTACGCGCGCGCAGCTGTATAAAGGTCAGGCGGACTGGTCTATGATTCGTGATATCAAACGCAATCCGCGCATCAAGATTCCAATTTTTGGCAATGGCGATGTAGACTCTGTCGAAAAAGCTGCGGCATGGCGGCAGGAGTTTGAAGTGGATGGCATTATGATTGGCCGTGCAGCAATCGGATACCCCTGGATCTTTAGAGAAATAAAACATTTTTTCAATACTGGTGAGCGTTTAGAAGGACCAACTATTGCCGAACGTGTCGAGGTTTGCAGAACACATCTGAACAAATCCATTGAATGGAAAGGTGACAAATTGGGTATTTTTGAAATGCGCAGGCATTATGCGAATTACTTCAAAGGAATCCCCAACTTTAAAGAACACCGAATGAAATTGGTTAGCCTTCAAAGCCAGGCAGAGATTCTTGAGGTACTTCATGAAATTGAACACAATTTCTCGGCAGAAATGGTATAATCCTGAAGTCTACGATTTATAAAGAAAAAGGTCGTGCTAAGTTAACATTAGCACGACCTTTTTTCGTTTAAGCGTCTTTCTTTATGAATCGCTTGAGGTGATTTCTTTCCATCAGAAATACACCTCCAATGTAAGCAATCAAAAGCCCATTACCAACGAAGGTATTATGATTAAATACAAAATAGGATAGATAGGAGAAACATATTCCTACAATTATATATATCAGGATCTTGCCCAATTTATAAGGTATAGGATAATGTTTTTGTCCCCATACATAAGATAGCACCACCATAGAAAAGTAGGCTAAAAATGTGACTATTGATGCTCCAACATAACTGTATCTAGGAATCAGATAATAATTCGCAACGACAGTTATTCCTGCGCCTACCAATGAAATATACAAAGCGTACCGCGTTTGGTCAGAAAGCTTATACCATACCGAAAGATTCATATAGATTCCCAGCAGCACATAATTGAATAGTAATAGCGGAACGATGAAAAGTCCAGACCAATATAAGTCACGAGTTTCCACATTTCCTTTAATAAAATACTTCAGCCAGTCAATATTCGCTGTAATCCCCAGCATAACTAACATCATGGCAATTACGAAATATTCCATAATCAACGCATAGGTCTTCTTTGCATTAGCATTTTTTGCATAAGAAAAGAAAAATGGTTCGGCACCCAATCGAAAAGCCTGAACAAAAATGCTCAGAAACATCGCTAATTTTCCAACGGCTCCATAGATCCCCAAATCGCGATCACCAATATCCTTAGGCAGGTAGATTGGCAACACAATTTTATCTAAATTTTCGTTGATGATATAAGAAATATTGGCAATTAAAATCGGAAAGCTATACGATAGCATCTTTAAGATTAGCTGCTTTTCGGGTTTAAAATAAAACCCTTTCATTTCAGGCAGGAGCAATAGAAAGGTTGCTGCACTTGCCACAATATTAGAAATAAATATATAACCTATCCATTCATTTCTATACCAACCGGAACACCAAGTGCCCAAAGCACCACCATCTTTTATCAGATAGGGAACTAGCGCAATAAAGAATAGGTTAAGCATAACCATAATACCGATGTTGGCCAATTTAATAGCACCAAATCGAATAGGCCTTCCCTCCGATCTCAATTTCGCAAAAGGAACAATAGCTAAAGCATCCAATGCCAATATGAGGGCGAAATACTTCACATAGCTCTCGTAATTGGCATTGTAAGTTCCCTTATTCAACCAGCTACCAATAGTGCCAGCAAAGACTATGGCCGTAATAAAAAATAATGTTGCCAAAGAGGCAATGACGATAAAACTGTTATTGAAAACCTGCTTTTTATCCTTTTCTTCGACTTTTTGGAGAAACCTAAAAAAAGTTGTTTCCATACCAAATGCCAAAACGGCATTGATCATGGATGCCCAGGCGTACATATGAGTAAATATTCCGTAGGACGCAGGTGGATATTTGAGGACATACAATGGCGTCATGACGAAATACAGCATACGGGCTATAATCGTACTCAGGCCATAAATCATGGTCTGTCCGGCGAATTTTTTAAGTACTGACAAGGCGGAAAAGACTTAAGATTGAACTCTTTTAACTACTTCAAAATTGGAGAAGCCCTTCATTTCGCCTTCCTTTACCTCAACACTTTCAACGATTGCACCCTCGGGTCCTTCTTGGCAGAACTCCAATAGTGAATCTAGCGCAAAATCGTCGCCCTCGCCCTCTATATAGACAGAACCATCTTTTAAATTGACAACAAAGCCTCTAACACCGACTTGATCTGCAACCGCCTTGGTTGTCAATCTAAAAAAGACACCCTGTACTTTACCTCTTATTGAAATATTCAAATGTTTCATCTGTAACTTATTTTTTCTTCCATCGGTCAGATGGAACTTACCATGACTATAGTTTCGTTATTATAGTCATGGACGGTTCAATAAGAGCAAAAGTACAGAAGTTTTGGGGAATTAAATACTACGCTAAACGTTTTACCTTAACATCTTCATTTAGGCGCATGTGTTCCATACCTTGCAACAACACAATCCCAGGTTTTTTACCCACTTCAAGGGAGCCAAATTCATCCTCAATGTTCAACGCGATAGCACCATTGATTGTAGCCCATTGAATAGTCTGCAAGAAATCCAGATCCTCAAAGTGCGCATGCAATACCTTTAGCTCCTCCAAAATGGACAATGTATCGTTTGAAGCTAAACTGTCCGTTCCGATTACTAAACGCTGTCCGGCATTCATAAAATTCTGAACCTTTGGCAATGTTCCCTCAATATAAAGGTTGGCCTTTGGACAGAGACACCACATCACATCACGATCCATACGTTCTACGAAATCCAAATCTTTAAGAGAGGTATAGGTGTTATGAACCAACAATAATTTATTTGGATAAGGCAAATAAGGAAGATAAGACTGAATCGAATTTCTTGCCTGCGCCTTAATCGCATCAGCATTTTTTCCTATACTTTTATAAAAGTCCAAGAACTCACCCATTTTATAACGGAACAGTTTATTCTCCTCTTCACTTTCTTGATTGTGAATACTGATAATATTTGTTTCCGGAACCATCTTCTTGAATTTTTTAAAAAGGACCTTCGAACAAGAATAGGGAGCGTGCGGAGTAATGGATACATGCCCATTCCTAAACTCTTGGGTCAACGATTTAGCCTCCTTTAACTTAAAGTCAGCTTCTTCAGGTTCAATTCCGAGCACCTCCACAAATGTGTGATATAATATCTGTGAATCTTCCTTCAATTTTGAAGAATTATCAGTGTTGGCGTGATCTCCGACTGCGACAATACCATTTTCGTACATATCTCGATCGGCTTTGGCCATAGCGTCATCTATTTTTTTCATCGATGCCGACCGCGTTGTCATCACCTTACTGAGAAAGCTCGGAAGCCCCGTACCTTTAGGAACAATACCTTTCATATGCGACAATTCAATGTGGCAATGTGCATTGATAAAACCTGGAATTATCACTCCTTCATATCTCTCAACCTTCGTTTTATCTGAAGGTGTAAATGAAGTTGGGTCATAGATACCTTGAATTACCCCCTCCTCATCTACCGAAACAATACCGTCTTTTATTGGCATTGAAGTAATCGGCAGAATATAATTAGCGCTTAAATATTTTAACATTTTATCTCCTCACTATCAATTTAGTAACTAAATTTTTTTGACCTGTATGAATACATACCTTTAGTAGAAAAATTCATGCCAAGGTACCTAAAAAGAACAATAAATACCAAAAACAACAATTTGCACAAATTTTTAACCAAAAAGAAATAATACCGCAAATCCGCTCTTTTTCATTTGTCATAAATTACTTCTTTATACTTCATTTCAATTTTAAATTTATATATTCGCAGCATCGAATAGGGGTGCCTTGTTTTGTCAGGAACACAAATAAAGGCTGAGATTATACCCAACAGATTAAATTCTGTACACCTGATCCAGATAATGCTGGCGTAGGGAGAGGTTAGTTAAATAGTGCGGTCGTAGTAACCCCTTGCTATGATTTGTTTAACTCAAACAAAATACATTACCATGATCAAATTTTTGATTTGTAGCTCCTTAGCTACTATTTCAAGCCAAATTGCCATTGCGCAACAAAATCTGACAATTAAAGCTGTAGACAATACCAATCAGACCCCCTTACAGTATGTTTCCATATCTATAGATGGACAAGCATCCTTTGCTGGCCAATCGGACAAAAATGGGCTGATTAAACTATATCGTATCAATACAGGTAAGCACCAGATCCAGGTATCTTCTCTTGGATATAAAACATGGAGCCAAAATGTGGATGTTAAAGACAATTTGGAGCTTACGGTAGCGTTAGAACCTAGTACAATTCAAATGGAAGAGGTGCTTGTTCAATCTACCCGTGCCAAAAGAAATGCTCCTACAACCTTTAAAAACATCTCCAAAGAAGAAATAACGCGTAACAACCTCGGCCAGGATATCCCATTCCTTTTAAATCAGACTCCATCCGTGCAGGTCAATTCCGATGCCGGTGCAGGCATAGGTTATACCGGAATGACAATCAGGGGATCGGATAATCAACGAATCAACGTAACATTAAATGGAATCCCTTTAAATGATGCGGAGAGCATGGGTTCATTTTTTGTAAACCTTCCCGACTTTGCCTCTTCTACTGAGAGCATCCAAGTTCAGCGTGGTATTGGGACTTCGACGAATGGTGCCGGATCATTTGGAGCCTCATTAAATATTCAGTCCAATACTTTAGTCGAACCCCCTTACGCAGAACTCAACAATTCATTTGGCTCCTACAATACCTGGAAAAATACAGTCAAGGTAGGTACCGGACTAATTAACGACAAATTTGCCTTCAATGCCAGATTATCTCGAATCAGTAGCGATGGTTATATCGAGAGAGGTAGTTCAGACTTACAGTCTTTCTATGTGGACGGAGGCTATTATGGCAAGAAACATATTTTAAAAGGAATTGTATTCTGGGGAAAAGAAAAGACATATCAAGCCTGGAATGGCGTTCCTGAACCATTGATTACTGGCGATCGATCGCGCATGGATGACTATGCTGATAATGCACTCGAAATCTCGGACGCAGAGAAGGATCGTTTCATGAACGCTGGCCGGAATTATAATCTATATACGTATCAAAATCAAACAGATAATTATACGCAGAAACATCATCAACTTCATTATACCAATATCCTGAACGACAAATTGACACTCAATACAGCCTTACACTATACAAGAGGTTATGGTTACTATGAAGAAATGAGACCGGGAGATAAACTAAGTAAATACGGTTTGCCTAACGTCAT
Organism: Sphingobacterium siyangense; assembly: GCF_023277505.1. Classification (NCBI taxonomy): domain Bacteria; kingdom Pseudomonadati; phylum Bacteroidota; class Sphingobacteriia; order Sphingobacteriales; family Sphingobacteriaceae; genus Sphingobacterium; species Sphingobacterium siyangense. The sequence continues at coordinate 594,665 of NZ_CP080574.1, read as the reverse complement.
CATTGGTAAAGATACCATACAAAAAACAGATCTCGTCCGTAGGAGATGGCTTGATAATTATTTTTATGGCGTGACCTATGCCCTAAATTACAGACCGAATGATCAGCTTGAAATTACTTGGGGTGGAGCTTATAATCAATACAAAGGAAAACATTATGGCCAGGTGATTTGGGCACAATATGCATCAACCGGTTTTCTTGACGACAAATATTACTTCGGGAAATCACAAAAAAATGATTTCAGTAATTTCTTAAAGGTCGATTACAAACTAGACAAGTGGATATTAATGGCCGATATTCAATATCGGAATGTAGATTACCACATGTATGGTGATGATGATAAGGTGAAAAATTATAATTATCATCCTAAGTTTAATTTCTTGAACCCTAAAGCTGGTGCAACTTATTTGCTAAATGACCATTCAAATGTATACGCTTCTTATGCCTTTGCACAAAAAGAACCTGTTCGCAAGGATTTTATAGAGAAAAATAGCGCCTTACCAGACCCTACCCCGGAAAAAATGCAGGACATCGAATTTGGCTATCGTTTTACAAATGAAAAATTCAACATCGGATTGAATGGATATGGCATGTTTTACAAAGATCAGTTGATCCCAACAGGCGAAATCAGTGATACTGGCTCTCCAATTCGACAAAATGTCAAAGATAGCTATAGAATGGGGCTTGAATTCGATGGATCATGGAACATCAGCAAACAGTTCAACTGGAAAGCAACAGCTAGTTTCAGCCAAAATAAAATTAAAGACTTTGAAGAGGTAATCGGTGATACAAGGATATTTTATTCAAAAACAAACATTGCTTTATCTCCGGGAACGATTTTGTCAAGTAATTTTTCTTATAGTCCGATAACGTCACTTACATTCTCTCTTCTATCCAAATTTGTAGGAACACAATATCTAGATAATTCATCGGCGAAAGAGAGGAGCATTTCTTCTTATTTTGTCAACAATCTGTTAGCAAACTATAGCTTTACAGCATTAGGTATCAAAAACATCAGTGCAACTTTACAGGTCAACAACATCTTAAACGAAAAGTACGAAGCCAATGGCTACACCTTCGGTTGGATGGAAGGTGATACCAGAAAATATTATAATTTCTATTTCCCACAAGCACCAACAAATTTCCTATTGGGCTTGAATTTCAAATTTTAGAAACAATTTATTTAAATAAAAAAACGTCTCTTTTTTCCTGAGGAAGCAAGAGACGTTTTTTATTTAATATGGCGGATAAATTGCACATTACATCGTGTTTAACAATCGGAATTTTTACCTTTGGTTTTATACTTTTCATTATGCGCGCAGTTATACAACGAGTGAAAAACGCCTCTTGTACGGTAGATAATCAGATTACAGGCAAGATCCAGAAGGGTTTAATGATTTTATTAGGAGTTGAAGAAGCTGACACAACAGAAGATCTGAAATGGTTAGGACAGAAATTCATCAACTTACGCATCTTCGAGGATGAACAGGGCCTGATGAATAAATCGATACAGGACATAGACGGAAATATCTTACTCATCTCACAATTCACCCTCTTTGCTCAAACAAAAAAAGGAAACAGACCTTCTTTTATCAGAGCAGCAAGACCGGATAAAGCCAAACCAATGTATGAAGAGATGGCTTTATTGTTAAGTCAATTGCTCCAAAAAGAGGTTCAACTTGGCATATTCGGAGCAGATATGAAAATCGACCTACTGAATGATGGTCCAGTTACCATCGTCATGGATACAAAAGATAAGGACAACTTTTAATTTTTTATTGAAAAAGATGACAATTAAAGAAGCACAAGAGGTTATTGACAAATGGATCAATAGTACCGGAGTACGTTATTTCAACGAACTGACAAACACCGCCATACTCATGGAAGAAGTCGGTGAGGTTGCCCGAATAATGGCTCGACAATACGGAGAGCAATCTTTCAAAAAATCAGACAAAGAAGTCAATTTAGCAGATGAAATGGCCGATGTATTATTCGTTTTGATGTGTCTTGCCAATCAAACGGGAATTGATCTAACAGAAGCTCTGGAACAAAATCTTCAAAAGAAATCAATTCGGGATGCCGACCGCCATAAAAACAACGAAAAACTTAAATAATTGGAGATAGTATTGTTTGTACAACTCTTTGAGATAATATTTAAAGTTTTAAATCGAATACGATGTATAAATTCATAACCTATTCGCTCATAGCGAGCATATGCCTTGCCTCTTGTGCGACAAAACAACAGCTAAATTCTAAGGTCGAGCAGGCCAGTACTTTTAATAAGGCTGCCGTAGTCACAGCGTATCCTTTGGCTTCAGAAGTCGGCGTAAAGATTTTAAAACAAGGTGGAAATGCAATAGATGCTGCAGTTGCCGTGCAATTTGCTTTGGCAGTTGTTTATCCAAATGCAGGAAATATTGGCGGCGGCGGCTTTATGCTCTATCGCGATCATCGGGGTAATTTAGATGCCCTAGATTTTCGTGAGAAAGCTCCTCAAAAAGCATCCCGGGATATGTATCTCGATGCCCAAGGTAATGTTATTCCTGAGTTGAGTCTTTACAGTCAATTGGCCTCAGGCATCCCTGGGTCTGTTGCCGGTATGTGGGAAGCACACAGAAAGTATGGCAAGTTGCAATGGAAAGATCTCGTACTCCCAGCAATACAGCTCGCCAGAACAGGTTTTAAAATCAGTCAACGACAAGCCAATGAGTTTGAAAGCCATAAAGATCGTTTTGTCAAGCTGAATCCCTCTGGTGCTGCAATTATCAAAACCACAGCTTGGAAAACAGCTGACCCATTTATCCAGGAGGAACTCGCGAAAACGCTGGAAAGAATCGCAATAGAAGGGCGAGACGGCTTCTATAAAGGTAAAACGGCCGACTTAATTGTTGCCGAAATGGACAAAGGGAAAGGCATTATCAATCATCAAGATTTACTGGATTATCAGGCAATTTGGCGTACCCCAATTTCCACAAATTACAGGGGGCACAAAGTTATTTCCATGCCGCCGCCTTCGAGTGGGGGAACATCTCTTTTGGCCTTGCTCAAATCAGTCGAACAGTTTCCACTTCAACGCTGGGGCTTTCAAACCGATTCAACCATTCGTGTCATGGTCGAAGCTGAACGCTATGTATATGCCAATCGGGCCAAATATTTAGGAGATCCTGATTTTATTAGGGTACCCGTCCAACAGCTTATTGACTCCAGCTCAAATGCACATAAACTCAATTCATTCAATTTCCGTAAAGCGACATTAAGCAAAGATGTCAATGCAGATGTCATTCCTGGCTATGAAAGTGAACAAACGACACATTTCAATATCGTAGACGAGCAAGGGAATGCAGTATCCATTACAACAACACTCAATGATTCTTATGGCTCGGGAGTATTTGTGGCCGGCGCAGGTTTTCTCCTAAACAATGAAATGGATGATTTCTCTGTGAAGACCGGTGTCCCAAACATGTATGGGCTTACAGGGGAAAAAGCGAACGAGATTCAGCCCGGCAAAAGAATGCTCAGCTCAATGACACCCACTATTGTAGAAAAAGATGGCAAACTATTCATGGTTGTGGGAACCCCGGGGGGATCAACCATCATTACCTCTGTTTTTCAGACTATCCTCAACGTTATTGACTTCCGACAAAATGCACAATCTGCTGTGAGCCTGCCAAGATTTCATCATCAATGGCTTCCTGATCGCATTGATGTCGAAAATAACGCTATCAATTCCAATTTACGTGGCCAATTGACAAAAGATGGCTATACGATAAATCCGAGAGGGGCAATCGGCCGTGTGGAGAATATACTTGTATTACCAAATGGTAAATTACAGACAGGAGCCGACCCACGTGGAGACGATACAGCGAAAGGTTATTAGATTAAAAATGATTAAACTATTTGATGCAATCCCTATCTTACAAGAAACAACATATTATGATTCAAAGGAACTACAACAGGATTTTCAGAGCAACATTAGCGACCATATTTACGTTGATTTTATTTTCAAACTGCAAAATACTTCAAGGGCCTGATCTTACAAAGATACAAGTTGGTATGACCAAAGCACAAGTTATTCAAAAACTTGGAAAACCAGACGCTATTGTGGCTGCTAAGAAGTATCAGGAAGGCATCTTAGAAATATACGAATATAATACTCCTCAACTTGAAAATCCAGTAGATTCAGCCTCAGGATTTCGTCAATATTGGTTACATTTTTTTAATGACGAGCTGCAGGAATGGGGTACTAAACGTAATTATTCACCTCGAGAATACGATCATTATTACGAGAAATACAGAAGGCGTCATTAAGTACAAGGCATAAAAAAACCTGTTATCTAAGATAACAGGTTTTTTTTATAAGGATGAATCTTACATCATTCCACCCATACCGCCACCCATTGGAGGAGCACCAGCACCTACAGGGTTTTCTTCAGCTTCGTCAGCTAAGACACACTCGGTAGTCAATAACATTGAAGCAACTGAAGCTGCATTTTCCAATGCTACACGAGATACTTTAGTTGGATCAATTACACCAGCAGCGATTAAGTTCTCGTAACGGTCTGTACGTGCGTTGTAACCGAAATCTGCAGTTCCTTCTTTCACTTTTTGAACGATTACTGCACCTTCAATACCAGCGTTATTACAGATCTGACGTAATGGCTCTTCGATAGCGCGTTTAATGATGTCAATACCGATTTGCTCATCTTCGTTGTCACCTTTAAGGTTTACCAAGGCTTCAGTTGAGCGAATGAATGCAACACCACCACCAGCGATAATACCTTCTTCAACAGCTGCACGAGTTGCATGTAAAGCATCATCAACACGGTCTTTTTTCTCTTTCATTTCAACCTCAGTAGTCGCACCTACATATAACACAGCTACACCACCTGACAATTTTGCCAGACGTTCTTGTAGTTTTTCACGATCGTAATCAGAAGTTGTTGTTTCGATTTGTGAACGGATTTGAGCAACGCGTGCTTTGATATCCTCTACATTACCAGAACCATTGATAATAGTTGTGTTATCTTTGTCAACTTGAACTTTTTCAGCTTGACCCAAGTAAGATAACTCAGCATTCTCTAATTTGAAACCTCTTTCTTCAGAGATAACAGTACCACCAGTTAAGATAGCGATATCTTCTAACATTGCTTTACGACGGTCACCGAAACCTGGAGCTTTAACAGCTGCAACTTTCAACGAACCACGGATTTTATTAACAACTAATGTTGCAAGTGCCTCACCATCTAAGTCTTCAGCAATGATCAATAATGGTTTACCAGTTTGAACTTGTTTCTCCAAGATAGGCAACAATTCTTTCATGTTACTGATTTTCTTGTCGTAGATCAAGATGTATGGGTTATCTAGTTCCGCTTCCATTTTGTCAGAATTTGTCACAAAATATGGCGATAAATAACCACGGTCAAATTGCATACCTTCCACAGTTTTTACTTCTGTTTCAGTACCTTTTGCCTCTTCAACAGTGATAACACCGTCGTTACCTACTTTTTCCATTGCTTGAGCGATCAAAGCACCAATTACTTCGTCATTGTTCGCTGAAATAGTAGCAACTTGTTTAATTTTATTATTGTCTTGACCAACTTCTTGAGATTGAGATTTCAAGTTAGCAACAACAGTTGCAACAGCTTTGTCAATACCACGTTTTAGATCCATTGGATTAGCTCCAGCCGCAACAGATTTGATACCTGGAGCAACGATTGCTTGTGCTAATACAGTAGCAGTTGTAGTACCATCACCAGCTTGATCAGCCGTTTTGGAAGCTACTTCTTTTACCATTTGTGCACCCATATTTTCTAAAGCGTCTTTCAATTCGATTTCTTTCGCTACCGAAACACCATCTTTAGTAATTACTGGAGCACCAAATTTTTTCTCAATAATTACGTTACGTCCTTTAGGACCTAATGTTACTTTAACTGCATTCGCTAAAGTATCTACACCTTTTTTAAGGGCCTCGCGAGCCTCAACGTTATATTTTACTTGTTTTGCCATTTTTTTATGAGTATTTAGTATTTCCAAGAAGCATAATCAGACGTTAGTATTGAACTGCAAATAAATTCTATCTTTAATCCGTCTAATTTTAAAGCTTCATTAAAATAACCTATTGAATTCTTAATTGAGCCAGTAAGCTCTTTTTAAATAATCTCTTCTTATTAATTAGATAACCGCGTAAATATCAGACTCACGCATAATTAAGTACTCTTTTCCTTCGTAAGTAATTTCAGTACCTGCGTATTTTCCGTATAATACTTTGTCACCAACTTTCACAGTTAACGGTTCGTCAACTTTACCTGTACCTACAGCAACTACTGTACCTTGAGATGGTTTTTCTTTTGCTGTATCGGGGATATACAACCCTGAAGCTGTTTTTTCTTCTGCTGGAGCAGCTTCTACTACTACTCTGTCTCCGATAGGTTTGATACTTAATGCCATAATTAATTTACTTTTTATCTGTTATTGAATTTATTTTTATGTTATAATCGTTATAAACCCATCATCTTTTATGCCAATTGTAAATAAAGCAGCTTATAAGACAATTTTTCACAGAAAAGTTAATATCCCCATCGACAAAAATTCATTTTGCTGTCACACTGTCATTCCTGGCCTGCCAGTCTTACTTCCGTCGACCGACATCCAGATAAATTTAACGGTACAGGTCGGCGTTAGACAAAATACACAACATAAAAAAGCCCCGTCTGTGAAACAAACGGGGCTCATAATTCTTTATTGATAACTATTTCTTAGCTTCTTCTGCTGGTTTTGTTGCCGGTGTAGTCACTGGGGCCTTTTCTTGCGATTGAGCCGGAGCAGCTTGCCCTTGTCCCGCAGGAGTACCAGTAGGTTGTTGTCCAGTACCCAAATTCAATGGACCTTGTTGTTTAGGCGCTTCAATTTGACCGCCCAATCCACCTTTAGATGTACTTGGTGATGTGCCAATAATATTTACACCTAAGCTAAATACCATAATGGCAATAACCATGATCCAAGTACCTTTTTCCAAAAAGTCACCTGTACGTTTTACTCCCATAAGATTTGTTCCACCTGAAAAACCAGATGACAAACCACCTCCTTTTGGATTTTGGATTAAAACCAAAAACGCTAAAATAATACTAGCTAATATGATTAGACCGATTAATAATCCTTGCATCTCTTTATGTTATTAATTTAATTTCTTTTCTAATTCTGTTATGCGTGCCGCAAAGTAAGCATTTTTTTCTGGATATTTCAAAACTAATTTTTTGTAAACCTCTATTGCTTTTGGATATAAGCCTTGTTCCACATAGATCTTTGCGAGCGTTTCGGTAACAAGTGTATGTTGATCTTCCGAACTTTTCCTAGCTTTATTCTCCAAGTCTAATTTTTCCGCTTGTAAAGGCTGAATCATAGGCTCCTCACGAATAAACTTTTCGATCACCTCATCAGTTTTACGCGGTATTTGAAAAGAGATTGTCGTTTTAACCTCATCACTCAACTTTGCTTCAGGCGATTGTAAATGAAAAATATTCTCCCGGATCTGTTGATCGAGTAGCTGAGTTTCTAGTTTCTCATGAATTTTAGCAATATCGTCATTGGAGGGCTTCATTGGCCCTAATGGGGATTTAACATAGGGCTGATAGGTATCAGCATATTCTAATCTCGTCTTATGCAACCACCATAAGAAACTGTATGGCATGGTATCATCATCATAGACCGAAACACGTTCTTGACCATCATCCATTATTTCGGCAACAGATTCCGATAGAACAGGTGCTACTAGTGCAGACTCCTCTGAATCGGCAATAATTTCTTGCTGCTGATCGCTTGACCGAAAATAATCTTTTGCAACCCCCGCTTGAATCAAACGATCCAATTCATCAACTTCCACCTTGGATAAAACTGGTTCAGCAACAATTTCGCTTTCAGCTTCAATTTCGACAATCCCATCATCGTCGCGAAGTGCTCCATCCACTAGAAATTCATCTGAAGGCATTATTGCATCAGGCTCTGCCGCCGATTTACAATGCATAAATTCATACAACCAACTCGGAGAAGATGCATAGAGCAGAGTAGACGATAAATTCTGAACTGAACTATGCTTGCCAAAAACTTTACGTTCATAAACAAATCGCAGGCTTTGGGCGTACGGATATTTCTCAATCAATGCTAAAACAACATCTTCCGCCACAGTGTCCGGATGATTGATTGCTTGAAAAAAAAGCTCGTTATTGGATAATGATATATTAAGATTCATCTTGGAAATAGAATTACCAATTAGCAAACGCTTTATTGTATATATCCTCAGTTAACATTTGAATAATTTCTTTACCCAAGGTCTCTTCTTGTGCACTTTGAAGATTTCCTGCAAACTCTTTAAATCGCGTAAAAGGCTGTTCAAAATCATCCTTCGGATTAATTTTATTATGATAGGCAACCTTGATTGTAATAGTCAATCTATTCATAGCTGCACGATCTGTCCCGGCTTCAACAGCTGCCGGACTTATCGAATACTCTGTAATAAATCCTTCAAAGGTAGCATCACCGTCTTGATTCACCTGACTCAATCGAGATTGGTTACGGATACGCTCTTTCAGTGCCTCCGTAAAATTCTGACTTAACGTCGGATAAACCAAAGGAGCTATATTTTCGAAATATTGAATATTGACTGTTTTCATTCCCTCAGGAATGGATCCACCAGTAAATCCATATTTTACCCCACAACTATTCATTACAAACAAAAAGATTGTGGTGAGAAAAGCATATAAAATTTTTCTTGACAACATCTGTAAACCTTAATCTAAATTTAAGTCTTTAATTTTTCTGTACAAAGTTCTTTCAGAAATTCCCAACTCCTGCGCAGCAGCTTTACGTTTACCACGGTGCTTTTTCAGTGCTTTCTTGATCAGATCAGACTCTTTATCGACAAGCGATAAAGATTCCTCAACTTCTTGAGCATCCTGAAGATATTCATCCTGTGCAACAGGATTTTTTAATACATTGGTCGGATTTGCCGGAGAATGTATCGTTAGCGTTGGGGTTGTATTATAATTTTCTGGATCTGCTTTCAATTGTGGTTCAATCTCCTGATACAATTGATTAATGTAGGGAGAATTTTGATCAAATGTGTTAGAATCGACACCTTTCTGAATTAATTCAACCACCAGTTTTTTCAGATCAACCATATCCTTCTTCATATCAAATAAGACTTTATACAGCAAATCTCTTTCTGAAAAATCCTCTTTTCCACCATTATTTGAAGGAACGACCGCTGGCAAACTCGTTCGGGATTCATTGGGTAGATAATTTTGAAGTGTATATGCATCAACAATGCGTTCTTTCTCCAAAACAGCGATTTGTTCCGCAACATTTTTCAGTTGACGCACGTTTCCGGGCCAGCTATAGTTGCGTAGCATATTCTGTGCATCTTCTGTCAATTGAACGCCAGGTGTACGGTATTTCTCAGAAAAGTCCACAATAAACTTGCGAAATAATAAGTTGATATCTTCAGGTCTTTCACGTAAAGACGGCACACGCAAGGGCACAGTATTTAAGCGATAATAAAGATCTTCACGAAATTTACCTTTTTGTACGGCTTCAAACACATTCACATTTGTCGCAGCAACCACCCGCACATTTGTCTTCTGTACCTTGGATGACCCTACCCGTATATATTCCCCTGATTCCAATACGCGTAATAATCTCGCTTGTGTCCCCAAAGGCAACTCACCCACTTCATCCAGAAAGATTGTTCCACCATCAACAACTTCAAAATATCCCTTCCTGGCTTCATGGGCACCCGTAAAAGAACCTTTTTCGTGACCAAACAACTCGGAGTCAATGGTCCCCTCTGGTATAGCTCCACAATTGACCGCAATAAAAGGGCCATGCTTACGGGAGCTTAATTGATGGATAATATGCGAAAAAACTTCTTTACCACTCCCACTTTCACCCTGTATTAATACGGAGATATCAGTTGGAGCCACTTGTCGTGCAATATCGATAGCACGGTTCAACAAAGGCGAATTACCGATAATTCCAAATCTATTCTTTATATCTTGGTTATCCATAAATTTCCAGTTGGAAATAAAACAATCTAAGTTTTCTTAATCAACAATCTTTCCCAATAATGTCGCAGAAGTACATGACTCGATAAGTACATTCACATAATCACCTTGTTTAAATCGAGGATCAATTGGAAATACCACCAATGCATTTTGATCATTACGACCGCAAAAATCGAACTCAGACCTTTTTGAAAATCCCTCGACAAGCACTTTACATACTTTGCCAACAAAATGTTGATAACGATATAAGCTATGATCGCGCTGTTTATTGATAACTTCTGTTAAACGACGTTTTTTTACATCCTCTGGAATATCATCTGCGTATCTTTTTGCAGCCAAAGTACCTGGCCTTTCCGAGTAAGCAAACATATAGGCGAAATCGTATTTGACATAATCCATCATAGATAATGTTTCCTGATGCTCCTCTTCTGTTTCAGTACAGAAACCTGTAATAACATCGGTAGAAATAGCACATTCAGGAATAATACGGCGGATGGCATCCACACGTTCCATATACCATTCACGGTCATAGGTACGATTCATCAATTCCAATACCCGGGAATTTCCAGATTGAACTGGCAAGTGAATATAATTACAGATGTTTTCATGCGAAGCTATTGCATATAAAACTTCATCTGTAATATCTTTTGGATGGGAAGTAGAGAAGCGAATACGTAAAAGCGGGCTGATTTCAGCAACCATCGTAAGCAAACGAGCAAATGTTATAGTTTCACCCGGTTCCTCCCCTTCAGCTACTGGAGCAGTATATTTGTAGGAATCCACATTTTGTCCCAACAACGTAACCTCCTTATAACCTGCATTAAAGAGATCTTGGGCCTCCTTCACGATAGATTGTGGATCACGGCTACGTTCACGTCCACGTGTAAAAGGAACAACACAGAAAGAACACATGTTGTCGCAGCCACGCATAATCGAAATAAAAGCTGTTACACCATTTGAATTCAAACGGACTGGATTAATATCGGCATACGTTTCCTCTCTAGATAACAAAACGTTTACAGCTTTAGCTCCATCGTCAACCTTATCAATCAAATTTGGTAGATCGCGATAAGCATCTGGCCCTACAACGACATCAACCAACTTCTCTTCCTCTAAGAATTTCGATTTCAAACGCTCCGCCATACACCCCAGCACACCAACGATCATTCCAGGATTTTTTGCTTTAGCAGCTTCAAATTCCTTTAGACGATTGCGCACACGCTGTTCTGCATTTTCGCGGATTGAACAGGTATTAATAAAAACCACATCCGCTTCCTGATAATTCTTGGTTGTTTCAAATCCCTTATCCAACAAAATAGAAGCAACAATCTCACTATCCGAAAAATTCATCTGGCAACCGTAACTTTCAATATACAGTTTGCGTCCATTACTTAACGTCGGATCCTTTTCTAATAATAATGCCTCACCCTGACGAGATTCGTCGTGTTCCTTAGTGGTATGTGTTAAATCTAGCATAGCTCGATATTCAATAGAATATAATTTTTATTATTTTCGATGACATAACCAATGCAATGACCGATCTTTTGCTGATCTGATTTTATGCCCTTAGTTATTTCAAAGACTACAAAGTTAGAAATTTAAATCCATATAATGACAGTTTGTCAGACAGAAATATGGTTTATCCTTTGTCAAATTTTAGGAGCAAATGGACTATATAAAATTCTGACACGCTGTATTTCACAAAAAAAGCGTTGATTAAATCAACGCTTTCTTATAATTCAAGATCAATAGATTTGTTTCAGGAGAATATTCCTGAGAATGCTTACTGACCTGCTTGTTGTTTCGCTTCTTTCTTCATTTGATCACCTGCAACAATAACGATTTCAACACGACGATTTTGAGCACGTCCTGCTTCCGTATCGTTACTTGCAATTGGTTCAGAGAAGTTTCTACCTTCAGTTCTAATACGCGAAGACGCTAAGCCTTTAGATACCGCAAATGCACGTACAGAATTTGCGCGGTCTAAAGATACTTTTTCATTCGCAGCCAACGTACCTACATTATCCGTATGTCCGATAACTAAGATTTCAGTACCTTGTTCTTTGTTCAAGGTTGTTACCAAATTTGCGATATTATCTTTAGCGGACGCTTTCAAATCTGATTTATTGAAATCAAATAAAATACCTGAATCAAACTTAACCACGATACCTTCCGCAGATTGCGTAACTTCAGCTCCTTCAACAGTTTTAGAAATCTCAGCAGCTTGTTTATCCATTTTTTTACCAATCAATACACCGGCAGCTCCACCAATTGCAGCACCTGCTAATGTACCGATAGCCGTATTACCAGCTTTGCCACCGATCAATGCACCTAAAGCACCTCCAGCAACACCACCGATTACGCCACCTTTAGTCGTATTATTTGTATTTTGGATGGTAGAACAACTTCCAAATAACATAGCTGAGGTTGCAACTGTCAAACCTAATACAGCTAATTTTCTATTCATTTTCATATGTATGCTATCTAAGACTTTTAATATTCAAATTAAATACCGTTCTACTAAAATCAAACAAAGTGCCAAAAGACATTTTTATCAACTTTTTTGTTACAAAACACTGAAAAAGGCCGTTAAAACTTCCAAAAATGACGTCGATACGCTACATAATTTTAAATCACCTTTTCCTACTCGTACAAACAGCTAACAGTAACAAAAGCAAAATGTTTTTATTTTTCTTGGGTCTTTACTTCAATATCAGGTAAAAGAGCTCCTTTAGGCCTTCCCTTTGCATTAAAGTCGTCCATAGATTGTTGTACGTAATGCATTAAATCATACTGTCCCCAATGCTCAGCCAGATCAAAAGATGGACGGTAACGTATCATAAAAGCATCTAATTCTGTACTATCCAGCTTCGTCAGATTTTTAACAGCTTCACGAGAGAAAATACGATCAACTTGTAACTCTTCCTTCTCCCTATCCATAAATCGCCCAAAGCGTTTCGCATTTTTGGCTTCCCTTCCAAAAAGATTATAAAGAGCGGTGGCAGGACTACCCAAATAGGTTCCGAACTTATTTTTACCCCCATTATAAACACCCTTTTTAGCGTAATTATTCATGGCATCATTTAATTCGGCCTCTTTCGTTTTTCGCTCAACGATGACGGTCTCCAATCGTATCCCTTCTTGCAATTCCACATAAAACTCATTCAGGTTGGTCAGCACGGTTTTAACAGGTGAATACCCGACTTTGGTAAAAGACAGGGAATCTCCTACCGATGCATCAATCGTAAAAACACCAAAAGAGTTACTCAACGTTGATCTGTGCGTGCGCATATTAAGCACCACAGCATCTCCAATGCGATTACCGTTCCCCTTTTGCAGCACCATTCCCGAAACCTTCTGCTGTTGTTGCGCAGTAGCTCCAAAATAGGTGAATAACAGCAAAAAAAGCCCTAATATATGTATATGTATTATTTTCATCCTATTATCTCTCTTCAATTACCCCAATTGGTTTCAGTGCGATTGTAATTCTCACCATTTTCATTGGGCCAAACATTCATTTCCGTAAGGAACAGTTTATAATTTATTTCGATCTTATTAATTCCCTGTTGCACCTAACCTACTTTGCTAAAAGTAGTAATAGTTTGACACTTGTACTGTTAAAAAAGTTTAAATATTCTTTGTTTATCACTTGTATGGATAAAAAACAAAATTAGCCCCTTCAGTCACTACAACAAACAAACACATATAGTCTTTCGCAGGCTTGTAGTTCTGAATAAAAGACGCTTTACGATCTTCTTGAATAATATCCATTTCTACAAACTCTTCCAGTGTCGAGGCGTTTATGCTCCATTTCGTCTCCAGTTCCTTACGATCTAATATCACTTCGCCAACAGAAACTTCATGCTGATGTGCGACAAAAATTGGGTAGTCAGAATAACCTTCTTCAACAATCTCAAGCGCTACTTCGCGGATTGATTCACTATAAAAATCGAGATCTACCTGCAGACTTTTTAATGGACTTTGCTCTGTAGACGGTGTATTTTCTTCTCTTGCAGATCCTGCAAATAAATCTTCTACTTCCATACTGTATGCTATTACTTCTTTAATTCCAATAAAACCACATTCTCAACGTGTTGGGTATGCGGAAACATATCTACTGGCTTGATCCGCTTCACCTCATATTTTTCGCCCAACAACACCAAATCGCGTGCCTGTGTAGCAGCATTACAACTGACATATACAATACGCGGTGATTCCATTTCTAACAAACGAGCTACAACGTCAGCGTGCATTCCTGCACGTGGTGGATCTGTAATCACCACATCTGGTTTTCCGTGTTCAGCTATGAAGGAAGGGGTCAACACATCTTTCATATCTCCAGCGTAGAACTTTGTATTCGTAATATCATTGATCGACGAATTGACTTTAGCGTCCTCAATGGCAGTAGGAACATACTCTACACCAACAACTTCTCTCGCCCTCTTAGCGACAAAGTTTGCAATTGTACCCGCTCCTGTATACAAGTCATACACCAACTCATCCCCCTTTAAATCGGCAAAGTCACGTGTGATTTTATACAGCTCATACGCTTGTGCAGAGTTTGTTTGATAGAACGACTTAGGCCCAACTTTGTAACGCAATCCCTCCATCTCCTCATAGATAAAATCACGACCGGCATATACATGAATATCCTGGTCGAAGATTGTATCATTGCGTTTCTGGTTTACGATATATAACAGGGAAGCGACTTGAGGAAACTTTTCTTTCACAAATTCCATCAACAACTCAACCTGTCCTTCTTCCGGATATGCAAACACAACGATCACCATCATCTCCCCGGTTGAAGAAATGCGGATAATCAAATTACGCAATACACCTGTGTGTTCACGCAAATCGTAGAACGTCATACCTTGACTAAGAGCAAAATCACGGATACTATTACGAACTTCATTTGAAGGATCTTCTTGCAAAAAACAATGATCGATATCTAAAATCTTATCAAAACGTCCAGGCACGTGAAAACCCAGTGCATTCATTTCTAATTGGGACGAATCTTCATCAACAGAAGTCAACCATTTTTTGTTTGAAAAAGTATATTCTAATTTATTTCTGTAATATTCTGTTTGCGCAGAGCCTAAAATACTTTCTATCGCCGAAGTATCTACTTTCCCAATACGCGAAAGGGCATTATCGACAGATTGTTGCTTAAATTTTAGCTGAGCATCATAGGTCATATGCTGCCACTTACATCCGCCACACACTCCGAAATGTTCACAAAACGGATCTACACGATAAGATGAAGCCTCTTTTAAACTGGTCACCCGAGCCTCCGCAAAATTCTTTTTCTTGCGCATAAGCTCCACGTCAACAACATCACCAGGAACAGCTTTTTCTACAAACAAAACCAAATCTTCGGTTTTTCCAACACCTCTACCCTCTTCGGCAATATCAATGATGGCAATATCTTTCAAGAACTTTTTCTCTTGCGGAATTCTTCTACTCATAGGGTGCAAAAATACAAATTTATACCGATTTTTCATCTGCATAAATGATTTATAGCCATTGATTATCACTGGCATAAACGAGTACCTGACAGGTATGATAAGTTTCGAACGAATAGAATACCGGGATCAGATTCGGACATTGTTCGTACCTTGTTCGGATGCGATACAGATCGTGTACCGTTGCTGATCAGATTCCGACCAAACGCTGAACAGGAATTATCTGTTCAGGGTCTGGTCAATAATAGTTGCAAGACTGTTCATCTCCGAAGGTGGTACGAACATAATACGAAGACAACCCGACAATACCATTAACGTTGCTGAGCATCATAAAAAAGTGAACATGCAAAAAAAGATAACGTCGTGAATTAGAAAGGGATGAGCGCGTTATAATAATGTTACTGAACTGTTGCCTGAACAAGATAAGGAAGGATCTCTTTCTGAAACGAAATAAAGTTTTTTCGCACATCGGCATCTGAGACGGCCGTAAAAGCAAAAGAAAACACAATACTTTTACTGGACTTGATCAAAAAGGTCAGCTTTTCTTCGCTAATCGCTTCATTTATTTTTTCATTCTGAATGAATGTGCTTAGGAGCAGAAACTCCAAATCTTCAGAAAGCGTTTTTAAATATTCTTGTGCATTCGCAGATTCCCGGATAAACTCCCAACCGATCAATTCATTGCAAGCCGTATAAGTCAGTCGGCTTACCCGCAAAATTGTTGAAGCCAAAAACGAAGCCATATCATCTTCATATTTGGTTGTTTTCAAAATATCCTGCAGACTCGCACGAAGATAATCCATG
The DNA here is from genome assembly GCF_023277505.1 of Sphingobacterium siyangense. Classification (NCBI taxonomy): domain Bacteria; kingdom Pseudomonadati; phylum Bacteroidota; class Sphingobacteriia; order Sphingobacteriales; family Sphingobacteriaceae; genus Sphingobacterium; species Sphingobacterium siyangense. The sequence goes on along the minus strand of NZ_CP080574.1, from coordinate 578,345 downwards.
AGAATGGCATGCAAGATCATCTCTTTACTATCAAAATACTTGTACACCGTCGCCTTCGCAATCCTAGCTTTTTTTGCCAATGTGTTTACACTGGTTTTATGGTAGCCATTTTGACGAAAGAGCTCACGTGCTGTTCTTTTTATGGATTCAATAATATAATCTGGTTCCATATACGTTAGATCGTACGAATGTTGAAAGTCATCTACAAAGCTTAAAGACCAAAAAGCATCACATTGTTCTCTTGCCTAGTTATCGTAGAGAATAATGTGATGCCACAATCTTTACAATGATTAATTTATATTAATTCAGTCTCAAATTGAGACAAGAAACGTGTGTCATTTTCTGAGAAAAGACGTAGGTCTTTAATCACATATTTAAGGTTTGTGATACGTTCTATTCCCATACCAAAAGCAAAACCTGAGTATTTTTTACTATCGATACCACAGTTATCAAGCACATTTGGATCGACCATACCGCAACCTAAAATCTCTACCCAGCCAGAGTACTTACACAAGTTACACCCCGCCCCTTTACAGATTGTACAGGAGATATCCATTTCTGCCGAAGGTTCAGTGAAAGGAAAATAGGATGGGCGGAAACGTACTTTGGTACCTTCGCCATACATCTCTTGAACAAAATGATATAAAGTTTGTTTCAAATCGGCAAAAGAAACATTCTCATCTACATATAAACCTTCTACTTGATGAAAGAAACAGTGTGCACGGGCTGATATAGCTTCATTTCTATAAACACGTCCAGGCATTATCGCACGAAACGGTGGTTTACCGGCTTCCATTAAACGCACCTGAACCGAAGAGGTATGCGTTCTCAATGTAATGTCATTACCTTCCTGTTTTTTGATAAAGAAAGTATCTTGCATATCACGCGCAGGATGTTCCGGCGGAAAATTCAACGCAGAAAAATTATGCCAGTCATCTTCAATTTCCGGTCCCTCTGACACAATAAAGCCTAATTTCTTGAAAATTTCAACAATTTCTTTACGAACTAAAGAGATTGGATGTCTAGACCCCAGCTGAAAACCTTGACCAGGCAATGTTAAATCACTCGCAAATTCCTGGGATTTTTGCTTCTCACCAGACCCGAACTTTTCTTGTGCTTCTTTGAATGTATTCTCTGCTAACTGCTTAAATTCATTCAACACTTTCCCCAAAGTACGTTTCTCTTCAGGCGTAACTGTTTTGAATTCATCAAAAAGATTTTTCACAATCCCTTTGGAAACCAAAAACTTCAATCTGAAATTTTCTACATCGGCTGAAGAAGTTGGCGCAAATGCCTTAATCTCTTCAGTATACTGCGTAATTCTATCTTGCAACATAATTAGAGCAAACATAGCCAAAATTTCCGCTAAAAAGAAATTTTGAACTTCGACTGAGCATCATAAAAGAACACATAACAGAAACAGCGTCCTCGCTTAGGAGAAGGCAATCAGAATTTCCCCCCAAAACACGAATAAAACAAAAGAGCAGGCTTAGTTGCCTGCTCTTTTGTTTTTCGATGATTTTACTATATTTACTATACATGTAAAGTTTTTACATAATCTCAAATTCTTCAGCTTAAAATGGTAATGGGTTATCCTCCTGATCATTCTCCGTAAAATCGACCTCCACTTCCTTATCTTCGACTTTTTGCGCCTGCGTGTTTGCTGTATTACCAGCACTTGCACCTGCATTCGGCTCAAAATCCGATTTACGGCCTAAAAGCGTAAAGGTTTCAGCGACAACCTCGGTAGCATATCGTCTAATACCTTCCTTATCCTCATAAGTACGAGTCCGCAGTCGACCTTCAATATAAACTAACTTCCCCTTTGTTAGATATTTTACAGCCACGTCAGCAAGACCTCGCCACATAACAATATTGTGCCATTCGGTTTGTTCTACTCTTTTTCCGTCTTTGTTATACGTTTCTGATGTTGCCAATGGAAAACTGGCAACAGAGACATTGCCTTCTAAATAGCGAATTTCGGGATCTTTTCCAAGATGTCCCACTAAAATGACTTTGTTAACTCCTGACATAATTTAAAAGCATAAATGGTTAAAAATTTGATCTTTCCAAAAAGGTAAAGATCAACTTGTGTTTAGCTAATTTATCTAAATCTTTTAGAAATACATAATCCCAATTGGATTTTTTTTGAATTAGATCGCCTTTTAACCGCACCTCAAAAAATGTCGCATAAATATTTTGATGACTCAAGATATGTTTTGTCTGCTGCTGTAAAACATGTAGTTCTGCATCGGAACCGAAACAGGAAATAAACCACTCATCGCTAACAACATCCGGAATTGACAAGCTGTAATTAGACTCCAAAAGTGGAAACTCATATAGATTCTGCCAAACGTCACCTTCACCGCGTTTAGACATCAGTATCCGATCGTTGTCCTTCAAGATAAAATAATTAAAGTATCTATTTTTGCTTGCCTTGGCTTTAAGCTTTACGGGCAATTGATCTACCTGGCCTTTAGATAACGCATAACAGGAAGGACGAAACATACAGAATTCACATAAAGGCAGCTTGGGCTTACAATGGGTAGCACCAAAATCCATAATCGCCTGATTATACAATGCCGGGTGTTTATGATCAAGATTTTCTTTGGCTATAGCTGTAAAAATCTTCTTTCCTTCCGTAGAATTGATAGGTGTTTCTATGCCATAGTATCGCGCTAGTACACGAAACACATTTCCATCCAATACTGCCTGGGCTTCATCGTTCGCAAAAGAGGATATCGCCGCAGCAGTATACTCTCCTATTCCAGGAAGCGTTATTAATGTTTGATAATCTACCGGAAAAACACCCTGATACCGATCGCGAACTATTCGCGCGGCCTTATGCATATTCCGTCCTCTAGAATAGTAACCCAGACCTTGCCAAAGATGGAGAATATCATCTTCTTCTGCATTCGCAAATTCCACAACATTCTTAAATCGCTCGACAAAACGTACATAATAGGGCAAGCCTTGTTCGACACGAGTCTGTTGCAGAATAATTTCAGAAAGCCATATTTTGTAGGCATCTTTTGTTTCTCGCCATGGTAGATCTCGCTTATGCTGTCGATACCATGCTTGCAATTCCTCGCCAAATTTCATAGCGACAAAAATGCGCAATTTTTCGCTAATACCAGCATTCCATCATTCGAGGATAGGTCTACGAATGTAGGTAATCTGTTCATCAGGTTCTAAAATCGTATTTTCCAATGTGATAAAGCCTTTATATTTTTCTTTTAGCGCCTGATAGAGACGTCCATCATAAGAAACAGCAAATCGCCCATCTGCTTTGAGATAAACCGGCAAATGTCGATTGCCCACGTCGAAGCAGAACTCGCCCACAACAGATAGATTCTGACTATCCAACAATACACAAAGACAAGGTAAAATGTTGACCTGGATGAATAAATCACCACAATGATAAATACACTGTCCTGAACGCAGTGCGCTGCCATCATCACGCTGTATGCGCACCAGATTACCCTTTCTTGTTTTCCGCTGGATAACGCGCTTATTTACTTCATAATAGGAAAGATCCAAAATATCTGAATCGCGGCCCAGCTTCAATTTGTCAAAATCAGGGATAACATCAATCCATATCTCGTCATGCTGGCTCCCCTTATGCATAGTTAGTTCCTTCCACCACTACAGCATCCACCAACTCCCGCTTACCTTTTCGAAGAGGTTTTCTGTGTTCAATGACGGTAATTTCCCCCGCCTTCGATTTCTCATCTTCCGTTATCGCTTCAACGACTGTATCTTCCTTCCTTTCAGAAAGCTTATGTTGTGTAAAATCCCAACACAATTGCCCCAACATATGTAAAAAGTCGTAAAGCAACTCTCCATCAGTACCCAAAGCACGTAGGATAACCACATCTTTTGAAGCCTGCGTAAAGCCATAAGAGATATCATTGTATTCAACAGTTAAGATTTCATCCAATTCATATTTTAATTCTTGCGCAAAAAGAGCCGAGAACACAAAAGTTGCCTGATGGGTATATCCCTCAAAAAATAACATCTTCTGTATCGGTTGACTTTTGGGGCGCAAAAGCTGATTGTCAATAAAGGATAGTTTACCTTGTCTAAAAATCTTGGTTTGCGTATGGAGACTATCAAACTCAAATGCTTCTTTCATGTGAATTCTTCCAACACTAATAATGTCACCCCACATCAAAACTGCATCGTCAGCCAAGTGAATATGATTGCTTGCCTTAAAAATAGAATCCTTAAACGGCGTTACCGGATGTGGAATGTAATGAAACAAGCCACCGGCACCCACATGCACGTCCGTATGTTGTCTTGCGCCGGTTTTCATAGGATGAAGCTTATTGAAGGACTGTGTAAAAAGTTTCAATTGTGCATCTTTTTTCACATGAACATCAATGTGCAAATAATCCGTATCCATAATACCAGGCGATGCACTCATGATGATCATTTCCAAATGATTGGTCAATCCTGCCGCGCCATAATGCGTTAGTTTATAAGGTGCATTATGATAACTCTCCTTCAATCTACTTCTGCCGTCCTCTTTGGCAACATTTAATACGATTTTGCTATCCATATACGATAAATTTTAACCTACGGGCTCCAACAAAGCATACTTTTTGATCCATGATTTCACATCTTCTAAACCTTCTAAAGTCATTAAGTTTGTAAAAATAAATGGTCTTTCACCGCGCATGCGGATTGTATCCTGGCGCATAACTTCCAAGTCGGCATTTACATAAGGGGCAAGGTCTATTTTATTGATCAACAACAAATCCGAGCGCGTAATACCTGGCCCACCCTTACGTGGCATTTTCTCGCCTTCAGCAACATCGAGAACAAATATGGTCAAATCGGCTAGATCCGGACTAAAAGTCGCCGTCAGGTTATCACCTCCACTTTCAACAAAAATCAGTTCCACATCCGCAAAACGATTCGCTAATTCTTCTACAGCTTCAATATTCATCGAAGCATCTTCACGGATTGCCGTATGCGGACAGCCTCCAGTTTCAACACCAATAATACGTTCAGCGGGCAGGGCCGAATTCTGTTGTAGATACATAGCGTCCTCACGCGTATAAATATCATTTGTTACAACACAGATACTATAATCTGCCGACATCGAACGTGTCAACCGTTCAATAAGTGCCGTCTTGCCAGAGCCTACAGGACCAGCAACACCAATTTTCACGTAATTTCTCTTAGACATCTTTTATTTCAGTTATTTTTACGAAATGTAAATTCTCGTGTATAATTTTTCATGTTGCATGCATCGAATATCCTGAGCGATACAACAATTTCCGACCAGATCATCATCCAGTTCGGGCTGTAATCCGACCAATTTATTAATCAAGGGCTGTAGTTTAAACAAAATCTGCTGTGCATCCATTTGGCTAATTGGAACCAGTTTGGCACAATTCGTCATAATACCATTCAAAGAATTATAATAAAAAGCACTCAGTGCGTCTGCATAACTAATTTCCTGCGCATGGGCAAACATGGCAAATGCCATCGCATAGTGACCATGCAGTTCTTGCGCATTTATCGCCTTTAGATAAGCCGAACAACGCTTGACCGGTTTTAACTTTTCTGTCAATTTTAAAAACCGTATTCCCAATTTCTTACTGGCATCCCGAATCTCATAAGGAGCTTTGAAAGCGGTTATCAATGCATCCAGTTCAGCGATCTTTTTCCTGGTTGCCCTTGATTCACATAATTGCCAAGCTTTATGAAAAAAAGCGGCATCGTTGTAATAGAAACTATGCTCCAATAAAGTTTGGGCATATTCTTTTGCAGTTTTAGCATCATGTACAATATCTTTATTGATATAAGTTTCCAAGCCATAGGAATGTGTGAAGCCTCCAATCGGAAATACAGAGTCGTTAATCTGCATTAATGTCAACAATGGATTCATATGTAATCGTTATTAATTAAGTATTAGAGCCCATTGGCCAAGGTAATTTTGTGCTGGACTACGGCATACTGATGTATGCGTAACGTATGGGTTCTTTCAATCACCCGTAGTTCTTTCGTCGGTGTAAAACCCGCCCTTTCTAAGGTTTCCCAAAGGGGATTTTCATAGGCTGCAATAATTTCATGTGCAGCGTTGATGAAAACAGGGATATGTTTGTTGCCAATTTCGAGACATATCCGAGCCATATCCAAGCGGTTTTTAGGACGTACGACAAGGCAAGGACAGGGTAATATTCGAACAACAATGCGCAGTTCCTTTGTTTCGAACAAAATATCACCGTCAAACAAGGATTCCGTTCCTAAATTTTTAAAGCCTATTTCTCGGCCTTCAACAGTGAACCCTCGGATAATACGTCTTTCCGTATCAAACCATTCGAGTTCCAAAAAATCAAGTTCAACACTGTTCTGATCTGTGCTATCGGCCCAAATATTCCCCTTAATGTCTCTTGCTAACAACATAAATAACCAATTAGAATAAGAAGTACCGTTGGGCCATTGGAAGTTCCTTCAATGGTTCACAGGTCGCCAACACACCATCGACTGTTACTTCATAGGTTTCTGGATTAACGACGATATTTGGTGTTGCATGATTATGGACCATATCTTTTTTCATCACCGTACGACATCCCTCCACAGGCAGACATTTACGCGACAAATTCAATTTTTGAATATTTCCGTTCTCCAAAGAAATTTTCGAAACGAAATTGAAGCATAGTTTTGAAACCGCTTTACCATAATTCCCAAACATTGGCCTATAAATGATTGGTTGTGGTGTCGGAATTGACGCATTGGCATCCCCCATTTTAGCGCCCAAAATCATACCGCCTTTGATGATCAACTCGGGTTTTACACCAAATAATTCTGGTTTCCAAAGGATCAAATCTGCATACTTTCCTTTTTCAATCGAACCAATATATTGGTCAATACCATGTGCTTTAGCAGGGTTGATTGTAAATTTAGACACGTAACGTTTGACACGGAAGTTATCATTTTCTTTGCCTTGATCTTCAGCTAAAGGGCCGCGTTGGATTTTCATCTTATGGGCCGTTTGGAATGTACGGGAAATGACCTCTCCGACACGCCCCATCGCTTGGCTATCCGAACTCATAATTGAAAATACGCCCATGTCTTGCAAAATATCCTCGGCAGCGATTGTCTGTGGACGGATACGTGAATCAGCAAATGCCACATCTTCTTTCACATTTTTATCCAAGTGATGGCAGACCATCAGCATGTCCAAGTGTTCTTCAGCAGTATTTACCGTAAAAGGTTTTGTTGGATTGGTAGATGCAGGGAGGATATTGGGATACATGGCGATCTTAATAATATCCGGAGCGTGTCCACCTCCGGCTCCTTCCGTGTGAAAAGTATGGATTACACGACCATCTATCGCAGCAACAGTATCTTCCAAGAAACCGGCCTCATTCAGTGTGTCGGTATGGATCGCAACTTGTACATCGTATTTATCAGCAACTTTCAATGCCGCATCAATTGTTGCCGGAGTCGCTCCCCAATCTTCATGGATTTTCACGCCCAGTGCACCAGCTTCAATTTGTTCTTCGATAGGTTTAGTGGTCGACACGTTACCTTTTCCGAAAAAACCAACATTGATAGGAAGGTTTTCAAAAGCTTCAAACATACGCTCGATATACCACTTTCCTGAGGTCACTGTCGTTGCCAGTGTTCCATCTGCTGGTCCCGCACCGCCACCAATAAAAGTAGTTACACCAGAATATAGCGCTGTTTCAATCTGTTGCGGCGAGATAAAGTGAATATGCGTATCAATACCGCCTGCAGTTAGGATATAGCCCGCTCCCCCATGCACTTCCGTAGAAGCACCGATGATCATGCCCTCGGTTACACCATCCTGTACATCTGGGTTTCCAGCTTTACCAATACCTACAATTTTACCATCCTTAATACCGATATCGCCTTTTACAATACCCCAGTGGTCAATGATAATGACATTAGTGATGCAAAAATCCAACACCCCCTCATCACGCAAGGCACGAGCCGATTGCCCCATACCATCGCGAATAGTTTTACCGCCACCAAATTTGTTCTCTTCTCCATAAACATTGAAATCTTTTTCAATTTCAATAAAAAGCTCTGTATCTGCCAGACGAACCTTATCTCCAGTGGTCGGTCCAAAAAGAGCCGCATATTTGTCTCTCGGGATATAAAGTTCCCCATCAACATATTTTACAGATGATTTATCTAAACCTAGTTTATCTAAACCAAGCGCATGTAGACCAACAGTAGTACCCAAAGTAGTGAGCCCTACAACTTTAATCCATTCGCGTCTATTCCATCCTCCCATATTTATTTAGATTGTCTGAATTTCAATTTTTTCATTTTATCAATGGCTTTGGTCTTCACCGATTGATCTGTATACTTCCCATTTGTCAATCCATTAAAACCGTGGATTTCCTTACTTCCGCCAAATTCAACCAGAACAACTGATTTTTGTTCCCCTGGTTCAAAACGAACAGCGGTACTGGCTGGAATATTCAAGCGCATCCCAAACGCTTTCTCCCTGTCGAAGGAAAGCAACTTGTTCGCTTCAAAGAAATGATAGTGTGAACCTACCTGAATCGGTCGATCACCTTCATTTTTCACAACAATGCTTGTGGTTCTGTGCCCAACATTAGCTTTGATTTCCTCTTTTTTTAAAATGTATTCTCCTGGAATCATATCATTCAATATTTATTAACGAATAGGATCATGGACAGTCACCAATTTAGTTCCGTCCGGAAAAGTAACTTCGATCTGTACATCATGGATCATCTCGGGGACTCCTTCCATGACTTGGCTCCTTTTCAATAAGGTAGTACCATAAGACATTAAGTCCGCCACAGACCTTCCGTCCCTAGCCTCCTCCATAATCTGGGCACTGATGTAAGCGATACACTCTGGATAATTTAATTTTACCCCGCGTTTCAATCGCTTAGCCGCCAATTCGCCGGCCAAATGCAACAACAGCTTTTCTGTTTCTCTCGGTGTTAAACGCATAAAAAAATAATTATTTGTTAATTTGTTAAAGGAATTATTATAAAACTGGAATGGTAAAATATGCCCCAAAGGCTAAGCGGTTGTACTGACTCTCGGCCATATCCATATAGCCCTTATAGTTTACGGTGTTACCAACGTAACCTAAATAAAACCGAAGATCCTGGTTGTGAAACGGCTTATGTTGCAAAGCCGCAAAATAGGTCCAGTTTTGGCGAAAATTCTTACCGAGTTGGTTATCATCTCTCGATCCCGCGATCTCATACCCACCTTTCAAAGCCACCTCCCATTTTTTACTCAAAAATTGATCATAGCGCAATATGGCAGAGCTGTAGTTCACATCTTTGGCCAATACACGGTTCTCGCCAGTTCTACCATAAAATTCGTTGATCGCCGAAGATGCAATCATCGCATGATCGACAGCAAGATAAGAGTACTGTAAATCAAGATATAGCATCTGTTTTGCTGTTTTGAATTTATTCGCTAATGAAACGGCATGATTAGTATGTCCCTTTGCAAACTGAGCGATGTTGTAAGACCATTTCGTATTAAAACGCTTATCCATAAATGCACCCACCCAAGTGAAATAGGCGCCCATTGGTACACTAGAGCGTTCCAAATCACCTACAGCAAAACCATTTTTTGCATGAAGCTCCATAAAACTATCATTGGTCGTGTTGTAAACTTGGGCATGTAACGAATGATTCGGGTTGACTTCATAAGATAACATTCCACCGACAACAAAGAGATTCAGTATACGGTCGACATAGTCTGTGAACTTATATTCGTAAATTGGGTTATTTTCAAATTCATAACTCCCGACCATCGCACTTTGCTTACCGGCCGTAACGGACCATTTGAGATCCTTTCCAAACTTGTACTTGATCAATGCCATGTCCAATGCACGCGAGCCATTATCCTGACTCGTTGGAGCAAATGACCTATTCAAGCGAAAACGCACTTTATACGACAGTCTATCATTGTATTCCCCGCTCATCAAAATACGGGCATCATCAAGGTTTGCTTTTGCTTGAGACTCCCCCTCCCCATTGTCCGTTTGCAGACCTGCTCTTAACAGGACATCCAATTGAAATGATTTTGCTCGCGCGGGTTCTTTCAGTAACAAGCTGCTTCTTTGCGCCTGAACAGAGTCCGTTTGGATCTGCTCCTGCGCATGCAATGATGCTATACTAATCCCCAGTGTTGTAAAAAGTGAAAGTGTTTTTTTCATCCTTATATTTTGTTCCTTTATGGTAACGAAGCAATCCCGCGGTTTCAAAACATAATCCGATTCGAAACAACAAGATAGATCCATGAGTTATACTTATCTCTGGTACAAGTATATCACAGCCACCTAAAAATGGAATAAGGATGAGATTAAAATGAAATTAGAAAGGAGTTTTTGGGATTGTAACAACGACCAGAGTGCCTTGACCTTCCGTTGAATTGAGGAACAATTCAGCACCATGAAGGTCAAAGATATTTTTGGCTAAAACAAGCCCCAAACCATTGCCATAGATATCACCGACATTAGAAGCGCGGTAAAAAGAGGTAAAAATATGTGGCTGGTCTTTTTTAGGAATACCTATCCCTTGGTCAAACACTTTTATCGTAATATTTTTGCTATCGCTACTTATGGCTACGCCAACCTGCAGTCCATTGCCGTATTTAAATGCATTTGAAATAATATTGCTAAAGGCAATAAAAAACAGATCCGGGTTAGCCAAAACCGTAAGCTCATCACTATCTTCTGGAATTTCTGTTAGATCAAAAGAAAGCTTGAGGTCCTTATGAATACTTTTTTCCGCTTTATAAATTTCATAGAGTAATTCGTCAATTCGAATAATTTCTTTATTGTCCACTTCCCCCTTGAAGCCCATGCGAGATAGTTGCAAAAGATTGTTGATAATCAACTCCATTTTATCCGCATATTTCGCGATCGTCTCCAGTGAATAATAAGCTTCATGCTCTTTAGACAGGAGCTGTTGTGCCAATTCGGCTTCTCCCCCGATAATTGTAAGCGGGGTCTTTAGCGAATGAGAGGCATTTCCGATAAAACTCTGTTGCGACTGAACCGAAATATCCAATCGGCTAAGCATTGAATTTAAGTTCGCAATCAAAACACCCAATTCATCTTTGCTATTGCTAAATTTACTAAACAGGCGATGGTCTAAATGTGCGATATCAACTTTGTCTAAATCATTGTTGATATCCTTAATGGGTTTCAATAATCGGTCAGCAAAATAAAAAGACATCAGTACGATTAAAAAAATCGCCAAAATCCCACCTGTGATCAGGGTACGATCCAATTGACGCTGCTCATCATGACCGTAATCATCAATCCCTTCCGATACAACAATCAAATTTTCCTGGTGAAGATGATCCTGAAAGAATACCGCTACAAAGGCAGTCTTACCATGCATGTATCTTCCCTTTCCATGACGAATTACATCGGCATAGAATGTTTGTGGCATGGGCAGCTCAGGCCTCAATTGAATTCGATCACTTCCCTTAACTACACGAATGAGATGGTCTGTTCCTTCAGATAATTGTTTCAGGTATTTACGTTTTACCTGAATATAGAGTGCCCTGTTTTCATCCTTCTGATGAACGATATGATCTCCGACAATCACGGCGTTCTCTTCTAACCGATGAAAAAATTTGGTCTGTAGACTGTCGTACGTAAAATAAGACACATAAATGGCAAAAACAACAAGCAGCAGGGTGCTGATGATAGAAAATAGGAGAACTATTTTGGTCCTAATTTTCATGACGGATTACATAGCCCATACCGATCACTGTATGGATAAGTTTACGTGAAAATTGTTTATCGATCTTTTTCCGCAAGTAGTTTACATACACATCAACAACATTAGTACTTAAGTCAACATCCATACCCCATACTTCTTCCAGGATATCGATCCGGCTCAATACCTTATTTCGGTTGAGCATTAAAAATTCAAGTAAACGAAATTCAGTAGCCGTGAGAATAATAGGAGAATTGGCACGTTGAACCGACTTACTGTCTCTATCCAATTGAAGATCGTCAAATACCAATATATTTTTCTGCTCGGTAACTGTTTTGGATTTGCGGCTGTAGCGACTGATTCGAGCCTTTAATTCCTCTAAACGGAACGGCTTCGTCAAGTAATCATCCGCATCCCTGTCAAAGGCCTCAACAATGTCCTCTGTTTGATTTAAAGCTGTTAAGATAATAATTGGGACTTCGTTGTTAGACATCCGAATGTTTTTACAGACATCTAAGCCATTCATACCAGGCAACATCACATCCAATAGGATCAAGTCATAACGGTTCAATCCCGCCATTTTTAGACCAGTATAACCATCCATAGCAATACTAATATGATAGCCTTCTTCTTTTAAGCCTCTTTCGATCAATGATATGACGGATGGTTCATCCTCTATTAGTAATAGTTCCACAGGTATCTTTTTTAAACAGTAAAAAATTCGAGGTTTGTAAAATACAAAATTAACATTTCACCTTTTTCCAAAAAGCTACATTCCTTAATTATTTTCGCTTTTTCTTGACGATTATATGATAATAACCTATAAAACAAGTAAAAAACACATACACTCCCGCAAGACCGCTATCTTAACCGCCGCCCTTACAACCATTTATTTCACTTGGCATAAAAATAGTCCACAACGCAAGATCTTTACTCAAAAAATAAGACGCTAGCACCTGAACCCTAAGTACAGACCAAAAATCGGTTTTAAACAACCAAATACAATAATATCTATTTTTGAAAGAATTTCCACAAACAACGAAAGATTATTTCAAAAATCAATCGAATTTCAATATTTTTGCAGCTTAAAATCACACAATGAAACAATTTATCCTTTGTTTACAGCTGGCGTTTTTTCTCCTTATCGGACAAGGACACGCCCAGCAAAAGCTATATAAAATTTCATATCAATTTGCTGATCCTGAAACGGGAACCGATACTGCATCTTCAGAATTCATCAAAATATTGGCTGGAAATAATGAAGCATTAATGCAGGCCTTCATCACCAAAGACCAGATGCGAATTGAAAGTTTATTATTCGGAAAATCGATACAGATCAGCAATATCCACGAAGGCAGCTCTTTTCTACTGGATGAAATAAATAAAACCTATACTGCAACAGAGCTGGCCACCGGCAAACTCATTGAGACTGCCGTAAACGAGGGTGATAATTATGCCTATTCGGGAGATTTTGAGATCAGCTTAGTTCCCGATCAAAAGAAGATAATTGCAGGAATCACCTGCGAAAAAGCAACATTCAATCTAACAGGTAGCCAAGATCCACAAACGGAAATTACCGTTTGGTATGCACCAAAATTGCCAAAGTTATACTGGGGCACTTACGATTATCTCGAAAAAGTGCCCGGGGCAGCGCTCTATATCGGATCGGCCGGGCTCGGAATTCAAGCGACCAATGTGGAAGAAATAACATTCGACAAATCACTCTTTGAAATTCCAGCGGATTATGAAGAAGGTGAACCTATTGAGGAAGCTATAGATTCCACGCTAAACGATCAGCTATCTTGGTATCAAGATTCCAATACAGCATATTTTGGTGTACAGGACAGCTTAGGAAACAAATTAACACCAGCAAAGTATACGGCAATATATAGCTATGTAGGAGACTATGCCATCGTAAATGATGCAGCACAAATGTTTGGCTTAATAGACATACACGGCAAAGAAGTTATTCCATGTCAATATGAATCGCTCAGTTTAGAAACCGAAGGCGGTCCAGTAGTTTATATGAGAGATCTTAAGTATGGACTGTTGGATACAAACGGTAAAATATTGCTGCAGCCCAAATATGACTTTATTTCAGTTCCTAGCCCAGAATATGCACTTTTTACGGAAGGAGAACATACGGGTATCATGGATCAAAAAGGCGCTGTTTTACTTCCTGCCAAATATGAAACCATTTCGGATTATCGCGATAATCTCGCGTTAATTCTAGTCAACCAATCTTACCAGCTTATTAATAAAACGGGGCATAATCAACTTAAAACGGATTATGAGTTTCTATCTTTTGCGGGTGAAAGACTTCTACTGGCATTTAATGACAATAAATATGGGTACATTGATTACACAGGAAAAGTCGTTGTTCCATTTAAATTACAAAATGCCCAAGCTTTTGAAAACGGGCTGGCGCTTGTAACGGAGGATCTAGAGAATTTTTACTATATTGACGCAAAAGGGAAGTTTATCAAGAAATATGAAGAGTAATCCACAGACGTTCCACTTGTCGACATTGCATCGTGGAAAATACATGTTAATCTTGCTGATTTCAATCTTTTTGATCGGAATGGGAATGTCTAAAGTTCCCATACAGGAAATTCTCAAGATTATTATTGCTCTTTTAATGATTCCTTTAGCACTGTATCTGGCCATAAAGTCTTCGACTTTGTCATCGACTTGGGTCTTGGATGAAAATACACTTCAGATAAGCAACGCTAAAAAAACAATCGTTTTCCCTTTGAATAATATTTCTCATATCAGGAATCTCAAACGTTCCGGCGGCAACCTGATCATTATCAACCAAAACAAAGGGCCAGCCTTCCGTACCTGGCGCAACAAATTATTTCAAAAGGAAGATGATCTTCCCCTGCTAACGGAAGCCCTAAAGGACGCCGACATCGAATATTACGACCTATAAATTCTTTCTTCCTTCGGTAACATTTGTTACAGGCTTTTGCAAAGGCAGTATGTACCTTTGTAACATCACTTAAGAACAATGTTATGCTATTGGAATACATCAAACAACCATGGCCCTGGTATATTTCAGGACCTTTAATTGCACTGGTCATGTACCTGCTGCTCAAACAGGGAAAGGATTTTGGCATGTCCAATAATCTGCGCACCATGTGTACTGTATTGGGGGCCGGAAAAACTTCCTCTTTTTTCAGATTTGATTGGAAGACCCAGTCATGGAATTTATTGATGGTACTCGGGACAGCTATTGGCGGTTTTATTGCACATCATTTTCTGAGCGACGGCACTGCAAGCCAGATTAATTCCAAAAGTGTTGCCGACTTAAAAGAGCTGGGTATTATCGACCATCTACAAGGCTACCTTCCTGAATCCATTTTCATTTTCGACGGATCTTTGTTTCAGTTTCTACTTTTAAGTATTGGCGGTCTATTGATTGGGTTTGGAACCCGCTATGCTGGTGGATGTTCATCTGGCCATGCTATTTCTGGACTTAGCAATTTTCAGCTTCCTTCTTTGATCGCCGTTATAGGTTTCTTCCTAGGTGGGATCATCATGGTTCATTTTTTATTCCCGCTAATTTTCGCATAAATGAAAGCACTAAAATTTATTTTCATCGGTATATTGTTTGGAATCATCTTATACAAATCAGAAGCCGCATCATGGTATAGAATCTACGAAATGTTTCAATTTCGTTCCTTTCATATGTATGGGATTATCGGTACAGCACTGACCACAGCAATTATAATCGTACAAATCATCAAGAGAAAGCAAATCAAAGATAGTAACGGGATGCAAATAGCATTCCATGATAAAGACAAAAGTATTACACGATACCTGCTCGGGGGAACAATCTTTGGCTTAGGCTGGGCATTGACAGGCGCTTGTCCGGGACCAATGTTTGCCCTAATCGGTGCTGGTTATTGGACTATAGGGATCGTCTTGCTTTTCGCTTTGTTGGGTACTTGGCTTTATGGTGTCTTGCGCAATAAGTTGCCGCATTAGTTTTAACAAACTACTTTATACCGATACGCGCAATCTGACGCCTGTACCACGGGTTAAAATTTTAGAAAGAGAAAATGGAATTAATATTTATAGCTGGTTTTATATTAGCTGTTCTGGTCGGCCTGTCAATGGGTTTGATGGGTAGTGGCGGAAGCATTCTAACATTGCCAATATTTGTTTATATTTTTCATATAGAACCTCAATATGCATTGGACTATTCGTTGTTTTCTATAGGAATATTAGCCTTGGTCGGATCAATTTCTCCGTTGAAAAAAAGAGAAATTGACCTGAAAACTACGGCCATTTTTCTCTTTCCATCGCTAATTTCGGTCTATTTGACCAAGCGTTATCTCCTTGTAGCCATACCAGAGTCATTCCACCTGGGCGAAATAGCAATCTCCAGAAACCATATCATCATGCTGCTTTTCTCGATTGTGATTTTGATTTCTGCGACAGCAATGGTACGAAGACGTAAACAGGTTCAGCACGATCGATTCAGGGGTGGAATTGGCCAGATTTTCAACGTTGTCCTCGTCGGATTGCTCGTCGGTATCATGACCGGCCTGGTGGGGGCAGGAGGAGGCTTTATCATTGTGCCGGCCCTCGTATTACTCTTAGGAATTCCACTTAAGCAGGCCATTGCAACTTCGTTGTTTATCATCGGTTTAAACGCCTCATTCGGTTTGATCGCGAATTATCAGTTCCTGGAACATATGAATTGGTTTATATTGGTTACCTTTACGTTAATCACTTTAATAGGCCTCCAAATTGGTTCCAAATGGAAAGACAAATTAGATGCGGCAAAATTGAAAGGTATTTTTGGGTACTTTTTAATTAGTATCGGCATACTAATCTTTGCTTTCGAATTCATTCAATTTGTAAATTATTAAAATCACACGTTATGTTTTTTCAACACATTTTTGAGTCATCTTTAGCACATTCGAGTTATATCATTGGTTGTCAAGCCAAGGGTGTAGCGCTAGTCATTGACCCTAAAAGAGATGTAGACAGCTATCTTGAGATTGCACAAAAGAATAATCTGACCATAACCCATATTGCGGAAACGCATATACATGCCGACTACCTTTCAGGTACGCTAGAATTAGCCGCATTGACAGGCGCCCAACCTTATCTTTCCGATGAAGGTGGAGAAGATTGGCAATATGAATTTCCACATATTGGATTAAAACATGGAGATCAATTTCAAGTTGGAAATCTGATTTTCCAAGTTATCCATACCCCTGGACATACGCCCGAGAGTATCAGTTTTATATTGATTGATACGCCTGCAACCATGGAGCCAGTCATGATATTTACAGGTGATTTTGTATTTGTTGGAGATATCGGACGCCCAGATCTGTTAGAAAATGCGGCGGGAATGATCGGAACCAAGGAAATTGGAGCCCACCAAATGTACCGATCGTTGCAACATTTCTTGGCTCTACCTGATCATATTCAAGTATGGCCCGCACATGGGGCCGGATCCGCGTGTGGAAAGGCCCTAGGCGCCGTTCCGAGTTCAACAGTTGGTTATGAAAAAATACGAAACTGGGCGCTTCAATACCAAAAGAACGAAACAGCCTTCGTGGAAGAGCTATTATCAGGACAGCCTGAACCGCCACGCTATTTTGCCATGATGAAAAAACTCAACAAAATAGCACGGCCTTTGCAAACAGCAGTTCCTCAGTATAACAAGTTAACGAACGAAGCTTTTCTGAGTTTATACCACAAAGGAACAACTGTCATTGATACACGCCATAAGTTTGAGTTTGCCAAAGGATATCTCCCCAATAGCATCAATATTCAGAATAACAAAACGTTTAATACCTGGGCTGGTTGGATACTTAATTACACGGATCCTTTTATACTCATTGTAGAGGAAAGCCAATTGGACGACATTGCCCGCAAGCTTATGCGCATTGGATTGGATCATGTCGCTGGATATATTACGTCTGATACGATTCCTCATTTGGGGATTCCATTGGAGCATCAGCAACTCATCGGTTTCGAAGAGATGAATAGTGTATTGGGCAAATCCGACATCCAAATACTTGATGTGCGTAATGCCGCTGAGTTTTCAGAGGGCCATTTACCGCATGCGACTCATATCTTTGTTGGTACAATTGCAGACAATCTTAACCAAATTGATCGAAGTAAACAGCTGTACCTGCATTGTCAGTCTGGAGACCGCGCAACCATAGCGGCATCCATATTGGCGAAAAACGGTATTAAGGACGTCAAAATTTATAGTCCTTCCATCAATGAATGGAAATTAAAGGGTGGAACATTGGTACAATAACATGTAAAAAAGATCCCGGGATATTTATCCTGGGATCTTTTTTTAAAGAACCAAGCTATACGATCGAACTTTAGCTGCCATTACATACAATAAAGAGCAATTCAACTCGTCAGTATGCGTTTATAGACTATTTCTATTGATCCGCAGAAATTCGATAACCTCGTCCTTCTTCTCTTCCAACTTGCCTTTCTTTTCCGTAAATTGGTGATTATAGATGGTCAGGTACTGATGGTCGTCCGTTTCAGATTCATATACTTCGGCAGTGGCAAAAGAGAAATGCTCTTCTTCATCCGAAAGATGGTCATACACATAGGCAAAATCATGATTACCCAAGGAGCTTACTACAGCATCTTTATCCGCCACGAATTTTAACCTTCCGGGTAATGTCCGTTTATTCATCCATGTTTCGTCTTTTTCAGAAAAAGGATAAATAGTAATACCCCGGAATGCCATAATAATTGGGGTAATCAGAATAATACCCATTTCAATGGCCCACACGGCCCACAACATACCGCCCGAAACCGGACTCTTTTTCAAGGTAAAAGTGCCGACTTCATTTAAACCCTGCATCGCTTCCCAAATAAATGAAGGGTGTAAGAAAAATGCCTTGAATCCCTCTAGATTAAAAGACGATTTTACCCAGGTATCTCCGCCCATTGTCCCCTCCGCATTGTACATCAGCGACACAAAAAGAGCCCACTGGGCATAAAAACCTAAAATTGCAATCAGCAAAGTAATCAATATTGCAATGCCCCTATTTCTTAATTTCCATTGTTTGAAACAGAAGTTAAGAACATAGAATATTCCAGCACCAAATCCCAATGTAATAAATACATTAAAATAAATAATAGGAATAAACCACTGCAAAGCGATGTAAACAATTGCCAGGACAACGGCACCCACTGTACCTAGCACAAGAGAGCCAATTAATGCCAAAGCAGGAGCCTTTCCCGAGGGCTTATAATATAGATTTTCCATAAAAACAGTAAAATTGATTTTTAACTTAACAGATAAATCCCCTAACCAAAACCAAGCCAATTCTCCAAAGACCAGTCAATTTTCGTCAAGATTTGATGACATTAACTTCGTTACATTCGTTTAAGTGCCATTTATTGAGACAATTTTGTAAGTTTGGGGCATGAAAATCAAAATAATATCCTTTTTTACACTTGCATGTGTATTAAATATTTGGGGGGCAGTAGCGAAGGCCCAAAGAAAAGGATTCTGGCAACAGAAAGTTGACTACAACATGGATGTCAACGTGGATGAAAAAGCATATCAGTACGATGGAAAAATGACCTTGAAGTACAGCAATAATTCAGGGCAGTCACTAAAAAAGGTATATTTCCATTTATATTTTAATGCGTTTCAACCAGGATCGATGATGGATTACCGCTTAAAAAACATCAGTGATCCCGACAAGCGAATGGTCACTAACTTGGGTACAAAAGAAAAACCGATATATCAAAGCCGTATCGGAGAGCTGAAAGCCGATCAAACTGGTTATCAGAAAATTAAAACCCTAACAGTCAATGGTGCCAACACAACATTTAAAATTGATGGAACTATTTTGGAGGTAACTTTACCAGTTGCAATCCAAGATGGCGAAACAGCGCGTTTTGATATGGAATGGACCGCACAAGTTCCGGAACAAATCAGAAGAACTGGTCGAAATTCAGCCGAAGGTGTAGCACTATCTATGGCGCAATGGTATCCGAAGATGGCTCAATTCGATGAATTCGGCTGGCATTTGGATGAATATACGGGCCGTGAATTTATTGCCCCTTTTGGCAACTTTGACGTTACCATACACCTCAATAAAAATTATGTCGTTGGTGCCTCAGGTGTTCTCCAAAATCCATCAGATGTTAAAGGCTATCAACCAAAAGCAAAAGTAAAAGCCGTCGACAATAAAGCAACCTGGCACTATAAGGCCCAAAATATCCACGATTTTGTATGGGCTGCAGACCCCAAGTTTGTCGTGGATTCCGCCTCAAGTAAAAATGGCATAAGAGTGTATACCGTGTTCTTGCCAACAGACAAAGAAGTGATCTCGAATTGGAAAACAGCAATAGGCCTTTCTACCGAATTCTTTGACTTCTGTAGTGCGAAGTTTGGTAAATATCCATGGCCAACTTATACCATCATTCAAGGTGGAGATGGCGGAATGGAATATGGTACAGCTACGCTTATCACTGGTGGTCGCAATTTAAAGAGCCTTGTCGGTGTAATATTCCATGAATCGGCGCACTCTTGGTACCAACAATTGTTTGGGATCAACGAAACCGTAGATGAATGGTTTGATGAAGGCTTCACATCCTATGTCGAAGAGTTGGCTATGCAGCATATCTTTGAAAAAAGAGGTGCCATAGCATCTAACCCGCAAATTGCAGCCTACCGTGGATATTATAAATTGGCCCTTTCAGGTAAAGAAGAACCGATGAGTTTACTGGCAGATTATTATAACACCAACTATGGCTACAGCAACGAAGCATACAACAAAGGTGCCGTGCTTGCAGAACAGTTGGGTTATATTATTGGTCAGGAAAATTTAGAAAAAACCTTCTTGAAATTCTATGATATCTGGAAGTTTAAACATCCGACACCAAATGATTTCAAACGCGTGGCTGAAGATGTTTCCGGTATCAACTTAAAATGGTATTTCAACCTGTTTATCAATACGACACGTCAAATCGATTACGCCATTGAAAAAGTAACAGATACAGAAATCCTATTGGCCAATAAGTCCAATTTTGCCATGCCACTGGATGTTCTGGTAGAATACACCGATGGAAGCAAAGAATTATTTTATATCCCTTTGCGTGAAATGCGTGGAGAAAAACCGGAAGAGCATTTTGACATTTACAAAGGTGTTAAAAGAACCGTGCTTGAGGATTGGTTCTGGACCAAACCCGACTATACTATCCATGTGTCGAAAACACCAAAAACGGTAACAATTGATCCTTCATTGCGATTAGCGGATGTAGAATCGGCAAACAACAGTTTTAGTAAGTAACTACATATACTTCCCATTATCCGAATAGATGGGAAAATCAAGGCAGCTTCCAAACCCAATATATACGACGCGGTGTGGAAGCTGTTTTTTTAATTCCATGGATTAGATACCCTTAAGCGGAATAACCATATTCCATGTACGTTCAAATTGATAGGGCTCTGAACCATCTCCCGTAGCAGCAAACAAATGAGTAGGCTTCCCATTTTCAAATAGTAAAAATGGTCGTTCAAAATTGGCCTGATGACTCGTCGTGCAATCATCCCATTGAATTGTTTTAGAATAAGCTTTTACAGACTTCGAAAGATGCCAATCTATGCCATCCTTCGAATAAGCATGTATCCCGCCCCCCTCTTCACCGCAGATCTTTCCGTAACGGTCCTTCATAATAAGTTCAAACTGCTGACCGTTATACCAGACAAATGGATCTTCTACATCGTTTTCATGATTTTGGTCTGTATGAAATGAAAAAATGGGCTTGTCCGATAAACGGCGATAAGGTCCGAGGAAAGAATCCGCTTGCGCGGCTCCCAATAAAAGTGGTGGATTATAATTTACTGGGGAAGATTTATAAACTAAATAAACCTTTCCGTTCGGTAAGACAACTGGCGAAGGATTTGATGTAATGGAGGCATCCCATTCCCCTTTTCGGGGATTCAAAATCGGTTGATTAACTCTTTTCCATGGCCCTGCAATTGACTTGGAATAGGCCATCCCAATACGTTTATGCATCCAGGCTTTCTGACCTAAGCCCGACTCCCATACATTTTCTGTAAAAGAGGGATTTGGTTCATCATAATTATTGCCAAAGTAATAAAGCACATAATAGTCACCATTTTTTACAATTCGAGGATTGTGTGTCGTACAGCCATCAAAATATTGCTTCCCCCGAGCAGGCAGTACAACTTCAACAAATTCGTATGGCCCTTCAGCGGTATCTGAAATAGCCCTGACGACTTCGGAATTTGTCACCCAATTACCAAACCCATATTGTTTGCTCCAACGCGAAGCAAACATATGATATCGTCCATCTTCTCCTTTTATGACCGATGGATCCCAAATCCAATAATCTTTCATCGCAAATCCTCCCCCTTTTGGCGCCGGTAATAACTTATCTATAAAGGAGTCTTCAAGACTGTCCCCCAAAGCATATCCATGGTTTGAAAACAGGAAGAAGCCAGAAACACCAGCTACATTTTTCAGAAAGTCTCGACGAGAGGTTGTCATACGTTTTACATTTATTAGAAGAAAATAATTCGTTTTTTAATCTATTTGATAGGCTCCCATGAAATAATTTACACACGACTCGTACCGATAGCTTTTTTATTTTTAGAAGGAGACTTTTGAATTCACTCCTCCTTCATCTGACATTAGGTGGTATATTGGTGCTTTCTACTAACAAATATTGACAACAAGATAAAGAATAACTAGCTTGTTGTCAATCTTCTTTTAGATAATTCTTTCATCCTATAACACTTTCTTTTTAAATCACTTCGTGTGCGGGCGGAAGAGTCCGACGAATATTTCTAGATACATCGTCGAGAAAGAAGAAATAATACGAATAAGAAGCGAAGTTGGTCAGGTCTTGGTATATTTGTCCCCATGATTTATGTCCATATCCCCTTCTGTAAACAGGCTTGTCATTACTGTGACTTCCATTTTAGCACGTCACTTCAATACAAAAGTGAGATGATCAATGCCATACGACGGGAAATCGAACTCAGAGCAGCCTATTTGGAAGACAAAAAGGTCGAATCGATCTATTTTGGTGGTGGCACGCCATCCTTATTGGAAGCTGAAGAGATCGCGCGGATCATCGATACGATAGCAATGCATTTTGACATCGTAAATCACGCTGAAATTACGCTGGAAGCAAACCCCGACGATCTAAATGCGGCCAAAGTAAACAGTCTGCGGAATACAGCAATCAATCGATTCAGCATAGGCATACAGTCTTTCTTTGAAGAGGATCTTAAATGGATGAACAGAGCACATAATCAGCAGGAAGCACTGGCTTCTATCATGCGGGTGCAAGACGCGGGCTTTGAAAATATTACCTGTGATCTTATTTATGGCTACCCACTGTTGACTGATGAGAAATGGCGCCACAATATGCAACAGCTGATTGACTTTGAAATTCCCCATATTTCTTCGTATTCCATGACTGTAGAAAATAAGACAGCATTGGATCACTTCATTAAAAAAGGCTTAAGTCCAGCTATAGATTCTGATCAGGCGGCGGATCAGATGAGTCTTCTTATCCATACATTGAAAGCCGCGGGATATGAACAATATGAAATTTCCAATTTTGCAAAAAATGGCCTATATGCCCGTCATAACACAAATTATTGGAAAGGCAAACATTACCTTGGCATAGGCCCTTCAGCACATTCGTTCAATGGAACTTCCAGAGCTTGGAATGTTTCCAACAACGCGAAATATATGACCTCAATCAATTCAAACCAACTTCCCCTGGAAATTGAGGAGCTTTCTACGCTGGACCAGATCAACGAAAGTATCATGACTTCGCTAAGAACCATGTGGGGACTGGATTTGATTGCGCTGGAAAGCAAATTCGGGCAATCTGTCAAAAACCGAGTCCTAAAGGATGCTGAACCATTTTTAGGAGAGAAAAATCTCGTTTTGGAAGAAAACAAATTACGCTTGACGGATCCCGGTAAATTAATGGCTGATCATATCATGTCTGAATTATTCATAATAGAGGATTAACAAATAAATCACTAATATTTTATTAAAATAATAATATTAAGAGTGTTTACATTTAAAAAATTACGAAAATAAAAATATAAATCTATTTTCTAGGCGGTTTGTACTATGTTTGCAACATAATCTATTATAAAATTATGATGTCACACAAGCCATCTTTTGATTTAGAGATCAAAAGTTACAGAGAGCAACAAA
This sequence comes from Sphingobacterium siyangense, assembly GCF_023277505.1. Lineage (NCBI taxonomy): Bacteria > Pseudomonadati > Bacteroidota > Sphingobacteriia > Sphingobacteriales > Sphingobacteriaceae > Sphingobacterium > Sphingobacterium siyangense. The sequence continues at coordinate 554,407 of NZ_CP080574.1, read as the reverse complement.
ACGCTGCCGTAAGCTTAATTCAAATTGTCAGTAACCTGTGGTATAACCACGCTATTGAACTTGTCTTTTTTCGAAATCAACTCATTGATGTAAAATCGAGTTCAATTCTCAACCTGATCAAGGAAAGCGTCCTCCTTACCGACGAGCCATTCCATATTTTTGACACCCTCCACGTGGCACAGGCATTGGAAAAACTCACGCTATCACCTGCGCGTATCGATATCGGAAAACTTACCTTACAGGTCAAGAAACAGACTATTGACAACAACGATCTGCCTAGTTTTATTACAAATGAATTAAAAGATATCAATCAACAAGCGGAATTAAAACCACGCGATGTTGTGCTTTATGGATTTGGCCGTATCGGCCGTTTACTCGCCCGAGAACTTATGCATAAAGCCGGTGCTGGACAGCAGCTTCGCCTTCGTGCCATTGTAACGCGAGACGCCAATGATAGCAAGTCCATATTGAAAAGAGCGACACTATTAAAAACAGATTCCATACATGGTGCGTTCGAAGGCGACGTACAGGTCGACATTCCAAATCAGGCACTTATTATCAACGGCATCACTGTCCACCTTATCTCTGCCAAACAGCCAGAGGACATCGATTATACCTATTATGGAATACAGCATGCTTTAGTCGTCGACAATACGGGTGCTTTTCGAGATGAGCACGAACTGAGTCGCCACCTGAAATCCAGAGGTACCGCCCAAGTTTTATTAACAGCACCCGGAAAAGGTGTTCCAAATATCGTATATGCAGTCAACGAAAATGATATTGACGTGCAACAGCATGCGATATTTTCCGCTGCTTCCTGTACGACCAACGCAATCTCTCCTATTTTGGCGGTCCTTGAAAATAGCATAGGCATTGAAAAAGGGCATATCGAAACCATACATTCCTATACTAACGACCAGAATCTTGTCGACAATATGCACAAGAAGTCCAGACGGGGCCGTGCCGCAGCGCTCAATATGGTGATCACAGAAACTGGAGCGGGGGCTGCCGTTTCAAAAGTATTGCCTTCACTGAAGGGCAAACTGACCTCCAATGCCATTCGCGTTCCCGTACCAAATGGATCATTGGCAATTTTAAATCTCGAAATTAAATCTAAAACTACCGTCGAAGAAATCAATGCACTTTTAAAAGAGGCATCACTACAGGGTGACCTTGTCGAACAGATTAAATTTTCTAAAGACAATGAACTCGTTTCTTCAGATATCATAGGCTCCACTGCCGCTGCGATCGTGGATGCTCCAGCGACGATAGTCTCGGCAGATGGCAGGAATGTCATTCTATATGTCTGGTACGACAATGAATACGGATATTCCCATCAGGTAATGCGTTTATCTCGTCATATTACCGGCGTAAGAAGGTATACCTATTATTAGGTACCAGTATAAAGCATCAAGAAGAACAAGAATAAATAAATCACGCGGAACCGGTGGAATATAGGCGGCGGCAGTACAGCTACCGCTTATATTTTTACAGGATTGCTTTTGAGGTATTTCATAATGATCGGTGTTGCTCCTGCTTTCTGCAGAACATATTCACGGGCCAGTTTTCCGGCCTTTTGACGGACAGTCTGATCTTGCAAAACAGCAAAGACTTTCTTTAATTCTTTAGCACTGGCAATGGCGAAACCTGATCCATTTTTCACAAGATCTTTCGCCTCCTGAAACTTCTTGAAATTTGGTCCAAATAGAACCGGTATGCCATAAGTTGCGGCTTCGAGTGTGTTATGTATCCCCATGCCAAAACCACCACCAATATAGGCCAGTTGGCCATACCCATACAAAGACGAAAGCATACCAATGTTATCGATAACCAGTACCTTTGAATCCGCTATTATTGCGGCATCGTAGGTAGTCATGTCCGAAAAGCGGAGTGCCTTCGGCCAAAGGTTAAAAATGCTCGCTAAATGTGATTCATTAATTTCATGCGGAGCCAAGATCAGCTTATAGTCTGTATTATCCAGAAGCAATTCCTGTAGCGCCTGCTCATCCTCGGGCCAGGTACTTCCTGCAACCAAGGCCGGATTTTCACCAATAAATTGGCTGATCTCGGGAATCATTTTTCTGCTTTTAGGAATGTCTACTACACGATCAAAACGTGTATCTCCGGCTAACCCTGCATTCCGTATCCCAAATTCTTTCAAAAGACGTACACTTTCTTCATTTTGCACAAAGAAGTAAGTCACATAACTTAAAATTTTCAGAAAAAAAGTACCATAGGCCTGAAAGAAAATCTGATCGGGTCTAAATATTGCTGAGATCAAAAACAAGGGAATACCCCGTCTATGCAGGCCCTCAAAAAAATAATACCAATATTCATATTTCGTAAACACAGCGAAACTTGGATTGATCAAGTCGAGAAAAAGCCGTGCGTGCTGCGCAGTATCGTAGGGGAGATAAAAAACATAATCGGCCAAAGCAGTGTTTTTTCTGATTTCATAGCCAGAGGGAGAGTAAAATGTTACAATTATTTTATGATCCAAATAATTATTTTTCACCGCTTCCAGGACAGGTCTTCCTTGCTCAAATTCCCCCAATGAAGCAAAGTGAAACCAAATATGTTTTTGGGAAGAATCAACCGTTTGTTTCATCCTCGAATACCAGTCTTTTCGTCCCGCTACCATGAGCTTGGCTTTGGCATGAAAAGGAGCCAAAATACGCAGTAAGAGTCCATAAAGAAAGATTCCAATTGAATAAAGCAAACGCATGTTTTTAAAATAATGTTTATCTTAGTCAAAGATATTAAACCCATTTCATTAAACGGAACCATTGAGTGGAAAATAAACATCGTAAACGGATTTTGATAACAGGAGCAGCTGGCTTCCTCGGTTCTCACCTTTGCGATCGCTTTATTGCGGAAGATTACGATGTCATTGGAATGGACAACCTGATAACCGGAGATCTACAGAATATAGCACATTTATTTAAGTTGGAAAATTTTGACTTCTATCATCACGATGTCTCAAAATTTGTCCACGTTCCCGGGCACTTGGATTATATCCTGCATTTCGCTTCACCAGCCAGTCCCGTTGACTACCTTAAAATTCCGATACAAACATTGAAGGTAGGATCTTTGGGCACGCATAATCTCTTGGGCCTAGCGCGTGCTAAACAAGCACGCATTTTGGTAGCCTCCACCTCTGAGGTTTATGGTGACCCACTGGTTTCACCACAATCCGAGGACTACTGGGGCAATGTAAATCCCGTGGGACCTCGTGGTGTATACGATGAAGCGAAGCGCTTCCAAGAGGCGATAACGATGGCCTATCACAATGCACATGGTCTGGAGACCCGTATTGTCAGGATATTTAACACCTTTGGTTCCAGAATGCGTCTCAATGACGGCCGAGCTATTCCCACCTTTATCGCACAAGCGATACGTGGCGAAGACATCACGATTTTTGGGGATGGTTCACAAACACGATCATTCTGTTATATTGACGACCAGGTCGAAGGCATCTTTCGCTTGTTGCATTCGGCATGTGCAACACCTATAAATATTGGTAATCCAGACGAAATCAGCTTGCTACAATTGGCCCATGAAATCGTCGAATTGACAGACAGCTCGAGTAAAATCGTCTACGAACCATTACCGGTTGATGATCCCAAACAACGAAAACCCGATATTGGCTTGGCCAAATCAAAATTAGCCTGGGAACCTCAAATAGACCGAAAAACAGGATTGAAAAAAACCATAGCATTTTACAAAAAGATCCCTTTGGATAACTTATCACATAAAGACTTTACTTACTATAATCAACAATAATGAACAAAAAAATACTAGTCACAGGAGGAACAGGTTATATCGGTTCGCACACAGTAGTCGAACTACATAAAGCAGGATATGTACCTGTCATCGTGGATGATCTGTCCAATTCAAACATCAAAATTTTGGATCAGGTTGAAAAGATCATCGGCGTTAGACCTGAATTTCACCAATTTGACCTTTGTGACACAGAACGCGTGAATGAATTTGTAAAAAACAATACCGATATCTCAGGAATTATCCATTTTGCGGCCTCTAAAGCTGTAGGTGAATCTGTACAGAAGCCTTTGAAATATTACCACAACAATTTCTTCTCGTTAATTAACTTATTAGAGGCATATCAAAATAAGCCTATTAATTTTGTCTTTTCTTCAAGCTGTACTGTATATGGTGAGCCAGACTACTTACCTGTAGACGAGAGTGCTCCCGTAAAAAAGGCAACCTCTCCTTATGGAAATACAAAACAAATTGCTGAAGAAATTCTGCAGGAAACTGCTGCTGCATATGACAACTACAATATTATTGCGCTCCGTTATTTCAACCCTGTAGGTGCACATGAGTCGGCATTGATCGGTGAATTACCAAACGGTGTTCCACAGAACCTGCTTCCTTTTATCACACAAACAGCCATTGGAAAAAGAGAAAAATTAACGGTATTTGGCTCTGATTACGACACACCGGACGGATCTTGCATCCGTGACTATATCCACGTTGTTGATTTAGCAAAAGCTCACGTTGCAGCAATCAGATTATTGGAAAAAGGCAACCCGAACGGAAAATACGATGTCTTTAATGTGGGAACAGGAAATGGATATTCTGTCCTTGAAGCGATCAAGGCTTTTGAGAAAGCTTCAGGACAAAAACTAAATTACGAATTTGGTCCACGTCGCGACGGAGATATCATCAAGGTTTACGGGGACGTCACTAAATCGGCCAATCAGTTGCATTGGAAAGCAGCACTTGGTATTGATGAAATGATGGCTTCTGCCTGGGCATGGGAAAAAAATCTGAAGGAAAATCCATTGGATTAAACAGTAGCCTCTGCGGCAGCAACAACGCATTGTATTTAGCTTAACTGTATATGACCGTCTTAAAAACTGAGGCGGTCATACTTTTAGCTGTACGAGTCCTTCCACGTCCTTTCTTTCCAATAATTCCCATCAAATTACTTCCCACTTATCATTCAAGCTGAAAAGCAGTTAGAATCGAAACTGGATTAAAATCCTTTTCGTTGAGTATATTTGGCCAGAACTAGGCCCAAAGTGTCCTTCTGCCAACTGAAGGTCGACATTAAACAAACTCCTTGTCGGAAATATATTCCATGAGCATCCCGGCCTGATCTCCGAGCTTCTTTTTCAAGCGCTGCATAGATTTTTTTATCGCGTCTGGAGTAACCCCCAATACGTTGGCTACTTCCTTATTATTTAGCCCCAGTTTCATAAGCACAATTACCCTCAGATTAGATTCCGTTATATCGGGAAATCTAGATTGTATATCCTGGAGTAAATTGGGAAACTCTTTTACAATCAATAATTTAAATTCCTGCCATTTCTCTTCAGTGATGAGATGTGACTGCAACAATATTTTTAGCTCCTCGCGATCTTTTTCAACAACATTTCCTTTTTCTTCAAGCATCGCAGAAAGTACATTTATCTGTTCATTATTGCGCTTAAGATAAGCGACGTACTCTTCCACTTGGCTTTTAGAGCTCACCAGTTCCCTGTCTAATTCTGCTTTTGTATACTTTAAATTAAGAAGCTGATATTCATAGTCACGTATCCGTTTTCTAGCACGGGATCGAACAGCATTATAAATAAAAAAGAATAACACCAATACCAATAAGCTTAATATTAGCCATAATCGCCTCTCAGCTTGCTTTTTCTTAATAACAGCTTGTGCCAGCGATAATTTATCGGCATACTTTTGCTTGTCGGCCATAAACTTCAACTGGGACAATACCGGATCACCATCTAAAAAGCGTAGTGAGTCTTGGAGACGTTCTATTCTTCTTCGTGCATTCAGCTCACGACCTATATCGTTACTTTGCATCGCCAAATTCAGCTTGTGAATCTCAAGTTCAAGTATTGTCTTCTTATCATCCGAGCCCAACAAAAGGGATTCAGCTTCCGCAATCATATGACGAACATTCTTCGTTTCCCTATTCGCTATATCTAGTCGAATCCGCATCATTAAGGCAAAGATTGTATTTCGGTCATTCCCAAGAGATCTGGAAATCTCAAGATCTTTATCGAGGAGCAATAAAGCCTTATGGTAATCCTTCATACCTTCGAACACAGCCGCCTGATTCCCTAAAATCTTCGCGTAACGTAATGAGTCATTTTCTGAAAGGGCTAAAGTTTGAGCCAATTCAAAAATTTTCATTGCCTGCAAGGTATCACCACCACTTTTCAATGTCAGTAAACCTAAATTGTCCAAGATTTCAGCTTTCAATTTCGGTGAAATTTGTTGTTGTCGTTGCCCTAAATCCAGATATTTAATTCCAGAAGTGTAATCACCTAAAGTTCCAAAAAAATAGCCAAGCTTCTTGTAAGTTTGTGTTAGGTCTAAAACAAGTTCTTTCGGTATATCTTCGAGCCCTTTCTCTCCTTCCAAGATAAAAGGTAATGCCTCAGAGGCTTTCAGACATCGATATAGGTAAAAGCCATACATTACCTTTACCCAAACGCGTACGTTTTGATAGCTATAACCTTCTTCAAGGTCCAGCGCTTTTAAATAGTATTTATCACTAAAGTTATTTCTTGCACCCTCGTCATTAAACGACTGATCCGCCAGTAAACAATAATAGATTGCCAAAAGTGCCTTATCATTTTTTCGTACCGCTTGGCTAAAATATGGCGCAAGATACCTGCTCAACGACATACTAGAGGAATGATATTGCGCTGATTCTTTTATAATTGTTTCGTAAAAGTTCTTCTCTTCTATCGAGGAATTGGAATCCATTAAATCCATCCCATAGACAACACGACAAGGTATGATTGTTAGGAAAAGAAAAAATAGAAAACATCGAAACATATCGGCACAGGCATTGAATTTCGCAATAAAAATAAAAAATAATTTTAATTAAATCATCATGAGACAAAATCAACCAACCACAAACACAGTTAAGATTTAGACCGTAATCATGCCTTACATTCTTCAATTAAAAATAACAATAGTGTATTAAATAATACGCTACTATTGTTCGCGAATTAAACAAAGCAGCCACTTTTTAAAAAGCCTTGTGACTATTCACAAAAAGCGGTGAGATTCTTTTTCTGACCAATAGTATTACTTGTCATCAAAAAAATGATAAATATGATCTGGTGTAATAGCTTTCGTTAATTGGACATCATATTCATTTTTATCTGCAATAACATCAATTGGATTAAAAAAAGATAGTCCGACACGCTGTACACCAACTTTACAGGACGAGAAAAAACGGTCATAAAACCCCTTCCCATAACCTACCCTGTATCCGGAAAGATCAAAAATTAACAACGGCACTATAATCATATCAATAACCGATGAAGCGACCTTAATGCCGGATATTGGCTCTGGAATACCCCAGTTGTTCGTCTCAAATAGTGTATGTTCATCCAATATGAAATGTTGCATCGAGTAATCATCAAAATTAGATCGCGAAACAACGATCTTTATCTGTGGAAAAAACGCTTGAATATAATTTATTATTAAATATGTATTGGGTTCGTGGTATTTCCCTATGGGAAGGAAAATATGCAAAAATTCGACCCTTGAGAGATCAAGCTTTGTAAATTGCGAAAGTAATCGTTCATTGAGCGCAGTTTCTCTCTCTAAAGACAATTGACATCGCTTAGTTTTATATTCAAGTCGTAATTCTTGTTTCGATTTCATTTGTAGAATAGTTATTCCTAAAATTTATTTCCCTTTCTTACCAAAATCCCCATTAAATTCCATCACTTATGCCAAGATCAATCAAAAATAGCATTCCTTCCAATTCAATTTTTATTTAAGCTTCAAAAGCAAATAGAAATTCTGGTTCAGAATAGAAAAACCAGGTGTTAAACGCAGTCTAGTCATAAAAAAAACGGCCTTGTAGCGAGCGCTAACAAGACCGAATAATCAACCTAAACCTAAAATCTTTCTATTATTTTACGCGCTCGATATAATTACCTGTTTGCGTATCGACTCTTACTTTCTCACCTTGATTAATGAACAACGGTACCATAATTTCAACACCAGTCTCTACAGTTGCTTTTTTCAACGCATTTGTAGAAGTATCTCCTTTTACAGCTGGTTCAGTATATGTAATTTCTAACTCAACACTTTTTGGAGCTTCTGCCATGATAGGCTCATCACTTTCAAAAGCAATAATTACAGTCATTCCCTCTTTCAAGAAACGAGCTGAATCACCGAACAAAAATTTAGGAATATTGAATTGCTCGTATGTATTGTTATCCATTACCACGAAGAAATCTCCATCCTCATACAAATACTGATAATCGCTAGTTTCTACACGTGCAATTTCTACAGATTCGTCAACTCTAAAACGGTATTCAACTAACTTACCAGTTTTAACATTACGCATTCTCGCTTGATAAAACGCACGTAAATTGCCTGGTGTACGGTGTATATATTCTTCTACGGATACTAATTCTCCATTAAATCTTAAGATATTTCCTGATTTTACCTCTGATGCCTTAGCCATTCTTTGAATTGAACTTTAAACGGTTATCTCATTATTGAGTCGTCAAAAGTACAAAAACTAATTGTGTTATTAAAATTTCATTCGCTACTTTTTTTTCTGAAAGTGTTTGTTTTTATTGGCCGGAGAGAACCTTCAGTTCACTTTCGTAGCTGTTAATGGTTATGCAATCTTGATGGTTTATGGGAAATAATCATTTTTGATACAGGACAAAAAACTTTTCTCCTATTTTTAATAGGGCAGAAACAATTGTTGATCCCCTAAGACTTGAAATCGACGATAGAAATACTTTCATCGCAGAATTCATACTCTTTTTTTTGGTTGGAACAGACGATAAACAATCTAGATTCCACTTTTGTGCGCTCAATTAAACGAAGATACCATTGTTCACCCGCACTATCCAAATTACTTGTAGGCTCATCCAACAAAACCAAGGCAGATGCAGAACAACAAGCTAGCGCTAGCTTTACACGTTGACGCATGCCTGATGAAAAAAACCGGATCTCTCTGTCAAGCGCATGTTCCAATCCCAATACGTTTACAACAGTTTCTTTATCAAAAGAAGGAAGATAATTTTTAAATTTAAAATGAAAATCAATCAGCTCGTTTAAGGTAAACTCCTCGATCAGTTCAACATAAGGAGCTGCGAGAGACAGCTGCTGATATATAGTTTCCACACCTAGGACTTGGTCTCCATGCGTGTAGATCAATTCACCCGATGAGGGTGTCAAACTACTTGAAAGCACTTTTAGGAAAGTGGACTTCCCAGAACCATTATGGCCAAGGATGGCATAACTCTTGCCGGACTCGAAGGTATAGTTTATATGCCTAAAAATCCATTCATTGTTATACCTCCTACCAATATCTTTTAATGTAATTTTCAAATTCACTAGAATCGACAACGCGACTACATCGCTCTATTATTGAATCCTTTCATGATACCCCGGCCGGAGTTCCGAATAAAATCCAAAATTTCATCACGGATTTCCGTTGCCTGATATTCAGCTTCTATAATTTCTATTGCTTTAGCCAGGTTTCTGTTTTGGACAAAAAGAATTCGATAAAGATTCTGAATCTCGGCAATTTGCTCTTCCGAAAATCCTCTTCTTCTCAATCCAACAGAATTAATACCAGCATAAGAAATCGGTTCACGTGCGGCCTTAACAAAAGGAGGAATATCCTTACGCACCAATGAACCACCGGTAACAAATGCATGCGAACCAATTTTGACAAATTGGTGAACAGCAACCATTCCAGCAAGTACAACATAATCACCTACTGTAATATGTCCAGCAAGTGTACTGTTGTTCGAAAAAACACAATTATCACCTACTTCACAATCATGTGCAACATGACTATAAGCTTGGATCAAACAGTTTTTTCCAATGACCGTTTTATACCTATCCTTGGTTCCTCTATTGATTGTTACACACTCACGAATGGTTGTATTGTCTCCAATTTCAGCTGTGGTAATCTCACCATCAAATTTTAAATCTTGAGGTTCCCCAGAGATTACTGCACCGGGATATATTTTACAGTTTTTTCCAATTCGAGCTCCATCCATGATCGTCACATTTGATCCTATCCAAGTGCCTTCACCAATGACGACATCTTTATAAATGGTTACAAATGGCTCGATGACCACATTTTTAGCAATTTTTGCCTCCGGATGAATATAAGCTAATGGCTGTATCATCTATACTACTTTAGTTGTTATTTACTCTTACGATCTGTGCCATAAGCTCCGCTTCACACACGATTTTCTCTCCTACCATAGCCACACCTTTCATTTTTGCGATACCTCTTCGGATCGGCTCCATCAAGTCACATCTAAAAATAACAGAATCCCCTGGAGTTACCTGCGCTTTAAAACGTGCATTTTCAATTTTAAGGAATAAGGTCAACCAATTCTCTGGATCAGGGACCGTCTTCAGTACTAAAATTCCCCCTGTTTGTGCCATAGCCTCTACTTGCAAAACACCAGGGAATAATGGTGCACCAGGAAAATGTCCCATAAATAAATCTTCGTTCATGGTAACATTCTTCAAACCCACAACATGTGTTTCTGTCAACTCAAGAATTTTATCGACCATAAGCATGGGTTGACGATGAGGTAAAATCTTCATGATTTCTACCGTATCGTATAATGCCGGCATATTGGGATCGTAAACTTTAATTTTTTTACGTGTTTTATCTTTCTTGATCTGCTCCTTTATCTTTTTTGCAAAAGCCACATTCGCTGCATGACCAGGCCGTGCAGCCATAATATGCCCTTTCAAAGGTCTTCCGACTAGCGCTAAATCTCCAACCATGTCCAACAATTTATGTCGAGCAGGTTCATTTTGGTAACGCAATTGATTATTGTTTAATATTCCTTCCTTAGCAACTGCAACGGTTTCTTTATGAAAAAGATGCGCTAATTTTTGCAATTCCTCAGGAGAAGTCTCCTTGTCCACAATAACGATTGCATTACTTAAATCACCACCTTTAATAAGGCCATGATCAACCAACATTTCCAATTCGTGTAAAAAACAAAACGTACGCGAAGAGGCTATTTCAGATTTAAAATCCTCAATCGATGTTATTGCTGCATGTTGACTTCCCAACACAGGCGAATTAAAATCGATCATACAAGTCAAACGATAACCATCCATTGGCATGCCCAGTATCTCGACTTTGCGATCTGGCTCTGCATAATGAATATTATTCGAAATCTCATAATAATCCCGATCAGCATCTTGTTCTTCAAATCCCGCTTCCTCTAACAACTTCACAAAAATAGCTGAACTACCGTCTAGAATTGGTATTTCAGGACCATCAATATCAATCAGCACATTATCAATTTGTAAACCAATTAACGATGCCATCAAATGTTCAATTGTACTCACACTTGCTCCATTCTGCGTTATTGTCGTCCCCCTGGAGGTATCCGTAACATTATCCGCATCAACCAAAATTTCTGGTTGCCCCTCTAAATCTACACGTCTGAACTTAAACCAGTGATTTTCCGGAGCGGGTTTAATAGTCATCGATACAATTTTTCCTGTATGAAGACCTACCCCCGAAATTTCAACCTCGTTTTTGATGGTTCTCTGTTTTACATTCATTTCTAATAACATATTTTTAAATCAAAACTTCTTTTGACAAAACATTTATCCTTTAAGCTATATCGATGTTCGCCATCGCCTTGCTAGGAATGATTATTTCATCACAATTAAAGAACAGTTTATTTTCAATGAAAAATAATTATTTCAATTTTTTTTCTACTAACTTTTCTAACTCTTGGATTCGTTTTTCCAACTCAGGAAGACGTGCAAAAATTACATTGGAGCGCAACTGCGGCTGGTAAGGCATCACTGGCGTACCGCCCCACTTTTTACCTTCTTCTTTAATCGATCTATTCACTCCTGATTGGGCTTGGATTTGAGATCCCTTTGCAACAACAATATGTCCAACGACACCAACCTGACCTCCTAAAACCACATGTTCTCCAATTTTTGAACTACCAGAAATACCTGTTTGCGCTGCGATTACGGTATTCTTTCCAATATCAACATTATGTGCAATTTGAATCAAATTATCCAACTTAACACCATCGCGCACTATTGTAGCGCCCATTGTTGCCCTATCGATTACAGTATTGGCGCCAATCTCGACATTATCCTCCACTTGCACATAACCAATCTGAGGTACTTTTTTATATGTTCCGTCTTCTTGTGGAGCAAATCCAAATCCATCCGATCCAATCACAACACCAGAATGTACTACCACATTTTTCCCAATCTTACAATCATGATAAATCTTTACGCCCGGGTAGAGTGTTGTATTATCGCCAATCGTAACTTTATCGCCAATATAGACTTGTGGGTAGATTTTCACGTTATCTCCAATGGAAGCCCCACGCCCAATATATACGAATGCACCAATATAACCTCCTTGGCCGATCTCCGCTTCAGCATGTATAAAATGTGGTTCCTCACGTCCGCTTTTGTCAAGACGAAACTCATTATACATATTCAAAATAGTAGAGAAAGCAGCATATGCATTCTTAACCCTTATGATCGTCAATGTTGGCTTAGTTGCCTGCGTCAATTGTAAATCTTCATTAACAATTACAATCGAGGCATCAGTAGTATAAATAAAATGCTCATATTTTGGATTTGACAAAAAAGAAAGATCGCCTTTTTTACCTTCCTCAATTTTGGCAAGGTTACCTACAGTAACTTCTGGATTTCCTTCAATCCGTCCTTCTAATAATGTCCCTATTTGTTGCGCAGTAAATTGCATGGTACAAATCTATGTTTTTTTATTAAAAAATAACTACTTGATGGAAGTAATTGCAACATATCCCACCTCTTTTGGATAACATAAGGCGTATTTAGCTACATTTTTCGACAGTGCTTCCAAATTACCTAGATCAGAAGCCTCCGTTATATCGACGAGCTCGCCCGATTTCAATAGTATTTTAATTTGATCCCTGGAAGAATTATAGGCCCGGTTTTGAATTTCTTGCATAAATACATAATAATGGATATCCTCTTGAGCCACCCCCATCTCAGCTTGTACTTTCGCCTTTACTAAATCAACATATTCTGGCAAGAATGGCTTATCACTCATGACAGATCGATATAAATTACGTTTCATAACACGTTGGCACATTGTACTTAAAATAGGATCCTCATGACGTTCCCATGTTTTTATGGCAGACATAATATCCGTATCATCTAAACGAGTAAACCAATCCAAATGTAACGGGTCATCCAAAAAGTTAGTTTTGTTGACCTGCTGGCTTAAAAACCAATGAAACGCCGGAGTAGAAAAGAGCTTATGGCCAGCAGCCGTCAAATATTTTGCCCGCTGCAGAATTTTAATCAATAACTGTTCCGCACCGATAACGGTCTTGTGTAAATAGACTTGCCAATACATCAACCGCCGCGCAATCAGAAATTTCTCTACAGAATAAAGTGCTTTATACTCCACCACTATTTCATCCTCCACCACATTGAGCATTTTTATAATCCGGTCAAATGAGATGACGCCTTCCGATACGCCTGTAAAAAAACTATCTCTATTGAGGTAGTCCATTCGATCAACATCCAATTGGCTCGACACCAATTGATGAAGAAATTTACGTTCGTATTTATTATTAAAGATTGTAATTGCAAGACTTAGTCTTCCACCCAGATCATTGTTGATTCGATCCATTAAAAGGGAAGACAATAGCTCATGAGAAACACCCTCAATCAAACTATGCTCCAAGGAATGTGAAAAAGGGCCGTGACCTATATCATGCAACAATATTGCCGACAGAACAGCCTCCTCTTCATCCCCTGAAATTATAACACCTTTACTCCTCAAAGTTTCCAATGCCATCGACATCAAATGCATCGCTCCTATGGCATGCTGAAAACGAGTATGCAAAGCTCCGGGATAGACGAGATGTGTCATGCTCACCTGCTTGATATAGCGGAGCCTTTGGAAATAAGGATGTTGCACTAGGTCAAAGACCAATCCTGTAGGAATAGCGACAAATCCATATACCGGATCATTAATAATTTTATTTTTGTTCAATGTGGAGACAAATTAATACGATCATCAACACTATAAATATGAAACCGAGCCCTTTAATCGTGAACTCCTGGTTAACACTAGTATAAACTTAAAACAAAGATAGTTAGTTCATCGTTAAGAAATGTTAAAAATAAAATCTGAAGCACGATATTTGCTTATGTTAGCATGAGATCGCAAATCCGATCCTCCCCTCTACTACTAATAGACATATAATAACAAGATGCAAAAAACACATATTCTTTGGGCTGACGATGAAATTGACTTTCTAAAACCACACATTTTATTTTTAGAAAGCAAAGGTTACAAAGTTGACACAGTCAACAATGGAAATGATGCCGTTGAAGCCTTTAAAAATGGTTTTTTCCACCTCGTTTTCTTAGACGAAAATATGCCTGGGCTAACCGGGCTCGAAACACTTGCCATACTCAAATCGATCAACCCTACTGTCCCCGTTGTTCTGGTCACAAAAAATGAAGAAGAACATGTCATGGAAGATGCCATCGGCTCCAAAATAGATGATTATCTTATCAAGCCGGTCAACCCCAAGCAGATCTTGATGACAATAAAAAAATTAACGGAAAACAAACGTCTTGTCAATGAGAAAACATCCATGGCTTATCAACAAGACTTCCGCAATTTGGGGATGATCCTGAATGACAATCTGGATTTCAACCAATGGTCAGAAGTTTACAAAAAACTTGTCTACTGGGAATTGTCCCTCGAAAAGCTTGAAGATAACAATATGCATGAAATTCTGACGATGCAAAAATCCGAAGCAAACATGCAATTCTCCAAATTTATAGAAAACAACTATATCCAGTGGATTAATCGCCCCGAAAACGCGCCCATTCTATCACACCAGCTATTTAAGAAGAAGGTATTTCCGACCATAGAAGATGATATACCGACATTTTTCTTTTTAATAGACAATTTGCGTTTCGATCAATGGAAAATTATCAATGAGGTAATCACCGACTATTTTAGACTTGAGGAGGAGATAAACTATTACAGTATTTTACCAACAGCAACACAATATGCTAGAAATGCCATCTTTAGTGGATTAACTCCACTGGAAATGGAAAAACGCTTCCCGAAATTATGGCAAAACGATGAAGATGAAGGCGGCAAGAATTTATATGAGGATAAATTTTTGGAAGATCAGATCAAGCGACTTTATCGCAAGTCCATAAAACATTCCTACACGAAAATTTTGACCCTGGAACAAGGAAAAGACGTATTAGACAATCTCGGCAATTTGATGCACAATCAACTGAATGTATTGGTGTATAACTTTGTTGACATGCTTTCGCACGCACGTACGGACAGCTCTATGATTCGTGAATTAGCAAACGATGAAGCGGCTTATCGCTCCCTCACTTTGTCATGGTTTGAACACTCACCTCTATTGGAGGCTTTAAAATGGCTCTCACAAAAGAAAGTTCGTGTGATTATTACAACCGACCATGGCACGATCCGTGTAAAAAAGCCAAGTAAAATTGTTGGTGATCGAAATACAAATACAAATTTGAGATATAAGCAAGGGAAAAATCTGAACTATATTGACAAAGATGTTTTTGCTATCAAAAATCCCCACGAGGCACAGTTGCCTAAACTTCATGTTAGTTCAACATACGTCTTTGCCAAAGAAGATTCGTATTTTGTTTACCCCAACAACTACAATCAATTTGTCAATTACTTTAATGGAACATTCCAACATGGTGGAATCTCTTTGGAAGAAATGATTATCCCCTTTGCGACATACTTACCGAAATAGTAATTTTGCAACATGGAAATTATTGTAAATACGACAGCAGATCTATCTCAAGCGGCTCAGACACTTTTAAATAGTTTTCCAAAGGACCGGATTTTTCTATTATATGGTTCAATGGGAGCAGGAAAGACAACTTTTGTAAAATACCTGTGTAAACAATTGAACGTACAAGATAGTACCTCTAGTCCAACATTCTCCATTGTTAATGAATATGAGTCTGCCGCTGGCCCCATATATCACTTTGATTTTTATCGCATTAAAGATGAGCAGGAGGCTTTCGATTTTGGCTATGAGGAATATTTCTATTCAGGTGCATATTGCTTTGTTGAATGGCCGGAGAAAATCCCCAATTTACTTCCTGAAGAAGCAAAAGAGATACATATTAGCATCATAGATGCAACAACACGTAAAATTTCTATTCGTTAACCTCCTTTTTTCGACTCCTTACTATGGCTCATTTATCATCTTGTCAATATATTCCATCTGATATCCATGTTCCTGGACTAGCGGCTATACACGCCGAGCACCTTAGCTTTTCCTTTCATGAGAACAATATGCAGTTTGCTGTTGAAAATAGTTCTTTCGATATCGATGAAGGAAAAATAACAGCAATCATTGGTGAATCTGGCAGTGGAAAAAGTACATTACTGCGACTTATCTACGGTCTTTTGGAACCAACTGGGGGCATTGTGCGCTATAAAGGTTGGCAGGTTCCAACGCGCAAGGACAAGTTAATCCCCGGACATGATGCCATGAAATTAGTCTCGCAAGGCTTTGACGATTTGAATACTTATGCCAATGTATGGGATAATGTTGCTTCGCAGTTGCCAAACACAGATATCAAACGCAAACAAGACAAAACTGCGGAAATATTACAACGTCTACGGATAGATCACCTCGCTAAAAAAAGAGTAGCAGACATCAGTGGCGGAGAAAAACAACGTGTCGCCATCTGTCGTGCTTTGATCAACGAGCCTGAAGTTTTACTAATGGATGAACCCTTCAATCAGGTTGATGCCTCTTTTAGGGATACCTTGCAACAGGACATAAAAGATATTGTTAAAGAAACTGGGCTGACCGTCATTTTAGTTTCACACGATCCTACGGAAGTACTTGCTTTAGCAGATAACCTCATCGTGATGAAATCTGGTAAAATCCTAGATCAAAACAATCCACATGTATTGTATAGCAATCCATCGCACCCTTATACGGCGCAATTACTGGCAAAAAGCAATATATTACAAGTTGAGCAAGCTCAAAATTTAGGCATAACAAGCGAAAAACCAGTCGCGATACATCAAGAATGGATTTCAATAAGTCCTTCTGAGCAGTCTACTTTTTTTGTAAAAGATGTGCGATTCAGAGGTTTTTATTATGAAATCGTCGTCAGTAATAATGAGATTAACTTACATGCGATTATAACATCGCAGATAATTCCACAGAAACTACAGGCTGTCGATCTAACAATATCTCACTGGATACATTTTGACCATTAATTGTATATCCTAGTCTTGTGTGTCTAGCCAAGATAAAAATGCGTCAAACCATAACTTGTCTGAGGTTTTGTTAATTAACCCAAAGCCGTGCCCCCCTTGCTCAAAGGTATAAAGCTTGTTGGGCACTTTTGACTTGTCCAAAGCTGCCATCATTCTATAGCTATTTTCTATTGGCACAGCCATATCGTCTTTGGCATGCACAAAGAAAACCGGACAAACCTCAGAAGATACCTGCAAATTGGAAGAAAACAGCTTGATTTGGTCTTCCGAAGGGTTTTCTCCAATGAGATTTATACGCGAACCTTTATGTGTTATATCGTTTTCCATAGAGATTACTGGATAAATCAATCCTGCAAAATCAGGTCTTAGGGATACATGGGAAGGATTCGCTATGTAATCTTTCTTAAACTTCGTAATTAAAGTGGAAGCCAGGTGCCCGCCAGCGGAAAACCCTATCACCCCAACTTTTCGAAGTTCAGGATGCAAGGTTCGGATCAATTGCATTGCTCGCTGGGCATCTTGAAGAGGTCCTATTGATTTGTCACGCATAATGTTCGGCGAAGGCAATCGGTATTGTAAAACAAATGCTGAATAACCATTTTTTATCAACTCTTTAGCAACAGCATGACCTTCATGATCCATTGCTATATGAGAATACCCACCTCCCGGAATAACCAGTACGGCGATATTTTTATCAATACTTTTATCTGCCATATATGCAAATAACTTCGGTACATTTTTTTCTAAATTTACTTGCCCCTTATCAGTCGAGTTTGGAATGGAATCAGCATAAAGGTTGATTGTTTCCTGCGCCTTAACGAGAGAAATCAACGAACATAAAATCATAAAAATTCTTTTCATTAAAATGATATTTTAAAAGATAGCTCCAGACTACATATACTAGAAAAAACGAATCAAACATGAGCTGGATATCCATGGTTTATAAGGAAGAAACAACTAAAAGATCTAAATCTTTCGCCGTCATATTAAATCTTGAGGCCATGTCAACATTTGTAAGGTTTCCTTGGTATAAATAAATTGAACTCCGAATACCGGGATTCTTCCAAATTGCATTTTTCAGTCCCCCAAGTTCAGCAAAATCAAGCAAAATAGAAGTGAAGATATTGCTCATTGCATAAGTAGCTGTTCGCGCTACCCGAGACGCTATATTGGGAACACAATAGTGAATAACATCAAATTTACGAAAGATAGGTTTATCGTGAGAGGTCACCTCCGATGTTTCAAAATTACCTCCTTGATCAATGCTTACATCTATAATAACGGAATTGGGTTTCATTTTAGAAACAGTTTCTTCCGAAATCACACAAGCGGAACGTCCATTACGCGCTCGTAAAGCACCAATAACAACATCCGAACTGATCACGGCCTTGTTTAAAATAATCGGTTGTATAACGGAGGTAAAAACACGACTACCAAGATTATTTTGTAGGCGTCTAAGTTTATAAATCGAATTATCAAACACCTTTACCTCTGCTCCTAACGCCAAAGCCGTTCGGGCAGCCTGTTCACCAACGGTGCCCGCGCCAATAATAACGACTTCTGTGGAAGCTACGCCTGTCACACCACCGAGCATCAGTCCCTTCCCTCCAAATGCATTGCTCAGATACTCTCCCGCAATTAAGGTTGCCGTTGCCCCTACGATTTCGCTCATCGCACGCACCACTGCTAGGCAACCGCCCTCATCTCTTAAATATTCATAAGAAATTGCAGTGATTTTTTTATGCATTAACGCCTTTAGTACATCCAGGTTCATGAGTGAAGGTTGTTGAGAAGATAATAAAAGCTGCCTTTCTTTCATCAACTTCACTTCACTAAGGATGGGGCTACCAACTTTAATGATCAGATCTGCTTGGTACACCTCTTCCCGAGATGAAACGATACGAGCCCCCTGCTCACTATAATGATGATCTAAAAAATTGGCTCCAGCACCTGCTCCAGTCTCAATGATGACTTCGTGTCCATTTTCTACCAATAATGCAACCGCTAATGGCGTCAAGCAGATCCGCTTTTCCTGAAGCGAGATTTCCTTTGGAATGCCTATAAATAAACTTTTTGCATTCTTTTTCTTCTCAAACAGCATCTCTTTTGGAGAAATCATAGCCTGACTCGCAAGCTTTCCTAACTCATTCATCTTGTAAAATTGATAGTTAGCTAAAATTACAATAAAAAATCAATCTTATCAAACGAAGATAAATTTGGTTTGGCACGGCTTTGGAATGAAACAAATTTATCTACATTTGTTTAAACTAATCAGATATAGTACCATGCTCAGTAAAGTCAATATAGTGCCACGGTGGATCATTTTTTTATTGGACATCTTTAGTGTTTCCATCGCTTATCTCCTCGCAAATGTTATTTACTATGATTTTAACTTCGATTTTCTGCTCGACATTGATTTTAGCATTCGTTACATTTTATTTATAGCCATATGTTCTTTATCATTCTATCTCTTCAAGATGTATACTGGGATAGTTCGTTACACGAGCGCTATCGATTCAATACGTATATTATCAACGATAACATTTAGTGTTTTCGTTCTCCTGGTTATAAAATTAGTGATCCAAGCAAACGAGATAGAGCGAAACATTCCAACTGCACTCATTATCTTCTTTGCACTCTTCTCCTTTCTTATTTTAACCGTATATAGAACAATTATTAAAATTTTCTTTCTATACACCAAAAAAGTCAATGGATCCAGAAAAAAGACACTGATCTACGGTGCCGGTGACTTGGGAATTGCTGTAAAAAGAACTTTAGACCATGATGTACGATCCAAAAATGCTATTGTTGGATTCTTAGATGATAATGAACAAAAAATCAACAAGGTAATTGATGGGACCAAAATATATTCCTCGCAGAAGTTCAGCCATCTGATCAATACATTAAATGTTGAGGAGGTTATCATCGCTTCGCACAACATTCCTTCGGACCGTAAAAATGAAATTACAGATGTTGCGCTCGAAAAAAATGTCAACATATTAACGCTCCCTCCTGTTAAAAAGATCATGAATGGTGATCTTAACCCCAATCAGATCCAAAAAATAAAAATTGAAGATTTACTAGAAAGGGAGCCGATTAAGATTAACGACGATCACATCCTAAGCCAAACGAGAGGTAAAAGAATCTTAGTTACTGGGGCAGCAGGCTCCATAGGTAGTGAGATTGCATCCCAATTGGGAAAATACGAGCCTCAGATGATTATCCTTTGTGACCAAGCGGAGTCCCCGTTACACAATCTCCAACTTGACCTTCAAGATGAATTTCCAAATCAAGTTTATCATACTTATATAGCAGACGTCCGAAGTACAAAAAGGATGCAATTACTTTTTGATACTTTCAAGCCGCATTATGTATATCATGCGGCAGCATACAAACATGTGCCAATGATGGAAAACCATCCTTTGGAAGCGGTACAGACCAATGTCATGGGGACTAAGAATCTAGCTGATTTAGCCGTGGAATTTCAAGTTGAAAAATTTGTTTTTGTCTCTACCGATAAAGCTGTCAACCCCACTAATATCATGGGAGCGACAAAGCGTATCGCAGAAATCTATGTACAATCGTTAAACAATCATTTGGAAAATTCCTTAGGGGCAACTGTGCACACCAAATTTATCACAACCCGCTTTGGCAATGTCTTAGGCTCCAATGGATCAGTTATCCCTCGATTCAGAGATCAGATTCAAAAAGGTGGTCCTGTAACAGTTACGCATCCAGAAATTACGCGGTATTTTATGACCATTCCCGAAGCATGTCGACTAGTCCTTGAAGCTGGAACAATGGGACAAGGTGGCGAAATTTTTGTATTTGATATGGGTAAATCTGTAAAAATAGTTGAGTTAGCTAAAAAAATGATTCGTCTTTCAGGATTTAAACCGAATGAAGATATTGAAATAAAATTCACTGGATTAAGACCTGGTGAAAAACTATATGAGGAGTTATTAAATGATTTGGAGAATACCTTGCCGACGCACCACGAAAAGATCATGATCGCCAAAGTCAGAGAAAATAATTATGATATTGTAAGTATAAAAATCGAAGAATTACAACAGCGTTTAGCGACACAAAACAAAAACGAAGTGGTGTATCAAATGAAAATTATTGTACCTGAATTCAAAAGTAAAAATTCCATCTACGAACAGCTAGACAAGGAAATTGAACTATCGAATGAGTCGGAAAACCAAAGTTAATTCACTTTAAAATTTGCAAAACACTTGCAAATTTGCTCGAAAAGTGTATTTTTGCAATCCATATTTTACTGATTAGTAATGTCTAAAAACACAAATAATACAAATCAAGGTTTCAAACCTTCAAAAGGATCTTTTTTTCAAGATAACCAAAAAAGTGTAGTGTTCATTTTAGGTGGTATCGTTGTATTGATCTTACTTTATTTTGGATATCAAAAGCTTTATCTAGATCCAAGAGCAGAAGAAGCTTCGAACCGTATGTACAAAGCAGAACAGCTTGCTACAATTGATTCTTTACAAAGTAAAGCAATCATGGGCGATGGTGCGTTTCTTGGATTTAAACAAATTGCGGACGAGTATTCCAATACAAAATCTGCAAATATTGCAAACGCCTATTTAGGAGGTTTATATTTGCGTCAAGGTAAATTCGATGAAGCTGCGAAAGCGCTTGAAAAATATGCTCCAACAGGAAGCCAAATTCTAGACCCACTCGTAATTGGTTTAACAGGTGATGCTTATTCAGAGCTAAAAGACTACAAAAAAGCAGCTGACTATTACAAGCAAGCTTCTGAAAAATCAAGTAACTCGTATACAACTCCACTCTTTTTGAAAAAACTAGGACTTGTATATGAAGCACAAAATGACTATAAAAGTGCAGAGACTGCTTACAAGAAGATTAAAACAGATTTTCCAGAGAGCCAAGAAGCTTCAACAATTGATGGTTTATTGGGTCGTGTACAAGCACATTTATAAGAGAATAATTGTAAAAGTATAATAAAAAGAGGCCATTTGATAGCCTCTTTTTTTGTGACCATCTAAAATCACTATCTTTGTTACTATTATGGCAAGTAGCATTAAAAATTTATCCGACTTTTCGCACATCCAGGTTGCGGATGCAAGTCCATTCAAATTTGCAATCGTTGTTGCACAATGGAATGCAGAAATTACAGGTGCATTATTGAATGGTGCAATAAAGGGCTTGGAAGAGCATGGCGCTAAGGAAAACAACATCCAAGTCATAGAGGTTCCTGGAAGTTTCGAATTAATTTCAGGAGCAGACCTCGCATTCAGAAACCAGGGTTTTGACGCTGTTATCTGTTTAGGTTGCGTCATTCAGGGGGAGACCAGACACTTCGATTTTATCTGCGATGCAGTTGCAAATGGTATTGCCAATGTAGGGCTCAAATATAATAAACCAGCTGTTTTTGGCGTATTAACAACGGACAACCTTCAGCAAGCATTGGATCGTGCCGGAGGGAAACATGGTAATAAAGGTGAAGAAGCTGCTATTACAGCAATACAAATGGCTCATATTGCCAAAAAATTCTAGTTTGGTATTAATTTTGCCTACCATTCAATGATGAAAAGTATTACTGAGCACGATTTATTACTCAGGTACTTATATTTTAAACAAATCGATTAATAAAATATTCAGTTATCTTATTAATCGATTTTTATTTTTTCACTAGAATAAATTGTTATTGAATTGTCTTGATTGTAGTGTAAATCAGTTATACAACAGTCGGTAGTTTTATAGACAATGACGCAATGATGAAGTTGCATAGGATCAATTTTGATACGAATTACTTGATGATTGTTTCTTTAAAAAATAGGATTATGAAAACATTATCGAATGTACTCTTGGTCGTTATACTGACGTTATTTTGTCAGTTGGATCTAGTGGCACAAGACGATAGTCTAAACAAGCAGATTTGGCAAAGTATCGGTGGCCAGGAAAAATGGGATTCTTTGCAGTTTTTGGCTTTCTCAGCAAAGGGAAATACCATCTCAGACCAGTTGTCAAACGACGAACGAAAGTTCCTGTTCAATAGAACAACTGGAGCATGTCGATTTGATGGCTATAAGGGAACGGATCAGGTGACCTACCTGTTTAATTTTAAAAACCCAGGGTCAGACAAACTCTTTATTGGAGGGAATTTATCTACAGATGGGCCAGAGCTAAAGAAATCAATTAAAAATCAGCTATTTTCGGATCTCAATCTGCTACTTTTGCCTACCTTGATCGGACAGAAGAATGTGCAGCTGAAAAGCCAGAAGGAAAGTTTCAGTGCTGGACAGAAATTAACGATAGCAAATATCAGCTCGTCAGCCCCTATCTTTGGTTCAAAGATTGATGGTTTGCTTTATATTGATCAAAATACTGGTGAGATTGTGCGTTACGAATACACAGATAAGGGCGAAAAAAACACTTATGAAGTGAGCAAATATAAGGAGATTGGCGACGGGATACGTTTACCCAGTTTCTTCAATTCCACAAGCAATGACCAAAAGAGTTGTATATTCTCCTCTATTTCATCTTTTGTACAGGTAGAACAGAAAAAATTTACAGAACTATAATATGATTAATTGGATAGAATTAAATACAGAAGAACAGCTACAGGAGCTTTATCAATCCGATAAAGTTGTAGCCATCTTTAAACATAGCACGACTTGTGGTATTAGCAATATGGCTAAGCGTAGTCTTGAGCGTATGTCTGCTACTTCAGACCATGATTATGCGATTTATCTTTTAGACCTTTTGCGTTACCGCCCACTATCGAATGAGATTGCCCAACGTTGGAATGTAGAACATCAATCACCTCAAATACTGATTGTTGAAGGAAAAGACAGTTTATATGACGCTTCACATGGTGATATCCAATTTGATGAGATAGAACAATACCTAACGGCAATTTGACATAATAGGCCATAACTGCTATTCAATAAAAATAGTTAGCATAAAATATCCCAAGCGATCTTCAACATGTATTGTATTGATCACTTGGGATATTTTATGAAGCTGAAAACAGCTGAATTGGCTACTTATAAATTTCTACTGTTATTTTACCGTCTTTAGTCACCGTACCCCGATACATGCCGGCGGTATTAAAAGGCATAGCAACATGTCCATTTTTATCCAATGCGATCATGCCGCCATTACCGCCCATTTCACCAATCCGATCGATTACTTGCCTGCTCGCTTGATCAACACGTTCACCTTTATATTCCATTAAAGCCGACACCGAATATGCCGCCACGGTGCGGATGTAATATTCACCCCATCCAGTGCAGGAAACAGCACAGGTATTATTGTTCGCATACGTTCCAGCTCCAATAATTGGCGAATCTCCGACCCGCCCAAACTTCTTGTTTGTCATCCCTCCCGTGGACGTGCCCGCTGCCAAGTTACCTGCCTTATCTAATGCAACACCCCCTACTGTACCGAATTTAGCATCTTTATTGATGATGCCTAAGCGTGAGCTTTGTTTTTGATCGTGATCTAGTTGTGTTCGTGTACTGTCATCCTTGCTCACTTTCTGCAGAGCTTCCCAACGTGCTTCCGTCCAAAAATAAGAAGGGTCTACAATGGTCAATCCCACTTGCTTCGCAAACTCTTCGGCACCTTTACCCACCATCATAACATGCTCAGATTTTTCCATCACCGCCTTGGCTGCCGAGATTGGATTTCTGATCGTCGTCACTCCTGCAACGGCGCCTGCGGCCAAGGATTTACCTTCCATGATGGAGGCATCCAGTTCGTTGCGTCCGTCATGTGTAAAAACCGCTCCTTTCCCTGCATTAAACAGGGGTGAGTCTTCCATAACATGGATAGCAGATTCGACGGCTTCCAAACTGGATTTACCTTCTTGCAACTTTTGATAGCCGATACGAAGCGCTTGCTCCAAGACGATCCTATAAGCTTGCTCCATCGAATCTGTCATATTCTTTTTCAAGATCGTCCCCGCTCCACCATGGATCGCCAAAACAAATTCACCCTCCGTCATGGCCACAGGTTTTTGATACGATTTACAGGAAATTGCCAACAGGCTTCCCACAATTATCATGGCGCATATCTTGAGGTTATTCATCTTCCTTCTCCCACCATTCTGAAGATTGTAAATCATCTATCTCACGACGGTCTTTTTTAGTAGGGCGCCCTGTACCGCGGTCGCGTTTTAGGACAGGAGCATGAAATACGGATTTAAACCCTACAGTTTCTTCAACAGGTGTTTGATCCTCGTAGAATTGAACAGCAGTCTTGGCGTCAACACGACGTTCCAAAAGACCTGTCACCATCACCACTTTTTTCTCAATTCCCTTTTGGACATGGTATACATCTCCGATCTTAACTTCATAAGAGGGTTTTATATTTTGGCCTTTTAGTTTCACCCGACCTGCCTTACAGGCCTCTGTTGCCAAAGTTCTTGTCTTAAATAAGCGAATTGACCACAAATATTTATCAATTCTCAATTTTTCTGATGTTCCAGCCATAATACAAAAATAATTATATTTTTAGAACCATTATAACCAAAAGCAATTATGGAAAATTCCGATTAAACTGAGTTCACTTACTTAAAACGTCTTTCATCCGTTCGCCGGAAGAGTCTAATAGCTAATTGCGGACAAGTTGTCATCAAATCCATACCAACTCCTGACTGCAAGCGGGTTGTGAAAACAATGTCTGTAGCGTGAATGCACCTTAAAAAGGTGGACTCAACGTGGACTCACTGTGCACACACTGTGGTTGGAGTCAGAAGTTGATCATAATTTGGTAGGCTGTTGTTATCAGGAAAGTCTATTGCAAGGAACAATGGATAAAGTTGTTTTTAAGTCCAACTTTATCTAAGTTTGTACATCAAAATAAACTAATTCAAATAAGAAAATAAATAATATGGTAGAGCCACTTAAAAAACTGATTGAGGAAGCTTGGGAAGATAGGCAATTATTAGAATATAAAGAATATACAGAAGCCATCCGCGCTGTTATCATGAAATTAGATAGCGGTGAAATCCGCGTCGCTGAAATGATCGGTACAAGATGGCACGTCAATGACTGGATCAAGAAAGCTGTTATTTTATATTTTCCAATCAATGATATGCGCGAAATGACTGCAGGTCCTTTTGTATTTCATGATAAAATGAAATTAAAGACAGACTACAAACACACTGGAGTACGTGTTGTGCCAGGGGCTTCTGCTCGTTTAGGTGCATATTTGGCTAAAGGAGTGATTATGATGCCTTCTTACGTTAACATCGGTGCTTATGTAGACGAAGGTACCATGGTGGATACTTGGGCAACTGTTGGATCTTGTGCACAAATTGGTAAACATGTACATTTAAGTGGCGGTGTCGGAATTGGTGGCGTATTAGAGCCTGTACAAGCAGCTCCAGTGATTATTGAGGACAATGTTTTTATTGGTTCAAGAGCGATTGTAGTAGAAGGTATTCGTGTAGAGAAAGAAGCTGTATTGGGTGCTAATGTGGTATTGACAGCGTCAACAAAAATTATCGACGTTACGGGACCTCAACCAGTAGAATATAAAGGTTATGTACCTGCCCGCTCTGTTGTTATCCCGGGTTCTTACACCAAAAAATTTGCGGCAGGGGAATATCAAGTTCCTTGCGCTTTGATCATTGGTCAACGTAAAGAGTCTACAGACAAAAAGACTTCATTAAATGATGCACTACGTGATCATAATGTAGCTGTATAAAGTTAAAACTAGTATAAAGATAAGATGAGTGCATTCGTAGATCGTGAGGATTTGAATAAGGCCTTGGAGACGTTAAAAAACGGCGGATTAATTCTATACCCCACCGACACCATTTGGGGGATCGGTTGTGATGCCACCAATCCTGATGCCGTGGAGAAAGTTTTCCAGCTGAAAGGAAGAGATAAATCCAAAAGTCTGATCGTCCTTTTACACAACGACAATCAATTGGCAAGTTATGTAAATGAAATCCCGGATGTGGCTTATCAACTTATTGAATACACCGAAAAACCCTTGACAATTGTCTATTCGAATGCCAAAAATCTTGCGCCCAATGCGATTGCTGAGGACGGTTCAATTGGCATTCGAATTGTCAAGCACCCTTTTTGTGAACAACTTTTACAACGGTTTCGCAAACCGATAATTTCAACTTCAGCAAATATCAGTGGTGAACCAACGGCGAAAGATTTTGATGAAATAGCTGATGCCATCAAAGATGGGGTAGATTATATTGTCGCCTATGACAGAGACGTAACAACAGATGGGAAATCATCTACTGTCATGAAGCTGGACCCAAGTGGTAAATTTGAATTTATTAGAAAATAGCATGAAAAAGATCGTTTTATTTTTTGCATTAGCATTTGCTGTTACCAATTTATCTTTCGCACAGCAAAAGGATATTCCCGCCGCCAAGCCTGGTGTAAAATATGGCAAAGAAATCTCTGCATCCAATGCGATTTCAGTGGCAAAGCTTGAAAAAGAACTCACGCAAAAGAACGCATTCAACGGAAAGGTGACAGGCAAGGTCGTTGAGGTATGTAAGAAAAAAGGCTGTTTCATGACCCTGCAACGGGAAGGCGAAGAGCCGATTACCGTCCGTTTTAAAGACTATGGTTTCTTCATGCCAGCAGACATTGTCGGCAAAACGGTTGTTGTCGAGGGTATCGCAAAGAAAAAGGAAGTTTCTGTAGCATCGTTACAACATGCGGCAAAGGATCTTGGTAAATCACAGTCTGAAATAGACCAGATTACACAACCTAAAAAAGATATTAGCATTATTGCTGACGGTGTTTTGGTTGTCAAATAAGGCGTTCTCACACCAAACCTAGCATTGTTCTGATGAAAAGATTCCACATTTCACCCTGTCACTCCATACTGGTCGATGGTACCTTAATGACCTTCGAAAAGCCCATTATTATGGGGATACTCAATGTGACTCCAGATTCTTTTTATGACGGAGGTGACAATACAACCGTCGAACTTGCGGTAGAGAAAGCAAAGAAGCTATTGCTTGAAGGTGCTCAAATTCTTGATATTGGCGCATATTCCTCACGTCCGGGCGCTCCATTAATTTCATCTCAGGAGGAAATGGATCGAGCTCTTCCCGCTATTCGAGCAATTAAAACTGCATTTCCTGACGCTATTTTATCAATAGATACCTTTAGGGCAGACGTTGCTGCTGCTGCAATCGATGCGGGAGTGCACATCATAAATGATGTTTCGGGAGGTACACTCGATGATAACATGTTCGCCACGGTAGCAAAATATCAAGTTCCTTATATTCTCATGCATATGCGCGGTATTCCCGAAAATATGCAGGAAAAAACAGATTATACAGATATTGTAACTGACGTAGCCACCTTTTTAGGTGACCGCATTGCGACACTAAGAAGTATGGGGGTGAAAGACATTATTCTTGATCCAGGATTTGGTTTTGCAAAGACAGTCGAACAGAACTATGAGTTGCTCTATCGTGTCAATGAACTTCACTACTTCGAATTACCAATTTTGGGCGGAATATCCCGTAAATCTATGATTTATAAAAAAATCGGAATCACCGCCCAAGAAGCTTTAAATGGCACCACCGCTTTAAATACCTTACTTCTCGAAAGAGGGGTACAAATTCTCCGCGTACATGATGTGAAAGAAGCGAAACAATTGCTTGATCTCTTCTATTCATAAATCAGCATTATTTGCCTACAAATTTGGGATCACTTAATGTTTTAATAAAAGCTATGATAGCTTCTTTTTCGTCTTCTGTCATCGGAATTCTTTTGCCATTTTCTTTAAGAATCGGATCAAGGTTAGCTGCATCCAAAACACCTTTGTCAAAATAATCCAGGACAGATTTCAACGTTGGGAACTGCCCAAAACTTCCATAAGACGCTGTATATTCCGCATTTCTTAAAGAAGGTACCCGAAAAGCCATATAGTCCGTTTCAATACCTGTGATACGTGCTCGCCCGGCCTCATCTGGATGTTTATTTAAAGGAAACCCTACATTTCTAAAACTCTGATCGGTAAATAATTCTGTTGCATGGCAGCTTTCACATTTCAACTTAAACAGCTGATACCCCCGTTCTTCCTCAATCGTGAATTGCTCCCCTTCACCTCGTTTTACCTTATCATATTTACTGTCGGCCGAAATTAAGGTATACTCATATTGCGCAATACTTTTATAAATTCGTTCAGGTGTAATATTCTCATCGCCAAAAGCCTTCTTGAACAATACTTTGTAGTCAAAATCCCCATTAATTTTACCGATAACCTCCAGAATAGAGGAGTTCATCTCCTCATGCGTGATAATTGGCACTAAAGGTTGCTTTTCCAGTTCGAGTATATTGCCATCCCAATTATAAAATTTCATAAAAGCCAAATTCTGCAAAGGTGGAGTGTTCCGAAATCCGACACGATCATCTATACCCACTGCCTGCATCTTTCCATCGGAAAAAGCCAATGAGGGATTATGGCAACTGGCACATGATATCGTATTATTTCCACTGAATCTTTTTTCATGAAATAGCTTTTCACCCAATTCAACACCATACTTTGTTGGCTTATTGCTATTAAATGTATTATTCAGACTCGGAAAATCCGCAGGAATACTGAACGTGACTGTTGGGTTGTCTTCCTGCGTAGATTCAACGATATCATCCCTACTACAGGATAAAGCAATCACTATAACTGTCAGGATTAAGATGACTTTTTTCATCCTTTTATTTTTATCAATGGCTGATGAATATTCAGAATGCACATTCGAAAATCATGGTACAATCAGACGGCGTTCTTTTTTTTATGCACAACGTATTTTCAGCAAATGGCTACAACCTCATTCAAGATCATAGCCATTTACGTAAAATTTAGTTAGAAACACTCTCAACAGTGAACATCCCAGCTGTATCACTGCTACCGTTACCACCGAGATTATCAACAAACTTCACCATTTCCACTGCAGAATGAATACTAGGCACAGCATTGTTGGCACCCAATGTAATGGTATTCGTTTTCCCGCTTAAGAGCTTATCGAAATCCGCCTTGATATTAATCTGTGGTACACTTTTTCCAACAGTAACTAAGGAAGGTAAATTCAACGTAATATCCCGATAAGCATCTACCCCCTGTTTATAAGTGGATTCATCACCATTTGTTCCGTTGATCGTACTTCCTGTGTGAATAGACAACTCTTTATGATCAGCACCATAAAAGCCTTCCAATTTCGTAAATCGGTAACCTGTCCCCCATTCCCAGTGCATTTTGGTGTCATTAGCCCCTGCTGTTGCATAGAAAACTGGGAATCTCAGTTGATCCAACGTATTTATTTCCTGTTTTACCCCCAAACCGAATTTGATCTGTTTATAATCTCCAACAGGTATATTACTCAGCACATAATTTAAAGTTGCCGCTTTCGCCTGATCAATCACTGCAGCCCCTTTATCCAGATCATTTACATTATAAGGGATTTCAGATCCATCGGCTTTAATAAGCCTGATATTGCTAATTACATACTTCAGTTCAGAAAACTGATGCAGTTGTCCACTGGCTGATGTATTTGTCGAGGCAGCTGGTGAATCTGCATTACCCAGCACAATTGTTGTATTTTTAAATGTATTGTTGAAATGTAAGTTAACACTGTTGGCGACATCTTCACTTTTGCTACAAGAAACCATAACCAAAGAAATCATCAGGAGTTTAATTGCATTTTTTTTCATTTTATTCTAAGTTTTAAGGTATTTAAAAATTGATTTTTAAGGATGTAAAAATATTCCTACCCATGCGAGGTATATTTCCCCAATCTGCATAGGTACTATAGTATTCATTGAAGAGGTTCTCCGCACCGACCTGAAACACGGCATTTAATTTTCCAATAGTGAAGGTATAGTCTGCCGAAACATTCCATATCTTATAGGATGCGGTTTGGTCCTCTCCGTATTCAGGGCTAAAATTGACCTGGCTAAAGTCCCCGTTCATTGAAGTTTGCACACCGATCATTTTGTATCGGTAATGCAATGATGTTTGATAACTTAAGGGACGTATAAAAGGCAGGTTTCCGCCCATATTGTCTTGCCCTCTGGCGTAGGTAAGTACGGCTTTCCAATCTAGACCTGGCAAAATTTGATATTGCGCATTGAGTGCCAGATTAAACAGAGTCGCATGATCTAAAGAGGTATAGCCTTTCACGCCTACCGATTGATAGTTCATCGGGCTACCCAAACTCAAAATCCGGCCAATAATGTAGTCTTGGATAAAGAAATAATTGGCCTTGGCCCCAATGCTTAACCTTCCGGTCTTAAACCCGGCACTGGCATTGGCTTCATAAGAAACTTCATTTTTTAAATCCGGATTTCCGATATAGTCATAACGATCGAAACTGTTGTAAATGTAATAACCATAAGCCTCCGAAACAGAGGGAGCACGATGCCCAAACCCTGTTCCTAAGGAAAAGTCAAACTGACCAATATTTAACTGATAGCTAGCATGTAGGCTCGGCAGAAATCTATTTTTCTTCTGTGGAGAACCAGGATGGAAGATCCAGTTGAATTCAACGTATTTCGAATAGTTATAGTTCAAACCCAATGAACCTCCAAAGACAAGTCTACTGATATCAGAAAGATCTAACGCGTTATTCATGGCTACACTCGCGAAACGGGTGGTCACCCATGGCCAGCTATAGGCAAACATGGTCTGTTTGGATCGATCCTGCGGGTACATCCGCATCTCAGCTATCGAGAGATTATCGTAAGCATTTACCTGTATCTCCGAAGAATAGCGATCTTTCTGCAGATTAATTTTAGATAAAAGACCGTAGGTCGTACTCCAGCCCGGCATATCCATATGGACCAAATTTTCCGGACGGGTCGTATCATCCATATAGTGCTCAACTGCATTAAAATAAACTTTGGTGTCCCATACCTTTACCAAACCCTCTTCAAACAACTGTTTGTATGCAGCGGAAGTGATAATCGCTCTAGATAAGGATAAGTCCATTGGCAAAGCAGGAAATCCCACATCTTTTGCACGATCAAAAATAGCATCTACCCGAACAGCAGAAAGCGGACTCGTTTTATAGGCCAAACCCAACGACGCATTGAATTTATTATATTGCGAATGCCGTACTTCATCGTCATTTCCATCATAATAATTTCCAGCCTTCCGAAAGGCAATACTTCCATCTGCCACAAATTTGTCACTTGAGTAATATAAATTCCCAAGATTGAAAGTCTGCTTATTATTGAATTCAAAACCTGTCTGATAGGCTCCGCCAATTTTTTTCTGCAGACCAAACGCAGTATTCCTTCTTTTCAGATCTATACTGCCAGCGACCGTAGCACCATGCAGATTACCTTCCTGCCCCGATTTAATATCTATTGCAGCAAGGTTATTACTTTCTACATACGAGGTTATCGGGTCCATTTTATCCGTACATGCTCCAAAGACATGCATCCCATCGATCGTAATTGTCGAACGCTCGCTACTCATATTATTGAGCAGGGGTTCCCAAGCATAGGCACCACGTTTTATGAAGCTGATATTACTTGCAGAAGCCAAATATTCATCCACAGAAACTGTCATCTTCAGATCGTTTTCAATCCTCTTTTTGGCAGCTGCATTGACTGTAACCTCGGCTAGACGTCTCGTTGTATCGCGGGTAACAGGATTGTTTTGTCCGTGTACGTTCCATCCCAAAGACAACATAAAGAGAATAATACTTATCTTCCTCATAGCCTCTAGAATAGAATATCAATGTATAACTCACTTTTACGACCTTCTACACCCGGTGTAAAGTCCTTGGGCACCTCTGTTCCTGCTATTACCCTTCCATTTTGGTTGACCAAAATAAAATTCAATGTCCAGTTACCTGTCATTGTGTAATTCACAACACCATGGTACAATCCGTCGGCCTGTTGTACCAAGTCCTTATTATTGGGCGAAGAATGGTTCCCCATCGAAGGTTCTGGCATACGCGGATCCAATTGTAAGGTATATTCATTGACCGCCGTATAAGACAATTGTGCAGCGTCCAACTTATAAATCCCGGCGACCAGTTTATTTTCAGAAACAGTTGGTTTCCAAGGAGCAATCAAGGCGATTAAATACTGTTCGCCATCTTTCCCAGTGAAAGTGGTTAGGTTACGATTTTTATTTACCTGCGGCTTCACAGTTACATGTTGTGTAGCGGTGAAGGTCTGACCACCAATTGTAAAATCGATTTCCAAACTCCAGTTTACTGCTGCAGAACTTTCATCTGTAAACACACTGTAACCCGAAAAGTAGCGACCATCCAACGTGTAGTCCATTTCGGACTGGTGCGGACAAACAATTTTCATTCCTTGCACATTGGTTTGGACTGGAAGCAATTTGACTGAGGAAACGGCGACAGGTTCGTTATTTTGCTGCTTATTGATTATTACGCGGATATCATTATAACCGCGATACAATACCCCACCTAGAGCCTCAATACGAATACTATACCCTGACGAAACAAGGCTTGTAACCTCTTTAAACTCCGTATTCTCCGCTACAGTATTTCCACGTTCTGCCTCATAGTCTGTTTTCTCCTTTGTACAAGCGATTAGGAGAAAGGATATAATCGCGCTATAAAAAACCACTTTTTTTATAAATAAATCTCTCATCTATAATTTTTCATTTGTTAGGAAGCTATCCGATTTATTGCGTGAGCTCCGGAACTCAGGCAATAAATCAAAATGATATCCTATTGTGACGAACGGATATATTTCATCGTAATAGATGCGCTCCATTCAACTTCTAGCGAAATGAAACCATCATACTGATATTAAACAGATTATTAGCTATTATCAATATTCAAATGATTCGGATCCACACCGCGATGTAGCCCAAATAATTAAGAAGGTTTCATTGAAATAAATCGTTATTGAATAAATAGCTTAACCGAAAGATCGATTTTATGGACAAAGCATCACTAAAAGCAGTTTCACAGCGAAATTATAACGCGAAGGAAATCTTAGCATACCTTGTAATCCATCTTAAGTGATCGACTACTTAATCAAATAAAATATTAACTGGATTTAAACCAAAGGGGGGTGAAATATTGTAAAGATGGGATTATAGGAATAATCTTCTTTATATACTGGAAGCAGGCGCTCCACAGTGTCTTCATAAAGAGCCGTGTTTTTAAAAGTAAAATCTTGCGTATTATTTATAAAAACAACATCAATAATACGTAATTCAAGATTTTTTTGTTCCTTTTCCTCATGCTCGCGCATTTTCTTCATCAAAATACACTGGCCTCGACAGGCAAGCGCATTATCGTTAAAACGATTGATACATTCGTAACGTGCGATATAATCTCGATTCAACTCGAAGACGGTCCATAGCCATACCGTTGAGAAGCTCTGCAGGAGCATCAAGGGTAATAGAATCCATATAAACAGTCTGATTTTCATTCGAATATTTTATTCTCAATAGCAGCTTACATCCTTAAGATTACTTCTTTATCTTGTAAACTTACCAAATCGAGCTCATGCTAATTCGTTTTGAGTTTGGGCAAATATAACAAATGAATCTTGGAATAAACAAATGCTATTTAAAAGAAAAAGTCCTAGGCAGACTACTACCTAGGACTTATAAAACTCAATTTTAATTATTTTGATGCAATTGTCAAAACAGCTTTCTTATTGCCGGCAGTTAAATCCAATGTAAAAACATAGGTTTTACCTGCCTCTAAAACTTTGCCCGTTTTGATACCCAGATTGCCTGAATCACGACCATTCTTGCCATCCCCCACAAAGACGATATCATTTGAGGTTGTCACATCTGTACCCCCAAATTCAC
The DNA here is from genome assembly GCF_023277505.1 of Sphingobacterium siyangense. NCBI lineage: Bacteria > Pseudomonadati > Bacteroidota > Sphingobacteriia > Sphingobacteriales > Sphingobacteriaceae > Sphingobacterium > Sphingobacterium siyangense. Next base: position 519,315 of record NZ_CP080574.1, on the reverse strand, counting down.
CGCCCCATCCTTTTTGATGGAAAAATTTGAAGTTGATGTTATCAGAATTTATGGACTCTCCTGCCTTAACAGTTATCTGGTATTTCTTGTTACCTAGCGGCACCAAACAAAGTGCTTTATCCGTATTCCAGCCCACTTGGTTACTGGATACTTTAGGCTTTCCAATTCCCTCACCAATAATCCAGACAGCCCCAGATCCATCATCTTGGAGTTTTGCCAAATCATTGCCTGTCATCGCCTCAACTACAAAGTATTTTAAGTTAAAGTCTGCGGTAACACGGTATTTTCCAGTTGATCCTTTAAACGATAGGGTTCCATCGGCCGCTTTGGTAAAGAAATCTGGATCGATCCACCAATCTTGCAGATCCGCAATCCCTTCAAAAGTCGTCGTTTTCCCTTGAGCCAGCTCGAGTTCAACTTTAGCATGTTTATCATCCAGTCGACTGAACTGCGATCCATTTAGCAGTACAACAATAAATGGAGATGCCTGAAATGTTAATGTATTAAATTGAATCGGGTATACACCAGAAGTCGAATTTGAAAAAGGAATTTCAGCGGTAGACCCCAAGTTAATAACATTATTGACCCAACCAAAATTCATCGCATTACCTTGTGTACCTACTTTTGGCGCTTGAATATAGCCTTTTACCTCAGCTGCAAAATTTTCTTTTGCCGCATATTGGTTTCGCCCTACCTTTTCCATGCGATAGGATTTGGATTCTGTGACTAAAGTTAAATATGGAAAGTCGGGTCTGCTCAGATTAATATCAAAAGATTGTTCGGTCATTTTTTGGCTAATATTCTGTACGACAAACTTAAGGGTTGCTTTTCCATCGGGAATATCTTTCAAGAACGGAACATAAATTTTTCCAGCATAGTCTCCATTTTGTTTGGTACGGATGACGGTTTCTGTTACCTTGTCGTCTGTAAAATACAATTGTGCTTTAACAGTAGACAGCGCAACTTCACTATCCGACACATGGACCTGAAACTCGAGACTATCCCCAAAATTTGCAGCCGAGATAGGCGATTTCAATTCGATTTTAGGATCCCCTATTTGATAGGTATATTTTTCATCCTTTTTACAGGAACTAACTGCAGTAATAGCAGCAGTTCCCAATAGTATATTGATGAGATATCTTTTCATTTGTTCATAATTTATGCGCTATCAATGTGATAGCGCTTAGGGTTTATCATCCTCCAGTTAATAGGTCCAACGGTAAGAAACAACCGATTTAGCTGGCACATCATAGCTAAAATGATGTTTACCGTCTGCGACGGTAATTTTACGGCTATCTTCCGACTCGTTTAACAGAACAATAGCGTAGGTCCCATCTGTATTTTGAAAGGCTGTATAAACTAGCCCTTCTGCTGTATACCCAGAAGTACCAATCCGCGAGGCTCCTGATTTGACAACCGAAGAAAGATGACCAACAATATAGTAATGCGAATTGCGCGTTATATTCTTATAATTTGCCTTACTAATATCCACGGCGCCATAACATGTCTGACAGCCACCTTCGCGATTTGGCCCTTTGTCAGTATCAAGCATCAGGTTCCATACAATAACCCCCTTACTCCAATTGTTCACTGTACCGAGAGCCACTTCACGCATATCCTCCATCAAACGTTTTTCAAGATTGCGTCCATCATTCCATTCCCCAATGGATGTTTCCGTAAATACCAATTCCTTGTCTGGGCGTTGATTATGAATATCAATAAGTTCAGCTTTATCCCCACCATAATTATGGTACGCCGCTCCGGCGAAGAATGAAGCTGCTCCGGCATCGTTATAAATCTTTACTGGGTAATCAGACTGATCGGCAATATTATCATAGTTATAATTATGATCAAATGCATAGATCTTTGTTGATAAGTTAGCCGCTTTTAATTGCGGGCCCAAAGCTTGTTTGACAAAAGCCTGTTGTTCCTGCCATGACATATAAAGCGAAGCGGAATTTTTTCTATTCAATGGTTCATTTTGAACAGTAATCGAATAAACATTAATGCCTTCTTTCTTCAGTGCCTGGATCCATTGAACGAAATACCAACCATAGTCCTGATAATATTTTGGATTTAACTGACCACTGGTCCATGAATCAAAGGGCTTTAAATCAGTTAGGTTGTTAACCTTCATCCATTTCGGTGGAGTCCATGGGGAGCCCATGATTTTTATGGATGGATTGATAGCAAGTATTTCTTTAAGCACCGGAATGATATATTGGGTCTCTTCAGACTGCAATCCAAAATTTTCCTTTCCTTCTTTGTCCCAACAGGTATATTCACTCAAAGAGAAGTCGGAACATCCAATAGCAATACGGATATAGCTCATTCCCATTCCATCTTTATCTGAAAAAGTCTCTGTAAGGAATTTTGTCCGATCTTCCTTACTCATTTTCATTAAATTATAACATGTTGAGCCTGTGATGGCTGCACCGAAGCCGTCCATCGTCTGGAATTTCTTAGTAGGATCTAGCGTAATTGTATTGGGCGACATATTAAATTTGGAGCTGAAATCAACAAAGCGCTTTCCAAAATCCAAAGACCGACTGCCTGTCGTCGTATAAATGGTAACATCACCACTTTTTTTAATTTCATCACCTTGCGAAGGTGTATAGCTGTCACGGTTACAAGATGTTGCCGTCACTAGACAGGACAACAAGAATGTATATATCATAGTTTTTTTATTAGTACGTTTCATCTGTTAATATATTTGTCTCCATCCATCAGATGGGGGATTCCACTTGTTAAATCAATTAATACCCCGGATTCTGAACTAGATTAGGATTCTGATCAATTTTTGGTTGCGGAATCGGTAAACGGTAAGAGTTCTTCGTGAAGGGATACACCTGTGCCTTTCTTCCAGCGTCTTTTGCATAGACCGCATTCATGACAGATTCCACCTTGTCCAAGCGCACAAGATCGAACCAGCGTTGTCCTTCGAAGGCTAATTCCAGACGACGTTCTTTCAAATAAGCATCTAATAAAGCATCCTTATTTGAACGTATCGCAGTTGACAATTTTGGTAATTTAACACGTGTGCGAATTTTGTCAATAATGTCTGCTGCGCCGGACAAATCTGATCCCTGTTGAATTAAAGCTTCTGCCTTAAGCAATAAAAGATCTGCGTAACGAAGCTTGACAATACTATTAAATGCAGACCGCAGTTTAAACATGAATGGATAATGATTGGAAGGATAATAGTTGCTCCAAGTAGTGGAATAATAGACAATAGATTGCCCCAAACGAATCTGATCCCCTTCATTCGTATATGCTTGTATCAAATCCCGTGATGGGGTTATCCATTTTGCCCATGTGAAGTTATTATCATAATTGGACAAATCCCGTCCAAACATCCAAGTCGCCCAGTTACCTCCACCTGAAGTAAACTGTGCCTCCAAAATCGATTCTTTCGTATTCCGTTGCGCAAGATCGGTGTTGCTTGCATTCATTGCATATAAATCCGAGTAATTGGTATTCAGATCAAAACCATCCGCAGTCAATGCGTCAACAAATTGAATAACCTTAGCATAATCGCGAATTGGTTTTTCGGCATAGATCTTTGCCAGCATAGCTCGTGCTACGGATTTGGTAAATAAAGTTTTATTCCCATTATTGTTGGCTGGTGCATCAGCCAATCCATCCATCAAATCTTTTTCGATCTGCTTATAAGCTTCTTCTTCGGTAGCTTGTTTTGGAAAATATTGCGGATAAACTTCATTGACATTATCACCGGTAATATCGGGTGCAATTGTGGTGATGACAGGGATAGATCCGAATATACGGACCATATCAAACATCGCCAATGCTCTGAATAGTTTAGCTTGTGCTTTATAAGTCCTAATTTCTGTATCGCTCACCGATTTATCGGCGACACTATCCACATAAATGATCAATCGATTTGCACGTCCAACATCTTCCAGATATCTTCCCCAATCCCGGTCAACCACAGAATTAGACCCTTCAATAGAATTATTTTCAAAAGGTACAACTTCCGCTCCGGTTGTTCCAGCATAGGAATTATCGGCGTGCGAATCGCCAATCAAGAGGAGGTCGAGATACCAATGTTCCTGCCGATCTTTCATCTGCTGGTAAATTCCGGCCAAATAAGTTTCAACTTCGGCTTTGTTCTTGAAAACAATCTGCGTTCCTGTCTCTGTCTTTCCTTGACTAACATCCGAATAATCTGAAAGTGGATCACGGTTCAAAGAGCAAGAAAATAAAAACAAAGAGCCGGTTAGCAAAGAAAGAGCGTTACTTATATATTTTTTCATGATACAGACAATTAAAACTCAATATTAAGACCTAAAACAAATGAACGATTCTGTGGATAGGTTCCCCAATCAATACCCTGGATTCTGGAATCAGATCCGCCGGAATATTGGTTTACTTCGGGATCCATACCGGAATATTTAGTCAAGGTAAATAGATTACTTACAGATAGATAAGGCTGAATTTTATGGATACCAATACGTTTCAGTCTCTCGGGAGAAATGGAATAGCCTAGGGAAACATTTTTCATCCGCAAATAACTACCATCTTCAACAAAATAAGTTGAATTTTTCATGTCAAACCCAGCTTTCGGAACGTTGGTAATCTGTCCCGGTACACGCCAACGATCCAATACAACAGTAGTTTGATTTCGGCCATCATACATCCCCTCTGTTTCCATGCGGCTCGCATTGAAGATATCGTTTCCGTAAGTTCCCTGAATAAATATACTGAGGTCGAAATTTTTCCAGGAGAAGCTGTTTGTCATACCATAGACACACTTTGGAAGAGGATTACCGATATATGTACGGTCGCTCGATGAAATCTTTCCATCGCCATTCAAGTCGCGGTACATGAGTTCGCCGGTTTCAGGGTTTACACCATCAGAGATATAACCGAAGAATCCTGCAAGTGATCTTCCTGGCTCATTCTTCACGACAAAATCATTGACATAATCGTTTGTCTTTACATCGTAGTACACTTGTTGTAGATCCAGTTGTTTCAGTTTATTTCTGTTAAAAGAAATATTAAAATCGGTATTCCAAGTCAAGTTTCCGGTCAGATTTTTTGAATTTACCGCAAATTCAAAACCATGGTTATTCAACCTGCCACCATTTCTTTGGATTGTGGTTGCTTGCTGTCCTGCGGGCAAACTTGCATTCATTAAAAGATCTTTCGTATCCTTGTTGTAATAATCTGCACTGATGCTGAGTCGATTATTCAACATCGTGATATCAAAACCAATACTGGTTGTACTTGTCGTTTCCCAAGTCAAGTCTTTCGCCCTTAAGATTGTTGGCTTATTGATATTTGGCAATGAATTGTCTTTTCCCTCAACGAACCACTGTTGACGTTGGATCCCACTCAATTGCAGGTACGCATAATCACCTAATCCATATTGATTACCTGTCTGTCCCCATCCGCCACGGATTTTAAAGTCGTTTATCCAGGTTACATCTTTCATAAAGTCTTCAGAAGAGATTCTCCATGCAGCTGAAACCGATGGGAAATACCCCCAGCGACGTTCCGGACTCAGCTTCGAAGAACCATCGGCACGCATATTTGCGGTCAATAAATACTTGCCATCGTAGTTATACATTGCGCGGGCGAAATAGGACATAATCCCCCAGTTGGATGCTGTAGATCCTGTTCTATCCCAAGAGATTTTGTTTGCCGCATTAAGTGTCTCAATGATTCCATTTGCATAGTTTGAACCATAGATATAGCTTCTGGAGTACTTGGAATCTGTCCATGACGAACCGCCCATTACTTCCAAATTATGCTTTCCAAAGCTCTTCGTGTACGTCAAGAAATTGTCCCAAGTCAACACGGTATTTGTATTACGAATATCTGAAGCCTCCCCGAATTGGTTTCTTCCCCAAGCTGTTGTCCAAGGGTCCAAAAAGGTCGTCATCACACCTGATCTTCTATCTAATGAAAACGCAGTTTTCCAAGTTAAATTAGGCATAAAAGAAATCAGTGCACTTCCTGTGGCAACAAGTCGGTTTTCGCGGTTATTATTATTTCTTGTCCGGGCTAGGTTTTCCAAAGGACTGGTGATGTTGTTGATCCCATAGAAATTATTATAGAATCGATCCGGATTGGTTGGATCCCATACAGGCGCGTAGGTTGGTGTTGTAATCACCGATGTAACTACCCCCCCACGGTTAGAACCCAATCCTGAGGTAATTCCATTATCATTGTTATCGGAATAATTGATATTCGCATTCACCTTTAGCCATTTTCGGACTTGGTTATCAATATTAGCACGAAAATTATATCGTCTAAAGAAGGATCCCTGTAGTGTTCCTTTTTCATTCAAATATCCCCCACCCAAATAATAGCGAAGCTTCTCATTGCCATCCGAAACGGATATTTGATGATTTTGTTGGATCCCCGTCTTATAGGTTTCTTTAAACCAATCTGTTTGATCCAACAATCCCTCTGGCAGATTTATCATGCCTATTTCATCCTGTAAATCTTTGTATTGACTGGTATTTAAAACTTTAACCGTGTTATTGACAACATTGGCTGTCCATTGTGTTCCCAGTGTAATTTTTGCTTCTCCGGCTTTTCCTGATTTTGTCGTAACCAAGATAACACCGTTCGAACCACGCGAGCCGTAAATCGCTGCCGATGACGCGTCCTTTAGAATTTGAATATCTGTGATATCATTCGGAGACAAGAACTTAATATCTTCCACAGGAACTCCATCAACAACATACAAAGGAGTGGTATTACTATTAAAAGACGTTATTCCGCGAATTTGTATCTGAGGTGCTGCACCTGGCTGACCACTCGGCTGAATAACAGTGACCCCGGCAGCTTTACCCTGAATGGCTTGCCCAAAATTAGTAACGGGTCTCTTTTCTAAGTCTTTGGTGGAAACTGAAGAGATTGCAGTCGTGACATCTTTTCTTTTCACGCTACCATAACCGATTACAATAACATCCTCCAGCAAATTGGTTGAGGAATTTAATTGGACAATCATGGTACTGTTGGCAGGTAGTTCTTTACTGTCGTAGCCAACAAAAGTAAATTGGAGTATACTGCCCGTGCTAGCTGAAATTTGAAAACGTCCATCTCCGTTACTGGAGACTGCGTTATTACTTCCTTTTTGTGTAATGGTTACTCCTGAGAGTGGTTTCTGATCTTGGGCATCCAAGACACGTCCACTAACTTGAATTCGGTCTTGGGCAAACACCAAATTCACCAAAGTAAACAAGAAAGCTAACCCCGTTGAAAAGGCAACTTTTCGTGTAAAGTAAATCATATGAAATAAAAAAATTGGTTATTGTTTAATCTTTTGGTTATTCCAAAATGGCAATGAGTTTCCCCTGCTTCATTGCTCAAAACAAAACTAAGATCACCAAGACGGAGAAAAAAGAGCTAGTACTTAAAAAGTACCGAAGAAAAAATATAAACAACTAAAAACAAGATATCTATAAAAAATATACACCCTTAAAAAGTACCTAAAGGAGCGTACAATTGTCTTTAACATAGCTAATTTTCGGGTATTATAGCACATTTTATGCCCGGTCGATCACCGCAATCTGACATACAGCCGTCTCGAAAGCATCACGATTTCCCGCGGCTTTATTCCGTACTTTTGTTCTGTAATTATAAACCGTTCGAAGCGAGTATCGCAGGAAACTTGCAATCTTCACGGAATCATCGATCCCTAATCGAATTAATGCGAAAATCCGAAGTTCAGTATTTAACAACTCTGTCTTTTTGGGATAGATCTTCTCCTCGTCCTGAAGTAGTGCATTAAATTCATCAACAAAGGTTGGATATAGATTTAAAAAGATACGATCAAAATTAACATAAAGCTGCTGCACTTCCCTTTCTTCCATTTGCGTTGACTTTAACTGTTCCCGCAGTGCATCCCATTGCTGATTCGTCGCTTTTTTCAGTAATGCCTTTCTGATATCTTCCATTTTATCGATGTAACTCGAGCACATGTCAAAGAATTGGGCGATATATTCTTCTTTAATATGGTTGGATTCCGACAATTTAAGGTTAGTCTGGTTAATTTCGTTATTCAATGAGCGAAGTTGTTGGTTTGTAGCCGATAATTCCGACCGTATCCTTCTCAAATGTTGCACCTGTCTATAGATAATGACAAGTCCAATAATGACACCGATCAATAAAATACTAACGATAATGACCAGTCCAACCAATTGTCGATTTTGACTACTGATTTTCTGCTGATAGGCGGCATTGATAATGGGATAAGAAGAGGTCCCCTCAATAATGCGATACCGTACTTTACATAACATCGCATCGTCTATGGCTTTTTCAATAAATTGAAAAGCGCGATCAAAATCCTGTTGGTCATAATATGTTAGCGCAAGATCATGAAAAGATGCGTTATCACGATTTGCCATTTCAATATCTGCACTGGCCGATATTGAAAGGTAGTAAATTTGACTTTTCGTATCCTTTTCATATTTATAAATGAGCCCCATAAAATAGGCGATCAGCGCGCGTTGCTCAATATCCTTTTTATTCTCATTCCAAAGGACCAGTAATTGCTTTTTAGCGTCCTCACGATTACCGTTAAAAAGTGTTTTTATCGCAATGGTGGTACGATACTCCAAGGACGACTTTGGTAGTACCGTTAACAAGGAATCACGATACTTTTCACTTGCCTGGTAATATTCTGACCGATTATTGCTCTGACCGTAATGACTATAAAAGGAGCTGTAGGTATCGTAATATTTTGCCAGGAGATCCTGGCCAAGATGAGCAGACTCGACTTGCTTCAACAATTGTGAAGCTTCTATATACCGTCCGATGGTGGAATACACCCAGGCCAAATCGAGATGAATCACTGCCTGCAAGGAGTCATTATGCGGTGGAGCGAGCTTTTGACACAGTAAAATATAAGTAAGCGCTGCGTCAGAATCAAACTTCTTATAATTTTCAAAGATTTCGTAGTTCTTCTTCAAAAATTGAGCGGGATTACCTTCTAATGCTTTTGCCTCCTGTTTTAATTTCTCCAATTTATCTTCACGGTTCTTGATGTAAATTTTCTGATTTTCCATCAGATATTCCAATCGTTGCAAAACCCGGGTGCTATCGGAAGCCACTTGTGCAGATAGGTAAAGACCAAAATGTGCGAAAAGAATAAAAAGAAAAATACGCTGCAACATAATAAAATCGGTTCAAGATAGTGTAGACTAAACTACATAAAAATAACAACAAAAAAGAGGACGTCTCACGACGGCCTCTTCCCCTGACCCAGTTAAGGGTCCAAGAATTAACAAGTTAATTCTTTATCGCATGAAAAATAGTTTTCTTTTTAATCCTTAATCACCTATTTCCAACCTCCTCCCAAGGCTTTGTAAAGTAGAATCTGATTTAAAGTATTCTCTTTCTCCAATTCTACTTTTCCGATTTGGGCTTCCAGAGACTCTTTTTGGGCCGTAACAACATCTAAAGAAGTCACCCGCCCCGCAATAAATAGTTCCTGTGCCGCTTCAATAGAGAGGTTTAACGCTTGAACATGTTCATCGACAAAGCTACGTCGTTTGACGATCGCCTCTTGCGTCATGACAACATTGGAAACTTCGTTATAAGCGTTTACAACTGCTTTTTCATAGTCTACAAACGCAATTCCATAATCTGCTTTCGCGATCTCATACTGCGTTTTAAGCTGTCTTTGGTTAAATATCGGCAGTGTAATACCGCCAAATAAATTATACGCAATAGATTTATCCAAATTAAATAACTTGTTAAAGCTAAAGCTCTGTAATCCGATAAATGGACTTATTGCAACAGAAGGCAAAAAAGCCAAACGTGATGCTTCCTGATTATTCGAAGATGCAATGACTTTCAAATAAGCGGCTTTAATATCTGGGCGTTGGTTCACGAGATCATCTGGCGTACCAAAACGCATTGCATGATACAAATCTGCATTTTCGGTATATGTACTTCTTACAATAGGTTGATAAAAACGCCCCAACAGGCCGTTGATATGGTGTTCCCAAAGTGCTATTTCCTGACTCAATTGTTCTTTGGCAGCTTTCGAGTTGGCTAATAGTGCTTTAAATTGTTGCACAGAAAGTTCAGTCGCATAACCGGCATCTTTTTTTACCTCAACAACCTCCAGTGCATTTTTATGTAATTCAATATTCCGATTGTAAACTTTTATCTTTTGATCCAAAGCAATTAGTTCATAATAAGCTGTCGCAATATTGGATACCAATTCCGTTTCTAATAGACGCTTGCCTTCCTGCTCAGCTAAAAAGCTAAAATAAGCGGCCTGCTTTTGACTCTTCAACTTTCCCCAAAGATCAATCTCCCAGGACGAACGAAGTCCTATAAAATAATCTGGGATAAATGGTTCGGGCAATTTTTCATCACTTTTCAAGTTCTCCGAAAAATTTGAATCATAATTACCTATTCCTGATTCTGTATAATGCCCATATTTCCGAATTCCTCCTTCTACTGCAGCCTCTACAGTTGGCCCCAAGGCCGCCTTCCGTTGTTTAAAATACGCTTGTGCAGATTCCAACCGCAAAATGGATTGACGAATATCTAAATTGTTCTGCAGCGCAGAATCAATTAGAGAAACCAACTTCGGATCTTTAAAAATTTCCTTCCAAGACCGGCTTCCTACATTTAAACTATCTGGAGAAAGATGTTTGGAAAAAGAAGTCGGTACATTTAATTTCTCCGGTTGAAGCGTTTTTTTGGGAACCGAGCAACTACCAAATAAAATAAGTGCAGCTATGACTAAAGAAGCTTTTTTAACGACCTGTTTCTTGTTATCCTTTTTTGAAAATAAGATCACTAATCCCGGGATGACAATTACTCCGAGTATGGTTCCGATAAGCATTCCTCCCACCGCAGCGGTACCAATACTTCGATTACCCAATGCTCCTGCTCCACTGGCCATCATCAAGGGAATTAGACCTGCAATAAATGCAAAGGAAGTCATTAATATCGGACGCAAACGGGCAACAGCTCCTTCGATTGAAGCGGTCACGATATCCATTCCCTGCTTATATTTCAAATTGGCATATTCCACAATCAGGATTGCATTCTTACCTAGCAAACCAATCAGCATGACTAATGCCACCTGCGCATAGATATTGTTTTCCAATCCAAAGACCTTCAAGAAGATGAATGCACCAAAGATCCCTGCCGGAAGACAGAGCAGAACAGGTAAAGGCAACAGAAAGCTTTCATACTGTGCACATAACAGCAGATAAACAAATAGAAGACAGAGTGCAAAAATATACAAGGCTTGGTTTCCGGAGATTTTCTGTTCGCGAGTCATCCCCGACCATTCGATACTATACCCTTGCGGCAAAGATGATGCAATTTTCTCGACTTCTTCGATGGCTTGCCCGGAGCTGAAACCGGCTGAAGACTGTCCAGTAATCATGGCTGAACTAAACATATTGTAACGGGTAATTTGTTCAGGACCATAAATTCTTTCCATCGAAATAAAGGCATTGTATGGTACCATCTCACCCGTCTCATTCTTTACATATAAGCGTAATACATCTTCTGGTCTTTGGCGATATTCGGGACCAGCCTGTACCATGACCTTATACATCTGTCCGTAACGGATGAAATTTGTCGCGTAAAGACTTCCCATTAAGGTCTGCAGCGTATTCATGGCATTCTCCACCGATATTCCTTTTTTTGCAGCCATATCGTAGTCCACCTTCAGCATATACTGTGGAAAGTTCACATCAAAACTGGAGTTGATATCCTGAACAACATCACTTTTTTCCATGTCGTCCATAAACTTCTGTAATACTTCGGCCGTCTTGTTGAGATCCTCATTACCGCTACGGTCCAATAAACGTAATTCAAAACCCGAAGAGTTACCAAAACCGGGAACTGTCGGCGGCGGAAAGAATTCAATCTCTCCATCAGCAAAATCCTTTGTTTTATCCCGCAATTCTTTAATGACATCATCTACCGTTTGATCTCGCTCTTTCCAAGGTTTAAGATTGATCATCCCCATCCCATAGGAAGCACCGGATACTTCTGTAATGATACTATAACCGGACAACGTAGAGACCGTTTCAACAATATCGAGTTTCCGTGATACGGAGTCAATTTTATCCAAAACGCGTTCTGTACGGTCTACGGTTGCTCCCGGTGGGGTTGTTACAGCGACATAGATCATTCCTTGATCCTCGGTTGGAATAAAACCTGAGGGTAAGATGGCACTACTTCCCCAGGTCGCTAGAAAGAATCCTCCAAGTAGAAGGAGAGTCAGTCCACGTCGCGCACTGGTTTTTACCAAAATTCCCTTATAGCCGAAGGCAGTCTTGTCATAAATGGCATTGAATTTTTTAAAGAAACGGTCCAACCAGTTATTCGAAGGTTTACGGTCATGGGGCGATTTTAGGAAAAGCGCACATAAAGCGGGCGTCAATGTCAACGCGTTGATACCTGAAATAACAATGGCAGCCGCGAGCGTCAATGAAAATTGACGATAAAATATCCCTACCGGCCCTGAAAGAAAGGCAACTGGAACAAACACAGCAGACATCACCAACGTAATGGCCACAACAGCGCCACCGACTTCTTTCATTGCCTCCAATGTGGCTTCCATAGGTTGAAGATGTTCTTCTTCCATCTTTGCATATACAGCCTCGACGACGACAATTCCATTGTCTACCACAATACCTATGGCCAGTACCAAGGCAAACAAGGTCAGCAGGTTGATTGAGAAACCTAACATCTGCATAAAAAATAATGCCCCAATCAAACATACTGGTACAGCCAAAATTGGTATAATAGTCGCCCTAAAATCCTGTAAAAAGATAAATACAACGATAAAAACTAAAAGAAACGCCTCCAATAAGGTTTTGATGACAGAAGAAATTGAGGCATCCAAAAACCGCGACACATCATAACCCATGGTATAGGTCATGCCAGTCGGGAATTGCGTTTGTTTCAATTCTGCCATGCGGTCTTTTACACGCTGAATAACCTCTTGTGCATTTGATCCCGGCAATTGCTTTAGCATGATGGATGCGGATGGACGTCCATCAGTTTTGGATACCATTTCATAATCCAATGAACCAAATTCAACATCTGCTACGTCTTTTATACGGATAATAGAACCAGTTGAAGTAGCTCGAATAGGTATATTGGCATATTCCTCAATTTCAGTGAATTTACCTGGATAACGCAATACATATTGTTGCATGTTACGCATTTTATCGGAACTGATACCGGTTTGTCCAGGCGCAGCCTCGATATTCTGTTTTCGTAATGCGGCGACCACATCCTCCGTAGAGATATTATAAGCTGCCATACGGTCAGGTTTAATCCATACACGCATCGCATAATCACGCATTCCCATAATCTGAGCGAGACCGACACCTTCGATCCGTTTCAGTTCCTTTAGAATGTTGATATCTGCGAAATTGTAAATGAATCTTTCATCCGCGGTTTCATCATCGGTAAAAACATTCAGATACATCAACATGGAGTTGACCTCTTTTTCGGTGGTTACCCCTGCTTTGATGACCTCTTCAGGGAGTTCATCCAATACAGTAGTTACCCTATTCTGTACGTTTACAGCTGCAATATCTGGATCTGTACCAACTTCAAAAAAGATTTGAATAACCGTGCTGCCGTTATTGGTAGACACTGAATTCATGTAAGTCATCCCAGCTACACCGTTGATTGCTTTTTCCAAAGGAATAGCGACGGCATTTGTACTCACCTCAGCATTGGCACCTGTATAATTGGCATTGACGACTACCGAAGGTGGTACAATGTCCGGAAATTGTGTGATGGGCAATGTAAATAAGGCCAACAACCCTAAAAGTGTAATAAACACCGAAATAACCAACGACAATATGGGCCGTTTTATAAATGTTTCAAACATAATTTATCCTCCCCTACAGTTTCCTCATTTTTGGATTAATCTTCATTCCACTACGCAAACTCTGGACTCCCTCATAGACAATCTTGGCCTTGGGATCTAAACCTCCATCCACAATGTAATAATGCCCCACACGCGGGCCCGCTGTAAAAGGTGTCATTTTTACGGTACTATCTGCCTGTACAGTATAAACGTATGTCTTGTCCTGAATTTCAAATACTGATTTTTGGTGTACAAAGGTATGTTCCCCTGTCTGCATTGGCACTGCAATCTTACCTGTTGCACCATGCTTTAGGATATGCTCGGCATTGGGAAATTGAACCCGAAGGGCAATGGATCCCGTATTGGCTTCAAATTCACTTTCTACCAAATGGGCAATTCCCTCGTGTGGATACAGCTCACCATTGGCCAAAATTAACTTGACCGATTTTTGCGTTTCCTTACCGTCCAGTTTATCACGCATAAGTGTCAGATACTCTCTTTCAGAAATATCAAAATAAACGTTCACTTTGCTTAAATCGGAGATCGTCGTAATTAAGCTACCCTCGGTCAATAAAGAGCCTTCTCTCAATAAGATACGGTCTATACGGCCGTCAAAAGGAGCCTGTATAACAGTATAGTCCAATCTTGTCTGTGCCTGATTAACCAAAGCTCGGGCTTCTTCTATCTTAGAATTGGCCGCTTTTAATTGAATTTTTAATAAATTATATTCGGAAGAGCTCACTATATTCTTGTCAACCAATTTTTGAGTTCGTTCCATTTCCAGCTTGATCTTTTGCGCTTCGGCAATGGCATTATCATACTGTGCTTTAGCCTTGGCTAATTCCGAACGATATTCCTCATTATTATACTTAAACAGCATTTGGCCTTTCTTTACCCAAGCCCCCTCGTCTACATAAATTTTATCCAAAAAACCATTCAATTTGGAACGAATTTCGACGTTTTTTAAGGCTTGAACATCCGCAATATACTCTTGATAAACAGTCGTATCCATTACCATTAAAGGTACTACAGGTATATTTTTGAGTTCTTCTTTCGAATCAGCGTTAGCGTTGGATGAATGGCATGAAGCCAGCATCCCAACCATACCCACGAAAAGGCACAGTAAAAGTAATTTCTTCATAAACGATAAAAAATGTAAAATGTTAAACCCTCCTACGGTATTTTAAAATCAGTCGTTAGGAGAATGTGTTAGATGGGAGCTACAGCAATTCTATAGCGTAAAGAGCGGCCCAAAGCCTTCCATACCATATATAGAAATAAAACTAAATTGTTGCAGCCTCGCTAGAAAATTAGAGGAGCGTAACTAGAATGGCCTAAAACGGGATAGGAAGCGATAATACCCTGGTAAGCATAGGGTTTTAGATCGGTAAAAAGGATGTTCATCATCTTTTGCAAAACATAATGCAGTAAAGACGATTCCAAAAACAAAAATAAAAATTGGTAGTACTTGACTATTGAGTGAAAATATACGATAATCATCTTGCAATAGTACTTTTTCTTCTTGGGAAGAATGAATGGGTTCCAAATCCAATACGTCATCCAGAAAATACTCCACAATGGTCTCACCTGCATGCAGCACCTGTCCGGTTGCCGAGGAGAAAGACTCATAGGTCAACAGATTAAGGTATGCAAAGAGTGTTAAAAAATGAAATATTTTGCCTAACATATCGAAATTTCGAATCACAAAGGTATGACTTTAAATAGCTAAGATTATTTTATTCGTGTAAAAAAACCATGACAGCCTAAAAAATTAGCAGTCATGGTTTTCAAAAAACAAGTAATGTTCATGGTTTCAGCTACAAACCTTAAAAGATCAATTAAACAGTCGACACAATTACTTAGAACTAAAGTATCATCATTGAATTCATTATTGTCTATCAGAACTCAATCTTTATTTTCCTTTTATTTTCTCGTTACTAAAGGAATATGGAGCATCTTCTTTTTTTGTACCTCTATTTTTATTCGGTGCTTCGCTCATTTTGAAATCAAGTTTGGCACCCTGCAATAAATCTTTATAACGGATATAATTATGCCTATAAGGCTTTCCATTCCAAGTTAATTGATCTACGTAGACCTGATTTGCTCCCTGTTGTTTAGCTTGGATATTCACTTTTTTCCCATTTTCGAGATTTAGTGTCACCTTATCGAATTGTGGTGAACCAATCACGTATTCGCCCGAGGCAGGAGAAACGGGATAAAATCCCAGCGAAGAAAAGACATACCAGGCTGAAGTCTGCCCGTTATCTTCATCACCACAATAGCCGTCTGGTGTAGGCAAATAAAGTTTATCCATTATTTTGCGCACCCAATATTGTGCTTTCCAGGGCTCTGAAGCATAATTATACAGATAAGGCATATGTTGGATAGGCTGATTTCCATGCGCATACTGCCCCATATTCATAACCTGCATTTCACGCATTTCGTGGATCATTCCGCGACTTTTCATGCCCTCATAACTCGGAATCACAAACACCGTATCCAACATGGACACAAAAGATTTATTACCACCCATCAAATTAATTAAACCCTGAGGGTCATGGAACACACAAAAACTCCAATGCCAAGCATTTCCTTCCGTATATTCTCTTGACCAGGCACTTGGATCAAAATCTGAGACGAACGATCCGTCTGCTTTTTTCCCACGCATAAGTTTTGTACTTGGGTCAAACAGATTTTTATAGTTCATCGCGCGTGTTGCATAAATAGCTGTTTCAGCTTCCGGTTTGCCCAATGCTTTGCCAAATTCATAAATACACCAGTCATTGTATGCATATTCCAGTGAACGTGCTACATTTTGGTCTACTTTTACATCAGCAGGTATATAGCCCAATTTATTATAATATTCATAACCGAAGCGTCCCGTCGAAGAGTGTTTCGGATAGGCACTATTGGCCCCATGCTTGAGCGCTTCCCATAACAGGTCTTTATCATAGCCTTTGCGATCAGTCATCAAGGCATCTGCTACAATAGAAGCGGAATTGTTTCCAATCATCGATGCACGATGTCCCGGCGAGGCCCACTCCGGAAGGTAACCACTCTCTTTATACGCATTCACCAAACCTTCCTGCATCCGATCATTCATCGACGGATACAATAAATTCAACAGCGGAAACAAACTTCTAAAGGTGTCCCAAAAACCTGTATCCGTAAACATTTCCCCAGGCAGGACTTGCCCATTGTAAGGGCTATAGTGCATACGTTTGCCTGTTCCATCAATTTCAGAAAAATCCCTTGGAAAAAGTGTTGAACGATAGAGGCTGGAATAAAATGTACGTAACCGGTCAATGTTATGGTCTTCAACCTGTACACGTCCGAGGATTTCGTTCCACTGTGCCTTACCTTCGTCAACAACCTGTTGAAATGTTTTCGATTTAACCTCCTTCAGGTTAAGTTCTGCCTGCTCAAAACTTATAAAGGAAGAAGCAATACGGGCGGTGACCTTTTCCCCTCTTTTCAAGGAAGAGAAACCAACGACTGCTCCGGCGTGATTGTCCTGAATTTCCAATTCGTCTTTACTTATCGCTCCGCTTTTAACAGCAGCTTTGTAGGAGAATGGC
Source organism: Sphingobacterium siyangense (assembly GCF_023277505.1). Taxonomy (NCBI): domain Bacteria; kingdom Pseudomonadati; phylum Bacteroidota; class Sphingobacteriia; order Sphingobacteriales; family Sphingobacteriaceae; genus Sphingobacterium; species Sphingobacterium siyangense. Next base: position 501,894 of record NZ_CP080574.1, on the reverse strand, counting down.
CTATCGAAAGTAATGACGAAGTAATTCTTGAAATTCTCCGGAACACCACCGCTATTTTTTGTTGAATACCCGATAATCTTATTTTCCTGCGGAATTACTTTAATATAAGACCCCTTATCAAATGCATCAATAATAACATAAGCACTGTCTGTTTTGGGGAATGTGAACTGAAAGATTGCTGCCCGTTGTGATGGAGACAATTCTGTTGTCACATCGTGATCCGCAAGGTAGACGCTATAATAATAAGGTTTTGCAATTTCCGCTTTATGTGAAAACCAGCTCGCCCGCTTTTCCTGATCAAATTGCGGTGTGCCTGTTATTGGCATGATTGAAAACTGACCATAATCATTGTTCCAAGGGCTTGGCTGGTGCGTTTGCTTAAATCCTTTAATTTTATCAGCCGTGTAAGTATATACCCAACCATCGCCCATATTTCCAGTCTGCGGGGTCCAAAAATTCATACCCCAAGGCCGAGCGATCGCAGGATAAGTATTGCCATTAGACAATTCATACTTCGATTCAGTACCGATCAAAGGGTTAACGAAATCAACAGGCGAGGTTTGTTGCGCCATTCCAGCATGCGTCGCGAATAGAAAAAGAATACTACCTGTTAGTTTTTTAATATTAAACATAAATGAAGCGTTTGGTTAAGCTTAAAATTATTAGCAAAAAAGCTAAAACGTATTAGTAAATATAGGTAAGAAATTTAAATATAGAAGATGGCAAGGTATTTTTCACAAGATGGTTACAAAAAAACCGCAATCAAATGATTGCGGTTTTTATATCACACAAATACTACCATCCAGGGTTCTGCCCTAACGAGGGGGATTTTTGGATCTCTGAGTTTAAAATAGGAAATAAGTAATGAGTTGGAGCAGTAAAAACTCTACTTTCAACAAAGAAACGTTCCATTTTATAACGTTTATCACCGATTTGGATTTTACCATTTACATCTTCAACAGCTCTCATGCCATTAATCATATTTTGAAGTTTCGGATAAGCTGTATTATTATTCTTCCAGTAGTTTATACTTCGTTCGCTATTTGTACTACCTGATGCAGTAAAGGTCTGGTATTTAGTTTTCTCCACCGAACTACTGGGTTCTAGATATAGGCGACTATCAAAAGCTCTCTTATTCTCATAGAAGAATTCGACCCTTCTTTCACGGTAAATGTACTCACGCATCAAATTTTTATCAGCAAGTGTTGTAATAGGCATCGGTGCCATAAAGGATCTAGATCTTACCTGATTAATTAAATCATAGATCTCTTGTGTTGGTCCATCAACTTCGTTAACCGCCTCAGCATAAATGTAAATAAAGTCTGGCAAACGCCAAACTGGAGGCGCACTAATGATAACACTGCCATTCTTATTCCAGGCTTCCTGCAAAAATTTCCTCAGATAATATCCAGTACGGGTTGCATTATTCGCACCAATCTGATCGGCTCCATTCGCAATATTTGTCTGAGAAGGATTATTGTTACCTCCGCGGAATGCTGCACCATGAAATATAATGTCGCGATAAAAGCGTGGATCCCTTTTTACTGAAGTGTAAGGATTTCCATCATCATATCCATCTTGTTTAGCCTTGGCACTATAAATCGGGTAACCAAAGCCGTCTGGCGACAGATACTCATACTCATCTACTTGCTCCTGAACAGGCATCTGACGAGCTCCGCCGCCTCGACTTGGCGGATATACATCACCAAACCACCCCTCTCCTTTATAGCGCGTAAAAAACAAAACATACTCATTTTTGAACGCCTCCATATCATAGAACATCTGCCAGAGACGTGTATAAACTGTTGAGTTGCTCGTGTTTTGACCACCACTATCGCCAAAATCGGTATTTGAATATTTCTGATAAAGACTATAACGTTTTCCACCTGCAACCTTACTTTCAAGAACTGCCTTAGCAGCCTCTTTAGCTTTCACCCAACGCTGAGGATCATATGTAGCGTATTCGGACTCAAACTTACGTGTCCCATTATAACCTTTTGCGGCAGCTCCATTCCAAAGTGGTGTAGCGGCCATCCACCGTGCTTCTGCAATCAGCCCAAGACATGCCCCTTTATCGATACGTCCAAAATTCTGCCCCTCCCATTTTTCCGGGACAGCATTATATGCTGTTGTTGCATCAGCAACAATTTTGTCAATAACTTTATGAACTGACTCACGTTCGAAGTTCATATTTTCAGTCGCCGTAATTACATGGTCTATATAAGGAATCTCACCATATATACGAACAGCCATTAAATGAAAGTAAGCTCTTAGGAAATAGACCTCGCCAACGCGCATAGGAAGTGAGCCTGGTTCCAGGATATCGTCTGGTGTACTGTACTTTTTTATTCCTTCCAAAATGACATTGGTTCTACGGATCCCGTCAAACATACTACTCCAAAATTGCCCGTTGTCTCCTGGTAGTTCATTGATATTCCAATCGCCGGTATTATATCTATTCGTAATATTTCCCTCTACTGTAGAACCTTCGGCCTCATCGGTTATTGCAGCACTCGAAAAATGATAGAACCACGAAATAGGTTGATTGACACCTTTAGCCTTAGCATACACATCCGTAACGAGCTGATTTACTTTCTCATAACGAGTAAAAACTTCATCTTCCCGAATTTGATCGTCGGGTAATTTATCCAAATATTTGTTGCAACTTGCGATCACAGTAAGAACCACACCTGCCGTAAAAAAAAGTATTCTTTTCATCTTCAATACATTCATAAGATTAGAAATTAAGATTTATTCCAAAGTTGTAGACTTTGAGAATCGGGTACCAATAACCGCTCGTATTTCCCATCTCAGGATCTATACTTAAATCCTTTAAACCTGACCAGGTAAATAGGTTCATCCCTTGCGCATAAACGCGTAATTGGTTCAAACCAATTTTTTTAATAAGATCTTTCGGTAAATTATAACCAATCTCTATATTTTTGAGCCTTAAATATTTAGCATCATATAAAAACAAACTACTGTTGCTATTTTTATTATTCTCGGAATTGCCAATATGTAGAGCGGGGTAAGTTGCCGTTTCGGCCGTTTCCGGTGTCCAACGTCCCATATGAATTGGTCGAACGGAGCCGAGTTTATCTTGATCAAAAGTCGGGAAATCCCATACAGCCGCATCTTTCAATAAAATTGAAGAATTTAACGCTCCTTGAAACAAAAGACTAAAATCAAAACCCTTGTATTGTAGAGATATTGGTAAACCAAATTGAATCTCCGGGCTCCTAGGATTTCCCATCACTGTGCGATCCCCTAAATCTGTAATTTTACCATCACCGTTCAAATCCTTATATACGACATCGCCTGGTCCTACTGTTCCCCAAGGTTGAAAATTACTCTGATTTAATTTGTCCGCCTCGGCCTGATCTCTAACGAAGTGATCGAAAACATAGACAAAATTTTCATAAAGTCGTTTGCCCGTTGCTTGTCTGTATTCATATTGTCGTGGCACCTCTTGTCGGTAGATCAACTTATTTCTGGAAAAGGTGAAATTAGGTTTTAGAGAAAATCTGAAATTATCCCCAATCATGTCGGAATAACTCATCTCAATATCAATACCACGGTTGCGGACCTTTCCAATATTGATCAGCGGAGAGCCTTTACCAACTACGCCAGGAAAACCAATGTCATCCGCTCCTAGTTCGGTAATAATATCATAACGATAATCTTCAAAAACATCAATACTAAAGTTCATCTTATTCTTTAAAAAGCCCATATCGAGACCGATATTGGTTTTTCTAGATTTCTCCCATGTTATATTTTCGTTTGCCAGGCGTCCTTCACGAAGGCCACTTAGTCCATTGTTAAAATTCTGTTCCCCAAAACTATAACCATCTCCTCCCTGAAAAAATGCGAGATATCCGAATCGAGCGTCACCTGGCATTTTATCGTTGCCCACAAGCCCCATCGAGGCTCTAAGCTTTAAAAAGCTAAGCCAGTCTTTGGTATTAGACATGAATTTCTCTTTGCTAACCACCCAACCCAATGCTCCAGCAGGGAAAAATCCATAACGTTTTCCCTCTATAAAATTTTCAGATCCATTGTAACCAAAGTTAAATTCCGCTAAATATTTTTCTAGATAATTATAGGTAAACTGCCCTGTCATACCTTGATAACGAATATCAACACTGGCTCTTGAATTTGTCGCATCATAGACAGACTGGCTTGAGCGATTGAAAAGCAACATCCCAGTCACATTATGCTTATCGTTAAATAGACGATTGTAATTTATTTTTCCTTGAATGAAAGTTCTATTAAAAGGACTACTTTGTGTAAATGAATTTCCAACGGTTTGATCTACCGTATATTTGTTCCCATTTCTGTAAGTACCCTCATAGTATTGCGGATTCATAAAAAGATCGATACCATCTGTAGGCTGAAAAGTTGCATAATTGGGATATACCCTATATCCTTCACTATAGGTACCCAGCTCGCGTCGGACCCATTGTTGCTCTCTAGCATCATAGGAAAATATTCCGTCAACAGAAAGCCCCTTGGTAATAAAATCCATATTCCAGCCGGCAGCAAAACTTCCTTCCAGATAGGTGTTTTTTTCTGTATGATATCCTGATCTAGTCAACTCCCCAAGAACATTAAATCGGTAAATTTGATTACCAAACAACAAGCCCGAGGGATTATTCAGCAGATACCCCTGTGTAGAAGGTTGGCTATTGGGTTCGAGAATAATGGGTAAATAAGGGGGCTGTGTCATTGCCAGAGTCATCAATCTACTTGCGGAAGTTCCAGGTGAAGTTCGATTGGTAATACGAGCCCCTAAATTGAGCTTTACCCACAAGTTTTTAGTAATATTGACATCAATATTGGACCTAAAATTATAGCGCTGAAATTTAGGAGAAACATTATATTTAGATAAATCAACATGGTCATAATTATTATCTTGTCCCATATAACCGCCCATCACAAAATATTTCGCAATATCATTACCACCCCGTATTGATAGATTATATTCATGCTGAGGTGCAGTTCTAAAAATATAATCGAAATAGTCCCAGTTATAACCTAACCCGTCCGAATTATCACCCTTTGCCCTTCGAAAATTGTCTATAGCATCCTTACTAAATAATTTCAAGTTATCGATATTTCCACCAGACAGCTTCGCATCATTCGTTAACGCTTCATTGTAGAGAGTCGCGTAATCTGCAGATCCTAAAAGCTTCGGCAATTGTGCAGGTGTATTTAGTCCATAAGACGCTTTGAAGTCTACGGTTGCTTTATCGGCGGATTGTCCTCGTTTTGTGGTAACAACGATAACCCCATTCGCTCCACGAATTCCGTAGGGTGCCGTAGCTGCTGCATCCTTCAAAATGGAAACAGTCTCAATTTCATCTGGAGCCAAATAGCTCATATCGCGTTCAATTCCATCCACAATTACAATGGGGGATTGATTACCATAAGTTGACTTACCACGAATAAACAATTCTGAACGATCTACTCCTGGCTCTCCTCCAGCATATTGGTTGACAACCAGTCCTGGTAATCTTCCTGCAAGCATGTTATTAATATTTGCTGCAGGACTCTGTACAAGATCCTTAGTCGTAATCGTTGCGACGGCGCCAACAACATTTCTTTTCTTCTGTGTTGTGTATCCAACAACCACAACATCCTCTAGTGCTTTTACATCTTCTACTAGGCTAACCTGTAACGTTGACCTTCCGCCCGCCACAATTTGTTGAGGCTGAAAACCAATATACGAGAAGGTCAATACCGCATCCTTATAGGGAATTTCTATTCGATATCGACCTGATGCATCTGTCTTCGTTGATTTGCCACTCGCCTTAACCACAATGGTGACACCTTGCAAAACTTTCCCTGTCGAACTGTTTAAAACTGTTCCCTCTACAATAATACCCTCTTGTCGGAAACTGAAGTGGCTAGACGCAGCTTTCAATTCGGTCCACAAATTGAACGTGCTACACACCGAAAGCGTAAAAAATAATGGAATTACCTTTCTTTTCATAAATAATAATTAATGATTGGTTTACTAATACAACAATTGGTCGTCAATCAGTTACTTCTTTGAAATGAACACTCCTCCAAAGAAAACAACATTAAGCTGATAAACTAATTCGTTTTAGTAAAATTAAAAAGAAAGAAAAGAGAAAGTTGTTAATCGATTGTTAATGACAATTATTGAAATCGACCTCTAAAATAAATCCCACTTTGTAAACAGTTTTAATAGCAACATACCGCGATCTTTTCAGCATTTTTCTAATCTTGCATATAAAAACATCGAGACTTCGTCCCAAAAAATAATCGTTATCTCCCCAAAGAGCGAGTAAGATCTCCTCTCTTTTCAAAACAACATTCGGTTTATTTGCTAGGAATGCCCAAAGTTCGAATTCACGTGGTGATACTACCTGCCGAGATCTATCATTAAATTCTATTGCGAGTAAATTACGGTTAAGTTTAATGTCACCAATATTGAGTTGTAATTGACAAACAACATGTTGCTTAACCATATAATTTTGAAGTTTCAGAGACAATTCTTCAACATCAAACGGCTTTGTTATATAATCATTGCCCCCTAGACGGAGGCCCTTTAATCGATCTGGTTTAGACAGTCTTGCTGTAAGAAAAAGCACAAACTGGTTTTTATTTAACTGAGAAATATATTCAACGAATTGAAACCCGTCCCAGTTGGGAAGTTGTATATCTACTACAAGTATATCATATTTATCAATCTTATAATAAGATATTCCCTCTTCAGCAGACATTGCATGACTAACATCAAATCCGAAATTTGACAGATAATCTATGAGCATTGTCGCTAAATCAAGATCATCTTCAATCAGCAATATATGTCCATATTTTGGTGTCATCTATTTTATTATTGGTATTGAAATAGAAAATGTTGTTCCAGGTTGGGTATCTGATTTAACGTCAATTTTCCATCTATGAATCCGCATGACTTCCTTTACGAAAAAAAGCCCCAGGCCCAGCCCATTTGAAGAAGCTTCTTGTTTACCCCGATATCCTTTCGTGAAAATATACGGCAATTGGTTATGTGGAATACCTATTCCATTATCTTGTACAGTCATCACCACCGTATCTCTAGCACCAATACTCAAACGAATATGAATACGCTTTATTCGCTCTTTATTATACTTCAGGCCATTATCGACCAAATTGTTTACCGCGGTAACAAACATAAATGGGTTGACAAGCACCCTAGCCTCTTTAACGTTTTGATCCACTAAGATTTGAATCGCCGCACTTTCTGATACTAAAATCGCAAGATCTTGTTCTAATTGATCCATAAGTTCTGCCAAAAAGTGTTCCTCTAGACTCACCTCTTCTTGATTAAACACACTCAAATCAATCGCTTTGTTAACTAATCGATCCAAACGGTTTATCTGACGCATCAAGGTGTCCAAAGTTGTTGACATTTTTAACTTATCATCTTTCGAAACTTTTACCGCCAAATTGGTTAAACCAATTCGTATGGTTGTCAATGGTGTATTGAACTCATGTGTGACATTGTTAATAAAGTCAGAAGCCATTTCTGCCATTCTTTTTTGCTTTATCCAGCTACTATATGTCATCAAATACAACCAAACAATACCAATTATACAGCAGCCCGACAGTAATAATAATGGGAAAATGGATCTTAATACAGAAAAATTTGTATCAATATTTCCAACGTACAACGTAAAAGCCACACGATTTGACATCTTACTATTTGCAGTTATTGCAATCGACGATACTAGATTGTCTTTGTCAATAAATCTAAATTCCCCTCCAATAGGAATATGCTGATCTATGCCAAAGTCCAGGATTGGTATAAAGGTCTTCGCATCAAAAGTCACCGAAACATCTCTCAACACAATGGCATAACCAAAGCCTTCGCCCAAATTGACTTCGGATCTGATGACCTGGAATAGGCTATCCATCGCAGGATGATTTCGAAGCCTCATTATCAAGGTCTTCGCGATACTATCTTTCAGACTATTGAAAGCATTTCTATCGTCTTGATAATAAGCTCTCAGACGAACTAAATGAGGCATTAAGGTTGAATCGACAAGTTTCTGTCCGCCCGGGAATATCTTATCGTTGGAAATATGCTTATCGTAAACAACCTTAATTTCCTTTTTTTCTTTTTGAAATAGTTCGCCTCTTTTGATCTCATATGATCTTGCAATCATGAGATATTGTAATATCAAAAACAAAACTAAGCAACAGATAGCTATCCATTTATATACACCTGACCGTCTCATTTTTGCAAACAGACTATTATTTATTCGGTTTATTGCTCATCTCGAAGATTAATTCACCGCCATTTATAATGCTGCTATAGGGTAATAGAAGATCAGCCAATTTCCGCCCATTTAAGGAAACGGATTTAACGTAAACATTCTTCTCAGACTGGTTACGGGCAACTATAGAAAGACTGCGTCCGTTTTCAAGATTAATTTTTGCCGATTTTACCAAAGGACTGCCAATCCAATAGTTATCTTCCCCAGGTGCCACCGGATAGAAGCCTAATGCAGTAAATAAATACCAAGCAGACATTTGTCCACAGTCATCATTTCCCCCTAAGCCCGCATGACCATTATGATACTGATTCCGTATGATTTGTCTTACACGTGCCTGAGTTTTCCAGGGGCTCTTGGTTATATTGTACAAGTATGCCACATGATGTGAAGGCTCATTTCCGTGCACGTAATTTCCGATAATGCCATCCCGGGTAATATCCTCCGTATGTTCAAAATATTTATCCGGTAATTCCATGGTAAACAGTGAATCCAAATAAGACTCTAAACGTTTTTTACCTCCCATTAATGCCATCATTTCAGTAGGTTGATGCGGTACATACAGGCTGTAATTCCATGAATTACCTTCAATAAATCCTTGTCCATGTGTATCCAAAACATCAAATTTCTCCTGAAATTTACCCGCCGAATTCTTCGGACGCATAAATCCAATAGCGGAATCATAGAGTGATTTCCAACTTTCGGCCCTTTTGGAAAAGGTCGTGTAAATATCCTCTTTTCCCAATTTTTTCGCTAATTGCGCGATACACCAATCGTCATACGCATATTCCAATGTATTAGAAACAGATGTTCCCGATACATCTGCAGGAACATATCCCTTATCTATGTAAGCCCCAATACCCTCATACTGACGTTTATTTGCTGTTTGCACACAAGCTGCTAACGCGGCTTCCGCATCACCTTTGTAAACACCTTTGAGGATAGCATCAACAATAACCGATACGGAATGATAGCCACTCATGCACCAGTTATCATTTGCATAATGGGACCAGATCGGCAACATTTTCAATACACTATGATCATAATGAGCCATCATGGATGCCACAATATCTGCATTACGAGAGGGCTTTATTAGATTCAACAGCGGATGAAAGGCCCTAAAGGTATCCCATAAAGAAAATGAGGTGTAATTCGTAAAGCCTTCAGCACGGTGCACCTCCTGGTCCAACCCTTTATACTCACCATTGCTGTCCATATACACCGTCGGCATTAAGCTTGCATGGTACATAGCTGTATAAAAATTAACAAGGTCTTCCTTGTTCAACATTTCGGCTTCTATTTTATGCAACTCCTTTTCCCAGGCATTTTGCCCTTGCTTAACGTAGCCGTCAAAATTCCAGTCCGGAGCCTCAGCCTCCATATTGGCCAATGCATTCTTCATACTTACTGGACTCAAAGCTACTTTCAGGAGGATGGCTTCTTGTGCTTTTGTATCAAAATCCAAGTGAAGCTTAATATTGTGTGCTGCGAGATCAGGGAAATTGTTCTGTTGATCAAACTTACGCCAAAAACCATTATAGACAGATTTTCCATCTTCATATTTGGCGCCGTAATTCTTAAAGGCTTTTGATGTCTTTATCGCAAAGTATACGGTGCGGGTTCTTGACCAACCGTTTGTCTGGCGGTAGCCTACCAGGGTTGAATCGTTCAAGACCTTGACAACGGTCCAAACATTCTTGCCGTCATAATTATAGATCCCAGCAGTTAAGTCTACAATAAGATGTGAAGCATCCGATTCTTTGAACGTATAACGGTGCAGTCCTACACGTGTTGTTGTCGTTAATTCAGCTTTAATCTGATGTTTATCCAGTAAAACACTGTAATAGTTGGCCTCAGCCCGTTCGTTGGCATGGGAATATGGTGATCGATAACCATCCTGTGGTCGATCAGCTGTACCCGGGTTTAATTGGACTTTTCCTTGTGTCGGCATGATCTGTATATCACCAAGATCGGAGTGACCTGTGCCGCTAAAATGCGTATGGCTAAACCCGACAATCGTCGGATCATCATACTGATAACCAGCACAATATTTATAAACATCACCGTTATATCGCCCATTTACAGCATACGATAATGTATCCGTATCAGGGCTTAATTGTACAGCACCGAATGGAACTGTCGCCCCCGGAAAAGTATGCCCCATTTTCGCCGTACCGATGAGCGGTTTGACATACTGAACTAATTTAGTTTCTTGTGCCTTTAAAAGATATGGGACACTAATTAATCCCAAAAAGACTAAACTTCTGATATTCATCGCTTATGAATTATAGTTTGGGATTTTGGCTATAATCGGCCCACAGCTCATCAATAGTTTTACCCGTCTCCACTTTCCAAAAAGCATCACTATAGCTTTTGCTACGCATCGCCGCATCCAATTTTTTGACAAAATCCTTCTTTACATGTAGATTGATCCAGTACAAAAAGCGCGCTGTAATACGATAAGAATCTGTATATTTCTGCTTTTCGTTATATTCTGGCAGCTTCCAATTTGCTCCAGCATTATCTATTCCATTATCAAATCGCACAAAATCAGCTATCCCCTCGGTAATCCACCAAGGGCCCGCCCCGTCGGGGTATGCTTGGACAATATGCATTACCTCATGGGTAACCACATCAATATCGCCCGGATTTTTGGCAAACCAAGCTGGACTGTAACGGACAATCCCGCCCGCTGTCGCTGCCACACCTTTATAGTCCGGATCAATAACGAAAGACACCTTTTTTATGGTCTTTTTATTATATTTCTTGGCTAGTTTAGGATAGTTTGTAAAATATGCCGCCACCAACCTTTCTTTTAAGGGAGCACTAAAATCTTTGTCTTTATTTATCCAAATCAGGGTGTATCCACCTTTACTGATACTATCAACATCCACAGCCACCTTGCGGTCGTTTTCTGTATGTTTCCAGTTGTCCTGCGCGAAAAGTGAACAAGAGTATACCAAGCCAAATACGGTAACAACTACTTTTAAGTTTTTAAAGTTTATCATAACCCAGTGATTATTTCTTTTTGTTCGATTTCAACTTGATATTTGTTTGCAAATCCGTTGTCATTGAATAAGGCGCTGAATTTTTGGACGATCCCCTCGTATAATTGGGTTTTGCCGCCATGTCAAAATTAAGTGTGCCACCTTCATGCAATGCTTTGTGACTTAACCAGTTTTTACCATAATCCTTACCATTCATTTGCAATGTATTTACATATACATTTTCAGCTGAGTTCTTTGGTGCATCAATGGTCAATGTCTTACCATTTTCAAATGTTAAGGTCGCTTTTTTAAATAATGGAGCTCCGAGCACATATTCATCCGTCGCCGGACAAACCGGATAGAATCCAAGCGCTGAAAAGACATACCATGCAGAGGTTTGACCATTATCTTCATCACCACAATAGCCATCAGGTGTAGGTTTATACATTCGATCCATCACTTGACGCACCCAATATTGTGTTTTCCAAGGTTGGCCAGCGTAATTATACAAATATGGCATATGCTGAATTGGCTGATTACCATGTGCATATTGCCCCATATTCGCAACTTGCATTTCACGTATTTCATGGATAATACCACCATAATAGCTATCGTCGAAATCTGGCGACTGAACAAACACCGAATCCAACATGCTCACAAAAGTCTTCTCTCCTCCCATCAGATCGATCAGCCCCTGAACATCGTGAAATACACTCCACGAATAATGCCAGCTATTTCCTTCTGTGAATGCGTCACCCCATTTTAATGGATTAAAAGGAGCCTGGAATTTTCCATCTTTATTCTTTCCACGCATAAGATTGGTCGATGGATCAAATAAATTCTTATAGTTCTGTGCACGCTTAGCATACAAATCAATTTCAGCCTTCGGACGGTTCAATGCTTTTGCCAATTGGTAGATCGTGAAATCGTCATAGGCATATTCCAATGTACGCGCTGCATTTTCATTGATTTTAACATCATATGGCACATAACCCAAACTATTATAATATTCCACCCCTTTTCTTCCAACCGCACTCATTGGTCCTTCGTTATTAGCACCGTGTTGTAAAGCCTCGTATAACTTATTGATATCATAACCGCGCAATCCCTTCATATAAGCATCCGAAACCACCGAAGCGGAATTATTACCCACCATGATATCAGCATATCCTGGACTGCTCCATTCAGGAAGGAAGCCCCCTTCTAAATACGCGTTAAGTAAACCTTCTTGCATCTCCTTATTAATGGAAGGATACATAAAGTTTAAGAATGGGTACAACGCTCTAAAAGTGTCCCAAAAGCCTGTCCCTCCAAATAAATAACCAGGAAGTGTTTTTCCATTATATGGACTGTAATGTACAGCCTTTCCTTGCGCATCAATTTCATATAACTTGTTCGGGAAAAATAAAGTCCGATACATGGTCGAATAAAACGTGCGCAACTGATCGATATCATCACCTTCTACTTTAATTTTCCCTAAGGTCGAATTCCAGATCTGACGTCCGTCTTCTTTTATTTGATCAAAAGATTTGTTACCTAACTCATTTAAGTTTAATAAGGCTTGTTCGGCACTGATAAAGGAAGACGCTACTTTCACCTGCACTGGTTTTGTTTTGTCTTTTACCTTAAACCCGACGATTGCACCAGTGTGATCACCTTTGATCTGAAGTTGTCCATCCTTCTTCTCTTTGCCTTCCCAAGTAGCGACACTTGCAAAAGGTTGATCAAAAACCAAAACAAAATAATTCTTGAAATTAGCTGGCAGTGGACCGCGTGCATATTTCGAAGAATAACCAATTATCATATTTTTTTCTGGAATAATCTGAACTTCAGATCCCTTTTCATAAGCATCCAAAACAATATAAGCATCGTCTGTTTTATTAAACGAGATCCTAAACATGGCTGCGCGTTCTGTTGGTGTCATCTCTGCAGTCACATCGTGATCCGCTAGATAAACCGAATAATAATACGGTTTTACAATCTCCGCTTTATGCGAAAACCAGCTCGCACGTTCATCTTGATCAAATACAGGCTTTCCAGTTACAGGCATGATAGAAAAAACACCGTAATCATTCATCCAGGGTGATGGCTGGTGAGTCTGTTTTAAACCACGAATCTTATCAGCGGTATATTGATACTGCCATCCGTCGCCATTTTTCCCTGTTTGTGGTGTCCACATATTCATTCCCCAAGGTCTCGCAATCGAGGGATAGGTGTTACCATTGGACAACTCAAATTTGGATTCGGTACCCATTAATGGATTAACAAGATCGACAGCTTCTAGCTGCTGTCCTCTAAATTTCTGAGCCAAAACCGGTTTTGCGTAAAACAAACCCAAAGACAATAACGACCCTAGAAAAACACTTAAAGATTTCTTCATTATTTAGGATATATAAAAATATTTCTACTAAAACGTATTAGTAAAGATATAAAAAAGAATATTAAATCAAAATAAAGACCTGGAATTGGACAAACACGTCTTATGATTTTTACAATTCAATTTCTATATATTCTTTTGTTGTCCCATTTTAGCGTCGCATCAATTTCGCTGAGATGATATATTCTTTTGGTGTGGATATCCCTTGATCTATTTCCTTTAACAAAACTTTTACACAAGTTTTAGCCAGAGCTTCCAATGGTTGTTGAATACAGGAAATTTTAGGATTCAAAATATCAAATAATTCATGGTCATCAAAAGAAAACATCGGAAAATTATAGCTATTCTCAGGTGCCGACCGTAATACCTTCAATCCGAGGATACAAAGATAATTTGTGGTAAAAAATAGACCATCTAAGCCTATCTGCTTAGCTGCCCAATTTTTCAACATACGTGAACCTTTCTGCTTCAGGTGCTGATAAGTTAATTGCAATATGCGAGGTTCCATTCCGTATGTATCACAAAACTCCAAATAAGCACGTTTACGCGCCAGCATTTGTGGTTGATCCGAATCGATGGTTACCAGTCCAAAATTTCTACAACCAATAGATTTCAAATAGTCACATGCATTCTTCCCACTAACTTCATTGTCAATATGTACATAATGGGTTTCCACTGTTGGAGAATTTCTATCAAAAACTACCAACGGGACCTTATGCTCCAATATTTTGCGCTGATAATCTTCCAGATCTACTGTCGGGGCCAAAATAATACCCTCTACTTTCTTTTCCAACATCGAATCGATGATATCGCGTGCGTTTTGCGAATCTCCAAGCGTACTACTGTAGAGGACGTGATAATCTTTCTTTCGGAACAATTCCTCTACATACAGTGCAAATGGACCAAAAAAAGAATCCCCAATATTCTCTACAATTAGCCCAATGGTATTTGACCGCCCCGTTGCTAAACTCTTAGCGAGAGCATTGGGTTTATAGCCAACTTTTTCAACGTATGCAAGTACGCGATTTTCCAATTCCTTGCTAATGCGTGCTCGCTCGGCTTTGTGGTTAATGACTAACGAAACAGTTGATTTAGACACATTGAGTTCCTGTGCTATTTCTTTAATTGATTTGGCCATAAGAGCATTTTCATAAAATTAGGGTGAAATTAGAAAATAAATATGAACATATCGGAGATTACAATTGATAGCACACAATAAATTATTACACAATCGTGTGCGCGGGAGTCAAAAAAGGATCAGATTGACAATGAAGACTGTTTAACTAACACTATTATACTTCTATGAATGAAGACCGATATGACCTAAAAGATATTTTTGCTTAGATTTAAACTTCATTCTTTATGAATAGCAAATGTCTATTACAAATAGATGTATAAAAAAGGAATACAAACCATTATTGATAACCATCAGAATTTCTTAAAAGATTAAGATGACCATTATCTAAATTAGTGGCCTATCCTAACCAACAAAGAGATTTGATTTGACGAATGAACTAGATGCAAATGAAAACACGTTTTATGTTATCTTTTCTGATGATGTTAACAGCTATGGCTGTAGCGCAAGAGAAAGACAAAAGACCCAATATCATACTTATTATGGCGGATGATCTTGGTTATGGAGACCTTGGGGTATATGGTCAGCAAAAAATTGAAACGAGGCATATTGATTCATTGGCTGCTAAAGGAATGAAATTTGATAACTTCTACGCTGGTACATCTGTATGCGCTCCGTCGCGGTCATCGTTAATGACAGGACAGCACACCGGCCATACCTATATACGCGGTAACAAAGAAATTGAGCCCGAAGGACAACAACCTCTAGCCGACTCTGTACAAACTTTTGCTATGCTTCTACAACAGGCAGGATATACAACCGGTGCCTTTGGAAAATGGGGACTTGGCATGGTCCATACAACAGGTGCTCCTGATCAAAAAGGATTCGATGAATTCTATGGCTATAACTGCCAACGTCAATCCCATCGCTACTACCCAACTCACCTCTGGCATAATAACGAAAGGATAGAACTCCATGGCAATGGTTTAATGGCCCAAGGGCAGTATGCACCGGCATTAATCCAAGAAAAGACCTTGAAATTTATTGATGAAAATAAAGAAAAACCTTTTTTCCTTTATGTACCTACAGTTCTTCCTCACGCCGAATTATCAGGTCCGGATGACAAATATTATCAATTATATGCAGACAGGTTTGATGAAAAACCACATAAAGGAAATGACTATGGCCCACAAGCGACTGTTCCCGGTTACGCTTCGGTAGAAAAACCGCATGCCATGTATGCGAGTATGGTAAGCCGTATGGATGCTTATGTCGGTCAAATTGTTGATAGGTTACGCGAGAACAAGCTATTGGATAATACAATTATCATTTTCACGAGCGACAACGGATCGCACAAGGAAGGCGGAGCCGATCCCAATTTTTTCAATAGCTCTGGCGGGTTACGCGGCAACAAACGCGACCTCTATGAAGGTGGCATCAAGACTCCTTTCATTGTTTATTGGCATGGAAAAGTTGCCGAAGGGAAAACCTCAAACTACCTGGGCGCTTTTTGGGATATTATGCCTACGATGGTCGAGCTTGCCGGGACAAAAAAACCGCGTTATACAGACGGAATTTCATTTTTACCAACGCTGCTAGGTAAAAACAAACAACAAAAACAGCACCAATACCTGTACTGGGAATTTCATGAAGATGGGGGTCGTCAAGCCCTGCGCCAAGGAGATTGGAAACTTATCTTACAAAAAGTTACAAGTAGCCAACCTACAGCCGAACTATATAATCTCAAACAAGATCCAAAAGAACAACACAATATTGCCCAGGAAAACCCAACGAAAGTAAAAGAATTACGTCAGCTGATTGAAAAAGCGCATGTCGAAAGTGGTATTTTCCCATTGACAAGTGTAAACACGCACAAAAAATAAAACTAAGGTTTGGGGAGTAGCTAACTGAGTGTTATTCCCCAAAAAATGATTAAAGTCACTGAAAATATAGCAATGTAGTAAGACCGCTAAAAAATACAGATTATCTTTCCTGTGACAAGAAATCATATTTTTTTCACTAAGTTTACTGCCCGAGTACACCCATGAAAAATCAAAAATCATATCAATATCACGAACTTCTCCCTCTTATACGCCAAGGGGACCAACGAGCATTTGTTATATTATATGATCTATTTACGCCCGATTTAATTGCTTTTATTGCAAAAAAAGTTGCTAACAGTGAAGTCGCTGAAGATATACTGCACGACCTTTTTATGTCAGTATGGAAAAATCGGGAAATGATTGAACAAATAGAATCTCTCCCGGCCTATCTATTTAGCTCCTGTAGATACCTCATCCTTGCTCATTATCGCAAAAATTTAAAATTAAAGGTATCATCTCTCGATTTTGAGGAGCTCGAACTGGAAGATGAAACCGTTGCAATAGAAGATAAACTCTATTACCGTTATATCATCGATATTGTCACCAAAGAAGTCGAAAACCTTCCCGAAAAGTGCCGAGAAGTATTTAAATTGAGCCGTGACTTCTACATGAGCAACAAAGCTATTGCCCAGCAGCTTAATATCAGCGAGTCTACCGTTGAAAAACACATTAATAAAGCAATCAAACATCTTCGAGCAGCGACAAGCCATTTATTTCATTTTACACTGTTTTTCTAGTCAACACCCGCCCCTTTTTAACAGGCATTTTCATAGATATTTTACCCATTTTAAAAAAAACATTTTTTTTCATTTTCGACTAGAGGTTCCACCTTATTTTACACACTTGTATAGTAACTGACCATTCCAATGGAACCTGTTATGAATCAAATGAACGAAATATACAAGCTGATTTCCGTCTTCTTGAACAGGAAGGATACTGTTCAAAATAGAAAAGAACTACTCGACTGGTTTGAAAAACAGTCCGAAAATGGCATTTCTGAGACCGAATTTGCGGATATTCAAAATAATGCAAAAAAGAGCCTTATCAAGGAAATACAAAATCCGACAAGAAAGATTATACAGCTTCGTACAGTCAGGTATATAGCAATCGCCGCCAGCATACTGCTGATTGGTTTTTCGATCTTACAATTCTGGCCAAAGCCCGAGATCTTAGCGACCACAGCGCAATTGGCATCAATCCCGCCCGGTAAAGAAAGAGCAATCATTATCTTGGGAAATGGTAAACGAATAGATCTCGAACATCTTTCGCTCAATCAAAGTATACAAACAGGCGATGTCATTATAAAAAAGGATGGTAAGGGACAAATCAGCTATCATGATGTTAAAACAGGACAAATAAGTATACAAAAAAATAGCATGTATACGCCAAAGGGTGCCACCTATGACCTGACCTTATCGGATGGCACATTAGTGACACTAAATGCTGATTCGAAAATCTCTTACCCTACCTCCTTTGATAATGGAAACAGAGAAGTTGAATTACAGGGTGAAGCCTACTTTCATGTACAGAAAACAACCAATCAAAGCAAATTTATCGTTAAAACACGTGGTCAGAAAATTGAAGTTCTTGGAACCCGCTTCAATGTCAACGCATACCCTGAAACAGATAGAACACAAACAACCTTAGAGGAAGGTTCTGTGGTAGTCTCAGCACAAGATGTACCTCAATCCAATCTTTACCTAAAACCAAATGAGCAGGCTACTCTGCAACATGGCACACTAAATTCCCGCCACATAGATCTCGAAGAAGTATTAAGTTGGAAAAAAGGTCAGTTTTATTTCAATGGTAATAACACGGAAGAGGTAATGCAACAAATTGCCCGCTGGTATAATATTGACATTACGTACAGACGAAGTAAAAGCAAAGAACAATACACGGGTACAATTCCCCGCAATCTAAGCTTAAACAAATTGATTGAGCTGCTCAATTTTGCGGATATCAATACAAAAGCTTTGGTGGGTGACAACAGCCGAATTAAATTAATCATTACATAACCAATTGCTAAAATTATGACAAGTACAAAACTGCCACCATAAATCCTTATTGATATACCAATAAAAAACGGACCCTGTTGGCGCAGAATCCGTAGTAGTAATTGGTATTAAAGCATCGTATAACATCTCAATTATTAATACATTAAAACCAAACGAATTTAATGAAATTTTCAATAACTCCGTTTATGAAGAAGGAGAGGGATTTTCATGAAGGTTTGTTGGGCGTTCACATGACGCCTAATAAAAGCCTTAAAAGTGAAAAACAAATACCTTTTTTTGCGCGACCATTACCTAGATCTCTTATGAGGGTCAACTTAATCACTTTATTGATCGGCATAGGACTATCCCAAGTGGATGCTCATACCTATGCACAGCAAATTACGCTTAAAAAGCATAATGCGAGTCTTCAAGTTATTTTAAAAGATCTTGAGAAACAAAGTGGATATACTTTCTTCTATAAAAAGAATGAAATATCCGCCAATAAAGACATCTCTATCGATGTAAAAAACCAGCCATTTTCACAGGTTTTAAAAATTGTATTGGGGAATGCAAATTTTACTTACGATTTCTTTGACAAAACAATTGTCATTAAGAAAAAAAATGAACCGCTGAGAGATGACCTTAACAAGATTATTAGCAAACCAATAATCAATAAGAGTTTAGACCTACAGCAAGAAACTCAAGTAACAGGCTCTGTCAGTGACACCTTAGGTAGAAAACTTACCGGTGTAAGTGTAAGTATCAAAGGGAAATCAGGCCATGGTACAGCAACAGATATCAATGGAGCTTTTGTACTAAAAGTACCCGCCAATGCGACCCTGATTTTCACAATGGTTGGATATGACCCACAGGAAGTTGCTATTAACGGAAGATCAAAATTTGACATCATATTAAAAGAATCTGCATCAAGTTCCATTGATGAAGTCGTTGTTACAGCATTTGGTCAACGCTCCAAGAAGAGCGACCTTATTGGTTCCGTTTCATCACTTAGCCCCAAAGAATTACGTGCACCGGTAAGCAATCTTACGGCAGCATTACAAGGCAAAGTTGCCGGTGTCGTTTCATTTCAACGTAGCGGAGAGCCGGGAGGCGATAATGCCGATTTCTTCATCAGAGGTGTAGGAACTTTTGGAACAAATAACAAGCCGTTAATCCTTGTCGATAACATGGAGGTCACAGCGGATGATTTGGCACGTATCCCAGTTGATGACATCGAAAACTTTTCGATCTTACGTGATGCCACCGCATCAGCCGTGTATGGCTCTCGTGGAGCAAACGGAGTTGTCCTCGTGACAACAAAGGTAGGACGTGACGGACCTGCAACGATCAGCTTTAGAGCCGAACAACGAATATCAACACCTACCCAAACGTTGAAATTTGCTGATCCTGTCACTTGGATGAAAATGTACAACGAAGCTGTTACAACTCGTGACCCCTTGGGAGTAGAACCTTATGGGCAATATAAAATTGAACGCACCGCTGCTGGAGATGATCCTATCACCTACCCAGCAGTAGATTGGCTCAATGCCCTCACTAAGAAGACCACAACAACCCAAAACTACAACTTAAGTGTATCTGGTGGTGGACAAATTGCAACTTATAACGTGAGTGGAAATTTTACCAATGACAATGGTCTACTTAAAATGGATGCTTTGAACAACTTTAACAATAACGTTAATTTCAAAGTGATGAACCTGCGGAGCAATATTGGTATCAACTTAACCAAATCAACATTCGCTATGGTTCGCACCGTGGCCAATCTGCAAAACTACAGTGGTCCACCGACAAATGGAGCAGAGGCCTACAATCTTGCACTTCGTGCAAATCCTGTTTTATTTCTCCCTGTATATCAAGCCGGTCCTAGTCAGTCCTATATTCAGCATCCACTCTTCGGAAATGCCGATAAGGGACAGTATGCCAACCCTTACGCACAGATTATGCGCGGATACTCGGAAAGAAAGCGAAGTGATATTCAGGTACAATTGGAATTAAAACAAGATTTTTCAACAATTCTTTTGGAAGGTCTAAATTATAGAGGACTCTTTAATCTAAGCAGAAATTCTTATTTTGCCCAATCACGCCAGTACAACCCGTTTTATTATGAGCCAATAGGAACCGATCCAAAAAACAACTCTTTGCTCTTTCGCGAGATCAATCCTGAAACAGGAACAGAATATCTCGACTTTGTTCCTGGAGAAAGAACCCAATCCGCTGTTTTCTATATGGAGAATCAGCTCTCCTATCAACGGACCTTTAATGAGAAGCATAATGTATTTGGAATGTTGATCAACACCATTCGGGATAATGTCAAAACACCCGTCGACAATAACATTTCCCTAATCAATACGCTTCCAAACAGAAATGTGTCCTTATCAGGTAGTTTCACCTATGGTTATGATAATCGTTATCACGCTCAATTTGCTTTTGGGTACAATGGCTCGGAGAAGTTTTCGGACAAATTTCGTTGGGGATTTTTCCCTTCCTTCGGTTTAGCGTGGAATGTCTCCAATGAGCAGTTTTTCGAACCAATTAAGGACGTCGTCAGTAATTTAAAATTCCGCTTCACTCGTGGTATTCTCGGGAATGACCAGATACTTGATACTCGATTCTTCTATCTTTCAGATGTCAACCTTAATAGCACAGACTATGGTTATTCCTTTGGATTACCTGCCGAGTCAGGGCGTAGAACCGTCAACGGTATTGTGGTCAATCGGTATGCCAACCCCGACATTAGATGGGAAATTTCCAAACAAACCAATTTAGGAATTGACTTAAGCTTATTTAAAGGCGCATTAACATTTACAGGTGATTTTTATCAGCAAGAACGCGACAATATCGTTCAAGCACGTTCATTATCCTCAATCAATGGTCTAACCGCCTCTGTTTTTGCCAATGTCGGGAAATATAAGAGTAAGGGATTTGACGGAGAATTGGTCTACAATAAGTCTGTTAACAGTGATTTATGGTTCCAAGGTAGAGGAACATTCACTTTTGCAACTGGGGAATATGCATTTTTCGAAGAGCCCGCGTATAAAAACGAGTACCGTCAACGTCAAGGAACTTCTGTCAGCAATCAGTTCGGTTATATAGCGGAGCGCTTGTTTATTGATGACAACGAAGTCTATAATAGTCCTGCCCAAGAATTCGGATCAACAGTCCGTGGTGGAGATATCAAATACTTGGACGTTAACCGAGATGGTTTAATCAATGACGACGACCGCATGCCAATTGGCTATCCTACGACTCCAGAAATAAATTATGGATTTGGTTTAAGCACTGGCTATAAAGGTTTCGACTGCTCGTTCTTTTTTAGCGGAGTTGGAAGAACATCGTTATTTATTAATCCAACAACGAATAATACGAGCAGTCCATTGAGTCGAGGAATTGCTCCATTCGGTGTTGAAACATCACCCAACGCTGTCTTCCAAGAATGGGCAAATAACTATTGGTCCGAAGACAATAAAAATATCTATGCAGCATGGCCTCGTTTAAGCGTAATGCCAATGGCCAACAATACGGTTCAAAGTACTTTTTGGATGCGTAATGGCAGTCTGCTTCGGTTAAAACAAGTCGAATTAGGCTACACATTCAACAAAAAACTAACGCAACGATACAAATTCAAAAACCTACGTATTTATGCCAGTGCAACAAATCTATTGCGATTTAGCTCTTTCAAATTATGGGATCCTGAAATGGGTGGTAATGCGCTAAACTATCCGCTGCAAAGGGTATTTAACATTGGTATTAATGCTAATTTATAAGAAACTATGAAAATGAGATTTAAGAAAAGTATAATCGCGCTAGGGTTGTTCGTAGGTCTTTCGACCTCCTGTAATAAGTTTCTGGATGTTGTTCCAGATAATGCACCTGTACTCGACCAAGCATTTGCAATGCGTACAATGGCCGAGCGTTATTTAGTGACTTGCTATAGTCAATTACCACAAAGCTTTTCGATGACCAATAACCCAGGCTGGCTCTCTGGAGATGAATTTTGGTTAAACTCCGAATCGACCTATTCGGGGTACTTCAATTGGAGAATCGCTTTGGGTAACCAAAATGGCGACACCCCCCTATTAAATGCTTGGGATGGGAACAATGGTGCAACAAATCTTTGGGTGGGTATCACAAACTGTAATACATTTCTCGACAATATTATGTCGGTACCGGATATGACAGACGAAGAGAAACAGATGTGGATCTCAGAAGTCAAATTTCTGAAAGCCTACTATCACTTTCTCCTAATGAAACAGTATGGTCCAGTACCTATCCGAGACAAGAATATCCCTATCTATGATAGCCCGGGATCTTCTCAGTTGCCTCGAAATAGTGTAGATGAATGCTTCAACTATGTTATCGGTATGATTGATGAATCCATCCCCAATTTAATGGATGACGTTACTGCGGTGAACAGTGAAACAGGACGCATCACAAAAATCGTCGCCAAAGCAATGAAGGCTGAGATATTGGTTTATGCCGCCAGCCCTCTTTTCAATGGAAATGTTGGTACGGAAGCTTCTATTAAAAACAGCGATGGGAAAGAGTTATTTAACCATACCTATTCGGCTGAAAAATGGCAATTGGCAGCAAAAGCTTGTAAAGAAGCCATCGATTTTGCTACTGAACATGGCAAGAAATTGCATACCTGGACGCCCACTGGAGGATTCACACCTCAAGCGAGTACACAGTTTCAAATGAATATTCGAGAAGCATATAACGAAAATACCGACAACCCTGAAGTATTATGGCTAGATACGAAATCAACAGCCAATGGAACCATTCAAGGTTATTTTATGCTGCCTCGATATACCGCCAATGCAACGTCGGGAACCTTGTTGGGCTTTATGTCTGCGACTCTAAATATTGTGGAGAAATTCTATTCCAACAATGGAGTACCTATTGAGGAAGATATTACTTATCCATATACATCGAGATTTGATTTGATTACAGTTCCCAACACAGATGCTTATAAATATGATTTGGTCGCCGGGAAACAAACAGCCCGAATGAATTTAAATCGAGAAAACCGGTTTTATGGAACCTTAATGTTTGATGCCGGACGTGTCTTTATGTTGCAAGCCGGTTCGGACGCAAATGCCTACAATATTGATCTCAAATATTCGGGATCTTCAGGAAAAGTGGACCCCACACGATTCAATTGGACAGGATACGCCTCAAAAAAACATTATAATTATCGAAGTACAGTCGGTGCAAGTAATGCATATACTGCGCGGTTGTTTGGCCATCCCATTATGCGTTTAGCCAATCTTTACCTTTATTATGCAGAAGCACTAAATGAAGCAAATGGCCCCTCAGCAGAGGTATATTCCTTCATTGATGCTGTCCGAACGCGCAGTGGTCTTAAAGGTGTAGTAGAATCTTGGCAAAATTTCTCCTCTTGGCCAAACAAACCTGCAACAAAAGATGGACTTCGTGAAATTATCAAACGTGAACGTACAAATGAGTTTGCTTTGGAAGGTGTACGTTTTTGGGATCTTCGCCGTTGGAAAGATGCAGTCAAAGAACTAAACAATCCAATTTTAGGATGGGATATCAATCAATCATCCGAAGGCTCTTACTATCGGACAACACTATTATATACACGGTCATTCATGGATCGGGATTACTTTTGGCCATTGAGCTTAAATGAAAGAAGACGTAACCCAAATCTTGTCCAAAGTGCAGGATGGTAATTTAAATTACAAATATCGCATAATGAAAAATTTAATAAATAAAACCGCTCCAATCATGCTAGCAATCCTTTTGATGGCTCCATTACTATGGACAAGTTGCAAGGAAGACATAGGCATTACCGCAGCAAGACAAGGAGAAAAACCGAATACCTTAAAGAATCTTGCCTATGAAGAAGCTCCCGGCGGAGCAAAGATCAGCTACGATTTACCGACTTCAGCCGACTTACGCTATGTGAAGGCAACCTATACATTGGAAAATGGGAAAGAAATGGTCACTAAGGCCAGCATATACGATAACCAACTTGCTGTGCAAGGATATGCTGCGATAGGTGAACACGAAGTTAAGCTTGTTGCTGTTGCGGTTGGTGATGTGGAGTCTGATCCTGTTACCATTAAAATCAAGACAGGAAAGCCCAATTATATCATTTTAGCCGAATCGTTTAAATCTAATGATTTTTTCTATAGCACATTTGGTGGCGTAAACCTCAAATTTGAAAATAAAGATGCGGCAAATATTATTTTAAGTGTATTCAAATATGGGGAAAATCCAACCACCAAAGAGATCGGTTGGAATGTCTTAAACGAGACCTATACAAAATCCAAAGAAGGTGTTATTCGCGTTCGTGGAGAACAACCGATCGCAACAACCTACGGTATTGTAATACGCGATCAATGGGGTAACGTATCAGACACCATTCGTCGCAATTTAACACCACAAGAAGAATATGAAATCAACAATTTATTAATTTACAACGGCATTACTGCCTATAGCGATATGAATAGAAATGGTGATTACATCAGCAATTACAATGCACAAGGCGGAAGTGCCGAAATGCAGGTATCACTATTTGATGGAATTGAAGGATCACCATATTATATCACAAACAAGCAGTGGTGGAGGAAGGCTGCTCCGATCCCATTCCAATTCACGTTGGATGCCCGTAAAAAGGCACAGGTAAGTCGGGTCAAACTTTGGGGTCGAAACGACAATTATGGGCTATTGTTTCAAGCTACACACCCAAAAGAATTCGAACTTTATGGCAGTAATTCACCTGCACAAGATGGCTCCTGGGATTCTTGGACATTACTTGGAACATTTGAAGGCGTCCGTCCATCCGGCCTAGCCTTTGGCACTAACGCAAATAGTGAGGATCAAGATTATGCACGTAAGGGAGAAGATTTTGAAGTAAACTGGGACAACCCGAGCGGATTCAAATATTTCCGCATAAAAGTAAACTGTACATGGAACGGCGTTCGAGAACAACCACTAGGTAATGCCCTCACAGTTGCTATATCAGAATTGAAATTATATGGAAAATACGTAGACTGATAAATTATGAAAAAGATATTGAATTATATGCTGATCGTATTGGGTACTGTCCTTTTAACCTACAGTTGCAAGCCGTCAGACTACTATTATGGGGAATACCTAAAAAATGGGGAAATTTACTATCCGGGCCGGATAGATTCGCTATCTATTATCCCCGGTAACCAAAGAGGGATACTACGGTTTAAGGTAACGACAGACCCCAAAGTGAATAGTGTTAGAGTCTATCTAAGGAGCAGTCTCTCGCCTACGCCAGAAGTAAAAAATTATCCGATAGAAGGTAGCGAACATGGTAAAATCAAACTCATCACCTTAGATGCACTTTCGGAAGCAACATATACTGCAAACGTTTATTCATTTACCAGTCAGGGTGATAGTTCTCGATCAGTAACCTCGAGTCAGTTTATTTACGGTCAGAGTTATATACGGACCCTTGTAAATCGCTCATTTTCAAAATTTGACAAATCAAATACCAGCGAGCATTTCCTAGTGTTGGCGCGAGAGAACAACCTACCTAGACAGGGCACATTTTACCCAATGCAGTTTACGGAAGTTACTTATCTTAACACTTCAGGAGATTCCACGACAGTTCGCATTACCCCCTATGAGGACTTTGCAAGCTTAAAAAACATTGTAAGTCCAAGTACAGTCAAATACAGAACTGTTTACAAACCTGTACAAGTTTCCATCGATTATTTCTATACTGCATTTACAGAACAGAACTATAGCAAATAGTGCGAATGCCAACAAAATTATAACTATTGCGACGATACTTGGTAAGGTAAATAACAGCGATTTCCTTACATGCATTTTTTGATCTCGCAGATTACAACAGAAAAGGTTAGCGGGGAAACGCTTCTAAAGCAGTTCCCCCGCTAACCTTTTTTAACTATCTTTTTTTAGATACATTTGTGCCATAATTGGAAACTAAAATGGATAGTACAATTGCACTTTGGCTGAAACAAATCGCAGAAGGCGACCGAACTGCATTCGATGCACTATATAATCATTTTTGGAAAACAATTTACCAATACGTCTACCCCAAAACTAAAAACACCGAAGCAACTGAAGATATCCTGCATGACTTATTCTTGAGTATCTGGAAAAACCGGAGTAGATTGCAAGAAATCAATAATATCGAATCCTACCTCAAAACTGGCGCACGCTACCTCACCTTCTCCTACTTCAATAAAAATCACGAACAGCATAGGGTGGATATCGATAAAGTAGATATCATCCTCGATGATGCGCCAATCGAAGATCGCTTACATTACCGCTATCTATTGGACCTCATTCAAGAAGAAATACAAAATCTTCCTGAACGTTGCCGAATTATTTTCAATGAAAGCCGCATCAACCACAAATCCATCAACCAGATAGCCCTTGAATACGGCCTATCAAAAAGTACCGTTGAGAATCAAATAAACAAAGCTCTAAAACGTTTACGCCTAGTTACCAAAGACTTCCACACCTTTCTCTCATTTTTTTAATTTTTTTTCATTTTAGCGTAGGTGCTTTCAGTTTTTTCGATGACTATATCTATACAAGGCTAACCAAACGACCTGTGAAGTCATCATGATGTATTCAAGTGATACAGGATAATGCATATCACTGATAACTCAATCATAGCTGAAACAGTCGAAGGCAACATAAATCTCTTAAAGAGACTGCTTACAAATGAATAAATAGATTTAACTAGATGAAAGTACCTAATACGCTGCAAAAACTAATCAAAAACTATCTATTGGGCTTCGAAAATAAAGCCGAATACGATACCTTGAAAAAATGGTTTGAAGAAGCTGAGGCAAACAACATGCCCAAGGATAACGATATTCAAGCAACTCAGCACCGTATACTACAACGTCTAAATCATAGTATGAGATTCCCCGAACCTAAATCAATTGGCTATAGGTATGGGATTCGTATAGCGGCTTCGATTACGATTGCGCTCGGTTTTGCCATGGGCTACTTCTACTATCAGCATGCAGTGTTCGACAAAATAGCACCTGCGCAAGTAGCGATGATACGCCCCGTTCAGGAAAATGTACAACTTACTTTTGAAAATGGAGCAGTCGTCATACTCAACAACCAAGGTAAAGCTACCCAAGCCATTGAAGGCGTTCAGGAAATCAAAAACGGAGAACTTGTCTATAATGACAATGCAAATCACATCGTTCAAAATACGCTTTCAACACCTCGAGGGCAACTATTTAAAATTGTACTTCCAGATGGGACCAAAGTATGGATGAATGCGAATAGCTCCTTGAGCTACCCTTCGAAATTCATAGGCCCAGAGCGTTTAGTTGAATTACATGGTGAAGCCTATTTTGAAGTTAGCAAAAATCCAGAACAACCATTCATTGTAAAAACAACTGATCAACAAGTCAAAGTTTTGGGTACCCATTTCAATATCAATGCCTATGATAATGATCTTACGACGCAAACAACACTTGTTGAAGGTAAAATTGAAGTACAACATCAGCAGCAGAAAATACTCTTGACACCCAACCAGCAAGCGAATTTTAAAGGCACTGCTCTTAGTAAGAAAAATGTGGATGCCGCGGAGTATATAACCTGGCGTGAAGGTTATTTTACCTTCCATAATGCCACAGCAAATGAAATCATGCAACAGTTAGCAAGATGGTACGATCTCAACGTCCGTCTTGACGACTCCGAAATAAACGAACGATTTAGTGGAAAAATCAATAAGCAGATGAATTTGCAGGAAATCCTAACCGTCCTCCAAACTGCTGGATTGAATTTCGACATCGTACAGAATAAAAATCAACAAAAAACAATCCTACTGAAAAACTAAATTATTAATACTGAACTTAAAAAACATTAACCTAATGCAAAACAATAGGAAGGCCAAACCTTCGGTCCCATGGGATAACCATGTCCAAATTTCATCAAACTCAGATGCCATCACCTGGCCTCGGGCTATTCTGGAGAGCAGTAATGACAGCAAATTACCCCCCGTATTTAACCGAAAAAACAAACTGCGTTTTCACCTTGTTTCGGCACTTTTGACGATCAGCTTGATGCAGCTCTATGGTACAACAAATGCACAGCGCATCTCTATCAACTCAAACAAATCGTCCGTCAAACAAGTTTTTCAACAACTGGAAAAACAATCTGGTTATAGTTTTTTCTATAAAGACGTTGTACTCGAAAAGATCAAGGATACCGGTGTTAAATTTGAAAACGGAACCTTACAGCAGGCACTGGATGCCATTCTAAAACCGAATGGCCTCGACTATGAGATTGTTAATAAGACAGTGGTGATTAAACCAGCGCCCAAAAAGTCCTCGAATAACAGCAATGTGAGCGAAATCCGGCAACAGTACATTACTGGGAAGGTACTTGATGAAAACGGAAAACCCGTTGAAGGTGCCTCCATACGGCAAAAAAATGATGATAAGAAATCCGTTAAAACCAATACGGATGGAGTATTCGTTCTGCCTATCACTTCATTGAATGAAATGTTCATTGTCTCCTTCATTGGTTACGAAAATCAGGAAATCAAAGCATACTTGTCTATCAACGGAATGGTTATTAAACTTCGCAGGCAGGACAACATGATCGAAGAAGTCGTAGTTACAGGAACAGGAATCAATAGAAATAAGGACAGCTTTACAGGTACGACCACAAAATTCTCTGGTACTGAATTAAAAGCAGTAAGCAACAACAACATTATTCAAAGTTTGAAAACTTTAGATCCTTCTTTTCTGCAAATTGAGAACAATCTAGCAGGTTCGAATCCCAATGTCATGCCAGTGATTGAAGTACGTGGCAAGAGTAGTATTCCCAGCTCAACACTTACAGACCAATTTGGGGCTGATCCCAATCAGCCATTATTTGTATTGGATGGGTTTCCAACAACAATACAGACTATTGTTGATCTTGACATGAATCGTGTCGCATCAGTAACCATATTGAAAGATGCTGCTTCAACAGCGTTATATGGTTCACAAGCGTCTAACGGCGTTGTTGTTATAGAGACTATAAAACCAAAACCAGGTGAGCTACAGTTTACGTACACACAGGATTTTAGGTTCGAAATGCCCGATTTGTCCGCATACAATATGATGAATGCCACCGAAAAATTGGAATTCGAAAGACTCTCCGGGCGTTACAATTCATCGGTAAGCCCCACACATCAAATCTATCTCGATAGCCTATACAATCAACACCTTTCATTTGTAAAAAAAGGAGTTGATAGTTACTGGTTAAGTGAACCGTTACAAAATGGTTTCTCAACCAATAACTCAATTAATGCCGCTGGTGGAGACGAGACCTTTATCTACAACCTTGGCTTAAACTATAGGACAGGAAAAGGAGCCATGATTGGATCAGGAAGGGATAGCTATAGTGGTAGTATCAACCTAACTTATCGAAAAAATAAGGTAAATATCAACAATATTACCTACATCAGAGGGAACAAGACAACCGAATCTCAATATGGTTCATTTTCCACCTGGGTAAATACAAATCCCTATTATGAAAAAAATTTGGAAACCCCATATTTGGAAATCAGTCGTAAATCAAACTCCTCTGTCGACTTCTATGTTGCCAATCCATTATATGATGCTATGCTGCCACAATATAATAAATCCAAAAACCTAGAGGTACAGAATAACTTTAATGCCAACTATGACATTACGGGTTATCTAAGAGCAAATGCTGCGTTACAAATAACAAAAGGGACAACAGAAGGAAAAATCTATAAATCGCCCGAGATGAGCGATTTCTTCGAAACACCAACCTTAAGGAAAGGAAGATATACGGACAGTCGAAATAACAATTTTTCCTATCAAGGAAATTTTATGTTGACCTTTTATAAAACCTTCGCACAAAAGCATCAATTAAATGCAAACTGGCGCAATACAATCGCTGAAAACAAAAACGATGCCTATCAAACTGTAGCTGAAGGATTTCCGGCAGGAAACACGGGCAATCCGCGTTTTGCCTATAATTATTTACTCGATGGCGCTCCACTAGCATCAAGTAGCACATATCGTACGGTCAATACAACACTAAGCGCAAATTATTCTTATGATAACCGCTACCTATTTGATATCGTGTACAGGCTTGATGGATCAACGGCTTATGGAAGTAATAAACAATTCTCTCCCTATTATGCCGTCGGTTTAGGATGGAATATCCACAAAGAAGCATTCGCAAAAAAAATGCCCTGGATAAACTCGTTACGGCTAACCGGAAATGTGGGTGTCACAGGTAATCAGAATTTCGCTAACATCAGCTCAATTTCATTATACAATTATACCAGTACAAATTATAACCAGTTCGGTCAGGGCGTAACACTTAATATGTTGGGGAATCCCAATTTAGAGCCCCAAAAAACACAACAGATCAGTACCTCTTTAGATTTCAGCCTATTCAACAATCGTTTTACAGGTTATATCAATGCGTATAACAAGAAAACAGATCCTTTAATCGTTCCGGTAGACTTACCGTCCTCAACAGGCGTATTTTCCTATCCCTATAATATTGGCAGTCTAACCTATAAAGGACTGGAGACTAAACTTACGATTTATCCGATTTATAATCTTGAAAAAGGAGTCACGTGGAATATTGGGCTTACCGCCGCAAGCTACAAGAGCCAATATGGCGGATTTGGAGACATTCTAAGAACCCTCAACAAACAGCAGGAAACATCCAAATCCTTAATCAGATATATAGACGGAAATAGTGCTGAAGCTATTTGGGCGACCAAATCCCTGGGGATTGATCCGACCACAGGAAAAGAAGTTTTCTTGACTAAAGATGGACAATACACTTTTGATTATAGCGGTGCTGACGTAGCCAATGTCGGAAATACCGCTCCTAAAGTCGAAGGGGTAATTTCTACAAACCTTCGAATCAAAGGATTTACATTTGGACTAGGGCTCCGCTATAGACTAGGCGGCGATATCTTCAATACTGCATTATTTGACAAAGTGGAGAATATTAACTTCACCAACATTGTAAATAACCAGGACAAACGTGCACTATATGACCGATGGCAACAACCAGGAGATATTGCACAATTTAAAGCAATCTCCCAAACGACAACTACACCGATATCGTCACGATTTGTCCAATCCTTAAACACGCTCAGTAGCGAAACCTTAAACATCGGTTATCTCTTTGACAAAGGTCCTTGGCTACAGCGCATGAAACTAAAATCACTGTCTGTCAACTTGATGGCCAATGACTTCCTTTATTTTTCTACCGTCAGAAGAGAACGCGGTATATCCTACCCTTATGCTAGAACATTCGCCTTCTCTTTCAGAGCATCATTTTAATTATTGACTTATGAAACGCACTATTAAAATTCTCCTAATTCTGTTGACAACTATAACGTTTTTCTCCTGCAAAAAATTTTTAGATGTCCAACCAGAAGACAAAGTCTCCGAATCTGAGTTATACAGTTCCAAAAACGGCATCAGATCCGTACTCAATGGTATCTATTTAGATCTTGCAGGAAACCAGTTATATGGAGATAATCTTACACTTTCTACCATCGAAATCCTCGGTCAGCGCTACAATATTAGTTCTGAGCACAATCAGTATAAGACTTCAACTTATGCCTACAAAGATAAACCAACTGTAGACCGTATGGAGAACATCTGGTCGAATGCATATGCGACCATTTTAAATATTAACGTCTTTTTGGAGAATCTGGATAAATACAAAGGTATTTTGGATCAATCCACAGAAAATAACTATCGGGGGGAGGCAATTGCCATGCGCGCATTCCTGCATTTCGATCTATTACGTTTATATGGCCCTCGATACTCAACGGCAGATTCTACCAAGCAGAGTTTACCTTATTATAAAAACAGTAAAACTGAAGTAAATCCTTTATTACCCGCCAATGAATTTATGGACATCGTATTAGCGGATTTAAACATTGCCGAAACCTTACTTCAAAACGATCCTATTATCACAAAGGGGGTAAACGTTGCCAAACCAGAAGATCTCGTCGATTTTCTAAGCAATAACAGAAATTACAGGCTTAATTATTACGCCGTAAAAGGCCTCAAGGCGCGAGCTTATCTCTATCGTGGTGACAAAGCCAGTGCATTAACTACAGCTAAAGAGGTGATCGCTGCAAGCGACAAGTTTCCATGGACGACTTCCGCCAATGCTTTAGTTGAAAAACAAAATCCTGATCGTGTATTTTCAACAGAAATGCTATTTGGCGTGATGAACTCCCAACTATACAATCGTTATCTAACCTGGTTCGATCCTTCAATTAGTGAAAGGCAAATATTGGCTCCAACGCCAAGTCGCTTAGCAACCGTATATGAAAATAATGAAAATGATTATCGATACAATTTAAACTGGCAGATGCCTTCCAATGGATCAAAACCATATAAAACTTTTCTTAAATACGCAGATGTCGTCGACAAGACCAAAACTTTTCGTTTTAGCGTTCCACTGCTCAAAATAAGCGAAATATATTATATCGCAGCCGAATGTGAGCCCAATACTGCCGACGGAATAGCTCTGCTCAATATAGTCCGCGCCAACCGGGGCTTATTACCTTTGGCAACAACTGTAAACATTTCGACCGAGCTACAAAAAGAGTATCAAAAGGATTTATTCGGAGAAGGACAGCTTTTTTATTACTACAAGCGAAGAAACGTAACCTCCGTGGCCAATGGCTCTGCAACAAGTGGCAACGTAACGATAAACTACAACGTTCCTCTCCCAGACTCTGAATCTATTTATAGACAATAAAATGCTAACCATGAAAAATATACACTACCTATTCCTAGCTTGCGCAACTATTGCTTGCCTCTTTTCATGTGAAAAAGAGCTCCACAAGTATGAAGGAAAACCTACCGTTTATTTTAATGAAACTGCACGGCCCCTCGCCTATTCTTCAGAGGTCCTTAAAGATTCTACAGTGATCTCTTTCAGCCTGATTAAAGGAACAACAGTCGATTCGCTTGTGCATATGGTCATTGCCACAATAGGAAACTCAGTAGATAAAGATCGGCCTTATAAAATAGCCATAAATTCATCTTCTACTGCAATCGAAGGCAAGCACTATCAAATGATAACCAAAGATTTATCGATCAAAAAGAATCAACTTCGGGATACGATATGGCTCAGATTTATGAGAACTCCTGATATGAAGGATCAAAATTTCATACTCAGTTTTGACCTCCTCGAAAATGAAAATTTTTCAGCCGATATGCAGTATAAAGTGACGAACCAGACAACTGGTCAAAAGCTGCATTTTATTAATTATAGATGGTTTATTAATGATATAATAAAAAAGCCGGCGCGTTGGCTGGACTTCTATCTCGGGACTTTTTCCCGTAAAAAACTCAACTTAATGGTTGAAGTCCTTAATGTCGACCCACAATATATGGATACCAATATTTCAATTGCTGAAACATTGGCTTATGGTAAATTTATGCAACGGTATCTGAATGAGCAGAAAGCAGCGGGCAACCTCATCTTAGACGAAGATGGCCAACCGATGAACATGGGTAGTTCCGCGCAATAGCTTACAGACTTAAAATAAAAAAAATGAAAATAAACATCTCATATTCAATTATTAGCTTCTTGATCACATGTATGTTCTTGGGAGGCTGTAAAAAGGATCTTGGAAATTATAATTATTCTCAAATAAATGAATTGGATACGATTACAGAACTACCCAATGAAGTCACTGCCCTTATCGGCAAGGACCTGAAGTTAAACCCCAAAATACAATTTACGCAAGACAGTAAGTTTGTTGAAGATAATTATCAATACCAGTGGGCTTACATTGGCTCCAATGGTCTGGGAGGTCAGGAAATATTCTCACTAAGTGAAGAAAAAGATCTGAACATTAAAATGAATCTCGTTGCAGGAAGCTATCAGGCATATTTTTCAGTCACAGACAAACAGACTGGAATAAAATATACACGTCCTTTCAAACTTAAAGTGGTCAACGAAATCAATGAAGGTTGGATTATGATGAACGAAGCCAATGGAAAGGCCAGAGCTGATATGCTCGTGTTAAATTCATCCAACACCTTTGATGTGTATAACGACATTTTAGCATATACTGGATCGGAGCTCACATTAACAGGCAAACCTGTCATGACCTACACATACGCAACGGGGTTACTGCTCGGACCAGACAAGATCAGCTATGGGCTGTATTTGGGCACAACAACCGGCACAACCAAGGTAGATCCCAATACCTTTAAATGGACAAATACCATGGGACTGTCCTATGAAATGATTGGCACAATTCCAGCCGGATTTTATGCCGATGTAATCCAACAAAGAAATGGCGGATCGTCCTATTTATTAGGTGACGGAAATGCCTACTTTTACGAACGGGCACTCAATATCTTTTACTCGACTCCGATCAATTACATTGCTGCCGAAGAAAAAGGATTTGAGGTAGCCCCTTTCATAGGGGGACGGCATACAGACATCTCCAATCCCATTATATTATATGATAAAACGAATCGAAGATTTGTGCGTCATGTATCCACTGCCTCAACTTGTACTACTCTTTTCGACCCAGAAAAAGATCTTAGGTTATTCAGTTTTAATACAGGTCTAGATATGCTGTATATGCGCTGGATGGCCTACAATGGTGGTGAGATCTTCGCTATCCTAAAAGAGCCCAATGGGTCAAAAAAATACCTTGTGAGGTTCAACGCTGTCAGCACCGCACAAACTTACTACAGCGAAATAATTGGCACAGACATAGATAAAGCAGAACTCTTTGCATTTAACCCCGAATTCGGATACCTATTTTACAATGTTGGTAGTAAAATTTATGAATACGACATGACCTACAAAACCTCCAAACTAATGGTGGACCTAGGGGATAAAAAAATTAGTTATTTGAATTTCTATGAATTCAAAAATACTACAAAATATACTAGTGGGAATAAACTCATGGTAGGCTTTTATAACCCTAGCAAAGCAGATGGTACCGAAGGGAGCTTAAACATTTATAACGTTCCAGGGCTAAATGCAAACATTGTGCTAGATAAATCATATACAGGTTTTGGCCGAATCAAAAGCTTAACTTATCGCGAACGCTAAATGTCAAAATATATTTTTCTTCATACTATTCCCATATATCGATTTGAGGGAATAGTATGAATTTCAACAAGCTTCAGTCCGAAATGGATTACGAGCTTGATCGATAAGTCAATAACCCTTGTATTACACTAAACAGATTAAATCATCCTTCAAGCCAATGAGCATAGGGGCATGATAGAGATTATAAGCGATTTTATGCAATATCTACAAATTAAAAGGTCATTTTTGCTTGGATTATATGCGTTGACAGGATTCTATTGTCACGCTCAATCCGGGACTGCCTTTACTAAAACCCTTTTCCAAACTTTCCAGCAGAAAGACACCGCTTTCATAGCTGGAGAATTGGCCCCCAACTTCTCAATAGCAGGACATACAGATGCTGGAGCCAGATTTCGTTTGAACCAAATTGTTAAAAATTATCCAGTTTCAAAAATTGAGTCAAAAACAGATAAAAAAACAAAAAAAGGCTCTCTAATAAACCTAGACCTAATTAGTGCGGAAAATAAAACGGTGCATGCACAAGCTTTACTAGATTCATCTGGTAAATTAATACATCTTTCATTATTCGACGAACTCTACGGGGTCAAGCGCATGGAAAAAACAAAATTACGTGCTATTATCCCCTTCGAAAACAAAAACGGCTCCATTTATCTCCAGGTCAAAATCAACGGAAACGAAAAACCATTACGACTATTGTTTGATACTGGAGCGGACGGCATGGCTGTAAATCAACAATTAGCCAATGCTATTGGCCTAAAGGTCACAAGAGAGAATAATGCTTCTGTGGTTGGTGGCAATACCAAAATTCAAGTATCGGACAATAACAGCATTCTATTAGATACTTTAAAATTAAACGGACAGGGTATTGCGATATTCCCAGAAATGGGGAAAGAAGGTGATGGTATCATTGGTAATACATTGATTCGTCAATTTATTACCCACATCGATTACGACAAAAACTTAATTTCGCTCTATGATTTTGGAGATTTTCAATATAAAGACAAAGGAACTACCGTTCCGATTACAATGCCCGCGGGAGTAATGATTCTTCCCGGCCAACTTGAAATCATACAAGGCAAAACGTATACAGGACATTTTGTATTCGATACCGGAGCATCCTATGACCTCATCTGTTTCCGTCCCTTTGTACGCCAAAATAAGTTACTTGTTAGTGGATTTAAGCCCGAAGCTCAGGCAGCAACCGTAAGCATGGGCGTCTCTTCACCGACCTTCTCCGGTAACAGTTATCAATTTGCTATTTCACCACTACCCGCCGTAAAAGGTTTACCCATTACATTAATGGGAGGTAGTTCCGCAAACGAGCAATGGAAGCCAGGATTTGACGGATCCATAGGCGTCCGACTCCTCAGCAGATACAATATCACAATCAATCTAGCAGATAATGAGGTCCATTTTTCACCGAATAAGCTACATACCGCCCCGCAAGACTTTCTGGTAAAAAACTATCAATTTGGATGGGACAATGTTGGTCGACTGAAAGCCTTAGGAATAATAGGTGCCCTTGAAAACCCCGATGGTTTAAAAGCAGGGACCATAATTCAAAGGGTCGACAATTACACCGAAGATCAACTGAAGAAAAAACCGATGCTGATTGAAGAAATAAGACTAAAAGCAAAGGAACAGCCCATTGTCATTACTGTTGCCGACAATAAAACGATTACAATTTAACAACTGAGAGGCCCTAAATATACAATCGCTCAAAACACAGATTAGATGAAAAAAAAGATCTTCTATATGGTCACAACCTGTTGTGGTCTGCTCTTATCATGCCTGTTGCATGCGCAGGAAAAAATAGTTCAAGGAACTTATGCCGAATGTCAAGCGCTGGCAAAAAAAGAGAACAAGCTTATCCTTATTGACCTTTACTTTGTCGGATGTATGCCCTGTGCGGAAATGGATAAGCAAGTATTCCCAGACCCTGCTGTGGTCAGTGAACTCAAAGCCAATTATATTCTCTACAAAACCGACGTGATGAAGGAGATGGACGGCAAAAGACTGGCCCGAAAATACGGTGCCCCCGGTTTCCCAACTTATGTTATTGTAAATCCAGATGGAAAAACGCTATTGACCGAATCAGGATTCTTTGGGGTAGACCGATTTGTCCCATTCTTAAAAGAAGCCGTTCAGCGCAGCAAATCCGAATTATTTCTAGCCTTTAATAATAGTCTGGACAATAACTATCCAGCGCCCTATAGTGAGCGGTTTATCAAGACTGGTGAGAAGCACGATTTTGCAGAATTAGAAGGCTATCTGGATCAACAAAAAGACCTTTTCGGCGAAGCAGCATTTTTAGCCAATAGCGTTACCTCATTCCCGAAATACAACGATTGGGTTTACACACACCTACCTCAACTCATCAAGATGTACGGTAGTAATCTACTTCGGAATAAAATTTCAGCAATGGCATCAAAGAAAAGCAAACAATATGGTTCTGCGCAACAGCTGGACAGCTTAGAAAGTATGCTCACTTATATTCGTCCAACTTTTAATGACAAATTATGGGATACCTTCTTACCCGCGTTTATCTCCAATTATTACACAAGCTCCAAAGATGCCGATACCTATTTGAAATTGATCACGCAATTCAATCTTTACACGACTTGGGATCTTAGAAGCAATGCATTGGGACAAGTCATCATAGACCAAGCGAAGGAGCCTAAAATACTAAATAAAATATTAGCCGAATACCAGCAACAGCAAAGTATAGGGCGACTAGATGTCATCGACAACTACCGCTTGACCTTACTTTATTACTATCTAAAAGACTTTAAAAACGCGACAAAATCTGTGCAGACACTCTTAAACGCTGATCTGTCTAGCTCCAATCATTCCACACTAAAAAAAGAAATACTTGCCTTGAAAGATGCTATAGATAAAAAGAATCCAGATTTATTTCAAGCGAAAGATATCAAGAAAATTATTCCATTTACACTTAGTTAAACCAATTCAATCATGATCAGAAAAACCATTTTATTATTGACGACATTCGTTTCATCGATTGTTGTGTTAGCACAACAACCGAGCAATGTTACCGGAACAACAGATCCTATTAAAGTAAAACGTGTAGGCCTATTCAAAGTACTCAATGGACGACTAAAAGAAATTGCAACAGCTATTCCGGATGCTGGTGGCCGATTTGGATTCCGTTTCACACCAGAGTATGAAGGCTTATATTCGATTGGTAGCGGAACCGCACAAAATCAACAGGGATTGTTCCGCTTCTATTTCAAAGGCAGTGAGGAACTTAATTTAAAATTGACACCGAGTGAATATGAACTTATTGGCAAGAATAGTCCCGAAAATGAGGCGCTTTATCATTGGGACAAACTTTCAAAAAGTTTCCATGATAAAGGAACAACACCGGGTGGTATGAGTACCTATGTAGATTTCTTTCCTGAGGTGGAACAATTCAAAGGAAAACTCGATGGTATCAAAAAAGCAGTTAAAACCGGAAACACAAACTTCGATAAATTTTTCCCTGAAATAGTAGATTACGATTTTGCTTATTATGCGATCTCCTATTTATACATGCCCCGTACGGCACACCCGAGCAAAGAGGAAATGAGCGACTATTATACGCAATTTAATGCAGATCGCTTTCTCACAACTGAGCTTCTTAAATTTCCTTACGGAGATCGTTTCATGAGTAATATGGTGTACAGGAAGTTAGACTTGGCAACGAAACCGACATTTGATCAACAGGTTACTGCGATAGGCCCCGATGTGCTTAAAGGACAATATGTGCTACAACGTCTCGAAGGAGCACGCTCTTACAGCGACTTTCAGGAAATGAATAATACTTATAGAAAATACTTTACTTTACCTGAGCAGATTGAACGTGCAAAGATTGTTGAAGCTAAGCTTGTAGAGACAAAAACTGGTGTACCTGCATTTCAGTTTAGCTATCCGAATATTAGTGGTCAAAAAGTTAGCCTTGCGGACCTAAAAGGTAAAGTTGTTTTAATCGATATGTGGGCAACCTGGTGTGGTCCCTGTCGTGCAGAAGAACCACATTGGGAAAAATTGAACGAGGAATTCAAAAACAAATCAGTTGCTTTTGTTGGGGTTTCCGTTGATCAAGATAAACCCAAATGGGAGGCTTATGTAAAGGAAAAAAACTTAAAAGGTATCCAATTAAACGCAGGATCTGGAAATACCCTATCAGACGCCTATAAAGTCAACTCGATTCCACGCTATATCCTCATCGACAAATCTGGCAACCTGATCTCAGCCGATAGTCCGAGACCAAGCGACCCTAAATTGAAGGCACTACTCGAAGAATGGAGTAAAAAATAAAAACCGAATTACAGCCTACCTATACAAAAAGATCCCAGTAGATAAAACTGGGATCTTCCATTATAAAGTCAGCGTATGAGTCATCTACTCATTATTTAAATACTTAACGAATCATAATCAACCCAACTGAGGATCAGTTTTCGAATGGTTACCCGTTTCTACGCGACCAGCGAACTGACGTATAAATTTGGTTCCCTCAACATGCAGCGTCACATCATACCAACCATGGGTTTTATGAGATTCCACAATCCACTTCGTAGATTTCCCTGCCGCAAGTACAATCGATTTCTTCCATGTACTATAAGCATTATCTTCTACATGTACACGGAATGATTTTTCCCCGTGATTATGAACCTCCAGTACAAGATTACCCGTCAACAAACCTTTCTTCCCGATTTCATAGGTCGCTCCAACAGATAAGGGTTCTTCCTGTCCTTTAAATCCGCGCATAAAACCATTAGGTCCGTACACAGTCAAATCGTAGTAGTGATCTTTAAAGTCCGCCAAGTTCCAGTCAAAGCTTAGTTCCTGACCAGCGACAACTGCAAATGGCCAAAATTTCACTCCGTCTTTATAACTCGGTCCACTATAGACATTAAATGGGCTGTTTAGCGATTTACTACCAAAGACCTTATTACCGGCCTCTAGTGTCAGATGAATCTGATTGTGTTCCTTAGCAAATGAGTCTCTGACATAAAGCTCGTAAGCCAACGCGCTGGAGTTTTTCTGACCTTTCTCCTGTCTTGCCAGTAAAGTGGAATGACCTTTAGACCGCAATCCTGCGGCATCCTCTTTCGACCAAACATGAAAATTATTAGGTAGTGGTTTCGATTTTGCCTGATCAATGGCATAAATCTGCTGATTCCGATCAAGGAAAGGCAAATCAACAGCATTCGCTCCCTCAGCTTTCCGAAATATCGATGTCAAATCACCTGTAATGGCCCGGCGCCACGAACTGATATTCTCCTCTTTCACATGCTTGCCCAACTTTTTCTCAAAGAAATGCTCCATAAACTGAATCGTCGATGTGATATCGCAAATCTCCGAATTGACCCAACCGCCTTTTGACCAAGGTGACGCCACAATCAAAGGTACGCGGTAACCGAGCCCCACTGGGCCTTCCGTTGCATTATCTTTTTCTTCACCGTCGGCAAGCTCCTGTGCTAAACTCACATATTCACCACTATAATCTAATTCCGGCGAAGTCTTTCCTGAATGGCTATCTGCTGGGTTAGGTGCTACAAAAGGAGGAATATGGTCAAAATAACCATCATTCTCATCATAGTTCAGAATAAAAATAGTCTTCTTCCAGATTTCGGGATTCTCTGTCAGAATATTCAAAAGCTCCGAAACATACCAAGCTCCATACATAGGGGCGCTCGGATGATCTGAGAAGCTTTGTGGTGCTACAAGCCACGACACGGCAGGTAACTTCCCAGATTTCACGTCATGTCTAAATTGGTGTAAAACATCTCCCTTAGGAACAGTAATCTTTTCACCCTCCTGTGTCACCACGCTTGTCTCACGATAGAAAGAATCACCCTCATTCGTCTGAAAAGCGCGTTCATGCAAGGCACGCTGTTCTTTAGGAAGCTGCTGAAAAGCATGATCCGTAAGACGTGCCAAATGTTTTTGATAGCTATTCAGCTGCTCCCGCTTCTGCTTGAGTTTATTCTGTGTTTTCTGAACACTCTCAGAGCTATTATTCGCTAATGCCTTTTCTAGTTCTTGAATTTCAGCGGGTAATTCTGCAACACGTTTACGCATAAAATCAAGATGGCTTTTCTTGAATTCAATATGATATTGTGCAAACCATTCCAAATTATTGTCTGTAAAATTTCCCAACAGATCCTCACCGTCTAAGCCGCTTTCTATGCTGACTTCATTTTGGTAGACTTTCCAGGAGATCCCTGCTTCTTCCAAGCGCTCAGGAAAAGTCTTCCAATGTGCCCAACGGTTAAAATAGATATCTGAATTCCGCACCAATGGTTTAGCCCCTTTATGAGGCACACAGGTTCCCGTCCAAAAGAAATGCCTATTGGTTGTTGTACCTGTAATAGATGAACAGAAATGCTGGTCACAGATTGTAAAAGCATCAGCCAATGCATAATAAAAAGGAATATCTTCACGTGTATAATAACCCATCGTCAAAGGAATCTCTTTCAGGACCTTTCCCCCCGGACGCTTCGCTTCGATCCAGTTATCATGTTTTCCCTGATTACGGGCTGCCATCTGGTTTTCCCAGGAATGTGGTAAATTTCCGGTCCAGGCAGCATTTGAATTTTTGATATCCAGTCGAAACGGCGAATAGGTCTTACCTGCAGCCGAGGACTGCAACCATACAGGGTTACCATTAGGTAATTTAATCGCCCGTGGATCATTGAATCCCCGAACCCCACGAAGTGTTCCAAAACTATGATCAAAAGAACGATTCTCTTGCATTAATAATACAATATGTTCGGCATCTAAAAAGGTACTTCCTGTTATAGGTTCAATCGCCAATGCGCGCTGTATGGCATCTGGCATAGCACTCTGTAAGCCAAAAACACCAGCTAACAATGAAGCCTTCTTGATAAAATCTCTTCTGCTATCCATAAATAAATTTGTTATCTCTCTACTAAATTCAATGGTCTAAAGCGAATATATCCATTCGCTGTCGTTTTTAATGTAACGTTTTTAACAAAAATCCCCGCAAACGATTGATCTCATTTGCGGGGATTGTTTTTTTTCGAAGGACTTATTTCAAAAGCCACATCAATTGGTTGATCTCATCATTGCCTTTATATTGGCGCTGCATTGCCTCGTCCAAATTTGCAGAATTATAATTGTACTCTAATGATGGGTAACGCCACCGCATCGGTATTTTATCCGGTGCGACTGAATTCAAACTTGATGTTGGATTGATTTTCCATTTAGGATAGCCCGTTCTTCTATAATCATAATATGGAGTCATACGTCCCTGCAAGTAACTGGCTAAATATTTTTGTGTCATAATAGCCTCCAGTTGTGCTTCGAGTACGACCGGAAATTGATTTCCATAAGTTGCTACTGCTGTATTGATGTAGTTAGCATCCAATGGCATATTATGAGTATATTGAGCCGTATTCGGCGTATTATCCGCTATAAATTTCATTGCGGCTTCAATTCCTTTCTTATACCAATTAACGGAAGATTCGGCAACCCAGCCCCGTGCGGCAGCTTCAGCTATCACAAAACATAGATGTGCATAACTGTATTGTTGTGTTGGTTCACCACTAACTAGTTCCGTATAACGGTCATTCAATTTAGAATAATCATTTTTCTTCTTTAACTCAGCAATTTCACTAAAGGAAAGAGAAGGATCTGTCCCTATGTAAGCGCTAAAATCATTAGATTGTTTGCCGTTTGTGATCTGTAATGCGGAAGGATTCGCATAATAAAATAATCTTCTATCTTGATATTGTTTCAATCGGTCAATAACCTCTGTCGAAACAATAGGATAAATAACAAAGCTATTACTAATCTTATAAAAAGGATAAGTTTGACTGGCTTTGTCCTCATGAACGACTTGAAAATTATCTGCATTACTACCAAAGATCGGTTTACTGGTCAAGATTGATTTAAAACGATCTTTTATCTTCAGATCGGCATCACTTTCTTTTTTGCTTAATTGAATAAGAACATTTAATGCAAAGCTGTTTACCAATTTGCGCCATTTCGTGACATCTCCAGCGAACAATGGATCACCATCAAATTTTTCACCTTCCGAAAAGAGCTTATCTGCAAGCTCCAACTCGTTCAAAATACCCAGAAAAACATCTTTTTGAGTATCATATTTAGGGAAATAAACTTTATCCGTTTCCCCTTTTAATGCATCTTTATAGGGAATATCTCCAACACTCATTGTCCCCTCGTAAAACTTCATGGCACGAGCAAAATACATCAGACCATTATACGAGTTCTTGAGTTTTTCGCTTGTTGCAAACTCTCCCATAAAATGAGCATCGTTGATCGAGGTCATCGAGATATCCCATTCGCCGAGGCTATTGTATTGATATCCCTCTGTTAATTCTGTCCAAGCAATCTCTTTGGTAAGCATATAAGGCTGCATAAAACCTTTAGTTGAGGATTGGCGTGCCAAATTTAATATTATACGAGTAGCCAACATGGAAGGTTTAACAACCGATGGTGTCTCAGGATTGGTATTGATCTCATCAAATTTGGAACAACTTGTCGACATCACCAAAGTACCAAGGGTGATATACGTCAATAATCTTTTCATGTTCATATTTGTCATGTAATTTTTAAAAAGTAAGGTTAATATTGAAACCAATGTAACGCATCGATGGTGAACTTAAATCTTCAGATCCAACATCTGGATCTGAGAAACGGAACTCTTTGGTCCACAACAATAAATTTTGCCCAGTCAAACCGACACTGGCGCGTTTCGCTTTAAACTTCGAAGCGATCTTATCGGGCATTCGGTAACTAAGCGACAATTCACGAAGTTTAATGAATGTTTCGTCCCAATAATTCCATCGGCCTGAATAGGCTCGTTTGTAATACCCCTCATATGAAACCACTTTATCATTTGGAGCAAATACACGCGTATCCTCTGTAATCTGACCGTATTTATCATAGGTCACACTACCGGAAACAATTTTAACACCCGGAGCGATAAAGGTTTTATTTCCATTAACCACTTCCTCATAACGGTATGGTGTATCTGAATCAGGATGAGAAC
This sequence comes from Sphingobacterium siyangense, assembly GCF_023277505.1. Taxonomy (NCBI): domain Bacteria; kingdom Pseudomonadati; phylum Bacteroidota; class Sphingobacteriia; order Sphingobacteriales; family Sphingobacteriaceae; genus Sphingobacterium; species Sphingobacterium siyangense. The sequence goes on along the minus strand of NZ_CP080574.1, from coordinate 457,141 downwards.
CTGTCTGCCATAAACGACCATTCATTGTTGAGTAGGACATCCCTTTAATTCGACCATCTAGGCTAAAACCAAATGAGAAGTCTCTATAACGAAACTGATTTGAAAAACCCCAAAACCATTTTGGCGCAGTATATCCTATTAATTGATTGGCATACTGAGCTGAAATTGGCATCCCAGAACTATTTAGTATCATCTGTCCATCCGGAGAACGCTCCCAGTCCTTATATTCGATATAATCGGCCCGCAATCCTTCCTTAACATATAATGCATCTTTTGAATATTGAGGATCTAACTTTTGGAAATAGCGCATGTTCTGAGAAAGGTTCATCGTAATATCCCATTGGAAATTTTCACGCTTAATCGGTGTACCTCCCAATGTGATTTCATGCCCTTTAGTCATCTCCTCTTCCTTTGTATTTATCAAACGCTCCTCAAATCCTGTAGTTTTTGAAATCTTAGCTTTGACAATCTGATTGTGCAATAAACGATAGTAGCGGGTATAATTACCATACAACCGATTGTTCAATACCGCGAAATCAAACCCGAACTCCGTCAAATCGCGTTGCGTAGGTGAAATCGAATAGTCTTTGATAATATTCGGATAGGAGGCTGTTGGCAAGCCATTCCAAACATTGCTTGTTACCGTAAAAGTTGAATTTATCTCATATGGATTCAGTACAGATTTTGTAATAGCCCAAGATCCCCGTACTTTGAACATGTCCAACCAGAGAGGCTTTGATGGAAGTAGGTCCGTAACAACAACACTTCCTGAAACTGAAGGATAAAAATAAGAGCGATGATCCTTCGTTAACGTTGATACCCAATCATTACGTCCAGTAGCTTCCAAAAAGATCGCATTTCGCCAAGACAAAGAAAGACGTCCATAAAGGCCATTCCGCATTTCTTTAACACGCGACTCAACCGCCTTTGCCGGATCGATTGAATTCCGTAATGAATAAAATCCTGGAATTGACAAACCGTTAACCGTATTCGCGATCAAATTATTATCCTTGCTATAGAAAATAGACCCCCCTAATAATCCATCAACTCCCCAGTCGCCAAAATTTTTCTTGGCAGTAAAGATCGCATCATTCGTCGTCGCAAAGCCATCATAATCGGCTTTCATATACTTCCCTTTACTATCAAATCCACCAAAATCTTCAAATCCGCCCCGTGTTCCATATATTCCGATCGGATTTTGCTGAGTCCTTGACTTGCCATAATAATCATAACCAGATCGCACCATGAATTTCGCCCAATCGTTAACCTTATAATTCAAGGTAACAGCAGCATTCACCTTATTGACTAATTCGGGAGTAGTTTTTTCGTGCGCGATCAAGTATGGATTGTCATACCATCCTTTATACATCCAATTTTGAGACTGGTCTTTCACCAGCCAATAGTCTTTGTAATCTTTCAAATTATATTCAGGGCCGGTCCACACTAAGATATTATAGATGTATCCTTGATCATTATAGCCAGAACCAAAATTATTAGAGGAAGAACTTCGGTTATAACCAAGCCTAGTTTCCAAGTCAAATTTCTCGCTGATCTTGGTTGTTCCTGTCACCGAAATATTTGTCAGGTTCAACTTTTGATTGGGATACTGTCCTTTATTATAAATATGGTTAATGGATGTTCTTATGCTTCCATGGTCCCCTTGATTAGTAAAGCTGACTGTATTGTTGGTGATGAAGCCTGGTTCCAAAAAGTTTTTAAAATTGTCCTTACCCCTTGACGTAAGCTCACTTACTTCATACTGTTTGCTAATTGGATTCCATTGTTCGGCAGTTCGGCCAATATCCAACTTATCCCCCCAGACATAATCATCATTGTTAAATTTTCCGGACTCGCCCGAAGAATAGCTATGCTGTACCTCAGGCAACGCAAGATAGCCTGAAAAGAACATATTATTGGTATTCACCGTAATCTCTGTTCCTTTCTCTGCTAGACCTTTTTTGGTCGTGATCATGATTGCTCCTCCTTGTCCCTTACTTCCATAAAGGGCGGTAGCGGTAGCTCCTTTCAAGACCGTCATATCCTGGATATTGTCGACAGGGACATCCCTTAGGTCCATATTTTCGTAAGCCACGCCATCAATGACCAAAATAGGTGTCAGTCCACGTACTTCGATTTGTGGTGTTTTGTTAAATTCTGTACTATTCATAACACGTACACCAGAAATACGTCCAGTCAAAGTCGTTCCGACATCTACTCCTTTCACACGAGTCAAATCTTCTCCCTTCACACTTTGAGTTGAATACCCCAAAGCCCTTTGCTCTCTTTTTATTCCCAACGCTGTAACAACAACCTCTTCTAATGCTTCGGAAGATTTGACTAGTTTAATAGTGCCTGCTTGTGTCGACAAAATTTCAATACTTTCATACCCTATATAGGAAATCTGGAGGATCGCATCGTCAGCAGTATCTGGCAGTTTGAAGATCCCGCTTCCGTCGGTAGTTACAGCAATGGCAGTCCCTTTAACCCGTACGGTCACACCAGCGATAGGCTGTCCCGTTTCTTGATCGACAACCTTTCCTCGGATCTCTTTGGCGGCGTTAGAAACTGGCTTGTCGTTTTTCACCTTAGTATCATTGCCAGTTTTTCTCGATATCACATAAAGCTTCTCATCAATTTTTTTGACCTCAAGATTTCCGTCTGAAATTGTCTGGATAAATTGAACAATTTGCTCCTTTTTCAATTTATCAAGGTCAGCGGCTTCATTGATCTTTTGGTTCGAGATCGAAGCGTCATAACCAAATTTGACGTTGAATTTCTGTTCCATTCGCGTGAGGATTTTCCCGATTCCTTCACTGGTTGAAAATTGTGAGGCCATGGTCTGAAGTGCGAGCGACTGAAAGAGCAGCGCACTTCCCATAAGTTTTAAATAGTAATTGGTTCTTTTCATAAATTACTTTTTATGGATAATTGTTTGATTAAATGCAGTATTAAGCATCTTGAGAGATTTTTCCAAATCGCTAGCCGGTAGATAACCGGTATAACTTTCAGTCCGGAAAGAATCGATTAATTCGAGATGACTATCAGGATAAAGATTATTTAGATCGGCTACGATCTGCGTGAGTGGAACTTGATTAAATGACAAAAGATCACTTTTCCAATTTGAGGCTATAGTTGTATCGGCCTTGGATACATCAAATTGCTTGTGTTGCTTATCATAGGCGACTTTCTCACCGGGACTAACAACAGAATATTGTCCGGCACGTGAGACCCGTACTTTACCATGATTCAACACCAGGCTGCTACGTCCTTCAGAACAATTTAAATTAAATGCTGTACCCAATACACGTACATCAAAGTCGCCAGAACTGGCAATAACAAAAGGTTGCTCCGGGTTCCTCGCTACCTCAAAAAATGCTTCCCCAGAAAGCTTTATCCGACGTAAACTGTCTGTATCGAAATCTGACAACAATTCAATCTCTGCCCCTTGTCGAAGAGAAACATGTGTACCATCTGGCAATAAAAGGCGCTTAACAAATTTTGTCGGATTGGAATAATAAACAATTTCAGAAGCTGTCGTCCCATGTTGTTCCTTAAATTTAAATTGGAATAGGCAGGCGAGACCGATCAACAGTAAACAGGCGGCAGCAGAAATGACAGACCAACGCCTTTTCCAAATAGGTATTACTGGCTGAGTCAACGAGGTCCCTGTAATTGTAAAGAAGATATCCTCGGAAGTTGTTTTATTTAGTTCACAATCGCGATCGTCCAGCGAAACGACTTCCTCCACACCTGGAAGTTCATCCCTGTCACAAGATGTCAGTAAATCAAGAAATATGGCGTTTTCCTCGGGACTAAGTTCTCCCTTAAGGAATTTTTTATATAAAGCAGCTATTTTGGAATTCATCATCTATGCCCATCTTTAAATACATATACGTAACTAGATGACCGAAAGACGATGCGGCTCTAAAAAATATTTAAAAAAATCAATAGGGCTATTGAAATCTCAAAATGATCAATAATATATTGCCGAACGAACTTATTGCCTTTGACCAATTGATCACGGACGGTATTAACGGAAATCCCAAGCCTATCTGCAATTTCCTGATTATCCAAAAACTCTTCTTTACTCAAAAGAAAAATTTCGAGTCGCGCTTTTGGGAGTTTTGAAATGGCCTCACGATAAACTCGCTCCAAATCTTTAAACCGAATAGCTTCCTCATTCGAATTGTCTACCAATTTGGTCTGATCGATATCTGAAGCTTGAAATTGGAATCTGACCTTTTGTTTCCGCAATTCGTCAAACACAAGGTTTCGGGCAATCGTATAGAGGTAAGACTGCGGATTTTTATTACCGTCTAATTCCGCCCATTTTTTCCAAATTCGGGAGAATGCTTCCTGGACCAAATCTGCGGCAGCTGGCTCTTCTTTCAGATGTAAATAAGCATATTTATACACTTTGTCCTTATACGACAAAAAGAAAGTTTTAAAATCCAGGGCATTATTATTTTCAATAGGCATTCTTCATCACATATAATTGATCCTACAAGTTTAGTGAGAATTTTTTAAAATATGCCCATCAAATGCGTAGGATGTGTGACATGTCAGCTCAAGCAAAACAAGTGGTAACAATTTAATTATAATGAATTTATACTAAATTAACACGAGTGTCATTGGATATTCGATCAACAAAATAATAGCCAGAGGACCGCGCAATCTTATACAACAAAGAATAGCCTGACTTAAATACATAAAAAAGTTCCATTGCAGGTATGCAATGGAACTTTTTTATGTATTTCTATATTTCTTTAGTCGACTACACAAGTTATTTTAACAACGGAAATGGCCCTAAGAAATAAGTTCCTCGCTTATAGAAACGGAGAAAGAAATCAAGTACCGCATCGTCCACTGGAAAGAAGAACTGCTTATCCACCTCCGCCTTAAATAGATTAACATAGTACTTCGGCAACTCGCTTGGGAAAAAATCTTCAACCAAAAGATTCAAAAAATACCGTGCATAAGGTACCTCACTTTGATCATCTTTCTCCACAAAGTTGTTATTCTTTAATGGAAAAAATTCCGTTATACCGCCAAAAACTTCTAAACCCGTTTTTGGATTAAAGAACACCGTAACTTGGGCATCTTCCGTAAGATCCAAATTTGATTCTGGAAGTGGAGATTCTTCTTTGCTCGGATATTTTTGTTGATACTTCTTAAAGAAATCTGTTGCAAATTCCTTCACTTCTTTTCCTTCCATAAACGCAACAGCTGCCTTATGCTCTGACTGGAACAATTTGCCCATATCTTTCAGCTGCTTTTCCGTTTTCTTTAAGCTCTTATCCTTACCATTCAAGGCCTCAATACGATAAGTCATCTCATACTGCTCCGGTAAATCAAAATTTACCTCATCGCTATTCACAACGGTCATGATTCCAGAGAGATTCCAGGCATCTTTCCATGGCACAATTTCCATATAGAAAGATAAGGTTTCCGTAGGTTCAACAAATTGCTGTATAGAGTCCTTAAAGATTTTAAATGCAGTCTTTGTACCGATATGTTTTACATGCACATAAAGCTCGTCCGTTTTTACATATTCAAAAAAGCTATTAATACGATTTCCTAAAGTTTTGACAATACCATATAGCGCATGTTCTTTGCCAACCACCTCAGCTACAAATTCAGATGCCTTCAATGCAAACAGATGCAGTCTATAATTATTGAAATGGTTATCTCGAACGCGATAGATCATCTGTTGTAACTGATTCTGATCGTGCTGATATCGCCCTATCTCCGCAACTTGCATCAAATGATTGAGATTGGTGTTATATTCACCCGCTGTCAGGTAATTTGTGGCAACAAGCTTTTCAATAAAATTACGGACTTCAAAATAGTTCGCCCCTTCGTCCAAAACATATTCTAGTTTTAACTTTTCATTTTCAGGAGCAACTTCATAATGTTCTTCCAAGATCGAATAGGCCAAATCTGTAACCAATTGGATCAAACGACCACGGGGATCAATAAATAAATGTGGATTACGTTCACTGAAAAACAACCAGGTCAATACAGCAATATCTTCACTATTAATATCCTCAGCATAATAATCCATTAGGTCATTATCATTATAAAAAGGCAAAAGTTGATTGTATAGTTCTGTATGGATCGTTCTAAAAGCAGCAAAAATTCCTGTTTTCGCAATAACGTCTTCTAAGTAACACGTTAGATAGATACTCAATGTCTTTAAAGCATCGGTATGGATGAGATCATTTGTCTCTTGCTCCTCAAACCAGAGTGTAGATAAACTATCATTGATTTCATTTGCAACGCGTAAGTAATAACTATCTATTTCGTTTGTTTTTTGATAAGTATGGTGTGCTATCCAGTCTTGAATAAAAATTCTGTTTCCTCTCATATGAAAAATGCTAAAACCAAAAGTAGCCAAATTTTCGAAATATCCATACGGGCAAAACACAAACGCGGACGAAAATAATCTACATAAGTTAAAGCAACCGCAAACAGCAAATAACAGCCAAGAACCCCTCGTGAAATTTTAAAATACGTCCTTACAGCAAAGCAGACTAACTGGACTAAAAGCAGGCGGTATCTGCCAGGAAAGATAAAATTATCACAAAAAAAGAGATACCTAAAAAGGTATCTCTTTCTCCAATTAATATATTTTGATGCTAGCCGGTAGCGATCACATTCTTATTACTTCCCAAATGGTCTTGCAATGACGGATTCAATATGGTACATGTTTTGAGTAAATCACGTACAGGATATTTAGCCACCACATCTTCCAAAGCGGCCAAATGGCGTTCATGATGCGCGTCTGACCCCACAAAATCATACATCCCAGATTTAATCATCGTCAAAGCTGCCGATTTTACCTCAATGCCATAATACCGACTTATGGATAACAAGTTCAGCTGCAACATACAACCGGCGTCCTTAATCTGTTTATACATATTAAAGTTATAATGGTAATAATTATAACGTTCCGGATGTGCCAAAATAGGTTGGTAACCAAGATTTTGTATATCCAATATCGTTTGAAATAACGCTTTGGATTCTTGTAAATAGGACATTTCAATAAGTACATATCCACCCGGCATAACACAGAGTTCATTTGATCCGATGAGATTCACGATCCCGTCATCAATCATATGTTCAGCCGCAGCATGAATTTCCGGCATATTAGGCAGCCCAACCATACCAGCTAGTAATTTGTCCTTAGCAGCATCAATCGTACGAATCGAATTTGGATGTACACCATCCATAATATGTGGTGTACAGATAAATTTCTCGAAGCCCATTCGGCCAAGCCCTTTCAACAATACTAATGACTGTTCAATTGATTGACTTCCATCATCTATTCCAGGAAGGATATGGTTATGCATATCCACCTCCAAGAAGGCCAATTTACCGACAACCTTTACTTTTGATTCCTGAGTTTTGTTTCCAAACAGTTTTGAGAATATCCCCATACCGTAATGTATAAAATCGTTTTTTAGTCTACTTACTTAATTTATTAAACGTCAAAAGTACCATAAACAAGCCAAACGAGCTTAATATTATTTTAACATTATAAAAATATAACCATAATATTACAAAAAACACCCAAACAATAGTGTAATAAAATTGTTTTACAGCCTCCTTTAGTTACTTTTTATTTAATTCCACCAAAATTTGATCGAGTAAATAACTGATCGCACCATCACTGGTCTGCGGCAATCTTGTCGACATTTCAACCTCAGCACGGTTGCCAACAACACCTTTGGAAGTAATTGCGGTACTGCCATATTGATTGAGTTGCTCCAGCGTTGCTTCCCATTGTTTACCAGGTGCAACCCCCATTTCCTTTAACATTCCAGGCAGCTTTTGCAGATCCATAGCCGCAGACATCTTATTTTGCTTCATAAGCTTCACAAAATCCTTATTTACAGAAGCGTTCATCTTATTCTGACGGATATCATTTAGGGACAATGAGTCATTACTGACCATTACCAAATCTTCTTTCAAGAGAACATACATTGGAAAATCCTTGGCTTTCTGTTTTGAAAAGGCATAAATGCCGTCATAGACCTGCCCAACTTGCTTTGAAACAGCCATGTCCAAGCCTTTTTTTATCAGACGTTGATCCTTTGATGTGAACATCCAAATAAATACTGGAAGTGTTTCTTCCTTCGTCTTTTTCACTTCGGTTGCATTGTAATCATCGTCGTAGGTGTAATCGATATAGTCTTTTTTGAACTTCCGAAGACCGTTCACGACAACCAAATGGTCTCCTGGCATCACCTGGGCAATGGCCTTTTCATCTAGCGCTATTTCGAGAGCCATCAGTCCCCATTCTACAACATCCTGTTGAGGCCCCAACAAACCGCTATAATATTTTGCCATATAAGCAGGCATCTCTCTCAGATAAGCCTCCGAATTAATATTCACATTAAAAAAACCTAAGGTTTTATCCGTTAAATATTTACTGAACTTCGAATTAGGTTTTCGCGCATACATTCTTTTGGTCATCTCAGCAAGGGCCTTATCTAAACCCACAGATCCCTTTAATTTCAGCACATTCCCCTCTTGCACTAAATCCAATAGACCGTCTTGATAACCCGTCTTGAAATTATCCAGTTTGATCCCCATGTAATAATAAGGAAGAGAGGTGGTATAAGGCATAAGACCACGGTACAGATCCTCTACATGAGGAACATACAATCGAATAAGCCCGAGATTCTTTAATACCTTCTCCTGGTCTGCAATTGACAAAGGCTTATAACTCCCTGAAAGCAAACGGGTAGCCTCATTCAGCAACCATTTATCGCGCAGGCTGTTACGAATAGAATCGTTTTTCCGATTTTGATCTTCATAGGCCGTATAAAGTGAATCATAATAACTAGGATCATGCATTTCAACGGCATCACCCACAGCAATATCAACAACCGGAGGTAATACTTCCGTCGCTGCGGCCGCTATCGTATCAGGCTCCACAGCTATAGCAACCGGTGGGGATACCGGTACCGCTAGATTTTCATCCGCATCCCAGACTACGGCTGCAGAATCCATAGCGGCTACTGTTGTATCTGCCCAAGTATCTTCGTCGTCGGCTGGACGCGCGACGTAATCAACCTTTTTGATTCCATATCGACTAGCAATTGAATCATTGTCTAAAAAGGTGGTATTTGTCGTCGCCGAAATAAATCGAGCAATCCGATCATTATAGACCAACATACTGCCAGCTTTGAGACCTATGCTCGTATAACCATTGGCAAATGCCTTGGGTTCTCCAGCCTCATGAAGCAGTTTCTCAAATTGCCCCTTGTTGTTCAAGGAAAATATAAATTCCGTAAAACTGATACTATCGGTCTTTCTGGTATAAAAATAGGCCGTCTGGGATAAGTCTACTCCTAAATTTTTAATATCATTGCTCGCTGAAATTCCCGATTTCTCAAAAAAACCTGCTTTCTGAAGCAACTCGTTCAGCTTATTTGCATTAGCCTTCTGTACAATATCTTTTACGTTAAAGGCCGCAATCATTTCTGCATCTACAGGGATCTGTTTGATCAAGTCCTGCGCCTTTACACTTGTCCCAAAAGACAAACAGGCTAATCCTACCAGTATAATTTTTGATTTCATCTTATAAATAATTTTTCAGCTACACCCAACCTACTCTATAGAAGCGCTTTCAGCAACTAAATGTGGTCCTGGTTTCACCAATGTTATTAGGTTATTTTGTTAATGTGATTTTATTTGCCAAACTCGATTTACCATATACCAAATCCATAAAAGGTAGCTTTAGCAAAACTCCTTTCTTATTTCCGGCAACCTTTGCCAGGCCGTTTGCCTGAGATGCTATCGGTTTTTCAAAACGAATAATCTGCGTATAGAATGCATCTGCAAACTGGGTCGTATTATCGCTTCCCAACTGATTGAATTTTGTCTTCCAGTCAGCAGAAGCCACAAATTTGCGTTCAAAAACATTGCTTGGTGCATTATAATAATAGCGGTTTGAATTCGATATCTTCGTTTTGAATCGATTTGCCAATATATCTGAAAAGGCATTCAACGATTCTATCTGACTAAAATCACATGAAATATTAACGATATAATTGGTAAAATCTGTGCTGTATTGTACATTTGAAATACCTTTAGTCTGCTTGAGCAGCTGAACAGCAGATCGAATTTCTTTCTCCATGTCGGCCTGAGAAGGGATCTGGATTCCCTTGATACTTTTCATCTTCATTAAAGAAGCTACCTTGGTCTTGCTTTTACTTAAATTCAATGTCGCTGCAATATGCCCAGAACCATTCGTTTTTAAGTCGATCTGCTCAACAAAATCAAAACAGCTCGATAATGTCAACGCCATTAAAACGGCACAGATCATCGTATAAAATCTTTTCAATTTTCCTTTCACTTTAAGTACTTCTTCCATTACAACGTTGTAACGATTAATAATTTGTCAAATCAATATATGTTTTGACATGAACAGCAAACATTGTGCTATTTTTTTCCTATTGACAAATTTATTAAAAACGAGAACGCAGTTTACTACCTGATTTCAGGGAAAAATGAAGAAAACCAATGCGATGCTATTACTCCTTCACAAAGGAATTAAAACCGCTATCCTTAGCCCATTGGAGCGAATTATAATAGGGATGTACCCACTTATTTAAATCATTAGGGACATAACAGGACAGTCCAGAAAATCGCAAAATGGGTTTACCTAAAAAAGTTGCTGTATTCGCCTTATAAATAACCAATTTCGAAACTGTAGCCTCGATAGCGGTAGTCTCAGTCGGCAACATATTCTGATGTACAAAATCAAGAAAATCAAAGCCAGCCGATAAGGATTTTTCATCAAAATCCAATCGCTGTAAGTTATCGCGATAGATCACCGTGAGCGGGGCTCTGGTCAGTGCGACGTGAACGTTCTTTGCAAGATCCGACCAATAGGCATTATTGACCACAGAAATAGTAGCAGATCGATAGAGTCCTGTCAACTGATTATAAAAATTAAAATATGTTGTCGCAGTAGATATCAGCCCCCGTTCAAGATCAGGGTCGACCAAGTGTTTCAAGACCAAATGATAAGGCATACTGGTTGAAAGCACTTCTGCTGGAGAAGCTATCGTATACTTTGCTTTATCCCGAAGTTCATATAATACTTCGACACTTGCCATGGAACAGGCGTCAAATAGGAGAAAATCAAGCCCAGAAGGAATGATCGCCTGCAAATCTCGCAACTCCGTTTTATTTCCCCGATCTTCATTAAACGACATTAACTTGACCCCAACATTCGGCAGCCAATTTGTTGCATGTGACCACAGAACCAAACCTGATGGGCGATTACCAACATATCCTTTCATGGTCTGCAGAATTTGTTTCATCACCACTGGATTCGCCGAATCTTGATCCCCATAAGATTTGATGACCGTACTCTTTATTTCCGGGCTCTGGTCAGCAACAATTTTATAAATTTTAGGTGTAGTACCTGCCAAAGTCGCATACACATACACATCTGCATCTAATCCAACCATTCCCTCTTCCATTGCATTGATGCTATTGTAAGCATCCGAAACTAAATTATTATTGGCCCCAATATAAACCAGCAAAACACGGCCATCTCTTTCATTTACAGCATTTTCTTTGTCATTGCAACTAGTTAACAGCACTACAAATAGCAAATAAAACACTCCAAATAATCTGAACACATTAGAATTCATCAAAATACAATTAAAATCGCAACAAATATATCTAAAAATCAAATATATACATCAAACAAACATTTAATTACACAAAAGAACACGAAAGGTTCACATTAATTTAACTTAACTTAAGTATTTTTGTCATTACTTTATTAACACACACTAACTATCAATATGATTAACAAGATCATAACTATTCCAAGACAGAATATCTTGCGAATAGCTTACTTTATGATTGCATTGCTTACATTAAATTCCTGCCAGAAAACAGAATCTAAAATGGAGCAAGCTGCAGTACAATTTACCCCGACTATCGTCGGTCAAATTAACACGAAAGCAACTGGAACCTCCTGGGATCAGAATGACCAGATCGGAGTATTTATGTCCAAATCAGGCCAGCCTCTGGAAGCAGCTTCCATTGTTGATCAGGTCAAAAATCAGCTATTTACTTTCAATGGCTCACTATTCCAAAGTGCCCGCCCGATCTTCCTATCTGCTGAAAAAGTAGATTTTATAGCCTATCATCCTTATAAATCCCTTACAGATTTTCAATATCCAATTGATTTAAGTGATCAGTCTAATCCCACAGCTTTAGATCTGATGTACGCAAACAATGCTAAAAACATCGACAAGAGTAACAATACGGTCCCCCTTATTTTCGTACGTCAATTGAGTAAAGTCAGCATTAATCTATCCATTACCAATACAGCCGCATTGGAAGCAAACCAGATTACCGTAAAAATGCCGTCCATAAGCACGCAAGGAGGATTTGACTTAACAACAGGAAAATTGACGGTCAATTCGACGGAGAAAAAAGATGTTCAAGGAAAAGTATCAGTAAATGCCAATAAAACGGCTCGCATAGAATTTATACTACTCCCTGATGAAGACATTACAGGAAAAGCTATTAAGTTTATGGCCGCTAATGGAGATACCTATACCTGGACAATCCCGCAAAATCAGAATTTAAAAAATTTAATAGCTGGAAATCAATATAGCTTCGATATTAAAATCGACAATGGCAAGCCAAGTGGTGGAATCGGTGATTCACAAGCTTATTTGGAAATCCCAAAAATGAGTAACCTAGGCAATGACGAGGTATTTATTCAACATTTTATGCCTGATGCAAGCGACAGTAGGAATTACGCGATGCTCTATGATAAAAAGTTAAAAATGGCTTATTGGGTAGCCTATCCATTATACAGCAGCATCCTTGGATCAGGCAATCGTACAGATGCATGGGGATATGATCCGCAAGTATCTACTGCGTTTCAACCCAATCTATTTAAAGGTTTCCAGCCAACAGGCTATGACAGAGGTCACCAGTTACCAAGTGCAGACCGCAACTTAAATACAACCCAAAATAAAACAACGTTTTATTTTACCAACATGACAGCTCAGGTATCTCGACTTAACCAAGGAATTTGGGCAAACCTGGAAACCAAAGTCAGAACATGGACGGCACAGTGCGACACCATGTATATTGTAACTGGTGCAATGCCTAAGACAAGCACCGAAAATAGCCTAGATTTTGCTCAGGACAATGACGGAAAAGATATCGCCAAACCCAAATATTACTTCAAAGCATTAGCCATGAAGAAAGGTTCCGAATTTTATACCATTGCCTACAAAATAAACAATGAAACCCCGCCTTCAGGAGTAACCTTCGAAAATTATAGATTAACCGTAAGCGATCTCGAAAAAGCAACTGGCTTCACATTTTTTCCTGATCTAAATGATACACAAAAAGGGAACATAAATACCTCCATTTGGAAATAATTAATAAACGATTTAGTCATATCAATTCAGTTTAATTATGAAAGTAAACCAACTTTTATTCCTAGCGACTGCGGCAGCTGCCGTAACGAGCTCCTGCCAAAAGGCACCTGTTTCAGAACAAGAAATCACCAAAGCGGTGACTTTTTCGTCAACAATCTCTAACCAAGTGACCACAAAGGCTGCTGGCGCAAATTGGGAAAGCAACGATGCAATCGGTGTTTTCATGAAAACCGGCAGCGGTTTAAGCAATGCATTAGCAAGCAACAAACAGTATGTAACGACAAGTGGAGACGGAAACTTCAAAGCGAATAGCACTACAGAAGAAATCAATTATCCAGCTGATGGCTCCAATGTAGATTTTATTGCCTACTACCCTTACCAAACAACAATCACAAACAACATTTATCCAGTTAATGTAGCTGATCAAACCCAACAAAATAAAATTGATCTGTTATACGCTAATAACGTAACTGGAGCCAACAAGAATAAGCCAAATGCGCAACTGCAATTTGGCCACAAACTCAGCAAAGTCGAATTGACTATTGCTGCAGGAACTGGTGTAAGCTCTTTAACTGGTCTTACCGTAACTTACAATGGATTTAATACTACAGCGAACTTCGACCTAGCAACAGGAACACTAGCTGCAGGTGCTAATCCAGCTGCCATCAAAGCAAAAACAACAGCAGGAACAACAACAACAGCGGCAGAGACTATCTTATTACCTGTAGCTAGCGTTGCCGGTGCAAAAGTTGAATTCAAAATTGGTAACGAGATCTATACCTGGACTTTACCATCATCAACAACTTACGAAGCGGGTAAAAAATACAGCTACAATATCACTTTACAAGAGCAGGCTGGAAACAATGCTGCTATTGTGGCTTCTGGCAATATTACAGACTGGACCGATGTACCGTCGGGTTCATACGTGATCGGTAAAGACGAAGATAACGACGGTACAACTGATCCTGTAGAACAAACATTGTATGAAGAGAATTTTGGTGAAACAACAGTCTCAAACATTAAGATTGCGTCATTCAACGGCTGGTCAAATACTTCTGTAACTTATGCAGATCAATTTGCTGTATCTGATATTCGCTACTTAAAAAGTGGAGAAAATCAAACAAATCACGTATGGCTACCTGCTAATAAGGAAGCTGAATTAGCGATCAGCAACATCAATACAGAAAAAGCTGCTAAATTGAAACTTACATTTGACATCGCAGCCAATGTATTCAATGCAGGTACGAAATTCGATGTAAAAGACTTGTCGATAGATCTAAATGGCCAAAAATTCAGCGCCATTTCCAAAGTATTGTCGAAAGACAATAATGATGCAAATATTTTTTACACGGTAGAAGTTGATCTTTCGGCGGCAACATCTGTTCCTGCTAGCTCCAAATTAACATTCTCAACGACAGCAACAAATAATACTGTTGGTATCCGTATTGACAATATTTCTCTTAAAGGCCAAAAATAAAATACAATAAAAACATCTTCAAATGCAACACATCTAAAATGTGTTGCATTTGTCATCTAAATACATTTCACTATTTAACCTCAAGCTATGTATAAAAAATACATACTTTTTGCCCTCTTATCTGCTGCCAGTACACCTATATTTGCCCAAAGGGCCAATGTACAGGGTATTGTCCGCAACCAGGTGAGCAAAGAACCTTTCTCCAATGTACGTCTCGTCTTTGAGAAAAATCAAAAGTCGGTCGTCACCGATTCCAAAGGGAACTTCAGTCTACCGAAGTTAAACTCGGGTGAGGAAACTATCTTGATCACAGGTGGTAATATCCAGGAGATCAAAATTACCGTTCAGATCCCGGCCTCCGGCCTGCTCAAAATGGACGATATCTACGTCCTTCCAAGTACCGACAACGACAACATGGTACAACTAAGCATGGCTGCCGATGATCTATTGGATGATGACAACGAATCTTTCGACCAAAACATTGCAGCCAAGATTATCCTTTCTAACGACATATACATCAACAAAATTGGTTATCAGCTCTCTCAATTCCGTTTTCGCCTCCGCGGATACAACAACCGCTACGAACAAAAATACATCAACGGCGTACACTTCAACGACCAATTGCGCGGAGTCTTCAACTATGCTTCCATCGGTGCCATCAATGATTTGACCCGAAATGGAGACCAAGACAATGCTATGGACGCCTCGACCTTTACATTCGGCTCCATCGGCGGTTCCGAAAATATCAATATGCGCGCCAGCGCCTTCGCCAAAGGAGCAAAAGCAACAGCCACATACACCAACCGCAATTACTATAGCCGAGGTATGCTGAGCTATTCAACGGGACTAATGGACAATGGCTGGGCATTTACAGGCTTAATCGGTGGTCGTTATGCAGACAAAGGAAATATTGAAGGTACATTTTACAAAAACTTCTCCTACGCACTTTCCATCGAAAAACAATTCCAGCAAGGCAAACATAGTTTATCACTGGTCACCTTTGGTTCACCGGTAGAGCGCGGCCAACAATCAGGTTCTTTCCAGGAAGCCTATGATCTCCTCGACAACAACCTATACAACCCCAATTGGGGCTACCAAGACGGAAAAATCAGGAACTCGCGTATCGTCACTGCTTATGACCCTACCGCAATCCTTTCACATATCTGGAAAATCGATCCAAATACAAAACTAACGACAGGTATATCGCTGCACTATGGCAAGTATGCCAGTACAGCATTAAACTGGTACAACGGTCCGGATCCAAGACCCGACTATTACCGCAATTTGCCGAGCTATTTTACGGATTCCATCACAAATCAATACTACAGCAACCTTTGGCAATCGGCAAAAGTATCGCAAGTGGATTGGGACAATTTATACCTCGTCAACAAGCTCGAAAATAAAATCAACGATGGTGCAGCCATCTACATGTTGGAGAAACGCCATAGCGACCTATTGGAAAGCAGTTTCAATACAACACTCAACAAAACGATCAATGAGCATGCTAAATTGACGCTCGGTATCGGCGCCAAAGGATCACAATCCCAACAATATAAAACTGTAGCGGATCTGCTGGGCGCTGAATATGTACTGGATATTGACAAATTCTCTGAACGTGACTTTGGACAAAATACAGGTCAGAGCCAAAACGACTTGTTAAATCCCAACTTTAAGGCACGCAAAGATGATATTTTTGGATATCGTTACAACATCAATATCAAGTCTGCGAATGCATGGCTACAAAACGAATACACGTATTCGAACATCGACTTTTTCTACGCTACACAGCTTTCTTACACCAGTTTTCAACGTGTAGGCTACATGAAAAATGGACGCTTCCCGACCAATTCATATGGTAAAGGGCAAGAACACCATTTTTTTGACTATGCTTTCAAGGGGGGAATGACCTACAAATTCAATGGCCGTCATTTATTAAACGCCAAAATCAGCTATCAGACCAAAGCACCATTGGCTAATGATGCTTATATCTCACCAAGGGTAAGTGACTTTACTTTTGAAGACCTCAAAAGTGCCAAGATATTCTCTACAGATATCAGTTATGTCTTCTCCTTGCCGAAACTAAATGGTCGTTTATCGGTATTTCAGACCAACTTTACAGATCTCATCAGCAGACAAAGTTACTATAACGATGCCGCCCGTACCTTTATCAACCATGGTCTAAAAGACATGAACCAGGTCAATAGAGGGATAGAGCTCGGATTGACCTATAAAGTTGACAACAATTGGAGCATTGATCTCGCAGCAACAAAGGCTGAATACTATTACAGCAACAACCCAATGGGAGCACAAAACTCCGAAAATGGATTGATCAATAATGAACGCGAGATGGTGTACCTCAATAACTACTATGTTGGTGGAATGCCACAGACCGCAGGAACTTTAGGAGTCCGTTATTTCGTAAACTACTGGTTTTTTGGCGCTAATTTAAATTACGCTGGCGATATGTATCTATCGAAAGCTCCTCTTCGTCAGTTGGCATCTAACTACAGCACCATCAATCCTTACGATCCAGAGCTCGATAATGCTTATCATATCCTTACTGATCAAGAAAAGTTCAAAAATAGCACATCAGTCGATCTATCAATCGGTAAAATTCTTTACCTGAAAAATCGCAATTCAATGAACTTCAATTTAGCGGTCAATAACGTCTTAAATAACAAAAACATCAGAACTGGAGGTTTCGAAAATGCACGTTTGGATATTACTGCAGCAAATAAGTTTGCATCCAAATATTATTACATGCAGGGAATCAACTGTTTTATGAATGTATCCTATAGATTTTAATCTCGACAATAATGAACAAAAAAAATATACAAGCTGTCTATACATCGATGCTATCGGTTATCTGTATTGGACTCATCTTATTTACAGGAGCCTGTAAGCGTGATCCTGAAGCCCCCCTATTGACTCAACCGATCTATGACGGGCCCAATGCCAACACAACGATAGCCGCATTGAAAGAAAAATATGCTAACATTACCGATCCAAAAGTAATCGATGAGGATCTGATCATTAAAGCACTGGTGACCGGAAACGACATTTCGGGTAATATCTACAAACAATTGTACATCCAGGATGAAACTGCTGCCATCAATCTAGGAGTCGACCAAAATAGCATGTACACAACTTTCCGCGCAGGCCAGGAAGTGTTTATCAACTTAAAAGGCCTGTCCATGGTGAAATATGGTAGTGAGCTACAGATCGGTTTCAGTGGAACAAATGCCAACCGTATCGCCTGGGAAATTTTCAAAGAGCATACCAAAGTAAACGGATGGCCAAATGCGGCCAATTTAACGCCATTGGAAGTTGATCTTTCTAAATTAGACGCTTCGATGGTCAACAAGTTGATTATCATTAAAAATGTGCGTTTTAACAATGGTGGTATCAATGCTTTCGCAGGTGGAACGGCGACTGTTAGCGAAGTAGTCAAAGATGCGAATGGCAAAACATTGGATGTCCGCAACAGTAACTTCTCCAGTTTTGCTAAAGATATTCTTCCTAAAGGGAATGGAACATTAGTCGGAATATTGGGCCGTTACAATGGAGGCTGGCAGCTCTTCCTGCGCGATAAAACAGATGTGATTGACTTTGATGGAACTGACGCCGGAACAACACCAACTGACCCTGAAACCGGAGGAACAATTTTCAACGAGACATTTGGAAATGGTACCTACCCAAGTGGCAACCGTCCTAAAATTGCAGATTTCACCGATTTCGATATGAAAGCTCCGGTGACGTACAGCGAGGAAAGTGGTTCGGCAGATATTCGTACAGCGACAGGAATCAGTGCCTCAGTATGGCTTACGGCAAACAAAGATATTACACTGAAAATCGCTGGAATACAAACGGCCAACAAAACGGATCTTACATTGAGCTACCAGCTTGTTCCTAATATTTACAATGTTGGTGAAGCGACCAACCTCAATGCTATGAAGGTGAAGGTCAACGGAACAACTTATACGATTCCAAGCACACCAGTAGCGATCAACTCAACAGATGATCGTAATAAATATTACACCGTCAGTATTCCAAACATTACACCTGCAGCGACAAGTACCGTCGAATTTATAATGACTGGCGCTGACAATGCCTTTGGCTTCCGTTTAGATAATATTAAAATCGTAAGCGCAACTGGCGGAAACGGTTCTGGCAATACGATTATCGTTACTAAATAAATTAAAGATGAACTATAAACACATCAGCTGTATTTTTCTTCTCCTTTTATTTGTTGTACACACAAGTTTCGCACAAACCAACCGTCGGGTTTACCCCATCGCATTCTACAATTTGGAGAATCTATACGATCCTGTAAAAGATTCAACGATCAATGATGATGAGTTTACACCAAAGGGTGCCAATACATGGACAGAAGCTAAGTATCAGCAAAAAATAAAAAACATGGCACGAGCGATTCGTGCCATCGGTTCACCTAGTTCTAGTTTGGGTCCCATTGCTCTGGGGGTAGCCGAAATTGAGAACCGTCGGGTTTTGGAAGATCTTACACGAGATCCCCAGCTCCGTGAGCTGGGATTAAAGATCGTTCATCACGATTCTCCTGACCGTCGCGGTGTGGATGTTGGGTTCCTTTACAATCCGGAATTCTTCACGCCTTTTAATGACAAGGTTCATCCATTCAACCTACCAGAAAACCCTGGCTTTAAGACGAGAGATCAACTATTGGTATCCGGCACGATTGCTGGAGATACGGTACATATCATTGTCAATCACTGGCCTTCGCGTTATGGCAATAAATCTTCTGAACTTCGCGAATTTGCAGCAGGTATTACCAAAGGCATATGCGATTCGTTATATCGCGAAAACCCCGAGGCCAAGATTATTATCATGGGCGATTTAAATGATGATCCCAAAGATAAAAGTGTAAAGGAAGTATTAAAGGCCAAGAAAAATCCGCAGGATGTACCTGCGCAGGGCTTATATAATACCATGTGGACGTTTTACGATAAGGGCATTGGATCACTGGGCTATCAGGGACAATGGAATCTCTTTGATCAAATCATTATTTCCAGACCTTTATTGGACAATAAAAATAAGGGTTTACGTTTTGTCAAAGCTGAAATCTTCAATCGGGATTTTTTGGTGCAACAAGAAGGTCGAAACAAAGGTTATCCGCACCGAACATTTTCTGGGGGAGTATTTATCAATGGCTACTCAGATCACTTTCCAACATTGATCTATTTGGTCAAATAATATAAATGAAATCCGATTAACTCTTCTTAAGCGGAATTAAAGATAGGAGCTCGTTATATATGAGCTCCTATCTTTTTTTGATCTCCCCCAGTCTTCAGTAATCTTTTATTATACACAAGATATAAACTACCATTTAATCTCATTATTATACCATGGTTCAACCGCAATTTTTACTAGATTTATCAGATGAAGCTTATACTATTTGATCTGGACGGAACACTGCTAGACACATTACAGGACCTCGGGGACAGCTGCAATGCTATTCTTGAACAACATGGATACCCAACGCATCCACTCGTTGCCTATAAGAAATTTGTAGGCAATGGCGTACAGAAACTTATCGAAAGGGCATTACCCGAAGAAGCACGGACAGTAGAGACGATCACAGTCTTACTTGCAGCTTTTAAGACATATTATGAACAAAAACCTGTATCGCATACACGACCCTACACAGGGATTATACCGCTACTACAAGAACTGAAATCATTAGGCTATCTAATCTCGGTAGCATCAAATAAATACCATGAAGCGGTGATACCTTTGATGGCCGAATACTTTCCCGACATTTCATTTGATCTCGTCCTGGGGCATCGAACAGGTCGCCCCGCCAAGCCTGATCCCGATATTGTCTTCGACAGTATCCAAACACTCGGTGTTAGCAAACAAGATTGCTTTTATGTAGGCGATTCATCCGTGGATATGGATACCGCCAATAATGCAGGGGTAACAGCTATCGGTGTTACTTGGGGCTTTCGGGAAGAGAGCGAGTTAAGACAACACGGTGCACAGCATATTATCCACCATCCACAGGAACTGTTGGAAATTCTATAAAAGAAAAGCGGGACCTAAATCAACACTGATTTAAGTCCCGCCTTTTTCGATCACTCCCAGTGGTCTGGAATAGCGCACATATACATTTGAAATGCCGATGAGATCGCGAAAACCTTCGCGCGAATGCCAAAATTTACATTTTTGCATCCATGAGTTGATCACCCTGTACTTTTGGCCTACCAAGCTTCATTTTTAAAACAAAAGCTTTATCTGTACTAAACGTTGCCGGAAGAACAACATCATAATATGTATTCTTATCAAGATCCAAACCAATATCGGAACGTTTAAGAGCTAATGATTGACCATTTTGCAATAAAACAGCCTCTACCGGAACCTCAGCTGAATTCTTCGGTACAGCAATGCGGACAATATTATTGACCGGTCGATTAAAGACAGTAAGATAGAGGTTGTCCTCTTTTTTTGTAAAATAACCCAATTTAGATGGAGCAAGTCCTGCATGTCTCACACCATAAACAGCTTCACCATTGATTTTGATCCAGTCACCAATCTCTTTCGCCAATTTATCCTCTCCTGGATGCATCCGACCATTTCCATCTGGGCCAAAATTCAACACGAAATTCCCGTTCATCGACACACAATTCATCAACATATCGATCAAATCGTCGGATGTCTTTGTATAAATACCCGACCAATCTTTCATATAACCCCAACCGTTAGGCGGGATGGTCATCACACAATCCCAATCACGCCCCTCTAGCCATTCAAATTCTTTCGGCATTTTGCGTTCCCAGCCTTGCTCATAATCTCCCAACATATCACCATTCGAGTCGAAATGCCGCTTTCCAAATTCATCGTTTCGAAAACGACTACCAATGATTAGGCCCGGGTGTTTCTCGCGGAGTTCCTTCTCCAGTTTATAGGTAAAGTCATAGGACTGAATCCAGGACTGATCCCAGGTACCATCGAACCAAAATCCTTTTATCTGCGGATAGTTTTGAAGCAGCTCCAACAATTGGTTACGGGTATACTCCAAAAACTTATTGAATTTTGCCTTTTCTTCCGGTGTAGACGGCGCCTTACCCATATAGTTTGAATTATTCCATTCTAAGATCGAAAAATACAAAAACACATCTATCCCTTCAGCTGTGTAAGCGTCTACAACCTGCTTGACGATGTCTTTTTTATAAGGGCTTTTCTTAATGGTATAGTCTGTATACTTCGAAGGCCATAAGGCAAATCCATCGTGATGCTTGGTGGTAAAAATCAGGTATTTTGCCCCCATTTCTTTAGCCTGCTTAGCCCATAGCTTTGCGTCAAATCCTTTGGGATTAAATTGCTTGTATAAATTATCATAGGTGTTTTTCCAGTCCTTTGGTGCAGTAGGTCCACTCCAGGTACGAATCCATTCGGAAGCGGCCGCACCTTTACGAGCGCTTACTCCTTCCCATTCATTGCCAGGAATTGCATAAAGCCCCCAATGGATAAACTGTCCTAAACCATATGTCCGAAAACGTTCCATCGCTTCATCGGTTCGATGTGCCGGTGTTAAAGGCCCGTATTTTACGTCAATTCTTTGCTCCACCTTTTTGCGTGGCCCAGTCCATTGGGCAGAAACAGTTTTCCCGGCCAATAGCGCACCAGCCAAGAGCAAGGGCATCATCAATCTGTTATAGCTTATCATATTTTATCTAATTGTTTATTACCACGATTCTATATAGTCCAACTTATTCAAAGACAAAAACGCAACTAGTCGGGACGATCAATATACTGTTTCTGTACTTTCTTCATGACGACCGGTTCAGGGTTACTGTCCTGAAATGGATCAAAGTAATAGAGTCCCTGTTCCCGATACAATGCTAAATGTTTCTTTAACACTTTAGTGAATTGGTCAAAATTACGTTGCTTGCCAGATGTCCATGCTGCTTCCGCCAATGCCGCAATTCTCGGAAAGACGAGATAATCCAATCGATTGGTATTTGTCACGGTTTCAGTCCATAGATTGGCCTGGATACCCAATATCTGTTTTCTTCGACCACCTAAACTATCCAACTGTTCGCCTGCAAAATTATAGACATCTTGAATAGGGTTAAACCCTTTGCCCCATTTCCGTCCATACCGATGGTTTTCCTGCTGCACAAAATCAAAATATAAAGGTAAACGCGGTGTAAGAATTGCCTGATATCCTTTATCCAAAATTTTGTTGAGCTGTTCGGGTCTATCATGGCGCCACCACATCATCACAGTCTGCGCTTTGTTCAGTTTTGCGTCTACCATCTCATCCCAAACAATGATTTTTCCATTTATTCGGGCAACGGAATCTGCCATACGTCGAATAAAATACTCTTCCACTTCCTTATTGGATTTCAGCCCTTCTGCCTTTTTTAACTCCTGCACCTTTAGATCATTGTTCCAGGCATCACTACCAAAAGCAACCTCATCTCCGCCCAAATGAATGTAGGTCGAAGGAAAAAGCGCTTTTACTTCGCGCAACACATGGCTTAAAAATGAATATGTCGTATTTTTTGCTGGGTGAAAAGTAAAATCAGGGTGTTTTTCATTACCTCCGCCCGATAAAAACGGATACGCGCGGTTTGCCGCTGTTGCATGTCCAGGCATATCAATCTCAGGAATGACCTCAATATTACGTTCATCAGCATAAGCAATAATCTCACTGATATCATTTTGCGTATAATACTGTACTCCAGCATAGGGATCTAAATAATTGCCTATCCCACCTATTTGAGCCAGCCAGGGATAACGTTGTATACTAAGGCGCCACGCAGGCTCATCCGTCAAATGCCAATGAAACTTGTTCAGTTTATAGAAAGCCATCCAGTCCAACAATGACTTTACTTTTTCCTTTCCGAAGAAGTGTCTCGACTCATCTAACATAAAACCGCGCCATGTAAATTGTGCTTTATCTTTAATTTCAACAGCATCCAACTCACGCTGATCACCGCTTTGGGCTGCAACGGACAACAATTGGTCTAAACTTGCAATTCCATTGACAAGTCCTGATTTATCTGAAGCGTAAATTCGAATATGAGTAGCATCTATCTGCAAACGATAGGCTTCATGTTCAAGTGTTTTATCCCAGCTTACCATAACCTGGGCTTCGTCGACCTTGGTCGCAACATAGGCCGAAATTCCGAAACGCCCAAGTAGGAGCTTCTTGAAATACAATATCGTGGGATCAAAATAAGGATCGCTTATAATGCCTATATTTCTACCCAGGATCAGTTTCCCCTTCCGCGCTTCCTGCTGTTGCGGACGTGGGATAATAGCAACCTGTGCCTCCACAAACTGTATCGTCAAGAATACCAAAAGAAATGTTCCTATTAATCTATGTTTCATCCGTTCTATAGTTATTTTCAACTGATCAGATTAAATCTGCTTGTGTAAAGTATTTGTTTCTAACGAGGTTCGATCCTACATTATTCAAACCTAGTTTGTGCTATAATCGGCTCACCACAGCCAGCACGCGATGTAAAAGGAATACGAAAATCCATCGTATGAACTGTTTATATCGGTTCTGTCCACAGTTTATCTTGTAATGCAATGGTAAAGAATTTATTATTTATTACTGTAGTCTAAGTATAGTCAATCGTTTGCGCAAATCTCGAAAACGTTGTAGTGGATGGACGCAACAAAGCGAATAAAGAAAAAACAATTA
Organism: Sphingobacterium siyangense; assembly: GCF_023277505.1. NCBI lineage: Bacteria > Pseudomonadati > Bacteroidota > Sphingobacteriia > Sphingobacteriales > Sphingobacteriaceae > Sphingobacterium > Sphingobacterium siyangense. The sequence goes on along the minus strand of NZ_CP080574.1, from coordinate 432,534 downwards.
TTAATAGCGATATTTTGATCACTATTAATTAAAAACAAGATCGAATAGCAGTTCTACCGAGGCTAGTCCAATTAGTCATTATCATTTTGTTAGCTATATTTGAAGACACAAATACAACACCCTAAGTTAAAACCGTATGATAAAAAAGATCTTTTATACCTTAATCTTTATTGGAATACTGCTATTGAACGTACAAGCGCGAACCGTAGTTCCATTTAATACCAGCTGGACTTTCAAAAAGGGACCTTTTTCTACTTCGACATTAGACTATAATCAACTGTTTGAAGGGAAATGGCAACTTGTCAATTTACCGCACACCTGGAATGCAAACGATATGCAGACCAAAGAGATTAAGTCCGGTAGCTTAGGAAAAAATGAGCGTTTTTATACCGGTGATGCTTATTATCGTAAATCTTTTGTTCCCGAAACAGCTTGGAAAGGCAAACGCATTTTCATTCGATTTGAAGGGGTCAATACCAACACAGAAGTATACGTAAACAATCAGCCCCTTCCTACCAAAGAAGGCAAAAATGATATTACCTACGACAATACGAAACGCAATGGAAATTATAACTTCGTGGGCAGACATCAGGGTGGTTATTCTGCATTTGTATTCGAACTGACCAATATGCTCCAATTTGGAAAAGAAAACGAGATTTTGGTGAAGGTAAACAATGAAGCTACTCCACAGGTCATTCCTGTTAACCATACCCTTTTCCCCATGTACGGCGGCATTTATAGACCTGTCGAGCTTATTGTAACCGACGACATCCATATTGCGGTGAATGATTTTGCAGCTAAAGGAATCTATATCACGCAAAAAAATGTCTCCAAGAAAACAGCCGATGTTGCTGTAAAAATAAAAATAGACAACAAATCCGGAAAAAAACAACCAATTGAGTTATTGACAACCGTTTTCGAAAAAGACGGATCGATTAAAGCCAAACAAAGCACACAGTACACGTTGTTACCGCAAGGTCGTCAAACTGTTACGCAACAAATCCTAGTCAAAAGTCCACATTTATGGCAAGGTTTAGATGATCCCTATCTCTATAAGGTGGTCACACAGATCAAAAAGAACAACCAGGTAATTGATGAGGTAACAGCACCTCTTGGTCTTCGTAAATTTGAATTACGAACCGGTGAAGGATTTTTCCTAAATGATATCAAATATCCGCTATATGGTGTTTGTCGCCATCAGGATCGACTAGGTAAAGGATCGGCCCTAAGCAATGCAGACCACGACGAAGACTTAGCAATCATCAAAGAAATGGGAGCAACATCGATTCGATTGGCACATTACCAACAGTCTGAGTACTTCTATTCAAAATGCGATAGCATGGGTCTCGTTATCTGGGCCGAAATCCCGTTTGTCAATCGGGTAACCACCTTGGAAGACAACAACGCACAACAACAGTTGAAAGAACTGATCCGCCAAAATTTCAACCATCCTTCCATCTATATATGGGGTATGCACAATGAGGTATACTCTCCTTCTGCCTATACCGTCGAACTAACGACCAAATTAAATGACCTCGCTAAATCCGAAGATCCTGATCGCTATACCGTTTCTGTCAGCGGTTACAATGTTATCGACCATCCAGTTAACAATAATGCAGATGTACAAGGCATCAATCATTACTTTGGCTGGTACAATGGTGAACTGGAAGATAAATCAGATAAAGAGGATGATGTCGCCTCCTGGGCAAAACGTATCAGTGAAGAATTCAAAGATTACCGGATTATCTTTTCGGAATATGGTGCAGAAGCCATTCCCGAAGATCAAGCAGAAGAAGTTGGAAATTTTGGAAATCAATGGAGCAATCCATCGTTTTTCCCTGAAGAATATGCAACCAAATTTCATGAAGTACATTGGGGCGTGATATCCAAAAGTCCAATTTTCCTAGGTTCTTATGTCTGGAACACATTCGATTTTGCCACGCCCATTACTGCGCTGAACGTTAACCCCCGGAATTATAAAGGACTGGTTTCCTTTGACCGTAAACTGAAGAAGGATGGCTTTTATTGGTACAAAGCCAATTGGAGCAAAGAACCCGTGTTATATATTACACAGCGTCGTATGATCAATAGAGGTAATGAAATTACGCCTATTACGGTTTATTCGAACAGAGGTGAGCCAACATTGATCATCAATGGGCAAACGATCAAAGGAGCCAAAATTGGTCAGACCAATGTACACTACATCTTCGAAAACGTAAAGCTAAAACCGGGAAAGAATGCTGTGGAAGCAAAAGTAATCCAAAAAGACGGTAAGGTATTAACCGACACGATTGAATGGAACTATGACCCAGCGTTTAAACAAGGACCATCGGGACAAACAAAATCGAAAACAGAGCACGTAGGTCTATAATCACGCTAGCAAAATAATAGACAAAAAACAGGGGTAGCCTAAAAAGCTACCCCTGTTTTTTGTTTAAGGATATATCCCCCTCGGCTATATTGATCATCATATCACTTACCCTAATTTCAAAAAAGTATTAACCGATAAAAGCGGGTCGTTTACCGAGATTGTCTCGAGACTGGCCTAATGCCCCTCTTCAGGGCCATATTTGCTTCCTATCTTTGAGTCATCAAATAAGAAATAAAAAAATTAAAAAATAAACATCATGGCAACTAAAACAACATTCAGCATCAACAGTAAAACAATTACTAAAGTTTTTCAAGATCTTTTTGATTCCTTCAAAAGCTCCCGTTTAAAAGTTTCCTCCAAGAATGGACAAGAATACTTAAATATCTCCCTGCTATTAGCTGTAATCATCGGAATTATTTTCCCTGTAGCTTTCATTGCATTGATTATTTTAAGTCTGATTGCACCTATTGAAATTGCAATCCTTCAAGAAGTAAAAGAAGAGAATGCAAATCAAAAGATGATCGAACTCAAATAAGTAAAAAATAAAGGGTAATACCCTTTATTTTTTTTCTATCTTATCAAAAGGCCTATTCGGAGACAAATTAAATGTAAAATTTCCTTTTGAATCCACACCGCCAGCGCCTCTGACGCGGGCTTTGATTTCGTATTTCGATTGCGGATTATAGTTCGTTACCGTAAAATTGTAGTAAAAAGGTTTGATCTTGTTGGTTCCCCTAAATTTATCCGCAAGCGCATGATGTCCATCCTCTGCAATGACCTGCCCGTCCTGTAGCAATTGTACGGCATCAATCTCCAGAAAATTCTTCCCCTCCACAAAGAAAAATCCAGCTTGCGCTCGTCCATTATCGTAAATCTTCCTGCTCACGTCAAAAGTTAGAAAACTATACGTTTCCTTGATATCATTAGGTCCCCATGATCCCGCAATATATCCCCCGGGACGATAATAATCAATACGCATGGAATCTAATCTTGGAAGATTGGCATCCAATCGATGGCTGAACGCTGTATAATCTTTCGCTGACTTAGCAGCCCATCCAATTTCAGCAACCGCAAGCAGTCGCGGAAAATTCTGCACATTCAGATCTTTAATATCCTGAGCCAACGCTGTCCACATATTTCCCTGAACACCGAGGACAAGCTGATCCTCAGCCGGACTAAGTCCCGCAGAAGGATCAAATTCATACACTCTTTTCAGCGAGTTTATCTGCGGATAGGCCAGGTCAGTCATGGTACCATCATTCCGATCGGCCTGTGTAATATCAAAATAGAGATGCGATGCTGGTGTGGCTACGGCCTTAAATCCATCTTTGGTCGCTTCCTTGATCGCTTCCTCACCAAGCCAGCTCATGATTGCCGTACTCTTCGGCAAGTTTTCAGCATCAGCTAAGATATCATTCCACCCGATCGGTTTTTTCCCTTTCTGGACGATGATATCAGAAACGCGTTGAACAAAATAGCTCTGAAGTGCTTTGACATCCTTAATCTGGTGCTGTTTCATAAAATCCTGCACATGCGCCTCTTTTTCCCACAAGTCATGACGGACTTCGTCCCCCCCAAAATGGATATAACTACCCGGAAAGAGGTTAGCGATTTCAGTGAACACATTATTCAAGAATTCATACGTAAACTCTTTTGTCGGATCCAATGTATTGGGGGTAAATTGATTTCCCCAATAGCCCCAAGATGACACAAAAGGAAAAATGTGATTCGGGTAGGAATTTTTGTTGACCCCAAGTTCAGGATAGGCCAATATTGTCGGCCATGAATGTCCAGGAACATCAATCTCGGGCACAATCGTAATATTACGCTCTCGAGCATATTGAACAACTTCCTTGATCTGCTCCTGTGTATAAAATCCACTGCGTTCTGCAGGTTGTTTTTCTGTTCGATAAAATACCGTCACATTTTCCATGGTCAATTTCGGATATTTCTTTATTTCGATCCTCCAGCCCTGGTCATCCGTCAAATGCCAATGGAACGTATTCATTTTGTATAATGCCATGACATCCAAATACTTTTTCACAGTTTTCACATCGAAGAAAGTCCGGCTCACATCTTTCATATAACCACGCCAATGATAGCGGGGATAATCTTTAATTTTCACTGCTGGAATATTCCAGCTTATTTCTTTGGTTGGGTTACTACCCTCGAAAGCTGTCGGTAAAAGTTGCCGCAGTGATTGCGTTGCATTGAAAAGCCCATGGGAGCTTTTTGCTGTCACGACCACTCCCCGATTGGAAACCTCAAGCTGATAGCCTTCATCATTAGGCGTTGTCAATTTAGGGTCTAGTTTAAATTCAATGCTATTGCTCGCCTGTTTTTTTATGTTCAGGGGATAATGCGTTACTTTTCTCAGCTGCTCAACAAACAAAGACACATCTTTCACATCGCAGTTCTTAAAACTTAAGGAAGTTTGTGGATTCAACTGAAACTGGCCTGCTCCTATATTGATTTCCTGAGGCTTGGGGATAATATCAATCCCAGATTGCGCATGCAGCCCTTGCGCAAATAAAAGGGATAACGCTACTGAACAGAGGAGTGTTTTCATTAAAATTTAAGTTTTTATTTTTAAATAAACAGACAAAAAAAAGACCGTTTATTGGTTTCGTTATGCAAAATAAAAAATAAAAAATGATCCTTCTACTCCAACTTTCAATCAAACGATTGTGTAAGATTTTCAAAAAGTAGCTCGTTGGCTACAGGCACACCAAGAGGATATCATTTTTTAGTATTAAATTTGACTTCCAGACAAAACAAAATAGGCTATAGTTAACTTATTGGGGTGAAAGAACAATAACGTGAAAAACAGTAAAAAATTATTTATTATCAGGACAGTTTTAATTGCTTTCCTGATTCTTTCCTTGGTTTATATCGGTTCGATATTTACCTATCAATATATTGAGTACCAAAAGACCGAAGCCCGTTTAAATAAAGCTTACAGTTCTAAAAATCAATTGACGAATCTTTTTTACGAACTCTTTTCCTCGTATAATGCTGCCGGAAATGCCTTTCGCTCTTATACCGTGGACTTCAGTGCCGAAAATTTAAAGAATTACAGTAATAGTTTAGATACGTTACGATTTTATATTGATTCCCTTTCGAAGTTATCTTCCCAAAAAGGACTTACTTTCTCTACGAATACTTCCTTGGAACAAAATATCTCCCTTTCAGACGAGTTCGCGCACATTAAAAAATCTGTTGACAACATGATTTTTTTGGCCAAAGACTCGCTGTCACTCTTAACGAAAACGAATAGAACAATTCGCCCCGGAAACAATCGTATCCTCGCAGATTCGGTTGTCAATAAAATATTACGAGATACAGCACTCAATGTAAGTAAGAAGGATACCATAGTGCGAAAGAAAGAAAAACTCTTTACACGTATTTTCAAAGCTAAAAACGACACCTTGGTTGCTGATAAGCTGGAGCAGAATTTTAACGTTAATCAAATCAAGGCAATACATAGCCAGATCCAAAATTTGATCGAACAAAATGAAACATTCCACCGGCAAGATTTCAGTAAAATCCGTCGTTCATTTACTGAGCTGCAACAAAAGGAAAGACAGCTTCTACAGTCTAACTACAATTTGTTCAGTACGATCAGTACGGCCTTACTTCGCATTAAGACCCATGAAGATGAGGTATTAAGGGCTGCTGAAATTCAAGATTTCAAGCTTTATCGGGAAAACTCTTCTATTTTTGGCAAACAGGTCATCGCTTCTATTATTCTCATGATTATTATGGTGACACTCTTGTTGTCCTACCACTACAATACACTTGTGTATGAGCGTAAGCTTACTGCCGCTAGAGATTATGCCTTGCGAACAGCGAAAGAGAAGGCCAGTATACTGGCAAATGTAAGTCATGATGTGCGCACACCGGTCAATTCTTTGGTCAGTGTTATTGATCTGCTAAAGAGCAATGCGGCAAACAATCGGGTCAACCCTATTTTATTAGACTCTATTACACAAGATATCCATGTGATCAATGATACTGTGGAAGATATTCTGAATCTCGGTAAACTAGAGTCTGGTACACTCGAAATTAAGGCTGAGTATTTTTCGCCAACTCAATTGCTCGCGAACCTCATAAAAATGCAGCAGGCTCAAGCAGACAAAAAAGGGTTAAAACTCATCAGTTACATTGATATCGATCCCGACATCTTAATCAAAAGCGGAACGTATCGTGTACGACAGATTATTTCTAACCTCTTGAGCAACGCCATTAAATATACAGATAAGGGGCAGATAGAGGTAAAAGCCTTTATCAGCAGAGACCAGGGATCCAAATTACATATATTAGTCAACGATACAGGAAAAGGTATTTCGGCAAAAGATCAGGAGCATATTTTCGAACAGTATTATATGACCGATCAGAAATCCAAGAATAGTTTTGGATTGGGATTACATATTGCTAAACTCATGGCCGAACAGCTAAACGGAACGTTAAGTGTTAGCAGTCAACAGGGCAAGGGATCAACATTTACGTTACTCGTTCCATTCACCGAAGAAAAGAAAAATAGGAAACAAATTACGAGCTTGGATAAGCTCTCAAAAGAGCTACGCTTTGTCGTTATTGATGACAATCCGATCAATAATCTATTCGTAAAACAAGCATTGCAACATTTCGAAGATGTGAAAATCTATCAGGATTCATCTACTGCAATAGCCTATCTGAAGGAAAATAGAACGGATATTATTATCACCGATCTCAAAATGCATGGCCCTACCGGTTGGGATATCCTCAATACGGTCAAAGACAACAATAGTGTAAAGGGATGGAATAGCAAAGTTATTGCACTGACGTCAGATGAATCACAAGTAACCGTACAGATTCCAGAAGGGCAGCTACATCAATTTGATGGCGTCATGACCAAACCTCTGGACAAAGCTATCCTTGCTCAGCTTATAGCAAGGATTTCATAAGCTAAGCCGTGTAAGTAAAAGAAATAAGGGACTGTCAAAGACAGTCCCTTATTTCTTTTACACAATATACCTACTAAAGTAACGGTGATCCCGCAGGACATCGTTACGTACAGGATATGCTGTTATTTAAATACTTCAGCAAGTTTGGCATCCAACTGTTCGTCCGAACCGCCATTGCCCCCACCATAACGTCCGATAATAACACCTTGCGGGTCTATTAACACTTTTGTTGGTAGCGAACTAACACCATACCCCTTCGTTACATCTTTGCTAAGGTCAAAATTTGTTCCATCGAATTTTGCCCCACGTAAAATATGTTTCCAAATGCCAATCTCATCTTGTTCAACCGCCTTGTGCCATTTTTCAGGTTTACTGTCATCATCTGCTATCCCTATGATTTCAAAACCTTTACTTTTATATTGCTGATACAACTTAATAAGATGTGGATTCCCTTTACGACAAGGCACACACCAGCTAGCCCAGAAATCCAACAAGACATACCTACCTCTGAAATCCGACAAACTTAGAGCTTTGCCCTCGATATCTGTCGTGCTAAATACGGGAGCAGTCTTACCAACAGCACCACTTCGGCTTTCCGCTAGTTTTTCCGAAATGTCTTTTCCAAAACGACTATTTTGCACCTCTTTGGAAAAACCAGCAAACAACGTTTCAGTTTCTTCCAACGATAGGCTGTTCATGCTGAACATCAGCAAATAAGGACTCAAAAAGGACTGTGGGTGGCTTTTAATAAAGGTCATATCAATCTGGGCCGCTTTTTCATTAAAAGGCTCAAATTGATTCTTGATGCTGGCGGCCTCTTCACTAAGCAGCTTTACCTTCTTTTCCAAAGCTTCAAGTTCTCGCTCAGCACGACTATACTCCTTATTTTTCGCAGCATAAGCCTTACTAATGGGTTCCATTCCTTTTCTGATAGCTGACTTTTCGAGTTCTAACTGCTTGTGTTCAGCATCCAATTTTGATCCTATCAGCGTATAGTTTTTTAGATTATCATCTTGAAACTCCAATTTCATTTTGGTCGGCTCCAGGTACATTTGTGTATAATCACCCTCAGCTGCGCGCTCGGGATGTGGCGATCTTGTCAAAAATACCAGGGTAGGCTCCGTCAACGCGCCTTTAAATTGAAAATGGTTTTTGAGAACTGAAGCACTATCACTTACTTGTTTACCTTGACCATCCATATAAAAAAGGTAAAGCTTGTCGGTTGTCCCATTTTTAAGTTCACCATCCAGAACAAACTTTTTCTGCGCCATTCCCATCATAGGAACTACCATAAGGGCGGCTATTTTTAGTATATGTTTCATTTGATTATTTCTTTATTTGTATGTTGCGCTAATTTTACAAGTCCACTAACTTTTACCACCCATATCCAGGATTTTGATCTCCAAACGTTGGATTTTTCTCATATTCTGAATAAGGTACAGGTAGGATATACTGCCATCTCTCTTTCATATTACCATTCAGTTGTTTAATCGTATCAAAAGGTAAACGTAACAAAGCCATCCAGTCCGAACCGTCCTCTGCAACAAGACTTCGCATGAGTTCTCTAAAAACTTCCGTAGTCAATTGCTCTCGCGTATTCATTGCATTCAATGCTGTAAAATCCGTAATACCAGCTTTCGATTTGACCATTTTAAGTAGATCCCGGACTTCTGTCAAGCTGCCATTCGATTTGGCAAGAGCCTCAGCCTTCAGTAAATAAGCTTCGGTCAAACGAAATACAAACTTCGCTTCCGCTTGTCCGCCGGAATGTTTTTTAAAAACCTGACGTTTGTCTACTGTGCCAATCATCCAGTTGGCCCTTGGATCATTCTTTAAGAGATCCAATAAAAATGGCGTTGCATTATAATTATAATTAGCGCGGAAATAATACTTTTCCATTTCTGCAATTTGGTTAGCAAAAGCTTTTGTACCAAGAATTACCTCTTTACTCGCCAACCCTTTTGTAGAAAAAAGGTCCTCAACATGGGCTTCAAGGGCATATGGGGATTGTTCAATGAGTTGAGTCGCCAATGTAATGACGGCGGTATAGTCAGCGGGAGCTTGTCGTAACATCAGAACCCTCATTTTCAGTAGCATGGCAGCCCATTTGGTTGCATAGTAGTTTGGATTATTCTCTGGCGCATTTGCTATTGCGTAATCAATATCGTCCAGGATAAACGCGTAACTATCGGCAACATTTTTACGAACAGTAGCTATTGTCGATACCGTAACAGGTTTTGTACGTATCATGACCCCGAATTTGCTGCTGCTGTCAAAAAATTCGCCATAGTATGCTAATAACTTAAAATTGGCATAGGCTCGTAAAAACCGGGTTTCTCCAAGTATCTGCGTACGTCTGCTTCCGCTAAATCTCTCTTCACTCAATGCTTCAAGGCCCGCTATCACGCCGTTGGCAGCATTCGCAAGTTTATAATTTCCGCTCCATATCGGCAGGACTTCGCCATTATCCTTTGCGGTCATCGTATGCATTTCAGGGCGACTGGGCCCCTGATAATTTTCAATGAGACCTGCGAACTGGGCCGGAAGTATTTCATGCGCCGGTGCCCAGGTAGTGCCAGGTAGACCAGTTGTCCTGTTTTCAGTTACATTGACAAATAAATAATACACCCCATTTAATGCAATTTCTGCACTCTTTTGATCCACAATGACATTGTCGTCAACTTTTTCCTGTGTCGGTAACGCATTTAGCGTCTTGTCACAGGATGTATTCATTCCTATTAGCGCTGCTAACAGGAAATATAGTAGAAAGCTCTTTTTCATTCGTTTAATTTATTTTCTTAAATCAGCTCTATGTTTTAAAAACCAAACCGTAGTCCAAAGGAAAACATCCTATTCGCTGGATAGGCAGAGATATCGCGCCCACCACCAATGACTGACGTAGGATCATCAGAAACCTCGGGATCCATTCCCGGATAATGCGTAATTGTAAAGAGATTTGTAGCCGAAACATAGGCCGAGCCACTTCTCAACTTTAATCCATTCAGCAAAGATTTTCCAAAATTATAAGACAAGGTAATAGACTTAAGTTTGAGATAGGATGCATCGAACACATTGACGTCTGCTAATGGTCTAAACTGTGCCGTACCGTAAAGCAGCCTTGGTCTTTTCGCACTAGTATTATCCTCATTGTAGCGTCCCAATACGCTCACACCTCGATTTGCCAAATTATCAGCAGAGCCATTCGCAATATCCGCCTGATAGATCAAATCATTACCATAAGAAAATGTAAATAGTGTGGTCAGTCCGAAGTTTTTATAATTGAGTGTATTGGTGATACCGCCAAAAAAGTCCGGCGTTGCATTACCAATAATATCCTGTTTGTAAAAAGGTTCACCTTCCCCGATGCCATTGGGGTCTAGTTTATATTTCATATCCCCCACTCCGATGTAATACTCCATGTACTCTAGGAAAGGAAAACTTTCTTTATAAGCCTTAAGCTCATCCGCAGTTCGGATCAGGCCATCGGTTACATAACCATATAACAAACCTAACGATTCGCCTTCCTTAACAATACTTGTCCCTAGATTTAATCCATCACGATCATTGGGATTCGAAAACGGTCCACCATTAATATTTAAGACCTTATTCCTATTCTTCGAAATATTGAGAGCCAAATTCCAATTGAAATCTTGTTTTCTAATCAAGTCACCCCGAATATCAAACTCTAGCCCCCGATTACGAATTTTAGCAATATTAAGCACCACATTCGAATAGGCAGAGCTAGGCGCCGTTGTGATATTGAGCAATAAACCGTCCGTAATCTTTTCATAATATCCGATGGATCCCCTCAATCTTCCTTTGAAGAAAGCATAATCCAGACCGGCATCTTTCTGAGTGGTCGCCTCCCACTTAATTTTGTCATTACCTAACTGTGTCGGAATAAATGCATTTTTACCGGCATAACTTACTGGCGAGTATAAGGTTCTATAAAGATTACTTCCAATATTCTGTGTACCCGTTTTACCTGCGCTGACACGAATTTTCAGCTCGTCTATCCAAGGGACGCTTTTCATAAATTCCTCTTCCGAAATTTTCCATGCTACAGCACCTGAAGGAAAGTAGCCCGTCTGATTTGCAGGAGCAAATTTGGATGAACGATCAGAACGTCCTGTGAATGTAAGGAGATAACGGTCTTTCCACGTATAATTAGCACGTAAATAGAACGATAACAACGCATTCCTTTGTGCAGGGCTACTCCCCTTAACAGCTACTGGAATCGCAGCGGAATTTAAATTGTTCAGAAAATCATCATCCGGATAACCAGCGCCGGAAGCCGAGAAAAAATTCATCTTATAATTTTCCCATGATGTCCCAATCAATGCATTCAGACGATGGTCTTCATTAAATTGTTTGTCCCAGGTTAATGTGTTTTCAATGAATGTATTGATCGATTCGGTATGAGCCTGACTTCCTGTCCCCCCATTTGAATCCCCAGCACCATAAAAGCCGCTCATCATCACATAGCTGGGCACATAATTCAATTGATTATAAGTGCTATAATTGATTGAGCCCACGGATCGCCATTTCAGCTCGGGCAAGATATCCCATTCTGCAGCTAAGGAACCCAGCAACATACCCGTCTTTCCCTGATTGATCCCCGAGGCCATTGCCAAAGGGTTTTGATAGCCCTGATATTCCGCGTGCAATAAGCCAAAGTTCGAAAAAGTACCATCAGCATTGTAAGGGGATTCTGTTGGCGGTGCAAACAGCGCCTGCGTATAGGCTCCATTTGTAATATGATTTGTCGTATAGCTATAATCAACATTGGTATTCATACGAAAGCGCGGGGCAATCGTCGCGTCCAAATTTATTTTACCCGACAGCCGATTAAAGTCTGTACCAATAATTGTTCCCCGTTGATTATTATAAGCTAAGGAAGTATAATACTTTGTATTCATGCCACCACCACGCACTGATAAATCAGCATTCTGAAGGATTCCTTTCCGTAAAACCAAGCCTAGCCAATCCGTATTATTATTTCCGAAAAACTTAGGATCGTTTTCAATGGCTGTAGGTGTCGCGCTTGGCGGAAGCCCCATGTTGCTCCTTGCTATATTGAGATTATGGGCTGCCTCCTTCATAATCATCTTGTATTGATCTGCATTGAGTATCTTTTCCTTAAAAGGAGAAGTAAGCCCTGTATAATAATTAAAGTCCAAAATTGGTTTACTATCTGCAAGACCTCTTTTTGTGGTAATAATAACCACGCCATTCGCTGCCTTGGACCCATATATGGCGGTCGCGGAAGCATCTTTAAGAATATCTATGCTTTCGATATCATTGATATTTAAGCCTGCCAAGCTATTGAGCCCCCTGTTAAAAGATCCCGATACCATACTGCCCATATCATCGCCGTAATAACTTTCCATCGGATTAACAACTTCTGCACTGCTCGACACATAGCGATTTTGCACATTGACAGGTATGCCATCAATAATATACAGTGGTTCATTTGTACCCAACAGGGAGGCACCTCCTCGGATTCTGATACGTGCTACAGCACCGGGCGAGCCATCAGATTGTACCACCTGTACGCCAGCAGCCTTACCAGACAAAGCCTGATCAATACTCGTAAAGGGTACATTCTTTATTTCAGATGGATTTACGGAAGCTACAGAACCTGTTAAATCACTACGTTTTGTTGTACCATATCCTACAACGACGACATCATTAATCACGTTATCCGCGACCGTCATTCTAATTAATACATTTCCTGCTTCAACCTTTTGTTCGACAGTACGGTATCCTATACTAGTGGCGATCAGTATATCCCCTTTTTTTGCTGCAATCCGAAACTCACCCTGCGACCCACTACTGGTCTGTATAGTCGCCTTTTCTTTTACACGAATTGTAGCACCCGCCAGCGGTTTACCATTTGCATCGACAACGATACCACTTACGCTTTGCTGCTGCGCAGCTGTTGGCTTTTTGGCTACCACGACAATCGACTTTCCTTCCATCAGGTAGTCGAGGTTCTGCCCTTCAAAAATTGTGTTGAGCGCTTCCTTTATCGTTGCTTTGTTGAGATCCACGTCGACAGATCCAGCCTTTTTGGCAAGTTCTCCCGTCAGGATATAGTCGTATCCAGTCTGCTTTTTAACCTCTTCTAAAATCTGCGATAGCTTACCTTGCCGATGTAGCGTAATAGACTGTCCGCTGGCCAAGCTAATTCCAGGAAAAAAAGATGGAACGATAAGGTACATTGCAAGTGCGCCCTTTCTGAGCATTCGCCCAACAGGGGGGCTTAATGGACTTTCAGTCCATAAATTAGGTAACTGTTCTTTCATAGTTATTTAGGTATAATGAGATTAGGTACTTAGGTCTATTCAACAATCAGCGTTTTCTCTCCTTGACTGCTCATGGTAACGCGAAATGTGATATTTGAAGTTTTTTCCAAGAGTTCCAAAACATCGGCAAGACTATTTTTACGCGAGACGCTACCGTAGAATGTGACATCTGGATAGCTCTTTTCATATTTTATATCCACATTGTACCAGCGCGAGACCTTATCGAGCACGGTCTTCAAGGATTCATTCTCAAAGACAAAATCGCCATGGAGCCAGTCGAGTTGAATCGTATTGTCGAAAGGTTCGACATCGACATCCATTTTATTGCTATCCCAAATAGCCTGATATCCTGGCTTCAATTTGACGGTCCGATTCCCACGCTGATACTTTACCACAACACTGCCTTCCAAAAGCGCTGTTTTGGTCAGCATTTCTCCAGCATAAGCCTGTATATTGAAAATAGTGCCCAATACCTCCACATCCTGCTCAGCGGTATGGACGATAAATCGTTTCTTATGCCCATTTTCCATCAACTTAGATACATGAAAAAGCCCTTCTCCGATCAACTCTACCCTACGGATTTCCTGACTGGCCAAATCCTGAGAGAAACGTAGCGTCGAACCCGCATTTAGGGTAACTTCTGTACCATCCGGTAATTTTAAGTTAATTGTACCACCTTTAGGCGTTTCGATCTGATTGATGACCGCTTGGCTCAAATTGCTGTTAGCCGCCACATACTCAACCTGGCCATCCCGGTTTTTGATCACATTACAATTACCAACGCGTAACATGGTTCCTGGATTCAGTTGATCAAGATCGACTATTTGACCATCAGCAAGACGGATCAATGCCTGGTCTCTTGCGGGCATTACTGTTTCTGCAGCTATCTGATGTTGGACTTCGGCTCCGATCTTCCCATACCAATGGTATACAGCCAATCCAGTTAAAAAGAAAACCAATAAACTCGCAGCAATCCAATAATGGACTATACGTCTTCTGATCGTTAACAAACTCCGGTGTGCAGTACCAATTCCAAGTTCCTCGTGGATACTACCGAGCAATTTATCCCGAATATCTGCTTGATGATATTGTGGATTTTCCTCGAAAAACGTCTTATCTTCCGATTGTGCGTACCAATGGTCCAATTCATGCTGCTCTAAAGCATTTAGATTCCCTGAGAGAAACTTCTCAAAAAGCTCTTTTAATCGTTGATAGTTGTACATTTGGTTAGCCTGTTTATAGATAAGTCGTACGAAAGAGGCCGAGGTTCTATTCAAAAAGTATTTTTTTGAATATTTCTTTTAAAAACCTCCAATTGACTGCTAAAAGAACTTAGACGATGGATGTATTGATGAGATCGACGCTTATTTGGAGATAAAAATCGTGGCCAACAGACAAAATAGAAAGTCTGTTTTCATCTCTTTTCGTAAGATAAACAATGCTTTATGAATGTGTTTCTTTACAGTGCTTTCGGAGATATTCAATTGCTGCGCAATCTCTTGGTGAGACTGATGTTCAAAGCGGCTCAAGTGAAATACTTCCTTACATTTTTCAGGCAAAGTATTGATTATCCGAACTAACTTTTCATTTGTTTCCTTAATTTCTAATAAGGCGTCGGGAGAAGGGACATCTTGGCTTGTAAAAGACTGCCAGGTATCCATTTTTTCTGTCTGACGCATAATCTTCCGATAACGGTCAATGACTTTATATTTTAGGGCGGCAAGAAGATATCCTTCTAAAGTCGTACGCACTTGAACACCTTCCCTGTTTCGATACAGATCCACAAATAACTGTTGTACCAGCTCCTGCGCCTCATCAGCATCTCCCAGCTTACTATACGCTGCATCCAGTAATCTATTCCAATAGCGATGATAGAGACAATCGAATGCGTGTCGGCTATTATCTTTCATTGCCAACAATAAGTCTTGATCACTTTGTCCCTCTTTGTTTTTCACGGTATATTTCTCTATTAAAAACAAATGAACATAATTTTATATAATACTCCAAATGCGAATACAATTTGGGCATATCTTTTAAAAAATATAGGATTAAAAAATAGGACTTTTTACGGAGCGTACTGAGACTCATTCATGTTATCGCCACTGTAAGGGAAGAGTTCAAATAAGCTAATGGCCTAAAAATCTGAAAAAGGGATATTCTCGTACCGGATATGCAGCTATAGGATACTGCTGAAAAGCAATAGCGTTTGACAAGGTTAGTAAAGGATAGTTGCGGAACAGCTGCCGATGGACCGGGCTCACCGACGGTCCTGTGCTGCGATAACCGATAGGCGGAGGATATGCAATAGCCTGTACAGGGAAATACGGAAGTATCCAAACGAAAGAAGCCCTTGACTGTTTCCAGCAAGGGCTTCCGTGTAAAAAAAGGCACCGACCTACTCTCCCACCTGTTACGGCAATACCATCGGCTCTGGCGGGCTTGACTGCTCTGTTCGGAATGGGAAGAGGTAGACACCGCCGATATAGGCACCTAAAAATCTTTATTGGATGATCTATGATATTCTTATCATGTGATTCATGCCAAATGACATATGTATTGAAAGAGGTTCGTTTCCTGTTTGTTTCTTAAAAATTAAAGAGGAAGACAACAGTGTCTGTCTGCTTGAGAAAGCTTCGGGCTATTAGTACCACTTGGCTTTGGTCTCTCAACCTTTACACCTATGGCCTATCAACGTAGTCATCTTCTACGACCCTATAAGGAAGTCTCATCTCGTGGCTAGTTTCGCACTTAGATGCTTTCAGCGCTTATCTATTCCAGACGTAGCTACCCTGCCGTACACCTGGCGGCATAACAGGTTCACCAGAGGTCTGTCCAACCCGGTCCTCTCGTACTAAGGTCAGATCCACTCAAACTTCCAACGCCCACAACAGATAGGGACCGAACTGTCTCGCGACGTTCTGAACCCAGCTCGCGTGCCACTTTAATGGGCGAACAGCCCAACCCTTGGGACCTTCTCCAGCCCCAGGATGTGACGAGCCGACATCGAGGTGCCAAACCTCCCCGTCGATATGAGCTCTTGGGGGAGATCAGCCTGTTATCCCCAGCGTACCTTTTATCCTTTGAGCGATGGCCCTTCCATACAGAACCACCGGATCACTATGTCCGTCTTTCGACCCTGTTCGACTTGTCGGTCTCACAGTCAAGCAAGCTTATGCCATTGCACTCCACGTACGGTTACCAAGCGTACTGAGCTTACCTTTGAAAGCCTCCGTTACCTTTTTGGAGGCGACCACCCCAGTCAAACTACCCACCAAACAATGTCCTCCCCATAAGGGAGTTAGAAACCGAATACAGAAAGGGCGGTATTTCAAGGTTGATTCCATGACTCCTGGCGAAGCCACTTCAACATCTCCCGCCTATCCTACACATCCTGTACCCAATCTCAATGTTAAGCTATAGTGAAGGTGCATGGGGTCTTTCCGTCCCGTTGCGGGTAATCGGCGTCTTCACCGATACCACAATTTCACCGAGCTCATGGCTGAGACAGCGCCCAGATCGTTACACCATTCGTGCAGGTCGGAACTTACCCGACAAGGAATTTCGCTACCTTAGGACCGTTATAGTTACGGCCGCCGTTTACTGGGGCTTCGATTCAATGCTTCTCTTGCGATGACATCCCCTCTTAACCTTCCAGCACCGGGCAGGTGTCAGGCCTTATACTTCATCTTGCGATTTTGCAAAGCCATATGTTTTTGTTAAACAGTCGCCTGGGCCTTTTCACTGCGGCTGCTCTTACGAGACAGCGCCCCTTCTCCCGAAGTTACAGGGCCATTTTGCCGAGTTCCTTAGCCATGACTCACTCGAGCACCTTAGGATTCTCTCCTCGACCACCTGTGTCGGTTTGCGGTACGGGTCTTCATAACCTGAAGCTTAGCGGGTTTTCTTGGAAGTCTGTTTACCTGCTCTATCAGCGCCACCGGAGCTTTGCTGTACTATTGGGTTTCAGCAGGGTCGGCGGATTTGCCTACCGTCCCTATACCTACGCCTTTCAACGAACTATTCCGTCAGTTCGCGGCAGTGTCACTACTCCGTCACCACATCGCAGTTATGAAGAGTACTGGAATATTAACCAGTTGTCCATCGGCTTGCCCCCTTCGGGTGCGCCTTAGGTCCCGACTGACCCTGATCCGATTAACGTTGATCAGGAAACCTTGGTCTTTCGGTGGGCGGGTTTCTCACCCGCCTTATCGTTACTTATGCCTACATTTGCTTTTCCATAACCTCCACAGTTCATTGCCAAACTGCTTCCCCGGCGATGGAATGCTCCCCTACCAGATGCATATCTTTCAATGCAAATCCATAGCTTCGGTACCGTTCTTGATGCCCGTTTATTATCCACGCCCGGCCGCTCGACTAGTGAGCTGTTACGCACTCTTTAAATGAATGGCTGCTTCCAAGCCAACATCCTAGCTGTCTGGGCAACCGGACCTCGTTAGTTCAACTTAGAACGAATTTGGGGACCTTAGCTGATGGTCTGGGTTCTTTCCCTCTCGGCCTTGGACCTTAGCACCCAAAGCCTCACTGCCGGCTATATTTGATAGCATTCGGAGTTCGTCTGGATTTGGTAGGATTTGACTCCCCCGCACCCAATCGGTAGCTCTACCTCTATCAAACTCTACGCCGACGCTGTTCCTAAAAACATTTCGGGGAGTACGAGCTATTTCCCAGTTTGATTGGCCTTTCACCCCTACCCTCAGGTCATCCGGAAACTTTTCAACGTTTATCGGTTCGGTCCTCCATTACATGTTACTGCAACTTCAACCTGCCCAAGGGTAGATCACAAGGTTTCGCGTCTACCTCATCTGACTATGCGCCCTATTAAGACTCGCTTTCGCTTCGGCTGCGTCCCTGAAGGACTTAACCTTGCCAGACAAGAGTAACTCGTAGGCTCATTATGCAAAAGGCACGCTGTCACAGGACCTGCCTGCTCCAACCGCTTGTAAGCACACGGTTTCAGGTTCTTTTCACTCCCCTGTTCGGGGTTCTTTTCACCTTTCCCTCACGGTACTGGTTCACTATCGGTCTCTCAGGAGTATTTAGCCTTACCAGATGGTGCTGGTGGATTCCCACAGGATTTCTCCGGTCCCGCGGTACTCAGGATACCACTATGTCAACATTCTTTACCTGTACGGGGCTCTCACCCTTGTCGCGCAGTTTCCCACCTGCTTCCAGTTCATAGCGCTGTACAATCTCGTGGTCCTACAACCCCGACCATGCCGTAACATGATCGGTTTGGGCTCTTTCCCGTTCGCTCGCCACTACTTGGGAAATCATTGTTATTTTCTTCTCCTACGCCTACTTAGATGTTTCAGTTCAGCGCGTTCGCGTTTTATACGACTATTCTTCAAATAGTCAGGTTGCCCCATTCGGAAATCTCTGGATCAAGTCGCATTTGCCAATCCCCAAAGCTTATCGCAGCTTATCACGTCCTTCTTCGCCTCTGAGAGCCTAGGCATCCCCCGTGTGCCCTTATTTACTTTCTTCACCGGCATAGCCTTTTGCTACTATGCGGCTGCTTTTGATATATATACCCGTATGCTAGGTTCGGGATCGTTCGGCATTCACCGAGGGCCTCTCCCTTACTTCAAACACATACACGTATTGTCTCTATACTGTTGTCTTCTCTTGTAATTTTTTTTCTCTTTCAATATGTCAAAGAACTCTTTTTCCGGTATCCTGAAGTATATCGCTATACACTTCACCGGTGATGTGGAGAATAACGGATTCGAACCGTTGACCCCCTGCGTGCAAGGCAGGTGCTCTAGCCAGCTGAGCTAATTCCCCTCTTTTTTTCGTAGTCCCGAGCAGATTTGAACTGCTGACCCCTACATTATCAGTGTAGTGCTCTAACCAACTGAGCTACGGGACTAGCTTATCTTGTTCATCTCTTTCTCTCGGTCCTGCTCCTTTCGGGGCGGGCACTTTCTTCTGATGTTTTTTCTTCTTGCAATCATATGTAACGTGACGAGCACCGATCTTCGATACTCTAGAAAGGAGGTATTCCAGCCGCACCTTCCGGTACGGCTACCTTGTTACGACTTAGCCCCAATTATCGGTTTTACCCTAACACGCTCCTTTCGGTAACATGCTTTAGGTACCCCCAACTTTCATGGCTTGACGGGCGGTGTGTACAAGGCCCGGGAACGTATTCACCGCGTCATTGCTGATACGCGATTACTAGCGAATCCAACTTCATGGGGTCGAGTTGCAGACCCCAATCCGAACTGTGAATGGCTTTTAGAGATTAGCATCATATTGCTATGTAGCTGCCCGCTGTACCATCCATTGTAGCACGTGTGTAGCCCCGGACGTAAGGGCCATGATGACTTGACGTCGTCCCCACCTTCCTCTCTGTTTGCACAGGCAGTCTGTTTAGAGTCCCCACCTTAAATGCTGGCAACTAAACATAGGGGTTGCGCTCGTTGCGGGACTTAACCCAACACCTCACGGCACGAGCTGACGACAGCCATGCAGCACCTAGTTTCGTGTCCCGAAGGACGAGTGCGTCTCTGCACTCTTCACTAACTTTCAAGCCCGGGTAAGGTTCCTCGCGTATCATCGAATTAAACCACATGCTCCTCCGCTTGTGCGGGCCCCCGTCAATTCCTTTGAGTTTCACCCTTGCGGGCGTACTCCCCAGGTGGATAACTTAACGCTTTCGCTGGGACGCTGGCTGTCTATCGCCAACATCGAGTTATCATCGTTTAGGGCGTGGACTACCAGGGTATCTAATCCTGTTCGATCCCCACGCTTTCGTGCATCAGCGTCAATACCAGCTTAGTGAGCTGCCTTCGCAATCGGAGTTCTAAGACATATCTATGCATTTCACCGCTACTTGTCTTATTCCGCCCACTTCAAATGGATTCAAGCCCATCAGTATCAAAGGCACTGCGATGGTTGAGCCACCGTATTTCACCCCTGACTTAATAGGCCGCCTACGCACCCTTTAAACCCAATAAATCCGGATAACGCTCGGATCCTCCGTATTACCGCGGCTGCTGGCACGGAGTTAGCCGATCCTTATTCTTCCAGTACATTCAGCTAGATACACGTATCTAGGTTTATTCCTGGACAAAAGCAGTTTACAACCCATAGGGCAGTCTTCCTGCACGCGGCATGGCTGGTTCAGGCTTCCGCCCATTGACCAATATTCCTTACTGCTGCCTCCCGTAGGAGTCTGGTCCGTGTCTCAGTACCAGTGTGGGGGATTCTCCTCTCAGAGCCCCTAGACATCGTCGCCTTGGTAAGCCGTTACCCTACCAACTAGCTAATGTCACGCGAGCCCATCTCTATCCTATAAATATTTAATAGCTAACCGATGCCGGTCAGATATGTCATGCGGTGTTAATCTCTCTTTCGAGAGGCTATCCCCCTGATAGAGGTAGGTTGCTCACGCGTTACGCACCCGTGCGCCACTCTCACCATCTTCGAGCAAGCTCTCCGACGGATCCCGTCCGACTTGCATGTATTAGGCCTGCCGCTAGCGTTCATCCTGAGCCAGGATCAAACTCTCCATTGTAAAATGAAGTTTTTGATTCCAACTATTTATAATAATCAGAATTCTTTTTTTTATATCTCTGATCTTGGATCGAATTGAACGAATTACTTGAATTTGTTCATGACTTTCGTTTGTCTACTCGTCACGCTTACATGATTGTGTTTTCTTAAAGAACTTTGTCGCTTCAACTTCCGTATCCGCTATATTCCGATGGGCATTGCGCCCCTCTTTATCTTTTTTGTTTTTCCCTTCGTTTCCGTTGGGACTGCAAAGGTAGAAATCTTTTCTGAACTTCCAAAAACTTTTTGAAGTTTTTTTTCTTTTCCCTTTTTTCGATTTCCGCGTTTAAAATAAACTGGGCGGGATTTTAAATCCTGTCAGGCTTCTCTTAAACCCTTCTTTTTTCAGGATTCCTTCTCTCGAAGTAACCGTCCCTCCCTTGCGGAGTGGTGCAAAGATAGGGAGATTACTAACAAACTTCCAAGCCTTTTGTTCTTATTATTTTCATTTTATCCTTAACTGCCTGTAACGGTGCGAGATTCTTTTTGTAAAACAGGTGACCGGAAGGCTGGAATGGCAGATCCGGCCGGCAGATTTGGCCACATAGCAGCCTCGGGCAACGAAAACATCCTGAATTGCACCTGCGGGGTCTACGGCCCCACCGACATAGCAAAGGGAGATTGGAAAATGCAAACATAGCCGAACAGAGAACCGCATAGTTTAATACGATTGATATATATAAAAGTGATAGGGTATAATCGGCTGCACAATCCGGGCGGGACCTTCTGCCAAAAGCCTGTGTAGCCCGGGTAGAATCCATACCGGGAAAGACGGAAAATTGTGCCGTCGGAAAGATGGCATCAGAAGAATACCGCAGCACAGCAAAAGAATGAGAGCATACAGGCTCCGGATTACCCATTAAATGATCATACTCTTTTACTGCTTTACTTAGGGTTTACTTAGGGTTTAGTTAGGGTTTGTTTAGGTATAGCTTAGGTTATAGCTAAACAAACCCTAACCAAAAGCTAAGTAAATACCAATTAAAATCTAGCTTAAAGAAGAACTAAATAAAAGCGAATAAACATAACACTACGTAAATAACCCTACAAGTGTCCCTGCATCCAACCAGAATCGCCATGATATAGGCATTTTTGGAGGGTTTATGGGATCAAAGAAAATGAGCAGGAGAAAACGTTCAGCTTGTAACACGTTTAGAATAACGACTAGGTTCAAAAAACATAACAACCAAACAAAAGGCTCCGAATCAATTTAGATGATTCGGAGCCTCAGACGTTATTATAGCTTACATGCCCTAATCTCTTAATGCTGTAAGATCAGCCTTAGGCTTGGGCAAGTTCATGTTTTTAATTGCCAGGCGACAGGCATCAACCATTTCCTGCGTCATGGCATAGGTATACTTTCCATAATCGTCGTATTCCAAGGTACCAACAAAAAAGAATCCGTATTTATCAAAGAAATCCGTCAAATCCAATTTAGCCACTTCACAGGCTGTTTTAACAAAATTCAGCTGATGAACGGCAGGATTGCGCTCTCCCATCATTCGATCAGAACTCCAATCTGAACGCTGTCTTCTCGGTTTATTCATATTCTGTTGACGGAAGGCTTCAAATAGATCCGCATAAAAATCGGGACGTTTTCCTTCTCCCTCAAAATAGAGCTGTAACTGCCAAAAAGGAATCAAACGATCGAATACATCCGGATCGGACAAATAAGAAATTCTCTTTTCAATAATATTGGCCTTCGCTTTCTCAAAATTGTTCTGTTCTGAAACCCGTGTTTTATTACCAAAAGAACGTGTTACGTATAAGGAGAACAGGTTGTTGCTCACTTCACCCAAGCCCCCCCAATTAAACATTGGACGTGTCTGGTGCACGTGGCCCACCTCATGACTGAACCCCCAACAAGGATCCCCTTTAATCACCGATTCCGGCGTTACCACCATCTTCATCGCGTAACCAACTTTATCGCCCATATAGGCAACACCATCTCCATCACGAAACATGTAATAATTATAGTTCACCCGTGCTAGAATACGATTTTTAGGTACTTTATTATACTTCTCCAGTCCCATCAACCGATGTTGCCTATACACCAGCGAATCATAATTACGAATTAGCTCGACGCCTTTTCCATAAGCATACTGTTTCAATGCCTCTATTGGATAAGCGGTCTGAATATGCTCGCCTTTTGCATCCATAATCGGGAATACAGCATGATCGATCAGACTATCCCATTCCTTATTCCCCTGTTTTTTAAGATCAAAGTAACCGTTTACCTGTCCAGTTGGAAAATGAACCCTAATCGGGTTTTCCTTTTCAGGCTCTTCCGAGAAATAATCGATATAAGCTAAACTTCCATAATCATCGAGCTGGATAATATTCACGCCATTCTGCAATCTGAATTCCTGTTTTTCCAGTCCCCAACCTTTCGGGTCCTTTGTAGGCTCCTGCGGATTAGGGGCTTTTCGCAACCAGTTGGGTACAACAAGGTTTACCTCTTTACCGACTGCAATACCGTCCACGATAACAATATGCTTCCCTTTGGGAAGATACACACCGGTCATATTTTCATATTTACTATAACCGTCCCCAATACTTAATTGATGCCCTAATGTTGTCGGATTCAACAAGGCATAATAAGTTGCATATTTATAATCCTTGTTATAGTTGCCATCAAGTATAGACTGCGCAACCCGGCGCAAGGCGGTATCAGCAATCTGACTGAGCTGTTTTTTCTTAATCCCCTTTTTTAGTGTTAACGCCATGGGATCTTCGAATACGGAAAGATCAGCGTAGGTTTTTTTAAAATCCTGAGCGGTTTGTGCCTTCAGATTGACGCATAGCATGAGACCGAGTCCAACGGCAAGAAATTTTCTTTTCATTAATTAAGGTATTACACAATAAAGGTTATGATTTTTTCAAAAAAGGGAGAGTATTATTTCACACTCTCCCTCTCAATATATTCATTATAATCTAAATACAACGCTTCCTACTTCGCTGTGGGATTTTTCGTTGCTTTTAAATGTAGCTCATAAATATACTTTCCGGCTTTGTAAATCTTCGTATTAAATCTTATGTTAAGTTTAACAGGTTGATCATAAGTCAAATACTTCATATCCGTTGGCGGGTTCCAGTTTTTAGTATCCGCATAGTCTATTGACTGAATCCATTTTGATTGGATTCTGTAATAGCAGTTGATACCATTCGACTGACTATCCCAATATACATCCGGGAATCTCACCTGCGCATAATCGTAGACCACAGCAGTATCTGTAACTGTTGTTTTATAAGCGAAGGTCGCTAATGTTTTAAGGAAATCATTGCCAGATGGTCTTCTGTCCAAAGCACTACCAGGAAATAATGCTCCATTTTTGTCGTAAACTTTCAATACAATTTGATTTGGACCATCTGCTACACGTTTAATATTTAAGGTCAAACTAGTACTCTGCCCTTTGGTCTGATCAATCCATTGATCATCATAGGGGAAACGGATACCTGTTTCGCTATTTGCCTCAACCGCGATAAAGTAAGGAACATTTTCATAAGTGTATTCTTTTACCGCAGACAACTTGATTGTTGTTATATTCTTATAATCTTTTGTACCCTTTGGATTTTGAACGCGTATATCGACCTCATATTCTCCCGTAGGTACATTATCTGTCGCTTGGGTAAACATAAACTGGCCGCTTTTTTCTAAAACTGTAAACGGCAGTTTCTTCTCTATACCTCGTTTACTATTAATCAATTCAAGTGTTGTATCTGTTTTCGGATCATATTTCTCTTTCCAAACAGTAACGTCATATTCCTTAAAAAAAGTTTCTTCTCGCTTGCCAGTTGCTTTATTACGGACATCCAAAAGAGTGACCGTAAACGGTGGCGTTGATGCATCAGGAATAATTCCTGTTGCTATATAAAAGGTTCCCTGATCTACAGCAATAGGATTTGATCCATAACGGATATTGTCACTCAGATAGCCAACTTCAATTTTCTTACAACCTGCATACATTAAGGATGCCAATACGCCGATGTATGCAAATATCTTATATCTATTTTTCATATTAATACCAATTAAATTTATCTTCTAAATGCCCAAATATGCTGGTTGTTCAACACATGTACTATGCCTGTCGTTGAAATAATACCTGATGTCTGACAGAGCAATTTGGTGTCATTCAGATTTGCTTTTCCTGAAGGATCAGATAATGAGCCATTTTTCATGACATCACGCTCACCATAGATCTTGGTTAAATAGAGCAATTTAGGCCCCTGAGAAATAATTCCATCCGCCAAATAATCATCATTAGTTGATTTTTCCAATGTCACCAAGAGTTTTGTCGTTGGTTCTTGTGTCTGGAATATAGTTCCCGATTCGGTTAAATTATCCCGAACGATGCGGTCAGAGAAAAGATAGACACTCATCGAGTCCTGGAGCATTTTTTGGGGATAATATTTAAACAATGAATCCAGATTAAAGTTAAGCCGCTCATCCTTTTTACGCCATTCATTCTGTTTCGCTAACAGGAAATTACGAATGGAATAGTTTGTAGGGACAAAAAAGGTTCCCGCGCTGTTTACTTTATCTTTTAATCCAGCTTTATCGATAATCATCAAGGTCGTATCGAATAAGTGCTGTGGATGCGATTTCAAGAAATCATAGGTTGTCATATTGACATGTGGATCACTTAGGCCACCATCTATTACCGCTTCTTTTTTACAACTAAAAATTGTTACCAAAGCAATAATACTTAAATATATAAATGTATTTTTCATGTTGATTCGCTTAATATTTACCCATCCAATAAGGATTCTGAGAGATTAATCGGTTCGAGTTCAAAATGCTGTTCTCGATTGGGAACAAATAACCTTTTTGTTCCATACGTGTAGCATCCATACTCCAGGAAGCCAACTGTACGAAAAGATTATTATTCTTCGTTTTCCAAGCATTTCGAACAATATCAAAATAACAATGCCCCTCACCAATCAATTCACGTTGTCTTTCTTTCAATATATCACGCTTAAGGTTTGCACCACCGCTGCTAATCATGGTTTTGGCACCGGCTCTGCTTCTGATCGAATTTACGGCCGTTAGCGCTTCACCATCCTTTCCAAGCGCATTTAAAGCCTCCGCTTTTAGCAAGATCATATCGGCCAATCTAAAAATCACCAAATTACTTTCAACCCTAGGATCCGAGTTTGTCGCCGCATTTTTGTAGACAATATCAGCATACTTCATCAGCGAATTATTTTGCGAATTGGTGATATTTCTAAAGAAGTCCGTTCTTCTGGTGTCACCATCTTCCTCCTTACCATACATTTCCTCTAACTTTGTATTCGTCACATAATAGACTGGAACCAACGACGGCATATTTACGTATATACTACTACTTACCGTAATAAAACCCACTGCTCCTGAAAACACCCCCATGTCTTGATAAGAAGCAGATTCATTTTCTGCATCTTTATTTGTAAACACAAATATATTTTCCTTCGCGCTCGCTTCCTTAAAAACGTTTCGGACATTTCCTTTTGACTGCAATACGAAAAGGTCTGGGCGATTAATGATGGAATCCGCGTACGTTACCGTTTTAGCATAATCATTTTGCCAGGCAGTCGCATGTGTTAACAAGGCCAAAGCTGCAGCTTTATTTGCCCGACGACGACCAAGCCCATCAACCCCTTCCCAAGTCAATAAACTTGAGGCTTTCTGCGCATCACTAACAATAAATTTGAGAATATCATCGGTTGAAGTCCGGCCAATCAATACCGCTTGATCAGCTGTTTCTGTCGGTTCAGCTTGTAACGGCAGATCGCCCCAGACCCTGGTCATGTAGAAATAGGAAAGTGCACGCATAAAATACGCTTCACCAAGAAGGTAGTTTTTGGTTCCAGCTGAAAATTTATCTTCCGAAATCTCAGGAATTCTCTTGATAATCAAATTAGCTTCATTTATGACTCGGTACCAGTTTGTCCAGTTAAGCCCCCCCCCTTCTCGATAAGGCAATTTAAAGCTACCGCTCGTATAAATATCCGAATGCAGCGTACCCGAGCTGGTGGTTAAAATTCCAACAGGGGTATCTCCCCATGCGAAAAAGGCTTGATTCGTAACCATGGCTTTTCGGAATAAACTGTACATTCCCAGCGTGGCACCCGTAAAATCCTTTTCATTCTTCCAAAAAGTGTCGGCGTAGGTATCATTAATTAAATTATTCTCCAATTGCTTGTTACATGATCCTAGAACCATAGCGGAGAAAAGAGTCGCGACTACTCCTATCTTTTTATATGTTATTTTTAAAATCTTCATATTGCTAGCTATTAAAATTCGAATTGAACACCTAAAGTATACTTAGATGGCAATGGATAACCGTCACCATAATCAAAGCCTCTCGCATCAACCATTTCGGCATCAACACCTGAGAATTTTTGGAACATGTGAACATTATCCACTGTACCATATAATCTGAGTGAATTAATTCCTAAACGATTCATCCAAGGATTTTGACCTTTATTGAAACGATATGCTAAGTTGATATTTTTGATGCGTACATACCATCCTGGCTCCATAAACATCGATTGACCAGCTCTCCAAGCATACAATCCCATATACGGATTTGCTGCAGGATATCTAGCCATATCGCCTTCTTGCTGCCAAAAATCATACTTGTCTAAATCTCCGATCGATGCTTTAGATAACTCTATTGGACTTCCATAAAAGAAACCATTGGACATGCGTCGCGCAAAAGTACTGTTGATAATATCTCTTCCTAACGTGAAAGTTGTTAAAACTTGTAAAGAGAAACCTTTATAAGTAAAATTATTGATAAAACCACCGGTCACTTTCGGGTTCGGGTCGCCGAAAAAGGTCATATCATTTTCACCAATGGCATCTGAAATTTTGTAATCACCATTCACATCTACCCAATTTGGGTAACCCGGCTTCAGTGTACCCCATTTTGTTGCTCCTACCGCACCAGTATATGGGTTTACAATGATATCGTTGGATGAACTAATGGCTCCATTCACAAGGTAACCATAGAACATGTTCAGGGGTTTACCCACCACATACACGCCTTGATCATAGTATAAGTCTCGGTTACCATTAGGCAATGCTGTAACAACGTTTTTGTTAAATGATAAATTCAATTGTGGAATCCACTGGAATTCTTTACTTTTTTCAAATACTTTCCCTT
The DNA here is from genome assembly GCF_023277505.1 of Sphingobacterium siyangense. Taxonomy (NCBI): domain Bacteria; kingdom Pseudomonadati; phylum Bacteroidota; class Sphingobacteriia; order Sphingobacteriales; family Sphingobacteriaceae; genus Sphingobacterium; species Sphingobacterium siyangense. The sequence goes on along the minus strand of NZ_CP080574.1, from coordinate 404,183 downwards.
GGATATTAATCTCTATCCCTGAATTCCGCACCCCTGCAGCATTCGTAAAAGTTTGCAGGTAGCCGGAGTACTCCGGTATCCAGATTTGCAACATTTGCCCTGTTGTTGTTCTAACATAAGTATCAAAATTGACTGTAAGTCTGCCTTTTAATAAGTATGCATCAAATCCCGCATTCCAAGTATCCGATTTTTGCCAGGTAATATTATCATTGGTTATACCCGAATAGTTTGGAATAACTGCCGTACCACCGCCGTAGGTATTTCCAGAGTTACCAGGATAAGAGCCATCTCCAGCAATAAACGCATTATAACGATCATTATCACCGATGCTACTTTCATCACCCGTACGTCCCCAGCTAGCACGAAGTTTCAATTCATCTACCCATTCTTTAGATTCCATAAAAGGTTCTTCCGAAACAATCCATCCAGCACCTACAGATGGGAAATACCCCCATTTGTTATTCTTACCAAATCTTGAGGAAGCATCCGCTCTCCATACGGCATCTAATAAATATTTACTTTTATAATCGTAATGAAAGGCACCGAGGAATGACAACTTTGCATAGGTCGACTGATCAGAATATCCATTTAGGTTTTGAGCACTCACACCTTTAATTACTTGAATATTGTCATTTGGGATATCCTTTCCCAACAAATACAAGCCCTCATTTTTACGCGTCTCATATTCCTGAACTGCCGTAGCCGTGAAGTTATGTACGTCATTTAAGGATTTTGTCCATAATAAAGAGTTTGTCAACAAATATTTTCTGTACTGGGTATAGGTGGATTTCGCATAGGCTAAACCATCAGAGTTCAATATAGACGGCGAAGCAAAATCATTTTTTGCTGTAGAATAGTTGATAATACTACGCGTGCTTAAACGAAAATCTTTTAAGAAGGTATATCTTAACTCACCAACTCCACTTAGGTCTACATTGATATTATCGTTGCGCTGATAGTCATAAGGATTCACAATACTGTTGATATCGTCTTGACTCATACCCAGCAATGATGTTGGCATATCCACTGGATTAATAGCAAAAACACTGCGGTATCTGTTGGTTTTTAAGAACTCCGTACTGCCTTTACCATCCATCCGTCTGTTGGTCGAAGCCTTGAAGTTGGTCAGAAATTCCAATTGTTTGGTGATATTAAAAATCAAATTACTTGTAAAAGAGTAGCGCTTTAGACCAGTACTTTTTACAATCCCTTTTTCATTATACATCCCGCCACTGACCCTATAGTTTAAATTCTCAGTAGCCCCCGAAACGGAAAGGTCATAGTTCTGTACATACCCAGATTGATAAAATAAATCCTGATAATCATTGTTATTATTAAATGCTGGATTCAAACTATCAGTCAATAGCTGGGGTATTGTTTGAAGTTGAGCATCATCCGCAAACTTATAAATCAACTCCAGTTTCTTCCTTCTTTCGGCCGCACCGATTAGTGTAGCAACTGTTGCAGGTTTAGTCACATATCCTTGATAGGTATTTAGGCTAAATTTGGGGCGCCCCAGCTGACCACGCTTTGTCTTGATCAAGATAACACCGTTGTTCGCTCGCGAACCATATAGCGCTGCTGCCGATGCATCCTTCAAAACGTCAACAGACTCGATGTCATTGGGGTTTAGACTTGCAAGAAAGTTGGTTCCAGTAACATTAAAACTTTTGATTTCATCTTCTGATGTGGGAATTCCATCAATGACATACAATGGGTTACTCGTCAAATTGTCGGCGTCAAAATCATTATTGGAGCGAGGAATATTAGTATTCCCGCGAATGACCAAAGAGGTCTTCATTCCAGGTTGTCCGGTAAAGTTCTGCACGTTTACTCCAGGTAACTTTCCTTGAAGCAACACGTCGATACTAGCAGCAGGAAGATTCTCAATATCTTTACTGGTGACGCTGGCAATCGAACCGGTACTTTTTTTACGATTGATTGTTGTATATCCTGTCACAATCGCCTCTCCGAGTTCGTTACTTGATTCAACTAGGTTCACCGAGACATTTTGCCTCCCTCCTAGGGCTATCTCCTGCGTCTCAAACCCTACGCTTTTAACAACCAGAATATCATCTGATTTAGCCTGGATTTCAAATGTTCCTGTACCATTGGTTGAGGTGACATATTTTGCATTATTTTTAATAAAAACCGTTGCTCCAGGGAGAGGTCGGTTATTGTTTAAAACTTTTCCCGTTATCTTCGATTGTGCAAAAGAAAATAACTGAAAGAGCATTAGGCTAAACAGAAGCGGGATTATTCTCGTCCACTTCCTTTTGGTGTAGATGTCCATTTCCATAAATTGGGTTTGGTTTATAGTGTTCTTTTCAACACTAAAATCTTCCAATTTATCAATATATCAAAACCTCGATTTTGCTAAAAATAGTGCTTTTGAAAACACAATCGATTGCGTTTTGTTACGCAATCGATTTCGCTATTTTCAAAATGTTAAAAAATCTTAATTTTTTTGTAACGTCAAAAACTTTTTCCATAAAAAGTATTGCATTTCGTCCATCTATGCAGTGTAATTCCTAAATAAAATTCTCATTAAGGAAACTCCACTACATACGTCCGGTTATCACGCCAGGTATTATAGGTACTTTTCCCCACTTGATTGATCACATAGCCATAGCCGCGATTGGGACCACTGGATAAGCTGTTGTTACAGATATGTTTGAGTCTTACACCAGGTTTTACCGGCACTTCCACCGAACTTTCAATGCGAATCGGATTGACCAGCACATCATATATCCCAAAAGCATAGGCCTCATGTTGCTGTACCGCATCGGCAACTTTATAGGCCGCATATCCGTCACGCGTTCCATGCTCACTTCGATAGGCCGCTTGATTCGGCGCATCGTAAGGGCTTTCACATTGAAAGAAATAGGTGCGGCCATAATTACCGGTCCAATAGGTTTGATACTCCTGAAAATGTTCATTGAACAAGGCATACATAGTCATATAATCTCCATTGACCACCAAGCCATTGCGTGTCGTATTAATATCCCAGCCAACACTACCCTTCACCCCATGATCGGCTCGCCATATCCAAAAGTGATCACCGATCACATCATTGCTATTGATAATAACCGATTGGTCCACATGAACTTTGTCGGCCCGAAATCCGCCAATACGCAGAAATAGATCTGCCAGCAGGGTTGGGTTACTGTCATGTCTTATTCCGCTCTTCTCCTGACCGACCTGAATCAAACTATGCGAACTATAATGTGCATCAAACATCAATGAGGCAACAGTGACACCCGCAACGTCATCAACGTCTATTGCCGTATGCGGATTTGCTGAGCCGGGTATCAATGTGGCTAACCCAAGTCCAAGTATGATGGTATTGGCCTTGCTGACATGAAGGGGTTCGGATAACTCATACATCCCAGGTGTAATCAGCAAATGCTTGCCATTCCCTAACTGTCGGTTCATCTCCGCCGCTGTATCGCCGGGTTTGACAACATAAAAATCCTTCTCCACATCAATAATATCTCCCGCCCCCATGTTGTCCCGTGTATAGGATACGCCTGTATGATTATGCTTTAGCGCTGGCCGAAACACCTTATAACGTCCATCTTTATCAAAAAACACAAAGGGCTTTTCACGAATCACGGGTGTTGTTGGAATGACTGTCACGTTACCCCCTGTTGCCCAATTATTTTGATAGCTATTCTTATCAACAGAAGGTCCAAAATCGACCCCCTGAAAACAATAATTGTATTTAATTTCTTCAAACTTCCCTCTTCCTTTGTTTAGAAATGAGTTTCGTGTATACCACTGCTGTTGATTTTTGGAACCTGCTGCTGCTTCAAAATAGCAGTCTGCGGTATAACCACCACTAACCCATCCATTTGCCCATTGATTGCGTACCACCCGTGTGGAATAAATACGACGCAGCGGGGCCGCTTGGGAAACCGCCCATTTAAATGTTTGCTCTTCCTCATAGCTCTCTGGACCAATGACAGACAGATTCTCAGCAGCACGCCAGAATGTACAGGTCCCGTTCCCATCGGCAAGATGGGGCGGCGTGTGTATATTTGAAATCGCAACATCATAAGGCACTTTGCCCAATCCAGCAATCTGCACATAAAAAGGAATCTTCAATAATCCAGCATCCTTGTAGTCGCCCGATTTGAAAAGCAATGCATAACGATTGGGACTAAATTCTTTTCCGAACATCTTTTCATGGAGCTGATTGATTTCATTGCCGACACGTGCCTTATTATCTGTTGGACTATAAACAAATGTATTTTCACCAAACAGCTGAAGTTCTAAACTCAAACGTGCAACAAACTCTCCTTTTACGGTCTGGATCTCATAATAATAGTCGTATGGACTACCTACGAGCACTTGATCCACAAATTTGGGCTGTGTGACTTTGGCAATAGTTTGATAATCGCCCAACCTGCCCTGGCTCCGTCGGATAAGAAAGGGCCCTTTTATCTCTTTATCGGTCAGCCGTTTACTAAAGTTAAGGCATATTCGCCCCTTTTGGATGAAGACTTCGGGACTACCTACCTTGGATTTATCTTTCACAACAGCAGTTTGCGCCCTGGCTTTTGCCGCGGTCGTTTTCCTTAGGCCATTTGGACTTTTCGCGAGCTCGCTTGGATCAGGTTGATGTGTCACGACGGCGGTTAATGAAGTTCCTTGCACCCCAGCATAGACTGGTTTACTTAGCTTATAGCTAGTTTTTGCAAATGCGTGTTGTATCATCAACAATGCGATAATAGGCTTGATATAGTTTCTAAATGGCTGCATAAATTTCATTTTTTATGGGTTGACTGACTGGTTTATCTTTTTAAGTCGGATCGCATTCAGCATCGGTTCACCTTTCTTAGGAATAAAGGAAATCACCAAGTTACCGTCGCTGTGCACTTTCACTGGAAATTTTCGACGAAGCACGCTAAAAGCCCCGACTTCACGCAACACATTTAAATCCGTAGCAAGAGCATGGCCTCCAATGCGAATATCAAAAATGCGATCCATCCCCTTTTGCTCCTGTTTCTTCTCTCGCTGTTCAAGATCATATAAGAGATTTTCCTTGTCATTCGAGCCATCCAATTCGGCTAAAAATAACTCGACCTCGTAATTGCCATTAGGCAGATCAAATCGGTAGGATTCCAGTCCCTGTAATTGTGTTTGGAAGAGCGGGTCATCTCCTGTACCTCTAATATTTACATCGGTCCCCAGGTTTTCACGCCCTGTATTTTTCAGACGATATTTTTCGCCCTTTAAATAACCCCAGCTTCCCCTTTCATAAGGCTGGTCTGGGAACCACCGATTTCCCAAGGAATCTATGTATTCTCGATTGTCGCCAACATTGATGCGGAGTTCTTGCCAGTCACTATCCTTCTTCAGATCATAGGGCAATACCTCACAATCCATTACAGTTTCATCGACTGAACTTAATTTTCCGTTATGGAAAGCCTGGGCTTTCACAGCGTGTGATCCACGGCTTAGGTTTACAGGCCATAATATCATCCGATCCACAGGCTTGCTTACGCCCAACGACATACCATCCAGCAGGAGTTCCACCGAATCAGCATTACTGAATATGGGCAGCTTTAGCCATCCGGATCCTATCAATGCTCGGTCCGGCTCGGCCCTTAAAGCCCATTTTTTTCCAAAAGTACCTCCTATTTTTACAAAAGGGGCTTTCTTGAGATAAGCTTGGTATAGAAAATAGCTATCCTTTGCTTTCCGGTCCCAGGTCAGCAATCCTTTGGTATTGATATGTGGCATGCTTTCCTCCCTGGTCTCCGAATTAAAATCGGATAAATTCCATGCCACCCCGCCAGCGACAAATGCTTTCTGTAGGATGTCATTGAGATAGCCCTGATGGTACCTAATGGCATATTCAATACTTTTGTCGAAACGAACTGGTTCATCCGAATGTATTCGATAGTCGGCATCTGCTCCATATTCAGTTACCAATAAAGGTTTCTCGGGCAGCTGTTGATGAATATGTTCCAACTGCTTGCCAAAATCTGCAATTTTGCCACCATACCAGCCCGGATACAAATTCCAGCCCACAAGCATAGGAACCTTGGTCAGCCCCGTCCGATGATAGAGATCAAAGTTTCCATGATTGGCGATCATCGTATAGCGTGTAGTATCTTCGGCTCGTGTGAGCGCTTCCAGTTTTTCCGCCAATGATACCACTGATTTAAAATATTTTTCCTGACGTTCCTTATCTTTTGGAAAATGGGGCCGGAGAAAGATTTCGTTCATATAACCCCAGATAATGATACTCGGATGGTTAAAATATTGTCTAATCATCTCCTTCTGCATCTGAAAGCTATTAGCTGCAAAAGTTGGACTTTCGGTAATCTCATTTACAAGCGGAATTTCCACCGATGCCAACAAGCCCAAGCTGTCACAGGCTTTCAATACGGCAGGATCCTGTGGATAATGTGCCACGCGCAGGAAGTTACCGCCCATCGCTTTTAATTTCACAAGATCCTGTACTTGTAGGCTATCGGGAACAGCATTGCCCATACCTTTAAAATCCTGGTGCCGGCTGGCTCCTACTAATTTTAGTGGTTTCCCGTTTAAGAAAAAGCCTTTTTCGGGATTGAATGAAAACCAGCGGAAACCAACGGAATTATCCAGCTGGTCCAGCTGTCGGCCCTTGGAATTATAAATCCGCGTTATCAAACGATACAAGTACGGCAAGTCTGGCGACCACAATTTTGGATGCTCAATTTCAGCTATGTTCAATTGGAAATTGTGCTGTGAATGAGGTTTTAGATTTTCTTTCTGCTGTACTTTTTTTACCGCCACTCCATCGGCATCCACAAGCGTAGTTTCAATCACAATAGCTTGTTGTGATGCTGAAGCATTCTGAATAACTCCGTCAAGATTAATCGTCGCATTTTCTGAGGAATCAATCTTTGTATTTACGCGCAAACCACTACTTCCGTAAACTGGATCTGCAAAATGGATCTGATCCAACAGCAGCAAAGACACTTTTCTGTAAATACCGCCAAAAAAAGTAAAATCGCCACTTAATGGCGCGATATCCTGGTTGAAGCGATTGGTGACCTGAATGACTATCGTATTTTTTCCATTTACTCTTCGATTGAGATAGTCTGTAATGTCGACATTGAAAGCCGTATAACCGCCAATATGCGCTTTCACCTGTTTACCGTTGACAAACACGGTTGCTTCCTGATTGGCGGCCCCTACATGAAGTACTATTCGTTTAGTTTGCCAGACGGTTTTCCAATAGAGGGTGTTTTGATATTGGGTGGCACCACGATAATAGCCCGGCGTATCGTCCATGACATCGGCTATATTCCAGGTATGCGGTAGATCAACAATCTCTTCCCTTTGTTTTTGTTTAACTATACGGTCTGTGGAAGATTCCTCCTTCCTGAATTTCCAGTTTGACGAGAAATCAACTGAAACTCTTCCATCTAGTACGGTTTGCGCATGTACGCTCGAAGAGAAAAATAGACAGGCTATATAGCCTAGGCTGATGAGTTGTTTAAATATAATATTCATGTATAGCATTTATGTTGGTCGATCCAGTGCCTGCAGCACCAGTCTTGTCCAACCTGATTTTTCATTTTTTTTATGTTTTTTACCGCTTGTTGTCAGGATGTCTTTTACCTTGCTTGCATAATTCCAGCAGGTACTCTGCCGAATGCCCAATTTCTGCGAAAGCTTATAGGAAGAGATGTCGCCCTGATGGAAATGGACGAGATAAACCAGATAAAAGGCTTTATTAATTGGAATCCGTACATTTTCAAAAATCGTATTGTTCAACACAGATTCTTCATAGGTACACTTGGTGCACCTTCGGCTATAGGGTGTTTTACCGACACAATAGTTATCGTACCCACATTTTATACAACGGTATTCTTTTTTCCATTTCAGCTCGGACAAGACCTTATAACAGGTCTCCTTATCTGGATATTTTACCCCAAATTCTTCAAAATTCATTTCCTTGGAAAGCACCCGATCATCGGTAATCCGTTCAATATTGGTCTGTAGGTTTTTATTATCCTTTGTCAACAACTGGTTCATGCGGCCAATTTCTTCCGACTGAGCCCATAATAGGCTATTCATTTCTTTCAGTTCGCGATTCTGATCGTTAATAATTTCGGATTTTTCAAGTAGTTCTTTTGATTTCTGTATCACTTCCAGCGTGCGCTCCTGCACTTTCCGTTCAAGATCTCTGTTGTGCTTCTCCTGGAGTTTCTCGTTGATCTGCATCTGTTCAATAACTCTCTTTTGCGCCCGCTCTTTCTTGCTTTTCAAGAGCCGAACTTTATCATGAATTGCGAATGAGAGAAAAGTCATCTCCAGGACAAAGCCAAATGTGATGCTATAATGCCCGATCGAACTGGGCAGGAAACGCGCATAGCCCAATACATAGATTACCTTCAACACAAAGCCGAGGAAAAGAAACGTATAAGCAAGCACGAAATACCGGGCTGGACGATAGTTTTTCTTCCAAAGCCATATCCCCGAAAAAAAGGCAACTGACAATGGAACGATCTCAACAAATTTGTAGATAAACCAGTTCTGGTTAAAACCTAAGCAGTACAGAAAGAATACTATTCTCAAAATAATGACCAAATCCAACAAACGATTCAATTTAGGCTCTTTTTGCTTTACATGCAGTAAGGATTTCGTAAATAACAAGGCAAAAACGCTGACACAGCAGACAAAAACTGCTGTTGCGTATTGATTGAACCAGGGATTTTCGGGCCATAGGTACTGAAAAGCAATACCATCCGAAGACATCTCGTATAGTCCTACACACAAGATATAGAGAACATAATACAGGTATTGGCGCCCTCTGACAGCAAAATACATGAGTAAATTATTGAAACTAAACAGAATAATCATCCCATAGAACAGGCCGAACGTAAAATATTCAGTCAGCGTATATTGAACAAAACGATCTAAGGTACGATAGACCAAAATTACATTGACCATCTGTCTTGATCGTACCTTAAAATAAGCCTCGTAAGTACCTTTCTGCAATGCAGGAATTAGAAATTCAAAATTCTTGTGCATAAATTGCCTATTCTCGAAATCGATCGAAGCGCCGGCCTGATAATGGACAAAACCGCCCGTTCCATTTGGAATAAATGCTTCCACCATGTCGGCAGTCTGATCGAAAAGTTCGATAATCCGGTCACGGGATATGTGTTGATCAAAAGACATTCGCACCCTAAACCAATACGTTGAGGATCGGTTGAAATTTTTGGGATAGTATCGCTCATTGGGTTTAAATAGTTCTGCGTATTCCGGTGATCTTATTTCTGCAAATGAAAGGGCATTGGTACTATCTTCGATATAGTATACTTCTGTGGTCTTAAAAATATGTTCGGCTGTACCGGGCAATAGCGCAATAGGCTTTTGACCAAATAGCAAACCCATTTGAAATAACAATAGTAATAGCGCAAATACGCGTATTCTCATCCTTTTTACAGTATACATAGCTCGTCTCACCTCTTTCTTTTGGTTATTTATGACCGGATAGGCATTCGTATTTGGATACGGATCCTATCCGGTTTTTAGAAGGTCAAAATAACAAAATTATCAGAAAGCTTATAGTGCTCATTTAAGACCTAACCATCGCCACTACTCAACAATCTTATCAAGCGGCGGCACATTGTTTTCTGCACCGGCATAACCCTGGTTCTGATTGATCATCCCGTTGGTATTAAACCGTTGCGCCGATGCAGGTACAGGCCACAGCACATGGTATGGAGCAATCTCATAATGTACCCCCTGTACAGTAGGAACCTTATCGCGATAGAAGGAATTTTTTTCAATAATGCGGTCGTAGAAGAAATTGCTTTGCGAGAAGTTAGCCATGCTATATGTTTTGCCATTATAAGCTGGAATGCCGGTCTGTGCAAAAATATAAGCAATACGAGTCAACTCTGACTTGCGTGCTTCTTCCCAAAAGAGTTCTCTTGCCCTTTCATCCAATACGGTACCGATAGTAACTTTTGCCGCATTTTGCAGTAGCACAGCATTTGCTCTTCCCCGAACGGCATTGATATCTGCCATAGCCTGTGCCTGCTGGCCCTTCCATACATAGGCTTCTGCACGCAACAAGTATGTTTCGGCCAAACGGAAGACATACCAGTCCGTGTTTGTTCCGCGCGGTGGATTCCAATTTGGATCCTCGGCGAATTGATTGGTTGAATTGATGAAAACCTTATAATGAGGCCATCCAAACCAGTGACGAATGGTATCCAAAGAACCATTGGTAAACACTTTGTTGATATTTTCTTTTGTAAACTGTTGGATCGGCTGACCATAAAGTTTACTGATCTCGGGGTCTTTTGAAGCTTTGATTGCCGGATTATTGTAAACAAGATCCGTCATATCCATCCACATTCCCTTTGCATGGCGGTAATCTGTCTGATCTGTCCATATTTCTTTGGTACTGTAATAAGTACCGCGATAACGACCAATGCCACGACCATACATACGTGTCAGCGGGATCTCTGCACTCACAGCATCCACAATGGCTTGCAATCCGCCTTGTGGGATCTTTAAGTTGGCAAAATGCCAAGCTGGGACGGTATTCCGCATCAGCTGTGAACCAAGATCCGTACGGCCTTGCAGCGTTTGTCTGTCAATCACCAGGAATAAAGCCTCTTTATTTGCAGGGATTGCTTTGTTGTCCATGCGGTGTAAATCCCATACGACATTTTTAGATTGGTCTGCCGCGGTACTACCAAAGCGGTTTTTCATCAGGGTGTATTTACCACCGTCAATAACTCTACTGGCAGCAGCAATAGCTCCGTCAAAGTCTCCCAATGCGAGATCTATTTTTGTCAATAGGTGATTGACGGCCCCATTTGTCACTTCCCCTTTATTAACACCATCTTTAACCCAAAGCTGTGCAAACTCCAGGTCTTCTTTCATCTTTTTCAGGATAACCTCTCTTTTGGTTGAGTAAAAATCATATTTCGGAGCCGAAAGATCTTTCAACTGTAGCGGTACATCGCCAAATTCGTGCACCAATCGATAATAAAAATAAGCGCGGTAGAAATAAGCAGCACCCAAAATCTCATTTTTCTGCGCCTCTGAACTATATGTTGGGCGATCGATATTACTAATCACCGTATTAGCAGACCGGACTGCAGCGAAAAAATTGGTCCAATACCAACCAATTTTATTGAAGTCGTCACTATTGAGGTTGGCATCTGGTGTGATCAACGAAACAAGGTTCTGAGCCGGTGTTGCCTTGTCTGTTGTTCCTTCCACAGCAACATCCGAGAAGATAGATTCGGTCAACATGGGAGCAGCATCACCAAAAAATTCGCCCCGGGCAGCTTTACCCAAAGCGTTCAATACACCTTTAAGAGCATCGACATTGTTTAGATTATCCGGAGAGTACTGCGATAGCTGATCGGAGTCCAAAAAGCTCTTTTTGCATCCATGGACAGCCAACAAGGTGATTGACGCAAAAACGGCAGCTACTTTTATATTTATTTTCTTCATTTTCTTCGTTTTAATTAAAGAGATACATTCAAACCTAGTGTATAATATCGTGGCGTAGGACCGTCGTTCTGTGGATCCCAATAGTTCCAAACCGGTGCATATACCGCAGCATTGTTGACGTTCATATATACTTTCAGGTTTCTTACTTTAAGTCGTTCTGACACCGTTTTCGGCAGAGAGTAGGCCAGCGATATATTGTTCAGACGTATAAAACTATTTTTCCAATACACATTGAAACTTGTTCCGTTCGCGCCGCTTCCTAAGCGCGCATAGTCGTTGCTCGGATTTTCGGGCGTCCAATACGGTTGAACGTAAGACGTTGAACGCATAAAGCCCACACTTCCGGGATTGTTCTTCGCCTGATTAAATTGTTTTTTCTGACCCCAATTAGAAATCAACTGAAATGAAAAGTCGAAGTTCTTAAATAAGTTAAACTCATTCCGTAAGGACCAAGTAAAACGTGGGGAAGTGTAACCTATAAATTGCTTGTCTTCATCATTATAGACATAATCACCGTTTACATCCTCTAATTTAAAATCCCCGGGACGAATACTTGCTTTTGTATACTTTTTAGCCTCCTCGATCTCATTTTCCTGCCATACGCCCAATACTTTATAATCCCATATGACATCGATATCCTGTCCTATAAACCAACCGTTGCCAGGGTCATTATTTGGTGTTGCAAGACGTGAAATCTTATTTCGGTTCAAGGAGAGAATAAAATTGGAATTCCATTTGACATTTCCGTCGACAATATTGCGACTTGTCAAACTGACTTCGAGTCCTTTATTTTTCACCTCTGCCAAATTGGAATAAACAAATTGGTAGCCTGATACACTGGAAAGCGTTTGTTTAACCAATAGATCATTTGTCCTTTTACTATACACATCTACTGAGCCGCTGATTCGATCCTTGAAAATTGAAAAATCCAATCCTGCATTGAGTGAGGTGGTTTGCTCCCATTTGAGATTTTCATTTCCCATTCGCGAACCGACCACTACTGTATTGACCTCAGCCGGTGTACCGTTGGCGTCGACGGTCTGGTATTTATTGACCGTCAGTTGCGATAAAGCGGCATAAGGATCGACAGTTCCATTATCTGGATTACGAAGATCCCTGTTACCGTTGATACCATATGAAAGTCGAAGTTTACCGAAGTTTAGCCAGGAAAGATTTTTCATAAACGATTCCTCCGAGAAGGTCCAGGCTCCAGCTACAGCCGGAAAAGTCGCTCTCTTACTATTGACTCCGAACACCGAGTACCCGTCCCTACGCACCGATAAAGTCAAATTATAGCGATCCATAAGACTATAATTAACCCGAGCCATTAGGGCGTCCCCGGTATATACTTTATCCTCGCTATTGACGGTAGGCAGATTACCACTGGCCAGATTATGATAGCCAAGATAGTCCCCGGGGACAAAACCTTGATTGGCCGCCTGCGTCCACCAAGTCTGATATTTTTCAGAATTTGCCAAAAGGGTTACATCCACATTGTGGATTTCAGCAAATTTCCGGTTCCATTTCAGGAGATTATCGATCTGCCAATTATAACGCGTTTCCTGATCACGACTTGCCGAGCCTCCAGCAATAGTCACATTGGGATTTGCTGAGGAGTTATGGTTGAAGGTACGATACATATCAATCCCGGGACTAAAGTTGAACTGATAAGTAATACCAAAAGGCAAGTTCACTTTTGCAAAGAGACTTGCAAAAAGGGTATTCTGCTTGTTCATCCGGTCATTGTAGGTCATATTTAGAAAAGGATTACGGGCATTCAATCCGCTATCATCGGTCGGAATCCTTCTTAATGTACCATCCGCATTGTATTTATCACCATAAGGCGATAGATTTGTTAACTGTGCCCAGTCGGCCTCAATTGCTCCCTCGTCGCGATCAGCATATTGCACATTGGCCCCCATACGCAGAAAGTTCGTCACCTTACCCTCGAGATTCAATCGTGCCCGAAATGTACTGAATTCACCACCTTCGATCAGATTTTGATTTTTGTTATACCCAACCGACATGTAGTAATTGACATCTTCCTTTCTTCCGCTCATACTTACCGTATGATCCTTACGAATTCCTGTTCTAAAGATCTCATCGTACCAATCTATGGTCTTACCCGCCATATAATTGGCTTTTTCATTCGCCACTAGACCAAGCCTATCTAACCAAATATCTACTGGATCCAAATCTTTATTTCCCCCAGAAAGCCATTGATCAAATGTCACGTCGGAAGGGAGGTTACGCGGATCGTCATAGAAATAGGATGGCCTTGTACCACCAGCTCTTCCCACATCTGCCCGCCATTTCAGAAAACCAGGGCCATCGTAAACACGTTGATTACGCGCTAGTGTCGCTAATCCCCAGTTGGTATTCGCCGTCAACACGGGTTTATCGCTTGTTCCTTTTTTGGTGGTAATGGCAACTACCCCTGTAGCAGCTTTAGCACCATAAACAGCCAATGAGCTCGCATCCTTCAGAACATCTATGGTTTGTATGTCATTGGGGTTAATATCAGAAAGCTGACCATTGTAGATGATCCCATCCAATACGATCAGTGGTGAAGTCGAGGCACTGAGCGTGGTTTTACCACGCACCAATAGATCTCCGCCTCCCTTCGCAGAAGTATTTTGTGAGACGCTAAGACCTGCGATATTCCCTTTTAGCAGATCCGCAACACTCTGCGGGTTCTCGTTTTCAAGCTGTTCAGCTTTTACACTTGCAATGGAGCCCGTGACATCCTTCCGGGAAGCGGTTCCATAACCGATGACAACAACTTCGGTCAATTCGGTATTGCCCGAGTCCATGGTTATATTCAACGTTGTCTGTCCATCGACGTCCTGCTCCTTATTCAGAAAGCCCACACTTGACAATACAAGCGTAGACTTAGGAAAGACCGCAATAGAGAACCTCCCCTGGTCATCCGTTGTCGTTCCCCCAGAACGATTTTTCAGTTTGATAGATACTTGTGGAATTGGCTTCCCTTGGCTATCCACTACAGTACCACTGACTGTCCGATTTTGTGCATTTGCCATATAGGTACATGCAAGTACACTTGTAATCAGGAGCGTTAATTGTTTGGCCATAATTTATGGAAATTTAGCGTTCAAATAATTGTTAATTGGGTTATTTATGGAAGCTAAATTAATTCGATCAAATCAAAAAAACAACTAAAATAAAGTGTAAAACGCTGCAAATTAGGTAGTTATAAAAAATAATAATACACTTAAATCCCAAGTAATTACATCCTTAACTGATTGATCTACACAGGTTATATCGAAAGGAAATAGCGATTATTAATACGGTATATCAACAAGCAATATTTTTTGATTTTTCTTGTTCGCCATTTGGTCTTATTATTTTTAGCGCTCGCGAGCCGGCAGTACATTATGATCATGGCTTAAACGACAATGCCGATGGCATCAATGCTTTCAGCGCAAGGATAGGCTTTTCACTGCATTTCTAGAATGACTAAAAAATAAAAGGAGAAATGATTCTAATCATTTCCCCTTTTTCTTTTTAATATCCTTTCTTTTTTAATGGATACCTTTAAAAATTCTATTCCACCGTATTTTGGAAAGCCCATTGCCATTTGCGTTCCAGCTCATCCAGGTAAATAATGCTTTTCCGACAATATGATCCTCAGGAACAAATCCCCAATCCCTCGCATCGAGCGAGTTGTGCCTATTATCTCCCATCATCCAATAATAATCCATTTTAAAGGTGTAGGAATCTGTTCGATTTCCATTGATATAAAGCCCATCCGTTTTCTTTTCCAACAGGTTATTTTCATACACCCGTATGGCTCGCTCATAGAGCGGCAATGTCTGTGCATTCAGTGTAATAGTCATGCCCTTTCGAGGAATAACAAAGGGGCCGAAATTATCATAATTCCATTTGTATTGTGGGTCGTTCGGAAAGGTATTTGCTTCGGCTTCCCCAGGTTTACGCAAGTTCATTTGCATGGATTTGACATTAGACCAGGATTTCACCATGGCTGCCTGATCTTTCGTTAAAAAGATTACATAAACGCCGGGCTGAATAGCAGAGACTTCTATTCCCATATCTCTTAGGCGCTGTTCGTCCAGACCTGCCTCATCTGTGATCACGGTATAATCCATCTGGCTTTCCGGGGCTACAAAACCTGGTTTGTCGTTCACAAACAATACTCCTTCTGTCATGCTAATTTTATCCCCAGGCATTCCCACGCAGCGTTTAATTAAATGTTCGCGTTTATCGACTGGGCGGGTCTGAATTGTAAATTGTTGATGTACTGCTTCACGTCCCATGCTACGCACCAAGTCATAATAGGGCAGGTCTTGATTTTCAACAGCAACGGTATCACCAGCAGGTGCATTAAAAACGATCACATCATTCCGTTTTATTTCTTGAAATCCGGGCAATCGTTTGTAAGGAATTTTAATGAGTTCGGAGAATGCTTTTCCTCCTACTAATGGCATCGTATGATGTGCAAAAGGAAAGGCTATAGGTGTATTTGGAATACGGGGGCCGTAATTTAGTTTACTGACAAAAAGATAATCTCCAATGAGGAGAGACTGTTGCATAGACCCCGAAGGAATCATAAATGCCTCCAATAAAAAACCACGAATCAAAGTTGCAGCGACAGTCGCAAAAACAATCGCATCCGCCCATTCTCGTACCATCGATTTTTTATAGGGATATTTCTTCTTATAGTCTATATACGATTCATGAGAAATTTCCAGTTCAGATTCCTTTGTCGCCACGCGACCTTCGGCATGCGCTGCTTTCAGATTTTTGGCATATAGCCCATTCAGAAATTGCACGTTTTTATCTCTTCCCCAAAGTGGCAGTACGATAAACGGAACCAACACCGCGGCGCAGTTTTCCCAAAATCTTCTTTTTCCAAAACAATGAATAAAATCAAGGTAGAGATTATAAAAAACAAAAACATTGACGATCGGAACAAGCAAAAGGATAAGCTGCCAGGTCTTCTTACCGAGTATACGCGATTGGATCCACTGACTATAGACTGGCACAATTCCCTCCCAGCCTTTGCGCCCTGCCTTTTCAAATAGCAACCAAAAGCCATAGGCTGCGACTATAGTCAATATAATAAAGATGGTAAGTATCATAAATTCGTTTTAATAAATAAACAATCGCTCTGTTGATTCCGGAGAGCTCTTCGATTTTTGTAATTCGTTATATCGCATGATGTATTTAATAAAAAGATCATAATCATACTTTTTTTCATTTTCAAACTCAGCAAACAACTCCGGTTCGTCATTGATCAATTTACCAAAAGTAATGGGTCTTTTCTTTTTCACATCACTAAACCACCCATTATGGTTGCTATTGATTTCAATGACCTCGCCAGTTGATTTTTTCAATGCATAAGCATGTTTATATTTATTGACCATGATATTTCCCATCGTACCTGCACCACCACCAATAGCTATCCCGGCTCCACCACTGACCTTCGTTTCCGAAACATAATATGCAATAATTTCTCCATCAGCCAGTACTTCTGCGAAAGTGGGATTTTGATTGAGCCCCTTCTGAATTCGATACATCTTTGGAGATGTTCCAGGCACCACTTCTAGTCCATCTTCTACATAAGAGGGCGCATAAACTTTCTTTTTGGATTGCCAATATACACGATAGATATCGCCTGGCTCAAACGTTAACTTTTCTTTTTGCTGATTCTCAAATTTGAGTTTTTGATCTTTTACAGAGGAGATTTTCCCATAAAGGGTATCTGCATTCATAAGCACTAAGTAGTCTAAATTTTTGGCGACTTCCTGTGCGTGAGCTGTGATCGAGATGCCTACACAGGAAGACAAAATCACGGCGGTTAAAATTGATATGGCTTTCATTGGAGTCTGTATTTGTCAATAGCTTATGAACCTACTAACCTATTTTGATTGTATTAATGATATGCTTGGCACTCTCCGTCCAAGCTTCATGTAAAACTACATAAAAATATGAAATTCAAGTTCGGCCTTCGGAGTTTTAACGTTTGTTAGCATTTTGTTCTGCTAGGCGCATTCCTACAATATTGCGCAAAGATTTTAAGATCCCTAAAAACGACCTCTATCAATACAAGTCGATACAGCCGTATTTCTCAAGCAAACAACAGCTGTACTTCAAAAAAACAAAGCCACATCATTTTCGGTGATGTGGCTTATCCAATAGCTCATGCAATAAGGTTAACTTTTATATTTACTTTCAAATGCTGTGGATGCTTGATTGACACCATTGCTCATATTTTCAAACGCTTTATTGATATTTTCAAGCAATGCAGACTCTTTAGCAGCATCAGGTGTCTTATTTTTTCGGAGTTCAATCAATTTCGGATAATCCTCCGTAACGATTTTTTTATACCCATTTAAGCCATCAAGAACGGCTTTTTGGAATGTCGCATCGCCTTTGAAATCTCCCAGACCTTCGACTTTCTTGATATCATCATTCAAAGATTTTTCCCAATCTGCGCGGACCTGTTCGGCTTTCGTATAATCGGAGCCATTCATGGCGGCATTCATGTCTGTCACATGTTTTTCACTACTATTTATAACGGTAATAATTGAATTGTTGTATGCTGCAGGATCTTTTTCTCCCGAACCACAACTTGACAGGCTCAGAACCGCTGCGGTCATCATGCCCGTAATAAATTGTTTAATCATATTGATCTATTTTGTTGATGTATTTCAGTATTTAATGCTCATTTACACAAAGATAGCCTTCAAAACAACTGAATTTCATCACGGAAATCAGGGATTTCTGCAGCCATTCCAAGCTAAAGGGACATTAACTGATTGCGAAAGTTGTGATTGCCATTACGTTGGTCAAAGCGGTCTGCGAGTTGATCCGCCAGTTTCCCATAATGATCAGCCAATTCGCTTGCGGTGTAGGTATTTTTCCCTTGAAAAAAATTATGCTGATTGCCGAGCTCAAGCATAAAAGATTCATCAGGACCAAAATTCCTCATGGCTTCACAGATATAGCAGGCCAACTGAAACATGGATCGATTGTCGGGACCATCAGCCCAAGGCAAAAATCGTTCGATCCATTCCTTCGCTTTACCAATATTGGTATAGGAAAAATAGGTTGCTAGTTTAATTGCCGAAATCAAAATTGCGGAGTCCTTTTCTTTCTTAAACACCTCCTTTTCTGCCAGCAGCGCCATTTTATCGGCCTGTTCAGTATCACCTTGCTTAAGACCTTCATAAGCCAGGTTCACTGCTGTACGCAAAGGCACATGCGAACAGGTAAACTGGCCTTCAATTAAAGGTAAGGCTTTATCGACTGCTGGGCTATAGCCATCCTGTAATAGTGTTGCTGATACTTCTGCATCCATTTCACAGGCTTCACAATCGCTCATGTCATCTCTTTGCATAGCATTTACGTTTTTCAATGCGCGCTCGATGGCGACAATATCTTTTTGCGCCAGCGCATCACTCAGCTCCTCATTGTATATGGCACGCTTACCATAACCGTTGCGGATCAATCGTTGTTCAAAGTCGCGCAAAGCCGCTTCAATCTGCTCACGGCTGACAGCAGGATTATCGTATAATTCGGACATCATCCATTTGTATTGCCACAAGAAGTCTTCTTCATTAAAGAGTTCAGGATTTTCATCGTAAGCCTGTAATATCCACGCAAACGCAGGTAATGACTCGGTTGAAAAAGCAAGGTCTATCTCTTCGCTGATTAAATCTAAGCGAAGGTCATATCCCCATTCAATATCTTGATTTTCATCTGCAATCCGAATAGCCTGTGTCAACAGATTAACCTTTTCCAAGGTATTGTCTACTCGTGCAACCTGATTGCGAAGTTTCTGAATTTTAAGTGTGTACATCTAATTACTCCCTCTTTTTTTTGAGTATATTTACTTTTTAATATATTTTCTATGCAATACAAGGAAATCCTTACGCGGAGAAGTATACTCAACCGCTTTAAAGATTCACAAAATTATCCAACCCCATGACGATGAGGCTTTTCAGGGCCTCGTTCATAACCTTCATTTCCCGCTCCTGGACAGGGTACTTGCCCAAAATTAGCGCCTGCACGTAAAGCACTTCCATAACTGAACGAAGCATGTAGACATCTTTTATATCCATTAGCGTTTTGATCAACGCATTGTCAGCATTTAAACATAACGTATTCTGGATCTTATTCGGCCTCGATGTCTTGAGTACTTGCGCAAAAGGATTTGCATTTTCCTTTAATTGGCTAATCGTATTTTCTACATTATTTTGCTCCATTTTTGTAAAAATAGCCGGCGTATCAATCGGTTTAAACCGTCTAATTTCAAGAACGCAGCTATAATCGTCTAAAATGCGCTGCACTTCTTTCTGAAAAGAAACATAGTGATTGTGCTCATCTTCATGAATCGGCTGAAACGTTTCCAGGAGCTGATTGGGCGACATCTCTGTTATCTTATAATCGCTATATTTTTGTTTGATCCTGCGGAGCAACTCGGTATCAAATGTGTAGGACGCATTCACAAGAATCATCCCCTGTGTATCGGCCATACGGTCAATCTGTTTGAAATCTTCAAAATCAGCACAGTAATAGAGCTGTTGCTGATGATCAATGATATTTTGAAAGCTTCGTTGTCCGCGATTGGTTTCAAACGGAATATCTGCCAAAAATATCGCTAGAAAGTCCGGATCTTCAAGCGCAAAAGCTTTCAAGTGGAGATAGTGAGTTTGGATAATGCGAATATATATATCGAAATCGATCTTCTTCACCTGTTGCAGGTACGTTTTCAGCACAGCAGCTATTTCTTTTCGCGCCTGCCGTAGTAGATCATTTTTCATCAAAGACTCCCGTGAGGCGGTGGCACTAAGTTCCTCTGTGTTGATAAGCATCCGGACAAAAAAAGCCCAATTTGGCAAAATAGACTGATCTTCTTCAGCGAGAAACATGCGCTTCAAGTAGATACGGTGACGCTGCTTGCTGCTAAACTGCGTACGGAAAGGTAAAATATACAACACCCCCTTTGCCTTTCCCGCCGTCGTTTCAAATGGAATTGCATCTAAAAAGTTGACATGAAAGAGTTCTTTTCCAACAGCCAGCAATTCTGCTTTCGAAACTGATGAAGCAAGCCATTGGGGTTCTTCTTTATGAATAATCTTTTCGGTAGCTCCAACTACAATCGAAATGTTTTCTCGCAGCGCATCTCCATAAAACTTGATTTTTTTCTCAAGATAATCCGCTTCAAAAATATAGTTGAATTGTTTTTTAGGGCTTAGGATAACACGTGTTCCGACAGGAATATCTTCAGTAAGCCGCTCGATTTTATAGTCCCCTTCAGCTCTCGCAGTCCAACGTAGAGGCAGTTGTTCAAGGGCCGATTTTGTTTCCACAATTATCTCATCGCTGACCACAAAACAAGAAAGCAGTCCAATACCAAACTTACCAATGAAATCCTGAGCGTCCTTAATGTCTTTACTCTTTGAACTCTCACCTATAACCGACAAAAATTGATGAATATCGGTCTCCTTAAGGCCTATACCATTATCGCTGAACAGAAACTTCGGTTGTCCAGTGCTTGGCAGCTCAATCATTATTTTTCCTTGATGCTGTTCATCCAAGTGTTTCAATGCTGTAATTGCATCCACACCATTTTGAAGCAGTTCCCGAATAAATGTATTGGGATCGCTATACAGGTGTTCTGAGAGCAGTGCGATCATTCCTTTCAGATTGACCTGAAAGGAATAGGATTTTTCTTCTTGCATGTTTTTCTTACTTTCTCGTTTTCTTTGTCAATCGAATAGCATCTTCATGTCCATTGGCTGCCGCCCGTTCAAACCACTCCAGGGCAAGATCTTCATTTTCTTCTATCCCATCCCCCATGAGATAACAGTTGGCCAGTTTATATTGTGCGTCAGCATGATCGGCTTCGGCGGCCTTCATAAGCCATTCGACACCGTCTTGAAGGTCCATCTGTACGCCATCTCCTTCCAGCAATTGCACCGCAACAAAGTAAGCGGCATACACATTCCCTTGCTGCGCTACTTCCATAAAATACCCATAGGCGGCTGCTTTATCGATCTCGGTACCTATTCCAAAATAATAACAACGGGCCAATCGGTAGCTCGCTTGCTGATTTCCTCGCTCCGCAGCTTGTGTATAATATCCAAATGCTTTTGCTGGCTGTGCTTCCACGCCGATACCAAACTCATAGCACATGCCAATTCCCTCCGTCAGATAGCCAAGTTTTTCGGCACGCATGTAGTAATCAAAACCTTTGTCGTATTCTTCCCGCTGATCATAGTCGAAGAAAAAGTAGTCGCCAAGCAGCACGAGTGCCTCAGCTACATTTTTTTGTGCTGCCTCTTCCAAAAGCTGAAGACCATGAGCTGCATCCTGTTGCACCAAACCGGTCAAATAGTATCGTCCCAATACGTAAATTGCATAAGGGAACCCCAGATCGGCAGCTTTCTTAATGTTTTCCTGTGCTTTAAATGTATCTTGGTTCAATCCATAACCATACTCATAACAGAGCCCCAGATCAGTCAAAGCCTGTACATGATTTCGTTCAGCAGCCTGTTGATATAAAGCAATCATCCTGTCTAGATTTATCTCCGTACCTATGCCCCCCCGGTAACATCGCGCCAGTTCATATATACTATTTAGCTCCTGCATCCCAGCTCCGGTTTCAAAGGCGGTAAAAGCTGCTTTCGGTTGGGGAGCTCCGGACTGGTGATAATCATTTTCCAAATAAATACCTTTTAAATAATAGGCATAGGGATAGCCAAGATCTGCCGCACGCGAGAAATAATCAAAGGCCAATTTATAATCCGGTTCGGATTTTAATTCAGCAGCTAAACCCATTTCCGTTAGCGCAGTAGCGTTATTATATACTGCCGCTTCCTCGAAGTAAGGCAATGCAGCTGCCAAATCTGGTTCCTCTCCATGGATACCATATTTTAGGTACCTACCAACCTGATATAAAGCTTGAGGCAATTTATCTGTTGCGGCATCCTGATAGTAAGCAAAGGCGGTTTTGTAATCCGGAGCAACTCCATCATAGCCAGATTCGACCATATTACCCATGCGCAACTTGGCGTAAGCAATGTTTTTTTCCGCCATTGCGCTGAAGCGCCGAAAGGCTAATTTTTCATCCCTTGGGAGGAACCTACCTTCGAGGAGAATTTCAGCGAGTTCAACCTGAGCTTCCACATACCCTTCTTTCTCGTCGAGCAGACGCAATAAAGATAGTCCCTTTTCGATGTCCTGCACAGCCTCCTGATAGAGATACAGACAGGCTAGACGATAACCCGCATAATTATTATTATAGTCGTATGCTTTCTGAAGATACCACAGCGGTTCTTCGAAATCCTGTTTTTCCTGATTGTTGTTGCCCAGTGTCTGAAGTTTGATAAGTGCAATTTGCACCGCGGCGTCCATCATTCCGTATTCAAACAGTTCTCGATATTCCGGTACAAGAAGCTCCTGTTCACCTATGGAAGCCGCCTCCGCACGTTTTATTTCATTCAGCACAAATCTGCAGTAACGAGATTCAGTCATCGCAATACCCTCTTCCAGGGTTTGCAGGCGTTTGCCCTTGTCCTCTTTACGCGCATAGTAAAATTGCAGTGCCTCATAATAATGGCGCAGTATTTTCCTTTCCGGAGATTGCTTGAGCAGCTGAATACGGTCAAAGACTTCTTCATATTTATCGGTCCAGACATCGATATGGGCAGCATATGCGATTCCCCAAAGATCTCCGCCCAAAGCGAGTGCATCCAGTTCGGCCTTGGCGTTATCGCGGTCGATATCGGCCAGCAAACCTAAATAATTGTAGTATAAATAAAGGGGTCTTGCCCATTCAACCCCAGCATCGATGCCTCTCTTCAAATAAAGAGAAGCCTTTTCTTTCTCTACCACATGTCGGCGACATAAAATATGCTGTAAGCCAAGCTCCACCCATGCATGAGAATTGAGCGCAGCATAGCGCGCTAATATTGTTCGTATTTTATCAATAAAAAAGGTATAATCCTCTTCGTTCAGATATACGTTTGCGGCAAAATCAGTTCCTTTTTCAAATAATGCATCATAAAGTTCAGCCGCACTGGACTGCTCCAAGTTGTGCTCAAAGTAAATCAGGACATCAAGCCATGTATCGGGCGTAATGCGCTTCGAAAGGTCAACTGTCAATTGATGTTCAGCCGATTGCAATGCGGCAACTTTAATAGAATATTCTTCACTTAACTTCATATATCATCGTATGTACTACTTGTAAAACATGCTTTTTATACTCTTTAGGCGCCAAAAAGCAACAAAAACTTTGCCACTGTATCGTAAAGTCAATTCTGTTTATTATAATGCAACTATATTGCTTTTAAAATCTTTTTCCTTATATTTGTTGCAACTTAATTGCAATACATATTAATTGTAATACAAATTGATTGTACTGATTACGCTTTACGAATCGAATCCACATAGATGAATAGGTATATCATTTTTTCACTTATCGCAGCACAACAGCTATTTTTCCCATGTTATGGACAGGAGAAGAGTATCGAGCTTGAAGAAGTAAAAGTTGGAGGGCGACGTTATCGCCGGGCAGCAGAAGGAGCATTATCGATCCAACTATTGACTGCCGACTCTATACAAAAATACCAGGCAGGTAGTTTAATGCAGACATTAAGCAGACTTCCCGGTGTCAGTGCCATAGGCATAGGAGCCAATCAGTCTAAACCGCAGATTAGAGGGCTCGGATTTAATCGTGTGGCCACGGTAGAAAATGGCATTAAACATGAAGGCCAGCAGTGGGGACTGGATCATGGATTGGAAATCGATCAATTCAGTGTGGGAAGTGCCGAGGTACTAAAGGGGTCCAGCTCATTTATGTATGGTTCAGATGCCATTGGCGGTGTCATTCGGCTATCACCGCCAGCGGAACTACAGGAGACAGGTTTTAAAGGGCAGTTTAACCTATTGACAAAGTCAAACAACGCTACTTTTGGCGGATCGCTACAAGCACAGGGCCGAAAAGGGAATTGGGTATTTGGAGGAGGATTCACGCATCTAGAATATGGCGATTACCGTGTCCCCACAGATACAGTCTATGTTTACAATTATGCGGTACGCCTGAAAGATCGGCATGTTCGCAACACTGCGGGACGAGAGACACATTTTCAACTACGCGGTGGATATCTATCGGATCGTTTTTCTTCGATTTTCTACCTGATTAATTATCATACAAAGTTTGGCTTCTTTGCCAATGCGCACGGCTTGGAACCAAGGGGGGTAGATACAGCACTTTATGACAAATCCAGTCGTGACATTGGTTTCCCAAGCCAGACGGTCAATCACCTGAAACTTATTAACCGCAACTTTATCGATCTGGATAAGCATAAGCTTTGGATAGACCTGGGCTATCAGAAAAATTACCGGCAAGAATATAACAATTACACCGCGCATGGTTATATGCCACCTGTTTATCCAAAAGATATGACTATCCCAATCAATTTGGAAAGGTTATATGACAAACAGGTCTATAGTATCACTGTAAAAGACCAATTTGAGTTGGCCACACATCGACTTACCATTGGTGCAAATGGAGAGTACCAGGATAACCGGATTGATGGTTGGAGCTTTCTCATCCCCACTTTTAGCCAAAAGGCAATGGGCCTATTCGTTTACGATCAATACAAGCTCGCGGACGAAACCATGCTATATGGGGCATTGCGTTAC
This sequence comes from Sphingobacterium siyangense, assembly GCF_023277505.1. Classification (NCBI taxonomy): domain Bacteria; kingdom Pseudomonadati; phylum Bacteroidota; class Sphingobacteriia; order Sphingobacteriales; family Sphingobacteriaceae; genus Sphingobacterium; species Sphingobacterium siyangense. The sequence continues at coordinate 379,001 of NZ_CP080574.1, read as the reverse complement.
GATTACAGCCATATTCAGACCTCACCGTATCAGGATTGGTTCGAATCACAGCTGGAAGATAATCAGTCGGGCAGAATAGTCCGGGCTTCGGCGCTCAGTCGCCGTTTCAATAGTCTGGTTTGGTCTATAGGAGCGGCACATCAATTCGGAGATCTGGAAACAAAAATCAATGCAGGAAAAAGTTTCAGGGCCCCCATTGCACAGGAGCTCGGCGCTAATGGTGTCAACTATCACTACTTCAGTTATGAAAGAGGCAATCAATCATTGTCTCCCGAACAGTCCTACCAGCTGGATTTATCCTTGACCTGGAGTCCCAGAAAAGTCTTTGTCGCCTTTACACCATTCTTTAATTATTTTTCCAATTATATCTATCTCAATCCCACGTCAAGCTACGATCAATATTATGGTGCCGGCAATCAAATCTTTGAATATATGGAAAGCCGTGTTCGCCGTTATGGAGCAGAATTGAAGCTCAGCTATCAGCCTTTGAAACAATGGAAAGTAGAATTATTGGGTGAATATGTTCGATCGGAACAACTATCGGGTGCAAAGAAAGGATATACACTTCCTTTCTCTCCGGCACCTTCAGCTTTGATGGACATCAGCTGGACAGCAAAAAATAGCAAACATTTTAAAGAGACCTACCTTTCCGTCGATTGCAAATGGACAGCAGCGCAACATCAAGTTGTTCCACCAGAAGAGTCCACAGCAGCTTATCAGGTATTCAACTTTCGAGCAGGAACACAACTCCGATTTTCGGGATCTGTCCTCCAATTACGCTTACAGGTTCAAAATCTATTTGACAAGAAATATATGGATCATACCAGCTTTTATCGGCTGATCTCTTTGCCTGAACAGGGAAGGAATTTTATCCTATCCATTGGAGTTCCCTTTGGGAAACAGTCCCGATCATAAGATTATTAAAACGAAACCCTTTGCTCCCGATAAACAACCGTTGAGCAATATACGAGCATCGCAAGCTTATGAATATCGCTTAACACATACACGAATGAATAAAATTTATATATGAAAACACTTCAAAAATACACACTTATTACAGTGTTACTTGCCATGACTGTTGCCTGTAAGAAAGATAAGGAAAGCATTGATACCGAAAAACCTACCATCGCCATCGATTCGGAAACGGCTTTCCCAAAACAATGTAGCACAATTAAACGAGGCACAAGTTTTACTTTCCACAGTAAGCTATCTGATAATGTAGCACTCGGGAGCTATAGCATCGACGTACACCATAATTTTGACCATCATTCGCATAGTACAGAAATCGGCGAATGCACGGTTGAAGCGATCAAAACTCCCATCAAGCCCTTCACCTTGGTCAAGACAGTCAATATTCCGGGGCAGCCACAGCAATATGATGCCGAATTAAAAATCGATGTGCCAGCAGATATCGATCCGGGTAATTATCACTTTATGATTCAGGTGACTGACCTGGCGGGATGGAGCAGCCAGAAGGGAATCAGCATCCGTATACTCGAGTAATACCATACATATTTATCAACTCAATTTAATTAAATCCATTTTACATGAAAACTAGAAACATTCGCTTCTTCTTCCTGTTAAGTACAATTCTTTTAGGCTTCCTATCGTCCTGTAAGAAAGATAACGAAGAAATTCCAGCACTTGCAAAGCCCCAGATAGGCACACTTGAAATCGGCAGTGGCAATAACAAAACTGTCCAAGCGGGATCAGATCTACATCTTGAAGGCGATATTGTTGCCGAAGCACTGATTGCTAAAATCGAAATTGAGGTTCATCAAGAAGGTGGCGGTCAGTATAAGTTTACAAAAGCCTATACGGATGGAAAATACATTGGCGTGAAAAATGCAACATTTCATGAACACATCGATGTCCCTGCTGATGCTCCAGCTGGGGCATATCATTTTCATTTTACGGTAACCGACAAAGCCGGAAATGCGACTACAGCTGAATCACCGTTGACTATACAAGGTTCAGATGCCAAAGTTGCTTATAAGCTTGTATTTACGGAAGTAGCCGGCGAAGCACATGGAGACCATTTCCATGATCTTGCCGAGAAAGAAAAGGTAGAACCAATTGCTATCAGCTTTGATGAGAAGGGGACAGCATTGGCTGGAGGACATGCTCACCTCAATCCTGCAGGCATCTATAAAATTGAATTAAAACAATTTGATGCTTCTTCAAAAGAAATTCAGGGCCAATACATCAGCAATAAAGCAACTGCAGATTACTACAAAGCATTCCTTACGGGTGGTTCTTTTGTTTTAAATCCGAATAGCAGTACAGGAAATGGTGCGATCTTTCAAACGAAAGAAACGACCTATGGTGATGGCTCTGCAGTCAACGGAGCAACGGAGACGACAGGGATTATCACTTATTTTACGGCAGGAAAAGATAATGAAGGCGAGAAAAATGTATTCTTTATACTTCGCAAGTTTAATGATGCCAGCACAAAGGCAAAAGTTACCCGTACTGACTGGAACTTATCGGATTATGCCACTAAGTTTGCTGGTCAAGATCTCATAAAGCTATCTTTTGAAATCCACGCAGAGGAAGGAGAAGATTAGTTAGCGCAATAAACTCAGTTTACTTGCCCAAAAGAACCTTCATGATTTCGCCGCTATGAGTGCGTGTAAAATCATGAAGGTTTTATTTATACAGAAATATCTGCTTAGTCCCTTACTTTCGTAAGAACATTTCCCTGTGGATCGAGTACCAACTTCCACTCCTCTTTTCGACTTTTCACTTCAAACGCATAGCTCACTTTCTGCTCGGCGGTAATCTTTTTTGCGTCTTCAATGCGATATCCCGGAAAATCTCTTTTCACCCGGTCCAGCACACTCTTCGGTAGTTCTCTTTTGTTTATTTCAGTCTTGTAGCGCAAAAGTTTTCCGTTATGCTGAAACCAAGCTTCCTGGTCAATGCCAAATAAGCCCGTTTCAAACTCCGCTTCATAAACATTCCCCTTCAATTCCCAATCTACTTTTTTGGCTTTTGGAAATTTCTGTTGGAAACTATTCACCACGACAGCGGGAACTTGACTTTGTGGTATATCCTGAGCAATAGCTCCTGTTGTTGTCAGTGCAAGTACGAAAGCACTCCAGATTAATTTACAATTCATGATTCTATTTTTAAGTGTACTACAAAGTAAAAAAGCGAATCTGTAAAGATTTGGGAACACTTACCTTCTCCTGCTATATTTTCTAAGGGAACATATTGAGCTGAAAGCTATGCTGATTGTTTTCATAATGGTAGACGATTGCAAAACCATAGAGGTGACAGATGGCCTGCACAATGGCCAGACCCAAGCCAGTACCTTTGGATGCTGCATCTGATTTATAAAAACGGGAGAATACCAGGTTAGCATCCAACGCTGCATGTGTACTCGTATTGGACACGGTAAGCCTTTTGTTCGTTATATGGATATTCACCTCGCCACCTAATCTATTGTGGAACAAAGCATTTCGTAGGAGATTTGATACCACTATATTTGCCAAAGCACCATCCATTTGTACAGTCAGCTGATCTTCTTGTACAACATTGATTTTTACCTGTTTAAATTCAGCAATAGCCTCAAACTCCGCCACAATATTTAGTACAAGCGTATTGAACGAAAGATCCTCATTGTGCAAAAATTGTTTATTCTCAATTTTACTCAACAGCAACAAGGATTTATTGAGGCGCACAAGCCGCTCGGCAGTTGCTAATACTGCTGCGACAGTCTCTGACTGTTCCTGGTTCATCCCCTCTGTTTCCGCCATGATTTCCAATTTGTTGATCATAATGGCCAACGGTGTCTGTAATTCATGCGAAGCATTGCCAATAAACTGTTTTTGCTGTTCATAGCTTTCCTCGTTATGGCGAATTAAGGTAGCCACAGCAAGCTGTAGATCTTTAAATTCCTGGATCTGCGTATCCATAGTAGGCTTCTCCTTGGTTTTGCCTAAACGAAACCGTGTCAACTGATCCAAGAACGTATATAATGGTCCCCATAAACGTTCTATTACGACTTTATTGATGGATACGATACTGATGACCAACAAAACAAATAAAATAACAACAGAATAAAAGAGATTCTTAATTAGATCGCTTTCTTCGATCATAGAATTGATGATCGAAAGTTCATAATAATGTCCTTGATGTTCAAATGCTGTCGTCAACATTCGGACTGGTTCCAGCTCCGGTTCGGGATCATCATCGTCCTGCATATACAACATGGTGTCCTTATAAACGTTTTGCATCTTAAGAGCTTGTTCTTCGGAGATCTGGCGTACCTTATAGTTATTTATCCCAAACTCTAAATCTGGGGCTACGGTAGGATTGCTGGAAAGTTCCTGGATAATGAGCCGTTTTTGGTTTTCGAGTTCTTCGTCGATATTATCGTGGATCACCTCCAGCATAAATAGATAGAACACTGTTGACCAGAGGGCGATGACCACCAACACGGAGATAGAAAGATACTTTAGTGTTTGGTTGGCTAATCTCATTTTTCGACAAGTTTATAACCGATTCCATATACCGCTTCAAAATCCACATCAGCATGACTAGCCAAGAATTTTTTGCGCAAGTTTTTTATCTGTGAATAGATGAAATCAAGATTATCCGCCTGGTCCGTATTATCACCCCATACATGTTCTGCCAGCGCACTTTTGCTGACCAGTCTATTTTTGTTCAATAAGAAGTAGTTGAGCATATCGAACTCTTTCCGATTTAACGGCACAGGCTCCTGTCCAATAAATAAGCAGCGTTCATTGAGGTCCAACACGATGTTTCCCATTTCCAATGTATGCTTACCTTCCCATTGTTTCCTTCGTAACACGGCTTTAATCCGTGCATTCAGCTCAGCAATATGAAAGGGTTTTGTCAAATAGTCATCGGCTCCAAGTTCGAGTCCCTTTAGCTTATCGTCCAAAGAATCCTTTGCGGAGATAATGATCACATTATCGGACTTACCCTCATTTTTGAGCTGATTGAGAATCTGCAAACCATTACCTCCAGGCAGCATGATGTCAAGCAGGATACAATCGTAATCATAAACAGCGACTTTCTCAAGGGCTGATCCATAATCACCGGCAGTTTCTACCGTATATTCTTCCTTAAGTAAAGATGCCTTCACAATTTCCCTTAAATCCGCTTCGTCTTCAATAACCAATATTTTCATCTTCTTAATTCTATTTAGAGGAAAACTTGTGTAAACAATAGTAATCTGTCCATGCTAAATGACAATTTACATACACAATTGTTTATGACAAAGGTACCTTGAATTTGGGAAAGATTTAGGAATACACTGCTAGCTTCCTATTTTAAGCTGACATCCAGGTAAACCGAATGACGTCCGTAAGTATCATAAAAAGGTTTATAAAGTACATCATCAATGTAAAACTCCAATGTTTCGGGATTCCCTTTAATAGATTTAGCAATATCCTTTGCATCTAAAGTTACTTTACGCCAGTCTTTTCTTGCTGCAGGTTCCTGGGCTGCCAATAAGATTGGCCCATAAAACAGACTTGCAATATTGGGCTGATCCATAACCGGGTCCAGATGAAACTGAAATGGCATTTTGAGGTTGATCACATCCCCATCTTTCCAGGTACGGTTTAAGGTTAGGTAAGTACCCGGCTCAGCTTTAATTTTTTGATCGACTCCATTTATTGCAACAAAAAATCCCTTTGTTGCCCAGCTTGGCACGCGCACATGAAGTTCAAATTTGCCATTCCCCCGTATGGTCAGCGCTGTTTGATCCGCTTTCGGAAAACTGGTTTGTTGCTCGACGCTGATTCCGCGTTCCGTCCAATGTAAGGTAGAAGGAATATACAGATTGACATACAGCGACTGGTCATCTTTGCTTTTAAAATAGATTGTATTCTGCAATTTAGTACTGCTCTCAATAGCCGTACCATTACAGCAGGTAAAGCCTTTCATATCAGCATTTCCAAACTGCTTAATAGATCCTGCGCGTAAAGGCACATGATACGTGTTTGCTGGACTATTTTCTGCAACAGAAGCTAAGATATGATTGTATAATCCACGTTCATAATAATCCATCAACTCTGCGCGCTGATCGAACATAAACAAGTCACTTGTCAATTTCAGGATGTTGTAGGTTGCACAGGTTTCGTTCTGCCCGCCTGCAGAAAATCCATTTTCATATAATGTTGCCGGCTGGCTAATAAAACATTCCGCATTGGCCGGATTTCTGGCCCCAGCCACACCACCGATACTATACATATAATCGTTGGTGGCCTTATACCAAAAGTTGTCGGCAATTTTATAATATTGGGGCTCATTGGACACCCGGTATAACTCCATACTGCCCACAATTTGAGGAATATGCTGATTGGCATGTAAGCCCCTAAAAGTATCTACATTTTTGGCAAGTCCATGTGTGTGCGCGGCATTGCCGTAGAACATATCAATATTGTCAAATAAGCGGGCGGTTTTTAAATAGTTCTCTTCACCCGTTATACGATATAACCTCGCCATCACTTCATTCATTCCACCAAATTCACCTGCGATATACGTATTCCACATTTTGATTAATGTCTCTGTTGGGACTTTATTTAAACGTGTATACACCCAATTGCCCATTCCCTGTGCGATCTCCAATGCTTTTTTATTTCCACTTACCTCATAAACATCCATCAGGCCGGCCAGGATTTTATGCAGCGTATAATAAGGTGCCCAAACCTGGTTCTTCTGCCCGCCATATTTTGCGCCATGTTCAAGCATAATAAACTGATCCGGGGGATAGGCACTGATAAAGCCAAGTCCCCAGTTCCAATAATCTGTACGGATTCCTTCGTCACTCAGGTCAGAATCATAAGCTGATTTACCGGGACCATATGGCACCGCAGCAGGATCCGCAATAGAAGCCTGTCCCGCTTGTCTCGGCGTACCCGACAACTTTGACAAGGAATAAAGCACGTTGACCATGGTATCCATCTTCCCCAAAAATTTTGACTGGAGTACCTTATCGTACCCTGTACTCGCATAAGCTTGTGCAATTGCCGTCAGGTAATGTCCTGTAGCATGACCGCGCAGCTTGATATCCTGACTGTCCCATACCTCCAAAGGTTGCGCACCGATCGGTTGTTTTTGCCCAAACGCGTGTCGAAACATATAGAGGAATGAATTAGGATCCGATTTTGCCAATGTATCAATGAATTTATTGCGATTTTCAATAAACTTCGTTTGATGCTGCTTTACATCCGTATTAAGGGAAACCTGATCCAAGTGAAATGCGTCCAATTTTAAGCTAGGCATATTTGACTTTACCTTCCCTTTAACTGTAATGATGGCTTTGGGTTTCAGATCAGTCCCGGGAATACGTCCCGTGACGGTGTAAGCTGTTTGCTGCGCGACGGCACTATTGTCGGTTGGTGCAGGCCACAACACACGCACTTTTGGTCCCACAATACCGTCTTTATATGTACCGACGACAAAACTCGGCAATCGTGGCAGCTCGCCTACCGCTGTTTCTACCGTGACATCTGCAACTCCGGTTAAGAAGGCATTATAAAGCTCAGCTTTATTCATTGGAAATCGCGGTAGGTCATCCTCAGCCTTACCTTTAGAAGCAACATCTTCACGCACACCTTTCAGCGCATTTCTGTACACCATGCCGATCTGGTTTTGATTCAGTGGCACCCGATAAATGCGAAAATCATGCAACAGTGCATTTAAACTTACATTTCCACCCAACAGGGATTTTCCAATGTATAGTGTCCTCTTACTACCTGTCTGTCCAAAAACCTCGGTCAACTCCTGTGGGATATCTTTAACTTCTCCAGCGGGCATACCATCTAAATATGTTTGCATAGCCCCTGTAGCAATATCAACTACAATGGCCAAGTGCACCCATTTGTTTAAAGGCACTGCCGAAGAGACCGCATTTTTTACTTCGGCCTTCTTTTGCGCGATTATCCCTATATAGCCATTTTGTAGCGCTGTACCTGTTGGTGTTCCAGCAAAATGCCTGGCGATATCTTGTCCAAAATCGAATAAATACTGGCCAGACTGCGCTGCACGCAAATATATCCAACCTGTAATGCTGATCGACTCGAGATCAGCGAGTACCTGCGCTGGAAGTACGACAAAATCGTCCTTTCCTCCAGCGAGAGAAAGCACCTTTGTAAATTGCTTATCTGACACAAATGACGCTTTTGTCCCCTGGAATTTACCATGTAGTCCATTGCGCGACCAATCCTTAAAATCACCATCAAAGACGTAACGGGCCACCATGCCTGTCTCTCCAATACCATCCAGGATCTGATCCCCACCCTGTGCCACAGCTACAGCTGTCATTTTGATAAAAATTGTGAGAATTGCTGCAAAATATATCGTATATCTTTTCATATCGCTATCTTTTATTCGCTAATGATTTATTGTTTAAAGATCACCCTCTAGCCAGGTGAAAGCTATTACCGTATCCTTTTCCTTGATTGTCTTCAACAGATGACGAACAAGAAGAAAAGCAATGCCTATTAATAAGCTTCCAAAGTCGAAGAATATTTTCTGTATTGCTGTCTATTTGACATTTATAAAATTAATTACTCTACATCATTATACATAGGTTTATTTTAGCCGATATTCTCCAGATTTTAACTAAGGTGTATCGAGTATACTGTCGTCCATAGCCCCACAACTGCTACCGTCTGCCAGGAGAGGTAAAAATGCCAATATGCTACGAAGATAGAAACATGCGCAAACTCAGCTCGCCATGATCGATTACTCCTCGGTATTTTGTATTTTAGATTCGATATGATCTACTATGGATAAACGAAATTCAAAAATTTGGGCACCAGTGATCAGTCTGGATGGTTTCCGTAAGGAACAGACTGCAGGGCGCGACGAACTCCTATTTAATGAACTGCATGGCGAGCGGCTCATCGACAAACCGCATAAACATGACTTCTTTATCATAAATCTGTTCGATAAAGCATCAGGCGTCCATACGATCGATTCGATTGACCATATCATCAAAGACCATCAGGTTCATGTGCTCTTTCCGGGGCAAATGCACAAATGGCATGTCTATGCGGGTACTATAGGCTATCAACTCATGATTGAACGCTCTTTTTTTGAGCACTTCGCCCCTTTCTTTCGCTTTTCATTCACCAATTACCAAAACCATCCCGTCATTGATCTTACCGCAGATGCTTTTGCACAATTGCATTATGAATTTGAATCTGTGAAGCAGGAGTTAAAAAGAGAAAATTCACTTATTCCATTGATAACTGCCCGAGCGGGAGTCATCGCAGCAATTGTAAGTCGAGAGGCGGAGTCTACCTTCACTGAATTCAAAGTCTATCAGTCTGTTCCACGACTTGCCAAGTTCAATATGCTCATTGATGAATTTTTTAGGGAGCAAAAGCTCGTCGCTTTTTATGCCGAAAAGCTTCATATTTCGCCCAATTACCTGAATATACTGTGCAAAAAACATCTGAAAATATCAGCTACACAACTTATTCACCAACGGATCAGCATTGAAGCCAAACGTCTTTTGCAAAGCACCGAGCGGTCCATCAAAGAAATTGCCTTTGAATTGGGTTTTGCAGATCAAGCTTATTTTTCGAATTTTTTTAAACAGCAAACGGGGGCAAGTCCAAGTGACTTTAGAGAAAATATTCATGTGGGGGAAACTCCAAGTCCTTTGAAAACAACTTGAAAAAAAGATAAATCACACAAAGAATGGCAGAAATCTCCCAGCAATAATAGGATGCCAGCTATGTAACTTTGTAAAAGACTGGTAGGCTTTTTATTCCGGTCACAAAATAACATAATAGGAAATCAAATGAAATCAACGGCCCTTACACGCAAGGAATTTATCAGAAACTCCGCTCTGGCTCTTGCGGGTGCAACATTTATCCCGGGAATGCTATTTGCAGAAAATCAACATAATGCGGTTCATCAAGGACTTTTGAGCGGCTACCAAGGTAAAAAAAGCTATACGTTGAAAAACGTGTTGTTGGAAACCGGATTTGAGTACGATGGTGATGGTAATGTCACCGCAACAAAGACCGGTCTTTTTTCCATTCAGATCGCAAACGGGAAAATCAAAAATATCAGTGCCAACAGCAACAGTGCTGATGCGATCGATGCAAAAGGACTTTTGATGCTACCTTCTTTTAAAGATATGCATATCCATCTGGATAAGACCTATTATGGCGACAAATGGCAGGCAGTAAGACGTGGCCCCGGAGGTGTAAAGGGTATGATTGCTCTTGAACAGAAAATCTTGCCCGAACTGCTCAAAAACTCTACCCATAAAGCAGAAAAACTAATTGAACTGTTACAATCCAAGGGAACTGCCTTTGCACGTAGTCATGTCAATATTGAACCGACATCCAAACTAGATTCTTTACATCATCTGCAACTGGCACTTGAAAACAAGAAAAATGGATTTGGAGCTGAATTGGTTGCTTTTCCACAACACGGTGTCTTCTATACCGATTCGGCGCCTTATCTCAAGGAAGCGGCTAAAACCAATATTGATTTTATCGGTGGGGTCGATCCTTTTTCCATCGATGGCGCTATTGAAAAGACAATGGATTTTACGGTTCAACTGGCATTGGATAACAACAAAGGAATTGACATTCACTTACACGAGTCTGGAGAATCCGGTTTGAAAACTGTAGAATACTTAATTAATAAGGTAAACGAGAACCCTGTTCTCAAAGGCAAGACCTATCTCAGTCATTGTTTTGTGCTTGGTCGGCTGGAAAAAGCCAAACAACAAGAAATGGCCGAGAAACTGGGTGCCGCACAAATCGGTATCGTTTCTACGATCCCATTTGGAGGGTTGATTATGCCTATTCCGACGCTCATGGAAAATAATGTTAAAGTCATGACGGGGAATGACAGTATTGTAGATCATTGGAATACTTTCGGAACAGGCAGCGTGCTACAAAAAGCCAATCTTGCAGCTCAGGTATACGGCCAGGCTACTGAATATGCACTATCCCGTATGCTGAAACTTGCTACCGCAGGCCCTACTCCATTGGATGACAAAGGCAATATGCAATGGCCAAAAGTCGGAGACAGTGCAGATATTGCATTCCTTGACGCGAGTTGCTCAGCAGAAGCTATTTCAAGGATATCGCCCGTAAAATCACTTATCTATCAAGGAAATCTTGTTTTTTAACCGTAAGACAAGCCAATAAACGACTCAGGCAGAAAACATCTCCTATGAAAACCAGAAAGGTTCGGGGTAATCATTACCTTCGGACCTTTTGTTTATGATTTAAAATGCTTCATGATCCGCGGTTCAATCCGATCGCTCAGCAGATAAGCCAGGGCAAGCATAAGAATTATAACACCTGAAAGGAGCAGGTATTTATTCAGATACAGATACAGATACAGGTGATTAAAAATAATAAAGCCGATGTGTTGATGGATTAAATACAGCGGATAGGTCAACATGCCGATTTTAACAAATCTGGACGAATTGATCGCCTGGAGCTTTTTACAGGAAACCAGTAACATGAGCAGGTAAAACGCAACGATGGTCGCACCAATAATATAAGGGGAAAAATCACTGTGAAAAGTACGTTCCAACCAATGGATCCGACCTATAGCACCATCAATGGAAATATACAAGCACCAAGGTAAAGCGACAAAATGCTGGACTTTTGGTCCATGCAGAAAAATCTGGCAGAATATAATTCCCGCAATAAAATACGCACTCCAGTCGAGTAAAAAAAACTCGTGGATTGCGTCATAAATTTCAGAAGGCCCAACAAAAAAGCGTAGGCTGGACAATAGCAGCCAAAAATAAACCAGATAATCTAAACCTATTTTTTTAAATTGATTTAGAATTAGGAATAAAGCGATGATCAGGTAAAATTTCAACTCCACATAGAGTGACCAATAAGCGCCATCGACATCCCCCTGTCCCCATAGTTTTTGAACCATAGTCAGATTGGCCAATAGTTGTGTAAATGTGACATGATAACGCGGTGCGCCCCAAAAATAAGAAACGATAAAAGTCAACAGCAAACAAATCCAATACATCGGATACAAGCGCTTGAAGCGGGAATAACAGAACTTCCGCAGCGAAAGATGTTTGATGGAAAAAGCAATTACAAAACCACTAATGATAAAAAATAAGTCTACGCCCAGGTAGCCGTATTTAAAATATTCTCCGACGCCATCGAAACCCAATAGCGACATATTTCCGGCTGCATACCCCCGATATAAATAATGATATAATACAACCGCGGATGCTGCGATAAAGCGAAACAGATCGATTTGATAGATTCTTTTGGACTCAGACATTTGGCTGCAAATATACGCTGTTTCCGGAAAATTTTAAGGAGCAATACACTTGCTATATAACAGATGTCCTATAACAGCTATTATTAAAAGACACTGATAAAAAGCGGCCGCTATCACTCAACTTTATAACATCATTATGTGACTTGTTTGCATTGCATTTAGCGCAGTTGCTGAGTAACTTTACTAGAGTTTAATACCGTAAAATCGAGGAAATTATGAAAAAGACCTTATTAATAGCCCTTTTTATCGCCGTCGCTGTATGTTTCGGCCAGCTGGCGAAAGCACAAAATCCATCAGCGACCTCTCAACCTGTCACCGTCAATATCAACTTGACAGATGCCATTTCGATCACCTTGGGAGCCGCTCCAACTGTCAATTTTAACTATACAACAGCAGCGGATTATGCTGGAGCTAAGACTGTAGAGAAGGCAGCACACTTCACCGTAGTCAGCAACAAACCCTATGATTTGACTGTTGCTGCAACAGCGGCGTTTGCACCGGCAGGCGGACCAGCATTGAATGTTGTCACTGTTACTGTTCCAGCAGCTACAGCCAATGGGGGAACTCCGGTTAACAACGTACCACTCAGCACAACAGCAGCACCTTTGGTCAATAATTCGACCGCCACTACAGGAGCAACTTACACCGTAGATTATACGATTTCGAACCCGGCATCTTTGCTGAATCTAGCCGCATCGGCCTATAGTACAACAGTCACTTATACAGCGACACAACGCTAACTAGAAAGATAATTTTATCCGTGAGATATTATTTAACACTATTAGTCCTTTATATCTGTAATACCCTGATCTATGGACAGGGTATTTCAATTTCTCCATCCCGCATTTTTTTTACTGGCGAGCCGGGACAGACGGTTTCTCAGGTGATTACTTTTAGCAACACCTCGAACGCTGAGCTCAATTTTGTCGCCAACCTGAAAGATTGGGACCGCGATTCTATTGGGGTAAAAAAATATTATTCTCCGGGTCAAAAACGGCAATCAAATGCGGCCTGGCTTACGCTATCAGAAAATACTGTACGCCTGGCTCCGGGAGAGACTAAATCGGTGAATCTTTCCATGACGATCCCAAAAAACCCAGCTCCGCAGCAGCTAAGCAACACCATGCTTTTTTTCACACAAGTGAAAGAACAAAAAGCCGCACTGCAAAATGGCCTTAATATGAACGTGCTTATTGAAGTCGGTATTCAAATTTACCATACTCCCTCCGGATTAAATCCTGGAGACCTGGAATTCCTTGCTTTTGAGGACAGACATTTGATTCCGAGTCAGACGGGTCAGTCCGTGCGCCGCATGGATGTGCACGTTAAAAACACCGGACAGATTAACAAGGATGCGTATGTACGTTTTGAGCTAACCAATACAGAAACGGGAGAGGAAATTCCTATTAAGTCCGTCGCTATCGCGATGCTCCCTAGCTCGGATCAATGGGTGCAAATCGACCTTCCAGAGAAACTTGCTGCAGGACATTATCTTGCCGTTGCAATATTAGATGCAGGCAGCCAATATGATTTGAAAATTGCAGAGAAAGAAATTACATATTAAGCGAAATTTTGCGGTTTACTTCCTAGGCTTATTTAGCTTCTATGGGCATCGTACTTATGCACAGACGACTTCCATCACCTTACCGCAATCCAATATACAAACTAGAAGCGACTATAATACAACTATCAATGTGGGGACTTATACCAGTGTAATCACCCTACTTCCTTCTTTTTCTGTAAAATCCACTGCAGCGACTTTTACCAGCACGACAAGTGGAAGTTTTCCGGCCAGTGTAGTGCATATGAAACTTTCGAGTATTGGCAGCCTGGTATTACTTGCGCTGACCGGAAACAATGAAGTTGCCCTATCAACTGGAGGAGGTTTACTCTATACGGCATTGGCAAGCGTTGCGTCGGGCGCGATAACCGCCAATGCACGCATTGCTACGGCAAGCCAAACCTGGACCGCGGGGGTATTTACCGATGGTGTCAGCTTTTACACGCAAGGTATATTGGCTGGATCAATCTCTCCAACAAGCTACACCCTATCCATTATCATCCCTGGGTTTATCAGCCCACCAAGCAGCATAGGCACAACGAGCATAGCTGTAAATGATCTTAGTTTTTACCGTTCTGCCAATGGGATCAGCACCAATCAGATTATACCAGTATCAAGCACCGTACCTTACGTCCCAAGTATCCGATCAAGCAGCGCTCAGTTTAGTTTTAGTACAACCTTTCCCAACAACGCTTCGCCTGCTTCATCTGTCTCCACAGTGAGCGCTTCACTCAGTGGTGTCGCAACAGCAACCTCGGCCATTTTGTCGACCAGTGATCAAACACTTACAAGCGCTGCCGGAATAGCTGTCCCTACCAATAACAGCAGTTCGATCACACATACGTACGCCATTAGCACCGCACTCCTAAAAAGCAACTTTATACAAGCCGGAACCTACACTGTTCCCCTCACCTACACCTGGAACAAATTGTCTTCAGCCTACCCTACAACTCCGGTGCAGGCGCAGGCTAGTGGAAGTTTGAATGTTGTGGTCAGCGACCTGGGAGAAATCATCGCAAATCAGCAGTCCGTTAATCTTCCTTTTACGACCACCAGTAATTATGTTAACGGAGTTAGTACGAATATGCCCACCCATATAAAACTGAGTAAAACCACGCCTTACAACTTGTATGTACGGGCCACATCTTCTAGTTTTACCTCCGGCGTCAACAGTATTCCATTAAGTGTTTTGCGTATCGGCCCAATGGCCGGTCAGACCGGAGTGAATACAGTTACCCTGTCTACAACGGCCCAGCAACTCATCCAAAATGCCGATCCTGTCATCGATCGAACACTCGATATGCAGTACAGCATCCCCGCTTCGCAGACCAGCAATCTTCTGGGTAAACCAGCCGGCACCTATACCGCAGATATCATCTATAGCTTTGTCGCACCCTAAAATCTTTTAATGCCAACTTTGCGCCTTTGATCTTGATATCTCAGGGCCGGTAGATCAGTGATTCCTTCGGCTTTCACCTCAACCTCACAATTCGAATTTTCAATAACAAAAGGCATCCCTTCCGATTCAACGACCAACTTATAAAAGCCTACTGGCAAATAGAAAATATATGCGCCTTCCTCATTGGTCAATGTATTGTATTTCTTTCCCTGACGGTCAATAGCAGTAATGCGTATACCACTCAGATCAGGCTTAGACTCCAGGTATTTAGTTGCAATTAATTGTATTTTGCCTTTTGCAGTTTTGGTTTTGATCAGTGGAATATCCATAGACCGGTTCCTGGTCAGTACAACCGTCGATGGTCCCTGAGAAACCCAACCTTGATGGTTTTCTGTTTGAATGGAAAAAGAGCCAGCTTCCATGTCAACAAACTTGACCCGCCCCTTTACATCTGTTATGGCAGCTTCTTTTCCGATCCGAATCAACACAGATTCTACAAATACCTCATCATCATCCCGAATTCCATTGTTGTTCTTATCGTCAAAACAGGTCAGCTGTAAGCTATAGCCTTTATAACTGCCAGTACGTCCAAAATTCTTCTCTATTCCCACTCTAATTTGCGTATTGTTAAACGAATAGCGATCCAGGGGTTGCGGTTGCGGTGGATTTATTGGATCTGTTATAAACAGCAATTTCCCTTTGATAAACGTATAAAAAATATCTGCAGTGAGACTCCAGTTGTCCTTCATTCGCCAGCGCGCATTTCCATTGATGGACAAATTATTGCTACGGGAAAAACCATAATAACTGTACATGGTCGCAAGCTGTACCTGTAAATTATGGCCGAATGCCTCAAAGTGTGTATTAGGTCCTAGCGAATACATACTATAGTTAGAATTGGTATAGGTAGCCAAAAGATCACTCAAATAATAAGGATTGATCTGAACAAATGCATTAAAGCCGACAAGTGCATTGTCATAGTTACCCGATACACGCAATGAATGAAAAGGTGCAATGGGCTTTTCAGCTGTATTTTTGTACGTATAACCATAGTCCGTCTGCAGCGAGAAGCGATGTTTCTTCGTAAAAAAGTTAAGATCGGCAACCGTTCTTACGGAACTAGACTTCCAGTTGACAGCATTACTACCCACTCCTAACCAGCTATGATAATCTGCACGCTGCTTCATCCAATAGGGCCGCAAATCAACATTTAATCGCCCAAAAGCTGTACGATATCCAAGTTCATAAATTTCAATCCGATTGCTGTTACTAAAAAAGTAATTCTTATCCCCAACCTGATACTTCGGTTGATTATCCATAAAACTAATTCTAGCCGAGAGACTTTTGATTTCATCCAATGGAATGACAATACGTGAATCCGATTGCAGAAGCCCTCGTCTAAGCCCTACATAATAAGGAGAACTATAATAATTGATACTTGAAATCTGAAAATCATTGAAGACTCCGTTATAACTCACACCACCTGCCAATCCGAATTTATGGCCTCCAGCATCCAACTGTTCAACACTTGTCCCGGCTTCCCAGGTGAGATTTTGATTCGCCGACCAGTCTTTGTATCCTTTTCCACTGAGCAGATGACTCCGGACATTCCGGTAATTGTCTTTGCTGTGCAAATAAGCCAGGCTAATTTCTTGGTTTTTTTCCGATGTAATAGCATACTTAAGTCCCAGTACCCCACCTCCAGGCGAAAAAGTATTCAGCTGATTCCAAAGAAAATAATTGTTTTGGACGGCATATACGTTGATCGAACGCGACTTATCAAATTTATAGTTTGCTCTCAGTCCACGGCCGTTAACATATTGATCCAAATTTTCATAAATATTACCTGCTTTCAGGCCCCATTTTTCCGTTTGATAATTCAAATAACTATCATACATATTAAATGCACGTTGGTTTCTAAAATAGTCCATATTCATGCGATAGCTCAACGAGCTCTCTTTATTCAGCGCAAGATTACCATATCCCTGAAGCTGATACACCGATATATCCTGTCCCATATTGAGATAACGTAAGGCAGCCATATTGCTGTAGGGCTGATTCTGTAAGTTCATGGCCGAACCGAACCGTTTTACGCTGCCTACTGTCATGATGCGCACTCGGCTCGTCGCAAGTTGTTTACCGCCTGCTTCAATAGCTATCATCGTCAGTTCTACATCCGTGGCTATTTTCTTTGTGCGCATACGAACAGTAAATCTCAATAATGACTGCCCTCCTGCTGCCAATGTTGTTGGCAATGTTTCACCTACGACCTCCAGTTCCGAAGGAAGGTTGACAAACTGCAGTTGAAAGGTAAACGGTATTAAACCCATATTGACGACGCGTACCAAAAATTGCGTTTGTCCAGTTGACTGATCAATAAAATACTCGGGTTGTTCAGACTGAATCAATAGCGCTGTCTGAACATCCAGTTTTGTGCAGAAAATTTGAGGGGGCTGTATAGTTACAGCAGCGTCTTTCGAATTCAACCCTATGCTAAATTTTTGTATCGCATCCGAGATCGTCCGTCGATCGGTCATGTATTTCAAGGGAAAGCTTTTCGTTTCATATGCCTTCAGTTGTATTAATGGAGGCAATTTGATCAATCCCTGCAATGCCTTCGTATCATTGGACTCAGGGTTTAGTTCAATTGTTCTATCCGTGTAGTTAACAATCGTTAGTTTGTTTGAAAATGTCTGGGATGGCGTGATCCGAACGGTATCGAATTCGAAATGATAGGCAATATCGTATCGTTGCTGACTTTTCGCTATGGATGAGAAAAGAGCAGTATAGCAGAAAAGAAACACAAAAATTAAAAGGCTTCTTATTGGCATAGCATATCATTCAAGTAGCTATAAAAATCAGGCTAAATTTAAATAGATCGAAATTTAGGAGGTCACATATTCATGTAATGAATTATTAAGCCGTCAATTGCGCGATCAGTTCACCTTTACTATTGATCTGAAACTTTCTATATATTCGCTTGATATAAATACGTACCGTGTCCAACGAGATTGCATATTTTTGGGCAATCATTTTATAGCTAAGGCCTTCAATAATACCATTAGCGATCTGCAACTCGCGCGCAGTCAGCAAATTTTCGGATTGTTTGGCACTGAAGGCCTGTTCAATCAAAGCGCGATTAACAAAAGGGCTAATAAAAGAACCATTTCCCAATGTCATTGTTATCGCATTTTTTAAAGATTGGAGACATGTTTTCTTCAACATATACCCCACCGCACCTTGCCTAAAACAGCTACGTACCATCCTTACATCACAATTATTGGTCAGAACCAGTATTTCAGCCCTTGGGAACACGCTTTTCACCCTTTCGACAATTAAGATATCCTGATGATCAATGTCGACAATCATCACATCAGGGATTTGATTGCGCCCTGAAGACGCAAGTGTATCCAGATCAAAGAGTACATGAATCGGGATTGTTGATTCAGCCATATTTTTTTCCGAGATGATTTTTTTTGTTTCCACCCGTTCTTGCTCATCCATGTCTATTATCCCAACTGTAATCATAATATTTCACATTTTATTAAATTGAAAACTATATGCTTAACTGATCTTTCACGCTATATTCGTCCCACTCTTATGAACCTATTGTAGTATAGACAAACCTGTTCTTAAAATTGTTTCTAAAGAAAAAAAACAGCCGAAATAAAATTTACAACTAAGCGAAATTAACAACATTAAAAATGAATTTCACAATAATTTACTTAAGGCCACTAAATAGATTGAAAACAATTTATATAAATATAATTTTTATTATTTAGAAATTCAAATTTCCTTGTTGGAAAATTAAAGACAATCGTATTATCTGCGATTGATAGCGCTACCGGCAGCGATCTAAACTTTACTAAAAACTTAATTATATTTGGAAAAAAAATTCTAATGAGCCGCCTATCTATCCTATTTACTGTTATTTCAACAATATTGTGTAGCTTTTGTGCATACGCCCAAAATAGTGGCTGGGACAAGTTAGACAAACAACTTGCAGAGGCAAACAGCGATTCTACCCGAGTATTGGCTTATTACAAAACCGCCTCAGAAATTTACCGCAGCAATCCCCAAGAAGCCCAGGAAATTGTTTCGAAAGGCCTTAATATGGCTTCAGAAAAGAAGTTTGCAGCGTTGGAAATTGACCTGCTTAATCTACAAGGTGTTATTTATCTGAAGCTAAATAAGTTCGATGAAAGTGTAAAAACCCATTTCAACGTACTCAAAAAGCGGGAAGAACGTAACGATAAGAAGGGGGTGATGCTTTCTTACCTTAACATAGGAAATGTGTTTAATAAGAGTTATGATCCCGATCAGGCTTTAAAATACTACGAACGCGCGCTAGACCTTTCAAAGGAACTTCATGACACTAGGAATCGAGCCAATATATCGACCAATATTGGGAATATATATGCGCAAAAAGCATTGAATGGAGAGAGCAAGAAGGATGTAGACCATGCTATTAAATACTTAGTAAAGACGGTTGAATTCTGTAAAGCCAATGCGCCGGACGTTGATCTTTTTAATACTTATATTTTACTAAGCTATCTCTATCTCAAGGCAGATAAGCTCGAGTGGAGTACGTACTATACCGACCTTGCCATTGACATCACCACGACAAAAAAAGACCCTGTTGGTGAAAGTTATGCACGTATTAATCGAGCCAATATTTACGTCAAAGAAAAGCGTTTTGATCTGGCAGCAAAAGAAGTAGCTCTTATCAAAGGTGTGATCGCAAAAAGCGGCTTCACAAATCTGACGGAAGATCTTCAAGGCGATTTCGATAAAATAGCAAAAGCGATCAAAAAGCAGGATGAACATTTAATTCTAAGTGATCAAGATAGTTTGGACCGTAAGTTTCACGAAGACGCTGAGGTTTTACGCGTCCGTATCCGGGAAGAACTCCGAGAGAAGTATGAAAGCGACAAGAAAGAGCTTGAAAATAAAAATTTATTACTGAAAAATGCGAATGTAGAACGAGAAGCCCATTGGATAAAACTGATTTGGCTAGCCACCTTTTTTGTCCTTCTAATTATCTCCGTTATGGTACTGTTACTGATCAAAAAGAATAGATTATTACGTGAAGAGAAACGGAAAGTCGATCAGCAGGCCGCCGAGATCAGGCATCAACACGAAGAGCTCATCCAGGCAGATCGATTTCGATCCAGTATATTTTCCGTTGTGTCACATGACCTTCGAAGTCCTTTGTCAACTTTCCAAGCGCTGCTTGCTGTATCCAAAATTGTCGAACTCCCAGCAGACGAAATTAAAAGTATGCTAATCAATATAGGCAATCAAGTTACAACAGCCTCCAAAATGCTCGACAGCCTGCTCGTATGGTCTTCACAACAAATGGCAAATGAAAAGCTTGAAATACAGGAAATTTCACCTTATGAAATTGTTAGAGAATGTGAGGCATTATTTATCGATCGGATTAATCTAAAAGATTTATCGATAGACGTCCGTATTTCCCCTCAATTGACCATCCAAAGTGATGTTAAACGATTTGAATTTATCATTCGCAATATCTTTAACAACGCTATTAAGTTTTCCTTTAGTGGTAAGACTATTATTTTCGACCAGCGGGAAAGCGAAAGGGGAGTACTTATTTCAATTACAGATCAGGGAATTGGAATGGACGAGCGAAAAATCGCCGCACTTAAAAATATGCAGAAACAGCAACACAGTCTAGAAGGCACTTTTGAAGAAAAGGGATCAGGTATCGGCTTAATGCTTTGCCATGAATTCGCAAACCGTATGGGTTATTCAATTACGGTTGAAAGTAGTGAAGGTTTTGGAAGTACATTTATCGTTCATATACCAAAATAGCATTCTGCCCAGAAAACAGAATGCTAATAAATGATTAAAAGCTTTTTACAATACGCTTTAAATACTCTCCATATCCCGACTTGCAGAGCGGTAGAGAAAGTTTTAGCAACTGCTGTCCATCAATGTAGCCCATTCTGTAAGCAACTTCTTCAATTGCCCCTATTTTCATTCCTTGTCGCTCCTCGATTACTTGCACAAATTGACCTGCCTGCATGAGCGACTGTATAGTCCCGGTATCCAACCATGCTGTGCCACGATCAAAAATACCAACCTTTAATTTGCCCCGGCGAAGATACTCTTTATTGATATCGGTGATCTCGAGCTCACCGCGAGGAGAAGGTTTTATATTTTTAGCAATCTTAACCACCTCGTTGTCATAAAAATAAACACCAGGAACAGCATAATTCGACTTTGGAAATTGTGGTTTTTCTTCAATAGAAATAACGTTATTTCCTTCATCAAATTCAACCACACCATATCGTTCCGGGTCCTGCACTGGATAGGCAAAAACTACCCCGCCATCAGGATCTGCCGATGACTGCAATAGTTTTGAAAGCCCCGAGCCATAAAAGATATTATCGCCTAAAATCAAGGCTACTTTATCGTCACCGATAAATTCTTCTCCAAGCAAAAATGCTTGCGCCAGTCCATCTGGACTTGGCTGCTCTTTATATTCGAAGCGACAGCCTAATTGCGAACCGTCCCCCAATAACTTTTCAAAATTTGGCAAATCTTGCGGTGTCGATATAATCAAAATCTCCCGTATACCAGCCAGCATCAATGTCGACAAGGGGTAGTATATCATAGGTTTATCATATACAGGCATCAATTGCTTGCTTACGGCCAATGTAAGTGGGTGTAATCGAGTCCCTGAGCCCCCAGCTAATATAATTCCTTTCATTTTACTGTTATTTAACGAAAAAGACTTTACAACGATATTGACAAAGTCTCCTTATTTTTTCTAATTATTTAAATTCTTCAGCGAGCATATTACCCAAACTTATTTTCCAATCCGGCACTTCCACGCCAAATATTCTCTTAATTTTTGATTTATCAAGTAGCGAATACTTTGGCCTGCGAGCAGGTGTGGGGTACGCACTTGTGGGAATCGGTTTTACCTGACAATCGAACGATCGGAAATCACGTATCGCTACAGCAAAGTCGTACCAGGAAATTTCACCTTCATTGCTATAATGATAAATACCGGGCTCCCAGACGGGCGAATCTATAATTTTTAATATCGCTCTAGCAAGATCTCCTGCATAAGTAGGGCTTCCAATTTGATCGTTAATTACCCCCACTTCATCACGC
This sequence comes from Sphingobacterium siyangense, assembly GCF_023277505.1. Lineage (NCBI taxonomy): Bacteria > Pseudomonadati > Bacteroidota > Sphingobacteriia > Sphingobacteriales > Sphingobacteriaceae > Sphingobacterium > Sphingobacterium siyangense. The sequence continues at coordinate 356,619 of NZ_CP080574.1, read as the reverse complement.
TCATCCATTAAACGACACATGGTTTTAACAAAATTTTTGCCGTAGGTGGAATATACCCAAGAGGTGCGTATAATGATTGCGTCGGGGCACCATTTCTGAATCGCCTGTTCTCCGGCTAGTTTCGTTTGACCATATACATTGATGGGGGCGGTTTCTGCAGTTTCTGTTAAAGCAGAAGCAGAAGATCCATCAAAAACATAATCTGTCGAAATAGCAATAAGTTTTGTATCGTGCAGACGGCAATACTGTGCAATTTCTTCTGAGGCTAAATGATTGACCAGATTCGGAGTCACCTGATCTTCCTCCGCTTTATCTACGGCTGTATATGCTCCTGCATGTATAATGAGATCAGGTTGATACATTCCCAAGATCTCCTGTATAATCTGTATTTGATCCAACGGCAATTGCTTCCGATCTAAGAAATAACACTCTTTTTCTGTATTATCCAGCAAAAGATCCTTTAGCTCTGAGCCAAGTTGTCCTGAGGCTCCTGTTATAACAATCCGCATCCCGTTTTAAATTAGTTTCGAACGCAACTCTTCAAAGGATTGTGCCTCCTGATCTTTTTGTGAGAGAATCATTTGTTCTGCGGGAATTTGCCAATCTATCGCCAATTCCAGATCTAAGGGATTTATACCATCTTCTGATTCTTTATGATAGTTATTATCACATTTATAGAAAAAAACAGCATGCGTTGACAATACAGAAAAGCCATGTAAGAAGCCTCGAGGAATATACATTTGTTGTTTATTTTCGGCAGAAAGTTCCACCGCAACATATTGTCCAAAGGTGGGGGATCCTGGACGAACATCGACGGCAACATCCAGCACTTTTCCCTCAACAACACGGACCAATTTAGCTTGTGCATGTTCACCAGCCTGCAAATGTAGTCCGCGGACGACGCCAAACTGTGATTTAGATTGATTATCCTGCACAAAGTGTGGTGTATAACCGAGTATCGCCGTTAATTTCGTTTCATTAAATGATTCAAAAAAATAACCCCTTTCATCTTCAAACACAGCCGGTTCAAGTATAAAACAGCCTTTTAGTTTAGTTTCCGTATACCTCATCCTTATGCGTCTTTGTATTGATTGTCATAATATTTTTGATAATCTCCAGATGTTACATGGTCCAACCATTCTTGATTAGCCAAAAACCAGTCTATGGTTCGCGACAAACCCTCTTCAAAAGTTACCGAAGGTTTCCAACCCAACTCCTTATTGATCTTTGTGGCATCGATGGCGTAGCGCAAATCATGCCCCGGTCTGTCTTTAACAAAGGTGATCAACTGTGCCGAATTGCCCTTTTCACGCCCCAATTTCTCATCCATTTGTTTGCACAGCTCCTTGATCAGATCTATATTTTGCCATTCATTGAATCCGCCCACGTTATAGGAATCCCCATTTTTCCCTTCATGAAAAACCAGATCAATGGCTTTTGCATGGTCGATCACATATAACCAGTCGCGGGTATATTTTCCATCACCATAAACAGGGAGTGATTTATGATTTAAAATATTATGAATGCACAAAGGAATCAATTTCTCTGGGAAATGATTCGGGCCATAATTGTTGGAACAATTTGTCAACACAATAGGCAGGCCGTAGGTATCATGGTAAGCCCGCACAAAATGATCTGAACTTGCTTTAGATGCCGAATACGGCGAATGGGGATCATAGTTTGTTTCTTCCGTAAAAAATCCGGTATCACCGAGCGCACCAAACACCTCATCTGTTGACACATGATGAAATCGCTTTCCTTCAAAATTATCCTTCCAAATTGTCTTCGCCGCATTCAATAAATTGACCGTACCAATCACGTTAGTCATAACGAAAGCCATGGGATCGACAATTGAACGATCGACATGCGACTCCGCAGCCAAGTGGATAATACCGTCGGGCTGATATTCCTGAAAAATAGCCGCGACAGCATGCTGATCCGTAATATCCGCCTTAACAAAACTGTAATTGGGCAAATGCTCTATATCCTTTAAATTCTCCAGATTACCAGCATAGGTCAAAGCATCTAAATTTATAATTTGATATTCAGGATATTTCAACACAAACTCACGGACAACGTGTGATCCTATAAAGCCTGCTCCCCCAGTAATTAAAATTGTTTTATTCATATAATGATTTTCGAATATTTAGACCATTGGTCTGCGAATGATGAGTTCACCAAATAGTTCGCTAAAATTAGGATGATTTTTGTTAATTGACAAGTTTTAATCCATGAGTAAATGGAATAAACAAAAAAAGCCTTCTATTCAGAGGGCTTTTCACTTCTTTATCGTGTTATTATCTAAAACTTACCTGTCTTATAACAGCTTTACAATACGTTCTTTACCAACGAATATACTGGTACTTCCGCTGTGGATTCATGAATCAATTCAATTTCTTTTTCCTCCGTCACTGTATCCAGCATTTCATATTCTGAATTTTGAGATTTAAATTCTGGAACAATCTGTTTCATGCCGGCCACAAGCTCCATAAAATCTGGCAACTGCTTATCCGCATCCAAAATCCGTTGGCAGATTGCATTAATACGCTCTGCTTTAAGCGATAAACTATCGTGATTTACGTTAGCAATCATAATCTTTGGATGGTGTGTCTTTACCGTATTCTCATTATTCGCTAACAATTCCTCATAAATCTTCTCCCCTGGACGTAATCCAACAATTTTTATATCGATATCTTCCGGGTAACGATACCCTTTCAATTTGATCATGCGTTTTGCAAGATCGATGATTTTGACAGACTTGCCCATATCGAACACAAAGATCTCACCCCCTTTCCCCATCACACCTGCCTCTTGCACCAATTGACACGCTTCAGGTATCGTCATAAAGAAACGAGTGATTTCAGGATGGGTCAATGTAAGCGGCCCTCCTTCTGCCATTTGCTTCTCAAAAAGTGGAATAACCGAACCGTTTGAACCAAGTACATTTCCAAATCGGGTAATGATAAAACTCGTATTGGATTTACCGCTGCAGCTGCTTACATAGATCTCAGCCATGCGTTTAGTCGCCCCCATAACATTGGTCGGATTGACAGCCTTATCCGTGGACACCATGACCATTTTTTTAGTCCGATATTGCATACACAGATCGGCCACATTTTTACTTCCCAATACATTGGTCTGAATGGACTCGTAGGGGTTCGCTTCCATTAAAGGCACGTGTTTATAGGCCGCCGCATGAAAGACCAAATCGGGTTTGTATTGCGCAAATATCTTCTGCATAAAGGCATAGTTACGCACATCACCTACCACGCAGTGCATCTGCTCGGGTTGCGTAGCCTTAATCGATTGTTGGATATCATATAGCGCAGACTCGGCTTGATCCAATAGAATTAAGGTCTTATAATGACGTCTAGCGATCTGGCGGGCTAATTCCGAACCGATAGATCCGGCGGCACCGGTCACCAAGATGACTTTACCCTGCATCTCTTGTTCAATTTCCGGATGATCTAATTTAATTGGCTTGCGTCCCAATAAATCCTCAATCTTTAATGGCCTGATTTCACGCTTCGCACCTGAATTAAGTAAAATTCGTGCCGGAGGCATGATCTTCAGTTCAAGTCCAATATTTTGAAACCAATCTGAGACATATTCCAAACGCTCCGGATCGTTATTTTCAACCGCGATGATGACCTGAGTAATCTGACATTTTTCAACATATTCCCTTGTGATTTCGGTAATATCTTTAATTTTTATTCCTGCCAACCGCTTACCTATCCGTGATATTTTATCTTCCACAAAAGCAACCACTTGATATTTCGTTCTCGGATCTTCCTTCAATAAGGAGAATGATACTAGGCCTGGTCTCGAAGCTCCAAATATCAACACATTTTCACCTTTCCGGCTAGGCAAGAAGAGATATTCGTAAATCGTCCGATAGATTACACGTGCGCCCACCATAATAACCAGCAAAATTGTGGCTTGCATGGTCAACACACCATAAGATAGGCGAAGATAATCTCCTGCCACGCTACCTTTTTCAAAAACAGCTTTGATAATTAAGGTTAGCACCATTAAAATCACATAGGCAGAACCAACCGTCTTAAAGATTTTAATGGTATCCCTAATGCCCGTCTGCCGAACAATACCCCGAAAAGTATCATAGCATAAAAACATTAAGAAATATATCGGCAATATGACGACAACTTTCTTCAGCATCAATTCAATATCAAATACACCCCTGAAGTTGTTAACTACATAATTAGAAAACACATAGCTTGCAAATACAAACCACATATCGATCATTAAAATGACCCATCGTGGATTGTCCTTTCTCAGGCGTCTTCTTAAATCTCCTAGAGAACCCATCATAAGCTTATCTCTTATTTAATTAAAATGTTACTGACCATGTATGCGACAAACGAACACGATCTGATATGGCTTTTTATTATAATATTTTACAAAGGAGATGCAAGATAGTCAAATTTTCACACCTAAAATACCTCTTTGATAAAATATCATTAAAAAAGAACCCTATCCCTTCGATCAATTTATCAACGTGGATTAAGCAACTATTATACCGAAACTGTTACATTGACAAAATAATAATATGAATCCCGTTACAATTAATAATTTAGGCTCATAAAAGAACAATTTTTGCCGTCATCCTTCGATACAATCCGGTAGTCCATGCAACACTTTAGGTACTAACACAATTATTGGCATATTGTTTGTATCAATTCACTCATAGTCATGGAAAGGAATTTAAGATATACACCTTCGCTTAATATTAGACTGAAACGCCACTCCTTCACTGCACTATTTGCACAACAATAATAAGATTTGCATCATGGGATTTTTTAGCAACCTGTTTGGGAAAAAGACTTCATCAATCCACTCTTTAGCGCAGTTGGAATTTTTACAAGTGGACATGCACAATCACCTGCTACCAGGTATTGATGATGGAAGTGATTCGGTACAACAATCCTTACATTATATCCAGCAACTTCAACGCCTAGGACTTAAAAAGTTTATCTGTACACCACATATTATGGCTGGCGTGCATCAAAACACCAAATTTAGTATTGAACATGCGAAAGATTCGCTTGTCGATGGACTAAAAAAATCTGGCAATGATGTCGATATATTCGGGGCTGCCGAACATATGATTGACGAAAATCTTCCTTTACTGATCCGTGAAAATGAGTTGTGTGTAATGCCCGGTGACTATGTGTTAATCGAAATGTCCTACCTTTCGGAATCGAAAGCTTTATTTCACACAATTAGAGATATTCAAAAATTAGGCTATAAACCCATTCTTGCCCATCCCGAAAGGTATAATTATTATCATAGCAATTTTAATATTTATAAGCAAATTAAAGATGCTGGTTGTTTGCTCCAGTTAAACCTACTTTCTTTGAGCCGATACTATGGTGTAGATGTAAAAGCGATAGCAATGACTCTTTTAAAGTCAGGCATGTACGATTTTGTAGGAACCGACCTGCACCACCAACGCCATCTGGACGCTTTAAAAAATATTGTCGAGAAATATCCGATCCGTGAGATGTTGAGAACTTCACCCATTTTGAATGAGACACTTCTTGATCATATCAATCAACACAAAGCCCAAGTTATTGCTGGATAATTCGATTTCCGCGGCCTCATTATCTTTATAAGCATGTTTTAAAATATGCTATTGTCTTGGACAACCCCTCTTCCAGCTGAACTGTAGGACTCCAGTCTAAGCTTTTCTTCGCAAGTTCGATATCTGGCTTTCGTTGCTGTGGATCGTCTTTTGGCAAGGGCAAAAACTTAATCTTTGATTTTGATCCAGTCTGTAGAATCACCTGCTCAGCCAATTGTAGTATCGTAAATTCATGGGGGTTACCGATATTTATTGGGCCAATAAAAGACTTCTCGGTATCCATCATCCGTATCATTCCTTCGACAAGATCATCTACATATTGAAAACTACGTGTCTGATTTCCTTCACCATAAATGGTAATGTCTTTATTTTGCAGAGCTTGCATAATAAAATTAGAAACTACACGTCCATCCTGAGGGTGCATGCGTGGGCCATAGGTATTAAATATCCGTACGATTTTTATAGCAATATGATGTTGGCGATGATAATCCATAAAAAGAGTTTCTGCACATCGCTTTCCTTCGTCATAGCAGGATCGAATACCGACAGGGTTAACATTTCCCCAATAGCTTTCTTGTTGCGGATGAACCTTTGGGTCGCCATATACTTCACTGGTAGAAGCTTGTAAAATACGAGCATTTACCCGCTTCGCAAGCCCAAGCATATTGATAGCCCCCATAACCGATGTTTTGATGGTTTTAATCGGATTGTATTGATAATGAACCGGACTTGCTGGACAGGCCAGATTATATATTTCGTCCACCTCCGCTAAAAAAGGTTCTGTTACGTCATGCCTTACAAGCTCAAAATATGGATTCTGTAACAGGTGAACAATATTCGATTTATCGCCTGTAAAAAAATTATCCATACAAATGACTTCATGCCCATCTTTAAGTAATCGTTCACACAGATGGGAACCTATAAATCCAGCTCCGCCAGAGACTAATATTCTTTTTTTTAGGTTATACATAAATTATCAATTTATAATATCGAGATTACTGATTAGATGTTATTTGCAGCAACGGAACACGAAAGCCGAAACGGGAGCCTACATGCTCTTCCGACTCAAAAAAGAATGTACCTCCATTGCGCTGAATAAAATGATAAACTACCCATAAGCCTAAACCTTTACCTTTCTCCCGCATAGGGGTAATCTTTCCCTCTTCCATTATCTGGTCTTTTAATTGGCGCTGTGCATCCAAACTCATTCCCACCCCAGTATCAATAAATTCGACGACAGCATCATCTTCATTGCGATATAGATTGAGCTTGATCAGGGAATCTTCGTGACTAAACTTCACCGCATTAATTAAAAGATTTCTTAAGATACTTTTCATAATGTCCGCATCAAAAAAGATCTGCAGACCGGGCTGTAACTTTAATTGTATTTCGGTATTTTTCAATTTAGCTGTGGGTTGGAGCGTCTCCACTACACCTTTGATCATTTCATCGAACTCAATTTCCTGCGGCATATAGCTTAACACCCCCAGACTGTTTTTGGTCCATTTAAGTAGATTGTCCAAAACACTGAAAAGTTGTTCCGCAATATCATTGCCTGTATTGATCATATCTCCATAACCAGTATTACTTCCCTCAGGACTCATGGTCAAAATATTTAAGATCATTTTGAGTGAAGAAATCGGACTTCGTAGATCGTGAGCAAGAATAGCATACATTCTATCGCGGTTTAATATCGCTTCCTGAAGCTGTGCTGTCTGCATCGCAATGGTATGGCCCGATTCAATAAGCCTGATTTGATGTTTGATGCGCTGAAGTAATTCCTTTTTATTGAAAGGCTTCGGAATATAATCTACACCGCCACTATCAAATCCACGCACAACATCATCCGGAGATTTTAAGTTCGTAATAAATAACACTGGAATATGCTTATACAGCTCCATGGATTTCAGTTCCTTGGTTAGATCAAAACCGTTCGTTTCCCCCATCATGACGTCCATTAAAATAAGATCTATTCTTTGCAGTCGCAAGTTTTCAAAAGCTCCTTTAGCACCAGAAGCAGAGAATACGTTAAAATGCTCACGTTCTAAGATCTCTTTTAATACAAAAAGATTAAGCTCAGAATCCTCTACAATGAGAATATTATAGGTTGAAAAATCGATTTCCATAGATTAATTATAGCTTATGTAGCATTATCCAAAAGGGTGCCATCCCTCTTTTAAAATTTATAAATCAATATTACGCTATTAATTACTGTAATAATTTGTGTAGCAAAAATGTTATATATCAATTTACTTTAAAATCAACCAATACAGGAAGATGATCACTATAGTCAACCTGTCCCGTTCTGTAATTTACAGCCTGAAATGTAGCTCCAGAAAAGAATACAAAGTCAATGCGAAAGAGCTTCATTAAATTACTGTAAGTATATCCATATCCATTACCTGCTTCGCGAAATGCATCCTTCAAATTTCCTTTAATTTTATGATAACTATAGGAATTAGGGCTATTATTAAAGTCACCGCAAATAAGCGTAGGAAAAGAAGATTGATCGATTAAATTTCTTAAATAATCAGCCTGTCCACCTCTCAACCTAAAATTTTCAGACATTGTTTTAATTGCACTCCACCATTTAAAGGCCGTATTTTCAGCAGGCAGTAAATCCCCTTTTACCTGGTTCCAATTTGTTGTCTGCAAATGACAGGTTCCGATCCTGATCTTTTTGCCTCTGAGGGAAAGATCGGCAAAAAGTGCACAGTTGGGCCGCTCTTTAAACGAAACAACCTGTACCGAGTCCAGTGGAAATTTACTTAAGATAGCAAGTTGATTCTGCCCTGATTTACTCCCTGTTATTATGAAATATTGAAACTGGCCAAATGACTGCTTGAGTTCCGACACGGAACAGTCGGCCGGAACTTCCTGTAAACATAAGGTATTTACTCGCTGCGAATCAATATAGGAAGCAATCTGTTGCATCGAAGATAGATTATAAATCATTTTGAATTCACGAACATTATAAGACGCGAAACGTATGTCTGACGTTTCTGTTTGCGCTATTCGGTTTATCTGAATTACTTTTATGAAATAATGAAAGTTGGCCAATAGTGCTATTAACGGGCAAATACTGTACCAACTACGTTTATATAATCCGATAATAAAAAAAAGAAAATTACCACATATAAGTGCAGGTAACAACACACCAATCCATTGGAAAATAACAGTGGTCTGTGGCGAAATAAGCAAAGCCAAAAACGATAAGGAGGCAAGTGTAGCCACCAATATGATGACAATCCGGATCAGTACTCCGGAGATACTCACCGGCCTAAATTCAATATCTTTAGTCATGGTATGCTATTTTAATTTTGTTCGCTTAAAGGCAATCTTATGCTAAAAGTAGCGCCTTGTCCAAGCTCTGATTCGACACCCAGCTGCCCGTTCATCTGCTCAACAATACCTTTACAAATTGCCAGCCCCAATCCGGTACCCTTATCCATTGAATTAATCTTATAAAATCTATTGAAAATCATCTCTTGATTTTCCTTGGCTATCCCAATACCATTATCTTTAACATAAAATTCTACATGATCATTACTTAGCCCGTAACCAACGTGTATAGCACCCTCAGGTGGCGTAAATTTCAAGCTGTTATTAATTAAATTGACGAGTACCTGAATCACTCTTCCACGATCCAGCCTTGCCACCAATTCCTTTTCAGGAATGTCAAAAATTATGGCTGGCTGTTCCTCATTTGACAAGAAACTCATTGATAATTCATTCAATATCCCTTTAAGGGACACGTCCGAATTCTTTAACCTTACTTTACCTGCATCCATCTGCGACATTTCCAGTACATCTGTTATCAGCCGTAGCAGCTGGCTGCTATTTGCATTGAGGAGCTCACCATACTCCTTTCGCAGCTCAGGATCTGGCGTATCGGCAATAATACTTCCAAAGCCCATAATGGCGCTAAGCGGCGTCCGGATTTCATGATTCATATTCGAGATAAATGCAGATTTCAACCGCTCAGATTCCTCAGCAGCTTCTTTTGAACGCAACAGCTGCTCCTCGTAACGAAGCTGATCCGAAATATCCCGCTTAATGGTCCAGATGATATCTTCACCGTTCCCATTTTTGATCATCAACGAACTGCATTCTGAGCCAATAATATCCAGTTCTGGATACACCGTATCACAACGATATTGATAATAACCCGAAGCAGAAATGATTTTTTGCACAGATAAGGCCCAGGCTTCTTCTGTTGTGAACTCCCGCAGGCATTCAAAAACTTTTAAGTCAGCAATGATCTCTTCTTCTTTCAGGCCATTTTGCTGTCGGCATGCCTTATTCGCAAAAGCCATCGTCCCATTTTTATGGCATGCGAAAATACTGTATGGTGCATTATCAACAACAGCAAGCACCATTTCAAGTTCATTTCGATTCTTAATAAAATCGCTTACATTCTGTGAAAAGCCATCTATGATACGAATATTGTTTTCAAGGCGTTTGGCATATTTTGTCGCCCGTACATACGTGATGGGTGTATCGGGCTGTTTTATCCGGTACTCAAATGTGCTATACTCAATAGCGTCATTATGCAGAAAAGCCTCCATCTTCTTTCTATCATCCGGGTGAACCTGTGCGAGCAGATCCTGCAAAGCTATTTTCTCAGGCTCTTCAAGATTTTTCTTTCGAAGGTTCGAATAGCCATTATGCGTAAACTCCTGCTGCTGCAGATCATAAGTCCAATGCCCAATCATAGCGACCTTCCCCACCTCAAGTTGGGCGGTCAGTGCAGATTTAAGGCGGTACTTCATGTTACTACGCTGCGTGATATCCCGATATTGGCAAATCAGATGTTCCTCGTCAAATTTGTGAATGACGAACTTAAAATAATACATCTGCTCTTCAGTAGGCAGGTCGTAATTTAGATTGGAAGTCTCTCCTGTTTGGCGGCAAAAGTTAAATTCATGTTCGATAAGCGCCGAAGTTGGCTGAGGTAAAATAGACAACAAATTTTTCCCAACTATATCAATATCGGAATTTAAAACCGGATTGTTTGTCTTCATTATCGCATCTACACATATATTATCTTTATTCACCAGCAACAATGTATCACAAGTCATATTCAAGACCTTCTCCAAGAACTTTAAATCATGTAATATTTTTTTATCCATAACATTCATTAGATTATTTTCTTTGAGATTTCTCCCACCCGCCAATAAAGCTTCTACTAAACAAATAATAAATCCCGCGTATTACATTGATGTTCATAAACAGAAAGTAATATGGAATATAAAACAACTTTGTACTATTGGGATTATTTCGCATCAAATACCCTAAAACCGCACAAAGATAAAAGACACACTGAAGCACAAAAATGACAGAAAACACATTGAAAGGTGACAAACACCGATATCCAAGAATTGCCGCCAAGGGGAAGAGTGCAAAAAGCGCAAAAGGTGTAACAGACCAACGCAACACACGATGTGAAATATATTGGAAGCTCAACTTCCCAAATTTAAAGCCATTTAGTAATGGCAGTAATCTTCCTATAGACTGCCATCCCCCAGCAGCAATACGTCTTTTCCTTTTTCCTTCCTCTTCCATATTCAGCGAACCATATTCAACAGCATAAGCGTCAACTGTGTATGCAATACGGTAGCCTTTTAATGCAATGCGCATTGAAAGCATAAAATCATCCAATAAGGTATCTTCTTCCATCGCAGCATATAATTCTGTCCGCACAGCAAAGAGTTCCCCAGCGGCTCCGACTGCTGAATAAAATTCGAAGTCTAATCTTTTCAAGAGGGATTCATACTTCCAATAGGCTCCCTCCCCTTTTGAAGAAACAGTATCGTCATTATCAAAAGCCACTCTTTTTTCACCCGAGACACATCCAATTGTCGGATCTTCAAATTGGCGAGCAATAATCTTTAACGCCCCGGCATTCAGTAAACAATTTGCATCGCTAAAGACAACAATTGGAGTTTTTACATATTCCATACCGTGATTAACGGCAGCTGTTTTACCTTTCCTATGAGCTGAACCGATAATCTTAACCATCGGATACTTTGCTAACAGCTCACGACTATCATCAGTACTTCCATCTATAACCCATAGAATGTTTAATTTATGTTTAGGATAATCAAGCTCAAGGCAGTTCAGCATTTTATCTGGAATTATTTCTGACTCATTGTAGGCTGTAATAAATAGTGTCAACGGGGGAAGCTCATGCCTGTCGCTATTTTGAGCCCTCTCCTTTATAGGGTATGGAAATAATCTTGCCAATATATAAATTAAGATAGCATACCCGATATAGGTATATAGCACAAAGGATATACAAGTCCAGAAGACAAATTGAAGCATAGGCCAGATAGAATTTAGACAAAATTAGACAATTATTTTTACGGAATCCTATTCGATTCTTCATCCTGGTAATGCTTTTTCCCCGAAAAGAGCCCACTCATTGATTTTATCGCTTTACGCAACCTGACAAAAAAGCTATTTGCAAGAGATCCGTCGGCAGCGATTGTATTCTGTCCCGTCATCGCCCGCGCCTTTTGACTTCGAATAAAATGAATCTTTCCATAGGCCTTAAGTCCCAAAGCCATTGACCCGTCTTCGCCACGTTTTATATCTGTCCGAAAATTAACCTTTCGCCCCAGCTCGGTCTTAAAGGAAAAAACCATCCCTCGCACGCACAATTCAGGCCTTTTTATAAATTGTAGGTTCAGGTAAATATCCCGAAGTCCTTCATAAAACCAAAGGAAAGTTCTCGACTGCCCAGCCTGGGGTAAGAAACTCCACAAACTGCATGTGGCGGATATACCTGGCCTATCTAATAATTTCACGTGCGTTTCAACATAGCTTGGGGGATACATGCTGTCTCCATCTATACAAAGCATGAATTTACCACGTGCTTGATCAAGACCACATTGCCTAGCAAATCCAGGGCCCTGCTTTAGTTCATTGTGATAAGTCGCACCAAGTCGCTTTAAAAGTGATTCTGTTTGATCCGTCGAATTATTGTTAACGACAATTAATTCCATGGGCAAATGACAACGCTGTTCTGCTAAAGACCAGAGACATGCCAAAAGCTTCTTTTCTTCATTATAGGCGATGACCACAACACTTATGATCGGATCAGAACTTGAAGAAAGCTGGACCTGTGCCCGAACCTTCTCGATAACATCATTATCTACAGAACCCACTTCTTGGTCATAAACCTTCGCATATTGTGTATACCATTTAGCCATCCTAGTGTCAATTATTTTGTTAAAGCATTAAATTGTTTGCAGCACTTTATTCATCTGTTCGGCCCATGATAAGTCCAAAATACTATTGCGAATACAGGCTGGGTCAAATTTTTCCTTCTTTAAAAATTCCAATATTTTAGTGATATCAATAGCAGATTCATCAGGACTCGCTTTAAGTACATAAGGTTGACCGTCAAAATCAGCGTCAGATTCCGAATAGATAAAGGGAATTCCACGCGCGGCATATTCTCTATTTTTTAAGGTTTTTATGACCTGTATACCACTGCGATGACGGCCTAAACTACCGATTGCAAAGTCTGCACGATTAAATATGGCATCCAATTCTTCTCCCCAAAGCGGACCGTGTAAGACGACATTTTTCTGAAGATTGAATTGTGCTATCGGTTCCAAAATAGACGATCGTTCACGTTCGCCGCTGAATTGCCCCACCAAGTGAAAGATAATTTGACAATCAGCGTGACTTTGTTTATAAATACCAAGTCCGCGAACCAGTCGATCAAATCCGTGCCAATAATGTATTTCAGCAACGCCCAGCAAATGGATCGTTCGTTTTTCTGCTCCTTCCTGCGGTTTACGAACTGGAATGGCACTGAAGTCTATCCCATTGGAGATAGATATCGCTCGCTGCCCAAAAATTGTTCGGGCATCAGAAAAAGTGACAAAAGCATCCAATTGTTTTGCTAGCTTTTTACGATAAAGACGATCGATCGCCAATTCGAGGCGCATGCGCAAGGTGACATACTCCTGATCATAGGGATAAGTCGGAATCTCCATTAACACTTTTGCGCCCGAAAGCCGCATCATCTTCACCATGTTTAATGTAAAAGGATTCGCATTATGGTCAGACCGGATATAAATCAGTTGGAACTTATTTTTCTGTACGTATTCTGAAATCGCCCGATAGTCTATCCGTTTACGTATTTTGGCTATTGGACCTCTACCGAAATCCACAAGAATCTCGTTTCCAACCTTCCATACGCGCGAACCGTCAGCCTCTACACTGTAATAACATAGTATAACATCCACACCGATAGATTTCAAGCCATTAATTTGACCCCATATTTTTTTACTTATACCATTATGTTCGCTAAAACCATGGAATACTAAAAAAAGTACCTTATACGATTTATCTTTCACTGAGGCCTTCACGTTTGATTGTTGTTAAATACTTTTGCTGCTGGACTGGAAAATACGAAAAGAATATGAATACAAGAAAAAATGATCAAAATGCGTTGAATAAAATGCTTAATAAGCTGTTTTAATCCTGCTAAAGTGGTGACTTGCGTAAAAATGCCAACAACAGATTGCGATACCCTCCGAACCAAATCATTAAGATCACAGAAAAAAGATAAATAGCGGTTTTGAGCATTAATCGAAAAACTAAATTATCGGACAAATGGTACCCTACAACTAAATGAAAAATGAGCCCAAGTACGAGTGCAAAAAAGATGGGTCGCCATAGGCTATTGAAAAAGCCAACCATACTCCGTCTGAATACCACGCGATACATTAGCCAGTAGGCCTGTACAAAATTGACACTAAATGTAACCAATAAACACATGGCTACTGCGTCAATACTTTTAGCATAAAATACACCAAATAGTATTCCCGCAACATTCAATACGGCCGAAAACAAACCGCAAATAAAAAGACTTTTGGTATCTCCCGCTGTTTGGAAAATGGAGCCAGATGACGAGAGGACCAATTGGATCCCCACTGTTAGACTCAATATTTTAAAAGAAGGGATAGCTAATCCCCACTGCGGTCCAAAAAATAATAAAATAAGTTCTTCAGCTGAATAAAACAAGAAAACGGATAATGGGAATCCGATCAGCGACAATAGGCTGGTTAATTTTAGATTTGCTTCATAAAGATAGCCATTATCCTTTCCCTTCTGACTTAATATCGGATGGATTACCGGTGTAATTACCTGCGTAATATTCTGAAGTGGCAGGGACATTAATCGATAAGATTTATCATAGAACCCCAGCGGTACCATGCCCAGGTATTTACCAATTAATAGGGTATCCGAATTTCTGCTGAAATAGTTGATAATATTAAATAAAAACTGAAAAATAGAATAAGAAAATAAAGGCCGAAGAGGTTGAAATGGAAAACGTAGGCTAAATTTTAATGGATACTTTAAATATGAAATAATAAAAATAAATAGTGATGAGAATATCGGATTTAAAATAAGCGCGTAAACCCCCATTCCTTTAAAGGCAGCAATTATAGATAGACCGCCGCCGATAATTTGAACACTCAAACTTCGTAAAGCGATCGATTTAAATAACCTATCGCGAAAAAATAAGGCATTAGGAACTACGGTAATTCCCGAGAAAAATAGACTTAGCGCCAGTAATTGGCAGATTGGTTTCAATTGAGGCTGGGCATACCATGTTTCGATAATTTCAGCAGACAAAAAGAATAGTACTGACAAAGTGATAGCAATATATACAGACAGCGAAAATAAATAACCTAATGCCTTTATATCCAGCTCTTTGTGCTGTATAACTGCTGGAGACAGTCCGAAATCAGCTATTAAATTTAGGAAAGCAATCGCCACCGTAGCTATGGCTACTACGCCAAACTGATCTGGTGCGAGCAATCGTGCTAAAACCGCGGTAACGACCAGCGAAATCACCAAATTCGCATATTTGGCCAATGCCGTAAAAAATACCCCAGAAACGATTTCCTTTTTTATGTTATCCATTCAAAAAGCCTTTCTTAAACAGTAGAACTCCCATAGTTTTAAATGAAACATATCTTCGCCAATGCTTCAAAACCAAGAAAAATACTTTCCAACGGTCAGCGATCGATAACGCATGTGCTTTCCATACCACTGCGTCCAACATACGATGCAGATACAACTCAATAATTTGTCTGCTATCCGAATGCTTTCGTCCATACTCCCTCAAACGCAGGGCAACTGTGAAGTAACATGTTATATTAAAAAGTTTTAATCGGCTTGTCATAATGGAATCTGGCCTGACACGCCGCTGAAAAAATTGCTCTGGTATATAAGCAACGCGAGCTGCCGCTAGATACAATAAGACTGTAAATAACTCATCCTCATGCACTATACCGGGTTCAAATCCAAATCCGTTACGATCAAGTATGTCTTTACGAATTAAATACATACAAGCTGAAGAGAAAAAGTCGTCTGCCTTCAGTTGCTGTTGTAATGCGTCCGGTCCATTAAAGACAGTATAAGCCGGCATTTTTTGTCGGGAATAATTAAAATCCTTTAGTATTGAGCTATCCGAATTATCCGCAAAAACCATAGCATCAAAATAAACAAAATCGAGGTCGTTCTTTTCACAATAATCCAAACACATGGATAGTGCATCTGCACGCAGCAGGTCATCGCTATCCATAAAATAAATATACTGGCCGTTCGCTAGAGAAAGGCCTCTATTTCTGGCTGCAGATAGGCCTTGATTTTCCTGGGAAAATAATTTGACACGGTTATCCCATGAACCCCATTTTTCCAGTATGGAGAGACTTTGATCGGTCGAACCGTCGTTGATTAGTATAAGTTCAACATCAGCATATTCCTGATGAATAATGCTCTGTATAGCCTGTTCAACATACATAACTGTATTATAAACAGGCATTATAATGCTAATCAACGGTCTTTCATTCATGGTCTGATCCAGGCATTAAGATTAAAATCGTACTTCTTCACAATTTTGGCTGGATTTCCAACGACAACACTATATGGCGGAACATCTTTTGTAACCACGGAGCCCGCACCTATTACAGCATGTTCACCTATGCTAATACCTGCTAGAATAACCACATTTCCACCGATCCAGACATCGTCAGCAATCGTCACTGGAGCGGTGCTGACTCCTTGGTCTGCAATAGCTTTGGTCACATCTTCATACCCGTGGTTTAATCCTGAAATAAGTACATTCTGACCGATATTCACTTTATTCCCAATCGTCACTGGCCCAATGATCGTATTCGAAATTCCTATTCGGCTATTGTTACCGATAAATAAATCGCCGACAGCGTTATTCAATACAGCAAATGACTCGACGACGGATCGGGGTCCTATAGCACACTTACGGAAAGGAACCAGATCACGGCGTACACTACGATAAATTACTGAGCCAGCCCCCCGTTTAACATAAAAAAACTGCAGCATACGAACATACCAGCGCGGCCGTGTACGCACAGGACTCATGATAAACCAGTGCAGTAAGCGCTTAAATTTAGGATGATTATGAATGTACGCTTTCATATATTGCTAATGTATGTTTTCCTGTATGTTCCCAACTGAAAGCTTCGCTTCGCGCCAAACCTTTACTAACAAGCGAGCTATATAACTGTGGTTCATCTTCCAATTTCAACATGCCTGCTGCAATGGATTCTATATCCATCGGGTCTGTATATACCACATTATCCTCTGCTACCTCAGGAATAGCAGATGTATTGGAAGTAACTACAGGTGTGCCACAAGCCATAGCTTCAAGCAAGGGAAGTCCAAAACTTTCCCGGACAGAAGGATACAAAAAAGCAAAAGCATCATTGTAAACCTCAACCAATTTGTCATGAGCTATATATTCTTCGACTGCAATAAAATCTTTTATCGCCAACAGATCGAGTTCTTTTAATAGTTTTTCCAAATATGCATGATCTAAATCGGCAAGGAGCAACCTTTTCTTGTGGGTACTTCTCTCCAAATAAAAAGCATAAGCCATCAAGGTATTCCTCAGGTTTTTTTTGGGATCGGTATTACCTAAAAGAAGCCAAAAAGCCCCCTTCTCGAGCTTTAAAAATGTGCTTTCTGAAGGTATATCCATCGATTTAAATCTTGAACTTACACCATTATAGACCGTGATAATTTTTTTATGTAAATGTGGAAAGGCCACTTCAATATTTCTTTTTTCAAAGTTAGAGACAGTGATCACGGTATGAACCTTTTTCAATACACGCGGCACGACCCAACGCCTATAGATACGTCCCAAATTTTGGTACATGGACGAATTGCTACCAATCTTTTTCTCCATAAAGATGATATCGTGCAACGTAAGTACCAGTGGAATCGATAACCCCAATGGGGCAGTATTGGAGGTACAGTGCAGGATATCCGCATTACTGGTTTTAATAAGTTTAGGTAAGAGAAGTTGCTCCCAAATAAAATAATTGGAGCTTTCCAAAACTTTAATCTCAAAATTTGCTGAACCTTCCAAACAGCGGTCCTCTCCCGGTCCGACAGCAATAATATACCGGTTAAAGGTATCCAACTTTTGAAGCGCACGGATTACTTCCAAAGCCACAAAATCCATTCCGTGTTTATTAAGGCGAAAGATTCGTTGTGCCTCAATGATTATAGTCTTCTTTTTTTTCGCCATGCGGTGTATGCACAAAAGTATTACGTCCCGATTTGATTCCCATAAAGCTACGTAAGATTGCCATAAAAATAAATGGTAATTTTAAAAAGCAGAGCAGAGTCCTGCGCGTATAAAATTTATTTGGTATAGCCAAAGCAAGTGACATGATAAACAAGCCATAGAGTATAAGCCATTTATAGGCCAATGCTGGCGCCACCAAATAGACGATACAGCCCAAAATAGGAACCATTCCGAGCAAAATTATCCGGGGTGGAATCGACCATTGGATCAGTTTGTCGAGCATAGGCCAGTTGCGGGTACGAATTATTGTTTGAAATCGCTTTAAAGTATTCAAAAAAGTGTCAATTTGAGCAGCAATCCATCTTTTTCGCTGATTGGACAGATCGCGACGGTTCTGTACTTTCTCATCTAGTACATACACATCCTCCAGATAAACCGTGAAAATCTTATCCAAGAGCAAATAATACTCCAGCTCTTTATCCTCTCCCATGGAGCTTATTTTAGCCATCGTATTTTTAAACCACTTAATTTCAAACAACATGCCCGAGCCCGTCAATGCGGCAGGTAATCCCAAGTTCACATGCCCCTGCCTAAAAATTGAATTATTTATTTCCTCACTGATCCCATCGAGGTATGCAGTATCGGTATTGCTGTTTTTTGCAATGCGATGTGTTTGGATGGCAACCGCGCCAGATGCAAAGCAATCGTTGACAAGTGCTAGATAATTTGGAGAAACTAAATTATCAGCATCCAATATAACCACGCCATCAAAATCTCCTTCTTTGATAACGTTCATTGCCAGATTTAGAGCCGCGGCTTTGGATCTTTTTTCATACGTAGGAATAAGTATTCGAACGCCTAAATTTTCAAGTTCCCGGTTTGTCTCTCTCGTCATACTATCAGAAACAACGACAATTTCAAAAAGCTCTTTTGGATAGTCTTGTTCTAAAAAAGAGCGTATGCTATCAACAATTACTGCATCCTCCTTATATGCTGGAAATAGGATAAGAAATCGATGTTGAATATCCGATCGTTCAAAGACTAATTTCTTGGGAATGCGAAAGCCGACTGCAAATACAAAGAAATACATGATCCAGACCAGGAAAGGAATAAAAATTAATGTTTCAATAATAAACAAAACCGTTCCCATCAGCTCAAATTCTTTTTAGAAAATAATTTAATCCCAGACCATGTACCTGAACATACTGCACCAACATGCCTCCACTTACCCCAAAAAACAAATTTAATTAATCTTATGCTATTCGCTATCCAAATAAGATAAAAAACAGCCAAAATCCGGTTTATTCCAGACCTATTTCGATAAGCAAACAACAAGCGGTTACGTGTGAGATAAAATGTTTTTAATGGAGAATCCTGACCTGTCGAAGCACTTTCTTTATGAAAGATATGAGCACCTGCAAAATATACTAACTTATATTTTTTATTAATCCGACAGCTCCAATCCAGCTCCTCGTAATACAGAAAGAATAGCTCCGACATTACACCAATTTCTCTGATAATTCTGTTGGGTACCACCATAGCTGCACCATGTAAATATGGAATCTCAGCACAGTTATTATATTGTCCTCTGTCCTGTTCCCGATAACCGATCTGCTTATTTCGAAGGGTAATTGATGTAAGCGGTGTGCAGCCCGCAAATTGGATCATTCCGTTTGGGTGATAATACATTATTTTAGGTGAAATTCCACCTACTCGTGAATCGAGCGCAAACACTTCCAACATAGCCAAAATCTCGTTATCGGCGTCGTTTGGAAGAAGCGTATCATTATTTAAGAAATAAATAAATTCGCCAGTAGCTATTTCCAGCCCCAAGTTATTTCCACCTGCAAATCCAAGGTTCATTCTATTATAATAGCCTTTGATATCAGGAAATAGATGTTTCATCAGACTATATTCATCTTTTAACGAACCATTATCGATGACAATAACCTCATATGCAAAAGATAGTCTCGCATTCCGAATACTTTCCAATAAGGAAATGGTATCAGCCAATCCGTTATAATTGACCGTTATGAACGATATTTTATAGGGTTTCGCTTCCATCGCTCAGTTTTTTGTCCAAATAAGGCGAAAGCATGATAACCCCCATTAGAATGTATACGGTCTGCCCGGTAGGCATTTGATGGAGTACTTCATTCGCATACCCCGCGACCATAATTCCTGCAAGTCCGGCTGTAGAAGCCATTGCAATAGATTTGACCCGCCTATCTTTTAGTCGAAATAGCACGTAGTATGTGCCATATCCCAATATCGTGAGGCATAAAATAATATAGCATATAAGACCGAAAATTCCCGTTTCTACCCATATAAAAACGAAGGAAGAATCTGTTGCGATACCATGTATTGCATCTCCTTCATTCGCATGTTTAGACCCGCCCAATCCTATACCAAAAGGATGGTCGCCCATAAAGGTTCGCATTTTTTTCTGATTCTCCAAGCGAACATTAAAAGAAGCATCCTTTGAAAAAGAGAAAGCCG
This sequence comes from Sphingobacterium siyangense, assembly GCF_023277505.1. Lineage (NCBI taxonomy): Bacteria > Pseudomonadati > Bacteroidota > Sphingobacteriia > Sphingobacteriales > Sphingobacteriaceae > Sphingobacterium > Sphingobacterium siyangense. The sequence goes on along the minus strand of NZ_CP080574.1, from coordinate 335,920 downwards.
TCCGCATACGACGAATATCGGAACTGCTATTGCCAATGGTCGTTAAATTAAAGAAAGCAAAAGCCATTATTAATAAAGAAAGACCAAAGATTACCCACTTCCACTCCTTTACAAGGATAATGAAGAAAGCAAAGCCTGCAAAAGGAACGGCAATGGCGGCCCTTGTCCCGGATATCATTAGCCCGTAAGCCGCAAAAGCGACAACAACAATATAAAGAAAACGTCTTTTTGCCTGCTTCTCATAAATAGCTAAGATCGTAAAAACAACCACAGCCAAACCCATATGGCAGCCAAAGTTTGCTGCATCACTGAAAAATGAAAAGTAACGGATCCCACTATAAATAACATGCGTATGAGCGCCGAATGTATATAGCCAAGCAGTCTCGAATCGGTCTAAACCGATATACTTTTGGCCTATCGCCTTTAAAGCTCCCAACAGAACAAGTATACCCCAAACTTTAAAAAATAAGCGCAATTTGGGAATGTTATCCAGACTAATAAAAACCAATAATTGAAATAAGACAATATGCATTCCAATGCTACGGACTGTCGTGATCCAGTTCGCAAAACTGGACATTGGATTTATAATCTCCAGCATGCAATAAAGCATCCAAAGGATGGAGATCAGGAGAAAAGAATTAAAGTAAACCTTGCCTAAAGGATTTCCCCGAATAAAATGTAAAGCTAGCGAGAGAAAATTAAATAAGATCAAAAGATCGAGTATGACGCCTACCGGGAGCGGAAATGTGATATAGCGTCCAAAACCCATCACCAGGTAGGATACACTATACAATAAAAAGAAACAACTTATTGGCGAAGACAGCAGGACAATAATAACCAATAGAAATACGGGCAACATATAGAACACCAAAGCCGATGACACACCTGCAAAAATAAAAATGCAAGTTCCTGCCAATCCCCCGAGTATGAGGAAAAGCAGGAGCAAATGCCGACTGGTTATCATCGATTTTGTATGATCATACTGCATCATAGCCCACTATTTTCCCAGCGATGTCAGACCAAAATTACCCAATTGATATTCCAGGCGTCTCAAAAAGGTAAACGGAGGCAACATTCCTGTAAACTCTTCCACAACATATTTTTCAGCATTCATTAAACAGATAACAATTGGTTTACCGGCCGAACGTTGCAATAGATCTGCAAACATCAACTCATCTTCTGTTTTCCATACCGAGTCAGCCCTTAATACCAATAACGTTGCCATCCCCCGCTCTAAAAATAGAGAAGGAATAGGGCGTAATGCCATAGAGCCATGCTTGACTAATGAAATATCATAATTACCGAGTTTTTCAGCCCAGGCACCATCCACTAAATATTCCCTCGATTCTGCACTAAAATCAGTTCCTTCTTTATAGGCCAGTACATTAATACCCAATCCCTGCCAGTAGGCTGTTAATATGTCTGTCAGTGAGCCTAAATCTAGTGTAGAAGAAAACTTGACGATATTGATAAAATTTATAGGATTCGAGTTATTGTAAAAACCATATAATCTATTGGCCAAAACATGTATTGCTCTTTCTTCGATTTTAGTCTGTTTGGCACCGGTTTTACCAAGTTTGGGCAATGCCGCAATTACTTTTCCCTTTGTAATCCGTTCGGTTCGCGTTTTATCCCTTAGCGTACGGTCAAAAAGTTCAATAATAAGCAATATTCCGAGTATAAATGCAATTGTTCCAAAGAAGACAGCAAATACGATCAGTTTTCTACTATGCGGAAGAGCGTTTAGCGGAAAGCTTGCCGGGTTGATCACTTTTAGCGTAGCTGAATTCATCTCCAGACTCTTCAATCGTAAGCGGGCCGCATTTAGACTAGACAAGATAGACAGATAAGATTGTTCTGTAAAAGATATGCCGCGTTCCTTACGCTTTAACACCGAGCCGATAGGTGAATATTGTGTGTATTTGTGATCCAGTTCCTGTTTAAAATCACGGGCGACATTAAGTTCTGCCTCCGAACGCTTAAAACGTAACAGTTCTTCTACCCATTGCTTTACATAATTTGCATTTGGATAGCCATTTTTGGTATATTTTTCCGCTGTATATTGATCCATAAATGAACGGAATCCCTTTTCCTTTTGATCCAGCTCATGCGACAGTACGTCGAGATCTGCTCCGCCCTGCTTTTGCTTTAGGGAATCCACGCTCAACGTTTTGATTTTTGAAATATTATAGTTGATATCTGCAATTTGGTTCATGCGTGCCAAAAACTCTGTATTATTTTTAATCGCACGCATATTGGCATCCATTCCCGACTCCAGTTGTTTTATAGCTGCTTGCGCACTGTTATACACAAATAGCACATCCTGGTGCCTTAGTTCATACTCTTTATCCAATAACGCAATCGCCTCTGTCTGTTTGTCATAATTAATCACCCGGTTTTCAACGTTATACATAGTCAGGGAATCTTCCTGTCCGCGAAGTTCTCGACCTATACGTTCAAGCTCAGCCTCAAAATACCGGATGACGTTGTTGGTACTACCAAATTGCAAATTGGTATATTCGATCGCGAAAACTTTACTCAAAATATCCAATGTCTGAAAAGCAACACCTGGATCGTTTGCCTGATAGTTGATCTGTAAAATATCGCTATTGTCTACCCTATTGATTTTAATGTTTTCGCGGAGAGCATTATAGCTGAAATAAGGGTGGTTCCAGTTAAAAAGACCGTAGACAAAATTATTACGATCCGCTTTCTCATATTTTTCCAGATTTTTTACCGTATTCTCTTCCGAATGCTTATCAATCAACTTTTGTACATCTTTCGGTGTAATTGCCACAAGCTCCTTGTAATGTTTTGCGGTAATATATACATTATCTTTCGTGGGATCACCGTGAATCATAAGACGTGCATAAAGCTGCATGGAAAGCCTTTTGATCGTTTCTTTCGAGTTGATGGTATTGATAATATTCTGAATCGAATTGTTTAATACGTTCCAGTCTTGCGAAGCATTGGATTCGCCCGGATCACTTCCATAACTTGAAATAACACCTGTATAGATCGTAATATCGGTTTTATATTGCCGGTCCATTTGACGTGTCAGATAGATCGCCAACAAAGCAAAACCTAGCGGCAAAATCAATAGCCACCACTTAATTCTGAAAATGGCCCGAAAGATATAATGGAAAATATTCATGATGCTATTGGCTTATAATTTTTGTCTTACTCAGGATCTCTAAGGTAAGGATTTCATTGGTAATAATAGATTCGTTGGTTTTCAGAATTTCATAAGCCTCTGTCTCCAACTTCTTTGCTGTATTAAGATCGCTAATATTTGCATTGCCCGACTTAAACTCATTTTCAGTCATTTTGTAATTCGCTAAGGCGATATTGTAATCTTCTATTTTTTTCTTGAGTGTAGAAAGAGCTGTTTTTACTTTCGTATAGGAGTTGACGATACGGATCCGTTGCTCATCGAGCCACTTGTCCAATTCCAGCTGTGTAAACCGTTGTTCCATCTTCTGACGTTTGATTTTATTGCCTCGATCGAAAAGATCATCCAAAGGAATATTCACTCCGGCAGTTCCATAGTAGGAACTTTGGGTTACGCCGGAAGATTGATAGAAAAGAGGAGTATATTCATTCGTGAACGCAGAATTGATCGCGATATTGCCATACTGCCAAGATCCACCAACCCTGAAATATTTTAACCAGCTTCTCTTTTCGGTTATCAACTGATTAGCCTGAGCCTCCATTTTTGCCTCATACATTTCCACTCCGGGACTTTGTTTGGCATTTTGATAGAGGGTTTCCAAGGGCGGCAATTTCAGCTTTGTAAAATCAACCATATCCGTTGGATCCATTACAGATTGTGCTTTTAGCAATAGACCTACTGTTACTAAATATAAAAGCAAAAAAGCCCTTTTAAGCAATAAGTTCATCGAAATAAATATTTATGTTATTAAACATCCGCCTTTTGGATGAATGCGGAAAACGTTTTATATAATATCTTCAAATCCATCCAGACCGAATAATGCTGTGCATAGTCAATATCCAGTTTTATTCTTTCCTGATCGGACATACTTCCATTATCGCCCCGTTTTTCTACCTGCCAAAGGCCGGTTATACCTGCCGGTGCCATAAACCGCTCGACGCTGTCGTCTGTCGTCAGCATCTCGGCCTCATAAAGTGGTAACGGTCTATTTCCTACAATAGACATATCGCCTTTGAGCACATTAAACAACTGGGGCAGTTCGTCAATGCTATATTTTCGGAGAATACGCCCCACCTTGGTCACACGTGGATCTTTCTCAAGTTTAAAGAAAGCTGCTTTTTTTTGCCTTCCGCCGCTTTCAGAACTTTTTACAACACTTTCATCATCAATAAGCACATCACGTAGCTCATCTGTTGTAAAAAGTTGTGCATCGGTATCGCTTATCATAGCGGTCATAGCACGATGATTAACACTTAATGCTGCATCTGCATACTGGTTAAGCGCCATATACTCTTTTAAACGCTTGTCAGCATCCGGGTACATCGATCTGAATTTATAAAAATCAAACATATAATAGCCAGATCCTATCCGTTTCGACTTATACACTGCCGAACCTTTACTTTCCAATTTGATGGCAATATAAACAATTGCCAGTATGGGGGAAAGTAAGAGGATTAAAATCGAAGAAACTGCAATATCAAACAATCTTTTTCCCAGCGGAATTCCTATTTGAGGAAAAGATGTGTTTGCTGTTTCAAATTTTTCAGTCTGCGTTGTCGCCTCAAAATATAGCCTGATGTATTTTCTAATCGATTCAAAAACATCCGCATGCGCACGCGGACTAATGGTATTTGTGATACCAGCCTCAAAATAAGATTGTTTCTCAAAACGCGAAAGATCATTCCCAATCAAGATCAGTAATGTATCTTTTCCATGTTGGACAAGCTTTTTCAACTGTGATAAATCTTTACTTAGGCTTTTGCTTTTCTCGTAGAATACCACAGAAAAAAACTGTCCTTCTTGTTCTTGGAAATACATATCCATGGCTTCGAAAGAATCAAAAAACTTCAAGTCAACACCCAAGATGTCTTGGACTTGTTGATGAAAATAATCAAAAGTTTCGAGATTATCACCAAAGTATATATAATCGCTATATTGAGGCATTATTTTAATGCTTTTTTAATCCGTAGTTTTAATTCAAGGGGATTAAATGGTTTTAAGATAAAATCATCTGCGCCAGCTTCGAGTAAACTTATACGTGTATTGGAATTATCCTCACCAGACAAAAAGATAACCGGAATATTCTTTAGAAACTCGTTTTGCTTAATCATAATGAGCAAATCGTATCCATTCATCTCTGGCATGGTGTAATCCGATAAAATTAAATCAACGCTATTACCTTCCTTCAGCCAATTATAGGCGTCCATCGCATTGCTAAAGAAACGAAAGTCATAATCTGCACTTAAATAAAGTGTAATCAACTGGCCAATTGCTGGTTTGTCATCAATTATTAGAATCTTTTTTTTCATCACGTCTTTAGAATATAATGGTTTAGGCGTATGGATTGCGTTATTTAAGCGATCTCCATGTACCAAAGCACTCCTTTCTGTTGGACTCCTTTGGTACATGGAGATGTTGCTATCTCAATTATTTCTTATGTAAATACCAATCTGTATTTTGGCTACCTCCGCTTGTCGCCCAAGATTCAAAGAGCGGGTAAGCAGTGGTAATCGCCTGTCCTTCGGATGGATATACAAAAGAAACTGGAACTAATAAACCAAAGGGCTCATTCGCTTTTGTCTTAAATGGATCCGTAGTTGACAGCAGGTTGCCTGTTTCCTTCAACACCAAACTTTTATTGATTTTATCGGTCGCTTTATAACCAACCAAGTGCACTTCATTTCGGCCAGCAAGGTTTTGGTTGAAGTTGACAATAAAGGCATTTAATGTGCCATAAGTAAAGTTATCTATCGGTGTATTGAACTCAACAGTTACAAGTACCTCCACTGGTGCATATTGGCCAGTTTGAGTCGATATAAAACGTGTATCCGACACGCCAAAAGCTTTATGAGCATCATCCCATAATGGAAGCACTGCATACGTTTGTCCAGATTCCGTACCATTTGCGCCAAGAGGCAAGGCTGTACCTACCAAATCTTTGCGTGAATACGTTACATTTTTGACATTCCCTGTTGCGATACCATCAAGCTGTACTGCTGTAGAAAAACGGATCGAAGCACCTATTGACCTTAATTTTGCTTTCAAGGCCACTTTAGTCACTTTATTCGCTGTATTTTGGAATTTGGTGATGTTCATATCCAGCACACAGTCATTCATGTCATAGTCACCTTTAGCCGGCCACTTATCTTCGAAGATGTAAGAATATGTACCCAAATTAACTTCGGTTATGGTTTGGTCTGTTGGATTGCCACCGGACGCATTGTTACCACCAGCATTACAGGATGTCCCAGCAATCACCACAGTTGATTTATCGTAAGGAACCAATTTCGCTGGACTATTAATCACATAATAGGTGCTCCATTGGGCATTCGCTGTATGATCTGAGCAGGCTACCTCTAGGTTACCACCGTACGTGATTGCCATCCACTGGTTGTTTACATCAACTTTTTTGAGACGAGCCAATGCCTGACCTGAAGTTGGGCCAGTCATGGTGCTCGACTGGCTGTTAAATTTGGCCAGGGTCTTGACATCTAGAATTGATGACGCTGCCAAATTAATTTTTGTACCACCAGCATCTAACTTATCTAAGCTTAATAAAGCTCCTTGCGCCACCGAAATTGTTGCTCCATTGGTGGTCAATGAATTGATTACCGTATGACAAACAGCTTCCAAAGTTGCATTTGTCAAAGTCGCATTTTGCACAGTAAGTGTGCCCTCATTGCGTACGACTGTACCATTTGTTGTACTGCTCAGATTTTGGATTGTCGCCACACCATAGTTAGTAAAGTTACCATTGGTGATATCTGCTTTATCAGCTGTAAGTGTACCATAGTTGACGTACAATGTATTATTTTTCGTTTCCATTTTGGAAAGCGAAGCCGATCCATAATTAACAAAACCTCCAACTGTATTCTGCGTTACATTCACGAGGTCAATGGAACCCGCCTGTGTAATATACAATCCATTATTGCTTCCAAGGTTTAGCTCAAAGCTTGTATTTTTCCAAGATCCCTGAATGTAAATCTTCACATTACTTGTACCGTTGTTGGCATCGATCTTACCTGTAAAGGTAACTCCAGACTTGACGACATAGGATTTATTGGACTCGACCGAAATTATCGAGTTTCCCGATAGCGCGATTGCATCCGAAGGAACGACTACTGGTGTCGCTTCAACCGTAGCCGCTTTTAAACCGCTACTAGCCAATGCACTTGTTGTGGTTGCAGCACGCAAAACGCTCGCTTTGCTGCTTGATCCCACTTTTGTACCGTCGACAGAGATTGTATTCTGTTGTCCAACTTCGATCATGCTGACTGCTGCAACACCTAGCGGAGAAGTCTCTCTTAAGTAGATATATTTTGCAATTGTCGGAATCATCAGCTTACCAACAAAATCCTGACCCGATTTCGCCTGCCCTGCAGCCAGCAGATTTGCTCCACTAGCTAAAGTCGGATCATTATCAAAAATCTCAATCCGATAAAAGTATTTACTGCTAAATTGATCGTCTACAGCAACACGCACATCTACAGAGCGCGTTGAATTCCACATAAAATCGGCTGAAATATTGCCTCCCCCAGGAAGTAGGGTGGACGAATCAGATCCTTTTTCGGTTTCGTTGTACAAATCTTTTACTTTTGAACAACTTGCCCCGAAGAGCGTAATCCCTGCGAGACCCACCAAGAAGAGATTTAAGCTTTTTCTGTTATACATAATTAAATAATAATAGATCAATACCAAACAGCCCCATCATAGATGTCACAAGACTTTAATACTTGGCTTTGCGAATAATATTAAGGCCGAACTGTTTAAAGCAAAGATATAACTAATTCAGCTGACAATTGGATAAAATACACAACTACAGTATAAATCACAAATCTTGTAGCGCTTCAACTACAACGGAGCATCGCAAACTACAATTGAGAGTTTATAACTAACAAAAAGATATTTAACTATAAGGGTTATTTCTGCCACCTCTTTCGGTACTCGGTCGGCGTCAAGGTGGTTTCTTTCAAGAAAAAAGTACTGAAGTTATTGACATCTGCATAACCAAGTTCCCATGCAATCTGTTTGATGCTCATCGACGATTCAACGATAAGTTTCTTACTAACACGTAGCAATTCTTTAATGATAAGTTCTTTTGGCGTTGCTCCCAAAATTTCTTTCGTTAAGTTGGTTAATTTTTTATTTCCGATATGGAGTTGTTCGGCATAGAAGGCAACCTGTTTTTCTTCTCTTACATGTTTTTTGATCAGTTCCTGAAAAAGTGTTATCAGCTTTGCATCAGCACCATGGCACACTAATCCATTTGACGGCCTATCCTCAGCAGAAATTGCAGCAAGGAGTACAATCTGTTTAACGATATTATGCGCTAAATCGCGATAAATCGCCAGATTATAATTCTGCTTAGAAAGCTTAAGTTGCATGCTTACAAATTCGTAATAGCTTGCGTATTCTTCAGGAACACGCAATACACGGTAGGTATATTCGTTTTTATTGAATGACTTAAAGTTATGCAGAAAAGCGGTATCTATCTCCGTACGCGCAAAAAAACTTTCCGAAAAATAAATAATAAGAAACGATCGCTGTTCATCTGGGTTGGCTTCAATTTTAATACCTCTTGGAATTAACACCAAACAGAATTCTTCAATTTCTGTAATCTGATTATTGATCTCCACGCTACAGCCACCCTTTGAAACAAAAAGAACAACATAATTTTCTTTTGCTGTTGCATCCGTAATTTCGGAAGGCTCCTGCGCTACACCAATGACCCGATGAACTCCAAATTCCATATTTTTATCTAATGCATATAAGGCTCGACAAGCATTTCATATTACTGAAATACGGGCAATTTAGGAAATAAAAGCCAAACACAAAAAATTCATTTCCAAAGAAACCATGCGTTTGCAATATGCTTTTTCAGAGCGCATCAGGAAAACCTGGAGACACTAAATGAAATAGCATACAAATAGGTTGGCAAAACAAATATTAGAGAAATAGCTACTCAACCTATACAAATAGACAGCAAATTTCACAACCAAAACATAATTTAGTTTAAACAAATACAATTTGGCGAACTATACTTAAAAGCTATGAAGCGTGTTTTTTAACACTTATTAACAAAAAAATAAAATTATAAAAGAGATTAGTTGCATCCACAATTTTCTTAAAATGAAACAATACAACTAATCAACAAACAGAATGTTTAATTTATAAATAGAGATATTATATATCATTTAGAAATAATAAAGCAATATTAATATTGAATTTCAATAAATTTTACAAATCAAAAAATATAAAAAGAGGACACTTAATGACTATAAGGAAATAATTATTTAACACTAAACGTATCTCTTTAAGAAATATATTTCCAAATAAATTTGTATAATTACAATTATAGACCATAAAAAACAATCTGTTTAAACATATTAATTATAGAATAATAAATAGCCAAAAAAATATTTTTAAAAAACGCTAAACAAAATAAATTATGATTTGTTTATTCGAAAGTTGGCAAGAAGAAAGCTAACTGTATCCGGTTTTTTTAGATAAAAAATGCCCTAAAACGGCGATTTACCGGAAATCCATATATGATTATAACAATGAAGAAAGTTGTTTTATCTCGAATTTAATAACACAAAGAAAAAAGTTTACAATTTATTTTTGCACAAGTTGATATTAAGTCGTAATATTACAATTCAATTCGGGAAAAGTATAACTAGCCGATAGCAAAATAAGTATTAACAATTAAATTAGGAATCAACAAACAGACAAAAAATTTAGGAGCACCTAAGTGATAACAGCAATATATTGCCTATACGCAAAGGCATGCCGTTATATGCTTAAGTATTCCTATCAAATAAACGAGGGTTAAATTGTCCATTAAATTTAAACCCCATGTTGTTAACAGCATGGATTATCCAAATAATATTATCATGAATAAGAACGCAAAAAAAATGTACGTAGCTCCGTCCATCAAGGAGCACGTTGTAGAGCTTGAGCAAGGAATTGCTGCAGGTTCTCAGGCACAACCAGGTGTAACACCACAAACCGACGGTTGGGGAGCAGGTCCAGACGGTACTACTACCGGCGAAGGCGCTTAAGCATTATCATCAAATTACTAACAACACGAAAAAGCACTAAAATGAGATTTAATCTGACTAAAAGAGCAAACTGGGTTGTTGCGATGGCAATGCTAGCAATCCCCGGGACATTAATCACAAGTTGTTCCAAGGACAACAAGACTGAAAATGTCGAAAACAAAAGCAATGTACTTACTTTCGCCGTAGGCGGCATTAAGACGAGCGATACTGGTGACGCAGTGAAAGTCGGCTCGACAAAATCGAGTGCAACAACCAGCAAAGTACATTCATTCTCGGACGTAGACATGGTTGTTTCTACTGACAATAATTTACCAACTATTACTAGTGATGCGATAGGCGTAAAACGCGGCGGTGGCTTAGCTGCTGATGCCGTTCCTGGGGTCACTGAAAATATGGTAGCAGGCACAAAGTACGTCGTTTATATCTACTCAGGAACAACATTAGTTACCTCCAAGGAGTTGGTAGCAGGAACAGCAGGTACCATTGAAGGGCTTAATCCAGCGACTACCTATACATGGGTAGCACTATCTTACAATACTTCAGATGCTAATCAACCTGCACTTACACCAACAAATGGATCAATTGCTCTTGCGCAAAATAAAGATGTCCTTTATGCTAGTGGAACTGTCAACCTGGCAACCAATTCAAACATCAGTATCCAATTCAGCCACAAGTTTTCACGCATAGGAATTGAATTGAATACCAAAGGCGTTTTTGGTAATATCACAGGCAATCCTACAGTGAACGTAACGGGTTTAAATTTAGCAACAGGTAGTATCGCATTGCTGGGTGGAACTGTTACTGCAGGAGCTAGTTTTACACCAACTTTAACGTATGCCAACTTTACAAATATTGATCCTGCCTTCAATGATGCAAAAATTGCCTATGTTTATACCGCATCTACTGCAGCTCAGAGCGCCATTAATGTTCAAGTTCAAAACTTAAATATTAGCCACGTAGACGGTAGCCTAGCGCGTACCTATTTTACAACCGCATCTAACTTTGGATTTTCTGTAACACCACAATTGGGCAATAGCCATCACTTGTTGCTAAACGTTGTGGAATCGCCATTAATTACCAACTATGGTGGCCGTACAGTCAAATGGGGACGCTCGAATCTGTTTTACAGAGGCAACATTGGAAATGGCCGCAATTACGCATTCTATGCAAACAATCAGCTGACCGCTAGAGCAAATGGCTATTTTGCTTTCGGAAGTATTGTTCCTGGACAATTTGCGACTACAACAACGAATAATGGCGATCCATGTGCTTTGGTATATCCAGCAGGCCTTTGGAAACAACCTGCTAAGGCAGACTTTGCTAACATGGTTCGAGGAGATATCGAAGTAAATCAACTTACTGGAGCGTTAGGTGGCTTGGGCCAAGTAGTTGATGCAACGGGTACTACAGGGCTTTTAAACATAATAACTAATCTCTTGGGCAATGCAACATCTTTGCTAGTAAATACAGCAGCTCCTAATTCATCATTAGCTCCTTCCAGTCCATTTAATTATGGTCAATATACATTAGCTTCTGGTGCAAACGGTGCTCCTACTTCAGGTTCGAATGCTTTTGGTGATGTAAACAGTGCATCAAACAGACTTCGCTTTTACTATAATGGTGAAATTTCAAACGTAAATATCTTGCCACTACTTGGAAATGGTGGTTTAGCAAATATTGGCTTGAATGATCTCAGCGTAGATATTGCAAACTTCCAAGTTGTAAATTTAAATATTCCGTTGTTGGATAGTTACGGCAGAGCAACAACGCTTTGGACAAATGAACAAGGAGCTAATATTGTTGGCTTAGTTGGCGCAGGTACATGGGGTTATTATGGTAACGCTGGTCGTGGTCTAACTTTAATTCCTCTATCGTTAGGTACTAGGTTCCATATGGCAAACAATACCGGTCAACTTTTGAATGGAGTTAGCGCATTAGGTGCAAACGTATTAAGTACATCATTTAAAAACGTTCGTTGCGTGCGTTCAAACTAAAAAATTGTAATAATTTTAGCTTCGGCAACCAAACGAAGACGGCTAGAAATTCTAGCCGTCTTTTTTTATGAATGACGTAGCCCTTCAACTACGGCGTAGGTTTTTACACGATTATCGTAAATTTTTACAGGAGAATTTCAATAATATTTTTTTACATTTGGGCCATCAAGTCATTTTTTTTGCGTTCGACTTGATAATATTAATGGATATAATGGGGCGAAGGCGTTCGCCCCATTTATTTTTAACCCCTTATAAACCTCATTAAAGCACCAATTTCCTGATTTGATCTGATCTCAAATTCCAACCTTAAATTATTATGCACGAAGCGGATTGACCTACCCGATTTAGCTAATCTGCTTGATCAGCATGAATTTCATCAATGGCAAAAAGCGGTTTGCGATGCTTCGACCCTTCAAACCAATGCGGAAATTCTTGCGAAAAAGAAATTTTCACTTTTAAAAAACGTCCTTCTTGTTGTTTTAAGCCAAATGAAACTGGAAAACATATTGGACCTTCGGCCATAAGACCAGTGTCAATCTTATATTTCCCGATGTTCACATACGAAATATTATCTTCTGAGGCTTCTACCGCTATTCCATCCGGAAGGAAAAGATAATGCGCCGGATCAAATAGAAAATTAAGCTGAATTTGCGAAGCCATTCTTTCATTCGGAAAAGGAAAAGTAATCTCGACATCCTCACTATCAAATAATAGCCAATTGTAACTGTAATCTGTCGTTCCCGATAAGCCATCATTCAGTGTTGTTTTTCCATTTGCGGGAAAATCTTCCAAGAAAGAAGGTTTAAACTGAGGATTTATTCCTTGGAGCACTGAAGGCAAATAGGGTTTATTTAATAGTGTTAGCCATTGCTGCCGATATTGCTCAAGACTACCACCAGTTTCAGCCAATTCGATAGCTCCGCCTCGAAGTGCATGGTCCAAAAATTCATCAATCCGCGTCATCCAATTGGGATTGACCATCCACTTACCACTAGCTTTCCTGTTTAAAAAGCCAAATGGATGATCACCATAAGCCTTTGACTGCTCCAAAGCTGCATACTCGAGACCTAAAGCAATCAAATTCACGCGACTTAAAAATTTCGGATCCCCAGCTACAGCTTTTTGCGCGTTATTCACAAGTTCCTTTAAAAATCTCATCTTTTCTAAACTTAGATATCCATGTCGCGAAAGGATCGGATTACCATATATATCAAGCGTCGAGCGACTTGTTTTTCGAGCATCAATAAGTTGTTTTAGATACTTTTTAATATCCTTTGATGCGGCACCATAATAACCGTCCAAAAAATCCTCTTCCACCTCAGCTTGATCTAGCTCAGGGTTCCATAGGCTTTTGGCCTGCAAATAACTGGCATAGGCGGACATATCAGCCTGCGTATGGCCAGGTCCATGTTCAAAGATACCTTTTACACCATTTTGATACATATAGGCGATATTGCCCTGGTAATGATCATACATCGGAAAAGGATTTATATAAGCTGTAAATTGCGTGGTATAATCCCACACAAAAATATGCGATGAGATCTTCGACCAGTCATTGAGCTGGCGTCGAAAAGGAGCAGCTGTTGGATTAACCGCCAGCCCCCGCTCCCGCGTTGCATCTATCGTACTTAGCAACACATATACATTGTCCAATGGCCGAGTTACTTTGGGAGCTTCTGCGGTGTAACCATAGGCTAAGGTCGTAAAATTCTGTTCTGGAAATTGAGCCGCAATACGATTCACAAATCGGATGAGCGTGCCCTGAGGCCCCCCCTCCTCCTGATCAACCTTCGTACAGCGATCACAGGTACAGTAACCTTTTCCATCCATTGGCGCTATAGACCAATAGACCGCATCAGGATTATCGGCAATGGCCCGTCGAAAATAATTGATTGCAATTTTCTGGACGTCAGGATTTGTCAGACAGAGTTGTGTTGCACTGCGCTTTCCGTTTGTTAAAGCGAAATATTCAGGATGCTGCTGAAAATAGTCTTCCGGTGGTATAATTTTAAAAAATGAATGCCCCCATAAGCCCCACAGATCCTCAAATCGATGCAAATGATGCCAATCCAGGTATTCAGCATCCGCAGAAGCGGGGTAGTAAGACTCTCTATAACGTAATGCTGGTTCAAAACGCAAATTGAAATCCTGAGGAAGCGTCAGATTCGCACGCTTCGGAACCCATGCAGGCCCTTGATCATATTTCCGAGCGCCAAATTGCTTCTCGATAAGTTCATATACGCCATACAGTAGTCCTTTTCCTGAACCTCCAGTTAGATATACTTGTCCGTCCCGAACACTAATTTCAAAACCTTCGTTTCCAAGCCCAACCTTCTTTCCAATCCGCTGTTGATAAAAATTATTCCCGATATATACTACATGTTTTTTCGTCCCAGAAGGGCTCGACAATATCGCTAATGGCACACCAGTAATACGTTTAATATACTCCTGTAATACCAGAGCCGCCTTTCGTTCCAAATTTGATGGACGCGAGGAAATAACGATTTCAGTTTCGGCTTTCTTATCGCGAACGATGTCCACTTGCTGTGCCATACAGCTGCTAATGAACAGTAATCCAACAAGAACGAACAGGTTCAGTTTATAATTTGCATTCATCATCATCCCGCATTAAACTAGATCACCAACTCCACTTCTTGCTTATCCATGATGGCACAATCCACAAAAGAAGCTATCGTATCAAGTACCATGCGCAAGCGGCCCATATTTTCATAATAAGGTATACCAAAACGCAGTACATGTCCAACCTTCGCTTCTACTCTACAGTGCTTAATGCATTTAATATGGATGTCTTTCTTTCTCAAAAACTCGTACAGCGGATAAGGATCATAATCTGACACCAGTAGACTTACGACCGGAGACACATCATCTCCCATAAAACAGTGCGTAATGCCTGCATGGCTCAAGATCCCATTAAGCTCTCTTTTCAGATAAGATGCCAGATAGGTACTGCGCTCCAGAATCGCTTTCGGCCCAATTTCTCGATAGTGCTTTAAGCTTTGCCTCAACCTTTCATACAATAAGAAATCCTGCCCCCCAGGAATGCTGAACCCATGGGTTTGCGGATCTTCAAAAAGATGCTGCTTATTCCAATATAAGGCGCCGATCCAACTTGCAAAATCTTCTTTGAACCAAGCTAAACCACCACCCAATGGTCCATGCAACCATTTATGCGTGCTCCCGATCAATACATCGGCATCCCCAAAAGGAAGTTGCTGAATCCCTAATGACTGGGCTACGTCAAGAATCAGAATTGCATTCGGAACAGCCTTTTTTATATTGCTCAGGCGCCACTTGTCTTGCATCAGTTTTCCTGTGGGATAATAGACATGGGATAAGAAGACGATGTCTGGTTGCATTTCGCGCAAGCATCTGTTAAATTCCTCCGCGTCATTGAGGACAACATCAGGGAGATAAGTGAGCTTATATTCTGGCAAATGTTCAAAGGGGCCAATACCGCCCGGATGTTCATGCTCACTTGTCAGGACCTGAAAACACCTCTTCCCATCCTCCTCCAACCTACGTAAAAGCGCCAATGCCAATAAATTCATGGCCTGAGATGTGCTGGTAGTCACATTACAGCGATAACCGGCAGCCGGCCACAATTTAGCACATTCCTCCTGTATGGCATTGAAAGCTTCCCTCCCTAAAGCATATAAAGAAAGTGGATTGCCGTTTACCTGATTTTTGATGGTTTCGAGCCGATCCTGTGGCAACGTAGCCAGGCAGCCCGGATTCAGATTTACCCTGGTCGAAGGAAATGTATTGATCCTGATCTGATCCCAATACGCTTCATTTTCTATTTTTCGGACGGCATCTACTCTTTTAGGATCAAGATTTATCCCATCAGAACATTCGTTCCAGGCGCTATGGGGTGAAAAATGATGCGGTAGAAGTCTACTATATTGTTTCTGTAAAAGACTAATGGATTCTCTTATCACGGTATGGAAATCGGTATGATACAAATGACTTCCCTGCAAACTTGTCTCAATGCTGTATATAGCTTTCTTGGCAGCACTTTCCCCTCTAAGATCGGAGGTAAAAGAAATCTTGGGATCCAATCCAACACCTCTGGCGATGTCAGCAATATCCGCCGCTAATTCATTGATGGAATAGTGTGTTTCTGTCACATGGTTCACCACACGATGTTCACCCATCGGTGGTATATCTACAGCAAATCGGGCCAGCGAATTGACCGCATCGTTCAACGCCATGAGTCCAGTACGCTGATTTCCGCTACCATATACTGTCATCGGAGAACCAGAAACTACCTGCGCTATAAAACGGTTGGCTACCGTTCCAAATATCGGATCGTAATCAAAACGGGTAAAAAGATCATGCGAGGCATCCATTTCGGATGTTAGCAGACCAAAGACCGTTGCTTGCATCACTTCCGTGATGCGAAGCCCCCAGGTACGCGCCGCCATCGCTACGTAATTCGAATCATTTATTTTGGAAACATGATAAATATCGTTTGCCGCCCTAGGGTAAGGTAAAGGCGTCGACGCCAACTGTCCTTGATAACCAGGCTTAAAATAGCCTTCTGCGATCGGCAATCCACCCTTGGCATATTCACCAAAAGATCCAAGCTTAATAATATGGGCTTGCGGAACATATTCGCGTACTGCCCAGAGCAAACGCATATTTCCTTCTTCATTGTTACGGATGGTGTAAAGAGCCTGTTGTAATCCCAACATCGAATAACTCGCCGAACACTGCTGTGCGAGATGATAAATCGTATGCGGCCGTTCCCGGCGAATCAGTTCTGCCAATTCGTCCGAGCAAACCTCAGCGTGCACAGCGCACATATTAGCTAAACCATATTTTTGGCCAAATACTTCGATACGACTTGAGAGATCCGGAATCTGTAGCCAGGGCCCAAATCCGAGATTGGCAACCGTGCTTTTGCGCCAGCCATTATCCAGCAATATAATTTTTTGGTCTGGATGGTGCAGCGCTAACTTCATGGCCAGCGGCCAGCCCAAATACCCTTCGGCGCCTAAAATTAAAATTGTACCATTCATTGTTCAGTTATTGGCTAGAGTTAAAATTTCACCTGTAAAGCGAGCAGTAGATCGTATTGATTACGAAATGTTGCCGTACCAATTTTTTGACTCGTGTAGGTACCATTTAGACCTAACGATGTACGATAATTTATTGTACGCCTGTATCCCGCACCCACACTTCGACTCATAACACCCCCCAATTCAGGCAACAAAATAAGCCTGCTTCTATCGTCTGGTGAAGTTCCAAGTCCAAAATTTGCCTGCAATAAATCAGCTTCAGTAAGCTCATATTTTGCGCCTGCCTGAAAAGCAAAGTAGAAATCCTTTTCCTCCTTGATGGCAAAGATTCGTGCATTCAGCAGAAAAGGGTCAAAACTTTTACTCGCACCAACAACCAGTGATGCTGCTTTGATCGCTACAACTTCCAGAAAACGCGCCCCAATCTCCCCTTCGAAACCTTTTCCGAGCTGCCGATAAAGCGAATAGGCCAATCTATATTTGGGAAGCAGCACATTATTGGATATACCTATCGAAGCATTCCAATAAAGTAATTTATTCGCCGTATACGTCAGGTCGCCTTCTCCCATAATGCCCGTACCTGATTGCCTTCCCGTGAATAACAGCTGTGCACCATAGCTTATTTTTGGCGACAATCGACGGGTGTAATACAGTGTCGCAATACGGTATGCAGGTGGCGCTGGATTATCATCAACA
This sequence comes from Sphingobacterium siyangense, assembly GCF_023277505.1. NCBI lineage: Bacteria > Pseudomonadati > Bacteroidota > Sphingobacteriia > Sphingobacteriales > Sphingobacteriaceae > Sphingobacterium > Sphingobacterium siyangense. The sequence goes on along the minus strand of NZ_CP080574.1, from coordinate 317,955 downwards.
CCTGAAAAGGAGCTATTCAGCAAAGAAATTCCAAAAGCGTTCTGCATGGTTTTACTTCGCAAAAGAGCTGCATATTCCCTGTGCTTCCGTAGATCGAAGCGCTTGGAGAGTGTATCGGCATAATGTGCCGCTTCAACAAACCGCCCCAAACTGTCAAGTACGATTACTTTCTTTAGGAGAAAAGGTTCTGCATACTCAAAATGCTGCAATGCCGTATCCACACTCTGCAAGGCATATTCAAAGTCTCCTTTTGCCATCAGAAGGTTTAATTTATTACTATAGGCTAGCGAATCTGTTCGATTGTCCTTGAGCACGCGATCAAAACAAAAGATTGCGCTATCGGCTAATCCTTTTTTTTGAAAAGCCAATCCCGCCGACATCCATGCATCCTGTACCATTGTACGGTACTTTTGATTGTACGGATATTCTGTCCGCAGCATAGTGGCGACCTGAGCAGCTGCCATATACTGCGCACTATTATGAAGGATTGAAGCTTTCTTCTGAAGAAATTCGCGGTCACCCGGATAACTTTGCAGGGCCTGCTGAACAACGAGCAAAGCTTCCGGATAGCGTCTTCTGAGGTCAAGAATATTAGAAAGGTAGTGTAGGGCTTCTTTATTATCGTTATCTTCAATGAGTAATTGACGAAGATGCGTTTCCGCTTCTCCGTACTCTTCCACCAGTATGCAGGCATTTGCTGCGGCCAGCTTTTGCTCCAAATAAAGCGATTTAATTTTCGGATTTCCCGGATAACTGGCGTAAAGTTTTTCGCTTAAAGCTACAGCCTGCTGTATTTTGCCCGATTGTGCCAGGAAACCCGCCTTTTTTAACTGTAAATCGATATCATTTGGATAATAACTGATCGCCTGCTCCAATTCCCGAAGGGCCGAGGATAAATTGTTTTGCAGGATAAGGGCGGAAATACGCCCTTGCAGGGCTGGCATATTGCTCGGATCTAAGTGAAGCGTACGATCGTAGTAAACGATGGCGCTGTCGGCTTGTTGCTGTTGCAAATAATAACTCCCACAGGCATTGATCATTTGCAATACTTCTGATCGGAAAGCTTTATCACCGTTGCTCCCATAGAGCTTAACAGCAATATCTGCCGCTGTCTGATAGCGATGTAGCTGATATTCAAAATCCATTTTTCGGCGCAGTAGTACACGATCGGCTGCATTTCGCTGTAAGGCACGGTCTACCCAATACAGTGCCTGTGTCGTCTCCCCCCGAGACGCAGCTATGCCCACCACCTTTTCCAAGGCTTCCCGGTCGCCTGGATTCTGATCCAAAATCGACTGATAAAGAGCATAAGTATCTGTGTTCTGATAATATCCGGCTGCTTCTTTCCGTAAACTATTGTTTAGGTCAAGGGCTTTTTTATCTTTCGGATAATAGCGTAAGATCAGCCGTAAAACTTCTAGTGCCTCTGCATAACGATGTGATTCCTGTAGCAGACTGAGCTTTTGGAATAACGCTTTGTAAGATTTACTATCGCTGTTCAATAGCGCATTTACCTTGGCAATTCGGGCATCATAATCACCGCCTTGGGACACAATATTGTTCATTTTTTCGATGAGATCTGTATTTTTCGGCGCGAGTTCGAGCGCCCTTTCATAATATGAATTGGCGAGATTATCCATTTTATTTCCTTTATACCAATCCGCTTTTGCCTCATAATGACCGGCCATAGCAAGTCTTACGCTCCCATCGGTCGGAAAACGCCGTATAAGAACCTGTGCCCAGGAATCTCCATCCTGATAGCGTTTGAGCATATCCAATATATTAAGCTTTTTGATCCCGAAATCTTTATTGGTAGCAAAACGCGCCAATCCCATTTCGACGTAACGCAAAGCTTCAGCAGGTCGATTTTTTGATAAATAAGAACCTATAATATAATAATAAACATCTTCATATTGGGGCGAAGCACGCAGGACCAGTTGTGCAGTGCGGATCGACTGATCATATTGTTTCTGCGCCATATAAATTCGGGCAAGTTGCACCTGCGCATCGATATGGGCTGGATTGAGCTTTATGGTCTCCTCCAATGACTTTAAAGCTTTCTGCTGTTGAGCAGATTTAATGTCTACCAAAGCCTGCTGGTACAATTTTTCGGCACGCACGGAATTCCAGGTCTGCGCTTGCAGGACAGGTGTAGACAACAGGAAGAGAATAAAAATAGTATAACGGAAATTCATAATAGCTTAAGCTTGATTTTTGTCGGAAGATTTTTGGCTTGCAAAACCTTTACGCTGCATATTTCCCCACACCAGTTTTTGCCTGAACATGGACTGTATGTAGCCTTTAATACTAAAAAAAACAATGAGCGGATGATAAATAAACGGCTCAGCAAAGGCCGTTAGGCAAAGGCCTATCACCTCACTCGTTTTGCGGTAATGCCTTTCAATCAATTGATCCCAAAGTACGGCTATAGAGCTTACCAAGACGGAAAACATATAAAGAAAAGCGAGTAACGTAAATGTATTTTCCCAATTGATGGCGCCTATTACAATAAGATAGATGTAAAACAACAGCCCCAATACCTCGAAAATAGGCGCCAAAAACTCAAATAGAAAGTTATAAGGAAAGACTATAAGCCCGAGCCTTTTAAACTTAAAATTAAATAAAACATGACGGTGGAGCAGCATGATCTGGATCAATCCCCTAGCCCAGCGTACACGTTGTCTACTGAATACCGGCAAGGTCTGTGGTCCTTCCGTCCAGCACAATGAAACAGGAATATACCGAATCGCATATTTGTGATTATTCTGGATCATGTAAACACTCATGCGTGTCACCATATCAATATCTTCGGCAAATGAGCGTGGATCATAGCCCCCAACCTTAACGGCAATATGCTTGTCAAAAAGACCAAGTCCTCCCGACACATTTGGAACACAATTGATTGAGCTCCACGCCATTTTTGAAAGCAGGTATGCACGAATATACTCCAGTTCCTGAAAACGTGGGAGTACTTTATGTGGCGGTTTAAAGCGTGTTATTACGCCATTATCCACTTCAGACGAATTGATCATCCGCAGGGGCGCCCCCACCGCTATGACCCGCCGTTGATTGTTCTCCACGTGGATGTATCCGGTATCGGGTATCACCTGGATGTCTTTTAGGCGGCTCCGGCTCTTTTCGTCTAAAATGGGACGCATTAGTCTGGAAAGTGTGTCTTCATGCAGGATGCAATCTACATCTGTACAGAGAAAATAATCAAATTTTGAGGCATTGATACCGGCATTCGAAGCGTCTGCTTTACCTTTTCCGTTCTCTTTATCAATGACTAGCAACTTTTCGTAGGCACGATTAGTAGATCGAAAAAAGCGCTTCACAGTCTTCGTTTTGATCTTTTCATTGTAAGGGAGATCTACTTCCTTAAGTTCGAAATGCTGCACCAATTTTTCCAATGTATCATCCGTACTACCGTCATTGACAATAATAACTTCATACAATGGATAATTCAGATGCATTAATGCATATACATTATCAATGATTGTCAGGCCCTCGTTGTAAGCCGGGGCAATGACCGAGATGCCCGGTGAAAGTGGGCTCGAAATTACATTTTGGGTATAGTGCTCTCTATTTTTCCGTCTATATAACATAATTCCCTTATACGATAGCACCGCCATGATGACATAGATCACCATGGTCAGGCTACTGTAGGAAAATATAAAAAGTTGGAAAACGTCAATTATATCTTGGATCATAGTGTATGCGTTATTGTTCGTGCAGATAATAGTTTAGAATGCGCTCTTTTCGTGAAGGCAGATGTAAAGGATTCCAGGCCAATTGTTTGTTGCGTACTAAACGGGCGAGTATCGCGGCAACATGATTTTCAATTTCAAAATCAAAGGCCGATTGAAATTGTTCCGTCAGAAATTCCATGGCTCTCGGCGTTCGAAACATGCCGAGCGAAAACAGGATTTCGCATTGGCAGTCTACCGGCTGGTTCGGGTACATTTTAATCAGTGTTTCCTGTGTATGTACAGCCCTCAAATGCCCCAGCGCATTGATGGCATGCGAACGAAGGCTATGGTCGTTCACATTGAGCAATCCTTCAATACTGTCGATAGCCTCCAGGCTCTGCTCGTGCGCAGCAAGCTTCATGCAGCAAATAACAACTGTTTTGTTGCGCGAATAACGGATCCAATTGGCAAAATTGGATTTTACGGTATCGCGGGATTGCTCGAGAATCCGAAAAAAACCGATCAATTCCCAAATACTCAAGGGATCGCGCACTTCATCAAAAAAGCGGAAAGGCTCATTCTTGCTGAAACGCATGAAAGCGCTTCGGGCGGCAGAGCGCAGTTCAGATTCTTCACTGAGATTGAATCGGAGAATATCAATATCGGAGATCGCGTAGTCCATTAGCGTCAGCTCGTGCAATCCCTGAACATTACGATACCATTTGCGCGATTTCATCTTTTGCAACGAATCCAGATTTAGCCCAAGAAGCACATAGATACGATGAAGAATCAGTGCATTTGTTCCGGCCACATGCCATCGGAGACGGATCAAAGTATCAATTAGGGTCTGGCGGTTTCTTTTGTCCATCAGCGCCAACTCATCCAGCACAGCCTGATCAATGGATACATGCGCGCTTTCATTACCCATTTCCTGAATAAACTGCGGCAGTATACGATCTTCTATCAGTTGGTCAAGCTTATTTTGCCGACGCTGTGCTTTTGCCGTTCGAAAACGGAGTACCATGATCACAGCATAAGCGACAAAAGTTCCAATAAAGGATGTTGCCACAATCCCTTGAATCACCGCAATAAAAGTTTGATCTACCGTCATACCTTAGTTTTCAGCAAGGGCAACACGCGTTTGTATATTCCCAAGATCGATTCCGACCGGTAATTTGGACTGATCCTGAATGTAACGCATGGAATTGAGTAAATAGCCTTTTACAGCGAGGGATTCAGGCTGGTCGACAATTTTAACACCGGCAATATCCCCAAACTCTTCGAGAATACAATCGATGAGATCGCCATAATGCGCCCCACCACCACATAGAAAGATTCGATTTGATTTAGCCAGATTTCTATCATTGACCACATCACCCAATGCTGGTGACACAATTTCGGCATAATAGTTCTGTATCGCCTTTTTGCGCAGTCCCTGGAGGTCAATTTTTTTACGGTTGATATAGAGGTAGCCGTTTCGAAAAGCCTCATCGAGCTGCTGAATGCTCTGAAAAGAGAGGTCATACGTCTGCTGGAGCTGTTCGCGGAGGATATTGACAGCATAATGCATACCCGGAGCACTCCCCATCGCATTTTCTACTACGCCTTCATCGGTACTTAGCCCAGTTTCCAATGTACCAAACCCAAAACTAAAAACGAAGAAAGCTCCCCTTTCGCAACTTTCTCCCCTGCGCAACGCCACCATACAACTCACCACCTCCGGCAAAACGTCAATATGCGCGACCTCAATTGGTAATATACCGGATCCGTCCTCACCATAAACAGCGGGATCCGACTGGATGATATGTTTACCACGAAGCGTTTGTTCGGCAGTTTCCCGATACAAGCGATAGGTACTATTGGGCAAGCCGATGGTTACCATAAGCGGAGTGTCGGCGCTAACACCACTGCTTAAAATTGCTGCCTTAAACAACAGTTGGCATTCCAATGATTCCGGAGATGCATTCAGCGGTCTTCTAGGGCTATTCCCTTCATTTAGTGCCAATTTACCACAGATATACCACTGCTGTCCCATTTGTATTTTCAAGCCGGTCAATAGTGAGTTGGCGGTGTTTACCAAGGGTGAATTTGTTGCCTGCATTAGGCTTGAGAATGACTGTATTGTATACATAAAAATTTTTCGTGTGTACTAATTATTTACCACCATCGTTTACCTGACATGACTGGCAACTTCTGTGTAGCCGCTAGTAAAACAGGTTGTTCAGGTACAATATCTATTGCCAAGATTTCTTCCCTGGCCACATATTCAGCGACAAAAAGCTCATTCATCGCATCTTCTTGCGCACGTACCACCGCCTGCATATCTATCTTTTCCTCTATCTCTTCTATCTCATGCACATCTACCAGCTCCTCCACAGCTATTAGTTCCTGTACAGGAACTATTCCCTGCGGTTGTTCGGAATGAGCTATTTTAGCATTTTGCAGAAAAGAATCTAACTGCATTTGATGCGGCTCAGCTTCGTTGTTCTGGCTCTCGGAGATATTTACGACCTTAGACCCGACTTCTGGAAGTAATTGTTCGGCAACATGCGTATCTCCTTCCATGATTAGCTTGACTCTTTCCAATAGTTTTCCCACGACCAGCGGCTTTTTAAAACAGTCTTCACGGACAATTTCCAGTCCCTCACGAATATGGAGGTAACTCATGTTGGATGTTATAATTGTCCGGGTACTTGGAGATTCTTTCAGCACCTTATTGATAATTTCATACCCGTTTGCATATTGCATATGCATTTCGGTAATGACGATATCATACTGATAGTCCTTCGCTTCCAAAAGGGCAAAGGCTTCTTTTCCATTGGCAGCAGAATCCAGCTGAAATGCCTCATTGGAGAAAACATTCGAAATTATTTTTCGCATGAGCAGATCGCTGTCTGCATGCAATACCGAAAACACCCTACATTGCTTAGGTGGGAGATCATAACTTTGCATACTTTTAATTAAATAGATTAAGTTGCTTTAAAATGGCATCACAAATTTAAAAATACAAGCAAAGTGATTACCTACCCATAAGGGTGGTTTTTACAAAAAAATTTAACTTAAAATAGGTATTTATCGGTAAGATAGAATTTTCTTAAGATGCTCTTAAGAAGATCTCAAAAACAGATAGTGTACACACCGCATAGTTAATCCATCGATTGAAACGAGCAGCATGTTTTCTTTAGGTATTGTTTTTCACGAAAAGAAGTTCTGTCAAATCGGTTTATTATATTTCAGCATAAGCTCCGAACGGCTGTTAACCTGTAATTTTCCATAGATATTCCTAATATGGAATTTCACGGTATCTACACTAATAAATGCAGTTTCAGCAACCTTTTTATAGGTATACCCCTGTTGCAAAAGGGAAACAATTTCGATCTCGCGAGGGGTAAGCTGTTCGCGATGCCGGTAATCGACTTTATGCTCGAGTGCTGGGTTAAAGTGAGATATGACCAGACGAGCCACCTGCGGACTCATCACCGAACCTCCCTTCATGACTTCCACGAGCAACTGCTCCATCTCGGGTAACGGCGTACTTTTAAGCAGGTAGCCGGCGGCACCCGCGCAAAGTGCCTGAAATATATGTTCTTTATCATCAAACACCGTAAACATAACGACCTGTATATGCGGAAATTTGCGCTTTATATACCAAGTTATTTCAATGCCATTTTTATTCGGTAGTCCAATATCGCAGAGCAGCAAATCTAAACATTCAGGACTCCACTTCGCTTCTAGCAGCTCATCAAGTTCACGTGCAGCAACCACCAGATCAAACTGAGTGTTATCCTCGAAGTAAGATTTTAATGATTCGAGAACAGGCATACGGTCTTCTATGATTGCAAGTCTAAATTTTGTGTTTGGCATAAAAAATAAAGATAAGTATGTTTTATTTTAAGTAGTATAATGTTGATTTTTTATTTCCATCCAGCATAAACCACAGGCTAAACAAAAGAAAGCAAAAACTTACCCAGACCAGCTTATCCAGACTTTTAAGAATATAGGCCTCCTGACTGCTGTTAAGGATAATGGCTAAGACTATACTACATTGCAGCAGAAGATAAATGCTGTAAACGCTGTTAAAAATCAGCACTTCTCTTTTTGTGGCTTTCGCATCTACATCTGCATTATAATATAACCGCCATTGTCCAATAATATAAGCAATAGCGAGTCCAAATCGCAGCATATAATGTAATTGTTGATCCACAAAACCATAATGGTGCTTAAATCCTAGGGGGATGTCTTCCACCAGCATCCTGAGCAGTTTTTTTTGTTCTTCTAGCGGGGCTATTGCATACGGAATGACATCAATCAATCCAAAACAAAAGGGCAATAAATGTAGTAGCCAATATTTAGGCAGTGTCGAATTGGGATTAAATTTGAGCCAAACATAAAAATAAAAGCAGGGGCCCACCAGATAATAAAATGGAATTCCTTTGTTATAAATACGCGGATAATATTGAATTTCCCCCGTATAGATCATGCAATAGATCATGACATGCCAAATTAAGGCCATCACCCCCACACTGATCAGTAGCTGTCCTATATCTTTGTATTTAAAAAAACGATAAAAGCGGAATAAAAGACCTGATATGCAAAAAGCTCCCCCCAATATAGCGAAGCTTAAACTTATCCAAAATTGGGGATTATGCTGCATCATATCAATTAAAAAAGTCAAGAAAAAGTTTATTCACGTTGAGTTTCGCAGCTAATTGAATTTGATAACGTGTTGCGGACCTTTCGGCTTCGAATTTAGCCCCTATCGCCTCTGCCCGACGTTTCATGTTGGCCGTACCCTGACCATGTCTCGGATACTTCGTATGTGAGATTGTTCCTTCCGTCAATTGTATGGTATTACACAACCTTAAAATCAGCTGATGACGATCTATTTTTAAAAATATATCAACTTTCGCATTGGGACTGTGCTTGCAGATATTATGCAATGCTTCTTTAAAGATGAGATATACATTCTGACGTACATATTGAGGCAGCTGGCCGGCACTTTGCAGATTTATATCAAATTTGACATCGACATCCTGCATCGGCAGGATCTGCGAAACCAAAAACCTCATCCGGTCTTCTAAGCTTCCCTGGCTATTATTGCGCGAGTCTATTGCCCAGATGACGTCATCCATCGTTTGTACCGCCTCCCGACTATAGGCTGCAATTTTTTCCAGCGACTGATGCCGCCCTGCGGACTGCTGACCTATAGCCATAAGATCAGTCTGCATCGCAATTCCCGTGAGCAGGCCGCCAACCTCGTCATGCAGATCGCGCGCGAGTTCCAGCCGGAGCTTTTTATCCCGCTTGAGCTGCGAAGATCGCAGAATAGCAATGACATAAAGAACAACGCCCAGCCCTAGGGTAACCAGCACATAAAAAAGCTGTGTCTCATAAAATTTCGGCTTTTTATAAAACAGCCACCGCTTGGTTTTCACACTTAGACCATTGTCGCTTATCGTCTTCAATTCAAGTTCGTACTCGCCTGTTTTCAGATCGGAAAGGTTAATTTCTCCCGATGCCGGCACTTCCTGAAAAGATTTAATGAGGGGCCGGAGGCGAAAGTAGATTTTGTAATTTTGCTTATAAGCATCTATTTTTGCTATTCTAAGATTTGCAAATTCAATTTTTTTGTCGAAAATTAGCGTGTCCTGACCATCCTTTGGTGTAAAGGAAGTTACGATATTCCCGGAGCTGGTACCCATAGAAATTGTTGACAATACCGGCGGCGGCACTGTTTCCTGCTTCAGATTATACAAAAACTGCTGCGGCTGGATGGCAATACAGCCGAGTACACCACCAATAAACAATTGCCCTTGAGGCTTATCTTCGAGTATAGAAGCCTGATTAAATTCTTCAAATGGAAGCCCATGCATCGCATAAGCATTATAAAAATTTTTACCGTCCCAGACCGACAGGCCCCGGAATGTCCCCAAAAACAACAGATCATCTATCCACGCCATATTAAAAACCACATTATGTGCTAACCCACCATTCGTGTTATAGGTGTCAACATGTCCTGTACTGGCGTCTATGGCTATCAGCCCCTTTCCTTTTGTTGCCAGGAAAACCTTATTATGTCGAAATGAATGGCTGTACACCTGGAGTTTCTCACTTTTTTGCGGATAAATTTTCCGCAGCTGGCCCGCCAAGTATTCAAAATATCCATTTTCGGTAGTGAATGAGATGACCTGTTGTCGCACTTGAATGGAATTGACTCGTTCACCCATCCCAACAAGCTTTCCCATATTATCCCTTAATGGACTTACTGATCCCGTATCGCGATTATAGATCCATAGCCCACATGATGTCCCTAACAGATAGCTGTTTTCCCGATAGTGACAGAGGCTGTACACCATGGTGGACACATCTTCTAGGGTTCCCTTTGCCTTTTTATAAGATAAGGATCTAAATTTTCCATTGGCCAGTAACCCCAGAAAGTTACCCTCCAACCCGACAAGCGCAGTATCTTTGTCGATTGGCAGAAAAGCATAATAATTATTGAGCGGGGCCGATTCTTTTATGGCTAGGTTATTTGACATAAAATATTTTAACGGGGCATAGCCGCCCACGTAGTATTTATCCTGCTGTTTTACGATTGCCCTGGCCGTACCCGTATTCCAATAATCCAGCTCAAAGGTTCTTCTTACAAGGCTATACAAGCCATTCTCTGTTGCACAGAGTCCTTCGTGCCCATTAAAATCGAGCTGGTTGAGCCTTGATTTGAACAGACTGCTGCGGATATCGTGTTTATCCTGACGTAAGAGCGTCATTTCAAGGTTATTTCTAAATTCAAAATAGCGGCCATCACCGAAAAGGAAAATGATCTTTTCCGTTTCAGCAAAGGACCAATGGGCCCAATCGCGCATATCACCTGTATTGAGGCCCCTCAGATGTAATTGGTGAAATTCCCTTCCGTCAAAGGTCATATAGCCTAAACCATAATTTCGCAGTAGCAGACCATTTTCCAATAAAAATAGATCATCTAGCTCCCGATAAACCCTTTTTGGCATCTGAACCTGCTGCGTTTTTCCCGATTTTAAATCTACAAAAAAGAGTAAGCTGTTGTAAGCAAACCAAAGCCTACTTTCATCCGCAATAAGACTTTTACCTACCGGCCGCCGCAATTCGGATAAAGCTGGCTGAAACTGCATCAGCTTTTTCTTCCGAAAACCGCTGATCTGCCAGAGAATACCCGATCGGGTTGCCACAAAAAGATTTTTCCCTTGATTAGATAGCGCAATGACATCCTCGCCCACGAGCCCTTTTGAAAACGTATCTTTTTCAATAAATCGCCATAGCTGTGTATCAAAGATGAACAGCCCATTTCTTGTCTCTAACCATAGCCGTCCCGTATCATCGGTGGTGAGTTTATTCACTTCTGTAAAACCTAACGGCCCTGTATAAAGCTCATTAAAAGGTTTGATTGCAACGCCATCATATCGGTAAAGAAGGCTTCCAGCAACAAACCAGATAAACCCTTGTTTATCGCGGGCCGCAGATTCTATATTACGGTGAAAGGGATCTATTCCCGAAAGAATCTCGATTTCAAAATAGCCTAAAGCCATTACCCTGTTAAAAACAGGCATAGCAAAACAAGTGCTCAATAGCAATAGAAATTTTAGCGCTTTTTCAAACACAATCGACTAAGTTCAATAATATGGACAGATCAAATATAGTTATTTGAAAATAATTATATATTAATAATCGATATAAAATTTTCCTCCAACGAGATTTTAAAACCTTGAGAAATAACTGCTTTAAGTTAAATACCGGTCGCAGCAGGCGACATTTAGCGATCAGAAAACCGGTTCCGCTAAAGCTGATAAATAATGCGCAAAAAGGAACTTAGCCTATTTTCCGCCCCGCCTATCGGTAGGCCAATTGCCACACCAACGGCCAATTTTTTGCTGAGGCCGAGTTTGATCTGGGGATGCAAAACTGTATGTATGCCTTCGGACGAAATTTCCTGGTTGATCTCAACACCGACAAAATGATCGGTATTCGGCACAGTATAATGAAACGACGTATTGACCTGCCAATCCATAGCCGTTTTGGATGTACCATATTGATAAGCAATCTCAGGCCCGGTGTAAATTAACGTATGCCAATGACGGTGCCAGTTTTTGGCGGCTATAAAAAAAGGATTAAAGGCGGTACCACCGTTGACAAAGTTAAAGATCTGTGTATATCCAACAGCCAAGGTTGCCGCGTTCTTTTTTGAGACATAGAATGAATATTGCGAGGACAAACGTAGTCTTTCCAATTGATTTGTTGAAGGTACATTGGCAATACGGCTTTTAACATAGGTAAAATCCGTTTCGACCTCGAGTCCTAAGCGATCAATTGGTGCAAATTCATATTCCATGAGATATCCAAAATCATCCTTTAGACTCGTACGTGTGATATCGGCTCCTAGATTAAATTCTTTTTCCCCTTTCCTCGCGCCAAGGTCGCGTACAAGGTCATTATAGAGAGGTTCGGCATGGTGTACCTTATCCAGTAAGTTTCTATTCTCCTGGGCGAGAATAATACAGGAAAAGAACAGACTGCAGCACAGGCAAAGAAATCGCCAGGGTATCATTGTTTGCTTATTATATTTCATAACACAAACCTGTAGCTGAAATATGGAAAGAAATGGGAATTTACACACGATAATACACATTTCTTACACGTCATTATTCATTTTATTAGACTAGCTTTGACGATCAGTTTCTGAAAACAAGCCACATTAGACCCTCGTGTACCTATTGGAACTTATGGATTAAATAGTGTTGTAATATGCTCACATGGTAAAATTGCAGACAAGAAAAGATTAAGTATGGGAAAAATATCAGATCAGCAATTAGCAGAACTAATTTCAAGAAGAATACTGGAAATCATTGATTTAACGGGATTGACGATCGAAAGCCTAGCCAGTTTCGTGGGTGTCTCCACATCCACTATCCGGAGCGCTTACCGTAAAACAAGTTCATTATCTGTGGATAGCCTTTCAAAAATCTGTCGGCCATTTGCCATTCGACTAGCCGATTTTTTTGATGCGGCCTTATATTTAAAGATCGACGAAGAGCACCTTCCTGATTTAAAGGACTTTAAAAAGAGCTACTTTGCGGATCAAGAATTAAAGAGTCGGGTATCTCCATTTGATGAAAGTAGCAGCCAGAGCGAGTACCATCGCCAACAGCGCGAGCTCATCGCCTATATTATCCACCGATCCGACTATTTCAACAGTCCAAAAACACTCGAAGCGATGGTAGCCGACTTTAGGAAGGATTACCAGGCGGCTTTCACATCGGAAAGATTATATGCCTTACTGTTGAAATACTTAGGCAGTGGAATACTCGACAAAAAAGCTTTGCCGAGGACGGTTAGCCGGATGCCGGCCAGTAAGCGTCCTTATTTATACTTTAAAAAAGAATCTACAAAAGCATAAACGAGTTCCCAAATTTAAATCTGGCGATAGAAAAGCGGATTACTACCTGTCTGCCTTTTAAAAAAATTGCGAAAATTAGATTCATCCGAGAAGCCCATCTCATAGGAGATCTGAGATATTGAAAGATCTGTATGCTTTATATAGCGCAAAGCCTGTTGGGCCACAACAGTGGATATCACACATTTAGCCGATTTACCAGCAACGGCAGAACACAGCTCGGTCAACTTCCGTGGAGAAAGGTGCAGACGGTCCGCATAATACTGCACACTGGTATGTTCGCGGTAGTGCTTATGCAATAAGACCGAAAATCTGTTAAATAACTGAACGGCAGCGGTGTCAGCAGATCCACGTGTTGTTTCTAGCGATAGCATTGTTTGATACCCTTCGAGTAACAAGGATTCAAAGCAGTGGTGGGCAACCATCATATCGATCGTACGGTATTCAGTGCAGCATGTCAAACGCTCCATGAATAGTTTCTTGAAAACCAGATCAGCTCTGCAATCCCGCATAGACAGAAAAGTATGATTTCCAAAAAACAATCCCGAATTGAGTATTTCGGTATCCGCTATTGATCTTTCGTAAAAATCTGCCGTAAACCAAAGTAAATATCCCTCAGCAACGATAGGTTGGGCGATCTCGACTTCAAAATGTGGCCCAATAAATATGAGTTCGCTAGTCCCAAAATCGTATAACGTTGGGCCAATTTTTATGCTGACAGGAGAACAGGTTCGAATGATAGAAAAAACCGATTTATCGTGTAGCCTTTTACCTAGCTGGCTACCATACTCAGCCAGTTTTAGTGCACCAAATTGCATCGTTTCTTTTCCTATAGCTGATTTACAAAATTCCATTTCCTAAATAAATTCTTTTCAAAATCAATGATATCTAGATTTTCACAGAGCATGGTATAATGATAGATAGACGTCAACATCTTTCGGGGAGACTGTTTTGAGAAAACAAGCTTAACACCACTATCAAGAAACCTTTTTTTTTCATCTGCACTTTCGCTGGCCGAATACCCAAATAGGCGAATCATGGGGTAGCGGCTTTTCAGTACACGGGCAGTTTCCATGCCGTCCATCTCCGGCATATGCAAATCCAGAATGCACACATCTGGCTGCTCCATATTTGTCTCAAGCAGATGCACAAGTTCCTTTCCACTATGACAGGAATACAGCATCTCATAGTTCCCCATTTCCCTGGCTAGATGCTCAATTACTTTCAGGTGCAATACGTTATCATCTGCAAATGCAAGTTTTAATTTCTTGTCCATTAAGGTAATTGTTAAATTATAAATTTGAAACCTTGGATTTTTCAGTTTGGCTGTATTTGGATTTATTGCAGGAGTACATGTTGATGAAGTTATCAAAGCAATTCTCCAATACAATTAAAAGCATTTCAATTTTCGGCGCGACATATCTCTGTTTACTGTTCATATTTCGGTCTATTATATTTTTTCAACAAGCTTGTACTAGCTATTTTAATTGTAAATTATTAGTCTAATTCAGACTAGAAAAAAAACATTACAATCTGATTACAAATAAGTTAAGTAGAAAAGTTTTTGATTTCTAACTTGTCTTTTGTACAATTAAAAACATTTACTAACCGAATGATTATTTTAAAGGCATATCTTGTAAGTAATTAAAAAAAAATAGTTATATTTGAATAGGTAGGATTGTAGTCTGAATTAGACTAATCTGTATAATCTAGTATCTTTATGCTCAGACAATAGCAAAAAGTTTACCTCATGATTTTTAATTTTACCTTATTGAATCCTACTTCAATATCATTCATCTACCTTGCATTTGTTGATGATCAACAACAGCAATTTCTTATTAAAACTCCTTTAAAAATTGTTCCGGCTCAATGGGACGAGGAAAAACAGCGACCCAATAATATTTATCTAAAAAATTTTAAAAAGCTAAATACAAAGTTGGATGCACTGAAGATTGCAATAGCGACTTATCTTTCTGACTTAAAGTCGAATAAAAAGGAGTTTTCACTTCGAGCAGTCAACCGCTTAGTCAAAAAATGCTGCTCGGAGGCGACGCCTTCACTTCCAGCAGGCGGACTGCTACAAAGTGTCGACAATTTTATCAAAAGCCGAATTCACCTCATTACTTCAACCACACACAAACGCTACCTCGTCTTCTTCCGTTTATTAAAACGCTTTGAGGGGTATCAGCAAAAATATCTGATGTTAGATCAGGTAAACAGCCTTTTTGTACAGCAATTTATTGCCTATGGTGAATCCGAAAACTACAGTATAAGTACCATATACCGCACGGTACATTTTGTGCGTACAGTGCTTAATTTTTTGGAGAAAAGAGGAGTACGAACTTTTGTCTATGAATTAGAACTGCCCAAGGTCAAAAAAATAAACCGTGCAATCAGCCTCAGTGAAGATGAAATTAGCACGATAAAAAATATAGACGTGCCGGTTCATCTGAAAGCCGCCAAAGATTGGCTGGTAATCAGTTGTTACACGGGTCAACGCGTATCGGATTTTATGAATTTTAATTTGGATATGATGGAGATTCTCGATGGCAAGCCCTGTTTGTCGTTCACCCAGCAGAAAACACAGAAAAGCATTTTACTTCCACTTCATCCTACGGCATTAATTATTATGTCAAATAACGGGCATCGCTTCCCCCATAAAATGACTGCTCAAAAATATAATGAGCAGATCAAGGAAGTGGCGCGTCTTGCAGGTATTACCACACTGGTGAAAGTCAGGAAGCGGAACGGATTCCGTTCCTCAGATCAGCTTATTCCAAAATGTGAGGCGATTACCAGCCATATTGGCCGAAGAAGTTTTGCCACAAATTTTTACGGTAAAATTCCTACGGCATTGTTGATGGACGCGACAGGACATAGTACAGAACAAATGTTTCAACGGTATATCAGCAATGTGGACACTGAACGCACACGATCACTAGGTACTTACCTGGAAAACATATATCAAAATCGAAGTAGACCACAACAACAACTGAGCAGCTAGTTTTTACAATTTCCTTTTCAAAGATGATTCAAGTGCATCTTTGTGAAGCATTAAGGCAGTACTTTTATAACGTAAATATTCTTTCGTGAGGTAGACAAAGCCCTGGAAGGCATTGCCCCTGCCCCAAGAATTCTTGGCAACATAGTATTCTTTTCCGTTTTGATCTTTTACTAGGCCTATAATATGTAACGCATGATCATCTGTTGTTTGCCATGCATCGAATGCTCTCTGCCGCTTCAAGGCATCGATTTTGCCTTCGGGTTGTGGCCTGACGAACTGCGTCTTTTTTTCTTCCGCTGTCATGTCTGACGCCGACTTTTGGGGAACATACGCAATTCCATAAGGCCAGGAAAAACCAGGTTCCGAAATGTCGATTGTACATGCTACCGTAAAGCCTTTTTTTAAAGCCTGATCAATAACAGCTGTAAGGTCTTCCATCGGCAGGTTAAAAAACTGACTGAACGACCAATTGTCGGGAATCAAAAAAACAAATGCTTTGTAATAAGGTACGGTGGTGACAGAAGCGATATGAATATACTGATCTGGATCGATGCCTATCACCTGATCGGCAAAACTACGTGCTGTATACGATTTGCCCTGATAGTCAAAATTAACGGGAACTTTGCCCAGATAGTCGTCCATTAGCAGCTCTACATCTTGCTCCCAGCTGCTTTTCAGTTCCCTGCTTTTTACCATAATGGATAGTGTACTGTTCAATACAGCGCGCAGGCCCTTGAAGTTGCTCGAGCTTTTACCCGCTTTAATTCCCGTGTAGGCAGCTCTAGGCATCGCCCCATGAAGACGCAGTATTTGCATGACATCGTGAAGCTGCCCCCCCTCATTTAATTTTAGGCCACCATGCAGGCGTAGGTAGTTTCTCGCCCGTTCAAGATAAGCCATCCTGACGGTATATAGCGGCGAAATCGCCACAGGAGTTTTACCCATTCGGATCATTTCTGATTCAAGAAAGGAATTCCCGGTATACGACCAACAGGTATTGGAAGCTCCCTGATTCTTCACTGTTGTACTTTTCAATCGGATCAACTCCGTAAAAACAAACTCCGACTTGAGCAACTTTATATGTTTCGGATAATAAAACCTATAAAGTATGGCTACGGCTGCCAACATAGCAACTATGATTCCTAAAATGATCCAATTCTTTTTTTTCATGATAATCTACCCCCGCAAATAACTGCCGTAAAGCTGGGCAACAGTTTCTTAATAGCCCAATAAAACAATAGTCCCAACAGTATAATAATAGCTGGGCAAAGAAAATACAAAAACAGCAGTGTTGCATCCGTTTGCGGTCTAATCTGGTTAAATAAGAATTTGATAATAAAAACCAATGGTAAACGGTGATAAGCAAATATAAAAAAACTGGCGCTGGCCAAAAAGTAATTGGGACGCCAGTGTCCCTTTTCAATAAAGGAAGCTGTCACTGCAACCACGGTTATCAAGCCTACCAATACACTGGCACAATAGCTATAGCTCCACCAACCTGCGCCCAAACTATAAAATGCCCCTACGAGCAGCAAGATATAACATGGAGTTGGCCAGGGCAAGAAAGACTTCATGATGAGCACAAAATTCTTTTTATGCAAACTAAAGTAAGCCCCTGCCGAAAAGAAAAAGAAAGAAACTGTACTCCATCCGGGCAAGTAAAAATAGGGATTACAGACCCAGATGAATCCTAGTACCAGCACTGCGAATAGGTGTAACTTTTTAATTAAAATATAAACGATGGGCGACAGGACCACAAGCACCATGAGATCACGAATAAACCAAAAAGGTGAATTGATGGGTAAGTTTTTTGTCGCCTGGACATGGATATGCGAAGTATCCCAAAAAGACCAAAGCCAATCAGATATACTATACTGAACAATTGGCTTATTGACACCTGATAAAAGTCCACCGAAAAAAGTCTGTGCCAGAAAGAAAAAAAGTAGTACTGCGAAGTTCCAAAAAATATAAGGAATAAACAGACTGTGCAGCCTGCTCTTTAATTTTTTGAAATAGACCTCAAACGTGAAGTACTCCGTACGATAAAAAAAAAGAAAGCCTGAGATAAAAAAGAAAAGCGGCACACAGACTTCGAAGACGAGCTTCGAAAATAAGAAAAAGACCTGTGCGAAAACAGGGAAATGGAACATATTAACCTGTTTTGAACCCTGAATGATGATATTTGAAAAATCTGTATGAATAAATACGACCCCTACGATCAGAGGGAAGCGGAGAAAATCGATGGTTTTCGACAAGAGTGTTGCCGAAGTTAACGAAGAAGAATGATCTCTTTCCATGGATTGGATTCGGTTTATCTTGCTTAGTGTCGTTAAATTAAGCATTTTAAACAAATTTCCTTCCTTTTTTTCATTAAAAAGAAAGGAAATCCGGAATTTAATTTCCTTATTCCCCTTCCGGAATTCGATTGTCACTTTCTTCCTCTTTACCCTCAGCAATCATCTCATTGACATCCGCCATATCGCCAGCTTCCAAATGTTCGATATCTTCCGCCTGCTCTTCGGAATAGCGATCGATAAAGAATGTACAGCCCATCGGAAAATGATCAGATCCCACAGATGGATAAATAAACAATTTGTCGATAAATACGGTTGGACTATGAAACAACAGATCCAGAGGCACTCTGAAAAACCAATAGTTGGCATGAAAGGTAGAAAGAACGCCACGTCCGATGCGTGCATCGATCAATCTGCTGGTTTTCTTGAACAAAAGGGAAGATTTTGCCCAGGCTACATTATTAAAATCTCCTGTGACAACTACGGGCATTTTATAATCGCGCACCCGTTTGGCCACACTGAGCAGATCACCGTCCCTTTCCTTGGAATTTTCTTCTTCCGTAGGGCTCGGTGGTGGTGGATGAACAGCAAAAAAAATAAAACGGTGTCCATCGGCGGTTTCCATTTCAGCTTCAATACTCGGAATATCATCCGCCACAAAATAATGCACCTGACATTTGTTGATCTTCAGATTGGTATAAAAGTGCATGCCATAAGTGTTGTCCAGCGTTACCTTCTCAAAATTGGGATAATCCTTTTCCAGTACACGCAAGGCTTTTTCCCATGCGGCGTCACTTTCCATTGTCAAAAAGATATTTGGCTGTTCTTTTTGAATCAGGTCAATAAAGCGGTCATAAGCCGTATTGAATTGCAGCACATTACAAGAGATCACTTTGATACTATCCGATGCATCCTTGCCCTTTTCATATTTTTCGCGACGCCAAAATTTGGTATAGCGGATCAATATATAGGCATGGTATACAATCAGCGCCAGCTGTACACCTTGCAAGCACCAGATCCAAGAATCTTTCCCCACGAGATAAAATCCCATTGCCAATGCTGGCAGCTGAAATACCAGCAGCTGCAGCTTCACAAATTCAGCTACCCGAAAAATCCAATGCTGGCTTTGGGCAAAGGGCAATACACTCAGTAAAATTAATAACCCTGAGAAAACAGTATAGAAAATCAGCATATCGTTCGCGCAAACATTTTAAACAAACTTAAACAAATTACGGTTATTTTCAACAGACCATCATTTATCAAGCGCTCCTCAGCTATTACATACCCTTTTGCTCGCTCTCCATATAATCCACGCGTGTTCTGGCCAATGCATTCGGGAAGTTTGTGTGGATATACGCTATCATCTCCTCGCGGATAAAACAACGCAGGTCAAAAGCTTGCCCCGAATTCCGGCAGCTCATCAGGCAGCGGACCTCCATGGTACGCTCTTTAAAATCTGTTACCTGAAGCACATTGACTTGACCGTCCCAAAGGGGGTGTCCGGTAAGTAAGGCTGTCAATTTCTCACGCAGTAGCTGGACAGGTACGGTAAAATCTGTATAGATAAATACAGTACCCAATATTTCAGAAGTCGTGCGCGTCCAATTTTGGAAGGGTTTTTCAATAAAATACGTGATGGGCAATACCAAGCGGCGTTTGTCCCAGATATTGACGACCACGTAGGTCAGATTGATTTCCTCCACACGCCCCCATTCCCCTTCGACTACCAATACGTCATCCATACGAATGGGTTGTGTAAAAGCAATCTGAAAGCCAGCGAGGAGATTCCCCAAGGACTTCTGTGCAGCAAAACCGATGATAATTCCGCCAACGCCCACTCCCGTGAGCAAACCGGCGCCGATCTTTTGCATACTATCAAAGCTTAAAAGGATAATCGCCAATGAAATCACAATAATCAGCGTGACCACCACTTTTCGGATAAAGACGATTTGCGTCCTAATCTTTCGTTCGCGCAGATTATTCTCCTTATTTATATCAAAACGATGGTAGAGATAATCTTCAAAAACTTTAATGCCCTGTATCAGCACAACCGCAAAGAAACTGACCAATAAAAGTTCATTCGTTTTGCTCACCACGCGAAGGGTTCTTTCGTTAAACTGTGCGAAAGGCAACAAACTGTTAAAGACAATTAAGGGGATAAATACACTCAAGACACGGTTAAAGCGCTTAATAAAGGAACGGAAAAGGGAGTAGGATTCCTGTTGGATGGCCTGACGCCGTAGTAGAGGAATAAATATGAGTTTAATCAGGATACCGATCAAAAATGAAAAAAGGATTAATGCAATATTCCAGAGCCAGGCGGGCCACTTCTGTGAAAGTTGAATTAATGTTTCGTTCATCATAGTGTTATTTCTTTATGTTTACAACTTATATCTCATTAAAGTATAACTGCCATGAAGGTCTAACGTTTGTTTTATTTTGAAAAAATCAGTTGAAAGGATAGCTAAGAATAATTTTACGCATATTGATAAACATAGACGAGCATTTACCGATCCAAAAAATGGGATTTAAAACAAAATTTTACACCTTCCATAAGATTAAAACCACACAAAAACACCCTTATTCAACAAAGAAGAAGTAAAAAAAACCAAATAAAACACCTATTTATCACAAATAAGCAGACAATTGCACAAAAAAACCAAAATATTAATAAAAAAAAGGCAAAATAAAACACATAAATAATTAAAATATCGACAAAAACCACCTTTCATTTAAAAAATTAGATAAAAAACAGATTAAAATTACAAACAAAACAAAAAAAAACCATATATTTACATCACCTTGATAGGTTTATAATTGGTTATTTGAAGGTTTTCATTCTCCCCGAGTGAAAACCTTTTTTTATTTTATATTTAATCCTCAATAAATGTGCTCTTTATAATTTTCTACAACGAAATCCAATCAAGCTATAGCAGATTAGCAAAAATATATCCAACAACTTCATGCTCTTAACTTAAATTCTCAGTATCTAATATTTTGGAAGTGATGAATAGCCTTTTGGTATGTTTTTTGAGCCTACAGAGCCAATTACAAACAGATAACTAGCTTTACATGGCGTGCTTTACTTAAGCATACTATAAAAAAGGTATTTAACGTTTATAATAAAGTTTAAAGCGTAGGAATTTCAAGCTTTCCAAGAAAAATTAAACCAAAACATAGAGATAACAATGAGCAAGAAAAAAGACAATTCTAGATGGCTGAATGTGGCCATATCCTGGGGAGCGAGTATCGTCATCATCGGGGTACTATTTAAGATTCTACATATCGGCGGCACCACAGCCAATTATATGATCGGAATCGGTTTAGGTGTAGAAGCCTTCCTTTTCTTTTTAATGGGTTTCAATCCGCCAGCACCGGAACCAGACTGGACCCGGGTTTATCCTGAATTGGACGACAATTTTAATGGTGATCTTCCACAAAGAGGAAAAACTGTTGTTGCCCAACCTGCAGGTCCATCGGCCACAGCTGCTTTAGATAAAATGTTTGCCGATGCCAATATTGAACCCGCAAGCATTGAAAATCTCGGTCGTGGCCTACGTGATTTCAGTGAAAAAGTATCAGCAATCAATAAGTTATCGGATGTTTCATTAGCAACAGAAGAGTTTACGAATAAACTCAGAACAGCAACTTCTAAGTTTGATAACTTGAGCCTAGCGTTTGAAAAAGCTTCGCAAAACCTAGTCGCCATGTCGAATACCTCTGGCGATACGTCCAATTACCACGAACAGGTAAAAAGTTTGACAACCAACCTAAGCCAATTAAATGCGATGTATGAACGTGAGTTACGCGATTCGGCATCACATTTACAATCGATGAACAAGTTTTATGAGAACCTAAGCTTTACCATGCAAAATTTCAACGAATCGCTGGATGATTCCAAAGCATTTAAAGATGAAGTGGGCAAGCTAGCGAAAAACCTCAATGCCTTAAATGCCATTTATGGCAATATGCTGAGCGCGATGAATCAACCGCGTGTGTAATTAATTCTTGTATCACTTAAATTAAAAACAATGGCATTAGGAAGAGAAACTCCAAGACAAAGGATGATTGGCATCCTCTATCTGGTCCTGCTCGCCTTATTGGCGCTCAATGTACCGGATTCCATCTTGGATGCATTCAAAAATATCAACAACAGTCTCGAAACATCCAAATCGAATGTCAGCACAGCCGTTCAACAACTGTTCACCGCATTCGAAAACACCAAATTAAAAGAAGAACCGGCACGTGCCAAACCAATCTACGATAAGGCAAAAAAAGCACAGGCTATCATTGGAGAACTCAATCAGTATATTGGTTCCTTAAAAGAAGAGTTCGTTAAACAAGGTGGTGGATACGATGAAGAAAAGGGCGATCTGGCACAACGTGAAAACGAAGACATTTCACCGAATCTGATGATCAACGAGAAAAAAGGAACTGTTTTAAAAGATAAAATCAATACAACACGTACTAAACTGTTAGCCCTACTCACACCTGAAGAACAAAAGATGGTTTCGTTCTCTCTAGAGGCGAAAGATCCCGAGAAATCTGTAAACGGTAAAAAATCCTGGGAAGAAATTAATTTCGGTAGTGGTACACCTTTGACCGCAGCAATGACCATTTTAACCAAAATTCAGACCGATGCGCAGAATGCAGAGTCCGATGTGGTCAAGCTTATCTTGGGCAAAATGGATCAGGCCGTTGTGAACTTAGACAAATTTGCAGCGGTTGCTGTTGCTCCTACCTCCTATTTGGTCCAAGGGCAACCTTATAAAGCCGAAGTATTTCTGACGGCATCCGATTCTAAATCTGAACCGGCCATTTCAGTTAATGGATCATCGCTTCAGGTGGTGGATGGGAAAGGTGTTTATTCGATCAACACCAGTCGCGAAGGTATCTATACCTGGACCGGTGTGATTAAAGTCAAACAGACCGATGGGTCTTATAAAGAATATCGTACCCCTGTACAGACCTACCAGGTTGCGCGTCCTTCAGCGGTCGTATCGCCAGACAAAATGAATGTACTTTATATCGGTGTGAACAATCCGATATCGGTATCAGCTCCGGGTACTCCGACAGATAAAGTGCGGGTGAGCATGAGTGGCGGCAGTATTTCTAGTGCCGGCGGTGGTAAGTATAATGTGAAAGTAAGTTCTCCGGGTACAGCACATATTTCGGTTTCGGCTGAAGTAGCACCAGGAAAAACACAAACATTGAGTTCGACAGAATTCCGTGTGAAACGCATTCCGGATCCGATTGCCAAGTTTGCTGGTAAAACAGGCGGTTCGATGGCTACTGTGGCACTTAAAGCACAAAATGCATTATTTGCGAAACTGGATAACTTCGATTTTGATGCTACTTTTAGGGTCACCAAATTTACGATGATCATTGCCAAGCCTCGTGCGGATGCAATCGTGTTATCGACTTCGGGCGGGCAGTTGAGTTCAAGCATGTCTTCAGCCCTTAATGGCATTGTACCAGGCACGCGTGTGATCTTCGACAATATCGTTGCCGTGGGCCCTGATGGGACTTCCAGACAGCTCAATGCAGTTGCTTTAACGGCAAATTAATATAACCGCCCTATATCTGCTACATACAAAGCCCTGCTCCCAGATAGAGCAGGGCTTTTTTTAGCTACGACACACCTTAATAACATACATTTTTTAAGGTGAACTCAGTTTTGAACCTTAAATCATAACCTACTTTCTCCGCCGCCACCAGATCCAATAGCCTAAACCAGCTAACATAACGACCCCTATAGCAAAGATCTCAGTTGACACGACTTTATTTTCTCGCTTCACAATCAAATCCGAAGCGCTTGCCTCCTTTCTATTGGCCTGCTGAAGCTGCAAATTCTCTTCGGCATGCTTTATATTAGACTGGTGGGCGACAAGTTTCCCCTCCTTAGCCCATAATCCGCTATCTGGATGAAACCATAATGGACTATCCGTACTAAAATACCAATAGGAAAATAAACTATCCTGCTGTTTCTGATGATAGGCCAGATCGCGATGCTCATATTGACTATAACGCCACGTGGATTTCTCTTCCAGCTGCTGCTTTCCCCGGAAAACGCTACAACTGATGACTACAGCAGTACTGATGATGAAGAGGAAAAACAGGAGGTTTCCACCGACCGAAATTAGATATTTATTCATGACCGTGCCCTCCTCAATCGATCCAGTTAGCAATGGCATAAATGGTTGTAAGGGGCCGCCGCCGTGATTCCACCCGGTCGTAGCTATTTCCTTCTACCGAGATCAACATCGGGCCATCAATTGCTTTGACTAGCCCTACATGATGGATACGTTTCAATTGGCTGCTATAGATCGCGAACAAATCGGCTTGCCGCACATCTCCTTCCAATAGCTGCGCTTTGCTATAACGACGCGCTTTGGGAAAGAGCGCGGGGCTCCATGCACTGCGCGGCATTGAACGACCAGCCTGACCATAACACCAGCTGGCAAATGCTGCACACCATTCATAACCCTCACCTAGGCCTACATAGGCAAGGTATTTGGAAATCTCCGGTCCCTTATTTTCACCCCCTGTCTCCCTTACACCAATTTCATTCACTGCAATTTCATCGATCTGCCGCCTCAGCAGATCAGTGTTACGCACACGAGCATAAACATTGTTACACCTTCCATCTAAAACAGCATTTCCAGTAGCAGGAGAAATGCAAAGAGCAATAGAAAGAAAACCGAGAAATAAAGAATGGATTGTTGCCATGAGTTTAATTGATTGAAGTGATAATAAATATCCTGTCTATAATACTTGAAGGGTCTCCAGAGGTATTCCAGCAACCAGGTGCAGCAACAGATAAAGACCATTCCGGCCATTAGCCCAAAATACAACAGGGACAGTACCCCCAGATCAAGCGCAGCTGATGCCGGGTCGAAAAATTGCAAGATACTTCCAACAAAAAGGAAAATAATGACCAATAATATGCTTGCCATACCGAGCAGGTACATGGGCTCGATTGGCAGTTTTTGTGTTAGACCATACCATGGTCCTTTCATTTCTACACTGTTCATAGTGATATAATTTAATGATAGAAAATTGTTATACGTTTCCCGCATATTGACTGCGCGAATAACGGTTTCGATTCCGGTCGCGCACCAAGATAAAGACATCAAGCCGGACATTTTGCATGTAATCAGGCAGTTCGAGTCTTAAGCCTGAACTCGAGCGCGTAACCAGGGCCTCATTGCGGATAGCAACCCCGGCAATCGGATCATAAGCCACCAACAGCAGCTCGTCATCGTGGTTCAAGGGCGTAATCTCACCACCATCAAAATGCAGCCACAATGCATCATTTTCCTGCATAACGTCTGTTACGCTAATCCCCTGTACGGAGCCATCCGAGAGCAAAATGAAAGCAGGATCAACATATAGCTCCGGGTATTCGCCTTTGACCGCATATTTGATCGCATGCGCCATTGCCAGGTTGCGAGCAGACAAATACTTCCCTTTTTCCCGACGCACACATTGTGCAAAGCCGTCCTTAATGACCGATGCAAGTGGCTTTAGGTACTGGCTCGCCAGATAAAACTTCTGCTGCGTCAGCAGCATGCCTATTGTCTTGTTTTTTTTTCTTTTTTTCATCTGAAACTGAACTTATTATAACCTACATTTTTCCTTTCCAAAATCTGCCAGGGGCACAGTTACCCCTGGCAATTATTCCAACCTAGGCAAGCATTATTTCACCGAGATAACTACTTCTGCTGATTTTGGTCTTTGTCCGGTCGGACATAAAATACCAGATATGCACAGCGTCACCCAGTAAATGCTCGGGCACTCCAAATGTGACCACTCCATCTTGCCTTTTCGGCAAAGTTGGCGAAGTCATGAATTCATCCTTTGCCGGATGGTAACAGATTACATAAAAGAGATCGTCTCCTTTTGTTTCGTAGACATCGTTATTGCCCGTCGACCAAACCACTGTAATGGCATCCGCATCAAAACCAGCTTCTACCGTTCCGCCACCACCGTAAATCCCATCGGCAATTCTGATCTTGCTATAGTCCAAGCTCAGATCAGGATAGACACCCTGAATGGCCAGCTCCTGATTTAGCTGAAAAGCATAATTGAGCGGTGTGAGACGGTCTGCTTTTTTCTGGCCAAAACCGATTTTTAGAAAGTTATTGACTGGCAGCAGAAAACGCATCAGCGTCTTAAATCGTGCCTGCACGATCAGCTGAGCTTCTGTATAGGGCTTGTTGCTCTTTTTAGCGAGCCCTCTGATGTAGTTGATACTCTTCCAACTGGCTCCGATCACTGAACCGGCCTTGCCACTGAAGCCACCATTGGCTCCGTTTACAATTGTTCCCATTTTTAAAAATTTTAAAGATTAAAAAATAAATCGTCAAGATTTTTATACCGGTATTTTTGCTTGACAGAACAAACATAAGGCATTCATAAACAGAAAAATGCAAACAAAAACAGATTGTCCGACGCTTGTCCGAAGGTTTCCTATCGATTGTCCGACGACCGCCAATAAACATGATTCAACCTCTATAATAATCTTCTATAGGACTGCTTATGACCTGCCTTTGAGACTAACCTATTGCATACCTATGATTAACCTAGTTAAGACCTAGTTCGATAGGTAAACACAAGGTCTCGACTAGGAGTTAGCTAGGAATATTGGCGAAAAAAGGGCATCACAGGGATGAACAAAGCCTATGGCAAAGGTGAACGAGCGCATGAGCAGAAGCGAAGCCCGGCCAGATGACTAAGAACTTCGCTGTAATTTAACATCAGCTATTTAAATAACGTTTGAGCCGGAGCACGTCGTCAAGCTTAAAATACTTTTTGCCCCCTTTATCGCGCTGGTACACCTGAATAAGGCCTAAGTTTTGATACCGCAGCAACGTACGGTCCGATACGCCTACGGTGTCTTTGACAAATGCTGCATCACGAAGTTCGACAGTGGTATCCGCTGTCTGAAAGCTATCCTGTATTGCTCTTTTTAATACTTGTATTTCTGTAAAGAGTATATATAAAGCCTGCAAGAGATGAGCATCTGTCTTACGGCCTATATTGTTAAACGAATCTTTTCTCATATTTTTAATTGTTTATAATGACAAATACGCTTATCCACCAAGCGTATTGGAGTTAATGAAGCTAAAGAAGTCTACATACAGTTTCTTATCACCTACAGGAAGTGTTTTTTTCGTCCCTTCAGTCATCAAGACACCGCCGACCCCATAGCTGTAAAAAAAATTGATATTAATTACAATGCTCTGATGGCATTGCTTAAACCATCTGACCGGCAATCGCCCCAATACTTCCCGCATGGTACTGCTGCAGCTGAGTGTTTTACCCCCGATCATGTGAAATTTAACCTGGCCATTGGTACTTTCGACATACACGAGTTCTTTCATACGAACCTCCGTACGCTGATAACGCACCGGCCCTTTGATCATAAAATAATAGGTATAATTTTCCAGTGAATCGTGATCAGAGAGTGGGATCAATTTAGCGAGCGCTTCATCCACCCGGCGCAATGCGGCATAGAAACGACTCTTAGACACGTCTTTGAGCAGCACATCAACGACACCGAAATCATATCCCGGATCCTCGTACTGGCGATGTACTGTATAGAGAATTGTTTTTAGATTTGAGCTCGGCAAGGTTCTTAAAAAATCAAAAGCGTTGGTCTTCCCTAATTCGACATCAAGGATCATAAAATCCACTTTGTTGGCACGCAGAAAAATTTTGGCATCCTGCGGATCATTAAATGTTTTGGCAATCTGTACATAGCCAATCTCTTCGACCATCTCAAGCAGATGGTCTATATGCAGCTTTTGGTCATCGATGATGATTCCTATCCATATTCTATTCATATTTTCCGTCATTTTTTTGTTCCCTTAATTATTTGTAGCGCTGCACACATAACGTGAGTTCATAATGCTCATCGTCCTGATTTTCTTCCATCGAAAAGTCCGTTCCAAAGAGGTATTCCATGCGTGTTCGTACATTCCGAAGTCCAACATCGTGACTTGGCATCATCTGAGGGCCACTTCGTTTTTTATTTTGAACCGTAATCCGATAACCGGTATTACCGACAAGAATGTCGATTTTGGCCGGGTGATCTTTATCCCACAAGTCCGCATGCTTGAATAAGTTACCAGCGAGCGTCTGCAATAGTGTAGGTGCAATACTAAATCGCATCAGGTTACCCGAGCAGGAAAGTTTTATGTAAAAAGGGTTTGGTTCGACTTTCTCCTGTATGGACAGGTACTGCTCTAGTGCTGTCACTTCATCCGCTAATAAAATATGGGTTGCCCCCTCCACGTGATGAGCCTCCATATAGAATTTCATTAAGCGATAAATTTCCGAAAGCTGCATACCCAACTCAACATCATAGGGGTCTACCTTATTTTTTAAATTGCTAAAAATATTCGCCATCATATGCGGATGCACCTGTGCAGATAAGGTCGTATATTGAAAAGATTTCATCGTTGATTCTGCGGCGAGACGTGCGTTTACAGCTTCAAGCTTATCATTTGATTCACGAAGCTTACTCTTATAGTAATAATAGCCCACCGCCATCACCGTATAATTACTATGCATGACGAGAAAGGTCTGGATATACTTCGCCCAACTAAAAGCGTGTTTAGTGATGACATACCTATTATTTATTATCTCCAGTCCAAATCTACCATACAATTCATAGTACACAATCAGGGCGGAGAGTAAATAAAAGCCTATCATCAACACTATAGTTCCCAGTATGTGCCCCCGATCGTAAACATACTTCAAGATCAGATATACCGCATAGAAGATGACGGCACAATAAAATACGGTGATGAAGGAAGCTCCCAAATTCAGTCTGGAATTGCCCAGTGCATTTACCGCAAAAAAATAAAAACTATATCCTATCCAGAAGTAGCAGTGCAACAACCACTTTCCTTTAAAGAACCTATTCATATTATTGGTTTATATTGATAACCTAAAGATAATTACAACATCATGTTTAAACAAGTATCTAGATCAGTTTTTCAAAAAATAGTTCCAGGCAAGAGATAACTCAGGTAAGTAAATTTATCAAGCAGCAGCTGTTTCTCTTTCATGCTAAATGAAATTATACGATTAGTTGCCGGCCAGGTTGCTACATCCGAGCTTGGTGACATGATTTTGTGTAGGTAAAGCCAGGCCTCCCAGGCCTCCGGATATTCTAATAAAATTTCCTCAAAATCCTCATAAATAATGCGGCTAAAATAGTCCGTAAACTGCCTGGCGCTCGGAAACCAGTTTTCAAACCAATGACTCAATTCACAAATAACAATGGGCTCATTTTCTGCCGCTATTTTGGCAATTAAAACTGTTATATTTTTTTGAAGTAAAAAAGCCATACTTAGAATCCCATGCTTTATCTTAATGCTGCCATTTAGAAAAGGGATTTCGCTTAATTTTTGCGCATGGAAATCTTTTGCAGCACTCACGCCACCATCTAGGTAACAGAATATGTGATAGCCAAGATCCATCTGCTGCCGTAACTTAAAGAAAAGATAAGGATCCTCAGCATCTAGAAATACAACTTGTTTTTGCCAACGATCACCGAGCAAAGCTGCGTAATGCTGTGACTGCTGCAACATAACCTCTTTAGCCACAGGAATACAAAGTTTATAGCCGCGCTGAACCAGAAAGGCAGGAACAGCCCGATAGTAGCCAAAATGAAAACTTAAGATAAATTGAGCGCGTTCTGGAGAAATCCAATAGGTTTTGCCCTCGAACTGAAATTTAGTGGCGTCCGTTTCTGCCTGTAGCCTTGAGAAATTGATCGCCGCACGGTGTAGATTTTGCTGGATATCGAGCTGATGGATACCCAAAAGATGCTGCACATTGGCCGAGAAAAAAACGAAGTCCCGCCAGTCCTTTTCGTTGTACCCGTTCATGGCGGCTTTCCAAGTAAATTGCATATAAAAAATACGTTAGGTTTAAAATTGGGAATATGCCATACCTTAAGGAATAAGGCACAGCATACTCAATTATTAACATGTTCTTAAGGGAAAACGATATTGCATTTTCCTCCATCGTCCTCTTCATCAATACCTAACATCAGGTCGGTGATGCTCAGAGGTTGCGGATTGTATAGACCAAATTGGGCCAATAGTGTTTTTATTTCCACGTTGTTTCTCGTAAAAAATAAAACCATAGGCTGTTCTCGCAACAGCTTTACGGCTTCAGGCACTGAAGACTGTGGATCGATCGGAAGTAAAAATTCAACTAATAATTGGAGAGCCAAAGGACATCGCCTTCATCTACCATTTGGTTCCTAAACTTTCCATTTTGTCGATAATTTGGGAGGCAAAAGAGGTTTTTCTAGAGGCAAAAGGCTTTATAGGGGTAGTTTCGTCAATGATTTTCAATCGTCGTAGTTTTGTTAAAGCAACATATATCACTGTTAGTTAGCCAAATAAACCAAAAAAAATTATTATGTCAATTAAGCATAACACCAAGGCGGGATTCAACCTATTATTTGATTTTTGGGGGAAATATCACACAATAGATCATTTTCACTATCAGTGGGCAAAGGACAACCTCAAAGTCAAGATCGTCAAACGAGGCGAGCAACTCAGTCCAGCTGACCGTCATTCGGAGATGACCTATTTTGTCGCAAAAGGCCTCCTGGCTCGGGTCGAAGAAAACAATGAAACCGGCAAGCGCAAGATTATGAGCCTGGCTATTCCGAACATGGCTTTAATGACGACCAATCACCTATATACACATAATCTACACAGCGGGCATATTGTGGCGCTCCGTTCGGGGATTATTATTGCGATCCCACACCCGGTACTTCGGCAGTTTCAGGAACAGGAGAAATCCATCGACACCTTAGTCGATGTGTTGGGAAATAAAAAGAAAAGGCAGCTGATTTTACTTAGACAGGCCACCTTGGGCTACTCGCCTTTTGAGCGCTACCTCAACTTTGCCCGGTTGCTGCCCGAAATCAAGACTGCCACTACACAGGTAGAACAGGCAGATTTGCTGGGTATATCGCGCCATACGGTGCAGCAGGCCCAGTATTTTCTGCTCACGGGCAAATATGCTCAAAAATAACACCTATAGACCAAGCAAATATCAGATCCTCTTGGCGTGCAACTTTGTATTAAGAGCCAGCGAAAGGTGCTGGCTTGAATAAACATATTTATAAACTAAATTTTAAAGCTTATGCTTACAAAAAGAAACAGCTGGCTACGTGCCGGCGCATTAGCAGTATTAGGATTGGGCCTTGCCTACGGCACCCAAAGTTTTACGGAAAAGGAAGAAGTGAAAGTAGAGCGGAAAGCAGATTTTGTTGAATGGAAGTACGAAGGGACGTCCAACAACCTATCTCAGGCTCTTGATGCCGACAATTATTCTCCAGCCGGATCGACTTCTTGTGGGGGTACCCCACAGACAATCTGTCGTATTTCAGCGCCAGAAGACCTCTCAAATCCCGGTCACCCCGATATGAGTGCAGCCGTGGGATCGTCAACAGTAGGAGCAGATATTCAGAACTCAGTATCGAATCCTACACCTACTATTAACAATACCGTGAAAAGTCTACGTTCATTTTAGGTTGCTTCCTGCTAAGATTAACAAGGGGTTACTCCAGTTGAGTTCCCCTTGTCTACTAACGTATATTTTGCTGCATACCAGTCTGCCTGATCACTTCATCAGGTACTAGGTAGTAATAACGGCTATCATTTGGTGGTAGTTCCGCGATGACATTTCCAGCATCGTCCTTCCTTTGCAGAACAATTTCCCGCCCCTGCTCACGATTCAAACGTTTTATATCGCTCCATCTCAGCCCACGAAAAATCAATTCCTTACGCCGTTCGTTTAAGATTTGTCCAATAGCCGCCTCTTTATCAGAAAACGCAATTGGACTATAGCTTCCAGTCCTCCATTTATAGGTTAACAAGTTATTTAGTTGCTCCGCTGCTTTATTCAGATTTCCTTTTCGTGCAGCACATTCTGCTGAGATCAGCAACACTTCGTCCGTTGTAAGCCCAAAGAATAAAGTTGAAAATGTACCGGGATAGTTCCCTTTCAAGCCAATGTGTCCATTTCCTTTGTCATAGAAATAAGCACTTTTACGAAGATCATTATCGGCATATTGTTCATACAGTTCGCGACTTACATTAGCACTGTTCTGTAAAAGCAGATTTCCTGTTACACCATAAACGGCATAGATAATCTCACTATGGTTGATCGGAAAGGGACTCATGCTTACCAGATTAAGGGTATTCAGATCTGTTACTTTACGATAAAGTTTTAGCGCTTCATCAGCGTATTTTTCAGCCAGCTCATATTGATTGAACGACAGATAAATGCGGGACAAAAGTGCATAAGCTGCAGCTTTTGTCGGTTTTACCTTTGATACAGCGGTCTCAGGGAGAAGATCTAGCGCTTCGTTGAGATCCTTGAATATGGCGGAAACATTTTCAGCAACCGTACCACGTTGTGAGACTACACTGTAATCTGAGGTGAGACGAATTGGTATTCCCGGCTTTGCATCTGCCCCCACCTGACCGATTTCCGTATATACCTGTGCTTCACAGTAATGAACAAGCGCCCTAGTAAACAGCGCTTCGCCCCGCATTGTCTTCTTCTCTGATTCTGCACCCGTTTTTATTCGATCGATCGCCTCTAAGGCTACATTTACCGTCATCACTGCCCGATAGCCATTGTACCAATCTCCTGATAGATCAATAGCAGGATAGTTCTTCTTCCATAGGTACATTCCCTGATCGGTTTCATTCATATTTCTAAGCGTATTATCATCGAGGTAATAGTCGTCGGTGCCATTTTCCAATAACGAAGATGCGAACACATTCAGATTAGAGACATCATTTAGCAAGCCCCTGATATCCTCCATTGTTTCGGGTACTGCAATCGATGCGTCCGGTTTTAGATCAAGATACTTTTTACAGGACACTAACGTGAAGAAGGTGCAGCCTAAAATTAATACAATACAGTTTTTCATTATTTAATATTTTACGTTGATATTTAAACCATAAGTACGTATAGCGGGAATACCATAACTATCCGGATCAAGCCCATATTTGTTCTTCCTCCAGACAATCCCCACATTGTTTACATAGCCATTCACAGCTATTGCTATCGGTTTATGTGCTGTCTTGGCAGCAAACGAATAACCCAGGCGAATATCCGAGATCCTTATATGGTCACCTTTTAGCACATTCATCGACGAATTGGCATAAAAATCATCCCTACTGGCATTAGCAGGATAAACCATTGAGGGCACAGAAGTCCTGGCCTCGTCGCCAGTCTGCTGCCATCTATCTGCAAAGTCTGCATTTCCTTTCCATGATTTGAAGAGCGCAGCGTAATTGATCGTCTCCTTTTGGAAGAAGTAACCAAATTTGTACACCAAATTGAGTGAAGCCTGGAATCCCTTCCATTGGACACTTGGCCTCAGGCTTCCCTGATAGGTTGGCAGCCCTCTACCATGATAGTTCAGGTTCTGGACAGAGTCATACAGCATGCCCGAATAATCCTTACTGACTTCACCACGATACCAGCCAAGGGGATCTCCCGTATTGGGATCAAGCCCTTTAAATGGAAATGAAAAGACAGGGTAGAGTCCTCTTCCCTCATAAGGCATTAATGCCCTTCCACCAGCAGAAGCATAAAACAATGCGTTGGATACCGTACCCTTATATTTTGTCACCTTATCCGTACTGAAAGCAAACAACGCCTCTACCCCTATCTTCAGCGATTTATTCAATGCCTGTCGATAGCCGATATTGAGATCGAATCCCCTTCCCTTTAATTCTCCAACATTACGTCTCATATTATAGAGCCCCAATGTCGGGTCAATTTTCTCTGTCGCCAATAGATCGGTTGACTTTTTAAGGTAATAGTCAAAACTTCCCGACAGTCTACCATTTAGAAAAGCAAAATCTAGGGCAAAGTTATTCATCTGTACATCTTCCCATTTCAGGTTGGGATTTGGAAGCTCTCCAACGCTGGCCTTTCGCTCCGTCTCCAGGTCATTTCTCGGATTGTCATAATAGATAATCGGCAATGTGGTTGATACCCCGCCTAAGTTACCCGAATGCCCGACCGTGGTTCTAAATTTCAACAGATCTATCCAGTTTAGTTTATCCATAAACTTCTCATTTGTGATGACCCAGGCGAGACCCGCAGACCAGAGCGGGTTCCATCTATCATTGGTTTTAACGCCAAATAAGTTTGATGCATCACGGCGAACAGAAAAATTGGCGATATACCTATTTTTATAAGTCACCGCAGCATTTCCAAATAAGGATACAAAGCGATTACTCGTCCGTCCAAATCCATTATAAAATGGAATGCGTGAATTTCCAGAAAGATTACTATAGATGGGATAAGTATTAATGGGGTCAACGTTGATACTGGTCATTGTATTTTCATCGTAGCCATAGGCTGTATTCAATCTGGTATCCGTACTTGAGTGACTAATTTCTGCACCGGCAAATAGGTTAAACTTCCAATCCTCCTTCAAGCTGAAATCCGAGCTCGCCTGAAAACGGGCCTTATGTGAAAGCATCCGGCTGGTATTATTCTGCATAATATCCCCCAATGGTACAATCCGTTTAATGACCCCGTTTTCCACCTGACTGAACCGATTAATTAGATCACGCGTGTAAAAAGAGTTCACGCCATTTCGCTTTTCTGTATCGACAGACTGGTTCTCATAATTATACAGACCACTAAGACTCAAAAACGAAAACGGTTTGTAGGTCAATGTTGCATTTAGTACAATATCCTTTGTATTACTATTTGACTGACTTTCCTTATAGTCTTCCAGAGGCTTATACGTCCAGTCGACCAACTGCGGGTCAGGGATATTCTGCACAAAAGAGAGGTTATAATTGTACGGGATTGCCAGCGAGCTTGCATCATCACTTTTCAGTTGTGCATAAGGATACAGCGCAGCCTTACCTCCTAACGGATTGATCGGAAAAGAAGGAAAAGTAGGGCTTGAAGTCGACTTTTGGTTGGACCAAGCCATGCCCATCTGCAACTGTAGCTGATCCGAAAAATCGTATCTATTAGAAGTCTGCAATGTCAGATGCTGGTTATTACTTGCCTGCTGCTGTTCGCTATTGCGATCATATCCAAGGGCAAAACGATTCGTAAATTTATCCCTTGCTAGATCATTAGATAGATGGTACTGCTGCCGTATCGGATTGCGGTATAGGTTGTCCATTAGCTCCGTCCTGTAATCGTGGTTTCTGAACGAGTTGATCTGCCGGTCTGCCTCTTCCATGGAGATCAACCCTTTGGATTGTTGATAGAGCAGCTGCACCACCGGCGAGAATACAAGAAGTCTGCTATTGACACTATTCAATGATGCCTTGTAAAAGCCTTTGTCAAACAACATACGTTCGACATCGATAAAATCCGTTGAAGAAATATTCCGCAAGTAAAACAGATCCTGTTTTTCGCCGAAAGTCAGATTGTGGGTAAACTCCATTTTATTGTACCCTTTGCTATTCTTTTTCAGATTAATCACAATTACGCCATTTCCTGCACGCGCACCCCAGATAGACGCAGCTGAGGCATCTTTTAGTAGGGTTACAGACTCCACATCATTGGGATTGATATTGGCAATATCTCCCGAATAAGGAAAATTATCAACAATAATCAGTGGTTGCATCAGGTTGTCGGAGAACGTATTAATACCACGAATATTAATGACCGATTTACCCGTACGATTGTCAAACTGCAGCCCAGGAGCCAAATATTCCAGTTTCTGCAGAATATTGTTAGATATCCGTGTTGTTAGTTTTATACTATCGATCTGTGAAAAGCTTGCTGTAGACCGCTCCTTAGCGAATGACTGATACCCCGTGTTAACTTCTACAACATCCAATAGCTGTTCTTTTTTTTCCAGGACTACCTCAAGCTTATCGGCATAATCGTTCCATAATAAGCGCTGCGTTTCAAAGCCCAGCATCGACACCGCAACGTCCAAAGGCCTAGGTACATTGGGTATCACAAATGCTCCATTTTGATCAGTCTTAAAACTCTGCCTTGTTTTCTCCAACCTAATATTAACATTGGCAATGGGTTTACCATGTTGATCCATCACCTTACCACTATATCTACCCTGGGCAGATACTGTTAGGCTATAGCAAAGTATAACCAGCAGACTAATTAGGCATCTCATATTTCAGACTATAATCAATAAAAGCCTTAACTTTTTGTTCGTCTACAAACTCCGCGCTTGTGATAGCTGATATCCGGCCGATTGGTGTAATCCAGACATAATAGGGCACGCCTCTATGCGGAAATAAGGCATTCAAATACCGATCGCCATATACTGTCGGGAGTATATTATCACGGAGAAAATCATTTCGCATACGATGAATCTGATCATTCTCTTCGCTGTTGACCAGTAACACATTAAAATCGCGCTGAAACTTCAATTGTAAAACATGGAGTTTTGGGAATTTGGTGATGCAGGAGGCACAGGAGACACTCCAAAAGTCGAGTATCAATGGCTTGCCCTTGAACTGCGCCATGGATACTACGGCGGTCTTACCGTTACTATAAACTTTCAACTGCTGATTCCAGAAATCTTCGGGGACAAAATAGTCTACCCCAATTGGAGTTATAGCAAGAAGCCCATTGGCCCCGCTGTCCTTGCGGGGCGTCTGAGCAGATAAACTAAACATAGAAACCAAACACAGCAGTATCGCTCGTGCTCGTTTGCTCTTAAAAGCCTTGTGTAAATTATATAGTATTGTTTTCATCATCTTAAGGTTTTGGTTGGTTAATGGATTGAAAAAAATCGTTGATTTTTTTGGTCAGCTGGAGTTCCTTCATATTGGCTTCCAGAGTTGACAGTTTTAATTGGGTTGTATCTAAATGACGGCTATGCGTCAGGAAATATGCCATCAGAGCACGCAGAATATCGGCCAAAAACAGCGTTTGCTGTACAGCCTCTAATTTGCTTTCGGTAGCTTCACCGAGGGTTTTGCATTTGAGGTCGAATGCATAGAGGTACTCGCGTATCGTGACTAGCGGATAATTATCCCAAAAGCTTTCGATACATTTCAATGGATCGTAACTGTCTTCATGGATCTCATAGAATGGCCTGTCGAAATGCAGTAAATCTTCATAAATGGCTTTCATGTGTTTCGTTTTTAGCTGTGACCATAGCGCATAGCTCTCCCTATCCGACCGAAATCAGTTTTTGTAGGAGCCTGAATGAACTCAGGTCACAGCGGTGAAAAAATAAGAAATAGGTTATCGGGCGCGGTGCAGGACAGTTACACGTAATTTGATAGAGACGATACCGCGTCCGTTGGTAAAATAAAAAACCGACCTTTTTTATAGAATTTCTATAATAGTATTTTTCTCAAATCTTTGCTTTTGAAATCGGAAACCCTTACTTTTAAAGTGCGAAGATAAAAGAGATGGGCGCTGTTCAATCTAGAGCGTAGATATAAAGAATAGGCCGGCAAAATCAACAATTGGTATGCTATAAATAGGCTATTAAGGCTTTTTTATATCCATTCGATACCCAGGGGCTATCGGCCACTGTTGATTTTAAGCTTTTAAGAAGCTATTCAGGTGGGCAGTATTTGTTCTTGGTGAGCAGTGTTACTGCAATCTCGTTAAGCTGATCCTTGATCTGCCGTCGTTCTTTAAATGTTCTTAGCTCTTTTGATCTCATAATCTTACAATTTGGTTAACAAAAAGAGTCTCAAGGGGAGAAGATATTAAAGGCATGACTAAATATAAAAGAGGCAAGCCCCACTATCTTCCACTGAATACGAGGTACGACGAATACCCATGACACAGTTTCCAATAGGGGAGCTTGCCCCTTCCTTTTGCGAAAATACAAAAAGCACAGGGGGTTCGCAAACCCTACGTCTCGCGTCATTGAAATTTCGTCGTTTCCGTATTCGAGACTAAATCAGATTAACTGATTATAAAACAAATATAAAGATAAAAATTAACATTAGTCCCATTTGAGACTTTTTATTTTAAAAAACAAATAAAAATGACTGAATATCAATTAAATAAGCTAGAAGAATTTTCCAAATATATTTTATCCATACTTAAGAAAAAGATTAAAAATAAATCTGAATTAAAAAATAAGTCTAAAGAAATATCAAATCTTCTTAGTGAGAGCTCTCCCAAACTAGATGGCAGAATTTTTCATAAGACCTTGATTTTTTTAGGAGAAGATATTGATACTTTCTGTAACAATTATTTTAGTAAACATGAGGGCCATATTTTAGCGAGTCTAAAAAAGAATGAAAACTTATTTCACGATTTGATCAATCCTTATATAAATAGCCAGAATCAAATTAGTGATAGCTCTAAAATTATTGCGAAGAGATTTAATAGACTTTTCTCAGGAGAACTCAATGAACTATATGCAGATGAAATATATGGCCTTTCTAAAGCTCTAGCTTGTAAACCAAGTCAACTCTTCGACTACTTCTATGGCGATGGTGATCGACCAATAATTGGGTTAGGCTAAGAAAGCTCTTCACAAAAGATATTTTTAATTTTTCAATTTCAGCAAACTGTTCCTATATCATTTTAGCTGGCTGAAATTTACAAAATGCAACGAAGCACCTTAATCAATTAGAGCGCTTTATAATTAAACATATGTCGAACAATTGCTCAACATTATCTCAATGAAATAGGCTTTTTATCTTTCACCCTGACATGGGTATTTTAGCATTCCTAAAGAACGCTCAATTGAAGAGATATTAGGAAAAGAATAGAAGTGTGGCGACGCTTCAATTAATCACTTGACAATAAGCACCTTACACTAAAAAACACAGATGTCCCCGACACAGATGTCGGAGACATCCCCCAACCAAATGATACAATAAATTGTTTTCCAATATTTTAACCGTATTTTTATATCCTAATATTGATTTCACATGATATCCGACTTAACAACATCTCTGATTCAAAGAAGAAATATACTTAATAACAACGTCGCCATAAAAGAGATCTATCAACAAATAGATTATCCAGGAATTATGTTTGAAAAAAAGTATAGATTCACAAAACAACAAGTTTCTGATTTTTATGAAGTTGATATACGAACAATTGAAAGAATCTTGGAAAATAATGAGGGGGAAATCACAGAAAATGGCTATGAGGTATTAACTAACGAGCGGTTACGCATATTCAAGGCTCAATACTTAGGTACCCAAAATGTTAAAAATAAAGACGAAATTAACAAATCCCCGTCATTAGGTATCTTTAATTTTAAAGCATTTTTAAATATAGGCATGTTGCTAAATGACTCTGATAAAGCCCGTCAAATTAGATCTATGATTCTAGATATTGTAATCGATGTCCTATATCAAAAAACTAATGGTCATACAAAATACATTAATCAAAGAGAGCAACAATACATTATAACTGCAATGGATGAATTTAACTACAGGCAAAAATTCACCGATGCAATAGATCATTATATTCACCCAAACAATTTCAAATATTCTCAATTAACAGATAAAGTATATAAGAGCATATTTAAGGAGAATGCCAGTGAATATAAAAAAATTTTACGCTTAAGATCAAAAGAAAGCGTCCGATCAACGTTTTATTCAGAAGTCTTAAGAATTGTTTCAGATTATGAAAATGCCTTTGCAAAAGAATTGGAAAGAGCATTTAATAAAAAAGGCGAAAAATTAAGTTTAACGGAAGCCCACGAACTCTTCAATGATTTTGCTGAAAGAGCAGAAGATATGATGGAAGCTTCAATAGGTGAAGCCCGGAGCAAAATGGCGAGTAGGGATCTTGCCTTTCGTGATGCATTACACGAAAGGTTGATCGAATACGTCAAGGAAGTTTCGGAGGAAGATTTCGATAAATTTCTTGGAGAGCAGAGTGCTTCTTTGACAAAAAGAC
Source organism: Sphingobacterium siyangense (assembly GCF_023277505.1). Lineage (NCBI taxonomy): Bacteria > Pseudomonadati > Bacteroidota > Sphingobacteriia > Sphingobacteriales > Sphingobacteriaceae > Sphingobacterium > Sphingobacterium siyangense. The sequence goes on along the minus strand of NZ_CP080574.1, from coordinate 277,644 downwards.
TAGAAGAAAATCAGGACGTATTTAAGAGACTAAAAGATCGCTAACTATGTATATTTACATTGAGACTATCGAACAAGTCATCGGCATTCATGATACAATTATATCAATTTCTGGCGGATTACCTGGAGTAAAAAATATAGGCTATATTGCTAGCGTAATAGAAAAGGTGAAAGACGATCTATATTACCCAGAATTTGAGAACAAACTTACCCACTTGGTGTTTTCAATCAATAAGTTACATGCTTTCCATGATGGAAATAAAAGAACTTCTATAGGAGTTGGGGCTAGTTTTTTAGAACTAAATGGCTTCGACCATATAGTCACGAAATTTATAAGGGAAATGGAAAATATAGCGGTTTGCGTTGCAGACAACATAATCGACCGTGATTTTTTGGAAGAAATAATTCAATCAATTTTATTTGAAGACGATTATAATGAATCCCTGAAACTTAAAATTTTAAGTGCTTTACAAACAATTGCTAATCAAGAAGATAATGAATCTTCATTAGAAGGGAATGAATTTTAAAAACCCCAATATAAATCAGAGCATTGAAAAAGCCACTCCCTTCCGGAAATGGCTCACAATAAATATGTATAAACTTTAAAAGTATTTGATTACAATTTTTCGATTTCTTCGATAGAAAGCCCGGTGCCTTTAGCGATATCAGCAATAGGTAGCCCCATTTTCTTAAACTCTAGTGCAATGGCAATAGCTTCTTCCCGCTTCCCTTCAATTTTACCTTCAATCTTACCTTTCTGAATTCCTTTTTTTTCAGCTTTATCTAATAAATATTCTTGAGTGCCCATAGTATCGCTCCTTCCTATTTTTGTTTTAATTTCTTCTTCAAACTTAGATAAATTGCCTACAAAAAGCAATTTATCGATCTCTCCTCTGCCATTAAGGGCTAATCTATTGAGGAAATATACTCAAAACTTCCTCATTATCAAAACTTACGTAATAAGTTAAAAAATCATAGAGCCCTTGACGTGTACCCTTATCCATTTCTCTTTTCATCATCTCATCATAGAGATCATGTTTTATTTCTTTCAGTCCCTCATCGGTCACTTTCTTGTTTACTATCGCCAAAAGTGCCGTAAGGACAATCACAGAAAATGGGTTTCTATTTGATCGTAATTCCGATTCTTCCTGATCGAGGATCTTGTAAATGTTAAAATCGTAACGCAATGAAGTTCCCATAAACTCCTGGCTATATACCACTGGTCTATAACCTTTGCTTTCATCAGCCAAAATTGCAATAGCAGTAATTGGAACTTTGTAACGATCCCATATTCTATAAAAATAGCGAAACATGCGCTCGGCCAAATCACCCCTGCCTTTATTGCTCTGGATCTCTACATGGCAGAGGACAAACTGTTCACGGCCATCATTTAAAAATACCTTCACAAGCTTGTCTACATAACGCACTCCCCTGCCGGTGTTTTCCGGAGGAAACAAAGTCTCAAACTCTTTATCGAGATAATCAAAGGGTCTGCTCAAATCAAAAATAGCATCTGCATCCGGAAAGATAAATCTTAGAAAATGCGAAAATGTTTGCTCCAAAATAGATTTCCACAAGGGATCATCTACACGCCTTCTTCTTGGACTCATAATTATTTATCAACTGGTTAACAGTACAAAGATAGGAATTATCAACACAAAATGCTAATATAATTAGCATTTTGCAGAAAAGAGTGAGTTCTCCATGATGGTCGCATCTTTAGTATCCTTTTTTCTCAAATTGCACTTATATTGGTTATAAGCAGTGGACAACAAAAATAAACACCCATACATATAATAACTTTCAGTTATTATAACTATCTTTAAAATTACATAAAGCTTAATAATCACACAGCTTGTTTACTCAAATCGCAAAAAACATGCTATTTAAAATTACTCTACGCCCCCTACTTTTTGTCTGTGCCCAAATCCTGTTTTTTAGTTCTTGCCAAAAGGACGACCCTATTGAGCCGAAGGATCTTATCGATATTGAAACGAGAGATGCTGCATGGACGAAATTGAGTATCCCGGGACAGCTTAGAGGCACATCGGCTATTTATGGCAATATTGACGACACCTTGGTTGTGGCCACCATGTACAAGATTTATATGACTACAGATAAAGGAGCTTCGTGGCAGATGGTCCGCGATGCCGGACTTGGCATACCAAGCTTCAGTATATATCAGGGAGAACTGATGGCTTTAAGCAACTTCCAGGATCATTCGACAAGTCCATTTTTATTCTCGTGGGATCATGGAAAAAGCTGGAGCACAAAGGGCAAATACGGCTATGAAATCTATGATAAAGTACGGGTCAATCGAAAAGAAACAAAGATCAGTGAAAAGGAATCTTACAAAATAGTCCCGCAACCGAAAGAAATCATCGACAAAGAATATGGACGCCCGTTAATGCAGCCCGACAAACTAGTAAGGGTTACTGATAAAGGCGAACAGCTGCTTGATTTTCCTTTCCGCCGACAACTGAACTATATTTACCACGACAAGAAAAACCGGCTTTATATTGGCGCCGAAGGAACACGTTTTGAGTGGTCTGTCAAAGGGAATGAGCGTACTTATCCGACGTCCACCGATACCGCAATCATTTACATCAGCAAACTGGCTGTTAACCGACAATAACGAGACAGCACCTAATTATTCGGAAAAAACAAGCGAATGATCGTTCCCTTACCCAGCTTGCTGGATAGATTAACATTCCCGTCCAGACGTTCCACCAACTCTTTGACTAAGGATAGCCCTATACCCGAGCCCTGTGCTGCAAGCGCATTTTTTGCGCGCTCATGGGCTTTAAATACAACATCCAGGTCTTCATCTGGAATACCGATCCCATTATCTTCCAAATAGTATACAATCCCTTTGCTTGTCTTTTCACTATAGATCGCAAGATAATCCTGCTCGGTATCTTTAGCATATTTCACCGCATTGGAAATCAGATTAAAAAAAATCTGATAAGCGACACTACAGGCTACCTCAAGCTTGTAAAGATTTCCCAATCTAAACTCCAACTGTGATGCTGGATAAAGAAGCTTTACCTCATCTATCCATTCTGCAATTTTTTTATCCATATCTAAACATTCCCTAACCGGATTGACAGCACGTATTTTATTTAGCTGCAGGGTTTGGTTGATAATAGACTGAATATTTTCTATGGCAGCTTGCATATTGTCGAACCATTTTTGTTGAACATGTTCAGGTAGACTTATATTTTTACGCAGCATATCATTTCCCATCTTTAGAATGGATAATGGGTTTTTTAAATCATGTGAAAGGGTATTGGATAATAGATCCAGCTTTCTATTAAAAGATATTTGCTCTTTTTGGCTTTCAGCTTTATCATAGGCAAGTTTTCTTTCCGTCACATCCCATGAGGAATGTAAAATAGCATAAATATTTCCCTTTTCGTCCAATAATGCTTTATACTCGAAATCAAAGTACCTTTTAATAATAATTCTACCAGATAAGATATCTGCCGGAGTATCCTTGGCACGATAGGTAATCCCTGTCTTCCACACATTTTTCAAAATAGATGAAAACCCCTCTTTTTCAAAGCTGGGAAAACAGGCACATAAAGTATGTCCTAAAATTGAGCTGCTTGCATGCCATGTATCCAGCATCGCCTGATTGGCAAAGGCAATATTGAGGTCCGCACTATCATAGATAGCCGTGGCTAAAGGAGACCGCTCCAGAACAGACAACAAAAAGTGCTCATCAAAAGGCATACAGAAAGAAATTTAGCAATCGTGAAAGTATAGATATAGGGAATTCTAACAAATTAATGCAACAGAAATGATGCCATTCTGTGTAACCTTTTTTGTATCTTAACCTTTAAGAAAGTTTTATATGAATAAAGTAGGAAAAAAAATCAGGTTACTTAGGCACCAAAAAGGTTGGAGCCAACAGGATGTGGCCAAAAAATTGGGGATTTCCATTCCCGCATTTTCAAAAATAGAAACAGGCATTACCGATCTTAATCTCTCCAGATTAATCCAGATCGCCAAGTTATTTAATTTTACAGCGGTACAGCTTTTATCTTTTTCTGAAACAGATCACGTAAATGATTATGTTGATGGAATAACTTTAATTCAGCAAAAGCTGAAAGAACGGGAAGAAGAAATAATCCAACTTCAGAAAAAAGTCATCGAACTCTATGGCCAGCTGCACACAGGTTGAAACTTCTCCCTTAGTCCCAAACTCCCTTAGTTCTTGATCGGAAGCTTGGGGGTTAAGAGGTGTATGACGCATTTTTAATACGAAATAGTAATGGGAATCGACTTAAAGGTACTCATATTAAACGTGGTATTTTTATATAATATAACGAGATTGTACTGACCAGATTGCCATTGTCTCTCGCCAGAAATCTGACTGCCCAAACCATCTTTCTCGGCACCGATTAGAATATCATCACCGCTTATCGCACCATTGACTAACTTATAGGTATTGACTTTTGATGCTGGCCCCAGATCTTTATGCTCCACTTTAGAGATAATGATAGCCTTCGTCAAGTCAAGTTTATCAACCGTTTCAGGAAAATGATTCAGCGTTCGCTTTATCAATGCTGTATATAAAATACCATCCCCCTGTATTTGCTTGATCTGCGCACGTGCCGTAAACTTATCCCCTTTTTTGAAAACCAATGGATTCTCTACATAGGTATTCATATAGTATACCATATCATCGTTTCGCGAGAAGATATCACGGTCCACAATCGGGTCAACAGGCATATTAGCCGCATCGATGATCTGAAAGTCTTCCTTTAACTCAAGCTTTGATCCATTAACATCGTTTACGATAAAGAAAAAATCAAATTTACCCTCAGGGGCTTCCACTGGAATGGTAAAATGCTTGTGCACATTGGCATTTTTTAATCCTGTAAACTCTTCCCAAGCAATTTCCATTTTCCATGGGGATGAATTCGTCAGCCCAGCCTTCGGTAAAATTTTGACTTGAATGGACTCGATTTTATCGCCGGCCAGAATATCGGCATTAAAATGAAAATCCCGCCCTCGGATTGCTTGCTTATTATTGGCATAGCCAATTTCTACGTTTTCTGCCTTTGGTGAAACAACCTCCGCTGTCTTACCTTCCTTTTTACAGGATACAAAAAGCTCAGCTATGAGCATAAATGCCAGGATAATTTTTATTGGTTTGATCATTTGGTGTAGTATTCATTATTGCAATATAGTTGCAAATATAACAAAAGCACCTTAAAAGCAATACAGTTGCATTGAAATGTTTTAACGAAGCCTTGAGCAGTAACTACCGAAAAAGTACAGAAAGCATATTCATGCATTTTTGTTCAATAATTTTCGTCTTTTGAAGTAAAAAACCATAAAAAAATTTTAAAAATTGCACTTTTATGCTATATTTGATATAAAACATATACAAACCGATTTCTAACCGCTATAAATTTTTATGAAATAGCACAATTTTTATGTTGCCCAAGCACCAGGTGTATCGGCAAAACCTAAGTTAAACGAAACTAATCAAACACAATTTTATTATGAAAAGAAGTATGCTCATACTAGTGAGTTTACTGAGTACGTATGGTGTCGCCCTGGCCCAAAAAATCGTTACCGGTAAAGTCACTACGACAGATGGGTCGGCATTAGGCGGTGTTACAGTTCTCGAAAAAGGCAAAAACACCCAGTCCATCACCAACAACAGTGGAATGTACAAGATCACCGTACAAGAAAACGCCACCTTAATTTTTAGACATGTCGGTTATAAACAAATCGAAAAAGCACTCGCGAGCCAGTCGGTACTAAACATCAGCCTATCCGAAAACAGTTCTTCACTGGATGAAGTGGTGGTCACCGCTTTCGGAGTCAAACGTGATCGAAAAACGCTGGGATATTCGACCCCAATTGTCGCCGGATCCGATGTATCCGAAACACAGCGCGAATCGTTTTTTCAGGGGCTACAAGGGCGCGTACCGGGCCTTTCAATCAATAGCACAAGTGGTATGCCGGGTGCATCGGCACAAATCGTACTGCGTGGCTTTGCCTCTATCTCTGGCGACAATAATGCATTGATTGTAGTAGATGGCGTACCCATCAATAACTCTACATTAAACGAAAATGATCTGGCCAGCAATGGTGCAAATAGGGATCTAGATTACTCCAATCGTGCCATGGATATCAATCCAGACGATATCGAAACCTATACCATCCTGAAAGGCCCCGAGGCGACAGCCCAATTCGGCAGCCAAGGTGCAGGCGGAGCCATTCTCATAACAACCAAGAAAGGAAAAGCCGGTAAATTTACCGTCAACTATTCGCTTTCAGGACGCGTTGAAACGGTCAATAAATATCCCGAGCGGCAATATGTTTATGCACAGGGAACCAATGGTGTATACGCCGCTAATTCGGTCTATTCAATGGGACCAAAATATGCAGAAGGAGTCACGCTCTACAAAGACAATGTCAACAACTTCTTCCGCACCGGATATAATCAAAAGCATAATCTTTCTTTCGAAGGCGGATCAGAAAAAGTGACTTACCGCTGGTCCAATGAATACAGCAACAATACTGGTATCGTCCCCAATACCAGCTATAAGCGCTTTTCGACCCGCCTCAATGGAACAGCAAAATTTAACGACAAACTCGAATTTAACACCTCTTTCAACTATATCAATTCACAAAACGATAAAGTCCGTAAAGGCAATACAGGCTACCTGATTACCCTGATGCGCTTCAACCCGCTGTTTGATGTGAGGGACTGGATCGATGAAAAAGGGAATCGTGTACTCCACAGCACCGATATTTACAATGAGCTGGATAATCCCTTTTGGGATGTATACCGCAACACCGCCAATGATGATGTAAACCGCCTCCTTGCCACTTCCAACATTTCCTATCGTGCTACGAACTGGCTAAGCCTCAACGGGATCATCGGCATCGACTTTGCCAACACACGGGGACAAAGCGTTTACCATCCTCAATCCTACTCCGGATCAGGGTCTTCGACCAATGTACGCAATGGCTCCATGAATGAGTATCAAGTCAATGCACGCGTGCTCTCGGGATCATTTATGGCGACAGCCAATACAAAAATCGGGCGCGACATTAGTTTTAGGGCAAACTTGGGAACAGAATTTAAAGACTACAATACCCTTACTAACTCTCAATATGGCGAGGACTTTTACGATCCCAACTTTTACAGCATCAACAACACCTTTCCGAGCACGCGCCTGGCGCGATCTGTTGCCAATAACTTTCGTACAGTCGGATTTTTGGCACAGGCCGGATTTGGTTATCTTGACAACCTCCTGTACCTCAATTTAACAGGTCGATTGGATGCAGCCTCCCGCATGATGCCCAACAATCCCTATTTTGGCTACCCATCGGCATCCTTGGCCTTTAATTTTTCAGACCTGTCTTTCTTCAAAAATAAAGTACAATGGCTCAGCGACGGAAAATACCGCATCTCTGTCGGCACGACCGGGAAAGCACCCTTCAAAAGCTACTATACCCTATCCAATCTAGAGCCCAAGCTCTCAACAGGAGGCGGATTTGCTTACGGCGTAAACGGCGGTAACCCCGACCTGAAAGCCGAAAAAACCCGCGATTTTGAAACAGGACTCGAATTTGGCTTTTTTAAGCGTCGCCTCACATTTGATTTCAGCTATTTTAACCGTTTAAGCACCGGGCAGATCATTCTGCCAAGATTGAGCTATGGCTCAGGCTTTGTACTACGGATGATGAACGGCGGCGAAGTCAAAACCTATGGTACCGAATTGCAAGTGAATGTCAACCCGATCAAAAAAAACGATTTCAGCTGGGATATGACCTTCAATTTTACCCAATACAAAGGAAAAGTACTATCGCTTGCTGAAGAATTGCCCGAACTCTATGATTCAGACACCTGGGTACTTAGTGGCGTACGGTCTTCCGTGATGCCCGGCTATAGTATCGGTACCCTAACAGGTACGCAATTTAAAAGAAACGAGCGTGGAGACATTTTGATCAATCCCCAAACAGGCTTACCCATTGCCGGCACCGATAAGTATTATCCGATAGGCGACCGCATTCCCGACTATACACTTGGAATTGTCAACAAGTTCAATTACAAAAACTTTTACCTAACGTTTTTATGGGATCTCCGCAAAGGTGGTGATGTGCTCAACGGGCTAGATTATAGACTCTATACCTATGGGCAGTCTGTGAAAACATTAAATCGGGAAGACCCGCGGGTAATTCAGGGCGTATTGGAAGACGGGCTTGAAAACACGGCCAATCCAACAGTAAACCACATTGCAGTAACACCATATTCCGCATCCGCCTACTATATGACCAATATCGAACCGCAGATGTTTATCGAGAAAAACATTTATGCATTTAGGCTTCGGGATGTAACTCTTCGCTATGCCCTACCCAAACATCTGACACAACGCATCTCGTCACAAGCCGCACTTAGCGTATTTTTTACGGCCACCGATCTCTTCCTGTTCACCAATTACACAGGGCTAGATCCCGAAAGTAATAGCAATACAGCAGGACTAGGCGGTATCGGCGGATACGGAATCGATTACGGGAATATGGCTAAACCCAGAGGTTTCAATTTTGGTTTAAACATGAGATTTTAGGAGGAATACACCATGAGAACAACGCTTTATATACTTATTTTCTTAGTCCTGACCGGATTAAGCAGTTGTAAAAAATACCTGGACATCAATGAAAACCCGTCCAACCCACAGCTTGTAAAAGCCGAATTGCTTTTAGCACCCATTATCTATCAAATGGCCAATGGTTATGCCAATGACCAACGTCAGATGAACAAGTTCAATCAGACCATCCTTGGCGCCAGCACCGATGAGTCCTCCCGAATCTGGGAGCGGCATGGATTTCCGCAGCAAAGTGATGTTGGCGGTGTGATGTGGCGTATGGTCTATTTTGATCACGGACTAAACCTGCAGTTGATGATCAATGACGCCATAGCCAATCAGAAATATGAATATGCCGCAATCGGCTATGCCGTAAAAGCCTGGGGCTATCAGATGCTGACCGACTATCACGGCCCCATTATTCTCGATGAGGCCTTGCGTACGCAACAGTTATCCTTCAAGTATAATGACCAACCAGAAGTGTATGCTAAAGTACGCGTATGGTGTGATTCTGCATTATATTATCTAGATCAAAAAAGCCCCGTCGATTATAGCGCCAACCTCAATTCAAAAAAGGGCGATAATCTCTTTCGGGGCAATATGGACCGGTGGCGCAAATTTGTCTACGGTTTAAAAGCACTTCAGTACATTCACTTGGTTAATAAACCCGATTTTAAGGAAAAGTATGCCGACTCGATTGCCTATTTTGTGGACCGCTCCTTTGATTCACCATCCGATGATGCAGGCGTTAAATTTGACGGCGACAAATCCGAAACAGCCAATGTGGTAAGCTCAAAATTCGGCCTTTATACCACATCCTATTACAACAGAGCCGGTAAGCCCATTGTGCGCTACCTAACCGGGGGATTGCGGGGCGAACCTATTGAAAATCCAAAAATATCGACAGACCCTCGTCTATCACGTATGTTGATGATCAATAATCCTGTTGACAGTATTTACGTCGGTGGTGAGCCCAATGTATCCAATACCACCGTTCCAAATATCCTAGGCGACGTCAGTAGCGGTGTAGGCAAATTCATCTTTAGAGACGCCGCAGATTTTCCATTGATGACCTATGCGCAGCTGCAACTGGTCAAAGCTGAGGCCCTCTTTATCAAAGGCGACGCAGCAAAGGCCTATGAGGCCTATATCAAAGGTATCTATGCCCACATGAACTTCGTCAATAAGTACATCAATACAACCAATGAAAAATCCATTACTTCTACTGAAATAGATAATTATATCAAGGGAGGAGAAATACCGCTGTCCGCTGCTGATCTAACCCTAGCTGACATTATGGGACAAAAGTATATTGTGCAATGGGGTTGGGGAGGTCTTGAACAATGGTGTGATTTAAGGAAATATCATTATAACACCGAAATATTTAAACAGTTTATTCCATTGGCCGGCAGTCAGCTTACCTATAATGATTATTGCTATCGCGTTAGACCTCGCTACAATTCGGAGTATGTATGGAATGCCACAGAGCTAGAACGATGGGGCGGATTAGAGCCGGAGTACGTGATTAAGCCAACCTGGTTTGTTACAACAACTTATTAACGTATTAAAGGAAACATTATGAAGATATTCAAAAACTTAGCATTTCTAGCTTTAGGTGTCTTTGGCCTATATTCATGCGAGAAATCCATTCAGGACTTTGGAAAAGTAGATTTCCTTGGTGCCGATGATGTCATCGTGAAAATCAATATGGCATCGATATATCCCGATGACCGCTATATGTATGTCAAATTTGACGATCAGCGCGTTACTTCACTCATTCGGGGACGCGAGCCCTTTCCCGGCGGCGGGTATAATACCCGCGGAGATTCACGGCCCGATTTTTTAAAATGGAAAGCCGGCAACGTAAAGGTACAAGTTGCCCTTCCACATAAAACCGACGATGGACGCGATTCCATTATCTTGGCCGAATCATCCGTCAATCTGAGCGCAGGCAAGCGCTATACCATTCATATTACCGATACGGCGCAGAACACAAAAATGATCCTCAATGAAGAAGACCTCACACGGCCCGACAGTACACAAGCAAGGTATCACTTTACCAATCTGATGCCCAATGTACCATCAATAGACCTGTACTATGGTGCTGCGGCCACTGGGAGCGCAGATGCCATCGCCGTGCAAGACTCACTTGTCGCCAAAGACATTAAATACCTGGAAACAAGTCCATATTTCCAGCTCAACCGCATTGCCACCCGTACCTGGAAGATCCGAAAGGCGGGATCTCCGGTAACAAATGGCACTGTAATCGCCTCCTACAGCAATGCCGGAGCCATTTTGGACCGCAGGTCATATGTCATTTATGCTTTGGGCTATGATGGATTTACCAGCACCATCATGAAGCCTTATGTTTCATTTTTCTTAGTTCGATAGATATGAAAAGAAAAACAATTTTAAGAACTTTCCTTTTGTACATCACGTGCATCAGCATGCTATATTCTTGCAAGCAAAGGGATGATTATCCCAGCTTTGACGATAAAGAGATAGTAACTCCGCCCACCGATATTATTCCAGAAGACAAGGAAATAGAGCCCATCACCAAGAAGCTCATGGCGCAGACCGACCTCATCAAAACATTTCTGGTCGATTCATCCGTTACCCTAACCAATGGACTTGTACGAACCCATATTCGCTACCAGAACAAGCTCGATCAACGCGTGAGCCTTCAACTGCTCACTGTAGATCTTTCATCAAAAGCGGTTTTCCCTTCAATCATGAGTGCATTTGATGATTACCTATATGTGAGCCAGCCGATAGGTGATATGGCCAAGTATAACGAACCACGCGCAGGCGGCGAGATCCTCGCAGCAACAAATGCGGCCTTATCGTCCACTTATTCCTACATTAAAAACGGGCGGCAGATCAATGTATCCACGAGCAATATAAAGACCAAAGAGAAGACCAGACCTTTTTTTGCGATACACAAGGATGGCACGCCTTACATAGGCAATTGTGTCGATACCACAAAGTTTACCTTTGAGTCTTATGATCTGAATCAATTTAGCGGGCTGGTATCCGGCACCAATTGGGTCCGATATCGAGGATATAGCGTTTTAACAACCTCGGAGGTTGTTCAAGCAGTTACAGCCATCGGCCTATCGACAGATAAAAAAACGATGTATGCCTTGGTTGTCGACGGAGGCGACACCAATTTTTCAGTAGGCATCAGTTTAAATGATGTTGCTGTCTTGATGGGAGCCTTAGGCAGTTACGATGCATTTGTATTGAACGGCGGTTCCACCAGCGTGATGGTCCAAAAGACCAATACAGGAAACCAATTTAATCCCGTGGTCTGGAACACCGTATCCAAGCCATTAACGGCAGGCGGATCTGCAAGCATCAGCGGCATTGCATTTGTGAAGCGATAAATTAGAATATCAGCTACTCAACAACGAATTTTGAGTAGCTGATTTTTTTTATTTTAAATTTATTTACGCTGTTATTCCATCTTGCTTGCAGCTAAGCAAAACACGATGATTTCACCCAAGAAACAACACAACCACAAAGGTAAAAAAGTCAAATACCAGAAACATTTTCTTTTCCCCGATCCATGTGCCTCAGACCAAAATAATACACTATTGACAGCAACAAAAACCGTTGTAAATAGATACCCTAAAATTGCAATCCCCGTACAAATCAAAAACATATCATTGGAAATGTATTGTTGAAAATCGTCATTCCATGCATAACCGGTGATGGCAAATGCTGCGATAGAAGTGGAAATCATCACATAACAAATCAATAGTCTATCCATCATCAACCATGGTCTAAAGGAATACCCGCTAGTAAACATTCGACCAAACCAATAAAAACTTACACTCAAGCTTAGCAATATATTGACCAAACTAGGCATAAACACTAAAAACAAAGTTAAACTTGTTGCGAAGACCATCATTTCCTCCTTTTCATAGGTTAATCTGAAAAGCTCCAAAAGCTATCAAGTTGGAGTTTAAATTATTTAGGATAAAATTATTCAAAATCAAAATTTCACAAAATACCCCAAACGCGGTATTTTACCACGGAGTCTATCCCACTAATTTTGAAACAATATCTTAACGCAACATAATTATCTTAAAACTATGAAAAAAGTAATCTTACTGGCAACCTGTTTCATCCTCACGTATTCTTCTGCCCATGCGCAATCCAAGCCAGGCAAAAAGTACCTTAATATTGGCTACGTTTCACAGCATCTTAAAGTTGCAGACGAACTTGGTGGCGAAGCAAAAATTAAAAGCAATTTTGGTGCATCGCTCAGTAGTGGTCGCACGTTTTTTCTCAATAAGGAGCCCATTGCCAAACTGCTTTATTTTGGCATCGACTGGACCTACCTTGACCTCAATTATGCTCAATATAAAGAAACTGAAACGTACTCTTATGAGGATCAAAATGGTATAGAGATTATAGAAACCGAAGATTATAATTCCCACAAAGGTGAAATTGGTATGCAAGTCGGCCCTTCCGTTCATGTTGGGCTTACAGACGGATTCACCCTGTCAGGTCATATGCGCTATGCCCCCTCATACTCCATGTTATATGTCGATGAAGAATTCTCAGGTGGTTTTGGTAATTTTTTCACAGCTGGTTTAAGTGCTAATTACGGCGCTTTTGGTCTAGGTTTTGAAACGCGCTGGGGTTCTTCTAAACACAGTTTTAATGTCGACATTGAGGAGTTTGAAGAACAGGAGGTACAGGTTAAAGAGAAAATAAAACTTAGTGGAAGCCGGGTGTTTTTAGCATTTCGATTTTAATCCTTCGACAGACAATCAAAATAGATTGGCATCTACTCCCGCAAAAAGCAATATTGACGCAGCGTATTTATCAAGGCAGCCTCCAGTTGAGGCTGCCTTGATTTTTTACACTAATTTACTTATTTTTAAGTCATCTTAGCCGTACCAAAAATCAGGGATACCCAGCCAGTATCCAAAAAATGTATTTCCCATATAGGAAATAAAATATATAACCAAATGAAAAGATGAAAAAACAGCAACATCTCCTTGCCGAGCTCTGGGAAAGCTATCCCAATGCTATTGCCAGTCAGCAATTGGTTTCTAAAAACGTACCCTTTGGCAAATACCTAGCTGAGACGCTGGCGATAGGCCCGTTTTATTACTATGTCATCAATATTTCCGATTATACTATTCATGATATCCACGACAATCTACTTAAGTTACATGGAAGCCAATGCTACCCAACCACTGTAAAGGAGATTATCGATTATATTCATCCCGATGATAAGGATTTTGTTTATGAAGCAGAAAAAGCCACCTTATCAAAAATGGAAGAGATGGGCTTGGGAATCATCGGCAAATTGTACCGTACATCATACTGCTTCCGCATGAAAATTGCATCTGGCCACTACCACCTTTTCCATCATCAAGGTATTCATCTGAGTCAAGATCAAGAAGGCCGTATTACCACGGCCCTTAATATTCATACAGATATAAACCACATAACAGCCGTTAACAATAAAATTGTTCTTGTAAAAGCATTAGGCGAGAGGAATTACCATCAGTTGGCGCTCTCAACAGCGCATAACGAAGCTAAGCTCCCAAAATTTTCAAAACGTGAAATGGAAGTCCTCAATTTACTCGCTCAGGGACTTACAAGTATACAGATAGCCGAGAAATTATTTATTTCCCCTTTCACCGTACAAGTGCATCGAAAAAATCTACTCAAGAAAACGAAAACCTCCAGCAGTGGATGCCTGATCAAAAAAAGTATTGAGTTTGGCCTATTATAAAATACCCTAAATGGGGTATTTGATCCACAATATTGCTTTATTATTATTGTACTGATGAGTAACCAAGAAAATAAACTGACACCCATTTGGGGAAAATATCCCGATATTTTCTCCTCCGATGATTCTGATATGGACGCAGCGGCAATACTCGATCTCATTTCAGAAATATTCCTTACGGGCGATTACTATTACTATCTTATCAATATCTGCACACAGAGCCTAAGTCACCAACATCCCAATATAATCCATATACACGGCCTCGAAATCGTACCTACAGGGCTTCAGGAAATTATCAATCTGATCCATCCCGATGATATTCCTTTTGTCCTCAGTGCCGAAGAAATCTGTTGTGCTAAAATCAATGAAATCGGAGTAGAGCATCTTAAATCCTTAAAATCTTGTTATTGTTTCCGCATGCTTGTTTCCGATGGATCTTACAGACTATTTCATCATCAGGCCATTACCCTTATTTCGGATAGCGAGAACAAAATGGTGAGCAGTCTCATTATTCATACAGATATCTCCCATTTGTCAGTGAAGAATAACTATATCGCCACGGTTATGGGCATCAATGGACGTCATGATTTCTATCAAGTTGATCTAGCAGAGAAACTTGGAAAGAGTGACAGCAAATGCATCTTGACCAAACGAGAAATCGAACTTCTTCCCTATATTGCTCAGGGAAAATCCAGTATCGAGATTGCCAAAGAACTTAAGCTATCCCAATTAACTGTTCGGGTGCATCGAAAAAATATACTACGCAAAACCAATACATGCAACAGCAGCTCATTAATCAAACGATGTATAGAGCTTGGACTACTATTCTATACCCAAATTATCGATATCGGACTGATTACCGTTCTTTAGGCTACGCCTAATCGAAGCGAAATGCTGACAGCTATCATCCCATTACTGCAATTTTACGCTGCTCCAAAACCGATTGAATGTACAGGCATCAAAACCCGTACCCATTGTATTCGGTCTAATCGTTCCATCTTCAAACAATATAAAGGATGAACTCATCCCATAGACCATAGGCGGCTGCGCAGGTGAAGTAATCAGTCCAATCACGCGTTTCATCGTATATGGAATAATGCTATTTTTATCCGGACAGCCATACACCGGAGCATAACTAGGCATGCTATATGTTGAAAAAGTGGTTATAACTCCATTATTGGGATATTTAGCACTTTTCATCTCCACTTTACCATCACTTCGATATGTAAAATTCAGTATTTCATCCCTGTTTCCATCCACAGCACTACCTCCCCCATCAATTCGAAGCGTTTTTCCGACAAAAGTACGATAGAGTTGATTGCTGATGGTTAAATCGATAACTATACTGTCCGTACGCCCAGTAACGGGATCAGAAAATTTCACCGCCCAATTATTCAAAACAATGTCTTTTGACTGAAAGGTCCGATCGGCGTATTTAGATTCCAGCACTAATCCCTTCGTTGATTGAATAAAATGTGCTATTGTTCCATCCGAAAATTTCAATAATCTCCCATCCTCCTTAATATTAAATGTGATCAGTTCATTTTCCATAATAGTAACCGCATTCCCGCTTTTCCATTCTTTGACAACACTTACTTTATTCATATCGGTATAATCTGTCTCATGTTTCATCTCCACAAGCGTAAAATTCCGGCGCTTTTGCTTATACGTAAATAGTGCTTCAACCTTAGCCACAGGCTCGCCATTACTTCCAATTACCTGCACCTTTACGGTCTCCGGCTTCTCTTGCTGTTTTCCTACTTTATAAAAGGTCTTTGCCAATCCCTGATCATCTGTCACAACCTGTGTATCGCTCAATGTCCCCACTATAATCCCCCAGGATACAGATTGTACGGTCCAGCTTACCCGCACATTTTTCAGAGCCTGCCCAGATTTATTGGTCACTTTCACAACGAGGGGTGCTTTCAACGTCTCTTCCCAATCTGCTTCCTGCCCAAGACCACTAATGATACTTATTAGAGCAGGCACACGATCGGCAATACTGATCTCCTGCTTGGCAAAACTCCCCCCCTCATATGCGCTAAACCTATATAGTATAGTTAGTTTGCTTCCAACTTTGGGCTTAACAATAGCCTGATGCGGGTTATACGAAAACTCAACCTGCCCATTTTCCTTATCAGAACTTAATGTCTGCTCCGACAATACTTGAGTCTTGCCATCCTGCTCCAGTTCAACGCTAAAGTCGACAAACACGGGATTTCCAATCAAAGCTTTTTTGCTTTTATCTGCTACCTGCAACTGTAATTTTATCACAGTAGCCAGCGCTGTCTCATCGTAAACTAATACGGAGTTTTTTTGTATAGGTATCAATTGCATATTCCGGAAGTTTACAGCTGCTACCCCCTGTCCAGTGTACCAATTGAAATTCGACAAAGGATCCTCTTTTGTAAGGACATCTGTACGAAAAGAACCAAAAACCTTACCTGCCTGAGCAAGTACAGTATTCATTGCTCCTAGATCATACCACAAAGCTCCAAAAGCATCGCCAGTTGCTGAAGATTGCTCCAAACTACTGGAGAGTGTACCCATTCCATCGTTGGAAAGATCGACCAAGGGCTCCAATATACGATTGACATAAGCCAACATTGCCGCTGTTGTGGCAGCTACAGATGACTGCTTAACGGGTCTTTTAAAGCCCGTAAACCCGACGGTGTCCTTAGCAACAGAATCCGCTACCGTATTTGCTACACGAGCGGCCATTTTGTAAGTTCCAACAGGCTTACCATCCCGTAGAAAGACGCTGCTCACCAGCTCTTCGACTTTTTTGTCCCAATCTATTCTGTAGAGCTGAAACTCATACTGTTTAAGACTATGTTGCCTAATTTTCAAGATCACAGGCAAACGTTTTCCTTCCCGCTCCGTATACATCTGTAAAGTCTGCTTTGCTTCATCCACTTCAACAATACATTGCTCACCTATTTTTGCACCAAAAACGAGACGGTGGTCAGTTCCTAAATCAGTTGTCGCCGCCGATAAATAGTAGGCCAGATGGCCATTCTCGTAATCAGCTTTAGCATATAATTCCTGCTTACGGCCCGCTTGCGCACCCACCGATACATACACATTTCCCACGCCTGGCATTTGCTTATTATTGTAGGTCGCCCGTTCCCTTTTTTCTACCTGTTCGGTGTCCTTTTGTTCCAGCTCCTGTTCTTTCTTTGCACAACTAATACTAAACAAATACCCTATGCATAGCATTAGAAAATATAGGCTTATTCTTTTCATAATTCACCCCCTTGTTTAAACGTAAAATTAAAGCCGCATCCGCAAATAGGAAATACCGCATTTGAGGTATTTTATATAAATTACCGTGATTACCGTAGAAACACTTCGCAGAAATACGCAGCAGAATGATTAAACCACAAAATATTCAAACTTGTCAAGATCGTAATAGAACACAAAGTAATGTAGCGTACACAAAATAGCTCAGGTTTTAAAAAAGTTACTTTTATCAAGCAGTATTGTACACACAATAGTCTGCGATGCACAACAAACAAACCAAAAAACAAGAAAAGCCAAAAACAAATGGCAATGGCTCCTACCACGCAAATATGCTTGCGACCAAAAGATCATACAGAGGATAAATACGATAAGGGTGGCCAGCATAAAACCAAAGATCCCGATCAATGTAGACAATAGGAATAGATCTTCTGACATCGCTATAACCCGATCTATGGTTGAGATATTCAAATTGGCCATCAGCATCGCAATGGATGAAAAAGCGAGTACATAGCAAATCAGTAGCCTTTCGGCCATTTGAATGGGCCGCAACGAATTGGGAGCGCAAAGACCAAACCAGTAAACCCCGAGCCCAAAAGCGAGGGCGACCATTAAAATACAAGGCGTACTCAATAAAACCAATACAGTGATCGGATCAAAAGGTATCATAACAACAGATTAAGGGCACAAATATGAACAACAGGCCTGCTCTTTATTTTTATGAATTGATAAAACCTGCTTTTCACGCCATGAACCAGCCCTTTCAATTGATAAATACGTACGAGATTGGACCAAAAATGACTATTTTTATAAAGCCATAATGAGGTTTGGTGCAATCAAAAATGATCTTCCTAAACTCCACTTGAGAAGAGAAGACCGGAATATGTACATTTATTCACAAACCATCTATTTTTAACTGTTGATGAGAGGTATTGGACTACTTATTTTTTTTACGACATTATTACTGTGCCGGGCAGCTGGTCAACAGCCTTATGCCCTCAACCTCCAGCAGCTCACCGATCTTCCGACCAAGCATGTCTACTGTATTTACCAAGACCATAAAGGCTTTATCTGGCTGGCCACTGAAGAAGGCTTGTTTAGCTATGATGGCTTTACTTACACAAACTATAAAGCAGAAATTCAAACCACCGTCGTGGGCAGCAATATTCAGGAGGATAAATATGGACGCATCTGGTACCAAAATTTTGACGGCTTTCTCTATTATGTTGATGGTGACAAACTGCGTTTTTTACCCCAAAACCCACCTCCCGACTTTATTACCTTTGGACTAACGGATACTCATCTTTTTGTGGTCCAGAAAAAAGGGGTTGACAGCTATGATCTACGGTCGCTACACCTCACCAAGACGATCGCCATTCCTATCGAAAGAGCAGAACACGCAACGGTATTAAATCAAGAATTTTACCTGATATCTGACAATACGATGTTTCGGATAGATGAGCAGCTCCAACTGTCATCAAGCCATTTCTTTGCCGACAAAAAGCTCCACGTCAAATACATTTATCCGTACAAAAATACGCTGTATGTCGCATCAAAACGCAATGAAACCAAACAGCTCTACTTTTTTGATAATCGGCTCAACTACATCAAAAGTGTCCCTATTCCCGGCCCAGTACATATTCAGGGATCTGATGTTGTCGACAATAAAATATGGCTGCACACGCCGCAAGGTGTATTTGTGGTGGATACAAACGACGAAAAGAAAACCGAAGTTGTTTTGTTTCCGGAAAACAGCAGCTCAAAAGTCATCAAAGATTATCAGGACAACTATTGGTTTGCATCGCTCAATAATGGGGTTCAGATTGTCCCCAACCTCGTCGACCATATGTACCATGTACAACCTTTTCTACCAAGCACATTTAGCCTGACATCAAAGGGCTTCCTGATGGGCACAGAAAAAGGAGAATTGATTGAAGCCGACCAGCAATTTAACCACAGAAAACTGATCTATTCCAACAAGGAACAACTGCCAATCTATTACCTTTATCATGATCAGAAGGATCCAAATATCATCATTTCAGACAATGGTTTTTCGATCATTAATCGGCATAACAGAACCACCAAGCATTTTGACATCGCAGTCAAAGAACTGGTTCCCCTCGACAAAAAATATTATGCCATAGCCGCCAGTGGCTTTTTTGGGCTTTTGCTAAATCCAAATGCACATGACGATATGCCCTCGATATGGGATAGGCTATTCTACCTGCATAGGGATCCCAGATCACCATCGATTGCCGCACTTAAAAAAGGGATTCGCGCCAAGTCTGTCTGCTATCAAGCGGAACAGCAACGGGTATTCTTCGCCACAAATATCGGAACCTTCGCGGTCCAACCGCAAGACGAAAAAGAGATCATGCACATGGGCGAACCTTTTTACGCCAAAAGTATCGTCAAACTTGACAACCTTATCCTGCTACTCGACAGTAAAGGCAATCTGCACCAGCTAAAATCAGATCATAAAATTGAAAATCTGAATGGAAGGCTGAAGATTCCAGCCGGCACGATAAGCAAGATAAAGTCTACAGGCAAGGAACTGCTCATACTCGGCAGCACCTGCATCTTTGCCTTCAACGGACTGGATGTTGAACAGTTCAAACTACCGCTAAACAGCAGTCATATCCGCGACTTCTGGATCGGAGACCAGACCCTCACCTTACTCACCGACAGCCATCTGCTCAAGATTTCAAATCAGCCTAAGCCCCCTAAAAAACAGGCTATTTTTCGCATCGAAAGGTTCTTCGCAAATGGCATTCCAAAAGACTGGAAAACTCCCCTGACACTGCGGCATCAGGAGAATACGGTTACCATCACATTCTCCATTTTAGAATTCATCAACAAAAATGTCGAGGTATATTACCGTATCAATCGTAAAGAATGGATACTGATCAATACACAAGCGCGGTCACTTGCATTTCCATCACTGGCGGCAGGAAGTTACCTCCTGGAATTTAAAATCCACGATCAGCTAGCTGAACAACAAATACGCTTTGAGGTGAAACTCCCCTTCTGGAAAAAATGGTGGTTTTACTTATCCGTCTGCCTTCTGGCTGCGGGAATCGTTTTCCTTTATTTCAGACGGCAATCCAATTTAATGAAACAGCAAATCAAGCTGCTCAATGAAAAGGTAACCCTCGAAAAAAAGCTCGGGAAATCAATGCTTGCCTCTATCAAATCCCAAATGAATCCCCATTTTTTCTATAATGCGCTAAATACAATTCAAGCTTATATATTTACCAACGACAAACAACGCGCGAACAACTATCTGTCCAAGTTTTCAAAACTGACGCGGATTATCCTAGAAATGTCCGAAAAGGAAACGGTATCTCTCCAGGAAGAAATAGTAGCCATTCAGCTGTATTTAGAACTGGAAAAAATGCGCTTCTCCACTAATTTCAGCTATGAGATACTGCTTGAAAATGATATGGATACGCCCGCAATTGAATTTCCACCCATGCTGTTGCAGCCCTATATTGAAAATGCCCTAAAACATGGTTTATTACATAAGAAAGGAGACAAAACTCTGCTGATTTCTTTCCGAAAAAAGGATGATCTCATGTATGTCTCTATCGCGGACAATGGAATAGGCAGACAACGGTCCAAGGCGCTCAATGCCCTGAAAAACAAAAGTCATAAATCATTTGCAACCGAAGCCAACATGAAGCGCCTCGAGATTTTGAATAAGGAGCGCGCGCGCAAAATTACCGTTACTATTACAGACAATTACGACACAGCGGCGGAGTACAACTGTGGCACAAAAGTCGAATTAGTTATACCTATATAAAGCAAAAAACAATGTATAAAGCAATCATAATTGACGATGAAGAAATGGCGAGAACGCTTTTGCAGGGCATGATCGAAGAGTATTGCCCCGAAATAAAAGTTGTTGACCTATGCAGTGACCTGCCCAGCGGCATAAAATCCATTCGGAAACAACGTCCTGACCTAATTTTTTTGGACATTGAAATGCCCAGACACAGCGGCTTGGAACTATTGGATTTTTTCGATGACAATGAGATTAATTTCGACATTATTTTTGTCACGGCCTACGATCAGTATGCGATTCAGGCGTTTAAACTATCCGCAATAGATTATTTGCTCAAACCTATTGATGGCGACGATCTCATACAAGCCGTCCGCAGCTTCGAAAATCAGCGTAGACGCATCAATTACAGCCTATTGAAGGATAATCTCCATGGTTCGCTTCGCAAAATAGCGCTGAGCACGGCGCACTCCATGCTATTTGTCCCCCTGGAGGAGATCCTATTTTTTAAAGCCGAAGGATCCTATACACATGTTTTCTTAAATAGCAAAAACAGCATTTTAACAAGTAAAAACTTAAAATATTACGAGGAGATTCTGTCACAGGACATGCATTTCTATCGGTGCCACAAATCCTACCTCATCAATATCAACTACCTCAGCGCCTATATCAAATCAGATGGAGGCTATTTAAAAATAGACCAGCATACTATCAGCGTTTCCGCAGATAAAATTGCCTTTATTTTGGATCACTTCAGGTCATGATATGCTTTAAAAATGTACTTTTGTGGCGAATTTTTCTACGGTCATCCGCACAAATCATGAAAAAAATCAAGTTGTTGTTTTCCCTAATGGTTATCTATTTGATTCAATCTTGCAATCATGCTGATAACAGACAAAAAAGCAGCGCCTATACCCAAGATACATCGACCATAAATCGGATCAATGAGGCTGCATTTCAATACTGGTCAAGCAAACCTGATTCAACCCTTATATTAGGAAAAAAAGCGCTGCGGCTTTCGGATCTCCTCATCCAACACTTGTTTTCCTGACTCAAAAGCTCTACAGTGCAGCAATAGTAGCCATCACCGATAGATGCTGGATTCAGTTTTAGACTGTATGCATTCGATCCACACAGAAATTCCAACTTTAATGGCTCATCACAACATAATCCCTTTATGATATCCTGTCTTATCGGACCAATGGCATCCAACCAGCTATTTGTAATAACACAAACATCGTCCTCCTCCACAAGTTGCTTAAATGATTTATTTACAAAATCACATTGCGCATACTGATCGATTATCAACAAAGGAAAGGGCAAGACATTTAAAATACGAGCTGTTTTTTCGGCAACGTGCTTGTCCATAAAATATGAATTAGTAACGAACCAATAAATTACAATTAATTAATCTCATTAGCAAATATTTTAATCAATTAAACACTTTTACCTGAAGATTTTTGTCCATTAATTTTAATTTTGTACCTTAACCCTTATTTATTTTTCAAATGAATACCGTAGGAAAAGCCATAAAATTACTTAGACATCAAAAAGGCTGGACACAACAGCATACCGCAAATCAATTAGCAATATCTGTTCCTGCATTTTCTAAAATTGAAACAGGAATTACGGATATAAATCTCTCTCGATTGAAGCAAATATCAGCGTTATTTGATTTGAAGGTCGTACAGCTATTATCTTATCCTGACGTTGAAGGATTTAAAGAGAATATTGATGAGTTAAAAGCAATTCAGCAAAAGTTACAGCAACGTGATGTCGAAATTTTACAGCTCCAGAAGAAGCTTATTCAGTTATATGATCAATTGTAGAAACCAGAAAGTTTAAGTTTACTGACCAAAAAGTCTAAAAGTCACCTTTTGCGGAAATGTTTTTAACAAATTAATTGCCTATAAACTTCCAAAATACTTGGTTACAGTGTTTCTGTCTCCTCAATACAAAGTCCTATACCTTTTGCTATATCTGCTCACCTTCAGTCTAGCTTCTTTTTATGCCTTGCTGATGAGAATTAGAAAAAATACCCACGCATATAATAGGATTACTAATAGCGGTGAACAGTTGCTTGATTTTCCTTTCCGTCGACAACTGAATTATATTTACCACGACAAGAAAAGTCGGCTTTATATTCGTGCCGCAGGAACACGCTTTGAATAGACTGTCAAAGGGAATGAACCTACTTATACGACTTCAACAGATACAGCGATCATTTATTTCAGCAAACGCCCTATCATTCACTTCTATCTGCGTCCCTAAAACTGCTAGGTTCGTTTATCTTTTATAGATTAAGGCTTAAGAAATTTTTAAATGAATACACTGGAAAAAAAATTAGGTTACTTAGACATCAAAAAGGTTGGCGCCAAATTTAACCCCTCCAGCCAACAGTTCAGGACAGTTGATTAAAAGCTTATCCCTATTATTACCTAACAAACCTGTTACATAACAATTCTTGCAATCATATCATCCGCTCAAAAAAAGAGGATAATGCTTTTATGTTTGGGTTTATACAATAACCAATTAATCTGCCTTAATACGGCTTTTTAAAACCTGTTATAAACAAGTTAACTTATGAATTATCAATTTTTTACAAAATCTTTGCGAAAGCGGAGTATCAGGCTTCTTTACCCGCTGCTTGTGCTATCGCCTGTGCCTGTTTTTGCTTTGCCCGCAACGAATGCTCCTCTTTTACTGTCCACCAAATTTGCCGGTGTCACGGGCCGCGTACTTGATCAAGATGGCAAGCCTGTCCACGGTGCCACCATCCTGATCAAAGGCAGCAAAGCTGGTGTTAAGACGGGAGAAGATGGCGTGTTCCATATCAATCTCCCAGCCGACAATCCCGTTATTATTGTGAGCTATGTAGGCTACAAAGTACAAGAAATCGACATGACGGGCAAGACAAGTATCACCATCCGCCTCGAATCCAACACGAGCATCGATGAGGTTGTTGTGGTCGGATACGGCACAAAAAAACGACGTGAAGTCCTGGGCGCCGTAGCCTCTGTTGACCCTAAAGAAATCCAAGATATCCCTGCGGCCAACATTGCTGCGGCCTTACGTGACCGCGTAGCCGGATTGGGTGTAAGTGAATCTTCGGGCAGGCCCGGCGCTGCGGTTACCCTCAATGTCCGTAATGCTTTTGCCTCTGACCAGGCCAAGTTGCAGGGGGTCACCAACGAACCTCTTTATGTCATTGACGGTATTATTTCGTCATCTGATGTCTTTGAGAACCTTGACGCTTCCATGGTAGAAAATATTTCGATCCTAAAAGATGCCTCCGCAGCTATCTATGGTGCGTCAGGTGCAAAAGGGGTTATCTTGGTGACCACCAAAAGAGGACAGATCGGAAAGACACAGCTGAGTTATAACGGCTACCTCGGTATCTCGGACGCCACCGTAAAGCCTAAAATGCTTTCGGCTTATCAACATGCCAAATTGTTGAACGAAACCTTTGCCCTCAATAATGCACAACCCAATCTTTTCTTTTCTGATGAAGACCTCGCTTACCTGAAAACCAATCCCTATAAAAGCTGGTATGATGAACTCTGGAAATCTTCCAAGATGGAACGTCATAACCTTTCCATCTCAGGCGGAAGTGAAAAAATCACCTTCTTTGCCGGAGGAAGCTACCAAAAAGAAGATGGAAACTATGCTGGCATGAACCAACAGAAGTATTCTTTTCGATCTGGCTTCAACACCGAAATCATAGAAGGTCTGAAAGCTGACGTTGCTTTTAATGTCAACAATACAAAGACCAACAGCCAAAATAGCCTATCGGACGATCGTGATCAAAATTTCTACCAGACCCTGATCACAACACCGCAGTGGATACCTATTCAAATCGATGGTATGCCGGTCAACTTTTCAAATATCAGCGCCAATAGCGGCACCAATCCCCTGGCGATTATTAATTCGGGTTATTATCAAAAACAAAATAACGCAAACTATAGCATCAATGCTTCCCTCAACTATGCACCAAAAGCGTTAAAAGGATTTAATGCCCGACTACAAATCTCGCATTCGGGCACCTCCTCCAGCGCACAGGAGTACAAACCGGCATACAATGTCTATGACTTTGTACGTTGGGGCAACAATAATAAGCTCTATACGAATGAAGTTGCCAGTTTTACCAGCATGTCAGCAAGTAATACCAAGATATCTCCTTCATTAGGTAAAGGAAGTAGCTATCAGGGGAACATCGTTTTACAATACAGTAATACCTTTGGTCAGCATAATCTTGACGTGATGGCCGGAGCCGAGCAGTCAGCTTCTAATTCTGAGAACTTAGCTGTCTATTGGACCAACCAACAGTTGCTGAACCTCGATGAATACTGGGCATTTGATCAGTCTTCGTTTACCAATGGTGGCCGCAGCATCATGGAATCGGTAAAACGTTCCTTCTTCAGCCGCTTAAACTATGATTATAAGAAAAAGTATCTCCTGGAAGTTATTACCCGCGTCGATGCTTCTTCCAATTTTGCGAAAGGCAATATTTGGGGTGTATTCCCAACAGTGGCAACAGGCTGGGTCGTCAGTGATGAAAATTTCTTCAAAGACCTCAATTATATCAGCTACCTAAAACTCCGGGCCAACTATGGTCTTGTCGGGGAAGACCGCGTTTCAGCGCGTCTTTGGCAAGATCGCTTTAGTGTCGACCTGGTCAATACGGGCTACCTGTACGGCGAGACTCCTGTTGCTTCACTCAACCCCACCATTATTGCCAACCCGGACATCTCCTGGGAGAAACACCGTACCTTTAACTTTGGGGTAGAATCGCGCTGGTTTGACAATAAGCTCAGCTTTGGATTTGAATATTATTTCCGCGATTCGTACGATGTATTTGACAAAGGCAACGACGAAAATTTTCCGATGTATGCCGGATTTAAGGCCCCGGTGGTCAATTATCAGAAGCGAAAAGGCTGGGGTACCGAATTTTCCCTGGGTTACCAAAATACCTTTTCCAATGGGCTAAAACTTTCTACCAACATGAACTTTGGCTATTCGGCAAGCTATACGACCCAAATGTACTTTAACAAATTCCAACTCTATGACTTCTCCTATCCCGACTGGAAAGTGGAAATGGGAACGGATTCCCGTAAATACAATAGTAGCAATTATGGCCTGATCTATGTCGATATGTTGCGTACGCAACAAGATGTCGATAATTTCCTCGCCAAGAATCCCAACTATACCATCGATGGCAAGGTGCCACAGGTCGGCTGGACCGTCTATGAAGACACCAACGGGGACGGCAAAGTCACCGAAAAGGATCTAACAACCATGTTTGATAACACCTCGCCGGTTTTTTCAACAGGAATCACGATCGGATTGGCTTATAAATCGTTCTCATTAAACACCAATTTTAGAGCTGTATTCGGCGGCAAAGCTTTCTACGAGTCGCAGGCCATGACAGCGCCTACAGAGACCGTCAACGTGCCCGATTTCTGGGAAGACCATTGGTCATTGGAAAATCCGAACGGGAAATTCCCTCGATATGATGATGCTGCAATGATGAGAAAATGGAACTCTACCTTTTGGGCCAAAGACGGTACCACCATACGCATCAACAATATGGTCTTCAACTGGAGCGTGCCCAAAACCTTTACCGATCGAATCAATGTACGATCGCTCAAGCTCATGCTAGCTGGCAATAATTTATGGACAATTGTCGCTCCATTTAAACACCGTGATCCTTATTCGTCCTCTTTGTACAATTATCCAACAATCCGTACCATTTCCTTTGGTTTAAACTTTGGAATCTAATCGCATAGAACATGAAAAGACATTTCCCCTATATCCTAGCCTTATTAATGGCATCGAGCACAGCCCTGATGACCCAGAGCTGTAAAGACGATTTTTTTGAACTGGTAGACCATGGTGGCCTGGATGCCCGTATATGGGACAACGAAGGTGCCATTGAATACTATCTGGCCGGCACCTATAGCATGATTATGCCCGGGCATCCCCATGAGATCACAACCAACGATATGCAAATGCACTATGCCAGTGACGAAAATTACTTTTCGGGCACCAACAGCCCCAGTAAAAAAGTATTGGGCTTAAGTGGCGAAATCGGCCTCAACGACGTCAAATACATCGCCACCAAATACCAGGGAACCAATGTCGGTGACAACCGTTATTTCGACATTGCCCGTTGCAACAATGCCATTGCTTATATTCCATCGGGAACCCTATCTACTGAATCAAAAAAGAAATTTTTAGGTCAATTTTATGCCCTACGTGCGATGGTATATTTTGAGCTCACCAGACTCTATGGAGGCGTCCCCCTTGTGCTTGAACCTCAAAATCCTGATAAGCTAGAATTAAGCGGACGGGCATCTGCCAAAGCCTGCTTTACACAAATCGTTAGCGACCTTGATTCTGCAATGATTAATTTAGATGGTGTAAGCTGGGACGATGCGACAGGACGGGGCAAAATCAACAAAGCCGCCGCGGCCTCCTTAAAAGCCAAAGCTCTGCTGTATTGGGCCAGCCCACAGTTTAATCCAACGGACAATGCGGCACATCCTTATGAAGCCCAACGCTGGCAGACAGCATTTCAAGCTAGCAAAGAAGCCTACGATATCTGTCAAGCTGCAGGCCGTGCATTAATCCCCAACTATAGCGAAATCTTTCTAAAAGAGGGCACAGCCAACACCGAAGCTGTCGTGCTGCGATCCTATTCTTCTATTTCAGAAAAACGCTATACTCGCGTCGAGCAATATTCCAGACCCGCCTCAGAAGGTGGTTCCCCGCAGGATTATTATGTTGCCACCACCAAATTGCTGGATGCCTACCGGATGAAAGATGGGACCCTCGCAGATGGTAACAATACCGACTATGATGCCGCTTTATTCTGGAAAAATAGAGATCCCCGTTTCGCAAATACTATTGTATACAATGGAGCTGTATGGCCTTTAAGTGGAATCGAAGGACGTAAACAATGGAATTATACCAATGCCATCAACGAAACATCCATTAAATCATTCTATTGCAAAAAATTTGTCAACCCCGCCCTCTCGAAATCTGCTGTAGCAGTGGCGAACGATTTGGGCGGTAATGGTATGGACTGGATTGAAATCCGTTTTGCCGAAGTCATGATGGACTATGCCGAATCGGCAAATGAAACCGGCAACTTGTCTTTAGCCAAGGAGCTTGTTCGCAGTATCCGCAAGCGCGCCGGTATTGAACAGGGAGCCTATGACTACGGATTAACACTGGCATCCAACAAGGAGCAAATGCGCGACCTGATCCTCAACGAAAGACAGATCGAATTTGCCTTTGAGGGGAAGCGCTATCATGATCTCCGCCGGACGCGTCGCATGCATACCCTGGAGGGAACGATCCAAACGTATCTATTCGAAACAAAATCCGATGCCTTAAAGAAAATATTGGAATCAAAGAATGCTGCCGGCATTATGCACCGGGAGAGCTTAGACATGAACAATAGAGATACGGTATTGAATTATTTCAAGTATCCCTATAATCTACGCGCAGAAAGTGCTAATGGTGCTTTTGCCTTCCGCGATTACTACTATTTCTATCCACTACCCAACACCTTTATGAACTCTTCGCCATTGCTGGAACAAACGATCGGCTATGAAGGGGGTACATTTGATCCATTAAACGACTAATTATGAAACCACCACGATTTTTCAAACCACACAGTGGGATGCATAAATCTGGTAGCTTCATCACCATTGAAAACAAATTATATACAGATGAAAAAATATTTTTTGCTTCTTCTCCTCTTCGGCCTATTACTTTCCTGTAAACGGGAAGGCGACAATATTTTCAACCTTTTTGAGGATGTAAAAGTAACACTACACCAGGAAAATGAATTTAATATTGGAACTTATAAGGATGTTGCAGTCGGCGACTCCATCTATGTGGATTTTACAATCAGTTCAGCATCCAAAGATATGCATCAAGTATGGATCTTCTACAATGGCGCCGGGGCGGCAGCACTCAAAATTCCATTGGTAGAAGGGGAAAAAAGGAGCTTTCGCTATGTCTATAAAATAAAGGCCGATAAGGTAGGACTTTCCACTTTTCGGATTATGGCCGTTGACAGCGAAGGTGTATTTATGGGCGATGGGTATACTTCTGTCACCTACAATACCGTATCGGATTACGTGCATCTGAACAATCGCGTGCTCTATATGCCGGATAGTGTTGCGCAAAGCAGCGCTTGCTTCATTGACCTGATGGAAGGGAAAACCTATACCTATGCTGAAGCCAAAGCCAATCCTGAAAAAATCGATTTGGGGATGTACCGAACCTATAAGGTAGAGGCCAATGGTGCAATTACCTATTCCTATAATATCTATTCGCTGCAAGCCAGTCCGATTCCTTTTAATGCTTTTGACTTTACGGATCTAACCGGAAAAGGCCGGGCCACTTATTTTTCAGGCATACAGACCAATCAGGCCACAACATTTCTGAACACGTTAACTTCAGGAGCAGTGATCCAGACCAATGCTATTTCGCGCAAAACGACCAATCTTTCTTTAAATGACCTTAAAGCAGGCAGCATGTTCTACTTTAAGACAGCAGACGAAAAGTATGGCGTCGTGATCGTCAACGCCCTGAGCGGGTTTGACAATAACCGCTATTTAAACATTAGCATCAAACATCAAAACTAAATTTGTCCCTTTTATCCCTTTATAATTTGGGGTACTACAGCTCTGTTAGTACCCCTTTTTTATATGTTCTATCTGCTTCGCCTGTCACCCCCAACGATCAATCCGACTGGATGCAAAGCCTTTGGTACCTAAAACATTAAAATGAATAGAATATGTTCGCCTGAAATTATTGGCGTCAATATTAAGTTGAAAATTTGTAAATTTGTCCACTTGTTAGGTGCTTAAACAGCATACTATCTGCCCTTTTGAAAAGTTTACGATGGACATCACTGCAAAAAACAAGCTATTGATTGCGCTTTCCCATGGAGACGAACACGCTTTTTTTGCTTTATATGACCAGTATAGCCACACCTTATTTTCCATTATCTTTCGAATGGTTAAAGATAGACAGGTCAGCGAAGAGATCGTGCAAGATGTATTCCTAAAAGTCTGGCAAAAAAGATCCACCATAGATCCAAACCGAAGCTTTAAGTCTTGGATTTTTACCATAGCTAAAAATGATGTTATTTCTTGGTACAGAAAATTAGCAAAAGAAACCGCAATGCAGGAAAATTTATACCAACATTTCGAGCAGCTCTACATCATGGAAACAGAAAGCGATATGCATGAAAAACAAGCCGAATTATTAGAAAGAGCACTCAATACCTTAAGCGAGCGTAGAAAAGAAATATTTGTCTTATGTAAATTAGAGCAGAAAAGCTACGAAGAAGTTGCCCAAAAATTGAATATTTCTGTATCTACGGTAAGCAATGCGATGGTCAAATCCAATCAACATATTCGCCAATTTGTACAGGACCATTATGATGAGATTTTGGTAATTCTTGTTACATTCTATTTTTTTTAAAAAAATCAAGATTACGATAGTGTTTTTGCTAATAAGTTGCGTATTAACTTATAGATATGGCAAAAAAAATAGAAAATATTTACAAGAGCTATTTAGATGGAAGCATCAACCGGGTGGATCTCGATAAGTTGCTACACTATTTCGATCAAGCAAGCGACGAGGAGCTGGAAGCTCTTACTTCTCTAGTATCGAATGATTTTGAGGAAGATCAAATCGAACAACCCTTTGCTTCGCATATCGAAATAATTAAGGAACGATTGATCGATAGTTTAAACGAGTCTAAGAAGCAACCTATTCGTTTTAGACTGCATCAGAAATGGTGGGCTGCCGCCTCCATTCTACTTGTAGCGGGTTTGGCGACTTGGTTTTATTTGGGCCAGCGCGCACATCGTTCCGATGTTGCTGCGCCATCAGCAGCCACTTTATATGTAAAGGATAAGTATGGCAAAGAAATCGCCATTTTACCACAGACTGATTCGCTATGGGAAATGGGCGACATTTCATTTTCACGTGTCGACAGCCAAACTGTAAAAGTAATCGCACTAGGGAAAAATCCAAGCTTGCAAACAATATATACCCCTAATTCTGATTTCAGGCTTGTGCTGGAAGATGGTACCAAGATTACAATGAATGCTGCATCTACCTTGAGGTTCCAGATTCCTTTTGATCCATCGAAAAGAGAAGTTTCCTTGGAAGGAGAAGGCTACTTTGAGGTTGCTCATGATGCGCAAAGACCTTTCACTGTGACTGCAGGAGCCGCAAGAGTCGAAGTGTTGGGCACCGTGTTTAACGTAAGAAATTATGCAAGCGATGGCCATGTTACGACTTCCCTCCTGTCTGGGCGCATTGCTTTAAGCAAATCGGGAACAGCAGAAAGAATTGTACTTCGCCCCGGGGAAACAGCAGTAACCGACCAAAAAGGCATACATATCGAACGTTTAACGCCAAAGCAGGCTGTCGCCTGGAAAGCTGGCTACTTTGATTACCAAGATCAGTCGCTTCGTGTTATCCTGGCTGATCTGTCCAGATGGTACGGCGTCGATATTGATACCACAACGCTACCTTCTGATCAATCGATCTATATGAAAGTCCGCAAAAATATTCCACTACAGGAGATGTTAAACCTCTTAAATGAAGCGAGTGGTCTAAATTTTCAGTTGGACAATAAAAAAATCACATTAATACAACGATCAAAAAATAAAAACAACTAAATACTACATTTACCTTAATCTACCATGTCACACCTAACCCAAAAGCGACCGGTATTTTTGCGAAAATACCTGAGTTTGGTCGCTGGAATTGCCTTGATGAGCATGATCGACCCCTATGAATTGCATGCGCAACAGGTACAATTGAACTTTAAAAATGCCGATGTCAAAGAGGTGATTACGAGCTTATCGGATCGCTACGGCTATGAATTTGTCTTTGACGGTAACTTGTTAAAATCGGCACGTCCGATCAGCGTTAATCTAAAACTGTTAAGCGTTGAAGATGCCTTATCTATTTTGTTTAAGGATCAGCCCTTCGGTTATCGTTTAGAGAATAAACGGATCATTCTCTACCGTAAAGCCGCATCAACTGCTCATCAGCTTGTACGCGGAAAAGTAATCGACAGTTTGGGTAATGCCATTCCTGGTGTTTCTATTCATAGTCTAGAGGACAATAGTCCGACCACGAGTTCGGGTGATGGTGATTTTGAGCTGAATGTTTCGAGCCCGGACATCCAATTGTCTTTTAGACACGTGTCCTTTAATGAAAAAATCGTTCGTTTTAACGCTGGACAAGTCGAGAAGCCTATTCGTGTCATGTTAAGTCCCAAAGAGTCTATGCTCAATGAGATCATGGTAACGGGATACCAGCGTATCAGTAAAGAGCGTAGTCCTGGGGCCTATGCTATGATTAACAACGATCAATTGAACAAACAAATTAATGTCGACCTAACCTCTGCATTAGAGGGCCAGGTATCTGGGTTGACCTATATCAAAAGTGCAACACGTTCAGACGCCGACAAACCCGTACTCCGGGGTATTGGAACCTATTCCAGTGCGGTAACCACCAATCCACTTATTGTCGTGGATGATTTGCCGACTGAATTTACCTTGAATGATATTAATCCCTACGATGTAGAGTCAGTCACGGTCTTAAAAGACGCAACAGCAGCGTCGATCTACGGTGCCCGTGCGGCCAATGGCGTAATCGTAGTGACGACGAAGAAAGGTAAGGGGCAAGGTGTTTCTGTAAACTTTAATGTGGATCAGTTCATTACGCAGAAGCCAGATATCGCTAAGATGCACTATGCAAGCACATCTGATCTGATCGATTACGAAACAGACGTGTATAAGCGAGAATTGTCACGTTATGCGAACAGTGAGGCGCTATTTAATTACTACGGAAATTTGGGAAGTGGCAATTTAAAATATTACTCACCGCTGTACGATTTATTTCGGAAAGAATCTATCGGTGAAATTAGCACGCAGGAGCTAGAACAAACGGTCAATTCATGGCGGAGCAACGATTACATCAAGGAGTTTGTCGACAATGTATGGCAGAATGAAACACGTCAACGTTATAATGCGAGTATCTCGCAGAACTCCAGTAGGAGCAATACCTTTGTTTCCTTTAATTATGATAAAGGTAAAGGACAGGTGATCAATAACAAAAATGAGAAATTTAACCTTTATTTGAAGTCGGCTTTCAATCTCACCAAATGGTTGTCGGCAACAGTGGGATTGAATGGTACATATGGTGTAAACAAAAATACGGATGGTGATTATAACAATTTGTTTTTACAGCCACGGTATGCGCAGATCAAAGATGAAAACGGGAATTTGGTTTACAGCCCATATGTAAAATTACCCAGTTCAGTGGGGCCAGGATCGGCCGTTAATGGCGAAACAGCAGAACAGATTGCTGCAAACGGAAATTTAAAAAGTACTTCATTTAATGTGATTGAGGCTCTAGGAGAGGGTATTGAGAGCAATAAAAGTTTAGGTCTTCGCGCATTTACCTCTTTGCGGGCCAATATATACAAAGGACTTTCATTTCAAACACAGTTTTCATACGAATTAGGTCAAACATCACGTGAGAGTTTTTACGACGAAGACAGTTACATGATGCGGATGGCTTCCAATGCAATGGTCAGCTACAATGCCACAACAGGCGTGTATACAAAAAATTTGCCAGCAGGCGGTCGTTATTATCAATACGAGAGCAAACGTTATAGTTACACCTTCCGTAATCAGTTTAACTACGATAATACCTTTGGCCAATACGGTGAACATCAGTTGACGGCATTGGCCGGATTTGAGATGCGCCAGTCACGCGTACCCCGACCTATTGAACAATTGCTGGTTGGCTACAATCCTGTAACGCTGACCTCGACCACTATTGATTGGGCAACCTTAAGCAAGTCTGGCATAACGAGCTATATCTATGGCGGCAATAATCGTCTATCTGACTTGAATAGTGGAGCGCAAAAGGAGACCTTACATCGGTACACTTCTTTGTATGCCAATGCAGGTTATACCTATAACAATAGATAT
Organism: Sphingobacterium siyangense; assembly: GCF_023277505.1. Lineage (NCBI taxonomy): Bacteria > Pseudomonadati > Bacteroidota > Sphingobacteriia > Sphingobacteriales > Sphingobacteriaceae > Sphingobacterium > Sphingobacterium siyangense. The sequence goes on along the minus strand of NZ_CP080574.1, from coordinate 243,205 downwards.
AACCTGACTGGGAGTATCCGGATAGATCAGGCAGATTTATTTGGTGTGGATGCCAAATTTAAGTATCGTCCACTTTGGTCGGTCGGAGCAGGCTGGAACGTCAGCAACGAAGACTTTATGAAAACAGAAGACTGGTTGAATTCCCTCAAACTACGGGCGACATACGGTATTACCGGTAATGTGGATCAAGCAAGTTCCAGTTATGGTACTGCCACCTGGAAATCAGATAAGCTTTTCCCTTCCCTCCAGTATCTGGAGCAAAGTTCACTGCCCAACCCGATGTTGCGCTGGGAAAAAACAAGTACGACAAACTTCGGGGTAGATTTTTCGATTTTGGATAACCGCTTGTCCGGAAGTATTGATGCGTATAATCGCTATAGTTCGGACTTATTGATCAATTCTGTATTGGATCCTACCGTGGGGGCTAGTTCGCGGGTAATTAACAATGGTGCTTTGCGCAATAAAGGTATTGAATTTAATATCAATGGTGTCTGGTTGAAAAAGAAAGATTTTGCAGCGAGCACCCAGCTGGTATTTTCATTCAATAAGAATAAAGTCGAGAAAGTGAATGGCTTGACCTCTACAGCACAGTCTTACATAGGTTCTCCAAGTGATTACTTTTTTGAGGGAAGCAGCTATAACTCGATTATGGCCTATCGTTATGGAGGAATGGTGAATGGTTACCCTTATTTTCTCGATCAAAACGGTGAATCAAATGTTGTCTTTGATGAAAATGGTACGCCAACGAGTATCAAAGACATTAACTCGCCGGATGCATTGGTCAATATGGGGACCTTGTTTCCTAAGTATACAGGCTCCATCAATCAGCGTTTACGCTACAAATCATTCGATCTCTCGGCGATGTTTGTATTCTCTGGCGGGCATAAATTACGCAAAGATGCCATCGACTTGGGCAGTAATGAGCTGACAAATGCGGGTTTGGTCAATCGATGGACAGCAGGTGCCGATAACGATTACCCAAGACTGGTGGTTGATTACCCAGAACAATTAGTTACCTATGCAAGTAGCGTATCTACCTTATGGCGGTATAGCGATAAGCAGATTGTTTCGGCAGATTACGTTAAGCTGAGAAATGTCGCAGTAGGCTATCAATTGCCAAAACAATGGGCAGGTAAAGCCGGTATGCAAAACGTAAAATTAACCTTGCAGGTGAATAATTTGTGGACCTGGAGTGCCGCTGGTGATGATATCGATCCGGAAGCGTATGCGCTCAATAGCGGAACACGTACTTTTCCATTGGCTAAATCATTCCTCATGGGGCTTTCACTCACTTTTTAATCCGAATTTAAGATGAATTTTAAAACTTTAGCGGCGGCATTTGCGACTGTAATTGTCTTTTCTGCCTGCGATAAATACCTTGATATAACACCTAAAGGCTCACAGTTAGTGAGTACTGCACAAGATTACTACGACTTGGTTGCTTATCCCAATCGCGGATATCCTATCAATAACTTTCAGTATCTGGTCGATGACCAATATATGAAAGAATCCAACGTAATCGGATTAACGCCTAATATAAATACCATCAATTTTTTGTTCCAGGAACAGGAGGATCGCGTGAGCCGTCTTAATTCGTCCAATTTTTATAGCCAATGTTATAAATACATCGCCCAATGGAACATGATTATCTCTTTGGTTGACGAAAGTACAGGAGATAATGGGTTAAAGTCCCTAGCGAAGGCAGAAGCTAAGATGTTTCGTGCATTTGATTATTTCCATTTGATCAACGTCTATGCAAAAGCTTATGATGCCAGTACAGCAGCTCAGGATGGAGGTATCTGTATTATGGACAAATATGATCTGGAAGCTAAGCCCGTAAAATCAACGGTACAGCAGGTATACGATTTTATCCAAAAGGATATTGAAGATGCTTTGCCTTATTTACAGGAAAAACCGACGAATCCTTACCATCCGTCCTTAGCTTTTGCTTATGCATTAAAGGCAAAAGTGCATCTTTTCAAAAGAGAAATTGCCGAAGCACAAGCTGCCGCCGAAAAAGCATTGCAGCTGAATGGGCAATTGATTGATCTGGTTCAGTACGAAAAATTAGGCGGACCAAGCAAGATACCCATGATTGCCGAAAATAACCCTGAAGTACTGAGTTTTATGTATGTAACAGGATATAATGAGATGAACTACGGGTATAGCTATATTTTGAGCCCCGAATTGACGAGCATGTTTGACAAAGAAGATAAGCGTTTTAGTCTATTCTATACAACCTCAAATACGAGTTTTCTAGATATTGGCGCCGGAGCAAGCTACTACAACGTCAAGTATACCGCCTTTTTCTTTCCTACAGTAGGGCTTAAAACACCGGAGATTTATCTCATGTTGGCCGAATGTTATGCACGTCAGGATCAATATGCAAATGCCATTAACATGCTGAATACCTTACGTAAAACCCGGATCGAAGGAGAAAAAGCGACCCTAGCTGTTCCAACAACACGAAAGGAAGTCATGGATCTGGTCATTAACGAACGTCGTCGGGAATTGCCTATTGGATTCCATCGGTTTTTCGATTTGAAACGCTTAAACATCGAGCCCGACTACGCCAAAACGCTTGTGCGTGTATTTCCAATTGTCAATAAAACAGTGGAACAAAAGACCTATACTTTGGCTCCGAATTCAAGAATGTACATTATTCCATTTCCATTGGATGTCATGAAGTTAAATTCAAATCTGCGGTTAAATACAGATGAAACGCTACCGTTTTAATATATGCTCTAACATTACACATGAAAAATAAAATTATCTATAGTACCCTTGCCTTACTTTTGTCAGGCAGTATGGTTCAAGCCCAACAAAGCACAAGCAAGACAGATACCGTAAAATCAAAGAACGATCTAAATGAAGCTTACAATAAGATCTTTAGTAAGCGAAAAGTTGTACGTTCTGGTGTATTTAACGTATTGGAGTCTGACAAAAAATGGTACCTGGAGATCCCCGACAGTTTGTTGAACCGTTATTTTTTGACGGTTACACGTTTAGTCTCAGCTCCGCAAGGATTTCCGATGTATGGAGGGGAAAAGTTGAATGAGCAGACACTTTATTTTGAAAAAGGCCAAGGGGACCGTATACAGTTGCGGGCAGCAATTTATAGGCAAGATGCGCCGGAGACCGATGCGATTCGTACGGCATTAATGCAGTCGCAAGAAGATCCGATTATCGCTATTCTGGATATCAAAGGACTGCATACCGGAAGCAACAGTTATCTGGTTGAGGTCACCGATCTTTTTCGGAAGGACAATGCCGCAATTTCATTTGATAGTAAGATAAAAAGCGAAAATAAGCTATCCTCGTTGGCAGACGATCGTTCTTTTATTACAGATATGAAGGTATTTCCGATCAATCTGGAAGTAAAGACAACAAAGACATACTCCTCCACAGCGGGTACACCAGCAGCAAGTTTGACCGGAGCGATGACGTTCACCACCAACACCTCCATGGTCCTTCTCCCAAAGGTGCCGATGAAAAAACGGATTTTCGATGAGCGAGTGGGCTATTTTGCAAATAAGTATATTCTATTCACGGATAAAGACCAACGTTCCAAAGCCTTAAATTTTATTCAGCGCTATCGTCTTGAGCCCAAAGCGAAAGATATAAAACGCTACCTAAGGGGTGAGCTGGTAGAACCACAAAAGCAGATTGTCTATTATATTGATCCAGCAACACCAAAAAAATGGCGTCCCTATTTGATTGCGGGAATCAATGACTGGAATAAAGCTTTTGAACAAGCTGGATTTAAAAATGCAATTGTGGGCAAAGAATGGCCTGAACAGGATACAACGATGAGCTTGGAGGATGCCCGATTCTCTGTAATCCGTTATTTTGCCTCCGAGAAAGCGAATGCCTATGGTCCTCGTATTTCAGACCCAAGAAGTGGCGAGATTATCGAAGCGCATGTTGGATGGTATCATAATGTGATGAAACTCGTCCAGCAATGGTTTATGGTGCAAGTGGGGCCATTAAACCCGGCTGCTCAAAAAATGAAATTGGATGACGAGGTGATGGGGCAGTTAATTCGGTTTGTTTCGTCGCACGAACTGGGACATAGTTTAGGCCTTCGTCATAATATGGGGGCAAGCAGTCAAACTCCAGTAGCGAAATTGCGGGACAAGAAGTGGGTTGAAAAAAATGGACATACCGTATCCATCATGGATTATGCACGATTTAATTATGTCGCACAGCCCGAAGATCAGGTTGGTTTGGCAGGTATATATCCACGTGTAGGCATGTACGACAAATGGGCCATTCAATGGGGTTATCAGTATCTTCCACAATTTTCGAATGGCGAAGACGAACAAATCTATTTGACGAAACAGGTGACTGATAGCCTAACCGCTAATCCGAAGTTATGGTTTGGAGGTGAAGGAAACGATGAGGATCCACGTAGTCAAAAAGAAGATCTTGGTGATGACTCGATGTTGGCAAGTACCTATGGTATTAAAAATCTGAAACGGGTTGTTTCCCATTTAGTTGAATGGACTGATGAGCCTGGGGATGATTACAGTAACCTCAAGGACATGCATAAAGCTGTACGAGGACAATTTAATCGTTACCTCTATCATGTGCTGAAAAACATCGGCAGTCAGGAGATTACCAATAAGGTGCGTGGTCAAGTAGGCGCTGTTTATGCTTCGGTGCCACGGGAAAAGGTAAAAAATGCCATTCAATATGTGAACGACAATGTATTTGCGCCACCTTTGTGGTTATACCCAAAAGATATCCAGGATCTGATCGGAAAAGATGCCAACAAGGAGATTACCGATCAACAGGAGCAAATGTTAAATATGCTGCTGAGCCCGGGGCTACTTTATAATGTCTATATGAAGTCCCTGAACAATGAAAAAGCATATAGACTCGATGAATACCTAAACGACATTGGCCTTGGTATTTGGACCTTACCTGGTGGTGACTTGCGTATAGATGCATTCAAACGTGGACAGCAACGTTATTTCCTCGAAAAAGTAAATCAGATCATCAACCCAAAAATTGCCCAGGGATCAGATATCATTACACAGGCGCAGCGTAGCGATGTACAGCTTTATCTTCGGAATTATCTGCCCGCATTAGTTCAACAAATTAGGCAACTTTCTGAAAAACAGATTAGCAGCTTAAACAAACAACATCTCGAGCAGATGTTGTCGGAAATTAAACGTATTCAAAATCAAATAAACAAAGACTAAAAATGAAAAATAGCTTAAAAGGAATTTATGCAACTTGTTTGATCTGTCTCATGCTGATCTCGTGTCAATCAAGCCAGGGACAGGATGTTGCACAGGCACAACGTGACCGCTTATTTAAAGCCTACATGGAAGTGAAAATGGATATCAAGGATGAAAACTTTGAAGGTGGTAAAGCGCATGCCATTCAATTAGAAAAAGAAGTTCAGAACTTTCGATTAAAAGGTTTGCAGCTCGATGATATGATGCGCCTGAAGAAGGTAAGCAAAACGATGAAGACTGATGCTACAAGCTTAAAATCTGCCCCCGATATGAAGGCAATGAAGGTGTCATTCTCTGCCGTCACACAATCCCTATTTACTATTATGGAAACGATGAAATGCACAGATGAAGCCGTCTATCTACAGTATTGCCCGATGGAAAAAGGGTATTGGCTAAGTTACGACAAGGCGATTGAAAATCCTTACGCAGCATCGATGCGCAATTGTGGGCAATTGGTCAAGGGAATGGCTACTGCAGATTATCCGGAGCCCGTGGCATGCCATTAATTCGCGTGCGAACGCAGTAACTTCATTCAGCGAAGGGCTGTCCAAAAAAATGGGCAGCCCTTTTTAGTTTAAATACAATCTTCTTGGACCGGCAATAATTACAGGTCAAAGTAAAGAGCTTCCCCGACAAATCGTCTCAAAGTATCCTCATATTGTCTCAAGTGATAGAGCCTATACTGTTAATGCTGTACATTTAGTGTTCATATCACACCAATTATATGCAGTATCTTGAATTTGAATATATCCATCTTATCTGGGGCCGACCGCTGACATCGACCATCTCACAAAGGGCCTGTCAAGCTCTTTTATTTTAAACAACCAATATTCTTTAATAAACATTAGCACATGAATTTTAAAATCAACAGTTTTAAAGTGGCTACTAAATTATTGCTATTCAGCAGCAGTTTTTTTGCTGGAGCCGCTTATGCACTACCTTATGCACCCTATGTGCAGGAGGTTCAGACCACAGTCAAGGGCAGTGTGAAAGACGAGCAAGGCAATCCCCTAGTTGGTGCCACTGTCTCTGTGAAAGGCAGCAATTTGCGGACCTCTACCGACGCCAATGGTGGGTTTACACTAGCCAATGTGGCGGAAAATGCTGTTTTAGTCATTCGAATGATTGGCTTTAGCGCCAAGGAAATTACTTATGCTGGGGGCACCAACGTAAACGTACAACTGGTATCTGACACGCAGCAGCTCGAAGAAGCTGTCGTCGTCGGTTATGGCTCACTTGATAAAAAAGAATTGACCAGTGCCGTTTCGAGCATCAAACAGAAAGACATGGTCGCCGGGGCTGTCTCTCCCCTGCTGGCGATCCAGGGTAAAGTACCGGGGCTCAGCGTTATCTCCACCAATGGAACCGATCCCAATGCGGGTATCTCCCTGCAATTGCGCGGTGTCAATTCGGTAAACGCCTCTCAGGGTCCCCTCGTGGTCATTGACGGTGTTCCTGGTGGTGATATCAACTCCGTGGCGAAAGAAGATATTGAATCCATCAACGTGCTGCGGGATGCCTCTGCTGCCGCGATCTACGGAACCCGTGCCTCGGGCGGTGTGATCCTGATCACCACAAAAAAACCACAGGTTGGGAAGGCGCAGGTGAATTTTACGTCTGAATATTTCGTCGAAACCATCCGAAAACGTCCAAAGGTCCTGTCGGCAGAGCAATTTGTCGAATATGGTCTGGGTGAAGACTTGGGGCACCGCACAGACTGGTATGATGAGGTCACCAACAATAATCCATTTAGCCATCGGCAAGTCGCAAACATCAGTGGTGGCTCCGAAAATGCCAATGTCTACAACACCTTTACTAAACGCGATGCCAAAGGAATGGCGATCACCTCCAAAAGGGATGAAATCGGCGGACGGATCAATAGTGCCTTTAAATTTTTCGATGGTTTTGCGGAGTTGAATACCAATGTAAGCTACAACCAGGTGAAAGCATTTGGCTCCAATGGCGACATCTTCAACAACAATGACATTTTTAATATGGCCTTGGTAATGAATCCTACCGAAACACCATACGATGCCAATGATGTCAGTGGCTACAACGTACTGGAAGGTGGTTACGATACCTGGAATCCCGTGGCCGAAGCACGTCTGCGCAGTGATGAAAAACAATTCAAATACCTGTTGGCAAATGCGACCTTAAAGTTAAACCTCACAGAGCATCTGACCACCAGTGCCACCATCGGGATAAAGAACAACAGCGAACATGGCAATTATTACCGATCGGCACAACATCGCATTTCACGAGAGAACAATGTGGACGGATTTGCCAAGCAATATTATAGCCGGTTCAATGACCGCGTCTTTGAATGGACCGCCAACTATACGAACCGCTGGGCGGCACATTCCTTGAATGCTGTGGCGGGCTATAGCTACCAGGATTTTAACGGACAAGGGTTTTCGGCCGAAAACTCTAATTTCCCCGTTGATGGTATTGGGGAAAACGATATGGGTACAGGAACCTATTTACCTGACGGACGTGCAGGTATTGGATCCTGGAAAAATCCTTGGGTCAAACTAGCCGCCTTTTTCGGCCGTGTCAACTACTCCTATTTAGACCGCTATATCCTGACCGCAACGGCACGTTACGAAGGATCCAGCAAATTTGCGCCTAAAAACAGATGGGGATTCTTTCCCGGACTATCCGCAGGATGGCGTGTTTCTCAGGAACCTTTCCTACGCGATGTCACATTTATCAATGACCTAAAATTACGTGCGGGCTACGGCGAAACGGGCAATGAAGGTTTTGATGCCAAAGTTGCCACGCGGATGTATAGCGCCGACACCTGGTTTTTGCAGGATGGAAAATGGTTCAGAACCTATGGTGTGATGCATAACCAAAATCCGGATATCAAATGGGAGGTCAAAAAAGAATACAACCTTGGTTTAGATTTCACGGTACTGAACAATCGTTTAAATGGCCGTTTTGATATCTACAAACGGAAGATCGACGATCTGATTTATGACATCAGCGTATCCCAACCGCCGGCGATCCACGATAAAACCACCATGAATGTGGGAAGCATGCAAAATACCGGATATGAATTTGAGCTGAACTTTAAAGCCGTAGACAATGATCATTTCAGTTATACCACCAGCATTGTCGCTTCACATAATAAAAGTAGGCTCAATACCTTATGGGGCAGCCAAACATTTACCGACCGAAAAGACTTCCCGGCACCCGGTTCACCAGGCTCTGCGGTCAGGTTGTACCCAGGCGAGGATATTGGACAGTTTTTCCTCTGGAAATTTGCAGGCTTTACAGATGATGGCTATTGGAAGCTTTATGACAAGGATGGAAATGCCTTTGATGTGCGAGATCGCAACAAGACTGTGGGCGACAAGTCTTTTGTCGGCAATGCGATTCCAACTTTACAACTCTCCTGGAACAACCAATTTACCTATAAAAACTGGGATGCTAGTATCTATATGCGTAGCTGGATCGGCCACGATGTGTTCAATATGATCAATATGTACTACAGCCTACCCAATGTAAAAGGACAGAATGTGCTGGAAGAGGCATACGACAAACATAAAAATATCAAAGGAGAAAAAGAGCTAAGCGATTACTGGTTGGAAAAAGGCACTTTTTTGAAGGTTGACGCGCTGAATATCGGTTATCGTTTTAACCAAAATTGGATCAAACCATTGAAGTCGATGCGCATCTATGCTACTGCACGTGATCTCTTTTTGTTTACCAATTACAGTGGCCTGGATCCCGAGGTCAATATCAATGGCCTTGAACCGGGCTTTGAAGAGCGCAATGTCTATCCAAAGACCAGGACTTTTATGATGGGTTTACAAGTAAATTTTTAAAGCGAACAAACATGAAAAAATACATTTCCATAGCAACATTATCCGTAGCATTATTGCTATCAGGATGTACCAAATTGGATCAGGAGTTTTATAGTTCGGTCACGCCGGACACCTTTTTCAAAAGTGAGAAAGATATCAAGGCCGCCCTATTTAGGCCATTTACCCATGCTAAATGGTATATGGGCGAAGACCGCTGGCGCCTTCAGGAATATACGGCAGACAATTTTGCCATAACCACCAAGGGTCGGCATTGGTATAACGGTGGCGAGAATGAGCGCTATCATTACCACCGTTGGACAGCGGATGACAATTGGATTTGGGGAAGCTGGCGCGGCACCCTGATGGGGGTTGCTCTCGCACTGGATACAAAGAGTGATCTGAGCAAATTGGATTACGGCAAATTTGCCCTGAGCGACGAACGAAAAGCTGCAGATCTCGCACAACTCGATGCATTGATAGCCTATTTTTATCTGCGTGGATTAGATTATTTTGGCGGGATGCCAATTTTCGAATCATTAGACCAAGAGTCCTTACCGCGCAATAGCGATCAGGAACTTTTTGCACATATCGAAAAGCTGCTTAAGGCTGCGATTGAAAATCTTCCTTCAAAGAAGGCCGGCGACAGGGAAGAAGGGGCTATTCGAAAAGCTGCGGCTGCAGCCATGCTGGCACAACTCTACTTCAATGCAGAGGCTTATATTGGTAAAGCGATGTATGCTGAGAGCCAAAAATTGGCACAGGACATTGTCAATAAGGTCTATGGTGATTATGCCTTAGATACCAAATGGAACGGAGTGCACGGATTTAAAAACAATGAATCACCCGAGATTATCTGGTCTATGCCTTCCGAATTCAAGATGCTGGAGTACAATTGGTTTTATGCAGACTTCTATCACTACAACACGAAGCAGTTCTTTGCACAGGACATGGGCGGGAATAATGGCGCTCACCTGACACCCTCCAAGAAACCCAATGGCTCAAGCTACGGTGTGGACTTCAAATTAGGTTCACCCTTTGAAACCTTCGACCAAGGCGACCTACGCAAAGCACCTTACGTCTATCACGGCTCGGACCAATATGAGGGTATGTTTATTGTAGGTCCGCATAAAACACCTACTGGCGAAGCTATTCTTGGTGGTGAAGAATACAAGGACAAGCCTTTGAACTTTGTAGACCAAGTGGGTCGTTTTTCAGAAGTTGGCCCCGGAAAAAAATACAGTTCCATCGATCAGTTGCCCTCTAAAATGTCTGAAGGAGAGGAAAACACCGGCATACGGCTGGTGAAGGTACCGATCCCAAATCTGGCCAACAATACCTTACGCTGGGGAGCCGATATGCCGATTATCCGACTGGCAGAAGTTTACTATATGCTGGCCGAATGTGATTTCAGATTAGGGAACAAGGAAAAGGCGGCAGAACTATTCAATGCTGTCCGAAAGCGAAACTTTTCCAATGCAACCGATCCTAATCCTGTGACCAGCGCCAATATTGACAAGTACCGTATTCTGGATGAATGGAGTATTGAGTTTTTAGGGGAAGGTCGGCGACGTACAGATCTGATCCGCTGGAAAGCTTTTACTACGGAAAAGTGGTGGGATCATAGTCCAAGTACTTCCACACATCTAAATCGTTTCCCAGTACCCAACCAAGCTATTGCCGGCAACAGCAATCTGGAACAAAATCCGGGATATTAAAGTTTACATGGCGCATTTCAATTAGTTACATGCTCCTTTTACAATTTTTAATGTATCTTTAAAAAATATTTAGGTATATTTTGTAAGTGCAAAAAGGTTGGGAACTTCGTTCCCAACCTTTAATTTTACAATTTCTCAGTCATCGACAATTTGTAACCTAAGCCCACCTTAATCACCTCGCTACTTTGTATTTAGAACATAAACGCTTCTTAGATAGTAAATTTATTATATTAGCATAACAAATTGATATTACACATCTAAATGAACAATCAGCTTAAGGATATTTTTTTTCAATTATTGCGTATAGGGCTTTGGGGGAAAGGTCGACTATCAATGATACAGCCCATGACCTCGGAAGATTGGAATACAATCCGAAAATATGCAATAAATCATACAGTTGAAGGCATTATTTACGATAGTTTTTCTTTTTTAGAGGAACAGCAGCTTCCCCCCCAGTCCCTTAGAATGAAATGGGTTGTTCGCATGGATAATATTGAAAGACAGAATGAAAAGATGAATACTGTAATTGCGGAGCAATTCACCCTTTTTAACGCAATGGGCCTCAGACCTATTTTGTTAAAGGGACAGGGCATAGCTTCCTGCTATCGCATCCCCAATCACCGGACATGCGGAGATATAGACTGGTATTTTGATAACAATGGATATGCTGAAGCTAGAGATTATCTAAAAAAGAATTCAATAAAATTTCGTGACACTGCAGGATTTAGTCTTGACTATGCATGGAGGAATATCTGCATTGAACATCATAAGAAATTGTTTGATATCAGAAGCCCATTTAAGCTCAACTATCTACGTAGATTAAAAGAACGTTATAGAGACCTGAAGCAAACACTAACAATCGAAGATACTTCTATTCGCTTACTTGCTCCAGAATTGCAGCTTCTCCAAGTGAATGGACATATATTAAAACATATGATTTCTTTTGGTATCGGTTTACGTCAATTATGCGATTCAGCTCGTTTATATCATGCATCCCATACTACGATAAATAAAGAAGATTTATTGGAAATGTATACCAAAAGCGGCATTATAGATTGGATACATTTATTACATAAGATTTTAGTTGAGTATCTGGGATTATCAATCGATGAAATTCCTTTTCCTTACCCTGAAAATTTAGATGCAGATTGGATGATGACTGAAATTTGGTATTCGGGCAATTTTGGCTTTCATGATGAGCGGTTCGAAGATGGAAAGGTCATCAATGCCATATCCTCACTGCCGGAAGGACCTAAAAGATTATGGAAAAACTTTAATAGATACGTGCGATATGCGCCGCAAGAAGTTTTTTTCTTCACACTTGTCCACTCGTATTCCAGATTTATTGGCAAAGACAGTGATTAAAAAATATAAAAAGACTTCCCTGTTCGGGAAGTCTTTTTATATTAGAGTTATAATTTCTGTTCAGTAGGAGTACTGCTCTCTTTCTTTTGGAGCTGAATTTGATTACCTTCAAGCTCTTCGGCCTTTACACCTTTTGGATTGCTCCATAATTTTTTCTTATAAGCATCCAGCTTTTCCTCGACTTTCTTTCCATCAAGCTGCTGCCCACCATTTTCGGTATCTTTTAGATTCTGTAACATTCCTGGAGAGGATTCACGTACAATTGTGCTTGCAAACTTGTTCTGTACGAAAAAATCATCCATGCTCATCTCATACAGCCCTTTGTCCGGATCGGAGATATCGACCTGAACCAAAGCATAACGTAACTGCGGAAAGTAAAGCCAAAACGCTGGTGTAGCACCGACCGATTCTGCCAGTTCAGCCGAAGTTGTTATATTCATCAAGGGAGCCACGCCAATAATACGCGTTTCAAGCCTACTACGCTGTTTATCAAAAAAGATATCCTCTTTTACGCGGAATTTAGTCACACGAGCTGGATCAAATTCGTTCAGCGCCATTTTGGAATCAATCTGGTTTCCTTCACCATCAAAAATGGGCACAAGCACGCTGTCTGCAAATCTTGCCATACCCTCCTGTGCACTTAATCTTCCTTTAAAAGAATCATCGTCTGGGCTATATAGCGATAGCTTTCCCTTTTCAATGGCTTTCATAATCACCTCTATTAAAGAATTTCCCGGCACAGCCAATATAGCGTTCTTCTCATCTTTCAGGTCAATATCTCGCCAGACGCGTTTATAAAAACGAATATTCTTTTTATTAACCTCCGGATAAGCAAAGGGCACAGCATCTTCCATATTATTTGCCTGATAGAATCCATCTGTTGTCGGAATAGTATCCTGGATGACCTCCTGAGAAACGTTTACATTAAGTGTATCGGGAATTATATTTTCTTGTGCTGTAGCAGTTCCAATGCCTAACCCCATCAAAACTGTCGTCAATATTTTTATGTTCATCACGTTTAATTTATATGGTGATCAATGAATTAATACTTCCGTGTTTTACTTTGTACGGTAGGCATTTCGAACGCCGACATCACACAACGGAAACCGATATAGGAATGTGGTTCATAATCTACGGAATAGTTTCTGGTTTCACTATTCAGCTGCTCACCATTATCTTTCCAGGAACCGCCACGTACCACCTTACGTTTGAGCGCATCACCATCCTTCGCATCCGCATCATATAATAAAGCGGGGTTCAAATCATTTACAAACACGACTGCAGAGGGACTATACGCATCCAATGTCCATTCCGATACATTCCCAGCCATATTATATACACCAAAGGCATTTGGCATATAGGATTTAACAGGCAATGTAAAGGTTGCACCGTCACGGGAATATGTCCCCTCGCCCTGCTTGAAATTTACTGCTAATTTCTTTTTACCTTCCGTTCCATCAATCGTCATACGGGAACCTGCTATTGTATCCTGAGGGTCCAATTTACCAGAAGCCGCATATTGCCACTGGGCTTCCGTAGGAAGACTAAGACTTAGCTGATAACCATTTAAATACGAGTTTTTTAATACTGTTGCAGCCATTTCATTAGCGCGCCAATCTGTGAAAGCACGAGCTTGTCTCCATGTGACCCCTACAACGGGATAATAGTCAAACGAAGGATGCGTAAAATAATTCGCATCTAGCGATGCAAGCTGCGCATTTGGAAAATCTTTGGTCCATATATCCTCTATGGGCATAACCGAAACCGTATCTGTTACGTATTTCTTTTTCATATTTCCTTTCGACTGTAAATAGGAGAACCTGTACCTGATCACTTCTGGATTGAGTGCCCGTCTATTCCCTCGCATCTCCAACATAGGAGCCAAACGCTCCTGAACAGTCGGATCGTTACTCTTCCAAAGCGGAGAAATTTTCTTGACTTTGGCCCAATTAATACGTTTCTGACCAACTTCCTCTCCAGCAATATCCAAAAAATAACTATCATCCTGCAGGTAATCCGTTACGGCTACAGAATCTGCTACCCAATTGACAAATTCACGGTACTGTTTATTGGTTACTTCCGTTTCGTCTATAAAGAAAGCACTTACACTAACGTTCTTACCCACATTTCCACTATCCAATGAGCCTTTAAAAAGTATTGTTCCGGAAGGGATATACACCATTCCCGGTGGCGGGGGCAACTTACCGCCCTTAAAAGCATTTACCTTTGGCGCCTTATACATAGCGGAATTAGACTTGCAGGCAGCGAAGCCGATTAATATAGCAAAAGCCAATAGCCCAAACAGCTGACGCTTATTATTCGCTTTAAATATATTTTTCATACGTTTATTTTTTCAATTAGCTTACTTACGATTGAATAGCGCATATTTTACACCCACGGAAACAAAGCCATATTGGTCATTGCTCTTATTTTTGACGCCGTCAAGATTATCATTTGTTGTCAAAGTATGTTGGTAATTAACGTTGATTGCCCATTGGGGTCCATACAACGTGCGGCCAAATGGAATATCAAGCCCAATATTTAAAGGAATGACAAAATGGATTTCGCCCAGATCATTAGAAAGTTCACCTCCATTATTCTCAAGATAATCCTTATAGAAACTTGACGTTGTTCTATTTATTCTATTTTTCACCAACCCGGCCCCAGCTCCGACATAGATATTAGATAGCACTCTCGACAAAGTATTGGCTTCTAAGGTATAATAACTATAGTTATCAGGATGGCCCATAAATTGACCTATACGGATTTTACCATTTATATTGCCAGCAAAATATCTGTTTTTAAATTCACTGTCATATCCATTACCGGCTAAAGTTCCTTTTTCACCTCGCAATCCAACAGAAAGATAGGGCGTAATTAAATAATCAGCCTCTCCATAGAAGGCAAATTTAGGTTCGACATTCGCTAAATCTGTAAAATTTAAAGCAACACCTGCCCCCGCTCCCACACTGATAGGTCGAGAAAACTGTCCGAAAGTAGTCTTAGCCATCAAAGACAGTAAGGCTACAAAAGCGCATAGTAACTGTTTTTTCATTTGTATAATTTATTTTTCACTGATAAAAGAACTCTTAAGGTTAGGTCAAATAGATCGCATATAAATCTAAGCAATCAAAACGATATAATTAAAAACGACGGTGCTCAGCCTTTATTGTAAAAAACAAACCCCAAGTCGAAGTATCGACTTGGGGTTAAACAACAATAAGGCCAAAAATTCGATGATCTAAAATTTATTTTATATTTAGTCGATCTTTAAGATCCTGCCAAATTTTAGCGATCCCTGTTTTCTTCTTCCCTTTATCGCCATAACCGTAGCCATAGCCATAGCCGTAACCATAGCCTTTTGCAAAATCAACATCATTAACTATTGCAGCCAAGTTTTTCAACTTGCCATCAACATATAACTCTCGAGGTACCTGTAATAAGCGTTTGTCCAGATAATTTGCTCTAGAAACATATAATGTAAGGTCAGCATTATGAGCAATTAGTAAGGTATCGGTAACCAAACTTACTGGAGCGGTATCAACAAGAACATAATCATAATGCTCGCGTGCATACTTAATTACATCATCAAAGTGTCCGTTCATTAAAAGTTCAGCAGGATTTGGTGCTATATATCCAGAGTAAATTACATCGAAATCATAATTCCCCGGTTTTTTAATGATGATGTTATCGACATCCATATCCGGATTGATCAAAAACTGTGTAATACCCACATTTGTATGTTGTAAGTGTGATAAACCCAAATAGTCTAACACTTTCGGGCTACGAATATCCGCACCTATCAATAGTACATTTTTGCCCGACATCGATAAGATTTGGGCGAGGTTTGTCGTTACAAAGGATTTTCCCTCCCCCGAAATTGTAGAGGTAACAAATACAACTTTTGAGCTTTCCTTTTGATCAGCACCAAACATAAAGTTCATATTGGTTCTCAAAATTCGGAATGCTTCAGCCAAAGAAGAGCGGTCATTTAAATGAATGACTGTATCCTCTGCACTCGGAATCTCACCCAATACAGGAGCCTTCACGATATCCTCTATATCTTTTCTAGAATGAACCTTATTATCCAATAAGAATTTAATGTAGATAAGTGCGAATGGAATTAGAAAACCAATAATCAGGGCTGAAAAGAGGATAATGACTCCACGCGGAGAGACAGGTACGCCATTATTGTACGCAGCATCAATGATTTTTAAGTTATCTGGAGTCGCTGCAGCTTTGACTTCACTTTCTTCTCGTTTTTGCAATAATAATAAATACAAAGACTCTACAATCTGCTGCTGTCTAGAGATTTTTTTAAACCCTTGTTCCTGATTTGGAATAGAACTTATGCGTCCCTTAATTTCATTAGATTTCCTTTCAATACTATTTAATGCTAGCTTCGTTACTTTCTGATAGTTATCGAGAGATTGTCTTATATTTTTATCACTTTCTTCAATATTCTCATTCAAAGCTACCACTGTGGGATTTAATTCTGATGCAGATTTTAATAAATCATCTCTTTCCAATACAAGTTTATTATACTCTGCTATTGTTGAAACAATAGATGCATCTTGAAGGCCTATATTTGATGGCAACAATTTGCCTGGCTTTTGATTTCTCAAAAAATCATTCATATGATCAACGAGCTGCAATTGCGTGCGGTATTCCAAAACTTTCTTATCATTTTCCGAGGCATTATTGAGAAATACTCCTGCTTCAGTTGCCATATCCACCATCGAATTGGAAGTTTTAAACTCCGCGGCTTCTTCATCAGCACCTGAAAGATCTTTTGAAATCAATACCAGTCTCTTATTGATAAAATCAGAAGTTGCGCGCGTCATTCGAAGTTTATCATTTGTCAGGTCGGCATTATATGTTTCTATAAGACTATTCAACACTAATTCTGCCTTTTTCCCTAATGTGGAAACCATAGCAAAGTTTACAATGTAAGATTGCATTTCTTTACTTGGAGAAATCAAAATCGAGCTTAAGTTAAGATCTACGGCCCAGTCTCTAGGAATAACTTTAATCTCAAAATCATCATTCCTATTTAATGGAAAAGAGCCGTTACGCCGAAAAATAATTGAATTTTTACCTATCTTAACTATCTTATCGAAACCTGCAGTTATTTTCTCGTCAGTAGTCGTATTAGTAATCTTTAAATTCAACTTCTCGTCCAAACTTACCTTAATTGATAACCTTACACTATCCAAATTCCCTTGTGGTTGTATGTAAAAAGGCATATCTCTTTCCAACAGTTCAGAAGACCTTATATTACCTTTTTTCTCATAAATTATATTGAGGTGATGCTGATCCACTACTTTTCGCATCAGTCTTCTAGAAGTCAGTACTTCAATCTGATCAGTCACGAAAGCAGATCTAGAACCTCCAAACCCCATGCTACTGCTTAACTCTGCAATCCCGGCCAATTCTCCAGCAGATGCGCTTCGTTCATCTCTCAGCAAGATCTTTGCAGTTGTGCTATAAGTCTTCTGCGCATAACGCAAATAAACTACTGCGACTGCCAAAGAAAGAATAACGGAAATTACAAACCATTTCCAATAGAAGGCATATTGCTCAAATAACTGCCTTAAATTAACTTCTTCTTCCTTATCTTCTTTAAGATGTATAGATTTCTGTTCCATAGATAATATTATCTGGTCAATATTGATATGACGGTAATTAAAAGACTTGATATCGAAATTATAATATTTGTATTTGCGCCTAATTTCGAACTATTGATCTGAGCTTGATTAGGCTCAACATATATAACATCGTTCTGGGCTAAATAATAATAAGGCGAGTTTAGCGTGCTTTGCTTTGTAAGATCTAAGCGATTCATCGTCTTCTGACCGTTAACTTCGCGAATGACCATGACATTTTCACGTACTCCTCGAATAGTCAGATCTCCAGCCATACCAAGAGCTTCCAATACCGTCACCCTTTCAGATGGTAACACAAATGATCCCGGCCTAGCGACTTCGCCTAATACTGAAACCCGGAAGTTATTAAAATTTATATTAACTCCAGGATCTTTGATATATTTCTCAAGCTCTGATCGAATCTTCTCGATTGCTTCAATACGTGTCAAACCAACAACTTTGGTTTTACCTAACATCGGCAAAGTTATATTCCCATCATTATCAACAGTATAAGTTGGCCGCAAAGCCATATCAGTATTTTGGGACATATTTCCGTTTGCTATTGAACTTATAGGGTTAAATGGCGCTGTCACTTTAGGATCAGCAGCTGTTACTACAACAGTCAGGATATCATTCACCTGAATTTTGGGCACATACTGATCATATAAAGTATTTACCTGCGTCGAATCATTTTGCAGATAAACCATTTTTTTCCTTGATCCACATGAACTAAATAATATAATTATCAAGGCGCAAAAGAGCCCCATTGATAGGCCATACTTTAAAATTGATTGCATGTTTTTATTTCTAATTTGAATTGATTGCTATTATCTAATTGACAAAATTATATTTTTTTTGCAAATACTTGAAATTCGTTGACGTTTACAAAACGCAAGCCAATAAGCAAAATTTGTGCCTGAAAAAATTTCACCTGCAAATAATCTAAATTGATTTAAAATATTCAACAGGCCAGGTAAAATCATCTTCTACAGCATGCGATAAAGGATAATCTGCATAAACCAACAATTCACTATCCTGTTCCAACGCCCTAAAGGCTGTTGCATAGCCATTTGGCACATTCAACACCTTCATTTCCCCCGCTCTTAATACGATATTATGAATTGGTAATGATTGATCAGGCTTTGCCCAATTGTCGATTTTCACCAAATCTAATGAAAATTCTCCTGAAAGTACATAAAACCATCTTTGCTCAATTTTATGTCCTCGCCAACCTCGAGTCAACTCTGTATCTGCATTCCTTATAATATAAAACCGTTTGACTAGACTCATATCAAATTCATTTACAAAACGAATTGACCCTCGTTCATCCTGCGCTATCCCACCTTGGATTATATTTGGTTCCATGCTTATCATATTAATAAATTGCGTATTTTTTTACAATATATGCTTTTAATATCAAATAGACTGCGCTTAAGACAGTGAGTAAAACAATAGCAAATATAAGTTGCAAATAGACTGAAGCATCAGCGTATTGGATAACCAAATATCCAACAATAAATTGTAATAGTCCATAGACAAAAGAGACTAAAAGTTTATTCACCTTTGCTTCATTAGCCAAGAATTGATATAAATGAGAACGATGTGCTTCAAAAATATTTTCTCTGCGTAATAATCTTCTAATAATAGTCCAAACCGCGTCTAATCCGTAAACAGCTAAAAATAAGATATAAATCAAATTACCGGTTTTTATTATAAGAGCGCCTAATGCAAAAAGTAAAATGTAAGCAATAGCTACGGACCCAACGTCACCGGCGAAACATTTAGCCTTCATCCTAAAGTTGAAAAAAGAAAAAACGATCACTCCTAATAGGGAATAAGTTAACAAATTTTGGTCTATAAACATCAGCTGATTATTGACAATCGAGAGTAAAATGCCAACCGATAAGCTATAACATGCTGTAATGCCATTGATCCCATCCATAAAATTATACGCATTAATAACACCTACAATAATGATAAATGTAAGGAGGAGATAATACCAAGGCATAGAAAATACCTCTAACTGGTAAGTCATTAACAACACCGATGCAAAATGAATCAACAGCCGTATTTTATTTGAAAGCGTGAATATATCATCAAGG
Organism: Sphingobacterium siyangense; assembly: GCF_023277505.1. Classification (NCBI taxonomy): domain Bacteria; kingdom Pseudomonadati; phylum Bacteroidota; class Sphingobacteriia; order Sphingobacteriales; family Sphingobacteriaceae; genus Sphingobacterium; species Sphingobacterium siyangense. The sequence continues at coordinate 223,323 of NZ_CP080574.1, read as the reverse complement.
AATGATATTATTGTCATTAACGACAATCCAAGAAAAAACCAAGGATACTGAAAACCAGATTGAACGAAGTAGATCAAAGCCGCGAAATAAAAAATTATGCCCCCTCCGCGTAATGTTATCGTACTGTGGGACGATCTTTCATTCGGTTTGTCAATTATGTTAAATTTGTCTGCGACTTTGAAATATACAAGCTCCAAAATGAACAGTCCAATTAAAATAAATATATATATCATTACTTCAAATATTGTAGTTTAACCTGTACTAATTTGTTAATAAATTATTATCCAGATTTTCAAAAATAGAATTTTGAGATTTAAACTCCGGCACAATGGATTTAATCAAAGAAACCATCTGCATTTTATCATCCATCGGATTAGCCCGCTTAACTAAATCACAGAGATTATCAATTATAACCTTTTTTTCCGCCAAATTTAGGGTATTTACTTTTGCAATCATGATTTTTTCATGATAAGTTTTTTCGGTATTTTCTCCGTTAGCCAACAATTCCTCGTAGATCTTTTCTCCCGGTCGCAATCCAACGACTTTGATATCGATATCTTCAGGATAAGATAACCCTTTTAAGCGGATCATCTGTTTTGCTAGGTCCATTATCTTAACCGATTCACCCATATCAAATACGAATATCTCGCCCCCATTTCCCATTACGCCCGCTTCCTGCACAAGCTGACAGGCTTCTGGAATAGTCATAAAATATCGTGTAATGTCTGGATGAGTTATCGTAATTGGCCCGCCTTTCTCGATCTGCTTTTCGAACAATGGAATAACTGATCCATTTGAACCGAGCACATTCCCAAACCGCGTTACAATAAAGTTAGTTTTTGAATGCTCATTAACGACACTGACAGCGATTTCCGCAACACGCTTTGTCGCCCCCATAACATTGGTCGGATTTACAGCTTTATCCGTCGAAACCATTACAAATTTTTCGACTTCATATTTATCTGCTAATAAAGCAAGATTATAGGATCCAAAAATATTAGTCCATATAGCTTCATAAGGATTAGCCTCCATCAACGGCACATGTTTATATGCAGCAGCATGGAAAATCAATTCAGGTCGATAGTGCTGAAATACACTTTCCATGAAATCCTTATCGCGAACATCCCCAACTATAAAATTGAAATGTTCAAAAAAAGGATTAGAACGCAGTTCTTGTTGTATATCATACAATGCAGATTCAGCCTGATCCAGGACAATTAAATGTCTCGTAACTAATGCAATTTGACGCACTAATTCTGAACCGATAGATCCTGCACCTCCTGTAACAAGAACTACTTTATCAGCCAACGCCTCCTTAATAATAGGATTGTCAAGCTGTATCGCTTTGCGGCCGAGAAGATCTGAAACTTTTAAAGCCCTGATTTGCTGGGCAGCAACATTTCCTTCCAATAAAGCCGCAGAGTTAGGAATGATCTTTATTTTAATTGGGAGCAACTCAGCTTTCGATGAAATATTCTTTAGTCGTTCTGGCGATGAATTATCAATTGCAATAACCAATTCCTGCGCCCCTCCAATGCGCTCCAGCAATTTCTCATTCAGTTCTTCAAGCGGTCTGACGCGAATCCCTTGAATATAACGGCCTATTCTATTGGGATTATCGTCAATGATAGCGACTACTTTATAGCGATTTCGAGAACCTAATTGCAATAAATTATACGTATTGTGACCCATATTTCCTGCACCGAATAAAATAACCGGGATCGCATTCTGTCTGCTGTTCCAAAAAAAGCTATGATATGCTGTTTTATAGAGCAAACGAACGGATGCCATGGAAATCCCAGTTAAAAGGGCATGAAACAGCAGCTGGGTTTGGGAAACATAGTAACGGCTCTCAATTGGGTTCGAAACAATAGCTTCCCATAGGTAAGACAAAGAAACTCCGATAATAAACGCAACGGCGATACAATTTCCAATTAATTTGAGATCGCGCAACCCCGTACGTCTTACAATACTTTGATAAGGCTTAAACCAAATGAAGACAAGAACATAAATTGAAGACATGATCGCAGACTCCAATAACATAATAGGCCACGAAATTTCACCGCGATGCTTCATAACCAGAATATAGCTCAAAACAAAATTGAACCAAACAATAAAAAGGTCGATTAGAAACACCAACCAGCGCGGTCCATCTTTCCGGAGAAATCCCTTAAGACGATCTCCACTATCATTTTGCTTATCCCTAATTTCCATCTTTATGTTGTGTTAAATTGCAATACTCCATTTTGCTTCCCATGACTTCGTTCCGTCAAGCTTTACAATTCCCTCTTTCTCGGAAAACAGCAAATTGTGATTAATATGGTCTGGTAAACCCTGCCATGGCTCCAAACAAATAAAAGAACTACCCGGCACAGACCATAATCCAAAATATGGGAACCCTTCAAAGGAAAATATCAGCTGTTTATTGTCGGATTTTAAGCGGACCGAAGTGGAATTTAAATTTTTAAGTATCCATGCATCCTCTTTAAAAGTTTCCTTATTGAAAAATAGACAGTGATTTTCTAATTTGATCTTATTATAAGTTTTAGACAGCAAATTATCATGAAGAAAATACCGTTCCACCCTATCATCTGCTGGGAATTCTATATAACATCTCGTATCAACCTGATCGTATGAACAATTAAATGCAGGGTGGGCGCCTAGCGAAAAATAGATTTCCTCTGTCCCTTGGTTGAAAACAGCATAACTGACTTCCAGCCTGTTTCCCTTCAATTCATACTTTATTCGCAAAGAAAATTCAAAAGGAAAACAATATCGTGTAGCTTCATTGGCTTGAAAAGAAAAAACAATGCTTGTTTCTGTCTTTTCCACAAGCTCGAAACTGTTATCGCGCGCAAAGCCGTGCCTAGGTAGACTGTAGGATTGTCCGCCATATATAAACCGACCTTCCTTCAATGCGCCTACTATAGGAAAAAGGATTGGACTAGATTTTGCCCAGTATCGCTCATCGGCCTGCCATATCCATTCATAATTATCACCTTTGTCCACGGCAGACTGTAATTCTGCACCTTTCTCTTTTATCCCAACCCTAAGAAATTCATTCTCAATTGTATGCATCAATCAAACTATTAACCTATGATATCTTTCATCATTCTGTCCACTTTCTCCTGAAGAACAAGTTGTAAGCCAGGATAATCAGCTGAATCCTTTAAGTTTTCTTTCACTGAACAGTAAAACTTGATTTTAGGCTCTGTCCCAGATGGTCGTGCGGAAATTACGTCACCATCTACTGTTATGAATTGTAACACATCCGACTTGGGCAAAAAGATCGCAGTTTTTTCGCCAGTAAACATATCTGTTGTTTGGGAAAGTTGATAATCACGAATTTCCTTGACTTGAACACCTCCAAGACTCTTCGGTAAATTATCGCGTAGTCCCGACATTATAGCCTGAATTTCCTCGGCACCAGCTTTCCCTTTTTTTGTCAAAGAGATCAGTTTTTCCTGATAGCAACCAAACTCTTTGTAGATCTCCATGAGAACTTCATAAACTGTTTTGCCTTCTGTTTTGAAATAAGCAGTCATTTCGGCAATAAAAGCACAAGCATTTAATGCATCTTTATCTCTAACAAGATCGCCAACAAGATAGCCATAACTTTCTTCTCCACCGGCGAGATATTGCGCTGAATCGTCTAAACGGGTAATCAGTTCACCAATATATTTGAAGCCTGTAAGCGTTTCATAACAAGGCACACCGAAATGGTTTGCTATTTCTGACTCCAGATTTGTTGTTACGATAGTTTTTACGATATACGGATTGGCTCCCAATTGTTTTAGGTGACTTTTTGCGCTAAGAACATAGTATATCAACAGGCTACCGATCTGATTGCCATTAAGCAGTTGAAACTGTCCTTGATTGTCTTTTACGACAATACCAACGCGATCGGCATCAGGGTCTGTCGCCAATACAAGATCGGCATCAATTTCTTCCCCTTTTTTCTTTGCTAAAGCCATTGCATCTTCCTCTTCGGGGTTTGGATAGACTACCGTTGGAAAGTTGCCATCGGGAGTAGCTTGTTCGGCAACAACGGACACATTTTCAAATCCCCAGGCAGCCAGCATTTTAGGAACGATTGTAATTCCCGTACCATGTATCGGAGAAAAAACGATCTTTAAATCTTTTTGTGCCAATACAGCTTCTGGGTGAATACTCAATGTTTTATTGGCATCAATGTAAATCTGATCGATTTCATTCCCCACAGGAAGGATATTGTGTGTATTTCCCTCAAATTTAATGTCACTAACCGATGTGATTGCGTTCACTTCATCAATGACATTTCTATCATGTGGAGCAGTTAGCTGGCAACCATCGTTCCAGTAAGCCTTATAACCATTGTATTCCTTTGGGTTGTGTGAAGCCGTTAGCATAACACCGCTCTGACAGCCGAAATGGCGGATGGCAAACGACAGCATTGGGGTCGGGCGTAATTCGGTGAACAGATGTACCTTGATGCCGTTGGCAGCAAACACATTGGCAACTAGATGACCAAAATCCTGCGAATTGTTGCGGCTGTCATAGGATACCGCCACTTTAATCTCTTGATCAGGGAACTGTTTTTTAAGGTAGTTAGACAGACCTTGGGTTGCCTTACCGATTGTATACTTATTCATCCGATTGGAGCCCACCCCCATAATGCCCCTTAAGCCTCCGGTTCCAAACACAAGATCCCTGTAAAAAGAGTCTGTAAGCTCCGTGTTCTCATTATTATCGATTAAATGCTGAACCGCATTACGGGTTTCTTCATCATAACTTGGTGTTAACCAACCTGCGATTTTTTTTTGTAAGTTTTTATCTAAATCTAAAAGTTCCATCATTACTAAGGTTAATTGAGTAGTGTAAAACACTATTTTATGAATGATTGTATTGTATGTTTTAAACCTTCTTTCGCACTTATTGGCAGTTGCCTTAAATACAGCGCTTGCTTTATTTTTTCATTGGATACGACATATGATTCTGTTAGCTTTTTCAAACGCTCCGAATTCAGCGGAAGAGGCAAAAAATCGCCAGCTTTTACGAGCGCTTTAATAAAAGCAGAAGGAATTGCAGATAATCTTGGTTTTTTTCCGAGGGTCTCAGAAATCAATGTAACCAGGTCATTCGTAGATAGAGATTCGTCATCAGCGAAATTATAGATACCAGAATCAAGATCTTTTGTCTCGAGCATCGCCTTAATCAAAAACGACAAGTTATCAACACTTAGAAAAGAGCGTTCATTATGAAAAGAAGCTAACGGCCAAGGGATACCTTTTTTTACCACATTGAATAATAGATTTAGATTACCTTTATTACCGGGCCCATGAATCATGCAAGGCCTGATAATAAACAAACGTTTACCTTCGGCTAATTTATTCCCTAAAAGATATTGCTCGGCTTGGTATTTGGATTTACCATAAGCCGTTAGAGGGTTGCCGGTTATATCTTCTCGGACGATAGTATCAACAGAATCTGCTACAGCCTTCACCGAAGAAAAATAGAAGAAATCCTTAATATCAGATTTTATAAACTCTTCAAATAGATTTACAGTCAAATAATAATTAACATCGAAGTATTCCTGATCATGTGATGTATTCGCTGTATCGTGTGCTTTACCTGCTAGATGTATGATTGCATCCGCCTTATTATCAAACTGGTTGATCCAATTATCATTCCTTAAAGAAAGGCTCTGAACTATGTGCTCATTTTCGATAAGATACTTTGTGAGATTTTGACCAACAAACCCCGAAGCTCCAGTAATAATAACATTCATAGGTAGAAAAAAGAATTATTTACGTTTTAAAAAGCCGAATATCTTCCATACGGCACGAGATTTAATTTTGAAAGTACTATATGAAATTTGATTCATTTTAAGGGCTTTCATAATTTCCTCGGAAACTTTTTTATAACTTTCCCAGCCAGAAGAACTCACCCCGCCGACAAGCATACGATGAGTCACAATATTAGAGTAAGCCCAAGAAATTTTATTTTTAAGGAAGAATCTTGTAATCAGCTCATAATCTGCCGCTATTTTGAAGTCAAGTGCATAGTAACCAAGCTTATCAAATAATTCTCTCTTAAAAAATATACCTGGATGCGCAGGCATAAAACCAATTTTAAGTTTTTCAGGTGACCATTTTGCTGCAGAGTAATGTCGTAAAATTTTTCCATCATTATTATGTTGGACAATATTGCCTAAACTCGCACCGACATCATGGTTCTTTAGGAAGTCAACAGTCTCACTAATTACATTAGGGCTAGCCAGCGTATCGTCTGCATTGACTATACCCACATAATCTCCTGTAGCCATTTTAATCCCTTTATTCATTGCATCATATAAGCCCTTATCCGGCTCCGAAATCCACTTTGAAATGACCTGTGGATATTTTTTTATGATATTGAGCGTCTCGTCTTTAGAATTCCCATCTACAATGATATATTCAATATCATTATAGTTCTGCTCTTGCAGCGATCTAATGGTCTTTTCTATTGTTGCTGCTGAATTCCAGCAAACAGTAATTATTGAGATTTTCATACTAATCAAATTTTGGAATAAAGCCCTTGCAAAAAGCTACGAGCAAATCTTTCGGTTCTTTCGGGTAATTCCCCCCAGTTGACAAACCTTTCTGGTCCATTTATCAATATGTCCATAGAACTTGCGAGTTCGACAGCATTTTCTGGATCGAAAAAATAACCTTGATCTCCCAATTGCTCTATATGAACATCAAGGTTAGACGCAATAACCCTTCTCTTCAATGTCTTTGCATCTTCAATAACCGTACTCCAGCCTTCAAATTTACTTGGTTGAATAACACAAATAGCATATTTCATCAAAGCTAGTTGATCTTCTCTTGGTAATAACCCAACTAATTGGACTTGGTCGGAAAGATCGTTCGCCTTAATATAATCTTCAATTTCATTTATTAGGGTTACATCATCGCTTTTATTCGGGCGGCCTGTCATTAATATATTTGCAAAAATCCCGCGATTTTTTAATTCTTTTAAAGCCTTTAGTACAATTAAATGGTTCTTATGAACATAAAATTGATTGCTAACAATAAAGTATTCTCTCGTAGTGTTGTATTTTTGAGTGACGTATTCTTTGCTAGGTAAAGCTTCGACATCGAAAATAGAAGTAAATCTCACTATTTTAGGAGCAAAAGCTGCTTTCATCGGATAAAATTGCTTAAAATGATCTACTGCAGATTGACTAGACAGAATCAGCCCATTACTATTTTTAACAATACTTTTGAACTTTAATTCTCTTAAAAATAGGTTCAATTTGTTAAAATATTGTGGGTAAAATTTGTGTTGAAAATCTGGAATCCAAGAGACCAAATCAATATTCTCAGAATAAGTTTTACCAATAAAGTCATTGAAAGGAAATAACACATCCAAATTGTGGTGGGTAAAATCATTTGTAAAATAAAAATTCCTTCTCAGAAAAAAAGACTTAAAATATCGCTTATAATCGAAGTCGAGATCCACTTCAACAAATTTCACTTTAGAATAGTCTATTTCCTTTAGATATTTTTGCGTTCTCTGATTATAAAACACTACTATTTCAGGTTGTTCATCCGAAGGAAGATAATTGCAGGCTTTTATTACATTAATGAGATAATAAAGCCCTCCTAACCACCTACTTTTAAAAATAAATAAAATACCTATTCTTTTACTTTTCATTTGTTTCATTTATAAGCCAATTATGGTAATTTTTCAATCCTTCCTGAATGGTTATTTTAACCTTAAACCCGTATTTCTCCAGTTCACTCATATCCGAACACCAAAACAGTGGATCTCCAGGTTTTTGAATTCCGTTAAAATTAAGTTGCAATGAAGGATTAATGATATTTAAAAATGTTGAAGCAATATCTTCAATAGAGGTTTCTACGCCCGAACCCAGATTATAAGTTTTACCCTTGAAAAGATTGTTTTGAATAGCAATGTTCAATGCCTCCATAAGATCTTCTACATAAATAAAATCTCTTGTCTCATTACCTTTACCGAATAAAGCCACCTCACCTTTGTTGTTGGCAGAAATAGATTTTTGATAAATATCCCATAACAATTGCTTTTTTATACCGGGGCCGTATGCAGAAAAAATTCTAAACGATACGGTTGATATTCCAAATACCTGAAAAAACTCAGAAATAAGTTGCTCGGTAATCATTTTATGGAAACCATATGGAGAAAGCGGATCTAACTTGGAGTCTTCTTTGATGGGAAGCTTTTTGGGGTTACCATACACTGCTGCACTTGAAAGATTAATAAATTTACAATCCTTATTATATACCCTTATTGCATTAAGTAAGGAATAAACGTTACTTACATTCATCCTAAAGTCTTCTTGAGGATATTCTAGTGAGAAACCCACTCCAGGCGATCCCGAAGCGTTTATACAAACATCAAATTTTTCTAACTTGAAAATATTGTTATAATCTGGAGCAAATCTATCAACCTGAAAATACTTCTCATCCAATGGATACTCCGACACACCGCATCCATAAACATCATGTCCCAAATTTTCAAAATAGCTTAATGCATTCGAACCGATAAATCCTTTCGATCCTATTATAACAATCTTCAATTTTTCTGTATTCATAATATATTTTTATCAAAATCTCTTGAGATTTTATTGTTGAATATCTAGAACTTTTACGACTTTTGCCGGATTACCGGCAACCACGGTAAAGGGAGGAACATCTTTCGTAACCACGCTTCTAGCTCCTACGATCGCTCCTTTTCCAATCGTAACCCCTTTCAATATCATAGATTCGGCGCCTATCCAAGCATGGTCTTCAATAACTATAGGCAACGAATTAACAACATTCCAATTCTTATTTTTCAGATAGTTGCCTTTTTCATTCACATAATCAATATATGTCTGCTTAACATCTTGATCTCTAAATCTATAATCCAAAGAATGAGAATCGTGATCATAAAACACAACACCCCAAGCTACTAGAATGTCATTTCCAAATGAAACTGATGATTTGCAAATAATGCTACTATTTCCCATATATACTCTATCACCTATTTTGACCTTTGAAGTATCTCTCTCGAGAATTATTGTTGTGCCTAATAGACATTGATTGCCTATCTGAACTCGCTCCTTCTGCATTCCATTAACTCGGTTTTTGATTATACTAAAATTTGGTAAAAATTTACTTTCTCCAGCATCCAGAACACTCTTATACCTTCTTTTAACTCCTATCAGCTTACTTAATATGTAGTTTATAATTTTATTCATTACTTCTAATTCAATTGTTTGATAAATGTAGCTGGATTTCCAGCAACGAGTGTAAATGGAGCAACATCTTTAGTTACTACGCTCCCCGCAGCTATTATTGCGCCCTTTCCAATTGTAACACCTTTTAAAACCGACACGCCATAACTTATCCAAACATGATCCTCTATAATTATTTTAGCAGTTTCAACAGCCCCCTGCTCTGATGGATGACCAAATTTTAATAAGTTTTTATAAGATTCGGCCCTTTCTAAATAATTCATTTCGTGGGAATTCGAATCTATTATATTTACATTGTGAGAAATTAGAACATTGTTACCAATACTGATCAATTCTCCTGATCTAATATTTGAACCCTCTCCTATGTATACATAATCACCAAGGATAATCTTACCTCCATGTTTAAAAATCAATAAACTGCCATCGATAATTACACTATTTCCAATAGTAATATTATTAATATCATCGGTTTTATTTTCTACACTTGCCTTCCTTCTAAAATTGCAATCACGACCATGGGCAACAAAACTTTTACAAGAAAGATCATTTAACTTATCTGACATCTTTCTTTTCAAAGTCAAAATGTAAAAAGCTATTAATCCTATAATTTGCTTCATCGCTATTTTTTTAAATATTGAATCATCCTAGCCAATAATTTTGTAGAAAAACTGGTCCTCTTCTTTATGTAACTTCTTGTTTCATTTACGATGTAGTCATCCATTTCAATTGCTTCTGGAAATGAAGTAATCTGATAGTCCCTATCCCAAAATTTTAGAGGAAAAACGTCATAGCTATCTTGATGTCTTCCTGACCCGTCCCAACCAATATTTCTTACCAGAGTGACATCTGGGTATAATATTAGACTATCATTTTTAAATGCATTCCAATAAAATCGAATTCCCCAAGAACTGACCTTTTGCTGTTCCATTTGCTGAATAAACATTTTTTTATAATCATAACTCCCTTCAAAATTAAATTTATCCGCCAACTCCTTATCCATCTTAAGGATATCATAATCCTTACATTCAAAATCTACATTCTCCCAAACTCTGTTCCATGTAGCCCAGCCCCAGGTAGAGGTCAGAGGAAGAAAAAAACTTTTGTGATTAAGCTCTATACTTGGCACGTTATAACTAAAACCAGCAATTTGAAAAACTTTATTTTCATTTTCGTAAAGAGTAAGCGCAGTATTCATATACTGAAGAAATGTAGTACTAGTGATCAAATCATCTTCAAGTACGATCACCTTTCCAAATTCTTTAATGATTTGGCTTACACCAGAGATAACAGAATTTGCCAAGCCTTTATTTAATGTCGAAGTAATAATTTCGACTCTACCACACCATGCTTTAGAAGCGATTACTTCCTTAACCAATTCATTATTTTTTCTATTTTCATCTGACGCTGAGTCAGCTACACCATCACAAAATATAAAAAGAGAAGACTCGGCAGCCAAAGTATTATTGGAAAGAGCTTCCAAGGTCTTTCTAGTGTGTTCTGGACGGTTATAAACAAATAAAACGATTGGTGCCAATGCTGTATTTAAATCCATGTGTATATTTTGCTTATTTTTTTAAATTAATAATTAGTCACTAAATTCCTCTTACCAAATAAAACACCCATACTTAGCCATAATGTCCGATTCATTTCAAGCGACATTGAACTCAGCGATTGAAAAAAAGAAAATAGAAAAACCATAGAAAATAATAAAAGCACCATATCTGGCTCTTTATTATAAATATATTTTGTTGCTCGAATTACACAGGTTAGAATTACCAAAATAAGAGGTATCCCAAAAATCAGCCCAAACCTTTGTATTATTTCAATAAATATATTATGTGGATAAGGGGTGTAATGCCTCTGACCAACAAAAAGATATTGATCATAGTTATTGAAAAAATCGTTATACTTGTCTTCCCTCTCCTCACTTGATCGGTCAACAGAAGTACCCTGAACCGATCCAACCAAGTCGTCCATTCTATTCATAAACCCGTCAAATGATCGTTGCGCTCCGGGATTGATTTTTATAAAGGCAAAAACTAATAGTGCTCCTAAAAAAAGATAAAGAAGTGTACGCATTAACATTGGAATAGCCTTCTGCAATTTCAGTCCAGAAAAGGAGAAAAGAATGATAATAATGGCTAGATATATAATTGCACCACGAGACTGTGTTTGAATTATCACCAGCACTGACAATAACATTAATGCCAATGCTGTATAAGACATTAACTTGCTTCTTTTACCCAAAAATCTATGAATTATAAAAAGGATAATAAATATTAACGCATTCGTGTAAGCAATCCCGATAACATTGACACCATCATCTTCACCACCTACGGCACGACCCGACGTACCAACAGTTACGACTAAACTATTTTGAAAAATAAAAAAGAATATTGCACCAACAAATGTTAATATGAAGATTATAATTATAGTCTTTTTATTTGGAAACTTTATCAGAGATTCATTTTTCGCAATAAGCGCACCCGTTATTATTAGCAATACGTTTATAACACCAAAAATGATAATTGTCGGAGATGTGGTATACTGCTCCTGTAAAAATGCTTTAACAATAATCAGAAGAAAATATAAAGATGCAAAAATCGATATTTCTACCCACCCCTTATGCTTCTTTAAATGACCATTAATATTGTACGAGAAAATCATCAACAAACCAACTGCAAGAATAAGATATTTCAGGGCATTTCCTCCTACAAAATAACCATTTACAGACCATAATACCAGGAAAAAACCTAAATATAAAGTATTTGATATATTTATCTTTTTCTTCACTTTTTTAAATCAAAATAGTCCAAAATAATATTATCCTGCATTCCTTTGCCAGGTTGTGATTTATAGGCCCCTTTATACCAATTAGCAAATATAGAATCTTCGGCTTCCCACCATACAATACCACTTACCGACGAGTTTTTATAAGTAAAATTTCGTATTGTTTGAATATAATTCTTCATCTCGCTCTTGGAAACCAATTGATATGCATATCTTTTATTCGATGGATGGATCATACTCCAAACGAATGGAACTACAGGTTTATTCAATCTACTTCCATAAGATAATGCCTGACGGAGGTTCTTCTCCAAATAGGATATATTCGCATTTTTTCCGACCTGCTTATCGGGATAGAATAAATAGAGACTAGGCATAATAACATCACAGTTTTGCAAAATGCTATCGTATTTAGTTAAATCGGTCTCCTTTGATTGATCGTAATAATAGCGCTGTGGAAGAGCATAAATTCCAATTTTAAGATTCGGCCGCAATTTTCTAACTAACCGAATCATTGAGATAAACTTCTGCTCAGCATTTTTATACCTAGAATCAGTTTTTTTATATTTTGAAAGATCATAAAAAAGGCTGTTCTCCAAATCTAAACAAATAAGCTCGTTAGCGCTCTTATTTGGGAAAATACGTAAAATGTTTTTCTCTAGCAAATCGAGATCAACAGTCCCGACATTTTTCGGGTCAATAAAATGTTGTGTTATTAAACGATAATTCTGAAAATTCCCGCCTACTGCTATTAGATCATTTGATCCTTTGTTGTGAAGTGCTTTTGCGTAATATACAGTAAACCCCTTTTGCCCATAAACGATAGAGCTTATAAATAAGATCCATAGCAATAAAAACCATTTGCTTCTCATATCGGTATGTATTAATTTTTAAATAAGTCTATAAACAAATTTTGCCACCTTTGGCCAATTTCATCTATTGTAAAATCTATAGCTTTTAATAAGCATTTCTGACCAATTTCTATCCGTTTATTCTCTTCTTGAATAAGTTCGATAACCTTCGTAGCATAAGCGTCGACATCGAAAGGCTTTATTAAAAAACCATTCTTTCCAGAATCAATTATATCCGATGCAGAAGCATAACTATCAAATGCCAGAGGAATCGATCCAAAGGTCATAGCCTCAACCAAAACAATGCCAAACCCCTCATATGCAGATGTCATACAAAATATTGGTGAATCTTTATAAAATTCCACAGGGTTTTTAAAACCCTCAAATTCAACATTATTTAACCCTTTTTGTTGTACTATATTTTTTATAAAGACTAAATCTGGTCCATCACCAACAATTTTTAAAATCCAATCTGGAAAATGAGGTAAAATTTTGCTCCAAATCTCTATTAAAAGATCCACTCTCTTTTGTCTTATATCGATCCTGCCTACATGTAAAATTTGTTTCTTTTTATTGCCTAAATATTTTTTATTCTCATCACTTACAGCGAAAGAAGTAGGGTTACTAATTGCGACTACTTTATTTTCATTTACTTTTTTACCCAAGAAAAATTCCAGCTCTCCTTTAAAGCTATTTGATAAAAGCACTACTCTGTCAGAATTCTTATATAATGATTTATAATGGTCTTGATATTTTCTCTTGTAAAACCATAGAAGCGTATCCTTAACTATTTTAATTTTAGTCAACGGCAACAAAAAATGTAAACCTTTTTTCCTTGCGTCATTATAATATGTTATATCAAAATGTTTAATTGGCGATAAAAATGAATTATGTATACAGGATATCAACTTAACACCTGCCTCCTTTGCATAATAAGCTAATTGAGATAGCTGACTATGCATACCTGCCTGATTAATAACAACATCAATTTTATAGTTATCAATTATTCTCAGCAGAAAATCGATATTATCAATGTTAAGGCATTCATCCTGATTGGGTAAAAAAAATTGTCTTTCCTTATTAAAACTATTGGAATTTCTAATGAGAGATAGGTAGAAAACAGAAATTCCTCTATCAATAAAACAATTCGTCAGGACATCTGTAACACGCTGAATGCCCCCCTTTTCAGGATCGATAGCTGAACCATATAGAAACAATATATTCATATCAAATTATTAAAAAGGTAATAGCTTAATCTTTCTTAAAATATTGTATCCCCAATATCTAAACTTAAAGAAACCAACAGGGGAAAATTTAAGAAATGCAGCTTGTATTTTTTTTGCCGATTTATCAGTATGATTAAAACAATATAGTAACGCCTCCCTATTTACTCTGAGAAGCCTGTAATACGCTCTACGATCATCTTTTGAAAGAGTTTGTGCTTTAACAAAAAATGGTAAAAATGTCTCCCATCTTTTTTTCATAATAATCTTAACCTGATCATCAGAATAGTGGTTTGCTTTTACAAATTTGATATGACTATTTAAAATTTCTATAGCAGCCGAAAGTCTTTTCAGACTAATTGACTGCATGATAGATCCAGGGCGTTCTGCTATATAATTTAAGCCAATTACAGGTTTATATGTTACCTTTTCAGCATATGCAAAAACTCTAGGTAAAAATTCCATATCCTCATGAAGAAGCCCCTTATAAAATCTAAAATTATACTTATTCAGAAAGCTCCTTTTGTACAATATATTCCAAGCACCGTAAAATGTAACTTTTGACATAAAATCAAAACCACTATAAATTTTTCCTTCTTCTATTCCTTTATATACGGTCCTTCTATTGTGGGTATTATAAATAAAATCTGCATCAAATACGACAAGGTCTTGTTCAGATACTGTACTAACAATATCTTTTAAAGCAGTTGTTGAGACTGAATCGTCGCTATCTACAAACCAAACATACTCTCCTTTAGCAATTTCAAGCCCAGCATTACGCGCATCTGATAGTCCCCCATTTTCTTTGTGTAATACTTTGATACGCGCGTCTTTCACAGCGTACTCTTCACATATTTTACCACAACTATCTGGAGATCCGTCGTCGACTAATATAACTTCTAAAGAACTATATGTTTGTGACAGTATAGAGTCAATGCAGCCAGGTAAATACTCCTCTACATTATAAATCGGAACTACAACTGAAACTAGAACATGACTATTCATGTAACGATTCAATTAAAGGGTTATACATACTTTCAAGCACTTTACTATCATATGGATTGTAACTTTCCAAACTATTTAATTCTCCGAAGGCCTTTTGTGCTTCCTCTATATCTCTTACGAATCGAATATAATTTAGATCTTTAATCCAATCATATGTTCCCAAAACTTTTTGGTTATAATTACTAAATACAATGCATGGTGTTCCAGTTATAGCTGCCAAAACCATTCCATGAAGTCTATCTGTTATAACAATTTTTGCAGATCGAAATTGCGATAACTTAAATTCTAGCACCGCCTTTCGCTTTTCTAATGTTTTTACAGTACGTGAATCCTCGACATGCATATCAGAATTAATTACTTGTTCAAAGTATGAAACAAGAAGCTGATGTACCTGTTCTTTATCGGAATTCGACAAAATAGATTCTTGATCAGCTCTGATGACTTCAAGACCGTAGCTTCGCGGTTGATTCTTAAGTTGAGATTGTGATAAAACTATATCGGGTGTGAGAATAACCTTATTGGAAGGAAAATATTCTTTCATTAAATCAAATGAAACATTTTCCCTTGCTGTTAAAGTCAAATTGGGATGGCCTGCAAAAAGCTTCTGAATAGCCTGTAATTGTTTCTTTCCTGAAATATCATTGGAGTAATGAATTGTTTGTGGAAATACTACAATCTTATTATTTGGGAAATTCTGGATAACAAAAGTTCTCAATTTTTCCTCTCTCATATATTCATTACCAAAATTCCCTCCTCCATGTAAAAGTATAATATCGTTTTTATTGATCAAAGAACTATATTTTTCGATAAAATAAACCATCAAATCTTGATTCAGCTCATATACGGTATGGCCTGGAAAATTCGCATTTAAAAAATCTAATTGTGCTTCTGCAATTGCATGATCACCTATATTTGAATGCGTAGGTGTTTGAAATAAGAAGAAACGTTTATGCTTATTTTCAGACTTTATTAGACTAGCTATTTTGTCTGCTTTTCTCTTATCTAACATTTTAATGTAAGCAGACATGATTTTAATTAAACTTCTTTTAAGCATTTTTGCCAAATTTTGATTTGATAAATGAATAAATAAGATTTCTTTCAGATCTACCTATTCCCAGGATAAAAATTGAAAAAAATATAATAGTTTCGAAAATCAAGGTATATAGAAAGAAAGATGCCCATGTAGTTTCACGCATAACCCCTTCTTTAATAAGATAAAATACCCCTCCAAATAAGATAAATATTGGAATTATATTAGAGGCATAAACCAATATGTTTTTAAGACTTAGATGGATGATTTTTTTGATAAAGTAAAACCGATAGATGAATGCGATGAAACTCAGACCTAGTTTACCGATTAACACATAAACTGGACTATATCCCAATTTTAATAAGAGATATGACAGCGGTAAATTCAACAATAGAATAAACGATATGCTTAGTTGATAATTACGAATTTTCCCAGTAGCATGAGCTGACATCCACAACGGACCACATAATGCATCAAACAGAGATGACAATATTATAACTCTTGTAAATGGAATAACAAACTGAGGGATAACATCACCCAGCCATAAATGTAGTATAAATTCTGTATGAAGCAAAAATGGCGCTGCTAGTATGCTCATCAAATAAAATGAATATTTTGAAGTATTGATAACTAATCCTCTATGCTTCTCATAATCATTAAGTGCATACGTCTGGATGATTTGTGGATTGAAAGCAATTTGAAAATTAGATATAAAGTTATAAATAGCCGCATTTACCTGATTTGCTATTCCCATCGCCGCGTTTACAGTCACACCTATAAAAATATTTAACACCATACTAAGTCCTTGGTTTGCGCCAACTGTTGCAACTTGCCCAAACAAGTTCCACCCCGAAAATGATGTCATTTCAAGGGTGAGAACTTTATCATAATACTTTCTAAAGTGAGTTTCTGTCTTAAAATTTTTGATACAAAACACACGATAAATTACATTTCCCAACAGATTTACAAACATTAAAAGAACTCCATAAACAACCAGATAGTCGTAATTCGTAAAAAGAGAGAGCATGTAGACTATCAATAATTTCATGATGGTCTCAAAAATTCCGAAATATGCGTAGAAAGACATCTTTTCATACGCTAGTATAATCGCGCTATAAGGTATCCTCGTAATATCTATAATAGTAGTCAAAATTGACATTTGAAAAACCAAATTAGCCGCAAACATGCGATCGGACGGAATATTTAGTTTATAATTCAAAAACCATAAACCAAGAGTTTCTGCTAATATTAAAACCACTAAACTAATGCCTATGTGTATATTCATACTAGTGCAAAAAACATGATTAATACGATCTTTTATTCCTTTTGCAATCTCTATATTTAAGAACCGCTGAGTAGCTGAAGACATAGCACCATTCAAAAATGAAAACAATACAACTACCCCGCCTACCAAGTTATAAATACCGAAATCTTGCACACCCAGTGTTTTCAATATAATACGGGAGGTAAAAAGTGTTACCCCCATATTGAAAAACATTCGGAAATACAAAAAAAGTGTATTTTTAGCTATTGTTCTATTTGATGACACAGTATTATAATGTTATTAACCTACAAGGTGCTCCCATTGAGCATTAAATGATTCCTTTTTAACGACGTTAAGATCCGAATTTACCATATCTTTTACCAGTCCAGCTAAATCATACTCTGGTACCCAACCAAGCTTTGTTTTAGATTTTGTGGGATCACCGATAAGAAGGTCAACCTCTGTCGGACGATAGTATTTAGGATCTATGCATACAACCGTTTTACCTATCAATTCATTAATACGTTGTTCAGAATTGTCTCCCACTTTCTGAACAAAAATTTCTTTGTCCACATTCTCAACTATCGCCTGTTCATTCTCAGCTTCTCCCTCAAAACGAAGAGTAATACCAACTTCTGCGAAAGCAAGACGTACAAAGTCACGGACTGAAGTCGTTACTCCCGTAGCAATCACGTAATCTTCAGCAACTTCTTGTTGCAAAATGCGCCACATTGCCTCAACGTAATCTTTCGCATGCCCCCAGTCGCGTAAAGCATTAAGATTACCCAAAAATAATCGATCTTGTTTACCTAAAGCAATAGCGGCAGTAGCCATCGTAATCTTACGTGTTACAAAGGTTTCACCACGACGAGGTGATTCATGATTAAACAATACACCGTTACATGCATACATATTATACGCTTCCCTGTAATTTTTGGTGATCCAAAAACCATAGATTTTGGCAACCCCGTAAGGTGAGCGTGGATAGAAAGGAGAGTTTTCATCATAAAAACCTTTTTCATTTTTGTTTTCTTCCAAACCACCATAAAGCTCAGAAGTCGATGCCTGATAGATTCTTGTTTTCTTTTCCAATCCTAAAATCCTTACAGCTTCTAAGATGCGTAATGTACCAATTCCATCAACGTTAGCAACGTACTCAGGCGAATCAAACGATACCTTCACATGAGACATGGCACCTAAATTATAGATTTCATCAGGTTGGACCTCTTGGATAATACGAATAATATTGGTAGAATCTGTTAAATCTCCGTAATGCAACTTGAAATTAACATGTGCCTCATGCTGATCAATGTATAAGTGATCAATCCGCTGCGTATTAAAAGAAGACGATCTTCTCTTGATACCATGAACCATATAACCTTTTTCCAATAGTAATTCGGCCAAATAAGAACCATCTTGACCAGTGATACCAGTAATTAATGCTGTTTTCATATTATTAATAGTGAGTTTTGATTTATATATGTTAAATCAATAATGTTATAACTTTACTTCTTTATACTGTCCTTCGTTTGCTAAAAACCAAGCGTATGTGCGCTCAATTCCTTCCTTAAGCTCCACCTGATGTTTCCACCCAAGCTCATGCATTTTGGAAATATCCATCAATTTACGAGGCGTACCATCTGGCTTAGAGCTATCCCAGACAATCTCGCCGGTATGTCCTACGACTTTCTGAATCAACTCAGCAAGATCTTTTATAGTGAGGTCTTCCCCCGTTCCAACATTATACAAATGCTCGGGCAACTTATTTTCAAGGGCAAAAATTACCGAGGCAGCCATATCATCCACAAATAAAAACTCACGCATAGGCTTACCTGATCCCCACAAAGTGACGGGGTGATGATCATTAAGTTTTGCCTCATGAAATTTACGGATCATCGCCGGTAACACATGGGATGATTTTAAATCAAAATTATCATGTGTACCGTATAAATTGGTCGGCATCAAACTCACATAGTCTTTTCCAAATTGCTTGCGAATGGCTTGACAAGCTTTCACTCCGGTGATTTTTGCGATCGCATACCATTCATTGGTAGGCTCCAAGCTATCTGTTAAAAGGTAGTCTTCTTTTAACGGCTGCGGCGCAAACTTGGGATAGATACAGGAAGAGCCCAAGAAAATAAACTTGTCAACGTCACTTTTCAAAGCGGTATCAATCAAATTATTTTGGATCTGCATATTTTCCATTAAAAACTGATACGGAAAATCATTGTTGGCCAAAATACCCCCCACACGTGCAGCGGCATCAATAACAACTTCCGGCGACTCCTCCTCAAAAAATGCTTGGACGGCCACCTGGTCACGTAGATCCAGCTCAGCACTACTTTTTCCAATAAGGTTTGTATAGCCTTTTGATTCTAATATTCTCCAAATAGCTGCACCCACCATTCCACGGTGACCAGCAATGTAAATCTTTGTATTTTTTTCCATCAAAAATGTTTTTTCGGCTAATCCAATAATTTTGACTGATGCTTTTCAAGCATATTATAAATTTTCTTGACGTCTTGAGATTTTTCTTTTTGTATAATTAAAAATGCATCTTTGGTATGGACGAAAATGGCCCTTTTAAGACCTACAAATCCAGTAAAAATATCCGTTCCGATTACTATATTTCCTTGATCATCTTTCGGGTAACCACTATCGATAAGATAATCGTACAGCGATTCAAAAGATCCCAAATCGGACCAGTCGAAACTTGTCGGCACAACCCGAATTTTTTTCGATCGTTCCATTACGGCATAATCTACTGATATAGAAGGAATAGCTAATGACAAATCCTCATCTAAAAATCCTTCTTTAGATGCTTCCCACACAGCCAATGCACGCTCATAAACCACCGGCTCATATTTTTTCAATTCTTCCAGAAAAACAGAGGCTTGGAAACAAAACATCCCTGAATTCCAAAGAAAATTACCTTTTTCAATAAAATCTTCGGCAGTATCCTGATTTGGTTTCTCCCGGAAAGACTTTACCTCATCGCCGTCAAATTCAATATAGCCGTAGCCAGTCTCCGGGCGCGTAGGGCGTATACCAAAAGTTACAATAAAACCCTCCTTGGCCTTTTCTATACCATCTTCCATAGCCTTTCTGTAAGCTTCGTCTCCATCAATCATATGATCGGAAGGTGTTACAATAAGGATATCTTCCGGATCGACACTAAAGGCTGCAAAGGCAATTGCTGCCGCTGTATTACGCGGAGTAGCCTCCACAATATTTTTATAGGGCAGTCCACAGGACACCATCGCCTTATGGCTTAAGTGCGTATTATCTTTGTTTCCAACCACAATAACACGTTCAGCAACCTGTTGGTTGCGTTGCACGGTCATTTCAAATAGTGATTTGCCATCAAATAAGCCTAAGTATTGCTTTGGGCTATGCTTGCGGGAGAGTGGCCACAAACGGCTACCGATCCCCCCTGACAAAAGAACGTGTACGATGTTCATTAGGATAATCTTCTTTAATAGTTATTCAATAAATTATTCACCGATTGCATAATAGTCAAAACCCAAAGCGTCTAATTGTTTGCGATCTAACAATTTTCTACCGTCAAACACAAAAGCTGGCTTCTTCATCTGTTGCTTTATTTTGGCCCAATCATACGACTTGAACTCATCCCATTCGGTTAAAATAGCTGTGGCATGCGCGTCCAAAACGGCTTCATAAGGATCGTTAACAACAGTTAACAAGCGACGGTTATCTTCGGCTGAACGCGTGCCCAAATAATCAAGATCTTTATAAATCTGCTCAGCGGAAACTTTAGGATCATAAACCACTATATGGGCCTCTTCTTCCAACAAATGATCAGCAACATAAATTGCAGCAGATTCTCTGGTGTCATTGGTATCCTTCTTAAAAGCCCAGCCTAAAAAAGCGATCTTTTTCCCATTGACGGTGTTGTACATGGTCTTAATGATATGCTGTGCAAAACGTGCTTTCTGATGATCATTTAATGTAATGACCTGTTCCCAATAATCTGCCACTGCTGTTAAATTATAGGTACGTGCAATATAGACGAGATTTAAAATATCTTTTTGGAAGCAAGAACCACCAAAACCGACTGAGGCTTTTAGAAATTTAGGCCCTATACGGCTATCATGACCAATAGCACGGGATACTTCATCCACATTGGCTCCAGTAACCTCACACAATTCCGAAATGGCATTGATCGAGGAAACACGTTGCGCTAAAAATGCATTGGCAACGAGTTTTGAAAGTTCGGAAGACCATAGGTTGGTTGTCAAGATCCGTTCGCGTGGAACCCAAGTAGCATATATGTCCACCAAAGCTTGTATAGCTTCTGCGTCTTCGCCACCGATAAGAACACGATCCGGATTGTGCAGATCAGTAACTGCCGTACCTTCCGCTAAAAATTCCGGATTGGAAAGAATCTGAAAATTGACACCATTACCGGTATTGTCCAAAATACTTTTTAATGCGGCCGCAGTACGCACAGGCAAAGTCGACTTTTCGACAACTATTTTATCATTTTTCGCCACAGAAGCAATCTGACGTGCGCACAATTCGATATATTTTAAATCGGCAGCCTGCCCTTTTCCCTTACCGTAAGTTTTGGTCGGTGTATTGACAGAAATAAAGATCATGTCTGCTTCGTCGATGGCTTTGTTGACATCGGTCGAAAAGAAAAGATTACGTCCTCGTGCTTCTGCCACCACAGCATCAAGACCAGGCTCATAAACGGGAAGATTATCCAGATCGGCATCATTCCAGGCATCGATACGTGCCTGATTGAGATCAACTACTGTAACCTGCACATTCGGATTTTTCTGTGCAATTACCGACATGGTAGGCCCCCCTACATAACCTGCACCAATACAGGCTATTTTTTTAATTTCTTTCATTTTATTGCAGTTAATTCTTATTTTTTGATATCATTGTCTTTCGTCGATGCAGCAGGACTGTCCACTTTTTGATAGAGAACAATAATCCCTTGCACATTTTTAGGTACCTCTGTATACACGGTCACCTTCTTACCAAGTATTGTGCCAGCTTTGACAGCAGCTTGCATTAAATAGGTTAAATTGAGTTGTTCACCAACAACAAGTACCTCAATATGGCCGGAATCGATTCCTTTAGCATATTCTCCCAACAATGCAACTTCATATACATCACCAGCCCTTTCCAATATCTGATCGACGAAGGTTTCAATGCCTAGAAAACTATGGATAAGCCCCTGAAGTGATGAAAATAAAGAATGCTGAATATTGGCCTTGTAAAAAACTTTATGCTCACTTTCCTCGCGCAGTAAATATCCGGCTTCGGTCAACTGATTCAATTCCTTGCGAATCGAATTGGTAGATTCTTTGAATTCGTCCGCCAAACCCCGCAGGTAGCCACGGTTGCCTGCCGAGACAAAAAATTTGATCAATAACTTTAAACGTGTCTTGGATGTAATTAAGGTATCCAACATTGGAATAGCATTTAAGTTGAGTAACAAAAGTACTCATTTCAAATTTTCGTTCCAAATTAAATAATTATTAACTACCTGATAACTTAACAATATACACATAACTCCACGTGGAACATGACAAGAAAATAAAGAAACCCCGGCAAGCAGGGTTCCTTCGAGTTAAATAGGTATGTAATATGGAATAAAAAACACGTAAATTACTTATTTATAAAATCTCCCGGCTTTTCGGGATGATTATGATATACCCCCATCATGGGAAGAACAGTACTAATTACTCTCTTATTTCCATTTTGGTAGTTAATTACAGCTTGTATCCTGACTTTATAATTAGTCAGGTCGACTTCTTTGGCCTTATCTGATCCAATCCGAAAGCGTACAGACACTTCAAAAGAAGTATTTTCATTTTCTTTAAAAGGCAGAACCAATATCTGCTGCAGCTTTATTTCTACTTTGGAGTCTGTTGATCGGACGTCTTTCACCACAATATTATTGACATCCTCCCGAAATCGCTCGCCCCGAAATACCAGCGCCCCGTGGGTTGCTCGGAAACTGCCGCTATACTGTCCAGGATGGTCCTGAAAACGGTAGTAAACATACATTGAGACATCAGTAGGTTTTTTCTTTCTAGAAGAAAAAAACCGAAATAAAGCATACGCTATTGCAATAAACAGAAATATATATAAATACGTCATAATCAACTCATCATTCTATCTGAATGTCAATATCCTTGCGTTCGTAGATATTCCTCTAAATGCGTATAACAAAAGTAATAAGTAATTGTAGACGGAAACAGAGACCCTAGGGTCTTATTTACAATTAGGAAAATAAAAGCTTATTAGATTTAATGAAAATAATGCATTTTTGTTTGCCTTATGAAGCCAAATATTATTGTCACCATCTTAATGTTGCTCTGTATAGCAACCATCCGCTTCGGAGGAGACGCTATGATGGCCAATAATCAGGTTGCAATAAAGACTTGCTTCGCCAAAAATTCGCCTATACGAATTACAAAGGAATACACTGAGTATACCAATCCGATATATTACTATCATCGCCCTGACCTATTTGTTCCCCTCAGCCAAATTAAAAAAGATGTTGATCAAGAAAAAGGGATTTTCTGGCTCAAAAAGGAAATAAATCTATCAGACAGCTTATCAACAGGTAATTATGTCTTATCCTTCGACAATTTAACGTATGTCAATCTCACCGTAATCGATGCAAAAGGTGAAATTGTATATAAAAAGAAATCAGGCTTGTTCCGTAAACGCAAGGAACTGTATCCGCGAGATGGCCGTGATCATTTTGTTTTAAACCTGCAAGCTGAAAAACCTTATACCATATTACTCCGCGTCAAACATAGCAAAGGCTACACACCGCTGTATAATTTTCATTTGCAGACAGAACTGGATTATGTTAAAAAGAAACAGCGTAGCCGGATTGTCCACGCTTTTATGGAAGGTGCCATTATCGTACTATTGCTGTATATGGCATTGGCATGGATGGTGTCACGCTACCGACCCTATATCTGGATCTTTCTGTTCTTGCTATCTATTGGTATGTATAGCGTTGCACTCCAAAACTTCTTTGTCGATTTTATCTTTTATGATAGTCCCCAACTGGGTTGGAGCATGGTGTCGCTTTTTAGTAGATTTGCCGCCATTAGTTTCTATCTGCTGACCATAGATTTTCTTCAACTAAGGAAGCTACACACCCGTTATTATAAAGTAGCTTGTTATATTATTGCCGCCATCGGTCTAACGGCACTATTTACATTTGTCAATAATTTCTATTTTGTCAATTATAAACAAAGTAACTGGGTAAATATTACGCTCGGCATTATTCATATGCTCTATTTTTCCAACCTTTTTATTTCGCTCTGGAAAAAGATCGACCTGATGCAGCGCTTCTTAGCGTATGGAAGTGTATTTTTTGTCACTGGCATTACGGCAATGGTCTATTGTGCCCTCACTTTACAAGAGCAGGCCATACAATATGTATCTATGTTGACGCAGTTTTTTGCCCTGTGCATTACCATGTTGCTATTGATAGGGATACGCCTAAAATTGCGTAAAAATGAATTGGACTATCATCAATCGACCGAGTCAATTGTGCAGGAAAGGACAAACGAACTCAAAAAAGCAAATAATGCACTTTATGAACAGCAGATTCAGCTACTTCAAAAAAATCGCTATATCGAAACCTTGATTGATGAAGTTAACCATCGGGTCAAAAACAACCTGCAGCTTTTATATAGCCTAGGTAGCCTACACAAAACAGGAGAAAACCATGGCGTTCAATATAATCAGGCCATCCAATCGATGCAAGACCGGATCCATGCCATGATGCTGGTCAACCAGCTGCTGGTATATAATCAGAACAGCCAGCTGAAGTTAAAAACGTTGGTTATTGAAACGGTCAATTACCTCAGACAGATGCATGATCCAGAAAAAAAGGTCTGGGTCAACGTAGATATTGAACAAGACTGGTTGATATCCACAAACACGTCGATCCCATTAGCATTGATCATCACAGAGCTATTGACAAATAGTTATAAATATGCTTTTCCAAAAGGAAGCACGGGCTCCCCAGTCATCAGTCTCAGTATAATTAAGGAAAAATTTGCGACAACCATGCGTTTTGAAGATAATGGCGTGGGGGCAGCCGAAGCCATTTTATCAACGTCTTTTGGAATTGGCCTGGTTAAAGATCTGACTAGGCAGATCAAAGGGATCGTAGCGATCCAGCATGAGCGTGGATTTCAGTATATATTTGAATTTAACAACATGATATGAGCCTAAAAGTTTTAATTGTAGAAGATGAAATGATTATTGCCCGATTTATTGAATATCAGCTTCATTCCCTTTATACAGGATTGGAATTGCATATTGCGCTCACCATTGACGAGGCAGATCAATACATGGCGCAAAACTCACCAGATTTGGTACTCTGTGATATCCAGCTCAATGATCGATTGGATGGCATTGAGTTAATGGAGAAATATGCAGCAACCAAGCTTTTTAGTCTTATTTTTATTACTTCGTATCAGTCAAAAAGCAGCATTGACCGCGCAGCAGCACTAAATCCTGAAAATTACATTATTAAACCGTTGGGAGAAAATCGGCTCTATGCTGGCACGCACTTGGTTATCCAGCGCCTACAACAACAAAGGGATAAAAACCAAACGGTGGAAAAACTAAAAACCTTGACTCCGGCTGAGTTAAATATCCTTAAGCTGATAGCCCTCCGCCATACGACAAAATATATTGCGGATAGCCTGTTCCTCAGTCCCTATACCATTAAAAACACCAGGCACCGCATCTGCCGGAAGCTTGACCTCCAGGAAGAAAACAATGCGCTCTTATCCTGGGCTATCGAACATCAACATTTACTGAAATTCTAAGTAAAAAAATAAGGGTTTGTTCCATTACAAACCCTTTCTCATAAACAAGATTTAATGCAAATTATTTCGTTTGATTGGAGTTTTCATTCGATTGATAGGGCTCTCCTATCTTCAATACTGTGCTAAATGTCTTCGGCTTCCGATTGGCATAATTCAAAACACCGGCAATGCGTATCCCTTTTCCTTCCAATGCTGTTATTTCACCTTTCCTTCGCTGCAATTTAAATCGAACTGATACGTCTGAATCGCCTTTTTTGCTTTCAAAAGGCACCACCACAATCTGTTCCAGATTGACGACCAAAGCCGGATGATCTGGTTTGACCAGTTTGATCACCATATTTTTAAGCTCGTTGTCTCTGGATTCCGTACGAAAAACGAAGACACCACTTTTTGTCCGATAGTCGCCACTGTATTGCCCCGGCCTATCCTGAAACAGGTAGTTGACCTGCATCGAAACAGCTTCGTTAAATAGCTTTTCACGTTGCCTTGATTGCAGAATAAAATAAATAATAAATAAAACGATAACTGAAACTGCTAAAATAAGTACCATAATAAAATAGATAATAGGACTAGGTGATATGCAATCTTAGGATTGCATTTAACTATATATCAAATTTAATTTAATGGAACTTTCAGAACTAAAATTTATAGGGGACAAATAAGGGACAATTGTGTATCGCAATGAAAAACAGCGCTATACATTATTTTAAAATAAGTAAATAGGGTATAAAAGCGACAAAATAAGATGCTAATAATTTTTGTGGGGATGTAAAATAAATATTTAAATCAGCTGTATCCCCAAATTAAGAATACAGCTGACAAAAAGGGCCTTTGCCTTCTAGTAAGAATTTTATCTTATTTTAAACTTGCTTCGAAGCAACAACTTTACGGAGCCCTTCACTGGAAAAGCGGTGTGTACGTTTATTATAATAGATTTCGACATTTTCTTCGATACAATAATGTCTTCCAGTGAAATCCTGATCGCGGTACTCTTCTCCAATAATTCGCATATCGATAGGTAAAGCCTTGATCATATCAATCAGATCCTGTTCCGTTTCGTAGGGTATAATCTCATCGACATAGCGACAACCCTCTAATTGAATATATCGCTCCACGATGGTCTGCGTAGGTTTAGCCTTCTCGGGAGATACCTCTGAAGGATCTGTATTGAGACCGACAATTAAGTAATCACAATGTCTTTTCGCTTCTTCAAGCATCATAATATGTCCGGCATGCAATAAATCAAAGACACCGAAGGTAATTCCAATTTTCATTTAATTATCTTTTAATGGTTAAAGAGAGCTAGCAGCTCGGTTTCATTGTAGATCTTTTATTCATCAGCGCATTTTCTCTTAAGGCATTTAGTGCATTAAAAGGCAACTGATGTGCACCTCAAAAGAAGCTTATGGTGCTGTTACGGATTCTGAATTAGCCTCTGCCACAATCCGGCGTAATCCCGAACTTGAAAAGCGGTGATCCCGACTATTGAAATATAGTTCGATTCCTTTTTCCTCACAATATGCCCTTCCTGTGAAATTCTTCTCCCGGTATTCATCTCCAACGATCCGTACATCAATGTTAAATGAGCGGAGAATATCTTCGAGGTCCTGCTCTGTGGCATAGGGAACTATTTGATCTACATACTTGCAACCTTTGAGCTGAATATAGCGTTCTACAACAGTCTGCACTGGCTTGTTCTTCTCGGGGCGATCCAAGGTCGGATCAGTCTGAAGTCCACAAATCAAATAATCGCACTGCCTCTTGGCATCTTCGAGCATTTTAATATGCCCTGCATGTAGTAGGTCGAATGCACTGAAGGTAATACCTATACGCATTCCCTTGGCTGGGATTGTTATCATCATCAAAAATATGGATGTAAAATTTATTAATAAAACGGCTGTACAGCTAATCAAAGATATAAAATTATCCTACATAGCGTACTTGATATACCGGATTTAAAATAGATTTAACGTAAAAATCATGCCAAAGAGGGAATATCGGCGTGCCGTAAATATAATTGCGCACAAGCACGTGCGTCGGAAAGCGCTTCATGGTGGTTAAGTTCAATACCCAGTACTTCGCAGCAGGCATTTAAGCGAGCAGGTTTAAAACCTTTACCTTGATAAATTTTGAAGGTGCACTCCCATTTTTCCATTAGTCCCAAATGATCGTAAGGCAAATTATAGTACCCCATTGTCTTACGTAACACACCACGGTCAAATAATTCATTATGAGCCACCATAATCCGATTATTAATAAGAGGATAAATTCGCGGAAACAATTCCTTGAATGTGGGGGCCTGCGCAGTATCTTTAGGCCGAATACCATGTACGCGTGTCGTCTGCCACATATATTGGTTGTTGGGAGGTTGTATTAATGAATAGAATTCCTCAACAATAACGCCCTGCTCTACGACGACCAAACCCACTGCGCAGGCCGAATTTTGATTAGCCGTAGCTGTTTCAAAATCTATTGCTGTAAAACTTAATTCTGATTGCATTAACCCTCCTCTTAAACATTAACAAAAATAACAACTTATTACTTATTTTTTGGAATTGATTTTCCTGAGAATATCTTTGTTGATTAAACGCCTTTTACGATCAAAAAACCAGCCCCATTTATTAAAGTAATAGATCGCAGACTGCATACCTATTTTGGTCAAGCGCCACGATTTGTGTGATCCTTTTTCAAAATGATGATAAATATGTACCCTTGGATAGAAAACCGTACGATACCCCGCATCTATTAGACGCCTACACAAATCAGTCTCTTCACCATACATAAATATGCCTTCATCAAAAAGACCTATCTCATTTAATGCTGAAATTCGCAAATACATAAAACAGCCTGACAAATAGGGCACATCCATAATACGATCATAACCAGTGAATCGAAGTTCAAAAAGATCATTTCTCTTTTCGACCATCTTTTTAAACGGGTTAAACCTTCTTCCTATCCAATCGTAGGGCGTTGGTAGCAGCTTACAAAGCCGCTGGATCTCATTATTCGGATAGAGTACCTTAGGCATAATATTGCCAATATCAGTATTCTTCTCCAGATAATCTGTCAATTCTTCCAGCACACCTTCAGCGTAATAAACATCAGGATTTAAAATAAGATGATATTTCGACCCTTGTTGAATAGCCGATTTCAATGCAATATTATGCCCAGCCCCAAAACCGGGATTGGATGGGTTGTGGATATAGATAACTCTAGAATCATCAAAGATATCTCTCAGTTCATCAGTTGGTGAGTTATCAATGAGATAAAGTATCACATCTGGAAATGTTATTTTCAAAAAACTCGAAATAGCCGCTTTCAATACTGTTTCGTTATTTTTATATAAAACTATACTGCTAGAAATAATCATTTTTCCCATCCTTATAATAAATTGTCAATTTTTGAAAACATCCTATCATTCAACTCGTAAATATGCTCCTTACTATATCCATTCAAAAATTCTTCATCATTAAAAAACGATCGCCCTTGAGCTTCTATTAGAGCAGCTCTAAAACTCTGAACATTATTAATCTCAAAAAATATTATATTATTGCTTTTAAACTCCATAAAGGCCGGAATATTTGACGCTACTATCTTTGTACGTAGTTTAATTGCTTCTAAAATAGGTAAACCAAAACCCTCATACAATGATGGAAAAATAAAAGATACTGCCCCCCTATATAAGACAGATAATTCCTCATCCGTTACATTACCAACTGCAAGAATATTTTTACCCGATTTATGTCCTTTACCTGCTAAAACAAGGAGAGGTAAATCATCTGAACTTTCAAAAACTTCCCGCACGAAATCCAGATTCTTATGTGGCCTATTGTTTCCGCAATAAAAAAAGTAGGGTTTATCTTGCAATAAAAACCTGTCCAACGTAACCGTTGGGATCTCATCATTGATTTCAGAATCTTCCGGAATACATAGTGAATCCCGTTTATAAAAAGACAATATATCCCTCCTTGTCGTTTCAGACACGGATATTAGTATATCAGAATTTTTTATAGAATTCTCAACAATAAAATCGAAATACCATCTCTTTAAAGTAGAAATATATTTATTCTTGGAAAAAAAAGATGGCACAATTTTGTACATTAAATCATGAACTGTCAAAATGCTCACCAGATTTTTAGGTTTTATAATAAAACTTGAATAAAATGGAGAATGAAGTACATCAATTTGTAATGACTCGACGTAAGACTTAAATAAAACAAAATGTAAAATATTATATGGCTTTAATTTTGTCAATGAAATTTCACCATATTCATGGTCATAAATCTTTTCGTTTAAGATAAGCACAATTTTAGTGATATCCTTTCTAGTTTGGTAATACTCTAAGAGAAACTCTGTGTATCTGGAAATACCGGTATTCTGAATTTTGTTTACCAGTCTACAATCTAACCCAACAATCATTTGAATCTTATTTTAGCAAAAAAATTAATAAATAAAACAGCCAAAGACACAATAATCAACTGAAGAAAACATTTATATAAGAAAATATCTGGTCCATGCCTTAAAAGATGTATAAAATTATAAACCAATATAAAAAAACAGAACCTGCCTAAAATATAAGAGGAAAAATAAAAGATTAAAAAAAGAACTAAAAAATAAATGAAAATTATTAAATAAAAGTAATCTCCAAAATTCCCAATAAAGTAGGCCACAGGGCTGATCGCTAGTCCATGCCCCACACTCCCGATATAAAATTTTTGAAGAATAGGGTCGAAATTAAAAAATCCATGTGCTCCGCCATTTGCAGCATATTCTTTAGCCCAACCAGATGTGGCATTGACGCCCATAAATTCAGAAAAATAAGTATAGACCCCGATTGCAGCATTATTTTCTCCCGCACTAAAACTTCTTAGTATAAAAATAAAGGCCAAAAAACCAAAGCCAATTAGAACAAAACTTACGACCCGAAAAAATGTTAGCTTTATTCTATTATTATCTAAAAAAAACATAGTTAACATCAACGCATTTGTTACAAAAATTTTCCCTTGATAAACGACGTCTAAGCTTAATGCTAGCAGTCCAAATGCAACTAATAAGTAGGACTTTCTCAACCTAATGATGGAAAAAAAGCAGGCCAATAGCAAATAACCAAATCCCGGAACTAGTTGTGAGCTTATAATTTCAAGTAATTCTTCTCGAGGAACACCATTACGACTTAAAATTAAGCCTTTACCAAAAACAAATATTAAATAGATAAATGTAATAGCAATTATTAAATAATTGACGGTGGTAGTAGGCCTATTAACAACCCAAGGGGTATGTATCACACTAGAAGACAACACAAACAAGAAAACAATCAAAAGCAAATAAAATGTAATATTCTCGAAATATACATTGTTCTGTTCTTTTGAAAAAATATAGAATTCTGGCCCTACAAAACTCTGCAAGATTAATGGCAAAATAAAATAGAGAAAGCCGAACCCCGCTAATGCGAAGATGCAATAATTAAAAGAATATTTTTTTTGCAACATTGTCCCTAATTTTATCCGTTTCAAATAGAGATAAATTATTAAAAAGATTTAGCTTACCTTCAGAAGTCTTGTTCAAAAGATCTAATAATTCATCTTTGTTGGAATAGCGGTTCTCTAAGCGCGTGCATCCTCGAATCCCAACGATATCGCGAGCGATAACCACAGATCCGCGTTCATTTGCCTCTCTAACGACAAGAGGGTCGCCCTCATACGAACTATTTAAAATCAATACATCTTGTTCTCCAAATAAATGATCTTGCTCATTCCTATCTAACCAACCTAAAAAATTAACTTGAATATAAGCTGTTTTTTCAGCAGAAGCTCTTATTAATTTTGAATCTGGACCATCTCCCACGATGTAAAAACTTTTATATGGATTCTTAGTAGTGTCCAACCAAGAAATTAACTCAGCTAACCGCTTTTGTTGATCATCCAATCTACCAACAAAATATAGTGTATTGAGATCTTTTTTTACTCCGTAAGCAGTTTCATCACATAGCTTTTTTACAATCCTATTTGGTAGTACTACAGTGCACTTTATTTTCTTGAAATAAAGTGCCTGAGCATCTGTTATTGTAATAATTTTGGAAAATGGCAATATAAAAAGATAAAGAAAATAGTTATAGATAACAGCAAATTTACTACCCCATAAAACTACTCTATCGACAAACATGGGAATATATAAAAGGCTCCTTTTAAACAATGAGATGAGAAACATACCTGCCGAAGCCTCAATTGTACCTGCACTCACAACAACTTGATCGTGCTTTCTGATAAGATTAAAATACTTAAAGAAATTAATTAAGCTCCATAAAAGTTCTAAGGGAACTTTCCAGCCATGAAAAAACGATGAAATCCTGACAGAAAAAATGGACTCATCAAGTTGAAAAGCATTATACTGTTCTATATTATTAAAAACGACAGTAACTTTAGAATATTTACCTGCTAATATAATCAGCTCCTTACATTGGAATTCATGTCCTCCAACAACGTTTCCAGAAACAAAAAATAACGTTTTTTTCATATTTTACCAAGGGCAATTTTCATCCTTCTCCATAGTAAAACACCAAAAGAACCAAAAAATAAATAAACTTTTTCTCGAGTGACAGTAAAGTTCCAAAACTTAAATAGTGAAGCAATCCTCTGATTTATGGGAACTGTTTCAATATCCCTAAACATGTTATATAGAGATATCTTTTTGTCCAATATACCCAATACCTCCTTTTTCTCCTTAAAATTTGATTTTGAAACCGAATCTTTCCATAACTCCATGTGATTTATTCGGATTGTCATATCGGATATAAATCGCCTAAAAAACTCCTGCTCGCTCTGTCTATTTCTTAGCCAGGAACTTGTCGAATTCTGATGAATTCTATATAACATCGTTTTCTCTTTGCTACAGAAAATTCCACCATGCAAAATCGCACGAAATGTTATTTGATCATCTTCATTAGGCACATTGATTGGTAAAGGCCCATAATCTGTAAATAACGACTTACGCCAAAACTGACCAACTGGAAAAATATGCGGCATTCCTGATAATACAACTTTTTTGATATCCTCATCTAATATATCGTTATAAGTGATTTCGCCAATCCTATTTCCATTCTCATCAATTTTATCAATAGAAGTAGTGATGACATATAAATCCGGATATTTTTCAGCAAGTTTTCGTGCAACTTGAACTCGGTTCGGAAGAGATATATCATCACCCGCGTTGCCTAATATAATATCGGTACTACACAAATCGATAGCATTTTGTAGATTTTTATTTATTCCTTGATTTTCTTTATGGAGAATTACTTTCCATTTTTCTGCAAGTTCAAACTCATCTATATAATCCAAAATTTCCTGCTGTGTACCATCTTTCGAACAGTCATCTGAAATGATAACTTCATCTGGTTCTTCCGTCTGTAACCTAATTCCCTCAAGGGATTCCCGAATAAATTTTTTCTGATTATAGCAAATTAACACAAACCCTATCTTCATATTTCCTTTTTATAGAATAACAATTTTCTTAAAACAACCACCATAAATATAAAATAAAGGATCATATTTAAACAAAAAGCCATTGAAGTACCTTCTAAACCATAACTATTCACCAATACGTAACATAAACTTAAATAAGTGAAAGAAAATAATAGCTCTGAAAATATAAAAATCCGAATTTTAGCCTTAGAAATTAAAACATATGAAAGTACCCAAGCCGCTATTTTAAAAAAGTCGCCGATGAGTTGCCAGACCAATATATCGCTGATTTTAAGAAACTCACTACTAAACAATAACATAATGACATAATAGCGCAAAAAATAAATAATGACACAAGAAAGCAATACAAAAGGTAAAATGATCTTATATCCGTAAAATATTTCTCGACGTATAATGCCGTCTTCTTTTATTTCCGACAGCTTCGGGAGATAATAGGTATTCAAAGCAGTAACTATAACCAGCAAATAACCATCGGATATTCTCATCATTGCCTGCCAATATCCTGCCTGATCTATCCCTATAGCATTTGTCAAATAATTTCGGATAATTATCTGAATGCTTGGCATTGTAATGGCAGAAACAATGGCCATTAAACTATACGAGCCAAATTTTATAGCCCAATCTTTTGAAAATGTACCAAAGAAATTAGGAAAATAAAAAAGACGGTGTTTAATAATCAAAAATAATGTAACAAAAAATACAAGCGATTGCCCAACAGCTAAGGCAAAAAGAGCTCCCTGAATTCTAAAATAATATATTAATAAACAAGACAACACCAAAATAAATCCACTACCTAATGAATTGATAATGGTAAAATAATTAATTTTGCCTAGCCCATTTAAAATAGATAGAAAGAGTGTATTTAAAGAATATAAACCTACCGTAATCCCAAAAGCTACTACGGGACCACTAAATGAATCGGTATAGAATAGAAATTCCGAAATATACTTAGCAAGTATTACTATAACTATACCTAAAAATAAAGAACAATACAACGAAATTTTGGCCGCAGTACTGAATAGGGCATTCTTCCGCTCTTCATCATCTTTAAACTCAGCAGTATATTTAACTATACCATTACTAATTGCGCCATTGGACAATGTGTAAGCTATTGTTATAAAATTCATAAATGCACCCACAGTTGCAACTCCGGCTGCGCCTGTAAGAATAGCCACTACCTTGCCAATGATAAAATTCGAGCCGATTCGAAAAAATGTGATTACAGAAGAAAGAAAAGCGGTGCGAACTAATTTCATCTAAATAGATTAACCTTTTCTATCACTTTGTCTATCTCATTATCACTTAAAACAGAAGATATCGGAAGGCTGAGAACCTCACTGTGTAATAATTCCGTTAATGGAAAATGCAAATTGTTTAATTCCTTATACGCCAATTGCTTATGTGGCGGGGTGGGGTAATGGATTAGAGTCTGAATACCTTCTTTAGTCAAAAATTGCTGTAATTCATCGCGAACACCACTTCTAATAACATACAAATGCCAAACGTGAGACAATGGATCCTTGGGAATAGATGGTAATACTATGTTTTGGTTTGCTATTTCATTACAATATCTTGAAGAAATAGCTCGTCTACTTTCGTTCTCTGCTTCAAGATATTTAAGTTTCTCGTCGAGAACCGCCGCCTGAATTTCATCCATCCTCGAATTTAGGCCTTTATAATCGTTGACATATTTCGTTCTGGAACCATAATTTCCTAAGGCCCTAATTACTTCTGCTAATTCTGAGTCCTTGCAAGAGACAGCACCTGCATCACCTAAAGCTCCTAAATTCTTACCAGGGTAGAAGCTGAATCCAGCAGCATCTCCCAGCGATCCAGTACGAGCATCTCCCCATCTTGCACCGATAGCTTGAGCATTATCTTCAATAATCTTCAAATTATACTTCTTAGCTAAAGAAAAGATTTCTTCTGAATATACTGCTCGACCATACAAATGCACTAGCATAATTGCTTTTGTCTTCGGTGTTATCAATTCCTCAATACGAGATATATCGATGTTAAATGTCTCTGTATTAGGCTCACATAGCACAGGTAATAATTTATTTTCAGATATAGCAAGAACTGATGCTATATAAGTATGCGCCGGAACGATTACTTCATCCCCTTCATCCATCACACCAAGTTCAATATATGCTCTAAAAATCAGTCTTAAAGCATCCAAGCCATTTGCCACTCCTATTACGTGAGGAACACCTATATAGTTTGCTAAATTTTCCTCAAAAGCTTCAACTTCCTCACCTAATAAAAACCATCCTTTACGATATACGCTCAATATCCTACTTTCAATACTCTCCTGATACTTTAAATTGAGAGCCTGTAAATCTAAAAATTTGACCATGATTTATTTATTTAATAATACTACAGCTCCCCATGATAATCCCACTCCAAAACCAACCATCATAACATTTCTATTTTCACCATCAAATGAATCTTTAAATGCCAAAGGAATAGAAGACGAAACCGTATTGCCATAATTTTCCATGTTTATCAGAAATCTATTTTTTTCTATTTTTATTCGATTTCTTAAAAAATTTAACATGAAGGTATTTGCTTGATGAAATACAAATAAATTAATATCATCTTTCGCCAATCCGTTAAGAACTAAATTTTCTTCTATTAATTGAGGAATTCTTTTTGCGGTAAAATCGAATACACCTGCACCATCCATGAAAAGAAAATTCTCTGGATCATCTTGATTTAATGATTTAGAAAATAGACCACTATTTTTTATTATTAACTTGTCATATCCAGATCCGTCTGTACCTAAGGAGAATTTTCCGATTTCATACTTTCCATCTGAAGATATCAAAGATGCAGTTGCTGCATCCCCAAATAGACTCATATTACCTTTATCTGAATTGTGGATGTGTTTTGAATATACATCTGCAGTGACCAAAAGGACATTATTCGCAATTCCCGAGGAAACCAATGCTGATGCCAAAGAGAGACCATAAATGTATCCTGAGCATCCTTGATTAATATCAATGGCACCACAATTATTACTTAAACCAACTCGATGTTGAACAATACATGCTGTTGTTGGGATCTGATAATCTGGAGATTGTGTGCAGAGCAGAAAATAATCTATTTGTGAGAGATCAATACCAGTTTCAAGTTGTAGGTTTCTAATCGCTGCCACAGCCATATCGGCAACGCCCTCCTTAGAATCGGCGACATACCTATTCTTGATACCAACCTTTTCAAAGATTTTTGAACTTTCCCACGAAGGGAACATCTCAGCTATATCCTCGTTAGTTACATTTCTATCGGGTAAATAAACTGAAATATGTTTTAAGTAGCTCTTCACTTTTTATTCTCTTCAATATAGTTGAACAAAGACTCGATAGAGATAAATCCATTTAACTTATCTATAGGAATGTCAAATCCATACTCATCTTCGATCATAACTTTTACAACCATAGCGGTCAGAGAATCCCAAAACTCAGACTGCACATAATTTGTTTCAGCATTTATTTCGATATTTTGGTCCTCTAATTGAAAAGCGAACTTTTCAATAAAATCTTGCATTTCCATAATTTGAATTATTTAATTCTTTTAAATATTTGAGCTCTATTCTTTTGAAAAATATTCTTTGTCAATTTAAAGTATATATCCAATTCATTTTCTTTGATAACTTCTGGACCAAACAATCTATGATATCGCAATACAGTCTTATTTTCCCTTCTAACATCAAAATATAATTCCTTATACCCCAACTCTTCAAATACGTATTCTTTTACCGCAATATCAAGTTTTATAGGATTAAGTGAATTCAAATAATTTGGTTTTGAAACCCAACTTCCAATTTCCACATAATCTGGCGACATATTATATATACGGTAGGTTGCAAAATCTTCACCGAACTCATCTGTTGCAATAAAATAAAATTCTATTTTCTGGTTTTCCTTTTCCTCATATTTTCGCAGCCAAAGTCTCTGCTCATCAACATCAGCATCTGTTTTAGAAATAAATCTTTTATTTTTCTCGTCATTTCTAAATGATAAGATAAGTTCCGCATCTTTTTCACGTGCAGTTCTTAAAGAAATCCCATATTTATTTATGTAAATCATCCATTCTGTAATTTAAAAACTCCTGATAATCCCTAATATAATCTTTTTCACTATATAATGAAGACGCTAAAACCAAACAAATACTACCTCCGGAAAAGTCCTTCATTTCTCTCCAGATACCAGGTTTTATATGCAGGGCCTTACGTGGGCTATTCAAAAATACTTCTCGTTTATTTACCCCATCATCTAAAATAAATGTAAAAGAACCACACGCTGCAACAACAAACTGTTGCAGTTCATAATGAGCATGCCCCCCCCTTTCTGCAGCATAGGGAACATCATATAAATAGTAAATTCTTTTGATCTCAAAAGGTACTGATTTATCGTTTTCTAATACTGTAATATTTCCTTTTTGGTTATGTATCAAGGGTAAATCAACAATATAACAGTCAAATACACTATGCATCTTATTTTTTAATTAAATCTCTGTACAGTTCATAATCTCTAATGTAATCCTCTTCAAGGAATTCACTATCTGAAACTACCATTACGACTGCATTTGTTGAAAAGTTAGACAATTCTCTCCAGTTCATCTTAGGAATATATAATCCATAGTTTGATCTACTTAATGTATAATTAATAGGCTCTGAACCATTATCTAAGACGACATCGAAACTACCAGAAAGAGCAACAATAAACTCATTCTGACTCCGAAATGCATGTCCGCCCCTTGTTTCACCACTAGGCACATCATGGATCCAATAAACTCTTTTGATATCAAAAGGAATTTGACAAGAATTTTCAAAGAAAGACAAGTTACCTCGATAGTCAACGATCTTGGGAAGATATAAAATATTTGGACTATTCATTTTCAATTATAGAGGTTATTATTTTTGAAATCGTGATAATAAAGAGTGATAAAAATGAGAAGATTATTGCCCCTAAAATTATGGATTTAACCTTTCCAACTTTTTCTACTTTAAGAGGATAAATAGGCTCATCAATTTTTTGAATCAGAGGAGCCTCTTTCAAAAGGGCAATTTTACCCAATTCCAAATTTTGAAGTAATTGGCTTAAAATTGCTTTGTTAGTTTCAGCAGAAAACTGCCCCCGCTGAGTCGGTACAAGTCGCTGAGCCTGCCGAGTAGGGTTAAGATTTGGAGTAACATCAATTACAGTAGCAACTGATGAAATCGCACCATTCATTACCGCTCTAACAGAATCTGTTTTATGTTGAAGAATTTTCACATTTTCCAAAGACTTTTTAGTTTTCGTTTGAATATAAAATTCATTTACTCTTAAAACTAGCTCATCATTGAATTCCTTGGAAAAACTTTCGTCTTTCGATTTAAAAATTACTTTTATAATTGAGAGCTTCTTATCAGGTTTCCCTACCTCTAAGTAGTTTTCCCTGATATCTTTCACTGCTTCATTAACTACGCTATCCCTTCCTCGTTGCAGTTTGGGATTTTTCTGTACTCTATTTTTAAAATCTACATCATTCAAAAATAAATTTTCTGAAACCCATTTTTCTCTAGCTTTGCTTTCATCTAGATATCGATGTAATAGGAGTTTTGCTGGTGCGCTGTTAGACGATTTCATTAAAGTTGCCTCAATCATTTTATGAGATTTATAGAGCTCTAAGAGATTATCACCTTGAAAAATTCCGCCATCTCCCCCACCTATATCAATGCCAATCATAGATGCAATTCCTAAATATTGTCCCATGCTCCCCCCTTTATCTCCAGTTTCAAGAACAAAGGAAGTCTCAGCAAGATACACAGGTCTCTTTAAAAATGCGTATATCGCTCCGCCAACCCCTCCGATTAATCCAGCTAATGCAAAAACATACCACTTCAATAAGATAAATTTTATCCATTCTCTAAATTTATTTACAAAATCCTTCAATATAATATCCTGTTTATTTTTAGTCTCGGCCATATCTATTTAAATAAACTAATGATAATAGCAAGAGTAGAAGCTATCCCGGTACCTATTCCTATCCAAGCCTGTGAACTTAGCTTTTCTCTAGGCGCTCGCTTAGGAACAACAATTTCCGCACCTGGCTTAACCTCTGGATACCCACCATCTTTGCCCTTTACTGCACCATTCGCGTATTGAACAAACACACGCTTTTTCAGCGCATTGTCAGTAAATCCACCAGCCTGGTTAACGTAATATTTTAAGTTCTTCCCTTTCACGTAAATTACGTTATTGGGGTTCAGAACCTCACCTAGAACTTTCACTGTCTCTAATTCTTTTGGAACGTTTATGATATCGCCATCTAAAACGAGAAGATCTCCCTTTTCATATGGCTTTTCTAATATTTTATTCAATTCAATACCCACAAGATCACTCGGTTCAATATCAGATGCTGAAGTTCCTTGTTGTGATACTTTTGCTAAAGCGCTACTTTTTGCTTTCGAATTATCTATATTCTCTTCATCAGTATCTTTATATTTTGCCGTTTTGCCATCTTTTTCCTCAACATCAAGGCTGTCTTTTTCAAGCTCCCTTTTCAAACGTTCTTTTTCTTTCTTCTCCTCGGCTTTCAGTTTAGACATTCCGGTGCGTTTTAATGAAGCCCCCTCGGTGTAGGCATACGTTGTCAAACCGCCTGCGCGCTTGATAATATCCGAAATACGCTCATCCTCGCGAGATATCGTGTAATAGCCTGGATATAGCACCTCCCCTTCGATTTTTACCTGACGTTGGGTACGGAAACTAGCATCGCCCAAAATAGAGATAACATCATAGGGTTGCAAGGTCATATTAGGATCCATGAGCACTCCATCTTTAATATCCACCAAAACAGTTTGCGAGGAGCGATGATCGGTAACATCTAAGTTTTTAATACGGCGAGCGATTTCTACGCGAGCATTTTTCGCCCCTTCGGTCAATCCCCCGGCTTTCTGAATGATATCGCCCAACGTTGCATTGCTCGCAAACGGAAAATCACCTGGAAAACGGACTTCTCCCTGAACAGTGAATTTATATTCGTCCCTTAAATCAAAAATGGACGAAATCTCAATCTTATCTTCTCTTCTTAGCGGGATATCCCCAGCTGTACTGGCTAGGATA
This sequence comes from Sphingobacterium siyangense, assembly GCF_023277505.1. NCBI lineage: Bacteria > Pseudomonadati > Bacteroidota > Sphingobacteriia > Sphingobacteriales > Sphingobacteriaceae > Sphingobacterium > Sphingobacterium siyangense. Next base: position 182,489 of record NZ_CP080574.1, on the reverse strand, counting down.
TCGCGTACATTAAAACTGATTAATTCCGAAGTATTATCTGCTTTAAGACGATTAATGATACCGCGCTCCAAGAAGGCATCTTCACGCACGCCATCGGCCATTTCCAAGACCTGTTTTAACGTCATACCTGGCTCCAGACCGAAAATACCGGGACGGAATACCGCTCCTAATACACTAATACGATTGGCGAAACGTTCTAATATCGGTTCTACAATATACTGATCGCCACCTTTGGGTGTATAGTTTGCAAACTGATCAGCATAGATATCCTGAACACTGCGTTCGCGACCTGTTGTTTGAAGAACTTTAATTTTGGCACTATAGGCGTTCTCCGTAAAGTCTCCGGCATAACGTAAGATATCCGATAGTGACTCGCCTGCCACCGTTTCAAAAATTGCGGGACGCTTAACTTCGCCTTCAAACTGCACTCTAGCTCCATAAACGGGTATATGAATAATATCCTGATCCTGCAGACGAATATTACCTTGCTGTATGCCATTCGCCAAAAAGTCATATACATCAATCGTGCTCACCACACGATTACCACGGATCACCTGAATTTTACGATAAGTACCGTTTTTATTCGGCCCTCCTGAGGCATACAATGCATTGAATACAGTCGCCAAGGAAGGCAAGCTGTAAGTTCCCGGCTTAGTAACCGCCCCTGTCAAAGTAACACGGATAGTACGAATATTACCAATGTTGACGCTTACTTGGGTTCTTCCCGAACGTAAAGCTGGATAAGTGCCACTCAAACGTTGTTCAATTTTGCTTTTCGCTGCAGCTATGGATAAACCCGCGACATTGATCTGTCCAACATATTCCACCTTGATGGTTCCATCTGGACTTACCGGAAGTTGATAAGATGCCTCATTATCGCCTGTAATATCTAATAAGATTTCATCGTCTGGACCAATAATATACGAACTAGGAGTTGCCATACGCAGATTGGGCTCAAAAGTAATCGCATTATTTCTAAAGAGATCGGAGCCAAATATTTTAAGCTTTCCTTCTTCATTATCAATCGAATCACGTGTGTCCCTCTGCTTATTTTGCAAAGAATCCGCATTGGAGTAACCATCCACCTGACGACCATTTAAACGACTATTACGTGATTTATTTGAAGATCCTTGTAATTGATTTGGCTCTTGTTTTTTGCGTTTAATTTTCGCCAAGCGTTCCTTAAGCTTTTGGACCTCCACGGCAGACACTCCCTGTGCACGGGCAAAACCATCCAGTTGGCTTTCATCATAGCCCATTAAAGCAGCCTGTTTTACATATTGCTCAATCTGAGCATCACTTAGATTATCAACTTTTATATTGGCGGGATTGGTCTGAGCCCCTACGGTACCAACAAATCCTGCTAGGCATAACCATAATATTATTCTTTTCATCGAAAACGCGGTATTTGCCGCAAAATTAGTAAAACTATTTAATTAAATGATTGAAATATTTCTTGAATAGGCTTTTCTACTATAATTCATTTATTATTAAAGACCATTTGCCAAAATATATTGTAACGAACGTAAAAACGAGTAATGGTGCTACACAACAGGATAGCGGTTTATTCATTGAATTATTTTTTTATTTAACGAAATAGTTAATCCAACAAGAAGGCCTATATTTGCGCATGCGCCAAATTATTTACAAAAAAGCTATTCTTGTTACGTTAGGATGTATCCTATTATCTTCTTGCCTAAAAAAAGATCTTTACTCGGGCAGTAAAAACGAAGATGGAAAAGAAGTATCACCGCCCGATAACGGCGGAAATACAAATCGATATAGCTATCCATTTGGTGAGGAAAAGACAGGACAAGAAGCGGAACTCATCATCGAATTTCATTCCGGACAAGGAATAATCAATACTCCGACTGTGAGTATTCCGCCGCTGAAATATAATAAGAGCTTATTGTTTATGCTAACACAGGACGATTGTAAGCAGTCGGCATTCAGCATGACCTGGGCTGCCATTAATGGTAAACCTGTTGATCGCTCTGATATTAAACGAAAATATTACTACGATATTGAACACCTCGAAGCAGATGACCTCCCTCCAAACAGTTACTTGCTGGGAAAAACGCTGGGTAGTACCGATGGTTTTGGGAATGAAGTACGGTTTCACTTTACAACTACCCTAGCACCCGAATGGGATTTTATGGACGCCGCGACAGCAGTAAAGAAGAACTTCAAAGAAAACTTTTTCCGCTTTTATATGAAATCTGGCCTACGCTGGAATAATGTAGTCGAAATGGTGAACGATGGCAATGCGATTGCATTCCACGACTTGAATACCGCCGCTATCAATAATGTGGACTCGCTAATCAAGCATTTTGATCGGGCTCAACAAATCACAAATAAAAGATTAAATGGCCGGAACATCAAGTTTTTGGCCGAGCCAAATGGAAATAAATCGTACCTCCAGGCCGCTCTTGGATTTCCAGCTATACAGACTATAACGGCACAGAATGGCGCGGATAAGCTCATACCGTACCAGGTCAATTCATCCCTCAACCAAAAGACCTTAGCTCGTGTATTTGTTAATCATGCCGCTGAGGCAGAAAAACTGGTCGACGAGGCTATGACAAACGATTTCACTGACCGTGAGGCCGTTCATATTGGTGTACACGAAACAGATCATGACTGGGCTCAGCTCCTGCTCTGGCTTAACAATACCTACGGAAAGGACGGAAAGGACATCCTGTGGTTTCCTTCACAAGAAGAATATTATGAATACAATTATAATAGGCAAAACAGTGTAATCAGCAGCCGCATCGAAGGGAATAAACTAATCGTGAAAGTCAAATTCCCCAGTCAGCCGGATTTCTACCACCCTGCACTCACGCTCAATATCAACGAATTGCACATGAATAGCATTAAATCCATCTCTTCGAATGAAGCTGTAACAGGTTTGACATACGGCAATTTCGACAAGGGAATCAGCGTCAATATAGACTGCCGTAGATTTATACAGGATCATGCAACGCAATATGTAAATCGGTATCTATCGAAAAAATCCGCCGCAAACCTGTTAGACGCAACGTATCATGTCAACGCACTAAAAGATTCACAAGAGAAAAAAAATCTACTTAGAACGCTTGGTATAGAGTAAAGGTAGCTTAAAATGTATCGTACTGAAAATTTATGATTATATTGTATTTCACTCGTTTGGATTGAAAAAAGATAAAGTGAAAGGATTAATTTTACGATTTCCCTAAATTGTTTATAAATATGCTAAAAATGAAAATTATTTCACTTGTTTTACTCATTCCTATTAGCACGCTCTCCCTTTTGTTTTGGTCTTGTACCGGCGCCACGAAAGAAAAGCAAAAGAAAGAAGCAATGGACCAAAATACGAGGCCTATCAGCTCGGCAGATAGCACATTATTCCATTTCTGGGATAAATTTGATATGCAGGATACTGCCCAGGTAAAAAATCCTGAAAAAGGGGAACAACAGCTTGCTGATTTTCTTCAGCTCTTGGCGCAGCATCCAGATTCTGTAACAAGAGATAAAGCGATTGATCTCATGCTGGACAAGGCAAAAGTCAATCGGACAAGCTTTGACTATTTCGTCAAGCAATATGAGCATTATCTATATGATGGCAATTCGCCCATGCGCAACGATATTGTCTATGAATCCGTATTACGCTATCTGATCAAAACAAATCTGCTTTCCGATCTTGAAAAAGAAGCTTATAGACCAATTTATAAATTAGTACGCCAAAATAAAATTGGGCAAAAAGCAGAAGACTTTAGCTTTGAACTGGCCAATGGGCAAAAACAAAAGCTGTCCGAAATTAATGCGAAATATAGCCTTTTAATTTTCTACGATCCAGACTGTTCTCATTGTAAAGAAACCATCCATCAACTTCGTGATACCCCGCAGCTCGTTCAGCTCTTTAATCAGCTGCAGATACAGGTAGTGGCCATCGACCCATGGGGCGACCGCAGCAAATGGAAAAATTACCAATCCGAGTTATCGTATGAATGGATCAATGGTTTTGACAGCGAAAACAAACTTTTGTCGTTCAATTTGTATGACCTCAAAGCTTCGCCAACGATTTATCTTTTGGACGAAAATAAAAAGGTACTATTAAAAGATACCTACTTACAGCAGGTAATTGCCTATTTTGTTAAAACCAATTCCTAACCAATGCCTGAAAATAAGCACGAAAACGAAATACGGGTTATTTCAAACGAAGACTATTTCGCCGAGGTACAACGCATCCTTCGTGAAGGCAAGGAAGTACGCATAAGAGTTAAAGGAAATAGTATGCGTCCATTTATTCAAGATGGGGATACTGTCCTACTACGCGCATACAGCGGTCCCCCCCTGCCCTTAGGCAGTAATATACTCGCTAAAGAGAATGATAAATTTGTGTTCCACCGCTTCGTAGGAAAGAAAAATGGCCAATACATTTTGGCAGGGGATGGTAATCTTGTACTCCGCGAATACATTGCGGAGACGGATATTATTGCAATTGCTTATATGCATTATCCGAAGGACAAAGAGTTATCAATAGCAATCCACCTCCCCTGGGCGAGACTTCGAGGCTTGGGCTGGTACTATATACGATTGCTTCGTCGTATAGTATTAAAATTCAAATCACTTACACAAAAGAATTAAGCTTAAATTTATTGCTCCCAAAGCGGATTCCACGAATAAAACAATTTTAATCAAACTTTAACGCTTTTTGAGCGTTCTCATTCAATTATATTTCCGGATAGAATATAAAACACAAAAACTTAGGTGTACAGTTCTTTCTCTTTTATCGAAAATTATTAAAAACAATTAATAATCAACGTATTATAAAAAAAAATAATTCGTGTAGCAATTTGGATAGATTTAACGTTGAGTAAATAATTATAAACAATTAAATGTATATTTGCATCAATTATTCTAACTATAATTATGAGAGGGAAATTTAGTTAACACAAATTATTTATCAATTTTGGAAGTTACATGTTAAATCTACATTTAACACGTTATAGAAACCGATTTAAAAAAATCTAAAAACATCTTGACAGATTGTTTATTGGTAAGTGTAAGAAAAGAATTTTCACAAAATCATATCGATTTTAGCACGGTGTTTTTTTCATTTAGCTGTAAGTAGCATAATGATGTAAGGGGTAAATAGCATGAAAGTATTAGTTTTAGGGGGAAGTAGCGGATTCCTAGGGAGTCATTTAAAGAAGAAGCTTAAGGATCCAATTCAATGTGAATTTGTTTCCATGAGGAATCTGAATTGGTCAAAGGACAATTATCCAACAGATTTCATCATCAATTTAGTAGGTAAAGCCCACGATTTTACGGGCAAGGCAACCGAAGAAGATTTCTTTTTTGCCAACTTTGAGTTAGCAAAAAAGGCGTTTAACCTATTTATTTCCTCCCAAGCGAAATTATTGATCCATATAAGCTCCCTCGCGGCCATTGAAGAAGTAGAGTCTGCAAAATCACTTTCTGAAAATGCTACGTATAACTCCGTTTCACCTTATGGCCGATCTAAACAAGCGGCCGAAGAGTGGCTGATGAAGCAACAACTACCTGCAGATAAGAAACTAGTTATCTTGCGTCCACCCATGGTGCATGGAGCCGGTGACAAAGGCAATTTAAAACAGTTGTATTCCATCGTAAGCAAAGGAATTCCTTATCCATTGGTTCGATTTAAGAATAAACGCTCTTTTCTGTCCGTGGACAATTTTTGTTTCTTCGTTGAACAGATTCTTTTACAAAATGAAAAGATAAATTCAGGAATCTATCACTTATCCGACGATGAAACTTTATCGTCCAACGAAATCGTAAATATCATGAAACAGGAAACAGGCTTAAAAATTCCTTGTTTTCCACTGCCAAAGCGTATAGTTTCCTTTTTATCGAAAATCGGCGACCATAGTAGAGCTTTCCCTCTGAATACATGGCGCTTGAAAAAATTGACCAGCAACCTTGTTGTTTCAAATAAAAAAATAAAAGTTGCTCTGGCAATCGAGCGCTTGCCTAAAACGGCTAAGGAGGGTCTACGTGACACCATTAGATCATTAAGGCAGCAGTAAAACCACATTTGAGCCTCAAAGCAACAAAACGGACAAGCACTGAAATAAAATTTAAAATTGTGCCTTAAATACGAGCCTTTTATATTGTATTTAAGGCACAATTTATTTATGTTTGATACCATAGCCTGTGTCAAGCTATCACTTATTATTATATTTTAAACCTTATGAAGTTAAGAACGGATTTAATTTTGAGAACCATCGGTTCAGATCATTTGATTGTAGACCCCAGCCAAGATATGGTCGACCTGTCAACAGTATATACGCTCAACAGCTCGGCAGCCTGGCTCTGGGAAGAACTCAAGGGCAAAGATTTTGATACGGATACCATCGTGGAGTTACTCGTTGAAAATTATGAGGTCAGTAAAGAACAAGCACAATCCGATGCAGCAATTTTACTCGAAGATTTCCAAAAACAGGGACTGCTGGAAGAATGAAAACTACCTGGATAGTAAACCTACGCATGGATGAGACAATCACTTGGATGACATGAATAGCAACAGTTTGAAACAACACCTGTATTGGGCTTGGTCGATCAGCAAGGGATACCGAAGCAAACTGTTCTTTTATTTCATATTGGAACTGATTTGTATTGTCCTCTCGTTAGTTTTTGTATACTTATCCAAAAAAGCCGTTGACACGGCAACATCTCCAGGTGAACTTCCGCTAAAATGGTTGTTACTAGGTATCATTGGCGCTATTGCGCTGAATGTCGGTATTAAAGGCTACTCCGGACGTTTGATGGAACGGATTAAGCTGATGCTTACACTCGAGTTGCAACGAACTATGCTCGACGCACAGATGCTGTCCATCTGGAAGCTGATCAAAAACTGGCATACAGGGGATATTCAGATCCGTATTCAGACGGACTGCGAGGAAGTAGCCAATACAATCGCCAATACATTCCTGTCATTTATATTGACCGCAATCCAATTACTGGCCTCGGTCGGCTTCCTCTGGTATATGGACCCCATGCTGGCCCTGATGATTCTGGCGATATCACCGCTCTTTGTTTTTTCGAAACTCTATTTCCGAAAAATGCGCAAACTCAGCAAGGAAGTGAAAGCGGAAGAAAGTAATTTCTCCAAAGTGCTGCAAGAGAACCTGCGCTTTCGCCTGCTCATCCGGGCGATGGGTGCTTTTCCTAAAAGAAGAGCAAAATTGACCGAAAGCCAAGAGCAACTTTTTAGGCTAAAAATACGGCAGCTCAACTTCTCTACCTACACGCAAGGTGCTATGAAAGTGGCCATGAATGCCGGTTACCTCGTCGCTTTTATTTGGGGGATCTATCGCTTGCAGGCCGGACAAATTTCCTTCGGAACGATGACTGCCTTTTTGCAGCTGGTTGCCCGGATACAGTCGCCCATCCTTGCGCTGATCGCCTATATCCCCGGTTTTGTCCGCTTCCGCGTCTCTGCAGACCGCCTATTGGAACTCCAGGCTGGTGAAATCGAACCTCAAGTGACACAGCAACGTCTTCATGAAACGCAGGAGCTACACATCAACGACCTCTCTTTTAGGTATGAAGACAAATGGGTCTTACAAAATTTAAACCTTTCCTTAAAGGTGGGTGAGCCCACCGCTATCATTGGACCGAGTGGAAAAGGAAAGACAACATTGATCCGTTTATTGCTGGCGCTGCTGAAAGCTGAAAAGGGACAGATATCGCTTGTCGACAAAGATGGCGTAAGGCCGCTGACCGCTAGCCATCGCATCAACTTTGCTTATATACCGCAGGGTAATTCCTTGTTCAGCGGCACAATACGGGAAAACATGTTGCTACATGTTAAAGAAAATGGCCCTCTGGATATACAGCAAGCGCTGCGCATCGCCTGTGCCGAATTTGTATTTGACCTTCCTGACGGTATAGATACTCAAATTGGTGAGTCTGGTATTGGCCTATCGGAAGGACAGGCGCAACGAATTGCCATAGCCCGAGGCTTAATGCATAATGGGGATATATGGCTCTTCGATGAGGTCACTTCGGCGTTGGACCGCAGCACAGCTGATACATTGATACAACGTCTACTGGAATATGGCAAACATAAATTGTGTTTATTTGTAACACACGACCTTCATTTGGCAGACAGATGCCACCAACGTATTTACCTGGATTAAAACAGCTTGACTATCTGGTTTTTTTTCTTCTGACTTTCATAATGTCGATCTTATGTGTTGTTTCGGCATACTGTATCAATACCTCAAGGTCGTTAATTTTATTGGTCAGTATCTTTTGAAAATGTAATAGCTCTAAATTTCGCTTTTTGGCCCCCTCCAGTTCGGATTCCAGTTTGCTGATTTTTTCTTCGTTCGAATGAACATTTAAATCTTCCTGATAACAATAATTATCGAGAGTTAACTCGACAAATTGATCCGGTTTATTTTCTTTTATCGCTCGCTTCAGCCAGCTCACAATGGTACGTTTATCTTTGACATGACTGCGTCGCATTGCCTCTTGGACTGAAATCCTCCCGGTGAGTACTTCCCGCGCAACCTGTAACATAAAGGCCTTTCTATCTTTCATTATAATTGATTCTTACTGTAGAACGTTTTAAAAAGCCGCGACCAACCGGGTGGTCCGGTCACGGCTGCATGATCCAAATATGACATCAAATAATCAAAACCTATTCCTTTGCTTTGTCAATATTTGAAAGAACGCTTACAATAGTCCATCATCTTGTAAGACATTCGAATAGAACGCAAAAGGACAGCGAACAAATTTTGACAGAATTTTTCTGATTTCAAATTTCCATTAACTGAAACTTTCTGTTTCCGAACATTACGAAAAAAGAAAACACGCTTTAAATTCAGCACAAGGAATTTATTCCCCCTAGGCACACCCAAAGTTTTCTCCAATCAAAAAAATATTTTCATAAACTACATAAAAACAGCACTCTTCCATTAACGCTTGATTTTACAGGTAAAGATTGTTCGAATAGACCGAGCTATTTTTCTCCAACTATTTTGTCCTTCTTCACGACCATAACCATAGCCGTAACCATAGCCATAACCATATCCGGACTGACCTAATTTGAGCCCATTCAGAATAATTGCCAAATTGGAAAGGCGCTTTTCTGCATAGATTTTTTGGATTTCTGGCAACTGCCGTTTATCCATCTTACCAGCGCGGATCACAAATAAAGTAAGGTCCGACACACGGTCTACCACAGTGGCGTCGGCCACAATACCTGTTGGCACGCCATCGATAATGATGTAATCATATCGGTTACGCAAATCGCTGATCAACTGGTCCAATCTTTTGCTGAGCAGTAGCTCGACCGGATTGGGAGCCTCCATACCAATGGATATATAGTCAACATTTTTTCCATGCAAGTTGTAATGAATGATCTCTTCTAGTTCGAGGTTTACATCGGATAAATAATGGCTCAATCCCTTACCGTGTATAATGCCCATGCGCTCACTTAATGTTCCTTTGCGTAGATCCATATCGACAACAATAACTTTTTTATTTAAAAAAGAAAGCGTGCTCGATAGATTCAGTGAGGTGAATGTTTTTCCAACACCCGGAATAAAAGAGGTCAGAGTAATAGTCTGGGGATGTTTACCCTCCCTCGCCATAAAGCTCATATTGGTACGCAGGATGCGGAAGGCCTCCGTGAGCGGGTCTCTGCCCATGGCGCTCACCAAAATATTGTTCTGGGATATACGCCTGTTATTGGCCAAGGGAATTTCACCCAAAAGGGGCACATCAATGGCTTCCTCAATATCTTGACGACGCCGTACGCCGGTATCCAGAATGGAAAGGGTCATAATCACAATGGCCGGCAGTATAAAACCAATTGCCATACCTAAGCCCAGCTTCCTCATTCTGCTCGGGGCAACAGGATCAAATGAAACGATGGCTGGATCAATAACGCGGATATTATCTTCGGTCATGGCCTGGTTAATGGCATTCTCCTCGCGCTTGTTAAGCAAATACAGATAAAGCTCTTCCTTGACCTTTTGCTGCCGCTCTACCGATAACATGACCCGTTGCTTTTGGGGTACCTGCATCGCTTTGCCACGGGCAGCATTTTCTTCTTTCTTCATGCTGCCGGCTTTGATCTTTAATCCACCGATCGCGTTATCCACTGCCCGCGCGATATTACCACGCATGGCCTGGAGAGCCCGATCTAAATCCTGAACCACCGGATTGGCATCACTGCTACCTTCAATAAGGCGATTGCGCCGAAGCAAAGTTGTATTGTAGTCGTTGATCTGTGTTTCGACACTGGCATCTACCAGTCCTGTATTATTTGGGATAAGTTCATTTTTCTTACTGCCATCGGCCAGATAACCACGCATCATCTGCGCAAGATTGATATCGGTCTCGACCTTGTTGCGCTCGGATTGATACAATCTGCTGTCCTCAAAATAGGCTGTTCCGACCGTGGAAGCATCCATTCCTTGGTTTTGTGTCCGCAAATCTTCAATACTCGATTCTACAGATCCTAGTTCCTGCTCAATAATGGCTAGTCTTTCACGAATAAAGTTAGCGGTATTTACCCCAATCTGGTTTTTGTCCTGCAAAGCAACCTCATTGTACACGTTGATCATCTCAGCAATCAAGGCTGTCGCGCGTAGCGGATTGGTATCTTCGGCTACAATCTGCAGTAATGAAGCATCTTCTTCCATCTGGGTGATGGAAATAGTTGAAATAAAGTAATTGACCATACCCTCTAAAGCAAACTTCTCCACTTTAATTTCTTGCTGCGGAAGCGCTTTATTGGGCTTTAGCGCCGACTGTATAATGATCTGCCCAAAGGGCGTGTTGACAGGTTTGTCTAAGGTAGCATCAACCTCCAGTGTGGCATCACCCTCGCTCCAGTTACTCAAAACAACTTCCTTGCCACCAACGGGAATGACCGTAAAGGAAAAGGAATCTTCGGGTTTTGTTTGTGGAACAATTACCTTAATCGGACTTGCTGTATAAAGTTCCTTGCGTCGCAACCCATCGCCTACTGTATAGCTCATCTCGGCACCAATACGGGTAACGGTCTGCCGCATTAGTTCCTTGGATTTGAGCTGTAGGATCTCACTAGCCACACTAATGGAGTTGTAGGCTTCATTCGTGCGGGAAATCCGGGCCGTACGCGGTGTATTCATCGGTGTTTTAATGATGATCGTCTCTGCACTGCGGTAGATAAAGGGCGATTTTGCATACTGATAATAATAGTATGATCCAAATAAGAGAATGGACAGTGCAAACCATTTCCAATGGTAAAGCAGATGTGCCAAAACATCCAGCACATTGATCGATTTGTCCTTCTGTAATTGATTATAGTGTGTTGTTTTCATTTCTCAATCCGTTATTTTAGCAGATTTATGGCCGTCAATATGACCGTAACCACGCCAGTAGCAATGGTGGTGAACCGCCAGCTTCGATCTTCACGCGGCGTATTTTCGGCTGCTATAGGCTCCACATACACAATGTCATTTTGTTGCAGGTAGTATGCCGGGGAGTCAAAGATGTCCTGAGACCCGACGTTGGTCAGCATCTTTTTTCGGACGCCATTTTCTTCCCGTATCACCGTCACGCGATCTGATGCAGCGTTTCGGGTCAGTCCACCAGCTTTGGAAATTGCTTCCAGCAAATTAATACGGGCATCTGGCACATCAATAATGCCCACACGGTTGACTTCACCCATGACGTTGACCCTGAGATTCAATAACTCGACTTTCACGATGGCATCTTTAATATAGCCGCCATCCGACAAACGCTTGGCCAACATATCGCGTACTTGCTCCAGCGTCAGGCCTTCGAGGTGGAAATTGCCCAAAATTGGAAAAGTAATATTACCCTGCTGATCAATAAGATAACTTGGACTGCTGGCACCAGCGGTATTTGAACTGAGACTATTCTCCTTCTCCACGACAGCGTAGCTACCTCCCATTACATTGAAAGGAGCCGCGAGTTCGGGATTTTTCGCGCTAATCGTTATACTGAGCCGATCACTCTTCTGTAGCTTTAACATCGGTACATCCAGTGCGCGATAGGCAATATTTGGAACCATGTCGTTGACATACACCACTTTCTTGGGTGCCATGCACGAACTTAGCAGGCTTATACCAAGTAAAATCATTCCTAAAATCTGTCTTTTCATATCGTAATAATCGTTTGTTTTTAAATGTTTCAGCTGCAGGAGCACTTAGCTGCATGAGCGCTGATAAATTGAATTATATGCCCCGTCGGTTTAAAAAATGAATAATAGGGAACCAAAAAGCCTCCTTAGGCGCATAAGGAAAGTGGCGTACAATACGTCTCAGCAGTGCTTCGGCCCGATTCTTACGTGCAACAGAAACTCCGTCAACACGTCGCACATAAGCTTCATCATAAAATCCAAAGTTGCCACTCTCCCAGACATCCTGGAGGATATCCATTCCATCTGTTGCAGGCGGTGTAGGAAAAGGAAGTTTGTCTTTCGCTAAACCAAGTTCATGCACCAGAAACTGATGTACCGGAGCAATCCAGCGCAACAAGCCGATCTGGCGGTAAAGCTTTTCTAAACGCGTCCCATCTAACAAATGACTGTAACTGTGATACAGCGCCGCCAGGTCGCAGAACTGACGAAGGCCGATCCCAAAAGCCATTGAATGCTTGAGAATGTGTGCCGTCACCTGAATAATCTGAACCTGTGGTGCCAATACAGCGACTTGATGCCCAGCAATTGTAAGTGTGGTATCGGGAAAATCGATCCTATACCGTTTCAACACCTGCCTACTAAAAGGATTGTAGAAATCAAAAAGCCGGTCATGCAGATCCATTTCGGCATCAGCCCAACGATAGACCTGACCCCCGGCATTGACCCGGGGTATGCTATTTTTGATGAGGTGAAGACCGGCAAGTGTACACTGCCGCCTTGATTCAAAATACCAGTCGATATCGCCGCAGACACGATGCTGTGGCAGCCGATAGCTAGCCGCTACACCCTGACCTTTTAAAAGCAAAGGCCGGAGCAGCCGTTTTGTGAAAAAAGCGTGCTGCTGGGCGATCATGCTATTGTTGAAGTGATGGCTGCGTTCGATCCGGTCGATCTGTACCGACCATTTTAGCTGCAGCTGCCGTGGCGGCAGATTGGCTTTTTCCAGACAGAGCAGTCCATCATAAACAATCCCTTGAACGGTCTGCTCGTTCGCCCGGCGATAAAGCCCAGACCATTCCGCCTCGGATAAGGGAAAGAGCTCCTTTTCATGCGCCCTTTGTTTCTTTCCCCAAAGTCCACAACGTAAAAGAAAAAAGAAGGCGGCCTGAATTTTAATACGTTCCATAAATCCTCCTGCACTTTTCGATCATTTTATCGCGCGAAAAATTTTCATGATACCTTTTTCGACTTCCTTCGGCATACGTTTGATAGAGGCTTGGATCGGATCCGATCTGTTGGATGGCCTGAGCCAGAGCTGTTGCATTCTCGGGCGCAACGACAAGACCCGATACCTGGTCTTGGTTGACCCAGCTCACGCCTGACCCGGGTATATTGGTAGAAACGATGGGTATACCGCATGACATGGCCTCGATCTGAACAATAGCAAAGGCCTCCGTTTTCCAGATAGAGCTCAGGCAAAAAATATCGGCAGCGCCAAAATAGGTAGGGATTTCATCATCGGCCACAAAACCCACCATACTGATCCGCTCCTGCAGATTCAGCTCCGCGATGAGCTGGACAAGCTGCTGCTCCAGCGGGCCCTTTCCGCCAATAATGAGGTGAAAATGCGCGTCTAGCTGTTGCATCGCCTGGATCAGATAGGCATAACCTTTGTATTCCACAAGGCGGCCCAGCGAAAAGATAATTTTCTTATTGGGATAACGGTTTTTAAGCACCGCAACAGCCCTTGGATCATATTCCATCGGATTTACACCGATCGGGATATAGTCAATTTTAGCCCGCACATGTTGTAAGAAAGGCGACTGCTCCACATATATGGGTGTGGTTCCCACAATCTGATCGGCCCTTTTGATTAGCCAGCTTTGCAGTGGCTTATATAATTTAAGCAGGTTTTTCTGTTTTAAAATATCCGAATGCCAATGTAAAATAACACGCCCCCGATAGCCCGATAGGTATAGCGCCAGACTGGCCATGGGATCGGGATGATGGATGTGAATAATATCATATTGAGCAGCAATCTTCTTTAGTTTGCCAATCATGGCGGGAGCTAACATGGTGCCGGCAATTTTGACGGAGGTACGTACGATAAATAATTTGGCACAGGGGTTTAGCTGTATTTCAGCCGCGGGATGATCTTCGGTCGATGCACAGAGCATATCACAGTACACCCCGGCCTCGGATAGCCCCAGCATCAAATCGTACATCACTTTTTCCACACCGCCGCGTATCGGATAAAATTTTCCCAGTTGTAATATCTTCATCAAATTATTGCGTTTAACAATTTATTAATAGTGCTATTGTAAGAGCTTATGAAATAGATCGGTCCAGTTTAAGACAAAGGGTTCAACCAGCTTTTCCTTTTCCACGGCATGCAAGAAAGACTCGTCTCCACCCATAAGTGCGCCCATTTGTGTAGCTAAAGCTTGCGGATCGTCGGGGTCAAAAAACGATACAGACGAATTCCCCGCAGCAGTATCATGCGCATACGGTAAATCGGCCAGTAACATAGGCTTGCCATAAACGGAAAACTCCGTAATGGGAAGTCCCCAGGACTCCGTTTTTGAAGGAAAAATAAGACAATCGCAGCTGGCATAGTAAACTTCAAGCTGTTCACGGGTGACGAAGCCCATAAAATCAAGCGATTGTAGATGTCCCCATTTGCGATGAAGCCACTGCGCATATTTATTTTCATCACCCTTCACGGTTAGATGTACTTTAAAGTGCACAAGCCCCCGCTGCTCGAGCAGTGCTGCAGCCTGGCAGATCACTTCAAAGTTCTTGTGACTGTTCGGTGATCCAGCAAACATAAAGGAGTAAAAGCCGGGCTTTTCCTCTTTTTCCAAAGCCGAGACAGTTTTTGCGGTAACTCTAGCTGGAGCAACAATAATTTTAGCTATGGGTATAGCAAATAGCCGATGAAATGCCTCACGTAACCACTGCTGCTGTACAACCAGATAATTGTTGTGCTGAATATTGGGCCGGTAGATATACTCGCTAAAGAGTGCAAACAGCACAATCTTCGGCGCAAAAAGTAGATCGTGCAACTTCCAACGATAAAAAGGGAATGCATTATGACAGTATACGGCCCGTCGTTCGGCAATGACCGACGGACTGGTATCGTGAAGCGAAAACCAGAGGTAAACGGGACCGATCTGTCTGGATATGGACCGCATCGATACATATTCATACCATAGGCGATTGACCCAGCGTTTTTTTGGCCACTGCGTTTCGATATATTCAATATTTGGAAAATCGGCCAGTGATTGCTTATATACTAAAGCAATAACCCGATAATTATCTGCTACTGCCATAATCGACAGGCAGGCCAAGCATTCCCTGAGTATGGTCAAAGGTCCGGCCTCCACGAGATTTACCGCTGAGATAACAATCGTCTTTCTCATCGTTTCTCTCCTTTCATTAAGCGCTCAAATAACAAAATCCACTGCCGCATAATCCGTTCTTCATCAAAACTTTCGGCCATTTCCCATGCCACCTTTCCCATCTGCTGTCTCCGTTGCTGATTTTCCATCAGCCGACATGCCTTATCGGCAAAATCCTGCTGATCACCTTCGGCAATTAAAAATCCATTCTTACCCGGTTTGATGATATCACGTGGTCCACACTTGCAGGCATAGGATACCATGGGCAGACCGCAGGCCTGCGCCTCAAGTAAGGCCATCGGCAGCCCTTCGTAGCGGGAGCTCATCAAAGCCAGCGAGCTTTGCATATAAACGTCCATAATATTCTTGACCGGTGCATGAAGGGAAATCTGCTGTTCCAATCCCAACTCATGAATCTGGGCTTCCATTGCTTCTTTCAAAGGGCCCTGCCCATAGATGTCGAGCTTCCAGTCGGGGCATCGCGCATGGATAACCTTCCAGATCGAAATAAGCTGGTCAAATCCCTTCTGATAATCGAACCGTCCGACAGCAATAGCACGCCTTTCAATAAGGGCAGCCCGCTGCGGCGGTGAAAAGGTCTGTGCATTGGGAATAACAACACAATTTTTTAACCCTTTCCAATAGGTCAGGTCTTCATGGGTAAGTACCACAAAGTGGTCGTATTTCCTCGCCAATGCCAGATCCTGTGCTGTGCGCCATGTATTCACTATTTTCCAAAGCCCTTTCCGATCGTACAGCAAGCGTTTAAACCTTGAAAAATGAATTTCCAGGACTTTCTTGCTCCCATCCTTGAGCTCGTGCATGAAACTGACGTCGTGATCAAACATGGAGATCACAATATCGGCCTTTAACTGCATAAGGAATGCGTCAAGCCGCTCCCGGTGGATACGTTGTCGACGCTTATAGGAGAGCATTTTGCGAAAAATCCCTAGGCCATCATCATCGGTATAATTGATACCAAGATCTACCTGCCGTATCTGCGGATGCAGCTCAAAATTAGGCTCGCGCGCTTTCTGATCTGTCGTTACAATCGTTAGCTCGTGCCCCAATTTGGCCAGGTAATTAGCCTTATTGGCCAATACGCGCTCCATGCCTCCGGCATTATACGTTCCCAAGATTGAATAGACTATTTTCATTTTCGACAGTAGATTTGGAAGTGAACAAAGAGCCCTGCACGCCTTCGACACCATAAAACAGGGCATAAATCAGAAATATATCGGTGGAGACCTTAAACCAGATGACAAAGGAGAATGCCAATAACGAAAGAAACAAAAGTTTATAACGTTTATATCTGGACACGAATGATAAAGCATTGAAGATAAAAAAACTGGCAAAGACACTGAATCCGGCAATGCCACAATAGAGTACAAAACGGCAATAGCCGATGTCGGTGTTAAAGATCCAACCATCAAAAAGCCCTGTACCGATCAGCCAGGTGCGCGTATCTTTGGGCCAAACCCACATGTTAGTACTTAATTTGTCCGTCGAATCGGTACGAAATTCCCCGGTCTCGTAATAATTGAAGAAGCCTTCGAAAGCAAAGCGCATATAGCCCCGGAAAAGCTCATTATGTGTATAAAAGTACATGGCCACAAGAATTGAAACCAGCATAAGGATAGAAAGAACGGTAAAAAACCGGACAAACTCCACACGGATAATGCGGTGAAAAAGCCCGGTGGTGAAAAATATGGACAGCAGTCCCATCACTCCGCCAATGGAGGTGGTCCGCGCAATGATGTTGCCCAGAATTAAGATGGCAAAGAAGAGAATCAGCAAGATGACCGTCAGCCACATGGTCCTTTTTTGAAAGAGGTCTCGTGTAAACAATGCGGAAAGCATGATCAGCACCAGTGAGAACCGCACGCCGGCATTGTCTAAGGAGGCACCGATGCCATAAAGGCGGTCGACCTCCTGGGCGAAGGCCTGCCCCTGCTCGATGTAGCGATCCACCAGCGATTGCACGGCCGGCGAGCTATCGATCCATATCGCCAGAATACACTGCGCGAGACAAACAGCGGCGAGATAGTAAGTGAGGATATGAAAGTTAGTATACCCATGTACCTGACGGATCGCAAAAACTACCGTATAACCGGCAAGAAGCCATATTGCAAAACTCAGGTAATAGGTGGCATATGCAAAATCGTCTGTGCGGTTGAGGTCAGTTGCAATATAACAAACCAGCGAAAAAACAATAGCTAATCCGGTCGCCGTAAACAGCTGCCGGCTTATTTCGACCCGTCGCGAGCGAAAAAGCTGTGTAAACAGCAGTGCTGCTCCAATACCCGCTAAAATAATTTTCGTATTGACCGCCGGTGGCAAAAATGTAAACCCGAAAGAGAAAAAATAACAACTCACCAACAGGCCGACAAAACACATCATAAGTACCTTTATCATAGCGTTATTTATAAATGACACCATAAATGAAACGTAGTACAAGCAGGTAGTAGACCCGCACCGCCCAGTATTGCCTTTTAGAAGCGAACCATTGCAACAGGCGCGTATGCAGCGAGGCTGCGCGATTTTGGAGAATATAGCGGTCGGAACTACTAAACCAGTTTGTCCAGCGGATATAGTCCGCTTTTTGCCCCGTGACGAGCAATGGCAATTTGATCGTCAATTTTAGAAAGTCGATCCCAGGACCTATTTCCAGTGCATATTTACTTTCCCGAAGATAGCGCTCGACCTCCAAGATATTCGTTTCAACCTCCCGCATATGCTGCACAGAGAAAGTTTTGCTAATAGACCCCGTATTATCCTGCCGGTAATGGTACAATATGCGGTCCAGCAAACTGATGCGCGCAGCATGGACAAACAATTTTAGCGTGACCAAGAGATCTTCACCCATATTGGCTCCCGGTATAAAACGGATAGTATGATCTTCATACAGCGATCGCCGCACCATGAATAACCAAAGATTCCAGCGCATACGTCCGGCCAACATGGCTTGTATGGCTTCCAAAGGACTCGCACAATAAGGCTGTAGCATCGTACGCTCACTTTTTTCAAAAACAAGGCACCACTGAAAGTACACGATGTCTGCCTGACCACGCTGTGCTTCCTTCACACAGCTTTCCACCGCATCGGGCTCCAGACTGTCATCTGCATCGACATAGAGAATAAACTCGCCCGAAGCATGATTGAGCCCCGTATTACGGGCTTCAGAAACCCCTTTATTTTTAACATGGGAAATAATTTTGGCCGAAAAACCATCTTGTGCGCCCACCGCATCGGCAAATACCTGTAGCATCGCTAAGCTGAGATCTGCACTGGCATCGTTGACACAGATAAATTCAATATGTCCATAGGTCTGCCGACGGAGTGACACTAAAGTCCGTTCGAGGGTCTCCTGTGCGTTGTAGACCGGAGTGATAATGCTGACTAAGGGTAAACTCTTCATTACGCTTTTGATAGGTTAGGGTGTAAAAATGCGACTTACAATCTCCTGCTCGTACTGTTGATCTGCCCGATCCTCCTGCCCGTCCCCCCCTTTCACCTCATTGACATATTTGCCAGGGATGGCTACTTTTTTGGATGCTTTCTGCAGAAACCACTCGTACTCGATATCCACATGCCCAATATCCAGGGCACGCAGCCCCAACTGGGAAAGATCATAAGCGAGTACTGTCGCCGTCGGGCCAAGCGCCAGCAGCACCAGGTCGTAGGCTTCTCCCTGACGCCTTGTCTCCGCAAGCAAGGCATCATAACAGGTAAAGGCCTGTTGAGCAAGGGTAATTATACGGCCTATCGACGCTGCACCTGAAAACAGATCGTTCCCCACACCCAGACGGCTTCTTTCACCTTCCACAATTAAGATATTCTTCTCTTGCCAGAGCCCCTTGAGCCTGGAAAAAAAGCTACCACTATGGGACTTATCCAGCCAATCTATATAAGGACGGGTCACACAGGCATCGTAATAGGGTCGTGAATAATTCAGATAGGGAATATATTTTCGGTAATGAAACACCACAAATTGACGCCAGAAAAAACTGCCCTGCGCATTAAGATGCTTCACCGAGCGTAAGCCAAAGGGGATACAGATCATACAACACGCACTGTTGCTGCTCAGAATAGCACGGAGTCGCTGGGATAGCCTCTCGTCCATATTCTGGAAACCCAGGTGTTCGGTCTGATTAATCATATGGAATTCGCCATCGCCAAATCGGGCCATCGAAAGATTGGAATGGAGCAGCTTTTCCAGCGTCTCTTCATTGGTATGAATTTTTGGAAAGGGCAACAACAACCTGAAGAGCCTGTATCTAATCGTTAAGTAGCAGCGTCGTAGTATATTCATAGGGTTAATTTGAAGTGGAAGTCTGTTTATCACGCACCTGTTCAACTATCCGTTCGACAAGTTCCATATCACTAGCGCTAAACTTGCGGGCAAATAATAGATCGGAAGCAATCAGGCGATTAAAATCAGCGCTGGTCCATTCGATCAATTGACCCTTGTGCCAGCCAATCATACGCTGGCAATCGTGATATTCGCTATCCGTATGATGCCTCTTCAACTGAAAACTGGAATTCCAGCAGAGTGTCTGTATAAAGATTTCATCGCTGCAGAAGGTGTTTTGATACATCTTGAGCACCGCACTTTTGTGGGCCAATACATAGCGGACAAATGCGTCGGTCAGGCTGACCCATTGGGTTCCTTTCTTGAAGTCTACATCTCGATTGCGACGGAGCCTAAACAGGCATTGAAAGCGTAAACTAAGGGCACGTGCAGCACGGTACCAATATGCAAAAATTCCCTTGCCTGCTCTAAATCTGCTGGGGTACAGATGTGTCCGCCGTACTTTTCGGTCGATCTCCTTTTCACAATCCCCTTTCTGGAAACCGATAAATTCCTGTCCTTGATGTGCAGCAAAAAAAGCATGAATCTCATCCTGATTTTTAAGCGGAAGATCGACACCGGACAATAAATGGTAGTAAGCGTATTTCTGCCGCTTTGCAGCTGCTTCAAAAAGCTGATATTCTGCCGCCACCACAGAAACGTCCCCCCAACGCACGTCGACACGTTCTTTCAGGAGATATAGCGTCGCATGATGCGTTGCCAGCTTGGGCAACTGCGCTACTTTTTTATCAAAATGTATGTATATGTCGTTACGTTTATCATCCAGACACAACAAAAGGTAATGGAGCACCTCAAACTCGGTATGCGCCATAATAAGGTAAGCATGTTTTAAGCTGTCCATATTATATACCATTATCCTTTCCTGCGGGAGTTTCCGCTTGAGTCTGGCTCAGGATGTGCTTGAGATGCGCGATGGTAGCATCGGGAAAATAGGTCAGCTTGTGGATGCTGGTCCGCAAAAAAATATCGGCGTAAGCGACCGGGTAATTGCCTCCGGACAGCTTGTTCTGTAAAAGATGGGGTTCAACATCACTGATACGAAGACCCTGCTCAGAAGATTTTTCAACGGGCAGCAACTGCTCGTGCAAGATCTGAAAAAAGAAGTAGTCGAGCGCGCCATCTGCCGCTTTCCAGTAATTGAAAAGCAGATGACATAGCTGACCGAGCAGGGCATATCCTTTCTTTGCGAAAATAATACTGTTGAGCATTTTTACCTTATAGTCTTCATGCCAGCCCCAGTAGTAGGCGTAGCTATTTTTCCAATAGTCGGCATAGGGTTCCTGCGCATCTCTCTGGTAGACGAAATAGTCCTGTTCACGCAATTGAACCGGTAACTGATCGCTCAACAAAATTGTGGCATCGAGCCACACACCGCCATAGACATACAATAGCGCCAGCCGGATAATGTCCGAAAAAAAAGTCCGACTGATAATATCCGCCTTTCTTTTTGACCATATAAAATCGGGTATATCGAGATAGTCTGCCAAAGTATGATCATCTACACGGATGACGGTATAATCAGCCCGGTAGGTATCGACCGACTGAAAGCAGATTTTGACGACATCCGGCAGTCGATCCGATTGTATACCTTGCCCCCAATATTGCCAGATGACTTTATTTAAAGGCAGATCTTTTTTTGGCTGAAGTGGAAAATGTTCGAGCTGGCCTGCCTGCTCCCGCGCGATCATCTGATCCCAAAACGCGGCAACCTTACGGTGTTTTCGCAAGATCTTCTGTTCACGGAGCATACTCCAGGCTGTTTTTACGATCGACTTCTTCATCATTAGGTTGCTATTATTTGTAACTTGATATTTTTTTCCATGCACTGTTGAGTACGCCGCTAAAAAACCGGAATTCCTCGAGTTGAATAAGCCAGCATATCGTCGCAAATCCTACGATGTAGGTGGACAAAACCAGTAGCGCTTCCATCACGTCCGTAAGCTCATACGGAAGCAGCCCAGTACCCCACCATACGGCGAATCCAAGTGCACAGGATATGAAAATACTAGGGAGCAGATCATACAGCTGTTGGCGCATCGAATAATCGAGAAATCTGGCCGTATAATGGGTATTGATACATAGGGAAGCAACAGAAACGGCAACCTGCCCCCATATTAAACCGTACACCCCATACCTTAAGCCCAGTACAACAGCAATCACGATACATATTTTTTTAATGATTTCGAGCTTTAGATAAAGGTCTGAACGGCCTTTGACCTGCAATACATTTAGATTATAGTTATGAATAGGCTGAAAAAGTGCACCCAATGCCATCAGCTGAAAATACGGGACAGCCGGCAACCATTTCGCACCGAGCAAGAGCCGGATAATAGGTTCGGCCGCAATAACCATCAGCGAAATCGTAGGTGCGATAATAAAAATCACCAGCTTGAGAACACGCCTGTAGGCATGGCGTAATTGCTGATTATCTGTGCTAAACTTAGCAAATAAGGGATAGGTAACCTTGTTCAATGCCGTTGAAATATTATTGACAGGTAAGTTTTTCAGTGACTCTGCTCGATTATAATAACCCAACGTTGTTTCCGAAAATCGCTTTCCGATCACAATGGAATACACATTATTGAAAATCACATTGAGCAGCGCAGAGAGCGTAAGCCTAAATCCAAAAGCAAAATGATAGTTAAATTTTTCCCGGTCAAATGTAAACGTAGGCCGCCAGTCACTGTAAAACCAGTATTGAAGGGTATATAGGAGATTTTGAAGCAAGGCGGAATAAACCAATGACCAGACCCCCATTCCTGCCAGCGCAAAGCCAATACCGGCAATTCCTCCGGCAATAACTGAAGGCAGACGAACTTTGAAGGTGGTCTTAAAATCCAATTTTTTATCAAAAAGAACCGCTTGCACATGCACAAAGCTATCGATGATCAGCACAATACTATAAACGCGAATAATGGGCGCCAGGATGGGTAGCTTATAGAACTGGCCAATCCAGGGAGCGGTTATAAATACAATAAGGTACAACAGGACTGTCGTAGCCATGTTAAACCAGAAGACGGTGGATAAATCGCGTTCATCTACCGATTGTGTACGTACCAGGCTGCTGCTCATGCCCCCGTTGATCAGGACGGATGAAATATTAATGACCACATTGAATAAAGCAATCGTCCCGAAATCTGCCGGCATCAACAGGCGGGCCAATACCAGGTTGACCACAAATGAGACTAGCTGAACCCCAAATTGGTCCATAAATACCCAGATTGCTCCTTTCGCGACTTGTTTTTTTAACTCCATCTGAAATCGGTAATTAAGCCAATTGCTTGGTTAGTGCCTGGTACTTTGGTTGTAAAGGAAGAGGGAAAGCAGCTAAAAGCCTGCGCTGCAGATCGTCAAGATCAGCTTGGCAGTTCGCCTTGTCCCAATGGGACGCAAACAAGCTCATCCACCCTTCTTCACTGGCCAAAATGTCATCCAGCTGCTCAAATCCCTGATAGGAAGGGATACCAACAGAGCTAAAATAATCGTCAAACTTAAATCCGTCGGTATCGATATAGCCCATTTTAATCCACAATGCCGGTATTCCGTAGGCATGGGCTACGATAAGGCCATGAAGGGAGGATGAAAGGATATATGCACAGTCCGTAATCTCGTGGACAATACGCTCAACATCGGCCGTTCGAAAATCGATCAGATTAGTATCCGGTCCAAACTTCTCCCGAAAAGTATCCACCTCTTTCCAATGCGGAATAACACCGAGCTGCTTCGTTTTTCTTTCCTTGCCACGAATCCAAAGGGGGAGCAACAAGGCTGGATCACCGAAGGTAGTACAAGGAGGAAAGCCCATAGCCTCCAGCTTTTGACTGGTATACTTTCCGCGAACAGCATAAATGCGCCCCCCTCCAAAAGGATCGTCGGCATTCATAAATCCCGCGCCCCAAACCGATGATTTACTATTCCCCCAGCGAATGACTGATCCTACCGCAATCAAGGATGATTGAGAAGGCCAAAGAATGCTACGAACGCCCGAAAAACGAAAACGTAAAAACTTCCTACATAGGTTCTTTAAACGGTCAATGGCGGAAGGATCCCAGCTTTTGTACTGCACAGGAAGACCTGTCAACTCTTCGATCAATCGGGGGCTTAGCGCATCCCCAAAATTTTTCCCGTCCCAATAGATCAAGTTAACTGTTTTCATAACTCGCAATTTGGCTGTTGATTTTAATGTAAGCTGAAAAATCGCTTTCAAGAGTACGAAGGAGCCCTTCCTGCAAAAGAAATGGTGGCTGAAATCCACTCGCCATAGCTTTCGACGAATCATACTGTGTGACAGCGCAAAATTTGCGGACACGAACGGAACTAATCGCAAACTTGCGGCGAAGAATAAAAGCCAGCGCATCAAAAGCGTAGCCGCCCAAGAGGCCAAGTGCATAAGGTATGCGTAGCGTAGGAATATTTTTACCTAACACTTTACCTGTATAATACACCAAATCATTGGTGGTTAGATCGGGCTTATCGCCATAATTATACAGATCGAACCCCATGGATTCTTCCGAAATTAGATAGGCAATGAAAGCAACAATATTGCCGATGTAAGACATGGACTTTTGATTGTTCCCTTTACCGATCATCATAAATCGGCCGGAGGCGATCTGCTGCAACAGGTTATATACATTGCCACGATTGCCCTCGCCAAAAATCACCGTAGGCCGGATCACCTGGATGTTCCAATCGGCATGGCTTGCGTACCAATTTTCCAGAACCTTTTCGGCCTGTAGCTTGCTCTCGCCATAGGCATTGAAAGGAGCTACCGCCGTAGCCTCATTCGGATTCTCTTTTCCTAATCCATACACAGCAACAGAACTTGTAAATACAATGCGCGTAATGGAATTGGCTTCCATGGCGTATAGGGTATTTTCCATCCCCTTCACGTTGACCTCATAATATTTTGATAGGGGGGTAACGTCATCCCGATGCTCTGCCGCCAGTAGTACTACCTGGTGTACTCCCTGAAGAAGACCACACAAAGCATCCCGATCCAGCACATTCCCGATTCGGGTAAGCTTGGGATATTTTTCACTTATTACTTTATCTATAATCACGACTTCGTGATCTGTGGTATAAAGCAGTAGTTCGGTCAGTCTCGTTCCCAAGAAACCTGACCCACCAATTAGGGCTATTTTCATCTTTAATGTTTACTTGCTATAGATTGATAAATAATTGCAGTCTAGCGATGAGCTGTCTTTTTTCCAGTAAATTGAACAGGTAATGAAAGCCACCCCAAAAGAGCAGATCGATCAGCACAACCAGGTTGTTACTGACGTACTGTACTGCTAGGATGTTAAATAAGCAGAAAAGCAGCGTCATCAGGAGGATAAAAATGAGGGCACTATGGCGACTCAATCCCGCCCGCAGCAATTTGTGATGAAGGTGATTGCGATCGGGTTTAAAGATCGGCTTACCGGTACGCCAACGTACAAACATCACCCGAGCCACATCCAGTACCGGCACGATCAAGGTCGAAAAGGCGACCACAATGGCTCCTTCCGAAAAAGGTTTGATAAAATGATTGTTCATAGCGAAACTGACCACCAGAAAAGCAATGGAAAACCCCAGCGTCATACTTCCGGTATCGCCCATAAATATGCGCCGCCTGCGCCGTACCGTTCCAAAAACGTTGAAATAGAAGAAAGGAAGTAGCACGCCAACGGTGATAAACGCAAAAATTGCATGTAGCCAAGCGCCATAATAGGAGAAAAGAATTCCCAAAACAGCCAACCCTATCGTCACCACACCGGAACATAGACCATCTATCCCATCAATCAGATTAATGGCATTGATAATCAGTACTACAACAAATACCGTAAATGGCATTCCTATCCAGGCCGGAATGCTAATAATAAAGCCCAGCCCATATAGGTCATTAATCCAGACACCACTAAGTGGTAGGAGGCAGCCTACCATAATCTGGGCGACAAATTTCCATTTGTAACTGACCCCGATCAGGTCGTCGCCGATACCGATCATAAATAGGATAACAAGACCGCATACCAATAAAGCCATACTTGGCAGGATGATCCAAGAAGCTACCTGTAGATCGACATTGCCGATATTGAGCTTATACAGACTGACAAAAGTGATGACAAGTATACAGCACTGAATAGGCGCAAAAGCTACACCCCCAAGCCTGGGGATGATATGCTGGTGCAATTTTCGCGAATCTACGGGATCAAACAAACGTTTTCTGTAAGAAATCAGCAAGATATAGGGGAGCATCCCCCAGCTCAATAGCATGGCACAAAGAAAAGGCAAAAGCACAGCCCCATACTTCATCAACTCCAAACTGTTCATGGTTATCTAAATCTATTGTTATAAAAATTCTAGGTCAATGCCCGTTTATATCTAATTTTCAAGGAGATTAATCAGCGAATCATGACTCACCGCCATTTTAACCAGCTCGTTCTTATCATCCAATAAGACCAGCCGAGGAAAGGAATTGATCCCAAAATAGGATTTCATACGAGTTTCCCCTTTAATATCGAATCCATTGATCCAGCGGGATGGAATATGCTTCTGATATGTACTCCAAAAACTTAGATCGCCAGAGGCACAGATAGCCAGTACATTTACCTTGCCCGATGCGATTAAATGCGCCAAAGGCACAGATTGCTTCATGGCAACAACTTCCTGCTGACTTTCCGCAGCGGCAGGATCATAAAATAACAGAAGCTTGTACTTTCCCCTAATATCTTTCAGCAAGTGCCTTGTACCTTCAATGTCTATAAATTCATACGCTGCTGGTGAAGCTTTCAATTTTCCCTGCTGCTTATCAGGATAACGGCCATTGCCCTGACAGGCGAACAAGGAAATTGAAAGCATACAAGCGAGATATAAATAGATTGACTTCATTTGAATAGATATAGGCTACTTTAGAAACAGATTATTTGGCTATGGTAATGACTGCGCGGCTTAGACGTGGATCATCGTAGTACATATTCTCGACACCTCCTTCATACCCCAACTCAAGCTGCTGCGGTGACACATTAAACTCTTGCACCAACACATCAAAAATAGCCTTCGCACGCTCACGGCTCAGACGATCGTTAATGGCTTTAGTACCTGTCCCCTTGTCTGCATAGCCCGTCACTTTATACGTAATATTTTTATTCCCAGCCTGAATCACTTTCGCAAAAAAGCCTAAGTTGACACGGGCTTCGTTGCTCACAACACTTTGATTGATCGGGAAGGTAACGAGTATAGGTGCAGCCAATATTTTTTCCTCCACCCGGATATCGGTAATGGTTTTGCCTTGCGATGAAGCCAATTGTGCTTTTAACGATTCGTTGTCTTCAGAAAGCTTGCGTACCCTTTCGCGCAGACTATTTAAAAGTTCATCACTGTAAGTGATCACAACAGCGCTCGGTTTTTTCCAGCCCCGCTTTTTGAACTTGTACGTCAGTCCAAGTGCAGCACTGAGATTTCCGTCTTGACTACGGTTACCGGTTTCACCATCAAATCGATCGTTTACCATAGCTCCGCGCACGTCAAACGTAAGATCAAGGGCATCACTGAGCCTAAAACTGTTATATATACCAATGTTGGCGCTTACTTCTTTTTGAGAAGGGACATCGTTTGTAACCATCCAGCCCAATCCTAGGTAAGGACTGATGTTATAAAAACGATCTTCTTTGTAGCCTGAGAAGATATTGGATAAATTGAATAATACATCTCCATGGATGTGGAAATAATTAAATTCCTGATTGTATAGCCAATATCCATCCCAAGGTTTTCCTGCATACTGAACGCCGGTGGAATGGCTTCCATTTTGTGTCAGTCCTTTCACTTTAAAGCCCGTAACACCTGCCCTTACTCCAATTCCTGGGCTAAACCATTTGCCAAGGTTGAATTCAAAACTAGGTGTCAGCCGTTCGGAAAATTTCATTTGCTTATCGTGATCACCAAAATAAATTTGGGCACCAGCGCCGGCATTAATATACCAGTTGTCCCAGAAGCGGTTTGTTTCGATCTGATAGCGATCTTTAGATACGGAGACTACCGTATCTGGCTTTACATCAATTTGCTGGCACAGGGCAACCTTGGCGCCCGCGACAGCTAAAAGCATTAAGAGTGTCTTTTTCAAAATCATCTTCGGTCAAAATAGTTGTTTAATAATAGTTGATAATATTGCTTTGTTATTCTCAACAAAATTGGCCAAAACAAACTTTTAATGCGCTATAGCGTCTAATACCTATGACTTTCCATTTTCAGAAAAAATGAAGGGAACAAGGTTTAATTTAAAGGAAATCATGTATTAAACACCGGATTGAAGAAATTTGAAACATATATTTACCTATTAGCAAAGACATTTTTTCCTTTAATGGAAATCAAATTTCGGCCAGTGGTAAGCCTCTAAAATAGCTAAAAATCATAACACACTCAAAATGTAGCGATTAAGCTACAAAATAGAAACCAACTCCATGTCGCGTAATTCTTTAATTCACCAAATAGAACTAGATTAGCGAATAGATTTCCGCTAACTATAACGTATGGTTAAAAAAGAAGAACCAAATCATCTCCTTATCCCCATTGTTAAAATAGAATAACGACATATATTGTGATATCTGATAGTTCGGATGCCGCTTAATTGAGTGTACTAATAGGAATATTAAAAAGAATCGAGTACCTAGAATGTGCTCTATTTTTCAATAGCGGAGAATAGAAGTAATATGTATTACAGAGAATAAAACTTTAAAAGCTACAGTAAAGAAGAGAGAAATCTTTAAATGCGCGGTGAGCCACTATAATGACATGCGCAAACGTTGAAAATATTCCGAGGGCGGAATACCCTTTACCGCTTTGAATACAGAAGAGAATTTGCTAATGCTTGAAAAGCCGGCCTTTTCGGCCAAAACAGAGAATTTGACGTTAAGCAGATCCGGATCACGTTCGACACAATGAATCAAATATTCAATACGAGCCTGCTGTATATAATTATTAAAATCCAGCCCAACGTAACGATTTAAAATATAAGATACATACCGCTGGTTGGTCCCTAACAAATCAGCGAGATCTTGCAAGCTGACGCCTTTTTTTAGGAAAAACCGGGCAGCCTGCGCTTTCTCAAACTGCTCAACCAAGCGGTCTTCCGTCACCTTACTCATGAGAACTTCTGTGCGCTTGAGCTCGTCTCTCACACATGTTATCTCTGGTTCTTTGCTGTTGTCCATAACATTTTCGTCAACCAGTGGAATAGAACTCCTATTAAGGTTTTGCCGAGATTGCTTATAGCGTAGTACAAAAAATATCAACAACATAAAGTTCACCACTGAAAGAATACAGTTAATCAGCGTAAATAAGTCGTTATAATCCATTTCCAAGTTCATTTTCTACTATCAATTTGGCTTGTAATTAGCTCATCAGTTGGCTCTTGTTCTAGCAACTTAGAGCACCCATAATAATATAGACGATACTAATTTGCATTAAAAAGGTATTACCGGTATGCTTTATTTCGTTTACAAGTAGTTTTGTAGTAGTGCCACTACTACTTTGTAGCGGAACAGCCACAGAATAAAGATCTTCTCTTACTTTCGACACAAGCATGAATGAATAATTTTTATTTAAACATTTTTTTCTTGTTTCTCATGCAAATAGTTTAATCAATAAAACTAAGTAGGCCGTCAATGTTTAATTGCCTATCTAGCTAGCCTTAAGTACCAAATTCTTATTAACTCCATCCATATTTCGGTTAACGACAATTAAATTCAAATACGCAATTATAGTTAAAGATGCTTATTGAAATAACAAAATCTAATTTTCATTTTGTAGCTGTTCCGCTACAACTTGTGGCCGATCCGTTATTTAAATAATTAAAAACATTGATTATCAGCCATTCCAAAAAACATATTAATACTTTCGTAAGCAATAACGGCCATTTTACTACAGAGCGATAAGCTAACGATCATTTTAAATTTTTTAATAATGAAAAGAAAATTAACACGTAAACCTTACAGTGCTCCCAACCTGTCTATTTTGGCTATTGACATGGAGCAAGGTATTGCGGCAACTTCCGTAGGAACAATTAATCCTGGGAGTTCTTCCACACCAAACAACCCTAAAGTCGAGGACTGGACCGATAAAGGCAATAACAGCAAAGATTTTGATATATAAAATGTCGTATCGCAAAACGATAGAAAAATAAGAGTATCAATAATCGCGTTTAAACATTCAAATGAAATACAACACTTATGTCATTACAGAACATATTTAAAGCATATAAACCTCTGCTCATGCTAGGCATAGCAGCGGCATTTTTTTCCTGCTCATCAAAAGAAGAGCAGACTCCATCAGTTAAAGGAGCCATATTAAATGTAGGCGTCAAAGGTATTGAAGAGGTCGTTTCGAGCAACTTGGCTGTAGCCGCAACAAAAGCTGCGGCGAATGACAACACAAGCACATCTGCACAGCCCATTGTCTCGCTGGGTGATGTAGACGCATTAATCAATACCGAAGAAGCAAGTATAGCGGCACAGCAAACATCGACTGTGATTCAGACAGCAGCTAATGCGACAAGCAAGGCAACTACAAATGGATTAAAGGCTGCCGCTTCCATTATGGATACAGGCGTAAAATTTCGCTTAGTAATATACGACAATACTAATACATTAGTCTATAATCAGGAAGTTACTTCTGGCGTAAATCCACAGATCGAGCTTGTCGCATACAAACCCTACACTTGGTATGCCGTATCCTTGAATCAAAAAAATAGCAGTATGCCTAATGTTCCGAGCTCGGGTATCATCGCCCGTTCGAGCCTTGAAAATAAAGATGTTCTGTATGCATCGGGCAGTTTCAATGCACTCGATGGCGCAAATTATCTTGACATCATATTCAAACGGATGACTTCACGCATTCAAGCAAAATTGAACGTTCGTGGTCTTTTTGGCACGATTGAGAACAGCACAAGTATGTCATTGGTAAAAGGAAGCAGCAATACGACGGTGTTGCAAATGGGCGACTTTAATATATTGACCGGACAATTTACTAATGTGGTTGACGTGAATAGTGCAGTCTTGGCTTCAGCAATGGTCGAAGATAGCGGCAACCCAACAGGGACTGTAAAAATTGCCAATTTTTTCACCTTAAATACCAATGCTATCGCAGCTAATAGCTTAAAGATTAAATTTAACACCTTAAAAGTCACATTAGACGATGCTCGCATACGTACATTCAATGCAAATACATACACTTTCCCAAATGCATATACCCCAACGATTGGGTCCACCTACTCGATGAGTATCCGACTGATCGAATCGCCTGTTAAAGTGAAGGGCGTATTGTGGGCACGATCAAACTTGATCTATGATGCATCCCACACAGACAGCTACCGGTTAAAATCGAATCCCGGTGGATCAACCGCTGCTACGAAAGATACAGAATTCTGGAACTGGAAATCCGCCACTCCGACAGGGGCTTCCGGTAACACCGATCCATGTCTTTCGGTTTATCCAGCTGGCACCTGGCGAATGTCTACGAAACAAGAATGGGAATCCATTGGTCAACCTGATGATAAAAAAGAAATTTTAGGGCTTCTTTGGGGCGCGCAATATGCCTATATATGGAATCGTGACAGTGATAACCCTGCAAATGCCGCTTATGACGACAACAATCTCACGCTATCCTTCGGAGGGTACCGTACCAAAGCATCCTCTCTTGGCGGAAGCTCTGTATCTGGAAGCCCTGCTGGTATTTTACTGGGTGCATTGGCTGCTGGTGAATGCCATTATTGGACTTCAAATAATTACGATACAAACACAGCCTATGCCGTTAAATCTTCCTTTACTCGATTGGCTTGGCTTTTCTCTTGGGGAAATGTTACTTATCCTAACTTGGATAAAATGGAAGGAAGAAATATTCGTTGTGTAAGACAAGTTGTCAATAATTAAAAACTAAATCAAAAAACTGGGTAGCCAAAAGCTTAATGGCTATCCAGTCTATTATATCCAAATTAATATTCCTCTCATTAAAAAGTCATAACAATCTTAAACTTAATAATACAAATTCATTAGAGCTATTTTCTGTTATTATATTTTCTTTAAAAGAAACTTTAAGGCTTTTTAAACAAAATAATAAAACAAAAGACACATATTATCCTAAACTTATCAACATGCAGAGTAAACGCAAAAAAGAAGATCATAATGCTGCGAAGCCCCCATTCAAAGAAAGGCTTCAGATGGCAGTGGCCAGTATATTAGAAGGTAGGTTATTTATTGAAGAAGCTGTAGAAAAATACGAAATACTCCCTTCTAGTATCATTCAAGAATTAAGAAGGATACAGAAGCTCAAAAAAAGCACGACCTTATCGGATAAGAAAAGTAAATGAGTCCATTAGTTTAGAAAATCTGTCACAATCTATGGCATAACAAATTGATCAGACGATCTTTTTATGAAACTTTTGATTTTGTTTTGTAATTTGCCCGTAGGTTGAATTTGTTATGCCTTCATACAACCGATTTTATCAATATACTTAACGACGAATTTCATTTTTACATTGCATTTATGGAGATACCGGAACTATTAACATTATCCCAGACACGCTACCGCATCGCGGAATTAATACTGGAGTTTAATCATCCTGCAGATTATCCGCTAGCCCAGCTTCTTCCTTCGTTTCGCGACTTCCAATGGCTAAACCCCACCGAAAAAACAGACATTAGTATCACTTTCAGTGTAGCAAAAGCACCGATACCTGAGGATATGGGTATACTTCGGACAGACGAGTCCATTGCATGGGGAGATCGATTTCGCTTTTATGAAAAAGAGGATACTTTCATCACAACAATCAGCAACGAACAGGGCAATGGGATCTGGTACCTCCAAAGTGACCGCAACTTTGAACGTTCTTTACTTTATGTTCCTGCAAGCACAGCGGATGAACAGGGCGGCGTTATTACCTGGATGGCAATGATGATCTTTGGGCAAGCCAGCCTACTGCATAACACCATCATGATCCACGCTTCTGTTGCAAACCACGCCGGCAGAGGTGTCGCATTTTTAGGCAAGAGCGGTACCGGTAAGAGTACACATAGCCGCCTTTGGTTAAAACATATCCCAAACACCTCTTTACTCAACGACGATAATCCAGCTATTCGAATAAGCGATGAAGGTATATTAATTTATGGAACACCTTGGAGCGGCAAGACGCCGTGTTATAAAAATGAACAACTGCCCTTACAAGGATTCGTTCGCTTGCAACAGGCTCCTAAGAATGAGTTCGAATGGCAAACTGGACTTAAAGGCTTTATCGCTGTATTGCCGAGCTGTACTTCCATCCGGTGGAACAAGGAATTATTTTCCAACATGAATACTATTCTTGAAAAAATCATCGCTCAGGTTCCTGTTGGCTACTTAAAATGTTTGCCGGATGCTGCCGCAGCAGAACTGTGCCATTCTTATCTTTTTTCGAACGAATAAAAGGGATCAGATTCGTACTTTGTTCGTACCTGCTTCGGATGCGGACAGACTTTGACCCAATATGCAACAGACCTTGACCAGATCCTGAACAGGAATTATCTGGTCAGGATCTGCACAAAGTTTCTACACGTATTGATCAGCCCCGAACGCTGTCCGAACAAAGTACGAACACAAGGCGAATGTTCCTTGATTAACGTTTCTTGATCATGCCACGGTCTGGTCGTATATTAACCTCGCCTTGGTCAAGCGTGCGGTAGCCCTTTCGGCTTACTGCATTGATAGAAGCTTTGGTGGTTATACCCGGTGCTGCATCGTTCAATGCTGTCGCCAGCATGGTCTCCTTCTTATCGCCTACATCGACAAACACGTAATCTGTTATATTGCTTTTATCGGGAACCAACCCATCCCAATAGTCTGAAAAATTCGCAGAATTCTTCAAAAGAAAGGAAACTGGCCAGAAAGACACCTTCTTTTGGACAACCTGCTCAAAAAAGCCTACAGGTTTACCGTATGTACGCGCACCAGAGGCTATGATCTGAACTTGCAGATAGGGCTTGAGCACATTAATTAACATTTCCGCTGCCGATGCTGTACGGTCACTCACCAGGAAATAAACTTTACTCAAGTTCAGATTGCTTTTGCCCTCAAACTTGGTATCCTGAAACATTTTATTGATGCTCGGTGTCGCTTTAATATAATCGTTCACCTCATAGGTTAGCATCAGCTTTCCTTTCGTTATGGCTCCGCCAATTTTATCGGCGACATAAGCAGAAGCGTCAACATAACCACCGCCATTGTAGCGTAAATCAACAATTAAACTTTTAACCTGCTGAGCCTGGAATTTATCAAAAGCTGCATCAATCTTTTGTTGATTGACATTATTATTCTCAATTTCCTCAAAAGACGATAAAGCGAGGTACCCAACATTATTTCCATTATACGTGTAGATCGAATCTTTATAGATCGGGTCAATGGTATAACCATTCGCGTATGTAAGATCCTTAGTGGTTGTTGTCCCGTCTTGATGTTTCACCTGAAGCTTAAGTGTACCAGCGTCCAAGGCAGCATTCAGTTTGTTCTGAATTTTATCCATATCGCTTCTATTAAAGCTACAATTCTCGCCCTCACAGGTTACAGCCAATGAATAATCTGTGTCATTACCTACAGCAGTAATATAATCCGACCGTTTTAAACCTACTCTTTGCGCGGGTGAACCACCTTCTACAAAATAGATAATAGGAAAAGCAATTTTACCGTCTTCTGTTCCAAACTGAAAATAAAGACCGTACCCATCGTTCGTATCCATCTTAAGCCTGCCAGAAGCGGCTGCTCCGGTATTATAACCATCTAGTCCCAACATATAGGAAAATCGGTCAAAGACTCCATTTGGATAAGCCGTATGTGCTGGCGTCATCTTCTTCAGCGCATCGAGCACCAAATCTGCTGAACCATATTTATCCGTGAATTGAGAAGGATCACTGGTATAATCAGGAATGGATTTATCCCAAAGTGAATATAACTTATAATACTTATAGATATCATCCTTAATCAGCTGTGCTTCGGTACGCTCCACTGGTTCCGGCTCGGGCTCGGGTTTAGGATTATCCTTTTTGCAGGAAAAGACAA
The DNA here is from genome assembly GCF_023277505.1 of Sphingobacterium siyangense. Classification (NCBI taxonomy): domain Bacteria; kingdom Pseudomonadati; phylum Bacteroidota; class Sphingobacteriia; order Sphingobacteriales; family Sphingobacteriaceae; genus Sphingobacterium; species Sphingobacterium siyangense. The sequence continues at coordinate 147,532 of NZ_CP080574.1, read as the reverse complement.
AAAGTCCAGTCAGTGCTATGGTGGCCAAACGTCCTGTTTGTTTTAAAGGCTCTAAGTTCATAGTTGAAACATTTGTAAAACAAACATAAATAATTTAAGTTGATCCGCAATAAAAAAAACACGCTAACTATGGAGAGTGCCAGCGTGTTTACTACCTATTGAAAAACGTTAATAAAACAGCCGAAAAGAAAAAAAGGTTTTAAGAAAATAACATTTTTTAACAAATGATTTGTCAGGAAAAAGAATATTCATACATTTGCGTTGTTTATAATTAATCTAAATAAATATTTAACAAGTGTATAAACGATCATCGGATCAATCCATCATGAAAAACATAAAGTTCCATAGTATCTTATTTCTCCTTTTTATTCACTGCACAGTAAACGCACAACAGTTCTCAGCATCACTCAAAGGATTTGTAAAAACCCAGACCCAACAGGGCATCGCGGGATCAACCGTGCGAATAGGGAAAGTCAACCTATCAACTGATGAAAATGGATACTATGAGATCAAAAATATCAAAGAGGGAAGCATTACAATCAGTGCTTCGGCTGTAGGCTTCCAAAAGCTATCAAAAACCATCGTTCTTAAAACGGGCGAGAACAATTTAAACCTTGAGTTGATATCGGATCAAAAAGAAATTGATCAGGTCGAAGTCTTTGGACGCACCAAAGCTCAGGAAGTGAATCGACAAGCTTTTAATGTGACGGCAGTCGATGCGACAAAACTATACAATACCACAATGGATATTTCAAGTGCCTTGGATCGTGTGGCAGGTGTACGAGTCCGGGAATCCGGTGGTGTAGGATCTAATTTCAATCTGATGCTGAATGGCTTTAATGGGGATCAGATTCGTTATTTTATCGACGGTATCCCAATGGAGAACTTCGGGTCGGCATTCCAAATTAATAATATTCCAATCAATATCGCAGAAAGGATCGAGATTTACAAGGGTGTCGTACCAGTATGGCTCGGTTCGGATGCCTTAGGTGGGGCAGTGAATATTGTTACAGGTGACCGCATGAACAGTTATGTAGATGCCAGCTACTCTTTTGGATCCTTTAACACACACCGTACCGTGATTAATGCGGCTCATACAACAAAGAAAGGCTTATACTTCCAATTGAATGCGTTTCAAAATTATTCTGACAATAATTATAAAGTCACCGTCGACGTAGCTGACATTAATACTGGGGTTTATAAAGAGGGAGTTAAACTTAAAAGATTCCATGATACCTACCATAACGAATCGCTTATCGCGAATATCGGTATCGTTAATAAACCTTATGCAGATAAACTTCTCTTTGGTGTCGTCCTAGGGCAAAGCTATAAGGAAATACAAACAGGAGCTCGTATGGTATCTGTCTTTGGCGGTTGGCACAATAGAGGTACTACGGTAATGCCGACATTTAAGTATAAAAAGAACAACTTCCTGACCAAAGGACTAGATGTGATCATCAATGGAAACATCAATTTGGGAAGCAACCAGAATATTGACACTGTTCACGCCCGTTTCGACTGGTATGGCAATAGAAAAAATCTCGACGGACCAGGCGGCGAACGTTCCTACTCGATGTACAAATACAAAAACAATGCTGGGGTAGCAAATGCCATTATTAACTATAAACTTTCGGAAAGACAAAGTCTATCACTGACAAACGTATTTAATACCTTCAAACGCAGCGGTCAGGATGAGGTAAATCCACAGAACGCAGCTAACGAACGTGCTCAGCTAAGTCAAAAGAATGTTTTATCCTTCGGTTATCAATACGATATCAAAGATAGATTTAGTTTGAATGCCTTTTTAAAACATTACAACCAACATAATACGAGCGGCAATAATGAGCTGGAAAAGAACATTTCAAGATTAGGATATGGAACAGCCCTTTCTTATTACCTAGCTCCGACTTTACAGATCAAGGGATCTTATGAACTCACAACCAAAATGCCTACACCAACAGAACTTTTTGGTGATGTAGAAAATTACGAGGGAAATGCTAGTTTGAAACCAGAGAAAAGCAACAACATGAATTTAGGGGTACTTTATGATTTCAATTTGAATCCGGACAATCGCTTCGCCTTAATAGCCAATGCTTTCTATCGTCACGCGGACGACTTTATTTATCAACGGTTGAACAACAACCAGTCCAAATATGTATCGGACAATAGAGATGGCGTTCGATCAATCGGTGGCGACTTAGATCTGCGCTACTCGCACAAAAGATGGTTTATGGCTGGATTAAATGCCACTTATCAATCTGTCAAGAATATGCAAAAAGTAGAGCCTGGTTACACAGGCGTAAGTCCACTATACAAAAATCAGATGCCAAATATTCCCTATCTATTTGGCAATCTGGACGCGTCAGTTATTTTTCCAGAGCTCGGAGGCAAAAACAACCGGTTAAATGTTGGAGCCAACCTCCTGTATGTTCATGAGTTTTGGTTGTATTGGCCAGGCCTAGGTTCTACCGACGCAGATGCTGAAAAGAGAAAAATCCCGACACAGTTAAGTGTAGATGCCAATGTGGTATACTCCATCGCAAATGGTCGGTACAATATTGCTCTGGAAGGCAAAAACCTCACGGACAACCGTTTGGTTGACAATTTCAGTCTACAAAAGCCAAGCCGCGGTTTCTACCTCAACTTACGTTATTTCTTCAACAAACAAAATAATTTATAAATATTTCAAACATGAAAACAAAATCTCTATTCTCCCTATTAGCAGCAGCTATTTTATTCGGATCTTGCTCAAAAAGCGAATCTTCTGGAGGCGAAAGCACTGATGGTGGCAGCAAATATATCGTTGCAGTAACTCCAATTGCAAGCACTGGCGTAGCAGACTACCTGGTTACGGCTAATAGTCTTGATGAGGGAACAGTTTCGATCCTCGGTAACGGAATCGAGCAAGACGGAACTTACCGCTATTATTTGACAACTAACAACAAATTCTTCAGCTTCTTATACGGACAAGGTAATCCAGGAGCAGTGACGGCCTACAATTTAACAGAAGGCAAGTTAAAAAAATTGACAAATTTTCAGTCGGAAACTGTAGCCGCATTTGCGGCGGTCAAAGAAGATGTATTGATGACTAAAATGTCCAGAAATCTGGCGGCACCAACTCACACCTGGTACCGAGTCAACACCAATAGCCTGTCTATTGTGGGAGAAGGATCATTGAATGCGCTGGAACTGGCCAACAATGGCGAAATTGGCTATTTCAGTTGGTTGACGCAAGTAGGTAATAAAGTATATGCGCCATTCTTTTGTATCCAAGGTTCATCCTTTACTACTGCATACCCAAACAAAGCATGGGTTGCAGTATTTTCTTATCCGGAGATGAAACTTGAAAAAGTTTTTACAGATGAGCGTACCAGCTATGTAGGCCAGTACTTTACCAACGGTCTAGGTACAGTAGAAAATGGTGATATTTATGCCTTCTCCGCAGCAAATGCCACGTCAAAAGTTGGTGACGTTACCAAAATCACGTCAACAAACCCGCCCGCTATTTTACGTATCGCATCAGGTACGACGGAATTTGATAAAAACTATTTCTTCAATGTGGCTGAGATTTCTGGTGGTTATAACATCGTTAACTGGACCTATGTTGGCGGAAATAATTTCATCGTAAGTTCAAAGAAAAAACAATCCGATGGCACTTACAGCGCGACGACAACAATTGCAGCTGTAAACGTCGTAGACAAAACATTTAAAATTGTATCGGGTTTACCAAAAGCAGATGAGGTAAAATCATTTACCCAAAGAAACAACTATAGCAAAAAAGATGGCAAAACAGGCTACATTGGCGTAAACCTGACTTCTGGAGAGAGCTATGTGTATAAGATCGATGCCTCGGCTGCAACAGCGACCAAAGGCTTAAAAGTTGAAGGTGGTACGATTACCGCAATCGAACACCTAGACTAGTCTTTCTTAACTGATAATCGTATACCCAATATGCGAATTCATAGCATATTGGGTATATCCATAAATCAACAGAACTCACTATGTACACATTTTTATTGCTGCTTATTTTCACCGGTAGCTTTTTCTGGTACTGTTCCTCCGAAAAGGTCAAAATAACACAAGGCCCCAGCCTCTTGTTGAATCTTGCAAAAGATAAAAACCGCTCAAGAATATTAGCCATTGTCCTTCTCGGACTGGCATGGATACTGACCATCTATCTGCAGGGCATACTCTCAGGAACACTGGCCTTTGGCGCTTATACCATGGGATTCTTCAGCCTAGTTGTACTTTTATGGCCCTATCGATATTTTCAGTGGAAACAACTGACAGCTGTCCTTCTAATCGCCCTTCTTTTTGAATTTTTTATTTTTTAAAACATGCCGGCCAATAAAAAATATCTGAGCAGCCCATTCCAACGTTTCCTCAAATTGACCGCCGGATTCTTTGGTGGTTATTTCGTGATGTTATATCTCCATCTTTGCCTAACAAAAGTATTTGATAAAACAGACATTTTGATTACGGCTTATGTTACAGGTTTTATCGCTTGGGGTGTGCTATTGCTTATCGCCTTTCTTTCACGAAACGGTTGGATAATATGGGGCATTTACCTGCTTCTTATTGCTATATTCTATAGCATATTTATCTACCTATAATCACCTAAATTATGAATCTAAGACGTTATAATATCTATTTCAATACGCATACAATCTCAGGAATAATCATCTGTGCCATTTTATATGTAATTTTCTTCGCCGGCTCCTTTTCCTTTTTTAAAAATGAAATCAATGCCTGGCAAAAAAATGAATCCGACAAAGGTGGAACCTACCGAAATATCGTTTTTGACCACCTACTGGACTCCATTGGTCGGATCAAAGAACTCAAAGGCAGGGATATTGCGTTCTATATGCAACATAACGGCCATGCAAGTTATGTCAATATAGGTACCTCGCAGGATACGATAATTGCTAATAAGGCCAAAGAGTTGGCGGCAAAAAAAGAACTGGAGGAAAAAAAGAATAGAAAAGCGAACGTAGAGGAAGGAAAAAAGAAAAAACGAGGGCGTGGGCGCCGTGGTGCGGAGGACTCGATGTATTTTACCTATGACCTTGCCACAAAAAAACCGTCAGATTATAGTGATAGCTACACGATGGGGGAGTTTCTCTATCGCCTCCATTTCCTTGCTCCGCTCAACCAGATCGGAATAAATATCGGGCGCCCTTTTGGTTATACCCTGGCTGGACTAGTATCCTTTATCTTCCTATTCGCATTGATCTCAGGTCTAATGCTTCACTGGGACAAAATCAAATCAAACTTCTTTGTATTTAGGCCCGGAAATAAATGGAAAACGGTATGGACGGACATGCACACAGCCTTGGGTGTGATCGGATTCCCTTACCAGTTTATGTATGCGCTGACGGGGATCGTGCTGATTGTGAACTCGGTACTGATTATTCCCTTTAGCAAATACCTATACGATGGTAAGGAGGATGAGGTTTATGCTGCGCTCGGTTACAACGACAATACAAAATATACTTATTTGTATGAACCACTCACCACAGCTTTCAACATGGGGAATTTTTTAGATAAAGTAGAGAACAAATGGCCAAATAGCCATATGAACCGCATCTTTATCAAAAACTACGGCGACAAAAGCATGCATGTTGTTGCCTTATATGATGCTGATATTGATAAAAATTTTGCTGGTTCGGGCAGGCTGATTTATCGCGTAGCCGATGATAAGATCCTTTTTGAAAAATCCGCAGCAGAAAACGGTTCCTATCTAGATTATATGAAGGGGTTCATCTACCGTTTGCATCTTGCGGATTTTGGCGGCTATCCTGTCAAAATCATTTATTTTGTGCTGGGTATCATGGGCTGTTTTGTCATCATTTCGGGCATACTGATCTGGTTGGTCGCACGGGATAAAAATAATATCCCAAAGCGCAAACGTATCTTTAATTTTTGGGCTGCCAATGTATTTATGGCCAGCTGCCTAACGATGTTCCCTGTCACCGCAATAACCTTTATCGCGGTCAAGCTGGCGACGAAAGTGGACCAGCCTTTTATATTCCATGTGTATTTCTATAGTTGGCTGGCATTAGGTGTGTTTTACATTATCCGACGTAACATAGGGAAAACAAACTTAGAAACACTCCTACTTGGCTCGGTATTGTCTTTAGCAGTACCTATTGTGAATGGGATGAAAACGGGAAACTGGATATGGGAAACTTATCGCTTAGGCTCAAATGACATTTTACTGGTAGATCTACTATGGTTATCCTTGGGAATAATCGGACTACTCATCTTTAAAAAGATGTTACAAACGGCAAAAAAGGAAAATGCGAATGGCAAAAAAGTTACTGGAGCAACTACCAAAGGCCATACGAAGTCTGGCAATAGCAGCGATAGCGACAGTGCAACTGGTACAGGCAGTCCAGTGCCGCCAAAGAGAGCGTTTGCCCTAAAAAACAAACCTGCTACAGAGATCTAAAATTTCGTTGTTCATATCTGCACTGGGCGAGCTTTAACGCTCGCCTTTTGCTATACCCACATTAATACTTATATTTCTCTTTCCATTTGTCCCGTAAACTCTGTCTTAATTTTTCCTCCTGCGAATTTTGCCCTGGTTCATACAATTTGACACCGCTGATTTCTTTGGGAAGAAATTCCTGAATGACAAAATTTCCCGGATAAGCATGTGCATATTTGTATTCGGCACCATAATTTAAATCCTTCATCAATTTGGTCGGCGCATTACGGATATGCAAGGGAACCGATAGATCGCCCGTTTGTTTCACCAAAGCCTGTGCCTTATTGATTGCTTCGTACGAAGCATTGCTCTTGACAGAAGTCGCCAAATAGATCACTGTTTGCGAAAGAATAATACGTGATTCGGGCCACCCAATGACATTGACAGCCTGAAAACAATTATTGGCCAGCAACAAGGCATTCGGATTGGCATTGCCAATATCTTCAGAAGCTAAAATCAACAACCTCCGTGCAATAAACGACGGATCCTCCCCGCCTTCGATCATCCGAGCAAGCCAATATACTGCTGCATTTGGATCAGACCCGCGGATTGATTTAATAAAGGCCGAAATAATATCGTAATGCTGCTCACCCGCTTTATCATAAATGGCCATATTTTGCTGTACCTGCTTCAATACAAAAGCATTTGTAATTGGCTCTTTGTGCAATACTGCAGCATTCACAACCAATTCGAGAACATTCAACAATTTACGTGCATCGCCACCAGAAAGCCGCAACAAGGCCTCATATTCTTCTACAACAATCGCTTGTTTCTGTAAATATTCATCTTCATGTAATGCTTTTTGAATCAATCCAATAAGATCTTCTTCCGAAAGATGTTCCAATACATACACTTGGCAACGCGAGAGCAATGCAGAAATGACCTCGAACGATGGGTTTTCTGTTGTTGCACCAATCAGTGTCACCAGCCCGCGTTCAACAGCACCTAAAAGCGAATCTTGCTGCGACTTGGAAAAACGGTGAATCTCATCAATAAATAAAATGGGTTGATCTTGGTTGAAGTTCATCAGCCGTTCGGCTTTTTCGATGACTTCACGAATATCTTTCACCCCTGCTTGAATCGCACTTAATGAAAAGAACGGCCGGTCCAGCTCTCTTGCGATCAGCAAGGCCAAACTTGTTTTTCCGACCCCGGGAGGTCCCCACAAAATCATGGATGGAATATTTTTTTGCTGGATCGCATGGTAGAGTACCGCATCTGGGCCCACAATATGTTGTTGTCCCACATAATCACTCAATTGCCGCGGTCTAAGTCGTTCTGCTAATGGAATTCGTGTCGCCATAACACAAAGTTAAAAATTAAACAGCACAGCGACTAAATATTTTAGCTTTATTCATCCAAACTCTTCTATTATGAGTTCTGCAAAGTAATAAGCATCAAGCTTTCACAAGCATAGTTTTGAGGGGCATCATTCGCCGTTCGATATTACTTTAACATTTTTTCACACAATTTTTCGTCATATTTGCTCTATTATATATGTAAATTGCTTTTGGCAGAGCATAACCGACCGTACAGGTTTATCGAATTAAGTAGTAGATTGCTCAAATATGTCCTTTAGCTAAATTTATGTAGACGTTAATAATAACGTAATATTTTATGAGAATGACAAAATACTGGATTTCTATATTTACCGCTTTGACTGCTTTCATGAATATACCATGTCAGGTAATCGCACAGGATGCTGCCAAAGATTATACGGGCGCAATAAAACAATACGATGCTACCTTTAAAGGTATCGGTCCAGAGGTCTATTTTTTACCACCTCCAAAAACAGCCAATGAAATACTAGCAGAGAATTATGCCGACAAGAAGTCTTTCAGCAAAGAAATTGCCAGGCAGCTCCTGCTCCAGCGATTGCTATTGCAACTGCGGAGCACCAATAACTTGGGCCATTTTCAATATTTGATGAACCCCATGCCTACGGCGGCAAATAGCTGGGATAGCGCTATAGAGACGCAGACAAAGGCTGAAAACTGGATTGCGGGTTATGCGCTTGCCAATGAAGCAGCCTTATTTTCAATTAAAAATAACGATAGCAGCAATGCCTCAAAATTTCTATATCAGGCGCTTTCCTTGGCAAATCGTACCGATAACAGGGATGATATTGCTACAATTAATATGAACATCAGCAATTTCCAGCTGTATAGTGGAGACTTTGTACGTGCTGAAGAGAGCGCACAAAATTATCATACCTATGCGATGAAGAGCAAAAGCTATGCAGACCAAGCCAACGCCTGGCTTTTACTTGCTATGGCACGAGCCGGTCAGGGAAATTATAAAGCTGCCGAGAATAATATTATCCGCAGTGCGATCCCTTTACTCAATAAGGCCAAAGCCTATGAAGGGAAGATTTTTGCATGGGAAATGCTTGCTGAAATTTATTTTAAGCAAAATAAATTTACCGAGGCTCAGTGGTTTCTGCTACAAGCCCGCGACTTGGCCAATGCAAAAAAACTAAGTAGCGAGCTCGCTGAAATCGAATACTTGCTGGCCTCATCGAAGCAAAAAGATGGTAATTATAAGGTGGCGATCAAAGAATTTGTACAGGCCGCTGAACTGGCGTCAGATGAAAATAACAAACAGCTCTCACTTGCTATATTGGATAAACTGGGTGAGGTGTATCTTGTGCTAAAAGATTATCCATCTGCTGATCAGACCTACAAAGCCTATACGCAGTTAAAAAATGAATTGTACAATTGAAACATTTAAAACAATCTACCCCTTCTACTGGTCTGTTGAAAGAGCAGTCTACAAAGAGATTTTAAGCTTTTTGTAAATATTGAAGGATAAATCAAATAAATTTTTAGATTCTGCGATAATGTGCTACGAATTTCACTAAATTTAGCACGCTCATCAATAGGAGCTGAATATTTTTTAAAAAGAATGATTATTAAAACCGTCGAAAATATGTTTAGGAAACTCATATTTGCACTTTTTGTTGTATCCATTGTTTCTTGTGGTTCAAAACCACGAGTGGCGCTTCCTGATGATGGAGGGCTTAAACCAAGCACACAACATCAAATTATCGCTAAAGAAGTCTCGGGATTATTGGAAAATGCGAGCTACAAAAAGGTCAAAATGAATGATTCGATATCGGGTATCATATACGATAATCTAATCAAAACTTTGGATCAAGGAAAAAATTATTTGCTTCAAGCGGATATTGATGAATTTCAAGCGTACAGAAACAATCTTGCGCAGGATATCAAAAATGGAGATCTTTCTGCTGCATTCCATATTTTTAATGTCTATTCAAAGAGATACCTGGACAGAATGCAATATGCGCTTTCAGAAATCGATAAGAAACAGGATTATACGAAGGATGAGTATTACCAACCTAACCGTGAAAAATTAGGCTGGTTCAAAACAGCAGATGAAGCCAACGACCAATGGCGTAAACGTGTAAAATATGATCTGCTCAACTTAGAAACCGCGAGTGGTAAATCGACCGACAGCGCGAGGACTAAACAGGTGGAAACACTAAAGAAACGCTATGTCAATTTGATCTCGCAGGCAAAGAAAACCAATGCCAACGATGCTTTTCAGGTGGTCATGCAAGCATTGACAGATGCTGTTGACCCACATACGTCGTATTTTAACCCTTCGTTTGCACAGGCATTCAATGAAGGAATGGCCAATACGTTTGAAGGAATCGGAGCACGACTTGTCGTCGACAACGAGGCCGTAAGCATCTTCGAAATTATCCCTGGTGGACCAATATTCAAAGACAAGAGCATTCATGTCAATGATAAAATCATTGCTGTAGCCCAAGGAAAAGATGGTGAATTCGAAGACATTATTGGCTGGAGACTTGATGCAGCCGTAGCAAAAATCAAAGGTCCAAAAGGAACCATTGTTCGCCTGAAAATTATACCTGCTGGTCAGCCAATGAACTCTCATCCGCGCATTGTATCTTTAGTACGTGAGAAAATCGTCGTTGAAGAAGAGTCTGCGAAAAAAGAGATTATGAACGTCAAAGGTGCCGATGGAAAAACGTACAAAGTGGGTATCATCAATATTCCGAAGTTCTACATGGATTTTGAAGCATACAGAAGACGCGATCCAAACTATAAGAGCACAACGAGAGACGTTAGGTTAATCTTAGACACGTTGAAACAAGAAAAAGTAGATGCTGTGGTTATCGATTTGCGATTCAATGGTGGCGGTTCCTTACCGGAAGCAATTGATTTAACAGGTTTATTTATCGATAAAGGTCCAGTTGTACAAGTAAGAGACACAAAAAATAACATCGATGTCGAAGAAGATAAAAACGCGGGTGTATCCTGGGATGGTCCACTGGGCATCATGATCAACCGCTTCTCGGCTTCGGCTTCTGAAATCTTCGCCGGTGCTATTCAAGATTATGGAAGAGGTATTATCTTAGGATCTCAAAGTTATGGTAAAGGAACAGTGCAATCGGCAATCGATATGTCACGCGTTATCAGCCCAACCAGCCGCTTACTGCTAAAAGCCTCAGGTGAAAAAGATCCGGACACCCCAGAAGGTGCTCCTCAATATGGACAGATCAATATCACACTAGGTAAATTCTATCGTGTAAACGGTAGTAGTACACAACATAAAGGGGTTACACCAGATATCGTATTCCCTTCTCAGTTTTCTGCAGAGAAATTTGGCGAGAGCTCAGAAAAATCAGCACTCCCTTGGGATCAGATCCAATCGAGCAACTTCAAAAAAGTAGCTGATCTAAGTACTGTTGACAAAAAATTAGAAGCAATGCATGAGGCACGCATTAAAAACTCATTGGAATATAAGTATCTGAAAGAGGATATTGAAGAAGCTCAAAAAGATGAGGATGTTAAAATTCCATTGGAACTCAACAAATTCAAAAAAGAGAAAGATGACAACCTCAAGAAAAATAGAGACCGCATCAACGCTTTACTGAAATTGCAGGGTAAACCAGCTTGGGAGGAAGGTAAGTCCCAACCTAAAATCGATCTTGACTTTGTGAAAGATGAAAGTGCCAAAGTGATGACCGATTATATCATCAACTTTCAAGCAAAAAAATAGAACGTATTCTCTCTCTAAAAAAAGGCAACCGTAATCGCGGTTGCCTTTTTTTTTCTGAAAGTGTCTGATCTTATTGGCCAGAAAGAACCTTCAGTTCGCTTTCATCGCTGTTGGTGTCTTACAAAGCCGTGAAGGTTTTATGACATTCATCACAATAGGGAGAGTTTAACATTAAATTCACGTTTTCTTTGTAACTTATCGCTACATTCATTGTTTTAGTAATATACCGGTACTGCTTGAAGTCCGAATGATTCCCATAGCTCATACGCTAAAGATTTTGCAGGACAGGATGCACCAACCAGGTTATAGAAGTTAAACGTATAAAAAAGAATATCATGAAACGTATCCTCCTGTTAACTGACTTTTCAGAAAATGCTCTTCTGGCAGCACAACAAGTAGCCCTATGCACAGAAGCCTGGAAAACTCAAAAGGTTATTGTCTACCATACGTACAACAGTGTTACCATTGTCAATAACGAACCTATTGTCATTGTCAATGATGAGGTAAAAGAGACCAAAGAGAAAGAACTGACAGCATGGTTTGACCAAATTAGATTATTGTTCCCTCCACAAGTGGAACTAACACATCAGATGGAAGATGTTGATCTGCCATTGGGAGTCAATGACATGTGTAAATCGCACGACATTGACCTTGTCGCATTGGGTATCACCGGACAAACAGGTTTTGCAAAGATCCTCGTCGGAAGTAATGCCATTACACTGATGGACATCTGCAATAAGCCCATGCTTATCGTTTCCCATAAGGTAAATCCTGCCGTCCCCAAAAATGTGTTGGCTACAACCGATCTGAAGGAGGTAGACAGAAAGCTGGATTTATTCAATTTAGATCAGGTTTTAGATACTTTCAATGCACAATTGTATGTTTTGAACGTTGCTAAAAAAGAAGGTTCAGCAGCAGACTTGGCACAAGAATTAAAGCATCTCCATGAACGCCTGGACAAATATCATCCGATTTATGACTACATCAGCCATGATGATATTGCACTAGGTATTGAAGAATATGCCAAAGAGAAACATATTGATCTCATACTTTCATTCCATAAAAAGCAAGGACTATTAGCGAGCTTATTCAAAACAAGCATTTCTAAAAAAATAGCCTGGAATGGCGCTGCCAACTTACTGGTGATCCCCATGGATAGATCGTAGAAATCTGTGCTTTGTAAATATCAACAACGATGGACTCGTTGTCCAATAGAAACAAATTATACGACAAAAACGCCGCAATTTAGAATACATTGCGGCGTTTTTGTCGTATAGTTCTTCCTCCGGGAAATCTCTTACCGGGGAGTCTCTTATTTCTTGTCAACCGAATGTTTACCCGGTCCAACAAGGATAAGTCCTAAAAACACAAAGCAAAGCTCAATCGCATGTGATGCACCAGAGATACCATCTCCTTTAGAAAGATGCATTAATCCAGCGATGACCATCGTAAATGCAAGCAATAATGCCGCTGGTCGGAAAAAGAGCCCCAGCAGTAAAAATAGGCCCCCAACAGTTTCGGTTGCAGCTGCCATAAAACCCCAAAAGGTAGGCATAAAATGAATACCAATATTACCCATTGATTTTCCGACACCTGCCCAGAGCTCAGGACCGCCCTGCAATTTGGGCAGACCGTGCATGATCATCATCACCCCAAGTCCAACACGCAAGACCAAAAGTCCCGTATCCCTATATTTACCCAATGAATTCCAAATTGCCATAAAAAACGTTTAATTTATTAAAACTTGAATTACCGATCTCCCTAAATTAATGAAATTATTTAAATTGAACCCCTCACAGTACTCACCATAATAAATAAAGCTATTGCATTTATAATACTTAATGCGTAATTTGATGACTATAGACCCGATTATAATGCTTTGGAACGGCTAAGACAGCGTAAAAAACCTTAGCCACGGATTATGGATCAACAAATAACTAAAGGATGAAAAACCTACTCTTGTTAACAGACTTTTCGGACAATGCCTATGCTGCTGCTCGATATGCCGCACAATTAGCTCCACTTTGGGGCATTGAAAAAGTTGTCCTATACCACACATACGAAGTAATCCCTACCGTTGGTACTGAACCTGTTGTTATCAGCAATTCAGAAATCTTGGAAGAAAAACAAAAAGATCTCAATACCTGGCAACAGGAACTGATATTGCTTTTCCCTGAGGGCATTGCCTGGAAATCAGTTCTTGAGGAATATGAACTGAGCTATGGTGTAAACCGTACCTGTGCTGAGGAGGACATTGACCTTGTTATCGTCGGAACTGCAGGTAAAAGTGGTTTAAAGAAACTGCTTCTTGGGAGCAATACCCTCAAGCTGATCGAAAATTGTCACACACCATTACTGGTGGTCCCCGCACGAGCAGAATTTCGGGTACCCAAAAAGATGTTGATCGCCACCAATCTCAAAGAGGTAAAACTAAAATTAAACCGTCTTTTGGTTAATGCCGCCGAAGTATTACGGAAAAGTGAGGTCTATGTCGTCCATGTGACTAAAGAAGACCCTGCAAATAAAGCAGTAAATGCCGAAATAACAACCATGCAGGATTTACTGGCTCCTTATCATCCCATCTATAGCTATATCCTCAATGCAGACATTGCTTCAGGAATCAACCAATACATCAACGAAAATCACATCGACATGATGGTCACTTTCCATCGGGATAAAGGCTTATTAAGCAGAATATTCAATACAAGTATAGCGCAGAAGATGGCTTGGAAAAGCCATGCTGCGATGATGGTCATCCCCGTACATTCAGGTTAACCAAGATATATGGTCTGGAAAAGTTCTGTTCAGTTAGGCTTACAAATAAGTTAACTGAACAGAATTATCGGTAGTTTCCAATGTTACTTTTCGGCCAAATACCAGGGCATGATTGTCATCAATATGCCCGGCAGGGTAGCCAAAAGCCACCGGAAAATCATATTCTTTCACTTTATCCCACACAATTTCTTCAACACTTTGCCCAAAAGTAGGATCATTGTCTTTCATGGCAGAGAACCCTCCCACAATCAGACCTTTTAATTTTTTTAGTTTTCCTGCGCGTTTCAACGCCCATAACATTCTGTCTATGGAATAATAGGCTTCACCGACGTCTTCAATAAATAAAATTTTATTCTTGTAATTGACATCCGAGTCCGACGCAAGTACAGATAATAAAATCGCCAAATTTCCACCAACCAATTTGCCTTCGCCTTTACCCGCACGATTGGGGAATAACGTTTGCTCGTAGGTAAAATCCATAGTATGGCCAAACAATGCATTTTTTAACGTTTCCAACGATGCTTTTGTGCCCGTTTCAAAAGACTTTGGCATCTGCCCATGTATTGTTGCAATTTTATAGTTCCGTTGAATATGACTATGCAATACGGTAATATCGCTAAAACCCACCAACCATTTGGGATCTTTTTCAAAGCTTGAAAAATCTATCTGATCGACAATACGAACACAACCGTAACCTCCGCGCGCGGCAAAAACCGCTTTAATCGACGGATCATCAAGTGCCCACTGCAAATCAGCAGCGCGTAAATTGTCATCTCCGGCAAACTGATGGAACGATGTCCCAACAGTCTTCCCAACCACAACCTCCAGCCCCCAGTTCTCCAATGTTTTTATGCCAACATCAATAGAGCCACGTATAAAACTCGCAGGACAAACGATAGCTACTTTATCGCCTTCTTTCAGAAAATCAGGTATTTTGGACATCTTTTTTATCGCTAATGATCAAACAAAAACTTCATGGCTTCGAAGACAGCAACAGCTATGCAATCGAACTGAAGAATCTTTCTGGCCAATAACATCAAACACTTTCAAAAAAAAGGACCTCTACATTGCAAAGTCCGATTATAAATTTACTTGATATATTGTGCTTATATGTACAAATAAACGTAAATTTATCTAAGTTTTCTACCGCTATTTTGAATAATATTTCTACGATAACAAGCTGTTAAATGGAAGCGCATTTTAATCAAGTTGAAACAATCGTAGAAATGAGCCAAAACAAGAATTCAAGAATAAATTGTTCGATATGACACGCATTTATATTGCATATAAACAGCAATTTATCTAAGTTTGCCAAAGAAAACAAGTACACACTTTAATATACTTTCAAGCATTGAGTATTCTAGATAAAAAACGTTATACCATCACATCGGCATTACCTTATGCCAATGGTCCTTTACATATTGGACACCTTGCCGGAGCTTATATCCCAGGGGATATCTTTGTCCGCTATTTGCGTCTGAATCAAAAAGATGTAGTCTATGTATGTGGTTCAGATGAGCATGGTGCGGCGATTACCATCCGTGCAAAAAAAGAGGGCATCACCCCGCAACAAATCATTGACAAATACAATAAACAAATCAAAGAAAGCTTTGAGGAGTTTGGTATCTCTTTCGATATATATCACCGTACATCGGAGCCCATACATCACCAGTTATCGCAGGATTTCTTCTTGAACCTTTACAACAAAGGTGAATTTGTTGAGAAATTTTCAGAGCAGTACTACGATGAGGAATACCATCAGTTTTTGGCCGACCGTTACATTACGGGAACTTGTCCAAATTGTAAGTCTGAAGGCGCCTATGGTGACCAATGTGAAAAATGTGGGACATCACTTAGCCCAACAGATCTGATCAACCCAATTTCAACGTTAAGCGGAAAAACGCCAGTTTTGAAAGAAACGAAACATTGGTACCTACCTTTGGATAAATACCAGCCTTGGCTTGAAAAATGGCTGATCGAAGGAAAGAAAAATATCCTTAAATCCAACGTTTTTGGCCAATGTCAATCTTGGCTTAAATCCGGTTTACAGCCGCGTTCAATGACAAGAGATCTCGATTGGGGCGTCGATGTACCTTTGGCTGAAGCAGCGGGTAAAAAACTATATGTTTGGTTAGATGCACCTATCGGTTATATCTCAGCAACAAAACAGTGGGCTTTAGACCATGGTAAAAACTGGGAAGACTATTGGAAAACCCATGAAAACCCAGCAGACGATTCTACGCTGATCCATTTTATTGGAAAAGATAATATTGTTTTCCACTGTATTATTTTCCCGGCGATTCTTCATGCACACGGCGACTATATTTTACCAGAAAATATTCCAGCCAACGAATTCCTTAACCTGGAGGGCGATAAGCTATCCACGTCCAGAAACCATGCGGTTTGGTTACATGAATACCTACAGGAATTTCCTGACAAGCAGGATGAATTGCGTTATGTATTGACATCCATATTACCGGAAACTTCGGATGCAGAATTTACATGGAAAGATTTCCAAGCTAGGATCAACAATGAGCTCGTTGCTATTTTTGGAAACTTTGTCAACCGTGTCTTGGTACTTTCCCACAAATATTTTGATGGCAAGGTATTGAACGGCTCGCCACTAACAGCTGTAGATCAAGCGGTACTGGATGAACTAAAATCATACCCTACTTCTATCAAATCGTCTTTGGAGCAATTCCGCTTCCGTGAGGCATTGGCAGAATTTATGAATGTAGCTCGTCTGGGCAATAAATATCTTGCCGATGAGGAACCATGGAAAATCATTAAAACAGATGAGGAACGTGTCAAAACCATCCTAAATGTAGCGGCACAGATCGTTGCTAACCTTGCTGTTCTTGCACAGCCGTTTTTACCGAAAACAGCGATCAAATTATTTGAAATGCTTAATTTTCCACAAGGAAACTGGAACGACGCAGGTTCAGATGCTTTGATCCAAGCTGGACACCAATTGGGTGAAGTGCAATTGTTATTCGACAAAATAACCGATGAACAAGTCGACTTCCAATTGAATAAGCTTGCCGAAGCAAAAGCAAAAAATCTAGCTGATAATGCAAAAGTTGCTCCAGCGAAAGAAAACATCAGTTTTGACGATTTTGTTAAAATGGATATCCGTGTCGGAACGATTACAGCAGCCGAAAAAGTTGCGAAAACAAAAAAATTGTTGAAATTAACAATCGATACTGGTATTGATACACGCACGGTCGTTTCGGGTATCGCAGAATTCTTCAGCCCTGAGGAGATCGTAGGTCGTCAGGTATCCATCCTGGTCAATCTTGAGCCTCGTGAAATAAAAGGAATTATGTCACAAGGAATGATCCTTATGGCAGAAGACGCTGATGGTCGATTGGATTTTGTCAAACCAGATACAGCAATTAAAGTCGGAAGTACGGTACGTTAATATAAGACCTACCTCCTTTTATACAAAAAGCCTGTTCAAACGAACAGGCTTTTTTATCATCCAGATAGCATCGATTATCCCCTAAAAGAGTATACTCTGCAACCGCTTCTTAAACGCCTTCTCATCCAGATAATCATAGACGGTATCTTTCAGTTTTTTTATGATCTCTGCCCTGGATTCCGCAACAACTTTTTTCTTTTTGGTCAGCACATTGGAAAATGCGGTATTGGTAATCTCCACCTTTGTGGCAAACATATTTACATTCATACTTGGGATGGATATCCCCATCACTAAGCCCGGAAGTCCGTGTATAAGTTCAGGACCACCGGAGATGGGTATTTGCCCCGCAAAAAACGCAACCACATAGACCGAATCTTGAATAATTCCATTGGCTCTTCTGCAGTCATATCCTGCAATATTTCGGTATTCATCGGTATACTTCCATTTTACAGTAGGCAATGAATCTTTAAGCAAGAGCTGATCATCTCCAAAGGGGAGCAATTTTAAGAATTCCTGATTCTGGAAATTAATATACGTTTTTGAATCCGGGAGAATAGAATTATAGTGAGTCACATTACGATAATTTGCGGGATAATCTTCCTGCACCGTTTCAAACAGGGTTTCATTATCGTAAAATTTCAGAATATGGTGGGTCACCACCTCTGCAGGCCCATTCTTTACCGCATTGTCGACCATCAGCTTATCCCAGGTATCTAGATCGGGTTTGCTGAGGTAATTACGTTTTAAGAAATTCTGCACATGAAATTTCCGTTCATAAGTTACTGTTCCGCTGCTCGGAAAATACGCGTGTTGTGCATGGGCTGCTCCTGAGCTCAGCAATAATACCCAGACCATCAACTTTATATACTTACTCATTTGGCATCTCCTTTCATTGTTGTAAAATTGTAGATTACTTTTAGCATTCCGTAACGACGCAGTACATCGTTGCTGGTCTGGATAAATGAAGTTCCATTTTGATAACGGTACACCCCATTATTTTTGTTTAAAATATCGTTGACAAATACCTGTACTTCCAAAGACTTATCTTTCAATAATTTTTTGGAAACATAACCATTCATATTAATGATATTAATGGATTGCAATGTTTTCGTCGCAGCCTGATAATTCTGGTTTGTCGACAGGGAAATCTTGAAGTCTTTTGGTAAATAATACGTAATCTCCGAGAACGTCCTAAATTTAAAAGTCGTGCGATTTAACTCAGGTTGCAAATAGGAATTCATCTGCTCCACACCAGGGCTCATGGAGATGTAAAAATCCATTTTATTTGCCTTGTACCGACTGAAGCCAAGGCTCGGCGCCACACTCCATGTTTGATTTCTATTGAGCTCAGGATCTTCGTTGTAAGTAGATAAATAGCTAAACTGGCTGTTATACTGCGCGTTCATACCCAAGTTCATTTTTAATCCCCATTTTTTCTTCAATACAAAACTGTATCCTCCACCGCCATACATACGCCAATTGTCTTTATCAATATTCACGTAGGAAATTTGCTGCGTACCTTTATCTAGATCATAGCGTACGCTATTGTTGATACTTTTCTTTCCTTGATCTGCACTGACATAAAAATAAATACTCTGGTCCTTTAACTGCTTGTAGTTGTTGAAATTAATTGAATAGGAGTTGTTAAAGCCCGCTTCCAGATCTGGATTGTCCAAATACTCGACGAGTGGCTGGGCATTTTGTTTCAACGGCTCTATTTGCGTCAACGATGGCTGGCTCGTGCGGCCGCTGTATCGGAAGCTCACATTTTTGCTTTTCGAGATTTTGTAGTTGACGGAAAGGACTGGAGCAACAGAAGTCTGGTTCCGCTGTAGTATTGTATTCAGGTTGTTATAGGTTCTCTTGACCTGCTCAAAATCAACCCTATTGCTCAAATTTACAGTTAATGTGTTGGACTTGTAGTTCAAGGAGGCGTTGACACCATTTTTTAAACTGTTAAAATCAAAATCGTTTAGCAGGTCTTGGTCCAATACCGTATATTTTCCTGTAACCGGATCTCTATCAAATGACTGATTGAGTGTTTCCGATTTATTTTGATTGAATGCATAACCTATTGCAGCAGTCAACCTTTTAGACAAAGGCTCCGAATAGGTTACTGAAGCACCATACGTATTGTTGGCCAACTTATCATTTTTATATTGATCGATCAAGGTTGTATCTCCGGAACTTTGGAAGAAATTTTCCGAAAAATACTGTGTCTTGTTACGATTTTGATCTGTATTCGCATTGACATTGAAAGTAATGGAGCGGCGGTCCTTTTTAAAACGACGTGTAAGCATCGCATTTACATTAAACTTATCCTGATCGTTATTTAAATCTGTCTTGGACGAAGTCCGTGTAATCAATGTGCCATCCAATTTACGCTGGTCTGCTTCGGAATTGGATAAATTGTCGCGGCTAGATTTGGTAAAGCCCATAGTGACAGTCAAGTCTGCGAGCGAATCAAGCTTATAGTCATACCTTAAATTCGCGATATTGGCCTGTGTTTCGGTTTCAGATGCTGTCACATTATTATCGACCTGCGCACGTTCAGGAAGATTGTTCTGCGCATTATAGGTACTTGTATTATTGACATTGATCTGATTCCGTTTGAAGTTGACATTGATCTTATGCTTATCATCTTTGGATTTGTCGGAATAACTTGCTCCCATGTTCACGGCCTTAGGCACGCCACCACCATAGTAATTACCATCCCATCCACCGTCGGAGCCATCACCACTAGAAGAAATCATGATGCCGCCGCCGTCCATCATCTGTACATTGCTGCTTCCGCCCACACCATATTTTTGGCTATCTTCAAATCCTAATCCGACCATTCCATCATTGGCGAGAATGCCATAAGCAGCAATTTTCTGCGATCCCTTAAACTTATTGAGCATGACTTTTCCGCCATAATATTTATCTGTACCAGCTCCGGCAACAGCTTGGCCGAACATTCCTTTTTTCTTATCTTCTTTGAGCTTAATATCAATTGTCTGCGTTCGTTCGCCATCATCTACTCCGGTACGTACAGCAAGATCTGATTTCTTCTCATACACTTGTACCTTGCTAACCATATCTGACCGAATATTCTTGGTAATCAGGGTTGGATCATCACCAAAAAACTCTTCCCCATCAAGCAATACCTTTTTTACTTCCTTGCCCTGAGCAATGATCTTGCCTGATCCATCCATCGTAATACCCGGCAAGACCTTCAATAGGTCCTCTACTTTAGCATCCTTCTCTACTTTAAAACTACCGGCATCGTATTCGATGGTGTCGCCTTTAATAACCACAGGAATTTTGCCATTCACCTGCACCTCCTCCAATAGTAGCGCTGCTTTGGATAGCTTTACAATACCAATATCTAGATCTTCGGCGGCCACATGGATATCTTTTACCAAGTCAGCATACTGCGGATAGGAAACCACCATTTTATAGGTACCTGTGTCGAGATTCGCAATTTGGAATGTTCCATTTTCTTTCGTCCGACCGAATTTAACCAAAATCGAATCTTTGGGGCTGAGCAGCGCGATTGAAGCTTGATGTAGTTTTGCAAGATCTTTGATATCTGCCACCGATCCCACAAGTTTATGTTGTGCATAGGACTTGGAACTCAGGACTGAAAATAAAAGAAACAAAACTAGGGAATAGGTTAATTTCATAAATTTCGTTTATATATTGTCGAGGTAAATATATAAATGTTGCTACGGAAAATTCGTAAAATAATGTTAAATAATTATGTAATTAAAAAATGAAACTTACCTCGGTCAAATAAAACACGATAATTCACTCTATGCCAATAACTTTATCTCGTAAAAAAAGAGGCGTAACTTATTTGTTACGCCTCCAATCTAAATAGAAAAATATATTTTATTTCCTTTAATCTACATTTAGGTTCAATTCTTTTTCCTTATTGATTAAATGGGCAATACTTGTATCATTTAAAATCTGCAACATGGCATTTCTCACCTCGACAAAAGTATCGCGTATGCCACAGGCATGCTCTTGTGTACACTCTTCGCAGGAGCGGTAGAAGTTCAAGCTCACGCATGGCAGCAAGGCTATGGGGCCATCAATCAGGCGCATCACCTGCGATAAAAAAACATCTTCGGGAGCCTTATTGAGGCTATAACCACCTCCAGCACCTTTTTTGCTATACAGAATTCCGGCATTTCGCATTTCAAGTAGAATTTGTTCCAAGAATTTTTTTGGAATATTCTCCTCCTGCGCAATCTTCACGATTTGCATCGGCTCATTACCGTAATTACGACCAAGCACCATCAGTGCCTTTATTGCATATTTTGTCTTTTTGGACAGCATAATTTGTTAACCCCCTGTTGAATTGCAAATTTACGTTTTTTATTCAATAGAATAAAACCTTCATGATTTCACGCATGCAGCAACAGTCTCCTTATTGCCCCAATACCGCCGTGATCGGTTTTCCGATGCTACCATTGGGCTCAGTGATGTGGAGTAGTGAAGAAATTGTCGGTGCAATATCCACAATATGTACCTCCGTATTAGATACACCCGGTTTAATTCCCCAACCCATAAATACCAAAGGAATATGGGAATCATAGCCAGACCAGGTACCATGTGTTGTCCCGGTCGAGCGCGGCGTGCCGTCATACCATTGTGGCTCACAAACGATCTGAATAGCACCACTACGTTTAAAGTTGTAACCGTTGATCATTTTTTCGCGAATAGGCGCCGGGATCATCAGACTTTCCCCTTTTTCCATATCAGCAACATAAGCGACACCTTCTGTATGGCGAAGTTCACGAATGATGGTCTCTTTTATTTTATCACGATCCAAGTTCAAAGAATCAATCAATTGATTATTTAAGTGCACCTGGTAGTTCATCATGCTTTTAACAAGCTTCTCTTGTCCAAATTTCTCTTTAAGGGTTTTGTTAAGTCCTGTGATAATCTGACGGGAATAGAAATAACCACCGTTTCCTTTCATATCCATAAAGAAACGAGAGTTATAAGAAGCGCCATGATCTGCTGTCAGGAAGAACGTGTAGTTACCCTTGCCCACGGTCTTATCGAGGTAGTTGAAGAAATCGGCAAGCTGTTTATCGAGCTGCAGATAGATATCTTCAATCTCCACTGCTGTCAATGAGTAACGGTGTCCAACGTAGTCTGTTGCAGAAAGGCTCACACAAAGGAAGTCGGTATTTTTAGTTGGGTTATTTCCCATCTGCTCATTTTTGATTGCTTCCATAGCCAGATCCAACGTAAACTGATTTCCCATTGGTGTGGTTTTGATCAGCTCATAGCCTTCGTCTTTCATTAGCTTAGAAGTTGCACGCGGCAAAGTCGGTTTTTCTTCACCAGGGTACTTACCTTCGTAGATGTTATCATCTGCAATACTGTTGGCAGCATAGGTGCTGATATCATACATTGGTTTCCAGTCGCCTTTCAGGTATTTTTCAGCCAATTTTTTCTTGTTGAAGTCTACCACCCATTTTGGCAGTTTATCCATATAGAAATTAGAGGTGATCCAATCTCCGGATTTAGCTTCGAACCAATACGCTGCATCGGCAAAATGCCCTGCCGGTAGAATACCACCGCGGTCTTTGATCGCGATACCGATCACTTTGGATTTAAAGTTAGAAGCGAGCTTCAATTGGTCCGTTACGGTCGATGCAAGTAAATTACGTGGAGACTGCTGTCCCTCCTTGGCTGTAGTACCTACACCAACGACATTATCGTCCTGCGTACAGTACATATTTTTACCCGTCTGTTCTTCAATCCAGTCATTGCCCGCAATACCATGTATGGAAGGAACGGATCCTGTATATACCGAACTGTGTCCAATAGCGGTGTATGTCGGAATATAATTAATCAATGTATTTTCACAGGAGAATCCTTCTTTCAAAAGTCGTTTGAAACCATCATTTCCATATCGATCTGCAAAACGATATAAATAATCCCAACGCATTTGATCCACCATCAGGCCGACAACCAATTTTGGTCTTTCCGGTTGTTGCGCCATGGACGAAAGCGCCGCTATTCCAAGGACGACACTTAAAAAAAATCTTTTAATCATAATCGTATTAAATATTGAAATATTAGTTTTTTATTTACTGTATAGTATTCCATCAGGCCTTAACAAAAGGAACAATAAACGGAACTTATTGGCAGCTCAGTTGCCCTGAGACAGATTACTTCACTTCGCTAAAGTAGGATTTAATCTTTTAAATGTGCCTTTAAAAATTGACCTGTATAAGAATCTTTACAATGAATAAGTTCTTCAGGAAGCCCCGCAAAGACTAGCTTTCCACCTTTATTACCGCCCTCAGGACCAATATCGATGACCCAATCTGCCGATTTGATCATATCCATATTATGCTCGATCACCAAGATACTGTTTCCTAGGGCAATCAGTGCATCAAATGATTTCAATAACTTCTTAATATCCTGAAAGTGTAAGCCTGTCGTTGGCTCATCAAAGATAAAAAGTGTCTTCTTACTGTTATTTCCCTTAATGAGGAAGGAGGCCAGTTTAATCCGCTGTGCTTCACCGCCAGACAATGTACTTGACGATTGCCCGAGCTTAACGTAGCCTAGTCCAACGTCCTGTAAAGGCTGCAATTTCGCCAATATTTTAGGCTGGTCTGCAAAGAATACGATCGCTTCATCAACACTCAGCTCGAGGACATCTGCTACCGACTTGTTCTTATAGTATACATCAAGCACAAATTGTTTAAATCGTTTGCCCCCACATGCCTCACATGGCAAAACGATATCGGCCATAAATTGCATTTCAATTTTAACTTCACCTTCACCCTGACAGACATCACAACGTCCACCTTCAACATTAAATGAAAATGCCGCAGGTTTCAGTCCAGCAGCTTTGGCTGGCGCCTGGTTGGCATATAAGGCCCTGATTTCATCCCAGGCTTTCACGTAAGTCACCGGATTGGATCGCGAAGAACGACCGATCGGGTTTTGATCGACCATTTCAACTTGTTCTATCTGGGTAATATCCCCCTCTATCGCATCATAGACCCCCGTCTGCTCACCGGAGTAATTACCTATCGACTTCTGCAATGCAGGGTAAAGGATACGTTTGACCAAGGAGGTCTTGCCTGATCCCGAAACACCCGTTACCACAGTAAACGTATTCAATGGAAATTGTACATCAATCCCTTTGAGGTTATTCTCATGGGCTCCTTTAATGGTCACACTATTGGACCATGGACGGCGCTTTTTGGGTACCTCAATCTGGCTTTTGCCACTGAGGTATTGACCCGTAAGGCTTTTTGTATCTTTCAGAATCTGCTGATATGTACCTGCGAAGACCATTTCGCCGCCATTGATCCCAGCTTCTGGCCCGATATCGATCAGGTAATCAGCCGCCTCCATCATTTCCTGTTCGTGCTCGACCACAACCACTGTATTCCCAACATCACGCAGGGATTTCAGCACAGAGATGAGTCGCTGTGTATCACGTGGATGAAGTCCAATACTTGGCTCGTCCAACACATAAATAGAGCCTACGAGCGAACTTCCTAATGAAGTTGCCAGATTGATCCGCTGTGATTCCCCTCCAGAAAGGGTATTCGATAGCCGGTTCAAGGTCAGGTAACTTAATCCAACATCGCACAAAAATTGCAATCTGTTATTAATTTCAGCAAGAAGTCTTTTGGCAATGACCAGTTCATTACCCACCAGTGGTAAAGTTTTAAAGAACTCCAAGGCTTCTTCAAGCGGCATCAAAACGATATCGGTGATAGACTTGCCCCCTACTTTCACGTAAGTGGCATCTTTACGTAATCGGGTTCCGCGGCAGTCCGGGCAATCTGTCTTCCCGCGATAGCGAGACAACATCACCCGATATTGAATTTTATAGGTCTGAGCTTCGAGCTCTTCAAAGAATTGGGTAAGACCCGCAAAATATTTATTTCCCGTCCACAGCAGCTCTTTCTGCGCCGCAGTCAGGTCCATGTAGGCACGATGTATGGGAAAATCAAATTTCAGTGAACTTTTAACAAGCACTTGTAGCCACTCCCCCATTTTCTCCCCTCGCCAGGGAGCAATTGCACCATCGTAGACCGAACGGCTTTTGTCTGGAATAACAAGATCAGGGTCAATACCAATGATCTTTCCATAACCTTCACATCGGCGACAGGCACCATACGGATTATTAAAACTGAAGAAATTTGGTGTAGGTTCTTCAAATGTTATTCCATCAAGTTCAAATTTATGGGAGAAATGATGTCTTTGACCATTTTCTTCCATATAGAGCTCACCCTTACCCTCGAAAAAACCTGTTTGGACAGAGTCAGAAAGTCGATTGACTGTATCATCGTCCTGTTCAATGCGAACCCGGTCGACGACAATAAGCACTTCACCATCCTGAAGGTCTTTATTGGCGATGGCCTTATCATCGATAATAGTTTCGATTTTCTGCATACTATCCCCAAAGACGACACGCACAAAACCTTTCTGCAACAAGAGAGACAGTTCTTCCTTGAGTTTACGCCCATGAGAAGGAATAAGTGGCGCGAGAAGTGTCACCGTTGTCCCCTCTTCCAAATTCAAGGCAAAATCCACCACTGAACTCACACTGTCTTTGGTCACCTCGCGACCAGATACAGGAGAAATTGTCTTTCCGATTCGGGCATATAACAATTTCAGATAATCATAGATCTCGGTGGATGTTCCTACCGTCGAACGGGGGTTGGAAGTAATGACACGTTGCTCAATGGCAATTGCAGGGGCGATACCTTTGATGTAATCCACCTCCGGTTTATTCATCCGTCCCATAAATTGTCTTGCGTACGAAGAGAGACTTTCGACATAGCGTCGCTGTCCTTCGGCATACAGCGTATCAAAAGCTAAGGAGGATTTTCCTGAGCCCGACATTCCAGTGATAACAACTAATTTATTTTTAGGGATATCAACGTCAATATTCTTTAAGTTATTAACTCTTGCGCCCTTTATCTGAATATATTCTTTTGGAGTGTGCTCCACCTGTTTACTCATAATAATCCTTATCTCACACAAAGTTACGTATTCTTGGCTGATTATATTCCTGCGAATTAAAAAGCTATTCGGTTTTCTATCACCTGAATTTCAAAAAAAGAGGAACTGTTCCAAAGTCGGCAAAATTTTGATGAAAGGCTTCATACAGGGCAAACAGGCAAATCTACGACCAGCTATAAATTGAAATACATCAAACAATTTAGTTTCCCAAACAATTATCGTTTAACATTTTTTGTTTTTCGATTAATCCTTCCAAAAACTTTACAGTCCTATAGGTGTTATATCTGTTATAAGCGTGTAGCATTTTTTACAGATAGCGCGTTTAAAAAAGAAATAAAAATAAGAAAATGGGGTATTCGAGTTTACAACACATACAAAACCGGAATATTTCATGGCCATTAAAATTAAATAATTGCATATATGAAAAAAAATGTATTTCAAGTAATGATGCTATTGATGATCGCATTAGTATCCTCAACAACTATTAGTAAAGCGCAAATGGTTATCGACAAAATTGACTTAGGCATTTTTCCTAGCCCAGAAAAAGGGTATAAAAAAATGGTGATTGAAGTTCCCTATTCAGAAAGTGACAAAAACAAAAAAATAGAGTTTTCGGTGGGAAAATGGATGGAAGTAGACGGATGTAATACCTTTAATTTATCGGGCACTTTAGAGAAGAAGGATCTTCAAGGCTGGGGGTATGACTATTATGTATTCAAAACAAATGGCAACGTCGCCAGCACTATGATGGCTTGCCCAAACAAAGAAAAAAGAAACCTTTTTGTTTCAGCTCAACCGGAGACTGTACGTTACAATGGCAGAATGCCGATTGTGATTTATGTACCTGAAGCTTATGATGTGCAATTCAAAATCTATACAACTGACGGTGACACCTACCGTGCAGCAGAGGTAAGAACAAAAAAATAAACTGCTAAAGTAATTTGGCGCATCAAATAGCTAGGCAATAAAAAAGCCCTCGAACAATGTTCGAGGGCTTTTTTATATCGCGTTTCGCTATTGACTATTGAAATTTCTTCGCGTTAACTTTACGCTCGTTTTCCGTCAAATAGATTTTACGTAGACGCATTGATTGTGGTGTCACCTCAATATACTCATCAGCTTGAATATACTCCATACATTCTTCCAATGAGAATTTGATTGCCGGTGCAATACGTGTGTTATCATCAGAACCAGATGCACGCATATTTGTCAACTGTTTTCCTTTAGTAACATTGATCGTTAAATCATTATCACGGATGTGTTCACCTAAAATTTGTCCTTCGTATACATCCACACCTGGATCTACGAAGAAACGACCACGGTCTTGTAATTTATCAATGGAGTACGCAGTTGTTGAACCTGTATCCAAAGAGATCAATACACCTGCCAAACGACCAGGAATTGTACCTTTCCAAGGCTCGTAACCTTTCAAACGATGCGCCATAACAGCTTCACCAGCTGTTGCTGTCAACACGTTGTTACGTAAACCGATGATACCACGAGAAGGAATAGAGAACTCAAGATGTTGCATATCTCCTCTAGCTTCCATAATCAACAACTCACCTTTACGTTGTGTAACCAACTCAATAACTTTTCCTGAGACATCAGAAGGTACGTCAACAACAAGTTCTTCGATAGGTTCACATTTTTGACCATCGATTTCTTTGATGATAACTTGTGGCTGGCCTACTTGCAATTCATAACCCTCACGACGCATTGTTTCGATCAATACGGACAAGTGAAGGATACCACGTCCGTATACCAACCAAGCATCTGGAGATTCAGTAGGAACTACACGTAGTGCTAAGTTTTTCTCCAACTCTTTTTGCAAACGATCGTAAATGTTACGTGATGTAACCAATTTACCTTCTTTACCGAAGAAAGGAGAGTTATTGATCGTGAACAACATGTTCATTGTTGGTTCATCGATGCTGATAACTTCCAATTGCTCTGGATTTTCGAAATCTGCGATTGTATCACCGATATCGAAACCTTCGATACCTACTACAGCACAGATATCACCTGCATGTACTTCAGATACTTTGATACGGCCGAGGCCTTCAAATACCTGTAGCTCTTTAACTCTTGATTTCACAACTTTTCCGTCGCGTTTTACCAAAGAAACCGGTTGGTTTTCTTTGATTGTACCGCGGGCAACACGACCGATAGCGATACGTCCTACGAAAGTTGAGTAATCCAACGATGTTACCTGCATTTGCAAAGTACCTTCAGATACTTCTGGTGCAGGGATATATTTGATGATAGCTTCCAATAAGTCAGTGAAGTCTTCGGTACGATTTTTCCAATCGGTAGACATCCAACCTTGTTTTGAAGAACCGTACAATACTGGGAAATCCAATTGCTCTTCAGTAGCGCCCAAGTTGAAGAATAAGTCAAAAACATGTTCGTAAACTTCCTCAGGACGACAGTTTTCTTTATCGACTTTATTGACAACAACAATAGGTTTGATACCTAAACCTAAAGCTTTACCTGTAACGAAACGTGTTTGAGGCATTGGGCCTTCAAAAGCATCTACCAATAGTACTACACCATCGGCCATCTTCAATACACGTTCAACCTCACCACCGAAATCGGCGTGACCTGGTGTATCGATGATGTTGATTTTAACACCTTTATATGTTACTGATACGTTCTTAGATACAATAGTGATCCCGCGTTCACGCTCTAAATCATTATTGTCTAGGATTAATTCACCAGCATTTTCATTTTCTCTGAATTGATTGGTAAAATATAAAATTTTGTCTACAAGCGTAGTTTTACCGTGGTCGACGTGAGCGATGATCGCAATGTTTCTAATGTTTTGCATTGAGCAAGAATATTTTTATAAAATTTTAGGGTGCAAAGATAAACATTTTGCACCATAAAATTTATAACTATGTGTATTTTATTTAATTACACCTAATTCTTTACCTACTTTGGTAAAGGCGGCGATTGCTTTATCCAGGTGAGCAACTTCATGTCCTGCCGAAATCTGCACACGGATACGAGCTTTTCCCTGAGGTACAACAGGATAGTAAAAACCGATCACATAAATTCCCTCGTCCAACATCTTGGCTGCGAACTCCTGCGCTAATTTCGCGTCATACAGCATCACAGGCACGATTGGATGGAAACCGGGTTTGATATCAAATCCAGCAGCTGTCATTTTTTCACGGAAGTAAATCGTATTGGATTCCAGTTTATCGCGCAATGCAGTTGTCTCACTCAGCATGTCCAAGACTGCAACAGAAGCCCCTGCAATTGCGGGTGCTAGGGTATTCGAAAATAAATAAGGACGTGAACGCTGACGTAACAAATCGATGATTTCTTTTTTACCGGAAGTAAAACCACCAGAAGCACCGCCTAGCGCCTTACCCAACGTACCTGTAATGATATCTACACGATCAATTACATTGAAAAGCTCGTGTGTACCACGTCCAGTTGCACCGATAAACCCTGTACAATGCGATTCATCGATCATCACTAGCGCCTGGTATTTATCGGCTAGATCACAGATCTGGTCCAATGGAGCTACAGATCCATCCATCGAAAACGCTCCATCTGTAACAATGATTTTATGTCGAGCACCGGATGCGGCCTGCAATTGCGCTTCCAGATCAGCCATATCCGCATTTTTATAACGGAAGCGTTGTGCTTTACACAAACGAACACCGTCTATGATAGAAGCATGATTTAATTCGTCGGAAATGATGGCATCCTCAGCGCCAAATAATGGTTCAAACACCCCACCATTCGCGTCGAATGCTGCCGCATATAAAATAGTATCTTCTGTTCCGAGGAACGTAGAAATTTTTGCTTCTAATTCTTTATGCACATCTTGGGTACCACAGATGAAACGTACGGAAGACATTCCATAACCGTGTGTATCAATCGCTTTCTTAGCAGCTTCGATTACTTTTGGGTGCGAAGACAGGCCCAAATAATTGTTCGCACAAAAATTGACAACTTCTTGTCCTGTACTCACTTTGATGTCTGCTCCTTGGGGAGTAACGATCACTCGCTCTTGTTTATACAATCCCGCTTCTTTGATTGCTTCCAATTCCTTTTCTAAAACTGGTTGTAATGTATTGTACATAATTCGATTTTATTTTTTTATACAATATTACAGTTTTTTCATTGGAATAAGTTGCTTTACCTTTCGAGAAAAGGGCTATTCACGGAGAATTCACCCCAAATCAATGATTTGGTAACATTAAACCGATTGCATAAAATTCCTTTTTTCAATCGATCTACTCTTCCTCTTGCTTTGATAGCGACCAACTGGGCGACGAGCCCTAGACATCTTCGTCCTGCAAGCAGGGTGCATGCGCGGTGTCTCAATGGTAAATCCACATAGAAAAGGTGGACTCAACGTGGACTCAAGGTGGACTCATTGTGCTTGCAGTCCGAAGTTGGTATAACCTTATCTCAACTTTGGTCTCTCGCATTTTAGACGAAAAGCGCCGGAATTTTAATAACAGATAGGAACGAAAGCTAGCGGATTTAAGCTATAGCATAACAAAAGGTCTTATCCATAAAAATTTCGTGAAAATAGCGTGTTAGGCGCTGCAATGTGAATTACTCGTAACGAAGCGCATCGACTGGATCCAGTTTAGATGCTTTTGAGGCCGGGTAATAGCCCGATAGCATACCGACGAGTCCACATACCGCGAAACCCAAAATAATCGCTCCCCATGGAATAATAAAAGATGTGCCGAGCTGCAGCGCTAGAATATTACCAATCAAAATGCCTATAAAGATCCCGGCGACACCCCCAATCATACAGATCACAATTGCTTCCATCAGAAATTGCTTGCGTATAACACTCGGTGTTGCACCAATTGCTTTGCGTATACCGATCTCTCGGGTACGTTCGGTAACTGAAACCAGCATAATATTCATCAATCCGATTGAGGCTCCCACAAGGGTAATAAAAGCGATCACGACTGCTCCCAAAGTAACCATAGCCATATTTTGCATCAGCATCTGGGCAACCGCATCTGATTTGGTGATTTCAAAATCATTTGACTGCCGTGAAGACAGTCCGCGAATATTTCGAAATACGATTGTAGCTTCGCCGATTGCGGCTTCCAATCGCATGGGGTCATTGGAAGAAACAGTGATCACATAGGAAGGCTCGGTACCCTGCATCACGGCCCGGGCCTTGATCAGGGGAATAAAGCAGGCTCTATCCCCACCCATCCCGGCAGAAGAACCTTTACTTTTTAAGACTCCTATCACCAAATAGCGGATATTGTTAACAGTAATAAACTGTCCTATTGGATCAATAATTTCGTTGAATAGCATTTTACTCACTTCACTACCGATGATGATCACGCCACTACCTGTTTCAACCTCCCGCGTAGAAAAATTACGGCCTTCGCTGACAACATACCCTGATGTCTGCAGATAATTTTCGTCCGTTCCGATCAGGCCGATATTGGGGTTTGTTTTTTTGGATTGATATTTTGCGGTCGTATTCCAACTCACATTGGCACTGATTGATGTCAACGCATTAAAGTGAAAATCCTGTCTGAATCTTGCAGACTGTGCGTAGGTAATATTAGCAAAGACTTTTGAGCGAGTCCCTTCATTACCGATCCGAACATTCAATCCCCTGTTGCGTATGTTGAAGGAATTTGATCCCATCGACGAAAAGGAATCTGTCAGCGAGTTTTTCATGGCATCAATCGAGGTCAATACCCCTATTAACGCCATCATCCCTATGGCAATGATCAGTGCTGTTAAAAATGTCCGCAGCTTATTCCCTACAATGGACTGTAGTGCAAGCTTGACATTTTCAACATAAGACATCTTTACGGCCATAGAGCTGGTATTTATAATTTGTAGGGATGAAAATACTGTAATTCCAGCACAAAACCAAAAAGGCAATTTACTTCCTAGAAATAAATTGCCTTTTTGGTGGAATCTGACCTATCCATGCAAGCGGATTATTTTGATTTTGCAGCCATTTTCTATCTTAATTAATTCTTTTCCATGTCTCGGTTCGTCCAAGCAAGCTCACACCCACATAACCTCTGATATCAAGCTTATCGCCTTTTAAGGTCATCTTGCAGCTATACGTTTTGCCCGACTTCGGATCATAGATCTTTCCGTCAACATACGTATTGCCATCTTTATCAAAATTGGTCAAGATTTCTAGCCCTTGTACATTTCTACTCTGCAGTGCTTTATCTGGATTTTTTATATCTTTCTTCGGCTGACCGGCTTCATTATTTGGAAATTTCAGCCAATAGAGCTTACCAAAAAACTTATCGCCTTTCTTGTAAATTTCAACGCGGCCTTCGCCGCTTGGGTTTTCCCACTTTCCGATGATGGGATCTGTTTGCGCAAATAATGCTACTTTAGTCAGCAGCATTATGAATGACATCATAATTTTCTTCATGGGTCTATTATTTTATGAACTTAAATCTTTCAATTTCCGCCCTATTGTCAATATGATCGCTTATTTAAACCACCCAAGTACTCCTGCCAATCCTTTTCCACCATCAGCAATCGCCCTAACGAGTATAATGACTGACCACCAAATAACAATAGCATCATAGCTTCTGAATAAATATACAAAATATTTACTATGCTTGCATATATTTTATTTCAAAATACTGGTCCTTCCCGATCAGACAGCCCCTAATATTTCACATTGAAGGCTACTCCAAGCCCATTTTTCCAAAAGACTTAAATTCAAAATCTAAACAAAGTTTGGCATCGGGTTTGCACGATAGTTATTATATTATTACTTTATTTACTCTTTATAAATTAGCACATATTATGAAATTTATTATTAGTCTTTTACTTACTGGTGTAGTCGTCGCAATAGCGTGCTGGATTGTCCCCGGCGCTCATGTTGCTGGATTCGGTTGGGCTATCGTTACAGGACTCGTTATTGGATTTGTCAATGCGACTGTGGGATCGATTTTAAGGTTATTTACGTTCCCGTTGAATTGGCTTACCCTTGGCCTGGTTTCCTTTATTATTACCGTATTGATGGTCTTGTTATCAGACTCGCTACTCGGCTCCAAATTTGATGTCGATGGATTCTGGACTGCCGCACTGTTTGCCATTGTCGTTGCCATATTGGAAATGATTATTGGCAGTACTTCGAAAGATTAAAAATACATTCATAAAATAGCGGGCGTCCGCATCAATACATGTGGACGCCTTTTCATTACTCAACGATTATCCCCCTTCCTTGCTGAAATCAGCTTCCCTTACTGACAGCATCTGTCGTTTGAAAAACAGATAGTTTACTGTTCCAATTCCTTTAAATAATCGTCTAAAATAATTGCCCTTATGGGTGAGTTTATCCTCATTTTCCTCGCTTTTTATAGCAGAATTCGCTAAATTTAATTCTTTAAAAGAACCGCTGATATATGTGCGAACACAACCACGAGCATAGCCATGACACACAGGAGCACGGCCTTCCAACACAGGAGCGTCCTTGGTGGATTACCCAACGTAAACTCCTCATGGCTCTTGTCATTCTACTTACGTTGCTCCTATTGAAATATGCTTTTAAGATCAGCCTTCCCTTTGGCATCAACTTGACCTTAAATAGCATCGCCTATCTTCTCGCGGGAATCCCCGTTATTCAAATGGCATTCCGTAAGGCAAGCCGTGGCGATATTTTTAATGAGTTCTTTTTGATGACCGTTGCAACATTGGGAGCTTTCGCCATTGGAGAGTTTGAAGAGGGCGTCGCGGTCATGGTGTTCTATCAAATCGGAGAATGGTTTCAGGATACTGCCGTCGACAATGCCAAGAAATCAATCAAATCCTTATTAGATATCCGCCCTGACGCAGTAACGGTCATACGAAATGGGCAGCAACAGCAGATAAATCCAAAAACTGTCAAAATTGGCGAAATTATCCTTGTAAAAGCTGGAGAAAAAGTGGCTCTAGATGGTACATTGAAAACGGAAAGAGCCGCATTTAACACTGCTGCTTTGACTGGAGAGAGTAAACCCGATACAAAATATTCTGGTGATGCTGTCTTTGCAGGAATGATCAACTTGGAAACAGTTGTTCAAATCGAGGTATCCAGCGTATTTGAAGATAGCAAGTTGAGCAAAATTCTAGAAATGGTTCAGGACGCCACTGCACGAAAATCCAAAACTCAGCTGTTTATCGCTCGATTTGCAAAAATATATGTTCCTATTATTTTCGGCCTTGCACTTTTAGTTCTTATTTTACCCCTATTTTTTGTTCATGACTATAGTTTTAAGGACTGGTTCTACCGGAGTTTAGTCTTTCTGGTGATCAGCTGTCCCTGCGCCCTGGTCGTTTCCATTCCCCTGGGTTATTTTGGTGGTATAGGCTTAGCCTCCCGAAATGGCATATTATTTAAGGGCGGGAACTTTCTCGATGCCATCACTTCAGTCGATACCGTTGTCATGGATAAAACGGGCACGCTTACAGCCGGTGTCTTTGAGGTAACGGAAGTTTTTGCCGTCAATGGAGATCCAGCGGAATTACTGAACTATGCGAAAGCCATTGAGGCACATTCAACGCACCCCATTGCTAAGGCGATCACCAGTTATCATCCCGGCATTGCCGCATTGCAAGCTGAGAAAATCCAGGAAATGGCAGGCCATGGACTTTTCGCCACTGTTAACGGAAAGCCCACACTCGCGGGCAACAGCAAATTACTGGACAAATTCGATATTAGCTATCCGGCAGATCTAAGGCAAATGGCATACTCCATTGTATTACTCGCCATCGAAGGTCAATATGCGGGTTATATTACTGTTGCGGATCGAATTAAACCAGATGCCAGGGCAGTGATCCAAGCCATGCATGCTCAAGGTTTGTATACAGTCATGTTATCTGGTGATAAAACAGCGGTAGTAGATGAAGTCGCCAAAGAACTTGGACTTGACAAAGCCTATGGCGATCTTCTTCCTGAGGATAAAGTAAGCCATGTACAGCAGCTGATTAATCAAGGACGCCGCGTTGCCTTTGCCGGCGATGGCGTAAACGACGCCCCTGTAGTTGCCTTAGCACATGTTGGCATTGCTATGGGTGGACTGGGAGCTGATGCAACTATTGAAACTGCTGATGTTGTGATCCAAAACGATGAGCCACACAAGATTTTGTCGGCCATAAAAATTGGAAAAATAACCCGAAGTATTGTCTGGCAGAATGTCATCCTGGCGATGGGAATAAAAATCATTGTTTTGATCCTCGGCGCCGGAGGTATTGCAACACTTTGGGAAGCAGTCATTGCTGATGTGGGCGTAGCTCTTCTGGCGATTTTAAATGCCATTCGGATCCAGCATAAAAAAGTTTAAAAACTGAGCGATCATGTAATGCCAAAAAAAGCACTGCCCCCAAAAAGTTAAATACTTTCTGAGGGCAGTACTGTTGTATAAAGGATCTCTTTTAGATCCTAGTTAGAAATTTAATCCCGCCAAGCTTTATATGCATTGATCAATCCATTGGTAGAAGAGTCATGACTCGTAACCGTATTGGCGTCACTTAATTCCGGAAGGATTTGATTGGCCAATTGTTTACCTAGCTCCACACCCCATTGATCAAAACTATAAATATTCCAGATCACACCCTGCACAAAAATCTTATGCTCATAAAATGCGATAAGTCGTCCTAAAGTACGTGGTGTCATTATTTTGAACAGGATGGAATTCGTCGGGCGATTGCCTTCAAAGACTTTATAGGCTTTAAGCGCTTCTATTTCTTGCTCCGATTTACCTGCTTTCTTCAATTCGGCAACTACTTCTTCCTCCGTTTTGCCATTCATCAAAGCTTCAGTCTGTGCAAAAAAGTTAGACAATAGCAATTGGTGGTGGTTTCCGATCGGATTAAGACTATTGGCAGGCGCAATGAAATCACAAGGAATCAATTTGGTTCCCTGGTGAATCAACTGATAGAAGGCATGCTGTCCGTTCGTACCAGGTTCACCCCATATAATCGGTCCAGTCTGATAATCCACCTGTTGACCATTACGGTCAATATATTTGCCATTACTCTCCATATCCCCTTGTTGGAAATATGCAGCAAAACGGTGCAGATATTGATCGTAAGGGAGAATTGCATGGCTTTCGGCCTGGAAAAAATTATTGTACCATACACCAAGCAAAGCCAATATTACCGGAATATTGGATTCGAAAGAAGTTTCCCTAAAATGAACATCCGCATCGTAGGCACCTTTTAAAAGTTCCTCGAAATTATCAAAGCCTATTGCCAAGCTAATGGAAAGACCTATAGCAGACCACAGGGAATAACGTCCGCCTACCCAGTCCCAAAACTCAAACATATTTTGAGTATCTATTCCAAAGGCACGTACTGCTTCTGTATTGGTGCTCAATGCTGCAAAATGCTTAGCGACATCCTCCTGAAGGGCTCCGCTCGCCAAAAACCAGTCTTTAGCTGTATGCGCATTGGCCATCGT
This sequence comes from Sphingobacterium siyangense, assembly GCF_023277505.1. Lineage (NCBI taxonomy): Bacteria > Pseudomonadati > Bacteroidota > Sphingobacteriia > Sphingobacteriales > Sphingobacteriaceae > Sphingobacterium > Sphingobacterium siyangense. The sequence goes on along the minus strand of NZ_CP080574.1, from coordinate 110,371 downwards.
TTCCTGCGTTGTGAAAGTTTTTGAGGCAATCAGAAACAAGGTTGTTTCAGGATCCACAGCTTTCAATGTTTCAGCAATGTGTGTACCGTCTACGTTGGAGACAAAATGTACATTTAAGCGCGTTTTATACGCTTTTAATGCTTCTGTTACCATCACAGGACCTAGATCTGAACCACCGATACCGATATTCACCACATCTGTAATTTCTTTACCCGTATATCCTTTCCACTCACCAGCTATAATCTTTTCCGTGAAGGCTTTCATTTGTGCCAGCACGCGTTTAACGTCGGGCATAACATCCTTTCCGTCCACATAAACGGGCTGATCGGATTGATTTCGCAAAGCGGTGTGTAACACCGGTCTGTTTTCGGTCACGTTGATGCGCTCACCCGAGAACATCGCGGCTATCGCTTCTTCAAGACCACATTCATTCGCGAGCTGTATCAAGAGCGCTTTTGTCTCTTCGGTAATCCGATTTTTGGAGTAATCCAAAAGTATATCTTCGAAAGCGATCGAGAACTTCTCAAAACGTTCGGGATCTGCGGCAAAAAGTGCGCGTAGATCATTTTTTCCGCTATTGTTAGATAGACCTGATAAAGAACCAAAATGCTGCGCTAGATTCTTATAGGCCTCAGTTTTTGTAAAATTAATTTTTGGGAACATACTGTTTTTACTGAAATTATTTGTTTTAAACATCAATTAGAGCCTTCAGTATTTCATTGTTACACATTGTGTAGATCCTTAAATGAAGGTTTATTCCGTTGACAATACCAAAACTAAAAAAAAAAGGTCAAATTATCCCTATTTGGCAATCTATATTGGGTGCGAAGTTATTCGATAGAAGCACGAATTTATTAATTAAAATTTCTACTTTAGCAGATATGACAAAAGAACAAATTCAAGACTTGAGGGATCGTGTTACTTCCCTGAGGAGGCATCTTTGACATCGATGCACGCAAAGAAGAAATAGAAAGAGATCAAGCTATTACGCTTGAAGCGAGCTTTTGGGACGATTCCAAAGCTGCAGAGAAAATACTCTTGGCCATAAAAAACCAAAAGGTATGGACAGACCACTTCGACGAAGTTGCAGCGGCGGTTGAGGACGCCTATGTCATGTATGAATTCTTCCAATCTGGCGACGCAAATGAAAAGGAAGTGGACGACCAATATAAACTAGCTTTAGAGAAAGTTGAGGAGCTCGAATTCAAAAACATGCTTAGCGCCGAAGAAGATCAGCTCGATGCAATTTTACAGATTACAGCTGGTGCCGGCGGGACTGAAAGTTGTGACTGGGCTGCCATGCTGATGCGTATGTATATTATGTGGGGCGAAAAAAATGGGTATAAAGTGACCGAACAGGATTCGCAGGAAGGTGATGTTGCAGGCATTAAGAGTGTAACATTACAGATATCAGGCGATTTTGCTTATGGCTACCTTAAGGGAGAAAACGGTGTACACAGGCTCGTTCGGATTTCCCCGTTTGATTCCAATGCAAAACGCCACACCTCATTCGCGTCTGTTTATGTCTATCCCTTGATTGATGATAATATTGAGATTGATGTTAAGGATTCGGAAATCGAATGGGACACGTTCCGCTCAGGTGGTGCGGGTGGCCAGAACGTTAATAAGGTGGAAACAGCAGTCCGATTACATCACAAACCGACAGGCATTATTATTAAAAATCAGGAATCCAGATCGCAATTACAAAACAAAGAAAATGCGATGCGCTTATTGAAATCGCAGTTATATGAGATTGAAATGCGTAAACGCCAGGAAGCTACCGCTGCTATTGAAGGAAACAAAAAGAAAATAGAATGGGGATCCCAAATTCGAAATTATGTCCTACATCCTTACAAGTTAATTAAAGATCTACGGACCAATTACGAAACATCCAATACACAAGCTGTCCTGGACGGTGATCTGAATGATTTTCTAAAAAATTATCTGATGGAATTTGGCGGATAAATACGATTTAGAAACTCAATCATATTGTAGACGCTCTCTTTTGGGAGCGTCTTTTTTTTTCTCCATCCCTTGCATTTTTTTATTTGGTTTCAGCCGAATTCTTCACCTGACCGACTGCCCCCTTTCCTACACAGTTTGTCACAAAAATTGTCAATTTCTCTTAACAATCAGCAGGCAAATGTTAAAAAACCTTAAAAGTCTACTGCCCATATCGTTATTATATTTTAATCGATTTTTATTACAAAATAAAATTAAAACACTGAAAAAGAACAACTTACTTAACATTAATTTGTATCAAGAACGTTACAATTTGAACAGTGGGGCCATTTTTGGCACAAAATAAAGGCATGTCTTTTGCGTTTATGCAATCGTAATATTTTCATTACAAATGATGCCGATTGCGGTATCGGTTAAATATAGAATGAACGAATGTGTATCTAAAATAGAACGGTTATGAATTACATGAAAGAAAACTCGATCGTATCCAAGCAGATGACCAAACCATGGCAGCCTGCGGTATACGATGTAAATGCAGGAGAAAAGCGATCTGATCATACAGTGAGCAAAAACGAGGAAAGCAACTTTGGTCCAAGAGAATATGGTATTTTTGGAGCGACTTTTTTTATACTATTTGCGTCTGTTTTTGGCGTATACATGCTTCAACCCGATTTTGATGCGTTACGTTTCCAACGTTTAGACAGTATTGGCGGAACATTTTTGATTATTTTCGGGATACTTTTAGCGGCTATTGCCATCAGTTTTTTGATTTTTTTAATTGTACTTCACCGTAAATATAAGCCCATTGCTTCTGTATCGGACGATGAGCTACCTACTTGTACGATTATTGTTCCGGCTTATAACGAAGGGCAGTTAGTCTATGATACCTTACATAGTTTGGCTAGCAGTGATTATCCGGAGAAGAAACTTCAGATCATTGCCATTGACGACGGTAGTAAGGACAATACCTTTGCCTGGATACAACGTGCCAAAATGGAATTGGGCGATCGTGTTGAAATTTATCAGCAGCCCAAGAATATGGGTAAGAGACATGCTTTATACCGTGGATTTAAGTTAGGTACGGGAGAAATCTTTATTACGGTTGATAGTGATTCTATTGTTAAAAAGGATACCATACGTAATATGGCGAGTCCTTTTGTAACAAACAAGGAGTGTGGAGCAGTTGCGGGCAACGTGCGCGTATTGAATACTAAAAAAGCGATTATACCACGTATGTTGAACGTTAGCTTCGTATTCAGCTTTGAGTTTGTACGGTCTGCGCAAAGTATGTTGGGCACGGTCATGTGTACACCAGGAGCCTTGTCCGGCTACCGTAAAGAGGCTGTCATGAACTGTTTGGAGGATTGGATCAACCAGACTTTTATGGGGCAACCGTCCGATATCGGTGAAGATCGTGCAATGACCAATATGATCCTAAAACAAGGTTATCATGTTTTATTTCAATCCAATGCATACGTTTATACCGACACGCCGGTCCGTTATAAAAATTTGTACAAAATGTTCATCCGTTGGGAACGAAGTAACGTGCGCGAAAACATTGCGATGAGTAAATTTGCATTTAAGAATTTCCGTCAAGGACCTAAATGGGGAGCACGTATCTTATTGCTTATGCAATGGAAAAAAGTATTATTGTCTTATCCAATGATGTTTTTGATGCTGTGGACAGTATTTCATTATCCATTAATGTTCTTAAGCTCAACGTTGGTCGGTATCTTAATATTTTCCAGCATTCAGGCCTATTTCTTTGCTTCGAAAAACTCCGACGCCAAAGAAGCTTTTTGGGCTTATAGTTACAGTATATTTTATGCCTTCAGCTTATTCTGGATTACACCGTATGCGATAGCGACAGCCGGACGCAGAGGTTGGTTGACAAGAGGTTAAAAGTAAAGCAAAGAACGTATATTTACAGCTATATATGAGAGATTTTAAGGTAAAAAAAATTGCCGTCATCGGCCAAGGATATGTAGGATTGCCATTAGCAATAGCATTTTCCGATTTTTTCCCGGTGATTGGATTTGACATAAATAAAACACGTATCGAAGAGCTTAAGCAAGGGCTTGACCGCACCCTAGAAACGGATCAAAAAGAGTTAAAACGGGCGCGAGATTTATTCCATACATCTAACCAAAACAAAGGTTATGATGCGAGTAATTCTATAGCTGACATTGCAGATGCAAATGTCTATATTGTAACTGTCCCAACTCCGATAGACCGTTATAATTCTCCAGACTTGTCCCCTTTGTTAAAAGCTTCTAAAATGCTTGGAGAGCTTTTGACAATAGGTGATTTGGTGATCTATGAATCTACTGTTTATCCTGGTTGTACTGAAGAAGAGTGTATACCTGTTTTGGAGACTTTCTCGGGATTAAAATTTAATCAAGATTTTTTTGTTGGCTATTCACCAGAACGCATTAATCCAGGCGATAAAGTAAATTCACTTCAAAAAGTCATGAAGGTGACTTCCGGAAGTACGCCTGAGGCAGGATTGGTGGTAGATGGACTTTATAAAAATATTATTGAAGCCGGGACACATTTGGCCCCCTCAATCAAAGTTGCCGAAGCTGCCAAAGTGATCGAAAATGCTCAGCGTGATGTAAATATTTCCTTTATGAATGAGCTCGCGCTAATCTTCGACCGAGTGGGCATAGATACACAGGACGTGTTAGATGCTGCAGGTACAAAATATAACTTCCTTCGTTTTAAACCGGGTTTAGTCGGAGGCCATTGTATTTCTGTGGACCCTTATTATCTTGCTCAAAAAGCAACTCAACTAGGCTATCATCCCCACGTCATTTTATCTGGCAGAGAGGTGAATGATCAAATTGCTTCTTTCATTGCTTCAAAAGTTGTTAAACTGATGATTCAAAAAAATATCAAATTTGAGGGAGCCAAAGCGCTGGTATTAGGTATTACATTCAAAGAAAATTGTCCTGACATTAGAAACAGCAAGGTCATTGACATGATCCATGACCTCCAAGAGTTTGGTTTAAAGGTAGATGTCTACGATCCATGGGTAAATGTAGATGATGTGAAATCACATTTCAATCTCGATCTAATGTCATCTCTTCCTGAATCTGCAGATTATGACAGCGTTATACTTGCCGTTGGACATCGAGAATTTTTACATTTGGATCTCAACAACTTAAAAAAGAATCCATCCGTTGTTTTTGACATCAAGGGCATACTCGATCGAAAATTAGTGGATGCTCGTTTGTAAGAATAGATTTAAAAGATTTCTAATAGCACTATTCACATCTTTATCTGCTCCCTATTCAAAAAGGAGCAGATAAAGATTTTTTTGTTAACTAACATTTTATGCAATCGTTTGATTAAAAAAAACATCATCATATTTTCTGTTTTTAATACTAACTTAACACCACAATTATAAATTTGGCCTAAAATTAAACTAAGGGAGTACATAAATTGCGGTAATTATGGAACAGTTAGATGACACCGTGCTATTCGTTGGGATTCAAGCCAATGACCGTCATGCTTTTTCGGAATTAGTCAATCGCTATTCTGCTATACTTTTTCGATTTATACAGCGCCGTGTTTCCTGTGTTGAAGACTGTGAAGATATCCTGCAGGAGGTATTTGTCGCCCTTTGGAACAATAGACACAAAATCAGCATTGAGTCCTCCCTCTATCCGTATCTTTTTAAAACAGCCAAATACAAAATCATTGACTGGACCATACAAGAGCAGCGTAAGGTTGTCCGCGCTGAAGCCCTCTTACAGACCTACCAAACACAGTCTACAACAGCAACATCTGAAGAAGAACTCTTGGCAAAAGAGCTCTCGATACTGATCGAGCAAGAAATTGACAAGATGCCTTCAACAATGCGATCTGCTTTCTCGCTTAGCAGAAAAGAATCCATGTCTATTAAAGATATCGCCACCGAACTTGCATTATCAGAACAAACCGTAAAAAACAATATCTCACTGGCTCTAGGCTGGCTCAAGCTTCGATTTAAATAATAGTCCGCTAGACGAACTTGCGTCATGCGGTCTCATTTCCCAATACCTCACATTTAAAAACACTGTAATACAGCAATTTATACCTTTTTTTTGATTTTTCTTCGGTACTTCTCTTCGCATAAGGGGATTATAGGTTTGTATGAAGGAACAAGAATCATCAGATCAAGCCAAAGCCTTGCTTAAAAAATACTTGGAAGGCCAATGTACAGCTGCGGAAGAACAACAGGTACTCCGTTGGTTTTATACATTGGACCAATCCGAGAACGAGCTGTCAGTGAACGAAAATCCACCCGATCTGGCATCACGTATCAATGCAAGATTAGATGCTCAACTATTTGATGAACCCGCACCACTCAAACGAATGAGCTGGGTACGATCTAAATCGATGGTTGCTGCCACCCTTATCGCCGTTTCGGGGTTTAGCTTCTGGTTCTATCAAAAATTGTCCTCGCCAGCACAAATACCGCTTACATTGGCAGCGGAGGTTCGTTCCCACAACAAGACTTTTCACAACGACATCCTTCCGGGAGGACATTATGCAAAACTTATAACACCGACAGGAAAAGAGCAACAGCTCGCAGATCCATTTGTCCAACAGCATAGTTCAACGACAGCTATAGCCGGGAAAAATTTCCGTGTTGATGTACCCAAGGCCGGTACTTATATGGTCATTTTAGAAGATGGTACAAAAGTATGGCTCAATTCGCTCACTCAGCTTTCTTATCCAACACATTTTGAGGCAGATCAACGTCAAGTTACATTAACGGGAGAAGCTTATTTTAAGGTCGCTAAGGATGCTAGCCGACCTTTCCGCATCCACGCCAATGGCACAACGATCGAGGTCCTTGGAACCACATTCAACGTCAACGCGTATCAAAATGAAGTGTCCACGTCACTCGTAGAGGGAAGTGTCAAAGTTCTTAAAGAAGGTAAGCAGACTATTATTAAACCCGGTGAGCAAGCGACAACATTGGCGAATGATATTCAGGTCAAAGTAAGTGATATAGTGAAAAATACAGCATGGCAGCGTGAAGAATTTTATTTCGACGGCAGCAATTTCAACGATATCACGCAGCAAATTGCACGTTGGTATAATGTTGAATTTAAAAATATCGAAGCCATCACTAACGCTTCTACCTACAAAGGCTCCATAAGCAGAAACAGCAAGCTTTCGGAAGTATTGGAAATCCTTGCTTTAGCGACAGGGCGAAAATTCGACATCAACGGTCGGAACGTAATCGTGCAATGAAATTGATTATCTACCTAAAAATACATCTATGGCATAAACATCGACTTATCGCCTGGCAATAACAAAAGAAGGGGATGTTGACGCATCCCCAGTTAAATCCAAGGCTTATTTTACTGATTACCAACAGAAATTTAAAACCTCAAAAATCATTCTAATTTATGAATTTTTTTTCTCCAATGAAAAGGCAGGAGAAAACACGGGAATTCCGGATCCCTCCAGCCTTTAAAACTTTATGTATGATAAAGTTAAGCACTCTTTCTTTGCTTTCCCTTGCTTTGGGAGCATATGCCTCGGGAAATGCACAAACAGTCAATCTCTCCTTAAAAAAAGTAAAGGTTGAGAAAGTTTTACAAGAAATTTCTAAGCAAACAGACTTACGATTTTTTTATGATGAAAAACTGCTGGATAATCTACAGCCCATCAGTGTGGATGCAAATCATGCTTCCATTTCACAAGTGCTATCCAAAGCACTTAAAGGACAGAATCTAAGCTATCAGATTCTCAATAACACCATTGTTATTTCCGAAAAACAACGTACAGATTTCGAAATTACAGGTACAGTTCGCGATTCAAAAGCAGCACTTGCCGGTGTAACGGTGTCTGTAGAGGGAAATTCCGCATTATCTACAAAAACAGATGCCAACGGACACTTCTCGCTTCGGATACCTGAGAAAGCAGTGCTGACATTTCAGTATATGGGCTACACAACAGAGCGTATACAGGTGGGAAATCAACACACATTAAATGTAACTTTACAAACGAGCACATCACAATTAGATGAGGTGGTGGTCGTTGGTTATGGTACACAACGGAAAATAAATTTAACGGGCGCAGTAGACCAGATTTCCGCTAAAGAAATTGAGAATAGACCGGTCACCAATTTAGGTGCTGCCTTGCAGGGATTGATCCCCAACTTGAACATCACCAACGCGAGCGGTAATCCTTCGCAAAGTGCAAAATTCAATATCCGCGGTATCACATCAATCAATGGTGGTGAGCCTCTTATATTAGTAGACAATATTCCTGTCACTGGTGACGAATTAGCGAGACTCAATCCAAATGATTTTGAAAACGTATCGGTCTTAAAAGATGCGGCTTCAGCTGCAATCTATGGAGCTCGTGGAGCATTCGGTGTAGTTCTTGTAACAACCAAATCTGCTAAATCCGAAAAGCTTCAGGTGAATGTAGGAATGAGCACACAATGGCGTACCACCGGTAAATTGCCTGATGTTGTCACAGATCCGCTTACCGTGATGCAATATAAGCACGATGCTGCTTACCCATTATATGATTTGTATCCAGATGCAGTACGTGAATATGCTAAAAAGCTTCAGCAGGATCCGAGTTTGCCTAACACGATCTTGGACCCTACAAACCCAGAAAAATGGGCTTATTATGGCCAAACCGATTGGATGAAGGAAGCCTATAAAAAAATGGCTCCTACCAACACGCTCAACTTGAGTTTGGGTAAAAGAACAGACAAATTAAGTTACTTATTCTCTGGAGAATACTATAAGCTCGGCGGTGCGCTAAAATATGGAAATGACAAACTTAACCGTTACAATGTTCGCAATAAAATGGATATGCAAGTCACTCCTTGGTTGAACTTCGGAAATAATACGGTATTAACAAGCCGACAATACGAAGCTCCTGTTTTCATGGGCGGTGATTTCTTTTGGAATGTGAACCGTACCTCATCTTTGGATGTTCCAAAAAATCCGGATGGCAGCTGGACGCAAGCAGGCGCTGGCCTTTTGGGACTATTACAAGAAGGGGGACGAAGAAAAGAAAATATCAACGAGTTCCAAACAACATTCAATGCCAAAGCAGATCTGATCAAAAACATATGGACAGCTAACGCAGATGTTACTTTCCGTCGTTCCTTTGGTGTAACAGATGGGTATGATCGTCCTGTGCAGTACAAGACAGGGCCGAATGCTACGCCTCAGTATGCTGGTGGAACTGTACCTTCCGCATATAAGCAGCAGGAAAACACCCGATATGATGTAATCAACGTGTATACACAATATACACAACAGTTTAATGACCACCATGTCAGCGCCTTAGTCGGTTATAACCAAGAATATAGAAATACAGAAAAGAATTATGCGCTTAAAAATGGTCTTTATTCGGCTGATATACCATCCATCGGCTTAGGTAGTGGAGCGACAACAGTTACCCATAGTATCGACGATTATGCACTGCAAGGTGTATTTTATCGTCTGAACTATGATTATAAAGGGCGTTACCTTATTGAATCCAATGGCCGTCTGGACGGTTCCTCACGTTTTCCTCAAGGAGACCGCTGGGGATTTTTCCCATCGGTATCTGCGGGGTGGGTACTTTCTGAAGAACAATTCTTTAGCCCGCTCAAATCTGCGATCAACTTTTTGAAACTAAGGGGCTCTTATGGACAATTGGGCAACCAAACCGTCTATGACAAGTATATGAATCCACTAAGTTATCCCTATTTGCCGTCTATGACAGTGGATAACAGCATTCCTAGATTTATTGAAGGTAATCGTCCGATATCCTTGAATCCACCATTAGTGGTCGCCAAATCCTTAACATGGGAGCGTATTTCAACAATCAATGGGGGTATTGACTTTAATCTACTCAACAGTCGCCTAAATACGACATTTGATATTTACAAACGGACCAATGAGGGTATGCTGATCCCAGGAAGAACTCTTCCCGGTGCCTTTGGTGCTGACGCACCGAACTTCAATGCGGCCGACATGAAAACGAATGGTTGGGATCTACGCATTAGCTGGAAAGACAAATTCGACCTAGCTGGATCGCCATTCCATTATAACGCGACATTTACACTAGCAAACAGCAAAGCCACAATTACCAAATTTGACAACCCAACGGGCGATATTAGACAGCATTACGCCGGACAGCGCATCGGTGAGATATGGGGTCTTCAAGCAGATGGTTTCTTCCAAAATGAAGATGAGCTAGCCAAATTGGATCAAACCGATGTAGGAACGGATGATCAGCAATATAAATACTATGTTGGTGATATCAAGTTCAAGGATATTGCGGGCGGGCCCGATGGAGGACCTGACGGTAAGATCACTAAAGGTAAACAAACCCTTGCTGACCATGGTGACCTCAAGATTCTAGGCAATTCAGAAATTCAATACCCCTATAGCTTAGACCTTTCAGGTTCATGGAAAGGTTTTGATCTACGTGTATTTCTTCAAGGTGTCGGAAAAAGAGACTGGTATCCACCGGGAAGCCAAATCTATTTCTGGGGAATTTATGCACAACCCTGGACGAATGTGACCAAACAGAACTTAGACCATTGGTCTCCAGATAACAGAGACGGGTATTTCCCACGGATAAAATCTTACAGTGCAGAAGATACTGGGCAAGAACTCGGCATACCTAATACACGTTATTTGCAGAATGCAGCCTATTTAAGGGTAAAAAACATCACTTTCGGCTATAGCCTTTCGCAGAATTTCACAAAAAGAATAGGCTTACAGGCCGTCCGCTTTTATGTAAGTGGCGAAAATCTATTTGAACGTTCAGGACTCAAAGTAAGCATAGACCCAGAAGCGTTAGGCGATACAAAAGTATATCCTTTCCAACGCACCTATGCCTTTGGATTAAATGTTAAGTTTTAATACGCATATTCATGAAAATATTTCATTATACTACACTAGCATTGTCTTTATCACTATTGACAATAAGCTGTAATAAAGACTTTTTGGATCGCAGCAACAAGACGGCTGTCACAGATCAAAATTTCTTTAAAACTCCAGAAGATCTCAAGACTTATACCAATGGTTTTTATCGATTTATAGGCGCATCATATGACGATATCTTCACCGATAATATCGGTGGGTTCACAGGGAGCAGTTCAACCAACAATATGCTCCGTGGCACACTAACACCAGGCAACGCATCTGGATGGTCGGATGAATGGAAAAATTTACGCCGCATCAATTATATGATGGATCACCTTGGTACTGTAACCGGCGATCAAGCACAAATAGACCATTACGTTGGAATTGCCCGCTTCTTTCGTGCCTACATCTACTTTAATTTAGTGCGCGATTATAACAATGTTCCTTGGTATGATACGGCTTTGGGTGCTGAGGACGAAGCCATGTACAAAGACCAAGATTCGCGCGAAGTGGTCGTTAAACATATTATGGAGGATCTTGAATTTGCCGCAGCCCATATCAGAGAAGATAAAGTAGCCGGTAATTTCAAAGAGCGTGTCACACAAGGCGCTGCATTAACACTATTAGCGCGCATTGCCTTACACGAAGGAACATTCCGTAAATACCACGAGGAGTTAAATTTACAGGCTACAGCAGATGAATTCTTAAAAAGAGCAGCTTCAGCATCCCAAGAAGTTATCAGTTCCGGAAAATACAAAATTCATAATACTGGTGCCAAAGAGGTCGACTTTAGAACATTGTTCAGCAGCAACAATTTATCCTCGAATACAGAAGCGATTTTTATCCAAAAGAATGACCGTTCACTGGGTATTGCAAACAATTCACACACCGTATTGGACTGGCAGTGGGCATTAAGCGGAGAATTGATGGAAGAATTTCTAACAGCTGACGGAAAATCTTTTACATCGACTCCGGATTACAAAACGAAAACCTTTACGCAAATATTTCAAAACAGGGACCCTCGCCTGGCTGAAACCATTATGCCTGCCGGATTTAAGACTGATCCGAATAACCCCACAGCTTATTTAATAAAACCTAGTTTTGGTGGATATTTACAGATTAAATTCTACCCTAGAGATCCTGCTCTTCGTGGCGGTTGGAATGCAAACTACACCGATCTTCCTATTATGCGTTATGCCGAAGTATTGCTTATCAATGCTGAAGCGAAAGCTGAATTGGGTACGCTTACACAAGCTGATCTGGATGCAACCGTGAATGTTTTACGTGGACGCGTCGGTGTACCAGCCTTACTGTTAGCAACGGCCAATACACAGGTAGATCCTGTTCTTGCTGCACGCTATCCGAACGCTCAAGGGGCCAATAAAGGGGCCTTGTTAGAGATCCGTCGTGAGCGCCGGGTTGAGCTTGCCTGTGAAGGTTTCCGTTTCAACGATGTGCTACGCTGGAAAACAGGAGACCTACTAGCCGTTGCCCCACATGGAATCTACGTGCCTGCATTAGGAGCTATGGACGTTACAGGTGATGGAAATCCGGATATTGCCATTCTTGAAAATGAGAAAGCAACAGGTCCAATTGACCAGTTACCGGATGCTGTAAAAACCAAGCTGGTAAAATATTACCTCGATGGAGGTGCATTCTACCTCAGCAATGGTACTTCGGGGTATATTATGATGACTGTTGACCAAAAAAATAAGCGGTCATTTGTCTCTCCAAAATATTATTACAAACCAATCCCATTGGGTCAAATAACATTGAATCCCAATTTAAAACAAGTATTCGGATGGGATAAATAGTTAATAACCTTAATCACTTTTTGCTAGCTCTGAAACCGGAGCTAGCTTTTTTATTTAAACAACATGAAATTACTCAAATTACTTGCCTGCTGTCTCCTTCCTATTCCCTCCCTTTTTGCACAACAACGCATTGGTCGGGTTTTTGAAGATCAGAATGCGAATAACCTGTTCGAAAAGAACGAAAATCTCCTAGGCGGAATCACTGTATCCGATGGCTATGATGTGGTAAAAACAAATAGAGACGGAACGTATACGCTGCCCTATAACCCCAATGCCCGCTTTTTGTCTGTCACTGTGCCCAGTGGTTACAAGGCTACCAAAACACATTACATTCCATTGCGTGCGGATGCCAAAAATCTAGACTTCGCTTTAGTCAAAGATGCGGTTCAACAAAACGATTTTCTACGCTTTATCCAAATCACGGATACAGAAACACCGCTATACGGACCTTGGATTGACAATGTCAGAAACTACGCCAAGCAACAGCGTGCAAGTCTGATCATGCATACCGGAGATATCTGCTATGAACCGGGCATGCTTTTTCATGCCAAGCAGGTCAACAGTGAACTCATGGGCAGACCCACCTATTATACTGTCGGAAATCATGATCTTGTCAAAGGTGAATATGGCGAGAAGCTATTTGAAGATCTATTTGGACCGACTTATTACTCATTCGACGCCGGGCCGGCTCACTTCGTCGTTACACCAATGCCAAATGGCGACTATAAACCCAGCTACACCGCTGATCAGATCATAGCTTGGCTCAAAAAAGATCTAGCTGCCATGGATAAATCCAAGCCATTGATCTTTATTAACCATGACTTCTTTGTAGGGCCTGATTTTGTACTTAAAGGAGAAAAAGAACAGATCGATTTAAAGCAATATAACCTTAAGGCCTGGTTCTATGGGCACTGGCACAACAATTTCGTCTTCAAACAAAATGGTGTCTATGTCGTTTGTTCCAATGCCCCTAACAAAGGTGGTATTGATAATTCTGCCGCACAGTTTGTTGTCGTCGATATTGACAAACAAGGTATCAAGAATATCAAGCCGATCTACACAAACTTACGTGATCACGTCCAGTTGGTACGGCCCGTGGAAAATCAGTCGTTAAACGCTGACCAAACGCTGCCTATACTGGTCAACGCCTACGATAGTGAGCGACAAATACAGGGCGTAGACCTCACAATATCCGCACATGAGACCGGAAATCGCATAAGCTCGATTTCGCTGAAAGCTTCCGGAGATTGGACATGGCAAGCAAATGTTCCTTTCCAAAAACAAAATCACAAAGGACAACACGATGCACTTATCACGATTCGCTACGAGAATGGCGAACAGACCTTAAAGAAAGAAACGTTTAGCCTCGCGCCAGCAGAAAATGATAAGATCAAACTACAGTGGTCCACTTCAGTCAATGGAAATATCTGGAAAACAAGCCCTCTGGTAGTTGGCGATAAACTTTTTATAGCCACAATGGATGATGGCATAGGAACCAATCATGCAATCAAAGCCCTGGATAGACGGAGTGGAAAAGTATTATGGTCTCTGCCAACGATAAATTCCATTAAGCATAGATTACGTTTCAGTGATGGTATATTGTTGGCCACCGATGTTGAAACCAATGTCTATGCAATAGATGCAAATACAGGGAAAATCCTGTGGACAAAGAAACCTTCGGCTCCAAGTCTCCCGACCTTTGTTTCTGGCGCTGCGCTTGCCAACGGGATTTATTATACTGGATTAGGAAAACGAATGTCGGCGATTGATATCCATACAGGCAAACCGTTATGGGAAGGTGTAGAACCGTCAGGCGGAGAAGCTACTCCAGCAGAGCTATCGGTTGTCGGTCAAGTTCTTTTAGCTGGATACAACTGGAATGCACTCTGTGCTTATGATATCCATACTGGAAAACTGCTCTGGAAACGTCAGGAAGATGGTTTACGGTTTAGAAGTGGTGGGGTAACAGCTCAAAATGATTACATCTATACGACCGGCCTCAATGGCATCTTTAAGATCGATCTAAAAACGGGAGAAATCTCACAGAAGAGCATTAAAACCGACGATTTCAAGGTGATGACTGCACCAAAGATCAGTGAAAACCTTTTGGTTATGCCAACTTCCACCAACGGAATAAAAGCCTATGATCTGCAGACTTTGGAAGAGAAGTGGCATTTTTCCACTGGAGAAGCGCTTGTCTATTCTTCTGCATACAGTAGTCCTGATAACCATAAACTGGTCGGTACAGTTGAATCTGCAGTTATTGAAGTCAAAGACAAGTTAGTTTTTGGTGCTTCAGACGGCTATGTCTACGTCCTTAATAAAGCGGGTAAACTCCTATCAAAATTCAACCTGGGTTCGCCGATATTTTCAGACATCACGGTGGATGGCGATTTGATTTATGTGGCTGATTTCGCAGGAAATGTTTCCTGCTTTAAACTCTAGTATTTATACATAGAACAAAAAAGGGAGGTGCTAACTTTAAAATGAGTTAGCACCTCCCTTTTTCTTTTATTCTTAAAAAGTGTACACACCCATTCGACTTATGATCAGCGAATCTTGGGATACCTAATCTTACCTAAAGTCAGATACGGTTGTCCATCTTTTTTAACCGACAAAACCTATTTGTCTGTTTCTACAACTTACATCCAACTTACGCTACCAGTTTCAACATCATAGTTTGCGCCAACAATCTTAATTTTACCCTCTTCTTCAAGTTTACGAAGCGTTGAACTTTGTCTGCGAATGTCACGGATCGCATGTTTAATGTTCTGTTGATTTAGTTTTTCAAGCAACACACTATTTTTAGAAGAACGTTCTTCCCCCTTATCGATCACCTCATTAATGATCGGGTCGAAATGATTAATCAAATGATTTAGGTTATCCATTCCCATACCCTCAATCTGTGCCGCATCCAATCCTCCTTTTAATGCTCCACATTTGGTATGCCCTAGAACGACAACAAGTTTAGAACCTGCCACATTGCAACCAAACTCCATCGAACCTAAAATATCTTGATTGACAAAATTTCCGGCAATCCGGATACTGAAGATATCGCCCAATCCCTGATCAAATATAAGTTCAGCTGAAGTACGGCTATCGATGCAGCTTAGCACCACGGCAAATGGCCATTGTCCCTCACGCGTAGCGTTCACCTGTTCAAGTAGATCGCGGTTAGCTTTCAGGTTATTAACAAAGCGCTGGTTTCCCTCCTTCAGGAAATTTAATGCTTTTTCAGGTGTAATCGTCGATTGTGTTTCGTACGTATGTGCCTTCATAAAATTTTATTATTTGGAATATTAAAGGTAAAATTAATACGTTACATTTTAATTACCAATAGGAGAAAATACCTGTAATTTCTTATATAGCCCCAGTGACTTCGTTCTTTGTGTAATAATCCATCCAAGCTTTAATTCTTCCGACAAACATTTTAAGATAGTTTTCTGTCAAAAATATGTTGGACCAATCAAATCTTTGTGCCTGTACGCCCAGATAAAAAATAAAAATAGATGCGCCAGCTTTTGGTATTAAGCTGAGCTCTTTTTCAGATAAAAATCTATTGCTCTGGTATCCACGTAAGAAGCTTTGAATTTTTAATTCATACTGCTCTTTATCTGATTCTATGAAAAACAGTTGTTTGCAGAAATATCCAACATCTAAAATTTGCCATCCATTTCCACAAAAGTCAAAGTCAAAAATCGTAATCTCCTTTTCAGCCGTAACGGCCATATTATCATACCATATATCCATATGAATAATTCCGGTTTTCGTATTATCGAAATCTGAATTTTGAAAATTTCCTCCAAATTCCCTAATGAATTCCATTTCTGGCAACTTGTCCGAAAAGAATTGTTTTAAATACGCATAAGGCAGTTCTATAAGAGACTCCTTATGATAAGATACTCGGTTAATGTTCTTGTTTTCGGTATGGTTGTGCATATTCGCCATTAGAGAACCTATTCGAAAACAAGTTTCGTTGTCCATAAATCGAATTTTCTCACCTTGAGCAAAGGAAAAAAGTACAACGTATCTGTTTCCTTCAGGAGCATTTATTTCTTGAATGAATGCTCCATCTTTATCTTCAATTGGAAAAGAAACACTTAAATTTTCATTCTTCAATGATTTCAGAAGTTCAAGCTCTTCAATAATTTCGGTTCTTGACCTCCAATTATGACTATAAACTCGCAAAACGTATTTCGTTTCGGTGTTGGAAAGAAAATACGTGTGATTCATTCCTGTTCTGAATAGGGTACAATTGTATTTGTCGTCTAGGCCATATCTATCTTTCACAAAATCTCCTAATTGTTTGGCAGAAAGAGTAGAGGCTATAACCGGAAATGTTGTCATTTTTTTTACGTTAAATTTATAGTTTCGTTGATGAAGGATGTTTTTCCATTCAGGGTTATGATCAATAGCAGATTATTTTTTATCCCCCTACAACTTTTGTTTATGACTCACTTTGTTCCCGGAAGTTCATATTGGTTTTGTAGATACTAATAGCAAAAAAAAGCTTGCAATATGATTTGCAAGCTTTTTTAAGTTTTAATCTTTCGATCTGTAGCCCGTAGGGGAATCGAACCCCTGTTTCAAGAATGAAAATCTTGCGTCCTAACCCCTAGACGAACGGGCCGTTTTCTGTTTCGGTGTGCAAATATAGAAATATTTATAAATGTGTCAAAATTTTTATCTTTTTTTTATTCATTTTTTTTGAAATAGATCATAAAACCCTCTAGAATAGCTATATTTAGAGTCATTGAAAAAGTAACCAACATGACTAATTTTAAAAAAATCAAAAAACCGCTACTCTATGCCGGACTAGGCTTGGCTTTATTAAGTCAGGAAGCCTATGCCCAGAAATCGAGCGCTATCGCAGATCAACTGCAACTCACCTGGAAGGTCAAAGACGGACAGAATATCCGTAAAAATCCGGTATCCACCCTAATTTTAAAAAACAAGGGAAAAAGTGCTGTTCAACTCAACGACTGGAGCCTCTGGTTTAATTTTATCCGATCTATCGATCCCGATAAGGTCGACAAACGTTTTGCGATAGACCACCGAAACGGAGATCTCTTTCAGGTTAGCTTTAAGAAAAATAACTTTTTATTAAATGCGCAAGATACAGTCCACATCGATTTTATCACGACTGGACTGGTCAATTATACGGATGGGCCAATTGGTCTATACCTAAAAAATAATAAGACCGGGCTTGCAACAAATATTTCGGATTATTCTGCGGTTAAAATTGCTCCCCAGTCGGACGCTGAAAAAACAGCTTACTTTGCTTTTAAATACGATCAAAATAAGCTGGTAGAGGGTATAGCAGCACAGCATATCATCCCTTTACCAAGCAATATCAGCATCAATAATAACGAAAAATTCAACCTATCGACAGGTACAAATTTTTTTATTGACCATGAATTTGCTAGCGAAGGAGGCTTTCTGACAGACTTCCTGACCAGCTATTCAGGCGTTAAGCTAGCAGCTTCATCCAGTCCACAAGGCGGCATTGAGATTGTCAAAGCAAACAACTTAAAGCCCGAATCCTATCACTTGACGATTGGTGCTAAAGGTGTACGAATAGAAGCATCAGATAAAGCTGGTGCATTTTATGCCATACAATCGTTAAAATCGTTGATCAATCACAGTCAATGGAACAAAGGCATAAAATCGATCACATTACCATTCTGCAACATTGAAGATAGCCCGCGCTATGGGTACCGTGGATTTATGCTGGATGCTGCCCGTAATTTCCATAGCAAAGCCGAGGTTTTAAGAATATTGGATCTCATGGCTTCTTACAAGTTGAACAAGTTCCATTTCCACTTCATTGACGACGAAGGTTGGCGATTGGAAATTCCAGCCCTACCCGAATTAACGACTATCGGAGCCAACCGTTCGGCCAATTTTGAAGATGGAAAGGCAATACAGTCTGCTTATGGATCTGGCGCTACCGCTAAGCCGCATCAATTCTACAGTGTTGCTGACTATATCGAAATTTTAAAATATGCTCAGGCAAGACATATAGACGTCATACCAGAGGTAGAAACTCCTGGTCATGCCCGCGCAGCGATCAAAGCGATGCGCGCGCGTTTTGCGCATTACTCAAAACTTGGTGATAAACAAAAGGCGGAGGAATTCCTGCTTGACGATGCAGAGGACAAATCTGTTTATAATTCTGCACAAAACTGGAATGACAATGTCATGAACCCTGCCCTACCGTCAACCTATCACTTCCTGAGCAAAGTGATCGATGAAATCAAAGCGATGCATGATCAAGCTGGAGTTCCGTTGAAAATTATCGATTTGGGAGGCGACGAGACGCCAAGTGGTGTTTGGGAAAAATCGCCAAAGGTATTGGCCTTTATGAAGGAAAATAATATCGCCAATGTACTCGATGTATGGCCACTGTATATTACCAAAATTAATACCCTTGTTCAAGAAAAAGGGTTAACGATGTCTGGATGGGAAGAAATGGGTATGCGCAATAAAGGAAAAGGCATGGTTGTAAATGCCGATCTAGGAAAATCCGGCATCCATTTGAATGTATGGAACAATCTCCCTGGCCAAGGACAGGAAGACCTCGCCTATCGATTGGCAAATGCAGGATATAAAGTTGTTTATACGAGTGCTGCAAACAACTACCTGGATATGTCTTGGGACCGTGATTTTGCTGATCCAGGACACAGCTGGGTCGGTACGGTTAATCTGAATAGAACTTATTCGTTTTCTCCTGAAAATTTCTTCATCAATCTGCGCAAGGATGACACCGGAAAAGATCTTAGACCTGAGGCATACACCAATAAAGAACAGCTTACAGCGGAAGGGAAGAAAAACCTCCTCGGTATCAAAGGCGCCTTATGGGCAGAAAAGGTATCTACTGACCAGCGTCTTGAGGAAATGATATTTCCACGTTTAATAGCGATTGCTGATCGCGCATGGGCACCCGAACAAACTTGGGAAAAAGGAAATTCTTTTGACGAGGCCACTTATCGTAAATCGTATACCTCCTTTATCAAAAAATTAGGTGAGGATGAATTGAGAAAACTGGATAAGATAAATGGAGGCTATACCTATCGACTTCCTAAAATTGGAATCAAGAAAGAGGGTAGCCAACTCCTTATCAATACCGATTATCCTGGTTTCAAAGTCTATTACAGCGACAACGGCACTACGCCAACTTTGAAATCCAAAATAGTGAACAGTCCGATACCATTCCAGACTGGAAAGAAATACTTATTTAAAGTATTTGATGCGAAAGGACGATCAGGTGATGTAATCAGCTATTAATTCATTGGGCCGCAAAATGATAAACGCTATTGGCATTGACAATAAAAAAAAGCTGCCTAAAATAACATCAGTCACTTCAAAAATCGGCTGTTTGAACTGGCACTTAAGCTGATAAAGGCAAAATAGAATAAAAATAGGGCTGTCCAAACTTCTTTGGACAGCCCTTCTATTTTATATCGATGTTGTATCCTTAAAACTTATAACTCAATGCAACAGCAGCATTTCTTGGATCGATCTGATTAATAAAACCACCTCGGAAGTATGAATTCAATCCAATCTCATTGGTGATATTATTTACAAATACTTTCGCATCAAATTTGCGCCATTTGTATCCCACCTGTGCATTTAATGTGGTATAAGCTGGCATATTGAAAGGTTCTGTACCATAATATTCGCCATGTCCATTTGGCGTTAAGCTATATTCATTGACAGGTCGGTCTCCAACATAATAAATGCCCGCACTTAAACTCAGGTTCCGAAGAGCTCCTTGATCAAATACATATTGTATCCATGCATTTGCCGTATGTTTTGGCGCATTCATCGGTGCCGATCCATCCATATAAGAAGGTGAATTTTTATATCGCGCATCTAAATAGGCATAGCCCAACATCACTGTTAAATTTTCCAATACACGACCGTTCAACTCAGCCTCAATTCCATCGCGTACCAGATCCCCTGCCTTAAAGTATAATCCTGTAGGATCATTGGTTCCGGCCTTATACTCCGCATTGGTCAAGTTAGAGGTATAGATATGGAAATAGGTTAAATTGAAACGTAACCGATTATTCAGCCAATCGGATTTAATTCCCCCCTCAAATTGTTCGGTTTTAGAAGCACCTGCTGCTGTACCATCGGTTAATGGATTCGCAGCATTCCTTAAATTCGTTGAGTTTGTATAAGACCCAAATACATTAAAATTCTCAAATGGCGTAACAATCACCCCCGCCATTGGATTCCATGCAGACTCCCTTTTATTACCGTTTGATGTGAAATCTTTTGTTGTAATTTCGGAATAACGTAAACCTAATACAGCCTTAATGTATTTATTAAATTCAATAACGTCCTGCCCCATAAATCCGATAGAAGAATAATAACTTCGCACAGGCGTTCCTGCTGTGTAGGCGATTTGCTTTCCTTTTCGCTGGTTTCCCAAAGAATCGACGTAGACAACCTCGGATAGATCATTTACCCAATCGCCGTGAATATCAATAATATCAATTACATTACTATTTTGATCCGCTTTTTTCAAAAGAACATTTTTCTCCAGTGGACTTAATTTTCCTGCAAAAGAAGTTGTTGTCGCATCAGCAATACGATAGTCCACCCCAGCTTGAACCAAATGTTTTACTTTACCCGTATAAAGATCTTTTCCAATCAAGTCAAACTGAAAAGTTTTATTCTTGTCATCGCGCAGGTTTTTGCTCATTGAGCGCGAGAATGTATTATATTGTTTTGCATCGTCTTTAATCAATGAGGAAGAAGACGATTGGTTATCAACCTGGTAAGATGAAGTTGCAATAGAAGCTCTGATGCTCCAGCGATCGGTCAATTCATGATTTATCTGGGCCATAAAGCTCTTCATCTCTGTATTATTATTATCGGAATTGAAGCCCAAAAACTTATTGTTCGGGATAACATATAGCGCATTCACCCCTTGCGAAGGATTTAAATTGACTGCGGAATTAACCGGCGTGCGATTATCGTTAAAATAATCACCCTCCAAAGTAATTGTCGTCTTATCCGTTGGTTTCCAAGCTAAGGATGGATTTAGATAAACACGGTTGGAGGATACACTTTTGCGGTAGCTATCGCTACGTTCATAAGCGCCATCCATTCGAAAAGCAACGGTCTCTTTCTTATCTAGTACCGTTTGGAAATCAAAGGTTGGGCGGAATTGCCCCCAGCTTCCTGCACGGACACCAATCTCTCCAGAATTCGTGAAATTAGGAGTTTTAGTGACCACATTAATTACCCCACCAGCATTACCAATATCAGTAATAACGCCCTGTGTAACCGCAGCAGACCCTTTAATCATTTGAATAGACTCCACACCTTGCATATCAACGACTCCAGATGCAGTCTGAAATTGAGAGTCCATCCGCACACCGTTCTTCAATACAGGTACCCCTCTGAAACCACGTGTTGACAAAGATTCTTTAACACCGCCATAAGAACCAAACAAGGTTACACCCGGAATATTTCTTACAGCGTCCGTCAACGTAAGAATACCCTGATCTTGAATTACCTTATTGGATATGACAGAAATACTCTGAATTTGATCCGAAGGTTTTAATGGCATACGTGTGATCATTTCCAAGCCTTTTGGCTTTTTGTTGCGTTCACCAAACACTTCTACCTCATCAATTGCCTGCTCATTGCTCACCAGGGTAATTGGATCAATAACCACTTCAGGGCTCTTCGTGCTAAAAACATAATCGATAACGGTTGTCTGGTAGCCCATATAAGTGAATTTAATCACCGTATTTTGGTCGACGCCATGCAGTCTAAAATGACCTCTATAGTCTGTACGGACCTTTTTATCTCCGATTGAAACGGTTACTGAACTTAAGGGATTATTTTGTGTATCGACGACTTTACCTTTGACGATTCCCGAGGTTTGACCATATACTGCACCTCCGATTAAAAATGTAGAAGCGAGAGCTAGTAAGTGTTTGTCCATGTTAATAATTTTGGGTAATTATTTTTAATTATTCTAAATAATAGCGCAAAGGTATAAAAAATAACCTATTTAGAATGATTAAAAACAAAAAAGTCCTGAACCACCTCAGGCTCAGGACTTTTTTATGTCGTCAGACAGTTATTTTATAGTCAGACAGGTATTTTAGTCAAATTTCCATCTTACGAACGCTTCAATAGCTTCATAATTTGCAAGACCTAATTGGTCATATAAAGCTGCGGTTTCGCTTGTACGGTCTTCAGCACGTACCCAGAATTCACGTGGATCATCTCCAGGGAATACAGGTAAATCTTTTTGAGATTGGTGTTTGAAGATCGCTAAACGTTTACGATAAACTTCTTGTGGAGATAATGGAACGGCCATTTGGATCTCGTGGATTGGGTATTCATGCCATGCACCTCTGTATAACCATAACCAACAATCTTTGGTCCATTCATCTGTTTTGCTCAATCTGCTCAATGCTTCAAACAAGATATCGAAACATACTTTATGCGTACCGTGTGGGTCAGCAAAGTCACCTGCAGCAAATACCTGATGTGGTTTTACCTGACGCAACAATTCCATTGTTTGTTGAATATCATCTTCAAAAGATACATTTTTTGAAAACTTTTGTCTATCATAGAAAGGCAGATCCTGGAAATGGATATTTTCATCTGGCAAACCAACTAAACGAGCTCCTGCGATCGCCTCACCCTTACGGATCAATGCTTTGATTTTACGGACAAGTTCAGTATCGATCTGATTTGGTTTTTTTGTCGCAAAAATTGCTCTTTCCTCATCATAAATTCGACCGATCTGAGAAGCTTCCGCCTCTGCCCCAATTTGTTTTGCTAAATCTTCAGCAAACTCCAGATAACGTACCACATCATCATCCCAAACAGCTGTATTACCACAAGTTTGGTAAGCAACATGGACATTGTGTCCTTGGTCTGCCAGACGAATAAATGTACCCCCCATCGAGATGACATCATCATCCGGGTGTGGAGAAAATACAATTACATTTTTCTTCGCTGGATTGGCACGCTCAGGACGTTGTGAATCGTCAACATTGGGTTTACCTCCCGGCCATCCCGTGATCGTATGTTGAAGTTCGTTGAATATACGGATGTTGATATTATATGCCGGACCGGTTTCTGTAACCAACTTCGCCATTCCGTGTGCATTATAATCCTCGTCGGTAAGTTTCAGGATTGGTTTTTTGATCTCTAAAGCTAACCAAACAACTGCTTTTTTAATTAACGAAGGCGTCCAAGTAACATCTTCTGCCAACCAAGGAAGATCAAAACGTGTCAACAATGAAGCAGCAGCTTCATCAAGAATAAATTCAACGTTATCCGATAATTGTAGATAAGTTGCAGGAATCTCTGAGGAGATTTCACCTTCAACTGCTTTTTTAATGATCTCAGCCTTTGTTTCGCTCCAAGCCATCAAAATGATCTCTCTCGCTTTGAAAATTGTACCTACACCCATGGTAATCGCTTTTGTTGGTACATTTTCTTTTCCACCAAAAGCACGGGAAGCATCGCGACGAGTTAAATCGTCCAACGTTACCACACGTGTACCTGAGTTAGGTGCAGAACCTGGTTCATTGAATCCGATATGGCCTGTACGGCCAATACCTAATAATTGAATATCTAAACCTCCTGCTGCCGTAATCTTCTGTTCGTACGCCTCGCAGAATGCATTTACTTGGTCAGGAGCTAAGGTACCATCTGGAATATTTACATTGGCCGCATCAATATCTACGTGGTCGAACAAGTTTTTGTTCATAAAGGTCACATAGCTCTGATCAGCATCAGGTTGCATCGGGTAGTATTCGTCAAGATTGAAGGTAATCACGTTCTTAAAGCTTAAACCTTCTTCTTTATGCAAACGAATCAATTCTTGATAGACTTTTACCGGTGTGGCACCAGTGGCAAGGCCCAGAACAGCTTTCTCACCTTTCTCTTGCTTTGCACGAATAATTTCAGCAATACGATTTGCAACGTTTTTCGAAGCTGAATTTTGATCTGGATAGACGCTCACAGGGACTTTTTCGAAGCGCGTTTCTTCCAATAAATTTAATCTAGCCATTTTATGGGTATGTTGATAAACGTGAATTACAAATTTATAAAATTAGTACCTCAAGTTGAAGTAAAATTTTAATAAAGTGGTTCTTTCTTAGCGATATTTTAAATAAAACCTTTTAGCTATTCTGTTAGCTCAATAATAGGGTTATACCTTATTCAAAATCTCGACTGCTTTTACTAGTGTTTCATCCTTTTTAGCGAAACAGACCCGCAAAACTTGTTGATTTGTAGCTTCTTTATAGAATGCCGAAAGTGGGATTGTTGCAATTTTATGTTGTCTAGTTAACGAACATGCAAACTCAAATTCTTTCTCCTGACTGATAGCAGTATAATCTATATTAAGGAAATAAGTTCCTTCACAAGGAAGAATCTTAAACCGGGATCCCCTTAATCCGTCCTTCAACAAATTCCTTTTCCGCTCAAAAAAGTCCGATAGGCCTTTGACATAGCTTATATCCTCTAGATATGCTGCGATAGCGAATTGCATGGGCGTATTTACACTAAACACATTGAATTGATGCACTTTTCTAAATTCTTGAGTTAATTGCGGCGGGGCAATGCAATAACCAATTTTCCAACCCGTTGTATGCAATAATTTTCCAAAGGAAGCAATTACAAAGCTTCGCTCGCGCAAAGTCGGGATTTCCAGCACCGATTGTGGGGAAGCACCATCGAATACGATATGCTCGTATACCTCATCGCTCAGCAACAACGCATTGGTACCTGATAACAAATCCCCAAGTTTAATCAATTCTTCTCTACCGAGTACTTTGCCTGTTGGATTATTCGGATTATTGATGATGATTAAACGGGTTTTGGAATTAATTAACGTAGCTACGTAATCCCAGTCAATCTGAAAATCAGGAGCCAATAATCGCACGGGAACAACTTTACCACCGAACAATTCGATCGTCGGCGCATAACAATCGTATGCCGGTTCAAAGATAATAACCTCATCTTGTGGCCTAACAACAGTGGCAATAGCTGTAAAAATTGCCTGTGTACCACCAGATGTCACAGTAAGCTCTGCCGTTGCATCAACCGCCACGTCATAAACTTCACGATATTTTTTTGCGATAATATCACGTAATGCCTGTGCCCCAATCATTGGCGCATATTGGTTATGCCCCTGTTCCATTGCCTTAGACACCAATTGAACCAACTTCGGATCGGTCTCAAAGTCAGGAAAACCTTGCGACAGATTTAAGGCTTGTTGTTCATTGGCGAGCATCGTCATTTTGGTAAAGATCGTCGTGCCGACATGTGGAAGTTTAGAAGTTAGGTTGAAGTTCATTTTTTGACATTTTATTAATCTACTAAATTAGTGGATTTTCTTATATTTGTAAATATATATAAGAATAATAACATGATAAAATACATCACACTACTTTTTTTAGTTCTGCCGTTCTTTGGTTCTGCACAAAAAAAAGAACTTACCAAAGAGGAGTATATTGCACGCGTTAAGGCCGCTCCGGATTCAATCTCGACATTGGTTGACTTGCGTAGAGTCGGCGGTTATGACCCTGTATACCCTGAGCTTCAAGCGCTTTATAATACCTTGAGTAAAAATGTCAAGAATTCAAGTGAAGGAAAAGAGTTCCAAGACTACTTAAATACATTGGAAACGGTTCAAATTGGAAAAATAGCTCCCGCGTTTACGCAAAATGATACTACTGGTAACCCTGTAAAGCTTTCGGACTTTAAAGGAAAGTATGTTCTCCTTGATTTCTGGGCATCTTGGTGTCCGGATTGCCGTGTCGAAAGCCCAGATCTTGTAAAAACATACCAACAATTTAAAGGTGAAAACTTTGAAATATTGGGTATATCCTTTGATAAGGATCGCAATTCTTGGATTAAAGCCATCCATGCAGATAAATTGCACTGGCGTCATGTTTCGGATCTCAAACGTTGGCAAAATGATGTCGGAACATTATACGGCGTAAAATCTATTCCTCAGAATGTACTGATCGATCCCAATGGGAAAATCGTCGCCAAGAATTTACATGGTGATGCTTTACGCGCAAAATTGAAAGAAGTCTTGAAAAAGTAAACTATAGACGATCCATAAAAAAGACCATGTTTTAGTAAAAGCATGGTCTTTTTATTTTATTCTTTGAAGAAGGCCATTTTTCTGAAAAAATCTATTTTAAGATGATCCCAGTAAATTACGATATTAAACGATTGATTACCCCTTTTTCTCGCTTAGCCAAACAAAGCACTGAAGATGTCCTCCAATTTGGCAACCGGACGAATGGCAATATTATATTTTTTAGCATCCAATCCTTTGGTATTGAATTTAGAAATAAAAATACCATCGAAGCCCAATTTCTCGGCCTCCTGTATACGCTGTTCAATGCGATTTACGGCCCTTATCTCACCCGATAAACCAACCTCACCGGCAAAAGTCAGATTGGATCGAATCGCGATATCTTGTTGTGAAGAAATAATTGCAACAACAACAGCCAAATCGATCGCAGGATCTTCAACACGCAACCCACCGGCAATATTCAAAAATACATCCTGTGCACTTAACCTAAAGCCAAAGCGTTTCTCCAAAACAGCCAGCAGCATATTTAATCGCTTCGTATCGTAACCTGTAGAAGAGCGCTGTGCATTTCCAAACGCCGAATTACTCACCAGTGCCTGTACTTCAATCATCATAGGCCGCACTCCTTCGAGCATCGCCGCAATGGAAACGCCACTAACAGGTTCATCGCGCTGGGAAATCATAATCTCCGAAGGATTTGACACTTCCCTAAGCCCCGACCCCTGCATTTCATAAATACCCAGTTCTGAAGCAGATCCAAAACGATTCTTTACGGCCCGTAAAATTCGGTATACATGATGACGATCCCCTTCGAATTGAAGCACTGTATCCACCATATGTTCTAAAACCTTGGGACCTGCAATAGACCCGTCCTTGGTAATATGCCCTACAATAAAAACCGGTGTACTGGTTTCCTTTGCAAACCGCAGCAGTTCTGCGGTACACTCGCGTACCTGAGAAACCGACCCTGGTGCCGATTCAATTTGTGCGGAATGTAAAGTCTGTATAGAATCTATGACAATGACATTAGGCTGTACCGTCTCGATCTGCTTGAAAATATTTTGAGTCGATGTCTCGGTAAGGATATAACAATTTGCTTTAGAAGATTGTGACAATCGCTCTGCCCGCATCTTAATTTGCTGTTCGCTTTCTTCCCCAGAAATATAAAGTGTCTTGACTTGTGGGATCGATAAAGCGAGCTGTAACATCAACGTAGACTTCCCAATACCGGGTTCGCCTCCGATAAGTACCAATGAACCCGGAACGATACCACCACCAAGAACCCGGTTAAATTCCTGATCAGGAGTCAATATCCGTAATTCATCCTGATAGACAATCTCGTGAATGATTGCAGCTTTATTCGCTCTTTTCGTGCTTCCGCCTGTGGTAGAACTACGCCATTCGGGCACTTTTGAACTCGTCTTTTCGACGACTTCCTCAACAAAACTATTCCATTGCTTGCAAGAAGGGCATTGTCCCATCCATTTGGGAGATTCGTAGCCACAGTTTTGACAGAAGTATGCTGATTTTGATTTTGCCATGCTACGAAATTACAAATTTATAGCTGTTAAAAGCGTAATATCATGCCCCATACATATAATATTACCCAGGATATTATGCACGGACTGATCAGCCTTTCCATAATGCTACTCCTATGGCGGCTTAAGTCAATATACAGTATATTACTATATACCACATCACTATTTTAACAATCCGTCAACAATGCTGCGTGTATACTGGAACCTTACTCACAAACCTTAAAAAAACCGAAGTGTTTATTCTTCATTTTCTTTTAAGATCCGCAAAAAATTTTGTCCCATGATCTTCGCAACATCTGTCTTTGTATAACCTCTCTCCAACAGCGCTTTGGTCAGTAGTGGAAATTTAGAAACATCTTCCAGACCTTGGGGTGAGGATTCTATGCCATCGAAGTCCGAGCCTACAGCAACATGATCAATACCCACTTTTTTGACCAAATAGTCGATATGATCCAATAATTTCGACAGTGGAGCATCGGCTTGCCGTTGAAGTTCTTTTGGCAACTTTTCATACATAGACCAAGTACTCAATTTTGTATCCCCCTTATCACCAAATTTACCCACATACAAATCCTTAAGCCTTGTTTCATAGGCCGGATCCAAAAAACCTGAATAAAAATTGACACCAACAACGCCCCCATTTTTTTTCAAAGCTTCCAATTGTGCATCTTTCAGATTGCGGAAATGTGGACATAATTCATAGGCGTTGCTATGGGACACCAAGATCGGTTTGGTCGTTATCGCCAGCACATCATAGAAAGTCTGCTCTCCTCCATGCGACAGATCAACCATCATCCCTAATTTGTTCATCTTCCGAATAATTGCTCGACCTTTTGCCGTCAACCCTTTATCCTTGGGATCCATACGACCTGACTCCATAGCTGCACAACTCGCCCAGGACAAATTGTAGTTCCAGGTCAAAGTGAGGTATTTGGCACCACGCTCATAGAGTCGCATTAAATGATCAACACTTCCCTCAATCATATTTCCGCCTTCAACCCCAATCAAAGCGACTATTTTTCCCGTTTTTAAGATCGAATCGATATCACGTGAAGATTTTGCCAAACTTATTTTATCGGTGTTCGCCGCAATTATCTTTTCCAATGCATCTATCTGGTCATTTGCGTGCTTAAATGCCCCGGATTTCCACTTCGCATCATCGGACCACACAGCAAATACCTGCACATCGACACCTCCCTCCCGCAGTCGCGGTAAATCAGTAGCTCCCGTACTTATTCGCTGACCAATATTTTTCCCCTGGAAAATGGATTCGTAAATCACATCATTGTGTCCGTCGACGACCACCAAATCTTGGTGTATCTGTTTATAGTCTTGACTATATCCAACATTGTTGAGTGTCGTCATTGCTAGTCCAAGTAATAGTGGGCCTTTTATCATTTTTGACTTTCATTGATCGTTTCATAAATAGCGTCCTGAATCCTGCTTCTGATATTTAGATCCAACAGCCTAGTACTCACCTGAGGATGTACGCGATTAGACAAAAAGATATAGATCAGTTGATTTTGTGGATCAATCCAGATACATGTCCCTGTATAGCCAGTATGTCCAAATACAGAGCTATTTGCTAACTTAGATGGATATTCATTTTTTGGGTTTGGATCCCAACGGTCAAAACCTAAGCCCCGACGACTGCTTGTCGATTGCCTGGAGGTAAATAAATCTATTGTTTCGGTTTTAAAGTAGCGCTCCCCCCCGTACTCTCCTCTATTCAATAACAGTTGACCATAAATTGCCAAATCATTTGCTGTAGCAAATAATCCGGCATGCCCGGCAATACCGCCAGCCATTGCCGCACCCTGATCGTGTACATAGCCTTCTAGTAATGTTTTCCGAAAGGAGGTATCCTGCTCGGTAGGAACGATTTCATTCTTTTCAAAACGCTCTCGGGGAAGGTAACCCGCACGCGTCATCCCCAATGGCCTGTAAAAGTTCTCCTGCACATAATCTTGCAGCGGTTCAGCGGTCTGATGTTCTGCAACTTCCTTCATCACGTACATACTGATATCACTATACACATAATTTCCAGTGGGTTTTACAGGTGATTTTAGCATCTCGGGCCACATAACATCGCGGTAATAATTATTGAGGATATAGCTATTGTCGGCCATTTTTACTTGATGGTTATCATCGCGGACCGAAACAACGTCTCCAACTTTCAGATATTTATAGAAGGGAATAAAAGGTGTAAATCCTGCTTCATGCAACATGACGGAACGAAGCTTGATATCCTTTTTATTGGTATACTTTGCCTGCCATAGGTAATGTCCCATGGTACTATCCAAATTAATAATATTCCGCTCGGTAAGACGCATAATCACAGGAGTAGTACCAGCAATCTTACTGACAGATGCGAG
Organism: Sphingobacterium siyangense; assembly: GCF_023277505.1. NCBI lineage: Bacteria > Pseudomonadati > Bacteroidota > Sphingobacteriia > Sphingobacteriales > Sphingobacteriaceae > Sphingobacterium > Sphingobacterium siyangense. The sequence continues at coordinate 79,696 of NZ_CP080574.1, read as the reverse complement.
ATCAAAAATATCAGTTGTTTTTGTGGGAATATCTTTGGAATATGTGTGAAATCCATAAGATTTCTCCAAGAGTACTTGCCCGTCTTTCACGATCATGACAACAGCTCCCGGTGTTGCTTGCTTATCGATGGCTTCTTGTGCAATGGCATCAATTTTCTTCGTCAATTTGGTCAGGTTCAGATTAGAACTTGATGCAGCGCCATATTGCAGCCTTGTCTGTGTGGTTTTGACATGACCGGCGGTTATAGGAATCCCACCAAAAATAGACATTGCCATCTGACGCTGTCCAATCTCTGAAAAAGGAGCAAGCAATTCGATCAAATCAGACTGAGGATACTCCGATAAACTCTTTTTGCTCTTTTCATTTTCAAAAAAATGACAAAGGATAACTTTTTTATTGTTTAATACGGCCTGCTTCAACTGTGCTAGACAAGCTGCATCTAAGTCATCTTCCTTTCCAGCAACAATAACGGTGTTATAATATTTGATGTCCTCATCAAATTTATTAAAATCAAAAATTTTGATGTTTGCATAGCGGGCCAACTGTTCTGTGAACATCGCATATTTTGCAGCGTTAGGAACGACAACTGCAATACGAAGTTGATCCAGGTTTTCTAAAGGCAGCAACTGATCGAGGTTATTAAACAGTATCGTTTCGTTCTTAATTGTAGACTTATATTGAGCAAACAGGGGGCTAATACAGAACAAACCTGCAAATAAAGCCCCAAAAAATCGTTTTTTCATTCTGCTTTTATCGTTTTTTAGGTTCTATCAAATAAAAATACGAATTAAATAACGAAGGAATATACTCGCTCGAAAAAAAATCAATTTTGTTACTCGACTTGACTATCGGGGTTAATAAATACTGTCTCCCTTTGGTCATAGCAGATTCAACCATCCCCGGATTGCATCATGAAGGTTTTTTCTGTAAGTTTGACTAATGCCAGAATTGATTCAAGATAAAACAATATTTTCCTTGCTGGAAGTCAGCCGCAGTATCCAAAAGACACTTGCGGAGCGGTATAAGAGTTTGTACTGGATCAAAGCCGAAATGAACAAGCTCAATCATTATACGCATTCTGGCCACTGTTATCCTGAACTGGTTGAGAAACAGGATGGTAAAATTGTCGCTGAAATTCGGTCCATCTTATGGAAAGCTGATTACAATCGTATCAACAACAATTTTCTTAAAGTCGCCCAAGAACCTTTGCGAGAAGGGATCACGATGTTATTTCAGGCAAGTATTTCCTATGATCCCATGTACGGATTAAGTTTGCGCATTGTTGATATTGATCCGACTTTTACCTTAGGTGAACTTGAAAAGGAGAAGTTAGACAGTATTCGAAAGCTGAAAGCAGAGGGCATATATGAGTCCAATAAATTATTGGGCTTTCCGGTGGTTCCCAAAAGATTGGCGATTATTTCAGTAGAAACAAGTAAGGGACTTTCTGATTTTTACAAAATTATTAATCAAAACCCTTGGGGTTACCGCATAGAATGCACGCTCTTTCCGGCATTATTACAAGGAGACAAGTCAGTACCTTCTATTATCAATCAGCTTGCAGTTATTGCTGAAAAAATCGACAAGTACGATATCGTCGCCATCATACGTGGAGGAGGTGGTGAGGTTGGGCTTTCCAGTTATAACAACTACTTATTGGCACGTGCTATCGCTATCTTCCCAATCCCTGTATTGACGGGCATTGGACATTCGACGAATTACACGGTTAGCGAAATGGTCGCCTATAAAAACGCGATCACTCCCAGTGAGCTAGCCGATTTTCTGATTCAGAAGTTTCATAACTTTGCTATTCCAGTTGATAAGGCAACGGAAAGTATACAACAACTCATTCTTACCCGATTTAAAGAAGAGCGCAATGTACTATCTCAGCTCGCAACACATATACAATGGATTGGCAAAAGGGAAATTCAAACCTCGAGAGCCGCTGTTCAGCAATTTCAACATGAGCTGAACTCCTTGATAAAATTACGGCTTTACGAGCACAAGACGGCTTTGGCTCATACCGAGCGAATTATTCAACTCTCTGATCCAATTCGGTTATTGAAACAAGGTTTTTCAATTACTAAGGTTAACGGAAAACTACTGCAGTCGGTGACACAGGTATCCCCGGGCGATGTGATACAGACGATACTCGAATATGGCGAACTTACCAGTACTGTAACGGATAAATCTCCGAAAGAAGGTCTGGATGCGAACCAGGCTTAATTTGGCCATCGGTACACAAATTTTAAAGAAAGCATATCATAATGGAACAGAATTATACCTATACAGACGCCTTTAACGAATTGCAAACAATCGTAAGGGAAATTGAAAATGGCACAACAAATATTGATGAGCTCGCGGGAAAAATCAAAAGGGCTTCTGACCTCATTCAAGTCTGTAAAGCCAAGTTAACAGCGACGGAGGACGAGGTAAACAGTTTATTACAGAAAATATCCCCAGCTCAGGAAACGGATGATGACGAATAGTTAAACCAAACGACAAGACACATCAAGATCCTCGGTAAAATAATAACTGGCACATAAGCGGTGGTAACCATCTGCTATGATAAGTTTCCCATTTGCCCGAACCAACAGAATTGGAGATAACTTTTCCTTCTTCTTGATCTTTCTTAGATTTTCCTTGACGTGGCGATTGGTATCAGGAAGCAGCGGAAGTGCACTAGCCCGCAAAATATCCTTGGATTTCTTTTTTATCGTAGTTGCTCCTCTAAGTTTTCAACAAAGGCCTTACATTCTTCCGGAACAAATAAAAGCTCCAAATAATCGCAAGCTGCGGGGAAGTCATGTTCCTGGGGATCCGCTAACCAAAAAGCCTGTCCTTTTTCAATTTTAACTGTACTCATAATATAGCTATCATTTCCTAATACATTTCAGCTCATCCTAAAGCTTGCTAATATTGATAAGCCACGACCTGCCTATCACGGCGTACCGTTTCTACAAACTCCCGATGTTTGGTCACATTTCCCGTCAATCGCCAAATTGTATTCAAACTTTCTTTGTTATAGCGTTGACTGACAATGACTGCCTTAAAGCCCATGCTTCGGATTAACTGCTCGGTATGTTCAAAATCTGCCTCAGATGAGGTCTGCAGTTCATAGTCTTTTATCTTGTGATAATTGTCAATATAGGTTTGCAAATAAGTTAGCAGCGCTAAAATCATCAGAACCAAGCCTACACCAATAAACGCTAAAAATATATATCCAGCACCAACACACATACCCAAAGAAGCTGCAGCCCAAATTGTCGTAGCGGTCGTTATACCACTTACTTTATTGTCTTCTTTGAAAATCACGCCTGCTCCTAGGAAACCGATACCAGTAATAATGTTTGCCGCCAATCGATCTGGATTTGCCAATCCAATTTTTAATGAAAGAATAGTAAAAAGACAAGATCCAAAGCTCACCAATATAAACGTCCTCAAACCCGCGGATTTATTGCGATATTCACGTTCAATCCCAATCAGCAGACCTATTAAGACTGATAAGATGATATGTAAAACGTCACGCGATTCAAAAGGTTGTAATAGGCTATCCATGAGTTTATTTCTTCTTCATCCAATTTAAGAAAAATAGGGAGATCTATCAAATGATCTCCCTATTAAAGAATAGCTTTTCTTCGACCTAATACATTGGTACTTCAATTAGCAGTAATGATGTATCATAGTAAGCTTCAATCGCTATTTTTTCTGTTTCGTATAAACCAATGGCATCCCTTCTTGATAGCGTTTCATTTGCTACGCCGATCTTTCCTTCCAAAACAAAAAGATAAAGCCCATTTTGCTCCGAATGAACAGTATATTCTATCTTTTTACCCGCCTCGATGTCTGCCAAGTTAAAATATGCATCCTGATGTATGTGTACAGCATTGTTATCCATTTTATCCGGTGAAACAATCGTTGCAAATTTATTGTGCCGATCTAATTGAAGGTAGGATTTCTGATTGTATCTAGGCTCCAACCCTATTTCGTTGGGGATTACCCAAATTTGTAGAAATTTAACAAGATTCTTCTGATCGTTATTAAACTCGGCGTGCTGCACACCAGTACCTGCAGACATAATCTGCACATCTCCTGTATGGATCGTACAGCCATTGCCCATACTATCCTGATGTGCCAGTGCCCCCTCCAGTGGTATGCTAACAATTTCCATATTGTCGTGTCCATGCCGATCAAAACCTTGACCACCTTCCACCTGATCATCGTTCAATACCCTCAGGGCACCAAAATTCATCCTTTCGGGATCAAGATACTGTCCAAAACTGAATGAATGCGCACTTTTCAGCCAGCCGAAATCGACGTGGCCACGATCACCTTCCCGATGTATAATCTTTTGCATGTTGTCCTCCTTACTGCATAAGCTTCTAACTATCAAGGACAAAACCCATACCAACAGGAATATAAACCCAAAATCTGACAATTTGTCAAAAGAGAGGACTACAGTGGCTTTAATTTATCCGGAGCTAGCGCGTGAACAAGTGCACGCGCGAGAATTCTATTCGGGTCTATGATAGTCATCCCATTGTAATCCCGTTCAGGGATAGCCAAAGGTAACTCTGCACAACCCAAAATAATGACCTGCGCTCCTTTCTTTTTCAGATCATCCATGACCAACAATAGATCTTCCCTTGCTTTATTGGCAATCGGTACGGGTTGGGCCTTTATTCCATAATCTTCATCATAGATTGCATTATTTACCTTCTCTTGCTGCGGTCCTTCCGGCTCGACAACAACGAAACCTTTTCGAATAAATGCTTCCCGATATAAACTGCAGATCTGTTCTCCTGCGGTAGACAAAATCCCGACTGTCGTGTCGGGATAGTTTTCGTCTACAAATCGGACAGTCTCATAGACGATATGCAATAGCTTCAACGTGCTCCCCACACGGGCCATCTCATCTTGAACAACAGAAAAAATCGGTTCTGCATGTGCCGTATTGGACGGAATCGCCGCAATGGTCGCTCCGGCCATTTCAAGTTGTCTTAAAATTGCAGCGATAGCCTTACCGGGATTAACATTGGATTTATCCAATAAATACGCCGTTCGGTCAGAGATCAAATTTGGACATGAGAATAACAAGAGCGGCAAGTGTTCCTGATCGGATCTTGCCGCCGTCTCATCTATAATTTTCTTCGTAATATCCAAGCCGCCATAAGGGCCTAGTCCACCTACTATTCCAATCATAAAACTATTTTTATATCATAGATATAACCAATAGTCTTACAAATGGTTTGTAGAAATTACCATTCTATAGCTTGGTCCTCGTCAGGTATCTGCGTGTTCAATTTTCGTTCTAAAGTGAGAGATCCTGCGACTTTATAGCGGATTGGCACATTGGGAATCATCGTATAGTCTGTAAATTCATAATCGATATTATTGATTGTAAGCCAACGCCATTTCAAATAGGGCCGTACTTTATCCATTGCTTCTGACATGGTATAACTTGCATCTTTGTTCACAACAAACTTAATATTAGGATTATCCGAACGGAAAGTCACTGTACCCGTCTTAGTAAAGGTTGCGTATATCTTATAATTCCGCCTATCTTGTCTTTCCTCGTCAATATTTCCTGCATAGAAAAAAACAGTATTTTCATCGACGACATAACTCCGGATTTCGCTTTTTACGACCGGTGTCTCATTTTCTTGTCCCTCCATTCTAGTTAAGAGAGCTGCACCTGAATAATTGCCGGAATAATCGTTGAATGGATTAACCCGAAGTATTGCTTTCTTGTAATACTTTCGAGGATGTCCTTTATAGTTTGCAGATGGATCATCCATAATCGTCAGCGGCAACACCCATTTTTCAGTCATATCAATGCCTTTCAAAGAGAAATCTATTGCCAGTAAGCCCGTGTTTTCGCCCGAATTGATATTGACTGTCGCGGGAAACGAAAAATAATTGCTGCTTAATTGTTGGTAATAAAAGTCTTTTCGGTTTTGAAATCGTTCAAAATTCAGCACATTTAAGGTATCCGCATCAATTCCGACTCGAACCTCAAAATTTGATTCATTATTGGTTGATCCACTGACAATCAAAGGCTGTAAAAATGTGCTCTTCGCAGCATCCTTATAGCGAACATAAATATTGGAAACTCCATTGTTGTCCAAAGGAGCCTTAAAAGAAATATAATGTTCATATTGTTCTTCCTTCCATTCATCATTGCAGGCTCCAAAAATGAAGGGTATCAGCAATAGAATGAATTGTATATATAACTTGTTCATAAAACATCTATTTGGTTAATCGTTATAAGTCCATCCCGGATTTTGTGTTAAGTTTTTGTTGCGTTTAAGTTCGCTATGACTAATTGGCCAAAACCACATTTTGTCGGCAAAAGTGGTTTTTAAAGCCCATACCGCAACTGGCTGATGAAAAAGATCCCGATCTTTTTGATTCATGAGAATATTACAGCCATAGATGGGTAAAGCCTCTTCAACAGGAGCATCCATCCAACGACGCAAATCATAGTAACGTTGGCCCTCTCCCATAAGCTCGATAAAGCGCTCGCGCTTCAAGGTTTTTCTAAGCTCGACTTTACTACTGTATACATTTGCACTATAATCTGGCACGCCACCACGAATCCGTACAGGCTGTATCCCCTTTTTCATCTCTGCAATATCGCGGCTGATTGTGTAAACACCGCCTCGCCAAGATGGAATACTGTAGGACCCACCCAGCTCATTTAATGCTTCTGCATACATGAGCAGAATATCCGCATAGCGAATTGCTGGCTCTGCTTTCGGTACGATACGAGCCATACTTCCCCCTTCATAAGTATCATTGGGATGGACAAACTTTTTAACACCGAAACCTGTGCGAAGCCAATAAGCATTGGACGAGTTAAACCCATTGCCCCTGTCATTATCGCGATAATAGAACACCTGCTGGTTCCGATTACGCTCTTGTGTTTCATTCAACAGCGTCCAGAAACTACCATTGAAAGCAACAGAAGCATAAAAACGAGGTTCGCGATTCGCATACTGTAAAGAGACTCCCGGGCGCAAGGGCTTGTATTTTCCCTTGTCATAATCTTCTTGCGATACATAGCCACTCAAGCGATTTGAACCATTTCCACGACCTATTTCTTTATCCATTCCCGGTATATCCAAACCATTATCCATATAGTAAGCATCTACAAGCTTTTGCGTCAGCCCGTGTGTGTTCCATCCCGTTGCCGAGCGCGGAAGCTGATGGGCAACCATAGCATCAATCCCCTCGTTCTCCTGATTGGTACCACGTGTGAAGATTAACTCAGGATTTCCAGAGGCTGGCAACGTACCGTCAAATACCTGAGCATAAGATTTAGCCGGGTCGATATTTGCCCAGCCATCGGGCCAGCTCTTTTCTGAAAAATTATTGTCTTTTGGTGGTACTACTGTAGCATCATTTCCTGTTGTTTGCAATCCTGTCCAATACAATTGATATACCCCTAGTTCCATTACGTCCCGTGCTGCCGCCGCTGCTTTTGCCCACTTCTCTTCGTTATATTCCGCAGACAGCAAACGTTTTCCTTTATTATCAATCAACCTCGCCCCAATACTTGTATTATTACCATTGGCCAGCGGGCTTGCTGCATACAATAAGGCTTTAGCTCGCGTTGCCAAAGCTGCACCTACACTCGGACGGGCGGAGCCATCTTGGCTTCTTTTCATACCCAAAGCCTCCATTTCTTTTGCCGCCAGCAGCATTTCAGTGCTGATATAATTGGCACATTCTTCATATGTATTACGTGGAACCGCCAAATTATCATAACTATCTGTATAGTCTAATCCCGCATCTGGCAGCACTGGAATGGGGCCATATTTACGAAGCAAAAGCCAGTAGAAATAAGCTCTTGCAAAACGTGCCTGCCCGCGATAGTCAGCAATTTCAGCAGCAGACATTTCAGTATTCATATAGATATTCTGAATAAAGGTGGTTGCATTCCGAATCCCACGGTAGCATTGCGCCCATGTGCCCTGTTTGTCATTCTCCGTATAGAGGCCCATCTTAAACATGTTGTAGGACAGTTCATTTTTTGATGGATCATAATCTTTATCGCGATCACCATAGTACATATCATCTGCAAAACAATGCGGAGTAAGCCCTTTACTTGCCACATCGGCATTTTCACCTTTGAATTCTAAAAATACATTTGCTAACCATTCTTCCGAATAGAGCTTGCTTTTAAAGACTTTCTCCGTTGTGAGGCGATCCTTGAAATATTGATCAGACTTTAAATAATCCTTTGTACAAGAAGAAATGACGCCTGTGCCAAGCAGAAGCATGAATACAATATATAATTTCTTATTTTTCATTTCTTTAAATTTTATAGGTTAACATTGACACCGAAAGTGAACGATTTTGGCAATGGATAATCTTCTCCCCTTGGGCTTGCCAGTTCTGGATCCCATAATTTGAATTTTGACCAGGTTACGAGATTGCTGCCAATGACAAAAAATCGAATGCTATTTGCCCGGATACGATTGGCCAGATGTTTGGGCAAGCTATAACCAATATCCACCGTTTTAAGTCGAAGATATTGGCCGTTACGCAGCCAAAAGGTAGACTCCCGAAAATTATTCGGATTAGGTCCATAACTAAGGCGAGGATATGAAGCATTTAGATCTTCTGTTGCTGGATTTCCAGAAATATCAGCTGAAATCCATCGATTATCGCCCATGCTACCTTTCATTACTTGGCCCCATTCTCCTTCGCTAAAGGCATATACGGTCTTGCCATAAGTAAAGAACGTGGATTTGCCTGCACCTTGAAAATGCACACTGATATCTAGATTTTTCCAGCTTGCTGACGCCCCCACACCATAGATTAGATTAGGTCTTCTAGTTGCACCGACAGCAACGCGGTCGCCATCATCGATAACACCATCACCATTTACATCTTTGTATTTAATATCGCCGGGTTGGTAGGTTCCGAAGGTTTGTTTTGGACTATTGCGAATGTCATCATAGTCTTTAAAAAGCCCCAAAGCGATCAATCCAACAGCTTGATCTACACGGTAGCCTTTTTGATTTTGATAACCATACACATTATTTTCTTCATCGATCGTCGTAATTTCATTTTTACTGTAAGTAATATTGCTTCGTCCTGTCAGATTAACTTCGCCCAATTTTCCCTTGTACTCCAAACGTCCATCAAAACCACGTGATTTAACCGCTCCCACATTTGCCCTTGGTGTACTTTCCAATCCCACCAAGCTTGGCAAATACCTACGCTCCATATAAATGCCGGTCCGTTTTTCATCAAAGAAATCCAAGTTGGCGATAACTTTATCCTTAAAGAGGGCGAGATCAAATCCCAGATTCTTCTTGACAGCCATCTCCCAGGTCACATAAGGTGACGCAACCTGACTATACCTTAAACCCGTATAATTCCGATCAACACCATAGTCTCCCCATCTGTAAACACTAGAAATACCAGAAATTGTATATAAATATGGAAAGCGTTCCAGATCATTTCCAATTTTAAGCTGATCGTTCCCCACTTTACCCCAAGAATAACGAATCTTGAACATGTTCATCCAAGGCATATTTTCCTTGATAAAAGTTTCCTCAGAAACATTCCAAGCCCCTGAAAATGCAGGGAAAAACCCATACTGCTGACCAATGGCAAAGTTCTCAGACCCATTATATCCGAAATTAAAATCCACAAAATAACGTGATTTCCAATTGTAGGTCACACGGCCGGCCAACCCTTGATTACGTATCGCGATGCCGTTTTTAATATCATCTCCGAGATCGACCGTTTTGACAAGTGCGTCACGTGTAAATCTAGCGACCCCTCCAATATGGTGATCGCCAATATTTCGATCATAATTAAACATCATATCGTAGAATTCACGCCGGTCTCCTTTGGATAGACTGTATTGGTACATTTCTCTCGGGTCTGATATATGTCTATAAACTATTTCGCCGTTTTCATCTCTTGCGCGTTCGGCGAGCCATTGCTCCGGCCATTTTCGTCGCTGTATGTTATTTTCGTTAAACGTGTCGTAGCCGACAATTCCACGAAAACGAAGACCTTTTGTAATAAAATCGAAATTCTGTTCGAGGGTAATATTGGTCTGTACTTTATTTGTCCAGTTCTCATTGAAACCTGTTTGTGTTGCCACTACCCATGGATTTGTCATATTGCCTTCGCCAATTGCAGGTACCCGGCCATCAGAATACATTATTGGGGTTCTTATGGGGGAATATCCAAATAATACTCCCCAAAAGAAATCATCACCTAGTCCAGGGCTATTCCTTTTACTGAGATCTCCAGCCACACCAACCTTAAGCAAAGTCGATTTTGTTATATCGATATCGGTATTTAGACGATAGTTCCAACGTCTAAAATTTGCATTTGTATTATAGTCCTTGCGTAAAGCTTCGTCTGTTTTATACATCCCGCCCTCATCAACATAGCTTCCTGACACAAAATAACGGGCAGTTGGTCCACCTCCACTTAAATTTAAATTAGCACGGTAAGTCATCGCTCCTTTTTTGAGCAACAGGTCTTTCCAGTTCACATTCGGATAAAGATCGGGGTCTAAGCCCAACCGTAAGATTTCGAGCTCCTCAGGCTGATAGACCGGCGCATTGTTCCGGGTAACACGTGCTTCATTCAGCAAGTTTGCATAGGTTACACCGTCCTCAAATTCAGGCGTAATGGTACGTGTATTGTAGATATTTTCATCTTTTATATTGATGCTAATTTTACCCTCTTTACCATGTTTGGTTGTAATTAAAATAACGCCATTAGCTCCTTTAGAACCATAAATTGCCGTTACAGCTGCATCTTTGAGGACAGTAATGGTAGCAATATCCTCGATGTTGATATCATTGATATCCCGTTCTATATTATCAACCAGCACCAGCGCAGCGGTTCCACCGCCAAAAGTCGAGATCCCACGTATCCAAAATTCAGAAATGTTCTTACCTGGTTGACCAGACTGCATCATAGCCATCACCCCAGGGACATTTCCGGCGAGAGCATTTGTAATGCTGGATGTAGGATTTGATTTCATGGTCTCCACATCTACTGTACTTACAGCTCCTGTTAAGGTGAGTCTTTTTTGCGTACCTGTACCCGTTACAACAACCTCATCTAAAACACTCGTTTCCGCTTCCAGCAGGGTTACGTTGACTGTCAAATTATCTTTTACCAAAACCTCCTTTTTTTGATAGCCAACAGAAGAAAAAATAAGGGTTTTATAGCGATCAACCTTGATTTTATAACGTCCATTATTATCGGTTACCACGCCCCATCCCGGAGCATCTTTTACCGACACGCTCACACCAACCATAGGTGTCTTCTGAACATCGGACACAAGGCCAATAACCTCCACGCTTTCTTGGGCCATGGTTAGGCCAATTACCGTGAGCAGTAGCGTACATAGCAGTAATAATCTTTTCATAATTCTTTTTATTTTATTGGTTTTGGCTAGCTTGATCCATCTCTTCCAGCGCAATCTTACGAATACGACGATTGGCTTGATCTCCAATATAAAACGCACCTTCAGCTTCATCATAGGCAATACCTGAAGGGCGATCAAAACGTGCTTCTAAACGTAGATCCCCATTGACATAGCCATAAGGATTACTATTGAGGCTAGAACTTCCCCTACCTGCAAAGGTTGTAACACTTGCTTCAGGGGTTAAAATCCGAATCGCATGATTCATCTGATCTGTAAAATAGAAATCATACGCGTCATTCTTACCTGCATCAACATAGGCTTGATTTTTTACAAATACACCTTGATAAGGATTATTTAGGCGCGCTGAAGAGCCTACGCCATCTTGATAACCATACGCTCTAATTTGACCACATACGAGGTAGGGCTGTGTAAATCGTTTCTTTTCCCAGTTGTAGTTTACACGGAGAATATAGCCTTGATTAATGACAACGATATAAGCATAGTTGCCCGTTGGATGAATGAAAATCTTGTACTCCCATTGTGGATCATGCACAACAAATAACGTTTCATAATCTTTGACACCTAAACCTTCACTAAAGTATTTATTGAGGTCAAATCGAAAAAATTGACCCTTTTCATAGCTATTGAAATACATCTCTCCATTCACCGGATGGATTGAGGCGCCATTACACTGTTTATAAGTAGTTAGAACTTCCCTATCCTGCCAATTTTTGTCACGCGATAAGCGATATGTTGCCCGGTCATTCTCGCCGCCGCGATCCTCAGCAATAATCATATACTTCTTATCTAAAGTAAAATCAACACTACGTGGACGATCAAAATCCGAACGTTTTTTCGTGATGGTACTATCCTCAAAATTGACAAGGTATAACCCATTATTATTGTCAAAGGTCATCCAAAGATGCTTAGGATTGGCAGGATCAAACTTCATAAAAGAAGGCTCCCAAAACCCGCTTGCCATTTTATTTTCGTCTGCGTCCTTGAATTTCCCATCCCGCCAGGGTTCATCACCACGCGCATTTCTGTAGCCCGCTAGTGTGGACACAACCATCTTGCGTTGATAATCGAATATTTTCTCAGCTTTACCTACAACTTGCTTGTCCTGATTACCGACGCGGACCTCAATATCCCCCTTAAATGCCTGTTTAGGTACAAGGCAATACAGAGATTCTCCTAAGGCATTGACAACGACAGCCTGTTTTCCGCCGATAAAGACCGCTACATTCTTCGGGTCATTACCAAAGTTTTTACCGTAGATTACTAGACGTTGACCTACCCCGCCAGATGATGGGGCAAAGTCAGAAACGACAACAGGTTGGGAAGGATCAAAAGGGATCCCCTCGTTGACACTGACAGGCTTATCATCTTTACAACTTACAACGCTTAAACTTAGCCCGACAACAGCCCAGATTAATCGATACAATAGCCAGCTAAAGCCCGCTGCTTGTTTAGTTTTCATAAGATATTATATATTGGTTAGAATTTATTCTATAAACTTTACTATATCAGCATCGTCGAATCTCGATTCGCTGACTTTGCGATATATTCCTTAAAATTTCTTTAACATCACTGCTATTTATAGGATAGTTTTAGGACGAACGGATCGATACCCGCCCTATTATCAGACGAACACTTTGTTTTAATTTCCACATAATTGGTTACTTTTATATAAAGCTAAATGGTATTAGCCCTCTTAAGCTAAAAAAAGACTTTATGACAATTGCTTCAAAGTCTTCCTGTTTTCAAAATTACTTTTCTAATTATTTTCTTTTTTAAACTAACAATAGCTGTCGACCTTAATCCTTTTTCATTTCGACGGTTTGTCTACTCTTCTTTTTACCGAGGAAATGAATGGATAAATTCTATCTTGACTTTCTAAATGCTTCTCTAAGGTTTTCTTTCTATAATTGATTACTCAAATTTAGGGATTGTAAAGATTCTGATACTATAGAATTATCTCAATAAACTGCTTATTTGTATCAACAAAGTGATGCTATTAAACTGTGTATTTTCCGAATACTCAGCAAATCATTCCAATCCCTCAACCTTATTCGCAGTTTCAATATATGTTGAGCATTTTCGATTTATAAACTATAAATGATGAAAAGGTTACTCTTAATATTTTTATTAATTCACATATTCAGAGCTTCAGCACAAGACCCTCAGGGGAATGACTATTATTTTGGAGAAAATTTTCATTTTAATGGCTATTCTACAGATAAACGGACGATGGTAAGAAGTGATATTGTCTTTGTAAAATTCGATAAATATATATCGCATATCTTCAAGGACTTTCACAACAACAAAACATTGCCGGGCAAAGGCTTAATGCAAATGCCTAATTCACCGATTCTTTTAGGCATAAAACTAAACCCGCAGCTCAAAAACTTTATCTCGCCTAAGATTCAAAATCCTTTTAGGACCTATCATAGAGCAAGCAGAAGCTAGGCAGAGCCCTACTTTTCTTGCCCTATTTACCTAAAATGGGGTTAGAGTATCCTCCGGGGATACTCTCTTCGCTTAATGACACCATTAAGCCTCTTTTTAGTATACCGCCCAGTATACTTTAAGCCAGATTTGAATTTAACAGCGATAAGCTATATATCCAATAGGCTAATTATCCAGATAAATGCCCTATAAGCAAGCATACCATCGAATATATATAGCTCCGATATCTCAATAATTATAAATTGTATTCCAGTATTTTAATTTAACTGTAGCGTTCGTAAATAATTATCCGTTTATATAAATAAGACTAAAGAAAGGTTAAGATCAAGAAAAGAATATTTATTTGTCTGATCAATATCAGATGATGCAACTACTATAAACTTAATCATGGAAAATAATTTGCGAAAACAGGATCAATTCAATGAACATAGCTATGACCTCCATGCCAATTGGTATAATACCCTATATCCAGAAAAAGAACAAAAAATAAAAGTAATCAAGTCACTAAATAGCTATAAAGGAAGTATAAATCACTGGCTCCAGGAGCTTTTTTTCAAATGCCTGGAACCTTTCACCAAGGATAAGAATGCGAAATGGCTTACCCTTGGTGATGCTTATGGACATGACGCCCGCTACCTGCTTGACCAAAATATCCATAATGTTACCGCTAGTGACCTAGATGACAGTTTCCTTAAAGTTTCCCATGAACAAGAGTTTATCAAGGATTTCTCCGCCCAAAACGCTGAATCATTAACGTTGGAAGACAATAGTGTCGATTATATACTCTGTAAGGAAAGCTACCATCATTTTCCAAGACCCTACGCAGCTCTTTACGAAATGATCCGGGTAGCCAGAAAAGCCATTATAATTATTGAACCGCAGGATCCGATATCAAAGATGCCTGCCTTATTATATTTAGCCAACCTACTGGGAAGGATCAACGACAGGATGATCAATAAGATCTGGAAAAATAGGTTCTCCCATGAAACGGTGGGAAACTTTATCTATAAGGTGTCAGAACGGGAATTTGAAAAATTTGCTGCCGGACTCAATCTTCCCTTGATTGCTATTAAAAAACTCAACCCCAACTTTTGGTTTCCGGGGAGTGAACATATCAAAGCTGACAGGAAGGAGAAGGTTTTCAGGGGTATTCTTTTCAGAAAGAAAATACGTGATTTTTTTTCTAATTGGGGAATCTTGCCCAGCCAGACGCTTTCCATTGCCGTCTTTAAGAATATGCCCAATGAATCCCTGAAGAAATCCCTTACCAAGGAAGGATATAGATTGGTCGAGATCCCGAAAAACCCACATATTAAAAATCCATCTTATTAATCCCTTAGAGAAGATAGCTATGAAAAATTATTCTATTTTACTTTTATTATCATTGATTTTTGTTTCCGCGAATTCATGTAAAAAGGAGAAGACCATTTGCGGGCAATTGGACATGTTGGTACTGACTAAAATAAATTATCTGGACAAAGACGGAAAGGACCTTCTCTTCGGAGATCATCCATCCTATCCCGCAGAGGACTTGAAAATCTATCAAATATTGCCCAACGGGCAGAAGTTAGAGGTATATTTCAGCATCAACAGAAATGAGAAATTTATAGCTGTAAATATAGACCGTAGTGAAAGCGGAACATTTTATATAGAACTAAAACCGGACCTGATAGACAAAATAACATTTAGAAATGAAGCCGATAAAAACATCCCCTGCAGCGCAATGTTATTAAAAGAACTAAAACATAATGATATTGCCGGTCAATATGACGAAAAGACTCAGGTTTGGATTTTTACAAAATAGAACTAACAAATAAAACCCTAACATGATTAAATTAGATATTCCATACAGAATATGGATTGCACTGTTCACCTTTATTTTTTTGATGGGCTGCAAAAAAGAAGAACAGAAAACATTTGATTTCATACTGCCGACAAACACAATGGAAGCTCCTTTAAATAGCCAGAGTTATCTTCCCATAGTCCGCGGAAACAGTGACTATTCCATTAAAATCGAGAATAGCGATATAGCTACGGCTGATTTTATGGGAGGTGGTAGCCTAAATTTTGGGTCGATCATTATTTCGGGAAAGAAAAAAGGAGAAACAATTATGTCAATAACCGACAAGGTAACCGGAACGGTCGAAGAAGTAAAGCTTAAAGTTACCGATTTTTATCTTCCATTGGTCATTTCGAATAGTAACCACCCTGCGCTGTTACAGAACATGCGGTTTTACTTAGTTAATAATGAAAAAAAAGATGCCTTTTTCTTTCTGGAAAAGGATGGAAAATTAGTGCTACAGCAAAAGGGGAGCTATGAATTTTTAAGCGAAGAGGAAAGTGGGACCAAGATTCCCTATCTGATCTTACGCTATACTTCGGATAAAAACGGGCATTTTACGGGGACAACTGAGTCCTCTGTGATCCATAAATTCGACCTAAGGGGAAGCAATGGACAAGTGTATGAACTTTTCCGTTTGGCTTTCGGTGTTAATTGGGGCTTAGATCCCGTTCCTGGAACAAAATCTTCCCCAATAACCAGAATGCAGATCATTATGAAAGAGGCGGGATCAAATTTTGGCGTACAGGCCTATTTGGACTCTTCGAACTGGAAAGATTACATTCCATCCGATATTTAGGGAAATGAAAGAGGCAAGTTCATTTAGCTAATGTATTATCTGGGAAGCAGATTTATTTTGCTTCCCGATTTTCGTCATGTGAATCAATCCAGAATTCCTTGGGCAATCTTCAGATGATGAAAATAAGGATACAGGTACATCTCCTCTGTTAGGTCCACACGCTCTATTTCCGGATAGGCCTTCTGAAAATCTGCAGTAAAATCCTTTGAAAGATAAAGATGCGGATATGGATTCTGCGGATTGAAATCCTTTGGCCCTGCTAAAATACCATTTGAAAAATTCTTCAAAATGGAATAGCTTGACGTACCTTCCGGTATTCTAAAGTCTACTGTTCGCTTGTTATCTCCGTAAGAGAGAAGTAAATGCCCAAGCTCTCCTTCAAAGCTAATCCTATAGCTTCCAGATGTCAATACTTCACCGTTTGCCAGATCATTTTCATTGCCGAAAACCAAAAAATTACCTCCTTGCAGAACAAGCAGTTCGTCTTTCCCAAAGAAGTCGACATTGTATGCAGCTCCTTCTTTCACTTCTTTTCGGATAGCATTATCTTTACCATATGGAGCGCCTAAAACTCCACTGATGAGCCCTATGGCTCTCATTGTCAGATACGGAGCGACCACGTGGATATTTAGCTCTTTTTTCTGACCTGTAATTTCATCCCTGATGATCAGTGTCGAGTGTCCTTTATTAAGTCCCTTAATATGGATATTCCCCGATGGCCAGGCATCCTCATTGATATCCACTACAAAATTATTATCATCAGGAGACTGGATGGAGTATCTATTGTTTCCTGTCTGTATATCAATGGATATTTCATTCCCGGAGGTTACATAATAAGATTCCAGTTGAAATTTGAGGTCTTGCGTTTCAGGCTGCTTCTCTTTTTTGCAGGACGACACAAAAATAATCGCAATCAATGCCATTCCGAAATTTCGCAAAAGGATAGAGGTCGAAGATTTCATAATGAAGTATGACTATATTAAATTAAATTTTATCAGTATCCTTCCCCAGCGATCTA
This sequence comes from Sphingobacterium siyangense, assembly GCF_023277505.1. Classification (NCBI taxonomy): domain Bacteria; kingdom Pseudomonadati; phylum Bacteroidota; class Sphingobacteriia; order Sphingobacteriales; family Sphingobacteriaceae; genus Sphingobacterium; species Sphingobacterium siyangense. Next base: position 62,153 of record NZ_CP080574.1, on the reverse strand, counting down.
AACCTAGAAATATGGCAGAAAGGAATGATCATATAAAGATTATTAACTGTAAAGTTATGTATTAAAGACTTATATTTCAATAAACGTTAAAAATGATAATCCGCTACAATAGTGAATATTGGGTCGCCAAATGGGGTGTAGAGTAAGCGTGCTTTTCTAGAAAATGTATGAAACAAATTTTGGATAAATGCTAAAACTCCTATGACAGGCGAAAATTCCATCTAGCCAAAGGCCAGATGTTTTCCGGTTTCTATATTGGGTTTGAATCCATTGCCAAGCAATGCTTCCATCTGCATATTATGTTCTCTAAAAACGTCAAGGAATTGCTTTCGCTTGATACCCTTTCCCTGAAACCGCAGCTTAATGGACTCCGCTGTAATTTCCTCTGCTGCCGCAACCATAACCGCATGGACCGTACTTACTTTAGTTACGAGGGTTTCAAGACAGCTGTTCAGGATCTTTACTGCTTCGGTAGTTCCCTTCGCACGGTTGGCTTTGGAGTTCCATAGGTGGATCGCGTTCCCGTCCAGTGGCAACGTCTTTTGGGATACCATCTACGGTAATCCGAATGTAGATCGGCTTGGGACCGTTAACATAATTTTTAGGTTTCTTCAGATAGAAGAACAAGGAATAATTTGTACTCATAACAACGTCATTTAAGTGAAACAAACCGAGCCGCCTTTGCGGCGAGCTCTGCATCACCACTGAAAAACAGATTTCAGCGATGCAAAATTAGCCTTGCAACTAAAACGGGGCAAGATGTTTAAATTTTGAACATATTGATAATCAAAATGTTAAACACTTTTCAGTGAGTAAGCACATTCGATAAAATGACTCACTGAATGACTCACTTTTTTATTGGGAATTATTATAGGTTTTGTAAATGCTGAAAAACAAAAAATCCTGCAAACGTTTAATTTGCAGGATTTTGTATGTTTTGACTTTTAGATGTGTAGCCCGTAGGGGAATCGAACCCCTGTTTCAAGAATGAAAATCTTGCGTCCTAACCCCTAGACGAACGGGCCTTTTTATGCAACTCCAATAACATTGTTGTTTTTGGAGTTGCAAATATAGACCTTAAAATCAGTATTCCAAAAAAAAATTAAATATTTTTTAAACAAGGTCGAAACCGATATCTCTTCTGAAGTATTTCCCTTCAAAATATATTCTTCCAGCATCTGCAGTTGCCTGTTGAAGGGCTTCAAACAGTGTATCTTGCAATGTGGTAACAGCAATTACACGTCCGCCTGCAGTAACGATCTTACCACCCACCTCTTTCGTACCTGCTTGAAATACGATGGATTCTTTCACGTTTTCAATATTGACGATCTCTTTTCCCGACTCATAATCTCCAGGATAACCTCCCGCAACCAACATCACCGTTACGGCAGTTTTAGGAGATACCGTATACGAACGTTGATCCAAATTGCCTTGTGCAACACCTTCCAGTAAATCCAATAGATCCGATTCAATACGAGGCAATACGGACTCAGTCTCCGGATCTCCCATACGAACATTATACTCGATGACATAAGGTTCTCCTTCTACATTCATCAGACCGATAAAAATAAATCCTTTATACGGAATACCATCTTTTTTAAGTCCTTCAACTGTTGGTCTGATAATACGCTCTTCTACTTTATTTAAAAATGTCTCATCTGCAAAAGGAACCGGAGATATCGATCCCATACCACCCGTGTTTAGGCCTGTATCCCCCTCTCCAATACGTTTGTAATCTTTTGCAGAAGGAAGCACTTTATATGAATTCCCATCTGTCAAAACAAAAACAGACAATTCAATTCCTTTTAAGAATTCTTCAACAACCACAACTCGGCTAGCTTCTCCAAACTTTGAATCTGCGATCATCGCTTTTAGCTCCGCTTTAGCATCTTCCAGCGTCTCGCAGATCAACACCCCTTTGCCTGCAGCTAAACCATCGGCCTTAAGCACAATCGGCAATTTTTGCGTTTCAAGGTAAGCCAATCCATCTTCCAATGATGTTGCATCAAACGATCTTGAAGCAGCCGTAGGTACGCCATGGCGATCCATAAATTGCTTTGAAAAATCTTTTGAGCCTTCCAATTGAGCCCCCTCTTGTTGTGGCCCTATTACCGGGATATATTTTAAATCTTCCCGATTTAAAAAATAATCATGAATACCTTTTACCAAAGGTTCTTCGGGACCGACGAGCACCATTTGCACGTTATTCTCCAAAACGAAGGAAGCAATAGCAGCAAAGTCAGTAACTTTAATATTTACATTCTGACCATACGCACCTGTTCCAGCATTTCCTGGAGCAATAAACAATTGATCTAAACGTGGACTTTTCGACAACTTATAGGCGAAGGCGGATTCACGACCTCCTGAACCGATTATTAGGATATTCATAACACAAAGATATTTTTTTTATGCTAATTTTAAGGTATCAGATCGTTTAAAATGAGACTAATATTTTGATTTATAAATTGATTAAAGGAAAATATTTTCTAATTTTCATAAAACATTAGTCATATGTACGCTAAATTACTGCTGTTAGTAAATTGCCTCCTATTCGCTTTGTTGGCGTCGGCCCAGATCGATCAGACGTTGCAGAAACTGGATACTTACCATGCGCAGCACATCAAGGAAAAAATCTATCTCCATTTGGACAAAAATGATTATTCGGCCGGAGAAACCATTTGGTTTAAATTATACTGCACCACCGCCCCTTTTAATTATTTGAGCAACATGAGTAAAATTGCTAATGTAGAATTGATATCTCCAACCAATAAGATCATCAAAAGTATCAAAATTCCAATTACACTCGGTCTAAGTATAGGCGACTTCAATCTGCCGGACACCTTGGAAGAAGGCTCATATCGCGTTAGATCATTTACCAGATGGATGCAAAATGACTCTGTAGCCAATTTCTACGAACGCGTCGTTCCCATTACAAATGGTCGATCTGATAATATCATAACGAGAAGTGAACTGGTCAAAAACGGAACAGAAAACTTGTTCCAGATTAATCTCAAAACCATTCAGGGAGCCCCACTGATTAATAACAGCATCAGTTATACCCTACAACCTAACAACAATAAAGAAAAATCCGGCCGATTAAAATCGAATGATAATGGAACAATAGCTTTGGAATTGAAAGATGACTTTAAAGGCGGAACACTGTCTCTACAATTTCTTTCTCTGGATAAAAGACGTATTCTCAAAAGTTTTGTTATCCCGGATCCAAACAGCCAAAATAGCATTCAAATTTTTCCCGAAAGTGGCGAACTGGTCAGCAACATATTATGCAAGACAGGATTCAAAATCCTTTCTCCTGCTGGATTGGGAAAAAAAGCCAAAATAACCGTGGTGGAAGAAAATCAAACGACTATTGCAGACTTTGAAACAAATTCACTGGGGATGGGAAGTATACCACTCGTCTTACAGGCAGGAAAAAAATACGTCGCTACAGCCCTTTTCGAAGATGGATCGTCAACAAGTGCTTCTTTACCCCCTGTTCAAAATTCCGGATATGTTCTAACCGTAAATTCAGTACTAAAGGATAAGATTGCAGCACAACTTTCCGCTACTGCAGACTTGGCCAATGGCAAAGATATTTATCTGGTAGCCCAATACAATGGCCTTGTACTTCATGCCGCTAAGCAGAAATTAAATGGAACGGAGATCTTATTCAATATCCCCAAAAAAAACCTACCTTCTGGAGTTTTACAATTATCCATCTTAACAGATCAAATGGTTCCTATTGTGGAAAGATTGGTGTTTAATTACAATACGACATCGACCTTACTTCCTGTCTCCATAGAACTCAACAAATCCAGCTTCACAACACGCGATAAAGTGATTGCTGATCTTTCCGTTAAATATGATGATAGTGACACCACTAGGTTTGCTGCGCTCTCCGCATCAGTGGTAAACCTCAGCAAGGTTGATTCCACGACAAACCGTTATTATTCATCTATTGTCTCGGAGCTCCTATTGAAATCTGATCTTCGTGGCTTTATTGAACGGCCCAATTATTACTTTGAGGATTTAACGAACATTAAACTGACAGAGCTGGACAATCTTATGTTGATCCAAGGTTGGCGCAAGTTGGACTGGAAGAATTACATAAGTACATCAACAACTTCGTTCCTTCCTGAAAAAGGACTTACCATCGCTGGGACCATCAAGAAAACGGCCCGAAAGGCTGTGGTTCCAAATGCCAAAGTAACCCTAATACCGACGAGCAATATGTTGCTGAGTGTAGATACGCTGACAGACAATAATGGCCGATTTTCATTTGACGAACTTTTATTTGCAGACAGCGTCAAGTTTATTGTGACAGGTGATGGCCCTAAGGAGAAAAAAAGAGTTGATATTGTTATAGACACCCCACTCACCCCCCCTCCAAATACGAGTAAAGATCAACCATTACTGGTTAATGACATCAATACCACGCTGCTTACACAACTGAAAAATAGCCAACAATTCCTTGGCGAATTGGAAGCTGCGGGCATAATACAAAAGAGCATTCGGTTGGAAGAGGTACAGGTCAATAGAATACGAACAAATAAAGCTGACAAGAACTCCAGAAACCTCAATGGACCAGGAAATGCCGATCAGGTCATCTCTGCGGACGAATTATCCGGCTGTGCTACTTTTGCTCAATGCCTCAATGGACGGCTAAATGGTGTTATTTTTCGAAATGGAATCCCTTATAGCACAAGATCGATGAATAGTCCGATGCAAGTTGTTCTCGATGGAATGTATATTGAACCCGAACAAATAGATATGATTAACACTGCCGACATTGCGAGTGTTGAAGTCTTGCGTAGTATTGGAAACACGGCGATTTATGGCATGTACGGAGGCAGCGGCGTTATTGTGATTACCAGTAAATCCGGAGATGCGATTGCTTCATCTTATACCCCTACAGGAATTCTAACGATCACGCCAAAAGGGCTATATGTGCCCCGAACCTTTTTCAAACCCCAATATGATGCCACAGTCCAACATAAGCTTACACGCGATCTACGGACAACAATCGCATGGGAACCGAATCTGATCATACCAAAAGATGGGAAAACGCATTTCGAATTCTTTACTTCTGACGAACCTGGGACTTACAAACTAACCGTTGAGGGAATAAGCATGGATGGCAAGATTGCTCATCTTGAGTATTTAATAGAGGTAAAACCACAATAGCAGTGCAAACAAATCGTTAAATTTAAAGACAAGGTTATGGAACATATTAAAACCAAAATAGAAGATCATATTTTAAGTATTTTCCTCGACAGGGGAAAATCAAATGCCATCGACACACAGCTATTGAAGGAACTGATAGATACCTTAGCATCTTCCCAGCAAAATGAAGCCATTTATGGTGCAATATTGATTGGCAAGGAGAACTTCTTTAGCGCGGGACTCGATCTAATTACCTTATTCCAATACGATGAAGAACAGATTCGGGAATTCTGGAATTTATTCTTGGAGGCGACATCGCTACTGGCCGGTTTTCCAAAGCCAATAGTTGCCGCAATATCTGGTCATAGTCCCGCTGGGGGCTGCGTACTGGCGCTCTGCTGCGATTATCGCATTATGGCCGAAGGGAATTTTGTGATTGGCCTTAATGAAATTCCAGTCGGACTCATCGTCCCTGAAAGTATATTTCAGCTTTATGCATTTTGGATCGGAAAACGGAATGCTTATCAGAATTTGCTCGAAGGTAAATTGCTTTCTCCTGTAGATGCAAAAACACAGGGTCTTATCGATGACATTGTTCCCGCTAATATACTCTTCAATACCGCAACAAAAAAGATAAAGCAGATCACGCAGTTCAACCAAAAGACCTGGCAGACATCCAAATTGAACTTCCGAAAGGAAATAATCCTTAAATTGCGCGAGAATAGAGAAGAGACAATCCAGCGCATCCTCGAACAATGGTGGCTTCCGTCAACGCGCTCTATTCTAAAGTCAATTATTGAAAACTTGACTTCAAAGAAGTAATATTAAACAAAATCATCATGAGAAATCTCTTTTTCTTTATTCTTATTTGTCTCACTGCAAGCACAATCTCCTGCAGAAATAGTAAAAAAGAAGATAAGGCTGTAAAAATCGTACAGGATTCAATTCCTGTGGATACCCTACAAAAACCTGACACGACTGAAAAGAAAGTAAAGAAAGAGAACTCCGAAACGCTGGAGGAGGTACTGGAGAAACTTGCCAAGGCATATTCAGAGCAGGACAGTAAAACAATAAATTCCTATATACATCCCAAATTGGGAATTTATATTATTTATCGTCCAGGCGCGCTAGACTCTTATGTACACCAAAACAGTTTTAATTTTTCTAAACCCGTGCCAGAGTACCATTCTTATGAAAAGTTAACGTACAAGGGCCCTTTGAAGTCCGGAAAACTACCTATTTTTGATTGTGGTACGATGAAGTGGGATAAAGCCGGATTCTATTATGATAAAAAGTCCCGCCCCAATGAATTATCTCAAACAGCAAAGTTCATGAATGAAATTCTTGACGCCAAAATTAATAACACTGAATTACAGCGACTAAGAAATATAGAATCCAAAAGTTATAGAGCCATTATGACCTCCAATGAGCATGAAGAACCCTTTGTTTTTCATGTGACAAAAGAGGGAGAAAAATGGTATATTACAGTCATAGACCGCGCTTATGCCGGATGTGATGCATAATATGTTGCACATTTTAGTAGCCAAACTTAACGTTAATGAAAAATATAGATAAAGACATACAAAAGAAAATCGAAGATTGGTTAACCCCAAGTTATGATGAAGGAACTCGAAAGGCAGTTCAGGATTTAATCGACAATAATGAGGAGACAGAACTTACAGATTCTTTTTACAGGGATCTTGAGTTTGGAACCGGTGGCTTAAGGGGCATTATGGGTGTCGGCTCCAATCGTATGAATAAGTATACAATCGGCAAAGCCACTCAAGGATTAGCCAACTATCTAAAGAAACAGTTCCCAGATCAGGAGATTAAAGTAGCGGTATCTTATGATAGCCGCAACAATTCGCAGGCATTTGGCCAGCTGGTTGCGAACGTCTTTGCAGCCAACGGCATCAAGGTACATCTGTTCACCGCATTGCGCCCGACCCCAATGTTGTCGTTTGCCATTCGTCATTTCGGCTGTCAGAGCGGTGTTATGCTAACGGCTTCACACAACCCAAAGGAGTACAATGGTTATAAGGCTTATTGGAACGATGGCTGCCAGCTGACTGCACCTCATGATAAAAATGTAATCGACGAAGTAAATGCAATCAGCTCAGTTAGTGCTATTAAATTTGAGGGGAATACGCAAAACATCATTCCTGTCGGGGAAGAAATCGATCAGCTCTATATCAATGCCAATAAAACATTAAGTATTCATCCGGAAGCGGTAAGGGCTCAAAAAAACTTGAAAATTGTTTTTTCACCGATACATGGTACCGGAATTACCATTGTTCCTAAAATGCTAGAAGCCTGGGGATTTGAAAATGTTTCAGTCGTTGCTGAACAGGCCACACCTGATGGCAACTTTCCAACGGTAATCTATCCAAACCCCGAAGAGGAAGATGCAATGGCTTTAGCAAAGAAAAAAGGGGAAGAAATTGATGCTGACCTTGTATTGGCGACAGATCCCGATGCCGATCGTGTAGGGATTGCCGTAAAAAATAATAAGGGACAGTTTCAACTGCTCAATGGTAATCAGATCGGCAGCTTATTGATATATTATGTCCTCAGTGCAAAAAGTGAACTAAAACAACTCGGATCGAATCCATATATTGTAAAAACTATCGTAACAACAAATCTCGAGTCAGACATTGCAAAGCATTTCGGCGTGCCTTGTTATGAAACACTTACAGGCTTCAAATATATTGGTGAATTGATTACCAATCTAGGTGATTCAGCACAATATCTTGCAGGCGGAGAGGAGAGTTATGGCTATCTAGTAGGCGATCTAGTGCGTGACAAGGACGCTCCAAACGCTTGTGCTTTCCTAGCCGAAATGACCGCCTATTTTAAAACAAAAGGAAAAACAGTTTACGAAGTTTTATTAGATATCTACAAAGAATTTGGCTGTTATCAAGAAAAGCTCATTTCCTTAACCAAAAAAGGAAAGGCTGGTGCCGAAGAAATTCAGGCCATGATGAATGGCTTACGTCATAATCTACCAACCGCACTCGGTGGAATAAAAGTCAAAGAAATCAGGGACTATCAGCTTTCCCAAATCACAGATATGAGTACAGGGGAGCGAAGAGCGATCTCATTGCCTAAATCTGATGTATTGCAATTTATAACAGTAGACGGCGATGTGATTTCTGCCAGACCATCGGGAACGGAACCCAAGATTAAATTTTACTGTTCTGTAAAAGAAAGCTTGAAAGATACTGCTGATTATTTCGATGTGCAAACTATTTTGGAAGAGAAGGTTGAACGTATGATGAAAGATATTGTAAGCTAATGGAAAAGTGGAAACTATTATCCTCTGAATATATCTGTAAAGAGCCTTGGGCTACACTGCGCAGAGATACCTGTGAACTTCCGGATGGACGGATCAATGACCATTATTACGTACTGGAGTATCCAGATTGGGTAAATATGATCGGAATTACTGAGCAGAACGAACTTCTGGTCATTAAGCAATACCGCCATGGAGCAGGCATTATTTCATTGGAGATTCCCGCAGGGACAACAGAAGCAGGAGAAGATCCTAAAAATGCTGCTGTTCGTGAAATGCTTGAAGAAACAGGCTATCAATTTGATCAGATTGAAGAAATCGCCACGCTTTATGCCAACCCGGCGACAAGTGGCAATATTACCTATACCTACCTGATGACAGGGGGCAAAAAAGTTCAGGAACAGGCATTAGATGAACATGAAGAAATCGATGTGTATCGTATACCGCTTGAAGAAGCAAAAAGCATGTTGCTGGACAACAAATTCAGTCAGGCATTACATGCTAGTGCGCTATTCTATGCTTTCAACAAATTAGGCTTGTTATAAAACAGGCCTAATTTTATTCTGTTTTTTTCATTCATACTTTTAATTTTCACTAGCATGTTGATTTTTGTACCTTTGCATCATGGCAAGAGAAATTTTTGAAACCAAGCGAAAGGCGCTGAAAATAAATCTAAACCCAGAGATTTATGGAACCTTTGCAGAGATCGGTGCTGGACAGGAAGTCGCACGTAACTTTTTCAACGCAGGAGCAGCATCAGGCACAATTGCTAAAACAATGTCAGCTTACGACATGGCTTTCAGTGATGCAATTTATGGTGAAGAGGCTGATGGTCGATATGTCAGCAGAACACGTTTAAAGAAAATGCTCTCCCATGAATTCAATCTTCTTACCCAACGACTTCATGGCGATAAATACTGCAACAAAAAATTCTTTGCCTTTGCAGATACCGTAACAACCCTCAATTTCACCAAGACAAATGAACCTCACGGCTGGATCGGACTTCGCTTCCAACATGAAGTTGGAGGCCCTACAAATGATATCATTGTCCATGTAAGACTACTAGACAGCGACAACCAATTGCAACAAAAAGTTTTAGGCATAATTGGTGTAAACCTATTATTTGCGGCTTATTATTATACAGACAATGTGCAGACCATGATCGAATCATTGGTCGATAACCTTTCTGTTGGTTCCGTTGAGATTGACCTGGTTAAATTAAACGGACCTCTATTTGAAAACGTCAACCAACGTCTAATCAACTTATACCTGATTGCAAAAGGATTTGCTAAAGCCGCTATATTCCAGCCCGATGGCAAAGCGGTACAAATCAAAGATTATCTGTACAAAAAGAACATTATTCTACTTCGCACCAAATACCGTCAAAAATCCCTTCCAAACTTTGATCTCTTCAATCTTGCCGTTGAACAGTTCAAAAAAAATACAGGTGCAACTGACGCAGACACCATTGTATTAATTGAAGTCCTGATGGGAAATGTGTTGGAAGATACGCATGAAATTACAGATGAAGACCTGCAAGAATTTGCTTCTAGGGCTGACGAACTATGTGCGACAGGCAATAATATTATCGTTAGCAACTTTAGAAGAAATAATCATTTAGCAGAGTTTATAAGCAACTTTAAGCCTAAGAACATTGGAATTGCAACCAATGTTTACAATTTAAAGAACATTTTCAATTCAGATAATTATAATAAAGAGTTATACACCAATGAACTTCTTTCCTATATCTCGGGGATGTTCAATAAAAATGTGAAACTCTACGCATATCCTTATCTCTTGAAAAAAGAAAATAAGATTATTACCACGCACAATATGCCCGTTTCTGAAGAAGCCAAACCTTTATTTGAATTCTTAATTAAAAACGGCTACATCATTGATATTGAAAATTACGACGAAAAATTTGTAAAAACCGTATAAGCAGATCTCGCACAAAATTTAAATTTATTATATAGCCCAATTTTCTTAAATTGGGCTATATTTATTTTTGTGCCTTATGAAGCAAGAAAATGTAATACTGGTTGACAGCAATGACAGGATGGTTGGTAGCATGGAGAAATATGAAGCCCATGAAAAGGGGCTATTGCACCGTGCTTTTAGTGTATTTTTGTTCAATGACCAAGACGAATTGCTCCTGCAACAAAGAGCATTAAGTAAATACCACTGTGGCGGACTGTGGACCAATAGCTGCTGCTCGCATCAGCGTCTGGAAGAAAGTAACATAGAAGCCGCCAAAAGGCGCTTAATGGAAGAATTAGGAATTACTGCAACAGCCCTTCAAGATGTCTTCTCGTTCGTTTATAAAGCTCAATTTGACAACGGACTTACGGAGCATGAATTCGATTATGTCTTATTCGGAAAATTTAATGGAACTCCAGAAATTAACGAAGAAGAAGTTGCCGCAACAAAATACATGAATCAACGGGAAATTCAAAATGAAATACAACACTCACCCGAGCAGTTTACCCCCTGGTTTAAACTAATCTATCAACGTGCTTTTGATACGTACTTCAATATATATAAGGACAAATTATAGCAATCTTATACCCAGCAAAAAAAGATCCTGCCTTTTTTAAAAAGCAGGATCTTTTTTTTCCTTTAGTTTAGCGAATCGCTATAAGAATTTTTTATAGATGGAATACAGAATTTTAAGATCATTCTCACTCATGAACGCTGTATTTACGTCCTGCTGAATGTAGTGAATCTTAAATGCTTTTATTGCCGCATCGAGATTACTTACATCGTAACCGATGATACGTAATGCCATTTTTGGGTTAAAGTCTGCTGGAGGCATCTCTAAATAGTCCTCATACCAAAAGCCGAATCCTTGATCAGCCAGTTTTTTCCAAGGAAAACGTGACGGATCATTTTTTCGGGTTGGCGCCAAATCCATATGCCCAATAAAATTTGCCTGCGGGATTCTATAGGTCGTTTTTAAATAAGTCAACAACTGCGTCAAGGCGTTTATTTGGGCATCGGTCCAAGGATCAGTAGTCCCATTATTGTCGAGCTCGATGCCAATGGAAGAAGAATTGAGGTCCGTATCATTGCCCCATTTCCCCAAGCCCGCATGATGTGCACGATAGAGGTCATTGACCATCTGCACTACTTTTCCATCCCGACCAACCACATAATGGGAGCTTACACCTGCTTTCGCGGAATGAAATGTACGGATGGTCTGTCCCAAAGAATCCTGTGCTGTATGATGAATGACAACAAAATTGGGTTTACGGATGCCAAAATTAATCGAGGCGATCCATTGTTGTTCTTTGACATTCACCTTCTCCAATTGACCGGTGACAGGCGATTGTTTATAGAGTTTTGAAAATTCTTTTGCTTGTTTCTTATATACCTTTTCAGTCTTCGCGTATTTCCCTCCCGCACAGGAAGCCAATAATGCTGTTGCGACACAAAGATTGATGGAAAATTTTAGTATCTTCATATTGAAATGTTTCAGCACAAACTAAGGCAAATTTGCCAACAAAAACAAATTTATTAGCTTCGTCCTATAGTTCGACATAATTTCCAAATATCCTTTTCTTATACATTGCGGAACAAGGCCGCCTGCTTTTAAAAAAAGCTCAAACCAATGTTTGAGCCTTTCCCATGTCAACCATGCATTTCCTGCTTATCTGAAATTACATTTTTTATTATTTTAATGCGCTTAGGTTCAATTTTGCCAAAAACCCTTTCAGCTCGTCGAGGCTATACCCGTTTCCCCGAAGAGTAATTAGATAGCGGTCTTTCTCAAGATAACTTATTTCGGAGCTTTTTGCCGTTGAGCCTTCCACTCCTTTACTATCAGTTGTTTTTGCCCGTTTACCTTCAAATTCGCCAGTTTTTTCTATTTCAGTATCTGTAATTTTCTCTGAATCTACCATGAAGCCCATTTGCGCCAAACCCACGATTGCCGAAGCTGTCTCGCCCGCGCCATCAATGATATTGACTTTAATTTCCTTCTGGTTATCGACGGTATACGTCGCCTCTCCAGATACAACTTCTGCCCCATACATTGATCCGCCAGAATAGGACGTTCTTTTTAAACCATCTAAGCTTTCCGGTAAAAAAGCCTTCAACTCTTCCGAACTTAATGGTTTCTCGGATTTAAGTTTGGCTTGAAGGTCTTCCAATTTTTTTGCTCCATCACTCAGATTGCCCAAGTTGGATACTCCCTTAACTACATCCGAAATTCCAGCCTCTTTCTCCTTAGCATCTTCGCCGCCTTCACTGGATTTGCTGTTGCCGCAGCTCGCGACCAAAAGGCCCAGTCCTAAGAGAACAGGCATTACTTTCCATTGTCTTTTCATGATTATCAGTTTTAATTAAAACGCTAAAAAGAACAAAATAATATAATTAATCTAAATTTTAAAATCTGTTCGCAGACGATCTTTAGACCTTAAAGCCCGACCTAAATTTCTACCTGTTACTTGTATTACCTAGGTACTGCCGAATGGGACTGCGCTACACAAAAAAAGGCCTCTATGCGAGTATAGAGGCCTTCCGTTATAACTACCGAGATTATGCTTCGGCGTATTCCTCAATTGAAGGACACGAACAAATCAATGTACGGTCACCTTGAGAGTCGTTCACACGACCTACTGAAGGCCAGAATTTACGTTCTCTTACATACTCCAATGGGTATGCGGCAGTTTGACGACTGTAAGGTCTGTCCCACTCATCTGCAGTTACAACCGAAGCTGTATGTGGTGCATGTTTCAGTACATTGTTAGCTTGGTCCACGTCTCCTGCTTCAACCGCAGCGATCTCTTCACGGATAGCAACTAATGCATCACAGAAACGATCCAATTCAGCCTTAGACTCAGATTCAGTAGGTTCAACCATCAATGTTCCTGCAACAGGGAAAGAAACAGTCGGTGCGTGGAAACCATAATCCATTAAACGTTTTGCAATATCTGCAACCTCGATACCAAAGTTTTTGAATCCACGGCAATCCAAGATCATTTCGTGTGCACAACGTCCGTTAGTACCTGAATAAAGTACTGGATACGCATTTTCTAAACGTGCCTTAATATAGTTTGCATTTAATATTGCGGTTCTTGTCGCATTTGTCAAGCCTTCACCACCCATCATTGAAATATAAGCATGAGAAATAAGCAAGATTGATGCTGAACCAAATGGAGCTGCAGAAACAGCAGAGATACCCTCTTCACCAGAAGTCGAAACCACTTCGTGGTTAGGTAAGAAAGGAACTAAGTGTTTTGCAACACCGATAGGTCCCATACCTGGACCTCCACCACCGTGAGGAATACAGAATGTTTTATGGAGGTTCAAGTGACAAACATCGGCACCAATATGCCCTGGGCTTGTCAATCCAACCTGTGCATTCATGTTCGCACCGTCCATATAAACCTGACCGCCATTTGCATGAACAATTTCACAGACTTCAATGATCGACTCTTCAAATACACCGTGTGTAGAAGGGTAAGTCACCATCAGTGAGTTCAAGTTTGCAGCATGTTCAGTCGCTTTTGCTCTTAAATCTGGAATATCGATATTTCCTAATTCATCACATTTCACAACGACCACTTTTAAGCCTGCCATAGAAGCAGAAGCAGGGTTTGTTCCGTGTGCAGAAGCAGGGATCAAACAGATATTACGTCCATGATCACCACGGCTCTCATGGTAAGCACGGATAACCATCAGACCAGCGTACTCGCCTTGTGCTCCTGAATTTGGTTGGAAACTCATCTTCGCAAAACCAGTAATTTCAGATAACCAATCGTTCAATTCACCGATCATTTGCATATATCCAGAAGTTTGATCTGCAGGAGCAAATGGATGCAAACCGCCAAATCTCGCCCATGTAACTGGCACCATTTCAGCTGTAGCATTCAATTTCATCGTACATGAGCCCAATGGAATCATTGAGTGACAAAGCGATAAATCTTTTGCTTCCAAAGATTTGATATAGCGCAACATCTCATGTTCAGAATGATAGCTATTAAAGTTTGGATGTGTTAAGTAGGCAGAAGTACGTACTAAATCGGCAGGAATTGAAGAGCCTAAATTCTCTTCTAATGCATCGAAATCTACGTCATTCAATGTTTTACCTTGAATTTTAGCAAATACTTTGATAATCGTCTTAATATCTTCGTATGTGGTTGTTTCGTCGATAGCAATTGAAACTTCCGAACCATTATAATAGAAGTTTAACTCGTTATTTAATGCTTCAGATTTCAAAGCACCAGCATGAGCACCTAAGTCTACACGTAGTGTATCAAAATAAGCTGCATTCAATTGCGTATAACCCAACGACTGTAATGCTTGATCCAACAGATTGGCCAAAGCATTTATACGTGATGCTATATTTTTGATTCCTTCTGGGCCATGGTACACGGCATAGAAAGAAGCCATAATCGCTAAAAGAGCTTGTGCAGTACAAATATTTGAAGAAGCTTTATCACGGCGGATATGTTGTTCACGAGTCTGCAAAGCCATACGCAATGCATACTTTCCATTTGAATCGGAAGTAACACCAATAATACGACCAGGGATATTACGTTTGAAGCTGTCGCGTGTCGCAAAATATGCTGCATGAGGACCACCAAAGCCCATCGGTACGCCAAAACGTTGTGAATTACCAACAACAACATCTGCGCCCCATTCTCCCGGAGGCGTTAACAATGCTAAACTCATCAAATCTGCCGCCGCACATACGGTAATATTCTTACTGTGCGCTGTAGCTGCAAATGATTTATAATCAACAATTGAACCATCCGCTGCAGGATATTGAACAAATGCCGCAAATACATCATCTGTTAATTCTGATTCAGCAATAGCCGCAATTTTAAGTTCAATACCAAAAGACAAGGCACGGGTCTTCAATACATCAACCGTCTGCGCATAGGCATTGTCCGACACCAAGAATACGTTAGCATCTTTATTTTTCCGAGCTGAATAAAGCATAAACATGGCTTCAGCTGCAGCCGTAGCTTCATCCAACAAAGAAGCATTTGCTATTTCTAAACCAGTAAAGTCACAAATTACAGTCTGGAAGTTCAATAAAGCTTGTAACCTACCTTGTGCGATCTCCGCCTGATAAGGAGTATACTGCGTATACCATCCTGGGTTTTCAAATACATTTCGTTGAATTACGCCCGGAAGGATCACATCGTAGTAACCTTGACCAATAAAAGATTTAAAAACTTTATTTTTCTCAGCGATTTCCGCAATACGCTTTAAATAGGCTACCTCAGACAATGCTTTAGGAAGATTTAAAGGTTTTGGAGCACGAATTTGAGAAGGGACCGTTTGGTCAATAAGTTGGTCAATTGACGAAACGCCTAATTTAGCCAACATTTCATTCGCTTCAACTGGACTTGGGCCATTGTGGCGACTTTCGAATTTTTCTTGGAAGTGTATATTGCTCATGTGTGCAAAAAGTTAACGCTTATAGATAGTTAGCGACATAATAATTAGGCAATTAACTCTCTTATAAACAGTCGTTTTTTGGATGAGCAAAGATAGCAAAATAAATGACTGAAAACGAAGCAAAAAAGTGGATAAAAAGTCAGTTTTACTGAGCTACTGAAATGCAATCGATTGTCTTTGTAAATTAATTTTTGGAATAACCTCAAACATACAGACTGTTCATTATAAATATAACAAACAATACGACAATCGTTTGCTACAATTTTAAAAAAATACCAGGTTATCTGTTATTTCACCTGCGTATTTCTTTCATTACTTCACTATTCTTTTTTGCAATGCCAATGAATTTTCAATAAATTAGTATATGTACCAATTGTAAAGTGACTTCGAAATAACGATATACACTTTTTTGCTAAGAACAACTGATATCAAGGGTATTTTGCTATCAGGAATCTTAACAAAGAAAACATTATCCAGCTAGGGAAGCATCTCTTTTGACAAATGTAAATTATCACAAAAAACGAATATCATTTCTTTTTAACGAATATAAAACAGCGAAGTAACGATTATAAACCATGAGAAAACAGGTAACAGACAGCGTTCTTTTAGTAAGACCCTCTGTCTTCCGTAAAAATGAACAGACTGCGGTCAACAATTTCTTCCAAAAGGATATCGAAAATCTCAGTATAGAAGAAGTCAACAAAGAAGCGCAAGGAGAGTTCGACGCGCTAGTAAATGAATTGAAGTCACATGGAATTTTGGTGACTGTCATTCAAGACGACGAGAAATCAGAAAGTCCCGACAGTATATTCCCCAATAATATTGTCTCCTTTCATCAGGATGGAAAAATAATTTTTTATCCCATGTTTGCTCCCAATCGTCGAAAAGAACATTTATTGGATTTCGAAGGTCCATTGAAGCAAAACGGTTATTATGTAAAACTAACTAAGGATCTCAGTGAAGCCGAAAACAATAAACAATATTTGGAGGGCACCGGCGCACTTGTCTTGGACCGCGCTCACCGTGTAGCCTACTGTGCCTTATCCGAAAGGGCAGACCGGGATATGCTCGACGAATACTGCAGGACTGAAAACTACACACCTGTTGTATTTCACGCCTATCAAACTGTCCATGGAGAGCGGAGACCTATCTATCACACCAATGTGGTGCTAGCCGTAGGCGAAGATTTTGCTATCTTATGCCCACAGGCAATCGATAATCAGGCTGAGCTCCAAACGCTGCTGAAGAGTCTAAAAGATACAGGCAAAGAGATCATTGAAATCAATGAGAACCAACTCGAATCTTTTGCAGCAAACTGCCTCCAGGTGAGAAATAAATATGGTAATCGTTTTATTGTCCTGAGCAATCAGGCGTTATCCTCATTGACTTTATACCAAACAGCACAATTGGAAAAGCATGGTAAAATCATCCATCAAGATCTACATGTTATCGAGACATGTGGTGGCGGAAGTGTACGCCACATGATGGCTGAAGTTTTTCTTCCGAAAGAAAACATACTGAGCTAGTCCCAAGCATAATGATGCAGTTAGGCTGCTCTTTTTAAAATAAGCCTATTTTGCCTAATCAGGCTTATTTAATAGACAAATAAAAATGCCCCTTGGAGCCATTGCTCGCAGGGGCATTATCTTTTCTAAAACAATCTAATTCCTATTTCTCCAGTCAAGTTAGAACGAATACCTCAATCCCAATTGGAATTGGTACGGATTCCCTGAAGGTGATACAATACCAGAGTTGTTCAATCTATAATTAAACTGTTGCTTAACAGGGTCGAATGCAGGAATTTCGGGATTTCCATTTGCTGCCGCTGTTTTTGATACAGCATACAACGATTGATTACCTAAAGATTCATTGACACCCCAGGTTTTCTTAAAGAGATTCGCCACATTGAATACGTCCGCTGAAAGCTCCAAAGCATGTGTTTTGTAAAGGTTGAATTTTTTAGCTATTCTTAAATCAATCAAACCGTAAAAGCTATTGATACCGCCATTTCTTTCGGCCATCTTACCTTCGTACTTTTTAATATAATCTTTCAGACTTTGACTGGCTTCACCATTCGCCAACAACGCATTCATGGCATCTGCCAACGCCTTTGGCGTATTTGGACTATTGGGATCGAAAATAAAGGCTAAGTCATTCGAATTGGATACAAAATCGCCATTGATATTACCTCCAGCAAGCAAGCTGTAGCGTGTTCCACCAATTCCCGAATAACGAACCCCTACACTGACACCATAAAATGTAGGTAGTGTACCATAAATAACAATTTTATTTCGGAATTGATTATTCGAATAACTCATCTTACTCAAATCTCTTGGATCATCTTTTACCGCCAGCGATAAGGTCGCTGTATTGGCAACATTCCCATTGTAGGACGTGTTATCTTTCGCATCGTTCCATGTGTAGCTTACAGAAATCGATCCATCTTTGTAGTACTGATAACTTGCATCCAATACAACTGCAAACTGATTTACTTTTCCCTCAGAGTTTAGTTCTAACACGCGTCCAAACTTATTGGAAATCCTTCCCTGTTTCCAATCTGGAACACCATTGACAATAGCCGTAGCCGGTACGAATACCCCACGATTATCTTCATTCGCCAATCTAAAGAACGGATCTTGAACCATATTACGATCAACATACATATAGTTGTTGCGTCCTAGATTCATATATCCTGAAAGACTCGCTTTTAACTTTTCGGTAAAGAAATGCGTGTAAGATACATTGGCCTTGTACACCACTGGTATTTTCGCATCAGCTCCATAGGTGTTGATCGTTGGCACTTGAAATTGTGCCAGGGTTGGCGTTGTTGACGGATCTTGTCTGTACCCCACAAAATTAGGTGTAGGCACATCGTTACCACGAACATCTACTGTCGCAAAATGCTTCCCATCAAAAGTTAAATTATTGATGGTCATATAATTATTAATATCAGATGCAAAGATACCTGCTCCTACACGGAAAAAATCTTTTCGTTCTTCATTCACATCCCAAGTCATCTGGAAACGAGGCTGTACAACAAAAGATTTCAACTTGTGATCTGTACGTACCCCCACTTCTTTCAGCAATTCTTCATTTAGAGGAGAGGTTGGATAATGACCATAATCCAATCGTAGTCCCGCAACCAGATCCAATCCTTTCGCCAATTTGGTCTGCAACTGTCCATACGCACCGGCATTAAATATCTTACCGATCACAGTTGGATCGGCCACCAAAGGGACTTCCCGGTAAAATGCATAAGGTTTTAGGTTTGCAAAATTTTGCAATGCCGTATTGTTAGCATCCTCCCTAAAATGAAAACGTCCGTTGACTTCACTTCCGTAAATCGAATTTGCATGTGTATACATCAAATCCACACCAAACGTGTAATTGATATTGTCCGTACTATAATACAGGTTATTGACCAACTGTACGACATTATTCTTAAAGGACTCCTGTGCAAACCGGTGACCGCCTAATTGAATATTAGTCGACAAATTACTTCCGTCAATGGTAGACACCACATTCTCTACAATGGCACGGGGAATATTTTGACTAGGCAACATATCTCCAGGACTACTTTTTTGAAAAGTATAAAGGTGTTGCAATTTCAGTTCATTGGTAAGCTTTGGGGAAATGGAAGTACGTAAAGTTGCTAAAAAACTATTATCAATATTCTTGTCATTTCCGTATGATTCATATAAATTGATGGCGGTATTATCCTCTAGACCAAGCTTATTGAGGTCACTTGTAAAGTTATTCCGTATTGTCAATAAATTCTTTTCATTGATCTGCCAATCTATACGGCCAAATATAGCATCAGAATTTCGTTTCTTATCGAAAGAACCATATTGCCTATCATTACTCAATCCATATTTTTCACGTCCTATACGAATATACTCATCGAGGGTCGATTGTGTAACATTGAAACGCTTTTCATCTGCTGGCGAATTGATATCTGCGATAATCAAGGGGCGGGCATCGCGTTGATGATCCCAAGCTACAAAATAATGCAACTTGTCTTTAATGATGGGACCGCCTAATGTAAATCCATATTGATACGTAGAGAAATCATTGCTTCGTTTATTTCCTCTAATATCGTATGGGCTGGACAACCAATCGGCCCTTGAATAAAGCCATGCGCTTCCGTGCGTTTGATTTGTTCCTTGTTTGGTTACCGCACTGACTGTTCCTCCCCCTGCTCTTCCATAAGTCACATCATATTGGTTGGTGACCACTTTAAATTCACGAACGGCTTCTATCGAAATGGAGAACGGAGCACCACTACGACTGGTTGTTGAGCCTGCAGAAGTCGGGTTTTTGGCATTCATACCATCAATTGTAAAATTAGTAGAGGAACCCAACTGGCCACCGATATTATCGCCCTTACTCAAAGGAGAAAGGTCCATCAGCGAAGTAAAATTCCGACCGTTGACAGGCAGTTTCGCAATATCTTTGGCCGTAACCGCTGTAGCAGCACCTAGATTTTCTATTTTATTCTTTAGGGTACTTATTCCTGTTAATTCAACCGTTTCTAATACATTTGAGGTATTTTGGATAGGAATCTTCAGGCGGACGATATCGCCTTGATTTAAATTAAATCCCGAACGCACTTGTTCGCCATAGCCTATATAAGTTACTTTGATCGTGTAGGGGCCGCCTAAAGGCAACTCCTTAAAGTTGAAATCGCCATTTGCATTAGTCGAAGTCTTCGTTGTGAAACCCGTTGATTCATTACGTACTTCAATTGAAGCTCCGTGAACTCCTTTATCATTTTCGTCCGTAATCTTGCCGGAAAACCCCGCTTGGGTCGTCTGGGCGTACAAACCTGTTCCAAGCGCAATGGCACATGTTGTGAGTAAAAATTCTTTCATTTAGTTGTTGGTTGTGATAATGAAAGCAAAACTACACCGAAACTGTTAACAGGAGCTAAACGAAATATTATGAAATTATAAACAAAGCATTTTAAAATATATATTAATAAAAATGAAAGCGCTTTTGAAAAAAACTCGGAATATGCATCAAAAACATTTTAAATAGGGATAGAAATAGACCGTATCTGCAAAAAGCCTGCATGATTCGTAAACACCAACAGAAATGATCCGAATCGACGGTCTTTATTGCGAATAACATCACAAAAAAAGTCAGCCGAAGCTGACATGCTAATACAAAATCGTAAACTTAAAATCCAATGGATTAAAGTATTTGTAAAGATCCCTAAAAAGGCTATCTCCATATTTAACATAGAGTAACGCAAAATTTTCAGACCTTTCCTGTAGTCCTCCGCCAGGAAAGAGCTTTTCCTTCACATTATCAATATCCGTTAGAGCATGTTGATGATTTCGCTTTTCGGCTTTCATCAGCTTTTTCTCTAAATTATTGATCGCTTTTTTTAACCGCGCTTTTACCGCTTCCGTACTAGGGCCTAAACTTGGATCTATTTTGTGGGTTCGTAACTTTATCTTACCAAAAATAGCGTTCAGCTCCATCCATTCGTCATTGAGATTGAGACGTTCTTTGGTATGACGTCGAACATATTCTTTTTTTAGTACTTCTGCTGGACGAAAGATACTCTTAAACGTTAGATCAACGCGAAATAATTTCGCCGCAACGTTGTCCTCAGTTATCATCGCTGAATTGCGCGGTATCAAAATTGGAAAATCTACCTGATATTGGTCAAAGTTAGACTTCAATTGCATCCAATAGACCATTTCGGCGCCACCACCAATATAAGCAAGATTGGGAAGTATAATTTCTTGATACATCGGACGCATGACCACATTTGGACTGAAGCGCTCTGGATAATGATCAATCTCCTGTTCAAGCTCAGCCTTCGTAAAATAAATATTCTGATGCAATACTTCGTATCGACCATCGGCAGCGAGCACCAAGCGTTCCCGAAATTCATCCGTCAAATAAAAGAAATTAATCTCACGAGCATGTACTTGGGTGGAGAAACCATTTGATTCTAGCTCTTCCGATCGCGCTGTTATTGCCTTAAAGCTTTTTTCAGTTAAGATATCTTCCTTGATAATTGGCTTGAACAGTTCCTTCAATTCCCGGTCATCCGCATCGACGATCAAAAGACCGTAAGACTTAAACAACTCATTAACCATATATCGCGTTGCATCTGCTAATCGATCATGGTTCAAATAGGCTTCTTCCACAATCCGTGTAAGTTTAGTCGAATTTTCGGAAAGCCCCAAAATATTTGTGTACTGCTTCACAGCATCAACGATTGTTGCTGTATCCATTCGCCCGGTAGCAGAAATAGCAGGCGTATCCCAACTAATTTTCTTACCGAAGACTTTCGTATGGTTGATTTCTTCAAAATCATGATCTTCGGTCGCCATCCAATATACAGGAACAAAATTTTTATCGGGGTGTTTGCCCTTCAAATCTTCGGACAAACGTATTGCCGTCATGATTTTAAAAATAAAATACAAAGGTCCGGTAAAAATATTGAGCTGATGTCCCGTCGTGATGGTATAAGAATTCTGGTCGAGCAACAGTTCTATATTGGCCGCTACAGCAGGGGAATCCTTTAATAGCTCGCCATATTGCTTTTTAAGACGCTCAACAAGAATCTCCCGGTGTTCAAATTTCTTCTTTTCGTTCAATTGCTTTTCAAAACCAGCCCAGGTAGGCCAGTTTCCTACAAAAGATTTTAAGGCTTCATCATGCGCCAAATAGGCCAATAAAGTCTTAGAGAAGCTATTTGTTTCACTATATTCAATATAAGTTGCCTTCATCTGCAAATTTTATTAATTATTCTCTATTCTTAATTGATAACGAAAATCCCCCAAAGCAAGCTGACATGGCAGTGTATCTTTTTCGCTAAATAGAACCTATTTTCAATTTTAATCAGAAGGATGATTCACCATGAAACGACAGGCTTTCTTGAATCTGATTTTAAACGGCTATAGATTGTTTAAAATGGGGATTGTACGTTTACAAATGTATCTAGTTTGCGTCGACAAAATAGTGAATTTTCACAAAAAGCTTGTCCCGCTTTTAAATTATATCATTTTACTGACAATTGTCTATAAACAAACGGGCCTCCTTTGAATAAAGGAGGCCCGTTTGTTTATATTATCATCTATAAGCTTTTAAACTTATTTCCTTACAATTTCACCATATAGATCGAAATCTTCAGCTCGGTCGATTTTTACCTGAACAAAATCACCAATACGTGCATAAGAATCTGCAGCAAGAATCAAAACTTCATTGTCTACTTCCGGAGAATCGTATTCTGTGCGGCCAATAAAGTAATCGCCGTCTACCCGATCAACCAATACTTTATATGTATTGCCCACTTTGGACTGATTGATGTCATACGAAATACCTTGCTGTACTTCCATGATAGCTTCCACGCGTTCTTCTTTTACTTCCTGTGGCACATTATCCTCCAGCGAATGTGCGTGCGTCTTTTCTTCATGAGAATAGGTAAAACAGCCTAACCTGTCAAAACGGGTCTCTTCAACCCAATCCAACATCTCCTGGAAATCCTGTTCAGTTTCACCTGGATAACCACAAATTAATGTTGTACGCAACGCGATATCTGGAACTTTGTCACGTATGGCGTTGACAAGATCGATCTGTTTCTGTTTCGTTGTACCTCTTCGCATAGACTTCAACATCGGATCAGATATATGTTGTAATGGCATATCCAAGTAATTACAGATATTTGAACGTTCATTCATGGCGTCCAAAATATCCATTGGGAAACCCGAAGGATAGGCGTACTGCAGTCTGATCCATTCGATACCATCAACATCTGACAAATGGCGCATTAAATCAGAAAGATTGCGCTTTCCATAGATATCTAAGCCATAATAGGTCAGGTCTTGTGCAATCAGAATCAATTCTTTCGTGCCGTTCGACGCGAGAAATTTTGCTTCTTTCACGAGATCGTCAATGGATTTGGAAACGTGTTTACCACGCATCAAGGGAATTGCACAGAAAGAGCAGGGACGGTTACATCCTTCGGCAATCTTAAAGTAAGAAAAATGCGAAGGTGTTGTCAATAAGCGTTCACCCAACAATTCATGCCGATAATCAGCTCCAATGGATGACAACAGATCCGGCAAATCATTCGTACCGAAAAAGGCATCAACATTGGGGATTTCAGACTGCAACTCTGGCTTATATCGCTCAGAAAGACAACCTGTAACGATCACCTTATTGATTTTACCCTGATCTTTTAGATCCGAATATTGTAAGATCGCATCAATCGATTCCTGTTTGGCATTATCAATAAAACCGCAGGTATTGATGACGACGATATCATTCGCCTGTATATTGGATGCTTCATGCACGACTTCCATCTGATTGCCCTTTAACTGGCCCATCAGGACTTCACTATCGTGAATATTTTTCGAACAGCCCAAAGTCACCACATTGACACGTGGTTTATTGATCAAAGGCGCTGGTTTCGCGTATTTTGTCTTCATATGATTAGAAGGTAGACTCTATTTGAAAAGGGAGTCCACAAATTCCTTTTTGTTAAACAACTGAAGATCACCTATTTTCTCTCCTACACCAATGTATTTCACCGGGATCTTAAATTGATCAGATATACCAATAACCACCCCACCCTTAGCTGTTCCATCGAGTTTAGTCAATGCTAAGGCATTCACATCCGTTGCCTGCGTAAACTGCGTACATTGCTCAATGGCATTTTGTCCTGTCGATGCATCCAAGACCAACAAGATTTCATGTGGTGCACCTGGAACAACCTTCTGCATCACATTTTTGATCTTCGTGAGCTCATTCATGAGGCCAACCTTATTGTGCAAACGGCCTGCGGTATCAATGATACACACATCTTCACCATTTGCCACTGCCGATTTCACGGTATCATAGGCCACTGAAGCAGGATCCGAGCCCATTGCCTGAGCGACAACACGCACGCCAACACGCTCACCCCATAATTTAAGTTGATCAACAGCAGCTGCCCGAAAGGTATCCGCGGCCCCCAATACAACTTTGCTTCCAGCTTGTTTCAGCTGATGAGCCAGTTTGCCAATGGTCGTTGTTTTGCCAACCCCATTAACACCTACAACCATAATGACGTATGGTTTATGATCGCCATAATTGAAATTCTCGAAATCAGCACTATTGTTCTCTGCCAGTAGCGTTTGAATTTCCTCTTTCAGGAGATTGTTTAGCTCAGAAGTAGAAACGTACTTATCGCGGGCAACACGAGCTTGTATGCGATCAATGATTTTTAAGGTAGTTGTAACCCCAACATCAGAAGTAACCAAAACTTCTTCCAGATTATCCAGTACATCGTCATCTACTGTTGACTTACCAACGACAGCCTTTGTAATCTTGGAAAGAAAGCCTTCTTTTGTTTTTTCCAAACCTTTATCTAAGGCCTGTTCTTCTTCTTGTGTTTGTGGTTTTTTCTTAAAAAAATCAAATAATCCCATGGAGTGTAGTAGTGAAAATTGATGTCCAAATATAAACAAATGTCCTCAACAAAAAAAGCCCTTTCGGTAGGATACCAAAACGGCTATTTTTATCGAATTCTTTTTAAAGAAAAACTTTAAAAAAGGAAAATGCTACTAGTTATTTTTGAGCTGCTGCAACTACGTCTTTCACTTTATCGTTGTGAACCATACCTTCTTTGAAAGTATACGCGCCAGTTTTTGCAGATTTAGTAGTAACAATAACCTTTGTAAATTCTTTACCGCCACCTTTTTGTAACGATGCAACTGCTTTCTTTGCCATGGTATATTAATATTTTACTTAGCTTCTCTTTCAAGGGCTAAGATGTGTGACTTACTTAATTTCTTTATGAACAGTAACTTTTCTCAATACTGGGTTGAATTTTTTCAATTCCAAACGCTCAGTTGTGTTCTTTTTGTTTTTAGTAGTGATGTAACGAGACATTCCCGGAAGACCACTTTCTTTGTGTTCAGTACATTCTAAGATAACTTGTACTCTATTTCCTTTTTTAGCCATTGTTTTACTTTATTTTGATCCCATTATAGGATTGAAATTCATGAATAATCTTAATGTAACAGGCGCGACAATCAATTAGATTGACCCTTTAACGATAAATTTATTGATCGCTGCTGTAATCCCGTTCTTGTTGATAGTCTTGATAGCAGAAGTAGATACTTTTAACGTAATCCAACGATCTTCTTCTGGAATGTAAAAACGTTTAGTTTGTAAATTTGGATAGAATTTACGTTTAGTTTTAACGTTTGAGTGAGAAACGTTATTTCCTGTTAACGCCGCTTTGCCTGTTAAATCACAAATTCTTGACATGATATTATTTTTTTGTTGTCTTTATTACAATATGTTAATCCTTTGCACTCTCTGCAAAGAGTTTGCAAATATCTATATTTTTTTTTGGATAAGCAACAAGATAATTGGAATTATTTTTAAAAATAGTTCTACACAGGAATGGTAAGGGCAAAAATAAAGGATTTTATTGTATTATATTTGCTCTGTAAAGAAAAATAGTTTTCAACAATTCACATTTATGAACAAATATCTTCGCAAGGGCTTAAGGGAAATAATCATCGGTGTCGTACTTGTCATCTTGGGATATTACCTCATGGAACAGCGCTCCAATTGGTATAAATTAGCGATGCTTGTCGGAGTTATTGTATTTAGTATCGGTTTTCTAACTTTAATCTATCGCATGATTCGCAAGGTAGACCGAAATGCCATTATTGAGATGCGTGAAGAAGCGCATAAAAAAGATAAAGAAGGGAATGCTGAACAAAACTAGAGGTATCGTCTTAAAAACAACCAACTATTCGGAAAGTAGCCTTGTAGTACAGCTCTACACCGAACAGTTTGGCATGCAATCTTATCTCATTACCGGCGCAAGGAAGCCTAAAGCAAAGATCAAGGCCAATATCCTTCAACCCTTACATTTATTGGAAATTGTCGCTACTCATAAAGATAATGGTTCATTACAGCGGATTGCCGAAGCTCGTCAGGTTCCTGTCCTGCAAGAAATTCCTTATGATATTGTCAAAAGCTCCCTCGCTCTTTTTCTGAATGAAATACTCTATAAAATTCTGAAGGAACAGGAAAACGACCCCTACCTTTTTGAATTCATCCACCAATCTATCCGTTGGCTGGATGAAACGCATTTAAATCTGGCCAATTTTCATCTTGTTTTTTTAATCAAGCTAACCCGTTTTCTCGGGTTTTATCCGGCTGAATCCAAGCAGGCCCACCCTTATTTTAATCTTCATGAAGCGACCTTCTCAAATAGCCTTCCTGAACATCCGCTTGTATTACAGGAACCACATACGTCTATTTTCAGAAATTTAATCGAATCCGAATATTCGAATTGTGATCGAATTAAAATGAGCAGTTCGGATAGGCAATTCCTATTGGAAAAAGTGCTCGACTTCTATCGTCTGCACCGCACAAATTTTAAAGAAATAAAATCGCTCTATATACTCGAAGAAATTTTTAGATAATTAAGCCCAAGTTTCCTATTCAAAAGATCCAACAGGCGCTCTTTGGATAACAGGAAATAAATATCCCTTCTGAAATGCTCAACCAGCCTAAACAAAATAACCAGCAATTAGCTACTTGGTAACCATCTAATTGTCTCTAATAATTGTTCTCTCAGATAAATTCTTGGTACATTTATTGTAACAAAATTGAAATAACATTTGGTTTACTAACATCATTTTCACCTAAAAAAGTATTAAAGATATGGAACTTAAAGAAAACTTTTTAAAAGTTGTTCGAGACAACTATGCCAACTTTGAAGGAAGAGCCCGCCGAAAGGAATATTGGATGTTTTTCCTTGCAAATCTTATCATTAGCGCAGTATTTGGAATACTGGGACAAATTGCAAGCTTATTTACGTATGTCTCAGGCTTAGTAAGTTTAGCTTTACTAATTCCAGGGATAGCCGTTACGGTCCGAAGATTACATGACACCAATAAATCAGGCTGGTTTATATTAGTCGCCTTGATTCCATTTATTGGTTGGATCTATCTGCTTTACTTATTGGTATTGGAAGGTGACAAGGCTTCAAATCAATATGGTCCAGACCCCAAGGCGATTGAAAGCGGCTCAAATCATCCCTTTAATCAAAGCCAAGATCCATTCGGTTCTTCTCGGCCACAGGATCCATTCGGAAGTTCACAACCGTCAAATCCTACGCCACCTGCACCCGACAAAGACCCCTTTGCTTAAGGCTAACCCATATAAAAAGCGCTTTCACAAGATTGTGAAAGCGCTTTTTATTTAAATTCTATTTTTGATCTTTCCCGATCAAACTAACGAAAATTCACCGCCCCAAGAATAGTAACGGATTTGATTCTCTAGCATCCAATTAGAATTAATGTCTGTGTTTTTTCTTTTGTTGCCCGGGAGCAAAATCACGAGCAGACTGCTCTCCATAGTATTTTTTAGCCTGACCCGGCGGCATTTTTTTCGGACCTCGGCCATGGCTGTGGCCATGATGAGTGGAATAACATGCCGACATGGAAACCGCTATGACAACAGAAAGAACCAATAATAAAGTGCGTTTCATCTTAATCTCCATATTTTAAACACTTCATTACAATTATCAGTCCAAAATGTTTAACCGACCATAACAACGGCCCTCGCACCTACTCTTTCGAATTTCCAATGCTAAAGGATAATATCAATCCTGGCTCATAAAAATCCTGGCTCATAAAATACAACTGCATAAAAAAGCCCATGCTGTTCGCATAGGCCTTTTCACAATAAATATATCTTCAATCTAATTAGATAACTCTTACATTTACCGCATTAAGACCTTTACGGCCTTGTTCAACTTCGTAAGATACATTGTCATTCTCACGAACTTTGTCTACTAATCCCGAAACGTGAACAAAAATTTCGCTCTCGCCTGAGTTAGGGATGATGAAACCGAAACCTTTGGTCTCATTAAAGAATTTTACTTTACCTTCTTGCATGGCACTATATTATTAATTTCCCTAAAGGTATAGAAATAAAATCAAAAATCTTAACCTTTTTATTTTTTTTATCCGTTAAACTTTTTCATCAACTTTGGCTCCAATCTTGTAGCAAAGCGATAATAGCAATCGTATTATTATAAAAACTTTAAGACAAAAAACATGAAAAAAATACTTTTAGGACTTGCCTTTTTAGGTTTGATGACTCAATTAAACGCACAACAAATGGTTAATAAAGAATTTGTATCCACGGTAGGACGTGCCGAAGAGGAAGTAACTCCCGATATCATCTACATCGATGTAACACTGAAAGAGTTTTATGAGAATGGCAACACCAAGAAAAAAGCTGCAATAGACAAATTAGAAAAGGATCTGTTTGATTCGGCAACAAAAGCTGGTGTTAAAAAAGAGGATTTTACCATCCAAAATATCTGGAGTTATAACGTCCCGGACAAAAAGAAAAAAGATACAGATATTCTACTTTCGAGACAGTACCGTATCAAGGTAACCAACTTGAATAATTTGGATCAATTACTAGATGGAGTCGACAAAGCGGGTATCCAAAGCACTTATATCAGTGAATATGACTATTCGAAGAAAAAGGAACTGGAAAAAAGTTTAAAAACCAAAGCAGTATTGGATGCCAAAGCTAATGCACAGATTCTAGCAGAAGCAGCAGGTCAAAAAATTGGCAAAGCCATCGTATTATCTGAAACACCGCAACAAATTATATTTGGCGTTCAACCGATGATGCGTAACGCTATGTATAAAGGCGCCATGGCCGAAGCTGCAGATAGTGCTGCTGGCAATGGGCTTGATTTAAATATCAGACCGATGAAAGTAACGAGTGAGATCAGCGCTTCGTTCGAGTTATTGTAATCATGCACAGAGAAAAAACTCCAGCAGATAAATTAAAACAAATTGACCAAGATTTCGGTTGGATCGACCGAATATCTTGGTTAATGGATAATCAGTTTAAAATTGGAGGATTTCGGTTTGGGTTAGATCCGCTGTTAAACCTTATTCCCCTAGGAGGAGCAATAGCGGGTTTTGGAACATCACTAGTCTTAGTCATAGCCATGTGGCGTAATGGCGCCAGTCCCAAGCTCGTCATACGCATGCTCCTCAATATTTCCCTGGATGCAATTCTTGGGAGCATTCCTTTCCTCGGAAACCTGCTCGATTTTTTTAGCAAAGCCAACGAAAAGAATATCAAATTACTGAGACAACATTATTATGAAGGAAAACATACGGGTTCGGGTATCGGAATCGTCATCAGTATCCTGATTGTCTTTTTCCTGCTCATCGCTGTTACATTGTATCTTATTTGGACATTATTCTCCTGGGCTTTTTCGCTGCTAAATGGTATCTAATGCCAACAATTCCTGTCATTCTCTCGCTAAATTGGAATCCTTGGTATTTCTGGGGAAACAATGACCTATATCTAATATCTATTTAATAATTTTGATGTCAATAGTCATCCCGTTATGACATCCAAAACTTAATCTCGAATTTAAAATGAGTAAAAAAAGAATATTTGCACTGATTTTGATCGTCGTCATGCTGGCTGCAATTTTGACGAACCCCAGCAAAGAGGAACATGAAAAAATTGTACGTGCGAAAGCTGAACAGCTATTGAAAAGCCAGCTTCATGCAAAAGATCAGGAATTTTTCGGATTGGGGATGCAGCTTTTTGGCAACGACATTGTCGATAGATTTATTCAAACTTCGGTCGTGGTAGACAACTACTATTTGTTTTCTTTAACAAAAATAAAATGGCAGGGCACCGAACAGATCATAGGCGGAGGCGCTTTTAAACACATCTGGCTGAGCCCAAAAATTGATGAAAAAGCAGACGAAATTATTGCTGCATTGAAAAAGATCTAATATGCCTTTAGAAATACTCTACGAAGACGAATCTATCGTTGCAATCAATAAACCGCATGGACTATTGGTACACCGATCTTCTATCGCACGCGATGCTTCAGAATTTGCGCTACAGCTCCTTCGGGACCAACTAGGAAAAACAGTTTATCCCGCACATCGTTTGGACAGGAAGACTGGAGGCATACTGCTATTTTCGCTAAATAAGGAGACTGACCAATATTTACAAAAAAGTTTTCAGGAGCGCAAGGTCGACAAAAAATACCTCGCTGTACTCAGGGGCTTCGCACCAGCGGAAGGTCTGATTGATTATCCCTTAAAAAGGGACGATGGTACGCTTCAGGAAGCCCAAACGTCTTTTCGTTTACTTGCTCAAAGCGAGCTGGACGTTCCCTTCGGAAAATTTCCGACGTCACGATACAGTCTCGTCGAAGCCAATCCAATTACAGGTCGTATGCATCAGTTACGCCGCCATTTCGCGCATATCTTCCATCCAATTATCGGCGATCGCCCGCACGGATGCAACAAACAAAACAAGTTCTGGAAAGAAACGTACCAAATGGATACCATGCTGTTGCATGCCTCGGAGCTGACCTTTAAACATCCGTTATCGGGCGAAGACGTTCATATCGAAGCGCCCCTACAACCCGATTTCATCAGAGTATTGGAAATATTAAATCTCAATGAAGTATGTTAAAATTGATTCTCGAAGCCTTTATCAGCATATCCGGTATCACTGCAGCTTCTGGTATTGTCTATCAGGATAGGCAGATCCATATCATTTCTGACAATAGCAATTACATCTACAGCTATCATATCGCAGACCAAAAGTTGTCTAAAACGATACTACGCCAGTCTGATCCGATGGAAAACATTGCTAAAGCAGCTAAATTGGATTTGGAATCGATCACTTTCGATGGAAGCCGCTATTATCTTTATGGTTCTGGTTCTACCCCAAACAGAAACAATCGTTTTATTTGGGACGGCAAAACAATCCTCGAGGAAGACTTCAGTAAAATCTATTCTTCCTTAATGGAAAAATTCAGTATTTCCAAAGAAGACTTCAATATTGAAGGTGTTGTTCATGTAAAAGATAAGATCCTATTTTTTAACCGGGGAAATGGTCCTAAAGGCACAAATGCCATTTTAGAGTATCACCCGCTTTATCCTGGCCAGTCCCGATGTATCCCGATTGAACTACCCAAGCTAAATGGCATCTCGACAGGCTTCTCAGATGCGACCCTGGTTGGAAATGAAATCTATTTTATCGCTACCGCGGAAGACGCAAAATCGACCTATCTGGATGGAGAAATCGGAGGTTCCCTTCTTGGAAAAATACCTTCAGATCTTTCTGGCAAACCCGAGACATTCGAAATTCCTGAAAAGCATAAATTTGAAGGAATCACGTTAAAAGAGAAGACGACCCAAGGCCTTGTTTTCCTGCTGTGTGAGGATACCGATAGCGAAGATGATCATATGACCATCTATTCGCTCCAGGTAAGCAATTAAATCGATTGTTCTAAAATGGATTCACAGTGAGGAATCACGTATATTTTATTAAATTTGTAGCTGATTAAAACTTAATTTTTATGTTAAAAAATACTGCCCTTTCGGAGACGCACATTGCTTTAGGAGCAAAAATGGTTCCCTTTGCAGGCTTCAACATGCCCGTACAATACACAGGCATCAATGATGAGCACGAAACAGTTCGCACAGGTGTAGGAGTTTTTGATGTAAGCCACATGGGTGAATTCATCCTAAAAGGTGAAAAAGCCCTGGATCTACTTCAAAAAATCTCTTCCAATGATGTGTCAAAATTATACGATGGCAAAGTTCAATATGCTTATATCCCCAATGAAACTGGCGGTGTAGTTGATGACTTCCTAACATACCGTATAGACGATAAGACATATTTTTTGGTTGTGAATGCGTCAAATATTGAGAAAGATTGGAACTGGATCTCCAAATACAATACAGATGGTGTGGAGATGAAGAATATCTCGGATCAAACCTCTTTATTTGCAGTACAAGGTCCTAAGGCTGCGGATGCACTTCAATCGCTTACAGATATCGAATTAGCTCCAATGGAATACTATACCTTTGCAAAAGGTACATTTGCGGGTGTAGAAAATGTGTTGGTTTCTGCAACAGGATATACTGGCGCTGGAGGTTTTGAAATCTATGTGGCCAATGAAGATGCCCAAAAAGTATGGGATGCTATTTTTGAAGCAGGTAAAGCTTATGGAATCAAACCAATTGGTTTAGGTGCCCGTGATACTTTACGTCTAGAAATGGGTTTCTGCCTATACGGAAATGATATCGATGATAATACATCTCCTTTAGAAGGCGGTTTAGGCTGGGTAACGAAGTTTACAAAAGACTTTGTGAATTCTGCGGCGCTTAAAGCGGAAAAAGAAGCTGGTCTAAAGAAAAAGCTTGTTGGTTTCGAGATGATTGACAGAGGCATTCCTCGTCATGATTACGAAATCGTTGATGCTGATGGAAATGTAATTGGACGTGTTACTTCGGGAACGCAATCACCAACATTGAAAAAATCAATCGGTTTGGGTTATGTGGATACAGCCTTTTCAAAAGACGGCACCGAGATCTTTATTCTGATCCGCAATCAAAAAATAAAAGCAAAAGTAACAAAACCACCATTTGTGAAGTAATAAAAAAAGCCTGCTTAAAGCAGGCTTTTTTTATCACTTCTTCTTTTGTTTTGTAGCAGGTTGCTGTTTACCGCTTTCTTTTTGTTGAATAAGCGATCGAACTCGTTTGCTTAAAACAACGCGGAGGTAGATCAAAACCACCAAAAAGGCGATGGATAATCCCGTTACCAACATGTTGCCGGCCTTATACCCTTCAAAACCACTGTAAACTAAAAATACAATAGCCAAACTCAACACGATGTTTAGAAAAAAATACTTTAACATATTACTTTTTTATTAATCCCAATACCCGTTTTCTCCATCCTCCAAAGAAATAGAATGCTCCCCCAACAATGTTTAATAAAACGATCGTCAAAGCCATCAGCATCCTCTCCGTGTTAGAAATTGTCCTCGAAAGCATGATTTCCCGTAGAACCAATATTACCCATAGGAGAGACAATAAAATGGAAAGGCTACCTAATATAGGGAATATACCAAGGTTAAATAATCGCGCTAAAATAGCTACGCTATAAAAAGCAAGACTAAACAAGAAAGCTTGCTTAGTCTGATGCTCCAAATTCTTCATCTTAATAAACGTCTAACTCTGGATCGATTTCCTCTTTCCAAGCTAAAATTCCGCCTCTTAAGTTTGCAAGATTGTCAAAACCTTGTTGCTCCAATAACATAATCGCCTGTGCAGAACGTTTTCCAGAACGACATTGTACGATAACAGGTTTATCTTTCGCAATCTTATCCGCTTCGATCAATATACCTGAAAGTGGAATATTCAATCCATTTAAATTTGATACTTCATACTCAAAGGATTCACGAACGTCTATCAACTGAAAATCTTCGTTGTTATCGATTTTATTCTTTAATTCTTGTACAGATACTTCTTTCATTTTCAAACTATTTAATATTCAAATATACTACATTTTTTCCGAAAGTGTTCGCTTTCATGGATGCTCAAAATCAGCCATTGTTAATGAGAATAGCATAAAATAGCCTCAATTTTTAGTGTATTAACGGCGTTAGAAATGCCAGACGGGATTTCCCTATCTTCGCATCATTTTGTCTGCATCATTTTAGGATTTTTTTTCATGCACAATTCGCTTGTAGAATTTTCCTTATCTTCACCCAGACTTTACTAAGCTTTATATGAATTCAATACCTAAAATTATACTGTCTATATCTTTACTAGCACTCTCGGCAGTAACTTATGGACAGCAAGTCATTTCCGCTCAGGAACGCCAAGATGTGAGCCGTATACTCAATACCTTAGCCGCCGACGATATGCGTGGGAGATCTGCTTTGACAAAAGACATCGAACCTGCTGCAGATTTTATCGCTGCTGAAATGAAGAGAATAGGCCTGACCCCCTACGCAGAACAAAATTATAGGCAGACATTCCAATTGGATAAAATCTCTCCGGTAAGCAAATCCGCAACCATCAATAAGCAGGTTATTGCAGCTGACCATATTATTTCACTTGGAAACCATGTGGATTTACAGTGGGATAATCAAAGTAGCCTTAACATCGTCGAAATAAAATCGGGTGATGATTTTGCGAAAGTATTTAGAGAACATTCACTGGCCAAAGAAAATACACTTGTCTTGGTAGATCCTTCCTTTGAAAGCTATTTTGTACGTTTTGGTCAAATGCTCAACGCTCCAAAATTTATAGAGGAATCCACCAAACAAAAACCATCGATTGTCTACCTTTTGACAGCGGAAAAGCCCAAAGCATTTCAAATTCATATTGAACGGAAACTTCAAAATTTCCCCTTGTTTAATGTGGCGGGAATTATTCCCGGCAAAAGTAAACCCAACGAATACGTCATCTTTTCGGGACATTACGATCATATTGGCATTCTTCCGGCAGTGGGTCAAGATTCTATTGCCAACGGAGCCGATGATGATGCCTCGGGCGTAACAGCGATGTTGACCCTGGCAGATTACTACAAAAAACAGAATAAAAATGAAAGGACCCTTATTTTTGTCGCCTTTACCGCCGAAGAGCTTGGCATGTATGGCTCAAAATATTTTTCCAACCATATCAATGCGGATCAGGTAGTCGCGATGATCAATATGGAAATGATCGGAAAAGACTCAAAATTCGGTCCCAATACGGTATATATCACGGGATATGATCAATCCAATCTTGGCGAATTGATGCAGGAGAATCTGAAAAATACAACCTTCAAATTCTACCCAGATCCTTATACCAAACAGAATCTGTTTTACCGTAGTGACAATGCAGTATTAGCGGCCAAGGGAGTTCCGGCACATTCGTTCTCAACCTCTCAAATGGATAAGGATGAATACTACCACACCGTAAAAGATGAGGTATCTACGCTAAACGTTCAGAACATTATTTCCAGTATAGAAGCGATCGCGATAGGTATCTCGGGAATTGTAGAAGGCAGACAAACACCTTCCCGCGTCGAAAAACTAAAAGATTAAGAAACAGCTGAAGCGTTGACTTCCTTTTGCATAACATAGTCGTTTAGCACATAATCATAATAAGGAATATCAATAGCTTCAATGACCTCAAAGCCCTGCTTTAAATAGAAATGGTAAGCAGGGTTATTTCTATTTACATTTAGTTCAAGAATACCTTTACCTTTTAGTCGTGTTTTTTCCGAAGCGAAGTCTATCAGTGCCTTTCCGAAACCTTTTCCTTGAACGTTAGGCATCAAGTAGAGCTTTTCAATACGGACGCGATCTTCAAGAGTTCTCAAGGCAATAAATCCCTGTCCGATACCATCTTCTTTCAAAATATAGAAAAATTGGCCATTAACCATGCTTTCTGCAAGTCCTTCAACGGTATAGCTTGTTTCCAGCATAAAGTCAATTTGGTCCTGTGAAAGTATGGCTCCATAAGTAACTGGCCAAATAATATGCGCCATATTTGAAATGCTTCTGATATCGCTTTGTTCTGCCAATTCTATTGTTATCATGCGATCTTTTCTCCTATTAAAATGTATTTTACATGGGAAAATTTAAGGACAAATAAGCCGTCTTTTTCCATTTCGTATTCGTTGTCACTGATCTTAATCAAGCCTTCGTGCGTATTTTTTCCATCAGTATCAAGTCCCTCAATTCGGATCCTTTCCCCTGCCGGCTTCCATTTGGTGAATCCTGTTGTCACAAAACAATAGCGAACCCCATTCGTGATAAGGACAACATTAATCTGCTCAAGATAGGGCTCGTAATACGCCACATCAAGCTGATCGGTCAAGATATTCACCGCTTTATACTGATGTGCTACAAGGTATTCAATAGCGGTCCTTAGAAAAGCATTATCATAGGAAATTACCTTCAGATTCTCCTGTGACGCGTTAATGGCATTTTTTGTAAAAACAATATCGAACTTATACCCTCGTGCATCCAGTAAATCCATTGTTCCTTCTTCGATTACAATGGTTGGGCTCCATTCCAGTAGCTGGCCCAAATCCTCTTCATCAATAAGGAAAAGATCTTCAATCAGTAATGCGGGTTCCTGATTTTCGCGGACAATATGATGAGATGACATAGGTTCTATTTAATAACCGAGCCTACGCAAGGTAATGTATGCCATCAATCCCGTACTGATCTCCAACGAGCTTTCGTCCACATCAAAGGTAGGCGTATGAACAGCTGAAGAAATTCCTCGTGCCGCATTACCTGTACCCAAACGATAGAAACAAGCATTAATTTCTTGCGAATAATAGGAAAAATCCTCCGCGGCAGGCCATAGATCTAAGTCTACAACATTTTCCTTACCAAGATATTCTTCTGCAAAAGTGCGTGCATTTTTAGTCAATTGAGGTTCGTTTATTAAAAAAGGATATCCCTTACGGACCTCAAATTCACAAATTGCCCCCATACTTTCAGCAATGCCGACAGCAATTTTCACCATTCTTTCATGCGCCTCAGCACGCCACTCCTCGTCAAATGTGCGAAATGTACCTTCCAGATATACTTGATCAGGAATAATATTTGTCGCTCCATTGGCAATAATCTTTCCAAAAGATAAAACCGTTGGGGTACGTGGGTCTGCAAATCGACTAGCGATCTGTTGCAAAGCGGTAATGATCTGTGCTGTAATAACAATTGGATCAATATTTTGATGCGGATGTGCACCATGCCCGCCCCTGCCTTTGACTGTCATAAACAGTTCATCGCAGGAGGCCATGTATTTTCCCTCTCGGAAACCAACCTTACCCACCTCGATAAAAGGCATCACATGCTGGCCTATTATGGCCGAAGGAGCCGGGTTTTGCAAAGCGCCCTCTTTGATCATTAAGGAAGCTCCTCCTGGCAAGCGCTCCTCACCGGGCTGGAAGATCAATTTGATCGTTCCTCCAAATTCGGCTTTCAGGCTATTCAATATTTTAGCTGTCCCCAAAAGAGAAGAGGTATGTACATCATGGCCACAGGCATGCATCACTCCAGGATTCTTGGACCCATATGAACGGCCCTCCACTTCTTGGATTGGTAAAGCATCCATATCTGCGCGTAACGCAATAACTTCATCTGATGGTAGGTCACCTTTGATTAAAGCGACAATACCCGTATCGGCTTTAGCCTCATAAGGAATTCCCAATTCATCCAATTGCGCTTTTACAAATGCCGAGGTATTGTATTCTTCGAAGGAAAGTTCAGGATTCTGATGAAGATGTCTACGATTGGAAACCGTATCTTCAAAATATTGATGAGCTAAGGCCAGGACTTTTTCTTTCGTACTTGCCATAAGGTTGATTGATTTATTGATATACAAAAACGTTCTCTGAAAAAACAAAGACGTTGCTAAAATATTGACGTAACTCGCGCATGAACGCATTTGCTTCTGAACGACTTCTAAAATCTCCTACCTTAACGCGATAATTGGGTTCATCATAGGTGATGTAGGTATCAATATCTTTATACATGCTTCGGAAACGTGTCTGCTCCGAAAATGCCTGATTCCGATTTGATCCAGCGAAGATCTGTACACGGAATCCCCTTACTTTGACCCGCGTTGCCGCTGAGCGGACGACGGGTTTAGAAGGAACTACTGTCGTTTTGCTTTCGACAGGATTGATCCCCATAGCTGCCCTGAAATTTTGAAGCTGTGTAATCAATGAATCTTTGGTTACAATTACTCCACCTTTTTCTTGTGCGTTCACCTGAGCTAGCGCAAACAACACAAGTGCATGTATGAAAATCAATCCTCTCTTCAGCATAGTTTAACCTTTCTTATCGATTAGTTATTTGCGCCGTGGCAATTTTTATATTTTTTTCCTGAACCACAAGGACATTCGTCATTGCGTCCCACAGTATTCTCATTACGAACAGGTTCTTTTGCACCCTCATTCACATCCTCTTCACTCACACCTGTAGGCGAAGCCAATTCAGCTTTGCTTTCAACAGTTTTCACTGGCGCCTGCTGTACTTGTCTCGCTTGCATAGAAGTCGGTTCTTGACCTGGAATCTCTCCTTTGAAAATAAAGCTAACGACATCTTTATTCATGGAAGCCAACATCGATTTAAACAAATCAAATGCCTCCATTTTATAAATGATAATCGGATCCTTTTGTTCATAAACAGCATTTTGAACGGATTGTTTCAAATCATCCATTTCACGCAAGTGCTCTTTCCAAGCCTCGTCGATTAATGCTAATACGATTCCTTTTTCAAAAGATTTGAAAACTTCTTTACCATTGCTTTCGATCGCTTTTTTCAAATTCGCCGAAACTTGAATGCCACGGATACCATCCGTAAATGGAATAACGACATTTTCGACAATTTGACCTCTTTCCGCATACACATTATTCAATACAGGAACTGTCAAAGCGCCAACGGCTTCAATTTTATGGTGGTAAGCATTAATTGCATGCTCAAATAGACGATCGGTCAAGCCTTCAATTTTGCCTTGCGCAAATTCTTCCGCAGTAATTTCTGGTGTAATCGCAAAAATACGGATTACTTCGATTTGGAAATCTTCATAGTTACCTTGCTCTTTTGCTTCAACGACAATTTCTTCGGCTACATCAAAAATCATGTTGTTCAAATCCACATCCAAACGTTCTCCAAACAAAGCGTTTTTACGCTTCGAATAGATTACAGTACGTTGTGAATTCATGACATCATCGTATTCCAATAGGCGTTTACGGATACCAAAGTTATTCTCCTCCACTTTACGTTGTGCACGTTCGATGGATTTAGTCAACATACTATGTTGCATCACTTCCCCCTCTTCAACACCCATTTTCACCATGATGTTAGAGATTCTCTCTGAAGCAAATAAACGCATCAAGTTATCTTCCAAAGAAACGAAGAATTGCGAAGAACCTGGGTCTCCCTGACGACCTGCACGACCACGTAACTGACGGTCAACACGACGAGATTCGTGTCTTTCGGTACCGATAATTGCAAGACCGCCAGCATTTTTAACTTCTTCGGTCAATTTAATATCCGTACCACGACCAGCCATGTTCGTCGCGATGGTTACTTGTCCTGGGCGTCCAGCTTCAGCTACGATATCAGCTTCTTTTTGGTGTAACTTCGCATTTAATACATTATGTTTAATCTTACGCAATTGAAGCATACGGCTCAATAACTCCGAAATTTCAACCGATGTCGTACCAACCAATACTGGACGTCCAGCATCTGTCAATCGTTGAATTTCTTCAGCTACTGCGTTGTATTTTTCACGTGCCGTACGATAAATCAGATCCTGACGGTCATCGCGTTGTGCAACACGATTCGTCGGAATTTCGACCACATCAAGTTTGTAAATTTCCCAAAGTTCACCGGCCTCTGTCGACGCTGTACCTGTCATACCCGAAAGCTTGTGGTACATACGGAAGTAATTTTGCAGTGTAATCGTTGCGTAAGTTTGTGTTGCATCTTCTACTTTCACATTCTCCTTTGCTTCGATCGCCTGGTGCAAACCATCTGAGTAACGACGGCCATCCATGATACGACCTGTTTGCTCATCAACAATTTTCACTTTACCTTCATCAACGATATATTCAACATCATTTTCAAACAAGGTATATGCTTTTAACAGCTGGTTAATCGAGTGAATACGCTCTGCTTTAATTGAATAATCGCGCAGCATGTCTTCTTTCTGAGCTGCCTTTTCTTCCAAAGTCAAAGAAGACTTTTCAATTTCGGCAATCTCAGTACCAACATCCGGTAAAATAAAGAATGAAGGATCTTCACCTGTTGCTGTAATCAACTCGATACCTTTTTCTGTCAATTCTACTTGATTATTCTTTTCATCAATCACAAAATAAAGTTCTGCATCTACTTTAGGCATATTTTTATTTTGCTCTTGCATATAGTAGTTTTCTACTTTTTGTAAGATAGAACGATTAGCACCTTCGCTTAAGAACTTGATTAATGCTTTATTTTTAGGTAAACCTCGATAAGCTCTTAATAATGCTAAACCTCCGCCTTCAACATCAGAATCTCCTGCCGCCAGCGCTTTTTTAGCATCATTCAAGACTGTATTGATGTAAGCTTTCTGTACATGTACCAAACGTTCGATACGCGGTTTTAATTGGTAGAATTCGTGTTGATCGCCACGAGGAATCGGACCTGAGATAATTAGTGGTGTACGCGCATCATCAATCAATACAGAGTCAACCTCATCGACCATGGCAAAGTGTAATTTTCCTTGCACCAATGCGTCTGGAGTCTGAACCATATTATCACGTAGATAATCAAAGCCAAACTCATTATTCGTACCATATACGATATCCGATTGATAAGCCTTACGACGTTGCGGGGAATTTGGTTGATGTTTATCGATACAGTCAACAGATAGCCCATGGAACTCAAATAACGGTGCATTCCACTCCGAGTCACGACGAGCAAGGTAATCATTCACCGTTACGATGTGTACTCCTTGACCAGAAAGAGCATTTAGATAGGTCGGTAATGTTCCTACCAACGTTTTACCCTCACCTGTTGCCATCTCGGCAATTTTACCGCTGTGCAATACAATACCACCGATTAACTGGACATCATAGTGTACCATGTTCCAAGTGACCTCAGTACCTGCAGCCATCCATTTGTTTTTCCAAATCGCC
This sequence comes from Sphingobacterium siyangense, assembly GCF_023277505.1. Lineage (NCBI taxonomy): Bacteria > Pseudomonadati > Bacteroidota > Sphingobacteriia > Sphingobacteriales > Sphingobacteriaceae > Sphingobacterium > Sphingobacterium siyangense. The sequence goes on along the minus strand of NZ_CP080574.1, from coordinate 20,761 downwards.
TTATCACCATTGATGATAACGTTTGATTTGTAAACAGCCAATTCTCTGTCAAAATCGTTGGCAGTAACTTCTAATTCTTCGTTTTCTGTCAAACGTCTTGAAGTTTCTTTTACCACAGCAAATGCCTCCGGTAAAATATCCTTCAATACCTCTTCCAACTTCTTGTCACGGTCTTTGGACAATTTGTCCACTTGCTCGTAAATAGAAGTTTTCTTTGCCATATCGTCCTCGTCTTGATCCGCTTCTTTTTTAAGCGTATCAATTTCTTGGTCAATATCTGCTAGGTAATTTTTAATTCTTTCTTTGAAATCAACGGTCTTGGCACGTAACTCGTCATTGGTTAGATTTGAAAGCTTCTCATATTCAGCTTTGATTTGGTCTACCACAGGCTGAATTCCCTTGATATCTCTCTCGGATTTACTTCCAAATAATTTACTTAAAAACTTTAACATAATTTTTTTTCTATCTCAACTTAAGATTTTGTACAATAATGACTCCAAAGTAAAATTGCAGACAATTTGACACTAATCGGGCAAATTTAGTTATTAGATATGATATCTAACAGCTTACATCCATTTTTTTTACGTTATTTTTATTGAAAATGTCAGTTCCTTTCAGCCAGCAAGAATCCCATATATATTTATCCCTTTTTACGCCACCTTTACGTGAAGTTTTTCTGGGTAATATATGCCTCTAATCCGTCAGCTGATTATGATAAAAACAGCTTTTGGTCTGATTGCGGAATGAATCCCAGTTCCTGAGCCTTTTCAAACATCTTCGTAATCGCATCACGTCCTTCATGCCCCAACTCTACTGAATATTTATTGACATAAAGTTCAATATGCTTGTACATCACCTCTTCACTCATTTCCTGTGCATGCGCACGAATAAATTCAAGTCCAGATTTCGGATTGGCAAATGCGAATTCTACACTTTCCTTTAAAATTGTATTCAACGTATCCTTCACCTTTTGTGGCAAACTACGTTTTACGACAATTCCGCCAAGAGGAATCGGAAATTTTGTCGTCTTCTCCCAGTACTCCCCCAGATCTACGACTTTATGCAGTCCTTTTTCAGCATAAGTGAATCTATTTTCATGAATAATCAATCCCAAATCAATGGATCCATCAAGTAAGGCTCCCTCAATATCCGAAAAAACAAGTTCAACTTTATTTTTTAATTCGGGGAATGCCAAGCTTAATAAAAAGTTAGCGGTTGTATACTTTCCTGGATAACCCACTTTCAGTTGATCGAATCCCTCTAGGCTTTCAGCTCTTTCTAATTTTTGCTGAAGTAATTTCGCTAATTTCGGATCCTTCGTAATCAGCATAGGCCCTACACCAAATCCTAAAGCACTACCTGCATCGAGCAGTTCATAATCTTCAACCGCGTAGGCAAAGGCATGATAGCTCAGCTTGGTGATGTCAAGATCGCCTTGAAAAGCTTTCAAGTTCAAGGTCTCCACATCTTGATATTCCACCTCAAAATCCAGTCCTTTGGTATCTATCTTATGATGAATCAATGCATCAAAAATAAATGTATCGTTTGGACATGGAGAAAATCCTAATGTTAATTTCATGTTGTACAAAATTTTTTCCCCATCCGTCAGATGGGATTTATGAATTTTAATCAAACCGTAATTCTATGCGTTATCAGGTAAAGTATCATTGCCAAAAAAGTACTGGCGATAATTCCTTTTCCGAGATGATCGTTTCCCGACCGATACGCAAAACGTAAAAGCACTAAATTAACCAATACGGCTATGGTATAGATAGCCATGGGTTTCTCGGGTAAAAAATGAAGTTCAAGATCCGTAAAACGTACTAAAATATGAGCCAATACTGGAGATACAGTACCGATACCCAATCCTATCCAGAGATTATTTTTCACGTTTATCGTCTCCCCTTGTATTTCCCAGATGATCAAAGCTCCATGAATTCAATTCTGGGATAGCGTGATGTGCCGTCATATCGAACTGTGTCGGAACGACAGATACATAACCATTGGCCAATGCAAAACTATCGGTATCTTCCCCCCTGTCCTGCAAGACAAATTTACCCGTTGTCCAATAATAATCGCGATTGTGTGGATCAATGCGTTCATCAAATTCTTCCACCCAATGTCCTCCAGCCTGTCTACAAATTTTAATCCCTTTAAAACCTGCTGTTTGCGGAAAATTAACATTCAGCAATGTATTTTTAGGAAGACCATTCGCCAGCACCTGCTCGGCAATAGAAATCACGTAAGGTCTGCAATAGCTAAAATCCGCATCATGAGAAAAGTTATCGAGCGAAAAACCAACAGAAGGAATCCCTTCAATAGCCCCTTCTACCGCAGCAGACATCGTACCGGAATACAAAACATTGATTGAATTGTTGAGCCCATGATTGATTCCCGAGACGCATATATCTGGCTTTTGCCCTTTAAAAACTTTATTCACCGCAAGTTTCACACAATCTACCGGTGTTCCTGAACACTGATACATTTCAACCCCTTCATATAAATTGATTTTATCCAAACGTAACGGTCTACCAAGTGTAATGGCATGCCCCATTCCAGATTGCGCCGAATCAGGAGCAACGACAACTACATTTCCGATTTTCTGCATCTCCTCCAATAGCACCTTAATCCCCGGCGCTGTGATACCGTCGTCATTAACAACTAAAATATTGGGTTTCATATGTAAATAATTTCTTTTTTAAAGGTCATCAGGAATCTCCAGTTCTCTCCATCTGTGTTTATGCTTTTAGAATCGGGTATTTCTTTTTAACCATATACGAAGTTAGTAAATCTGAAACCGAGATGTAAATAATATTGACACAACAGGCAATTATTATCTGTAAAGGTCGCTCATTAGGACATGGCAAACAGCATAAGCGACTGTGGAAACAGGAGTTCAAACGAACACAGGGAAGCTGCAAGGGAGCGCTGAGTTTAAGCGCAGCAAACAAAGATGAGATGGTAACCAAGTTATATGTTTTAACAGTGCTTGTTCAGTGCTCGTTCAGTGCTTGTTCAGTGCTTGCTCAGTAACGACTGAATAAATAATGATTAATCACTGTCTAAACATTGGTTAAATATTGTTATTAGATATAATTTGGTAGGGGTATGATTTACCACCGATCACTACGACATCGTTTGCGTAAGATTGTGTCGTTATTGACAAATATTAGCCCTAAATTTAGCATTCAAACAGACAAACAAAGATAATAATTCAGTTATGAGCATTAATTTTGAATCCCGTTATGCAATAGGGCCAAAGGAATACAAAACTTTAGATACACAAGGGTTAAGGGAAAATTTTCTAATTGAAACAGTTTTTGAAGAAGACAGAATTAATTTTGTCTATACCCACTATGATCGCTATATGGCTGGTGGAGCAATGCCTGTAAGCTCAAAAATCAAATTAGATACCATTCCCGCATTATTAAAAGAACCTTACTTCCTTTCTAGAAGAGAGTTGGGTATTATCAATGTCGGTGGGAACGGTCAAGTTGAAGTTGACGGCATTACCTATGATCTCAATACCAAAGAAGCCCTTTATATCGGCCAGGGTGCTCAAGAGGTTTATTTTTCAAGCAAGGACGCCGCACAGCCCGCAAAATTCTATTTAAACTCTACACCTGCACATTGCAGCTACCCAACTAAAAAGGTAACGAAAGAAGATGCAAATAAAATAGAATTGGGTTCATTGGAAACAGCTAACCACCGTACGATAAACCAGATGTTATTGAACAAAGTGGTACAAACCTGCCAATTACAGATGGGAATGACCGAGTTAAAACCGGGCTCTGTATGGAATACAATGCCATCCCATACCCACGATCGTCGTATGGAAGTCTATTTCTATTTTGAATTACCAGAGGGACAGGCGGTATCACATTTTATGGGACCCATCGATGAGACCCGCCATATTTGGATGCACAACGATCAGGCTGTAATTTCTCCACCATGGTCAATTCACTCCGGAGCTGGAACTTCCAATTATACCTTTATATGGGGAATGGCGGGTGAAAATTTAGATTATGACGATATGGACAAATGTGCCATCACAGAATTGAAGTAATATGAAAAAAACACTCGTATTGAGTTTAGCGCTAGGACTTTCAACACTTGCTTTTGCGCAGAACAACAAAACCATTACTGTAAACAACTCTTCCGCTAGCGCAAGAACAGAGTTGATCAGCATCCCTTATACAACATTCGAGAAACACTTCGACCTGAAAAACAGTGTATTTACGATTGTGGATAAGGACAAAAAGGAACTCGCCTATCAACTTGAAAAACTAGGAAAACCGACGGCACAAAATATTTTAATCCAAATAACCGTTGCTCCTAAAAGTTCAACAACCTTCGGGGTAAATGGGAATAAACCCACAACTATTGCTTCCAAGACCTATGCAAGATACGTCCCTGAACGCAAAGATGACTTTGCATGGGAAAACGATATTGCAGCGTTTAGAGCCTATGGAAAGGCTTTAGAAGGTAGCTCTGAGGACGCACAGGGTTTTGACTTCTGGGCAAAACGTAGCAATGACCTTGTTGTTGACGAATGGTATAAAACCGGGGATTATCATGCCGATCATGGCAAAGGATTAGATTATTATTCCGTCGGACAAACCTTAGGTGTTGGTGATGCAACCCCCTTTATTGACGAACAGGTTGTTTACCATAAGCATTATCGCCAATACGAGGTATTGGACAACGGTCCGCTACGCTCCACATTCAAACTTATCTATGAACCGGAGAATGTAAAGGGTCAGCAGCTACAGGTTGAAAAGACCATTTCCCTAGATGCTGGGAGTCAATTGAACAAAATAAGCTATTCTATCAAAAACGCAACCTCTGCCTCTACGCCAATTGTTGTGGGGATCGCTAAAAGAAAAGAGGAAAAACCTCAAATTCTAAATGATGTAAAGAATGGCATTTTAGCGTATTGGGAACCTGCAGAAGGAGATAAAATTACTGGAACTGCGGTTATCCTACCAAAAGTAAAATATGTATTCAAAGATAGTCCAAAACAATTTTTACTGGCAACCACCGTCAAAAATGATAAACCACTGGTTTATTTTGCGGGGGCTGCATTCAATAAAGCGGGTAAAATAGGTAGTTTTGAGCAATGGCAGTCTTATTTAAAAACATTTAAAAATAATTTAGATCAACCGTTAACAATAAAATATTCAAAATAATGTCCATACTGCAATCTTTTGACTTAAGTGGGAAAGTAGCCTTGGTAACAGGCTGCAAAAGAGGAATTGGCAAGGCAATTGCCGAAGCATTGGCTGAAGCCGGAGCAGATATTATCGGCGTTTCAGCGTCATTGGAAACTGAAGGCTCTGCAGTAGAAAAATCCGTAAAAGCATTAGGCAAAAATTTCTATGCCTATCAGTGTGATTTCTCTAAACGGACAGAACTTTACAAATTTATCGAAAAAGTAAAATCAGCGCATCCGACGATTGACATCCTGTTTAACAATGCTGGAAATATCCTTCGTAAACCTGCTGCCGAGCATCCAGATGAATATTGGGATGAAATTATCGAGATCAATCAAAATGCGCAATTTATATTAACACGTGAAATTGGAAAGGACATGATTTCACGTGGAACTGGAAAGATCGTATTTACAGCATCTTTGTTAACTTTCCAAGGTGGCATCAATGTTCCGGGATATGCCGCTTCAAAAGGTGCTGTAGGATCTTTAGTAAAGGCTTTTGCGAATGAGTGGGCTTCCAAAGGTGTCAACGTAAACGGATTTGCTCCAGGATATATTGCCACGGATAATACCGAGGCCCTTAGAGACGACCCTGAACGCTCTAAGTCCATTTTGGACCGTATACCTGCAGGTCGCTGGGGAACCCCAGAAGATTTTAAGGGGCCAGCTGTATTCCTCGCTTCAAAAGCGTCTGACTATGTACATGGAACCATCCTTACAGTGGATGGTGGCTGGATGGGAAGATAACAATCAACCTTTACGATGAATTTGTTTTAAGAGTCTTTATCCGAAGGGGTAAAGACTTTTTTTACAATTCTAAACCCCAGATTACTAAAAGATGCATTGGGACTAACTGAACCTATATAGACTGTATTAAAAGCAGCACAGCTATTTTTACTACACCACCAGGAGCCTCCTCGGGCATGGGCAATAGAGCGATCACCATCTCTTTCAAGCTTTCCGGTACAAAATTCAAAGACATTTCCAAAGATGTCATAAAGCCCCCATGGATTGGGTTTGAATTTTCCGACAGGAGAAGTATACAGATAGCCATCGGAATAATCCGCTTTCAAATGATCTCTTCCATGCCATACATTTGCATATTCACCCATATTCTCCTTACTGAAACCTTCAAAATAATAACCTTCGCTACCCGCTCTTGCCGCCACCTCCCATTCGTCAAAAGAGGGCAATCTACAGTTTGCCCATGTACAATATGCTAGCACATCCTTATAGGAAATGCAGGTAACAGGATGATCCATCTTAGCCTCAATGCCGCCACGACTTATACCATTCGGAAAGCGCCAATAGGCTGTACTATCCTGTAGCCAACGAAACTCCGCCAATCCAGGCTCAAAGACCATGGCGTTGTGATACCGTTCTGCTAATGTTTTATAGCCTGTTGCTTGAACAAATTTCTCAAATTCAGCGTTTGTCAGCTCAAACTTAGCGATCCAAAACGATTCAACATTTACAACTCTTTTGGGATTGTCTAGGCTACCTGTATCACCCAAATGATAGTCTCCGGCCGGAATCTGGATATAGTTTCCAGCTTGGGCTTCACATTGGAGATGTAAAACAATCAATCCTATCAAATAGAGTAATTTCCTCATTCTCCTTGCCGTTTGTTATAATACAAATTTGAAGTTTCGAATACTAAAAATCCAACTGCACTACTTGCTTTTTTTCTCATCGTAATATTTAAGCGCCCGCCTAAAGATCAGCGCCTCATTTTCTTTATTGTAATTTAGATAGGAGTAATAATTGCTATTTTCTCCATATAACTTTTTAAAAGACGTAGACTTTATAAATTCACCATATTCACCTCGTTTCATCAGCAACATCAATAAGGTCAGGGCATCTTTGTCTTTCGGTGTTTTCTTGGCATAATCAATAATAAAAGGAATCATTTGCCAACCGTTTAGTTCCACTAGGGCATGCTTATAATTTACCCCCATCCGTTTGCTTCGGATAACAGATTCCTGGATAAGTTTGATTACTGAATCCCTATTCTCCTGCAAAAAATCGGTCTGTCTTTGCGACCAGGACGACTCATTAAAACCGTCCAATAAGGTACCGAAGATTTTTTTGTCGATCTGCGTTTGGTATTCAGGTATAGCGCAATTCTGTGCATATAGTTCTGCGTGAATCATGGTATAGGTAAACTTTTCGCGCAGGGATAGCTTTTTAAAATCAGTAGCCGAAATTGCATTTGTTCCAGCATCGGTCGTTTCTTTATCTTCTTCGGGGATTATTTTTGCGATTAACGCCTTTACTTTGTCCAAACCATAGGGCGGGATGGTCATTTTGTTCCGCACTTCGATAGCGGCAGGATCCATAAAAAGACTCTCGTCATCCTCCGGATTTGTTTGTGCAAAAACACCTGCCCAACACAGGAAAGAAATAAAAAATAAAAGTCCCCTTTTCATATCGTATGATTTAATATCTTTTAAAAATAAAGAAATTACTGCTACAAAAATTATTCCTCTTTATTATATAGAACTTCCTTTCGCCACGATCTGCCTTTTCCTAATTGCAATGATTTCTAAATACAATAATTCCTTTTTGTAATGAATACCCTCTGCTCCTAACAAAAATCCCCGGATTTAATAAAACCCAGGGATACTATATTTCTTTTACTTTTGTCTATATCAAGAATATAAACCTTTCTTATCGATAAACTCTATCACCTTTTGCGGTACAAAAAATTGAATATTTTTATTTTCCTTGATTGCCTTTCGCAAAAAGGTAGAAGACAATTCCATCAATGGTGTAGCTGTGATGGTGATTGAAGGATGATCCTTAAGCTTTCCACCATCATATCCAGGACGTGGATAGACATAAATCTGGTAGTCGCGTAAGATAATATCCGCATTTTTCCATTTTTCCAAAGATTCCAAACTATCTTCTCCCATAAGGAGCACAAATTCACGATTGGGATATTTTGCTTTTAAATGGGTGAGTGTATCTATCGTATATGACGGTATTGGTAAATGGAATTCAATATCTGTTACCCGCAGGTGTTCAGCACCCTCCAAAGCCAGATTTAACATCTCCAGACGATCATAGGGATCTGCCAATGTAGATTTCTTCTTAAATGGATTTTGAGGAGAGACCACAAACCAAACTTCATCCAATTCAGTGAAACTGGCCATATAATTGGCGATGATCAGGTGCCCTATGTGCACCGGATTAAAAGAACCAAAATACAGACCAATTTTTCGCATGGACTTATTTATTGATAAATCCCATAACAATTTCTTCAGCTTCGGCACATGCGGTAGCTAAATCAAAGTTATTCAATATGACATCAAATTTATTAGCATAGGTAAGTTCCAGTTCAGCTTTGGCAAAACGTTCCTTCAATTTTTCTTCTGAATCCGTTCCACGTCCTGTCAAACGCTCCTTAAGCACTTCCAATGAAGGTGGCTGTACGAAAATAGAAATTGCCTGTTCTGGAAATTTTGATTTCAAACGTAGTCCACCAACCACATCGATATCAAAAATAACATGTTTACCTTCTTTCCAAATACGTTCAATTTCTGAACGCAAAGTACCGTAAAATGTTCCTGAATATACTTCTTCAAACTCGATGAACTCCTGTTTAGCGACCTTATGTAGAAACTCCTCCTTTGACATAAAATAATAATCTTTTCCGTCTACTTCCTGTCCTCTGGGGTCACGGGTACTCGCCGAAATGGAAAACTCGATTTTATCGCCATGTTTACTTAAAAGATCTCTTACTATTGTTGTTTTACCCGCTCCTGACGGGGCCGAGAATATAATTAATTTACCGCTCATCCTTATAATACGTTGAGCAATTGCTCTTTTATTTTTTCTAATTCTTCTTTCATTCTAACCACAATCTGTTGGATTCCGGCATGATTGGCTTTAGAACCAAGGGTATTGATTTCTCTACCCATTTCTTGTGAAATAAAACCTAATTTTTTACCATTTGAATCGGCTGAATCAAACGCTTTTAAAAAGTAGTTGCAATGGGCGCGCAATCTCACTTTCTCCTCAGTCACATCCAATTTGTCGATGTAGTAAACAAGTTCCTGCTCAAATCGATTTTGATCGACATTTTCTTTACCTACCGTATCATTCAAAAATTGCTCGATACGCTGTCTGATCAAAGGTATACGTTCTACTTCCAAAGCCTCTACCTCAGCAAGGTAAACTAAAATAAGCTCAGCCCGCTTTTTTAAGTCTCCAGCAAGTACATTTCCCTCATCTTCACGAAATGTATTAAAACGTTTGACGGCATCATAAAAAGCATCCATCAATACCTTAGACTCCTCGTCATCAACCGAATCATCATTGTTCGTGATTACCTCAGGCATATTTAATGCGAGTTCAAACAGGTTGACATTCGTATCGTTGAGTTCTACAGCAATCTGCTGCAATTGACTATAATATTTTTTGAGTAAATCAGCATTAATGGAAGACGCCTTCGCAGTTTGATCCGTGTATTCAACCGTTACATTCATGTTAACTTTACCACGTTCAATAAGTTTGCTACTTTCAGTACGCAGGGTTAATTCTTTGTCCGAAACAACTTTGGGCAAACGAAGATTTAATTCAAGGAATTTTGAATTTAAGGACTTTATTTCGACACTATATTTAACTTTACCGTTATCAGCGGAAGCTGTGCCATATCCTGTCATGGATTTTATCATATGCAAAGGTATGACTTTTCAGTAAAAATTAAATACACTGTATCGATTAATTGCTGATACTCGCCAAATTACCTTTCTTTTTATTTTACCAATCGTGTTTAGCGATGATAACTACTAAGTAACTTTCATAAGGTTTGGCACCTTTGCATTCAACATAGCCAATCCCAATATCATATAGCGAAGCGTTCCACTGATCCATGCCCAATAAATGGGTACGATGATGATAACCCGGAGCTTCCTTTCCAATAATTAAGGCCTTAATGCCAGCGGTAGCACTGGATCGGTTGGCCGCAATGGACTCAAAATTGTTTGCATTTCGTTTGGACAGCCATGCCGGATTAAGCTGATATCCTGCCTCGTCAATGAAATAATTAGGTCCATAGCCCTCAGGTGAGACATGGTCAAAATAAGAACGTTTAGCCATATCTTTTGCTCGATAAACCGCAACCTCGGCCAACTGTTTATTCCAATTGAGCTTGGTTCGTTTAATCTTCTGTAGATTAAAAAGCTTCAGTTCCTTCTTATACTTTTCGGGATTTGTACGAATTTTGTTCAATAGCTCATAGGCCTCGATGGCTTGACCATGATCGACAACCACACGTTGGGCAAAAATAGACTGTGTAAAAAGCAGGGTAAATGCTAAAATCAAATAGTTCATACGTAAATAATCTCTTCTTCAATGACCTTACGAAATATCCAGATGATATTGCCAGCTTAACTTAATTTTATCGCGTCCAAAATACATTTGGGCACAGTACCTGTACTTTTTCAATAGGAATATTTCGTATCAATCCTTTAACCCTAAAAGACCATATTTAGTATGCAACGTTTAATCTTTTTTTGATCTATTTGTAGTCAGAAACTGTATAAGCATGGGTATTAGGCTAATAAAGATAACGGCCAGAATAACAAGGGAGAAATTATGCTTAAAGAATGGCAGCTGTCCAAAAAAATAACCTGCAAGCATAAACAATGAAACCCATAATATACCGCCAACTAAATTATATGTTCCAAAGATCCTGTACGGCATTTTACCAATACCGGCTACAAATGGCGCAAAAGTTCTAACAATGGGCACAAATCGCGCATAAATAATGGTCCTCGTTCCATGTTTCGCATAAAAATCCTGTGTTTTTTGCAGGTAAGTCGGCTTAAATATCCTTGATCCTGGCTTAAAAACACGGATTCCAACATATTTACCTATTTCATAATTCACGAAATCTCCGGAAATAGCGGCGAAAACTAAGATGACCATAAATAGTGGTAAAGAAAGCGGACAATCGGGGCGGGCAATTATCGCACCCAGGGCAAATAAAACTGAATCACCAGGAAGAAATGGGGTAAAAACAAGTCCTGTCTCCGCAAAGATGACTAAAAACAAAATCAGATAAGTCCAGTTTTCATAACTATTGATCAGTTGCAAAAGATGCTGGTCGATATGCAATATAAAATCAATAAACTGTGAAATGATTTCCATTTTTTTGATCTATAAAAAAAGGGAATCTTATTGGATTCCCTTTTTAGTTTTTATCTTTTCTTTAATAAGCTCGAAGATTATTGGCAATATCGATATAAAAATAATGATCAATACGACCTTCGAGAAATTATCTCTGATAATCGGAATATTTCCCAAAAAGTATCCTGCGAGGGTTATACCACCCACCCACAAGACAGCCCCTACGACATTATACGTAATGAAGGTGCCATAATTCATCTTTCCAATCCCCCCAACGAAAGGCGCCAAGGTACGTACGATAGGTACAAATCGAGCGATAACGATTGTTTTACTGCCATATTTCTCATAAAAAGAATGAGTCTTGGCAATTTGCTCATCTTTGACTACCTGCTTACCAAAGAGCTTAAATTTCGTTAGGCGCATACCAAAATTCTTACCAATAGCATAGTTTAAGGAATCCCCAGAAACCGCGGCTACCAATAAAATGAGAATCATCAACCATACGTTAAGATCATTTGGTTGTGCGGCTAGCATGCCCGCTGCGAACAACAAAGAATCTCCTGGTAAAAAAGGCATCACAACCACTCCTGTTTCTACAAAAATAATAAGAAACAGAATAAGGTACGTCCAAGTCTGATAATCATTGACTATTTCAACCAAATGTTTATCAATATGGAGAATAAAGTCTATAAGATGCGTAATTAGTTCCAAACCCTGACGAAGATTAAGCGTTGTTTAACATAACAGGCATCACCAACATCAAAATATCTTCATGATCTTCAGATACGGCCGGAATCAATAAACCGGCACGATTTGGCGTACTCATCTCCAAAACAACTTCTTCACTCTCTAAGTTATTTAACATCTCCACGAGGAATTTGGCGTTAAAACCGATTTCCATATCATCCCCTTCAAATTGACAGGATAAGCGTTCATGCGCTTCATTAGAGAAATCTAAATCTTCTGCAGAGATATGCAATTCACTTCCTGAGATCTTCAGACGAACCTGATGGGTTGTTTTATTAGCAAAAATCACCACCCGTCTCAAGGTATTTAAAAACAATAATCGATCTACAGTTAACTTGTTAGGGTTGACTTGAGGGATTACAGCAGCATAATCTGGGTAACGTTCATCAATCAAACGACAGATCAAATTAATATTGCCAAAGCTAAAGAACGCATTGGTTTGATTATATTCTATCGATACTGTAATATCATCGGATGGTAGCGACGATTTGAGCAATGAAAGTGCCTTTTTCGGCAAAATAAGGGATGCTGGTTTTTCAGCACCAATATCAGTTCTCGAATAACGCACCAACTTGTGCGCATCGGTAGAGACAAAAGTCACATTCTTTTCAGCTAATTGCACCAAAACACCAGACATCGCCGGTCTCAATTCGTCGTTACTGACAGCAAAGATCGTTTTACTGATCGCTTCTGACAAAATAGGAGCTGGCATCTGAATAACTGACCCGTTATCGATTGAGGGAATTTTAGGGAAATCGTCGGCATTTTCTCCACTCAACTTATATTTTCCATCACCTGCACTGATCTCAATCGCCAAGGTATTCATATCTACTGAAAATGCTACTGGCTGATCTGGTAAGGTTTTTAACGTCTCGATCAAAATCTTCGAAGGCATGGCTACTCTTCCCTCTTCTTTTGCTTCGATCTGTAAAGAAGTAACCATACTTGTTTGCAGATCCGTAGCAGAAATAGTCAAGTTATTGTCTTTTATTTCAAAAAGAAAGTTTTCCAAGATAGGCAAAACAGTACTTGTACTGGATGCGCCATTGATAGCTTGTAACTGCTTTAATAAAATTGATGTTGATACAATGAATCTCATTTCCTGAATACTAATTATTATGTGCAATAATACACAAATTAATCAATATTTTTCAGTTTTACAGGCCGCTTTCTTTCCACATAAAGAGATTTCGATCGCTCAAATAAGCAATTGTATTTCAATTAATAAGCACAGCGCCAAAAGTATAGAAAGCAAATTCGGCCCGATAAATCACAATATTTATTACATTTGTATAATAGCAGTAGTGTATGCAGTTTAAAGAGATCATTGGGCACAAAGACATCAAAGAACATTTAGTTCGCACGGTTCATGAAAATCGTGTGAGTCATGCGCAATTATTTCTTGGTCCAGAGGGCTGTGGTAGCCTTGCATTAGCCTATGCTTATGCACAGTTTTTGAATTGTGAAAACCGACAGTCAACCGATAGTTGTGGCGAATGCCCCTCTTGTCGAAAATATAATAAGCTGATCCATCCCGATCTCCACATGTCCTATCCTTTCATAGCCAAACATAAGGAAGATACGGCATCCGATTATGCGGACAGCTGGCGAAAATCTTTTTTATCCAACCCGTACATGGGATTGGAATATTGGCGCAATCAATTAGATGCAGACAACAAACAGGTCAATATCAATATTGCAGAGGCGCATGGTATCATCAAAAAACTAAGCCTCAAATCCTTCGAAGCTGAATATAAGGTTTTAATTATGTGGCTTCCCGAATACCTGGACACACAAGGCAATGCGTTGTTAAAGTTAATCGAAGAACCACCCGAAAAAACGCTCTTTATTCTGGTGGCAGAAAATCAGGACAAAATATTAAATACGATCATATCGCGTACGCAATTGGTCAAAATAAAGAAACTGGATCATAGTGAGGTAACACAATACTTAAAAACGGTACATCAACTTTCGGATCAAGAGGCATCAGAGATTGCTTTTATTGCAGATGGAAATCTCCAGGAAGCAACCAATCTATTGCACGCGCAGACAAATAATCATTTTGGCATTTTAGTCAATTGGTTACGTTTCATTGTTTCAGATGCGGGAACCAATATGATCTCTTTAGTGGAAGAAGAGCTCTCAAAAATGGGGCGAGAAAACCAAAAAAGCTTTCTTTTTTATGCAATTAATATGATGCGTCAAATTATATTAATCAAAGAAGGGCTTTCCAGCTTAGTGTTCTTACCGGCCAAAGAATTGGATTTTGTCCAAAAATTTGCCGTACACTATACCGTTGAACAAATTGAAGCAACAATAAATCTATTTGAGGAAACACATTATTTTGTAGAAAGAAATGCAAATCCCAAAATATTATTTTTAGATTTATCTTTGCAGTTAACATTAATATACAAGTACAAAACGTTTCCGAAAGGAACTCAATATATAATATAGAAAACTATGGGATGTGGCAGTTGCTCATCCGGCGGAGGTTGCGGTACTACCACGACAAATGGTACACCAGCAGGATGTCAGAACAATGGCTCTTGCATGACTAGCGGATGTAATAAATTAGATGTATATGACTGGCTTTCCGATATGGATATGCCTTCAAACTATAAACCATTTAATATCGTCGAAGTACGATTCAAGGGATCACGAAAAGATTTCTTTATTAATGTAGACAATACCTACCTTGAAATGGGGGAAATGGTCGTTGTAGAACCCTCTACTGGTGGCTATGATGTCGGACATGTCTCCTTAACGGGTGAATTGGTCAGACTACAATTAAAAAAGAACAATGTTACTCCAGAAACGGTAACTAAGAAAATCTATCGGAAGCCCAATGAAATGGATGTAGAGAAGTATAACGCAGCAAAAGATCTCGAATGGGAAACGATGCACAAAGCACGTAAACTGGCTTTGGACCTGGGTTTGTCCATGAAGATTTCTGATGTTGACTACCAGGGTGATAAAACCAAGGCTACCTTCTACTACACTGCTGAGGGCCGCGTGGATTTCCGTGAGCTTATCAAAAAAATGGCTGAAGCTTTCAGAATACGCATTGAAATGCGCCAGATAGGTATGCGACAAGAAGCTAGCCGCCTCGGTGGAATCGGCTCCTGTGGTCGCGAACTCTGCTGTTCAACCTGGTTAACGGATTTCAAAACAGTGTCCACGTCGGCAGCACGTTATCAAAATCTTTCTTTGAATACGTTAAAGCTAGCGGGACAATGCGGAAAATTAAAATGCTGTCTCAATTATGAATTAGATAGTTACATGGATGCTTTAAAAGACATCCCGAATAATATCGACCGCATCGAAACCCTAAAAGGGATTGCTTATCTTCAAAAGACCGATATCTTCAAAAAAATGATGTGGTTCTCTTTTCCTGGAGCCGAAAATTGGATCGCTATCCCCGTTCAACAAGTCAAAGAGTTTGTCGAAATGAATAAGCAGGGGATCAAACCGGAAGCAATTTCGAGTGCAGTAGATAACGATGAAGTCAGAGAAGAGAAAAATATCAATTACGATTACGAAAATGTAGTCGGACAGGATAGCTTAACTCGACTTGATGACCGGAATAAAAGAAAGAAAAAAAGAAAATCCAAAAGCAATACTGTCAAACCTGAAAGTAAGGCTGGACAAAAAACTGAGAAGTCCGAACAAAGTACACCTAGACAAAGTACTAAACCTCAGATTTCGACCGATGCTGGAGCTCCAAGCGCGAATAAAGAGAATAAAGAAGGATCTAATAACAGACCCAAAAAGCGCTTCAATCGCCATCGGAATAAAAACAAAGGTAATAACAACAATGCTGCACCGAAAGCAGAATAAAAAAAATATGCCTAATTTTAACCCATTAGGCATATTCTTTTTATAAATAAACATGAAACTCAAAAGCGCTCCTTTCCTGATTGGTTTGTTATGTATTGGCATAGGGTGTTCTTGTGACCAAACTTTTGTCATAAATGAAAATAAACCCATTGATAATAAAGCTTGGCTGAATACATCACCGCCTAGTTTTCAATTTCATATCAGCGACAAGACCAAACGATATGACGTATTGATGGATGTCCGTCATACACCGGAATATGCTTTTTCCAATCTTTTTGTACTTATTTACCAACGAGGCCCAGGTAAAAAGCAATATACTTTTCGTAAAGAAATAAAAATGGCCAGACCGGATGGAAAATGGCTCGGAAAATCCTCCGGTAGCTTGTATAACAATCAATCCATCATCCATAAAGATTACCTATTTCCGGATACAGGAATTTATACGATTTCCATCGAACAGAACATGAAAGAAAATCCGTTGAAAGAAATCACAGACGTAGGGTTAACCGTTGTTCCAAAATGATACGCTTATTACGATATCTATTATTTCCTTTTACCATCATCTATGCCCTTGTGGTGTGGATAAGAAATAGATTATATGATTTTAAGCTGCTTCCATCGCGGTCTTTTGACATTCCAACCGTTGTTATAGGAAATCTTGCCGTTGGTGGGACAGGAAAAAGCCCAATGACTGAATTTGTGGTATCCAGCCTTAAAGGTCACTTTAAAACAGCAATACTCAGTCGGGGATATGGACGTAGCACCAAAGGTTTCTTATTGGTACAGACGGATTCATCGGCCACGGACGTCGGAGATGAGCCCTTACAGTTCAAAAATAAATTTCCGGCTGTCACTGTTGCAGTTTGTGAGGATCGTTGTACTGGAGTTGAAAAACTTCAGTCAACTCATCAACTTATTATTCTGGACGACGCTTATCAACACCGAAAATTATCGCCTCTTTTCAATATATTATTATTTGATTTTTTATCATTTTCTCACCCTATGTTCGTATTTCCCACAGGAAACTTTAGGGATCTCCTTATGGAGGCTAAACGCGCACAGATCATAACGATTACAAAATGTCCTATTGATCTTTCTAATGAGCAAAAAAAACGGATAGAAAACAAAATCAGGTATTATAACAAAGAAGCTTTAATAGTATTTAGCTATATCGACTATCTTGAACCCATCAATAGTAAAGGAAATCTAATCGATGTCAAAGGCAAAGATATTATTTTGGTTACGGGTATTGCTAAACCTCAACCCTTAGTAGATTATCTCCAAAACAAAACCAATTCAATCCAACACATTTCCTTTAAAGATCATCATTCTTTTACTGAATCGGATATCAATCAAATTGCAAAATCTTACCACGATCTGGCGAGCAGCAACAAGATCGTATTGACAACTGAAAAGGACTTTCAGCGACTAAAACCTTTTAAACAGCAATTTACTGCAATTGATTTGGCTTATCTGCCGATCGGTCTTCAATTTCACGACCCTATCCAACAGGAAATATTCCATGAAAGGCTATATAATGCAGTGGCTCAAAGTGTTAATCAACCTTAAATTTTGTTAAGATCAGATGCTATACTAAACTTTTTCATCAAATTTATATTCTATATGTAAACAGAGAATCTCAAAAGTTTTCGCTCTGTCTATAATGAACAAATTGAGTGTATACCCGATATTCGGCACTCATGATATAAACTATACAAAGATGAAAAAGAAAATTTTAATGGCAGTAGCTTGTTTATTTTTAAGTGCTACAGGAGTTTTTGCCCAACAACGTCAGCAACGTAGTCCTGAAGAACAAGCTAAAATGCGCGTAGAGCATTTAGACAAATTATTAAGCCTCAATCAAACGCAAAAAGATTCGATCTATAACCTTACATTAAGTCAGGCTCAACAACGGGCTGCTCTTCGAAATGAGGGGGGAGATCGAAAAGCGAACATGGAAAAATATAAACAGCTTCAGGAAATACAAACAACCAAAATTAAATCATGGCTTACCCCTGACCAAGCTAAGCTATTTGAAGAACAACAAGAAAAAATGAAGGAAAGAATGTCTAAACGTTCCGACAATTAAATAAAGCTACTTTAAAAAAAGGCCTTGTTTTTTGACAAGGCCTTTTTTATGTCACGTTCAGTTTTATTCTGACGTTGTCATCACAATTAAGCTCGTCTAACTTTATCGATCCTGTTAACAGTGCAATAACAGCGATATCATCAATTTTCGCATTTCACATCACATATCAAAACCCGTATTTCAATGAATTACAATCAGTTAATGTTAAAACTTTGTTAAAGTAACATAGTTGATACAATATAAATACCCTTTCCGAGTTTTTATAGCAAGATCGTTTAATTGTAACTTTTTAAATACAATAGATATGAAAAAGCTAATTTTAACAGGAATAGGATTTTGTTTGACGCTTAGCCTGACGTTTGCACAACAGGTTAGTCCCGAGGATGCAGCTGCTAAAGCAACGACTGAACTTGTACAGAAACTGCATCTGAATGATGAGCAAAAAACTGCGGTATCAACCATTCTATTGGATCAGGTAAAAGCAGAACAGACAATAGTAAAAGATACTGGGTCTTCTCCTCAAGCGAAAAGCGAAGCACTTAATAAGCTACAGACTGAAGTAGATACCAAAGTCAGTCAATTACTTACCGAAGATCAGAAATCGCTTTATCAAAAAGTCATAACTGAAAGACCAGCTAAAGGCGTGCCGACCACAGCTGAGCCTACGAAAACTGAATCTGGTCAATAATCGACAACAAAGTAAAATTAGGTAGCAGAAAAACATTGAATAATTTCATCTAAAATTGAACATCATGAAAAAGTTATTTTTAGCAGGCATAGGTTTCTTTCTAGCGATGGGCCTAACATTTGCACAACAAACACAAACAACACCGGAAGAAAATGCAACAAAGGTAGTGACTGAATTAGTCACAAAGCTGACATTAAATGACGAGCAGAAAACTGCGGTATCAACAATCGTATTGGATCAAGAAAAGGCTATAGCGGCTGTCATTCAGGACTCGACGACTAAGGTTGACGTCAAAAAGGAGAATATTGCCAAAATACAGGTTGAGTCAGATACTAAAATAGCACAGTTGCTAACAGATGAACAAAAAGTTGCTTATCAGAAATATGTAACTGAGCGACCTCCGGTAAACATTCCGGCAACACAAGAAACAACAGAACAAAAAGAATCCGGTAACGGACAGAGCAATCAACAACAACAATAACCATTCGAGAACGAATGAAAAGCCTCTGGATATGTAATGGCATATCCAGAGGCTTTTTTATGCCTTACAGGGCCTTAAATACATTAAAAAAGGGCTGTCCAAGTAATATGGACAGCCCTTCTAGTGCTTTACTTACGATAATTGACATTAAGATTTTAATTTTTTCATAATGTCACTTACATAAGTTTTAAATTTCTTGTCAGTTTCAATTAAATCCTCTACGGTTTGACAGGCATAAATGACTGTCGAGTGGTCTCTTCCTCCGAAGAATGCTCCGATCGATTTTAGTGAAGATTTGGTATGTGCTTTTGCTAGGTACATCGAAATTTGCCTGGCCTGCACGATTTCACGCTTTCTAACTTTCGATTTAACCATATCCACAGGAACTTCAAAATATTCACAGACTAATTTTTGAATAAAGTCCATTGAAATTTCCTTATGGGTATTCTTCACAAAATTCTTCAACATCGATTTTGCTAAGCCCAAATCGATCTCTTTTTTGTTCAAAGTAGACTGAGCCAATAATGAAACCATGGCTCCTTCCAATTCACGAACGCTGTTATCGATCTGTGTTGCGACGTATTCCACTACATTTTCAGGTAAATCAATACCATCGGAATACATCTTCTTCTTCAAAATTGCCATTCTCGTCTCAAGATCAGGAATCTGAATATCTGCAGATAATCCCCATTTAAAACGACTAAGCAAACGTTCCTCCAAACCAGCTAAATCCTTAGGTGCTTTGTCTGAAGTCAAAATAATTTGCTTTCCAGATTGATGCAAATGATTAAAAATATGGAAGAAAATATCCTGTGTTTTTTCTTTACCGGCAAAGTTATGTACATCATCCATAATGATGACATCCATTGCTTGATAAAAGTTAACGAAATCATTGATTGTATTATTTTTCAATGAATCCACAAACTGCTGACAGAATTTCTCACAAGACACATAAATGACCAGTTTATCGGGAAGATTTCTCTTGATTTCATTTCCGATTGCTTGGGCAAGGTGTGTCTTTCCCAAACCAACATCACCATAAATCATCAAAGGGTTGAATGAAGTACCTCCCGGCTTATTCGCTACAGCATAACCTGCTGAACGAGCAAGACGATTACATTCACCTTCGATAAAATTTTCGAATGTGTAGTTTTGATTCAATTGCGGATCAACCTGCAATTTTTTCAATCCAGGAATAACAAATGGATTTTTGATATCTCTATTTAAAGATACCGGTACAGGGATAGATTGTCTTTTCCCTTCTGCTCCATTGCCATTCGATGGAAGATTAGTCGTGTAGGGATGAGAAGCTGAAGACTTCTCCACTACAATATTGTATTCCAATCTACCTTGTTCTCCTAAAAATTTCTTTACGGTCTTACGAAGAATTCCTACATAGTGTTCTTCCAGCCACTCATAAAAAAATAAGCTAGGCACTTGAATAGTCAAAACGTCACCCTCCAAACGGACTGCTTTCACAGGTTCAAACCAGGTCTTGAAACTTTGCGCTGGTATATTATCTTTGATAATCGAAAGACAATTATTCCAGACACTTGAATACGTTTTTTCCAT